>CAWIQQ010000002.1:0-4843919 GCA_963838355.1 uncultured cyanobacterium | reverse complement strand
CATCCAATCTAATGGCTGAAGTTCCATCTAGTCATAGTCGCTTCAAAGAAGCACAATCAAGAATTCAACTATACAAAGAATATAGCGATTTAGCAAAGGAAAAAGCTAATAAAAATTAGTTTTAGGTTAGATGTACTAATGCGTCATTTATATTTTCTTAAGTGAAGCGGAAATTTCATTATGAACGACAAAACTTTTGTTGCTCTAAGACGCAGCCATTTTCAAAAACCCCAACCTTTGAATAAACAGATATTAGATTTAACTCTAAATGTAGAGAGTCATAATTTTTTAAGCAATCCTGCTTGTCAAAATATTTACCTTTACCTAATAAACTATGTAAAAGCGTTTTCTGAGTATTGGTTTAATAAAAGGTTGATTGAATTTGAAATACTTGACTGGGGATGTGGAAAAGGACATATTTCTTATCTGATGCGGGAAATTGGTGCGGATATTACAGCCTGTGACGTGCGTGGTACAGATGATTCAAGTTTTGGTCAAAATACACCTATTATTGAAAAAGCATTTATAAATGTTGTTCCTTTAGAACATCCTTATATACTTCCTTTTAAAGATACAAGCTTCGATATTGTCTTGAGTTTTGGAGTACTCGAACACGTATCAAATCATCTTGAATCACTTCAGGAAATTTATCGAATATTAAAACCATCGGGGCTAATATTTTGTTTCTTTCTTCCCTACCACTTTTCATGGACTCAGCGTCTAGCCCATCTTCGGGGAGACTTTTATCATGACCGATTGTATAGTAAAAAAATGGTGAAAGAGCTTCTTAAACAAAGCAAGTTCCAACTCTTAGATATTTGGCATCGGCAATTTTTCCCTAAAAATAGTATTTCCTATACTCATTATCATACTTTTGAATTAATAGACCAATGGTTAACCGAAAATACTCTTTTGAAATATACTGCGACTAATATTGAGTTTGTTGCTTGTAAAAGGTAGATATGTGTTTATTGGCTTCATTTTTGTAATATTGTGACAAGCTTCTACTGTATTAGAGTTGCGTTTACGCTAATATACATAAAAATTTGTATGTTAAACCACTTAGTATGTATGAAGCTTTCATCGATTTAGATGAACTGGTAGTACGTTGTAGGGATAAGCAAGCCAAACAATTTATTAAAGAGGCAGTTGCTTGTTATAAAGCTGGAGCATATCGCTCTTGTATAGTCGCGACGTGGAATGCGGTTGTATTCGATTTTCTTCACAAATTAAGAGAATTACAGCTTTTAGGAGATAAAGAAGCTTCACAGCTATTAGAAAAATTTGAGAAGCTGAGTTCAGAAAAAAAAGTAAGAGAACTTTGGCAATTTGAGTCAGATATACCCAAAAAAGCGCTCCAACCGTTTGAATTAATCTCAAATGTTGAGATGTCAGATATTGAAAGATTATTTGAAGATAGAAGCCGATGCGCTCATCCCTCGATGACATCTTTAGAAGAACCATTTGAAGCAACAGCAGAATTAGCACGCTATCACTTAAGAAGTGCTGTTACTAATCTTTTAGAAAGACCACCAGTTCAAGGTCGCGCAGCTCGGGAGAGAATTTTTCAAGATATTAAATCCGAGTATTTTCCAACTGACTCAGAATTAGCGATAAAGTATTTTCAAAAAAGTCCGTTAGCCCGTGCTCGTTTAACTTTAATTAAAGATGTTGTTCTCGGATTAACAGTCAGTTTATTGACAGAAAATCTTCCTGAAGACGAAAGAGCGCGTCAATTCTCTGCAATTCATGCGATCTCAAATATGTATCGTGAAAAAACAAGAGAAATATTAAATGAGAAATTATCTGATATTATTCTCAACAAGGTTGTTGATGACAATTGGGATAAAGTAATTATTTATCTCGGAAAAATTAATATTTGGGATTATCTTACCGAATCATGTCAAATAAAAGGAGTAGCTTTCATTAAAAAACTGAAACTATTTGAAAAAGAATGGTACGGTCAATCAGCCTCTGATGAACATTTAGATATATTACTAATCGCTAATCGTATATTCTTTTTAAAAGAAGCTGTAAAAACTAAGCTTCAACTTCCTTTAAATAAATTACTCATAGTCAAAAAATACTATAAAAATCAATCACAATTTTATTTAATAAATGAAACAATAGAACCTTTATTAGAAACAGCTATTCCACAAGCAAATTTTGATGAATTGCTTTTAATGAGGTCAGAAGAAAGTTGTTTATTAAATGATAAAATCGAGCCTTACTTGATTGAGAAGATAAAAGAGGTATCTTTAGAAGATTTACTAGAAGGCTTTTTGAACATTCAGCGAGATGAAGAATTGTTATATAAAAGCTTAGAAAAACGCTTGAAGCTTATTCTTAATAATATTAATCTCGATGAATTACTTGAAAATCGTGGCAATTATACACGGTACTTATCTCGCAAAAGACAAGGCGATGTAATCAAGATGTTAGATGAATCTGTTATTCAGTTATTTGAAAAAGCCTCATTTGATGATTTAATCGATATTGAATCTAAATACCATGATGAACTATTTGAAAAAAGATTTAGACCCTTGCTTAAAGACAATACTTCAAAAATAGTCAAAAAATTTAAATTATCTTCCTCTTTTGCAGATGCAGCTTCAAACGCTAATCTATTAAATGAAGCAGCAGATTTTATTAGTCTTGCACAATGGAAAGAAGTTCTAGAAGCATTCGTTCAAAATGACCAGATATATAACTCACACGGTTGTGCTAGTACTTTTGAATTTTTATTTCAAAAGTCTATAGAGATTGATAATTCTGTAAAACCTTATTGGTTATCTTTTAGAGAAAAACTAAATTCTTTTGGTATCCACAATAGATATCTTAATAGTTTGAAGAATCTAATTGATTCTCAACTTGAGCTTGAGTGATTTTTGTTATCTTATTCGTATACTGTCTTCTATTTAGCGATACGCCTTCGGCATCGGCTTGGCCTATCGCACTTCACTAAAACAAATAGAGACGAGTTTAATAACCACGCCTCTAATGATATCTACTTAAACACTCATCTCCAACATCCGCTGCATCGGACGCAAAGCCTTAACTCTTATCTCCTCACTCATCGTAATTTCTGGCTCGCGATTCTTCATTGCCAAATAGAGCTTCTCCAAAGTATTCAACCGCATAAACGGACACTCATTACAATTACAATTATTCGTCGGAGGTGCGGGAATAAACTTTTTTAATGGTGCTTGTTTTTGCATTTGGTGAATGATTCCCGGTTCGGTAGCAACGATAAATTCATCACTCGAACTTTGCTGACAATACTTTAATAAAGCTGCCGTCGAACCAATAAAATCAGCCTGCTGCAATACAGTTGTTTCACATTCGGGGTGAGCAATTACCTCAGCTTCTGGATGTACAATTTTTAACTGTACAATCTTCTTCTCAGAAAATGTTTCGTGAACAATACAGCTACCTTGCCACAATAGTAAATCGCGCCCAGTTTGCTCCATAACGTACCGCCCTAGATTGCGATCTGGTGCGAAAATAATCGGCTGTTCTTTAGGTATCTGCTGCACAATTTTAACGGCATTAGAACTAGTGCAGATAATATCGCTCATCGCCTTAATTTCCGCAGTGCAGTTGATGTAAGAAATCACCAAATGCTCTGGATGAGCGGCTTTAAATGCGGCAAATTCATTTGGCGGACAACTATCAGCTAAAGAACAACCAGCATCTAAATCTGGTAATAAAACTAACTTATCTGGATTAAGAATCTTTGCCGTTTCTGCCATGAAGTGAACGCCAGCAAAGACAATAACATCTGCATTTGTATCGGCTGCTGCTCTAGAAAGCTGCAACGAGTCACCAATAAAATCTGCAATATCTTGAATATCCGGTTCTTGATAGTAGTGTGCCAAGATCACAGCATTGAGTTCTTTTTTAAGATTTTCAATAGCTGTAAATAAATCTAGCGGTAATGCACCCAGTTGGGTTGTTTCTGGTTTTCGCAGTGCGGTAGTAAACACAGTAGGATCTAGTAAAATGATCTTTTTTTAATTCAAAATCTTGCATTTTTGTACAAAGGCTTACCTTGCCCCTCGTCGCTTTTAAACTCAAAGGGTTTGGCAATCAAATAATACGTATGTGCAAGATACAATTCTTAATCTTGAAATAATTATAGTACTTTTTACCAAAATTACTAGGGGGATAATACGACTTCAAAAAAATTGTGCCAAAATCGGTTTGAGTTTCCTATCCTGGAAACATATGGAAAGGAAAGTGGCATGACAAGTAGTCAGAGAACAAACTCGAAAATCGTAAAAATCGCTGTAGTAGGAGATGTTCACGATCAGTGGGAAAACGAAGATGGTATTGCACTCAAGCATCTGGGCGTTGATTTAGTGCTGTTCGTCGGGGATTTTGGTAATGAATCGGTGGAAGTTGTAAGAAAAGTAGCTTCTTTAGATATCCCCAAAGCAGTTGTAATGGGAAATCACGATGCTTGGTACACTGCTACCGAATGGGGGCGTAAAAAATGTCCTTACGACCGCACTAAAGAAGATTGGGTGCAACAACAGCTTGATTTTTTGGGCGATCGCCATGTTGGTTTCGGTAAGTTTGATTTTCCCGATTTCAACTTAACCGTGGTGGGAAGTCGTCCTTTCACTTGGGGTGGTCCGAAGTGGAAATTTGCCGATTTATGTAAAGAAAGATTTGGGGTTGGAACTCTTGAAGAATCAACTGCCAGAATTATGGAAGCAGTAAACAGTGCTGCTCATGAAACGATTATTTTTCTCGGTCATAACGGACCTGCTGGACTGGGAGATAAACCCGAAGATCCCTGCGGCAAAGATTGGCATCCCATCGGTGGGGATTACGGCGATCCAGATTTTGCGGAAGCAATTTCTCAAACTATCACCACAAATAAAAATATTCCTTTGGTGACATTTGGACATATGCACCATAGCCTGCGACATACAAAAGTATTGCGAAAAAGTATTTTTAGAAGTCCAGAAGGAATTATTTATCTAAATGCAGCCAGCGTTCCGCGAATTATCGAAAAACCTCAAGACAAGCTGCGTAATTTTTCAATTGTGGAACTAGAAGATGGAAAAGTCGCAAAAGCTTCACTCGTATGGATTGGCAACGACTTCACTATAAAATCCGAGGAAATTCTTTATCAAAAATCCACCTCGATGGTACAACCAGCGTAAAGATATAGTATAATCTGTAATTGGTCAGCCATTATCTAAGCTTCATGCTCAAGATTAATCGCTGACAGCTTACCTGGAGAGGTGGCAGAGTGGTCGAATGCGCTCGACTTGAAATCGAGTGTACCGAAAGGTACCGTGGGTTCGAATCCCACCCTCTCCGTTGAATGAATAAGTTGTAAAAAATTGCGTAAACTTCTTAATTGTTTCTGCTACAGAAACAAAGCTTGCTGTAAAGGCAGGCTTGAAATTTGTTTATGATTGTATGAAGGGAATGGCAATACATCTTTCTTACGTCACACTTTGCCTATAGTCATTTTCATCTAGAATATTTTGCTCGTAATTTTCTTCCTTCCTCTGGATGCGTTGGGAGATAAATTCATTCCAATCATCCTTTTCCTCTTCGTTAATAAGTCTTGAGCTATCATCAGATTCAGAAATAACAAGAGGTAGGGAAGTATCTACAAAAGCAATATCTGAAAGACGGCGTAGAACTTGACAAGTTACAAAGTGCTTACCTTGAGCAAAGTTTGTCGATTGCTTTGCTAATCCTAAAAATAACAGGTGGGATACCTAAATTTGATATATCACCAACAGGTCGCCATTTGGTATTTCTGGTTGAGACACGAAAATCTTGACTGTATTGACGTAATTCCATTGCTGCAATTTGCGATCGCTTAAAAGCTTCTTCCCCTAGTGGACGCATCAGTTCTGGAGATAGTAGTAAACCATTTACAGCAGCGTTGTAATCCTCATATTCGCGCAGTTTATCCGGAAAAATGTCAAAATCCTGGTATTCCAATTTTAAACTTTTATCATCAACAACCATTGAAGCTGCGGAGGTTGTGACAATAACTGGATCTGGAGGTATGAGGCAATAGAGGAAGAATGGCTAGCCATTCTCTCTTCCCCCTTCTTGAGCCATTAAACCTCGTGTTACCATTGCCAGTAAATCGAAGATCGGAGGTTCCTTTATGGCTATCCTTCACAATTTAGAAATACCTGATGAATTGTATGAATACCTGCAAGATTTAGCTAAAGCTGACAATAGCTCAATAAATGCTCAAGTTAAAACCATATTGCAACAAGCTTTATCCGTTCAAATACAACAAGCGCAAGAACGGAGAAGACAAAATATATTAAATCTTTTAGAAGAAAGTCGTCGCCGTCGTGAAGGTCGTCGGACTGATGTAGAATGGCTCGATAGTACCGAACTAATCCGAGAAGACCGCAATCGATGAATACACCTTTAAGGTGTGTCTTGGATACAAGTGTGTGCATCAAACATTTTATTCCAGACCCCCTATCACCGAAAGTAGACCAACTGCTGGCTCATGTTGCCAATTTTAAGAATCAGTTCTTTGTCCCGGATTTGTTTTACATTGAATGTACAAATACATTGTGGAAATATATTCGTGCAAATCTTTACGATGCTGCTGACCTTGCAAACGATTTAGCTACACTCAAAGGTTTACAGCTACAAAGCGTTCCGACCGTTGTTTTAATAGAAGATGCGATTAATATTTCTATCAATCATGGCATTTCTGCTTATGATGCTTCTTATGTCGCACTTTCACAGCAAGCCGATGCTACTTTATTAACTCTTGACAAAAAACTAGTAAAAGCATTATCAACTACCTCCTACGATGTTCGCGATTTTAACAAATTCGAGGTACCACCTTTAGACTCAATATCATAAATACTATTTGTATAATAGCTATATTTATCACATTTTTATTCAAAATAACTCCGCATCATTCCGGATACTAAAAACAGCGTAATATCACCCTTCATCCGTGTATCTGCACTGGCAGCAGATACTGAAGCGATGCTAGTTTAGCAACACGAATGAAACTTTTGTTACTTCTTTACAGGGTGCATTGACAGGTTTAATATATAGCCCTATCCACAATCGGATGAGGGTAATTTCGCGTAACAAAGATTCATCCTTTCTAACAAATTCAACGCGAAAAATATCAAATGACTTTTGAAGACACTAACAATAAATTTATCACGACCGAAGCAATAAAATCCGGAACGGAATCGAACGAACAACAAATATGGGACGCTGTTAAAAATGCTTTTGCCGATAGAAACTGTATCGGCTATTGGCGATATCCAATTTTCTCAAAAGTTGGCGAAATTCGTAAGGAACCCGATATTCTTGTTGTCGATCGCGAATTTGGTTTAACGGTAATTGAAGTTCTGCCAGTTACCATTGAGCAAATAACCGAAATCAACGATAACAATTGGCTATTACAAGACTTCCGAACCTCACAAGCATCTCCATCTCAATTAGCAGAAAATCAATTACGCGCCTTAATTGCATATACCGACCGAGAACCGGCTATTTGGCGGAAAGTCAATGGTAGAGTTATTGTTGCACTACCTTTAATTACCCAAGAACAATGGCAGCAAAGAGGTTTTCACGAATTACCCAATTGTCCTGCAATCCTAAATGAAGACCAGTTAAGCAAAGCTGCTTTACTCGAACGCATTCAACAAACTTCTCCTATTGTTCCTGGAGAAAACTTAGAGGATAAAGACTGGGAATTACTGCTTTCGGTAATTGGTGGAACTCCCGTACTTCGTAAACCTCAGCGCGATATTGCTGTTAGCGGTAAAACTCGCGCTAGCGTCATGGATGCTTTGCGTCAAAAGCTATATGAAATAGATTTACAGCAAGAACATATCGGTAAAGAAATTCCCCCCGGACCCCAACGTATTCGCGGGATTGCGGGTTCTGGTAAAACTGTATTGCTATGTCAAAAAGCGGCGCATATGCATTTGAAGCACCCAGATTGGGATATTGCTTTGGTGTTTTTCACTCGCTCTTTATATGACTTAACGATCGCTTTATTAGACCAGTGGATGCGTCGTTTTAGCGGTGGAGATTTACAATATGACCCTAAAACGAACTTAAAATTGCGCGTGCTTCATGCTTGGGGTGCTAAGGAACAACCGGGTTTATATAGCACAATTTGCGAATACCACGGTAAAAGACGCGGAACAGTTATAGATACCAACCAAGGACAACCAAATCGTGCTTTAGCCGAGTTATGCAAGCGGTTACAGGAAGAAATAACAGTTGAGCCTATGTTTGACGCTATCCTGATTGATGAAGGTCAAGATTTAGTTGCTGATGAAAATTTGAAATATCAAGATAAGCAAGCAATTTACTGGTTGGCTTATCAAGCTTTACGACCTGCAAACGAGGAAACACCAGAAGAAAAGCGTTTAATTTGGGCTTACGATGAAGCACAAAGTCTTGATAGCTTGGTTGTACCGAAAGCTAAAGAAGTATTTGGTCAAGAATTAAGCAATCTTTTAAACAAACAGCCACAATATCCCGGTGGTATCAAACGTTCCGAAGTTATGCGTCACTGTTACCGGACTCCGGGACCAATTTTAACCGCAGCCCATGCTATTGGTATGGGTTTGTTGCGTGCTGACGGAATGCTTTCCGGTATCACCAACAAAAAGGATTGGGACAGAATCGGTTACGAAGTTCAAGGTGATTTTAGAAAAGTTGGTAAGCCAATTACCATAGTGCGATCGCCACAATTTTCTCCCAACCCAATCCCCGAACTTTGGGGAGAACCCGTACTGGAATTTAAAACCTACAATTCCCGTGAAGAAGAATTAACGGCTTTGTCTGAGAACATCATGGACAATATTGTTAATGATGGTCTTAATCCCAGTCGCGATATTTTAGTAGTAGTTTTAGGCTCTAATTCCGAAGCGATAGAACTAGAACGAGAAGTTGCCGATTTTTTAATAAACCAAAATATTGACGTTTATATTCCCACTGCTAAAATATTAAACGATTTGTATCCTGAATATCCTAATAACGACCCAGATAAATTCTGGCATGAGGACGGTGTTACAGTGTCTCGTATCAACCGCGCTAAGGGACACGAAGCCGATATGGTTTACGTAATTGGCTTTGATAAAGTTGCTCGTAACGATTCGGATATGAATCACCGCAACCAATTGTTTGTAGCCTTAACTAGGGCACGGGGTTGGGCATCTCTGAGCGGTGTAGGGAATTATCCGATGTATGATGAAATGCGGCGAGTAATTACTAGTGGCGATACCTTTACATTTACTTACAAACGTCCACCGAAGCGCGATATTGGAGATGGGGAGGATGTTTAGAAATTTCTGAGTTACACTAAGAAAAATGCTAAGGGGGCGGAGTTAAACCGCCCTCTTTAGCAGAGGAACGCTAATGTGTAAAGTACCATGATATTTCAGGCGAGTGCGTCCGCATTATTCCTGAAATATCCCGCCACTAGTTTTGTTACCATCCGTGGTTATACAGTCAGAAGATACAATTGTTAGTGGTTAGTAGTTAGTGGTTAATTGCTTGAAATTTACTGTAGATATAGCTTTGAGGCGATTTATTTGCTTGATTCGCTGTAAATCTAAACAGCATTTTATATTTTTTTATACTTGTATAGTTTTTAATTGTTCGCAATTAGAGCAGGTTATCTGGTAGTATTCACTTCTGTTAAAAAATCTTTACAGTAATTTTCTTAATCAATTTGCGAGAAAATTTTATTTTGATATAGAGCAACGAATAGTAAGGTAATCTCAAACTGTTAAAGAAGCGGATGTGAGTTCGAGATTATTTTATGCTTTGTGGGATTAACTTTTTGTGTTAATTATTCTTCAACCACTTCAACTAATTCTTCTATCATCACGTCGAATGCACGTGCCAATTTCTGGATAGCAGTAAAATCGATGCTTGTCATTCCAGGAGAACGAGCATAGGTTTTTAAAGTACTGTAAATAACTCCAGAGCGGTCAGAGACTTCCTTTATTGTCCATCCTTTCTCAGCAGCAAGCTCTCTAACTTTTAACCTGATTATCCCCATATCTCACTTAATCAAACAATTTATATAAATTTGACAAACTTTGTGATTTAAATATCTACTTGTCCAAAAGATAACCCAAATAGTTTACTCTTCTAAAACTTCAACTAACTCTTCAATCATCACATCAAATGTGCGAGCTAATTTCCGAATAGCAGTGAAATCAACCATCGTCATTCCAGGCGAACGGGCATAGGTTTTTAAAGTACTGTAAACCACTCCAGAACGGTTAGAAACCTCTTTTATTGTCCATCCTTTCTCAGCAGCAAGCTCTCTAACTTTTAGCCTAATTATTCCCATAACCTCTTGACAACGGATTAAGTTTAGTCCTTTAATATATTATATTCTAGCAAAAATAAATGATTACCCTCACAATAACAGAAAAGGGTAATCAATCAAAGTAAAAACAAAATCCCGAAAACAAATTGCATCACCAGATTCCTCCTAATTGCAATAGGGCTTGTCTGTTAACTGATGCATCTACTACTGCACACAGGATTCATCTAAAACTGCTTGCAGCTTTCATTTACTATTGTTTACAGGAATCATCTACCATGTTAACATCGCTCAAACCAAGAAAGCTCGTCATCAGACAATCAAAAATTTCTTATAAATCTTCAGAAATCCATCCCTTAGCCCGATTCGTTACAGAAGAAGCAGTTTGTTTGAAGTTTAAAATTAAATTTGAAGATATTTATGTAGTCGAATGCTGGCAATATGTCGTCTATGTCCACGGCAAGGGCTTGAGCAGATTTGTCAGCTACGCCGATTTCCCTCCAGTCATAGGAGTTACGCCACCCACCACTTCAGAAATAACTAAATGGCGCAGACGCTGGTTAAAGCAACATAACTTTGTTTATGACAAACACGCTCCTAGATGGTGGGCACAATTCTTCGCAATCCAATTTAAGCAAAGCATTTGTAAAAATTTGTTATATGAATGGGGCAAATTAATTAATTCAATAAAATTTGCATTTAATGAAGAAATATTACAAAAACTCCGAAATTGCTACCGCCATAATAAGGAATTGTTAGTGGTTAGTGGTTAGTTGTTAATTGTTAACTCCTAACTCCTAACTCCTAACTCCTAACTATTAAGCATTAGCTGACTCTAAAAGCTTTTTCCTAGCTCTTTCAGCACGTGCTTCGGCGGAAGTCATAACTTCTTCCATACTTTCGAGCATTTCACCGGGGAAGTTTTCTAATACTCTGGTAGAAAGTGCAACTCTACCTTTTCCTTCATCTAAATCGATGATAAGAGCTTTGATTTCTTGATCGGGTTGAAATACTTTTTCTAGACTTTCAATAAATTTTTGGCTTATCTGCTTGATGTGGAGTAAGGCACTAACACCATTTAGATCGACAAAAACCCCGAATGGCTTGATACCTGTGATTTTTCCGTCTACTAACTGACCAATTTCTAATAAACTGAAGCTCGCAGAACTTTTTGCCAAGCGTTGGGAAAGTACAAGTTTGTTAGTGTTCTGGTTAACTTCTAAAAAGCTAACAGTGAGTTTTTGTCCTTTAAGTGCTTCCAAATTGTTGCGCTCAAGTAAGTGAGAGCGAGGAATAAAACCGCGCAAACCAAGAAGATCGACGGTAACACCACCTTTATTCGTATTCATTACCTGCACGTCTACACTTTTGGTGTTTTCTTGCATTTCTAGCAACTTGTCCCAAATCTGCCTCATTTCTAATTGACGGCGAGAAACGGTTACTTGCCCTTCTGCATTTTGTTCTTGGACAATTACAAATTCTAATTCCTCATGAAGTGGTAGAACTTCTGATAAATCTATTACCTCTCTCAAAGCCGCTTCATGACGGGGAATAAAGGCACTTGACTTGCCTCCAATATCGGCATAAGCTCCATCTGGGTCAATTTGGAATACTTTCCCTTTGACTACCTGTCCTTTTTGAAACTGATAGTCATGTTTTTCTAAAGCCGCCGCAAAATCGTCCATAGTAAAAGACGTACCGGCTTTTTGAGAGATTTTTGCTTCGTTCTCCATAACAAATTGAAGATGAATTAAGATTTAGAGCGCCCTTTGTCAGAGCAAATTATTAGTTATCACTGGTTAAGTAAGTCGGTCAATAATAATTCTTTTTTCAAACACCTTTTTTACACAGTTTTGAGGCCGTAAACAAAGAAGGCAAATTGCAAAAATTTAATTATCCGATTAGTAACTAATGACAACTCTTACACCATATCCTAGAAATTGGGTCAAGATGTTTAAAGCTGCCCAAATAATTCTTTAACCTGTTCCCAAGCATCGGCAGCAGCTTCAAGATTGTAACCAGAACGGCGATCGCAAAAGAAACCATGATTTGCATCTTGGTAACGAAATACACGATGTGGTACTTTGTATTTTTCTAATTCAGCTTCAATTTGATCTACTTGCTCTTTAGGAATACTGGAGTCTTCCATACCAAAAAAGGCATAAAGCATACCTTTGATTTGTGAAGTAACATTTATAGTAGGTGCCCCACTACCGGGAGTGCTAGTAGTTATACGAGCGCCGTAAAATGAAGCTGTAGCTTTTATATCACGATTACTTGCGGCAAGATATGCGACATGACCTCCGAAGCAGAAACCAATGCAGCCAAATGCATCTTTTTTTAATTCGGGTAGGGTTTTCAGATAATCTATAGCCGATTGAATATCGTTTAACAGTTCCGGTGCTTTGGTTTGTTCCCAAGCGTAATTTCTACCCACTTCTATCTCTTCGAGGGTATAGCCGGTAGCAAAGCCGGGTGCTTGTCGTTGAAATAACGCAGGGGCAATTGCAATATATCCTTCCTTCGCGATACGTTCGGTAACAGACTGTATGTGGTCGTTAACTCCAAATATCTCCTGCAATACTACAATGCCGGGATAACTGCCTTTTTCTTGAGGCTTTGCCACATAAGCATCTATTTGCACTGAATCTGAGCTAAATTTTACGGTTTTGGTGTCGATTGCACGGTCTGTCATAATAGTTTTGACCAGTGTGGTGTGATTATTAGATATAGTGGAGGCCAGTAACGTTCATGTTAACTCTCTACCAAATTATCAATTAGTAACAACCTAGACGATAAAAAACTTTCCCCGATCGAATTCGATGTATAAATAAAATATCCCGCCCGCAAGCAACTATACCGATTTTTACAAGTTCCCTTTTAAGCTATTAGCACCCCCCCAAACGAAGGTGATGATTCAATTCCGCATTCAGCCAGATAGTGAAATTCCCGCGTCAACTCAGTTGTTCAACCAAATTAGATTTGCGATCGCCTCAAGGCAATATCCCCCAGCTTATAAATTGCCTTCAACCAGAGCGTTGGCGATGCAAACCGGCTTACATCGCAATACTATTAGCAAAGTTTACCGCCAATTGGAGGAAGATGGGCTTGTAGAAAGTCTGGCTGGTTCGGGAATTTACGTCCGCGCTCAGGGACATGAGGGCGGTAGCAAGTTACAGTCACCCATTCTCAAACAACATCCCTTAGCATACAAAGTTGTTCAAAAGGCACTTGATGAACTACTTGCCCAAGGTTGTTCGCTCAATCAAGCCCGTGAGATATTTCTGGCTGAAATTGATTGGCGGTTGCGTTGTAGTGCGCGGGTGCTTGTAGCTGTCCCAACTCAGGATATCGGCGCAGGGGAATTGATTGTACAAGAATTAGAACAAACGCTACAAATACCAGTTCAGTTAGTTGCTACCGAAGAACTATCTGCTGTATTAGATAAAACTACTTCGGCAACGGTTGTTACAAGTCGATATTTTATCGGAGAAGTAGAAGCTATTGCAGCACCTAGAGCAGTACGTGTAATCCCTCTTGATATCCACGATTACGCCAAAGAATTCAATATTGTTAAAAACTTATCAAAAGACAGTTGTATTGGCATTGTCAGCCTTAGTTCGGGAATTCTCCGAGCAACTGAAGTGATTCTCCACGGTTTGCGGGGGGACGAAATATTGGTGATGACTTCCCAACCCAAAGATAGCTATAAATTAGGGGCAATAGTTAAGCGGGCACAATTAATTTTTTGTACTGATAAAACTAGTTATTCAGCAGTACAAGGTGCCATGCAAATAGCGATAGAAGACATCATTCGTCCACCAAAACTAGTTAACTGTGAAAATTATATTGGCAGTAAATCAATTAACTTGCTCAAGAGAGAGTTGGGATTGGGTTAAGAGGGAATTGGATCGAAGGGTATGGAAAGTTAGGAGTTAGAAATTAGGAGTTAAGAGTAATTAAAGTCTGCATATTAAAGGTTAGAGGTCAAAGGTTGGAATTTCTTCTCTCCCCATCTCCCCCCTCTACCCCCCTCTCCACATCCGCTCACGCAGAAAGCAACGTGGGTAATTGCAAAAATTCCTTGACTGTTTCCAAATAAGTTTTCGGATCTTCTAACATGGGGAAATGAGCCGTATTAGGAATCATGACATACTCAACTCGCTCGCTCATTCCTGCTGCTTTTCTTCCCATTTGGGCGGGGATAATCTTATCGTATTCCCCAGAAACTAATAAGGTTGGTACTTTGAGCTTAGCAAACTCTTGCGGCATTAATTCGGCTTGTGCTTTGCTTACCGAAGTATAAATTGTATTTAAAGCTGCTTCGTAATCTGCTACCAGAAAGTCTTCCAAAAAAGCTTGACGTTCGGTTGTTTTTATAGAGCGATACAGAAACCGTGCCATAAACATTCTGTCAACTAATGGAATTTTTGCTAACCATTGAGGACGGAATTTCACGACGTAGCCACCAAATTTGTGAAAAGCTTCAAAAGATTTTTTGTCATACTCAAAAATACCGCTACAAGTCAGAATTGCTTTTTCTACACGCTCTTGATACTGGTTAAGAAACAAAGTCGCAATTGATGCGCCCATTGAATGAGCATTGATGTAAACGCGCTGCAACTGCAATTCATCAAGCAATACTGCTAAATCCTCAACGTATTCTTCTAGCTCGTAGGTTAATTCTGTTATTGCTTCTTCTCCTTCTTCTTGAAGGGACTGTGACTCAACAATAGGTTTGCCCTGAGAACGCCCAAATCCCCGCATATCATAAAGTAAACAATCAAACTGTTCCGATAAAACTTCAGCGGTAGTCTGCCAATATCGAGCGCTACCAGCCCAACCGTGGATAAACACCATTACTGGTTTTTCCCAATCATCAGACGTTTGTTTAACCCACTCGTAGTAATGTTCTACGCCACGAACTTTAATATAAGCCATGCATCAAAAATTAATTGTCAAAATAATCAAAAACAAAAAATTAGAAGTTAAGAATTAATTCCTAACTTCTAACTTTTAATTCCTAACTATATTTAAGCTGATTCAGGCTTCGGTAGGGAAGAGGGATGTACCAACAATTCTGCTGTGGAACGCTTCTCTACCATCTCGCGAGTTACCGTACAAACATTCACATCTTTGCGGGAAGGTAATTCGTACATCACATCCAGCATCAGTTCTTCTACAATGCCTCGCAATGCTCTAGCGCCAGTTTTGCGACGGTAAGCTTCTTGAGCTATGGCTTTGAGAGCTTCTGCATTGAACTCTAACTGAACGCTATCCATATTTAACAGCTTTTGATACTGCTTGACTAAAGCGCTACGCGGTTCGGTTAATATCGACATCAGCGCTTCTTCATCAAGTGGATCTACTACCGCTACCATTGGAACCCGTCCAATAAATTCGGGTATCATCCCAAACTTAACTAAATCCCCCGGCTCTAAATGACGCACCGTATCTGCTACCCGCTTTTCTTTAGATTGCCCCTCTCCTGGTTGCAAAAATCCAATTGACTTTTTACCAGTTCTCTGCTCTACAATTTTTTCCAAACCTACGAAGGCACCACCACAGACAAATAGAATATTGCTCGTATCAATCTGGATGCAGTCCTGATAGGGGTGCTTGCGTCCTCCTTGAGGAGGTACGTTAGCAACGGTTCCTTCAAGCATTTTTAGCAAAGCTTGCTGTACGCCTTCACCAGAAACATCCCGCGTTATTGAAGGATTTTCGCTCTTGCGAGCAATTTTATCAATTTCGTCAATGTAGATAATTCCACGCTGCGCTTCTTCAACATCCAAATCGGCAACTTGTAAAAGTCGCAGCAAAATATTTTCTACGTCTTCGCCCACATAACCGGCTTCAGTGAGGGTAGTCGCATCAGCAACAGCAAAAGGTACGTCAAGAATTTTCGCTAAAGTTTGAGCCAGCAGAGTCTTACCGCACCCTGTAGGACCAATTAACAAAATATTCGATTTTTGAAGTTCTACTGCTTCTGAATCCTCACCCTCATCTTTGCTGCTCTCTTTAGAACTATTAATCAGCGACAATCTTTTGTAGTGATTGTATACCGCGACTGAAAGCACCTTTTTGGCTTCATCTTGACCAATAACGTGTTCGTCCAGGTAATTCTTAATCTCTCGCGGTTTAGGTATTTGATTAAACGAGAGACTGGCAGAGCGGGTACGGCGTTTCTGAGGTGGCTCCGAACGCGGTGCTGGCTGCGAAGCAGCTGCTGCACTATTAGTATCGAGCAGTTCCTCGTCTAATATCTCGTTACACAAGTCAACGCACTCATCGCAGATGTAGACTCCCGGTCCGGCGATTAGCTTACGTACCTGCTCTTGAGATTTTCCACAAAATGAACATTTTAAATGGGAGTCGTACTTACCTGTCATACCAGCCTCTTATTTCACACTAGTAACGTTTTCCCCTGCTGGGGGAAGATTTTGCCTAGAGATAACCTGGTCGATTAACCCGTAGTTTTTAGCTTCGGATGCCGACATGAAAAAATCTCGTTCGGTATCGGCTTCTATTTTTTCTAATGGTTGACCAGTATGAGATGCTAAAATCTCATTCAACTTAGACTTATGATAAAGAATTTCTTTTGCTTGGATTTCTATATCCACTGCTTGACCCTGAGCGCCGCCTAAAGGTTGATGAATCATAATCCGCGAATCCGGAAGAGACATCCGCTTACCGGCGGTTCCTGCTGTTAGTAATAAAGCACCCATGCTAGCAGCTAATCCAAAACATATTGTTACTACGTCTGGACGGATTTGTTGAATTGTATCATAAATTGCCATGCCTGCCGTGACCGATCCACCAGGGGAATTTATGTAGATTTGAATATCTTTTTCTGAGTCGTCGGCATCCAGAAACAGTAGCTGGGCAACAAGCGAGTTAGCAACTGCATCATCGATGGGGGTTCCCAAAAAAATAATCCGCTCTCGAAGCAGGCGCGAATAGATATCAAAAGCCCTTTCCCCCATACCTGACTGTTCTACTACCGTGGGCAGCATTGAACTAGATTGGGGGCTATCGCTTTGCGAATAGATAGATAATTGATTCAAACTACTAACTGGGTAATTTCCCGACTGCGATACAAGCATAAAGAAATAATTTACTTTTAAGACAACAGTAGCTAAAAGACAGCATATGCTGCTTGTTTATAACAATAACCGAATTTCTATAAGACAGTATGTGTTAACCATTATGCCTCATATAAATTTTCTGCGTGTAGACTTAGATTAATTTATCGCCATGCTCTGAGACATAACTGTTAAAAGTTTTAACTTTTATTAAAACTTTTACTAAAATTTGTGCATCCCTGTTTTCAATTTAAACGTAAACTTAAACTCGATTTCGGCAACACTCAGCTATCGCCATTAATAAAGTTACTCAAAAATGCTTTGAGCATATATCTTTATTTTAAACCGATTGCTGAGTGCTATAAACCGCCATTACTCTTGTGCTGTAGCAGAGACAGTTTCTTGTTCTTCACCCTCAGAATCATTTTCGTTTTGTTCAAGTGAATCTACAGTTTCCTCTTCTGTATCGGTTTCTGGAGGATTCAAGGAACCCGACGGTACAAGTTCAATCTGAGAACGTTCCAAGAGCCAGTCGATTATTTTTTCAGTTAATAATTCGTTTTCAACCGCTTCTTGTACTCTATCGGGATCGACATCCTGCCCGGAATATTCTTCCATTACTTCTTTTTTTCTGGCTTCTACTTCTTCGGGAGTTGCTTTAATAGATTCGCGTTCGCCAACTTCACGCAGAGCAAGAGTTCTTTGCAGCCTGTCTACTGCTTCCCCACGAGAACGTTCGCGCAGTTGGGGAATAGTATCTTGGTTAAACAGTTTTTTGATGTCCAAACCTTGCTGCGAAAGACGCATTGCAGTTTGAGTCAACATTGCATCGACTTCCTGCTGAACCATTGTTTCTGGCAAGTCAAATGTTGCGTGCTTAACTAATTCGTTTAACAAAGCTTCTTGCTTTTTGGCTTTAGCATTATCCTCGCTTTCCTTCTTAAACCGCTCTTCTAAGGAATTGCGTAACTCAGCTAAATTCTCAAATTCGCTGACTTCCTGAGCAAAATCATCATTTAGTTCGGGAAGTTCCTTTTCCTTTAATTCTTTGAGCGTCACGGTGAATCTAGCAGCTTTTCCTGCTAGTTCTTCATTGGCATAAGGATCTGGGAACTGAGCGTCAACTTCTTTGGTTTCTCCAGGATTCATTCCGATTATTCCCGAAATAAAGCCGGGAATAAATTTATCTTCTTCTAAATCAACTTGAAAGTCGGTAGCTTCGGCACCGGGAATTACTTCAAGTTCTGCTTCAGGATCTGCACCTTCTTCAGGAGCTAAAAAGCCTTTAAAATCAAGAATGGCAGTATCTCCCAATTGTGCCGGACGACCTTCTACAGGAATCAAAGTCGCCATTGAGAGACGCTCGCTTTCCAAAACTTTATCTACCTGTTCGCTGTCGTATGTAACTTCCTCGGCTTTGAACTGCAAACTCGAATACTCGCCCAAATCAATTTGCGGCGGTACATCAACCGCAGCAGAGAAAGTTAAAGGTTTTCCTGGCTCATAATTATTAATTAATTCTTCAAAAGAAGAGCGCAACTCGGGCTGCCCGATTGCTTCAATATTTTCTTGCTTTACTGCTTCACCAATACCATCTTGAATTAATTCTTCGAGCGCAGCGGCCTTGATGCGAGTTTTTCCTAAGCGCTGTAGCAATATCTGCCGAGGTACCTTACCTTTGCGAAACCCTGAAACGTTGGCTTGCCTAGCGTAATTTTGAATTACCTTTTCATAGGTTTGCTTGGTTTTTTCCGGCGCAATTTCGATTTCTAAACCGATTTGACTGGCTGGCAGTTTTTCCTGGGTGACTTTCATAGACTTGTTTCTATTTTGTGCTACTTTTTTTTACTTGAAAGGGGGGGGCGAACGTCTTATCCGTCGCGCTTGTCGAAGGAATTTGAAATTAATATTGTTGACAATTCCAACAAGACAAAAAAATCTCGGAGCTTAATTTAGGCGCTTTGATGCCTGCTTTATGGGGAAAAATCCTTTTAACGCAGTTCAATTGCTGAACTTTGACCTCGAACGGTGATATATTAATCGCCAGCCCCAAGATTATATTCGTGGGATTTGCACTCAATGCCGGAGTCCGGAACCGTAATATCGTCGAGTCCTTTCAACAAAACTCTTCTATAAGAACTCTCTTGCCGTCGGAGGAAGGCTTTTATGCTCTGAGTAGAGTTAGAGCTACACAAGACAGCGCAATCCGGTGAATTATATCATTATTATTCTTGGCAGGTCATCTGAATCATAGTACATCAACCCTTCTAGTCAATGCCGTTTTTATAATCTCCTAATTCCCAATAAATAATTTGCGTTATACGGCTTACAATAGCCATAATGGTGTATAATATATACTTTATATGTTTATTTATAAAATATAAGTAGGTAATTTAATTAATAATTGTTGTAAAGTAGGCGATAATGAGGGAAGTCTTAAGTAAGAAAATATTAAAGAATAAATTAAGTAGAGAACAAATATAGTTATTTCTGATATTAAAAGTAATTTACAAATACGGCGAAATTGGTTTAAATACTATTAAGGTTTTGCGGAATGAACATATTTATGAATCATTGCAAGTAGTACCTTTGACAGGAGGAAAATAATTTGGCTCAAGCCTATCGTGTAGCTATTTTGGGAGCGACTGGTGCTGTAGGCACGGAATTGCTAGAATTACTTGAAGAAAGAAATTTTCCTTTGACCGAGCTAAAATTGTTAGCTTCGGAACGCAGTGCAGGCAAGAAACTACCTTTTAAAGGAGAAAATTTATTAGTTGAAGCTGTAAGCGAAACTGCTCTAGAAAACGTAGATTTGGTTTTGGCTTCTGCTGGCGGTTCTATTTCTAAAGTTTGGGCACCCAAAGCAGTAGAGAAAGGTGCGGTGGTAGTTGATAATTCCAGCGCTTTCCGGATGAATCCTGAAGTTCCTTTAGTAGTACCTGAAGTAAATCCTGAAGCTGTAGTTAATCACAAAGGCATTATTGCTAATCCCAATTGCACAACTATTTTGATGGCGGTGGGTATATTTCCGTTGCATAAAGTAAAGCCGATCAAACGTATTGTTGTGGCTACTTACCAGTCTGCTAGCGGTGCTGGTGCTAAAGCAATGGAAGAACTAAAAAATCAAAGTATAGATATTTTAGAAGGAAAAGAACCAGTAGCTTCCGTATTTCCTTATCCGTTGGCGTTTAACTTATTCCCACATAATTCTCCACTAAACTCGGCAGGTTATTGCGAGGAAGAAATGAAAATGGTTAACGAAACTCGCAAAATTTTTAATAATCAAGATATCAGGATTACTGCAACTTGCGTTAGAGTCCCTGTATTACGCGCTCATTGTGAAGCAATTAATCTAGAATTTGAAACAGTCTTTAATATAGAGGAAGCAAGAGAAATTTTGAGTAAATCTAAAGGTGTAAAATTAATAGAAGATTGGCAAGCTAATTATTTTCCCATGCCTTTAGAAGCAACAGGAAAAGACGACGTTTTAGTAGGAAGAATTCGTCAAGATATCTCTCATGAATCCGGCTTGGAACTATGGTTATGTGGAGATCAAATCCGTAAAGGCGCGGCTTTGAATGCAGTTCAAATTGCCGAATTATTGGTAGAAAAGAATATGCTAGCATCCTGAAATAAGATAATCTTCTATGTAATATATTAGAATAATTATCAAAAAAACTTAAAGCTAAAAATTGTTATTAATTAATCAATATTAATTTAAGGATCAAAAAATTAATGAATAAGGTATCATTTGCCCTTGAAGAAGAAATGGCTTTGGGCTATCAAAATATAGACAGCCACTAATAAACGTTTTAACTGCCTTTATGTAAATAGGAGTAAATTTAGTGGTGGTAGATTTTGGAAAGGTTATAACCGCAATGGTTACGCCGTTTAAGGAAGACGGTAGCGTTAATTACGATGTAGCGGAAAAATTAGCCGTACATCTGGCTCAAAACGGTACCGATACATTTATAGTCTGCGGAACAACAGGTGAATCTCCCAGCATGACTTGGGATGAAGAATATCAATTGTTTAAATGTGTATTGCAAGCCGTATCTGGAAAAGCAAAAGTAATCGCAGGGTGTGGCTCGAATTCTACAAAAGAAGCATTAGTGGCTACACAAGAAGCAGCTAAAATGGGAGTACATGGTTCGTTGCAAGTTGTACCTTATTACAACAAACCCCCGCAAGCTGGACTTTACCGTCATTTTCAGGCAATAGCAGAAGCCGTACCTGAGTTACCATTGTTGTTATACAATGTTCCGGGTCGTACTGGTCAAAACTTACAGCCTCAAACAGTAGCCCGTTTAGCCGAAATAGAAAATATTTTTGGTATAAAAGAATCAACTGGGAATATAGATCAAGCAAGTCAAATGCGGCGCTTGACACCACCTGAATTTCAGATTTACTCTGGTGATGATTACATGACTTTGCCTTTGTTATCTGTTGGGGCAAAGGGTATAGTAAGTGTGGCTTCTCATCTAGTTGGTTCGCAAATACAGCAGATGATTCAAGCATTTGAAGCAGGCAAAGTTCAAGCTGCCAGAGATATTCATCTCAAACTTTTTCCATTGTTCAAAGTTTTGTTTGCAACTGCAAATCCTATTCCGGTTAAAGCAGCTTTAAATCTTCAGGGATGGGACGTTGGTTCAACTCGTCTACCTTTATACGAAGCTGAATCTGAATTAACTCAGCAATTAGAAACAGTGTTAGAAGAATTAGATTTGAATAAAGTTTAGATGATGTATTCCCAATTATAATGTAAAATATAATACATATAATAGTTGTTAATAGGCTTGTTTTTAAAGATTATTGTTTTGCAATTGACGGTCATAAATGTTTTTGCCAGCGGTATGTATAATCCGTTATGAATCACAATTCAACATTAATATAATCTTGCAAAAAAAGATTATGCAGGTAAAAAAACCAGTAAAAGTTGTCTTATAAAAAACTCTAATCAAGCTTTTAACTGAAAAGAAAAATCCAACTAATTTATTAACTAAGGAAAAACATGGCTAAGAAAGAAGTAACTTCTGCTCTTAAAATTATTCCATTGGGCGGACTGCATGAAATTGGAAAAAATACCTGTATTTTCGAGTATGAAGACGAAATTATTCTTCTGGATGCTGGTTTAGCTTTTCCTACCGAGCAAATGCATGGAGTCAATATTGTCTTACCAGACATGACTTATGTGAGAGAAAATCGTCACAAAATTAAGGGTATGGTTGTTACCCACGGCCATGAAGATCATATTGGCGGTATTGCTTTTCACCTCAAACAGTTTGACATTCCCGTGATTCACGGTCCTAGATTGGCAATGGCAATGCTAGAGCGCAAACTAGAAGAAGCTGGAGTTAGCGATCGCACCGAACTCAAAACTGTAAAGCCCCGCGATATGGTGCGGATTGGTAAAAACTTCTTGGTAGAATATATCCGCAATACTCACAGTATTTGCGATAGTTTTACGGTTGCGATACATACACCATTAGGAGTAGTGATTCATAGTGGAGATTTCAAAGTTGACCATACTCCAGTAGATGGCGAACACTTTGATTTGCAACGGTTAGCCGAACATGGTGAAAAAGGTGTACTTTGCTTGATGAGCGATTCTACGAACGCAGAAGTACCTGGTTTTACTCCTTCGGAACGTTCAGTTTATCCTAATTTAGAAAAAATTATCCTCCAAACTGAAGGCAGACTTTTCTTTACTACTTTTGCTTCTTCAGTACATCGCATCAATATGATTTTGCAGTTAGCGCAAAAGCATGGTCGATCGGTATCTGTAGTTGGGCGTTCAATGTTGAATTTAATTGCCCACGCTCGCAATCTTGGCTACATTAAATGTGAAGATAAGTTATTTCAACCTTTGCACGTCGCTCGTAGTTTGCCAGATGACAAGGTATTGATTTTAACTACTGGTTCTCAAGGCGAAACAATGGCGGCGATGACCCGTATTGCTAGGGGAGAACATCCTCATATCAAAATTAGAGAAGGGGATACAGTTGCATTTTCAGCTAATCCTATACCTGGAAATACCATTGCAGTGGTAGGGGTTATTGATAAATTAATGCAGCAGGGCGCTCACGTCATCTACGGACGCGACAAAGGAATTCACGTTTCCGGTCATGGTTGCCAAGAAGATCATAAATTGATGCTTGCTTTGACGAAGCCCAAGTTCTTCTTACCCGTTCACGGCGAACATAGAATGTTAGTTAAACATTCTCAAACAGCCCAAAGTATGGGTATTCCTGCCGAGAATATGGTGATTATTGAGAATGGCAATATTGTTGAATTGACCGAAAATTCTATTAGTGTTGCGGGTAAAGTACCATCCGGTTTGGAATTAGTAGATACTTCTGGTTCTGGTATGGTAAGCGACAAAGTATTGCTAGAACGTCAGCGCATGGCAGAAGAAGGTATCGTTACCGTTGCAGCAGCAGTTGATTGGAACGGTAAGATGTTGGCGAAACCGGAGATTCATTTGCGGGGTGTAGTTACCAGCATGGAAAAATCGATGGTACACAAATGGGTACAGCAGCGATTTGAAGAAATACTGGCGTTGCGTTGGCAAGAATTTGGTCAACCTCTGAATGGTAAAAAGCCAGACATTGATTGGGGTGGTTTGCAAGAAGTAATAGAACGAGATTTGGCACGTAATTTGCGACGAGAATTACGATGTCAGCCTACGGTTACTTTGTTGATGCAGATTCCAGATGAACCACCAGCGTCAGCTTCTGATGGTAGAAGACGACGTACTCGTACTGCTGCTCAACAAGTTGCGTCGTAAGTTTTTGAGGAATGGCAAAGAAGGGACATTGTTTTATCAAAGTCTCTTTACGGGCAGAAAAATGTGATTATTTCACATTATTAGAGACGTAGCATTGCTACGTCTCTACAAAAGTTTTATTTTTAGATTAAAATCCTGTTTTTTATAGAAAGCGGGATTTTATTAGTTTTTACTCCTGTCTCGCTCTTAAGATAGGCAAATCAAGGGTGTTGGGAGTAAGCCGTAATCAAAGCGAAGACAGTGCAACTACAAATAATTTTTGATTTCTAATGGTGAAATATAACTACAAGCTCTTGTAGCAAAGACTTCTAGCTGGTGCTATACATGGACAATGTTTTTGTCCCATCATAAATATGTTTTATCGAAGTAAAAATTGCAATAATTTTTCAGAAATTTTCCGCTCCTCAACACAGCCGTCAAAAGCAAATAATAAAAGTCCTCAGAGTAAATATATTCAAAAATAGCACTTACACCTGGGTAGAAAAAATCTTGCTGATTTGTAAAAATTCTATCTAAACAAAATAATCTAGGATCAATAGCTAACTGGGTTTAAATGTCCCGTAATAGGTATATTCGAGAACTAATAAAAATATTAGATTGTGAATATAAGATTTAAAGCAGTCAAATAATCCAGTTGAGATGCTTCGCAACAGGCGCAATACCTTAAAGCCATAACAACTATTTTTTTTACTTTTTAAATAGTTAGTCATATCATATTTCGCCTTAATTAGCCGAAAAAGACGATAATCAAGCTTTATCAGCCATAAATACTGATTAACGCCACGAAACTTCTTCACATCGACTCTTTGATGTGATTTAAACACTAGCCACTTCTAAGCAGTCTACGCTAACCTTGGATAGCCTTTCGCACAAAGCATATTATCAATTTCACTGATAAAAATGTTTTGTATTAAATTTTGTAAATGTTACACTACAATATGTCCATAGGTAGATGACTTTACTATAATTTCAAGTATGTCAAGTTATAGACAAGATAGAAGTATCACACTTTCGCTTTCAGCAAAATTGCGCTTAACTTGACGTAGCAAAGGACAGCTTTCAATTAAGGAAGCAATCGAACAAAATAAATGAAATCTTCGTCAGGGTAAAAGGCTTCTCACAAAAGTTAATTTACCCTTTGTAGATGTTCGTTAATTTAACTTAATTACCCTCCAAGGATTAGAGGAAATAAAAATGAAGGTATTCGATAATACCACAAAAAAGATATTCCTGGCAAGCTGGGTATCAATAAATCAAGAACAAGAAAGCACGGCAAATTCAACTCAGTCATTGAATCCGGGTATTAAACAACCTCGGTTCGATATTTTAAAACCCCTGCGGGTTTGGGTAGACAATATCCAAGTGAGCGATCGCCAATTTGCTCATCGTGTTTGTAAGTTAATTCCGGCTCAATGCCCGTTTGAGCGAGATGTAAAGTTATTTGGTAGAACTTTGTTCCACATTCCTCCAATGTGCAAGCTCAACCCTTTATATGAAGAAGTGGTTGCATTGCGCTTTAGAGGATTGTGCTATTTAGCTGATGAATGTGGCGAAGACATTTCGCAGTATTGTTAAATTGAAGAGTGAAGTATGGAGTTGATAATTAGTTGCTTTGTACTTGTTGCCACTGTTTGATTAATTTTTGAGCTTCGGCATAAGCAGCTGTACCTTCTGGAGTCAAAGTAGCGGTTGTAATTGCCGAAGTATATTGCTTGTTATTAGCACGACTTTTAGCAAGCTGTAAGATTTCTAAACTCCATTTATCTATAGATGCTTGAGCCATATCGTAACCGGCTTCAGATGATGGTACTCTTTTAGCAACTTCGATAGCACGATTGTAAGAAGATGCTTGTGAAGGTTTAATTAAAGCTTGGGCTGCTTCTAAGAGAGTTTTATTACTTAAATATTGTTTAGATTCAAGTTGCCACCGTTGGATTGCTGCTTGCGCTTGTGGAAAATTTGACTCTTCTTTACCGATTAAGCCAGCTGTGGTTATTGCTAATAAATATTCTCTATTTTCAGCACGATTTCTTGCTAAATCCAAAATCATACCGCTCCAAACCTTAATATTTTGTTTGGCTTGTTTATAACCCGCTTCACCTGGTTGAATATTTTTAGCAATGGCGATCGCCTTACTCAAATCGCTAGCTTGATTAGCATTAAGAGACATTTTTTCTAATTCCAACACTGCTTGAATAGTTTCTTGGGAATTGGAATTATTGCCTTGGGGTTTTGCTGGTTGAGGTTTTTCTACCCTTTCATAATTGCTTGGTAAAGGTTTAACAACCGTTAGTTTGATTTGAGAGCGAGATTGCTGGTAAAGGAAAGCCACCAAAAGTAATCCACCTCCTATTAAACTTCCCACACATCCAAACATAAATAATTTATTAGATGTATCTTCTACATTTTCTGTATTTTTAGTTTCGGTTTTCTCTGCGGTATTTTCATCGGTTGTAGGAGAAGTTTGAGAAACATTATATATTTTTGCTGGTTTTTCTACAACTTCTGGAGAAGCCATAGGAATAGGAGTTTTTGTAACTACTTGTACTTGTGAAAAATTATCATTATCCACTGGTTTCTCTTCGAGTTTCGGTGCTTCTCGTGCTGTAAAAGTTTCTCTCGAACCTAAAACATTCAGTGGTACTTCCGTATCCTTTTTGACTTGCCCTTGTTCAAGTTTTTGTTCAAATTCTTCAAATAAAATCTGTTGCGGGGATGCAATAAAAGCAACGGGATTTTGAACTGGCCGCCAATGATGCTGACATAGTTCGGGAGTGCGAACGCTTAAATAACTTTCCAAACTAGCCAGATTATTGGTGTTACCGTAACGCAAAGCTTCCAGTAATGTGGCTGTAAAAAAGCCGTGCCCTAACTCGCTACTTTCATGAGAAAACTGCTCTGGTTGACAGGAAAGTATGGTAGAGATTTGCAACTCTTGAGCTAATTCAATAGTTTCTTGCCCGATAGAAGAATCTGCCTTAGTACCAAAAGCACGATTAAAATCCAGTAATAGTAAAACGGATAGCCCAGCCACCTGTAGAGTTTGCATCAACTGGCGCATTTCTATAGCAGTTTCTTTAACCCGTTTAGAATCTCCTTCAATGGGCATTAAGTAATCTTGCCCCTCATAGGTGATGCCATAACCGCTAAAGAACAACCATAATTTATCTTGCGGTTGCCAGGAATTAGCAGCTAAATCTTCGATTAACTGAAGAATATTATTCTTTGTGGGTAGAGTCGGTTGATCTCCCATAGGTACCGAAGAATCGGTCATCAACAGACACTGTTCCTCCGTCCAACCTGCTTGTTCAACTAAAAAATCTTTTAAAGCTTCAGCATCAGCGCTCCCATAACCTAGAGGTTGAAAAAACTGATACTGATTGATGCCAATAGCGATCGCCCATAGTTTTGCCATGCGCCCTTTTAATTATTAGAAACTAGATATATATACTTACGGTAATCTTAGATTGCTAATTCTTAGCTTTTAAGTACCGTCAGCGTCATTAATGTAATTTGCTTTGCTAAAAAAACAAAGCTAACCTATGTGAATAAGTCTAAGTGATTATCATCAGACTTGAAGATGGTAAGTCATTATTATTACTTGAACGAAGGAAAGCACTTTTATTGATAGTGCATTTATTTATCGCGCTTGGAAGGAGTTTATAAATAATGGTCGGCAAGAACTTGTTAAAAATAAAGACATTCATTCCACTTATGCCATCAATTACAAAGAAAATCCGGATAAAGACAGCCGTACTTTTGCTGAGTATGGCAGCACCAATGTGGTTAGTATCGGAAACTATCGCCCCTCAAATCGTGCGAGCTTATACTTCGAGAGTCGATCTGGAAATTACTCGTTTACCGGGAGACAATTACAATAGCTTGCTACGAAGAGCAGAAGCAGTAGCAAGAGCAGCGGCTCAACGTAGTTTCGATAAAGATATTTTAGTCACAGATGTATCGGTAGTTATTTCCGCACAAAATTATGGTGCGATCGCGCCTGTTTTGGAATTAAATGTCAGTCGTACTCAGTGGCGCAATCGTCCAGATACGCAACGTTGGGCAAAGTACTTCAAAATGGCTCGAACGCTACTATTTTTTGGTCAAAGTGCGAATAATTCCACATCGAGTGGAGAAAGCAATGCTACAGAAGAAGTTTCTCCCCCACCATCTGAAGCAGTTCCAATTCCTACACCAGAGATTGAAGAAGTTTCTCCTCCACCATTAGAAGCAATTCCAATCCCCATACCAGAGGTTGAAGAAGTTGAAGTTGAGGTTGAAGTGGAGTAGGAAGCAAGAAGAATTCGTAAGTATTTCAAACTTTGAGATCCCCCTTGCAAAAAAAGGGGGCTATAAAGCTTAAAAAGACTAGATTCTTTTAAATCTCTCGAACCCTAGAAAAAGGGCGGCTCGAAAGGCAATTCATGCCTTAGAATAAAAAGGTTGTCAAAAAACGGTATCTGATTTTATGGCTGTTCCAAAGAAGAAAACATCGAAATCCAAACGGGATAAGCGTCGAGCAACCTGGAGACACAAAGCGAGTGTTGAAGCCGAAAAAGCTCTATCGCTTGGTAAATCAATTTTGACCGGACGCTCTACATTTGTTTACCCATCTGGAGAAGAGGAAGAAGAAGACGAAGAGTAATTCGTTCTTAATCCACATTAGCTATTTATTAAATTCCAACAGGATTTTAGGTTAACAATTATTGAAGAGTTACATAAGACAGAACCGTCTTGCTTGAAACCATCATCTAAAATCCTGTTGGGCAAAAAATAGTTGACAAGAGGGAACAGGGAATAGGGAACAGCGCCTATAAATTATAAATTGCTTGTAATACGATAATTTATTGAAAAAATATATTATTATCTATAAAAAAAATTATTTAACCAAGCCATGTTGGGAAAGTTTTTTCAAAAACCGACTTCTGAAGATAGCGATAGGGTTCCTCCGGGACAGCATTTAGCAAAGGGGTTCCCTGTACTTACCTATGGTGCAACTCCCCAAGTTAGTACCGAAGAATGGGAATTTAACGTATGGGGTTTGGTAAAAGGCAAAAAATGGAACTGGTCGGATTTTATGCAGCTACCCCATAACCAGTTTACAGCCGACTTCCACTGCGTAACCAGATGGTCTAAACTCGATGTAAAATGGACTGGAATTAAAGTCACTGACTTTATGAAAGTTATTGAGGTAGATTCCAAAGCAACTCATATCATGGAACATTGCTACGGCGGCTACACTACCAATATTGCAATAGAAGACTTTGTACGAGAAGAAAACTTTTTTGCTTTTAAGCTATTTGACGAACCTTTAAGTGCCGAACACGGTGGCCCAATGCGATCGGTAGTTCCTCACCTTTATGCTTGGAAAAGCGCTAAATGGATAAATGGTTTAGAATTTTTAGATCGTGAAGAATTAGGTTTTTGGGAACGTAACGGTTATCATCGTCGCGGCGAACCATTTCAAGAGCAACGATACAGTGGGTTTTGAGGCAGTTAGGAGTTAGGAGTTAGGAGTTAGGAGTTAGGAGTTAGGAGTTGGGAGTTAGGAGTGAGGAATTAATAGTTTGAATTTCTCCCTATCCCCTTGTCCCCCCATCTCCCCATCCCTATCCAAAAATCCGCCTTAGTAACGACAATTTACCTTCATATGGTGGATACAGTACTTTTACGTCTAGAAGAAAAGGTTTTTTGAGTACGCTTTTGTAGTGAGAAAAAGTGTCAAAACTGGCTTTTCCGTGATAGCTACCGATTCCGCTATTTCCAATGCCGCCAAATGGTATTGATGGAACGGCGTAATGAATTATTGTGTGGTTGATACAGCCTCCACCGAAGGAAGTTTCGCTTATTACTTGTTTTTGCAGGTTCTGATTTTGGGAAAATAAATATAATGCTAAGGGTTTTGGTTGAGAATTAATTATATTTATGGCTTCTGCAATATCTGTAAATTCAATTACTGGTAAAATGGGACCGAAAATTTCTTCTTGCATTATTGCATCTTCCCAGGAAACGCTATCGATGATAGTAGGAGCAATATAACGTTCTTCGGAAGTTGTTTCGCCACCAATAATTATTTTTCCATTTTTTAGATATTTTAAATAATTTACCAACCTATCAAATTGTTTTTGATTGATAATTCTGGCATAATCTGGACTTTTAGCAGGGTTTTCACCGTAAAATTCTTGAAGACACTTTTTTATTTCATTTAATAAATTATCTTTGATTTTTTTATCAACTAAAAGATAATCTGGTGCAAGACAAGTTTGTCCGGCATTAAAGAATTTTCCCCAAGTTATGCGTCTGGCAGCGATTTTAAGATCGATGTTGCTATCTACAATGCAAGGAGATTTTCCACCAAGTTCTAATGTAACAGGTGTGAGTTGTTTTGCTGCGGCTTGCATAACAATTTTACCGACAGCAGCACCGCCAGTGAAAAAGATATGATCAAACTTTTCTGCTAATAAAGTTTGAGAAGTTTCTACTCCTCCTTCTATCGCAGCTAAATATGATTTATCAAAATACTTTTCAAAAATTTCAACAATAAGATTAGAAGTGTGAGAAGCAATTTCTGAAGGTTTGATGATGGCACAATTCCCAGCAGCTATCGCACCTATTAAAGGTGCAACAACTAATTGAAACGGATAATTCCAAGCACCGAGAATTAAAACTACACCTAAAGGTTCTGGATAAATTTTTGCTGAAGCTGGAAAGAATTGCCAGGGAACTTCTGCTTTTTTCGGCTTAGTCCAGTTTTTTATATTTTTTATAGCATATTCAATTTCTTTGATAACTAGCACTATTTCTGCATTAAAGCTTTCTACAACTGGTTTATTTAGATCGGCTTTTAATGCATTAAAAATTGCTGCTTCGTTATCAATAACCGCTTGTTTAAGCGTTTTTAACTGCTGAATACGAAAAGAAACTTCTTTAGTTTGACTAGTGTGAAAAAAATCGCGTTGCTTGTGGATTGTTTCAGCAAACATATTAATTATATGTAGGAATTCAATTTGATTGTTAAGCAGGAGAGAGGGGGGAGAGGGGGAAGAGTGGGTAGAGGGGGAAGATATTTTTGCAACTAACTCCTAACTCTTATCTCCTAATCTAAAATCTAAAAGAAACGCATCCGTTGTTAAAATCCAAAATCGTATTATTGTTTCATTGGCAGAGTAACTGTAAAAACACTACCTTTACCAACTTCGGAATTAACTTTAATAGTACCTTGATGAGCTTCCACAATACGCCGAGAAAGGTATAATCCCAAACCGCTACCCGAACGTTTGTGACTTCCGGGGCGAAATCTTTCAAATAAAGTGGCTAGTTGCTCGGAGGAAATACCTTGTCCGGTATCAATTATTTTAAGAGTAATAGCGCCGTAATCATTCGGATTGGCTTCTAAACACATCGTAACTGAGCCATTATCGGTAAATTTGATGGCATTTCCCACTAAATTGGTCAATAAGCGATGCAACTCAAGGCGATCGCCCATTACTTTATCTACGTTTTCAGCTTGTTGTACATCGGCTTTGATTACCAAATTTTTTTGTTCTGCTAAGGGAGTCAATTCACTCGCTACTTCCTCTATCAATTGACAAATATCAACTGGTAGAAATGCTAAGGTTTTGCGTCCGGCTTCAAAACGGTAAACTTCTAATAGAGTATTTACCATCGCTAAGAGATTGCTGTTAGAACGAGCCATGATGGTAAGTGCTTCATTCATTGATGGGGATAGTTCCCCCAAAGCACCTTCAAGAAACAGTATCATCATTCGCTCTTCTGCTACTAAGGGGGTGCGTAAGTCGTGGGTTAAACGAGAAACAAAATCTTCCCGTTGACGAGCAATTTCATCTCGTTCGTCAATACTGTGCTTGAGCCTCAAAAGCGAACGTACCCGTGCAAGTAATTCATCTACTGTTACTGGTTTGCGGATGAAATCATCTGCCCCCAAATCCAATCCATGAGCAACATTTGGCGAATCGTGAGCCGTAATTAATAAAATTGGAATAAAAGATAGTTCCGCATTTCCTCGGATGTGCTTTGTTACTTCATAACCATCCATTCCCGGCATCATTAAATCTAACAATATTAAATCAAACGTTGATTCTGCAATTATTTTCAATGCTGAAGAACCATTTTCTGCCGTACTAACTTCATAGCCTTCTTCTTCCAAAATGGTTTTGATTAAAAAGACATTATCGGGAGAATCATCAACAACTAGGATTTTATCAGATGTAGAACTGGAAGAATTCATAGTTTAGTACAAAGGTTAATTAATAGATTTTCTTTTGATATAAAATAGTTAAATTCAGCTTAATCGGAAGTTTGCTATTTTGGATAACTATAAAATACTCCAATTGGTGAAAAAATAACTTGATTTATTTAAAATTAGTATAAGTAATATCAAAAATATTGCAGTGATAAAAATCACTTGAATATTTAATTTATCAATTGTATATTTGTAACAATAAGCCGAAAAAATAGTAGCATAATTAACAAAATTTGTGGGTATTAAATTACGGAAGCTTATACTATCAAGCAGAAAGTAGCTGTTTCTTCTTCCAAACAGACAAGTATTAACTGCTATCGATGTTAAGGTTAGGTTAGTATCCCCTCGAAGGGCAACATTATCTACAAATATTTTAATTATTAACTAAATATCACTTTAATAAAAATTTTAGAGAAATTTTGAGCAAAAATATGTCTTTTGGTATATTGATTGCTGCATTTCATATATGTAGTTTAATATCGAATGCAGCAATATTTTTCTCATAGATGAGTTAACTGGCGTAACTGATGAGAGAAAATTGAATAAAGTTCTAAGTTACTTTTTAGAGATAACACCTTTTACAACTTTTTGAAAGTCTTCAAGATCGGCAACGATAATCGAATTTGTAAAAAGTTTTTCTAATACAGATTTGTCATTTATAGCGTTAATTGCTTGTATAACTTCATCTGGGACTTGTTTAAACCTTGTTTGGACAATTTTAATTACATTTGCTCGTGCTTTTTCAAGCTTTTCAAGGTTTATTGAGTTATTCATTTTAGTTACTTCCTGATTATTTTTAACTTCAACTTTGAGAGTTATTCTTCAGATTCAATTCCGGCAGCCCTCAACTGTTGCGCTAATCTTTCGGCACGCTAACGCTCCTTAATAGCTAATACCGAACCCCATAACAATCTCAGGGATTCATTTAGAGCCTGAATCTTGGACACCTACACTCTTGCAAATAAAAGAGAAAGTTGAGGAAATTGCAAAGGTAAAATTCAACAGCGTTTTATTAAATCTTTATCGAGATGGAAAGGATGGAATTTCTTGGCATACTGATGCGGAACCAGAGTTAGGTCAAAATCCTGTAATTGGTTCTGTTAGTTTTGGCGGAACAAGAAGATTTGTTTTTAGACATAAACAAGATAAAAGTTTGAAATCAGAAGTTGAGTTAACAAATGGTAGCTTTCTTTTAATGACAGGAACAACCCAGCATTTTTGGCAACATCAAATTCCAAAAACATCGAAGAAAGTCCAACCAAGAATAAATTTAACTTTTAGAGTAATTAATCATTGCAGCTAGCACTTCACTACATTAATCTTATTAGGTAATATATTCGTAGTGCGAGCATCTTGCTCGCTGGTTGTAACGAGCGAGCGAGACGCTCGCACTCCCTGACACCCCTTAAAATTAATGTGATGAAGTACTAATTGGGTATTTGATTTGATTGAGATAACAAAACCCAACATTATGCTGGGTTTCGTTCCTCAACCCAGCCTACGAATATCCTTTGTAGTATATGGAGGTATTCTATGACAACAAAATTTAATTTACTCGATGTCGTAGCGTTGAGTGTGGATCTTCAGGAAAATAATTTATTACGCGGTCAAGTTGGTACAATAGTTGAAATCTTAGCCGATGGTGCTGAAGAAGGTAGTTGAGTTTTTAGCGCAGTTATTAGCTCAACTTGAAAATTTTAACGAGGACGAAGATTCATGAATCGATACAGTATGATTATTCAATAGTCAGATGAAGACCAACTTTTTTTAGTCACCATCCCAGAATTTAGCCATCGCGTTATTATGCCTTGCACTCATGGCAAGACTCGTGAAGATGCGATTCGTAGCGGTGAGGAAGTAATTGAAATGTATTTGGAAGCGTGTCTTGCTGAAGGTGAATCCATTCCGGAACCTAGTACGCTTCAAATTGCTTGATAGAGACAGATTATTTCGGCGTTTACCTTTGCGCCACTTTGCGTTTTGGAATTACACCTCGTATCCCACCTCTAGCACCTTCAACATCTCCTTTATAGCGAGGAATCACATGAATTCCGGCGTGCATGACATTTTGTCCTGCATCTCTATTAATATTCATTCCGACATTAAAACCATCTGGTGCAAATTCTTTTTCAATGATTTCTTGTACTTTATTAGCCATTAACCAGCAAGCTGATTGTTCTTTAAATGGTAATTCAAAATAGTTACTGACGTGACGTTTGGGAATAATTAAAGTATGTCCTTTACTTAAAGGATATCCGTCAAGTATCGCATATGCTGTTGCTGATTCGGTTAGTAATGTCAGGGTTTTACGGGGATTGCAAAATATGCAGTTATCAGATGAATGTTTTTGGTAATTATAATGAATATATTCGTATATTTCGCAATTTTCGTTTAAGTATATTGAATTGAAAGGTAATTTTACATTGCATTGATATGTCGGTTTTTTATGGACGTAATGTTCTCTAAATCCTTCTCTTTTAATATCTCTTCTGACGGCGAAATAAGCTTTTCCTCCTGGCTTTAATAAATGGGATATTTCCATTAGCACATTGGCTTGTTCTTCTGGGAATAAAACGTTTAAAACGTAGAAACAAATTATTGTATCGAATTTATCATGAGGATATTGGGGAAAATAATAAGGGTCATAACCTGTAATATCATATCCTTTTTGTTGCAGTAGTTTGACATCATTACCAAAACCACAACCAAAATCTAATATTTTGCTTTGTAATAGCTCTTGGTTTAATAAAAATTTTGCTGGATATGATAAGTTAGTCCTTTCTATTGCAGTAAGGTGAGTAAATTTATTCTTTTGTTTTTGCATTTTATTATATATAACGAAATAAACCGAGGTTTTTAAAAACTTCGATTTCAGGATTAAAAGTTATTTATTAATTTAAAATATAGCTTAATGAAGTAGTTCTAACGTTCAGTAAATTTTCGGGTATTGTTTTTTTTTAACGCAAAGGGGCGCGGAGGTAAGCGCAGAGAAAAATTATTTACATGAATGGTTTGAGGTTATCGTATTCAGCTATTTGTATTTGCTGAGGGTTACGAAACATTCGTTTTTGCAAACGAGGAAAATCAGCAATTTCATATTCGCGTCTTTCTCCACCCATGAGATAAATTAAGTCTTGTTCAAAAGGATTTCGTAAGTGATGTGCAACGGAAGGAGTAGGAAAACCCATGAAGTCTCCTTCTGTTATCTCGAATTCTTGATTGTCTATTTCCGCTATACCTTTTCCTGAAAGGATGTAAATAAATTCTTCTTCAAATTCGTGAGAATGATAGATGAATGATTCTTTTCCTGGTGGTATTTTTGCTAGGTGAAATCCTATTCTTTGTAAACCGACTGCTTCGCTTAGAGATACTCCGCTAATTTCTGAGTTGGGATTAAATGGATGGGAAAATTTTTGTTGGGGAAGTTGTTTGATTGTTTCTGCTTTTAAAAGTGGGTTTGGTTTTTCGTTGTTAGTCATGGTTTTAAGAATTAATAAACCGCACAGACGCAGCGTTAGCGTTCACGCTTTGCGTGCGGCGAGCGCGTGTCCGCGCTTGACATAAAGTGTGGTGCTTGGGGAGCCAGCCCCGTGCGGGGGTTCCCAAGCCATTGCGTTGCGCGGGTTCCCAAGGCAGTGCGTTGCGGAGGTTCCCTCCGTTGTAGCAACTGCCGCCGCGTTGTAGCAAATGGCGCCCCGTTGAGGGGACTGGCGTGGTTTTCCCCATGTGAGCCGGAGGCTTTCTCGAAGAGAACAACTTTTCAGCCTTAGAGAGCGCAGAGGAAAGAGGTTAGAAAGAAAATATCGATTATTTTCTCAAAATCTAAAATCCAAAATTCTTTAACTTCTAACTCCTAATTGCATAAGTTGATTTGACTTGCACCTATTAATAGATAGCAAAGATGAAAATTCCAAGGCTCCTTGCGTGGAAGGGAAGGATATTTGCTTACCCTTCTACCTTTTCTAGCTTTAGAGCAGTTCTAATTTTTTATTTTCCGAAATTATACAATAATTGCGTTTAAAGCCTTTATTTTATTATAGTCGAAGTGACATAAATCATTCGACAATACTGTTAATTTGCTTCTCCCAAATGCACGCTAGTAGAATAAGTCATATAAACAAAACCTTGTTCATTCTTAAAATGCTGATATAAATTCTCTAAATCATTAACAACTTTTTCGTAAGCTTTCCCTTCGTTAGGAAGATAAGAAACACTCATCGCACGTCCAATTAATCCAGTGAAATCTAATTCTTGTTGATAAACAAAAGTATATTCTTGAAAGTTATTAAAATAAGCAGTTTCTGTTAAAGGTTCCGTTGATTTCATTTTCGATTCTGCTGGATGATGCTTTGATGCTTCACGGACAATTTTGCTATATTCTGCGGTAAATTCGTCGTTGCGATCGCGAAAATTCCACACTACCGCTAATCTTCCTTTTGATTTAAGAATACGGCGAAATTCTAATAAAGTTGGTTCGGGAGTAAACCAGTGAAAGGCTTGAAAACAAGTTACTAAATCAACTGATGCGTCTGGTAAATTAGTTTTTTCTGCGGTACCATCTTTCCATTCTACCGAAGTTGTATTATCTCTAATACCAGCGTTTCTCATTTCGGTATTTGGTTCGATTGCAATTACTTTTATGTCACGAGCAGCTAATAACCTTGAAGCAATTCCGGTACCTGCACCGATATCTGCTGCTGTAATTGGTAAGGTTAAATTTTCGAGGATTTTGTCAATTGCTGCTTTCGGATAGCTGGGACGATATTTTACGTAATCCTCGACTCTATCGGAGAATCGATTTAATGGGTTTAGTGTATGTAATGGCGTTAGTTCGTTGTTAGTTTCGGTCATTTTAATTAGGTAGTGCGAGCATCTTGCTCGCTAGTAGTATCGAGCGAGCAAGATGCTCGCACTAAAAAATATATATAACCCATTAAACTAATGCAATCAAGCATTGGTTCGTAGTAAGCGATTTATCGCTAATATAAGGACTAAAGTCCTTACTACGAACAAGCCAAATGTACGCTGTTACGATAAACAAGATAAACGAAACCATCTGAATTACAAAAGCGCTGAAACAAATCTTTTAAATCGTCAACAAGTTGGTTTTGTACTGTTTCTTCGGAGGAAATAAACGAAACGCTTTTAGCTAGACCAATTAAACTTGATAAATCTAATTTTTGTTTATAAGGGAATTTATAGCAATCAATATATTCAAAATCCGAGCTTTTTCTTACAGGTTCAATTTTAGAATTAAAATCTGTTGGCGGACGATTATTTGCAGCTTTACTAATTATTTCTCCATAAGCTTGTGTAAATTCATCTTCGCGATTGATATCTTGAAAAACAATTGCTAATCTTCCTTGTGGTTTGAGAATGCGGCGAAATTCTGTTAAAGTTGCTTCGGGATTAAACCAGTGAAAAGCTTGAAAACTAGTTATTAAATCAACTGACGCATCGGGTAAATTAGTCGCTTCTGCTGTTCCTTCTTTCCATTCAATATTTTGATGTTTTTCAGCAGCTTCTCTCATGGCTGAATTTGGCTCAATGGCAATTACATTTACACCTTTATTGGCTAATTGACGCGCAGCTATTCCGGTTCCCGCTCCAATATCTGCCGCTAAAAGTTTATTTGCTAAATTTAAATTTTCCAGAATTTTATCAATTACTGTATCTGGATAATTAGGACGGTATTTTGTGTAATTTTCTGCTTTATCGGAGAAACGATTTAAGGGGTTGAGGTTGTATAGAGGTGTGCTGAAATTCATAGTTATTTGTTGTTGTTTTAACACACTTGGGGTTGCAAACCCCAAGCTAATAGCAAAAGTCCTATAAATAGGACTGAGAATTTATTTATTTAATAAAAATAGTAGACAGTTTTTTATTTCCCTCTCATTAATAAGGAGAGGGATGTTCGATTCTTGTCAGAATGAGGTTTTAGTTCTAAAAGTAAAATTTAAACATAATAAATTCCACTGTAATATTAGCATTCATTTAATTACAACAATTTTTTTTTACAAATACAATGACTAAATTAACAGTTCCCGGTATTCAACCTTTACCATTATTTGGACGCACCATATTATTATCTAAATTTGTTGGAGATTCTTTAGGTTTTACTAGTCAATTATTCCACAAATACGGCAAATTAGTTTCTCTTGCTCGTGGTGGTGGTACTAATACTTACTCTCCATTACCGAATTGCCCTGGTACTGTTTTTACTTATGGTGCCCAAAATGTCCAAGCTGTTACGAGTCAACATGAAATTTATCATAAGTTTCCTTTAACTGGTGGACTTTATAGCAGACGAGATGAATCACCGCGCATGGAGCCTTTGAAGCATTTTGGTGTGGGTTTGTTTGGTGTTAATAGCAATGCTCATCGTCGTCATCGTCAGTTATTAATGCCAGCTTTTCATCAGAAACGTATCGAGTCTTACCGAGATACTTTCGTGGAAATTACAGACGCGATCGCCAATCAAATAGAAGTAAATAAAGTCACAAATATCGCTAAATTAATGCGATTGCTGACATTGAGAATAGCCACCAAAACTTTATTCGGTGCTGATATAGGAGAAAAAGGTAGTAAAAGCGCTGCACTTTTACAAAAAATCGGGATGTTATTAGGTAATCCGATGACGATGGTTTTACCTTTCGATTTACCGGGGTTTCCTTTCCATCGAATGATGACTTTAATGGCTGAATTAGACGAGGATATGAGAGAAATAATTCGTTCTAAAAAAGCTACAGAAATTGACACCGGAGATGTGCTTTCGATGTTAATCAAAGCAAAAGATGCTGAAACCGGAATGACATTAACCGAAGACGAATTACTCGGACACGTCAGTGTAATATTTGCTGCCGGACACGAAACCAGCGCTAATGCTTTAAACTGGACAATATTTTTACTTTCCCAACACCCAGAAGTTGCTGCCGATTTACTCGATGAACTCGAAGGAGTATTACAGGGAAAAGCACCTACAGTTGAACAATTGCAGCAGTTACCGTTATTAGAGCGAGTAATTAAAGAAAGTATGCGAGTATTACCTCCAGTACCTTGGAATGCTCGGGTTACATCCCAACCAACCATGTTAGAAGGATATGAATTACCAGCAGGAACCGAAGTTTGGGTAAGTATTTACCACACTCATCACAGTCCCGAAATTTACTCGCAGCCAGAGAAATTCAATCCCCAACGTTGGGAAACTTTAGAAGTAGATAACTTTTCATATAATCCCTTCAGCGCCGGTTCCCGAAAATGTATCGGAGCCGGATTTGCGATGATGGAAATCAAAATTATATTAGCAATATTGCTGCAAAAATTCCGTTTTCAATGCTTACCAGAACAAGAAATTAATCGTAGCGCTTTAATTGTTTTAGCTGCTAAAGGTGGATTACCAATGTTAGTTTGCAAGCAAGATAGAGAATTTCGTAAAGGAGTTGGAGGATTGAGAGGAAATATTAGAGAAATGGTGGAATTACAGTGAGCAGTGAGCAGTGAGCAGTTATCAATTAGCAATTAACTATCTCTCTCTTTCTTTTCTTCCTCTGCGCTCTCTGCGTACTCTGCGGTTTTTTAAAATCATAATCTCTCATTTCAAACGAATTAATTTAAATTTAGGGGTGCATTATTCTTGTTTTTGTTGATTATATTTAAGAGAATGATATATGAAAAATAATATGCTGAAGATAAATTGAAAAATACCCATAAATAGTACGAAGATTAAAAAAAATTATCTGGCTGTCTATCGGGATGGATAATTTCTTCTTTTAAAACACCATTAATATATCGTCTTTCCATTTTGACAGCTAAACATCTAGGTTGATATTCGACAAAACATTCTTCCCATTTTTCGTAATCATTAAACCAATTTTCTGTACATATACATTCATGAAATCCTTCAATATGATAATTCCATTTAATACGATTCGATATTTCTCCTTGAAAATATGTAGTTAATTCAGTACTTTTTCCTTTTTTATCTAAAATCCTACTGTTTAAAATAATATTGCTATCGGGATGATATGAATTGACAACTTTAGAACCATCTGAATTTTCAATAGTTTCATCTCTAGATTTAAAAATAGAACTAGACTCTGGTTCGTATTTTTGTAATATATCTATGACAGTAACTTCATTCTCTTCGATAATTCTTGATTCACCTATATAACAAGCACCTGTTTCATAACATTCTGCAATATAAAGCATCATATTAGTTAGATTTCTGTAAGCTATATCAATCCCATGATATGTATGTAAAATAGGCGAATTTTCTGTATTTTCTTCAGCACCAACTGCTGAAAAATATTCACCCTCAAATTCAAACAGAGCAAACCAACCAAAAGGAAGCGATAAACTCCAAGCTTCTTTCATGAGTTTTAATTCTTCTAATGCATCTTCTAAAGGAAGAAAGCGGTAATACCTAAAAAAACAACTTCCATCATCAATCATTCCATTTCGCCATTGATAAAGTTGGTAAACTTCTTGAGTTAATCGAAATGGTAAATCTTTAACTTTTTCTTCTATCTCTTCAATAGTTAATCCTGGTTGTAGAGATTCGATTGTAGAAGGTTTGTTGTGTTGAAACCAATTTAAAATTCTATTTAAAGCTTTTGTTAATTCCGACATAGCTAAACATATTTTTAATATCAACAATAACTCTTAGAATAAACCCGATCTAAAAAATAGTACATACGCTCGCATGAATCTTCATAAAATTACCCCTTGCACATCACGTAACGTCAGGCTCTAGGATGAATTCATCAACGGCATTTCTCTGTTAAAAGGAACCGAGGTGATGATATCTAAAGCGATGAAGATTGGTGAATTAGCAAAACAAACGGGACTTTCAATTCGCACTTTGCATTATTACGACGAAATTGGATTGCTTTCTCCCTCAGATAGAAATGAAATTGGACACCGATTATATAGCGACGAAGATATTATTCGGTTGCAGCAAATTCTGTCTCTTAGACAGTTGGGTTTTGCTTTGAAGGAGATTCGTGAGTGTTTGGAAAATCCGGATTTTTCGCTTTCCCAAGTCATTAATCTACATCGAGACAGAATGCGAGAGCAAATCGCCTTATCTCATACTTTACTCGAACGTTTAAACGGAGTAGCCAGAGAATTGGAAATAACTAAATCGGTTGCGGTTGAAAATCTTATTCAAGTTATGGAGACAATTACGATGTCAGAGCAATATTTTACACCGGAACAACAAGAAGTCATTGAAGCACGATTTCCTGATGTGGAGCCGGAATGGCAAGAGTTGATAACTAAAGCACGGGCTGAAATGAGCAAAGGTACAGATTTAAATAGTCCTTCAGTGCAAGAGCTAGCAAGGATTTGGCAGTGGAGTATGAAAACTCTAATTCGTGGCGATCGCCCTCTGTACGAGTCTCTTGTAAAAGCGTATCAACAGCAGGGTGGAGAAGCAGCAAGTTGGGGCGTAATGGATACCGCTACATTTGACTACATACTGAAAGCTGTTTCATTTTTGTCAATTGCTGAAGAGGTAAATATAGTTATATCTGATGAAAATTTTACCTCAGATGCACTCCGAGTAATTAATTTAGGATTAGATTCTGTTCGTCAACTAAATTATGATTTCTATGGTACGGAAGGAATTCTTCTCGGGTTTTTGGCAGAAGATACTAGTGTTTCCACAAAAGTTCTCGAAGCTGCGGGAGCCGATTTTGAAACTGTACGGAATCTAATCGTAAAATTGCTGGGTAAACGCACTCCTGGAGAACTAACTCTTCCCGAAAAAATTCCTTTTGCTCCTAGAATGAAAAGAGTTTTTGAACTAGCTCGTGAAGAAGTAAATAAGTCAGGAAAAGAGCGGATGAATTCGGGACATTTGCTATTAGGTATATTAGAAGAAGCTAAAAGAGGAGGAGGAGTAGCAACTTATATTCTTAAAGAGAAGTTGGGAATTGATTTAGTAGATTTAGAACAACAGTTAAGATTGGCAATGTCGGAATAGTTAGTTTTGACTATTTATTCTGTATTTTGTATCTTCATAGTAATTAAAATCTCTCTCTTATTTCTTCCTTTGTTTCCTCCGCACCTCTGCGGTTTTTTTTTATCAGTATCTCTGGTTGTAAATAAATTCGGGGTGCATTATTATTTTTTGAATATTGATGAATAAATTGAGATAAATATATTATAAACAAGTTGTAAAATACAGTAAATCAAAAATGAATCAAAAACCAACATTACACTTCTTCTGTGGCAAAATGGCTAGCGGAAAATCAACTTTAGCAAAATCATTAGCTAAAGAGAACAATGCGATTTTGATGGCTGAAGATGTTTGGCTATCACTGCTTTATCCAGAAGAAATCAATGAATTCAATGATTACATCAAATATTCTCGCCGATTAAAATCAATACTGTCTCACCATATCCAAGACATTTTAACTCAAGGCACATCAATCGTTCTTGATTTTCCTGGAAATACCCCATCACAACGCGATTGGTTTCGTTCAATATTTGAATCGGTGGAAGTTAATCATTTACTGCATTACATAATTGCATCCGATGAACTTTGTAAGCAGCAATTAAAAATCAGAAATCAAGATAAACCTGAAGGTACAGCATTTACTACTGAAGCAGAATTTGCAGCGATTACAAAATACTTTCAACCTCCGACAGCAGAAGAAGGATTTAATATTAAAACTTATCAGAAGGATTGAAAATTGCCTGTATCATTGTTCAATTAAGTAAAAGACAAAGCAATGACTACCACAGCAACAATTCGACTTGCTAAACCCGATGATACAGATTCCATAATGAGCTTGGCTGATGCAATAGGTTTATTTGAAGGGGAGGAACTTGAAGTACTCGGTGATATGCTAAGTGGTTATTTTGACGGTAGTCTTGGGGAAGGGCATTCCTGGATTGTTTGCGACGATGATGGAGTAGTGGGAGTTGGATATTTTGCACCCGAACAATATGCTATTGGAGTTTATAATCTGTACTTTATTGCAGTTCATCCCAAGTATCAAGGGAAAGGAAATGGTTCATTAATGCTCAACTATGTTGAAAAAACTTTAGCAGAAAAAGGTCAACGTTTGTTACTTGTGGAAACTTCTGGTTTACCAAACTTTGAGCTAACGCGGAAATTTTATTGTAAGCAAGGTTACGAAGAAGAAGCGAGAATCCGGGAATTTTATAAGCCTGGTGACGACAAGATTATTTTTCGGAAAGCGTTAGTTAAATAGTCGTTATTCACCACAGCACCAGTACCAACCTTTTTCTCTTAAAACGAAATCTAAATATCTTTCAAGAAGAGAGCCAACACAATTTTCAGAGTAGAAACTTTTTAGTTACTTAATTTAATTTAATCTAATTTAATTTGAATTAATTATTTGAACCTCACTTCTCCTACCCGAAACTCCCTTCTTCCCCAACCTCGATTTAATCAAATAATAAGCAGCAGGAACGAAATAAAGAGCAAGCAAAGTCGCACCAACCACACCACCGGCGATCGCCACAGCTAAAGGTGGCCAAAATTCCCCGCCAGATAACAATAATGGAACAAATCCGATAGCGGTTGTTAGTGTTGTCGTTAGTACGTGACGAGTCGAGTGTAAAACTACTTTTTGAATCGCTTTGGGATTTCCAGTTTTTGCAATTGGATGGTTAGAAATCGCGCTGAGTACGACAATCGAGTCGTTAACAGCAACACCAATCAAACCTACCGAACCAATTATTGGGTTGAAACCGAAGGGATAACCAAATAACCAGATAGAAAATAAACCCAAACCAAATGATGCTACAGCAACTATTCCGATAACACCCGCTAGTTGAAATGAACCGAGAGAAAGTACTAATGTCGCTATCATCAAAATAATTAAAACTCCCACAGTGGAAACCAAACCACCTACAGCATCGTTTCTTTGTTCCTGCTCTCCACCAAATTCAAATTTGTAACCGGGAGGTAAGGTAAATTTGTTATTTTCTAATTTGGCTTTAAATTGACTTAAAATTTCTGCTGGTAAAATTCCAGCATTAAGAAAACCTTGAACTGTGTTAACTCTTTGTCCGTTGTAATGAGTAATTTGAGCAAGTTCTGGTTTTAATTCAACTTTACCCAAGGAAGATAAGGGAACAGCAGCAAGGGGATTATTTCCTTGATTATTACGAGAATTCGCTAATAAATCTAAAGAAGTAATTTGTGATAAATTTCCTCGTTCTTGATTTCCCAAACGAACTCTGACAGGTAATTCTTCGTTTCCTTCTAATATTGAACCACCAATTACACCTTCTAAGGAATTATCTAATTGTTGAGCAATTGTTGTCCGATTTAATCCTGCTAAACGTGCTTGTTCTTCATCTACTTGAAATTCGATTTGTGGTTGAATTTCATCTAAGCTCGCACGGGTATGAGTAACATCTTTGATCTGTACTAATGTTTGTCTAACCTGTTCTCCTAATGATTGTAATGTCTCTATATTTGAACCATAAATCCGCATTTCAATCGGTGCATCAAAAGGTGGTCCCTGTTCTAATTGTCTGACAATAATTCTTGCTGAAGGAAAAGCTTTATCTAGTTGAAATTGTAATTTTTTGGTTAGCTCGCTGGAGGTAAGAGAATTTAATTGTACTAAAGCTTGAGCGTAATTAGCTTGCTGTTCTTTTCCACCAGTCAAGTTGTAGTAAAACGAAGGAATACTGCTACCTAATAACCAGTGAACTTCTTTAACTTCTGGATTATCGATAATTTGTTTGCGAATTTGTTTAATTAAAGTTTGAGTTTTCGCTAACGAAACTGATGCAGGTAATTTTAATTCTATTTGAAGTTGATCTCTATCCGCAGCGGGAAAGAATTGTTGTTCGAGACTACCAGCTTGAATAAAACCAATAATTGGAATTAATAAAGCTAGGAATATTGATAAAACTGGTTTCGCAATTGTAAATTTTACGGTGCGTCGATATAAGCGATTTAAAATCGGAATAAAAATACCACTTTGCAGCCAGGATTGATTATTTTCTTTACTATCCTGATAGCGATGCAATTTAGCGCTGAAAGTAGGAATAATGGTTAAAGAAATAAATAGCGAACAGCAAACAGCTACGATAACCGTAATTGCAATCGTTCCCACAAATTCCCCCGTACTTCCAGGTAATAATGCAATTGGTAAAAAAGCTAAAACAGTTGTTAAAGTCGAACTTAATAATGGAATCGCTAAATTTTTAATACTTTGACTTATTGCTGCTTTAGCTTTAACTCCTTTTCGTAATTCATTTTGCACCTCATCTACCATTACAATTGCATTATCAATCAAAATTCCCAAAGCAACAATCAATCCGGTAATCGACATTTGATGGAGAGGAATATTCAACCAATTCATCCAACCAAACACCATTAATACTGATAAAGGTAAAGCCGAACTAACTATTAAAGCACTCCTCCAACCCATCATTATTACAGTTACACCAAATACTAAACCTGCTCCTAAAAGCAAATTCAAAATTAAACTATTTAATCTTTCAGTAACATAATTACTTTGAGCAAAAACAATCGGTAAACCAATACTTTTAGGTAACTCTGATTGAAACTCAGCAATCTTTTGCTCCGCGACTTTCGACCACAAATCAAGTCTTCTTCCTGACTGTACGTGAACCGCAACAGCCACCGCCGGATGACCATTTAATAATGCAAGTTCAGTGAATGGTTCCTTAATCCCCTTACTAATTGTGGCGATATTTTGTAAAGTTACAAATTGACCTTGACTGCCAAAATTAATCGGAATTTGTCTTATTCTGGCTAAAGTTTCAAGCTCTCCCGCAACTTGAATTAATAAATTATTATCTCGATCGCGTAATTGTCCCGCAGAAATTTTAGAATCACTTTGAGCAATTTGTTGTGATAATTCTCTTGCAGTTAAATTGTAACTAGCCAAAGCTTCGGGATTAATCTCGACAATAATTTCCTCTTTCGGCTCGCCAAAAATTTCTACTTCCTCAGTTCCCGAAATCGCTTCTAAACGTTCCTTAAAAACCTCCGCTTGCCGACGTAAAATTGCATAATTAGGTTTATTATCCTGCTTCCAAGTCAAACCAGCAATTAAAGCATAAGCTTTTACTTTCGCTGCTTCTAATTCTGGCTCAATAATATTATCGGGTAGTTCGACTTCGGCTTCATCCAGCTTATTCCTAATCCGCGTCCAAACTGAATCTACTTGTTGTTTGCTGACAGTATCTTGTAATTCAATCGTAATAATTGAACTACCAGTACGAGAAGTAGATTCATAACTATCAATTTCTTCAATTTCCGTTAACTTATCTTCGATTTTCTCCGTTACCAAAGCTTCAACCCTTTCAGCATCAGCACCAGGGAAAAAAGTACTAACTATCGCGGTACGAGAAACTAATTCCGGATCTTCTAATCTTGGTAAAGTGAAATAAGAAGAAATCCCCCAAACAGCTATTAAGACAATCGTGAGAATTAGTAAACGAGAATTTCGATAAAATAGAGTAAACATGATAATTTGGGCATTGGGGATAGGGCATTGGGCATTGGGAAATATTTATTTTTTGTATTTTGTAGGGTGTGTTATGGCTCCGGTGTGTTGAGATATAGATTACTATGCTGAAAATGCCGTAACGCACCAATCAAGGTTTTGATAATAATGCGTAACTATATTTATCTTTTAAAATTTGATATTATTAATTAATAAGATTATTACAACTAACTATGACACCAGAAGAAATTCAAAACACTATCGAACAAATGTTAGCCGTTCAAAGACAAATACAAGAAAGTCAAATCAGAAATACAGCTAACATCGCAGCGAATGCACAACAAATTGAAGAAAATGGAAGGTACATTCGAGAAAATACAGAATTAATTAGAAACAATCGAGAAGATATTAGTAGCTTAAAAGACGATATCAGAAATCTGGTTACAGAAGTAGCTAAATTAACAGTAGATCAAAGGGAAAAATTCAATCAGTTTTATGGTTATCATCAATCTGCTGATACAGAACGTTTAGATATAGTAGAAAGATTAGCCAAGCTAGAGAAAGAAGTTGCTCTTTTAAAACGCCAGCAAAAAGAAGATTCTTAATTTTCTTAGCATTACTTTTTCTCACTATTCCCTATTCCTTTTACTCACCAATTGGTTGGGAACAAGTCTTTGAGTACCGTCAATAACTATTGTGTCTCCTGCTTGAATTGTCCCTCTAACTAAAACTTTTTTACCGTTAGTTTCTAATACTTCTATTAATCTACGTTCGACTTTTGAATTACCATTTTCATCAATAACCGCATAACAAGCCCACAAACCGCGATCGCCTTTTACTAATGCGGTAATCGGCAGCCAATAACCTTCTGTAGCTACATTTTGAATAACTTTGAAGCGAGCAATTTCTCTAGGAGAAACTTTTGCAGTTGATTCCAACTGTAAAATAACTGTGCGAGTACGAGTAGCTGTATCAACTTCCGGTAAAATCGACTTTACTCTAGCAGAATAGTTTTTTCCCCCAATCTCTAATTCTTTTTGACTACCAGGTATTAATTCCCTCGCAACATTAATCGGAACTCCAATTTTTACTTCTGGTTGACTATCTTCAACTAAACGTACTACCGATTTACCAGCCTCAACTACCGTCCCTTCATCAGCAGTACGAAGTCCAATCGTCCCGGAAAAAGGAGATTTTAGAGTGCTTTTGGCAATAGTTATATCTAAATTGGTTATTTCCGCCGATAATTGGTCAACTGCGGCTTTTTGCGCTGCTTTTTGCTCATAACGAGTCCCGTTAAGCAATTCTTCTAAACCACTTCGAGCATTATTCAAACGCTCCGATAAAGCTTGAGAATTGAAAGCAACTTCATCAAACTGTTCCCTCGAAATCGCTCCTTGCTCGTAAAGATATTTTCGGCGATCGCTCTTTAACCGTTCTAATTTCAATTGCTTTTCGATATCCCGTACTCTAGCTCTCGCTGCTGTTATTTGCTCGCTTCTCGCACCGTTTTTCAATTCCACCAGTCTTGCTTCTGCTTGTGCTTTCTGAGCAACCAAAGAGCGACGTTGTGCCTGTAAATTAGCTGTATCCAATTTCGCTAATACCGCTCCTTTACTAACCCTGTCTCCCTCATCTACCAAAACCTCTATTAACTTTCCACTACGTTCAAAACCAACTTCGCTAGTACGCTTCGCTACTACTTCACCCGTATAGCTTTGCGCTGTCTGATAATTTTGAACTAGTTGGATTTGAGTTGTTTTAACTGGAAGCGGCTGAGCTTGAATTTGTACTTGAGCGCTCGTGTCATTTCCCTCAATCCCATTAAATTTACCAATTCCCACACCAGCAAGTAAGATAAGCAAACTAGCCGAAATTAACTGTAATCTTGTAAATCGAGATGATTTTACCCGCTCCGAAACTTCCGAGATAGACTGCTGATTCATGATTTCATCGCAGAGAAAGATAATTAAATGCAAATTTTATATATACAACAAGTTGTGTATACGCTTATAGTATATAAAATAAATTGAGTATGTCAATCAAACTTCGATAATCCATACCCTATCTATGGATGAACAATTGCTCACTGCTAACTGCTAACTGCTCACTGCTCACTGAAAATGTCACTAGCGCACACAATCTTGGCAACACTAGGTTCCGAATCCTATAGTGGTTATGATTTATGGAAGAAATTTTCTCAAACCAGTAAATATTATTGGCAAGCAACCCAACAACAGATATATAGAGAATTAGGTAAATTAGAAAAAGAAGGTGCAATAATATCAGAATTGATTCCTCAAGAAAATCGTCCCAATAAAAAGCTTTATCAAGTTACAGAAGCAGGAATAGAAAAACTTAAAACTTGGTTATTAGAACCAGCAGAACCGATGGCAATTCGTGAAGAGTTGCTGGTTAAAGTAATTGCATCTCAATTAGTTTCTAAATCAGTTATTTTGCAAGAAATTGAAAGACATCATCAAATTCATTCGCAAAAATTGTCTGAATATAAAGAAATTGAGCGGCGAGAATTTCCTGATATTTCTCAATTTTCTTACCAAAAAAAATGTCTTTATGTGACTTTGCGCTGCGGTATCCGTTATGAAACTTATCGGATTGAGTGGTGTGAAGAAGCGATTGCTTTGTTGAGTGAGGGAAACAATGGCTGAAACAATGAGTTTTTGCAGGTATAATTTATATAAAATATTAATGGATAATAACTATGACTCAAGCAACAAATACTGGGTATAAATATATCGAATTTGATGAAAATAATGTACCTTTCATCATTGGAACTCGGATGAAAGTAGTTGAAATAATTACATCGGTTTACGCTTACGGTTGGAGTGCTGAAGAACTGCATTTTCAATATCCCCATTTAACAATGAGTCAAATCCATTCAGCATTAGCTTATTACTGGGATAATAAAGAACTGGTTGATGCTGATATGCAAAGACGCTTGGAAAATGTAGATAATTTACGTCAAAAGGGAGGTGAATCAGCAATTTCTAAAAGGTTAAGAAGGCAAGGGTTAATAAAATGAGTTTAGCCCTTTATATTGATGAAAATGTTGCGCGACAGGTGACAACTGGTTTACGTCTACGTGGTGTAGATGTTCTTACCGTACAGGAAGATAAACGTACAGGTTATCCAGATGAAATTATATTTGAGCGGGCAAATGAATTAAACCGGGTATTGTTTTCACAAGATGACGATTTTTTGAGTAAAGCAACCCGTCGTCAAATAGAAGGAAAAGAATTTTCTGGTGTTATCTACGCGCACAAATTACGTGTTTCTATTGGAGACTGCGTGCGAGATTTAGAAATTATTGCTAAAGCTTGTAATTACGAAGATTTTATAAATCATGTCGAATATTTACCGTTATAAATTTATGTGAATAATGCAAAGTAACAACTTATGCATTGAAAGAAGGGTTTAGCAATAAATTTAGCGCACCTTGAACAACAGTTTAAATTAAAGATGTCACACAAGTCAGTTGCTTTGAGATAATTTGGCAACTATATCAACTTTTTTCTTTTATTGCCAGTAAGTCTACCTGTTTTTTTCATATATGCTGCATTAATTTTACTAGCCTCACTTTTCGTTAACCATTCACAATTACTAGGAAAAAACCCTTTGCTCTTATCAATTCGAGTAAAAGCCATACCTTCTTTTGGTGAATCCCCTACATCTAGAAAGAAATTACTGAAGTTAAGCCAATTTTCATAAATGGTAACACCAGGTATATATTCTTTAGATTTAGGATTTATAGTACCATGAACTATTCTACTCCATGCCTTATAAGCCTTGGTCTTAACTAAACTCTGCCCTGGTTTTGCTGGTTTTTTTGCGTTTACTCTACCCGTATGAATTCTTTTCTCTGCTGCTGCAATAGAAATATCTCTTGATTTTGCCACGTACTCAGCAGCAGATTTAACACTTTCAAAATGAATATTATCTACAACAGTAGCTTTTTTATGAGAACCACCACTAACTCCTCCTTTAGATATGTTGTATCCATGTGGAACTAAACTATTTAATTCTTCAATCCACTTACGCTCTTTTGATTCCAAATCTCTTTTTGTCGTACCCTTATCAATCACTTCAATATGAAAAACACTTTCTCCATATTCCCTTATAGCACTATGTAAAGATTCATCACTTTTTATATGATTTGCATTTGCTTGTTCGATATGATTTTTCCATCTACGCTCTAAGGTTTGTACTGTTAAACCAACATATTTTTTATTAGTGACTTTATTAGTTATTAAGTATATTAGTCCTTTTGCATATCCAGGGTTAGGTATTTTACTGAAAGCTTCTTCCGGTGTTATCCCTTCATCAATCCATCTTTTTATAGTTCTACAGCTTGCTAAAGGTTTCAAAACTCTAACAGCTTGCTTCAAGTTTGGATATGTTTTACCAAAGATAGTTATTTGATTTACCTCACGAGTGTTTCTAATAAAACCTTCTTCAAATATTTTTTCTTCAGACAATCCTGCTTGTCGTCTTTTTAAGGCTCTATGGTAATTTAAACCTTTCTCATGACATAATTTCTTGAAAGTGTTTTCTTTTTGTTTTTCAAGAGAACATTGCGGACATTTTTTATTTCTAAAATGATTGCTAGGAGCTTGACAAAACTCACCATGTATTGAACAGATTATTTTGCCTTTAGTGCTTGAATTAACATATTCAAATTTACTGTAATCATAAATATATCCGTGAATTTCTTGGGCACGCTTTATAAATTCTGAAGCTAGTTCTTTTCTAGTTTTTATCTTTCCTCTTTTTTCAGAAGAGCCTGATAATCTAAGAGATTGACACACAGAACATCCGGTGTGGAACCTTTCATATGATTTCTAGGTTCTTGCAAGAATTTTTGACCATGTTCAATACAAATAATTGGTATTTTTTCCCCTAAAGATGGAAGTACATCAAAGAGAGAATAATCATAGATATTTCCGAAATTTTTTCTGGATCGTCTTACAAATTCTTTTTTCGTTATTTTTTGAGAATCAAAATAACATTGACGACATCCGACACCTGTTTTGTGATGACTGGGTGTAATATTAAAATTTCCATGTTTAGGACATATTACTGTGACTTTGGTTGATGTACTAACATACTCTAATTCAGAGTAATCATAATAATGACCATGAACTTTATAAAATTCAGATAATATTTCTTCTTTTGTTTTCTTACAAGGCATTAATTCAGATAAAAATTAACTCACAATCTAAACTATAACAACCTTACCCCGAAGCGTATTTTTCCGAAGGATGTTTTTCCAACCAATTTACAATTCTATCTAAAGCATCTATTCATTCCGACATCGCTAAAAATTATTTTTTACATAAAAAGCATCCGTAGAATAAGCTTAACTCAATAGCTAGTACAGTAGTTCTTTGCAAAAAAGGAAGCAAATTACATTTTATATGCTTTACTTTTCACATATCGCTATCAGAATTCATATATTTTTCTTTCATGGTTGCAAAAACAGAAACCATAATTTATTCCACCCAACAATATGCATTCCTAAATAAACCTCCATCTTCACAAAACAATAAATTATTTAATAAAAATTACCGAATATACCAGTTTTGCGTTGAGGAGAATAGGTTTTAACTCCATCATCGTTCCCTCTTTGATAAGGAGAGTAAGGTTCTTAACTGTTCACTGCTCACTGAAAAAACAGCCATCTCCAAGAGACGACTGTTTACAAGAATAGGGGTTTTATTCAGTTAACGTAAATTAACCTTTGAGTAAGCTTTCTTCGACTTAGTAATCGAAGTCGCCGCCGCCCATTCCAGCGCCAGCACCAGCACCTTCTTTAGGCTCTTGTCTGTCAACAACGATACATTCGGTTGTCAACACCATTGCCGCGATGGAAGCTGCATTTTGTAGTGCAGAGCGGGTTACTTTTGCGGGATCGACGATTCCAGCAGCGAACATATCGGTGTATTCGTTGGTTGCTGCGTTGTAGCCGGTGTTAAATTCTTTCTCTTTAACGCGCTCGGAAATTACCGCACCGTTTTGTCCGGCGTTTTGAGCAATCCGCATCAAAGGAGCAGGTAATGCGCGAGCTACAATCATTGCACCAATTAGTTCTTCACCTTTGAGGTTGCTCGAAGCCCACTCTTCCAATTGAGGAGCAAGATGAGCCAATGTTGTACCACCACCAGGAACGATTCCTTCTTCTACAGCAGCTTTGGTAGCGTTGATAGCGTCTTCAAGGCGCAACTTCTTGTCTTTCATTTCGGTTTCGGTTGCAGCACCTACTTTAACAACTGCTACCCCACCGGACAATTTAGCCAAACGCTCTTGCAACTTTTCTTTGTCGTAGGAAGATTCGGTTTCATCCATTTGACGGCGAATTTGGTCGCAGCGAGACTTAACTGCGGCTTCGTTACCTTCAGCTACGATGGTGGTGCTGTCTTTGGTGATGGTGATGCGGCGAGCTTTACCAAGCATATCTACCTTGGTGGCATCCAGCTTCAAACCAGCATCTTCTGTAACTAACTGTCCACCAGTTAGAACAGCGATATCTTCCAACATCGCTTTACGGCGATCGCCAAATCCAGGTGCCTTAACAGCAGCTACGTTGAGTACGCCGCGCAAACGGTTTACAACCAAAGTTGCTAAAGCTTCTTTCTCGATATCTTCAGCAATGATTATTAACGGCTTGCCGGAACGAGCTACCTGTTCTAAAACGGGTACCAAGTCTTGTACCAAAGCAATTTTCTTGTCGGTGAGCAAAATGAATGGCTCATCGAAATTTGCTTCCATACGTTCTGGATCGGTTGCAAAATAAGGAGAGATATAGCCTTTGTCAAAGCGCATCCCTTCTGTAATTTCCAACTCGGTGAACATGGACTTTCCTTCTTCCAAGGAAATCACACCTTCTTTACCGACTTTATCCATTGCTTGAGCAATCATTTGGCCGACTTCTTCGTCGTTACCGGCAGAGATTGAACCAACTTGAGCGATCGCTTTGGAATCTTCAACAGGTTTAGCGTGATCGGCAATCTTTCCTACCAAAAAGGTAGCCGCTTTGTCGATACCGCGCTTCAAGGAAATAGCGTTAGCGCCTGCTGCAACGTTCCGCAAACCCTCTTTAACCATTGCATGCGCCAAAACTGTCGCGGTGGTGGTTCCATCACCAGCAGCGTCGTTAGTCTTGGAAGCAGCTTGACGAATCAAAGATACGCCAGTGTTTTCTACATGGTCTTCTAATTCAATTTCTTTAGCAATGGTCACACCATCATTAACAATCTGAGGTGAACCAAATTTCTTCTCTAATACTACGTTACGACCTTTTGGCCCTAGAGTAACGCCCACAGCTTCAGCCAATATGTCCATGCCTTTTTCTAAAGCACGGCGAGCGTTTTCGTTGTAAATAATCCGCTTAGCCATAATTTCCTGCTTGTACCTTTCGCTTATCTGTAAAAAATGTTGTTATTTATTGACCGTTAGTTCTTAATTACTAGTTGCAGTTTTTCGGGCAACTAACAACTAACAACTAACAACTAGCTACTAACTACTAGCTAACAATCGCTAGAATATCCTTCTCAGAAAGCAGTACATATTCGTCGGTACCCAACTTGATATCGGTGCCAGCATACTTGGAGTAAAGAACTTTGTCCCCAACCTTTACATCCACCGACTGACGACCACCGTCATCCTTCATCTTACCGTCGCCGACTGCTACTACTTCACCTACTTGAGGCTTTTCCTTTGCAGTATCGGGCAAGTATAGACCACCAGCGGTCTTTTCTTCGGATGCGTTTACTTTTACGAAAACGCGATCGCCCAAAGGTTTTACTGTAGAAACGCTTAGAGATACAGCTGCCATAACTTAAATTTGCCTTTTTAGCACTCTCGACTCCTGAGTGCTAATTTAGCGAAGGCAGACCTACAATGGCAACATTTCCTAGAGTACGGGTTCCCGAACTAAGTCAACTATATGGGTCTACTTAAGTATAAATGCTCAATTTCACTCTTGTGTTCGGGTTTTATATAACTTCCGAAGAAGAGTTTGATATGGTTCGCCATTATTTGCAAAGCCAAGAAATTGTTATAGAACAGAAAAAAGGAAGCCGTTAAATGCGTGATAATGCAGTGTTTCATTCGAGCGATCGAGTACAAAAAACAACTAGCACAGAACCCTACAAACACGAATAAACTATACAGAAACTTTAGGGTTGTCACAAAATCAACAACTTGTGTTTCGATGAAATTAAGCAATAATTTCTAATTGTTGCTTATCGTCTTGCTAGTTTTAGTTTTAGAAATACTTGAAAAAGTGACTATTTAAGCTCAAAATGGACTCTGTACAAGTGGAAGAATCGGCGACGGTTTCTGATAAACAAAAACTAGCTACTTGCGGGAGCGGTTGTTCTAGAACAATAATAGTAGCTTACCTCGCATTTATTTGTGGTAACTACTCCTTTATCCCCTGAGTAATTGAACGCGTCTTAACCGAACGCGCAATAAGTTTACAAATTGTTTGCGATCCCGATACTTTTTTGTTCGTTCCTTACCATAAAGGCTTCTCTGAATAAGAAATAAAATCTGAGTAGGAGAGTGGAGCATTCACTTGGATACGTAAAAGCATAAAAATAGATAAGGCGCGGGTTATTTTTCCTCTCTCGGAATGTTCGCCTTTGGACTCACCTTGTGAACATGAAAGGATTATTATTTAATGGAATGTTTTTAGCCCGCACCTTTCAAAGCGATATATAATAGCGCATTATAGATACTATTGCTCTACGTATCCTTACTGTGGCTCAGCCCAGTTGATGGCGACATCTCGATGGAGGGGATAATCTCCCTTGAGAGTTTCACCAACAGAAAATCTTGGTAAGTGGGAAAAAAAAGGACAACATCTCAATCATCCACCAATTAGGATAACTATTCAAGACCTTGATGGATCTACGCGCGACAAGTGCCACTGCTATGAAAGAACCCAGCATGAAAGATCATAAACGCTTACTGCTTATAGATGATGATCCCAATCTCATCTTGCTGGTAAAAGACTACTTAGAATTCCGAGGATATGAAGTCGTCACTGCCGAAAATGGTCGGGAAGCTCTCGAAATTTTAGAGCTAGACATTCCAGACATGATTATTTGCGACGTGATGATGCCGGAAATGGACGGTTACACCTTTGTAGAGCAAGTCCGACAAACAGAACGCACCAGTTGGATACCTGTTCTCTTCCTTTCAGCAAAGGGACAAAGCGCAGATAGAGTGAAAGGTTTGAATAAAGGTGCTGATGTATATATGGTCAAGCCCTTTGAACCAGAAGAACTCGTAGCCCAAGTTGAATCCTCGCTCAAACAAACAATTCGTTGGAAAGAACATCAAGCCAAGGGAGGCGAAAACGGCTCTCGCATCCAAGTACCCTTTGATGTCCAACTAACCCCAACAGAACTAAAAGTAGTGCAGTTTGTGGCTAGAGGTATGGCTAACAGAGAAATCGCTGAAGAATTAAACGTTTCTCAGCGTACCGTTGAAAGCCATGTTTCTAATATGTTGGGTAAAACCAACCTCCACAACCGCACCGAATTAGCTCGTTGGGCGATTGAAAATCAAATGGCATAAGCCCATATTGGAATTTTAGATTTTACGGAAACTTGACGGGGAGATGTTATTCCCGTCAAAGTTTTCAAAACGGATTTTAGACTTTAGATTAGCAATTTAAATATAAAATCCAGAATTGCTTAAACAAAGGTTAACTAATGACTCCTTGCACAATCTGGCCAGTTGCCAGTTAACAGTTACCAGTTACCACCGCCCTTTCGGCTAGGGTTTAGAAAGACTGGGTTTTAGCCCTCAGTTCGCAGTTAGTTTATTGATGCGTTTCTCTCTCATTGATAACTGATAATTGATAACTGTTCACTGTTCACTGTTCACTGTTGTTTTCCGTTCCACAATTTCTTTTAAAACTAGGCTAACGAACCCCAAACAAGCAAGTAACACCGCAGCAGCAAAAGCGGTTTCCGTTTCATACTGCTTATAAGCTTGCTCCACAAACAGCGGTAAAGTTTGAGTTTTACGAATAATATTGCCAGATACGACAGATATCGCTCCAAATTCACCCATTGCTCTGGCATTCGTCAAAATTAAGCCATAAAGTAAACCCCAGCGGATATTTGGTAAAGTTACCCGCCAAAAAGTTTGCCATTGACTCGCACCCAAAGTGCTTGCTGCTTCCTCTTGAGAAGAACCGATTTCCTCCAAAACCGGAATTACTTCTCGTGCCACAAAAGGCATCGTGACAAAAGCAGTAGCTAAAACCATTCCTGGGAAAGCGAAAATAACCTTAAAATTTACCGCTTCTAAAATATTGCCAAACCAACCATGTTGCCCATAAAGCAAAATCATCATCAAACCAACCACCACCGGGGAAACAGAAAAAGGCACATCCAAAATACTCATCACAAAAGCCCTGCCAGGGAAGCGATTGCGAGCCAGAACCCAAGCCGCACAAAGTCCAAAAACAGCATTTACCGGCACCACAATCAAAGCAATTAGTAAAGTCAGCCCCACCGCGCTGACAAAATCATCAGTTGTCAAATTGAGAAAGAACTCCCCTATACCACCTTTAAAAGCTTGATAAAAAACATTTACAGCCGGAATAAATAATACCAACATCAGGTAAGTAATAGCACTGATAATTAAAAGCTTTTTAGTCATACATTAATTGTTAGTTGTTAGTTGTTAATTGTTAGTTGTTAATTGTTAGAAACTAATAATTAATAACTATTAAAAAATAATTGGTAATTGGTAATCGATAATTGTTCACTGTTCACTGCTAACTGCTCACTGATACCTTTTTCCCCAAGCTTGTAATAGATTAATAGCTAATAAAATTAACAGCGAAATTCCTAAAAGTACGGTACCAATTACCGTTGCACCGGCGTAATCATATTGTTCTAAACGTTGAAAAATTAATACCGATGCAATCAAATCTTTGAAAGCAATATTTGAAGAGACAATTACAATCGAACCATACTCTCCCACAGCGCGAGAAAAGCCTAAAGCAATACCCGTTAATAAGGCTGGAAACAAAGGTGGAAAAATCACTTGCCAAAAAGTTTGAAACTTCGACGCTCCCAAACTCCAAGCAGCTTCTTCTATTTCATGTTCCATTTCTTGCAACACCGGCTGCAACGCTCGCACGATAAACGGTAGCGAAATGAACAGCATCGCTACAAAAACACCAAAGCGGTTGAAAGCAACTTTAATACCCAAAGGTGCAAGTAAAGAACCAATCCAGCCATTCTCCGAGTAGACATTAGCTAAGGTTAAACCTGCTACCGCCGTAGGTAATGCAAAAGGTAAATCGATCGCCGCCTCAACAAGACGCTTCAGCGGAAAGTCATATCTGACAAGTACCCAAGCAATTAATAAACCAAAAGCACCATTAACCGCAGTCGCAAACAATGCAGTCACAAAAGTCACATTGTAAGCAGAAAGTGCGATCGCGCTAGTAGCAATCCGCCAAAATTCGGTTAACCCTACCCGAGAAGCCTGCAAAAGCAAAGCCGTCACCGGAAGCAACAGCATGATAGTCAAATAACCAATCGTAATTCCCCAAGGCAGAGAAAATTTTGGATTTTGGATTTTGGATTTTGGATTTTGAAAATTAGATTGTGCAACAGCCATTTTCAGTTAACAGTGAACAGTTATCAGTGAACAGTTAGGAGTTAAGAGTTAAGAGTTAGGAGTTAGGAGTTAGGTAAACATATGTAGTGGGAGCATCTTGCTCCCTTTTCTTATGCAATTACCAATTCCCCATGCCCCATGCCCCATGCCCAATCCCCTATCCCCCATTTCCAATTTTCTTCTGAATTTGATCGAATGCTCCACCATCAGCAAAGAATTGGTTTTGAACTTTATCCCAACCGCCTAATTCTTTGACGGTAAATAAGGTTTTGACTGGAGGATATTTAGTGGCAAATTCTTGTTTAACAACTTGATTTACAGGGCGAAATCCGATTTTTGCAAATTCTCTCTGGGCTGCTGGAGTAAATAAGTATTCTACAAAGGCTTCCACTATTTCTCGATTTCCATGTTTATCTACGTTTTTATCAATTACTGCTACCGGATTTTCAATCAAAATATTCGTTTCGGGGACTATATAATTGCTCGGTTTACCTTTCAAACCTGCTAAAATCAACTCGTTTTCATAATTAATTAAAACATCTCCCTGCCCTTGATTAAAAAATGCATCGCTGGCTTCACGGGCATCTCTTGGTAATGTCGGTACGTGTTGATAAACCTTGGTAGTAAAATCTAATGCTTGAGCTTCCTTTGCGCCCGTTTCTATTTGGGAACCCCATAAAGCAAGGAAATTCCACCGCGCCACACCAGAAGTTTTCGGGTTTGCGGTAATAACACTAACATTGTCTTTTGTTAAATCTTGCCAAGTTTTAATTTGTTTGGGATTACCTTTGCGGGTGACTAAAGCGGCGACGGATTGAGTTACTATTCCGTTATTGGGCGCTTCGTTTTCCCATCCCGGTTGAATTAATCCAGCTTTTTCAATTCTTTTCATATCCAAAGCCAAAGCTAATTCCACCACATCAGCATCCAAACCATCGACTACAGCACGGGTTTGAGCGCCCGAAGCCCCATAACTTTCGTAAAAAGTCACCCTTTGATTGTGTTGCTGTTTCCACTCTTGTTGAAATTGAGGAATAATTTTTCTATAAGCTGGTTTGGTAACTGCATAGGAAACCAGCGTTAACTCTACCCGTTTAGAATTTTGAGCATTCGACGCACTACAAGATATCAGCGAAACGCTTAAACTCAAACCTAATAAAAACAGTAAAGCAAAATTTTTGATTCCACCCCTTTTCGTCAAGCGGGCAACGAAGCGCCAAAGCCCCATTTTTTAGTTTCCCCTGTTAATCTACGGTAACTCGGTCAAGATACCGGGTTTTATATTTTTTTAATCCTACAGCATTTTGGGGACGAGGGGATGATGGGGTGATGGGGGGAAAATAAATAATTCAAAACTCCTAACTCCTAACTTCTAACTCCTAACCACTAACAACTAACAACTAATTCCAACTGCATAAGTTGATTAGACTTGCACCCATTAATAAATAAGACACCTATGGGAGAGGAGCAAGGGTTTTTACTTACCCCCTCCCTTTTCTAAATTTGAAAAAGTTCTAATTTTTATTTTGCGAAATTATACGCTTATTAGCTGTATTTCTATAAAGCTGGCTTTATAAATACTTTACAAAACTTCATAAATAGCACATGAAAAAAATCTTGATTTTAGCAGCCAATCCTACCGATACCTCTAAACTGCGCTTGGATGAAGAGGTTAGAGAAATTCAAGCAGCACACAGGAAAGCTAGGAATAGAGAAGATATTCAAATAATCAGCGAATGGGCTGTACGTGTAGATGATTTGCGTTCGGCGATATTATACCACAAGCCGAATATAATTCACTTTTGCGGGCATGGTACGGGGAATGATGGTTTGGTGCTGGAAAATAAATTTGGACAAAAGCAATTTGTAAGTAGTGAGTCTTTGGCTGATTTATTTAAGTTATTTAAAAATGATGTGGAATGTGTGGTGATGAATGCTTGTTATAGCGAGGTGCAAGCAGAAGCGATTCATGAGCATATTAATTGTGTTGTTGGCATGAATTATACAATTGGGGATAAAGCAGCAATTGAATTTGTAACAGGTTTTTATGATGCTTTAACCAATGGGAGAAATTATCAAGATAGTTTTGAATTTGGTAAAAATGCGATTGATTTAGAAAATATTCCGGAATCGGGAATACCGCAAATTAAGATTAGAGATACTTCTAAAAGTTTACTTAACCCAGATTTAATAAATAAAACAAATGAGAGTGATAAAGCAGAAAAATCTGAGATTGTAAATGAGAATTGGCAAGGAATAAATGTCAAGGGTGGAACGAATACCGTTGAAGGTAATAATTTCAATTTTGGTTAATAAGTTGTCAACCAATAATTCCGATTAAGACAAACGACGTTCTGATTCAACAATTAATTATCGAGGTAGATAAATGATAAATCACGAAAATTTTAAAGGAATAAATATAAAATCTGGAACTAACGAAATTAAAGATAATACTTTTAATTTCCACTCACCAGATAAACCAATTGAACCAATAAAATATCTTCCCAAACAAGGAACACCAAATTTTATCGGTAGAGAACAAGAATTCACCACTATACACAATCATTTACAGCAAAATAATTCTGTGGCAATTTCTGCTCTGTCGGGAATGGGTGGTGTAGGAAAATCTGAGTTAGCGATATGTTATGCGCGTAAGTATGAAAAGGATTACCCAGGGGGTATTTGTTGGATAAATGCGAAATCAAGCAACCCAGCAGCAGAAATTATTCAACGTTTTCAACTGCATCATCCAAATCTCAAAATTCCCCAGGAAATAAATGGAAAGCCTCTAAATATAAAGGAACAATTAGATTGGTGTTGGCAAAATTGGCAACCATCAGCAGATAGATTATTGCTGATATTTGATGATATTACGAATCTAGGTTATCTTCCTTTGATATTGCCAACAAATGACCGATTTCGGGTTTTGCTGACAACGCGGATACGAAACCTTGACGCGAATATTCAGGAAATATCTTTAGATGTTCTACCAGCAGATAAAGCGTTAGAATTATTGACGAAATTGGTACGTGAAAATCGAGTTGAACGAGAGTTAGAAACTGCATCAAAATTGTGCAAACGACTGGGTTATTTGCCTTTAGGTGTGGAACTTGTAGGACGGTATTTACGGGAACAACGGGATTTATCTTTAATTGAAATGCTAGAAAGGTTAAAAACCCAACGACTCGAAGACGAAGCACTACAACGTCAATCGGGATATTTAAGTACCGCACAATTAGGAGTAAAAGCTGCTTTTGAATTAACTTGGCAAGAACTCGACATCATGACGCAGCACGTGGCTATGTTTTTGAGTTTGTTTGCACAAGCGGTTATTCCTTGGCAACTTCTCGAAAGTGGAACTTCACCTTTAACTTCTTTTGGAGGGGATAAGGAGAAAATTAATCGGGTAAAAAATCAACTTTTTAAACTACATTTAATTCAACCAGTAAAAACTAGAACTACTTGCTATGAAATTCATCCCTTAATTCGAGAATTTTTGCAACAAAAACTCAACCAGTTAAAAGATAAAAATCAATACAAGCAAAGCTTTTGTGAAAACTTGATAGAAATTGCTCAAACAATTCCCAAATCTCCGACTCTCAAAGATATTGAGTCAGTAGAAGATGCAATACCCCATCTTAAAGAAGTTGCAGAAAATTACCTTGATGCTGTTAGCGATGAAAATTTAATTTGGGTTTTTAAGGGTTTAGGGAGATTTTACCAAGGACAAGGTTTATATGCTTTGGCACAACCTTGGTATCAGCAAAGCGTATCAGAAGTAAAATCCCGTTTGGGAGAAAATCATCCCCATGTTGCAACCAGCTTGAACAATTTAGCTGAACCTTACTACTTTCAAGGAAAGTACGAAGCAGCAGAACCTCTTCTTATTCAAGCTTTGGAGTTATGTAAACAGCTACTCGGAGAAAATCATCCCGACTATGCACAAAGCTTGAACAATTTAGCTTTACTCTACTACTCTCAAGGAAAGTACGAAGCAGCAGAACCTCTTCTTATTCAAGCTTTGGAGTTAAGAAAACAGCTTCTCGGAGAAAATCATCCCGACTATGCAGAAAGCTTGAACAATTTAGCTGTACTCTACAACTCTCAAGGAAAGTACGAAGCAGCAGAACCTCTTTATATTCAAGCTTTGGAGTTAACAAAACAGCTTCTCGGAGAAAATCATCCCGACTATGCAGAAAGCTTGAACAATTTAGCTGTACTCTACAACTCTCAAGGAAAGTACGAAGCAGCAGAACCTCTTTATATTCAAGCTTTGGAGTTAACAAAACAGCTTCTCGGAGAAAATCATCCCCATGTTGCAACCAGCTTGAACAATTTAGCTTTACTCTACAACTCTCAAGGAAAGTACCAAGCAGCAGAACCTCTTTTAATTCAAGCATTGGAGTTATATAAACAGCTACTCGGAGAAAATCATCCCGATGTTGCAAACAGCTTGAACAATTTAGCTTTACTCTACAACTCTCAAGGAAAGTACCAAGCAGCAGAACCTCTTTTAATTCAAGCATTGGAGTTATATAAACAGCTACTCGGAGAAAATCATCCCGATGTTGCAATGAGCTTGAACAATTTAGCTTTACTCTACAACTCTCAAGGAAGATACGAAGCAGCAGAACCTCTTTTTATTCAAGCTTTGGAGTTATATAAACAGCTTCTCGGAGAAAATCATCCCGACGTTGCAACCAGCTTGAACAATTTAGCTGGACTCTACGACTCTCAAGGAAGGTACGAAGCAGCAGAACCTCTTTATATTCAAGCTTTGGAGTTATATAAACAGCTTCTCGGAGAAAATCATCCCGACGTTGCAACCAGCTTGAACAATTTAGCTTTACTCTACAACTCTCAAGGAAAGTACGAAGCAGCAGAACCTCTTTATATTCAAGCTTTGGAGTTATATAAACAGCTACTCGGAGAAAATCATCCCCATGTTGCAACCAGCTTGAACAATTTAGCTTTACTCTACGACTCTCAAGGAAGGTACGAAGCAGCAGAACCTCTTTATATTCAAGCTTTGGAATTAAGAAAACAGCTTCTCGGAGAAAATCATCCCCATGTTGCAACCAGCTTGAACAATTTAGCTTTACTCTACGACTCTCAAGGAAGGTACGAAGCAGCAGAACCTCTTCTTATTCAAGCATTGGAGTTAACAAAACAGCTACTCGGAGAAAATCATCCCGACTATGCACAAAGCTTGAATAATTTAGCTTTACTCTACGACTCTCAAGGAAGGTACGAAGCAGCAGAACCTCTTTATATTCAAGCTTTGGAGTTAACAAAACAGCTACTCGGAGAAAATCATCCCGACTATGCACAAAGCTTGAATAATTTAGCTTTACTCTACGACTCTCAAGGAAGGTACGAAGCAGCAGAACCTCTTTATATTCAAGCTTTGGAAATTGCAGAACGGGTTTTAGGTGCAAATCATCCAAATACGGTGCTTTGTCGGGAAAACTTGGAATATTTACGCGCACCTTGGTGGGGGAAGTTGAAAAGGTCGATTTTCGGGTAATATTTTGTGAAGTGTAGAATCGCGATTTTTGGAACTGTCATTGTGAGTTGAATACAGGATGGCGATCGCACTCGTTGGTAGTTGAGGTGTTGGGATTGCAACATCCGTTCGCAATGACATAAATATTTTTGCAAGCCATGCTTAATTATTGCGATTGCTATTCATCAAACAATGCATCTAAATCTCGATAACCACTTACAACACGTAAAATTTCTATTCCTTCTTCAATTTGACGATAGAAAATCAAATAATCATCCACAGGAAAACTGCGTAATGAAGTTAAAAGTTCATCACGCTTGCGCCCCATATTGGGGAAATTAGCTAAATTACGGCATTTTTGATTAATTTTTTTCAGCAAACGCTCTGCTGCATCAAAACTACTGTTGTCGGCAACATAATCAATGATGTTTTCAATATCCCGACTCGCGGGAACAGTAAATCTACAAGTATTACTCATTCCCCAGCTTGCTGACGACGCTGTTGTAATTTTTGCTCAAGTTGACGAAAAACTACTTCTCCATCAATAACTTCCCCACGCTCGGAAGCTTCAACCCCAACCATAATTTCTCGTTTCAATTCCTCAAATCTACCTTTATAAATCCTTTCTCTTTCCTTGAGCAATTTAATACCCGCAATAATCACTTCCTCAGTTGAGGAATATTTACCACTTGCAATTTGATTTTGAACAAATTCTTCTAATTCAGGAGTTAGGGAGATACTCATAGATATTATTTACGACAGCGTTTTTCTATATTCTAATTATAAGTAGGGAGTTCCAATCGCTGTTTAACCTCTTCCCAACTTGAACCCTGCTGTGGATTTTGACGATGCAATTCTAAACGTCTATCTAATTCTTCTTTTTGACTTTCGCTCAAAGGAACATCAGCATTACTGTCAGCCAGAATACTATCCCATAAATCCTCAGCTAGTTGTATCCGCTCAGATACGCTTAATTCCGAAATATCAACCTTTAATATAGGATGCATGGTTATTTTTTTTATTGACTATTATTTATAATTTTAAGTTAATCGATTTGCTGACGACGATGATATTTTTTCCAAAGAAACCAAACCATTTTCTTCAAAATCAATCTCTAAATGATATTCTTCCATCAAAGCAACTCCTAACAAAGGTTTATAACCAGAAGCTAAAACTGGAATTACTTTTTCTACATCATCCCAAATAATTGTTGCTAAATGTACAGATAATACAGTTTCGCTACCATCAGCTAATCTTGCAGAAATACTCGAATATAAAGGAAGATTCATCGCATTAACAGCTTGTGGTGGTAAGGTAAGATAACCGTTGAATCCAGTATCAATAACAAAATCTATCGAAAAATCTGGTTGTGAAGGTAAACGGAAAGTTACTGGAATTGTTGCTTTACCCTCACTAATTCTTCCATTAATCATTTAACTGTACGGTTCAAAGGAACACCACCAAAGCTGAATGCAACATCATAACCAATCCGTATAGTAAATAATCTAGCCATTGGTTTTTTCTGCTTTAACTTCATTGCAGTTTCTATACCAGTTTTATCAATTCCGTACTCGCCAGTTTCAGCATCAATCGTAATCATCTTGCCAATATTATCGCCATGCTCAACTTGTTGGCGAATTCCATTTTCGTAAAATTCTTTAGCTCTGCGAGCAACTTCTTCTAAAGTCCAGAAAAGTGATTGCATGATTATTAAACCTACTTTTGACTATTTTATTATTATCTCACCTAATCATTTAAAAACAAACTCGCATCAACATGAAATAAATTCCATAATTCTAAAGCCTGTTGTGAAGTTATTTCTAAATCGCCATTGAAGTTAATAGTAAGGGTCATTTTCCCATTTATCTTTATACTAATAAAATATCATTCTCCCAACAACTAACAACTATCAACTAACAACTAACTCCCCTTCACCATGAATCTCGAATCTCTCCTCAAATTAAACCGTACAATCCGCGTAATTGGCTTTGACGACGCACCATTTATTCGCGGTAGTGGAGAAAAAGTTAATTTAGCAGGAATAATTTGTGCGGCAACTCGATTTGAAGGAATGGTTTGGGGAGAGTTACAGCAAGATGGTTTTGATTCCACAGAAACCATTTGCAAACTATTACTTGACAGCAAATTTTTACCGCAATTACATATAGTATTACTCGACGGAATTGGTTTCGGTGGATTTAACGTTGTTGACTTACCAGCATTAGCCGAAAAACTCCAACTTCCCTGCGTCGCTGTGATGCGTCGTCAACCTGATTTAGATGCAGTTATCGACGCGATGAGTCGTTTACCAAACTTACAACAAAGACAAGAAATATTAAAGCGTGCCGGTACAATTTACGAATATTCGCCCTTTGTATTTCAAGTATGTGGTGAAGAGCCAGAAATCATTGCCAAAGTATTAGATAAATTAACCGATTGTGGAAAAGTTCCTGAAGCATTGCGTTTAGCCCATTTAATTTCTGCCGCAGTTATGAAAGGAGAAAGTGGAAGCTCTGCTTAATTTTAGATTTTAGATTTTGACAACGGATGTTTTGGTTTTGGTTTTGCAATATTTGTTAATCAGCAATCTTTTCTTAGTCCATTTTAATGGACTTATGCTATTAGACGGGGAATTGCATTCCCCGGCGGCTGAAGGTTTTTAACTAACAAACTCCCCAACAACCTTCTCCAAACCCGCAACCACCCGCGCTAACTTTTCATAATCAATTTTATCGGGAATATCATCCAAAGTATGATAATGCTCGTAACGAAAAGGAGCGGTATCAGTTACCATTAAACCTTGATAACCTTGCTGCCAAAATGACCAATGATCTGACCAACCCACACCAGGAATTTGACCAAAAATCGCCACACCTTCCGATGGAAATTTAACTTGCTTGCGAAAATAAGTCACTGTAATTTGTAGGGTGTGTTACGGCTCTAATATCTTCAACTATAAATTACCATATTGAAAATGCCGTAACGCACCATCCGAGATTTATTACATATATGTTAAAAGTAAATATTTCAAAATTAACATCAGAACAATAAGCTTTAATTCCTTAATAATTCTTTTTCACTTCTATATGCATCTTCCAATAAATATAGGCTATGATGTTGAATTTAACTCGATTTTTTGACATCAAATCTAAATGATTAATTACAAGGGTTTAACTAGAAATACTATTACTAAGCTCGCAGTTATACGGGTTTTTTGAAGTATCCTCAATCTACTGCTTCATAAAATTTTTTATGAAATGTGGCGGTTACATTTTTTTCCTAATACAATGGTTGTTCGCAAGGAAAGTTAGTAATATCTGTTGAGTTTTAACAACAAATGAATAAGTCAGAATTAGTTGCAATAGCTAAAGATTATCTCACAAATACTCCCTACGGAATAATGGATTTTCGGGGTAGAGAAGTAATTGTATTACCTACTGTTTTCCCTCCCGATTTGAATACTACCTATTTTTACGAAGCAGTAGAAAAAATTACAAGTAACTTTATTGAAAAAAACAAGCAATGCCGTGTATTTGAAATGGGTATGGGAGCTGGTGCTGCTATTGTGTCAGTTGCCAAAATGCCAGGAGCAATAGCCAGCGCATCAGATATTTCTCCTATGGCTGTTTTGAATGCGAAAGCAAATGCATTGTGGTGGGGAGTGCAATGCAATATTTATCAAGGCGATTTATTTGAAAATGTACCTCAAGGAGAGTTTGATTTTATTTGTTGGAATATGCCTTGGTTTTCTATAGATCCAGGTGGAATTGAAGATGTACGTTTTAAAATAGGTTTTGATCCCGGTTATAATAATTTCCAACGATTTTTGGTTGATGTTAATTCCCGATTAGTTGAAGGTGGACAAGTCTTACTAGGAGTTGACCATGATATGTGCGATTTGGATAAAATTTATCACTTAATCGATACAGCTAATTTTAATGCGGAAATTTATAACGAACATCAAATCACTTGGGGAGGATTAGATTTAAAATTGGCTTTTTTATTGCTGAGTCGTAAATAGTTACTACCTTTACGTCTTTGGGTTTTAAAGTCAGTAGGCTGTGTTAGGCGCAAAATATGTAGAGACGCGATATAATGCCCTCCAGGCACGCTGCGTTCACCCGTAGGGTGCGGCTTAAACCGCGTCTCTACAATAATGCTAAAACTCCGCATTCTCCGGAGTACGCGGAAACGGAATCACATCGCGAATATTCGCCATTCCCGTCATAAACTGCACCAATCTTTCAAAACCCAATCCAAAACCAGCATGAGGTACGGTACCGTAGCGACGTAAATCCATGTACCACCACAAATCTTCTGGTTTCATTCCTTGCGCTTTAATCCGACGTTCCAACACATCATACCTTTCTTCACGCTGGGAACCGCCGATAATTTCACCAATTTTCGGTGCTAAAACATCCATTGCGGCAACGGTTTTTTCATCGTCGCTCAACCGCATATAAAAGGCTTTTATTTCTGTGGGATAATCGCTGACGATAACCGGCTTCTTAAATAACTTCTCGCACAAATAGCGCTCGTGTTCCGATTGTAAATCCGAACCCCATTTCACCGGATATTCAAACTTTGCATCAGCTTTTTCTAAAAGTTTGACGGCTTCTGTGTAGGTAATCCGTTCAAACTGATTATTAATAATATTCTCTGCGGTTTCTAATACTGTTTTATCAACTCGCAGATTAAAAAAGTCCATGTCTTCGGGACATTTATCCATCACATATTTGAAGACATATCGAAGAAACTCCTCAGCTAAATCCATGTCTTCCGAGAGTTCACAAAAAGCCATTTCCGGCTCTACCATCCAGAATTCTGCCAAGTGACGCGAAGTATTGGAATTTTCAGCACGGAAGGTAGGGCCAAAAGTATAGACGTTACCAAACGTCATTGCCATAATTTCGGCTTCTAACTGACCGCTAACCGTTAAATATGTAGGTCTACCAAAAAAGTCTTGACTATAGTCTATCTGCTTATCTTCCGTTTGAGGAATATTCTTTAAATCCAAATTGGTAACGCTGAAAAGTTCGCCAGCACCTTCACAGTCGCTAGCGGTAATAATCGGCGTATGAACCCACAAAAAGCCCCGTTGTTGGAAAAATTCATGAATAGCTGCCGCACAAGCGTTACGCACCCGGAAAACCGCACCCAAGGAATTAGTACGACTGCGTAAATGTCCAATTGTTCTGAGAAACTCAAAAGAATGGCGTTTTTTCTGTAGCGGATAAGTTTCGGGATCTGCTTCACCGTAAACTTTGACCGCTTCTGATTTTAATTCAATCCGCTGCCCTTTCCCTTGAGACTCAACGAGTATTCCTGATGCTTCCACAGAAGCACCTGTATTTAATTGTTTTAAAATATTGTCATATTCTGGTAAATCTTGGTTTAGCACTACTTGCAAATTAGCCAAAGATGAACCATCATTAACTTCAATAAACGCAAACCCTTTTAACTCGCGCTTAGTTCTTACCCAACCTTGCACCTTTACCGATTCGTTGGGTTGAGCGCTTCGCAATATTTCTGCAATCCGTCTTTCTATCATATATTTTGCTTCCAAAAATAAAAATTAAGTGCTGTTAGTTGTTAGTTGCTTATTTCCTAACTCCTAACTCCTAACTCCCAACTGACTTTAATAACCAGCCTATGATAACGCCCAATCCACCAAAACGGACTACTTGCCAAAATAAGTCTTTCAAACCGCTTTTAGTAAATATAACGCTACCACCAAACAGCACTAAATAACTCTCGGAAAACAAGCCTAAAGCATTATCCAAGCTTTCTAACTGTTCTTTAATTTGCTTCAACTCCGCTTTTAAAGATTGCGAAGTCGTTTGCTGCATTTTCTGTTGAATTTCGTCGAAACGCCGCACTAGTTCAATCTGACGCTGTTTGTCTGCAAGCATCTGAGCGTAGCGCTGTTTTAATCCATCAAGACTTTGCTCAACTGATAATATTTCTTGCTGCAATTCTTGTTCTAAATTTTCCTCAACTGACGATTGAGAAGATTGTTTGGGCGACTCCATAAGCAACGTATTACAGTAAAAGAGAATGTTTTTACCGCCATGTAGGTTATGTCTCAATCCAGCCAACTGCCTAAAACCGATCAATTGCAAGAAATAAGTACAGTAGAACTAGCTCAAGCTCTATTGGAGAGATTGAGTATATCTCCTAACGATTGGCATCGCCTCAAGTCTAACCGCAAAGTTCGTGCTTGCGAACAAACAGCAGCTGCCCTCGTATTTCTTCTTTCCGAACAGCCAGAAGAAGCTCAAGTTAGATTGGAACAAGCCACAGGATGGTTAAATCGCTCTATTAGTGCCCCACCTTGTCCAACCCACGGACAAAAAAAAGACGGTTAGTTATTAGTTATTAGTTGTTAGTTGTTAGTTGTTAGTTGATAGTTGTGGATTATTCAATCCCTAACTCTTAACTCCTAACTCCTAATTCCTAATTCCTAATTCCTAACTCCTAACTCAATATTCTTAACTAAAAATTAATTCCGTAATAAAGATAAAGGTATCCTGCTGCGTTTATGCTCCAACTGTTTGCACAAGCGCAGTTCCGTACCTCTACGGTTCCATTCCACCTGGTCAAAAATTAGATGCAGTATCGATAAACCGCGACCATTTTCTGATTCGTCAGGTGGCAAATACTCGGCGGGATCTTCTTCACAATCGCATTCAGGAATAAACCCTTTACCTTGATCTGATATTACCCACCAATATCTATCATCAATTAAAGAAAAACGAACTACAACTTTTTTCCCAGGATCGAGATTATTTCCGTGCTTGGCTGCATTAACTAAGGCCTCTTGAAGCCCTAGTCTTAACTCAGCCTGCATTTCTCCTGGGATTTCTGCCAAAAGCAAATCTAAAATCGGGCAGAGATATAGAGTTGAGGCAAAACTAATCGTGCCCCAATTACGTCCTACCGGACGAAGCGAAATGGTAATCACAAGAGAAACCCCGTAGCTTTCGGCGACTGCTAAACATGACTTTTGCTATCTACCGCGCACCCTGAAATTCAATTGAGGTGGTCATGTTGCCTTAATTTTTATGTTCGTACAACTAATTTTTGTATGCTACCTAGCATTGACTCTTTTGATTAAATAAAAGTTGCTGAAATTAAAATCGACCGATTTTTTTTCTTAACTACAAATCATTACAAACTATAAATTTACTTGAAGCATGAATGAGTATTTTAATACTCCTATAACTAAATCGATTTGTAATTTAGACAACTTATTATTTATTTTTTAGAGTCCGCTATAACGTCAATTTCTTTATACAAAAGGTATTCTATATTTAGATTAATTCAATTTTAGCATTTTTACTATACGCTAGACTACAATTTTTTAATTTCACCTGAAATTTAGACTAAGTACCTTGACGGGCATCCGATAGTACAAGAAATGCTGCAACTTCCACATGAGCAGTCTGAGGAAAAAAATCAGCTGGTTGTACTCGCGACAAAGTGTATAAACCATCTTGACAAAGTTGCTGTAAGTCCCGAGCAAGTGTAGCAGCTTTACAACTTACGTAAACAATACGGGCTGGTTTTGCTTTGCGTAAAGTTTCGATTACAGTGCGATCGCATCCTTTTCTCGGAGGGTCAAGTATAACAATATCTGGTTTCGTAGATATCCGAGACAGTAATTCTTCTACCTTTCCCGAATGGAAGGCAACATTATTTATGTGATTATACTGAGCATTTATTTTTGCTCTTACGACAGATGATTGTTGTATTTCCAAACCAATAGCAAGATGTACTTGTAATGAGAGTGGCAAAGTTAAAGTCCCAATACCACAATAAGCATCAACTAGTATTTCATAGCCTTGTAAATTTAATTCGGATTGGATTTCGTACAATAATGCCTCTGCTGTTTCAGTATTTACTTGGAAGAATGTATCCGGACTTATTTGAAATTTTAAAGAAGCAAATTCTTCTTCTAAGTAATCTCTCCCAGCAATCAATCGAGTTTCCTTACCAAAAATCGCGTTAGTGCGAGATTCATTCCGGTTTAACATCACTCCCATTAATAGGGGATAGTGGTCTAACCACTCTTGTGCTTTCTCCTTAATTCCTGGTATATTCCATTCCTTCACTATCAAGGTCAGCAAAATTTCCCCAGTACGCCGACCAATACGTAAACCCAGATGGCGTATGATTCCCGAATGGCTGCGTTCGTTATAAATCTGCCATCCCTGTGATTGGATATCTTGTTTAATTTCTTTGAGAATCGGGTTTAACCGCGAATCTTGTACCGGACATTGATTTAGGTTGACTATTTGATGAGAAGATTTTTGGTAGTAACCAGCTATAACTTTCCCAGTAGAAGATATTCCCATCGGGTAAGTCGCTTTATTCCGGTAATCTAATGGCGTACCCGCAGTTAATACCGCATCGACTTGCGGCTGTGCAAAACCACCGATACGTTCCAAAGCTTGAATCACAGCATTACGCTTAGCTTCGAGTTGGTACTCATAACTAATGTGCTGCCACTGACAGCCGCCACACTTATCAGCCACAATGCAGGCTGCTCTAATGCGGTGAGGCGAAGATTGTAATAATTCTTTAACTTTGCCCTTCGCATACTTTGGCTTAACATTTATTAAACGAACAACAACGCGATCGCCAGGTACAGTATCCGGTACAAACACCACCAATTCACCGCTTCGCCCCACACCATCACCCGTATCGCTCAAGTCTGTAATTACAGTCTCAACCAAATCACCTTGTTTCCAGCTTGTTCTAGTCATCATCTATCAGTTATCAGTTATCAGTTATCAGTTATCAGTTATCAGTTAACAGTAACCAATTACTAGTTACCAATTATGGATTTTAAACTCATAACTTCTAACTCTTAACTCTTGACTCCTCCCTCATCTCCCCTTCACTTCTTGGTACTTGAATCGGTAAACTATCAGTAATAATAAAAAAAGCACTTTCTTTTACAAGTCATGACTGTAGTAAGCCAAGTTATTCTTCAATCTGACGACGAACTGCGTTATCCAAGCAGCGGCGAACTTAAAAATATCCAAGACTATTTGAAAACCGGCGAACAAAGGGTGCGAATTATAAGTACCCTAACCGAAAATGAAAAGAAGATAGTTGAACAAGCTACTAAAACACTTTGGCAAAAGCGCCCTGACTTTATTGCTCCAGGGGGTAATGCTTACGGACAGCGCGAACGTGCCCTATGCGTCCGCGACTATGGTTGGTACTTACGCTTAGTCACCTACGGAATACTCGCAGGTGACAAAGAACCTATTGAAAAAATTGGTTTGATTGGTGTAAAGGAAATGTACAACTCTTTAGGAGTCCCCGTACCTGGAATGGTAGAAGCGATAAAAGGACTAAAGGAGGCTTCCATAAATTTATTAAGTGCTGAAGATGCACAGCAAGCTGCTCCTTACTTCGATTTCATCATTCAATCCATGTCTTAATTCGACTTTATTTTCCAAATCAACCCGTCATATCTAATAAAACCCAATACCAGCGGATTAATAAGCAAAAATCCTTTTTGATGGGATATTGGAAAAAGCTTTAAGTAAAATACGAATTTAACGACGAATCCATGCCAGATTCTAGCTTAAATTCATCTTCCCCACACTTGGTAGTGGCTGCGGCAGAATCTCTGTCAAGTTACCAACAAGTCGTGGGGAAACTTATTTCAGTGATGAGGCGTGGAGTTGACAATTACCAATTACCAATTACCAATTACCAATTACCAATTACCAATTACCAATTACCAATTACCAATGCCCAATTGCCAATCTTCAATATATGCAAATACAAAAAGCCGACAGTCCTTTGCTCAAGGCTGTCGGCTATTAGTGTGTTCCCTATTAATGACTCGGCTAGAGTTCAGTTATATATAATTATGCTTCTAACTCTCTGATTAGCAGAGGATCTCAATCATGAATGGTTGTGATTCTCGTCACAACCTTCGTTGCATATAAGCTGTATAAAATTTATTTTTCTTGGCAAAAAAACATTTTAGTAAAATATGCCAACAAAGGTACTCTGAATTACAAATACAAATAATAGTGCTTTCAAAAATAAAAAATGGCGATCGCTCCTGGGGGTAATTGAAAAATATTCAATCTATTGGGCACATCAGTATAATTGAAAAAAATGAAAATTTCATCCTAAAGGCAGTTGTGGTATGTGCCTAATAGAGGTGTTAATCCCCTTAGAGAGCTTCGATCGTCTACAAAATCTATTCTGCCAGCAGAAAAATCATAATTCGATCGGATTACCGAAAGAGAATAGAGACTCTATACAATTAAGATTAATTAATGCAGTCAAAATGGTCAAAATAATTTAGCGAGAGGTAGATTTTACCCGACCCCTGTCCGATTTAAAATCAAACGAGTCAAAATAGAAAAAGAAAGCATTCATTTAAAGAGCAATTCAAATTCTCCGCAGTTATGACATACGATTACGATTTATTTATAATGGGTGCTGGTTCTGCTGGCGCGGCTGCTGCTTCAAAAGCTGCTTCTTTGGGCTTACGTGTAGCTGTAGCCGAACAAGAAGCCCTTGGCGGAACTTGTTTGAATCGCGGTTGCATTCCTAAAAAGTTTATTGTCTACGCCGCTGACTTCGCGTTACAGAATAAAATTGCAGTTGATTATGGCTGGAGTAAAAGCTCATCGCATTTCAATTGGACGCAGTTTATTCACTCGGTACACAAGCAAATAGATCGCATTAATAGCTCGTATCAAGAAAAATTTAAGGAAAATGGCATTACCTTACTACGAGGCCACGCCATCTTTGTTGATGCTCACACCATTAAAGTTGATGGAGTTGAGGTAACAGCGGACAAGATTTTAATCGCTGTAGGCGCACGTCCTTTTATCCCGGATATCCCCGGTATCGAATTCGCCATCACTTCTCGCGAAATGTTTCATTTACCCTATTTGCCCAAACGTTTAGCAATAATAGGTGGCGGTTATATCGGCGTAGAATTTGCTAGCATGATGGATGCTTTAGGTTGTCGCGTTACTGTTGTTGATACGAGTGAAACCATTTTAGAAGGATTTGATGACGATATTCGTAAAACTCTTCAAGAAAGTTTGTCTAAACGAGGAATTAAGTTTATCAGCAACAGCACGGCGACGGAAATTAAACATTACGAAGAAGGTTTGCTGTTAACCGTAAGCGGTAAGTACAAAAAAACCATCGCCGCCGATACTATTTTAGTTGCTACAGGACGCGCTCCTAATACAGAAAAGCTTGGTTTGGATAATGCCCAAGTGGAATTAGGAGAAAAAGGCGCAATCGAAGTAGACGAATATAGTCGCACCAATCAGGAAAATATTTTTGCTGTCGGAGATTGCACCAACCGTTTGCAGTTAACACCTGTAGCAAAATCAGAAGCTGTTGCTGTTGTCAATACCGTCTTTGCTAATAAATCCGAAACGGTAAACTACGCCTCGGTACCTTCTGCTGTTTTTGCTCGTCCGGAAATGGCAAGTATAGGTATGACCGAAAATCAAGCCCGTTCTCAATTCGGCGATTCGGTAAAATGTTATTGCGATAAATTTCAACCATTGATGTATCAACTGGCTTCAACTGACGAGCAAGCAATAATTAAAGTAGTAGTTGAAGGTGAATCCGAACGAGTTATCGGAGTTCATATGTTAGGCGAACACGCAGCCGATATCATTCAATGTCTTGGTGTTGCTTTTCGTAAAGGTATTACTAAACAAGACTTAGATGATGCTATTGCTATTCATCCAACTACCGCAGAAGAGTTTCTCACATTGGATTAAATTAAGAAGAAAATTTACGCGCTTGGTTGAATGTTGAAAAGTAACTTAGTGTGGAATATAGGAGCATCCGATCGCACAATCGCCTTTATTTAAGCCTATACTAACGGCGGTTAATTTTTTGCAAAGAACACGCTTAAAACTATGACTTACGACTACGACCTGTTTGTAATTGGTGCTGGTTCGGGAGGTTTAGCAGCTTCCAAACGCGCCGCGAGCTATGGAGCAAAAGTGGCGATCGCCGAATACGATCTGGTGGGCGGAACCTGTGTTATTCGCGGCTGCGTTCCCAAAAAACTCATGGTGTATGCTTCTCACTTCCCTTCGTTATTTGAAAGCGCGGGTGGCTATGGTTGGAAAGTCGGTGATGCTGAGTTGGACTGGAAAAAGTTCATTACATCTATAGATAATGAAGTACGAAGGCTATCCGCGCTGCACATAAACTTCTTGGAAAGAGCCGGAGTCGAATTAATTCAAAGTCGTGCCAGCTTAGTTGACGAGCATACTATAGAAGTTGATGGACGCAAAGTCACTGCCGATAAAATTTTGATTGCGGTTGGAGGAACACCTTCTCTACCTGATATACCAGGGATAGAACATGGTATTACCTCCAATGAGATTTTCCACCTCAAAGAACAACCCAAGCATATAACTATTATCGGCGCTGGATACATAGGTACGGAATTCGCCTGTATTATGCGCGGTTTGGGTTGCGAAGTCACCCAAGTTATTCGCGGTGACATGATTTTGAAAGGTTTTGACGAAGATATCCGTACCGGAATTCAGGAAGGAATGGGAAATCACGGTATTCGGATAATAAAAAATACTGTAATTACATCTGTAGAAAAGGTATCCCAGGGTTTAAAGTTAAACTTATCTGGAGAACAGCAAGAACCGATAAATACCGATGTGTTATTAGTTGCCACTGGTCGAGTTCCCAATGTGAAAGGACTGGGTTTAGACAAAGCTGGAGTTGAGATAGTACCCAGTACCGTTGAAGGGCATGGATACGGTATTATGAATGCCATTATTGTTGACGAATACAGTCAAACCAATCATCCACATATATTTGCTGTAGGTGATGTTACTGACAGACTTAATTTAACTCCTGTGGCAATTGGTGAAGGGAGAGCTTTTGCTGATAGCGAATTCGGTGATATGAGACGTGTTTTCAGCCATGAAGATGTTGCTACTGCCGTATTTACTCAGCCAGAAGCCGCCACGGTAGGTTTAACAGAAACTGAAGCCAAAGAAAAATTTGGTTCGGACAAAATAAAAGTTTATCGCACCCGTTTCCGTCCCATGTTCTACACTTTGCCGCAACAGGAAGAAAGAACAATGATGAAATTAATCGTGCATAGTGAAACCGACAAAGTATTAGGCGCTCATATGGTAGGAGATTATGCAGCAGAAATAGTTCAAGGTGTGGCGATCGCTGTAAAAATGGGCGCTACCAAGAAAGACTTTGACGCTACCGTTGGTATTCACCCATCAGCAGCAGAAGAATTCGTTACCATGCGGTAATCAGTGAACAGTTATCAGTGAACAGTTATCAGTGAACAGTGAACAGTTATCAGTGAACAGTAGAAATTCAGTGTATTTGATTTACTTTACCGTACTGCGTAAATTATCAATATCAATCATCAAGAATAAATAGAATAGAAGAATGGGGAACAAAAATTTTAAGAAGGCAACTGTATTAACTGCTCACTGCTCACTGTATGTCCCTTTCGGGACACGCTAACGCTAACACTGTGATAACTGTAAAATTGCATTACATCTACCTTCATGGCTTTGCATCGAGTCCTAATTCTAGAAAAGCCAAGTACATACTCGAACGTTTTGCCGAAAAGCAAATTAAATTAGAAATTCCCGATCTAAATTGTGATGATTTTTATCACCTTACAATTACACGGCAGCTTGAACAAATTGCCTTACTTTTAGAACAGAATAAAGACGTAACTATTATTGGTTCTAGCTTAGGAGGCTTGAGTGCAGCCTACATAGCGGAAGAATTTTTACAGGTTAAACGTTTGGTTTTACTCGCGCCAGCTTTCGGTTTTTTATCTCATTGGTTGCCTAATTTAGGTAAGGAAGTTATACAGCGCTGGCAGCAAGAAAAATATATGATGGTTCATCATTATGGAGAAAAACGAGAACTTCCTCTAAGTTATGATTTTCTGGCTGACGCAGATCGATATCAGGAAAGATTTTTGCAACGTTCGATTCCTACGCTTATTTTGCACGGACAACATGACGAAGTGATTCCCATCGAAGCCAGCCGAGATTTTGCTCAAAAACGTTCTTGGGTAGAGTTAATAGAACTTAACAGCAATCATGCCTTGGCAGATGTGATGATGGAAATCTGGCAGAGCATTCAAGGTTTTTGTCAGATATGCAAAACTTAAATGGAGTGCTGCAATTAAACTTGGTGAATATTCCGTAATTTTAGCTACATTTCAATGATAAAATAATTAAAATTATACATAGTGAATATGTAAATTAAATGATTCTTGCATTAGGTTATTTAGACGTAATGCAAGAAAAATACTTTTGTAATTAAAATCTAAAATCTAAAATTAATATGCTTCCTTTCCTCCGTAATGATTTAGTAGAATTAGCAGCTTATAAACAGCAGCTAGGCGTTTATGACGTTTCTCCAACATCATCCCCAACACAGTTAGATAAGCTTGATACCAATGAAAGCCCCTACGATTTACCCCTTGAGTTAAAAGAAAAATTGGTTTGGACTTATAAAGAGTTAATTGAAACCAATCGTTATCCAGATGGAGGACACGTTTTACTCAGACAATCAATTAGTGAATACGTTAACGAATCGGCAAATCTTTCAACGAACGTTTTTGTTAGTAATAATATTTCTTTAGGCAATGGTTCGGATGAACTAATTCGTTCAATCTTGATCGCTACCTGTTTGGGAGGAAATGGTTCGGTGCTTGTAGCTCAACCCACTTTCTCAATGTACGGAGTTTTGGCGCAAGCTTTAGGTATTCCCGTAGTAACGGTACCGAGAAAAGCAGATAATTTTGAAATTGATTTAGAAGCAGCTTCAAAAGCGATAGAAACCAATCGAGAACAACCGATAAGAACAGTTTTTGTTGTTCACCCGAATTCTCCTACGGCTAATTCCTTAACGGCAGCAGAGTTAACGTGGTTAAGAAGTTTACCGGAAGATATTTTAGTGGTGATTGATGAAGCTTATTTTGAATTTAGTCAAACTACTGTTGCCTCGGAATTATCGCAACATCCAAATTGGGTAATATTGCGGACATTTTCTAAAGGTTTTCGTTTGGCAGCAATGCGCGTAGGTTACTCTATTGCTCATCCGGAACTAATTGCTATCTTAGAAAAAGTCCGCTTACCATATAATCTTCCCAGTTTTTCGATAGCAGCGGCATTAATAGCCATGCAAAATCGCTCGCTTTTACTTGAGCCTGTTTCCCAAACTTTAAGCGAACGTTCTAAATTACTCGAAACTTTATCGAAATATTTACAATTACAAATATCTGAAAGTGCCGCTAACTTTATTTTTCTGCGCCTCAAAGCACAAGACGAAAAGCAAAGAGTTGATGCGTTAAAAAATCTTCATAAAGAACTGAAAGATTCTGGCACTTTGGTACGGTTGACTGGTGGGGGATTGCGAATTACTGTAGGTTCCCCCTCGGAAAATATCCGTACTTTAGACAGATTTGAAAAAGCCTATAAAAATCTTTGAATTAAAATCTTGAATTAAAAATCTTTAATTATAACTATTTAGAGACAGCTTTTCTTAACGAAGAGTATCTACTTCATTACCCAAACGGCGTACTATTGCTACAGTTTGTGGTAAAACTCCCACTAGCATTGCAAATGCCCTATCAGGTAACTGACTTACTACTTCTGGTGGAAAATATTGCTCAAACTGGTCGAGAATTCTTTGAACTCGCTGCTGCGGTACTGGATTTTCAGTAATTTGCTTGATTAGCCTAATCCACTGCCTTCGTATTAAATAAGACTTTTGGCGATCTTCGGAGGAACTAGTTGCTAATAGCATAGACGAAATATTTCCAATCGGGAGTACGTGAAGGCAATCGCGATCGTAATCGCCACCGACAGCGGCTCCGGGACCGGCAAACTCTGCATGATAGGCTTTAAAAAGTATTAGCCCATTTCGTCTACGACTATTGACCATAAAAACCTTTCCACTATGCAGCTTTGTCAGTAGATCCGAGCCATAAGATTGCTCAACTCCATCTGGCATCACAAGATAGTCAAGGAAACAAGTGTCAGGATAATAAGTTGATACCATAGCAGTTTGATAGCGTTGGTGCTGTTCGCTATCCATCTTTTCTAAACAATTTAAACAAGAAAGGAACTTATTTGAACTTAAGCAGACAGTTGGCGATCAAATCAATGAATACAGCCTTAGTTTTGCTATTATCTAAAGCTTTGTTGTTCAGTTTAACTAAATTTAAATTAAATTAATTTAGATGAACTTATTAAGTAACCATATTTTATGTGATTTAACTCGTTTTGTCTTCCAGTACAGGAATGTTTACTTAAAGTTTCTATAAAGATAGATATTTTATATACAAAGTTCATGTAAAACATTTATCAATTTAAGCGTAACTTTACTGAATTGCTCATAATACATAATTCGGAATGCTTACACTATCTAAATTTTTATCTAAAATACAAAATTATGACAGCGTTTTATAAGCAGAGCCTGTAATTTAATATTATATGCTGTTAAACATCTCTACAAAAGTTAGCTTACTACAACTACATCCCTAATATTTTAAAGAAAATATAAAAACAATAGAGTATTTGCTAAAGTTGTTGTGACTTTATATTTTTACATTGCTCCTAAAAGGTTCGTAGACTATACAAATACTGTCTCTTTTCCTAAATCTCTCGGAGATTTGTGATGCAGATAGCTTTTTAATAAATCTGAGGATACCTAAGCTAGCTAACGAAGCTAACTCTATTTAACATAAATGTTTTTAGGTAAAAAAATGTATAAAGAAATGTGAATTTTATCGTAAAAAGACCGATGAAACGTTTCTAATCACGAAGATAATATCGCTAATTATATTAATTAGGGAAATGGCATAACACCAGTTGAATACTTAGTCAAGTTATTAATTTGCGTTTATAGAAGTATTTTGTGTAGATTGGATATTAATTCTTTAGCTGTCTAAAAGATGTTTGTAAAGTAAAATTTGTCGCGAGCGTCTAAAGAAAAATGTATTCCAATTAGAGTCTATTTGGTGCATTCGGTATCCTAATTTAAAATAAAGTTGCCGTGCTTGATGGTTATTTTCCAAAACATGAAGATATAAATCTTTAAATCCCCACTCGGCGGCAACCCTTTCACAGCTAGTTAATAGCCCGCGAGCTGCTCCTTGTCTTCTGTATTGAGGATTTACGGCTAAATTAGATAAATAAGCAAAACTTTTTCGGGTGCCCGTGTAAGTCCAAGCATCGCCCAAACGCACGCTCAATTCTACAGTCGCAACTAAATTTAAATTTGCTCGATCGCTAGTATCAACAGCTACTAAACAAGCGTGATGAGGTGCCGATTGAGCTAAACGATGTCTTAAGTCTTCGTAAATGCCCAAACGCAATAACGGAAAAGCCCATCCCCATATTCCATGACGGGAGTGAAAGCTTTCGGCAATAATTTGGGCAATATCAGGCAAATCGGCAGCAGTACACAGCCGAATTTGAAACTTGGAGGTAATAGGGTTAGTAGCTACCGCAACTGGCTTTTGGTGAGATGGAAGAGAAAACGAAGGAGTCAAGGTTAATAAGGTGTTGAAGTTATTCATTGATGCAGGTGAGTTAAATATCGTAAAACACTATCGTATGCCGATGAAAACTCTAATTTCAAAAATAAATCAAAATTTGCTCAAAATCTGCTAAAAACTTGAAAATTGGAGCTTAGCATAAAGTGTATTTTTACATAAAGATTTAGAGAAGAATCATATCAAAAGATGAAAATACGGCAAATACAGGATTTTGATAGATTAAGTAGCGATAGCGACATAGCCAAATCGGAATTAGGACAAACAAATAGGGACAAGGCTTTGATGCCAATTTCCCAAACCGTTACCGCCGTTAGTTTTATTTGTGCCGATTTACTTAATTACCTTGCTCCACTTGATATATAAGTCCATTAAATCGTTTAATTTTTACCTTTCTTGAAACGCTTCGGGACTATAGCTGTTAGCTCGAACTATCCGGGAACTATCGATTTCAAGTAACAGCACAGATAATGAAACTAGTTTATAGATACAGAAAAATGTCTTTTTCCTACTCTAGGGATAACTATAGTGCATTCCAAAGCGTTAATTATGTTCGGCGATACCTACATTTCCAGCCAAATTTATTTTGCACTCCTTACATATGTTCTTTCACCCTCCTGACTATTGATAGTAACAATTTCTTTATCAAATACCGCACTTTTTACGTCAAGCAATGCAAGTAAATTACTTTTAACGGGTTAGACTCCATATAATTTCAGGTTTCCAATCGAGAGCTTGGAGCATAACAAAGCGAATAAATATTTTAATTCATGTTTTATAACTTTTGAAAAGTAACGATCGATATAAATGCTGCCGAACTTCGTTACGACTATACTTTTACTGATGAAGGCGAAAGCTTCAGCTTCAACAAGCAAGAAAATTTTTTTTACAGTCTACTGTGGAAGCTATAAGTCTAATTATTACATTGAGTGCTTCATAGAATACAAGCGCAGAATAAGGTTGTTACACTGGCAATAAATAAACGGGTTTTAGTAAACTGTGCCACCTGCATACGCAGTTACTGCATAATTTACAAGTAGTTTATATAAGTCAGCAGTATTTCTTTTATAACTGAAACGAGATAATTTAAACGCTGGCGATGATTTTATTGGAATATATACTTATGATTTAATTGATACAGTATAAATCTATCTACGGTACTATCTTAAGATTCTATATCTAGAGATAAGCGATTATTTTAGTATTTATAAGTACAACTACACTGAACTAATTAAGTAATATTACTAACATGACCGTGCTTGGCAGTAATTTTTATTTATCCCAGATGTTAGTGTTGGTGTTCGTGCGGGAAAACTAATAAAACAGATGCTGGGCAGATGAATTCAACCAGCGTTGTCAACTGTACGTCTAATTCAAAAATTATCGCTGGGGGGGTGAAGAAAAATTTGGCTACAAGATATCGATTCTTTAAAACTAAAAGTGAGTATGAAACGCATTGGGGTACATTACTTTCTAATTAATAGTAATCGGCATCTCTTTAGCCTCGGCTTCGGAGTTGACTATGTATATTGTTCGCTTTAAACAAGCGCGATTGCCGATTGCAGTTGTAATGTTATGCCATTAAATCCGAATGTTAAAACATTCTTATCAAATTAAATTGTTTATCCGACTGCCGTTACTGCATGGAAGCGGTGCATGAAATCCCAAGTAAACAGAAAGCCAAAAATATTGGTTGTTGATGACGAACCCGACAACCTCGATCTGCTATACCGTACCTTTTATCGCGAATATAAGGTGCTGCGGGCTACAAGTGGCCAGCTGCATTGGAATTGTTGGCAAAAGAAGGAGATATATCAGTAATTATCTCGGATCAACGAATGCCAATGATGAGCGGTACGGAATTCTTGAGCCTGACAGCTACTAAGTACCCAGATATTATCCGGATTATCTTAACTGGCTACACTGATGTCGAAGATTTAGTGGAAGCCATAAACGCTGGCAAGGTTTTTAAGTATGTAACTAAGCCATGGGAAGCAGAAGAACTTAAAGCAGTAGTGCGTCAAGCTTTAGATACTCATAATGTTCTTAAAGCCCGTACCTACGAACTAACCCGTACATTACGTCAAGAATCGCTGCTCAACTCTCTAACTAATACCATTCGCGGCGCGTTAGATTATCGGCAAATCCTACAAGCGATTGTAGATAATGTTGGTCAGATGTTGGAAGTTGATGTGTGTCTTTTGCGTCCTTTCCAAAATGGACATTTAGTTGATGAAGGTTTTATTTTTCTAAAAAATCTTCAAGAAGGAGAATCAAGCTGCGAATTAAAAGATAAAAAAGATAAAGATGAAGTTGTTGAATCAAATTTTCTGGCTTCGGAGGCCCAACTCTTAGCCCACACGGTATGGGAAACCCGCGAAGTTCAGGTAATTTATGATGCAACAACAGATGAAAGGGTTCAAGGAGATACTCCCGAACAAAGCAATCGTGCTGAAGTTTATGAAGACGCTAAAATTTGTTCTACTTTGGTAGTGCCCTTGATTTGTCAACAAGAGTTGATGGCAGTTTTGGCATTACACCAGTCAGGGGAATCCCGTGACTGGGAAGAAGATGACGTGCAGTTAGTAGTAATGGTGGCGAATCAGGCTGCATTAGCTTTGTCCCAAGCTCGGGCTTACGAGCAGGTACACGCTCTAGCTCGACGGGAAGCATTAATAAATACAATTACTAGTGCTATTCGTTCTAGCTTAGATCCTCAAGAAATCTTTGCTGCTATTACCCAACAATTAGGACAAGCTTTACAGGTGGATGGCTGCGTTTTATCTTTGTGGACTGCCGAAGACGAGTTTATTGAGTGTGTAGGTTTGTACGATAGTTCTCAAGTAGAGGTTGGCAGTAATAATTCAAACGGTACAGCAAAATTCAATGCTTATCAGTTACCGCAGTATGCAGCTTCAATTAAGGGAAATCAAATATTGCAAGAAATCTTGCGAACCCAGGAGCCACTAATAATTACCGATCTTAACGATTACCCTTCCCAGGTAAAAGGTTTTGATTTACCTTTCAAAATGGCTACTCGTTCTTTGATGGTAGTTCCATTACTTGCCGACGGGAAAATCATCGGTAGTATTACCCTAAGACAAAGTAGAAAACAGCGCCATTGGCTGAAGCCAGAATTAGAGTTAGCTGCATCTGTAGCAGTTCAAGCAGCCCTTGCAGTTCAACAATCCCGACTTTATCAGAAAACTCGCCAACAAGCCGAACGTTTGCTGGAATTAGATAAACAAAAAACTGAATTTTTTCAGAATATTTCCCACGAATTCCGCACCCCAATAACTTTAATTCAAGGCCCATTAGAGTCATCTGTTAGTGCGGGTGAAGGATTATCTTACGAACAAAGTAACATTGCCCTGCGTAATTCGAGGCGTTTGTTGCGACTGGTAAATCAATTATTAGATTTGCAGCGTTTGGATGCCGGGAGAATGCAGCCCAGTTTCCGCAAGTGCGATTTAGTTGAATTTGTCAGTCAAATTGTTGAGTCTTTCCGTCCATACTGCGAGAAAAAACAATTAAATCTGCTGACAGAATTAGATGAATGTCCTGCGGTTTATTTAGATATGGAAAAATTCGATAAGGTGGTTTACAACCTGCTATCGAATGCCATGAAGTTTACTCCTCAAAACGGGAGCATTACTGTTAGATTGCAATACACTGGTTCGGATTGTATTTTACAAGTAGAAGATACTGGCATTGGTATTACTAAAGAACAAATTCCCCACTTATTTGAACGTTTTCGTCAAGCTGAAGGTTCAGAAAATCGTTCTTATGAAGGAACGGGTTTAGGTTTGGCTTTGGTTAAAGAACTGGTGGAAGCTCATGGAGGCACAGTTTCTGTGGATTCTGTGTATGAAAGCGGCACTACTTTTACTATATATCTCCAACCAGGAAACGCTCATTTAAATGCTTCCCAAGTTGTAGAAACGGAGAGTAAGGTTAATCTCAGTCGTGCTGCTGTGGAGTTAGCCGATTTAGAATTAATAGAATCAACAGATAGTCATATTGATAGTCTAGAAAAAATACCACAGGAATTGTTATCAGCAGCTCTTAATTCTCCTCCAGAAAAAAGTGTAAACTCCAAAACTGAAAAAGGACAATTAGTGTTGGTTGTAGATGATAATCCCGATATGCGAGCTTATGTATCTAGTATTCTGCACGCAAATGGATATAAGGTCAAAACAGCCCGAAACGGTTCTGAAGGTTTTAATATAGCTAAAGAATTGTTGCCTAATTTGATTGTCACCGACTTAATGATGCCTGTAGTCACCGGATTAGAGATGATTCGGATGATACGCTCCGAGGAGACGCTCAAAGGAATACCAATCATTCTGCTTACTGCGAAAGTTGATGAAGATACTCGCATTGAAGGAACCGAACGCGGTTCAGATGCTTATTTAGCTAAACCATTTAACGATAGGGAACTTCTGGCAGAAGCACGAAATCTCCTAGCTTTAAAAGAAAACGAACGCAAAGTTCTGGAATTAAATACTTATTTAACAGAATCCGTACTTCAGCGATTTTTACCTCCTGTTTTGGTGAAGAAAGCGCAGCAAGGCGAACTAGTTCTAGATTTGCGACCGGAACCGCGTTTAATTACAGTTTTATTTAGCGATATTGTTGGTTTTACTCAATTATCCAATACTTTAAGGTCGCGGAAAGTTGCAGAATTGCTCAATGAATACCTAGAAGCCATGACAAAGGCTGTATTTGATAACGGTGGAACCGTAGACAAATTTATGGGAGATGCTATTTTGGCTTTATATGGAGCGCCAGAAGAACTGACACCCAACGAACAGGTTCGCCGAGCCGTAAATACTTCTAGAGCAATGTTAAGCGGTCTTTCAGAGTTAAACGAACGTTGGCGATCGCAAGGTATTTTTGATAGCGATGGACGTAGCGGACTTCAGTTTCGCTGTGGGATTCATCAAGGTACGGCAGTTGTGGGAATGTTTGGTAGTTCCGAACGTGCTGATTACACTGCTATTGGTCCTTCTGTAAATATTGCCTCTCGTTTGCAAGGTGCTGCCGACCCTGGTACTATTCTTGTTTCTGCTGCTGTTGCTGATTATTTGGAGGAAGAAGAAATTATTAAGGGCAAACCATTAGAGTTGAAAGGAATAGATGAAACAGTTCTAACTTTCGCTGTAACTCCAGAGATAGTAGTCCGTTCGCTAGAATAAAACACGGGTTATCGTTGGGGAAACGTTAAAAAAATTAATGTACCTTTTTAATTGCGGTAGTATTTATAAGAACGCCCGCCATTTTACCGATGTTTAGTATAGATACTATAGATATATGACACAATCGGTTGTAGAAAAAACCTCAATTCCAGAAAAAACCTGGAAACGACAAACAGATTCACCTTTGGGGTGGATTACATTTGCTTGTGGTTCAGTTATCTTGCATCTGCTGGCGTTCTGGCTTATAAGCTCATATAAACTTTCTGCATCACAGTCTGGCTCCGATCTTGCTGTTCCGATTGAATTTATCGAAATTTCTCCACAGAAACCATCGCCACCTAAACCACAACCAAAACCCAAAGCAGTTTCACCAAAGCCAATAAAACAAGCAGTTCCTCAGAACTCAAAACCTGCTGTTAACAAGAGCGTGGTTGAACCTCCTGTTTCTACAAACGATCGAGATGCTATTGCTTTTGACAATCAAAAAATCCAACGACAATTAGCCGAACAACAGCAACAGCCGCAATTATTACAGCAACAGCAATTAGAAACCCAACAGCTTCAAAGAGAAGCAGAACAACTACGTCGAAGACAAGCTCAACAACAACAACTGGAAGCTCAATTACAACAACAAGAAATTGAGCAACAACGTCAGTTAGCACAACGGCTACGGCAGCAAGAAATTGAGCAACAACGTCAATTAGAAGCTCAACGTCAACAAGAAGCAGAGCAACAACGTCAATTAGAAGCTCAACGCCAACAAGAAGCAGAGCAACAACGTCAATTAAAAGCTCAACTTCAGCAAGAAGCACAACAACGACAATTAGAAGCACAACAGCAATTAGAAACTCAACGTCAGCAAGAAGCAGAGCAACGCCAATTAGCACAGCAGAGTAAGTTGGAAGCCGAAGAACAACGTCAACTAGCAACCCAACAACAGCCTCAAAATAATGCTGATGGCGAAAAAATAGCTGATGCTCCCACCGATGCATTAGGTAGAACCCCACAACAGCGTGAAAAAGCTCCACAAGCTCCAATTCCAAATCAATCAAATCAAAACGGTGGAATATTAACGGCTAGTTGGAAGATAGATACTGATACATTTTTTCAAGATAAACCTGATAATCTTGCCAAACCTAAAAAAAGAAGCAACAGCGATATTCCGCTTCCTCCACCTCAAGATGGCAATTTTCAGCCCGGAGATTTCTTGGTGTGGTTAACAATTGATAATCAAGGTAATTTATTATTTGTAAAAGTAGATCCAGCAATACCCATTGCACTTAGAAGTCAATACCAAGAGTATGCCGAAAAAATCTTCAATGGTCAGAAATTTATTCCCGCAAGCAGTAATAACGGCGAGAAACCAGACTTAAGTAATTTACCTATACGTGTAAATATCCAAGAGCGTTAAAATTAAAGTTTTGAATAACTTGATTTTTCTTTACTACTGTAATATAATAATGAGGTTGGAAAATAATGCGGGCGTAGTTTAGTGGTAAAACCTTAGCCTTCCAAGCTAATGATGCGGGTTCGATTCCCGCCGCCCGCTTGTTGAATAATTTAATGGTAGAAAGCAAAAATAACTCCTAAGTTCAACTCAGGAGTTATGCTTTTAATATTTGCCATAGTTGATGGCTGCCCGTCACAGAAATATTTAAGATTTAACCAAATTTACCGCTGATGTATTCTTTGGTATCTTGCTGCTGCGGATTTTGGAAAATTTTCTCAGTACGGTCATATTCTACTAAATAACCTGTACGACCTCCTGTTTCCCCAGTTTGAACGTTGAAAAAGCCTGTCATATCGGAAACTCGCGATGCTTGCTGCATATTGTGAGTCACGATAACAACAGTAAATTGCTCTTTAAGTTCTTTGATCAAATCTTCAACTTGTAAAGTAGAAATAGGGTCAAGAGCAGAACAAGGTTCATCCATTAAAATTACATCAGGCTGAACGGCGATCGCCCGAGCAATACACAAACGCTGTTGTTGTCCCCCAGATATAGATAAACCACTTTGGGTTAGTTTATCTTTCACTTCATCCCATAAAGCAGCACCTTTGAGGGAGCGTTCTACTAATTCATCCATGTTGCCTTTAAAACCATTAATTCTGGCTCCAAAAGCAATATTTTCATAGATTGACTTAGGAAATGGGTTTGGTTTTTGAAACACCATCCCAATTCTACGACGTACTTCTACAGGGTCAATTTTTGGTGCATATAAATTTTCCCCATTATATAAAACCTTTCCTTCGGCTCTAAATACGTCAATTAAATCGTTAAGACGGTTAAAGCATCTGAGCAAAGTACTTTTACCGCATCCAGAAGGACCAATAAAAGCTGTCACTTGATTTTTGGGGATATCCATATAAATATCCTTAAGTGCTAAAAATTTACCATAGTAAACGTTTAGTGCTTCTGTTCGTAATACGGTTTGGGTGTCTTGTGTAGTGGAAATATGGGTAGCCATAAATTTTATGTTTGTTGTTTCTCCGAAAACTTCAAAGCTGCTAAGTGACTACTAAGTTACTCTTCTCAACGCCTTCTCTATTACCCCTTTATTATTTCTACAAGCTTGTTATTTTAGGTAAAAATGATACTGCCTTCAATCTTACCTAAATCTGACTTTCCCTATGTAATTAAGATTTGCTACGAGTTGTAAAGCGAGCAATAATACTAGCAATCAAAACCATTAGAACCAAAACTAAAGACGCAGCCCAAGCAACTGACTGCTGGTTGTTGTCGAAAGAAGTTGCAAAGTTATAAACCAAAACGGCGAGAGAAGCAGTTGGTTCGGTTAAACCTCTGATCCAGTAGAAAGAGAACAAAGCAGTAAAAATTAGAGGTGCCGTTTCTCCAGCAGCACGAGCAACAGATAAGGTTACGCCAGTAATAATTGATGGTAAAGCCGCAGGTAAAACCACTAGTAAAACCGTTTGATAATTAGTAGCTCCTACTCCCACAGCTGCCTGACGCAAATCATTAGAAACTAATTGCAAAGCTTCGTCAGTAGTTCGGACAATAATCGGCAACATCAAAATTGACAGAGCCACACCACCGGCGATCGCAGAATATCCCGTTACCTTAGTTCCAACTAAAATACCGTAGGTTACAACTCCAGCAATAATCGAAGGAACCCCACTCAATACGTTGGTAGCGAAGCGAATCAAACGAGCAGTTTGTCCCTTACTAAATTCTGTTAGATAAACTGCTGCTGCTACTCCAATGGGTACGCTAATTAAAGCTCCAATTCCAACCATTATCAAAGTACCGACAATGGCATTACCGAAACCACCATCTGTATCTAAAGGTGCTGGAGGTAATTTGTAAAACAATTCTAAGCTTAAGCTACTAAAGCCTTTGATCAGCAAGTAAGAAAGTACTAGCAACAAAGGCAATAAAGCTAAAGCACCACAAACAAATATGACACCATTCATTACATTGTTGAATAGCGTCCGGGAAGAATTTGAAGAACGATTTAAACTACCGCGTGTAAATCCCCGTGGCTGCTCTGAAAAACTAGTCATGATTTAGCACACTAATAAATTACAGTCGCTTAACTCGCATTACTATTAACTCTGCCAAAATATTGACAATCAGAGTTAATACAAACAGCACAAACGCAGCATACATCAAAGCACTAATTTGCAAACCACCAGCTTCTGCAAACTGATTCGCAATTAGAGAAGCAATTGTGTTGCTAGGTGCAAATAAAGAAGGGCTAATTCTGTTTGAGTTCCCAATCAACATGGTCACAGCCATTGTTTCTCCCATTGCGCGACCAAGTGCTAGCATTACAGCACTGACAATACCGGAAAATGCAGCTGGAATAATCACTTTTATAAGTGTTTCCCAACGGGTGCATCCCAATCCATAAGCAGCTTCGCGCAAGCTTTTGGGTACCGAAGCCAGGGCATCGCGAGAAATTGCTGTAATAATCGGCAAAGTCATAATTACCAGGATAAGTCCAGCAGGTAACAATCCAGGACCGCCAATTGTTCCTGATTCGGGACGGCTAAACAACGGTATCCAACCTAAAAACCCGTTAAGCCATCCACCAACACTTCCCAAAAAGGGAATTAATACGAAAATTCCCCATAAACCATATACCACACTGGGAATCGCTGCGAGAAGTTCTACTAGAAAGACTAATACAGTTCGTACTGACAGAGGCAATATATTTTCGCTTAACAATACAGCAGTACCAACCCCAATCGGTACTGCAATTAACAAACCGATAAAAGAACTAGCTAAAGTACCGTAAATTGCTGGCAGTATTCCCAATTCTACTCTTGGCGGGTTTGGACTCCACTCAGTTGTGAACAAAAACCCAAGACCAAATTCCTGTAATGCTGGAATTGCTTGAACTGCAACCTGAAATCCTATCCATAACAAGACAAGGGCAATACCGAAAGCAAAAATTCGCGTTATCCAAATAAAGCTACGATCGAGCGTTCTATCTGTTTCAGAGCGATTTTTAGGATCTGCTTGTCTACTCTGGGTTGGTGTACTCATAAAAAACTTTACCCATGTAATAGAGAAAATGTGGGAGCGAACCACATTATTCCTTAACTAATTAAATTTTGGTGACAGATGAAAGAACAATTTGCTTTCAACAACTACTTACTACTTAGCAGCAACGTTAATGTTGTACTCTGTGCTGATTGTGTCAGCAGCAGCAGCAACTTTCTCAACTACATTTGCAGGTAAAGGAACGAAACCTAGTTCAGAAGCAACTTTTTGACCTTCAGTCAAACCATATTCAACCATTGCTTCCACAGCTTTAGCTTCAGCAGGATTGTCATAGGTTTTGTAAGCCAAAAGCCAGGTGTAGGTAACGATAGGATAAGATTCATCTCCTTCTGGATCGCTAATAAAAGCACGGAGATTTTCTGGTAATTCAATAGCTCCCAAAGCTTTAGATGCAGCTTCGTCACTTGGTTCAATATATTTGCCCGCTTTATTTTCTAAAGTTGCAGCACTTAAACCTTGATTTTTAGCGTAACCGTACTCTACATAACCTATAGAACCAGCAGTTTGCTTAATTTGAGCGGTAACACCTTCATTACCTTTAGCGCCAATTCCGGTAGGCCAAGATACAGTCTTACCTTCGCCAGGGCCGCTCTTCCACGCTGGGCTAACTTCGCTCAAGTGGCTTGTTAATACAGAAGTTGTACCGCTACCATCGGAACGATGTATAACTGTAATATTTTGGTCGGGAAGATTAACTCCAGGGTTAGCCGCAGCAATTGCGGGGTCATTCCACTTGGTAATCTTACCTAATAAAATATCGGTATAAACCGCACGTGGTAACTTTAGATTGTCCACTCCAGGCAAGTTATAAGCAAACACAACACTACCAGCAGTCATAGGTAGTAATAGTACGCCTCTATCAACCTGAGCGATTTCTTCATCCTTCATTGCCACGTCGCTGGCACCGAAGTCAACTGTACCGGCGATAAATTGTCTAACACCAGCACCACTACCAACCGACTGATAGTTAACGCGGAGATTAGGGTACTTAGCGTTAAGATCCTTGAACCAACGCTCGTAAATCAATCTTGGGAAAGATGCGCCGGCACCATCCAAGGTGATGTCTCCACCTAAATCTAATGGGGCACTAGCAGCAACATCGGTAGCACCAGGAGTGTCAGTTCCAGCAGTATCGGTTCCTTCACCGCCACAAGCTGCTAAGACAACAGTAAGTGCTAATACTGAAACAAAAGAAGCAATCCTAGACTTATTCGCTACAATTTTATTGGAAAACATGGATGTGCAAGTTGGGTAATTTTGCAGGTGTCGTTTATAATATACCGCTAATCAGTAAAGACAAGGTTAACAAAGTCGGGCTTTATTGTTTCTATGTACTCATTTAGACTGAAATTTATATTTATTATTGAGACATAAATATAATCGCTATTTTGTCATCAAAAAGAAACAATTAATACATTAGAACGTTTGTATTGAATACCTAGTTCTACAATCTTTTGGGTTCAAACCTTTAAGATAGAACTGACTAATATATAGTTATGTCTACTCCGATTGAACTGGTTTTAATACTGATGAATGTTTGTAGACATTGAATAAGTGAAACAATAAATTCAAATAGCATATTGGCTTCAAGTTGACTAAGCAAGCCTAAGTTAAGATATCTTATCGAATCCAAAATTGAGCGTAAAGGCGATATCAATAAAGTGATGTCATATTTAGCTTTATGTACTACCGATTATTTTGAATTAGATTTTGGACACTTGCAGTTAGACGCATTAAACTAGGATGCGACATAGATAACAGAGCTTTGCTCTATAGGAATTGATGTATATTTGTGAACCAGTCTACAAATAACAAGACATTATTTTTCGGTTTTTGTATGAGTATTTTGTAAATGCTAGCTGCATCCAACCAATTATTATGGTCAATGATTGGCTTACTACTAACTATGGGTGGTACCTTCTTAGAAGCCTATATTGCCGCCCTACCTTGGAGTTGGAGTAACCAAGGAATTCATGCTTTTTCTTTAGGTGTCACCTATCAAATTGGTGGGGTGCTGTTAGTCGGTTGTTTGGGGGGAAAAAATGCTGGGGCGCTTTCACAAATTGCTTATTTAGTTATGGGCTTAACTTTGTTGCCGGTATTTGCTGACGGTGGAGGTATCGGCTATGTAAAGCTTTCTCAGTTTGGTTACTTAATCGGCTTTATTCCTGGAGCTTGGATTTGTGGTTTTTTTGCCTTTAAAGCCAGACCTAAATTAGAAACTTTGGCATTTAGTTGTATTTGTGGCTTGTTAACAGTCCATCTGTGCGGTATTTGTTATTTAATTGTCACTTATGCTTTAGGTTGGCAGGGTACGGAAAATTTATCTTTATTGGAAGCAATTCTGAAGTATTCATTGTTTGCATTACCGGGACAATTAGCTGTAGTCTGTGCCGTTACCTTAATAGCATACGTGTTACGACATTTAATGTTTTATTAGTTGTTAGTTGTTAGTGGTTAGTGGTTAGTTGTTAGTTGAACAAACTGGCAATTAGCAATAGAGAGCATATCGAGGAAAGCCAAATCATTTTTAATTTACAATCATAAGTATTAAACAATACATCAAATCCGGCTCAAAACCACCGTCAGATTATTCTCTATTCCCAGTAAAACTAGCTTAAGCAAAGTATTCTAAAGACTAGAAACGTTGCTTTACTAATAATTATTTGACAACTAACAACTAACTGCTAACTGCTAACCAATAATACCTTATGCGTTTAAAAAATCGCTTCTTTTGGATAACTGCTATTACAGGTTTTGTATTGGATCAATTGACAAAATTCTGGGTTATGCAAACTTTTGCTCTAGGAGAAACACAACCATTAATAAAAGGAATATTTCACTTTACCTATGTCCGAAATACTGGAGCTGCTTTTAGTCTATTTGCAGGAAAAGTAGAGTGGTTACGCTGGCTATCTTTATTCGTGAGCATAGCATTGATAGCATTCGCTTTATTTAGTCCAGTTTTGCTTAGTTGGGAGCAATGGGGATATGGTTTGATTTTAAGTGGAGCTATGGGTAACGGTATCGATCGGTTTGTCTTAAGTTACGTTGTAGATTTTCTTGATTTTCGACTAATTAATTTTCCAGTATTTAATTTGGCAGATGTATTTATTAATATTGGTATTGTCTGCTTAATAATTGCTTCTTTTCAAAAAACACCTCCGACTGGTTCTTCGTGATCGGCATTTGAAATTTTTGATTTTGATAAATTTAGTTTTTTAATTGAAATTCAGGATTAAGTTTAGTTTGTATTAAAGTAAAAAAAATTCTGGATACCCGCTATTGATATTAGGTATAGCTTTAAACCTAATTACCAATATACGAGAAACCAGAACTTATTTTTTAACCTTCATTTTTTTAGTTTTGTACTAAATAAGTATCGAGTTTTTGCTCTTATTGGGGAGCTAATATGTTTGCTCCATCTTCAGTAGGAGTTTCTTCTTCGGTATTGCTAGGGGAATCGGAATCAGGAAGGGTTGTTTCTCCTGGCAGATTCATGTTGCTAGGAGAATCCGAATCAGGAGTTATGCCCCCAGGTGCTGTTTGGATATTTGTTGGAGCATCTTCTTCTTCACTTGGAGTTATCTCTCCTTCAGGAGCGGTACCAGGCATTGGAGTGATGTATGTTGGAGCATCTTCTTCGCTTGGAGTTATTTCTCCTTCAGGAGCGGTACCAGGCATTGGAGTGATATTTGTTGGAGCATCTTCTTCGCTTGGAGTTATTTCTCCTTCAGGAGCGGTACCAGGCATTGGAGTGATGTTTGTTGGAGCATCTTCTTCGCTTGGAGTTATTTCTCCTTCAGGAGCGTTACCAGGCATTGGAGTGATGTTTGTTGGAGCATCTTCTTCGCTTGGAGTTATTTCTCCTTCAGGAGCGTTACCAGGCATTGGAGTGATGTTTGTTGGAGCATCTTCTTCGCTTGGAGTTATCTCTCCTTCAGGAGCGGTACCAGGCATTGGAGTGATATTTGTTGGAGCATCTTCTTCGCTTGGAGTTATCTCTCCTTCAGGAGCGGTACCAGGCATTGGAGTGATGTTTGTTGGAGCATCATCTTCGCTTGGAATTATTTCTCCTTCAGGAGCGGTACCAGGCATTGGAGTGATGTTTGTTGGAGCATCTTCTTCGCTTGGAATTGCTTCTGGAGTTACACTACCAGGCATTGGAGTTACGCCTTCAGGAGTTGTGCCTGGAAGAGGTGCGCCTGGTATTGGAGTTATGCCTTCAGGAGTCGTGCCTGGAAGAGGTTCACCTGGTGCAGTTTCAATACTATTATCTGGGGAGACGCTATCTTCCGCAGGGCTGCTTTCTTCAGTTGAATCTTCAGAAGAGGGGGTTACTGCATTTGCGCCGGAGCAACGAGAATTTAGTGGGAAGCGGACACATAAAATTTCCATTGCATCTGGCGAAAGTTCTTCTTCGGCAGCTGCAACAATAGTGTCATCAGTTTCTGAAACACTTGTTGGCTCTTCGCGCTCTGGAAAGTCTCGGTTAGGGAATTTTGTAGATTGAGCAACTGCAACAGTGCTACTTAATGCTAAAGTCAGAGCTGTACCAATAAGAGTTAAAAATTTGCCCTTCATAATTATTCACTCCTCAAAAGTAATACCAACGCCCATTAAATCAAACAAATGAATTTATAAAATCTGTCTAAATGAGGATGTGTTTTTTTTAATTTATATAATTTGATAATTAAAAATGTAAGTATTTCATGATTTTTCCGCAGCCTGTTAGTTGATATATATACTTGTATCCATAGTGTTGCTTTGTCAGCAGATAATGCTCTAAAACACGAGAAAATAAACCTTTGAAAACAATTAAGGAATCAATAATCAATCAATTAACATCACACGGTTGTAATAAAAGTAACCGTAGCCTAGAAACAATTAAGTGTGTTTTTTGTATCATATATACAGAGGAACAATTCAGTATTGCCAAACTTCATATATTCTTGTGAGTAGAATGGTGAAATAACAGCATTTTAGGGCAGCATTTTGCCCGATTATTAAATAATAACCGTGGTGTGAATAGCCCATGAGTTCCCCTCAACCCCCTAAAAAGCCGCAAACTTTACTTGGTCAACTGACTCAAGCAGTACAGACAATTCAAGCTCAAGTTGATTTTTCCAAACTGGCGCTCAAGCCTAATGCGAGAGTGCCAGAACTTTGGGTTCAAGAAGCTGGAGCGCAAGCGGCTCAAATGTATCCCTTGCTTGGCGATCGCTATATGATAGGTCGCAGTTCTAAATCCTGCGATATAGTTGTCCGAAATCCGGTAGTCAGTCAAATTCATTTGTCGCTATCGCGAGATTCGTCTCAACGCAAGCCAGTTTTTGTCATTAAAGATGAAAAATCAACTAATGGTATTTATCGAGGTAAGCGTAGGGTTGATTCTTTAGAATTGCGTCACGGCGATGTTCTAACTTTAGGACCGCCGGAATTGGCAGCTTCGGTACGTTTACAATATGTAGATCCTCCACCGTTTTACATCAAAGCTGCAACTTGGGCAGGTTTGGGAGTTGCTGGTGTCAGTGCCTTACTGATGTTGGTAATTGGCATAGAGTGGCTAAAATTCTCCGTGCGACCTTTACCCGCAGCAACTCAAGGGCCAGTGGTTGTTTATGCCGGTGATGGTGAAACGCCTTTAGAAGAGCCTCGAACCACCGCTCACGTAGATTTGAAAAAGCTGTCCGATTTTGGACCTTATTTAGCTTCTGCTGTAGTAGCCTCGGAAGATAGCCGTTTTTATTGGCATTTCGGTGTTGACCCCTATGGTATTTTACGAGCAGTGTTAATTAATACCCGTAGTGGTGATGTTCAACAAGGTGCTAGTACGGTTACTCAGCAAGTAGCCCGCAGTTTATTCCGAGATTATGTAGGTAGACAGGATTCTTTAGGACGTAAAGTACGCGAAGCAATTGTATCGTTAAAGTTAGAAACGTTTTACAGTAAAGACGAAATCTTACTTAGCTATCTTAACCGGGTTTATTTAGGAGTAAATACTTCAGGTTTTGAGGATGCTGCAAGGTATTATTTTGATAAATCAGCAAAAGATTTAACCGCTGCGGAGTCCGCTACTTTAGTCGGAATTTTACCCGCCCCTAACGGTTTTAATTTTTGTGGCGATACCCGAAGCAGACGCAATATTATAGCTTATCGCAACCGTGTCTTACAGCGAATGAATCAGATGGGCGATCTCAAACAAGATGAGTATAATCGCGCCAGACGTTCGCCCGTTGAAGTTAGTTCTAAGGTTTGCGAGCGTCAAGCTAAAAGAATTGCTCCATATTTTTATAGTTATGTATTTAACGAGCTTGAAACTATTTTGGGAAAAGACCTAGCAGCTGAAGGAAATTTTATTATTGAAACTCAGCTAAACCCAAAAATTCAAGCCGAAGCTGAAGCTTCATTAAGAAACCATATCAAAACTGCTGGAGCAAGTTTTGGGTTTTCTCAAGGAGCGATAGTGACTCTTGATTCAAGTACGGGCGGTATTTTGGCAATGGTTGGCGGTAACGATTATGCAACCAGCCAATTTAATCGTGCTTTTCAAGCAAAGAGACAGCCCGGTTCTACTTTTAAAATTTTTCCATACACTGCCGCTATCGAAAAGAGAATTTCAACGGGACAAACTTTTGCCTGTACTTCTGTACGTTGGCAGGGAATTAGGTATAAACCCTGTAGAAGCGGTACTGCTCCCTTAACTCTTGAAACTGGATTTGCTCTTTCTGAAAACCCAATCGCTTTAAGAGTTGCTCAAAGTGTCGGGTTGGATAAAGTAGTTGAAATGGCAGAACGTTTGGGAGTACGTTCTAAACTTAATCCTGTTCCTGGCTTAATACTAGGTCAAAGCGAAACTACAGTATTAGAAATGACTGGAGCCTTCGCGACTATTAGTAATAGGGGCGTATGGAATCGGCCCCATGCCATTAAACGTATTCTTGATAGCAGTGACTGTCGCGATCCTAACGATTTAACAACCTGCCGCGTCATGTATTCTTTTAATCAAGATCGAGAAGCCAACAAGCGAGCTTTAACAACTGGCGTAGCCAACACCATGACCAGTTTAATGCGTCAAGTAATCACAAGAGGTACGGGACGCGGTGCCGCTATTGGATTTGGAGAAGGTGGAAAAACCGGCACCACAGATAAAAATGTTGACTTATGGTTTATTGGTTTTATCCCCAATCGGCGACTTACTACGGGGATTTGGTTAGGAAACGATGACAATTCTCCCACTTCTGGTAGTAGCGCTCAAGCTGCTCAACTATGGGGAAGTTATATGGGTAAAGTTGTAAGATAGGAGTTAGGAGTTAGGAGTTAGGAGTTAGGAGTTAGGAGTTAGGAGTTAGGAGTTAAGAGTTAGGAAATTTTATTTTAGATTTTATATTTTGAATTAAAAATCTTTAATTAAGAGTTGGAAATATGTTTCTAAGGAGTTAGGAGTTATAAGATTAAATTTGTCCCTATCCCCCCATTTCCCCATCTCCCCATCTCCCCATCTCCCTATCTCCCCATCTCCTCCTACCGATACCCCTGCCAAGGTGTAACTTGAACTTTCCCACCTGGTTGAAATTCCACCTGAAATTGAGCCAAGGGTTCTTTAGTATCTGTATTGTTGGTGTTATCACCTTGGAATAATTTCGGAATGGGTGTTTGTCTAAAATTATCATAGGCTGCTTTGTTTAGGGGTTCGTAGTCGGCAATCGTTCCATTCTGCTTAACCGCTACTCGATATTTCAAATCTTCCTTATAGGTGGTATTACCCCCAGAATTTTGGTTTAAAGATGCTGATAATTTTTGATTTAAATTAGAAAGTTCTTTTTGGTCGGTAATTTGTGTCCCTATATTATCGGACTTATTCCCAACTCCTCTCCAAGCACTAACTTCTAGTACTCCTGTTCTTCTAAAAACTACTCTAAATTGAGCAATTGGTTCGTTGGCGATCGCACCACTTGAAGCAGGGCTATAAAGTAAATTGGGCAGTGGAGTATTATCAATAGCCGCATTGGCTGTTTTATCTACTGCTTTGTAACCAATTATGCTGCCATCGCCAGCCGTGCCTACGCGATAAACTACGTCAGATTCCAATCCTTGACGATTTTGCCAAGCTTGATTGACCTGGTTGTATACTTGAGTATTTAACTTTTTCAATCGCGATGCATTGGTAATTTCAGGAGCAGAATTAAGTAGCCGATCTAAATCCCTTACTTGTTGTTGCGCTGTATTAGTCGGAGTTACACTTGGTTGAGTTTGATTTCCTTCGGTTTTTGGTTGAACGTTAGAATTATTAGAAGGTTCAACAGTTTGTGTAGTTGAATTTTCGTTTTTTCGTGCTTCGACTGGTTCTTTGAATTCTGGCGCTGGCATTAAATTAAATGCAATTGCAGCAGCAGCTAAAGTGCCAAGTCCAACACTTGCCGGTACTGCTTGTTGGAGTAAAGCACCACTAACAGCACCATGAGGTCTAGCAACTGGTTGTAGTTCTAGCGTCAATTCTGGTAAAGTTTGAGTATCCGCAAAAAACTGATCGACCGCTTCTACTAAATCGAACAATTGTACTGAATTCAAATTAACTTCGACTGTTTGTTTAGCATTGCCACCATTATTCAAATCCCCAGTCGTAATGTCCGAGAGTACCTTTAATCTATGACTGTTAGCATTAATTTTTTCCAACTGCACTAATTCCGATTCGGAGTTATGTGCTTGCGGGTTAGAAACATTGCTCAAAAATTCTTGAGCATAGGCACTAACAGCTCTAACCAAACTTTCAAAAAAATCCCTACCACCCGCTAGACTTTGGGTATAGCCAGATAAAGTACATTCTGCATTTACAAGAATAGATAGTTCCGGACGCATTTCCTGAAACTGTGTGGTTTTAGAAGCGTCGCTTAAACCTTCTAAAAGTAGCGTGCAATTAGGTAAACTATATTTACGTTGAATATTCATTCGACTTCACCATCAAAAAGACTAATCCAGAAGCGCTGCATTCCGGCTGTTCCCGTACAGAAAAGTAACTGTGCTAATAGATTTACAGCCAGTTCGTTTAATTTCTCATCAGAATTAAGTGCCATTAAGCCAGAACGTCTTTTATTCATGCGGCTCCTAAAATGCGCTCGAAACCGTTCTAAATAATTAGAGAGACGCAAATTCTGTTCTAAGGGAATCTGCTTTTCAACCATTTGTTGATTTATCATTAACAACTGACGAATAACAACCGTTAATCGTCTAGCCAAATAACAAGAAATAACCACTAAAGCTTTTGCTTCCATAATGGTTAAAGGACGGCGAATATTAGCTCTACGTAAAGGATTAGTGCTACGCATCCGCCATAAGTTTACTCGATCCTTGATAATACCTTTAAGATCCAATTCTTGAGCAAATGCCAAAATTGCTTCAGATCCGCCAAGATCCAAAGCTTCAATTGCAAGTAAAATAAGGTCAATTTGTTGTCTAGTTCTACGAGGACACCCTTGTCCCTCTATTGCTGGATCGGGTAGGGTGTCGAGAATCATTGGCAAATCTTGTTCTGCCGAACTGTTTATCGGCGTTGAAGGAGCGGAAACATTCATTTATCAGTTCCTTGTAGGGCTGCTATCCTAGAAAAATAGGTAAAATTAATTAAACTATGGTAGCCAAATATTAATATGTTGGCATATGGCAGTAATCCAACTGCCTGATATATACATTAATTACTGTTTCATATCCAAGCTTTCCGTATACCTAAAATCGAAGTTTTAAAGCATCCTGTGTTCATCCGTTTGTAAAATGGAAGTATGATACGCCTTCGCGTTGCCCTTGAGCGGGCTATCGCAACCCCGATAGTTGGTGTAGATTCTTATAAATGTGAGCAATTAGCTGGTGCAGGTTCAAGATCCGGCTGACCTTGCCGCACGCGGTTAGCTCCACTATAGCCTAAACCTTTACGGGTTCTTCTTTGCAGCTAACGTCAACAATTTGTAGCAATAACCATATATATGAATGTACTTACAGCCGATTTCCTACAGAGTAAGGTACAAAGCCGTTATAAGGGAGTAAAGGAATATACCTCTTAAACTCGCAAACTGCTGTATTTGTTATATTGTCGCGACGTATTAATCAAGATAGCTGCATTTCGGTTGTCAATTCAATTATTTTGCCGCTACTTTACCAGTAAAGTCATTTGTAATAATACCGAACTACTAATTTTTTAACCTCCATTATAAAAATTTCCCCGACGTTATATATTAGACCTCATAAACTAAAAAGACGTTAATAATAAAGTTAAAAATCGGCACTAATTTCATTCTCCCTCGATTATTCAAAACCGTAAGATATTTTATCGGATGCAACACCGTTTTAAATGCTTGCTAATAATCAATTGATAACCATGCTACTGTTTCGGTTTTCCATCACTAAGATGTAGGGTAAGGATTGTAAGACCGTGCTAATTGTAGACTTTTCTATATTATGGATTTGAAATCTTTAATTCGCGACATTCCTGATTTCCCTAAACCCGGAATTTTATTTAGAGATATTACTACTTTGCTCCGAGATGCCCAAGGCTTAAGATACACTATTGAATTATTTACGCAAAAATGTATCGATGCTGGGATGACACCTGATTTTGTAGTCGGGATGGAGTCGCGAGGATTCATTTTCGGGGCACCTTTAGCATATAAATTAGAAGCTGGTTTTATTCCCGTTCGCAAGAAAGGTAAATTACCAGCGGAAATTCATGCAATTGAATATGCATTAGAGTATGGTACGGATACTTTAGAAGTGCATCAGGATGCTTTGCAACCTGGTAGCCGAGTTTTAATTGCCGATGATTTAATTGCCACAGGTGGAACGGCTTGTGCTACAGCCGAACTTATTCAAAAGGTAGGCTGTCAATTAGTCGGATTTGCCTTTATCATCGAGCTACAAGAATTACAAGGTCGTAAAAAACTACCAGATGTGCCGATTGTTACTCTTGTGGAATATTAAATCAGTGAACAGTGTAGCGTAGCGTGGCGCGACAGCGACATACAGTGAACAGTTAATTATTAGGAGTTAGGAGTTAGGAGTTAAAAATTAAGACTGAAAAGTTTGTGAGCTTTAACCTTTAACCTTTAACCTTTGACCTTAAACCTTAAACCTATGACTGCAACAACTTCAAAAAGCTTTTGGGATTCGAGTCGAGATTCTTTCCTAAAAATAGTAAGTAGTGAAACATTTCTTTATATTGTAAAACGAGTATTGCAAGCGCTGCTGACAATTTTTTTAGCCTCGATAGTTTCTTTTGTTATTATTCAACTTGCTCCAGGGGATTATTTAGATAATTTGCGGCAAAACCCTCAAATTTCTCCAGAAAGAATTTTGCAATTCCAAAAACAGTTTGGTTTGGATAAACCTTGGCACATACAATACTCTTTGTGGCTGTGGCAAATTATTTCTAAAGGAGATTTTGGAAGAAGTTTTGTGTATGAGCGTTCGGTAGCTTCACTAATTTGGGAACGAGTACCGGCGACTTTACTTTTAGCTATTGCTTCATTGATTTGTACTTGGGCGATCGCCATTCCTTTGGGTATTATCGCTGCTGTAAAACAAAACCAGGCTACTGACAGGATTTTACAAGTAATTAGCTATGCCGGACAAGGTTTTCCCAGCTTTATTACAGCTTTGTTGTTGTTGATTTTTGCTCAAATTACTGCTCCTCTGTTCCCAGTTGGAGGTATGACAAGCATTTATCATGCTGAACTTTCACCTTTAGGAAAAGTAATTGATATTCTGTGGCACATGATTTTACCTACCATTGCTTTGAGTATCACTAGTTTTGCTGGATTGCAGCGTATTACTCGCGGTGAATTATTGGATGTATTGCGTCAAGATTACATTCAAACAGCCCGTGCGAAAGGATTACCAGAAAATCGCGTTATCTACGTTCACGCTCTTCGTAATGCCATCAATCCCCTAATTACCTTATTAGGTTTTGAATTATCAGCTTTATTAAGTGGTGCTTTTATTGCCGAATTTTTCTTTAACTGGCCCGGTTTAGGTAGATTAACTTTGCAAGCAGTAAGCTCTCAGGATTTATATGTATTAATGGCTAGTTTGATAATGGGCGCAGTGCTATTAATTGTTGGTAATTTAATAGCAGACTTATTGCTCAAAGTTGCCGATCCTCGGATTACTCTTGGAAAGTCTTAGGTTGGGAATTGGGAATGTAAGGTGAGGGGGTAGAGTGGGTAGAGTGGGTAGAGGGGGAAGACTAAATAATTTTAAATTATTAACTTCTCACTCCTAACAACTAACCATTAACAATTAACAACTAACTCTTTTCATGTTATCAGAAACGTATTATTTAATTAGATCGAAAGCTGATGGTCGTTATTTAGCAGCACGTCCAAATGAAGATGATGCGTCTACTTTTGTGCTGCTGTTTCGCGAACATTATGATGCTTTGAGCTATGTTAATACTCATGCTGGAGATTTAGCAAATCGTCTTGGTGTAGAAACTATTTCAGGTACTCAACTAAAAACTGTACTTCAACGATGGAGTTTTAATGGTGTGGGTATGGTAACAGATCCTTTATTACCTAAAATAGAATTTTTATTGCAAAGTTAGATTGGGGAATTGGGAATTGGGTATTGGGCATTGGGAATTGGTAATTCGGATATAGTGATTCTGACCTTTTAATCAGCTATCCAACTATTACTGCTACAGATTTAGCGAATGGTTGGATTTATGCAAAAGCTCATCCCGATGAAATAGAATTAGCAATCGAGCGTAATGAGGTAGCTTAGTTGATGGCACGTTTTTACGCAGACGAGCAGCAATTAATAATCAGAATATAGAAAACAGTTTCAGTAGCAATATTTGCAAGTATCTCCCTAACTCCAAAATTAGAAGAATTTATTCAAAATCAAATTGCAAGTGGTAAATATTCCTCAACTGAGGAAGTGATTATTGCGGATATTAAATTGCTTAAGGAAAGAGAAAGGATTTATAAAGGTAGATTTGAGGAATTGAAACGGGAAATTGCGATTGGAGTCGAGCAGCTTGAACGTGGGGAAAGACTTGACGGTAGAGAAGTAATTGAGAAACTACGTCAAAGAAACCAAGCAATCAGAAAGGGTAAAGCGTAATACAATCAATAAGCCAGCAATACTATATTTATATAATCATAAATTATTATAATACCGTGCTTTATACAGGTGTTACTAATGATTTAATTAGAAGAATTTACGAACATAAAGAAAAATAATTGCTGGTTTTACAAAAAAGTATAATGTTAATAAGCTGGTTTATTATGAAATTTTTACCGATATTAATAGCGCTATAGCACGAGAAAAAAAATCAAAGCTGGCTCAAGACAAAAGAAAATTGATTTGGTTAATAGTATGAATCCACAATGGTGTGATTTGTACGACGGTTTATTGTGAAGCTGTCATCACCAACGAGTTATTTTGAAGCTGTCATTGCGACGTATGTTGCAATCCCAACATCTCAATTACCAACGAGTAATTGCGATTGCTATGTCCTAACGGACACGCTCCGCTAACGTTCCACTCCGTTCCACTCGCAATGACAACTCGGTTTCCGTCATTGCGACCGAAAGGAAGCAATCCCAACATCTCAATTACCAACGAGCAATTGCGATATTTATTCTCCAGCAGCAAACCATCATCCCCGGCACCATGCCCGCAAAAGTGAACAATATTCGGCTTGTGGTATAGTATCGCCGATCGCAAATCATCAACTCGTACAGCCCATCCGCTAATTATTTCAATCTCTTCTCGATTTCTAGCTTGTCTGTGTGCTGCTTGGATTTCCCGCACTTCTACATCCAAGCGCAGTTTAGAAGTATCGATGGGATTGGCTGCTAAAATCAAAATTTTTTTCATCGCGGTATTTATTTATGAAGTTTTTATAAAGTATTTATGAAGACAGCTTTATGAAGATACAGTTAATAGCTGGATGATTTCGGAAAATAAAAATTTATAAATCCTGTAAAGCAAGAAAAGGATTAGGGGTAAGGAAATATCCTTTATCCCCTCTCCTACACAACACTTTCGAGGATTCTTATTTATTAATGGGTGTAAGTCTAATCAACTTATGCAGTTGGGAGTGAGGAGTTGGGAGTTATATTACTTCTATCCCGGCTTTATGATTACTGAATGAGTGAGAGGGGGAAGAGCGGGAGAAATTTTATAGGTAATCTTAGAGAATGTTTGGAAAGCAATTAATATAACTCGAAACTTTTCAGATCCCCCTAAATCCCCCTTAAAAAAGCGGACTTTACTTGCCTTTCATAAGGGGGAAGGGGGGATAATCGGAGAATTATGCTAAAAACGATTTTTTTCAAACATTTTCTTAGAGCAGGAAGGAAGTAAGTTCGCTGGCAATGATATTTGATTATTCGCGTTGCAAAACATAAATAAAAAGACTCCGCAATTGCGAAGTCTGTACATAAGTAATTTATAGTGTTCTGAAAAAACCCAATCTAATGCAAAAATTATTAAACTATTGCTTCTTCTAATATTAATTTGGAACGTTTAAGTCTTTCGGGTACTGGTACTGGGTAATCTCCAGTGAAACAAGCCGAACAAAAACTATTGGTATCTTGTTGGGTTTCTTCTAACATTCCTTTCCAACTTAGGTATGCCAGACTGTCTACTTCTAAGTGCTTGGCTATTTCTTTTACTGATTTGGTTGCAGCAATTAATTGATCTTGGCTATCGGTATCGATACCATAAAAGCAGGGATGGGTAACTGGAGGTGAGGAAATTCGCATATGTACTTCCGTTGCTCCTGCTTCGTACAAGGATTTTACTAATTTTCGACTAGTAGTACCCCGCACGATGGAATCATCAATTATAATTACTCTTTTACCGGATAATACGTCTTTGAGGGGATTTAGTTTCATCCGGATACCCGATTCCCGCATTGCTTGGGTGGGCTGAATGAAAGTTCTTCCGACATAGCGATTTTTAATTAATCCTTCTACGTAGGGTATACCCGAAACTTCCGAAAATCCAATTGCAGCCGGTATTCCCGAATCTGGAACGCCAAAAACTATATCGGCATCAACTACAGATTCTTCTGCTAATCGTCGCCCTAATCTCATCCGGTAGCTATACAAGCTTTCTTCGTTCATGATGCTATCGGGACGAGCAAAGTAAAACATTTCAAAGATACAGAGCTTCCTTTCTTGTTTCTGACTCCATTGAAAGGACTCTAAACCCGATTCGGTAATCCAAACCAACTCACCTGGCTCCACGTCTCGTAGGTATTCTGCGCCAATAATATCTAGAGCGCAGGTTTCTGAAGCCAAAACGTAACGTGTTGGACTACCTTCCAAAGTCCCAATTACCAAAGGGCGAATGCCGTTAGGATCGCGCACGCCCATTATGCCTTCACTGCTACCAATAACTAAACTAAAGGCTCCTCGGCAACGATGAAAAGCCCGAATCGAAGCTTCAAACAACTGCGAACCGTCGTTTAATTCTTCGGCGATCGCCAAGGCAATCATTTCTGAGTCGGTTGTGGTAGTTAGGTTACAGCTTTTTTCAAGCAGTTCATCGCGCAACTGCTTTGTATTGACCAAATTACCATTATGTGCGAGGGCTATTTCTCCGAGTCGGGTTTGCACAATAGCAGGTTGGGCATTAGCTACATGGCTAGAACCTGTTGTGGAATAACGGGTATGACCGATACCTATACTACCAGGTAATTCATCGAGAGTAGATTCGTTAAAGACCTGAGACACTAAACCCATGTCTTTATGCAGGTGTACCTGTTTGCCTTCAAAAGTGGCAATCCCAGCTGACTCTTGACCTCTATGCTGGAGAGCGTACAGTCCAAAGTAAGTTAGTCTCGCAACGTCTTGTCCGGGTGCATAAACGCCAAAAACGCCGCAAGCTTCTTCTTGTTTATCGGGGCGTTCATTTTGATTAATTGCATTGGGATTAATTTGGGGATATTTATCCGAAGTGACGGCTTTGGAATTTTGGGGAATCATGCTACCTATGCTCCTGATGATGATGTCAAGGGTTTCCTTATAAACTTTTTTTAAAGAAAAAACTTTTAAGGGTGCCCGTCAAGCCACTGGGATCGTGAAACTGAATAGTTGAAAAAAAATTAGATAAAACTTAATTAATTCTTAACCATCTATTTACCACATTACAGTATTTATGCTCAGTAATGCTAATCGCGAAATCTCTACTATTCGGTTATTAATTGACTGTTTAACTGTTGATGGACGGCTAAACGCTTAGTAATTGATTGATAATAGCGATCGCTTACATCTTCTATCGTAACGTTTATTAAAGTTTTATTATCAATGGTAAATACCCCTAAATTAGTTTGGGAATTTCCTACCTTGCCAATTTTTTGCCAGTTGTCCAAAAGATGTTCTTGTAAATAAGATTCCCAATTTTCTTGTTGTGCTAACGCAACTGAAACAATAATTCTTGCCCCACCTTCACCAAAAAGTACTTCATCCCATCTTTGAGAATTGTTTGCTGGTAAGTCTAATTTAATTTCAGCACCGAGATGACTATTAATACAGCATTCGGCAAGGGCGACGGTAATTCCACCTTCAGCGCAATCATGAGCAGAACGCACCCAACCTCGACGAATACCCTCGCGACAAGATTGTTGTACGCGACGTTCCAAGTCAAAATCAACTGAGGGAGGTTTTCCGGCAACAGTCTCGTGAATGGTAGCTAAATACTCCGAGCCACCCAACTCTATTTTGGATTTTGCGGAAAGTTTGGGGTGTAGATGTTCTTCCCCCAAAACTTTCCAAGACGGATTTTGGATTTTGGATTGAGGATTTTCAGATTGGGAATTTGATATTTTAGATTTTATTGGTAAACCGAGAAGATAAATTATATCGCCTTCAGATTGCCAAGCTTGGGAGCAAATCTTTGTTAAATCGGGAATCAATCCTACCATTCCGACAACGGGAGTAGGATAAATTGGTTTTGGATTGCCGTTCGTATCAAAGGTTTCGTTGTAAAGAGAGACATTTCCGCCAGTTACCGGAGTCGATAATTCTTGACAACCTTCCGCTAATCCCCGACAGGCTTCTGATAACTGCCAGTAACCAATCGGTTTTTCAGGGCTGCCAAAATTAAGGTTATCCGTCACAGCTAAAGGTTCGGCACCTACACAGCTAAGATTGCGTGCGGCTTCAGCAACCACTGCTTTCGCACCTTCGTAAGGATCGAGATAAACATAGCGAGAATTGCAGTCAACAGTTGCAGCAACACCTTTTTGGGCATCGGGCATTGGGGATGGGGCATTGGAATCTTCTCTCCCAATCTCCTTGTCTTGCCCAACAGGGCGTAACCGAACGATCGCCGCATCCGCACCACCGGGTAACATGACGGTGTTATTCTGCACTTGATGGTCGTATTGACGATAAACCCAACTTTTGGAAGCGATGGTGGGAGTATCAAGTAAAGTCAGAAGAATATCATTCCAAGTTTGTAATTTTCCTTTGATTTCAATTCCTTCATGAGTGCAAGCTGGTAAATTATCGGGTGTCCATTCCCAAGCTTTGCGAGCATATTCTGGAGGTTCTTTTAATAATTCTCGGTTATAAATTGGGGTATTTTCTGCTAAAGCTGTAGCTGGTATTTCTGCTGCGATTTCTCCTTGATAAAGAATCCGTACAATGGGTTCTTCTATAACTTTTCCTGCGACTACTGCATTTAATCCCCAACGCACAAAAATATCTATTAATTCTTGTTCTCTACCTTTTTGAGCAACAAACAGCATTCTCTCTTGAGATTCGCTGAGCAAATATTCGTAGGGAATCATTCCGGTTTCGCGGTTGGGAATTTTGTCTAAATCAAATTCCACACCGACACCACCATTTGCAGCCATTTCGGAAGTGGAACAGGTAATTCCTGCCGCACCCATATCTTGTGCTGCTACAACAGCGCCTGTTTTAAAGGCTTCCAAACAAGCTTCAATTAAGGATTTTTCTAAAAAAGGATCGCCAACCTGCACTGCTGGACGATTATCCACAGATTCCGAGGTTAATTCTGCACTAGCAAAACTCGCACCTCCCATACCGTCGCGCCCGGTAGTAGAACCGACATACAGCACCGGATTGCCGATACCTGATGCCCCAGATTTAACAATTTCCGGCGTTTCCATCAATCCCAACGCCATTACGTTAACCAAAGGATTGCCAGAATAAGCAGAGTCAAAATAAACTTCACCGCCAACTGTAGGAACGCCCACACAGTTACCATAATGAGCGATTCCCGCTACCACACCACTAAATAATCTTTGGGTTTTGGCATCTTCTAAATTACCGAAACGTAGTGAATTTAATACCGCAATCGGACGCGCACCCATTGTAAAAATATCTCGGAGAATACCACCGACTCCCGTTGCAGCACCTTGAAATGGTTCGACTGCTGAAGGATGATTGTGAGATTCAATTTTAAAAGCGAGTTGTAAACCATCACCCAAGTCTACAACACCAGCATTTTCACCGGGGCCTACTAAAACTCGTTTTCCGGTAGTAGGAAACTGTTTTAATAAAGGTCGAGAATTCTTATAACAACAATGTTCCGACCACATTACGCCAAACATTCCTAATTCTGCTTTATTAGGATGACGACCTAATCTTTTGACGATTTCTTGGTATTCTTCGGGTTTTATGCCTTCTTTGGCTATTTCTTTGGGAGAAAATGGGGGTTGAGATGTAGCGGTCATGGGAGGAATTACACGCCTGGACGAACTTTATATTCTAATATTTATTTGTGCATTTATTAATATTTAGATTAATCAAATTTTGAAATTAGAATTATAAAACAAAAATATATATGATTTCAAAAGGTAAATTTAATGTAGTAATTAGCACTGATACTACGACGTTGATCGGGAAAATAATCGTTATTTTGTAGTTTTTATACTTATTAAAATGAATTCGTAGGTTGGGTTAAGCGGAGCGCAACCCAACTCTGCCGTTGAGTTGTGCTTACAATTACTTATGAACCCACATTCCGCACCTCAACTGTCACAGAAGTGTTTTTACTGATATTTTCTTCAATGTAAAGAATAAAAACAGACTTGAGGTATTCGAGTAGTCGTATTATTGACCGAGCTTACATAGAATTTATATTCTCAATAAGAAGCAATAAGCTTTGATATTGAATTCATAGATAAAAACTTATTGTTCCTAGCTGAATATCTCCATAATACTTATGCTTCATAAATAAAAAGTTATTATAATTTGTGACTATTGATTAAATGAATAGTCTTGATTACAAATAAATTATTGTGGATTTGCTTCAGCATTTATAATAGTAACGACATCTCTCTGGTAAAAATTTCAAAATATATTCTCTTTCTGAAGTCCAATTTGAGATTGATATTTCCGAGTTAAATTTAACTAAATGTATAGATTGGAAACGTTGAAATATCAACCGCATAGTCGGATTATTTATAGCTTTACCAAGCTGATTTTTAATCGTAGATTTAGATGCTGATAAAGCTTTTCTTATTTCTCTTTGAGCCAACGTATATACTAATAGACACAAACCCATTATCATAGCCATAGCTTGAATTCTTTCCGGAGATTTCAGAAAAATACTATCAGCAAAAAATAAAGGGTCTTTAATAAATCCAAATCCTCTCTCACAACTTTGCTGCGCTTTATATTCGGAAAGCATTTCATCATTACTAAGAGATTCTTCCTCTAAAATATTTGTTGCTAATATAAAACGTCCGGCACTGTTATAAGCCATTTTAATAGCATTTATATTTTCACAGATTGATGCGTTTACTTGATAAAAAGTTTTCTGTTCTGTTTTATTTTTTGATTTTGTTATCTTGTATTCAATATTATCGATTTGATGATATTTCAGCTTTTTATTGAAATTGTTCACTGATTGAATTGCTTCTTGCTCAGACTTAAATTCTGAATTCAGTAGTTTTTTTAAATTATTTGATGCGTTAATTTTAGATTTAGATATTCTCTTTTCTAATTTCCGTAAATCAGAATTTTTACGTTCAGAGCTTTCTACAACTAACCATCGTTGTTCAATTCCGCCATAATTTACAATTCTTTTACAATAATGATATTCTGGCAATGAACTAACAATAAAATCAGTTGATAGTAATGTTGATACTAATTCTTTTGCTATTCCTATAGTCAAAGGTACTCTGCATAACCATCTCATTCCAGATAATAAATTTACATTTTTAGCACTATATAAAGCTGCGTCTGCAACCATTAAACTATCATTATCTTTGATTTTATTTTTATATTCTAAAAATATTTTAGGAAAATTAGAAGAATCTGATTGATTCCCAGATGCAGTTTCAAAAAATATTGGTATGTCTCCATCCCCTGACGATACTAATTCTATAATAAATTGTTTTAAATCAGGTCTGTGGTCACGAGAATAACCATGAGTAATTTCGATAGCTTCTGGCGATTTTATCTCACATTGTGCATCATTATTAATGATTACCGAAGGTAAACTCGTATTATATTCTCCGTGTAAATGTAGTGAAGTTGAATCTAAATGTGACGATTTTAAACTAATATTAAATTGTTTATTTACATTTAAACTAACAGCTAAAAATATCTCCGTCAAACCTTTTAAAAATAACTTATCCAATACTCTACCTAGCTTATCATCATTTAAATACTCAGCTTTTACTCCTTGTCCTATTAAATATTCACACGGTTTATCTTTAAAAAACTCTGAAAATAAATATAAAGGACTACTTACAAAGCCCAGTCCATTTAATATCATCGCCTTTACTACATGTCCGGAGCTTATTTTTTCTTCTGGCTCTTTTCCACAGTATTCGTTAATAATTTCTACTAAACCTATAGAATCAACAATTCCTGCAACTATGCCCAAGTGATCTATATTTTTAATTTCAATTTCTTCGATATTAGGCATGACAGCAGACCGGAATAACATCTGCTAAAATTTTCGCATTTTTTCTACTATAAAACTTATTTACAGCAAGAATATTCTTAGAGTACATCGCACTCTAATTATTCGTATACATTATTTATTAATGAAATAGATTCTTATTTAACTTAAAAATTAGGCTTCATTTACTAGTACTTATAGACTATTAATCTGATTTTTCTTTAGTACCCATGAACTTGTGACAGTTAAGGTGCGGAATGTGGGATGAAAGCTACGAACAATCAATCCGAATATTCGCCACAAAAGAATAAAACACTTCAAAAAAAATCAATAATTTGCGTAAAAAATCACTCCTCAGTCAGTAATCCTATCAGAAGCTAATTTCCAAGGGTTGAAGATCAATTTACACAAAAATATTGCCGTTAAGTGTATTGACTGAGATTAATGCATCTTGTACGGTCAATTTGATTACCTCAATTTAACGTAATCCACAATTGTTTGTTACCCACGAATTAATTTGTAGAGACGCGATATATCGCGTCTCTACATCTGTCGCAACAACGAAAAAATCCCCCGCTATTCATTCGCCATCCATTCACCTATTAAAAAATGAACCGCAATCTAATCCTTCTTTCCTCCCTACTCCTCCTCCAAATCCCCACCCCCATCAAAGCCGCTCCTCCTTCCATCGCTCAAAATTCAATTTGCAAAATCGAACGAGAAGAGGAATTTTATTCAACCAAAGAATTACAAACCCTAGCCAATAAAATCACAGTAAAAATCATCGGAGACAACAACGGGGGTTCGGGTACGCTTATCGGTAAACAAGGAAATAATTATTTAGTGTTAACCAATTCTCACGTTATCCAAGCTGTGAATTCGATTACATTGCAAACCGCTGACGGTAAAACCTATTCAGCAGAAATAGTACCGCAAAATAAATTTAAAAAATCAGATATTACTTTATTAAAATTCCAAAGCAGTCAAAGTTATTGTTTATCAGAAATTGCTAAAACTACTCCTAATATTTATACTCCCGTACTTGCTGCGGGTTTTTCTGGTTCCACGGGAAAAATTGCATTTAGCCAAGGAAAAGTTAAAAAGACTTCTAACTTAAAAGAAGGATACGAAATTGGTTACAGCAGCAACATCTTACCGAAACCAAAAAAAATGGGATTTAGCAGTTGCTGATTTTAATAAAGCCATTGAAATTAATCCTGAATATGCTAATGCTTACGGAGGTAGAGGAATAGGAATCCAACCCCTAATTACCAAATCAGTAATAAAACTCCGCGCCCCTCTGCGCTTACCTTTGCGCCCCTCTGCGTTAAAAAAATATAATCCCGATACCAAAGGATTTGATATCACCTCTTCTTCCCCTCAATCACTTTAATATAAAAAACCGCAGAGAGCGCAGAGAGCGCAGAGGAAAGAGATAAGGAGAGATGGTTAATTAATCAAGTCATTTTTACTGAGTATTGCTGTTTACCGTTCAATTTCTTAATCGCAGCCCTCGCATACAATCTAACTTTAGAATCATCATCCAAAGCCATTTTTTCAAGATGAATAAGAGCGCGTAAATCTCCCAATTCTCCCAAAGATGTCGCTACTACCTGTTTTATTCCCGACTGATGCGTTATTTCCTGCTCGCTATTAACAAAGTCAATCAAAATCTCAGCAGCATAAGATTTAAATTCTACTGATTCTTGTCTCCCCAACACATTAATAATTTCTTTACTCAGTGCAATATCGTTTGAATAAAGACTTTCTTTTAAATAATCTAAAGCTAAAAAACTATTACTCCAATTCAAAGCACGCACTACTTCTTGTTTAAGAAATAAAGGAGTATTTTTAAAATTAAGGATATCAAACAACGCTTTAATTGCTGCTTCGTCTTTCATACATCCCATTGCTAATACCGCTTGCTGACACACTTCTGAATCAAAGTCGTAAAGCAAAGGTTTTATACGATCGACTAAATCAAATTCTTCTTTAAGATAAGCACGCATTTTTAAAGCGATAGTTGCTTCTTTGCGAACTGAAAAAGATGTATCTTGCAAAGCTTTAATAAATACCGGAATTAAATGTTTGTGGTGAAAACTACCGAGAGCTTCAATCGCTGTAACTCTCACTTGTGCTACAGAATCATCGACAACGGAAAGTAAAGGTTCGATGACTTCCGAGCGGCGAATTTGAGCCAGGGATTTTACTGCTAGCAACCGAGATTTTTCGTCAAGGAGTAATTCAGTTAGTGCTGTAATCGCAGGTTGTCCGATTTTTGCAAGGGTTTGGGAACAGGCGAATCGCCAATTCTTCTTCTTGTGTTTCTTCAAGCAGTTTAACTAAAGATATAACTATTTGCGGAGAGTTAAATTCTCCTAAAATGCGAAGTGCAAACCAACGCATCTCTAATTCAACTTTTTCGTCTTCTAATATTTCTAGTAAGGGAACAACTGCTGGTTTACCTATTCTGGGAAATATCTTGGCTATATCCCATCTGGTTTGAAAATCACCAGCCCTCATTATTTGCATAGCGATAGAAATGGCTCGATCAAATTCAATTTCTACGCCTGAATTAATATCTTTCTTGTCTAATAGCTGCTGTAACTGTTGGTTAACTAGTATCCAATTCTCGCGAGTTACGGCATCCGCAATTATGTCAAGAGTTTCTAACATTTGAGAATCACTATGTAAGAGCGTTGATTTCACGCGGTTCTTATTTTACTTTGTCACGAATTTAAATATTTACCAGTAGCTCGCAGAATTAAAAATCCTCTTTTTTATGTTCTTATGCAAAAACTGGATGAATATTATGCATATTGAGCAATATAGTAACCATAAATATAATAAATAGTTACAAGGGATACAAAAAAAACTATGGGTTTATCTATTTAATAAGTACTTAACCAAGTAAATATTGAAACACTTAGATTAATGATTTTGGGGCTAAACAAAATTAATCTAATTGCACGATGACTAAAATATGTGCAACCGTTTTCTTTTAGTTAACCTTGGATTATTGAGGTAAACCAACCGTGTCTACTACCCAATCGCAAAAACCTGCAACTCTTAATAAGTTTGAGAAAATTAAGGCGGAAAAAGATGGACTAGACGTTAAAGACGAGCTAGAAAATTTTGCCAAAATCGGTTGGGAAGCGATGGAAAAGTCCGATTTGGAGCATCGCCTTAAATGGGTGGGAGTTTTCTATCGTCCGGTTACACCTGGTAAGTTCATGTTGCGGATGCGAACCCCCAACGGAATTTTATCTAGCAATCAGTTGCGCGTACTTGCTGAAATTGTCCAGCGTTACGGTGCCGATGGTTGTGCTGATATTACAACTCGTCAAAATATTCAGTTGCGGGGAGTTCGTCTTGAGGATATACCGGATATATTCCGCCGTCTGGATGAAGTAGAAATGACTTCTATGCAGTCTGGGATGGATAATGTCCGCAATATTACTGGTTCGCCAGTAGCGGGAATTGATGGTTCGGAACTGATTGATACCCGTGAATTGGTGCAGAAAGTTCAAGACATGATTACTAACAATGGTGAAGGTAATTATGCATTTACTAATCTTCCTCGAAAATTTAATATTGCGATTGAAGGTGGAAGGGATAATTCAGTTCATGCTGAAATAAACGATATCGCTTTTGTTCCAGCTTATAAAAATGGCGATTTAGGATTCAACGTTTTAGTTGGTGGTTTTTTCTCTGCTAAACGTTGTGAAGGTGCGATACCTTTGAATGCTTGGGTTCCTCCTAATAATGATGATGTCGTTGATTTATGTCGAGCGATTTTATCTGTTTTTCGCGATAACGGTTCTCGTGCTAATCGTCAAAAATCACGGTTAATGTGGTTAATTGATGAATTGGGAATGGATAAATTCCGTTCAATGGTAGAGCAAGAATTTGGACGTACTTTAACAACCGCAGCCGAAAAAGACGAAATTGATTGGGATAAACGCGATTGCATCGGTGTTCACAAGCAAAAGCAACCCGGTTTAAACTATGTTGGCTTGCACGTTCCAGTGGGACGACTTGACGCTCAAGATATGTTCGACTTAGCACGATTAGCGGAAGTTTACGGTAGTGCCGAAGTTCGCTTAACTGTTGAGCAAAACGTAATTATTCCTAATATTCTGGATGAGAATCTAGAAGATTTTCTCACCGAACCTTTGCTGCAAAAATTTTCTATCGAACCCCAACCTTTACAAAGAGCGCTAGTATCCTGTACGGGTTCTCAATTTTGTAACTTTGCCCTAATTGAAACTAAAAATAGAGCATCGGCTTTAGCTAAACAGCTAGATGCAGAATTAGAAATACCAAGCTCTGTCAGAATACATTGGACAGGGTGCCCTAATTCTTGCGGACAGCCCCAAGTAGCCGATATCGGACTGATGGGGACTAAAGTGCGTAAAGATGGCAAAACTGTTGAAGGGGTGGACTTGTATATGGGCGGTAAGGTAGGTAAAGATGCCCAATTAGGGACTTGCGTGCAAAAAGGTATTCCTTGTGACGAGATTAGTACTGTCTTAAGGCGTATATTAATAGAATCTTTTGGTGCAAAACCTAAGCCTGATTAGTTTATACGATTAATTGGTAAATGTATTTTAATCGTATTTATACTATGCAAAACAGTCTAAACTGATACAGTAGTTTTTGCGATCGCCGAGCATAATTAATTCAATCTTTGTTCTGATTTTAATATGTACCGTTCGCTGTATCTATCTAAAAGTAAATCTTACTACGAACTAATAAGAGGTTAATCAATGCTTGGAGAGCTTTTATCTTTTCGCGGCAGGTACAAAATCCTGCACATGACATGGTTCGCGTTCTTTCTCTCATTCTTTGTTTGGTTTAACCTCGCTCCTTTGGCAACGCAGGTAAAAGCAGACTTTGGTTTAGAAGTAAGTCAAATTAGAACCTTAGCGATTTGTAACGTTGCTTTGACGGTTCCTGCCCGCATCATTATCGGGATGCTATTAGATAAATTCGGGCCAAGAATTACTTACTCTTTATTGCTAATTTATGCAGCGATTCCCTGTATTGCCTTTGCCAGCGCTCAAAATTTTACCCAGCTAGTAATCAGCCGTTTGGCGTTAAGTATTGTTGGTGCAGGGTTTGTAATTGGTATCCGCATGGTTGCAGAATGGTTTCCTCCTAAAGAAATTGGTTTAGCTGAAGGAATTTATGGAGGTTGGGGTAACTTTGGTTCGGCTGCTGCGGCTTTTACCTTACCTACAATCGGTGCATTCTTAGCTTTCGGAGCAGGTGGAACGTTAAATTGGCGGTTATGTATTGCTGGAAGCGGTATCGTTGCGGCTCTGTATGGAATTCTGTATTTCTTCAACGTACAGGATCATCCTCCTGGAAAAGTCTATCAAAAGCCCAAGAATGCTAGAGGTTTGGAAGTAACCAGCGTCCGCGATTTCTGGTTCTTAATGTTGATGAACTTACCTCTAACAGGCATTTTGATGGTGCTAGCGTGGCGCTTGAAAAAGGTTGGTTTGTACGGTGATGGCACTCTTTCCTTAGTTTTGGCTGGATTGGCAGGTTTATATTTATTCCAGGCTTATAACTGTTGGGTTGTAAACAAAGATTTGCTTTCGGGTAAGAAAAAATATCCTGCAAAAGATCGTTACAATTTTTCTCAAGTTGCGATTCTCGAATTAACTTATATCGTCAACTTTGGTTCGGAATTAGCTGTGGTTTCCATGCTTCCGGCGTTTTTTGAAGGAACATTTACTTTAAACCCGGCAATGGCAGGAATGATTGCTTCTAGCTATGCCTTCATGAACTTGGTATCTCGCCCTGGTGGTGGTTTAATTTCAGACAAACTGGGTAGCCGCAGAATAACTATGGCTGTCCTAACTGCTGGAATGGGTATAGGCTACATGATGTTTGGCACAGTCGGTAGTGGCTGGTGGCTACCTTTAGCTATCTTATTGGTTATGACTTGTTCTTTCTTCGTACAGGCTGGAGAGGGTTCAACATTTGCGATTGTTCCTTTGGTGAAGCGTCGCGTTACTGGTCAAATTGCGGGTAACGTAGGAGCTTATGGTAATGTTGGTGCAGTTGCTTATCTGACTATCTTCAGCTTGTTACCAGAATGGTTGAGCGGTGGTGGAGAACAGACTCCAGCAGTTATTGCTCAATCAAATACAGTCTTTTTCCAAATAATGGGTATTGCGGCTTTGATAGTTGCTTTCTTATGCTGGTTTTTCTTGAAAGAACCCGAAGGTTCATTTGCAGAACATCATGAAGGAGAAGATGAGTACTCTCAAGTAGTAATCGAACCTAGAGGAATTCATCAATAGCATTTCAGTTTTGTTTTACTGGGGAATCGATGAATAAAGTGGTATTTTCGTCGGTTCCTTTTTTTCTTCTTCTTGTAGGGTGTGTTACGGCACGAGTTAATCATTTTTAAAGACGACAATTTTAATAATGCCGTAACCCACCATCAGGGATTAGTAAATTACCGATCAAAAAACCATTATAGACAAGGCAGTACGTTGCAGAGGAACACGCACCGTTATAGCAACTGCCGCGCTGAGAACGCAGAGGAAATAAGTAGGGAGATAGATTCCGATAAATCATCGCATTATAAAATCCGGATGGTGCGTTAGGGCATTATCTAATTGCTAATTTTCTCATCACATTTACTCGTGCCCTAACACACCCTACAATTAAATATTATTAGTTAAAAAAAGTTTTTAAATAATCATTCACCTTCCGAATTCTCCGATATTTTATAGCCCCGAATTTTAATATGTCCGAATCTGTTAAAACTCTTTGCCCTTATTGCGGTGTTGGATGCGGTTTAGAAGTTTCTCCTCCTGCAAGTTCGGGGCGTGCAACTCATCGAGATAGTCAAGGTAATCCGATTTGGAAGGTAGTTGGTGATAAAAGCCATCCTTCATCTAAAGGTATGGTTTGCGTTAAAGGAGCTACCGTTGCTGAATCTCTCGATAAAAATCGCCTCAAATACCCAATGATGAGAGATTCTTTGTCAGAATCTTTTCGTCAAGTTAGTTGGGATGAAGCTTTTAATAAAATTGTCTCGCGCATTCAAACCATTCGCCAAAATCGCGGTGCGGATGCTATTTGTATGTACGGTTCCGGTCAGTTTCAAACTGAAGATTATTATATTGCTCAGAAATTGATCAAAGGCTGTTTGGGCACTAATAATTTTGATGCCAATTCTCGCTTGTGTATGTCTTCGGCAGTTGCTGGCTATACCCAAAGCTTTGGTGCTGACGGGCCACCTTGTTGTTATGAAGATTTAGAATTAACTGATTGCGCTTTTTTGATTGGTACCAACACCGCAGAATGTCACCCAATTGTTTTCAACCGTTTGCGGAAACATCATAAAAAAAATCGCAACGTCAAAATGATAGTTGTAGATCCGCGTCGTACCCAGACGGCAGAAGTTGCAGATTTACATTTGGCAATCAATCCAGGCACAGATATCGATTTACTCAACGGTATTGCTCATTTATTAATGCGTTGGGGTGCATTTGATAGCTTGTTTATCGATGAATGTACTCAGGGTTTCTCTAATTACGCTCAAGTAATCCAAGATTATCCGCCAGAATTAGTAAGCCAAAAATGCGGTATTGGAACAGATGAACTAGAGCAAGCAGCGCGTTACTGGGCTGACTCCAAAAAAGTTTTGTCTTTGTGGTCGATGGGGATAAATCAATCACAAGAAGGTACCGCAAAAGTACGCACATTAATTAATCTGCATTTAATGACGGGAAATATTTGCAAACCCGGTGCTGGCCCATTTTCACTTACCGGACAACCTAATGCAATGGGTGGTAGAGAAGCCGGAGGTTTAGCTCACATTCTTCCCGGATATCGTTCCGTGAAGAATGCCCAACATCGAGCCGAGGTAGAACAACTTTGGAACTTGAATCCAGGACAAATTTCTGACATACCTGGAAGAGATGCCTGGAGTATGATTACAGGATTGGAAACTAGTGAAGTAGATTTACTGTGGATTGCAGCGACTAATCCAGCAGTAAGTATGCCAGATTTGCAGCGAACCAAAGCTGCTTTACTCAAATCTCCTTTCACAATTTATCAAGACGCTTATTATCCCACCGAAACTTCTGCTTACGCTCACCTGTTATTACCCGCAGCCCAGTGGAGCGAAAAAACCGGAACCATGACCAACTCAGAACGAGTTGTTACCTTATGTCCGCAGTTTCGAGAACCGCCAGGTGAAGCAAAAGCCGATTGGGAAATATTCGCCGAAGTCGGTCGCCGTCTTGGTTTTGAAGATAAATTTGCCTTTACCGACGCAGCCGCAGTTCATGCCGAATTTGTGCAGTTAACTCGCGATCGCCCTTGTGATATGGGAGAAATTAGTCACGAAAATTTGGCAAGTATTGGTCCTATGCAATGGTACGATACACAAAAAGTAGAGATAGAAATTGAGGAAAATGATTCTGGTTTCTGGTCATCGTTATTAAAAGGTTTTACCGAAAAAGAACCACTTCAAGGAAAACGTCTCTATACAGATTTACGCTTTCATACCTCAGATGGTAGAGCCAGATTTGCGGCTTATCATTCTCGCGGATTAGCAGAACCATCTAATGAAGAGTATCCCTTTGTTCTTACAACTGGGAGATTATACGGGCATTGGCACACCCAAACCCGCACGGGAAGAATTGAGAAAATCGTTAAAATGCATCCTCATCCCTTCATAGAAATTCATCCCCGCGATGCTGCCAAATTAAATATCGTAGATGGAGACTGGATAGAAATAAAATCCCGTCGGGGAACGGCTAAATTTCGGCCAAAGTAACCAAGGCGATCGCCCCCAAAACAGTATTCGTTCCAATGCATTGGGGTGCTTTATGGGCTGACGATGCTGAAGCAAACAACATGACTCATCCTTTATCTTGTCCGATATCTTTACAGCCAGAACTGAAAGCTTGTGCGGTGCAACTTGTGCGTGTTACCTATCCCCCAGAGATTTCCAAAGAGTTGCTTCACCAGGAACCGTTACCGTATTCTGACTTGATGCGGGTGTCAGCCTCGAACCATAAGTAATCGGAATTGCACTTAAAACAAACGAAGCGAATACCACCACAAAAATTGTGCTTATATTACGGTATGAATACTGGCTAAGTTCGCCATTATTTTCGATGTGGCTACCCAAATGTTTGATATTCATCTCAAAAACCTTTTTTCAAGTAAATAATTCTTCAACTTCATTTTAAATAAGTTTGAAAAAATGTAGTGAATGTAACCGTTTTTTTTACAAAAAGTAACGATAGTTACAGAATTTATGAAAAACTGGTTCCCAGGTTCTACCTGGGAACAAGAAAAATCAATTTGCTTTAAAAATGGTAAATTCAAATATATGCTTCGGCGTTGACCAGTTTTTAATTCAGCTGCAACATAACTATTATGAGCAACTTTTTTAAATTTGAGGCTGATTTCCTTGATAGCTTGCGCTGCATACCCATGCAGGTACGCTTCAAACTCGACAACTGCGGAGTCAAACTGAAATTATCTCACTGGAATCAATTTAGCGAACAAGAACGCCAAACTTTAGTGGAAATGCCATGTACGAGTAAAGAAGAATGTCATAAATATCGAGAATTCTTGCAAAACTTGATCGTTGAAAAAACTGGAACCCCTGCAAAAGAACTTCCTATAGAAGAAAATCCCGCTTGGATGAACGACAAAGAAATTCCGGAAATAACGCAAACAAAAGCCACAGAAAATAACGTTAATATTGCGATCGAACAATGGGAAAAACTGACACCATTGCAGCGATTTGCATTAATTAAACTTAGTCGTTCGAGTCATGAAAATAAGAACTTTTATCCAGCCGCTGAGGAATTTGGGTTAGTTTAAATAGCTATCCTGTAAAATTGATATCAAATCAGTAAAAATAATGGTTAATAATGGTATCTACTGAGCTATTGGAACAGTTACGCAGACTCAATCGCGTCGATAAAATTGAGGTTATTCAACTTTTAGCTGCCGAGTTAGCAAACGAGGAAAATAATTTGATCAAATCTGGTGCGTCATATCCTGTTTGATCCCCCTATGATGCAGTAGATGCAGGCAATATTATGTTAGAGGCTTTAGATGCTGAAAATTCGTTAAATCATGAGTAATTCAGCAAAATATTATTTGTCTATAATTAGAATTATTGCGGAGATTCCAAAGCATGAGTGAAACTGGAGAAAAACTTAAACTTGAACTTTCTCAGCTTTCTGGAAAAGAACGTGTTGAAATTGCCTACTTTTTAATTCATTCTTTAGATGAAGGTATAGATGATAATCTAGAAATGGCTTGGGATACCGAATTAACCCAACGGTTGGAAGATATTAATCGCAAAACAGCCATTGGAGAACCATCATCTCAAGTTTTTTCTGAGTTACGAGAAAAGTATTCGTGAAGTTTGTTGTTATCCACACTGAAGCTCGAAAGGAGCTTGATGCTGCAATAGCTTACTATGAAGCTCAAAAAGTAGGCTTGGGACTAGATTTACTCTCTGAAGTGGAAAAAACTATTCTTAAAATTCAGCAAAACCCCAATTTAGGAACCCCACACAAGATTGAAGAAATACGTCGTTATACTATTTAACGTTTTCCCTATCTGATTTTTTTATACAGAGCTAGAAGAAGTAATTTGGGTAATTGCTATCGCGCATAGTAAACGAAAACCGAATTACTGGGAACAAAGAAATATTGAAATTGAATAAAAAATTAGATAAACTTAACCAACTCAAAGAGAAATTGCTTCAAAAACATTCCTTCTCCTATCCCTTTGTCTCCCAATCTCTTAATCTCCCCATCGCTTCCTTAATCCTCGCTGGCGGTAAAAGTTCTCGTATGGGTACAGATAAAGCACTTGTACTTTACAAAAATAAGCCGATGTTGCAACGGGTTTATCAAGTAGCTGCTAGTTGTACCGAACAAGTTTATGTTTTGACTCCTTGGAAAGAACGCTATCAAAATATTTTGCCGTCAGATTGTAATTATATACTTGAAACTCAACCGGGAAAGGGCCAGTTAATGGTTTATCTGAGGGATTAACGCAAATTTCCGCCGACTGGATATTATTACTTGCTTGCGATTTACCTTTATTAGATGTAGAAATTATTCAAAGTTGGATAAATAAACTTGCACAAATTCCAACTTCAACATTGGCTTTAGTTCCTAGACGTGCGGATATTTGGGAACCGATGTGTGGATTTTATAGGAAAGAGGCGAAAACAGAATTAGATAGTTTTTTGGAATCGGGAAAGCGTTCGTTTCAAGAGTTGCTCTCAAGTATTGAAGTAGAAATTTTAAATGTTGATGGAAAGGCGGATTTGATGTTGTTTAATTGTAATTCTCCGGGGGATTTGGAATAGCTTTTATAATAGTTAGCCCTCAGACTGGAAGTCTGGGGCTATACAAACAAAGTCCGCGAAGATGGGCTTGAGAATCATAAAAGTTTTACGCAGCAGAATTGTAAAATGACTACTTTGCAACAAGCAGGAAAACATTGACTTTAATACCTATTTTAAATTTAAATTCAATATAGAGAAAATTTATTAAATTGTTTTCGCTTTTAGCAATGAATAATGCACTGTTAACGCTTCCTCCAAACTGGCAAGATTGGATAACTGTATTTAGCTACGTAGGTTTTACTGTGTTTATTTTTGCTTGCATACTTGTTGCACAGAATAGATAAAGTCTAGTTATGAAACGCCTTATTTAGGTTTAATGATTAATTTAGATTGTTGTTAATATTAAAAGATGGTGCATGACGGTAAAAAATTATGACGCTTATCCCGTTAAATTCTTCTTTGCGTCATACACCTTACAATTCTTTATAAATTCTAAACGAGTTATTCCTCTTCAATCTCTTCCCTTAGCGCCCTCTATGTCTCTGCGATTTTTTTAATCTATAATCAAACTACTTTTTAAAATATTTACATATCAAATTACCCACACCATCTTCCTTAAACCTTACTATTTTGCCATCATTTTGAATTTTGTATTCGCTACGACAATTGTAGATTTCTGTAGGTTGTTTTTCGCCGTCAATACTGATAGTTGTTCTATAATTCCAATATCTCTTAGCACTACGTTGAATATTAAGAACGCAAACTTCATGTCCGTTAAAATCTTTACAGGTAACAGCAGCATTCGTGGGGAAAGCGAATGAAAACATAATACTTAGCGAAACCAGCATTAAAGCAATTAATTTCATCAATTTTGAATTTTATATTTTATGTAGGTGGCTAAAAATTCAGATAACCCTTTCTTAACCACACTACGACAAAAGTAAATCTATTACAATTATTACGCACTTGCTAACGGTGAACTATCGTAGTTTTCCACCAAATCTGCTGCATCGTTGTAGATGGCGATCGCCTTTCCAAGCTCAGAGTCATCAAAGCCACCGCTACGCACTGCAATAACTTTGACTCCAGCTTTATTTGCAGCTTCGATATCGTAAGGAGTATCGCCAATCATCACAATTTCTTCAGGCTGCATTTCAAACTTTTTCAAAGCAGCTTGTACTATATCCGGTGCTGGTTTTGAGTCTTCCGCATCGTCGGAACTTGTAGCATCATCCTCACTAAGAATATCGTCTACTTTGGCAACTTTAAGTAAAGATGTCAGCACTTTAGAACTTGCTGAAGTTGCAATCACTAAACGCTTTCCTTGTTCCTGCAACTTTAATACCATCTCTCTGGCACCATTAGCGGGAGACATTTGCGGTACAAACTTATCAAGAATTAATTCCTTACGGTAATCGGTTATTTCCTTACCTTTTCCTTCTTCATCAGAAAGCCCTGGCGCAAATTTAGGAATAATTTGATCCCCACCCATGCCAATTAATGGTCGAATTTCCTCAAATTTAACTTCGTAGCCGAATTTTGCAAATGCTTCTACCCAGGCTTGGGCATGAACATCATTACTAAGAACTAAAGTTCCATCTACATCTAAAATTACGCCTTTAAATGCCATTTAAGTATCAAGTTATAAACTGCAAATTGTTTTTCATCAACAATTTAACAGTTATAAGTCTCTGTTAAAATGCTCTCTAGGCGGATATATTAGCGTCAATAAATCATCACTTAGTATCTATGAATTGTTAAAAAGCTTCGGCTTCTAAGCAAGGCTATATAAGTACCCGTGCAAAATTAATTTAACATTTCGTTTGGATAGGGTTGGGGGGAAAAGGGAACTCTTAACAGCTATATAACTGACTAGTAAATATACAATTAATGCAGGCTTACCTACTTGTATAAATAAAGGCGGGTACGGGGATCGAACCCGTTCATCCCCTAAATGGTGGAGATTTTATGCCGATAATCCTAAATCCATCGTCCCGATATAGGCAAGTTGCGAACCAGGAAACCCCGCCGTGATTGGGAGAAGGAGAGATTTTTATTTGATTTCCCCTTCTCCTATTTTAAACAATTACAAACCATCTTCAGCTAACATTTGAATCAAACGCGGCGCACCAGGATCGAATCCGCCGATGTCCCAACTCAAAGGATCTTCGGGATCTACTAAAGTGATTCGGTAAGGCGCTAGAGTGACGTACACGGCTTTAGCGTTTGGATTGACTTTTTCGCGATATTTTGCTAAAGCTTGCGACGGATGACTTCTACCAGCCCAGCTTTCTGAATCAGTCCAAAAACAAATTACGTCAGCTTTAAACTTATTTTTAATCATCCAATCATAAGCAACAGAAGCATCTGTTCCGCCGAAGTTTTGATTGCTAGCTTTGGCGATCGCCGAACTAAAACTATCTTTGGCAGTAATACCCAAGCTGCGAAAGTCAGTAGCAAAGCCTCGAATCATGTAGTTTTTCTCAGCTTTTGCGGTGACGAGTGCCATTGTAGTAGCAATTTCACAGCAGGTAAGTCCAATAGAACTCACGCTGGTGTAAGACATAGAACCGGATATGTCAACTGCGTGCATAAAAACTTTACCCGTAGGTTCTACCACATCAAAAGACAGTTCTAATGCTTTTTCTAAAATGTCTACTATACGGCTAACTGGATTCCAAGTCTTCTTACTGCGTCCTAATTTTCCTCCTGACTGATAAGTTTTAAGCGCTTTTAAAACATCAATGGGATGGATGCGTCCTTTTCGTAAATGTTCTTTACTATTTAAAACTGCTTCAGTGCGATCGAGGTTTGCAGTTTCATCAGTTCGCAATACATCTAATTCAGTCAGCGAACCCAAATTACGCAACATTGCACCAATAGGCATTTCGTTAAATAACAACTGCCATGCTTGCTTATCCATTCTGCCTACCGGAGCAGACATTTCATGGGTTAAGCGTCCTTGAGTAATGGCTTCATGGGTTCGATCTGGATTGCGCTTCAACCATTCGTACCACCAAATTTGCGTTAAAGCTTCGCTAGGAATATTCGTGGGTAATTCTTCCCAACCTTTAACTACCCAATGAAACAATAATTCATGGTCGGTTGTTGGTGGTTTGACGTGGAATAAGCGCAAAGCATCGCGGTTGGTAAAGTCATGACGTTGCTGATATTTCAATAATTGATAAGCCAAACCCTTAGCATCGGCACGCGATAACCAAGTTTTACCAGCTTCCCGGACAACTTTACCAAAACCGCGCAAAGACTTGGTGTAGCTCAACCACTCATAAAAATGACTTCCAGTACGAACCACTTTAGGAAATATTTCTGTAAAAGCTGTTTTAGCTTCCGGTGTTTTACCCATCGATAGCAACACCAAAGCAAATATTGGCGCACTGTTATTGATAGCATGTCCATCGCTAGCATAGAGAATTTCTTCAGCAACGCGATTCGGATTTTTTTTAACAGCTTTTTGAACAGTTGAGACAAAATCTTCTGTTAATTCGCGCTTTCGGGCATAATAAGTGCTTTTCGCGGTACCAATTAGCAAACAGCGTCGCAGCATCTGCCATATACCAGCATCAAACATATAACCACCGCTTCTTCCCCGAATCATCTCTGCTTCCCTGCCAGGGATAGGTTGATTTTGCGGAGTCTTTTGATTTTTTTTAGTAAAAAATTTGTAGTTCATTATATTAACTCCCAGCCCTTGCGGACAAAATAGAAGGTGGTAAGGCGGGATTTGCACCCGCGACTTCCCGCTTGACAGGCGATAACCTTTATTCGTCGTCCTTTTCAGGCAAGTTTTGAACAAAGATGTTTAGGCGCTCTAACTACTGAGCTACTTACCACATGGATATTTTGGATTCTGCAACACCTGGATTTTGTTGGTGAAGGGGACAGGATTCAAACCTGCGAATGGCGAAATCACGATAACCCTCGATAATTCGTCCCTAATAGGGCAAGTTGTTAATCAAGGAATAAGGATAATTAATTTACCCTTCCGCTGCCTTATCACTTGGCTACCCCTTCGTAAAAAAACAATTCAAAACTCAATAATTCGTCCCGTAATTGGGCAAGTTGTCAATCAAGGAATAATTGTCGCTGCCTTCAACCACTCGGCCACCCCTACGTAAAAAGTTATGAGTTATGAGTTATGAGTTATGAGTTAAGAGTTAAGAATAAAAAATTCAACACTCACAAATCGAATTTAATTGGAGCAGGAAGCGGGATTTGCACCCGCGTCTCCGGCGTGGAAGGCAATAACCCTAAATTCTTCGTCCCCGAAAGGCAAGTTTTGAATAAGGATATTTACGGCGTTCTAAACTACTAAACTATCCCTGCTTGAATGTTTGAGATGAAGGAATGTTTGTGTGTAACGGGACAGGATTCGCACCTGCACAACCATTGGTTACTAAATCCCCAAGGGATCGATCCTCGATAATTCGTCCCAAAATAGGCAAGTTGTCTTTTCAAGGCTATACACAATTAGCGCGTCTACTATTCCGCCACCCGTTACATAATTTTGGTTCACTCAAACGTCTTCTATTAGACATCTCCGAAAAAGATGTAGAGACGCGTTAGCGCAGCGTGACCGCAAGGTCATAATATCGCGTCTCTAAAAGGTTTATGGGTGACGCGTATTTAATTTCCGGAGATGTCTATTAGATGAGATTGCAGAAATAAGAAAGCTGCGTCTCTCGCTCTGTATTATTAATGTAGTATATGTAATATGAAGTGTCAAGGGGTTGAGAAATTATTTTGTAGCACATAACTACATAAGTTATGAAGGGTTATCAAGGTTCGTAGTTGCGCTTGAGCGCCTCCGGATTTAGGGAAGTGTGAGGTTGTAATCAAAACTCGGATGTTGGGTTACGGCGCTTCAAAGCTCTTTGTCTGAGATGAATCTATTTGTGCGTCTTTAACCCAACCTACTAGCTAGTAGTTCACCACATTAGTTTTGCTGGGTAACGCGCTCGTAGTGGGAGCGTCTCGCTCCCTCGTTACAACCAGCGAGCATCTTGCTCGCTCGATAGCGCCAGCGAGCAAGATGCTCGCACTACGAATGTGCTACCCATCATATTTATTGTGGTGGAGTACTAGTACTCAACCACAATAAATATGATGGGTTGATATGCATCTTTGTAGGTTGGGTTGAACGGAGTGAAACCCAACATCGGTGTTGGGTTTCGCTTCGCTTAACCCAACCTACGAATCAAATTCTAACCCATCAAAATTAATGTGGTCGAATACTAGTAGTTGATTAGATTAATTTTGACAGGTTCGTTTTCTGCGTAAACTTTGGGAGACGTTATATATAACGTCTCTACATTACGTCGGTAGACAAACAAAACCAGCAAATGTTTTATTGTCATATTTATTTAGGGTTGTAATCAAAATTTGGATGTTGGGTTACGGCGCGTTTAAATTTTTCATCAGCTATAAATTGATTCGTGCGCCTTTAACCCAACCTATCAATCAAATATAAATATTAAATAACCATAACATTTCAGTATTTACTTGTATTCCCGGTCACAGCATTTGCTGGTTTTGCCTCAATGTTATATTCCTGACTTGTTTTGCCTTTATATCTCTCAAATAAAGGGAATATAGCGATATAAAGGGTTTACAGGGGATTCTTAATCAATATACTTTTATCAAAGGGGTAATTTTTTTGCAAAATTTTTCCAGCAAATCTACAAAGAACACAAATAAATGTCCCAATTTTTGCCAAGATAATAATATTTCCTAAAATAAATCAATTAGCAATAAATTAGGCATGAGTGAAAAAACACTAGAAACTTCGGGCAAAGGTTTTTTGCTTGTACTTTTGCCACTTTCGTTTTTAATTATCTTCCTAGTTTCTGCTTGGCGGGTTTTGCTGGGATTCTTTGCTGTGGTTGTCGGGTTCAATTTGTGGCGAACCTATCAATGGCAACAATGGTGCAATAAGGTGAATCCGGTTTTTCAACAGTTGATTGGGGAACACAGCGGCAGAATTACTCCTATGGATTTAGCTTTGCGCGGTAATTTCAATGGAGGAAAGGCAAAGCGTTACTTAGATGCTAAAGCTTCTGAATTTGGCGCTAGTATTGTTGATTCGGATGATGGCAACAAAGTTTACTACTTTATGACTGCGAATACTTTAGGCAGCATTCTCGACAGTAGCGAACCAGAAATCGACTTTAGTAATGCACCCGTTGCGACTTTAAACAAAGAACTTCTCGAACCTGTTCCTGTAAAAGCTGAGAAAGAACCAGTTGTTGAATTAGCAGTGGAGGAAGAGCTACCGGAAGAGACTTTAGAACACGTAGAACCCTCAGCACATATAAGCAAACCTCTGGAAAAACAATTATTCTTGGGTTCGTTGATCCAATCTGAGCTTGCTAAACGTTTGGGAGTGTATTCTAGTACGGTGTTCAAACGTAGGGATGACCCAGCATTTCCCGAATGGAGTCGTAATAAAGACCCTGATGGAGTTGCTTGGACTTTTTCTCCAGATACTAAGGAATTTTTCCCAGTGGAGGATGAAACCAAAGTCACAAGCTAGAAAAAGTAAATTTTCGATTTTTTGGGTGCATATTTTGTAGCGGTTTTTAATTGAGTAACACCGAATGCACCCTTTGTTTTTTTAAGGGAATAGGGAATAGGGAACAGGGAATAGGGAATGGGGAATAGGGAACAACTAACAACTAACAACTAACAATCTTTAACTGCCAATCCCACAGCTTCAGAAATGGAATTCAACCCGTTTTGTTCCAATTTCAAAAGCAAACCTTTAAGAATACGACGTATCATTCCTGGCCCTTGATAAACCAAACCTGTATAAATTTGCACTAAGCTGGCACCAGCAGTAATTTTGTCCCAAGCGTCTTCTGCGGTAAAAATTCCACCAACGCCGATAATGGGAATTTGTCCCTGACTTTGCTGGCAAATATATTTAATTACCTCTGTGGAACGTTCTCGTACTGGTTTTCCGCTGATTCCACCTGCTTCTTCTAATAGCGATTTACCAGTTTGAGTAAGTATTTGAGTTTTTAATCCTTCACGTTTAATTGTTGTATTGGTAGCAATAATTCCTGCTAATTTATAACTTTGAGCTAAAGAGACAATTTCTGTAATTGCTTCCCATTCCAAATCTGGTGCAATTTTGACAAATATCGGTCTTTGTAAATTATTTTCTTCATGCAAAGCATCCAAGATAGAACCTAGCATGGCTGCGTCTTGTAATTTTCGCAATCCCGGAGTATTTGGCGAAGAAACATTTACGACAAAGTAATCACCGTAATTTTTCAGTAAGCTGAAGCTGTGACGGTAATCTTGGGCAGCTTCTTCTAATGGTGTGGCTTTAGATTTACCTAAATTTATACCGATAGGAATTAAAGGATCTGGTTTTGAAGTGCGTGCTAAAAGAGTTGCCATTGCAGCTGCACCGCAGTTATTAAAACCCATCCGGTTAAGGGCGGCTTCATCGTTAGGTAAGCGAAACAAACGGGGACGGGGATTTCCGGGTTGTGCAAGTGAAGTTACAGTTCCGATTTCTGCGAAACCAAAACCTAAACTAGACCACACGGTAGTAGCAACACCATCTTTATCAAATCCGGCTGCTAAACCTATAGGATTGGGAAAATGTAGTCCAAACAACGATTGTGATAAACGGGAATCTTGCAGACAAAACGATTGCTGTAAGCGATTTTTGACCAAACTTATAGGTGGGCCATATCCATTATTCCCCAACCATTCTAAAGTGCGAATCGTCTTTGAATGTAAGTTTTCGGGGTCTGCTTTGATTAAATTAAATAAGAGCGGACGTAGTGCAACTTGATAAATATCCAATTTAGTTTAAAAAAAGAACGATTATATTTTGACTTATATTTTGACAAATACTTCGCAATAAATAGTTTAAATGATTGAAAGCTAAAGTCGGAGGACTTTTTTGGGCACCTTATATGGTAACAGGCTATATTTACCGATAATCAGATGAGGCAGCATCAAAAATTTTCAGCCGCAGAGCAGCAAATATTTTCTTTGGGGCAGATCCTTCAAATTTTGAGGGAAGAGGATAATGCTGAGGTTCTGATTGAAAAGACTATTTCATATTTAAAGGAGCAGTTTGATTATTCTTTAATTTGGATTGCTCTTTATGACCGTCTCAATCATATATTGTTCGGCAAAGGCGGTGCTACACCCGATAGTGAAAATAGCTATTTGCAACAACGGGTAGTTTTGAGTCCGGGGGATCTATTAGAACAAGTAGTTATCCAGCAGCGTCCGATGGGTGTAGCCGATTTACGAATGGAAAAACGAGCGGAAGCATGGCAAGAAATTGCCACAAAGTTCGATATCCAAGGAACAATTATGTTACCCATCCGGCACAAAGATCGTTGTTTGGGTGTGTTAATGCTCGGTTCTAAACGCTGGGGTTACTTAATAGCCAGTGAAGCTAGGTCACTTTTGATGATTGTAATAGGAGAATTAGCGGCCGCACTTTTTCGACTTGAAAAAGATTTGCAACACAAGCAAACTAAGCATCCGGATGAGGTATTGCTGCGACTGCTGGAAAAAATCAGAACTCTGGCAACTTTGGAACAAAGGTTAGAAGCCTCAGTATCCGCGACTCATCAGTTTATCGTACCGACTCGGACAAACGTTTATTGGTTCGATCCCCAAGAACGTCATTTTTGGCGTAGAATCAGCACTCAGTTTTTTAACTTGGGTAAGATTTCCAGTCAAAATAAAGCACAAAATGCCATAACGGTGGAAGATTTAAGCGATTTTTATTACGCTTTGTCGGCAAATCAACTTGTTTGGATTGGAGAAGGACGTAGTTCGCTCAAAAGTTATAGTACTAAAAAGCTTCTCAAAAAATTTGATGTCAGAAGTCTCTTAGTTGCTCCAATTATTTGGCAAAAGGACTTGTTGGGGTTTTTGGCGGTGGAAGGTAAAGAACCTCGCATCTGGACAGAAATAGATAAAAACTTTGTCAAAGGTGCTGCTGGCTTAATTTGCTTAGTTTCCCTCACCGAAAATATGGAAACCACTATCCAACAAATTCAAGAGGACGCTCAACTTAAAAGCCAGATTGCAGAAGGCATTTATAACGATGAAAATATTGAGCAACTTTTACATGACTGTGCGGCAAAAGTTTTAAAAAGATTAGCTACGACTCGATTTTTATTATTGCTTTGCGACCAAGAAGTATATGAATATAGCTTTTTTTATCAAAGCCAACCTCGCGAACGCAAACCTTTAAACTTTACTTTGGATGGATTAAAAGAAGTAGATGCAAAACTTTTAGAGCGTTCTACACAAGCTGTAGGTGTAGAGAATTTAGAAGAAGATTTACGATTTTTTAACTGGCGTTCTGATTTACTCAAAGCCGGATTGCGCTCGATTTTGGTTAGCAACTGCGCTTCTCAAAATAACAGTAATGCGATTCTAATTATTGGCAGTGAAAACAATCGCTCTTGGACAACTACAGAAAAGGAATTGGTACAAGCTGTTGCTCAACAACTCGGAGTAGTCATTCGTCAGTGGCAACTCTATCAACAAACCCAGCATCAGCAAAAAATTTGGCATACCTTTGGGCAAAGTTTACGCATCCTCGAACCCATAAATGATTCCAAAACTGAAGCAGAAAAACAACCTGAAACTGTAGTACTCGAACAAATAGCTACAATTCTCAATTGTCCCTTAGCTTTACTTTTATCTTGGAATCCCGGCGATGAATTTGCACAAATTAACAATTTGGTTATTGGCAATAATAATTTTACAGTTGATGCCGATACAACTGTACCGCTACAAAGCGATCTAATCGTTGGCTCTGCACTAACTCATGAAGGTTTAGTCAGCGTTAATGCCTCGGATTTACCAGAATCTACCAGAGAATGGCTTTGCGGTAGCGGAATTGGCGAAATTTTGCTTATGGCTCTACGCACGCGGCACGAATATGAACCTACAGGCATAGTATTGATGGCAGATTACCCGCAACGTCAATGGTCCCCAGAAACTTTGGATGCTGTTGAAACTCTTGTCAACCAATTAGCTTGGTCCCGTCGGCAACAACAAGTTACACAACTTCTTCATTCAAACAACGAGGAATTGCAGCAATTAAATTGGTATAAACATCGGCGCTTTGAAAATATTCGTCAAAGTACTGTTGCATTACTAAGTCAAATGCACGACTTAGGTATTCCGGATAATCAATTAACTTTGACACGCTATGAGCAGTTGCTGCGACAATTAGATAATACTGTTGCTTCCACAACTGCATTATTAAAACTCGAACAGTGGAAATTTGTTTTTAAGACAGAAACGATAGCAATAGCAAGTTTAATCAAAGGTTCTTTGAAAGGAGTTAACAAACTGCTCAAGCATCATCAACTTTGGGTAGGAGTGCATGGCTTAGGACAAAAGCTAGAGGGTGAGGAGTCATATATGAATGATTCCCTCATATCTAATTCCCAAATAATAATAAGCGGCGACATTGAAAAAATTGAGTTAATTTTGAGCGAATTATTAATTGCAGCTTGTCATCGTTCTCAGGATGGCGGAAGAATTGATATTTGGTGTCGTCGTTCCCAAGAGCGAATCTTAGAAGTATCTATTACAGACAACGGTACTATCGATCCCCAGCTATTAGAAGAGTTACAGCAAGATACTTCCCCTGACATACTTGCTCCTTCCAAACTCAAACAACCGCCGATAAAACACTTATTAATATGCAAGAAGTTGATGCAGCAACAGATGGGACAATTAGATTTTTATCAATTACCAGATGGTAGGGTAGTTAGTCGTTTGCTTTTACCAATTGGAGAATAGGGAATAGGGGATTGGGCGTTGGGCATTGGGCATTGGTAATTGGTAACAGCTAGGGAGCAAGATGCTACCACTATATATATTTCTCCTTGTCTCCCCATCTCCCCCTCTTCCCCCTCTTCCCCCTCTCACATTGCTAGCTATAATAAATTTTTTCGCAAATCACACAAAACTCCTATGGCACGCAACCGTTCTAAGTCGGATTTACCATCCAAAATGTGTCCGGTGTGTCAGCGTCCTTTTACCTGGCGCAAAAAATGGGCAGATTGCTGGGATGACGTAAAATATTGTTCTGAACGTTGCCGTCGTCGGCGTTCGGAAGCAGATAAAAATAGTAAAAATTAAGTGCCTCAAACTGAGATAATCGAAAATATTAATTCTCGATATCCTTAAAAACTAAGTAGAAGGAGAAAGCTTATCTAAGTTCTTCTCGTCTTATCAACTGCTAATTGTCAATAAACTTTCTCCATAAGATTTACACAGTAGATAATAAAAATGAATCTCAAGGTACAACCTAAATTAATTATCCACGGCGGAGCTGGAAGTTCTCTTCAAGGTAAAGGAGGAGTGGAAATTGTACGGAACTCTCTTTATAAGGTAGTAGAAGAAGTTTATTCTCTGCTGATGTCCGGAGGTAGTGCAAGTGAAGCGGTTGTCAGGGGTTGTCAAATGTTAGAAGACGACTCTTGTTTTAATGCCGGTACTGGTTCGGTGCTGCAATCGGATGGACAAGTGCGGATGAGTGCTGCTTTGATGGATGGCACGAAACAAAGTTTTAGCGGTGTAATTAATATCACGCGAATTCAAAATCCGATTGATTTAGCGCAAGCTTTACAAACTTCTCCAGACCGAGTTCTTTCGGATTATGGCGCTGCTGAATTGGCAAGGGAGTTACAGATTCCCAGCTACAATCCTTTAACTGACGTGCGCTTAGAAGAGTGGTTGCAAGAGCGCCAAGACAACTTTAAAAAGACGATGGCTGGGGTAGTAGCTCAGAAAGAATTGGTATCGAACGGCAACGCTCGACGCGGTACTATTGGCGTAGTTGCTTTAGATAGTCAAGGAAATTTATCGGTTGGAACTTCTACAGGTGGTAAAGGTTTCGAGCGCATCGGACGTGTCAGTGATTCTGCCATGCCTGCTGGGAATTATGCTACCAGTGAAGCGGCGGTAAGCTGTACAGGTATTGGTGAAGATATTATCGATGAATGTTTGGCACCTCGAATTGTAGTGCGCGTGGGTGATGGGATGACCCTTCAAGATGCCATGCAGCGTTCGTTTGTCGAATCCGAGAAAAATAAGCGCGATTTAGGTGCGATCGCCCTTGATGCAAAAGGAACAATTGCTTGGGGTAAAACCAGCGAAGTATTGCTTGCCGCTTACCACGACGGCGAAAACATTGGCGATACTTTGGAAGTCTCCGAAGAGATGCAGGTTGGATGTTGTTAATTGGGAATTGGGCATGGGGCATGGGGCATGGGGCATTGAGTGAGGAGTGAGGAGTTAGGAGTGAGGAGTTAGTAGTTAGTAGTTATTCTAAATTATCTACCCCCTCTACCCCCTCTACCCCCTCTACCCCCTCTAAGAAAATCCCCTTGTCCCCCATTACCAATTACCAATGCCCAATGCCCGATGCCCAATGCCCTATCTCCTATTCCTTACTCTTCCGAACCCATCCTTCTTTAACGGTTTGACGCTGGCGAGCGATGACTAAGCTGTTGTTGGGGACATCATCTGTAATTGTGGAACCGGCTGCTACGTATGCATTATCACCGATAGTAATTGGTGCAATTAGAACGCTATTGCAACCAGTTCCGGTGTTGTTACCAATTATTGTGCGATGTTTTTTAACTCCGTCGTAGTTGGCTGTAATGGTACCTCCGCCGATATTTGATTCAGTTCCAATGGTTGTATCTCCCAAATAGGATAAGTGGGCGGTTTTGGTACCGTTGCCTAATTTGCTATTTTTTAATTCAACAAAATTTCCTACACGGCATTTTTCACCAACTTCTACATGACCGCGTAAGTGGGCGTAGGGACCAATTTGGGTTTCGTTTTGAACTACGCTATCAGAAATTACTGAATATCTAGCGGTGACATTTTCACCAATTAAACTATGTTCAATTAAGCTTCCCGGACCGATGCGACTTCCTGTTTTAATAACTGTATTGCCCCGCAGGTGAGTCTGGGGTTCAATAATTACATCTGGTTCTAATTCCACTGTTTCATCTATGGTGATACTGGGGGAGTCTATCAAAGTTACACCAGCTTTCATCCATTTTTCTTTGATTCTCGCTTGCAATATGTCGTAAGCACCAGATAATTGTAAGCGGTCGTTGATGCCTCCAATTTCTTGGTAATCTTCTACATCTACCGCCATGACTGGAGTGACTTGAGTTACGGCATCGGTTAAATAATATTCTTTTTGAGCGTTGTTTGCTTCTAAGTGAGGCAGTATCTTTTCTAAATCTTGCCAGCGAAAACAGTAAACTCCAGCATTAATCCGCTGATTTTGCCTTTGAGCAGCAGTACAGTCTTTGTCTTCAACGATTTGCTGTAATACATTGTTATCATCGCAAAAAACACGCCCATATCCTTTGGGATTTGGGAGCTTTGCTGTGAGAACAGTTGCTGCATTTTGGTTTTCTTGATGGGTTTGTAAGAAATGTTTGATAGTTTCGCTGCGTAACAAAGGTACATCACCATTGAGTACAAGCAAATCCCCCTTATACCCTTCTAAATGAGGTAGTAATTGCTGGATGGCATGCCCCGTTCCCAACTGCACGGTTTGTTCGACAAATTCTAAATCGGGAATGGGCACTAATGCTGTTTTTACCTCTTGGGCTTGATACCCGACAATTACCATCCGACGTTTTGGTTGCAGCGGTTCAACACTTTGAATAACTCTTTCGACAAGAGATTTCCCCCCCAAAGAATGTAAAACCTTGGGTAGGTTTGATTTCATCCTTGTACCGCGTCCAGCCGCTAAAATTGCTACTACTACCATAATCAGCCAACAGCTATAGATAAATACGATTGCATATTTTATTTTCGGCTTAAATATACCCGATTACATAGCAAACCGAAATGTTAATCGCTTACATTTAGCTGTTATTTATGGTGCTGATGAATTCAATAAACTGCTGCATTAGTTTTTCGTCGCGCCAGCCCTTATGTGTTTCTTCCTGCATGATTGATAGCGCTTCGGTTGGCGTAAAGGCTTTCTTATAAGGTCTTTCACTTGTTAAAGCATCATAAATATCAATCATTTGAAACACCTGCGCCAAGAAAGGAATTTCATCTTCTTTGAGTCCGTGGGGATAGCCACTACCGTCCCACCGTTCGTGATGGCTGCGGATAATAGGAATGACTCCGCGCATACTACGTAATGGCTGACAGATTTTTTCCCCAATCAAAACGTGCTGCCTCATTACTTCCCACTCGCCAGCAGTTAGTTTTCCTTTTTTGAGCAACACCGAATCAGGAATACCTACTTTACCAATATCATGAAGATAACCCCCCCACATCAAATCCCTAATTTGATAGCGGTTAAGACCGAGATATTCGCCAAAAGCTTTCCCCAAGTTAACCAAACGTTCGCAATGATCCCCGGTATTAGGATCGCGGCTTTCAATCGCCCTAGCAATGGAAAACAGCGCTTTTTCAGCATGATCTAAATCTTCATTCAAACGTTTTTGCCGTACCAAAGACTTAACTCGTGCAGCCAACTCCACTCTGTCAAAAGGTTTGCTTAAAAAATCATCCGCTCCTACTTCAATTCCCCGGATTCGCGATCGCCTATCGTTCAAAGCTGTAATGAAAATTACCGGGATTAACCTTGTTTGCTCGTCCTGCTTAAGCAATTGACAAACTTCAAAGCCATCCATTTCCGGCATCATTACATCAAGCAAAATCAAATCTGGCTGCTTTTCGCCGACCAAATGCACCGCAGCAGAACCACTATTGGCTTCAATAACTTCGTAGCCTTCCATTCCTAAAAGGGCTACAGCTGTCATCCGACTGGCAGCATGGTCGTCAACTACCAAAACTTTAGGGACATCATTTTCAAAGCATGAAAGCGTATATCCTTTAGCCTGTAACGTAGTTGAGACTATCAAATCGCGATTGGCTTTTTTCAGAGCATAATTACTAGATTCCTCGTTTGATGATTCTTTTATCTTTAAATCGTGATTAGATACTTCCGAACTCTGACGCTCTGATTGAGTTGTTAAGGCATGATTTTTACCGACTTGATTGTTAATGGTTGTGGGGTTTGACCCACTAACTTTTAGTTCGGTAGAGCCTGTATAATTGGATTTCCATTGAATCACAAAGGGACTCCATTTTTTTAGCGACAATGCAATATACTTTAAAACTAGTTTAGTACTTGAATGTATTTTTAAAAGGTTTTTTATAGGCTTTTAATTATTTGTGCCTAAGTATTTTGCCTCAAAATACAATACTAATTGTTTTAATGCTTTTTTAAACAATATAGAAAAACGATGATTGACAATTTTTCCTAGTTCTATAATTACAGTATGGTCAATTGTAGTCAACGTTAAATCAGGTTTTACACGGATATTTAGATTTATAAAGAGGTTTACATAATCTTTAAATAACGGTATTTATATCAGAATATTTCAGTGTTTTAAGTATGGAAAATAATATTGAGTAAAGCATTTATAGTAGTTTTGCCGAACCAGTTATATGTTTATTAACTTGGGCGCGGCAGGCTGTAGTACTAACACTTATTCAATATCTAAATGATAAATTCAACAATTATTAACATTATATAGATCGTGTATTTTGGAGACATAGTATTAATTTTAACTACATACTTCTACTAAGTAATGGGAGAAGTTGCGGTTATATGGGAACTGATATGATACAAGCAATTACCGCAAGCATTGTTAACTAATTTACCTAAAGCCAGCGTTTCCGCCAACGTGATGTAGGTTCTAAGTCAGAAGCAAGTTGTTCTAATTCACGCCGTTTGATAATTGCTTGGGGGGAGTCAATTAGGTTTGGATCTCGATAGGGAACGGCAGCACGAGTTTGTAGATGTTCTTTCTCCGATTGGAAAAGAGGGGGAAACTGGTGTAAGGAAGAGTTTAAGCCAGCAACGGTACCAGGAGTTTTTCTACCCACAGGAGAAGTTGAACCGATAGTTAATTGGGCGTTTAAAAGCGCCGTGCGTACAGCAGCAGCGCAGGAGTAAGTAGCTAACAAACCATCTAAGAGCAAACACTGAGAAACTAACTGTAAAAACTCAATTGTCCACAAGTGAGGACACTGAGGTGGTGAAAAAGGATCGAGAAAAATTGCATCAGCTTTGAAACCAGATTCATACACTTGGTTGATTTTATTCCTAGCATCACCAATAACCAGCGTGGCTTTGAGAAATTCTGTTTGCACCTGATGTTCAAAAGCTAATTTCGTTAAACTGTCTATAAAATTAACATTCCAATTGTCAAATAATTGATGTTCAATCGCAGCTTGAGGTACTTTTGGGTTTAATTCCAGAGCAATCACTTCTATGTAGCATTCAGGATTGACTTCCCAAATTTTTTCAATTGCTGTTGCCGTGTTGTATCCTAGTCCATAACAAACATCTAATAATCGCAAAACTTTACAATTTGCTTTTTCTCGCAATAAAGTAGGAACAACATACTTGAAATAACTTTCTTGTTTAGCTCCAAAATGACTGTGAAATAGTTCGTTAAATTCTTCAGAAAAAAAAGTTTTAGAACTATCTGCTGTCTCGCGAGGTGTAAAATCTTGATTAGTCATTAGATTTTAGATTTTAGATTTTAGATTTTAGATTTTAGATTTTGCGGAAACTTGATGCGGAGATGTTCTTCGCGTCAAAGTTTTCAAGACGGATTTTATATTGTAATTTTAAGTAAGGATAGTAAGCTGATAATTGATAATGATGAAAGATACAGATTTAGTTGTTTCTAATAAATGGCTTTTTGAAAACCTGAATCATCCCGATATTGCCATATTTGATTGTCGTTTTTCTCTAGCTAATCCGCAAGAGGGAAAACAGCAGTATCAAACCAGTCATATTCCGGGGTCATATTACTTAGATTTAAATCAAAACCTTTCATCAAGAGTACAAAAACATGGAGGAAGACATCCTTTACCAAATATTGAAGAATTTGCCGATAAATTATCATCAATGGGAGTTAATTTTGGGCAAACCTTTGTTATAGCTTATGATGATTCGCGACTAGCTTTTGCATCTCGCTTGTGGTGGTTGTTACGCTATTTCGGACACGATAAAGTAGCGGTTTTGGATGGGGGTTTTAGTGGATGGCTTGCATCTGATTATCCTGTTACAGATATGCTTCCCGCTTTGCGTAACGGTAAATTTACACCCCAGCTACAAACACATATGATAGTAGACAGAGAAACAGTAAAAAATTCCCAAGATTCATCGCAAACAGCTTTGATAGATTCAAGAGAAAATGACCGTTACCAAGGTATTAAAGAACCAATAGATAAAATAGCCGGTCATATTAAAGGTGCTATTAATTATCCTTGGAAAGAAGTAACAGATGCAAATGGTTATATACTTCCACAACAACAGCAAAATAAGCGTTGGTCGCAATTAGAAAATAATCAAGAAATCATTGTTTATTGCGTTTCTGGTGTTACAGCTTGCGTCAATTTACTTTCTTTAGAATTAGCAGGTATTCATAAAGGTAAACTTTATCCCGGTAGTTGGAGCGATTGGATTAGTTATGAGTAGGGAGTAGGGAGTAGGGAGTAGGGAGTAGGGGGAGAAGGTTATTTCTATAATATGAAAAATAACAAAGGAGCAAGATGCTCCTACTACAAATGGTTTTATAACTAATTGTTAACTGTTAACTGGTAACTGTTCACTGTTCTCAAAACTGTCCTAAATCCCAACTGTAATTTACGCTAAAAAACCAGCCATCAAAATCAATATTACGGTCTGTGGAACCACCTAGAGTAAAGCCGCTTTGTAAGTTGATGCTGCTGAGGTCGGATATACCGTATCTTAAGTTAGCGGCTATTCGATGATACTGGTCTTCTCTGCTTCTTTCTAAAAAGTTGGATAAATTAAATTGATAGTCAATTCCTACTCGCAATGACTGTTGTAAATGATAGTTTAAAGATAGCCAAACATAGTTGATAAATCGGTTGCGTTTTTCTGGTGGGTTTGTCAGACTTAAACGAAGTTCATAAAAGCTATCTAAATTTAATTTGGGGGCCAAAGGATCTCTTCTTCCTACGGATAAGCGAAAAGAGTTTTCGTTTAAAAATTTGTCTCCCGATGCAAAGTTGAAGCGTTTACTATCTCTAGAATAAAATAATTGCTGATTATTCCATCCAATTTCACCATACATTTTACTAGTTAATTGCTGGTAAATTCCTAAGTTAAATCTGATCTGGTTATAGTCAAATTCGGATTGGTCGCTATATCTAATGATGTTGCCGTCAATTGACCCATTTAAGTAGGTTTTGGGTGCGATTTTGAAAGGTGCTGCTCCGAGTGTAAGCCCAGAAAATATTAAACCGTCATCAACTGGGTTGTTTCTAGAAGAAAAGATATTACTAGTATGAAAGTAGCCTACACGACCTAGTAGATAGCCTACAGGTTTAAACTTTTTTTCAGTTTTTTCTATTGGTGGTGGTTGTTTTTGCTCTAAAGGCTGCGGTGGTTCCGGAACTTTTAGCGCTCTAATAATTCCTAATTCATTGTTAATCGAATACTGTTCTTGTTGAAATTGTTTATTCTCTTCGAGTAGCTGCAATAATTTTCCTAATCTTATAGAACGCTCGTCTTCAAGAGTATCTAACTTTTGTTCGACTTCTTCAGGAGAAGTTGCAGGAAAATCTGTAGGCTGACTTTCTAATGGTGGAGGATCTTTTTCGACATTTTCTGGAGTAGGAGCCGGTGGTGGTTCCGGATTTTGCGCTATTTGTACCGATATTAGAGGTAATTCCCGATTTAGAGTTGAAAAGTCCGAAAATTCCGGGGGTGTAATATTTTTTTCTGGAGATATAATATTTTTATCTGTAGCGCTTGTATTTATAGATGGTAAAACAATTGCATCTTCTACGGGTACTGAAATAGTAGGGAGCGATATGCTTTTGCTAAATTGATGGTTTCTTACCGATCCTTGTACTTTGCTGTCATGGGTATTAAATTTACTATTTTTAGGCAGTAGTATTATTGAAGTATTTTGACTTTGTTTTTTTGTTTTATCTCTTTCTGCTTTGAGGTGATTACCTGCGGTAGAGCTACCCTTAACGCCATTTAAGGAAGATTTCTCAAATGGTTTAGAAATGAATCCCGAACTTTCTGATAATGGTATCAAAGATACTAATTCTTTTTGCTTGGTTTGTCTGCTTGAGTTGGTAGCTTTTACCACTTCTAGGTTTGCAAAACACAATGTTGTACCGCTAGAGGCGAATATTAGATATAAACACAATTTTTTCCAATCTTTCGATTTCATATTTAAACTTGTTTTAGTTTGATTAGATTTAGGAATAAGTTTTATAACTACCCTGGCTATAACCCTAAATTTCGCATCAGATTGATATCTATTGATATCTATAGTTTGTTAAGATAATAACGAAATTTTTTATATAATTCATTTTAATGAGAAAATGATTAACAATAAGATTTTCTTTAGTATCGTCAAATAAATTTAAACTTAATACTATATAGTAGATTCGCTTATTTTATATTTATTTTTTAACTTAAATTAAGCAAAATTACGTAAAAAAACTGTTATAACAGTTTACAGGCTCGAATTTTTACGACCCTGCCCGTGTTGGCCGGTGTGGTAATTGTAAAATTATACAAGGCACACAACTTTTATGTTCCGCAAGTTAGTTCCTTTAGCGATCGCCAGTTTATGGGGAGTTGTATTGATACCGCTACCGCGTACTGCGGCAAATGCATCAACTCCTTTGACTAGGGCTGTAGTTAAGAAGTTGCATAACTGGGTACAACTCATGCCTCAAAATCGACCAAAGCGTCGAGCTAGGAGGAGTGACAGGATGAATCCTGGGGATGGGTTGGCTACAGGTAGAGCTTCTTTAGCTGACTTGCGTTTCAATGATGGTTCTTTAGCACGGATTGGCGAGCGAGCAGTATTTAGATTTTTGCCTAGAACTCGAACATTTAGACTATCCAACGGAACTGTACTACTGCTTATACCACCAGGGCAGGGACAAACAAGAGTAAGAACTCGCAGTGCTGCTGCAACGATTCGCGGTTCGGCATTATTTGTACGCTATGACGAGCAAACAGATACTACGGTTGTAGGTTCGCTGACTAATAGCGGTATAGAAGTTTTTAATAAAGATGAATCTCGCTCTCAAGTACTTAAAGCGGGACAATTAATAGTAGTAGTTAAAGGAAGAATTGAAGGATTATATAATTTTGACTTAAGAACTTTTTACGATACAAGCGATTTAGTACGAGGACTCGATCTAACTAAATCTAGCGATACAACTTCTTCGGATACTGCAATAGCTAGCGTTCAAGCAGAAACCTCTGAAGCTTTGACAAAACAGGAGCCGATTGTCGGCGATAAAGTAGTTGAAAATCCATCTTTTATAGAATTAAGTCCTGTTTCTTCAGATATACCGGGTGAAGAAGTTGTTCAAGATATACCTGTAAATACTTTGGTAGACACGGGGCAAGTTATTAGAAATACCCTAAATGAAAACGACGAAGATAAATCACCTTCTAATGACAGCAATCCGATAAGCCCGCAAGCTCCAACACCAGCAACTCCTACCACACCAACAACAGGTGGTGGTAGTACAACCCCAACAACGCCAACAGTACCAGCAACTCCTACACCAAAACCAGAAATACCAACAACAGGTGGCGGTGGTACATCTTCTCCTACCACACCAACAACACCAACAACAGGTGGCGGTAGTACATCTTCTCCTACCACACCAACAACACCAACAACAGGTGGTGGAAGTTCAACGCCAACAGTACCAACAACTCCTACCACACCAACAACACCAACAACAGGTGGTGGAAGTTCAACGCCAACAATACCAGCAACTCCTACAACACAACCGGAAAATCCAACAACAGGTGGTGGAAGTTCAACGCCAACAGTACCAGCAACTCCAACAACACCACCGGAAAATCCAACAACAGGTGGTGGAAGTTCAACGCCAACAGTACCAACAACTCCAACAACACCACCGGAAAATCCAACAACAGGTGGTGGAAGTTCAACGCCAACAGTACCAACAACTCCTACAACACAACCGGAAAATCCAACAACAGGTGGTGGAAGTTCAACGCCAACAATACCAGCAACTCCTACCACACCAACAACACCAACAACAGGTGGTGGAAGTTCAACGCCAACAATACCAGCAACTCCTACCACACCAACAACACCAACAACAGGTGGTGGAAGTTCAACGCCAACAGTACCAGCAACTCCAACAACACCACCGGAAACTCCAACAACAGGTGGTGGAAGTTCAACGCCAACAGTACCAGCAACTCCAACAACACCACCGGAAACTCCAACAACAGGTGGTGGAAGTTCAACGCCAACAGTACCAGCAACTCCAACAACACCACCGGAAACTCCAACAACAGGTGGTGGAAGTTCAACGCCAACAGTACCAGCAACTCCAACAACACCACCGGAAACTCCAACAACACCACCGGAAAATCCAACAACACCACCGGAAACTCCTACACCAGAACCACCGACAACAAATCCGCCGGAGAAACCTCCGATATCTACTTAGAAAAGCAAATTCAATGGTTGATAATGCAGCGAATTAATTGTGGTTGAGAAATAGAATGGTGCGTTACGGCTTTGTTAAATTTTCATTTTTAAAATGTATCAGCTTGCCGTAACACACCTACTTAGGACTTACGCAAAAGTAACGTAATTACGTCATTACGTTAGCGCAGCGTGTCCGCGCTTGACATGCGACAGCGACGTATTCAGCGGAAGCTGCGGTTCATCGCCAAAATCCTGGGATTGCTTCGCTACACTACGTTTCGCTCGCAATGACAAATAGCGCTTGCGTAAGTCCTGCTACTTTTAAACATCAATTCCAAGGTTCTGTAGGTGCATCTGAATCCTTCAGAGATATAGTATCTATTGATGAATTGCCTGTGAATGAATTGGAAGAAGCAGAACCACTTAGATCGTAAAGCGCTTCAAGTACTTCTTTGGCTGACTGATACCTAGAATGATGATCGTCAAGTGTCATTTTGCTAAGGATTTGGGTAAAGGCAATACTGATAGTTGCTTTATCAACCCATTTGACTTCTTGGTTTTCATCTGTTGGCAACTCATGAGGGGGTATACCAGTTACAGCAAAGATACCGATCATTCCTACAGCATAAATATCGCTACTGTATTGCGGATAGCCCAAACATTGTTCTCGTGGTGCATAACCCTTGGTACCAATACCAATTGTAAAGGCTGTTTGTTCTTGAGAATTGAGTACTTGAGTCGATACTTGTTTTACGGCACCAAAGTCAATCAGCACTAATTTTTCGTCCGATCTGCGTCGCATAATGTTGCTAGGCTTAATATCGCGGTGAATTACACCTTTGTTATGCACAAACACTAATGTTTGCAGTATATCCTTGAGTATTTCAATTACTGCTGGTTCTGGAAGACGTTTATCTAAAACTATTTCTCGATTTAAGGGATTGCCGATAATTTGTTCTTGAACTAAATAAAATTCTTCTTCTTCTTCAAAATAAGCTAGAAGTTGGGGTATTTGATTATGGTTTCCTAATACTTGTAGGGTTTGTGCTTCTGATTTAAACAAGCGTCTGGCTACTTGTAACTGTTCCGATCTGTTATTGACTGGCTTTAGCTGCTTGACAACACATCGAGGATTGCCTGGAAGTCTGGTATCTTCAGCGATATAAGTTTCACTAAATCCGCCAGAACCTAAAACTTCGACTATTTTATATCTACCGTCTAGTACTTTACCGGATATTTCTTTTAAACGCTGTCCTAATAAATCTTTTAAATCATCTTGCCCAGATATTATCTCCTGTACGACGCGATTAGAAGCGTGCCTTTGTAAAATATCGACTAACTGAGTTTTTCTTAACTTTTCCCGAGCCACTTCGGTTCCCAAATAGCAAAGTCCAACCGTACATATTGTCAATATTGGTAGGCTCGTAGGAAGAATTAACTGAGCGTAGACAAATAAAATATAACTAATTCCTCCCCAAATCGTCGCCAGTAAAAGACTTGCTACGAATCTATTTGTACCTTGTCTTAAAGAGGCGATCGTAAGTGTTGACCCACCAACTAAAATTAGTACAAAAAAACTACGCTGTAATGAAGTAGAAAGTGGAGAAACAATCGTTTTTCCTTGCATCAAAGTTGCGATCGCGTGGGCGTGAATTTCAACTCCATACATTTTTTCTGGATATAGCCACTCGGAAGATACGGCAACAGAGCGGTAATTTTCGCCTTTATGCGTCCTAGCTGTAGAGCCGATGATGACGATTTTATCTTTAAAAAACTTTCCAGACTGCAAATTTGTATCCCAGAATTCTGGATCGAATAAATTCCAAAAAGAACGAGTCTCGAATGTCCCTGCCCCTCCATAAAAATGAATGCGATCGCCTTTTGGCTGAGGATATTTGATACCGGCAGCCAAAAGTACGGATTGGTCAAATGAAGGTATAGAACTCGGAACTATATCATCCTGCTTTGCTAATAGCTTAGGAAATACGCTTGCTAACCGATGAACTTTGCCATCTATTTCAAGGGGATAATTTGCGGAACCTGTAGATACTGAACCCGTGCGAAATTGCTGATGTGGTAAGACTAATTGCCAGGAAATTCCTTGATATGACTCGGATTTTTCGTAAAGTGCGGCTAAGGTAACTTTGTTTCCATAACGCTCTAATACTTCAGCAAACTGTTTATCGTCGGCTTCCCCATAACTGCTTGGATAATCAAAAAGTATATCTATAGCAACATGACGCGCTCCGGCTTCAATTAATTTCTCGATTGCTTTACCGTATACTTTACGTTGAAAGGGAAAAGACTTGAGCGGTTCTAAATAAGCGTACTCAACCGGATTTATTTCATAAGATTCTTTAGGACGCGATATCGATTCATTATCTATTGCCAAAATGACAATATCTTTTGGAGGAGTCACCTTTCCTCGCAGTACGTAGAAAATGCTTTCTGCTTGGTTTTCGATCCAACTCGTTAAATTAGAACTAGAACCTGCCAGTAATACAGCCCCTACAACCGAAGCACCACTAAGAACATGACCCAAACGAGCCATCATCTTAAATGACTGTGCGGAAACCGTAGAAGTACCTTGTCTGCGAAGGTTTAGCAGTTTCTTGGCAGCAGAGACATATTTTTTAGTTATCTTATATGTAGGATCTTCTGCCATATTGTATTTAGAATTGATTTACGTACAGTAATGCCAATGCCGTCTGAGGTTACACATTATTTTGTGTAAGCCACCCAATTGATAATACTTAAACGAAAGCATATAAATATGAAAATATTATACTTCAATAAACTATCATCCGATCTTGCTTTTTATGGCGCTAATAAGCGTAAATTTTTCGCTTCCAGAATCAATACCGCTAAAGTTATTGGAGAAAGGCGTTTCCTGGAATTCGATTTATGCAAAATATACGGGCAAATTAGCGTTGAGGTTTTGTGACTTTTAGGAAAAAATATGCATATTTTATATTTCTATTATATGTAGCCTTTTGATTTTATCCGTAGCGAAAGTAAATCTGCGGATTAATCGTTTAATGCTGAATCATTTTTACAAATAAGTTTAAATACGGCAAAAATATTGTATAGAAGCCCGTTTGAAATGCTGCAATCGCTTAACAATACAATATCGAGTTGAGCTTTGCGATTCGAGGTGAGTTTTGGCTCAGAATGATTACAACGCTTGACTCCTAAGATGGTTTCTTTTCTGAAAGTGGGTACCCTATTATCTGTAAGTTATCGTTAAAAATTTATACATTACATTGCCTTTTAGATATTCCGAAGCCGTTATAGCGCCTTCTCGAAGTTCTTAGCACGAATGAAAAACCAAGTATTTTTAATTTTTGACCATAGCAGCACCACAGTGGTATTTATTCAAACTCATAAAACCATAATTATTTCCTCAATAGTGTAGGAAACTAAGCGCGTCAAACTAGGCGTTTGAGAGTTACTTACCACCTTTAGGAGTAAACTTAACTAATATACAGTTAAAAATTCTGTTACTTAGTCAATTTTATTGGTAGATTTTGATTACAGGGTGCTTATAGCATATTAAAGGTGAAAAACACTTATTATGAGTTTTAACCACAAGTTAATGTTTTAGTCAATATCCTAAATTGGCAAATGATAGATAAAAGCTATACATGACAATATAATTTATATAGAAAGGGCTAATTTGTCATTTTATTATTGCTATAATCTATTGTTCAATCTAGATTCATTTATATTTAATGGTGTAATTTCCTATGGAATCTCGTATGACTCGTCTGTCTATTTTTGTAGACGGAAATAATATGTTCTATGCTCAACAAAAGAACGGTTGGTTCTTTGACCCTCGGCGAGTATTAGAATACTTCAAATACGAACATATACACACAGATTTAATCAACGCATTTTGGTATACAGGCTTAAAAGACCCACAGGATCAACGAGGTTTTCGGGATGCTCTAATTAGTTTAGGATATACGGTACGAACTAAAATACTCAAAGAATATTATGATGATTCCTCCGGACGTTACTCCCAAAAAGCTAATTTAGATATTGAAATTGTTGTAGATATGTTTAATACAGTAGACCAATATGACAAAGTGATTTTATTTAGTGGAGATGGTGATTTTGAAAGAGCAATTGAATTATTACGCTCGAAAAACACTCATATAACTGTCGTGTCTACAGAGGGAATGATAGCACGAGAATTACGTAATGTCACCGATAGATATATTGATTTAAATGAAATTAGAAACAGTATAGAAAAAACTGAAGCTTGATAATCTTTACAATTATTTAGAAAATTAATAGTAAAAAAAAATAAACTATAAAGTATTGTTAGGCACAAACATATGAAGGAAAAAAACACGGTTATGAAAACAAATCCAGAACGAATCATTATTTTTGATACCACCCTCCGCGATGGAGAACAATCTCCGGGAGCAGCATTGAATATCGATGAAAAGTTGATTATTGCCAAGCAGTTAGCCCGTTTGGGTGTGGATGTAATTGAAGCGGGTTTTGCTTTTACAAGTGCGGGAGATTTTGAAGCTGTTAGCAAAATAGCTCAAACTGTCGGTGCCGAAGATGGCCCGGTAATCTGTAGTTTGGCAAGAGCAATTAAAAATGATATCAAAGCAGCAGCAGAAGCCTTGAAACCTGCTGTGAAAGGAAGAATTCACACTTTTATTTCAACTTCTGATATTCATTTAAAATATCAGTTAAAGAAAACTAGAGAAGAAGTGTTATCAATTGCTGAAGAAATGGTTGCTTACTCTAAATCTTTTATGGAAGATGTAGAGTTTTCTCCAATGGATGCAGTACGTTCCGATTCAGAATTTCTTTATCAAGTATTGGAAAAAGTAATTGCAGCCGGAGCAACAACAGTTAACATTCCCGATACCGTTGGTTATACAACTCCGAGTGAATTTGGAGCTTTAATTAAGGGAATTAAAGAAAATGTTCCCAATATAGATAAAGCAATTATTTCAGTTCACGGACATAACGATTTAGGTTTAGCTGTTGCCAACTTTTTAGAAGCAGTAAAAAATGGTGCCAGACAATTAGAATGTACCATTAACGGAATTGGAGAACGTGCTGGAAATGCAGCTTTAGAAGAATTAGTCATGGCTTTGCACGTGCGAAGACAATATTTTAATCCTTTCTTAGGAAGAGATGTAGATTCGGAAGCACCATTAACTAATATTGACACTAAACAGATATATAAAACTTCTCGTTTAGTTTCTAATTTAACAGGAATGTCCGTGCAGCCAAATAAAGCAATTGTCGGTACAAATGCTTTTGCACATGAATCCGGAATTCATCAAGATGGGGTGTTGAAAAACAAGCTCACCTATGAAATAATGGATGCCCAATCAATCGGTTTGACAGAAAACAAACTTGTTTTGGGTAAGCTATCTGGAAGAAATGCTGTTCGTACTCGTTTGAAAGAATTGGGCTTTGAACTGTCAGAAAATGACTTAAACAAAGCATTTATTAGATTTAAAGAAGTCGCTGACAAAAAGAAAGAAATTACCGATTGGGATTTAGAAGCGCTTGTTAATGATGAAATTCAGCAAGCACCCGAATTATTCAAATTAGAATTAGTCCAGGTTTCCTGTGGTAGCAATGCAAGCCCTACCGCAACCGTGACTTTACGCAATCCGGAAGGAGAAGAATTAACTGATGCAGCAATTGGTACCGGACCTGTGGATGCTGTATATAAAGCAATCAACCGCGTGGTGAATGTACCGAATAATTTGATTGAATTTTCCGTGCAATCGGTAACTGCTGGTATTGATGCGATCGGTGAAGTAACAATTCGCTTGAAGTATGAAGATAAGATTTATTCAGGGCGATCGGCGAATACAGATATTATCGTTGCATCGGCGCAAGCTTATGTAAATGCACTTAATCGCTTGTATGGTGCAGTACTGAGTAAGCGGAAGCAGCAAGTAACTGCGTAGTAATAAAAAGCTCGTTAGTAGGTTGGGTTAGACACGAGAATTAAATTGAAATCAAAACGAGAATCTGATTAATCGTGTCGTAACCCAACATCGGGATTTAAGTTAGTAGGTTGGGTTAGACACGAGAATCAAATTAAATTAAAAACGAGAATCTTAATCCAACACAAATATTGTTCGTTCCCAGTGGGCTACAAAGCCAGTAGGTTGGGTTAGACACGAGAATTAAATTGAAATCAAAACGAGAATCTGATTAATTTTTTCGTAACCCAACATTACAAACCTATCCCCCAGCCCCTTTCCTGCGAGGAAAGGGGAGTAAGAATTTAAGCCTCTCTCCTTATATGAGAGGTTTAAAAACTGATATATACTTTTGTGGTATAGGCATCCTTGCCTGTCCAATTGTTATAGTCAAACTAAAATTCTACACTTTTGATAAACTTCTCAATCGCTCGCAAATATGAGTTATTACCAGGTTTGTAAATCCGAAAATGTCCTGCTTGGGGAACTTTAAATAGTTGCTTTGGTTGGGGTGCGGATTCATATAGCTTATGACTCATATATGAAGGTACAATATTATCAGTTGTTCCGTGAATAAATAAAACCGGAACTTGTAATTTTTTAATTTTCTCAATTGAATTGAATCTTTGTGTAAGTAATAAATCAATAGGAAATATTTTTAACCAATCTTGCTGTTTGACTGTTTCAGCCATTGAAGTAAACGAACTTTGGACGATTAAACCACCTAGTTGAGGATGTTTAACGGCTAAATCAATCGCAACTGCACCTCCTAAAGATTCTCCATAAACAATAATATCTTTTGCCTGAATGCGTCTTTTATTAACAAGATAATTCCATGCAGCTTGAGAATCTTGATAAATTTGTGACTCGTTGGGATGCTGCTTTCCTTTGCTTTCTCCAAATCCTCGATAATCAACAACTAAAACAGAAAATCCTAGTTGCCGCATTGCTTTAATTCTTGCTAAATAATTGTAATAGCTTTTGTTGCCACCAGCACCGCAAAAATAGAGAATAGTTTTGGGAGAAGAAACTATTTTTACGGGTTCATTAGGAATTAAATCTATTTTTTCTCCGGGTTTGGGTGCATCAAACCACCAACCATTTAAATATTCATTTTTACTATTTGTGTTAGCAATAGGAATTCTGACTTCTTCGTAAGGTAAATTAAAATCTGGAGCAGTGGGAAGCATTTGTAATTCAACTTTTGGACGGAATATTAAATAACGCTGCTGTAAATATAAATATATTGAGAATGAAGTATAAAATATTGTAGTAAATATTAAAAGGTTTAATAGCAGTTTACGACGAAAAAAGGACAGATTCAAAGAACTTGCCACAGTGATTTTCCCTATTTATTTATTCGTATATATCTTCACTATAATATTTATAGATTCCGTAAGAATATTGGTAATAAATGATTTTTTTGTCATGGAATTATGATTATTTGTAAGTTTGTATTAAAGATTTTAGTCCTTGGATTAGAGGGCTAAAGCCCTTACTACGAGCAAAGAATTATTTCAGCTAATCTACGAATTCCCTCTGTAAGCTGTGTTTCTGTCAATTCTCCGTAACCAAAGATAAATTCACCCTTGGGATGGTTTGTAAGATAATGAGGATTAGCAGACATCAAACTAACACCAACTTTTGCAGCTTTTTCAATAATCTCTTCGTCAGTTAAGCTACTCTTGAAACGCACCATGAGGTGAATTCCAGCTTTTTCTCCTAATATTACGGCTCGTTTTTTAAAGTATGTTTTCAAAGCTTCTACTAAAACTTGACGACGTTTATCGTATATCGATCGCATTTTTCTAATATGACGCTCTAAATGTCCTTCGTGAATAAATTCTGCAAGCACTTGCTGTTCTAAAATTGGTAAATGTCTGTCATTCAACCATTTTGCACGGGTAAATATTGTAACTAAACTTTTAGGAAGTACTAAATAACCGATTCGCAATGAAGGGAATAATACTTTTGAAAAAGTCCCGATATAAAGTACCGAATCGCTTTTATCTAATCCTTGTAATGCGGGAATTGGCTTTTCACCATATCGAAATTCGCTATCATAATCATCTTCAATAATTAATCCTTCGCTTTGTTGCGCCCAATTTAATAATTCTAAGCGTCGCGGCAAAGATAAAATTGCTCCAGTGGGGAATTGATGGGAAGGTGTAACGTAAACTAAACGGATGTTTTCTTGAGTATAATTAGCTAATTCTTCTACTATTAAACCCGAATTATCTACCGAAATAGGTAATATTTTAGAGCCTTGTGTTTCAAATATGATTCTGGCGCTTAAATAACCGGGATTTTCTATAGCTATGGTTTCTCCTGGAGAAATTAATAAACGTAAAATTAAATCGAGTGCTTGTTGGGTACCGTTAGTAATTAATATTTGTTCCGATTGGCAATTAACCGCACGGAAGCGGGTAAGATAATGTGCGATCGCTTTTCGTAAAGGTTGATATCCTAAAGGTTCTGTGGAATAATCGAGCCACTTCAAGTTAGCATTACAGTAACGCGATAGTAATCTACGCCAGATTTTGATCGGAAATTCTTTGAGTGCTGGTGTGCCGTAACGAAAGTTAATTTTTAATTCTGGTTCCGCAATTCTAGGGACATTTGTTGTATTAACTAAAGTGTTTCCATACTGAGATAATTTGATTGGTAAAGGATTAATTTTTTCTATATTTTGAATAGGATTTGAGTTGATTAAATCGTCGGGAATTTGCTGACAAACAAAGGTACCACTACCCGTAATTGTTTCTAAATAACCTTCGCTTAAAAGTTGATCGTAACTGGTGGTAACTGTGAAACGAGAAATTGACAGAGATTTGGCTAAAAAACGAGTTGAAGGAATTCGTTCCCCTGGTGTCAATCTTCCGTTGAGAATGGCTTGACGAAGTTGTTCGTAAACTTGTTGGTGTAAGGGTTTTGGTGAATTGTTATTAAGGGCGATCGCTAAATCCATAAAATGTACATTATTAAGAAGTGTAAAAAGATATTTGATATTTTAAAATAATTTTTGCTGCTAAATAAAGCATAGATTAAAAGTACCCTCAAAATAGATAATTTGCCAAGATAACAAGAAATATATACTGATATTATCTATCCAAAGTTTAATTATTAATAATTTATTGGTTCTTACTTGAGAAAGAAGCCGAATACTTTAACTTTTGGCAAAAATTCTAAGTAGTAAACAGCGATAAGCTCGCGAAAAATAATAATAACACGTTCGTTTGGAGGTAAATACAATGGCACTAATTCGTTGGCAACCATTCCAAGAAATGACAGCTTTGCAACGGGATATGAACCGTTTATTTGATAGTCTATCTTCCACGCGAGACGAAGATATGATGCGGATGCAGCAAATGTCCTTTTCCCCTGCTGCGGAGATGGAAGAAACCGAAAATGCAATCAATCTAAAGATAGAAATTCCTGGTATGGAAGCTAAAGACTTGGATGTACAAGTCACCAAGGAAGCTGTAATGATTAGTGGAGAGCGCAAATCAGAATCTAAGTCAGAGCAAAACGGTATGACTCGTTCGGAATTTCGTTACGGTAGATTTAGCCGCACAATTCCTTTACCAACGCGGGTAGATAATACCAATGTTAAAGGCGATTATAAAGACGGTATTCTTAAGTTAGAGATACCCAAAGCCGAAGAGGAAAAGAATAAAGTTACTAAAGTAAATATCGGTTCGGGTAATAACAGTTAACAGTTAATAGTTACCAGTTATTGCAGAATTATTAATAGCTGGTAACTATACAATGCCCAATCCCCAATCATAAATAAAAATGGCTGCAAATGATTTCAAAGATTATTATCAAGTTCTGGGTGTAAGTAAAAATGCGTCTCAGGATGAGATTAAAAAAGCTTACCGGAAACTGGCAAGGAAATATCATCCAGATTTGAATCCCGGTGACAAACAAGCAGAAAACCGTTTTAAAGAAATTAACGAAGCTCAAGAAGTACTTTCCGATCCCGAAAAACGGCAGAAATACGATGAATACGGGCAATATTGGCAACAGGGGGCAACTCAAAGTCAACAAAGAACTGGTACTACTCCAAGAGGGGGAGTTGGTGTAGATGTTGGCGGTTATGATTTCAGTCAGTACGGCAGCTTTGATGATTTTCTTGAAGAACTTTTAGGTCGTAGGAGTGGTAGAGGTGGAGCGGGAAGAAGAAGTTACAGTTACCGTACTTCGGGTAGCGAGGGATTTAGCCAACCTGGGCAAGATGTAGAAGCGGCGATCGCACTTTCTTTTTCTGAAGCTTTCAATGGAGTACAGCAACAGTTTAAGCTGGGTGATGAAGTTATAAAAGTCCGCATTCCCCCAGGAGCAAAACCCGGAAGCCGTCTGCGAGTTCGCGGTAAAGGACAAACTAGCCCTTTCTCCAATCAACGCGGAGATTTATATTTGAATATAGAGTTAAAACCCCATCCTTTTTTCAGTTTTGAAGATGACAACATCGTTTGTGAAGTCCCGATTACTCCTCCCGAAGCAGCTTTAGGAGCGCAAATTGACGTACCCACACCAGACGGTAGCGTTACCATGAAAATACCTCCGGGAGTAGATTCCGGTCAATCTCTGCGATTGCGCGGTAAAGGCTGGCGCAATCCCAAAGGACACAGAACCGACCAAATTGTCAAGTTAAAAATTGTTACGCCTAAAGAATTAACTGACAGGGAAAAAGAATATTATGAAAAGTTACAGCAAGAAAATAATTTTAATCCCCGCAATTCGATTTTGGATTTTAAATTTTAGATTTTGGATTGGGAATCTATGGTTTCCTATTCCCAATTCCCCTTTTAGGTATTAACTTATGAATCAAATATCTCGTGTCGTGGTTTCTGTTGATGGAGAAAATTTAATTAGCTTCGAGCAAGCGGCTACTATTACACAAACATCAGTTACCGTTATCGAACGCTTTAGCAATCTAGGTTTAATTGAACCAGTAGAAACAATGTTACGTCCCCAAGATGTAACTCGCATCATGCAAATTATTCGCTTGCGTCAAGACTTAGGTTTGAATTTAATTGGTGCATCAATGGTGTTAGATATGGCACAAGAAATAGCTCAATTAAAATCTCAAGTAGAAGCTTTGAGAAAACAGTGAACAGTGAACAGTGAACAGTGAACAGTGAACAGTGAACAGTGAACAGTGAACAGTGAACAGTGAGCAGTGAGCAGTGAGCAGTGCGAGCATCTTGCTCGCTATTTAACTACCCCCTCTACCCCCTCTCCTCTTCAAAAAGGTAACTCAATAATAAATTCTGTTCCTTCTCCTAATTTTGAATTACAACTTAATTTACCTCGATGTTTTTCTACTACAATCGAATAGCTTGTTGATAATCCCAAACCCGTACCGCTACCAACGGGTTTTGTAGTAAAAAATGGGTCGAATATTTTATTTAAAACCGATTGACTGATACCAATACCATTATCAGCGATACTAATTAGTATATTTTGGTCATCTTTTAATGAACTGCTAATTGTTATTATTGGTTTGTCTTGCTTATCTCGCAAAGCGTCAATTGCATTCCCGATAATATTCAGAAATACTTGATTTAATTTTGAGGCATAGCAGTTAATTTGTGGAAGTTGATTGTAGTTTTTTATAACTTCAATCTCTGGATATTTAGAATTTTTAGCAAGTTTATGCTGCAAAATTAATAAAGTGCTATCAATTCCTGAATGAATATCGATGGGTTTGATTTCTGATTCATCCAGGCGAGAGAAGTTTCGTAATGAAATAACAATTTCACGGATGCGCTCTGCACCTATTTTCATGGAATCAAGCAGCTTTGGTAAGTCTTCAATTATAAAATCGAGTTCGATATCTTCAATTTTTGATTCAATTTCAGATAGAGGTTGAGAATATAGATTTTGATATAAATCAATTAATTCAATTAAAGATTCTACGTATTGCGAAGCTGGGGTAAGATTACCGTAAATAAAGCTAATGGGATTGTTGATTTCGTGCGCGATTCCGGCTACAAGTTGTCCCAAACCGGACATTTTTTCGGTTTGAATCAGTTGGGCTTGAGTGCGTTGCAGTTGTTTTAGCGTTTGGGTTACTTCTTGGGTACGTTGTTCAACTTTTTGCTCTAAAGTATGAGAATAATCTGATAATTTACTGTAAAGTTGGGCGTTTTCTAAAGATATAGCAGCTTGAGTACAAAGCAAATTGAGAATTTCCACACAATTTTGTGTAAATGCAGCAATCGTTAAGCTGTTTTCTAAATACAATAATCCGATCAATTTTCCTTGATTCAAAATCGGCATACACAGCAAACTTTTGGCTTGTTGCTGCTTTAAATATGAATCTGCCATAAAATCATTTTGGGTTGTGGCATTATCTAATAGAACTGTTTTTAAGCTACGTTTGACATAGTTAATTACGGTTTTGGGTATTTCTTCGCTGTTTTCATATGGTAAATCTAGCAGCTTGATATTCTCTTCGGTATTAGCTACTGCTTTGAGTGTTAGGGTATTATCTTTAAGCAATATCAAAACAGCTTTTTGTGCCCCTGCATTTTCTATTACTACTTGCATAAGCTTGGAAATTAATTGTTCTAATTGAATTTCGCTTGATAAAACTTGTGTTGCTTTAAGAATGCTGCCTAAATCAAGATTTGGTGAAATACTGCTACTTAAACTGGTTCTTTGGATAGTTTGACTAATAATTTCCGATTTATCAAGATTTTTAAAATCATGTTTTTGCGTTTTTAATATGGGTGCAAGCATTTGAGGATAGCTTTTTTCCAAGTCATCAGTTTTGGCTTTTGCCCCCCATTTTAAGTAACAATAGTATGCTTTTTGCATATAAATTTCAGCGATTTCTTCTTTACTCCAATCCAAGTAAAATTTGGCATAAAGTTCGGTAGCAAGAGCTTCTTCATGGATAAAATTATTTTCTTTAGCTGCTTTGATAGCTTTGTCATAATTTTCAATTGCATTTGCAAAATTGCAATGAACTCGATAGATTTCTGCTTGTAGTAGAAAGTATTTATGTTGAAAATTTTGTGGACATTGTTTAGCCCAACTTTTCAGTTTTTGTTGATGCGTCTTTACTCTCTCCCAGTATAATTTTTGCTGTTCTTTCTCCATACTAGGTAACTGCTTGAGAAAGACTAAAGGAGCATAAAAATGATATTCTCCGGAAGTCACAAAACCGGCGATCGCCAATGTCAATTTTTCCGCCTTTAGAGCATGATTTAAGGATGCCTCGGGCTGATTTAGTAAGTAAAATACCTGACACTGGTATATATGATAAATTGCAACTGCTAGTGGGGTTTGGTATTGAATAAATTTAATGCTGGGGTTATTTTCTCCTAGTAAGTTAGAAACAGTACATTGAAGCGCTGATAAAATTTCAAATGTTAGCTGATTTTTGGTTTTCTCGGCAATTGGCAACCAATTACTAATTTCTGACTGAATTTGCTCAAGTTTGGTACCTTTGAAATGAAGAATGCAGCCCAAAGCAAACAGATTGTAACCTGCAAATTGGATTTCTCCAGATTCTAAACCTGCTTGATACCCACTCAGAGCAATCTTTTGTGCATCAGTGATAGGTTGATTCCAGCTTGTTAACCAACCACTTAGCAGCAAACTTGCTTTACACAGTTGTTCCTGTTTTTGAAATATTTCGCTTAGATTGTAAGCAAGTAAACCAAATTCATAGCCGGTTTGATAATCTCCTAAAACCGTACCCAAAATCAATCCATAGTTTGCATAAGCTTTCACCGACTCCGCAGCGTTACCGTATTCTAAGGAAAGTAAAACTGCTTTGAGAGAAACAAATATATATAAATTCCAATTCCCAGTAATATAAGTTGGTGGATTGAGATTTATCAAAAGCTTGATTGCTGCTTTCTTATCTTCTTGCTTCATCATAGATTTGTGCAAGATAGAGACAATTTCTTGTTGCTTTAATTCGGATTTAATTTCTTGTAATTGTTCGTCGATTGAAGATTGCAAGTTATCTTGAGGTATATTGATACCCAATAAACTAAGTCCTTTTTCGCCAACTTTAATTGCTCGCTCGTATTTACCTTCTAACGTAAATTGCACCACTAAAAGGTTATAAAGGTCAGCTTTCTCAATATCTGAATTTGCTTTTTTAAGAGTATCGTAGACTAAATTTTCTGTTCGTTCAAAGTTACCATTAAGGTATTCTGCTTCTGCTAATTGTCGATACAGTTGAAAACTTAATTCGTACTCATGTTCCCAGCAATCGCCAGCAAGCAAATTAATTCCTTGACTGAGATAGCTAACAGCGGCAGCATATGCAGTTGAACTCTTAGCTTTTAATCCTGCTTGTAAATTGATTTGAGCAATTTTATGTCGGTTTGTTGCATCTTCTTTACCAAATCTCAGACCATTATTAAGTTGATTTACTACTTCAAAAATCTTTTCTTCTATCTGTTGTTCTGAAAGTGTAGTTAATAGCAATTGTCCAATTTGCCGATGAGTTTTATGTTTATCTTCTTCTGGAATCAAAGAATAAGCAGCTTGTTGAATTCTGTCATGTAAAAATTTATATTTAACTACTTGAGAAGTCTGGAAATTAATTTCTTGATTTTCTACTTGAGTAAACAACTTATAAACATCACTTTGCGGTAATATTAAACCTTTTTGCAAAGCGTTCCACAAACAAGCTGCTGTTTCTGTCTTAGATTTTTCAGAAATAATCGCTAATATTTCTAAATCAAATTGATTGCCAATACAAGCGGCTAATTTCAAAACATTTTGAGTTGATTTTGGTAACTTGCGTAATTGCAGTACCATGAATTCGACTACATCATCTGTTAGGATTGCCGAACGGACTTTGTTAATGTTGCATTGCCAATACCCTGCTTGATTGTTGAAGTTAATTAGTTCATCCTGATATAGCGCTTTCAAAAACTGAGTTGCGAAAAACGGATTACCTTTAGTTTTTTGATAGACAATATCAGTTAAAGGTTTTGCTAATTCACTCGAACATGAAAGAGTATCTGCAACCAAATTAATTAAACTCTTATTATTTAAAGGTTTGAGGATAATTGTATTAATTATTGTTTCGGCTTTTTTCACTGCATCTAACATCAATATCAAAGGATGAGCCGGAAAAACTTCGTTATGTCGGTAAGCTCCAATTAATAATAAATAGCCTGTGTGTGATTCACATAACAGCAGATGCATTAACTTTAAAGATACAGAATCAGCCCACTGTAAATCATCTAAGAAAATAACTAAAGGATGTTCTTTAGTAGTAAAAACTTGAATAAACTTTTTAAATAATAAATTAAATCTATTTTGCGCCGCAATACCTGATAATTCCGGTGCAGGTGGTTGCTTATGAATGATTAGCTCTAATTCAGGAATAACATCAATAATTACTTGTGCATTATCTCCTAAAGCCTGTAATATTTCGTATTTCCAACTTGACAATTGAGCATCCGATTCCGAAGTTAACTGTTCCATTAAATCCCGAAATGCCTGCACAAAAGCATCCAAGGGAATATTACGATTAAACTGATCGAATTTTCCTTTAATAAAATAACCCCGTTGTTTAACAATGGGTTTTTGAACTTCATTGATTACCGCAGTTTTACCAATACCAGAAAAACCCGCTACTAGCATCAATTCCGCTTTTCCCTCCTCACCAGCAACTCTGTTAAAAGCAGCTAATAATTTTTTAACTTCAGCTTCTCTTCCATAGAGTTTTTCAGGAATAATAAATCTGTCACAAATATCTCTTTGGGCTATTGTAAAACTCTCTATTTTTCCAGTTTCATTAAGTTGTTTTAAACAAAATTCTAAATCATATTTTAATCCCAAAGCGCTTTGGTATCTATCTTCGGCATTTTTCGCCATCAATTTCATGACAATATTATTAGTAACTTGGTGAATTTCTTGTCCCCTCTCCTTACCAAGCAGAGGGCTAGGGTGAGGTTTTTTCATCCTTGGAGGAGTTTTCGCAATATGACAATGCACCAACTCCATCGCATCATCCGACTGAAAAGGTAACTCCCCCGTGAATAATTCAAACAAAGTTACACCGAATGCATAAAAATCAGCCCGGTAATCAATCCCGCGATTCATTCTTCCAGTTTGCTCTGGTGATAAGTATGCAAGCGTACCTTCTAAACTATTAAAACTTTTAATTTCTTGGATTTCTTTGGGTAGTAAAGAAGCAATACTAAAGTCAATTAATTTAACTTGTTTTTCAGGATTAATTAAAATGTTTGCAGGTTTAATATCTTTGTGAATAACGCGATTTTGATGAAGATGGTGGAGTATATCGGTAATTTGAATTGCAATTGATAAAATATCTTGTAGAGAAGTAATGTTTCCCTCAAGCATATATTCGCGCAGGGAAACCCCACCAAAATCTTCCATCACCAAAGCGCAGCTATTTTGATAGTATTCGAGACTATAAAAAATAATAATTCCAGGAATATTTAAGTTTTTAGCAATTGTGTACTGATTGCGAAACTGCACCAACTCGTTAAAATCCGGAAATGGATTTTTCAGCAGTTTGATAATTACAGGTTTTCCATCATCTTCTCGAATAGCACGATATACAAGAGTTCTCGAACCGTTGTAGAGTTGTTCTAATATTTGATATCCGGAGATGCTAACCATACTGTTTTAAACTTTATCTAAATGCTTCCGGATTTAGTATTCCCAAATCGTTTACAAAACAATCATTGGCATCTAACTATATAGATGCTTATTAGTGCGAGCATCTTGCTCGCTAGCTACTACTAGGGAGCGAGACGCTCCCACTACTAGGGAGCGAGACGCTCCCACTACTAGGGAGCGAGACGCTCCCACTACTAGGGAGCGAGACGCTCCCACTACTAGGGAGCGAGACGCTCCCACTACTAGGGAGCGAGACGCTCCCACTACTAGGGAGCGAGACGCTCCCACTACTAGGGAAGCAAGACGCTCCCACTACTAGGGAGCGAGACGCTCCCACTACTAGGGAGCGAGACGCTCCCACTACTAAATAAAATATATAAACAAAAAAAATTGTAGATACGGCTTTAAAACCTCCTCTACAATCTTTTTTTTCAAACATTTAATTAACTATTACACTTTCACAGCTTCAGGTTTTTTAACAGGTACATAAGGCTTTTCTGCACCTTGAGCTAAATATTCTGCAAGCTGAGATTCGATTTGTTCGCGAACTATTTGACGATATTCCAGAAAATGTTCGTTGTGAGCGCAGGTAGATAAATAATGTTCAAATACTGCGGGGTTATGTTTGAGAATACCGAACAAATGATGCCAGAATTTCCAGCGAGTTTCGCGTTTAATTCCCTGTCGCCAAATAACAGTTGCAAGTGCTTTCACAACCACCCATTCTGGGTTTTTTCCAGGTGCTTTCCAACTAGGTTTACCCATCATTAAAAAGCAGCGATAGGTACGGTCTAAATAAGCAATTGGGTCATATAAAGCACAAAACGCTTCAATATATTCCCTGCCAATTTCTTCTAACGGACGAGTTGGAATAAAATTCATTAACGTGGTTTGGTTAATGTTTCCATCCTGAGAAGAGCGCATTCTGCCTTCTTTTTCTAAACGATGCCACAATGCAGTATTGGGTAACGCTTGTAACATCGCAAAAGTCGTCGAAGGAATTGCTGCTTGTTCGGCAAAACGGACAATGCGATCGCCTGCACCAGATTTTTCGCCGTCGAAGCCAATAATAAAGCCAGCCATCGGACGCAAACCCGCTTTAATAATAGACTGTACGGATTCAACCAGGGAATTGCGGGTATTTTGAAATTTCTTTGTTAGCTGCAAACTGTCTTCATCTGGTGTCTCAATACCCAAAAATACCGCAGCAAAACCACACTCAACCATCAATTCCATCAATTCTGGATCTTGTGCTAAATCTACTGAGGCTTCGGTATCAAAGCGGAACGGATATTCATGTGCTTTCATCCATTCTTTTAACTCAAGCAGCAACAGCTTAACGTTGCGTTTGTTGCCAATGAAGTTATCATCTACCATGAACACCCCACCGCGCCAACCCAATTCATACAAACAATCTAATTCAGCTAAAAGCTGCGCTGGGGTTTTGGTGCGGGGTTTGCGTCCGTAAAGTACGATAATATCGCAGAATTCGCATTGAAAGGGACAACCGCGAGAAAACTGCACCGACATCATGTCGTAAGCATCTCTTTCCAACAAGTCGAAGCGGGGTATTGGTGTTGCAGTCACATCTGGTTTTTCTGTAGCGCGAAATACACCGCTTGTTTTACCAGCTTGTACTGCTTCGACAAACATTGGTAAAGTAATTTCCCCTTCATCAAGGATGAGAAAATCGGCTCCAGCTTCCTGGGCTACTGCGGGTACGGAAGTTGGATATGGACCGCCAACTGCAACTAATTTACCATGTTGTTTTGCAGTTTTTATTTGGTCGCATAAATCTTCTTTTTGCACGATCATCGCAGATAAAATTACCATATCTGCCCATTCCCATTCGGCTTCCGTTACAGAGCGAATATTACGATCTACTAATTTAAATTCCCATTCTTGGGGTAAAATTGCGGCTACAGTCGCTAAACCCAAAGGTGGCAATAAAACTTTTTTATCTACTAACTCCAAAATTTTTTCATAAGACCAAAAAGTTTTGGGAAATAAAGGATAAATTAATAAAACTCGCATTGCTCTACACTTCCCTTCAGCATTTTATAACTGACTAAGTTTTTCTTCGCAAACTGACTCTTTCGGGAATTACATACAAATTAATGTATTTATCTCTACTTCTATATCTTGCACCTCGACGCGAAATGCGGTTTCTTTGTGCCTCCACTCGGATGGCGCAAGATATGCTTGCAGTTATACCGGGATAAGAATGAAGTAATAATTGTATAAAAAATACATGGTAATTAAATGTTTTTACTAATTTACATCAAATCTTCTCTATGTTAGCACCAGCAATTTTATTTACGTCGAATCATAATCTATTTATTAGATTGGTAAGAGTGACAGCGAATAGGCAACAGGCAACAGAAAATCCCTGCGATTGTAAAATGTAAAATATAGATGAAAACCGTAAAATTTCTTTCCTTTTATGACTTCAGAATCCCAGAGTGAAAAAGAAAAGTCACAAGTAAGTACCAACGCAAACAATGATGCACAAATAGACAGCGAAAAGATTCTATGTCCTCATTGCAAGCGCACCGCTACGAATGGCATTAAATGTAAAGGGATTTGTGTTGCTGATAATGATTATTAAGTTTGGGTAATGGCTAACGGGTAATAGGTAAAAAGTAAAAGTTTAATCTAAAATCCAAAATCAATTGATAGGTAGCTCAATTATAAATTCTGTTCCTTCTCCTAACTTTGAGTTACAGCTTAACTTACCATTGTGAGTTTCTTCGACAATCTCACGTGCGATCGCCAATCCCAATCCAGTACCTTTACCGACTCCTTTAGTAGTAAAAAGGTTATCAAATATACGTTCTCGAACTGATTCGGGCATCCCCGAACCATTGTCTTTGATTTTAATTAAGACTGTATTATTCCCTGTACAAACCTCAGTGTTAATTGTTATCTGATGAGGGTTTTCTTGTATTTTGGCGAATGTTTTTCCTTCATTTGTCATATCTAAAGCATCTATTGCGTTGGCGATAATATTCATAAATACTTGGTTTAACTGTCCCAAAAAACACTTTATAGGAGGTAAATTACCGTATTCTTTGATAATTTCAATAGCCGGACGTTTCTCGTTAGCTTTTAGACGATATTTTAAAATTAAAATTGTACTATCAATACCTTCATGAATATTGCAAGCCACTTTTTCTGATGTATCTGCTCTAGAAAAAGTACGCAAACTGGTGCTAATATCTTTAATTCTTTCTGTTGCTAATCTCATAGAATCTAACAGCTTTGGTAAGTCTTCTGTTAAAAATTCTAAATCAATATCTTCGGCGTTTTCTATAATGTCTTCTTCTGGAGTCGGATAATTTTCTTGATAGCATTCTATATGAGCAAATAAATCTTTTATATATTCTTCGGCATTGCTGATACTACCTTTAAGAAATCCAATCGGATTGTTAACTTCATGGGCTACACCAGCAACTAAATTACCCAAAGTTGCCATTTTTTCATTTTGCACCATTTGTAATTGAGCTTGGTTTAATTCTTGTAGGGCTTTTTCTAACTCTTGTGACTTTAGAATTACTGCTGCTTCTGCTTGTTTGCGATCGGTAATATCTAAAACCATCGAAACACCACCACAAACCTCACCGTTGGAGTTAAGCATGGGAGCGTTAAACCATTCACAGGTGATACGAAAACTATCTTTTGTCACGTTTTCATTAATTGCGTGGGTACCTCCACTTTGAGTTAGTATTTGGGTAGCTACGTCATCAACATAAACGTGATACTCTTCGGGAACAATCCAACGGAAATGCTGATCCTAAAATTTCCTCAGCTCGATAGCCAAAAATTTTCTCTGCTGCTGGGTTCCAAGTTTGAAAATTAAAATCGGTATTCCATTCGATAACAGCTACAGGTGTTTTCTGAATAATTAATTTTAATCGTTGTTGAGATTGTTCTAGTTGATAAGATTTTTCTTTTTCTTGTGCGTGAAGTCGGGCATTTTCCAAAGAAATAGCAGCTTGAGTACATAAAAGGTTAATAACTTCCAATCTTTCCCGTGTAAATGCACCAATTGTTAATTTATTTTCCAGATACAGCAACCCAATTAATTTACCTTTATTTAAAATCGGCACGCACAACAAACTATATGGCTGCTGCTGTATTAAATATTTGTCGGTAATAAAATCATTTTGAACTTGGGCATTATCTAACACAACAGTTTTTAAACTGCGTTTGGCATAATTTATAACTGTATTAGGAATATCGCGACTAGTTTCGTATGGTATTGATAAGTGAGTTACACCATTATCTTTAGTTGCTATAGCTTCTAAATTTAGAATATCTTCTTTGAGAAAAACTAAAGCAGCTTTTTCTGCTCCCGCGTTTTCGATTACTATTTGCAGTAAAGTTGAAATTAACTCTTCTAATTCAATTTCCTTCGATAAAGCCTGTGTTGCTTTAAGCATACTGGCGAAATCTAAAGTATCGCAAACGCTGCTACTCGAACGACTTGTTTGAATAGTTTGATTGGTTTGAAAGTAAGTTTCGTTGATTTGAAAGCTGTATTTTTGCGCTTGTAAAATTGGTGCGAGTAGCTGGGAATAGCGTTTTTCTAAGTCATCGGTTTTGGCTTTTGCACCCCATTTTGCATAACAGTAATAAGCTTCTTGCATATAAGCTCCAGCAACTTTTTCTTTACCCCAATCGAGATAGAATTTGGCTGCGAGTTCGTTAGCTAAAGCTTCTTCCTGGATATATTTATTAGCTTTCGCTCCAGAAATAGCTTTATCGTAATATTCTATTGCTTGAGTTTTTTGTCCTAATACGCGATGTTTTTCTGCTTCGACTAGTTCGTATTTATGCTGATAATTCATTGGAGCGTGCATTGCCCATATTTCAAGTTTTTTCTGATTTATTGTTACACGTTGAAAAATAGCTGTTTGCTCATCCTCAGTAACAAATGGGAATACTTGAAAATGAGTCAGGGAATCATAAAAATAATAGATGGATACTATATACATTGCTGTTATTGCATCTAAGTATTTTGTCATCCGTACCGCATTTTCTACAGCTTGTTGGAAGTCTCCAAAAAGATAATTTAAAAATAGTTTATTAATAAATAAAAATGCTAAACCCTGCCCATCATGAGCATTTTCAAATAAAGGTATTTGAGTTGTTTCATCACAAGCTTTACCAATTAAGTAAATAGGGTTTTCTGCATCACCGACTAGATTGAGTACTGCTTGTCTAAAAATTTCATTGTAACTGAAAGTATTTATTTGATTAATTTTTTTTAAAACTTCGCTGAAATTAGCTATTTCTTTATCCAATTCATTTAAAGGCTTACCAAGATATAATCCTTGAAGAGAATGTGTATAAGCACAATAGCCTGCATATGCTAAATCTCCCAGTTCTAAACTATTAGAATAAGCGGACACTAAAGGTTGTGAACTTAGAGCGAGATGCTGCTTCCAATGCATTATAAAGGAATATGCAGCAAAGATTGTTCTTGGTTTTAAGCTTTTTTCTAGCGAACGCGATAATAAGTCTAATGCTAACTGAGCGAATTCATATGCAGACACAATATCTCCTACAGCACCCCATAGCAGCACCGCATAAACCGTATAAGCAAAGCTAGAAGTAGGTGCATTACCATAAGTCAAGGATAAAGAAATCTGTTTTAAGCTAATTAGAGGAAAGAGTTCAGGCTTGGCAACATGGATGCATGGTACTATGTGCATCATAATTCGCATTGCTGCCACATACTCGGCTTTTTGCATTTTTGGAAGTTCCAAAAGCTCACATGGCTTCCTATTTGCCATTGCGATCGCAGTTTCATTAAATGCAGCATCAATATCAGTAGAAAATGGTTCATTGGGAAATTCAATTCCCAACATTTGCAAAATCTCTAATCCAGTGTTTACTGCACCAAGCATATTTTTTTGAATAGTATAAGCTTCAATCCTGACTTCATAAATTTTTACTTTATCAAGAGTTGTTTTGGTATTTTGTAAAACTTGATTTGCTAATTGTTCCATCCGGTAAAAATCACCAGTTAAATACGCTATTTGTGTTTCCAATTGATGTAATAAGAGGGTTAATTCGTACTGATGATTCCAGCTATTTTCTGGAAGCAAAAGTCTACCCTTTTCTGCATATTTAGCCGCTGAAACATATGCTGTTGCATCTTTAGCTTTACGGCTAGCAATTAAATTTAATCTTGCTAACTCTTCTTTTTGAGCAGATTCTGTTATTAAATCTAATCCAATATTTAGTTGATTAACTAGATCAAAAATTTTCTTTTCTTGTTCCTGTTTTGAAATGTTATTTAATAAATTAAGACCTATTTTTAAGTGTGTTTTCTGTTTATCCATTGAAGGAATCAAAAAATATGCAGCTTGTTGTACTCTGTCATGCAAAAACTTATAATTGACTATTTGCTCGCTCAGGGAATTTTCTCGTGCTTCCTCTTCAAGATAAAACTTATAAATCTCACTTTGCGGTATTATCAATCCCTCTTGTAATGCTTTCCACAAATCGGCAGCAGTTTCAGCTTCAGACTTCTGACAAACTATTGCCAATGTTGTCAAATCAAATTGATTACCAATACAAGCCGCTAATTTCAAAATATTTTGCGTTGATTCTGGCAACTTTTGCAACTGCAAAGCCATAAATTCAACAACATCATCAGTAAGAGCTAAGTCTGTTACCTTGGTAATATCGCATTTCCACGATTTAACATCAAAATCAAATTCTATAAATCCATCTTCATGGAGTGCTTTCAAAAATTGCGTGCTAAAAAATGGATTACCTTGAGTTTTTTGATATATAAGTTGCGTCAGTGGTTGTGCTGTCAAAGAAAAACAATTTAAAGTATCGGCAACCAATTGATTTAAATTTTCTTCGCTCAAAGGTAATAAAGTAATCGTATTAATTATTCCTTGTGAAGAGCTAATTTCTTCTAAAGTCAACATTAAAGGATGAGCGGGAAAAACTTCATTATCTCGATAAGCACCAATTAATAATAAATATCTACTTTCAGATTCGCTCATTAGCAACTGTATCAAATTCAAAGATGCAGAATCAGCCCATTGCAAATCATCTAGAAATATAACTAAAGGATGATATGGGGTAGTAAAAACTTGAATAAACTTTTGAAATAATAAATTAAAGCGATTTTGAGCAGCAGTACCTGATAATTCTGGTACTGTTGGCTGTTTCCCAATGATTTGTTCTAACTCCGGAATCACTTCAATAATTACTTGCCCATTTTCACCCAAAGCTTGTAATATTTGGTGTTTCCAACTAGACAATTGAGCATCACTTTCCGTTGTTAATTGTCCCATCAAATCTCGAAATGCTTGGACAAATGCCGAGAAAGGAATATTGCGATTAAACTGATCGAATTTACCTTTAATAAAATAGCCGCGCTGTTTGACTATAGGTTTATGAACTTCATTAACAATTGCGGTTTTACCAATTCCAGAAAAACCCGTTACGAGCATTAATTCTGTTTTGTTTTTGGTAACTCTATCAAATGCAGCTAATAATCCTTCGACTTCGCTTTCTCTTCCATAAAGTTTTTCAGGAATAATAAATCTGTCACAAATATCTCTTTGGGCAATTTCAAAATCTTCTATCTTTCCGGTTTCCTGAAGTTGCTTTAAACAAAATTCTAAATCCTGCTTTAATCCCAAAGCACTTTGATATCTATCTTCGGCATTTTTCGCCATCAATTTGATGACGATATCCGATAAAACGTGAGGAATCTCCCTAACCCTCTCCTTAGTAAGGAGAGGGTTAGGGTGAGGTTTTTTCATCTTTGGTGGTTGTTTCGCAATATGACAATGCACCAACTCCATCGCATCATTCGATTTAAAAGGTAATTCCCCCGTAAGCAATTCGTAAAAAGTCACACCCAAAGAATAAAAATCAGTCCGATAATCAATTCCTCGATTCATTCTTCCGGTTTGCTCTGGAGATATGTAACTTAAAGTTCCTTCCAAAACATTAGCATTCAAGACAGTTTGAGTTTCTTTTGGAAGTAAAGAAGCAATACTAAAGTCAATTAATTTAACTTGCTTTGTTTCGGGATTAATTAATATATTGGCGGGTTTAATATCTTTATGAATTATTCTATGACGGTATAAAATATCTAATATATCGCATAAGGAAATTGCTATTTTCAGAAATTCCTGTAGAGACGCGTTAGCGAAGCGTGCCCGGAGGGCATTATATCGCGTCTCAATATATCGCGTCTCTACATTATTAGTGAAATATTCACTCAGAGAAACGCCTCCCATGTCTTCCATTACCAATGCATAGCCATTTTGGTAGTTTTCTAAGCTATAGGTTTGGATGATTCCTTTATAGTTAAGATTTTTAGCGATGGTGTACTGATTGCGAAACTGTACCAACTCGCTGAAATTAGGATAAGGGTTTTTTAGCAGTTTGATAACTACAGGTTTTTCATCGTTTTCGCGAATCCCTCGATAAACCTGGGTTCTCGATCCGTTGTAGAGTTCTTCTAAGATATGATATCCGGGGATAATAACCTGAGTGCTAACCATAAAGCTAGATCCTTAATGCTTCCGGATTTAGTATTCCCGAATCATTAAAAAAAAATCACAATCAAGATCAAAATCTTTATATTTTCCTTGACAAACTGTGCTATCCATGAGATAGCCATCAAAATAGTTTCTTTCTGCGAGCTATAGAAAACCCGTATCTACAATCAAAGTGGACTGGTAGTAAATCGCAAAATTGGCTATTGTAACCAACCACTATATAAATTACGCTGTTATTTAATTCGACAGCGATTATCTGGAGGCTAAATATGCCCCATGTAGCCAGGATTTGCATCTATCCAATCAAGTCACTTGATGGGGTGGAAGTTAGTCAAGCGAGGGTTTTGCAGAGTGGCGCATTAGAGTGCGATCGCCAATTTGCTATTTTTGACGAGCAAGGAAAGTTTGTTAATGCTAAACGTTATGCCAAAATACATTTATTGCGTTCAAAGTTTGATTTAGAAACTAAAATTGTGTCTCTACAAATTCAAAGTAGCGATACAAAAGATTTTAGTTTAGAGTCAGAAACACCACGTTTAGAAGCTTGGTTAAGTGAGTTTTTCGGTTTTACTGTCAAATTACGAGAAAACCTAATAACTGGCTTTCCTGATGATACCATTTCACCGGGACCAACTATAGTTAGTACTGCCACTTTAAGAGAAGTTGCTTCTTGGTATTCAGATTTAACTGAAGATGATATCCGCCGTCGAATGCGTACCACTATAGAAATAGATGGAGTACCCGCATTTTGGGAAGATAAATTGTTTTCTGAAAGTAATAGTGTTGTTAATTTTAAACTTGGGGTTGTGCAATTTGTAGGTGTAAATCCCTGTCAGCGCTGTATTGTTCCCACAAGAGATGCAGTTACAGCAGAAGTTAATTCAAGTTTTCAGAAGATATTTATCAGTAAACGTAGAGATTTACCGGAGTGGGTAAATAAATCTCGTTTCAATCATTATTATAAGCTGGCAGTTAATACTCGATTAGCTAGTAAAGAAGTTGGCAATAAAATTATTCAAGTTGGTGATGAAATTATCTTGTAGGGGAGGCAAATTGGGGTGTGGATGTTCCTCCCCCAATATTGCCGTTGTGTTACGGCTTGTAATAATTCGCGGACAAAACGAAAAGTTTGGTTTTGCCGTAACGCACCATCATATTATGTAAAAAACCGCAGTCTTTTGTAGGGTGTGTTACGGATCGAATTAATATCCGAGCAAAACAAATATCTCAGCGCTGCCGTAACGCACCATAATTGGATTAAAAAACCGCAGAGAGCGCAGAGTACGCTGAGGAAGAAAGAGAGGTAGAGAGATTATGTATTTTTAATTGAGGTGAAATGTGTAAAGAGATAAATATCAATATTAGAGAAACAACTCCAAAGGAAGATTCTATAATTGCAGAGCATTTTTATCGAATGTGGTTAGATGTCGGCGCTCCTGAAAAGTTGATTAAATCGAACCATCGCGATCTGACTTTAGAGTTTATTCAACAAGCTCGTCAAAATTTATTTTATAAAGGCTTTGTTGCAGAAGTCGATAATTTAATAGTCGGCTCAGCAAGCTGTCAGCTATTTACAGGTTTATATTCACTAATCCTAGAAGAAGAATATCGTAAATACGGATACATTTGGGGCGTTTACGTCGAACCTTCTCACCGTAAAAAAGGAATAGCCAAACAATTAACTAACGCTACTGTTGAGTATTTGAAATCCATCAATTGTACAAAAGCTATTTTAAATGCATCACCAGCAGGAAAACCCGTTTATGAAAGCTTAGGTTTTTCACCAAGTAATACAATGCAATTAGATTTAGTTTAAATCTTTTTGTTCGTAGAAAGGGTTTTAACCTTCTTGATGCTTAGTATAGTTATTTCTGCGGTGAAAATAAGTGATTGATTAGTAGTGGGAGCATCTTGCTCCCTAGTACCGCTTGGCGTAAGTAAGGTACCCATCTCAAGTCTAATTATGAGAATCAATTTGAGTCTAAAAAATGGGTGCGCTATTTAAGCCGCGCTGTACTAGTAGCGAGGGAGCAAGATGCTCCCACTACGTAAATTACTTTAAAAGAATATAAAAACCAAAAAACCAAAAAACCAAAAAATCATGACTACTTCCAACAACGAAACCAATCAACTCACTCCTACCCAACGCAGCAAAATTAAAAGAGTACCAAAACGCGGTAATTATGAAACTCAAACTATTTACAACATTTTAGATGAAGCATTAATTTGTCATGTTGGATTTACCGTAAATAATCAACCCTTTGTAATTCCCACAGCTTACGGAAGAGTAGATGACAAACTTTATATTCACGGTTCACCCGCGAGTAGAATGTTGCGTAATTTAACTCAAGGTATCGAAGTATGCGTTACGGTAACTTTATTAGATGGATTAGTATTAGCACGTTCGGCTTTCCACCACTCAATGAATTATCGTTCGGTAGTTATATTCGGTACTGCAACATTAGTTAATAACACTGAAGAAAAATCTGAAGCGCTGCGAGCCTTTACCGAACACGTTATACCGCAACGTTGGCAAGAAGTACGCCAGCCAAATAAACATGAATTGCAAGGCACGATGGTACTTTCTCTAACTTTAACAGAAGCATCGGCAAAGGTGCGTACTGGTAATCCCGTGGATGATGAAGCGGATTACGATTTACCAGTATGGGCGGGTGTTTTACCGTTGCAGATTATTCCAGGTAAAGCGATCGCTGATGAGCGTTTGATTGAAGGAATTGAAGTTCCCGATTATGTACAAAATTATGCCCGTAATCAACCAAATACCACATCCTCATAAAGTGCGCTCATTTCTACCTCTAAATTAATACTTTGCAGTTGAAAAGATTTTTCCCCAGAAGCATAAAACTGTAATACCCAAAGCCCTTCATTATTACGCCGAAAACAATCAACTCGCTGACGTTTGGCATTAATTAAAACGTATTCTTGAAGGGTTTCTAATTGTTGATAATCCTCAAATTTATCACCTCTATCAAATGCTTCTGTAGAGTCAGATAAAACTTCCACAATTAAACAAGGGAATTTCTTTTCTTGTGTATTTTCCTTATCTCTTTCATCACACGTTACCATCACATCGGGATAATAGTAACGATTTGATTTTTCGATACGAGCTTTCATATCCGAAATAAAAACACGACAACCAGAACCCCGTACATGATTTCGGAGAAGCGCAAACAAGTTACCCGAAACAGTAACGTGAGCATCATTAGCACCAGCCATTGCATAAGCGTAACCGTCGATGTATTCGTGCTTGACATCGCTTTCTTTTTCTAATTGAAGGTATTCTTCTGGACTGATGTAGTCTTGTTGTGGGGATGCGACCATTATTTTAATAAGTTTAAAGCAACTATTTTTATTGTAAGTAATTTGTGCAATGAAAACCAGACAAAAAATATATCAAATTATTTCTTCTATTTTATTAGCTATTTTAATTAGTTTAAGTAGTATAGCCCCAGCTACAGCAGCAACATATCCTTACTATTTCTATTGGGATTTCATTAATGTAGATATTGATGTTCAAACTAATGGAGATATGTTGATTACAGAAAATCAAAAGTATATATTTACTAAACTAGGAAAAAATCAGCGATATCGCTATATCCCTTTAGATAAAATCGAAGGGATATCTGATGTATCTGTATTTGAAGAAGACAAAAAAATTGCATTTGACACAGGAATTGAAAATAATAATTTCTGGATTAGATGGCAACACGAATTGAATTCCCCAGAAGAACATCTTTTTACCTTAAAATATCGAGTTATTGGTGGGTTAAATATTTATGATGAAAAATACGAAGTTTATTGGAAAGCAATATTTGCAAAACGTAACGCCCCTATTAATAAAGGCAAAATAATAGTTACATTCCCAGAATCTTTTTCACGTAAAATTCAAGAATTTAGAAGTTATGGCGTATCAACTAAAGCAAAACAAATAGATGAAAATACCGTAGAGTTCATCTCCACTGGTAATATACCGCCTTATCAGGAAATTGAAGTCAAAGTTATTGCATATGATAAAAAAATGCGAGAGCCTATTGAAGTTAGCGCATTCACAATATTTGTCATAACCCTATTATTTTCACTAATATTTCTATTCCCTTTACTATTAATTTTGTTCCTTTTCTCATATTCAACAGGAAAAAATGGTGGTGATGGTAGTGGAGGTAGCGGAGGTAGTGCTGGTGGTAGCGACGGAGGAGGAGGGGATGGTGGAGGTGGTGGTGGAGGCGATTAAATAACAACTCTCGAATATTTCGCAAGTTTATTAACTTACTTTAGATGACTGATGACTAAATTAAGTTGTTTATGTTATCACCAAATAAATAAACCTTTCACGATCAAAATGCCGAAAAATTTCTCTAATCAAAACCTTCAAGATTATTCTTTTAAAGGAGAAGACCTTACGGGTGCAAACTTCAGTAATACTAATATTCGGGGCGCTGATTTTAGTAACGCAATTCTTCGAGGAGCAAACTTTACTAATTGCAAAGCAGGAATTCCATATTCTTGGGTGATTCCCGCTTTTGGAATTGTTTTGTTAATATCTGCTGCTATTGTTCTGTATATGACTTATCCGCTACTAGATTTAGGGAAACCAGTTAATGATAGAAACGAACCTTTAAATTATACAAATTTCAATTTAGCAGAAACTTTAGCGTTCGCTGTTGGGGAAATAGCAGTGTTTTCCGGTGCAATTATAGCTTGTGTGTGGAAAGCGAAAATTGATGCTCGCAATCAAAATAATTATTTAGTTAGATTTATCTCTTCAGGAATCAAACTTCTATTAGATATAAGACTCTTACCAATTTGGTTTACTTTAATATTGCTAGTATTAGACGCGAAGAACATCTGTTATATTTTTTCTGGAGATTTATCTCCAGATTATTAAAAGATGTAAAAAAAATAACTTTTATTTGTATTCTAAAAAAAGAAGGATAAACAATATGGGCATTGGTGATGGCTCTATTACTCACGATCTTAAGCCGTTTATAGATTTTTTCTTAGGTACATTTGTAACTTTAATCATTATTTTCTTTATGCCCAGACTTGTTGCTAAAAAAAAGAAACTTAACGTTCGAGATGTAGAGTCAATTTATATATTAGCGTGCAAATATATATCCGCTGGTATTGTTTCGGTTCTGTTGTTAAGAGGATTATCTATATTTTTTATGCTTATATATGGTCTAATTACATGGGTTCCAATATACATGATAGCTAATTTGCTACCTTCAAGTACACCAGACTCTTATCTACCAACTGTAATTGCAGATGTTTCAAGCATTATTTTTAGCGTTTTGTTTGGTATAATAACTATTTTTATTAAACCAGAACGGATATACAAAAATTATGCTTTTTTAGCATTCATTTTAGGAATGTTCGTTGGCTTAGCTTTTTTATATTTTAAGATATTAATTTTGCTGCTTATTATTTTAGGAATAATTGGATCTTTTGTAATTACTTTAATTACACAACCTACGAATTTCCAAAACTGTGATCTAACATACGCTAATTTTACTTCAGCAAATCTCGAAGCAACAGATTTCGCTGGAGCAAAGCTTATCAATACAGATTTTACAGATGCTAAATTTTAGAATATTTAGTTGTTTCCCACGCTCACTATTGAAATCTTGATACAACCTTAATGCATTAATATAAAATGTAATAACAAAAAGCCCCCCTTGTTAAGGGGGGTTGGGGGGATCTAAATGTCCAAAAATAAAACAGTCAACCTACCGTACTTCGACGCACTATTCAAAGACTTCCAACAAAACAAAACAAAAATAATTCAAAGTTTTGGAAATCACGTTCATTAGGGTTACTGGGAAAATATAAATACAGCAGATGGTTCCATAGAAAACTTTACTCAAGCAGCAGAAAAATTATCTCAAAAAGTATGTGATTCAGCCAAAGTTACGGATAATATGCGCGTCTTAGACTGCGGTTGTGGCTTCGGTGGAACAATTGCCAGCTTAAATAATCGCTTCAATAATATGCAGCTAACCGGATTAAATATTGACTCGCGGCAATTTAGAAATCAATATCTTTACTCCTTCTTCTCTCCGCGTAACTTCGCGTTAACCTCCGCGTACCTTTGCGTTTATAAATTATATTTCTTTAAATTCATCAACCTACTTCTACAACCATCGAACCCTTTTCCGGCTTACCAAAACCTACTCGAAAACTTAAAGACATAATAAGTAGAAATACTGTACCTATATGTGATTAATAGAAGCTATATTCAAAGCTCGTCATAAAAAGTGTGCAAGGCGAGGGGTGTATCTACTCATTTACTATGAATCAAGCCCAAATCCCATCATGGCAAAAGGTTCGCGCTACATTTCAGCAAATTTGGGGTTATGAAGATTTCCGTCCACCCCAAGGCGAGATTGTCCAAAGTCTATTAGCAAAAAAAGATACATTAATCATTATGCCTACTGGTGGGGGTAAATCAATTTGCTTCCAGCTTCCCGCACTGTTACAAACAGGCTTAACTTTGGTGGTTTCTCCCTTGGTAGCACTAATGGAAAACCAAGTACAGGAATTAAAAGAACGCAAACTCAAAGCAGCACTTTTACACAGTCAACTATCTCCTTCCCAACGTCGCCAAACTTTACAATTATTGGAAAGACAACAGCTAAGATTACTTTACCTATCTCCAGAAACTTTACTAAGTCCCCCAGTTTGGGAAAAATTATCTCACCCAGAACTTGAAATTAACGGCTTAATATTAGACGAAGCCCATTGTTTAGTGCAGTGGGGTGATACCTTTAGACCAGCTTATCGAAGATTAGGGGCAGTAAGACCAGCGTTACTCAAGTTAAAAAGAAGAGGAACAAAAATAGCGCTAGCCGCTTTTACCGCCACTGCCGACCCTTTAGCCCAAACTGTAATATCAGAAACTTTACGATTACAGCAACCTGCTGTTTTTAAACTGAATCCTTATAGAAGCAATCTTAACCCGAATGTCCGGATAGTTTGGACTCCAGAAGGAAGAACGCAACAATTGTTAAAGTTTATTCACAAAAATCAACAAACAAGTGGATTAGTTTACGTTCGTACCCGGAAAGATAGTGAAAATTTAGCCGCATCATTGAGAGAAAAAGGTTACAAGACTGCTAGCTATCATGGCGGATTGGGTGCAGAAGAAAGACGCGAGATTGAAGCTAGCTGGTTAGGTGGAAAAATACCCTTTGTAGTGTGTACGTCAGCTTTCGGTATGGGAATCAACAAACCCGATGTCCGATGGGTAATTCACTATCAAGCACCATTGTTACTATCGGAATACGTACAGGAAATTGGACGCGCAGGAAGAGACGGGAAACCCGCAGAAGCGCTGACATTAATTAGCGAACCCAGCGGATTATTGAATCCAGAAGACAAACAAAGACAGAAATTTTTTGAAGAGAAACTTAGAGAACAACAGCTAACAGCCAAACAATTAATAAAAAAATTACCACCCACCGGGGAAGTCGAAGCAGTAGCGCAAAAATTTCCCGATGCTGCTTTAGCTTTATCATTACTGCACAGCATGGGTAAATTAAAGTGGATCGATCCCTTTAACTACAGTATTAATAAAGAATCGCAAAAAACACAACGGCGATCGCACCCCCGAAATCAAATGCAGCAGTATTTGACTACTAGAAAATGTCGCTGGCAATTCTTATTAACCGCTTTCGGATTTGAAAAAGAAGCAGCGAATTTACGTTGCGGACATTGCGATCATTGTCGGAAGTAGAGAGAGGGAGAGAGGGGGAAGAGGGGGAAGAGGGGGAAGAGGGGGAAGACAAGGAGACAAGGAGACAAGGAGAAATATATATAGTGGGAGCATCTTGCTCCCTAGCTGTTACCAATTCCCAATTCCCAATTCCCAATTCCCAATTCCAAATTCCCAATTCCCAATTCCCAATTCCAAATTCCCAATTCCCAATTCCCAATTCCCAATTCCCAATTACCAATTCCCAATTCCCAATTACCAATTCCCAATTACCAATTACCAATTCCCAATTCCCAATTACCAATTACCAATTCCCAATTCCCAATTCCCAATTCCCAATTACCAATTCCCAATTCCCATTCTTTAAAATTGCTGTAAAAACCGCAAATCGCTAGAATACACGCGGCGAATATCATCGAGTTGATGTAACACCATTGCAAAACGCTCTACGCCGAAACCTGCGGCGAATCCGGTGTATACTTCAGGGTCGTAACCTACAGCTTTCAAAACATTTGGGTCTACCATACCGCAACCCATGACTTCTAACCAGCGTCCGTTCCACCTTAAGTCAACTTCTGCTGAAGGTTCGGTGAATGGGAAGTAGCTGGCGCGGAAGCGAATATCTTCGATTTCACCAAACATTGCTTCTAAAAACTCTTTGATTGTGCCTTTAAGGTCGGTAAAAGTTAATCCTTCGTCAACTGCCAAAAGTTCCATTTGATGGAAAACTGCCGCGTGAGTTGCGTCTACATTATCTCTCCGGTAAACTCGTCCCGGTGCAATAATGCGAATCGGTGGTTCGCTTTCTTCCATGAATCGAATCTGTACCGAAGAAGTTTGAGTCCGCAACAGATTGCCGTCGGGAAGATAAAACGTATCCTGCATATCGCGAGCGGGATGATCTGGGGGAGTATTGAGCGCTTCAAAATTATAATAATCGCTTTCCATTTCCGGCCCGGCAGCTACCGTATAACCCATACCCACAAAAATATCTAAAGTTCGGTCAATAACGCTATTTAAAGGATGAATCCGACCTTGGGGGCGAAAAACCCCCGGCATGGTGACATCAATCGTTTCCGCTTCAATCTGCGCTTGGATTTTCGCAGTTTCCAAAGCCACACGCTGTTTATCTAAATTATTTTGTAAAGCTTCCTTAACAACATTAGCGATCGCGCCAACTTGTGGTCTTTCTTCAGCGCTTAATTTTCCCATACCGCGCAGCAGAACACCTAATTGACCTTTTTTACCCAGATAATCAACTCTAAGTTTCTCCAAGCCTTCCAAAGAATCAGCGCTCTTTATTGCTTTTTCAGCTTCAATACGTAATTCTTCTAATTGAGATTGTAAATCGCTAGTCATCAGTCATTAATTATTAATTATTAGTTATTAGTTATTAGTTATTAGTCATCAACGGACGGGAAACCAACAACCACAATAGTAATAATGCCATTGATCCGTAGAAAGCAACTGTTAAAAGTCAGGAGTTAGGTCACACAGGAGTTAGGAGTTACAAGTAGTGAGTCACGAGTTAATAAATTTTACCTCCTCTACCCGCGAAACTTCCCCTTCTCTCTCTCGGTTTATCGCAATTAGTGCAAGATGTGAATAGTAACTAACAACTAAGCTGATGTGCAGCTAAATTGTATAATGCAAAAATTTGAAAATATTGTAGTGCGGGCATCTTGCCCGCTAGAGTAATACAAATTAAATGCGTAACAACTATCAACTATCAACTAACAACTAACAACTAACAATGAGATTATTAATTTCTAATGATGACGGTGTTTACGCCAAAGGAATACGTACCTTAGCGAATACGATGGCAGAAGCCGGTCATGATGTGAGTGTGGTTTGCCCGGATAGGGAACGTTCTGCTACGGGACACGGCTTGACTTTGCATCAACCGATTCGCGCTGAAATTATCGAATCGGTGTTTCATCCTGCCATCAAGGCTTGGGCTTGCGATGGAACTCCTTCTGACTGCGTAAAATTGGCACTGTGGGCATTATTAGATTCACCTCCGGAATTAGTTCTTTCTGGGATTAATCAAGGTGCTAACTTGGGAACGGAAATTCTTTATTCTGGTACTGTTTCGGCTGCTATGGAAGGTTTGATTGAAGGAATCCCTAGCGTTGCATTTAGCCTTACTAGCTACTCTTCCCAGAATTTTGAAACTGCGGCTAACTTTGCCAAAATACTTGTAGAACAACTACGTAACAAATCAATACCCGATTCAATTTTACTTAACGTTAACATCCCCGCAGTTGAATCATCGCAAATCAAAGGTGTTAAATTCACTCGTCAAGGAGTGCGTCGCTACGTTGATGTATTTGATAAACGAATAGATCCAAGAGGTAAAACTTACTATTGGTTAACCGGAGAAATTCTTGAAGATGTAGAGCCACCAGTAAATTTTAATTTATCCGAAAATATACCGATTGATGTACGTGTTATCCGTGATAACTACATCAGTATTACTCCTTTACATTATAATCTCACTTACCCAAATGGACTAAAACACCTGTATGAATGGGAATTCCAGTTTTAGTAAAATATTTATAGGCTAAAAGTTAAGCTTTTTCGGAGGTTAAATGCATTACTGAAAAATATAGGTTATAAAGTAAAAACATCTATAAAGAAAATATACAGACGTATAGTTAAATTAATTGCAGCATAAGTTTAAAAGTGACTCGCATTAAGATGCGAAAAACTCTTGAAAAACGTGTTGCAACCGCTTAATTTCCCTTTCTATAAGAAATTGTTAGATAGCATTAATTGAGCTATAGGTCGTAAAATTTTTGTATTGTTCGCCCGCTCAATCTTGACAAGCAACACTCATGTCTAGGACAGAGAATCAATTTACCGTAAAATTTTGGGGTGTTCGTGGCAGTATTCCCTGTCCGGGTCTCCAAACCGTTCGTTATGGAGGTAATACCCCTTGCGTCGAGATGCAAGTGGGCGACAAACGCTTTATTTTCGATGGAGGAACGGGAATCCACGTTTTAGGGCAGTCTCTATTACCTAAAATGCCGTTAGAAGCTTATATTTTCTTCACCCATTCTCATTGGGATCACGTCCAAGGATTCCCGTTTTTTGTTCCTGGATTTGTTGCGGGTAATAAATTTCACATTTATGGTGCAGTCGCTCCTGATGGCTCTACTGTAGAACAACGTCTAAACGATCAGATGCTGCACCCGAACTTCCCCGTACCTTTGCAAATCATGCAGTCCAATTTGGATTTTTGCGAGGTAAACCCTGGAAAAACGATTCATATAGAAGATATTGCCATAGAAACCGCACCGCTAAATCATCCAGGTGAATCGGTAGGATACCGAGTTAATTTCAATGGTGGTTCTGCTGTATATGTTACGGATACCGAACATTATCCTGATAAGCTGGACGAAAATGTTTTAAGGCTTGCCAATAACGCCGACATTTTAATTTATGATTCAACTTATACCGATGAGGAATATTATTCATCAAAATCGCCCAAAATTGGCTGGGGACATTCGACATGGCAAGAAGCCGTCAAAGTAGCCGAAGCTGCTAATGTAAAAACTCTAGTTATTTTCCATCACGATCCATCCCATGATGACGAGTTTTTAGACCGCATTGGGCAAGAAGCTAAACAGAGATTTCCCGGTGCAGTCATGGCTAAGGAAAGAATGGTACTAAACGTGTTTCGGAATGTTCCTTTATCAAAAACTTTTCCTATTAGTCGATAGTTGAAATAAAACTTCGATCTCAAATTGATTCTAGAATTTGGATTAAATTGGTATTCGAGAGCCAAAGTTCAAACTATGGCAAATTGGGAATAGAAGATAGGTAATAGGTAATAGGTGGTGGGCAATGGGTGATGGCTGAATTTTCAACTCCTAACTCCCAACTCTTAACCCTTCGGGTATCTCCCTCCGGGAGACGCGCTCGCCGCACGCTCCGCGTGAACGCTAACGCAGTCGCTCATGGGGGAGACCACGCCATTTGCTCTACTTGGGGAGACCACGCCATTTGCTCTACTTGGGGAGACCACGCCATTTGCTCTACTTGGGGAGACCCCAAGACCGCAATGGCTCCCCAAGACCGCAATGGCTCCCCAAGACCGCAATGGCTCCCCAAGACCGCGCTGTCTCACTCCTAACTCCTAACTCCTAACTTCTCTACTCCCCGTCTTGTTAAACCTCTCGTCCCAAAATTGACGTGCCAAATCTGTCTCAAAATGGGTGTTCTGTGTGGGTAACATCTTCAACCGAATTGATTAAAACTCCTACTGCTGTTGCCCTTGGTAAGTTTGATGGCGTTCATCGCGGTCATCAAAGGGTAATCCAACCAATTTTATATGGATCGGCAGACGCAGAACGCATTTACCCAACAGTTATTACATTTGAACCGCATCCTCAAGAGTTTTTTACGGGGAAACCTAGAAAATTGTTGACTCCTGTGGATGAAAAAGTCCGACAGTTAGAACTGCTTGGGGTAGAACAACTTGTACTAATCCCCTTCAACAAACAATTAGCCGCTTTGACTCCCGAACAGTTCGTAGAGCAAATTATCGTCGAGAAATTGCAAGCCGCAAGAATCAGCGTTGGACAAGATTTTTGTTTTGGTTCCAAGCGCAGTGGTACTGCAATGGATTTACAGGTACTCGTGGCTAAGTATGGTATTCCCGTTACCATCGTTCCCTTAGAAACCCATCAAGACGAAACTCGTATTAGCACTTCATCTATTCGCCAAAGACTCGAAACTGGCGACGTAGAAAAAGCCAACCGACTGTTGGGAAGACCTTATACCATACAGGGTCGAGTCGTTAAAGGACAGCAACTTGGTAGAACCATTGGTTTCCCCACAGCCAATTTGCAATTACCATTAGATAAATTTTTGCCCCGACAAGGAGTTTACGCCGTTAGAGTTAGCGATATCAACACGGACTATACCACCTTAAACAACCATTGGGGAGTAATGAACATTGGCGATCGCCCCACCGTAAACGGTACTCATCTCACAGTAGAAGTACATCTTTTAGATTTCACTGGAGATTTGTACGATAAAAAACTGCAAATCCAATTAGAAAAATTTCTCAGGCCACAACAAAAATTTGGCACATTAGAAGCCCTCAAAGCTCAAATTCAACTCGACTGCACCACAGCCAGAAACTTTTTCAGATAAGCGTGTTAGTTTACTCCAACTCTGGGAACAATAGATGAGGATGGGGGGATGGGGAGATGGGGAGACAAGGGGATGGGGAGATGGGGAGAAATTAAAAATCTTAATTCCATGTCCTGACGGACACGCTCCGCTAACACTACTAACTCCTCACTCATAACTCCTAACTCCTCACTCCCACCTCCCAATCCAAAATCTAAAATCTAAAATCCAAAATCCTATCTGGTGCATGAGAGATAAAATTGACGCTCTGACACAAAATCTGGCCCGTACTATTGTTGGTAAATCCGAAGCTGTCCGCTTGGTATTAGTCGCCTTATTGGGTGGGGGACACGCTTTGCTTGAAGATGTACCTGGAGTAGGTAAAACCCTGCTGGCAAAATCCTTAGCTCGTTCCGTTGATGGTAAGTTTCAACGACTACAATGCACGCCAGATTTATTACCTACTGATATTACGGGTACAAATATTTGGAACCCTAAAACTGGTGAATTCACTTTTTTAGAAGGGCCTATTTTCGCCAACGTCATGCTGGCAGACGAAATCAACCGTGCTACACCTCGTACTCAATCTGCCTTGCTTGAAGTTATGGAAGAGGGGCAGGTAACAGTTGATGGTGTCTCTCGTGCCGTTCCCGCACCGTTTTTCGTTATTGCCACCCAAAACCCGGTTGAATATCAAGGAACTTTTCCCCTGCCGGAAGCGCAAATGGATAGATTTATGCTGTGCTTAAGCCTGGGTTATCCTACGGAGCAAGAAGAGTTACAAATGCTCTCTCGACTTCAGGTTGGCAGCAAATTTACTGACTTAAAACCTTGTATAACCTTAGCCGAAGTTGAAGAATTACAGCGAATTTGTGCTGAGATAAAAGTAGAAGCTTCATTACAGCAATATATGCTCGACTTAGTACGAGCCACAAGATGCGATGAAGAAATTACTCTCGGTATTAGTCCGAGGGGAACCGTAGCATTACACCGAGCCACCCAAGCCTTTGCGTATCTTTCCGGACGCGATTATGCAATTCCCGATGACGTGAAATATATTGCTCCTCATGTTTTGAGTCATCGTTTGATTCCCGTAGGAGGAAGGAGAGCGCAAAGCGTAATGGAACGTTTGTTAAGAGTGGTAGCGATTCCGTAGATTAGTTAGTTGTAATTGGTTAATGGTTAGTGGTTAGCATACAGTCGCCCTCATCATCGAAGGGTGGGGCTATCCAAACGAAGCCCACTGTAAGGTGGGCTGGGAGCTATAGCCATTGGTGTCAAGTTAAGGTTGAAGCCCAGATTTCAAAAGACCTCTGGGCATTATGCCCATGCATTTTGCGTACAGCTTTAACAAGACCCATTGAACGGTGATTTTCTACGAACCAAAGTATTAGTTCTAACTGTGGATTTTGTAATTGAGCAGGATTGAAAAAATACAAACTACGAAAAACCATTTCCAGAGAAATACGTTCTAAAGGCTGTTGTAAAGCCATAGAAACATAGGTTTTAGGAAACAATTGCGATTTTTTATTTATAGGAATGACCGCAACTTGACATTTTTATTGTAGGGGAGGCAAATTGGGAGGACACTGCGTTGCGGTGAGACCACTTGCGTGCGGGGGAACACAGCCGTTGTAGCAAGTGTCCGGGTGTAGATTTTCTTCCCCCAATATTGCCGTTGCTGTGACACTCTGATTAATTCTGAACGTAGTAAAAAGCTTTTTAGTGTCACGCGCCTGCCGTACATTGTGACAATTGCGTAAGTCCTGATTTATTTATAAACACCCTCTTAGAGTATATGTATATTTAACTTTCTTTGTTTTACAGGTTGTGCCGGATTGCCTGTATAAATTGTCTTTTTTTCTAATGAGCGTCCGGTAACTCCACCTAAAGTCAATACTGCTCCTTTACCAATAGTTACTCCAGGTCCAATAACCGATTTTGCAGCTATCCAGCTACTTTCTTGGATGTAGATGGGCGCTGGTGTTAGTTTAAAATCGGGGTGATTCCAGTCATGATTTCCCGTACACAGATAAACGCCTTGGGATATGCAGACATGACTTTCAATGGTAACTAAAGCAATATTATCAATCCAGGCATTTTCCCCAATCCAAACATAATTGCCTACTATTAACCGCCAAGGAAATTTGACTCGCACTCCTGGCTTAATGCGAACGCCGACACCAATTTTTGCACCAAAACTACGCAGTAGCCAAACTTTTAATCTTGAGACAGGTATTAAATAGCTTGTAAATAAAGGAGAGCCAATAAAATACCATAAAAGTTGTTTCCAGTAGGGTGCCCCTGGGGTATAAGTACCGAGAGTATAGTTATCTAAACGCATAGTCAGTAGTTTTGGGATAATATTAATATTAATAATTAATTAAATTTAGCGATTTTGAAGGTTAGGGTTAAGGGTAGCTCCTGTACGACCTGTATAAACCCAAACTAAAGAACGTGCAATATCGCGCATTACGTGAAGAGTAGTTTCTCTTGGTCGATTTAAAGGTATGGAAACTGGAGTAAATGCGATACCTTGACTACCAAGAACAAATGTTGCTATTGCTTTTGCTCGTCTCATATGAAAATCAGAAGTAATCAGGTAAATGTGATGAATTTGACGCTTTTTGAATTCTTCAACTAAGAAAGTAAAATTAGTTACAGTATCAACAGCACGATAATCTAAGTGAACTCGTTCTAGGTTAATACCAGCAGCACGGAAGATTTTCTTGGCTTGCTTGGGTGGGACTCCTGAAGAAACCCAAATATCTAAAGAAGAATGATATTTAGCAAATTTTGCGGTGAAATTTTCTCGATGTGGGGTACCACCCAGGGTAAGAATGGCTTGGGGTTGGGGTGCTTTGTAAGAGGCTAGTGTTAAACGGATGGGGATAGTAATTAGTGGAAATATAAAAATCCCGGAGATAATTAAACAAATAAATATTTTGGTTTTTTGCTTATAGGTAAAGCTTTTCATTCGGTCTTCATCGTTTATAACTGTTCTCGGTTGAGTACAGTATAGCTATAATCTCTTTCTCCTATAATATTTAGAGTACCTCTCCCCAAATGATTTTTTTCACTGAAATAAAAACGTCATGTGATGTATTTCGGAAGTGGTATTTTTTGGAATTTGATAAACACACATACTTAAGTTAAATTTGACTTTATATGGAAACTAATAACTTTTTCTAAAGCTAGTCCAAAGTGTATATTTTTTACTTCTATAACTTTTCAAATTCAATCAACCTAACAGATAAGAGAGTTTCCGCTAGCATCCGTTGAAAAGCGTAATACCAACCATGCCAACCGTCTAAAATTCCGCCTTTAAGAATAAGACAGTAGAAAAGAATAATAAAAGGAGCAAGAACTTTTTGTTTGCGAATTCTGTCACCTAAACTAATTTCATCATCTGGGGTCTGGGTTAGTTTTTTGACTTCAATTATCATGTATCGATCTTGCGCCCATAACCATCTGCTTAAGGGTTTGCGATCGTCGTGATGGATGTAAGAAGAAAGAGTTGCCGATTTGCCATAAACTTGCAAAAGTTGGGTGTGTCCATCATCAATATAAATTGCTTTTTGTTTGCGAAATAGAACTTGACGAGGGGGAAGTATAGTACCTCGAAGTGGTTTACCAAAAACACAATATTTGAATTTGGCAAAATAGCCATTTATCTGTGTATCTGTTTGTAAAGCTTTTATTTCAGCTATTAATTCATCGGTGACAACATAGTCTGCATCTAATGAAAGTACCCATTCCGATTTTATTTGCTCTAAGCCGTAATTCCATTGGGTTGCGTGAGTATCAAATTTTCGCTTAAAAACCTGAGCTTGGGGATAAGATTTTATAACGTCTAATGTATCATCTGTACTGTAACTATCAATTACAACAATTGCCTTTGCCCAGGTAAGATGTTGAAGGGTACGTTCGATATTAGGTGCTTCGTTGTAAGTGAGAATAAGTGGGGTAATTTTTTCTAACATTGTAGAGAAATTATAATGGTTTACTCGGACTGAATTGGCGTGCTAGAACACAACATTGATTTCCAGAGGTAAGGATATCGACCTGCAAATTTAAAATTGATATCTGTATAGTTTTCTGATTCTAGTAAAATGGTTAAAGTTTTTACAGAAAAGAATTCGTATTTTATAGAGCTTGAAATCATGATTTAATCACTCCTAATTGATATTAATTGAAAGTAGGCATAGTTTTATTTTTGATAATAGGTGTACAAACTTGAATCAATTTCTTGGCGATAGAATCCCAAGTGTATTGTTCAAAGATGAGTTGACGAGCACGGGTTCCCATTTCTTTTGCTTCTTGAGGGGATTGCAAACACTTGGTTAAAGCATTAGTAATAGCATCAGCATTAATATCAACCACATATGCAGCATTCGCTTTTGCTGCTTCTGGAAAATTGCAGCCTGTGGTAATAACGCAAGGTAAACCAGATGCCATACCTTCTAAAACTGACATACTGAATCCTTCAGAATAAGATGGCGCAACGAAAATATTAGCAGCAGCAAGGGCAGCATATTTTAGAGAGCCTGTTAGTATTCCCGTGAAGGTCACAGCTTCTAAACAACCAGCCTTCGCAAAGTAATCTTTAACTTTAGGGAGAAAACCAATGTTATCTGGACCTGCTATTACTAGGTGAGCTTGGGGAAATTGAGCCTGTATCTTACCAAAAGCTGTTGCTAGCAAATCTAGTCCTTTTTTGGGGTCGATGCGTCCTAAGAAAAGAATTAAAGTTTTATTACCTGTGTCTGGAAATTGTTGATAGAAAAGTTCGGGGTCAGGTAGTTTTTCAAAGTCTTGACGATGAATTCCGTTAGGAGCAATAGTAATAGGAGTTTGAAGATTAAGGGGTTTAATTTGCTCAGCTTCAGTAGAAGCTAGCATTTGAATTAACTTAGCGTTTTGTAGCGCAGGTTTTTCTAACAAAGTATAGTAAATACTTTTTTTCCAAGATTTGTAGGAAAGTGCCCAAGGCTCTAGCATTCCGCGAGGGGTGATGACATAGGGAATTTGATGTTGTTGACAAGCCCAGTAAGCAGGAAAATTAGTCAACGAAAAAATAGCATTGGTATTTACCAAGTCATAATCAGTTATATGCTCAAATAACCATTGAGTTAAAGATAAGCTAAGTTTATAATCACCCCAGCCCCAGTAAGGAAAATATTGAACTCGATAGTTGGTCTTTGGTTCCCAAGTATTGAGTGGAACGTCTAAAACCTCAGAACCATTGGCATTGGTAGTCACAAGGTCAACGCTGACGTGTTTGCCCAGTGCTTGAGCTAACTCAACCACACTTTTTGAGGGACCACCATATATAGTACCAAGAGCCGGAACAACAATTAGAAGTTTCATAAGTGACTATTTTTTTTGAGCTAAAGCATACTCAACAGCTTGCGTTAAACCCTGAGCGAAGTATTCTGGAGAAAATTTCTGGATATGTTTAAGGGCTGCTTGACCCATTTTTTCGCAATCAATTTCTTCTGAACCGATCTTAAGCATCAAGCTCGTTAATTCTTGGCTATTTTCTGGATCGAAGCCAAAACCATTAACGCCTTCGATTACCAAGTCTTCAAAGCAACCGCAGCGATTAGATACGATAACGGGTAATCCAGACTGCCATAGCTTCGTTAACAACTAATCCCCATTGTTCATGAGTACTAGCATGGACAAAGCAACTAGCATGAGCAAAATAGGGTAGAAGTTCATCCTGTTGCAGGAAGCCCGGTAAATGAATAAATTCATTCAAACTTAAATTTTTGATCTGTTGTTCAAGTTGAGAACGCAGATAACCATCACCACAAAGAACTAAGTGCCAAGCATTTTTTCCTACTGCTTGACGATAGGCAGCATAAGCTGAAATCAGAAGGGTAAGGTTTTTCTTAGGGATGAAACGATTGATAGCAAGAAAATAAGGTTTATCTAAAGGAGATACCAGAGATTTTATTTTATCAGGATCAAAGGTATCGTTCCCAACTACGTTATAACCCAAAAATATTGCATCAGAAGCCATTCCCAGGTTGACTAGATATCGTTTTTGTGGCTTTCCTCCTACTAATGCAGCTTTATATTGTCTAACAATTAAGCTTTTCAACCTTTCTTTCCACCAAGAACGAGGAGCATCATACTCGGTAGTCGCGGATAACAGAATTGTCGGTTTACGATGCCAAAGACACCAAAATAAAGCAGATAACATTGCAGGTCGAGCATAACCCGAGATTACTACAATATCCGGACTACTTGCAGCCAGATTTGAATATAGATGTTTTGTTATTTGCCATGAACTTGTTTTTTCTATAGCTTTTTCACTTATTACTGAATAAATATCAAAATTAATATCTTTTCGTATTGTCTCCCAAGGATATTCTTCCTCATAACGAGCTAGTTCAATTCCAAAAGCCAACCAGCCTAATGTCAAACATTTTTTTTGAAAAGAACTAACTCTAGCCAAGTGATAAGGACCGTAATTAGTGAATATTAATGCGATGTTATGCGTACTCATTTTTTAGTTTTTAACTCTTTTTTATCATTAAAATTTATAAAAAACTTTACAGTAGCTACAAATAGAATAGAATACATTAAAAGTCTTGTTGATGACCGACTTGGGCTATGCATAGAAAGGATAAAGCCAAATAGCATTGACAGCCATATTAGTAAATGAGGCCAATATGAGAGTTTATGAATTGTTATGTGTGCGATTAATTGACCTTCTATTTTGCCTAAAAATATTCCATATAATAAAAAAATTATTAACGACCACCAACCCATATAAAAATAGAGTTCCCCAAGTGCAGGCATAGGTATACCAGCATGAGTTATGTTTAGAAGTTTCGCAACGCTTAAATGGTTTCCACTCAATCCTAAGAAAGAAGGAATTGGCAGCATACTTTGCAACCATTTCAAAAAACCATCTATTGGCTCAGTACCATATTTACTACGAAGACTTACCGCAGTGCTAATTATTCCAATCACTGCATTAGCTTGAAAAAAGTCACGCACCCCCTGTAATCCATCCGCATTTACTTCACTCAAACCTCCAAAAATACCACTAATTCCTTGTCCTCCTGAACCTCTAGCCGCAATAGCCCCTGAACCGGCTATTACACCTGTAAATAAAACAGAAAAATACATCCATACTGGAATTTTTTTTCCTGATAAATTATAAGAAAATAAAAATAAAATAATAGGTATAAAAAAGCCTCTACTTAATTTCATTAAGTGTTGAACAAGTTCTAATATAGGAACAATAAATAATAAATTTGTGTTACCATAAGCTCTTAGTATACCAGCAATAACAGTAAATAAACTTAATAAAATTCGTGCGAAAGGAATTAAAGCTGATAATAATTTATTACTTACTGATAAACCTCTAATGCCTCCTTGAAAAATTCGATCTATTTCTAAACCAAAACAAAATGGAAATACTAAAATAGTTAATATCAACAAAAAAATAGTAGAATAATAACCATTTTCTCCACGTAATATTTTATCTAATTTTCTATTAAAAAAACTTTTTTTAAATCTGTTAATTACGCTGTTTCTACCGATTAAAATACCAATTAGGACAGTAGAAGCAAATCCGAATATCAGCAAAGACGCTTCCTTTAAATAATCTACCCTTAAATAGGTTATTTTAAATTTATCATCAAATAAAGACCATATGATTGAACTACAGTATCCAACAAATATAAGAGTTGGGATAAGAGTAGATGGTAAAGTTAGTATAGTACTTGCTTTTAAACGGTTTTTTCTTAAATAAATAAAATTAATAATTAAATATATTATACAAAGTGCTGAGGCAAATAAGACTAATGAAACTTGATCTTGATATAGGGGTGATTTAATTATCATATTTTCGTTTTATTTATTTTATTGTTTATATATGTATTAATTTTTATCTTTGATACCTTTGCTTATGTTTTCTTGATTAGCAAGCAGTGCGCTTTAGGATATTAATTGAAGGTTGTGCTGCAATTGCGACAAATTAAAACGAGAAGTGTTAGTAGCTTCTTGAACAAAAGCTTCTAGTTGCTGAGGATTTTGAAGGCAGAATAGAATAGTCTTAGCAATAGCTTCACCAGTTACTTCCGGCAAAATCATTCCATTTACCTTATCTTTGACAACATCACCACAAAATTTGGAAGCGATTATCGGGAGTTTCCATGCCTGTGCTTCGATCTGTGTGATTCCAAAGCCATCTGAAAGAGTAGGGAATAAAAAAACATCCGCAGATTGATAATACTTAGCAGTTTCACCGCGAGGAACAGAACCAAACCATTGTACCTTTTCCTGTATTTCAGATTCTTGTGGTATGGTAATAGTCTTAGGCCCAACTAGCCAAAACTCTACAGGCTGGTCGTGTAATAATTTGCTAGCTTCTAGTAATGCAACAATGCCCTTACGTATGTTTACTTGACCAAGAAATAATACCCGTAAAGGTCGTTGAGATGAGAAAGCAGCAGGGTACCTGCGTGTAAAATTTTGCGCTTGCTTAGGTGGTTGATAAGCAAGAGGAATAATATTAATTTTTTTTTCAGGAATACCTATTTGCTGTAAAGCTTGACTTGACCACAGCGAGCTGACAATAATCTGGTCGGCTAGAGAACATTCTTCTCGCCAATTAACCCAAAATTTATATGGAGCAGGTTGCCATGTTGATGAATACTCAGGGTGTCTTTTATGTTCTTCTTTAACTATCTGTTCCTCAATTAAACCTGGATTGATTTGACTGAGGATAGTACGCCAGCCTTTACTTTTGGCATAGCGAAAAATTTCTAGCGCAGCATAACTATGACTAAAGATTGTAACAGGTTCTTCAAAAGTTGACTCTTGCAGGTGAAGGTTATTTAGTAATTTGACAGCGTGTTTTTGAAACCAGTAATTACGAGCAATGGTTTTTTCCCATTTCTCAGTTCTTTGAAGGCTTTGACTAATTTCAAAACGAATCAAAGATGCAGTAAAAGCATGAACAGATGCTTGGCTTAAATCTGGATGAAATCTTTGGCGTAATCTGGTTATAGAATCTAGGGGTAAAGAGGGCAAGAATGACTCAGGTCGAACCCAACCATCGGTGATTAAGTGAGCAAGTTTTCCTGCTTGATGTAAAGCTCTTGCATCAGCATAATGTCTACGCGCTCCAATTTGGCAACAGATCCATGATTGTTTTTTTTGAAGCATTGCTTTATATTAAATAACTCTATTAATAGATGAATTCGTAAAGGATATAATGAAGATAATTGGAATATCTGCGGGTTATTTTACTTTATTAAACCCGATCCCAAAAATAGAACTGTTTCTTAGAAGAAGGCTAAGCTTTTAGCCTGCTTTAACTTTGACATTCTCCGCCTCCGCATTAATAATATTTTATTAATTAAGTTTAATAAAAATTTATTCGGTAGAAACTGACACAGCCATGTAATAAACCAAACTGTATTTCTTACAGAAGGTAAAGATAGAGCTTTTTGCAAACAGCGATCGCGCTCGTGATAATATTCAGCGTTATGATACTCCAAGGCTCTTGTCAAGTACAGACGCACAAAGCGAGGACCTAAAAGGTCATTCATACAGTTGAATTCATCGGCTAATTGAACGATATAGTCGTAAGCTAGTTCTGCACTGTATGTATATTTGTAGTGAAAACCTTGTACGCCAATACGTTGACCTTGATGCTTACGCACTAAAGAGCCAATTTTTTGATCGTATATTGCCTGATAGCCACATAACTTAATTCTGGCACCATACTCCCAGTCTTGAGTACCACTCAAAGTTTCTAGCCAAGGCCCTATTTCCTTTAGAACATTTCTTCTGTACAAAGGACTAGATGTGTGCCATAGATAATCTACTACGTCATTGTGCCATAGAGAAGTCTTCTTACCATAAAAATGACCTGGGGTTGGATTTAAATTTTCGTCTGCCATTTGCGTTCTAAAATAAACAAAGGATTTCGGAGAATTATTTAGAACAATCACTCCCCATTCGGTTTTTTTTGGCATCAGAACATCGTCAGAATCTAAAAACTGAATATATTCTCCTCTAGATTCTATTAATCCTAAATTTCTAGCTGCTTGTGCTCCTTGATGTGACTGGTATAAGTAACGAATAATGAAATCAGAACTATGACTACACTTTTTTTCCCATTCCTCAACAACTGATTTTGTATTATCAGTAGAAGAGTCATCGATTACTAGTAATTCTAATGGTCTATAAGTTTGTTTCCAAACAGATTCAATTGCATCAAGTAAAAGATTAGCCCTGTTATAAGTGGGAATAATAACTGAAACTAGCCCTTTTTCATATTCACTTTTCATCCATCCTTGATGGTAACTTTTAGGACACAAAGATGTATTAATAACTATTTTTTTTTCTTGAAACATTCTAAATTACTCCACTAATAGATACTTATGAGAAAAGCTAGTCTTAAGTTAGGCTTAACCCAAATGCAGATTTAAATTTTAAATTTTTCCATTATTTTGTATCTCAAAAATCAATACATATTAATTCAATTTAACATATTTCTAATTTTAAGAGTTAATTTGTTCTTTTGATTATCTTCTAAGACCCATAACCATAAAGCTAAACCAAATATCAAACTACAAGCAATAGCAGTCAACACTAACAATAGTAAGGAATTGTCAACAAATGAATATATTATTCTTTTCAGAATATAGGTAATACTAATACTTAAAATAAAACTTATAAATGCTGGCATAAATGTATTAGAAAAATATTGTAAGTAACCAATTTTTAGCCGTTCTAAAGACTTGAATACGATATACCAATTACTGGTCAAAGATTGTGCTATTAATGTTCCTAGTGCAACACCCCATAAACCGAGTGGCTTGATTAAAATAGCAGTGAAAACAAGGTTTAATAAACCTGCCGCCAAAGAAGATACAGTAAATTTCTCATACTCAGTTGCCCGAGCTCCATACATTAAGCAAACATTTTGCACCTCTAAAATAAACATGATGCAAAATGTTGTTAGAACTGCAGAACCGACAAATACACCTTCTCCTAACCAAACATCTATCAAATCTTGTCCAACAACAATTAAATAGCCTGAGCCAATACACATAATCAAAAGACCAAAATTGCAGCTTTTTCGTACAAGCTGATGAACCCCCTTAATATCTCCTGCTTGCCACATTTGACTAATAAAAGTAGAGGCAGAAAAAGCGAATGGCAATGCAACATTTCTCAGATTAGAAGCTAATTGATAAGCCGCATTATAAGAAGGTATTTCTTCGGCTCCAGCGACCAAGGTAATAAAATATTGATTTGTTTTAAGAATCAAAAAGATTCCAACAGAAGTAAGCCAGCAATAAAGGGAAGGTTTAACCATTTTTTTGGCATACTCTAAGTTCCAGCGACCTTCAGAGGCTGAAAGATTGATTTTCTTAACTCGAATAAAAACTAAGATCAGCAATCTTTGTAATAGCCCTGAAATAACTGCTATGACAGCAAGGGAAAACAATCCTCCTCCCATCATTACCACTATGATATTGCCGGTAATGGTGATAACTGTTACCACTGTACTGGTTATAGAATACCAGCCAACATGACCTAACCCCTGTAGCCAGCAACCCAAATAACTAACCCATACGCCAATAGCATATCCTAAGCATAATAAAGTCCATGACCAAAATACTTCCTGTACGCTAACTTCTTTTAAATCAATTTGATTAATCAAACCATAGCCAGATACCCAAGCAACAAAAAATACAAAGACAGCTAACCATTGCAAAATAGTTCTACCTGTAACGATCAAATCCGAAATATGTTGTTGACTATCTGCTGTTAGCTCGGCGTTCGGATCTGAACCACTTCTGCCCTTAGCAAGAGCAATATGCCGCGACAATGTAGGTGCAATTCCTAATCCCAACAAACCTAAAAAGGCTTGACTATTACCTAATAAGAACCATAAACCTAGTTCTTCCTTTCCCAAGAAGCGAAATAGAATTGGCATCAAAAATAGGTTTGCCAAAATATTGGCAGACCGACTCAGCCATGAAATTGCAACCGCAAATGCTACACGTTTAGATGCTGACATACTAAGTGGTATATTATTAGTACAAATTTTCTAGACCGTTTGTCTACATTGAAAGCTATCAAAAACCATTTTTATTTATTAGTAAATTGACGCAAAATAATGAAATTTTAAATTACTCGCTTGCTTGTGAATAAACTCACTTATGGAAGGATTTCCAGATAGATGAATTAACAAGTATTCTAAAATATTTTTAATTTTTTGAACAATTACAAAGAATACTACATATGGACTTCTCCTCACCCTTAGTAATACAGTTTGCTTCATTAGACACGAAAAGCTGCTAGGTTCACACTATTTCTTCGGGATTTTTGTCTTTTCCCCTAAATACCTACTTCACTACCTTGCTCAATACCTTTAAATACTCCGACGCAATGACTTCAGGGGTAAAGTTTGATTGCATATACTTACGAGCTGCCTTATCCATGCTTTCTGTTAACTGTGGATTCTTACTTAACATAAGAATAAATTCAGCTAAACCCTTGCTATCTCCATTGTCAAAAGTTTGACCGCAATTGCCCTCTGCAATTAGTTGTTTGAGATATGAATGCTGCGGACAAATTACAGCTACAGGTCTGCCAGCAGCTAAGGCTGGATAGAGTTTGCTGGGAGCAACTAAGCTTTCAAATCCTCTATCCATACTAACTAAAGATAAGTCGCAAGCAGTTAGAGTATAGGGTAAATTAGATTTTTCTTGATAGGGAAGAAATTGAAAGTTATTCAAATCCAATTTCTTGATGTCTTCAACCAATGTTTTCCGTTTAGCTCCACTACCGATACATAAAAACTGAATAGGCTCATCTTTTAATAGCTTAGCAGTTTCTAAAATAGTCTTAACATCGTGACATCGACCCATATTCCCTGAATAAAGTACGGTGAATTTATCGGTAATGTCGTATCTGCGAGCAAACCAATTGTCTTGTTTGACAATAGGGATAATTTTTTTCGCGTCTCCCCAACTGTGAATCACGGATATCTTATCGGTAACTTGGGGACAAGTATCCGACACTCGTTGCTTCATCTGTGGGCTAAGAACAACAATTTGAGAAGCTTCTTGCCAAACCTTACAGTTAATAAACTGCCAAAATCTTGCTAAAGGGTGCTGTTTTGGAATTACATTTAAAGCTATAGCTATATCTGGATAAAGGTCATACAGTATACAAACATAGGTAAGGTTAAATAGCTTATGAGCCAAATATCCTAAAACGGGTAAAAAAGGAGGGGCTGTTGTTAGTAGCAAAACATTATACTTGCGGGCATGTCTAATTAGGTGAATTGCTGAACGTATTGTAAATACTACACCGCTAAGCGCTTTGCCGCGAATTCTCTGATGCCAAAGTTGAGTAGCACGGGTACGTTGAATCCGTACTTGCCCTGATTGTTCTTGGGCAGGAGCATTTTTTACTCCAAATGCATAACTTGGTTGACCTGTAAATACTTCAATTTCTACTCCTAAATATCCCAAATGTCTTACGAGTTCTTCGAGTAATTGTCCTGTTGCAGCGTAATCTGGAGGAAAAAATTGCGTAATTAATGATACTTTGATCGATGGCTCGGTTTTTACAAAATCAGACTTTTTCTGATTTGAATCAAACAATTCATTGTTAAACTTTTTTTTGAGTTCTAAATGATCTTTTATTGTTTGATTGAAATTACTTTCCGAAGTTCCCGGTTTTCCTTTACCAAATGTCATACGCACAATACCCTGTACAAATTCAATACTATTTTTTTGCTTTTACAAAATTATAAATAGGGAGCGCTACCAATAACTTCGCCTATTTATGAGGATGAATCTATGATGCTTTAACCATTAACTCCTATTACTTTAAGGCTTGGCAAAACAATAAGACTTAAAAGTTAAGTAGGTTGGCTCAAATAAACATAATTATGTAACAAAACTTAAAAGGCTTGAAACTCTTGTGATTACTTCACTTCGCTCTGAACGGTATGTGCGATAGCACACGCTAAGGTGCATTATGTCTTCGACACATCTATGTCCTTACCCTAACGGGTCAGTAAGCTGAACGGAAAGTCTGAGCCGCACGCTTTAGCGGCACCTAGCGGTGAGGCGTGTATCGCCTTCCAGGGGACGCAAGCCTTACTCGCGGCACGACTCGTTAGAGTAACGCTAACGATGAACATGAACTCTAACGCAACGACATAGTTATAAATTTTCTCCCCTACCTAATTCCAGTCCAGGTTTCTTATAAGGGTTTTTCAATTTATTAAGCCTAGTATGGGCTTTGAAATTATAAACTATCTTTCAAACAAAACCCTTATGTACATTTGAACTTGTCTATTTTTATCAAATCTTTGTCCCCTCTATTTACAGGATTGAAATAGACTTATAGATCAAGATTTTTCCTTGTTAATACGAACTTTTTTATTTTGAGAGATAAATAATTACAAATACACCATACAGGAAAAATCACTTAGGTTTTTATAAATTTTTCATAAAGCTTTCGTAAACTTTTGGAAAAATGCTTATATAAAACGCTTACTTAGTTTAAAAAAAACATAATTATAGTTTTGTATATAAGTAATTTCTTTTAAGTTGAATGGAGCTTTAAAGTCTCTATTATGAACTAAAAATGATATATAGAACTTACCAGCATTGTTTTATGCAAAATAAAAACAACGATCATATTCAAATTTAAAAAGTAAATATGGATACAGAGAAATAATAGATTATTATTAACAGCTTATTATCAAGCAAAAAGAATATATTTTTGATAAGGATAGTAATTGTCAAGGTCTGTTTGTGTTAAATTAGCTTAAGTAACTTGGCTTCCCTTTATTTGTAGATAGATAACACCAGGAAAAGCGTAAACTATAAACTATAACTGTGAGTAGGAGTATCTGATAAGTAGAGAACGATATACTAAGCGGTACCGATATTTTGATGTTGATTGCCAATCGAAAATGGAAAAACGATCTCATAAGAATACGATTTCTGCTTCTAGGTCGCTACAAATAAACATATTGCCTGTTTGCGATAAGAGTAATCTCGTCCAAATTAATTAGAACTTACGCAGTGATAACGAAAAATATAGTGTTTCAGACATTCTAGATCCCCCCAACCCCCCTTATTAAAGGAGGCTTGCGTAAGTCCTATTAGTATTAAAAACTGCTAAATTATTATATTTGAGCAAATGATGCAGCATACTTCTTCTCAATCTTTAAATAATAGTAAAGTGAATGAACATCACGCACATCCCCAACCTCCATTTCTTCCTTCCGCACCTTTTGGTTGGGATAAGCGAGAGGATAATGATAATGATTCTAATTTAAGCCAAGTTTTAGGATCTCTAAAGCGAAGAGGATTAGTTATTGTTAGTGTTGCAACTCTTGTGATGGGTGGGGTTACTTATAAAACATTAAGCGAGAAGCCGAAATATGAAAGTAATTTTCGCTTGTTAGTAGAACCTGTCAATAATGATAATAGTTTGTCAGAGCTTACTACTATAGAAAATCCTAATGCATCAAAGTCTGGACTTGACTATGAAACTCAAATTCAGGTTCTTACAAGCCCGGAATTAATAGATGGTATTATTAACGAGTTACAAGCTCAATACCCAAACATCAGTTATAACTCTCTAATAAATTCCTTAACCATTGAGCGTTTTGAAAAAACCAAGATTATAGAAGTTAGTTATCGCGATAATAATCCAACAAAGGTAAAAAAAGTATTAGATACAGTAGCTAAAAATTATTTAGAATACAGTTTAGAAGAGCGACAAACAAAGTTAAATCAAGGTCTTCGCTTTGTTGAGAAAGAACTACCCCAAATTAAAAAACGAGTTGATACGCTACAAAAACTATTACAAACTTTCCGCCAAAAATACGATTTTTTTGAACCTGGTACCCAGTCAACCCAATTAACAAACCGACTAGAACAATTAGCACAACAAAGACAACAAATAGAACAAGATTTAGCTAAGGCTAAAGCCAATTTAGCCATTCTCCAGCAAGATCGGGGAGCATTGGCTGTTCTGAAAAATGCACCTGTGTATCAAGAGTTAATCACTCAACTACGACAGTTGGAAACTCAAATTGCCGAAGAATCAACTCGTTTTCAAGAGGACGCTCCTCTTATTCAGAGATTACAGGAAAAGCGGCAAAAATTGTTGTCTTTACTAGAGCAAGAAGCAAGTAGAAACTTAAATCTTACTCTTGCCGAAGCTGCAAATCAAGTTCAGACTTTGGAGGTACAAAGTCAACAACTTTCCGCAGCGGAGCAGAAGCTCAATCAACAAGTTGAACAATTACCCGCTTTAGCACGTAGATACGCAGAATTACAGCAAAATTTACAAATTGCTAACGAAAGCTTAAATCGTTTCTTGACAACTCGCCAAAATCTGCGAATTGAAGCAGCACAAGCAGAACTTCCTTGGGAAATGATTAAAGTACCAGTCAAGCCTCAAAATCCTGTATCTCCTAACATTCAACGCAATTTACTTTTGGGGTTTGTTGGTAGCGCTCTTTTGGGTATTGCTGCTGCTTTACTTAGAGAAAAGTTAGATAACACCTACCATAACGTTGATACGCTCAAAGATGACCTGAAATTACCTTTACTTGGCGCTCTTCCTATAGATAAGAATTTACAAAACAATCAAAAGCGTACAGCAAAAGCTAAGTCTTTAAAAGATACACAAACAGAAGATATTCGCCAATTTTCTCAGATTTTCCATCTTAAATCACGACTCAGCCATTTGCAAGAATCCAGACAATTTGCAGAAGCCTTGCGAGTAGTTCACACAAATTTGCAACTACTTAGTAGCAGCGATCGCCAAATTCGTTCGGTAGTTATTAGTTCGGCTTTACCTAGAGATGGAAAATCTTCCGTTGCATACTATCTAGCCCAAGTCGCTGCATCAATGGGACAAAAAGTTCTACTTGTAGATACAAACTTGCGTAGTCCCCAAATTCATACCTTTGCAGGTTTACCCAATCTGAAGGGATTAACCAACTTAATAGCTGAAAATATTCCACCAGAGCAAGTAATGCAAGAGTTACCCGACATCCCAGGATGCTTGGTAATTACTTCTGGTGCAATACCACCCGATCCTACAAGGTTACTTTCTTCTGTCAAAATGAAACAATTGATAACAGAATTCCATCAAAAATTTGACTTAGTAATTTACGATACTCCGCCTACTGCTGGATTAGCAGATGCTAGCTTGTTAGCGCCTTATACTGATGGCATTATGTTTATATTGAGGATGGGTAAAACAGAACGTTCTGTAGTCAAAAAAGTTTTAGATAGCCTAAAAACATCTCGAACAAATATTTTAGGTCTTGTGGCGAACGGAGATAAGAGTATGTTTCACAAGTATTATCATAAGTACTATAATTCTTAGGGATGGCACATATACAGCATTTTTAAGGTTAATGAAGTACAGTAACAACAACTTGTAAACCAGTTTTTTGGAAGTCCCTTAGTCATTGATGTTCTTAATACCCATGATATCAAACTTGCTCCCAATGCGATATATATTACGGGCTTTTTAGAGCAGTGAGTCTTTTATCAATCTCTTCCGATGCCAGCGAGTCAATGATGTCTTCAATTACGCAATTCCGCAAAGCTTGTGGTGTATCGCGTCATGCCTATAACTGGGCTAACGCGACAATTAACGAAGTATTAAAGCAGGGTGAAACTGATAAAAGCGTTAAAGTGCCATCGGCTATCGACTTGCATAAAAAATTAGTAGCTGAAGTTAAATCTGCAAATACTTGGTACTACGAAATCAATAAAAATGTTTCACAACAAGCATTAAAAGAACTGCGTACCGTATGGGACAGATGCTTTAAAAAAGTTGCGGGCACAGCCTAGATTCAAAAATATTGGTCAGCGTCAGCAACCCCCGGCTATAAGCCGGGAGCTTCTAGCTTAGTCTAGAAGTTCTATAGCTGACCAGTCTTAGGAAGCAGCTTCGTTAGTTGTTACTACGTTCGGATGGATCGTTCAAGAACTGACCCTGGAGTTCGCTAGCTCCTTGCAATGAGACTTCTTGACTAAAAGGCTTAGTGGGGTTAAGCCGGTGTCTTGAGGATATGCGACCAACTGAACTTTGATGAAGCACACATTACTTTTAGAGGCATTTAGTTATGCAACCAAACAAACCATTAGGAAGTATTTTTATTAGATACAAATAGAAAACCGCTCAACCCAATCACTCCACGACAAGCGCGAAAACTTTTAGAAAAAGGAAAAGCAGCCGTATTGCGCCGCTATCCTTTCACATTGATTCTCAAGCGAGAGATAGAAAACCCTCAGATATTCCCACTTACTTTGAAGATTGATCCCGGCTCAAAGCAAACCGGGCTAGCTCTCCTATCAGGTGATGTAGTTATATGGGTAGCTCAAATAGAACATAGAGGGCAGCTTATAAAAGACGATATGGAGTCTAGGTCAAAAAGTCGTAGAAGTCGTAGAAATCGCAAAACACGATACAGAGCGCCGAGATTCAACAATCGCCGTAGAAAAGAAGGCTGGCTGCCTCCATCTCTCCAGCATCGTGTCCAAACCGTGGAAACATGGGTCAAGCGTTTGATGAGATTTTGCCCGGTAGCGGACATATGGGTAGAACAGGTCAAATTTGATATGCAATTGATGCAAGACGCTGATATTAGCGGCGTGCAGTACCAGCAGGGGGAGCTTCAGGGATACAGTGTTCGAGAGTATCTTTTAGAAAAGTGGGGAAGAGAATGTGCTTATTGCGGTAAGAAAGATGTACCGCTGCAAGTAGAACATATTATTCCAAAAGCTCGCGGAGGTAGTAACCGGGTTAGCAACCTTAGCTTAGCTTGTGAATGCTGCAACCAGAAGAAAGGCAGCAAGCCTGTAGAAGAGTTTTTGAAGAAAAAGCCTGAAGTTTTGAAAAAAATCAAAAATAAAGCAAAACAACCTCTCAAAGACGCGGCAGCAGTCAATTCTACTCGCAAGAGAATAGTGCAAGTTTTATCCGATTTACTCCCAACCAAAACGGCTACAGGAGCGCAAACGAAGTACAATCGTTATCGATTAGGCTTGCCAAAGGATCACCATATTGACGCAGCTTGTGTTGGGGATCTCGAAAAATTGAACTTTTACGCTACGCAGCCGTTGAGAATCAAATGCACAGGTTACGGGAATAGGCAGTACCACAACGTTGACAAACGAGGATTTCCCATTGGAAAGCCAAAGAGCAAAGATCCTTACGTTGAAGGGTATAGAACTGGCGATATAGTTAGAGCAGTCGTTACAAGTGGAAAGAAGATAGGTACCTATGTGGGTAGAGTTGCAGTGAGAGCCACAGGTAGTTTCAATATATCAACAAAAGAAGGGAGAGTGCAGGGAATTAGCCACAGGTATTGCTCCAAAATACATGGGGTTGATGGGTATTCTTATTCTAATTGAGCGGCGAATAAATTCGCGTGACCGCGCCTTTCCTCGGCTACCTAAAGGCGAGCCGCTTCCAGGCTTGTGGTGTGGTAGGTGATTCGTTCTATATAAAATACCATTGAAAAACCGCGTTTATGTTTATCCTGATTGTGGCCACACAGAGGACAGAGATTTAAACGCAAGTAAAAACATAGACCGATGGTTTGAGAATATTTATATTCCTGAACGGTCAGAAACAGTAAGTTCTACCGAGATTGCCTATGGAGCAGACAAACCTCTTAGAAATCATTTTAAGACTGCGATGAAACAGGAAGTTAACGCCAAGACTACATTTGTCCAGTTAAGTCTAGACCTGGCTGGGTAGTTTTGGGTAAGTTTAATAGAACGGTTATAGCGATATAACCTAGCTACCCCACCACAGTCTCGCCACTTACTAAGAGAGAACTTTTCTAGAAGGTAAATGCCTGTACTTGGTCAGTAAATGCACTACCAGCCTCAGAACCTCCAGCAGCTATGTAATTAACATCACCAATGGTACCGAAAGCCGAACCATGTGTACCAAAAGGTGTACCTCCAATCTCATTTTCAGGCAACTGTCGCCAAGCCCCCGTTGCTGGATTGTATTCTTCATGAAAACTTAATGAAGTATTTCCTTCACCACCAATTACCTGAATTTTGTTATTAAGTATACTTACACTCATAGTGCGTCGCCCATTCACCATTGGATTGCCAAAAGTCCACAGGTCTGTTGAAGGGTCGTAAATTTCCAGAGTATTTAAAGCACCATCTTCTACAGTGCCATCTGCATTACGAGTTCTACCACCAAAAACATACAGCTTATTACCTATCACAGCAGCACCTGGATTATCTCGTGGCGTTTGTAGCTCAGCAGGATCTCCATTAGTACTAGTCAACCATTGTCCAGTTACAGGGTCAAAGGCTTCCATGGTGTTAACAGAAGCACCGTCAGTTCCTAAACCACCGACGACATAAATTTTACCATCTACAACTTCCGCGTTTGCGCCACCGCGAGCAGTCGGCATTGAAGGTAGTGCTGTCCAGCTACTGGTAGCAGGATCGAATACGTAAGCATTATCAACTGCTCCAGAGAAGGGTGCTGTCGATCCTCCAAAGCTATATATTTTACCATCAAATTCTACGACTGCTGGATTCTCAACAGCAGACCCAGGAAGGTCTGGAGCATTAGTCCAGATATCATCGGTAGTATCAAACGGATCGCCCGGATCGTAAACGTAAACATTACTGATGTGTCCTGTAGATGTTTTACCACCGACCATGTATAATTTGTTACCAGCTACTGCGCTACCAGCATCTAAAACTGCATTAGGAGCATCAGGTAAATCATTTCGCCAAATTCCCAGGGATTCCATGACAGTAACACTTCCCCCGTTGAATTCACCGACAAAGAACATACCTTCGAGTGGTGTTCCGCTAGTACCCATAGCAATTGGTAATGGATCGGTAAAACCTTCTGCTAATGTCGAAGAGTTAAGCGGAGCCAGACCATCTTCAGTGAGTTCAACCCGAGTAATATTGTCGCCACTGGAGAAATTAGTAATTAATAGATCCCCTTGTATGGCTCTAAACAAGTTGTCAGCGGTATATTCAATAATTCCGTTAGCAGATTTGTTGTTACCTAAGTTGAAGAAAGGAGTTGTATATTCGGGATGTCCTGGTGGGATATCATTAGATGTATCGGCATCAGTATTATCAAAACCTTGGAACGAGCCATCTTTGAAGACTACTTCATCTCGGTAGGGGTTTGGATGACCGTAGTAGCCTCCTTCTACAATGCGATTTAATGGATCGGGTTGAACACCAGGGTTGTCCTGCGGAACTTCACCAAATAAGGTCGTAATACTACGGTCTGTTGGATCGCCGAGTCTAGGAACGGGAGGAACGGTACCCGTTACACCTAGACCATTGTCCGGTGCATAAATTTGTCCATTACTATGGAAAACACCGTCATAAGTATTTCGCAGACCAGAAGCGTAAACGGAAACTTCGGTATATTCGCGCCCCAACTCTTGTGCTTTGCGAGCATAGAATTCATCGATAAACTCTCCGATGGGGGAAGCAACATCACCATTAAAGCCAGAGGAATTAGCTTTCCAACTGGGGATATCTACTGCTAACACGGCAGCTGAGAGCGGTTGTTCTGGACGATCCGCAAATTCCGTGTCTAAGTTATTTGCTGCTCCGGCTCCTGTATTTCCACCTGCCCAAAGGTAAAGACGACCATCTGGTCCAAAGTCGATATTATTAACAGCATGATTGGCGATCGCCCGAGGAAGTCCGGTAACTACATCTTCTTTTTGGGTAAAGCCGGCTCCTGAAAGTCGAGATATTTTCCCAGAGTTGAGTTCACCGTTACTAACATTACCATTAGAATGTGACACCCATAAAATAACATCCTCTGGGGTAGAATCTGGATCGACCGCAATGCCTAAAGTCAGGCGAGATTCACCTTCGCCATCAGGGATGGTGGTTATTAGTTCTTGCTCAAAGGTACGTGTTTCTGGATAGATTGTAAAGGCGTAGATGTCGCCAAACAAAGTTGCAACATACAAACGTCCGTCCGGACCTACATCCATTGCAGTTGGGTTATTAACAGGTAATGTCCAACGGTCGAATGGTAAATCAGATCCGAAGGGATCTATCGGAACGCTGTCTTCAGTAACAGAGAAATCTTCAAAATTAAATACTTGTTGAGTACCACTTTTACGGTTAGTTGCAAAAACCCCTCCGAAACTACGGGTCGCAATTGACGGATCGAGACCGGCTTGGTCAAAGCTAAACCACTCATCAGGAATTGCGTCAAACGTCGTTAAAGGTTGAGTTGTTCCTTCTGAAATATTGTAGAAGGCAGATACTGTTCGCGTATCTGGATCGAGGAATAGTTCTAAACCTACGGAAGCTGGATCGTCTGGAATATCAATAGTTATATCTGTAACAGGAGTTCCAGCTTGCTCCATTAATGCCTGAATTTGATAATCACCTTCACTCGGAGAGACAACAACTAACTTAATATAGTTATCTTCGCTGGTACCAAGGCCTCCCTCTGTAGCTTGCCCAAACCAAAGACCTGCTTGAGAAAATCCTCCAGCAGCAGTGGGAAGATCGACTAGGCTGGTTGCCAATTTCAGGTCTTGACTAGGTACATTTAGACCAACTCCCAGAGCATTATCTTGACTATTGGTATTAGTAAATTTGATACCATTGGTGGCCGTTATTTGCAGTACACCGTCTGTAACATTTAGCTTGTCACGCCAGTAACCGACTACACCTCCTTCGGGAGTAGGATTGCCTGGGTTGGTAGCTGGGTCAACCATAGTAAACCCAATTTGCTCTGTATCTTTATCTACCAAACCACCATCTGTACCATCAAAATTGAAGAATACATCACCTTCAACCCGAATATCTGTAGCAGGAAGTATAGAAATTGGTGGAGTACCCGCTTCAGAGTCATCATCAACAATTGAACCTTCGCCACGGTCAGTAGCATCCTGAACCGAACCAGCTAAAATGCTATTAACTGCCAGTTGCATTGTTTCGGCAATAGTTCCTTCCGCAGCATCATCATCATTTACTGCTAGCCGGACTTTGAGGTCAGTTTCACCAGGATTAAAAGTGACCTCTGTACCATTTGTTGCATTAACCCAAGTGGTACCACCATCATTACTAACTTCAAACTCCTGATTTGCGTAATCAACTGGATCTCCAGTAAGGTCGTTACCAAAATCGGATATCAATCCTCCTTTTGCAGAGCCATCAATAGCAGTCAAATCTAAGGTAATGACTTGATCGCTTGGAAAACTGAGACCAACATCAAACACCAAAAAGTCGTCTGTACCTTCTGTTGCCGTTGCATTAGAAATAACAACAGTAGTAACCGCTTCTTGAACCTGCATATAGTCAAAATTTGCACCACTGCTGCCGATTGCCGTTAGACGGATGGTGTTGTCGCCAGCATTTAGTTGTACGAGTTGTGATACAAAGTTCCAATCGTTGCTAGTCCATCCTCCCGTGAAAGGGAAGTCGAGGTTTGTATCTACAGCAGTTCCGTTGACATCAAACTGTAGAGGTCGATTACTCGATCCGTTTTGATATCGCCAAGAGAGTTCGTACTCCCCAGCATTTGGTACATTTACCGTCCACTCAATATAGTCCCCAGAAGGATTTGAATAATCGGCGTATCCTGTACCTTCAGATCCTCTACCAGTTAATACAGCAGGTCCAACAAGAGTTGCATCTTCAGCTTGAAAATTTTGGTTAAAGACGGAAGTAGTTGTTGCAACTGGATCGTTATCAAGTATGGTGATTGTACTAGTGGCAAAGTTGTTATCCAACTGCTCTTCAGTACTTATAGCCTGAAGTTGAAAGGTCTCAGTTGCCTCAACCTCTTCGTCATCATTGATTTTGAATCGAACCTTAGTCAGTCCTTTACCAAAACCCGTCGGAATAGTTAATTGCTTTTTGCTATTTCCACTACTAGGAGCTTGTTGCCAGGTGCGACCACCGTCATTACTGATCTCAAACTCTGGGTCATAGTCGAGTTGTTCTGGTTTACCGGGATTATCTGGTTTACCAGTATTATCTGGTTTACCCGTATTATCTGGTTTACCAGGATTATCTGGTTTACCCCGTCGAGCCTTACCATTACCCGTATTTAGTTCTAACTTTGTAGCTTCACCCCTAGATGAAGAAAGGTAAACATCTAGTACTGCATATTCATCAACACCTTCTTTTACGATGACGTTATCAACCACAACATCGCGAGCAGGTTCTCCGTCATTATCAATAATTGAACCAGTGCCAGTATCTTTAATATTGTCAACATTACCTTGAACTACATCGGTTACTCGAAGTTCAAGTGTTTCAGGTGTTTTACCTTCATCAACCCTATCGTCATTGATTGGCAATCGTACTTTCAGATAAGTTAAACCAAAGCCGAACGTAATTTGATTACCTTTTTCGGCTGCTTGCCATGTTTCACCGTCATCAAGACTAAATTCAAATTCTTCAGCAAAATCAAAAGGCTTTTTTGAATTGCTCTTAAAAGCAGCTTTTTGTCCCTGTCGTGCTGTTATTCCTTCTGCTTCTAAAGCTACAGTTAAAGACTGTCCGAATGGAAGTGATTCTGCAAGAGTAAGGTCAAAAACTAAATACTCTTCATTTTCTAGAGCGGAAGCGTTTGAAATTGAAATCATGATAATATACTCAACAATGTCATTAATAAAAAAATGTTCAATAATTTACACATTTTGTTTGTGACTATGCTTCATCCCAGGGACTTCCAAATAAAAAAAATAATCAATCGTTTTGAATGCAGAGGGCAGGGAGCAGAGGGAAAGAAAATTCTTTTGATTTCAAAATTGGAGGATTGATTTTTTGGTATTCCCTAAAGATACATAGTCAAGAAATACAGTATTAAGCAGCACTTAAATATCAAGGCAAATTCTGTATAAATCAATTAGAATTAGCGTTTAAGAGGGTGTTTATAAAATAAATCCGCCAGCAGTGAGAAAATGATTTTTTAGGGCTAATCGACCTAACATCAGATGGGTCATCGCAGCGTATATCATGATTTCGCTTGTTTGGAGGAGGTATTCATAATCCTTAGTTAAGCGACGATAACGATCCAGCCATGCCTTCATTACGCTCTACTACCCAACCTCTAGGTAATATTTTAAAACCAGCCTTATGGTCACAACGCTTGATTATTTCTAGTCCACAACCAATAAAATGTCTCCGCCAATCAATCAACAAGCCAGCATACCCAGCATCTGCCCAAAATAGATGTAGTTTTGGGAACAAATTACAGATTTTATCGAATACAAGTTTAGCTCCATCACAATATTGAATCGAAGGTGCGTGTATCACAACAACCAAAATTAAACCCATAGTATCGACCAAGATATGGCGTTTACGACCACTAACCTTTTTTCCAGCATCGTAGCCTTTCTCCCCTCCTTTCTCAGTTGTTTCAACTGTTTTAGAGTCTATAACTCCAAAAGAATCGCTCTAAATCTCTTCCCTCCATTTGACGTAACTGTGATAAGCTAAGCGTCGCCCTTCGGGCTATCGCAATACAGTGTGATTTTTTTGCCACACTCCTTTACGCTCCCAGCGACGGAAATATGAATATACTGTTTGCCATGGTGGTAAATCCTGAGACCTGATTCGCACCACCGCTCGCACGTAAGATATAGAAAATTGCGTTTACGACTTCGCACATATCCACTTCACGCTTTTTCCCATGCTTACCCTTGCGCTCTGCTGTAATCATGGGTTTAATTAAATCCCATTCCACATCTTAAATGTTTGTAGGATAAGGTTTGCGAGTCATGACACCCTGCTTTTACACGACTACTGTTTCTTTTACAATACGTGTGTTAGCAAACAATTATAATCGCCTTTATTTTTTATTTATAAACACCCTCTAAGTCTCGTTATAGCAAACAATACTGATTATTGCATAATTTTTCTCCATACACCTATTAAATTTAAATTCTATTTACATATTTTTTCTTAACTTTACGTGAGTTCGACGAGAGTAAATTTCAGTGCTATTACGGGAATAACCCCAAGTAAAATTTTGATATTTGGCTCTTCCGTACTTAGTATGCTAAAAAAACATTTTAAAAAAGGGAACAGGGTTGGGGGGTTGGGGGGAATAGGGAACAGTGAAAAAATATTTTATATACAAGTAATATAAGGTATGAAAACTTGACAGCTATCGTCCGTAAGGTGAATGGTTCGTTTATGCCCGAAACCCTCTAGAGAGGCGATACTATGCACATCTCTACAATCAATGTTTAATCAAAATATTCTTTGCAATTAGTAGGATTCTCGAAGCGCCACACATCCTACAATAAATATGCCAGTCCGGTAAATTTTATTTATATAGAATTTAAATAATTTAAAATCTGCGCTTTTAATTAAGTTTACTTTTCTCAATTACCCCTATATATAGGCGCACCTATTTCTATTATAAAAATACATTACCACAAAAGAAAAAAGAATTCAATCCTCTACATATAAATTTTTTCCCAGACAGCCATCGTTATAAATTATTAATATCCGTACCAACCGCAAACGATTGTGGAAGCCGGTGGGATAATAGTCCTTTATGTTTAAAGATAGATGTTAAATTCATCAGAAGCAGCAATTATAGCTGCGATTGTATTAGTTGCTTTGGGGATTTTGGGATGGGGGTTTGTTCGCGCTAAGCCCTATGGTAAGTTGGGCATCCTGGCTTGGCTTCAATCGGTGGTGTTGATAACTCCGTGGCTGTTATATTTTGGTTTGCTTGCTGCGGGAATTTATATCAATGTAGCAGGTATACTCCTCCTTTCCATTGCCTTTGCTGGTTTGTATATAGCTATTGGCAGACAGTTACGGGCGATGGGACAAGAGGAGATGATTAAAAAGAAAGCATCTGAGAGAATCGCTCAGGAAGCATCGCCAGAAAATTCTACTCAGCCACCATCAACGGCAAACGGACCATCACAACCTGAAATAATACCTATTCCTGAAGAAGATTTAAGTACTATTAGAAGTATTTTCGGTATCGATACATATTTTGCTACTGAAACTATTGCTTATCAAGAAGGAGCTATTTTTAAAGGTAATTTAAGAGGTGAACCGGAAGACGTTTTCAACCGTTTGAGTGCGAGTTTGCGCGAGCGTGTTGGTGACAAATATCGCCTATTTTTACTCGAAAACCCTGAAGGTAGACCCACGATAATCGTCCTACCAAGTCGCAATGACCCGCGTTCGATGACTCCGGCACAAAAAGCCTTTGCAGGTATCCTTTTTCTAGCAACTATTGCCACAAGTTTAGAAGCGGGAGGAATTTTATTAGGTTTTGATTTCTTTTCTAATCCAGCAAAGTTTCAAGAATCTTTACCCATTGCCGCAGGGTTTTTCACGGTTTTATTGGCTCATGAGGCGGGGCACCGGATACTTGCTGGTCGTCACAATGTTAAATTAAGTTTACCTTACATGATTCCTTCAGTAGAAATTGGTTCTTTCGGTGCAATTACCCGTTTTGAATCATTGCTACCCAATCGTAAAGTTTTGTTTGATATTTCCTTAGCCGGGCCAGCAGTCGGGGGAATTGTTTCATTATTGATGTTAATTGTGGGATTGCTACTTTCCCATGAAGGAAGTTTATTTCAATTACCAAACGAGTTTTTTCGAGGTTCGATTTTAGTCGGAAGCTTAGCGCGGGTTGTTTTGGGTAATGCTTTAGTATCATCAATAGTTGACGTAAATCCTTTGGTGATTATTGGTTGGTTGGGTTTAGTAGTTACAGCTTTAAACTTGATGCCAGCAGGACAGCTAGATGGCGGTAGAATTGTACAAGCAATTTACGGACGTAAAATCGCCGGACGCACTACATTCGCAACCTTAATTATTTTAGGAATAGTAGGTTTAGGTAATTCTCTAGCTTTATATTGGGCAATTGTAATTTTATTTTTACAAAGAGACTTAGAACGTCCGAGCTTGAACGAAATTACCGAACCCGATGATACACGCGCTGTATTGGGGTTAGTTGCCTTATTTTTGATGGTTGTAACTTTGATTCCTTTTAGTCCCGGATTAGCTGGTAGGTTGGGGATTGGGTGAAGGTGAAAAGGGGATGGGGAGATGGGGAGAGGTTTATTTTTTGAGAATCCAGATTGATGAGTTGTTTATCATTTTTACTAAGCTACCTAGAATCTTGTTGTAGGTAGCGTAGATTTCTCGTCCGGATTCGACATCTAAATAGTTACATTTGACGGCGAATTTTATCCAAATTTGTGTTTCAGCAGCTTCTGCTTCTGAATCATTTAATTTAGCTATAAAAGCTGCTTGGTAACGACGCTTTCTCCATGCCTCAGCGAAGTTAGCACACACAGAACGGGATGAGCGACAAATTTGATCTGTCAATGAATATCTTTCTTCAACAGGAAATTTTTTAGAAGATTCATAAATTTTCATCGCTGCATCAAAAGCCATCTGTAAAACTTCCAAATCCTCATGACTCTTGATACTCCCTCTCCCCATCTATTAATACCCCAATCAAGTTTTTTCTTTCCACTTCTATATTTCCCTAAAAACCTCCTAAACTAACAATTCTCCTTGTCCCCTCGTCTCCCCATCCCCCAATCTCCCCTTCGGGTTGCGCCACTTCTCTCGTACTGCGGGAGACGACCCACGAGAGTGGCTTACCATCTCCCCATCTCCCCATCTCCCCATCTCCCCATCCCCCCATCCCCCCATATCTTCCTAACTCCTAACTCTTCGAGTCGGCTAACAAACTCGGATACTGCGCTGGTGTGGAAAATAATTCTTGCAAGCTAGAAAGACGCTGTTGCGATGGTTCTTTGCTCATGTTCCATAGGGTTTCGTAGAAGAAAAATGATACTCCGGCAAAGTTGCGATCGCGAACTTGTTTTACTTGAGCTTTAATTTGTTCTACGGGTACGTGTTTGTTTTTTAAGCCGGAAATAATACCAATACTTGTGGGAATGTGCTTTTTGGCGGCGATTACTTCGGGATACTCTAATTCTTTGATAAACACGTTCATATCGTTGCGGTAAATTTGGATAATCAAATCTTCAATTAATCCCATACGTTCCCATCTTCTCCAATCTGCTAAAAAGTATTCGTAGGAAAAGCGTTGGGGATTTGGTGCTACGGAAACGATACAGTTTTTATCAACAGCTTTGATGGCGAAAAATACCTCTTTCATGAAGTCGGTAATTTTATCTGCACGCCATTTTAGCCATTCTGGATTTTTATTATCTCTGGGAGGTGCTTTACCGTTATGTTCTTTTTTGTATAAGGCTACTGTATAACTATCGTATCCATATTCTGATGGTAAGCCGAAATGGTCGTCGAATTGAATGCCATCTATATCATAATTTTGCACCATTTCCACGACTAAATCTTTGATAAATCCTTGCACGTCGGGACGAAACGGATTTAACCAAACTCTATCGTGAACGCCTTCTTTTTTAATCTTGCTACCGTCAACTTTATTAGTAAGCCATTGAGGACGACGTTTTGCTAATAGCGAATCTGCCGGTGCCATAAAGCCAAATTCAAACCAGGGAATTACCTTCAAACCCCTTGCGTGCCCTTCACTCACCGCTTCTTTGAGCATATCGCGCTTTCTAAGTCCAGGTTCTGGATCTACGCTACGTCCGATAACTTTTCTGGCGACTCTACTAGGATACAAAGTGTAACCCCAATTCCATACCGCAGGATATACAACGTTGAAATTTAACTGTTTGAGGCGCGTTAAAGCATTAGTAAGATTGCTACTGGAAAATAAAACATCACTATCAATATTAGTTAACCATACCCCTCGTAACTCAGTTGCTTCCTGGCGATTTGTAACAGTTTGTGGGCTAGGAGGTTTAATAGTCGGTAGCTGCCCAGGATTACTCGTTGGTACAGGTGGTATAACAGTTGGTAACTTTTGGTTAACAAAAGTTGGTTGCTGACGGGTTTTAATAATCACTTGAGCCGGTGCGGGGACAGAAAACATTACCCCAGCCATTAGCGAAAGAGTAAAAATAGCTGCAAGAAACGCCGGTTTTTGTCTGCGCTGCTGACTAAACGAAAACAGGTTAATACACCACGTAACAATTTTTTTCATCATCATACTCAGTAGAAAACTAACTTTCATGACTTGGATAACTCTTCGGATGTTGCATTAATCAGTGAGCAGTGAACAGTTAACAGTGAACAGTAAGCGGTAAGGAGCGAGGAGTTAGGAGTGAGGAATTATCTCCCCCATCTATCTCCTTGTCCCCTTGTCCCTCATCTACCCCCTCTCCCTATCTCGTAATTCCACGGATACCGAATACCTAGTGATTAAAAATGCGGGGTGTGGCACCGCATCCTCAATAATTACCTCCTGAGTATACTTAAGTAGTTGGGGCAAAAAAGTAATTCATTTTACTCGTACATATCATTCTTAAGCATGAGTGCATTGAGTGATTGTACTGATAAATTGGATATCTAGTTTGGATAAGTTCACTAAAAGGAAACTTGGGATTACTGATGATAGGCTTGATTGATTCTCAGAACGGTACGATAAATGATACGGCGGTTGTCCAAAGATTGGCAAGGGCGATCGCGCTTTCCGATGGTGAGTTTTCGCTGCTATTGGCGTGCTGCAATTCTGCGAACAAGCAAGAAGAAATTCTCAGTGTCTTGAAAGAGTTTTCGACGGTGGATATCAGAAAAGTAATTCTGTCGTCAAAGGCAGAAACGCTTTACACAAATATTGTTTCGGTACTGGGTTCCGATCGACCAGATGCTTTGGTAGTCAGGGGTTTGGAGTCTGTAGAAGCAATTAATCAACTGATTATTTCCACAAATTTGATGCGAGATGAATTTGGCAAACAGTTTAAATTTCCTTTGGTGCTGTTTGTAAATGAAGATATTTTACGCAAGTTAGTTAGGTTAGCACCAGATTTGAAAGACTGGGCTGCTAGTACTTTTAGATTTCAAAATTCTTCCCAAAGAGAGTTGGTAAGCTGTTAATGATAGTAAGTAATTATAATTGCGGAAAATACTTAATTGTTCTATTTAAGTTAATATTCATCACTTTGAGATAATCGCGATCTATTTCAAAGTTTTACAGATTGTTCCTAGCACTGCGCCTTATCCATTCACCCTATACGAAGGATAAGGCGTTTTTATTTTTGGGTTTTAGGTGAATCTGAAATCTTGCACCATAACTAATTAATTTTTGTATGATAAGTGACTTAAATCAAGTTTATCTATAAAATCAAAATCATTAATTATCTTTCTTCCACATAATATGAAAAGCTGAAAGATATGATGTCTCGATAGTATTTCCAAGATGTTTGCTTAAAGTGTCTCTGATATCGTTAAATAAAGCATCTCGCTTTTGAGAATCCAACGCTATATAAGGTGACAATGTACTCAACAAAGTTAGATAATCATCAATGCTATAGCTACGTTGGCACTCCATCGTCTCAAAAACTAAATCTTTGAATAACCCGGATTTCATCACGTTTTCCCCTAATTCCCTGAGAATTCTTTCTGTAGTTCCCCTAGCTTCATATCGTGAAAGGGAAGGAACTTGTCTTTGATAAACCTCATCTAGAATTTGGTACACTTCGTAGCTGGGTTGGGGTTCTTTGTTCCATAATAAAATCAAATTACCATTATCTTTTAATGCTCGATCTAATTTGGGGTATCCGGCTTGTGGTGAAACCCAATGAAAAGAAGTTGCAGCAAGAACGGTATTAAAAGCATTTTCCTGTAATTCCCATTCTTCAAAGGTGGTATTGATAATTTCTACATCCGGAAAACTTTCACAGTTTTGCCTGGCTAAATTGCAAGATTCCTGACTGGGTTCAAGACAAGTCATTGAGAAACCTAGTTTAGCAAACTCCGTTGTTGCAGTTCCAGGACCGCACCCTATTTCTAAAATATTCGTATTTGTACTGAGGTTAGCTAATTCTACTGTATGATTAATCAGTTCCTGGGGATAGCGCGGTCTGGTTTTGTTGTACGCATCCGCAACTTCACTGTACCAGTTCTTTCTCTGCTCTAAACTGTAATCATCTCGATAGTTTTTATAGATATTTTGGATTTGTTCAAAATTATTCATGATTCTCCATATTAATTAGGTAATTGGATATTAACCTTTGACATGCAGACCTATTTATATAAATTTTTCGTAAACAATCAGGAACAAATTACATAATAAACTACGTCAAAACTCGTATACAAGCACACACATTAATATCATATTTGTCCCTACTAAATGTATAGTATGGGATAATTAATTCTTTGTATTTAATTGCTTTAAAGCGCTATTGCTCGGAAAACAAAAGATTTTGTTAGCTACAATTTTGATTCAATATAAGAAACAAATCTTAAATATTTGTAAACTAATGACGGATAGAGGTAACTTGACTATGACATCATCTAAAAGTAATTCTACTACAAATAAAGCGCGGATATTTGCTGTTTTGCTATTAACTGGTATTATATCTGTTGCGAACGAATTTGCGCTATTAAAAAGTGCGATCGCAACTCCGGTGGTTGTACCTACATCTCAAAATTATAAGTTAGGTAATGCGGGAAACGTAGTTAGCCAAAGACAAAATAATTCTCAAACCATAATTCAAGTACAGAGAAATGACACAAGAAGCGGTTTACCTCTTACGGTAGTGAATGCTGTTATCAAAGATGTGTCTCGTCTGGAAAATATACCCCAAACTAGATTAAGAATCGTCAATTACAGCAAAGAAACTTGGCGCAATGGATGCTTGGAAGTACTAAAACCCGGTGAAATGTGTACCCAAGCTTTGGTTCCCGGTTATAAAGTCACGGTATCCGATGGCAGCCAACAGTGGATTTATCATACTAATAATAACGGACGTAATTTACGTTTAGCATCTGGAAGTAATTCTGGGGATTCTAATTCGCAATTGCCCGAATCGGTAAAATCGCGAGTTATTAGAGATGCTGCTCAACGCTTGCAACAGCCGGTTTCCAACTTCTTCATCATGCAAGTACAGCAGAAAACTTGGAAGGATGGCTGTTTGGAATTACGCGACGCGAATACCATTTGTTCTCAAGTTTTAGTTCCCGGTTATCGGGTTATTGTCGGTACCAAAGGACAAAGTTTGGTTTATCATACCAATAAGTCTGGTTCGGTAATTAAGCTGAATACTAAAGCGAGTGAAATTACCGATAACGGCTTACCTTCTCAAGTCAAAGATACCGTTTTAAAAGCCGCATCGGAATTCATTGGTAGTTCTCGACTCCGCGTTACTAAAGCCGAGCAAGTCACCTTTACCGATAGCTGCTTGAATTTAGGACGTGCAAACGAATCTTGTTTGAGAGCAAATCAAAAAGGATGGAGAGTTACCGTCAAAGGTGCCAGACAAACTTTGATTTATCACACTTCCATCGACGGCGATCAAATTCGTTTGAATGCAGCCGCTAGCGATTTAAGATTACCTCGAAACGTTCGCAATAGCGTATTAAAAGAAGCGAGAAATATTTCTGGTTTACCGGGAAGAAGATTAAAAATCGTTTCCTTCAAGCCAGCATACTGGGAATACGGTTGTGAAGATTTTAGTTTCAACAATCCCTGCGATCGAACTGATGTTTCCGGTTGGGAAGTAACCGTCAGCGGAAACTCGAAGACTTGGGTATTTTTCACCGATGCAACGGGAAATCAAGTAAAGTTATCTAATCAAAATACTCAGCCAACATCTGGATTACCTCAAGCAGTTTCGGGTGCTATTCTTAGAGATGCAGCTCAATGGTCTGGTTTAAGTCAAAGAACAATACGGATTGTCAAAAGCGAGCGTAAAATTTGGAGCAATCCTTGTTACTTAACCTTCAACCGCATTTGTAACAAAGCTTTTATTCGTACTCCCGGCTGGATAGTTACCGTAGAAGCAAATAATCAAACTTGGGTTTACCACGCTAACGATAACGCTTCGGTAGTAGTTCTCGATCGCACACAAAGTTTAACTCAAAGAGCGGCATCAGAACTTAAAGTGGATGCAGCAAAACGCTCCCGATATACATCATCTATCGAGCAAATCCGAGTTATCGAAGTTGAACAACTCAACGAAAGAAAAGATAACGTCCCCTTGATGAAGGCTACCTTATCCGACAGTAGAGAAACTTGGACTTATCGCTTTAAACAAGATGGTTCGGATTTTGAACTTGATGCAACTGCAACCTTACCAAAATCCATTGAAAATGCAGTATTATCCGATGTAAGAAACCGCGTAGAAGGTAGAATTGCAGTTTCTCCCAGCAATATTGTACAAGCCGAACAAGTAAGATGGCGCAATGGTTGCTTGGGTATAGTTAACCAATACAGAACGCGCTATTGTTTCTCCAGAATTGTAAACGGCTATCGAGTAACCGTAAAAGTTGGTTCGGAACTATTCGTTTACCATACCGATGAGAGAAGCAGAGTAATTTTAAACGAAAGCGCTAGTAAGATAAATGGTAATCAAAATACAGTTTTACCCGTAAGAATTCCCCGCAACGAACTACCATCACCTTTAACCAGAGGAGTAGTATTTCGTCAAATTAGCAGCGGTGGTTTTGCCGGACAAACTTACGAAACCGTTTTATTAGAAGATGGACGAGTCATGCGCTATCGGATGGGCGATATGAATGATTCGAGTCGTAGCGTTCGTCAAGTATCCCGTCAACAAGTACGCGATTTTCAAAGATTATTGCAGCAGCAGCGCGATGAATTCAGAAATATGAGCTATCCAGCTGCCAGAGGTGCCGCAGATTTCATTACCTATACCCTTACCAGCCGTGATGGTACGGTGCAATTTAACGACACTTCCCGCAATAACATATCCAAAGATTTACTGAATGTTGTGGAAGTTTGGAATCGGATTTTGAGAAGTTAGTATTTGGGGATTGGGCATGGGGCATTCACTGGTTCCTAGCCTCCGGCTGGGAACCCATACTAAAAGGCTCTGCCTTAACCAGAGGCAGAGCCTCCCGCTTAGGCATTCCCAGCCTGGAGACTGGGAACGAGTCTATGTAGCAACCAAGATGGGCGTACTACTTATCAATCTTAAAATCAAGAGAATCCCCCCAACCCCCCTTACAAAAGGGGGGCTTTTTTTAAGTAAGTTCTTAATTCCAATGCCCAATGCCCCATGCCCAATTCCCCATCTTTTGATATATTGACTTATGTAATAAATATTTTTGTAGATAGATGAGTAATCACACTCACCGCGAATCTCACAATCGGCAACAATCGCAACTTCATGAACCAATGTTTTATTATTTTGCTTATGGTTCCTGTATGTGTCCGGTGGATTTGAAGCGTACTATGAGTGAAAATACTCATGATTATGTTATAGGTGCGGGAATTCTTCAGGGCTATCGATTGGGATTTTACCGTTATAGTGCTTTCCGTAAATGTGGCGTGTTGGATGTGGTAAAAGATTCTAGTAGCAGCGTGCATGGCGTACTTTATCGACTACCTTTAAGACTTAGCGAAAGCTTGGATAAGCGCGAAGATGTACCGCGTGGTGGCTATCGTCAGGAATTTGTAGAGATTAATTTTCAAGGAAAGGTATATAAAAATGTCCGCACCTATGTGGTGGTAAACAAACTTTTAGAAGAAATTGCACCCAATGATTGGTATTTCAATGTTGTGTTGCGAGGTGCGATTACCTGTAAGTTACCTGAAGAATATTGCTGGGGTTTGTTTAATCATATGCACGGTTTGCAGTCTTCACAGTTAACAGTTAACAGCTAGTTTGTAGGGTGTGTGACGGTTACGATAAATTATTAAATCAAACCCAAAAAATAAATATTGCCGTCACGCACCAAATTTATGAAAAATATTACGATATTGTTTCCACTGACATCGGAATTATTTAGATTTTCGGCGTTGCTGAATCCGGGTATGAATTTAAATGTAGAGACGCGTTAGCGAAGCGTGCCCGATAGGGCATTATATCGCGTCTCTACAACCGTTTCGGTTTTCCAATAAACCCGTTTCATACATCAAATCAGCAATGCCAGATTTTCTCTCTTATCAATAACAGAACTTACGCAAGCCCCCCAATTCCGAAGGGGGGTTGAGGGGATCTTAAATGTGAAACACGCTCATTTCCGTTGTCGCTGCGTAAGTCCTGAATAAATTGGTGCGTGACGGCAGCATCATTTTTTTTAGTTGTGTTTTATCAATTATCCTAGCCGTCACACACCCTACATCTGTATGTTGAAAATTACAAATAATTTTGTGAAATCGAATTCCTTAATCCCCACTCCCTTTTAAAATAATATCTACCTAAAGAATGAAGACTTAGATATCAAAAAGATGGTATCCCATCTAGATGAGTAATAAAATACTATTCTAATGATAAAAATACGGAAAAAGAAAAATATTGGTAAGAATACGGATTTGACGTTAGCAGTATTGAATTACTTAAGTAAATAAGCATAAATAAAATCAATTTGTATGGTAAATACTCCTTCATCTCAATCGTCGGAAGCTCAATATCAAGTTGAAAATCCGGAAGCTGAAGTTAAAGCGATTATAGAAACTCCTGATTCTGATGCCGATATTGACTTGGAGTTTCTCTATACTAGGGATATTGAATTTCGCCAGGAAACTATCTATTTTCTTGTAGTTGACCGTTTTTTCGATGGCAATCCTAAAAATAATAAAGGGTTTAATTCGGAACTTTATGACCCCGATTGCCAAGAATGGGGTAAGTATTGGGGTGGAGATTTGAAAGGAGTTATTGATAAATTAGATTATTTAAGAAATTTGGGAGTTACTGCTCTTTGGTTAACTCCTTTATTCGAGCAAGTTGAAGAATTATTTATTGAAAGTGCGGCAATTCATGGCTATTGGACAAAAGATTTTAAACGGTTGAATCCTCGGTTTATTGCCCCTGAAGATGAACCTTCGTTGAATAAAACTCAAGATACGAAAAATACTGTCTTCGATCGATTAATTGAAGAATTGCACAAGCGCAATATGAAATTGATATTAGATATTGTGTGCAATCATAGCACCCCAGATACTGGTGGTAGTAAAGGTGAATTGTACGATGATGGCGTAAAAATTGCCGATTTCAACGATGACAAAGACAACTGGTATCACCATTATGGTGAAGTTAACGATTGGGAAAGTGAATGGCAGGTACAAAACTGCGAATTGTCGGGTTTAGCTACTTTTAATGAAAATAATATTGAGTATAGAAGTTATATAAAATCAGCAATCAAGCAGTGGTTGGATAGAGGAGTTGATGCTTTAAGGGTAGATACAGTTAAACATATGCCAATTTGGTTTTGGCAAGAGTTTAACAGTGAAATGTACAACCATAAACCAGACGTGTTTATCTTTGGGGAATGGATTTACAGCCGCCCAGATGACGATCGCTCTGTAGAATTCGCCAATAATTCTGGTATGACTATACTAGATTTTGGATTGTGCATGGCACTCCGACAAGCTTTAGGAACCTTTGATGAATCTGGGTTTTATTTAGTTAATGATGTTTTAAAGCAGGATTATCGCTACAACGGCGCAACGGAATTGATAACTTTTATCGATAATCACGATATGCACCGCTTCCTGACTCTTAACCCAGATGTGGATAATTTGCGCTTAGCGGTTGATTTTTTAATGACTAGTCGGGGAATTCCCTGCTTATTTTACGGTACCGAACAATATCTGCATAACGATAGCAACGGCGATAATAACATCTACGGAAATAACGATCCCTACAATCGTCCGATGATGGATAAATGGGATACCGAAACCGCGATTTATTGGGATGTGCGGAAGCTTTCGGGGTTGCGTCGTTTGAATCCGGCGATATCGATGGGCAGTCAGTGGGAGAAATATGTTACACCGGACACTTTCTGTTACGTGCGTCGTTATAATGGCTCGCGCTGCTTCGTAGCCTTGAATAGAGGTGATGCTACAACCGTAGAAGAAGTAGATACTGAGTTACCCGATAGAGAACATACTTGCGTATTAACAGGGCGTAAATTTGAAGTCAAAGATGGAAAAATTTATAACTTAGAGCTTGGTGGAAAAGAGGCGATCGTTATCAGCCATGTAGGGGAAAGATTGAAAGCGCAAACAATAGTTAGAGCGCAATTAAATGGAGTAGATACCCAGCCCGGTGAAAGAATTGTAGTAATTGGCGATTGTCCCGAATTAGGTAACTGGGATATTAAGAAAGCATATCCTTTGGAGTACATTAATTCAAATACTTGGTTCGCTGAAATTCCCTTTAATGAAAGCGCTGGTAAACTGATTAGTTATAAATATGCCATGTTGAGGGAAGGCACTTCTCCTTTACGGGAAAACTTGTTAGCTCGTCGTTGGGTAATTGCCAGTGAAGGTACCGTTAAGTGGCGCGATATTTGGGCTTCGGGGAGGGAGGCTTAAATTCAATTAACAGTTATCAATTATCAATGTAGAATTATTGTAAACATCTCCGATGGCAGTTGAACTAACTTCATCAATTCCAGCTTTAACTAAAACGTAACCAAAAGAACCAGGATAATCATTTAAATCAAAACCGCGCTTATTTTTTATTTCTGATTTCATAACTCATCGTAGAATTGTAGGTTGGGTTGAACGATAGTGAAACCCAACAAAGTCCTAATAATGTTGGGTTTCGTCCCTCAACCCAACCTACGCTATCCTTGTCATAAAATATTTCTGCCCACCATTCATGATAAGCTTCAATAGCATCGTTTAACGATAAAAAATCATATTGTTCAAAGACAAATTTATCAACATTTCCATCATGCCATTGGTATAATTCATAAACTACTTCTGGTAAGCTAAAAGGTAAATCTTTAACTTGTTCCTCAATTTCATCCCGTGTAAGTCCAGGTTTTAGTTCAGCAGCACGATTCGGCATATGATTTTGTAACCACGCTTCAATCCGCTGCAACGCTTCAGTTATTTCCGACATAAAAACATTTCAATTTAATAAAGATACGCTATCAAATTAACATTAAATATCTCCTCCTTCCCCCTCTTCCTCAGCGCCCTCAGCGTCTCTGCGGTTTATTTCCCTTAATTACCAACTACCAATTACCCATTACCAAGAATATCAAACTGCAACCAACACATATACATAGCTCTAGGAACGTGAAAACAACCCTTCCACTTCCCACCTTTCAAATTCAACAACACCTCACCGCGACGATTTAAATAACCAAACCATTCCCCATATTCGGTATCAGAAAAATGCGCCCAAGTATAATCATGCATTTTCTTGTACCATTCCCAACATTCCTTTCTTCCCGTCAAACGATAACCCATTGCTAAAGCTACCAAAGATTCCAAATGCACCCACCACAATTTTTGATCCCATTCAAGTTGTTGCGGTGGCTTTCCATCAATATCCATGAAATAATACAAGCCACCATGCTTTTTATCCCAAGCAAAATTAAGAATATTTAAAGTTACATCAACTGCTCGATCTATTAATTCTTTATTCCCGCGACGTTGGGCAATATCCATCATAAACCACATCGCTTCAATACCATGTCCGGGATTAATTAATCTACCTTCAAAACAATCAATATGAGAAGCATCGGGAGCAACATTTTCAAACATTAATCCTCGTTTTTTATCGAGAAAATCACCCATTACTTCTTCTACAGTTGTATCTAAAACTTGTTCCAAAGTATCATCTTCTAGCAACCAAGCCATTTCTAAAGATAAGTTAGCTAAAATCATCGGTACTGCTAAAGATTTCATCGCACGAGTACCGGGTACCAGTTTATTATATTTTCCTTTAGGATTTTCTTGACGACGTAAAACGTTATTATAAGCTTGTAATGCAATCTCTTTCGCCGATTCTTCACCGCAAGCGAGAGCGTATTGACTAAAAGCCATTGCCGCAAAACAATCAGAAAAAATATTGTAAGGCTGTATTAACGGTTTACCTTCACGGGTTAAAGAAAAATACCAGTTACCTTCTTCATCTCTACCGTTTTCTGCGAGGAAATTCGCACCATTTGCAGCAATTTTTAACCAATCTTCCCGCTTTTCCAACTGGTTGTAAAGCATGGAATAAAGCCATACCTGACGATTTTGCAGCCAAATAAACTTGTCGGTATCAAAGACTTTACCAGTTCGATCCAAGCAGGTGAAATAACCGCCTTTTTCCCAGTCTAATGAATGTTTTTCCCAAAATGGCAATACATCGTTGAAGAGAGTGTTTTTATAAAGTTGAGCTAGCTGTTGAAAATCGTACTCCATCTTTTCTACCCGTAAATCAAAATTTATGGAGTAATTATCGCCTTACTGGCGATGGGAAACAAGTATAGCAATTTTGGATTATTGAATTTGGATGTAGAGACGCGATATATCGCGTCTCTACAATTTGCTGGATAAATTGAATATAATGCAGCAATGGAACAGGATGTAATTTATAAAAGTCTAAATAAATATAAAAAATAATCTTAATTAAAAATAATGAAATTAAAAGATAAATTCCTAAAAATTATAACAATAATTGCTTTAACTTATTCCAATACTGCTTGTACAATTCCTCCATCTTCAACAGCCGCTGAATCTTCACCAAAACTTGTTAGCAATCAACAGCAAGTCAACCAATTAATTTTTACTTTATCAGGACATTCTGCATCCGTTAAAGCAATAGCAATTACTCCCGACGGACAAACTTTAGTTAGCGGGAGTTATGACAAGACAGTCAAATTATGGGATTTGAAAACTGGTAAATTATTAAGAACTTTATCAGGGCACAAAGAAGCAGTAACATCTGTAGCAATTACTTCCGACGGACAAACTTTAGCCAGCGGCAGTAATGATAATACAGTTAAAATTTGGAATTTAAAAACTGGGAAATTACTACGTACTTTAGATAAAAATAAAGCCGCAGTGTCATCAATAGTAATTAGCCCTGATGGAAAAAACTTAATTAGTGCAAATGCAGATAAAACTATTAAAATTTGGAATTTGAAAAACGGAGAATTACAACGCACTCTAAAAGCTGAAACTCTCTCTTTAACAATGAGCGCGGATGGTAAAACTTTATTTAGCGGTAATTATGACGGTACGATTCAGTTATTCGATACTTCTACAGGAAAATTGCTGAAAACATTAACACCACCGAAATCAGAAGACGTTTATTCTGAATTTCAAGAGGCATCTGCCGTTTCATCTCTAGCTGTTAGTAACGACGGGAAAACTCTTGTAAACAGCGGTTACGATGATAGTCATCAATCAATTAAAGAAACTGATGGAAAGAATATTAAAGTATGGAATCTTGAGACAGGGAAATTAATTCAAAATTTTTCTGTGGGAATTGGTGGCATTGATGCTGTAGCTATTAGCCCCAATGGTAAAACTTTTGCTAGCGGTGGTTATGCATATGAAATTAGTTTGTGGGATGTAAGTACGGGAAAAAAGTTAAATACTCTTTCGGCTAAACAAGGGGGAGTTAATGCAATTGCTTTTAGTAAAGATGGGAAGTTTATTGTTAGTAGTAGTGGGAATAAATCAATTAAGATTTGGCGTTTGTCGAATTGATTCGGAATCAGATTTTTAACGCAGAGGAACGCAAAGTTAAGCGCAAAGGTACGCAGAGTTTTAATCCAAAATCTCAAATCCAAATCAAAAACATCCGCTGTTAAAATCCAAAATTTACCTGGGGTTTGTTTTTCCAAACACGTCTATTTCATGTTGAGAAGCATCTTCTATTTGATCGACATAACCACATTTTGCATCGGGGAAAGCATCGCAATAACTTACATAAGGTTTAATATCTAATACTGGCGTGTTATCAAGTAAATCAATTCCTTCTACATATAAAACTAAACCTTCTATTTTTATTAATTTTGGTGCGCTAAGCCCAATTGGATTGGGGCGATGGGGGGCACGAGTTGCTAAAGTACCTCGGCGAATGCGCGGCCCGCGTGGAATAATAACGGTAGGATTCCAATGTTTGTTTAAATGCAACCATGCAATTACCCAAATCCGCTCGAAGCCTTCCATGTCTTTGAGTGCTTCTGGGGGTATGGTGTCGAAAAGTTCTATTTGCGCGATCGCCGGTTGATAATTTGACGGTGCGGCTTGAAGTTGCGACTGTCTGGGGGTTCCATGTCTTTCTTTGTATGGCGATCGCACTACGCCGATGGGTTGTAAGTTAATCTCGGTGGGGAAGGGAACGGTTTGAATGTAGTCTTTTGGAGGCAGTTTGGGCATATTGTCATGTGTTGACTTTACGAAGAATTTTATCGTAGATTAACACCCTCTCGGTTTTGTCTAAAATTCTTAGTAGTGGGAGCGTCTCGCTCCCTGCTTAAAAGAAAATCTCGCTCCCCGCTAATAACAAGCGAGCAAAATTCTCCCACAACAAATAATTTCAATGTCTGTTTTAAGTAATTACACGCACACAAGCACTGTCTTTTTTTCAATAGAATGAAGCTATAAAGATAACGTCTATTAAAAACTTACATAGTATCAATGAGTATATTAAAAATTAAGTTACCAGCTACTTTAGCTTGCTTATGCCTACTATCCCCAGCTAATCCGATCGCCAAAGCAGAAGCGGCTTCTGAAACTAACTCGATTTACCAAGACGCTAAAACACAACTACCTCCAGACTTTTACGCGCTTTACCGTATAGTCGATAGGATAGCGCGTGCTAATGAATACGATACCCGCCCTTGGCAAATTGTTCGAGTTGCTAAATATGATACGCAAGCCTTTGCTAAAAATGCCAATCTCATACCTATTTACAATGGTGCGTTAGAACAATTAGGTGGTGATGCTTCGGCTTTAGCCTGTATGATTAGTCATGAAATGGCGCACCACAAGCAACGCCATCAAGTTATTACTAATGTTGAAAAAGCAGAATTAATTGCTGAGGTTAGAGAAGAAGCAGCGCAATCCGTTTTAAATGGAAACAGAAAATCTCCAGTTGCAGCAGTCGGTGATTTTGTTGTCAGACGGGTGATTGGAGGAACTATCGGTACTGTTGTTAATGGCGTTTTAGATAATCAAAATAACAGAAGGTTTAGAAAACAGCAAAGACGTATCAATGCAATTGTAGAGAAAAAGACGGCAGAATTAGAAGAAACTATCGAAAAACAAAGTAGAAAAGATGAATTTGAAGCGGATAAAATTGCTTATTTCGCTTCTGTGAAAGCAGGTTTTAATAAACAAGGATGTTTGCGTGCAATGTCGGTACTTAATCGTACACCAGGAGTTAAATTTGATGATAATCATCCCACTGTAGAAGAAAGAATTACCGCAATCAAAGCTGTAATGAAAAAGTATCCTGCCGAAGTTTTGATAGAGGAAGGAAAAGGCAGACTACTTCAAACTCAACCTTTAACTTACAATTTGTCTGCAAATCAAACATCCTTGCGAGTTAATTCCCGTCATGGTGCTTCGGTAGGAGATGATATTGATAGAATGTTTGGTGGTTGATTATTACACAGCAAATACAAAACTATCCCTGAGATGAAAATCCGCTTCTTCTCCACAATGTTTTAAAGCCCAATAACTAATATTGCCATTTTTTTCTTTAACTACAGTAGTAATAGAAACTTTAAAATTTTCGTCTTTAGAAGCCAATTTCCGTAAATCAAATGCGTCTGTTCCTAATAATAAATTACGGGATTCACTATATATATAACAAGCAAGCGATTCAACCTTGGTTTCCTCTTGCATTCCTTGCCGATAATTATCAAAGCGATAGACATTCCAATCTCCGCTTGGTGAAATATTAAATTCCCAATAGCGAGTAGAATTTTCTATTCCCACGAAAATCTCGAAACAAGTAGTTTGCCAAAGTTCATTTTTACGAATTGGAATATTTGCTGTTTTGGGAAATTCTATTTTTTCTAAATCGCCTTTAAGTACAAAGCGAAAAGTTAAAATATTATTTTCTCGACTTATTTCACCTGTAATTTGCAAATCAATTTTCGTCGGTTCAAATGGCTGTAGAGAAAAAATCTGTTTTTTCATTGTATTCAGTTTCTATTACTAAAGCTTGATATAACCTCTCGAATCGCACTTTCTTGCATTTCAATACTTTCGGTAAGCTTGAATTGTACTAAAGCTCTAACTAAATTATGTTCTGGATGTTTAACTTTAAAATAAACGTTACCCGCTAAATAATCTGTAAAAAACCGCAATCCTAATTCAAAAGCAATCAAACGAATCGCATCGTAAATATATATATAGTCGCTTTCGGTAAGAAAATATGAAGCAACACTAAGATAACCATTCAAAAGTGACTGACAAATATCCATATCGAAAGTTACCGCTTCCCAATCTTCGGTTTCTTCACCCAAAGCATTGCAACCAGAGCGCAAACAATCACCAATATCGTAATGTACTAATCCAGGTTTAACGGTATCCAAATCAATAATACTGATGCCTTGCCCGGTACTAGTATCAATCATCACGTTATTCACTTTCGGATCGCCGTGAATGGGGCGCAAACGCAGACGTTCTTGCATTTGAGCATTTTCTAAGACGTATGCCCAATTTTTGCGGCGATCGATGAATTGCAAGCAGTATTCAACTTCGGCAGATTTAGAAGAAGAATTATACTGCATCTCTACATTTTCATATTGTTCTAAGTAAATCGGTGTAATGTGAAATCCCGGTAGAGTATCGGCTAATTTTTCTACAGGTAAATCGCCGATCAGGTTATGAAACATTCCTAGTGCGTAACCAACTTCATTAGCATGTTTGTTATCTATAATAGTATCAAAAGTTTCGGCATTATCAATAAAACCCATTGCTCGCCAAAATGAATTTTCAGAATCAATAAAATGGTCTTGATTGTTTTGAGTTAATAATACTTTCGGTACTTCCCAACGACGATTTGAAGTCAGGGGAAAATTTTGCAAACGTTGACGCACGTGATTGCTAAAAGTACTTATATTTCGCATTACCAATTCGGGTTTGTGAAACACGTTTTGGTTGATGCTTTGTAAGATAAAATGCTTTTCTTCTATAGAATCTAAAGTAACAAGAAAAGTACCATTAATATTACCATGACCAAATTCTTCAACTTTTAGAACTTTGCCTGGTGTTTTAAATTGATTGGCAATTTCATAATAGTTATTCAAAACTGTGTCTGTATTAGCGTTCAAAATAATTACCTGATGTTTAATTTATAATCGGTGCTGGTTTTGTATCTGGTTTTTTATAAATATATATGCTCTTAGTAACTAAGCCAATATCAGTATGCAACATTCTGATATTAATTAGGACGGGCAAGCCTACCTATCCCACAATTTGATTATTTTAAATTAAAGTAGCGGTTCGGTAAACCTCATCAGCTATAGTTACCTATGATTTACAACATAGTCAAATCAAGGAAAACAGGTTAAATTGCTGATTTACGGTAAACTTCAATACTAATCTGAGAATATACTCGTTACAATTTAAATAAGAAAACAAGTTAAGGAACCCAACAGATGCAAGAAATTACATACAATTCTGATAAGCGTAAACTGCTATCGAGTTTGTGTCATGGGGCGATTTTCTTTAGTACGACAATGTTTTCAATTGGCGTTCCAATTGCCATTTATTTTACTTCCGACGATCCGGTTGTTAAAAGTAATGCCAAAGAGTCGATTAATTTTCACTTCAATGTTTGGTTTTGGGCAACTGTAATTGGAGTACCAATTGCGATTTTATCTTTCCTAACTTTTGGTATTGGTGGAATTATACTTTTCCCCGTTATTGCTTTGGGATTTCTCTTGCATTGGGGATTGACAATTGCAGCATTGTTGCACTGCTTGATGGGTAATTCGGATGAGCCGTTCCGATATCCGTTTACTTTTCGACTATTTTAATCGCTTCAAATTAATATTTTGTATTTTTGAAAAGGGTTGTGACGAGCAGCCCTTTTTTGTTTTTTGTAGTTTTTATAGGTTGGGTTAGATACGTTTAGGAATTAGTTGATGACGAGGAAATGGTTTCCCAAGTGTTGTAACCCAACAGCAAGAATTTTAGTCAGAATATGTATGTCAACCCATAGTTCTTAAGTTGGGTTAGACAATGAAATAAACCGCTTTATCCCCATAATTAATATTACTTATTTATAGAAACTCTTTTAAAGCCATATCAGTATGCTGGTAAAATAAACACGATGGGTTACTGTCGTCAATGTTGTGCTGATAGAGTAAGGTAATTAGGCAAGGATAAAACCCATGAATTTAGCAAAGAAAAGTCTTGGGAATTGTCTCCAAATATCAACCTGCTTGCATCTCAAAACATCCATGCAGGCATCGAAAATTTCTGAAAATTACTCGAAACAGCTAAAAAGCTTATCAAAGATACTAACCTAACATTTAGTATTGAAATCCCGATCGCAATGGCAAACAAAAGTTAACCAACACTTCCGTCATCAATCAGGAATTCTAATACTAAGTAGACAGTTAGTTTAGTACTTAAACACTGTACATATTCGCTTCAAAGGAACAGGTAATGAGTACATTATACGAAAAAATCGGCGGACAACCTACCATTGAAAAAGTGGTCGATGATTTTCACAAACGCATTCTAGCAGACAGCAGCGTCAGTGGCTTTTTCTCTAACACGGATATGGAAAAGCAACGCGATCGCCAAATTGGTTTCTTTTCTCTAATCTTGGGTGGCCCAAAGACTACAAAGGTCGTAGCATGGATCAAACACACACTGGAATGGGTTTACAGCAACCACATTTCGATGCGATTACCAAGCATTTAGCTAATTCCATGACTTCATCAGGAGTATCTGCTGATGACACAAAAGCAGCAATGGAAGCGGTTGAAAAATTAAAGCCTGCTATTTTGAATAAGTAAGTATTGTCTAACCTAATATCAGTATTTTGGGTAGATGGTGATTTTTTTAAAGAAGGGATTGTGATGAGCATCCCTTTTTTTTGTTTTTAGATTTTTAGATTTGTAGGTTGGGTTAGATACGTTTAGGAATTGGTTGATGATGAGTAAATGGTTTCCCAAGTGTTGTAACCCAACATTGAATCATTCAATGATGTATTTTTAATTTTTTATTCGGGAAAGTCATCGAAAGCAATTTCTAAGATATTTGGCGCAAAATAAATTCTTGGACGTTCTTGTATATCTGATTCCATTAATATACCAACGCTTGCTAATCTTTCAATATCAGTTCGTGCAGTAGGATAAGATATATTACAAATTTCTGCTAATTGGGGAATTGTAATCGCTGGCGATTCAAAAAGATGGTCTATAACTTGATTGAGTCGAATACTAACTTTGGATTGTGAAAGCAAATCCATATATTGAGTACGAAGTTTTAAAAGCATATCAAAACGTTTGATTGCGTCTTTTGATTGTTCGATAGTTCCACGTAAACAGAACGCAATCCAATCTTTCCAGTTTCCTTTTGAACTCACTTGAAATAACAGATTTATATATTCATCTTTACTTAAATTTTTCCTCCACAAATTTTAATTCAGTCTCCATGAATTAAAATTTATGGTGTTTTTTTTTAATTCGCAAGCTCTGATTAAAATTTTCGCTGTTATTTATGAAAAAAGGCAGAGCAAGGAAAAGTATAAATAAAAACTTTAGTATTGCGGAGAAGTTTCACCATCTGCTATTTCCTGTCTTACCATTTCCGCTAATTTATCCCATTGGCTATTAGTAGTTGCTGCAAAGCGCTTTTCCCAAGCTTGCTCATCTTTTAGTTCCGTAAGAAGACGAGTTGCGTTCACCAGCGAAGCTGGTGCTTCGTTCGCATCTTGTTGTTCATCTGGGAGTCTTTCTATTTCTGCGACAACTTGACGGAGTAGTTCAGTCATTTTGTAGAAGTTTCTTACTAAATTGAATCACCGATTAATCTTATATTAAAGCAGCATTGGTTGATTATTATTGCGTAGGTTGGGTTAGACACGACTATAAATTAGTTGATGACGAGTAAATGGTTTTATCGTGTCGTAACCCAACATTCATGTTTTGGAAAGACTATTAAGCTACATTTGCTCTAATAACCAATCTAAACCATCACATCCCTCGCCGTATTTTTTATATATAGCTTTTTTAATTTCTTTTGCTTCCGCTTCCGTGCAGTTCTTAAAATCAGCTTCGCGAAGTTCTATCCAAGATAGCAATCTGTCAGTGAGGCTTAACCATTCAATTTTAGGTATGAATTCGCTATCAAAAAATATTATTACAGGTGAATGTTCTTGCTGTTCTTCACTACCAATTACAGCTAATAACATATCTTCAAAAATAGAAATTGGGAACCATTTTGGATCAATATCACGTTGAAAATTTTCTCTATATTCATTGAAAACTTGGTATATCCTCATTGATTCTCCTAAACTCATCAAAGGGATTTCCTCGTCAGGAAAGTAAAAATAATATTTATATATATTGATACTATTTTCCGAAGGATGATTTAAACCAATAGGAAGTAAACCATCACCTCTTTGATATAATTCATACATTTCTACAGGTAGCTCAAATGGGTAATCTTTAGTTATCTCCTTAATTTCTTCAACAGTTAATGTTGGAGGAGAACTTGCTAAATATAAATCTGATTCCGATGCAAATTCTTTACCAAAATCTGTTAATTCCTGAGCAGTTCTCCCTTGAAGTTTTTATCCCTTTGTCTGCGACCACATCCACAGCGCAGAATCATACACTGAATTTCTAAATTTTTGGCGCTCTGCATAAACTGCGATTCTATCGATTGCTTCTGTCATTAAGGACATGATATTTTTTTGATTAAGATTAATAAGGTGTTGGGTTACGACGAAATCAAATTCTCTACATTTATGCTCAATATTATTCGTCCGTCTAACCCAACCTACCTTCTACAAAATGTTTTTATGTATTTACCTAGAAGCACTTTCCCCATTCTTAAACTTTTCAAACAGTTCAAAAAACTTATTTAAAGCATCTTTTTCATCACCAGAATTTAACATAATAATGTCGTTCCATCCATAATAAGACTTGATATCAAATCTTTCTTGTATCCAATCTTGAAATTTATAAAATTCACCTTCTTCTTTAGTTACTGGCAAACCTAAATCTTGTCTTGCTCCCATGTAACCATCTAAAAATGAACGTAAACGGGTAATGGAGCATTTTCCTAAATACATACCGGGACGCTGCTTGATGGATTTCAGCATTTCATAAAAATATTCGGATTTTACTTCTAATTGGATTGTATTTACTTCTTCCATAAAATACTATTTAATATGCTCTGGTTATTCACAAACTATAATGTTGGGTTACGACGGAATTCAATTATTTGCGTTTATGCTTAATATTATTCGTCCGCCTAACCCAACCTACAAATACAAATAATTTTAAGTAGTGCGAGCTAGAAGCTCGCTTGAGAAAAGTAACGGGCAAAGTTTTAATAATTCCCCAGCGGGCAAAGTTTTAATAATTCCCCAACGGGCAAAGTTTTAATAATCCCCAAGCGGGCAAGATGCCCGCACCACAACAACCAATCAACCCAAACTTGCTTTTAAATCACCTTTGGCTTTCTCCAATGCTTCGGTTAATTTACTCGCATCTCTTCCTCCGGCTTGAGCTAAATTTGCTCTTCCACCACCTCCACCACCGCACATTTTTGCGACAGCACCAATAAATTTACCTGCCTGTACGCCTTTTTTGTTAATGTCTGCGCCAAATGCAGCAACTAAGCTGACTTTTCCCTCTTCTAAAGCGGAACCCAAAACCACTGCTGCATTGTTACCGATTTTCTGCTGCAATCTTTCGGCTGCTGTTTTCAAGGATTCTGCGTCAACTCCTTCCATTTTGGCGACGAGATATTTATATTCACCTACCGATTCAATGGTTTCTAATAAACTGTCGGATTTAGCGATCGCCATTTGCCCTTTTATCTTCTCAATTTCTTTTTGCGCGTTTCTGAGTTCGGTTTGCAAGGTGGTAATGCGATCGGGGATTTCTTCGGGTTTAACTTTGAATCTCTCACTTAAGTCTTTTACTACATTATCCCTAACGTTGAGATAATCTAATATTGCGGGACCAGAAACGGCTTCAATCCTTCTCACACCTGAAGATATCCCAGCTTCAGAGATGATCTTAAATACCCCTATCTCCGCAGTATTACTTACATGAGTTCCGCCGCATAGTTCCATTGATACGCCTTGAAAGTCGATAACTCGGACTTCCTCACCGTATTTTTCACCGAACATGGCAACTGCACCTCTAGCTTTTGCTTCTGCTAAAGATAAAATTTCAATTTTGGCTGCATGAGCTTCGGCTATCCAATTATTAACTTGTGCTTCTACTTGCTGTACTTCTTCCGGTGTCATGTTGCGGGGACAGTTGAAGTCGAAGCGCAATCTATCGAAGTTAACTAAAGAACCTGCTTGAGATATGCTCTCATCGACGATTTTTTTTAACGCTGCTTGTAACAGGTGAGTTGCGGTATGGTTGGCTTGAGCGCGACGACGACAAGCGCGGTCAATTTGAGCGGTCACGGAATCTCCTACTCGGATTGTACCGCGTTCGATGCGTCCGAAATGAACAAAAAAGTCGGATTCTTTTTTCACATCTTCAACTCTCACCACAATTCCGTCACCCTTCGGGTATCTCCCTGGCGGGAGACGCTCCGCTAACGCCACTTCGCTCAACGGAGGGAACCTCCGCACACGAGTGGTCTCACCGCTGATATAGCCTCTATCGCCGATTTGTCCCCCGGATTCTGCGTAAAATGGGGTTTTGTCGAGAACAATTTGGACTTCAGTTCCGGCTTCTGCTTCTTCTTGGGAAATTCCTTCTACTAATATGGCTTCAACTTTTGATGTGGCTGAAGGTTCGGTATAGCCTACAAATTCGGTAACTTCGATATTTTCTGCTAATTTATCAAGTGCGCCTTGGACGGTTAAATCGATGGTTTCGTGTGCGCCTTTAGAACCTTCTATCTGCTGTTGCATTCTCTTGTTGAAACCGTCAATATCAACCGTAAAACTTTCTTCGGCTGCGATTTCTTGAGTTAATTCTAAAGGGAAGCCATGAGTATCATATAAGGTAAAAGCATCATCACCGCTAATAACGGTTTTATTTTCCTGCTTTAATTTAGCGATAACTTCCTCAAGCAGTTTCTCACCACGTTCCAAAGTTTTAAGAAATTGAGATTCTTCTCGTTGTAATTCAGCTTTGATAGCGTTTTCGCGTTCCCGCACTCCAGGATATGCACCCGAAGAAAGAGCGATCGCCGTTTCTGCAACTTTGGTGGTAAATTCCCCTTCAATGCCAATTAATCTACCATGACGCACCACCCGACGTAACAACCGACGCAATACATAACCTCTTCCCACATTAGAAGCGCGGATTTCATCGGTTATCATATGTACCACCGCACGAATATGATCGCCAATCACTTTTAAGGAAGTTTTGGTTTTCTCATCGCTTTTACTGTAATCAATTCCGGCAATCTCGGCAGCTTTTTGAATAATGGGGAAAATTAAATCGGTTTCATAGTTATTGGGAACCTGTTGGAGAATTTGCGCCATTCTCTCCAAACCCATCCCAGTATCAATATTTTTATTAGCAAGGGGAGTTAAATTACCATCTGCATCGCGGTTATATTGCATGAATACCAAGTTGTAAAACTCGATAAACCGTTCATCATCTTCTAAATCTATATTCTCATTACCCCGTTCCGGGTGAAAATCGTAGAAAATCTCCGAACATGGCCCACAAGGTCCCGTGGCACCCGAAGCCCAGAAGTTATCTTCATCCAACCGTAAAATTCTGGCTTCTGGTACGCCGATTTTATCTTTCCAAATATTATAAGCTTCGTCATCTTCGTGATAAACGCTCACCGCGAGTCTTTCGGGGGGTAAATTAAAGACTTTTGTAGAAATTTCCCAACCCCAAGCTATAGCTTGCTCCTTAAAATAATCCCCAAAGCTGAAATTACCCAACATCTCGAAAAACGTATGATGTCGCTTGGTAACTCCCACGTTTTCAATATCATTAGTCCGAACGCACTTTTGAGAAGTGGTAGCGCGTTTAAAATCTGGGGTACGCTGTCCGAGAAAGATCGGTTTGAAAGGCAGCATCCCCGCGATCGTCAGCAATACCGTAGGATCTTCCGGTACTAAGGAAGCACTTGGAAGTAGTTGATGTTCCCGTTGAGCGTAAAAATCGAGAAATTTCTGCCGGATTTCGTTACCGCCGAGATGTTGGGGATTTACAGACATGGGACTAAGCCTTGATTAAGGTTAACTCAAGTTAAAACTATAAAATACCAAAAAAATGATGTATGGAGAGGGGGAAGAGGGGGAAGAGGGGGGAGATGGGGACAAGAGAAATTTTAACCTTTAACCTTTAACCTATTTTCAACCTTATTCCTTTAGGATATGCTTTTTTTCTTTAAGAATAGGTAAAATTCAAAGAGGACAATCATGTGAAATCTAGAGAGTGAGGTAGTTCATGGCGCTTAAATTGAAAATTACTAATATGAAGTGTGACGATTGCGCTTCTAAGATTAGCGAAGCGATAAAGGTTATGGAACCTGATGCCAAGATTGAAGCGGATGTGGATTCCAAAACCGTTACCGTAGATACCGCCGCTTCTGACGAAACAGTTAAGCAAGCGATTGTTGCTGCTGGTTATCACGTTGAAGGTTATCAGTAAACCCAAGTGCCTTTGTTGTGAATTATTAGTTAACTGCTGCACGAAAAGTAAATTTTGATCTTTAAACTCCCCCTATGGATAGGGCATTAAAGTCAAGTTTTATTTATAGAACTTACGCAACAAGATTTTGGGAACCCGGTTTCTATATAAGTCGCTAATCCTGAAAATGCGATTTGTAAAGAAACCGGGCTTCTTTGTATTGATAGCTCAATCGAGTCTCCAATGGGTTGTAATGTATATTTGCTTAAGTAAATTCCGCAGTTTCAAAGCATCACTTAAGTAAATATACGCGCAAGAAAATAGATTTATTTTATATTGATTTAAACTTATACTTATTTTGGCTAAATATTAATATTTTTAAACCAATTTTTTTTTCTTAAAGCCAAACTTGATAAAAATCTTAATTTTTCCCCTTCTGCTGGAACTAGAGCTTATAAATTTATATGCAAAAACATTAAAAGGTCTTTAAAAATAGTTGTCAATCGCCAGAAATAATACTGAGGAAACATTTATTTACGGCACTTTTACGGTTACGATATTATCTATATGTTCGGATAAGTATCTAAAACGACTTACTTGGTGGAAATCACTGTTATCTTTAAAGATTCCTTTAAATGATTCCGTATTTACACTGTTTGAAATCTATGCTTTTAAGCAGAAATTAGGTATCAGGAATATTAGTTTCAAAGATTGTAGTTAAAGATGCAGATGCAATAAAAAAAAAGGAGATTACTTTGAGTTTGTTCGTTAAGCTAACAGGGTGGAAGCAAGGTGTGGGGTCTGACCCCCTTGGCACAAATACATTTATAAAGAGTAGAAATTAGAAACTTCAACATATTTTATTGAAGTTTTGCCCTTTATTTTCTAGTATCACTTACGGAAAGCATAAGCCTGCGGAAATACAGTAGATTTAATTGACTTAAAATTGAAAATTTTATTTATTAAAGGAAAGTATTGTTTGTACCGTCGAGCTTTTCGGGACTGATAAAAGAAGATAACTAAGTTGAAAAAATAATAAGCAAAGAAAAAAACCATGAACATTTCCATTTTGGTTTTTGGAAATGACGAATTCCTAGCCACACTACCATCTCAAATAATCGATGCAGATGATTTTAGCATCGAAGCAATAGCTGACTTGCAAATGGCAGTATCGCGCATTCAACTTGACTCTCCTGATGTGATTCTTGTGCAGTCAAGCCAGAATGATAGTATGCAGCTGTGCAGTTGGTTAAAAGAACAAACGAAACTTTCTTGGATTTATTGCATTCTTTTAGAAGATAGTCCCGAGCTAATTGCTGATAGAAAAAATCAACCTTGGGAATGGGAGTTAGAAATGACTTCCAAAGCCTTGAGGTTGGGGGCTGATGCCCATATCTGGTATGGAGATACTCAAGATTCGCAATCTATTCAACAAAGAAAAACAGATTCTGCACCAAAGCAGTTAAGTGCCAGCCATCGCTTGTTGCTATCTCAGTTAACGGTTGCTTCGCGTAAAGCCCATCAATACCGGAATTTGATGAAATCCAACGATTTGTTATCGACATTTGCTTTGTCTGATTCCCTGACAGAATTGAGTAATCGTCGTGCTTTGGAATGGGATTTACCCAGACAAATAAAAAAAGCTCGCGAGGATAATTCTCCTCTAAGCTTGATTATTTTAGATGTAGACCATTTTAAAAAAGTTAACGATAGTCACGGTCATTTAGTTGGCGATCGACTATTAAAATTATTATCTAATCGTATAGGTTGCAATTTGCGGCTTCAAGATCGTGCTTTCCGCTACGGTGGAGAAGAATTTGTAATTATTCTGAGTGACACTACTCCCGAAGAAGCCGATTTGGTAGCCCATCGTCTCAACACTATAGTGAAAGAAAATCCCTTCGCAATTGACAGTACTTTAAGTATAAACGTCACTATCAGTTTGGGAACTGCTTGTTTGCTTCCAAGTGATGACGAGCAGGGTTTAAACTTGCTCAATCGCGCTGATACTTTCTTACTACAAGCCAAATCTAAAGGTAGAAACCGCGTAGTTAGCTGTAGCAATACTATGCAAGGTAATACTTACGTTTCAAATTCCAAGAATAATTGTTTAAGAAACGAAGTTAATAGCAACATTTCAGTTCAAAACGGTAGCTATATTAGTCATAACCGTACATTACATGGATCTCATTTAAAAATTGCTGCGGGATAATATAAATTCACATTTGAGTAAAGACTTAAAGAGTTTGAAATTACAAACTTTTATGCTGATTTTTTTGTTTGTAGCGATTATTGCTAACTAAATTAGAATGCTAAGATATTTTGTCATCAAAAAATTATTCATTCTTGTTATTTATTCCCTATTCTCTGTTCCCTCAGTTAACTTTTTACTAACACTCCTTCGGAGATCAAAATTTCCTTACATTCTTTCACCGTCGCACGTTCTCGCATGGTATCAACTAAAGCAAGATAAGCGGACCAATTGTTTTCTAAAAGGGTTTTTGCTTGAAGAATGCTAAAACGCTGTTTTTGATTGCAAAGAGACTCAGAACAACCTAAAGACTTTAAAACTCCCATAAGTTTGTTTTTATCATCCGCTCCACCAGAAGCATTTTCATAAACAAGTGTTTCTGCTGCAATACCAGCCATCCAAATCGTATAGTAACGCTCTAAAATTCGAGCAGTAATTACACCCTTTTCAAATTGAGATAACAACTCAACATCATCAAAAGTTACACCTGCAAATCCCTTTTGTTTTTGTTTGAATGCTTCCCAAGCGCTCAAAGTATACCCCGCCACCGGAACTCCTAAAACATGAGCCACAAGAAAATGTCCCGCTTCGTGATGAAGAATGCGTTCCCTATATTCGGACGAAAATCTTCCCATCAAATCTAAAAATAAAATGGAGCCTCTACCTTCCAAACTCCAAGAATCAAAAGTTGCTATTCCCAAAATTGCAAAAGTCGCTACAGCAGGAACCGCAGGAGATAAATCTATTATTGGCCCCAGCAGTATTGAAAAAGTCATCAAAAATATTGATATCGCAACCAAATTTAAAATTGTTTTATTCATTTTTTCTTATAAAGTGTGTAATCTTCCTTAATTATGTAACACGGAGTAGGGAACGGGGAACAGGCAACAGTAACCAGTTATGAGTTAGGAGTGAGGAATTATAATTTTTTTTTATCTACCCCTTCTCCCCTCTCCTCATCTCCCCTTGTATCAAAAAATCGGGCATTAATGTGATTTAACATACATAATAGGTATTTGTAACAGTAAACTTACTTGATAGATATTTTATTTTTATTGACTGCAAAATTGTGACTAAATTTTTGGAGAGAGCTATAAATGAAAACTAATGTACCATGTCATATTCTTGCACTTGATGGTGGTGGTGTTCGCGGGTTAGTTACAGCGATAATTTTGGAAAGTTTGGAAAAAAAGCTGCAAAAAAACAACCCACATAAGGCACTTAGAGATTATTTTGATGTTATTGCTGGTACTTCTACAGGTAGTCTTATTGCTTGCGCTTTATCCAAAGGTTTGAGTGCTAGCGAAATTAAAGATTTTTATATTCACAATTCTCAGATCATCTTTCCTCCAAGTAGAATCGTTGTTCACAGCATTTTAAACTGGATTCGCTTGGGTTCGTCTCATCCAATTTATAGCGATGAGGGTTTGAGGATGGTACTCAAATATATTTTCGGAAAGCTTAAGTTTGGGGAATTAAAAAAACCTACCATCGTAACCAGCTACGATACTTATAACCGTCAGGCAGTCGTATTTAAAAATACCAAAATAGCTCATCAAGACATCCCAATATGGGAAATTTGTCGTGCTTCTTCAGCCGCACCAATAGGTTTTCCCGGTTACGAAATGAAACACAAAGCCTTTTTAGAAGATTTGCGCTTGAAAGGTTATGCAATACCGAAAAACAGCGGTATTCCCTTAATAGATGGTGGGGTATTTGCGAACAACCCAGCACTGTGCGCGATCGCAGAACGTTTGCGATGGAATAGTCGATTGCCAGATAACTCCAAATGGAATGATTCAATACCAGAAAACGTTCCCCAAAAGGATATTGTAGTTGCCTCTTTCGGTACCGGGCAACAAGTGAAAAAAATCGGTGCCACACAAGTGAAACAGTGGGGAGCATTAGAATGGTTAAGTCCCCGTAATGATTTACCTCTTTTAGACGTACTCTTCGATGGTGCGGGTGATGCAGTATGTTATATAGCACAACAAATTTTCGGTAACTATTATTTTCGTTTCCAACCGCATTTCGACACAAACATACCTACATTCAGCGCAAAACGACAAAATCTTGATGCAATGATAAAGTGTACCGAAGAATATTTAACACAGCCCGAAGTTGATATTAAGCTCAACAAATTGGTACAAACGCTTAATCAGTTACCAGTTACCAGTTACCAGTTAGGAGTTAGAAGTTGAGAATGGGGCATTGGTAATTGATAATAATTATTTATTTATCTTTCTATCTCCCTTTCTCCCTTTCTCCCCAATCCCTATCCCCAATTCCCAATTCCCTTAGTTTCGCAAATTACATTGGAAATGTTCGCTTATGTCTGAATAAAAAATCCGTTTCCTGTAACGTCGTAGGCAAAACAAAATATCATAAATAGATAGAAATATGAAAATTTGGGCTACTACGCTTTTTTTAGCTTTTTTTGGATTCTCTCCAGTTAAAGCAAGTGAAGTCGTTATTGCTTACGAAGATACGAGCGCTACTATAAAATCCAAAGCGATTATTTCAAAAAAACCAATCATTGTTAAAAAAGCGGAGTTTGGAGTATTAAGAAAGGACAAAAACGGTAAGACTACATTTATTCCAACTACGAAAGTACCTTACCAAGAGGGAAAAGTATACGGATGGCGCATCCAACTTCAAGGATACGAAGGTGAATTAACATGGCAAGAAGTATTAACTTTGCCAAAACCCCCTTTAACTTGGGGAACAGACAATGGAGAACATTTTTTTCTATCTCCTGATGGTACTAAATCAGTTATCAAACGTACTGCTTTAGTTAAAAAAGGTGTTGTTAATAATTTTTGGACTGTTTCTTCAGGAGATCCCGCAGGGCTTCATGTAATGGAGGTTTATGCAGGTAAACGTCGGATTGCTACTTTTAGGTTTGAGGTTGTTCGACCTTCTAAACAAAATTTACCACGGTAAAATTTATATCATAGATTAGTGACATTATCAATCTAAACCCTCTCAATCTAAAATAATTAGAGGGTTTTTTACTGCGGGAAAATTAATAGACATTTAATTAACAAGCAGCGTTTCTCAATTATGTAGATTTTATTTAAAAAATATTTGAGTCAACTACAAATAATATATAATATTGGTATAAATCTAATTAATCCCAAAAAGTATGAAAAGTAAATAATGATTGTTACTGTTTCATTAATCCGCTATTTGAAGTAATAATATAAGCATCTGGGTGCAATCGCTTTTGTCCACCCGTAGATATTTTTCACTGCTTTCATGCAGGGTTTAAAATGGTTAAGATTCCTTAACGTGACTTTAACTACCTTTTCGCAAAATTAAATAATTCTTGCTTAGTTACCTGTGAAAGGGAAAAATTGGAATGAGATTGCGGAAGCTAACGCATCTAGCCGTACTAACTTATAAAAGTTACCAATCAGTATTAATAGATAATATCTATAAGCTATACTCTATGTTTCTGGATCTAAGAAGGTCTAGCTGTATAGATTGAGAATAAAAATTGTGATAATTTGTATAAAATATAGATAAAAAGTCATTCAGCAAAATCAATATAGTTTGTATATTCTTTGATTTGTGAGTAGTAATAAATATAAAAAATGCTTCTTGTAAGTAGAGCCAGTAAAACCAAACTTGTTCAAGGAACAAAGATTTATCGTTTGTGTCGTTGATAATTCACTCAGAGGTGTAACAAGTCGGAATCATGATCCAGTCAGTTATAACTAATTTGGCAGTTGTATTTTATTTAATAATCGCTTGTTGTGTCTTTATACAGTGGTTGGGCTTTTTTGTCGATGATAAAGAAATGAATGCATCACAGCGCAATTTTTCTATAATAATTTTAATTTTAGGTACGATTTTGTGGCCTTTAATCGTGCCTTTTGCTTATTTAGAGTTATTAAATTTTCACAAGAAGCATAAGCAAGTAATTGATACACTAATAACTTTGTCTGACCCAAAATTATGCGATGAATGATACATTTTTGTTTAAGTTTTAATTAAGATGTTATTGATGAATTTTTAGAGGTAGGAAGTATGAAGTTGGTAAAGGGGAATAATTAAAGATAATAACTGTTTTAATCGTTGAATAGTCAGGCTTGCAAACTTTTTTGCTCAAAATTAAAGCATATTAACTACTGAAGAACTAATATTATTAATCTTTTGTTGGAGCAGAGGCTGGGTTTAGGATTGGAGTCGGGGTTGGAGTGGAATTATTCGGAATAGTTTTTGGTGTTGGTGTTGGAGTCGGGGCTGGATTGGAATTATTCGGAATAGTTTGTAGATTTGGATTAATTGGAATCGGGTTAATGGTTGGAATGGCTGGGGTAGCTCCGGTGGTTGGAATAGTAGGAGTTACAGTGGGAGTTGGGGATGGGGTTTTTTGGTTATTTTCTACAACTTTCCATTCTGAGAGCGAGCGGTTAATTGCATCTTCAAATTTTTTAGATACTAAAACAACTTCAACATTTCCATCTGGTTTAGTAGCAAATTGATTTTGAGCGTAAAGAAAACGGTTATCAAAACTTTGTTTACCTAAAACCAATTTCGATTCTTTTTGATTATTTAACGTAATATCAATAGTTGCTTGGGGTTGTTTTAAACCAAAATCTGCAAGTTGAGGTGCTGTTGCTGTTAAACTGCGTTCGCTCTTTTCGGTTTCCAGTAAATTTAATAAATATGCTACCGTACCATCATTAGCAGGTACGTTATCCGGGGATTTCATCAGCCACTTAGTTTTACCTGGCTCCGGAGAACGTTCTAAAGTGATAGTTTCCGACGGAGTAGTTATTTTCAGATTTTTGACATCTTCTTCTTTGAAAGAGAAAAGTTGCTGCTGTTTTTTCTTAACTTGCTCTTGTTGAGACTTCCATTGAAACTCATAGAAAAAAACAAAACCACCCAACAAGATTGCTAGCAACACTAAACCCAAAGTTGTTCGCTGTAATTTCATGAAAATCAATTGTTAGTTGTTAGTTGTTAGTTGTTAGTTGTTAGTTGTTAGTTATTAGTTGTTAGTTGATACTTGTTCAATTGTTAACTGATAACTGCTCACTGTTAACTGTTTACCGTCTTTGGAACCAAAGCAGGGCTGCTGCTGCAAAAGCAAGTAGGGGTAGAACGAATACAGAAGATAATGCGACAAGATTTGCTTGTGCTTGGGAAAGGTTGAGACGACGATTTTTTGCTTGTTTGGCACGTATTGAAAGAGGTTGTGAATCTTGGAAGCTCAACCAGGTAACTGAGTTGAGAAATACGTCTCCATTTAATTGCTGTGAGAAGAAACCATCCGTAATAAAATCTGAATCTCCGAATACTACCATTCTTGATTCGGTGGGTGTTGGAGTAGGGGAGGGAGTGGGGGAAGCTGTGGGAGTTGGTGTTGGTGTTAGTGTTGGAGTCGGTGTTGGTGTTGGTTGCGCGGCGATTTTCCTTGTTAAAGCAACACCCAAAGTAAGAGGTCCCGGAATATCTTCGTTTTCGTTGTATTCTAATTCTTCACTTTCCCAATCGCTTTCACCCCAACTTGCGGGTAATGGTTGAGTTCGTAATAAAGGTGTACTTTTAATCCCATCAACGGTAATTGTTTCAACAGGTCGAGCTAACTTATATATAGATATACCATTTTGAAATTCTTTAGTTATAGGATGTTCCCCGTAATCGGTGACAATTGATATGCCGGGGGGTTGTTGTTGAGCGCTTTCTGAAGCGTTAATTGCCAAACGATTATCTAAACCGACTCCCCATTCTTGCAATAAAACATCTAATTTGGGATCAACACCAGGGTCAACCATTACTAATAAATTACCACCACCATTGACATAATTTTGCAAAGCTTGAATTTCACCTTCTAATAACTCCCTTTGCGGCCCTGCAATAATCACAGCATTTGCATCATCGGGAATTTTGGCAGCTTGGGTTAAACTCAAAGGCTCGGCAATATAATTATTATCTGCTAAAGCTTGAACGGCTTGAGAAATGTTATCTTGTCCGCGTTCTAATTGACGTTCGCCGTGACCTTGGAGAAAATAAATTTTAGATATATTTGGATTAGAAATTTGCGCCAAACGGTTAGTTAATCTTGATTCAGAAAGACGCTCTTGTGCATTTACAACCTGTACTAATTGTTGATTTTCCCCAGATTCTAAATAAACTTCACCATAATCTTTGACATTAAATCTCTGTGCTAAATCCAGTCTAATATTAGGATCTACATATTCAAACTGAAAATCTTTACTTTGTCTTGCATAATTTTCCAGCAAATCCTCATCAAAAGGATTTTTATTCGCATCAAACACAAAAACTTTCGCAGGCTGTTCTAAATTTTTTACTACTTCTTGGGATTGAGGAGCAAGAGTAAACAAATTATTCTCGGTTAAATCGGTTCGGACATTGTAACGAGTAGCCAAGAAATTAATTAATCCCAAAATTGCCAATACAGCCAAAGTCGCGATTAATGCATTAGTACCAACTTGAGTAGAGCGACGACTCCACCATTTATTAGAATAGCTTTGCCAGATTAGCCAAATTACAGCAACAGCTAATCCGAAAATTATCAACACCAGCGGAATAGTTCCCCATTCCTGCGAAATTAAACCCACCGTTAAGCCCGCAGTTATCAGAAACGGTGCAAACCAAATCAAATATTTCATCAGTAAACAGTGAACAGTGAACAGTGAACAGTTAGCAGTTATCAAGATACAGGGTATAGTTGACAATCAATAATTGATGAACCACAACTAACGACTAACCACTAACCACTAACAACTAACTCCTAATTCCTTTGAAAGCGAAATGCATCAATAGATTGTGCTGTGAGAAAAATACCTAAAATAATGTAGCTGAAAAATAATATCAAACTACTAGTTTCAAATATTCCTTGTATCATGTTGTTGTAATGTTTTAACAAGGATAAATGAGCTAAAGTTGCTCCTACAGAACCGCCAATTACTTTGGCTACTAAATCTATGAATAACAACATTAAAATTACTGCAAAAGTTAGTACGGCAGATAATATTGTGCTGTTAGTTAGGGATGAAATGAACATTCCCAAGGATAAAATTGATGCTGCGAGCAAGATTAATCCTAAATGACCTAGTAAGGGAATTGTCACGGCGGCTGCCGGTTCTGAGGCGCTCAAAACTACCGCTTCTAATACCATCAACGGTAAAATTAATGTTATAAAAAACGTTAATACTCCTAATAACTTTCCTACAGCTACAGCCCAGTTAGTAATAGGAGATGTGGCTAAAAGTTCCAAAGTTCCCCGCTTGCGTTCTTCTGCATAAAGTCCCATCGAAAGAATGGGCAATATGAATAATAAAAGCCATCCCATTCTGTCTAAAAATGCTTTAATAAATTCGTAAGGAACGTCTATGGGTGGTACTGGTACTCCAAACTGTTGTGCCTGCGACTCTATTCTCGCTACCTCGACTAAAATTCCCTCCGGGCCAAGTAAAATCAAAACAAAAAATAAGCCAGCTAAAAACCAAAAAATACCCGCGATCGCATAAGCTAATGGCGATACAAAGTAGGTTTGCAATTCCCGACGATAAATGGCAATTATATTACCCAGTACTATACCCATTTACGCAGCTTCTCCAATTACTTCTTCTTCTGTCTGGGTTTGCAAAGTTTTTTCTTCTCTGGTCAACTGTAAAAATACGTCTTCTAATGTAGCGTTAATTCGCCTCATTTCGTGCAAACCAAATCCTGCTTCTAATAAAGAACTTGCTATTAAGCTTCCCGGTTCGGTTCCCGATTGCGATACTATCCGCATTCTGAAGCGATTTTCTTCAGTTTCTCTCCCCTCTCTTCCTAACATTGGAATAGATTCTACCAGATTGATACCCGGTAAATTATGTAGCATTTGTTTTGCTAAAGCAGCTTCCCCTTCAACCTCCAATTCATAACCGGAACCACCTGTCAGTTCGCTCATTAAGTTATCTAAAGTATTCGTTGCGACAATTTTACCGCTATTAATAATTGCTACGCGGTTACAAGTCATGCTGACTTCTGGCAAAATATGCGTAGAAATAATAATTGTATGACTACCAGCGAGGCTTTTGATTAAATTACGTACATCTATAATTTGTCGGGGATCTAATCCTACCGTAGGTTCATCAAGAATAATTGCCGGTGGATCGTGGACAATTGCTTGAGCAATGCCAACTCTTTGACGGTATCCTTTAGAAAGTTTGCGGATTAATACATGACGTTTATCTGTTAAATTACAGCGCTCCATCGCTGCTGCTACTTTACTTTTTCTGTCCCCGGCACTAATCCCCTTAATACGTGCCACAAAAAACAGAAAACCTTGCACCGACATTTCCGGATATAAGGGCGGATTTTCCGGTAAATAGCCGATTTTCTGCCTTACAGCCAAAGAATCCTCGTGGACATCAAAACCAGCAATCCGAGCCGTTCCGCTACTTGCAGGTAGATAACCAGTTAAAATCCTCATGGTAGTAGTTTTTCCAGCACCGTTAGATCCCAAAAATCCTAGTATTTCCCCTTCTTCAACATTAAAAGTTACATCCTCGATCGCCGAGGTAGAACCGTATATTTTATTCAGATGTTCGACTTCAATCATAAAAATGCGTCCGATAATACAACAGATTTATCTTAATACTATTGGGGATTGGGCATGGGGCATGGAGCATGGGGCATTGGGAATGGGTAATTGGGGATTGGGCATTGGAAAAATTTGAAGCTCGTTTGTTAGCTAGGGAGCAAGATGCGAACACTACCTAAATTAGGAATTATGATCTTTACCTTTAACCTCCGATCTTTAACCTTACTAGCTGCTTTTGTTACTTAAAAAATAGATAAAAATGAGTATAAAACACTATTTTATAGACAGTAATACATGACACAGAGAAAAAATTAGAGTATAGGATATTTAAATATTTTTATTTTCAATGCCCAATTACCAGTTACCAATTATCAATTACCAATGCCCCATGCCCCATGCCCCATGCCCAATCCCCTTTTTAAACAATGCTTAATTCAACAGACGCTACCACAGTTTATGTCAACCCAGTCACTGGTAACGATACCAATAGTGGTTCGAGGTTGTCTGCTTTTAAAAGTCTTACTCATGCTTTAAATTCTGTTCGCTCTCCTGCAATCGTTCAACTGGCTCCCGGTACTTATCATGCTGCCAATGGCGAAGTTTTTCCATTAATTGTTCCCGGCGGTGTTTGGGTGGTGGGTAATGAAGCAACCAAGGGACAAGGTATTGTAATTGAAGGTAGCGGCGATTATCAAACTAAAAACTTTGGCTTGCAAAATATAACGGTTATTCTTGCCTCGGATGCTCAATTAATGGGTGTCACCGTTACTAATCCGGTTAATAAGGGAACTGGTATTTGGATTGATTCAACTTCACCGACTGTTGCTAATAATACTTTTATTAAATGTCGCCGGGAAGGAATATTTATCAGCGGTAATGCTAAACCAGCTATTTTAGATAATGTTTTTGTACAAAATGCTTCCGCTGGGCTGGCAATGGCACGTAATTCTAAAGGGGAAATATTGCGAAATGTCATGCAAAAAAATCCTATTGGTATTGCCATTAGCGATTTTGCCGCTCCTTTGATAGCTAATAATAAGTTGTTGGAAAACCGTATTGCAATAGCTTTATCTAGAGAAGCAAACCCGATACTTAGATACAATTTGATTGCCGAAAATTCTTCTGGTGGGTTGCTACTTAATGGTAATTCAAATCCCGATTTGGGTAGTTCTCAAGATCCTGCCGGTAATATCTTTCGCGATAATAATGAATACGATATCCAAAATACGACATCAATTAAGATAGTTTCGGCGGGTAATTTTTTAAATGCGACTTTGGTAAAAGGATTGGTAGACTTTGTTGCAATTACTGTAGATAATCCCCGCGAGCTAGTTGTTAATAGCAGTTTTCCGGATTTAAACGGACATTGGGCAGCATCATTTATAGAAGCAATATATGAAAAAGGATTAATTAGCGGATTTCCCGACGGTACATTTGCACCAGAAGCACCGATTACTCGCGCTCAATATGCGGCGATAGTTTCCAAGACTTTTCAACTACCTTTAAAAAATAAAACCAGAATATTTACAGATATTACTTCCAAGTTTTGGGCAGCTTCAGCTATTTATCAAGGCGCTGGTATGGGCTTTATCAGCGGCTTTCCCGACGGTTCGTTTCGTCCCAATCAAAATTTAACCAAAGCTCAAGCAATAGTTTCAATTGTTAGCGGTTTGAAACTCAAGGGCGGAAATCCGAACGTTTTGGCAATGTATACAGATCGCGCTCAAATTCCCAGTTACGCTACTAACGCAATGGCGATCGCCACACAAAAGTTATTGGTGGTAAATTACCCGCAAACCGAACAGTTGCAGCCTTTACGAGAAACTACCCGCGCTGAAGTGGTTGCTTTAATTTATCAAGCTTTGGTAGCCCTGGGCAAACAAAAAGCTATAGTTTCCCCCTACATAGTTAAACCTGATGGGGTAAATATGCCTTCCTTCACCGATTTAACCGGACATTGGGCAGAACCATTCATCCGCAGTTTAGTCAGCCTAGATTTAACTCGTGGCTTCGCTGACGGTACATATCAACCGGATATACCCATGACTCGCGCTCAATACGCCGCCTTAATCGTTAAAGCTTTCAATCCCACACCAAAACGTTTGGTAAATGACTTTTTCGACGTTTCTGTTAATTCCTGGAGCTATAAACCTATCAAAGCAGCAGCACAAGCCGGTTTTGTGGGAGGATATAGCGACGGAACCTTTCGTCCCCAGGAAAACGTACAGCGCTTGCAGGTGATTGTCTCCTTAGTCAACGGATTGGCATTAACAGCCGCTCACGGGTCTGCATTACAAAACTTTACAGATAGTCAAACCCTTCCCAATTATGCGCGGACGGCTGTTGCAACTGCTACACAACAAAGAATTGTGGTAAATTATCCAGACCCTCTTAAAATCGAACCAAAGCGGGAAGCAACCAGAGGTGAAGTAGCAGCGATGGTTTATCAAGCACTGGTAGCCATTAAACGCATATCTCCCATAAACTCGCCCTATATAATTTTTCCTGCTGGTCATTGATTAGTAGAATATACTCATCTACAATTTATAATTTGCCCTTTAGGCATAGTGTAAAGATCGTATAGTTGCTGCATTTTATTAACTGGGGGAAATGCAACTTTTATGGAAACGAACGCTACCCAAAAAAGATTTATAATACTTGGGAAAAATTCACCGTATCAAAAGGTACTTTACTTTTTTAAGCGATGGTAGCAGAATATATGCCCATCACCTCCAGTTTCCAACCCATGTTCACTCAAACATCGAACGTGACTAACAACTTGGCAGTATCGCTGTTAACACATTATAGTTTTGACCTCGGTGGATATAGTGCCAGCGAGTTGGTTAAACGTTGGGAAAACCAATATCCCTCGAACTGGGTACATTTGGCAATAATCGAGGCTTTATATCAAGGGCGTTATAAAGCAGTTTCGGCACAGCAAATATTAACTCTTTGGTTGAGAAGAAATCATCCCAGCTACCATTTCAACATGGAGTTTGAGCGATTAATTTGCAACAAGCTGCCAGAGGATTTGAAATGGAATAACAGCTTGCCACCGCTGCCACCAGCATTACCAAGCGTCAGTGGCAATCCTACCATCGAAGACGTAATGAGGAACTACGAAACCTCCAATAAAAATTCCTCTTATCGTGAAGATGTCGAAAGCGAGCAACGATCGGAAAATGCAGAATTAGCCAGTGCTAAAGCCGAAAAAGATTCCATTGCTAGGAACGCATCAAAAGTACTTCCCACTTCAACTAGCATGGTTTTTGTACCCAGAACACAATCTGACACATCCATAACCCGCAATACCACAGCAAAGACTTTAACAGAAACAAAATATATTGAAAATATTGAAAATATTGAAAATAGTGATTTTAAGAAATTCAAAGAATTAAAGCAATCTGAAGAATCAGAACAATTAGAAAAACCTTTCTCCGAAAAGATAGTAAAACTTCTTCCCCCAGAAAGAAATCATCCACCTATCGAACAATTCACCCCAGAGAAGAGTGATTCGAGCGATACGTTTACTTCTAAGTTGAAAGGGGTGATGGGGTGAGCAGTCAACAGTGAGCAGTTAACAGTCAACAGTCAACAGTCAACAGTTAGCAGTTAGCAGTAGGGAGACAAGGAGAGGGGGAGACAAGGAGAGGGGGAGACAAGGAGAGGGGGAATAATTAGCGAGCGAGACGCTCGCACTACTTAAAGCTAGATAATAAGCGTTAATTCAGCCCACGCAGGTGGGCTTTGTAAGTGTAGCTCCAGCCTTCTAGGCTGTTAGCGTTCACGCGGAGCGTGCGGCTCAGCGTGTCCGTAAGGACATGAGTGACTCTCCTAACTCCTAACTCTTCACTGCTCACTGCTCACTGCTCACTGCTCAATCCTGGCTTTCAATCCGTTGTTTTTGAATATTTTGATTAAGTTGTTGGCTTTATCGCGATTGTCGAATATCCCTGCTTGCATTACTCTTCTTCCTCGTCTGGTGGTGCGGAATGCGTCGGGTACGATGAATCTTACTAGTTCCTGCTGTCTGGGGGTAACTGCTTCGACTATCACCCGGTAACTCGATGTTTGAGTTGTTCTTGCTTGTCTTTGAGGTGGATTTTGATTGGTTGCGGGATTGCTGAAAACTATTGGTGCTGGTAAATTTCCACTGCCATTTTTACTTACTGGAATTCTAGCTGTAGGTATGGATAAAAGCGCTGATTCACCTACAGGGGCTGGGTTTAATGCTGGTAATGAGGGTGTGTTTGCCCGAATCTCTGATGGCTTTGGTGCTATAGGTTGAGGTGCTTGTGGCGCAGTGAATTCGATTGTATCTGGCTGCACCTGTACGTAATTGAATTCTTCTGCTTGCGGTGCTGATGGCTTTTGGGAAGTTACTCTGGGTTGGAGTAATGTGGGTAATCGCCTTGGTAGTTGAGATTGGGCTTCTGCTGGTGCAGCAGTTGCTGTTAGGTTTACTTTTCCGGCGACACGACTGTCAGTTAAAGTATTGCCGTAAGCAGCTACTTCTTGTTTGGCGGCTTTGGCGTTAATGTCATAGCGCCCGTTAAAGTTAAATTGATTGCCACCTGGATTGGATGAGTTACCTAAATCTGGCACTGAAGCAGCTATTACAACTAAGCCATCTTCTTTGTTGTTAAAGATAGAATTATTTCGTAAAACGGGACGAGAAGCAGCTTGAACTACAATGCCGGTTCTATTGTGTGAAATTTTGTTACTAATTATTTGAGGGGATGCATTTTGAGCAATATTTATCCCAAAGCCGGTATCTTGAAAGATATTTTCCTTGATTTCAGGTTGAGATTTTCCTGAAACTGTAATCCCATTAGCCCCATTTTGATAAAAATAGTTGTTGTGAATTTTGGGGGCTGCTTTACCCATCACTGCAACTCCATCTTGAGTGGAACCAGTAAAAGTGTTTTGCTCTAATACTGGACGATCTAATTCAATCCACATACCGTAACCGCGAGGATTAGGATTAGTTACCGTTACACCAGCTAATTTTGAGTTTCCAGTAGCAACAATCCCAATGTTTTTGCTGCCGTAATAGCGACTGAGATATTCACCACCCCCTTGAATGATAATCTCCTTGCCTCGATCGCTAATATCTCCTTCAATAGAAACGCCTTGTTTAAGAATTAAGGGAAATTGTTCTCCCGTTTCGGCGCTGTAAGTACCTTTAGCAAGCTTAATAACCGTATTATCCTTAGCAATTCGCAATGCTTGAGTAATCGTTTTTAACGGAGTACTTTCGCTGCCATTTGTCTTTTGGTCATTTCCGATACTTGGGTTGACAAACAGTACATTAACCTGAGAAATTGAATTCTCACTGATGATTTTGTCCTTTGACATGGACGATATTTGAGCAACGGCAATATTTGAGCTTGTACTTGGTAAAGCCGTAGTTAAGCTAGTTAAACTAGCTGTAATAAATAGAACTGAATAGATAGAATAAGTACGCATAAGAGATTCGAGGGAGGAAATATGATTTAAAGGCTTTTACAAAGTGTTTTGACGGCGGAATATTATTCGTCTTCAACTGACATAGATAAGGGCTTTCAAGTATTTTGATACACGAGTTGCACTTAAAGTGACCGTCTTCGGGTGTATTCTAGATTTTAATTTATAAAAACAAGTATATTGTGATACATTCTTGATGGATTTAAATTTTTAGGAGCTGAAATTGCAAATCCTAGATACCATGACGAAGGTAACTACTTTTAATACAAAGCAATTTAAGAAAAAAATCAACGATGAAAACAACATTTTGTTCATGAAACAGGCTGACTGTTACGATGAAAGCAATGATGGAGTTGTTGTAATGGTCGAGCCATACAGCCAAAAAGAGCAAGTACAGCAAGTTGTTCTGCGAATATTAGATGCGAATTTAGACCGTACTCGTGAAGGTTTGCGTATTATCGAGGAATGGTGTCGCTTTGGTTTGGACAATAGCGAATTTACTCGGGAATGCAAGCACTTACGGCAAGAAGTTGCAAAATGGCATACAGCCGACTTAAGAGCAGCTCGGAATACGCCGGGTGATACGGGTACGGAATTAAGTCATCCGCAGGAAGAACAGCGCGAAAGCGTCAAATCCTTATTGCAGGCTAATTTTTGTCGGGTAGAAGAAGCCGTGCGGGTGCTGGAAGAATACGGAAAGCTTTACAGTGTCGGTATGGGTAAAGCATTTAAGCAAATCCGCTATCGAGTTTATACCCTCGAAAGTAATTTGATGGGCTTTGCTCGATATCAGCAACTTTTGCGATCGCGTTTGTATTTAGTCACCTCCGGGAGCGAACATTTACTGGAAACTGTAGAAGCAGCCCTTAAAGGTGGACTGACGCTGGTACAGTATCGGGAGAAAACAGGCGATGATACTGTTCGTTTAGAACAAGCTAGAAAGCTTTGTCAACTATGTCACGATTATGATGCCTTGTTTTTAGTCAATGACCGTGTAGACTTGGCTTTAGCTGTAGATGCCGATGGCGTGCATTTAGGACAACAAGATATGCCTATATCTGTAGCTCGTAATTTACTCGGTCCTCATAGGTTGATAGGTCGTTCTACCACAAATAGTGACGAGATGCAAAGGGCAATTACCGAAGGTGCCGATTATGTTGGTGTTGGGCCAATTTACGAAACTCCGACAAAAGAAGGTAAGCCAGCAGTTGGTTTGCAATATGTGAGCTATGCCGCAAAAAATTGTCCGATACCCTGGTTTGCGATTGGTGGAATAGATCCCAATAATCTTAATGATGTGGTAGAAATTGGAGCAAGTCGCGTAGCGGTAGTGCGAAGCATCATGCAAGCAGAACAACCAACCTTAGTAACGCAATATTTTCTATCTCAACTGCATCGCCCTCAAACAGTAACTAGTAAATCGAAGGTGTATGAACAGTCTTGAATTGCAAGTAAACGGAGAAACCCGTACTTGTTTTGCAGAAACTAATTTACCCGGTTTACTCGTGCAATTAGGATATAATCCTCGCCTTGTTGCTGTCGAGTATAATGGCGAAATTTTGCATCGTCAATATTGGGAAGATACAAAAATAAAGCCAAATGACAGATTGGAAATAGTTACGATTGTTGGAGGAGGGTGAATCAATTATCAATTATCAGTTATCAATTATCAGCTTGTAGGGTGTGTTATGGCACAAATTAATTTGAATTGAAGCGATTAATTAGGAAATGCCGTAACGTACCATTCTTGTAACTACTTTAAGCATCATTAACTATAGGATTCCATAAACCTAAAATACTCCAACTTTAACTTGTAGGGTGCATTACGGCACGAGTCAATTTGAACTGAAGCGATGAATTAAGAAATGCCGTAACGCACAATTATCGTGACGTGAATGCAGCATATCCCGCAAAATTCGCGAATTAATCATCTATAACCCAGTCCACGCAGGTGGTGAGACTAGTTGGGGGTGTCGGTTTCCGGAGCCACTGCGAACCCGCACGGTCCCCTCGGTTGTAGCAAGTGGCGTTCCCCCAAAAAGCGCGGACTTCGAAGCGAGGCGTTAGCCTTACCCGGAGGGACTTTGCTTGTGTAGCAGCGGTTTCAACCGCTATAAATTCCTCTAAAAACCGTAATCTTTAACCAAAAGTCAGAGTATCATCACTAAAATCTCAGCCTTCTTAATCAATTAATTTCTACCAAAGGAAAGTTCTGTCAGTTGACAAAAATCGATTAAAAATAGAATGCTAAATCTACAGGTAGAAAATATTCAATGAAATCAACATTTTTAACCTCAAAGCTTACTAAAATCGGTCGTTTCTTAGCTATAGCAATGTTTTGCTTGACTGCGACATTTGGATTTTTCGCTAATAACCCTGCAATGGCAGCAAACAATCCTACTTTAGCTATATTTGGTTTGGGTGGTGATGCTAAAGAGAAAGCAAGCGAAGACGCTGCAAACACTAAAGGTTTTATTGATGATGTAAAAAATCAAGTTAAAACCACCGCTAAGAATAATGCCGATAGAGTTGAAGACGCAACAGATGGAAGCGGTAATTTCTTAGAGCGTAAAGCTAACAGAGATGCAGCAACAATTCAAAAACGCGCTAACGAAGATGCAGCACGTACTAAAGGCGCAGTAGATGCGACAAAGAATGCTTTTAAAGATGCTGTTAATAATGTCAAAGATACTTTAGACTAATTCTTCAGCGTATTTTCCGAACCTAATTTCATTTTATAAATACGCTACGAATAAGAATTTAGAAACCTCACCCCGTCCTAACGGACACCCCTCTCCTTGTTAAGGAGAAGGGAAGATAGCCAATCATTACACCCCTCTCCTCAATACTGCTCGGTTAAGGAATTGAACGCAATCGTTAGATCCCCCAAACCCCCTTAAAAAGGGGGCTTAGTTCCCTCCTTTCTAAGGAGGGTTAGGGAGGATCTCCTTTTAACCAAGCAGTATTGCCCCTCTCCTTATTAAACAGAAAGGAAGATAGCGAATCATTACACCCCTCTCCTTGATAAGGAGAGGGGAAGGGGGTGAGGTTTTTAGCAACAAACACCCAAAATAGCGGAAAATGATCGAGGTAATTAATCTAAACCTTGAGGAGTAATTATTTAATGTCATTAATATCTCATCTTCTTGCTACTGTCTGCGTAATTTTTCTAAGTTTTACTGGTGTTTTTATCTTCCCCGAACAAACTTTGGCGGTAGGTATTAATGAAAATCATCTTACTTCTTGCCCAACTTCCCCGAATTGCGTTGTCAGTCAAAATGGTGACGAAAAGCACGCGATCGATCCGATTCCCTATCATGGCGATCGCGATAAAGCCAAAGAAACTTTACTCAAAGTTCTTACGGTTGTTCCTCGCACAGAAGTTGTAGAAGAAACTGATAATTACATTCACGCTCTTTCCAAAAGCAGAATTTTTAAGTTTACTGATGATGTAGAATTTTATTTCCCCACTGATGAAAACGTGATTCATGTTCGTTCTGCATCTCGCGTGGGAGAATCTGACTTAGGAGTTAATAAAAGGCGTATTGAACAAATTCGTCTAGCAATGCAAGATTTGAATGTATAGTAAATTTTGTAGTGAGAACTTTAGTTTTTGTACTTAGGACTAAAGTCCTTACTACGAACTTTATTACTGTTGAGATTTTAACAACTGTTAACTGCTCACTGCTAACTGCTCACTGATGATGCCTCAAATAACAATGACAATCTGGCCTTTCAATCAGCGAGCCTACCAAAGCATTTAAAGCTACAGCCGCTAACATTCCACCACCAAGAGTTCCCACGGTGGTAATATATTCTACGTTTGAATGCATTAAACGGCGTTTCGCTGCTGGAGCATGATTGAAGCCGATGGGCATTCCTATTATTAAAGATGGTTTTAATTGTTCTTCTTCTACTAATTTCAAAGCCGACATTAACACCGATGGTGCATAACCAATAACTAAAATACAGCCCGGTTTTAACTGCTTTAACTTTTCTAACCATTCCTTATCTTGCCAAAACTTTCTTTCTGCTTCATCAACGCTGTGAATGTGGGGGTCGTCAATTAAAGTCTTGACAGTTGCGCCTAAATGTGCAATTCGCGTATGGTCGAGTACTGCTACCACCGGGGAAACATCAGCAACAATTTCTGTAGCGGCTTTGAGATTATGTCTGGCTGCAACTATTGCATCTTTACTCAACCGTAGGAAATTTACTAAACTGACATCACCACAAGCAAACACCAATTTAGAAAGCAAATCTTTTTCAATTTCGTTTTTCTTCGATAAATCCGGCAATATTTTTTGCAGCGACTCGCTAAAATCTTCAGGTTGGATGTTATATGTTGCATCCAAACCATCCCAAAGTTTATCCAATTCTTGCAATCCAAAAGCGGATTCTATCTCTATTTTTTTTAATTGTTCTAACGCTTGTAACTGCGTATCTTGAAAGTGCTTATCTCTTTGCAAAAATTCTTCTAAAGCCGACGCTGTTTGTCGCAATTTTGCTAACTGCTCCGTAACCGAATGATATTGTTGCTGTAATTGGGAAGCCAAAGCATCAAAACTCATCACCCCCGGAGAATCCAACAATTGACGTATATCTTCTAATTGAAAACCCTGAGATTTCAACGCCAAAATTCGCCGCAACTGTTGCACGTCGGCATCAGTATACAGACGATAATTACCGGAGGAACGTTGTGCTTCTGGTAGTAACCCCAACTTGTGATAATGCCTAACCATCCTGGGAGTCAAACCACCGCCAACTTCTTGCGTGAGTTGTTTGATTGTTAGGTGTTTGTTTGTCATTCATGTATTTTAACTGAATTTAGGAATAGGGCATTGGGGATTGGACATGGAGAATAGTTAGGAATTAGGAGTTAGGAGTTAGTATTTGTAGGTTGGGTTGTTAGCGTAAGCGTTGCGAAGCAATACAAAGTAAAACCCAACACAGATGTTTACCAATTACCAATTACCAATTATCAATTACCAATTACCAATGCCCAATCCCCTATGCCCTATTCCCCATGTTCAATGCCCCATTCCCAATACTTAATTCAGCATTAATTTTATCGTATTCAACTTTTCCGTAATCTAATTTGATTATCCTATCTGCAAGGTGAAAATAATGATCGTCGTGACTGATTACTAATACTGTTTTATTGCGTTTTTTCAAATTAAGTAAAATTTCTTTGTAATAAATTTCTCTAAAAATTGGATCTTGATCGGATGCCCATTCATCAAAGAGGTAAATCGGACGGTTTTCTAAATAAGCTGTTAATAATGCTAGACGTTTTCGCTGCCCTTGGGAAAGTTCGGTGGTTGATAATTGACCGTTTTCTATTGTTACTTTATGATTTATTTTTAACTGTCTTAGATATTCTTGAGCTTGTTCGTCTAAGGCTGGTTTATCCATTCCTAACAGTTTTTCAAACAAGTAAAAATCTGAAAATATCACCGAAAAGTGTTGGCGATACCATTCCCGGTTATCATCGGTAATAACTTTATCGTCTAATTTGATTTCTCCTGCTTCAGGAATATATAATCCGGTAATTAGTTTGGCTAAAGTCGATTTACCGCTACCATTACCACCAACTATAAATACAATTTCTCCCGGCTTAAAGGTTAAGTCAACCGGGCCTAAACTAAAGCGGTTTTCTTCTTCTCCTGGATATGCATGAACAACTTGTTTTAACTCTAACTTGGAAAATGTTTTTGTATCTTTATCCTGCTTTTCTATATAATTTTCTTTATTACCAGCTAATACCAAACCCATTCTTTCGATTTTCTGTAGAGCTACGGTAGCCTTAGATAAAGCCTGTAACTTATCTAATATGCTCTGCATGGGCAACATTAAATAAGTAACTGTAAGTATATAAGCTGACAGAACTGCGGGGGAAATTGGCGCTACTTGGGGTAATACAAATAGCAGTAAACCTACAAGCACGAAGAATAATAAATTTCCCCATCCAGTAGAAATCGAAAAGGTTAATAAAGCTGCTGAATTTTGGTCGCGACATATGCCCGCACTATGCTGCAATTCGTTTTCAAAAAACTCTTGACGGCGAGCAGAATGAAGTTTAAGCTCTTTAATACCTTCGGTGATGGCGCGAAAATGTTTGAGTAAACGATCTTGTTCATCTCGCGCTGAAATTAAATAACCACTGGCTCTGTTTATTAATAATTGAATACTGCCAACGGCTATCATTACAAAGCCGACGGTAAAAGTAAATACCGTACTCGATAGGAATGATAAATAAAGCAAACACCCGATAATAATAGCAAGATCCACGCAGATAAAAGGTATTGCGTAGACTGTAGCGTTTAGCGTTGCGACATCTTCTGTCAGGGTTGCTAACAAACGCGGTGTGCCTAATTTTTCTAAATGTCGTAGTTGAGAAGATAAAATTCCTCGACTCAAACGCAACCGCAACTGATAGACGGCTTCTTGGGAAAGATTTATCAGTAAAACTTGGGAGATAATGCTGTTAACAACTACTATCAATGCCAAAGTTGGAAATTGCCAAACCAAGTCACCGAAAGTATTTGAAGATTGAAACCCCTCGCTAATAGCTTTATTTATCAACGCAATTAATCGAGCTGTAGTTCCACCACTCACCAAACCTGTAAAAACGGCGATCGCCACTTGCAACCAAGAAGCCTTTAATAAAAGCCAAATTAAATTCATTCACTGCACCGAATCGCTGGTTATAATTTTGGTTTTAATGCAATTAGTAGCGCTAATTCTAGCCACTTCCAATAACAGTCCACATCCTCGAAGCCAATTTTCCGCAACCACTTTAATTGAGTTTCTACATCTAAAAGTTGGTTGGATGAATCGTCTTCTGATGGTGTTCTATCTATCGTTTTGAGAAACTTTTCATGCAAACGAACTGTTGGAGAAGCAACGTGTTCTAAGTTGCAGAAAATACCTCCGGGCTGCAATAAATTAAATATTTCTACATAAAGCGAACGTTTGCGATGGTGGCTGAGATGATGTATAGCAAAACTGGAAACGATAGCATCAAAAGTATCTAACTCAGGTAAAGTTTCATCTAAATTATGGTCAATAACTTCCACCGTAGAATCATCTTGAAAGCGAGATTTTACCGCTTCTAACATAGTTGGTGAAAAGTCCAGGGCAACAGATGAAACCATTGGACGTTCAATTTTAAGTAATGTTAGCAAGCGTCCATCCCCAGTTCCCAAATCGAGAATACGCTTCACCGTTTTAGGAACTTCCTCCAATAGCACTGCTTCACCTTCAGTGCGATGAGGAATGTTATCCGCTTGTGCTAAGTACGATAAAGCGTGTTTGGCAGAAGTCCATAGGTTAGTCATAGAATTTCATAGAAATTGCGGTTGAGGAAATAATCCTGTAAGCGCAAAATTATGCTTGTTACACCTTAGTATAGCGTATCCATTTATTTAGTAAAAGCGCGAATAATTGTATTATTTAAGACTTAATAAACGGGTTTTAATTTAAAGATAAAAATATATTTGTATGTCGCAATAATTACTAATAACCTCAGTGTCATTCTAGTAATTTAATTCTGGTTTGATATTAAAAAATTTGCAATGATTTTTTTGATTTCGATCTAATTATTGCCGCAATCGTAAGCTAAGAACGCTAATAACGGCAGTTGCTTGACTTGTTTTGTCACATTTTAGACTCTAGCAAGTTAAAAACTTGACATAAAGCTTGTTTTAAGCAGCATGGTGACGTTAAAAAAATGTCACAACTTTAGTGTAAGGATTAAAATGGAGTATATAAAATATCAAACTAAGTAAATATTCTCTCTTGGCAAAAAATATGAATAATCTTTATACTTTTGATGTTAATAAGTTATCGAAGTTACTTTTATTACAAATTTTCTAAGATTATTTTTTCCTGACTTTAGGAATTTATTTGCTAAAGGTGTTTTTGCTTATGTAACTTTATTTTACTAAATCTCATTATTTGGTACGGTGTTTCGACAATTGTCTGTTGGGCACCTTTTGATTCTCAACTCGTAGTAATTTCCATATATTTCTCCCTTTGATCTAATCACATTGTACTTATTGCTGCTTGAAAGGTTTGTTCTTCCGTATCATTCAAATTCAAATAAGTGTTATTCTATGAAAAATGTCGAAATTAGTTCTTTAAATAAGCGGTCGTGGTCGATAGTCATCGTTGCTTTTTAAATTTTTTTGGTTATCGTAAGTACTTAAGCCCGCATTCTTTATATAATTACTACTCAGTTATATAATCGTTCCCTATTGCCTAGCTAGAACAAATGTTTAATTAATTTTGCACAGGTATTTATCATTAAACTTGATAGATATTTTTTAAACTAGTTTATCCGCAACATATATATAAATTATTTCGTCACCTAAAAAAAGTATTAATTCAAAGGATTATATTCCGAAAGAAGATTATCTAAAATTTTACGTTCGTAACGAGTTAAGTCTTTGGTAGACGCGACTAATGTTTGTAATTTTTCATAAATCAAATCGCGATCGAATGTTTCAATACTTTCTTTGATTTCTTCATATATTTCTTGCAGATTAAATTCATTTGCTAAAGCTTGGCTAATTTGTTCTCTATCTTTACCAATTAATTCACCGTTGAACTGATAATCTTTTTGAGTATTTTGAGATACTAACCCAAGTGCGATCGCCAATAGTAAGTTTTGATAGGCTAGCTTCAATTCTTTGTTTGAGCCTATTTCGTCTGGGATTAAATCGGGAATGTCATCTGGTTCTATTTGTTCGCTTTGGGTACGCTCGTAGCAGTCGCGGTAAAATTCAATTTGACTGAGAAAGTAAGCCGGAAAGCCCAAGGAACGGGTTAATATACATAATCTACGTTTGTCTTCAGCGACTAAAGCAGTTAAAGTCCGACTAAAGCGACTGTAGGTTTCAAACATTTCTTCTTTATCTTCAGCGCACACCCAGAGGGTAGTTTCTGGTTGAGAAGTTGGATTTAAGTTCGCATCGATATCTTGAATTCGCACTAGTAGGTTAGCGCTATCATATAGTTGATTTAATCGTATATTCGCAGTGTTTTCTGCAATTATTTCCGACTGCTTTAATACTTGAGTAACTGATAAATTACTTAACTGCTCGAACTGTTGACGAGTGAAGGGGATAAGTTGATTTTGAAATTCTTCTCTAGAAATTTTCCACGATTTAGAACGACTTACTACTTGCTGAGTGAATTTTTCGGTTGGAAATTTTGTCAGAAAATTTTGGTAATAAGCATCTATATCGGCATCAGTTAAAACTGCGAGGCGATTTTCGCTAAACTTTGTTGTAGATTGTTCGCGTTGTTGAACTAAATTTTTATGTAATTCTGAGAAATTAGCAAGAGATTGACGTAAAGTACTTGCTCTTTGTTTGGTTGTTTTAATTAAATAGTTTAAAGCTTCAATGCGAAGTTTTTGAGCGTAAAGATCATACTCTAATTTTAATTGTTCGTTGTAGCTGCGACGCAATTCTACACCGCTTGCTTTTAAACTACTTTCTAATCGTTTAATTTGTTTGTGAATCTTTGCCAGCCGATGGCGAATTTTACTACTATATTTCAGCCAAATAATGCCTAAGTAAACTAAAATGCCTACCGCACTTCCTAACAAGTAAGTAACTAAATTGCCCCAAAATCTTTGCAATAATAGCCACAATGTTGATTGACTAAAAATTCCAGTAATTATTAATATACTAACTAAAGCGACGGCAATAAATGTAGGAAAAATAAATAAATACTGTTTGCGGAAAATATTTTCTTCTTCTATTAGTTCATTTCTTTTATCTGTAGCTGTTTCGAGTTGATTTTCAGCAGCGTTTAGATGCTGTATATTGGCATTAATAGCGTTATGTGCTTCTTCGCGAACGTGAGTAATTGCCGCAAAACGAATTTGTCGAGTTTGTTCGATTTCTAAATTTAACGCTTGACGATATTCATCAATAACAGTTTTTAACTGTTCCTGAATTGTTTGAATTTCTTGCTGTAGTTCTTCTGAATATGTTTGAGCTAAATTATCTTGTAATTGTTGCCGCTGCAATCTCAAACAATAAATTTGATTCAGTAAATTTTTAGTGTTTTCTTTATCGATTTTTACTTCTAATTTGGAATCAAGAAATGCTTCTGCTGCCCGCAGTTCGGTAATTAGATTTTGAGGTTCTTCGTTAATAGAATCGGTTTGCAGTTCTAAATATAAATAAGTCAGAAGATTTAATAATGTAACTGCTTCATCTAAGCCTTTAGGTGTCGCATCGGCATAATGATTAATTCTATTATCTAAAAAGGCGGTTAGTGATGCCTGCATTTGTTTGCAAGAATTTTCTAATGTCCGTTTGTAGGAAAGCAATTCTTTATTTTCAAATTGCTTATAAGCACGCTGTAATTCTATGCCGTAATCTTGCGCCATTCCAGCACGCAGATTAATACGCGGGTTAAAATCTTGCCAAACTGGTTTACCGTTGTCTCTTTCTAATTCGAGAAAAGCATTACTAAAATCTTCGCTGAGGATGAATTCTTTGGTATCTAACAACCATTTACGATTTACTTCTATAGTAGATTTTGCCTGGGGTAAAAACTGCCGAGCTAAAATATCGGCAGCTAAAGAAGCACTTAAACGGTTAATAACTATTTCGCTGGGGAAAAACAGTTCTCCATAGCCAAAAGCACTGTATGCGGGAAGTTTTCCTCGGACTTTTTGCGTACCAATTAGTAGATTATTTGTTTCAGCTTCCACGGTGAGAAAGCCTGTGAAAGCATCCGCATGGCTGGTTAAATTATCTTTTAGTCCACCAATTCGTTCATCGCACAGCCAGATGTTATTAAAAGGTGGTATTTTTTGAGTCGATGTACTTCCACCACTCATTTTGTCATCTAACTCGCGGAGGAAAGCGTAGGCTGTACCGTAATCAGGGGTTGTGACTTGGGTAAATAATCCCGGTAATAATAATAAACCTTCTAAGCTGTAAGGAATGTGTGTAAAGTATTTATTAAATAACCAGCGAATCAACCGCACTAAGTCAAAAACAAATCCCCTAACTTCAGGGTTACTAATTGACATCATGAGAAAGATTCTATGGGTGCTGCTAATTTCTACTCCTTGACGTTTCAAATCAATTGCTGATTCCGATTGAGTCGCAGTTTTGATTAAATCAATCAGTTCAGTTTGCAGCGTATCAGTAGTTTTATTAAATTCAGCGTTGATTTGAGAGACAGAAATTTGCTTGCTATTAGTTTTCTCTAAATCAAAACTGCTATCTGCATTATTTAACTCAGAACTAAAGCTAAAAGCTTGATTTTCCCGATCTAAAGTATAAATTTGAATTAAACGGCTTTGGACATTATTTAATTCTTGAAGTTGCCCTTTAATGGCGTTACAAAAAGCGGCACTATGAGGATCGAGTGCAATTAATATAGTTGGTTTTGGCATGATAACACTAACTGAAGAGTAAATTATTCCCGTTAGATAATTACATCTAAATCTTCCAGGTATGATTCAATTTCCTGGATTTCCATTTCTACCTGTTCTTTTATTTGGGAATCAACTCTACCCCCGCTTAAAACCCTATTTAGATAGTTGATATAATCTTCTAAAACCGATTTGGCATTATCTTCATTTTCATAGGTAATATTCTCAACTTTGTCAGAAATTTCCTTGATTAAAGGTAAATTACTTTTGAAAGCTTTAAATGCTGATTTGCGATCGCCACCTAAAAGTAAAAGTCCGTTCTCCGATCTTCGCGCTTGATCTGTATAAATTAGATATTCCCTTCTCTGATTGACGATTATTTTATACGGATTGGGTGCTAAAGCTAAAGCAAACCAGCGTAAGGCTCCACCGTCGTCTTCGGGAGGAATTAAGTTAGGTAAATTAGTCCAGTTGCGATCTAAATGCTTGAACACTTTATTCGGATCTAAGTAAGCTAATTCCATCTCTTTCATGCCATTGAAAGCGAATAAAGGAACACCTACTTCCACCCGAAACAAGGTAATTTTATGAGCTTCCCCTGTCGGTACAAAAGAAGGATTCTCTCTTCCTTTGGGTAATCGACTTGAAAGCGGAGGATTGCTGAAAATTGTATTATTACTCTCAACTCCGTAGTAATAAAATTCATTAATGACGTGCTGCTGTTGAGTCGGAATTTCCGATTCTTCATACTGCCACAGCGGAACTGCTAATTTACCAAGCTGTTCCAAATCTGTTCCTGCATCTTCTGGATTGCTATTTGCCAAAACCTCTTCAACGCTCATGTTGGTAAGAGGGCGGTAAATTTCATTTAAAAATGCAATGATTTCTTTTTTGACCTCTTCAGCTTTCTTCTCAGACCAGCTAGTCAAGCTTTGAGACTGTTCTCGATACCAACGGATAAAGTCTTCACCAGTAATTGATGGTCGTTTCGACTCCAGATTGGCACGTTGAATGGTATGAATAAAAGGATTGTCGTTTGCTGCTTGACCGTTTCGAGAACTGTAAATCTGCTGGATATCGCGGTAAACTTTATCTAAATTGCTATTAATTAAACGGCACTTTTCCTGACTTTCTTCTACTTTGGTTCGCAATACACCGTAAAGTTCGGCTGCTTTATCGCAACGCTTCCAATGTAAATACATCTTCCACTTTTGATCGACTCGCTCTTTGTATCTCTGGCAAGCAGTTTGAATAGCCTTCTTGTTTCCAAAAAAAGCTTCTGCGGCTTTTTTAATTTTTTCTTCTTGTGAATCTAATTTCAAAACATTAAAACTAGACTCCGCTTCTTTTGACTTCCGCTGTACGCTCTGCTGTAATTCATCAAGTTGCGAGGAAAGTTTGGTCAGAAATTGCAGCGCATAATTTATCCCATTAGCACGGTTGATACCGCGTTCCCACCAAGTAGAGATAGCAGCAGTTGCAGCTTGTTCTAAATTATAGAAATTCATTCCGATTTCTCTAGCCGTCTGTTGCTCAATCTTGTCAAACTGCCGCTTGTATAGTTCTTGTATAGTCGTCAAAGCTGTCCGCTCGAAGCGCATTTGACCAATTCTAAATTCGGGTTTTATCTGTCCCCCACCCTTACTTTCAGTCAAAGTATTCAGGACAGTATTCGCTTCTCCCAACTTGCACTCTTGTAAAAACCGTTCTATTTCAATGTCAAAATCTATAGGGGTAGATGCAATCAAGTGATGCTTGAGCAATTTATAAGCATCCTCCAGCATCATGCGTTCGTACTGATGTACGGGTAAAGCTAAGGTAGCAAAACCGAAACTACAGTAGTTAATATTACGACCTCTAACTTTTTCCCCAGTCGCCATATAAGCGCGAATATTATCGGCAACGTTAGCAGCATCAAGACCAATTTGAGAGCCAATTTGAATATATAAGCCATCTGCAACTAAATTCTGCAAATCGTCGGGACGGCTGACTACAGTACCTTTTTTGTTAATACCATCAATCAAAAACACCGCATCAAAAGGAGGGCGATCGCATTTTACCTTGGAAATACCGTAATCAATCTCAAGCGCATTAGACGGTGATAAATTCCAAAAATGTTCGATTTCTTTGAGAGCGCCGTAAGCATTAGATTTTACCATCTGAGTTTGACCAAGGTTGGAAAAAACTCTGGGTAAAACAAAGACTCCCGTAATATTCGAGAAGCTATTAAGATATTGCCGTGCTAAAAATGCTGTATCTAAAAAAGTACCACTACCAGTTCCACCTGCCAAACTACCAACAATAAAAACTTCCACACCATCGCGATTGGAAACTTGAAAGTTTTCGCAGAATGCCTGTTTGCTGGTGCGAATTCCGCGTACTTTATTAATTGCTTGACCGATCAAACTATTAATATCGCCAACTTTAGCAAATAACGCTAACCTTCCTCTGGCGCGAATCTGTCCGGCACCGTTAATAATCGCACTTACGGGAATTTGTTTAGGCCACCATTCATCAATGTGTTCGTTGCTTGGTAGACGGGATGGATTTGCTACAGATATAGCATAAAGTTCGTTCGGTTCTAGGACAACCTTATTACCATCGGGGGATTTTTCGCGCTCCTGAATATTTTCAGTGGTATCGATAGAAAGAAACTGAATGATTTCTGGTACCGAACCATAAACATCGATGAACCGCTTTTTCAATTTAAGTACAACTTCATAACCCGTACCACCTAAACCAATGACAACCGTAGGACGAAATACAACTGTAGGACGTGACATAAATTCTCCTTTGAGATGATTATTTAAAAGTTAGTTTGATATAAAAGTTTGTCTATCTTTGATGCTCAATCCAGTTAAATTGGAGCTTAACGTTACCAATTTCGATTATGTCCTCATCGTAAAGTTCATCTGTAGTTACCTCCTTACTGTTGATAAAAATATTACCTTTTAAACAACGTAAATCGATATTCTTTTTACCCGCTTCCCTCACCGTAACTAACTCGGCATCAGAATCGGTAGCAGCAATCACTGGTATTAAATCGCTCAAATATACTTTACTTTTATACAGATTAGTTAGACTAATCTCTTCATCTTGTGAGGATTTTGGCGGTGGTTCCAAGATTATCAGCGCTCCTTCTAAATTTTTACGATTGCGGATATCTTGAAGCAATTCCAGAGGAGTTTGACGCTGAATCAAACAAATTACTATCAGGGCAATTAACAATAGAAGCAGTAGTAATAAAGACCAAGTAATTATTTTTCGCCAGAGTGGGATTAAGATATTTAATTGAACCGATGCAGCTATAGGACTTGCAATCGGATTTTCTGGTATTAGTTGTAAGGTGAAAGTGCGATCGCCTTCAGAATTATTGTCGGCAACCTGCAACTGAACGGGAATTTTAGTCTCTCCGACTTGCAAAGATACAGGTGAATCCGGTTGTACGACAGAAATACCTTGATTCTGTAGCTGCAATCTCGCGTTTCCAGATATATTGCTACGAACTATTAAAGTTTGAGTCGAAGTTGTTTCCCCGACTTCCACAGAACCAAAATCTATCGAGGTTGGTTGAAGAAGCAGTTTCGCTTTAATAGTTACAGGTAAGTCAACGGTAATAGGAGCGATCGCCTTGTTTTCACTTGCCAATACCAACCGCAACCCACTAACACCTCCACGTACATCGGCTGGAATCTTTAACTGAATGGGAATAGATGTTGGTTTATCCGCGGCTAAATCAATTCTGGCATTAGGTGAAACTAAGCGAATACCCGTTTTTTTCGGGTCTTGCAATTGCAAACTTACCGTATTCTTAACATTACTAATACTATTAATATTGAAAGCTTCGGTAATTGTTCCGGGGGATACTGGCTGCAATTTAATAGTAGGTAAATTAACATCCAGCTTGGGTTCTATTAATACTGGTCGAATATTTTGAGCCAGTCGATTTAACTCAACTCCTCCAGGATCCCGTAATACCCGTCCCTTTCCACAAAGCGCTGGATTGTTAGCAAAATTATTTAGCTGCTTTTCGTGTTCTTTTAATCCTAAAGATACGAAAAATATATAGGGTTTGCATTGTTGCTGACGCAAAAGTTGAGTATTACCAGGAATCGGAACGGGATTCGGAATACCTGTTACGTCTTCCACTCCATCTGTTAAAAATAATATGCTAACAGTGCGACCTAAAGCATCACTACGTTGATTTAACAAAGCTGAATGTTGCAAAGCTCTTTGCACCGCTTTACCCGTATGAGTACGCACACCATCAGCTTTGAGAGAGGCAATTATTTGTTTAAGTTGACCTCGGTTTGAATTGCTTATAATAGGAATATTTTGAGTCTGTAAAGTTACATCTTTATCAAAACTGTAAATAGTTACTGTATCGCCTAATCTAGCAGTATTAACAAACTCAGTAATCGAACTTTTTACTTGATTAAATATATTTTTGGTTCCACCCGCACCGCGCATCGAAGCAGAAGTATCTACAACTACAATCCAGTCAATTGACCCTTTTGAACCAGCTTGAGCCAATGCAGTAGATAAAAAAATCGATATTAGAGCAACAATACTTTGAATTGAAAAATATCTCAACCAATGCTTGAAGTATCTAAAATTCATAGATTACTCCAAACACATTAAACTCAATTTCATAAATTATTATCATATTAATGTCCCTGAAATTATTACAACTTAAAAATACTATCGCCATGCAGAAACTAAGACTGAATTGAAATTGATTCAGTCAATAGGTAAATGGGATATTTGCAGCATAAGAATAAATTATTATGCCAAAAGTTATAAATATAACTAATTATTTATTAAGTTATATGCTAACTATATGAATATTGAAAACCCAATAGTAAAATTACTTAAAATTTTTGATTAAATAAGTGAGAATACATGAATTAGCTATAGATTAATTAGATATACGAGTTTAAATATAAAAAGTTAAAGAAATATAAATTTTTAATATTAATTTTTATATATTAACAAACTAAATATTCTGACCGTATAATTACCGTTTAAATAGTTACGAACGCTTAAAGTAGTCTAAAATATAATAGATACGATCGTAGATTTGCATCTAATTAGATTTCATGCTTCACAGCTATAATCTTCTAAAAAACTCTTCAATCTTATTATTTAACACAAAACCCAATTCTCAACTTTTTATCCCGTAAACAAAAGGCTCCCGAAGCCCATAAACCAGTTTTTTCCGAATTATTTCCCGCACTCTATAGGGATTTAAAACCCATTTTAAACTGTGAGAATAAATCAACAATTTGTCTGGGCTATATTCCTTGGGAAAGTTCGCTAAACTATCAAATTTAAAAAAACCCAAAGCATCCATCATTTTGATAACAATTGGATTAGCACTATTTGTATATATATATTTTTCTGTTTCTAAAGCCGTTTCTACAGATTTATAAAATAAAGATTTACCGATTCCTATGCCTCTGTACTCATCTAAAACAAATAAGGCTGCTATTTTATGCCATTTCTCATCTAAAACATAATTCAAGCATACTCCTGCTAAATTACCATATTCATCTTCAGCAACCATTAAATTTTGAGCTTTCAACCATTCGTTTAAACTGTAGCCCATTATATTTGGTGTGTTTTTGATTCTTTGGATTAGTAATTTAGCTTCAGCTTCACTTATTTGTCTTTGGATAATTCGGAAATACATTATTTTATTTAAGTACTTGTGCAAAATAAATTAAACATTTTGTTTGGGTAGGAAATGGGGAATAGGGAACAGTAACACATTCATAGTTGTAGGTTGGGTTAGACGCATGAAGAATCATCGATTTTAATGAGCAAATTAACCGAAGCGTCGTAACCCAACATTGTATCATCAGCATATTACAGCCGATTTGATTGGAGTAAAGTTGTAGGTTGGGTTAGACGCATGAAGAATCATCGATTTTAATGAGCAAATTAACCGAAGCGTCGTAACCCAACATTGTATCATCAGCATATTACAGCCGATTTGATTGGAGTAAAGTTGTAGATTGGGTTAGATGCGCGAAGAATCATCGATGACTCAAATTTTTTCGGTTCTTTTTATATTCCTTTGAATCCAACCTCGCTTTCAACTTCTTGTAAACTGAGAGTCAGTTTAGAATTTCTCAGGACTTACGCAAGCCCCCCTTTTAAAGGGGGGTTGGGGGGATCTCGAATGCCTGGAACATTGTATTTTCGGTGATTTCTGCGTAAGTCCTATTTCTATTATTCTGTAGCTTAAGTACTTAAAAAAAAACCGCCCTTTTATAAGGAGGGTTGAGGAGATTTGAGGTTGTATAAATCCAATTACTTTAAAAACCCCGCTAACTGCTGTAACTTCCGCCAAGGTTCGCCATCTTTCATCGCATATTTGGCCATTCCTACAGCATCTGCAAAAGTCTGGATATAATCGCTTTTATCCGCAAGTGTCTCACCAACATACAGTGCCAAAGCAGCATTTAAAGCCACAACATCTTGCTGTTGTTGGGTACCTTTACCTTGTAAAACAGCTTTTAGTATATTTGCATTTTCTTCAACTTCTCCACCTTTGATGCTGCTAATTGGTGCTGGAGTAATACCCATTTCTTGAGGATCTAATTCCAGTATCTGTATTTCTCCGTTGGATAATACCGCCAAATCTGTTTTATCTCCCAAACCAGCTTCGTCTAATCTTTCCCTGCCGTGGAGTACAATACCGCGACGAGTTCCCAATTTATAAAGTACTTTAGCAAAGGTTTCGATTAAAACCGGACTATTAACGCCAATAACTTGTCCGGTGGGTTTCAAAGGATTGAGTAAAGGGCCGAGTAAATTAAATACAGTGCGGACTTTGAGAGCTTTTCTTAACGGTGCAATTTTTTTAAGAGCCGGATGCCAATCTGGTGCAAATAAAAAGGTCATTCCCACGGATTCTAAAGCAGCTTGAGTTTTTTGGGTATCGGCTTTAAGATTAACACCCAAACGTTCCAACACATCAGCAGAACCAGTTTTACCCGAAGAAGAACGATTACCGTGTTTAGCAACCTTCACACCACAAGCAGCCGTAACAAAAGCAACTGCTGTAGAAATATTAAAGGTTGAAGCTCCATCTCCACCAGTTCCGCAAGTGTCGATAAGAGGTACATCACCTACAAGATTGTGGGAAACAGGTTTTACAGATTGCGATCGCAATACCTCAACCATTCCTAATAATTCTTCTACAGAAATTCCTTTCGCTTGAATTGCTGCGAGAATAGCACCAGAATACAGGGGATGAATACTTTCGGTTAGCCAGCCTTGCATTAAATCCGCAGCTTGAAAAACTTCAAGAGATTTACCATCAAGTAATTGTTGCAAAATTGCAGACCATTTTTTAGTTAAAGTTTGTTGTTCTAATTTTGTTTGAATCATCTATTCAGGTCAAAGGTTAAAGGTTAAAGGTTAAAGGTTAAAGGTTAAAGGTCAAAGGTTAAAGGTCAAAGGTTAAAGGTTAAAGGTTAAAGCTAGGAGTTTAAAGATAAATAGTTGTAATAAATTAACTGCTAATTCTTGACTCCTAACCACTAACCACTAACCACTAACTACTAACTAAAAAGAAAACGTCGTTCGCAGGGTTCCGGTATAAATCGTACCGTTAGCATCTTGATTTGCGGCGTTATCAATTATTTGCACTGTTGGTGTAATTTGCACGTTTCGACTAATTGGATAGTTATAAAATGCTTCGTAATTTGTCTGGGTTGAATTGCCGACTTCATTGGCTATAAAAGGCTGTCCAACTGCAACACCAGCTAAAGCACCTCTGATAAATAAGTCTCTAAATGCAACACCAGCCATCCAATAATTGGGACTAATATCGCCGAATCGAGTATTGTCATAATTACTGTAGCCGTAGCGTCCAAATATACCTACTTTTTTAGCAACAGTGAATTCTAAATTGGCTCCGATTGCGTCAAAACGGTTATCAAAGACTTCTCCACCGCTATAGTGCAAACGTAAAGCTAAATCTCTTGAAGGTGCAAATTCAACTTCTACTACACCTTGATAATTATCCCCAAATAAACCACGCTCTCCTCCCTCTCCAGGAGGTGAACCAGGATTGGGGATATCATACAGTACATTAATAAAAGGCGTATTGCCAATAATTGCTCCTTGATTGCCGGGATTTGCTGGATCTGCTGCGGTATAAGCAGCCCTTACAGAAAAAGCTCCCCTGTTGGGTTTCCAATCAATTACTGCACCAGCACTGGGAAACTCGATGGGGAACATTACATAGTTATTAACAAAGGCTTGAGTACTAAAATCACGGAAGCTGAGATGGGCGTAACTATTAAAGTCTACGAAGTCGGCAGCACGAATATTTGGCCCGATGGTAACTGCCATATCTTGACTGGGTTTGAAAGTGTAATAAAGTCTCGATAACTGAATATCTCTATCTGTAGGGGGTTTGATAGAATAATCCAAAGCACTTCCGAAAGATGGTTCCAAGAAACCTGCTACATTATCTCTACCACCATCGGGTTGTCCATTTGGCCCTAATATACCGCTTCCCGTTTCCAAACGAAGTTTTAATAAGTCGGTTTCATTAAAGCTGGTGTCCAAATCGATTCCAGCCCTGAATATCATTGTAGTATTAGGATCATCGTTAGCAACTGTTCTTCCAGTAGCATCAATAATACTGTCTCCACTAAAACCACCACCGTTAATAGCAAAAATTGCTTGTCCCCTCAACTTAGTAGTTGTAGAAAACTGATTGGCTTCTAATTCTGCGCTACGTGTTTCTAAAGCATCCACCCTACCGCGTAAAGTTGCTAATTCGGCACTAAAATTTTCCTGTAACTTCTGCAAAACTTCTAAATCTTCCCTACTAACCAAATCAGTCGTAGCAGCAGCAATCAATTCATTAACTCTATCCAAACAAGCATTAAGCCCCGCAGCGAATTCATAACGAGTCATCGCCTGATTGCCGCGAAAAGTACCGTTGGGATATCCCGCAATACAACCATACCGTTCAACTAAAGATTGCAATGCTTGAAAAGCCCAATCAGTCGGTTGTACATCGCTTAATTGGTTAACATTTGTAACTTGACTCATCCCAGATGAGTTTTTTTCTACTTCTGCTTTAGCCGGAGATATCGCTAAAACAAAACAAAAGCAAGAAGAAAGAAGAAAGAAGAATTTAAAATTTTTAAGCATTTTTGAAAATTGGTAATTGGTAATTGGTAATTGGGCACGGGGCACGGGGCATTGGAGATAATTGTTAACTTTTAACTCCTAACTCCTAACTCCTAACTGCTCGCTGCTCACTGTAATAACTTCACCACAGTTTGTACATCTTTATCACCCCTACCGGAACAGTTGATTACAATTCGAGGATTACCAGTTAACTGCGGACAAAGAGTTTCTAAATAGGCGATCGCGTGAGATGTTTCCAAAGCGGGAATAATTCCTTCTAATTTGGATATCAATTGAAATGCTGTTAAAGCCTGTTTATCGGTGACGCTGTAATATTGGGCACGTTTAATCTCTTTAAAATAACTGTGTTCCGGACCCACACCTGGATAATCTAAACCAGCGCTAACAGAGTAAGGCTCGATAATCTGTCCATCTCCATCCTGTAAAACAAAACTCATGGCTCCATGCAGAACACCTATTTTACCAAGTGTCAAAGTTGCTGCGTGTTTATCGGTATCAATGCCTTCACCAGCCGCTTCCACACCAATTAACCGTACCGATTTCTCGCCAACAAATTCATGGAAAAGTCCCATTGCATTAGAACCACCACCAACACAAGCTAGTAAAATATCAGGTAATCCACCCCATTTTTCTTCTGCTTGGCTGCGAGTTTCCTTACCGATTATCGCTTGAAAGTCCCGCACTATCATCGGATAGGGATGTGGCCCGGCAACGGAACCTAAAATATAATGTGTAGTTTCAACATTAGTTACCCAATCCCGAATTGCTTCGCTAGTAGCATCCTTTAAAGTTCCCGTACCAGCTTCCACCGGACGAACTTCCGCACCCATCAACCGCATCCGGAACACATTTAGGGCTTGTCGTTCCATATCGTGAACGCCCATATAAACCACGCATTCTAAACCGAATCGAGCGCATACAGTAGCAGTTGCAACACCGTGTTGTCCGGCTCCCGTTTCGGCGATAATCCTTTGTTTACCCATGCGTTTGGCGAGTAAAACTTGACCCAAAGCATTATTAATTTTATGAGCGCCAGTATGATTTAAATCTTCACGCTTTAAGTAAATCTGCGCTCCAGTGCCATCGGGACGAGCATAATGTTGAGTAAGTCTTTCGGCAAAATATAAAGGAGTTGCTCTTCCAACATAATCTCGTAATAATCCTTGCAATTCCTTTTGAAAATCCGCATCATTGCGGTACTTTTGATAAGCCGTTTCCAATTCAGTCAAAGCAGGCATCAAAGTTTCCGGTACATATTTACCACCGAATTTTCCGAATCTACCGAAAGTGTCAGGTGTTGTTGAAGTGTTTTGGGTTGTTAATAACATAATTTTGGTAATTGGTAATTGGTAATTGGTAATTGGGCATGGGGCATTGGGCATGGGGAATAATTAATAACTGCTAACTGTTCACTGCTAACTGTTCACTGCTAACTGTTCACTGCTAACTGTTCACTGCTAACTGCTCACTGCTAACTGTTCACTGCTAACTGTTCACTGCTAACTGTTCACTGCTAACTGCTCACTGGTAACTGATTTAAGTTCGGCGCAAAATTCTGTAATAGCTCGCAATCCTTGGTATGGTGTGGATTCTCCTAATCGTTTGACAAATGCGCTACCAACAATTACGGCATCTGCTCCCCATTCTTTTACTTGAAGGGCTTGCTCTGGGCTGGATATACCAAAACCAACGGCGATGGGTTTATCTGTAAATTTTCTGATGTTTTGCAGTACATCTTTGACTCGTGTTTGCAATTGGGAACGCACGCCGGTAACTCCGGTGACGCTGACAAGATAAATAAATCCGCGAGACTTTTGGGCGATCGCCTTGATTCTGTCGTCGGGTGTGTTGGGAGTCACCAGTAATATGACTTCGATTCCGGCGGTTTCGGCACTCTGAATTAAATTGTCTGCTTCTTCTAAGGGTAAATCGGGTACGACTAATCCTTTAATTCCAGCTTCAGCAATTCTTTTGAGAAATTGGTCAATCCCTAAATTAAGAATCGGATTGTAATAAGTAAATAAGATTATTGGTGCTTCGATTTTACGAGTAACTGACTGAGCTATGTGCAAAACATCTTCTAAACGAGTTCCCCTTTTCAGGGCGCGAGTTGCTGCCGCTTGAATCACCGGGCCATCTGCTAACGGATCGGAATAAGGAACACCTAATTCAATGAAATCGGCTCCGTTTGCTTCTAATACTCCTAATGCTTCAGTTGTGGTTTCTAAATCGGGGTCCCCAGCAGTGATAAATGGAATTAAAGCACATCGGTTTTCGGCGCGGAGATGTTTAAATTTTTCGGAGATGGAAGTCATTTCAATTTTAGATTTTAGATTTTGCGAAAAGTTGATGGGATCGGTTTCCGTCCCATCAAACTTTTCAAGACGGATTTTGGATTTCTATTATTTTTTTAGGGGGAAAGATTTGAAGTTTATGCAGGAATTAGTTGATTATGGATAAAAAACCTTACTAGACGCAGAGAGCGCTAAGGAAGAAAGGAAGAGAGGGAGTTATGAAAACATCTGTAGTGGGAGCCGAACAAATCCCTGGTTGTTTTTAATTCCTCACTCCTCACTATTCTGAATGCCCAATGCCCCATGCCCAATGCCCAATTCCCTAACCGCATTTTCAACATCATCCTGCTTAACTAAAGATTCGCCAATCAATACAGCTTCAGCACCAAATTTATTAACAAAAGCTAAATCATCTGATGTATGTAAACCGGATTCGCTGACAACTGTAATATCTAATTTCTGTAATTGTTGCCGACGTTCAATTAGCAGATTTTTAGTAGTATTCAAATCAATGTTAAAGTTTTCTAAATTACGGTTGTTAATTCCTACTAATTGTACGTTTGATAATGCCAATACTCGATCAAGTTCTTCTAAAGTATGAACTTCTATTAATGCTGTCATATCTAAAGCTTCTACCATTTGCAGAAAATACTGTAGCGTTTCGTCGGGTAAAATAGCTGCTATCAATAAAACTGCATCAGCACCGTTGACTCTTGCTAAATAAATTTGATAGGGGTCAACAATGAATTCTTTACACAATAAGGGTAATTTAACGCTCTTTCTAACTAACCGTAAATTTTCAAAACTTCCTTGAAAAAATTTTTCGTCAGTTAAAACAGAAATACAGCTAGCACCACCTTTTTCGTAAGCTTGAGCAATTTCTATGGGATTAAAATTGGCACGCATTACACCTTTAGAAGGAGAAGCTTTTTTAACTTCAGCAATAATACTTGGTTTAATCGGATGGCTACGTAAATGATTCAAGAAATTTTTTGGGAAAGCAGTAAATTCCACCTTAGCTTTTAAATATTTTGCAGGTAGTTTTTCCTTTAATAAAGTAACTTCTTGCTGTTTATGAATGACAATTCGATCGAGAATAGTAAGTGTTTTTGTTGATTGGAATAGCATTTTGATTAATTTGGGAATTGATAATTGAACATAGGGGATTGGGAATAAAAAACAATCGGGAAGCAAGATCCGGACACTACTCCTTGTCCTAATTGTATGTAGTGTGAGCGTCTCGCTCGCTAAATACCCCCCCCGATCTCCCCATCTCCCCATCTCCCCTCTCTCTCTTCTTCAAGCCAAAACCACTCTCTTAGCAGAACAGGTGAATTCACGGACTACGTTAGTAATAATTGTAAATCCTGTTTCACCAACTAATGTCATGATCGATTCGGGATGAAACTGTACGGCAGCTATGGGTAAGGTTTTATGCTCGATTCCCATTACTATTCCGTCTGCGGATATGGCTGTAATTTTTAGTTCGTTGGGTAAACTATCTTGCAAAGCGTACAAGGAATGATATCTACCAACTTCAAAGGTTTCTGGTAAGTCTTGGAAAGCAACGGAATTATCTACTACATTTACCAAAGATGTTTTACCGTGTTGGGGATAATCCAAAACTCCCAACTTTCCACCGTGGGCTTCAACTATTCCTTGTAATCCCAAACATACGCCGAATATGGGAATTTGACGTTTTTTGCAAGCGGCGATCGCACTTTCTAAATTAAAATCACTTGGCTTTCCGGGGCCTGGTGACAATACAACTAAATCTGGCTTTTGTTCGTCAAATACCGATTCGGGAAAACCATGTCGTAATGTTGTGACTGTTGCACCTGTTTGACGGATGTAGTTGGCGAGGGTATGAACGAATGAGTCTTCGTAATCTATCAATAAAACTTTCTTACCTGCTGCTGGTTTTGCTTCTTTGATGCCAAATTCTGGAACTATTGGTAAAGCAACTTCTTGATGAGATGCTCTATTCAAAGCTTGGAATAAAGCAGCACCTTTAGTTAAAGTTTCCTGTGCTTCTGCTTCTGGATCGGAATCATACAAAACAGTCGCACCAACTCTTACTTGTGCAATTGAATCTTGGAGTCGGATGGTTCGTAAAATTAAACCAGTATTCAAACCACCTCTAAAATTAAAACCTCCTACGGCTCCACCATACCAACGTCTAGCGCTGCGTTCGTTTTGTTCGAGAAATTGCATTGCCGAGCGTTTTGGCGCTCCGGTAACGGTAACTGCCCATAAATGAGTTAAAAATGCATCCAAAGCATCGGCTTCTGGTTTTAATACGCCTTCAACATGGTCAACTGTATGAATCAGATGGCTGTACAATTCAATTTGACGACGACCAATAACTCTTACAGAACCGGGTTCGCAAATTCTTGATTTATCGTTGCGATCAACATCGGTACACATGGTTAGCTCGGATTCATCTTTGCGTGAATTGAGCAGCTTCTGAATTTGTACCGCATCATCAATCGCAGTTTTTCCCCTTTTAATTGTGCCGCTGATGGGACAAGTTTCCACCCTTCTACCTTCAACTCGAACAAACATTTCTGGAGATGCACCAATTAAATATTCCCCACCCATATTAAAGATAAATCCATAGGGGCTGGGATTAATTTTCATCAAAGTGCGGAATAATTCTGTAGGAGATTTTTCGCAGGTTTCGGAAAAGCATTGAGAGGGAACTACCTCAAATAAATCGCCGCGTCGGAAATAATCGAGAGCTTTTGTTACCTGTTGCTGATATTCTCCAAGAGCATGATCGGAACCTTGAATTACATTGAGACGCTTTCCTCGGTAATCAATCTTTTCACCTTTACGGGGTAAATCTCTAGTGCTACCGTTTTTAGTCACAAAATCGTACTGCATCCGAAACGCTTTTTGTAGATGGTAGTCAACAACAAATAGCTCGTCGGGTAAATATAAAACTAAATCTCTTTGATCGTCTTCCCGCTGCAACTGCTTGGGCATTTGTTCAAATTGGAATACCAAATCGTAACCCAAAGCACCGTAAAGTCCTAAATTTTCATCCAACGGACTGAAGAATGCAGAGATAATTTCTCGAATTACGCTGAATACAGATGGTTGTCTGCTGCGCTCTTCTTCAGAAAATAACCGGGTGCTTAGTTTAATAGAACCCGAAATAGAATTATCTTCTCGATTTATCTCTTCTATATAAGGTTTATCTAGAAATAATTCTTCTAAATAATTTAGTAAAACCAAACCTCGTTCGTTGTGAGCGGTAATTTTAAAAGTGCGATCGCGAGTAGATATTTCTAAAGGAGGATTGACAAAACCTATCGCCCATCTTTTATATCTTCCCGGATATTCATAACTACTAGCTAATAAACCACCCCGTTGAGAATCCAGACGCATCAAAACTTCATCAATAGCGGAATCGATAGAAGTATTTGTAACAGAACGGGATATAAAGATACCACCGCTTGTGGTGTAGGAATTCGTGTCAAATTGCATATTAATTATTCCAATTACGTTCTTTGATTTCTTATAGGGGTGAGTACTAAAAGTTTATGCAATTTTGAAAAAATTTTATATTTGTAGGGTGTATGACGGCTGCGATAAATTATCAAATATAAAAACCGCAAAGACGCGGAGAGCGCACAGGGAAAAGTAAGTAGAGATAAGTTGATTGGTGCGGTAGTCTCGGAATAAAGTTACAACAAATAAACCCGGTTTTTCCAAAAAACCAGGTTTATAAAATTCTTGAATTCTGATGAATCATAATATTGTAGGGTGTGTGACGGCTACGATAAATAACCAAATATAAATCAAAGAATTCATATTGCCGTCACGCACCATCGGTAGCTTTCTACATCAAACACCAACTTTAATTCCACTTTCAACAAAACTCGAATTCGTCACACAATCACCACGTCCGAAGTATTCTGATAAAGGCTTGATTTCTCGCATCAAATCAACGAAGTTTCCTGGAGTTAAAGATTGCGACCGTCGGAAAGAGCTTTTGCAGGATTCGGGTGAACTTCAATCATCAAAGAATCCGTACCAGCAGCAATTGCAGCTTTAGCCATTGTCGGCACAAACTTTGAGTAACCAGTAGCATGGCTGGGATCGACCATAATCGGTAAATGAGTCAAAGTCCGCAATACCGGAACAATCGATAAATCCAAAATATTGCGAGTATATTTCTTATCAAAACTGCGAATTCCCCGCTCGCATAAAATTACGTTGGGATTGCCAGTAGATAAAATATATTCAGCAGCCATCAACCATTCTTCGATAGTTGCAGACATCCCCCGCTTGAGCAAAATCGGCTTACCAGCAGCACCAGCTTTTTTCAACAGCGAGAAATTTTGCATATTCCTAGCACCAATTTGTACCACATCCGCAATTTCCGCTACTTTTTCTAAATCCGCAGTATCCATTACTTCAGTGATAATTCCCAAACCAGTAACTTCTCTAGCCTTAGCTAATAAATGTAAAGCGCTTTCACCGTGTCCCTGGAAAGAATAAGGCGAGCTACGAGGCTTGTAAGCGCCACCTCTAAGGAACTGAGCGCCAGTAGCTTTAACTACCTTTGCAGTCTCCACAATCATCTCTTCATTCTCCACCGAACAAGGTCCAGCCACAACAACCAAAGGATGATTTTCACCAAAGGTAATCGCACCGTTAGGAGTTTGGACAACCACGTCAGAATGTTCGCCATTACGGTATTCTAAAGAAGCTCGCTTAAAAGGTTGTTCAACTCGAAAAACATCTTCAATGAAAGGACTAATTTGTTGAATATAGCCCAGATTAATATTAGAAGTATCGCTAACTAAACCAATTACAACCTTCTCTTTACCAACAATTTTTTCTACAGTTCCGTCATAAACGCCCAATTCTTCAATAATCCGCTCAATTTCAACTTCAGGGGTTCCGGATTGAGTAACAATAATCATTTTTTTTTCCTTGTTTTCATCTGATAATTATTTGTAGGGAAAGGCTTTTTTGGATTATGCATTTTATTCCCTAATCTCAGATAAAAAGGCTTTTGCGTATTTAGTAGGCTAAAATATTTAAAATATTAAATAATAACTAAAAAATTACTAGACTTATAAACTCGTAAATTAATCACGTTAGTCTCAGAATATTGCAGTCATAGATCGATAAAGTGATGGGAACATGGGGAGAAAATTATTACAAGCACTGTTCCCCATTACCCATGCTCAATCCTTCAGAATGCGTTGTTCAAATTCCTTTGCTCTTTTGCGATTGGGAATTCCAGTCATCAATCTTTCAACAAGTTGCTTTGGAGTCAAATCTGGATTTTCTTCTAAAGTATCTCTAATTACGATACCAGCAAAAGGTCCGACAAAACTGCTAAACTCTTTGCGACAATAATCGAGAAAATCTGGGTGACTAATTGCAGGAGTGGTTGTCAAACTTGAAACCGATGAATTTAGCTTTGATGGTTGTTCTGATTTATATTCTTTGAGAAGTTTGATATGACTTTTAAAACTTTCTGCTCGTTTCGCATCTGGAATCTTTTGAGCTAAAACTTCTACAAAGTCTTTGGAAACCATATCAGGATTTTCTTCTAAAGTTTGTTCCATCAGAATACTACCTAATGGTCCGACAAAACTAGTAAGTTGCGATCGACAATAATCTACAAATTGGGGATTTTGAGAAACTGGTGTTTGTTCGAGTTGTTCAAAAATATTCTCATTATTCGCATTCTGCGGCTCAATCTGCTGGCTTCTTCTCGGAAATATACTTGAAATAATGCCACCTAATGACATTTTTGGCTTCAAGTAATTATTAGTAACCCTCTGGTTAATATTAGTACGATCGCTTTGATTATTTATTAGCTCTGCTATTATTTCCTTTGCTGATTGATAACGTTCGTTGGGTACCGATGCCAACATTTTATTAAGAATGCCAGCTAAAGAATCACTTACATTTACATGAGATTGCCAATCCCAATTTAAAGAATCATCTATTAACAAATGCGGCATTTTTCCAGTCATTAGAATCAGCGCACTCACAGCAAGCGCGTACATATCGCTTGAAGGATAGCAATGTCCCAAACGTAATTGTTCCGGTGGTGAATAACCAATTTTTCCGACTACCGAAGCTTGTCTAAAGGATTGCGAAGAAGAACTATTTGAAAATATTTGAGTAAACTTCTCTTTCACCACTCCAAAATCAATCAATACGGGTTTGGATCGATCGTTAGGAAGCATGACATTTTCTAAGGAAATATCGCGGTGAATAATATTACAACCGTGAATATATTCTAAAACTGGCAGCATATCTAAAAGCCATGTTCTCACTTCCGCTTCCGAAAATGGCTTACCAGTTGTAGAAAGACGCTCATCTAATACTTGTAAATAAGTTTTGCCGTCAATATACTCCTGAACGATAAACAGTTGTTGATCGTGAGTTAACAAAGCCAAAAACTGAGGAATTTGTTGATGCTTTATCTGATATAAAACTTTTGCTTCTCGTTCAAATAATTCCTTTGATTTTTTAATAACGTTGGGGCTTTGAGTATCCGGTAAGAACTCCTTGAGAACGCAGGGTTCGTTATAACGTTGATTGTTCAAAGCTAAATAAGTTCTGCCAAACCCACCTCTTCCCAAAGTTTTCTGAATTAAATAACGATTATTGATTAGAGTTCCGGGACTAATTTCAGCGCTCATTTTCAAGTTATTATTTAGCTATTAATATGATTTCTAATTAAATAGAGTTAAACTCTAACGGTTTATGCATAGAATTGTACCTGAAATACTATCAATTAAGAAGGAATTGAGCAAACGTTTTTGGTATAAAAATGATACATATTTTAAAAATTAGTATCATATTGATACATTATTTTTATAAATAAACAGTAATTTGAGCTTTAATTTGTTGATGATTATCCTTGTCATGGGTGTTTCGGGTTCGGGTAAAACTACCGTCGGTGAGAAACTGGCAGAATCTTTAGGCTGTGAATTTCGCGATGCTGACGATTTCCATCCACAAGAGAATATTAACAAAATGCGTAACGGTATCGCTTTGAATGATGTGGATAGATTACCGTGGCTGCAAAAAATGCAAGATGTCATTAAACAGTGCTTGTCAGAAAATACAAATCTCGTTTTAACCTGCTCGGCTTTGAAAGAAAGTTATCGTCAGATGCTTTTAATAAATGGCGAATCTGTAAAATTAGTTTATCTCAAAGGTTCATTTACGTTGATTCACAAACGCTTGAAAGAACGGTTAAATCACTTTATGAGTGAAAAACTTATTAAAAGTCAATTCGATATCCTTGAAGAACCCTTAGACGCTATTACAGTAGATATTTCGCAGCCGCTTGAGGCGATCGTGCAGGAGATTATAGATAAATTATGATGTTCTATTGTTAGTAAACGGCAAGTATTGGTGTATGAGCCGTAACCCAACATTGTTTTTATATGCCGGTGTTGGGTTACGACACGAGAATCAAAGATTTACTATTAGCTTTCAAATTCCCTGCTCGTGTCTAACCCAACCTACCATCTTATCCGTTGGCAATTCATCCGTTGCTCCCTCATCCGTCACCCCCCGTCTTTCAATGCTCTTTCAAAAACTTTTCTACTTCCTCTGCTGTTGGTTGAGAAGCGATCGCACCGGGTTTTAATGTAGTTAAAGCTCCCGCAGCACTAGCGTAAGCAATAATTTTTTTCACTACTTCGGCATCTCTTAAATTTTGTACTCCATAATTTAATAGTTGGTGAACAAAACCAGCGACAAAACTATCTCCTGCACCAGTTGTATCAACTACAGAAACCGAAAAAGCCGGAAAATTATCTTCGTTTTCACCAAGACAGTAAGCACAACCCTTGTCCCCATCCGTGACTAAAACGCCTTCTACAGAGTTAAGACGATAAGTAATTGCCCCAGCATCTGAAGTATCAAATAATAATTCAGCTTCTTCCTTCGCAAGTTTGAGAAAATCTACTTTTTTAATTATTTCGCGAATTTTGTCGGGAGCAGCATCGGGATTCTGCCAAAATACATCGCGCCAGTTGACATCGAGCAAAATTTTAACGTCGTATTGAGAAGCTAATTCCAAAGCGCGGTGAACTGCTGCACCACTTTCGGGATAAGCTAATTCTAAAGTTCCGATGACCAAAAATTCAGCATTTACAAATAATTTTTCTGGCAATTTGGCTGCTTTAAGACGAGTATCGGCAAATTCTGCGGTGTCATAATCTTTAAATCCTGCAAAAACGCGATCGCCATTTTGTTTTCGCGTCACTAAAACTTGACGGGTAGGTGAAGAGGAATGACGCTGCACCCCAGTTGTATCTACACCAATTTCTTCTAAAAGCTTTACTAAATTATTTCCGGGTTGATCTTCTCCTACCGCTCCAATAAATGCAGATCGGGTTCCCAACTTAAATAAAGCACAGGCAACATTAGCTGGTGCCCCTCCTGGATATGAAGTCCAAGACTCAACTTCCGCTGTGGATCGCCCTAATTGATCGGCAAGCACGTCATATAGTATTTCACCCAAACATAAAACACGGGGATTGCTCATTTCCTAACCACTTTTAAATTTATAAAGAGAAATTCTGTATGAAACCTACACTAATATTTACCAATGCTAAAGCAATGCTTCATACAAATAAACAGCAATATTCTTTAATAATTGTTTTCCTTAACTCTCGCATCTGTAGTTTCCCAACAGTAATAACTCTAATTTATTTGACTGCATAAAGTTAAAATGAATACTAATATAAAATACTGTATAGCTCTCTACTGAAATAATAAAGAAATTGTAGACAATCGTATTGCACTAAACAGTTGAAACGCCTACCAGTAAAAGAATCTTCTACAATGGGAAAGAGCGATTGAGTACATTTACCACTAATCGGGAGGATGGAAATTATAATGGCTGGTGGCGAGTCTCAGACCCCTGTTAGTCTGTCAGACAGAGAACTGCAAATAATCGACTTAGTGGCCACTGGCTTAACTAACCAACAGATTGCAGTGAAACTGGAAATTAGTAAGCGTACAGTTGATAACCATATCAGCAATATTCTTACTAAGACACAAACCGAAAACCGAGTTGCTCTTGTCCGTTGGGCTTTGCACTGGGGTAAAGTTTGCTTAAACGACGTTAACTGCTGTACTATTCCTCAACCGCAGGATTAAACAGCAATGATGACGATTATTTTGTGTTCGTTTTGATCGATTGCTGCTAGCTAGTCTCCTCACGCTTCACTTTTCGGTGCTTAACTCATCTCTAAGACGCGCAATCGCAGGGTATTGCACTACGCGCACACAGCTAGCAGCAGTCAATTCCCGTCCGACTAGCAACGGACGGGTCAATTTCTACTTATAAAAATTATTTTAAGAATTAAAATTTGTTTGAGAAGGGAGTAGGAAATTGGGAATAGGGAGTAGGGAATTGGTAATTGGTAATTGGTAATTGGTAATGGGTAATATAATTACTTAGTAGGTTGAGAACCAAATTGTTAAGCTGCTACGCATTTCATTTGTATAATATTAGCGACCTGTCCGAGTCGCACTACAATAAAACTAAATTTCAACGCTATAGGATTTAGCTGCGCGTTAGCTTAAAACAACATTCATCTAAAATGTAGCAATAGCTTTAATGTTTGGAATATTCCTATATTCCCTATTCCCCGTTACCTATTCCCCGTTACCTATTACCCATTCCAAGAAGATTAATTTAATATAGTCTTAATAATCAACAAAAATTAGCAATAATTTCTTTTTTAAAAGGTTACATTAAAAGTGTTTATATCTTAAATTACCCAGGTGGGGGAGCGATGAAAGATGAATATCTCAACTTTTACCAAAAGTAGCGATAATTCTTTTGACTTTTTGAATTTGGATTTGATATCACCCTCTCCCACCCAAGATGCCGATTTATTGGAAAGGTTATCTTTTGTTCCTGGGTTGAAAGAAATTTTAATGCTGCGTCAGGTTCACGCTTTAGAACACGCTACAGTATGGATTTTAAGCAAATCCGGTGGCTCTGCAACTCAAAAATTAAGCGAGCAGAATGTTGATATAGATAATCAGCTTTACAGTGGTTTATCTACAGAAGAAGGTTTTTATCTTTATGGTGAAGCCAACATCAGCGATTTGCGACGCGCTGTAAACCTTGCTCTACGAAGGCTCACCAATGGAGAGTGGAATTTGGCCGTACATCCTCGCTGCGGCACAAATGCATCAGTTGCAATGTTATTGACAGCTGGATTAGCTGTAGGAATGCATTTATTATTACCCCGAGGCCCCATTGAACAACTAATCGGTTTAAGCTTAGCCACAACAACCGCAACCGAACTCGCTCCTGATGTAGGCAGTTTTTTTCAGCGTCACATTACCACAGCAATTCCTTTTAACCTCGCAGTCGAAAATATCACCCTTAAGCACGATGCAATGGGACGCAAAGCTTATTTTGTGAAACTTATATGGAAAGAGAGTCAGTGAACAGTGAACAGTTAACAGTTAACAGTTAACAGTTAGGAGTTAGAAGTTAATAATTGTCAACCTTCTTTTTCCCCATCCCCTTGTCCTCTCATCCCCCTAAAGTGGTATTCATAGCTACAAATAAATAACCATTTTCAAAATGTGTTTTAAGTCGTGCGAAAGATGAAGCTGATTCGATCAAACGTGAAACTAGGAGAGGAATTATATTTATCTGAGGAAACTTTCGTTATGGCAACGACGACATTAACAGATACTCAACGCAAGGCGATCGCTATGAAATTAGCAGACATGAAAGTGCTGCAAAACCAGATGATTGCTAGCGAACAGAAATTAATCTCGGCTATCAGCGATGGAGAGATTACTAAGCGCATACAAGATATGCTCAAAGACGATCAAGAAAGCTTGGGAACTATCGAAGCAGCAATTAGCAAATTTGGTACTGCATCCGAACCTCAAGAGAAAGTTAAGAATTTCGCTCAAACCGTTGACAAAATGATGGGTGGTAGCGAATTAGACCTTTATGAAAAAGCTTTGCAGCATGAAGGAATGAAGCATCAGTTAGTAATGACTGGTTTGCTCGTACACAAGTGCGCTCAAACTGCTGGAGAAGATTGGGAAGAAGCAATCGATCCTATCAACAAAGTTAATTTCCAAAATCGCGCTCACCAAGAACAGTTAAAAGCAATTATTTACGCTTTAGGAACTCGTGAATTAGTTGGTAAAGAACCCGATACAGGAATTTGGGCTTCTGTTGAAGATGGAATTGCTGCTGCGAAGGGTTTGTTTAGCGGTCTTACTAGCTAATACGGTTTTCAGGATAAAGTTAGGAGTGAGAATTAATACAAATATTCTGTTTTAATTTCTCCTCTTAAAAAGCGTAGATTAATTAACATACAAATATGAAAGCAGGGAATTGGCTTGTGTTCTCTGCTTTTTAGTTTTTTGATGCTATAAAATATACTCATTTTCCTTGCGGAGACTATTGCAAAATGAGTATACCTTTTTTAAAATATCGCATAGCGCTGCTAGCGAGTATGATAATTATTGTTCCTTTTGGTTATATAGTCAGGTTTTCGCAAGGATTAAACCCAGCATGGCTGCATGATGCTTTGGGAAGCGTTGCTTATGAGATATTTTGGATATTATTATTTGCTTTTGCGTTGCCTAAAGTTTCGCCATTACGTATCGCGATCGCAGTTTGTATTGCAACCTGCGCGATCGAATTTTTACAGTTATGGAAACCACCATTTTTACAAGCAGCCCGTAAAACTTTACCTGGCAGACTTGTTTTAGGAAATACTTTTGTTTGGGCAGATTTTCCCGTTTATTTTGTTGGTAGTTTTTTCGGGTGGTTATGGGTAAACTTTGTAAGGTTAAAAGTTAAAGGTTAAAATACTCCTAACTTTTAATTCCTACTTCACAACTCCTAACTCCTAACTCCTAACTCCTAACTATTTATTCAACTGTATCCTCAATACCTTGCAAAATTTTAGTTTACAATTCAAAATCCAAAATCTAAAATCTAAAATTGTGCAAGAATGTTCAGTTATGAGAAAACTTTATTTTTTACTTCCTGGGACAGATGGTAAATTTGCTTGTGGTGGTTTGTGGGCAGAATTAAAAACGCTGAATCTTGCTCAAGAAATATGTGATGCTGAGGTAGTGACTTACCGTCAAAGGGAAAAAGACAAGCTTTTCTTAGATGATGTACTTAAACAGCAAAATTTAAATGATGTAATATTTGTAATTAGTTGGGGGTTTGATGTTGCAAAACTTGCTCCTCGTCTCAAATCTTATAACGTTGTTTATCATGCTCATAGTGCTGGTTACGGTTTTAAACTTCGGGCTAGTATTCCAATTATTACTGTCAGTCGCAATACTTTAGGATATTGGGGACAATTATCTCCTCACTCTTTAATATATTATTTACCCAATCAAATTAGCGATCAATTCAATAACCAAAATCTAGAACGAGATATTGATGTTTTAGTTTTAGCGCGGAAATCTTCTGAATATCTCATGCAAGATTTAGTTCCAGCGTTGCAGCAAAAGTGTAAATTAGAATTGGTTGATTATTATATTGAAGATATTCCAGCGCTATTTAATCGAGCTAAGATTTATATTTATGATTCTGCTGAATACTGGGCACAACAGCGAGTAACAGAAGGTTTCGGCTTGCAACCAATGGAAGCTTCTGCTTGCGGTTGTCAAGTTTTTTCCAGCCTTAACGGTGGACTTTCCGATTATTTAGATCCCGGATTTAACTGTTATAAAATTGCGGCTTATTCTAAAGAATATGATATGCAGCGTATTCTTAAAGTATTGGAAAAATGGTCGCCTTTAAATTTACCTGAAAGTTTTTTCCAGGAGTACCGCCGCGAGAATATTATTTCACGTTTGCAGGTTATTTTAAATGAACTAAACGAGTTTTTCGACCATAAACAAAATCATCCCTCAAATATTGAACCTTTAACAACAATGCGTCTAGCAAAATTATCTACACAAAGAATATTTAGCAAGATAAAAAAGAAATTGCAGTAATACCTCACCCTCAATCCCTCTCCTTAATAAGGAGAGGGAAGCCGGAGGTAGGGTGAGGTTATTTATTTAATCCACTTACTTATTCTCATTCCCTAACTAAACGAAATGTTAAATTAATTCTGCACGGATACTTAGGAGTAGATTTAATGATTCGTAGGTTGTTAGTAACGGGTGGTGCGGGGTTTATTGGTTCTAATTTTGTTCATCATTGGTGCGATAATTATCCGGATGACAGGTTAATAGTATTAGATGCGCTTACTTATGCAGGGAATCGCGCTAATTTATCTTCTTTAGAAGTAAAAAACAATTTTCGTTTTATTAAAGGAGACATTTGTGATACTTCTTTAATTAAAGAAATTCTGGAAGCAGAAAAAATAGATATCATCGCTCATTTTGCAGCAGAGTCTCACGTCGATCGCTCGATTTTGGGACCTGGTGCTTTCGTACAAACCAACGTTGTAGGCACCTACACGCTTTTAGAAGCTTTTCGTCAATATTGGTTAGCTGAAAATAAACCCGAATATTATCGTTTTTTGCACGTTTCTACCGACGAAGTTTATGGTAGTTTAAGTCCAAAAGATCCACCTTTTACCGAAACTACAGCTTATGCTCCTAATAGTCCATATTCAGCATCAAAAGCAGGAAGCGACCATTTAGTTAGAGCTTATTATCACACCTACGAACTACCAACAATAATTACCAACTGTTCCAATAATTACGGCCCGTTACAGTTTCCAGAAAAGCTGATTCCCTTGATGTGTATTAACGCTTTATTAGGTAAACAATTGCCCGTTTATGGTGATGGTAAAAACGTGCGAGATTGGCTTTATGTTGGCGACCATTGTAATGCTTTAGATGTAGTAATAAATAATGGAATACCGGGAGAAATGTACAATATTGGTGGTAATAACGAAGTTGAAAATATCAACCTCGTGCATATGTTATGTCAATTAATGGATAAATTTGCCCCGGATTTACCAATACAACCTTCAGAAAAATTAATTACTTTCGTCAAAGATAGAGCGGGGCACGACCGCAGATATGCAATTGATGCAACTAAAATCAAAACTGATTTGGGTTGGACTCCTTCTGTAAAGATTGAAGAAGGTTTGCGTCTAACAGTGCAGTGGTATCTCAATAACAGCGAATGGTGGAAGCCTTTATTATCTCAAGAATATCAAGATTACTATTTGAAAGTTTACAGTTAGTAGTTGCGCTTCAGCGCTCAACATTTTTGGCGCTAAAGCGCAACTACGAACGAACCTTTAATTCATTACACCAACGGGACAGGAAACATTAGTACCACCTAATCCACAATAACCATTGGGATTTTTAGCGAGGTACTGCTGATGGTAATCTTCTGCATAGTAAAATTCGGGAGCATCAAGAATCTCTGTGGTAATGTCACCATAACCAGCTTCTTTGAGAGCTTGTTGATAAGAATCTTTTGATGCTTCTGCGAGCTTTTTATGTTCTTCGGAATAAGTGTAAATACCCGAACGATACTGCGTACCACTGTCATTACCTTGACGCATTCCTTGAGTAGGATTGTGGCTTTCCCAAAAAGTCTTTAAAAGTTGTTCGTAACTCACTTTTTTTGGATTGTACACAACTAGCACAACTTCATTATGCCCAGTCATTCCACTACATACTTCTTTATATGTAGGATTAGGAGTTGAGCCAGCAACGTAACCTACAGCAGTAGTATAAACTCCATCCAACTGCCAAAACTTACGTTCCGCACCCCAAAAACATCCCATCCCAAATACAGCTTTTTCCATACCTTCAGGAAAAGGAGGCTTGAGGGGATTGCCGTTAACATGATGTTTCTCAGGTACCCGCATCGATTCCTTCCTTCCCGGTAAAGCTTCTTGGGCAGTAGGTATAGTTAATTTTTTACCAAGTCCGAATAATCCCATTGCTTATAACTCGTATTTATGAAAAACGTCTTAACTTTCCTTCATATTGTAAATACATTGTGTTAAATCGTGCGAGTGTGGAAGGTACTACAAAAAGAGTGGGAATTGGGCATGGGGGATTGGGCATTGGGAATTGGGGATTAAGAATTAAGAACAGGACTTACGCAAGCCTGCCTTAAAAAGGGGGGTTGGGGGGATCTTCCATGTCTGGAACATCATATTTTCCCTCAATGGTGCGTAAGTCCTAAAGAATTAAGAATTAACAATTAGAAAAATACATAGGGAGCAAGATGCTCCCACTACGAATGTTTTTATGACTTCTAATATTTGCATCTCCTTGTCTCCCATCTCCCTACCCGCATCTAGCCCAAGCAGTACTGCGCCAGATTGTGATAAATAAAGCACCAGCTACTAGCGCTCCTAAATTCCACTTAACAGATTTTTTAAGTAAGTTAAGCCGTTGAGTTGAGCGTGCAGTTTGTACTTGGGTTTCAAGTTCGCTTTCACCTTTATTAATAAATGTAGAAAGCTGTTGCTTTGCTTGCTGTAATTCTTCCGGACTTTTAATTTCAGGAGCGCTTCCACCGTTCAAACGAGCTAAAAATTGCTGCATTTGAGCTTCAGTCACGGGGCCATCCAGATTTTTTTTAACTTGTTCAATTACGGATTGTTGTTGCTTTAATCTAACTGTAATTTGTTGATTGTTCTGTTTGTGAATTCTAACGGTATTAATAATTCCTAAAGGAACAGTTATAAAATATATTATTCCTAAGAATAAAGTTAACCAAGATAGAAATTTGAGGATGATTTCTTCTTTATTGCCTCGTTCGTTTAATCCTGCTAAAAATACAAATGCAAAGCCGATTAAAGGTACTGCAACTTTTTCTACTAATGCACCAAAAGTTTGAAATTCCCAGTTAGGATTCATAAATCTGGCTGGAATAAACATTTCGATCGCATCAAATAATGCCAGTATTAAAAGTCCATAACCTATCCAGCGTATAATTGGCAAAGAATCTACCATTCCAAAGACAAATCTTGAAAAATCATTGGTAGTTTGACTTAAATTACTGATTTGAGCCAATAGTGATTTGTTTGTGCGATCGCCTTCTATTTGAGCCATGAGTTTAATGCAAAAATTTTGGTGAATTATTTTTTAGATTTCTCGGTTCTCTGTTTCTCGTTCTCTGTCTTTATTAAGAGCTATAGGTTAATAGGACTTACGCACGGGTAACGTAACTATAGTAATTGCGACGTAAGGAAGCAATCCCAAAGGTTGGAAAATCATGGCGAGTGCGTAAGTCCTGGTTAAATTAAATACTCATGCAAGATATAGCAAAAACATTACAGAGAAATAAAATAAAATTCATTTAATTCTCTTCTATAAATGTTGCCGTTTGTACGGGTAAATCAGGTAATTGAGTTTTATCTTTTTGCTTAGTGGGAAATGCAGTTACCAAAATCACTCTTACTAAAACCAATGCAACGGCAGTAAAAATAAATGCTAGTAAAGGAATACGAATTTGGTTCCAAAAATTCATTAATTAGAACTCCCACTACTTTGACTTTTTTCTTCTCGCTGTAATAGCAACCAATAGAAACACCCGAAAATAACAATACCAATCATCCCGTATAAATACGAAGCTTGTCCTCCGTGCCAGTTATCAAAAGCGGCTTTATCTGATGCAGCAAATATTGCTAGCATTACTACACGAATCCCGTTGATTACAAACCCGATGATTATTGCGACGATAGGTACAAATAATCTTTTACTGCGATTTACCGGAAACATAACCAAAGCCAGCACGGAAACGCTGAGAATATAAATAATAGTATCTAAACCAGAGCATTCATCTGTTACTTCTACACCACCGTTGGGTAAATTGATGAAAACTCCTTGGTTAACAACATCAAAGCCAAAATAGTGTAAAAGAAACGCTGAAAATTTAGCGGTTAAAGGAGCAATATCAAATAAAAAGCTAGCAATTACGCTGGGTACACCCAAGAAAAATAGGATAGTCAATTCCTGCCAATACTGCTTTAAACCTTTAAAACCAGAAGCAAGCAGAGCAGCACCCAAAGCTGAAGCGAAAGGTAAAAGCCGCATCGTATTGCCGTCAGCTAGGTTCGCACTTTGCCACAAAACCCAACCAATCAGGGCCATACCTACAATACTAGGTAAAAATTCACTTTCAAACTTTAAAGTATGCCGTTTTTCCCAAATTAGGCTTCCTATAGCCAATAAAAATAGCAAACTCATCCCGAAATGTCCGGTATCATCAGCTTTCCAGACAAGAGTTAAGCAAATTGCTTGTAAACCCGCAGCAATCCCTAAAATCCAATAACGAGTATCTTTGAGTAGTTTCGGCGAGGCTATTTCAGTTATATTCATTGCAAGTTGCGTTATCTATTTTATTGACGCAGTTTTGGTAAAGCCCCTGAAATGTTCGATTTTTAATAGCCGGATTTTTGGCTTCAAACTTCAAAAGTATTGTTTATTTTAATACATCCTTATTAGTTATTTTCTAGTAATAAAATCACAATTTATGTGAAGAGTTTGTAAAAAAATCAACTGCATGAATAATACTATCCAATTGAAAGGTATGTAATCATTATTTAAGTGCGTTATAGATTTGATATAACGCACTTATATCGCAGCCGATTCCGCTTTAATTATCAGCGTTGCTTAATTAATTTTTGGTTTGACTGAGCAATGCTTAATTATGTACTAAGTAAGTCGGCACAAATAAAACGAACTAAGTAACGAAATGTAAATTAGCCGAAACCCTTAAGATGATCCACACCTTTGGGGTGAATGCTGAGTCCTTCGGACACGCTCCGCGAACGCTTCATTTCCGGAACGCTCGCAATGACATAGTTATAAATTTTCGCACCCACCTACTTAGTAATAAATTAAATAACATCCGATCCAAAAAATATATAAATATAGAAATACTAAATCTCTATTCAAAAGAAAAACCCGGCTTCATAAAGAAACCAGGTTTAAAATAATTCAATTGAGAAAAACAGTTATATTCCTGCCTTATTTACGCTGCGATATCAGACTGATTTTTACGCTTCTTGTAAAACATTGCACCAAATCCACTCACCAATAACGAACCCAAGATAGTTGTAGGCTCGGGGACTTCTTTAACTTCTACACTCTTCAAAAAGTAATCGTCATCGCTATCATTAATACTGAAACCCAAGACTGTACCCGTCGCATTAGATGAGGTAAAGTCAAAAGTTCCATTAGCGGGAATAGCATTGGAGACAAGCTGATTTCCATCGACTAATAATTTAAAACTATCGCCAGAATCAACTTTGGTAAAAGTAGCTGAAAGTAGAGTCACTGCCTTATCAAAAGTTAAGTTCAGAGTCTCTCTGAAGTTTACACCGACACCATCAATTTGTGTATTTTCTGTTTTACCAGCAAAAACCCCAAGCCCGTCTGCACCTTGAAAAACATCGCGAGAAGTGCCATTGTTACCAACTTCTCCAGTTGCAGTGACACTTAAGCCATTTACAGTTTCGGTAAATGAACTTATTTTTCCATCATTACCGCTAAAATTAAATCCGATGGAAGCAGCTGACGCGGCTGAAGCTGTTGTCAAAGCAATAGTAGCGGCTCCAACAGTCGCAATAGAAAGTGTTTTTAGAATAGTTGCAACAGACATGTGTATGGTTCCTTAAAAGAGTTGTGAGCAATGGGTTGAGAATTAATCGTTCGGAGTTCGCATTACCTGACTTAACTAAGCCGATTGCTTTTTAACGGTATCTGTTTTATCGCTATTTATAGCAGTAACCCGATCGGTTATCGAGATTCAAAAACTTAGTAATAGGTTTAATCAAAACCGCTAAAACGAACGATTCATTCGTAAAGCACCTGATTCAGTCTCAATCACACAATGAATTTTTGTGTAATAGGATTTATGTACGGATAACGCAGTTAGAGTCTTTGATAAATAACTAACACTGCTTATTTACTTCGGAAATTGCGGTAGATTGTCCTGTCTCAAGTAACATAGATGTATTAAGCATTATGCACTCAAATCTAATTAGATTAATAAAGTCATTGTAAATAATACATATTTTTTATTTAAACAGACGTGAAAATACTTAAATAAGTTCTTTTCTTTATTGCTTTCTAAGCAAAATATTATGTCCCAACTGATATGTACATTGCTATAGTTGTCGGAGGAAGGTACGGAATCATGTTCTGGTTGCTCAAACTGCTTATCAAGCTTAATTTTCCTAATGTGAAGTCGATAAAAATTTCTCAGTTTATACTATGGCAAGATAAAAAATTTTCATCAATTCCCTTAATTCTAGATGCACGCTCCCATGAAGAATACGCAGTTAGTCATATTAAATTGGCACAACTGATTAAACCAACTGGTTCCGTAATATCAGCGCTTTCTGAAGTTCCTTTAAATACGAACATCGTGGTTTATTGTTCTGTAGGCTATCGTAGCGCTAAAGTTGCTCAACAGCTACAGCTTGCAGGATATCAAAATGTATTTAATTTGAGTGGTGGTATTTTTCAATGGGCTAATAAAGGGAAACCAATTTTTACAGATAAGCATCAAGTAGAAACCGTCCATCCCTACAATTTTATTTGGGGAAAATTACTCAAATCAAAGTATCATGCTGATATTAAGGAATAGGGAATTGGGCCGAAGGTCCAAGGGCCGAAGGGCATTGTGTAATTCAATTAAAATGCTAACAACTAACCACTAACAACTAACCACTAACAACTAACTGATGCCTTCAGTTTCGATAATTATTCCAGCTTTTAATGAAGAAACTAGCTTGAGTAGAACTTTACGTCAACTCTCTTTACTTTCACCATTACCCAAAGAAGTTATAGTGGTTGACGGTGGTAGCAAAGACGAAACGACAATAATTGCAGAATCTGCTTTCGAGTATTTTTCTTCAACGGTAAAAACGCAAATTTTTAAATCTCAATATCGCGGACGTTCGGTACAAATGAACTATGGAGCGAAAGAAGCGACTGGGGATATTTTATGCTTTCTCCATGCAGATACAACCGTACCCGATGATTTAATTAGTTTAATTGATAAAACTTTAGCCGATCCAACGGTTGCTTGTGGTGGTTTTATTTCTTTAATGACAGGTTTTCAGACTACTCGCTGGGGCACTTCACTACATAATTATCTTAAAACTTATTATGCGCCGTTGCTATTTAAACCTCATTTATTTTTCAAAGGCTTGCGTTTATTATTTGGGGATCAGGTAATGTTTTGTCGTCGCAATGATTTTTGGGAATGTGGCGGTTTTGATGAAGCATTACCGATTATGGAAGATGGAGATTTATGCAAAAAAATTGTCCGCAAGGGAAGTATACGCTTAGTTAACCGTGTAGTGCTTTCTTCAGATCGTCGAGTTGCCCATTGGGGTGCTTGGAAAGCAAATGCAATCTATTTATACATCGGCTTTCTTTGGGGAATTGGTGTTGATACGAACTATCTGAAACGGTTTTATGAAGATATTCGCTGATTTATATATGTTCGTAATAAGTGCTGTCTTCGCTCTGGGGAGGCGCATTCCATACTACGAACCTTAAATCAATTTTCTCTGACAAAGTAAAAATTAAAACTAAATTTTACGTCACATTAATCACAAAGAATGTGATAGGATTCGCAAGTTACGTTCTATGGAAATGAAGCGTGAAAACGAATCAACTTGATTTGTTCTCACTCTCGGAGATGCCAACTGCAAGTAGCAGAACTCCCGTGTTGTTAATGGATGTGAAAGCTTTAAAAAGGTGGAAAAAGCAAATATCCGCCCATCAACAACAAGTGAGAACAAAGGAACCAGTGCTGCAAGGTGCTTTATTTGAAGTGCCTTCAGCATACGTTGACCCAGATATAATAGATCCGTTTGAACTAAAACCTTGTTCGCTGTCATTTTACAGAATACCAGCAGATAGTCCCGGCCAAGCTTGTCTTTACTTTGTTATAGATATGGCTACTAATTTACTTCTGTATGTTGGTGAAACCTGTAAATCGAATCATAGGTGGAAAGGAATACATGATTGCAAACGATACATTGAAAAGTATCAAGACTTGCATTACCAATACGGTTTAAAGACAGCAGTTAACATTGCTTTTTGGTGGGATGCACCCGATTCGGCTCGCCCCAGACAAAAGTTGGAGTTAGAACTGATTCATAAATGGAAATCCCCTTTTAATAAAGAAAATTGGAAACTTTGGGGACAGCCGTTTGGGTGAGTCAGTTATCAATTATCAATGAACAATGAACAGTTAAGCTGATGTGCAGCTAAATTAGATAATGCGTTAGCAAAGCGTGTCCGGAGGACATAAATTTGAAAAGGCTGTAGTGTGAGCATCTTGCTCACTAGTACTATACAAATTAAATGCGTAGCAGCTTAACAGTAAACAGTGTTAGCGCAGCGTGTCCGAAGGACATACAGTGAACAGTGAACAATATTGATTTTGTTGATATCAGTAGATAATCGGCTATTGGAAATCAATTGTTAGATAAATAGTTTTGAGTTTCAATTTCATAACTCATAATTTATTCTTTCTTTTTCCATGTTTATTTTTACCGAACACTGATAACTGCTCACTGATAACTGATAACTGATAATTGTTCACTGTTTATAAGCTATTCGTAAGCTTTGTACGAGAATGAGAAGGGAGGTAACTGCTATTAATGCACCCCAAAACCAGTAAGGTAGTAGTAATTGTTGCTGTATTTGTCCTGTATCTGAAAGTGCCCTCGGACCTGCGGTAGGAGTAAATAAATAATCAAGTTGATGGTAAGTACTTATACAGGCTTGAACTCCGAGAAATTGAATGCTGAATCCTTGAAACCAACGATTGCCTTTGATGCCAATACCGAGGATAACTAAACCTAAGATAAAAATTGCTACTACTCCAAAGAGCGATCGCACCCATATTAATACTGAGAATAAGAGAAATCCACCTAGTATTTTTAAACTGATGCTGGCTGTTTTGAAGCTACGGGATGCCAAAATTAATATAGCTCCTGCGATTGGCGGCCCTAACAGTCCGGCAGCAGCTATAAAGGCACGCCCAATTGGCCCTAAAAATAATCTACCGCCGTAAGTATAAGTAGCGACACCAGAACCATTAGGAAAGATTTCTAATTGCCGAAAATCTCCACCTAAAAATATTGCTGCTAAACCATGACCCATTTCGTGAAACCAAGTCGCTAGAATTGAAAATGGGTATAAAACATAATCTCCATATGGTATTTGCCATAATACAACCGTAGCTACAGCAGCTCCAATTAGCCACCATATTCCTATACGATCGACTTGAGAATTTAGCCTAGTTTCAAATGATTTAAAGTCCATACTATTAAGGTTAAAGGTTAAAGGTTAAAGGTTATAGGTTAAAGGTTACGATTAAATATTCTTACTTTTATATAGTATCGAATCTGTAATGCTCCATGCCTCATGCCCTATCCCCAATTCCCTATGCCCATACAATTAAAACGGATTATAAATTACAGAAAAATACAAACCATTTTCCTGTAAAGTATCTTTGTCTCCTTCAACTGTAATTAATGGAATACCCCAGTCAAAGCGAGCGGTAAGTCGTTGTTGGAGTTGCAGACGCAATCCCAATCCTAAAGATAATAAAGTATTGGTTTCGTCTTCTTCACCGTTGGAATCTTCTCTACCTCCTCGATTCCAAGCGGTACCAAAGTCTACAAATGGAGCAAGTTGTAAAAGGTTGTTTTCTCCAGAAAAACGAGCGATAGGAAGTCTGACTTCGGCTGATGCAAAAACGGCATTATCTGTAAGTAAAGCGTCTTGACGGTATCCCCTGACACTTTCTTGTCCGCCTATACCAATTTGCTCTAAAGGAACTAGGGGTCTGTCTGCTAGCTGTACGTCACCCCGTAATAAAAACAGTGTATCGGGTGCTAAAAGACGCACCCACTGAGCTTGTCCTCTCCAAGCGTAAAAGCGACTATCGGGAGATGTATTGTTAATTGTGGAGTCAAGAGCGTCTAGCCCGACGCTGAACTGAGAACGTAAGGCGAATACTTGGCTGCTGCTACGATTTGTCCATTCTTGGAAGAAACGCACTGCGCTAATGCGGGTTTTTCCGTCTTCGTCTGCACCTGGGGAATTCGGGAAGGGAATTTCGCCGTTAAATAAACTAGCTTTGCTTTCTCGACGACTAGCTGTTAAACCCAAAGCAAATTCTTTACCCGGTGTTTGTACTATGGGTTGACGTAGCGATAGTTCGTAATAACGAGACTTTGATTGGATATCAAGGACATTAAATGGTTCTTCAATTACGTCACTATCGGAAATACCGTAGCTAAACGCTAAAGTACCGTTGCGGGGATTTACTGGCAAAGTGTAGTTGAAATCAAATGCGTTGCTACCGTCGGTATTACTGTAACCACCGCTGATACCGTCACCCCACCCGAATAAGTTGGCTTCACTTACTTGAATTTGACGACGAAAACTACCTACCGCTGGCGATCGCCCGTTGTCCAAACTCAGTTGCGTATTAAAAGTTTTGGCTTCTTCAATATCTAGTTCTAATAGACTTTCTCCGGGTTGAGTACCGGCAGAAAGTTCGGCTGAAAGCTTTTCTATTAAAGGATTTAGCTGCAATAACTGTAATGATTCAAGTAGCTTTTCGCGATTAAGAGGTTTTCTGGCACCCCTAGCAATCCGAGAACGAATATATCCAGAATTTAATCTGCGGTTTCCGCTGACTTTAATGTCTTCTAATTCACCTTCAATTATCTGAATCTCAACCGTACCGTCTTGAAATTTCTGAGCGGGGATAAAAGCTCCACTGGTGATATATCCTTTATTTAAATACAGTTGCGTAAGTTGCGATCGCAGTTGTAAAAGTTCGGCGAATGTTATCGGACGATTGGTATAAGGAAAGGTAATTTTCTCGAAATCTTCCTGGCTAAAAACCGTACTACCTTTAACTTCAATTTTATCTACAGTAATCTTTTGAGGAAGTTCTCCCGGTACGTTGCTTTCAGGTGTAATAGGTGTACTGTTTGGTTCTAATAAGTCTTCTGGTGGTGGTAAAGTCGGTATACTTGGTTCCCGAAGCTGCCGCTCTGATGGGGGTTTGGTGGTATCTTGAGGGGAATTTCGATCGCGCTGTGGTGCTTGGGAAACAACTTCTGGATATCTCCACAAAATATCTGTATTTAGAGGTTGCTTCTTCGTTAAGTTGGAAGCTAAATTTGAATTTGAATTTGAATTTGAGTTTGAGTTTGAATTTAAGTTATTAGAAATTGGCAAAACCGATTTTACAGGCTTCGACTTATTTTTTTGAATAGCATCCTTCAACCTTATGCCCTTTGAAGCTAATATATTAAATTCTTGATTATATTTTGAAGAACTCGCTGTATTATTTAAATCTTCAGCATAGGTGGGTTTTACTAAAGCAAAACTGGATAGAACAGCAAAACTTAACCACTGACAGTATTTATAACTTTTCAAGGATAAAAAATATTTAACAGGCATAATAACAGGTAATAAAGACCCAGACAATATAAAATTAACGGTAGTTACCTGAGTAATAAAGGTAACATTACTCTTGTAACTGAAGATTTAGTTATTTGCCTCGTTGATTTTACCAACATCTAGTTCTATATATATAAAAACTTTAAGTTATTATCTGCCATCGCCAGCCAGAAAATCAATCAATCAAACCTACTTCTTTAGCACGGATTCTGGTAATCATGCGGAGATTTTTTCCTTGATTTTTTAATTCTTCACTATCAATACCTAAAGCAGATTGTAGATTGAACCAATAATGACGTACCATTCGCTCCGATACACTAATATGTTGAGCAATAGCTTTATCCTGCAATCCTTCCTGATAAGCCAAAGTCAGTAGCTTCAACCATTCTGGTTTTTCTTCCAATCCAAAGTTGATGTGTGGAATATCTTTTATATGAGTTATTCCCTGTAATGCCCACTTGATTTCGAGCAACATCTCTTCTACACCAAGGCTTTTATCTGCTAACGTAAAACCTCCAGGGCGATCGCTAATCTTATGTCTTATCCGTACTAAAGTTTTGAGATGAGCGCTTTGAATGACAATATTTAATTTAGGATAGTTTTCCATTATATATTCAAGAGTCTGTATCCCCGTCTCAATATTCGCTTTACTCCCAGACTCACGTGGAATACAGATATCCATAATCGCCAAATCAGGCTTAAATATTGAGATTTGTTGTAAAGCAGTTTCGGCTGTTTTAGCTGTAATAATTAATGCATCCCCATAGGCTTCCGATAGTATAGTAAATGTTCCATGCAAACACGATTCGTGACAATCGATCAATAAAATCTTCACCGGGCATTCGTCTAATAAATTTGTCATGATTGGCAGAGTAAATAAAATATCTAAACTTTTTAAATTTGAATTAAGGAAAATAGTTTCTACACCATATCTTGCATCATTTTCAACAACTGAAAATGAACTCAGTAACTTAATCTAAAAACATTTTTTTTCGTTTGTTCCGCATATTATCTGTTTTTAGTCAAGATTTTTTAGCAATAAATTTATTTATTTTCCGATCCGATCTTAGACTCAATTGAAGGGAGCATCCCAAATGTGTAAATTTATTTTTTGTAGTGCGAGCATCTTGCTCGCTATGTATATCAAGCGAGCAAGATGCTCGCACGACCAAATTGTATTTTTGCAAAATCGGGATGCTCCCCAATTGAAACTGATAAAATCATCATTTTAGTGTTCCTGAAAACTTAAAAAGCTATCTTAGATACCCGCAAAATACACAGTTTATTTTTGACAAGTATCTATGAACTTTTCAGAAGTAAATCGGGAAAATTCTGTAATTTGTTACAAAACGTTACAATACAACTTTACTTGGCGGTTAAAACCGCGTCTACACAAACCGGCACCCGTCTGCACGGGTTTAAAATTCATTAAAGTTTCCCCCATGAGCGACTGCCGCCCCGTTGTAGCAAATGGCGTTTTGAACCGCCAGATACTTTTTAAACATCCTCTCAGGCATTTAATAGTTGCGGATTCCAATAGCTATTGTGCTAGTTAAGCTTCAATAGAATTTGAAAAGTTGCAATTATGACAAGCTCTTTTTCATTTATCTTGTAAGGTTTTAAATAGTAATTTAGCTATTAAAAACAATTAATAACTGAGGGAAGTATGTATACAACTTATTCAATTTGGAGTAATTAAATTTTGAAAAATATAATTTAGTTAAATACAAGACTTACTCAAGCCCTCCAAAATAGCGGTGAGTTCGAGGGATTTTCCATGTCTAGAATACTATATTTGCTGTAGTTGCTGTGTAAGTAAAAAAATATATTTTTGTATTTCCATTATTTTCCAAAAGAAAAATCAGCCTTACTCTCTATCATCGCTAATTCGGATCGTTACGACTTAGGCAAATAAATCGCTATTTTATACCAATTAACCTGAGTAAGAATGATGCAAAGTATATAGTTTACCTACAATTTCAGCCAGTTAATCAAGAAATAAAATTTTTTCTTATCACCGACACCTTTTTTTCTGTAATTAGATAAGTTTTTGCAACTACCTATGACTGTTTTATTTTGCAATCTATCCTGAGAGTTTAGAGCTTTTTTATTACCGCGATATTTTGTATTGTATATTGCAATCGCTAAAAGTCTGCAATTATTACAATCTTTATAGAATAAGAGGTGCAAACAATATAGTGCTTTCTCTGGTAATAGGATTTATTGATTATTTAATAGAGATATTACTGACGCTGAATGTAGTATTTAATCAAATATTATTTAACAAGCTAGTCATTTATTCGTAAATTGCAGCACATATAAATTTTAAAACATAATTATTTAAAAAATCAATACACATAAGTGTTTATACTTTTTATTCCTTTACAAAATATTAATGTTGAATAAATGGATTAGGGACTTTTATATAAGTATTTTTTCATAAGTATTTATCTATATTTTTTATATTCAGAGGTATTTCATATAACTTGAAAGCTAAATTTTTATGGTTAAAAATAAAAGTGTCAGCTTGAAATCAGCGTGCGTTTGCCGAACTCATTTACAGGAGACAAATTACTCATGAATGATTTCGACACACCGCTTAATAATGAATCAGCTTTAAGTGCAAATCCTCAAGAATTAGTGCCTAGTTCTGCATTAGATGGAAAAGACTTGGTTTCTGATGGTTTATTATCATCTTCTAATACTTCGATGCTACCGACTTTAGAAGAAGATATTCTACGCTACGAAATGGAAGAATTGAAATTAAGCAACTATCAAATTGAGTCAAATGATGCTTCTTCAGGCGGTAAACATATCTCTCTTTTAGGTAGCGATCGAAATACTGGAACAGCAACAGGTGTTTTCAATGGCGAAGCTGGTACTTATGAAGTAAACGTAGGTTTCTATGATGAAAATGACGGTGTTTCTTCTGCAAAAGTTACGATTGCAGGTGATACTCAAGGCTTTTCATTCGATAAAGATTTACCTGGAGGTGGTGTGGCTGCCAAAACTTTGACATCTCGCGTGACTCATTCGCAAATTAAATTGCAACCAGGAGATGTTTTTAAGATTGAAGGAAAATATGGTGGTGCCGAACCTGCCCGTTTTGACTATATAGAATTCGTTGCAGCAAATTCTCCTACCGATACGAATAAAGGTGGTGAAGATAAATCTCCTGCTGGTACACAAACATACTACGTTTCAACAAAAGGTAGTGATGATAATCCAGGTACAAAGGAAAAGCCTTGGAAAACTGTCAACTATGCCGTTCGGGAAGACTCTGCGGTAAAAGCTGGAGATACTATATTAGTACAACCAGGTACATACAAAGAGTTAATTACCCTCGAAAAATCTGGTAACGAAAAGCTCGGTCATATTACCCTTAAAGCCGATGGTGACGTAACCCTCCAAGACCCAGATCCAATAAAAGGCGGTTTTAGAGAAGGTGTGATTCAGTCTGCTAATCAGGGTCACTGGACTATCGATGGCTTCCGAATTGAAAATACATCCTGGGCCGGTATTTCTTTAAGAGATGCAAATAATATGATTGTGCAGAACAATCACACTTTTGAAACAGGTGCTTCGGGTATCATTGTTTTACCTGAAAGTTACTATGATGGTGGAGATGCCGAAGTAACCAGCAAAGACATTAAAGTAATCGATAACAAAATTGAACGAGCTAACTGGAGATGGACTGGTAGAGGAGATGATAACGGTACGCAAGAAGCTTTAAGTATCTGGGGTGTAGATGGTTTTGAGGTTGCAAACAATATTGTTAAAGAAGCAACACGCGAGGGTATCGATATTAAAACAGGCTCTCGAAACGGCTCCGTCCATAACAATACTGTGACGGGTGCTGCAAAAATCTCCGGTACACCTAAAGGCTATAACGGTGGTCCTGCTATTTACGTAGATGGTAATCGTGCCGACACTTTCAACATTGATATTTACAATAATCTTGTTTACAAAAATGTTGCCGATGGAATTGTAGTTGCGGATGAAGTACCCCAGAAAGGTGATGTTAAAGACGTTCGCATTTTCAATAATGTTGTTTATGGTAACGGGAAGTTAGGTACAAACGGTGGTGTTGGAGTCATGGTAACTAGTAATGTCAGCGATGTTGAAATTATCAATAATACTGTAGCCGACAATATCCAATCGATCGTGATTGATAGTAGTGATTACTACAACGGTGATATAAGCTCTGATATTGTAGTTCGTAACAATATCTTTGCTGATTCTAAATACCGTAATGGTTTTATTGAAGATGCAAATGATATTGTCTTCGATAACAATCTGTTTACGGATACCTTTGAAGAACTCTATGAAACTGGAAAAGGACTTAAGAACTTTAAAGAAACTAACAGCCTTAAAGTTAAATCGGCTGGTTTCTTAGATTCAAAAGCTAACGATTACCGTCTATCTTCCAATTCCTCTGCAATTAATAAAGGTTCCGATAAAATCCCCGATTATGCAGCTACGGACAAGAATGGAAAAAAACGGTTAGCTTCGGATGCTCCCGATATCGGTGCTTATGAGTATCCCAGTTCTGCGAAGTAGGGCTTAATAAAGGTTTGTAGTTGGGATGGCCACCCTACTACGAACCTTTTAAAAGTTAATTCTCATAAGTACCCGTGCAAAATTAATTTAACATTTCGTTTGGATAGGCAACAGGGAACAGCTTTATAACTGACTAGTAAATATAAAATTAATGCAGGCTTACCTACTTAGTAATCGTTAAAATTACTATAATAGAAATAAATTTATCTTCTGGATATAAACTAGGGTGACGATGCTTAAATCCGATCCAATTGCTTAAAAATGATATGGAGAATAAATAATATTTAATACTTAAATTGCTAAATAAATTCTGATATTGGATATTCATAAAAGTATATATCTACATTATAAATATTCAATGTAATTGCTATTCCTTTTTTTGTATATCTTCTAGTCTTGCTAATAAAAGGTCACTGATAATAACACCCACTAGCTTAGAATCGTTATTAAACACTGGAACAGAATAAGTTGTTAAAAGAATATCCTCACCAGCTTTCCCAATATCAAAGTAAGGAACGCTCCAAACAGCTTCTCTTTGCTTTACTGGGACATCATACCAAACTGCATTAGCGTACATAAAATCCTTGGCAATATCTTTACTTTGAAATTCATTTTTGTTTCTTAATACAAAAGGACAAGAACAAACTATTTCAGATGAGAAAGCAAAAGCACTGCCGAGTATTTCTGGTCTTTTTCGTAAGTGATGTGTTAAACAAGCAAAAATATCATTTATATCTACAGGTATATCCTGAAAATAAGCAGCTAGTTCAACAGTCGCTTCTTGAATAACTGTTTTGGTTTTATCCCTATGGTTGACTACTTTTTTACTTTTTAAAATAGCGAGATAGCCCTCTAAATAAGAAATATCGAAGTTAATATTTTTGAAGATATTATTCATTTTTTATTAATGCTATTTCTGAATTGTCAACGAAGTAATGATACACCGCGACTATTCATTAGTTGGGTGCATCAGTTTATTTTAAACAACTGCATCTCTACAAAGTTGAGATACAAGTTTATTACTGAAATCTAGCTCGATCGAGGAACAGAAGGGAGGAAAAGGAGAATCAACCCCTAAATCATTAATATCATACAAAGTATTTATACAATAAAAATATAAATTTAAAAAGTAACTATTTTTGCGAATTTTTGGTAAATATTTAGATTTTCAATAAAAAATTTTACCGATAGAGAAAAATAATATATATAATATATAATTTAAGCTCGCTTTTTGATTGTCATTTACTTATCGAAACTATAATCAAAACTATATTCAAAATTATATAAATAACTTAATTGAGTACTTAAAGCATATTTGAAAAGTGTTTTTTTTATCGTAAGTCTCGGATTATCCCCCCTTCCCCCCTCAAAAAAGGGGGATTTAGGGGGATCTGAAAAGTTTCGAGTTTTATAGTAGTTTTCCCGCGCATCCTCTTAGAGGATAGTTATTTTTATAGCAAGCGCAATTGTGTATTTTCACTACTTGCAGAAATTTTTACATCTTCTGGATGCTGGCTATTAAAAGAGTCTAATAAATCATCATCATCATTTCCTAATAAAGTATGTGCTGCTTCTAACATAAATTGTGCTATATCCTGAAGGTCTTCACGGTTGTTTAAATAAGTTTTCAATGCTTCCATTGGATCGATACTGCTACTAGCGCTTAATTCCGGAACGCGGGGACGAGCTAACTGACTTACTAATTCCGGATGAATAGTATAAGTATGCGCCTGACTTAACATTTCCTGCAATGAAGAGTTATCAATTAAATCTATCTGTTCCGAACGAAGCTTGTAAACTAACCTGACAACCGCATCTTCAATATTATTTTTGGCTATGGATTTGGCGATCGCCGTTATCGGATCTTCGGTTTTTGACACGTCTACTTCAATGGTACGAAAAGCACGAACTGGTAAAGGACAGAATTCCCATTTAGCGCTACCCGATTCGACTTCCACCATTACATAGCCTTTATCTTCCTTTTCTTCGCTAAAATCAACCCGTTCGATGCTTCCAGGATATATTACCGGGGGTTTGTTTGACTTATTCAAATTTTGGTGACGATGCACATGTCCTAAAGCTACATAATCAAAGCACGGACGTGTCAGTAAAGATAGAGGAAGAGTGAAACCTTTACCTACAGCTAAAAAACGTTCCGCTCCTAAGTTTGCATTATCAGCCATTAAATGAGCTAAAAGTACAATCGGGATATCGGGATCGAGGCGACGGATTTCTCCTTCCAATACAACTTGCAAACGTTCGGTTAATAATTGATTGATTTCTCCTAACGATAAACCTTGAGTTTCTTGACGAGTCATCAAAGCAGAGCGAGTTAACCAAGGTAAAGTAATCACCTGCACTTCACCGCTACGAGTTTGGATATTATGCGTATTTAAAGTATCACCTACTACAATTCCAGGAACCCCCAAAGTACGGTAAATACATAAACTAGCACCACCTTGTCCCTGAGAATGTTGATCGTGGTTCCCCACAAGTAATACAGTAGGAATCTGAGCATCTACCAAACGGCGAAACTGACTAGCAAACGCTTGCTGTACGTAAGGTGGCGGAGTTGCATCGGGGAAAGCATCGCCACCAAACAACACCAAATCGACTTGTGATTCTATAGCGCGATCGATACATAAAGATAAAGTACCGACAAAATCTTCCAATCGCGTATTTAAACCAGTTTCCGGATTGATACGTCCGTGGGTAAAACCGCTTCCCATATGGATGTCGGAAAGATGTAAAATTTTAATCATAATAAGTTGGTTAGTTGTTAGTTGTTAGTTGTTAGTTATTAATTTATATAGCAATCCTGAATCAGTTGTAAAAAAAATTGTGCTTATTAATATTAATATCTATAAAGTAGTGCGAGCATCTTGCTCGCTGGCAATAGCTGGCAATAGCTGGCAATAGCTGACAATAGCTGGCAATAGCTGGCAATAGCTGGCAATAGCTGGTAATAGCTGGCAATAGCTGGCAATAGCTGGCAATAGCTGGCAATAGCTGGCAATAGCGAGCAATAGCTGACAATAGCTGACAATAGCTGGCAATAGCTGACAATAGCTGGCAATAGCTGGCAATAGCTGGCAATAGCGAGCAATAGCTGGCAATAGCGAGCAATAGCTGGCAATAGCTGGCAACAGCGAGCAATAGCTGGCAATAGCTGGTAATAGCTGGCAATAGCTGGCAATAGCTGGCAATAGCGAGCAATAGCTGACAATAGCTGACAATAGCTGGCAATAGCTGGCAATAGCTGACAATAGCTGGCAATAGCGAGCAATAGCTGGCAATAGCTGGCAATAGCTGGCAATAGCGAGCAAGATGCTCGCACTACTTAAAATTTCACGAATCATTTAGGACTGCTATATGTAATTAAAGCTATTAACTACTACCTACTAACTAATTTTTCACACAATTTTATTAAATTATCACTACAAATAAAAATACAGAAAGACGTTGCATTGCAACGTCTCTACAAAATTGATATAAATCACCAAAACGGTGCAACTCCTAACTCTTAATTCCTAACAACTAACTCTTAAATGTGAATTCCACACTCGGTTTTGCCACTTCCACGCCATCTTCCATCTCGCTCGCTTTCACCTTCTGCAACTTTGGTAGTGATAGGTTCATCGCCAATACTGGGATAACCTTGGTCGTGTAAAGGATTGTAAATAACTTTGTGTTCGCCAACAAAATCCCAAGTTTCTTTACGAGTCCAGGTAGCTAAAGGATTAATTTTAAGACGACCTTTTTTATCTAATTCAAAAATTGGCATACTTGCACGAGTTGGTGCTTGATCGCGTCTGCGTCCGGTTATCCAAGCCACGGTATCAAGTTCGTCTAAGCCTCTTTGTAAAGGTTCTATTTTAGTAACATCGTGAAATTTTGCAATATCTTTATCCCAAAGTGCTTCACCGTATTTATCAGTAAAAGCTTCGCGGCTATCAACATTCTCATTTTTATAAACTTTCAAATTAACGTTATATAACTGCTTAACTTTTTCCACTAGTTCCAAAGTTTGAGGGAAATGAAATAGTGTATCGAGAAAAATTACAGGTGTTTGCTGCTTAAGTTCGCGATAGAGAATGTCCGTAATGACAATATCATCAACATTAAAAGCACTAGTTTGCACTAATCCTGTAGGAACATTCTCGGCACTCCAAGCCAAAATATCTCTTGGATGAGCAGTTTCATATTTTTGGTTCAACTCTTCCAAGTTGAAATCACTCTTATTCGTAGATGCGGTTGAAGTAGTCATAACAATTAATCGCTCAAATGCTTACATCGTAAGGATAAAGTAATTTTACCGCACAAAGGCACATATTCCGGTCGGGATTAAGCAGTTAACAGTGAGCAGTGAGCAGTGAACAGTTACTAATTAGGAGTTGTACCATTTCTTTTTCTTTATAATGATGCGTTGAATCTAGCCCACGCAGGTGGCTTCGTAAGTTTAGCTCCACTAGAGATAGAGTGAGAGCGATTAAGCGCAACCTCATACAGAATTGGAATTAGTAGTTATAAATATTGTTCACTGCTCACTGATAACTGTTCACTGATTAATCACTGTAGTAATTACTAAGTAATATTGCGTAATTTTAAGTTTTAACATGATTTTGTAGATAATTATACGTAAATTGGTAATCTAGGAAAAGATTTAAAAACAAAAGGTTGTTAAATATGAAGGAATCAAAAGCTCCTAACCCACTCAAAGAGTCTTTGTTGATGGGCGTTTTGGTGATGATTACTGGTGCAAGTGTAATCACTATCATGAATATGTTTTAAGAAAGAAAAGATTTTTTCATTTAATATAAGTTTACATTGCCCCGCTCTTTATTGAGAGGGGTTTTTAAATTTTAGCAACGGAGGGGTTTAGCAACGGATGAGTTTAGCTTGTTTTGTATTTTGGATTATAATTTCATTTTCTTTTCTTTTAAATTATCAATATCTGATGCCCAATGCCCAATGCCCTATTCCCCCCAACCCTATTATTTATGAGCAATAGGAATTTCAATAATAAAACTTGTACCTTTACCAACTACTGATTCACAAAATAACTTTCCACAATGTTTATCTACAATAATTTGGTAACTGACTGATAAACCTAATCCCGTACCTTTGCCTACTTCTTTAGTGGTGAAAAATGGGTCAAAAAGTTTTGATATTATATTTTGAGGAATACCGGAACCGTTGTCGGAAATGCGAATTTGAGCGGTATTTTTCTTTATTTTTGTAGTATTAATAGTAATTTTAGGAATGAAATCACTTGAATAACGATTATTTATTGTTTCTTCTTCTAATGAATCAATTGCGTTAACTAAGATATTCATAAATACCTGATTTAGTTGAGAAGGATAGCATTACTTTCAGCATCGCGTAAAGGAATTTTATTCATATTTAACCAGAAGAGGTTTCCGTCTGCTTGAACTTGAGTTTCAATAATAAGGTAAATCAAAATCACTTTTACCGATGATATTTTCTGGTTTACCAACACCAGCATCTTCAGCGAAATTGCGGTTACAGCCTAGATAAACCGAATTCCTGTCTTTCCAGAACACAGAATGCGGGATATTATCGATCGCAAGTTGAAATAATTGTTCGCACAGTTGTAACTTATCTTTTAACTGCTGATTTTCTTGCTTGAGGGATTCATAAATACTTTTATCAATAGTGATAGAATTTTCATTCATAGTAGAAATGCTATCTGAATTTACATTATCAATATCCATAGTTCCCAAATATCAGTTAACAGTTAGCAGTGAGCAGTTAGCAGTTAGCAGTTAGGAGTTAGGAGTTAGTAATGTAGTGGGAGCGTCTCGCTTTCTGGTAACAATAAAGTTGTGAATTATAATTTCTCCCCATCTCCCAATACCCAATTACCAATTACCAATACCCAATTACCAGTTAAGACGGTGGAGAGTGGGTAGCAATTTTTAACTCACTGATTAGTGCTAAATGTTAACTCCTCACTCCTCACTCCTAACTCTTAACTATGCCCAATTCCCCAATACAAAATTATGAAATTAATTTTATACAGCAAACCGGGATGTCATTTATGCGAGGGTTTGCAGGAAAAGTTGGAAGTTATATTGCAAGCCGAGGATTTTGCCGATTTAGATTTGGAGGTGCGAGATATTACGACTCGTGAAGATTGGTTTGCTGCTTATCAGTATGAAGTGCCAGTGCTGTGTGTAGCAAAAGATGATAATTTGCAGACAATTCCGCGCCCTTCTCCTCGTACTTCGGTTACTCAGCTAGAAAAAACTCTCCGGAAGTATCTTTAGGTATTTGTATATCATGAAAAATGTTGCAGAATAAGCGCAAGCAATGCGTGTGACGAGGTTGACGAAATGAAACTGCGTAAATTACTTGGTGCTATTGATGGGATGTCCCAGTTACCACAACATCCGGCGATGGATGCTGAAGTAAAGGGTTTGACGACGAATTCCCACGCTACCAATGTTGGGGATGTGTTTATTGGAATGCCGGGTACGCGAGTTGATGGTGGAGATTTTTGGGAAAGTGCGATTAAAGCTGGTGCGATCGCCGCTGTGATTTCTCCCCAAGCTGCCGAAAAGTTTCCTCCCTTAGCTCCCCCTTATCAAGAAGGAGTTGACGGAAATACTCCTTTGGTTATCGTGGCGGCTGATATGAAGTCAGCTTGCGCTCAACTAGCTGCGGCTTTTTACGATTATCCCGGACAAAAATTAAAGTTAATTGGAGTAACGGGGACAAATGGTAAGACTACAACCAGTCATTTAATTGAATATTTTCTGGCGAAAGCTGAATTATCTGCTGCTTTAATGGGAACTCTGTATACTCGCTGGAAGGGTTTTGTGCAAACTGCTGCTTATACTACTCCGTTTGCGGTGGAGTTACAAAAACAATTAAAAGCTGCTCTCGATGCTGGTAATGAATATGGAACGATGGAAGTAAGTTCCCATGCTTTAGCACAAGGAAGGGTTTTGGGTTGCAAATTTGATGTTGCAGTATTTACCAATTTGACTCAAGATCACCTTGATTACCACAAGGATATGGAAGATTATTTTGCTGCTAAAAGCTTATTATTCAGTTCCGATTATCTCACGGGAAGGGCAATAATTAACGCCGATGACCTTTATGGTAAGCGGTTAATAAAATCTTTAACTGAAAGCAAGGTATGGAGTTACAGCGTTAACGATTCCACTGCTGACTTATATATGAGTGACTTGAGTTACGAACCTAACGGCGTTAATGGCACCATGCACACGCCAAAGGGTAACGTAGCTTTTAGTTCGCCTCTTGTGGGACAATTTAACCTAGAAAACTTATTAGCAGCCGTAGGAGCCGTTCTAAACTTCGATTTAGATTTACAATTAATAGCTGCTGCGATACCCGAATTCGAGGGAGTTCCCGGACGCATGGAAAGAGTACAAATTGACTCAAACCAGGATGTCAGCGTGATTGTAGACTACGCTCACACTCCCGATAGTTTAGAAAACTTGTTAAAAGCATCACGCCCATTTATTCCGGGTAAAATGATTTGCGTATTTGGTTGTGGCGGAGACAGAGACAAAACCAAGCGTCCCAAAATGGGTAAAATCGCCGCTCATTTAGCTGATTTAGCCGTAGTAACCTCCGATAATCCTCGTACCGAAGATCCAGAAGCCATTTTACAAGATGTCTTAACCGGAATTCCCGATACAGTTGAGCCAATGGTGATTTGTGACAGAGCCACTGCCATCCGCACTGCAATTAAGGAAGCAAAATCCGGAGACGGAATATTATTAGCAGGCAAAGGGCACGAAGATTACCAAATCCTCGGTACCGAAAAAATCCACTTCGACGACAGAGAACATGCGCGGGAAGCTTTGGCAGAAAGGATGAAGAGTTAAGGGAATTGGGCATGGGGCATGGGGCATGGGGCATGGGAGATGGGGAGATGGGGAGATGGGGAGATGGGGAGACAAGGAGATGGGGAGAAGAATAACTTACTACTTACTAGTTGCTACTAAACTCTTAACTCCTAACTCTTAAGTCCTAACTATCCCCAATCCCCAATCCCCAATGCTCAATGCCCAATCCCCAATCCCCAATCCCCAATCCCCAATGCTTAATTCTTAATTTTCGATCTTTTTGTGAAAAAATTACACTTAGGGGGGAGAATCTAAGAAAGTATTATTTATTGCTATATACTTCTTGGGTTTCCAATATTTAGTTTTCTGTAGTTGTTATGAATTTATCTCCACCTCAGAACTCCAGTATTTATCAATTGGCTTTGGACACTCCCGTGCCTCCAAAACGTCTACTTCTTAGTTCTGCAACTTTGCTGTCAATGGTAAAGTCACAAATTGATTTACTAATTGAACAGAAAATATCGGCTACTATTGTGGCTAAATTTCCACCGCTGAATATTTTTGAGTCGGAATTAAAGCGCTATCACCAGCATTTAGGTGATGCTACTATTTATAACTGCCAAGTAGCTGAGGTTGGAGAAGTTAAAGCGGATGTTAATTCAGATGTTTCAGAATCTGTTACCAATTCATCTGCGGCTTCAGTAATAAAATCTTATCGTTCGGTGCAGCTTGTCACGGATAATCGCCAAGTTGACCGAGAATACTTTTTAATTATTTTATCCGCAGAATTTTGCAGCTTGATTTTGGCTCATCGTCCGCAAAGGAAGATTAAAAAGCAAGTTTTAAATCAAAGAAATAGTCAAAAAATTCCATCGATGGTAACTGTTCAAACTTTTGACGGTAAAGTAATTCAGCGAGTATTAAATGGTATAAAAAATTTTATTAATTCAAAAAATTTTAATAAAACAACTGACGATTTTGTTTATCCTCAAATACCAGAAGCCGCGTTGAGTAGTCAATTATTTCTAGCACAAGTTAAAAGACAAGAGGAAATAAATTCTCGCAAATATAAAACTTGTTTTAGCAACTTCAAACAGCAAAATCATACACTTCGTAGCAAGTTACAAGCGAAAGATGAATATTTAAAGAATGTGTGTCAAGAATTACTTTCTCCTCTGACGCATATAAAGACAGCACTTTCGCTATTAAATTCTCCAAGTATTAAAGCACCATCTAGACAGCGTTATTTGGACATGATTAAACGAGAGTGCGATCGCCAAAATTATTTGATGACTGGTGTAATGGATCTCGTAGAGTTGGAACGTAATTTAGACAATACTTTTTTGGAACCTGTATGTCTATCTGAGGTAGTTCCAGGTGTTGTCAGCACATACCAACCTTTAGCACAAGAAAGAGGCATCATGCTGGCATATACCGTACCAAACGATCTACCAAATGTTTGGTGTGTCAGCGGAGGCTTAAGACAAATTGTAATTAACCTTCTTTCTAACTGCATTAAATTTACACCTAATGGCGGCCAGGTTTGGGTAAGAACTCGCATACATCCCGGTTACGTACAGTTAGAATTCCGCGATACTGGCATAGGCATCCCGGAAAATGAAACTTCTAAAATATTTAATCGCTTTTACAAAGTGCGTCCCATTGTTAACGAAGAAACAGGAAGTGCTGGCTTAGGTTTAACTATTGTAGAAAAATTAATAGCCCGTTGTGGTGGAAGTATCTCCGTCTCTTCAATTCCTGGTGAAGGTTCTAGTTTTAAAGTACTTTTAGCCAGCGTCTCGTCGGAGTGATGGGGGGATAGGGAGAGGGGGAGATGGGGAGATGGGGAGATGGGGAGATGGGGAGATGGGGAGATGGGGAGATGGAGAGAGGGGGAAAAATTAAAATTATTAACTCCTAACTCCTAACTCCTAACTCCTAACTCCTAACTCCTAACTCCCTACCCTCATCCTTTGTTGTGATTTAATTTTCAAGCCATATTGTCCAAATTTATCAAAGCAATTATTAGAATTACTTACTCCCTCCAAGGGCAAATAAATCGTTATTACTTCACCATGTTGAGGGCGTTCGCGTACAATCAATTTACCGCCAATCGCTTGGAATAAATGCTTGGTAGCAGCCAAATTCAGGCTAATAGTGCCAGTTTCTGGTTGAAACGTTAGTAATTGACCAATTGCTTTGCGAATGGGTGCCCTATTAACAGATTGCGCTGTTTTGATGTTTTGAGGAAAATTCGGTAGCAGTTGCAACTTCAACTGGTGGCCAGCTTGAATTACTCGCACGCTTATATTGCTACCCGCAGGTAAGTTACGAGTGAAATTTTCCATCAAGCCAGTTAAAACTCGATCGAGCATAATTGGGTTCGTTACCACCGCAGGTAAAGAAGATGGTAAAACCACATCGACTGTTAAGTTTCTTCGATTTGCAGCCTGTTGCCAACGAGGAATACTTTGCTGCAACATTTGCTCCAAACATATAGATGTTAGCTGAGAACTTGATGTGTTTGTGGAAGAAGATGTTTCTAATTCCGCTGCCCTAAACAGCAGTTCCATGCGATCTATTTGCTCGGTACATTCGCGATCGATCGATTGTAATCGTTTGATAACTGAGGCAGGCAAATCTTTTTGCTTTAACAATAAACGAGTTGTAGTGCGAATAGTTGTTAAAGGAGTACGCACTTCATGAGCAAAAGCTTGCAGCAATTCCACATCAGAACGAGATGTATGTTTCGTTGATGTAGAAGTGGAATATTCCGTTTGACAGTTAACTTCTTCAAACTTAGCTTTATGCTCTGCGGTGCCTTTACTATTACTATGAAACTTTGTTTCCTTATCCAATGGTTCCGGATATTCTGCGAGCAACAACTCACTAAACTGCATAACCAGTCGGTAATCAGGTGCTACCGGGTAATATTCTTGTACCAACTTATCCAATTCTATGAATAAATCGGGATTCGTTAACATTACTCTACCAGCAAGAGCCTGCCATGCTTTTTCAATTACTTCCGGTTCAAAAGAAAATAAAAACTTGCTTTTACCATTATCTTCTTCTGCTAAAACTAATATTAATGAAAACTTTTTTGTAAAAATTAGACAAAACTGTTCCTTCGACAACGGATCAACCTTTAGCAGAGGTAACACCGACTCATCAGAAACATTTTCCTGAGTTGCGATCGCGTCGCCAGAAATATGAAAAGGCTTCAAAGCCAAAGGATTAAATGGCTTAGCCGTAAAAGTTACAGTGCGTAAACACTGATTAAGCATTGACTCACACAATACAGGTGCGGGTGCAGCCAAAACTAATCCTCTTATCGCATTGGGTGCAGCTACAGATAAAGAATTTAACAGCAACTGTTGAGCGGCAGAAGTAGCTGTACGCCATTGTTGTCGTGCTTTACGCAACGAACATTCAGCAACAGATGCTCCCTTTGCAACTAAAATTTCCTTTAAACTCGGCAAAATCCATTTATACTCATACACTAGGGTTCACCCCTTTATTTCAAAGCGACTAACAGCTTCAGAAACTGGTGATTCACTATTACTTATGAGCTTACCTAAAATATGTCTTCTAGCAAAAGTAGTAGAACCGAACAATAATAGGGGCAATTTCCGTTTTCAGTTAACAGTGAGCAGTGAACAGTTAACAATTGCCAATCCCCAATCCCCATCTTCTCCTAAAGATAGATGCAAATTCTCAACTGATGATTGATTGCAATTCAGGTTTAACGAAGGAAAACTGTAATGCAACATATAAGTGATATATGACATATAAGTGTAAGTGTGTTGCAATCTATTTTTAAATTGTTAAACGGAGAATTTAAATGGCTTTGGGCGAAAATAGACGTGCTGTTGGAACATTTTCAAATCGCAGCGATCTTGAATATGCTTTGCGAGAACTCAGAGATGCTGGCTTTGATATGAATAAAGCTTCTGTAATTGCTAAAAATAATGATACTGGTAATCAAGTCGCTGATGTAGAAACGGCTGAAGATATTAGAAATCAGGCTGATGAAGGTGCAGCAGCAGGAGCGCTTACGGGTGGGGTTTTTGGAGGTATAACAGGTTTACTGGTGGGTATGGGTAGTTTGGCAGTTCCTGGTGTTGGTCCGATATTGCTTGCTGGTGAGATTGCTACGGCTCTGATAACAACTATTGCTGGTGCTGGTATTGGTGCTGCGACTGGTAGTTTATTAGGTGCGCTGGTTGGTTTGGGAATTCCTGAAGAACGAGCGCATATTTACAATTCTAGAATCGAACGCGGCGATTATCTATTAATTTTGGATGGAACAGAAACTTCTATTAACCGTGCTGAGGTTATTGTTAAAAATCGCGGTATTGAAGAATTTGAAATTTACAATGCCCCTAATGCAGTATCAAGCAATTCAGATAATCTAAATCAGAAGCCGATTTCCGACGCAGATTCCAAAGTTGTAATTATCGATCGTCGCGAATCCACATTTTAATTAGTAGGGACAGAGGGGGACAAAGGGAACCACTTACGGGGGGTTCCTCCCGTCGTTAGCGGAGCGTCTCCGACAGGACATAGCGTACCGTAGGTATTGCGTGTCCGATAGGACATAGAAGATGCAAAGTGGCATGAACAAGGTATAAAAAGAGTTTTGACCTTTACCTTAGTAACTGTTCACTGTTCACTGTTCACTGTTCACTGTTCACTGTTCACTGTTCCCAAGCAATTAATATTACTAAGTTTTATAGCTAATATAGTTTTTGTTTAATTAATAAAACTCTTTGATAGGAACTGTATTCGTGAAAAGTAGGTCTTATACAAAATAATGCCTATAAATTTCCGCTTCATATTGATTAGATTCGTAATTGATTTGTTCGCTTCTCAAAATAAATCATAAGTGTCAAGAGTGTAAAGGGTGAAATTGTAGTTATTTTTTTAAACACAAATATCCATATATAACTAAGTTTTAACAATCAATCATTAAGCTTATTGCGACTAAAGCCATAATTAGTTGCTAATTATTAATGAAAAGTGCAATCATTTATTAAGCTTTTATATATACTAGTCCTTTTTAATACTTTGCTTTAAGTGTAAAGGCTTAAACAATAGCAACAAAAGTTGCAATAGATCGCTTCAGTGTAAAGATAGATGAATTTGCTGGATTGAGTCTCTGTCAACTGTTTTGAATTTTTATTCTCAATAAGTTTTGTTAAACTAACAAAAACTTAGAAAAAAGGTGGCTAATTTTCACAAATTTGCTAACATCAAATAGCTGCTGTTCGGCGGCGTTGCATACACGCATTTAATAACTTTTGACAAGGGTGTCAGGTAGATATAAATGCAATTTCTTATGCTTTGTCGCACCTGCTGGTGATTTACACCGGAAAGATACAGAAAAATGGTTTTAGTTTAATTTAGTGCCTAAAATGGTACTTGCTCAAATTCATCTTCGATTGTTTTTTAAACATTCGCTCCTCAACACAACACACCGATTTTTTAGTTGCTTGGAAGGGCATATTAGGAGATTCAAATGAAAAAATTTATTCCTCTTCTCATTAGCGGTATTTTAGTTACAGGTGCAGTTGGTTGTGGTGAAGAAGCTGCTAACACTGGCTCTGAAAATCCTAGTGCTACCAATGAAGCTTTACAACCCTCTGCAAGAGAAGCTAGCGAGACAGAAGGTTTAAATCAACCTTTAAGTGAGCCTGGAGCGGAAAGCGCAGCTACCGATCCAACTGCTGCAACCGAGGGCGTAGATCCGCTAGCGAGCGATTTATCAAAGGAAGTTAGTAAAAAGCTAAAAGAAAACTTACCAGCTAGTAATCTAGAAGTTAAAGAGGAAGAAGGAGTTGTTACCGTTGGTGGTACAGTTTCTTCTGCTGAAGAACTTCAACAAATTGAACCTTTGACTACAGATGTTAAAGGTGTCAAAGGAGTAAATGTGGAAGCAAATGTTGATGGTGCTGCTCCCGCTGCCGAAGGTACCGATCCTCAGTAGTAATTAGATCGAATTTATTCAATAATGTAGAGACGTAATATCCACACGTCTCTTTTATTTTGGATTGGTAATTGGTAATGGGGCATTGGTAATTGGGAATGGGGCATTGGGAATGGGGCATTGGGAATTTAGCAAATTTGCACGTTTTTCAAGTTTCAATTACTCCGCTTTGGTTCTCTTAATGGAATAATAAAATAATTAGAAGACACCATACAAAAAGATTCGATTACAGTCTTTCTACCTTACCCAATCTGTGAGAAACAGATGCTGCTTGCACTAAAGAATTATTGCAGCATCAAGGTTTAAGATAATCATCTTTTAAGAATGCTTTAATATGAGACTAGGAAACCACCATAGGAGAAAGAAGCGGTATGACTTTTATCGCTGCGAAGTGGACAACTGACGACTATCACCGCATGATTGCTGCTGGGATTTTAGAAGGGCGCAAAGTTGAATTACTTAAGGGCGAAATTGTTGAAATGTCACCGGAAGGGGAACCTCATGCTTATTGTAGCCATGAAGCAGGAAAGTATTTAACCTTTTTATTAGGTGAACGTGTTGAAATTCGTCAAGCAAAGCCAATTACTTTACCCAACGATTCCGAACCCGAACCCGATTTAGCCATTGTGCAAGTTTTGGGAAGGGAATATCGAGAACATCATCCCTATCCCGAAAATATTTTTTGGGTGATTGAGTATTCTAACTCCAGTTTAGAAAAAGATTTGGAAAGAAAAAGTAAAATCTACGCCGAAGCTGGTATACAAGAATATTGGGTTGTCAATCTCAAAACTTTTCATTTAATAGTATTTAGAGAGCCATTAAATGAAGATTACGCCATTAAATTTACACTCGCGACAGGAACAATTCAACCCCTTGCGTTCGCTGATGTTGATGTTTCTGTAGAGCAGATTATTAATAAATAAAAATCTTTAAAATTAAGATTGCGTGAATGGCTAAAGATACAGCCTATTTTAATTTTATAAAGTATATTCGGACGCTCCGGGATGCTCATTCCACAAGTGTTTGGCTTTTTAACAAGGTTTGTAGTAGCGCTGAGGGCGCATCCGGAATTAAGATGCGCCCTCAGCGCTACTACAAACCAATGAAATTATAGATTTCAAATTTTTATTTTTTATTTCTCTCAAAAATTAAGAGACGTTGCATTGCAACGTCTCTACACAGGATTTATTATTCCTAATTTCGCACATTTGATTTATACCTTTATCTGTTGGATACTATATCTCTCAAACCATAGGAACCATACTAGAAACACATCCCATCTTCGCGCCAAAATACTTGTTTTCATAAATAAACTCGCTGTAGTCAGCTAAATCATCGATTCCAACTAAGTTGAGGATAATTTCGGTTGCTAACCAAAAAGACATTTTTACTAATAATTTTTGCCAACGTATATTCATAACTCCCTCTCTTTGCTGATTAAGCCGGGAAAATATTTTTTTTAACCTTACTTATTTATTAGTGTCAGAGTTGGAATTTTATGCAGTTGGGGATGAGAAACCCGGTTTTTTGCAAATTATTAAACGAAAGAATCATGAGATTCTTCTTCTATAATTTCACAATCAAGGCAATCTCTGCACTCATCAGAGATAATAGCTGCTATATATGCCGCGTTCGATATTACAAAGACGTAGCACTACACCCTGTCTCTACATTATTTTTTAAGTGCTTAAGCCTGCATTACTTGTATAATTACTACTCAGTCATATTACTATTGGCTGTTGGCTGTTGCCTATTCCCTATCCAGACAAAATGTTTAATTAATTTTGCACAGGTACACTTAACCAAAATTCTTCAACATTTCTACTAATTTCTCAATATGGCTTTTTTGATGAGTTGCCATTAAAGAAATACGAATTCGACTTGTGGGAACTGTAGGGGGACGAATCGCTGGAGCAAAAATACCCGATTCTTTGAGATAATTCCCGATTTTTAATGCTTCTGCTGCACTTTCTACCTGAAAACAAATAATTGCTGATTCTGAAGGTAATATTTTCAGGTTTGGCAGATTAGACATCAAGTCTTTCAAGTAATTTATATTTTCCCACAACTGAGCGCGGCTGTGTGGTTCTTTTTTTACTATATTAATTCCTTGCAAAGCCGCAGCTGTATCGCTGGGTGAAAGAGCAGTAGTGTAAATCCAAGTAGCAGCGCGATTTCGTAAAAAGTCAATTAAATTATTACTTCCAGCGACATAACCACCCAAACTACCCAAAGCTTTACTTAAAGTTCCAACTTGAATTAATTGCCTATTCGTGCAACCGAAATGTTCTACACAGCCAGCACCAGTTTCTCCCAATACCCCAGTAGCGTGGGCTTCATCCACCAGCAACATACAGTTAAATTCTTCAGCAATATCTAATAGTGTCGGTAAAGGACATAAATCGCCATCCATGCTGAAAACACTATCGGTAATTATCAAGCCGCGACGATAATTTGACCGAATTTCCTGTAATTTATCTTTTAAAACTGCAACATCGCAATGGGGATACTCAACAACCGCAGCACCACTGAGAATTGCCCCATTTTTTAAACTCGAATGATTGTACTCATCGGATAAAATAATATCGCGTTTACCAACACAAGCGGTAATTGCACCCAAATTTGCTAAATATCCCGAACTGAATACTAAAGCATCCTCAGTTTGTTTGAGAGATGCGATCGCCGTTTCCAATTCCCAGTGTAATTCCCGATGCCCGCTGAGTAATCTGGAACCAGTACTACCAGTACCAAAATATTGAGTAGCAGTAGTTGCAGCCTGAATTAATCGTTCATTCCCCGCCAAACCAAGATAATCATTGCTGGCAAAATTAATTACCTCGCGCCCCGACAAAACCACAGTAGCACCAGCACCACCGTGGATAGACTGCACCTCTCGGTACCAATTAGCGCGGTGAATAGTTGCCAAAGATTGCTCTAGCCAAGCGTAAGAATTCATAATAATTGTTAGTTGTTAGTTGTTAGTTGTTAGTTGTTATTTATCAATTACTAGCTTCTAACTCTTAATTCCTAACTGTTAACTGTTCACTGCTCACTGTTAACTGTTCACTGCTCACTGTTAACTGTTAACTGTTAACTGATTCACTGCTGAGATGGGCGATCGCCTGTTTTATCCAATCTTCGACGAAGGCATCTTTTGGTAGTCCAATGTCTTCACCGACGACGTGTAAAGCATAGCTGACTTCGTGGGCGGTGTAACCCAAAGCAAGTAAAGTCATTTGCACTTCTTCGAGAATTCCTGGTGCGGGGCCACCTGTAGCCACGAAGAAACCGGCATTTTTCCGCCAATCAATTAGCTTGCTTTTGAGTTCCAAACAAATGCGCTCGGCAGTTTTCTTACCGACACCGGGAGCTTGAATTAATAATTGAACGTTAGCAGCAATAATTGATTGGACTAATTCAGGTAATTCCAAAGTATCCAACAAGGCAATGGCTGAAGCACTACCAATCCCGCTAACACCAATTAAAAAGCGAAATAAATCCCGTTCTGCTGGGGTACTAAAGCCATAAAGTACTGGTACCTCTTCACGAACTTGGTAATGGGTAAAGACTTGGACTTCACCACCCGAATCCGGTAATTGTTGAGCCAATCGTGCGGGAACTTGTAAATCGTATCCGATACCGTTCACTTCTAAAGTCAAAGTATGACGGTTGGCGCTTTTCTGGATACCAGCAACGATTCCTTTGAGATAACTAATCATAAGAAACCAAAATATTTTAAGCCTTCAATAATACCAAGAGCACAAACATTTTTCGCCAGATAACGGTGGTTAGCAGGATTTTTATTATGCCATTGGATTAATTCCGGACGAGCATTTCCCACAAGGATACCTCGTTCTTCTCCAACTGCAAATAAAGCAATATCATTGCCCGAATCACCGCAAGCTACCGTTCGCTCTGATACAAAATTCCACTTTTGGCGAAGAAATTGCATTGCCTGACCTTTATCGCTGTTACTGGGTACAATGTCAAGGTCAATACCACTGCTGTAGATTAATTTGACATCTAAACCGCTTTGGGACAAATTAGATTCCAATTGCGGTAAAACCCCTGTAGCAACTGATTCTTCAAGGAAAAAACTTACCTTGAATTCACCTTGTTCTGTGTCTGGTTGGGGACGTAACTCGGAGAAATCAGCAGTTTTAGATAATACCACTTCTCGGTTCCATCCTTGAGAAAGTTTTTTTGCCCAACCAGGATCGGGAGTATCGCTTTTATCTAAATAAATTTCCGTTCCTACGGATAATACCAGAGCATCCGGCTCCATCAGATTTCTTTCTTTTTTAAGTTCTTCATATAAAACTGGCGATCGCCCGGTAGCATATACAATTTTAGTGCCATGTTCTTGACGGTGTTTGCTTAGAAGCTGCTCTAATTCTCTTAAAGCATCATCGTCACCTACAAAGGTGTTATCTAAATCCGTTACGAAAAGGAACCTAGCCACGTCTTCATTACTCCCCTGGTTACAGCTTTACCATCAAAAAGTTTACATTAATTGGTAGTTGTTAGTTGTTAGTGGTTAGTGGTTAGTTGTTAGTTGCTAGCTTTTTTTTTGAGTCAATTCGTAGGTTGGGTTAAGCGAAGCGCAACCCAACGCGGATGTTGGGTTTCACTCCGTTCAACCCAACCTACAAATACCATTATGCTACCCATCAGAACTTATGTGGTGAACCACTAGTACTACACCACATTAATTTTGCGGGGTGACGACAAGCACAGGGGGCAGGGGTTGTAGAGACGTTATACATAACGTCTCCCAAAGTTTACTAAAAAAACTAACTAATCAAAATTTATGAAAAGCACCACTAATATTTGACTACATAAGCTATGAGGGGTAATAAATTCTTTTTATCTAAAATTAAAATTGAATATATAAAAGTGTTTTGAAAAATAATTTTCATAGCAAAATTTTTCATCTGGTGTTGCCAATTTGTAGAGACGTGATATATCGCGTCTCTAGATTATGGTTTGTGGTTTCTTGTATCTAAAAATTTAAGTTGATTATACAAACATTCAATTTGCGGTAAATTAACACCTTTGTATTGTGCTTTCCGCAACGGATTACCAAAAATTGCTTCTACTTCTAAAGCATGATTCTCGTCATAGTCAATTTTCATGCTGGTGCGGTAGAGTTTCATTTTAACGGTGTACTCGAGCATCTTTTGACTCAACGATTAAACCGTGGGAAGAAACCTGTTGAAAATCTCGATGCAGCAAAAAGTGTACTTCATTACTAGCCTGTTGCAACTTAGCACCGTAGAATCCCCCTAATGCACCAGTTACTAAAATAGCGTATTTGTAGTTTGACATAGAATTTCCAATTACCAATTACCTATTCTTCATTCCCCATTCCCTAATTTTATTTTGCCATTCCTCGTAGCATGGGATACAACTGACTAGAAACTTTTTATAAAAAGCCTTGGGTATCAGGTGCTAAGTAAAACTATGGAAAATAATCAGCAAAAGCAATCGATATCTTTAGTTACTGCGGAAATTACTGACAGTTCAAATACTGTTAGAACTTCTCAAGTCACCGTTGATTTTGCCAAAGGCTTTGGTAGCGATAAGTCTGACGAAGCTTTTGGGGTTGATGTAGATAGTGAAGGTAATGTTTATGTTGCGGGTAGCTTTAAAGCTACTGCTAACTTTGACGATGAAACTCTTGAAGCTGATGGTTTAAGGGAAGATGCTTTCATTGCCAAGCTAGATGATGCTGGCGAGGTGGTATGGGTTGAACAATTAGGTGGCGAAGATTCTGATGAAGCTTATGGAATTACTGTAGATGAAGCAGGAAATTCTTATGTTACGGGAAGCTTTCGAGATGAGGTCACATTTAGAGCTGCGACTCCCAGGCAAGATGAATTTGAGGTTGGTTTAGTTCAAGCAGTTGACAACGATATAATCGCAAACGATGATACACCACCTATAAATCAAGTAGTTGACGACGATATATCGCCAAACGATACACCACCCATTACAAATACAGAGGAAATTAAATTAACAAGTAATGGTCAAACTGATGGCTTCATTGCCAAGCTTGATACAGATGGCAAGGTGGAATGGGCGACACAGTTTGGCGGGGAAGATTATGAATATGGTGAAGGAATTACCGTAGATAGTCAAGGAAATACTTATGTTACAGGTAGTTTTGAAGACGAAGCAACTTTTGGTGCAGATTCCCTCACTGCTTTGGGTTCGAGTGATGGTTTTGTCACTAAATTAAATCCTACTGGTAATGTAGAGTGGATAAATCAATTTGGCGGCGATGCTTTTGATTCAGGTTACGAAGTAGCTGTAGATGAGCAAGGAAATTCTTATGTGATGGGAATTACCACAGGCTCGAACAATTCTGAAGAGATATATATTGCCAAAATAGATAGTAATGGCAATTCTCTATGGGAAGAAAATTTTGACAGCACAGCCAGCACAGAAGGTAGCGGTATAGCTGTAGATAAGGCAGGCAATACCTACTTTACCGGGCACTTTAAAGGTACTGCGACTTTTGGTGATACAACTTTAACGAGTACTGGTTCAAATGATGGATTCGTCACTAAATTAGATACTGCTGGTAATGTCGAATGGGCAAAGAAGTTTGGGGATCAATCTGATGACGAAAGTTTTGGTATTACTCTTGATGAGTCAGAAAATATTTATCTAACTGGAAGTTTTGAAGACAAAATATTTTTTGGTAATACCGAACTTAATAGTTCTGGTGCTAAAGATGCCTTTATTGCCAAGCTGAACACAATGGGCGAGGTGAATTGGGCGAAGAAATTAGGTAGCGAATCTGCTGACGTTGGTTACGATATCGCTGTTAAAGGCGATAATCAAACCTATGTTGCAGGAAGTTTTGAAGGTAATGCGACTATTGACGATGAGGACATCAGTAGTAATGATGGTTCAAGTGATGCTTTTCTTGTCAAACTTGTAGAGGAAGTACCAGAAATTTCCCTTGCTGTAACTCCCGACAGTATTTCTGAAGATGGTGAAAATACCTTAACCTACACCTTTTCAAGCACTATTGCAGGTAGCGACAGCGACCCTTTAACCGTTAATTTTATGGTTGATGGGAACGCTGTTTTTGATGAAGACTATACTCAAACGGGTGCTGACAGTTTCACCGCTACTGAAGGGGCAATTACTTTCAAGGATGGAGAAAAAACTGCTTCTATCACTATTGAGGCGAAAGATGATACTGAAGTAGAGGAAGATGAAACCATCAATTTAACTCTAATCGCTGCAAAAGATGAGAAAGAAGACATCGAAGCGATTGAAGAAACACCCGAAGATATTGAAGAAGCTGAAACCGATCCAGAGTTAATTGGTGAATTGATGCAAGCCCAGAGCGATTACAAAATTGCTACAGCGGAAGCTGTTATGGCTACTATTACCAATGATGATAATGATAACGGTGGCGAAACTGATAACGGTGGCGAAACTGATAACGGTGGTGAAACTGATAACGGTGGCGAAACTGATAACGGTGGTGAAACTGATAACGGTGGTGAAACTGATAACGGTGGTGAAACTGATAACGGTGGCGAAATTGATAACGGTGGCGGAGTAAATACAGGTATAGCCACTCAACTATCCAACACCAATAAAACATTTTCGCTGAATGGTAATTCGGCAAAAATCAAATTTTTACTTAAAAGGAGTAATGCAGGCTCGGTAAACGAAATTGCTTTATTTAAAGTAGAAGACGAACAAGGTACAATCAACGGAGTCACTCCCGATGATGACAATTACGCACAAGTCGCTTCACAAAATGCCACCCGCGTTTTCTCTGTTTTAAATGATTCACCTCAAGGCTTCTCAGCAACTCTCAATCGGATTATTGAATTTGATAACGGTAACTTTTTCCGCTTGTTAATGGTCAAAAACGGTACGTTAGATGGTTTGCGTAACGGTTCGATTAGTTTATCCCGAGTACGTTTGTCAAATTCATTGACAGTATCCGATATTGGTGAGAGTAACTTTGACTTAGGTTTCTCAGAAGATGCTGATGGCGATCAAGATATTACGGTGCAGATGCAGTTAGATAACCAAGCTGTAAAACCCATCGGTACCAACTTGCAAGACAAACAAGAAGGTGAAGTTCTTGATTTGAGAGGTGTAACTACCAAACAAACAGCGACATTTACCGTCAACCGCGAAGCTCAATATGACAACTTTGTTGGCTTCTATAAAGTTGCTGATGAAAACGGCGGTATTGACACTGATAACGACGGTGTAGCAGATGTACTTACCGGACAATCTGGTTATGCAGCAGCAGCTATCAACAATCGCGTCGCCGGTATCGACTTAAGAGTAGAAAATGCAGGTACAGCAACCATTACAGGTGAATTTGAACCAGGGGCAATATTTGCACCATTTCTGATCGTAGATGGAACCCCCGAGCAATTATTAGATAATGACTCCAGCAACGATCCAGAAATTTACTTCTCTTACATTGGAGCTAATTCCGATGGTACAGATCACGTCAGAATGTTGGGAGATAATATTTTCGGATTTGAAGATTTACGTCAAGGTGGCGATCAAGACTTTAACGACATTATTGCTAGTGTTAAGTTTGCATAGTTGATAGTGGATAGTAGTTAGTGGTTAGTTGAATAAGCCACTGTTAACTGTTAACTGCTCACTGATAACTGTTCACTGCTCACTGTTAACTGTTCACTGCTCACTGTTAACTGTTCACTGATAACTGTTCACTGCTCGCTGTCTTGAAGCGTTTCAATCATTAAATCTACCTGTTGCTGTCGCTGCTGTAGAAAACTTTCGCATTCGCGTAGGGATTTTACAGCAGTACCAAATTGCTCAAAAACTTCTTCTAATTGCAATTCCCCTGCTTCGATGCGAGATATTATGGTTTCGATTTCTTCAACTTTGGTTTCGTAATTCCAATTTTTTTTCATAGTTGTTTTTTATTGTTAGTCCGTATAATTCAGGACTTACGTAAGCGTCACAAGACTCGGGTGGTGCCGTACACTCACCGTCTTATTATTGCGTTGAGAATCAATCAGTGTACTAGCACCCTACAAAGAAAATGTGCCAGTTGCGGCCATTCCTATTATAATTGTACCTGGCGGTTGAAACCGCTGCTACACAAGCAAAACCCACCTGCGTGGGTTATTTTATCAAAAGTTATTGTTGGGTAAGGCATTTTTCTGTTCACTACTCACTGTTAACTGCTCACTGCTCACTGTTAACTGTTAACTGTTCACTACTCCCTATTCCCTTCAATTTCAATCACCTTTACTTTCGCTACACCTTGACTCAACTGTATTAATAACTCTTCTCCAACTTCTAACTCGTGAGCATCGCGGGCAATAATTCCGTTTTCTTGTCTTACCACTGCATAGCCGCGCTGCAATACTGCTCTGGGATTTAATGTTATCAATTTTTGTCGTAATAATTCCAAATGCTGTTTTGCTTGTTGCGATTTTGAACTGGTTACTTGTAAAAGCTTTTCGCGTTTCCAAGCCAAAGCCTGTATTTCTCGTTCGACTTGCTTGTCTAATTGATATCGCTGCAAACGATTTTGTAATGTTTGTATTTTATTGTGGGCAGTTTTTACTGAATCATTAACTACTTCAGATAAAACAGCAATGCGATCGCAATGTTGATTATATAAATCGTCTAATGATGGTACTACTATTTCTGCTGCTGCTGTTGGAGTATGTACGCTTGCGTCTGCTGCTAAATCCGCTAAAGATTCATCCCGTTGATGTCCGATACCAGTAATTATCGGGATCGAACAATCGGCGATCGCTCTTACTACCCGTTCATCGTTAAAGCAGGCTAATTCTTCTACCGCACCACCTCCGCGCCCTAATATCAATACTTCCGCACGTCCGTCATTTTCTACTCGTTGAATTGCTTTGGCGATAGAATTCGGCGCTTGCTCTCCCTGTACAGTTGCGGGAGAAAATAAAACCTGTAATCCTGGATACCGACTTTTAAGTGTTTTCTGGATGTCTCCCCAAGCCGCAGCAGTCGGTGAAGTGACAACGGCGATCGTTTGCGGATGAGTGGGAAGCGGTTGTTTTCTTTCTTCGTCAAACAAACCCTCTGCTGTCAAACGGTTTTTTAATTGCTGGAAACGCAAAGCCTGCAAACCCACACCAGCGGGTATCGCCTGCCACACGCTGAGTTGATATTCCCCCCGCGCCGGATACAGTCTAATGCTGCCTAAAATAATTAATTGCTCCCCAACAGCAGGCATTTGAGCCAGTTTTGGTATTTGACTCTTCCAAGTTATGCATTTAATCGAAGCATCACCATCCGTATCTTTTAAAGTAAAAAATAATCCCGCACGATGGTTGTTGGCGCTAGATACTTCACCAGTTACCCAAACTTGTCGTAATACAGAATCTTCTTCCAAAAGAGATTGAATGTAGTCGGTTAAACCAGCTATCGAAAGCGCTGTTTCGGGGATAAAAGATTTTTTTTGTTCGGAATTCATTTTTTCAGTTAGCAGTGATTTTGAGAAGTGTATAAATACGGCACTTACGCAAATCCCCCCTTAAAAAGGGGGGTTGGGGGGATCTTAACAGTTAGAATGATATTTTATCGTTGCGGTTGCGTAAGTCCTAAAATAAACGAAATGCAACCCAATTTAATTAACTGTTTTATTCGTAATCAGTTTGTACGACAAATAATAAATTTATACAGTTTCTGCCGCTGGTTTTAAACCTCCTATGGGAGATTTTTTTGTAGATGAATACTTCATTATCCGTCGAACAGTTATAAAAGTAAATTCACTAATAGTAAAAGGGAGCATCCCAATATTGCAAAAATAAAATTTGGTAGTGCGAGCATCTTGCTCGCTTGATATACATAGCGAGCATCTTGCTCGCACTACAAAAATATAAAATCACACCTGAAGGGATGCTCCCACAGTAAAAGGTAAATTAAATATAATTTATACCGATAATTTCGCGTCTTTATTTAATTCTTTTAGGTTTGAGGAGGAATTTTTTAATCTAGCAGCTCTAAATGATTGGTGAAATTTTAACCCGTTTATGGGTAATTTTTCGATCGGGCTTGATTCGGTAATATTTTTAATTAAGAATTCCTTGAGTTGTATAAGCCGATATTAAGAATGGCATTTTTTAATTTAAATAAACTTTAATAAATCAGTAATAAGACAGATGCTGTGTAAAAAAAAACTATGTCAGTATAAGTATTAAATCGAATATCAAAATTATCATAAAATCGGGTGACATATGAATTATGACGAATTTGTGAGTAAAATTGAAGCAATATGTGATAAAACTTCTTCTTTACAAAATCGTATTGCGGAAGTACCTAAGCAGCAAGATGATTTGCTCAAAGAAACTTTCGAGCAATTAAATAGCAGTTTGGAAGAACTATACGTATCACAAGAAGAATTATTTCAACAAAACCAGCAGTTAGAAGAATATCACCAACAGATAGAATTAGAACGACAGCGCTATCAGGAACTATTCGATTTGATTTAGTAGATTTAATGGGGGGAACTATTAGCGTTGAAAGTGTATTAACTCAAGGTTCAATATTTCGCTTAGAATTACCTGAAAATGTGGAATTGGTTCATAATCAATCGTCAACCATCGGCGGATAAGTCTTTATTCGGAAGGTTTCATAGCGTTTCGATCCCCCCTAGCCCACGCCACTTCCTACAACGGAGGAAACCTCCGCAACGGAGTGGCTCCCCTTTTTAAGGGGGGAATTAGAGTTAAAGTCCCCCAACAATACGGGGGATTTAGGGGGATAGAGTCGAGATACGTATACAGCGTAATTTTTTAAGGGGGGCTTTGCATAATTCCTATATTTATAAAACCTAAACCACAAAATTTATAGTTATAATTGCCATCTAAATATAAATTACTACAATCATTATGCTGTTTAACTCAGCGAATATGCCCTACTGGATATTTTTGGGCATGGGAGTTTTGTTGTTCCTATTTGTAATTATTTCCGGTGGTGGAGACGATGATGTTGATGTTGATACAGACTTTGATATCGGGGGGTTTGCACTCTCGTGGATGGGGATTGGTAAAGCACCTTTAATTCTATTATTGGCAACCGATTTGAGTTTATGGGGCTTGTTTGGCTGGATGTTTAATGTTTGGCTGGGGGAAATTATAGATCGAGTCCCTAGTGACACTTTGAGTTTTGTTGTGTTAATTTTGTCGCTGTCTGTCAGTTTATTTACAGGGGGACTGATTGCACGACCAGTGGGAAAAATATTTGCCGAATTTGGCGAAGATACTAGCAGCGACCGCTTAATTGGTCGTCATGGTACTGTTAGTTCTGCAACTATCCCTGTAGAAAAACAAGGCAGAATCGGTCAAGTTGATATCATCGATAAATCTGGAAACTTGGTAACGATTAATGCTGCCGTTCCTGAATGGGCAACAGTAATTCCTCGTCACGGTGAAAAAGTCATTGCCATCAGTAGACAGCAAGATGTTTATTTGGCGATCGCTAAAGATAGTCAAGATGTAGATCGCTGGCTCAGGGTTACAAATCAAAAATAACAATCGAAAAATATGCTATTCTGGCTAAATTTTATTGCATCATTACCGCTAGCTCCGGCAACTACCACAGCAGCGGAGTTATCTGATATTAGCGACAATCTAATTGCTGAAAAACCAGTCACAACATCTCCTCATATTTCTCAATTTTCTAGTCAACCTACTCTCGCTCAAGTGGGTGGGGGTTTAGTTTTTCCTGGAGTGATGGGAGGTTTAGTTTTACTCTTATTGCTGAGTATTTTTGCTTATACAAAAATTTATGTAATTACTCCCACCAACGAAGCATTTGTCAGAACTGGTGGTGTGTTTGTTAAAAAGAAAACTGTGTTTCTTAATGGTGGCTGTGTTGTAGTGCCGGGATTTCACGAACTAACGCGGGTACCATTGCGAGAAATTTCGATAAACGTCGAACGTACTGGTAAATTAGCTGTTCGCACTCAAGATTACCTCAGAGCAAATATGCGGGTAACTTTTTATGTGTGCATCAGCGCTAGTGAAGAAGATGTACAAATTGCAGCAGCAAGAATTTCTAGACAAGGTAAAATATCATCCGAAGATATCAAAGAGGCTTTAGAAACTCGTGCTGACGATGCGATTAGAGCCGCTGCGAAAAAGAAAACTTTAGCAGAAATTGATTCAGATAAGTTGGGATTTGCCGAAGAAGTTCTCAACTTAACTCAGCAGGATTTAAAGAAAGTTGGTTTAACTCTCAACAACATTGCCATTTCCGAAATAGAAGAAAGCGACACTTACGACACCAATAATTTCTTTGATGCTCAAGGTGTACGTCTTCGCACCGAAACCATTCAACGTTCAATTCAGCAAAAGCGCGAAGTGGAATTAACAACCCAAGTCGCCATCGAGCAGAAAGAATTAGATGCTCAAAAACTGTCGTTGCAAATTTCTCAAGAAAAAGAAACAGCCGAATTAGAGCAAAAATTAAAAGTAGAAGCGCTGACAGCACAACGAGAGCGCGAAATTCAAGAAGCTAAAGATAAAGAAGCCGCTGCAACTTTGCGTAGTAAAATTTTGCAAGATAAATCAGTTGAAGAAGAAGAAATTCGTAAAAAAGTATCGGTACAGCAAAGTCAAATTGAAGCCGATATTGCCTTAGAAGCGCGTAACAAACAACTTAAAATAGCTCAAACCGAGCAAAAACAAGAAGCCGAAGTTGCCGAAATCACCCGTCAACAAACAGTACAATCGAATAAATTACAAGCACAAGTACAAATAGCAGAATCGGAAAAAGTAGCAAGATTAGCACAGGAAGATTTAGCGATATCAATTGCAAATAAGAAAAAAGAGACTTTTTTGGCAGAAGCCCAACAAATCCAAGCCCAAGAAGCCGTACAAACTGCTAGTGAAACCGAAAAAGCCGAACGTAACAAAAATCTATCAGCAATTGTCGCCGAGCAACAAGCCCAAGAAAGAGACATCAGCGAGCGTAAAGTTATTGAAATAGACTCTTTTCGCCGTCGCAAACAAGCAGAAATTGCTCAAGAAGCAGCAGAATTAGAAGCAGAATCAATTCGTATTCTTGCACAAGCCGAACGCGATCGAGCTTTAGCAGAAGCTGAAGGTATTCAAGCTAAAATTACTGCCGAAAATAGCATTAGTAATGCCAGTTTAAGCGCTAAAATTGTTACTACAATTTGGCCGGAACTATCAGAAAAATTACCGGAAATAGTCAGTTCCCTAGCACCGCAACCGGGAGTTATAGGAAATACCAGAATTTACTCTTTTCCAGGTGCAAATGGTAACGGTAAAGGCGGCGTTGAAGATATTAATAAATTACTGTTATCCACCAGTGGAATTTCCATGATTAACAGCTTGCTCGAAGAAGGTAATTTAGGTAAATTAATATCTCAAATTGGTAAATTAGTACAGAATAAAAGTGAAGTAACACAAGAAAAACCAGATCCGATAATTCCGGAAGTTGTAAATAATTCAACTGAATCAAATTTTAAAGATGAAGTAAAATCAGATCCAATAATTGCCAAAGTTGTAAATAATTCACCTGAATCTCATTTTAGCGATAATGATGCTCAAATAGTTTAACCCGGAACAAAGGAAGGAAAAGGATATGTATTGTAGTTCCCTTCCCGGCGTTTATTTATTCTGAATAGGTGTAGAGACGTTACATATAACGTCTCCCAAATATAAGTGGAAAAACGAACCCGTCAGAATAAATGATTTCGAGTATTAGTACTCCGCCACATTAATTTTGATGGGTTTGCGTAGTGCGAGCATCTTGCTCGCTGGTTGTAACGAGGGAGCGAGACGCTCCCACTACGAGCGCGTTACCCACCAAAATTAATGTGGTGAACTATTAGTACTCCGCCACATTAATTTTGATGGGTTTGCGTAGTGCGAGCATCTTGCTCGCTGGCGCTATCGAGCGAGCAAGATGCTCGCACTACGAATTAGGAGGGGCTAAAGCCCAACTACGAACCTTTATTGCCTAATTCCCCAACAAGTAAAAAAATACTTGCTAACTTCTACTTCCTTCGCGCAGATCAAATTACCTATAAAATTTCTCCCCCCTCTTCCCCCTCTCCCCACTCTTACTCATTCAGTAATCATAAAGCCGGGATAGGAGTAACTGCTAACTGATAACTGCTCACTGTCAACTGTTCCCTGGTAACATTATGGGAAAATTGAGGGAATGGCAATGGTGTGGCAGCGTCCTGATGGTAGAAAGGCAAACGAACTTCGTCCAGTTATTTTTGTAAAAGATTTTACTCGTTATGCTGCTGGTTCGGTTCTGGCAAAGTGTGGTGAAACTCAAGTGCTTTGTACCGTCAGCGTTAACGAAGGTGTTCCCAGGTTTCTCATGGATAGCGGTAAAGGTTGGTTAACAGCCGAGTATCGAATGTTGCCCGGAGCCACTCAACAGCGACACCAAAGAGAAACCATTAAATTATCTGGAAGAACCCAAGAAATTCAGCGTTTGATCGGACGTAGTTTAAGAGCAGCTTTAGATTTTGAGGCTTTGGGCGAACGTACTTTGACAGTAGATGCAGACGTACTACAAGCCGACGCTGGAACCCGTACCACAGCTATTACAGGTGGATTTGTGGCATTAGCGATCGCCATTTCCAAATTAATCAATGAAGGTGTTTTAGAGCGATCGCCATTAATCGGACAAATCGCCGCAGTTTCCGTGGGCTTATTAGAAGGAGAAGCATTTTTAGATTTAAACTATCCCGAAGACGTTGCTGCTGAAGTAGACTTCAACGTAGTCATGAATCAACACAGCGGAATCATCGAAGTTCAAGGAACAGCAGAAGAAGGAAGCTTCAGCCGTACTCAATTAAATACGATTTTAGACTGTGCCGAAAAAGGAATCACTCAACTACAAAACGCACAGCGAGAAGTCATTCCGGATTGGGAAAAGATTTTTGTCGGGAAGTAGAGAAGGGGGTAGAGGGGGGAGATGGGGTAGAGGGGGGATTGGGGATTGAGGATTGGGGATTGAGAGTATTAACTTTAAGTAGTGCGAGCATCTTGCTCGCTATTTATGACCAGCGAGCAAGATGCTCGCACTACTAACCCCTTGTCCCCTTATCCCCTTATCCCCTTGTCCCCTTATCCCCTTGTCCCCTTGTCTCCCCCCTCTCCTCCTCTACCCCCAATGCCCAATCCCCCATTCCCATTCTTAAAACTTTCACAAAGTAAAAAACAAAATCCTGATATCGGCGCTATTGTTATTCCCAGAAGTGAGTAAGGTTGTCAAGGAAGCTGATGAATAAAAAAGTTGAAGTATTAGCGGATAAAAAGGCGCTGGTAGAACAGGCGCTTTCTCTAATTTTGTCGAAAGTAGAACCATCTATTCAACAACGCGGACGTTTCACTATTGCGTTGTCTGGTGGTAGCACTCCTAAACCTTTGTATGAGGCGTTGGGCAAACAACAATTACCTTGGGATAAAATTCACGTGCTGTGGGGTGATGAGCGTTATGTTGGGGCAGATCATGCTGATAGCAATCAGTTGATGGCTCGTAGTGCATGGTTGGATAAAGTTGATATTCCCGCAGAAAATATCCACACTATGCCTACCGATGCAACGAATCCTGCTGAGGCTGCGGCTGAGTACGAACAAGATTTACACAAATTGTTTGGTTCAAAGCCAGGAGAATTTCCGGCAATTGATGTGATATTGCTGGGAATGGGTGACGATGCTCATACCGCGTCTTTGTTTCCTAACACAGAAGCATTGAAAGTTACCGATAAGCTCGTTACAGTAGGCAACAAAGATAGTTCTGTGCGTCTAACTTTCACTTATCCATTTATTAACGCTGCTGAATGCGTGATATTTTTGGTAGCTGGTGAGAATAAAAGACCAGCTTTAGCTCAAGTTTTTGCACCAGAAGCGTCTGCAACTACTTATCCATCTCGTTTGATTCAACCTCAAAAAGAACTTTGGTGGCTTTTAGATTGAGCAGCTGGTGCGGAAATCAAAGTTTAACCGCGAAATTGTAAGTAATTGTTAAAATCAAAAGCGACTGAAAAATTTTAGATTTTAACAACGGATGCGTTTTGTTTTAGATTTTAGATTTTGGATTAAATTACGAATAGTTTTAAGCCCGTAGGTCATAAATCTAAAATCGTGAATCCAAAATCTTCAACCTCCACTCGTGTAATTCATGAGGACAATCCAAAATCGTAAATCCAAAATCCAAAATTGACTGACAGATGCTCGTCTGCTTGCCAGCACTATTTTACGATGAACTCGAAAAAAGGTTTAATTCCATGATTGTTTGCCCTAACTGCAATCATCCTAATCCAGATGGCGCTGTCCAATGCGAAGCTTGCTATACCCCCCTACCGGCAACTACTAGCTGTCCGGGCTGCGGGGCAACCGTTCAGGCAGATGCGTCTTTTTGCGGACAGTGTGGTTATAATTTACGCTCCTCTCCTTCCGGAGTAGAGCCAACCGTTGCTCCCGACACTCCAGTAGAAGTACAGCATGCTGGCGATCCACCAACTGCTAACTTAAATCCTGTAGAAGCTTCCTCTTTACCACCAACAGCAGTAGCAATGCCCCAAGGGGTGGGAACTCCTTCCACTGAAAGTAGCCCTCCACCCACAATACCTTCCGAACCTGTAAGCGGGGAACAAGAAATAGCAACTCCGCCTCCAGCAGTTACACCACCTCCCGTCAACGTTGCCGAACCTGCATCCGCTCCTGAAGAAGAGGAAGAAGCTTCTTTCTTTGAAGCATTACCAGATTTAACAATAGAACCGGAAGTTGCAACTGCACCCGAACCCGAACCCGAACCCGAACCCGCTCCTGCACCCGAACCCCCTCCCGTACCGGCACCGGCAGCAAGCCCCTCTAGAACTCAATTACAGCAGGTAAGCGCTCGCTTAGTTCACATCAAAAGTGATACACAAATCGAACTGCCGCAAAACCTTTCTGTAATTCATATCGGTAAAGCAAACGATCGAGTCCCCCCCGATATTGATATTTCCGGATTTGAAAACTCGGAAGTCGTGTCGCGTATTCATGCCGATATTCGAGTAGAAGGTGACGCTTATTACATAGAAGATGTCGGAAGTTCCAACGGCACCTACGTTAACGGAATGTCATTGCTACCAGGTAATCGCCACCGTTTGCGCCCTGGCGATCGCATCAGTATGGGTAAAGGAGATTTGGTCAGCTTCTTGTTCCAAATTTCTTAAATAAGGTATGTAATTTCACGCTGTTTATATTTTGAATTATTTCTCAACCTGTAAAGATGGAATTAGAGAAAAAATCAAAAATGAAAAGTGATATTGCCGGTAAATAATAAAGAGTTAGTTTTAACCCCTCTTGTTTTCGAGAGGGGTTTTGCATCTTTTGATAAAGGGAGTGGGTTTGCTAAAAATGGGGTTTGCTAAAAATCAAATTGCAGAAAACATCATTACAGATGACATTGCAAGCACAGCAAAGCATCACCTCAAGGAAGCAATTCTTACAGACATCACCTATGATTTTCAGTAGATGGAATCTTCAGCATAATGTTGTATCCTTGTGCGTGTTTATCTACGGTAAATACGATGAAATTTCTAATTAGTGGTGTAATTTTTACTTTAGGGCTGTTACCCATGACAGCACAAGCGCAACAGCAATCCTTCAATACTCAAGTTGCAGCAACGGTAGAAGCATTGCGATTAGCTGCACCAAAAACAGGGGAGGCAAATGATGGATATTACAGCGAATGGCAAGTTAAACCAGAAACTTTAAAAAGTTGGTCAAAATTTTGTTTGAAAAAGGAAGTTTCACCAGCAGAGTTTGAAAAGAATACTCAATTAGCTCGGCAAGTCGTTAGTTGTGTCGTGCAACGAGAGTTAAAAGCACAATTAGAAGCTACAAATAATAATCAAACAGAAGCCGTGCGTCGTACCGCTTGTTGGTGGATGACTGGTGAATACAAAGGCTGCAATAGTGGTTTTACTGCCGATTATGTCAAAAAAGTTTTAAATTATTATCAGAAACCTAAAATAAATACGTAAATTTTTTGTTTTTAGTAAGCGATTAATCGCTTTGAGAAAATGAGTAGGGTGTGTTGTTGCCAAGGTACAATGCACCTTTAATGGGAGCATCCCTTCAGGTGTGATTTTATTTTTTTGTAGTGCGAGCATCTTGCTCGCTTGATATACATAGCGAGCAAGATGCTCGCACTACCAAATTTTATTTTTGCAATATTGGGATGCTCCCCCTTTAATATCTTAAGACTAAACTGTATTCTATTAACTGATATAATAATGAGATTTTTGTAGCACTTACGTAATCTCAAACGATAAAATTAAATAACTTAAAATTATGCACCGTTATGACCACCAAAATTACATTAGATATTGATGAATCTTTGCTTCAGAAAGCAGAACGTTGGGCACAGCAACAACAGCTTTCCCTTTCCGATGTGATTTCTAGTTTTCTACGTCAGTTACCAGAAGCAGATGCGATCGCGCAAGAAGAACATCCTTTAGCTAAATTTGCTGGAATTTTAAGTGATTCTGAAGCTGTAGAATTACAGCAGTTAATCGCCACAGAGTTTGAGCAGGTAGATACAAATGAATGGTAATGTCGCTTTAGATACTTCTGTAGCAGTACGTTTCTTAAATGGGGATAAAGCTGTTGTTGCTCATGTTTAGCTTTGCCGACAGTAATTCTACCAACTGTTGTTATAGGTGAGCTATTGTTTGGAGCAGAAAACTCAAGTCGTTCTTTGAAAAATCTGCCACGTTATTTGGAATTTATTGAAATATGCGAGACTGTATCTTTAGGTAGAGAAACAGCAACAGTGTATGCTCGAACTAGGTTGTCGTTGAAGCGAAAAGGACGACCAATACCGATGAACGATGTTTGGATTGCAGCCCAATGTTTAGAACATAGTTGGCTTTTAGTAACGGATGATTCAGACTTTGGCTATGTGGATGGGCTAATGTCAGAAAAATGGTAGCTATTAGTACTAGAGGAATTACATTTCCAGATGAATGTGCAGTTGTCAAATGAATTAGGTACCGCTTAACAATTATTGTTCTAAAAAACCTCGTAATTTAACAAGTTCTCTCCTTTGCTGTTTTGTACTATCTGCGAATTCATCGAATATCTCTATTAATTTGATAACAGCAGTTTTAACTTCTTCTATAAATTGATATTTATTAAAAATAATTATTTTCTGACTTCCGTATTCATCGTTAATGGTTCGTAGTTGCGCTTTAGCGCCTCCGATAAGAAGCGCTAAAGCGCAACTACGAACCTATTATTATTCATAAACAATTAAGCAAACTTGATATAAAACCGAAACGCAAATGTTGGGTTATGTCCTTCGGACACGCCCTCGCCGCACGCTTCGCTTGTATCGCCTTATGTCCTATCGGACACGCTCCGCTAACGGGCGACGCAAGCCTTATTCGCGGCACGACTCGTTAGAGTAACGCTAACGTTCCTCAACCCAACCTACAAAGTTAATTAGTAATTGATAATTAATTCATCATTAATTCTCAATTTCATGGTGCGTGACGCTACAAAATTATTCGTTTGAATTAATAACCATCGTTTGCGTCACACACCCTACAATATTGATAATTGATAATTGATAATTGTTCATTGTTCATTGTCCACTCCCACACAAGCATTCACTAAAGGCAATAGCGAACCAAGCTGCTCTTGTCCGTTTACTGCTAACTCGCTATGACACAAATAAATTTTGTCGGAAACCCTAGCTAATAAATCGGCAATAATCCTTTCTAATCGCTCGTCTTCGGCTGATTTTTCATCTTCTGCACTCCAAGGTTGAGCAAATCTATCTTTGAGAAAGAACATCGAACCATATAAGGTGGCTGCACCTCCTTTATTCCACAATGGGGAACCTGCATCTAACCAAAAATGCCAGCGATGGGAATGACGCAGGGAACGATATTGAAATATTGTTGCTAATGTTACTGCGTTCGCTAAGGTACCGATGGGACGTATGGGGTAAGGGCTGGCGGTGACAGTTCCCTGTCGCAGTAACGCAATAAATTCTGTAATAGTTTTTGTTTTATTTTGCTGTTTTACTACTTCTTTACTTTCTCCTTCTACCGAAGACTGTAAGGAATCGAAATTAGTTTGACTATACTTGTACTGGCTTAATCGCGTATCAATTTCCCAATAATGCTGAGCGGTTTCTAGTAATTGCCGCAATACAGCTAATTGTTCGTAGCTAGAATCGCTAACATCGGACATGAAATGTTCAATAGCGTCATATAAGAAGAAAACTGGATTGGGAATTTGACGCTTTTCGTATTTTAAACGCTGTCTTTCCAGCCACTCTAATATCTTTCTATAAGCGGTTGTGGCTCCGTAACCCAATCTATCCCACCTTTCAAAAGTATCAACTGTTAGTAAGTTGGGATTTTCTGGATGGGGTTTAAAACAATAATCAGCGATTAATCCAGCGCGTACCGGATCGATACAATAGTTATTATCAGATTTGTTACTCAGCACCACCAACATTTCTGCAATTGCATCTCTATCTACCAAACGCCCCAAACCTGGGTAGATAATGGTTATCAAAGTCAATAAAGCACGAACAAGCGGCGAACCTATTAAAGGACGTTTATCTTGCAGCGAATCAACCGGAATCCCCGCTTTACTCAACATTCCGATTAAAGAATAACGGGCGATCGCATCTAAACCGGGGGCAATTATGGCTATTTCTCTTGGCTCTACTATCCCGGATTTTACAGTTTCAATTATCATTTGTGCCGTTTCTTGCAACAATGAAGCGCGGGAAGTGGTTTGAATTGACTGCACCTGGGCAGGCAAACTCAAAAGCGTCATTGGCTCCGTTACCAATTGCGTCATTGAGCTTGAAAGCACATCAGATAAAGATAAAATCGGCGGTTGAGTCAAAGTTTCCGTCTGGCAATATTCTGCTAAGCCTTCCATGTAATCTGGATCTGCTCCCAATCCCAAACGCACTATACCGTCAGGGTTATAGCTGAAAGCTCCCACACCGCCATCTAGAATTAATTCAAATAATTGACGCATCAGCGCCGGATAATCTTGTACGTCATCTGCTAAAACTGCTTGATAGCGTTTTTTGAGTCGCTTAATATAATTGTCATCTGATAACAAATGTTGACCGTAAAGTTCCGTAATTATTCCGTAAGTTAAAAAACCTTTATCCAGACACCATTTACGCCAATCTAATAATAAAGACTCAACAAAATCCGGCTCTAAATTAGTAAAATTATCTTGTTGCGATACGACTTTTGCTAAAACTTGAGCAATATCTTCGCACGGTGTTCCGCTTAAAGCTGCTAATTGCAGTAAATCAAGGATACGGCGTACTAAACGAGACTGATTCCCAAGCCCGACACTACGCAAAATTTCTTCATTTAATCGAGAATGCCAAAGCTTAGTTGCTAATTCCTGTTCGGTTTCTGGACGTAATCTTACCGGAAATTGTGCTTTAATTTGCAAAGATTCTGTCAAAAGCGGCCAAAATAATATCACCTCATCTTGAAAAAAACCTAAAGGAGTTTTCGCTATCAACGGGTATCTTCCCCAAGTAGCGGTAACAATTTTATCTGCTAATTCTCGGCGATTATCCCCATTAGCAGCAAATACTAAAACTCCAAGTTCCTTACGTTGAAGATAAAGGCTTTTTGGTATGCTAGGGCTATTTTTTGGTGATGTACTATTAGTATAAAATGTTTCTTGATTTGGTTCGTAATTGTTTACCCAAGTACAAAATTGCTGCACCAAACCTTCGGTTTTACCGCTACGGCTAGGACCTACAATCCAAAGAGAATGATCTAACACAAACCGTCTCCTAATGATTTTGTTAAGATATCAAACAGCGTTAACGGCTCTTTTAAGAACCACTAAAAAGCTAAATAATTACTTGAAATGAATTAAAATGAAAAACTTTGCCGTTAGCCAAAAAATTTACTCATATTTAGTAAAAGCTTACCAGTGGTACTTACGAACCCAGGAACGCTCTTTGGATGAAGCTTATCAAGCAGCATTGCAAATTAAGGCAATAGAAGATGAACATTTTAATGGTAAAAAAATAGATATTAATTCTGTTGCTTATAGCAGCAGTGTCATAGATTTCTTCGAGTTAGACCTCAAAAAACTTTTAAGAATTGTCAGAATGAGGTTGACAGAGTTTAAAGCGACTCGTTATTTATTAAGCGAATCAAATTTAAAAGAAGCAAATAAATTTGATGTTGAATATCCTAGTTCTGAATTAATTTTAGAAAAATTAAAGTTCATTGATACAATAGTTTCTAAGTATACTACACCATTTTTAAAAGAAATTTCACCTCAATCCGATATAGTTGAATTTCCCACTCAAACTTCTAATTCAAATAACAGCGAATATTCCAACATTATACCAAGAATTGAATCGGAAATAGTTCAAGCAAAAACGGAAGATGCAGCAAAAAATAGATCGTCTAACCAGCCAAAAGGCAAGGTAAATACCACAGGAGTATTACCTCGTTCTATTTTCAATACATTTAATCGTTTGCAAGTTGAATTAGATCCAAACGCCGAGCAAGACATCGTAGACAAATTTCGTAAATCTCAAAGAAGAACTATTATATCAGTTAGATTTTTATTATTATTAATCATAGTACCTATATTAAGTCATCAATTATCAAAGGCTCTTGTAGTTAGCCCAATTGTAGAACAATTTAGGGACAGCGAAAATCCTCAATTATTTATTAATTATGAAATGGAAGAAGAAGCGCTGCTAGAATTAGAAAGGTTTGAAGAAAAAATTAAGTTTCAAGCTTTAATTAACAGTACACCTGAGCTTTCTCCACGAGAAGTGGAAGAAGAAATAGAAGAAGAAGTGAAAGCAAAAGCATTTGAAATTGCAGAAGAATACCGCGTGATGAGTGGCAATGCAATTAAAAATGTTTTTGCCGATATAATATCCGTAATTGTATTTATATGTTTTTTGATATTTAGCAAACGAGAAATAGCCGTTTTAAAAGAATTTTTCGATTATGTAGTCTATGGTTTGAGCGACAGCGCCAAGGCATTTATTATCATTCTATTTACCGATATATTTGTAGGATTCCACTCTCCTCACGGTTGGGAAGTCATTCTTGAAGGTGTATCCCATCATTGGGGTTTACCAGCCAATCACGACTTTATCTTCTTATTTATTGCCACATTCCCCGTAATTCTAGATACTATTTTTAAATACTGGATTTTCCGCTACCTCAACCGTATTTCTCCTTCTGCCGTCGCGACTTATCGTAATATGAATGAATGATCGATGGGCATAGGGGATTGGTAATTGCAGTACAAATGAATCAAGAATTCCTAACTCCTAACTCCTAATTCTTAACCTTTAACCTTTGACCTTTGACCTTTGACCTTTAACCTGATTTACTTTGATTTTGGTGATTTCTATATCTGATTGACAATCAACAAATGAAAAAGTTATTTCCTATAATCATTATCGGCTTACCCGTACTCGCTTTGTTGACAACTGTAAGCCCTCTGGGACGTTTATTACTTAGTCCTGTGGAGTGTCAATTAAAGCGGTGGCAATTACCAGCATCCGTAAAGACTTCAAATCCGAATACACCACCATTAATTGCAACAGAAAAACCGCCTTTCCCTTGCTGTGAAGGTGATACTTCTTGTTTTGACGACCAAATATGGGGAGAAAGTAGTCAACAAGCGGATAGAAAAATTCTTTTAAGCTCTATAGGTAGTAGTTTGCGATATTTACAAACCGCCAATGCCAAAAAAACATACGATAAATATGAAAAAGAGAAAGTATCCGGAATCAGTAGAGAAAGAGTAATCAAGAGTTTACAAAGGTTTCGTCAATTGCTGCTGTCATCGAAATCCGCAGCAGAATTAAATCAAGCTGTTGCCGAAGAGTTTGTTTTTTATCAATCGGTAGGCAACGACAATAAAGGAAAAGTCTTGTTTACTGCTTATTTCGAGCCGCTTTATATTGCCAGTCGCCAGCAAACAGCAGAATATCGCTATCCTATCTACTCTATACCCCCAGACTTGAAAGAATGGCAAAGACCACATCCCACACGTTTGGATTTAGAAGGTGCTGATGGTTTGCAAGGTGGCAAAGGAAAATTAAAAGGTTTAGAGTTATTTTGGTTTAAATCCCGTCTCGAACCTTACATGATGCAAATTCAAGGCTCCGCCAAACTTCGACTGCTCGATGGTACTCAAACAAGCGTCGGTTTTGCCGGAAATGTTGCTCATAACTATAAGAGCATCGGAAAAGCTTTAATTGATGATGGCGAATTACCATCAAGTGGTGTCACAATGCCGACTATTTTAGAATACTTTGAAAAAGACCCTAGAAAATTAGACGTTTATATTCCTCGCGATCCTAGTTTTGTGTTTTTCCAAGAAAATAAAGGTGCCCCTGCACAAGGTTCCATCCAGGTAGGATTAAGCCCCGAACGTTCAATTGCTACAGATAAATCATTAATGCCTCCCGGAGCATTAGCCTTGATACGCGGTGATTTCCCTTTTGCTACAGATAGTGGAGATATGAAACACCGTACCGTCAGCCGTTATGTTTTAGACCAAGATGCCGGAGGAGCTATCAAAACTGCGGGCAGAGTAGATTACTTTCTGGGAACCGGAAAAATTGCAGGCGATCGCGCTGGGGTGACAGTTACCAACGGACAACTTTATTATCTGTTACTTAAAGACTAATTATTGTAAATTATGATAAATCATCTACTTTAAGATAGATATTTTCAAACTAATTCAAGTTAATTGCTTATAGTTTTTAGTAATTTCGTTGAATAAAAAATATGGAACTACCTGATTTATTTGTCGTCAAATAAAAAGGGATTAATTAGGCGATTCAGAATAGAACGTTTTTGTCAATAGATTTATATTGATATTTATTTTAAAGACAAGAAAATTTTGTTCGTTAAATAATTTGTAGAAATCAGAAAAACTGTTGGAGCAGTTTGTATATACAACTATTAAAGCTGTAAAACACGAGATACTTTGTTTAAAGCCTCATTTACAGCAATATATAACGCTTTATCGGGGAGATTAAAAGTGATTCGGATTTTAGTTGATGCTGACCTAATTTTGGAAGCTTTGATGAATCGTAATACCGTAACAGATGTTAGGGATTTATTAGATAAAGTCAATCCTTGGATTCAGATGTATATCACAGATGTTGGATGGGAGAAAATATATACTTATCTCAATCATTTACAAAATACGAAAATTGCGGAAATGGTAATCAATTGGTTGCAACAAAAAATCCAGATTTGCTCCGTAAATCAAAATATTTTGCAGCAAGCGCGTTCTTCACCCATTAAAGATTTTGAATCTGCTGTTGAAGTTATCTGCGCTAGCTATCAAAAACTAGATGCAATTGTGACTCATAAACGTGATAATTTTGCGGAAGCAGCAGATATTTTCTGGGTTTGGTTTATCGCAGAATTATGGATACGCGCTAATTTAGAAAGTCAGCTAGAAACAGAACAGCTTCAGAAGGTTTGTTGTTCCCTATTATCAGAAGAATTAGACGATTTCTGCAAGCATTCTAAACGAATAGAATAGAATATAACTTGCTTTTGCAATAATGTTAAATTACCCTCCATGATTTCCTTTTGAGTTTCAAGTATTTCTGTTTCTTTGCGTAAATATTAGGATAATTAAAATTATTTGAATTATAGTTTACCTTAAATAGCTAGCGCACGGAAACATCTAATTGATAATTTAAGATACCATTGCCGCTAGTTTGCTGAGTAACATTGCTATTTGGAGCATTCAATTCAACTTTTATTGAAGATATCGCAGGAGCGTAATTTGCAGATATTTCGACTTTATGCTCCCCAACTGATAAATAGGGCGATAAATCAATCTCAGTGGTTTTATTATTCAAATTTTTAACTACTTTTCCATTAACAATTATTTTGCCATTTAATTGGGCTGCTGAAGTCTCAATTTTAAGCATATGTGCTTGTGATAGATTCACAGCACTTAAACTAACTTTGCCACGTTGATATCCCGAAGAATTGCTGGTAAACGTGGTTGAACTACTTGTATTACCGTGCATATTATTGATTTCCGATTGTGTAAAAATACTTTGATTATTATTAACAAAATTATCTGCAAAAGCTGCTGACATTGTAAATAGTACGGCACCGCATATAAGAAAAATTATTCTTTTCATATCTTTTTTAAATCATCGATCGTCAATTTAATTGGTACGTGACGGCAAAATCAAATTATTTCGTTATACCTGTAATTTATCTTAACTGTCATAGAACCTTTTTTAAATCGTATTCTAAGAGGATGTTTTCCAAGTCATAAATAAAACCACAAACTTTCAGATCCCCTTAAATCTACGCCACTTGCTACAACCGTCGTGTTCCGAGCCGCACATAAAGGTGAACGGCAACGTAGTGGCTCCCCTTAAAAAAGGGGGACTTTAACCCTAGGGGGATAATCCGATAATTGGATTAAAAACGATACTTATTAAACATCCTCTAATAGAAAAGTCCCCTATAAAGGAGACAATTATTAATTTTTAGTTAAAAAAAAATTACCGACTAAAAGAAGGAATATTAGGTCTTTTTGGCTTTTTTACGTGTACAGGAATATCGATTTTAATACCAATATTATTAGTATTTACCCCAGTGCGACGATTTGGATCGCCATCAACTCGTTGCCTGCTGGTGCGTTTTTGTTCGCAGTTAGAAGAATTGCAAACTTGGGTTGATGTAGTAACAGCAGTAGCACCGACACTACCTTTACAATTTTCGCCAAATTCTTGACTTACATCGTTTCTTTGTCTTCCTTTTGGTGAATCATCGATTGACACTTGAACGTTTACATCGATCGCATTACATCCCGCTAATGCTTTGTTTTCAAAAGAAGGAACAAATATTGAAGATAAAGTAGTTAACGAGAATAAGCTTATGGAAAGTAATTTCAGCTTCATAATTGCATCCTTGAAAATTATTGACAGGTTGTTGTTCTGGTACGAACGTAAGAACGATTGTTGCCAGAACCACTTTTATGAGTGCTGCGGGAGGTTGTGCAATTACCTCTATTCCTTATATGCCGATAAACGCTACGTGAAGGAACGCTTGCGGAATTACGGCGAAGGCGACGACGGTAGGATCGGATTCTAAGACCATTTTTGATATTAATATCGCCATTGCGATCGATTGTTACCCTGGAATTGCCGTTTTTTACTTGAATTTCTCGCGCACTAGCAATTCCGACTGGTAATGCTATCAATAAAGATAATGCAAGAATTGAAATCGTTTGTTTGGTGGACATGGAAACCTCTCGTAATAGAAAAAACTGATTTTTATCGCCATGAACCCCACCACAAGCGGTGAATAAGAAAATCAGCAAAACCAGAATTAAGTAATATCCGTCCTCAAACCGCAGACACATTGATGTTTAGTAACAGTACCTAGAACCCATTAGGAGTTGACGCTGGATGTTTTCCTGGCTGGCATTTTGGTCAACAACACCACTATCAACAGCAACAGCACTTTGATCGATCCGTTGATTTGAATGCTGTGACTGGGAATATTTACCACATCTGCGGTTGCGAGGACCCATTCTTTCTTGACGCTGGATGCTTACCTGTCTACCATTTTGAGTAATTCGACTACCAGAACCAATTACAGTAGCTTCTTGGTTTATCTCTTGAGTCGCGCCTTGTCCTGCAAATGCTGCGTTTGGTGCAACAATCAAGGTAGCAGCTAATAAACCGAAGGTAGAAATTTTCTTTATCATCTTTATAGACCTGATTAGTGTTGCGTGTTGTGTGTTGTAATTTTTAGAAAGTAAATTTTTCGTTATTCTTTTAAATGTAGAGACGCAAGGGTATCGCGTCTCTACAAGCCAATTTGTGGAAAAAGGAATTAGCGGGAGCAACCAGTACTACTTACTACCACTTGCTTTTGTTCGCTAACACTACTACTTGCTTGAGCATTGTCAGAATAATCTATACCAGCACCATTTTGAGTAGATGCTTGAGTAGAAGTTTGTGATTGAGTACTGTAGCTGCCAGGACAGTAGCCCAAACGCTTGTAAGCACGACGTTGACGCAATCGAACTTGGTTTTGGATATTTAAACTGTCTGAGCTTTGAGCGTTTACACTACCGCCGATTGCCGCACCTTGTTGGGTAGTAATTTGTACAGTTTCTTGTCTTTGAGAATCTGCAAAAGCCGTACTGGGAGCAATCATTATACCAGCAGCTAATAAGCCAAAAGCGGCATACTTCTTAAACATTTTGATTGACCTCAAATTGTATATTGTTTAAAACTGGTGAATTGGTGATGCCCATTTTTATTAAGTAGGCATCACCCTTGATTCAAACGGAAATTAACGGCAAACGCGGCTATTATTCGCAATTTGCTTTTGGTCGTTAACGTTGCTGTTAGATTGACCGTTAACTGAACCGTCTACAGCCGCACCGCTTTGAACTGTTCCCTGCGAAGAGTTTTGGGATTGTTCGTTATAGCTACCACCGCAGAAGCTAGGGCGAGGAAAACGACGACCGTAACCACCACGACTGCGACCGATACTATCGCGACGGTTTTGAATTTGCTCTTGAATATTCAAAGATTCAGAACTTTGAGCGTTGGTGCTACCACCGATGGCAGTACCTTCTTGGATGGTGTTTTGATTGTTATTTTGAGATTGAGAATCAGCAAAAGCTGCGCCAGGTGCAACTATTACAGCAGCCAACAAACCAAAAGCGAATGACTTCTTAAACATTGTATTAACCTCGTGTAATTGTGTTGTGTGTTGTGTTGTTGAATCGAAATCTATTGCACAGATAAACTCCGTGCATCTTTGAATCGGTTATCAGTTATGCATAATTGTTAGTAAGTAATTAAATTGAAACTCTTAGTAATTACACTGCTAACTGCTAACTGATAACTGTTAGCGGCAAACGCGGCTATTATTCGCAACTTGCTTTTGGTCGTTAACATTGCTGTTAGATTGAGCATTGTCAGAATAATCTACAGCCGCACCGCTTTGAACTGTTCCCTGCGAAGAGTTTTGGGATTGTCCGTTATAGCTACCACCGCAGAAGCTAGGGCGAGGAAAACGACGACCGTAACCACCACGACTGCGACCGATACTATCGCGACGGTTTTGAATTTGCTCTTGAATATTCAAAGATTCAGAACTTTGAGCGTTGGTGCTACCACCGATGGCAGTACCTTCTTGGATGGTGTTTTGATTGTTATTTTGAGATTGAGAATCAGCAAAAGCCGCGCCAGGTGCAACCATTACAGCAGCCAACAAACCAAAAGCGAATGACTTCTTAAACATTGTATTAACCTCGTGTAATTGTGTTGTGTGTTGTGTTGTATCTTGTGTGTTGTTACCCAGAAAATGTACATTCTTTAAAGTTTTAGTGGGTGTTTATTAAGAACCCAGTACCGTTTTTTTAAAGTTTGTATTTTCTCTTGTGGGATATACTGAGCTACAGAATTCAATTTGTTTATTCCGGATTTCTCGGAATTTCTTTTTAGGGAATAAATCTTTTTCAATCAGCTACTAGTTAACAGAGACTCAGATCCACTGTCAACAACTAATATATAGAATTAAAACTCTATACTCAAATAGTTTACCCAAAGAACTTAGGGGATGTCAAGTCTTTGGGTAAAAAAGTTGGGCGTTAGTTTTTTTTTGATGCTACGATGTACGGCTATAGACGACAGCACTTGTAATTGTGAAACCAAAACCAAAACCAAGGATAGCTTTTCTTCGTGAGAAGGCGGGTTTAACCCAGCTTGAGTTGTCTCGTCTCGTAGGCGTGACAGAAAGTACCATTCAAAATTGGGAGAGCGGCAGAACGGGTACAGATCATATTCAAAGAATAATAAAGTTCTGTAAAGCTCTTAATTGCAAAGTAGAAGATTTGATCGAACTCAACGAAAGTGAACGAACAGAAGAAACATCATCAAAACCAGCTTCCTTGCAAGAAATACATAATTTATTAGGTACAGACGAAGAGGAAGCACAGCAAGCCGAGGAAACAAAGGAAGCAATTATCAATGAACAATGAACAATTGATTGGTAATTGGTAACTGCTAACAGTTCACCGATCTCCATAAAGTGTCTATCGTCACGAAAGAATATCCTTCTTCTAAAAGTTTTGGGATGATAATTTGTGCTATTTCTGCTACGTTTTGTCCGCCGCAAACGCCGTCGTGCAGTACTATTAAAGAGCCATTTTCTAAATGATTCATAACTCTATTGACAACTTTAGGTATTCCCGGATTTTCCCAATCTTCCGGTACCACGCTCCACATTACAGGACGGTAATTCCACCGATCGAATAGCTGTAAAGTTTGGGGAGTAAATAAACCATTTGGCGGTCGGATATCGCGCACTTTTTCTGGTGGTAAATTACAAGCCTTGTGAATAGCTGCTTGGGTTTTTTCCAAACTTTGTTTGAGTTCGCTTGGGGAGAGTAGAGGAAAATTGTGATGAGAATAGCCATGTAAGCCAATCCAATGTCCGCGTTTTGAAACTTGTTGAGCTATGTGTGGCGCACGCTCAACACAAACACCCAGCCAAAAAAAACTTGCTGGGATTTGATAATAATCTAAAACTTTGAGTAGTTGCGGCGTATATTGCGGATGGGGGCCATCATCGAAGGTGAGAGCAATAGTTTTGGAATTAGGATTACCCCTCCAAAGGCATTTAGGAAAACTTGATTTAAGAATTGGGTAGAGAAGCGGGAATAAGGGATAAAGCTGCATTGTTGGATTTTAGATTTTTCTTGTTATAAACAAAAGTTTCGTCTCTTCACAGTTCTGATATGGTTTCGTAGCAAATTCTGTAACCATCTAAGCAATTTTCTGTTTTCTCGTTTAGATTAAAGTAAGTTTAAGAGTAATCCCGGAACAAGCGGGTGATGTTGTTTAAAGATATACGAGACTATCAAATACTTTATCTTTCTCTATTCCTTATTTTAGGTATAGGTACGAGAGATTGGACGCTGCGACCATCCTTAATAATAGTAGTAATTACTACCAGCTTAGTGATGCAATCGCTTTTGACATATATCGTCAATAGTTGGTCATTTGCAGACGAGAAAGAGAATAAAGAACATAAAATCAATATTCGCAGTCCTTTAATTACATCCTTGGGAATCAGTTTACTTTTACGAGCCGATTATCCCACAACGATGTTTGTTGCTGCTGCTTGTGCGATCGCCAGTAAGTTTATTTTCAAATTTGACGATAAGCATTTTTTCAATCCTGCCAATTTCGGAATTATTTCTGCACTGGTACTAACAGACGACGCTTGGGTTTCTCCAGGGCAATGGGGCGAAGACTGGTGGTATGCATTTTTATTTATAGGTACTGGTGGGATGATTTTGCACCGTATCGGACGTTGGGATACTACGGCAGCTTTTTTAGGGTTTTACGCTTTGTTGGAGGCTGTACGTAATTTATGGCTGAATTGGACTTGGGATGTTTACCTGCATCGCTTGATGAGTGGTTCATTATTACTGTTTGCATTATTCATGGTAACTGACCCCCGTTCCATCCCCAATTCCCGTACTGGGAGATTAACATGGGCTGGATGCATTGCCCTTGTTACTTTTATTCTGCGAAACAACTTTTATCTTCCTACAGCAGTATTTTGGGCATTATTTGCCCTCGCACCGCTAACGGTAATATTCGATCGACTATGGAAAGCATCGCGGTTTAAATGGGGTGAGGAGTTAAAAGTTAGGAGTTAGGAGTGAGCAGTGAAGAGTGAGCAGTGAAGAGTGAAATTCTTGTAGTGGGAGCATCTTGCTCCCTAGCAATACTAATTCATCTCCCCATCTCCCCATCTCCCCCATCTCCCCATCTCCCCATCTCCCCCATCTCCCCCATCTCCCCCATCTCCCCATCTCCCCATCCCCATCTCCCCCATCTCCCCATCTCCCCATCCCCTTGTCCCCATCTCCCCATCTCCCCCATCTCCCCCATCTCCCCATCTCCCCATCTCCCCATCCCCTTGTCCCCTTGTCCCCTCTCCCCCCTCTCTCATTATTATTCAGAGGTTCTCATGAAACTATTTCGCGTATTAATTTCAGTATTGCTAACTTTCGTCATCCTGATTGGCTTTACTCCTTCGGCTTTGGCTTTTTGCGGTTTTTATGTTGCGAAGGCGGATTCAAAGCTGTATAACAAGGCTTCTCAGATAGTTATTGCTCGTAAGGATAATCGCACCGTGTTGACTATGGCGAATGATTATCAGGGTGATGTTAAAGATTTTGCGATGGTTGTGCCCGTGCCTACCGTACTTAAAGAAGAACAAGTAATAGTAGCCAAACCGAAAATAATCGAACGTTTAGATGCTTTTAGCGCTCCGCGATTGGTTGAATATTTTGATGAAGATCCTTGTGCCCCTGTCATGTATGACAGCGCATTAGAAAACGCCCCAACAACTTCAACAGCAGCACCTCAAGCGATGAACAGAAGTGGCAGAAACTTGGGTGTGACGGTGGAAGCGCAGTTTAATGTGGGTGAATACGATATTGTTATTCTCAGCGCTAAGGAATCCAGAGGTTTGGAAAGATGGCTTCGCGGTAACGGTTATAAAATTCCTAGAGGTGCCAAACGCTTACTAAATCCTTATATTCGCCAACAGATGAAGTTCTTTGTAGCTAAAGTCAATTTAGAAAAGTTTGACGAAAAGGGTTATCAAAAACTTCGTCCCCTACAAATTTCCTACGAATCGCCCAAATTTATGTTGCCGATTCGTTTGGGAATGGTTAATTCCACTTCAGTTCAAGATTTAATTGCTTACATTCTTTCACCAAAAGGACAAGCGGAACTTACTAACTACCGCACGGCAAAAATTCCTTCTAATATGAATATTCCGGTGTATATCAAAGAAGAGTTTGGCGATTTTTATAAATCGATGTTCCAAACCTCCTATACAAAGGAAGACAAAAAAATTGCATTTTTAGAATACGCTTGGGATATGGGCAATTGCGATCCTTGTTCTGCCGATCCGCTTAATCGAGAAGAACTTAAAGATGCTGGCGTATTTTGGTTAGATGAGAATTCTTCTAATGAAGTTGCACCTTCGGGTTTCCGTCGTTTACCTTCTAGCAACGTGTTTGTAACTCGTTTGCACGTGCGCTATACCCGCGATAAGTTCCCCGAAGATTTGATGTTTCAGGAAACTTCCAACCGCGATAATTTTCAAGGGCGTTATGTTTTGCAACACGCTTTCACTGGTGAAGCGAACTGTTCCGCAGGTAGAGAATATAAAAGGAGTTTAAGAAAACGTTTTGAAAAAGAAGCGCAAACCCTCGCCAAATTAACTAATTGGAATATTCAAGATATTCGCCAAAAAATGAAGCTTGAAGGACAAGCAAATATTTCATTTTGGCAAAGTTTTCTTTCTTGGTTTGGAATGTAAAATCAGTGAGCAGTGAGCAGTTATCAGTGAACAGATTGTAGGGTGTGTTACGGCACGAAATAATTAAATCAAAAGATTATTATGTTGATAATGCCGTAACGCACCATCATCAGCTATTATCAGTGAGCAGTAATCGGTGAATTGTTTATAGACTTGCCTTTACACCCTATCATTATTCAAATTTAATTAACATTTATAAATATGAATAAGGAATTCCAACCAGTAATCGACAGGGAAATTATATCTCGTAATCATCAAGCCATTGCTCGTCACTTAAATTTGCAATCAAATGGTTTTGCTGATATCCAAATTAAGTCCGAACAGTTTGCAAAAGTAATCAAACGACAATTAAATTTAAAAGATGCTAAGGGACAAACATTATTTAAAGAAGGTATTAGTTGCGAAGTTTTTGAATCTGGCGCTACAGGCTTACAAAAAAGAAGATTAAGAACTAAATTAATATTATAATTTTCTCCCGATGAGCCAATTGTTGAAGAAAAATCACCCTTGGATGATATTCGTCAGATGATAGGATAAAAGGTTATTCCGTACTTGTTATGCCAAGTAAATAGTCGTATAAGAGGGAAAAGGGAACGGGGAACACAAGAAAAAGACAATATTAATTTTTAATGTGAGTTTTTTAACTTAACAATCCTTTCATAGCGAGTGTTTTAAAGCTTTTTACTTTATTTTCAGCATACTATGTAATGAAGAACCGAATAAAATGATTTAAATTAGGACTTACGCAAAAGTAACGTAATTACGTCATTACGTTAGCGCAGCGTGTCCGCGCTTGACATGCGACAGCGACGTATTCAGCGGAAGCTGCGGTTCATCGCCAAAATCCTGGGATTGCTTCGCTACACTACGTTTCGCTCGCAATGACAAATAGCGCTTGCGTAAGTCCTGTAAATAACAATTGTAAGTGCATTTATTTAAAGTGTTTGCAGTTAAATTATTTTGTTCCTCAAAACGGTCAGTATAAAAAGTGTATGATGATACAGTTGCTAAAACGTACACATCTCGAAGATCCCCCTAAATCCCCCGATGAGTTGGGGGACTTTCAATCCAGTCCCCCCCTTAAAAAGGGGGTTAGGGGGATCTAAACGCTGTGAAACCAATATAGAAGACTTCTTTCTGTGTACACCTTAGCTGAAGCGTTTAGAAAAATGCGACATTCTTCAGGTGAATGCCAAAATCATCAGATGCTTTTAGGAAAAATAGAAACAAATAACTATCCATAATTTAAGTACTTTATATGGATTGTTATTTACTAATATTTATTATCAGCTAAAACAGTAACTCAATTTTCGTAACTACAATTTATGATTTAGCGGCGAAATTCGTATATTGCTAACAAGCCATGACTTGCTCCTAAGCCTTGTTGGAAATTCCATTCTAGGTTTCGCAGTAAATAAGCTAGTTGAGGTTCAATTAAATTGGCTCTTGGATCGTCAAAGTGCAGGTTGGGGGCTTGATTAATCAAACGGCGCAGAATGCGTATGCTGTCTAGTACAATAGGTGGATGTTCGATTGGGGGTTCTGAAAGTAATTTTTCAGGTTTTCGCCACATATCTAAGCTTTCCATGCAGCCGTATACTAAAGCATTCCAAGCAGTTTGTAAGTTTTGGTAAAAGCGATTGATATGAGGGTGCTTGGGATGGGGTTGATAGTCAAAGATTAATTGGGTTAAATCGGTGCGTACATCCATCGCATGCAAAGAGTTGACAGCACTTCTTAATGGAGAGGCTTGGGGGTTAAATTCAGCAGTATCTGTATGCCGCCCTACTAAAATAGAGCGATCGCATAAGTGAAATTCTCCTACTTTCACATTCATTTTTTCTGCGGTTGCTCTTAAAAAGCCGTCGAGTTCTTCTCCACCCCAATAACGAATGGGAAATCTCTCTACATCTTTAGTATTTCGTTTTTTTGGAGGATAAAGATAAGACATAGAATAAGTCTGCATATTGCTTTTGCCTTGAGGCTCTCCCCAATAGCAGGGCCATTCATAGGAATAACGACCGAGCAAATCAGCGACAAAAATAGCTCTATCGCCCATATTCTGGCAAATATCTCCAACTAACCGACCCAGACTATCGTCGGATAGGTGAGATAAAGACCCATATGATGAAAAATAGATATCACAAGGAGCTTCACCAGATTCTATAGGAAGCCCCTCATCAAGGTCTGCCACCATAAATTGTGTTTGGTCGTGGTGAGCGTGAATACTCTCAGCTTTACCTATCATTGCAGGGCTGATATCGACCCCTTTGTAAAACTCAATATCCGATCCATTTACGAGGGAACTAAATTGAGCATCTAGGGTTGGACTTGTACGCGGTAAAGTCGTTAGGATATTCCAGCCTTCCCCCGCACCACATCCAAGATCCATGATACGAAGTCCACGATCTTCGGCTCGCTTTCTTTCGAGCAAACGCCGGATTGGAGGGCTAAGGACATAACGGGTATAACGGTCTTCCCAATACTGCCGCACGCTATCGCACTTGTTACCTCGACCGACTAGTTTGCTGTCGTATGCTCCAACTTCAACTGCTTTCGCGTAGTTGTTTAATACATTGTTCAATACAGTCTGTTGATTCATATGCTTATAAAAAGGAAATTTCTATCAAGAGAGAATTCATACTCATTCTCTCACATGGTACACCCTATACAAAATCCTCGAAGATGTTCGTCGGGGGAATTTCACCGTTTCAAAGTTTAAATACTTACTTAAAGCTTTTTTGATACTTGTCTATCCGTATTTTTTCGATCGAGATTTTTTTGCGTCCAGCGGCTTAATGCTTCGCCGGACAAGGGTTTGCGTGAATATAAATAGATATTAAATCAGGCTGTAGACTCTTATACAGGACGTTCTGACCAACGAGCGACATTACTTGATACAACCTCAGAATTTTCAAATACATCCATAAAAATGTTGTGATAAAAACATTCTTCTGGCGATCGCAATGCTATATGAGGATGTTTTGCTTGGTATTCTTGGGCTTGAGCTTGAGTCATTTTATGGGAAAGCAGTTCGTCGAGCATATCTACAGTTCCGCTTCCTTCGTCAAACTGTTCTTTCTTTCTCCAGACGATTTCTTGGGGAAGCATATCCTCAAAAGCTTTGCGTAAAATCCATTTTTCTACTAAAGGTTCTCCGACTAATTTTAAATTAGCAGGAATTTGTTGACCTAACTCAATCATATTTAAATCCAAAAATGGCACCCTTCCTTCAATAGCGTGAGCCATTGTCATGCGATCGACTCGCTGTAAATTAATATTGTGCAAACCCGAAACCGAACGACGTAATTCTTTATGCAGAACATCTTCGTCGGGAATATCTTTGTAATAGGTATAGCCTGCAAATAACTCGTCGGCACCTTCTCCTGTCAAAATTACTTTGACATATTCAGCGGCCATCCGAGAAGTAAAATAGCAAGGAATGGCGCTGCGAACCAAATCTTGGTCAAAAGATTCTAAATAATAAATAATTTCGGGAAGTTTGGCGGTGACTTCTTCGGGGGTAATAATGTATTCGTGGTGAATCGTTCCCAAATGAGCGCTAACCTTCCTAGCTGCTGACAAATCGCGACTATCACCAATACCCACGCTAAAAGTATGTAGCTCTTTCTGATGCTGCTTGGCAACTGCTGCAATAATACTGCTATCAAGTCCACCTGAAAGAAAAGCACCCAAAGGCACATCGCTCATCAAGCGTTTAATTACAGATTCTTCTACCGTTTGACGTACTCTTTGAATCAAAGCTTCAACATCAGTATTGTTATCCGGGTATAAATCGGGAACGCTATAAAAAGTCGAAAAACCCTTATCTGAATGATAATAACTACCGGGGGGAAATTCTTTTACATCTTTACAATATTGAGAAATCGCCTTTAGTTCAGAAGCAAAAACCCAAGCTCCTTCTATTTCCCCATAGTACAAAGGCTTGATCCCAATTGGATCGCGAGCTACCAATAAATTATCCCCATCTGCGATCGCAAATGCGTACATTCCATCAAGTTCTTTAATAGCCGAAACTCCCTTTTCTTCGTAAAGTCTGAGAATTGCTTCGCTATCGCTACTAGTGACAAAATCGCTTTGCTCTTGCAAATTAGAACGCAATTGTGGGAAATTATAAATCTCGCCGTTGGCAATAATTGCACGAGTTGGCACTTCTCCATAAATTGGTTGATCGCCACCTTTGGGGTCCATAATACTCAAACGGCGATGTCCCAAATTTCCAGATTGATTCGCAGGGGCATACATTCCTTCTGCATCAGGACCCCGGTGAGCAATCTTATCCATCATGCTTTTTACTAAGATGGGATTAGTTTGACCCCAAATACCAGTAATTCCGCACATATTTTTTGACTAATTATTTACTAATAATAAGGTAACTATTTTACACCGTTGCTGCCTCATCTTTTGAATAAATAAAAAGCCGAAATTTTAAAAGTCATCAAACTTAAATATTTACAACTTTTATTATTGTGCAATTTGATTTTTATTAGTTATCCTATTGGTTTTAAAAACTATTGCTCTAACTAAACATCTCGCAATTGTATAAAATCAGTAATTTAAGTTGCGTTATCTACGGGAAAAAGTATGATAAATAATTTTCTGAACTTTTCAAATAGTATGACTTTGAGAGCATAGATCGTATATAAATAATAAAAATCATGATTGCTAAATTTGTTTATTTAATACCAGATTGAGAATATTTTGTTTTCTATAAATAATGCTGATAGTTGGAAGTTTTTAGAATATACATTAAGTATTTTTAATTCGTTCTAAATGAAACTATAAATTGATTGAATTTCATCTTTTGCACCACGGCAACTTGCTCACAAATCTGATTTGAAATCAATTGAAGTTGTAGGTTGGGTTAGACACCTTTAGAAATAACAAAGCAACAAAGATATCTGTTAATCATGTCGTAACCCAATATCAGTATTTATTTTAGGTATTATTAATTACAATAAATCTACTCAAATCTATTAAAGCAATGTTAGTCTTGAGTATTCTAATTTACCTAAAATTACTTCTGACCGATAAGTTCACCATGTCAAAATTATTATCTGCAACCTTAATAACAACAGCTTTATTGTTGGGATTTAACAAAAACCCTAATGAAAACCCGAATATTGCGATCGCCGGAACTTGTGCTTCCCAGTGCGGTGCAAAACCACTCCAATTTACACCCGGTAGTTACATCCGCGTAGAAGTAGTAAACAAGACACCAAATTTAATTTATATAGAGAAACCACAAGGTACTAATCCAATTGCTTTACGACCGGGACAGCAAGTACGATTAGAACACGGACATGGAACCGAACCAAATATATCCGTAGTTTTCTGGAACGAAAACGGATTATCGTTAAAAGCCAACCTTTCCAAACCAAACTTTGCAACCCTACAAGTCGAATTACGTCCCGAATGGCGCATTGGTGGGGATAGAGGAGTTTATATAAAGGATGATGGGCGGGTACAGTTGCTTTAACAAAACTTAATAGTTATAAGTTGGTAGTGGGAGCCGGAAAGCTCCCTAGTATTTCACTACATAACTTTTACGAAGTCATCATAGTTCATTCAAATTTTTAAACCCAGTGTTTTTTATTTAATTCTGTCTGGCTACTTAGCTACGCACAATAAGATTAAAATTTTGTACATCATATTTTCAATCAGCAACGCCCAATTAAGAAGAACTTTCTTTTCTTTTTCTAGCTGCTCGTTTCTCTTGAATAGTAATAACAATCAAGGTAATAGCAGTTAAGGGCAAAACAAACCAAAGCATTATATCTATGTAAGTAGATAAAACGTCGCGATTCTTGGTGTAGTATAAAATAAGATATCCTGTATAAGCTACGTAATAAAATAAAAATAATACTCCCTCCCAACGATCGATTCGTCTCCCAGAATAAAAAATAGGCAGACAGGCAAAAGCAACGGCGATCGCCACTGGAATATCAAATTGAATCGCTTCTATACTAACTGGAATACCTGCTGGTGCAACTATTCCTGAAACTCCAAGAACCGCTAAAATATTAAAAATATTACTACCTAAAACATTGCCGACTGCAATATCTCTTTCTCCTCGCAAGCTAGCGACAACAGAGGTAGCAAGTTCTGGTAAAGATGTTCCCATAGCAACAATTGTTAAGCCGATAATTAGTTCACTTAATCCCAAGCTTCTGGCTATGACGATCGCTGAGTCTACCAACCAGCCAGAACCTAATACCAACAACCCCAAGCCACCAACAACAAAAACTAGATTTTTGAGCCAAATTAACCGTGTTCTTGCTTCTGAATTACTGTACTCTCTAGCAAATTCATCATCTTCTGAATTATTGGCATCATTTTTTTGTTTGCTACTTTGAATTATCAAAGACAAAGTATAGGCTATCGCACCAGCAAACAAAATAATACTATCAACTCGACCTAGTTGCCCATCTAAACTAAATAATAAGAGCAACAAGGACACTCCGATCATTATTGGTACATCAGACCTAATTAATTGCCGAGTCACAATTAAAGGAGCAACCAAAGCAGATATACCAAGAATAAATAAAATGTTGAAAATGTTACTGCCGACTACATTACCGATGGCAATATCTGGTTGTCCTGCAAAACTAGACATAATACTAACTGTCATTTCTGGTGCGCTTGTACCATAAGCGACAACAGTTAATCCTATAATTAAAGGAGGAATTCCTAAAATACTAGCAATGCGAGATGCACCTTTGACTAGAAATTCAGCACCGATTACCAGCAATACTAGTCCTGCTACCAAGAATAAAAAAGTTTTTGGGGTCATAAATAAAAAAATATACGTTAATTTAATTATGAATTAGAATACTTGAATTCCGATTATCTTCAACAATTAAGCTAATAAATTTTAATTAAAATCCGTATAAAGTAGGCGATCCGAGAGTAAACGTACAGAAATAAACGCGCCGCGTATAACTAGGGCTTGCTGAAAAAAAAGAAAAAGGAAGCATCTATAGATAAACCGGGTTTTTTATTGCAAGAAGATAAATTTTGATTTGAATTTTTAATTTGTGCAAGTAGTATATTTTAGGTTGAAATAGGAATTTTTAAGTTGATAACTTTAATAACAATGTTTTTAACCATCTTGAAAATGTTGTCGCATTCGTAGGTTAATAAAAATATCCTATTTTCTCACAATTTCTAATTCTTAACTCCTAATTTCCAACTTCCAATTCCTAACTCACTTTTCGTATGCTTGACGAAATCAAACCAAAATCTCCCCGCCATCGACTACCGTTACAACGCTGGCAAATTTATCCACAAAAAACCGAGTTAGCGCAAAAGCTGGCACGGATGAATAATATGTCACCTTTGATTAACCAGTTGCTAATAAATCGCGGCTTTGATTCACCAGATACCGCAGAAATATTTTTAAATCCACAATCGTTAAGTTTACCGGAACCGTTGGATGAATTTCCAGATTTAGCACTTAGCGTCGAGTTGCTGCAAAATGCAATTACAACTCATTCAAAAATAGCTATTTGTGGCGATTACGATGCTGATGGTATGACTAGCACCGCTTTACTTTTACGGAGTTTGCGGACTTTCGGTGCTGATGTTGATTATGCTATCCCCAGTCGGATGCATGAAGGTTACGGAATTAATAAGCGAATTATTGAAGAGTTTCATTCGGAAGGTGTAAGTATAATTCTGACTGTAGATAATGGTATTTCCGCATTTGAACCGATCGCTAGAGCCAAGGAATTAGGATTAAAAACAATTATTACAGACCATCACGATATTCCCCAGAAATTACCTCCAGCAGACGCGATTTTAAATCCTAAATTATTACCAGAATCGTCTGTTTATCGCGGTGTTGCTGGTGTCGGTGCTGCTTATATTTTAGCGATGTCTTTAGCAGAACACTTGGGTAGAGCCGAAGAGATATCGGATACGATGTTGGAATTATTTGCTTTAGGGACAATTGCCGATTTAGCTCCGTTAGTGGGGGTTAACCGTACCTGGGTAAAGCGCGGTTTACGATTGTTGCCAAAATCTAAACTAGCAGGAATACAAGCATTAATTCAAATGGCTGGAGTACAAGCCTTGGGAAGTCAAGGAGCGGTAACTCCTGAATTTAATAATCCAAAAATCAAGAATCCAAAATCGTTAAAGCCTGATGATATTGGTTTTCGTTTGGACGCGAATTAATGCGATTGGGAGAATTGGCGACCCGCAAATTGTTATAGAATTATTAACTACCGACGATGTAGGAATAGCCCTCGAACGCGCAATGCAGTGTGAAGCGACTAATGCACGTCGTCGGGAGATGTGCGAGGAAATTGAAAAGCAAGCTATCGCATTAGTAGAAACCGAATACGTAACTTCTTTAAAAGATGACCGAGTATTATTTATTGTTCAACCAGACTGGCATCATGGGGTAATTGGTATTGTTGCCTCGCGATTGCTCGAACGTTACGGGGTTCCAGTGTTTATTGGTACTTATGAAGATGACAACCATATTCGCGGTTCGGCGAGGGGAATTCCTGAATTTAATGTCTTTGACGCTTTGCAATACTGCGATGACTTGCTCGGTAAATACGGAGGACATAAAGCGGCAGGAGGATTTTCTTTACCAGCAGAAAATTTAGAAGCAGTGCGTCAGCGCTTGAGCGAATTTGCCTGCTCATGTCTCGAACTCCAGCACCTCAAACCTTTACTTAAGATTGATACTTTAGCTAACCTCAATGAAGTTAATCGAGAACTTTACCAGCAGATTAATGCTTTAGAACCCTGCGGAATCGATAACCCGAATCCGGTTTTTTGGACTCCCAACGTCAAAGTACTCGAACAGCAAATCGTTGGCAAAGGTCATATTAAGTTTACGGTTGGTCAAATGGTTAATGGGCAACAGTACAAAATCAAAGGTATAGCTTGGCGATCGCGCGATTATTTTCCTTTACCAACGCGAGTAGATATTGCCTACAAGCTTAAAGAAAACAATTTCAACGGTAATACGAATATTGAGTTAGAACTATCTGGTGTCAGACTTCCAAGCGATTCTCATTTCTTTTTCACTTACGAAGACAAACCCGTTAGAACCACATTTGAATACAGCAATCGTCAGTATATCTGCGGCATCTATCAAAACGGTTCTTCAGCAGAATTAAGAATCAAAAGTCCCGAAGACAAAGTTTTAGCAGTTCAGCCAGGACATGATATCGGTATATTAGGAATCAATCGCGAACAAGCCCAAAAGGTTGATATATCTCAACCACCTTACTACGATATTATTCAAGTTGCTTTGAAAGCCTTAGAAGGAGTTAGGAGTTAGGAGTTAAGAGTTAGGAGTTGTAAAATTTTGGATTTTGGATTAAAAATCTTTATATATAGATTAGTAGTCAGTACGTAAGGAGTGAAGAGTTATAGAATTTGGGATTTTGGATTAAAATCCTTATATTTAACTTACGAATGAAGAGTTTCTGAACTTTGAAGCCTGTTTCCGCATAAATTTTCAAATAAAACGACAATCCAAAATCCAAAATCGTAAATCTAAAATCCAATAAGGAGTCACAAGGCTTTCCTCATAACTCCATTAAAAAGCATTACATATCGCCACCGCGAAATGCCAATACAAAAATTACCGCAGGTCCAGCTAACATAATTAACGCTACAGAGCCGAGCTGTAAAATAACTTCCCAATTGATATTGGCTAAAGCTTCCATAAATTCCTCCCAGTTGCCTTAAAAAAATTGAATAAAAAGAATAATCTTTCCTGGATATAGATCGTATCCGAAAATTAGCGCCAATTTTTAATTTACTTAACAAAATTATAGAAAAAGATATAAAAAACGAAAAAAAGCAAATTGATTTTAAGACGATCGAGTAGCTCGTAAGGATTTATAATCATTCCAGTTATTCCCTTAGCGTTATGCGAGTTTACTTCTTTGAGTCAGTAGGGAGTAGAGGAAAAATAAGTTACATCCGTAAATAAGAAAGCTTGTTTGGAGTAGTTCTTTATATTACTTATTATAAAAATTATAAAAATGGCAACTTGGCAATGTGTAAAGCGGTGTGGAGCCTGCTGCTATCTCGAACCGGCAGAGCGCCCCGAAATAGAAGAATATTTGACTCCAGAAGAATTAGAAAAATATCTCAGTATGGTAGGAGTAGATGGATGGTGCATAAATTACGATCATGAGAAAAGGGAATGCAGTATTTATGCTGAGCGTCCGCGCTTTTGCCGTGTAGAGCCAGAAGTATTTAAAGATTTATTTGATATCGAACCAGAAGAACTAAACGACTTTGCCATCGAATGCTGTCACCAGCAGATAGAATCAGTGTATGGCGATCGCAGTTTTGAAATGATGCGATTTGATAAAGCGATTGGGATTTAAATGGGAATTGGGCATGGGGCATAGGGGATTGTTAATTGGTAATTGGTAATTGGACATTAACAATCTAGGTAAATATTTTTTACTCCTAACTCATAACTCCTAACTCCTAATTCCTAACTTCTCCCCATCCCCCATGCCCAATTCCCAATTCGGCTACTACACCCAATACCTTACGGCTCTCCCCACTGCCGATGCATGTGAAATAAAGATACATTATCCTTAAGAAAAGTAGACAAATGTTCAGAAAAAGTGAATTTGATTTCACTGCTAACCGTTCAGCGAGGGAGCAAGAACCCATTATGTTTGAACACTTTACTTCCGAAGCAATTAAAGTAGTTATGCTCGCCCAGGAGGAGGCACGTCGCCTGGGGCACAATTTTGTAGGCACGGAACAAATTCTCTTGGGATTGCTGGGAGAAGACACGGGTGTTGCTGCTAAGGTGCTGACGGATATGGGTGTGACTCTTAGAGATGCACGCCGCGAAGTCGAAAAAATTATTGGTAGAGGTTCTGGTTTTGTTCCACCAGAAATTCCTTTTACTCCTAAAGTTAAAACTCTATTTGAGCAGTCTTTTAAGGAAGCTCGCTCTCTTGGACATAATTATATTGGTACCGAACACCTGCTTCTTGGTTTAACTGAAGCTGGCGAAGGTGTTGCTGCTAAAGTATTACAAAATTTAGATGTTGATTTGAAGCAGCTTCGTACTGCCGTTATCCGCCGCTTGGGTGAAGTCGCATCTGTTGGGGCTGGCGTTGGCGGTGGTAGCACTAGACGCAACCAAATGGCAACTTTAGAAGAATTTGGTAGAAATCTTACTAAATTAGCAGCAGAGGGTAAATTAGACCCTGTAGTTGGTCGCGAAAAGGAAATTGAGCGTACCGTTCAAGTTCTGGGAAGACGTACCAAAAATAACCCCGTGTTAATTGGCGAACCTGGAGTTGGTAAAACTGCGATCGCCGAAGGTTTGGCGACTCGAATTTTTAACAACGATGTACCCGATGTGTTGCTCGAAAAGCAGGTTATCAGCCTTGATATGGGCTTAGTAGTCGCCGGTACTCGTTTCCGTGGTGATTTTGAAGAACGTCTTAAGAAAATCATGGAAGAAATCCGCTCTGCGGGTAATATCGTTCTTGTAATAGATGAAATTCACACTTTAGTTGGTGCGGGTGGCATGGAAGGCGGTATGGATGCTGCTAATATCCTTAAGCCAGCATTAGCTAGAGGAGAACTCCAGTGTATTGGAGCCACCACTCTTGATGAGTATCGCAAGCACATCGAACGCGATGCAGCTTTAGAACGTCGTTTCCAGCCAATTAAGATTGGCGAACCTTCAATTAACGAAACGATTGAGATTTTACAGGGCTTGCGCGGTGCTTACGAGCAGCATCACAATTTAACAATATCTGACGAAGCATTAGTTGCAGCAGCTGAACTTTCCGATAGATATATCCAAGACCGCTTTTTGCCGGATAAAGCGATCGATTTGATTGATGAAGCTGGTTCTCGCGTGCGTTTGCGTCATTCGATGGCTTCTACCGATCGAGATTTGAAGCGTCAAATTACTGCACTTGCTAAGCAGAAAAACGAAGCGGTTAAGTTACAAGATTTTGACAAAGCTTCCGAACTCCGCGACAAAGAAATGGAGTTGGAAGTACAGCTTAAAGATGCTGAATCTGGCGAGCAGATGATTAGAGCCGTTGTTGACGAAGAAGACATCGCTCACATCGTAGCTTCTTGGACTGGCGTACCCGTCAACAAGCTGACAGAATCCGAATCTGAAGTGTTGCTGCATTTAGAAGATACCCTTCACCAAAGACTTATTGGACAAGAGCAAGCAGTTACCGCAGTATCTAAGGCAATTCGCCGCGCTCGCGTTGGTTTGAAGAATCCAGATCGTCCAATTGCTAGCTTTATTTTCTCAGGTCCTACAGGAGTTGGTAAAACAGAATTAGCAAAATCCTTGGCTTCATACTTCTTCGGTTCCGAAGAAAACATGATTCGTTTGGATATGTCCGAATTCATGGAACGTCATACCGTCAGCAAATTAATCGGTTCACCTCCGGGTTTTGTTGGATACGACGAAGGCGGACAATTAACTGAAGCAGTGCGCCGCAAACCTTATACAGTTATACTTTTCGACGAAATCGAAAAAGCGCACCCCGACATATTCAATATGTTGCTGCAAATGTTGGATGAAGGTCATCTTACCGATGCAAAAGGTAGGAAAGTAGACTTCAAGAATACCTTGATTATCTTGACTTCCAATATTGGTTCGCGAGTAATTGAAAAAGGTGGTGGTGGTTTAGGCTTCAACGTAGAAGAAGAAGCAGAAGCTAACTACAACCGCATCAAAACCTTGGTGAACGAAGAACTCAAAAACTACTTCCGTCCAGAGTTCCTCAACCGTCTTGATGAAGTTATCGTCTTTACCCAGCTTCAGAAAGACGAAATCAAGGAAATCGCCGAAATCATGCTCAAAGAAGTTACTACCCGCTTACTTGAGAAAGAAATCAACTTACAAATCAGCGAAAGCTTCAAAGATTTAGTAGTGCAAGAAGGATACAATCCTAGCTACGGTGCTAGACCATTACGTAGAGCAATAATGAACCTCTTAGAAGATTCATTAGCAGAAGCAATGCTCTCAGGTCAAATAACCGCAGGCGATACAGCACTTATAGACGTTGACGACGACGGAAAAGTCCAAGTGATTAAAACGGAGAAATCCGAGCTAGAATTTGCAAATGTCAGCTAAAAGTTATACCAAACAATATTTTGGTGGTAACATACTGATAAGACCCCCTTGTAAAAATAGAAACTTCTATATTTCCAGCGAACGGGTTTTCAGCCCGTTCCGGAAAAGAAGAAGTAAAAATAGAACAATGGGAAATGCAGAGAATACACTTAAGCGAACGTTGTATGAAATGGTAATAACTCTTTTAACCCCTGGTAGCGATACTGGGGGTTTTATATATTAGCAGGACTTACGCAATTGTCACAATGTACGGCTGGTGCGTGACACTAAAAAGCTTGTTACTAGGTTAAGAATTAATCAAAGTGTCACAGCAACGGCAATAAATGGGGATATTATCTACACCCCTTTTTGCCTCCCTTACAAGAAAAATGTCAAGTTGCGGCTATTCCTATACTTATTAAAATTTACGCAAGCCCCCCAACTCAGCAGGGGGTTGGTGAGTCTGCTCCCGTGGGTTGTCGCGTTAGCGGAGCGAGGCGTTAGCCTTACCCGTTACTCTAACGAGTCGTGCCCTTACGGGTGAACAGAGCATCCTTGCCCGTCCGAATGTACCTGATCAAGATGAAATATGCTGTAATTTTCCAAATTTATAAATAAAGTTTTTAATTCTAAAAATTAAAAGAAAGCACCCTTATCAACTAACCAGTTTGACATATAAACTTAAAGATGCAGCCCTTGCTTACTAACTAACATTTGTTCAAAATCAGCACTTGACAAAGGTTGAGTAAATAGAAAACCTTGCATAGCATGGCATCTAAGGTCGCGCAAAATATTGAGTTCGCTAACAGTTTCTACTCCCTCAGCGACAACCTTCAAATTGAGATTTTGTCCCATTTGAATTAAAGCTTTAGTAATTGCTAATTTTTGACCATCTTGTGCAAGATTATATATAAAATAGTTATCGATTTTGATAGTATCTAACGGTATTTTTTTCAAGTAAATTAAAGACGAATTACCAGTACCAAAATCATCCATTGCAATTTTAATTCCTAATAACTTCAATTCGTGCAAGATATTAATAGTTTTATTTATATCGTGCATTATTGTGGTTTCGGTAAATTCTAATTCTAAGTAACGCGGTGCTAAATCATAAGTTGATAGCAAATTTGAAACTTTTCCAACAAAATCCGGTTGGGTATATTGATTTGTGGATACGTTAACGCAGCTTGGTAAAGCATCTAAACCATTATCCAACCAAGTTCGTGTTTGTTTGCAAACAGTTTCTAAGATCCAATCGCTTAAAGGTACAATTAGACCCGTAGATTCTGCTAAAGGAATCAACTCCGCAGGAGAGACTAAACCTAATTTGGGACTCCACCAACGTATCAGAGTTTCCACTGCAATCATCTCACCGGATTTAATATCCACGATGGGTTGATAGTACATTTGAAATTCGCGAAATTTGCCTTCTTCGATAGTGTGACGTAAGGCATTTTCTATAACTCGCATTTCCTTGGGGTATGCTTTCACATCTGCATGGGAAATTGGATTTTTTATAATTGCCGCTTGTCGTTGTAACCTGGTAGAAATTGCAGTTAACAATTGTGCGCGTGTAAATGGTTTAGTTAAATAATCATCAGCACCTAATTCCATTCCTTGACGAAAATCTTCTTTTGCAGAGCGTGCGGTAAGAAATATAAAGGGAATAGCAGAAGTATTAAATTTTTCGCGTAAGAGTGCTAAGACACCAAAACCATTGATTTCTGGCATCATCAAATCGCACAGAATCAAATCTGGTGATTCATTAAGTGCTAAATCGACCCCTAATTTACCGTCAGGAGCAGAAATTGCTTCAAAATCTTCCGCTTCCAACAAATCTAATATATTTTCGCGTACTGATTCTTCGTCTTCGATTACTAAAATTTTAGTCATTACTAAGCTCTGGTTGTAAACATTAAATTAATTCCAAAGCAGAAGTTTGGGGTAAATGATTATTTCGCTTTGGTACATAGCTATATATACCTTTTTACAATCATCAACACTAAATATGTATCGGTGATAGCACTAGTATCACGTAGAGAATAATTATTTACAAAATTTTTTATACTTTAACTTTACAGGTGTAAAAGTGTATGAAAAAAACTATTGAATTTTAATTAAGATATAGCAATCCGAATTGAAATGTGAGAAAGTACGTAAATTTTATGTTGAGATTAAAAGTTAAATTTTCAGGACTTACGCAATTGTCATAACACTCGGCTGGTGCGTGACACTCAAAACCTTATAACTACGTTTAAAGTGAGTCAAAGTGTCACAGCACCCTACAACAAAGATGTGCCAGTTGCGTAAGTCCTAATTTTATTCAATCCCGGCGATTATAATATCTCCCTCCGGGAGACGCTGTGCTAACACCACTCCCCTGGTACTGCGGTGGGTTCACCGCCTGCGCGGGTTATTTCATAAACGCCGGACTTTGTTTTTGTAGTAGCGAATTATATTCGCCAGATTATATCTAATTTTCTCACGAACCATTTAGGATTGCTATAGCTTGAGCTTGTAACTAATACATCCAATCTTCGACTTGTTTATTAGTTTGGAATTGATTGTTAACTGTTCATTGTTCACTGCTCACTGTCATAACCCTGCAAACCATTCATAACCTTGATCTTCCCAATAGCCTTGACGAGGCAATAAATTACTAACTAAAGTAACTCTCGTAACCCATTTACTTTGCTTGTAACCAAGTTTAATTGGGGAAGCCAAACGTAAAGGGGCACCGTTATCAACAGGTAATGATTCGCCGTTTTTCTCGTAAGCTAATAAAGTCTGGGGATGCAAAGTTGAAGCGATATCCCAACTTGAATAGTAACCATCGGCGGATTCAAAATAAGCATATTTAACTGTTGGTTTCGGTTGGGCGATCGCCACAAGTTCCCGCAAGCGAATGCCGCCCCACTGAACAATTGCAGCCCATCCTTCTACGCATACATGGCGAATAATTGTAGAAGTATATGATAAATTTTTGATATCTTCCATACTCAAACTGATGGGATTTTCTACCTCACCATCTATAATTAAACGAAATTTTTCTTGATTAATAAGTGGCGTGGATCTATATGTATTTACTATCAATGCTTCCGGCTCTATTTCATTAAGAGAAAATTCCGGTACTGGCGTTTGAGGTTTTAATAATAAAGATTGAAAATTCTCATTTAGCGGTTCGGAAAGCGCTCCTATGACACCTTCAAATACGGGAGTACCGCAGCCACCTAAAAGTAAACTAATACTGGATAAACCAGAAATTTGTAATAATTTGCGGCGTGTTAAATGTAGTTTTGGTTTCATGGTGTTAATAGTTAGTATTTGTAGGGTTTATGACGCTTGGATAAATGCTGCAAAGAAAATTAAAAATTTGATTTTATAAACCTTACTAGACAAGGCAGTGCGTTGCGGGGGTTCCCTCCGTTGTACCAACTGCCGTGCAGAGTACACAGAGGAATAAAAGAACAATTGAGAGTTTGTTTTAATTAAGCAACACCATATTTTTTAAACCAATTTTGTAACATCAACAAACCATTTTTCGCTGCTTCTTCATTGTAGCTAGGGCGATAATCGGCATGGAATCCGTGGGGTGCGTCGGGATAAACTTTGATCAAAGTTGATGTTTTAGTTTGTTTCAAGGCTTCTTGCATTTTCTCCACATCGCTGACGGGAATATTTTTATCCTCACCACCGTAAAGCCCGAGTACTGGTGCTTTAAGTAACGGTGCAATATCAATAGGATACTGTGGCTGTAACGGATTACTATCCCCCGTCAATCTTCCATACCAAGCTACACCTGCTTTAAGTTGCGGGCTGTGTGCTGCGTATAGCCAAACGATTCTACCACCCCAACAAAAACCTGTAATACCCAATTTATCTATATCAGCTTTACCGGAATTACCCGCCCAAACTACCGTTGCATCTAAATCTGAAAGTACTTGCGTATCGGGAACTTTGGAAACAACTTTGCTGATAATCTCTTGAATATCATTTAGCTTTGAAACATCACCATAACGCGCAAATAATTGTGGGGCTACAGCCATATACCCCAATTGAGCAAAACGACGGCAAACGTCTTGAATATACTCATGCACGCCGAATATTTCTTGCACTACCAACACTACTGGAAAGTTACCACCTCTCGCTGGCATGGCACGATAAGCAGGAATAACTCCATCAGCAACGGGAATTTTCACTTCACCCGCAACTAATCCAGAAGTTTTTGTTTTAATGACTTGAGCATAAATCGGCTTTACAGCCATTGCAAATCCCGCCGTCAGACTGGCAATAAGTAATTCCCGTCTGCCGAAGTTGTTTTGTGTCACTTTATTTAACTAAATATATGGTTGATAACATAATTGTCTCAGAAAATGTCTGAAAACTGCTCATCTTGAAACCCGCAGGGGTTTTATTTGTGTAGCAGTGGTTTCAACCGCCAGGTAATATCATATTACTTATTCTGCGCTGCAATAAAGAAAGGTAAATCAATTTCCGGTGCCGGATAACCAAACTTTGTTAATGCTGCGGAAACTTGCCCTCGATGATGAGTTCCGTGGTTAATTACGTGACTCAAAATATTAGCAAGTTGTAAGGTTTTATTGCTACCTTCTGTAGTTTGATATTCGATTATATTTCCTAATTTATCTGCATCAATTTGCATTAAAAATTCGTTCCACTTAACTGTTTGACTATTAATTTCAGCTTCAAGCTGCTTTCGATCCGCATACAATTCCTCATCTAACCCAGAAACAGTAAATGGTTGATGAATGCAGCGTCCATACCAAATTTTATCTGCTAACAAACTATGATTGAGTGTACCGTGGATGCTTTTGAAAAATAAACCGCAGTCACGACGATAATCAGCGTCAGATGCAGATTCTAAATATTTGTAAAGGCGAGAAAAAGCCCAAGAATGATATTGCGTTAAAGTGGAAAAATGTTGTTTTATATTCATGATTTAAACTAGTTTTCAGATACAAGTAAGTTAAATAAAATATCAAACCTCACCCTCAATCCCTCTCATTAGTAAGGAGAGGGAAGCGATACGGCAGGGTGAGGTTTTAGTTTATCAAAATTTTACACAAACATCGTAAATATGAACTAATTGTAAAGCTTGTTTAATTAAAATTAATGTGGTATCAGTAAAAATACCCGATCGATCGTAATTTATTCAAGAAAATAATAAGTAAATATGAATCGTAAATTAACATCTTTGCTTGTTCTACCTTTTCTATTTTCAACAGCAATTCCCGCAAAGGCTCAATCTCGATTGCTAGATAAAAATACTGCTTTACAAACTGTTGCCGCACGGATATTAAATAACAGTCAATATCGCAACGTACAAATGAAATGCCTCTCATTTGTCACAGTCAACTCAACCACTTCATTTTTTGATTTTATCGTACATGAAAAACATGGTGGTGGATGTCCTAGTGTTGGCAATTCTAAACTGATATTTGAGCGTTTCCGAATTAATCGCGATACTTCCAGAGTTGAACAATTCGATAAAGTTGCCAATCGTTGGATGGCTGAAAATACAGTTCAGTTAAAGAAAACAAATGTTCCGATATTTATAGGAAATTTGCAGAAAAATCCCTCGGCATTTAATACTTTTATGCAAGATAATATCGATAAAACAGTTTACTTAGAAATAGTTTTCGGTAGTACAATTCCACAAGGTTATCGTTCCCCAGAGAGTGCGCCTTTCTTTGAAGTCAGCGAACAACCAAGCAAGCGAAATTCAAAATTTAACACTTATTTTATACAGCAAGCTGGAAACGGTTATAACTGGGGTAAAGTAACTAACTACGATGAGAAAAACCGTAAGTTATCTGGCTTTTTTAAAGTTGGTAAACCGAAGAAAATAAACGACAGATGGACTTCTTTTGATATTACGTTTATACCGCAATAGGAAAAGAAAGTTAGGAGTTAGAAGTTAGGAGTTAGAAGTTTTCTTGTTCCCAGGTTCCACCTGGGAATGCAGTTTGCGAGGCTCAGCCTCCCTGTATGATGGAGGCAGAGCCTCACTATAACTAGTTCCCAGCCGGAGACTAGGAACTAGACGTACATTTCCCGGCGGATTAGGGTTTTTTTTAATATTAAATCAAAACATTAAATATCGTGGTGCGTTACGGCATCCGCTACTTGGTAATTAAAACCATTATATTTTGAGCCGTAACACACCCTACAATTTACCTGGTAGACTATCTACTATTAAATAACAATAATACTGTTTGAAATGAGCCGACGAAGAAACCTAAAATACCGCCTAAAGTTACAATAGCCTGCAATTCGTTTCTAACAATTCCTTCGATGGCATTTTCTAAATCAGCGGGTGATGTTGATTTGATTCTATCGATAATTACTTGATCGATTGATAAGATTGGAATTGTTTGAGCAACTATTTTCTCTAAGTCTTTTTCTAAATAGCGCTCTAATAACAAAGCTAATTCTTTACTAACTACTTCTAAGGATGAATTCATTACTTGTGAATTACTTAATCGGTTTAATAGCAAGCTCGCTATTTTATCCCAATCTAAGGATTTACTAAAACCTTGCAATAATTCACCACCACGAGTTCTGATGTACTGACGAACGGTATCCCCGGTAGTTTTCCGCAGTTGACGCACGGTACCAATTGGTAGGTTTTGCAAAGAGACATTTTGGACAATTTTACGAATGCGATCGCCTACTTGTAAGTCTTGAGTTAATTCTCGAATTCGAGCGTTGGTTGTGTCTTTTTCGTCCAAGCAATAGGTACGCAAACGGGTTAAGCTGTTGCGTAAGCCGAAGAGGTTAGCTACTACCCAGTATGTACCGCTAGTTCTTTCGCGGAAGCTTTCATCAATAGTTTGAATTGTGCGGTCTGTGAGAAAATCAATTATAGCTAAACGAATAGTATCTGGTGGTAAAACTACTTGTAGCAACCAGTCAGCCAAACGGGAAGCTTGAACATCAGTAAGTTGGAATTCTAAGAGTATTTGGTCAAATATCTGATCTATTTGTGCTTCTAAAAAATCTTCTCGTCGTGCTAAGGCTTTTAATAAACGCGGTAATGATTCTCCCAGCAAATCTTTCAGAATCCCTGCCAGAATTTTAGTTGTTTTTTGCTCTTTATCTTGTTTTATTTGGTCGATCGCCATTTGCAGCAACCACAGAATTCCTGCTTCCACTCGTTCTCTTTCTAACAAGCGTCGTGCCAGATTCTGTAATTCTTCTGGAGTTAGCAGCGACTGCATTATTGTTTTAGAGACGTTTTTAGCTAAACGCTCTTGATTGCGGGGTATTAATCCGGGGGTAAATGGCAGCTTTTTCCCCCCAATATACCAAGGTTGGTAAGGACGAAATAACATTTTGATGGCTAAATCATTAGTGAAATAGCCGATAATTCCACCTGCTACGGGGGGAGTAATATATAACCAGAGATTAGAAAAATCCACGATAGGAGTTAGGAGTTAGGAGTTAGGAGTTGGGAGTTAGGAGTTGGGAGTTAGGAATTAGGAATTATGAGTCAGAAGTTAGTCAAAAAAGAAGTTTATTGAATAATTAGGGGATTTATCGCATGATTATTCCATTGCAATTTGGCTTTTATCAAATCAGGAATTTGTAAAAATAATTTATTTAAGAAAAAGGAATAGAATTATATATTGAATTATATATTTAAGTTGAAAATTTCCCAGCTTCACTACTAAAAACTCTTAACTCCTAATTCCTAACTCCTAACTACCTCTTCGTTACTACCAGCACTCCCATCATACCGTTTGCGATGGGATAGTGTACGGCATTTGCAAAACCAACTTCGCGAGCTATTTTAATTTGCTCTTTACCTAAAGGAAACCGCTCTAAGCTGGGATTGATATAAGCGTATTCTTCTTGCAAACCCATTTGACTGGCTGCGGGAACCACTAGATTATCTAAATACCATTGCTGAAAACCGCGCATCAAAGTATTTTCGGGACGATGAAAGTCTAAGATTGCCGATGTTGCTTGTGTCTTCAAAACTCGATGTAATTCTTTTAAACAAAGGGGTATATCTGTAACGTTTCTTAATCCATAACCCATTGTGGCTGCATCAAATTGATTGTCGTCGAAAGGTAATTCAAGTACGTCAGCTTCTATCCAGGAAATGGGGGGAGTAGGATAATAATCTTTACTGCGCTCTTTTGCGACTTGTAATAACTCCGAGGAAAAATCTACAGCTTCTACTTTACCACTTGTTCCAACTTTACGAGCCAAACGGAAAGCTAAATCCCCGCTGCCGCAACATAAATCCAAGACTTTATCTCCCGGATTTGCTGCGCTCCATTTCACCGTCATTTCCTTCCATATCCGGTGTTGTCCGAAACTCAACCAATCGTTTAACTGGTCGTAAACAGGCGCAATGCGGTTAAAAATGGAGCGAATTTCAGACATATCAGTTATCAGTGAACAGTTATCAGTTATCAGTTATCAGTTTTCACCAATCAGGTGTAGATAGTCAATTCTTAATTATCAATTATCAGTTATTTAATGCTCACTGCTCACTGTTCACTGTTCACTGTTCACTGCTCACTGTTAACTGTCATGAGCGCAATTAAGTATCATTGATAACAACTGAGCAGAAATGTGAATCAGCTTTAGTTCATCTTCTCGCAAAGTACAGGTTTTTTTCCACTGTAGCGATAGCACTGCGGTAACTTGATTCGCGTGAACGATGGGGACAACCAAATGGCCCACGGTATCTGTATCTGAATAGTGAGCGACTTCTTTGAGTTTCTCGTCTTTAGTTACATTTACGCAAACTTTCATATTGCTGGTGGCAATAGATTCCTGAATTAAAGGATCTTTCTCTAACCAGTTATCTAATATTCCATCTTGACTAAAAGTACCAACAGCAGAAGTCAAACTACCGTTTTCTACTAACTGAAGAATACAGCCATCAGTAGTAAAAGTTTCTCCATAGATTTCGGCAATTGGTGAGAGACTTTCTTCCTTGCTAGAAACAGTCTTTGTAACTTGTAAGGATGAAGTCAGTAAAGCCATTTGCGAATTTGCACGACGCAATTCTTCGGTACGCTGCTTGAGTAAATCGTAGGTTTCAGCAGCACGTTGCACAACTCCCTTGAGTTCTTCGGGGTCCCAAGGCTTGGTAATATATCTGTAAACTTGTCCGGCATTAATCGCATCTACAAGGTCTTCGATATCAGTAAAACCAGTCAAAATGATTCTTACCGTATCGGGAAATTGAGGTAAAGTTTTGCTAAGAAATTCAGTTCCTTTCATTTCTGGCATTCTTTGGTCGGAGATAATTACAGCAACTTCTCCTTCCTCAGCCAATACTTTTAAAGCACTATTACCGCTGTCTGCCTTCAAAACCTGAAAGTCACGACGAAAGGTTCGATACAACAAATCCAGATTATCCGGCTCGTCGTCTACTACTAGGATTTTTTGTTTTTTACGTCTTTCTGTAGTCATTAATTGATTGCGAATATTATCTAGGTTGGGGATGAAATTATTCATTTATTTAGTCCTTTACATCATATGTGCTTTTTTATATAGGATACAAATTTATCTCTCGAATTTAGATTTTCCGATAAATGTATTTATAACTGACGTAAAAGCACTATTCTCAAGGTTAAAGCACTATTATCTTATCCGAGAAAACACGGATTTTAAGTCTGCTTTCTATGTGGGATTATTCTTTGATAACTTATAATCTTAGCTAGCGGTTGAGTATTCACCTCAAGATTCAAGTTTATTTTTTTTACTTATGAACGTAATAGTCTTTAACAATTGTGTAACTATATATTTTGTCTAAGCACGCTTGGGAACTGTTACGGCATAAAATGATTTTTATTGCTCCGCATTTGCCCTAGTTATGACAGATTTACCACCCAATCCCCAGAATGCTGAAAATCAACCCGATCGGGAACTATCTCAAGAATTATTGCGAAAACTAAGACAAAAAGAAGGAAACTGGGTGGAATGGGGAGAAGCTTGTGCTTATCTACAAAAATCTGGTTATAATCCTCAAGATATTTTTGAAGCTACGGGTTTTGAACCAATTCAGCAAAATCAAATTATTGTTGGTTCTCAAGTTTACAATTCCCTAGAAAAAGGTGGTGCTTCTCAAGAAGTGAAATCCCATTACTCGCAACGAGGAAGCGATTTGTTGTACGAGTTTCGGATGCTGACTCAAGAAGAGCGTGCGGCTGCTGCCGAGCTTGCCTTCAACCATAAAATCGATGCCTCGGAAGTTAAAGAAGTAGCCAGAGCAATCAAAGATTATTCCCGCTTGCGTAGTTTACCTGAAGGTTTTTCCGCACATCCGGGAGATGCAGTTGCTTATCAAACATGGAAACAAGCCCGACAAAAATCAGATTTACAGTTGCGATCGCGCTTTATTGCCAAGGGTTTAAAGTACGCTCATACGGATACGGCACGGACAAAAATAGAACAGCTATTAACTGATTTTACTGTTGTTCCCCAACGTCCCGCACCGCTGCTACCCTTTTACAGACTGGAATCCGATGCAGAAATGTCTCGTATAGTTCCTGTAGTGGGTGAGTTACCGCTGACACCAGATGATTTAAAAGCGGTTCCGATGCTCGAAGAGATCGGGCCGTTTAACATGGTGAAATTTGAAGGTGTTGGTGCGTGGGTACCCTTACCAGGTTGGCAAGTAGTTTTAAATGCCGAAGATCCGGTAGTGATATTGTGTCAAAATCATAAATTTCCCAACCAAGAGCAGAATAAACCACAACAATTGATCGTAGCCGTAGATCGTTCTCAAAGAAAATGGGATGATGGCAGTTATTTTGTAGTAGATAATTCAGGAGAATTAGATTTTCAATGGTTTGAAACCGAACCAGAAGTAGAAATATTAGGAAGATTGATTGTCATCGTCAAACCCAAAAGAATATTGGATGAGGAATTTACTAAAGATTCTTGGCAGATTGATGAGTAAGTGAATTGGGCATTGGGGATTGGGCATTGGGGATTGGGAATTGGGCATTGGGGATTGGGAATTGAGAATTGGAGAGCTTAAAAATAAATAGGGAGCAAGATGCTCCCACTACAACTAATTTATTGTCCCCTTGTCCCCTTGTCTCCCCATCTCCTTGTCTCCCCATCTCCCATACTTCTGGGGAAGCGTAATTACAAACTCCGTACCAATTCCGGGAGTTGAATGACATTCCAATTTACCGTTGTGTTTGTCAACAATAATTTGATAGCTGGTAGATAATCCCAAACCCGTTCCTTTGCCGACGGGTTTGGTTGTAAAAAAGGGATTAAATATTTTTTGTTTAACTTCTGGAGGTATTCCCATTCCGTTGTCAGCAATTTTTATTAGCACTAAGTTTCCTTTACTTTTGGTACTAATTTTGATTTGAGGATTTAATGATTTCTCTAAAGCATCAATCCCATTAATTATGATATTCATAAATACTTGATTTAAAAGTCCTGCATAACATTCCACGCGAGGAAGATTACCGTATTCTGTGATTATTTGAATTTCTGTATTGTCCGATTTTGCTTTCAGTTGATTTTGTAAAATCATTAAGGTGCTATCTAAACCATCGTGAATGTCAACATCTTTTATTACTGCTTCATCCAGACGGGAAAAATTGCGTAAAGAAAGAATAATTTTTTTGATGCGCTCGGCACCAACTGTCATGGAATCTAAAAGTTTGGGAAAATCTTCTTGAATAAAATCAATTTCTGTGGCTTCGATTACTGCTTGTAATTCGGGAGTAAGGTTTGGGCAATATTGCTGATAGGATTCTAATAAATGAAATAAATCTTCAGCGTATTGAGAAACGTGAGTTAAGTTACCAAAAATAAAGCTAATAGGATTATTTATTTCATGAGCAACACCAGCAACCATCACTCCTAAAGCAGACATTTTCTCAGATTCTACTAACTGGGCTTGGGTTGCTTGTAAGTTTTGTAAAACTTGTTCTAAATCTTGACTGCGCTGCTCTACAATTTTCTTTGATTCTCCTAACTCAGTAATTATTTTTTTGAGTAAAAATTCTTTTTTATCATTACTTTCTTCTAGTAAAACCCGATTTGCTTCGGAACGTTCTAATTTTTTTTGTAAAATTCGATTTGCTTTTTCTAATTCTTTAATTCTTAGCTGGTAATCTTGTACTTGCATGATTTACTCAACTCCCAAAAGTAAGGTGACAAAAGTATCGTGATGCAATCGGCTAGGTGTACTATTCTGTAGAGGTGAGATTTCGCCATTCGTATAAAAACCGCAACTGGGTACAGCTTGAGTCAGACAGTTTTTAGCTAGCTGATATTCTTCCTTAGTGCGCGTACCTAAAAGTTGATGACGAGCAAGACAAGAGAAAAATAAAGCAGCTTGCGGCTGATTTCCGCGATAGGTTTTCAAAGCTTTTGTAATTGAAGTTTTAGCTGCTGCTAAGATATCTTCACGGCTTGCTTGAGCTATTTGCACTACTGCTTGAGAGGGAACTTGCGCTAAATAATAAATGCTTTTATTTTGGCGATCGCAATTATAAGGCGCTCTTGTATAAAAATCATTGGCTTGCGGATCTACAATTGCTAAAGGATACTCGGGTGAAGGTGTAAGCCCACCAAAGTAATCATCGTAAAAATCTAAAGCTGGTTTATTATCTATTTCGTATAGAATATTTTGCTCTGAAGAGGTAACTACAGCTTTTCTACCCATAGGATGCCAGCCATTTGCAACACCGTGAGAAAACAATAAATTTCCTGAAAACAGTAAAATTGGCACCGAATCGCTTAAAACTTCGGTATTAAAAAATTGATAGCTTCGATCGAATTTCCAATTATCGCAAGCTAATCCACCCAAAATAGGAAAATTTTCACCTAAAGCTTCCTTTAAACCATCTACAATCAAGACTCCATCTGCTGTCAAACTTTCGGGAGTTGCTAAACATAATTTATGAGACTTCAAATTGCTTTTAGATTGTGCTTGCTCCACTGCTTGTTTCGTCGCTGCAACCGCATCCTGAGAAAGCCCTTTTCCGACACCCGCACGAATTTCCACTTCATCCGAACAAAACAGCATTAAAGTCACGGAATCTTGCTCAAACTCTAATACCGAAGAAATTTCAGCATCTGAGGTACAGCCAATTAATTCGATTCCCCGAAAAGCTCGATTAATTTCTTGCAACAGAAGGGAATGCTCGAAATCAATTGCAGCAAACATAATTCCAGCAGCAGGAATGTCTCCGGCTAAGCTAATTCGACATTGCTCTAATACTTCTGCAATAGCACAATCCGAATCTGGATCGTTACTGTGTCCAACCGCTACCTTAAACATACACGCACCTCCGTATTTCTTGCAACAAGATTATTGTTCCCTTATTTGCAAGCAGAGTTAAAGGTAGGCTGGTATTTAATACAGTTAACAGTGAGCAGTGAATAGTTAAGAGTAAGGAGTTAAGAATAATTAATTTTGCCCATCTCCCCATCTCTCTCTCCGATCAAATTACTGTTGCGGAACTCGAACAAATTTACAACTATCTTGAGATGTCTTGGTGTCGCATTTTACTTGGACTAGTACGCCGATTTCAGCATCGTTTTCAGGGGTAATGCGGCGATCGCCATTTTCGTCAAATTCTACTTTTCCTACTGCACCTTGGGCTGAGAAATCAGATGCAGATAAAACTTGTTGAAGTTTTTCGCGAGTTGGATTTCTATCAATGCCTTTCAAACCTTCAATAATTGCCATAGTCGCATCGTATGACATTGCGGTACGCCAGTTAACTTGAGCATTCCAAAGTTTTTGAGCATCACGTTCAAATGGGCTTTGATTATCTTCATTCTGAAACCAAGGAATTGGAATCATCAGATTTCTTACTTTTCCGCCTTTATTTTCTACTGCTTTGCTATATAAAGAATCTCCCCCAAAGAGTTTGAGATTTAAACTGTTATTGCTATCTAAAATTCCTAAAGCCTTATTAAAAGTTACACCTGTTTCAGGGACTAGCACTAATACACTTACTGTTTGATTAGCTTTTTTTACGCAATTTTCGATATTAGGATTATTGTAAAGGTCGCATTCTTTAAGATTAATCAATCTACCATTTTCTACTGATTGTAATTGATTTTTTAATTCTTCGCGATAAGTTTTGCTGTACGAACCACTAGAATCATAGGCAATAGCTGCTTGTGTTTTACCTAACGTTCTGACCATATAATTAACCAAATCGTTAATTGCAACCCCGTCATTTGTTGGTGTACGGAAAACATATTTATTTAAATTAATTCCATAGTCTTTATTCAGTGATTTTCTCACCGCAGTACTGGTGGGAGAAACCACAACCATTTGTTTATCTTGATAAACTTTTCCAGCTTCGATAGTTGCTCTGCTAGAATAATGACCAACCACAGCTAAGATATCTTTTTCATCAACTAATGTTTTTGCTACTTGTGAAGATGTAGAAGCCTTATCTCGATCGTCAACAATAATTACTTGTAACAGCCTGCCTTTAATTCCACAGCTTAAATTAGTTGCATTTTGAGCTTGGGCAACTCCTCGCAATGTTTCTTCATTGATTTGGTTTGTTGTATTACCAAAAGTAGGAGCAATCACAGCAATTTGTAGAGGCTTTGGATTTTGAATAATGCAAGATTTAAGAGTACTTGTAGTTGGAACCGGAAGCTTATCGCTTTCTGAAGGTATGATCGCGACAGCATTATTAAGATAAATCAGCGTTTCTGGGTCATTCTTATTTAATTGAAGAGATTTTTCAAAATATCCAATTGACTCTTCGTAATTCCTTTGGGAAAAAGCTTCTATACCTCTTTGTTTCCATTGATTAGAGTTATAGCTAATTAATATTTTTTCTCCCCAACTAAAGTTGTCACCTAAATCTTGTAGAGTATCTTCTGAATTTATCGGAGAGGTAGGATTTGTTTTAGGTTGTGATGTTTTTGCCGATTCTGTACGAAAATATTTAGGTGTTTCAATACTTTTATAAATTTGATTAGCAACAAAAATTAACCCAATCGCAACTCCACCTAAAATTAATTTCTTAAAATTTTTCATCGAAGGTTCAGGCCAAACCAACGGACTTGCGGCGGGGTTTTGACAAATTACTGGCAACCAAGAAGCACAGGGAAAACTATCTTCCATCCATTCGAGACGCTGACGGGCATTTCTTACGGCTAAATATAAAGAATGTCCTTGAGAAAAATCTTCTAAAAAGTATTTCAAAAATTGTCGCGCTACTTCATCGGGTACGGGCTCTCGCATCACAATCATTTGCGGAACTCCTATACCCCGCAATTCATCTGCTAAGCCCAAACCATCGCAAGAATTAAAAATTGCTAATTTTAAACCGTTTTTAATCGCACTTCTTAAAGAATTTCTTAACCGATTTAGCGAAATACTCTCGCTGTGATTAATTTGAATTTCTCCGGTTTTACATTCTTCCCCAGACGAACTATGCCCCGCAAAAAACAGAATATCCCAATGTTGATTCCACAAACTCTCACTTAATTCTTTTCGTTGGGGTTGTTCTAACCAAGTGACTGTTGCTCCACGACTGCGTAATTCTGTTATTAATTCTCTGTCTGAAGTCAAATCTAAGCCTTCACTACCACCGAAAATAGCCAGAATCTTGAGAGGACGCTCTAAAGGTTCTTTAGGCGGTGCATACTCGGCACTTAAGGCAAATTCCGCATGGGGACGGTTGTGGAATAATTGCCATAAATGCCAAGGAAGCTTTTTTAAATAAATATTATGAGTATCAATAATTACTCTGATGAATTCCTGTGGCTGCGTTTTTTCTTCTATACAGACTCGTAATTCTCTCCAAGGAAGTTGAGCAAACCATTCACGTAAATAGTTCTCTAGTATATTTCTAGCTTGATTTTCATCTTCAAGTATCGAAACACGAGTAACTTGAGCGGAAGGAATATCAATTTGTCTGTTATTTTCACCCAAATTGCGGTACTTATCTTGCCATTCTTTGTACAAATCGGGAATATCTGGCGCGGGAGGAACCGTAATCCGCTTTCTGTAATGAATGCAACCATCTTCGCCAATTCCGAGACTTACAGGAAAACCTTGCTCAAAACTACCTTCGTCAATATTTAATACAACAAATTTGCTCATGACGGTTTAGGAGAAATAGTTTATTAAAACTTCAGTTTCATTTTATTACAGTAATTATACTGAAGAATCGATAGTAAATGCCAATGTTCCAATTTAGAATACAAAATATCAAAAATTTCATTACTCTTTTACAAATGTAGAGACGCGATATATCGCGTCTCTACAAATAAAAAATATAAATTAAATTAGTGTTGCAGATGACATTTATTTTGGCAGAGAAAAATCGCTAATTACAAAATACGTAATACGTAAATAATTAGATAACAAAACTTTCAGTAATATTAGCATCATTTAAAGCCACCCGAATATTAAATCTATCTCCTAATTCAGCAGTAAATTTAAACTGAATATAGTTATCTTTGCTTCTAGATTGCACTGTAAAAAACGAATTTCCGGCTGCATCTAACCCGCTAAACTGCAATCCTTGAGGAAGATAATTTGCGCCATATCCCGGATATACTCTAGTTAAAATTGCCATGCTTCCGTCGGGTTTGGGTAAAATTGCCACCATTAAAGCAATAAGATTTTCACCGAAATGTATTCCTAAATCAACAGCTTTTCTGATACCACCATGCGGATTTTCTGGATTAATTTCCCATAGTAATTCGGCAGCTTTCCAGCGAATTTCTTCGTTGTGAGTATTTTTGATTAAATGAATTAAAGCTTTTTCGGAATCTGAATCAACTTTATCTATCTCATGTTGAGCAGCATACAATTGTTTCACGGCATCTTCTATTTTGTGAGAATCTGCATCTTCAGAAGAAATATCCGCAAATACGAAAAGAGGATTAATTGATTTTTTACCTATTATTGCTTCAACGCTTTTCCAACCTTCATCAATAACATTTTCCAACCATTGACTCAACTGCACTACAGTTTCATTAGAATGTAAAGCTATAAATAAGTCATCCAAAGATTGCAATTGTCCAATTTCGAGCGTATTACCGCTAACTTGGGGTACAAAACCTAATAGGGTTCCCTGTTTAGCTTCTGCATCAAGCTTTACCACAACATAACCGATGCGATTATTCCAGATATCTTGAGGTAAATAACAAATATCGTCACCTTCTAATATTGGACGACATTCTAAATGTCCTTTTTCTGGTAAGTTTAAGTCAGCAATATCGGTACTTACTCTGGCAACAGCATTCCAACTATGACTCTGTTGTAGTGAAGTTGATACATCCAACATTTGTAAATAATTGTTAGTTACCAATACCGCTAAAGTATTAAGGTAAACTTGTTTTGCTTTTTCCGAATTAGGTTGTTCTCTAGCAAATTGCTCTGCTTTGTTTCGGTTGGCTTGAGTAATAGGAACGGAGATAGTTAGCTGCTGTGTTGAATTCATGAGTAAATACTGTAGTAATAATTTTAGCTAAGTGTCTATATATCCTTGCGCTCTGCCGAAAGCTAGCAGACAAGGAAGACATTTGTGATTGTAAAAATGATTGAGAGTGCTTTCTCTTTTGCCAAACTTTTCGGCTAATTCCCGCCAAGTTTTTACGTCTGGTGGTAATTTATGTTTGAACAATTCCTGACAGTTAATATGCGGAAATGAGCGAACGTGAAGACTGCGTAATTTACTACCTTGTGTTTCAACCCATTCTAAAGTTTCTTCTAAAATAGGTTGCGGTTTTTCGGGTGCGGCTAAATTCTCTACTGGATCTATAAAACTTTTATCTGCATCTTCCGATTTTGTTGCTCTAGTCTTTTTATCTATCGCTATTTCTCGACGAACATCCAAAAGTCTAAATTTTAGATGAGAGTTAAACCAAGTAATTACATTAGCTTGAGAAGCATCATATTTATGAATATTTTTGCAAAACCAAAACCAAGTTTGCTGCAATGCATCTTCATAATATTGAGGTATAACATCATTACCTAACCAAATCTTCCCCGACTGCTGCATCTGAAAAATCAACTGATTTAACAATCGCTGTCGTTTCAGACTGCCGTGAGGATGCTGACAAACTTCTGTTGCTAGTTGCTTAAGTCGCTCGTTTAAACCTTCAGAATATGCCATATGCGTAATGCTAATATATAACTAATAAACGATTGATATATCGGACGCTGCTCTCGCACAGTTGCTCCTGCAATGAATTTGAATTTTCCAGATTGTTAGACTGTCAGACATAATTCAAAAATCCGCCTATATCTTTACAAAACTTTACATTTTTTTGAGTAAATTGCAATTCAGTTTTGTGCAATAAATTACTGAAATAGGAAGTGGGGAGAGGGGGAGAGGGGGTAGAGGGGGTAGAAAATAACTCTTAACCTTTAGCCTTTAACAGCGATAAAGTTGATAAGGAATGCCAATTCTGTAATATTGTTCGGTATCGATATTGCAAGAGAATGACTGAGTAACTTTAATTTGTTCGGGGAAATCGCGCTTCGATCTTCCGGGAGCAAGTATCCATAAGTTAAGTTGAGAAATATTTTGATTGGGAAGTTGAGAAAGCTTTTCAAAGACGGCTTCCCAAGTAGAAGCTTGATTTAAGAAGGCAAATTTATGATATTTTGAATTTTTATCTTCTAAAATTTTGGTTTCTCTTTCTAAAGCTAAGGCAAAACTCAAACCCAAAGCCACATCTTGATAATTTCTATATGCCATTACAGCCATGACGGGAACGGTGGGTTCTTGGTATATATTTTGGGCTACTTGTTGAGGTAAATACGGTTTTTGAAAAGCTAAGTTAGATACAACGAAAATACAACCGATTAAACCAGCTAGTAAAATAATCGGTAGCGAGGACTTTTGTATTCTAAATTCTGTATTTTGTATTTTTATCAAACTGGCTGCAATTAAAGCGCTGAAGCTGGGATAATAAATAAAGTTGTAGCGAGGTGCAACTGTGATATCTTTACCGAGTATGTAAGAAATCGCTAATATTTCTAACAATACTAAAATCGTAAAACTTAATAAAGTTAGCGTAGATAAACGAGTTTCGGGTTCTCGTAATAACAACTTGATTCCTTTAAATACCTTCAATCCCAACCAACCCGCAAACAATAACATTAGCAACCCTGAAATAATTGTTATTGCTAAATGTTGTCCTTCTACAGGTAGCATAATTACCATGACAACCCAACTAATCAAGGTTTGATATATAGGTTCTACGTGTTGGGGTGTAGGCAACCAACTAGTTTCAGAACGGTTTAAATGATTTTGCATTACTCTCAACCAGGGAATAATTGTGATCGCAACAGCACTGATGGATAAAGTTAATGCTATAAAACAATTTCGTAAAAATATTTTGCTGCTGTGGGAATTTTTATCTAGTTCTCTGGGAGCATCGAAGAGAAACTTATTGACTGAAAAGCTAGGTAAAAATATTAGTAGTAATAAGGTAGCAGCTTGAGCTATTAAAGCAATAATGCAAAAATAGTGGGTGTAAATAGAAACAATGTTGATAATTGTCCATATCAGCCAAAGCCAAACTTTAACTTGTTGACGCTGAATATCTCGCTGAATTTGTATAAGCGCTAACAAAGATAAACTTATCGTCAGCATTGGTAAAGTGTAATGTCGCGCTTCCTGAGATAAATAAACTGCAAAAGGGGAAACAGCCACAAAAGCAGCACCCATTAATCCAGCTTGACGAGAAAAAGCTAATCGGTTGAGAAAATAAACCGCCACAACTAAAGCTACACCAAACAATGCAGAAGGCGATCGCAATTTATTTACCCAGTCATCACCAAGGGGAGTAACCTTACCCAACCAAGCATACATGGAGCAAAAAAACAGTGGTGGATGCGTAGACTCGGTAGCGATGTTTCGAGCAATTTGAGGGCAAGTTACTCCAGGTTGATAACTAAAAATATCGGGCAATTTTTCTAAAGGAAATACTATATCCAAGGGGATAGAACTATAATTTTTACCTACACTGAAGATGGCGGTGATAACTTCATCCATCCACAAAGGTTTAAGTTCCAAATTCCAAAAACGCAAAACAATCGCTAGCGAAATAAAAAAAGTTAAACCTAGATAGTGTAAATTTAGCTTCCGATTTGTCATCATTAAATTATTAACTAATTGAGGAAATAACCAGATAAACTCAAACTGACCTCAATATTTATTTATTAATATAGAAAATTTACATCTCTTTATTCTCATATGTCAGACGCTAATGTAACAAGCTCAGTGCCAGATAATTCTTTGTCATCGCGATTGCCAACGCTACATACATCTTCGCGTGCTGCCTCGATTGCAAATATCCGCAACTCTTTGCGTATCGGACAACAACCAATGGCAGACTGGAAAGGTGGCCCCTTAGCAGTATCTGCGGTACCCGGTGCCGGTAAATCAACGGGAATGGCTGCTGCTGCTGCAATCGCCATCGCTCGTCAGTACGAAAATACTAATTTACGTCCTATAAGGTTTCGTCAATTAGTAGTTGTTACCTTTACTCGTTCTGCTGCTGCTAATATTAAAGCCAAAATTCGCAAATATTTAAGAGAAGATTTATCTTTACCTCAAACGGGTTTTGTGGTATACACTCTGCACGGTTTAGCGTTAAATATTGCCACTCGCCATCCCCAATTATCCGGTTTAGAACTAGATTACGTCACGTTAATTACCCCAAATCAAAGCCACCGCTTCATCCGCACCGCAGTAGAAAAATGGATTGCCAATAATCCACGACTGTACGCTTTATTAATGGAAGGAATGCAGTTTGACGGAGAAGAAACAGAAAGATTGCGCCGTCAATCGGTATTAAGAACAGAAGTATTACCAGAATTAGCAACAGCTGTTATTCATGAAGCCAAAAGTTCGGGAATGACACCCGAAGATTTAAATCAATTAAGTCATCAAAGCACCGATGCATACGAAATCTTGAAAATCTCCGCCGGATTGTACGAACAATATCAAACCTTAATGAGGGATAGAGATTTTATCGACTACGACGACATGATATTAGCTGCATTGCGAGTATTAGAAAACGAAAGCGCTAGAAAAATCGAGCAAAAACAAGTATTCGCCGTATTTGAAGACGAAGCGCAGGATTCTAGTCCGTTGCAGACTCGGTTGTTGGAGATATTAGCGAGTGAGGGAGAGGGGGAAGAGGGGGAAGAGGGGGGACAAGGGGATGGGGAGATGGGGAGATGGGGAGATGGGGAGACAAGTTTTGAATTATCAACTCCTAACTCCTCACTCCTAACTCCTAACTTATCTTCCAATGCCCAAATTAATATAATTAGAGTTGGAGATCCGAATCAAGCAATTAATTCTACTTTTACCCCAGCAGATCCGATTTATTTCCGCCAGTTTTGTCAGGAATGCGATTCTCAAGAGCGTTTGGCAACTATGGATCAAGCAGGACGAAGTAGTAGAATAATTATCGAAACTGCAAACTTTGCTCTCGAATGGGTAAATAGTCTTTACCAAAGCAAACAAAGACAATCTTCTACCCCTTCTACCCACTCTCCCCCCTCCCTCCCCTTCCGCTATCAAAGAATCCTTCCCGTAGATTCCAACGATCCGCAACCGAATGCAAACCCGGCTGCGATGGGAAGAGGAGTAGAAATTTACACTCCTGAAAACATTCATAACACCGTTGAATTACTGTCAAAAAAAATCATTGAATTATTTCCTGAAGACAACGAAAATAACGGCAGTGCGGCGATATTAGTTAGAGAAAACCGTCAGGGAAACTGGTTAAGCCAAGCACTCAGACCAATTTGTAAAAAGCATAATATTTTACTTTACGATGTAGGCGAACAAGACAGACATTCTCACGTACCAGAAGAAATATTGGCAATTCTACAATTTTGCGATCGCCCTCATTCTCCCGATTTTCTCAAAGCAGCTTTAAGCGTTTTAGTTAAACGAAGATTAATCGAACCTCAAGATTTAAACGCTTTAGCTTCCTTACCCGAGGAATTCTTATATCCTTCTCCCCTAGCACCATTGCAAACCGAAGCCGTTAAAAAAGCCCGTGAATTTTGTCGCGATTTACTCAACGCTCGTTTAGAATTACCTATTTACCATTTAATATCTTTCATTGCTTTAAAACTAGATTATCAACAAGCCGAATTAGCCACAGCCGATAAACTTTCAGAAAGAATCAATCATCAAATTGCAGGTGAAATTTCAATGGGGACAATGCTGGGAACGCTCAGCGAAATAGTTAGCTCCGAACGCTTTGAACCCGTAGACACCGAAGACTCAGAGGCGCGTTATACAAGACGCAATCAACTGACGGTTATTACAATGCATAAAGCCAAAGGCTTAGATTGGGATTACGTATTTTTACCGTTTCTGCATGAAAACTTAATACCCGGTAAATTTTGGGTACCACCGCAAAGAAAATTCCTGGGTGACTTTACCTTATCGGAAGTAGCTCGCGCCCAAATCCGCGCCGCATTGCATGGTGAATCAAAATTACCCGACGTAACCGAAGCATGGGAACAAGCCAAGCATTTGAAAATAGCTGAAGAATACCGTTTGCTTTACGTTGCCATGACTAGAGCAAAGCGATTGTTGTGGTTATCGGCAGCCAAGGAAGCGCCATTTACCTGGAGTAAACCGGATAATTTGCAAAAACAACCAGCTTGCCCGGTTTTTGATGCTTTGAAGCGGGAGTTTACGGAATGTGTGGTGGAGGAGAGAGAAGCGGTGAGGAGTTAGTTTGTAGTTTGTAGGTTGGGTTAGGTGCTTTTACAATCATGATTTTTAACGAAGGAATTAGAAATTGCACCGTAACCCAACATTAGAATTGTGGATAAATAGATAAAATGTTGGGTTACGACACGATTTCAAAATTATTGTTACAAATCAGATTAATTTTCCTGTCTAACCCAACCTACAATTGGGGGTTTCGCTTGAGATGTCTTCGCTTACTGATGCTCTTGATAGAATTGAAAATTACGTACAGTATTACTGTCAAATAACAAATAGTGAATCCTCTGGATTAGCCGCAGGATTATCTCAAGCAGAAATAGAAGAAATTATTCAAAAACAAGCTCAGTTTTGCGCTGAAATTCATGAATTTTCTCCACTACCGATAATATTTTCACAAGAGATTTATGAGTTTTATCAATGGCATAACGGCGAATGTTTTGGAGTTTCGTTTATTAGTCCTGACTATAGTTATTGGGGATTAGAAGAGGCTATAAGAGTCATTGGTGACGAAGCTCAAATAAAGTTATTTGCTGATGAAAGAGGTTCTTATATGGTAGTAGGAAGTAAAGAACCGCATGATACTTCTCCAGTTTATATGGATAGCAAGCGACATCTTCATTATTCTAGCCTTGCAGAAATGATGCAGAGCATTGCTGAAATTTTAGATATGACATTAAATCTTTTTCACGAAAGAGGAAATACTCATGGAAACTATCAAGAACGTTTAGAAAGTTGGCGTAACATTATGCAATATATTCTTGATGATAATGAAAAACGCTATACTTGTGACTTGCGTTTGCTTGATATTGGATATTTTCTAGATGATGCTTTAAATGTTAGCGGCTACATAGAAGTATAAAAATTATGTATTTATAAATCTAAAAACTCTCTAAAACCTCTTTCCTCAGCGTTCTTAGTGTCTCTGCGGTTTAATAATTCTTAATTACGGAAATGGTGCGTTACGGCATTTTTAAAATGGTAACTTTAACCGCAACATAGTAAAGCCGTAACACACCCTACAAAGATTGCACCATCATTAAAGTTTATTAATAAAAGCGTCTAGTAAGGTTTAATAATTCTTAAATCCGGAAATGGTGCGTTACGGCATTTTAAAAATGGTAACTTTAACCGCAACATAGTAAAGCCGTAACACACCCTACAATAAATTGCCTTTAAAATTCCCGATTGTTAGGAAAATTAACCGTTAAATCAACTTCTATTAACTTCGCTTCTTCATAAGTACTTATTTTGCGACAATTAAGAGCGTCAATAAATTAAAGCACTTATAGTCCAATTTTCGGACAATATTTTCTATAAAACGGAGAACACTTTTCATGAAATTAGCTTACTGGATGTATGCTGGCCCCGCTCACATTGGTACTTTGCGGGTTGCCACGTCTTTTAAGAACGTTCACGCGATTATGCACGCTCCCATTGGCGATGATTATTTTAATGTGATGCGATCGATGTTGGAACGCGAACGGAATTTTACTCCAGTGACGACTAGTGTTGTCGATCGTAATGTTCTTGCTCGCGGTTCTCAAGAAAAGGTTGTTGATAACATTACCCGCAAAGACTCTGAGGAACATCCCGATTTAATCGTATTGACTCCGACTTGCACTTCTAGCATTCTGCAAGAAGATTTAGAAAATTTTGTGGAAAGGGCGCAAATGGATGCTAAATGCGATGTAATGCTGGCTGATGTCAATCATTATCGAGTTAATGAGTTGGAAGCGGCTGACAGAACTTTGCAGCAAGTTGTCAAATACTATATTGAAAAAGCGCGTAAAAAAGACGAACTTCCACAGGGTAAGACTGAAAAACCTTCTGTAAATATCATCGGTGTTTCAACTCTGGGTTTTCATAACCTGCACGATTGCACCGAGTTGAAGAAATTGATGAACGATTTGGGTGTTGAAGTTAACGCTGTAATACCTGAAGGTGCTTCAGTTCACGAGTTGAAAAACTTACCCCGCGCTTGGTTTAACTTAGTGCCTTACCGCGAACTTGGCATGATGTCAGCTAAGTATTTAGAAGCCGAATTCGAGATGCCTTATGTTGATATTGCTCCAATGGGTGTAGTAGAAACTGCTCGCTGCATCCGTAAAATTCAGCAGGTAATTAATCAACAAGGTGCAGAAGTAGATTACGAAGAATTCATCAACGAGCAAACACTGCACGTATCTCAAGCAGCATGGTTCTCTCGTTCAATTGACTGTCAGAACTTAACAGGTAAAAAAGCAGTTGTATTTGGCGACAACACCCACGCAGCAGCAATGACTAAAATATTAGCGCGGGAAATGGGAATTCACGTAGTTTGGGCTGGTACCTACTGTAAATACGATGCAGACTGGTTTAGAGAGCAGGTTAGCGAATACTGCGACGAAGTACTGATTACCGACAATCATGGTGAAATTGGAGATGCGATCGCCAGAGTTGAACCTTCAGCAATTTTCGGAACCCAAATGGAGCGTCATGTTGGTAAACGTTTGAATATTCCTTGCGGTGTAATCGCTGCACCGATTCACATCCAGAATTTCCCCATCGGTTATAAGCCTTTCATGGGTTACGAAGGAACCAATCAAATCGCCGACTTAGTATACAATTCCTTCACTTTGGGAATGGAAGATCACCTATTAGAAATCTTCGGTGGACACGATACCAAAGAAGTAATTACCAAAGGAATTTCCGCCGACTCCGATTTAGGTTGGACAAAAGAAGGATTAGCAGAATTGAACAAAATTCCTGGATTTGTACGCGGTAAAGTGAAGCGAAATACCGAGAAATTTGCACGGGAAAAAGGTGTTAAAGATATTAACGTTGAGGTGTTGTATGCAGCGAAAGAATCAGTTGGTGCTTAGTTAGATTTGATATTTAATAACAAGTCTCTCGTTATTTTTTGACGGGAGACTTTTATTATATTTATTTAATCGTAGTGCGTTAGCGCAGCGTGTCCGTAAGGACAAGCATCTTGCTCGCTAGAATATCAAGGTAAGCTAGAAAATCATCTGACGATAAATAGCTAAAGAATATAATCATAGGGAGCAAGATGCAAACACTACAAATTATGGATTATGAAAGAAAAAATTAAACTTATGGCTGATTATGGATGCTATCCACTGTGGTGGGTTAGTTCTGAAAAAATGGGCGATATCGATCCAGAAACATTACCGCTTAGCCAACAAACTATAAATCGTTTAGAAAAATGGGCAGAAATGTATGATGCAAAATTAAATGAGGATGAACCGACTTTATCTAGTTTTTCAAGTAATGAAGAACAAGCGAGTTTTGAAGAAGAAGAAATTAATTTAGGTACAGCCAAACGCGGTAATTTTTCCGACTTAAAAGCCGATTTATTAGATAAATAATGAAAACTCTTTAATACCTTAATACTTTAATTATTATTTATTCAGTCCTCTTAAGAGGACTTTCGCTATTAGACGGGGATTTGCAATCCCCGGCAGGTGAGAAAACTAATCTACTATGTTAAAATACTCGCAAAAATAATAATGTAGTGAGAGCTTCAATGGGTTCTATTTACAATCAAAAGTTTATCCGCACTGGTTACTCTAAATTACACTCAATTTACTGTAACTTTGAGACAGGGATTTGCAATCCTTGTCGGATGTGTATAAAAATAGAAAATCAACGAATCGCCACATAAACCCCCGTAAAACTCCCCGCTTTCACCCCATCCCCAAAAACATCAACATTCAACTCAATTCTACTCTTCGACTTCCTCTCCAACATTTTAATAAATCTCCCCCAAACCTCCATCGAAGGAAACGGACAAACAGCCATAAAATCCCCATCAATCGGCTGAAGATATTCTATAGAATTACGCTGAATCACAATCCTTGAAGACAAAGATAAAGCCTGCAAATTAGCATGAACTAAAGTCCATCCGGCAAGAATTGCTAACGCCGAAACGCTACCACCAAAAACAGTCGAACGATGATTTATATTTGGTAATAAAGGTGCTGTTAAAGTAATCCCATTTCCATCAACCTGCTTAACCTTAACCTCCATACTTTTAGATAGCGGAATATGTTCGTGAAGATAGCTTTCAACTTCTATAATATCTGGAAGCATAATAATATTTAAAACCAATCGATGTGTAGAAACATAGTACTGCTACGTCTCCCCAATTTCCCTAATAAACAACATATAGATTAATTTTACGTTGCCTTAAGCTAAATTTGTTATTCTCAATAAAGCTAAATCTTAGCGTATTGCAAAATATATTAACCCGTACACATCTATTTTTACTAAATCAAATTCATGTTCAACTACACTAATAAACTAATTCAAGGTTGGAAAGAAGAAGTATCTCCCCGATTGTCGCCTTTACTATCATTAATTTGGGTTGGAGGTTTTGCGATTGCAGCTTTTTGCGTATGGGGATTTTTTCAAATTGCAGAAAGAGTATTTTCAGAACAAACAACAGAATTTGATATAGCAATTCTACAAAGCATTTACAAGTTACATACTCCTCTATTAAATCAAATCATGACCGGAATTACGTTTCTAGGTAATGGTTCAACTTTAATTTATATTAGCTGTCTTGTAGGAATAGTTTTACTAATTACTAGAAAATTCGCTAGCGCTTTTACTTTAATTATCGTCACCTCTGGAGGTATCGGTTTAAACCTATGGTTAAAAAATATATTTGCAAGAGTGCGCCCAGCTTTGTGGGAAAGAATTGTAGATGCTGGTAATTATAGTTTTCCTAGCGGACATGCGATGGTTTCTTTAGTTGTTTACGGTTTTATCGGTTATTTATTAATAACTAATTTTCGTTCTTGGAGCAGTGTAATTTTATTTTTCACTAGCTTATTAATTTTAGCAATCGGCTTCAGTCGTCTTTATTTAGGAGTTCACTGGCCAACTGATATAATTGCTGGATATGCTGCTGGTTTAGTATGGTTAATTAGCTGTATTTTAAGTTTAGAAGTTTTACAGTTTTTATTTGGTAGAAAGAATCAAGAAGCTGTTAGCGATTGATTAATAAATTACAAGTAGTGTGAGCATCTTGCTCGCTAACCTAAGCCAGCGAGCAAGATGCTCGCACTACTATTTTGGGTATTAATTGAACATCATTTTTTACAAAAGACTTTTAGGTATTATTATATCTCAAAAATTCTTGTGATACGGGCATCCCTGCCCGTACAAATCTAAACAAGAATAAACTAATTCATAAATACTATTGCAAAAACTTCCTTTACCTATTAATGCAATTAACCCCGATAACTACGCTTAAGCATATTTATCATACAAAAATACTATTTTAAAAAATAAATATAAAAATTATTTATTTGATAGTTATACTGATAAATTTAAAATAAATATTGCTAAAAATTACAATACAAATCTATTATTTGTACAAAACAAAGGGAAATATCAATCTATTTTGATTAAACCGATGTATTGCCGATAACTAGATAACAAAAAGCACATTAAAAACCTTGAAATTCCTTATATAAAAACCGGCGAGTGCATGGTAAATTTTTCAAATCCATTGTCTGCACTTTCCGCCCTACATAATGCATTTGCACTATTTAAACCCAGAGCATCTTGAAGAATTAGTCAATGGTAGTGGCATTGATTTACACCTGGTAAAACTGAATTTTCGCTCTCTTGAAGACAAAAATGCTTACGATTATCTATTTATTTCCGAACTTATTCCCCGTACAAATACTGGAGTAGTCAAGAACTCGTGGCTAGAACGTTATGCTCGCGTACAGCATGGTGGTTGGTGGTGTTCGGGGGTTGATGTGCTGAATAATTGGCACATGATGGAGTGGGGATGCTTCAAACCAAACCAGCCTCGTATAAATGAAAAAGGTAAGTCGATTAAGTACGAACATCCACCTTGTACCCCGACAAGGATATTTTGTCTGCGAGTACCGTTACCGATGTGGAAGCAAATTGCCCAGAGGTATAACGTCAAGCTACCCGAAAATATTGCGATTGCAGAAGATGGTGCTGCTATCGGTTTCTGGAAGTGGGTGATGGAACATAACATCCCGATAATTTTCTGCGAAGGTGTGAAGAAAGCAGCCACCCTATTAACTCAAGGATATGCAGCTATTGGGGTTCCTGGGATCACCAGCGGTTATCGAGTAGTTAAAGATAAATTCGGTAAAGTTATTCGTCGTCAGTTGATTCCAGATTTAGCGGCTTTTTGCATTACTAAGCGTACTATTTATATTTGTTTTGATTTTGAAACTGAACTTAAGAAAACTAACGCTGTAAACAACGCAATATCTCAACTTGGTTTATTATTTCAAGAAAAAAATTGTCCGGTACAAGTAATCGAACTTCCGGGGATGGAGAAGGGTGTTGATGAATTTATTGTTGCCAAAGGTGCAGCATCATTTGATAAAATCTATCGTCAAAGTTTGGATTTAGAAATTTATCTTGCTCATAGTAAACCCCATACTAATTTAACTATTCCTGCGGCGGTTACTGTCAATCGTCGTTATTTAGGTGAGATACCTTTTCCCACTTCGGGATTGGTAGGCGTGAAGTCAGCAAAAGGAACTGGAAAAACTACAGCACTGCAAGAAGTTGTCAAACAAGCATTAAGTACAAAAAAACCCGTTTTATTGATTACTCATAGAATTCAATTAGGGCGATTTTTGTGCGAGAAAGTTGGAATTAAATGGGGTGTCGGTTATAAAGAATGGGGAATTCAAAGTTGTAAAAATATTGGTAGTGGGAGCATCTTGCTCCCTAATATTACAGCAAGCAAGCAAGATGATATTAAACCAAGCAAGCAAGATGATATTAAACCAAGCGAGCAAGATGCTCGCACTACAGGATTATGTATTGATTCAATTTGGAAACTCAATCCTTCTGACTGGGAAGGAGCGATAATTATTTTAGATGAAGTCGAACAATCTTTATGGCATTTGCTGCATAGTACTACTTGTAAAGATAAACGAGTTAAAATTTTAAAATTATTTCAGCAGCTAATTTCTACAGTTTTGACAACAGGAGGATTAGTTATTGCTCAAGATGCCGATTTATCAGATGTTTCTTTAGAATATCTCCAAAAATTAGCGGGAATAAAATTAACGCCTTGGGTTGTTATAAATCAATGGAAACCGGAAAAAGCTTGGGATATAACTTTCTATGACTCTCCTAACCCTACACCTTTAATTCAACAGTTAGAATTAGATTTACTCGCCGGAAGAAAATGTTACATAACTACCGATAGTCGTTCCGGACGTTACAGTAGTGAAACCATCGAACGTTATTTAAGAGAACGTTTGGATAAATTACGACATTTGTATCCTAAAACTTTAATAGTCAGCAGTCATACTACTAATACACCAGGGCATGAAGCGGTTGATTTTGTAGCATCTATTAATCAAAAAATTCCCGAATATGATGCTGTGTTTGTAACTCCCAGTCTTGGTACGGGAATTAGTATAGATGTGCAGCATTTTGACCGAGTTTACGGAATTTTTCAAGGAGTAATTCCAGATTCCGAAGCTAGACAAGCATTAGCCAGGGTACGCGACGATGTACCTCGTGTTGTTTGGTGTGCGAAACGAGGAGTCGGTTTGATTGGTAGCGGTAGTAAAAATTATCGATCGCTGTCTTTTTGGTATCAGGAAAATCAAAAAGAAAACTTGGCTTTATTGAGTCCAATGCATAAAATAGATATCGATCTACCTTTAGTTTACGATCCTATTCATTTACGAACTTGGGCAAAGTTATCAGCAAGAGTAAATGCTTCAATTAACTTTTATCGTCAATCGATGAAGGAAGGTTTAACGGCTGAAGGACATAATTTATGGGTGCGTACCAACGATATTCAGAAGAATATTATTCGAGATTTGCGCTATGCATTTTTAGCTACAGATAAAGATGATTTAGCAAATCGGAGAAGATTAATTTTAGAAATCGTCAAAGTCAAAAAAGATTGGGAGCAAAGTCGTCAAAAATCTCAAGAAATTAATAATAATATCAAAAAAATTAAACAGCAGAATCAATTAGCGCTAGCAGCTGCTGTAACTAATGCTCCAGATATAGATTATTTAGAATACGAACAGCTATTAAAGAAACATTCTTTGACAGACAACGAGCGTCACAAAATCAATAAATACTTTCTCAAAAAAAGATACAGTGTAGAAATTACTCCCCAGCTAAAGTTACAGGATGATAAAGGATATTACTATCAATTGCGAACTCACTATTATCTAACTCATCCTAGCGACTATTTTCACATACGAGATAAACAAGAATGGAATCAACAGTTATCTTGCGGCGAAGGAAAAGTTTTTCTCCCAGACTTAAAAATTTATACTCTGAGAATAGAAGCTTTACGAGCATTAGGTGTTTTACAGCTACTCGAACCCGGTAGAAAATTTACTGAAAATGATGCCGATTTAATATTGTTGAAAAATACCGCATTGCAGTGCAGCAGACACATTCAAAGAGCGTTAAATATTAATTTGGCGGTAGAAAATGAGCAGGTTTCGACAATCAAAATTATTCGGCGACTATTTAATTTACTAGGTTTGAAACTGAAGCGAGTAAACAATGTATATCGTATCGATAGAGAAACGCTAAATGATGGCAGAGACAAGATATTTTCTGTATGGTGTCAGCGAGATGAATTGATGTTGACGCATTTGAAAAATGTCGCTGATTCTAGGTTGGAAGTGAAGAGTAAAGTTGTTTTAAATTGACATTTTGCACCATTCGCAACAAGAGCCGGAGACTCTTGCTAAGGCTTCCCAGGTTCAACCTGGGAACTAGGATTAAGGCTTAACGACAATAGTGCAAAATGTAAAATTGCAGAAAAATCCTTAATCATATCAAATAGCGCGTATCCCGAATCATGAAAAAACTATATAATTATTGCTAGCTAAACCGGGCTAAATTTTATTAAACTAAAAATCCGGTTTCTGGGAAACTACCGTCTAAACGTCCGTCAAACATATATAAATCAAACAAGATTAACTATAAGTAGCATGATCCGATTAAACAATCCTTCAATATTATCCCAGATAAAAGTACGCCATTGGTGGCTCGGAGTACTGTTGTGGATGTTTTTGATTGTCCCAGCACAAGCATCGGTAATTATGCGGGTGGCAATTAAACGGGATGTGAAGCAAGTCAAAGTTGGCAGCTCCACAGCTGCGGTTATCAAAGATGGTACCGGAAATACTTTAGGAGAATTACCAGCAAGAGAAGCTTACTACGCTCAAGCAACTTCCGGTGGAGTCGCTTTAGATAAGTGGAAATCTCCTTTATTCTGGATTGAACCAAAAGGTAAAGGATTTGTTTATATTGGCGATAAGTGGTATCGGGGTAGAACTTTAGTTATCCCTACAGAGAAAGGACTTACCGCTGTTAACTGGGTTGATTTAGAAGAATATCTCTACAGTGTATTAGGTGGTGAAATGGATGCGAGATGGCATCCTGAAGCCCTTAAAGCTCAAGCCATCGCTGCTCGTAGTTACGCCCTTTACAGAAGACAAAAACAGCAAAGTAATCCTCTATATGATATCGGAGCTACCCCCGATAAATGGCAGATTTACCCAGGAGTTGCTAGAGAACATCCTAATATTTATGCCGCAGTAGATGCCACCGCAGGGCAAGTATTAACCCATAACAATCAAATTATTGAATCAGTATTTCATGCTTGTAGTGGCGGGCATACCGAAAACGTAGAAGAAGTATGGGGTAACAATTTACCTTACCTGCGTGGGGTTCCAGACTTCGACATGAGTACCCCAAATCTTGCCAAAATTGCTCCTAAATGCCAATGGCAGAAAAGTTTTTCATCTACACAAATCGGTGAAAAATTTCCCGAAGTCGGCGATGTCAAGGAAATTAAACCTGTAGAGTGGTCAAAATTTAACAGCGTAAAAAAATTGGAGATTATCGGTGAAAAAGGCACTAAAGAGTTAAAAGGTGAACAAGTTCGTACCGCACTCAAGCTTAACAGTACCCGCTTCACCGTTGATAAAGGCGATAACAATACATTCGTATTGCAAGGGCGCGGTTGGGGGCATGGCTTAGGAATGAGTCAATACGGCGCGTGGTATTTAGCTTCTCAAGGCTACAACCACCTACAAATTTTGAATCATTACTATCAAAATGTAGCTTTAGCGCCGATTGAAGTGAAATAATTGGGGATTGGGCATGGGAGAATAGTTAAGAGTTAGGAGTTAGGAGTTAGGAGTTAGGAGTTAGGAGTTAGGAGTTTTCTACCCCCTCTCCCCCCTCTCTCCTTTTCTCCCCATCTCCCCCCTCTCCCTATCTCCTCATTACTCTCCTTCCTCCAAGCGTTTCTGCCATTCTGCGTCGATTTTTGCGGAATTTTCCACTTCTTGCTCAATTAAACTGGTTTCGGTGGAGTAAGCTAAATTGTCTTTGTCGATAACTGTATTTGTGGCAAACTGATGGGCAAACTTGATTTTTTGCTGCAACTTTTCGTCCGCACTGGCTATTAGTTTGGCTCGCGATTGACGCTGACGATTGCGATCGCTAATTTTTTCGTTACGCCACTGTATCCAAAAGTATCGTATTAAAGGTATTGCTAGAAAGCCTATACCGTAAGCTAAGAGCAACCCGTAAATGCCTTGTGCAAAAGCAACCAGCCCTCCAATTTGACTAGCTACAGTACCATCTCGTAATAAACTTCCTAACATCAAAGCGCCGATTAGATTTACTCCTCCTAATCCAGCGCTTAACATCACTTGTGAAGAAGTTGCTTTACTAAACCGCCAAGAAAACTCTCTAAGAAAAGCTGGGATTGATTGAGAATTTTTTTGTTTAGCAGTTACCTGTAATTCCGGAAAATAATAGACAATCTCACCTTCAGGACTCACCTCTGGCTTGCCGTTAAATTTGCTCAGAACCGGCAGCATATAATCTTCATATTCTTGTTGATAATTCTCGCCAATATTATCTAGATAAGGTGTAATCTGTTCGGCAACAACCGCACCATCATTATTACGAATTACAGTCGCAATCTCTTGCCAACGGCGTTCTTCCAGATTTGCGTTAGGATTTCCATCGCCAAACAAAAACGAAAATACAGCTTCCAAAAAATTTAAATCGCTCTTTTCCCGTTGTCGTCGTCCGCTTCCGTGACTACGATACCCAGTATTATAATTTGGGCTAAAGAACCAAAATAAATCCGGAATATAAAAAAAGCCGATACCACCGCCAAAATTACCACCTCCATTATCATCGCGGTCAGATAAAGAAGCAAGAATCATCGTAATAGCAATAGTAATTAAAGCGATAGAAGCAATTAAGACAATTCCAAAGGAAATCCTAATTAAATAAAATAAAACCTTCCAGATTTTGTTCCACCATTCCTGTAGCTGTAATTTGAAATACTTACTTTGTAATACATTACGAAAATTACGTGGGAAAAGGTAAACGATGTCACCTGTATCCGCAACTTGCAAATGTCCCCCAGCATCAGTAGCAAGCGCCAATAACCCCTGATTAGCCATTTCGATATTTAATCCAGCCTGGGTAGCCACATCACCAACAGTTACCCGATAATTCAACTTTTCCACAGCTTGCATGATAGCGGGATTGGGAGCCATTTCTCGACCCTCCTTTTTTAGAAATTGTTCTATTTCAAGTATAAAGTTTTCTCGAAAAAGCAGAGGGGGAGAGGGGGAGAGGGGGAAGAGGGGGTAGAAAAAGTTAGGAGTTATGAGTTATGAGTTATTTTTTTTGATCATCCCATCACCAATGCCCAATGCCCTATGCCCCATGCCCTAATTGATAATTGATAATTGATAATTGATTATCTTCGTCTGGGTACTTCATAAGTCATGAAATCGTAAGCCATTTTGGTGTTGGGGAAAATTGCTTGACCTTCTTCAAGTAAGTCTTTTAATTCAATGGCATTTCCTGGGGCGTAGCGGGGGCTGAAATGACTCATGATTAAGTTACGTGCGCCTGCTGCTAAAGCCGTTTGGGCTGCCATTGTGGATGTGGAATGCAGTCTATCGAAAGCCATTTGCGAATCTTGATGGGCGAAAGTGGCTTCGTGAATCAACACGTCGGCATCTTTTGCTAAGTCAACTGCATTTTCACAGAAAACCGTGTCGGTACAGTATACGACTTTGCGCCCAATTTCTGTAGGCCCGCATAAATCGGAACCGTTAATAATTCTTCCATCTTTTAAAGTTACGGTTTCACCGCGTTTGAGTTGACCGTAAATTCTACCTGGTGGAATGTCTAAAGCTTTAGCTTTTTCAACATCAAATCTTCCGGCTCGATTTTTTTCTTCTACGCGATAACCATAAGCTGTAACTCGATGATGCAAAATATCGCAGCTAACCGTAAATTCAGAATCTTCGTATATTATCCCCGGACGAACAGCATGAACTTTCACTGGGTAAGAAAAATGTGTATGAGAATAACGCCTACAGGCTTGCAAATATTCGTTTAACCCTTGCGGGCCATAAATATCAACGCGACGTACATTACCAGCCAAACCGCAGCTAGCAAGAAGACCCATTAAACCAAATATATGGTCGCCGTGCATATGGGTAACAAAAATTCGAGAGAGTTGACTCATTTTTAAGTCACTCCGCAATATTTGATGTTGAGTACCTTCACCACAGTCGAATAACCATAGTTCTGCTCTTTGCGGCAATCTAAGGGCAACACTAGAAACATTGCGCGATCTTGTGGGTACCCCAGAACTCGTCCCTAAAAATGTTATCTGCACGGTTCTATGTTGTGATTTTTCTAATTTAATTTACCGTCTTCATTATCTATGATGACATCCTTAGAGAAACTCGGTTTACTGTTTTAAAAGAAAATATTTTTGTACAAACTTTGTAACCTTAACGCACTACGTAAACCGTCAAAATTAAAGTAGTTAACTACTAGTCCGTTTCATAAATTCCGACGGAATGTAGAGACGTAAAATTTTACGTCTCGTCTCGCGACAATTGCACAGACAACACACCAGCAATCAACCATATTAATTTTAAGAAATTCGTTTTCCCTCGAACGTAGGGAGACGTTATGTATAACGTCTCTACATCACGTTGGTAAATAAACAAAAGCACTTTTTTGTCGTTTGTTGCTGATATCGGGTGTAGAGACGTAGCACTGCTACGTCTCCCGGCAATTGCACAGAACACGAACCTTTATTTGCAAAGATTGCTCCCTACTTATCAATCTGTTGTCTCAGAAGACTTATCTTTTAAAAAACTATCGCGAATTTTAGTTAATTGGTTTTGAGACTTAACAGGTTCTCGTGGTGGTGGAAGTTCGGTATTAGGCCAATTTGGCACATCATTACAAGGACATAACAAAGGCGGCATACCTAAATTTTTCAAAGGTACTGGCATATCGCAACGGGAACAAGAAGCCATATCCCATTCAGGTGAAAGTAACTCAGCAACAGTTTGTTGAGTTCCTTCTAGGTAACATTCACCCGATTCAGATGATAGAACTTTCTGCCAACATTCTTCAAACTCGTTGCTATAGCTTTCGCCATCAATAACTTTACCGGGCTGCAAGCTTGCCGCACCGTTGTTTATAAAAACTTTCTTACCCAACTGAAACCAATAAGCCAGGTATTTTTTAACTTCTTTTTTAGATGCCATATTTTAATTTTAGATTTTAGATTTTAGATTTTTACAACGGATGCTTTTGTTTTAGATTTTAGATTATGAATTGTGAACAAACACTTAAGAATTTAGGTCGAAGGGAATGGGAAATTGGGCATTGGGCATCGAAATAGTTAGGAGTTAGGAGTTAAAATTCTCTCTATAGCAATCCTAAATGATTTGTAAGAAATTGATACTTTATCTGGCGGTTAAAACCGCTACTACACAAACGAAGTCCACCTGCGTGGACTTAATAAAACAACCCGCGCAGGCTGGTTTCGCCTGTATAGCCGCGACTTATAGTCGCCAGGTATGAATAAAAAATTACTTATTATTTCAATCCTACATCTACGTGTTTTCTCACGTTCAAATTCGGATTGCTATATCTACCCCCTCTTCCCCTTCTTCCCCCTCTACCCCCTCTCCCCCTCAACACGGCAAACGGCTACCAAGCACGCTCAGATTCAAAACGTGTCCTCCGGTAACTAAGTATGTCGTCTGGCTGATTGCACCTAGTTTGCGGGTTAATGAACCGAGTCGATCGCGAAAGGTTTGACCGATGGGGTAAGCTGGCACTACTCCCCATCCGGTTTCTTCGGCGACAAAAATCATGGATGCTGCAACTAGCTGTACTGTTTCTAAAAATTCTTCAACGATTTCCAGCCAGGAAGTATCGTCTTTTTCGATGTGATTTGCTACCCAAGTTCCTAGAGAATCTACTAATAATACGGTATTTGGCTTGGCATCACTTAGAGTCGCGGATAATTCAAAAGGTACTTCTAGGGTTATCCAGCTTGGGGGACGGCGATTTTTATGCTGTATTATACGTTGCTGCCATTGTGGATCGTCCGGTGATAAGAGTGCTGTTGCTACATAGACCACTTTTCTATTAGACTGGTTTGCTAAAGCTTCTGCCCATTCGCTTTTTCCAGAGCGTGCTGGACCAGTGACAAGGATAACTTTACTCAAAGCCGTTTCCTCAGTATCTTTAATAAGGTAGGTTTGCCCCAAATTTCTGTCTTTTTTACCCCAGGGGTATGATTTTTGGTTACAAATAACTTTTAATAGATAAAAATACAACAAATCGGGGTTAGTACGATTAATGACAAGACTTTTAAATTCAACCCTAACTCGTTCGACCGTTGTATAACTGCACCAAGAGATGAACTTTCACCGAATACTTCTATGAAAGCAGGTTTAAAGCGTATAGAGGAAACTTTGCAGGATTTGGACATTCGTGTTACAAATCCTATTGACGAGAATGGCAATGATAATGGTTCTCTTCAAGAATCTTTATCATTCCGTATTAGTGCCCCTGCAAATGAATCGAATAGATCTAATCAATCAACTGCTGGTGTGACGGAATCATCACCACAAGAGATTATCGAACATTCTCCCATCAAAGAAGTTGTAGAAGAGTCAGTTGAAGATAACTCTGTTCAGACTTTTCCGGCACAAGATGAGGACATCAAAGCCCCAAGTCTTCCAAAATTCAAAACTCCTAGCTTTAGCAGTCACCGTAACGCTCCCAATCCTGCCTTGGCATCTAATGTCTTGCAAGAAATTCAAGAGATTGTTCAGGGATGGCAAACTGAATTGCACAAAATTTTACGACAAATTCAGGATCTTTACTTACAAGGACCTATTGTCAATGGCTGGTTGGAATCTCATTCGATTAAGCCACAAGCGGAAGCTACTGCAACCCTGCGTCATGCAGAAGTTGACGATTTGATGGACTATGTAGAAGAGATTTGTGCCGCGCAAGAAGCACAGCCCTCGTCTGAGTTTTCCCGTGCTGGCTATCGCTTGTGCGGTTTGGATGCTTCTGGTGAAGTTTGGTCCCGCCCATGTCCGCCGGAACAAGTTCCTGGGGTTAGTATGGCGATCGCCCGCTATCAGCAATTACGGCAATACTTAGATCGCAAGCAGAAATTAGAAAATCGCTTGAACCAATTAGCGGAAACTTTAGTAGTTTTACACGGTCATATTACACAACAAAAATGAAGTTTTAAAACTAACTAAAACTTATATCCGAAAAAACTCGGTTGGTGTGTATAAATTTTTTAGTTAAGATTCTGTGCAGGCGGATATTGAATTTTAGTAATCGCGCTTTGTGTAATAGCAATAAAGCTACAATCAATTAGCGCCTTGTTTTCTCCAACTTCGGCTCTCTCTAAAATTGCAATAACAATGCCAGACACGCAAATCTCTGCCATTATCTGTACTCACAATCGAGATAATTATCTGGGCGCTGCCATAGATAGCCTTTTGTCGCAGAATTTTGCCCAAGGCTTTGAAGTGGTAGTAATAGATAATGGGTCAAAAGATAATACCAAGCAAGTCGTAGAACAAAGATTAGACGATTCACGTCTTAAGTATATTTACGAGCCGGTACTTGGATTATCTGTAGCTCGGAATACAGGTGCTAAAGTTTCTAACGGTGAAATTTTAGCATATCTTGATGACGATGCTGTAGCAAGCGAATCCTGGTTGCAAGTACTCCACGGAGCCTATCAAAGTAACTCTAACTTAGCAATTGCTGGTGGTAAAGTTACGTTGTTATGGCCGGAAAAAACCGTGCCACCCCGTTGGCTATCACCAGGATTAGCCGGTAATTTGGGAGCTTACGATTTAGGCGATCGCGTTGTCAAAATCGAAAACCCAGGTGATACTCCTAGAGGTTTAAATTATTCGCTACGGCGCAGTTTTTTGGAAGAAATTGGAGGTTTTGACATCAATCTCGGACGAGTAGGTAAAAACTTACTTTCCAACGAGGAACTGCAAATGACCGAATTAGCCTTGGAAAAGGGTTGGGAAGTTGCTTATCTTCCCGATGCTTTAGCCGCTCATAATGTCTCAAAGGAGCGTCTTAAGCGTTCCTGGTTTATCAGTAGGGGCTGGTGGCAAGGTATAAGCGAATGTTACCGAGAACAATTAGCTGGTAGAGCCGGTACCGGGCAATTACAGCGCGGTGGCGAACGGTTTATACGCGGTTTATATAAAGCATTGCAACATTATTCCGACCCAGCGATACGTTTTGATAACCTAGTTTATGCTTACGGTCAAATAGGTTATTTAAACGCAGCTATTCAGGGACTTCTATCAAAAAAAAGTAGTTAGTGGATAGTGGATAGTGGATAGTTGTTGATTAATTGAACAACTACCAAATAGCAACCAACAACTAACAACTAAAAACTAACAACTACCAACTATCCCTTCGGGTATGCGCTTCGCGCACGCTTCGCTAACAGCAGTCGCTCATGGGGAATCCCCAAGACCGCGCTGCTTCACAACTATCAACTAACAAATAACACCTAATAACTAATAACTAAAATATAATTATATGTCTTCTAAGATACCAGTTTCCGTCTTAATTCCGGCTAAGAACGAAGAAGCAAATTTACCTGCTTGTCTTGCTAGTGTTGCTAGAGCAGATGAAGTTTTTGTTGTAGATTCTCAAAGTAGCGATCGAAGCATTGAAATTTCTGAAAGTTTAGGTGCAAAAGTAGTACAGTTTGAATTTAAGGGAGGCTGGCCTAAAAAGAAAAATTGGTCTTTAGAAAACTTACCTTTCCGCAATGAATGGGTATTGATAGTTGATTGTGACGAGCGCATTACCCCCGAATTATGGGATGAAATTGCCCAAGCCATCGAAAATCCAGATAATGGTGGTTATTATCTAAATCGCCGCGTATTTTTCTTGGGTAAATGGATTCGTCACGGTGGAAAATATCCCGATTGGAACCTGCGTTTATTCAAGCATAAAGAAGGCCGCTACGAAAACCTTAATACCGAAGATATTCCTAATACAGGTGACAACGAAGTTCACGAACACGTTGTTTTAACTAGTAAAGTCGGATATCTAAAAAATGATATGCTTCACGAAGACTTCCGCGATCTTTACCACTGGTTAGCCAGACACAACCGTTATTCCAATTGGGAAGCTCGCGTTTACTATAACTTGTTGACAGGTAAAGGTGATGACGGCACCATCGGCGCAAGTTTATTTGGTGATGCAGTACAGCGCAAGCGTTTCTTAAAGAAAATCTGGGTAAGATTACCATTCAAACCTCTTTTACGCTTCCTGCTGTTCTATATAATTCAGCGCGGTTTCCTAGATGGAAAAGCTGGCTATATTTACGGACGACTTTTAAGTCAATACGAATATCAAATCGGCGTAAAGCTTTTTGAATTGCGTAGCTGCGGCGGTAGCTTGAACACCGTAAACGCCTCGAAAAATGCCCAACCCGTAATGCCTGGGAAAGTTAGTCAGTCCGCAACTTGATAAAAAGGGGGCATGGGGCATAGGGCATAGGTGATGGGGTAATTGCTAATTACTAACTCCTAACTCATAACTCCTAACTATTTTCCATGCCCAATGTCCAATTCGCCATGCCCAATTCGCCATGCCCAACACTCAATGCCCAATTCCCCCAACATTAAATGCCGAACCTTTTGTAGATTTACGTAAATACGACCAATCCGACTTTGACAGAGGACGTGCGGGTTGGTATATATTTTTATGGTGGTTCGTACAGGCAATAATCTTTCCACTGACTCTTCATAATATGAGCGGTATGCGTTGCGCTTTATTACGTTTATTCGGCGCAAAAATTGGTAAAGGTGTATTAATCCGACCAACCGCTCGTTTTACTTATCCCTGGAAAGTAACTATTGGTGACTATAGTTGGATTGGTGATGATGTCGTTTTATATAGTATCGACGAAATCAACATTGGAACTCACTGCGTAGTTTCACAGAAAAGCTATATCTGTACTGGTAGCCACGATATCAAAGACCCAGCCTTCGGTTTAAAAACCGGAAAGGTTGCAATAGGTAACGGGGCTTGGGTTGCTACAGATTGCTTTGTGGGGCCTGGAGTCACAATTGGAGCAAATGCTGTAGTTGGCGCTCGAAGTACTGTTTTTACCGATATGCCGGAAGCACAAGTTTGTTGGGGTACTCCTTGTCGTCCCCGCTATTCCAGGAATCGGTAATTGCTTTGTAGTGAGGACTTTAGTCCTCTAATTAAGAACTTAAGCCCTTACTACGAACCTTTACGGGTGAACGGAACATCCCTCCCCGTGCAAATCTTCAAGCATAGATTTTTTGCGATTTACTTGCCTCATTAGCGATAATTCCCACCAAATTCAAGCTATGTAAAATTTCCGTAGCTTGAATTAATTCGCTTTGCTTGATTTTACCCATGCGCCCTACCATGATAATACCGTTACACATGGAAGCTAAAATCCTCGCATCTACGGTATCTAAAATCGAAGAAGCATCTATCAGTACTAGATCGTAGCTGCGCGTAAATATTTCCAAAAGTTCCTTCATCCGTCCTGAAGTAAGTAGCTTAACCGTATCATCTGGTACTGGTCCTGCGGTTAAAACGTCTATGGCAGGATGAACGGGCTGCACGTAATCGCTGACTTTACTATTTTTTTCTTCTAGTAATAGTAAAGATAATCCCCAATCGTTAGAAAGTTCTAAAATTGAGTGCAAGCAAGGATTTCGCAGGTTAGCATCAATGACTAAAACTCGAGTATGCATTCTAGCCGCACTTACCGCTAATCCCAATGTTGAAGTTGATTTCCCTTCCCCGCTCTTAGCTGAAGTTATCATCAACGATTGACAGTGCAGGGGATACTTCAATATTTGAATATTTTGGTAAGCCATATCCAGCGTTTCGTGGGAAGGTAAATGAGCGATCGCCTCCGAAAAAGATGAATATGGATTTTGTAGCGATCGCCGCTTTGATGAAGGCGATCGCCCTAAAGAAACTGGTAAGCTTAAGAGTTTTTTACTTTGACGAAGTGGAGGCAGTTTGGGAATTTTACCAAGCAAACGCAGATTCGTAAATTTGGTTAATTCTTGGGGAGTATAAATGGTGTCGTTAAATAGTTCTAAAATTAAAGCTAATGCGATACCCAAAATCGGGCCGGTAACTGCACCTATTAATAAAAATAATAATCTAGAGCTACCAGTTTTAGTTCCTAATTCAGGTTCTTCAAGTATTTGCCAATCAAATCCCCCTTGAGCAATTTTTAACGCTAAATTCTGACGCACTTCCATTAACTGTGCGAGGGTTTTACGGTTGGTTTCTACTTCTGGTAACAAACGATTATATTCTGCAATTAAAGCCGGATATTCATTCAACTTAGAACGCAATTGTCTTTCAGATTCAATCAAACTTTGTTGATTTGCACGCAAACCCAAAGCTTCTGTCTGTAATTTAACCAAATCTTCGACTAGCGTTAAATCGACTCCTGCAAGCTGCCCTTTTGTTAATAGTGGCTGTGCTGTATTATTAGCATCTGCTTTATCCCCCAAACTTCTTCCAGCTTCCTGTTTCAACAAAGCCAGTTGACTCTGACGCTGTTGTACCAGTTTTTGTACGGTGGGAGAATTATCGGTAAATCGCTGTCTTTCTTCTGCTAAAGCCAATTCTGTCTTCTGAATCTCATCCAGCAGAGATTGGTAACGAGTTGATTGGCTCAGACGCGAAGATGCCAAAGCATTTTTAGGACGATCTGCTACCTTCTGCTCTAAATTACTGTAACGAGCTTCTACATCTTGCAGTTGAGCGGTGGTAGTATCAAGTTCTTTTCTTCGTGCGGCGATAGATTCTAAAAGAATTGTACTTTCTACTTGAGGATCGACTATATTGTACCTTTTGCGAAACCCCTCTAATTTTGTCTCTGCTTCGATTACCTGTTGTTTAATTCTGGGAAGTCTTTCGTTGACGAAAGCTAACCCTTTGGATAAACGGTCTTTTTGCTGTTGTTTATTAAAATCTTGATAAACTATTTGTAACGCTTCAAGTACTTTCTGCGCTTTGACCGGGTTTTTATTTTTAAAAGATACTTCAAATACTTCTGAAGGTACTTGCCTAGTTCCCGTTCCTGTTTGTAACTGAGTAACTGTTAATGGTCCTTTTTCACCTTTTTGACCTTTAATATCTTCTACTGAAATATCTGGGTATTCTGCCCGCAGTATTTGCACTGCCCTAGAGATTAATTTTTTGCTCTGCATCAACTGTAGCTGAGCAGTATAATCTACTACCTCAATATTAGAATCGGTAAAATCGTTGTTTAAATTATCTTGATTATTAGGAGTTCTTGCACTTTGATAAAGGTTGGAACTGACTAACATTTGCATCGAGCTTTCACGCATCGGTTTTATAACTACAGATAAAAGAGTAGCAACCGACATTACTATGCTTGCGACACCCAAAATTAGCCAGCGTCGGCGATATATTATGGTAGATAGCTGTCTAATATTAACAGCTTCTTGTGGGGAGGCAATTACCATTTGCCCATTCTCTAGACCAGTGTCAACCACCACAGTCATACCTCTCAAATCGAAACACTATTTTGCTTGAATTCAATAAAAAATCTAAACTTCATACACGCCGATTTGCTCTTAGAAAGAACAATTTAAATGCGTTTGAGATGAATAATTTATCACATATAAACCTTCAAATTCATAATTACCTCCCCAGAATGTAAAAATATTTGTTTGTAACTAGTCTGCATCATATAGCGGAGAAGTATTTGATTTTTGAAAAAAAACGAGCTTATGCATTAAGATTGCCTATTGCCCATTTTCTCCAACCTTGTTTCCTACCTCCATAAATATGTTTAAAAATCAAACTTATAAATCAAATTTATAAATCAAACCCGAACCCTACAAACGATTGAAACTTCGTATTGATTGGGAGCATCCCAAATGTGTGATTTTATTTTTTTGTAGTGCGAGCATCTTGCTCGCTATGTATATCAAGCGAGCAAGATGCTCGCACTACCAAATTTTATTTTTGCAATATTGGGATGCTCCCTATTAATTTGTATTAAGTGTAATTTTATTAGCTGGCTTAAAAACAATTATCTCAAAAAGAACTAATATTCTTTACGAGTTTGTTCAGGAAATCTAAGTGGCCCCGACTGTTCAAACTTAATTTATCTATTATAGTAAAATTAAATTTATTTTTCGCTTGCAGAATATTTTGAGGATTGGATAGAAACGCAGCAATTCTAAATCGCTTATCTCTAGGGTTCCAAACCGCAAAATCCGCTCCAATACTATCTAAAAAAGCTTTTGCTTTACCAGAACCACCCAAGCTATAAAATGGTACGCCTAACGCTAGTGCTGTTAACCCCAGATGTAATTTGTATGAGACAACTAAATCAAGGGTCGCAAGAAACTCAAGGGTTGACTGAGGGTCTGTATACACATGATATTTGATATTACTAGATAGTTGTTTTGGTCGCAACTCACTATTTATAGATGATGATGGTAAATATGTTTTTATAAAATGGAAAACAATATCTCTTCTGATAGATGCGATAATACCAAGTTGAAAAGCCAGCCATTGACACTGTAATGTGTTAGGAATATTTATACCAACATTAATGGTATTATTTTGAGGGTTATTTTGCAAAATTTGCCTTTTAATTTGCCAAAATTCAGATACTGACAGCAACACATCGGGATAGTAAAAAGCTTCTTTTCCAAAATCGTTAATTAAAGCAACATCGGATTCTAGTCTGACGGTACAAGATTGACAGATATCTCCTTGAAAAAATTCTCGTCGCCAATATGAAAGGGAAGCATATTTTCCCAATCCTTCTCCACCGATACTTAGAGGATATACAGGACAATTATTCTCTATACTAACTTCATGTAAGCAGCGAAAATCTTCTTCAAAAGGTGCAGAAAAATTTTCCACAAGAAATCCACCGCCACCTATAATGCAAAATTTTGCATCGCTAAGAAGTTCATCCAAAGAGTCAGTAGTTTGAAGTTGATAGCGTTTTGCTAACTGTTTATCTAATCTATAAACAACAGGCTCAACGTCAAGAGTTTTGAGATATTTGGCAAATTGAACTGCCATAATATCATCGCCATAGTTACCATAATTATACGAACCCCAAATTGCAACTTTCATAATTATTAGGAATTGGTAATTGGAAATGGGTAATGGGTATTGGGGATTGGGCATGGGATTATTTTTCCCCAGTTCCCTATTACTTATTACCTATTACCCATTTTCATTAAAGTGATGCTGTGTTTGATGATATTTCCAGAGTTTACCTTTACGATTTAATAATTCCTGATAGCCTCCTTGTTCTACAATTCGTCCATGTTCAAGAACTATTACTTTGTCAGCTTTGAAGATAGTAGAAAGTCGGTGAGCAATTGCGATCGCAGTTCTTCCATAAGCCAATTTTTCTAAAGACTGCTGTACCAAACGCTCGCTAACTGAATCGAGGGCGCTGGTTGCTTCGTCTAGAATTAAAATTTCTGGATTGCGTAACATAGCTCTAGCAATGGCAATTCTCTGTCTTTGTCCCCCAGATAAACGTACTCCCCTATCTCCAAGTTTGGTATCGAAACCTTGGGGTAATTCTGAAATAAATTCCCAAGCGTTTGCAGCTTTAGCTGCTTCTAAAATAGCTTTATCATCTATATTTTCTAAACCGTATGCAATATTTTCTCGCACTGAGGTGTTAAATATAAAAGTATCTTGACTTACTACTGCTATATTCTTCCGTAACGAACCAAGATTGTATTCGCGTAAGTCAACTTTATCAATTAATATTTTCCCAGAAGTTGGGTCATAAAAACGTACTAATAAATCCGCTAAAGTTGTTTTACCCGAACCGCTAGCACCAACCAAAGCGACCGTTTGACCGCGTTCGATGGTTAAATTAATATCGTGCAATACCAACTGATTGTTGTCGTAACCAAAATTAACATTTACAAGTTGAATAACTTGCTTCAAACCGGGGAAATTTTTTTTACCATCAGTTAAATAAGCTTTATTATCAGTTCTTAAAAGTTCTTCAACGGCTCCTAAAGCTCCAGAATTCATCGCAATCAAACCCCAGGAACTATTCATATGAGCGATAATCGGTAGCAAGCGAAATAACGCAAACAAAAAAGCCAGCAAAGAAACTACATTCAGAATTCCACTCGATATCAACGTAGAAACAGCAACTAAAATCATTGCCACTAAAATTGTAGTAGCCAAGGCTTCAATTAACGGTTGCAAAAGCCCGCTAATAGTACTAGCCTTTAGCCAAGCAGTAGCAAACTTTTGCGCTACTTGATGAAAACGCTTGCGTTCAAATTCTTGAGTCCAAAATGCTTGTACAGTGCGAATACCACCGATAAATTCTGTAGTTTTTGCTGCTAATTCTCCACCAGCCGATGTCATTTCAAAGCTGGCTTGACGTACTCTACGAATCCAATTTGATGCGGCTGTTGCCAGTAAACTAAAAAGAAGTACTGTAACTATAGTTAGTTGCCAAGAAATAACGAACATCGCGCAAGTGTAAGCTAGAATTACGCAGCTTTTAGTTACAAAATTAATCAGTTCGTTAAAAGCAAAGCTCAAATGACTAACCTCAGCAGAAAAAGTATTTATTAATTCTCCCGAGCGTTTTTGAGTATAGTATGAAAGACTAAAGCTTTGAAACTGTTTAAATATTTGTTTGCGGAGAGTATCTACCAATCCAATTTCGCATAATTTAGCACAGTAACGCCCGAAATAGCTGAAAACTGCCCTTACCCAAACAGTAAATAAGATTAAACCAGATATACGCCAAATACGTTGAGGAGCAACAGCTTCGGTTCCCAAAAACCGAATATCAAACCACTCAATACCAGTTTGCAAGGGTGGACGATCTGGATTAGTTAATCCTTGCAGCAAAGACGCTATCAAACCGATACCTACTGCTTCTAACACTGCTGCCATTATTGTAAAAAATACGGCTATAATTGCAGTCCGTAAAAATGGTTTAAATGCCCGTACAATCAGGTAGTTTTCTTGCCAAAAACTAGTACTTATAAAAAATTTCCGAATAATAATTGGTAGCTTAATTTGCATATATATCTAATTTTTGATGTTTGAAGAATAGCCCGCTATGGAAACTTCATATAATTACAGGCATAAAATTCGGCAGACGGAAATTAGTTAATAGAGAAGAGTAAATATTATAGATCAATATTAAGAATTTTACTTATTTACCATTCTTACAACCGGCGTTAATTCTGCCGAATGTTACGAACGCTGTAACTTATCAAATTTAGACAATACAAAGAAACGCCAACCATTTTGTAATTTAGAATTCACTTCAAATATTAAGGCAATCAACTGCCAAGACTTTCGATAAGGTTTATACTTAGCAAAAAATTTCAAAGCAGAAATTATATGTATCAGCGTTAACTTGTTAAACTTTGAACGAGTACTCGAACGTTGATATAAATGCAGTGCAGATACTTCCGGCTGAAATAAAACTCTGTAACCATTTTGCCAAGCATCTACACACAAACTTACATCTTCAAAATACAAGAAAAACCGTTCGTCAAACAAGCCATAACGCTCGACATACTTCCCAGATACCATCATGAAAGCACCAATTGCCCAATTAATTTCTATGGTTTTTTTAGGAGAAGGCATACCAGCATAATAATAATCTAATGGACAGAGAATATTCTGCAACTTTTCTCCTAATAAATATTTACATAGTAAAAAGTTAAATGTAGGAAATCTGCGAATTGAAGGTTGAACTGATTTGTCAAGATAAAGTAACTTAGGACAAACAATTGCGATGTCTGGTTGTGAATATAAAGTCGCCTCCAGACGAGAAATTATCTCTGGTTTAAATGTTACGTCAGGATTTACTAAAACATAAGTATACGAAGGTAAAGTAGCAACAGCCCTATTATTAGCAACCCCAAAACCCAGGTTGGTTTCTCCTTTTTTGCCTATAAATATATGTGGATATCTCCGAGCAAAATCATCCATAATTTGCGGAGACTTATCCTTAGAAGCATTATCGTAGACAATAACTCTACCCCTTCCTGGATAAAATGCTTTCACTGCTTCGATGCATGATTCAATTGCGCCTCTTAAAGTTCTGGCTGAATTATAAGAAACTATTACAAAAGCTATATTATTTTTCGCCATCATGGTAAATACACCCGTATCCGCATCAAGGCGATGCAGCTAATAACAATACACTTAATATCTTCTGCTTTTTAGACTAAATCAATTTAATAACTCCTATGCAAAATTATCTAATAATAAATTGCAGCTTGAGTCAAAATTTTAACTCATTTTGGCGCTTTTTCAGTTTTTGCTTTTTTGAAAAGTAAATTTCTTTTGAATTGAATTACAGTCGAAATTGTGTATAGATTGCATCCACCTAAAGTTGTAGATTTGCCTATAAGACTTTTGCAAAAGTTATTACCAATTCAGAGATGTATCAGATAGTAAACCTTACAGTATTAATCTCAACCTTTGAATTATAATAGTAATTTTTTTGCCCGCAGATGATATTGAGATAATTCATCATATATCAAAAACTTATCTCAGTTAATGCGATGAAAAGAATTGTCACGATCTATAGATAAATATTTTTAATTTAACTATTGAATTAAAAGGTATTAAAATTTATACCGTATCTTTTCGTAGTTCTTAGAATTATTCTGTTTGGGGATTGATTTTACGATCGATACCTGTCTGTGAAAGCAGATCGAGCAAAAGGCAAGTACGAATTTTTAAAAGGCGATTGCTTTAAATCTATAGCTCATAATTACTGTATTTAAAGCTAACTAAGGTAAACTACGTGCAGTTGCTTTCTTACCATCAACGCTCGGCGATCGCAAAGATATTAAAATTTAAAAGTATAATCGTTAACATTAATAGGTAAGCAAATTTTCTAGCATTTATATTATTTTTCATAAAAAAAACTAAAATTTTTATAAATTTAACCGAGATTTTACTGATAAATCAATTGACTTGATTTACTAAATAAATTTATTATTAGAGAAAATTTGATAAATATAAGATAAACTAGTAGTATAAATACTTAGATTATCAAAAGCTGTCTAAAAATGTTGCTCGCAGTTCTGCTATCTGCTTGCAGCGCTTCGCGATTGCAACTGCATATTTAGACACATCTCCAATACGGAAGATGCGAGCGTAGGAAAGATTAGATAGAAGGAATTTGATTTATAAACGAGATTTATTTTACAGGTAAAAAATCATTGAAAACTTCCGCCATACTTTAGTACTACTTATTATTAATCATCAGTAATTACTGATTCTTAGCTATGGTTATCGATCAAAAACCAACGTCAGTAAGTGTTGCATCATATACCGATTCGGAAAAGCCAATAAAAGAAAAATATGCAGTAGATAACAGTTTTTGGAAAGATTGCAATATTAATTATTGTAATAATGATTTGGGCTATAAAATTAAGTTAAAGGATGAAAAACTTTTAGTTAAACTAACTTGCAAACGGGAGCATATGCATTTACTTTCTAATAGAAGCGAAGCATTTTTGGCTGACTGGCTGCAATTTTCTCCTGCGACAATAGTACAAATCGATTCACGCATTGAATTAGAGAAGCTTGAAATGTGGGCTAATCAATGTAAAAAGCGTAGAAAAGCAGTATTTTTGCGTTTATCTAAAAAATATCAGTTTTATAAAAACTCTAATATTTTTTCTACAAACTTCAATAGGCTGATTTGGTTGATAAAAAGGTGCTTAGATATTTTCGGAGCATTAATATTAATAGTTATACTTGCTCCGGTGTTTATTGCTTTAGCCTTATTAATTAAGGTTTATTTTGACGAACCAATATTGAAAACACAATGGTGCATTGGTAAACAAGGTAAATTATTTAGCATTTACAAATTCGGTGGAAATCTGGCAGCATTGAATTTGGATAGTTTGAGCAAGTTGCCTCAATTGTTTAATGTTTTTAAAGGTGAAATGAGCTTGGTAGGAAGGTTTCCTTGGAGTATAGGCGAAGTTAATAAAATAACTATTAAAAAGCAGCAGTTAGTTAATATTTCACCTGGCATTGTAGCGAGCATTGGAAGTAAAGATGGGGAGTAAAAAGGAGGAAATAGAAAAAATTTTGATTTACCAGTTTCTGATTGCTCCGCAAAGTTGTCTTAATGGACTACTAGATACTCCGGCACATTAATTTTAACTAGTTCGTTTTCTCTGTAGACTTTGGGAGACGTTATGTATAGCGTCTCTACAACCCATCAGAATAAATATCCTCTGTTCCCTGTTCCCTATTCCCTCTTATAAAACTGATTGCGGCTTATATTCTTGAAAATCAAAAAACAAACCAAAAGCATCCGTTGTTGAAAGCATCCGTTGTTGAAATCTAAAATTTGATTGAGGTGAATTATGGAAGTAAGTAGAGCAGCTACACTTGCAATTAAAAACTTAGGATATCATCAAGTTGGTAAATGCAACATATGTGGTAAATCTACTATTTTCATCTGCATTGATGCAAAAACAGTTCGGAATAATATGTACTGTCCTTTTTGTAAAAGTTCATCGCGAAAAAGACACGTAGCAAAATTATTGATTAATAAAGTTATTCCTAATTTTTCTAGTCTTGCAGAATTTTCATCAAATAATTTAGATAATCTAGATAAATTAAACATCTATAACGCTGATGTAAACGATGCTTTTTATCAAGCCTTGCATTCAGCCACATCATATTACTGTTCTAGCTATGTACCCAATGTTGATATAGGAACAGAAATTAGCGAACAAATATTTTGTCAAGATTTAGAAACACTAACATTTGAAAAAGAAAAGTTTGACGTAGTAATTACAGAGGATGTATTTGAACATATTAGAGATTATGAAAAAGCTTTTCGAGAAGTATATCGGGTATTAAAAACAGGTGGATATCATATTTTCACGATTCCCTGCTTTTTTGATAAACCTACTTTGGTTCGTGTTGACACCTCGGGAGTTGAAGACATTCATTTATTACCCCCAGAGTATCATGGAGACAAAATTCGCGGAAAAATTCTTGCATACAGAACATTTGGAATCGATATTTTTGCAATCTTAGAAAAAATTGGTTTTGAAACCATAGTAGATTTTTCTAACTATCTAGATAGAAGTTACGGAATATTTGATAGCTATGCTTTTTGTTCTAAAAAAGTAGGGAGTAGAAAGTAGGGAGATGGGGGTAGAAAATTTTAGCCTCCTAACCACTAACAACTAACAACTAACAACTAACAACTAACTTCTAACTCCTATTTGAAAATGAATTCTTTAATCCTAAGCACTTTTGATATTAGTGGTGGAGCAGCTAAAGCAGCATTTCGATTGCATGATGGACTAAAGGATATAAATATAAATTCGCGAATGCTAGTTGAATATAAAACTAGTAGTAACCCTACCGTTATTGGAAATACGAATAAATTAGAAAAGTTTGTCAATCAAATGCGACCTACTTTGGATAATTTACCATTAAAATTTTATCCAAAACACGATTATGGAACCTTCTCTCCACAATGGTTTCCAGATTTCATTGATTTTAAAATAAAGCATCTGTCTCCAGATATAATTCCAGATATAATAAATATCCACTGGGCTTGTGGCTATCTTCAAATTGAAAGCATTGCTAAATTTAAACAACCATTAGTTTGGACTTTGCACGATATGTGGGCATTTACGGGAGGTTGTCATTATAGTTTAGAGTGCGATCGCTACACAAAGACTTGCGGAAGTTGCATTCAACTTGATTCCCAAATAGAGCAAGATTTATCACGCTGGGTATGGAAGCGTAAAGCTAAAGCATGGCAAAATCTCAATTTAACAATTGTCACTCCCAGTCATTGGTTAGCCAAAGTTGCAGCACAAAGTTCTCTATTCAAAAATTATCCCATCAAAGTAATTCCTAATGGCATTGATATCCAAAAATATAAACCAATTGACAAAAAAATTGCGAGAAAATGGCTGAATCTTCCTGTAGATAAACAGTTAATTTTGTACGGTGCAGCAAAAAGTAGTTATAGAAGAAAAGGAATCCATTTACTTGAAGAAGCGCTACAAAATTTAAGCCAAACTGGTTACAAAAATAAGGTAGAATTAGTTGTTTTCGGATCTTTACAACCTAGCGAACGAGACAACAGCGATTTCAAATATCATTATATGGGTAATCTTCATGATGATATATCTTTGGCTCTAATTTATGCAGCAGCAGATGTTTTTGTTGCTGCTTCAATTCAAGATAATTTGCCCAACACTGTAATGGAAGCTTTAGCTTGCGGTACTCCATGCGTTGCTTTCAATATTGGAGGAATGCCCGATATGATTGAGCATCAAGCCAACGGTTATTTAGCTCAAGCTTTTGATGTAGAAAGTTTAACTGAAGGTATTACTTGGATATTATCAAATGATTACCCCCAAAAAATTCGCGCTCGCGCTCGCGAAAAGGTAGAAAAAGAATTTTTACTACAATTACAAGCAAGACGTTATTCTCAACTTTTTGACGAAATAATTAATCTAAAAAGTTGATAATTGATTAGCATTACAATAGTTGAAAAATATTTGGGATGCTCGCTTTTAGTTGTACTAGTTTCACTTTTATAAACTTGATTACTAACATGATTATTTTTTTCACCTACTACCTCTTTCCAATTACCAATTCCTAATCCCCAATTCTGATGTATTTCGTGGGAGCATAAAATGAAGATTAACGCGAACATTCAACAGCAACAAACCAACTATTTTTTTTATATGTTAATTTTTTACACTGTATTAATACTATATTTATTTCCTTATAGTGTAGAAATTCCTCACGCTAGAATATTTTTGCCTTTACTGGCGATCGCTCTATTAGTGCAACTTTTTTTCTATAAAACTCAATTGCTAATTGTAGATATTTTATTAGTATGCTCAATTCTAATTGTTACCTTTATTAATTTTTCAACATATCATTTATTCCGATATAGTTTACCAATCTGTTTAATGCTCGTAGGTTTCAGTGGTTGTCCGCAAATACGCATCAAACGGAGCTACATAATCGGATTATGCTGGCTAGCAACCGTAACTTTAATCTATCAAATGGCAATATATCGAAGAGTAGAGTTTGATGGCAGCGCCAGAGTTTCTTTAAGTAATGGAGATCCTAATGTATCTGGTTTATTTATGTTATTATTCTTTTTCCTTTCTTGTAAAGCTAAATTTAAACCAGGTATTATTTTAGCCTTAGTCTCTACGGTATTTTTCTTAAGTCGAAATTATTTCCTCAGTTTGCTAATATATTTAATGATTATTTTCTGCGAAAAGAAGTTTATCAGAATAGCTAGTAAAATAAATTTTACTGTTTTTTTTATATTATCAAATCTTTTCGGCTATTTAATAGGAGAATATTTTTTAAAGTTTGTTGAAGTCGGTTATGCATACGATACAAGTGCAAACCGCTTATTTTCTTTTAACGATACCTCAAACCTAGCTAGATTTGAAGCTAACCGTTTTTTAATTACATCTTATCAAAGTGATTGGATTTTAGCATTGAAAGGTTATGCAGGTGAATACGATGAAGTATTTAAAAGCGTTGGTTCTTTAATTCATAATTCATTCTTAGAGGTGATTGCGTACATAGGCATTCCTTTAGGAATTCTTTACTTCTGTGCTATTTTAAAAGTAGTGGGTGGTTACTATACTCCACAAAATTATCAGTTTATCTTTCCCTATTTATTCTTTTGTTTATTTCTACATAGCGGACTTCAAGGACTTGCTCCTTTACTTTTTGTCAGTATTTTAGCAATGTCAGTTGAAGATAATAAAAGAAGACTTATAGCTTACAATTAAATTTAAGCAGAGAGGGGGTAGAATTTTAATTAGTTACTGGTTGTTTAGTGGTGACTATAGCAATCCTAAATCAGTTGTGAAAAAATTATGTTTATTTATATTCATAAAGTAGTGCGAGCATCTTGTATATCTATAGAGTAGTGCGAGCATCTTGCTCGCTGGCTTTCCCGAGCGAGCAAGATGCTCGCACTACTTAAATTTCACTAATCATTTAGAACTGCTAACTTCTAATTCCTCACTTCTAACTCCTAATTCCTAACTCCTAACTTTACCAAAAAGGATGCAGCCGAAAATCTCGATTATTACACCAAGCTTTAATTCCGCAAAAACTATTGAAAAAACTATTTTAAGCGTTATTAATCAACAGAAAAAATATCCTTTGGAGTATATCGTAATTGATGGAGATTCTACAGACAATACTTGTGAAATTATTCAAAGATATCTAACAAATAAAAATATAGATATATTTATATCAGAACCAGATTCCGGTGCTTACGATGCAATGAACAAAGGAATTAATCTTGCTAGTGGAGAGATTATCGGTATTATTAATTCTGATGATTGGTACCTGGAAGATGCAATCAAAATAGTAGAAGAAGAATTCGATAAGTATCCAGATATAGATATATTATATTCGCCGATCGAGAATTACTACCAAGGTGAATATATGGCTACTTTTATTCCGGGAGAATTGGAAAAACTATCGATTCGCTTTACTTTAAATCATCCATCTTGCTTCATCAAAAAATCGGCTTACATCGCAGCAGGTTTATATGATTTACAATACAAAATTGCAGCCGACTATGACATGATTTTACGTTTATTTAATAACGGATTTCAATTTCATTTTATCGAAACTTCCTTAGCAGCTTATTCCCTTAATGGAATGAGTTCATCACCCTTACCTTGGAATAGAGCAAAATTAATCCAAGAATGTTGGAAAATAAGTAGTAAGGCATCCAATAATTTTCCACAAGTATCTGAGAAACAACGGAAAAAAGCTTATATAGCGTGGATTTTTAATGAAGTATTTGCATTACCCGCCAGGTATTTTTTGAAACCACCTACCGCACGCAAAATTAAAAGTATTATTAAACAGGTTACAAAGAAATCTGCATCTACATATGGTAAATGGTAGAACTTTATGTCAAAAATATTATTTATCTCTGCCCATGCTCCTACTAATTTATACCCTCAAGCAGGACAAAAGATAGCTTTAAATAATTTGAATAAATATCATGTTGACAATACAAGTATTGATATCATAGTTATAGCGAATAAAGCAGAAATAAATGCTGCAACAGATTTGTTCGGTAAATATAAAAATAATCTTTTTACTTATCCCCTTAGTAAGTTAAATAAAATTATTAGCTGCTTAACTAACTTATCTATTCCTTTGAAATTTTCTACCCGCTATCAAAAACCTGTAGCGGATAAATTGCAGGAATTATTAACAAAACATACTTATGATGCGATTCATTTTGAATATTCCCACGCTGCGGTTTATCTAGATTTAGTTAAAAATTTGATCCCAAAATTAATAAAAAATCAAATTAACTCTAATCATACTCGCACTATAATCAGCATACATGATATTGTATCTCAATCTTTTTTAAGAAAGTCCGAAAACAATCCTATATTAGGTATCGAGGTAGCCAGGTTATTCAAATTTGAAAATAAACTGTATTCTAATGCAGATGAATTATGGGTTTTATCAACTAAAGACCGGAATATTCTTACTTCACTATTTGCCATACCAGAAAATAAAATTACGATTAAACCTCCCCAACTGAGTGATTTTATCTATAAAATCGAACGCAATATAGAGAAAATTGAGAAAAAAAGTTTGTTATTTTGGGCTGCGATGAATCGACCAGAAAACGAGCAAGCAGCAATAACTTTTATTCAAAAATGCTTTATAAACCTGCTTGAAATAGACTCCGAATACAAATTGTATATTGTCGGTTCAAACCCTTCTTTAAAAATCAGAAAATTTGCCAGCGAGAATATCATAGTAACTGGATTTATAGAAAACCCCACCCATATTTTTGAAAAAGCCCAAATAGGCATCGTACCATTACTTCAAGGTGCGGGAATTAAACTAAAGACATTAGAAATGCTTCAAGCAGGTTTGCCAGTTATCTCAACCAGCATAGGTGCTGAAGGGATAGAAACATCATCAAATATATTTGTTAACGATCGCTTTGATGATTGGGTAAATATTATTACAAACTTAGCTAAATAAAAACCTACCCAAAAACGATCAATTATCGCGCTCGCGGGAATTCACATCGTATCCATGTAGCTAAGAAACCGCCACAAACCACTCAATATGACTCGAAGGTAATTGCTATTTGATTGGTAATCGCCCGACATCGCATTTTCTTTGTTGCACTTTTAAGTTAAAATTAATAACTCGGTTTGGTTTAGCGCAATATTACTGCCTAAATATGGTTCGTTATACTCTCGTTCAAAGTCCAGAAGTCATCCTAACCGTTCCCGGCAAAGATTCCACTAAAGCTCGTGAAAAAGCAATGGATAAGCTGATGGAAATTATGGAAGCGGGTGAATTACCTTCGGAACTCGAAGAAGGATTTGGTCCTCAACAATTGATTGAAGTGAAAGAACCGTCAATGGATACTGCTAATGGTGAAGATACGATTATAGAAGCAGTTCAACTTTTGAGTAATCTTGCAACTCTAAAGCTGAAAGTTCAAGACACACGCGCCGAAGCTTTAGAAGTTCGTAAGTTAGTTGACATCCTTTTTTCAGATCAATCCGTCAGCGAGGAAGAAATTTCTAGCCTCAAAGAAGGTTTCAAAGCTCTGAAAAACTTCGCTCAAGCTAATTTACGCTATAAAGATGCGCGAGAAAAAGCAGAACAAGCTCGTCAAGTACTCGATCAAGCTTTGAAATCTCCAGATAATTAGCTTAGTTCGATCAAAAAAATTAGGAGTCAGGGATTTTATTCCCAACTCCTAAGTCTTACAAGGTTAAAGGTTAAAATGTCAACTCCTAACTCCTAACTCCTAACTCTTAACTCCTAACTCTTAACGTACTTTGACTTTATTTACTGAAGAATTTTTAGACTCTGTTAAATCATCTTCACCAATTCTTTCTCTGCTCACTTTGTAGTACTGTTGATAATTACTTTGAGAAATAGCTGTGGACTCTTTAGATTTATTCGCTACCAAACCTAAAATAGGAGTTCCACTAACTTGAATTTCCTCTAATGCTTGAGCGAATGCAGTGCGTTTCAATTTACCTAAACCTGCTACCAACATAACGCCATTAGTATTTGCTGCTAATAAATTTGCGTCAGCAAAACCAACTATAGGGGTAGTGTCATAAATTACTAGGTCAAAGCTGCTATGTAGTTCGTTCATCAAATCCTGCATTTTCACAGATGCAAGCAATCTGGTAGAGTCTGGTGGAACTGGACCAGCAGCCATCACATAGAGATTATCTTCAAGGGGAGAGCGTTCAATCACATTACTCCATTCCAATTCAGAAGAAATAATATCCGTTAAACCCTGAATATTCATTAATCCTACACGCTTGTGTATGGTAGGACAGCGGAGATTCGCATCCACTAATAATACCCTTTGTCCCATCGCTGCTGCTGCTAAAGCTAACTGAATGGCAACAGTAGTTTTACCATCTTCTGGTGTTGCCGAACTAACTACAAGCGAACGAATTGGTGTATCCGAACCCAAAAGTAGAATATTGGTGTAAAGAGAACGAAAAACCTCAAAAAAGGCAGCACGAGCCGTTTGATGAACTCCACTAGCTGCTCCATCTTGCTTAGAGCTAATTGCAAGTTCTTTGCTGAAAGGAACTACCCCTAATAAAGGTAATCTGGTAGTTTCTTTCAAATCTTTAGAAGTGTAAAAAACATTACTCAACTTGTCTACAACTAAAGCAGCACCTACACCCAGCAACAAGCCTAAAGCTCCACCTAAAGCTAAATTTTTTCTAGCGCTCTGTGAAATAGCTTCCGGTTTTTCGACTTTAGTAAGTTGAGGATCGAGTAGCTTCCAAGGCTGTTGTTTCTGAGCTTTTTCAATTTCCAAAGCTTGCTGCTTAGTTAAAAACTGGTTTAACCCTTCGGTAGCAATCTGTAACTGGCGCTGAATATTGTCGTAATCGCGGGTGACAGTTGCCAAATTTCTCAGTTCTGCATTGAGTTTATCTACCTTCTCAGCCAAAGATAGATCGCGAGCATATAGTGTCTGAATGCGGCTTTGAAATTCTTTTTGAACTCGCTGTTCTTCTGCATTCAGCATTGGAATTAGGTTAGCTTTCCTTTGCCGTATTGTCTGTATAGTTGGATTGATATCTGTGAATTTAGCGGAGTCCGTTTTGAGTTCAATATCAACCTTCTGAATTTCATCGAGAATTTTTTGGTAGCGAGGATTTTCACTAAGTATCGAATTACCAGCCCTCTCTCCTGGTTGCTGCGCTAATTCCTTTTGTAACTCCTTATACTGAGCCATCATTTGCTCGTATTCTACCCGGTTCTGCAATTGCTGTTGTGTCAAAGCCGCAATTTGACCGGATACTTCACTTGCTTTTTGTGAGGGTTCAATCAAGTTGTTCACGCTTCGCAGCGTTCGCAATTTATTTTGCAACTCTTCAACCCGCTGTCTTAGCCCACCCTTGGTGATTCGTCCTTGAACAAACGCGATCGCCTGATTAATGTCTTCCTGCCGATCGTTCAAACTATAGTCTAAATAAGCCTTGGCAACTTCGTTTAAAACATCACTAACCAGCTGCCTGTCTGCGGCTACATATCCTACGGTTAGAATATTTTTCTGCTTGGAACCAATAATTAAACCCTTAACAAATGATTCGTATTCCAGATTTGGATACTTCGTCTGAAGCTTTTCCACAACTGAATTCAATACTCGCGGGCTTTGTAAAACTTGAATAGTCGTTGCAACATCTTTTTCCGACTCCGGAGGTGCGATCGCTTCTCTAGAACCTAAAGTTTGAGGAACGTTGGCGATCGCTTTACTTTCCCCAGTTACGGGTTCAGTTAAAATCTCGAACTGACCTTGGTATATTGGAGGATCTGATTCTGCTTTCAATACCGCAGCAGTTGCTACAACGCCTGTGACACCTGCAATCAATAATGCACGCCGTCGTAGAGCTGCTCCTACTTGTCCTAAATTTAATCCACCTTCTTCAGCATCACTTAAGGGGGTACCTGCTTGAGAAAAAAGGTAAGGATTTTTATCTGACTTGAGCATAGTCATAGTAAATTAAAAATTACTTAATATAGATAGACGTAAATTGTCGCTTTCATTCCTCAAAGGCACCATCGCTCTTTCGTCGATCTGAATGCCTTAACTACAGCGATGCACCCTATATTTCTCAAGAAGTTAACAAAATCTTTTTTGTCTCGCCTTGTTAACGACCTACCTGACAGATATACCACCCTGGGCGGAAGTATTGAAGATACTAGTCTACGGCTGGCGATGCACTACGCACACAGTAGCATTACTTAGTCGATGCTTGTTGATTCATTTACAACTGTAATAAATTATAGTTAAATTTCTTTACTATTTCTACAAAATTGATAAATTCGGTTTTTTCATACAATGCTTGCATACCAGAGTTAAGACTCCATACCCGAATCATAATAGAGAGTTTATCTTTATAATTGACTCAGTGTATTAATACTCAACTAACCTTGATTTTCCGGATAAAACCTATTGTCAACAATTTTACCCATCGTTACTTTGTTCCGCCGTTAAACCTTAAAATTTAACTGTGGAAAGCAAATAGCAATTGATAAATACAAGTTATACACAAGTTATACAGTCTAGCAACAGCACCAATAATTTTAATACTTAGTAATAATTATTGCAAAATTACTTCTATTTAATAATGAAGCGCTTTACATATATTACAAAGATTGTTTAAAGATTATGTGTGTAAAATATAATGGATGCAGCCGTACAAGTTAAGTCTGGTATTACAATTTACGCAATCAGAAATACTTCCTTCTCGCTCTAAGAGGATGTTTGAAAAGTGGTTAGCTGTATCTTGGACTTATCGATCCCCCCTAACCCCCTTTTTAAGGGGAGATTGGAAATCAAGCCAGCATAAACAAGTAAAAAACCTCTCTAATACTAGAAAGGCGATCGCTCACAAAATATATTTTTAATCTTAATAAACTGGGGTGCTAGGATTCGAACCTAGGAATGGCGAGACCAAAACCCGCTGCCTTACCACTTGGCGACACCCCATTAACTTTACTCTAGTAAATATAGCTTCTTGTTCGGGCAGTGTCAAGTAGTTTCATGTTGATTTTCTAAAAAAAGCATCGCTAACCGCTACTAGGGAGCGAGACGCTCCCACTACCATTGTTTTACCTAGCTTTCATTAATTTAGTGAAGTACCACTTACGAAATACTCAGAGAATTGAAAGTATACGCCGATTACGAGCTATATTTCTTGAATACTAATTAATCTTGTTATTATATTGGGGTTACTTTTACTAGTTTCCATGTAAAAAGAAACTTACAGCCATCGTTTGTGCAAGGAACAGCAAATTTAATTTTGTAATTATCTTATGTCTTTTAGCAGGTCGGGCATCAACCTTAACGTGTTTTTTTTGACTCTGAGAGATTTTATCTTAGATAAATTAAAGCTGCACAAACATAAAACCCATGATTTTACTAAGTGCGTTCCTGGAACCGACTACGTATTTGAAGTTGCAGAAAATCCCATAACAGCTTATATGACAGCGCGAGGAAAAGGTGTCAACAAAAATGACTATGTAGTTTTACAAATCGGCTCGGAGTCTTATCGGTATCAAGTAGAGCAAATTGATTACTACTCCAATCCATCAGATATGTGGATGGCTGTAATCAAAAAAGTAACTTATGATTAACAAAAAATTAATAAGAACCTATTTTTATTTTTATAATACGATACATCTGGGCAAAAAAATATTGCATACCAACCGAAGGGATGGTTTTTTCTACTACTATCTACCAACAATAGAGGAGTTTCTATCTAAATAAAGCGTTTAAATTTACATTAACTTCATCTATATGTAAACTTCATAAATTATCCGGGATTAGTTAGCAATACTTACGTATATCTTTTAAGATTATACCTAACTGCCTACTAAGCTATACAGGGCTGCTTAGAACAGGCATCTACCGATACATAATTCATAATTACAGTCTTGCACTGTGCATTATGTTGTTGAATTATTTATATTAGGGCAAACAGATTGGGTTAAATCTGTTGATAACAAAATGTAATTTTTACCTATTAATTACCAGTTGACAGGGTATAGGGATTTAATAGCAATTAGAACTGTCTAACAATAGTTATTTACGCATAAAAAAGATCGGAACATCGAATAGTCACAACTGTCTTATAAGCTACTTGAAGATTGCCGTAAAATCACTTATATTGTCGAAAGTTAGATACCGATGGTCGAGGAAAATTAACAGATAATAAAAAGGAAACTTCCCACAATGACAATTTCAACACGAGATTCGACGATTTCGGAAAATTCAATAGTACAGTCTGTAAAAAATCAAATTTCTTCCGATCTCGGTGGTGAAGCGGTGATTTTGAATATGAACACCGGAATTTATCACGGTTTAAATGAAGTAGGTGCCTTCGTATGGAATTTGATTGAGCAACCGCAATTGGTACAAGATATTCAACAAAGGCTTTTACAAGAATACGAAATTGAAGTTTCAGTTTGTAAATTGGATTTGTTCGCATTACTCAAGGATTTACAGGATGCAGGATTAATTGAAATTAAGAATTAAACTATTACTTAATTGCTTTAATTTTTTAAGTATAATTCCTGCTTTGTATTAAGTCCGTATTTTACTTTCAGTTATCAGTTTAGGGTTGTGGTTTCTACCGTTTCGAGTTTTATTAAAAACAATTAAAGATATACTCAGACTGTATTTAGACCACATATATTAAACCAAGTTTCTGTCGGTAAAATTATCCGGCGTTATAAATGTCGCTACTTGCTATACACTCTAAAAAGCAAAGTGTCTCACACAAGCTTTATTAAGATAAGTGTTAACAAGTTACTATGTTCATCTTTGCTAAATCATAGCTATTTTAAAAGCAGAGTCAATGTTCGGATTGAATATTAGAAAAGGGTTGTAATTAGTTATCTTGTAAATATTTAACTAATTATTCACTACCATCTCTCGAAGGAATCAGATTATGAGCGGTATCGTAGGAGTTTGCTACCTGGATAAACGTCCGGTGGAACAACAAAACTTAGCGCGGATGATTGATACATTGGCGCATCGGGGACCTGATGGTGCAGACATCTGGGTAGATGGCTCTGTAGGCTTGGGACACCGGATGCTGTGGACTACTCCTGAGTCCTTAATAGAAAAACTCCCTCTAGTAAATCCTACTAAAGATATAGTTCTTACTTCTGATTGTCGCATAGATAATCGTGAAGAGTTGATTGCTGCATTACAGTTAAATAATCGTTCATTCGAGAAAATTACTGATAGCGAATTAGTACTGGGTGCATATGAGAAATGGGGTGAAGAATGTGCGGAACATCTGTTAGGTGATTTTGTCTTTGCCATTTGGGATAAGCGAAAACAGACTTTGTTTTGTGCTAGAGACCATATGGGGGTGAAACCATTTTATTATTACCATCAACCCGGTAAAATATTTGCTTTTGGTAGTGAGATAAAAGCGTTGTTATGTTTGGCAGAAGTTCCATCTCGGCTGAATGAGGTCAGAATTGCTGACTACTTGAACTTGATGCTAGAAGATAAAGTCATCACAAGTTATCAGGATATTCTGCGACTTCCCCCAGCACATAGTATGGCGGTGAATCTGCAAGGAACTCAAACGAAGTGTTATTGGTCACTCAATCCAAACCGTGAGATTAAGTTAGATTCAGACGCTGCTTATGCAGAAGAATTCCGCAAAATATTTACGGAAGCTGTGCGTTGTCGGTTGCGGAGTGCTTTTCCAGTAAGTTGTCATTTGAGCGGTGGGTTAGACTCCTCTTCTATTAGCTGTGTAGCCCGAAATTTACTTCAAGAAAAAGGTTCCCAACTCCATACTTTCTCGAATATTTTTGATAATGTTCCTGAATGTGACGAACGTTCTTACATTGATACTGTTTTCAAGCAGAGTGGGTTTATCCCCCATTATGTATCAGCAGATAAATTGGGTCCTTTATCTGAGTGGCAACATTTTTTTCAATATATGGACGAAGCATTGATTGGTCCTAGTCATTATCTAACTTGGGTTTTAAATCGTGCAACTCAGCAAGCAGGTATAAGGATTTCGCTGGATGGTTTTGATGGGGATACGGTAGTATCTCACGGTTCTGCATATTTTGCTGAGTTAGCGCGTCAAGGAGAATGGACTACTTTTATTGAAGAAGCTAACGCAGTCTCAAAACACTTTGATACTTCACTCTCAGCTATTTTTCGTGAATATGGTATCAGCTATTTAGAAGAACTAGCAAAGCAAGGGAAATGGTTGGATTTTGCAAAAGTAGTTCATCAGATTAGTCAACATTTCAAAATTTTTCCGAAAAAGTTGTTCATCTCTCACGGCATCAAACCTATACTACCGGAATCGGTATTGCAGGTTTGGAAATCGCTACGGGGCAAAAAAGCTCAGAGTTGCGATACTCCATTAATCAACCCTAACTTCGCTCAAAAAATTAATCTTAATCGGCAAATTAAGGCTGATAAACTGCCATCATCAGTCAGAGAAGACCAATTGCATACTCTTACTTCTGCTTTATTTACCCATACATTGGAACTAGTAGACCAATCCTCCTCAGCATTTTCTATTGAGTCGCGCCATCCTTTCATGGATAAACGATTGATTGAGTTTTGCTTGGCTATACCACCCGAACAAAAGCTTCATCAAGGATGGTCTCGTATGGTTATGCGTAGAGCGATGGATGGTATCCTTCCCAAAGAAATACAATGGCGTGGTGGTAAAACCTCAATGAGTCCCAATTTTCAACGTGGGCTTTTGGATACTGACAAAGAAATTGTTGATAAAATAATTTCAAATAACTTTAGTCGTATAGAAAAATTTGTAGCTTTAAACTCTTTAAATAAATCCCATCAGGGACTTGTATCTCAAGAAGAAGTAACAAACGAGAATTTTATATCTGTCTGGAAAGCCCTAACTCTGGCTTTGTGGCTAGATAATACCAAGATCAAACCATAAGTCTGACTAGGAGTATTGCTTCAAAAAGCTGCTCCTACCTAGACTTAATTGGTTAAGACCCTAAGAAGTTTTACGCAGTAAGTCAACCCGTACATCTAAAAACAAAAAACAAGGAAATTACAATGAAAAGAACTTACGTTGCTCCTAAGTTAACAACCCACGGTAATGTAGAAGAAATTACCAACGCTTTCGGTACACCAGGTGCTGATGACACATTCCAAAATGCTGCTGGAGACACTTTTCCTGGTTCGTTGATCGGCCAAAGCGGTTCTCTTGACGGAGTTGTAGTACCTGCGCCATAGTCTATAGATTTGAAAGGCTTTTAAGGTGGGGGTATTAGTTTGGCGACTTACACCCACCCAAGCCAAAATATATAGACATTAGACATATCCGGTAATTGAGCTTTAGGCCAGTAATCACAGGGGTTTCAAGCTAATTATCGGAGAAGTCTATTAAAGTTGAATTGCTTGAATTAGTCGAAACTATCGACAAATCACGAACAATCATTTTTTGAGCGTCAGGGAAACAGTTTCCTGACTGCTCAACTATTTCTATTAAAACATATAGTTGTTCTAAAAGCAGACAATTACAGCACAAAATAGATTTATATAAGTAGGTAGAACCACTATCAAAATGTACGTTTATACAGCTTACAATTTAGGGATTCACTCTCAAGTGCGCCTACCTGAAATTATCCCTGCTCAAAGAAAAGCAGATGTAGTTATACGTATTGGTAAAGTTGATACCTCAGAACACAAAGAACCTAACGGTATTAACTACTTTACAGGTAGTGTAGAGGAATTAGGAACGTTTTTGGTTCGAGATGGTTGTGAAATTATAATTGAACCCGAAGCAGGTATTGATGAAGCTATGCTCAGCCCTCTTATTTTAGGACCAATTATGTCTATATTATTAAGACAAAGGGGACTGTTGGTTCTTCATGCGAGTTGTGTAAATATTAATAATCAAGCTATAGCCTTTATGGGTGGTTCCGGTTGGGGTAAGTCTACCTTAGTAACTGCTTTCCATACTAAGGGTTATGAAGTCTTAACTGATGATGTTTTACCTATTAAAGTTGAACAAAATAGTTGTTTAGTGTTTCCTGCTTATCCGCAGTTCAAACTTTTACCTGATGCAGCAACTTCTTTAGGCCAAGATACCGAAAGTTTATCTCCCATTTTCAAAAACGCTCCTAAGCTTTCTTATAAAGTGATCGGCGGCTTTAGGCAAACTCCTTTGAAACTGAAACGAATTTATGTGCTGGCTAAAGGAAATAATCATCAAATTAGCCCAATCCAATCTCAGCAAAATGCATTTATGGAACTAGTACGTCATACCCGTGCCATGAATTTAATCAAAGCACCAGAATTTATGAGTTCCCATTTACATCTTTGTAGTCAATTAATTAAGAATGTTAGCTTTTGTCGCTTCACTCGTAAACCTTCCTTAGCAGATTTACCATTATTAATCAACTTGATAGAAGAAAACCTTGCTTGCTGTGCAAATTTCCGATAGTTGATTATTTGTGTATCAATTAAAAGCTGCTTTAGCGAAAAATATTCGGTAAACTTAGATAAAATTTTTCTCTATCAATAAAAACTATCCCAACAATGCAAGCAGGCAAATTAAAAGAAAAATTCCAAAGTACGCAGCGCCTATTACCTGCTTTGCGACTGGTTTGGCAAAGTAGCCCTCGTTGGACGATCGCCCGCGTAATCATCCTAGTTATTCAAGGTATTCTGCCAGTAGTTGGAATTTATCTCGGCAAATTAATTATAGATACAGTCGCTGCCAGTCTTACCACTGCCGATAAAGCAGCTGCTTTTAATAATGTAATATTTATTGTTATTTTAGCAGGAGCAATCGCCCTATTGACTAACCTTGCTAACTCCCTCGGACAATTAGTTACCACCGCTCATTCCCAGCGTGTTACCGATTATATGCAGGGAATTATTCAAGAAAAATCTATTGCGGCCGATTTAGAATACTACGAAAATCCCGAATACTATAATGTATTGCAAAGAGCGCAGCAAGAAGCACCTTACCGACCTCCGCAAATCTTAAATCGTTTGGCACAGGTTGGTCAAAATGCGATTACTTTAGTTGGAATGATTGCTTTGCTGCTGTCGCTGCACTGGGGAATACCCGGTGTTCTTTTTGTTGCATCGTTTCCGGCTATGTTAGTGCGGGTGAAATATTCTCAGATTCTATATCGCTGGCAGCGTAAAATGACACCTCTGGAGCGTCAGTCATCTTACCTGGGCTATATGCTAACTGTAGACCAGTTTGCGAAAGAAATTCGTCTATTTAATTTAGGTTCTCACTTCAGTCAAGCTTATCGTCGCATCCGTCAACAGATATATAAAGAAAGTGTCGCGATTTTAACCGGACGTTCTTTAGCTAGTTTTGCAGTTGAGGCGATCGCCGCTATTTTAATTTTTGCGATTTATTCTTATATTATTTATCAAACTATCAATGGTGTGCTGCGTTTGGGGGATTTGGTTCTGTACTATCAAGCGTTGCAACGGGGACAGGGCAATATCAAAGGATTGTTGAACAGTTTATCTGGACTTTATGAGGATAACTTGTTTCTGGCGAATCTCTACGAATTCCTTGATATTAAACCCAAGTTAATCGATCCTCCCAACCCCAAACCAATTCCTCATCCGATGAAAACTGGGATTGAGTTTAAAAATGTTGGTTTTCAATATTCCACAACTACCCGTCAGGCACTGAAAAATATTAACCTGACAATTAAACCAGGAGAAGTAGTAGCCTTGGTGGGGGAAAATGGTTCGGGTAAAACTACTTTAATTAAACTTTTATGTAGACTCTACGATCCTACATCTGGCAGAATAACCATCGATGGTATAGATTTAAGTCAATTTAAAACAGAAGAATTACGCCGTCAAATCAGCGTGATTTTTCAAGATTATGCAAAATATCATTTTACAGCGCAGGAAAATATTTGGTTGGGGAATATAGATTTACCACCGGAGAGCGATAAAATTATTCAAGCAGCGCGGCGTTCTGGTGCCGATGATGTAATAAAAAAATTACCCAAAGGTTACGATACCATCTTGGGTAAATTATTTGACAAAGGCGAAGAACTTAGTATCGGGCAGTGGCAGAAAGTCGCTTTAGCCAGGGCGTTTTTGCGAGATTCCCAACTGATTGTTTTGGATGAACCCACCAGCGCAATGGACCCCAAAGCGGAGTATGAGGTATTTGAAAAGTTCCGTCAATTAATTAAAAATCAATCCGCTATTTTGATTAGCCATCGCTTATCTACCGTAAAAATGGCAGATCGTATATACGTAATGGATAACGGAACAATTGTCGAAGGTGGTACCCATGAAGAACTGATGAAACTGGGGGGTACCTACGCTCATTTGTTTGAGATTCAAGCGAGTCAGTATATGTAAGGTTCGTAGTAGCGCTTTAGCGCATCCGAATTTAGCAGATGCGCTAAAGCGCTACTACGAACAAAAGCGGCTAAATATTACCTCTACCTAATTATATAAAGCTGCCACAGTCTCAGCTCCGTAGGTTGGGTTAAGCGGAGCGCAACCCAACATCGATATTGGGTTACTCGCAGAGATTGCTCCGCTTACACTTCGTTCAACCCAACCTACAAATTTTAGTCCTAAACTTGGAGGACTGAAGTCCTTACTACGAACAAAAGCGTATGATTTTTACCTCTAACTAATTATGTAAAGACGCAACAACGTCATTTTAAAGAGTGTATAAAGTGTAAACAGTAACATAGTATTATCACGACATTAGAGACTATATTTAATACAGCAAAACAAACAACGCCAACTAATTAGCATTCAACAGTTAGAGAAAATGAATTATTCAGAACCCGACGTGCGCGAAATTGCAGAATCATCAATAGTAGTAGCTGCTGATGAGCAAATCTCTTCCGACCTTGGCGGCGAATCAGTTATCCTGAATATGAAAACGGGAGTCTACCACGGTTTGAATGAAGTAGGTGCGCGGGTGTGGGATTTGATTGAGAAGCCAAAAGCTGTAAAACAGATCAAGCAGGTACTTCTCGAAGAGTACGAAGTTGAGGCAGATGTTTGTACTGACGACCTCTTCTCACTACTGAATAGTTTAAAAAATGCAGGGTTAATTAAAGTAACAAATGAAACTGCTGCGTAAGCTTTGGAATCTGAGAAACGTTGATTTTTACTTCCTATTTATTACTTTTTGTATGTTAGGGGCAACTAGGTTAGGGTTGCTGTTGCTCGAATTTCGCATCTTATTAAAAATAATAAATAAACTCGGTACGATAAAATTACCGCTTCCAAATGCAACTCCTAGAAAAATTATTTGGGGTGTCAACGTTGCAACGCGCTATATGCCGGGTGGTGCAAAGTGTTTGGCGCGGGCTTTAACAACTCAAATTTTGATGAGTCATAGTGGTTTTTCTCCCGAATTGTGCATCGGGGTTGCTAAAAGCGAATCAGGAGAATTAGAAGCGCACGCTTGGATTAAATATCAGGGATACGTTGTAATAGGTTATCTACCCGATCTACCACGCTACATTCAACTACCATCCCTTGAAGGAATTAAATTATGAGCGGCATCGTAGGTATTCATTACCTAGACGAACGTCCTGTAGAGGGCGAAAACTTAACTAAAATGGTTGATATATTGGCGCATCGCGGACCAGATGGCGCAGATATCTGGGTTGATGGATGCGTTGGGTTGGGACATCGGATGTTGTGGACTACTCCCGAATCACTTATAGAAAAATTACCTTTAGTTAGTCAAAGGGGTGATTTAGTAATTACAGCCGATGCTCGGATTGATAATCGCGATGAATTGATAGCTGCTTTACAGATAAATAATCGTCCTGCTGATAAAATTACAGATAGCGAACTGATACTGGCAGCATACGAGAAATGGGGCGAAGATTGCCCAAAGCATTTATTAGGTGACTTTGCATTTGCGATTTGGGATGAGCGTAAACAGATATTATTTTGCGCTCGTGACCATTTTGGGGTGAAGCCTTTCTACTATTACTCTTCTAATAATACTTTTGTTTTTGGTAGCGAGATAAAAGCAATATTTGGTTTACCAGGGGTTCCTCGCGAGATTAATGAAGTTAGGATTGGTGATTATCTAATCAAGAATTTTGATGACACCACAATTACTTCTTACAAAAATATTCTGCGGCTTCCTCCTGCTCATACAATTAAAACAAGTAGGGCTGGAATTGAAATTCAGAATTACTGGAAACTAAACCCTGAAAAAGAAATAAGACTAAGTTCGGACGAAGAATATGCTCAAGAATTTCGCCGAATTTTCACAGAAGCAGTACGGTGTCGTTTACGAAGTGCTTTACCAGTAGGCTCATTGTTAAGTGGTGGATTAGATTCTTCCTCAATTACCTGTGTAGCTCGAAAGATACTTGCACAGGAAGGGAAGGTGCTGGATACTTTTTCAGCAATCTTTGATAACAATACAGAATGTGATGAACGGAAATTTATAAATGCTGTCTTGGATGGGGGCAATCTAAAGCCGCATTACGTACATGGTGACGAACGTACTCCTTTAAGTGATATTGAACAAATTTTATGGCATCAGGATGAAGTTTTTTTTGCACCAGGATTGCCGATTATGAGTTGGGGATTATATGGTGCTACGAAGAAAGAGGGTGTACGAGTTCTCTTAGACGGTCATGATGGCGATGGTGTCGTTTCCCACGGTTACGGATATCTACATGAACTAGCGCTTCAAAGACGTTGGCTGGCTTTATTTACTGAGATTCGAGGGGTTAGCAAAATTTACAGTCAATCGGCTTGGGAAATATTTTGGCTGTATTTTTACAATTATGGAATGAATTCCTTGTCTCGAAAACCTTTTAGACTTTTAAGACGACTAAGGAAAGCTTTAAGAAGACGTTTCTCTAAAGGGATATCCCAGAGTAATCAATCTGAGATACTTTTGCAGTGGAGTAACAACATTAACCCTGAATTTATACAGCGTATAAATTTAGAAGAACGTTACAATAAATTCCAGCAATATGAGATTTCTTCACCAAACTCCAAAACAGAGCATTATAAAACTATTTCTAGAGGATTACAGATATATGCATTGGAAGTACTAGATAAAGCTGCTGCTGCGTTTTCTATAGAACAACGATATCCGTTCTGGGATAAAAGATTAGTAGAGTTTTGCCTAGCAATACCAGCAGAACAAAAATTACATAAAGGCTGGAGTCGTATGATAATGCGCCGTGCCATGAATAATATATTACCTGTAGAAGTTCAATGGCGAACTAGTAAAACAGATTTTACTCCAAACATATCTCATAACTTACTTGTTTGTGAAAAAAAATCTTTAGAAAATTTACTTTTTAAAGATTTAAGAGCAATTGAGGAATATATGAATATCCAAACCTTGCAAAAATTGTATCAGCAATTGATATATAAGAAAGAACAACAAACATCCCAAAATGTGTTTTCTATTTTGCAGTTTGTTTATTTTAAACTATGGCTACGCTCGATAACCTAAAGCCATACTGATTAATAGCATTTGCCAAACTACTAATTTTAGTTGATTGAACTAATATACAGCGATTTTCAAAATTTTAGGTTGTTGTCCTATGGGACTGATTATAAATTTATCATCCCATAGCACAGCGAGCCTAAAAGTTACCTAAATAATTTCAAGTAACTTATGGTGAACTGTAATAAACACACAAACTAACTAAAGAAGGTAAAAACAATGTCTAATCAAAAGAAGTCCTACAACAAGCCCGAATTAAAAGTTCACGGTAACGTTGAAACTTTAACTCAGGGAACTTCCAGTGGTAATTTTACTGATGCTAACTTTGATACTGATACTCCTAGAGGTGAATTAACTTTTTCCTAATAAGAGTTAATTTTAGGAACTGATTTAGTCTAACAATATAATCTATGCTCATAAAGCATAGATTATGTTACCTCTGCTTAAGTTTTAACTTCCTTAAGCAGAGGTAAATCTAAATTGATTATTTCAGAGATTATTATCTGTTGAAACTTTTGAAAAAGAAGAACTTTTATTTCATTTTAAACGATACGGTTTGCTGAGCAGAAAAGAATATACTGATAGATTTATTTCTAAGGAAAGAGAAAAATGTATAATTACAAAGCTTACGGTTTAAATATTTCTTCTGCTGTGTTCTTACCAGAATTACAAGCTTCAAATCATAAAATAGCTGATGTAGTCATCAAATTTGGCGAGGTAGATTTATCACTTCCGGAGCCAGAACCAGCTTGGGATTATTTTCATTTAGATGGTGATTTAGCTTATCTATATTGGAAAGTCGTTGGTAAATTTTTAGTTAAATCTGGACATGAGATTATCATTGAACCTTTACCAGATGTAGAAGAACGAGTTCTACGTCTTCCTTTACTGGGTGCGGTATTAGCAATGTTATTGCATCAGCGACAATATTTGGTATTACACGCTAGTGCTATGGCAATTGGAGATAGTGCGGCTGTATTTTTAGGTCCGAAGGGTCAAGGTAAATCTACAATGGCAGCTACCCTCTATGGTAGAGGTCATAAACAAATGACTGATGATGCAGCAGCAATAAATATTAATAGTGATGCTTCTCCTATATTACTCCCAGGCTTTCCTCAAATAAAGCTTTGGCCAGAAGCCGTAACAGCCGCACTGGGGGATAATCCGGAAGAATTACGCAAGATTCATCCACAGGTTGAGAAACGCGCTCGTCCTACTATAGATAATTTTTTACAAAAATCTTTGCCATTGAAGCGCGTATATATTTTGTCTCAAGGTTCAAATGTGGAAATAAAGCCTTTATCGATTCAAGAAGCAGTAACAAAACTAATTGCTAATTCTTATATTCCTATGTTATTAGGAAACAAGTTTCTTCAGACTGAAACAACTGCTCTACACTTACGTCAATGTACGCATATTGCTAAAAATATACCTATCTATAGTCTAGAAAGACCTCGCTCCCTTGATTTGTTGCCTAAAGTTGCACAGTTGGTTGAAGAAGATTTAGCATCTTAGATTCAGTAAATAGACATCTCTGTTAGTTTGTATCTCCAGGCTCTTGAATCAGGAAATATTTGCATATTTAATTCATATGAAAAAAGCTATAAGCATAATTATAGGCTGCCGATCAAAAGCTTAATTCGTTACATTCAATTTTAAAGACAATAGTATAAATCACTAAAAACAACATTACAATTATGAAAACTTTATCTAAACCCAATACTAAAACCCACATAATTAATACTAACCCCGAAATAGAACTACTTCTATCTTCCCTTAACCCCAATATCAATGATGCTATAACAGAACGCATCAAAGACTTAGTTAAACAAAATATTGATTGGCAATATTTAACCCAAACAGCAGATAGACATGGGGTATTATCTCTACTATATTCTCGGATCAATAATATTTGCCCAGAAGCTATACCGGAATCAGTCCTGAATCAATGGCGCAGAAGTTTCCAATACATTGCACAACGCAACTTGTTTTTAACAGGTGAACTTGTCAATCTTCTGAAATTGTTAAAAGAACAAAATATCGTAGCTTTACCTTATAAAGGACCAGTTTTAGCGACTTTAGTTTACAAAAATGTCGCTCTAAGACGCTTCGGTGATTTAGATATTATCGTGCAACAAAAAGATATCTTTGCAGTACGGGAACTATTAATAGCCCAAGGATATCGACCTGATAAAGAAATGACTGACGCACAATTAGTCAAATATCTAAATTCTAAAACTGAGCATACTTATGATTTTGTTCATGAAGATAAAAATGTCTTTTTAGAAATTCATTGGCGAATTGCTCCGAAGTATATCACTCCTATCGAAGCTAAAGATTTGTGGCAAGATTTAGAACCTTTTTCTTTAGCTGGTACAACTATAAATAATTTACCTTTAGAAGATTGGCTACCAATTCTTTGCGTACATGGTTCCAGGCACGTATGGGAACGTTTATCATGGCTGTGCGACATTGCAACGCTGATTCATAAAAACCCAGATATAGATTGGGACAAAGTTGCTCAAAAGGCTAATATTTGGGGTTGTCAACGAATGCTATTCTTGGGACTTTACATGGCGCATGATTTATTTAAAGTTGACTTACCACCGGAAATTCGGCTGCAAATGAAGAAGGTTGAACCTATATTAACTGGTATTGCACCTCAAGTCTATAATCAGCTTTTTGCTACTGTTAGAACTTCTGAAAAATTTATGGGAAGAACTCTTTATCATATTCAGGTAAGAGAGCGTTTAAACCATAAAATGCTGTATATTCAATCTTTTATTTACTGGTTGGTTAAAGGTAAAAAAGAGTTAGTTGAGAAGTAGTAGTTTAAAGTTTTTTAAGCTAACTCATTTAATATTAATTAAATATAGCAGTTTTCAGTTGAGTCCAATACACTTCGCTAAACCTCACCCTGCCTGCGGCACCCCTCTCCTTACTAAGGAGAAGGGAAGGGGTGAGGTCAAATTTGTATTGCACCCAAGTGAAATCCGCTATATATACAAAACCGTTGGTCATGTTTAAATGCAAGCTTTACCAACGGTTTATTATTACAGGAGAAGGCTAAAACCGAAAAATTCAGGTTTCTAAAAATATTCTTGGGAATCTCTAGATAAACTTGCAAGACGAAAACGTTCGCGCTTGTTAAGCTGTATTTCCTGCCATCTCAAACCAATCAAGCTTGCCACAGTTAGCATATATCCTGGTTCTTCCATCTGAGTGAAAATCAAACCAAAAAGTAATACACTCAATATCATAAACCTGGAAAAGTCATCCAAGCATAATTTACGCCATACGATTGAGCAAAGATATAGATAAGCCCCTAATCCCAAGAATCCAAAATCTCCCCAAATACCAGCCCAACCCCAAAAAGGAGAGAAAAAGCTGGAGTCTAACCAATATCCACGCACTGTTTCCCAAACGGCTTCACTAGCAGGATGAATAGTAGCACCCAAAGGACTTAATAAATTCCCATAATCTTTTAACATCCACCCTCCTAATCTCCCGATGGTATGACCTGGGCCAAGACCTAACAACCAATTGAAAGGTGACTTATAGTACGAAGGAATAATTCTTAAAGGTCCAGACTTAAGTAAAGTGGCTTCACCTTCGGGACCATATAGTTCTGGTCTAATCCAAGTTCTGAAGGCTGCAAAAGAGTCTAAATTTTGTATGCACCACCAAAATGCAAAACTAATTAAAACAGCACCTATTAAATACTGTAGAGCAATTTTAATATCCTTTAACTTCGTTAATATTAGAAGTAACCAGGCTATCCCGAACACCACTACTACCTGCTTGGCATCTGCAAATAAAAGATGAAGGAAGGCACTAAAAAAAACAGAAACTCGTATCCAAGTAGGAACGGTTTTTGCGCTCACAAAGTAATAAAGAGCAAAGTATATTGAAACTGAAGCACCTACAACATGACCCGACCCTGAAAGGTAAAAAACTCCTTGCACATTGTCTTCAGCAGTCATGCTAGTTACTCGCAAAATGCCCGCAGTTATTAGAAATTGCTGGGCAAAAGCTAAAAATATATGTACGCAGGCAAAACCTAATACCCATGCTCTAAATCGTTTGAGGCTTTTTAAAGACATCGGGATACAAATTATTGCTAGCAGTAGTATAAAAGGTTCCGCAAGCAACATTAATGCCAAAAAGATATTGATTAACCCAGCATTATTTAGAAAGGCGCTAGCAGTCATCGTACTTAATAGAATAAAAAGTCCAGCAATCAGGGCTTTTGCTGCTGAGATTTGATTCTTGTCTCTAACAGGCGTGTTAATTATTACAACACCACAAGCAAGTGGAACTATTATAAAGTGAATAAAATTAACTGGCGAGGGTGCGCCCAAACTATCAAGAATCCGGGGAAAAAAAGCAGTACTAAATGCTATTAGTATGAGAATAGAGTTTTTGATATAAGCCTTCTGTTTTTTATAAACTTCTATCCCTGAGTTCATCTATCCCCCATTTTCTGCAAATATATTCGTAATATTTAGTAATATAACAACCTATTTTTTAGGAATCGACACCAAACGTGTAAATCTCCATTAATTTTTGGTAATTCTTATCAGCAGTATACTTTGCTTCAAACTCACTTCTTGCCTGCAACCGCATTTGAGCTAGTTTTTCTGGATTTGCTAAAACCCACTTTACTTTATCTGCTAAATCCGTAGCATCACCAGGACAGAAATGAAGTCCGGTTCTACCGGAATCTACTAGTTCGGCGATCGCCCCAATGTTGGCAGCAATGACAGGAGTTCCTTTCGCGAAAGCTTCAATTGCCACTCTACCAAAGGTTTCATACCATTTTGAGGGAAAAATTAAAAATTTAGCTTCTCCCATCAATTCATGCACCTGTGCCATTGGTTTGCGTCCGAGCCATTCTATTAAGGGAAGTCTTTTTGTAGCTGCTACCACTTGGTCGGCTAAAGGACCATCTCCCACTATTTTAAGAGGAATTTGGTTATCTAAATGTTCCCAAGCCGCTAATAGTGTATCCAAACCTTTCTCTACGGAAAGTCTGCCAACAAACAAAGCGTAACCACCGCTTCCGCTTCCAGGTTCTGGCTCGGGACGAACGAAATTTGGTTTAACTACAATTTTCTCTGCTGGAATACCGCCAGCAATGAATTTTTGGCGGGCAAATTCAGTAAGAGTAATGTACGAGTCTACCATAGTAGTCCAAGTATTCATAGCACGATGCACGCTCAACATCGTCGCTACTCCAGCAGTGGCAACTTTATTCTCCCGATAACAACCATGCATTACTCCTGGATAAGGAATAATCTGTCCCAAGCAGTCTTCACAAACCTTGCCATCTCGGAAAAACAGAGCATTGGGACACAAAAGGCGGTAATTATGCAAAGTTTGAACTACAGGAACTCCTTGAGATTTCGCTGCATAGTAAACTGATGGTGATATCAGGGGGAAAAAGTTTTGTACGTGAACGACATCGGGACGTTGTTTTTGCAACTGATGCTCAACAGCTTGATAAGCTTTTTTTGACCAAACTGTATCCGCAGCCAAACGCAATTTTCCCAACTCTGCTACTTGGTCATTATTGGCTTCGTATACTTCAACTTCATGCCCCTTTTCCCTTAAAAGACTGACTTCAGCCTCATAGCACTCGTCTTCTCCTCCTCGAATTTGGTAGCGGTTGTGAATAACTAGAATACGCATAGTGCGTTGGTTCCCTGGGTTTTTGAGGCTTGTTGACAAAATTATTTTTTACTTGGAAGGCAATTCAGCAACTGGCTTGTTTGAATTAGTTAATATCGCTTCGGGTTGTTGATTTTTACCCGTTACAATTTCTTTATAGAGTTGAGACAGGGAAAGTCCTATTTGTTCCCAGCTATATATTTGGGTAACTCTCTTTTTTGCAGCCTCTGCCATTTTAAGTCTTAGTTCTTCTTCCTTAGCTAAGTGTCTCATGGCTACAGCTAAATCTTCTACAGCTTGTTCGGGAGTACGAGCCGGTACTTTAAAACCAGTTTCCGATGTTACCTGAACTGCTGGCCCGCCTAGATCGAGACACAGTACTGGACGACCTGCTGCCATTGCTTCGAGACAAACCCAACCACCAGAGTCATGCAGGCTGGGGTGAACTAGCGCTATACATTCGCTTAATTTTTCTAGACTTTGTTCGCGAGGTAATCTACCCCAAAATTTCACCTTTTGAGCAATTTCTAACTCTTCGGCTAGGTTTTGCAAGTTCTCTAGTTCGACTCCATCTCCCATCAGCCAGTATTCAGCATCGGGTATATTAGCTTTAGCAAAAGCACGTAGTCCTAAATGAAAACCTTTCCAATGCAGCAATCTACCCATACTGATAAATCTGACTGGGGAGCCTTTAGGTATGGGAAACTGACCGAGACGGTGAATTTCTTGTTGAGGTAAACCAGATTCGGATATTACTTCTATGTTATCAATGCCCCATTTGCGTATTCTTTGGGCTGTATCTTCGGTGGTGGCTCTAACTAAAGCACTGCGTCGGGCAGTTAAGCGAGTCAAAGGATCTAACTCACCCACACCGCGAGCTAATCCCCGCAATCTTTCGTAGGTTTTAGCTTTGCTACTAAAGTCTTTCCAAAAAGATTTGGGAGCAGATTCGCCACCACCAACCGAACCCCAAACAAAAGGAACGGGTAACAGCGACAGGAAGCTGGGATTGGAATATTTAACAAAGGTGACGTGGTGAGTTAAATCAAAGCCGATTTCCCGATGCAATTTACGAGCAACAAAATATGCCTGAATTTGCCACAGATAATAATGAATCTGCATCGCTCCGGATTGTCCCCATCGCATGCTATCTTTCCAGAAAGGTAAAGTAAAGTAGACAAAATGTAAGTTAGGAACCGGGTTTCGAGCTAGTTCTGCTTCAATAATGTCCTTACTTTCGTCAGGTCTTGTTAATACCCAGACTTCGTGATGTTCGGCAACTGCTCGCACTACATTCCAACCTACACCGGGTTCAGAGCCTCTGCCAGGTTCGCACGAATATGCAGAAATAAGAATTTTCATATTCAAACAGCCTTTTGTGAAAAGTTTAGATGACTTAAAGCGTTAATTTTTTTTCTATAAATCTGTTTACTTAATTAATTTCTGGAGATTAGTTTGGCTGTAACAATTGTTCGTAAATTTGAGCAATTTGCTCTGCTGATTTCTCCCAGGTAAATGATTTAACTCTGGCTAATCCCTTTTCTACTAATATTTGACGGTAAGCAGCATCTTTGTAGAGTTTTTCTACAGCTTCTGCTATTTCCCCAGAATTAGTTGGCTCTACAAGAATACCAGCATCTCCAGCTACTTCCGGCATCGCTGAAACTTTGGAAGTAATTGCGGGAGTTCCGCAAGCCATTGCTTCTAAAATTGTAATTCCAAATCCCTCATGCAACGAGGGAGCTATCAAGATATCAGCAGCATTATAAATTTCAACCAAAGTCGGTTTTTCTGGCTGTCCTAGATAACTAACTTCATTTTCAAGAGATTGAGTTTCTATAAATTTTTTATCGTCATCTGTAAAATCAGCACCTGCTTTCCAAAATTTTATTGGCAGACTTTTTTCTTTCAATATTTTTACCACTTTAAGAATAGTAGAAATATTCTTTCGTGGATGATTGCTTCCGACATTAAGCAAGCAAATTTCTGATGATGAAACTCCATTCTTTTGGCGAAATGTTTCAGCCCGATCTGTCGGCAATACTTTAAATATAGGTTCAACAGCGTTAGGAACTACAGAAATATGTTCTGGCTGAATATTTAAAATCTTATTTGTATCTTTTGCGGTAACAGAAGAAACGGTAACGACATGATTGGCATTTCGCATAGCTTTTACAGATTTTAGCCACATACCATTGCTAATAAATGGTATTTTCACTGAACCTTGAAGATTATCACCATAAAAAAAATTTATTAGATCATGACAGGTGACAACCACAGGTTTATCTGCTTTCTTTAACCAATTAACAATATGACCTTCACTATGGTCAATAACATGAAAAATATCTGCTTTTTGATGTTCTACTAATTGGGGAAAGCGCCAAAAACGCTCATAATATTTCTTTATTCTAAGAAACAAAGAGCTACTACGTCTATCAATAGGATGTGGTGCTAACTCAACAATTTCCCAATTAGGTCGGATTGTTCTTAGTCCGGAAACAACACCATCAGCATAAACATCCATACTGAAATTGGGCATTGTCCGCACGATTACTACACGCATTGCTAATCTCTAACCCTCCAAACATCAGCCTTTTTTAAATTTAAGCTACTTTTTATGTCAGCTTTTCCCGTGTCATTGTATAAGCATCACCTTGTGGTTCAATTAACTTTTGCCACAAATTAATTAAACGCTCGGCAATCTTTTCATGGGTGTAATACTGGTAAACTCTATCCATACCGTAACTTCCTGCTTCTTCTCGCCACTGTGGCTCCCGAATCATTTTTTCTAAAATTACTGCTAATTCCGCAGCATTATCTTCGGTAAATACTAAGTCAGGTCGCCCAATTACGTTAGGAATTTCACCAGAACTTGAACCAACCACAGGTACACCCATTGCCATTGCTTCAATCAGTACATGACCAAACTGCTCTTTCCAAGTTGCAGTAGTTCGTGATGGTAAAACCAAGACATCAAATTTACTGATTTCTTCAGCGGCTTTACTGTGAGGAACTGCACCTCGCCAAGTTACGAGTTCGGCAATTTGTTGCTTTTGGGCTTCTTTTTTAAGAGCTTCTTCATCATTACCCGAACCGCAAAGTATAATCCGGAACTTTAATCCGCGTTCTTGCAATTGACGTGCAGCAGCAAATATCAGATCGATACCCTTTTGATATGCCAATCTTCCTAAGAAGCCGATTTGCAGTTCATCACTTGTCTGCTGTTGCGATCGCATATCGGCACTGAACAACTGCGTATCTACTCCCAATTGAGGCATAACTTCTATTAATCCGCTATAACCCCACCCATGCAATAAATCAGCGCCATCTTGATTGCCAGCAACAATCAACTTTGCGGTATCAAGAACGAACTTGCGAACCCACAGACGGGGTAAAGGTAAGCGACGCTCCTGGTTTTCCCAACCAAACAAAACTAAAGGCTTACCAGTTAAACGGCTGCAAATTGCAAACTCAAGGGCACAAAGCGAGAAAACTTCTAGTTCAACGTGCAGCACATCTGGCTGAAAATCTTTGACTACTTGTAGGATTTTTCCAGGTGCAAAAGTGTGAGCGCCCCCTTTACCAGGATATGATACGGGAGCGCTGTAGTATTTGATATTTTCGTAAGGAGTCTCTAATGGAAGCTGGCGACTCCACTCTGGTGCTTTCCAGTTGCTCGGAGCCAATAAACCAACTTCAGCTTTGCCAGTTTTAGCGATCGCGTCAAGCTTTCCTTGATTTACACCGACTACATAAGTGTGACTGACGAAAAGTACCCGCAAAGGCGAACTGCTCATGATAAATCTTATCCTTAATAATATGCTCGTTAATCGTTCGCGAAAAAATTTATAAATAAGTGAAAATATAGTGAAAACTGATACTTTGATTTATCAGTAATAATTAGATTCACAATTTTTGCAATTACAGAATCTAAATCGTAGTTTTCGTTAATTTACCCTACGCTTTTAACAGGAGCCGCAATGAATTTTTTACGTAAAATTCTAACTATTTGCTTGAGTTGTCCAGAACCATAAATCTGATTAAATATTGTTTTAAATAAGGGATTTGGTAAGTATTCACCCTGTTTGAGTAAAAATCCTTCAAGTCCAGTCCATGCAAATTCTGGATGGCTAACAAGTTGACGATGAGCCTCTGTTGTTTCTGATTTGGGCGCATTCGTTAAACGGGTAACTAAATATTTATTATGACAATAAGTTAACCTACACTTTACGCTTGCGAGCTTTTCTGCTGTTTCTGCACCGTGAAATTTTCTGACAAACTGCTTCACCTCATCATGTACAAGTTCCGAGCGAGCTAATTCTTTTTCTAAAAAATCAGCTTTCAATGATGAGGCAGCCATTATATTAGAATTATGTATACGGTATTTACTTAATACTTCAGGTATTGGCTGCATTAATGTTATAAATGAAGCTAGATTACGAACAACCGCATCAACATTACGCAGAAAACTCTCATTCATCGGAAGTACCAGTTCAGTAATTTCCCGTCGAAAAGAAAGTGCGGAGGTTGGAGGAATATCATCAACAAAACCTCCGTTTTCTAATGCAAAAGGTGCCATCCAACCCTCAGCAAATTTAGATAACACAGGCTGATGTTTGATTAATTCACCTTTGCTATCAACTTGAATAATGTTATGAAAAACTAATCCAACATTTGGTTTAGCATGAAATACATCAATGACTTTTTGCAGTTTATCATTTAACCAAATATCATCAGCATCAAGCAAGCAAATAACTTCTCCTTTGCTTTCCTGATAAGCCCTATTCCAAGCAGAAGCAGGACCTCCATTAGGCTTACGTACTAATTTAACTCTAGAATCTTTCTGAATATAGGTATTTACAATTTCGCAAGAATTATCGGTAGAACCATCATCACAAACTATGATTTCAAAATTAGAATAAGTCTGATGAATGATACTTTCTAAAGCTTCACCAATATAATTTGCATAATTGTAGTTCGGAATTAATACTGAGGCTAATGGACGATCGGACAACTTAGGAAGTTCTACTGGTTTAAATTTTGTATCCTGATTTTCTGGCATCAGTTTATTTACTTGATAATTCATCCTAAAAGTCGTTGTTTAAGATAGTAATATAATGCTATAAAATTTACCTGAATTTTTTCTGCCAAAGAACTAGAACTAAAATAATTATTGATTGCTTGACTGTTTTCAAAATCGTTGTTTCCAGCTAGCCAGTTCCAGCTAATGCCAACTGCTAACAATTTATTAGCGAATTTATGTAGTTTTGGAAAATATTGTTTAACCCAAAGTCCTGTAAAAATAAATTTTCTAGCTTTTAAATGCGTGACATTTTTTCTACCACTAGCTGCATTATTACCATGTATTTTTTGAATTGTTAATGTATCACCTAACATAAAACCTTTACTCAGCCCTACTGCCATAAATTTTACATAATGGTCGCTGCTAGAAACCACTTTTGGAGTAGGCATGGGCAGAATTTTTTCTAAAACTGAGCGCTTGAAGCAAAGAGTAGAAGAAGGAGGAATACAGGGAGGGATTTTGCCCAATTTTAGCAATCGACGGTAGTCGCATTCTTGTGTTACATAATTTTGCGTTTCTGATATTTTAGGTAAAGAGTTGTTATTTTCATCAACTAGTTTAACGCTATGAAAACACCAACCAATTTCCTCTGAAGATTGAAAAACTTCAACTACTTTTTTTATTTTGTCTTCTACAAACCAATCATCAGAATCTAGAAAACAAATAATTTCACCTTTACTTGCTGCAAAGCCAGCATTGTAATTTGAATGTTGTCCGCCATTTTCTTTAAAAATAGGTATTATTCGGTCATCATAGCTAGAAATAATTTCTCTAGATTTATCTGTAGAACCGTCATCAACTACAATAACTTCAATATTTTTATATGTTTGATTTAACGCACTATCTATTGCTTTTCGAATAAAACGTTCATAGTTATAGTTCCCCATAATTATGCTTACCAAAGGAGTATTAAGCATTGAGGAATCAGTTAAGCTCGGTGATTGGTTGGTAAGAGTCATTATATTAATTAGATAAATACTTTAAATTTACTCCAAAGCACAATTGTGAAAAGCTTTTAATTGTTATTATCCTCTTTGGGTACTACCGCCAAAATAGAGTCTAAATTTTTCTAAAAGCACAATATATCTGGCATAAAACATTACAGAAATGAACTGTAACTTTTGGTAAGAGCCATTTAAATTTTCATTTTTCCAAGCACGGTATAAACTTCTAAAAGGAGGTTTAAAAGTATCTACCATATCCTTTGCAATATCCATTGACGAAGGATTTGTACTCATCAAGCGGTCAAATCCACCACCGACAAGGCGAGTAAGACGCTTATGAAGTTCGGGAAACGTATGTCTAGCAGGATGAGCTACACGAGCATCTTCGGCATAAGCTTGTTTGTAACCTGCTGCAAAAACTCGCTGTCCCCATTGGCGATCGCCGCCAGATTTCAGAGTACTATCAAAGTTACCAATTTTATCAATAACAGATTTGAAAGTAAAAAGATTTGCAGTCATAGCAAACTGATATTTCTCCAATTTTGCTTTCTGGGAAAAATTCAGTTCAATCCTTTCAAATAATTCCACAGCTGTAGGTTTATCTGGATTTTTAAAGAACAGTTCTATCTTCCCACCAGCTAATCCACAGTCAGGAGTAGTTAAAAGGTTTGCAACACCTTTTTCAATCCAATCTGAATCTGGAATACAATCTGCATCAGTAAAGGCTAGAATGTCACCTTTTGCAATAGAAATACCTTGATTGCGAGCAACATAAGAACCAGGCTCGTTTTCATAAGTGTATTTTGCTTGACTAAATTGAGTAATTACACTTTTGAGGTCTTCTTCAGACGCATTATCTACTACAATTACTTCGTATAATTCCTTCGAGTAAGTTTGATTTTCTAGAGCTTGTAGGCAAAGCTTGAGGCGTTCGGAGTCATTGTAGACGGGAATGATTACGGAGACAAAATTGTTAGACGAATTAGGATTAGACATAAATTTACAGTGATATTTTTTATTAGAGATAGTTATGTATAAACTAATTCAATATTAATCAACCTCAATTACTTCTAAATCTATTTTTTTTCTCAGTACAAAATGTAATAATTTAGTAAATTTAGTCAGCAATACAATAGAGCTACTGCTTTTTGATTTATTCAGAATCCAGTTATTTGTTTTAGAGGAAAAACTTGCTTTACCGATAGAAAAGCCTTTGAGTCTTTTCAGAATTCTAAAATCAGCAAGTTTAAAAACAGAGCCACAGTTAGGACCTATATTATCTTGATGTTCTTTTGCCCAAGCTTGTCTTGAGATCAAAGGATTGTCATTAAATACTGTTGACTCAAATTTAAATACAGCACTTAATATAAGTTTAGAATGTTTACCAGTAAAAATTGTTTCTCGATAATTAAGTATAAGTTGAGTGGTGTCTAATGTTTTGATATATCCATCTTCAAAGTAAGTTACACTTTCAACAAAATCATATATTGTACAACCATGATTTCTTCCCCGACCAGCATTCATTGCCAATGCACCTCCAATGGTGGCTGGTACAGAAGCAAGATAATAAAAAGATTCCCAGGAGTTTTGATAACAATATTTCAATACTTCCATAATCGTAGATGAAGAAGAAACTTCTAATCGATTATTAGGTAAAGCTTTTAGATACTTAGGAAGTTTATTTTTCAGTACTAATGTCTGGATATTATTCTTGACAAATAGTGTATTAGAACCGTTTCCAAGAATATATATATTTACTTTGTTTTCTTTTGCCCACCTACAGTATTCATGAAAATTATCTATACTAGTAATTTCTCCAAATCTCTCAAAATTATGTAAAGTTTTATAGTGTGAAAGATTACTTGAAGTTAACGATTCTATTTGCAAAGTAGACATATCCTATTTCTACTCCTTAACTGATTCCAATTGATTATTTGTTTTTCCGGTTTCCACAGCCCCTAACAAGGAATTTTGCGATTCAGATATTTTTGCTGTTAATATTTCTGAAACTGATTCGTAATCAATATCATGAAGTTGCCCATTCACTGTTTCAACTTCTGATATACTCATTAACATACGATTACTTAAATTAAAAATACTCAGTAAATCTGTTAACTTTTGACTTTTCTTATCATGCCCAAATACTGTAAATAGCTTTTTAAAAATAATAGAGAATATTGTACCGTGGTAAGTATTTGTTACAATATAAGCAGCTTGACTAAATAAGCTAACCCATTCTTTAGGATTTGCGCTGACTAAGTTCGTATAAGCTATTTTATTATATTTACCAACAGAAACTATTTTTAAATTTTTAGCTTCAGCTATTGATTGAATAAATTTCTCTTGTGCCGGAGTTAATCCAGCTTGATTATAAATTAGTAAGTAATTCTGTTTAATATTAACAGGTGAGATAATATCATCATATTTAGCGATGAAAGTAGGGTCAAGTACTCTTGTCGCGTCTAGATTACATTCTGTGTTAATAATGTTTTTGCTATTAGAGTCACGAACCAAAATAGTTTGAAATTTTTCTATAAGATTACATATTTCTTCTTGATGGTTTTTCAAAGATGTTGAATTACCAAAACTAGCCGCATAACTTATCCTACGAGTAGTTTCTTGGGAAACAAAATCTAGAAAGTAAGAATTATCAAAGCCTCTAAAAGAATCAAGACACCATATTTGGTCGCTACCACATATTATTACATCGTATTTATCACGAAAGTATGCTAAACCTTTTTTAGAATAATATTTTTTTCGGCTTAACTTCGTTTGCGAAAGTAAAAACTGCCTCATTTTCCAAGCTCTAGCTATATTCCCAAAAGCTTTTTTGTTTAATCGAAAGCCTTTACTTATGGGACTTAAGCCTTTCGTATAATATTTGATTGCTTTATAAGGTCTGTAGTCAATTATTTCAACATTATAACCTTGTTGCTTGAGAAATTTATGTAAAGCATAGGCTTGTAAAGTTGCTCCATAATTATCTATATGATGAAAAGTGATAATGCCTATTTTCATATTTGATTTTTGTGATGGAAAATAATTTTGCCTTTGCTCGATGATAAAATCATCATTCTTTGAGGCAGTTTCTTTAATGTTCATGAATTATCTCCTTGGTAAGTTTAAATTAATTTGAGTTACTTGCCTTCATATAATATTGAAAATAATGTGTCCTATTTTAGGACTTTTTTAATTTCTTCATTTTTGCAACAGATTTGGCTAAATTAACTATTTCTTTAAAAGTTTTTGGAGATATTATTGAGATACTTAAAATATATATAATGATTCCTAACAACGAGGTAACAGCCATCAATACTCGAACATCGATCAAAGGTTGTAAAAAATATTTAACTGATAACATACTACCAACCATGACAAGAGAAGCAGCCAGAGGGATGAAGTACAAACGTAGATAGTGACTTAAATTAATCCGAGCTAATTTTTTAATTACAAATAGAGAAATTGGCGAAAGTAGATAACCCCGAATTACATAAGCTGCTGCAACAGCTACAATACCCCCTTTAACTACTAAAGCGAAAGCTACCACATTGCAGACTGTGTTTATCAACTGTATCCATAGTCTCCAACCAGGCTTACCCATAGCCATGATTACCGAACTGTTATAGTAAAGAATCATGTGAAGAGGACCAATTAGAGCGAGAATTTGCATTACTCGAATGCTTGGAGTCCATTGTTCCCCAAATAAAACCTTTACTATTTCAGGTGCTAAAACTGCTACAGCTAGAAACATTGGTATAGCAATCAAACTTGCCATCTGTGTAGCATTGTAAAAAGCATTACGTAAGCGTTCGGGTTCTGCCTGTAACTTAGAGAAAACGGGTAATGTTACCTTAGTAGTTGTACTTATTAAAGTTTCTGTCATTATTAGCAGCAGTCGGTAAGCCACAGAGTAATAACCTAGTGCAACCGGACCTAAAAAGTAACCTATTAGTAAGTCGTCCGAACGACGATTAAAGAAGTTGATAATATTAAATGCAAATATATTAATTCCAAAAGCAAACAGTTCTTTAGCGTGTACTGACGAAAATCTTAATCCTGGTCGCCAATCGCTGATCCACCATAAAGTTAAAACCTGAACAAAGCTATTAACTAGCTGTTGACCTACAAGACTCCAAACTCCGTAATCGAGAAATGCCATAGTTACGCCAACTATTCCGCCAATTACTGTTGCAATTAGCGAACGTATAGCCAGTGCTTTGAAAGCTAACTTACGCTGGAGAATTGCTGATTGTACGCCACTCAGACCACCAAAGATAAAACTCAAAGACAACCAACGTAAAATAGGGATTAATTCTGGCTGTTTATATAAGTAAGCAAACAATGGGGCACTCGAGATGCTGACTAAAGTCAACAATACGCTGATTCCTAGATTAATCCAAAAAGCGGTATCTAGATGCTCTGCTTCAAGCTCTTGACGTTGAACAATTGCTTGAGAAAGTCCCTGGTCGAGAAAAATTTTGATAAAAGCTAGAAAAACACTAGCTAAAGCAATCAGGCCAAACGATTCTGGACCTAGTAAACGTGCAAGTAAGAAGAAAACAGCCATCGAAATTACTCGACCACCCCAGCTTTCGACAACTGACCAAATTACTCCTTTGAGTGCCTTGTCTTTTAAGCTCATCTTATAAAATCAGTTAGTGAATTTACTCTAAATAATAATCTTTCTGTTTGCATTTACTTGTACGATCAAAAAAACGTTAAATTGCAAGTTTATTGTCAATATATTAAATAAATTTATAAGATTTACCTGCATTATATTTATACTAAGAATGTTTCATTATTTAATTAAATAAAAAACTCTCCAAATAGCTTTCTACTATATAATTTGCGAATCCGGAATATTTAATCTAGCGAGCTTCCTAAAAATACAAAAAATAAAAACTATTTGCTTAACTTACATTATCTCCACTGCTATCAAATTTTAAAGAACAAATAAATAAGTACCTGTAAATCCAATTAATAATTATTTATTCATACTTTCTCACCATAATAATTACGGTACCATTCAACAAAGTGCTTTAAACCGACATCAAGTGATGTATTAGGCTTAAAACCCGTATCTTTCATCAAATCTTCAATATCAGCGTATGTTTCTGGAACATCTCCTGGTTGAATGGGAAGAAATTCTTTATCAGCTTTTATACCAAGATGATTTTCTAAAGTCTCGATAAAATCAACAAGATTAACAGGTTGGTTATTACCAATGTTATAAACTTTGTAAGGCGGAGATTTTTTATCTACTGTTGAATCAGAGCAAGGAATTTTATCTGCAACCCGAATTATTCCTTCTACAATGTCATCAATATAAGTAAAATCCCGGCGCATTTTACCGTAATTAAATACCTTAATTGGTTTTCCACTCAAAATTGATTGAGTAAATGAGAAATACGCCATATCAGGTCTACCCCAAGGACCATAAACTGTGAAAAATCGCAGACCTGTTGTTGGTATTTGGTATAAATGACTGTAAGTGTATGCCATTAATTCATTGGCTCTTTTGGTAGCTGCATAAAGGCTAACAGGATGGTCTACTTGGTCTTCAACAGCAAACGGAATCTTGGTATTTGCACCGTATACAGAACTTGAAGATGCATAGACAAGATGTTGCACTTGTGAATGACGACATCCTTCAAGGATGTTAACAAAGCCAATTAGATTGCTATCAACGTAAGCATGGGGATGCGTCAATGAGTAACGGACACCTGCTTGAGCTGCTAAGTGAATAACTTGTTCTGGTTTATAAATTGTAAATAATTCAGCTACTTTAGAGCGATTTGCCAAGTCTAATTGAAAGAACTGAAAATTTTTGTGCTTGAATAATTGCTCTAAGCGTGCCTGTTTTAAGCTGACATCATAATAATCATTTAAGTTATCGATACCAATAATAGTTTCATCATCGGCTAATAACTTTTGGCTTAAATGAAAGCCAATAAAACCTGCAACTCCTGTAATTAAGATTTTTTTCATATCAAATATCTATTTATTCCCAGGATATTATGTATCTTCCATCATTTTATCTGTTTTTTCTCTAGCTATCCGTTGGATTCTGTCCTATTTTAATTAGACTATTTTTTGCTTAGTCAAATATTCTACTTACAAACAGTAAATTATTTTTATTAAGAGGTGATGATTAATTTATTTTTATTTTATTAAATTAATCATCACCTCGGTTGCTATTCAACTCAATTAAGTTTAAACAAACAAGTACTTAGCAACACAAATAAGAATCTCTTATTCCAAATTACTTACAGAATTTGAGACTGAATAATTAGTACTAATCAACTGCTTCATCGCCAACCACATAAATGGTGGGATAGTCTTTGTATATCTACCCCAAAGACGACGAGGCTCTTGCAACCATCGATATAACCATTCAAATCCAGACTCTCTGACTATACGAGGTGCCCTTTTTTGAAGTCCTGCATAAACAGGGAAAGCTCCACCCAAGCCAATCATGACTGCGTGAATTTTATCTTTATGTTCGGACATCCATTTTTCTTGTTTTGGACAGCCTAAAGATACAAATACGATACCTGCACCACTTTGATTAATTTTGTTAATCAATGCTTCGTCTTCACTTTCAGTAAGCGGACGAAATGGTAACGGTTCCATCGCGGCTATATTCAATTCAGGATATTCTTCCTTTAATTTGCTTCTCATTCCGGAAAGAATTTGTTTTTGAGAGCCTAAAAAGAAGAGACTTACATTCTGCTTTGGTGCCGATTGACATACAGAAGCTAAAATATCTAGCCCTGCGACTCTATCTTGAGAAATAGCTCCTAATTTTTTCATCATCCAAACTAAGGGCATACCATCTGGAGTCACTATATCAGCATCTTTTAATACACTCGCAAAATCTGGGTTCCAGTGAGCTTCCATCAACATATGTACATTAGCTACACATACTGTCTTACTTTTACGTTCGCTTGCCCACTGAAGAATAGTTTGTATTTGCTCATTTAAACGCAAAGCGGTAATCGGAAAATCTAGCACTTTCCGAGTCGGCAGAGCAACTGCCTTCACCATAGGTCACTCCTTGTGTAACAACTAAAATAGCTAAGAATATTCGACCAAACTACTGATATAGGAAAAGTTATGTTTTAATCTAGTTTTACTTACTTAAAACTTGGTGAATGGTCGGCACTTGACACAGGTTGATGCAGTGGCTCTTAGTGTTAACTTTAGCTTCCCTGGTAATTATTGAATCATTTAACCTTACAGTATATTAATTTACTCGTAAAAAACAATACTTTCAGTTATTTTGAGTAAACTTTATCTTAACTTTACAAACCCGATCGATTAGGTTCATAAGAACATTATAATTGCAGCAAATTATACTTACAAATATTATTCAAAAATTTAACCGAAAGGAATAGTTTTCTGAAAAATTCGATTAGATAATGGGATTACTGCCTACAATAATTGAAAATTAATTAAAAAATATTAAAAGTATTTGATCTTCTTATATATGTATTTAGATGAAGTACGAAAAAGACTTAGTATTTAAACAGTTGTATTAAACATACTTTATTTATTGTCGGATGAAAATTAGCAAAAAAATAGGGGAAGATTGATTGTTCTTCCCCCTGTCTATTCTTATTGCCATTGTCTTGTTTATTATCTTCTTTCAACCTTTTTCGTAGCATCTGCTGCTGTTTCTTAAGTTGTCGTTTTCTCGCAGCACCGCCTTTACCTTTATCGTTTCTCCCTTGTCGGCGAGGAGACTCCCATCTTTTGAGTCGCATAATTTAATTGTCCCTTGTATTTGATTTATAGTAGATTTTCATCGCTATTATACAAATTATAGCATAACAGAAAGATTCAGATTAGAACTGATACTTTAGTTAGATTGTTTAATAATGCTGCACAAGTTATGGTCTTCTTTATTGATAAGTCAAAATAATCTATATTAGCTATATTTTACGATCAATGTTACTATTATCTCAGATTTTATTCATTTGATATTGATCAATTTTGATTATAATACCCGTATTTTGAGTCATAGCCAAATCAGATAGTAGTCGAATATCATAATCGCGCCAAATAGTTATCGTAAGACAATCAATCTTTCTGCCTGCCGATTAATATTTACGTGATTTTAGAAATAATTAGAACAAATATCAAAAAGTTTCATATCATCATTTTAAGTTATAAAAAATAAAGTTAGTATTTGTATAGATACATTGCTTCATTCTGTTTTCAGGAAATAAATAGACATCTGTGAAAAACAAAAAACACCCTTTCCATGAATGGAAGCATTTTTCCGAAGCAAAGAGAGGGCTTCAAAAACTCACTTTTCTGTTCTGAGGAGGTTCGCTGTTTGCATATAGCGGTTTTTGGTTTAGTCCAATACGAACCTATCCCCCAGCAGTATCCTCCAAGGAAAGGGGAGCAAGAATTTAAGCCTCTCTCCTTGCAGAAGACATCGGTTTCGCGTGCAATCGAATTGCAATAAAAATGATTTTAGCAAATATATAATTCACAACTGAATTGTGCAACGCCAAAAAAGCTTTCCTCTACAATAACTAGGAAAGCTTTGAGTACAATATTTTATTTCCAACTGTTCTATATTTTAGATGGGCCGGGAGAGACTCGAACTCTCACACCTTGCGGCGGCAGATTTTGAGTCTGCTGCGTCTACCAATTCCGCCACCGGCCCTTGGAATCAACTTCATTATTATACTCTATTTTTGCACTTTGCAACAACTGTTCATAATTTTTACTGCTTGCCCATCTGTCAATTTCTCTGGCACGCAATACTGGTACGGGATGCGTTAATTGTGCGGTTCTTGCTGTTTTAACCATTTCCCCCAATTCGTTCTTGCTGATATCGTCGTAAGCGCGGGCTTGTTCGATAAATGCATCTAAATTGAGTTGCGGAGCTATCGTTGGTGAACCACCCGCTAATTTCATCAACACTGACATGACTACTTTGGGATCTTGGGTTGCTAACAAGGCAGCGCGATCGCAAGTAAATTCGGCGCAACGAACCCATTCCAAAAGTTGTGCTTGAATTGCTTGTGCTAAGACTGCACCAACATTAGGTAAGGCTGTGGCAGCTAATATTAATATATTTACTGGAGTTAGATAAACGCTATGGTCGCATTTGAGGTGTCCTAACTCATGAGCGATGACTGCTTGAGTTTCTTCAGGTGTAAGCATATCAATCAAAGAAGTATGCAGCACCACAAAAGGTTGCTTACCTCGCATAGCAAAGGTATAAGCATTAGGAGCGGGATGTTGTTTAATATAAAGTTGCGGAGGCTCAATATCAAGTGTCTTACAGGCTTCTAGCAAAAGTTCGTGTAAGTGGGGGAGTTGTTTATCACTTACCAAAACGCTAGAAGCAATATTTTCTACATAAAAAACTTGTTCTGCCAAGGGGCCTAATAGATTCCGTACCATCATATCCAAACCTGGAATCTGCTTAAGCGCGGTTGTTGCCTCTTTATCGAGGGGATGGCGGAAATTATCCGCTTTTAGACCGATTAGTGGGGATTTTGCAATTAAGGACATGGGGTGTTGCAAGCTCTACAGAAAGGTAACTATGTTTCGGGGCCAATCAAGCAACCCCTCAAAAATAGTATAACGACAACAAAGGCAGACGAGCCGTCCCGTCTACCCTACTTGCAGTTATGAGTTATGAGTTATGAGTTATGAGTTATAAATTCAAGTCTCTTAACTTATTGGTCATTATCAACGCGAACTTAACTAATTAACTAGAAACAGAAGCAGTACCATTAGTTTCAGTTTTTGGTTCGATTGCCGGTGCTTGTGCTTCAGTTCCTTCTACACGCTCGATTTTCGCTCCTAGTTTCTGCAATTTTAAATCGAGTCTATCGTAACCACGATCGAGGTAATTCAATCCCTTGATTATAGTTTCACCGCTTGCTGCTAAAGCCGCTACCACCATAGCAGCAGCAGCACGTAAGTCAGTACCTTCAACGGGTGCGCCGGATAGCGCCGATACTCCCCGAACAAAAGCAGAGTTGCCTTTGACACGAATATCTGCTCCCAAGCGATTCAACTCGGAAGCGTGACGCAGACGATTTTCAAATACGGTTTCATTGATGATGCTATCGCCTTCTGCTACTGCTAGCAAAGACATAAATGGCGCTTGCATATCGGTAGGAAAACCAGGATGAGGCAAAGTTTCAATGTCTGTTGCCTTTAAAATGGATGCTGGTTTGATACGCAAAGAGTTAGCGTTTTCTTCAATTACAGGAACTCCGATTTCCTTCAATTTGGCAATCACCGGCATTAAATGCTCTGGCATCACGGGTGATAATAGTAATTCCGAACGAGTGATGGCTCCTGCAAGTAAAAATGTACCTGCTTCGATGCGATCGGGAATTACGTTGTAATCGGTGGAATGTAATTCAGGAACGCCTTTAATTACAATTTTACTGGTTCCGGCTCCTTCTATTTTTGCACCCATCGAAATACAGAAATTAGCCAAATCAACTACTTCTGGTTCTCGTGCAGCATTTTCAATAATTGTTTCGCCGTCTGCTAAAGTCGCAGCCATCATTAATGTTTCCGTGGCTCCGACACTAGGAAGATCCAGGTAAATTTTGGCACCTTTGAGTCGGCGACTGCCATCGGTAACGCGAGCATTACAAATACCATGTTCTATTTGAACTTCGGCTCCCATTGCTTGCAAACCACGGACGTGAAGATCCACTGGTCTTGCTCCAATTGCACAACCGCCAGGTAAAGGCATTTGTGCTTCTCCTAATCTTGCTAGAAGGGGGCCAATAGCAAAGAAACTTGCTCTCAACTGAGTAACTAGCTCGTAAGGAGCTTTAGACGTAGTAATTTCACTAGCATTGATGTCTATAATGTTGCCATTACGTGACAAATGCATACCCAAAGCTGACAAAACTTCACCCATCCGCGATACGTCTGCCAACAAGGGAACGTTGCGGATGCGACAATCTCCCGAACACAACAAAGCTCCAGCCATTAACACCAAAGCAGAATTTTTTGCTCCGCTGATAGTTACGTGGCCATCGATTGTGCGCCCACCCCAAACTTTCAAGACTGAGGAGTCTGCTTGAGTAGATAAATTCGTGACTGGTGAACCGTTAGAAGTATTAATAATTCTATCCTCCATATAGTAATTAATGGATTTTATAAAGGAAGGAAGTTGGTTTTGATTCTACAGTAAAGAATCCATTTGTCTACATATCCGCGATACATATACTCAGTAATCAGTATCCAGCGACCAGTTATCAGCGATCCGTAACTAGTTAGTTTCCCATGTTTTCCTATTAAAAAAATATTATCTTGACAAAACGGACGGAATTAAGTAAAAATTAAAAGCTGTCAATAAAGCGGAACTGGCGGAATTGGTAGACGCGCTAGATTCAGGTTCTAGTGCCTCACAAGGCTTCCGGGTTCAAGTCCCGGGTTCCGCATTGATTTAAGCCGGGGTTGTTGAAAAACAAGTATTCTCCGTCTAAACGAGACTCGGGTAGTTTCTATAACATCGGAAATCATAGCAGAACGCAGCCGGGAAAATTAAAAATCGTGCTGACTAGTTTACAAAATCCTTTGGTAAAACAAATTCGCAAGCTCCACTCTAACAAAGAGAGGCACAAACAGGAATTGTTTTTGTTGGAAGGCACGCATTTATTAGAAGAAGCTTGTGCTACGAATTATCCTTTGGATAGTTTATGTTGTACTCCACAGTGGCAAGCAGGGCACGAACAACTTTGGCAGTTAGCTGTGTCCAAGTGCGATCGCGCTCTTGTTGTTAGTGAAGATGCGATCAAAGCACTAGCTACCACGGTGCAACCAGATGGTGTAGTGGCGACGGCTAAACGCGGGTATCATACTACTGAATTACCGTTTAGCGGCTTGCAGATAGCTTTAGAAACTGTACAAGATCCTGGTAATTTAGGAACTATAATTCGTACTGCTGCTGCTGCCTCTGCATCGGGTTTGTGGTTGAGTAAAAATAGTGTAGATTTAGACAATCCAAAGGTTTTGCGTGCTAGCGCCGGACAATGGTTTCGTTTACCGATGCAGATAAGTGAAAATTTACAAACGACAGTTACTAGGGCGAAACAAGCGGGTATGCAAGTAATTGCAACTTTACCGGGTGCAAATCTAACTTATTGGCAGATAGATTGGCAAAAACCAAGTTTAATTTTATTAGGTAATGAAGGTGCTGGTTTATCAACTGAGTTAGCACAAATGGCAGATTTCAACGCCAAAATTCCGCTTCAACCAGGGGTAGAGTCATTAAATGTGGCAATTACGGCAGCTTTGATACTATATGAAGCGCAACGTCAAAAAAGTTCTGCTTAGCAATCGATCGCTGTTCGCTTTATTATTTGCTAATTAATATCTGAATGAGCGCGAGCTATCAAGTCATTTAATGAAGATGAAGTGACTTAATTTTATTTATTATCTTTATCTTTACTTTCAAAATATTGCTCAATATCAGCTACCGCATCTTCCCACTCAGCTAAATTAAATTTCGGTGATTCTTCTACTGGTGGCTTTGGGGGAGTACGATCGACTTCTAATTCTTTGACTGGTTGTTCTTCAGTTTGATTTTCTTCTAACAGAAGTTGCAACTCATCAAGGGATTTTTGAAATTCTTCTGCTGCACTGTTACGTTGTCCTTGTTCGTTATGCTCCATAATATCTGGCTTTGTTTATTCCTTAGCTTATACTTATAAAGTAAATTTATACCCCAAGTGTAAAACTACAGTAGGCGAGTACACTTATTATACACTCTTATTTCGATGAGTATTTATGCTTTCCGGACAGATATTCAAAAATCAATTGGCTTAATTGCTGCCATCAGCTAAGGAAAATAGTTAAACTTTATGTTTCCTAATATCGGCAAAGTTAATCGTAACGGGAGCTAGCGGTTGGCACTGCCGTCATTGACTGGCGTTGCCTGCTAATAGATAATCGCAGACATCATCGTTAGCTAGAAATAGTGCGCTATTTTTTATTTCCGGGGATGTCTGAAGCTAAAGTGGTCTTTTTGGCTTATATCTACCTACCAATTAAATTTCGTAATCTTCAATAATTATTCAAACACATTTTTTTGTTTTTCCCTATTATCTACTTACCTAGTTCCTGTAAATAATAAAGCTTCCTTGACATAAGAGCGTGAATTACATAATTTTACCGGGTATTTACTGATGAATTTTAGATATTAGAACCTAGTAAAATATACTTTCTAGAAAGAATTAAGTACAAATATTGACTAAGAAAGAAATTAGATATTTATAAAAGATGTTTTATCAGCAGTTTTTTCGATGTTTTACAAGCCGTATCACTACTGAAGCTGCTTGTATTCATTTTCAGCTATTACTTGAATATAGCGCTGTTACCTAAGTCGGAATTGATTGAGTAATACCGCTTTGATTCTATTTTTTTGTGAAGGGAGACTAATATGAATCGTTTTGCTTTGAAATCTTCTAAATGGATTTTGTCTGCTGCTTTAGTTTGCTCGATTGTAGGTGTAGCAAGTTCCGCTGAAGCTCTGGTATTAAGAAGAGGTTCCAGAGGTACTAACGTAGTGGTTGTGCAAGATACTCTGAAATCACAAGGTTTCATGTCCAGCAGCGTTAATTCGACTGGATACTACGGTACTATAACTCGAAGTGCTGTAATGAATTTTCAACGCGCTCGCGGTTTACGGGTAGATGGTGTAGTTGGGCCTCAAACTCTCGCAGCTATGGGATTATCAGGTACGGGTGGTTCTTATGATTATGCTTCTACTACCTCTAGTGGAATTGTAAGAGTTAATAGTTATCTGAATGTACGTTCTGGCCCTAGTACTGGTTACGGAGTTAAAAGTACGTTATCGTCCGGACAAGGAGTTAATCTCTACGAGCAAAGAGGCAATTGGTACAGAGTTTCCACTGGAAATGATTGGGTACACTCTGCATATATTCAGATAACCAACTGAAAATTAAGCTTTTCAAGCTCTGAGTAAAAGTGTCTGATATATCTTTTGTTAAAACAGGTTTGTTAACTTTTTAAAAAATCAATTAAATAGATTTTACTATTAGCCCTGAGTTTAAGCTCCGGGCTTTATTATGTTGGTGAGATCGGGTAACAAGGAATTCCTAATTTTCCTCGATAGCTTATTTGTTAACAAGTTAACGAATATCTGTCATTCTATTTTTAATTTTAAGATTAGATTTTAGATTGTTGAGTTACCCTAATCGGATTGTTCTTTTTTTTAATAAGAGATAATGGCTGGTATTAAATAATTGAGTTAGTTCAATTAATACAAAAATACATTAAACGGATAAAATGCTCGAACGTAAGAGTTTTTGTTTAATTTTAGCGAATTTTAACCTATATGCGTTTAATTATAAATACGGATTTATGCATATTTTTTGGTAACTTTTATTCAAGAATATTTGTATAAATATAAGCATTAAGATTTTTTGCAAAACTAGGCTAATTAAGTAATGCGAATGATTACTTGTGGGAAAATAAAATTATAGATTAAAAAAACTTTTTTCTAGGGACATTATCGTTTGGTACTTGCAATAGCGTGTACTGTATATCGATTCGCTTTTTAAGCGTATAAGACAATCTAGAGTCTAATTTGGATAAATTAGCATAGTTACCATATTTATTGAAAGCTATTTCTACAGCATTCTAGCGAAAAGATTTAAAATATGCTGAAATATGCCGAAATATGCCGAAAATATGGAAATTATGAAGGTTTTAAAGAACTAGATATAACAAAGAATCGGAGGATATAAAAATGGCAATCCGTAACGATCTAAAAAACAGTTTATGGCGAAAATTGCAGAGTGATTCTGTTCCTTGGGGAATGTTAGCGCTTTGGATATGTGGTTTAGTCGTATTGTTGACGATGATGACTATGTACTCTGGCGCTTAATGCCGATCCAGATTAAAAAAGTTACATCTCTATGAGGCAAGCTTTGTTTCAGTAGCGATACCTTATAGGGTATCGCTACAAAATGTTTATCAAGCAGTTACTAATACGTCGGCTTCTTTTTGCGATGATTTATCATCTTCTGTTAGGGAAGGTGCATTATGTGTACCCTGCAATTTGTTCTTAACATATGCTGTGATGGCATTTACTTTGCGCGATCGCCATTCATCGACAAGTTGCTCCACTTGAGTTGCACTCATTCGTCGGTGCATTGCTTCATACAGATATGCTGCATGAGTTGTTTCATCTTCAGCAATGTTGAGCATTCCTAATTTAAGGTTACGAGCTTTGGCATCGTTTTCTGGTAAAGCTTTCGCCATGCGAGCAAAATCTTTACTTGCATCCAACTCTAAAATATAAGTACTAGCCATAAACACATTCCAATCAATGCACTCTGCTTTTAACTGTTCCCCTTCGTAACCTTCATAATAGGTGCCAAAAAAGTTATTACTGCGTTGTTTCGATTTCTTTTCACCCGTATTACTTTCGCTTTTATTTTCAGTTTTATCTGATGATTGGCTTTTGAAGTCTCGAACTTTTTTATCAAGCTGCTTGAGCGCATGAGCAAAAATTTGGCCATGTCTCTTTTCGTCTTCCGCGTGTAATCGTAATTTTTCTGCCAACCACGTATCACCCTCCTGGGCAGCACGTTGACTAAGATTAGTTAAAAAAGGAACCGAACCAGATTCAGCTAATTGAAATCCAGCTAAAAGATTTGGACGGGTTTTAATATCGCGGATTTGCAGAGCGCTAAAATAAGCACTTGCACCAGAACCCGCTAAATGCATGATATAGGTAAGAAGATTCATAATTTGTAGTTAGTGGTTAATAGTTAGTTGTGAGGTTGATCAATTATCGCCATTTTCTAATTGAGAAACTCGCTTTTGCAAACCTTTAATATCCTGCTTTAATTCAATTACCAAAGTAGCAAGTCTATCAAACATTTTTTCACGTTCTTGCTGCGATAATTTTCTTGGACGACGCTGGGATGGTAGAGGGTTATTTGGTATCCTCGGTTGGGAAACACCTGCTCGATTTAACTGCGTTTCTATACGGTTTACTTGAGATTCTAAACGGTAAAAATCATATTCTAAATTATTAAGACGTGATTCTAACAACCCACAATAAGCCGTATCAGAAAGTAAACCACCCCAGATAAAAATGACTAAAAGTATTACAAGCAATAACTTTTTAAACATGGAAATGGGGATGGGGAGAAGGGGAGCATCCCAATATTGCAAAAATAAAATTTGGTAGTGCGAGCATCTTGCTCGCTTGATATACATAGCGAGCAAGATGCTCGCACTACAAAAAAATAAAATCACATATTTGGGATGCTCTCGGGGAGAAGTTAAGAGTTAGGAGTTAAGAGTTAGGAGTTAGGAGTTATCAAGTTTGAACCTTTACCTTTGAGCTTGATAATTGATAATTGATAATTGATAACTGTTCACTGTATGTCGCTGTCGCGACACGCTACGCTAACACTGCTCACTGTTTTAAAAAGTTTTTCCCAATCTATATAACTAGCGTCATTTTCTCCTTCTTTTACTTCAAAGGTGAGATTACAAGCTAATGATTGCTGTAGGGATTGTACGCAAAGTTTTGCAATGTCTTCGCGGCTAATTTTTCCCTTAATATTATCACCTTGCTCAAAAATAAACTCTTTTCCACCTGGTTCTTCTGTTAAAGCACATGGTCTAATTATAGTGTAAGGAATTCCACTTTGTCTTAAACTATCTTCTCCTTTTAATTTCCATGTAAGAATGCCTCCAAGTTGGTCATTTAATTTGACTGCTGGTGGTTCTTCTTCTAAGTTTATACCAGGTCTTCCCGGACGAGTTACTCCTGCCGAACTGACTAAAACAAATTGAGGTAGGTTTGTTCCTCCGTAAGCTTTGATTGTTTCGACTTCTAGACTAAAGGCACCTGCTGAAAAGTTGGGATTTAATCCTCCGTCGTATTCAAATTTGCTCAACATTAATTGAAAAGAACAAATTTTGTTAGATTCAATTCTCGGAGCATCATTTACAGTTTTGGCACGAAAAACTGGTATTAATTCTGCAAACGGAACCTTTACGTTTATCCAAGTATCTGCTTGGGTATCAAAGGAATAACAGTATCCAACACCATCCCAATTTGTTTCTGTACGCAAGATACATTTATAGCGTTTTCCGTCACCTTTAACCAGAATTTCAACACCTTCGTAACCAGATAAGTTAAAGGAAGGATCGAAATTTTTTGTTCTAACTGAAGCAAATCCACCAGAATTTTCAGTGGAAACGTTACCGGAAAATAAAGCTGTATTTGAAGATAATTGAATATTACTTTGACTGACACCACCCATAACTACATCATCTACCGCACCCCATACGTTTTTTACATCTACGGATGGATTATTAAAGTCAAATAGTATTTTTTCGTTTGAAGCAGGTAAATATTTTTTAGCTGCTTCAACTAAGTTTTTTACGCCTTTGTATTCTACATTTTCTGGAGTATCGCCAACAACTTCGGGCATATAAAATTTAACCCCTTGATTATATTTTGCCCTATCAGGAGTATCTCCTTCAACTGGCTGTACCCGTACCGCAGTACAGCAAATAACAGCTTGAACGTTTGCCATTAATAGCGAAGTTAATGTTTCTGGTTTGGTAATATCTGCAACCACTAAATCAACTTTATCGTCAAGAATTGACCTAGCTTTATCAATATCGCGCACCAAACATCTTACTTTATAGCCTTTATCAATAAGTCGTTGCACCACTCGTTTACCAACACCACCCGTTGCACCCGCGACTAATACTACACCCACTGTTTTTGCTCCAATTAATTTTTCTGGATTATCCTTTGAATCACCTTTGAATAAATCCTCTACCCAGTTAAGTAATGGGATTACTTCAAAGAAGGTGAGAGTTTTTACGAATCTATTTAAATCCCACATTTTTCAGTTATCAGTAAACAGTTATCAGCTATCAGTTAAAAATCTTTGACCATCTCGGATTATATTTTGCGGAAAGTTGCTACCATCGTACTTTAATAAAAGTTGTTTATCTAAAAATAAAAAATAATTTTTCACAATAATAATTTACAAAAATATAAAAGATAAATTTTTAAATTCTAAGTCATTAAATAAATTTACTATCTCATTTTTATTTTAAATGCACCTTTTCTATATTGTAAGTTAAAGAGAGAATTGTTCGTAAAATCATGTTTACTTAAATTAATTCTTGTCTGTAGCATTTCTGATTTAAAAATATAACTCCACGAATAAAATATGAAATTAGTAACAATATATTTTGAGATTTAAATGATTTGGGATTTATAAAAATTAAAGTTCCTAATGTTAATTATACAACAACAATTAAAATCAAGCCAAGCAGATTAAGTGGATTTTTAAACATAAGATTCTTAGTACAAGGGGATGGCACAAAAAATTGGAACGAGAGAATAGGTAATAGGGAATGGAGAAAATTAGGATGATTTATTAATATTTCCCTTTCCCCGCTGCTTTCGTTTCAAGGATAAAAAATTTCCGAACAATTGTATATTCAAATTAAATTAGATCAAATTAGTTTAATTTATAGCTCTTTTGTATCTTTTGTACTCCATAGTAAGCAACAAGTTCCACAAAATCTACTATACAAGGATCGATCAAATGTCTTATTTACCTATTCCCTATTACCTATTACCTATTCCCTATTACCTATTCCCTATTACCTATTCCCTATTACCTATTCCCTATTACCTATTCCCTCTTACAGACAATTTATCGCAGCCGAATCCCGAAATTATTAACCTTTAGGAGTTTTAGCAGTAATTCCTTTTTCATATTTGAACGTGTACACTCCAGGCGATCGCAGTACCTTAAACCATAAACCGGATTTAAAACCAATAGATAAAGCTTTAGTAACGCTTACCCTGGCAGTATCGCGTTGCTTTTTTGTCAAATTGTCACCATATAAATCACTAACAATATCGTGAATCGGAAAATGAAAATTGGGTTGGCGACGCATTAAAATCAGAATGGCGTTTTTAATTGAATATCCTTGGTATCGAAGTGACATTGGCAAGCTTTCCGATTGCCTTCCTCCTTTAACTTTTGGGATATCGGAAATATCAATATCTTCTTGCTGCGATTGTGAATCGTTGTAATTATCTACTAGATCCAACTTTTCTTCATCTAAATTTACATCTAAGTTAGGTTTATCCTCAGTCTTTTCATCAACAGATAAGATATTAATATCTCTTCTATCTTCTTCTAAATATGCCAAGGTTCGAGACTGAGGAAACTGTTGATAAAAATTATGATGTTGTTTTTCTTCAATGTAACCCGATATTAAGTTATCTATAGCAGTAACTTGAGTGCGAATAGATTCTAAACGGCGTTCTAAACGTGCAGCTTCTAATATATAGCGTTCCCTTTCGGCTTCGAGCAAATTCAACATTTCGTGAAACTCAGTCATAATAATTTAGAGTATTGGTTATAGAATGAACCTATATATATATTCAAAAGTATAATTATACATAAATTTATAAAACAGGCATACAATCAACTTTTTACCATCGAAAGTTTAGAAGTTATTCTTAATTTTAGGCAACGATAGGTCATTACCCAGATACCTCAAATCAAAAATATTCTCAGAGCATAGCAAGTTAAAATTATGAATCAATTAGAAAAAGCTACAGTAGAATATCAGAAATTCACCCAAGAATTCCAAAGTATCATCATCAGCACCGTAAATGAAGAGGGAATGCCTAATGGTAGTTACACTCCCTTCATAATGGACGAATCGAAAAATATTTATATCTATGTCAGCGGGCTTTCAACACATACGCAAAATCTAAATGCCAACCCCCGCGCAAGTGTTTTGTTGATTGAAGATGAAGCTCAAACCCCACAAATTTTTGCCCGTCGCCGATTAAATTATGATTGTACGGCAACTTTGATAGAGCGCGAAACCGATCGATGGAAAGATATTGTAGATAAATTTGAAGTCCGTTTCGGCGAAATCATTGAAATGCTGCGCGGTTTAGCCGATTTTCGTATTTTTCAACTGACTCCTTACAGCGGTCGTTTTGTAATTGGATTCGGACAAGCATATCATATTAGCGGCGACAATCTTGACAAACTCGTGCAAATCGGCAAACAGTGAGCAGTGAACAGTTATCAGTGAACAGTTATCAGTGAACAGTGAACATAAATTGAATTCATAATTCTTAACTCCTAACTGTTAACTCCTAACTGTTAACTCCTAACTGTTAACTCCTAACTCCTAACTGTTAACTCCTAACTCCTAACTCCTAACTCTTAATTCCTCCTTGTGATCTCATGCTTCAATTTCAACCTCCCGGCTTTGGGCATAAAGTGATTCAAACATCCCTTGGAGCAATGGTTTACTACACCCAAACTGCTCCACCGTGGGATATTGCTGAAACTAAAAACTTACCGCAAGTGGTTTTTCTACATAACTTTGGTGGTGGTGCGTCTGCTTATGAATTCTCGAAGGTATATTCTGCTTTTGCTGCAACTCACTGCATTTTTGCCCCAGATTTGATTGGTTGGGGTGAATCTTTTCATCCGGTACGGAATTATCAAGTTAACGATTACCTCACCACTATTGCAGAATTTATTAAACAAACTTGTCGAGAGCCTGTAACGGTTGTAGCGTCTACTCTTACTGCTGCTTTGACTATTCGTTTAGCTATTCAACAACCGCATTTATTTAAATCATTATTTCTTTCTTGCCCATCTGGATTTGATGATTTTGGACAAGGTAGCGGGCGTAGACTTCCTTTAGAGGTTATAAATACACCGTTATTAGATAATTTAATTTATAAATTGGGTGCAGAAAATGAAATTGCAGTCAGAAATTTTTTACAAAGTTTTCTGTTTGCAAAACCCGCACGAATATCGGAAGAAATTGTACAAGCTTATTTAGCTTCCGCGCAACAACCCAACGCTATATTTGCAGCTTTGGCATTTTTACGCGGCGATTTGTATTTCGATCTTAGTCTGTATATTCAACAACTTACCGTCCCCACAACGATACTATGGGGTGAAAAAGCACAATTTATTAATGTTAAGTTAGGAAAACGTTTGGCAGATTTAAATCCAAAAGTAATTCGTAATTTTCATGTCATCCCCGATACAGGTGTTTTACCGCATCTAGAAACACCTGAAACTGCAATTGCATTGCTAGATAATCATTTAACTTTTTCATGAATTCGGGGATAAGAGTTAGGAGTTAGGAGTTAGTCGTTAGTAGCCGCACCCATAAGCGGGTAAGGCGATGCGGGAAAAACGCTTGATTCCCCCATGCCTAATTCCCAATGCCCAACTTACGCCGTAACCAACCTTCTCAAAGATTCAGCACGACGTTTAGCTACAGCATTTTTGGAATCAATTTTTAATGCTTTTTCATAATTTTCCAAAGCTTGAGCGTTCAACTTTTTACGTTCGTAAGCATGAGCTAGATTATTCAATGCTGTAACGTAATCCGGCTGTCTTTTTAAGGCTTGTTTATAATTACGAATTGCTAAGTCGTACTGTTCTTGAGCAAAGTAAGCAAAACCTAAACCGTTGTAAGCTAAGGTTACATAATCTTCTGTCTTCTCATCTGTTTCTTCTTGTGATTCTGCTGATTTGATTGCTTTTTGAAACAGGCTAATTGCTTGAGTAAACAATTTTTTCTGAGAATAGATACTGGCTAATTCATAATATTCTTTTACCGAACCCGCTTCTTTGGTTAATTTTGAACGCAATTTGGAAAAAGAACCTTCTTGTTTGCGAGACTTAAATATTTGACGAAAAACGGCTATAACTGCGATAAACAGTATTCCGACTAAAATAGATAGATAAATAGTTGCTAAATCGGTATTCATAATCAGTTAACAGTGAGCAGTGAACAGTGAACAGTGAACAGTAACCAGTTATTAGGAGTTAATAATTAGGATACTAGAATTGCTCGTCAGAAAAAATTACGAATTGCTAAAAATTTCGTTTTACTTTCTGTTGGCAAATCAATTTCAAGACTGCATATACTAAGTGGGTTGAAATGAACTGAAATTCACTTAGTCGTCTTTAGACGACTTCGGCTATCAGCCTGGGAATTTATTCCAAGGCGGTTTGAGCCAGAGTATGATAGTTGCGAACTACTAAGCAAACCCCAATACTCAGCGCGTTCTTTCAGCCACCCGCTTTCTAAATAGCTGCCGATTAGTTGGCTTACTTGTCGCCGTAGTTCGTCGTATTGCAATCCTTTGGGCATTACTACTGACAAGGGTTGTGTTGATATTTTAGTTGGCAGTAGTCGATATTGAGGGTTTTGTTTTATCCAGTTGCTGAGGCTGCTGATATCGGCGGCGAAGGCTGCTACTTTGTTGTTATCAATTAGTCTTTGCCCTTCTAAGTGAGATTTAACTCCTATTAAGTTGGCTTTCGGGAGGTAATATCTCAGCGGAGCTATGGTGCTGGAGTTTTTGAGAACGGCTATTTTACTATTTTGTAAGTCAGTTAGCTTTTGAAATGATGTGTCTTTTACGGCTATAACTCCGCCATCGAGGTAGTAAGGAACGCTGAAATTTACGATGCGTTCCCGTGAAGCAGTTGCCGTGACTTTGGCGATCGCCATATCAACTTCAGCTTTTTCAACTGCTTTGAGCCGTTGTAAGTTGCTGACGGGTTTAAGTTTAACCAACTCCAGTAATTTATCTAATTTATCTGAATTACTTGCGTCTGGTTTTGCGAATAAATCTTGTGCTAACCGTTGGGCTAATTCGATTTCTAATCCTTGTAAATTACCGCTTTCGTCTCGAAATGCTAAAGGAGGAAAGTTATCTTTGACAGCAACAATAATATAACCGCGCTGCTGAATTTCTTTTAAGGATGCAGCAAATACGGCTGATGTTCCAACATTGAGGAACAAAAAATTTAAACATAAAAAAATTACAGCGGATAGTAGCAGATGTAACTTCTGCTGCGGATTGTATTGCCGATTCTGCCGATAAATTAACCGTAATCTCAACCAATCAATCATATTAAAGCAATACAGTTACATCAGTGAAGGTTCGTAGTAAGGATTTGTTACCTCAACATAAGAGTCAAAACTCTTACTACGAACTTTTTTTACCCATTTATTTAACTTGGCTGGCCATTTCGGCAACTTTGCTAAAACCATTGGGATCTAAAATCGCCATTTGAGACAACATTTTACGATTGATTTCAATGTTGGATTTCTTCAAATTGCCCATAAACTTGCTGTAACTCATGCCATGTTGACGGCAGGCAGCGTTGATACGAGCAATCCATAGACGGCGGAAATCGCGCTTGCGTTTTTTGCGATCGCGATAAGCGTAACGCAAAGCTTTCATTACCTGTTGGTTGGCGGTTCTAAATAAGGTAGAGTGAGAACCGCGATAGCCTTTAGCTAGTTTGAGGATTTTTTTGCGGCGTTTGCGAGCTACATTACCGCGCTTTACTCTTGGCATAATCTAATTTCTCAATAATTTCCTAATAATTTTCCCAAAAAATTACTTTCTTGGCAGATATGGAAGCATACCGCGTACATTATCGGCATCGCGATCGTCAACGATTACCGCTTTAGATAGCTTGCGCTTTTTATCAGTAGTCTTCTTTTCTAGAATGTGGTTTTTGAAAGCTTTGCGACGAACGATTTTACCAGTACCAGTGGCACGAAACCGTTTCGCAGCAGCTTTGCGAGATTTTAGTTTAGGCATTTTTTTATGTTTCTACACATAGACACAATCCCATATTATAAATGGTAATTAGTAATCTGCCGCAGCTAAATCAGAAAAACCGAAGCCCTAACAGGGGGACTTTAACTTTAATTCCACCCTTCAAAAAGGGGGTTAGGGGGGATCTAAACGTGATGAAACTTACACAGAGGTTCCCCAAGCACTTTTGATTTATAAAAATCATGGATGAAATAGAGATTATAGAACATAACCCGGATTGGGCGAATATGTTTGAACGAGAAGCCGAATCTATTCGCACCGCGCTGGGGAATTTAACTGTAGAAATTCAACATATTGGCTCAACTGCGGTACCGGGATTAGCGGCGAAACCAGTTATAGATATTATGGTTGGGTTGCATAATTTATCGGATGGGGAAAGCACTATCCAACCCCTGGAAAATTTGGGATATGTATATTGGGCAGAAAATCCCAATCCCGAAAAGATGTTTTTTGTCAAAGGAATGCCACCATATGGGGAAAAGCGTACTCATCACGTTCATGTGGTGGAAATTGATGGGGAGTTTTGGCAGCGTCGATTATTTAGAGATTATTTAAGAAGAAATTCAGAAGAAGCGCAACGATATGAAAAATTAAAGCGAGATTTAGCTGTACAGTTTCGTAATGATAGAGAAGCTTATACCCAGGGAAAAAGCGATTATATTCGGGAAGTAATGGAAAAAGCGCGACGCGAATTTGGTAATTGAATATTAATAACGGTAAAAAATCAACCACCAAAAGTGATGTAAATGCTTGTTCTTTACCACTTCAAAAATAAAACCCCAGAGCGATAAAAATACCAAAACCGTGAAATAAACTTCAAACAGTCATCAGTTAATAGTCACAAATTAACTGTTCACTGTATGTCGCTGTCGCGACACGCTACGCTAACACTGCTCACTGTTAACTGTTAACTGAATTATGGATTTTGGTATTAAAGATAAAGTTGCTGTCATCACTGGTGGTGATTCGGGTATTGGTATTGCAACGGCGAAATTGTTGACTTCTGAAGGTGTAAAAGTTGCTTTAATTGATAAAACTGACGATAAGTTAAAGCAAGCTGCCCAAGAAGTTGGGAAAATTGGCGAGGTAATGTATGTTAAATGCGATTTAAGAGAACTTGCACAAGTAGAAAAAGCTAAAACTCAAATCTTAGAACGTTTTGGTAAAGTTGATATTTTAGTTAACGCAGCCGGAATTACTGGAGCAACTGGGGATTTTCTCGAAATATCCGACGAAGATTGGCACGAAGCGATTGAAGTTGATTTAATGTCAGCAGTGCGGGTTTGTCGTGCTTTCATTCCCTCGATGCGCGCAGAGGGTTGGGGAAGAGTCGTTTTGATAAGTTCCGAAGATGCTTTACAACCTTATGCAGACGAACTACCTTACTGTGCAGCAAAAGCTGGAGTACTCAACTTAGCCAAAGGATTATCAAAAGCTTACGGTAAAGATGGTGTATTGATAAATTCAGTTTCACCTGCATTTATTGCCACTCCCATGACAGACGCAATGATGAAAAAACAAGCCGAAGAAAAAGGGATTAGTTTTGAAGAAGCGATTTCTCAATTTCTAAAAAAAGAGCGCCCTAATCTGGAATTAAACCGTCGTGGAAAAGCCCAAGAAGTAGCCGCAGTTATTGCCTTTTTATGTTCCCAGCAGGCAAGTTTTGTATTGGGTGCGAACTATCGCGTTGATGGTGGTTCAGTTGCAAGTATTTAGATAATTGGTAATTGGTAATTGGTAATTGGTAATTGGTAATTAAAATTTGTAGGTTGGGTTAGACAGGAGGACATAAATTAATTTGATTCGTCCCGATAGTTTTGAAATCGTGTCGTAACCCAACATCACAATTACGAAAAACCACAATTAATATTGAAATTAATATTGATTATGGTTGCAAAAAATCTTTTGGTATTGTTTCGTAACCGCCAAATTCTTCTAAATATATCAATATAGAAGTACCAAAAGGATCTTGAGATACTTTACCATTCACTAATAAATCTACAACTTTATCAGATCCTTTGAGATGAGCGGCTGCTATTATTCCAGAAAGAGTAATTTTGATTATTCTAGGCTTTCCTTGCTCATTAAAAGTCTTTACTTGAGACAAATAAGACTCAATTGACTTTCCTTCTTTTTTCATCAAATAGTTTATATCTTGCCAATAAACACTAAAAGCTTCACGAATAGCTTTTTCTTGAACGTCTGGAGAATTGAGGAATTCAGCTTTGCTATTAATACCGTGTTTACCCGTCCAAGTACCTCGCCAATAATTTTTATTTGCACCATTACCGAAATAAACTTGAGCTTTGTAATAACCAAGACGAATCAATAAAATTTCTGCAAATTGATATTTACCAAGAAAATGTAGTTGCGGATTGATAAAGTTATATTGTCTTGTATCTCCCGATATTAAGCCTGTTTCACGCTCTCCTAAAGATTCAAGCATATCAAGAAAACTTCCCTGACTTTGCTTAAATTGATTTTGAGAATAAACGTTAACTACTGCTTGCGATCGATTGTATTTAGATTGGTGAATTACAAAGTTATCGTTAGATAATAATTGAGATAATAAAATTAATTCTGTATACATCTATTATGAAATAACAATTAAATTCAATTTTCATAAAATTCTAACAAAATTCTAACAGCATCAAGACGACAATACTATTTTTACTTGTATATTTCATCATAAAATTATTTGCATTTTATATATATGCTAACTTTCCGTTAGTTATTAATAGTAAGCACCTCAAAAACCTATTTTTGCGTACAAAATAACTACCTTTATAGTTCAGTGATAGTAAGACTGTGGCTATTTTCGGAGATGTCTAATAAGTACGTAGCCAACCAGAAGGAAGTTTAACGAAGCTTCTCATTTTGCAACGGGCTAACCCCATAATTTTTAATTTAGGAGCTTACGCCTTATGATTTCCGGTGAAGATTGGGAATAATAGAAGGTAAGGCTAGAGAAGCAGCAAGTATCAAGCTGATTCGCAATAGATGACTTCGCCAATGAATCCCTATCTAAGTGCAGACAACTCCGGGAATCACCTTTCTCAAAATTTTCTGCTTCAAATAATCAACAGTATATCCGATCCCATTTTCGTTAAAAACCGGCAACACCAATGGATATTTCTTAATAATGCTTTTTGTGAGTTGACGGGTTATGACTCAGAAGAATTGATTGGTAAATCGGATTACGACTTTTTTTCTAGCGAAGAAGCTGATGTTTTTCGCGAAAAAGACGAATTAATATTCACTTCGGGTGTCGGTAGAGACTCGGAAGGATATTTTACCAACGCTGAAGGTAAAGCTTATATTGTTTCTACAAAAAAATCTTTATTTAATGATGAGTCAGGTAATCAATTTCTAATTGGTACGATTCAAGAAATCAAAGCTTCGGAAAGCAAGCAGGTAGAAGAAAATTTACGTCAAAAACAAGCTGAAGCCACTTTACGGCAAAGCGAGGAGAAATTTCATAAATTATCGACGAATATACCGGGAATGCTTTACAAATTTAAAAGGTATCCCGACGGTTCGATGTCTTTTCCTTATGTAAGCCCTGGTAGTTATGAGCTATTAGGAATAGAAGCAGAAATCATTCAAGCAGAATCGAACTTGTTGATTTCGATGATTCATCCAGAAGACTATAAAACTTTTGAGAAATCGTTGAATAATTCAGCCGAAACTTTTGAACCATTTTATTGGGAAGGGCGTTTAATTAAATCATCCGCAAAAATTCAATGGGTAAAAACTGAATCTCGTCCGGAAAAACAGCTTGATGGCTCAATTATTTGGGACGGTTTTCTTTCCGATATTACTCATCTTAAGCAAACGAAAAAAGCGCTGCAAACGGCTTACGAAGAAATGGAATCGTTAGTTTTAGAGCGAACTAAAGAATTAACCCGGACAAATAAAATCTTAAAAGCTGAAATTGAAGAACGTAAAAATACGGAAGCTGCTCTCCGGAAAACTGAAGCCAAGGTACAGAAACTAACAGCAAATGTACCGGGAATGCTTTATCAATTAGAAGTAAATCCTGATAATTCGATGTCTTTCCCTTATGTTAGTCCGGGTTGCTATGAAATTTTTGGTTTACAACCAGAACAAATTCAAGCAGATGCAGACTCTATTCTTTCAATGGTTCATCCAGATGATTTAAAACGTTTTAAAACTTCTTGGGCAATTTCGGCTAATAATCTTCAACCTTGGGAACATGAAGGAAGAATAGTTCTCCCTTCTAGGGAAGTTAAATGGATAAAAAGTCATTCACGTCCGGAAAAATTATCAAATGCCACTGTTCTTTGGCATGGTTTTATTCTAGATATAACCTCACGCAAGCAAGCAGAAAAAGCTCTCTTCCGTAGTAATGCCATGTTAGAAGCTCAACAAGAAGCTGCGATCGACGGTATTTTAGTTGTGGATGAAAATCAAAATATATTATCTTGCAATCAGCGTTTTGTAGAGCTATGGCAAATTCCTCAATCAGCAATTGAAAGCGGAGACGAAAAGCAGTTTTTAGCATCTATGATAGATAAATTTACAAATTTAGGAGAATTTATTGATGAAGTAGAAAATTTATATAATGATGCAGTAAAATCCATTCGTGATGAAATTAATTTAGGAGATGGAAGAACTTTTGAACGCTATTGTGCCCCTGTAAGTTCGGTTAGGGGAGAATATTTTGGTAGAGTTTGGTATTTTCGAGATATAACCGAACGCAAACTAGCAGAACAGTCTTTGAAAAGGACTAATTCAGTTTTACAAGCACAACAGGAAGCTTCTATTGACGGTATTTTAGTTGTTGATGAATATAGCGGATCGATATCATATAATCAGCGTTTTATTGAGTTATGGCAAATTCCGCAGTCTGCCATTGAAACGGGTAAGCACGAACAGATTTTTGCTTTTATGTTAGATAAATTAGAAAATCCTGAAGAATTTGTATCTACCTTGGAATATCTTTTCGAGCATCCAGATGAAAGTTGCCGGAATGAGATTTATTTAAAAAACGGAAAAACTTTAGAGCGCTACATTGCTTCAGTGCTTTCTTTAGCTGGAGATAATTATGGTAAAATATTTTATTTTCGAGATATTACCGAACGCAAGCAAGCCGAAGCAAAGTTAGATCGGCAAAGGCAAGAATTAGAAAACACTCTTTTACAATTACAACGTACTCAAGTTCAGCTAATTCAAAGTGAAAAAATGTCCAGTTTGGGACAATTAGTAGCGGGTATAGCCCATGAAATTAATAATCCGGTTAACTTTATTGACGCTAATCTTACCTATACTCAAGAATATTTTGAAGATTTATTAGAACTTATTAAAATTTATCAGAATAAATCTGCCGATAATTCCGAAGCAAAAGAATTTATTCAAAAGATTGAATTTGATTATCTTCAAGAAGATTTGCCAAATATTATTAATTCTATGAAAACAGGAGCTAAAAGAATTGCGGATATTGTACTTTCCTTGAGAACTTTTTCGCGCTTAGATGAAGCAGAATTTAAAAAGATTGATATTCATGAAAGTATTGATAGCACTTTAATGATTTTGCAAAATAGTCTGGAAGCGAAACCAGAAAGAGTTGCAATTGTAGTAACTAAAGAATTTGAAGACTTACCTTTAGTAGAGTGTTATGCAGGAAAACTCAATCAAGTTTTTCTAAATATCTTAAATAATGCAATTGATGCTTTAGAAGAATCAATTAAAAATCAACAAATATCTGAAAACAAATATCCTCAAATTCGTATTTTAACTAAATTAATACACCAAGATATTGTGCAAATAAGTATAATTGACAATGGTTGCGGCATTCCTGAAGACAATCTCAACAAGCTATTCAACCCATTTTTTACTACTAAACCTGTAGGTAAAGGTACTGGTTTGGGATTATCTATGAGCTACCAGATTATAGTTGAGCAGCACAAGGGACAATTAAACTGTATTTCTACTTTAGGGGAAGGTACGGAATTTCAAATACAAATACCTGTTAGCTGTGGAAGGTAATTGGTAATTACGGAGACAAAAAGTTAAGAGTTAACAATGAGGAGTTATAGTCGCGACTTTTATAATTTTCCCTGTTCCCAATTACCAATTACCTACTCCCTACTGTTTATTTGCCAAGCCAATGTGGGAACACTAAGTATAATGTGTTTCCTCAAATTAACTTATGCTACCGGCAGAATTTAAGTCTTTACAACCCCCTAACGAAAATACAGTCAATTCGTTACCCATGTGTCAATTGGCGATCGACAATTTACCTGAATTGATGTATTGGAAGAATAATGATTTAGTATTTCAAGGTTGTAATTTAGCTTTTGCTAAAGCCGTAGGATTAACTTCCCCCCAGCAGATAGTCGGTAAGACAGATGATGAATTACCTTTTCAACATCAGATATTGGGCTTTTTAGAAAATAGCGATCGCAGTGGTAAGTTTGTGAGCGATCGCCATGTAATTGAAAACAATACCAGTTTTGAGCATACTTTTGTTTCAGAAGCTTCAGGTGAGCAAGTCTGGTTAGATATCCGTAAAAATCCTTTGATTAACCCTGATGGCGAAATCGTTGGTATGCTTTGCCGTATTGAAGATATTACTAAGCGTAAATTAGAAGAAGCTACATTAATAGAATCTCAGCAGCGACGTTTAGCATTAATGGTGCAACAAACTCCGTTAGCGGTGATTGAATGGAATCGAAATTTTGAAATCAAAGAGTGGAATCAATCCGCAGAAAGAATTTTTGGATACAGCAAAAGCGAAGTTTTAGATCGCGATTTTAGCTTTTTAGTTACAGAAGATTTTAAAATTAGTTTGTCACAAATGCTGCAAAACTTTGTTATCAATAAACAAAAGATGTTCAGCACCAATGAAAATATAACTAAAGATGGTAGAAAAATTGTTTGCGAATGGTACAACTATCCTTTAATAGCAGCCAATGGTGAAATAGTCGGTATTGCTTCAATGGCATTTGATATTACCCAACGCAAACGTGAGTCGGAACAATTACAAAAGCAAGAGCAATTTCTTCGCACAGTTTACGATGGTGCCGACGACTCTTTGATCGTTATTGACGTTAGCGAAGACGGCAATTTTCGCTATGCAGGAATTAACTCAGCAGCAGAAATAAGTAGTGGTTTAACTCAAACACAAGTTATTGGTAAAACCCCGGAAGAATTATTCGGAGAAGTTGAAGGCGTTAAATTATCTCAAAGTTACCGTAAATGTGTAGAAACGGGTAAATCTTTAACCTTTGAAGAATGTGTCACTTTTAAAAATCAGCAAACTTGGTGGTTAAATACTATTAATCCTTTAAAAGATAATTCCGGTAAAGTATATAGACTCGTAGCAACAGCTTTAGAAATAACCGAACGTAGAGAAGCAGAAATAGCATTACAAAAATCTTTAAAAGAATCGGCTGGTATTAAGTTTGCTTTAAATCAAGCTGCTATTGTTGCGATTACGGACGATGGAGGAAATATTGAGTCTGTTAACGATAAATTTAGCGAAATCTCTAAATATAACCGCGAAGAATTAATTGGTAAAAATCATCGGATTATTAATTCAAGCAATCATCCCAAATCCTTCTTTACTCAAATGTGGGAAACCATTAGTAAAGGTAAAGTTTGGCGAGGAGAAATTCAAAATTGTGCCAAAGATGGAAGTCTTTACTGGGTAGACACAACCATTGTGCCAATGATAGGCACACAAGACAAACCCCAACATTATATTGCCATTAGTAACGATATTACCTCTCGTAAACAAGTCGAAACCGAAGTACATCAAAAAGCACAAGACTTAGAAAATACTATTAGCGAACTGCAACGCGCTCAAACACAGTTAGTACAAAGCGAAAAAATGTCCGGTTTAGGACAATTAGTAGCAGGTGTAGCCCACGAAATCAATAACCCCGTCAACTTTATTTACGGAAATTTAAACCACGCGAATAACTACATTCAAGACTTATTAGAAATAATCGAAACTTATCGCCGAAATTATCCTCAACCCATATCAGAAATACAGAAATTAACGGAAGAATTAGACTTAGAATTTTTAGTAGAAGATTTACCCAAGCTTTTGGGTTCTATGAAGGTAGGAGCGCAACGCATTCGGGAAATAGTAGCTTCGTTACGTAACTTTTCCCGCATGGATGAAGCACAAATGAAAGAAGTGAATATCCATGAAGGAATTGACAGCACTTTGATGATTTTAGAACATCGTATCAAAGCCAAACCCAACCGCCCTAGAATTGAAATCATTAAAAATTATCATAAATTACCTCAGATAGAATGTTATCCCGGTCAATTAAATCAGGTATTTATGAACATTTTGGCTAATGCGCTTGATGCATTAGAAGAAGGAATTAAGGATGATAATTCTCCTACTATTTGTATTAAAACCGAATTAGTAGGATGCAAGCAAGTAAAAATTTCTATCTCCGATAACGGAAAAGGAATTTCCGAAAAAATTAAAACAAAACTTTTCGATCCATTTTTTACAACCAAACCAGTCGGAAAAGGTACCGGAATGGGATTATCAATTAGCTATCAAATTGTTGTAGAAAAACATTGTGGTTCTTTGGAATGTATTTCCGCACCAGGAGAAGGAACTGAGTTTGTCATTACCATTCCCTTAAAACAATGTAATAAATGTAATTGATAAATCTAAATACAACTATTCAATCAATCACAATACCCTATAAGGGTATCGCTACATTTACAAAGCCCACCTGCGTGGGCTAGTAGCTTGTAGTCGTAACCCAACATCAAAATTGTGGATAAACAATAGTATTTAAAACAAATATTTACTTTGTAGGTTGGGTTAGACAGGAAAACGATATTTGATTGGTTAAGAACTATTTAGTTATCCTGTCGTAACCCAACATCAAAATTGTGGACTACATTTATTGAATAACCTAAATACTATAACCATCCGAAAAACTTAGATTTGGTTGTTTATTAGCATATAATGAAGCATTTTTATTCCATGAAACTTGCGGCTTTTCACAAATAATCACGATTTTATCAAAAGGAATAACGCACCAAATATCTCGGCAATATGAAATATATAAATTAAGTTTTTGTTCGTTGAATTTAACTCCTATAAAACGAGCAAATTCAAACAGCGCTGCTGAAGCGACAAATTCGCAGCATCCCTGCCCATCTAATTCCACTTAACAAAACAATCAACCCAACTCTACTTCGCATCACTCACAACTCTTAACCCAATAAAAACATCCCGCAAACTCGTTTCACCTTTATACCTCAAAGCACTACGACAAAACCGAGGTACGTTAAACCAAGAGCCACCGCGCATCACTCGCAAATTATTATCTCCTCCTTCGTGCCAAACTCTACCGTCATTGGGAGCGTTGTCATAACTATCGTGCCAGGAATCGGCACACCATTCCCATACGTTACCGTGCATATCATATAATCCGAAAGCGTTGGGAGGAAAGCTTCCCACGGGAGTTGTACCTTGACGATATTTTCCTTTGGGTGCTAACCCATAAGTATAATTACCATCGTGGTTTACTAAATCCGAAGTGATGGTATCCCCGAAATGAAAAGGTGTAATTGTGTTACCGCGACAAGCATATTCCCATTCTGCTTCGCTGGGTAAACGGTACTGTCTTCCGGAATATTTGGACAAACGAGCGCAAAATTCCATCGCTTCATCCCAAGATATTTGCTCTACCGGGTGCGAATCCCCTTTAAAATAAGATGGCTCTGGATTTAACGAACGATTTATTTGAGGTAGTTTAGCTATTCTTAACCAAATAGCCTGAGTAATCGCAAACTTACTCATAAACAAAGGTTTGATAGTAACAAAATGTTGCGGATGTTCGCTATCATAACCTTGAAATTCCGGCGAACCCATCATAAAAGTACCGCCGCAAAGATATACCATTTCTAGGTTTGCGCCATTGTCCAACTCTTGCACAAAATACTCAGCAGAAAAGCGATCGCAGTTTACAACTTTGGCATATTTATCTACAGTAATTGTCTCAAATTGAAAACTATCTTGGGAATTAACGCTATCTTCTTGGGAAAATAAGGAAGCAGAATTCTTATTTAGAACGGGTAAAGGAGTGGAATCATATAAAGTATCTTTCACATCCGTAAGTACATCGGCAGCAGATTGATATCTTTCCCGCACAAAATGCTTGAGTAATTTATTCAGAATTCGCGTCAGCTTATGACTGATGGTAATACCATTACTTAGCAAATATTCTCGCCACAACCATTTTCCATTAATTGGATCGTAAATTGGATCGTAAAGATTTCCATAATCATCTTGTTTAACCAAACAACCAGTTAACAACCGCACGCAAGTAGCACCCAAAGCATATAAATCACTAGCCGCACAAGCGTAACCTGCCATTTGTTCGGCAGCTGCATAACCAAGGGTATAAATCCCGGTACCTTTCTGAGCTAAATTATTTTGAGTAACTTGTTTCGCACCACCAAAGTCAATCAAAACCAACTTACCATCACCAATCCGACGGATGATATTTTCCGGTTTAATATCGCGATGAATTACCTGACGCTGATGGATAAATTCCAAAACCGGAAGTAAATCTGTTAAAACTTGCCAAATTTCAGATTCGTTAAAAGGTTGCCGCAATAACTGCTGATGTAAATTATCTCCATCGATAAATTCCTGTACCAAATACATACAGGTACCTTGCTCAAAATAAGCTACCAACCGGGGAATTTGCGAATGATTTTCTCCCAAATCAAACAAACGCTTGGCTTCCTGACGAAATAATTGCGCCGCTTTAGCACGGGCAGTAGTTCCTTGGGATTCCCTGATAAACTGCTTCACAACACAAGCAGCATCAAGTCTATCCAAATCTCGCGCTTCATAAGTTCTACCAAAACCACCCGTACCCAATAACCTTTTGACACGGTAACGGTTTCTTAACAAGTCGCCAAAATTATCGGCACCACAACCAACGCAAAACCGATTACCATTTGAATTAAAAGGATTAGAACAGTTAGGATTCTGGCAGATTTTCATAGTTATAAGACTACCGCTTATCTTATTACCCGAAGTTAGCTTAAGTTTCAGGATATTAGACAATAAATATTTATCCCTAAAGTTACTTTTTTAGTAATGATTAGAGATTAGAGACTACAAACAATAAATAGTGTTCCTTTTAATTCTGAAAAAAATCAAAAAGGCACTAAGTATAATACTTAAAATACAGATAATTTATACAAAATATATAGCTTTTTTTCTCACAAAAAAATATGGGTAGATACAAATATTACAATTAAACAATGTGAGATATTAACGACTTTTTTGGTGTTAGAAAAGAGACTGAAAACAGATTCATACTTATTTTAATTTTTATTTTAAATTAATATGAGTACTTCCAGCATATCGAAAGGTTACTTCAAGCTCGTAATTTTGTCAAGCGACTACTAACAGCCTAACGGTAGTGTAAGTTATGGCTTTATAAAGACCGCACTATTTGATCAATTTATCTAAAGATTATTAATTAAAAAATATTATTTTATATCCAATAAAAAATTATACAAGATGTTATTTGATAGCTAAACATAATCAAAAAATAAAATAAAACTGTTCAATTATAGGATAATAATTAAAATATCAAAATTTCCAGACAAGTTGGAGAAAAATGTGAGCCAGTTGCGGTGGACGGGTTCCCCGGCATAAGCAAACTGGCGTTAGCGCAGCGTGCGCGAAGCGCATACCCGGAGGGTGAGAAGAGATGCGATTTTTTATACTATTTTTCAACATTCCCCGGAATTAATTTTTGAATTTATAGAACCAAAAAATACAACAATTCATCAACCACAACTTGAAAGCGATAAAGTTAGACGAATTTATTTAGATGAATTAGATAATTCTGCCGAGCAAAGTATAGGCATAAGTTTGATGCAGTTAACCATTGCTTCAGAAAACAAAGTGGTGGAATCGGCAAAACGTTTAATCGAGAGAGTAAAACAAGAAGAAAGCCGGATTCTTCCTCAGAAGAGCTTGTTAGATATAATTACGACAATAAGTAGCCGTGCAAAATTAATTTAACATTCTAAAATCTTCAAAACCCTGGGATTGCTTCGTTCCTCGCAATGACAATACACAATTAATTTTGCCTAAGTACTTAGCAGTTTATAAATTTTCCAACTTGAGTAGGGAACAGGTGGAAGCGATGTTAGGAATTAAATTGGAAGAAACTAGAGTTTATCGAGAAGCTAAAGAAGAAGGAAGACTAGAAGGTAAACAGGAAGCGAAATTAGAACTTGTACCAGCAATGTTAGCCCGTGGTATGAGCGTTGAAGAGGTTTGCGAGTTGTTGGGTTTAACTGAGGAGCAAGTAAATCAATCTGCTGGGAATGAGTCTTAATAATTACGGAATTTTTAGGTGTTACACCCATAAGCTTGGGAAAAAAGGATATTAGGAACTTCCAAATTAAAAAATATCCAATTACGGTAGTGCGAGCATCTTGCTCGCTTGAGACATATAGTTAGTAGGTTGGGTTAGACACCATCAGCAAATTTTACTTGCAACGAGAATCTTTACCCCAAGTGTCGTAACCCAACATGATGGTTTTAGCTAAATTGTAAAATATCGATAAGAAAAATGTTGGGTTACGGTTCAAATTTAGATTATTCGCTTTCTTACTATATCTTGTGAACCTAACCCAACCTACAGGCTTTGTTTGTGTAGCCCCACTTTTGCAGAGTGAGGGGACATTATTCACGCAAATAATCCAAAATCCAAAATCTAATATCTAATATCTAATATCCGATGCGCCATTTCCAATTTAGAACACATCGGAATTTCAACTTCCTTCCCTTTCCTATCTATATATATAGCCTTATTCGTATCGCTACCAAATCCACTACCAATTTCATCAATCGGATTAGCAACAATTGCATCTAAATTCTTTCTTTGCAACTTTTCCCTAGCTGGAGTCACAATATCCCCAGTTTGCGCCGCGAAACCAATCAATTTCTGATTCTCGCGCTTACAACTCGCCAATTCAGCAATAATATCTCCGACATTCTCCAAAGCTAAGGCTTCCGGAAGCGCCTTTTTCGATAACTTTTGCGAACTATATTCCCTCGGCTTAACATCCGCGACGGCAGCCGACATAATAATTACATCTGCATCTGGCAAACACTGCAACATCTGAAAACGCATTTCTTCAGCAGTATCTACAGTTATACCCTTGACTCCCAAAGGAATATCCCAACTCGCCGCACCACGTACCAAAGTCACATCCGCACCGCGATGTAAAGCCGCACGCGCTAAAGCCAAACCCATTTTACCTGTAGCTGGATTGCCGATAAACCGCACGGGATCTAAATATTCTCGCGTACCCCCAGCACTAATTAAAACCTTTTTACCAGAAAAATCTCGTTTTCCGTTAGTTTGCAACAGCGATTGTACGTAACTAACAATTTCACTAGCTCCAGCCATTCTTCCCGCACCAACTCTATCGCAGGCTAATAAACCCGATGCAGTATCCAAAGTATGAAAACGATTTAAAGTTAAAATCTTTTGCCAATTCTGTTTTACCGTAACTTGCTCCCACATATCGGTATTCATTGCCGGAGCCAGCAAAATCGGACAAGTTGAAGCTAAAACGGTATTTAATAAAAGATTGTCAGCCATTCCATAAGCTAACTTCGCCAAAGTATTCGCCGTTAACGGAGCAATTAAAAAAATATCCGCCCATTCTCCCAACTCGATATGTAAAGGGCGAGAATTACTTGAATGCCAAAAATTCTCGTCAGTATAAGCAGACTGACGAGAAAGGGTAGAAAAAGTCAAAGGCGTGATAAAGTGTTGTGCGGAATTGGTAAGAATTGTCCGTACTTCCACCCCAGATTTAAAGAGAGTCGAAACAACTTCACAAACCTTATAAGCAGCGATACCGCCACCAACACCAATCAGCACCCTTTTCATTTATCAGTTAACAGTGAACAGTGAACAGTTTATCAATCAATATTGTAAAACTTATATACCCAAGTCTTACGGTAACTGATAACTGATAATTGACTAAGCTTCGTCGTAAGCTTCCAAATCCAAAAGGTGGATGTAGGATTCTACTAATTCGGGACGTTGAAACGCGATCGCACGCAGTAAATGCCAATCATCTAAACCTTCAAAGGCATTACTGTAATTGTCTTGTTCCAAACGTGTCGCCAATTTATCCACCTCTTGTTCAGTCATGGTGTCAATATCGGTTTTAGAAATGGTCAAAGTCTTCATTTTTAAGCCCCTCCCGTAAGTAGCAACACCATCCAGCATGGGTTTATTTGCGTTTAACGCAACCGCCCAATCTATATTACTCATTAGTAGACGCAAATTACGTGAATTTTCTTCCGGAATTTCACCGTACTTTGTAAAGCTTTTGTAACCTTAATTAGGTAAGGTTGCCCAGAACGAAAGTACGTGCGACATCCAGCATTTGAGGAGTAATTTGATGTCCTCCATCAAATTCACGATATTCCAAGGGAACTGCTTGTAATTCTAATGCATCCCGTGCTTTTTGAGCAGCTTTTAAAGGCACAACTTGATCTTGTTTTCCATGCATAATTAACACTGGCGGTAGAAAATTATTCGCCGGAGCTTCAAGATTTTGGATATCTGAATGTAAATACCCACTCATAGAAATTAAACCTGCGGCCGTCAACTTTAATCCTACATCTAAAGTCATCGCCCCTCCTTGAGAAAAACCACTCAAAATTGTGTTTTTTAAGGGGATGCCGGTAGTACTTTCTAAAGATTGTAAGAAATCGATTAGTAATTCCCTACTTTGGGCTAATCCCTCATACATATTATCCTGACTCAGTTCATACCATGCTCTACCTATAGGTGAATGAGGATGAGGAAAAGGTGCATTAGGACATACAAAATGATATCCCGGTAATTCTAAAAAAGGTACTATTGATGCCACATCTTCTGCATTTGCACCCCAACCATGTAAGATAACGATTAATCCTTTTTTAGTTTCCCCATTATTTGGTGGTACGTCAATAAAATCCAAAGCCTTAGTCATCAGTGAATATGAAGAAATCCGGTTTGCTTTCTAATATTACTTGGAATTGGGTATTGGGAATTGGGCATTGGGAGTAGCGAGTTTCCGCAAACCAGGTTTCTTTTGGCTTGTTGAGAATGCTGCGAGTTATCTGTATATTTTTATTTTGATCAAAATTCCGAAAATAACCGCTTCATAATTAATATTGTTTATTATTCCCAATTACCCATTACCCATTACCCATTCCCAATTCCCAAAAAAATTTCGTATTTTTAAATGCCAACTTAGTCTTAAAATATTCTTTTCCCAACTAATTAATTAAGATTCTAGGAAAGTTATAAATTATGGCGCGTCTAGCACTGCTGAGTGTATCTAATAAAACAGGTTTAGTTGAACTTGCTCGAAGTTTGCAAGAAGAGTTTAACTTTGAATTTATCAGCAGTGGAGGCACCGCAAAAGTTTTACAAGCAGCCGGATTGACTGTTACTAAAGTTGCCGATTATACGGGTTCGCCGGAAATTTTGGGTGGACGAGTAAAGACTCTACATCCGCGAATTCACGGCGGTATTTTAGCCAGACGAGATAATTCTCAAGATGTGGCGGATTTACAAGAGAATCAAATTCGTCCCATCGATTTAGTAGTTGTAAATCTCTACCCTTTTGAAGAAACTATAGCCAAACCTGAAGTTACTTTACCAGAAGCCGTCGAACAAATTGATATCGGTGGCCCAGCAATGTTAAGAGCATCTGCAAAAAACTTTGCTCATCTTACAGTATTATGCAACCCGGCGCAGTATGAAGAATATTTACAGGAGTTGCGTCAAAATAAAGGTGAAGCTTCTTTAGAATTTCGCCAAAAGGCTGCTTTAAAAGGATTTTTGCATACTTCTGAATATGACCAAGCAATCTCATCTTATTTAAGCAATCAAGTTTCCGAGGATTGAGAAGCTCCCCAACAATTCAGCCTTAGTGGTAAACAATTACAATCCCTGCGTTACGGCGAAAACCCCCATCAAAGCGCTGCTTGGTACCAAACGGGAACTGCTAGCGGATGGGCTGCTGCAACCAAGTTACAAGGAAAGGAATTGAGCTACAACAACTTAGTCGATTTAGAAGCAGCCAGACGCATCATCACTGAGTTTACCGACAATCCCGCAGCAGTAGTTCTCAAACATACCAATCCCTGCGGCGTTGCTTTAGGGAATACTTTAGTAGAAGCTTATCAAAAAGCCTTTAATGCCGATTCAATGTCCGCTTTTGGGGGAATTGTCGCTTTAAATCAACCAATCGATGCTGCAACCGCAACCGAATTAACAAAGACATTTTTAGAATGCGTAGTTGCACCGGGTTGTGAAGAAGATGCAAAGGAAATAATCGCCGCTAAATCCAAACTGCGGGTATTAATACTGCCAGATTTACAAAGCGGGGCTAAAGAAACCATCAAGGTAATTGCAGGTGGATTTCTGATGCAGGCAGCCGATGACTTTTTAGCCGACAGCAGTAAATGGCAAATAGTCACCGATAAAAAACCTACTCAAAAAGAAATTGAAGAATTATTGTTTGCTTGGAAAGTTTGCAAACACGTTAAATCCAACGCCATCGTGGTTAGTAAACAACTTACCACCTTGGGAGTTGGCGCGGGACAAATGAACCGAGTCGGAGCCGTAAAAATAGCTTTAGAGCAAGCTGAAGAGAAAGCGAAAGGCGGATTTCTGGCTAGTGACGGATTTTTTCCCTTCGATGACTCAGTTAAAACAGCAGCGGAGGCGGGAATTACTGGGATTATTCAGCCTGGTGGAAGCCTGCGCGACCAAGATTCTATCAAGGCAGCCAACCAACTAGGTTTAACAATGGTATTAACCGGCAATAGGCATTTTTTGCACTAAAATTTTACCATGAAAATTACTGAAACTTACAAAATGTAGTTAAAAATGCTTTTCATTTCATAAAACTAGTGCTAATCTATATTTGTGTGTGTGAGGAGCAAAGTGAAAAGCGTTTGGGGTGGAAACACGGTCACACTCCCGAGCGCTTTTTGCTTTTTAATTATTTAGTGGTTAGTGGTTAGTGGTTAGTGGTTAGTTGGAAGAATTTTATTCTTAGCATCGTAGTAACCACATAGAAATTATAAATAATGAGAATTCAAGATATTAATAAACCCGGTTTTTCCAAAAAACCGGGTTTTTAAATTTGCATAAAAAATCCCAAAACCCTTCTATACCTGAATTTACACTGGTTACTGGTTACTGATAACTGCTCACTGTAAACACGTACAATTTACAAACTGTCACGTAAAAGACTTGTGCATTATAAAAACTAATGCTAACCTATGGTTGTGTGTGAGGAGCAAGTGATAAACAGAAAGCGTTTGGGGTGGAAACACGGCAACACTCCCGAACGCTTTTTGTCTTTTCAGTTATCAATATTTATAACTCCTAACTCCTAACTCCTAATTCCTAACTCCTGATTCCTAACTCCTAGCTTCAATCTTCATCCAAAGCGGGGAAAGATTCCTCGATAAGCCATAATTTTTCTTTATTCTCGACAAACCAGACGCGAGTTTCAGGAGTTAACTTTTGCCAAATTTGGTCTACAGGTGCATGAGGAGATGAGTATTGAAACTCTTTACCTAGTAATTCCAGATTTTCGGCGACATTATCGGGAATACCAAATTCATTCCAATCAATTTTTGGTTCAACTCCAGTAACTCCTTTACCTGGATCGTAAACTAATTGTGCAGCTCGAATTAAGTCAGCAAAGTGTACTGGCTTTAATTTGTACAACTCCTCAATTCGGAGTGCTTCGCTATTATTTTGAAACATAGCCACTCTCAACAGTGAATATTTACCTTCTCGTAGGACTTACTGCCAAAGATTTTCCCGCCATAAATACATTTATATTTTATCTTAGAAAAATAATATTTAATCAACTGATAGAATAACCACTATTTGAGGGAATTCTATATTTAGATATTGATTTATATATTGCTGGCTGCTTGCATGGGGGTGAAAAATGCCTTTTTTTTTAATCTTTATAGTAATTGCGATTATTTTAACGTTATTAATAAACAAAAAGCGTCCGAGTGAAGGTAACAGATATCATTCTGGTAAATCCGATAGAGGATGTAAAGAACTTCGACGTAAATTATTAAATCTGGTACACCACAATACAGCAGATAGATTGATTAGTGCTGCGAAACGTCAGCATCCCGGAAAATCGGAACGCTGGTATTTAGAAAAGGTGATTTACGATTTACAGCGCGGACGTTAAGAACGTAATTGGGCTATTATCGTTTTTGGATTCCAATAAGCGCGAGTAGTTTGAATTTTACCAGCATCATTAATCTCAAATACCGTAATACCTTCACAAGTAACAGGCTTCTGGGTTTTACTAACTCCTCGCATCGTCCATTTAACGGCAGCTTCATTTCCCGCGATAAAAATACTTTCTTTGGTTGCTTCTAGTTTTGCAAACACAGCTTTCATTTGTCCGATGAATTCTTGAAAACCTTCATGAACTAAAGTCGGTGGCTCTCCAACTGGATCGTAACTTAAAGCATCTTTAGCAAAATTATCTACCCAGCCTTCGGCATTCATAGCTGAGATATTTTTTAAATAGGAATTGACAATGCTTTCAATTTCTTCTGGTGACATCAGGTAATTTTAGATTTTAGATTTTAGATTTTGGATTAAAAGATTAAGAGTTAGGAGTTATAAATTTCCTACTTCCTGCTCACTGTTCACTGTTAACTGTTCACTGTTAACTGTTTCCTTCATTGTCAATCAAAACTGTTACCGCAGCTACAGCAATCAACATTTCGTCATTTTTATCCTGCAAAACTTCAATAGCTTTTCCTTCAACCACCATTCCTCCAGATTTAACCGTAAGGCTTTTACGCCCAAAAGGTAATACTGCTAAAACTTCCTCTTCTCTTACCTGCTCTGGATAAGGTACGGCAATTTCAACTTCTACAATCATTTGATTTGGATCGTTCAAACCAGCAACTTCAAATACTCCGATTAAAGCATTGTTCGCGATCGCATTTCTCACGGCTCTGGCAGCAGCAACAGTTGGTTCCTGCCCGTGCTGATCTATACCCATTCCCATTTCAATAATAAATCGCTTGCGTGCCATAACTATCCCCAATAACTTCAGTCCCATCTGTACTGTAGCGGTTTAAGTACCCTGTCGGGAACTGTAGGAAAATTTCATAATTTCTATTTCACAGGTTGAGAAGTTTTAATCAAAGCCAATTGATACCTATTCCAATACTGCTCGGTTAAGGAATCAAAAAAATGTAGATCCCCCAAACCCCCTTAGAAAGGGGGCTTTATTCCCTCCTTTATAAGGAGGGTTAGGGAGGATCTATTCTTAACCGACAAGTATTGATACCTATTCCCTGTTGCCTGTTGCCTGCTGCCTCCCACAAAAAGTAAAAAGGCAAAGATAAAAGTAATCGGAAGGAATTCTACTTTAACCTTTTGCCTTCAGCGTTTTTGCATTGGATATGGGTAAATAATGCTACCATACTTTTTTTATAACCATCAACAGTCAAAAATTTCTTAGAAGCTGAGAATTTATGCTGATTCGAGGGCGATTACCATTATTCAAATTCTCTTCTTAAATATCTCTCCATATCACTATAATTTTCTTCACTTAGCTCTCAGACAGGACTGCATTTTAAAGTAAAAGCTGAAATCGTATTTACGCATAGCCCCCCTTATGAAAAGGGGAGCCACTCCGTTGCGGAGGTTGCCTCCGTTGTAGGAAGTGGCGTGGGTTGGGGGGATCTAAATGATAATATACTCCCACTATGAATATCAATCGTCGAAAATTTATCACAACCTTGGGTTTAGCAACTATCTCTACCCAAATACCATCATTTGTTGTTCAAGCTACAACATCGCCAAATAACATCATTAAACCACCACGTCTGAAAGTAGGAGATACAGTAGGATTAATTAGCCCTGCTGGTATCGTAGATTCCGAAGACGTTGAAGAAGCACGAAAAACATTTACCGCATTAGGTTTAAAAGTTAAATCGGGTAGACATATTTTAGATAGATACGGTTACTTAGCGGGAAAAGATCGAAACCGCGCTCGTGATGTTAACGCTATGTTTGGCGATAAAACTGTTAATGCAATAGTTGCTATGCGTGGTGGATGGGGTGTAAATAGAATTTTACCATTACTTAACTATAATTCTATTCGTGCTAATCCTAAAATTATCATGGGATACAGCGATATTACATCTTTATTATTAGCAATTACTACCCGTAGCGGACTTGTAACTTTTCATGGCCCAGTAGCTACTTCTAATTGGAATAATTTTACTTTGAAATATGTAAAAAGTATATTATTTGATGCTCAAACCGTGGCAATGGATAATACTTTAGTGACTAAACTTAGCCGCGAAATAATTACACGAGGTAAAGCCAAGGGTAAATTTATCGGTGGTAATTTATCGGTAATAAATTCAATGTTGGGTTCATCTTATCTACCTGCATGGAAATATAGTATTTTATTCATAGAAGATATCGGCGAAGATGTTTACCGTGTAGACAGGATGTTAGTTCAATTAAGAAATGCCGGAATTCTCAATCAACTATCAGGTTTTGTCTTCGGACAATGTACCAATTGTAAGCCGGGGAAAGAACCTACATTTACTTTAATGCAGGTATTAAAAGAACATATTCGCCCTTTAAATATTCCTGCATGGTATGGTTCGATGATTGGACATATTAGAGATAAATTTACACTTCCCATAGGTATAGAAGTAGAAATTGATGCAAATACTGGAATAATAAAAATGTTAGAAGCGGCTGTTAGATAATTGGGCATTGGAAATAATTGTAGGTTGGGTTAGACACGAGCGACAAATCTAATCTTGTAAACACAATTTTTGCATCGTGTCGTAACCCAACATCCACATTGCAAATAACCATATTAAATATTGGATTACTAAATAATTCTATGAAATATCATAAATATCACGCAATCGGCAACGATTATATAGTTATAAACCCTAAAGATACTTCAAAATTATTAACTACCGAACAAATTCAACAAATTTGCCATCGGAACTTTGGTATTGGTTCCGATGGTATACTTTTCGGTCCTTTATTATCTGAGAAAGGAAAGTTTTTACTAAGAATATTTAATCCCGACGGTAGCGAAGCAGAAAAAAGCGGCAATGGATTGAGAATATTCTCTCGATACTTATGGGATATGCAATTAGTTAAAGAAGAAGCATTTACTATCGAAACTAAGGGAGGTTTAGTTAAATCAACAGTTTTAGATAATGGTAAAACCGTGCGTGTAGAAATGGGAAAAGTCAGCTTTTGGAGCAATGAAATTCCCGTTACAGGAGAAAGTAGAGAAGTAATTTCCGAAAATATTACAGTTGACAATAAAAGCTTTACATTTTGTGCCGCCACTATCGGAAATCCTCATTGTGTAATTCCTTTACCTGAAATTTCACCAGAGTTAGCAAAGCAATATGGTTATTTAATCGAAAGCCATAAAATTTTTCCAAATCGCATTAACGTGCAATTCATGAAAGTACTCGATCGAGAAAACATTCAATTAGAAATTTGGGAAAGAGGTGCAGGTTACACGTTAGCATCGGGAAGCAGTAGCAGTGCAGCAGCAGCAGTTGCACATCGTCTTGGTTTGTGCGATTCTTCAATTACCGTACATATGCCAGGTGGAAATATTTTAATCGAAATTGGTGAAGATTATTCAATTCAGATGACAGGCTCAGTTACAAAAGTAGCCGAAGGAATAATATCTGAAGAAATGTTTTCTGGGGAATAGATGTAGGTTGGGTTAGACACGAGCGGGCAATTTGAATTGTAATGAGAATTCTTGAATCGTGTCGTAACCCAACATTGCGATTGCCAACAACCATAGTTAATGTTGGGTTACGGTGCAATATCAATTCCGATTTTAAAAAATATCTTATCAAGGCACCTAACCCAACCTACTATTACCAATGCCCCATGCCCCATGCCCTATTCCCCATTTCCAAAATCCATCATTGTCTGCCGATAAACATTAGGCATTCCGATATCAAAAGTTTTCCCATCAACAACTAAACCCGTCATTCCTTCAGCTTTCCTTAATTTCTCCAGACAAGATGTCAACTGAAACTCGCCCTTTTCTCGAAAATTAGTATTAATATGCTCCTCCAAAAAATCAAAAATCTTCGGAGTTAACGCATACAAACCAAATATACATAAAAACTTATCTTCCCCCATTCCTTCCACCCGCAAATTTTGTCGCGCATAGTCAATAGTTGGTTTTTCATAAATTTGTGTAACTTGTAAAATAGAATTTTGTTCTTGCCAAACTCCCGTAATACAACCGGCTTTATGAATCATTTCCGCTGGTAAATAATTCAATCCAATAACGCTACCATTAACTTGTTCGTAAACGTGCAAAACTTGACGCGCACAAGATTCGGCATCAGATGAATAAATATGATCTCCTAACATCAACAAAAAAGGTTCATCACCCACCCATTCCTTGGCACAGAAAACCGCGTGTCCGTAACCTTCCTGCTTATCCTGTGCCAAAAGCGTAATTTTACTACCTAAATCTTGAAGATATTTACAATATTCACGATCGCGCTGTGAAAGCTTGTTAAAAAGTTTAAGTTTAGGTGGGTTTTTAAAATAACTTTCAAACACCTCTTTATCATCCGATTGCGTCACAATTCCAATTTCTTCTATACCCCCACTAACAGCCTCCTCTACAATCGCCTGAATTGCAGGTTTAGCCCTACCGTCTTTATCAATTATCGGAAACAGTTCCTTTTTAACAACCTTCGTAGCTGGAAATAAGCGAGTACCAAAACCAGCAGCCGGAATTACAGCCTTCTTAATTCGATTCTTCATCTTAAATTTTAGATTTTAGATTTTAGATTTTGGAATTAGGCACTGGGAATTGGGCACTGGGCATTGGGCATAGGGAATTGAGGATTAAAATTCATTAATTCTTAACTCCTAATTCCTAACTCCTAACTCTCCTTGTCTCCCCATCTCCCCATCATCCCACTCCCTAGCCATAAGCAATACCATCTTCGTAGTGATTCTACCTTGTGAAGGCTTTGTAAATTCTTATCCCTGGTTCTCAGTGGATGGTGATAATGCTGAGCAGTTTTTAACTATGGCAGTTGACAAACTGTCACTCAGTCAATTCCCTGATAACGGTCTTAAAAGATATTCTATATTTGTGCAAGGAGTGATACCACTTCACAACACGTTTGCTATAAGCTTATTCTCGCAATCCCTATCTATATGGGAATAGTGTCGAGTTCAAATGTTGCATCAAACAAGTGGAATGGTATAACTTTATACAAACAAGGCGCTTGGTAGGCAAAACTGTCAGGCGCTTTTCCATGTAACCGATTAGTCACAAGTTTGCCAAAAACGAAGCCAAATAAGAAACCGGAGATTTTACCCCCGGTTGTGTCAATTAATAAACCTGCACAAGTGGAAATTATTTTAGCCGATGACGAAGTTTACCAACTTGCCAGGTACTACGATTACTTTTTTAATGGTTTTATTTTCGATATGCCGTTGAGCAACATCTGATTCACGAGCATACTTTTCTAATCCAGCTTTATCTAGTTGTGCTGGAACTTGTAAATCGCCGCGTTTTTTACCGTTAATTTGAATCACCAAGGTTATTTCATCCGCAATCAAAGCTTTTGGATCGTGTTTTAACCAGCTTGCGGTATGTACTGAGTCATCTTTACCCAACAAATGCCATAACTCTTCGCTGATATGAGGTGCGAAGGGTGCGAGCATCAAAATCAAAGTTTGAATTCCTTCTGCATAAATTGGTGAATCTTTGCATTTAACATCGGCTAAAGCGTTACTTAACTTCATCAATTCCGAAATTGCCGTATTAAATTGATATTCGCCGTCTACATCTTCACTTACTTCTTTGATTGCAGTGTGAATTGCTCTTCGTAAATCCTTTTCTGCTTTGGATTTCGGATCTTGATTTTTAAATTTTTTAGAAGATTGCGGATTATCTACAAAATCAGTTACCAAACGCCAAACTCGATTAAGAAAGCGGAATTGTCCTTCGACATCAGCTTCATCCCATTCCAAATCTTTTTCCGGGGGTGCTTTGAATAGAACAAACATCCGCGCCGTATCAACGCCGTATTTAGCGATTACATCTTCCGGCGCAACACCATTACCTTTAGACTTGGACATGGTAGTGTAGAGTTGCTGCAAAGCTTCGCCAGTTTCTGGATCGCGAGGATCTGCGGGATTCACTAAACTAGAAGCAACCCACTTATCTTTACCACCTTTGTTGGGATTCATATAAGTCAAACCCTGCACCATACCTTGAGTTAACAAGTGTTGGAAAGGTTCGTCAAAATTGAGTAAACCGCGATCGCGCAATACCTTGGTAAAGAAGCGGGAATATAACAAATGCAAAATTGCGTGTTCGATACCACCTACGTACTGATCCACCGGCATCCAGTTATTTACTTTAGTTGAATCAAAAACTTGCTTATCATTCTTAGCATCGGTAAACCGCAAGTAATACCACGACGAATCAATAAAAGTATCCATCGTATCAGTTTCCCGCTTCGCTGGTTTCCCACAACTAGGACAATCTACATTAACCCAACTTTCTAACTGAGCTAACGGCGAACCACCACGTCCTGAAAATTCTACATTTTCGGGTAACACTATAGGTAAATCTTTATCCGGTACTGGTACAGCACCACAATCGTCACAGTGAACGATGGGAATCGGTGCCCCCCAATATCGCTGACGGGAAATCAACCAATCTCGCAAGCGATACTGTACCCGTGCTTTACCAAAACCTTGCTTTTCGGCATATTCCACAATTGCTTGTTTAGCTTGCATTGACTCCATACCGTCAAACTGGCTCGAATTTACCAAAACACCTGTATCTGTATATGCCTTTTCCCCAGACGCAGAATTTGGAGACGCAAAATTTTGCGTCTCTACATTGTTATCGGCAGGTGCAACAACAAACTTAATCGGTAAATCCTTTTCCTTGGCAAACTTAAAATCTCGTACATCATGGGCGGGTACACCCATCACAGCCCCAGTACCGTATTCGTAAAGCACGTAATCGGCAATCCAAATGGGAACTTCTTCTCCAGTAAACGGATTGACTGCTTTACCACCTGTAGGAATACCCCGTTTGGGCTTGTCTTCAGCAGTGCGTTCCAATTCGCTTTGGTTGCTGACTTCTTTGATAAAAGCTTCTACTGCTTCTAACTGTTCCGATGTCGTCACCTGCTTAGTTAAAGGATGCTCTGGTGCCAATACTAAATAACTCACACCATATACAGTATCGGGTCGTGTAGTATACACGGCGATTTTCTCCTCCATTCCCACAATCGGGAATTCCAAATAAGCTCCTGTAGACTTACCAATCCAGTTAGCCTGCATGGTTTTAACCCGCTCGGGCCATCCCGGTAACTTATCCAAATCGTTTAATAATTCTTCAGCATAATCAGTAATTTTAAAGAACCACTGTCGCAATAATTTACGCTCTACTATGGCACCACTGCGCCAAGAACGACCTTCATTATCAACCTGCTCGTTCGCTAATACAGTTTGATCTATGGGGTCCCAATTTACTGCTGCTTCTTTTTGATAAGCCAAACCTGCTTGAAAAAACTGCAAGAAAATCCACTGCGTCCACTTATAATAATCCGGCGAACAAGTAGCAGTTTCGCAATCCCAATCAATAGATAAGCCAAGACGTTTTAACTGCAAGCGCATTTGCTCAATATTTTGATAAGTCCACTTTGACGGAGGTACTCCCCGTTTAATCGCAGCATTTTCCGCCGGTAAGCCAAAAGCATCCCAACCCATAGGATGGAGTACCACGAACCCTTGCATTCGCTTGAGACGAGCAATCACATCAGTAATAGTGTAGTTACGAACGTGACCCATATGCAGGCTACCTGACGGGTAAGGAAACATGGACAGCGCGTAAAACTTTGGCTTGTTACTATCTGTAGGGGTTTTATCTATGCCAACTTCTGCCCATTTATTTTGCCATTTTTGCTCAATTTCTGCTGGGTTGTATCGGGTATCCACCAAAAATACTCCTAAGATTGCGACTGTAATCGTGTCTGATGAACTATTGTAGATGCTGTTGGGGGGTGATGGGGAGACGGGGAAGAGGAGCCATTGCGTTGCGGTGAGACAAGGCAAGGGGGTGTCGGTTTCCGTCCCCCAAAAAGCGCGGACTTCGAAGCGAGGCGTTAGCCTTACCCGGAGGGAGGTTCCCGCAGTACGTAGCAAATGGCATGGGGGAGAGGGGAAGTATAAATAATAATTACCAACTACCAATTACCAATGCCCAATTCCCAATAAATATGTGTAAACAAAAAAAATTTGACTTGTTACAGGTGTTTGTTTACGGCACCCTCAAACCTGGTGAAGCAAACTATGAATGCTACTGTGCTTCGGAGGTGGTAGATGTAAAAAAAGCTTGGGTTCTCGGGGAACTATATGCGCTTCCTCAAGGATACCCAGCGATGACTCAAGGAAATAATTCGGTTTACGGATATTTGCTTTCGTTTAAGGATTCAAAAGTTTTAAATAATCTTGATGAACTTGAAGACTATCATCCTCAAAGAGTTGCTTCAGAAAATCTCTACAACCGAACACAAGTTGAAATATTTGATTTAGAAAATAATTCTCTTGGTTTAGCTTGGGTTTATTTTATGAGTTTGGTAAAAGTCCACCAACTAAAAGGCACTCCGCAAACTGATGGTTTGTGGAGTGGAAAAAGTTTAAAAAGTTAGGAGTTAAGAGTTAAGAGTTAGGAATAAAATTTTTAGGCAATAAAATCTAGAGCAGAAGTTAAACATTATGCTTTTTTAAAGGGATTTAACGCAAAAGTGCGAACTATAAGCTCGCACTAGCATCTTTTATGGTAATTTGTTTGTTAGAAGTTCTTAAACTCTTAACTCCTAACTCCTAACTCTTATTTCCTAACTCCTAACATCAAAACTAAAAGTTAATTAAGTAATTTTCAGAATTTAAACCTACAGTTTGGGTTTAATTTATTCCGTCTTGAGGGCTTTGGTTTGCTTTTGGTATCTGTACCAGTGGTTCATTCAAAGCAACCATCGGCAATGATGCCATTTCTTCTGAAGAACTTTGCTGGGTTTGTTCTAAAGGATTGCTCGCAAATCGAAACATTCCTGATTCGCTATTAGGAATTATACTCGCTAACGAACCAATAACACAAGCAGCAACGGTAGCGCCTCCAAACATCCAAGCCTTTCTACTACGACGGCGTAACCGTGCCATTACGCTATCAACTGTTTCTTGTATAGATTTTTCTGATTGCGGTACTGGAAGGTTCCGAAAACCTTGCCGCAGTGATAAAAGTCGTTTGTGCAAACTTTGGACTGAGGGGTCATTTGCCAGCCAATCCTCTACTTGCCTACGTTCGGCAGCAGTTACCTCACCATCAAGGTAAGCACTTAATAACTCGAAGCGATCGCGCTTCACCATATTCTTAGCACCCGTTAAATTATTGGTATTACGGTCGTTCCCATCCCGCAATTCTTTCTGGTTTCGCAAGCGGGAATCGTCAAAGTGATGTTCTGTATTCATCTTAACATTATTACCAATTAATACACGGGTATATACAGCAAGCAAGTTTAAGAATTGACGAGAATTTTCTCCCAACGGCACGCGCACAACATATTTCTTAACAAATAGTTAATTATCGTTACTTTTAGCAATATATTGGAATATTTCAACACACGATTTGATATCGTTGTATTCTTCGTTTATTTTAAGTCGAAGGAATTTGATATCAAATTTAAACCGAGAATTCGTATGTGTAGATAACAAGGTTACTCCGCTAGGCGGATACCCTATATTCTACCGTTTAATATCGCGTGTTAATTAATATAATTCGGGAGAATCCACATCATGTGAGGATGAACGCTGCAATTTAGGATTCTACATAATTTTGTAGTTGAGTTTGCAGTCGGGATCTTGCTCTCGCAATTCTAGACTTCACCGTTCCTAGAGATACGCCGGTCATTTCGGCGATTTCTTCGTATGCCAATCCTTCGATTTCTCGCAACACTATAGTGGTACGAAATACTTCGGGCAAATCTGCGATCGCCAAGCGTAGTTGCTCGTAAAATTCTCTTGTTGTAAGTTCTTCTTCGGGTCGGGAGTATCGCCAGCGATTTCCCAATCCATTTCTCCATCGTCTAAGGTACGGGGAGCATCAAGTGATAAAGGACTAACAACTCGCTTGCGTTTACGCAACTCGTCATAGAACAAATTAGTAGCAATACGACTTAGCCAACCTCGGAATTTACAGGGGTCTTGCAATCGACTAATATTCCGGAAAACTCGTATCCAGACTTCCTGAGCTAAATCTGCTCTGTCAGCCCAATCGGGTGCTAAGTGATATAAAACTCTATCAACTTGAGATTGATAGCGACGCATCAGTTCGGCAAAAGCAGTACGCTCGGGGCGTACTCCAGCCTGACAGCGCAAAATCAGGTCATGGTTTGAAAGTTTATCAACTTCAACTGGTGCTTCGGGCAGTCTGGCATCAAGCGTAGACCAAGATGCAGTAATCGATTGACTCATATATCTTACTGGCTTTAAATCATCCCTATCTATTAGACCTGATGACGTACAGTTAGTTCCCATTAAAAGTGACGGATTTACAACTGGAACAGATAATTGAGGAAATTTTCAGTAAAATCACGGGTTAGTTTGGGCGAATAAGAATGGCTGCTCCACGCACTATAACGAGCTTTAAAGGTAAATATTGTTTGATGCAAACAAGAATTTATGAGCGTGCCACTCTGCATAACTGCCTGCTTTTATGGAATGTGGAAATATTTAAAATGGTATTTTGCAATACCAAATCTCGATAGTTCGATAATCCTAGTTTTAGCAATAGCTTCTCAGCAAATCAAATTATCCTTCTGAGTAAAAAATCAACGAATCACCATGTAAATATTATGAGTACAATTTTTACGCTATTTATTATAGTGAAGGACAAATCATACTATTGATGAAATTTCTCTAAAAAATTGTGAAAAACAAGTATTATCTTGAGGTTTTGTTCGATTAACTACAGGATTTGATACAGTCTGATTATAAAAGTAATTTTTGGTCGTTTTATTCTCGTAGCATCTTAACTAAAATCTGTGGTGCTGTATCTGTAGACGGAGGATAAGTACCTTCAAAACCGTTATTTGATGGTACTCGAACTTGCACGAACATATTTAAGGAAAATGTAATGCTTGCTGCAAGCAATAATTTCTCTAACATAATTTATCTCCCATTCACCGAGTTAATGATTGGTAATTACAACGTAATAGTTCCGGATATTGACTTATACTCTGATTTTTTTTGCTGTACAAGTAATAGTAAAACCGGGATAGCCTTAGTTTGCCCGCATAAAGGCGGTAAATTAGTAAATAAATATATAAGAGTTTGTAAATGTTTGATGATAGGAAAAATAATTAAGATTAGTTAAAAGATTATTTAAAATAACTCATGGTGTGTATGAGAGGCTTTATAGAGGCACAAAAATGGTACGAAATGATTCTTTAGCGCGTGTAGTGATGTTGCTGTGCTTTGTTACAGCAATTTTATCTTTAACCCTTCATTGGCGAATGAGTACTTCAGTACCGAACGCGGCAAAAAATTCGGGTGAAGTTAGCACTGGAGAACCTGTAGATTTTTTCGCACGACAAATTAGACGTTTTGTCTCTGTGGGGAAAGATGTGACGAAATCTGTACCGAAGTCATCATCAAAGGCACCTGTATTAGCCTCTCCACAAAAAATAACGAATAAGCGCCTAAATGCATCTGGGATGAAACAAGTTCTAGTTGATTTAAGCGATCGCCGAGTTTACGTGTATCGTCAAAATACAGTTATCGCTAGCTATCCGATTGGTGTAGGTAAGAAAGGATGGGAAACACCTGTAGGAACTTTTGAAGTTATGCATATGCAGGAGTTCCCCGCATGGCAACATCCAATTACTGGTAAAGTCTTTGCAGCAGGACCCTTGAGTCCTTTAGGAGAGCGTTGGATTGGTTTTTGGTCTGATGGACACAACGAAATTGGTTTTCATGGAACACCAGATTCGGAACTCGTAGGAAGTCCCGTATCTCATGGCTGTTTAAGAATGCGTAATCCCGACGTTCGCTTACTCTACGAACAAATTAGCTTGGGAGTACCAGTGCAAGTGCGTAAATAAATGGGGAGACAAGGAGAGGGGGGAGATGGGGGAGAAGAATAACTAACTCCTAATTCCTAATTTCTAACTCCTAACTCCTAACTCCCAACTTTTCAACTTTTTTGCTCAAAGTTTGGGGCGTAAGCCTGAAGTAAAGTACTAACTTGGCGTAAAACTTCATTACCAGTGTTTTTACCAATAGCTTGACGTTCGGGGAAGAAATTAGGTCTGTCTAAGTAACGAGAAATTGCTTCTCCTACTTGTTGCGAAATAAATTCTTGGAGTTCCGCTTTAGCTCTTTGACGTTGGTAAGCAGCACCTTCTTCGGTGGTAGCATACAGAGGCGGCAGACGGTTGAGTGCATAAGCGGCAATATCCCCTACATCAAGTGAACTTTCGCTAGTTGCTTCAATTTCTGCTACTCGTGCGATCGCCTCCGTTAATACCAACTCTTCCATAACGTTGATGAATTGTTTGCGAGGTACCGCCACTACCTCACCAGTTAACAATGCCCCCATTAATCTATCAAGTGCCATGTACTCTTCTATAGAGAGTTCGGAGGCATTGTCGCAGATGCGCCCAACTTCAGCTTCCATTGCTGGTGTTAGATAACCATCCTGGAGAGCCTGTTCTACAATTTTTTCGATACTCATAACGCTCATTTTATTATCAGTCACCCAAGCAAGGTAGGACGGTACCAATTTAATTTATTACTTTTCCCACTAAGGGTAAATAATACACATTTTACTGACAAAAGTAACGAATCACATCCTCATTATTTAATTTCTTTGTACCGCCAGGGTACTGGATCTACAGCTTGTCCGTTAACGTACAAACCCCAGTGTAAATGAGGACCTGTAGAAGCACCAGTAGAACCGATGCCGCCAATCAGTTGGCCCGCTTTTACCATATCGCCTTCTTTGACGTTAATCCCATTCAGGTGCATAAAAATGCTGGCTACTCCTTGCCCGTGGTCGATACCCACTATGTTTCCGTGTACTTTGAAACCTTGGGATTCTTTACCTACTAAAGCAACACGACCACCAGCTGGTGCAACTACGGGTGAACCATAGCCACCTGCGTAATCAACGCCGCGATGGTAATAGTCATTTGCAAATTTACCATTATAGTAGCGACGAACACCATAGATTGTACTAATACGTGAATTATTTGGTCGGCGGAAAAAACCGTTCCAATATTTTTGTGGTGTAACAAGTGCTTTAAAAGCTTTGACTCGATCGAGTTCAAGTTGTGTTGCTTTTACACCAGCTTTGCCAGGGGGTAAAGTAATTCTTTGAACAGGAAATCTCCGATTTTTTACCCATACAGCCAAGTTTCGCGTTGTTCCATCTCCTGAAACACGAATTACTTTTCTTCCATGTTTTTGTAGTGGAGTTGTAGGGATAAACGCACGATACTGATTTGGTGCAACTTGAAATACTGGGTAAGTTTCCCCGTTGCTAGTCACTTGTAAATTACGGCCATTAGAGGGATCGTCGGGAGTTACCATCACCGATATTGTGTCCCCTAACTTGGGTGACGATGGATTTAGCTGGACTTGCGCGGCTTCGGATGCAAATGTGGTGCATACGATAGGGGCAGCACTAACAATACCCAGCACCATTCTGGTACCAAGATTGGCTTTTACACCTTTAAAAATTGAATAGAGTAGCCCCGAATGTTTTGTAGCTAGGTTAGCCTCGTTATTCATACATCTATAAACACATTTATTGCTTCTGCTTAAAAACAGACGCTTCACTTCACGTGTAGTGTTTCCGACTTACAACATTTTTTTGTATTAACGTTAGTTTTGTTAACTTGAATACATTTATATTCTATTTCTCAAGTTGTCAAGTGTTTTAAGTATCTATTATTTACCTTTGCAAATAATAAGTCTTTCAAAGGTAGAAAGTTGAAAAAGCTTAACTGAGGCTACACAATAGTATTCCTTCTGGTTTAAACTACCCAGGCTGAAGGTCTTATTCTCCAGTTTTTTCAAAGTAGTGTTAGTCCCGTACATTTTGAGATGAATAGCTTTCTATTACAAAAGGAAAAGAAAATTAAATATTTATACGTTAATTTAATACCATTGATAGCTTAGAATTTAGTCCTAAAATATACTTGCTTGTGCTTATACATATCAGCATAAGTAAGTCGGCACAAATAAATCTAACTCTGTAGCAGAATGTAAAGATAGCTCAAAACCTTGTGATGATCCACACCTTTCAGGTGAATGCGAGTCCTTCGGACACGCTCCGCGAACGTTTAACTTCGTTCTACTCGCAATAACATACCTTGAATTTTTAACGCCGACTTACTTAATTGTATGTATGAGTATAAATAGGTTAGATGTTTTCGAGTAAAGTATTAGACAGAGAAAATGATTTTCACGCAGGTGCGATTGAGTAGTAAAGCTGTTATTAAAGTCAAGAAAGCAAATGTAAACGATTAAATTAAAATTTTGTATATTTATAGAACGGACTTACTCAAAAGTGACCAAATTACGTCATTACGAGCCGGAGATATGGGTCATCTCCCTAGGAGCGCTCGTTTGCTTCCCTACACTGCGTTTCAGTCGCAAGGACAAGTTTGGTTTGAATAAGTTCTGATTTAGATTGTCTCAAGAATTTAAATATAAGTAAGTACTTGGCTTAATATATAAACCAAGCATTATAAATTAGGAATTTTCAGCTGGGAGAAGAAATTAATCATGATAATAGACGCTTTATAAAAAAAAAGATGTTCGTTACTAACCAAAAAATATCAGAGCTATCCAACGCTGTATTATATTAATCAAGTTTAATTTAAAGCTGTTAAGCAAGCTGTTAATAACACTACTTTAATATAGTTACCTTGATGCAAACTGCAAGTTAAGCCAGTGAATGGAACAAAAATTATCATCACCAAAAAGATGATAACTATTTCATTTATGTCTTTCATAATCAAAGTTAATAAATTCTTCTTACTAGAAGAATTAAAATTTTACTATATCAGGACTTACGCAACGAGGATTTGTCATTGCGACCGGAACGGAGTGTAGGGAAGCATTCACCCGTTCACCGCAAGGTGCGGCTCACAGAAAGGTGAACGCTGAATACGTCGCTATCGCATGTCCTATCGGACACGCTGCGCTAACGTAATGACGGAATTACGTTGCTTTTACGTAAGTCCTATATATAATTGATTTCGGATATATGAAAAATTGTTTTTAAATATATAGACAAATATTTTTATTGTCAAGAATAAACAATAAGCTATTAACGAATTAAAAAAATTATATTTTTTCCTTCTTTTATAAAACATAAACTATGTCTTCATTTTTTTTACAATAAATAAAATTGCTCGGAATGTTTTTCTTAAAACACTCTTAAGCAACAATAAGCGTTATTGTGCGTTATTATGCATAGATTTCATCTATGATATTACGAAATGAAAATTAACATAGATGTAAACTAAGTTACTTTATTTACTTCTTCTAACCCTTGCGGTAAACATTTCCGCAATGGTAGCGTCTAAAACTGTTACAGGAGTTGAACGGAACTTGCTAATAATGAAACGCTCGCTATCTTTACTTACTCTAAGTCTTACTTTTATTTCATTTTTAACCCCATTATCTGTTGCTGCTGCACCATCAAGAAGCCCAGATAAAACGGTAGAATGTGACATCTTGGTTGTAGGCGGTGGACTATCTGGAATAGCTACAGCTTATGAAGGTTTACTTGCAGGAAAAGAAGTTTGTATAACAGAAATAACTGATTGGATGGGAGGACAAATTTCCTCTCAAGGAACATCGGCACTCGATGAACGTCCTACTCAACGTCAAAAGTTATTTTATTCTCGCGGCTATTTAGACTTACGAAAACGCATTCGCCAAACTTACGGTGAACTAAATCCCGGTGACTGTTGGGTTTCGGATTCTTGCTTTCTTCCTCGCGACGGTCATAAAGTGTTGGTTTCAATGCTTAAAGATGCGACTAGAAAAGGTAGAGGAAAACTGCAATGGTTTCCTAACACTGTTATTAAAGAACTTGAAACTGCTAACAGTGGAAAAATAATTGATGCCGCTTATGCTATTCAACACAAACCGGCAGATGGGGCACCTCCTATCAATACTTTTCCTTTATCTCAAACCATCGAAGATGCATATACTTATGAAGATTCTTCGCGTTTGAGTAAATCTATTGTCCGCTTTGTTCCTAAGCAAGCAAAAAATGGCGATGCTCCTAGCTGGTATGTAATAGACGCTAGCGAAACCGGCGAAATTATTGGGCTTGCAGATGTTCCCTATCGGCTTGGTATCGATCCACGTTCTTCCACCGAGCCTTCTTCTTCGAGTGCTACAAATGACCCTTACTGCACTCAAGGCTTTACTTACACCTTTGCAATGGAGACTACGAAAGATCCTCAACAGCATGAGATGCCGAGCTTTTATCCTCAATATTCTCCTTACTACAGCTATGAATTAAAACGCTTAGCTAGCTTTGAGTTAGTGCATACCTATCGTCGTATTTGGAGTCCTAAAAAGGGCGAACCGATGAAATTCGGTGGTATCAACTTTACTGCTCCGACTCCTGGAGACATTTCCATGCAAAACTGGACTTGGGGTAACGATTACCGTCCGGGAACCGCACAAGACAATCTGATTTATACTCGTGGGCAACTTCAAGCCAGCGGACAGTTAAATCCTGGTAGCTGGATGGGAGGACTCAGAACCGACGCTTTACGTAAAGGTGAGGAAATTTCCAAAGGGTATTTTTACTGGTTGGTTAGGGGAACTACGGATTCTCAACTTGGTGAAGGTGTAAAGAAACTACATCCAAATCATCGCTATCTCAAAGGTTTAAATTCTCCAATGGGAACGGCTCACGGTTTATCAAAATATCCGTATATGCGAGAAGGAAGGCGTATAATTGGTCGCCCTGGTTATGCACATCCCCAAGGTTTTTCTATCGAAGAAATTGATATTTCTCGCCGCGATTACAATGACGAATATTACCGCAATACTTTACCTGCAAGAATGTATCGTCGGCTTAAAGCTTCTTTAGCGGGTTTAGAAGCTATATCAGTTCTTAGTGGTCAGAAGCGTCCGGAAGACGTAGCCAGACGGACTCGATCTACGGTTTTCCCTGATTCGGTAGGTATTGGACATTACGCAATTGATTTTCATCCCTGCATGACAAAAAGTCCTCCAGAAGCCCCAGGAAATACCGAACGTGAAGGTGAAAGACGCGGTGCTGGACAAGCTTATCCATTTCAAATTGCGCTGCGGGCAATGATTCCTCAAAAAATTGATAACTTACTAGTAGCTGGTAAGAGTATTGCTACAAGCCACATTGCTGCTGCTGCTTATCGCGTACACTCCTTTGAATGGTCTGCCGGAGCAGCTGCGGGAACTACAGCAGCTTTTGCACTGAAAAATAATGTCGCACCTTACGAATTGGTGGATGAATTACCTAGAATTGAACCTCAGTTAATTCAATTACAACGCTTGTTAAAACAAAACAACAACCCGACTGCTTTCCCCGATACTTCAATTTTCAATGAAAACTGGAATGATTGGAGATAAGTAGGCAGTTATCAGTTATCAGTTATCAATTATCAGTTCTTTTAGGTATTCCATAACGGCAGCGCTTACTCAATCGTCCGTCGGGCATTTCTGATGAAAACTTTTGCAAGATAATGGTACTTTTCAGATAATATGCTCATCAGTAGTTATTATCGGGAGGATGATAATTGATAATTGATAATCGATAACTGATAACCACTCATTGCTAACAATGCATTAAACTAATTATTTGGAATGCATTTTATGTAAATCTGTAGTAAATTTTTTATGATTACTAAAGTATCGGCTAGTTTTTATGGGATGGCTAATGCACCAACTATAGCACCCGAGCGTTCGGGTCAAGTTACCCGCAAAACATATCCCAATTTTAAAGTTATTGTCCTTAATGATGACTTTAATACTTTTGGTCACGTTGCCGAATGCTTGATGAAATATATTCCCGGAATGACTGGCGATCGCGCTTGGGAACTCACCAATCAAATACATAATGACGGACAAGCGATTGTTTGGGTAGGACCTCAAGAACCAGCCGAACTATATCACCAGCAACTCCGTAGAGCTGGTTTGACAATGGCCCCTCTTGAGGCAGCGTAAAAAAATGGCTAAACCCACCTCTAAATCCGGTAGACTCGTTTGGAATCACTCTACTCACATCAACGGTCTTATCCCTATTCTCGAACGTCTCTGCAACCAAGATAGTATTCAAACCATAACACCAGGGGAAATCCGTCGTGTAAGAGGTCACTCTCCTCATATGCAATTACGAGTATCTGTTCCAATTAGAGGTGGGTTTAAAATTATCGCACGTCACGGCAAAACCGTACAAGAAGTCTTTATCCTCACTACTTTGGAACAAATTGAATTGCAAGATGCAATTTCTATTGCGATGAAGAAATAGTTGTTAGTTGTTAGTTGTTAGTTGCCCAGCAATATTCTTAAGTGCTAACTACTATCCACTATCCACTATCTACTATCCACTATCTAATAATGAATTCTTCGCATGGCAAATTTATGTAATGGCAAGCAGAGAATACAAGAGAATGTTAGGAAATATGACAAAGCTGTAGTCATTCTCAAACTCATCAGTACAGCTTCCCCCAACGGCAAAACTGTTTTCTCAATGCCAAAAGCAACACAATAAACTAACCAGTACGAAAAGCTCATTCTAAACAGAATTTTTTCGGTTTGCTGCATTTCGGTTTCAAGCCGATCTTTATCCCACAACAATACTAAACCCGCAATGCAAGCAAAAAACGAAAGCATTACAAAAAATTCATGGCAGACAAAATTTATTTGATGCATGGCGCGTTTATTCAAAAACTTTTCTTTAAAAAATAAGTCTAAAGGAATAATTCTTTAGAAGTAATACATAGTTACAAAGCTCAATAAAATAATCCGATCTTTGTTAAGAAATACGATGGGACAATAATTTTTTGATCGGCGAATAGTTAGGAGTTAGGAGTTGGGAGTTAGGAGTTAGGAGTTAGGAGTTAGGAGTTAAAATTTCCCCCATTTTCTTGTCTCCCCATCTCCCCATCTCTTACTCTTCAACTTCACAAGCACCAATGCTTACCCAATTGCTGGAACCATCACGATTATGTTCTTTTTTCCAAATAGGAGCATTATGCTTGAGAGTATCAATGGCGTAACGACAAGCATCAAAAGCTTCCGAACGATGGGGACAACCTACTGCGACTAAAACACTGATTTCACCGATTTTTAAGTGTCCTGTGCGGTGATGAATTACTACACGGTTTGTATCCGTCCACTTTCTTCTAATATCATCTGCAATTTGATAAAACACCCGCATTGCCATTGGTTCGTAAGCTTGGTACTCCAAGGAAATTACTGGTATTCCATCGGTTTGATTGCGAACTGTTCCACTCATTAACACAATTGCACCATTGGCTGGATGGTCGGCTAAATTATAAACTTCTGGAAGTGAAAGGGGTGCAAAAGTAATCGCGAAATTATCTTCCGATCTGGGTTTGAGCGCAGAATTAAAATTATTTGAAGTCAGCAAGTTCATTACGTTTTTTTTATAATACTTAAGTGTATTGTCTTCTATTCGAGACACAATATGAAGAGGGGGTTAGGGGTTGTAGAGATCTCCGCAGTGCTACGTCTCTACGGGAGTTAGGAGTTAAGAGTTAAGAGTTAGGAGTTCACAAGTATGCTTTCTAAGTACCTTTAGCGAACAAAAGTTTTAATTGATAATTGCTAAGTGATTTTTCTTCTTTGGCAAAAAATACCAAATAACACGTAAATTTATTATTTTATGCGTGATTATACTTAAAGAAGAACATTGTTTTTTGTTGGACTTAAGGCATATTACTATAGTTTATGTAACGGAATTGTCTCTGGGGAATTGTAGATAACCTATATAAAGATGTTTAGTTGTGTACCCACTATAAATAAAGTTTCTTTGGCGAAAATCTATCCCGGTTGATTTCCTATTAATGAAGTCTACATAACAGTAAGATTCTCCGAGCGTAAAGGAAATTCAGTAATAGCAGGAAAGATTGAATGAACATAACAATTTCTGATTTGGAGAAGTTAAGGCTAAAAGCTTTGTATCAGTATTATATTCTTGATACTGCACCGGAAGAGGCTTTCAATGATTTGGTTTTATTAGCGAAGCAAGTTGCGGGAACATCAATTGCTTTGATTAATTTCGTTGATGCTAAACGTCAATGGTTCAAAGCCAAAGTGGGATTGAGTGTTTCAGAAATGTCTAGAGATATAGGCTTTGGTTCGTTGTGCGTCAGTCTTGGTGAGACTTTAATTATTCCCGATACTCTAGCTGATGAAAGATTTGCTACCAATGCTGTGGTTATTTCGGAACCAAAGGTAAGATTTTATGTGGGTATCCCGTTGATTGCACCTCAAGGTGAGGTTATAGGAACTTTATGTGCCATAGATACGGTACCGCGAGAAATTACACAAGAGCAGGTAGAATCACTCGAAGCGATTAGTCGTTTGGTGATGAAGCAATTAGAAATACGAGTTAGTTTAAATAAATTAGCGGATATTAAAACAGAATACGAACAAGCTAAAGAAGCTTTGGATCGAAGCGAAGGTATTATCAAAAGCTTTTTTGATAGTGCGCCGATGATGATGGGGATTGTTGAGGTTCGAGAAAATGATATTCTACACATTTCCGGTAATACTGCTGCGGCGGATTTCTTGGGTTTGACGACTGAAGCAATGAGAAACTGCTTTGTTAGCGATATGGGGATTTCGTCACAGATGATAAGTCAGTGGATTGATTATTATCGTCTGACAGAAACTACTCAATCTTCTATCACTTTTGAATATCCTTTCGATCGCCAAGATGGTAGCAGATGGCTCAAAGCTAAGGTTTCACGGATCGGGAATTGTTCGGAAGATATACCTAGATTTGCTTATTTGGTTGATGATATAACGACTCGTAAAGAAGCGGAAGAAAGATTACGCTGGAAACAAACACTTTTACGTTCGATGACAAGCGTGTCACCGCTAGCTTTTTATGTGGTAGAAAACCGGACAGGAAATATTTTGTATGCAAATCAACGTTTTTATGATATTTGGGGTATTGGGTATTTAAAAGAAGAGGTCGAATGTGGAATATTACAGCATAAAGATATCATAGAAGAATGCGGTAAATTAACATCTCAAGTTCCTGCATTTATTAAATCTTGCCAACCCGAGAATATTGAAAAATGCATTTGCGAGGATGAAATTTTATTACCCGATGGTCGTACTATTCGCCGTTTTTCGAGAGAAATACAAAATCAAGATAATCAAGATTTTGCGCGGCTACATATGTTTGAAAATATTACCAGCCGCAAGCATACCGAACATCAACTACGCGAACAAGCAGCATTATTAGATATTGCTTCGGATGCTATCATCATGCGAGATTTATCTCACAAAATTTTACTGTGGAATAAAAGCGCCGAAACAATTTACGGTTGGAGCGAAGAAGAAGCTATCAATAAAAATGCTCATGAACTTTTACAGCCAGAAGTTTTATCGTGGAAAAATGAGGATATTTACAATAAAGTATTGCAGGATGGTTCCTGGCAAGGTGAATTAAAAAAAGTTAGTAAGTCGGGTAAAGAAATTATTGTTGAAAGTCGATGGACTTTGGTAAAAGATGAGCATCAGAAGCCCAAATCTATCTTAACTGTTGATACAGATATTACGCAAAAAAAAGAATTAGAAAAACAATTTTTACGCGCTCAGCGCATGGAAAGTATTGGTACTTTAGCTTCGGGAATTGCTCACGACTTAAATAATGTGCTGTCACCGATTTTAATGTCAGTACAGTTGCTCAGAAATAAAAGCCGCAACCAACAAGAAAATTCCATGCTGGAAATTGTGGAAAACAACGCCAAACGCGGAGCTAACTTGGTTAAACAGGTGTTGTCATTTGCTAGGGGAATCGAAGGCGATCGCACTGTAATTTCGGTTAAAGAATTGGTTTGGGAAATGAAGCAAATTGTCGAACAAACTTTTCCTAAATCAATTATATTCAAAGGGTTAATTCCAGAAGATTTGTGGTCTATATGGGGAGATAGTACCCAATTACACCAAGTATTATTGAATTTATGTTTGAACGCTTGCGATGCGATGTCAGATGGCGGCGAATTAACAATTTCTACGGAAAATATTGTAATCGATCGCAATTTTGCCGGAATGCATCTTGATGCAGAAGTAGGTTCTTATGTCGTTCTTAGTGTTGCGGATACAGGTATTGGCATTCCTCAAGAATTATTAGACAGAATTTTTGAACCATTTTTCACCACGAAAGAATTTGGTAAAGGTACTGGATTGGGTTTATCAACAGTAATTGGGATTATTAAAGGTCACAATGGATTTATTAATGTATCGAGTACGGTAGGTAAAGGTACAGTATTTGAAATATACTTGCCAGCAGCTAACACCAATGCAGTTCGGCAAACTGAATATTTAAAAACACCTTTAGGAAACGACGAATTAATTTTAATTGTTGATGATGAACCGTCAGTTAGAGATATTACTTTGGCTACCTTAGAGCAGTACAATTATAAAGTTATGACTGCTAACGATGGAATTGAAGCGATAGCACTTTATGCTCAGCATAAAAATAAAATTAGTGCAGCAATAATTGACATGATGATGCCGAATATGGATGGTGCAACTACGATTAGCACATTACATAAAATGAATCCTTACCTAAGTATGGTTGCCGTTAGCGGATTAGCAACCAGCGAACAAGTACCTTTTGATAAAACTTCTAAATATACAGCTTTTTTACCCAAACCATATACCGCACGAGAGTTATTAACAACTTTACATTCGGTTTTGAAATAATAAAAATTGGGGAGAGGAGTTAGGAATTAGAAGTTAGGAGTTAGGAGTTAAGAGTTTAATATTAATGGTAACTGTTAACTGTTAACTGCTCACTGCTCACTGTAAACATGAATAATCTAATCCTGGTTGTAGATGATGATAATTTAACGCGGATGCAGTTGCGCGAATTGCTCAAATCGGCGGGATATTGGGTAGCTGAAGCTGGTAATGGAGAGGAAGCTTTAGCCGCTTATACTCAGTTACAACCGGAGATGATCCTGCTAGATGCTTTAATGCCGAAAATGGACGGTTTTAGATGTTGTGCGCGATTGCGCGAGCTTGCTGGTGGCGAAGATATACCAATATTAATGATTACTGCTCTGTACGAGCAAAGTTCTGTAGAAAAAGCTTTTAATGCTGGTGCAACAGATTATATAACTAAGCCAATTCAATGGCTGGTATTGCGTCAACGGGTGCGCCGTCTGCTAGAAGCTAGTAGAGCCATAAAAAAATTACGGCAGCAAACCGAACAAGCACAATTTCAAGAAGCACAATTAAGAATTGCATTAGAAGCTGCCCATATGGGTATGTGGGATTGGAATATTGTTAGTAATACAGTAACTTGGTCGGATACTATCAAAGCGCTATTAGGTAAAGCTAGTTTAAGCTTTGATGAAACTTTTGAAAGCTTTATTAGTTTTGTTCATCCTCAAGATAGAGATTTAATTAATCGCAGCGTGCAGTGCGCGGTTGAAGACGGAGGAGAATATAACATTGAATATCGCGTGGTTTTACCCGATGGTACTATTCGCTGGTTGGCTTCTCAGGGCTTAGTTTTTCGTAATTCAAGAGGAGAAGCGATGCGGATGTCGGGAATTGACATGGATATTACCGATCGCAAAAAGGCGCAACAAGCTTTGGAAGTTCATGCATCTCAACAAGCATTGGTTGCCGAACTTTCTCAAGCAGCACTCGCGGGGATGGATTTAAATAGTCTGATGCACCAAGCTGTTACCACCATTGCACAATGTCTTGAGGTGGAATACTCTAAGATTTTGGAATTATTGCCATCGGGTAATGAGTTACTGTTGCGTTCGGGTGTGGGTTGGCATTCTGGGCTTGTAGGAACAGTAATAGTAAGTGCTGTTGAAAATTCGCAAGCAGGTTATACCATTAATTCCCAAGAAGCTGTAATTGTGGAAGATTTGACAGATGAAAGGCGCTTTCAAGGTCCGCAATTTTTATTAGACCATAATATAGTTAGCGGTTTGTCGGTAATTATTCACGGCAAAGACAGCCCTTTTGGAATTTTGGGAGCGCATACTACTAAAAAACGCAGATTTGGTAGAGATGACATCTTTTTTTTACAAGCGATCGCCAATGTTTTAGCTACAGCTATCGAACGTCAACGTATGGAAGATGCGCTTAGAGAAAGCGAGCAGCGGTGGCAATTGGCAATAAGAGGTACTAATGATGGAATTTGGGATTGGAATATCAAACAGGAACAAGTTTTTCATTCGACTCGTTCCAAAGAAATTCTTGGTTATCAAGACTCCGAAATTGGTAATAATGTCGATGAATGGTTCAATTTGGTGCATCCCGACGATGTTGAGAAGCAAATGCAAACGATTCAAAACCATTTTGATAATAAAACTCCTTTTTACATTAGCGAGCATCGCCTCCGCTGTAAAGATGGAAGTTATAAATGGATTTTAGAACGAGCGAGAGCATTGTGGGATTCGGGTGGGAATGTAGTTCGGATGGCAGGTTCCCATACAGATATTACAGAACGTAAATTAGCAGAAGAACAACTACGACAAAGCGAACAGCGTTTCCAAATCCTCGCTCGTGCTACAAACGATGCCGTTTGGGATTGGAACTTGCTGACAAATAATTTGTGGTGGAATGACTCGATGCAGACGCTGTTTGGTTATTCGGCAGAATCTATAGAACGTAACATTGATTGGTGGTACGAGCGCGTGCATCCGGAAGATAGACGTAGAGTTGTTGCTGACATTCAGGCAGTTGTAGAAAGCGCTCAACCATTTTGGTCAAATGAATATCGTTTTCGTCGTGCAGATGGTTCCTACGCTCATATTTTCGATCGCGGTTACGTTGTTCGCGAGGATGCAGAACAAGAACCAAGAAGGATGATTGGCGCGATGATGGACATTACAGAACGCAAGCGCGTACAAGAGCAACTGGTTCGGCAAAACTTGCGTAGTCAATTATTCTCCGATATCACTCTTAAGATTCGCACTTCTTTACAAATAGACGAAATTCTTCAAACCAGCGTTACCGAAGTACAAAAACTGCTGAATTCCGATCGCGTATTAATTATCCGATTATTTGAAGACGGTACGATGAAAGCACTTAAAGAAGCAGTTGTTCCGGGTTTACCCGTAGTTTTAGGGCAAAATATTGACGACGCTTGCTTTAGTAGAGAATACATTGAAAAATACCGCCAAGGTAGAGTTAACGCTATTACCGATATCGAAGAAGCCGACATCAAACCTTGCCATGCAGAATTTCTCAAATCTTTTAACGTAAAATCAAACTTGGTAGTTCCCGTCATTGTCCAAAATCAACTTTGGGGATTGCTAATTGCTCATCAATGTGCCCGTCCCCGTCAATGGAGCGAATGGGAAACCGAGCTATTGCAACAATTAGCCGACCAAATAGGTATAGCAGTTTCACAAGCCAAACTGCTAGAACAAGAAACCCGTCAGCGAGAAGAATTAGCCCGTTCCAACGAAGAATTACAGCAATTTGCATTTATTGCTTCCCATGACTTACAAGAACCATTACGTAAAATTACAGCATTTGGCGATCGCCTCAAAGCCACCTGCCAAGATGCCTTAACAGATAAGGGATACGACTATCTGCAACGAATGCAGAATGCAGCCGAAAGAATGCAAGTCTTGATTGAAGATTTACTTACCCTTTCGCGAATAACCACTAGGGCACAACCCTTTGTAGAGGTAAATCTGACACGGGTTACTCAAGAAGTATTATCCGATCTAGAAATACGCATCGCCCAAACCGAGGCGCGTATAGAAATCGGCGAATTACCAACTATCAAAGCCGATCCGCTGCAAATGCGTCAATTGCTACAAAACTTAATAAGTAATGCTCTAAAATTTCACTTAGATAACCAGCCGCCAATAGTAAAAATATATAGTCAAAAATCCGAAAATCAACAACTCAATTCTGAATACTGCCAAATTATCATAGAAGACAACGGTATTGGATTTGAAGAAAAATACTTAGATCGAATATTCAACGTATTTCAAAGGCTACACGGACGTACTGAATACGAAGGTACCGGCATGGGTTTAGCCATCTGTCGAAAAATAGTCGAACGACATCAAGGAAGCATTACAGCTAAAAGCGAACCAGGAAAAGGTGCAAGTTTTATTCTCACAATTCCAAGTTAATAATTGGGAATAGTTAGGAGTTAGGAGTTAGGAGTTAGGAGTTAGGAGTTAGGAGTTAGGAGTTAGGAACTAATTTCTCCTTGTCTCCCCATCTCCCCCCATCCCCTCTCCCTAATTTTATCTTTCTCGAAAAAGGTTTATCATACCGGATGTAAGAATGGTAGTTATGCAAAGAAAACTGGACGTTTTGTTGCAATTTAATAACTAACTGATTCCTAAACCATGCTTAAAGGAGAAAATAACTAGTGGAGGATCGACAAAAAAATTTTTTGATATTGATGGCTGATGATGATGAAGATGACTGTATGTTAGCTAGCGAGGCATTAATAGAAAGCAATATGCAACATCAATTGCATATTGTCAAAAATGGTGAAGAATTAATGGATTATTTGTATCAGCGCGGAAAGTATACGAACCCTGAAAATGAAGCACCCCCTGGTTTGATTTTATTAGATTTGAATATGCCTAAAAAAGATGGGCGTGAAGCACTTAAAGAAATCAAAACTAATCCTACTTTTAGACAGATTCCTGTCGTAATATTCACAACCTCAAAAGCAGAAGAAGATATTCAACTTTCTTATTATTTGGGCGCAAATTCTTTTATCATTAAACCAGTAACTTTTGCTTCTTTAGTTGAAGTGATGAAAAGTATAGGTAAATACTGGTTTGATACTGTAGAACTACCGTACTAAGCGGTGGGAGGTAAAATATGAATGATAATCCCATCAAAGTACTGTTGGTAGATGATGATGAAGATGATTATATTTTAATTCGCGATTGGTTGAATGAGTTTCAGTTAGGTAGCTGCGAACTTGAATGGTTAAATAATTATCAAGCTGCAAAAGATGTAATAGCCTCGCAACGACATAATATTTATTTATTAGATTACCGTTTGGGAGCAGAAAACGGATTAGAATTATTAAAATTTTCAATTGAATGCGGATGTTCTTCCCCAATTATTTTGCTTACTGGTAGGGGAGATAGAGATATAGATATTGAAGCGATGAAAGCAGGTGCTGCGGATTATTTAGAAAAAAGTCAATTAAATGCACCTTTATTAGAACGTTCTATTCGTTACGCTTTAGAAAGAAAACAAGCCGAACAAAAAATTCGCGAACAAGCAGCATTACTTGATGTTGCCACTGATGCAATCTTTGTACGGGATTTAGATAACAAAATATTATATTGGAATAAAGCTGCCGAACGTCTTTATGGTTGTCATAAAAATGAAGCTATTGGTAGACAAACCGCAAAAATTTGGCAAGAAAATAAAATATCGTTAATACGATCGGCACTTAATACCTTAGTAAAAAAAGGTTCGTGGGAAGGTGAACTTTATCAAACTACAAAATTTGGCAAAGAAATTATTGTCGAAAGTCGATGGACGCTATTAAAAGAATACGAAAATAAAGCACAAGCTATTCTAGTGGTAAATACTGATATAACGCAAAAAAAACAATTTGAATCACAATTTTTTCGCGCTCAAAGATTAGAGAGTATCGGCACCTTATCCTCCGGTATTGCTCACGACCTTAATAACGTTCTAGCACCGATTTTAATGACAGCACAATTATTAGAATCGCAACTGCATGATGAGCGAAGTAAACGACTTTTACCAATAGTAATCAACAATGCCAAGCGTGGGGCAAACTTAGTTAAACAAGTGCTGTCTTTTACCCGTGGAATGGAAGGCGATCGCACTTTAGTGCAGCCAAAGCATTTAATAAATGAAATTAAGCAAGTTATCGCAGAGACATTTCCTAAAACCATTGAAGTTTCAGAGGAGATAGCTCAGGAACTTTGGATGGTTTTAGGAGATGCAACTCAACTGCATCAAGTGATGATGAACTTATGCGTGAATGCTCGCGATGCTATGCCAAAGGGTGGTAGATTAACTATTTATGCAACAAACTTTGTAGTAGATGAAAACTACGCTCAAATGCATCTTGATGCATCATCCGGTTCTTATGTGATGATTTCTGTAGCCGATACTGGGATTGGTATTTCTCCAGAAATTTTAGATAGAGTTTTTGAACCATTTTTTACAACTAAAGAACTTGGGAAAGGTACGGGTTTGGGTCTTTCCACAGTACTTGGTATTGTTAAGAGTCACGGAGGATTTATTAACGTACAAAGTGACATTAATAAAGGAAGCAATTTTCAAGTTTATTTACCAGCCCAAGAAATCAATGAACGCTCCGAAGAACTAGAAGCAGATTTTCCCAAAGGCGAAGGAGAATTAATTTTAGTTGTAGATGACGAAGATTCTATTCGAGATATTACAAAAAAATCATTAGAAAGCTATAATTATAAAGCAATTACAGCCAGCGATGGAATTGAAGCAATCGCTTTGTATGCAGAACGTAGAGATGAAATATCAGTTGTCTTAACAGATATTATCATGCCAGTTATGGATGGATTAACAACCATTCGCACGTTACGAAAAATTAATCCTGAAGTCAAAATTATTGCTGTCAGCGGACTTATATCTAACGAGAAAATTAACGCAATTACCGAAACTGGCATCAAAGCTTTTTTATCAAAACCCTACACTGCACAGCAATTGTTACAAACGATTGGTAATATCAAAACAAACAGTTAACAGTTAACAGTTAACAGTTAACAGTGAACAATTATCAGTTATCAGTGACCAATTATCAATTTCCTCTTCCTAACTCCTAACTCCTAACTCCCAACTCTTAACTCCCTACTCCCTACCATGACCGAACAGCGTTCTGAAATATTAGCGGCAAACGAAGCCTTTTACCGAGCTTTCGAGAAAAAAGATATTGATGCGATGAGTGAAGTCTGGTCGCAAGGAACTGGTAGCCTTTGCGTTCACCCTGGATGGAATATACTTCGTGGTTGGAAACAAGTTAATAATTCCTGGGTAAATATTTTTCAAAATACTCCTTATATCGAAATAAATACAGATGTCATTTCGACAGAAATTCGAGGAAATATTGCCTATGTTGTGCTAGTTGAAAACGTGATGCAGGTCATCAAAGGTTCGAGAATGGAAGCACAATCTTTAGCCACCAATGTATTTGAATTGCTAGGTGGTAAATGGTATTTAGTACATCATCACGCAAGCCCGGTGATGGGAAACAGGTAGAAGATTGAAGGTTAAAGGTCAAAGTTAGGAATTAGGAGTTAGGAGTTATGAATTACCAATTACCAATTACCCTTCGGGTATCTCCCTATGCCCTCCGGGCACGCAATACAAATAGGTACGCTCATGAGCCGCTAACGGGAGACGCTCCGCTAACAACACTTGCTACAAGTCGGCAGCAGTCGCTACAACGGCTTTGTACCCCCGCAACGCGCTGCCGCTTACCAATTACCAATTACATATCAATCTTGAATCAATTCGACCCCATCTTTGCCGTCAGTTTCTTGTAAGTAAACTTTTACAATTTCCTCTGCTGCGGTTGGTAGCTGTTTACCAATAAAATCTGGGTGAATTGGTACTTGACGATGACCTCTATCTACTAAAACAGCGAGACGGATTACTTCTGGCCTGCCGTATTCGTTTACTGCATTCAAAGCAGCACGAGCGGTTCTTCCTTTGAATATCACATCATCAACAAGTACGACGATTTTCCCTGTCAAATCAAAAGGGATGCGAGTTTTTGCTGGAGTTCTCAATCCGATTTTATCGAGATCGTCGCGATAAAATGTAATATCTAAGGCACCTACTGCCACTTTTACATTTTCTAATCCTTCAATCTGACTCGCTAATAAATTGGCTAATGGTACTCCTCTTGTATGAATACCTATAAGCACTAATTGGGATAAATCGCGAGTTCTTTCTACTATTTCAGAAGCGAGTCTTCTTAAGGTACGACGAAGTTCTTCTGATGAAAGTATCTCAACTACTTTTACGGACACACTCATAAACCGATATCACTGAGTCATTAAGTATACTATTTTATAGAAATAAGGTAATGGGGAACACGTAACATCAAGGCTTAAAGCTTTTTCCTTTTTTAATAAAGCGATAAATTGTAGAGAATCCCAAACCCAATCTTCTAATTTAATCATTACTCGATTGTTGTTAATAAGAGTAGGGATGCAGTTCCCCCCAACCACAGCAAAAAGGAATATCGAGTTAGTTGTAAAGCAGTTTGAATAGAATTTGAAGTAATTGGATGAATCGCATCTCCAAGCAAAGGTTTTACTTTCGGTACGCCACGATACCAATTAGTACCTCCCATCTGTACTCCTAAAATTGCAGCATAAGCGCATTCGCTCCACCCAGAATTAGGACTTGAATCTTTAACGGCATCACGCTGACAAATTTTTATTACATGAAGGGGTTTACGAGATAGTAAAGCTAGAGTTATAACTGTTAGCCTACATGGCAACCAAGTTAAACAATCTTCTAAACGTGCGCTAAACCATCCTAAATAAATGTAGGGAACTTCACGATAACCAATCATAGAATCAAGAGTACTGCTGGCTTTATATGCTAAAGCAAAGGTCGAAGGAGTAATAATGGGTACAAAAGCACCAACAATTGCGTAAAAAAGAGGAGCCATTACGCCATCGGTAGCGTTTTCTGTTACTGTTTCTAGAACTGCTCGATAAATTTCAGCAGAAGTTAAATTTTGTGTATCTCGACCAACAAAATTACTCAGAAGAGAACGGGCTTCATCAATGTTTCCTATTTCTAAAGGCTGCAAAACTGTTTCGGCAGATGTTCGTAAACTTTGATCGGCAAAACAACTAGCTAGTAAAATACTTTCTACCAAAATTCCCAGTATTGGATTTACCCACATAGCACATCGGACTATTAACCAACCAATCACACCGCTACCTATTATCAAAATTGCTGCTATTGCTATTCCCGCTAAACGTTGTGTTAAGGAATTATGACAATATTTAACAGCTAATTTAGTTAAATAAGAAATAAACCAACCCATTACTTGTACGGGATGAACCCAGTTCCACGGATTGCCGATAAAGTAATCTAAACTAGCAGCAAGAATCAAGACAGTAAAAGAAAAAGTCAAAACAGTTTCTAGTTTTTATTAATAAATATTTGGTCAAAGTGGCGGCTTAGCTGCAATAAATGGTAAAAAAATCAAATTAACAATTCTCAATCAAGACACATAATTGCAAGCTACGCATCAGGGAATGCATTTCAATGCGTTTGCTTTGTTAGTTAAAAAGGGGATTTAATTATTTTTAGTTTTTAATTTCCCTCACAGCCCGGTGCCGATAATTAATAACTAAACCACAAAACTAGCTTCTTCTCCAAGAGAAGCTTGCCAACTGCGAGCATCATAATAAAGGTCTGCCAAAGTAATGCTGTATAATGATTCTTTGAGTTTTTGAGAGAGTCTGTGCCAAAGACTAAAAGTTACCCAATCTTCAGCGGCTTGTGGGTAAGCCTTATGGTGAGGTAAAGGTTCAATTGTTTCGCCAACTGCTTCTAAAATTTCTCCTAAAGATATTTTGCCAGGTTCTCGCGCTAATTGGTATCCACCATCTTTACCGCGTATTGATTTTACCAATCCAGCACGGCGCATTTCTATTAGTAGTTTTTCCAAATAAGGAGCAGGAATATTTTGACGGCTTGCAATAATTTTAGTTGAAGAAGGGCCATTTTTTTGCTGCAAGCTTAAATCTAGTAACGCTTTTACACTATAGTGTCCTTTAGTAGTAAGTTTCATTCGGGTTAGATAATGATTAATGTTTAAAAAGTAAAATATTCATATTTTATGCTTGTCAAATTACTTATACTTCCTATCAAGAGAGCGGCAAGCGAGCAATATAATAGGCATTCTTGGTGATTGTAATTTCAATTTCAATCTTCTACAGTCTAGCAGCATCCGTTGAAATAACAGATTGGAAGCTGGAGTTAAGACTATCTATCCAAGAAAAAAAGTTCTTATATAGTTATCGCGATTGCTTTAATTTTTGCTGCGATTTTTTTGATGTTATCAACCTGGCTCAAGCAATCTGTATAGTTAAAATATTTTGGTCAGAAGTGCAAGTTTTAGATCGCAACCTCAAAAAAAAAATAAAATTAATCAGATAGGGTGTTCTTAATACCTCAATGTCAGTTAAAATGAAATCGATTCCACCACACCCATCGTTAGTTTTTGATTTAAGTTGATGGCTAAACAGAAAAAAATTGAACCTCTTGTCGGCGAAGATTTACTCAAGAAAGTTAAAGAGCTAGAAAGCGAAAGTAAAGAAGATAAAGCCAAGCAATGCGGCTACTATACCGTTACTAAAAATGGTATAGAGCGCGTTAACATGATGAAATTCTTGAATGCCCTAATTGATGCTGAGGGTATTCAGTTAGATAGTTCTTCAGGTGCTAATGGCCGTGGAGGACGCAGTGCTAGCTATCGAATTAGCGTGCAGTCCAATGGTAATTTGTTGATAGGTTCGGCTTATACAAAACAGATGGGTCTTGAACCAGGAGATGAGTTTATCATTACTTTAGGCAAAAAGCACATTCGTCTAAAGCAAGTAGATCCAGAAGATTTAGAAGGTGTAGAAGAAGAAGATTAAACGAATCAATTAGTCATTTAATAATCATGATTCATGAATGTTGATTATCAGATGTACTTTTTGACATCGCTTGAAGCAAAAAAATGCAATCTCCCCGTTGAGATAATTAACAGCGAATGCAAATGTTTAATTGCTTTTACATATCTTGATAGAGATTAACCGATAAAGGCAAAGAAGTGCTTAGCTTCGCTCGAAAACTCATACAGGTTTCATGCCTAGAATCCTATCCATAATTTCGATTAACGTTAATTTGGATAAATTTGGTTTAAATAAAAAGTGTGGTTGATATATGTATGTATAGCAGGATATCAATTCATTGTTTTGTCAATTAACAATGAAAATGCTGCTGGCATTTCAGGTCAATTATTATACTTCAACCATTTATTGGTTGTAGCTGCCTCTCCAATCTATAATGGTTGCAGGCAGCTTTCTTATATTTATCCTTATATTCATATCTAAATATGATTGAATAACTAAGAAGAGTGGTAATAGAAAACGTATAGCTGAACACAACAGCTTAAATCTAAGTAATATTTTTCTATGGATAATTAATAAGTGATATAAATTTGATAAAGAAATTTAGAAAGTTTAATGGTTCTTCAACATATAGTATGCTAAATTGCTGAATCAAAGTATTGAAATGCTTTCTATATAAAGGAAATTAGCTTTATTAATCGATATTAATCACAAATACTATTTTTAATTCCCTATTTCCTGCTGCCTTTTCATTGTTTTTTCAGCATACCAAGTGTTGATGAGCCACTTTCATAAGTATCTTGGTCAAACTTCTTCACAGGTATTTGTCTTTACGGTTATTTATAGATATTAAATCAAACTATAAGCTAAGCATATCTGAATATTTACGATTGAGTTAAAAATCTCGCCTTTAATTATTCTTAGTATCTTGCAGAAAGTTGAAGGGAAAGCATCAATCCTTTAATTTTACTTGCTGCAATCTCCATAATCGCTACTTCTATAAAAACTCTGTTATGTAGCTACTTTCTGTAGAAAATTTATGGGTAATTTCCATTGGAAGTTCGATTGCTTTACAAAGCTTTGGTAAAAAAAGCTGTAATTACTCAGAATTTTTGTGGAGGAAGTGCTTAAATAGTAAACAGTAGATACCACGGCTAGATTGCTAAAAGCTTTACGAAATTAAGCGGGAGCAAGCTAACCGGAGTGTAATATGCACGTTGTATGTATAGTACGCGACAGACGGTCATCGACTATCGCGTTAAGCAAGGTTATAAATATAATGGTTATAAATATAATGGTTATAAATATGTAGTGTTTCACACATTTAAGTTGACTACAATCAAATTAATTGGCAATCGCCCTCTGCAAAATTTGTGGCGAGGTAAGCTCAAAGTTATTTGAATATAGTTATACTCGTGTTGCAGTCATAAAATGTTCATTACCTAACGGACATTTGGATGTATCACACATCGCTTTTAATCAACCGTGTTTCGGTTGTGTAAGCACAAATTTATCAGTTATACCAATTGTTATACAGCGAGTAAATAGAATAGCGGACGAGGTAGATGAACACACACACCTTTGATAATCATTACGTTACTTGCCCCATTTGCCAAAAAAATGCTACGGCAAAAGCCTTAAAAACTTGTACGGGATTATACAACTGTCCTTACTGTCAGGAAAGGCTAGTGGTATGTCGTAGCGGTAATTACGTGCGCGATCCATTTCCTTTAAAACAAATTACTCTTTCATCTGTACTACGTCGTCAAAGCCGACCTTTATCTCGAATTTTACGAGATTTTGTATTTTTTAAGCATCCTTTGATCGCTTTTATTTTAGGAAGTGCTATTTTCTTCGGTATGTTAACCGTTACTCACACAAACACTATTGAATCAAATACACAAAAGCCTTTGAATACAGAGGATATTGATAAAAATCCCGGTACGCAAGAAAAATAAACTATATTTTTTAAACATATCGGACTTGGTTAAGATATTGTATTTTTAGTTGAAGGTAAGTAAGTCGGCACAAATAAACCGATTCATGTAACAGAATGTAAAGAAGCATCAAACTCTTGCGATTGCTATCTCCCTCCGGGAGACGCTCCGCGAACGTTTCACTATCTCTCTAAACCGCACCTGACGGTGAACGAGAGACGCTACGAAAATCCGTTCCACTCGCAATGACATACCTTGATTTTTTAACGCCGACTTACTTAACAGGTAACGGGAAACGCCAAGCAAGAGAAGCCGTCTTAAAAATGTTTCGTTTGGGTATGGTTAAAAAACATGGCTATCTGCTTGTCTATATTTATATATAAAATTCTCCAATCACCCACCTTTCTGAACGAAAAATCTTTTCTTAGTATTATCTAATATACTCAAACGAATATTTAAGGAAGTCCCCCCGAGCTAATTTTTATTTAGTTAGGGGCATTTTTTTTTGTAATTAAAGTCCAACCTTCTTGCTTGGCTATTACTCGTACATTGGCAGACGGAAAATCCTTTAATGCATTTTCGTTGAGCAAGAAATATGGTTGTTTATCATGCTGCCAATAATATTTCAAGTTATCTGGAGAAGCTGGTTTGATGGTACCTTCGCTATAAAAATCTAATGATGGACGATTGTGGGTTGAAGATATGTAAACTGTTTTTACTCCTAGATTCGCTTGGGATACCATCTGGACAACTGGTTTAACTGGATAATCTTCATTAAGTTCCCACACCCAGTAATTCGATTTTACAAATAATAATAAAGATACATACATTCCCCACAGAAGTACTTTGATGAATTGTCTATCACCTCTTTGTGCCCTTAGAGCTGCTAAAGCCATTGTCACGCTAAGTGAGGCAAATATCAGCTGCAATTCGGGTGAAGGTGTTCCACTCCAGCTATAGTAAGTGCTGGCAACTGCACAAATTAAAGCCAACAAGCTTAACATTACTACCCAAAATTTTGGTAACGGGGTAAGTATTGGTAAATTTTCGACTTGACCTAATTTTGCTCCAATCATCAAAGCGATCGCCGGGTAAATTGGGAAGACATACCAGGGAAGCTTGGTTCCCATCACAGAAATAGCTATTAAATAAACACCGAGCCAAACCAGTACAAGTTTTGCCCAACTAAGATTGCGATTTTCCCAAGTGAAGCGTAAAGAAGCTGGAACAAAAATTAACCAAGGCCATGTATATTTGCAAATTTCTAATAAATAATACCAGGGTGGACCGGAATGATTTTCAACAGAAGTCCAGATACGGCTAAAGGATTGATTCATCATCCCTTTATTCACAAAATTATGCCCGTAGTGTAACCATTGGGCACCGTACCAAAAAGCTACCGGAGCAGCACCGATAAACATTCCCATCCACATATACTTGCTGGTAAGCAATCGCGGTGTATCCCAAAATAGATATATCATCGCCACGGCACCCAGCAATATTCCTAAAATGCTTTTAGTTAAACATATCAGCGCAAAACCGATACCTACGCCCAAGCAATAGCGTAAATTGCGACGCGATCGCAACACGCACAACAACATAATTGTGAAAAAGCAAACAGCCGCACCGTCCAACATAGCCAGTCTTCCGTGACGTACTACTGGCAACATTGTTAGATAAACTAAAGCGCTATAAATAGCACAAATGCGGGAAGGGAATATTTCTCTGCCAATACTATACAAAAAAGGTACGGAAAGAGCTGTTAAAATTGCACCGGGTAAACGTGTAGTCCACTCGTTTTCACCTCCTAAGTTGTAAGCCCAAGCAATCATCAAATGTATTAATGGGGGCTTGTTGTGGTACGGCTCACCCCCTAAAGTTGGGAAAAGCCATCGCATCTCCCCTTCTCGGGCGCGTGCCAATTCGCGTGCAACTTGTGCAACAGTGCCTTCATCCCAGTCTCGTAACGGCAAGTCACCTAGATGCATAGTAAAAACTATTACTGCGGCTACTAATAATGTTACGAGCCAAATTCTATCTATCCGTTTGTCCATCCGACGATACTGTTTTTCAACACGATCCCAAATAAAGCTTTCTTTTTGCATAAACTAGGACAATCGTTTTAAATCGCTGCTTAAATGATGGAGAAACTTGCATTGTTAATCTCCAATAATAACATTCGACTTACTTATTATCTTTTCATTATCTCGTTAAATTTAATTTATTTATCTTTAATTTTGCTAAATTTTGAATTTTTTTTTTCAGAAAAACAATCGGATAAATTTTATAAAAATTAAAACTTTGTTTATTGAAGAAAAAGTAATACTGTTACGTCACAAACATTAACGATTAAATACCGGGAGAGAAAAACAAGATGAATCTGCCTTTTATCTTCGATATTGCTTTAGGATTGGTGTTTACTTACCTAATTTTGAGTTTATTAGCTTCCGAAATCCAGGAATTGATTGCCACATTATTACAGTGGCGAGCCGCGCACCTAAGAAAATCTATTGAAATTTTACTTGCAGGTGGTGTTCGTAATTCTGAAGAAGCAAAAATAATCCAATTAGTAAATCAAATTTATGGTAATCCTTTAGTTAGAAATATTAATCAAGAAGCGAAAGGATTTTTAGCTACTTTACCTAGAAAAGTAACTTGGGCGTTTGGTTCGTTGACTCGTTCTTTAAAAATGGCACGTGCCGGAACAAGTAAGAACGAAACAATTTTCGGAAATGGGCAACACAGCGGACCATCTTATATTCCTGCTGACATCTATGCAACCACATTGATGGAAACCTTACAGATTCCTGATTTTTCTCGAAAACTTTCGGAATCAAGGTTAGAAAAATTCAAAAATGCAAGACTCGGTGAAATACAAGATATTTTGTTTAGTTTAGAAGGAAAAGTACAAGGAGATGAGAAATTCACGAGATTTTTCAGCGTTATTTATCAAGAATTCGCTGAAATACAGGCCGATTTTGAGCTAATTCTCTGGAATTACCATCAAAAAAAAGCCGATCTGAATACTAGTATAAGTCGTATGTCTCAAAGCATAGATAGATATATAGAAACTTTTCAACTAGAAATGCCAGAAAGTGAGTATACGACTGCCTCAATGCGACGACTTAAATTTTTAAAACAGGATATTTTTTCTTCACAAGAACAAACAATTACTTTAGGAGGTTTAGAACCGAATGTAACTGAAATTGTTGAGTTAATGAAAAAAGGTAGTAAAGTTTATCAAGAATTTGAAGAGGCAATCAAAGACAAAGATAATCAAACTTATCAACATTTTCAACAATTAACTGGTATATTACCGCAATCTATAACCGAAAATTTGACTGTTTTAGCTCATCGTACTAGAGCAAAAATTAAATCTACAGAATCCGGTATTAATGTATTGAAACAAGAAATGGAATACTCCTTTAATAGTTCTATGGAAAGAGCTAGTGGAGTTTACAAGCGTAATTCTAAAGGAGTTGCATTGCTAATTGGTTTTGCTATTGCTGTAATCGCAAACGCCGATGCATTTCATATGATAAGCAGACTTTCTACAGATTCAGCTTTAAGAAATACAATTGTAAATAATGCCGGACAAATAATAGTCCAAAATCAAGACAATCTCAAGTATATAGACATCGGAACTTTAAGAAGTCAAACAGAAGAGGCATTATCAGATATCTCTTTACCCATTGGTTGGACTCAAGTCAACATCAAGCAGCAAGTTGGCTTAATACCATCAGGCAACGCTGGCTTGCCGTCTTTTCTCAAATTTGCCCGTGCAATTCCCGGCTGGATTATTAGCGGTGTTGCGATCGCGATGGGTGCCCCTTTCTGGTTTGATTTAATTAGTAAAGTTTCCAGCGTGCGGAATACTGGGAAAAAGCCTTAAGGAGTTAGGAGTTAGGAGTTATGAATTAAGAGTTAGGAGTTAGGAGTTAAATTATGAATAATTATTTTACCAATTACCAATTATCAATTACCAATTATCAATTGCCAATGCCAGCAACTAACAACTAACAACTAACAACTAACAACTAACAACTAACAACTAAAATATAAATATAATTCGTAAATCCCAATCTTTATCTTGACGAATAATCTCGATTTGACGAATAAATTCTCTAAAATAAAATCTTCTTTCTGTTTCAGATAAGTCAAACCAAAATTGCGGAATCGAAACGGCTTGAGCAACGGAACGTAAATTTACTGGCGGCAATATTGCTAATTGTGCTTGAAGTTTAGAAATTTCAGTACGGAGTTTATAAGTTCTGATTTTGGCAGTTTCCTCATCTAAAATTTCAGTTTCAACTAATGCTGGTATTTGTTCTAGTATTTCTTGTTGACGGATAATAGCTGCGGTTAAATTATTTTTCACCTCATCTAATTTAGTAAAATTCATCTTTTCTACTGCTTGAGGTAGATCGCGACAAACTATTTCAATTGTATTTTGTAATACTTCTTGGTAGGGAAAAGCACGACATTTAGGATTTTGGGAACAGTTAATAGGACGTAAATAAAGATACTCCTTATTTTGTCTGTAAAATGTAACGCGAGTGACGCTCATATGGGATTGACATTTACCACATACAACCAAACCAGCTAAGGAACGCTTAGCACTTGCTGTACGAGACGGTAAACGACTGTTACGACGCAGAATTCTATCAACTTGGGCTGCTTCTTCACGAGAAATTATTGCATTATGGGTGTTGCTGATAATTTCCCCATCACGATAAGCGGTATCGCCACGATATACAGGATTCGATAACCAACGTCTTCCGGTAGTAACGGATATTTTTTTACCGTATTTTTTTGCTAAATTCCGCAAGGCTCCCCGTAGCGAACCATACAATAAAAAGTTATCAAAAAATTCTTTGACTACTGGGGAAGTAGTGCGATCGATAGTATATTTTGCTTTACCGCGACGGTAGCCGTAGGGTGCTTTTCCCGGTGGCGGAGCTGCATCTAAACGATTGCGTGCGTGTCCTTGACGGATGCGACGACTGCGTTTTTGTTGCTGAATTTCGTGTAATAATTTGAGTAAATTAGCGTGGGTATTGCTGGCTTTTGTTGCAGAATCATAATTTTGTTCTACTGCAACAAGATTTATTCCCATCTCTTCAAGTTGGGCGATATTTGATGTAACTTCCTCAACAGAATCTCCCAACTCTTCCAAACGTCGAATAAAAACGCAATCGGGAGGATTTGTTTGACAGTCTTTAATTAACTGCTGTAATTCCAATCGTTTTCCTAAATCTTGATAAACCCTATCTACTTCCCATCCTAAACTTACAGGATCGGGAATTTGTTCTAATAAAGGGTCGCTGTAAGTATATGCGAACTTCATTCAGTGAACAGTTATCAGTGAACAGTTATCAATTATCACTCCTAACTTCATCCGTTGCTTAACTTCATCCGTTGCCTAACTTCATCCGTTGCCTAACTCTTAACTCTCTTACTGTTCGCTTAATTCAATGATATTCTCGTCTGGATCTTGTGTGAATAATGCTCTACGACCGGAAGCGCTTGGTTGAATTGGGCAGTTATAATTTAATAACCGCTCTTCAGCGGTATCTAAGTCGGAAACTGAAAAAGCAATATGGGGATTGCGTCCCCATTTTTCGTTTTGGGGTTGGTTAGATGAAGATGCAACGATTAAGTGTAATTGATATTCACCAACTTGATACCAACTACCAGGAAAATTCCGCGAACGTTCTGTTTTAGGTAATTTTAAGATTTCACCATAAAAGTGTTCGGCACGGTTTAAATCAGTGACGAGAATGGCTACGTGCAAACATTGGGTAATTTGCATAATTATTAGTGTTAGTGGTTAGGAGATAAGAGTTAGGAGTTAGGAGTTATGAGTTAGGAGTTAATAATTTTCTTCCCCTTGTCTCCTTGTCCTCCATCACCCTATTCTCCCATACCCAATGCCCCATGCCCTATGCCCAATTCCCTTTTATTCAATAGTTTACAGAAATTAAAAATTTACTGACGTAAGATCATTTTGATTTTTGTGAAAAATAATTAAGGTGTGCAATGAATGCTCAATTAGCAACTACTGAAATTCATACTATGCGAGAAGTTTTGCACGATTATCCACCGGCAGTACACGCATTAGATGAGTTGGAAAGACACAAGGGAAATATCCCGACTGCTTTTGAAGATTTATGGGTTGAAAAAAATGGGGTAGTAGCTTTACCGGAGAAAAAATCTTTATGGCAAACGACTCTAAATGTTTTACGTAACGAACTTTGCGGTGATGATGGTTTTCGTACTCAAGTTAAAGAATACAGTAAAAATCCAGCTAGCACACCTTTGCTTACTGGGTTAATTGTTTATTTGGTAGGAATATCTGGATTACCAATCGATCCTGCTATAGCTACTGTTGTTGTTTTGTATATTCTCAAAATTGGGCTTAATATTTTTTGCGAATATACAGAAAATAGTTACGCTTAGCCCACCTGGGACTGAAAGTCCCAGGCTAACAACACAAGTCCATTAAAATGGACTAAGGAATTAACAATTAATCAAACATATTTTATTTGAATGATTAAAGATCGGTATTTATATATCAACTACATTATTCACTGATAATTGATAATTGATAATTGATAATTGATAATTAATTAAAACCCTTCCATTTCTACTAATTCGATACATAAATCGTTAATTTTTTCTAAATCTGGTTTATGACGTAAGGTTGATTCTTCATAAACTGTTTCCATTTCAGCTACTAAATCTTCTGCCATTTTCATTAATTGTTCATAGGAATATTCGCCGTTGAGAATGGCTTTTAAATCTTCTGCATCGCCTATTTTTTTTCTATCTACAATTACTTCTTGAGTACGCAATATTTCTAAGCCGCTACGCAACAATCTAATGCAGTGCATCCCGTGTTTGAGGTCGTAACCTGATAATTTTTCTGTTTCGGCTCTTTGTGGATTTCTATTTTTTTTCCATGATTGATAAGCTTGCCATTCTCTCAATGCATTATGATATCTTTGGCTTTTTTGTAGTAACCGAATAAAGTCTTTACGGCTATTGGTAAATTCCTGAGTTTTTTCTAAAGTTTCATTTGGTAAAGGATGCTGTTTCAACATTCCTTTAAAGTCGATATCCGCTGTTAATAATTTATAAAGCTGCTCTGCTTGTTCCAAAAATTCAATTTTACCTCTGACTAATAGATAAAGGTATTCTAGAAAAGCGTTTAATTCTTCTTTAATTAAAGGTGTTTCGTTTTCTATCTCAAAATCAGATGGGATTGGTTTGGATTGCGGGGGATTTAATAACCACTTGCGATGAGTTTCTATTTTTTTGATTTGAGCAAAAGCGTAACCGGAATAAGTATGCTTGACTTTTTTGCTTAAAAATAGCTTTCGATTATTAATTAAATGCTGTCCGACTGGGGTTAAAACAGGATATTCATTCAACCATAATAGTTCTAAAACGTTGGGGTTTGCTCCTGCTAATAATTGAATTATTTTTCTCAATTCATAAATAACAGTATCTTCGCTATTATCTAGAAAAGAAAACATTCCCGGTTCGTTCCAACCATTATCTTTTTGTTCGATACCTTTGTTAAATCCCAGATAATATTGCTTGGGTGCAATAAATACGCCTCTCCAATCGTAATCGGAATCGGGACGGTTTAATCCATAGCCGTGGCTTCCGGCTAATCCGATAAAAATTGTTCTTTGTTCTACTTCTATTCTTTTCATATTTGATTGCGAAAAATAATTTTAATTAATAATCGTTTTTTAGTTATATCTTTGAAATTGATTGAAGTGCAGCAGGATAATTCATGGTTTTTTCTGTAAAACAGCAAGATATCAATATTATTGGTGGCTCAACGTTAGAATGAAGCGAAAATTGGGAATCCTTTGATTGTAACTGCTTTTATTTGCATACTACCAATATCAAAGGATACCGAGATATGCCAGTTAAAAATTTTGACCATACTACAGAATCGTTACAAGATTTATTGCAGAGTGTTAAAAAAGGTAAAACTCAGCTACCTGATTTTCAACGTCCTTGGGTTTGGAGTGACGAGCAAATATGTAGTATTTTAGCTAGTATTTCCCTTTCATATCCGGTTGGTGTAGTAATGATGCTGCAAACTGGTAATGAAAACGTTCGCTTTCACGAGCATTTAATTGAAGGTGTGACGTTAAAAGATTCTGTAAAACCCGAACGACTTATTTTAGATGGACAGCAACGAATTACTTCTCTTTTCCAAGCATTACTTTTAAATCAGCCAGCAAAAACTAAAGATGCACGAGGTAAAGAAATTTATCGCTGGTACTATATTGATATAGAAAAATCATCAAATCCGAGTTTTGACCGAGAGTCAGCAGTCATCAGTTTACCAAAAGATAAAATTATTCGTAATTTTAGAAAAGAAGTTGTAGCAGATTATTCAACACCGGAGAAAGAATATCAAAACAATTTATTTCCAGTTGCACAACTTTTTTACTATTCTGACTGGATGTCGAATTACAACGAATTTTGGGATTATGACAAAGAAAAAATTAAGCTTTTTAATCAATTTAATCAGGAAGTAATCAAGCCGTTTGAACAATATCAAGTTCCAGTTATATCGCTGCGTCAAGAAACTCCTAGAGAAGCTGTTTGTCAGGTTTTTGAGAAAGTTAATACGGGTGGTGTATCCCTTACGGTATTTGAACTACTTACCGCTACCTTTGCTGTAGATAAGTTCCAATTACGAGAAGATTGGGAAACCCGCAAACAACGATTGCAGCAATTACCAGTATTATCAGGTATTGCCAGCACCGATTTTTTACAAGCTGTTACCTTACTTGCTACACGCGATCGCCGCAATAAGCAAATTTTTGATGGCTGTGAAATACACAAGGCTCCGGCAATTAGCTGTACTCGTAAAGATACATTAAAACTGATGCTTACTGAGTATAAAGACTGGGCAGATAAAGTTACGGAAGGATTTAAAAAGGCTGCAAAATTACTGCATACGCAAAAAATATTCACTGCAATTGATTTACCTTACCAGCCTCAACTTACTGTTTTAGCTGCTATTTTCGCGGTTTTAGAGGAAGATACCGATCCAGTTCTGGCAAAATTAGTGCGCTGGTACTGGTGCGGGGTTTTTGGCGAAATTTACAGCGGTGCAGTTGAAAGTCAAATGGCTAAAGATTTACCGCAGGTGTTGCAGTGGATTCAAGCTGATGATTCCGAACCCGATACAATCACAGATGCCAATTTTTCACCTAATCGTCTACTGGGACTTAAAACTCGCAGAAGTGCTGCTTACAAAGGTTTATCTGCTTTACTGCTACGAGATAAAGGATGCGATTTTCTCACGGGTTATGAAATCGATACTTTAATGAATTTTGGGGATGCGATTGATATCCATCATATATTTCCGCGAAAATGGTGCGAAAAAAACGGAATTGAAGCCAGACTTTTTGACAGTATTATTAACAAAGCACCTTTATCATCTAGAACAAATAAAATCATTGGTTCTAAAGCACCTAGTATTTACTTATCCAAGCTTCAGGAAAGGGCAAATATTTCAGAGCAACGCATGGATGAGATACTGCAATCTCACGCGATAAATCCAGGTACTTTACGTTCGGATAACTTTCAAGCTTTCTTCGATTCGCGACAAGAAGCATTACTGAATCGAATTGAGATTGCTATGGGTAAAATTATTTTAAGGTCTGAATCTGTGGAATCAGCTTGAGACTATCAACTAATTCTAATTTACAAATGTCAACAAAAATAAGTACGAATCTATGTAAGTGGTTAGTTTTAAACTAATTCTGTAAATTGATTTATACCGTTTCTATTCCAATGTATATAGTTATTATTTCTCTCCTCATACTTAAGGAAGACAAACCAATATTAATATCAGCCCCAGGATAGTGGAATGTCGAATCATTCTTCGCAATCATTGATAGTTGTAAACAGCATTTATAAATAGCTAATCTATCGCTAAGCTATTTGCTATAAAGTGTATGCTTGAATGTTTTTTTATTTAGAGAGAATAATATGAGTACTTTAAATCGTTCTAGTTCAAGCTGTAGATGTTGTAAACATTTCACACCATTAGGTCAACGCGGTGGTACTTGCGGGCTTTTAAATAATGGTTTAGTTAAAAGCCATTGGAAAGCTTGTTCTTTTTCCAATCCTGTATTTAATTCTGTGAAAGAAAATACTTCTAATTACGCTTTGTTATGTCGCTAATAGTTTTTAGTCGTATCTGTTCTGATATTTTCCTTAATCGTAATTCACATTTTTTACTTGACTTTTTAGCTTCTCTACAAAATAAGGCAAGCAAAAACTTGACTCATGCGCCGTGGCGATAGTAATATTATCTGTCGGCTGTCTAATTCCTGCTCGGACCAGGTAGGCAAGTTGTAAAAGCTGGTTATAGCGATTTGACAAGTTATAAATCAGCTACCTGTACGGCAATTTGAAGGATAAATAAATGAGTTACGCAATTATTGAAACCGGCGGAAAGCAACTTAAAGTTGAGCCAGGTCGCTTTTACGATATAGAATTACTGCACAACGAACCGGATGAGAAAATTACTATAGATTCAGTTTTATTCGTGCAGCACGACGGTGAGGTTAGTATTGGACAGCCTCTTGTTTCCGGAGCAACGGTAGAAGGAACGGTGATGCGTCACTTTAGGGGACGCAAAGTCTTGGTATACAAGATGAAGCCGAAAAAGAAAACCCGCAAAAAACGCGGTCATCGTCAAGAAATCACTCGTTTAATGATTGATTCAATCAGTATGAATGGTTCGGTAATCGCCACAAAACCTGAAAGTACTGCTAGCAATGATGCTGAAGATGCACCAGCAGAAGCCGTAACTGCCGAAGTTGTTGCAGAATAAAATAGGGTATGGGGCATAGGGTATGGGGCATAGGGCATGGGGCATAGGGCATGGGGCATAGGGCATGGGTTAGAATAAAAACTCTTAACTCCTCACTCCTAACTCTTAACTCCTAATTCCTCACTTTTCGATCGTCAATTATTAAAAGGAGAAAAATATGGCTCATAAGAAGGGAACGGGTAGTACTCGTAACGGACGCGACTCAAATGCTCAGCGCCTTGGCGTTAAGCGCTATGGCGGTCAAAATGTTCGTGCTGGCAATATTTTAGTGCGTCAGCGCGGTACTAAGTATCACCCCGGTAACAATGTTGGTATCGGCAAAGATGATACTTTGTTTGCTTTGATAGATGGCGTTGTAACTTTTGAAAGAAAGGGTAAGAGTCGCAAGAAAATTAGCGTTTACACAGGTGCTACTGAGGCTGAGCCAGCAGCTGTTGCTTCTTAAGCAAAGATATAAATAGGATGGGCAAAGATGCCTATCCCACAAGATTTTTAATTAGGATGGGTTTTTTTTACCCGTCTTATTTTTTTATTCGACTATATATATAAAAAGTTTGATTACCAATTACCAATTACCAATTACCGATCCCCCATGCCCCATGCCCAATTCCCAATCGATCAAATCAACTGATTTAATAAAAATCCCAACATCAAGCCTGCGATGGAAAACACGGAAGTAAGGAAAAAGGCTTGTGTTTCTTTTACTCCTGCTATTTGAAAATCTAATCTTACTAAAATAGTTGCGCTAATAATTAGCATAATATCAAGAAATATTCGGAACTCAGCAAAAATCAGAAAGAATAAGAAAGCACCTAAAACCGCGAATCCAAAAGATTTAAGCTTTGTATTGAATAAAAAGCGAACATATTTAACGGTTTTTGACCAAGGAGTAGTTATGGCTGCAACAAGAATTAATACGCTAATTAGAATTATTAACCATGCAAAATATGACAGATTTTCTTGAGATAATATCCACCCAAATACGCTGTATGTAAGTAATACAACTGCCAGGGAACCATAAGGAAGTTTTTTGATGATAGATAGCATAATTGGTTGCGCCTTACCTGCAATAATAGTAAATTTATTCGATATTAAAGGTACATAACAGACGTAATTAAGCTAGTAATTGCACTAAAAACAATTTAAGTGTTTAATAAGACTCTTGCCTGAAACGTTGACCCTCAAAGATTGACAAATTATTCTACCGTACTCTTTTTAGTGCAATTCCCGTAGACTATAATTCTATCTTTGATATTTAAAGAAGACTTGTTCAGATGTTTTGTCACATTTATGGATAAAATAAGATTTTGTTAAAATTTATTTCAATAATACTTAAACATTTGTAAACTAATATCAGTTAGGTTGCGGTCTATCATATCTTGTTAAGGGATTATCATGAGACAATCTGTTATTGCGGAGCGCGTCTGCCTTATAAGTCATATTTTGGCTAAGGTTTTTGGACTTATAGGTATTATGTTGGTCATACCTAATGCCAAAATGATTTTGAATTTTGGAGACGTTGGACAAACAGCTATGCAGTTGAGTATGGCTAATGGTGGTGTTGTAGATATTATTTTCGGAATCATAGCTGTCTCTATTTATGCTTGTAGAGTTTTGGGATGGAAGACTTGGCTGGGTTTTCTAGTTCCTTCTGTTTTGGTATCGGTAGGAAGTGAATTGCTCGGAACTAGTACTGGTTTTCCTTTTGGCGATTATAGCTATCTCAGCGGTTTGGGTTATAAAATTGGCGGATTGGTTCCATTTACAATTCCTTTATCCTGGTTTTACGTAGGTTTGTCAGCTTACTTAATTGCCAGAAGTGGTTTAAAGGTAGCCGAAAAACCAAGTTTGATTCGCCATATTGCAGCTATAGCGATTGGTGCTTTACTCTTCACAAGTTGGGACTTTGCTCTCGAACCAGCTATGAGTCAAACTGCTTTTCCTTTCTGGTACTGGGAAACTCCGGGAGATTTCTTTGGAACACCTTACCGTAACTACGCTGGTTGGTTTGGTACTAGCGCACTATTTATGAGTGTAGCGGCTTTGATATGGCGAAATAACCCAATTAAATTATGGCGAGATCAATTGGTTTTACCTCTGATTGTTTATTTGAGTAACTTTGTTTTCGCCGCTGGACTAAGTTTGGGAGATGGTTTTATCGTCCCAGTTTCTTTAGGCTTAGTTTTAGGTGTTGTTCCAGCTTTAGTTTTATGGTTGAAAAGTTCTAACAAACCAACGTGTACAGTTGATGAGATAGAAAATGCAGCCAACAACGTTGCAGTTGCTTCTCTAAAAGTTGCTGTAAAGTAACGATTTAATAAAGTGGTTAATAATGCAGGAGCTTTTAAGCGGTATCTCGCTTTTCATATTACTTATTCAGGTACCAGCAGTTTTTGTCCTGCTGTCGCGTCTACTAAAAGGACCATTTCGTCAACCTCCGATTCAACCCCAAAGTCCTACACCAGAACTTTTAGGGAATGTTAGCGTAGTGGTTCCGACTCTTAATGAAGCCGAACGTATTAGCCCTTTATTAACTGGTTTAAGCAGACAAAGTTATGAAGTGCGGGAAGTTATTGTTGTAGATAGCAATTCCCAAGATGGTACCCGCGACTTGGTAAAAGCAACGGCTCAAAAAGATCCGCGCTTTCGCTTGATAACAGACGATCCTTTACCTTCATACTGGGTAGGTCGTCCTTGGGCTTTACACAATGGCTTTCTAAATATCGATCCCAAAAGTGAATGGTTTCTGGGAATGGATGCAGATACTCAACCGGCACCCGGTTTAGTGGCTGGTTTAATAAAAGCTGCATCTGCACAAAAATACGATTTAGTTTCCCTCTCTCCTCAGTTTATTCTTAAATATCCCGGTGAATCTTTACTTCAACCAGCGCTGTTAATAACGCTACTTTATAGGTTTGACCCTGCTGGGGTAAATACCCAGACATCAGAGCGCGTAATGGCTAACGGACAGTGCTTTCTGTGTCGTCGCTCAGTTTTAGAAAGCGTAAATGGTTATACCAGCGCCAAAAGTTCATTTTGCGATGATGTTACCTTAGCAAGACAGATCGCTGCAAATGGATTTAAAGTAGGTTTCTTAGATGGAGCGAAAGTGCTGAAAGTGCGGATGTACGAAGGTGCGGCAGAAACTTGGAAAGAATGGGGAAGAAGCCTCGATCTCAAAGACGCATCCTCTCGCGCTCAGACTTGGGGAGACTTATGGTTACTAACATCAGTACAAGGTTTACCTTTAATAATAGTTTTGTCATTATTATTTATTTCTCCTTATCCCCATCTCTTCTCTCCCCCTCAAATTCTCCTATCAGTAAATTTATTTTTACTACTAATTCGCTCGATGATGCTCTTCGCGATCGCAGCCTCTTACGATCTAAGCCAAACCAAAGGGGGCTGGTTATTTTGGCTTTCACCAATAGCAGACCCCTTAGCTGTTTTAAGAATTTTCCTATCGGCTTTCCGCACCCCGCGACAGTGGCGAGGACGGCAGTATGGTTGAGGGAGGGGGAGAGGGAGATAAGGGGACAAGGGGAGGGGGAGATGGTGAATCCACTTGCGTGCGGAGGTTCCCGCAGTACGAGCAAAGTGGTGTTAGCGTTCACGCGGAGCGTGCGGCTCAGCGTCTCCGGAGGAGATACCAGAAGGGGGAGAGGGGGGAGAGGGGGAAGAGGGGGTAGAAATTAAATTATCAATGCTCTATGCCCTATGCCCTATTCCCAACTCTTTTTACTCTCCTTCCTCGTCGTCAAGTTTATCGGCACGTTCGAGTTCCCAAAGTATTTGATTACCTTCGCGACGTACTCGTGAAACTATCCAGTTTCTCCAGCGCCATTGATCCCCGCGACTGGTAACAGCACTAGCGTGGACGTTCATTAAGTCCGCTAATTCGGAGCTTGTAATTAAGTAACCTTTTTCGGCTATTTCGTCAGCAATGCGAAGAGTTTCAACTAAACTGCGGAGTTGCGATACTCTTGTTTCGCGTGGTAAGTCTTCGTTTTGCAAGGTAGCAGAAGCGCTAGATGATTCCATAGTGTTCGTATTGTTTGTGTCCGATTCAAGACTACTATTATGTATCTTTTTGTTAATTTTGGGTGGCGTAATGTGTGAGTTAGATGTAGATGATACCTCAACTTCGGCTTTTTGTGCGAAATTAGCATCACTGATATTTATATCCAGCATTCGCTTTAGTGATGGTATTTTCCCTGAAGCAAAACCACGGGCGATTGTGTCGCAACGTTCGTTACCTATATTACCAGCGTGACCGCGAACGTGTTGCCATTTAATTTGTTGATTATTGAGATTATCTAAAATTTCCAATAAATCTTGGTTAAGTACGGGTTTTCCGTCTGATTTCTTCCAACCTTTACGCTTCCATCCTTTTACCCACTTTGTGACGCAATTAATTAAATATTCGCTGTCGGTGTAAAGAGTGATGGGTTTGTTTTGCTCGGAAGATTTTAGAAATTCTAAAGCCGCGATCGCAGCTTGCATTTCCATTCTGTTATTAGTGGTTTTTTTGGATGCATCACCGAGTTCGTGGACTGAACCATCATCGAAGTAAATAACAGTACCCCAACCACCAGGATCCTGGATTGCCGGTACAAGCTCCATCGGTATATATACTTTGAATTGCAGGTTGAGAAGACATAGTTAATATTTTAACTCGTGCAAATACGAGGACATAACTACGACACGGTTAATGATGTTGTAGCAAATATCCGTCACAAAAAGAGGAAAAAGGCTCAATTTGCAACGAGTTATAAACGTTATCATATTTGAGCGCAATGTTAAAATAATAAAATAATATTTAATGATTTATTAATTTTACTTTCGGTTTATTTCCGCTGGAAATTGTGAAATTAAGATAGCGAAAGTGAGAGCCAATTTCTATGAAAGCTTTTTGTGCTAACCATTAAGTTTGATTTTCGGCATCAGAAAGGAATATCTTCGTCTAAATGCTTTGCCTTCCGAGCAATTCTCATTATTCTCATTTTCACCGTTATCGTAAATAAATTTACGTCATAGTTTTTTTCTCGTTACAAGGTTCTACCTTGTAATGCATTTTAAGGAGGCTCTGCCGCTCTGCCTCCATTAATACTGAAGGCAGAGCCTTTTTGTAAAGGGTTTCCAGCCAGAGACTAGGAACTAATTGGTAAAATTTTTCAGTTAATTACTTATACTTATTTTCTACTTCTTGAATAAATTCTTGCCAAGTTTCATTGGGATTCCAAATTTGATCTAAATCTTTTTTTGCTACTTCTTTGTCAACACTTTCTTGAAAGCGGCGATAAAGATATATAAAAGCAGATACACGCTTATTTGCTGCACAATGAACAAAGATTTTTTTATCAACGTTTTTTTTCATTACCTGAATAAATTCTTGTAACTTTTCCTCAGTAGGATTTTCCCAAATTACAGGTATATGAAAGTATTGCATCCCCTGAGTTTCGACAATCTCTTTTTCGTTACGTAAAGCGTTAGAAGAATCTTTTAAAGCAAGATTGACAACAACTTGATATCCTGCTTCTTTTATATAAGAAAACTGTTCTACAGATGGTTGTCCCGCAGTAGCAATTTTATCTGAAATTTTTAAGTAGTTGTAAATATTTTCCATACAATTATGAGACATTTTAATTTATGCTTAATCGATGCGCGACTATTTTACAATAAAGTCTAAGTTTGCAACACGATTAACAATTTAGGGGAGAGTAATTAAACTTATAATGGCAGATTGGCAGTTGATGATTGAAAATTAATTAAACCGTAGATTCTGCTAAGGTTTGAAAGTCGAATTTTTTAAGCATTTCTAAAAATGTAAAAACCGCTGGTACGTGAAGGGTATTTGATAAAACTGCGATTCCAATAACTCTTGCAAACGGTGTCGGTAAACTGCATAGCCGTATATTTTGAGGTATTGGTAAGGCTGCTAACCGAGGAATAATAGCCGTTGCTAATCCTTGATTAACCATACTTACAACGGTTGAGTCTTCCTGAATATCGCTAACAGTATTTAAAAAAGGTGCTACTAACTTCAAATGGTCGTGAAGAATACCACCGCAAGGTAAAGCAGGAAGCATAATCTGTCGATATTTAGCTAAGTCTTCCCAGGTGATTTGACGATTTATTTGGGCATTTGGAGGAAATAAGACAATATATTCATCTTTGAGAATTTCCCAGCCTTCAAATTCATCTTTTGTAGGTAGATAAGTAGTACCAATATCAGCCAGCCCTTCACGCAAACAATTTTCTATATCAAGATAGTGGGGGCGCTCAACTATATTTACAGCAACTTCTGGAAATTGTTCGTGAAAATGAGAAATTGCTTTGGGTAATAAATGAGTTGCAACGCTGCGGAAACAAGCAATTCGTACATTCCCGCCACGTAAACCTTTATGTCGGTTTGCTTCTTTGTGCATCATTTCTATATTTTGTAGCGCTTGGCGGGCATAGTATAAAATTCGCTCTCCAGCAGGTGTTAATACGGCACCATGTCGCCCTCTAGAAAACAAAGGTACACCTAAATCTGTTTCTAAGGTAGCTACAGCATGACTAATCGCTGGTTGAGTAAGTTGTAATTCCAGAGCCGCTTCACTAAAGTTGCCATAATCTGCTACTGCAACTACGGCTCGCAATTGAGAAATTTTCATATGCAGAGTATCAATAATTTTTATATCTATAAATAGCTTTTATAAAAACTATAGAAGCAGTTATTTGATTGTCAAGTTTGAATCGTAGATGATGAGATAGCAGAATTCAAAAACTACAGTTCAAATCGGGTTAACTCATAAATTCATGACAAGCAAATCTCATCACTTGTCTCAGGTTAATATTTCTCGTATGGTTGCTCCACTTAGCAGTCCAATTATGGCTGATTTTGTAGCGGAATTAGATTCAATTAATAAGTTAGCAGACAGCGCTCCGGGATTTGTATGGCGCTTGCAAACTGAAGCAGGAAATGCAACAAGTATTAGCGCATATGATGATGAATTAGTACTTTTTAATTTATCAGTTTGGGAATCAATCAATGATTTGAAGCAATTTGTTTATCGCAGTCAGCATGGAAAAGTAATGCGCGATCGACAAAAGTGGTTTCGTAAATCGGAAGGAACAAATATGGCGTTATGGTGGGTTCATTCAGGAGATATACCCACAGTTGATGAAGCAAAAAAGCGCTTGCAACATCTTAATGATTATGGTGAAAGTGAATATGCTTTTTCATTCAAAAATCAGCTTTTTACTAAGGAAGCAATCAGTGTCAATTAAAATATCTACTTATCATCCTCAGTATCAAGCTCAAGTTGTCGATTTAATCTTGAATATTCAACAAAAAGAGTTTGGTGTTTCGATAACTTTAGACGATCAACCAGATTTATTAAAAATTTCTAACTTTTATCAACAGGGTAACGGTAACTTTTGGGTAGCTTTGGACGAAGATAAGGTAATTGGTACGATTGCTGCAATTGATATCGCTAATCAGAATTTAGCGTTAAGAAAAATGTTTGTAGATAGTAACTATCGCGGTTGTGGTGTGGGTAAAAAATTGCTGAATTATTTAGTAAGTTGGGCTGGGGAAAGAAAGGTTAGAAAGATTTGTTTAGGAACTATTGATAAATTTAAAGTTGCTCACAAATTCTATCAAAAGAATGGTTTTGTAAGAATTACCGAATCTGAATTACCAGATAATTTTCCCATCATGTTATCGGATGATATATTTTATTGTTTGACAGTTTAAATTACTCCCTTCCCGGCAGAAGATTACTGATAAAAAAACCGCAGAGGCGCGGAGAGCGCAGAGAAAAGAGGTAAAAAGAGATAGAAGTAATTATAAAACTGAATAATAATGTTCAACTACTGGAAATGGCTCGTAAAAATGATGTAAAAGTTTTTTCCATTCTTGATATTCTGCCGATTTTCTAAACCCGACGGTATGAGCTTCTAAAGTTTCCCAACGAGCAAGGAGAATATAACGATTTGGGACTTCTAAACATTTTTGTAATTCATGAGATATGTATCCCGGCATTGAAGAAATTATTTTTGCAGCTTGTTTGAATGCTGCTTCAAAATCTTCGGACATTCCGTCTTGTATATCTAAAATTGCAACTTCGAGAATCATTGTTTTATATGTCTATATTTTTTGTAATTCCACTAATCCACTGGGGGTTGCAAACCCCCAGCTAATAGCTAAAGTCATCTGAAAGATGACTAAGATTAAATGGCTTTTTAATGTTCAAATTATAACTTGAAGGTAATTAAAAAATGACAGAATTAACTTTGGTAATTGGTAATAAAAATTATTCTTCTTGGTCGCTGCGTGCTTGGTTGGCGATGAAGCAATTTGGTTTACAATTTAATGAAATTCGGATTCCTGTAGATACTTCGGAATTTTACGACAAGATTCCTCAATATTCTCCATCAAATAAAGTACCAGTTTTATTACACGGCAGTCAAAAGGTTTGGGAATCGCTGGCAATTTTGGAATATTTAGCTGAAGAATTTCCTGATTTACATTGGTACCCGAAAGATAAAACTGCAAAAATAATAGCGCGTTCAATCAGCGCTGAAATTCATGGAGGTTTTAATAAGTTGCGCGATAATATGCCCATGAATTGCCGTGCAAAATATCCAGGGAAAGGTATGGCTTTAGGTGTACCACAAGATATTGACCGGATTACAGAAATTTGGCAAGAGTGTCGGCAAAAGTTTGGGAAAGATGGCGATATGTTGTTTGGTGAATTTACAATTGCCGATGCGATGTATGCACCTGTAGTGATGCGGTTTGTTACTTATGGTGTGGAAGTGGATAAGGTTTGTCAGGATTATATGGAAGCGATTTTGGCACTACCAGCAATGCAAGAATGGGTGAAAGCGGGTGAGGAAGAAGAGGAGGTTTTCTCAAAATACGAGTTTTAATTTTGATTATAAGTTGGTGCGTTACGGCATTTTCAAACATTTAATTTAAAACGACAGATATTAAAGCCGTAACAGCACCCTACTAATTGATTATTAAATATTTTAAACTTTAAGATGGTGCGTTACGGCATTTTCAAAGTTCTAATTTTTAATTGTAGATAGTAAAGCCGTAACAGCACCCTACGAATTAATTATTATTGTTTACTAAAAATATCTAATTGTTAAATGGTGCGTTAGGGCATTTTCAAATATGTAATTTGAAACGATAGATATTAAAGCCGTAATAGCACCCTACGATTTTTTTATGATGGTTTATGATAGATTTTTTATCAAAATTACCAATTACCAATTACCCCCGCAAACGATAACCTACACCTCTAACTGTCTCAATCAAATCATTACCAAATTTTCTTCGTAAATGACCAATATAAACGTCAACTACGTTTGAACCTGGATCGTAATCATAACCCCAAATCCGGTTTAATAGCTGTTCTCTACTCATTACCTGCATCGGATGACGGGCTAATATTTCTGTGATGTTAAATTCTCGTGCTGATAGCTCGATTTCTTTTTCTCCCAACCAAACCTGTCGCTTGAGCAAATCTAAAGTTAAATTTCCAATTCGCAGTTTAGTTTCATTTTTGACTGTTGGCTGGTGAACTTTACGCAACTGCACGCGAATTCTTGCCAGCAATTCCTCAAAACGAAACGGTTTTGTAATGTAATCCTCTGCTCCTCCTTCAAGTCCCGATACTGTATCATCTATACCGTCTCGCGCTGTTAAAATAACTATTGGTAGGGTTTCCCCACGTCCCCGCAATTGTCTGAGTACTTCCATTCCGTCCATTCCAGGAAGTCCTAAATCTAGAATTAAAAGCTCAAAATCCTTGCTGCTAGCTATGTCTGCAACTTCTCGACCATTTTTAACGACAAGAGTTGTGTATCCGTGTGCTTGTAATCCCGCTTCGATAAACTCGGCTATGTGGGGGTTGTCTTCGGCTATGAGAATTCGGTTCATTTACAATATCCTCAGTTAGGGGAAATACGATTGTAAAAGTTGAGCCACTTCCAAGAATTGAATCTAGTTCAACCCAGCCATTATGGGCTTTTGCAATGGCTTCGACAATCGATAATCCTAACCCTGCTCCTTCTCCGGGAGAGTAGCGATCGCCATCACTAGCGCGGGCAAAGCGATTGAAAATCCGTTCTCGATCTTCTAAAGCAATTCCTTCTCCGGTATCGCGTACCCATAAATAAGCATAGTCTTCGCGAACTGCCGAGCCGAGGGCTATAGTATCATTTTCTTGAGTATGTCTAATGGCGTTTTGCACGAGATTCATTACTGCTTGCGTTAAACGTCCTTTATCAATTGCAACCGGACTCAAACCTTTGGATTCTAGTCGCCAATTGCGTTTTGCTATGGCTTGTGCTTTAAAATATAATTCTTCGGTAAACCAGTCAAGCTCTTCAGGTTTAATTTTTAGGAAATGAGGTTGTTCGGCTTTAGCAATTAGCAGCAAATCGTTGACTAAGCGGTTCATTCTGTTTAGTTCATCGGTGACTAATTCAATAGTTTCGTTTTGCTTTTCCGGTCGATATTTAAGTATTTCTAAATGACCTTGAATAATCGTAATTGGCGTTCGCAATTCATGTCCAGCATCTTTAAGAAACTCCTGCTGGCTTTCAAAAGCTGACTGCAAGCGATTGAGCATCGCGTTAAAAGTAAGGCTCAATTCGGCAATTTCATCATTTCCAGCAATAGCAATCCGCTTCGACATATCATTTTGCGTAATTTCACGAGCTGCTTCAGTAACTTGACGTAGTGGAGATAGAACTCTTCCTGCGGTTATCCAAGCGATAATAAAAAACAAAGTTAAAACAACAGTTGCTACCTTAATCACTAAGAAAATCGTTTGGGTTCCAGTTTGGTAATCCGCTCTAACATCGCGAATTGCAACTACGGTTCCCTTGGTGCCATTGATTTCAATAGGTTTGGCTACATAATAAATCGGTCCGTCGGGCAACATTAAGTCATTGCGCGTTAATTGGGAAACTTGTTCCCATTCTGCAATTAATTGAGAGTTCTGAGTAATAACTTTTGGTGGTGGTAACTGATTTGATTTGAAAACCTGTCCTTCTATGAGTGTCAAGATATACTCGTTCCTGGCATGAACGTGGAGCGGTAAAACCTGTTTAACAATATTTTTTAATTGATTGGTAGAGGGGTTTTGATTTACAAACTGTTGCTCAACCAAGCGATTAAATTTACCCACCTCTGCCACTAAAGCATCTTGAGCTTGTCTTTGCAACACTTCGCAGAAAAGCTGACGAGTTACCCCAACTGAAATCAATACGGTGCAGGTGGTAAGCAAGAAATACCACGCTAGAATGCGAAAGCGAACGCTAGAGAAAATTCTTCGTTTAGAGCAGTTTGGTATATTTTGGGTAAATTCCCTATTCTTGTGACTAGAAAAAATATTAGGTTTCATCAGTTTTTGTTTACTAAAATGCTCGACGAGAAGCTAACAGTTCTAACTGAGCTTGAGATTGGTAATTTAATTCTTGCTTAAGCCCAGGAGCAGTCATATGTTGCTGAAGGTGAGCCACGTAATGCATCAAACTTATACTTGATTTTACCTGTTTTGATTGAGGTGAAGAAAATTTATAACTCATGGTTTTTTGTGTCTAAAATTGACCTTTAACCTTTAACTTTGAACCTTTGACTTTCGACCTTTTGTAACTCGTTTGAAAAATCCCCGGACAACTTTTCGCTGGTCAACTGCGTGTAAAATAATAAAAGCTCCGAAAGTATAAGCCAACCAGAAATGAATACTTCTACCAACATCAACCAACTGGCTATCTTGAGGAAACAAATCGGGTAAAGTTATCCCTAAAAAGCGCACGTTACCGCTTCTAAAAGAGTTGGAAAAGAAGAATCCACTGATAGGAACAGCCCACATAAACACGTAAAGAACAGTATGAAGGGCAAATTTTTGCATCCATTCAGAACTATATTTTGGCAAACGCTTAGTATATTTTTTCCACCAAACCCGCAGTAAAGTCAAGATTCTCCAGGTTAATAAAGCCATCGTTAGCACTCCTACAGTTTTATGAAAGTCGTAGAGAGAGCCGCGTATAAAAAAATCTCTGGGTAAACGTGCCATAAAAACTCCACCGATAAAAAGCACGATGTAGCAGTAAAACATCCACCAGTGAAGTGACATTAGATGCTTGAAAGCTGAATTTTTTCTAGGTTTATTAGCTGAGGCTTGACTCATGGTTCTTTTCCTTAAGTTGTCTGAGGCTTATACAACTTAAGTTTGGACTGAGTGTTTAAATCAACCGTGAAACTTTTATGAAAGTTTTTTTAGAATTCTTAGATTTGGTTGCTTTGAGATTGTCACCAAGTCTATAAAACGGTGCGTTAAGGCATTTTCAAAGATATAGTATTAAATCATAAATTCTAAAGCCGTAACAGCACCCTACGTTTTTTTTTCATTTAAATTTCAGTTGATGATAAGGGATTTAAAGGATTTAATTAATCTTTCGCAGGAATTCTCGCTTTTTTAAACACTGCTTCAACGGTGAATTCCAAACCTGAAAATAATGAATCGGTAATTACTTCATCACCTCTATAAATCTTCAATGCTGCATCTGGATAAAAAACGGTAATGCTTCTATCTTCAATATCTACTACCCAAACCCGTAAGACTCCCGCATTTAAATAATCTTGCGCTTTACCTGCCATTTGCCCAAAAGTTTGTCCGGGTGAGATAATTTCAATGGCTAACTCTGGTGGAACTGGACAAGCTTCATTTTCATTCCAATTTTCTGGTAAACGTTCATAGGAAACATATAACATATCTGGGGTTGGCACCCAATCGCGTCCATTACGAGTTAATGAAATTGACCATTCTGCCCATACTTCTCCTTTTTCTCCACAACAGTTTTTAATTAAATTGCAAAGAATAAAGGTAAGTTTAGCGTGAAAAAATTTTGGTGACATTTTAGGAATTGCTTTTCCATCAACGAGTTCGTAAGTAATATCTCCTTCACCAGGAGGAAGATTGAAAAACTCTTCGAGGGTTAATTGCTGGTTGAGTTGAAGTACCATAATTCAAGAGTTAGGAGTTAGGAGTTATTAATGTAGTGCGAGCATCTTGCTCGCTATGATTTAATCATAATTGTGCATTGTAGTGCGAGCATCTTGCTCGCTATGGTGGCAACAAATAAATATCTTGCTCGCTACGGTATCAACATATAAAAAATACATTAACTTATTTCACTCAAAGGAGTTGCTAAACCATCGATACTAACCATATTTTTCTTTTGGTGATATTCTCTAATTCCTTCTTCTCCTTTTTTAGCAGCCCATTTAACTAAATTTTTTCGCTGCCCTTGGAAGTCATATAAAGGTACGCTCATACCACAAGAAGTTTGCACTCTCTCAATATCCGCTACTATTATTTGACGAGTTCCCGGTATTTCGGGAAACTGCGAATATAAAGACTCCCATTCTGAATTGTGAGGTAAGATAGTTTTTCCGCTACCGTAAAGACGCAAAATAGACGGCGAACCTTCAAAAGCACAAAACATAAAGGTAATTCGTCCATTTTCTTGTAAATGTGCTGATGTTTCGTTCCCGCTTCCCGTTAAATCTAAATAAGCAACTTTGTTAGATGAAAGAATGCGAAAACTTTCCAAACCTTTAGGAGAAAGATTTACGTGTCCGTTGGAATCTAAAGGTGCTGTACCAACAAAAAACATATGCTGGTTTGCAATAAATTGTTGTAATTCTTCGGTAATCGATTCAAATACTTTAGCCATTTTCAGTTAACAGTTATCAGTGAACAGTTATCAATTATCAATTATCACAAGAACTATAAACAAAATGAACCGTGACGAAAAGTCGCGGTTCATTTTGCTTAATATGAGACAAAATAAAGAATAGATTTGGTAAAGGGAATTTGATATTTAAGTTTTTTCAATGCCCAATGCCCAATGCCCAATGCCCTATTCCCTATTCCCTATTCCCTATTAATTAATGATGATGGTGATGAGCTACAGCCTGGGAAGGATTAACTGTTGCTGCTTCTTCTGACAATAACTCTTCGATATGAGAGTCAGCCCATTCAGCAGCCATGATCATAAATTCATGATGATCGTTGGCGCATTCCATCTGAATGCAGTTTAGATTAGAGTGCTTTTTCTCAAGTTTATGAATAATGTGATGTACGTCTAAGAGAGTTTCGTGATTTTCTGTAGCAAAGCCGATGGGCATAAATACTATTGCTTTTGCACCTATTTGAATCAGGTTTTTAGCGGCTTGCTCGGCGTTAGGTTGAGTCCATTCAATCAAAGGAGTATCGTGATTGAGCCAACCTACAGAAATTAATGGATAGCGGTTAATTAATTCTTCGCGTACTAAATCGTAAAGTATCTGAGATTCGGTTATGCCGGAGGTGAATCCTTTGGCTTTGTGGGGACAACCGTGATTCATTAATACGATACCAATTTCCGAAGGAAGATAAGCGTTAGCTAATTCGGCAGATATCTTTTCTTCTACAAGTTTCGCCATCAACTTGATGTATTTGGGTTCGTTGTAGAAAGTAGGAATGTAGCGCTGTGCTTTTAGCCAATGCTCTTCACCTTCAGCCATCTGAGATAAGCCTTTATTGACTTGTTCTAAAGCGATACCGCTGGTAAAGATAGAATCAACTACTAATAATGGATAAATCAGAAGTTTGTCAAAGCCTTGATTCTGGATTTCAGTTAAGACTTGATGGGGAAGATGGGGAGCGCAGAAGTTGAAAGCTTTAAAAACCTGGACTTTATCGCCCCATTTTTCTTGCAATTGTTGTTCAATTCCAGCACGTTGCTTTTCAAAGATGGCGTTGTGGGGTGAAATAAAATTATCATGTGTATGTCCCCACTCATGAAGATCGAATATCGCCAGCATCTTTGCTAGAGGAGGGTAAACCCAGGTTGGTACTGGTGCAAACTTTGCTGTCAGTAGATTCAAAGCTTGCTCGTTATAGTTAGCAAAATCTTCGTAGCTTTCTACTTCACCGTAGCCCATAAGTAGTACAGCAACTCGATTTTGTTTTGGTAGATGCTCGTGGGTATGTTGGATTTTTTCTGGTGTAGTTACCACTATTAATTCCTCTGTGCAACCTTGGTAGAACGTTTGATTTTTTCAGTATAGATAATTATCCTATCCTGGGGGATAGCATATCTTAATTTTATATATTTAGAGTTTTAATTACATACCCCTTTATCTTTCGATAAAAAAATTTACGTTTTTGTGTTTAACCTTAATATTTAATGGTTGCTGTAAACTAATTATTCTTTGAATAGATTTAAAATAAAAGATAATTAAAAATTATATTCATCAAAAATCATTAATTTGATTAGCAGTTATTTAAATAAAAGTTATATTTGCGACTGTCTAAACTGTCAAGCGGTCAACTTGTAAATCTGTTAGTTAAAAGCTATGAACGTAATTATTTGTCCTGGAATTCACGAATCTAACTTGACTAAGAGCTTTATCAAAAGTTTACTAGAAGCAAATTCTAATAGTTTTTTGAATCAAAATTCAGTAAATATACTGGAGTTCCCGGCAAACAATCTATCTGCTTTATCGGGATTTCATATCTGCCAGTTTTTGCGAGACAGTTTAGCTCCGGAGCTAAAATCACCTGTTGTATTCATTAGCTTTAGTGCTGGTGTCGTTGGAGCGATTGCTGCTGCTAGTTTATGGCAGATATTCGGAGGCAATGTTAAGGCTTTTATTGCTATAGATGGATGGATGGTACCTTTAACTGGTAATTTCCCTATCCATCGCATGAGTCATGATTACTTCACCCACTGGAGTTCTTGCTTACTTGGTAGCAATCATAATAACTTTTATGCACAACCAACCGTAGAACATTTAGAATTATGGCGATCGCCTTCAACTGTCCAAGGAAATTGGGTGGATTCACGATCGGAAGAATCACCATTCTCCACGACTGCGGTTGAATTTATCAATATATTATTAAAACGTTATGAAGCAATTTAGTCCGGAAAAGCTTAAATATAAACGGGAGGAGAATTTATAAGTTAAGAGTTAGGAATTAAGAGTTAGGAGTGAGCAGTTAGGAATTAGAAGTTAAAAGTTAAAAATCAAATTTATAATTCATAATTCATAATTTATATTTATAAAACATGAATTTTCTCAGTGTCCGCTATTTTACCCCCTCGCGATTAGAAAGCAAAATGTCAATGCTGCTATTTACGACGAGGAGTACGTTTCATCATCTGTTTTTGAAACATAAATGGTTATATAACTCATAACTCTTAACTCATAACTCCTAACTTATAACTTACAACTTACTCTTCCCCGGTAACGCAGTCATTAACCCCCATCGAACGAATGTTTCCAACTGAACCTGCTGCTGTTAATAAAGGATTTGGTGCGGTACTCAGAAACCGCAATTTCATGCTGGTATGGATAGGACAAATCATATGTCAGCTAGCAGACAAAATCTTTTTCGTGTTGACAATTGCACTGCTAGCCAAGTACCCACTTGCAGCAGGTGTAGTTGAAGATGGTAGACGTGCGGATTTGTTTCTAGCGTTTACTTTACCGGCGATTTTACTTGGCTCGCTAGGCGGTATCATTGTCGATCGCTTCCCCAAAAAGCCGATTATGATTGGCTCGGATTTGCTACGCGGGCTTTTAACAATAGCAATTCCATTTTTACCAAGAGAATTTTTGATTTTATTAGCAATCACTTTTGCTAACTCTGTAATTGTGCAATTTTTCGCACCAGCGGAGCAAGCTGCTATACCAATTTTGGTAAAGCAACAAAATTTGATGGCTGCCAATGCGCTGTTTACCAGCACGATGATGGGTGCTATAATCATAGGCTTTGCAATCGGCGAACCCCTATTAAGTCTGGGTCAAAACTTAATGGGGGAAAGATACGGGCAAGAATTTATTGTCGGTGGACTATATCTGATTTCCTCAGCGATCAAAATACCCGTAAAGTTAAAAAGCAAGAAACCCACTGGCGAAAAAGAAAAAGTTAATCCTTTGACGGAATTTAAAGAATGTTTGCGCTACCTGAAGAAAAAGCGCTTAATTATGAACGCAATGGTACAGTTAACCGCTTTGTATTGCGTTTTTGCTTCCTTGGTTGCATTATCGATTCGATTAGCTGCAAGATTTGGGTTACAAGAAAAACAATTCGGCTTTTTCCTCGCAGCAGCAGGGGTAGGAATGGTTTTAGGTGCCGGTATTTTAGGTCATTGGGGGGAAAAATTCCATCACAAACCCTTACCTTTATTCGGTTTTTTGAGCATGGCGTTTGTATTAGCCGTGTTCACATTCATTGATAATTTGCCTTTAGCTTTAGCACTTAGTACTCTATTAGGTTTAGGTGCAGCTTTAATCGCCGTACCGATGCAAACATTAATCCAACAGCAAACACCCCCAGATATGCATGGTAAGATATTCGGCTTTCAAAACCATGCAGTCAATATTGCCTTAACAGCACCGCTACTAATCACGGAAAGATTAACAAATTATTTCGGTTTACGAATCGTACTTTTAGGAATCAGTCTTATAGTTGCCACTATCGGTATTTGGGCTTGGCACAATACTCGTAAAGTTTTGACAGATGTGATTTAGAAATTGGGAATGGGGGATTGGGCATGGGAGAATAGTTAGGAGTTAGGAGTTAGGAGTTAGGAGTTAAGTTATCTGCTTCCTATATATAAATCAACATTTATTAATGTGTAGAGACGTTGTAATGCAACGTCTTTTTTTTATTTCGCGCTGTCTGTGTCTAGAAGGGGTTTTTTTAGTAGATTGATAATGAACGATTATAGCGGTTTGGCTGTTGGGTGCAATACAGATTCAACCTTGCCTCTTCACCTCTCCCTTTATAAGGCTACGGTGTACACACATCTCGAAGATCCCCCTAAATCCCCCTTTTCAAGGGGGACTTTCAATGCAATCCCCCCCCTTTTTAAGCTAGGGGGGATCTAAACGCTGTGAAACCAATATAGAAGACTTCTGTGTACACCTCTCCCTTTATAAGGAGAGGGGTGCCCGGAGGGCGGGGTGAGGTGGAGCCGAGTGTGTGACGCGAGACTGAAATTCGCTATATACGCACATTCCTTATCGCATCTGCCCAAACTTAACTTGACACAATTCTGTCAAACTATCCGGCTTGTACTACAAAATAGATGGTAATTAAAAATGCAAGTATGATTTATCACACTTAGTTTAATTAATTAAAATTTAGAGGAATCAAGCAGATGTCAGATCCAACCCCAAAAAAAATTTGGATTATCACCGAAGAAACTTCCTCGATTATCGCTGAAGAAGATAACCAAGGTAGTCGCGATGCTACTCGCGATATTGGAGGAAGAATTGGTGCTTCATTACCTCCTCAAGATAACCGTGGTAGTCGTAATGGAAGCCGCGATATCGGAGGAATAATTGGTGGAAATACCAAAGAAATAGTTTTCAAAAGAGACAAAGAAGGAAGAGCTATTGTTAAAAGAAAAGCCGTACAGATAGCGAAACTCAAGCAAGAAATGAAAAGTTTTATGCAGGCTATGAGAGAGATGCTTGATGAAGCAGAAGAGCCGAATTCTAAAATGCAGCTTGATGAAGTAGAGTTATCGGTGGAAATTAATGGGGAAGGGCAAATTAGCTTGTTGGGAATTGGTGGTGGTAAAGCTGGAGGTAAAGGTGCAATGACTTTTAAATTTAAGCGGAGATAATAAACGCGGATAATTGGAACGGAATATGGGAAATTGGGCGATTACCTTCGGTAGAGCTTCGCTTAACGCGATCGACTTTGGCTTCGCTTTGGTTATTTAATTGCCACTCCACAAAAATCTGACTATAAAAATGCCAAGGAAACCAAAGAAGGTTCTGACTAATGCTGTTTTAAAAGCTTCTTCCAGAGAATCCCCTTTTAAAAACCTCCTCCACATGAATAAACTCAAAAATGACAAGCAGGTGAAAACTAAAATTAATACCCAGTCAAATTCAGACAACATGATTACCTTAGAGTTGAAAATAAATAACCATTCTAAGGTAAATATTAAGATTGCTAAACTTACCTTCCTTCGCTGTAAAAATCAAATATTTAAATCCAGCTTTAAATTAAAAATGCTCCCGTGCAACTTTTCCTAGATTGTCATCATCTAAGCTACAACTCTTCTAGATCAAACATTTTAAGGGATGAAGGACTTTGCTACAATTTGGCAACCCCCAACAATAGACTTATTTCTAAAGTTGTGCATAGGGTATTAAAATGAAGTTTCAACTACATACAGATTTTTACGTTTTTACGTTAAGTAGCTATTAACTGAGGTTTGCCGTGTCTTCCCCTTCCCAAGTCAGTGTTTCACTTGAATCTACCTCTTCTCAAACTCTTACCGAATCAAACAGTTTTCCAAAACGTGCTTCTGGTGGTTTTGCGTTAATTGATAGCTTGAAGCGTCATGGGGTTGAACATATTTTTGGTTATCCCGGTGGTGCTATTTTACCGATTTATGACGATTTATATAAAGATGAAGCTAGTGGTGGCATCAAGCATATTTTAGTTCGACACGAACAAGGTGCTTCTCATGCTGCGGATGGTTATGCTCGCGCTACTGGTAAAGTTGGCGTTTGTTTTGGTACTTCTGGCCCTGGTGCAACTAATTTAGTCACCGGCATTGCTACCGCTCATATGGATTCGGTTCCGATGATTGTGATTACGGGGCAGGTACCGCGAACTGCGATTGGTACTGATGCGTTTCAAGAAACCGATATTTACGGAATTACGTTACCAATTGTTAAACATTCCTACGTAGTTCGCGACCCTAAAGACATGGCGCGGATTGTTGCAGAAGCTTTTCATATTGCTCTTACTGGTCGTCCGGGACCTGTTTTAATTGATGTTCCCAAAGATGTCGCATTTGAAGAATTTGATTACACTCCTGTAGCACCTGGCTCGGTGAAATTACCCGGTTATCGTCCTACGGTGAAGGGGAATCCGCGACAAATCAATGCAGCTATTCAACTGATTCGCGAAAGCCGTCGTCCTCTTTTGTATGTGGGTGGTGGTGCGATTACTTCCGGCGCTCATGAGGAAGTTCAACAGTTAGCGGAATTATTTTCGATCCCCGTCACCACTACATTGATGGGTATCGGTTCTTTTGACGAACATCATCCGCTTGCTTTGTCAATGTTGGGGATGCACGGAACCGCATATGCAAACTTTGCCGTTACCGATTGCGATTTATTGATTTGCGTTGGTGCAAGATTCGATGACAGGGTAACGGGTAAGTTAGATGAATTCGCTTCTCGCGCCAAGGTAATTCACATCGATATAGATCCGGCGGAAGTTGGTAAAAACCGCGTTCCGGAAGTGCCGATTGTTGGCGATGTCAAAAGAGTTTTAACAGAATTGCTGCGTCGGTGTAAGGAAAGAAATATTAAGCAAGCACCAAACCAAACCCAAGAATGGTTGAATTTAATTAACAGTTGGAAGAAAGACTATCCTTTGGTGGTACCGTACCACGATCATAGTATTTCACCCCAAGAAGTGATTTCCGAAATTGCTCGTCAAGCACCCTACGCCTACTACACCACAGATGTCGGACAGCATCAAATGTGGGCGGCGCAATTCCTCAAAAATGGCCCTCGTCGCTGGATTTCTAGCGCTGGTTTGGGAACGATGGGTTTTGGAGTTCCCGCTGCAATGGGCGTAAAAGTCGCGTTCCCCGATGAAGAAGTTATCTGTATCAGCGGTGATGCTAGCTTCCAAATGAATCTACAAGAATTGGGAACCCTTGCACAATACGGGATAAATGTCAAAACTGTAATTATTAACAACGGTTGGCAGGGAATGGTGCGTCAGTGGCAGCAAGCATTTTTTGGAGAGCGTTATTCTAATTCCAACATGGAAGTAGGAATGCCAGATATCGAATTATTGTGTAAAGCTTACGGCATCAAAGGCATGGTAATCGAAAAGCGAGAACAACTCAAAGATGCGATCGCCGAAATTATTGCCCATGATGGCCCGGTTGTAGTTAATGCTCGCGTCACCAAAGACGAAAACTGCTACCCAATGGTAGGTCCCGGAAAAACTAACGCTCAAATGGTTGGTTTAGCCAAACAGCCACCAAAAGCATCTCAAGAACCAGTTTATTGCAGTAATTGCGGTGCGAAGAATACTTCTGTTAATAATTTCTGTCCCGAGTGCGGAACGAAGTTGTAAGTAGGGAATGGGTAAGAGTTAGGAGTTAGGAGTTAGGAGTTAACTGGTTCCCAGTCTCTGGCTGGGAACCCGTTACTTAAAGGCTCTGCCTTCAAAGTAGGCTGGAGGCAGAGCCTCTGAAAATGCATTACAAGGCTCTGCCTTGTAACGAGAGAGAAACGGTTGCGGGCAAAATACCTATTACTAATTCCCCAATCCCCAATCCCCAATCCCCAATCCCCAATCCCCAATCCCCAATCCCCAATCCCCAATTTCTAAAATTGACTTTTACCCAAAACAATGCTATGAAAGTCCCGATAAACCTTCTTATTTATTAATTTTATTAGTAATTATTATCGTGAATATATCTCCACCGAAGGAAAAACTGCATATTGGATGGCAGGGGGTTTTCTCGCTGTTTATGTATGTTGTTATGTATTTACCGATCGCGGTACTTGCTTTTTATAGTTTCAATAAATCGCCTTATAGCGGGGCTTGGGAAGGATTTACTTGGGAATGGTACGAAAAGTTATTTCAGGATGAGCGGATTTTATCGGCTTTACAAAATAGTTTGATAGTTGCTTTTAGTGCTGTAAGTATTTCTGCGGTGCTGGGAACTTTGATGGCGGTGGGTTTGGCGCGTTATCGTTTTCCTTTGAAGGGTTTATATCGAGGAATATCTTATTTACCGTTGATTATCCCCGACATTGCGATCGCGGTGGCTACTTTGGTCTTTCTGGCGGCGTTTGCAGTTCGTTTGAGCGTATGGACTATCATTGCGGCTCATGTAGTATTTTGCTTGGCATATATCGCTCTTGTTGTTTCTTCTCGATTAACTAATTTAGATCCTCATTTAGAAGAAGCTGCTTTAGATTTAGGGGCTACACCTTTTCAAGCTTTTGTTAAAGTATTATTGCCGCAATTGATGCCGGGAATTGTTGCTGGTTGTTTGTTAGCTTTTGTGTTGAGTTTAGATGATTTTCTAATTGCAAGTTTTACAGCTGGTAGCGGTTCAAATACTTTACCGATGGAAATTTTTAGCCGCATTAGAACGGGTGTAAAACCAGATATCAATGCTTTAAGTGTAATTTTGATAATAGTATCTGCAATTGTTGCTTTTGTCGCAGAATCAATTCGCGCTCACGCTTCGGCTAAAAATCGTAATTAGTTAGGAGTTAGGAGTTGTTAGTGGTTATGAGTTACCAATTACCAATTACCAATTACCAATTATGATAATAGTAATGTAATGCAAATTCTATCTTCAATCCATGCAGGAGCGAAACGGAATCAGTCAGCGCGAGCTTTGTGACTTGTTAGGGCTTGATTATAAAGCCGTTGCAGCTTCAGCCAAAGAGCGGGGAATAAGTACTCATGCTTATCTACAACAAGAAACTGGCTGGATTCTCCAAGACGAACTTTATTATCCACCCGATACCGAAGCTCCTCAAACCAAGCAAAACAAACCAAAATCCCCATCCCGACGCAAAAAATGGGTTGAAATTTTAGGATTTGTTTGTGTAGGTATTGCTTTGGTTGCAGGCATAACCTTTGTAAATCAAGTTGGTATCGAACAAATTCGCGCCAATGTTGATAAATTAGGAATTTGGGCACCGATTGCTTTATTATTGCTACGAACGGTAAGCGTTGTGATTCCGGCAATTCCCAGTACGGCTTATTCTGTTTTATCGGGTACTTTGTTCGGCTTTTGGAAAGGAATTATTGTAATTTTCATCGCCGATTTTGCTGCTTGCTGTTTAAATTTTTATATTGCTAAACGTTTTGGACGTAAAATTGTTCAAAGGTTTGTCGGAGAAAGATTTATAGATAAAGTTGATAATCTTGCATCAAAACATCTTGAAGATAATATCTTTTTAGTAGCTGGATTTTTGATGACTGGGTTATTTGATTTTGTCTGCTACGCTGTCGGACTTACGGAAATGCCTTGGCATAAATTTATCCCGGCTTTGATTTTAGGTATAGTAGTTTCCACACCTCCGATTGTTGCTTTGGGTGCGGGTGTATTCAATCAAGCAAGATGGATGCTTGTGCTTGCTATGTTAGGTATGTTTGGTTTGGCTATTTTTACAGGATGGTTAAATCGGAGAGGCAGTAAAAGTTAAAGATTTAATTGTTAATGCGGTAAGTCTAGCTATACCGCACTAATAAAATTATTTGTCGTTGAGAAAATTATCTACGCTGTTTTATTTGTTTGCAGCCAGTTTAGTAAATCATCTACCGTCGCAAAATCCAACAAAGCTTCACCAAGATTTTCCAACTGCTCTAAATAAAGAGTTTAAATTCTTGCCATGCAAATGCTGGCTAAATTTGATACAAATATCAATATTAAAAAGTGATAAATTTGGTAAATAGTAAAGCGTAAATCTTTTAATCTTGTAGAATATTTGTCTTTAATCGCTCGCTCAGCATAGATTAAGGTGCTTACTTCTGCAAGAAAATAATTAATAAATATAAGACTTCCATTTACTTTTTCATATCCAGTTGAATTCTAGAGTTGCTTAATAAATTTTTGTTGAGCTAATCTGCGCTTGAAAACATTAATAAAAATCCTATTCTCTACTCCCTATTCCCTATTCCCTACTCCCCAATCATCTATCGTGTTAATTTGCCAAGTTCCTAATTGCTCAAATCCCTTTAATGTAGAAGGCAGCAAACACTGTATCAGTTGCGGAGGAAGCAATTTTGGTAAGTTTTTGAGGAACCGTTATCGCGTATTAAAGTTGTTGGGGAATGGTGGTTTTAGTAAAACTTATGCTGCTGTTGATGCAGATAGATTGGATGCACCTTGCGTTATTAAACAGTTTTTTCCTCAAGTGCAAGGAACTTTGGCACGAGCTAAAGCGGCTCAGTTATTCCGAGAAGAAGCATTCCGTTTGTACGATTTAGGAGAAAATCACTGGCAAATTCCCAGATTATTGGCTTTCTTTGAACAAGGTTCGAGTTTGTATTTGGTGCAGGAACTTATTGAAGGACAAACTCTTTTAGATGAACTTTACGAACGTACTTTTGATGAGGAAGCAATTAGAGGAATTCTTACCGATTTATTGCCAGTTTTAGATTTTATTCATTCTAATAAAGTAATTCACCGCGATATCAAACCGGAAAATATTATCCGTCGCCAAAGTGACGGGAAATTAGTATTAATTGATTTCGGTGGAGCGAAACAAGTTACACAAACAAGTTTAGCCAGACAAGCTACAGTACTTTACACCATTGGTTACGCACCTGCCGAACAAATGGCTGGATTTGTATTCCCTGCAAGCGATTTATATGCTTTAGGAGTAACTTGCGTGCGGCTTTTAACTAAGTGTTTACCTCTCCCAGATGATAGCGGGCAATTTGACGATCGCATTTATGACGCGATGAATGGTGAATGGTTGTGGCGGAATATTTTGCAGGAAAAAGGTATTGCAATTAGCGAGCAATTAGCAGGCGTTTTAGATAAATTGCTACAACATTTAGTTAGAGATAGATATCAATCAGCAGCAGAAGTACTTGAAGATTTAGCAAACCTAACCCCCCAGCCCCCTTCCCCTAAGTTGCTACAACTTGGGAATCCCCGCAACGCACTTCTCTTGTGCGAGGGAAGGGGGAGAATTTAAAGCCTCTCTCTTCTGGGGAGAAAGGTTTGGAGAAAGTTACAGTAATATTACCTGAGTTGCAAAGCTTTGAATTTAACGTAGTCAAAGTAGATGAAACGGGTAAATTAATTAAACGGTGGAGTAGAAAAGCTAACTTATTTATTGATAATTTGAGCGGTGAAATAAATCTGGAAATGGTATCAATTCCCGGCGGTAGCTTTATCATGGGTTCGCCCAGGAATGAAGGTGATACTGACGAACGTCCGCAACATATCGTCACTTTAAAACCATTTTTTATGGGTAAATACCCAGTAACTCAAGCTCAATGGAAAGCCGTTGCATCATTACCACAAGTCAATCGTTCGATAAATCCCAACCCATCAAAATTCAAAGGTACGATTTTACCCGTTGAGAACGTATCTTGGTATGAAGCTCAAGAATTTTGTGCCAGACTACGAGAAAAAACCGGACGAGAATATCGTTTACCCAGCGAAGCAGAATGGGAATATGCTTGTCGTGCTGGTACTAGCACCCCTTTTAACTTCGGTAAAAGCATTAATCCCCAATTGATCGTCTGCAACCTCGATAAATATCATCCCATAGCAGCAATAAGAAGACATTATAAACAACCAAAACCCGTAGGTAGTTCCGGATTAGCTAACGACTTTGGATTATACGATATGCACGGACAAGTATGGGAATGGTGCGCCGATCCCTGGCATAAAAATTATGATAAAGCACCTACTGACGGAACAGTTTGGCATTCTGGTGGAGATTTACATCGTCGGGTACTTCGCGGAGGCTCGTGGAGTTTCAGCCCGGAAAGTTGTCGTAGCGCTAGTCGCAGTTGGAATGAAACTGAAGGAGGGTTAAGGGTGTGCGGTTTTCGGGTAGTTTGCGAGCCGCGAGCAGTTAGCAGTTAAGAGTTAAGAGTTAAGAGTTATATATAGTTGTATATATAACTGTTAACTGATAGCTCTCTCTCCCCGTCTCCCTATTTCTTCATCTTATTTATAGTTTTTTGGTTAAGTATGGGAAAAATAAAATCAGTGCTTATGTATAGATTTTATATATAAAGATTTATGAGCAAATTATCGGGGAATGAATACAATTCAACTATTGCTTCTAATGTTTCATTTAAAAGTATATCTCCTCATATTCCTTTGTTTCGTCGTTTGAGTGTTGGGCAAAAAATCGGTTTTGGTTACGTAATTGCTATTGGTGTTGGTGTATTGGGTACTTTAACCGGAACATTAATCGGTGATTATTACCAATATCAAGCTATTAAAGCAGAGCGATTTGTTGACGAAGAAGTAGAATTATTTAACGAATTGAAATCTGCTATTTTGCAAGCTCGTACCCATCAACAGCAGTTCATTCCGTTATTAAAAAAACCGAAAGACTTGGAAGAAGAATATAGTCATTTTCTCAAACACCAATCGGATGCTAAAAAAAGTTGGGATGAACTTAAGTCTTTTAGTAAAGAAATCTTTGCACAACATCCCGAACATTCTGAGACAATCTCCAGTTTATTGAAAACTTATAATGGTGTTCCAGAAGCTTACTTTGAAAAAGTTGATAAATTGATTAATCAAATCGATATACCGACTCTAAAATCAACGGAAAAAATCCAAAATGCTCAAAAATTATTATTAGATTTTAGTAATAGTTCTTTAGCTTTAAAATTTGATGGTATTTCAGATGAATTAAGCGAACTGGCGGAAGCTGCTGAAGAAGGTGATGAAGAAGCGGATAAGGCTTTGGTACAAGCTCAAAGAACCCGTCGCTTGATAGTTTTTGGCACAAATATAATATCTATTGTATTGGCAATTTTTTCAGCCTATTATACGACTAAAACAATTGCTCGTCCTATTAAAGATTTAACAGATATTGCTGAAGAAACGACTCAAACATCTAATTTTGATTTGCAAGCACCTATAACTACAGATGATGAAATTGCTGTATTAGCTAATTCTTTCAATCAATTAATTACACGAGTGCAAAATTTATTAAAAGAACAATCTAAATCTCAAGAAGAACTAGAGCTTTACAATCTGACTTTAGAGAAAAAAGTTGAACAAAGAACTGAAAAATTAGCAACTACTCTCAAAGAACTGCAATACACTCAAGCTCAACTAATACAAAAAGAAAAAATGTCCAGCTTGGGACAACTAGTGGGGGGTATCGCTCACGAAATCAATAATCCAGCTAATTTTATTCATGGCAATCTCGAATATACTAAAAATTATCTTCAGGATTTACTTAATTTAGTAGAACTTTATCAAACAGAATATCCAAATCCGACAGAAGTAATTGCAGAGGAAATAGAAAACGTTGAATTGGAATTTATCAAAGAAGATTTACCAAATATTCTTTCTTCCATGCAAACAGGTTCCGAACGCATTCGGGAAATTGTCAAATCGCTGCGTACTTTCTCGCGTTTGGGTGAGGCAGATTACAAGAAAGTTGATATCCACGAAAGTATAGAAAGCACTTTAATGATTATCCAAAGTCGCTTGAAAGCTAATCCAGAACGTTGCGAAATCACAGTTGTCAAAAATTACGATAAATTACCGTTGGTTGAATGCTATGCAGGGCAACTAAATCAGGTATTTTTGAATTTACTTTTTAATGCAATTGATGTATTAGAAGAAAAAATAGAAAAAACCAATGATAGCCCATTTTTAGTTCCTCAAATTAGCATTTCCACAAAACTCTTGAATTCCCAACGGATAGCTATATGTATAGCCGATAATGGTTTAGGTATGACAGAAAAAGTACGCAAACAGATTTTCAACCCCTTTTTTACAACAAAACCAGTCGGAAAAGGGACTGGTTTAGGCTTAGCAGTAAGCTATCAGGTTGTTGTCGATAAACATCACGGAGAATTGAACTGTTTTTCCACTCCAGGGGAAGGTACGGAATTCGTTATTATGATTCCCGTTAGTCAGAAGCGTGGGAAAGGGAAAGAGGAAGCAAATTGGTAATTGGTAATTACTAACTCGCTACTTGCTATTCCCAATGCCCAATGCCCAATCCCCAATTCCCATTTAAACTAATTTCAAGTCAGGGTACTCGGCTAATAAATCATCGCTGGTTAAGGTATCACCATTTGCTTGGGGTGTCCACAATATCTCGAATGCAAGCAGTTTGTCGCTGGGAATACCGCCAAATTGCGAGAGTGCTTGACGTAAATCGTCGGAACTATTGATATTTGGAATTTCGCTTTTACCTAATGTTGCTGCGAGTAAGGTGACAATTATATATTCTCCGGGACCTTGGGTAATTAAATCGGTGGGATTGTCTAGCTCTCCACCCGATGGTAAAGCGTTGTTGGCTGTAGCGGATTTCAACTGGTTGTTGACGTTTGATAGTGTTTCTTCACTAAACTTACTACGCTCTGCTAAGGATAAACGGTTAAATTCGGATTCTGCGGAATTCAAACGCGCTTGATTTGTTCCACCACCTGCATAAACCCAGTATTCCGGATGACGCAATAAAGCTAGGCTGGCTTCTTGTAATACTTGCGCTCTACCAACTGAGGAATCGGTATCGGCTGTTTCGGCAAGTTTATTTAACTCGGTTTGTAGTTCGCGGGCTTGAGCTAATAAACCAACCTGCAAGCGAGTTACGGAAATTTGCGGGTTGCTGCTGTAGCCGACTTCTTCTCCTCCACCACTTGCAACTCTACGAAAGGTTTGAACTGCAAAGTTAGCTAAAGCAAAGAAAATTAAGATTCCAAATAAACCTCCGAATCCTCCACCTATACCTATAAAGGGGAATAAGAAAGGAAAACCAAATCCACCTCCGGGATAACCACCATATCCACCTCCGGGAGGAGCATATGTGCGAGGTGATGAGTAACCACGGCTTGAAGGCATTCTGAAAGAACCGCCTCCGATTCTTCCTCCGCTACGAGCGGCTAAGGCTCCCGATGCTTGGCTAAATACCAATGTAAACACTAGGAACATCACTAAGAGGGGTTTGAGAAGCGGTTTGAGGCCGTTTTGTAGTTTTTTACGCATGATACAGTCTGTTAAAAACGATATTATCTATAGTTGATGCTAATGCCAATTTTATTAACAAGTTAGAGGATATATTCTTTATTTCTGCTTGCTCTGTGCTGTTACTCGCTAGTAACCAATTGGCACTTTTACTTTTACTTTTAGTTGCTTTACTGGCTACATATTTAATTTATCGCTTCTGGCTACGGTTAGACAGTGACCCTTGGGGGGAAATCCACTGTAGATAACCGTACCTCAATAGTTCAATAGTTCAGCCCAAAGAGCATAAATTTATTTTTTTAGTGCTTGTTTTGCTTTTATAGCGATGAAAGATTACCGGCTTTGAGAAAGCAGGGAGTAGGAATGTTGAAATTGTATCGGTAATCTTAGAGGATTGGTATCCTAGTATCTGTTGTTACCTCATTACTGCTTCGATCCCCCCTTCCTACCAGCGGGAGATAATGGAGGTTCTTGAAAGTATATTTTCAAACATTTTTCTTTATTGAACTATCATGTATAGAAAATGTCGAATCTATATAAATTTTGGATGAAGTAAGCTTAATTTGACTTTAGTTAATTCTAATAGGGCTTACGCAGCGACAACGGGGAATATACTATTCTAGACATTGATATCTTCTTAACCTTGCTTTTTTAAGAGATTTTTTTCTAAGTACTGTATAAGCAATATTACTTATAGTATTAAAGTTATGTGAAGCAAGCTTGTCATAGGAGTGGCGATCGCCCATTTTTTTGCACGTGAGTTTACTGATTCGCTCAACAAATATTTTTTAGAACGGGATTACGTATATAGACTATTTTTGAGTTAATATCAAGCAAGTATATTGTTGAGGTAAACTACGACCCTAATTATTTGTAAGTAATCATTCTTGTTTTTATTGATAAAACTATACTCATTGGAAGTGCAGTATCGCTTACCAGAGGATAAATCTACTTTTATTTATTTGGGGTTGGCATCTAATGGCTTTGAGCAGACATCTCTTCCAGAGGAAAACTGACGGGCAAATTTTGGATTCATGTAATTTGTAATCCTTGAATGCTATACCTTTCCTGCATTAAAGCGTGGTTGTTCTTCGTGAATGCAATGTTTGTTCCGGCATTGACGTTGCACCATTTTTTGTGGCTCAGTGCATCCGTCAAGTATCGTGAGGGTGAATTAATGAAGCTAATGTTGGTATGTACTTCCGGAGGTCATTTTTCAACTATGAGAAGATTGGAGTCATTTTGGTCAAATCACGAGCGGGTATGGGTGACTGATTGGAAAAAAGATACAAATTTATTAGAGAATGACGAAAAAGTTCATTGGTTGCCTTATCAAGCTCCCAGAGACATTTGGGCTTTTTTACGTAATATTCCTCGGGTATTTAAAATAGTTCACCTAGAACAACCGGATATAGTAATTTCTACAGGAGCCAGTATCGCTGTTGGTTTTGCTTTTGCAGCTAAATTATTTAGAAAACGGTTTGTATATGTAGAAAGTATTTCTCGTTCGGAAGAACTGAGTTTATCTGGCAAATTAGTTTATAAATTGAGCGATGAATTTTACGTGCAGTGGCCTAATTTATGTCGTAAGTATCCAAAAGCAATTTTTAAGGGATATGCTTAGAGGCTTTTATTAAGCTACAAAAATCAATTTTATGTGAAAAAAATGATTACGGTAACATTAGGAACGATTCCCTTTTCTTTCGATCGGGCTATTAATTGGCTAGATAGTCTTTTAGAGGCTGGGGTAATTTCGGAAAGTGTTTTTGTACAGCATGGAACAACTGATGTATCTAAGCTAGCAAAATATCCTTTCGTAAAAACTATACCAATAGTTGAAACGAACTTTTTGATGAAGACAATACAACAGTCTCGTTTGACTATATCTCATGCTGGACAGGGGTTAACGCGGGGATTAGCCGATCGCGGAGCGTGCTTTATTTTACTACCGCGTTTATCTTGTTACAACGAACATATAGACGACCATCAATTATGGTTTGCTCGTGGAGTAGAGAAAATGGGAATACCTTACTGTATTAGTTTGGATAATTTGGAGCAGGCAATAAAATCTCCGCCACCGAGTTTCAAAGGACAGATATTTGAGGGGCCTAAACTAGCAGAACATTTGATGCAGATATATCCGGGATGAACGGATAAGAAAGTAGGAGTAATATCAAATCCGGTAGCCTTGGAATTATTAAAAAACCTTTCTAGACGAGCCACTGTGTTGCGGAGGTTCCCAAGGCAGCGCGTTGCGAACCGTTCGTTGTAGCAACGTGCAAAGAGTTCAGAGGAAGAGGAAGAAGAGGCAAACCGACGACGAATTATTCCGATACAAACGGATTTGATATAAGGCTTTGATGCCGACTTATTAATTGATAAACGGAATATAACTTAAAAATTTTTAGAGTGGAGACTGCTGTTCGTATGAATAGAATTGCCAAAATAGTAATACATCATTGGAAACTGCTCTTAGCTTGGAATGTATTAGTGCTAGGAGTAACGGCGATTAATATCGCGATAACGCCGAGGGTTTGGAATAGCCAAGCACAGTTGATATTGCCTAACATTACAAGCGATAGTGACGCAGATTTGGGTAAATTGGGTAGTTTTCGGGACGGGGGAGTTGTTTTTTCTCAACAGATTAACCCGTTAAATATCTTATCTTCCATCGCCATGAGTGACGATGTTGTTAAAGAAGTATGGCAAAATGACCCTGAAAAAGATGAATTTTCTCGATTGAGCAATTTCAAGAAACTGTTTGAAGTTTCCCCTGAAAAGGAATCTACAGTTATATCTGTCTCTGCTGAAGGTTCTAGCCCCGAATTAGCCAGACAGCGAGCAACCCGATTAATTAGTGCATTTCGCGATCGCATTCAAGAATTGCGTTTGGATGAAGCACAACAGCGATCGCAATTTATGCAGCCGGAAGTAAAGCAAGCTTACGAAAAGTTACTTAAGGCACAAAAGGCGTTAAGTGAATTCAAGCAAAAAACTAATTTAGTTAGCTCGGACGAGCAGACGAATGAGATTATTTCAGCTATCAATGCTTTGAAAACAGAACAGGCTCAAGCAATAGCCCAAGCGAAAGCTGCTGAAGCTACAGTAAAAACCCTATCGGCTCGCGTAAATATGACTCCGGGGGCAGCAGTAAATTCTGTAAGACTCAAAGAATACAAGGAGTATCAGTTAGTTCGGGATGAATTAAGTAAAGTTGAAGTTGAGTTGGTAGAGAGCTTGGGAAAGTTAACTAGCAATCATCCTCAAGTGCAGAATTTGCAGTATCAACGGGCTGTTTTACGCAACCAACTCGATCGGTTTATTGGTGGTGCAAACGATCCAACAGCAATCAATAAAATAATGGGGGAAAACAGCGCCAATTTAGCTGAAAAGTTGATTGTTGCAGAAAGCGAAGCTGTAGGGATGCTGGAAAAAGTCCAACAGCTGCAACCGGAGATCGATAAATTAAGTGCAAGTTTAAATTCTTTACCCCAAATACAAGGCAAATTACTCGAACTACAACGACAATATGATATTGCTGAAGGGGTTTACAACGGAGTAGTTGCACAAGCCGAGCAAGCAAAACTCGGTGCTTTCAGCGCTTACCCCGGCACTCAAGTATTAGCTAAACCTTTGCTTAATACTAAACCAGTCGGACCAAAATTAAGATTAATGATACTTGGAGCATTGCTAGCTTCCGGTTTCGGTAGTGCTGCGATCGCCTTATCTTTGGAAAATCGCAATCCTTTACTCAGCCCCAAAGATATTGTGCAAACCAACATTCCGGTACTTGCGAGCATACCCTACATCAGAAACATCAATGTAAAATCCGAGCAAAAACTAGGAGGGGAAATCGAGTTTCAACGTTTGGCTTCGGCAGTTAGCTTGATGCAGCTAAATTCTGGAAGGTTGATGATTGCTAGTGCTACCACTTCAGAAGGTAAAACTACAACTAGTTTGGGGTTAGCAAATGCGCTGCTCAATTTGGGTTTTAAAGTATTACTTGTTGACGGAGATTTCCGCAGAAGCGAACTTTCGCAATCTTTAGGTTATCAACTACAACAAACAAAATTGGACTCGCGATTTGTACATCATAATATTCGTCCCAATCTAGATTTACTATCTGTTAACATTGCCGAAGATAAAATTTGCGAGTTCGTTGCTCGTGGAGAATTTGAACAACATTTGAATTTCGTACAAACCAATAATAATTACGATTATGTATTAGTTGATAGTTCTCCAGTAACTTTGACACCGGAAGCAGCATTACTCGCCAAAGTAATAACAAAAGTCTTATTTGTAGTTCGTTCAACAAGCAGCCATCGTAACTATTTTTGCGACAGTATCGAACAATTAACCAGACATAAAGCAGAAATTGTTGGCTTAGTAGTTAACGGTGTAGAAACAAGAGCGCAAGGCTATATGTACGGTCAAAATATTGCTCAAGTTGAGTAACGTAGGGTATGTTATGGCTTCAACCTAACCCACTGAAGCATCTAAATCATATATTAGGGCGGGCAGGGATGCCCACCCCACAAGAATCATAATGCTGAACAGCTTAATTAACATTTTCAATACCAACTTATTTAAACCTATTTAATTAAATAAATGAACCAGCAATCGGGGCTGAAATTAATTTCTAAAAAAACACCAGAGGATAGTAACTTATTTTCCGGAATTTGGATTCGTTGGGGAAAATTAACGCTTGCAGAAAAAATTGTTTGTGCCAATATCGCTTTAATTCCTTTATGGTGGATGTGGGGTTGGAGGCTTTATTTTATCTTTTTGGTCGCAGGTATTGTTATTTATGAATGGTATAACAATAAAGAAGTTCGTCTTTCTCGTCCGAGTACTGCTGCTGTTGCCATTATGGCATACGGTTTATATGTTTTAATCGTGCGATGTTTTTATGCAGCAATGGAGGATTTACCGCTAAATTTTCATACTATAATGTCACCCATAAATAACGTAATTTTCTTTGGGTTATCGCTATGGTACGTTCAAGATAGAAAAATACGTATTCGTCTTTCTATTGTATGTTGGTCTTTTACAGTTTTAATCGCCACGATGTTGGTAACATGGGCGATAATTTATTTTGGTTTAAATCAAGCAGACTATGTAGCTCCTCATTCAATTTATGGTGTTTTAACTGGTAAATCAGGAGAGTTTACACCTGGAGATGGTAATAGAAACTTTCTAATGCCTTATTTTCCTACAGATGAATCTATAGGAGGAATGGTTCGTTATTTATACTTTTTTAGTGGGCGGAAGCTTTAGCTTTAGTAATGGGTTTTGTTTGCCTGCTATCGCTAGATATTAAAAATCGTTTTTGGTCAACTTTTTTATTATTAGGTTCGGTTTTTTTACTGCTTACAAGTGGAACTCGTTCGGTTTGGGTTAGTTTACCAATTGTTTTAATTGTACGATATTTATTAACTGCTGGTAAGGTTTTTGGAGGTGCATTTGTTTGCGGATTATTAGCAATCGTCAGTTTGAGTATGTCGGTTCCTGTTATTAGTAATGCAGTAGCAGATAATGTTTTAAATACTGCTGAGAAAACAGCAAATGCTCGTGCAGATTCTACAGAAGTTCGTGGCGAGATTTATAGATTGACAATTAAAGGTATCGAAAATTCAGATAATTCACAATTTGTTTTTGGTCATGTATTTAATGGAGAAGGAGTTTTACCAGGATATAAACCGGCACAAGTTGGAACTCATAGTTTTATTTTAGGAACCTTACTTTATAGAGGGGGTTTGGTAGGAACTGCGTTTTTTGCAACTTTTTGGATATCCTTACTTTGGTGGTTATATAAAACCCGATATGACAGACCTTCATGTCTTTTTGTGTTTGTACTTTTTAGCTTAACTTTTGCCACGATGGAGTTAGAAATGCCAGTTTTACCGATTACTCTTCTTTGTATTATGCTTCGTAAAAATACAGATAAAAATTATAGAAGCTTTCAGTTAGATAGAATACAAAATTAACCTCATCCCGCCTCCGGCACCCCTCTCCTTATTAAGGAGAGGGGAAGGGGTGAGGTTTTCCGAGATGTGATTCAAAGTTTTTAATTGTAGCTAGGAAAGGGAGTAGGGGACAGAGGAAACAAATGGTAAATTATGCAAGCAGCAATCAAATAAATGCCGATTCGGTAAATCCTTTAGTCAGCATAATTATCGGCAACTATAATTACGGTGGCTTTATTCGTGAAGCAATCGAAAGTGTTTTGAATCAAACGTATAAAAATTTTGAATTAATAGTTGTTGATGATGGTTCAACCGATAATTCGCGAGAAATTATTGAAAGTTATCAAGATAAATTAACGGCGATATTTCAGCAAAATAAAGGACAAGGTGCGGCTTTTAATACTGGATTTGCTGTTTCAAAGGGTGAGATTATTTGTTTTTTAGATTCGGATGATTATTATTACCAAGAAAAGTTAGCCAAAGTTGTCGCAGCATTTAATAAAAATCCCGATTGGGTGCAAATTTCTCACGGTAGAACTTCAGTTAAGGCAGATGGAACAATTATCGGACGCGATCCAACTTTTTTCAATCAGGGTGATGTCACCGATCTATTGCTCAAATGGGGAAGATACGCTTGGGCGGTAACTTCAGCTTTAGCATATAGACGTTCGGTGTTAGAAAAAGTCCTACCTTTCCCCCAACGTCCCCGTGGAGGAGATACTTATTTAACTGCAACGGTACCTTTTTATGGAAATATTGGATATATCAAAGAACCTTTAATGTTTTACCGCCATCATGGTAATAATATGAATGCTGGCAGCAGTAATTTACAACATTTAATCCAACAGCGGGAAGATACAGCAAAATGTATTAATCAAGCTGCGAGAAAATTAGGATTACCAGAGACTTTTGATATTAACCGAGATGCTGATTATTGCAGTTTAAAGGTAATAGAAAAAGGGGTTAGTTCTCCGAAAGCAGCTATCAAAATATTTTGGATAACCTATCTCGAAAGTAGAGCTATAGGTCACAGTACTAAAGATACTATAGAAAGATTTTTTAGAAGAGGTATATGTAGTTTATTTCCTCAAGAAGCAGAAACATATTTACGTTTAAAACTGCGGCGTTATCTGCGATTTAAAGTAGAAGAGTGTTTGCAAAGTATGCCTTTGAAGCAAATTATCGATCCCCCCAACCCACGCCACTTCTCTCAACGGAGGGAACCTCCGCACGAGAGTGGCTCCCCTTAAAAAGGGGGGCTTTGCGTAACCATTTTCCTACTCCCTACTCCCTACTCCCTATTACAGTTTTCAACGCCAATCTACCTACACATGACAACTTCACTACCTAAAAAGAGCATATTTGATAAGCAGCAATGTATAACAAAAAAACTATTTGTTATACCGGGATACTGCGATGTTTTAGGAGGTACAACCGTTAGTCTTTTAATGTTGGCGAAAGGATTTTCAATCTGCGGTAATCCAGACAAATTATGTGTTGTCATCCATAAAAACTCGTTTATGGAAAAGTATTTTCAAGATGCTGGCTTGGCTAATTTAGTAAAACCGATTGAAGCTGTTAATCCCAATCAATTTTTAAAAAAAGCATTACAATGGGTAGGCAAACAACCCAAGGAATTTCCTCTACTCTTAGATAATTGTGTTTGGCGGAGTTACTTACCAATACTGACATTATTCTCACCATCTCTTCGTTTGAGCAGGCGCAAAGTTTATCATTTTTGTCACGATTTGGCGTTATCTCATAATAAACTAGGATATTTAGCCAGGAAGATCGCTTTTGCTAGTCTTTCTCCCGGTGCTATTTGTAATTCCCAATTTACAGCAGAACATATTCGTAGTTTTATGCCGGATATTCGAGGAATTCTTTATCAACCTGTAGATTTGGAAAAGTTTAACGTGCAAAGTGTGAATAGCCCTCCCCCCGATAATTTGAAATCTATTATAAATTCTGGTGCGAGGATAATGCTTACTCCTTCCCGGATTAACAAACCTAAAATTGTTAACGATAAAAATCTCAGAGCGCTGATTCAGGTATTGGCACATTTAAAAACAATGGGTGAAAATTATCATGCAGTTGCCATCGGTGAAGATAAATCTCCAGGAAAAATTTACAGCCAGGATTTAAAAGAAAGCGCTATCAATGCAGGAGTTGCAGACAGATTCACGATTCTACCTCCTGCCTTAAATATTGAAGATTATTATAAATGTGCAGATATAGTAGTTACTCTTGCCCCACGAGAACCTTTTGGGCGCACGGTTGTAGAAGCAATTGCTTGTGGTGTGCCGGTAGTTGGCAGCAATACGGGTGGTATTAACGAAATATTGCAAAATTTTGCTCCTGAATGGACTGTCAACCCCGATGATGCGGTAGAAGTTGCCAAAACAATTGTTGATGTCACTAAAAATTCTCATAAACAAGAACTTTTAATAAAAGGTCAAAATTGGGTTGAAAATCAATGCAGCTTGCAAAATTATGCTAAAGGGATGATGCAAATCACGGGTTTAAATTAGAAGTTAAGAATTAGGAGTTAGGAATTAGGAATTAGGAATTAGGAATTAGGAATGTAGTGGGAGCGTCTCGCTCTCTACTGATAACAAACTTGTCACTTTGTCACCCTCTTCCTTATTCAAACTATTTAATTTAACAAACTATCCCAATTAAAAATAGATTTTTCTATGAATAAAGTTATTTTTTTTTCGGGTGCGAAACCTCCTCAAACAGGAGGAGAACTTTACAATTTTAAACTTTCACAGTATCTAGATAAATTAGGATGGCAACAAGAATATGTTAGCCTGCATGAAAAAAAACATTATTTGAGACTTAGTATAATCCCACTTTTTGGAGATATTCTAGCATCTTTAATATTCGCAATAATTTTGTTTAAATATAGAGGTATTTTAGTTGAAGACCATTATTTTAGTAAATATCTATTTTTGACAAATATTGTTCAACGCGTTTTTTTTAAAAGTAAACTTGTAGTTATCGTGCATCTGTTTTACAGTTATGAAAGTAGCGATAAATTTTTCGTAAGAAAAACGATAGACAGAACAATTGAAAAAGTTAGATTATCCTTTGCCGATTTAATTATCACTAGCAGTGAGTATTCTAAAAGCGAAATAGTTTCTTTAGGAATCAATCCCGACAAGGTTCATATTTTATCACCGGGACTCGATCGAGATAAGTTTAATATTTTATCTTCATCTTCTAAATCGGATAGTAAAAAAATCTTATGTGTAGGCAATTACGTTTCTCGGAAAGGTATAATCTACTTGATCGAAGCTTTTTCGCAAATAGAGCGCCAAGACTTCACCTTACATTTAGTAGGAAATCGTAAAAACAATTCTAGCTACTACAATCAATTAAAGAATGCCGTAGAAAAACTTAAGTTAACAGAATGCGTCGTCTTTCACGATGGTTCAGATCAAGAAAATATCAAACAGTTATATGCTTCTGCCGATATATTTGTTCTGCCTTCTTTTAAAGAAACCTTTGGAATTGTATTTCTAGAAGCGATGCACCACGGATTACCAATAATTACAACTAATGTATCTGCAATGCCAGAATTAATCGAACAAAATCAAAATGGTTTTTTAGTTCCACCTGCTGATTCTCAAGCTTTAGCCAAAGCTATATCAAAATTAATTGAAAATCCAAATTTAATCGAAAAAATGGGAGAGATAGGACGTAAAAAAGTTGCAACTTCTTATTATTGGGAGCAGACTTGTTCTAAGTTTGTGTCGATTCTTGAGAATATGTAGAGGGGGAGATGGGGAAAATAAATAACAATTACCAATTCCTAATTAAAATGCAAAATATTTCTCAGATTAATAGTAATGCAATTAAAGAAGAAACATCATCGCGAGATATTTTAGTTGTTTCGCGGACTTTTTTTCCGAAAGAAGGTGGAATTGAAGAGTATGTGTACAACCGCTGTCTGCAAAATCCCCAAAGAACGATTTTGTTAACAGCAACTTTTGCAGGTTGTCGAGATTTCGATTGAAAACAAGAGTTTCCCGTACATCGTTGGTATTTACCAAAAATACCTCGTTTATTTGGTTTGGGAGGAATAATCAAACAAGTTTTTAATATGTTTTGGTCGTTTTTTTTAGCAATTAAGCTCTATTTTCGCTATCGCTATAGTTATATAGAATGGGGACACGGTTACGATTTTCCTTCTATTTTATTGTTAAGCTATATTTTACCAATTAAGTTTTTCATTTACGTACATGGTAACGATATTCTTTGTCCTTTGCGTAATCCCATATTAAAAAAATTATTTGAATTAACTTTGCAACGCAGTACGGGTATTGTTTGCAATAGTTCTTTTACGAGAGATTATCTCACCGAAAAATTTAATTTTAATTCTCCTACTTATATTATTAATCCCGTAGTTAGAACCGAAAAATTTGGCAATAATGCTCAAAATAAACTGTATCTTGAAAATTCGCGGTTCAATATCCGAAAAAAATACAATATTCCTGAGAATGCAATAGTTATTCTTTCCGTAGGAAGATTAGTAAAACGTAAAGGCTTTGGAAGAATAATTGATAATTTAAATCAGCTTTTAACTCAAGGTTTGGATGTTCATTATATAATCTGCGGCAGAGGAAAAATACAGTTTGAACTCCAAAATAAAGCTTCTCAATTACAACTTACACAGCGAGTACATTTTGCAGGATTCGTAGCCGATGCAGACTTAGCAGATTATTACGCAGCTTGTGACATCTTCGCCATGCTGACATTCTTTGATGCTCAAAATGCCAGTATAGAAGGATTTGGTATAGTTTACGCCGAAGCTGGTTACTTTGGTAAACCCGTAATCGCTTCTCGCATCGGTGGTGTAGAAGATGCAGTACACCACGAAGAAAACGGTTTATTAGTAAGTGCTGATTCCCCAGAAGAGATTTCGACAGCATTGACTCGCTTATGTAAAGACAAACAGCTACGCACAAAATTAGGAAACAAAGGAGTTGAATTAGCTAAAAGAAAGACACCGCATTCGGTTATTTACAGTTAACAGTGAGCAGTGAGCAGTAATCAGTAATCAGTTAGGAGTTATAGCGATTCTAAATAGAAACCGATTTATTTGTAGTGCGAGCATCTTGCTCGCTCGTTATTAGCGAGCAAGATGCTCGCACTACGGAAATTAATTAGAATGACTATAGAAATTAGGAGTTAGAAGTTATTTCTGAATTATCTCCCCAATCTCCCCCCTCTCCCCATCTCCCTATCATGACGCATATCAGTACTAAAAAAATAGCTTCAAGCGGCTTATGGCTGACTGCTAGTTTCGGTTTTGCTAAAGTTTCTCAATTGGTTGCTCAGATATTTTTAGCGCGTCTGCTTTCACCTGAAGATTTTGGTGTTTGGGGTATGGTGTCGATTGTGACGACTCTTTCGGCACTGTTTAAAGATGCTGCGATCGCAATGGTGTTAGTGCAGCGGGGTTTGGAGGATAAAAAGCTGGTGAATGCTGTTTATAGCTTGGGTGTGAATATCTCTGTGGTGATGTTTATTGTTCAAGCTTTGGCTGGTTTTCCCTTAGCTAAATTTTTTGATGAACCTTTAGTTTTTCCGCTGACTTTAACTGTTGCTTGTATATTTATAATCGGTGCGGGTGCGGGTTCTCACGGTGCTGTGTTGCAACGACAAATGAAGTTTCGCGAGTTAGCGATTACTGATAGCTGTGCGGGATTTGCACGTTTTGCTGGTGCGGTGGTTTGTGCGTTTTTTGGGGGTGGAGTATGGTGTTTTGCAGTTGCGGAAGTCGCGATGTCTATAGTTGATGCTTTATTCAAACGCTATTTTAGCGGATATCGTTTTCAATATCATTTCAAGCCAGATAAGCAAGCAATTCGCGAGGTGCGTGCTTATATTAGCAGCTTGATAGGAATTAATTTAGCTGTTTATGCTAATACTAATGCGGATAATTTAATTATTGGTAGATTAATTGGTGCTACATCTTTAGGTTATTACAATCTGGCTTATCAACTGGCTATGCTACCAACATTTGCTCTCTCGCAAATTAACCGCATTAACTTGTCGGTAATGTCGCAGCGAGATAATGATGGCAGAAAAATATACCTTTGTCAGATGTTGGAAATGTATGCTGTATTGTATGCTGCGGTTTACGGTGTAGGGTTCGTTGTCGCACCGTGGATTATTCCTTTAGTATATGGCGAGCAATGGCAGGCAGCCGTAAGCATCTTTCAAATAGTGATGATTTTTGCTTACGCAAGAGGCTTTATGTCAATTCTTGGCACCGCTTTGAATGCTATAGATAAACCAAATATCAATGCTGCAATTAACTGGATTTTGGTACCGCTTTCTATCCCAGCTTTCTTCGTGGGAGCTAAATTAGGGGGAGTCAGAGGAGTGGCGATCGCTGTTGCTGTGGTGATGGGAATTGGTGCAAGCGTTTGGTTTTGGTTGGCAGTAAGTCATGCTGCAAAATGGCATATTATGGACTTGTTAAAACCAGTAATATTACCAACTTTAATTATTACAATAGCGCTGTTAACTGTAATTAATCTTCCCCTATCTGCATCCCTAGAAAGTTTTCTTCAAGCATTTTTACTAATTGCAATTTATGTAGTGGGATTATCAATATTTTCTATAGGTAGAATTCCTAAATTGTTTGTTCATTTAGTAAAACGTTCTTTATATACTAAATAAGGGGATAGGGGGTAGGAAGTAGAGTGAAAAGACAAAAAAATCGTAATAAGTTATCGGTTAACAATTAACAAAATTTGACAGCCATACAATAAGTTCATAAATAAAACTTACAAACTCAACTGTATTTATTATAGGATTACTATTTGAATTAAAACAACAAGCCTAAATTCCCTGTTCCCTATTCCCTATTGCCCGTTCCCTAACCTCTAAAACTCCAGTAGATAAAACAGATTCCCATAACTTATATATCTTAAAAAAAAGGGGAGCATCCCAATATTGCAAAAATAAAATTTGGTAGTGCGAGCATCTTGCTCGCTTGATATACATAGCGAGCAAGATGCTCGCACTACAAAAAAATAAAATCACACCTGAAGGGATGCTCCCAAAAAAAGTGCCCGATAAGCATATACAGAACCATATATTCAAATGGTTCTAACTTTATATGCATTGCAAGATGTAACTATCATATTTCTATTTACTTATATGAAAGAACAGCCCATAGTTCAACTACCTTCTCAAGGTTCGGATAGACTATTTTTCTTAGATTTTCTTAAAGCCTTAAGTATTACTGCGGTAGTATCATTTCATGCAATTTTTCTTCCTAGCTCTACTTTTTTATCAAATGCTGGAATTTTAGAAACCTTATTTGCTCCTTTAAGATTTTGCGTTCCAGTTTTTCTAACTATTTCAATTTTACTCTTTGAACGTACAATTGCCAAGTCTCCAACAGAACCAAAAGTACTATTTAAACAACGTTTAAATCGTCTGGGAATTCCAATTTTATTTTGGTTTGCTGTCGCAGCAGGATTAAAAATTATCAATGGAAATTCTACTATAGAAATTATCGTATCAATTTTCCAGGGAGAAATATTTACAGGTGCCTATTATTTTTTGGTAGTCTTACAGCTACTGTGGAATTTTGTATTACTTAGAAATTGGTTAACTCAGCAAAAAAATATTGTTACCACAATTATTATACAAGCAGTAGCTTTATTATTTGTTTATGCCACAATCAGCGGTTTTTTTGTAGATCCAGTATTAAAAGTTTTAGAATTTCTGGAACGTCCTTTCATTATTTATTGGTTTGTTTACATGGCTTTTGGCTTGTATATCGATCGAAACCTTGACTCGATACAAAGGATATCGCATTCTTTAAGCAAAACCCATAAAATCTTAATTTTGTGTTTTACCGCTGCAACAATGATGGCTGAATATAGAGTATTAACTTTACTTTTAGCAGACTCTTTACGTCCCTTTGATTATGCAGCATTTTCCTGTATTTTGAGCGTACCGACGATGTTTGTCTGTTTTGCATCAGTCAACGAAAAAAGTTTACCTTCACCAATTGTTAAAATCATAAAATTATTATCAAAATACAGTTTAGGAATTTTTTGTATCAACGGTATTTTAGCGCAAATATTTTTATCAATAGGTACAAGATTATTTAGCCAAACCAGCTTCGATTTTGTTGAAATACTTGGAATCAAAATTATCGGTTGGATTGGATTACTTTTATTATCGTTAATGCTATCAATTGTGCTGAAACGAGTGGGATTAAAAAAAGTTGTTTGTTAATAGGTTCGTAGTAAGCGATTTAGAACGCGCATTCCTTACTACGAACCTTTATTAGTTAAGCAAGGGAGAATATTCCCTTCCCGGCTCTAGGATTACCGATTAAAAAACCGCAGAGAAAACAGGGAAAGAAAGATAGGTAATCGCTAGGAGCCGTTAGGGCAATAGTAGTTTTCACTACTGCACTTTTGCTTCAGCAAGTGCTTCTAGATGAAAAGCAACATTGTTGAGCGACATTTCAATTTCATCGCTGTAAGAAAGCTTTCTCCACATTCGAGTTGTCGCATTATCCAGAGCGGTTGAATCCAAGTATCGCGCAAAAACTACCAGCCTCTGGGAATCTGTTTCTGCTAATGCTAAACTTTCGAGAAATTCTTGAGGTGTCATACGCAACTCCATTCAGGTTTAGTTTCGAGTCTTTATATTCTTGCCATACCTGGATTGAATTTTCTGATATCAGTTTAGCTAGATTTGAGTTTTTAGCAATATAAAATATCCCTATTTTCACTTGAATAGAATATATCCCCTACGGCGTGGTGATAATTAAAAAGTCAGTCCTGTTAATCACGAATATCGCAACATAATCCACAAAAAGGATGGATACACTTACAGCTTTTGAAAGCTTTGCACAGATTTTACAGATAATCAGCGATTGTATCTATTTATGGCTTTGCAAATATCCTCTAACTCAACCTACAATCTATAGCAATCCTAAATGATTTGTAAGAAATTGATAATTTATCTGGCGGTTAAAACCGCTACTACACAAACGAAGTCCACCTGCGTGGACTTAATAAAACAACCCGCGCAGGCGGGTTTCGCCTGTATAGCCGCGACTTATAGTCGCCAGGTATGAATAAAAAATTACTTATTATTTCAATCCTACATCTACGTGTTTTCTCACGTTCAAATTCGCATTACTATATGTATGATCCATTACCTACTCTGGTTTTTTCTTCCTTCTTCTCCGCTCAATAATATTTTCGGCAACACCAAATCTTTCAGCGGCTTGAGACATATTTAATTGTAATAAATTATCATCACCTAACGCCTGTCTTTTCTGTGGTTTAACTGGAAGTATTTCTAAGGCGTGAATAATTTCTGTAGCAACTGCCTTAGCGAGTATTGGTGGAACTGAGTTTCCTATTTGTCGGAATCCATGCCATTTTGTCAGGTGAAAGCGAAACCAGTCGGGGTACGAATGCAAACGTGCTGCTTCTCTAACAGTAATACATCTCGGTGTTTTGGGATGAATTGGACGGGGAGAAGTGAAAGAACCACGATTTCTCGGTGTTCCAGCCCTCAAAGTTTTACAAATACCGTTTGCTGCTAATTTATGAAAGTGGCTAACTGGTTCTATTTTTCCAGGTTCGGTTTCTTGAAATCTTTTGATAGATTGCAAACTATGCTTTGTACGAGTGCTACAAGTTAGAAAATAATCATCAAATAAACGAACGTATCCGTAGTCATTTTGAATTGAGGAAATACCGCGCAATTGACTGCTGTAATCGCTAGGTTTACCATATTCGGCAATTATCCAATCTCTTTCAATCAATTCTGAGTAATTTTCAACTTCTGGTAAATCGCCGATAGCATCCCATACTGTAGGAGTTGCAGGTAAATCTGGATTATTTACAATATATTTTGATTTCTTAGATATTTTTGGTGTAGTAAGTGGCTGCGGATATTTTGGTAACTTTAAATCAGATAGGCATCCTAAAATAAATAATCTCGCTCTATCTTGAGGAACTCCGTAATTTGCTGCGTTAAGAACTTGATAATTTGCTTCTACTTTATAGCCTTTTTTTTCAAACTCTTCGATAACTTCTAATAAAAACTTTCGATGTTCCCCTACAGTTAATCCCGGTACATTTTCAAACACAAAATATTTCGGCTTTAACTCTAAAATTAATCTTAAAAAGTGAAATACTAAAGCGTTTCTGGGGTCATCTAAAGCCCGTTTTCCCATAATCGAAAAACCCTGACAAGGAGAACCACCAAATACAACATCGATTTCTTTACTTTTAATTTTAGAATGCCTTCTGATTTTCTTACCCGAAATCTTCTCTACACTTGCACACAAAGTAGACCAAAACGGAAAATTAAATTCATGAATAGCACAGTGAATCGGATCTAATTCCACAGCAGCAAGCACATCAAACCCAGCTTGTTCAAAACCCAAAGTCATTCCCCCCGCACCCGCAAACAAATCTACAGCAATAGGACGCATTTTCAGTGAACAGTGAACAGTGAACAGTGAACAGTTATCAGTTGGGAATTGGGCATGGGGCATGGGGCATTGGGCATAGTTAAGAGTTAGGAGTTATAACTCATCTCCCCATCTCCCCATCTACCCCCTCTACCCCCTCTCTTCTCACTCCCGCTCACTCCCGCAAGGCTTCCACAATAGTACTAGTGTTCGCCTTCATCATTTTAATATAAGAATCTCCTTTGCTGCCTGGTGCGCCGATGGAATCGGAATATAATTCGTTGGGTGCTAGTTTTACTTTGGCTTCCTCTGCAACTGTTTTAATTAAAGCTGGGTTGATCGTTGTTTCGGCAAATATTGCTTTAACACCTGTTCTTTTGACTTCTTCTACTAGTTTTTTCACGGTTTGGGCGCTTGGTTGTTCTTCGGTGCTGATGCCTATCAATGTTCCAGCAACTGGTATATTATAGGCGCGTCCATAATATTGAAATGCATCGTGGGTTGTGATTAATTTTCGCTTTTCTTGGGGAATAGTTGCAATTTGTTGAGTAATGTAACTGTCTAATTCTTGCAGTTCGTTAATTAATTCTTCTGCATTCTCAGTAAATTCCGCTTTGTCTTCTGGTGACAATTTAATTAAAGCATCACGAATTGCAGTAGCCATTTTTATCGCGTTTTCTACATCACCCCAAATATGAGGATCGGGTACTGTAGCTTTTCCTCCTTTATCTAATTGTAAGGGTTCGGCGACTTCCCCCACGGCTAGTTTATCTGCTTTCACACCTGCTGCTTTTATCAGTTTAATTAATCCCGGTTCGAGATTATAACCGTTGTATAAAATCAATTCTGCTTCTTCTAAATAAATCGTATCTCTTGGTACTGGTTCGTATACATGGGGGTCTGTACCTGGTTGCAAAATACTGGTTAAATCTATCTCCTCTCCACCAATTTTTTTAGTTAAATCGGCAATTATCGTGCTGGTTGCAACCACATCAGGTTTATCATCATCTGAAGAATTAGAACCTACTCGATCGCACGCATTTACTGATAATCCTAAAAGTATCCCTAATAACGTACCTAAAAAATATCTGCCCTGGGAATGAGTAAACGCTCGCATAATATATATCAAAAGTTCTCATATTTCTTTCATTTTTTAAGTTACATTATTCTCATAATCTTTTCATTTTTTGTTCGCTCTTGGAAATAATTTCATGCAAAGTGTCAACTTTTCGCCAGACAATAACCTGCCTCAAAAGCGCGTCTACAACATTCAAGATGCAGCGATGGTGCATAATGCAAGCATTAATATTGCCCATGTAGGAGTGCGTTACCGCAGCCTTGAAGCGTTAAAAGATGTCAATTGCGTTATTAAACCGGGACGATTAACGGGTATTTATGGCCCTAACGGTGCTGGCAAAAGTACTTTGATGAAGGCGATGTTGGGATTAGTAGATAGCAGCGGAACGGTTTTATATCAAGGTAAAGCATTAACGCAACAGTTAGACAAAGTTGCTTACGTGCCGCAACGCAGCCAAATCGACTGGACATATCCTGCTACAGTTTGGGATGTGGTGATGATGGGAAGAGTTAAGAAAACCGGATGGTTGCGGAGTTTTTCAGGAGTAAGTCGGAGAGTGGCAAAAAGTGCCTTAGAAAGAGTTGGCATTTCGGAATACCGCAACAGAGCTATCGGACAACTTTCCGGAGGGCAGCAGCAGCGCGTATTTTTAGCCAGAGCATTAGCTCAAGAAGCAGAAATCTTTTGTTTTGACGAACCCTTTGTAGGAATCGATCAAAAAACTCAAACGATATTATTTGAAGTCTTCGAGGAATTAGCAACCGATGGAAAAACCGTTTTAGTAGTCAACCACGACTTAGGCGAAACAACCACCCATTTTCACGACATCATTTTATTGAATCGCGAAATAGTTGCCACGGGTTCTAGAAGGCAAGTTTTAACAGAAGATAATTTATACCGCGCTTACGGTGGGAAAGTAATGTACTTTTCAGATGCAGCGTGAAGGGATGGGGAGAGCGGGAGATGGGGAGACAAGGGGACAAGGAGATGGGGAGATGGGGAGATGGGGAGATGGGGAGACAAGAATTTATAAAACATTTGTAGTGGGAGCATCTTGCTCCCTAACTGTTTAATTGCTAGTTTCCAATGCCCAATTACCAATACCCAATGCCCAATTACCAATACCCAATGCCCAATTACCAATACCCAATGCCCAATTACCAATACCCAATTCCCAATTACCAATACCCAATGCCCAATTACCAATTGTCAATTCCCAATTCCAAATGCCCAATGCCAAATGCCAAATGCCCAATGCCCAATTCCCAATGCCCAATGCCAAATGCCCAGCAACTAACAACTAACAACTATCAACTATCAACTAATTATGTTTGAAGCGTTAATTGAACCTTTACAATACAGCTTTATGCAACGTTCGCTGATTGTTGCTGTTTTGGTAGGTTTGCTGTGTGCGGTTGTTGGTAGTTATTTGATGGTGCAGCGGTTGGCTTTGCTGGGTGATGCGATTAGTCATTCGGTTTTACCGGGGTTGGCGATCGCCTTTATTTTGGGGATGAATATTTTTGTGGGAGCCTTTATTGCGGGGGTTCTCAGCACGATGGTGATAACCTGGATTAGAACGCGATCGCCGATTAAAGAAGATGCTGCGATGGGAATTGTTTTCTCGGCGTTTTTTGCTTTGGGGGTGACGTTAATTACTATTGTTCAGAAGGATAATAAAATTGATTTAAATCATTTTCTTTTTGGTAATATTCTCGGCGTTACCGTTTCAGATATGCGAGATATTGCTGTAATTGCTGCTGTTGTACTAATAGTAGTATTTTTACTATACAAAGAATTATTATTTTACACCTTCGATCCATCGGGAGCGCAAGCTGCGGGTTTGCCGGTAAATCGCCTTAATTTTGGGTTGATGGTGATTATAGCTTTAACAATTGTTGCTAGTTTAAAAGCTGTTGGGGTGATATTGGTTTTATCGTTGTTGATAACGCCGGGAGCAACGGCTTATTTATTAGTTAAACGCTTGCATGAAGTAATGATATTAGGAGCGGTAATTGGAGTTATTTCTAGTATCAGCGGAATGTATTTGAGCTACTTTTATAATTTACCTTCTGGCCCGGCAATTGTGTTAGTTGTATCGGGATTATTTGTATTATCGTTGTTATTTAGTCCGGCTCATGGTGTTTTGACAAATATGCAGAAGAAGAGTTAGAGAAAACAATTTAAATCGTAGGTTGGCTTAGACACGATTGTCAGATTTTGTGTTTAACGGTAAATATGATTATCGTGTCGTAACCCAACATCAATATTTTATATAAAGAATGAGATATTTTAAGGTGTAATCAATTAAATGTTGGGTTACGGTGCTGAAATTAATTTATAGTTGAATATCAAAATTTTTTAAGCACTTAATCCAACCTACTAACTCGTAGGTTGGGTTAGACACGATTTAGAAATTTGATTTTTAACGCCAAGTTGTAATTATCGTGTCGTAACCCAACATCAATATTTTATAAAAATTGAGATATTTTAAAGTGTAATTAATTGAATGTTGGGTTACGGTGCTGAGATTAATTCTCTATTGAATATCTAAATTTTTCATACACCCAACCTAACCTACTAACTGGAGAGGGAGACGTAAAATTTTACGTCTCTACAAACCGTCAGAATAAACCAAAAATACTAAGTAGTCGTGCAAAATTAATTTGACATTCTAAAAGCTTCAAATCCTTGAGATTGCTTCGTTCCTCGCAATGACAATATACAATTAATTTTGCCTAAGTACTTAGTAGGCATTTTATTCCACACCCACGGAAACCTAAACCGTCAAATAACAGACTTGATGCTTGCCAGGGGTTTGCTGTATCTTCCCTGTTATTACTTACTATTGCATTAAGCTTAAAAATTCATGCTACAGCTAGTTGATTATCTAATTATTGCTGTTTACTTAATTTCTATAGTCATTTTTGGGATTTATCTGGAACGAAAAGCTTCTGCGGGTATCGATTCTTATTTCCTGGGGAACCGCAATATGCCTTGGTGGGTTTTGGGTGCTTCGGGGATGGCATCGAATACCGATTTGGCGGGTACGATGATTATCAGCGCTTTAATTTATGCCGTGGGAGCCAAAGGATTTTTTATCGAAATTCGCGGTGGTGTGGTGTTAATCATGGCGATTTTGATGATTTTTATGGGTAAATGGAATCGTCGCGCTCATGTAATGACTTTAGCTGAATGGATGTGGTTGCGTTTTGGGGAAGGGAGGGAAGGAAATACGGCTCGGATTATTAGCGCGATCGCAAATTTAATGTTTGCCGTGGGAGCGATGAGCTATTTTACTGTTGCGGGTGGTAAATTTTTAGGTCAGTTTCTCGGTATTAACGATGAAATTGCTTCGATTGCCTTAGTTAGTCTGGCTTTGGTATACACGGCAGCTAGTGGTTTCTACGGTGTTGTTTGGACGGATGTTTTTCAAGGTGTTTTGATTTTCGTGGCGATAATTTACGTTTGTGTCTTAGCGCTGCAAACTGCAACTATCCCCGAAACATTTTCAGTTTCGATTCCTGCTGGAGAAGGTTTTTTACAGCAGCAATGGAATTTTGCCGACTGGAGCAGTATTTCACCATCTTTAACTTTGGATTTACCTGGAGACTATTCCGCATTCAATTTATTTGGTGGGGTAATTTTCTTCTATCTGTTAAAAGAATGTATGGCAGGTATTGGTGGAGGCGGCGGCTATATGATACAACGTTACTTTGCTGCTAGAAGCGATAGGGAAGCCGGTTTACTTTCTTTGTTTTGGATTCTTTTACTTTCATTTCGCTGGCCACTTGTTACCGCTTTCGCCATGTTGGGCATTCATTACGGTGCAACTCAAGGTGTTATATCAGACCCAGAATTGATTTTACCTACGGTAATTGGGGAATACGTGCCAGTAGGAATTAAAGGATTGTTGATAGCTTGTTTTCTTGCGGCGGCGATGTCTACTTTTGACTCTATCATTAATTCTAGTGCAGCTTACTGGGTGAAAGATATTTATCAAGCATATCTAAAGCCAGAAGCATCTAGCCAACAGTTAATTACTCAAAGTCGTTTAGCATCGGTAGTAATTGTAGTTGTAGGAATGCTATTTAGTTACCAGATTAAAAATATTAATGAAATTTGGGGATGGTTGACTTTAGGATTGGGTGCGGGATTAGCAATTCCTTTAGTATTAAGATGGTATTGGTGGCGTTTTAACGGTTATGGATTTGCTGCTGGAACTGTAGCGGGAATGTTAGCAGCCATAATTACTAAAGCATTGATAATCAAAAATATAGATTCACAATTTCAAGAATATGCTTCGTTTCTCATTCCTAGCATTTCCTCATTTATTGGCTGCATCATCGCTACATTTGCAACTAAACCAACAGATTTACAGGTAATAGATAACTTCTATAAAGTTACCAGACCGTTTGGTTTTTGGGGAATCGTGCGAAAAAATCTGCCAGCGAACATTCAGCAAAAAATCAAAAACGAAAACCGCCGCGATATTCTTTCTACATTTATCGCAATTCCCTGGCAATTGACTTTATTCATGTTAGGAATTACCTTCATGATGAAGCGTTGGGATATTTTTGGTACTCTTTTAGCACTGTTTATTGTGCTTTCAATCGCCTTGTATTTTACCTGGTTTAGATATCTTTCTAAAGAAGTGACGATTACTGAAGAATTGTAATTTTAATTGTAATTTTAGAAGATGCGGGCAGGAATGTCCGCACCACAAAAAGAATCAAATATAATTATCAAGGTTCGTAGTAAGCGATTTATCGCTTCTCCATAATTTTGATTTATTACTTCAAAATCTCTTCCACCCAACTTTTCTCTTCTACAGACAAAGAAGGTTTTATTGATTGAGAATAATCAATTACCAAATCGAACCGCGCTTTTTGATATACTTCATTCAATAACTTTTGTAAATCCACTAAAGGTTCTTGTTCGCCTTTCAAAGGAATGGGAAAAATAGGAATAGCTTCTTTCAAATTAAAGCCGTATAAATCAGCTTCCGGTCTTTGATATCCTCGACTAACTAAAATATAATAATCTGTAATGGATGCTCCTAAAATAAGCATGGGTTCGCCACCACGTAATAAATCAATTTCAATAAAACTGGTCTGTGATGCTAATATCTTATTACGCTTATTTTCGTAGGCTTCTCTACCTTGTTTAGAACGTTTATTTTTAGGTGAAAGTATCTCAATTACTGAAATTACTTCTCCAGATTGAGTCGAACGAACTTCTAAATATCTTTCTACGGTTTCTTCTGGTATGGGTACCGATACTTTTTTAGGTTGAATTAATTCCTGCGTCATCACAGCAATTTTCTCGCTTGAATCATTACGTCGAGAAACTGCTACATCTGCAATTCCTACAAGCAAATTGTCTGAAATACTGCTATAAACTCGTTCTTCGATAGCAACATGATATTGAGGAGCTACTTGTGGAGTAATTTCATCTGCAATTGCTACAATTAAGCGGTTATGAACTTGATGCCATAATTCTGGCTGTTCCAAATATGGGTTCATTCCTGGAAAAGGATTATTCATAACTCCCGCCTTAAAGTCTCGGACGAATTTATGTTAATTCTAACTTAGGCACGTAGATAGTACAATTTCAAGAAAAAAGCACAAAATTATCGCAGATTAGATAAGCTTACAAAAGCAGTTTCACTCACTCAAAAAATGACCGCAATTAGCCCGACAATCTTAGCTCTCGACTTTGATGGTGTAATCTGTAACGGACTGATAGAATACTTTCAGGTGGCTTGGCGTACTCACTGTAAGTTTTGGCCATGTGCTAACCAAATCCAAACAGAAGAATTAGCAAATAAATTTTATCGTCTTCGTCCGGTAATTGAAACTGGTTGGGAAATGCCAGTTTTAGTTAAAGCATTATTAGAAGGATTTGAAGAAGATAAAATTCTACAAGAATGGAGCGATATATCCCAAAAGATACTTCGTCAAGAAGATTTTACAGCCCAGGAAATTGCTTTTACCTTAGATAAACAGCGCGATGAATGGATAGCCAATGATTTAGACGGTTGGCTAGATATGCATAAATTTTATCCCGGAGTAGTAGAAAGAGTTAAAAATATCTATAATACCAAAACCGCACTATATATAGTTACAACTAAAGAAGGACGTTTTGTCAAAGAATTATTGCATAAAGCAGGCTTTGATTTACCGCAAGAAGCCATTTTTGGCAAAGAAGAAAAGCGTCCTAAATACGAAATATTGCGAGAATTGAAGCAAGAATCAAACGATTTAACAGTTAGTCTATGGTTTGTAGAAGATAGGATAAAAACCTTAGAAAAAGTTAAACAGCAAGAAGATTTAGAAGACGTAGAACTGTTCCTCGGCGACTGGGGTTATAATACTCCCACAGAAAGGGAAAATGCTCAGAAAGATATACGAATTAACTTAATATCGCTGGCTCAATTTACCCAAGACTTTGATAAATGGCAAAGTTGAATCAGTTAACAGTGAGCAGTGAGCAGTTAACAGTGAAGAATTATTTGTTGATAATTGATAATTGTAGTAGAGAATAGATTAGTTATTGTTTTATAAGTAGTAGGAGTCAAACAACTCCCTATTATATGAAAAATGCAGTTTATATTATCTGTATTGAACTTATATTTGATTGTAAAAACTTGCTTGGTAACTCTAGCAATCATAAAAGATTCATACAATATTCATTGTACACTGCTAACTGTTCACTGCTCACTGATAACTGATTATGCTGGATCTTAGTAAACTTGCCGGACAAATGCATGGTTTGAGTCAACATTTGACGGCTGAAGCTGAAGCGAATCGTCAACGTTTGCAATTGGGGATGAAGCATCTTGAATATGCTTTTGATAACCAAAATGAGTTAGTTCAAATTCAACAAAAATGGCGCGATCGCATTTTGTTTGCCAACGCTACTCCGATGGAACCGCTACACACCTGCATTGATATCATGGTTCCTCCCAAAACTCATACTGTGATTGCTACTGACGGTTCCCAAATTGCGCCCAACCATCACGAAATTGCTTATTGCTATCTGCTCAATATCGGTAGAGTAGTCTTACATTACGGACAAAATAAACACCCAATTCTAGATAGTTTACCGGAGATATTCTATCGCCCCGAAGATTTGTATATGTCTCGTCAATGGGGAATTAGAACTGAAGAATGGATGGGGTACCGACGTACTGCAAGTGAAGCTGTGGTGTTGTCGGAGTTAGCGATTGCAGCAATGGGGAAGGGAGACGGGAGAAAGGGATGGGGAGATGGGGGGACAAGGGGACAAGGGGAAGTTGAAGAAATTTCTACCCCCTCTTCCCCCTCTCTTACAACATCAGAAAGAATACCGACACTCGCAATGGTGGATGGTTCGCTAATTTACTGGTTTCTGGATCAATTACCTTACGACGCAAGGGAGCATATTTTACCGCCAATTTTGGAGTCTTGGAAAGATTTACGGGCAGCGGGTATTCCTTTGATGGGTTATTTAAGTGCTTCAAGAAGTATTGAGGGAATGAATTTTTTCCGGTTGTCTGCTTGTCCCCATAAAGCACCGGATTGTATGAGTTTTTGTCCGAATCAAATGGAAAAAATTCCTTGCAAACTATTTGAAGGATTGCGAGATAGTACTTTGTGGTCAACTCAACTCAAACCGGGACAGCGCAGTCCTTTGTGGAAGAGTAATTCGCGGATTTTAGATTTATATGATTCGCAACAAATTTACTTTTGTTACGTTCATGTGGGTATGGAAATAGCACGGGTAGAATTTCCCCAATGGGTAGTAGAAAATACTGAAATGTTTGAGGAATCATTGGGATTAATGTTAGCGCAAGTTCATAAAGGACATGGTTATCCGGTAGCTTTAGCAGAATCTCACAACCAAGCCGTCGTTAGAGGTGGCGATCGCTCTCGTTTCTTCGGTTTATTGGAACGACAAATGATTAAAGCTGGCTTGAAAAACGTCGGAACTTCTTACAAGGAAGCACGGAAGCGAGGAAGTATTGCTTAAATGGGAATTGGGAATTGGGGATTGGGCATGGGGCATGGGGAAATTATTTGACACGAGGGAGCGAGACGCTCCCACTACGAAAAAGGTACGTAGTTGCGCCGTCTTCGCCTCATATTGATTTGGAGGGGCTAAAGCCCAATCACCGAATATGATTTTCATAAGCAACTGTTATCTTCGTCACCCTTTTGGGAAAACTACACTTAGGCATGGACTGGACAAATAACCTTTGCGGGTTATGCATCTACAGTTCTACGAAGATAAAGGGTTTTAATTATATTTGGTACCATGCAAAAAAACAATCGTTCTCTAAGCAAATCGGCAGCTTTTTTATTAGTTGCTATAGTTGCGTTTCTTAATACAAGCTGTTCTACCAAGATTTCTACTAACAATAATTTGGTAATACCTTCAGCGGTTGCGAGTAGCAATGATGATATTGAGCCTTTGATAAATTATCTGAAACAGCAAAAAATGGGTAAAATAAAACCTGAAGAGTTTCAAGTTATTTGGCAATCTCCATCTATTCCTCCTTCATTAATAGTAGTTTCTCAAAAATTATCAACCAATTCTATCAAAAGGTTAAAAACTTCTTTTTTAAATACACCAGAAGGTATTCAAGATATTTTTGCAGGACAATCGGCAGGTTACACTTCAATTGAGGATGCCGACTATACGCCGATTCTCGAACTTCGAGCTAACTTAAAGTTGAAATCGGAGTCGGTGCAATGAAAATTTTTACCAAATTTATTGCATCTTCAGCTTGCTTTGCAGGATTAATAACTGTTGTCTTAGTTGGAAGTAGTTTATGGCGAAATAGAACTTTAGTAAATATTAGCCGCAAGTTTGAAAAATCGGGTGAAGCAATTGAAATAGCTTTACAATTAGAAATTGATTTAAAAAATGAAATAGATGCCCTCAAAGATGATTTATTGCTTGATAATAATGAATCAAATGTAGAACAATATCAAAATGAATTTAAAGCAAATCTTTATAGATTAGAAACATTAATTCCAGATGCTACAGAAATAAACAATATTCGTCGTCGTCACGCTTTTTTAGTACGCTTGAGTAAGGAAGTCAGAAAACGCGATCGAACTTCATCAGATACATATTTAGCAGATTCTCAACAGGATTTTAGAGCAATTAATTCTTTTGCTAAAGATATTGAATTATTCTTAAGCGGTTTTACAGATAATACTCGCAAAAAAATGCTCCTTGTTGAGAATGAAATGAAGGAGATGAAGCGTACTTCTAAACGATTAACTTATGTAATTATAATTGCTATCCTGCTGGTTTTTATCAGTCAATTCTTCTTAATTATGCTTCCATTGATCAATTCCTTGAACAAATTACAAAAGGGAGCATCAGAAATAGCTGCGGGTAAACTTAATTACCGACTTAATATTTGTACTAAAGATGAATTAGAGCAGGTTGCTGACGAATTCAATCGTATGACAGAGAAACTAACTGAATCATACAGCGAAATCATCGAACGTAGCGGAGAATTAATCAAACTGAATCGAAATCTCAAAGATGAAATTGGCGATCGCACTCAAGCACAAGCTGAATTAGAAGAAACCCTAGATGAACTCAAAAGCACGCAAGCGCAACTAATTCAAACTGAGAAAATGTCTAGTTTAGGTCAAATGGTAGCTGGAGTTGCCCACGAAATCAACAATCCTGTTAGTTTCGTTTACGGGAATATCAATCATGTGAATGGATATGTAACAGATATTTTAGAATTACTCGAACTTTATCAAAAAGAACTTACCTATCCCGGAGATGACATAGAAGAAAAACTCGAAGAGATGGAATTGGACTTTGTAAAAGAAGATTTACCCAAAATACTAACTTCAATGAAAATGGGAGCAACCCGCATTCGTGAAATAGTTTTATCTTTACGTAACTTTTCCCGTCTTGATGAAGCCGAAATGAAAGAAGTTGATATTCACGAAGGAATCGAAAGCACTTTATTAATTTTACAAAACCGTCTAAAATCCAAACCAAATCGTACCGGAATCGAAATTATTAAAAATTATAATCAACTGCCTAAAGTTGAGTGCTATCCCGGACAATTAAATCAAGCATTTCTGAACATTATTAATAATGCAATAGACGTATTAGAAGAGGGAAGAGATAACGATATGCAAAACCCACAAATCTGCATAAACACCGAACTTATTGATAACAAAATAGTAGCAGTTAGAATCGCAGACAACGGAATGGGAATGAGCGAACAAGTCAAAAACAAACTATTCGACCCATTTTTCACAACAAAACCCGTAGGAAAAGGAACCGGATTAGGTTTATCCATTACTTATCAAATAATAGTAGATAAACATCAAGGTAAACTCCGTTGTGAATCAGAAATTGGCAAAGGTACTGAGTTTATCATTGAAATTCCCCTTTCTCAGAGAGGTGAGGGAGATGGGGAGATAGGGAGATGGGGAGAGAAGGAGATAAAGAGTGAGGAGTTAGGAGTTAAGAATTAGGAGTTATAAATTCACTGTTCACTGTTAACTGCTAACCGATAACTGTTTTCTCGCTACAATCAAGATTAATAAATACAAATATTGTCGCCGAATATGCAAAACTTGGGCACTTTACAAATAACAGGGCTGGGTTTAGAACTGTTCCATACTCAAACCTTAACTTCGTTTGAAATTCCGCCAAATTATCCTGTTATTCGCATCGGGAAACCTAACGAACAAGTTGCTATAGATATTGATGTTTTGGATTTACCTTCTGCGGATATTGTTTCGCGAGTCCATGCCGAAATTATTGTAGAAAAAAATACTTATTATTTAATAGATGTCGGTAGTTCTAATGGGACTTATTTGAACGATAACAAGTTAGAAACTAATACACGCTATCCACTTAATTTAGGGGATAAAATTGATCTTGGTAACGAAAATAAAGTAACTTTTATATTTCAATACAAACAACAGCATCAGCAAACTGCGATCGCAACTACTCAACCTACTACTATCCAAGCTCAAGCTATCAATAACGAACCACCACTACAAGCAGTAGATCGTAAAAGCAAGTTCGTTGGTTTAGCGTCAATGGTTGCAGGAATACTAATTTTCGCCGCAAACACTCGAATTGGCTTGAGTCTTGGTTTCCCAACGGTTTTATTATGGATTGGGGGAGCGTTCATTCTTGTTCGGCATCCAATCAATCGTAATTGGGGATGGGGTTTAATAGGACTCGGAACTGCATTACTATTGTTTTCCGGTAGACTATTTACTTCATTTAACTTTTTAGCTCTCCTCGTATCAGCTAGCTTAATATTTATTGGATATCAACTATTTAGAAATGGCAAAGTCTTTGGTTATGGTTTGAATTCTGTGAAAGGATTATTTAAGAAGCAGTGAGCAGTGAACAGTGAGCAGTGAACAGTGAGCAGTGAACAGTGAATTTATAACTCATAATTCCTAACTCCTAACTCCTTTTCCCCCTCTAAAGCCAAAACGAGTAAATAATATGTTTAATAAATCAGCTATTTCCGAAGAAGGGCAAAAAATGACAATCGAGGAATATCTCGAATGGGAACCCCAACAAGAAATTCGCTACGAGTACCTTAATGGCGAAGTTTTTGCGATGACGGGTGGTACAATCTCTCATAATGATATTGCTCTTAATTTTTACAGAAATTTGTACCCACATTTACGTCCTAAAGGTTGTAAGGCTAATGTGTCGGATGTGAAAGTGCAAGTTACTCCCCAAAGTCCTTATTATTATCCTGATGTTATCGTCAGTTGCCACCCTGAAGACTTAAATGCTCGTAAGTTTTATAAAAATCCTAAATTGATTGCTGAAGTACTTTCTCCCGGTACAAGCTCTAAGGATAGAGGAGAAAAATTTACTTATTACTTAAAAATACCTTCTTTGCAAGAATATATTTTAATTGATTCAGAAAAAATCTCGGTTGAACGTTACTGTCGGGGAGAAGGAAGAATGTGGCTTTATTATCCCTATACAGCAGGAGACATCGTTACTTTATCAAGCATTGATTTTGAATTTCCGATTGAATTGCTCTATGAAGATGTTGCGTTTGAAACAGTGAACAGTGAACAGTGACTAGTGAATTTATAACTCCTAATTCCTAACTCATAACTCCTAACTCCTAACCCTTTTTCCACTTTAACTTCAGCATCCGTAATTAAAACCGTTGAATACTTTTTTTAACTGGTTGTTTTTATATTCATAGATACTAAAGGTAATTGATTCGTAGTCAATATTTTAAACAATTACTTCTTTAACACCATCCCTGTTAATATCTAAAGTACTATATATGTCATAGTCAACAAGTATAGTACCAAGGTTATTGGGTTGTACTTGGCTACTAATCATTTGCGGTACTGACAGCATATTTTTTTGTTTGCTAAATAATTATTTTAATAATGTTGAAATATTTGTGTATATATTGGTTCCCAATATCAAAATGTAATTCAATAAATAGTAATTCTCACTGGTTGATTGATGCTTTAAAACGGATATTATTTTTATAGATTTTTTCAGTTTATTTCTTGCTGATAATTCGGAAAGCGAAATTCTTAATTTTGCACAATTACAACATAAAAAACTCAGCAAAAACGCCAAAACATTTTGCTCGATAATGCTGTATATTTTTAAACTTCGCTATCAGCAAATAATAAAATCTGCAAAAAGAATATCCCTTGCATCATTCTCGCTTAGTTAGACCACTTTTATGAATAACATTGCAGTCTTTACACAAACTTTATATATATAATTACCAACATCTATTATCTCAACCGTATATAAATCAAACATAAGTTAGCGTTATCACTACTAGTTCAGTATTTCCATAGTTAGAAATATATTTTTTAAATCTTCTCAACACATTACGATTAAATAATTATTCCTAAAGAACTATGTCTAAAGTTATATTTTTATGATTGTCTTTAAAATTACCCAAAAACGTAGTTAATATATTCTTTAAAATAGATATCTATTTAATTTTTGATAATTAGATAAATTGTTCATCATTGTACTGCAAAAAATGCAAGCTATATCAAACCACTTAAGGAGGTGAGATGAAGCCATCTCATAAGCCAAAAGTCGTAATTATCGGTGCTGGTTTTGCAGGTGTAGAAACTGCCAAAAAGCTGGGTAAGCATAAAGTCAATGTTTTATTAATTGACCGTCATAATTATCACACCTTTATCCCGATGCTCTACCAAGTAGCCACTGCTGTACTTTATCCCCATCAAGTTATTTATCCTTTGCGTCGTTTATTCAGGGGTTTTCCGACAGTAAATTTTTTGCAAGCAAATGTTAACAAAGTTGATTTTGATAATCAAATAATTTATAGCGAAGAGATACCAATTGATTACGATTATTTGGTGATTGCTACGGGTAGCCAATCGCAATTCCTCGGCGTTACCGGAGCGCCAGAAAACAGTTTGCCAATGAGGACTCTGCATGACGCGATCGCCATCCGCAATCAAGTTTTAACTAATTTTGAGAAAGCAGCCAATGTTACCGACGAACAACAAATAAAACGGCTATTAACTTTTGTCATAGTTGGTGGTGGTGCAACTGGTGTAGAGTTAGCCGGTAGCTTAAACGAGTTGATTCGCAACGCTTTCAAAAAAGATTACCCCAACTTAAATAGCGATATAGCGCGAGTCATACTTTTGCAATCGGGAGAAAAGTTATTTCCCAGCTATCCCCAAAAATTGGGAAACTACACCGAAAAATATTTGCGTCGCCAAGGAGTTAAGGTACATCTCAATTCCAAAGTAAGTAAAGTTACTTCAGAAGCCGTCTATCTTGAAGATAATACATCTATATTTACAGACACGGTAATTTGGACTGCGGGAGTATTAGCCGCGACACCCGAAACAAAACAATCGGTAAAAACCGCTGTAAAAAACAAAGTTATAGTCGAGCAAACCTTACAACTTTGCGGACATAAAAATGTATATGGTGTAGGAGACGTTTCCTATGTTGATACTCAAGAAAAATTCAACGGAGTAGCACAAGAAGCAATTCAACAGGGAAAAACAGCAGCAGATAATATACTGCGACAAATGCGCGGTGATTCACCCAAACCCTTCGATTATTTCAACAAAGGGCGTTTAGCGATAATTGGAAAACACGCAGGAGTGGGAAAAGTTGGTAAATTTGCAATTAAAGGATTTATTGCTTGGTTTCTATGGTTAGAAGTTCATCTGCTATACCTTCCCGGAATTCGCAATCGTTTAGGAGTACTTTTCAACTGGCTAAAATACTATTTCTTCGGTGAAGGTGCATTGAGAGTTATTATTTCTACAGTGAACAGTGAACAGTGAACAGTGAACAGGGAATAGGGAACAGGGAACAGTTATTCCCAACTCCATCCGTTGTCTAACAACTAACAACTAACAACTAACAACTAACAACTAACAACTAACTAAAATCATGGGCTTCAAAAAATATATTCCGTTAATTGGTAGAGCTTTTCTCGCAGCTATTTTTCTTAAAGCGGCGGTTGCGAATACTCTTGGTTTTTCAGGTATTGTAGGAATGATGACCGAACGTGGTTTACCTTTTCCACCTTTATTACTTGCAGGTAATATTTTCTGTACTTTGGTGGGTGGACTTTCAATTTTATTTGGTTTTAAAGCACGTATCGGAGCAATTTTATTAATTATCTTTTTAGTTCCGACAACATTCGTTTTTCATAACGCTTTCACCGATCCTAACGAATGGAATGCTTTTCTAAAAAACTTCGGATTAGTAGGTGCGATGTTGTTCATATATTACTACGGAACTGGGCCAGTTAGCTTAGATGCAGCATCAAGTACAAACGACTATGATGACACCTACGTTACGGAGTCAAATAGAACGAATGTATAACCCAAAAGTTCATTTACGAAACTCAGATATTGTTCTAGCTTACACGTTTTTACGGCTAGTTTTCGGTATCAATATGTTTGTGCATGGCTTAGTTAGACTTCCCAACATATCTGGTTTTGTAGATTCTCAGGTAGCACTTTACAAAGAAATAGCCATTCCTCCATTGTTAATTGCAGGGCCAGCTTATTTAATTCCCATTGTAGAATTTGCTGTAGGCTTGCTATTAATTTTAGGGCTGCAAACCCGCAAAGCATTAATAGCTAATTTTCTGCTGATGATGACTTTAATGTTTGGAGTTTGTTTGCTACAAAAATGGGATACGGCAGGTTCGCAATTAATTTATAATATTGTCTTGTTTATTCTGCTAGCAGGCTGTAGTTTTAACTTAATTTCAGTTGACAACTGGTTGAGTCGTAGGAAAGGATAAAAAAGTTAGGAGTTAGGAGTTAGGAGTTATATATAACTGCTCACTGTTTACAGGAACTTTGATGCTTAGTTTCATAATTTTGTCGGAATCATTTTTAAAACAATGGAAACAGGTAGTTAACAACGGGAGCATCCCAATATTGCAAAAATAAAATTTGGTAGTGCGAGCATCTTGCTCGCTTGATATACATAGCGAGCAAGATGCTCGCACTACAAAAAAATAAAATCACACATTTGGGATGCTCCCGTTAACAACTAAAAATAGACTAAATTAAATGCTCATAGAATTAGCCATCGGAATTATCTTTGCTGGATTAACTATTTTGATAATTCAGGCTTTTCCTAGCAGAATCTACGATACATTTTACGCTGCTGCTTTAATTATTGCTGCTTCTATCTACGTGGGTTTTTCTTTTTTGAGCCAAAATACCATATGGATATTTACTGAAGTTACAGGAGTAATTATATTTAGCATAATTGCTTTTATGGGAGTAAAATTTTCACTCTGGTTTTTAACTATGGGATGGCTGATTCATCCAGCTTGGGACTTACTTATTGATAATCATAATTTAACTATATTTGTTCCTCAATGGTATCCAACAGTTTGTATTGGTTACGATCTTTTGATGGCTTTGTATATTGGTTGGAAATGTATCCAAAAACAAGAAAACAATCTATTTATCAATTAATTTTCGGATTTATTGTATAAGTATCTTTTGATAAAAAATCACGTTAAATTATAAATAATAGTATTATTTATACTTTATTATCAAAAAACAACCAAGTATTATTAGTGTAAATTAACACTTTATTAGGATACATGAAATTAGTACCGAAAGTGTTGCTAATTACACTAGTTGCTTCGGTTGTTGGGATGGTGGGATTCAATCAAGTTTTGTTATCTGAAGATCAAAAATCTTCAAATTCATCTCTAATAATCGAAAAAGTGACCGTTGATGAGTCAATAACACTTTTGTTACCAGAGGTGATTGTAGAATTAAAAGAAGAAAAGCCAAAGTATGGATGGTTAACTAAATTTAATTCAGCAAAAAAAGAAATTCAAATTACTTTTAATGGTAATTCTCAGGTAATAAATTTCAAGGACATAAAAAAGCTCAAATTTGCTATAGAGGAAGTACCATTCTCTTCCCCTGACATTTTAGTGAGGAACGAAAAAGAATTATCTGAAGCCAAGCAGGAAATTTGGGCAGGAGTTCCTACAAATGATTTTCAGTTAGTAAAAGATAGAACAGATCGAGTCAAGCTGAAACTAACCAACTCTATACTTGCTAATTCAAAACAACTGATGCTAACTAAAAGCTACATATTAGAAACTATAGAGTTTGATGAGTCTTTAAAGAAGATGACATTGAAAGTATTTCTAGATGTATAAGTAATCATAACTGTAATATTATAAATACTTTGAAACCCGGTTTATTGTAAATCGGGTTTCTTGGTTTGTAGAGGGCTAAAGCCCTTACTACGAACTTTTGCGCCGAAGTTATCAACACCTTTTCAACTGACTTAAATGCACTACAATTTCATCAATTGCATTCCTAACAGTTCTAATCGGCTGTTCGGTTTGATTCACCATAATACTGAAAACTACGGGGCCATAATTCGGTGCGTTAACATATCCTGCAAGGGTTATCACACCAGTCATTGTTCCAGTTTTTGCCTGGACTAAACCTTCAGGAGCTATATCTTTAAAACGATTTTTTAAAGTACCATTTTTACCCGCAACTGGTAGTGAAGCACGGAAAACTGAAGCATAAGGAGATTTCGCCATTCCCTGCAATGTCTGCACTAATGCTTGGGGACTAATTAAATCTTTGCGAGATAAACCCGAACCATCTACTAGTTTATAAGTACTCGGATCGACTCCTATTCGTGATAAAGTTGATTGCATCACTTCCAAACCGGCATCAACGGTAGTTTGGTTTCTCTCCAAGGGCTTTTTAGTCGCTAACGCTTTTAATAATGCTTCTGCATACAAGTTATTACTGTTAATATTCGTCTCTGCAATTAGTTCGGATAGCGGTGGAGATTGTACTGCTGCTAATTCCCTTCCGGTAGTTTTAGAGGTTCCACGGTACCCTTGAGCAACCGAAATTCCTTGTTTGCTAAGACTTTGACGGAAGTGTTGCAAGAAATTTTGTATGGGATCGAAAACTGCGATCGCGGTTACGTCGGGGCGAGAATCTTCAGCAAGTTGTCCTTTTAGATATAGAGTTTGCCCTTTTAAATCGCGCTGAATTTCGATATAACCTTTGGTACCTTTAGCTGCTGTCACTGTTTGGTTAACAACTTTCCACCCAGATGCATCTACGGGATTATCCCATTTTAATAATAAAGGTCTACCAACTCTTTGAGGAAACAATCTAATTACAGCAGCATTTTCATTTAACATCAAACTGTTAACTGGTGCGCCGTAATAAAATTGTACGTCTTCCCACATCCAACTTGGTTCGACAGCTTCACCTTTGAAGTAACTGTCATTGGCTATCAATTTATTAATTCGAGTCACACCCCTTTGTCGCAACTGTTTTGCTAACACTTCAAGCTGTTCGTTTTTTAAACTCGGATCTCCTCTACCTACTACCTGTGCGACACCATTAGCGTCACCGTATACCGAAGTACGAATGCGATAATTAGGACTTAATGCCTGCAATGCTGCCGCTGTTGTCAACAGCTTAGTCACGGATGCAGGAGTAAAATATTTACTAGCATTGCGGCTGTAAAGCGTTTGTGGTGAAGAAAGATTTTGTACCAAAATACCCCAATGGGTTCTATTAAATTGAGGGCGATTTGCTACACCATCTACTATTGAATTTAATTGGGAAGCACAAAATCTATTTCCTGAAGGTGCAGGAGTATTTCGAGGAGTTGTAGGTATTCTTGAAGGAACTGTCGGTATAGTTGTACTCGGAACTGGGGGTGTATTTCTAGGAGTTGTTGGTATTACAACCCCTGGATTTGTTTGTGCTATTGCTGCTTGTTGGTTAACGCCAATTTGAACGCCGAAGAATAGTAATAGTAAACTTAGAGAAGACTTTTTAGACATTCGAGTAGCGGTAATTCTTTTATTTTATGTGTACTTTATGAGTGTTTTAGCGTTACCGAGGTTCCGCGAATGTTGTTATTAAAACACGAATCTATAAATTCGGTTTGGTTAATTAAATTATTCTTTGGGAGGTTTTGTAACGGTTAGTTTAAATTCTCAAGCTTTTTATTGGTATTTTTCAAACTCTTGAGAAATACATACAGCACTTTACAGGTAAATAAGATACACTCTCATATATAAAATTGTCGTGGTACGGACATTCCTGCTCATTTGAATGTACCACGCGCCTTCCTGATGTTCGTTTGTTTAATTATTGCGACTGCCGTATCTTATTTAACATCTAAACGCTATATTTAACAAAAGAACAGTTTAGTTATGGCTCGGTTTTGCTGCATCTACAATGATTCATTCAGTTGTGATCAATCTGGGTATTGGAAATTTATACAACGGATTTCCTGTTGTAACTGTTGGTTTATGGGAATTAAATAATCCTCGTCCACAACAGTTTGTTGGGAGTTTGCCACCAGCTGCAAATTTGATGGAATTATATCGCAGTTGGCGATTGATGTATCAAAATATATGCGACTGTTTAGCAACTTCATCAATTAGAAATTTTGATGATGATGATGAATTAGAAATTGATGAAAGTGATATCACAAATGTCTCAGTAGTAGATTTCTATGATTTATCTGAGGAATTAAAGCGAAATATCAATAGTTGGCTGGAATCTCCAGGAATTAATAATCTTAGCCGAAAGCTACGGGCTTTACTTAATCCAGCAGATGAAATACGGATAATTATCGAAACTCAAGATAATATTATCCAAAAGTTGCCTTGGCATTGTTGTAATTTCTTTCAAGATTATCCGCATTCAGAAATTTCTTTTTCCAGAACTGAATATAAACGTACTCCCCGATTGCAGTTATCAGAAGTAAACCGAAACAAGTTGAGAATTCTGGCAATTTTAGGTAATTCTCAAGGTATTGATTTAGAGCAAGAACGAATATTTTTACAAAGTTTACCAGATTCAGAAGTCGAGTTTGTTGTCAAGCCATCGCGACAAGAATTTAACGATAAACTTTGGGATTCTCAAGGTTGGGATATGCTGTTTTTTGCCGGTCATAGCCAAACTGAGCAGGAAACTGGAATAATTTATATTAATGAGAATCCCACAAATAATAGTTTAACTATAGAACAATTAGCAGAAGCTTTAAAAGCGGCGATAGAGAAAGGTTTACAGCTAGCAATTTTTAATTCTTGCGATGGTTTGGGGCTGGCTGATGGTTTGGAAAAATTAAATATACCCACAACAATTGTCATGCGAGAACCCGTACCAAATCGGGTTGCGGAAGAGTTTTTTAATTATTTTTTACAAGGGTTTGCATTTGAAGAAAAATCTTTATATACCTCAGTACAGGAAGCAAGACGTAGGTTACAAGGATTAGAAAATGATTTTCCTGGTGCTAGTTGGCTACCCATAATTTTTATTAATCCCGCTGAAGAAGCACCAAGTTGGGTAAGTTTAAAGGACAAATTTACCTTGGTAGAAGATGATGGATTAAAAAACCGCAGAGACGCTAAAGACACAGAGGAAAGAAATCAAGAGTTAATAAATCAGAAACAGCGTCATGATTGGGGAGAAGCAATTGATGTTTCTGCATTTTACGGACGCGATCGGGAAATTAAGACTTTAGAAAAATGGATTATTACGGATAATTGCCGATTAATCACCATAATTGGTATGGGTGGTATCGGTAAAACAGCTTTATCTGTCAAGTTAGCAGAATCGGTTAAAAATGAATTTGATTGTTTAATTTGGCGAAGTTTACGAAATGCAACTCCGGTAGAAGAATTGTTGCGCGATTTAATCGGTTTTTTATCGTCAGAGCATCAAATAGTTTTAGCAAAATCCTTAGATAAACAAATATCTCAATTAATTGATTGTTTGCGTTCTTCTCGCTGTTTAGTAGTGCTGGATAATCTCGAATCAATTTTAGACAGCGATAAAAAAGCCGGAAATTATCGAGAAGGATATCAAGGATACGGACAACTTTTAAGATGTGTGGGAGATACTTGCCATCAAAGTTGTTTTTTAGTTACTACTCGCGAAAAACCCAAAGGATTTAATGCTAGGAAAGGGGATAATTTACCAGTACGAATGTTGACATTGAAAGGGTTAAGTTATCAAGAAGGAGAATTGATTTTAGCACAAAACGGTTTATCACCATCAGTAGAGCAAATTGACCGTTTGGTAGAGTGCTATGCAGGTAATCCACTAGCACTAAAAATTGCAGCTACGACGATTGAAGAATTATTTGATAATGATGTCGCTGACTTTTTTGAAGAAGGGACAATTATTTGTGGTGATATTTTCGAGTTGCTCGATCAACAGTTTCATCGTCTTTCGATTTTAGAAAAGCAAGTAATGTATTGGTTGGCAATTAATCGAGAATGGGTATCTTTAAAAGATTTACAAAGCGATATTATTGATTTTGTTAAAACCCGAGATTTGCTTACAGCTTTGGAGTCTTTACAATCGCGCTGTTTAATTGAAAATAATTCGAGTAAATTTACTCAACAAACTGTAGTGATGGAGTATGTAACTGAAGAATTAACCGAACAAGTTGCTCAAGAAATTTATACAGAAAATATCTGTACTGAAGAAATTCAAAGCTTGAATCAATATGCTTTAATTAAAGCTCAAACTAAATATTATCTTAGAAATGCTCAAATCGAATTTATACTCAAACCTATTGCCGATCGAGTATCAAGCTTTTGGGCAACAAAGCAATGTATTCAAAATAATTTAAACCAAATTTTATCTCAACTAAAATCTTCTAGATCCCCAAAACCGGGTTATGCAGTAGGTAATATCATTAATCTACTGCGACAATTCGAGATTGAACTAAATAACTACGATTTTTCTAACTTAAATATTTGGCAAGCTAACTTTCAAGGAATTAACCTACAACAAACAAATTTTGCTAATTCCGATTTACGCAAATCTGTATTTACCAACACTTTAGGCAGTATTTTTGCGGCTAAATTCAGTTTAATAGATAACTTATTTGCAACAGCCATTGATAACCAAATATATCTATGGGAAACTGACTCTGCAAGACAATTACATACACTTGAAGGTCATACCGCTTGGGTAGAATCACTTGCATTTAGCCCTTTGAGCAAAATCCTCGCTAGCGGTAGTCACGATAAAACTGTTAGATTATGGGACATTCAAACCGGACAATGTTTGCAAATACTAACAGGTCATACATCGGGAATACAATCAGTTGCTTTTAATCGTAACGGAACAACTTTAGCTAGCGGTAGTAACGATAAAAACGTAAGATTATGGGACATTCAAACCGGACAATGTTTAAAAGTTTTGCAAGGGCATACAAATAATATTACTTTTGTCAGCTTTCATCCCGTTGAAGAAAAATTGATCGCAGCAAGCTCCGATAATACCGTCAGATTGTGGGATATCTCAACTGGTGAATGTTTAAAAATCTTCAATATTTCGATTAATTGGTTACTTGCTGTTGCTTTAAGTCACGACGGAAAAACTTTAGTTACTGGAAGCAATGGTAACGCGGTAAAATTCTGGGATATTGAAACAGGTGAATGCATTAAAATTCTACCAGATTACAACAGCTTTGTGTGGACGGTAGCTTTTAGTCACGACGATCAAACCATAGTTACTGGCAGCGAAGATAACACAATTAAATTCTGGGATATAAATACAGGAGAATGTTTGCAAACCTTACGAGAACATAATCAGCGGGTTTGGTTAGTTGATTTTAATCGAGATAATCGGACTTTATTAAGTATCAGCGAAGATCAAACAATCAAACTATGGGATATTTCATCACGACGCTGTTTAAAAACATTAGAAGGCTACAGCAACTGGATATTATCACTCGCTTTTAGTCGAGATAATAAAATATTAGCCAGTAGTTCTCAAGATCGTAAAGTTAGAATATGGGATATTGAAACCGGAAAATGTAATTTAATATTAGAAGGGCATGATAATTTAATATCTTCAGTTGCTTTTGCTCCTGAGTATACTTCAAACAATATTCCAGATTATTTGCTAGCTAGCGGTAGCGATGACAACACCATCAAAATATGGAATCATCAAGGTGAATGTTTGAAAACACTCCGGGGACACGAAGCTTGGATATATTCGGTTGCTTTTAGTTCTCAAGGAGAAATTTTAGCTAGCGGTAGTCGCGATAATACGATTAAACTTTGGGATTGGAAAGCTGGTGAATGTTTGGATACTTTAATTGGACATCAAAAAAGAGTCAAATCAATTAGCTTTAATTCCGACGGTAGTATATTAGCATCCGCTAGCGATGATAAAACAATTAAAATATGGGATGTAAATAATAGAAACTGCTTGAAGACACTTACAGGACATCAAGATAGAATTGATTCTGTAGTTTTTAGCCCCAATGCAAATATAATTGCCAGTGCTGGTTGTGAAAAAATAATTAAACTGTGGGATGTAAATACGGGGGAATGTCTACATACATTAGCAGCACATTCCCATAGAATTCGCATGGTAGTATTTAGTCGGGATGGAAAGATTTTGGCTAGCTGTAGCGACGATCGAACGGTAAAGCTGTGGGATGTAAATACGGGTGAAAATATCAGAATATTTTTAGGACACGAGAAAGCAGTATGGACGGTTGCAATTAGTCCCGACAATAATATATTAGCAAGCGGTGGTGAAGACGAAACAATTAAATTTTGGCATCTGCATACGGGTGAATGCATTAAAACTTTAAGAAATAGTAGACCCTATGAAGGGATGAATATTCATAATATCACTGGTTTAACAGATGCTGAAAAAATGATTTTAAAATCTTTAGGAGCGATAGAAAAATAGGGCAGATTGATTTACTCATTTAAATTTTATCAGGTTAGTGCTAATAATAATTAAGGTCTAAATTACCCCTTAAGGAGGATAGGAATATTTTGATTAATCATCCAAGATTTAACTTAGCTTACTCAAATATAGATGTAACATTTTAATTGAATTATGAGTGAAGAAAGCAAAGAACCAAAGAAACCTGATACTGAGGAAAAAATAGGAACTGACAGGGGTTCTCCAGGAACTGATAGAAGTCCAAGTAGTTCGGAAGCATCTGATGATTCCTCTCGTTCTCCCGGAACTGACAGAGACTTAGGTAGTTCTAGGAATACATCTGATAATTCCGATGATTCTCCTGGAACTGATAGAAGCCCAAGAAGTTCGTAAAATATTTCTCAAAAATCCCATATACAAACAAATGTAGAGATGTAAGTTTATAGCATCTCTACGATTTAACAATATGAAGCATTTTAAGCATATAGCGATATTGCTAAACCATCGGAATAATCCTAGTAAGTATTCTAGTAACAATTCCAATAGTACGTACTAATAGTATTTACTGTCTTATTGATACTGCGAACGACTTGTTGTAAAGATGTAATCGCTGTTTCAAGTTCTGCTTCTGAAGATTGCATTTGAATTAATACACTTTTCAAACTCTTTTTTCTACAAAGATTTTTGCTAAGTTAAAACCCGCTTAATTGCTGCACCTAAATCTGGTTTTTCTTCTACTACCAAAAGTACCTTTGAGCCAGTAATTATGCTTTTTCTACGATAATTATCGGCAAAATTGTTAGCATTTCAATAAGTGGGTTCTCAAGTCGAGACTTTCTACTGATGTTTAATTAATCTTCACCATATTTAATTAAGCCAATGGCTTGACAAAATTGGTCAAGTATTTTTGTTCGACTATATGGAAAACCTGTCCTTAATGTTTCAGTTACTTGCAACGCCCGAAGGGGCAGGCGGACATTTAATTCAACCGCTAGGTCATCATCAGTTGCTGTTGGTGCTGTTGGAACTATCGCTGTTGCTACTGGTTTCGCGGGGACTGGGTGAGGTAATGCGGCGAATTAATTTCCCACCTGTTGTAGGGGAATTACTTGCAGGGGTGCTGCTTGGCCCTTCGTTATTTGGCTTGTTGTTTCCCAACTTACACGGTCAGATTTTTCCCGAAAGCCAACAGCAGTCCGATTTATTATCAGTGGTTTCTTGGTTGGGTGTACTGTGTTTGCTGATTGTCACCGGACTGGAAACCGACCTGAAGTTGATTATCCGCAAGGGTAAAACGGCTTTGCTGATTTCCCTCGGCGGAATTGTTATCCCCTTTGTTACCGGATTCGGACTCGGCTGGTTTTTGCCAGAAACTTTTTTAGCCGACCCTAATAAGCGACTGGTTTTCAGCTTGTTTATTGCCACAGCAATGAGTATTTCGGCGGTGCCGGTGATTGCCAAAGTGCTGATGGACTTGAATCTGATTCGCCGCGACATCGGTCAAGTTACTTTGGCCGCAGGGATGACCGACGATACTATCGGCTGGATTTTACTCTCCGTGGTTTCCGGGTTGGCTAGCAGTGGTAAATTTGACTTTGGTACTGTTTTTCGTTCTGTAAGTGCTGCTATCTTATTTTTGGCGATCGCCTTCACAATTGGACGGACGATTGTAGACCAGATTTTACGCTGGATAGATGACAAAGTTGGCGGAGTTACCGCTAGTTTATCAGTGCTGCTGGTTCTGTCCTTTTTAGCCGCAGCTTTTACTCAATACTTAGGTTTAGAAGCTGCTTTGGGGGCTTTTGTTGTGGGGATTCTTGCCGGACAATCGCGGCGTTTTAGCAGGGAAGCCGGTCACGTATTAGAAGTCTTCACAGCCGGTTTTCTTGCACCGATTTTCTTCGCTTCAGCGGGTTTAAAAGTTAATTTAGTGGCTCTTTTAGTTCCGCAAACTTTCATATTTGGTCTGCTTGTTCTCGCTGTAGCCTGTGTAGGAAAATTTACCGGAGCCTATATCGGTTCTCGCGTAGGTGGTTTGAGCCATTGGGAAGGAATGGCAATGGGTTCGGGAATGAATGCTCGTGGAGCGATGGAAATTGTGGTAGCCACAATTGGTTTATCTTTGGGTGTTCTCAATTCCCAAATGTATTCAATTATCTTAATGGTGGCAATTATTACTTCGCTGATGGCTCCACCTCTATTGCGCTGGTCTTTGTCGAAGGTGACTATCGGTGAAGAAGAGCGATGGCGTTTGGAACAAGAAGAACTCGCCAGCCGCAGTTTTATTAAGCAGATACGGCGGGTTTTGATACCCACTCATGGTGGTGCAAACATCCAACTTGCAGCCCAATTAGTTGGCTCTATGGCACGCCAAAATCCTATCGAAGTAACACTTTTGTATGCTGATGACAATAAAGCTAACGCAAGTCAACCAGCAACTATGGTTAAAGATAGCTTTGCCCAAGAAGCTTTTGCGGCTGTTTCTCAAGAGATGCAGTTACCTGATAGCTCCACAATCCAGAGAAAAATCGATTCGGGACACAATAAAGTAGAAGCAATTATCGATGAAGCTAGCAAAGGTTATGACTTAATTGTGCTGGGAGCATCCGAAAACACTCGTTCCAAAGATGCACTATTTAACTTATTAATTGATCGGGTAATTCAAGAAGCGCCTTGTGCAACAATGGTAGTCAAGTCGCACATAAATGAAGTCGAAGGGGAGAATTTTAGAATCGCTCAACAACCGTTGAAAAATATTCTCGTCCCCACGGTAGGAACCGAATACAGCAAAAATGCCATAGAAGTAGCAAGTACAATTGCTGCTCAAACGCAAGCTGTAGTTACAATTGTCAACGTAATTAATTTGCCGCCCATTGAGTATATCCTTTATGAAAGGCGATCGATAAATCCGATGAAAGATATTGCCCGCGACTTACTCGAACAACAAGCTGTAATCGGTCGTAGTTTGGGCGCTGATGTCAAAACCTGCATTCTCAAAGGAACCAGTCCAGAATTAGAAATTATCAATTTTGCCCAAAATGAACAGTTTGATCTGATAATTCTTGGTAGCAATATCCGGATGGTAACTGGACGGGTTTTCTTTGGCCATCGAGTTGATGCGATTTTGAAAAAAGCTCATTGCCCGGTAGCCGTTATTACTGCGCCTTAATTGTAATTATTACTCCCAACGCGCTCTATAATTACTGAGTCTCTGCGGTTCTTGGATCGGTAATCGTAGGGCGGGGAAGGGAGTATTAAGTACATTCCCTACTCCCTATTCCCTTCATTGAATAACCGCGATAATTGACTTAAAATTCTTGCCCTAGCATCTGTTGATGTATTTTTCAAACCATATAAATTAAGTTTAGGTAAAACAACCTCGATAATATTATCTTCCAAAAGATGATCTAATAGATCGCCAACAATGTCTTCGTTATTTTCCTTATTTGTAAGATCGAAAACATCTGTCAAATAATAAATCTGTTCTATTCCTTTTGACTCAAAATACTGTACGAGCCGCCATGCATCAAATGCTTGTGGATAATCTACAAATCCAGCATGAATATCAACTATAATATAAGACTTTTCCGATTGAAAATAAACGCCCACTCCATGTTTATCAAACGTCCACTTTTCCTCTTGTAACGTCAATAAACCTTGACGGGGACAATTTGCGGAAAAAGATTTACTTACATTGGGATATATCTGGCGAAATGCTAAATTAAGATTGTTTTGCAGCTTTACAAATTCTGAAATGATTTGAACTGCCTCTGCGCTTTTGATTGACGACTTCATTTACCCTACTCCTAGCCTTTATTTTGCCGATATATAGCCCAATGGAGCTATTCTCAATAATAATAATATTTTTGTGTTTGAACTGTACTTTTAAAAATAATCAAATAATAGACGGTTATACAAGCTAACGTAATTTTCTAAAAAAATCAAACATATGCTGCATACCTGATGCTCTGCAACGTCTCTACAATATTCATATATATCATATCTCTTCTCTAGATGAGCATAATACTTATTTTACCTATGTAATTTTACACATCTTTTCTATTATTGTTAGTTGATAAATCATTTATCAATTTTTCATTATTTATAAGATGATGTCAGAATAATTGCGTAATTGTAGAGCAACAAATTATTTGAGTCGCTATGAGCAACCTTAAAAATACTTAAACGCAACGATTAGAAGCTTATCTATTTAGGCAATATATAAAAAACTTCATCTTCCATATTTAACAAATTGTTCTGTGAATGGGAACTATATATATACTCTAGAGTTGCCTATTTTTTTATTACTGTAATGTTATCAGAACATACAATTACAATTTCCAAAGCTGAATACGAATCGATGCAGCAAAAAATCGAGCAATTGCAATCTACTGTAGATACATTAGACAGAAGATTGCACGGTTTAGCCGATAACGTACCGGGGATGATTTATCAATTTTCCCTTAATTCCGATGGTACCATGTCTATACCTTATGTATCTTCAGGTTGTCAACCAATTTATGAGCTAGAAGCGCAACAAATTCTGCAAAAATGTGAAGCAATGTTTTCAATGTTGCATCCAGATGATGAAGCCCAATTTCAACAAACAATCTTAGAATCAGCCCAAACTCTACGAAAATGGGAACAGCAATGGCGCATTATTACTCCTTCAGGTAAAGAAAAATGGCTGCAAGGATTTTCGCAACCAGAATTACAAGAAGATGGTTCTATAATTTGGTACGGTTGCGTAATTGATATTACCCAGCGCAAGCAAGTTGAAATTGAATTAGCGCAAATCAACGAAAAATTACAAGCAAATATACAAGAAAAAACCTCACAATTACAAGCTTCTCAGGAAAGATTGCAGCGATTAGCTGATAGAGTACCTGGAATGCTTTATGAATATCGGCTTGATGCTGAGGGAGTTGGTTCATTCCCTTACGTATCTTCCGGAAGTCGTTTGATTTATGAATTAGAGCCAGAAAAAATTCAACAAGATGTAGAAATTATTGAAAAACAAATTCTCCCTGAAGATTTTGTGAAAGTACAGGAAGCTATTTTTAAATCTGCTCAAACTCTCGAAAAATGGGAATCTTCTTGGCGAATTACTACACCTTCAGGTAAGCAAAAATGGGTGCAGGGTATTTCTCAACCAACATTACAAGAAGATGGTTCAATAATGTGGTACGGCTGTTTTATTGATATTACCAAGCGTCAGCAAATAGAAGCAGAATTGCTGGAAAAAGAAGCTCAGTATCGTAATATTTTTGAAGCAGTGACTGATGGATTAATTATCAACGATTTAGAAACTGGAAAAGTAGTTACTGCAAATTCTACAGCTTTTGAAATGCATGGTTATTCAAAAGCAGAATTTATCGGACTACATCCTACAAAATTTATTGATCCATCTCATCATCTTGTGTTTGAAAATTTTATTCAAGTTATTTCTGTTGGTGAAAGATTTCACAAGCAAAGTATCACTCTGCATAAAAACGGTTCTAAGATAAATGTTGATGTTAAAGCCAGTCAGTGTATTTATAATGGTAAACCTCATGCTTTAGCAATAGTAAGAGATATTACTCAACGACAGCTAGCAGAAGAAAAACTTCAAAAACAAGCTCGAAGTCTTAAAGAAGCATTACGCAAACTACAAAATACCCAAGCCAAACTCGTACAGTCGGAGAAAATGTCATCTTTGGGGCAAATGGTAGCTGGAGTTGCTCACGAAATCAATAACCCTGTTAACTTTATTCACGGCAATCTTAAACCTGCTTGCGAATACGTGCAAGATGTATTACGATTGCTTGCACTTTATCAACAGCACTATCCTCAACCCGACTTTGAAATACAAGCAGAAATCGAAGCAATCGAACTCGATTTTCTTCAAGAAGATTTAGTTAAAATACTTAAATCGATGCAAGAAGGTACCAGTCGCATCCGAGAAATTGTTTTATCGCTGCGAAATTTCTCCCGCTTGGATGAAGCTGATTTTAAAAAGGTGAATATCCATGAAGGTATTGATTCAAGTTTAATGATTTTAAATAACCGTATTAAAGCTAAACCCGGCAGCCCAGAAATTCAGATAATTAAAGAATACGATACCTCATTACCTTTTATAGAATGTTATCCCGGACAACTCAACCAAGTATTCATGAATATTTTGGTCAACTCTATTGATGCATTAGAAGATAAAATTAAAAAGAATGATTCTTCTATTTCTCGAATTACTATTAATACTAAATTAGTTAAATCAAATTTTATTAGAATCAGCATTGCCGATAATGGTTGTGGAATTCCTGAAAAGATTCAAAGTCAACTATTTGACCCTTTTTTCACAACCAAAGAAGTTGGTAAAGGTACCGGATTGGGATTATCTATTAGCTACCAAGTTGTAGTTGAAAAGCACAGGGGAAAACTTTATTGTTACTCCAAGCAGGGGAAAGGAACCGAATTTCTGGTTGAAATACCAGTTTCTCAGTTAGGAGTTAGGGGTGAGACAGCGCGGTCTTGGGGATTTCCCCATGAGCGACTGCGAACCCGAAGGGTTAAAAGTTAAGAGTTATAAATTTAAAATTACGATATTATTTATTATTTATATTCTATGACTTGGGGTTTGGAGTCTTTATATTATAGATAACCAATGGCTAATAACCAATTACCAATTATCAATGCCCCATGCCCCATGCCCCATGCCCAATTCCCAATTATAAATTATGACTAATCAGCAAGAAACTCATTTAAATCGCGCTCGTGCTAGTCTTAGGCAGGCAATGTCATGGTATGGTAATTTGCGTAAAACGGGATTTGATTCGGAGTTAGCAGGTTTAGTTAAGCCGGAAATACAGCTTTTAACTTCTAATCTGAACAAACTTGATTATAACGTGATTCGTATCGCTGCTTTTGGGTTGGTGAGTCGTGGAAAATCTGCGGTTTTGAATGCGCTGATGGGACAAAAAGTTTTGGAGACGGGGCCGCTCAATGGTGTAACTCAATACCCGCGCTCTATTCGCTGGAACCCTGGTGGCAAAGTAGAAGTTGAATTAATTGATACTCCTGGATTAGATGAAATTGCGGGGGAAGCAAGGGGACAAATGGCACGGGAAGTTACCCGTCAAGCCGATTTAATTTTATTTGTGGTTTCTGGTGATATTACTCGCACCGAATATGAAGCACTGCTAGATTTGCGAAAGGCTCAAAAACCGCTAATTTTGGTATTTAATAAAACTGATTTGTATCCCGATACCGATAAAACAGCGATTTATAGCAATTTACAGCAATTAGCTGCGGGAACTTCCGCTAAACCTCTAAAACCCGACGAAATAGTCATGGTAGCTGCCGAACCCGCACCGATGGAAGTTAGAGTTGAATATGCCGATGGTAGCGAGGATTATGAATGGGAAACCCTACCACCGCAAATAGAGCAACTTCAACAAACTATTTTGAAAATTCTCAATCGTGAAGGGCGATCGCTGTTATCGTTGAATGCTTTGGTACAGGCAAGAGATGCAGAAGAATCCATTGCTTATAAAACTGTGGAATTGCGAGAAAAAGAAGCAGAGGATTTGATTTGGCAATATGCAAAATATAAAGCATTAGCAGTAGGGTTAAATCCCATTGCAATATTTGATATATGCGGCGGAATTGTTGCGGATTTGGCTTTGATTCGCTCTTTGTCTCGACTTTACGGTTTACCCATGACTGGTTATAAAGCCGGAAAATTACTAAAAACTATCCTATTTAGTTCCGGTGGTTTACTGTTAGGGGAATTAGGCAGCAGCTTTCTTTTGGGTTTTGGAAAAAGCGCGATCGCAATTTCTTCGGGTGAAAATCCTCTTAATATTACTGGGTTTGCAGCAACCGCCGTCACGCAAGCTGGTATCGCCGGTTACGGTGCTTATTCCGTAGGAAAAGCTGCTCAAATGTATTTAGAAAAAGGCTGCTCTTGGGGTGAATTAGGGGTTAGTAATGTAATAGAAGAAATATTGCGCGAAGTTGAACCGGATACTATTTTGTATCGTTTGCAGCAGGAATTAGGGAATTGGTGATTGGTGATGAAGTTTCTTATTAAGCTAATGTGCAGCTAAATTGTATAACCACAAGGCAGGTAAATTTTGAATCAGACATCAACGCTAAAAGAAAAGTTACAAAGTCTCTTAGATAAAATTACACCTGAAGATGATTCTCCCGTAACAAACTTGACTTTAGATAAAAGCTTAGTTGAAGAAATTGAGCAGTTAACAACGGAAGTAGAAGAAGTTAACCCTAACCCTCAACCGTTACTTAATGCAATTGATTTGTTAAATGGAAAATGGTTGTTGCAATACTCTACAGCAAGAGAAATTCGTTCTTTATCTTCTCTACCATTAGGTTTGAAAATCGGTAAAGTTTATCAAGAAATTGATGTTGCCACTAAATCGTTTTCTAATTTAGCTTTTGTTAAACATCCTTGGGGATTAGTATCGGGAAGCGTAAAAGTAACGGCAACTTTTGAGCCAGCAGAAGATGAAACTCACAAACGCATCAACGTAAATTTTGATAAGCGCTATTTGTCAATTGAGAATATCATTGGTATTCAAACCCCAAAACTCAATCCATTTAAAGTTGTTCAAGCGAATAATCCCCAAGGTAGAATTCCTACTCTTGACATTACATATTTAGATGAAAATTTGAGAATTGGAAGAGGAGGAGACGGAAGTTTGTTTATTTTGAAACGTGGTTGATTAATTATGATTCTTACGTACTTGTTATGTTCGCGCAATACTTTGAAAGAGGGAATAGGCAACAGGGAAAAGTTATTAATTTAACTCACAATTATGAATAACAATCAACGCCAACGCTACCAACAAGTAATTTTATCTCACGCTAGAAAACCGCAACATAAAGGTAAAACGAATCCCATACATCGCCAGAATCAAGCTGAAAATCCTTATTGTGGCGATAAAGTTGATTTGACGTTAATGCTAGATGAAACAGAAACAAAGATAGAAGATATTAAATTTCAAGGTGCTGGATGCGCTTTGTGTTTGGCTTCAGCTGACTTAATGGCAGGTGCTGTTAAAGGTAAAGATGTATCGGCAGCGCTATTAATGGTAGAAGATTTTCGCAAAATGGTTATGGGAGAAACTGAATTTCAACCACCTTTAGAAAAACTGAATATTATGCAAAGCGTGGCTCAATTCCCCATGCGGGTTAAATGCGTCACCTTGGCTTGGCATACTTTGAAGGGGGCTTTGGCTGGGGAAGAGAAAATATAAATGCTTTAAAAACAGCAATTAATATATCCGAAGCACTAAAGAAACAATTGAGATTGCAATAGTAATTTGAACATTTCGTAGAGTGGACATCCTCGCCTTGTAAGCCGGAGGCAATCTCTGTGAGAAATCAATTTCAAGGGTTATAAACAATGTACGTTAAAACGCACTAAATCTTTTTTCCAATCTAATTTATTTCACATCTTGCACCATTCTCAAAACCACTGGAGGTTGCAAACCCCCAGCTAATAGCGAAAGTTGTCTAAAGACGACTAAGCAAGATATTTAGTCTACCTAAGTAGACTTTTGCTATTAGCCGGGCTGGTTGATTCCGAAGTGGTTTTAATGGCTAAGTGAGATTAGTTCAAAATAACTACCATACCTCTTAACCTCTTCCCTCCGCGCTCTCCGCGCTCTAGAAGGGTTTTTTCTCCATAATCTTCTACGAACCACAAAAACCTCACCCCGCCCTACGGGCACCCCTCTCCTTATCAAGGAGAAGGGAAAAACTAAGAAAACTTATTCAAAAACCCCAAAAGCTTCTTAGTACCATCAGTTAACTTAGTCCTTTTATAAGCATCCGCAGCTTTCTTAATTCCTTCCGCTTGGGTAGGATAAGGATGAATTACAGCGCTTAATTTATTCATCCCAATTCCATTTACAATTGCCGTAGTAACTTCCGATATAGTTTCACCAGCGTGGGGAGATACTATAGTTGCACCAATAATTTGATCGGTACCTTGCTTCAAATGAACTTTAATAAAGCCTTCAGTTTCACTGTCGGTAATTGCTCTATCTACATCTTCGTAGTCTATTTTGATCGTATTAACTTCCAAACCTTTCTCTCGCGCTTCATGTTCGTACATCCCCACATGAGCGATTTCTGGATCGGTAAATGTTACCCAAGGTACAACTAAATCGCTGAGTTTTTTACGTGCTAAACCAAAGGGAGCAAATAAAGCATTTTGAATTACAATTCTTGCTGAAGCATCAGCCATGTGAGTAAATTTTTGACTTAAGCAAACATCTCCTACTGCAAAAATATTCGGATTTGTAGTTACTAAATTATCATTTACTTTTACCCCCTTACTATCATATTCAACACCAATAATTTCTAAATTCAAACCGTTTACATTTGGAGTTCTTCCCGCACCTACCAAAATTTCATCTACAAGAATAGAGCCTTTTCTACCATTACTTGCATAATAAATTTTCTTACCTTCCGAAGTAGTTTCAACTCGCTCTATTTGAGAACTTAAAATTAAGCCAACTTTTTCTTTTTGAAATACATTTTGCACAATTTCCGCAGCGTCGCTATCTTCTTTGTTTAATAAGTGCGAACCGCGATGTAAAATAGTAACTTCGCTACCAAAACGGTTAAAAGCTTGAGCCAATTCACAACCGATCGCACCACCGCCAATTATTGCTAAACGTCGCGGTAATTGAGTTAAATTAAATACAGTTTCATTAGTTAGATATCCGGCTTCCTTCATACCGGGAATATCAGGATGTGTTGCTCTCGCTCCCGTAGCAATTACAGCTTTTTTAAACTTAAGTTTTTTACCAGCAACTTCAATCGTATTACTGCTAGTAAAACTTGCCTTACCCAAAAATACATCCATACCAAACTCATTTGTAAAGCGATCGACAGAATCAACTGGGCTAATTCCCGCTCTTATTCTCCGCATCCGCTCCATAACTGCGGGAAAATCAACTTCTACCTGTTGAGGAGCTACAACTCCATATTCCCTCGCCTTCCACATTTCACCAACAACGCGAGCAGAGCGAATCAAACTTTTAGAAGGCACGCAACCAACATTAGTACAATCACCACCCATCAAATGCTTTTCAATCAAAGCCACCTTCAAACCCACACCCAAACCCGCAGCACCCGCAGAAGTCACCAAACCCGCAGCACCCGCACCAATTACTACCAAATCGTAACAATCGGCAGGTTCGGGATTTTTCCAATCATTAGGATGTAAGTTCGCAATCAACTTTTGATTGTACTCATCCATCGGAGGAACTATTACTCTTTCAAACGCTGAATTAGACATTTTTTTGTTAGTGGATAGTTGTTAGTTGTTCGTTGTTAGTTGTTAGTTATTCGTTGGATTTAAAATTTGTATTAGTGTTCGTATCTCGATCGCTTAGATAATAAAATGTATCTTTGAAAAATTCTAAAAACATAATACTCTTAAAAAAGATTAGTAAAATTATTTTATTCCTTAAGATAATACAAATATTAACGTACAAGATGTTTTAATTCTAGCGAGCAAGATGCTCGCACTACTGTTCACTGCTCACTGCTCACTGATACTTGTTGATTCATTTAAAGCTTTTTTCGCCACTTTGGTGACATACAATGTAACTGCAACTGTAGCGATAAAACCTATAATACGAATTGCCCAAACAACCGTAGGATTACTTGGTTGCTCTCCGGTTCCAATTGTGGCAATGTTACCAGCTAAAGAACCCAAATATACATACATAATGGTTCCGGGAAGAATACCGATAGTTCCTAAAACATAGTCTTTTAAAGAAACCCCGGTAACACCATAAGCGTAGTTTAATAAATTAAAGGGAAACACTGGAGAAAGTCTGGTTAATAAGACAATTTTTAAACCTTCCCTACCTACAGCTTTATCAACTGCGGCAAACTTTTCATTACCTGCAATTTTCTTCGCAACCCAACCCCTGGCTATATATCGTCCAACTAAAAAAGCTGCGATCGCGCCAATTGTTGCACCGATAAAAACGTATACTGAACCTAAAAACACATCAAAAACAACTCCTGCACCTAAAGTTAAAATAGAGCCTGGTAAAAAAGCAACGGTAGCGACAATGTAAAGCAGCATAAAGGCAATTCCACCTACCGCACCTTGATTATTAATCCATTCCAAAGCATCTTTTAACCACATTTGAGGATTAAAACTTTGTGTATTTGCACTTCCTTGAGCCAAAGCCGGATTTGTATTTAACAGAATCACCGCACTAAATGCAACTACGAAAATTAAACTGAATCTGTAAAATTTATTCATTTTTTTAGTTAGTTGATATTTGTTAGCTTTTAATAGTTAGGAGTTAGGAGTTAAGAGTTGGCAGCTAATATTAATAAGTGAATTAATAATCTCCATACCCAATTACCCATTACCAATGCCCAATTCCCAATTTACTTAATAATTCGCACTTTCATTCAAGGCTTTTTTGGCAACTTGGGCAACGTAAAAAGTTACAAAAACTGTCGTAATTAAACCAAATACTCTTAATAGTAACTGAACTGATTGTGTTTCCGGATTTGTTGAAATAGATGGATTATTTATCGCAATCTCACCAATCAAAGAACCCATATAAACATACATTGCAGTTCCTGGAATCATTCCAACGGAGCCTATAATATAATCTTTTAAAGATACTTGGGTAACTCCGAAAGCATAATTTAATAAATTAAACGGAAAGATGGGAGATAAGCGAGTTAAGAAAACTATTTTAAATCCATTTTTTGCAACTGCTTTATCTATCGCTTTAAATTTTGGTTTATTACCTATTTTCTGACATACCCAATCACGAGATATATAACGTCCGACAAGAAAAGCAAATGTTGCACCTATAGTTGCTGCAATCAAGACATATATTGAACCCCACAGAAAACCAAACAAACAGCCACCTTTCAAAGTTAACAAGGAACCGGGAATAAACAATAATGTTGCAATATTGTAGATAACTATAAATGCAACTGGTGCTAACCAACCGAGACTATTAACCCACAATAGAGATTTACTAAAAAGCTCTTGTAAATTAAAATGATTGCTAATAATAATTAGAATTGCGATCGCGCAACCTATCAATATTGGTTTAAGAAAGCGTTTGTACTGGTTTTTCATGAGAATCCTAAAAGCTCAAAGGTGTTTTTTTTACTCCTAATTCCTAACTCTTCACTCCTAACTTAAGCTACTAACCTGAGAATCAGATTAATGCTTAATTAGTTTTTCCCCACGATACCAATTGCGAATTTTTTCTGGTGAAATCCCTATAAAGTAAGCAATTATTACAATTTGATTTATTAAAGTAGTTTGCAAGATACCTTTTCTTAACCAGCGACGCGGTGAGGTGATGACTGGTATCGGAATAAAAGTAATTTTGTTACCCAAGTTTTTAAAATTGCGTATTAGCTCAAAGTCTTCCATAATAGGCAATTCTGGAAAACCGCCAATATAGTTAAATTTATCTTTAGTGATAAAAATAGCTTGATCGCCATAAGGCATATTAAACCATTTTGAACGTAATTTTACCCCCCATTCGACCAATCGCAAACCTGGTTGTGGTGCATTTATTCGCAAAGCAAAGGCACCTGCTGTAGTTAAAGGCTGTTGAAGTGCGGTACGAATCATCGCATCAAAATCCGCTGGTAAAAGTGTATCAGCATGAAGAAACAATAAGATATCACCCGTCGCACTCTTCGCACCTGCATTCATTTGACAAGCACGATTTTGATAGCCTACGATAACTTTTACACCTAAAGATTCAGCTATCTCAACTGTATTATCTTTAGAACCACCATCAACTACAATAATTTCTACATTAGTACTAACTTGGGTACTAGCCAAGGTAGCTTTAATATTTTTTGATTCATTAAGAGTAGGAATAATAATCGAAATTTTCGCCGTAGCTATGCTTTTATTGCCATTTTCTGACATCAAATCTTTTTTTTTCAGAACACTTTGTTGATACATCATCTGAGTAAACATAGGAGAAAATAATGATTAAAATGCCAATATAAGGCTATGGTTGAATAACGTCAAAAGAGATTTACTTACTAACTTTTAGCCACAGTGCTGTAGTTATTCCCCAAATAAAATTAAAGAATAATACAAACATAGGTGTAAGGCTTCCTAATTCAACACCAAGCATTCCTTTATTAGCTTTCAAAGGAAATACAATAAATAATTGAACCAGAGTAGGCAGTAAACTGAATAAAATACCTTTATACAAATACTTTCTTTGAAAAAAAGGTAAAAGAAACACAAAACCCCAAATTCCACCCCAAACAATACGAGGATATAGCCAAGCTGCGGTTAAAGTAGGTGCAATTTGTACGTTGAATAATGCCGTAATTCCAATATAGCCAAACAGCCAAACCGTTATCGAGTTTAAAAATCCACCAATACACCCAGCAGCAAAAACCAGACTTAGATTTCTGGCAATAATTCTAGGAATGTCTTTGCTTTGCTTGGGAGGTAATACTACACTGCTTTTCATTATTTATAATAAAATGCACAATTAATCTACAATCAATTATGAATTACAATTCTGAAAATTTGCTGAATCTGCTATTAGAATTTGGTGAATATGCGAAAAGTATGATAATTGGTAATTGATAATTGATAATTGGTAATATCAATCTTTCTCAATCCAAGCTTCTAATCTTTCTTTACAAACTGGCAACGGACAATTATTAATATCACAAAAACGACAAATATATTCTTCTAAAACTTCAGTATTACTATATTCCCCTGCCATCTTAGATAATATATTTAGTAATTGCTGTTGCTCCTGTTGCGTCAATGGTTTAAGTAAATTTGATACCGCTTCAATCTTAGCCTGCTGAATTTTCTCAACCATCGCTTTCCCATCAGATGTAAGTTGCAGATGAACGCAACGACGATCGTTTCCTTGATGACGCTCTACCAAGTTTTGATTTACCAGACGCTCAACCAACCTAGCTGCACCAGATTGAGAAAGCTGTAAATATTTTGCGAGTAAGTCTACTGTAATAGTAGGATACCGTTCCACAATCACCAGCGCAGCCGGGAAAGAAGCTGTATTTTCCGTAGTTTCCTTAGCAGCATTTTGGATACCGTCAGAAATTGCGATCGCAGCTGCTCCGATCAAGTTAATCAATTGTGAATTCATTGCTAAATTATCACTAAATTATTATATGATTGACTCATGCATTTATTTTATTAAATATAAATTTACCTTACAGCTTTCCCCTCTCCTTAATAAGGAGAGGTGTGTCCGTAGGACGGGGTGAGGTTTTCCAATAATCAAGGGGCAAACAATTATGGCTAAAAATATTATTGTCGTAGGTGCCGGACCGGGTGGATTAGCTACAGCATTACGGCTAAAAGGTCAGGGTTTTAACGTAGAAATATTTGAATCAGGCGATCGCGTTGGTGGAAGAATGCGCGGCTTCCAAGATGGTGCTTATGCTTTCGATACCGGCCCAACTATCCTGCAATTACCGCATCTCTACGACGATTTATTTGCCAGTGCCCGACTCAAACGAGAAGATTACATAACTTTTACTTGTTTGGAACCCTATACTAAATTACGCTTTTGGGACGATACTACTTTAGAACTCACTACCGATTTTAAAAAATTAAAGCAGCAATTAGCAACCTTTCGTAGCGACTTACCCGCAACCCTCGATCGTTGGTATGCAGAAGAAACAAAGAAATATGACGCTGGTTACGAACCTTATTTAAGTCAACCTGCTCGTTCGATTTTGGGATATATGCGTCTTGACGAACTGGGTACGGGTTTGAAATTTCGACCTTGGGAAACCCTTTATCAACACTTTTGGAATGCTTTTCGAGACGAGCGATTGGTATATGCTCTCTCCTATCCAGCCAAATATTTAGGAATGCACCCAACCCTTAGCGCCAGTGTATTTAGTTTGATTCCCTATATTGAAATGGCTTTCGGAGTTTGGCATCCCCAAGGAGGATTTCGCGCATTAGCTCAAGCTATAGCCAAAGGATTTGAAGATAAAGGTGGAAAAATTCACCTGAATACACCAGTAAAGCAGGTATGGTTAGAAAATCGTCAAGTGCAAGGAGTAGAACTTGAAAATGGAGAACGAATAAAAGCAGATACTGTAATAGTAAATGCCGACTTTGCTGGTGCAGTACAAACTTTAATACCTCCAACAGCACAAGGTAAATACACCGAAAATTTCTTTGCTAAAAAACAGTTTTCCTGCTCCACCTTCATGCTCTACTTGGGTATTGATAAACGTTACGATAATTTACCCCACCATCAACTATATTTATCCGAACACATTCGCAAACGGGAAAAACCTTTTGTCGATGATTCAGCCTTAGATGAAATTAACCCACCATTTTACGTATGCAATCCGACTCCGGTAGATTTAAGTAACGCACCGGAAGGACATTCTACCCTGTATGTTTTAGTTCCAATTCCTCATACGGGATATGGTGTTGATTGGGAGAAAAAAGCCAAAAGTTATCGAGATTTAATTATTAAAAGATTGCCGTTATTGGGTTTTGATCGAGTAGAAAAACATATTGTTAGCGAGACTTGCTACACCGCCGACACTTGGCAAAATGATTATTCAGTTTACCTTGGTGCTGTTTTCAACCTTAGTCATAATTGGTTGCAGCTTGGTCCATTTCGTCCCCCAATTCGTTCGGAATATATAGATAAACTTTATTGGGTTGGTGGAGCAGTGCATCCAGGTAGTGGATTGATGACGATTTTGGAATCTGCTAAGAATACAGCTAAGTTTGTTGAAGAAGATTTAGTTAAATAAAACTCTTTTATTCGAGGTTATCGATAAAAAAACCTTACTAGACGCAGTTTGTAGTTTGTAGGTTGGGTTAGGTTCACCAAAATTGTAATTTGAACAAATAATTTATATTTGAACCGTAACCCAACATTGATTCCGGGAGTATTTTATATACTTATCCACAATTCTGATGTTAGACGCAAAGGACACAGTTTGTAGGTTGGGTTAGGTTCACCAAAATTGTAATTTGAACAAATAATTTATATTTGAACCGTAACCCAACATTGATGCCGGAAGTATTTTATAATGCTTATCAACAATTCTGATGTTAGACGCAAAGGACACAGTTTGTAGGTTGGGTTAGGTTCACCAAAATTGTAATTTGAACAAATAATTTATATTTGAACCGTAACCCAACATTGATGCCGGGAGTATTTTATATGCTTATCCACAATTCTGATGTTGGGTTACGACACGAAAAAATAAAGATTTTGATTAGAAGCGAAATTTTGTATTCGTGTCAAACCCAACCTACTAAATGATGTTGGGTTACGACACGAAAAAATAAAGATTTTCATTATTAGAAGCAAAATTTTGTGTTCGTGTCTAACCCAACCTACTAACTGCTCACTGCTCGCGGATTTTTCTAAAGCCCCCTAGATTTACGAAACTCGCTGACAACTTCCTTAATTTTGCGTAACTCACCTTCAACTTGATAATTAAGTTCTTGCATTTGATCGGCAGTTAAAATTCCAGCTAATTGAGATAAAGGCTTTTGCAACTGCGGATATTTTTTCAAAGTTTCCTTACGGACAATCGGTGCAGCTTCATAAGGTGGAAAATATTTCTTATCATCTTTTAAAATCACCAAACCCAAACGAGCAATTTGTCCGTCGGTAGAGTTATTCACGACTACATCTACCAAACCTTGAGTTAATGCTCGATATATCAAACCCAAATCCATACTTTTAGGTCTTCCCTTAAACTGCAAGTTATAAGTTTTAATTAATCCGGGTAAACCATCTTCTCTTTCAGCAAATTCATAACCAATACCAATATCCCAGTCAGATGTATACTTAACAGCTTCAGAAACAGTTTTAATATTATATTTTTTTGCAGTTTCACCGCGAACTATCACTGCATAAGTATTTTCAAAACCCAAAGGTGCGGTAACTTCCAAATTAAACTGTTTCTCATAAGCTTGTTTGACTGCATTGTAAACTTTTCTTGGGTCATCAATCACGCTTTTTTTCAAGACAGCGGTTAAAGCCGTTCCGGTATACTCTATATAAGAATCGATGTTTCCAGCAACAAGAGCTTCATGACAGAGCTTAGTACCTTGTAACGTTCTCCGGTCAACTTTTAAATCGCTAGTCGCTTCAATTTGCTGCGCTAAAAGTTCAGCTAAAATATCCTGCTCGGTAAAGCCTTTTGATGCGACAATAATATCGCTACCGCCCCCACCAACAGAAGTAACATTACAGCTAGCAACCCCTAAACTTAAACATAAACAAACTACAAATAGCGTCAAAAATTTCTTCATTTTTTTTAATATTTTTTTTCTCGAAAGCAGCTAACAGTGAATCAAAAGAGAAGCCCGTTGGGGAATGCAATTCCATTAGTTTTAACTGGTTAGTTTTTTCTGTAAACTTTGGGAGACGTTATGTATAACGTCTCTACATATTTTCCTAGAAACCTCCCCATCCCATAACTAACTCTTCCCTTTTGTCAAGCCACGCTCCAAAGCTCCAATTCCCAAATCTGCAATCAGCGCCATGAATGCAGCAGGAACCGCACCAGCTAAAATCAATTGATTGTTTACCAAAGCAATTCCGCGAAAAATAAATACTCCCAATCCACCAGCACCAATTGCCGCTGCAATCGTTGCAATTCCGATACCAATTACTATTGCAACTCGCACACCCGCCAAAATTACTCCTAACGCTAAAGGAATTTCTACTTGAAACAATAATTCCCTATCCGTCATTCCCATACCGCGTCCAGCTTCGCGAATCGATGGATTTACATTCATGATACCAGTGTAGGTATTTCTAATTATTGGTAAAAAAGCATAGAGAATAAGCGAGAAAATAGCCGGAACCGGACCAATTCCGCCAATAATCGGAACGGGAATCAGCAAACCCAACAAAGCCAAACTAGGAATAGTTTGGAGAATATTTGCAATACCTAAAATCGGTTGACGAAGAGATTTATTGCGAGTGATTAAAATCCCTAACGGAATACCTATCACTGTTGCAATACCAATCGCAATAACCACTAACACCAAATGTTCGATACTGCGCTCAATAATTTCCGGGCCGTATTTAATTAGAAAGAAATCGTTCATACTGATAAAATAATATTGGGCATAGGGCATAGGGCATAGGGCATAGGGAATTGGTAAAAGATATTTATTAACTCCTAACTCCTAACTCCTAACTCCTAACTCCTCACCTTTAACCTTTGACCTTTCAAACCGCTGTTTCCAAACATTTAAGAAAAGCAACCGCTTCTGGATGCGAGGTAGTCTTGAATTCTTGTGGTGTTCCCAAAAATACCAGTTCTCCCCCGTACATTAAACCAATTCTTGTCCCTAAAACAAAGGCTTCTTGAATATCGTGAGTTACAAATACAACGGTTTTACCTAGTTCATGCACTAACCGTTTAAATTCTTGCTGAAGTTCTAATCTTGTAATTGGATCTAATGCACCAAAAGGTTCGTCCATTAATAATACCGGAGGATCGGCAGCCAATGCTCTGGCTACACCTACGCGCTGTCTTTGTCCACCAGAAAGTTCGTGAGGATATCTTGAAGCAAATTGCTCTGGTTCCAATCCTACAAGCTTCAACAATTCAAAAGCTCTAGATTTAATCTGTTTGGAGTTCCAACCTTCCAATGAAGGTACTAAGCCTACGTTACGTTCGATTGTAAAATGAGGGAATAACCCTGTCTCTTGAATTACATAACCAATTTTGCGTCTGAGCTTGATTTCATCCCATTCAGTTGTTGACTTACCATCAAATATTACTTGACCTTCCGTAGGACGGTACAAACGGTTAATCAGCTTCATTGTAGTACTTTTACCGCTGCCGCTACGTCCTAAAAGTATTAATGCTTCTCCTTTACGAATTTTAAAATTGAGATTTGATACTAATGGATTCCGATTAATACTGAGAGTAACATCACGGAACTCTACAGTGTATTCATTTTTCTGTGACATGGATAATTTAACTCTTTCGGCTTATTTTAGCTGAATGTAAGCTTAATGTACCTTATTAACGTTCTAACTGTCGGTTAAATAGGTGGAGGGGGGAGAGAGGGTAGAGGGGGGAGAGGGGGGAGAGGGGGTAGAGGGGGGAGAGAGGGTAGAGAAATATTAACTGGTAACTGTTCACTGCTCACTGCTCACTGCTCACTGCTCACTGCTCACTGCTCACTGCTCACTGCTCACTGCTCACTGCTCACTGATTAAAATATCTTTACTTTTTGAATTAATTAGTAATATAAATCTCCAGAAATTTTTAATAAAGCTTCCATTTATTGCAGCTATTTCATGTATTTAAAAATCGTTTTTATAAATTTATTTTTATGTAAAAAATAATTTGCTCTGGATAAAAAATAATGCCAAATTGGCAAGACAAGATAATCATAATAATGCTGGAATCTAATGTAGTAGAGTATGACAAGCTGTCATTATGGTAGGTACACATTGATGTATATAATTCTACAACTTATATTTTTCAAGGTAAACTAAAGTTATTGCTTTTGGTTTATTCGATTGCCTTTTTAATTGGTTGACTAATCTCGATCGATAGGTAATAAACCGAAATTGGTATTTGTGAAAATTTAGTTTTATCGAGCAAAGCAAAGTTTATGCTTGATACACAAAGCCGCCTTTTGGATTAATAATCATCAAAACTTTATTTGAATGTATAAGTGTTAGAAAAACATGAATATTCTATCTACAAAAATGATTTTTAGTTAGCTTTCATACTCCACTCTACTTATTTTAATAATTGATTACTTAAAGTAATTGATTGTCTGCTGCGTTTAAGAGATACTGCGATTTTGCAATAGCACAAAATCAAGGGTTGTTGAATAAACGTTTATAAAGAGGAATCTCAAAAAATGCCTTGGGAAGTATCATCTACCTGTCCAATTAATCCCGTCCATGCAGCTTTGCTACGCACGGGAAAAGTTTTGTTTTTTACTGGTTCTGGCAATAATCCAAACGATATACCACAGGCGGCACTTGGTTCGGCTTTATTTAATGTCGGGAATGGAACATTTACGCGACCGGAAATTCCTGGTGATAGCAATGGGAACCCTATCGATATATTTTGCGCCGGACAAGCGTTTCGACCTGCGGGAAATCTGCTGGTTGCGGGTGGAACTGTACGGTATGACCCGTTTTTTGGTGAAGTAGCAGCATTTTTCTTTAGTCCTACAAGCGAGAAATGGTCAAAAAGACAGTCAATGAATGGAGGTCGCTGGTATCCTACTTTAGTTAGTTTAGGTAACGGACAAACTTTTGCCCTGTCTGGTTTAAATGAAACGGGAAATCTAAACCGATTCGCAGAACTTTATTCTTATAGCAAGGGTTGGAGAACTTTTACCACACAGACAAGTCCCTTTGAACAATATGCTCACGTATACCTGTTAGATAGCGGCAAATTATTTTATGCAGGGGCACAGTTAGGGGGTAACAGAGGAGTTTCGCCCAGAATTATAACTTTACCGAAAAATTTCTCCGATCCAATTGGAGAACAGCCTGTAGGTGGATTGCAAGAATCTGGTAAAGGTAATCAAGCCGCCAGTGTATTGCTACCCCCAGCCCAAGACCAAAAAGTAATGATAATTGGTGGTGGTGGTGGTGGTACAACTGCCAGAGTTAATATTGTTGATTTAAAATCAAGCAGTCCGAGCTATCAGCCAGCAGCTTCTTTAAATAATGCTCGGATGCATCATAATGCCGTGATATTACCCAATCGCACGGTATTTGTTTGTAATGGCAGCGGTGGGAATGAAGATATCGCAAAATCAGACTTACCCGCAGAGATTTATGACCCTGCAACAGATACTTGGACGGAAGTTGAAGACCCAATCATCAACGGTCGCGTCTATCATTCCGTAGCTCTATTGTTACCAGACGGTAGAGTGTTGACAGCAGGAGGAAACCCCTTCCGTGGCTCATATGAAGCCCGTATAGAAATTTACTCTCCAGACTACATTGCAGAAGATAGACCTGTAATTAGTACGGCTCCTGGCAAAGCCAAATGGGGAACATCATTTACTATCGAGACACCCCAAGCTGGAGATATAAAATGGGTAAACATAATCAGACCGATGGCAACTACTCACGGTTTGGAAGTCGAACAGCGATTAGTAGATTTACCTATTAGTTCAACTACCGGCAATACTCTTACAGTTGATTTAACTTCCAACCGTAACCTCGCACCTCCCGGATGGTACATGCTCACAGTTGTTGACAACAACAATGTACCTTCAGTTGCTAAGTGGGTGAAAGTTAATTAGTAAAAGACAAAGTGATGGGGAGATGGGGAGATGGGGAGATGGGGGGATGGGGGGACAAGAAGAATTAAAATTACCAATTACCAATTACCAATTCCTAATTCCCAATTCCTCACTTTCAATCCAAAATCTAAAATCTAAAATCTAAAATCTCATTAACAGGAGTCAAGTATGGAATTAATTTCACGAAGACGTTTTGGTCAGATTGCGAATCGCTTCTGGTGCAGCAGTTGCGATTAGCAGTTTAATCAGCAAAAGTATTGCTCAAACTCCGGGAGTCGTTATTTTTGGTGTAACTTCCGGTACGGTTAGCAGTGATGCTTCAGGCAGCGTGGATTTAGACGATGTTGTTGAATCCGAAGCTGAAGAATTTGCTGTAGAAAATGATTTATCACCCAAAAAGCCAGTTGTCATCCAGTCTTTCAATGTCTCTAACGGTCAAGTTAAAACTATAACAACAACTCAACCAATTTTAGAGAGAGGTGAATTTGTCAGTGGTTTTGCGGTTTCTAAAACAGGTACTTTAGCAGTCGCTACTAGTGCTATTGCTGCGGAGAAAAATTCTTCCAGTCGTTTGATAACTGTTAAAGATAACTCTGTAGAGACTAAAGAAGTCTCTGGAGTTGCTAAAAATGAGTCGCTGGATTTAATCGAATTACCAGATGGTTCTATTAGTGGGGTAGTTAAAAACGAAAATGGAACCGGAAGCAGAACAATTGTTGATGTCGAAATTGAAAGTGGAGTAGTTGAGAAAGGAACTGCGCCTATCAAACTACCTAGCACAGGAGAGTTAGAGACATCTGAAAATACCACAACTGTTGTTAAACCAGAAGCTGATACTGAAGTTTTAGAAGCAGAAAAAGCCCCTACTCTCGAAATCAACAGCGAATTACCTTCAGACGAAGAATACAATAATATAGTTGTATGCGCTGATGGAAATCGCTATGCATTTTTAACTGACTTTCAAGGTGATACAAGTTTAGTAAATATAACAACAGGTAAAACAATACCAGTAACTTTTGAAGGTACAGTTTGGAACAACGGTTTTAGCGGTTTAGTTTGTGCCAAAAACAATGAATTATATGCTTTGGGTGGCCGTAGATACGAAACTCCTAAGTTCTTGCATTTTGTAGATAAAGAAACAGGAAGTCTCAAACGATTGGGAGCTTTTGATGTAGCTACTATTACTCTAGGAAATTAGAAGGATAAACAGTTAAGAGTTAGACTGGGCGCGGGAAACTTAATATAGCAATTTTCAGTTGGATGCAATACAGATTAACCTCACCCTGTCCTCTGGACATCCCTCTCGTTGTTAAGGAGAGGGAATGAGGGTGAGTTTTTTAATGTATTCTACTCAAGCAAGAGGATAATGGGAGTAAGGTTTATTGTGACTTGCTTTATGCTGCTTCTCGATTGATTGCAATACAAAGTATATTTTCAAAGATATTTGGCGTTGCAACTTTCACTATTGATTTTTGAAGACGCTCAGGTAATATTTAGACATGGTTCTGGTGGAAATATCGTATTTATTTCTACTGACGAAGAAATTTTGAGATTATAGGGGGGGGGAAAGATGAACGGAGTAAAGTTATTTAAAAAGTCAATGGGAAATTGGGAAGGTTGTCGTTGGTACGTTTATGATAATGGCGACAAAGTAGTTCGTTACACCCAATTTAGTAATGAGGTTATACCACAAGAAAAATTCCTCTTTCCAGAGGGGATTTCAGTACACCATAGATTCAAGGTATGGAATGTTAATCAAAGTAAATTAGAGAATGAGATGGAAACAGTTTTACACGCTTGTCCGGAACATATTGTACGTGCGGTGGGCTACTTAGGGCAAGAAAGTATTGAGTGTCCAATTACATCTGTCGGTAATGATATGTGCCGCATGATAACGGAATATAAAAATGGTTGGACGCACATGGAATTTTTTCATTTTCTAACTGATGATGTACGGGCACGGAATATTCGGTACGATGGGATAAATTGTAGCGGTACCTTTCTAGAAAACCGAGTCGATGAATTTTCGGAGGTGACTCCAGAGCTTCTGACTAAGTATTTGCTTGAAGATTAGAAGCAAATTAAGAGGTGTTTTATACGAAGGCTTTTCCAATATTTAAGTGAAAAAGTTAGTCTTGGCACAAGCTTTGTTATAGCAGCTAATTAGCTGGTGACACTTCTCAACTGCAACAGATGAGCGCCAAGTATGACGAGTTGGGAAAATTTTCGGCTTTAACCTTTGAATGCTTTACACGATAGTCTCCGGATGAATCAATTTGTAACCTGCGGATTTAATCTTCTCGTTGCTGATACGAGCATTAAGAGAGCGGTAACTTGGTTTTGTGTCATCCCAAAGAATTTTTTCTAAATCTGCTCGCTGACAAATTTCATCTGATAATTCGTGGATAGTCATATTAAAGTCATTCACCAAATTATAGATACCGCCCAATCTTCTTTGACTCAGAAAATCTAAAGCACTAACAATATCATCAAGGTGAATCCAACTAGTAAAAGTTTCACCACTTCCTGGCATTTTTTTACCAGCTAATTTTGCAAAGCGCTTGATTAATTCCCGCTTGGGCCATAAATTCCACCCATACGCAAGATACTAATTTTCACATCACTGGCTGCATTTAACAAAAGCTGTTCCGTTTCACAAAGCACCTGGTTATATTCGCTTTCTGTATCAACCGAAGAAGTTTCATCAACCCATTCACCATTTTTATTTCCATATACCGAAACACTACTAAGGTAAATCAACTGTTTAACGTTATTATTTTCCTTTAATGCTGCTACTAGATTTTTTGCCGTCGGGATGTAAGTTTCTCGATATTCCTCTGCATCAACTTGTTTGTTACTAATCGGAGCAATGCTCAAAACCACAATATCTCGATCTTGCAGCAGCGATTTTACAGCTTGAGAATCTTCCCCTTTCATCACTACCACTTTGGTGGCAATTTCCTCTAATTGTGCAACCCGCTCTTGTGTTGTTGTGGTTACTGTTACCGAGTGACCTTGTTTATACCAGTATTGAGAAGCAGCAGTTCCCACATAACCACAACCGATAATGGCAATTTTGTCTAATTCAGTTTGACGCGGTTTTGTATGCATTCTTCTGACATAGGTATGTTACTCACGAATTATAAATAATATACAGTTAGGTAGAGCTTGACTTAGCACGAAGAGGGGGAGAAGTTTAAACTAACTACTAACAACTAACTACTAACTAATTTAATATCTTCTAAGGCTTCAACAGCGGATTTATACCTTTCGGAAGCATGATAGCGCACCATTTTATCTATGATTTTTGCAAATTTATCGCTTACTTGTGCCCATTCTCGCCACTCTAAGCTACCTGTATGGGGATTTGGTTGCAATTCCTGGGGAAGCAATCCGGTTAATGCCTGAATGGCGATCGCCCCTAAAGCATAAATATCGCTGCTCAAACGGGGATGCCCTGCAAATTGTTCTGGTGGTGTATAACCCCTGGTACCTATGGCTACGGTGGCTAATTCGGTTTGCTCTTTTGATTGCGGCTGTATTAGTTTCACGGCACCAAAATCAATTAATACCAAGCGATTATCTTGATTGCATCTAATAATATTAGCCGGTTTAATATCGCGATGAATTACTTGACGTTGATGAATAAATGCGAGAACTTCTAATAGTTCTTTGAGCATATCAATTACATAAGATTCACTTTTTATATCCTTATGAGGAGGTAATTCTTCAGTTAAAGGATGTCCGGGAATAAATTGTTGTACTAAATAAAATTCTTTTTCTTGTTCAAAAAATGCATACAGTTCTGGTATTTGATGATGCTGTCCTAATAGTTCGAGAATTTCTGCTTCTGAGTCAAACAATCTTCTGGCAACTTGTAAAAATCTGGTATCTCTTCTAGCTGGCATTAATTGTTTTACAACGCAAGTTGGGAACCCAGGGCGTTGGGTATCTTTAGCTAAATAAGTGCAGCCAAAACCACCTTGAGCAAGAACTCTAGTTATTTTATAGCGATTGCTAAGTAAAGAAGAGGAAGAAGTAGAAACAGTAGCAACAGCAGCTAAAGGTTGTACTCGGGGTGTGTCTTGAATGCCTGTAGTTTCGTTTAAAAGTGTATTTAATTGTTCTATGGCTTCTTTTTGTTTTTCAACTTCTACAAGAATAACTTTTGTTTGTAATTCAGTTCGATAACTCGTGTAACCCAATACGCCAATAGCAGTAAAAACTAAAGCAAGCCCGGTCGGTACTACAGGTATCCAACCAGCTTGTAAAATTAGTAGATAACAAATTCCCACTAAGCCAGCAACAGTAATACCAGATACTATTAATAAATATACAGGTCTTTTTGCTTTCCAGGCCAAAGCACCACCAACTAAAGACCAACCCAATATCCACACAGCTTCGAGCCATTCTGGAAAATACCAAATTAAAGGTCTATTATCTAATACCGCACTAATAAGTTGGCTGGTTACTTGTGCGTGAATAAATACAGGAGAAACTTTTGATATTTTTTTTCCAGAGATACTATAAGGAGCATCTAACCCACGGTCAAGACTGCGAGCGCTAGTACCAATAATTACCAACCGATTTTTAATTACATTTGGATTAACTTTATCTGTTAAAACTTCTGTAAAACTGATATTCTTGGCAACATTGTTGTGATTGCGATAATTAATGAAAATTTGAGAACCATCCCTATCAAGGTTTATATACCCACCAGAGTTTTTTTCTAAACGAGGAAAAGGCACTTTATTTAAAGAAAAAATCTTACCTGGAAAATTATATTCAATCCCTTGTTGGGCTAAATAATTGACCGCAAGTTTGGTAGCAAAAGAGTAATCACTATTACATTTACTATTTGGAAAAGCTGTAGAAAATAGTAAGCCCCGGCGAACAACACCATCAATATCATCGGGAATTAAATCGGTAAAACCTGTATTCTCTTTAGTAAAATTAGGCGGTGGTGGTATTTCTGGTTCTGTTTCGTTTATACCTTCAAATACACAACCAGCAAAAATATTATCTTTGGGTATCTCTATTTCTAAGTTAATTTTTTGGGTATTTTTTTGATATAAACTATTATGTAAGCCAATAACACGCGGTTGATAAGATTGAATTTTTTTCAATACTTGATTAATAGTTTCATTACTGAGTACATCTTTTTGTTGCTGTAAATCTTTTTCTGTTACCGTTACCAGCAAAATTCTATCATCCTCTGCTTCGGGAGGACGCATAAGCATCATTTGATCGTAAGCTCTCAATTCCCACCGCTGCAACCAACCTAATTCCCGCACGCCTAACACCAAAACAGTAACGCCCAAACTGGTAACAAGAATTGTTCTCCACCAGCTAGCGGGAGTTGAATCTTGAATAGAATTATCGCGGGTGCTGTCTACGACTTGAGGAAGTTGAGTATCGTCATCATCTCTCACCGACAAAGTACCCGGCTTACTTCTTAAAAATGCAACGCGGAAATTATTTAAAAGTCTCCTAATCACGGTACGGTAACAATAGCCTGAATTGATAGATGTATATTAAATATAGTTGAGGATGGGTAATGAAGAAAAATATTCGGTTAAGAGTTATACAATTTGACACAAATTGGGAATGGGGCATTGGGCATTGGGCAAGGAGAAGGAGTGAGGGAGGGAAATTAATAATTTATTACTCATTACTGATTGCTTCTTACTTCTTACTCCTAACTTCTAACTCTTAACTCCTAACTCTTAACTCCTAACTACTTTTCTTCGATGCATACAACTTCTGGGCGCTGGCGTTTTGGGCTGGCTTTGTCTTTACTGACAGTTCTTCTATGGGGTGTTTTACCGATTTCTTTGTCGATAACGCTACAAAAATTAGATGTCTATACTTTAACCTGGTTTCGCTTTCTGGTATCTTTTTGTTTGCTCGCGATTTATTTAAAGTGGCGTGGGAATTTACCAACTGTTTCCCAATTAGGTTCTACTTCTCCGAAGCTGGTAGCTATTGCAACTATCTTTCTGGCAATGAACTACATATTATATGTCAAAGGTTTAGCTATTACTACCCCTACAAACGCTCAAGTTTTGATACAGTTAGCCCCTATTTTAATGGGTTTTGGGGGGTTAGTAATTTTTAAAGAACGCTACATTTTATTTCAGTGGATTGGCATAGGTATTCTTACTATCGGCTTTATCTTGTTCTTTAACGAACAATTATCTAATTTAATTACCGTACAATCAACATATTTATTTGGTAGTGGTTTAATTGTACTGGCAGCGATTACTTGGTCTATTTATGCTTTAGCCCAAAAACAGCTTTTGCAAAGTTTATCTTCCGCTCATATTATGCTGATTATCTATGGGGGATGTGCTTTAATATTCACATTTTTTGCCACCCCAAGTAAAATTTTTACACTGAATTTATTGCAGAGCGGAATGTTAATTTTTTGTGCTTTAAATACTCTAATTGCTTACGGTGCTTTTGCTGAAGCATTAGAACATTGGCAAGCATCGCGAGTTAGTGCAGTATTATCTATAACTCCGATTGTAACATTATTATCATCGTACTTTGTATCAGAAATATCACAAAATTTAATTGTTGCTGAGCATTTTACTTTGTTAGGAATAGTCGGAGCGATTTTGGTAGTATGTGGTTCTACGGCGATTGCATTGGGGAAAAGACAATAAGTTTCGATTTTGTTGGGTACTTCTACGTGTAACTAAAATAATCATTTATCTTTATTTTAAAGTTTAACTTGACCTACTGAAGCAGATGTTTGTTTTATCTGCTATCATGTCATGGTGAACATCAAGAAACTAATTCAATCTATTTATTAGTAAGTAATTTAACTTACCTGTAAATACGGTTGAGATGTAAAACAGCATTCTACCTATCTACCTTCACAACAAAATCGATACGTTATTAGTAAGGGTAATAATAATTAATCTCAGCTAGGGTGTCCGAGCTACCAAATCTGCCTATTTTAAGCACATTTTTTTTTGACACTATCTAGTGATGAACAGCTTGTTTGGTAAGTGGACTAGCACCCTAAGAAAATCTTGGTTGTTGCTAGTTCTATCTGTATTGCTATCTATTTTTGGTATTAGTAATTATGGTTGGACTGCGGAGCGAATTTATGCATCTTATTCAGCTTTTCAACGTTCTATTTCTATAACTGCTTTAGAAAAATTTGCTGAAAATGGCGAAGTTGGCGAAGAATTAGCAGTGTATACGCGGTATTTAAAGCCGGAACAAATCGCAGAGTTACGGAGGGTTTTAACAAGTCAGATAAAGGTACATCCCGTAGCTGTTTCGCAGTTTCTCTATACCTCGCAAGGGGAATTTATGCTGCGACGATTGGGTGAAGTAATTAGAACCGAATCGGGTGAGAGTAAGCCGGGATTTCACGCTTTGCGATCGGCTTTAATTTTAGCTGCTGATGAACCTGATGGTTTGACTTTATTAAACGTGTTGCGGAAGTATCCTAGCTCTAGCATGGATATAGATTTAGCGCGTACATTGCAGATAGCAGAGCAGTTAGAAACACTGGTAAATGAAACTAATAAGGCTGTCGCAGCAGTTTCTGCTAAGTCTGATACGGAAGCTACATTTCAAACAGTTAAAACAGCAGCTAGCGTTGAGAATTTACCTAACTTAAATCGGAGGGGAAAGTTTATTGCCAAAAAGCAAACACTGAAATTTTTTGACGTAATCCGGGGAAGGCTGCTATCAACCGATATTTATCTTCCTAATATTCGCTCCTCCGTACCCACGATTGTGATTTCGCACGGTATAGGTACCGATAGCAGCAATTTTCGCTATTTAGCCAATCATTTAGCCACAAATGGATTTGCCGTTATTGTTCCCAATCATCCCGGTAGCGACACCAAACAAATACAATCTTTGTTGAATGGCAGCGCTTCGGAAGTCACACAGCCGAAAGAATTTATCAATCGTCCTTTGGATGTTAAGTTTGTCCTTGATGAAGTAGAAAAATTAAACAATACCGATCCCCGCTTTAAAGGAAGGCTAAATTTACAGCAGGTTGGCGTATTTGGACAGTCTTTTGGTGGTTATACAGCTTTAGCTTTAGCCGGTGCAAAAATTAACCCAGAGAAAATAGCAAAAGATTGCAACCAAAAAGCTTTAAAACAAACCTGGAATATGTCTTTACTGTTGCAATGTCGAATGCAGGAATTGCAAGCAAACAAACCAGTAAAGCAATATAAGTTATATGATGAGAGAGTCAAAGCTGTAATTGCGGTGAACCCTATAACCAGCAGCATTTTTGGCAAATCCGGCTTAAGTGAAATAAAAACTCCGGTGATGATGGTAACAAGCAGCGAAGACACCGTTGCACCAGCTTTATACGAACAAATTTTACCTTTCTCCTGGATTGCGAATCCTCAGAAGTATTTAGTACAGATGGAAGGTGCAACTCACTTTTCCACTATCGGTGACGGCAAAGATAGTTCCGAGCAAGTTGGATTACCATCGAAATTAATCGGTGATAATCCCAAGCAAGCACAGAGCTATATGAAAGTTGTGAGTTTACCTTTCTTCCAAAGCTATGTATCCCAAAAATCTCAATATCGTGCTTATCTCACAGCAGCTTACGCAGAAACCATCTCTACAAAATCGATGAATTTAAGTTTGATACACAACTTAACTACTACTGAAATTGCAAAAGCGGTGGAAAAATAAACAATTATCAATTATCAATTATCAATTATCAATGAACAATTAAGAGTATTGTTAACTAGTGGTTCACCACATAAGTTATGAGGGGTAGCACATTCGTAGTGCGAGCATCTTGCTCGCTGGCGCTATCGAGCGAGCAAGATGCTCGCACTACGTAAACCCATCAAAATTAATGTGGCGGAATACTAGTACTTCACCACATAAGTTCTGAGGGGTCGAGGTAGTGCGACCATCTTGGTCGGTTGTTTGTAACGAGGGAGCGAGACGCTCCCACTACGAGCGCGTTATCCCGCAAAATTAATGTGGTAGAGTACTTGTCGTGTTTTTGGTTAGGTAAAGTACAGGATTAAAAACCGCTATTTAATTCATATAGGAACAGCACCTTGCGTTAACGCAGCTTTTGGGTTATGAGATGTGATAATTGATTATTGTTAATTGATAATTGATCCGTGTTTGGTTTCTTAAATCTCGATAAACCCTTTGATTGGACTTCTCATGATTGCGTGGCGAAAACGCGCAAACTTTTGCGGATCAAAAAAATCGGTCACGCGGGTACTTTAGATCCTGCTGCTACTGGTGTTTTACCTGTTGCCATTGGTAAAGCAACTCGATTATTACAATATCTCCCTGACGATAAAGCTTATAAGGCTACGATTCGGTTGGGGGTACAAACTACGACTGATGATTTGCAAGGAGAAATTATTGCTCAACAGTCAGTTACCGGATTGGATTTGGAAACTGTAAAAACGGCTTTACAGCAGTTTCAAGGTAAAATTGAGCAGATTCCTCCGAGTTATAGCGCTATTCAAGTTGATGGAAAACGACTTTACGATCTAGCACGAAAAGGTGAAATAGTTGAAGCACCCGTGCGAAATGTAGAAATATTTAATATTGATATTTTAGATTGGCGAGATGGTGAATTCCCTGAATTAGATGTGAATATTGCCTGCGGTGGGGGAACTTATATTAGAGCGATCGCCCGCGATTTAGGTGCGATATTAGAAACGGGGGGAACTCTGGCAACTTTACAACGTACCGTCAGCAGCGGTTTTAATTTAACAAATAGCATTACTTTAACTGACTTAGAAGCTAAATTAAAAACAGAAGAATTTCAACCAATGGTTGCTGATGCACCTTTACAGCATCTTTCTGAAATAACATTACCTGAGACTGAAGCGCGAAGATGGTGCCAGGGGCAGAAAATTTCCTTAGATAGTCAGGTATCGGAAATAGCAAGAATTTATAACGAACAAAGGCTTTTCTTAGGAATTGGTGAATTGAAAGAAGATTTATTAATTCCCCGAATGGTGTTGGAAGCGGTTTCTTGAAAAGGTAGGGAGTTAGGAGTTAGGAGTTAGGAGTGATGAATTAAGAATTATCTACCCCCTCTACCCCCTCTTCCCCCTCTACCCCACTCCCTATATAAAAAATCCAAAATCATTTTGTCATATAAACTACATTTATGAGAAACAATTATGAATTGATTGTTTCTACAAGAATATAGCTTTTGGAAATTAATCATGTTTAGGCGCTTTAAGAATCGTCCGATACCATTAGCATCTGTATTTCTATGTGTTTTATGTTTTACCTTAATATATGGGTGTTTACCCAATTCGCAACCTGTTGCTGAAACTTCAACGCTGCTAACACAACCTTTTCTACAATTACCAACTGAAAATTCAGTCAAAGTTGTTTGGTTTACTGAGTTTCCTGGTGAAAAAAATACGGTTGTTTATGGTGAAAATCTCAAACAAACTACTGACGCTACAACTATTAAGTTAAGTCACACTAGGGAAGATCAAAAATCCAGAGTTGGAAAACAAACTGAAGACAAACAAGTTTATCAAAAACCCGCTCAACGCGATATTTGGCGGCATGAAGCGGAAGTTACTGGTTTAACTCAAGGTAAAAAAGTTGACTATCAAGTAATTAGTAAACATGAAAATGGTGGCGCTGCAAAAAGTGAAGTTTATCAGCTTACACCCGCACCTCAACCGGGAAAACCATTACAAATTTTACTTACTTCCGATCATCAGCTTAAACCAATGACGGCTGCGAATTTACAAAAGGCAAAAGAAACAGTTGGGGATATTGATGCGGTTTTTATGGCTGGCGATTTAATAAATATACCAGACCGTGCCAGCGAATGGTTTGATGATAATCGCGGTGGTGCATTTTTTCCAGCTTTACAAGGTAAAGCTAATTATGAACTAGATAATAATGGTGTAAAAACCAATTATACTGGCGGCGAAATTCTTCAAGAAGCTCCAATTTTTACCGCGATGGGCAATCATGAAGTGATGGGAAGAAGAGGTAAAAGTGATGATTTGGGTGGCGAATATAACGATGCAATTCCCCGCGAAGTAGCTGAAAACTTGTATGGTGAATCATCTTTAAAAGCCAATTCTTTTAATACCGATACCTACGAAGAAATTTTTAGTTTACCTGAAAGTAAATCGGGAGGGGAAAAGTATTATGCAACAACTTTTGGTGATGTGCGTTTAGTGGTTTTGAATGCGACAAATATTTGGCGAGTACCAAGTTTAGAACCGGATGCAAAAGGTAAATACCGCGAAAGAGAAGCTGATTTTGATAATCCGGAAAATTGGGGTTACGGACAGCATATTTTTGAACCAATTGATAAAGGTAGCCCTCAATATAATTGGTTAGTTGAAGAATTAAATAGTCCGGAATTTAAACAAGCAAAATACAAAGTTGTAATGTTACATCATCCGGTTCACTCTTTAGGAGATAATATTGTTCCAGCTTATACCGATCCAGTACAAACAATTGAAAAAGATGATAGCGGTAAAATCGCGGCTATAAGTTACGAATATCCCCTAGAAGAAGATTACTTGATTCGGGATATTGTACCTTTATTAGAAAAGAATAACGTACAGTTAGTATTTTACGGACATTCCCATTTATGGAATCGTTTCAAGAGCGAATCGGGAATAAATTTCTTAGAATCGTCAAACGTTGGTAATAGTTACGGAGCTTATTTGGGTGACAATAAACGCAACGTACCTCAAGGATACAAAGAGAAATATGTTGAAGTAGGCGATCCAAATGGGTTAGAACCGATCGTGCCATCAATTAAACCATTAACAGGTGAAGATGGTAAACCTATTCCTTATATTGCTAGTAAAGAAATTACCGTATTTAGTATTTTAGATACGGGTAATGGTACGGTTGATAGCTACTATTTTGATACGACTAAAACTGAAGAGGAAGTAATTAAATTCGATCAATTTAAATTAGAATAATTAATAATGTAGAGACGTAAAATTTTACGTCTCCCAAGATTTGTCGGTTATCGAAAGAGATTGCGGTACGTTGCACTGTTGCGACAACGCAATCTACAACATTTTTTTAGATAAATATCAAATTAACTTTAATTTTCAACTCGCACTTGGGAATCATATATAAAAGTCAGGCTCTACAATTTTTATATATGTTTATCCCCTCGATCAAAAAATTATCTCAAACCTCAAGCTGCTTCGCAATCCTAGCGATTTCCTTTTTACAAGCTCCAGTTTATGCTCAACGGGTAATTGAAGATGGGACTTTACCAACTCGCGTTAAAACTACAGATAATCTGAATTTTACTATTGATAGTATTAACAATAGTAACCGCGTAGGAAACAATTTATTTCACAGCTTCAAAGAATTCTCAATTCCTACGGGTGGCTCTGCGGTTTTCAGTAATCCTACGGATGTAGTTAATATAATTAATCGGGTAACGGGTGGAAATATTTCTAATATTGATGGCTTAATTAAAGCAAATGGTAATGCGAATTTGTTTTTGATTAATCCTGCGGGAATAGTATTCGGTAAAGATGCTCGGTTAGATATCGGTGGTTCGTTTTTTGGCAGTACGGCTGAAAGTATCAAGTTTGCTGATGATATCGAATTTAGCGCTATCGATCCGACAACAGAACCTTTATTAACTGTTAACGTTCCCCTTGGTTTGCAAATGGGGAATAATTCCGCAGCGATTGAAGTACAGGGTGAGGGTTACACAAATGTGAATAAAAATCCTTTTGTTGTAATGAGTTCTAATAATTTGAAAGTAAAGTCGGGAAATACACTGGCTTTAGTTGGTGGTAAAGTTTCTTTAAATGGAGGTATTGTTACCGCAGATTCGGGAAGAATTGAGCTAGGGAGTGTAAACGAAGGTTTAGTTGACATTAATTCAAATGATTGGAGTTTAGCTTACAACGGTGTAAACAATTTTGGCGATATATTTTTTTCTTCCCAAGCTTTAGCAAATGCCAGTGGTGCAGGAAGTGGTTCGATTAAAATACAAGGAAAAAATATTTTTATCAAAGGTGGTTCTGTAGCCTTTGTGCAAACTCAGGGATTACAATCTGGAGGAGAAATTAAATTAAATGCAACAGAATCAATCGAAGTTGTAGGAACTAATTCTGATGGAAAATTTGGTAGTACGTTATTAACTGAAACTGTTGGGGTTGGGAATGCAGCAAAAATTGTAATTTCGACTCCAAATTTACTTGTTTCTCAAGGTGCAGGAATAACTACCCAAACTTTTAGTTCGGGAAGAGGAGGAAATATTACTGTTAATGATTCTGGAAATCCTTCTCGATCCATACAAATCATTGAATTTTCTCCTATTAATCCTAGTAATGATAGTCAAATTTCTACCGCAGGCTTTCAATCTGGTGCTGCTGGAGATATTAACATTTCAACTAAAAATCTATCAATTTTAGGTCAAAGTATAGCCTCTAGTAATTATGGCATTGGTAATGGTGGAAATGTTTCTATATCGGCTGACAATTTAACAGTTTTGGATGGAGGAAACATATCGTCTACTTCTTTAGGAATTGGTAAAGGAGGAAATGTTGATATCAATTCCCAATCCATTGAAGTAAAAGGCTTTAATTTTGATACTTTTACCCCTAGTGGCTTGGGTGCTGCAACAGTTGGAATCGGAAACGCAGGTAATTTAACTGTTAACACTGACAGTTTGATAGTTAAAGATGGTGGTAGAGTTGATTCTTCTACTCTCGCTTCTGGGGCAGCAGGAAGCGTAATTGTTAATGCAACTGATTTGATTGAAGTTAGCGGTACCGTACCTGGTTCGGTTAATCCTAGTTTAATCATTTCTAGCGCTAATATTGTCGATGAATTTTTACAGCAAGCTATAGGATTACCAGCAATTCCTAGCGGAGATTCGGGAAACGTAAATATCAACACCCCGCTTTTAAAAGTAACTGATGGTGCAGAAGTTACGGTAAGAAATGATGGAACTGGCAAAGGTGGAATGTTAGATATTAATGCTGATTCTATCCTTCTTAACAGCAAAGGAAAAATCACCGCATCAACTCAATCGGGTGAAGGAGGTAATATTGATTTACAAATTAAAGATAGTTTAATTCTCAGAAATCAAAGTCTTATTTCTGCTGAAGCTGGAGGTACGGGAAACGGTGGAAATATTAATATTAATTCTCCGGTAATTGCAGGTGTGGAAAACAGCGATATTATTGCTAATGCAGTACAAGGTGATGGTGGAAATATCAATATTAATACGCAAGGTTTATTCGGTTTAGAATTCCGAGATGAGTTAACTACAGAAAATGATATTACTGCTAGTTCCCAATTTGGTGTTAACGGTACTGTAGAAATTAATAACCCGGCAATCGATCCTAGTTCAAGTTTAGTAAAATTACCATCAGATGTTGTTGATGGCAGTCAAAAAGTTGCCAGTGGATGTAGTGTTAATCAAGGAAATAGTTTTACGGTTGTTGGTAAAGGTGGTTTAGCAGCAAATCCTCAAGATGTTGTTGCAGAGGTAAAAGTGTGGCGAGATTTGCGGGATTTGAGTGTTATTAATAATGGTAAAAAAAGAAGTATTCAAGTTAAGAATGATTCTCCAAAGCCAATTGTTGAAGCTACTGGTTGGGTTGTTGATAAACAAGGGAATATTGAATTTGTTGCTGAATCTGAAACTCAAAATAATTGGCAGAAAGCGAGTAATTGTCAGGGGAAAGTAGAGGGTGTTTGATAATTTACCCGGCGGTTGAAACCGCTTCTACACAGGCAAAGTCCACCTCCGTGGACTTCAAACATATTTTTTAACGCACCGGAATGTACCATTATCCTACCCTACTCCCCATTCCCTATCCCTGTTTTTTTAATAATTCTTTTGCCCAAATGGCATCAGTTTCTGTAAGTGGTGGTACTGCTTCGCGAGTATAATCAATTGCCAAATCAAAACCGGCTCTTTCATAAACTCCATTGATTAACTCTTGCAAATTTACTATCGTTTCGCGATCGCCTTGACGTAAAGGTAAAGGAAATTCGGGGATAGCTTCTTTTAATTCAAAAGGATATAATTCAGCTTGCGGACGATATTCGCTGCGACTTACCAAAATGCGATAGGTTGATTTAATCTGCTCGTTTTCTAAGATAGGCATAGGCTTTCCGAAACGCAGCAAATCAATTTCTACTAAATGAGATAAGCTAGTCAAAATCTTCTGACGCTTTTGCTGATATGCGTTTCTACCTTCTCCAGCACGCTTGTTTTTCGGTGAAAGTACTTCTATTACCGTTACAACTTCCCCGGTTCCCACTTCTCGCACTTCTAAATATCCTTCTCGCACTTCTTCGGGCATGGAAAGAGTAACATTTACAGGTTTCGCTGGCGGTGATACAACTGCGATATTAGATGAATCATCCCGTGCTTTTTTAGAATTCGACACGCTGACATCAGGAATACCAACTAAAACTGTGTTTTCATCTGTCATTTGATATACCCTTTTTTCGACTGCTACGCGATATTTTGGACGCAGTTGAGAAACTAATGATTCTGCAATGGCTATGATTATCCAGTTATGGACTTCGGGCCAGAGTTCGGGGTTTTCTAAGTAAGGATTCATTCCAGGAAATGGATTAGACATGATGATTTTTGATTTTAACAACAGATGTATTTGTTTTGGATTTTGAATTTTTTAAAGTTAGAATTTCGTTGATTTTATGTTAACAATTTCGGAAGGTTGGCGTTGTTAAAAACATGCGTGTTAAACCGACATTAATGTAGAGACGTTGCAGTGCAACGTCTCCCTGTATTTTGAGTTGAATCGAGAATTTAGCGTAATCGGATTAAAAAGACGTAGCGGAAAGGATGCTTGTTAAATCGGAATATTGCAGGAGACGTAGCGGAAAGGATGCTTGTTATACCCGAATATTGCAGGAGACGTAGCAGTGCTACGTCTCTACATTATTATGATTATTTACAATGTGCCGGTGAAGACTTTTTCGGCTGGCCCCGTCATGTAGATTCTTTGGTCAATTTCAGACCATTCTATTAATAAAGGGCCTCCGGGAAGTTCTACGGTGGCTTTTCTATCGCATTTTCCATTTAATACACCGGCTACCAAAGAAGCACAGGCACCAGTACCGCAGGCTAAAGTGATACCTGCACCGCGTTCCCATACTCGCATTTTTACGTAGTCGGAACTGACAACTTGAATAAATTCGGTGTTGATTCTTTCGGGGAAAGCTGAGTGATTTTCAAACTGGGGACCTATTTTTTCTAAGTCAATGGCGGCAACGTCTTCTACAAAAGTGATGCAGTGAGGATTTCCCATATTTACACAGGTGACATCCCAAGATTTACCTGCTATTTCTAAAGCTTTGTTAACTACCTTTTCATTCTCAGCGGCAAGAGTGGTAGGAATTTCACCTGCTGTCAATCTAGGAGTTCCCATATCCACTTTAACTTGACCGTCGGACATTAATTGAGGTGTTATCGTACCTCCCAAAGTATGAATGCTGTACTTATCGCTTTTTTTTGCATCTCCTTCCAACTCAGCTAGAAAAGCAGCCATACAGCGAATACCATTGCCGCACATTTCCGGTTCCGAACCATCGGAGTTAAAAATTCGCATCGTATAGTCAGTACCATTCTCACCAGGCAACGCAAAAATGACACCATCAGCACCGATACCAAAATGGCGATCGCACAACTTAACTGCTTGCTCTGGAGTAACCGCTGGTTCTGAACTTGAGCGATTATCAATCAAAATAAAATCGTTACCTAAACCCTGATACTTAGTAAAATCAATTGCCATTTGTCGCCTTGATGAATTATTACAGTTATTAGTTGTTGGTTGTTGGTTGTTAGTTGTTAGTTGTTGATTGTCAAAGGCACTATCAACTATCCACTATCAACTAACCACTATCTACTATCCATTAACCACTATCCACTAACCACATAAATAATGTTGACAGAATTCGATACCTCACTACCAAGCATCAAGCAAGTTCAAAAGTTAATTCAAGAAAACACCCAAATTGAATTAAAGCTAATAACCGGCGATGTTATAGCAGGAAAAGTATTGTGGCAAGACTTACAGTGTTTCTGCATCATCTCAGAAGACAGTCAAAAAACCACCGTTTGGAAGCAGGCGATCGCCTATTTGAAGGTTGGGAGTTAGGAGTTAGGAGTTAAGAGTTAAGAGTTAGGAGTTAAGCTGTTACGCACTTAATTTGTATAATTTTAGCGAGCAAGATGCTCGCACTACAATACTTGTAGATTTTTTTTTCGTTATATAACTTAGCTGCACATCAGCTTAGGAGTTAGGAATTAGGAGTTGTACATTAACATTTCTCCGCATCTTTGTAGTGCGAGCGTCTCGCTCGCTATCTACCTCACTCTCCCCCCTCTCCCCCCTCTCCCCCCTCTTCCCCCTCTCCCCCCTCTTCCATTCATTCCCCTCTTCCCCCTCTTCCCCCTCTTCCCCCTCTTCCATTCATTCCCGCAATTCGTCGAGGGGTAAATATTCGCGCAATGCGTCTAATTCTGCGGCTTTGACTACTGGAATTGATAAGACTGGCGGGTTGGTTGGGGGGGAAAATAATTCTTCTAGTTTATTTAAAGCGGATAATCTGCCGCACAATAATAGCTGATCGCGGTTTTGCAGTTTGGTTTTGCCGTTGGGATAGCGAATGAATTTTCCTTCTCTTCTGATTGCTTGTATTTCTACGACATATTGTTTGCGGATGTCTAAATCAGCTAGGGTTTTACCTAATATAGGAGATTCTGCGCTGAGTTTCACCCACTGACAGGCGCTGTTTTCTCCGGGTACGGTTGCTTTCCCCGATGCAAATTCGTCTAAGGCTGCTATTTCTTCGGATGAACCAACTACTAAAAGCTTGTCACCTTCTTCTAAGCTGGTTTTGGCATCGGGATAATCAATTTCTTCGCCGGTAGTGCGTTTAATTGCCATTAAGCTCACGCCGGTTAAATAGCGCATATCGGCTTGTTCTAACGTCATTCCTACTAGGGGAGAGTTTGTGGGTAGGGCATACCAGCGTTTGTTTAAATCGGCTGTGGCGCGTCGTAAATCGCGGGCTACTTGTGAGGCTGATTGTTCGGGACGAAAATCTAAGTAGTGACTTTTGCGGATTTCTTGGATTTCTCGCTGTACTGCTACTGGTGATAAACCAACATCTGTTAATACGAAGGAAACCATTTCTAAACTGGCTTCAAATTCGGGCTGTACTACTTCTCGCGCTCCTAATTGGTAAAGTGCTTCAATATTTTTGTTATTAGTAGCCCGCACAACTATATTTAATTCTGGAAATAATTCTAAACCGCGCCGTAGAGTCAAACGAGTACTCATTGGATCGGGTAGTGCGATCGCCATTGCTTTTGCTTGGGTAACTCCGGCTGTTTCTAAGACGTGAAATGAAACGCAGTTGCCGTATACGTAAGGGATTCCGGCTTCTCTTAATTGTTGAATTATTCTTTCAGATTGATCTATAACTACTACAGGAAGTTTGTGAAAAAGCAGCAATTTGACTAAGTTTTGACCAACTCTACCGTAACCGCAAACGATTACATGGTCTTTTATCGGTATATCGTCGGCAACATCAAGGGGTTTGCCTTCACCGTTGAGATAGGGTTTTAACCAAGGCATTGTTTCTGCCCAATCAAATAAAGTTGGTACCAACCGCAGCACGAAAGGCGTTAATACTAATGTTACTGCCGTTGTTCCTAATATCAGTAAATATACTTTGCGAGATACCAACCCTAATTGTTGACCTTCACTAGCAAGCACGAAGGAAAATTCACCAATTTGAGACAGTCCCAAACCCGCAATTATAGCTGTCTTTAACGGATAGCGGAATATTTTGACTAAAGGAGTGATAATTAAAAATTTACCAATAAATACTAGCGTCACCAATCCCAGAATTAATTCCAGATGGCTCCATAAAAATACCGGATCGATCAGCATCCCGATCGCCGCAAAAAACAAGCTGGCGCAAATATCCCTCAGCGGCTCCACATAAGTTAAAGTTTGGTCAGCGTATTCCACCTCGGAAATCATCAAACCGGCGACAAAAGCCCCCATTTCAATGGAAAGTCCCAACTCTTCAGTTAATAAAGCGATTCCCAAACACAGAGCCACCACACCCAATAAAAATAACTCTCGGCTTTCCGTCTGCGCCAGCAATCGTAATAAAGGTGGAATCAGCCAAATTCCTGTAGCTACAGCACCCGCAGCGAATAAACCAATCTTTAACAGAGCCATCAGCACCGCCACACCAAGAGTTTCCACGGGTTGGTCTAGAGCGGGCAATACTGCTAACATTAATCCCAACGCCAAATCCTGCACCACCAGGATTCCTAACATCACCTGTCCGTGGGGGGTTTCCGTTTCATTGCGTTCCATCAAGCATTTAAGGACAACCGCAGTAGAAGACAAAGATAAAATCGCTCCCAAAAATACCCCTTGAACCGGCGAATCAACCCAACCAATCCCCACAGATATCAAAGTCGTGACTGCGATCGTTAAAATAATCTGTAAACCGCCACCACCTAAACTAATTTTTTTTACTTTATTCAGTTCCGCAAAAGAAAACTCCACACCCAGCGCAAACAGCAAAAAAGCCACACCAAACTGCGCCAACGTCTCAATTTGAACAAACTCCTTAATCAGTCCAAATCCAGCAGGGCCAACCATCATCCCGCCAGCGAGATACCCCAATAGCACGGGTAAACCCAAAAGCGAAGCACATAGTCCCCCACCCGCAGCAACAGCGAGAACCGAAACCAAATCAACAATTAATCTAAAATCTTCTTGCACAGCTTATAAAAAAATATTAATAACCCTTTAAACTAGCATACAAAGTTTAGGAATCAGTGAACAGTGTTAGCGCAGCGTGTCCCAAAGGGACATACAGTTAGGAGTTAGGAGTTAGGAGTATGAAGTAAGAAGCAATGAGCAATAAGTAATAAATTATTAATTTCCCTCCCTCCCTCACTCTCTCCCTCCCTCACTCCTTCTCCTTGCCCTTCGGCCCCATCCCCAAATTCTAAAAAATCATTTCTTCCAAAGCCCCTTGTAAATCTTGAGTTAATTCAGCTACAGCCTGTTTTGCATCTTGACGACTTTGTTGGTAGACCGTAGCTCGGTCGCTGACTGAAATGGGTTCTCCCACCGTAACTGTAGATTTACGTAATCCTAAACGGGGACGACGGGGACTTTTATTACCTTTAATTCTGGCGATCGCATCAAATAAAATAATCGTTGTTTCGGCTAATCTTTCAAAACTAGGTTTTTCTTTAATATAAGTAGCCCTCATGACGACAAAAAGTTCTACCAGACGCATATGCAGCATTCTTAAATCGGCTTCTGCTGCGATCCAATCTGCTAATCCTCGTTTGACAGCAGATAAATTTTTAAAATTATCCCTTTCTCCGCGATAAATATAATTCCAACCAGCTTCTTCTAAACGTCTACAGCGTTCAATTATATTGCCTTTTTTCTTGATACCAAAATATTCTTCACCTACTTGTAGAGATACATCTAATAATTGTTGCAGTCTGGCTGTGAGATTTTCTTCTAAACTAATAGCATCTTTAGACAAATCTGGTAGTTCGCGGTGATAAAAAGAACGATAAAACTGTTCCATTTCTCCAAGAAGATACTCTCCCAATCTCAATAAACGCTTTGAATATAGTTTTTCTAATTCCTTACTAGCAATTCCTATAGTTTGTTTTGATAAACCACAATCTGCTTCTAATCTACTTAATAACCGATCGAGCTTTGACCACTGAGGATTAATATAAGAATACTGAATATTAATAGGAAGAACAATCATTCTTTCAACACGGTTAGCCTTTGCTAAATCTTCCGCACACCAAAACGCTAATTGAGCTACACCAGGTTCGAGAGGACTAATTATTTCACTATGACCATTTGTAGCACCTTCAGGAGCAACTACTAAAGGAAATTTGCCATCAACCAATATTTCTCTAACTTTTTTTATTGCTTGCAAGTCAAGAGTTTTACCTCGATGTACGGGAATACCTCCTAACCTAGAAAACAACCAACCCAGCCAATCACCAGCCCAAATTGTCATACCTCTGTCATACATAAAATGACAATTAATAGAAGATTTTAATTTAATTTTATTTTGACGTGCAACAAGCGGTATCTCGCGAGAGAATAAATATAAACCAGTAAGTGGATCGTCCACTTCACAATGACGAAAGGCGAGGATAAGGCGAATCTTCCCCAATTGGAATTGATGGTAAAGATTAACTAAAGTTTCTCCATTTTTTGTTTCAATTGTTCCAATTCCTGCTGGTAGCCAGGGCAGCAAGCGAAATCTTTGTAAAACAGGCAGCATCCAATGAACAAGCCGAAGAATTAAAGAGTTGAAACTTGGAGGAATAAAATCTAGTTTTGGTTGAGCGCGTTGCATATTTTAGTTGATAGTTGTTAGTTGATAGTTGTTAGTTGATAATCCACAACCTCCGAGGGAAAGTTGTTTATTTGGGAGCATCCCAAATTTTTATTTTTGTAGTGCGAGCATCTTGCTCGCTCGGGAGGTCGGCGAGCAAGATGCTCGCACTACAGAATATTCTTCAATAATTGAGATGCTCCAATTTATTTTCCCTATTCCCCCCAACCCTATTCCCCATTCCCTATGCCCTATTACCTATTCCCCATTGCCTATTCCCCATTCCCTACTTTATTATTCCTGAAGTCAACAGATGTCTTTGTATCCAATCTTCCATATCTTCTAGTACTTCTTGGTAGTTAATATCAGTGTGAAGCTCGTGATAGCTACCGGGGTACTCTTGTCTTTCTTTATCAGCTAAAGTTAAGCGTTCAAAAAAAGTTCTACTGCTTTGAGGCAGTGTAACTTTATCTGCACCACCATGAAGAATTAATAGAGGAACTTTTATTTCTGCTATAGAAGCTCCAATCCACTCAATAGTATTTAATAATTCTGTAGCTAATCTAGCAGTACCTAAGCTATGACGTAATGGATCTTCTCTACAAGCCGCTACCGCTTTTGGATCGCGAGAAGCAGCACTAAAATCTATTCCCGTAGCTAAACTGAAACGAGGCAAAATGCCAGATAATATTTTACCAGCTAATAATTTCCAGGAAGAAACCCCCAATCCCAAAGCTGGAGCCAACAATATTAAACCTTTGAGTTGCACAGGTTCTCGTAAAATATAGTCTAAAGCAATTGTTCCCCCCATGCTTTGGGCAATAATAAACAAATCCTGGTTGACTTCTTTAGCTTTGACTAAATCTACAAATGATTTTAAATCTGCTCGAAATTCTGACCAACTATTAATATAGCCCCGTTGCCCTGGCGATCGCCCATTACCACGCAAATCAAAACTATAAACGGCGTAATTATGCTCGATTAGATATTCCACCATAACCGTAAAAATGCCGCTATGCCCTCCATGTCCGTGGATTATTATTAAAACGGCTTCTGCTAAACCTTGAGGATGCCAACTTTGATAATACAGTTCGAGTCCTTTTGCACCCTGGAAAGTTCCTTCCCTATTATTGATCATTATAAATAATTCAAATTGTCAGGCGTGTCAATATTTTTTAATATTCTCACATCAAGGACAAACAAGTAAATTAAGACGACGATGTTTTTGTAAGCACGACTCAACATAAAATATAAATTATGTCAGCTAATTTGGTTACTTTATAGGTAAATTTGTCATAATGGAATTATAGGTGAATATTTATCAACAAAATTTACTAATATCGTCTTTTTATTCTATTCTCTATTCCCCCCAACCCTACTCCCTAATCCCTCACTAAATCGATTATGAACATAATTTGGTTTCGTCGAGATTTACGTTTGAGCGATAACGAAAGCGTTATCAAAGCAACTGCTAACAACGCAGAAGTTTTACCATGTTTTATTATCGACCCTTGGTTTTATCAATGGAAAGATATTGGACAAGCACGAGTCAGATTTTTGTTTGAATGTTTAGAAGATTTAGATAAAAATCTACAAAAATTAGGTAGCAAATTATATCTATTTGCAGGAAATGCAGCAGATATATTACAACAACTTACCTGTGAATTAAAACAGCAATCCTATAGACCAAAATTGTATTTCAACCGCGACGTACAGGTAGAATATGGAATTGAAAGAGATAAAGCAATTGTAGATTTTTACCAACAACAAAATTTAGAATACTGCATCGGCTTAAATAACTTTATCCAACCCAAGGAAAATCGCGAAGAATGGTTTAAAGAATATTACACTTATCAAAGAGATACCATTCATCCAACTCCAACTCATATCAACACACCACAATTATCTTTAAATGTACCCCAGCTAACGATAGAAGAATTAAAACAGAAATATCGAACTTTTTGGGAAACAGATAAAGTTTATTTTCCTGGTGGAGAAACAGAAGCAACTACAGTATTAAATTCGTTTCTTTCGGGTAGATACAAGGGATATCACTGGAAAGTATCTCGCCCTTGGATGGCACAGAAAAGAGCTACATCTCACCTATCACCGCATCTTACATTCGGTACAGTTTCTACACGCACGGTATACCAAAGAACTAAAAAACGTGCCGAAGAATTAGAAAAACAACCCAAAGCAGCATTTTCTCTCAAAGCATTTAGAGATCGGTTGCGATGGCATGATAGTTTTACTCAACGCTTGTACTCGCATCCAGAAATAGCTTACACCAATCGCTTCCCCGAATTCGACGAATATTATCAACCACGAGAATTAACATCCCAACAACAAGAATTATTTCAAGCTTGGTGTGAAGGAATGACAGGTTTCCCAATGGTAGATGCAAGTATGCGTCAGTTAGAAAGAATGGGTTGGATGAACTTCCGAATGCGGGCAATGTGTGCTACTTTTTTAACAATAAACTGCGGTGTTTCCTGGCATCATGGTGCTAAACACTTCATGAACTATTTAGTAGATGGAGACTTAGCCATCAATAATTGGCAGTGGCAAATGCAAGCAGGAATTACCAATCCCCTTAGCGACACTTTCCGCATTTATAATCCGACTAAAAACATCAAAGACAAAGATCCCGAATTAAACTTTATTTATCATTGGATTGAAGAATTGCGGGGTTATAGCTTACCGGAAATACTTTCTGGTGATTATATTAATAATAGTTACTATCCGCAACCGATAGTTGATTGGTCGCAAACACGTAAAGTTAACGGTAAAATAGTTTCCAACCTGCGTAAAAAAGTAAGAGAAAGATTGATTTCCGAAAAAGGTGAAGAATACTACAATGCAACTGCGACAAAACGCACGGTAGAAAAATATCGCGAATCTAAACATAGGGAATATCGCGAAGTTCAAGATAAACAAGCAGGAATGGTAAATTAAAACTGCTAATTACTTTCTGATTGCTCTAAAATTACCCATCTCTCTTTGTCTCTTTCCTCTGCCCTCTCTGCCCTCTAAAAGGGTTTTTAATTAATTAGAATCTACGCAAAGCCCCCTAAAAAAGGGGGGCTAGGGGGATCTAAAACTCTAGGATGCGTAATACTCGTTCCGGTTGCGTAAGTCCTATTAATGTTTAAGAATGTTTAATAAAGACGTTGCCGGGTGCAACGTCTCTACTTAATCTAAATCCCTAACTTCAAAAGTTTGGTTTTCCACCGTCACTTTATCCCCAGTGACTAATTTTCTTCCACGGCGAGTTTCCAGAGTACCGTTAACTTTGACAGCACCATCCACAATCATATGCTTAGCTTGCCCTCCCGTTGACGCTACACCCAACAACTTCAAAAATTGGTCAAGTTTTATCATAATCAGTTAGCAGTTAGCAGTTATCAATTATAGCGGTTTTCAGTTGAGTCCAATACACCAGAGAAGCTCACCCTGCCCTATCTATATCAATATCAGTAAACATATAGGTTAGGACATCATAATTCTGGTTCAAAGGCAACGCCGGATTTGGCAAAAGGCAATAGAAAAACGTCCTAACTTAAAGGCGTAGTGCTATATATAGTGGTTTTCAGTTGGATGCAATACAGATTTCACATGATTCCATTTCCCAGACATCCCTCTCCAAAATATCGGAGAGGGAATGAGGGTGAGGTGTTAAATGTATTTTACTCAACCGTGCTATATCCTCCTCGCAATACCTAACGGTACGCTTCGCTAGGCACTAAGGAACACCTGCAAAAAACAAAGGGATACCTGTAAAAACAGACATCCCTGTAGCGAAAAATGAGAAAAAAGCGTTACCGTAAAAAACAGTTACACGAACAGCTAAAAAATCATCTGTTGCTGTTTAATAATCAAGATGATTCATAAGAAACACGCGGAAAGCGAGTCATTTAAAGTAAAATTATTACTTTTTGCTTTTTTACTAAATCTAGGTAGTTTCTTTGTATTAAATCCTATCGGCATTTTGACTTAATCTTATCCTAATCTTTCTTAATTATTTGACTAATTCTTTATTTTTATGACTTAATATTAATCTTTCTACTTAATAGGTACCTTCTCATTTTTATCAATCTAATTAAGGATTTTTCTTTTAGTTGATTCCTGAACCCAAATCTTTAATCAGTTCAAATGACCAACCTTGATTAGAGCAATAAGCTTCCAATACCATTGCTTGACGCTCTAAATCTTTTTTTGGTAATTTGAACTGACTCTGGCATAAGCTAATGTCAAGTTTGTATCTAATCTATTACCTAGTAATTCACTTACATTAAACATAGAGGAAATATAGAGGAACATCCCTCCGTTCTTACTGAGCGAATCTTTCCATCCGCTTCCCATCTACGAATGGTTTTAGTGGATACTCTGTAAAGCATTAATAGCGGTTTGCTGCAACCCGTCTGGAATCATTTACCCATCAGTGCCTCGGCGAGTCCGATGAAAAGCGGTATTCCCAAGGCAAGCGCAACCGGCGTACCGACGGCTGTGGACGCGCCGATATAAGCAGAGGGATTAGCCGACGGGATACCGGCTCGTAAAGTGGGCGGCCCTGAGATGTCTGAACTGGAAGCGGCAATGACGGCCAAGATCACGACACCGCCAGGGCTGAATCCTGTGACGAAGTGGGCAATCATGCCGAAACCGAAGGCTATCAGCCCATGCAGCAGCGGTGCCACAAAAGCATATATGGCGTACCACTGACCCACCTTACGTAACTCGCCGATCCTTGCGGTTGCCTCCATACCCATTACCAGCATCAGTATGGAAAGTAGACCGCGGAAGAGGGGATCGAAGAAGCTCTCATAGACACTTTCCGGTCGGGTTAGTATGCCTAAAGCGAGACCGAGTAGTAGTGCCGATAGGGCAGAACCTTGGAGGCTTTCCTTGATGATGGGCCATATCTTGACCCGCTCGGGCTGCTTCCTGGGATACCCGCTTGCAATAATGCCCTGATTTCTAGTATATTCGCCTGCGGTATCGTACTGCTTGGGATACCCGCTTGCAGTAACGCCCTGCTTGCTGAGATACTCCTGCTTGCTGAGATCCTTGTCTGCGTTAGCCCGCTGCTTGCTGACATAAACGCTGGCTACGACGATCGCAGTCACTAGCGCTGGGATGTCCATGAAGGGATATAGTGCGGCAGCCCAGGGTTCGTATTGGATGCTTTCTGTTTCCAGTAGCGTTAGGGCGGCGGCGAGGGTAGAGCCACTCACGGCACCGAACAAACCCGCAGTTGCAATAGCATCAACAGTTTTGACGTTCGGCATATTGGCTAACGTGTAACGCCCGATGAACACGATAAGTATTCCCACTATCATGGCGAACAGCGCAGGCAACAGCATCTCCAACAGATTGGCATTGCGGATCGCAATGCCGCCGCTCAGACCGACTTTTATGAGCAGCATGAAGACGATAAACTTATAAATCGGATCTGGAACTGCCAGTCGGCTATTGAGGGCGGCAACGATCATACCACCAATCAGAAAACCGAGTGTCGGGGACTGCAACTTATCCAGGAAGAGCGTCGAGAAATCGGACAAAAAACCCATTTTTTAATTCCTCTTTAAGATATTAGGGATCGGGACTTCGGAACTTTAGGTATGTGCTTAATTTTATCTTAAAATCAGTTCATAAAAGGACATAAATCGATTAGATAAAATCATGGAGAATATAACACCAGCTTACCAGAAGTAATATTTGAGAATAAAGTGGGGTTAATTCTTATTGTTTCTTATTATTTCTTATTAAAAATAAGTTTTGATGCCATTCTTGCTGATTTACTATTTATCAAATGCTTTTTTTACTTAAGACAATATGTTTGTTTTTATTCTCAATGAAGATTTTTTCTCTCCGTAATTTCTCTTTGTGACAGTTAAGGGTGTCGAATGTGGGTAAAAGTATAAGTGTTTTTTCTAAAATGCTTCCGCTAATCTGAGTCAATATTTTTCAATAGAAGGTAGTGGATTCGTCGATATTTGGCATAAACTTAAAGATGTGGTTCAAAGCAAAACCATAGAGTCTTGCCTTGAATTGTCGCAACAGAACGCATCAAGGAGGTAAAAAACATGACCCAGCAAGCCAGCAAGCTCGTCATTGTCACGGAAAAATTGCTGCTCAAACAGATCGCCAAGATCATCGACAAAGCCGGGGCTTCCGGTTATACGGTAGTGGATGCTGGCGGTAAAGGCAGTCGGAACGTGCGCTCGTCGGGACAACCCACTGTTTCCGACACCTACTCGAATATAAAGTTCGAGATACTCACTCCTAATCGGGAGATGGCTGTGAAGATTTCGGATGAAGTCGCAGCGCAGTTTTTCGACGATTATTCGGGCATCGCCTATCTCTGTAGCGTGATGGAGGTACTGCACGCGCACAAGTTCTGACTCAAAACAAGAGCAATTCTCATCAAAATTTCTAGGTCTGAATCCCCGTCTTTAAAGAGGGTTTTACTTAATTTGCGGTATAATAAAAACACGGTGAAATTACTAAATGCTTTTAATTAACTCGTTTCCAAAGCTTCTTAGTAGTAACCGAGTAGTTAGCGAGTACCTACGCAAATAGAATTTTGGGATGCGGGGGTGAGTACACCTTCTCTTATTCGTAACCGCGCCTGGAATTGTGCAAAGCAAATAAGTACGTACCAATATTACGGGTAGTTTGTGGAGAGGGATAAAGCCTAGTACCTGACTGTCGAGGAATGGTTTAGTCTTTACACTGTCTACTTACCGCTTCGCTGCTTACGAGCCAAGACTTGTCTAAACTTGGCTCTATTCTTAGAAAGATTTTTAGTCTTAGAAAAACGGCGTTTTTTAATAAAAATATCGCATTAAGATCGATTCCAATTTAACAATACCAATTGGTTTACTTACAAAATCATTGGCTCCAGCTTGGATAAAGCGGCTGCGGCAATCATCATTATCTTTACTTGGTGTCATTACTACCACAATTTTACCTTGTAAATCTGACGTTTTTCGCAAAGAGGCAAGTAAATCCAAACCGCTGACATCTTCTAACAAAATATCTAATAAAATTAGGTTCGGCTGGTAAATGCGGACTTTTTCTAAAAATTCTTTTCCATTTGATATCCACTCAACTTGATAGCCAATAGTTTGCAAATAATCTTGTAATAAGGTGCCGGTATGCTTATCATCTTCTACTAACAAAATACGTTTATTTATAGAAATATTTTTAGAAACTACAGTCTTATTTAATTTATGAACTTTCTCTTCCCATTTTTCAATAACTTTTTCTTCTTCAAATTCACTATCAGGAAGAAATAAGGTAAACCGACTTCCTTTTTCAAAATTAGATTCTACTGTTACATCTCCACCGTGCAAACGCGCTAATTTACGAGTTAAAGCTAAACCCAAACCCGTACCTTCGTACTGACGATTTAGCCGAGAATCTAGTTGTTTAAAAGGTTCAAATAAATATTTAAATTGATCGGGTTCAATACCAATACCAGTATCGCATACCCGAAATGCTATTCCTTGAGATAATTTTGTTACTTGCAAAGAAACTTTACCTTCAGAAGTAAACTTAATTGCGTTGGTAAGTAGATTTAATAGCATTTGCTTGATTCGCCGTTCATCAGCAATACAAGTATCTGCTTTTTGATCGATGGAGCAAGTTAACTCTAATCCCTTTTCTTCAGCACGTTCGCGCACAGTTGATATAACATAACTACATAAATCTTCTACCCGCAAAGGCTGCAATAATAAGTCTTCTTTTCCTGCTTCTACTTTAGATAGATCGAGAATATCGTTAATTAATTCTAATAAATGTACGCCACTGCTGTATATACAGTTAATATATTCTTTTTGTTTATCATTCATCGAACCAACAATTTCTTGTTGAAGTAACTGTGATAAACCCATAATTGCATTTAGAGGAGTTCGCAATTCATGGCTCATTGTTGCTAAAAATTCACTTTTTGCTCGACTACCAACTTCTGCCGCTTCTTTACTTTCTCTAAGCTGTAATTCTGTTTCTTTACGTTTGCTGATTTCTTCGATAATCGCAAGAAAAAACTTTGGTTTACCATTAGAACTTACAATCAAAGAAATACTCAGATGAGTCCAAACGGTACCATTATTTTTATCTAATAGCTGTCTTTCTATTTCCAAACGCTCAATCTTACCCTGCATCAGTTGCTTGTAAAGCCCGACATCATCATTCTCAAAGCAAATATAATCTGCAAAATTTTTGTGAATCAGTTGGCAATCGCCATATTTCAAAATTTTAGATAGCGCCGGGTTTATATTAACAATTTTCCCTTTTATATCTACTAAGCAAATACCCATCGAAGAACGTTCAAAAATTGCCTTAAACTGCGCTTCACTCTGCTTTAACGCTTTTTGTGCGGCTGTTGTTTCGCTTGCTTCTATTGCTAATTTCACAAAATCTGCAATGGAATTTGCAAAACTTTCTTCTTCTAAACTCCACTGATGATTTGAATCTATAATATCATCGCTGTATACATAGCATACGATACCAACTACACAACCTCTAAGCCAAATAGGTACGTTCAATACAGATGTAACACCAAATACATAAAGATAAAATTTAGATAGTTCTTGAGCTATATCAGTTTCTGAAAGATTATCTACAGAAAAACTACCCTTTTCTAAAGCAGCAAAGTAACTCGGATAATCTTCTTTTGTTATAACAATTGATTTTGAATTACTATTGTATTTTCTATTATATAAATTAATGCATTGCATTTGGGAATTGTCTTGGTTGTACAGCCAAACACCTACTTGTTCAACACTTAAAGTAATTGCTGCTGCTCGCGTAATTTCCCGTACAGAATCAATTATATTTCCTTGAATAAAAGCTTTACTTTTAGCTAGTTCTACCAAAGTATTACTTTGCTTTTTTAACAGATTTTCTTTTTTTTCTAATGCTACTTCTACTTGATTGCGCTCTGTAATATCTCTCACCGCTGCTACCCGTATATTTTGTGAGCCATGATAAATTGTTTTAGCCTGTACTTCCGCTGGGAATGTAGAACCGTCTTTTCTTATTGCAGTAACTTTATATGGCTTTTCATAACCGCAAAAAATATTTTGTTTAATTAATTCTTGCGATTCTGACGTAACTAATTCAAACCCATTTTTACCAATTAGTTCTTCAAGTTCATAACCAGTCATTTTTGCTAGAACATGATTTACATCTAAGATAATTCCTTGCTCGTGCAACATTATTCCTTCAAAAGTTGCTTCTGACAAAAAACGCCATCTGGCAAATTCATTCTCTTCATTAGTCGCATATATGTTCTGAATCTGAGTAATTTTAAGTGCAAAGGCGCGTTTTTGTCTTTCAACCGCAGATATTAATATGCGTTTTAAATCGCGAGTATCAGTATTTTTTATAATTACAACTTCGTCAGCGCCTAACTTGATGGCTTTCTGTAGAGCAGCTTCATCCTCATTCTCACTTATCGCCACAATAGCCGTATTGGGAACCAGTGAATATACTGAGGTGATAATTTCAAAATCTTCAATATTTCTAAGTGACAAATTTAACATCACTGCATCAAAAGATTTTTTCTGCAATACTAACTTAGCTTCAGATAAACGATTCACCAAAGTAAATTGATCGGGCAAGAGTATTGACTGCAACCACTCAATATCGTTTTGATTAGTTTTTAACAGCAAGATACTATAGTTATTTAATGTCATGCTCGTCACCAGTAGAGCAGTTATCCAGAATCACGACGCAACCCAGCATTATTAGTGTCTCACAATATCCGATAATTTTGAACTTAATCTAAATTAGGTGTCTGCCGTATCTTTTATGATACTTTTCCTAAGTATACTTACTAAACATTATCATCATAATGCCTTGATGCTATAACTTTGAAGAGTATCTATCTTTATTTGTTTAATTATTAAGCTTTATTCTTGATGCAGCCATTGACTTAGCAATATAAATGCAAATTTTTTTAAGTATATTAGTTATTATTAATTTTTATTACAGTTAATATATTTAAATCTATGGATAGATTAATTCAAGAACTGAATATGCTCAGAATTAAAATAATATCACTTATTGTCTTCGAGTTAAATAATGACCAAAGACAGCATTAGAATAGTTTCACTGATTCCCAGTGGTACGGAAATATTAGCAGCATTAGGATTAACCGATGCAATAGTTGGACGCTCTCATGAATGCGATTTTCCTTCTGGGATTGTAAATCTTCCTGCTTGCACTCAAGCCAGATTAAACAGTAATGCTGTTAGTGGCGAGATTCACAACAAAGTTAACGACTTACTGCAATCGGCTTTAAGCATATATCAAATTAAAACTGATATTTTGCAGCAATTGCAACCCACTCACATTGTTACTCAGGATCAATGCGATGTTTGTGCTGTGAGCTTTGGAGAAGTAGAAAACGCGCTGAAAAGTCTTACTATTACTTCACCACAAGTTATTTCCCTGCAACCAGATATTCTCAAAGATGTTTGGAACGATATTGCCCGAGTTGCTGAAGTTTTTGATGTAGATTCTACACAAGTATTAGAAAATTTACATAATAGAATTAAAACCATCGAAGATAAAACCCAGTCACTTTCCCCTACCGAGATTCCCAGCATTGCCTGTATCGAATGGACTGAACCTTTAATGAGCGCATCAAATTGGATTCCGGAGTTAGTTACTTATGCTGGTGGGAAACCTTTATTTAGCTCCACCGGCAAACCTTCCGAAATATTCAAATGGGAAGATTTTGTCAGCAGCAATCCAGATATAATCATCTTCATGCCTTGCGGTTTCGACTTAAAGCGGACTCGTGCCGAAGCTAATTCATTAACTAAAAATCCCGAATGGGAAAAACTCCGAGCAGTACAAAATGGTCAAGTTTATATTACAGATGGTAATGCTTACTTTAACCGTCCCGGACCGCGCTTAGCAGATTCTTTAGAAATTTTAGCAGAAATCATCCATCCAGAAATGTTTCAATACGGTTATCAAGGCAAAGGTTGGGAGAAGATGTAGAAAGTTAGGAGTTAGGAGTTAGGAGTTAAAACCTATAACTTGTATCCTATCAAGAATTATTTGTTATCCACTCAATTAAAGGTTTTAAATCTTCGGGCATTGCACTTTCGGATACTGTCACGGTATGTTGCTTATCTTCATCTTCCACTGACAAAGTATATTCAAAGCGATCGCGCTGGTTAGGTTCGGCAGCTATATATGCAGGTAAATGAAAGAAATTTGCTGTTTCTAACAGCATAGATAATTTTTCTTGTTTTTTTTGCGGCAATTTAGCCGTATCAATCTCCATCACTTTGCTTATTCCAGAAAAACCGCCGTTACGCTCTAGGGATATTAACATTTTTATTCAGAATGGGGCATTGGGAGAGGGGGAGAGGGGGAGATGGGGGGATGGGGGGAACAATTCTTAACTCCTAACTCCTAACTCTTAACTCCTAACTACACCTACTTCTTTCCAAGCATTTTGTACGGCTTTTTGTTCGCTGCTTCCTTCACCGTAAAGTTCTCCTGCTACTGCGATTGTGACTTCTGCACCTTGAAAGATGTTTGCTTTTGAATCTAATTTTTCACATAAACTAACGTACCAAATTTTTCCTGCTTTCTCCCAAGCGTAACCGCCTATTTCTGTTGCTGCTAGGTAAAAAGCTCGGTTTGGAATACCAGAGTTTATATGCACTCCGCCGTTGTCTTTGGTACCCGTATAGATGTCTTTCATGTGTGCTGGCTGGGGATCTTTACCAAGTACGGCATCGTCGTAAGCTGTGCCTGGTGCCTTCATCGAGCGAATTCCCTCGCCTTTGACTTTATCGGTAAATAATCCTACACCAATTAACCAGTCTGCTTTATCGGCGGTTTGATTGTTGATTCGCTGTTTTACTAAAGAACCAAATACATCTGAAAACGATTCGTTGAGTGCCCCGGCTTCGCCAAAATAGATTAAGTCGGCTTCATACTGGGTAACTCCGTGGGTTAATTCATGCCCAATCACATCAACTGACTTGGTGAAACGATTAAATAATTCGCCGTCGCCGTCACCGTATACCATTTGGCTGCCGTTCCAAAAAGCATTTTCGTAATCCTTGCCGTAATGTACGGTGGAATCCAAACGCAAACCTTTATTATCTATAGAAGTGCGATCGCAAATTTCTTTGAAAAAGTCGTAAGTTGCGCCAGCAGCATCATAAGCTTCGTTTACCGCTTCGTCTTCGGTGGGAGAATCGCCTTCTTTTCGGACTATTTCTCCAGGAAGCTGTTGAGCATTTTTCGCATCATATATTATGCGGTTTTTCTCACCAGTTTCTGGTATATCTAGGTTATTTCCCGAATTAATCCGCCTTCCTCTAATTTGAGCAGAAAGGTTTAAAGTTTCAAAAGCCCATTCACGCTCTCGGGGGGAGCCGTTAACCGCCATTTGTTCTAACATATAGGGTGGGACTATACAGCAGATAGGACATCTGTAATTAAGTGAATGAGTTAACCCAAAGCCATGCGATCTGTTGCGCTTTTTTCGAGCCATTTAAAAGATGTTCTCCCTGATGATATTTTGGATTTTAACAACGGATGCGTTTATTTTAGACTTTAGACTGAGAATAAATAATCAACACTATTGCGGTAGGAGCATCCTTATCCGTCAGTTTTTACCAGATTAAATCATAAAACGAGCGCAAATGTTAGCTATGTTACTTATAAGCAAATCCTCTCCTATTTTTATTAAGAGAGGATTTTTGTTTATTCACCCTTTTATTGGAATTAACGCTAGATTACAAAGTGACAAAAATGTCGCTAGCGCTAATAGTTGGTTCTAAGATAAGTGTTGCAATCCGTACCGCATCAAATCCGCTTTGATTACCATCAGCATCAAAGTACAGCCCACCAGAATTTGTCTTGTAGATAAACCTTTGAGTAGCACTATCCGCCGCTGAACTACTACCGATAAGAATTTGGTCTTCGGAGATAGTATCACCCGCAATTAGTCCGCCACCAAAGCCAGCAGCAGAAATGTGAATTGTATCATCAGTCACTGAGAAATCTGTAATCTCATCAATACCTTCGTTGGGGTTATTGAAAACAAAGATATCGGCACCGGCACTACCTATGAGTTCGTCATCGCCCATGCCGCCAATAAGAGTATCATCACCTTCATGCCCAGTAAGAGTATCATCACCCGTACCACCATTTAGAATGTCGTTGCCTAGTAAACCCCAAATATCATCGTCACCTTCCTGATCATTTAAAACATTATCTAAGGCGTTTCCGTCAACGTAGTTATCTAGAGAATTACCCGTACCAGTTACAGCACTACCAGTTAGTATTAAATGTTCGACATTATCAAACCCATCTATTGAATAGTCAACAGAAGCTTCTACTATATCAAAACCTGATGACGTATTTTCAATAATGATGTTGTTAAGTGAATCAACTATGTATGTATCATCTTCCGTACCACCAATTAAAGTGTTATTACCTGCACCACCACTTAAAGTATCTTTATCTTCCCCACCAAGTAGCGTATCGTCACCGGCACCGCCATTTAAGGTATCTCTACCCGTACCGCCAATCAAGCTATCGTTACCGGCACCACCATATAAGGCATCGCTACCTTCAACACCATCTAAAATATTGTCTAAGGCATTTCCTTTGATTTCGTTACCATCAGAGTTACCAGTACCGGAGATTGCATCACCAGTTAACGTTAAATTATCTATCTTGTTAAGGCTTGCTATTGAATAATTTATTGAAGCTTTCACCGTATCGTTTCCGCTCTCTTCAATAATAGTGTCGGAAGTGCTATCGATTATATAAGTATCGTCTCCTTTTCCACCGCGTAAGGTATCATCACCCGTACCACCATCTAAGGTATCGTTACCTTCTAAACCCAAGATATCATCATCGCCTTCTAGCCCATTCAAAACATTATCTAAGGCGTTTCCATCAATATAATTGTCGAGTGAGTTACCCGTACCGATTATGGCATTGCCTGTAAGTATTAAATGTTCTACGTGAGCAATATTCTCTATTGAGTAGTCTATTGAAGCTTCTACTATATCAAAACCTTCTGATTCGTTCTCAATGATTGTGTCTTCTAGGGAATCGATAATGTAAGTATCATCCTCGGTACCGCCAATTAAAGTGTCGTTACCTAAGCCGCCATCGAGGGTATCTTCACCTTCGTCATCGCTCAAGATATTATCTAAGGAATTTCCTGTAATCACGTTGTCACGAGAGTTACCAATACCGTAAATAGCGTTGTCAGTAAGTATCAGGTTTTCGACACGACCAAATTCAGCAATTGAGAAGTCAACTTCAGAATAAACTGTATCATTACCATTTGATGAATTTTCAACAATGGTATCAAAAGCGTTATCGACAAAGTAGGTATCGTTACCGTTACCACCATCTAAAGTATCGGCACCAGCACCACCAATTAAGGTGTCATTACCTCCTTTACCAAATATGGTGTCATCGCCAGCACCACCTTCTAATAAATCGTTGTTAGGGGTACCCACGAGGTTGATTGGAGGAGTATCATTAACTTTGCGGTATTTTGCTACCCAAGTATCAATACCTTCTGCATTGGTTTCACTAAGACTGCCTTTGGTATCTCCTATAAGGTAGACATTTCCGGCTCCGTCAATTGTAATATCTTTAACTTTATCGTCATCAGCACTACCAAATTGTTCAACTTTAATTAAGTTACCGTCGGTATCGTAGTGAGCTAACCAGGTATCGATTCCACCGTTATTACTACCTTCTAAGCTTCCGTCAGTTTCACCTGTAATATAAACGTTACCTGCGTCATCGGTGGCTACACCAATCGATAAATCGGTTAGAGGAGTACCCCATTGCCTTTTCCAAACTAATTCACCATTGCTATCATACTTAGCTACCCAAGCATCATAATCACCAGCATTATTACCTTCTAAATTTCCTTGGGTGGCACCAGCGGCATAGATATTACCAGCATTATCTACCGCAACGCTATATGAAGCGTCAAAGCTTTCTGAATCGAGTTGTTTGTTCCATATTAAGTCGCCATCAATATCATATTTAGCAACCCAAGCATCTGATTCGTTTGTACTCGATTCTGTCCCATCTCCCTGTTTTAACCTGTAATAGACATCTCCGAAAATAACCAAAGTCTTACTATAACTAACTTCTGAAGTGCGATCGCCTAACCGCAAAGGTAGTTACTTTTTACACAAGAATAGGTATTTGAGATACTTCTTATTTATAACTAGCAAAAATATAGTATCTGTTTAACCTAATTTATCTTGAAAATATTTTAGTTTTTTAGTAGCTATAGAATATATGTCCCTATTCGCAACCTAACAAGCCCACAAATAGTAATAATTATCTTTTCATACTTATTTGAGTCTAATCTAAATCTTTCTTGAACTACTTTAAAAATTTTTACTAAACGAATTAAATGTTCTACAAAAATACGTTCAGATGCTAAGTCTTTATTTTGCTGTTTTTCTTCAACAGTTAATTCTTTATTTTTAGGTTTTTTCTTCGGTGTTTTTATTGATTTCCCACCTTGATATGCTTTATCTCCACGAAATTTTTGTTTTGGGTCAAAACCTTTTTGGCTTTCACTAAACATACTAATGTCGCTTTTCGGACCTGGTTTACCTGCTACTACATCGACAATATCTTTGCCGTTTGGTAAAACGATTAATTGACTTTTTCGAGTATGAGTTACTTTTTTCCCTGAGTAGTATTTTTTTTGCTTTTCATAATCTCCAGGTCTTTCTATTGGCTGTTCATAGCTATCAACGATTAACTCAAATTCTGTTAAAATTTCTTTGACAATCTCGCTGTCGCTGGAGTTTTTTTTACCTCTTCTAGTAAACTTGGTGGTAACAATTCTTTCAATAATGGAAACCAATAATTAAATGTATCATTTGCAGTACTTTCACTGACTCCAAATTGAATCCCGAGTAATTGAAACGTTGTCAAATGTCTTAAGTATGTTAGTGTTAATATTACCTGCTCCGATGGCGATAATTTTGTTTTTCTTCCACCTCCACCTCGAATAATTCTTACTTTTCTAGATTCAGCTAATTCGAGTTTATAATTGTGTAGTTCTATGACTTTTTCTAAAAGCCGCTTTAATTGCTCATATTGCAAGCCAAGTAGACGTTGTGCCTCGTGAGGATTCTTTTCAATATACTCTAATACGGTACTCATAATGCTCCGCTAATACACCCTTTTATATTATTTTACCAGAGTTAAATTCTTTTTCGGAGATGTCTAATATAGACATTGCTATTATTATCAACAGCTATGTCATAGGAAAATTGAGCGTTAAAAGCTGCAAGTTGCTTCGTCCAAGCTAAGTTGCCATTAAGGTCATATTTAGCAACCCAAACATCAAATAATTCTTCCGATCCTTGTTGAGTAAAGTTGTTTCCTGTAACGTAAATATTACCGACGCTATCAACTGTGACATTCTCTGGTAAGTTAATGCCATCCGGTCTAAGTTGCTTGCTCCAAACTAAGCTGCCACTGTTGTCATATTTTTCCAGGTTAGTTTTAATAACCTCTGAAGTTTCCTCAAATTCTGCTGTGGTTAAATAAACACTACCGTTACTATCAACAAAAGCAGCCTTATCGAATAATGTAGAAGTATTTGAGGAATCTAACTCTGTAGTTCCCAAAAATGCTCCTTCGCTGTCATATTTGGCTAACTTTATAGTTTGATTGAAATCAGAAGTATCATCTGAATAAGATTCATCGTATACGGCAGCGTAAACATTGCCAGAATTGTCAGAAGCAACAGTGTAAGAGTAATAATCTCCGATATCATCACCCAGTTGTTTGACCCACTGCTGTTCTATAAGTGATTGTTCCGAATCGTTGTTTTGATTGCTATTTAACGTTGTAGGTGTAGAAGATGCTGAAGATTTTGCAAATAATGTCTTAGTTGGGGATGGTGATGACTGCGGAGAAAGTTCAAAATTTACATCTGTATCTGTATCCGTATGCTCAACGTAGTTGAAGTAGCTTTCTTCTAGGCTTAAACCGGAAACCTCTTTTACAATACCAATGAGTTCCCTATTGCCACCGACATTATCCAAACCACCAGTAATTGCATTTATTAAGTTTGAACTATCGGAATTCAAATCAACGACAGTACCAACCCCAAGTTGAGCCACGAGAGATTGATAGGTGCTAGTGAAATCATTTGTGACTGCAAAAATTGGTATGATGTTGGAATCTCGTAAGGCATTGGCAACTTGTTCAACACTCGGATAGTCTTCTCCAATCCCGCCACCGTCTATAATTGCATCTCCATTGTTGGGGGTCGTGATTCCTGCCTGAGAACCATCGCCTGCAACGTGGTACTCATCATCAGTTGACAGAACAACAATGCGTGTAGAGTTTTCCCGGAAACCAACTTCATCATCGGCACGCAAAGCTGTTTGTAAGAGCGCTTCTAGTTGAGACTCAGGATTGTCGCTTCCGCCATAAGTTGTAAGGGAATCAATTGTTGACTGAAAAGATTCTTCGTTTTCTGTAATCGGTAAAATAGTTCGGTAAACATAATCGCTTGAACCTCCAAATGGGAAGATTGGTTTATCTACAAACGAACCTACACCGAAGTTTGTGTCAGGTTCTATTTCCCGCAAATCTTCAACCAAATCTGTGACTAACGACTGCAAGTTATCAATATCATCGTCGAAAGATGAAGAAAGGTCTTCTAGTACAAATATATCAAGTGGTGTAGAGAGATAGATTCCTGTTCCTTGAGGTAATCCGCCGGGAGTTGGAGCGAGGCTGTAGTCACTCGCTTCACCTTTGAGTTGGATAGTGTCAACTCCTTGAAGTCCTGCAATCGGATTTCCACCTGGATTAAAGTCAGTGATTAGGGCATAGTCATTATTGCGTCTCGCAGAGTAATATACGTTTTCTGCATCCCCCAGTACAAAAGTCTTTTTCCCTAACCCACCTTTTAAGGTATCAATCTCATCATATCCAGGTCTGTCTTCTTCTGGGTCAACGCCAATTAAGGTGTCGTCTCCTATAGTAGAACCATCTAGGCTATCATTGCCCGTACCGCCATAAAGGACATCATTCCCGAAATATCCATCAAGTGTATCATCTCCTTCGCCTCCATAAAGGGTGTCGTTACCAATGCCACTAACAATTTTGTCGTTCCCTTTATCGGCATAAAATGTATTGTCGCCACTTGTAAAGAAAATTTCTGTTGAATATAGTGAAAATGGGTTGAGTTTTCCTGATATATCGTCATCTTGGGTGGTAGCAAAAACGAATACTCCTGACCCTAATGATGTATTTTTACGAGCGACAAGAAAATTTACTTTATCTTCAGGATTAACAGACATAACTCCCTGATGAAATCTAGGAATATTCTCCAAAAATTGGGGGTGAGATTGATTATCGTCAAGACTTAAGAGATGGGGTTTTTCTGGCTCGGAACTAAAGGGATTTACTGCTAATTTCCGTGTCGCATCGGGGTCAATTAATTTCGTAAAAGTTTTGACCACCCAACCATGTTCGGAGCTAACCCCTCTAACACCTAAACCGAAATCCATCATAAATGATTCGTGGGCTGAGCTTGCAAGGCGTTGATTCCCAGAAATACTACGGGAACCTACATATGCTCTTGAATAAGTGGCTACTGTATTAAAATCTACTGGTTGTTGTCTACCTCGTCTGGAAGGGTCTAAATCATATCCACCAAGGGTGTTAATCGCAGAGGCAGGATCGAGTGCGGTGATTGTATTAGCATTACCAAATCCAGGAGTATTAGCAGTTGCACTACTCAGATATGAACCAAAGCTATGACCAACAAAATTAATAGAAGAACCTGAAATCTTTTTATCTATGATTAATGTTTCGCTAAGACCTTGTGCTATAGCTCCAATCCACGTAACGGCTTTGTAATTATCACTAAAGGGACCCGGAATCACTGGTAATGTGATTTGAGTTTCAGAAGCTTGCATCCAGTCAACAACTAAAACAGTCGCGGCTGGTTTAGCTTTTTTTATGTTGTCTGCTATGTCTAAAAAATCTAAAAAGCCTGGATTCCAGCCATGAGCGACAACATATACCTCTCCAGCACCAGCATTATCACCGCTATCGGGAATCCCACTACCAGTATGTTCGTATATAAAAACTTCTCGTGTTTCACCTCTTCTTTTATCTCCTCTTTCGATAATATTAGGATTTTTCCTCCTATATGCCGATCTATCGCCACCTTCGACCACGAATTGTGCATAGGAATCGTAATTTTTTACTAGTTCGTCTACTATTACCCATCCTTCTTCCGCTTCTCTCCCTTCTTCTGGTTCTGCTTCTCTTAATCCTTTATACCCGTAACGATTGTTTAGAATATTTCGCTCAATTGCCATGTCTTTTTACCTCTTTTTCTAATCAAAATTGAATTGTTTGTAGTCGGATTTTATGAAAGAAAAAACTGGACATTAGAACTAGTGCACAGTAGCGTAATCGAAGGCAGCAATATCTCCTCTTTTCACGCAATAATAGTAAAAGAGAGATACTTATACTACCCGTGAAAAACCTTTAATAACCTACTGATAATGCTTAGCAGATAGATTGAAAAATTTAATCGAGGGAAATATCTATTCGGCTCATTTTTAGTTCAAGTAAAATGACCGTATGTTTCGCGGAAGACAAGAGTATGTAGCTATACATGAACAAATAATCATTATTCAGCATTATAGATAAAACCAAAATGTTTGACAGAATTTTTTTCTTGATAGAAGTTGTTGCTATTTTTTTAGGAATAGCGATATTTACATTTCTTCCAATTTTTCAAGCTCGTACAAAGTGGGTACAAGAGGCTGTAATTTCGTTTGATGAACCAGGAAGACTTCCGGGTGGTTATGCTATTGACGGAAATACTCTTGTTACCTTGACTAGGCAAAGTGTTTACGATGGACAATCGCATTCATCTAATCCAATTTACATATACACCTACAACGGAGAAAATTGGTTGCAACAAGCGAAACTTACTAGACCCGAAGAAAAACCGCAGGAAGGATATGGTCTTGGCAATTATTGGATTACTATTGATGACGATACAATATTAGTAGGAACTAACGTTTTCACTCGTTCGGGAAATTCATGGTCATTAAATACTAAACTTCAACCTCCTTCTTTTGATAACTTAGGGAGAAGCCACTCAATTGCCCTTAATGAGGATACTGTGGTAATTAGCTGCAAATACGCAATCCATGTGTTCCGACGCAATCAGAATACAGGTAATTGGTTGTTTGAAGCCGAAATTAGTAGAATTGATGCAGATGATTATTACCATACAAGTAAACTTGCCATTGATGGAGATACGTTTGTCGATGGAAATCGTGTATACCGTCGCACTTCCACAGAAAATTGGCAACAAGAAGCCGAACTGACTTTAAATAAGAACCCAATTAGAAATATTTCCCGAGTTGATATTTCTGGCAATACGATTGTTGTCGGGATGCGAACTGAATTTACCGATGTAGATGGAAGGGGTACGGCTCACGTATTCGAAAGAAATCCTAAGACCCGAGTATGGGAATATAAAACAAAGCTGGTTCCACATGATATAGTTCCTTTTGCTATTTATGGTTTTGGAACTTCTATTGCTATTGACGGTTCGACAATTATTGTTGGTCATGGTTTTCGTGTTAGTAATAATCTTGCATGGGCTTTAAGCGGCTGGTATGTTCCACAACCAAAAGGACGTGCTTATATCTTTGTCAGAAATAAAAACGGACGTTGGTTACGTTCTGCAAAACTAAGACCTAGTAATAATCAACCTACAGCAGGTGGTGTGACTATTTCTGGTAATCGGGTGATTATTCGCGGGAAGGATGATGAAAAATTGTACATTTACAAAAGAGTTGATTGAAGTAATTACAGAAATCAGCGTTCGTTGCAGATAAAAACAAAATGTTTAGCAAACCTTTTTACCTCATAGTAACAGTAGTCATCATTGCTTTGTTAGTAGTAATAGTTACATTACTCCCAATCTTTCAAGCTCGTACAAAGTGGGTGCAAGAAACCGTAATTTCCTATGACGAACCAGGAAGACTTCCGGCTGGTTCTGCAATTGACGGAAATACTCTTGTTAACTTAACTTGGCAGAGTGATTTAAAAAAATCAGGTTTACCCGATCCAATTTACATATATACCTATAACGGAGAAAATTGGTTGCAACAAGCGGAACTTACAAGACCTGAAGAAAAACCTCGAGAAGGGTATGGTCTGAATTATTTGACCGCTATCGATGGCGATACAATATTAGTAGGAGCTAACGTTTTTACCCGTTCGGGAGGAACTTGGTCTTTCACTACTAAACTTCAACCTCCTTCTTTCGAGAACTTGGGTATGGGTAAGTCAATTAGGCTTGATGGGGATACTGCGGTAATTGGCACCGAAAACGCAACCCATGTATACCGACGCAACCGGGATACGGGTGATTGGTTTTTTGAAGCCGAAATCAGAAGAGGCGGTCACTTAGGCACTCATTTCCGTCCGGGTAAAGTTGACATTGATGGAGATACCATTGTCGATGGTTTCCGTGTATATCGCCGCAGTTCCAACAATGATTGGCTCCTCGAAGCCGAACTTACTTTAAATGGGAAGCCCATTCCCGATATTCTTAATCCTCGCATTTCTGATAATACTATTGTTTTGGGGATGTATACTCAATTTACTGCTAAAGACGGAAGGGGTACAGCTTACGTATTTGAAAGAAATCGTGATACAGGAGTATGGAAATATAAAACAAAGCTTGTTCCAAGCGATATACTTCCTTTTGCCATTTACGGTTTCGGAAGCCGTATTGCCATTGATGGTTCGACAATTGTTGCTGGTCATGGTTTTCGTATATTTAATCAACTTGCATATTCTCTAAGCTTTAGACCAAAACCAAAAGGACGTGCTTACATCTTTGTGAGAAATAAGAAAGGACGTTGGTTGTACTCTGCAACACTCAGACCATTAAATAATCAACCCACAGGGGGTGGTGTGACTATTTCTGGTAATCGGGTAATTATTAGCGGGAAGGATGATGAAAAATTGTACATTTTCAAAAGAGTTGATTGAAGAAGGTAGACATCAATTAAGTGGTGTAGATAGCTAAGAGTGCAAAGAATTTAACTAAAATGTTTAGCAGAAATTTTTACCTCATAGTAGCAGTAGTTACGATTGTTTTAGTAGTAGCTATAGTCACATTATTTCCATTTTTCCAAGCTCGTACCAAATGGGTACAAGAAGCTGCAATTTCCTTTGAGGAATATAAAAGGGAGCCTACTGGTTTTGCAATTAACGGAAATACCCTTGTTGCTTCAACTTCCCAACATCCTAATAATTACCAAAGCTCCGATTCAAAAAGACCGTATAATAAGCATCGAATTTTTGTTTATACTTACAACGGAAAAAATTGGTTGCAACAAGCCGAAATCACTATACCTCAAGAAAAACAGTCACGAGAATATTATGGGTATCTCCGTAGTAAAAATATTGCTATCGATGGCGATACAATATTATTGGGAGCTAATGTTTTTACCCGTTCGGGAGATTCATGGTCTTTTAGTACTAAACTTCAACCTCCTTCATTAGAGAACTTAGGAAGGGGTCAATCAATTGCATTTGATGGAAAGACTGCGGTAATTCGCACTGCATCTGCAATTTATGTATTCCGACGCAACCAGGATACAAGCAATTGGTTGTTTGAAACTCAAATCAAAAGACCTCTTTCTCTAGGGGAAAAATTCCTTCTAGATGAAGTTGCTATTGATGGTGATACACTTGTCGATGGAGATCGGGTATATCGTCGCAGTTCCACAAACAATTGGCTCCCCGAAGCCGAACTTACTTTAAATGGGAAACCAATTGAAAAGATTTCCCAAATTGACATTTCTGGAAATGCGATTGTTGTTGGGACATGGGTTAAATTTACTAGCGAAAAAAATGCTAGGGGTTCGGCTTACGTATTTGAAAGAAATCCCGATACTGGAGTATGGAAATATAAAACAAAGCTTGTTCCACACGATATGCTTCCTTTTGCTCTTTACGGCTTCGGTTATCATATTGCAATTGACGGTTCGACAATTATTGCTGGTCATTATTTGGACATTTCATCAAATCAACTTTCATACGCTCTAAGCTTTTTTTGGCCCAAACCAAAAGGACGTGCTTACATCTTTGTACGAAATAAAAACGGGCGTTGGTTAGGTTCGGCAAAACTCAGACCTAATAATAAGGAGACAGCTAAAGAGGGTAAAGTAGCTATTTCCGGTAATCGGGTAGTTATTCGTAAGAAGGATGATGATAATTTGTACATTTTTAGAAGAGTTGATTGAATGACGGTAGACAGCAAGGATTTTCACCCAATAATTAATATTCCCCGTAATATCAGACCATTAGCAATTCCAACAGCTATCCACCACCACCTTTTATGTGTGGAAGCATTTTACGCAGCACCATTCATCACCTACATGTTATAAAAGGTAGATTAGTAAGCATTGCAGAATTTAAGACATCCTACATAAACACAATCGCGGATTGTCAAAATGCGTCTCGAAATATGTATCTGATACAACGAAAACTTAACTATTTACAGATAAAACAGTAGTGCAGCTTTAATATAATTCCTTCAGCAAAAGTGTGTTTATCTAGATACTGGAAGGTAGATAAACATCTTGGGCTTATTATTATATTTAATGTTCTAATCGCTTCATTTCAGAATACAAGAATAATACCTGGTATTAATACTACCTGTAAATATGTAAAAATATTTATAGTGTATTGGTGCGATCGCATATCAGTGGTAGGTTGGGTTAGACGCACGACAATACGTGAAAATTAACGAGTAATTAAAATTGCGTCGTAACCCAACATCCGTGTTGGGTTGCGCTCCGCTTAACCCAACCTACGAAGAGGTATCTTGACCCTGCAAAATTAATGTGGTGGAGTATTAGTTGTAGGTTGGGTTAGACGCACGACAATACGTGAAAATTAACGAGTAATTAAAATTGCGTCGTAACCCAACATCCGTGTTGGGTTGCGCTCCGCTTAACCCAACCTAGGAAGAGGTATCTTGACCCTGCAAAATTAATGTGGTGGAGTGGTAGTGGTAGGTTGGGTTAGACGCACGACAATACGTGAAAATTAACGAGTAATTAAAATTGCGTCGTAACCCAACATCCGTGTTGGGTTGCGCTCCGCTTAACCCAACCTACAAAGAGGTATCTTGACCCTGCAAAATTAATGTGGTGGAGTGGTAGTGGTAGGTTGGGTTAGACGCACGACAATACGTGAAAATTAACGAGTAATTAAAATTGCGTCGTAACCCAACATCCGTGTTGGGTTGCGCTCCGCTTAACCCAACCTACGAAGAGGTATCTTGACCCTGCAAAATTAATGTGGTGGAGTGGTAGTGGTAGGTTGGGTTAGACGCACGACAATACGTGAAAATTAACGAGTAATTAAAATTGCGTCGTAACCCAACATCCGTGTTGGGTTGCGCTCCGCTTAACCCAACCTACGAAGAGGTATCTTGACCCTGCAAAATTAATGTGGTGGAGTGGTAGTGGTAGGTTGGGTTAGACGAACGACAATACGTGAAAATTAACGAGTAATTAAAATTGCGTCGTAACCCAACATCCGTGTTGGGTTGCGCTCCGCTTAACCCAACCTACGAAGAGGTATCTTGACCCTGCAAAATTAATGTGGTGGAGTATTAGTGGTAGGTTGGGTTAGACGCACGACAATATGTGAAAATTAACGAGTAATTAAAATTGCGTCGTAACCCAACATCCGTGTTGGGTTGCGCTCCGCTTAACCCAACCTAGGAAGAGGTATCTTGACCCTGCAAAATTAATGTGGTGGAGTGGTAGTGGTAGGTTGGGTTAGACGAACGACAATACGTGAAAATTAACGAGTAATTAAAAAGCAGGCATTCCCAACTCTAAGATCCCCCCAACCCCCCTTAAAAAGGGGGGCTTTGCGTAAGTCCTGCTAAAATCTAAAATCTCTAGATGATTCCGCCAAACACGGCCAATTTATAGTATTTCCAAGGTACGGCTACGGTATTGAACCCAGCTTTCACCAGCATTTGCAACTGTGCATCTAAGGTTGCTAATTGATCTTGGCTGGAGTGCCCGTAGCTAGCAGCATAATCTACAGAATCGCTATTGCTTGCTAAGCGAGAACGAACGGATTGCATAGTGGTTCCTTGTTTTTCTGTCCATTCTTCTCCCACAGCTTTATATATTTCTTCTAATATTGGCGATTCTGATAAAACTGGATCTGCATTCCAAAAACAACCACCTTGATTAAGACTTTTACCGATACGTTGAAATAACTGTGCTTTCATCTCGTCACCCAGATGATGAATTGCTAATGATGAAACGCAAGCATCAAATTCCGTACCAATATCGAATTTATCTGGATTTTTTGCCCATTCACCAAAATCAGCTTCTATACCTTTCCATTGTTGATAACCCGCTTCAATCATCTTTTTTCGTGCAAATTCAATCATTCTCGGTGAATAATCAAGAGCGATAATTTCAACATCAGGAAAGCGATTAAGTATTTTCATACTAAGTTCCCCCGTACCGCAACCTAATTCCAAAATACGACGAGAGGTAGAAGGAATGCAGCGAGCAACAGCTTCAAGCGTTTCGTCATACCCTGGCATTAGTTGCCGCATACCAGCATCAAAATCGGTAGTTTGAGCGAAAACTTCACCCGGAAATACTTGTGGCATAATAAAATCTTTTACCCTGAAAAAGCACCATCAATATAATAATCATGCATCAATTTTTGTCTTTAAAGCACTAATTAACACACCAAAATTGCGGATTTTCTTTAACATGGATATAGACCTCACTAGTTTTGTGTGGTTGTGTGTTGTAAAACTTAGTTGTAATTTGTCGGGGGTTAAACCCTTGGCATTTTTTTTGCAAAATAATTGTTTGATTGTAAAAAATAAAGTTATAAAAATTACTTTAAATCCGATCGAAACCTGACTGACTGTATAAAAACCTATAAATCAGTCTTTAGTCATATTTAAAATTACTTCTTGAGATAGATACTATATTTCTAACTATTTATCACTTGATAGATTGCCAAACCATAAAAACTTCAATTAGAATCTTAATGCTGATTATAAGTTTTTTAAATACTGATTTTTGAAATTCAAAATAATCAGGTTATATCTTTAAGGATGCTCCCGTTGCTTTTGGATAATAAATAAACCCTAATTTATTTTGTGTAAATTGTTTGTGGATGATATATGACGTTTATAGAGACAATCAAAAACAGTATCAAAGAGTTGGTTGGTGATACAGTTAAAATTTTTCCTGCATTATTAACAGCAATAATTATTATATTTTTAACTAGATTTGCCGCTCAATTTGCTCAGAGAATAACTCAAACAATTGCTTATAAAACAGTTAGCAGTAAGTCGCTACAGTTTTTGATGGCGAAAAGCGCTTCTACAGTCACTTGGATTTTTGGAATTCTCCTTGCTTGTGTAATTGCCTTTCCCGGTTTAAGCTTAGGAGATATAATCGCCACTCTCGGACTTAGCTCTGTAGCAATCGGTTTCGCTTTTCAAGATATTTTCAAAAACTTTCTTGCAGGTGTATTAATACTTTTACAGCAACCTTTTCGTATTGGCGATCAAATAGTTATTAATGATTATGAAGGTACTGTCGATCAAATTGATATCCGCACCACGAAAATTATTACTTACGGTGGGGAACGAGTTGTAATTCCTAATTCAACGGTATTTACAAGTGTAGTTAAAGTAAGAACAGCATTTGGTCATAGACGTACCGATCTAGCTGTAGGTGTAGATTACAACACTTCTTTATCCCAAGCTTCTGACATTTTAGAACGAACAATTTCACAAGTTGAAGGCGTTTTAGATAGCCCAGCACCAGAAATAGATTTAGTAGCTTTTGGTGATAGTTCTATTGATTTCATTGTTCGTTACTGGACTTTACCCCAACAAAAACAAGTCCGTCACGTTCAAACTAGAGCCATTCTAAGCATAAAACAAGCTTTTGACCAAGCAGATATTAATATTCCTTACCCAATTCGTACTTTGTACTACTACAATCAGGATAAATATAACGATTATATGCCCGCTTCAAATGATGGAAATCCATCTTCACGTACTGACTTTAACGACAACTATCCACAATAAAAAGCCTATTAAAAATCTAAAGCCTGGTAAGAGGGTTTACCAGGCTTTTCGATGAAGATTTATTAAGGTCAAATCTTTACTTTTGGTCAATGATTTAGAGAATTAAAAGTTCGACAACTAGAGTTTACTTAACTCATAGCAAACAACGCATTTATCTATTTTCCTATTTAGGAACTTGGCTTACCGAAATTCGGTATATGCCCTTTTTTAATGCCGAAATTTACTTGGGCGCTGACCGGAGACACATTGTCATTTACCCGACTGAGTTCTTAATGCCTTGCTTGTGCCTTACTTCTTAAGTTATCACCTCTCCCCAAAAATGAAACTCCTAGTTCACTCAAGTTTACGAGTCTTCAACTTCCGTAACATTATTGATTGGGAATTGGGGATTGGAAGAGGGGGTAGAGGGGGTAGAGGGGGTAGAGGGGGTAGCGAAAAATCAATAAGCTCCTAACTCCTAACTCCTAACTCCTAACTCCTAACTCCTAACTCTATCCGTTGCCTAACTGTTAACTGATTACCAATTCCACATCACGGGGCTATCGTCATGATGGCTGGTGACGGTTTTTCCGATCGCGTCTATTTGTTTTAATTCTTCTTGAGAAAGTTCTACCTCACCGGCTTTGGTGTTATCAATAACGTGTTTAGCAGTTCTAGCACCTGCGATCGCATTAGTTTGAGGTTGAGTAATTAACCATGCTAATGATAACTGTGCGAGGCTGCATTGATGACGTTCGGCGATTGGACGCAATTGATCTAAAGCTTGTTGGGCACGTTTCATATTTTCCCCTTTAAATAGCTGGTTATCAGCGCGATTATCACCCTCTTGGAATTTATGAGAAGCATCAAATTTTCCAGTTAATAATCCTTGGGCTAGAGGCGAATAAGCAAGAATGGAAATATTATTTTCAATACAGTAAGGCATTGCATCGTTTTCAACCTTTCGCCAAAATAAAGAATATGGTGGTTGTAAACTATCTATCCTGCCGTACTGAGCAGCTTCTTGTAATTGATTGCGAGAAAAATTTGATACGCCAATTGCTCGGATTTTACCTTGTTCTTTTAACTTGTTGAGAGCCTTCATCGTCTCTTCTATAGGGACAAGTTCGGTATTTAAAGAACCACTAGGCCAATGTATTTGGTATAAATCAATGTAATCAGTTTGGAGATTTTTTAAAGAACGATCGCAAGCTTCTATTACTTCTTGATATTTCAGATGATTGGCAAAAACCTTTGTCGCATATTCAACTTTATCTCTAACATCCGACAATGCTTGGGCAACAATTTGTTCTGAATGTCCGTTACCATAAACCTCAGCAGTATCGATAGTTGTAATCCCATTTTCAAAAGCGGCGCGTATCGCTTTAATAGAATCAGCATCCTCAATTCCTACCCACCACCTTTTCCCAGCTTGCCAAGTTCCCATCAGAATGGGAGTAATTTTAATATCGGATTCGCCTAATTTGCGTTTTTGCATGATTTATTTCCTTCTTATTTAAAAGTCTTAGTTAAATAGTCTCACAGTCTATGAGTTGTAAAGTCAAATTAGATTCGATGGAGAATTGGTAATAGGGAATTAGGAATAGGTAATAATAAAGTTTTGCCTTAATTGTGGTTATTGCTATCAACAATCCAAAATTCAAAATCTAAAATTGCAAATGGAATCAAATACTTTTCACGCACTCAAAGAATGGGCGATCGCCGTTGATGCGCTAAAAACTGGAAAAACGATAATGCTACTGCGTAAAGGTGGTATTCATGAAAAAGGAGGAAGCTTTCGGGTTGCTCATAATCGGGTTTTACTTTACCCAACTTACGAGCATCAACAAACTTTCATGCTTAAAGCCGATTATTGCGATCTAGTAATTCCGGTTACACCCGGTTGGCGACCTCAAAGCGTTAAGATATCTAGTTACGCTCAAATCACCCATATTTTACCCGTTTCCGACGAATCTATTATTAATGCTCTATTTCCGTTTCACATCTGGAACCAAGAATTTGTTCGCGATCGTCAACAATGGAAACCTCAAGAACCCTTGTTTGTACTGCTATTACGGACATACAAGCTATCAATTCCTCAACTCATTGAATATCATCCGCGATATGGTGGATGCAAATCTTGGATTGACTTAAATGAATCAGTGTCTCTTGAAGCAGCAAAACCAGCTTTGTCAGAAAATGTTTACGCTGAATTAATAGCCCAAATTTGTGGAATTATTGGCAATTCTTCCTGTATTTCCTCGATAAGTTAAAGCAACAGAAAGCCAATGTTTATCCTTTACAAAATACTGATTTATCAATGTAAAATTATACATCATAAAGGTAGTTAAAGTTACACACAAATCGTAATAATACATATAAAATTAAACAAACGCAGATGTTTGTTATCAATATTTGATATTTGATTCCACGGACGATTTTGTCTGTGGTTAGTTTTTATTTAGAGAAAAAATATTTATATTCATCTCTAAATAAATATCAACAAGCACTAAAAATATATTGCCTAAATATATTGCCTAAAAATGAAGAATGGAAACCAATATCTTTTACAATTTATAACCCATTCTTCAAAAACATCCTGAAAGGGTGAGGTAATGCTTGACAAATATCTACAATCATGCAGTAAATGCGAAATGCCAAGGAGATTGTATGAAAAGAATGTGCTGGTTATCGAAGTCTGGCGGAAACGGAGAAAAAATTTTGCACTTGCAAACAGCACCGAACGAACCCTGGCGGCCATACACCGCTTTTCGACAAATCGCAGTACCAGATTATAAAATACCCGGCGGTTCCAAAGGATGGGCAACCTATCAAAAGCTATTGAAAGCAGGTTGGACATTAGTAGCCAGCGCCCGCGCCAACGAATTTTCACCATTAAACACTTCAGACGCTTCAGTTGAAAGTAAATAAAAATAGGGAGTTAGGAGTTAAGAGTTAGGAAGTAGGGAGTTAGGAGTTAGGAGTGACAAATATTATTTCTACCCCATCCCCCTATCTCCCCCTGAGCCGCACGCTCCGCGTGAACGGGTTGCGCCACTTCTCTCAACGCGGGGAACCCGCGCACGAGAGTGGCTTACCATCTCCCCTAAATCCCCCTAGCTTCACCTTCCCCCCTCGAATCGGCGGCACCTTCAAGAGTGCCGTCTGGTTTGACAATAATCAGGTTGGAGTTACCCCAAGGGTTGGTTTGCTTGATTTTGTGTCCCCGTCGTTTTAATTCTTGCAAAGTCAATGCATCCAATCCCCAAGGTTCGACGCGCAACATATCGGGAAACCATTGATGATGTATGCGGGATGCAGACACTGCTGCTGCTGCATCCATGTCATATTCGAGTACATTCAGAATTATTTGCAGTACTTGGGTGATGATGGTGCTACCTCCGGGAGTTCCTACAGCCATCCGCAACCTTCCATTTTCGGTGACAATTGTAGGAGTCATGCTCGATAAGGGGGTTTTCAAAGGTGCGATGGAATTCGCTTCGTTGCCGAGCAAGCCGAAAGCGTTAGGAACTCCCGGTGCTGCGGCAAAATCATCCATTTCATTATTAAGAACTATTCCCGTTCCTGGTGTGACTATACCAGCACCAAAACCCAAGTTAATAGTAAACGTTAAACTTACGGCGTTGTGTTGTTCGTCGATAACACTCAGATGACTCGTTTCTGTAGACTCTTTGGATTTTAACAACGGATGCTTTTGTTTTGAATTAGGATATGCAGGTATTAATCTTGATGGTGCATAAGAAGTAAATTTTTCTAATATATTTTTATCTATTGGCTTGACTTCAGTTGAAGGCTTTGCACGCTGCATATCAATTTGCTGGCGGCGAAGTTTTGCATATTCCGGATTTATCAGCTGTTGTTGGGGAACTTTGACAAAATCCGGATCGCCCAAATATTCCGAACGATCCGCATAAGCAATTCGCATAGCTTCCGCCATCAAGTGAATTGCGTCGGGGTGGTGCCATCCTAAAGATTTTAAGTCAGTATCGCCGATAATATTTAACATCTGCAATAAATGAATGCCTCCCGATGATGGCGGTGGCATCGAACAAACTCTAGCTTTACGGAAATTACCGCATACTGGATCGCGCCATATTGGCTTATAAGATTTCAAGTCTTTTAAAGTAATTAAACCGCCGTTTTTTTGCATATCCAAGGCGATCGCCCTAGCTATTTTCCCCGTATAGAAACTTTGAGGATTGCCAGCTATATCTTGTAAAGTCTTTCCCAAATCTCTTTGTACGAGCTTTTCTCCTGGCTGAAAGTAGTTACCGTCGCGAGTAAAGATAGCCCTTGCCGGTTGGTTAGTCGCAATCATTTTCTTACGTTTTTTGACAGCTTGCACAAACTTGTCACTGACTACAAAACCATCTTTAGCCAATTTAATAGAAGGTTCAACAACAGTTTTCCAAGGCAACTTACCATAGCGACGATGAACTTCATACATACCCGCCACTGTTCCCGGCGTACCCACAGCCAAATAACCATTGATACTTGCATTGCGACGCACTTTACCTTTATCATCAAGGTACATATTTTTCGTAGCTTTTAATGGAGCGCGTTCGCGAAAATCCAAAGCTTTAATTATGCGCTTTTTTGAATCGTGCATCAACAGAAAACCGCCACCACCAATTCCTGCCGAAAAAGGTTCCACCACCGAAATTGCAAAAGTTGTCGCTACGGCAGCATCAATAGCATTACCTCCTCTACGTAGCATTTTTAACCCTGCGTCGCTAGCTAAAGGATGGGCTGAAACAACCATTGCTCTTTTACCACTTAAAGGTTGTCTAAAAGCAGCACTAGCAATTTGGGTGTAAAAAATAACGCTTAATAGAATGATTGAGCGAGATAAAATACGCATATTTTTTCTTATAAAATTAGGTAAGAAGATTTATATCACGAAGCAAGCACGTTTGTATTTTAAGATTTATGGTTAAAGGTTGAAGGTTAAAGGTTAAAAGTTGTAAGAACTTGATTTTGAAGGTTCTCTGAGATGATTGCTACTAATGTATGCAAAATATGAATAAAAAGATATTGTCACTTCGTAATTAATTAATTATTGCGCCTTGCAAACAATGATAATTGATAATTGACAAAAATGGAAACAAAAGCAGATTTACCGATTAATCTTTTACAGGGTAAAAATACTTTACCAATAATTGAGGCATATTTTGAATTCGTTCAATTAAAACAACTCTATCGTCAAGGTTGGTTGCACAAAGGTATATCACCACAAAACTGTGAAACTGTTGCTGAACATTCTTTTTGTGTAGCGTTATTAGCTTTAATATTAGCCGATGAATATTCAGTTGAATTAGATACGGCCAAAGTAATTAGAATGGCATTAATTCACGATTTAGGAGAAATATATGCGGGAGATTTTACCCCCCGATCGTTTAGGGGGTTTTTGATAGATAGCTAATAATTATTACCTGTATTATAACTACGACGACCGCTACCGCGATGGTCATTTTGTCTTTCGGGATTTCTTTTTAGTACCTGTTTATAAGTATCCAAGCGATTATTCGATTGAAATATAGAATTTTGAGCAAACGAAGGTGACGCTACTGAAATCAATAGCGGCAAAATGCAGTATAAAATTTTCATAACTTTTGGTTGTAACTAAGGAAACTTGCTATCAATACAAAAACCTACATCCCAGTGCATATAGATTACAAGTCAAATAGAATACATAGTATTTTTAATTACTGAGAACAAATTATTTTGTGATAGATTTTTTGAGGTTGATAAGGATTAATGATATTTGTGCATTATAAAAAAAGCAGAAATACTTACCGCATTTCTACTTTTTTTAAATTAGTTTTGCATTAACTTGATTAAGTACATTTTCTATTCCCCGTTCCCTCTTCCCTAACTCTTATGACTTAACTTTTCAATTTGTTTGAGTGCGTCTTGATAGTCTTCCTGATTTCCCTGCTGTTGATAAAGATTTGCTGCTTTTTTGAAATCTGCAATTGCTTGGGGTTTATTTCCTAATTTTTCATAGACAAAACCCCGATTATAATAGGCTAAGCTGTTTTGAGAATCTATTTCGATTATTTGAGTAAAATCAACAATTGCTTTTTGATAGTCTTTTAATTCGGTATAAACAAAACCTCGATTATTAAAAGCATTGGTATTTCGAGGATTAAGTATAATTGCTTGGCTAAAATCGGCGATCGCTTTTTGATTATCTTTTAAATGGTTGTGAGCGTTGCCACGATTATTATAGGCTGTATCATATTTGGGGTTTAACCTAATAGCTTTGTTGTAATCGTTCATAGCTTTTTGATAATCATCTAAATTGCGATATACAAGACCCCGGTTGCTATAAGCTGTAGCCAGTTTGGGATTAATTTTGATTGCTTCGCTAAAATCGGCGATCGCATTTTTATAATCTTTGAGATAATAATGAGCCAAACCTCTATTGTTAAAGGCTTCGGCATATCTGGGATTAATTTTGATTGCTTCGCTGTAATCAGAAATTGCTTGTTTATAATTCTTTAATTTTCGATTTGTTAAACCACGGGAATTGTAAGCTTCGATAAACTTGGGATTAATTTGGATAGCGTGATTATAACTATTAATTGCTCCTTCTAAGTTACCCTGTTGAACTTTCTTTTCGGCTTGGTTGAAGTAATCTTTTGCTTTATAAAAAGTTTGGCTATGGCTGGTTTTAGCTAGTAAAGAGTTTTTGATGACGGAATTATTGGTTTTACTACAACTAATTGTAGAAATGGATAGCAGTAGCAACGCAACAAATAAGGACTTTTGAGATTTCATTTTATATTAACTTACAGCCTTGTTTCTATTACTTCTTAAAGATTTTTTATTACCTGAAAATATAAGTAAAATCGAGAATACTATGGGTGATGCAATTTTTTTGTGTTGGTACACCGCAAATAACTTTAGTCGAAAGCAAAGATAAAATTAGATACTTTTTTATATCAGTGCTTTGATTCTATTATTCTATTTTACTATTTATTTATACATTTATGAGGATGTAATTACGTATTAATTTTAAATTTTAAATATATTTAATAGGCTTAAAATATTTTAATTGCGTTGTTTACCGATCAAAACAGCAAATAGGGAGTATAAAAAACAACTATTATACTTTCAAGATAGAAAAATACTGGTTTTGGCTCCTATTTCTATTATTTCTGCTTAAAGAAACCCGGTTTCTTGTGAAAGTTAAATTTGATTCTCACCTGGCGATTAAAATATCTCCCTCCGGGAGACGCTACGTTAACGCGCAGCGAATAATGAAACAATTAATTTTGCACATCCACTTATTGTGACAATTGCGTAAGTCCTGTTGTTGTGAAATACTATTGAAACCGAGTTTCTGATACTGGTGCAAGATTTAAGTTACAAAGCTTTTAATAAAATAATTTTATCGGCGATTAAAAGTAGACAGCGAACAATAGATAAAAGTTAAAAAAGCTAAGATGGCTCCTAATTCTTAACTAATAACTCTTTAAAAATATGCAAAGCGTTGTCATCACGGGCGTTTCCACAGGTATCGGTTGGGGTGCCCTCAAAGTACTAACTAGTAAAGGAATTCATGTATTTGGCAGCGTTCGTAAATCTGAAGATGCAAAACGTTTAACTGACGAATTTGGCGATCGCTTTACACCTTTAATATTCGATGTTACTGATGAACAATCTGTACGTGAAGCTGCGGTTAAAGTTGGCAATCAAATCAATGGTAATAACTTACTTGGTTTGGTAAATAACGCTGGTATTGCTAAAGGTGGTCCTTTAATGCACCAGCCTATTGCAGAATTTAGCAAACAAATTGAAGTCAATTTAATTGGGCAGTTAATTGTTACTCAGGCTTTCTTACCTTTATTAGGAACTAATTCGACTTTTAAAGGTAAACCGGGAAGAATTATTAATGTAAGTTCGGTTGGTGGTAAGATTGGAACGCCATTTCTAGGTGCTTATAGCGCATCAAAATTTGCATTAGAAGGATTTTCCGAAGCGTTACGACGCGAGCTTATACTTTATGGAATAGATGTAATTATAATTGGACCAGGTTCGGTAGTCACACCAATTTGGGATAAAGCCGAACAAATGGATGTTTCTGCATACGAAAATACCGAATTTGCAGCTTCAAGTAAGAAGTTTTTAGATTATGCATTGGAAAAAGGACGTTCGGGTTATCCAGCAGAAGCAGTAGGAAGCCTGATTTTCAAAGCATTAACAACTGCAAAACCGAAAGTTCGTTATCCGATTGTTCCAAACCATTTCTTTGATTGGACGCTTGCCAGATTACTTCCCAAACGAGTCGTCGATAATATCCTTGCAAAACAATTCGGGTTGAGCAGTGAAGAATAACTGTTAAATAGTGACCGATATTTCACAATCTGAAATCCGGTCAACTTAGTATCGTTAGCGACGATAAGTGCGGTAACGACATACGGTTTCGTAACGCCCGCGATAGCAGGTACGACGACGAATTACTCTTACAGGGCGACGAACGCGGCGACGATGGCCACGGTAAACGCGACGATGAGGACGACGACGATAGCGAACGCGACGACGACGCACGCGGCGATAACGACCTGCTATTAAATCTTCTTTAGGTATTTTCGCTTGAATTTCTGCTAAAGATTCTTGAGCAGTTTTTGACAATGCTGCCTCAACAGGAGGTGCCATTGGTAATATAGCTGAAGTTGCAACCAATGCTAAAGCAGCACATTTAATCTGTTTAAACATGAAAATTAAACCTTTTAATCGTTATATTTACATCAAATAATACATAAGTATTTTTACGTTTTTTTGGTAAGTTTTTGATTTGTGAGCTTTATTTGCAAAACTTATTCAAGGGAAATTTCAGTTATGTATTGCATCTTAACCGTAAAAACAACTAGATAAATAATTATTCCTTACTGAGAAAATAAAGTTTTTGTAAAGGTTACGAAAATACACTGAGATATATAAGTTAAAAGTTAGAAGTTTTTTCTCCTGGTTAAAAAATCATTCCTGAAGGTAAGACTATGTTCTTTTTCACCTTGCCGATACTCAGTTGTTTGATTTTGAAAACTAAGAAGCGAAGAGCGAGAAGAATGGCTATAGGGAATAGGGAAGGGGGAACAGGGGATTATGGCGATTTCAAATATCTAAGTGCATAAGTTGTAATTTAGTATTTAGTAAATTGCAACTGCTAACTGTTCGCTGTTCAACAAGCTGCTTCTAAAATAGGAAAAGAAGAACAGTTAATTAAACTAGGTTTACCGAAGTGATAACCTTGTGCGTAGTCAATATGCAATTCTTTTAAAACATCAACAATATCTTGATTCTCGGCAAATTCTGCTATTGTCTTAATTCCAAGAGCTTTTGCTAAATAATGTATAGCCTTTACCATTTCTTTAGTAACTGTTTCGTCATGAATTTCTTTGATAAATGAACCGTCTATTTTTAAATAGTCTACGGGAAGATTTTTTAAATAAGTTAACGATGACATTCCTTTACCGAAATCATCTAAAGCAAAGGAACATCCTAAAGATTTAAGAGTGTTTATAAATTTTGATGCTTGAGATAAATTATTAATTGCTATAGTTTCTGTAATTTCAAAACAGAATAATTGTGGAGGCAGCTTGTGGTGTTGAAACTTCTGATATAAATATCTAAAAAATTCATTATCATTTAAAGATGCACCAGAAATATTGACAGAGAAGCATACATTGTCCCAACTAGTAAATTTAGTATTAGTTAAATAATTAAATAGGTTATCGATTACCCACAAATCGATTCTAGGCATCATTGAATAAAGGTTGGCTATCTCTAAAAATTCTTCCGGCATGAGGACTTTACCGTTATCATCTAGTAGTCGCAGCAGAACTTCATAATGTATTTTATTATTATCCTTATTTAAAGGAATAATTGGCTGGGTGTATAAACGAAACCTGTTTTTTTCTAAAGCCTGACGTAATTTCTTTACCCATAATAACTGAGAATTCTTTCTAGATTTTTCTCTAGATATATCGTGCATATATATTTGTTCTCTATTTCGCCCTTGTGCTTTTGCTAAGTATAAAGCATGGTCGGCAGCTTCTACTAATAAAACAGGATTGTCTTCATTACTAGGAATTGAACCAGCAATTCCCATGCTAACAGTAACTATTGAAGATACGGAGGAACTACTATGAGTAATATTTAATTCTTTTATTTTATTTCTAATAGCTTTTGCTACTTTCAAAGCACCTTGCGCTGGAGTATAAGGCAAAATAATCGCGAATTCCTCTCCTCCATATCGAGTAACGCAATCCGCCGGACGCTTTGCCATACTACAAATAGCATCGGCAATCATTTGCAAACATTTGTCTCCTGCTTGATGTCCGTAAGTATCATTGTACGATTTGAAGCAGTCAACATCGCACATAATTATAGATAACGGTGAAGGAATACGCCGCAAACGGTTCCATTCTTGAGACAATTTATCATCAAAGAAACGGCGATTATATACTTTAGTTAAGGGGTCGCATAGAGCAAGCTTTTTTAGTTCTATGTTGGCTGCACTCAGCCTATGATATAAAATTCCCTGCTGAATTCCGATTGCTAATTGATTTACCAAAGTTTTGATAAATTGGATTTCGTCAACTTCCCATTTTCTAGCATTAGTACATTGATGTATTGTAAGGAATCCCCATAATAAACTTGTCCTAGATGTTAAATTATCGTGGTTTTTGTTGCTTTTGAAAAGAATGGGTATAGTTAAAGCAGCTTTAACTTCAAAATCCTGTAGATTTTTCAAAAATAAGTCGTCTAAATTTGACTCTTCAATATCATCTATTGCTTTAATTTCGCCTTTAATAAATTGGGCAACACTTTTTTCATCTTGAATAAAATACTTATCTACAATGCTTTCATAAGGTATTTCTAATATACCAGGCTTAATAGCTTGTTCTTCGATATAACTATACTCATTGTCTAAGCGACTAATAATAACACGGTCGCATTCTAAAAACTGTAAAATTTCTTTAGCAGCAGTTTGTATAATAAAATGAACATCCAAGGAATCGCGAATTCGTTCGGAAAGTTGAAATAAAAGTTTTTCTTGCCGTGCTTGCTTTTGTAAAAGAGCGTTTTGTTCTACCAAATTATGACGACATTTTTCCAAACTAATGTGAGTTTGAATGCGAGCAATTAATTCTTCTTTTTGAATTGGTTTAGTTACGTAGTCTACAGCACCTAGTTCAAATCCACGTACTTTATTAATACTATCCGACAACCCAGTCATAAATATCACGGGGATGTCTTTAGTTAAATGGTTACTTTTCAAGCGACGACAAGTTTCAAAACCGTCTATGCCAGACATTAAGATATCAAGCAAAATTAAATCGGGTTTACTATATTCTGCACTTTTAAGAGCATTATTACCAGTTTGAGCAACTAATACTTTAAATCCTGCCGAGCGTAAATGGCTAAATAGTACGTTTAAGTTATTAGGAGTATCATCAACTACTAATACTATTCCTTTATATTCCTCATTTTTATTATCTGATTTAGCGAACATAATACTTTTGGTAGATATACATCATCTAATTAGCAAATTATTCTAAATTAGGTAATTAGAAAATTATTTTAATTAATATAATTTCAGAATTTGTAGTTAGAATATGTAAATAAGTCGGCACAAATGAAACTTGCATCAATATTACCCACATAACTATATATGCAGTCAAAAATTTATTGCAAATAAGTTATTATTTCAGCAAAAAGAACTTTAACTGATAAAAAATAAATTATAAAGTTTTTGGGTATATAGTACTCAAGTTATGAACGCTATAGTAAATACTATTATTCAGAAGACAAGTATATACGTAATTAAAGTCTCCAGTAATCTTAAATGTAATATAGTTTACATTTAAATATTCACAGTAATTTTACAGATATTCAATAGTGAAAATACTGAATTACACTCAAACCCCGCTTATTCGAGGAAACTTTCCAGAAATTTAAGTAATTTGTGTTGCTGAAAACTTTGAGCAAGTTCGCAAACTTTCTTAATAAATGGAAGGTACTTAGTATCTAATTCTTCAAGATGCTCTGCTTGCTCAATAATCGCTTCAATATCTCCCATTTGAGTTAAATGTATGAGTTGTGATAGTTGCTCGTGCGATGGAGCTACTATAGACTCCGAGGTATTAGTATCTTGGTAAGCAGTAATTTCTTGAAGTTGTTTGTCTTCAGTGGATGATGTTGATTTAGAAGACTGCGGATAAACCCATTCTATTTCTACAAATTGGGCTATGGATTTTGTTAGTAGCTTTAAGTCTATAGGTTTTGATAAAAAAGCATTACATCCGATGCGGTAGCTAGAAAGTTGGGCATCAAACATCGCATTAGCAGAAACCGCGATAATTGGCAAATCTTTAAATTGAGGATTATTTCTTAAAGCTTTGGTTGCTTCAAAACCATCCATACCTGGCATGACTAAATCCATTAAAATTAAATCGGGTTTAAAACTTTCAGCTTTTTCTAACCCTTGTTTACCGTTGATAGCTTCATCAATTTCAAAACCTAGTTTTTCTAAATGACTAACGACAACAGCGCGATTAGTTTTATTGTCATCTATAACTAGCACTTTTGGATGTTCACCTTTAATACCTATAGGCTGTATTTCTAAATTTATATCTGGATTAATTTGAATATTTTCTACTTCTAAAACACAAATGTCAAAATAAAAAGTACTTCCTTTTTCTGGGGTGCTTTCTACCATAATTTTTCCCCCCATGAGATTGACGATTTTTTGGCTAATAGTCAAACCTAATCCGCTACCTTCATTAATAGAATCATCTTGTATTAATTGATGAAACGGTAAAAATATTTCATTTGCTTTTTCTGGAGGTATACCAATTCCCGTATCTTCGATTTTAAAACGAATCAGACAGTCTTTACAATTTTGAGTGGATTCTTCGCAATCTGCTAATTTACCGACATAAAAATTAACGCTACCTCGATCGGTGAACTTAACAGCATTACCTAATAAATTAAGGAGTACTTGTCTTAAACGAGTTTCATCACCTCTAATTACAGCAGGTAGAGATGATAAAGCTTCATATTTGAAAGTAATATTTTTTTGTTGAGCGCGGACATTAATTATAGAATTTATTTTTTCTATAAACAGTGGAAATGGTATATCTTTGAGTTCTAACTCTAACTGATTGGCTTCAATTTTTGACAAATTCAAAATATCGTTGAGCAATGTTAATAAATGCTCGCCGGATTGATGAATAGTATCGATTTTTTTCTGTTGCTCTTTGGTAAGAGTATCATCTGCTTGAAGAATTTGAGCAAAGCCTAAAATTCCATTTAAAGGTGTTCTCAATTCGTGGCTCATATGAGCGATAAAAGAACTTTTTGCTTGATTGGTGCTTTCTGCTGCTTCTTTAGCGCGAGATAATTGTATGGTATTTTTTTCTAACTGATAATTAGCTCGATAAAGCTGTTCTTTAGCATTTTTAATTTCGGTAATATCAATGCACGAGCCAATATAGCCAATTATTTCACCGTCGTTATTAAAGCGAGGAGCTTGTCTACCCAGCATCCAATAATATTGTGCAGCAATCCCTCGAATACGGAACTGTATTTCAATCGGTTGACTTTCATTACTGACGTTGCATAGAGTTTCATCGCATAAATCTCGATCTTCAGGGTGAATACTTTCCAACCAAGCATCACCAAGTTGCTGCTCTAAACTATTCCCAGTAAACTCCAACCATGCTTTATTGAAAAATACCGCTTTACCATTCGCATCACTCATCCAAATAAGTACGGGAGCGCTATCAGCCATAGTTTTGAACCGAGCTTCACTTTCACGTAACGCAGCTTCTGCTTGTTTGCGCTCGGTAATGTCGATGATTACTGCTAACGTGCGTATTATAGTTCCCTCTTCATCTTTATCGGCGATCGCACTCAGCAAAGTGTCAATTACTTCGCCATTTTTGCATACAAATTGATAGGGAATGTCCCAACAGCTACCATTACGGAAAAATTCGGGTAGAATATCTTGTGCGTAATTTCGGGATTCACAAGTGAGGAAATTAATAAATTTTTTACCGATAACTTCCTGACGTTCGTAACCTAATTTATCAAGCCAATAGTTACTTACATCGATAATTTTACCATCTTTATTCATAGAATGTAGCATCACCGGCGTTCTTAAATAAAGATTGCGAAACCTTTCTTCACTATTACGTAAAGCAGCTTCAGCTTGTTTGCGAGAGCTTACATCTCGAATCAATTTTAAAAACCCGAAAACGTTACCTTGATTATCTTTAACGGGAATTTTTAAAGTTTCGCTGACAAAAATTTCTTGATTGCGACGACGAAAGTTAATTTCATCAGGTTTAATTTCGCAGGATTCAATATTAATATCGCAGTTGATATCGCTTAACTCTATTTTAGATGCAGAATAATCTTCTGAATTTGCATACAATATTTCTGGACTTCTGCCAATTAAAGCTTCACTTTGATAGCCAAACAAATTAGTAAATCCGGGATTAAGCATTCTTATTTGCCTAGCCGTATCGGTAAAGATAAGAGCATCGGGTAAAGAATTAAAAATAGCTTCAAATTCTGCTTGTTTTTGATTCAATTTTGTGTTGGCTTCTTGCAGTGCATCAAAAGTTTCTTGTAGTTGATTTTGAGCCGTTTTAATTTCATTAATGTCAATAAAACTAAGTACTACACCATCAAAACTACCATTATCTTTAATATAAGGATTAATCCGCATCAATAAATATTTATCACAATCAGCAAGTTTGACTTCTAAATCTAATGATTTTTCACTTTGAGCAGCTTCCTGAATGATTTCAATAAAATTACCACAATCGAGATTATGACTGAGATGTTTTAAAGGACGATTAATATCTGTTTCTATTAGATTGATTGCAACAGTTGCAGCCGGAGTAAACTTACGGATTCTGAGATTTTTATCTAAAAATACAACTCCGATATTCGTGCTTCTAAGTAAATTATTAATATCTTCGTTTAGTTCAATTAATTCATTAATTTTTAACTGATATTCGGAATTTACTGTATAAAGCTCTTCATTTACCGACTGTAATTCTTCATTTGTACTTTGTAACTCTTCATTAGAAGCAGTTAGTTCTTCATTAGCAGCTTGATGCTCTTCATCAATAGATTCTAATTCTTGAATCAGGGTTTTAAAACTTTCTTCAGCTTGCTGTAATTGATATTCTAGTTGCGAAATTCGCTCTGAGGCTTGAGAGTCAGGTTGAAAATGTTCTCCTTTTATAAGCGGTATTGATATATTTTCTTCTGACAAACTCACCATAAATAAGTCACCCGAAACTTTGTTATCCTCATAAAAATCCACTTTTAATTGCATTGTGCGGACATTATCTTCTTCAACTAATTTTATTCCTTTATAAGTGACGCTTTGTTTTTCCTTGCGTACTCTATATAAAGCCGTATTTAAAGGTAATTGTAAAGATGGCAATACAAGTTGCGTTACATCATTTGTCAATTTTCCTATAGGTATTTTTAGTACTTTCGCTAAATCTTCAAAAATTTCTACTATTTGATTCTGGTGATTTACAACTAAGCAGGTGGCTTTACTAGCATTTAAGAAGGTTTTTAATACATTTTCTAGGATTAATTCCCGTTTATTTTGCTTGTTTTTACCACTAGATATATTTGAAATTGCAAATTTACTAATTTTCTCTGGCTTATCTATAGAAATTGCAGGTATATGTAAACTAACATCTCGTCGTTTGTTGTAAAGTTTATGTTTCTTACTTATGGGAATAAATTCATCTTCTAAAGTACCCAAATGTTCGGAATCTCCTAAAAATAAAATCCCTTGACTTCTGAGAGAAAAATGCAAATTTTGCAGCACTCTACGCTGTAATTCTGGCTGCATATAAATTAATATATTACGACAGCTAATCAAATTTATCCGAGTAAAACCCACATCAGTTGTTAAATCGTGAGTAGCAAAAATCATCATATCTCGTAATTTTCGCGTTACCTGAAATGAATTTTTCTGCTTAATAAAATATTTTTCTAATCTTTCAGGATCGACATTCTTAGCAATAGTTGCAGGATAAATACCAATAGCAGCCGTTTCTAAAGCATTTTGATTAATATCTGTAGTAAAAATTTTAACTCGTAATTTTTTTGGCGAATTTTCTAAAGCTTCATCAATTAAAATGGCTAAAGAATAAGCTTCTTCTCCCGTAGCGCATCCACTCACCCAAAATCTTAATTCTTCATCTGGCTGACTCTTCTCAATTAAATCTGGAATGACTTTTTCTGATAAATATTCCCAAGCTGCTGTATCTCGAAAAAAGCTTGTTACCGTAATTGATAAATCTTCAAATAAAGCCTGCTTCTCATCATCAGACTTTTGTAAAACTTGGATGTATTCCCCTACATTAGTGCAAGAATTAGCAGAACAACGACGATAGATTCGTCTTGATAGAGTACTGTGTTTGTAAAACGAGAAATTGACTTGTTGGTATTGAGACAATATATCAGTAATTTGCTTGAGCTTAACATCATCTAAGCCCAAATTAGAATTAAGATATTTTTGCCGCATTGATGCAGGAGAAAGCAGATAATCATAAACTAGCTGCGCTAATTCAGCAGGAGAATCAATTTGAGTTATCATCGGCTTGAGATTTTTCTGAGGTAATTTTTGTAAATTCAATGCTGCGATCGCGCTCGATGGCATACCATCAAATTCAGCAGTTGATGGATCTTGAATTAAAGCAATACCGCCAGCTTGATTAATTGCCTGTAAACCTACAGAGCCATCACTTCCCGTACCAGATAAAATTACTCCAACTGCATTTTCTTGATAGTTTGTTGCTAAAGAATTAAAAAATAAGTCAATCGGAAAATTTGGTCCTAAATGCTTTTTATCTTCCCTATCGAGTAAACGAAACTTATTCTGTGCCACTACAATCAGATTTTTATCTGATGGAATTAAATAAATAGAATTAGCAGCCAAATTCATACCATCTGTCACTCGATGAATTTCCATCCGAGTATGTCGCTGCAATATTTCCTTCATTAAACTCTTGAAATCAGGAGAAAGATGCTGCACGATCGCAAACACCCCACCACTATCAGCAGGCATATTTTTGAAAAACTCTTCGATTGCCCGTAAACCACCAGCAGATGCGCCAATGCCTACAACAAACAATTTGCGATTATCCTGATAAGACGAGCATCCTGTATCTATTTGTCCGGTAGACATACACACCCTCGATTGTTCGTCATTTCTATAATATTAAAAAACCATAAAATATGTCAGTAATTATACATATATTTTGGAATGGGCATTGTAAACAGTTAGGAGTTAGTAGTTAGTTGTTAGTAGTTGGTTGTTAGTTGTTAGTTGTTAGTTGTTAGGAGTTAGGAGTTAGGAGTTAGGAGTTTAAATGTCTACCCATCTCCCCATCTCCCCCTCTCCCCATCTCCCCCTCTCCCCATCTCCCCCTCTCCCCCTCTCCCCATCTCCCCCTCTCCCCATCTCCCCATCTCCCCATCTCCCCATCTCCCCCTCTCCCCATCCCCTCCACTTTGCAGTAAGCTGAGAAACTATGCGCTCATCGAACTACTATGGCAACTATTAACGACAATTATTTGAAGCTGAAAGCAGGTTACTTATTTCCTGAAATTGCCCGGAGAGTAAATGCTTTTGCTGAAGCTAACCCCAATGCTAAAATCATCAAGTTAGGAATTGGTGATGTTACCGAACCATTACCGGAAGCTTGTCGCACTGCGATGATAGAAGCTACCAAGGAAATGGGTAACCGAGAAACCTTTAAAGGTTATGGCCCCGAGCAAGGTTATGGTTGGTTGCGCGAAAAGATTGCCCATCACGACTTCCAGGCGCGGGGATGCGAAATTGATGCCTCGGAAATCTTTATTTCTGATGGTTCCAAATGCGATACGGGTAATATTCTCGATATTTTTGGTAAAAACAATACTATTGCCGTCACCGACCCCGTTTACCCTGTTTATGTTGACACCAACGTCATGGCAGGTAATACAGGAGATGCTAAGAAAAGCGGTGAATATGAAGGCTTAGTATATTTACCAGTAACTGCTGAAAATAATTTTACCGCTCAGATTCCCGACCAAAAAGTTGATTTAATCTATCTTTGCTTCCCCAACAATCCCACGGGAGCCACAGCTAGCAAACAAGATTTAAAAGCTTGGGTGGATTACGCAAAAGCCAATAACTCAATTATCTTCTTCGATGCAGCCTACGAAGCCTATATCACCGACTCTTCACTTCCCCATTCCATTTACGAAATTGAAGGTGCTAGAGATTGCGCGATCGAATTTCGTTCTTTTTCTAAAAATGCAGGCTTTACTGGAACCCGCTGCGCTTTGACGGTAGTACCCAAAACACTCACCGCAAAGGCTTCCGACGGTTCCGATGTCGAACTGTGGAAACTGTGGAATCGTCGTCAATCTACCAAATTTAACGGCGTATCTTATATAGTACAGCGCGGTGCAGAAGCGGTTTATTCCAAAGAAGGGCAAGAGCAAATTAAAAAACTCGTCAGTTTCTACTTAGAAAACGCCAAAATCATCCGCGAAAAACTCACCGCTGCGGGATTGCAAGTTTACGGAGGAGTTAACGCACCTTACGTCTGGGTAAAAACACCTTCAGGGTTAAGCAGTTGGGACTTCTTCGATAAATTAGTTAATACTTGCAATGTAATAGGTACACCCGGTTCCGGTTTCGGTGCTGCGGGTGAAGGATATTTCCGAATTTCAGCTTTTAATAGCAGAGAAAATGTAGAAGAAGCAATGAAGCGGATTACCCAGAAATTTAAAGTTTAAAGTTTAAAGTTTGAAATTTGAAATTTATGTCAGGCATTTTGCCTGACTATGATTATCAAAAAAATTTTGCTAGCTTCGATATAAATAATACTTATTAAGCGTTATTCATCACAAAAATTTGGGAAATATTAACATAAGAATCTGAGCTTACTTTAATGTTTTTACAAGTAGTCTTTAGATTTTCTCCAAACAGAATAAAAGTTGGTGCTTATGCTTATTTTTAATGACGTATCTTATACTTCTGCTTTCTATCAACCTATTTATATAACAGCTTATATAGGTTCTGTTTCAAGAAATAGCAGTGCGTTACGATACAAGAAAGCTTTTTCTTCACTCAGACGATAAAAATTAAGACTTTAATATACTTCATCATCAGTTCCAATATCTATTAATAAAATTTCTTCTTCCCCAGAATTCTCATTTGTTATAAATTCAAACACTATCCGACAGTCATACTCTACCGAACAAGCCCAAGCACCAGATAACTTGCCTTTAAGTTTATGGGTTTGTAATAAAGGCTCGAATGGGTCATTTGCTAAAAGGGTAAGCCGTTCCTCAATTTGCTCTTTGAGTTCAGGCTGTCGCTTAATTTATCGCTTATACGCCCTTTTAAAGGAAGATGCAAAAACTAAAGTTTTCACTTATTCAACTCGTCCATAATTTCGGTGACGGAGCCACGAAAAACTTTACCTGTACGGTATTCGAAATTTGCTTGAGCAACATTTTCAGCGAACAATAATCCTAAACCCCGAATTCAAAATACCCTATGCCCAATGCCCCATCCCCCATGCCCATTCCATTAATGTAAGCATCACTGCTTGAAACTCTATCGCCACAGTCTGTAGGATAAACCCAGCAACAAGAGGATTGAACTGGAAAAATGCCTACAGAAGAACAATTAAAATGTCTGTACACAATAACGTGTCAGTTAACCTTCGTAATGCTTCAGCCAATTCACCTTGTTTACTTAGACCAGCGCACGTTAAATTTATACATATTAGCGGGTGAGCAGGAAGACATCGAGTTTGAAGTAACCATTGATGGAGAAGTATTTTAATGAATCCCCCAAACTATACTCAAATGTCCGACAAGCAATTAAAAAAGTATTTGGTTAAAAATCGCAACGATAAAGCAGCACTTCAAGTTTATTTAAACCGCCGCCATCAACATTCAAATCCAGTAATTGCAACTCTTAATGAATCCGATTTTGAAGATAAAATTTTAACTGCCATTCGCGAGCAAATGAGTAATAAGACTTAGCTTATCTTCAGTAGATATTTACAAAAAAAGCAACGGAGCAAAAAGTGATTAAAGCGGGCAGGGATGCCCACCCCACAAGAATTAAAATGATTTAGATTATATAGTTTAAATGCCCAACAGCATACTAACTACTAAAGAACCATATTTAATTGGATATTTATTTAATAGATTCGATTTTAGAAACAGTAGCAAACTGGGCAGAAACACGCTCGGAAATTTTAGCATTAGCTTTAGTGGGTTCCTATGCACGGGGGGAAGCAACAACAGATTCCGATATTAATTTAATGGTTATTAGCTCTAACCCAGAATTTTTCCGTCAAAATCATGATTGGATGCATGAAATAAATTGGGAATTCGTTAATTACAAAATTCTAACGTTTAATGATGCTCAATATGGTGTAGTCTGGTCAAGACATATTTATTTAACTAGTTTAAATAACGAATTTAACAATATAAAAGTTGAAATTAGTTTTGGTTTACCAACATGGGCATCAATTAACCCCATCGATTCGGGTACTTTTAACGTAGTTAGTCGCGGTTGTAAAATTCTTTATGATTCACAAGGGGTTTTAACTAACTTGATGTCTAAAGTTAGTAGGCAATAGGGAACAGGGAACAGGAAGTATAAAAAACAGTACTTACGCAAGCCCCCCTTTTTAATGGGGGTTGGGGGGATCTAGAATGTCTGGAACACTACATTTCTTGTGATTGCTGCGTAAGTCCTAAAAAAAGAAGAAAATCCAAAATCGAATGACGCATACAAAACCAGACATAGCCTATATCCCTTGCAACCAAGAGATTGTAGAAGCCATACTTAAATTAGCCCAAATCAATTCCCAAGATATTCTCTACGACTTGGGTAGTGGAGATGGACGTATTTTAATCACTGCTGCAAAACAGTATGGAAGTCATGGTGTTGGTATCGATATTGACCCTCAAAGAATTGAACAGGCTAAACAAAAAGCTCTCATTCATGGTGTTGATAAACAATTAGAGTTTTACCAGCAAGATTTATTTTCTAGTAATATTACTGATGCAACAGTAATATTTATTTATTTGCTACCCCATCTTAATTTAAGATTGCGTCCCCAATTATGGAAACAACTTAAACCGGGTACGAAAATAATTTCTCGTGACTTCGATATGGGAGACTGGCAACCGTTACAGCAATTAACGCTCACTGTAAAAGAAGAGGAAGAAGATGAACAAGTAACTCTATACTATTGGGAAATCGGGAATCAGTAATCAGTGTAGCGTAGCGTGGCGCGACAGCGACATACAGTTAGCAGTGAACAGTTATCAAATTTTGATTGTGCATAGTGCATTGTTCATTGATAATTGATGAACCGCACTTGAAGGGTGATAATTGATAATTGTTCATTGATAATTAACTAAAAATGGCTATTTCAAAAACTGAAGCAAAACAACTTTTAGAACGGATGATTTTTGAAGAAACCGATCCTCAAGACTGGGTACAGGATGTTTGGGGATTAAGTCCGTTGTTAGGAGATGGTGCAGCTAAATTATATGAAGTGTTTGAAGCATTAATTGAATGTTGTCCAGAAGCGCAATTAGAAAATTTATTGCAAAGCTACTATCAACAAAAGATGAATGATAACTGATAACTGCTAACTGCTAACTGATAATATCATGCCTCAAACTAAAATTTACGGTGTTAGCGAGTAGTTAAATCCGATCAAAAGTCAACTTAGTATAGTAATTCATACTTGTTTTGTGGATGCGTTGCAATATCCTACCCAAAAACGTTTTCATCGCTTTTTCCCAATGGATAAATCGGATTTTATCTTTCCACCGGATAGAAGCCAAAGCTATTTAATTATTGAAATTAGTATGTTTGAAGGACGTTCCGTTGAAGCAAAGAAAAACTTAATACGTTTACTTATTAAACGTATTAACGATTCTTATTTCGTATTTCTTTGAATGATATCGAAATTACTTAGGACTTACGCAAGCCCCCCTTAAAAAGGGGGGTTGGGGGGATCTAGAATGTCTGGAACACTATACTTTCCGTTATTGCTGCGTAAGTCCTATTACTATCTTTGAAACACCGAAACATAACTGGGGCGTGCGTGGTGTTCCCGGCGATGAATTAGATTTAGGTTACAAAGTGGATGTTTGAAGAAGAGTTAGGAGTTAGGAGTTAGGAGTTAGGAGTTAGGAGTTAGGAATTGGGAATTATAAATTCTACCCCCTCTCCCCCCTACTCCTTATTCATGAAAATTTAATCTATTTTTATAAAATTTTTATCTGCTAAATCCTGGGTATATCACTATTTAAAGTAAAAATGATTGTGCCGTCTTCAAATTATTTTATGACTCAACATCAGTTTTTAGATCGGCGTTATCAGGAATATAATGCAGCTTTGATAAAAACATTGCAGGATTTGGCTACTCAGTTAGAAGCAGAAAAATGCTGGCAGCAAGCCAAGCTCATTCGGGTGATGCTTAATATTTTGTCGGAAATCGAAACTGAAAATGCGCGATCGCGAGTTGCAATCGAGGAAGATATTAAAAAGTCGCTTCTATTAGATTAAGACGTTGATAAAATAGTCGATTAAGTAGTCTAAGTAACCCTTTAACTCATCAATTGCTTTATCGGACACAACACCTGATGTTTGCCAATCGTGGATATACTTACTTCTAATTAACTCAAATGCTTTCAAATATATCTCAACTGGTGGTTCGTAATGGGTAACTACTCCTTTGTAAACCAAGCGGGGTTCAATTTCATTTTCCATGCAGCTACCAATTAGTTTGAGATATTTGCTGATGTTACGACAAAATTCTTCTATATGAGGATGCTCTTGAGTTAATAATTCACGAGCCACTGTTTGGGCTAATTCGATTCTATTGGCTAATAACCATCTTCCTCCTTCTATACATCCAGCCCTTTGCGATTCTAATTCTGGAAGCGATGCTGCTAATTCTTTTTCCAGATATTCTAATGAGTAACGTAGTTTGTCTTGTCTTTGTTGAACTTCTTTAAGATTTAAAATTCCTACATGAGATAACTTTTTATCTTCTAATTCTCTTATTAATACTTCTACAGTTGGTTTGATAGTTTTAGTAATAAAATCTACCTGCTTTTGAATTGCCTCTGAAACCCGTGAGTGTAGTTCGTAGTTGAGAATTTTTTCTAAACGACTGTTTGTACTTTCTTCTAAAATGTCAAGCTGCTGTTGCAAAGAGCTAATCGTCTTCGCTTGAGATAATTCAGTCTGTGAAGAAGTTTGATATAGCTTATTTTCTAAATCTTCTACTCTTCTTTGCATTCTTTTAAACAGAGATGCATTCACCCAAGGGCTGAAAATAAAATCTGCAAATCCATGCAAAGTTTTTCCCATTTTTCCTATAACTCCTGCATTGTTCAACTTTTGAGCCATCCGGTTTATCCTTAAAATTTGATGTTAATTACAAGCTTCCAAATATTATCCGTGGAGTATAATGTTCTCTCCAATCGTTTTTCATCCGCTTTATTTTGACAGCGAATAGTTACCGCAACCAATAACCAGCTTTACTCTGCTCATCAAATCTACAGTTTTTTTGATAGTATTTCTAATCGCGCAGATTATGCTGTATTTACGGGGAATTGTGCCGATAATATATATAAAGCGCAATCATACGGTTACTCATTTCAAATTGCTTACATTCCTAATGTCTATTTTAGCAATTGAAACGATACAAAATATTCATCTATAGGCAATTTTTACTATAGACTTCACTATAAAATTATAATTTCTTCGTTGATAAAAAATTTATTTATCTAAAAATTATCTCAAGGCAAATAAAAAATAATCCTATAGGTAGATACTCGCAAGCGCTATTAATGGTATCAAATGAAAATCAGATCAAATTAATCTCAAATTCATAAAGATTATTCAGAAAATTACTAAGATTTTGTAAAAGTATCAGTACGCGAAACCGTACTGAATTATTAGCGTTCTCTACCCAAAATTCTAAGTAAAGGTAGATACAATCAAAGTATGGGTTAAGTAATGCTGTTATTTAAAAGAATAATTATTAAGATGCAGCATACTTCAGGAGAAAAAATATGAACAATCAATTAAAAACAGGTGCTTTACTGGCAGCACTGAGCTGTCTTCTGATAGCTATTAGTTATTGGATAATTGGCGGTAGCGCGGGTTTAATTGTAGGTATCGGTATAGCAGCAGTTACTAATTTTGTATCTTGGTACCAGTCGGATAAAATCGCTTTGGCAGCTTATCGAGCTCAGCCCGTTTTGCCAAGCGATGCGCCGCAACTCTATCGTATGGTAGAGAAACTAGCTAATAAAGCAAATATTCCTACCCCAAAGGTATATATAGTTCCCGGTTCCAATGCCAATGCTTTCGCCACTGGTAGAGATCCAGAAAATGCTGCTGTCGCTGTCACTGAAGGGATTTTAGATATCCTTTCAGAAGAAGAACTCGAAGCCGTACTAGCCCACGAACTGACTCATATAATTAATCGCGACACCCTTACCCAAGCCGTTAGTGCTACCATCGCGGGTGCAATTTCCTTTTTGGCGCAAATGGTAAGTTATAGTTTATGGTTTGGTGGAAATTCGCGGGATGGCAATAGAAATGCGAACCCTTTGGGAATGTTATTGACAGTAACTTTAGCCCCTTTGGCTGCAAGCGTAATTCAACTGGCAATTTCCCGCACGCGAGAATTTTCTGCCGATGCTGGCTCAGCCAAATTAACAGGTAATCCTCGGGCTTTAGCTAGAGCTTTACAGCGGTTGGATGCGACTGCTAGACAAATGCCGATGCAAGCAAACCCAGCTTTCGAGCCTCTATTAATTATTAATCCTTTAAGCGGTAAATTTATGGGCAATTTATTTAGAACCCATCCCAGCACCGAAGCCAGGATTGAAGCATTACTAAAGATAGAACAACAACTACCTACAAAAGTTTAAACGTGAATAGCGAAGATTGATTTGTAATCGTCGATTATTAGAACTGACCGAAATTGTATTTCGGTTCTAATTCATGTATTCTTAACCGCATGAAACTGCTAAATTTCAGTCTTCACTTTCATAATTCATAATTCATAATTCATAAATCCTTAACTGTATCTAAAATCATGACAGATAACAATCCAGAACCAAAAGTAACAGTAGAAATCAGTCCTCAAACTACCGAAATGGTTGAAAGCCAAATGGCAGGGGAAAGCCAAGATGTTAAAGATGAAACTGCTGCTTTGATTGAAGCCCTGAAAAGACGCGCTCAATCAGAAGCACAATCTGCCGGTACACTTACCCGCGAAACCTACTTAAGTGCAGTACGTCAAGCCCGAGAAACAATCGAACAAAACCAGCTGATCGAACGTGCCCGGATCGAAAATGCTTTCGAGATGGTGCAAAATGAAGCAACCAAGAACTTTGAATCGATTGTCGCAGAAGTGCAAGAACTTGGGGATCGATTACAAGCCGCAGCCCAAGCAGCTTGGGACGTTTTAACAGCACCCCGTCCAAAGCCTTAGTAGCAATAAAAAATTTATTCTGTAGAGACGTTGCGATCGCGCAGCGTCTTTATTATTTTGGGGGATAGGGGAGAGGGAGAGGGGGTAGAGGGGGTAGAGGGGGTAGAGGGGATAGAAAATTAATTACTAACTTACTACTTTCTACTCGCTACTCATAACTCCTAACTCCTAACTCCTAACTCCTAACCGCTAACAACTAACAACTAACCACTAACAACTACCAACTAACCACTAACCAATATAATATTAAAGTTTTCACTTAAAGTTGAAAATCCCTGCTCGACTACTAAGAAGTAAAACTTATGCGAACTTACTATTGCGGCGAAATCCGTTCATCTAATATCGGAGAAACTGTCACTTTATATGGATGGGTAGACCGTCGCCGCGATCATGGGGGTGTGATATTCTTAGACTTGCGCGATCGCAGTGGCATTGTCCAAATTGTCAGCGATCCACAACGTACTCCCGATTCTTACGAACAAGCGAATTCGCTGCGTTCGGAGTATGTTGTTAAAGTCACTGGTAGAGTATCCCAACGCCCAGATGATTCCCTCAATTCCCGCTTGCCTACTGGTGAAATTGAAGTCTACATTGATAAGATTGAGCTGCTCAATGCAGTGCGATCGCAATTACCTTTCCAAGTTTCTACCGCCGATACAGAACCCGTGCGGGAAGATTTGCGGTTAAAATATCGTTACTTGGATTTGCGTCGGGAACGCATGGCGCGTAATCTACAGTTACGTCACCAAGTTGTTAAAGCTATTCGTCGCTACCTTGAAGATGAAGAAAACTTTATCGAAATTGAAACTCCCATTTTAACTCGTTCGACTCCGGAAGGGGCACGGGATTTTCTTTTACCAAGTCGCGTTAATGCTGGTGATTGGTTCGCTTTACCCCAGTCACCGCAACTATTTAAGCAAATTCTTATGGTATCGGGTACGGATCGATATTATCAAATTGCCCGTTGCTTCCGCGATGAAGATTTACGTGCTGACAGACAACCGGAATTTACTCAGCTAGATATGGAAATGAGTTTCATGTCTGTTGAGGAAATTATCGCACTCAATGAAAAGTTGGTAGCTCATATTTTCAAAACTGTTAAAAATATCGATTTACCGCCTTCTTTTCCACGTCTGACTTATGCCGAAGCAATAGAACGCTATGGTAGCGATAAACCGGATACACGCTATGATTTAGAACTAGTCAATGTCTCGGATTTACTCAAAGACAGCGGTTTTAAGGTATTCCGCGATGCCGTTGCTAAAGGCGGAATTATCAAAATTCTTCCCATCCCCGGCGGCGATGTAATTTCTAATGTCCGTATCAAACCCGGTGGCGATATCTTTAAAGAAGCTAGCGAAGCCGGTGCTAAAGGTTTAGCTTACATTCGCGTTAAAGAAAATGGTGAAATTGATACCATAGGTGCAATCAAAGATAATTTAAGCGACGAACAAAAACAAGAAATTTTGCAACGCACTAATGCAAAAGCCGGACATTTATTACTTTTCGCTGCTGCCGACTCTAATACCGTTAATAAAACTTTAGATAGATTACGCCAGTTTGTAGCCAAGGAATTTAAGTTAATCGAACCTGATAAAATCAACTTACTTTGGATTACAGATTTTCCAATGTTTGAGTGGAATGCAGATCAAAAACGCTTGGAAGCATTACACCACCCATTCACCGCTCCCCATCCTGACGATTTAGAAGATTTAAAAACCGCTCGCGCTCAAGCTTACGATTTAGTCTTTAACGGCTTTGAAATTGGTGGTGGCAGTTTGCGGATTTATCAAAGAGAAATCCAAGAGCAGGTATTTGAAACAATCGGCTTATCACAGGATGAAGCGTACAACAAATTTGGCTTCCTTTTAGAAGCTTTTGAATACGGTACTCCTCCCCACGGTGGTATTGCTTACGGTTTAGATAGATTGGTTATGTTATTGGCAGGGGAAGAATCAATTCGGGATGTAATTGCTTTTCCTAAAACCCAACAAGCAAGTTGCCTGTTAACAGATGCACCTTCTGTTGTGGATGCTTCTCAATTGAAAGAGTTGCATGTTGCTTCTACTTTCAAACCCAAATCTAAACATTAGACATCAGGGAGTAGGGAGTAGGCAGTACGGATAGAAGAAATTGTATCGGTAATTTGATAAGCAAGAAGCGGTAATCCCTACTCCCTCTTCATAATTACAATTCTCAAAGCCAACCTACTCAAGCTTGATATTTGCTTGATCATTGTATTTACTCAAAAATAATAACAAGCACTATACACTGAATGAAAAATCATTTATGTATCCTAAACATCCGATTTTAATATTTTCATTTGTAGCCCTTTCTAGTTCAAACTGCTTGTATAGTTGTAAACCATTAATTAGCTATGATATTTATTTGTTAATCAATTGTATACGTTTACTCAAAAGTAATTTAGATTGCAGTAAATTTAGTTATTAAAGTATTGCCCCGAATGTACGAAAAGTGATTCCTATAAGATATGCAGGATAAGTAAAAGCAGTGGGTGGGATTCTTATAGGGAAAGCGTTCAATACTTAATTTTCAAACCTTACAAATACTATTTTATAGAAAAATAAATCTATCAAAAGTTAGGTTGAAAATATTTCTATAGTACATTGCCTAGTTAAAAACAAGATTACAAAAATCTATTTGAAACAAAATATCAAGATACTGTATAATTACTGATAATAATATAAATACTCTTCTCAAAATTTACAAAAATATGTATCACAAGTTTCTTTTGAGGCTTGTTGTCTGTTGAGAAAAGTATTCATAAATCCAGTATCAAGATATTGTAAAGTTAATATCAAGATATTGTGAAGGATGAAGTAAAAGTATTGTTACCCAGTCACAACCATTGTTAACATTTCTATATGTAAAAAAAAATACAAGGAGGAGTAATTATTGAAGGTCTGTTAAAGAAAAGTTGAATGCTGTTAATCTTTTATTAACTTTAATGGGAGAAATATTCGTTTTCCCGATTGAGCTTGGACAGCTTTAAATCAAAAATATGGATTTGAAATGATGTACAAACTTTGAAATTTTGTATGTTTGCATCCCGATCTAATAAAATTAGATGGGTAATTATTCAGCAATCGTATTTTTTGTATTTCTTATTGCATTTTAAGACAATTAATGTAGGAATTCATTCTTGAGTTGGGCTTTGACGGTCTAATTGATCTCAGTCTCTCTGAAGCTGCCTTTTGTTGGTGCTGTAAGTTAATTATGGCAGTGGTAACAAGGGTAGAATTTTGAATTGATATACTCCATTGTTAAATCCAACGAAGCATATTTATTATTTCAAATCAAGAAGGTAGCACGGAGTCTTACTTAATTGCCATTGCTAAAATACATGGGGGTTTATTTGAAAAAGAATCTGCTAGCTATTGATAGTAATAATTTGCTTGCAGAAAAATATACAAATAATGTATGATTGCTGTAAATAAATTGTGTTGAAATAATATAGAAGCGCTAAAAAGTCCAAATCGGTACATCTAAAATTAGCAACTAAAGCTTATGCCTTATGACTGATGTTAGGTATAGATTACCACTTTTTGCATACAAATTCAATTGCATTTATCTTTAATTAATTTTAGGGTTGCAGCAGGAAAAACTTGGGTGGAAGAACGATTTTAGTTTGGTAAATCCCTTTATAGAAGCTGCCATGCAAGTAAATATCTGGAGCTATGTTCGAGATAGCTAAACATCATAACTAAAATATTTGCATTAATTTTGAGCGGGAATAGGGCTTTGATGGTCTAATGGATCTCAGCCCTTTCGCGAGCCTTTGCTGTGTTTTCGCAAGCAGAAAAGGTTGAATAATAGTATTGAATTATGCTGACAAACACTTATATTTACTCAACGACGGTTGAATAATATCTTCTATATGGAGTATAAATTATAAAATTGCGTGCATCTGGTTTCCGTCTGAGTAAAAGTTAAGTTTGGCGTAGTGCTTAACTTAAGTGTAAGAAGCTTACCGGCGTTGAAGTTTATTCAAACGTAGCTTCTTTAAAGACGTATAGTTATCGGATGAAAGTGTGTGTATGAAAGATTTTAAATTGCTTAAAAGATGCGATCGCAATCGTAAGCGTTCCAAGAGAAGGGCTATATACTGCCCGGTTCATGGGTGCTATTTACACAGCGTCAGTCAAAAATATAGACTATTTGCTTCCTGCCCCAAACAACTTCAACAAAAAGGAATAGGACGACACAATGCCAAAATATTGATAGCAAGTCAAACCGCAGTACTTTTAGAAGATGAATGGTTAGAAGCATTTTGGTGCGATGAATGTCAGCAAACAAAATGGTATCGTGTCGAAAAGCTTAGTAAAAATTCGGACAAAAATGGTGGACGTACCTCATATTCGATCTCTTTAGCACCAACTCAATTATGGGAACAAGCTGTAGGAGTAGATGAAGCCAGAGGTAATCCTAGTGTTAGCGAATTTACTCGCAGACATGCCCGAATGGTGAGCTATAACGACTTCTAAAAATCGTGTAGTAGAATTTCGGAATCATCAGTTTGAAGGAGCAGTTAAAGACTCAAATAAGACAAATATTTTGCATCAGGGTTTAACTGAGTAACTAATTTGATATATGCTAGCTTCATTCAACTTCTTGAATTCTAGGAACAGCGGATTAATATAAATAATCAGCAACAAAGTTTAATAGGGCATAAGGCATAAGAGGTGTTACTTTGAACAGGAATCCGTTTGTAAAGTTTAAGAACGGGAAAATAGTAAGCGTTGAACATCCAACAACAGCTTCTTTTAACGAAACTCCAACTCATCCAAAAAAAAGGCGAGTATTGTCCAAAAACTCAGGGATATTTTATATACTTACCTTGATATTAGTGAATGGGGGTATTTGGAGTGGAGCTTTAATCTATTTAGCTACAGCCAAACCAAAATATGCCAGTGAATGGGCAGTTAACATTCCTGGTAGTGGTTCAACCTCTAGTATCAACCTTCCCGATATTGGACAAGCAACATCCCAAAACTATTCAGCTTATGCAGGGGCAAATTATGACCCTAGAGAAAACTATAAGGCGATTGCCAGTAGCGATCAAGTCTTAAAAGCAGCTGCTAGAACGGTGAATTTGCCACTAAAAAAATTCGGCCAGCCGCGAATTAAAATTGTTGACAATACATCCTTAATGAGGTTTGAGTTTCGAGGTTCTAACCCTCAAATAGCCAGAAGAAAATCTATAGCTTTACAGAATACATTTGAAGCTAAATTAGAACAGCTAAGAAATGAAGAAATTGCTCAGCAGAAATCGCGTTTGGAAAATGGCATGGAAGCGGCGCGGCGAACATTAAAAGCTGCTCAGAGACGACTGAGTAAATTTAAAGCTGCTTCGGGTTTAAATTCTGACGAACAATTAAAAAGTTTGGCAGTTAACATCGAAGAGTTACGCAGACAGCGTAGCGAATTAGCAGCCCAACAGCAACAGTCTCAGGCTCAGGTTTCAGAATTATCCAATAATCTAAATTTGTCTTCCAACCAAGCTTCAGATGCTTTTGTTCTACAAGCAGATCAACTTTTTCAGAATTATTTGAGAAATTATAGCGAAGCTAATAGTCAATTAATTAAAGAAAGCTCAAGATTGACGGCTGCTCATCCAACAGTTATTAATCTCCAAACAGAACAGCAAGCATCGCAAACTGCTCTTCTAAATAGAGCGCAAGCTCTTTTAAATCGTCCAATAAGTATGACGTTAGTTAATAGGCTTAATTTTAGTAATAATGAATCGTCTGGTTCTAAACGCGCTATTTTATCAGAGCAATTGGTGACAACAAACGTAGCAAAACAAGGTATAAAGGCTCAAGTCAATGCTTTAGACACACAAATCGCCCAGCTAGAAGAGAGGTTGAAAAGATTATCCGATCAGCAGGCCGTAATGGAAGATTTGAGACGAGACGTACAGGTTGCTGAAGCAGTATTTTCATCAACAATTGCGAAATTAGACTTGGCAAAAACTACCGTTTCTTCGTCTTATCCAGAAATTCAGATGCTTGCTACACCTAGTTTACCAGAAGAGGTATCAGGTCCGAGAAAAAATTTAGTTTTGTTAGGTGCAACATTAGGCTCTTTATTATTTAGTAGTGGAATTATTGGACTATGGAGAAGTAAATTACAACAGCAAGAACAAGAGAAACACCTTCGAGAATATATAGAATATCCGGAATTTGTAGAAGATTATTACTAAATCATGAAACCCCAAAACTTTGAAGAAAGTTTAATTTGGTACGTAATTATCGGCACTTATGGTATCTACGTATTGGGATTATTGTTTCCCGTATATTCCTCGTTAGCATGGATATTAGGTGGATATGTAGTTTTTAAAATTTTGTTAGAAACTAAAAAAACTCCAGAGTCAGAAAAGATTCGTATTCCGTGGATAACATGGCTGTGGGGAATCTGTTCGCTGATTACTTTAGTGGCAACCTACGCCGGTATAACAGACTTTAATTTGGGAAGAACTGCTCTTTTAAGAGCTATCTTAGGTTGGTTGACGAGTACAGCAGTCATACCCTTGTTTCTGCTCAGTGGCTGTTTAAATATCAGACCTAAACTTATTTATCGAGCGGTATGTATACTGTGCTTGCAAAGTCTGATTGCAATTCCCATTGCTTACGGAGCCTACGCAGCAAATCTACCAGGTATCCTTTATACTTCTCCCATCGAAAGATTAATTCAAAACGGGCCAATTTTTTATAACGTAGGATTTTATGCGTCAGATTATGGCATTGATAACGTCCGTTTATTTTTATTTACTCCTTGGTGTCCTGCTTTAGGTTTTGTTAGCAACGTATTCTTTTTTATGGTGCTGCAAGAGTCAAATAAAAAATGGAGATACATTGGCATAGTTGGCGCGATCGCAATGAATATTGTATCTCTTTCACGAGCTGCTGCTGTTTCTCTACCGTTAGTATTAATTACTATGTGGGCTTTGAAAAATTTCCATCGCCCCCGAGTACAAATAACAGCCGGAATAGCTAGTTTTATTGCCGGAATTTTTAGTTATCCATTAACAAATGCTGCTACAGAATTTGTTGATGCATTCTACAGTTCGAGAGCAGATTCTTCAAGAGTTCGGGCTGCTTTACAAAGAGTAGGAATAGAGGGTTGGAAAGAAGCTCCGATTTGGGGACACGGAACTCAAAAACCGGGACCGCCAGTTCTAGCAAATTTACCCATTGGTTCTCACCATACTTGGGTAGGACTGCTTTATACAAAGGGATTAGTCGGTTTTATGGCTTTACTGGTACCTGTATTATGGAGTTTTATCCAATTATTAATCAACGCTCGTCATAGTAAAATTGCCGAAACATCTTTGAGCATTTTGCTAGTATTACTTTTATTTTCTGTTGGAGAACAAATAGATGTTTTAGGCTATATTTGTTGGCCTGGTTTAGTAATTATGGGAATTGCCTTCAAACAAGATATTCAAATTCAACAAAAGCTAAAAAAACCTATTTTCCTTTCGTAATGATTTCTTACACTGTTGACAACTTGCATTTATCTATTTTTGCAACGCGAGAGCAACAATAACTAATATCGTCTTTTTCTCCCGTTCCCTATTCCCAGATCCGGCGTTCCTTGTTTGACAACTATTTAGTGCAGCATAACAAATACATAATATCCCTATTTTGACCGTTCAAAAATATATTTGAATCGATGATTTTTGACTGTTATATAGCGTTTATTAAGCAACTGAGGTACAGCGATTACCTCACCCCCGATAAAGCTGTGCTTTATCTCCCCTCTCCTTGTTAAGGAGAGGGGTTGGGGGTGATGTTTTGAGGTATACCTTAATAGATTGGGAAACGCTATAGATCATACTTAATGTTTACAAATCATTGACTAAAGTTCAGAATTATCTTGTTAGAAGGCTTCTTCAGTAACTAACATCCTCAACTAATATCGTCTTTTTATTCTGTTCCTCGTTCCCAATGAATACGACTATTTAATGCCGCATAACAACTACAGCTATAGCCATTAAAGGAATAAAAATAAATGCTATATTGCATCGTTCTACTCAATATTAATAGATACAGAAATATCTAAAAATAGATGATTATTGAAAAAATTAGGCAACAGTTATCAAATCAATTCATCCGTAATATTGGTTGGCTTGGAGGTGCCGAATTAATAAATCGCGTGTTCCGTTTGGGAGCAACAGTAGTATTAGCCCGCGCTTTGAGTCCCCAAGATTACGGATTAGCGGCAGTTGTTTTAACTATAAATGAATTTACAACAGTTTTTACCCTCAGAGCCGGAATTGGGGGCAAAATTGTTCAAGCTGATGAGGAAGATGTAGAAGTATTTTGCAATACAGCCTACTGGTTAAACTGGATTTTATGCATTTCACTATTTTTAATTCAATGCATTGTAGCTTTTCCTGTCGCATGGTTTTATAACGAAGAGAAACTAATATTACCACTTTGCGTATACAGTTTAGTCTACTTAATGTTGCCGTTTTTCGCCGTTCATAATGCATTGATAGATAGAGCTAATAGACTAAAAATTACGGCAATAAGTACGGCAATTCAATCAATGCTGAACAACATTCTAATTCCCGTATTTGCGCTTTCGGGCATGGGGATGTGGGCTTTAGTATTGCCCGGAATTTTTACAACTCCAGTATGGATAGTAGTTACTCATATTAACGAACCTTGGCGACCAAAAAAGTCTTTTACTCTCAAAAGATGGAAAGAGATAGTAGATTTTGGTAAAGACGTACTCGGTTATGAGTTATTAGAGAAACTTCGATCGAATATTGACTATCTATTAGTAGGAAGATTGTTAGGAGTTGAAGCTCTAGGAATTTACTTTTTTGCTTTTAATGCTGGTTTGGGTATCAGTTTAAATGTGATAAATATCATGGTTTGGCCGCTTTACCCTCATCTTTGTAGTGCTAGGAGCAACTTCGGTGAATTTAAGCAAAAGTATTTTCATAGTCTTAAAACAATTAGCTTAGTGATAATTCCTTTAGTTATTCTTCAGTCAAGTTTAGCTCCATTTTACGTACCGATTGTTTTTGGTGAAAAATGGACAATGGCGGTGCCGATATTGGTACTAATTTGCCTTTCTGCGATACCCCGTCCTTTCGGTACAGCAGCGGCTTTATTACTACAATCTTTAGATAAAGCTTGGATTAATTTGCGCTGGAGCGTACTATTTACCGGAATCTTTGTTACTGCATTATTAATTGGTATGAACTGGGGAATTTATGGAGTTGCGGTATCTGTATTAATTTCTCATGCGATCGCAATGCCAATATTTACCATTTGGGCAACAAAATATGTATTCGCTAAAGATTCGGTAGCATTTAGGCAATCGAAGGCAAAGATTAACTCTTCTAAGCGTTAACATTTGTCAAACTTAATAGTAAATACTATTTTTTTATTCCCCATTCCCTATTCCCGATTCCCTTTTTTCTTAATTTTTCTCACATCCCAACTACGGATGAGTCATTTTCTTTCCTAATCAAAAATAATCATGAGTGCTGCATTTACAGTAGTTATGCCAGCTTACAACGCTGCTGCATATCTATCACAAACAATTGAATCGGTTTTGAGTCAAACCTTTACAGATTTTGAACTAATAATTATTAATGATGGTTCAACTGATGATACTGGTGCAATCGCTGACGAGTACAGCAAAATAGACAATAGAGTAAAAGTTTTATTTCAAGCTAATCAAGGAGTATCAGCAACTCGTAATAAAGGAATTAATCTTTCTAAATCCAAGTACATTGCTTTTATTGATGCAGATGATAAATGGTTCTCCGAAAATTTAAAATTCCATTTTGAACATCTAGAAAAAAATCCCTATTTAGGTATTAGCTATGCAAAAGTAGAATTTTTACATCCTGATGGAAAGCATACTGGAAAAATCGCTAGAGGGCGTTTAACTAAACTGCAACCGCAGCATTTATTGTATGAAAATCCTACCATGACAGTTTCAAATATTGTGGTTCGTCGGCAAGTATTCGGGGAAATCGGCTGCTTTGATTGCACAATGAGCTATTCAGAAGATATGGATTTTTTGTTTCGGGTTGCCTGTAGCCATTGGCAAATTGAAGGAATCGATCGAGTGCTTTTGGGGTATAGAACAACACAAGGAGGGCTATCATCACAGCTTTATAAAATGGAGGAAGGTTGGGAAACTTTGATGAATAAAGCTAGAGCAAAAGCACCCGAGCTAGTTGATAAACATTATTCTAGAGCTAGAAGCAATCATCTACGCTATCTAGCACGTAGAGCTTTCCGCTTGCATCTTTCCCCTAAAGTTGGAGTTGATTTTTTAAATCGGGCATTAAATTCAGATTGGCAATTGGTAATAAGAGAACCAGGAACAACCTTGGTTACAATCGCAGCAGTTTACGGCGCTCAAATTCTCAAGTATGTGAACTTACGTAAAGTTTCTCAGTCTGTGTAAAGATTAGTTGAAGCTTTTATGTATTCTTTGATATGTTCCCAAAATGACGGATTTTATAAAGTATTATTTGTGACTGGAGGCATCATGGAAAAAACCAACTGATATGAAAATATGTTATTTGATTCAGACCTATAAGAATCCAGAACAAATATACAGACTTGTTAAATTAATTAAGAATACAAGTTCTAATTCATTTATACTTGTGAGTCACAACTTTAATAGTTGTAACTTAAATATAAATTTATTTAAAAAGCTTAAGAATGTTGAAGTGATTCCTAATAATGGAGTAATGATGGGTAGCTTCGCCATTATTCAGGGTTTTTTTGATGCAATTGGTTGGTTATTGAATCAAAAAATTCAATTTGATTGGTTGATCAATTTGACTGGTCAAGATTATCCTACACAACCCCTTTACAGAGTTGAAAATTTTTTAGCTAATACAGATTATGATGGTTTTGTAGAGTATTTCGACGTTTATTCAAAGCAGAGTCCTTGGAGCCGAAAGATTGTAAATACTAGATATTTATATCGGTACAAACATTTTCAAGAATATCTATCACCTTGGCAAAAACAGATGTTAAAACCGATTAAACATATTGTTAACCATTGTCAACCTTTTGTTCGATTAGATTACTCTTATGGATTAATAATTGGAATGAAAAACTCTTGTAATTTATTCAACAAAAGTTTTACTTGCTATGGGGGTTCTTACTTTACTACAATTTCTCGAAAATGCGCGACCTATTTGTACAACTTTGTTAGTGAAAACAGCGATATCTTAGATTATTATAAAAAGACTTTTATTCCAGAAGAGTCTTTATTGCAAACAATTCTAGTGAATAGTAAACAGTTTAAATTATGTAACAATAATTTTCGCTATACTGATTTTACTGGTAGCACTCACGGACATCCACGCATACTAACTAGTAAAGATTTTTCGGCTCTAACTAAAGATGGTATTCATTTTGCTCGCAAGTTTGATATCACAGTAGATAGCACAATCTTAGATCAACTTGACCGCAGAATATTTACAAATAAAATTATCAATAAACCTACGACTAAATTTAGAATTAAGGAAAGTAATTTAATAGAATCGGTTAAACAATAGTACTTCACTTGTCACTGTTAATTTATACTAAAGTAGCCCCCTTGCCAACGAGGTAATGGGGGTTTTAAGGTTTTTCTATGTTTTCAAAGTTTTTATGCTTTGCAGAAAACTACAAATATTCTTTAAGAATATCTTAAATGGCATTGTCACTTGGTTTAAAATAATTTATCTATCCGCCAAGGTTCGCTAAAAAATTCACAGCTAATAGTAAGAGTAGAAAAATGAAAATTTGTTACTTGATTATGAGTCATAAAGATCCAGAGCAAATTTATCGACTTATTCGCACTATCAAAATATCTAGCCCTAACTCTCATATTCTATTAAGTCATGATTCGACAAATTGTAGTTTAGATGTATCATCTTTTGGAAAAAACTCGGGGATTGATTTTCTGTTTACAAGAGGAGAAAGAGGAGATTTTTCTCTAATCTACAAATATTTTTCGGGTATTAACTATTTATTTAAAAACAACATAGATTTTGACTGGTTGATTACTCTTTCTGGTCAAGATTATCCGACTCAGCCTCTTTCAGAACTCGAAGGTTTGCTATCTACAACACAATATGATGGTTTTATACAATTCTTTAAAGCTTTTTCTCCAGAAAGTCTTTGGAGTCTTAGAGAGGGCTATCAGAGATATTTGTATCAATATAAAACATTGTCATTCTCTGCACCTAACTGGATGATATCAATAATAAAGCCGATTAAGATTATCAATTATTTGCAACCTTTTCTTAGAATTAATTTTTCATATGGTTTAAGAATTGGTGCTAAGGTTCAGTCTATATTTAATAATAATTTTGAGTGCTATGGAGGTTATTTCTTTTCTATTTTATCTATGAAATGTTTAAAATATTTGAATGATTTTTATCAAAATAATCCTCAGATAGTTGAATATTATAAATCTGTTATACTGCCTGAAGAAAGTCTCATTCAAACTATTTTAGTAAATAGCAAAAAATTTCATCTATATAATGAATGTAAGCATTATTATGATTTTTCTGATACTAGCCACGGACATCCAGCAATATTAACAGAAAAAGATTACAATGCTATGATTCAAAAAAAATATTATTTTGCCCGAAAATTTGATATTAATGTAGATAGCAAAATTTTAGATATTTTAGACCAACAATTTTTAGTAAAAGCTAAATAATCTCTTTTGTTCCCTATTGCCATATACGCGATTTCCTCTTATTCAACTATTTTATTAGCATATTAAATTAAGGAGGAGTATTGATTAAACAAATGCAACTGTTTTATAGTTCAATTTTTTGACTAAGTTACATCTATGTACAAATAGTTATATAGTATTTCTAAATAATTAATAATAATAGATAGCAACCCCGCTTTGGCTAAATACAGGTTTTTCTGACATTAATGTAAGTTACGTATAAATAAAATTAGCTATGAACCAAACAATAATTAGTACGCAACGAGATAGACGAATTACGAACTTTATTGATTCTTTACCAAGAGGTAGAAACTTTGGTATCAAAATAATGCGTACCTTACGTCAAGGAGGCTTGACTTGGGACCCTTGGATTTTAAAGGACGATCTAACATATCGTCTTTTCTATCTTGTTGGACCAAAAGTAATAGATCCCCTCAAACCTTGGTGGATGGAATCTGCAATTTATGGTGCAACGTCTACTGACATGAAACAATGGACTCATTTAGGTAAAATTCTTGAGCCAACCGAAAATAATTCTTGGGAATCTCAAAGAATGCTTGCTGGTTTTGCCTATCAAGAAAACGGTACTTATTATCTTTTCTATTCCGCATCGGGTAAACAAGAAGTATGGAACGAAGAAATAGGTTTAGCAACATCTAATGATGGTATTCACTGGCAACGTTATTGCGATCGCCCTCTTTTTTCAAATATGAAAGAGCGCGGTAAATGGTACGGTAAATACAAGTTTATTCTTCCGGAAGGGGAAAAAATTGAACATCGCCACTGGCGAGATCCTTATATAGTTAAAGATAATAAAACAAATAAGTACTATATGTTTATTTGTGCGGCAGCAAAAAGAGAGCAAACCAGCCCTTTTAGTGGCTGCATTGGTTTAGCAGTAGCTGATTCTATAGCTGGACCTTATGAAATATTACCCCCTGCCTGTATGCCATTTATAGAAGGAACGAATGAATCAATTTATATAGAAATGGAACGACCACAAGTAATTTATAAAAATGGAAAATATCACTTATTCTTTTCCTGCTGGCCCCATCGTATAAATCCTCAATGGTTACAGCAGGTTGGTAAAGATAAAATTACTGCGTCTTCACTCTACTGGTACGTTTCTGACCAAATTACCGGACCTTTTAAACCTGTGAGTAATAAACCTGTAGTTATAGGTAGCGAAAAAACAGGAATGTATGGAACAAATTTTGTATCTACATCAAATAATTCTGAAGAAATGGTTGCCTATGGTTGGTTTCACAATATCCTTACTTTAGGAATATCTCCTTTACTATTTAACGTGTCATTTGATAATGATTCTATTATGATTAAATCTTAATAATGCAATATTATTATATGAATTATAGTTAGATTTTTAAGAGATTTATAGTCTTTTATTAATGTCAAATATGTAAGATAAACAAACTTTTTATTTAATTAAACAGGTAATTTACAATGTCTACAATATCAGTTGTAGTTCCGGCTTACAATGGTCAAAGCACTATTCTAGAAACCATTAATTCAATCTTAGAGCAAACTTTTACAGACTTTGAACTAATTGTAATTAACGACGGTTCTACAGATAGAACATTAGAGTTATTAGAAACCGTAAAAGACGAAAGATTAAAAATTTATTCTTATCCAAATGGGGGTTTACCAGCAGCCCGCAATCGCGGTATTGTTCGTGCTACGGGAGAATTTGTATCTTTTATAGACGCTGATGATTTATGGACACCTGATAAATTAGAACTGCAACTTCAAGCTTTACGAGAAAATCCTCAAGCAGGAGTTGCCTACAGTTGGACGATTTGTATGGGTAATGATGGAAATTCATTTCACCCCGGTGTATCTGAAAGTTTTCAAGGTAATGTTTATGCCAACTTATTAGTTGGTAACTTTATTGCAAGTGGATCGAATGTTTTACTTCGTAGGGAAGCAATTGAATCAGTAGGCTATTTTGACGAGACTTTGAAATCCTGTGAAGACTGGGATTATTGGTTGCGATTAGCACCGAAATGGGAATTTGTAGTCGTTGCCAAACCTCAAATTATTTATCGATTATCTTCTGGGGCTATGTCAAGCAAGCTCGATGTGATGGAAAAATATCAAACTGTGGTGTTAGAAAGAGCGTTTGAATCAGCACCGTCAGAGTTACAATACTTAAAAAATCGGGGTTTCGCTTATATTTATTTATTTATGACACGACTTTGCTTAAGTCGAGGTAATGATGCAAAAGTTGTCAAAGAAGCTAGCCAAAAATTATGGAAAGCTATTCGTTTTTCGCCGAAAATATTATTTAGCAAAGAGGCTCAGTTGTTGTTAATTAAGCTGCTGATATTACAAATACTTACTCCCAAAATTGCGTCTAAGTTTTTAAACAAAACTGTTACTGTTCGTAACATAACTGACCCCAGATTACAAACTAATTAAATTGTCAATTATCAATTACCAATTCTATTTCTCAAACCAACATCTACTCGATTGCAAATAGGGCTTAACCCAAAAATATTTACTTTAACTAAATTCTGTTAGTATTTGAATTACTACCAGATTTTTTTGTGTAATTACATCTATCAAATTACTATGGATCGGCAACCAATGAATAAAAAAGCATCGGTGATTATTCCACTATACAATGCAGAAAAATATATTGAAAGAACTATTAAATCTGTTTTAAGTCAAACATATGACAATCTAGAAATTATTATTGTCGATGATGAATCACCCGATAATAGCGTTAAAATCTGTCAGCAGTTTACTGACTCCAGAATTAAAATTTTACATCAAAAAAATCGGGGCTTACCTGGTTCGAGAAATACGGGTATTCGTCATGCAAGCGGTGATTATATCGCGTTTATAGATGCTGACGATATTTGGTTGCCAGAAAAGTTAGCAAAGCATATCGCTCATTTGGAAAGTAATCCAGATGTAGGAATTAGCTTTAGTCGTTCTGCATTTATCGATGAAACAGATAAACCTTTAGGTGTCTTTCAAATTACTAAGCTTCAAGATATTACTCCACTCGATATTTTTTGTCGTAGTCCAATTGGAAATGGTTCTGCTGCGGTTTTTAAAAAAGCTGTTTTTGAAGATATCAAGTTTCAAGATAATCTCTATGGTTATGTAGAAGATTATTATTTTGATGATACCTTTGGGCTATCCGAAGATATTGAATGTTGGGTGAGAATTGCAATTAAAACTAATTGGAAATTTGCAGGTATTGCTCAAGCATTAACTCTTTATAGAATTAATTCTAATGGTTTATCAGCTAATCTTCAGCAAATGATTAACTATAGAGAAAAGGTGTTTGAAAAAACTTCCTCTTATGCTCCAGAAGAAATGGCACGCTGGATAAAACCTGCCAGGGCTTATCATTTAAGGTATATCGCAAGAAGGGCTGTAACTATTAATAAAGGAATTTTTGCATTGAAACTAATGTGCCGTTCGATCGCTAATTACTGGCCCATTATTACAGAAGATTTTCGGCGTACTTTTGAAACTATTGCTGCTGCTCTTTTACTTTGTGTTGTACCAAAGCCTTTATACGAGAAAATTAAGTTGTTCGCTTTAAAGATAATTGGCAATTTGCAACAGAAAAGTATTAATAAAGATAAGTTGAGAGAAGCATCATAAAAACTAAATCATCTAATAAAAGTCTTGATATGTGACATGACTGCAAGCCTTTAGCTGCAACATTTACCCGGTACCGATTGAAATTACCAATCTACCAATATGCAAACTATACTTTTAAGTCCCAAATTTACAGTAGTAAAACCTCAAAATTCGATTACAGCCGCAAATGCTTATTTGTTTGAAAAAAAACTTACTAAAGCATTAATAAAAAACTCTCATTCCAGACTATTAGTTGATTTAAAACAAGTAGAAACTATAGATAGTGCTGGGTTGATGGTATTGATATCTAGCTGCAAATTGGCTCAAAGTTTACAAACACGACTTAGTATTTGCTCGGTTTCCCCTTCCTTGAAAATTATCATTGAATTAACTCAACTCGATAACGTATTAGAGATATTTGAGTCTAAAGCCAAATATACAGAATCGCTGTAGTAAAGATATCTAGCTATTGAATTTTAAAAATGCGTTTTTTCAATTTATTCAATCGTCGTCAGGGTAGAATATTTGGCATTGCCTTTATCGTTCTTCTAGCTACATTCTTTGTTCACTTTTCCTTTAACTCCGATCGATTTGTTGGCAATTTATCCCAACGAATTACTGTAGCCAAAGCGCCTTCTCAACAGTATCCTTCTTTAGGTACTGCGAATGTTGCCATCGGTGGGGGAGGTTATGTAACTGGAATTTATCTTCATCCCAAAGAGCGTAATTTAGTTTATATTAAAACCGATATTGGTGGTTTTTATCGGTGGAATCCCGCTAATTCGTCTTGGATACCGCTTAACGAACAATTTTCCTTAGCGAATAGCAATTACTTTGGAGGAGAAGCTTTAGCGCTTGACCCCAAAGACCCTAATATTGTATACATTGCTGTAGGAAAATATACTGCCGATTGGTGGCAGCCTCAAGGAACAATTCTCAAATCTTTAGATAGGGGCAGAACTTGGACTAAACTAAATCTGGACTTAAAAATGGGTGGTAATGAACCACAAAGATGGACGGGTGAAAGATTAGCAGTTGATCCTTTCAACTCTAAAAATCTATTTTTTGGTTCCCGTCAAGATGGATTGTGGAAGTCAGACAATGCTGGTCAAAGTTGGATTAAAGTCAAATCATTTCCTAGACTTGATGACGATATTGGCATCAACGCTATTACTTTTGATAGATACAACAAAGGCACTATCTATGCATTAGCTCATAAAAGTGGAATCTATAAATCGATTGATTCAGGTAAAACTTGGGAAATAATTTCACAAAGTCCCACGGAAGTCAACCGTATTGCTATAGGTCAAGCGAATACTTTATACCTAACTCATGCCGGAGGTGTTAGTAAGTTTGTTAAAGGTAGTTGGAAAGATATTACCCCCCAACAAACTAAATTAGCTTTCAATGCTGTTAGCGTTAATCCTAAAAATAAGGATGATCTTATGGTTGCTACTTATAGCAATGCATCTACAGAAATATTCCATTCTTTTGATGGTGGAAGTAAATGGACTCGGCAGAAACGCCAAGCTAATAACACTGTTTCCTGGTGGTCTGACTATATGAAGTCAAAACCTTCGGTAGCTAGTATCGAATTTGATCCCTGGAATACAAGTAAGGTTTGGTTAACAGATTGGTATGGGATATGGCGAACTGACAATATTAATCGCAATCCGGTTGTGTGGACAAATTACCAACGGGGACATGAAGAGATTGTCACTTTTGCCTTGGTTGCAACACCGTCTGGAGCATTAATCAGCGGTTTGGTAGACGTTGATGGGTTCTACCACGATCGAGGACTAAATGTTTATCCCTCGAAAATGTTAAGTAGTAAACCTCATGATTTTCAAGATACTTACAGCATTGCTTACAGCCAAAAAAGTCCTTTAAAAATGGTGAGAGTCGGGGGGAGTCGGCATAACAATACTTATAGCGGCGCAACTTCTAGCGATGGTGGAAAAACTTGGAAGAAGTTTTCTAGTTTTCCCCCAAATCAAATGGCGACGCGAGTAGCCATGTCTGCAACCAATCCTAATTTATTCGTTGTTACCCTCAGCGGTACTCAACCTCAGCGAACAACGGATGGCGGTGCTTCTTGGCTTCCGGTTTCTGGCTTACCCAATGGCTTTGAAGGTAGTTGGAATTGGACGCAACCTTTAGTTGCAGACAAAGTTGACGGCAATACCTTTTACTATTACGCCAATGGAAAAGTTTACCGCAGCAGTAACGCTGGTAAATCTTTTGAAGTTGTTTCTGAATCGCTACCCCATGCAGATTGGCACTCTTTAAAAACTGTTTGGGGAGTTAAAGGTGAATTATGGCTGAGTCTGGACGATCGAGGACTTTACCATTCAACCGATGGAGGAAATAATTTTAGCCGAGTTAGAGGTATAAATAGAGCATATTTGATTGCATTAGGCAAGCCTAAAACAGGAAATAAAGGTAACGCACTATATCTATATGGAGAAATTGCGAACTCTGGTAAAGGTATTTTTCGTTCTTTAAATAACGGACAAAATTGGCAAAGAATAGGCAACAAAAATAAACCTATCGGTAACGATCCAAACGTAATGGAAGCTAGTCCCACAGAGTTTGGTTTGGTTTTTATTGGCACTAATGGTAGAGGCATTTACTACGGTAAATAATTGAGAAATTAAGAACTATAGATAATTTGAATCAAACATAATGGCTACAAATAACATCTGCATTGACCAATTCGATCGAGTTGAATTGCTTGGCACAAAATTTCATAAAGTTAGAGTCCAAGAATTAATTGATTTCATCGTTAGCTCGGCAAATCTTGAGAAAAAAACAGTAGTAGGAAACGTTAACGTTTGGGCAATGAATTTCGCTTGCGAAATGCCTTGGTACAAAGATTTTATTAACAGGTCTGATTTAGTTTTTTGCGATGGATTCGGCGTATTATTAGGTGCAAAAATCTGCGGCTGCGGTGTAAATTCGGAACATCGCATGACTTGTCCCGACTATATAGAAAACTTGGCTTCTGCTTGCGAACGAGAGAATGTTTCGCTATATTTGCTTGCAGGTAAGCCCGGAGTTGTTGATAAAGCAATAGATAAATTGCAGCTTATTGCACCCAATTTAAAAGTAAAAGGACATCACGGTTACTTTCATAAATCTGGCATAGAAAACGAATATGTCGTAAACGAAATTAATCAATTTAAGCCTGATGTATTATACGTTGGCTTCGGAATGCCGTTACAAGAACGTTGGATTATTGATAATTTCGATCGAATAAATGCAAGAGTTTTTCTACCTTTAGGTGCTTGCTTAGACTTTTATACGGGTGCGGTATATCGCGGTCCTCGTTGGATGACTAATCGCGGACTTGAATGGTTATCCCGAATGTTTACCGAACCAAAACGATTGTGGCAACGTTATGTTGTAGGTAATCCGCTGTTTTTCTACCGTCTCCTTAAAGAACGTTTTGTAAAAGTTTTTAATAAGAACAGCAAACCATCTTCAACGTATTAAGATAGATTGCATTTTTTTTATCAAATTAACTCGAACGCTCTTAGTTAATTTGATATTAAAGCTATCAACCTGACTAATATTTAATTTTACTTTTTAAGCAAAATAAAAAAATGATAGATATTGGTACAATATGGGTATTTATTAAAGCTTAATTAAATATTAAAATTTGAGAATAACTTTATGATATTTCTTAAATAGCTATATGCAAATCTGGTCTCAAGTGAATAGAGCAAGATTTAATATCCCTGAATTCATCAATTTATAAAACCGGGCGAACAGTGTTAATACAGGTGTAATCATAATTATGGCTTATCCTTCTCCACCAGTAGTAAATCTTCGACCTGACTTAAGGTCGGCAAAAGGTACAAATTTAAGAAAAGGAATCGCAATCAGATTTCTTCGAGTAATAACCCTTGTTTCATTAGATATAATTGCTTTAAGTTTAGCATGGACTCTAGCAATCAATTTCGGCACTTTTTTAGAATCACCTTGGACGAAAAAGCCTTCGTTCATCCTACTAATTCTGATAGTTGGAATTGGTATGATTGCAACTAAGGGTTTATATTCGCCCGGTATTTATCGTCGTAATTATACTGCTTTAATCAAAGCAATTACCCTTTCAGAAATTTTACTACTATTAATAGCTTTCCTATACGAACCAGATGGTTATGTTTCCCGGTCTAGCTTTTTAATATTTTGGCTACTATCGGTAACTTTTACCTGCGCGGGACGTTTTATATTTGATTTATCAACTAAATTATTACGTAAAAACGGAGCAATTCGTTATCCGATTTTTGTGATTACCGATCCAGAGGATCGAGACGATTATATCAAGTTCATTCAAAAGGAAAATTGTTATACCCTTGAAGGTGTTGTTGACTCAAAAAGTTTAGATAGAGAGAATCGAGAAGCAACCTTTAGCTTTCTCAGACAACAAGGTATAGTTGAGACATTTGTCTCTTGGAACGCAATTAAAAATCGCCTCTATATTTGCTGGCATTTCCAAACTGCTGGTATTACTTTACGCATATTGCCAACAACCGATCGCATTTATCATCCCAAATCTACACTTTGGAAAATTGGTAATATTCCTTGTTTAACAATTCCAGCACCAATTATTGCAGGTAGTGACTTTTGGCTTAAACGGTGTTTTGACCTTTGTTGTGCAATTGTTTTATTAATACTGTTTTCGCCTTTATATTTGTTAATTGCTTTACTTATTAAAATAGATTCTCCCGGCCCAATATTTTTTAGACAAGAGCGAATTGGTCTACACTGTAAAAAATTTAAAATTTGGAAATTCCGCACTATGGTAACGAATGCGGAAAAATTACAGGCAAATTTAGAAGCTAAAAATGAAATAAAAGACGGGGTTCTGTTCAAGATGAAAGATGACCCTCGAATTACAAAAATTGGTAAGTTTTTACGTCTTTACAGCTTGGATGAATTACCGCAATTATTTAATGTTTTATTAGGTGATATGAGTTTAGTTGGTCCTCGCCCTCTTCCTGTAAGGGATGTTGAAAAATTTCAAACACCACACTTTATTCGGCAAGAAGTTTTACCAGGTATTACAGGTTTGTGGCAAGTTTCTGGCCAATTGGACATTGAAAAATTTGAAGATGCAGTCAAATTAGATATTAATTACATTGAAAACTGGTCTATCCTTTTGGATTTAAGAATTTTACTGCAAACTGTACGAGTTGTTTTGCAAAAAACAGGTGCTTATTAAAAACTATCGTTTTCACAGGGGAGAAAAATTTTATAAGCATTACTATTACTCTCCCCGTAAAAAAGCAACTCAAAAAAGTCTTTAAAATAGCTTGCATCATTTAATATAGTGCTATATTATTTAGATATAAAATATTAACTAATTAACAAGCCGTCTGTTATATTTTTACAGCTATCAAAGAAGCTTTTTGCTGTTAATTATTCTCTAGTAGTATAAAAAAGAGGTTTTAACATTTATTAATAAATAGTTACAAATTGTTTGTATTTAGATTTTTTATTGATTATTATCCTGTAGGTGTAAAAAAATAAATTAATTAGATAACATACAAATTAATAGATAATTTGGCGATATATCTATTTACTTATAAATAAAAATCAAATATTTTATTTTTGTTATATAAGTTACTTTTTTTGACAGACCTCCATGATAATTGACATGAGTTATAAGGGTCATCAGGATGCAAAAAAATAGTTTCAGCAGAATATCTTTAAAAGAAAGATTGCTCACCACCATTTTCGGTGGTATTCCAAATCTTTTTTTGGGTAAAAACTTGAGGAATTTTGTATATCGAAGTATCTTAAATCGGATAGGCAAATCTGTTAATATTCAGCATTTTGTAGAGCTAATTGGAACTCCTTGTATTGAAATTGGCGATCGAGTAAGTCTTTTGAAAGGAGTGCAAATTAATGCTTTGGGACATCCAAATAATAAGGTACATATAAAAGATCGAGCTAGATTAGAACGTGGTGTAGATATTCGCTCGCTACACGATACGCACATCATCATTGACGAAAATGCATATATTGGTCCCTATGTGATTATTACTGGTACGGGGGATATAAAAATTGGCAAAAACTGCTTAATTGCACCGCATTGTGGAATATTTGCTAATAATCATATTTTTGCAGATCCTACCCGAACAATTGAGGAACAAGGTGTAACTCGTCAGGGGATTACAATTGAAGATGACTGTTGGTTAGGACATAATGTCACGGTATTAGACGGAGTGATTATTGGAAGAGGAAGTATTATTGGTGCGGGTTCCGTTGTTAATTGTAACATTCCTCCCTTTTCGATCGCAGTAGGTACACCTGCAAGAATCATTAGAAATCGTCTTGATAGACAAACAGCAAACTTATCATCACAACTACCATCGAAAATTTCAAATTAGTTTTGTTCTACATATAAGTAAGTGGGCAGAAATAAAACCAACTACGTAACAAAATGTAAAAAACTTGAAACGGTTGTGATTGCTTCGTCGTACCTCCTCGCAATGACGAAACACAGTTATATTTTATTACGCTCACCTATTTAATTTGAGATGGGTAATTTTTACTTTAATAGTTACTAAAAAGCAAATATCTGAATTTCGGCAAAAATAAAGTAATTATTAGTAGATGCACTTCTAGACCAAAAAAGTGGATAAATTGAATGATTAAATCAAATTAATAAACTAATAGAGATTCAATTTATCCACTATGGATTTATCTCATAAGTAGGTTTGATAAAAAACGGGAATAACCGTTCTTTTCAAATTTATTGTTCATCACTTTGCGATAAACATCCAGATAACCATCTACCATACTTTTAATGCTGAAATTCTGCTCTACATGAGCGCGACAGAACTTTCTATCTATTTCTCCCAAACGTTGGACTGCTTTAACAAAATCATCAACGCTGTCGCACAAGAAACCTGTTTTTCCATCTGCAATTACTTCTGGTACCGAACCCATTGGCTTCGCTAGTACCGGAGTTCCCGCAGCCATCGATTCCGTCATTACTAATCCGAAAGGCTCTCTCCAAGTTATAGGGAATAACATGGCGATCGCACCACCTAAAAGTTCGTTTTTCTCGAAGTGATTAGCTTCGCCCAAATATTCTATATGTTTGCCATCAATATGAGGTTTAATTTTGCTCTCGAAATAATCTACATCAACTCTATCGACTTTACCAGCCATCTTCAAAGGTACGCCGGATTTTTGAGCAATTTCGATAGCTACATGAGTACCTTTTTCCGGAGATATTCTTCCCAGAAATGCCAAGTAAGGGGAAGACTGCGATTCAGCGTAAAAACGATGGCTTTCAGTATCGATACCGTTATAAACTGTTGCAGCGTAATTTAAGTCATTTATCGGTTCGCGTTGAGCATCTGAAATGCTTACATAGTGTTGTTCTCGTGCTTCGGTATATATCTGCTTGGTGTCTGAATTGAAAGCACCGTGTAGGGTGTGAACCGTTGGAGTTGCAACAAAACCAGCATGAAACAGAGAAGTATAACCAACGTGGGAATGAATTATATCGAAGTTGCCAGCTTTCTTATAAACACGGCTTAGCTGCAAAGCTTCATAAGCCGAATACTCTGTTATGGAAGGTTCCAGACGAAAAGCACGGGGATAAACAGACTCTAACTTTGCTAAAGTTAGTGAATCTCCCGAAGCGAACAAAGTAACTTCATGTCCTCGTCGGACTAATTCATCGGTCAACAATCCTACGACCAACTCAACACCACCATAACCGGGGGGAGGAACTCTCTCCCAGAGTGGAGCAACTTGAGCTATTCGCATATAAATCTCCTAAAGTTTTTGTAATCAACTGTAACGAAGCGAGCCAGATATACTCAACTACCTTTAGATAGGAATATATATTTACCCTCGGAGGTACACAATTTTCATAAACCGTTTCAAGAGTGCATATCTAGCAATTGAATTTCAGTTGTTGAACATAGCATTGTTGGACGAGAAATTTAATTAATCAAACATAGCATTGACGGACATACCCTGAAATACCTGAAATTGAGTTTGCTTTTCGTCTAGCTTTGATGATCCCTCTAACGTGTTTCGGCATACAATTCACCTTGATTATACGCGAGATTCTCAAAAAAGTTTTGCTAGTTTCATCACATTATTATCTATAATGCTCTCCCCTAAACTAATACAAGGTTTTCTAAATTTCATCTTAAATCTTATTTTTTGGAAACTTTTATGTAAATAGTTGTAAATACTACAGATACAGTAGTAGTAACCACACTTCAAATAACTTAAGGAAAATTTAATATTCTTTACTCTCGAAATTTATGATATTTGTCAAGTTTGAGACAAATTTTTGTAAAAAATATAACTAAAATTATCCACCGAAAATATTTATTTACTAAGATATTTGCATCTATTTATACACTCACAAGTTAACGTTTGGGCGATTCTGTCTCAAGTTTTGCGATTTGAAATGTGAATTTGAGATCGATAGCTTTAGACACTCATGAACTGACGATTTTGCTATTTGCTAAAAGATCAAATTAAATTGAAAAAAATTATGTATTTTTGTTTTGTGATTAAAATTTATTATAGCATTATTTTTTTATTTTTGTCCGCAATCAAAATATTAGATGCATAGTTGTCTTTCGACCAATATGTGTTTACGAATTAAAGCGATTCAAGTACTCTTCAAATTAAGATTAATAATAGACGAAAACCCGCATATAGCGGGTATTAACACAACAAAAATATGAACTATATGAACTATTTGTTCGCAAATAAAACTAAATTTCTGCTTTTGTTTTTATAGAAATAGTTATTTCAAACTAAAATCTATTTTCATTAATTAGCGCAACATTATTTCTTATATTGCACAATTAACATAACACATTTTTAGTAATGGTTGTTACAGAATCATTTGGTTAAATAAAGGTAAGAGTTGCTTTCATGTACGATAAAACGATCGACCAACGAGCGATAACATTACTTAGCGACTTTGGAATTAGCGATGAGTATGTCGCCGTAATGAAAGGTGCGATCGCCCAAATTAATCCGATGTTGAGAGCGATCGATATAACGCATCAGATCCCACCGCAAAATATTGCCGCAGCCCGGTTTTGTTTAATGAATGCTTATCCATATTTTCCTGCGGGTACCGTACATATAGCGGTGGTAGATCCTGGAGTGGGAGGAAAGCGTAAAGCGGTTGCTGTTGAATTAGCGCAAGGATTTTTAGTTGCTCCAGATAATGGTTTGCTTAGTGGAGTTTTGCATAAAAACAAAAATTCAGTTATTTCAGCAGTGGAATTGACGAATCCTAAATATTGGCTAACATCCAAACCTAGTAACACCTTCCACGGTAGAGATATTTTTGCACCTGTCGGAGCGCATCTAGCTAATGGCATATCTTTGAAAAAATTAGGACGAGAGATAAATCCTCAAAGTTTAGTAAAGTTAGATTTACCAGAATGCTGTCAGAAAGATGATAGTGTTATAGGCTGCATTCAATATATAGACCATTTTGGAAATTTAGTAACTAACATTCCTGGGAATTATGTCGAAGGTAATAATTGGAATGTAGAAATAAGAGGAAGAAAAATAAAAGCGTGGGAAACTTATTCAGATGTGAAACTTGGAGAATTAATTGCACTTGTTGGTAGTCACGGGTGGGTAGAAATTGCTGTAAATAGTGGTAATGCAGCTTCAGAATTAGGTTTAAAACTAGGTGAGAAAGTGCAAATTAGTTAATAATTAACCGTCTTGTAGTCTTTTACTATCCTAATGGAAGATTTTTATATATAGTTTTTTTGATATTAGTAATAATAGCTAAGCAACAGAAAGCATTTTTTTCATCTGTTGCCTATTAGATAGATATAGAAGCTAAATAATGTAGTATAAATATGAAGATTGGTAAACTATTAAAATATTCAGCTTTAGGAATATTCGGAATATTAGGTATTTTAGTTGTTTGGGGATTAATCGAACCAAAATTTCTTGACTTAGAAGAAGAGACAGCCATAATTCCCAATCTTCCACCAGCTTGGGAAGGAAAGCGTATCGGGCAGGTGAGTGATTTTCAAGTAGGAATGTGGTTCGACAACACTGGTACGATGCGTCGTAGTATTGAAAAACTTGTAGAAGAAAAACCCGCAGCAGTATTAATTAGCGGCGATTTTATATATCATTCCTTGCCAAATGCATCAGAAGAACTTAGTAAAGTTACCAACGCAATTCAACCATTAATTAAAGCCAATATTCCTACTTATGCAGTATTAGGGAATCACGATTACAGTCATAAACCACCAAAACCAGAACTTGGACAACAGGTAACTACGGCTTTAGAAGGAATAGGTGTAAAAGTATTAAAGAATCAAGCAGTTGAAATTGATTCTCCTGCTGTGAAAGCAGACAATCAACCGCTTTATATAGTAGGGATTGGTGCTTATATTGCCAATAATTCCAAAGTTGATAAAGCTTTAGCAGAAATTCCTAATAATAGCCCTCGCGTAGTTATGATGCATAATCCAGCATCTTTTGCAGCCTTCCCTCCTGAAACTGCACCATTAGCTGTGGCAGGGCATACTCATGGAGGTCAAATTCGGCTACCATTTACACCACAATGGTCATGGATATCGTTAGTTAAAGGTGAAGAAGTGTATGGTGATGGTTGGATTAAAAATTATGGTAAACAAGGCAACCAACTTTATGTGAATCGCGGTATAGGATTCAGCGATGTTCCAATTAGAATAAACTGCGCTCCAGAAGTAACTTTGTTCACGTTGCGTTCTAAGTAAAGGGAATCGGGAGAAGCAAGTAGGGTGTGTTATGGCGCAAAAGTTAATTTTATTCTCAAAAAAGATGTCCGTTTCGCGCCTAACGCACCATTCTGTTATTAATTAAAATCCGCCGATGCGTTGCGCTGCGCGACAACACACCCTACAATGCAACATGATTAATATTTAAAATCTGCTGGTGCGTTGCGTGCAGCGACAATATACCCGCGTAATGCAAAATAATCTATGAATTTTAAAAAGCAAGGTTTTGAAATTAAAACTAATTTTATTTCTATTGATAAATGTAAATATCTAATCTCAGAAATAGAAGAAAATATAAATTCAGCCAGCAACTACGGTATTCGTAATATTGATAAAAAAGTAAATGCAATTGCCTCTGTAGCACGTTCAAAATGTTTACTTAATTCTGCGAGTTCTTATTTAAATGGAAATGCTTTTCTAGTACGTGCAATTTACTTTAATAAGACATTAAATACTAATTGGAGCATTACATGGCATCAGGACAAAACTATAGCAGTAAATAAACAAATAGACTTATCAGGATATAAAGCTTGGACTCTTAAAGAAAAAATTAATCACGTTCAACCACCGCTTGCAGTTTTAGAAGACATGGTAGCTTTTCGCATTCACTTAGATCCAACCGATCGAACCAATGGATGTTTGAAAGTAATACCCGGTACTCATCGGTTCGGAATTTTAAGCCAACCTGAGATAAATCGCATTAAAAATATTTATCCAACGGTATCTTGTGAAGTTGATGCAGGTGATGCAGTTGTGATGCGTCCCCATATACTGCATTCTTCAGAAAAATCCGACGTTTTTAGCAATCGTAGAGTCATACATTTGGAATATTCTTCGTTCAATTTGCCACACGGGCTTACTTGGGCGGAGTAGATGCAGGGCTTACCCCGATTCGAGCTAACATAACTAAAGATGATAGGAGATAAATTTATAGATATGACAGTTGCTCAAACTTCTGCCCGCCAACTTTTACGGGCTGCTTACGACAATCGTTACACTTGGGACAAGAATTTCCCCGGTTACACCGCAGATGTGACTTATAAATATGATGGTAAAGAATTTAAGGGAAAAGTCCGCGTTAACCCCGATTTGAAAGCCGAAGTTTTTGATATAGAAGACGAACAAGCTAAAGAAGCAATTAATAATCAACTATGGGAAATAGCAATTCATCGCATTAGACGTGAATTTGAAGATTCCCATAAAGATAATACTTTTAGCTGTGGCGATACCGATGAATCCGGTGCTGTAGAAGTTTTAGTTGGTGGTAAATCTTCCGGAGACAAATACAAAATTCGCGATCGCGAAGTTGTTCTAGTTCACCGTCACATTCACGGTATAGTAGTCACCATCAATACTTTTAGCACCCACGACACCGGCGCAGGCTACCTTGCTCACCGCTATGATTCGGTATACCACGATCCGAAAACAGGCGAACAAAAAGGTGGAAAAAGCGACTTTGAAGACAACTACGAAAAAGTTGGCGATTATTTCATCCTTAACGAACGAATAATTACCACCGAAGTTGCTGGAAAGCCTGCGACTATGCAGTTTATCTTCTCTAATATTCAGATGCTGGGTTAAAAAGAGAGGGGGGAGAGGGGGAAGAGGGGGGAGAAGGGGAGACAAGGAGATGGGAAGAAATAATTTTTAATCCTAATGCCTAATTACCAATTACCAATTACCAATGCTCCATGCCCTATTCCCCATTCCCTATTAATTTCTCAACATTATCTTCCCAATTTCTACCGTCAAAAGGTAGTATTTTAAATTGCGATATCACATCACCATCGATGCAGCGTAGATTTACATCAACACAGTCGGGATGACTGCGAGGAATATAAAAAGAATGAATTCCACAGTTTTTACAAAATTTATGTTTGGCTACACCAGTATTAAAAGTGTAAGTCGTTAAATTATCTTCACCCTTGAGCAAAGTAAATTTATCTTGCGGCACTATCAAATGCAAGAAACCTTTCTTAGCACAAATTGAGCAGTTACAGTCATCAGCCTTGTGATTATCCACCACAACCCGGAAACGCACCGCACCACAATGACATCCACCTTCGTAAGTTGCTTTCATCAGTTATCAGTGAACAGTTGGGAGTTATGAGTTAGGAATTAGGAGTTGGGAGTTATGAGTTAAAAATTATCTCCCCCTCTTCCCATGCCCAATGCCCAATGCCCAATGCCCAATTCCCTAGTTTTTACAAATATTCCTGTAAAAAGTCTAATTGTTCTTCTTCCCAAACGGGTTCGGGTGCTAACCAACTTAATTTTGTTTTAATATCTTCTTCTATTTCCTCGCTGTCTTTTCTGTCAAATAATTCCACCAAAACTTTCCAGTCACGCTCGTTAAATTCCTCTACGGGTGGAGCGTGTACTTCAGTTTTTTTCGGTAGCGTACCGAAACTTTCAATTGACTTGGGCGAAATATCGCTTTTCACAAATTAATAATAAATACGTTTTAATTTGAATTGCATTAATTAAAGAATAATTTTGATCGTGAAGGCTATATTTCTGGTAAATCGGAAAAATAACCTGCATTCCTTGCTAAAAACTAAAAGAGTATACGTTTATTTACAATGAATTCATAAATATTAATATTTGTTTAATAAAAATTAATGACTGTTTGCGTTCTTATTTCATAAATAACTACGTGTAAAGTATTTTCGGTGAATGTTCATCCTATCCTACTAAACGTGATTACCTCAACGTTGATGAAGATTATGTGGAATTTGCTCGATTAATTCTAATTTAAAGACTTCGGCAAAGCAGCGTGCAATATGAAGCCGTACTTCCGCGCAAGTAATACCCGGAACCCATTCGGTCAAACTAGCTACTGATTTATCGGAGATACCGCAAGGCACAATCCGCTCAAATCCTTTCATGTCAGGACAAACGTTTAATGAAAATCCGTGCATGGTAATCCAACGACTCACTTTTATACCAATTGCCGCCACTTTTCGCCCTTCTAACCAAACACCAGTGAGTGATGGTATACGTTCTCCTTGCAATTTGTAAACTGCTAATACGCGAATTAATACTTCTTCTAATTGACGTAGGTACCAATGCAAGTCCTGGGAGTGACGCACTAAATTTAAAATTGGATACCCTACCAATTGTCCCGGACAATGGTACGTTACCTCTCCACCTCGTTCAATTCGATGCACCTCATAAGTATTTTTATCAATATCAAATTTGAGAAATTCATTGCTTGCTCCTCTTCCTAAAGTGTATACAGGAGGATGTTCTAGCAGTATCAGCACGTCATCTAAACTTGAATCTTTTACGCGCCGAGCAAGAAGTTCTTTTTGCCACCTCCATGCATCTAAGTAAGGCATCACTACTTGGTTATATAGTAAACATCGGTTTGGACTGTCAGACATACTATGAAAACTGGTAAAAGGCAAGATGTGTGAGGTACCGAGTGTGTTGCAAGTTACCCGGATTAAGTCAATAAATGTCAAGCAATGCAAAGGATTTTAAAGGAAAGTCACATAAACCTGTTTTGTAAAAAATCAAGTGTTAATTTGAATATATAGCTCAATGTTGGAGGAGTTCTCTACAAGCCATTACGCTCAAGAAAAGTCTAAATGTAGGCAGCGTATGGTTTTTACTAGGTTTTTAGGGATAGCGTTTTGATGATGATTTGTTTTGTCCGCTTGTTAACTATCCTTGGTTATGACGCATATAGCCAACCAAAGTAGAAAAACCGAAATAATTAAACCGGAGTCTAACTTAAATACGATAAAATCTTGCATTAAGCAAGAATAGTTTACCGATCGAAGCGTTTTATAGCTTAACAAAAACGGTAGTTAACCTTAACTAACCGTAACTTTTCGTTCAACCTTTGTTTATACCAAATAAAATATTTCAGCGGGAGAGTTTTCATGAAGCTTGTTATCCACGGCAAAAATATTGAAATCACGGATGCGATTCGGGAATACGTGCATCAAAAAATAGAAAAAGCTGCGAGTCATTTTCAGCATATTACTAACGAGGTTGATGTACATTTAAGCGTAGCTAAAAATCCCCGAATTAATCCCCACCAGACAGCGGAGGTAACTATTTACGCTTATGGTAATGTTATCCGTGCCGAGGAAAGCAGTGAAAATTTATATGCCAGTATTGATTTAGTTGCGAATAAAATTGCTCGCCAGCTGCGAAAATACAAGGAGCGACGGCGAGATCAGAAAATCCACGCTCATAACAACAATAATCTCGAAGAAGTAATTCCAGAAGAAATAATTACAGATTTAATTGGCGATCGCACTCCAGAATTACCTGAAGAAGTAGTGCGTACCAAATATTTTGCTATGCCGCCGATGACTGTTTCACAAGCTTTGGAGCAGTTGCGATTGGTGGGACACGATTTTTATATGTTCCACAACAGCGAAACAAACGAGATAAATGTAATTTACGAACGCAACCACGGTGGTTATGGTGTAATTCAGGCCCGTCATAATGGGCATTCTAATGGTAACGGAAACGGAAACGGTAAAGCTCACGGCAGTTTTACTATGCCAACAAAGCTGAATTCTACTCATCATTAAACCGCAATAAGTAAGATAAGTAATTGATTGGAGGGAAAATCAAAACAATCTCAAAATAATTGCTTAACAATTAAATATGACAGCACTTGCTCTTTCTCCCGCGAGTGCTTCAGCGGTGCGGGTAATATATAATACCTGCACCGCTATCCGTTTTTAGATTTTAGATTTTGGATTTTGGATTTTGGATTCAAAATTTAGGAGTTATGAGTTAGGAGTTAAGAGTTAATTTTTTAAACTTCCCCTTGTCTCCTTGTCTGCCTTTCCCCTTGTCTTTCTCTCCCTAATATGACTATCCTAAAAGTTCTCCTACCTGGTGACGAAGAATTACTTGAATCTTTTGTTTTACAACATATAAATACTTCGATGTTTTTGCGCTCTAATTTACAAGCTGCTGGATTAATTGATGGGAATCAGCGCTATCAAGGAACCTACATTGCTGCAATTGAAAACGGAGAAATTAAAGCGGTAGCTGCTCACTATTGGAATGGAATGGTAGTTGTACAAGCTCCGGTTTATCTGGAAGAAGTTGTACGAGCAGTTGTAGAAAAATCCAATCGTGCTATTTCTGGAATTACTGGAGAAGCTCGACAAGTAAAACTAACTCGAAAAGCTTTACAACTAGAAAACCGTTCAACTCAACTTAACGACGATGAAATATTATTTTCTCTAGCGCTAGATAAACTACAATTACCACCAGCCTTAACATCTGGAAAAGTTAAATGTCGTCATCCGCTATTAGAAGAATTAGAATTATTGACGCAATGGAATGTAGCTTACTGCGTTGAAACCTTGGGAGATACAGAAACACCGAAGCTTGTAGCTAAATGTCGTCAAAGAATTGAATCAACTCAAGCACAAGCAAGACATTGGGTATTAACAGCAAAAAATAATGGAGAAAATAAACTAGTTTCTTATTCTGCTTTTACTGCTGGATTACCTGATATCGTCCAAATCGGTGGAGTTTATACACCCCCAAGTTTACGCGGTATGGGATATGCAAAATGTGTACTAGCGGGTTCTTTACTTGATGCTAAATCTCAAGGAGTATATCAAGGTTTATTATTCACGTCTAAAAATAATTTAGCAGCACAAGCCGTATATCGAGGAATTGGTTTTCAAGAAACTGGTGAAGAATATGGGTTGTTATTATTTAAAAATGATTCTGAATAATTGAATTCTTAAATTACATTTTTAACTCAACTTAACCTGGGAAAAGGTTTATATTTAAAGAGAAAAACACATAATATTCTTAAAGCTAAATTAAAGTAAAAAAATGTCCCTTGAACCTTGTAAAGTTTGTGGTGTACTCAACAGTAGTGAAGAAGAAATTTGTCTTAGCTGCGGTTTTCCCACAAAAGGAAGAAAACGACCTGTAGTATTTCAAATTGCTGCAATTATTTTAGTTTTAGCTTTTCTTGTACCTTTAATTGTCACCTTAATTAATTTGATTAAACCCGAGCAAAAGCAACTACCAACTAATACAAAAACATCTTTAAAATTATAAATTTTATATTGTACGGTGTGTCGTCGCCCAGCGCAACGCACCGCCAACTTATACGTATAAATTATAATTAGCGCTACTACGAACCTATTTTTCGCAAGCAATTAAGCGAACTTGATATAGCCTAATATTCAAACGGTGCGTTAAGCGCGAATTTATATTTTTTGTCACTACCTCAATTGCCCATCGCGCTATAACACACCCTAAACCTGTTAAAAACTAGAAACTTCTATTTCAATATTATCCTGCTCTTCATTGGCATTCAAAGCATCGAGAGTATCCCAAATTTGCTGCAACATTGGCTGTAAACCTTCACCAGTCACGGCAGAAATTATGAAAACTGGCGCGTATGAAAGATGATTTAATTGGGTTGCTAATTCTTCTAAATCGACGCTTTCTTTATCTACAGCATCAATTTTGTTCAAGGCAATAATTTGGGTTTTCTCTCGTAATTCCCGCCCATATGACTGTAATTCTTGGACAATGGTGTTGTATTCGCCAACTACATCTTCACTCGTTGCATCAATTACGTGCAGCAATACACGGGTACGTTCGATGTGACGCAAAAAATCATGTCCCAATCCCGCACCTTGAGAAGCACCTTCAATTAATCCAGGAATGTCGGCAAAAACTGTACCGTCACCAGTTGGTTTTCTCACAACACCTAAATTAGGAATTAAAGTTGTGAAAGGATAATCGGCAATTTTGGGACGTGCTGCCGATAAAGCTGAAATTAAAGTAGATTTACCTGCATTTGGTAATCCAATAATTCCTACTTCTGCTAACAGTTTTAACTCCAAACGTAACTGTTTAATTTCTCCATCTAATCCGGGTAAAGCGTGTTCTGGGGCGCGGTTGCGATTGCTCAAAAAATACTTATTCCCCAATCCACCTTTACCGCCCTCTGCAACTAATAAAGTTTGTTCGGGCTTAGTTAAATCGCCTATTAACTCATCAGTTTCACCGTTGTAGACAGCAGTACCGCAGGGAACTTCAATTAATAAATCCTCTCCAGATGCGCCAGTCATATTTTTCGGACCACCGCGAGAGCCATTTTTTGCGACAAAACGACGCTTGTATCTAAAATCCAGCAGGGTTTGTAGATTTTCAGAAGCAACTAAAACCACCGAACCACCGCGTCCTCCATTCCCTCCCGAAGGGCCGCCAGCAGGTACGTACTTTTCCCTACGGAAAGCGACAATACCATCACCGCCTTTACCTGCTTCTACTTCAATTTTTGCTTGATCGATAAATTGCATTTAGTTATTAGTTATTAGTTATTAGTTGTTAGTCGTTAGAGTCAGGAATTGAGTTAAGGTATGAGTTTAATTGAGGTGCTAGATTATCAATGATTGATTTTAGCGATTCTGTCTGTTCCTCTGTTAAGAGTTTACGATAATAGGCACGTCTTAGCCAATGTTGGGTTTCGTACAAGGAACCTCTAGCAATCCGAATAAATCGTTTATTCTCTTTATTAGTTCCTCTACCTATACCTTCGGCAATATTTGCACCTACACTATCTGCAGAACGAATCATCTGCTTACCAACAGTATCTATCGGCAATGATTCCCATCCATTAACAATTTCCCAGATATTATCGGCTAATCGCTCAGATAATTGATATACCCGTAAATCTTGAAACCTCTTACCTGCCATTTGTCTCCATAACTAACAACTAACAACTAACAACTAACAACTAATAACTAATCATATATATTCCGAAATATCCTCTTTACAATCATCTGCTAAATAGGACAGAGCGCGGAAACGCAAGCCTACTAGCTGCTCGTAAAGTGGGTTTATTTTGCACAAAGGGGGAATATGTACGATTTTGCGCCCGAACAGTTTAACATCCCGCTCAAAAGGACATTGATTAGGAATCATTTTGCAGAGGAAGCGAGCGACTTTGGGGTCTTGAACATCCAAACCATCTAACCAATCTCGCAGGGGATTCAAAGCTTCGATTGGCGGCTTTGCTGGAGGTGTCAGAGATGATGCAGCCCCAGAAAAGGCTTCTGCTGGTTGAGGATTTTCTAAGGTGTGGCGCAGAGATTCCAGCAGGTTTTTTGGCTCTCCCAGAGCTTCACACAGGTTCTGCAATAGCTCATCTTCGCTGGGAGAATAGATTCCGTCGGCAATGGCTACCATTACCGCTGTTCGCAAGAAATTCTCTGCTATTGGAGTACTTTTTCCAAAAATAGCAGCTAATTCTTCTGGCGTTATCGTTTCAAATGATTCTACATTCATCCCAGGATTTAGTTCTTCTTGGGTGATTGAAGTTATCATTTGCTTTTCTTGCTCGTCAAAGTTTCCGTCAGCCCAAGCAATAGTCAGCAGCCCACGCAACCAAGCGGATATTTGCTCGCTGCTGTAGGGAGATTGAACAGCACTGGTCATAACTCTCTTCTCTAACTTTCCTGCTTTACATAGTAGCTCGCTATCTTCCAATGTTTTTTCAAACTTATTGCCAATATATATAAAAAAGATTTCTGCTTAATATATACATAATTGCAATTAGACTTGAATTAGTAAATTTTTGATTTAACGGAATTTGCTTTGTAATCCCTATCAATTATGGTTTTTAAGGATTATTTTTATTTTTTTAAACGAGAGTTGCCTGTGTTGACTTAGTGCATAATTCCTATTGATGTAAATTAATTTTAATGGTATTATTGATAATTATTTTTATTTAAAATTTTACATATTTGAGAGCAAATTGAGAGAAAAAATTAATTTATACCGTGAAAAGGTGCATTTTGAAAACCCAAGTCAAGCTTCATCCCGTTCAACAAACACTATTAATTCCGTTTTTGGCAAGAGGTAAGCAATTTGAACAAGTTGAATCCATAGTTACAGATACTTTTTCAGTTGAAATATTTAAAACGCTAAATTACGATTTTGAAAAACTTTCTAATGCCAAGAATTCCTTGGTAGGTAGCAGTTTGCAATGCGTAATAATTGACAATCGCGTCAGTAATTTGCTTCATCAACACCTTCAAAATACGGTTGTAGAAAACGGTGCCGATTTGAGTATTTGTTTTAAGCCTTTGGATTTAGTTGAGGCACTTCAGTTAAAACAAGATTTCATCGCGGCTTCGATGGTAAAAAATGATTGGATTGAGCCTAGTAAAGAAACAAACACTACGTCCTATATATTCGTAGTCGAAGACTTGCGGATGTATTTAAGGCAACAGCAAGTTAAACAACTCTTTGATAAGCTTATTGAGAATTTTTATGATTCATTATTTGCCTTTGATTCTCTATTGTCGCTAATGGTGAAGAAACAAAAGCGAGTAATCAAACATATGTCAGCAAATTTTGACTATCTGTATTTGAGATATTTGAAAAATTCAACATTGAAACTCCGGTTATCAAGTGATGAAATTATTCCCTTGGCAAATTTTGAAGTTAAATTTCAATTGCGTTTGTTTTTAACTTTGATAAATCGTTTGCTCTGCAAATATTTTCCACCCTTGACAAATTCCTATCCTTTGACATTATGTCAAATCGCTTAAACCACAATTAATCACTGCTTGTAAAGGAATAAATAATGTTTCATTTTGGCATCGAACATGAGGTTGCTTTCATTGATAATGCTGGAAAATTCGCTGATTTTTCTCGCGTAAAATTTGCTGATTTTAACCAAATAGTTGAAAAGTTACCCGTCTATAAAGATGATTATCCAGAATTACGAATTGGAGACGCTGGAATTAAGCAGAAGCGTTGGTATATAGAAGGCTTTGAACGTTTCGCTGATTCGGAAAAAGTTATCGAATGCGTACCCAAAGGAATCGAAATTAGAACAACTATAAAACAAAATATTCATAGTGCGATCGCCGAGCTATCAGAAAGTTTCCGTTTGCTTAGAGAAACAGCAGCAGAATATGGTTTTTCACCAGCCTTAATCAGTTTTAATCCTTACTACGATACATTCGCACCCAATCCACCTTTAAACGAGTATGAAACTAAACGAAGACAGGCTTCTCCTGAGAAGCAAACTGCCAATATTCCCATGCTTACCTATGGGCCAGATTTAAATATTTCTATGGTAGGGTTAACTACCGAACGTATTATTGATATTGGTCAAAAGCTGACTTATTACAGTCCTTATATTATTCCTTTTAGTTACAGTTCTCCGTTTTATCAAGGTAGTCTGTGGGAAGGCTTTTCTGTAAGAACTTTTGTGAGAACGGGAAGAAGACCTGCGGCAATGGTATTCTTGGAAAAACAAGAAGAATTAATCAAAAGTATTCCATCTCTGACTAAAATTGCTCGCATCCCCGCAGAAGTTGGTCGAATTGAATTTAAAGCTTTTGATAGCTGTAGTGATTTTTCGATGTATGCTGCTTTATTGGCTTTATTAAAAGGTATTGTGTTAGACGAATCATTGCCTGGTAGAGCAATCGTACCCGATGCTGAAAAGCACAAAGTTTCCGCACAAAAAGGGTTTGATAGCGAAGAAGTTTTTAATACAGCAAAATTGATTCTCCGAGCAGTAGAGACTGCATTAGAAAATGATTCCGATCTAAATCTACTCGCACCTTTGACAACTTTTTTAGAAAAGCGAGAAACACCAGCCCACGAACTTATTAGGCTGTACAAACATACCAATTCTATAGAAGCAACGCTGAAACAAACTTACAATAGTTAGCAGTTTTTAATTAACCGTTAGTTGATTAAGACTTAGTTAAAGCTTAAAGGATAAGGGAAAGAAAAATTTAAATACGATTCTTACCTTTATCCTATAGCCCTTATTCAGATCCGACTAAAGCTAATTAAGAACTAATTAAGCTTTAATTCTTCCTGCTTTCTTGCTTGCACTTCCTGCCAAACATCTTCCCAACGTTCGCTAATTAAATCTTGGAGCTTAGCTAAATACTCCTCAGATTGGTAGTTGTCTTCTTCATCCTTTGATTTACTGTCAGTAAATAACAAGGAGGGTATATTGGATGATACTTTAATCATGATAAATTTGACGACTTCAAGGACTATTGCAATCTTATAGCAATAACAATGGTATGTTGTATGCTGCTTTACAAAATATGATAGTAAACTACATTCAGATATACATCAGTTATCAGAAATTATAAGTAATTTCAAAACAATTTTTGAAAATAAATTGGTAATTTTTGTGTTCAAAGTCAGGAAATGTAAATATATTTACGGGGAGAATTTTACTATTTTGTAGTTGTCGATACAAAAAGTAATTACTTAAATCTTAGGGTATTAAACAAACATTATAAAAAGGGGAACACAGATAAGAAGGTAGAATTAAGGAACCATATCAAATCATAAATATAATTTAATTTATAGAAGTACTTAAGCCAAATTATTTATATCATTACTCCTGGGTTGTATAACCGTTCCCTGTTCCCTTTTCCCTATTCACCATCTAAAAGAAATATTTAATTGAATGTTGGCACAGGTATTTAGCTACTTAGCTCTAATTATTTAGTAAAAAATACAAGGGATTGCTCATATTCTCAGCAAAACCAAGAATACCTTTGTCGCGATGTTCGTAAGTTAAGTTACCATTGGAATCAAACAAAAAAGTTCCTCCTCGCTGTGTCAAATAAGCTGAGTTGGGAACGTAGGTATTCCAATTACTCAAAACTTCTGTCATATTTCGCAAGCGCAAAGTTGCAAGTTCAAAAGGACGCTGAAAACCCTTTCCTCCAGCCAGTTTGAAAAACGAACCTTTGATGTCTGGTAAAGGTGTATCGCCTACAACTTCCTCGTCACCGATTAATTGAGGAGCTTTTTTATCTCCTTTATAACCCCTAAATACTTCCGCCAAAGTTCCACGGCTGCCAATCCCGGCGCACATTAACATTAAATTTAGCCAAGCTTTTTGTGAGGTTGAGAGCATTGGGAAGTTTATATTTAAACCCTGATAGAGTTCTAACTTTTGATGAATTTCAGCTTGCAAATCTACAAATAACCACTCCTGGGGAAAACCAGTGTAGTTACAGAATTTGATCCCGGAGTTGCGATCGCCAATTCCGATAGCGCGAATCACGACTCCTTTAGCTGCGAGTTTCTCTTTTTCTCTTTGCAGCCACCAAGCATATTCTAAATTATCAAAATCCCCCAACTGCGACCAAATTAGTACGAGTAACTGCGAAGCATTCGAGCAGCCATCTAAAACGGGTTTAATCTTTCCATCGCTGACTCGTAAACGGTTAGCTGTAGATAGAATCGAGTAAACATCTGAAGAATCCGAGTGTGTTTGGGTATTCATGAGGTGCGAAACAGTCTTCGGATATTATTTTAAGCCTTTAAAGATTATTACATAACTTTTTAATCCTTTTTATTGGCTGCAATATCGGATTGCAGTTATGGATTACAACAATGAGTGCAGTACGCATCATTAGAAAAGTTATCTTTTATCTCAGAAAAAAACGGAAAATTGTTTTAAAAAAACTATAATTTTTTTCTATTTGATTTGCTTCCTAATTTTTTAATCCATAATTCGTACAAATCCCATACGTACAAAATCATGTAATTTACGAATTTTTTCATTTTGCTCGTATTACAAGCAAGCTATAAAAAAACGTATTATTTGCTTTCGATTCCGCATTTTCCCCGAATAAACAACGTTATCGGGCAATGAGACTAAGTTTTTCTAATACCTCAGAATCAGAAATTGATTTAGCAGTAACGATTTTAGGTAAACTACTTAAAAAGCATTTCTCTGCAAAACTTTGCGTTAGTTTTTTTTATCTGTTTTTCTATCAAAACCAAATTTAAAACATGAAACAAACCATCATTCAAGTTGACGCATTCACCAACAAACCTTTTAGCGGAAACCCCGCTGCTGTCTGCGTTTTACCTTCTCCCAAAGATGACGAATGGATGCAAAATGTAGCCCAAGAAATGAACTTATCGGAAACCGCATTTTTGGTAAAACAAGCAGACGGTTACAATCTACGCTGGTTCACTCCAGCAACAGAAGTACCGTTATGCGGTCACGCCACCCTTGCAAGTTCTCACGTTTTGTGGTCAGAAAATCATCTTTCTCCCGACGAATCAGCCCGTTTTCATACCAAGAGCGGTTTATTAATTGCCAAAAAACAAGAAGATTGGATTGAGTTAGATTTTCCCGCCAATCCTTCGCAAGCAATTTCTACACCTCCAGAAATTAGCGAAGCTTTGGGAGTACCTGTTAAATCAGTAATGAAAAATTCTCTGGGTTATTTAGTAGAAGTAGAGTCAGAAGAGTTAGTCAGAAGTATCAAACCAAATTTTACAACCTTAGCAGAAAAATTTCCAGAAGTTATTGTTACTAGTATCGCAGAAAATAGCTCAGAATTTGACTTTGTATCGCGTTTCTTTTGTCCGGGATTAGGTATCAATGAAGACCCCGTGACAGGTGCTGCTCATTGCTGTCTCGCACCTTACTGGAGAAATAAATTAAACAAAGACGAATTTTTAGCTTATCAAGCATCAAGCAGAGGTGGTGTTGTAAAGGTTAAATATCCCGGTGAAGATAGAGTTTATTTGAGAGGGCAAGCTGTTACAGTTTTGCGAGGAGAATTAATAAGTTCGTAGTTGCGCTTCAGCGCTTCTTATTTATATTCGCTTAAAATAACGTCAGTTGGGTAGAAGTTTCCTGTTTACGTAAAACACCGCAAAATCCTAAATCTAGATAATGATTTATATCTAGAAATATTTTTTCAGCTAATATTTTTGCTAGCATAACAGGAACGGCATTTCCTAGCATTTTATAGCCATCAGCAATATACCTGTACTTAAAAATAAAATTGTCTGGAAAAGTTTGAATTCTCGCACATTCTCTAACCGATAATCTTCGATATGGTTTGGGCGATCGCTCATCAAATTTCCATTTATCTTTTTCCAACCAAATCATTTTATTTGCTTGTGGATGTATGGGAGCGTGTCTAGCACCAGCTTGGATTGTAAAAGATGGTTCGTTCCAAGTTCTTACTCTATTCCTAGACATATAAATACTTGAAAAACTCCCTTCCTTATATTCGTGATTTGGTATTACTGTATTACATTGATTAATTTTAGAATCTATTGCAATAGCATCAATATCTTTAATATCGTAAATAGCATTTTGAAGAGTTAATTTATTTGTGATTGCATCGGGAAATTCAAAACTTCCACCTATGTCTTGCCGATAACCAATAATAATCACTCTTTTTCTATCTTGAGGAACTAGATAATCCGCAGCATTAACTAACTTATAAGTGACTTCATATCCAGCATCCTTAAAATGAGACAAAATATTTTTAAATGCTTTATCGTGTTTTTTCGCTAAAATTCCACCGACATTTTCAGCTAGAAAAAATAAAGGCTTTTTTTCCTTCAAAATTCTAATATAATCAAAAAATAATTGTCCCCTACTATCATCAATACCTCTTTGCGCTCCAGCTTCACTCCAACTTTGGCAAGGAGGGCCACCTATAATACCAATACAGTCGGGAATGTCTTCGGGAGCTATTTTTCTTATATCTCTTTTATCTAATTGCGTATTCGGGTGATTAAATTCATAAGTATCCCAGATTGACTTATCATACTCATTCGCCCAAATGACATTAAATCCAGCTTGTTGAAAGCCTAAATCTAATCCTCCGCAACCTGAGAATAGAGAGATAATATTCATCTTATATTTAATCTAAATAGTCTTTAAAATACTATAAATTCCTTGATAAACTTCCGATAATTCCTCATCAGTAATACAGTAGGGCGGCATTATATAAAGTACATTTCCCAAAGGACGTAAAAGCAAACCTTTTTCTAAAGCTTTTTCTCGAATTTGCAAACCAACTTTATTTAAATACCCGGATTCTTGCTTATTTACAATATCCATTGCCGCAATCGTACCCGTTACCCGCAATTTTTCAATTTTAGGATTCTCTCGTAAAATTTCAAAATGCTGTAAATGTTTCGCTTCCATACTGCTAAATAATGGTTGATTTTCTACCATCAATTTCAAAGAAGCTAAAGCAGCAGCACATCCCAAAGGATTTGCAGTATAACTATGACCGTGATATAAGGTTTTTATCGGGTCATCACTGTAAAAAGTATCGTAAATTTTCTCAGAACATACTGTTACCGATAAAGGTAAAAATCCCCCCGTAATTCCTTTTGACAAACAAATTATGTCTGGAGTTACTTGACTTTTGATAGAAGCAAACCATTCACCAGTTCTACCAAACCCAGTCATCACTTCATCAAAAATCAGTAAAGTATCAAATTGTTTAACTAACTTTTGTAATTCCCGTAAAAACTCGGTTCTACACATCCGCATTCCACCAGCACCCTGCACCAAAGGCTCAATAATAATGCCAGCATAATCTTGGGGATTTTGCTCTAATTTATCTTTTAATATAGTTAAAACTTTTTTTTCCTTTTCCTCCACATCAGAATCATTAATATAAGTTTCGGGATAAGGTAGGAAATCCACTTCAAACAGCATATCCGAGAAAACTTGAGAAAATAGCGATCGCGAACCTACAGACATTGCTCCAAAAGTATCGCCGTGATAGGCTCCTTCAAAAGCAATAAATTTTTTTCGCTGCTGCGAAAGATTTACCCAATATTGATAAGCCATTTTTAGCGCAACTTCTACAGCAGTTGAGCCATTATCGGAAAAGAAAACTCGATTTAATCCTTTTGGAAGTCTTTTGACTAATTTTTCTGCGAGTGTTTCTGCTGGTTGATGGGTAAATCCAGCAAAAATTACCTGTTCCAATTCCTGTGCTTGACGATAAATCGCTTCAGCAATTTTGGGGTGGGAATGCCCATGAATATTTACCCACCAGCTAGAAATGCAGTCCATGATTTTGCTTTTATCTTCTAGCTCCAGCCAAATTCCACGAGCGGATTTTACTTTTAAAGGTGGAGGAGATGTTTTTGCTTGAGTGAAGGGATACCAGATGTGGGGGTGCATTGGTTGTTTTGGGGAGGTTTAGGTGAAAAATTCTAAAATAATCTAATCAAAGGAATAACCGGCGAAGAAAATTTCAAACGGTTTATCATCATCTTCATCATAGATAAGAATGTATCTACCTTCACCTCTTCCAATACTTTCCCAAAATTCTTCTCCTCCGGGATATTCTTCAAAAGTTTCTTCATCGAATAAATCTGGATAGTATTCCGCCACCAAAAAACGTACCATTTCTATGGTAGGTTTATCAGTTCTAAATAAATTTAATAAATCATCTTGGGAAAGCGGACAAACAGCTAATGTATTGGGGCTATCTCCAACTTCCAATATATCTAAAATTGATGATGTCCCTACTTCTTCTTGGTTAGATAATGCTTCTTCAATACTTTCGGGTTGATGTTCGCTCCCATAATAACGACCAGCTTTAAATTCTCGTTCGCGTAGCCTTTGTAATGTAAAATTAACATCTTCTTCGTAAGGGACGAAGTAATACCAAGGTTTACCACCCATTTATAAAACTCCTCAATTCACTTTCAACAACCACTATAATGAAGGTTACAACCCGATTACATAGTTGAAACATGGAAAACCTGAATCGGATTACGGTTAATCCTCATGTTTGTTTGGGGCAACCAACAATAAGGGGTATGCGAATTACTGTCAGCGTTATTCTCAAAATGCTTGCAGGTGGTAACTCTACACAAGATGTATTAAAAGCTTATCCTGAATTAGAAGCCGAAGATGTTAACCAGGCTCTTAAATATGCTGCTTGGGTAGTTTCCGAACAAATTCAAATAATTCCAACTGCTTGAAGGGTGTAAAGTGACTAATATCAAGCTGCTGGCGGACATGAATATTTCTCCAGTAACTGTAAACAATTTGCAAATCCAAGCATGGGATATAATTCGAGTCGTAGAAATTTTACCTCCCACGGCATCGGATTTAGAAATCTTAGAATTTGCTCGTCAAGAAGAAAGAGTAATTCTAAGCCATGATTTGGATTTTTCTATGCTGTTAGCGGTGGGTGGCTACAATCGACCAAGTTTGATAACTCTGAGATTGTCGTTTACAGATCCAGAAGTTGTAACCGAAAAGATTCTTAATGCTTTACCTCAAATAGAAGAGACTCTTAATGAAGGGGCTGCCGTCACCATCGAAGACGATAATATACGCATTCGTAAACTCCCAATCAAATAATTAACCAAAAAACAATCCCTAACTAACCATCAATTAACTTTCTCTTAAATTAGTGCTATAATAGTATTCTTGTCTGTAATCAAGAATCATAAATTATAATCCCCCTCTCCGAAAATGAAGAAGGGGTTTATTGTGACGCACGCTTTTAAATAAATAGAGATAGGGAATTAGGCAGGAAAAATTCTTAGCCTCCGATTTGGTTCTTCCCCAAAACTGTTTGATTTGAGTCGATAATGCTCGACCAATTCATGCTGCATTTTACGCACTTGCGAAGAACGCGGTAGTAACTCCACTGGCTGCCCCTTGGGAATTACTATTTGTTCTACCGCAAGTCTAGCTTCCTCTAAAGCGTCCATTTCATCATCGCTGCCGTTATGAAGAAATAGCTGTAATTCACGCTCGTCACCAACTTCTGGTTCGTCGATATTTAGTAAACGACGCAAGCCACGAGTTATTTGTGGAATGGTGCTGGACTTGATCATGTGAATTGGTACTTGACGGGCCTTCGCCATTTGCCGCAATTTCGCATGGTTTTTGACGTGCGATCGCAATGCCAAAATTGCATCAGCACTATCAATATCTTTTGTCAATGCCACTGGCAAATGAAGTACCCCAACTACCTGGTCTAACTGACTGCGACTAACGCCGTAGGGGTAAATATGTAAGGGTAAATCTTCGCCATTTGGTCCGGAGTCCTTATGTCCATTGCTCTCAAAACCATTAGAGTTATTGAAAGATTGATCTAATAAGCGGTCAAATTCACTACGTCCGGAACCATTTCCATTTTGGTATTCCGCGTTTAGTGGCACTAAAGGACGCATTTGCCCGGATGCTCTCCAACCGTTGGTTCTATTAGCGCTTCGCCCGCGAAAAGTTTCTTCTCCTCGATCGGTTTGTGAGGCTCCACCGTTAATAGCAGTTAGTTGACGAGCGATCGCCACTTTACCGTTATCATCTATGGTTCTCACTTGCGGGGTTGGCTGTCTTCCTCTCAAAAGATTATCTATAGTGTCAGCAACGCTTTCATGAACTACCCAGCGCTGCCTTTCTAGCATTTCCACTGCAATTTCAAAGGTGGGAGGCGCTTTGCGTTCCAAAACTGTTTTCTGAGAGCCTCGCCTTCTGGCTTCATCATCCCCCAGGGTTACAGCCTGTATACCCCCTACTAAATCCGAAAGAGTAGGGTTTTTTATCAAATTTTCAATTTGGTTGCCGTGTGCCGTACCTATTAATTGCACGCCACGTTCGGCAATAGTACGAGATGCTAATGCTTCTAACTCCGTACCAATTTCATCAATTACGATTACTTCGGGCATATGGTTTTCCACTGCCTCGATCATTACTTGATGCTGCTCGGAAGGATGAGAAACCTGCATCCGTCTGGCTCTACCGATGGCCGGATGGGGAACATCACCATCTCCAGCAATCTCATTTGAAGTGTCAATTATGACTACTCTTTTATCAAGTTCATCGGCTAAAACACGAGCTATTTCTCTTAAAACGGTTGTTTTTCCCACACCTGGACGACCCAGCATGAGAATTGATTGACCATTTTCTACTAAATCGCGGATCATGCTAATCGTTCCATATATCGCACGTCCGACACGACAGGTTAAACCTATAATCTTGCCGGTGCGATTGCGAATAGCGCTAATCCGATGTAAAGTTTGCTCTATTCCTGCTCGATTATCTCCGCCAAAAGTGCCCACTCGCACAATGCAATCATCTATTTGTTGCTGAGTAATGGGTATTTCGCTGAGATATTCGGCTCCATTCGGGAATCGTGCCTCTGGGCGACGACCCAGATCCAAGACCACTTCTACTAAACTATCTCTTTGAGGATGCTTTTCGAGCATCTGCCGTAAGTCTTCGGGCAATATGGCTAATAATTTTCGGAGATCGTCTGTAATCGTCATGCTTTTTATGGTGACGTTTTTAGAGATAGGGGACGACGAGCTAAAGCTCATCTGTCGCACTTAATCTTTGAGCTGGGAAACTAATTCGTGTGCAAGCGAAACGGCTTGCCAAAGCAATGTGGGTTCTTCTTCGAGCTTTCGAGCAGTTACTTTGACATACTCAACATTCACCTCCTTTTCTTCTAATTGTTCCAAAACTGGTGAAAGCAGTTTTCGGGCATAGCTACCGTAAGCCACCCCAGCAATAGATGCTTCAGTTCTCGAACCTGATGTACGAGAGTAGTCATTATTCTCTCTCATATTCCCACTTCTATGGTTCGTTAATTCGTTCAACAATCTCATTGCCTTCAATTTTGGCACGGTGTAACTATTAGTACCACCTGCCAACTGCACATATCCTGGTATATTTGCTCTCAATACTTTGGAACCTAACTTTACAGCAGCTAATGTAGTGCCCGAACCAATATCACCGCTCATCGACCTGCCGTCGGTTTGCCATATATTTACGCAATTAAGCGGGGCGATCGCATCATACAAACTATTTAGATAGTCAATCATCCCTTCACCATCAGGACAACTAATGGCTAATAACTTTAAATGCTCGACATATGGCAAAATTGTGTCCCACAATTTCTTGAATTCTGTCAAACGGCCAACAGTCGTATGAATTTCTACGGCATCCACTCCAGATTTCAGTATCAAAGGTGCGATTGCTCCATTAGCTGTTGCATAAGATACCGCTTCTATCTTATCATACGGGCATACTGGAACGCAACGACCGCAGCCATAGCACTTATCGGACAGAACTCCGTTAAAGTTATATTTGATACTATCAAATGTAATAGCTTCTGCGGGACAAATGCGTTCGCATGGTCGTAGACATGTAGAAGGGCATTGAGTCGGATCGAATTCTGCTTTACGGAAGTGAGGATCTTCGCCATCGTTTAAGCTAACCATTAATAAAGGTCTTCCTTGATAAGCAAAGCCTCTTTTTTGGGCAGCAGCACCCAAAGTAGCAGCAGCTTGTAACCCTTCTTGAGCGGCAGCAATAACAGCCGGATCGGCAGCAACATCTATGCAGTCAGCCCCAGCTAACGCATAAGCTAATGTTAAACTTCTAACCGCAGGCAGATGTTGGAAGCTGGCTCCACAAATCAGCTTGAACCAGCGACCAACTTTTAGCGATAGTAGGGGGTTAAATAGATCGGTCACACTTCTATTATGCTACGTGACTGAAGAAATAGATGATGTAAATCCTTAATTTAATTGCAATGCTCAAAGATTCGAGGGCGTTTTTTCTTTAGGAGTATGTAAATCCCGATGCTGCCTGGGTTGGAATTTCAATAATAAATTCTGTTCCATTCTCAGAAGTCGAATTATAAATCATCTTCCCTGAATGCTTCTGTACTATAATTTGGTAGCAAATATATAATCCCAAACCACTGCCTTTGCCTACAGGCTTTGTGGTAAAAAAAGGATCGAAAATCAAAGAGCGAACTTTCTCAGGTATTCCCATGCCGTTATCTGCGATAGAAATTCTTACACCACTATGGTTGTTTATTGCAGAAGTACCGATCCAAATAGTATGAGCAGTCGTAAAACACTCTACCTTTTTCTTCGCTTGTTCATCTAAAGCATCAATAGCATTATTTAACAAATGCATAAAGACTTGATTTAGTTCGCTTGGATAACAGTAAATCGGCGGTAAATCATCGTATTTTTTGATTATCTCAATCGCATCGCGATAATTCGTTTTTCTCAATCGATGCTGCAATATTAGCAAAGTACTTTCTATGCCTTGATGAATATCAACTCGCTTGTAAAAGGCTTCGTCATGTCTGGAAAAGTTTTGTAAAGCTAATACAATTGAACGTATGCGCTCTGCTCCTCTGTACATTGCACCCATTAGCGATTGTGAATCATTTATCAAAAAATTGAGGTCAATTTCTTTTTCTATTTCCTCAATTCTCTTAGTAGGATTTGGATATTCCTGCTGATACGCTTCAACTAGATTAAGCAAATCTCGAACATATTCGCGAACATATTCTAGATTACCGTAGATAAAGCTAACAGGATTATTCACTTCATGAGCAATACCTGCGACTAAATGCCCTAAAGCAACCATTTTTTCATTTTGGATTTGCTGTACTTGAGTTGCTTTTAAATCTTCTAAAGTTTTTTGTAAATACGTATTTTTTTCATGCAGCTTAACTTGTAAAGAACGTAAATTAATTTGATTTTCTATTCTTGAGATTACTTCTGCCGTGTAAAAAGGCTTGGTAATATAGTCCGAGCCTCCGACATCAAAAGCTTTCACTTTATCTAGCACGTCATCAAGGGCGCTGATAAATATTACAGGTATTCCATTAGTTGTTCCATCGGCTTTTAATTGTTGACAAACTTCATAGCCATCCATTTCCGGCATATTAATATCAAGTAAAATTAAATCTGGAAGAATAATTTGACAAGCATTTAATGCCATTTTCCCATTTAGAGCTTTGCGAACTTCGTAACCTTGCGTTGTCAACATTGCCGACAACAGTCGCAAGTTATCTGGAGTATCATCGACTACTAATATGTTTAATTTATCATTTATATGAGAATACATTTGCTACCTAAAAACACACTTCTGAAATTATTGGTTATTGGAAAAATGTCGATCTCTTATCTAAATAAACAATTACATATATTACCGATTTGATTCGCCATGTTTGATATGAATAGATTAAATTCGTTGTTTATAAATTGTTTAATTTTAAATTAGTAACGGCAGCAACTGGCATATTTTCTTATAAAGTGCTGTGACATTTGGGGTATTATGACTATTCCTGATATTTATTCTTTATCTATAACCATAAATAGCTTTTTAGTAACTCGTTCTATTTAATACAAAAATATTTTCGTTGCTTATTGTTTTGATGTTAAATATATAATAAAAATACAAATAAAATTTTTAAAATAGGATAAATACTCTTAACCAATGTTACTTATGTAAATTTGTCAAGGGTTCTTAATACATTCTTTTTTTTTACTGTTAAGTAAGCTTTCGCTAAAAACTCTAGGTTTTATAAAAACATTAATAACTTTTAAATCTTAATTTTTTAAGACACTACAATATACAGCATAGATACTTATGAAATTTACCTGAATACTAGATTCTAGTTTAAGTCATGGTTAAGACTTCATGAACCTATATAACTACCATAATAAAATTAAATCCTATCTACTATCAAAGTATTTACTCCCCATTCATGCTATTCCATAAGTATATTCGATCGCAAATATATTTTTTATTGCTTGCACTTCCTTTACCTATTTATTTACCACTGAGGTGCTGTCAAGATCAAATCCAGCATTAGCTGTGGCTCCATTGGTTGAGAAAACAAATTTCCTTGAGCAAAATTACAATTTAAATCTCTAATTTGCGCTAATTGTTCGGAAGTTTCAACTCCTTCAGCAATTGCTTTCATTCCCATGGAATGAGCTATACCAATCATTGCTGGAACTAAACCCATATTTTCATGGTTATTCTGCATTAAAGTTAAAAATGATTTATCTATTTTAAGATTACTCAAAGGAAAATTATGTAAATAGCTTAGAGAAGAATAACCAGTACCAAAATCATCCATCGTTAACCTGATATTTCTCTCTTTAAGTTCTTGAAGAGTTGTTTTTACATCCACGCTATTTTCCATAATCGCACTTTCTGTGATTTCTAGTTCTAACAAAGTAGGATTAACTTTAGTTTCGTAAATAATTTGGTCAATTTGAGCAATAAAATTTGGTTGTAAAAATAATTTAGCGCTCAAGTTAACACTAATATACAAAGGCTTTGGAACCGCAGGATGATTTTGCCAAATACATAGTTGATTGCAAGCGGTTTTTAATACCCAAGTATCTATGGCATGAATTAAACCTGTTTCTTCTGCCACAGGTATGAACTCCGTTGGCAAAATTAAACCTTTGAGTGGGTGTTGCCAACGGACAAGTGCTTCAAATCCAATAATTGAACCTGTTTTTAAAGAGATTATCGGCTGATAGTAAACGATTAATTCTTGCTTTTTTACCGCTCTTCTCAAGTCATTTTCTAACTCTAAAGTTTGGATAGCTTCCCGATGCATCTTAGGATCGAAAACATGGTATCTTCCTCTGCCTAATTCTTTTGCGCGATACATTGCCGTATCAGCATCTCGGAGTAGATATTCCGGTTTTTCATAATTAATATTACCCCAATTTATGCCTATACTTACATTAACAAATACCTGGTATCTCGATACATTAAAATGTTGACTTAAAGAGTTAAGTATACTTTCGGCAATGGAAATTATCATTTCAATATCTGAAACGTTTTCTAGAAGAATTCCGAATTCGTCGCCGCCTAATCGTGCTAATGTATCAAGTGGTGATAAAGAAGTTTTCAAGCGTTCTGCTATCGCAACCAGTAATCTATCTCCTACTAAATGCCCTAAAGAATCATTAATAATTTTGAAGCGATCGCAGTCTAAAAACAATACGGCAAAGTGATAGTCAGATTCTAATTTAGCCCGATTTAATGCTTGTTCTAATCGATTTATAAAAAAGACTCTATTAGGTAAGTTAGTTAAAGCATCGCGTAAAGCACTTTCAAGTAGTTTAGTTTGTAACTCCTGGCGAGAACTAATTTCTGTTTGAAGTTTTTGCAGAGTATGCTCGAGTTCTAAGGTACGCTGTTTAACTCTTTCTTCAAGCCGATCGTTAAGCTTTAATATTTCTAATTGAGCGCTCCTTAATTCAAGTTGATTTTGCACTCTTACTATCACTTCTGCAAATTCAAACGGTTTAGTAATATAATCTACTCCTCCTACCTTAAAAGCTTTAACTTTATCGAAAATATCGTCTAATGCGCTGATAAAAATAATTGGGATATCAGCAGTTTCTCGATCCTGTTTAAAACGCTGACAAATCTCATATCCGTCTACCTCCGGCATCATAATATCGAGTAAAATCAAATCGGGCAACTGAGTTTGGCAAGCAGTAAAAGCCATTTGCCAGTTTAATGCTTTACGAACTTTATACCCGACTCTAACTAGAATGGATGATAAAATTCTTAGATTATCGGCTGTATCGTCAATAATTAAAATATCTTGGTTATTAATGTCTGACGAGTCTTTCCCTGTATTGTTTGGAGTCAATTCCATAATTTATTCAAGCTATAATTAAAAGCTAAATCTCTGAATTTTAATTATCATTGATTTACGATGGTTTTAAAGCTCATATTTTTAACTAATAAAGCCATATTATTAAGTGCCATAACTTTAAAGTATGCTGCCTCCATTACATTGTTATCAATGGAAGTTGCAATATAAGTAGCTAACATATTGCTTTCTACTAATTGATTGGAAACTATTAAAGCAATTAATGTAAATACGTTCGCTAATATAGTATATTTTAATACAAAGCCAGCATCTGTATAGTTTTATTCAGATTCATCATATCTCTTATGTATACTAAACTACAAAGAATACTAGAACAATATTGTATTCATTACTTAAAATATGTTTATAGTCTTAGAGAATCTTGGGAAAGCTGCTAAGATAACTTGAAATTTTTCAGATCCTATATTATCCCCCGCTAAATTCTGGAGAAAAGGGGATAATCAAAGAATTGTTTAAAAAAGATGGTTGTTCAGTACAAAGGGATGCGAGAGTATCGGCAAAAGCACTGTAAGTCTTAATTTGCAAGGATTATTCTTCTCAATAACTAATATTTCCCGTTCCCCATTCCCTATTCAGATAGCACGGGTACTTATAATAATTCAGCAAGAATATAGTTAAAATAATCGTTTATTGACAAAAAATTAGCTGCCCTTCATGCAAAAAAAATCGCGTAAAAAAGACAGCAAAACATATTTATATAGCTATTTACTCAACTTGAATATTTTATTGAGATTCTTCCTGGGTATCATAAAGCGGGGTTTTATCAATTCCACCAACTTTGTTTAAAGGCCAAAAACGAAGTACGGCACGACCAATAATATTTTCGCGAGGGACAACACCCCAACAACGACTATCATAACTACTCCCACGATTATCTCCTAATACTAAATAGGAACTAGGTGGAATAGTCTGAGTTTTGGATAGAAATGGCTGTGCATTCGTTGATGTACAAACCTCAATCGATGTATTTTGTACGCCACCAAGATATTTTTCTTCTTGTAGCGGTTTATCATTTATATATACTTTGCCATCTTTTAACTGTACCTTGTCTCCAGGTAAAGCAATTATCCGCTTGATAAAAGCATCATGGAATTCTTCTTTTTGTAGCTGTTCTGTAGGAGAAAAGACTACAACGTCTCCCCGTTGAGGAACAGAAAAGTTATAACTTAACTTATCAACAATTATTTTGTCTGCCTCCCACTGATTTGGAGTACCGTGCAAAGTGGGTTCCATCGAGCCAGAAGGAATCCATCGAGCTTCAGCAACAAAGGTGCGAATCGAAAGAGCAAGCACGATGCTTAATCCGATTGTTTTACCTAATTCAAAAAACCAGGAATTGTCGGGTTGTTGGTTAGAGTGGCGGTCAGACACTGGATTTCGCATGTAATTACTCAAGTAGAACTAAATTATGCTCCAAAAATAAGGCTATTGCTAGGGAGACTGTATTTATTTATCTTAACTGTACAAAGATGCTGTTAGGAGTTATGTTGTCATGTTGACGCAGTTATTTGTAATTAAGAACTGAGACATTCTTCGTTGTAAATAGCACATACTGCCCAACAGGAAAGTCCCAACCACAAGTTTAACTTCAATAACGATAGCTGTATGTCAAAATTTACTGTTATTTAAGCCGGGTGTATTTTTATGTCACCTCCTAGTTTACTAATTCACCGTGCAAGAATTATTTTACCTTCGGGTGAATTTATTATTGGGGATGTGCTGACGCGCGATCGCCAAATTGTTAAAGTTTCACCGTCAGAGATTTCGGACGAAACACCTACCCATGTGATTGACGCTGACGGGTTAACTTTGTTGCCAGGAGTCATCGACCCACAAGTACATTTTCGGGAACCGGGGCTCGAACATAAGGAAGACTTGTTTACTGCTTCTTGTGCATGTGCCAAAGGGGGAGTAACTTCATTTTTGGAAATGCCTAATACTCGCCCTTTAACAATTAATCAAGAAGCATTAGATGATAAATTACAGCGTGCTTCTAGTAAGTGTCTTGTTAATTATGGCTTTTTTATTGGAGCAACTACAGATAATTTGTCGGAATTACTTAGCGCTACTCCTACTCCAGGCATCAAGATTTTTATGGGTTCTATGCACGGCCCTTTATTGGTAGATGCCCAAGAAATACTCGAAGGAATATTTGCTAATGGCGAAATTTTAATTGCTGTTCATGCAGAAGATCGCACTAGACTTAATCAGCGTAGAGAAGAGTTTGCGAATATTCATGATGTCGCTATTCACTCGCAGATACAGGACAATCAAGCAGCTTTGATCGCAACTAAAAGAGCATTAAAGCTTTCTAAAAAATATCGTCGTCGGCTACATATTTTACATATGTCTACCGCAGAGGAAGCAAATCTACTCCGCCAAGATAAACCTAGTTGGGTAACGTGCGAGGTAACACCCCAACATTTATTTTTAAATACGTCTGCCTACGAAAAAATAGGCAGTTTGGCGCAAATGAATCCGCCTTTGCGAACATCTCATGACAATCAAGTACTTTGGCAAGCTTTGCTTGATGGCGTAATTGATTTCATCGCTACGGATCATGCACCTCATACTTTGGAAGAAAAAGCGCAAACTTATCCTAAAAGTCCTTCGGGAATGCCTGGAGTAGAAACTTCGTTGCCTCTAATGCTAACTGCCGCAGTTGAAAACCGTTGTACTGTTGCCCAGGTTGTCAATTGGATGTCAACAGCTGTGGCTTCTGCTTACTGTATTCCTAATAAAGGAGCAATTGCTCCCGGTTATGATGCCGATTTAGTGCTTGTAGATTTAAACTCGCGAAAAAAAGTTAGAGGTGAAGAACTCGCTACTAAATGCGGTTGGACTCCTTTTGAAGGCTGGAACCTCACGGGATGGCCGGTAACAACTATTGTTGGTGGTGAATTAGCCTATCACCAAGGTGAATTAAATACGAAATGTAGAGGCAGAGCCTTAACTTTTGAGCATTAAAACTCACGTTATTACAGATTTGATATTGCAAGCGCTTGTTGTTATTCAACTAAGCGCTTTATTTGTCTACAAATAATTATCAGAATTTCAAGCAAATATTTTTTCAAGGGCACTAATTAACAAAATTTTAAGTCAATTACAGATACCAATAGTATATTTACCAGTCTATAAAACTTGCTTGACCCATAAAAGGTCGTTTTTTATACGGTAAAACGTTTCTGGTACCATCTTTATCTCTAAGTAAATATCCTGCTACTGATTTAATTATTTGTGTTTTAATATTTTTTTTTTAAGTATTTATTGCATTTGACAAACCGAAAAAATGTAGATATCGCGATTGTTAAGAGTCTGCAAAACTACTTAACTCTAAAACGTTTATTTGATTTCATCTTTATTTCTTACCTTTAAAATACTAGCGTTTTTGCTTACGAGCAATCACTCAGGCATATCAATAATAAACGTGTCAAACTGAACACAAATTTCAATAGCATGATTTTTTGAGATGATGCAGTTGTCTTAATTCAACCAGTTTTTAGAATTATTCCCTCGAAAAAACACTGAAATATTTTAGGTAATTAGACAATTAATGAACCAATTGGGGTATCACCCTCCCTTGTTAACTTTAACTTGGTTTGGCATGATACTTACTCGTTCGTATTAAGTAGTATAAAATCAATCCTTGAAAACGCAATATGTCTTTCTATTTTTTTAACGTATTAGCAGAAAAGAAGGTTATTAGAATTACAATGTGCTGCAATTTTTGCGACGAAAGAGGAAGTGGTCGATATAACAAGTAAAAATAGTCTATGGAACTACTTGCGTTGCTTCTATTTGAACGCTCCTGCCACTTTATTGGTAATTGATATTAGTAATTATGTTCTTTGATTAAAGTCAGAATTTTCTCGTCAAGAGTGCAGTTAAAGGTCGTGATTTGGGCATAACGTACAGCAGAGTTAGCATCTTCAAGGTATTGGCTTTCGCTTCCGACGGTTAAATGTATGGTGAGATAAGCGGACGGCTTATAAGGCATTCTTTGCGCCCATTCGATAGCTACTATTCCCGGCACTACCTCTATAGCTTCCCAATAAGTATCGAGGTTTAACGCTATTATTTCATAGGCTTCTAAACGATATAAATCCAGATGGTAAAGAGGAAGCCGTGCCCTATTATATTCATTAATAATAGTGAACGTAGGGCTGACAATTGGTTCATCAATACCTAAACCTTTGCCTAAACCTTGGACTAAAGTCGTTTTGCCAGCCCCTAAATCGCCTTCTAGTAAAATTACGCTATTGCAAGAAAGCGTTTCACCTAGAATGACACCTAAGCGTTGAGTTGCGAATGCATCTTTTAAAAAAACTTTCATTTTATTCGTTGCAGATGATGTAATGTCTGTTTTTGATCGAAGTTTATACAAACGAATACAAAAAACTACCTAAATCTGATTTTTAGGTAGTTTTTTATTACGATCGCTTACTATTCTCTTTTCCCATAATTGAATCTCAGCTAATCACAGATTCTTTTCCAAGTAGTTTGTATAACTTTCGCATTCCTTTAGGAGTTCCACTATACCAACGGAAGAGAACCTGTGCTAACCGCTCATGATCGTGACGCACGCAACCAGTTTCATCTTCGTTCATTACGTTGCCTGAAACTATTCTACGCCCGCTCTTAGTTACCGCTTCGCGATCTAAAAATACAGGATGAGAATCTTCTTTAGCGTAGCGGATAAGAGCGCGGGCAGAAGGAGATTTTTTGTGTACTAAAACCGCATCAAATAGCTTTTGTCCGCAGGCTTTATCAATAGATTGAATATGATTGGCAACCGTATATCCTTGAGTTTCTCCCGGTTGAGTCATAATATTACACACGTATATTTTTGGCACGTATTTTGCCGCTATCGCACTTGCAATTTCGGGTACTAAAAGATTGGGGATCACGCTGGTGTAAAGACTACCCGGACCCATGATAATATAATCGGCATCTTTAATTGCTTTAATAGCGGCTGGTAAAGCAGGGGGATTCGCCGGGGTGCAGCCAAGTTTAACTACTTTACCTCCAGCTTTGGTAATTTTTGATTCACCCTCAATACGACGACCATCGGCTAACTCAGCCCACAGACGAACATCGCTTAGAGTTGCTGGAAGTACTTGACCTCTAATAGCTAGAACTTTAGAACTCGCTGCAACACCCCGCTCTAAATCGCCAGTAATCTCACTCATTGCCGTCAAGAACAAGTTACCAAAACTGTGACCGCTTAAACCGTCTCCAGCACTGAAACGATATTGAAACAACTCTGTTAATAATTTTTCTTCATCTGCTAGGGCTGCCAAACAATTACGAATATCTCCTGGTGGTAATACGCCGAATTCCTCACGTAACCTACCACTAGAACCACCATCATCAGCGACAGTCACAATAGCGGTAATATTCGCACTGTAAGTTTTCAGTCCTCTTAATAAAGTGGAAAGTCCGGTTCCCCCACCGATGACAACAATTTTTGGTCCTCTATATAGTCTGCGATGAGCTAAAAGTACATCAATTAATTCTTCATCATTTTCTGGTTTAAGTACCTGAGTAATAGAACCTACCGTGCGGCTTTGTCCCCAAACCAGCAACAGCAAACCGCCAATCATCACTACAGGTCCGCTGATGTAAGAAGGTATAGTATTTGTAATTAATAAGAGTGTGCGTCGAACTAGCTTCAGCACCCAATAGATCGGTGTATATCCGCTCCAAATAGCTAAACCCAAACCAGCTAGTACTATGCCCGCTACACTAATTAAGAACCAACGTTTAACCGATAACCCAGGAGACAACCACTTAAACCACTGATTAACTCGATGGGGAGTGCGGCGGCGCGACTGTTGTTGCATAACATTGAGGGCTTGTCTAATAAAACCAATTGACATATCGCAATTGTAAGCAGTGGTCTAAACAGTAATTAATTGAAAATTTACACTAAGAGCATTCAAATTTAAGAATGTAATTATTACAATTTTTAATTCTAGTTGACTGAACTTATGTAATTAACCTAGCGGAAATAAGCAGTGAAATTACTATAGTTAGATAAAAAGACAGTAAAGTAAATGCAAAAAAAAATTTTAGGCTTAGATCCAGGATTCGCAATTTTAGGTTTTGGAGTAATTATATGCCAAAATAATCAAGTTAACTTTTCTAATGATTCAGTAAAACTACTGGATTTTGGCGTTATTAGTACGCCTGCTAACACTCCATTAGAGCAAAGGCTATGTACTATTTACGATGATCTACATACTGTAATAGAACAATTTCAACCAGATTTGGTCGCGATTGAAAAATTTTTCTTCTACCGAATGTCAAACACTATTTTAGTTGCTCAAGCCAGAGGAATCATCATGTTGGTATTGGGACAACATCATTTACCCATCGTAGAATTTGCTCCTTCTCAGATTAAACTCGCTTTGGCTGGTTACGGGAAAGCTGAAAAACATGAAGTACAGGAAGCAGTAGCCCGAGAACTTGACTTAGACTACATTCCTCGCCCCGATGATGCTGCTGATGCTTTGGCGATCGCACTAACAGCATGGTTCCAATCTTAAAGTACTATGAATATTTTATAAATGCTTTTAAATTCACTAAAGTATTTTTACCGATCAATTTAGATTAATTAATAATTAAATTTTCACTCTTTGTGCTTTCTGCAAAAAAACATTTACATTTAGGCGGTTTTTGGGGGAGTAGGTTAAATTACGGTAAAATCTGGCTTTATAAAAACCTTGCCTCTATTTTTAGGAATAGATTTGGTATTCAATAGCATAAAAGTTGTCCGCTATGCCTCTCGATTACAATCGTTCTTCTTCTTTCATACAATTCTCTTAAAGAATCTTCACGGGAAATGTCACCATTCTTGTCCTAAAAAGAAGATATCTACCGCTCTATTTTCTTGCCTTCCCGTTGGGAGTTGAAAATAAGTTGAAAATAAAACCAGCTCCTAACTGCGTTTCATAGCTTAATTTTTATGCAAATTTATTTAGATTACAGCGCTACAACTCCTACTCGCCCAGAAGCAATTAACACAATGCAAGCAGTGTTAACTCAAGGATGGGGAAATCCTTCTAGCTTGCACGAATGGGGACAACGGGCCGCAACTATTTTAGAACAAGCTAGAATGCAGGTTGCTAGTTTGGTTAATGCACCAGCCGAATCCATAATCTTTACTAGTGGCGGCACGGAAGCGAATAATTTGGCAATTATGGGAGTTGCTCGCTCCTACACAAAACCCCAACATATTATTATTTCGAGTGTAGAGCATTCTGCCGTTTCAGAACCTGCAAAGTTGCTTGAAAGCTGGGGTTGGAAAATCACTTATTTAGATGTTGATGCCGCATGTAGAGTTAATCCCGCACATTTACAAGCAGCTTTGCAAGACAATACGGTTTTGATCTCGATTATTTACGGGCAAAGTGAAGTAGGTACCGTACAGCCAATTGAAGAATTAGGTAAAATTGCTCGCAATGCTGGAATTTTGTTTCATACAGATGCGGTGCAAGCGGCTGGAAGATTGCCTATAGATTTAAACAAATTACCAGTAGATTTACTCTCGCTTTCGGGGCACAAAATATATGGGCCTCAAGGTGCCGGAGCATTATATATTCGTCCCGGAGTAGAGTTAGTACCCTTAATTAATGGTGGCGGACAAGAAATGCGTAAGCGTTCCGGCACTCAAGCCGTACCAATCATTGCTGGGTTTGGCGTTGCCGCAGAGTTGGCAGCCCAAGAATTACCAGTGGAAACACCCCGGTTAATTGAATTGCGCGATCGACTATTTTCGCAATTAGCCGATGTTAAAGGTTTAATTCCCACAGGAGATTTGATGCAGCGTTTGCCGCACCATGTAAGTTTTTGCTTGGAATACGCCGATGGAGAAAAAATTAGCGGAAAAACCATCGTCCGTCAATTGAACCTAGCAGGGATAGGTATCAGTGCCGGTTCAGCATGTCATAGTGGTAAACTAAGTCCCAGCCCCGTATTAACTGCAATGGGATATTCCCAAGGAGCAGCAATGGGAGGTATCCGCATCACCCTGGGACGTTACACCACACAAGCAGACGTTGAGTGGGTAGCAATGGTACTCAAACAAGTTATGAGTCGTCTTGAAAATCGTTTTGCCATTGCTGCTAATTAGGATAGGGAGAGGGGGGAGATGGGGAGATGGGGAGATGGGGTGATGGGGAGATGGGGACAAGGGGAGATGGGAAGATGGGTAAATATAGGGAGCAAGATGCTCCCACTACATTGCTTTCATAATTCTTAAATGTTAATTTTCAATCCAAAATCTCAAATGAAATAACTATTAACTCCTAACTCCTAACTCCTAACAACTAACAACTAACAACTAACTTTTGAAATGTCTGAACTTCCAAGAACATTAGAAGACGCAATTGTTCAAGCCCGTGAAGCAACGAGCGCCGCCCTTGCAGATGGCTATACTCGTTTACAGGTTGAGTTATTGTTTCCGGAATTAAAAGCGTTACCTACTGCACAACAATTTTTACCAACTTTTGATGAGTATGGCGATAAACTAAAGATTTTTTTCGCAGATGCTGGTAGTGCAGCTCTAGCTCGTCGCGATTGGAATGAAGTACCCTTTCAACTGATGGATATTGGTACTGGTAGGATGACTTCAATGCAGTCAAAAATTCAACCAGAAGATGAAATTTTCTTGTTTGTTCAACCTACTTCTGTGGAAGTACCGCAGTTAGAAAAGGTATGCGAAATAATCGGCGAACATCGTCCTTTTATAATGTTTGCTCCTCGCTTAGAAGATTCGAGTATAGTCGGTATCGGTTATGCAGCCAGACAAACTCGCCAACGTTTTATCAGTACAATTGAATCTTGTTATTATCTACGTCCAATATTTGAAGAAGCTGCGGTATTTCGCTGCTATCCAGGATTATGGGAAGTTTGGGTAGAAAAAAATGGTGATTACATTCGTGTTGCTGAATTACCCAAAAAACCTTCTGGTGATGAATTAGACGCGATTATATCCGATGGACAACCGCAAGCTGAAGGTGAACCAGCATCTGCAAAGGGTAAGAATGTATTTAAAGGTTTACAAAGATTTGTTAGGGCCTTGAGAAGTTAGGTTTTACACATCAAGATGAGGAAATAGTTCTTAAAATGAAGAGTTGATAGTTGTTCAACTCATAACTCCTAACTCCTAACTCCTAACTCTTAACTCCTAACTCCTAACTCCTAACTCTTAACTCCTAACTCCTAACTCCTAACTATTCAATTCGTTCGTAAGGGAGCATTTAACACTTTACTAATTCTTTGGCGTGTTTCTAGTAAATGTGCCTTTGTATATTCATCGTCGGAATTTACATCGTCTAATTTCTCAGCTAGTTGACGCAGCTTGTACCATGCTAAGGTGCGGGCATCTTCGGGTACGTTCGCTTTTCGCAACACCATATTAGTTAAAATATCTAAATATTTTCGCTGCAATCCCCGACGCAAGCTGGAAATTTCGATGTCTTTGTCTTTCGGTTTCAAAACTTCCGTCCAAATGCTGTCTTGAAGAGTATTAAATAGCTCTGGTAATGTCAGTGCTTCTCCTGATTTACTTTTCAACTCAATATCCTTGAGACGAGAAAGGCGATCGCTCGAAAGTAAATCGTACAAAACCATGTTCTGCATGAATAATACTAAATCGTGGATGGGATAGTCCAACCGACCGATTTGAGGATTGCTTCCCCAATGCCGCCAGCGCGATGGTGCTAATTTATTCAGCAGTTCGGGGGAGAAGTTGAAAGCATCTTCAGCAAAGATGTAATTCCCTAATACTTCTAAGGCTTTACGCTGTTTTTCGACAGGTACGGGTTCAAATGGCAAGCGAGTTTGGTCTTTACTAGCGTAAACTCGATAGAATGACTGACCGCCAATGTATTTTGAAGCGTAGTAAATTTGTTGAAAATAGTTACTTAATACTGCACCAAAGCGATCGCGCACGTCGCTGTAACTTTCTCCTTCAAGGGGATAGCGTTTGTTGATTCTGTCCCACATTTTACGAGCGTTATCCATCTGCCATTGAGAATAAAGCAGTACATTAGAACTGTTGTCCCATGCATCGGCAGTAGGGTCTAAGTCGTAAACGTCTTCATCTGTAGAATAGCTATATTCGGGTTTATAAGATTCGGAAGCGATTTTTCGTAATACTGGCTCTTCGGCTTTAGTGGATGCAGCTTTAATTTGAGAGTAACCGTACTCGATCGCCCATGCATCGTATGGCCCAATAATACTAGGAAAATAATCTCCCTGCTTGACGCTTTCTGGAGCAATATTGGGAGGAATATAGTCCATTACGGAAGCTACTTGTCCCCGAGTACGAGTAATACTTGTATTATTCATTTCTTTGGGAGACAGCATGGTGCTACCTCGGAAGTTGTGTCTTAAACCCAAGGTATGCCCAACTTCATGAGCAACGATCAACCTTAGATATTGGTGAAGATATTCTTTAGTTTCTTGACTAGTTGGCGGCAAGTCTCGCAGCAGCGAAATCGCTAATTTTCCGTAACCAAATTGATTGGTGGCTTCTATTCCATAACAAAGATCGTATTTGCTAGCTAATGTAGATAAGCGCTTCACAACTCCTTCTAATGGCGATAGCTCTGTAGAATCGTCATCTGCTTCTAAACCATTGCTACACAATAGACGATTTTGCATCATCGCTGATAATGTAGTCGTCTTTTGAGATTGTGTCGGCTGAACCATTTGCCGATAATCTTTCTTCAAAGAACTAACTAAACTAGCATCTATCAAAATATCCGCGTCTAGAATTTCTCCAGTCAAGGGATTAACGCGGGATGGCCCCATCGCAAAATACCCGTCTACTGTATTAATCCAGCGAATGGTGTTGTAACGAATGTCTGAAGGGTCCCAAGTGGCGCTGTCGGGCATCTGCTTGACTTGAATGGCATTTTTAAACCCAGCTGCTTCAAACGCCCGATTCCACATTAAAACCCCTTCTTTAATTGCTTCGCGATATTCGTAGGGGGTAGCGTTATCTATCCAATAAACAATCGGTTTTTTGGGTTCGGAAATACTGGCGTTAGGATATTTTTTTTCCAAATTCCAACGATTTATATAGCGCACAAATGGGTCGCTGGGGTCTTTTGTAGATAAATCTTGATAAGCTGTGATGAAATAACCTACTCTTTCATCCGCTAAACGAGGACGGTAATTATTCTCTGGTAGTTGAGAAAGACTGTAATGCAGTTTGAGAGTAAAACCACGGCGATCGGCTAAAGTTCTGAATTTAGGACCTTTAAGTTTGCTACTACCAGCCCCCGAAAAGTTCAAAATTGACTGAACTTCCATATTGTGAGGAAAAACTTTAGCAGTACCAAAATAAGATTTATCTTGGCTTCCGGGTACTCCCAAACTTGAAGATAATCCAGCTAAATCTGTAAGCAATAAATCTCCTAAATCGATCAGCACGCTTTTGCGCTGCGGATGAATGCTTTCAATCTTGATTCTGTAAAGAACAGAATCGCTGAAAGACCTTGCCAGCGAACGGACTTGAGGATCTCCTTCTTGAGTACGGAAGTTTACGTTACGAACTACGAAGTGTAAATTATCGTTTACCCGCTCAAAGTAAAATAGAAAATCCTGTAAAGGCATCCCACTGTAAATTCCAGCTTCACCAATACCCGACTCTAAAGTTGCCGTTGCCAGATAGTTTTTCTTAAACTGCGTTGGTTGAACTTCTAAATATATTTTATTTTTTTCTTTATCCCGATAGAGGGTAAACAAACCTTTTGAAACTTCTGTATCTTTAGTAACTTTATCAAAAGCTTTAAAACTATCTTTTTTTGCTGGGGTTGTTTTTTTAGAAGGCTTTTTTGCTGGTTTTTTCTGCTGTTTATTTAACTGTAATAAAGGCTGTTGTGCTATTTTTTCTGTATCATTAACTACCCATTTAAATGGCTCAGCAATTACTTCTTGTTTCTTCCCAAGTACCCATACTTTTCCTGGCGATAATTTTTCTATACTCGTTTTCTTAATTTTGTTTACTGTATTAGCGTCGTTAAATTTTTGTGCTTTGCGATAAGCCGCAGGCTTGACGGTAAGTCCTTCGGACACGCTGCGCGAACGCCTATCGCCATGCTTATCTTCAAACTGCGAGTTTTGCATGGCTCGATTAGAGGTAACAGCTTCGACAGTCGTTGCAGCTAATGGCTTGATGCCAAAAGTTACTAGTGCTAAATAAAAACCCGACTGTAACAAAATTAAATAAACATTCTTTTTTTTCATCCGAATAGTCTCCGGGCTACTTAGCCTAATTCATTTGTAATGCTTACAGAGCCTTGTGCATGCCAATTGCGCTCCCCTCAGTTACTTACTTTAATATATGGTCTATATTCCAAACTATAAATATATATAAATGGCTTATATCAAGCAGAAAACTTTTTAGGTCAGACAAATATGACATCTTTCAGTTTTTTTGTCTCTTTTTACTGTAGTATTCTTCCTAACAATTGCTTCTGTATCAAGCAGTGCGTATTCAAAACCAAAGCACTGCAAAAAATATACTGAGAAGATAGTATAACAATCAAATCCGGAAAATTCCGTTTTTGAGAAACGCAAAACTATTCAACTTGAGATTTTATAAATTGGAGGAAGACAATTTATATAAAAAGGGTGACATAGCCGTTATTATACCCAATTATAAATTAGCTATTCGTAGTAAATCATACTACTAGCTTTTTGTTTAAAAACTCACTGAGTTCACAAATATATTAAAGTAAGCTCTTTTTAACCAATAAACGTGTAGTATCAAAATATACAGATGGTGCAAATAGAATTTCTCAAGCAACTTTGGAGAAATTGTCTGAAGCAGTCTCGGTTGGAAGACTCGCTTCATACAGCATCCGGAGAAAGTAAGATAATTACGATAGCCTCACTTAGCGATCGACTGCCTTCACAACAAGTTGAGCATAAAGACTCGGATTTGCTGCCAATAAGTTTTGAGGAAAAACTACAGGCACTTCTAATCGAATGGGCGCAAACTAGTAATAGTTTTACATCTAACATAGATGAGCAACAGTTTTACACAGATATTTATGCAATATTTTCAAAAACTGCACTGAAGCCAGAAGTTGTGGAATCTGTAATAAAGCGGTTTATAGCCAGCGAAAAGGCTAACCCAGTAATTCTTTTTAGAAAATTAGAAGATTTTTACAATCGCTGGTGTGATGGTGAATTTATTGATGCTGCACCAGATAATAACTTGCCCCAAAAGCAAATGTTGCAGTTGAAACGGCAAAACATTGTTATTGGTTTGCGGAAAGTAGACATAAATACAGGATTGAATGTGATGATTTTGCTCTTAAAATTACATCAAGTTTTTCAAGAACAAAGCGATCGCCTCCAATCTGAAGTTACTTTTTATTCATCTGGAAAGCCCGATAGCGATAACATTGACAACTTTTTTACATCTAAGTTATTGCGGGTAATTAACTATAGCGATTCTGTTGAAATCGGTAATTTTAGTAACGTAGTTGGCGCATTTTTGGAAGGTGCCCTACTAGAAAGCGTTTATTTGGGGGATGCGAACCTTACAGGTGCTAATTTATGTAGTGCTAACCTGATTCGTGCTAATTTGGGTGATGCTAATCTTACGGGTGTTCGAGCCAAAAAAGCAAACCTTTGTGATGCTAACCTTGGTGACGCAAATTTAAGCGGAGCCGATTTTAGAGAAGCTAATCTGACTCGTTGCGACTTAACTCATTGTAATTTGAGCGGTACCGATCTCAGTGGTGCCAATCTTAACGGTGCCGATCTCAGCTATGCAAATCTAGCTAATGCTAATTTAGCTGGTGTAAATTTAGCTGGCGCTAATTTAACTAGTGCAAATCTTAGAGATGCAGATTTATGTGGCGCTAACCTCAAAAATTCTATTGTTTTCGGCGCAAATTTAAGCGATGCGAACCTAATTGGCGTGGAATTAAGCTATGCCGATTTATGTCGTGCCGATCTTAGCGGCGTGAATCTTAGAGGCTCTACCCTTAAAGGTACAAACCTTAGCGATTCTTTAATGTTCGGTACTAACTTAACCGAAGCTATATTACTTGCAGCCGATTTAAGCTACGCCAAACTCAATGGAGCCAAACTCAACAGCGCTAATTTGCAAGGAGCAATTATTTTAGGTGCCGATTTAGAAGGTGTTAATTTAAGTAAAGTGATTCTTCACGAAGCTGACTTGAGTGGAGTCACCTTAAGCGAAGCAGATTTAAGCGGTGCCGACTTGGGCGACGCGATTTTACTTGGTACCGATTTTAGTTATGCAAATTTACAAAGTGCTAACCTTAGCGGTAGTAACTTGACTGGGGCTATTTTTTACGGTGCTGATTTAAGCTATACCAACCTGAGCTATGCAATTCTTAGTGATGCCGATTTAAGGGAAGCTAACTTGGAAAATAGCAGTTGGAATGAAAATTTGGAATGGGAAAATGTTCGTGGTTTGGATCGAGCATTAAATGTTCCTGAAGCTTTGAAAGATAAAATTAAACATTAATTTAGACTTGATAAATAGACTTTGGGAAAATTTAAGCTTTACATATCTTTACAGCTTTTGAGTCAAACGTTAAAGTTCATTGCAAAATTTGCCAAACAAATTTCTTTAAGAATAAGTTCTGATATGCTGCTACAAGCATGGCAATCAAAAAGGAGAACACTGTGGTAATGGAATCAAATACCCTTACAGGTAATCAAGTAGCACGTGAAGAATTCAGCGAATATGTTGCTCACTTGCAATTTCATATGACTCTACAGGCTCGTAATCTGGTTCCAAGCCTTAAACAGAATTCGATTGACAGCCGAGGAGAACTACTTCATCAAACTCAGGCTGATTGTGAAAAAATTATTTCTAGGCAACTATTATAAGCCATTAACTAAACTTAACAAAATTAAAATACAATGAAAACAGTTCTTGTTGAGAATATTTGATTATTATTCTCTTTAAGGGCTGTTTTTTATTATGAAGTGAGCAAAATCACTCTTTTGACGCTACGGTTAACAACGTAAAGCCGTTAATATAATTGCAGTACAACAACGTAATTACATTATATTTAAGGCTTAATCGCGGACAGAGGATGAAAATGACATCATTACTTTCCCAGAATATTAATATCGTTATACGGCCAGTCCAATATCGGGATTTGGATGATATCGAACGTCTTTCCCAGGAGTCATTCGCAGCCCAAAACCTATCGTCAGACCATTTTGCGACGCAGCAGGCACAGAAACTACGTCGTAATTTTGGATTACTGAAGTTTTTAAGTTGGTTTCCCAATCCCTTACAGCATCGCCTTTGCGCTTATGTAGCAGAACAAGGACGTACTATGCTGGGAATTGTTCAGGTATCGCCATTCAATAAAACACGCAGTACTTGGCGCGTAGATCGGGTGATGCTAGAGAAATCAGTGAACAAGCAGACAATTGGCTCTCAACTTTTGCGCTTCTGCTTTGAATCGATTTTAGAAGCTCGTACCTGGATTTTAGAAGCAAACGTCAACGATAAAGAAGCCTTAGCCCTTTATCGGCAAAACGGATTTCAGCGTTTGGCTGAAATGACATATTGGGAAGTTGAACCAGAATTACTAGCTTCTTTAGCACAAGCAGAACCAGATTTACCAAATCTGTTACCTGTAAGTAATGCAGATGCTCAGTTGTTGTATCAACTTGATACCGCATCAATGCCGCCTCTGGTACGTCAAGTATTCGATCGTCAAACTCATGACTTTAAAACCGGCTTGATTGGAGCTTTAGCCGATGCAGTTAAGCAGTGGTTGACAAAATCAGAAATAGTTAGCGGTTACGTATTTGAACCCCAAAGAAAAGCAGCAATTGGCTATTTCCAACTGAGAATCGATCGTAAAGGGGAAGCGCCACACCTTGCTACCTTAACCGTTCATCCTGCATATACTTGGCTTTATCCAGAGCTACTATCTCAAATGGCTCGTATTACTCAGGATTTTCCCTCCTCTTCCTTGAAAGTTGCTTCAGCAGATTATCAGCCAGAAGGAGAAGAATATCTAGAACAAATTGGGGCAAGTCGTATAGAACATACATTAATCATGTCTCGTTCCGTATGGCACAAAGTACGGGAATCGAAATTTGTTTCCTTAGAAGGAATCCAGCTACCAGAAATGCTGCAAGGATTGCAACCAGCACGCAAACCCATACCAGGTGGAATGTTGTGGAAGCAAGAAAAAAGACGGGAAATGTTAGAAAGAGCAAAATTAAACAAATTATCTAAATTATCCAAAGATAATATTGCTTTACCCTATAAGAAAACTAACTTGGAAGGGAATTCCCAACAGCCTTCAACCGACAAACCACAGGAGTAATAACTTGGTGCCGCAAGAGCAAAGAGAAGATCGAGCAAATGCTGAGAGATTCTCTCAAACTCCAACAAACGCAAAACAAACCTTCTATATATCCGCTTTAGGATTAGATGTAGGACAAAAACGAATTGGCATAGCAGGGTGCGATCGCACTGGTTTAATTGCGACTGGAATTACCACGTTACATCGCACATCTTTTGACCGAGATGTCAAGCTGTTAGAGCAAATAATTCAAGAAAGAGAAGTAGAAATTTTGGTAGTTGGGCTACCTTATTCTATGGACGGTTCGCTAGGGTTTCAAGCGCGTCACGTGCAGAAATTTACTAAAAGAATAACAGCAATATTAAAATTACCTGTAGAATACGTAGACGAGCGTTTGACATCGTATCAAGCAGAACAAATGATTATTGCCGAAAAACGTTCTCCTTCGCGTAACAAAGGATTAATTGATCGAAAAGCAGCAGCACTAATCTTGCAACAATGGTTGGACACCAGACGACAGAAGAAAGCATGATTATCAAAAAAAAAGCTTAATTTTAAAAGCTTTTGACATGATATTCTGAATAGTGCAAGAGTCAGCATTAATAATCGTCATTTTTTGCGCTCGCGATAGAGAAATCTATTTTCAAGCTGGTATTAATTTTTGTTGTTTTACTCGGCTATGTACCCACCTCAATTCCCAGAAGAAAACGACCGTTCCAATCAAAATTCCATCACCTTAACTGATGAAAATGGAAGGTCACTTGAATGTTATGTCGAGCATTCGCTTGAAGTAGATGAGCAAGAGTACTTTTTATTGCTTCCTGTTGACTCACCTGTAGAAATTTTTGCTTGGCAAACCGACGGTGACGGAGAAGAAGCCGTTCTTGTCGAAGATGATGTCACAATAGAACAGATTTTTAGTACTGCTCAAGCTGTTTTATCCGAACAAAATTTAGTTTTAAGAAACACGGCTTATGCTTTAACAGCTGCCGGAGAATTGCCGACTATAGAAGAGTCAGACATTTTTACCTTAGAAATTGAAGACGAAGAGGCAGATTTAGAACCCGAACAATTACAGTTATTAGCAAGTTTTTATTGCGAAGAACAAGAATACGCAATTTACACACCTTTAGATCCCTTGCTATTTTTTGCTCGTATAAATCCAGAAGGAAACCCAGAATTACTTTCACCCGAGGAGTTTCGTGAATTTCAACCAATGTTAGAAGAGCATCTTTTTAATGAAGTTGAATAGGGATTAATTGAATTTCTATTCCTAATTTAACAGTATAAAATATTGTCAATAATAATGTAGAGACTTCGCAGTTGCGAAGTCTTTTTAATTTATGGTTGAAATCGGATAAATTCATTATAAATGTTGAAAAAACGGGCCTTCTCTGCCCGTACCACAAGAGTTTGTAATTACTAATTACTGATGTCGATGGAGCAGACTTACTATGAACAAAGAAAAATGTCACAATTAATGACAGAGATTTTGTATGTAAATCCTATCTATAATAAAATCATTATAGGGATAAACTAATAAATAAATGAAATTATCACCTCAGTTATCCTCAAGCCATAGTTTAGAAGAGTTTTTAACACTACCTGAAACCAAGCCAGTTAGCGAATATATTGATGGTCAAATCTACCAAAAACCAATGCCACAGGGAGAACACAGCACCTTACAAAGTTTTTTAGTAACTAGTATTAATGTTTTGGCTCAACCACAAAAGTTAGCTTATGCATTTCCAGAGTTACGCTGTACATTTGCGGGAAAATCCTTAGTACCAGACATTGCTGTTTTTGAGTGGAATCGTATTCCTTTACTTGCCAATGGAAGAATTGCCAACCAATTTGAAATTCCCCCAGATTGGACAATTGAAATACTTTCACCAAAGCAATCTCCAAACCGAGTTATTCGTAACATCATGTTTTCTATTCAAAATGGTACAAAATTAGGTTGGTTCCTTGACTCAGAAGATGAATCTATAATGATTTTTCAGCCAAATCAATTACCGGAAATAAAACAAGGAAAAGATATTTTGCCGGTATTAGATGTTTTAGAAGGTTGGAATTTATCGGCAGCAGATATTTTTAATTGCTTAAATTTCGGTTGATCGTTTGCATTATTAGTACTGTCTGCCTTCTAAATTTTGATTAGGTTATGTTTAGATATATTGACTCTATTGACTTATTGCGATTTATCAAACAAATATATAAAAATCATCCAAAATATTTATAGTTGGTAGGTTGGCTTCACGGCGCACGAAGAATAATAGTTTTTAACTAAAAATTGATATTCGCCGTAACCCGACATCTTTATTATGAATTCGGCAAACGTTGGGTTACGACACGAAAACATAAATATATCGTCACAAATTGAAATTATTGTTCGTGTCTAACCCAACCTACAGTTTTATAATAATAAACCAATGATGAACAAAGCTTTGAGAAGTGCATGGCAAGAATTTCAATATATGATTTCTAAAATAGATAACCAATATAATAAAATAACCATATTTAAATGTATACAAACTTGGTATCTTGATAATAAAAAACTTTTGTCACCGCTTCTAATAGAAGAATATGGATTAGAAGAGTTAATCAATATCGATACCGCATATTATCCATTGGAGAAATCGGAATGCACTCCAGACGACATTAAACGTTTTTTAAAACTACAGCCTTATAACGAAGAATGTATGATTGTGTGGTTGAGGGATATATTGTGGGAGCTTGTTGTTTTATCAGTAGATATCGAATGTGAAAATTGTGGCAAATTAGAGATGTCAGCTTTGTTTAATATAGAAACAGAAAATGTATTTTTTGAATGTACCCAATGTGGTTGGGTAAAAACAATTGACGGATATTCAGATGAATCTATAAAAACTATACGATTGGCTACAAATCAAGATTTAAAAATTGCTGGATTAATATAAAGCCTAATTTTATGGTTCGTAGTAAGCTATTTATCGCTTAGTTTTGCGAAGACGAGGTTAAAAGGACTTAAACCCTCACTACGAACGAAAGTTGATTTAAAATCAAAATGAATAATTCACGTTTAATAAAAATCAGTAAATATCTCAGCAAACATTTACGCCACCAACCAGAAAGAATTGGTATTAAATTAGCTGCTGGTGGTTGGGTTGCCGTCGATGAATTATTAGAAGCCTGTAGAAAAAATAAATTTCCTGTTACTCGCGCTGATTTAGAAGAAGTTGTTGCTACAAACGATAAAAAACGCTTTTCTTTTGATTCAACTGGAACTAAAATTCGTGCAAATCAAGGGCACAGTGTAGAAGTCGATTTACAGTTATTACCATCCGTTCCTGCCGATGTACTTTATCACGGCACCGGACATAAAACGGTTGCAATAATCATGCAAAATGGACTTTCTAAAATGTCTCGTCACCACGTACATTTATCAGCAGATATTGCTACGGCGAAAAAGGTTGGTGCAAGACATGGGAAGGCTGTAGTTTTTGAAATTGATGCAGCAAAAATGTACGAAGCCGGTTTTGTCTTCTACTGTTCCGATAACGGAGTGTGGTTGACGGATAATGTTCCGGCAGAGTATTTGACGGTTAGGAGTTAGGAGAATTTTTTTTGAGGGGGAAGAGGGGGAAGAGGGGGAAGAAAGGGTAGAAATATTTGTAATCATGAAAATTTGTAGTGGGAGCATCTTGCTCCCTAATTGTTTTCAATTACCAATTACCAATGCCCAATGCCAATGCCCAATGCCTAATTACCAAATGTTGCTCAAGATTTTTGGCGCTAAAGCGCAACTACGAACAATTCCATCAAACATTCAGCAATTCGTTGTGCTGCACCAGGTTTACCCATGCGTCGCACGCCGTTTTTAGCTATCATATGCAGTCTATCGGGGTTTGCGAAAAGGGTTTTGATTTCAGAAGCTACGTCGGCAGGTTGTTCGACTAAAATTACCGAGCAACCTAAAAGACGGGTTTGGGCTTCGGCGAATGCAGGAGTAAATTGAGGCCCTTTTCCGGGTATGGTGAATGCTGGTTTGCCCAAGCCTACAAACTGTTCGGTGGCTGTACCTGCCATCGCGATCGCAATATCTCCTAAGTGCAAGCAGTCGTTGTAAGCTGTTTGAGTCAAAATTATATATTCATTTTTTTGTTTAAATGTCAATGCTCGTTCGTCGGGAAATTTTATGGGTGATTCTTGGTTGGGTACAGTATTCCAGCCTTGTTTTTTAAGGGTTTTGGCTAAAATATTGCAGTCTAAACCGGGAGCGATACCTGCCAAGAATATAAGGTTTCCGGAGGTGTGTCCGACGAAATCTTGCTCGCGGAACAGTGATATTAATCCAGAAACTGCAACTGTAATGTTTTCCCAATTTTCGTAGGCTTCTGGAGTGCGGGAACCGGGTAAGAGAGTAACAACTAAAGGACGTTCTATTTCTTGTTTTCGAGTGTCGGTCGTATAAAATTTTTGTAATGGAAAACTGGGATTTAAGCTATCCATCATCGGGTTGCCTAAATCAAAAGCAGGAATTTTCCACTGTTTTAATATTTCTGTGGTTAAAGAATCTCTAGGAAATACAGCTTTGCAACGGCTGCGACTCATTAACCATCTTTCCCAAGGTAGGTAATCCGAACCACTCCAGCCTTCCCAACGTGCGGCTCGGGTTTTTCGTTTAAGCCATCGGGTTTCATCTCGCAGATAGTATTCCGATTTAGCCGTACCAACAAAAGCATATTCAGAACCGCTTAAGTAAGCAAACAATAACGGGACGATATCCCCTACAGCCAAAACTTGTGTGGAATAGCCAGATTTCTGCTGAGTTTTTACCCACCGACGTACAGCTTTAAATTGATTGATAGTTAGTTGCAGCAAACCACCACGTACATCCCGCGCTAATTGCCGACCGTCCATGTATATAAAACCACCGCTAGGCATTGCGCGTACCGAGCCAATTAGGGGAATATTGAGGCTTTGGTAAGAACGCCCTTCACCTACTAGAGGTAAAGCAAAGATTTCCGATGCCGAGGTTTGCTGTTGCAGTTCCCGTAAAATGCGAATTGCGATCGCATCTTCACCATGTCCATTGCTCAATACCAATAACCGTAACTTGGAGTTAACAGCTTGTGTTTTTTTAGTAAAGGGCAGAGGTGATATTTCACTCATGAGAAACAAAAATTTTTGATTAACTGTCTCAGAACACAAGAGGGATATATAAAGTTATAAAAAAAACCGAAGAAATTGGAAGTTAGTATTATCCCCGTTGGCGAACCCAATCATCAAAACTCATTATCAAAATACACGCTAACTTCACTTCTTCAGGCTAAATATTATGCGATTTTCTTCTGCTGCTATTTTTACTTTAGCTGCTTTTGCGGCTAGCAACGTTGATAAGCAGGCAACTGCTGCAACCGATTCGACTCCTGTTTCCGATAATAAACAAGGCGAAAACGTCGTAATTCCGGTAATCGAGGACACCCCCGCACCAACACAAGTTATTGCTCAACCGGAAACTTCGAGTGTTCCACAATTTTCTCAGAAGCCGACGGCTAGCGAACCGTTATCAGTCACCAGTTATCAGTCACCCTTCGGGTATCTCCCTGGCGGGAGACGCTCCGCTAACAACACTTTGCTTATGCCGGGGAACCCCGAAGTTTCTTTAAGCGGGGGAACCCCGCCAACGAACTTCTCTCCGTCCACCGCAAGTGTTTCACCAGTTACCAATGCTAGTGCATTACAGTTACCAATGCATAGTAAAGGGGTAAAAGTTAAAAAGCAAGAAAATAAACAACCAACACAAATAGTAATTAAAAATTCTCCCACTCCCCCACCCTCCCCCACTCCTCCTCTTCCTCCTTCACAAACTCCTGTCAAAACCAACAGTGACTTTGTAGTTCCTGCTACTAACGTGCGGATAGTAGGAGTTACACCGGAGTTACAGGAACTTATTAAAGGTGAAATTAAGACTCAACCGGGAGGAGACACGAGTTCAACTCAGCTAAAACAAGATGTAGCGGCTATTTTAGACACTGGTTTATTTGCTGCTGCTACCGTTAACAGTCGCAGTAACGAACAAGGTTTGGACGTTGTATATCAGGTAAAACCTTTGATTGTACGTTCGCTGCAATTGTCTAATGCTAAAGCGCTTTCTTACCAAGTTGCTCAAAAAGTATTTGCTACGCAAATTGGCAAACCCATCAGCCCGGTGGCGATGAAAAAAGCGGTAGAAGATATTAATAAGTGGTATAGCGAAAATAATTATAGTTTGGCACGGGTAACTTCAATTAAACCCAACCGTCAGGGGGTATTGGATGTGAATGTCGCCGAAGGTTTGATAGAAAATGTAAAATTCCGCTTTATCAACGATGATAATAAGACGGTTAATAAGAAAGGAAAGCCAGTTGTAGGGCGCACTCAAACTAAATTTTTGGAAAAGCAGATAAACCTCAAACCCGGTCAAATATTCCAAGACAGCCAAGTTAGACAGGACATACAGCGGTTGTATGCTACTGGATTATTTGAAAGAGTAAATTTGGAACTTGAAGGGGATGCTAACAAACTTGATGTGGTTTACTACATTAAGGAGACTGGAACGCGATCTGTAAATGTAGGTGGTAATTACAGTGCCGACCAAGGAATAGTAGGTACTGTAAACTATAATGACCGAAATGTTGGCGGTGTCAACGAAAATTTAAATGTTAACCTCCAGCTTTCTCGACGCGATTTAAACTTTGATACTAGATTTACCAGTCCTTATCGAGCTAGTAACCCCGATAATTACGGCTACAGTATAAATGCTTTTCGCAAACGTCAACTTTCCAATACTTTTGATAATGATATCAGGCTTGCAAACGGTGATAAAGTCCGGGAAGGAAAGTTTGGTGGTAGTGTAAATCTCCAACGTCCAATTGACGGATGGAATACCACTTTAGGATTTAACTATACTCGCGTTAGTATCAGCGACAGCAAAGGTAAAATTGCTGCAAATGATGCTCAGAATAATCCTTTGACAAAAAGCGGTACGGGTATTGATGATTTAGCAACTGTATCTCTAAATGCTGTTAAAGATCGTCGCGATAATCCCTTTAACCCTTCTAAAGGTTCTGTCCTCAAGTTAAGCACGGAACAATCGCTTCCCTTCGGACAAGGTGAAATATCAATGAACCGTTTGAAGGCTGATTATACACAGTTTTTACCAGTACAATTATTCAAATCTGAGAAAGATCAAGTATTTGCCCTTAACGTTCAAGCAGGTACGGTAATCGGCGATTTACCCCCTTACGAAAGTTTTGGTTTAGGTGGTTCTAATTCGGTTCGCGGTTATGGGGCTGGTGATGTGGGTAATGGGCGCTCTTATGTATTAGCTTCGGCAGAATATCGCTTTCCTCTCCCCATCTTAGATTCTTTAGGAGGGGTACTGTTTGCTGATTTTGCTACAGATTTGGGTTCGGGGGATACAGTTGTTGGAGATCCTGCTGGAGTACGCGGTAAACCCGGTGAAGGATTCGGTTATGGTGCTGGAGTCCGCTTAAATTCACCTTTAGGTTTAATTCGTGCTGACTACGGTATTAACGACCAAGGTGATTCTCAAGTACATTTTGGCATCGGGCATCGGTTTTGACAGTAAGCAGTAAGCAATTGTAGAGACGCGATACATCGCGTCTTATCACTCATTATTAAAGTGAAATAGTTGTATTCTGCATTGTGTGGCGCTTCAAAATTCTATAATCGATAAACAAAAGGCTTAAAAGTTAGACTTTATAGCTTAAGAATGGTATAATTTTGCTCTAAATTTATTTTCCAAAAATTTAATTAGGTAGCACTTGTCTATTTAGTTAGATTCCCATATCAGCAGTCAATGGACAATTAGTTATAGTTAATTAAATTGGTCTAAATATTTTTTTATTTATAGGGTATTTTAGAATGCTCATTATTTATACTTACCTCAAAATAAAATATTAAAGATTGATATGCAATTAGAGAAAGCAATAAATTAAAGTAAACCCGATCAATGTAATATTTGTTACGATTTAGAAACTTTAGTTTTCCGATTATCTAAGTAATGAGCTAATCCTAGTCTAAAATTAAAAGTTAGATTGCCCGTGCCCAATTGTTAAATCCCAAAAAATCACTATGCTAACTGGTAAAACCTTACAGGGTGGTAAATATACTATCAACCAGGAAATTGGAAGGGGTGGTTTTGGTATTACTTACAAAGCAACTCATCATTTCTTACATCAGGAAGTGGTGATTAAAACCCTTAACCATAAACTCCAAAAGCATCCGGATTTCGCTAAATTTGAAAGTCAATTCCAGGATGAGGCTAGAAGACTAGCAAGTTGCGTTCATCCCAATATTGTGCGAGTCAGCGACTTCTTTGTAGAAGCTGATTTTCCTTATATGGTAATGGAATATATCCCCGGTGAAACTTTGGGTGAAGCATTTGTGATGCCGGGAATACCTTTACCCGAAGATCGAGCAATTCATTATATTCGTCAAATTGGTGCGGCTTTGGGAGCGGTACATCAAAAAGGTTTACTGCATAGAGATGTCAAGCCAGATAATATTATTCTTCGTCAAAACACCAATGAAGTAATTTTGATTGATTTTGGTATTGCACGGGAATTTAACACCTCGGTAAGACAAGCCCATACCGGAATGGTTTCTGAAGGGTATTCTCCAATGGAACAATACCTGACAAACGCAAGGCGATCGCCAGCTACTGATGTATACGGTTTGGCATCTACGCTGTACGCATTGTTGACGGCACAGGTTCCAATGCCGGTATTGTTGCGCGACAAGGAAAAAATGCCTTCTCCTCGGGAGTTGCAGCCACATTTGAGTGCTGCGGTGAATCAAGCAATAATGCGCGGTATGGCTGTAGAAGCGCGTTTTCGCCCGCAGACAGTAGTCGATTGGTTAGATTTGTTACCTGAAATGGGAAGAAGAACTGTAGTTCAAACAGTACCGACTCATGCAGTACCAACTATTGATTTATCTACTCAGGAATACGAACCACCTTTACCGCCTCCTGCTGTAGCGGCAGTAAATCCAGATATACCATCTGCGCGGGTAAATCCAGATGAAGCAACTACCCAGGCAGAAAAACCTTGGTTTAAGAAAGTACCTTCACCTAGAGTTTTAATTAGTACGGGTGTAGCAATTTTCGGCGTTACATTAGGTTTTGGACTTACCAAAATTGCTTCTACTGCCGAAAGACAGCCAAAAGTGGCACCAGTTAATGAAGCAACCGCCGAAATACTACCTGCTTTAGAATTACCTCCTGTGCCTTCACCTTCATCTTCGCCTTCACCTTCAGCTTCACCTGAAGAAACAGAAGCTGCTAAAGAAGAGAAAACCCCTTCAAGTAAGGCAACTACAAATCGAAGAAGGGTTAGAAAGAGAAATACAACCAGACAATCAACACCAACTTATACTCGCAAACGACGCAAACGCAGCAGCACAGCTTCAAGCAGCAATTCTAGTAAAAAATCTTCTAATACAAAATCATCTTCACCTTCTCAGGTGACTAAGAAATCAACTTCAACAACTTCTAGTCAATCCACAAAACGCGAGCAGAAGAATAACAATACTTCTTCAGGTGCATCGCAAAGACAACCTAGCACTAGTAATCAGCCTAAAAAAGTTGTTCCTTCACCATCTTTGGTAGAAAGACTCCGAAAAGTCCGAGATACTCGTAATAATGATTCATCTTCTAAAAATAGCGTCAAATTAAAACCCGTTAAAAAACCTAAACCTGTGGTGGTACCGGCAACACCAGCCAAACAATCAAGCTCTAATGCTCCAGCTGTAGTAGTACCGACGAATCCAGAGTAATTGTTGCAATCAGATGGGGAGTATCAAAAAGAATATTAACTTCTAACTGTTAACTGCTCACTGTTAACTGCTCACTGTTAACTGCTCACTGCTTTAGAAATAGCGAGCTTTTTTTCTATTTGCTCTATTGCAGCTTGCCAAACTTCGTAGCCGTTTAAACTTAAATGCAAGCCATCGGTAGTTAATTCTTGTCGTAAATCGCCTTTAAAATCAGTAAACCATTTATGTATGTTTACGTAATTAACTCCTTCTTCTTTGGCTATACGTGCTAATTGCCCATTGAGATTGCGAATGCGAGTGTTAGGAATTTTTGGACGACGAGTTGGTAATATTGACTGAATAATAATATGACTATTGGGATGAGTAATTTTTAAACGACGAACTATTCGACGATGATTGCTCAAAATTACTTTGTCTGAAGTGCCTTTTCTTAAATCGTTGACTCCAACCATGATATAAATTGCTTCTGGCTTTGTAGAAGAAAATGCAGATAGCCTTGTAAGTATTCCAGTGGAAGTATCGCCAGAGATGCCTTGATTTAACCATAACTTTCCGCTGGGAAGTCCATTTGTAGGAAACCACAAACTCAAAGAATCGCCTAGTATAATACTCAAACGATTGTTTCCTTGCCCTCTAGTCATTGCTCTGGCTTCTAAGGCTAACAATCTTTTCCAATCTTGATATGTTAATTTAGGCTTTCTTCTAGTAATTAATAGCGATTGCAATTTGTCGTTAGCCAAGCGGGTGTAAATAAAACCCGCTTTTAGAGCAGCTAACCTTTCGTGATAAAGTTGGCTTCCAGAGATTAATCTTTTTCTTACAGGTTGAGGAGGAGGATTATAATTCGATTCTGGTGGTGCTGAAAAGCTTGGAGATACAAAGTCTGATGCAGAAGCTGTGTCTTCTAATTTTTTTTGTTGCCAACCATCTTTCCGATTTAATAAAAGTTGATAATGTTCTGGTTTAAGTGCTGATAGTCGTGGTAAAGCCGATGTTGGTACCGTCAATCCGATTAACAAGCTTGCTGCCAGTAAATAAAAATCTCTCATATTATTTTATCTTTCCTCCCTGCTTAATCAAATAACGGCAGCCTTCTTGCTAAATCGACGAAAAATAGTAATGAAAGCTAAATTATTCTATTAATCATTTTCAAATACATCTTATAGCGATGTAAAGCGACTTTTTACTGGATTTGTTAAATTCTCTGCAAAGAAATTTCGGTATACTCGGAGACTTGATGAAGTTTTTACAATTAAGTATTTAAATTCAGCAAATCTACATAAGTATATACACAAAGATTTTAGTTTTGCTTGAAAAATAGTCATAAAAAAGCGCAGTTACCTTAACCGCGAATCAATACAGGATTTATCTAAGTCACTGACGGAACAAGCTACGTAATGGCTATTTATACGTGAGTCCTGTAATATTTACTTAATTTCGCTATCGTCGAATCTATACTTACTTCCTATCAGATAATTTTCATTAATTTCAAAAGACATCCAACGGCGTTGTAAAGTTTCCGCAACGAAACCTGTTGTATTAGAACCTGCAAAGGGATCTAAAATAACATCATTTTCATCTGTCAAAAATTTAATGAAGAACTCCGCAAAACCACGGGGAAAACGGGCTGGATGAGGTTTGACTCCCGCTTGTTTGCAGCGTCGCATATAAGCACTGTTTGATTCGGTGTTAGCAATTTCTAGCAAGTTTGGTGGAATTGCCCCTTTATTGTCTTTCTGAAATTTATTAGAAATATCATGCCCGCTGGGACGTAATTTTGCTTTATAGCCTTTTTCAAGCAAATTTTTCATGCTTTTGCTATAAGGCTTCAAAACTTTTCGGTTATCGGCTTTCGGATGAGGTGTTTTTGACAACCACCACACTGAATTGACTGAATCTTTAACTCTTATGCGTCTAATCGTTACCCATTCGGCAGGGGTAGGTAATCTGGAAGGATTGTAATGATAAAATTCTTGAGCCAGATAAAAGCCAACTTCTTTACACAGTTTGACTAAAAGCTCGTATTGGTAAATACTGCGAATCGGATTACCGGGGAGATAAGCGCCGCCTAAATCTAATACAAAAGAGCCATTTTCTACAAGTACTCTTTTAAATTCATAAGCGAAAGGTAGAAACCATTCTATATATTTTTCTGCGCTTTCGTTGCCGTATTCTTTTTTTCGAGTTAGTGCGAATGGTGGGGAAGTAATGATTAAATTTATGCTGTTTTCTGGGATTGATTGAATTAGTTTTAGGCTGTCACCTAGATAGGCTGCGCCGCGTTTTGTGGAGTAGTAGGGGGGGAGTTGGGTTAAGCTATCTTTCAAATATCTGGCGGTTGAAACCGCAGCTACACAGGCAAAACCCGCCTTCGCGGGTTATAAATTAAAAGTTTATCATTATATATTATTTTTTATTTTGTAGGTTGGGTTAGCCGCACGAAAATATATGAACTTTAAATAATAGTTGAAGCGCCGTAACCCAACATTAATATTGTCGCTAATTAATAGTAATTTGAAAAAATAATATTGCTTTATCCGCTATCGTGATGTTGGGTTACGACACGATTTGATAAATTGTCTCTCATTAGCGAAATTTGGTAAACGTGTCTAACCCAACCTACAAGATATCTTTTCTTATTTAGTCCGCGCAGGCGGACTTTGCTTGTATAGCCGTGAATTCCATTCGCCAGGTTTTAGGTAACTTCATAACCCCAAACAAAAATCCCCCACCTTTCGATGAGGGATTTTCATTTATCAACAAGTTACTTACTGCGTCAAAAGTTAACCGCCTACCCTACTCGCCGTTGAGGCTATCAGGAATGCGCCATACGTCAGAATGTAACCCACGGTAAAGTGAGCTAAACCAATCAAACGACCTTGAACGATGGACATTGCAACGGGCTTGTCTTTCCAACGAACTAGGTTCGCTAGAGGTGTGCGCTCGTGTGCCCAAACAAGAGTTTCAATCAATTCTTGCCAGTAACCCCTCCAGGAGATGAGGAACATGAAGCCGGTTGCCCAAACAAGGTGTCCGAAGAGGAACATCCAAGCCCAGACGGACAGGTTGTTCATACCGTAGGGGTTGTAACCGTTAATCAGCGATGCTGAATAATTCCACAAGTAATCTCGCAGCCAACCCATGAGATACGTGGAGTTTTCGTTAAATGCTGCTACGTTTCCTTGCCATATACCCAGATGTTTCCAGTGCCAGTAGAACGTTACCCACCCCACTGTATTTAATGACCAGAATAATGCTAGGTAGAAGGAGTCCCAACCGGAGATATCACAAGTACCGCCACGTCCGGGACCGTCGCAAGGGAATGCATAACCAAAGTCTTTTTTGTCGGGCATCAATTTGGAACCACGAGCATCCAAAGCACCTTTAACCAAGATTAATACGGTGGTGTGGATTGCTAACGCGAAGGCGTGGTGTACCAAGAAGTCCCCAGGACCAATGGTTAAGAATAACGAATTTGTGGTGTTGTTAATAGCATCTACCCAACCAGGCAACCAAGCAGCACCTGCTGTGGATGCAATACTGTCTGAGTTGGATAGCAATGTATCCATGCCGTACAAGACTTTACCGTGAGCGGATTGAATAAATTGAGCAAATACTGGCTCAATCAAAATCTGCTTTTCAGGTGTGCCGAATGCAACAACTACGTCGTTGTGTACGTAAAGGCTTAAAGTGTGGAAACCTAAGAAAAGGGATACCCAGCTTAAGTGGGAAATAATCGCTTCTTTATGCTTCAACACGCGGTCTAGTACGTTGCCTTTGTTTTGTTCTGGATCGTAATCGCGTACCCAGAATATAGCCGCGTGGGCAAAGGCACCAGTCATCAAAAATACTGCAATGTACTGGTGGTGAGTGTACAGCGCTGCCTGTGTCGTGTAATCCCTGGCTATGAAAGCATAGGGAGGCATTGCGTACATATGCTGCGCTACTAAGGAAGTAATTGTTCCTAATGCTGCCAAAGCTAATGACAACTGGAAGTGCAGAGAGTTGTTGATGGTGTCATACAACCCTTGGTGCGGTAAGTTGAATTGTCCTTCAGTTTTGGTGCCAAAGAAGTTCTTGGCGTTGAGCATTTCTTTGATGCTGTGACCAATTCCGAAGTTTGTCCGGTACATATGACCGGCAATTATAAAGATTACCGCGATCGCCAAGTGGTGATGAGCCATATCGGTCAACCACAAGGATTCTGTTTGCGGATGGAATCCACCAAGGAAAGTTAGGATTGCTGTACCAGCACCTTGGGAAGTACCAAACATATGGCTTGCAGTATCTGGATCTGCTGCATATACTCCCCAATTTCCGGTGAAGAAGGGTTGTAAACCTGCTGGGTGCGGTAGGGTACTGAGGAAATTATCCCAACCTACGTGTTGTCCGCGAGATTCGGGGATTGCCACGTGTACCAAGTGACCAGTCCAAGCCAAGGAGCTTACACCGAATAAACCTGCCAAGTGGTGGTTTAAGCGAGGTTCAGCACTCTTGAACCAAGAAAGACTGGGGCGGAACTTAGGTTGTAAATGCAACCAACCAGCAAACAAGAATACACCAGCTAACAATAGGAGTAACAGCGCACCAGAGTAAAGGTCGTTGTTTGTCCGCATCCCAATGGTGTACCACCAGTGGTAGACACCAGAGTAAGCAATGTTAACTGGATAATCTACGCCACCTTGAGTAAATGCGTCTATCGCTGGTTTACCAAAGTGGGGGTCCCAAATCGCATGAGCAATTGGGCTGATATGAAGAGGATCTTTAATCCACTGTTCAAAGTTACCTTGCCAAGCGACGTGGAAATTTAGGCTGGATGCCCATAAGAAAATGATTGCCAAATGACCGAAATGAGTAGCGAAAATCTTTTGGTAAAGATTCTCTTCGGTCATCCCATCGTGACTTTCAAAATCATTACCCATCGCGATCGCGTACCAAATCCGACGTGTAGTCGGATCTTGTGCGAGATCCTGGCTAAATTTTGGAAATTTTGTTGCCATAGGTTTTATAAATCCCCTGACATGAGAGCCATTTAATAATTTGAGAGTTGTTAGTTGTTAGTTGATAGTTGTTATTTGATAGTTGTTAGTTGTTCTACTAACCACTAACTGCTAACCACTAACTACTAACCACTAACTACTAACCACTAACTGTTTGACTGTTAGCCTAACGAAAGAATTCTGGCATGGAAGAATGCCCAAGTGGTAACGATACCACCTAATAAGTAGTGAGCTACTCCTACAGCACGACCTTGAATAATACTCAAAGCGCGAGGCTGTATTGCTGGTGCTACTCTCAATTTGTTGTGTGCCCAGACAATCGACTCAATTAGTTCTTGCCAGTAGCCTCTGCCGCTGAACAGGAACATTAAGCTGAATGCCCATACAAAGTGAGCGCCTAAGAAAAGCAGACCGTAAGCGGAAAGCGCACTTCCGTAAGAGTTGATTACCTGTGATGCTTGTGCCCACAAGAAATCGCGCAACCAACCGTTGATGGTAATCGCACTTTGAGCAAAGTTACCACCAGTCAGGTGAGATACGTTGCCTGCTGCGTCTACGGTTCCCCAAACATCTGACTGCATCTTCCAACTGAAGTGGAAAATCACAACCGATATACAGTTGTACATCCAGAACAATCCGAGGAATACGTGATCCCAACCGGATACCTGACAAGTACCACCACGTCCGGGACCGTCGCAAGGGAAGCGGAAACCTAAGTTTGCTTTATCTGGAATTAAGCGAGAACTGCGAGCAAACAGTACGCCTTTCAACAGAATCAAGACGGTAACGTGAATTGTGAAGGCGTGGATGTGGTGAACCATGAAATCAGCGGTACCCAAAGCAATGGGCATCATCGCGATTTTTCCGCCTACAGCTAAAATACCGCCACCAAAAGCATAACTAACGGGTTCTAATGCATTAGGTGCTGTTCCACCAGGTGCCAAAGTGTGTAGATTTTGTACCCACTGAGCAAATACTGGCTGCAATTGAATCGCCGTATCCGAGAACAGATCTTGGGGACGACCTAAAGCACGCATGGTGTCGTTGTGAATGTATAGTCCAAAGCTGTGGAAGCCGAGGAATATACATACCCAGTTTAAGTGAGAGATAATCGCGTCTCTGTGGCGAATCATCCGATCCACAACATTATCTTGGTTCACTACCGGGTCGTAATCGCGCACCATGAAAATGGCTGCGTGAGCCGCACCACCGACGATACAGAAAGCTCCAATCCACATATGGTGAGTGAAGATACACAACTGAGTTGCATAGTCAGTTGCCAAATATGGGTAAGGAGGCATCGCGTACATATGGTGCGCCACAATGATAGTCAATGAACCCAGCGCTGCTAGGTTTACTGCCAACTGAGCGTGCCATGATGTGGTCAAGTTTTCATAAATACCCTTGTGGCCTGCGCCGGTGAAGGGTCCTTTATGATTTTCCAAAATGGTCTTGATGCTATGACCGATACCCCAGTTGGTACGGTACATATGACCGGCAACGATGAACACTACCGCGATCGCCAAGTGGTGATGGGCAATGTCGGTCATCCACAAACCGCCTGTCACGGGGCTTAAACCGCCTTTGAAGGTCAAAATATCTGCATATTGACCCCAGTTCAAGGTGAAGAAAGGCGCTAATCCGTTGGCAAAGCCTGGATAAAGCTCGGTCAACAGGTCTTTGTTCAAGATGAACTCATGAGGCAGTGGCACATCTTTGAGGGGGACTCCCGCATCCAATAACTTATTAGTTGGATTAGATACGTGGATTAAATGCCCAGCCCAGCCCAAGGAACCACAACCCAACAACACTGATAAGTGGTGATTGAGCATCGACTCCACATTTTGGAACCATTCCAATTTGGGAGCGCGTTTGTGATAGTGGAACCAACCGGCAAATAGCATCAAACCTGCCATTACCAACCCGCCAATAGCGGTGCAGTATAGCTGGAAGGAGTTGGTTATACCCCAACCACGCCATATCTGGAATAAACCAGAGGTGATTTGAATTCCGTGGAATCCGCCACCTACATCTCCATTTAATATCTGTTGACCAACTACAGGCCAAACAACCTGTGCGCTTGGCTTAATACTTAACGGATCGGTTAACCAAGCTTCGTAGTTGGAGAAACGAGCGCCGTGGAATATCATCCCGCTCAGCCAGATAAATACTACGGCCAAATGTCCGAAGTGGGCTGCGAATACTTTACGGGATACGTCTTCTAAATCGCTTGTATGAGAATCAAAATCATGGGCGAGTGCGTGCAGGTTCCAAATCCAGGTGGTGGTTTTTGGACCTTTAGCAAGGGTTCTATCGAAGTGACCGGGTTTGCCCCATCGCTCAAACGACGTTGGCACTGGGTCTTGATCGACAACGATTCTTGCTTTCTTTTCCTCTCGCTCCGGAGGACTTATTGTCATTCGACCTCCTCTCTAAAAAAAGGACTGAGGATTTTCTGCTAGTTGTCTTTACAAATAAATGGCACCCGATAAAACGCGTTTCCACTCATATGCTTTTTTTTCGCTCGCAAAGACTCTATGCGTTTATTGCTTTCTCGTTGAATTATAAAGTCATCTATCCCACATTGTGAGCCTTAAATTAACAATAATTAAAACTTCTATAATTTTTGACTTTTCGACCTTTTAGCTTTTATACGTTGGTCAAAAAGTCAATAGTTTAAATATTTCGTTACAAACTGCAATACTTCGTATTATTAACCATTCTGCATAGCACAGAATTAATAGATGTGTTAGTACATATTATTGTTTTATCTTATAGTTGCAATATCTGAAGCAACTGTTTGGTATAAGGTTGACACCGAGCAGGAATAATATTCAGATGTAAAAATGGATGCTTTATACATATATATAGATACCAGTGAAATTATCTATGTAAAATATTGTAAACATCTGTTTGACGTTACAGATTATATGCTTTGTATTGTTTTTTTAAATAGATAAACAGCTTTCTTTGTATTGTTGTCAACCTGTTTAATAAGCTACGAAAAAAAACTAATTATTTTATTTATGTCAGGAATGCTTTATGTACTATAGGTACTTGAACAAAAACTAAAAATTTATCGCGATACCAGGTAGAGAAATATGAATTCATCGTTGATGAAGGCTTTGACTAAGTTGAAAGCGAAGAGATACGCGCTGTTTAAGAATTTGATCGTATGTTTTCTGGTATTGAGTTTGACGGCTTGCGGCGATAAGGCGATTGGTAAAGATGTGTCGATTCAACTAGCTGAAAAACCAGTACGAGAAAAAAACGCTCAACTTTCCCGTAAAATCTCCGAAGTTGCTCCTCCCGAAATTATTCAAGAATTGCGTCAAAGTTTGGATGTTTATCAACCCCAGGTAAAAATACTTAATCCTCAACCCGATGAAGTATTACAAGCAGATAAATTAAAAGTCAATTTTCAAGTTAAAGATTTACCAATATTTAAAGATGCACGGTATGGATTGGGTTCACATTTAGAAGTAATTTTAGATAATCAACCACAACTAGAAATTTACGATTTGAATCAACCATTGGAGTTGTCGAATTTATCTCCGGGTACTCATACTTTACGCGTGTTTGCTTCTCGTGCTTGGGATGAAAGCTTCAAAAATGAAGGTGCTTACGCTCAAACTACATTTCACATATTGACTAAAAGCGACGATAACAATCCAGATAAAAGCCTGCCAATATTAACTTACAATAGTCCAGAAGGTAGTTATGGTGCAGAGCCAATTCTACTTGACTTTTATTTAACCAACGCTCCACTACACATTCTTGCTGAAGATAATCCCGATAACCCGATTGCAGATTGGCGAATTCGCTGCACGATTAATGGTGAAAGTTTTATTATTGATAGATGGCAATCTTTATATCTTAAAGGTTTTAACTCAGGACAAAATTGGGTAAAGCTGGAATTTCTTGATAATCAAGGGAATCCAGTTAAAAACGTTTATAACAGCACTGTTAAAATTATTAATTATGAACCCAACGGTAATGACACTCTGGCAAAAATGGTTCGAGGAGAACTTTCTGCTGAAGATTTACGAGGAATTGTAGACTCAGATTATGCAGTTGAAATTCCAACAAAAACAACTCTTGGAAATAAAGTAAAAGAAGAATCAGAAGGTGGATTTTTCAATCGATTCAAGCGTGGTGAAGAAGATAAAACACCAACTCCACAACCCAATGTAGAAGCAATTCCAGAAAAAATAGAAACACCACAACCAGAAATTAAATTACAAGATAAAATTCCTGAAGTAATTGAAACACCACAACCGGAAACTAGTTTAGAAGAAACAATTCCAGAAAAAATAGAAACACCACAACTTGAAACTAAATTAGAAGAGACAATACCGGAAGAGATTGAAATTCCAAAATCCGAAACTAAATTAGAAGAAACGATTCCTGAAGTAATAGAAACTCCGGAATTAGAAACAAAAGAAGTAACACCTCAACCAGAAAAATCGAAACTTGATGGATTTTTTAATCGATTTAAACGTCAAGAAGGAGATAATACATCAATTCCGCAAGTAATTGAAATTCCTAAATCGGAAACTCAATTAGAAGAAACAATTCCCGAAGTAATTGAAACACCACAACCGGAAACTGATTTAGAAGAGACAATTCCTGAAGTAATTGAAACACCAACCTTAGAAAATGCGCCGGAAGTAGAAATCCAACCAACACCACAATCAGAATCTAAACCCGATGGATTTTTTAATCGATTTAAACGCGGTAAAGAAGATAAAACTCCAGAAATAATTGAAACTCCGACACCAGAATCTCAAATCAACGAGATAAATCCTGATGTGGAAACAAAAGTTGAACCTACTACAGAATTACCAACCACAACATTACCGGAAATTGTCGAGCCTTTAGAAAACGAAATTCCATCAACTCAACCGGATATACAACCCGAAATTGAAATAACTCCAGAAGCAAAACAGCCGACAACTCAAAGATTAAAAGAGTATTTCAACTTGCCACGACGTACAATTCCTGTACCGACACCGGAAGTTGAAGTACCTCAAGATGTAGAATTAATTGAGAAGTAATAGTGTAGAGACGTTGTAGTGCAACGTCTCCATAATTTTCATTCGTATTAATAATTTAATCAAATAACATAAGCAGTGAATCTTGTAATAGAAAAACCGATGCTAGGTAAAGCAAGCGTTTGTGAAAAGATAATGCGCTCTCTACCTCAATGGTTTGGAATTGAAACAGCAATTATTCAATATGCACAAGATATCGAACAACTTCCTACATTTGTTGCTATAGAAGATAGTCAAGCCGTAGGATTTTTGACAATTAAACAGCACAATCAATTTGCTGTTGAAATATACGTCATGGGTGTACTTTCTCAATTACATGGAAAAGGTATTGGAAGTAGTTTAATAGAGCAAGCAGAAAAATGTATAAAAAAAAATGGTGTTGAATATTTGCAAGTTAAAACTCTTGGTGAATCCCATCCAGATAAATATTATGCGTTGACAAGGGGTTTTTATTTCAAGATGGGATTTAAGCCAATTGAAGAATTTTCTCAAATTTGGGATGATATACCGTGTTTGTTGATGGTTAAAGCGTTGTAGGAAAAGAAAATTGAACAAAGTAGAGGAGGCAAATTTGGGTGTGGATTATCCTCCAAATATTGCCGTTGTGTTGTCGCCTTACTCGCAACGCACCGCCAAATTTTATATTGAGGATATGATGCGTTAGGCGTGAAACATAATTATTTATTTACAATCTTAATTAATACAATTTCTCCTAATGCATCGTTTTATTATTGCTAAATTATCATTGATGAACAAAATTACTGATTATTAAAACCGCAGAGAGCGCAGAGGGCGCTGAGAAAAGAAAGAAAGAGAGAGAAAGTAGCAACCTATCGCCGAATTTGATAAATCCTAATTAACCGTCGCGCCGTAACACACCCTACATAATGCAATTACCAATGCCCAATCCCCCATTCCCAAAAAGACACATTCGCGCACCGGAATTACCACAAAATTATTCTTGGTTAAATACCGATAAACCTTTTTCGTTAAAACAACTTAAAGGTAGAATTATAATTCTGGATTTTTGGACATATTGCTGTATTAATTGTCTGCACGTTTTACCGGATTTAAAATATCTCGAACAAAAATACAAAGATAGCGTTACGGTGATTGGGGTACATTCGGCTAAATTCGATAATGAGAAAGAAACTGAAAATATTCGTCAAGCTATTTTACGTTACAACATCGAACATCCTGTTTTAGTTGATAGGGATTTTCGAGTTTGGCAGGAATATGCTGTTAAGGCTTATCCTACTTTCGCTGTTATCGATCCGCAAGGTTATGTGGTAGCGTCGTTAGCGGGTGAAGGTAAACGTGAAATTTTGGATGAGGCGATCGCCAAGTTAATTCAACTGCATCAAGAAAAGGGTACGATTGATTTCCAAGAGTTTGATTTAGTTTTAGAAAAGCACAAAACACCTTTAATTACACCTTTATCTTTCCCCGGTAAAGTTTTAGCCGCCGATTCAAAATTATTTATCGCTGATTCCGGGCATCATCGGATTGTTGTGAGCAGTTTAGATGGGAAAATTTTACATTTAATCGGTAGTGGTAATGGTTTAAAAGATGGCAGCTTCGAGGAAGCACAGTTTTTTGCACCTCAAGGAATGGCTTTTGATAAAGTTGATAATATTTTGTATGTAGCCGATACGGAAAATCATGCTATACGAAAAATTGATTTTAAAAGTCAAAAAGTTGAAACTATAGCCGGTATTAACGAAAATCTTAATTCTCCTTGGGATTTAGTAAAGTTGGAAAATAAGCTATTTATTGCAATGGCTGGCACTCATCAGATTTGGGAATTAAATTTAGCAACTAATATTATTAAAAACTACGCTGGTAGAGGTGCGGAATCTTGTTTTGATGGTTCGCTTTTTGAATCTGCTTTTGCTCAACCTAGCGGTATTACTACTAATGGCAAGGAGTTATATATTGCTGATAGTGAAGTGAGTTCGATTCGCGGTATTAATTTAGAAAAACAATTAGTAAAAACAATTTGCGGTAGCGGTGATTTAAATGCTTTTGGTGATGTTGATGGGCAAGGTTTTGATGTCAGATTGCAGCATTGTTTGGGAATAGAATATGCGAATAATTTTTTGTGGGTTGCCGATACGTATAATCACAAAATTAAATTAGTAAATCCTGTTACTGGTGATTGTAAAAGTGTGTTGCCAGATGGTTTTTCCGAACCTTCGGGGTTGAGTATTTTTGATAATTATTTGTATATAGCTGATACAAACAATCATGTGATTCGCAAAGTAAATTTAGATACTTTATTAGTGGAGACTATGGAATTTTATGGTTTATGTGCTACGAATGTTTGTGTTGTTAATTAATTTGGAAAATAAAAAACCGCAGAGACGCTGAGTACGCAGAGGAAAGAGATTAAGAGAGATAGTTTATTTAAGAGCGGTAAGGTAGTCATCATTTGTCAGCAAATTGGCAGATTATCTTAGTAAATCAGTTTAATTTAGAAGGATAACAGCCTTTGTTACTGATTTATTTTTAGATATATTAATATGAACGGTAATTTTATAGTTTTAGAATCAGATGATGTTGTACTTTTAGGAGAAGATACGTTTAAAGTTAACAGAATTGAACAGTTAGTTGAAGAAAATTTTAAAGAGAAATTGCAAAGACATATTTACGAATACAACAGCTTTCATCCCGGCGCTTCAATCCTGGAATTTTTCAACAGTATACCTATTGGTAAGACAAAAATAAATTTAGCTGAAATTAAACATGAATATGTTCAAAATTGCCAAGTTTTAAGAAGTTATAGTAAAGGTTGGGAGAAGGGAAAGCTAAAAGTAGAAATACGTATATTATCTGCAAATAATTATAATTATCAAATAGATATAACATTTTTACCAGATGAGCCGATTGAATATGAAGCTTTTTTAGATGAAGTTTTTCAAATTGTTTCCGATAATCCTATCGGCGAACCTAATTAACTTGGAATTGTTATAATATCATTTTAGTTTATTAGGTATATGTTAAATAAATTTAAACAAATAAAAACAGCTTTAGCCTATAAAAATTCTGAGAATATTGGTGACTTTGCTATTCTTAAATCGGATATATTAGGTGCAAAGGCTTCTCCAGAAGTAGCTAAGCAGTTAGAAAATTTAGTAGGATATCACCCGATTATTGATTTAAATAAATTAATTGAATATCCAAAAGGTAGTTTTGGTAGAGAATATGCAGAGCATATGCAGAGAAACAACCTTCAACCACTTAATATTAGTTCCGAGTTAGAAGAAGTTGCTCAACGTAATGTTTTTGCTTTGCGATATGTGGTGACTCACGATATTTTTCATGTTTTACTTGGCTTTGATACCAGTTATGCAGGTGAGATTGGAGTATTAGCATTTGCAGCTGCACAGAATTACAGCCAGTCGTTGAAAATCAGCTTATGGTTTGCGAAAATACTTTATCCAATAATTGCACCAAGACAAATCAAAGCAATTTTAGAAAATCAGCGTCAGGGAAAAGAATTAGCTCAAAAAGCAAAGTTTTTGTTGGGATATCGCTTTGAAGAACATTGGAATGAAGCTTTGGATAAAGTTAGGAAAGATTTGGGATTGACTTCACATATTGCACCAGTCTCAGAAACCTGGTTTCTTGTCAGTTAGACAACGAGATAATTAAAAATAACTCTTCCAAAATCAAGATTTGTTTCGGATAAAGGCAGCACTTACGCAAGCGCTATTTGTCATTGCGACGAAACAATTAACTTAACTTTTGATATTGCTTCTTCTACATTTTCAACAATATAGATATTATCTGGCGAAATATTTTTAAAGAAAACCTTACTTTGTTCATCTTGATTCAACAAAATCACTTTTTTATTAATTTTTAGAGCTAAAGCAATTTCTGAAACCGTACCAGCACCGATTCCACAAGCAATTATTACATCAGAGGAAAGTACGTTAATATTATTTCTTGCATTTCCCATGTCTGTAAAGATTGCAATATCCACTGCTTCTGAAATCCCTCGATCGTCTTTATCAGGTAAAATACCAATAGTTAAACCATCAGCAGATTTTGCACCTTGAGAAGCAGCATCCATTACCCCAGCTTTTCTACCGCCAGTCAACAAAACCCAACCTTGTTGAGCAATCATTTGTCCTAATTTATAGGCATTTTCTAAATCTTTTGAATTTGCCTTTTCTCCAACTCCCATCACGCCGATAATTGTTTTTCTCATCGTTTGTAGTAAAGGTTTTATGCTTTATTCTTATAGATTTAAAAAGACTAAAGTCGGCACGTATAACTTATAATCTAAAATTCTCTCAGAGGATTAAAAAGTCATAAATAAAACTCGTAAACTTTAAGATCCCTCTAAATCCTCCTTAACAAAGGGGGACTTTAACCCCCCTTTATAAGGGGGGGGAAGGGAGATAATCTGATAATTAGGTTAAAACGACACTTATTAAATAAACATCGTCTCACCATTCTTCAGCCCAATAAACAATTTCTGAAGTCGTATTATTAATTGCTACTCCGTAACTATCGCCATGATTCCAGGAAAAGTCGTCGGAGGTGCCGCGATTATTGGCGTTTAATACTAATATTTCGTAAGTTGACGGAAAACTTTCTGCTTGTAAATCGCTACTATATAAAAAAGTGGTAGGTACGCCATTTTTCTGATTTGCATGGTCATTTGTATCACCACCTTGAAATTGATGTTTGGCTATATTTCTATATCTAATAAGTGCTTTATTTATCTGTTGTTTTGGTAACTTCATCCTGAGTTGAAAAACTCGTCCGTATTCTGGAGAACCAGGATAAAAAATAACCCGCGCATCTTTAGCTTCGCTGGGAATGATGGCGGGGAAATGGTTTATTTGTGTTTGATTAGACCAGGTATTATGACGAATCTCTTGATAATTTGAAGTATCTACTACTATCTCAGTTTCTTTTTTATTGTTAAAAGCCTGTGTTAAAAAGAATCCTCCCCCGACAACTCCCATACCTCCCAAGGATAGTAAAGCTATCGTGGCGAATTTCAATATATATGCTTGCTTCATCGAATCCAAAATTTTGACTTAATCAAATAGATATATCTTCAACTAGTAATATTATTCGTAAAATTACGCATCTAGCTTTAGATATATCTACTAAATTTTTATATAAGATTGGTGAAATTTCGGTTTACAGTGAGCAGTGAGCAGTGAACAGTTATCAGTAAATCATGATTAATTTTCAACTCCTAACTCCTAACTCCTAACTCCTAATTCCTAACTCCTAATTCCTAACTCCGCGAGCTGTAGAGACGTAGCACTGCTACGTCTCTACATTCCTAACTCTAGAAACTCCCACCGATCATTCCCGCTAATAAAATAAAACCAATCCAAACATTTTGTCGAAACATCTCACCGTAAGCTGCATTTGGTAAGTCTGTTTTTTTCAAGCGTAAATATTGCCATACCCAACCAGCAAACGCGATCGCAACACTTAGCCAAAATACAATATGAAGGTGTGTAACTATTCCTAACCAAATTAATAAACCAACTGTGCCAATAAAAAAGACAGCGATCGCCTCAACTACATAGTTACCAAAAAATAAGGCGCTGGAATTCACGCCGATGCGTTTGTCGTCTTCGCGATCGCTCATGGCGTAAACTGTATCAAATCCTAACGTCCACAATACAGTGGCACCCCACAGCAGCCAAGCTGGTTGCGAAAGATTCTGCGTAACTGCACTCCAGCTAATTAGTACGGCGAAACCCCAAGCAATAGAAAGCACTAACTGAGGTACGGGAAATACCCGTTTTGCACCGGGATAAAGCAGGATTACCGGCACTGCCCCAACGCATAACCAGAAGGAAAGCGGGTTAAGATAAAAAGCGAGAATTGCAGCACAAGCCATTCCTAGTATCGCTACAACTATTCCGACTTTTACAGACAGTGCGCGAGAAGCAAGGGGACGATTTTTTGTTCTTTCAACTTCGGGATCTATATCTTTATCCCACAGATCGTTGACAACACACCCAACAGCACTTGTAGCGAGAGTACCTAAAACGATCACTCCTACTAATGGTAAAGGGGGTTTTCCTTGTGCTGCTAAAAACACTGCCCATAAGCCCGGAATCATTAAGATTAATCTTCCTTCTGGTTTATTCCACCGTAGAAGTCGGATGATTTTACTCAAAGTAGATTCAATTTTTTCTGCCTGAATAACCATAGCGATCGCAAAATTATCAAGATGATTTAATTTACACTTCTTAACAACTATAGAATAACTTTATTTGATATCTGTAAAACAAAATAATAATCAAATAAAAACTAAACTGTTTCTGAATGCTTTACAGTGACGCTGTGGAAAAACAGCATGAGTTGATTATTGAATGCAACGATTAAGTCACAATTATGGAAATTCGTTCAGATTAATTTGTTTTGTGCGCCCAAATCAAATTATTGTACCCATAGGATTCCGAACAACTAATTATTACTACGTTTTATAAAAAAACAAATGATTAATTCAGTTATGACAACACCCGAGGATCTCCCCAATCAAAACGTTGAGTCTGAGCGTATAATTGCTGCTATAGACTTAGGTACCAACTCGGTACATATGGTAATTGTAAGAATTGAACCATCTTTACCATCTTTTAGTATTATCGGTAAAGAAAAAGAAACCGTTAGACTCGGCGATCGCGATATTGAGACTGGAAATCTCAAAATCAAGATCATGGAAAAGACGGTAAATGCTTTAGCACGTTTTCAAGAGATTGCTAAAAATTTAGATGCCCAAGCAATAATCGCCGTAGCAACTAGCGCTATAAGAGAAGCACCTAACGGTAGAGAATTTTTGTACCGCATCAAAAAAGAATTAAATTTAGATGTTGATTTAATTTCCGGGCAAGAAGAAGCGCGACGGATTTATTTAGGCGTGCTTTCGGGAATGGAGTTCAACAACGAACCACATACTATTATTGATATTGGCGGTGGTTCCACAGAATTAATTTTAGGTGATTCTCATGAGGAACGCTGTCTTAATAGTACTAAAGTTGGTGCAGTAAGATTAACCAGTGAATTAATTAGCACCGATCCAATTAGCGACCAAGAATTTAACTATCTTAAAGCCTACGCACGAGGAATGATGGAACGTGCTATAGAAGAGGTTTTGTCAAACATTCACTTTGGCGAAAAAACCCGTTTGGTAGGAACTTCTGGAACCATAGAAACCATAGCCAATATCCATGCCAAAGAAAGATCGGATTCTATTCCTTCAACATTAAACGGTTACAGCTTCAGTTTAAAAGACTTGCGAGAATTGGTATCGCGCTTGCGAAAAATGACCAATTCCGAACGAGCAGAAATACCCGCCATGCCAGAAAAAAGGTCCGAAGTTATACTGGCAGGTGCAGTAATTTTACAAGAAGCAATGACACTTTTGGGTGTAGAATCTATAACAACCTGCGAGCGGGCGTTACGAGAAGGAGTAATTGTTGATTGGATGTTAGCGCATAATTTAATCGATAATCGTCTGCGTTTTCAAAGTACAATCAGACAGCGTAGCGTAGAAAAAATCGCCAAAAAATATGACGTTGATCTAGAATATAGCGAACGAATAGCAACACTCGCTTTATCATTATTTGACCAAACTAAAGCTCATTTACACCAATGGGGAAATCAAGAAAGATTTTTATTATGGGCTGCGGCGATACTACACAACAGCGGACATTATATAAGTCATTCTTCCCATCACAAACACTCATATTATTTAATTCGTAACAGTGGATTGCTGGGTTATAACGAAAGCGAAATTGAAATTATCGCCAACTTAGCCAGGTATCATCGCAAATCTCAGCCCAAGAAAAAGCATGAGAACTTTCAAAACTTAGCTGCAAAAGAACATAAGTTAATGGTAGAACAGTTGAGTCCGCTGTTGAGATTAGCAACATCACTCGATAGAAGACAAATTGGAGCAGTATCTAGAATTGAATGCGATTATCGTCAAGATGACAAAGAATTATATTTAAAAGTTTTTCCCAAGAATATAGATGATGATTGTGCTGTAGAACTTTGGAGTTTGAGTTATAGCAAATTGGTATTTGAAGAGCAATTTGGGGTTAAATTGATAGCTAGTTTGTAGGGGAGCATCCCTTCAGGTGTAAATTTATTTTTTGTAGTGCGAGCATCTTGCTCGCTTGATATACATAGCGAGCAAGATGCTCGCACTACCAAATTGTATTTTTGCAAAATCGGGATGCTCCCGTTTGTAGAGAGATTAATCTAGCTTTTTTGCTTCGTTTATAACCGCCCGGAAATCAATTTCCGGGCTAATAGCAGAAGTCCATTAAAATGGACTGGAATATAGTTTTTTATGTAGGTTGGGTTGAGGAACGAAACCCAACATTTATGTTTAAAGAGCTAATCGATAAAAACCCCTGACTTGAATTTATGAAATTATCGTATTCGGCTATTACAGGCAATATTGTATTTATGAAATTAAATGAAAAAAAGCATAAAATTATTTCACCTAATATTAAGATTATTATCGATTCTAATTTTTCTGTGATTTCAGATTTTTTTTGACTTCCATTAGACGGATTAGTTGATTTATTTTGAACTGAACTAGTTGATTGATTCTGACCTAAATTAACAACATCCGTATATTCAAATTCTATCTTCTCCCCATTAAAATCTACTTCTAAACTTATGATACCCATTCTCTAGCACTTGGACGTAAATTAGGATTTTGATATCCTTGGCTAAAGCATCTGATAAAATTTTGCTGAAGCTGTGTATGAACAACATTAAGCGAAATGTTTCTTTCTGTTGGCTTAATTAAACTATTTTGCCCGTAAAGCCAAAATCCCCGACGAATAAGTTCGCTAGGTTGCGGTGTTTCTCCTGCTCCTTTCCACTGCCCGCTAAAAGGAGAATCGCCAAACAATAAATGATAAATTATCGTTGCTAAACGAAAACGATCGTGAATTTCGGTTTGATTGATAGTAGCAAAATCTTTTCCAATCAATTCTGGTGGTGTGAAACCTTCCGAACCTACCAAACAGCGATAAACTTGACCCCTTTGAGAATTGCTAACTTGAAACGAATCGGTATCAATAATTGAAGCTAAAGCCCGGTTATTAACTAAGATGTTTTGCGGTTTGATATCGCCTAAAACGTAGCCTTTTGCATGAATTGCTTCAATAAGTGAGGCAATATTCAAAGCTGTGGTGTGTAAGAAACGCCAATCAATTTCAAGCTTAAGTCTTTTCCGACGTTGAGAATTATATATATCAATTAATTCTTTAGCATTTTTAATTTCTGGCATTAAAAAGCCGACGCAATTACCCTCCGTATCTGTCAGCAGCGATTTACACCAAGCAAAAGAAATATGATTGAGATGAGCATTAGGTTCTTCTGGTGGATTTGCTAACATCACTTTAAGCTTTTCTACCTGCTCGAAGCTTGGTCGGTTGTGGTAAATTTTTGCTATATAGCCCACTTACCGTTTTAAATGTCAAATTGTTACTTTCGCATCAGTGCTTTTATGCATAAATCTAAGCAGGAATTAAATTAAAATACGGTATAAAAATATTATAAAAATAGCTATATTCTCTCAGTCCATTTTAATGGGCTTATGCTATTAGCCCGGAGGTTTGCAACAAGAAGGCGGATAAGAAAGAAGACGAATAAATTGAATACTCAATTCATAAAAGCTATTAACTATACTAAATTTGCCTGTAGCAAAAATTACTAAATTTCATAATTAAAAAACCCGATTCTTCCAAAAGAACGAGTATCTCAAAACCTCAAAATATTAAAATTTAGCTACGATCGCTATATCTAAAATATAGGACTTACGCAAGCCCCCCTTTTTAAGGGGGGTTGGGGGGATCTAAAATGTCTGGAACACTATATTTTCCGTGATTGTTGCGTAAGTCCTAAAATAAACAAATAAACAACCCCAAAGGATTAAAAAAATGACCAAAACCGAAATAGCTCGATACTTAGGAAAAGTTGGCGAAGAATACGAAAAAATTGTCAAATGCCGACTATATTCAGATTTAGAGGTAATTTATGAATGGTGGGTTCCTAACACAGAAATGTACCATCATGAAAAAATGAAACTAGAAGATATCGCGATTGAAATACAGGTAGAACTTGCTAAAGACGCAATACAAAACCAAAATTTTGAACAACTACCTGCGGATGTCCAAGAATTGCTCAATCAAAAAAGTAAATTAATTAGTAATTCTCAATAATTACCCATTACCAATTACCAATTACCGATTATCCTGTTGCGCTAATACAGATTCGTGCAATTGCAACAGTTGTTTATCTTCTATTCCCACGGTTTCCAATCCCTTAACTGTTTGCATTAAATATTCGGCACTCGAACCGAGTTCGCCTTTTGCCGTAGCAATAGTATTAACTGTGGTTTCAAAAGACATTTTACCGGCGTAATCTGGATGATGGCGGTTGATGATAAAGGCGATCGCCCGCAACGCTGGCGCGTTGAACGCACAAACTTCCTCTGTTCCATCAACTACCTTTACCCATCGGGGAATATACGAACCAATTACCATTTCTCGCCGCCACAGCAGCAATAATTCTGACTCAACATCAGCAGCAGGAATACGATAAACAACACCGCGACAGCTACCCCCAGAATCCAAACCCAGCACCAAACCCGGATGCTCTGGAGTAGCCCTACCAACAGGTGCCCGCAAACAAAAGCGGCGATGCCAACCGTAAATAGTTCCCACGCGACGCTCGATAAATTTAAATGCAGGATTCCAAATTAAGGAACCATAAGCAAACAGCCAAACATCAGTATTTGGTTTGTGAGAATTTAAGGTAACGCGAATAGACTCTTGCAACTGACTTTCGCTTAATAGTTGCATTCCTAAACCCGATTGCAAAATCATTTGATGCAAGCGGCTAGATTCTAAGTCAGCGCGGGTTAGGGGATTGGGCATTGGGCATTGGGGATGGGGAATAGGGAAAATGTAGGTTGGGTTAGGCGCACGAATAATTTAAGCTGATACAAGTAATTTGTAATTGCGCCGTAACCCAACATTGAATGTCATGCTATTTTTAAAACTAAGTTTTTGTTAAATTCTAAATTAAAAATCAATTAATAAATATATTATTCATACCAATCGGGACCTTTAAAGAAACTTCCGTCATCCCAAAAAGTTTTATGAACCAAAACTCCTTCTCCAATGCCAGGGAAATTTGTAGCTCCTGTGAAATCAGTTTTTATTAATTTAGCATTACCACCGATTGCCGCTCTGTAAAGGTTAGCCCCCTTGAATGTAGCAGCAGTCAAAATAGCATCAACTAAATTGCAATGAGATAAATCAGTTTCCGTGCAATCAGCACCACTTAAATCAACACCTCGCAAATTTGCATAGCTAAGATTAGCATTAGTCAAGTTAACGCAAAGCATTTTTGCTCCACTTAAGTCAGCACCACTCAAATTAGTGTTAGTTAAATTAACACCGATCAAATCAGCGTCATTCAAATCAATTTCTTGCAAATCTTCTCCATCTAGCATTGATGAACTGATTCTCATTCCCGCAAAGTCTCTCTCGCCAGCAGCATATCTTTTAAGCAACTTTCGACTAGTAATTAATTTTCTTCCATCGTCCATAATCACATCCTACTATATGAAACAAAATATTCAATTTTAACTTAAAACTCTTGTGGGATGGGCATCCCGGAGCGTCCGATTGCATTTGTTGATTTTTTTATCCCCACAACTTGATGTTGGGTTACGGCGCAAACATAAATTGCCTGTATCGCTTCCAATATCTAAAATGCGCCTAACCCAACCTACAAAAATCTCTACCTTTAACCTTTAACCGGGCGCAAATATAAATTACCTGTATCGCTTCCAATATCTGAAATGCGCCTAACCCAACCTACAAAAACCAATTATCAATTACCAATTACCAAATTAAGTATTATTTCCTTCACAAAACGCAATAATTAGTTAAGATAAGTTTAATCTGAACTCAATCTTGACTACGTAAATCCCAGCATTCGTAATCCCATGCAGTTAAATAAAAGTGCTTCCCCGGATTCTTCTCTTTTAAAGCCATTATTATTAATTTCGCCTTTCTTTCTTTGGGGTACGGCGATGGTGGCGATGAAGGGAGTTATACCGCATACTACGCCTTTTTTCTTAGCTGGAATGCGAATTTTACCGGCTGGAATACTTGTCTTAATTGCTGCTGCATTTATGGGTAAACCTCAACCCAAAGGTTGGCAGGCTTGGCTGTGGATTGCTTTGTTTGGATTGGTTGATGGAGCATTGTTTCAAGGGTTTTTGGCGGCAGGTTTAGAAAGAACTGGTGCTGGTTTGGGTTCGGTGATGATTGATTCCCAACCTTTGGCAGTGGCGCTGTTATGTTCGTGGCTGTTTGCGGAGAAAATCGGTTTATATGGATGGTTGGGGTTAGCAATCGGCGTTACTGGTATTAGTCTTATTGGTTTACCCGATGAATTAATTTTCAGTATTTTCTCTCATACTGCCGATTCGTTTACAATTTCTCAATCATTTTTCCAAAGCGGCGAATTTTTGATGTTGCTAGCTGCGTTAAGTATGGCTGTGGGAACGGTAATGATTCGCTTTGTAACCCGTCACGCGGATGCTGTTACCGCTACCGGATGGCACATGATAATTGGTGGTTTACCATTGTGGGGAATTTCCGCAACAACAGAATCCCAACAATGGCAGAATTTAGTACCGTCGGATTGGGTAGCTTTGGGTTATGCTGCTGTATTTGGCAGCGCGATCGCCTACGGGGTATTTTTCTATTTTGCTTCTAGTGGAAATCTTACCAGTCTAAGTTCTTTAACCTTTCTGACTCCTGTATTTGCCTTGATATTTGGCAATATTTTGTTAAATGAAGTTCTAAGTACTTTGCAGTGGCTAGGAGTTACGATAACTTTAGTCAGCATTTATCTAATTAATCAACGCGATGCTTTAGGTAAAAAAAATAATCCGGATTCATCTGAGATAGCTACGAAACCTACTTTAAAAACATCAGAGAACAAACTTACTCCTTTGAAAATACCAGTTAAAGAATCGGAGCCAGAGATTTTACAGTAAATAAACATTGTAAATTTACTTCGCAACCCTCATTTTACGGGCATTATATCCGTATTAGTGTGACATATCGCGAATCATCAACCATCTCTTCACCTATTCATTAAATTTTTTTGTCAGGAAAAAAGTTAACATTTAAGTAAATTAAAGTTATTGTTATGTCGATAACTTTTACACTACTGTTTTGCTGAAATTTGCTGTATGAGGCGATGCCATTATTCTATAGTTATATTTACTTATCTGAGTTGCGTTGGATTTAACATCAATCCGGCAACTGCGGTTAGTTATGAGAAAACACCATCTTTATCAAAAGTTGCTCAAGCTGATTCCTCAGATACGACTTCACGCTCTAACCTGAGAATAGGTAGTGTGGGAGAAGATGTAAAAGTACTCCAAGCCCAATTGAAAAAATTGGGATATTACGATGGCATCCCCGACGGACAATTCGGTGAAAGCACCCGCGATGCTGTAATTAGATTTCAGCAGGAAAAGAATCTGCTTGCGGATGGTATTGCAGGTAGTCAAACCAGGGAACTCTTAAAAACAGAAACTTTAGAAAAAACTAGTTCTACTTCTACAGCTAGCCTAGAACCTGTATCTGTGGATACTCCAGATGAGGAAAAATCATCATCAACCGACTGGATTAAACTTGCTTTTATCGTGATGGGAATATTGGCTGGTGCGGGTATTTTATTTTATCTAGTTCAATTGTTCAGGTATTCTAAACTTTCAAAAAATGCTGGCAGCTATGTAGAAGATGATCAAGATGATGAAACTGAAATAGCTCAACCATCCCAACATCAACTTACAGAAACAAACCAAGAACAAAAATATTTGCCAGCTAGCGATTTTGAAGATGTTCCATCCACAATTACACCATCTGCACAGATAATTCCCACAGAAAAAACTTCGCCTTTAGCGAAAGTTAACATTGTAGATGAACTAATACAAGATTTAGACAGTTCCAACCCCACACAACGACGTAAAGCTATTTGGGAATTAGGACAAAAAGGAGATTCGCGAGCGATTCAGCCATTAGTAGAACAGATGGTTAATGCTGACTCGCAACAGCGTAGCTTAATTTTGGCTGCTTTATCGGAAATTGGTACTCGTACCCTCAAACCAATGAATCGCGCTTTAGCAGTATCAATGCAAGACGAAAGTCCTGATGTACGGAAAAACGCCATCCGCGACTTAACTCGCGTATATGACGTAATGGCTCAAATTAGTCAAATGCTATCGATGGCAGCCGAAGACGAAGATCCAGAAGTACAAGAAACTGCCAAGTATGCGATTTCCCAAATGAATCGAATACGCATTCTACCATCTGAGCAACCAGAAACGCGGGTGCAGCACCCAGAAGAGTGGAAAGACAGCGAGCAGTGAGCAGTTAGGAATTAGGAGTTAGGAGTTAATATCCCTTGTCTCCCCCTCTAGCATTAAACAACATCGGCATTTAATATTTACTAATTGCCTGGAAAATTGCGGATGAAATTACTCTTCGTTTCTACTCCTGTGGGACCTCTTGGTTCTGGATTGGGTGGTGGTGTGGAATTAAGTTTGTACAATATTGCCAAAGAAATTATTCGCCGGGGACACGATTTACAAATTGTGGCTCCTGGTGGTTCTACATGGGATGATTTACCCATAATGCAGATTTCGGGGAATTTACAAATCATTGCCCAAAATTTGGAACGTGAAGCGGCGATCGCCATGCCCAATAATTCTGTTTTAGCGAATATGTGGGATTACGTTCGTCAAGTTGAAAGTGAATACGATCTTGTTGTTAATTTTGCTTACGATTGGTTGCCTTTTTACTTGACACCTTTTTTTAAACTTCCAATCGCTCATTTTGTCAGTATGGGTTCTCTTTCCGATGCTCTCGATGGGATTATTGTGCAAATATCAAAACAATTTCCCGGTACGATTGGTTTTTATACTTCCGCACAGGCTGCTACTTTTCCCGAATTAACTCCTCCCATATATTATTTGAGCAGCGGTATCGATTTATCTTTGTATCAATTTTGCGGCGAACCAAAACAGCAATTGGCTTGGTTAGGGCGTATTTCTCCGGAAAAAGGTTTAGAAGATGCATTCGCTGTATCAAACAGTACTAACATTCCTCTGAAAGTTATGGGTAAAATTCAAGATGAATCTTACTGGCAGAAAATTCAGCAAGATTACCCAAATGCACCTTTTGAGTATCTAGGGTTTTTATCTACTAAAGAAATGCAGCAAGTTGTCCGCGAGTGTAAGGCATTAATTATGACACCTCGTTGGGTGGAAGCATTTGGGAATGTAGCAATTGAAGCGTTGGCTTGTGGAGTTCCGGTAATTTCCTATAGTCGGGGAGGCCCCGCATCTATTATTAAAGACGGAGAAACTGGTTTTTTGGTAGAGCCAGATAGTGTAGCTGGATTAATAGAAGCTACAAAACGTTTAGATCGAATAAACCGCCAAACTTGCCGAGATACCGCACAAAAAGTATTCTCTTTAGAAGTATTAGGAGAGCGTTTTGAAAAATGGTTTGTGGACATTTTGAATTTTCAACTTTAAAATTCGGAAAATTTTAGAAGTTTTTATTTTACGGATAAACACTTACCAACGATGAACTAGGAAAGACAACCGAAGAATGACTTCCCCATCCATCTCTATTACAAATAACCAGCAGTCAATGCAAGTGCAAATTCAACCCACCAAAAGTTTATTAATACCGCAACCTTTACAACCTGGAGACTTATTAAGAGTAGTCGCTCCTAGCGGTGCTTTGCGAGAATTTGAAGCATTGCAACACGGTGTAAAAATTTGGCGATCGCGAGGTTATCGAGTAGAAGTAATTCCGGAAATAGAAGATAGATGGGGATATTTGGCTGGTAATGACCAAAATCGCCGCAATCATTTAGCCGCAGCTTGGCAAGATCCTGAATGTCGCGGTATTCTTTGCGCTAGAGGTGGTTTTGGCACTACAAGAATTTTAGAAGAATGGACGTGGATGTTGCAAAATCAAAAAAACCCTGATGTTTCATGCCCTTCCCCAAAATGGTTAATTGGTTTCTCCGATATCACAGCTTTATTGTGGAGTCTTTACAAAGTTGGGATTTGTGGAATTCATGCACCCGTAATGACCACTTTAGCTGAAGAACCAACTTGGACAATACAAAGATTATTTAACTTAGTAGAAGGTAAATCTCTCGAACCTTTAAAAGGTAAAGGATGGGGAGGTGGTACTGTTAGCGGTAGATTACTACCAGCAAACCTTACCGTTGCAACTCATCTCTTGGGTACTCCCATGCAGCCAGAGCTTGATGGCGTAATTTTAGCAATAGAAGATGTAGGAGAAGCTCCCTACCGCATCGATAGAATGTTAACTCAATGGCGGATGAGCGGTGCTTTATCAAAAATAGCCGGAGTTGCCGTAGGTAGCTTTACCAAATGCGAAGTACCAGCAAATATACCCAGCTTCAGCGTTGCGGAAGTCTTGCGCGATCGCCTTGGCGATTTAGGTATTCCGGTTGTTTCAGACTTGCCTTTCGGACATCAAGCACCAAACGCAGCTTTACCTGTAGGTGTAATCGCGACTTTGAATGCTGATGAAGGAATTTTAAGTTTTAGTTGACAGTTAACAGTGAGCAGTAAGCAGTTATCAGTTAGCAGTGGCAAATGTAAAGACATTGCAGTGCAACCTCTGTGGTATGTCGTAATTATATAAATACAAAATTAATGTAGTGCGAGCGTCTCGCTCGCTATTTCTAATATGCTGAAATTGCTATTTATTTATAATATATAAGGCAAAATTACTATTTTTGATATGACATAGCAAGCAAGTTTTTTTATTCAGCAAGCAAGTTTTTTTATTCAGCAAGCAAGTTTTTTTATTCAGCGAGCAAGTTTTTTTATTCAGCAAGCAAGTTTTTTTATTCAGCGAGCAAGTTTTTTTATTCAGCGAGCAAGTTTTTTTATTCAGCGAGCAAGTTTTTTTATTCAGCAAGCAAGTTTTTTTATTCAGCGAGCAAGATGCTCGCACTACGATATTCTGGTGTTACGTTAATTCCAAAATTGATAACTGGTTACTGATTATACCGTTTCTGTATAAAGATGCGCTTAATCTAGCCTACGCAGGTAGGCTTTGTAATATTAGCCTCAGCCTTCTAAGCTGCGGGTAAAAAGGGCTGCTAACTGTTAACTGTTTTCTGCAACCGACAAAAACCAATAGCTGGAATAACGGCCAAAATCAATGCTGTTAATCCCTGAGTTACTAAAAATAAAGTTATGTCGCGATGTATTGCTGGAATAAAATTTTGTACTAAGGAAATTAAGAATATTGAAATACTAATAAAAAAATAAGAAATCGAAGGTACAAAAATCCACCACCAAGCGCCTTTTACGTGTTTTCGTAACACTAACCATTGCAATAAACCCAACCATAAACCAGAAAAAATATAAGCAGCAGTTGGTAATATTCTAAAAAAGATAGCTGCTTGTAGTGACATTTGATTTGTTGAAGCAGCAATAGAAGAAATGTAGGCAATCCAAGCTGTAGAAACAGTATTTCCGACTAACCAGCCGATTGCAGTTGCAAACATCCATGACCAACCGGATATATATTTACTTAAAGGAATAGATTGATCTGCGGCGAAAATTAAAGCAAATATACTGCTGGCAATTAACTTTGCAATTCGGAACCACAGTAATTCGTTTTGAGCAAAATCAACGGGTGTATTCTCTCGAAGAATCTTTTCTAAAGCCAGACTGGCAATTCCACCCCCAATCCATCCTAAAGCTGTCATAAAAGTAAACAACAAAAAGAATCCTTGTCGTTCGGAACGAGGTACGAGCAAGAAGTTTTTCTGTTTCACATAGGATTCAGATGGATTTTGGGGAATTTTCTTAAATAAAGACGGCATAACAATCAATAATAATGGTAATTACTTTTCCAGAATTTTAAGAGGAACTGGAAGGTTATGAATTATACCGCTCTACTTTAACAGCGATATTGGATTTTATAAATAATTTGATTTGTTTTATTATTACTCCTATCTCGCTCTAAAATTACCTATCTCTTTTTAGCTCTTTCCTCCGCGCTCTCTGCGCTCTCTGCGGTTTTTTTATAGAGAATCATAAAGCCGGAGGAAGAGAGTAGTAGTTCACCACATTAGTTTTGCTGGGTTATGAACGGATTAAAAAAACCTTACTAGGGCGCAGAGAGCGCGGAGGAAGAGAATAAAGAGAATTAATTCGATTTCCAATAAAATTGATGTTCACCCGTCAGAATTAATGTGGTTGACTACTAGTGGTTCACCACATTAATTTTGCGGGGTATGACATTTATAATTGTAGGTTGGGTTGAACGAAGTGAAACCCAACATCCGCGTTGGGTTGCGCTTCGCTTAACCCAACCTACGAATCAATCTCTCAACCTAGCAAAACTTATGTGGTTGACTACTAGTGGTTCACCACATAAGTTATGAGGGGTAGCACATTCGTAGTGCGAGCATCTTGCTCGCTAGCCTTGACGAGGGAGCGTCTCGCTCCCTCGTTACAACCAGCGAGCGGGACGCTCGCACTACCTCGACCCATCAGAACTTATGTGGTGGAGTAGTAGTTTAAAAATCAAATATAATTTTTGGAGCTAACAAAGTGCTTAAAAGCGTCTGGGCAATAGTTCGTAAAGTTTTAATTACGTTGATTTCTGCTCATCTTGATCGGAAATTTTGGTTAACAGCAAGTGAAACAGCTTTAAATCAGGTTTGGGATAATCAAGATGATGATATTTATGCCGAATTACTCTAAAAATGATGTTCGTAGTTGCGCTTCAGCGCCTCTTATAGGAAGCGAAGACGGCGCAACTACGAACAAAAATCCCCACATTCCAAGAATTGCGGGGACAAAATACTATTCAATATTATTCAAGCTAAAGGTGAGCAACAAACTCACCTCTATATCACTACTTAGACTCGGTGAAATCAGCGTCAATTACATCATCACCCGAAGTTGCACCTGCATCTCCGGTTGCACCATCGGGAGCAGCACCATCGGGAGCAGCACCATCGGGAGCTTCACCACCGGCTTGCTGATAGATATTGCTACCAACTGTGAATAGGGCTTGTTGCAATTCTGGCATTAGCTTTTGAATTTGCTCGTCGTCTTCTTTGGTGACGGCTTCTTTCAAATCTTTGACTAAACCTTCGATTTTGGTTTTGTCATCTGCGGGAACTTTGTCTCCCAACTCTTGCAACTGCTTTTCTGCTTGATATGCCAAGGAATCAGCTTGGTTTTTACGGTCGATTTTCTCGCGACGTTCTTTGTCGGTTGAGGAGAAGCTTTCGGCTTCGTTAACCATTCTTTCAACTTCGGTTTTATCCAAAGTTGAAGCACCAGTAATGCTGATGGATTGTTCCTTACCAGTACCTTTGTCTTTAGCGGTAACGTTCAAGATACCGTTAGCATCGATATCGAAAACAACTTCAATTTGAGGTACTCCACGAGGAGCGGGAGGAATTCCATCTAAACGGAAGGTTCCCAAGCTCTTGTTGTCGTTGGACATTTCACGCTCACCTTGGAGTACGTGAATTTCTACGTTGGTTTGTCCGTCAACAGCAGTAGAGAATACTTCTGACTTCTTGGTAGGAATGGTGGTGTTGCGAGGAATAATCTTGGTCATTACGCCACCAAGGGTTTCAACACCCAAAGATAACGGGCTTACGTCTAAGAGCAAGATTCCGGTAACTTCACCAGAAAGTACACCAGCTTGGATTGCAGCACCAACTGCTACAACTTCATCTGGGTTAACGCTTTGGTTAGGATCTTTTCCTAATACGCGCTTAACTACTTCTTGTACTGCGGGGATACGAGTAGAACCACCAACTAGTACGATTTCGTCAATATTATCTTTGCTTAACTTTGCGTCGCGCAATGCATTTTCAACCGGAATGCGACTGCGATCAATTAAGTCAGAACAAATTTCTTCAAACTTAGCGCGAGTCAGGGTTGTATCCAAGTGCTTGGGGCCATCCTGAGTTGCGGTAATAAATGGTAGGTTGATTTCTGTTTGAGTAACGCTGGAAAGTTCGATTTTGGCTTTTTCAGCAGCTTCAGTTAAACGCTGTAAAGCTTGCTTATCTTTCCGTAAATCAATACCTTCTTGCTTTTGAAAATCAGCAGCTAAGTAATCAACAATCTTTTTATCAAAGTCGTCACCACCAAGGTGGGTATCTCCAGAAGTCGAAAGTACTTCAAATACACCGTCGCCAACTTCTAAGATCGATACGTCGAAGGTACCACCACCAAGGTCAAATACCAAAATGGTTTCGTTGCTCTTTTTATCCAAACCATACGCCAAGGAAGCGGCAGTAGGTTCGTTGATAATCCGCAATACTTCAATACCAGCAATCTTACCAGCGTCTTTGGTTGCTTGACGCTGAGAGTCGTTAAAGTATGCAGGAACGGTGATTACAGCTTGGGTAATAGTTTCGCCAGTATACTTACTAGCGTCATCAACCAGCTTGCGGAGAACTTGTGAGGAAATTTCTTCCGGAGCAAACTGCTTACCAGCTTGAGGACAATCGAGCTTAACGTTTCCGTTACTGTCTTTAACTACTTTATAAGAAACTTCGGTTGCTTCATGGGTGATTTCTTCGTGCTTCCGTCCCAAAAAGCGCTTAACCGAGTAGAAAGTGTTCTCGGGATTCATTACCGCTTGACGTTTCGCGATTTGCCCTACAAGGCGATCGCCATTTTTCGCGAAAGCAACAACACTAGGAGTAGTGCGAAAACCTTCTGCATTAGCAATAACTGTGGGCTTACCACCTTCCATTACTGCTACGCAAGAATTAGTTGTACCTAAGTCAATTCCAACTACTTTTGCCATTTTATTTTTGGCTCCGTATAACTACAAAAACAATGAATGAGAATATAAAAGGTTTAATTTTGAGGTAACTGGCTCTTAAAAGCAACCACTAAAGGCATCAATATGAAAGTGCTTATGGAGCATTGAACCACTGGCTATCCTATTTACACTGTTATATATACTGAGCCTGTGCAGCCAGTGAATGAAGGGTGGTTTCCCGAACCCGTGATTGGACGGTTATGCAACAATCCAGTTCTGATGGCTCAATCAGTGTTTGCTTGCACAATGACTAATGTATGAGAATTAATACTATGAGTAATTCGGGTGAACCGTATCATTAATGTGGTGTTTGCCGTCTTTTTGCTAAAAAAACTAATTATCTGTTAGTTCTATGCCTAATCTTTTACTTGTTAATTGGATTTCCAACTATGTTTTATGGAAAATATAATCTTTTTTAGATGCACCTGGCGATAAAGAAAAACCTGATAATACAGATATTTAAATTCCTTTTTTTGACCAAAGCTGACGTAATGATTACTTTTTATACAGAGTTTTGAATCAACTTTAAAATCCGGGAGCAGTAGTTAAGGATTATTTTCATATTTTTTTTGATTCATTCCTTTTGGCATAGACATATATTTCTTTGGGAAGTAAAAGATATATTATTTGCTAGCTAGCGTGATAAGAGACTGTTTTAAATCAATAAATACCAGTCTGTAATCAAGTTAGATCGAGGAAAATTTTATGTTCCCAGTTACAAATATTGATTGGCAAGGATGCTGGTTATTTGCACAAGCACCAATTATTACTGAAGGATATGTTACTCCCCAAGAAGCATCACTAATTTTTTCAGGGCCGCAATTCTTAGTTGCTTTGGTATCTGGAATCGTAATGGCGATCGCCTTTCAATTACTGCTGACTAATTTCTCAATTGCTGTAGGGATTTCAGCGTTAGGAGAAGACTTTGGTGGTGATGATGATAGCGATACGATTGGTGGAGCTATTAAAAAGGTAGAAGCGAAAGTGGGTATTTGGGCTTTAATTACCGCGACTATAGCTTTATTTATCGCTAGCTTTTTAGCAGTAAAACTAAGTTTAATCGAAAGTACTGTTTTAGGCGGAATTATTGGTGTAGTGATTTGGTCTACATACTTTTCGCTGATTGCTTGGTTGGGTTCTTCGGCTGCTGGCTCGCTGTTGGGTTCGCTCTTTAATACTGCTAGTTCTGGCGTTCAGGGTATTATGGGTACCGCTACAAGCGTTTTAGGTGCGAATGCTGCTAAAAATCAAATGGTTTCCACAGCAGAAGATATTACCGCCGCAGTTCGTCGCGAATTAACTTCTGGTTTTGATGCAGATAGTATTAAAAACACTGTAGAAAGTTCTTTAAGCTCTGTAGATTTACCCAAGCTAAATTTAAACGAAATTCGCTCTCAATTTGATAAAGTTCTTCAAGATGGTAATTTAAAATCTCTTGCTAACAGCAATTTATTACAAAGCATCAACCGCGATACTTTTATCAACTTAGTTAGCAATCGTACAGATTTTTCTCAACAAGATATTAATAAAGTTGCTTCGCAACTCGAAGGAGCTTGGCAAAACGCTGTAGGGAATCAAAATCCCACGCAGCAGGTAATAGATTTGATTGCAAAGGCTACTCCGGAGCAATTGAATTCGGAAGATTTTGGTTCGCACTTGCAGAAACAATTGGCTGAAGTTACAGCAGTTGGTGGTAGTGGTTTATTAATGCAGCAAGTAGTTAAATCTGGTTTGGGTGCAGCCGTGCCCGCTTTGTTGAGTCGGGTTAATTTATCTGATTTGGATATTGACAAAATTAAACCTCAGTTACAAAAACTCAAGGAAAAAGCTCCCGAAATTGATATTGAGAAGATTAGCCAACAGTTGCAGCATCTGAAACAACAAGCTGCTCAGAAAATATCTCAAGTATCTTCTAATCCCATCAAGGCAGATGTCGAAGAATATATTTTTAGTTCTTTTCCTTGGCATTTCAACCGTTTAACCCTCAAAGAAGAATTCAAAGAAGCAATTTATGATACCGATGCAGACCCCAAAAAAGTCAAACAACGGTTACAGGAAATTGACAAGGACTATTTAACCAATTTACTCAAACAACGCCAAGACTTGAGTGAAGAAAGAATCAAAGAAATCGTCCAACAGATGGAAGAAGTTCGCAGCGAAGTTTTGCAAACCGTAAACGAAGCAACATCGCAAAACTTCCGTAGCCAAATTGAAGATTATCTCAGTTCCACAGGTAAAGAAGAATTAAACCCCGAAGCAATTAAACGCGATTTTAGTAAACTATTAGAAGATTCCGAAGCTAGTTTTGAAGAATTGAGCGATCGCCTACAGCAATTTGACCGCAATAATTTAGTAGAATTGCTTTCTAAGCGTGAAGATATCAGCGAAGAAGAAGCTAATAATATAGTTGGTCAACTTGAAAGCACTCGTGACGAAGTTTTAAATAAAGCTCAAGAACTGCAAGAACAAGCTAAAAATAAAGCTAATGAATTGCGAGGAAAAGTAGAAGACTATCTGCTTAAGACAAACAAAGAAGAACTCAATCCCGAAGGAATCAAACGCGAATTTAAGACACTCATAGAAGATCCAGAAATCGGAGCCAAACAGTTACGCGATCGCCTTTCACAATTTGACCGCGATACTTTAGTAAAATTACTCGGTCAGCGCGATGATTTGAGTGAGGAAGAAGTAAATAAGAAGATAGACCAGTTACTATCTGTACGCGATAAAGCTTTACAAGCACCGCAAAAAGTTGCAGAAAAAACTAAGCAGCAATACGCACAAACCGTACAAAACGTTTCCGAGTATTTACGCAACACCGACAAAGAAGAACTTAACCCCGAAGGAATCAAACGCGACTTGCAAAAATTGCTCGACGAGCCAAAACAAGGTGCTTCAGCAATAGGAGAAAGGCTTTCACAAGTAGATAGAGGAACCTTGGTAAAATTGCTTTCTCAACGCGATGATTTGAGTGAAGAACAAGTTAACCAAGTCATCGACGACGTACAAGACACAATTAACGACATCGTAAAAGCACCGCGTCGTTTAGCCAAGCGTACCAGCGAAAGAGTTGCCAACTTCCAAGCCGATATCGAAGAATATTTACGCAACACCGATAAACAAGCACTCAACCCCGAAGGAATCAAACGCGATTTACAACTGCTATTGCAAGATCCACGCAGCGGAATTGAAAACATAGGCGATCGCGTTTCTCAGTTCGATCGTTCCACCTTAGTATCGGTACTTTCCCAAAGAGAAGACATTTCTGAAGAAGAAGCCAACCGAATAGCAGATCAAATCGAATCTACCCGCGACTCAATCGTGCAGCAGTACCAGCAGGTGCAACAAAAGCTACGATCGGCAGTTGACGGAACTTTAGACAAAATTCGCAATTACCTCAACTCCTTGGAGCGCCCAGAGCTAAATTACGAAGGAATCAAACAAGACTTCACCAAACTATTTGACGATCCTAAAATGGGCGTTGAAGCATTACGCAGTCGTCTCTCAGAATTTGACAGAGATAGTTTAATTGCCGTACTCAGTTCCCGCGAAGATATTTCAGCAAAAGACGCAAATCGCATAGTTAGTCAAATCGAATCAGCCAGAGATAGCGTTTTAGAAAGAGGAGAGCGCATCCAGAAAGAAACCAAAAAAAGAATCAAAGCCGTCAAAAAACAAGCCAAAAAACAAGCCAAAGATGCCAAAGGTGCCGCCGCAAGTGCCGCATGGTGGTTATTTGGCGCTGCTTTAACCTCACTCGCAGCAAGTGCAGCAGCCGGAGTATTAGCCGTCAGAAGCATCTACTGGTGGTAATAGTTAAATTTTGAATTCAAAAAATGTAGAGACGCGTTAGCGAAGCGTGCCCGATAGGGCATTATATCGCGTCTCTACAAACGTTTCGATACCACAGCGAATTAATGCTAATTAGAAAAACATTACAAACAACAACACGATAAAATCCTTTACAGCGCCAAATTTAAACTATTTTATCAGCGTGAAAACAGACAGCGAGCGTGATCTTGGGGGTTTCCCCCATGTGAGCCGGAGGCTTTCTCGCAGAGAACAACTTTTCAAGACAGCATCTTCTACCGCCTTTTTAAAGAATTCCCCAGCATATTTTTTGAATTAATTGGGAACTCACCTCAAACCGCAGATGCCTACAAATTCTCTTCCGTCGAAATTAAACAAACAGCATTCCGAATCGATGGTGTATTTCTTCCCACTCAAGCAGAAGAAAACCCGATTTATTTTGTAGAAGTCCAGTTTCAAACCGATGAAGAAATTTATTTACGGCTATTCTCAGAAATTTCTTTATACCTCCGCCAAAACAAACCTAAAAATCCTTGGCGGGGAATAGTTATTTATCCCAGTCGCAGCATAGATACAGCAGATACGAATCATTACAGTGTTCCAGACTTTAAGATCCCCCCAACCCCTTTTTTGAAGGGGGGCTTTGCGTAAGTCCTAAAAATATAGATAATCGATAATCTATTATATTTACATTTATTTAGTCCGCGCAGGCGGACTTCGTTTGTGTAGAAACGGTTTCAACCGCCACTATCAAAAAACCAATTACCAACTACCAATTACCCATCCCCAATCCCCATGCTTTCCCCCGAACTAAAAACAAAACTTTCAACACCTTTAAAAATTGGCTCGGTGGAAGTCAACAGCCGAGTTTTACAATCACCTTTATCAGGTGTTACCGATTTAGTATTTCGCCGTTTGGTGCGTCGCTATGCACCGGATTCGATGATGTATACCGAAATGGTTCATGCTTCGGGATTGGCTCACGTCAAGCAACTACCGAAAGTTATGGATGTTGATATCAACGAACGTCCCATAAGCATTCAATTATTTGATTGTCGTCCGGATTTTCTCGCACAAGCCGCTCAAAAAGCTGTAAAAGAAGGTGCGGATACGATTGATATTAACATGGGTTGTCCGGTAAATAAAATTACTAGAAAAGGCGGCGGTTCTTCATTATTACGACAGCCGGAAGTAGCCGAAGCAATAGTTAGAGAAGTTGTTAGCGCGGTAGATATTCCCGTTACCGTTAAAACTCGTATCGGCTGGGATGATGCGGAAATTACTATCCTCGACTTTGCAAAGCGAATGCAGGATGTAGGAGCGCAAATGATTACTGTTCACGGACGTACTCGCGCTCAAGGATACAATGGTAACGCTCGTTGGGAATGGATTGCTCGCGTTAAGGAAGTGCTTGATATTCCAGTGATTGCCAATGGAGATATTTTTTCTGTTGAGTCGGCAATTAAATGTTTGGAAATAACTGGTGCTGATGGCGTAATGTGTTCGCGGGGTACTCTAGGTTATCCGTTTTTGGTTGGAGAAATTGATTATTTTCTTAAAAGCGGAAATAAATTAGCTCCTCCGACAACTATTCAGCTTTTAGAATGCGCTAAAGAACATTTAAAAGCTTTATGGGAATACAAGGGCAATAGAGGTATTTATCAAGCACGAAAACATATGGCTTGGTATGCAAAAGGTTTTAATGGTGCTGCGGAATTACGACAGCAGTTTAATACAGTAGAAACGGTATTGGAAGGAGAAACTTTGATTAATCTAGCAATTGAAAATCTGGTAATTGGTAATTGATAATTGAGAATATTCCTACTTCCTAATAAAAAAATAGAGATGCAGCATTTAACATCTCTACTTCTTAGAATAAAATATTCTGATTAAAAAACTATTTCTAAAAAACTCCAAATTCTTCAAACTCCCCCAGCATTTCCTCAAAAAGCTCATCAATTATTTCTTGGTTCCTTTGCTGTAGAACTGGTGGCCCTGCAAGAAACTTTTTAACTGTAATTTTCTTATCTCGAAAATCTTTCACAAAGTTGCAAATAGAAGAAATTAGTTCAATTTCAGTTTCTACTTGTTCTACCGTTTGAGAAATCGGATCTATTCCTTCTTTAACAGCTTTCTTATAACTTGAAACCATTTGTCCTTCATTAGTATTTTTTGCTAATCGCAACTCGCTTTTTAAGTTTTCGTATTGGGTTTTAAGAAATTCATTATGCTGCTCTAACTTATTGCATTGTCTGGTTAAATCATCTTCACTGTTAATTGAAAATGATTCTTCTACTTGATGTAATCTTTCAATTTCTAGCAATCTTGCTAAATCACCTTCTTGATAGGCTTTGTTAATTTCCTTCATGATTTCTGTATGGTGCATCTGGATATCACTGTCTTTTACCTTGTCGGGGTGAAATATCTCAGCTAACCTCAAAAATGTCTGACGAATCTTCTTGGATTCACCACTCTTACTAGCAGAAGAAAAATCGTATTCCGCTTGTTGATATTCTTCCTCGGAACCTTGATTCTCGCTATTTTTATCGCTTGAATCGGAGAAATCATTTTCTTCTTCCCCTGCTTCAAAAAAATCTTCCCCACTGTCATCTTCTGTCAAATTAAGTTTGACGCTGATTATCCCTGCAACTTGAAGGCTGCGATAAACTTGTTCGATATTTTTTCTAGTTTGCTTTCCTAGCTTTCGTGTTGTCAAAATTTGATCAAAAACTTGATGTATTTCCTCATCCAGAGATGCCATTCTCTGAAAACAAGGAGTACATCTACTATGTATTTCTGTTGCTACAGCACGCATCTGTTCGAGAAAGTTCTTTTGTTCGGTGCGTTTTTTCTTAATCTGCTTGAGCAACCACTGATGTTCTTTTTCAAGAGTTTCCAAGCGGATATGGAAAGATGAAAGAGCAAGTGAGGTTGGTGGCGCAAACGTAGATGGAGATGAAGTAGGTGTAGACATAGAAGAAAATGTGACTTTGTTTCAGGTTGATGTACCAATTAGAACTGCATTCAGGAAAATACTTACTTCCCGATCGCAAATAAACTTCTAATAATCTACTACTTTTTGCCAATCTCCAACGCTTTTAAGTAATGCTATACAAAAACTAATTCAATCTCTGATTCTATATTCTAAAATTATTGTGGGATGCCCGTCCGAATGTACCTCATAAAAACGAAATATGCAGTATATTAACTTTTATAATATCTATACAAATATTTACTCACTTATTCTAATTATTTCTTTATCGGAAACCAATTAACTGATGCTTGTTTCAACTCAGTCAAATTATATTGAGATTGGAAGCCACAATTGAAACATTGAAATCCAAATGTACGATTGGTTATGTATTCACGATACTTTATTTTTACAGAACCACAACATGGACAAATCCCCATAAGTACCAGCGATTTTAATTCCTTTCCTGTTTGTTGTTGCTTCTCAAACATATACTTGTCCTTTATGCTTTCATGTTAACTTACCTATTTACCTATCAAGGCTTATTAAGGATTCGTGTAAATTAACTAAACCACTCTTTGATATATATTGATATTTAGCTTAAAAAAAAGTGACAACAAAATTATAAAATATTAACTATAAACATATTGAATGATATATTTATAAAGATAATTATTTTACTTTTTTGTTAATATTATCGGACAAAAAAAGATTAATTTTAGTTTTCTGCAATTGCAGTTGATTGAAAAAAAATTATCAAATGTTATCGCTAGGTTTGAAAAATTTGCTAGTTTTCTTTACCACCATATACCAAAGTCACAAGCTATAAATTTGTGACTCATCGGAGCAACAACTTTTGTTCGGCAACAATAGATTTTCTATCCCCTTTACTCAAATCAGGGAAATAGAAAATTGCTCAATACCTTAACTTTCAATGAGACTGGTTATTTACACTAAACAATGCACATTGTTACTTCCTCTAATATTTAAGATTGGCATAATGTTTTTTAATATGTCTGTACGCTATCGTACTTTAGCTTGATGTTTTTTTTGGCTTGAGCAAGCGAGTATACTCATTTTTAATCAGCCTGTAACATTCACAGGCTGTAGCATTCAGAGCTTCCCGATTAAGAATACTGATTTTCCCACGGGTATAGCGAATCATTCCTGCTTGTTGAAGGGTACCTGCTGCAACAGTTACACCACTACGACGAGTACCTAACATTTGAGAGATAAATTCTTGGGTAAGATGTAGTTCATTTCTCATCACGCAATCTTGTGTTGTCAGTAGCCAACGAGCAAGTCTTTCTTCGATATTATGTTGTCGATTGCACGCAGCGTTTTGTGAAGCTTGGGTGAATAACGCTTGTGTATAAAGCAACAAAAGTCTTTGCAGTTCTTCACCCTTTTTAAACTCGCTTTTTAATATGTTGCCATTAAGCTTAAACGCAGCACCTTCAATTTGTACGATGGCACGGCTCGTAGTAGAATAGCCTCCCAAAAATACAGGTAAACCTACCATACCTTCTTTACCTACTAAGCTTATTTCAGTTGTGGAACCGTTTTCCATAATCGAAACTAAAGAAATCATCGCTGCCCTAGGAAAATAGACTTCTGTCATTGTTTCGCCTGGTTCGTATAAGACTTCTCCAGAGGTTAAATCAACATATTCTAAATAAGGAACTAGCCGTTGATACTCTTGCTCAGGTAAAGCTGCTAGCAATTGATTAACTTTCGCACAATTAATATCGTCGGACATATCAAAGAACACAATCTTCTTAATTGAGTCGTATCTGGAAAAATATCTGACGACATAAGAAGAATAAAAAATATCTGAATCATGTCTAGAGGTATTTTTCCTTTAGAATTTCTTACAGTATCCAACACGGCAACAATATCAATTTGAAAAAACAGTTTCACTGGTGAACTTCCTTGCATATCAGACAGTTCAATATCCGATTAATCGAAATTTGACAAACTTGCTATAGCCAATGAAACCGAAAAGCAAAAATGGTATTACGTCTGCTGATACCGTATGTCTGTAAACAAAAGAATACCTCGATCCCAGAAAAAGACAGTACGCTATCGTACATATACCTCGGAAAGTTTAAGAAAATATAAAAATTTAATAATTCAAATTTTAATTAAGTAAGCGCTTGAATTCATTTTGGATCAACCCATAACACTCGCAGGCTGCTTGTTCGAGTTCCTTCCTCTTCAAGATCGTGATTTGTCCCCTACTATAACTAATCAAACCTGCTTTCTGAAGTGCGATCGCTGCTTCTGTAACGCTAGCGCGACGTACTCCGAGCATTTCGGATATGAATTTTTGGGTGAGCGGTAACTCACTTTTATTTACGCAGTCATGAACCGAAAGCAGCCAACGAGCCAGTCTTTCTTCAATTAAATGATGCGATTTACAAGCAGCTATTTGCGATACCTGGGTTAATCTAGCTTGAGTATAAAGTAAAAGCTTTCTTTGTAACTGTCTTCCCCTTTCAAATTCGCTTTTAAGTAAGTCAGCATCCATTTTTAATGCCTTACCTTCTACTTGCACAATGACACGATTTGTAGAAATATCTCCTCCTAAAAATGTAGAAAGACCTACCATTCCTTCATTACCTACTAAACCGATTTCTGTGGTTGAACCATCTTTCATAATCGAAACCAAAGAAATCATTGCTTCTAAAGGAAAATAAACTTCTTTTATCAACTCTTTGGGTTGATAAAGAGTTTGCCCTAAAATCAAACTCACAGGCTCTAAGTAAGGAATAAGGCGTTCGTATTCCCCAGAAGGTAAAGCCATCAGCAGTCGATTAGCCGATACTTGAGGCGAATCAAACATGGGGTAATAAAATCTCTTTTTGCTAAAATTTTACTTAAATGGAGCAAATATTACTTTCTTATCAAATGGAATTTTATCAAGCTATTCAAAAATATGCTGTTTAGATGATGGTTGAAATTTATTTTATCTAATCGCTTAATAATAAATAACATTTTATAAAAATTTTATATTATTGAAAAATATTCGATAATAGTTTCTAGATAATAACATCCTACCTTTAGCAAGATATAGTTAAGTTACGATTATTTCGTAGTTCATAATGTTTTTTTAACAAGTAATAATAAGTATTCTTTATGGTATATATAATTAATACTTGTATTTTGTATAAGGGATTTGCAATTTAAAAAATATCCAATCTTTTTGTAATAAGTCACTAGATCGAATTAAATATAAAACCTCACCCCGGCTAAAGCCACCCCTCTCCTTGCGAAGCAGAGGAAAAGGGGAGCATCCCTTCAGGTGTAAATTTATTTTTTGTAGTGCGAGCATCTTGCTCGCTTGATATACATAGCGAGCAAGATGCTCGCACTACCAAATTGTATTTTTGCAAAATCGGGATGCTCCCAGGAAAAGGGAATAGGGAACGGGGAAAATACTAAAAGAAATAAAACTTTTGGGCTGATAATCTTCTGCTAAACGCATCCGCTGTTAAAGCTTAACCTTTGACCTTTAACCTTTAACCTACAAAACTTTCTGTCGCTTATTGATCATTAAAAATGCAATTGCAGCACTAACAACTGAAGCAGCTGCGGCCACAAACATGATTAAACGAAAACTATCTACATAGGAAAGTGCAATTGCTTTTTCTATTGCATTTGTTAATTCATTACTTATATTATCTGGGACTTTTGCGGCGGCTAAATTGATTCTTTCTTCCGCTAAGGATTGCCGTACTTGAGATGGTATATTTAACTTTGCCAAACGTCGATCGAGACTGAGATTAAAAGCATTGAAAACAAAGATATTAAAAATGGCGATCGCTAATAAGCCAGCGGTACGAGAAACGGCGTTGTTGACTCCCGAAGCAACACCAACTTGACGCTTCCTAACCGAACCCATAACGGTTGTTGTCAGAGGAGCAACGCTAAGTGACATTCCTAATCCTAATACCAAAATAGCCGGAAAAAATGTTATCCAATAACTACCACCGATTCCGGGTACGGCAAAAAGTATAAAACCAACTGCTGCGATGATTGGCCCAACCGTCAAAGGTAACTTAGCATCGTAACGGTTAACTAGATTACCAGACCATCGCGACAAGAAGAACATCAGCAGAATAAACGGTAAAAACACTGCACCAGCAGCCGTAGGTGAATAACCTTGAACCTGAATTAAATTGAAAGGAACAAAATAGAAAACTCCTCCCAAAGCAGAATATAGTAGCAACGTCAGTAAATTAGCACCCGAAAAGGTACGTGATTTAAATAAAGATAAAGGCATCATTGGATTGTAGATATTAGCCTCTATAAAAATAAACGCACCTAAAACAATTATTCCAAATACCGTGCTACCAATCGCCAAAGGATGAAAAAGCCCTAAACTAGAAGATTCAATTAATCCAAAAACTGAGCTTCCCAAACCCAAAGTTGCTAGCGCAGCTCCCCAATAGTCCAATCGGATAAATTCGCTGTCTCGACTTTCAGGAACATAACAAAATAAAATTGATAGAATTGCGATCGCGAACGGCACATTAATAAAAAATACCCATCTCCAAGATAGATTTTCTACTAGCCAACCGCCTAAAATTGGCCCAAATGCTGAAGTTATAGCCGTAAAAGCCGACCAAGTACCAATAGCTTTTCCTCGCTCCGAATCGACAAAACAGGCACTAATAATTGCTAAACTTCCAGGAATTAACAACGCACCACCAACTCCTTGAAAAGCACGAGCAATTATTAGTTGATTAATATTAGGCGATAAAGCACACCATCCAGAAGCAACAGCAAACAAAGCAATTCCACAAGCATAAATTAATCTTCTACCAAATCGATCTCCTAAAGAGCCACCATACAAAATTAAAGCAGCTAGAAACAAAGCATAAGATTCAACTACCCACTGTACTTGAGTAGCATTTGCACTCAAAGATTCTTGCAGTACTGGCAGCGCTACATTAACAACAGTACCATCAATCATTGCCATACTCGAACCGAGTATAGTTGCCACTAGTACCCAACGTTCGGTAGAGCGAGAACAAGAAGTAGAGCATCGTTTAGCTTTGATGACTCCGGTATCACATGGCGGTTTAACAATGTTTGACATTTCAAGCTACTAAGAGCGCGACTGTAAGAATTTTACCGGAATTTGTTAATTTTTCTCTATTAAATATAAAATGGCAATTTTGTCAATTCTTGTTTTATTGATTTTAAATACATTCTTTGATATATCTAAGACATATTTAAGTTTCCATAAGTCCTATATTTTATAGTTGACAAAAAAACATTGTTATCAAACATTATTTAACAATTTTGTACTAAAATAAGTTCCAGGTAGAAATGCTTTTTATCAGTTAACTGTAAAGTTTTTCTATTTGTGAAGAATGTTTGTTTAATCTATTAACCGTAAAAATGGCTGACAAATCCGACCGTCAAAAGCGAATTATGGAGCATCTTGCTCGCAGTACAAACGATTTTATTAAACCTAAAATTAATTCTGTTGAAAGACAGCAGCGGATATTAGAACATATTCGCTTAACTAAAGGTTAAAGCAATTTTGAGGTGGGAAATTCCCGCCTTTTTTTGTCCTCATCGATCGTATATAGTTCTTATTTTCTTAACAATCAAATTTATATTAAATAATCTAATTTATTTTCAATTATTCACTATACGCAGGCAAAATACTTTTATATTGTAAAAAAAAAATATAATCCGTATATCCGTATTTTAAAAATAATATAGGGAACAGGGAATGTTTCAGTACACTTTCTATTTTCCGTTTCCTGTTCCCTACTCGCTTTTTAAAAGGCTAAAAGTGAATAATCTAATAATTGCTATAAAGATGATACTTTTCAAACATCTTCTTATAGTATTTACCTATATTAAAAGAGCTTTCTGTTACATTCATACACTTTATAAAAAGCTTATAACTATACAAAAAGATAAATTTTTATGATGGATATTGTTTTAATCATCCATTAAAATAAATTTATTATGCAAATGAATATAAATGATAATTTTTAGATAAAATAAGTTTAAGAAAAATAGTTACTAACTTGTCTTAATTGAAGTCAAGAATGGTTTTGTACCTTTTTGCTAACGATTTATATCTGTTTTTGATGATTTGATTATACATACATCTATCCGTAGTCTCAGTAATTCTCTCTACATATGCAATTAATAATAACTTATGAATTAAAACTTTTTGATTTTTTATATAGCGGTTTTCAGTTGAGTAGAATACAAATCATAGCTTCACCGTATCCCTTCTCCTTCATAAGGAGAGGGGTGCCCAGAGGGCGGGGTGAGGTATCAAACTGTATTGCACTCAAACGAAAAGGGCTATATTCATAAGAATATTTAATTTATTAATTGAAAATTCGTTGTTTACTATAAAAGCGCTTCAGTTATTAACTTCTCTTCAAGCTATGAAATCTCCCGAATCTCAAACTAAAATACAGCAAGATAGCTCTCAAAAAGCTAAACAATCGTCACGATGGTGGCAACGTTTAGTTTTGATCCTGATACCAACAGCTTTAACTATTGGTGGAATAGCAGTACTTTACAACTTGCTTGCTCGCGAAAGAAAATTGCCTTCAACTATTACTATCCAACAAACACCCCTATCGGTTAAACTAGCCGATGTAGAAGCAAGTCAAATAAAAGAAAGCTCAGAGTTTATCGCCAGCTTACAATCATTAAACTCCGAGAGCCTTCAAGCAAAAACTCAAGGTAAAGTATCTCAAATTTTTGTTAAAGCAGGTAGCCAGGTTACAGCGCAAGCTCCTTTAATGCAAATTGACTCTAACAATCAAGTTGCTGAAGCTAATAATAGCAATAGTGGTAATAGCGCGACTCTACAAGTAAATCAACTACAGCTACAAAATGCTCGTAATCAGCTTCAGGAGTTAGAAGTTCAACATTTATCAAAGCTGCAAAATGTAAGATTAAACCAAGAAAAATACGAAAAATATTCTAATTTAGCAGCAGTTGGTGCCGTATCTAAACAAACTAAAGATGAATACGCTCAGAGACTTGAAGCTGCAAAACTCGAATTTAATAATTTAGATTCCAAAATAAAAGCACAGCAAGCAACTATATCTAGCTTAGAAAAAGCATTACAACAAGCACAAGCAAATACTACAAACAATCTTCCTGCCCCTCAAACATCACAGAAACTTCAGCAGCACAAAGTCAACGCTCCTTTTAAAGGCACGGTAGCGAATATTTCTGTAAAAGTTGGAGATTTAGTTAAACCTTCAACCAGAGTTGCGACAGTTACTCAAAATCAACCTTTAGAAGTTGACATTCCAGTTTCCCTTGAAAACAAATCGCAGTTACGCAAAGGAATGGCAGTAGAAATGATCAACTCCCAAGGTGAAAATATCGGTACGGGAAAAATATTTTTTATTTCCCCACAAGTTAATCAAAATACCCGCACTGTATTAGTGAAAGCATTATTTGATAATAAACAGGGGAAGATGCAATCGGGACAATTTGCTAGAGCAAGAATTAATTGGAACCAGCATTCTGGCTTGTTGATTCCTACTACAGCAGTATTTCGTATAGCCGGGGAAGCTTTTGTATATGTCGCTGAAAAATTGAATTCCACCGCAGCAACCTCAACATTAGTAGCCAAACAAAAACAGGTAAAGTTAGGTAAAATGATAAACAATAAATATCAAGTCATCGAAGGGTTGCAGCCGGGAGAAAAAGTTGTTGTTTCTAAATTATTGAACATCAAAGACGGTGATGTTTTGATAATTCAATAATCTTTGTTTATTTGTTAACACTCTTGTTCAAAACATCTTTACGTATAAAAAGAGTAGCAATTCCCGATATTAGTAAAGCTACCCCCCACCACAAAGAATCACCAGGAATAGCTTTTAATAAAAGCGTAGTCATTCCAGAACTCAGCAGCGACCATCCAATTGTTGTTTGATAACCCATTGAATTACTTTCCTTACGTTACTTACTATTCCAAGATTAATTATTGATTCAAGAAAAATAATCTGCTAAAAGCATTAGAACAGAACTAGTCTAAAGTGATAGTTTCTACATTTTGTACTCAGTTTTGTAAATTATCTTGATTTTTGAGCTACGGTGGTTTACTTATTTAAATTAATTAAAAATCAGAAAAATGTGTTATGTAGACATTTTTATTTTAACTAGATTTTAGCTAGTTCTATCTATGTTGATTATTTCAATATTCCTAAGTACCGACTTTGAAGAAATGGCAAGTAGTTCAATTTATAATACTGTTGTGATTTATTTTGACAGATTTGACCCACTCGGGTTATGTTGTTCAACCTATGCACAAAATTAGTCAAATATCTCAGCTAAAGGTTGCCGAAACACCAAAACCATATATCATACAGATAAATTAACAGAAATTAACAATGGTAGAACCTCCAATTAAAAAATCCGATCGTCAACCAAAGCCGGAAACTGAAGGCAGTTCTGAAACTAAGAGTTCTGAGAATAAGAGCTTTACTCCTCCGGTAAAATCGCAAGGCAGTTCTGAAAAAAAGAGCTTTACCCCTCCGGTAAAAACAGATCGTAAAGATAGAGACAACGATAGAGATAACGATAGAGGTAGAGGCAAAAGTAAAGGTAGAGGTAGAAAATCATCTGAAAGAGATGAAATCAAAGCTCCAAGTAATCCTGCACTAGCACGCCCTCCGAAGCCAAGCAAGCCTTCCGTCAAGGTTGAACCCGAACCAGAAGAAGTTTCAGAAACTGTTGCAGAAGAATCGCAAGATTCCACTGAAGCGGCATCAGAAACTGTTGCAGAAGAATCTCAAGATTCCACTGAAGCAGCATCAGAAACTGTTGCTGAATCTCAAGAATAAGAGTGAAGAACAAAATTCATAGTTGGTTTTTATTACGACAAGGGAATGAGGGGGAGATGGGGAGACAAGGAGACAAGGAGACAAGGAGATATTTTTAATCTAAAATCTAAAATTTCAAATCCTATAATTCTTAACTCCTAACTCCTCACTCCCAACTCCTAACTTCCAACTCCCTGCTCCTCACTTTCTTACACGTTCGCCAAACCGGATTAATCTTTCAATCATTGCCAGACGGTTTTCCCAAACTCCAACTTGATAGGGATTGTTTAAAGCTTGCTGCTGCATCAACGTTCTAAATTGAGATTGAAAGCGAGTTAATGATGCTTTTGTTGTTTGTAGATTAGCTGGCGAAGGGGATTTTGCAAGTTGATTTAAAGCGTTTTGTAACACTTCTGCTTGGCTATTAAATTCGTCCATTCTGCTAGCAGACATTTGTAGCTGCTTATTCTCCAAGGTGAATTGCCATTCTTTTTGTAAAGAAGCGTAGCGCAAAGCGGCTGTTGTGTATGGTTGACGGTAAGGAATTGGTTCGCTTTTGGGTTTACTTCCCTGAGTACTGCCCAAAACTTGCTGTAGCTGTTGATTTTGTAAGTTTTCGGCAGCGAATAATGCATAACCACCTACTGGTAAATCTCTGATTAACTGTACTTGATCGAATGCTCCCAAAGTCGGTAAATTTAATAGACGAATTCCCGGAACTAATAAAGTAGAACCTAGTTTTCTCGACACAATCCAAGGCTGTGCTAATCTGCTAAAAGTTGGAGTATCTAAAGCGTAAGTCATGGGAACTATTAAGTCGATATCGCCTCGTTGTGCCCAAACTTCCCAATGTTGCTGTAATTTTTTAATCCTTTCTTGTTCCGGCAGAGGGAACACCGCTACGGACATAATTAAATCGGATTTTTTTTGTCGCATTTTTTGTGAAACTTCAGCGACAAAACTATCTATTTGCTCAGTCCGAAAAGCCGTCCACTTTTGCCACATATCGCGTTGACTTGGCGTAATTTTCAGCGGATCGATTCCATAACGCTGTTTAAATTGCGATCGCGCTGCTTTTCCATAACCGTAACTGCGGTTGCGCTGGTGATCTTGAAAAGGATAGCGAATGTAGTCTAAATGTAAACCGTCTACGTCGTAATTGGTAACAATTTCTTCGTACTGATTTAATAAATACTGTCGTAATTGTGGATTTGCAGGGTCAAAAAATGGTTTATTTTGACCTTGAGGAACCATCTTTCCGCGCCTATCGTAACCTGCCCAATCGGGATGAGCGGCAAGTACTGGGCCGGGATAGTTAGCGTCAATTCCTAAAATTGTGTTATGTCGCTCGTTTCCTGCCGCAAAAACCCATACCCAGGCGTGTAATTCCATACCTCTATCGTGGGCTAACTTGACGGCAGATTTCAATGGGTCCCAATTACGAGTTAAAGGATTTTGCTTTGGTGCAACTTTACTAGGATAAACTGTATAACCTGCATTAACGGTTTCAAAAAATACCGTATTAATACCGGCTTGCGAAAGTCGATCGAAAACTTGGCCAACCCTTGCTCGTTTCTAGCCTTAACAATAGTTCCTCTATCGAGCCAAATTGCTCGGATTTCAGGTTGAGCAAACCTTTGATTTACCGGAAACTGATTCCACAAAGAAGTTTTTGCTGCTAACCATTGTTTGCGAGCTTCAGCATATTTTCTCTTTGCCACCAACTGCGGTAATTGTTGGACAACTTCTTTAGCTTGCGATAAAGCTTGCTGGCTGCTAAAAGTTAATGTCTCAGGTTGACTGGAGGCAAATTCTGCTGCCACACCCGCTTGTGCAGTTTGAGTTCTATTATTTATCGCTGCAACTGCTAAATTCGCGCTTTCAACTCGACCAATTAATTTTAGTAATTCTTGCTGTAGTGCTGCTGTTTCGTTACGACTAATTGGTTTACGGGAATTGGGTTCAACATCAAGACGTACCTCATCCTGCAAATGATCTATTGCTTCATCGGATAGCTCATCGGAACGTTTGAAGTTGATATTTCCAGAAGGATTATCGGGAATAACGGCAGTAATATTAAATGGAGTAGAAGTGGAATTTATTGCCGGTAAATTTTGACCAATATTTACATTTGTAGAATTTGTCCCTGATGTTCGAGCAACAGCAGTAGAACATTCGGAATCACCACCTGCAATACTTTTAACGGCATTTGGCAAACTTGCGTGTCGTTTTAAAGCAGCTTGTAACCAAGCACTATCTAAACTGGGATTTGCAGCGCTATCAACTCCCCATCTCCAACCAAAAAAAGTAGAACGCGGAGTAGCTAAAACAGCAGCGGAATTATTCTGAGATTCCCATACCGCAGCAGCTTGCTCGACTAAATTCGGAACCACAACACCACCGCGCACTTCTCCGATTAAATCTTTTTTATTAGCCCATCGCTGCAACTTATCTTTAGAAGGCTGAAGTTTCTGCGGTGTATCTAAACTAAATCCCCAGTAACCTCCCAAAATATTTTGAATTAATCTACGTACTCCCGGAGCAGATAAGCTTCCTACGGGGCCACTAGCAATGACATTTCCACCTTTACCTACCCATTCCTCCAAACTAATTGCTTGCGATGGCGTTAATGTTTCCACATTAGGTAAAAGTAGCACCGAGCGGCTTCCCCAATCAGCAGTATTTCTGATGCTATTTAAAGGAATTACACAGTAATTAACCCCAGCTTCTTCAAGACGAGTAGTTATACCCTTCCACTGATTAGCATTTTCCTGGCTTTGAATTACGCTGATTACAGGTTTAGTTGCAGCTGTAGCAGGCAAAATATTAAATAAAGTACAAGCTAAAAACTGGCATTTAAAAAAAAATAATCCAGTTTTAATAGATTTTAATTTAACCTTTCTAATTCCTTTAATTTGGTTCGTCACTATTTACTCCTCACTTTATTTTAGATTTTAGATTTTAGATTTGACTTTGACGCTAAAATATTTACTAATAAAATAGATATTTTAAATAGATAGATAATTTATTAGTAGAACCAATCGCGAATAATTAGATAATATAGTCATTTCAAACAAATTCCGTAGTGCGTTAAGGTGGTGTGTCCGACAAAAATTATAACTATGTTCTTAACCTACGGAACTTACACAAAGCCCCCCAAATTAGCGGGGGGTTGCGGGGATCTTAATACCTCAAAAACTACATTTTGAATTAATCTAAATTAATAGCGCACTAATCGATCGCATAAACAGAAAAGATAAAACTCCTAACTCCTAACTCCTAACTCTTTAACGCAAGTTTTAATCAACTCTTCAACACTTGTCACAGGGTAAATTTTTGTTTTTAAACTGCTAGCTACCTCCTCGACTGATTTATCATCAAGAAATATTGATTCACCATGCTTCAACATTACACTTGGCAGTAAAATTCCCTCTCCTAAATCTTCATTTTGTAATTTTAAAAGTAAATCGTGACCAGTCAATAAACCAGTAACGCTAATATCTTGTCCCCAATAATCGCTAGATAAAGCCCGCATATTAATAGATAAACCTTCAACCGAATTTAACTGTTTTTCAAGCGGTTGAAAAGCTTGCTCAACTGCATTTCCTACTACCCAAGTTAACTTTCTAGGTTCAACTTTCTGCGGTAATAATTCCCGTGCTGTTTGCAAAAACTCCTTGATAAACAAACGAATCGAACCAACACCATTATCAATTTGGGGATAATCTTCGTATTCAGCTTCACATGGTAGTTCCTCACCTGCAATTAAAAACCATTCATCGGCTAACCAAACGCAGTTTGAACCAACATTTTCTTTAAATTCTTGCTGCAACTTCCGCACTTGAGCGATTACTTCTCGTGCTTTCTCTGGCGTTACTGGTGTAAGTTCATCCTCTTGAGGACGAAACCGCGTTAAGCCTACTGGAACTACTGCTACAGAAGCCACAGCGGGTAATTCTCCAGTATGAAAAGACGCTAAGTCGCGCAGAGTTTTTTCTAAGTGTAAGCCATCATTGATACCAGGGCAAACAACTACTTGTGCGTGAATTTGTAGCCGTCTTTCCTGAAACCATTTGATCTGCTGTAAAATCTCTCCCGCACGGTGATTCTTTAATAGTCTAATTCTTACTTCGGGTTCTGTGGCATGAACGGATACATATAGCGGCGACAATCGCATCTGTTCGATTCGTTCCCATTCCCGCTGCGGTAGATTCGTTAAAGTCAGATAAGATCCGTAGAGAAAACTCAAGCGATAATCATCATCTTTAAAGTAAAGACTAGAGCGTTTACCCGGTGGTTGTTGATCGATAAAACAGAAAGGACACCGATTATTACATTGAATTAAACCATCAAAAAGCGCCGATTCAAACTCTAAACCCAAATCATCATCGTAATCTTTTTCAATTTCAATTTGATGAGTTTTGCCCTTCTCATCTAAAATTTCTAAATCTAAAAATTCATCAGCACATAAAAACTGATAATCAATCAAATCGCGAGGATGCACACCATTAATACTAACGATTGCATCACCTACCTCAAATCCAATTTCAGCACCAATAGAATCGGGTAATATTTTTGTAATACGAGCAGGGTTGATGTTCATAAGTTGGGAGTTAGTTGTTAGGAATTAGGAATTAGGAGTTAGGAATTAGGAATTAGGAATTAGGAGTTAAGAGTTAGCAGCCCAATATTGCATTTTGATATCATCAATATCTTAAATATCGTACATCCTTGTTGATATAATGTTATTTATCTCTAATAATCATGATTGGGTTACGACACGGTTAACAAATATTCTCCTCACAAGCCTTGATATCCTTTTGTGTCTAATTCAACTTACTCAATTGCATTAATCTTGAAAGGTTTGTTTTGCCCGCAACCGTCGGGAGACGTAAAATTTTACGTCTCTACATCCCGTCATAATTAATCATACGTATTACTACTCCTAACTCATAACTCCTAACTCCTAACCATTCTCCAAAAACCCCGCAGCAATTCCACTCAATATAAAAATTCCAAATATTAATCGATACCAAACAAACACCCAGGTGCTTTGTGTTTTCAGAAACCGCAGCAAACTGGCGATCGCTAAATAAGAAAATACTGCTGATGAAATTATCCCTGCTACTAAGGAAGTTATTTGACTTCCATCAACTCCTGCCGCCAAGAAATCTTGTAATTGTACTAATCCAGCTATAGAAATCGCCGGAATACCCAGCAAAAATGAAAATCTGGCTGCGGTTTCTCGTTCTAAATTTAAAAATAATCCCGCCGTTAAAGTCGCACCACTTCGAGATACACCAGGAATCAACGCTAAAGCTTGAGCAACACCCATTAACAACCCATCTAACATTACTAGATGTTCAAAGTTGCGCTGACGCTTGCTGAATTTCTCCGCTAATCCCAAAAGTATTGACATCACAATAGAAGCAATGGCGATCGCACTCATACTCCGCAGCGGCGAGTTGTCGAAGTCGGGTATAAAAATTTTGATAATTATGCCGCATAGTAGTATCGGTAGCGTGCCAAAAAGAATACCTATACACAAGCGGAAATCAAAATCCATATAGTCTTTTAGAGCGATCGCTCTGGTAGCACCTTTGAAAATCCTCGACAAATCTTTCCAGAAATACCACAGCACCGCCGCAATACTTCCAAGTTGAATCACCGCACTAAAAGCGACTCCTGGATCTCCCCAGCCAAGCGCTACCGGAACAACTTTTAAATGAGCTGTACTGCTGATTGGTAAAAATTCAGTTGCACCTTGTACAAAGCCCAAAAAAATCGCTTGCAACACGTTCATTTGCTGCACTCCATCGGCTACCGTGGAAGATTGATTAGCAAAAGTTTTTAACGGACGTATTGTAATGCTGAATATGGCGGATGCTACAGTTAAAAACCAGAATAATTGACGTTGGGAAAAAGTCCGTATATTTGTTCTCGCCATTGAAACAAAACCAAACCTTTGATTTTCACAAAGCTTTTTGTCATTATTCATCACAATCCGCCAGTTAGATTTTAGATTTTAGATTTTAGATTTAGAGTTAGGAGTTAAGAGTGAGGAGTTAAGAGTTAAGAGTTAGGAAATTAACATTCTCCCTTGTTGCCTTTTCCCCTATCCCTATGCCCAATGCCCAATGCCCAATTCCTATATCTTGCACAAACAACCAACAGACTCAAGGCTAAGACAATACAAACAATAATCAGTTACCAGCAATCAGTTACCAGTTACCAATGAACGTCTATCAACCAATTATCAATAACTCCATCCGTTGCCCAACTTCATCCGTTGCCCAACTTTCCTTACGCATTCTCAAGTACTCCGAAATATAACCCAGCTAAGATGGCGATACCGAAGATTACGCGATACCAAACAAATATCCAAGTGCTTTTGGTTTTAAGGAATTCTACTAACCAAGCAATTGCTAAATAAGAAAATATTCCTGATGATATTACAGATGCTACCAAGGTAAGAATTTCTGAACTATCAACTCCAACTTCTAATAAATCTTTAAGTGAAATTACCCCAGCCAAAGTGATTGCGGGAATTCCTAATAAAAATGAGAACCTGGCTGCTGTTCCCCTTTCCAATCCCATAAATAATCCTGCTGTCAAAGTTGAACCGCTTCGAGAAGCCCCAGGCACTAACGCCAGAGCTTGAGCGCAGCCCATCAATATGCCATCACCCATTGTTAATTTGTCAAAATTGCGCTGTCTGCTGCCTTTAATTTCTGCTAATCCCAACAGTATACCCATGACAATTGATACCACTGCAATTACGCCCATACCTCTTACGGTATTTTCGTAAAATTCTTCAAACACAATTTTAAGTAAAAGCCCTAAAACTACTATTGGCAATGTTCCGATGGCAATTCCCAAAGCGATACGGAAGTCGGTATCTCGATAATCTTTACGTCTAATAGCAATATACGCACCTGTCAAAACTCGCTTCAAGTCTCCCCAAAAGTACCAAAGCACAGCCACAATACTTCCAAGCTGAATCGCTGCACTAAAAGCAGAACCTGGATCTCCCCAACCTAATGCAACTGGTACAGCTTTTAAATGCGCCGTGCTACTGATGGGCAAAAATTCTGTTGCACCTTGTACAAAACCTAAAAAGATGCCTTGCCATACGTTCATTTGCGAAGCCCCTTCAACAAGAGGAGCGTTCGCATCTTGACTCAGAACTTTCAACGGAAATGTCGCTACAGTAACAACGCTACTTCCTACCATCAACAAGGGAAACAGCAAACGTTTGGATACAGCCATGAATACACCTATCTACCCGTAATTACCAACGATTACACTTTCAACTACTTCTGTACTGTTTACAGGAAAAAATACGCTCTTATAAAAATAATATTTCCTGTTCACTTAGATTCTGAAGCCTAATTCTCGCTACAGCATACCTGTAAACCTCACTTTCTTCTTTGTGTTTTTTTTAAAGATTTCGTAGTTGGCTACAATTGAGGTACTATAAATATGCCCCCCCCCTGGATACGATATACTCAATGTAAGGTTGCTAAAAGACCTTAAGAAAAGTTAATCTTTGTAAAGATTATTAAAATTTTGATTAATAATACGTTGTATTCATATACAGCTTTTAACCCCGTGACTCAAACAGTAGAATCTCTCGAATCCTTAAAAATCAAGACAATAGCGAATCAAAAAGTGATAAGCACGGTAATACCCTTACATAAAAAAGAAGATGAGAAATTAACATCTTTTTCAACTTCTTCCTTAATACCTCTCTATGAAGAAATAACGTCTCGGCAAGCTCTACTAGTATTTGTTGCTGCGGTATTTTTGGTATCGGTGCCTGTATTTATTGAAGCGCCGCTGGTAAGAGTACTGCCGTGGTTGAGTGTAGCCTTGACATTGGGATGGGTATGGCTAAGTAAATTATTGATGTCGCGGAGTGCAACCTATATTTGGGGAGATTTACTTCTAGGTTTCAGTTTGACTTGGTTAGCTGGTTCTATATATTGGGGTTGGTTGCGCTGGGAACCTTTATGGCATTTACCCGTAGAATCAATAGGTTTACCCTTTGCTATGTGGTGTTTGTATCGCAATTGGGGCAAAGTTGGTAACTGGTTTTATTTTGGTTCTCTGGTTGGCACGGTTTTAACCGACATATATTTTTACATTGTGGACTTAATACCTTACTGGCGGCAGATTATGGTTGTAGAGCCGGAAGCCGCAACACCCGTTTTCAAAGCAGCACTTTTACAAGTACAAACACCATCAGGGCAAGCTTGGGCAGTTGTTCTAGCTGTAGTGTTATTGAGTTTAGGGATTATACCTTTAAAATATAAGCAGCTGCACTGGTATGCTTTTAGTGGAGCAGTTTTAAGCACAATTTTAGTAGATAGCTTATTTTTAATCGCTGCTGTTATGGCTTAAGTTTGGGGAAACCGCTTTTCCAACGACTCTAATAGCTAACAAAAGCTTTTTTGCAAAAATCTTGCTCAAAATCCTTGGGAGTAAGTATTAGATATATTGATAAGCTATATATTAGTTTTTGATAACTGTTGCGTTTGGATTAAGCTACTGACTATGAGCATCTGTCATTTATGCATTATTTGTAATGAATGGCATCTGGGTAGGATTTGGCTTAAAGCTAAAGCTTTGTGTAAGTTTGATGGAAAGAGGTAGAAAATCGTGAAACGGTTGGCGCATTTAGTAACAGTATTTAGTTTGTTAATCGGATTTTGGGGATTGTTAGGTTCCCACGGAGTAGCCCAAGCAGTAAATTTAAATCAATTTACTGTTAATAATGCTCCTATTTTTGCGATCGATTCATCCCGAGTATTACGGAATCGAGCAGATGATAAACTCGCAGACGTTTATGGTGACAAAATTGATTTAAACAATACCAACATAGGAGCTTTTCAGAGATATAGAGGACTATATCCTACCCTTGCGAAGAAGATAGTCTTTAATGCTCCTTACGATAATGTAGAAGATGTGCTGAATCTTGAAGGTTTAAGCGAAAGACAAAAACAACGCTTGCAAGCTAACCTAGACCATTTCACTGTTAACCCACCTGATGAAATATTTATTGACGGCGATGAGCGCATCAATAACGGTATTTATAGATAATGGGTTTGAGTGCTGTTGATTTCAGCATTTTTGGCAAGGGATTGGCATAATCCTCAAAAGGATAAATTAGGAGATGTTGCAATACAACGTCTCTTAATTAAGACATCTCCGGAAAAATTTATCTTCGGGGATGTCTATAATATATTTTTTTAATGAAAAATTCTTGATTTAAGCTTTAAAGCTTTTAAAAATACAAATTTTGACGAAAAATACTCTTCAAAATAAGTTTGATGTTTTAGTTGTGGGTGCTGGTGCAGCCGGACTGTATACTGCTCTTTGTCTCCCTCAAGATTTACAAGTTGGCTTAATTACTAAAAAAACTATTTCCTTATCTGCTAGTGAATGGGCGCAAGGAGGTATTGCCGCAGCAGTTTCTCCGCAAGATTCTCCGCAATTACACGTTGAAGACACTATACGTGCAGGTGCCGGTTTATGCGAACCTTCTGTAGTTAAATTTCTTGCCGAGCAAGCTCCGAGCTGCATTCAGTCTTTAGTTGATTTAGGAGTCGCTTTCGATCGTAGCGGTTCGGAATTAGCTTTAACTTTGGAAGCAGCCCATTCTCGTCATAGAGTTCTTCATGCTGCTGATACCACGGGTTCGCAAGTAGTTACCACTCTGAGCGCTCAAGTATTACAACGTCAAAATATTAAAATTATTCAACAAGCTTTAGCATTAGATTTGTGGTTGCATCCAGATGGGCGTACTCAGGGGATTAGTTTATTTTATCAAGGCGAAATTCGATGGATTCAGGCTGGTGCGGTAATACTAGCAACAGGTGGTGGTGGTCAAGTTTTTGCTCAAACAACTAATCCAGCTATTAGTACTGGTGATGGTGTAGCTATAGCTTGGCAGGCTGGAGCAATTCTCAGAGATTTAGAATTCATGCAGTTTCACCCCACTGCTTTAACTAAGCCGGGTGCCGATCGATTTTTAATTAGCGAAGCTGTGCGTGGCGAAGGAGCGCATTTGATCGATAATCAAGGGCAGCGCTTTGCGTTTGACTATCATCCTTCTGGCGAATTAGCACCCCGAGACATAGTTAGTCGCGCTATATTCACTCATTTGCAAAAAACAGAAAACGATCCAGCTACTGCAAATGTGTGGTTGGATATGAAACCTATTCCTGCTGAGAAAATTCGTTATCGCTTTCCCAACATTGTCAGAGTTTGTCGGCACTGGGGAATTAATGTTTTCTCAGAACCTATTCCCGTTGCACCAGCGGCTCATTACTGGATGGGTGGAATTAAAACGGATTTGATGAATCGTACTAGCATTCCGGGTTTGTACGCAATTGGAGAAACAGCTAGCACTGGAGTTCATGGAGCGAATCGTTTGGCTAGTAACTCTCTACTCGAATGTATAGTTTTCGGCGCTCAAATGTCTAATCTTAAGTTAGAAGACAATTTTGATGTTGAGATTGAGCCTCTTTCTTCAGATAGATTTGAGATCAATCCTTTAGATAACAGTCAACAATTTAAATATTTACAAGAATTGCGAAGTGAAATACCGCGTTTGGTTTGGCAATGTGCTGGAATTTGTCGAGAACAATCAAGTTTAGACAAAGCAATTTCTACTATCGAATCTTGGCGTAAAGAATTCGCTAACCTTCAATTAAGCAAATTTCTATCTTCTTTAAATCCACCAAAACCAGCTAGTTTTGAATCGGACAATGCTCAAAAGCTATTGTTGCTGTGGGCGCAAGTCCGTAATCTACTCGATATAGCTAATTTGATTCTTAAAAGTGCTGCTTATAGAACTGAAAGCCGAGGAGGACATTACCGTCTGGATTACCCCCAATCAAATCCGGAATGGCAAGTTCATACCTTAATACAAAATAACCATTGGTGGAAAGAAGCTATTAATGGCGATTAAAACCAGACAATAATAAGGGGTTTTATTTGGCTATACTACCGCTACTTATCTTAAATAAAATCAGATTGCTTTACTCAAAAGCTTTATAAGTAATTAAGTGAAATTACTTGTATATTAACTGTTAAGTAGGCATATAAAATTATTTGTGCTATTGCGTTAGCGCAAGCGCGGAGCATACCGTAGGTATTGCCTATTCCGGAGGGAGATAGCAATCCCAGACTGTTGGGTTAGCGGAACGTGCCCGATAGGACATTGAGCCTTTCTGTGAGCCGCACTTCCCATGAACGCTGAACGCTTCGTTTCACTCTGTTCCACTCACAATGACAAATATACAATTAATTTTGTCTGAGGACTTATCTTATATAACTGTTTCCCCCTACTTCTCATCGGGTACCGCTGCCATAAACGCTTGCAGGAAGTCCAAAATCAGGCGGTTGATATCCTGATGAATCTTGAGAATCTTCTCTATAGTCATTTAAACTCTCTTGTACGGCAGGATTTGCATATTCAGGAACCCCACGATCTAAAGTTAAAGCGGCATCTGCAATTTTAGGGATTGTTAAAGAAGCTCCAATAATCAAAAGTATTGCGCTGCCAATCTTTATACTATTTCCTAAAATATTTTGTGTATTGTGAATATTCATAGAACAACCCTAACTACGTGTATATACTTATGTTTAAACTTAAATTTTGGTTAATATTAAATTAATGCTTTTGTCAAAAGTGGAATTACTTAAAAATCAGCTTTGCTAAAAAAGATGAATCTTTAGAATGAAGACAATTTTACAAATTAAATATCGCCTAAATAAGTAGTAATACTAATAGACAGCTATCTACATCTGCCTTTAGTTAGACATGAAATATAAATCCATTAACATAAATATCTATTCAGCGATTTGCTTCAAGTAATCTTAGTATATTAAGTAGAATTACAGTGTATTTTGATTCACAAACTAAAAAAAATACTGAAAATCATCAATAGTTATCAAATCTAAGTTAAACCTTTACTAGAGAAAATAACTAAAAATCGATAATTGATGTTGCCATTTTGGCAGTTTTTTATTAAAACAATTTATTGTTACAAATTAAACGGTAATTACACGTCAGTCAAAATACTCAGAATCGGATAACAAAGTTAATACTTTGCTTTTCTATCTAACCGATTAGTTCTGAAGGCTGATAAATCTGGTATGCTGTTATATCTAAAGATACGAATAAATATGCTTGAATTTATCGATTGCGTGCTAAAAAAAAAGTATTAAGTAATAACAAAAGTAATATTTGCTACTTATGTTCTGTATGATTAAATAGACCAGCAGCCTAAGCACTCAAACCTGGATTATTTTTATAATTACTACTTAGTTATATAGCCGTTCCTTGTTCCTTGTTTAAGTAAGTTAGCGTTATAAATTCAAGGTATGTCATTGCGAGTGAAACATTCGCAGAGCGTGTGCGAAGGACTCAGCATTCACCTGAAAGGTTTGGATCATCACAAGGTTTTGAACTATCTTTACATTCTGTTACATAGTTAGATTTATTTGTGCCAACTTACTTAAAAAAAATTTAACTAATTTTGTACGGGTACTTATTGCGCGAATTCATAGCGATTTCGTCCGAGATGCTTAGCGCGATACATTGCAGCATCAGCTTGTTTTAGTAATGTTTCACTATTATCAGCAGTATTTGGATAAATGCTAATACCAATACTCGCAGAAACTGTAGCATTATGACTTTCTAGAATAATTGGTTCTGTAATAGTTTGAAGAATTTTGTCTGCAATTTTAGCAGCCACTTGTGGTTTAGGGATGTTGCGTAAGATAATGGTGAACTCGTCCCCACCTAACCGTGAAACAGTATCGCTACCGCGCAAGCAATTACTAATTCTTTGAGCGACAGTTACTAATAGTAAATCGCCCATTTTATGTCCCAAAGAATCGTTTACCTGCTTAAATCCATCTAAATCGATAAACAATAATGCTAACAAGCAATTACCGCTTTTTGCCCAAGTTAAAGACTCATGAAGTTCTTCAGCAAAAGCTTTGCGGTTTGGTAAGCCGGTAAGAACATCGTGATAAGCTATGTAACGCAAATTATCTTCTTGGAATTTACGCTCGGTAATATCGCGAATTACTGCCACTAAAAATAAATTTCCTGCTGAATCTTTATGAAGCGAACGTTTGGTAGCAATTAAATGAAGCTTACCGTTTATATCCGTCAATTTTTCTTCATTTTCTAAAAATTTATGAGTCTTAAAAACATACTCATCGTTTTTAATAAAAGCATCCGCTTCATGCTTAGGAAAAAAATTATAATCAAACTTACCGACTAACTGATTCTGTGGAAAACCAATTAACTTACAATATGCATCGTTTAACACAACCCATTGATGCTTTTCGTTTTTAACAAAAATTGGGTCTGCAACTGTATTGATAACTTGCTGTAAAAAATCTTTAGAACGCTTAAATTCTTCCTGCGTATGAGCAATTTGACCAGTAATAAAAATTACTGAACCAATATAAGTTATCAATGTCGGAATCAAAGGTATCCACCAACCTTGTAAAAATAAAAGATAGGCACAAACTGTAAATATAAAGCTGATAAATAATATTAACAATAAGTTCTTACTTGAACTTCTAATCCGCCACCTAATTATTGCTCCTACATAAGCCCAAATTGCAATGCATAAGTATTCTACTGGTTCCGACCAAACTCGTAATAATTTTCTTCCTTTAAGCGATGCGGAAATAATTTCATCAATAAAATAAGCTTGCAGTTCAACACCAGCTATGGACTCCGGTTCTGCCACCATAAAACGACTTGAGTATGGAATAAATTTTATATCTTGCAAGCTTGGTGCAGTCGAACCGATAAGAACAATACGGTCTTTTATCCAGTTTTCAGGTACCTTCCCATTTAAGATATCTTTAAAAAGTACTGTGCGAAAACCATAAGATTTTTTACCACAGCCTTCAGAGCAAGATGGTTTAGGGAAGTTAGATAAAAACTGATAGCCTCCATCATCGGCTTTCACATAGCCACCGTCATTCTGTTGGAATCGAATAAATTTTGCTTTACCTAATTGTAAGTGTTGAGAATCTTTTGCTTTTTCGGGTGTAATATTCTTCTTTCTTAAATAAATTTGCGCTAATTTCAAGGCAAAGCTTTCGTACTTTCGACCGTTAAAATGAGCATATAGCAGTCCCCGACGCACTTTACCATCAGCATCTCGTATCGTATTATTAAGACCCACCTGACCTTTTTTACTTAATATTGGTGGTGGACTAACGCGAGTGTTTTGACTATCTGATAATAATTCAATACCAATTAAATTTGGCATTGATTCAAATACTTCCTCTAGTTCTTGACTACCTGGTGGTGTTGCTAGATCTTTATAAATATCTAAACCAATAGCACGAGGTTGATAAGCATCTATTTTCTGTAATAATTTTGCAATCTTACTGTCAGAAATTGGCCAACCAAATTCGCGTAAAGAATCTTCATCTATAGCTACTATGGTTATTCGGTTTTGAGAAACTTCATTTGGACGCAACTGAAAAAAAACATCTAAAGCAGCCCATTCTAAGGGTTGCAATAATCCTAACCAGCGCAATACAAGTACGCAAAGTACTACGGTAGAAGCGGTAATTAGTTCCCTATTTCTTTTGAAAAGTTTTTGTTGTAGTGCAAAGATAGATGCTTGTAAATCTTTGCCGATCTTGTTTCTTATTCCCATTAGCCGATCGGGAGAAAATTTGTCAAATTAAGATTGGTTAGGTACTAGTTGTACTCTGGTGCTAAATATTTAATAAAATCAAACCAAACAGCTAAATATAATTTTTAATCATTCTAGTTATTTTTAGTTATTAACTAAGTTGATTAGAGGTGTTTTAGCAGAACATGGTTCCTTGAAAAACTTATATCTTTTACATTTATAGCTGTTAAAAAACGGTAATGTCCGCTATCTTGCTTTCTTGTAGCTAAAAAACAAAATGTTCCTACTACCGAAATTAATTAGAAGCACTACAAGGCAAGTGATTATATTTACGAATCACTAAAAGTATAAGTACTGATAGCACATAATAAAAGGATACTTGTATAAACACGCTATCGGCAAGTGCTAAATCGCAAATAATTGAAATTTATATACAAGACCCAATTCATTTTCATTCGTCCGATTAAGGTATGTGCTTTTTCATACATCGAGCCAGATATTCAATTTAGCATTGTACAATATAGCTGTTTTCAGTTGAGTAGAATACAAATCATAGCTTCACCGTATCCCTTCTCCTTCATAAGGAGAGGGGTGCCGGTCGGGCGGGGTGAGGTATCAAACTGTATTGCACTCAAACGAAAAGGGCTATAATTACTGTTTTATCTGTTTAAGAATGTAGCGTTGAAATAAATCATAGCAGGGCGATTTTTTAAGTATTTTAACGTACTATGTTTTTATAGCTATTTATTTTTATATATGCAATGTATTAAACACTGTAAAGAAGAAATAAATTTATACTTATAAGCTAAGTATAAATTGCTGTATTACGATGGTTATCTGAAGTCTCTTTAAAAATATGCAAAAAAAACCAACAGAAGTAGATGTTCCTGTTGGCTTGAAATCTTTATTTTTGGTAGCTTCTAGACTAATAATTGATATTCCCCACGCCTAAAGGTTAGGAGATTCTTGCTTAACTAAGCCCACTGTTAAAAAAGAATCAACGACGCAGGTAATACTTGAAATTAGTTGGACCTTGATAACCGGAAAGTTTTGCTAGCTCATCAAGATTCTTGGCACCTTGATAGGTTTCTCCATTTATCTTCCAAGTGGGATAACTTTGAATACCAGCTGTTTTACACTCAGGTTTCACATTATTAGGGTTATCGGCAGGAGCGCAATCTGTATAAGGAACTTCTTCATAAGCTTCTTTACCAAACAATAGCTTTTGCTCGTGACAATGAGGACACCACCAGGCAATATATTCTTTGGCTCCAATATCTTTGAGATGACGCGCTAATGCTATTTCCGCTTCACCAGAAGTAGTGGTAACTTCCCAGCCAACTCCTGGTTGAGGAGGATTATCTCTACTAGCAATAAAAGTAACTCGTCCATCTTCAGCAATTTGTGCTGCATTAGGAGAATCTGCTGAATTAGCAACAGTTCCGCCAGGTGTTACACCAGCATAAACGCCTAATGTCCCAATCAGTGTTACCATTCCCACAATAATTGCCGTAAAGAATATTTGACCGATATCTTCCCAACTACGACCAATAATTGTCAATACCAGCATAGTTAGAGAAAACAGAGCCGATGCAATACAGTAGGGACAAACAGTTTTAATTTGACTAAATAAAACGTACATCAAGTAGCTGCTGAAAACCGTCATGGAAATTGAGCCGATCAGCAGAAACATCCATGTTAAGTTTTCCAACTTCTGACGCTGTTCTTTATTTTCTCCGCTCTTCAAAAGCAAAGGCGCAAGAGCGAAAACCAGCATACTAAAATATGCTAAAAATCCAAATAAAGCTAGTGGCTGTCCAAGAACTTCTGCCCAAGGGCTAGAAAGAACTGCATTACATCCAGCACCCGTACCCGCACCAGCAGAAGAAGCGTTACAAGCAACTTGTTCTCCACTCAGCTTAACTATAGTCAGATAACCCGTTACTAAAGCGCCACAGGAAGCGATTCCTGCAATTAGTAAGCGAGAGAAACGATGAATCCAAGGAGCAGAACGACGACGAATCATAAGCTAAAACATTATTAATTGGGATTAATATATCGGTTAGAGGGAATAATGTCGGAAGCATTATTCTAAATCTATATACATCAAGTAATTCAAATCGGATTGCTATAGCTTAATGTAGTCAAAATTAAAATTAGCTGCAAGAATCCGCAATTACTTTTAGGTTAACTAGATTTTAAATAAATAGTCCTCGAACATTCTTTCAACAGATTTGTTAATAACTACTACAAATGCAAACCACCATTATTCCCAATTTCCGCATTTAAGAATGTAGCTTTAAAGAAGATACTGATTCGCTTCTCGCTCCTACGTTAAAATTTTGCCGAGCAGCCTCCACAAACTGACTGACACGGATTGGGTCTATTGTTTGGTCGCGATTACCGTGGCGTTTCAAAGAACTGGAAACTATTACACCATCAGCAGCTTGCATAAGTGTAGCAATATTATCCCAACTCGCTCCACTACCAACAAATACTGGAGTACCTTTTGCTGCTCTCGATGCTAGTTCCAAATCCTCGGGATTAGGAGGATTGCCTGTAGCCCAACCTGACAAAATCACTGCATCTGCTAATCCGCGCTCAATAGTGTCTTGGACGGCAGTAGTTAAATTAACCGAACCTAAAGGACGAGCGTGCTTTACCAACACATCCGCCAGAATTTTTACCTCACTGCCCAATTCTCGACGGTATCTTAATAGCTGATGTGCTTCTCCTTCGATTAATCCTTGGTCTGTTGCCATTACCCCAGTTAGTACGTTAACCCGAATAAATTGCGCTCCAGTACAACTTGCAATAGCGATCGCACTGTGAGCATCGTTCCGCAATACGTTTAAACCTATAGGCAAAGTAATCAGATTTTGTATTCGCTGTACTACAACAGTCATAGCACTTACAACCACCGGATCTACCCGGTTCTTAGTAAACGGTGCATCAAAAAAATTCTCTACAATAATGCCGTCAATTCCGCCACTAGCAAGGGCGACTGCTTCTTGTTCGGCACGGTCGATCACCGCTTTGAGACTTCCTCCCCAACGCGGTGAAGTTGGCAGCGGTAACAGGTGAACCACACCAATAATCGGTCTTCGTGTTTTAAATAAATGATATAAATCCACGTCTTTTTTTTTTATGGACTCTGTGTGGTTTCCCGAACGGATAACGCTATGCAAGTGCGGACATCTAATAGAACAATATAATCATTGCTATATTTAAATATCCTAAATGTATTTTGTTTAATAGGTAGGAGACAAAAAATACCGAGCGTAAACCTTTGTACGGGAATTAACCAGCCAAACAGTGATTCTTACTATATGCTTGATTAAACCAAGCAAAAAACCCACGAAGACTATTTTACCTGGATTCCCGCTATCTCTTAATCAAAGACGAATAATTTTTTTCAGTACTCTTCTTAAGTAGGCAGCAATATCAAAGTAATTTTCCACGGTAAAATGCTTATATAAAGTAGTTAAGATACCTCCCCCTTGAGATGTAATTTGGCAAAAAATATTTCATAAGATATGTTAAGATAGAAGATGATACGAGAGGAGTCTGCCGCTCATCGATGCAGCGGCTTGCAGCTCTACCTCTAACAGTGTAAAGCTGCAACGGATACAGGTAATCCAGAGGGAAAGGGGTAATATTACCGCTGATAAAAGCGTAACTCAGCCTGGGATTACATCATAGGGTAGCGACTTCTCTACATAAACCGATCAAGGTCGGCTGCTTCCTAACGAGTAAATCAGTATTGTACGAACTGCGGTAATGTTAAATACCATTTATTAACAGTATGTAAAAGAAAAATACCATAGGCTGAGCAATAGTGAAAACTATTTAATATCTATGTGTAATTAAAAATACATGGGTTTCTATAACAGAATCTTCCTGATTTCCGGTATAGATAAGATCATTATCTATAGTTGGTTGATATTCAGGTAGAAAGAGTAGGCTGAGCATCAATGAGTTTTGCGATTAATAATGCGGCAAAATTCCTTCACTCGCCTTTTCGTTTGCTTAAACGTTCAACTCGAAACAGCAAAATATCTTTTATAATATGGGTGATAAGCCAACAATTGCAATTTCTCATCTTGGCTGCGAGAAAAATAGAATTGATACAGAGCATATGCTCGGTCTGCTGGTAGAAGCAGGTTACGGCGTAGATAGCAATGAAGAGTTAGCCGATTACGTTATTGTCAATACTTGTAGTTTTATCGCAGCAGCACGAGAAGAATCTGTTAAAACTTTAGTAGAATTAGCAGAGGCAGATAAGAAAATAGTAATTACTGGTTGCATGGCGCAGCATTTCCAAGAACAGTTATTGGAAGAGTTGCCTGAAGCAGTAGCGGTTGTAGGTACGGGCGATTACGATAAAATCGTAAATGTCATTGAGCGAACCCAGCTTGGCGAACGTGTCAAGCAAGTAAGTTTAGAACCTACTTTTATTGCCGATGAAAAAACGCCTCGCTATCGGACTACTTCAGAAGGTGTAGCTTACTTAAGGGTTGCTGAAGGATGTGATTATCGTTGCGCGTTTTGTATAATCCCTCATCTACGAGGAAAGCAACGTTCGCGTACCATTGAATCAATTGTTGCTGAAGCAGAACAGTTGGCATCTCAAGGAGTACGGGAGATAATATTAATTTCCCAGATTACTACAAATTACGGTATTGATATTTACGGTAAACCTCAGTTAGCAGAATTACTTCGCGCTCTGGGTAAAGTGAATGTACCGTGGATTAGAATGCATTATGCTTATCCAACAGGGCTAACCCCAGATGTAATTGCAGCGATAAAAGAAACACCAAATATTTTACCTTATTTAGATTTGCCATTACAGCATTCCCACCCTGAAATTCTTCGCGCTATGAATCGTCCCTGGCAAGGACAGGTGAACGATACAGTTATTGAAAATATAAAGCAGGCATTGCCGAATGCCGTGTTGCGAACAACCTTTATTGTGGGTTTTCCTGGCGAAACAGATGAGCATTTTGTGCATCTACGCCAATTTGTTGAGCGTCACGAATTTGACCATGTGGGTGTTTTCACTTTTTCACCGGAGGAAGGAACAGAAGCATATAATCTACCGAACCAATTGCCGCAAGATTTAATGGATGAGCGGCGAGATATGTTAATGCAAACTCAGCAGCCAATTTCCTTGAATAACAATCAACAGGAAATAGGCAAAGTAGTTGATGTGTTAATTGAGCAAGAAAACCCGATTCGTGCAGAACTAATAGGTCGTTCTAGTAGATTTGCTCCAGAAGTAGACGGACAAATATATGTTCGTGGAGAAGCAAGTTTAGCAAGCATCGTGCAAGTGAAAATTGACGCTGCGGATGCATACGACTTATATGGTGAAATCGTAAAAGTTTTTTAGCTCGCAGTCATGCTATTAGTTATCAATTTTGCTTGACTAATAGGCAAATAATTAGCGCAAATAGCGATCTATTGAAGATTAAACTTAAAACATAGGAGAATTGATGAGTCTTACTTTTGAAGATTTAGGAATTTCAGAACAACGCCTTGCACAATTAGAGAAATTAGGTTTTACAACACCTACAAACATTCAAGAACAAGCAATACCCCAACTATTATCCGGTCGCGATGTAGTCGGTCAATCCCAGACTGGAACGGGTAAAACAGCAGCATTTTCTTTACCGATTTTAGAAAGAATAGATCCTAGTGAGAAAGTAGTACAGGCTGTAGTTTTAGCTCCTACTCGCGAGCTAGCAATTCAGGTTCATAGTGCTGTTTCTGAATTTGTCGGCACTCAAAGATTGAAAGTATTAGCAATATATGGTGGTCAATCAATTGATCGTCAAATGATGGCACTTAAGCGCGGCGTTCACGTTGTCGTAGGAACTCCCGGACGAGTAATTGATTTACTAGATCGGGGTTGTTTGAAGCTCGACCAGGTGAAATGGTTTGTATTGGATGAAGCTGATGAAATGTTGAGCATGGGCTTCATTGACGACGTAGAAAAAATTCTTTCACGGGCACCAAAAGAACGTCAAACCGCCTTATTTTCGGCAACAATGCCTCCATCAATTCGCCAGTTGGTGAATAAATACTTAAACGATCCCGTAACGGTAACGGTTCAACAGCCAAAAGCGGCTCCTAATAAGATCAATCAGGTAGCTTACTTGATACCGCGTCACTGGACAAAAGCCAGAGCTTTACAGCCCATCTTAGAGATGGAAGATCCCGATACAGCGTTAATTTTCGTTCGTACCCGACGCACCGCAGCAGAATTAACAAATCAGTTGCAAGGAGCAGGTCATAGCGTTGATGAATATCACGGCGATTTGTCTCAACAAGCACGGGAAAGATTATTAGGACGCTTTCGCAATCGTCAAGTTCGTTGGGTTGTAGCAACTGATATTGCTGCCAGGGGTTTAGACGTTGACGAACTGACTCACGTAATCAACTTTGATTTACCTGACAGTGTAGAAACCTACGTTCACCGCATTGGGCGTACTGGTAGAGCCGGAAAAGAAGGAACTGCGATTTCCTTAGTACAGCCATTCGAGCGCCGCAAACAGCAAGTGATCGAACGCCATAATAAGCAAAGTTGGCAAATGCTTTCGATTCCAACTCGCGCTCAAATTGAAGCAAAACAGTTGGAAAAATTGCAAGCTCAGGTTAAAGAAGCTTTAAGTGGCGAACGTTTAGCTTCATTTTTACCAATAGTGCGCGAACTCAGTGAAGAATATGATGCTCATGCGATCGCAGCAGCAGCATTACAAATCGCTTACGATCAAACCCGTCCAGATTGGTTAAAAGCAGACTACATACCTGAAGAGGATGCTAAGAATTTTGCTTCACCAAAACCCAAATTACGTGGTGGATCGCGTCGTTCAAATGGCGATCGAGGTCGTCGTTGGGAAGGTAAAAATAATGGAAAACGTGGTGGCAATGGCGTTGGTGGTGCAACCTCCAAGCCAAAACTAAAATCAAGCCATCGGGAGACATCTTCTAGTGCTGCGAAAGAATCAGCATCTTAAATTTAGATTTGCCTCTTTTGTAGAAGAATAATCTCTACTGGTTATTTGATTTGACATTTTATATGGAGAAATACTAGTAGAGAAATCAAATTTTATCTTCAAGTTGGATAAGATTAGAAAATATATCAGGTTCGTTTGACTACTTAAATTATTGACAAGGCTGTTAAAGGCTGATAGCTAGCTAGAAAATTTTGAACGGTTATTAGTTGAACTACAACCGAAGATAAATGTAGAAATCAATCGAACTTGATATTTTAACAAAATTAAGCCAAGCGTGTTAAATCGCAAAGCAACTGGTTTCAATGCAAGCTTCATACTTCTGGACAATTCAGAAGTAATTTTAGAAGAAAGCAATGGAGCCAGTTATTGTTTTTAGGAGTTAGGAATTAGGAGTTAGGAATTAGGAGTTTAATTACCTTTAACCTTTAACCTTATTAACTCAACCAAGGGCGGCTAACTTCTTCTAGCTGAGTAATTTCATCATCACTTAATCTCCAATTTAGGGCACCAGCATTTTGTTTAACTTGTTCTGCGGTTTTCACTCCGGAGATTGGAATTACATTGCCTTGAGCAATTAACCAGTTAAGAGCAACTTGGGCGGGAGTACGATTATATTTTTCGCCGATGGTAATTAATAAAGATATTACTGGGTCAATTTTCTGTAAATTGTCTTTACTAAAGCGCGGATCTATGCTTCTTGCTCCTGTTGGCTTTTCACTGCTATCTAAAGAATATTTGCCTGTAAGTAAACCTTGAGCTAAAGGACTATAGGCTAAGATTGTTACTCCTAATTGTTTAGCCGTAGCAATAATTCCCTGACTTTCAACTTGACGGGTTAACAAAGAATAACGCACCTGATTGACTGCTAAAGGTATACCGCGACGAGCTAAAATTTGGTGCGCTTCTTGCATTTGTTCTTGAGAATAATTACTTACACCAATTGTTTTAATTCTGCCAAGTTCTACCTCGGTTGCTAAAGCATTCATCAATGTTTCCTGGCTCATGAAAAAAGTAAAAGGCCAGTGAACTTGATACAAGGCAATTTGTTCTAGTTGAAGACGTTTAAGGCTATTTGTTAATGCTTCGCTGACAGATTCAGCCGAAAATCGCCAAGGTAGAGGACCAAACTTTGTAGCTATCTGTATCTGCTTGTCCGTTTTTTTGATAAACTTTCCCAGCAATTCTTCAGAAAGTCCTAAACCGTAGACTTCCGCAGTGTCAAAAAATGTAATCCCAGCTTCGATCGCAGCGTCAAAAGCTTGTTCTACCTGCTCCGAACCGTAGTCACTGCCATAATTCCAAAATAGTTTATCACCCCAAGCCCAAGTACCAAGACACAGAGGGGTGACTGATACAGCGTTTTGTCCTAATGCGATCTGTTCCACTATTGATTAAATGTTTTTACAATACTTTACTTAAAGTGTATCGCTGTTGTTGATATTAAAAACTTTAATGATGAATCGTTAGTGAGATAATAGCAAAGCAGCAACCGATTAATTTTAGTTGCTTCAGCTTTATTGATAATTTTACGCTTAAGTAGTTATGGCAAGCAGCGATTCTCCACCCAACCCAGATAACAACTCAGAACAAATAAAATCGCTTCCTAGAATCAAGCTTTTAACAATGTTCCGTTTGGGTTTATTTCAAATGGGACTTGGGATCATGTCACTCCTGACATTAGGGGTACTCAACCGAGTCATGATCGACGAACTTAAGGTTTTACCCTTGATTGCAGCAGGTGCGATCGCCATGTATCAGTTTGTCAGTCCAGCGCGAATTTGGTTTGGTCAAATGTCGGATGCAAGAACGATTTCTGGCTACCATCGTTCTGGGTATATATGGATTGGTGCAGCTTTTTTTACTGCTATTTCTTTTGTAGCGCTGCAAGTTGTGTGGCAGTTAGGCTTTAGTTTGCAGGCTCGTGGATGGAGTTTTCAAACCTACGCTTGGACTGCAATACTAGCATTAATTTTTGCACTTTACGGTTTAGCTCTTAGTGCAAGTTCGACTCCTTTCGCGGCTTTATTAGTAGATGTTACCGATGAAGACAACCGTTCAAAATTGATTGGGGTTGTTTGGTCAATGTTGATGGTTGGTATTGTAATTGGAGCAATTGTAAGTTCTAGATTGCTAGAAACACCAGAAGTTTGTGGAGCAGCTATATTATCTTACGATGCTTCTCAAGTCGGTAAAATAGCTGATATTGGACAACTCCAAGCCGTGATTAACCCCGTGTTTATCATAATGCCAGCTTTGGTTTTTGGACTATGTATTTTAGCAACTTTTGGGGTAGAAAAAAAATATTCGCGTTTCTCTTTACGTTCTGTTGCTACTGAAAGAGAAGACCAAATAACTTTAAATAAAGCATTAAAAGTTCTTACCGCTAACCGTCAAACAGGTTTATTTTTCGGATTTTTGCTGGTATTAAGTATAAGTCTTTTTATGCAAGATTCAATATTAGAACCTTATGGTGGTGAAGTTTTTGGAATGTGTATTGCCGAAACCACAAGGTTAAACGTTCCTTTTGGAATTGGTACTTTAATCGGAATTGCTTCTACTGGTTTTTTAGTAGTACCTCGTTTGGGAAAGAAAAATACTACTAAATTCGGATGTATGAGCGCAGCAGTCAGTAATATTTTAATTATTATGGCGGGTTTTACTGCTAGTAAAAGTTTGTTGATGGGTAGTTTGCTGTTCTTCGGATTATCGTCTGGAATGTTAACAGCAGGTGCAACTAGTTTAATGTTAGATTTGACAGCTGCGGAAACTGCGGGTACGTTTATTGGTGCGTGGGGATTAGCGCAATCAATGGCTAGAGGTTCTGCGACGGTACTTGGTGGAGGATTTCTAAACTTAGGTAAAATGCTATTTGATTTACCAGCAATGGCATATGGATTAGTATTTTTTCTGCAAGCAATAGGAATGATTTTTGCAATTTTATTATTACGTCGAATTAACGTTAAAGAATTTCAAAAAAATGCCAAGGTGGCGATAAGTTCTATTTTGGAAAATGAATTAGATTGATATTGATGGGCATGGAGGATTGGTAGGGGAGCATCCCGATGCAGGCAAAAATACAATTTGGTAGTGCGAGCATCTTGCTCGCTTGATATACATAGCGAGCAAGATGCTCGCACTACAAAAAATAAATTTACACATTTGGGATGCTCCCATTGATAGTTGGTAATTGGTAGTTGGTAATTGGTAATTCCTAAATAATAATGCTCCCATTGGTAGTTGGTAATTGGTAGTTGGTAATTGGTAATTACTAAATAATAATATGAATAATTTTTGGAAAACTATTTTAGAATTTTCTCAAACTACTACTACTAGAGTTGGAAAGCAGTTAATGCAAGATTTTGGTAGAGTACAAGCCGATAATAAAGCTGATGGTAGTTTGGTAACGAAAGCCGATAAATGGGCTGATAATGAAATTAGAAAAGCGATAAAATCTCAATTTCCCAATCACGGTGTACTCAGCGAGGAAAATGATAAAATTTTTCCCGATAATGAGTGGTGCTGGATTGTCGATCCTTTGGATGGTACTACTAACTTTACGAGGGGAATTCCTATCTGGTGTATTTCTCTAGGGTTGCTTTATAAAGGTACGCCTGTATTTGGTTATGTTTATGCTCCACCTACCAATGAAGCTTTTCACGGTTATTGGCAAGGTGATTCTGAATTAGATTTACCACGGGGAGCATTTCGCAATAATCTTCCAATTAAAACCAGTGACGATGAAATTAGTAAAAATCATTTTTTCAACGTATGCTCTCGCAGCACGTCAATAATTAGTCCAGATTTTCCTTCCAAAATTAGAATGCTTGGTGTTGCTAGCTATAATTTTCTTACGGTAGCAACGGGGGCAGTATTAGGTGCTGTTGAAGCAACACCCAAGGTTTGGGATATTGCTGGAGCTTGGGTTATTTTACAAGCTGCCGGAGCAAGTTGGATATCTTTGAAATTTGAGCCTTTTCCTTTAAAAGTAGGGGAAGATTATAGCGCTAAATCTATACCAACTTTAGCTGTAAGTAAACCGGAGTTAATTAAAGTGTTTAAACCTTTTTTAGAAGTTAGTGGTTAGTTGTTAGTTTGTAGGTTGGTTTAGGCGCACGAAGAATGATAGTTTTTAACTTCAAATTAGTTTTTGCGCCGTAACCCAACATTCCCATTTGAGGTATTGTGAAGTGTCAGCAATCAAGATGTTGGGTTACGACACGATAATCATCAATTTACGTTGCCTACCTTAAATTATTTCCGTGTCTAACCCAACCTACGAGCTACGTTTCGCTCGCAATGACAAATAGCGCTTGCGTAAGTCCTGATCAATTAAAAATTACAAATAATTATCGGTGATTACACCATCTTCTAAAAATGCTACATTGTCAGCGAAACTCTGAATGCGGGAATCATGAGTCACCATGACTACGGTGCTTCCACCTTCTTTGGCTAAATTACACAGTAATTCGATGACAGCTTGCCCGTTATGAGAATCAAGTGCGGCAGTTGGCTCATCTGCCATAATTAACTTAGGATTACCGGCTAATGCACGTGCGATCGCAACTCTTTGTTTTTGCCCGCCGGATAAGTCTCGGGGAAGCAAGTTGGCTTTATTTGCTAATCCCACCATATCTAATAACTCTAAAGCCTGATTGGTGGCGGATTTTCCCTTAATACCTTTAATTTCTAATGCAAGTTGAACGTTTTCTACTGCGTTTAATGCACCAAAAAGGTTAAAGCCTTGAAAAATAAAACCAATATTATCTCTTCTGAAGCGAGATAATTTTTTGCGAGACATCCGCGTAATTTCCTCTCCCAAAAGATTCACTCTGCCAGAAGTAGGAGTCAAAATCCCTGCCAGAATTGATAGTAAAGTGGTTTTTCCGGAACCAGAATGTCCCATCAACAACTGAATAGTACCCTTGGGAATATCTAAATCAATTCCTTTGAGTGCTACATAACGCTGTTTGCCAGATTGATATACCATTTCTACTCCTCTGGCAGAAATAGCAGAAGTTTTCAATTTACTTGCATCAATAGACTTTGAGTCATTCCAACTGTCGATTCTGGAAGTCACTATACATCGATTTTGAGAAATAGTCATTTATTTAGATGAGGATATTGATTTTAAGTCTTTGTGCAAGGAGAAGGGTAAATTTACTTATAACCTGTCAGTTTTAGAATAAATAATTAACATAATTCACTCGGAAGATAGAGAACTCGAACAATTAAACAAACTATGCTTTGAATACGATTGCTGGGTCTACTTTACTGACTTTTTGAATTGCAAATAAAGCAGAACCAACACACATCAAAACGGTTATGCCAAATACTCCAACGGCAGTAAATGGAGTAATTAAAATGACAATTCCTTGAGTTGCTAAAGTCCAAGCACCCAGCCCCCAGCAAAGCAACATTCCTGGTATATAGCCAAGAATCGCCATCCACAGAGCTTGCTCTATAATTACCCCGTATATCACCCTATTTGACGCTCCCATCGCTTTGAGTGTTCCAAATTCTTTTAAATGGTCGGCAACAGCAGAGTATAAAATTTGACCGACAATTACTACTCCTACAACGACCCCAACTCCAGCACCCAAGCCTAAAATAAACCCGATTCCTGTTGACTGCTGCCAATATATTCGTATCTTTTTAGACAATTCTTTTGTAGTATATGCTTTAGTTTCGGGGAAGGTAGCTTCTAAGCGTTTTTTAAGTTGTTGAATATTTTGACCTGGCTCAGCCTGAATTAAGACGTAAGAGATAGGCGTATTTAAACTTAAAGGCGGGGGTGGTTCGTTAGGTGATTGGTTTTTCTTGGCATCAGGATCTTTTTGATAAACATTGCGACACTGAAGCTCCTCTCCAACCCAGGTGCAGTTTACGTTGGTGGTAACACTGGCATTAGCGTAGGCATTTGCAGTTTCTAGGGAAGTAAACAAGAAAGAACTTGAAACAACTGATTGAGTATTTTGCGTTAAACCAACTACCTGTACTGGCAATGAGCCAATTTGAGCGGTATCTCCAATTTTTTTAATTTTGAGAGACTTTAAATTGCTTTTATCAATTATTGCTGTATAAGGGTTTCTCAAAGATTTTACATTTCCCTTAACCACATCTCCAGGAACAAATAATCTTCCTGTAGGTGGGAACCCGTATACTTTTACTACATTTAACTTGCCGTTAGGGACATTCCATCTAGCCGTACCTTGAAGCAAAGCTTCGGCTCGTCTTACACCATCAACTTTTCTTGCTCTAACGGCATAATCGAATATAAGCGGTTGCGTGAGTTCGAGTTGCACCATTTTGTCCGAAGCTAACCAAATATCAGCTCGGGAATTTTCGACTAAAGTTGTGGTAGAACGAATCACGCCATTGAATACCCCAGTTTGAATAGTCACTAAGCTGACAGCAAACATAATTCCTGCCTGAGCCACTAAAAAGCGGGGAATATCTTCAAACAGGTTTTTACGAGCAATAGAAACCATTGATACACAATCACTGAATAAGTTTACTTGTGGAAGGCAACTTACCTTTACCTGTTAACTGACGCAAAAGTAATAAGAAATCGTTCCTTTTTATTATTAGGGGTAGCCGTTAAGGTTTATGACATAAGACTACTGCTGCGATTTGATGATAATGTGCAATACATATGTTCTTAGTCGAATGAATTTCTCATGCTTATATTCAATGAAAGTTTTCTAAAAGTAGGCTGAGCCTTATATTCAAACTGAAAAATAGCTTTTAATAGGTGCTATAGTAAGGATTTTAAGATCGAGACGGCAAATAAAAATAAAATCATAGTAAATTGATTGCCTATTAAAACTAACTATCAAAATCAAGCTCCTGCTTATTTTTAATTCTGGATTAAAAAACAAATCTCTAGTTTTTAGCTATAGGATACTCAAAAATTTTCATTCGTAAATAAATCTGAACTTGAAAAACTGAATTTAAAATTATCCCGACCTATTCTATTAAGAAGAGAACAATTTATAATCGTGAATATCCAACCGTTAATTGAATATGCAATATACTTCTTGATTTCTTATTCTGGTTTCAAGCTAATTAGTTTAAACTATGGAACTCTTTTGATAGAGATAAAGTCTACCAGATAAATATTCCATCCTACTAGCTCGATGTCAATCTCAAATCCCTACATTAATTTGATTGACTATTGGATAAATTTTCAAACCAGATATGAAAGTATCCCATGACTGAAGCCGCTCTATATCCATACAGATGTACATTCTTAATTGGTACTTACAACATCATAAATACTCAAGAGTGTAAGTTACTTCTCTCGACAGACTGGAGTGTAAGTAGTAATATTTTTCTCACTCCTGAGCCGATGTACTAGTGTTTCCCTAACTTTAGTTAGTTTTAAATAGTTTTGTAAAGTCGCTTCAACGATTGTTCATGTTTCCTTAATAATTCGTGTGAGGATTAAATGGTAAATTTCGCCCTAACTCTATTAACTAGTGCAGCAAGATTGACTAAAGCAAATTTTGTCCGTAAAACTCGTAAAACGGCAATTTGTCAAGAGCAATTTTTGTTTTCACTGTTAAAAACTCATCAAGAAACTCAATTTGGGAAAGATTGCGGTTTTGAATATATTAAAACTATAGAGCAGTTTAAACAAAGAATTCCTATCCTTACTTATAGCGGTTACGAAAAATACATAGAAAAGATTGCACGAGGGGAACAAAATATTCTCACATCAGATCCGGTTGTTTACTTTAATCAAAGTAGCGGCTCCACGGGTAAACAAAAACTGATCCCGGTAACGAAAAGAGTGCGTAAAGTTCGTTCTAGGGTAACTCAGCAATCTTTGGGATTCATGGTGGATGCTGCGATCGAACGAGGTTTACCGATTGGTAAAATGCTGCTGACTACCTCCATACAAATTCGCGATCGCACTAGTGGTGGTATTGCTTATGGTACTTCCAGCGTAGGGGATTTACGCAATATGGATTTTCTCTACAGACAAATTTTTGTCCATCCTTACGATGCTTTGAAGCCAGCAGATAGTTTGGCTCGTAATTATGTTTGCTTATTGTTTGCATTGAGAAATCCTCAAATGCGAGTGATTGGAGCAAATTTTCCAATTCTGGCACTACAGTTAGCTAACTATTTAGAGCGTTATGCAGAAGATTTAATTAAAGATTTAGAAACTGGAAAAATTGCTTCTTGGCTGAAATTAGAACCTGAAGTGCGTCAAGTATTGGAGCAGCAATGGAATGCAGCACCCGAAAGAGCGGCTGAATTAAGCTCAATTTTAAAACGTCAGGGAACGCTGACACCTAAAATGGCTTGGAAGAATCTTTCGTGGATAATTACCGCTAGGGGTGGCACTTCCGACTTCTATTTTGAAAGGTTTAATCAGTATTTTGGCGATACTCCAGTTTTTGGAGGAATTTATGCAGCTTCTGAAGCAACTTTTGGTATTTACGAAGACTTTAATAGCGACGGTACTATTTTAGCTATCGACAGCGGCTTCTTTGAATTTATTCCCTCTGATGAATGGGAAAAAGCACAGCCGGAAACTGTTTTAGCTCATCAAGTTGAAGTAGGAAAATCTTACCGTATTGTTGTTACTAACTATAGCGGTTTATATCGTTACGATATTGGTGATGTAGTTGAAATTGTTGGCTTTTACGAACAAGCTCCCATAATTGTATTTCGCCATCGGATGGGAGGTTTATTATCTGCTACCAGCGAAAAAACTAATGAATTCCATGCGACTCAAGTAATACAGCAACTGCAACAAGAGTTTGATTTGCCTTTAGCAAACTATTGTATAACCTTATCTGAAAATGAAATTCCACCACACTATTTATTAAATATTGAACTACTTCCTAACCATCGTCTGAATAATCCAGATAAATTTTTAGCTGAATTCGATCGAAAAATGCAGCAAGCCAACGTATCTTATGAAGATAAACGGCGTAATAATATACTACCCCCGCCTCGCCTACGTATTTTAGCTCCTGGAAGTTTTGCTATAGTACGTCAGCGGCTTTTACAGAAAGGAATACCCGACTCCCATCTCAAAATTCCTCATATTAATGAAGATAGAAAATTTCTTGCAGGATTAGATATCGAGCAAGAAGTTAAATTATCGCAGTTGGAACTAAGAAAATAATAAGAAAATAATTAAGATCGATTTTTTACATTACATAAAACCGGGAATTATGTAAATCTATAAGTAGTTGGTAAGCAATACTAATTGTTATTAGTTATACCAATAGCCTATAGATAACAATTGATATTTGTTACTATTGCTGTTGAATGCTTGATGTTTTAACGGTATTTTATACCAATAGTTTCATTTTCGATTGCTAACTAAGGTGAATAAATCTTTCGATTGTTTTTATTTAACCTTACTCAACTAATTCAGAGATGAAGACATTTAAGATAGAGAAGCATCTATCCAAATCAAATAATACACTCTTAGCAGTGTCAAGAATTGATGGAACTAATTTGACACCGGAAATATTTGCCGATAAATATCGTAAAAATGGTGTTCCAGTAGTAATTACAGGTTTATTAGATTCCATGAATAGTTGGGATTTAGATTTTCTCCGCGAAAAGCTAGGAAATCAAGAATTTCCGGTTCGTTTTAACGGATGGGAAAGATATAAAAAAGAGAAAAATGCCTGGAACAATATTGGTAGCGGTGTCGAATCGCGCACTCTTTCTTTTAATGAATATGCCGATTTATTATCTTCTAAAGAAGCCCATAAAAATGATATTTATCTTGGCAGATGCGCTTTAAAAAAAACACCCCTTGCCGATACGCCAGCACTTACAGAAGCTGATGAAAAGCTTGGCTTAAAAATCCCAGGTACCAGCCCCAACCTCTGGGTATGCCCTGGAAGTCATATAACTCCTTTGCATTACGACCCCCTCGATGGTACCTTGATACAGGTTCATGGTGAAAAACGGATTTTACTGTTTCCGCCATCTCAAACCTACAATCTTTATCCATTATCATTATTTAATTATTTACGGCATGGTTTGAAGCTGCGAGCTAACTACTCTCAGGTATATCCCGAAAATCCCGACTTAGAAAAATTTCCCAAATTCGAGAAAGCACTTGCTCATCGTTACGAAGTGATTCTTAAACAAGGTGAAGTTTTATTTATTCCTGCCGGATGGTGGCATGAAGTAACTTCTTTAGGTGATGGAGTTGTATGTTCAATTAATCGTTTTTGGCACGTTTTTCCCTTAACAAGAGCAGCAACTTCTTGGAATAAATGGCGTTTACATCTTGGTGCTTTGATGACTGCACCTCATATTATCAAAACTTGGGTAGCTGCCATCTTTAGTAAAGATAGAGAACAAAAAATACGTCATTTAGTACAAAGACTTTAATTAGTTAGGAGTTAAGAGTTAAGAGTTAGGAGTTAGTAGTTAGGAGTTAGTAGTGGGAGCATCTTGCTCCCTATATCTCGCCCTTCCTCACCTATTGCCAATTACCAATTAAGTAAGTAGGCAGAAATAAACCGAGCCATGTAACGGAATGTAAACAGCCCTCAAGCCCTTGCGATTGCTATCTCCCTCCGGGAGACGCTCCGCGAACGTTTCACTATCTCCCTTTCGGGAGACGCTACGCTAACGTTCCACTCGCAATGACATACCTTGATTTTTTAACGCCGACTTACTTACCGATTACCAAAATAAACAATTAAAATTTTATAGATTTCAAATATGCAAAACTTATCTAAACTTGCTGTTAAACAATTAGAGAAATTACTAACCAAGGATGGTTGGTTGGAAAGGTTAATCGCTAAAAATTCTAAGGTTGGCGATTCTGTTTTTTTTGAGAAAGAAAAATTTCCTTGGAGCAAAGATTTAGAAGCTAACTGGATGGTAATTCGTAAAGAATTAGAAGGGGTGCTGGAAAGGGTAGACGAATTGCCTAATTTTCAGGATATTTCTAAACGTCAATCTCGTATTGCTAACGATAATCGCTGGAAAACCTACTTTTTCTATGCATTTGGTTTTAAAGCCACCAAAAATTGTGAAAGATGCCCCGAAACTACTAAATTACTCGAACAAATTCCAGGAATGAAAGTGGCGTTTTTCTCGATTCTTGCTCCCGGTAAACATATTCCCAAACATCGCGGTAAACTCAAGACAATGATTCGTTACCATTTGGGGTTAATTGTTCCACAACCCAAAGAAAATTGTAAAATTCAAGTAGCAGATGAAATCAAATATTGGGAAGAGGGTAAAAGTCTGATTTTCGACGATACTTTTTACCATGAAGTTTGGAATGATACGGATGGCTACCGCGTAGTTTTATTTCTAGATATTGCTCGCCCTTTAAAATTTCCACTTTCTTTTATCAGTTCTTTAGCTAATAAGTTTATTACTGCGACTCCTATTGTACAGGAGGCAAAAGCTAGTCATAAAGCTTGGGAAGATCAGTTTGAAGCTGATAATAAATCGAAAGAATTAGTTTCTTAGTTCATAGTTGCGCTTTAGCCCCTCTTATCGGATGCGCTAAAGCGCTTACTACGAACCTTTTTATAAATATTATCTACGAGCAAAACGTCTTCTTTTACGAAATAATCTTGATATACCAAACCACAAAATTATTCCCACGGTTGATAGTGCAATTAAAAGCTGCCATAAAGGTTTGGGTAGCATTAAATCATAAATAAAATCATCTACGCTGTTTTTAGAGAGAGCAGCATTATTAGGATTAATAACCCCAATATCTCCAACTATATCCATTTTTGTTTTTAACGCCAGACTTCTTTGTTGAATTTGTTTCAAAATCTTTTTAGCCCTTTCCCCTTTTAACAAAAAAGGTTGTGCCAAATCTTGATTTTCTCCAGCTACTGGCAGGATTTCAATGCTTTTAATTTGATTGGGAGTAAGGATAAATTTAGCTAAAAAATTATCCGTCCAATATGGATGATTATGACCGAAAATTAAATTACCTAAACAGTAAATTATCGGTTTATCTTGATAAATTTCAATGCCTTGGGGAAAATGGGGATGGTGCCCAAGAATAATGTCAGCACCAGCATCTATAGATTTACGCGCTAAATTGCGAACCCAAAACGGCGGTTTTTTACTGTCATTAAGTCCCCAGTGAAAAGATAATATTACATAATCAACTTTCGGACGTAACTTTTGAATATCTTCTCGAATTAAAGATAAATCTGTAGGCATGACACCAGCACGATTCGGTTTTGCATAACTCGAATCTCCGGAATTTTCCGACATTGTATAAGCAAGAAAACCCAAACGAATGCCGTTTTTTTCGCTAATAAATGGCAGTCGAGCCGAAGCTAAATCTTTACCGCTACCAACAGCAGGTAAACTAACTTGAGATAAACTTGTTAAAGTATCTTTTAAACCTGCAACTCCAGCATCAAGAGCGTGGTTGTTAGCAGTAGCAACTACATCAATACCAGCCCATTTTAATCCCGCCGCAAAAGCAGTTGGAGCTAGAAAAGCACCCTTTTTCTTTGCAGTATCCGATAGGGGAGTTTCTAAATTAACAAAAGCAATATCGGCTGCTTCTAATACAGGCTTTATCTTCTGAAATGGATAACGCGCTTCTTCCTGTTTTGATGCAAACTTTAAATTGTATCGAATAATTTGCTGATGAAATAAACTTTCTGTCGCCATTCTTGACCATTCTACATCCCCACCAGCCAGTAAAGTTACTTGAGATTCAGGTTGCGCGAGTGCAGTTGGTGAATTTACGAGAAATAGGATTATTGCTATTAAACCAATTTTTAAAAGTTTGTTCATAGGGATTATGTTTTATATCAAATCCGGTTCATTGGAATGATTAAAAAACCCTTCTAGGGCGCTGAGAGCGTAGAGGAAGAGTAAGAGAGAAGAAGTTTAAATAATTCCATCACCTTCGGGTAAGGATATTATTTCAGGAAGAAATCATTATTCCAAAAGTTTAAATCCCAACTCCTTTTTTGAAAGCAGCACTGTAGCTTTTACCTCACCCCGCCTCTGGCACCCCTTTCCTTAACAAGGAGGGAAGGGGGGTGAGGTTTCCACAAGTACATTTAAAAGCGGCGTTTTTATTTATCGTAGTCTGCTGTTTCCAGTGCTTTGCCTTGTTGAATGCTCAAAAACGTAGTTATTAAAGCTACGCCCGCTCCTACAAAAAATACTCCAATCCCGGCATATTTCCAAATTGGTCCTAACAAAATAGGCGAGAAAAATTGACCTAAATTACTAGCCCCTGTGCCGATAGCTAAAACGCTAGAACGTACTTCCTTCGGGGTTGATTTGGATAAAGCATCGTATAGATTGGGCATGACAATACCAAATCCCATGCCAAAAATAATTGCTGTAGGTAGAATCAGATAAACTTGTTCTACAAAAGGGATAGTAATTAATGTTACTGCCATTAATATAAATCCCAAGGCTATAGCTTTAGCACTTCCTAAACGCTTGGCTAATTTACTGGCACCCACAGCAGAGATGACAGCCGCACCAATAGCTCGCGATGCCAAAATTGCTCCATTAAGAACTGTATCGGCTCCGATGGCTTCTTTAAAATGTAAGGGGGCGTAGATAATTACCACATAAAATATGGCAGATGTCAAAGCTAAAGCTGTGAATAAAGTTATGGTACTACTAGCTCTCAAGCTTTCAATTAATTTGTCTTTTTGACCTAAATTTAAGGATGAAGAACCATTGCGTTTACGCTTTGGTAATAATAGGTATGCTAGTAAGGCTGCTGGTAAAGCCAAACCATACATAAAAAAGGTAAATCGCCAATTGTATTTACCAATTAAACCACCAACCAGGGGAAAAATAATGCTGGCGATCGCCAATGCGCTAGTGGTGTAACCTAGGATGCGGGTTCGTTTCTCTCCTTCATACATACTGCTGAGAATGCCGATACTCGCAGCAGCAATTCCCCCACTGGCAGCTCCTAACAATGCTCGCGATATTAATAAAGGTGTAAAGCTGTTTGCGAAAGCCCCAGCACTACCAAAAATTGCGTAGCAAATCAGTGACGGAATTAATACTTTTGCTTTACCAATACGGTCGGCTAAAATGCCACATATTGGACTAAATAAGAAGATTGTTAGGCAGTGCATACTGACGAGCATACCCGACCACCGGGGGTCAACTAAAAGTTGATCTTTAACCTCTGGCATCACTGGTGCTACTAAGCTTCCCGTCATCGTGGTTAAGCTACCACAAGCAAGTAATACTAGTAAAATTGGAATTTGTTTGCGAGTTTCTTTACTTAGAAGCGATGCGGACATATAAATAAAAAATTCCTCAGTTATGGTTATTTGATTTGTATAAAAAAGGCATTGAAACTTATTTCAAAAAAACTTTATGCTTTCAGTATTTTTTTCAAAAAGTACAGTCCGCAATGTTGGAACTACAAGTAGATTAAACGAATTTATTCATCTTGAATAGGCAACTGGTATAACAAAATTCCCTCCAATTACTTACTCGGAAGGGAAAATCATACTTTATATTTTGAATAGTTCAAAGCTTTTACTGTTCCGCTTTATTAAATAAATAAATAAAGATATTTGAAAATTAAAACCCCCTTTTCTAAGGGGGGAAGGGGGGATAATCCAAGAATCAAACATCCTAAGACGAAAAATTTAAAGGAACATCCAACGGCCATTGCTTACCCTTGTAAAACAAGATTTGATGAACGTGTAGGCTGCCGTAACGAAACGAGGCTTCAAAAGATTGCAGATAAAGATACCACATCCGTAAAAATCGTTCATCATAACTTGCACTCAATGATGCAATTTTCTCTCGATTTTCAGTAAAATTCTTTGCCCAGCGCTTCATAGTTTCTGCATAGTGAGGTTTGAGATTCTCACAATGAGCTACTGGTAGTTTAGTAGCCCGAAGTTCTTTCATTATTTCATGAAGTTGCGGCGCATAACCACCAGGGAAAATATATTTAGCACTCCAAGCGCCATTTCGTTCTTTACTTTGAGTGACAATTGTATGCAGCATACCAACTCCGTTGGGAACTAAAAGTTCTGATGCTTTCTGCATAAAGGTAGTAAAACTGTCTTTGCCAACGTGTTCAAACATTCCAATGCTGACAAATTTATCGTATTGACCTTTTATTTCTCGGTAATCGCAAATCTCAATTTTTATTTTATCGCTTAAACCTTTTTGGTCAATTCTTTCTTTAGCCAATATTGCTTGTTCTTCGCTAAGAGTGATACCTGTTCCCGAAACACCATATTTCTCAGCAGCATAGATTAACATTCCACCCCATCCACAACCAATATCAACTAGGGTTTCTCCTGGTTGCAGCGCCAGTTTTTTACAAATTAGTTCGTATTTCTGAAGCTGCATTTGTTCGAGGGTATCAGTTTCTCTAAGTTGATAACCGCAAGAGTAGGTTAAAGTAAAGTCGAGAAAAAGCTTATAGAAATCGTTCCCCAGATCGTAGTGATACTGTACATTTTTACGACTGTTCTGAATTTGAGTGGGAACTGTTTTTAGCCTCTGTGTTAATACTTTGATTACTAAAGGAATTGTTATCCTTTGGTTGGCTTTCGAGTAAACGTTGCTGCGATAAAACAAACCGATTAATTCGATCAGATTATTATTTTCCTCATCCCACCAACCTTCCATGTAAGCTTCACAAAACCCAAGTGCGCCAAATGCCAAAATACGGTCATAAGTATTGGGATTGTGAATATTTAGGTGCAGGGCAGGTGACAATTCGCTGTTGCCAAAATGAAAAACTTTACCTGCTGAGTTAGTTACTGTTAGATTACCTGCTTCAATAAAGCTGAAAAGTCGATAAAGATAGCGCTCTCCACTGGGTAGCTTAGATATAATACTGTTCCAATTCTGGCTAGAAGGAGTAATTTTATCCTGGATTTTTTGTAAATTTGCCGCTTGAGTTTGTGTCATATATACAGAGTTCCTGAGATTATGAAAAACAATACAATATGGTATTTAGGTAAATATCTAACTATAAAATTGTATAATTAAATATATAGTAACTTTTTTTAATTTCCTAGTAGCTAATTACATTAGTAAGTAAGTCGGTACAAATAAAACGAACTAAGTAACGAAATGTAAATTAGCCGAAACCCTTGAGATGATCTACACCTTTCAGGTGAATGCTGAGTCCTTCGGACACGCTCCGCGAACGTTTCACTCCGTTTCACTCGCAATGACATACCTTGAATTTTTAACGCCGAATTACTTATCAATCGATTGTTAATTGCTGCAATAAAATAGAGACGCGATACCAAAGCGTCTCTAGCTGTTTGTAGTAAGGACTTTAGTCCTCGGATTTAAGATTCAAGCCCTTACTACGAACCTTTTAAAAATTACTTCTGCGGAAGCTTAACATTAGTTGCTAATCTAAGAAATTGTAGTAACCTAATCGTCATCCAAGTCATGTCAATTTCCCACCATTGCAAACCATGACGGGCAGAATATTGAAAAGCATGATGGTTATTGTGCCAGCCTTCACCAAAAGTTAGTAGAGCAACCCACCAACAGTTAGTAGAGCGATCGCCCGAATCATAATTACGATAGCCGATGGTATGACAGACGCTGTTGACGAACATAGTAGAGTGAATCCCGACAAACAAGCGGACAAAAATTCCCCAAACTACAAAAGGCCATCCACCCAGCAAATATAAAAGAACTCCCAACGCGACTTGCAGTTCAATATAATAACGATGACAGAAACGATAAAATGCATCATCGGCAATATCTTTTGTCATGCGCGGAAGTTCTGGTTTAGCTGGAACAGTATGCATCAACCAGCCAATGTGACTCCACCAAAAACCTTCATTGGGTGTATGAGGATCTCCTTTTTCGTCAGAATGCAGATGATGTACGCGGTGATATCCAACCCAACCAAGTACACCACCTTGAAGAGCCAAAGTACCGCACAAAATCAGAAAATACTCCAGCCATTTGGGAACCTGTAAGCTGCGATGGGTTGCTAAACGATGAAAACCAAAAGCAATTCCCAAGCCGATTGTCATCCAGTGCAGTAACACTGCTACCCCTACAGCAGCCCAGCTAAAGTTTTGGGGTAGGAATGCTAATAATACTGCTAGATGAAGAATGACAGTAAAAATAATCACCTTCAATCGCGGAGAAGGTGGATTTAATTGCGGTAAAGAAGCTTGAGATAAATTGCTAGTCATGAATATTTTTTGCCCTACACCTACTAAAACTAAAGATAATTTTTCGCTGTATTTTGTGCCGCGTTGCATTGATGTTGAAAAGATTTAAAAATATTACAGGAAACCTAACCCCCCTACCCTAAGAGGGAATAAGGATTTTAAAACCTCTCTCTTTGTAGCTACCGTGTACACACATCTCGGCTCTATCCCCCTAAATCCCCCTTTTTAAGGGGGACTTTAACTCCGATTCCCCCCTTTTTTAAGGGGGGTTAGGGGGGATCAAAACGTTACGGAGCAACTGAATAAGACTTGTGCGTACACTGTAGATATTTTTAGAGAGAGGTTTTGGGTATTAAGTAATTTTCCTAAATCTAAACAACCAAAGATTCATTCATCTCGATTTGTTGAGATTTTTCTTTGAGATTCGCTGCCCGATAATCTGCTATTTGCCCTTCAATTTCATTCTGAACAACCTGACGGTAATCAATATGATGCTCTAAAAGAGCGCACATAGTTATGTAAGAAATTAAGACTCTAGAATTATGCCTGAGTATTCCGAAAAGTTGACTCCAGAATTGCAAGCGGGTATTACGTTTAATACCTTGTCGCCAAACAATAATTAATAGCGCCTTTAATTCGACTAATTCTGGCATTTTAAACTTTTTCTTGTAAGGGCGAGGCTGCATTTCTAGGTAATGGCGATAAACCCGTCCCAGGTATTTTTTTGGTTCGTATAGTTCCCAGAAACACTTGACATATTCCGAGGCTAATTCTTCTATGGGACGAGTCGGGACAAAATTAGTTAACGAGGTTGTTTGATTGCCCGTATTACCTTTTTGGTCAATTTCTAACAAACGTCCTTCTTTTTCTAATCGATGCCATAACGCCGTATTTGGTAGAGCTTGCAGCAAACCAAACATTGCATTCGGAATTGCAGTCGTCTCCACAAAATCAATAATGCGATCGCCTGCTCCAGCTTTTTCTCCGTCGAACCCGAGAATAAAGCCAGCCATGACTCGCAAGCCTTTACGATTAATTGTTTGGACGGCTTCTACTAGTGAATCACGAGTGTTTTGATGCTTTTTGGTTAATGACAAACTATCCGTATCCGGTGTCTCAATTCCCAAAAATACAGAGCTAAAGTTAGCAGCAATCATTAAATCGAGCAGTTCCTCGTCTTGTGCTAAATCTACTGAAGCTTCTGTCTGCAAGCTAAATGGATAACCGCGCTCTGCCATCCAAGGAATAAGTTCTTTAAGTAGAAGCTTGACATTACGTTTATTGCCGATAAAATTATCATCTACCATAAACACCGAATTCCGCCAGCCTAAATCATACAGTGTTTGTAATTCGCCAAGCAGTTGGGCACTTGTCTTGGTACGCGGTTTACGTCCGTAAAGTACGATAATGTCGCAAAATTCACACTGGTAAGGACAACCACGAGAAAATTGCACCGACATATCGCTGTAAGCACTTATCTCAAGTAAATCGTATCTTGGTATCGGCGTAGTAGTAATATCGGGCTTTTCACCACCCGAACGGAATATCCCCGAAGTTTCGCCTCTTTGCAGGGCTTCTACAAATAGAGGTAAAGTTATTTCTCCTTCATCTAAAACTAAAAAATCTACCCCAGCTTCTTGGGCTTCTTGGGGTACGGAAGTTACGTAAGGACCTCCTACCGCAACTAGTTTGTTACGCCGTTTTGCTTCGCGGATTAAGTGCAGCATATCTGGTTTCTGGACAATCATTCCGGAAACAATAACTAATTGTGCCCATTCCCAATCAGCTTCGGTTTCAGAACCAATATTGCGATCGACTAGTCGAAATTCCCAATCTTGAGGTAGAATAGCCGCTACCGTAATTATCCCCAAAGGAGGTACAGTTACTTTGCGTCCAATTAGTTCTATAGTCTTGTCAAAAGACCAAAAAGATTTCGGGAACTGAGGATATAACAGTAAAACTCGCATTTTTATAGCAATTTAGAAAAACATTGCCGAAGTGGTTTTATCAGGCTGAGATCGGATAGTTGTAGATTTTACGATATATATTCTTACTTTTTTACTATTGTAGTTGTCGATACATTAATTTTTGCTATTACGGTACGAACGATAACAAAACTATGTTTATAAGGTCAAAACAATCTTTATATATAATTCTTTGTTTTTTCAGAGTTAGTACGAACGATAATTAATCTTTAGAGTTAAAAATTACTACGGTCTAATCCTTTATATAATTGGCAATCAGGCTACTTAGCAGCTAATGATATTTCAAAAATATTGCACCATACCATAAGAAAATAATACAATTTTTTGCCGCGATAACATTATTGATGAATTTGTTTCTAAAGATGTTTCCTTAAATATCAGGACTTACGCACTCCCCATGATTTTCCAACGTTTGGGATTGCTTCCTTACCTCGCAATGACTATAGTTACGTTACCCGTGCGTAAGTCCTAAATATAATATTGGAGTTACGAACGGCTTAAAATTTCATCATAATATATCACTTTTTTATCTTCTAAGTATTTAAACTGATTTTCTTAATTATTCGAGTATCAGATGAATATTAATCGCATTTGTGCCTTTTATGTTGTCCTTGAAAATTAAATTTTAATTTGTAGGATGATGCTAACTATTTAGCACTTGAGCATAAGATTTATGTATATACATGAGAAAATCTAAAAATAAATTGCGATTACAAATCAGTGATTAAACGCACATCTATCTTTTAACAAGGTTGTTTTATTACATACTTAGTCTAAGTGAAAACAATATACAAATTAATATACAAGTTCGTAAAAGTGTCATAAGGCACTCGACATTTCCGGAAAATCAGATAAAACTATGGAATAAAAGTGACATTTGAGCCATTGAAAATTAAAATGCCTAAGATAACGATTTTTCGTTTTATATTTGCTTTGTTTAATCGTAGGTTCTTGCTTAATTACTGAGAACTTTGTAAATTTCTAATAAGATTGTCGGCAAGTCTTATAGAATGATACGCTAACTTTCTGTCGTAATTGCTCATATAGTTAATTACTTATTAGGGAGTATCGTAATGGAAATAGCTCCAATTCTCAGGAGCCAAACTGTTCAAAACCGGGTGCGCGAAGTTGGTATCAATCCAAATTATTGGTATCCTGCAACTTGGGCCTCGGAGCTAAAGCCAAATCAAGTATTGCCAGTTATAATCTGGAATTCGGCGATCGCACTTTACCGTTCCCAAAATGGTCGAGTTTATGCGATGGAAGATGCTTGTCCGCACAAAGGTGTTGCTTTACATAAAGGTAAAGTGGCTGGGGAAAATCTCACCTGTCCCTATCACGGTTGGGAGTTCGATGGTGAAGGAGTTTGCCAAAGCATTCCTTATTTTCCCAAAGACCAAAAATTGCCCTGTGCAAAAGCACGAAGTTATGCAGTCACAGAGAAATATGATTTGATTTGGATTTTTCCAGGAGCGGTAGAGGATTCAGAAAAAGCTGAATTGCCGAACGTTCCAGAATATGACGACCAAAACTGGCTGGCTATTCCCATACCGGGAGAGTTTAAAGCTCATTTCTCCATCTGTAACGAAAATACGATGGACGTGTTCCACGGCTATTTACATGAAAACTTGCAGGGCTGGTTCGATCCAGAACTAATAAGTTTGGAAGCAACAGATGCATCCGTATTTGCTCAATATCGGGTATCTTATCAAGGTTGGATGACGAAGTTTTTCGGATTCAGCGAACAAGGGAACGAAGTTACTACTCGTACTGTCACAATTAAATATAGCTATCCTCATTACCACAGTTCTTTGGAAGGAATATCTTCCCTTTACCTGATGCGTCAACCAGTGGGGGCACAATTAACAAAATCTTTTTCCCTATTGTTTATCAAAATTCGCCTTCCTCAATGGTTTGTAAAACCGTTGCAAAAACCGATAACAAAAATCATTTGGCGGTTTATCTTGAAAAATTTTCTCGATCAAGACACCGAGATGATTGAAAGCGAACAACAAACCTACCTAGCTAATCCCCAAAGACGTTATGTAGAAATTAATCCAGCAATCATTGCCTTACAACGGGTTATTGTGGGTCAATATGAAAAATTTGTGCAACAATCTAAAAAACTATCCAATGGCAATAATGGTAATTACCTATCTTCGACTGGTGAAATCAAATCAAATTTAACTTCTACTTAGGAAGGTGGTACACCATCTGATATAACAGATGGGTTAATTGTACAAAGTAAATTTTCAACCGCAAACATATATTAAAAGCCCATAGGCAAATATTAGGTGAGAGGAGTTATTCGTGGAAGTTGTAGAAGAGTATATGCAGGGACTCTATCAAAGTGGTCTCTATCCAGATAAGTTTATTTGCCATGAAAAACATGGAAATTTAGTCGAAGTTGAAGATCCTGCCGATGGTAAGCGATATAAACTATTGACATTCTGCACTAACGATGTTTTAGGGTTAGTTCAGTCGGAAGAAGTAAGACAAGCGGCGATCGATTCAATTTTGCAATACGGTACATCTAATAGTTCCTGTTCCGTATTAAGCGGCAGAATTGACTTGCATCGTCAGCTAGAGCAAGAAATTTCAGCTTTCAAACATTTACCGCATACTCATTTATTCTTAAATGCTTGGATGGCAATGCAAGCATTAATAGATGGTTTTTGCCATTTAGCAATTAATCTTCCTGGCTTTCGGAACACCAGAGAAACCTTAATTTTGACTGATGTTCTCAACCACGGCTGCATACTTTCGGCAGTTACCAATGCCAGCAATCGTTCTGGGAAGATGTTTAGTCACAGCCCGGCCGTCCGCGTCAAAGCCTATCGTCACTGTGACGTAAATGATTTAGCGCGGAAATTGCGACGTTACGCCAAGCCAAATGACCGCATTTTGGTAGTTTCCGATGCAGTATTCTCAATGGATGGCGATATTGCCCCATTACCAGAGATGCTCGACGTTTTAGAAAACTATCCCGGCAGCGTTATCGTGATGGATGAAGCTCACGCCAGTGGTGCGATCGGTGCTAAAGGTGGCGGTATTTACGACCATTTTGGAATTACACCCCAGCAAGTACTCGATCGGGGAATGGTGCCATTAATTATGACCACCTTCTCTAAATTTGCAGCTTCGGCGGGTGCGGCAATTAGTTCTCATATGCCAGAAATGATTGACTTATTGGATGTTTCACCAACTTCCATCGGTACAATTTCTCTTCCACCTCCAACAACAGCAGCAGCATTAGAAAGTATTCGTCAAGTAAGACAAAATCCTGAATTAGTCGAAACACTGCAAGCTAATACACGTTACTTGCGATCGCGTTTAATCGAACATGATTTTGCTGCGATTGGCGAAACTAACGTCATACCCGTACTAATGCCACCTGAACTAAATCCCAAGCAGTTCACCCGTCATTTGATGGAACACCACGGTATTTGGGTATCTGCGATTTGGTTTATTGCTAAACCTCGCTTAAGAATTACCGCAAACGCGCTTCATACTAAAGAAGAAATGGATAATTTGGTTGAAGCAATGGTACAAACGCGAGAGCTTTTATATAAGCCAGCGACTGTTGTTAGCGCTTAGGTAAGATATTAGAAAGGGCGGGCAGGGATGCCCACTCCACAATAGTTGTAATTCTTGGTTTGTAAGAATTGTCAAGATTTTAGAAACCCGGTTTTTCAAAAAAACCGGGTTTCTGAATTTTTCGATGGTGCGTTACTAGTACTTCACCACATTAATTTTGATGGGTTTGCGTAGTGCGAGCATCTTGCTCGCTCGATAGCGCCAGCGAGCAAGATGCTCGCACTACGAATGTGCTACCCCTCATAACTTATGTGGTGAACCACTAGTGTTATGTCACATTAAAATTGATAGTTTTGTAGTTGGCGATTTATCGCTCCGGAGGACTAAAGTCCCAACTACGAACATAGAATTACCCATCATAACTAATTGGACAGACCTTTACTCCACATTAATTTTGAGGGGTTATAAAGTCGCTTTGTAGGTTGGGTTAAGCGGAGCGCAACCCAACGTCTGTGTTTGTAGGGTAGGTTATAGATTTAGCGATTACGCAGCGATAGAAATCAAATGGTGCGTTACGCTGCGCGATAACACACCCTACGTTGTGTAAATGCAACAGGTTAAGTGTTGGGTTACGGCGCAATTTAAATTGTTTGTTGGCAATTATTTATATTCGTGCGCCGTGAAGCTAACCTACGAATTATTCCCCATTCCCTCTTCCAAATAATTAAAATAACCCAATAAAAATATCATAATTAAAAATTACGCTGTAACTTTTTTACATTAAACCTAAAAACTTTAGCAGTGAATATGGTTACTCAAACACAAAGTTTTCAGGTAATGCCTGTAACTACAGATGCACAAAGGGAAATATTCCTCGATGTGCCTTTTAAAGTATATAAAAATTACCCCAATTGGGTTCCACCGATCCGCAGCAGTATTGCTAAACAATTAGCGTCAGAAAATAATCCTTTTTTAGAATACGGTGAATTTCAGCAGTTTATTGCTGTTTCCCAGAAAAATGGCGAGCCTTTAGGAAGGATTGTCGCGATTATAAATCATAGATTGATTGAAAGCGAAGGTAAGAATGTCGGGCTTTTCGGATATTTTGAATGTGTAGAAGATTTTGAAGTTGCTACAGGTTTGTTAGAAACTGCTTCTCAATGGTTGCGCGATAAAGGCATGAATTTTGTTAGGGGACCAATTAATTTATCTACTCATAATAGTTGTCTATTTTTAGTAGATAGTTTTGATGAGCCGCCCATGATGATGACACCTTATAATCCGCCTTATTATCCTGATTTTATGGTTCATGCTGGCTATTCCAAAGGAAATGATGCTTATGCTTATGATTTTCCTTTAGATCTTGTTTTAGACCCCAAATTTGAAAAAGGTTATAAAATTGCTTGTAAATCTGGAATTAATTTTCGTCCCCTGCGTACTAAAGGTGAAGGTTTTGAACAAGATTGCCGCAGTCTTTACCAATTATTTAATACCGCTTTTGCCAACAATTATAGTGCTACTCCTCGTGCCGAAGAGGAATTTATGGATGAGGCAAAAGAGCTAAAATCTTTAGTAGATCCAGACGTATTTCCCATCGCTGAAGACAATGGTAAAATGATAGGCTGCTGGATGGGTTTACCCGATTATAATATTGTCCTCAAACACGTTAACGGTAAACTAAACTGGTTGGGAATTCTTAAATTTCTATGGTACCGCCGCCAAATTGACCAAGGAAGGGTAATTGTTATTTGTAGCTTGCCAGAATATCGTCGTAAAATGGTGCCTTTAGGTTTAATTTATTTGGGAATGCAGGGGGGAATCAAGAAAGGTAAACCTTATAAAAGAGCAGAGCTTTCCTTTGTATGGGAAGATAACTCACCTTCGAGAAAATTAGTTGAAGCAGCAGGCGGCAAAATCTACAAGACTTACCGAATTTACGAGAAACAGTTATGAAAGCCTTAGTTACAGGTGCCAATGGTTTTACGGGTTCGCACTTAGTAAAAGCGCTAGTGCAGCGCGGCGATTCGGTTGTTGGGCTAGTGCGAGAATCCAGCGATTTAACAAGATTAGAAGATACAGGAATACAGTTAGTCAAAGGGGACATTACCGATCGCAATGCCCTACATCAAGCGATGCAGGATGTTGATACGGTATTCCATACAGCAGCTTTTGTCGAACTAGGTTTAGTTGATGCTGCGAAAATGGAACGGGTAAACGTCGAAGGAACTCAAGCCGTTTTAGAAGTTGCCAAAGAAATGGAAATTTTAAAAATGGTTTATTGCAGCACCATCGGCATTTATGGCGATACCAATGGCGAAGTAGTTGATGAAACTTTTGAAAGAACTCAAGAAAACTTCTCTTCTGCTTACGACAGCACCAAATATGAAGCACAGCAACTAGTTGATAATTACGCCGTCATCGGTTTTCCCGTAGTTAGCGTCATGCCATCCGGCATATTTGGCCCAGACGATCCTCATTTTGGCCCCATATTTAAACTATTTTTGCAAGGTAAATTAAAACTTTGGGTAGCTGGCGATCGCATGACAGGAATAGTTCATGTAGATGACCTTGTAAGTGCGATGATATTAGCAGCAGAAAAAGGCGAACGAGGAGAACATTATATAATTTCTGCTGGCGAAATACCTTCCCGCGAAATGTTTGAAATCATCAGCGAACAAACTGGTATTTCCACACCAACCGAAGTTCCGCAACCAATAGTTAGACTTGCTGGTAATATTCTCGACCCTATAGGAAGTTTATTATCATGGAATCCACCAATAGGCAAAGAGCGTTTACATTATTTGTACGACCGCTGCGTGCGAGTTGACGCAAAAAAAGCGCGTGAAAAACTAGGCTGGCAACCCCGTTCCGTGTCCCAAACATTGCAAGAAATTGCTACACATTTACAATCTCAAATTTAAAGATAAAACGAAAATAAGCTTGTTCGTAGTTGCGCGGTGACTCGCCTCCAATAAGAAGCGCTACGCAACTACAAATCTTCTAATTCTTGGCTGTTCCCTGCAACCTATCTAACCTTTTTTACGTCTCAATAAACTATCTCAATAAAGTAATGTTGTACGCAATTATCGTGGCGATAAATTGTTACGATAAACTACGAGACAGTTATTCCTTCAAAACCTTATATGAACCCCGTATTATTGAGTGCTTCAACAGCAATAATTTGTTTTCTCATTGCCTTCGTGCTTGCAAGTTTAGTGGAATACTGGCTGCATCGCTTAATGCACGTTAACCGTAAAATTGGCGAACGTCATCGCGATCATCATCGTCGTAATGAAGGACAAGGTGTAATTTGGGAATTCCGCGATTACGTAGTTGGTAGCTTGGTTGTCTTACCAGTAATGTTTTTCTTCTCTTGGAGTGCTGGTTTGGGTTGGTTACTGGGAAGTTTAAGCTATGCAGCTTTTTCAGCTTACGCCCATCAATTACAGCACGAAAATCCTACAAAATGCTTCTGGATGAAAATGCCGGTACATTACGTACATCACAAATACGGAATGTGGGAGCATAACTTTGGTTTAGCTGTAGATTGGTGGGATCGTGTTTTCGGTACTTATAAGCCCGTTGAAGAATGGGTAGGTGAAAAAGAAATTGCCCTATCCGAACGCGGTTATTTACAACTTAAGTGGTGGTAAGGTATTTGCGCGGATGGTAAGGTGTTGAAAAATCACTTGAAAAAATAATCGCTGAATCCCATATTAGATAAGCTTTTGAAGCATTATTTTCCATACAATCATCCGCGCACCTTGCCTGGACTGGGTTTCAGCAATTTTGCCCCTTCTCTATCTCCTTTTACCATGCTATTATTAGGTCATCCGCGCAACCGAACCTTGAAAACCATATATTTAAAGGCTTTCAGATGCCCGCAGTTGAAATCACCTCTAATCCCTATTAGGGATTGAAACCTTGGCCGGTAACGCGCTTTCTTGGCTCGCTCTGGTTGAAATCACCTCTAATCCCTATTAGGGATTGAAACTAAGGTAATGTATTCGCTGAATAGTACGTACCATGCGGTTGAAATCACCTCTAATCCCTATTAGGGATTGAAACATTGCATTATCAAACCTACCTGAATTGATAAAATGTTGAAATCACCTCTAATCCCTATTAGGGATTGAAACTAATTTTGACCTAACTTATTAATTTCTGTTTGGGAGTTGAAATCACCTCTAATCCCTATTAGGGATTGAAACCAAGCCAAACTCAAGAGTACGCACCGCCCAACAATGGTTGAAATCACCTCTAATCCCTATTAGGGATTGAAACTTTGTCGCTTTTGCCTTTTGTAGAGTAAAGGGGTGTTGAAATCACCTCTAATCCCTATTAGGGATTGAAACAATTTTATGCGGTTAATGGCTAGAAACGAAAGTGAGTTGAAATCACCTCTAATCCCTATTAGGGATTGAAACTTTTATTCCCGGTGGAGTTAAGTTTGGCAATGCTCGTTGAAATCACCTCTAATCCCTATTAGGGATTGAAACTTAAGTTGTCCGGCGTTTGAGCTATCGCCATACAGGTTGAAATCACCTCTAATCCCTATTAGGGATTGAAACGGGAGAAGAATATCCTTAACCACTCCGCAATTATTGTTGAAATCACCTCTAATCCCTATTAGGGATTGAAACTAGAAATAAGCTTGCTCGTAAACACCTCAAAGTAAGTTGAAATCACCTCTAATCCCTATTAGGGATTGAAACAGGAAATCGCTGCTGGAAGATATGCTGGAAACAGATGTAGGGTTGAAATCACCTCTAATCCCTATTAGGGATTGAAACGCCACCACCGCCGCCACCACCGCCGCCACCTAAGGTTGAAATCACCTCTAATCCCTATTAGGGATTGAAACGACTCATAACTATCCGGATTGGGGTATGTGCGTGTTGAAATCACCTCTAATCCCTATTAGGGATTGAAACTTACACACTGACCCTACCCTATACTGGGGAAGACCGTTGAAATCACCTCTAATCCCTATTAGGGATTGAAACATTTTGCGCGAACTAGGGACTGTAGATAAACCAACGTTGAAATCACCTCTAATCCCTATTAGGGATTGAAACTGTAACCCAAGACCTGACTGTTAGCGTTACTGAGTTGAAATCACCTCTAATCCCTATTAGGGATTGAAACAAATCAAGGTTTACGAATGCGAAGGCACACCTGATGTTGAAATCACCTCTAATCCCTATTAGGGATTGAAACCGGAGACGAGTTTTGATGCGGCTGAGAATGCAGAGGTTGAAATCACCTCTAATCCCTATTAGGGATTGAAACAATGTGTAAAACCCTAGATTCTGCTTTCTATATGTTGAAATCACCTCTAATCCCTATTAGGGATTGAAACAGGGGAATCAATTATTGCGCTCGCGAAAACCCCCGTTGAAATCACCTCTAATCCCTATTAGGGATTGAAACCACAACTTGCCGCAATATCGACCCACCATTTGAGCGGTTGAAATCACCTCTAATCCCTATTAGGGATTGAAACGATACCATTTTGTTGCTTTGCTCCATGAACCAAGTTGAAATCACCTCTAATCCCTATTAGGGATTGAAACGAAATTCCTTTTTAATTAGTTTTGTACATGGGAAGTTGAAATCACCTCTAATCCCTATTAGGGATTGAAACCGAAATACACCCTCCTCTCCACGGTTGACTCGTAGTTGAAATCACCTCTAATCCCTATTAGGGATTGAAACCCTAGTTCGCCCATCCGGACGCAGCAAGGGATTGCCGGAGTTGAAATCACCTCTAATCCCTATTAGGGATTGAAACTAGCTTTATTTCCCGTTGCCAAATTCTTAGAGGAGTTGAAATCACCTCTAATCCCTATTAGGGATTGAAACCAAAATCAAACTAAATCGTGTGGATGCATCAGGGCGTTGAAATCACCTCTAATCCCTATTAGGGATTGAAACGATTTAGCTACTATTGACTTTGTAAATGCTAAAAGTTGAAATCACCTCTAATCCCTATTAGGGATTGAAACTTATGATGCGATTAACGCTGATAATAGAATTCATCAGTTGAAATCACCTCTAATCCCTATTAGGGATTGAAACAGACGATCTACGAAAGAAGTACCGCAATAATTCCTAGTTGAAATCACCTCTAATCCCTATTAGGGATTGAAACCTCAACCAATTTTCAGCAAACGGTGAAAGATCCAGTTGAAATCACCTCTAATCCCTATTAGGGATTGAAACTAAAAACAGCGAAATACGAAGTTTCTGAACCTGGAGTTGAAATCACCTCTAATCCCTATTAGGGATTGAAACGCATAGATTTACTTGTACACCTCTATGCAAATGAGTTGAAATCACCTCTAATCCCTATTAGGGATTGAAACGATCGCCATATCCTCTCAATTGCTGCTCCCCAACAGTTGAAATCACCTCTAATCCCTATTAGGGATTGAAACATACTGGACTGCTATTACGTACAGATAGATTTATCGGGGTTGAAATCACCTCTAATCCCTATTAGGGATTGAAACAAGCCTTCCTAATTGTCCCGCTCGTGCGACCGAAGTTGAAATCACCTCTAATCCCTATTAGGGATTGAAACATTTCAAACATTCTGCTTTTTTCATCCTTGGTGAGTTGAAATCACCTCTAATCCCTATTAGGGATTGAAACGCGATTCAAAGCTTTATCAAGCTCTCTTGCATCTAAGTTGAAATCACCTCTAATCCCTATTAGGGATTGAAACTGATAATGCGCGTGAAAGTTGAGATAAGCCGACCAGTTGAAATCACCTCTAATCCCTATTAGGGATTGAAACAACGAAATTGGGAATACTATTAGTAGATACGAGTGGTTGAAATCACCTCTAATCCCTATTAGGGATTGAAACTTTAATCAACGGGAAAGACGACCCCAAAGAATACGGGTAGTTGAAATCACCTCTAATCCCTATTAGGGATTGAAAGAAATTTATCTACTTTTGTATGGTAAAACTTACTAAGAAGGTGAACAAAAATATTTACCGTCATTATTCGCTGTGCGTTAGCGGAGCGTCTCTGTTCAGCTTGCTGAGCCGTTAGGGTAAAGAGATAGTAATCCCAGCCCTTGCGGTTGCTTCGTTCCACTCGCAATGACAATGTGTAATTAATTTTGTTTAATTACTTAATTGAAATTGCCTCTAATCCCTAGTGGGGATTAGGAAGTAAACATTTATCATCAAAAATAAAATCTATCTTAAGTACAGTAACCAAACTATAACTTCTGTTAGAGGGATGATTAGATCATTTATAGGTAATCTTGATTTGTATTCAGTACAACTAATCTTGCTTTGAAATAGATTGGATTTTAATACTATTCGGTTAATACTAGTGGTTCACCACATAAGTTATGAGGGGTAGCACATTCGTATTGCGAGCATCTTGCTCGCTGGCGCTATCGAGCGAGCAAGATGCTCGCACTACGCAAACCCATCATAATTAATGTGGCGGAGTACTAGTACTTGATCGCATAAGTTATAAGGGGTTGGGGGAGTGCATCTATAAGACTATCGTCTCGCTCCGCTAACGATGCCTGCCTGAAAGACATACGTCTCGATCGTTGCCACCAGGGAGCGAGACGCTCTTAATAAGAATGTGCTACTCCTCATAATTAATGTGGCTGAGTACTAGAGTTTAGAAGCGTATTTTAACCAAGCGGTATTAAGCTGGTTTTTAAATAAATTTCTAAAGCAAATTGCCCACCTGTATTTGAAGTGAGCCTATAGATGTGCTGAATCAGTTAAAACTATTGGAAATGAGCTAACAAAATTTTGTGATGAAAAATATAATTAAGAGCGCGATCGCTAATATCAGTTTTGCATTTAAACAGCTTCAGGTTAAAAGTTTTTTGGCTGTTGTTTTAGCTGGGTTTTTAGTGCTAAATACAAGTTTTGCTCTCTCAGATAGGAGTGAAGCTGTTACTAATAAAGTTGATAAATTAGTAAATCAAAACGATTCTGATAGACCTAAAACTGTAGGAGAATGGAATAAGGAAGCTCGTCAAACAGAAGATGCTCCCCTTCAAAGAGTTAAGAGAATTGGTAAAGAATCTGCTGAAGCTGTAAAAGATTTAGGTGAGATGTATGGAGATACTGCTCAAAGAAGTACTCCCGATTTAGATAACAATATGATGAAATGATTGATTGATATAGCATTATTAGATCGTTCGCGAGCAGAAGCCCGGTTTTGTCAAAAACCGGGTTTTTCAACATAGATAAATATTTCATTCTGGTTAAAATTACTGTCGCTGACATTAAATAATTTTTAAGCAGAACATTTTACTTTCAACCGCAAGAACTTATATAACTAGTAGAAAATTCTCTTTGCTTATCTTTCATGCTTTTAATATGACGAATTACAACTGCAAAAGCATTTATTCCTTGAAGCATTAATAATATTATCCAGAGAAATGCTTTAATAATGCTAAAAGCAGTAGGGCGAGTCAACCCTTCATGAATAGCAATCCGGGCTTCATCTAAAAAACCGTCATATTCTTGTGGCTTGAGTGAATGATGAAAAACTGATACTTTAAGTCCATGCACTCCGCTTACCATGTATTTCCCCATTCGGATGCGCTCTAATTGGGCTACTTCAAGGTGATATAAGTCGTGATAGTGGATGCAAACACATGGATTTAAAGAATTATGATTTTGCTGAAAGTTTGCTTATTCTAATATAAAGTCGGCGATCGCTTTATCTTTCTCTACAGGTGTAATATCGGGTACGCTCAACAAAACCGATCGCTGAATGAATTTATTTTTATTTTTATCTTTATCTTGAATTCGTCTTTCTACACGGCTAGGGATACCATACCCATATACAATATGTCCTTGCCCTGCTAAAACAACCACTTGATAATCGGGGTTAGCTTTGACGAATTTGGCAATACCATCCGCCATTGTTTCATCCCACAATACTTGAGCTAGAAAAAAACGATTTGCACTATTACTATTACCATGTCCCGCAGTTTGATGTTGTTCAAATACTTTCAATACCATTTGACGATATTCTATATTGTCTAAACGAATTTCTGTTATGGGCGGAATCAGTTGTCTTTCTGAACTTGTGAGCTTTTCTATCCCTTCTCTTGCAACTTTACGGCTAATTTCACTAGGAGTATTTAAAGCTAAAACGGGTATTTTTTTTTCTTTGGCAAACCGTAAGATAGGAGCATAAAGTTCCCAATCAAAACCCCAGCGTTCTTTATATTCGCTTCTTTTTACTAGTTCTGTTTCAGTAATTTTGCCTGCGAGATATTGGTTGATAACTTCTTGAAAAGGACGTTGAAACATTTCCATCCCAATCGCAATTTTTGGATTATTTTTATATAATTCTTGAAGAATTTTTAACTGATTTTGATGATCTTGGGAACTGTCATGAGTTTCTCCCAGATATACCACTTTGGCTTTTTTTAGTTCCGGTAATATTTGATTTAAATTATCAACGCATTGACTGTTAGAAAATTTTTGCGAACAGGATATTTTTGTTGGTTCGGCAGCACAATTCGGTAAAGTATAAATGAGAAATATTCCTAATGATAGGATAAACAATTTGCTGAAGTAAACCAAAGGACGCTGCATATTTTTGATGTAATTAAGATTAGTAAGAAATTGATCCTTTGAGCTATTTATTAAATATGAATCTTTTAATTAGGCTTTTCTATGCTTCTTAAGATAATATTTTTAGGAAAGAATATTTACATAATTGATTAGGTAATAAAAACAAATGCCTCAAATTCAACATATGGCTCTTTTGAAATTTAAACCAGAAATAACTGCCGATCAAATAGAAGACTTATTCAGTCAATTAGCGGATTTAAAAACATTAATTCCGGGTATCATCTATTTTTCTGCCGGTAGTTATTCTAGTGATGAAGGATTGAATAAAGATTTTAACCACGGCTTTTTAACAACTTTCGAGAGTATAAAAGCACGGGATAATTATTTACCTCATCCAGAACACGAACGAGTGAAAGCAAAAATTTTACCCTGCATTGACGATATAATTGTGTTTGATTTTGAAGCTTAGTAAACCGTTTCATCTTCTTTACGCCAAGCTGGATCTACGATGCAAATAAATGTTAATGGTTCGGTACCACAACTGCGAACAAACTGCTTTGCATTAGGAGGAATATACACAGCATCACCAGGTTCGATCGTTTTGATTTCATCGTCAATGTGCATTTCTCCTTTACCACTAAGAATATAATAAACTTCCGAAGTCGTTAAAGAATGGGGTTGAGAAGTTTTTCCGACTGGTAATGTTGCATGAGCAAAACTATAACGTAATTCTAGAGATTGTTTATCGGGGTGAAGCAATTCTCGCAAAATAGTATTGTCACCCGCGATAAACTCTGGACAATCTAACAGTTTTTTAACAAACATGAATCAGTTAAGCTGCTACGCATTTAATTTGTATAGTACTAGTGAGCAAGATGCTCACACTACAGCCTTTTCAAATTTATGTCCTCCGGACACGCTTTGCTAACGCATTATCTAATTTAGCTGCACATCAGCTTATCAATGAACAATTATCAATTATCACCCGGCGGGTACAGTTCATCAATAACTAATACAACATGGGATTTGTTTTAGCCTGATAATCCATACATTCTATTGCTTCTTCGGTATTAGCCATAGTAGGATTGACCGTGCATTTTAAGCGATAATCATCAGTAAAATATTGACAACCAGAACATGGAATTTGATACATTTTCTGTGCTGTCTTCACGCTATCTCGCGCTGCCGTCCACAGACTCCAGGTGAATAGAATAATTAATCCCCAAGCACTGACAAAGCAAATAGGCACTAAAAACGGTTGAATCGCATTAACGAAGTAATAAAGTATTTGAAACACGATTTTCAGGTTAAAGGTTAGAGGTCAAAGGTCAAAGGTTAGAAGTTAAAGGTTAAAGGTCAAAGGTCAAAGGTTAGAGGTCAGAAGTCAAAGTTTATAAAAAAAACTAATGCCCTATGCCCTATGCCCTATGCCCTATGCCCTATGCCCTATGCCCTAATTATTTAAACACCGGAATGACCCAGTGCGATACCCGCAACTAACATTCCTAATACTAAGAATGGTTGGGCACTAGCTTGATATTTTACATCGTTTTCTAGGGGGTCGCGCAGGAAGTACATATCTTGCAATGTGATTTGAGGAATTACTAGTAAAAGTAGTATTGCAGCGTACAAATTCTGGTGCAGGTAAATTAGATATGCCGCGATCGCAACTTGGAATATATCAATCATTCCAGCGCAAATCCAAGCTGCTTTTTTAATACCAAAGACTACTGGTAAAGATTTCAATCCAAATTGCTTATCACCTTCTACACTCTTAAAGTCGTTAACAATGGCAATTCCTAAGCCAGCCAAACTATATACAACGGTAAATACTACTACTTTCCAATTTAGTTCGCCGAATAATGCATGACCCGTACACCAAGGAAAAGCGATGTAGCTGGCACCAAGGGCATAACCACCCAACCAACCATTTTGCTTAAGTTTCAACGGCGGGGCTGAATAAATATAGGCGATTAAAACACCAAGTACGGCGATGACTGTAATTGTAGGAAAATCATTTCCCGCCCATTTATCTAAAGCAAAAGCCAAACCTAATCCGGCAATCATTAATACCCAAATTTGCGTAATTACCTGGGGTAAAGGAATTGCACCGGAAGGAATCGGACGATAAGGCTCGTTGACAGCATCAATTTCGCGATCGTAATATTCGTTTAAAGTTTGGGTATAACCCGCCAAAATTGGTCCGGCAAGCAACATACAAGCCGCTGACTTGAGAACATTTTCTGTCTGCCAAGTGTAGTTACCTGAAGAAGCCGCACCGCATACAACTCCCCAAATCAGGGGAATCCAGGTAATCGGCTTCATTAACTGCAAGCGAATTTTCCATATAGAAGTTTCACCAGAGGCTGCACCCTTCATTCCTAGCAACTGTCTGGCTTTGGCACTGCTGCTGGCAGCTTCAGATTTTGGTTGAGTTGATTCAGACATTTTTATATTTTGGGAATTGTGAAGAGAGAGGGGGTAGAGGGGGTAGAGGGGGAGAGAAATTTAATTATTAACTCCTAACTGCTAACTTCTAATTTCTAACTCCTAACCACTAACAACTAACAACTAACAATTAACTCTTTCAAAACGAAATTATCAAATATTGGTTTTGAAATTTCGCACCGGCTACGGGTTTACCACTGAGGGCTGGAGGTAGTAAGATATTTCTTCTTTGATCTCCTGCTTCTATGGTGACTTCTGGCCCATATTGAGTAAGTTTGACTTGCTTTTTGTCAAAACCTGGCAGGAATAAGCGTACCTGACGGGCATTGACATCAATTTCTATAGGTCTGGGGGCTTGTTGTGTCTGTACGGTAAAGTCAGGTAAGGCATCTATTAATGGCTGCCAGTTACCTTCTTTAATGTCTGGGATATTGGTTACTTGTAAGGGAGTAAAGTCTTCGGAGACATTTGAATTGCCATCGGGAGAAATAACAATAACGCCACCAATAGTTAAACCAACCTGTTGAGCGCTTCCCCACAGATAACGACTCGTTACCACTTCAATAGGATCTGAAGTTGTTACCAAGAAAGCGCTAAATTGCTGGGGATTAGCAAGCACTTGCTTACCTTTGTCCAAGATATTAGTAGCTTGGTTTGTAGGTTGAGCAAAATTATCTGCCATTGGGTTGACATTGAGAAAAGTGGAAATCAAGGGTTGGATGAAAGGTGAATCAGAAATTGTTCTGCCTAAATCCGAATTCACAAATAATTGCCGGAAACGCCGCACGTACCAGCTGATAGATTCGGGCATTCCCAACATCCGCAAAGTATTTAAATCGCCCGTACCGTTGTAGACAATAGCGTCGTATTTTCCACTTTCAAAATATTCGCGGATAGCATTGAGTGCTAAAGCGCCATCCATCCCAGGTAAGATTGATAATTCTTGTCCGTATACGTCTTTAAGAATAGGTGTTTTGAGATATTGCGCTTCTAGTTTCTTGACTTCTTCCCAATTGCGTTCTAACAATACGGAAGATTGAAACTGTACTGCTTGTAAATTAGCGCCAATTTCTTGAGGATCGGGCCTAAATCCGCACCCAAAATAACGGGTAAAACGGGTTCGGCACCACTTGCCAAAAGTACCCGTTTTCCTTGATTTGCTTCGTATTTAGCAGACGCGATCGCAATTTTTGTTCGAGCCGCACTGCTTTCACCTAAAAAGGTCAATATCTGGGACATTTTCTAAATTCCAATTTCCGCCTAATCGATCGTCTTCAACTTAACAGCAGATTTATTTGAGACGCTTCCCTAAGAAGGCACAACTTTTAGTTCATCTTCAAAAAACCAAGTGGCAGAATTGTCATCAAACTTTACCACGCAGCCAACACCCATACCATCAGTTATTTTGAAATCTTTGATGGTACCGACGAGTCCTAACTTTCCAGATGTATTTCTGGCAGATAAGCGATCGCGCAAACGAACTACCTTAACTTTTTGTCCTACTTCCATGCCAAATGATAAATGATGAAATAAATGCACTAAACCAAGACTAAGTTTAGCTGAATTAGGGACTTCTGGGGAAGATGAGGAGTTATGAGTTATGAGTTATGAGTTAAGAGTTATGAGTTATAAGTTCAAAAATTAATACTCTCAATACCCAATGCCCCATGCCCAATTAACCAATTCGTTGTATGATTATTTAAAAATTTTGTTTGTGAGAACGAGTATAAGTAACTTTGATAACCATTGTTTAAGAAATATTTCCTGTAGACAGTTGCTTATAAAGAAGAATGATTCAGGTTTTTAACGATTGTTAATTAGATTTAACCGAAGATTGCGAACTGATAATTAAAGTGTGAGGAATAGGAAGTCTATGCGAACAATGCAATTATTTGCAAGCATTTCGGGTAGGTTGAGACGAGTTTTACCGATTAGCGATCGGTGGTGGACAAAGTTTGATTTATTAAGAACTTTGGTAAGACGTGACTTAGAAGCGCGGTATAAAGGCTCTGTTTTAGGTAATTTATGGTCTATAGTTAATCCGCTTTCACAACTACTGATTTACACTTACGTGTTTTCTGTAGTTTTAAAAGTTAAGTTAACTCTCAAAGGGTTACCCGCAAATGAGAATGTATCGTTTGGATTGTGGCTATTTGCAGGATTACTTCCTTGGATTGCATTTAGCACTGGTTTAGTTCAATCTGCTGGTTCGGTAATCGGTCAGCCAAATTTAGTTAAAAAAGTGGTATTTCCTCTTAGTTTACTGCCTTTAGTACCGATTTTCTCTGCTTTCATCGAAAGTTCTTTTGGGTTGATAATGCTGATTTTTTTTGTCGCTTTATCTTCGGGTACCTTACATACTACACTGGCGTTGTTACCTTTAGTTTGGCTACCGCAGCTACTACTTACCGCTGGTTTGGGTTACTTGGCAGCAGGATTAACCGTATTTTTACGGGATATTCCACAGACGTTAAATGTTATTCTTAATATTTGGTTTTATATTACGCCGATAGTTTATCCGATTACATCAATTCCGGAGAGTTGGCGAAACTGGGTATTGTGGTTAAATCCACTAGCGGCAATTGTAGAGATTTACCGCGACTTTGTTTTAGTGGGGGAGGTGAAGCATTGGGGAGAGTTGGGAGTAGCTTTTACTATATCGGGAATTGTGTTTTTTGTCGGTGTTTTAACCTACAGAAAATTACGTCCGGGTTTTGCAGATGTTCTTTAGTATACTTTTCTATTCATGTGAAATTACAGGGAGATAAAGCATGGCTAAGAGGGCATTAATTACAGGTATAACGGGTCAAGATGGTTCTTATTTAAGCGAGTTGTTATTAGAAAAGGGTTATGAAGTTCACGGTATCATTCGCCGTACTTCTACTTTTAACACCGATCGGATTGACCATATTTATACCGATCCTCATAGTGACGATGCAAGGTTATTCCTCCACTATGGCGATTTAACCGATGGCACTACTTTACGTCGTATTTTAGAAAACGTAAAACCAGACGAGATTTATAATTTAGGCGCTCAATCTCATGTACGTGTCAGCTTTGATTCGCCTGAATATACAGCAGATGCTGTGGGAATGGGTACATTGCGCTTGCTAGAAGCATTACGAGATTATCAAAAACGTACTGGGCTTGATGTGCGTTTTTATCAGGCAGGTTCTTCAGAAATGTTTGGTAAAGTGCGAGAAGTGCCCCAATTGGAGGATACACCATTTTATCCCCGCAGTCCCTATGCTTGTGCTAAGGCATTTGCTCATTGGCAGACAGTGAACTATCGCGAATCTTACGGATTGTTTGCCTGTAACGGAATATTATTTAATCACGAATCACCTCGTCGTGGAGAAACTTTTGTTACTCGTAAAATCACCCGTGCTGTTGCTGGGATAGTAGCAGGAAAGCAGAAAAAATTGTACATGGGTAATCTTGATGCAAAGCGAGACTGGGGTTACGCAAAAGATTACGTACAGGCAATGTGGTTAATGTTGCAACAAGAACGAGCCGATGATTATGTCATTGCCACAGGTGAAACCCATTCAGTAAAGGAGTTTTTGGATATTGCCTTTAGATATGTCAACCTTAATTGGGAAGATTATGTAGCCTTTGATGAGCGGTATTTACGTCCAGCAGAAGTTGATTTGTTAGTTGGTAATGCAGATAAAGCCAAACAAAAGCTTGGTTGGAAGCGGACTGTTAGTTTTGAAGAGTTAGCCAAGTTGATGGTGGAAGCAGACTTACAGGCTTTAGGTTTAGTTTCTCCGAATGGTAATAGTAAATTAGCAGTGAAAGATAATGCCACTATTCGTAATACGCTAAAAACTTTGATAGCTTAATTCTCTAATTGCCTATTGAGGGTTTTGTTGAGTAAGGAATCTGAATTGTAATAGTAAAAATGTGGTGTTATGAGTGAGGAAATTGCAATTTCCCTAAAGAACATTTCAAAATGTTACAAGCGGTATGCTCGTCCAGTGGATCGGCTCAAAGAAATTCTGCTACCGGGAAAAAGTCAGGCTGAAGAATTTTGGGCTTTAAAAGATATTGATTTAGAAGTTTTCAAAGGTGAAACTTTAGGGATTATCGGTCAAAATGGTTCTGGAAAAAGTACGCTGTTACAGATTATTGCTGGAACATTGACACCGACGACGGGACATGTATTTGTTAACGGTCGGATTTCAGCTTTATTAGAATTGGGTAGTGGGTTTAATCCGGAATTTACGGGAAGACAGAATGTATTTTTCAATGGGCGGATATTAGGTTTAAGTAACGAAGAAATCGCGGCTAAATTTGAGGATATTGCTGCTTTTGCTGAAATAGGTCAATTTATCGATGAGCCAGTAAAGACTTATTCTAGTGGGATGGTAGTTAGATTAGCATTCGCGGTTATTGCTAACACCGAACCAAGCATATTAATAGTAGATGAAGCATTGGCTGTTGGAGATGCGAGATTTCAAGCACGCTGCATGAAACGCATTCGTCAATTAAAAGAGCAAGGAGTCACAATTCTATTTGTTTCTCATGATTCTTCTAGCGTCAAAATGCTATGTAAAAATGCTGTGCTAATGGAGCATGGAAAAATATTAGAAGTTGGAGAACCTAAAGAAGTCGTAAATCACTATATAGCTTTACTCAGTTCTGACAAACAGGAAGATAAGCAAGAAAAACAAGCCCCAGGATTAAGTAAAGAAATTAGAGAAGTTGAAAATCATAATGATTTTGTAGCCAATAGTCAATCAGAAACTAAACTAAATAGACATGGAAATCAATTAGCTGTTATTAATAGCGTTAAAATTACCGATTTAGATAATAATAAAATTAATAAAGTAGAAACAGGAACAACTTTTCAAATTATAGTTTCCTTAGAAGCAAAAGAAGAATTAGAAAAATTAATTGTCGGAATTTCCTTGAGAAACTTGATGGGTTTGGTGATATATGGTATCAATACTCATTTAATGAATGTTGATTTGCCAGATTTACAAGCTGGACAGCAATTAAAAGTTTGTTTTCAAATTCCTTGTCATTTAAATAAAGGTATTTACACATTTACAGTCGGTATCCATTCCGAGGAAGGAATTAGCTATGACTGGGTTGATGAATTAGTTGTATTTGAAGTTATTAATGGAAGCTTTTGTGATGGTGTAGTTGATTTAAAATCGACTGTTAAAATTATTGAAGAAACAATTTGTTTAGCTAGTCAAGATATTTAGAATACTATGATTGAATCAAATAATCCCGAAATTGATGTTGATGAATTGATGCATAAAATTCGAGAAGAAGTTGCTCAGCGTAATAATAAGACTCAACCATCTTTATTTGTAAATTCAAATAATACAGTAAAAATAAACTTTAATTTTAATTATCTTGAGGCATTACTTCGGAATGCAGAAGCTAGAGCCGATGTACGAACAAAGTGGCCCGATAAGCTGAATCGCTTTCCTTTTACCTTGAGTGGAAAAATCAAGAAATACTGTTTAAAGATAGTAAACTTTATATTTAAAGACCAAAGAGAAGTTAACTTAAACCTAATCAATGCTTTAAAGCAGTCTACGCTGTTGAATCGTCAGTTAGTTACAGAGGTTGAACTTTTGCGATCGCAATTTAATCAACATTTAGATAGTGTGGAGAATCGCATTAATAACGTAGATAGTCAAGTTAAAGTTTTCGATGAGCGTTTCAATCAAATAAATAACCAAACTAAAGTTTTCGATGAGCGTTTCAATCAAATAAATAACCAAACTAAAGTTTTCGATGAGCGTTTCAATCAAATAGATAACCAAACTAAAGTTTTAGATGAGCGATTGAATCAAGTGGATAACCAAGTTATCAATCAAGTAGATAGCCAAGCAAAAGCCTTGGATGAGCGTTTGAATTATCTTAATAGTAGAATCCAAGAATTGAATGGAAGTTATATTCAAAATGATTGTTATATCAAAAATGACTTAGTACAGCAAAAACGTTTGCTTATAATGTTTTTAGAAGAAGCTCGCAAACGCTTACCAGAACCTTTTAATGAAGAACAATTGGGAAATCTTCTTAATGAAGAAAAACATTTATCAGATGCATTCTACGTTGCTTTTGAAGAGAAATTTCGCGGTAGTCGTGAGGATATTTTTAATAGATTAAAAATTTATTTACCATTAATTGAACAAGCAAAAGTTGGTACATCTGATTCAGCTATTTTAGATGTAGGTTGTGGTAGAGGAGAATGGTTAGAGTTATTAGGTGAATCTGGGTATACAGCCCGAGGTTTGGACATCAATAGGGTAATGATTGAGCAATGTTTAAGCAGAGGATTTGAAGTAATTGAATCTGATGTTATTTCTTATCTACAGTCTTTAGAAGATAATAGTTTAGGTGCAATTACGGGCTTTCATATTATTGAACATTTGCCATTTGAAACTCTGATGACGTTGTTTGCTGAAGCTATCAGGGTAATTAAACCTGGAGGGTTAGTAATTTTTGAAACGCCAAATCCAGAAAATATTCTGGTTGGTAGTTGTAATTTTTACATTGATCCAACTCATCGCAATCCTTTACCCAGTTCCACAATAGAGTTTTTAGCTGAATCACAAGGTTTAGAAAGAGTAAAAATTATAAAACTTCATCCCTATTCTGATATATCAATACCTTCAGATTCAGATTTAGCTGAACGCTTCAATGAATATTTTTATGGAGCGCAAGATTATGCAGTCATTGGTTATAAAAAATGAAATCTATCGCTATAATCACCCCTTGGTTTGGCAAAGAGTTAAAGGGGGGAGCAGAACAACAAGCTTGGCAAGTCGCAACACGTTTACTAAAGCGAGGACATGAAGTAGAAGTTTTAACAACTTGCTGTCGTTCATTTCAGGATGATTGGTCAGTCAATCAGCTTAAATCTGGATTGAGCCAAGAACAAGGTTCGAAGATTCGACGCTTCAAAGTGGATAAGCGCGATCACGTTAATTTTGATGCTGTTAATGCTTCGATATTAAGCTTACTATCTTCCGATCTAAAACCAGGAGTTAACCCAGTAAGTTTAGAGAATTCAGCTATATTTTGTTCTGAGAATATTAACTCTAAAGATTTACTCAACCATCTCAAAAAATATCACGATCAATATAAGGCGTTTTTATTTTTACCTTATCTTTATGGAGTTATTTTAAATGGTTTAGAAATTGTAGCTAGTCGTGCTTTTTTACAGCCTTGTTTGCACGATGAAGCTTATGCTTATTTGCCACAAGTTGCGAAAACTTTTCACTCAGCAAAAGGTTTATTATTTATTAGCGAAGGTGAAGCCCAATTAGCAAGAAATTTATATGGATCTGGCATTATTCCTAAAAGTATAGTTGCAGGTGCAGGAATAGAAGTTAGTCATAGTAACAATACACAAATCGATCTAATCAAAGACTTTCAAATTAAGCAAGAAAGATTTATTCTTTGTTTAGGTCGTCGAGATACAACTAAAAATACAGATTTATTAATTAGAGCTTATACTACCTTCCAACAAAAGCATCCAGACTCTAATCTTAAATTGGTCATTGTCGGACCTGGTAATCCTGCTTTTCTTAAAACCATCAAGGGATTAATTGATTTAGGTTTAGTCACGGAGTCAGAAAAAGAAGCATTATTAGCTAATTGCTTGGCTTTATTTCAACCGAGTCAGAACGAAAGCTACTCACGGGTAATCATGGAAGCTTGGTTCTATGGTAAACCTACTGCTGCTCATCGAAACTGTTTAGCTACCGCGATCGCGGTAGAGTCTGCTCAAGGTGGATGGCTAGCAGAAACAGAATTAGAATGGGCAGAATTATTCGCTACAGTTGACCAATCGGAACAGAAAATATTAACAGCATACGGAGCAAATGGTCGCAGTTATGCTGAAGAAAATGCGGTATGGGATAAAGTTATAGCACGTTATGAAACTGCATTGGGATTATCAAAAAGTTCGACAGAAATAACAACTAAACCTAGCTTGAGAAAACTTAAAGAAATCCATCAATTACTACCAAACCTTGCTTATGGTGACGCTATTTCCAATCATGCATTAGCAATTAGAAACTATTTACGCAAATGTGGTTATAAATCTGATATTTTTGTTCGGCATTTAGATTGTCGTATTGTCAACGAAGCTTGTATATTTAATCCTAAATCATTTAGTCACAAAGCAGGTTTAATTTATCATCATTCTATTGGTTCCGAACTTACAAAATATGCAATATCTCATCCTGCTTCTAAATGCTTAATTTATCACAACATTACACCGGCTAAGTTTTTTCAACCTTACCGACCGGAGTTTGCAAAAATTTTAGAACAAGGTCGTAAAGAACTTAAGCAACTAAGTAAATATTTTCCCTTATCAGTTGGAGATTCTGCTTACAATGCGACGGAGCTTGTTGAATGTGGATTTTCTCAACCGGGAGTACTCCCAATTATTATAGACCCTAGTAAATGGGATATACCTGCCGACGCTGAACTGATGCACAAGTTGCAGGATGGTAAAACTAATTTACTTTTTGTAGGTCGTCTTGCACCAAATAAAAGACAAGATGATTTGTTAAAAGCTTTTTCTGCTTATTTAACAATGGATTGTAATGCCAGGTTGATTTTAGTTGGTTCTGGTGAAACAAATGACCCTTACTACTGTCATTTAATGAATGCCATCGAACAGCTTGGGATAACTAACTCTGTGATGCTTCCAGGACAAGTAAACGATGCTCAGCTATTAGCTTTCTATCGCAGTGCAGATTTATTTTGGTCTATGAGCGAACATGAAGGATTTTGCGTGCCATTAGTTGAAGCTATGTGGTTTGATATTCCAATATTAGCTTATAAAAGTAGCGTTATTCCAGAAACTTTAGGCAAAGCCGGATTAATGTTTAACAGCAAAGATGATTTTATCCAAATCGCTGCTCTTGCTAAAATTATGACAAAAAATCAAGAATTACGTTCCAAAGTTATTAAAGCACAACGGCAGAGGCGAGACTGGTTTTTAAAAGAATTCGTGTATGAAAAAGTAGAAAATATAATTATGGGAATGGAAAGTGAAAGTTTAATTTACAGTTATTCAAAATAAAAATAATTGGGATTATTTATTATATGAGACTCTTAAAAGAACAGAAAACAAATTATGATAAAAGTTGCTTTTGTTGTCCAACGCTGTGGTTTAGAAGTTAATGGTGGAGCTGAAACACTTTGTCTAAAAATTGCCCAGCAAATGTCTAAGCATTGGGATACAGAAATACTGAGTACTTCCGCATTAGATTATGTATCTTGGGAGAACTATTATTCTCCCGGATTAACAAAACTTTCTGGTGTAAAAGTTAGGCGATTTTTGGTAGATAAACAGCGAGATATAAAAAAATTTAATCGTCTATCTGAGAAAATTTGTTCTTGTTCAGAAGGAGTATCTATTCAAGAACAAGAAGCTTGGATGCAGATGCAAGGACCATTATCTTCTGACTTAATTACTTATGTTAAACAGCATAAGCAGGAGTATGATGCATTTATCTTTTTTACTTATTTATATGCAACAACTTATTTTGTTTTGCCACTGGTTGCAGATAAAGCTTATATTGCAGCTTGCGCTCATGATGAATGGCCTATTCATATGAGTATGTGGGATAGTTTCTTTAACAAACCTCGTGGTTTTATTTTTAATACTTTAGAGGAGAAAGCTTTTCTTGAAAAACGGTTTCCACAAGTTAATTTAAAAGGACCCGTAGCAGGTATAGCAGTAGAACCACCATCAACGTATAATCCTAAAAATTTTAGGGATAAATATCAGATAAATGAGCCTTTTTTCCTATATATGGGCAGGATAGATCCATCAAAAGGATGTCAAGAGCTTTTTGATTACTTTATTAATTTACAAAAGCAGGAATCTGGATCGAGAAAACTGGTATTACTGGGAAAAGCGACTATGCCAATTCCCAAGCATTCAGATATTTTAGCGTTAGGTTTTGTCGAAGAACAAACTAAATGGGATGCTTTAGCAGCTTGCGACTTACTAATAATGCCATCACCTTATGAAAGTCTTTCAATTGTAATATTGGAAGCTTGGGCTATAGGTAAGCCAGTTTTAGTTAATGGTAAATGTGATGTTTTAGTTGGTCAATGCCGTAGGTCTCAAGGTGGAGTTTGGTATTCAAACGAAGATGAGTTTCAAGTAGCAATTAAATTCATGAATCAGCAAGTAAAAAATCAATTAGGATTGCAAGGAAAACACTTTGTTGAAAGTCATTATGTTTGGTCAAAAATAGAGCAAAATTTTTTAAGCTTATTTAATTAAGCTGATATCAAAGGAGGTATTCACTTGTCAAATATAGGAAATATCAAAAAATATAACACTGATTTAATTTTAATATTAATTTATGTCTTCAATGATTGGTATTCTTTAGATATATTATTGACAAATTTAGACGAAGTACTTAGCTACGAAAAACTAGAATGTGCAGTTCTAGTTGTAGATGATGCGTCTACTATAGCCGCTCATCATAATTAAAATATTCAAATTTATGATAATTAAAAATTATACATAGCTAAAGTTAATATAAAATCAATATTAAATATCAGATTATTATTTATATAAAAATTGTTTATTCTGATGACAATCAATTTAACCAGAAAGAAGAGATAAAATACACAAATTAAAAGTATATTATTGTTTTCTTTTACAGACGCTTTAAAAGCAACACCGTGGTTTTCAAAATTCCCAAAATAAGATTATGATGAATCATTTAGTTTATGTAAGCAAATAAACATCTGCAATGAAAACAGCCCTAATCACCGGACTCACCGGACAAGACGGTTCCTACCTTGCCGAATTACTAGTAGCAAAAGGCTACCAAGTATACGGATTAGTCCGTCGCACCAGTACCAGTAATCTAGAACGTATCAGCCATCTCGCGGGTAAGGTTGAGATTGTCTCTGGTGACTTATTAGACCAATCTTCTCTGATGGATGTAATCAGCGATACTCAACCGGATGAGATTTATAATCTTGCTTCCCAAAGTTACGTTCCTCTTTCTTGGACGCAACCCGCCTTAACTGCGGAATATACTGCCCTCGGTGTATCGCGCTTGTTAGAGTCTATTCGTCGCTGTAAACCTGATGCTAGATTTTACCAAGCTTCTAGTAGTGAAGTATTCGGACAACCAGACGAGTCTCCGCAAACGGAACGTACTGCTTTCCGTCCCCGCAACCCCTATGGTGTAGCGAAAGCATACGCTCATTGGATGACTGCGAATTATCGGCAACACTATCACCTTTATGCTTGTTGCGGTATCACTTATACTCATGAATCACCACGGAGGGGTGCGGAGTTTGTATTTCGTAAAATTACCAGCACGGCTGTGAAGATAAAGCTCGGACTTGCAAAGGATTTGAGACTGGGTAATCTAGAAGCACGTAGAGACTGGTCATATGCTAGAGACGTAGTTGCAGCGATGTGGCTAATGTTGCAACAGGATAAACCTGATGATTACATTATTGCTAGTGGTGAAACTCACTCTGTTAAAGAGCTTGTAGACTGTGCTTTTAGCTACCTAGGTTTAAACTGGCAGGATTATGTTTCTGTAGATCCAGAGTTTTATCGTCCAGATGAACCCGTGCAGTTAGTTGGTTCTATTGACAAAATCAAAACTCAGTTAGATTGGCAACCCCAATACTCGTTTTCACAATTAGTCGAGTCAATGGTTGACTACGATTATAAAAAGTTAACTGACAACCCAGTGTAGGTATATATGTTTAAAGTTGTCATTGATGCCACTCCAGTTGCTCCTAAACCAAGTGGAGTTGGCTTTTATGTTGCTAATTTAATCGATGCTTTAAATAATTTACAAGTAGGGGAGAACTTTGAATTAGGAATAGCTTTTCAACCTGGATTGAAAAAATGGTTGCGTGGAGATTGGAATTTTCCTGATTGTTTACAGAGATATTCCCAACGGCATTTTTTTCCGTTGCCAGTTAGGATTTCTAATGTTTTATTAGCAAGTGATGTTAATAGAGTTACATCCTATTTTGAAAAATATTTTGGTTATCCGAATATAGTTCATGGTACTAATTACTCAGTTTACCCCTGCAATAAAAGTTATAAAGCTATCAATTTATATGACTTAACTTTTATTAAATATCCTCAATATACTAATTCAGTTGTCGAGACTTACACTGAAAAAGTCAAGCGATGTTTACAGTGGACTGATTTAGTATTAACTATTTCTGAAAGTACCAAGCAAGATATTATTAAATATTTGGAAGTAGATGCAAACAAAATTCATGTCACGCCTTTAGCTAGTCGCTATTATGCTAATTTTATTTCGGATGAAAAAAGCGAGGAGTTAAGTAATCAAGTTCAATATGATTTCTCCCAGCCTTACTTATTGTTTGTAAGTACTATAGAACCTCGAAAAAATATTACAGCAATAATTTCTGCTTTTAATTATTTAAAACAAAAATATAAAATTCCACATAACCTAGTCTTAATTGGTAGAAAAGGATGGCATTATGAACCAATATTTACAGCTATTGAAAACTCTCCTTGCAAAAACCATATTCATCATCTTGACTATTTATCAGATGAGTTAGTAGCTTTATTTTACGCAAAAGCAGATGTATTTGTTTATCCTTCTCACTATGAAGGATTTGGTTTACCCGTGCTGGAGGCAATGACATTAGGCACTCCGGTAGTAACTTCTAATAGTTCCTCTTTACCAGAAGTTGCAGGGGATGCAGCTTTGTTAATTAACCCCGATGAGCCGATGCACCTTGCTGAAGCGATCTTAAAATTGATTAGCGATTCCCAATTACGTCAAGAATTTATTGATAAAGGTAAGGAAAGAGCCAAGTTATTTTCTTGGGAAAGAACAGCAAAAGAAACTTTAAAAGCTTACAGAAGTATTATTTAATGAATTTTGTAGATTCTTCGCTATCTAGCGATTTGATCGTAAATTTATCCATACTGTTTTCTAAACCTACAGGCATAAGTAACTATGCCCAAAATCTTTTCCCCTATTTAAAATCTCTCCAACCAACTCTCCTTAGTTCTCAAATATATCCTGATTTTAATTGCTATCCAGTACCAAATAATTTAACTCCAGCACAAGGGACAAAAGGACATTTTAATCGTTTAATATGGACGCAATTTAAATTACCTAAAATTTACAACAAATTCAAATCAAAATTATTATTTTCTCCAATTCCAGAAGCACCTCTAAATACCAACTGTCGCTACATAGTTACGTTTCACGATGCAATTCCTTTACGTTTTCCTAAACCCTTTTCACCATTAACATCTTATCATCGTTATTACGTTCCTCAAATACTCCAAAAAGCAGAGCATATTATCTGCAATTCTGAAGCTACAGCAAAAGATATTAATCATTTTTATCGCATTCCAAATAGTAAAATTACTCCTATTCTTTTAGCTCACGATGCTCGGCATTTTCGACCATTAACTAATAATAAAGGGGAAGGGGAAAAACCTTACTTTATTTATTTGGGGAGACAAGATCCTTACAAAAACTTACATAGAATAATTTCGGCATTTGCAGCATTACCAACCGATGATTATGAATTATGGTTTGCAGGATCTGAGGACAAACGTTATACACCTGTTTTAAAAGCGCAAATAAAAGATAATGGTATTACCCAACGAGTTAAATTTCTCAATTACGTATCTTACAGCGAACTACCGAAAATCATTAATCAAGCCTTAGCATTAGTATTTCCTAGTTTATGGGAAGGTTTTGGGTTTCCGGTGTTAGAAGCAATGGCTTGCGGAACTCCCGTTATTACTTCTAATATCTCCTCCTTACCGGAAGTTGCTGGAGATGCTGCAATTTTAGTTAATCCCTATAACATTGGGGAAATTACTGAAGCAATGAATTTAATTATTACCGATCAAAAATTGCGAAATAGTTTATCTCAACTAGGAATAGAAAGAGCTAAAAAATTTAGTTGGGAAACAACAGGGAAAGCGACGGTAGAAGTTTTATCACGTTTTATTTGATAGTTTTCCTAAAAGTCGAGATATTCATATTCAGGACTTACGCAAGCCCCCCTTTTAAAGGGGGGTTGGGGGGATCTCGAATGCCTGGAACATTATATTTTCGGTGATTTTTGCGTAAGTCCTAATATTATTCAACAATCACATAAAGCCGTTATGCATGGCATCAAGCATAACGGCTTATCACTAACCTTTAGTGCATCGCACTTTTCCATATTTAAAAAACAAGTCGGCAAATTGGCAACTCAAATAAAATAAAATTATCTACAATCAACTGGAATAATTAAAAACTGGCATTACAGCAGCATCTTAACCAGCTTCAAACAGGGTAATTACATCAAAGCCAGTTTAAATAAAAAGTAGCCTTCATCATGAATGAAGACATCGCAATCTCTTTGAAAAATGTCTCAAAGTGCTTTCAAAGGTATGCTCGCCCGGTAGATAAATTGAAGGAAATTTTATTACCAGGTAAAAGTAAAACCTCGCAATTTTGGGCATTACAAAACGTTGATTTAGAAATAGAAAAAGGACAAACAGTAGGAATTGTTGGGCGCAATGGTTCCGGTAAAAGTACGCTGTTACAAATTATTGCAGGTACTTTAACACCAACCACGGGGGAGGTAGTTGTCAGGGGTAGAGTATCGGCACTTTTAGAACTTGGGAGTGGTTTTAATCCGGAGTTTACGGGAATTCAAAATGTCTTTTTTAATGCCAGATTGTTGGGATTAACTCAACAGGAAATTGAAGATAAATTTGATGCGATCGCCGCTTTTGCCGATATCGGCGATTTTATTGAGCAACCCGTCAAAACTTATTCGAGTGGAATGTTTGTTCGCTTAGCTTTTGCGGTGGCGGTAAATGTTGAGCCAGAAATTTTGATTGTAGATGAAGCTTTAGCCGTCGGAGATATTGTATTCCAACATCGCTGTATGCGACGGATGCGAAGCATGATGGATAGTGGTGTAACTACATTATTTGTCTCTCATGATTCTGGTGCAATTAAAACGTTATGTAATTCGGCACTAATGATTGATGCGGGCAAGATTTACGCTTCTGGTACTCCCAATAATGTGATTATCAAATACATGAAGTTGGTAACAGAAACTGAATTGGGATTGGTTACTCCGGAAGTTGATGTTGATACAAATGGCAAACAAGCTGTAGTGGGAGCATCTTGCTCCCTATCGAATCAAAAAGCTCAATCTAGTTGCTCCCTATCGAATCAAAAACCTCAATATAATCGAAAAAGCGAACTAACTTCCGTAATTAAATTAGAACAAACTCGCCGAGGAAATCGTAAAGCATTAATTGAAGATGTAAAGTTATTTAATCAATGCGGAGAAGAAGCCGAACAAAGTCCTATTTTTGGATTCAACGAACAAGTAAAATTAATTGTTCAAGTGCAAGTTTATCAAGAGTTACAGGGTTGTATTCTTGGCTTTTTCGTATGCGATAAAAACGGAAATGAACTGATTGGTAGTAATACGATTGAAGAAAATCAACCAATTGGAAAACTAGCAGCAGGAACTAACTTACAAATTGAATTTACCTTCAAATTACCATTACGTCCTAGTTCCTATAGTTTAACGGTAGCTGGTGCAGAAAACTATACGGCAATGACGTTTGATTGGATTGATAATGCGATAGTTTTTCAGGTATTGCCTCCAGATACGGGTAAGCGGATTCATGCTTTAGTTGATACACCAATAAGCGTAAAGGTAAGCTAAAAAGCTTAAATTTTTTAGTACGAGCATCTTGCTCCTTAGCAAAATTAAAATTAAATGCGCGTAAATGCGCCAAGTTTATTTATACAGTAAAATTTACCAACAAGTGCATAGTAATTATGAATGCCGATTGGGAAAAAGATTACCCTTTATTAGTAAATTTGTCAGAAATAGATTTAGATGACAATAGCAGCTTGAAAAAAATGCTGTCTTTGATAGGGAAAAATAAGCGCGTTATTGACTTTGGCTGTGCTACAGGTTATTTTGCTCGCTTACTTACCAATCGAGGTTGTGAAGTTATTGGGGTAGAAGTTAATTCTAAGGCTGCAAAAGTTGCCGATAATTATTGCGATGAAGTAATTGTCGCCGATTTAGATTTTGTCTCTTTAAACGATATTTTCTCAAAAAAAATATCTAAAGAAAAATTTGATATCGCTATCTTTGGCGATATTTTGGAACATCTTCGCAATCCTTGGAAGATATTAGAAGAAACTCGTAATATATTAAAACCCCAAGGTTACGTCATTGCTTCTATTCCTAATATTGCTCATGGAGCAATTAGACTCGCTTTATTACAAGGTAATTTTGAATACAAGCCACTTGGTATTTTAGATAATACTCACCTAAGATTTTTTACTCGTAAAACAGTTGAAGATTTATTTGAAGATTCGGGATATTTGATAGACGTAATAGAGCGAACAAAGCTACCCATATACTCTAACTGCGATTTAATTCCATTTATTAACAAAAATAATTTTGATAACAATATTACTGATGAAATCGAACAAGATGAAGATGCGGATACATTACAATTTGTTATCCGAGCATATCCGGTTACTTTAGAAAGTAAGTATAGTGCCTTACAAAAACAGTCTTTTAAAGTTGTTGAACAATTAAACAAATCCGAAACTCAGTTAAATAAATTGCGGATAGAATTACAAGAATCTCAATTAAGGTTTCAAGCTAAACATTCCGAATTTGAGCAACTACAAGCTCAACTACATCAAACCAAAACCCAGCTTGAAGATGCACAAGTTCAGTTGCAGCATACTCAAGCTGATTCTCAAGAAGTAAAAAATAAATTTCAACACAATCAAACAAAACTAGAAGAAACACAAAATCAGTTAAAGCGAAAACAATCGGAATTAGAGCAACAACAAATTCAGATACAGCAAATACAACACCAATGGGAAGAGAATCAAATTAAGTTACAACAAGCCCACGCAGGATGGGAACATTGTCAGCAAATTATTCAAGCGATGGAAACTAGTAAGTTTTGGAAGTTACGCCAAAGTTGGTTTAAATTCAAGAATTCTTTAGGCTTGCAGGCTAAATAAATTGACAAATTCGTAGTGCGTTAGCGCAGCGTGTCGGCTAAAACAAGCATCTTGCTCGCTAACGTTCAAAATTCCCTGCTTGAAAGATAACAGGGTTAAAGCCACTTACTACAAACAAAAATAATTTATATATGAAATCATGATTAGTCACGAAAAAACAACCCAATTAGTCTTAAATCAACAGACATTAGATCATCGCCACTCTCAAATATTAGCTAATCACCAAAATTTAGAAAAAAAATATTTTCAGCAAGAGATAGAACCGCAAGTACCGCTTTCTCAACCATTAAGAATTAAAAAATCAGATTATAATTTAGAAGAAAAAAGATTATTAGTTATATCACGATTACAAGCTGCTAATATTTGTAAAAGCAAAGGATATAAACCTTGGCATTTAAAATCAAATCATGCATATAATAATATTCATAATCCATGTATAACTGTTATTATAACACTTTATAATTATTCAAAATATATTAACGAATGCTTGGATAGTGTAGCTCATTCAGATATTACTAATTTACCGGAAAATATAGAGGTATTAGTCATTGATGATTGCTCTACCGATAATTCTACAACTGTTGTTGAAGAATATTTAGAAAAATCTCATGAAAAATCTCGTGAAAAATATAATTTACCAATCTGTTTGGTAAAAAAATGGTTTAATACTGGTTTAGCCGATGCCCGAAATGTTGGTTTAGAACTAGCTCGTTCCCCTTATGTATTTATTTTAGACGCTGATAATTGGATTTATCCTGACTGTTTGACAACTCTTTATAATCAAATCAAAGTTTCAAACTATGCTGCCGTTTATGGAGAAATTAGTCAATTTGATAACGATACAAAAAAAGAATTGAATAAAATTTCTTGTCATGAATGGGATGTAAACAAGTTACTTAAACAGCCATATATTGATGCGATGGCTATGTTTAATAAAGATATTTTAGTTAAAGTCGGGGGATATTCTACAGATTTAATCGAGTATGGTTGGTTTGGATGGGATGATTATGATGTTTGGTTAAAATTGGCTCAATCTAACTATTCTTGTAAATTGGTTCCTAAAGTTCTCAGCGCGTATAGAGTTCATTCAACTTCGATGATAAATACTACTAATAAATATGCACTCAATCTTGCAAAATATTTCTGTCATAAATTTGCCGATATTGCTAGCAAGTATCAAACATCAGAAATGATATTTGGCTTCCTTCAAAGTGAACTATATCAATTGAATATTCAAGAGAATAATCCACAATTATTACTACAAGAATTACAGTTAGCTTATACTCAAATTGCGGCAATGAAATCAAGTAAATTTTGGAAATTAAGAACTAAGTGGCTAAAGCTAAAACGCTTTTTCGGATTAGCCATAAAATAATTTTTAATTGATAATTATTAAATTTCTATATATTGATATTAATACTAAATTATGCTAGAAGATAGCCCATTAAAAGTAGCAGCTTATATTACTGCTTATCAAGATATCGAAGCGCTTGATAAAACAATTGCTGCAATACAAAAACAGTCATACACAATATCAGAAATATTAATTGTAGATAATTCACAAAATCCAATTATCTTGGAAAAAAATTATCAAAATATTATAGTTGAATATCATCCTGAAAATATCGGAGTTGATGGAGGATTAAATATAGCTATAAAATGGGCTATAGAAAAAGAATACGATTTCCTTTGGCTTTTTGACCAAGATAGCCAGCCTGTACCTGATTGTTTGGAAATCTTATTAACTAAATATCGCGAATTGTCTGCAAAAAAACACAATATCGGGATTATTGCTCCTCAAATACTTGATATCAATACTCTACAAAATTTTCCTGGTTATGTTTTTCAAGATTACCAATTTGTACCTAAACCTGGATACACAGAGATAGACGATTATTATACTTGTGACGGTGTAATTACATCAGGTTCTCTTGTTAATTTATATGCAGCAAAATCTGTTGAACTTCCTAAAGGTAATTTGTTTCTTGATGCTGTAGACTACGCTTATTGCATGAATTTTAGGCATCAAAATTATGAAGTAGTTGTAGTTAAAAATACAAGTATGCCACATCGTCTTGGTAATTATTCCCAAGTTAAAGATAGACTATCTAAGATAAACGATCTAACTGTAACTTTTACTTGTTCGCCATCTCGTTATTATTATGCTTGTCGAAATCATACTTATTTTGAAACTCGTCAATCAAATAAGCGGATGTTACATTTTTGTATTGTTCATCGATTCAAATTCCTAATTAATATGATAATTAGAGTTATACGCTACGAACCAGATTCAGTTTTTATCAAAGTATGGGCTTGTGCTTTTGGAACCTTTGATGGCTTTAGAGGTAGACTCGGTAAAACTTGGTAAAGTTATGACGGGCAAGTAACTTAAAATTATTCGTTACAAATTTTGTGACCAAAGAGCAGTAAGATAAAAATTCAGGAATAGTTAATGATAAATCAATGAAAATCATTTCTGCTGAAATTCCTGATGTTCTAATTATTGAACCACCAGTATTTCACGACGAGCGCGGCTTTTTCTTTGAAGCTTTTAATTTTAAAAAATTTACCGATCGAACGGGTATTAATGTTAACTTTGTTCAAGATAATCATTCTTACTCAAAACAAAATGTACTGCGGGGTTTGCACTACCAAATCTTACATCCACAAGGAAAATTAGTACGTGCAATAGTTGGTAATATATTCGACGTAGCAGTCGATATTAGAAAAAGTTCTCCTACTTTTGGTAAATGGGTAGGTTGTGAAATCAGCGCTGAAAATAAACGTCAGATATGGATACCATCAGGTTTTGCTCATGGCTTTGTGGTGCTTTCAGAAATTGCAGAAGTTGTTTATAAAACTACAGATTATTATGCACCCCAAGGAGAGCGTACTATCCTTTGGAACGATAAAGATTTAAATATAAATTGGCAAATTGATACTATACCAATTATTTCTACAAAAGATGCAGCAGGTAAATCTTTTCAGATGGCTGAAGTTTTTCTTTGATGTAAAAAAAGATGAATATTAATTAAACATCATATGAAAAAGACGCTGCGTCCGGCAACGTCTCTACATTATTTCAGTCAAATTACTAATTTTAGATATTTTAGGTAGATACTATAGCGCCGAAATCCTGCGTCCAATAAGTGTTGTAGTTTATTTCTCCCGTATCATTAGCTAGGTAATGATATCCAATTCCTACTTCTTTATAGTTGGGATTGAGAATATTTTCGCGATGCCCTGGGCTATTCATCCATCCTCTGACAACTTCTTCGGCTGTAATGTAACCTGCGGCGATGTTTTCCCCTACATAAGATGATTGATAGCCTGCTGTTTTTGCGCGATCGCTAACTTTAGTGCCGTTGGAACCTGTATGGCTAAAGAAGTCATTTAAAGCCATGTCTTGACTATGTACTTGAGCAGATTTGGATAGGTTTAAATTTAGAGTTAAAGGCTGCAAACCATGCTTAGTTCGATAAGAATTTGTCAACGCAATAACCTCTTCAACGAGAGGATTTATAGTTTGAGATGAAGTAGCAGACACCGATGTAGCTAAGGTTGAAGTAGCTGGAACGGGTGAAGATTCATCCAAAACTATAGTCTTGGATTCAGTATCTATCGGAGTTACAGACAGGCTCACATTATAGTTACTATTAGATTTTTCTATTTCTTGGAAAACCCTGATGTAGTAGTCTCCAGTTCCCAAGTTATTAATGCTCAGAAATTCATTGATACTACTATTGTTGGCTGCACGAGAGACAATCTCACCACTACTGTTAAATAATTCCACATCTACGTCTGCGCTTAACCCATTAATTGTAATTTCGAGATTGCTGTTTGGATTATTCAAACTCAAACGATAAAAATCGTCTGTATCAGAGTTTCCAATAGAGTCTCTAAAAACTACTTCACCTTTTGCTAAAGCTATTGTACGAGCGCTGTCTAAGCTATTACCAGCATAGTCACTTTCAATAAATCCACTCGCATCAAGTCCCTCACTCAAACCCGAAGTGATGAAGTGTTCGTAAGCATCGCTATAAGTAAAAACCGAATCATTTAATTGAGAATTATTATCTAAATAGTGCTTAACATCAAATCCCGGTGCTGATGCTCTACCTTCATTTAAGCCTTTGAGTACAAAATGTTCTAATAGCTGCTTGTTATCTAACGAGCTAGTAGCTAAATCGGTATGAACATTTCTATAGAATTCTGCATCAAAAGCAGGTGAAAAAGAATCGCCACTATTCAAACCTTCAATTACCAAATTATCAAATGCCTGTTTATAGCTATTACCAAAGTTTAGAGCTACATCAGGATTATCAGCCAAATAATAGTCAACGCTGACAAACGGTGAAAACGAATCTCCTTCCGCTATACCCCGATTTTTCAAATCTTCAAATAGTTCTTCGTAGGTTAAATCAGCTAAACCACTATTACTTTCTTGGTAAAAATTTAAGTCAACAAACGAGGAGAATTTCCGCCCTTGGCTGATACCATAATTCGCCAAATGCTCGTAAGCTTGTTTATTGTTTAAGTCAGCTACATCGCTATTACTAGCACGATAAAAATCTAAATCAACTAATGATGAAAATTCCAGACCATTCTCTAAACCGTAATTCTTAAAATGCGACCATGCTTGGTTATCGCTTAAGCCATTCAAATCTGAATTAGCTGAGCGATAGAAGTTAGCATCAAATAAATTGATAGGCATAGGTTTATTAGGGAACAACACAAAAAAACATTGCAAACGTTTGCTTTCGTCAGGGTTCCTATACCACGTGGTTAAAAATCATAAAACCAGAAGTTTTATAATTTTAAGAAAAAATTTAACATTCATTCAACTACGAATTATACCAAGATTACCACAATAAATTTTGTCTTCTACTATAAGTAGTATTTCTAGGTAAGTAGGTGATTTTTTTGAAAAACAACGTATTTGTAAGCGATTCATAGAATATTTAAAAATTTTGATGAAAACAAATACTGAACACTTTAGCTATAAATTATAAGTATTTTTTAACACTAATTATTTTTTCAGCGTAGGATTTTAAATAATGCTATGTATAAATATTTTTATCTGCTTTTATCTATTCTCTACAAAAAAAATTAACCTAAAAACTTTATCTAAATAGTTGTCTATTTAGTAAAATAATTCTATAAGTAAATATTATCTGAAAACAGAAAAAATGAGCAATACAAGATTTGCTGTATCCTACATTAACTTGCGATCTAATTTCCCGGATAGACTATATATACTGGAAATAAATTCAAAACAAACACTTGTCGCAAGTGTTTTAAAGCACATATAATCGATTATTTAAATTTATATATACATTCAGAGGAACGAATTATTAGACAACAATAATTTGTTTAAAATGTAGATAATTAATAAATTTATGTTTTTAATTAATTCCTAAGTAATAACACTTAGACTATTGTTTTTATTTTCAGCATTAAAAATACTAATGTAAGCTGATAAGTAATAGCTTGGTTCTGGCTGCATAAATATTGAAGGGCGATCGCCTTTTAATATATGATTTTTCTACATGGATAGAATTTACCTTCTTAGTTTTTAGTTTATAGATTGGAAATGTGGTAAGTATTTCATCGTCAAGGTGAATTTATATCAATAAAAATGAGTAAATCGATTTTGCTAATTGGCTGCAATGGTCAAGTAGGTACTCAATTAAAAAAAACTCTTCAACCTTGCAGCAATCTAATAGCTGTAGCACGGCCGGTAATAGAACTTGCTCAACCTGAAACCATAAAAGACTTAATTAAGCAACATCAACCAGAAATTATCATTAATGCTGCTGCTTATACTTCGGTAGATAAAGCTGAAAGCGAACCCGAATTAGCAAACAAAATAAATGCTATTGCCTCGAAAGTTCTAGCCCAAGAAGCTGAAAAATTAGGAGCTTTATTAATTCATATCTCTACTGATTATGTTTTTGATGGTAAAAGCAGTAGCCCTTATCAGGAAAATGATTCAACTAATCCCTTGAGCGTTTACGGTAAGACTAAATTAGCGGCAGAACAAGCTATTCGGTCAAATTGTAGCAACCATTTGATTCTGCGTACAGCTTGGGTTTATGGTACCGCAGGTAAAAGCAACTTTGTTAAAACAATGTTGCGGCTAGGGGCAGAAAAGACAGAACTTAAAATAGTTGCCGATCAAGTTGGTAGCCCCACCAGGGCAAAACATATAGCACAAACTATAGCCTTACTAATTTCTAATTCTTGTAAAAGTGGCACTTATCATTACACCAACAGCGGTGTAGCAAGTTGGTATGACTTTGCTGTTGCCATCTTTGAAGAAGCAAGATTATTAGACTTTCCTTTAAAGATTGAGCGCGTCATTCCTATTACTACTTCCGAATACCCCACTGCTGCGACTCGTCCTAGCTATTCAGTTCTTAACTGTAGCAAAATATCGGCGCTGATAGAATCCTATCCACCTCACTGGCGACAAAGCCTCAGAGAAATGCTTCAAGAGTTTCGACAATTAAGTCAATTGTGAATTATAAAAGCTAAAAGAATCATCAAGTGGGCTTTCTACCGATTAAATTCTCAATGCCCTATTCGCAAAATATATGAAAGCATTAATCCTCTCTGGCGGTAAAGGTACCCGACTGCGCCCCCTTACTTACACTGGAGCCAAACAACTTGTACCCGTCGCAAACAAACCTATTTTATGGTATGGCATCGAAGAAATGGTAGCTGCTGGTATTACTGATATCGGTATCATTATCTCACCAGAGACTGGAGAAGAAGTAAAAGCTAAAACCGGAAATGGGGATAAATTTGCAGCCAATATCACCTATATTTTACAAGAGCAACCAGATGGACTTGCCCATGCCGTGAAGATTGCTCAACCTTTTTTAGAAGATTCGCCTTTTGTAATGTACTTGGGTGATAACCTTATTCAGCAAGGTGACTTGAGTTATTTCCTCGAAAGATTTCAACAACAACACCATGATGCATTGATATTGTTGCGTGCGGTTGACAATCCTAGCGCCTTCGGGGTTGCTAAGGTTGATGAAAGCGGCAAAGTTTTAGAGTTAATCGAAAAACCAAAAGTTCCTCCTTCTAATTTAGCCTTAGTAGGGGTTTACTTCTTTTCCGAAATTATCCATCAAGCTATTGCTTGCATTAAACCTTCTGCAAGAGGTGAATTAGAAATTACTGATGCAATTCAATGTTTGATAACTCAAAGAAAGCAAGTACTAGCCTGTAAACTTGAAGGTTGGTGGCTAGATACTGGAAAAAAAGATGATTTACTCGAAGCTAATCGGTTAATTCTTGATACCAGTTTGCAAACATCGATTAAGGGAGTTGTGGATAGCCAAAGCCAAGTAATTGGTAGAGTGGAAATCGGTTTTAGCTCAAAAGTTATTAACTGTACGATTCGCGGCCCTGTAATAATTGGTAAGAATTGTTATTTAGAAAATTGCTTTATTGGCCCTTATACCAGCGTTGCTGACGAATCAATTTTAGTAGATACCGAGTTAGAACATAGTGTAGTTCTCGAAGGTGCTAAGATATCCGGAATTAATCAACGAATTATTGATAGTTTAATCGGGCAAAGGGCGCAGGTTACACTTGCACCCCGTCGTCCTAAAGCCTTGCGATTTATGATTGGTGACGATTGTCAAATAGAACTATCGTGACTACATTAAGAAAAACAAAATAATAGCCCGATATTAATTTCATAGTTTGGTTTATTTATACCTCCATATTCAATATGGTGGTATATTATTTTACTGTTTTGTCATTTAATCAGTTTAACTAGTGAATTTGGTAAATTTCTGCACTAAAAAAATTAGTTTATGATGATATTTTTTTTAATGTGACAGTTGATATAGCGTCTAAAATAACTCCAAAGTAAATATTTTTTCGGCATAAATGAAAATTATCTAAAAATGTTTGGCAGTATGATATTTTCTGTCGATCTATATTTTAGGTAAAAAGTCAAACCTTGAAGTCGTTATCAACACAATTAAGAAACTTAGAATTCGGAATAATCGGTTTTTCAGATTATCTAAGTTCCTTATCGCATTGATATAGGTTTGTCTTAGCTTAAGTGATTTACTTTTTAATCGTTAATTATTACTCTACAAGTCTTGTTACAAAGCTGATTCGTTCTATCCCGGTAAGCATAAATGCTGAATACCAAATAGTTATAGTTAATAACTCTCCACAAGAGAATGGGATTAAAAAACTTGAAAGCGAATCAGTCTTTATTCTCGATAACAAAGATAACTTAGGGTTTGGTTGTGCTTGCAATCAAGGACTTAAATGGATTTATGGAAAAGATAGCCAAGCTATTGTTTGGATAATTAATCCAGATGCTTATTTTGAAGAAATATCTTTAGAAGAAGTTAAAGTTTTTTTCGATTTACATCCAGAAGTTTCTATTCTCGGTACTATTATTCATACCCCTACCAAAAAAATTTGGTTTGGAGGTGGCAGTTTTATCGCTTATACCGGCGCAATATTTACAACAGACTTGTTGACAAATACAAGTGCGAAGTATGTTGCTTGTGATTGGGTTTCCGGGTGTAGCTTATTAATTAATCTACAGAATTTCCGTGATTGTCCGCAGTTTGACGATGCTTACTTTCTTTATTACGAAGATTTTGATTTTTGTAGACGCTATGCTAATCAAGGATATTTAATTGCCGTAACTAAAGACTTTGGTCTGTTGCATCAGCCTTCATCAATCACAAACAGATATATTTTTCAGAAAATTAGACATAGCACTTACAGTTATCTATTAACTTTAGATCGATATACTAATAATCTAATTTTAATTATCAGATTAGTTAAACTCGCTATTAACGCCTTAATTTTAATTTTTATTAGACCATTAGCCGCATTTGGTAAATTCTATGGTCTACTAATGTATGGTCGGCAAGTAATTTACAGAATTAAGATCAAGCCATTGCTTTAATTTTCCCCAGCCTTTACGAAAGTTAGTTGTTAGTTGTTAGTTGTTAGTTGCTAACTATTAGTTATTTCCTAAATCCTAACTCCTAACTCCTAACTCTCCACTCCCAACTCCTAACTTCTAACTAAGTCTACGGCGTTCCTACCGCACCGGAGTAAACTGTACCCCGCTGTATATCCATAGTCAGAATAGCTCCATCTCTAATCATCGTGGTAGCATTTTTAACACCAACTATTACAGGTACTCCAAGACGCAATCCGATTACGGCAGCGTGAGAAGTAAGACTTTCTTCTTCAGTGATAATACCGCTAGATTTGCGAATTGCTTCGACGAAATCCGCAGTTGTACTTGGGGCTACTAAAATCTCTCCTGAATTAAAATTATTTAGGTCTATGCCGCTATGAGCTACCCGTGCGCGACCGCTGACAGAACCTTGCCCTAATCCTATCCCTTGACCTAATACGGCAGTTACGACTTCAACTTTAATTAAATCGGTAGAACCGGAAATTCCTTGAAGAGTACCCGCACTCATGACGACTAAATCGCCTTCGTTTAATAAATTTTTCTCTTGAGCGACGTTGATAGCTGCTTGAAAGGTTTGACCAGCTGAAGGTAATTCTAAAACTAATAATGGTTTGACTCCCCATACTAATTGCAGTTGTCTGGCGACGTTTACATGGGGTGTTATTGCCAAAATTGGAGTGCGAGGACGGAATTTAGACACGTTGCGGGCAGTAGCACCACTCTGCGTAAGTGTCATAATTGCAGCAGCCTCAAGCTGTTGGGAGATTTGACCTACTGCTTGAGAAATAGCATTAGGAATCGAACGTCTGGGGTCTGGTAGTTGATTAGTATTTTTGCTGGGGACATCCTCTTTTTCAATTCGTTCGGCAATTCGAGCCATTGTGGCTACTGCTTCTACCGGGTATTTACCTACGGCAGTTTCGTTAGAAAGCATCACTGCATCCGTACCATCTAGAATTGCGTTGGCTACATCCGATACTTCTGCCCGAGTTGGACGAGGATTGCTAACCATACTATCTAGCATTTGAGTAGCCGTAATAATCGGAATACCCAAACGGTTTGCAGTTGCGATTAAACGCTTTTGCAGCACCGGCACATCTTCTGCTGGAAGCTCTACACCTAAATCCCCTCTAGCCACCATTACACCATCGCACAAAGCCAGAACAGCTTCCATTTGTTCAATAGCTTCATGCTTTTCAATTTTGGCTATTACTGGTACTTGTTTTCCCGCACTAGAAATTAATTCCTTAATTTCCATGACATCTTGGGGATTGCGGACGAAAGAAAGTGCTACCCAATCAACACCTTGATCTAAACCAAATACTAAATCCTCGCGGTCTTTATCTGTTAATGCCTTAATAGACAAATAAACCCCAGGGAAATTAACACCCTTATTGTTAGAAAGCTTACCTTCGACCGTAACCCGACAATGCAAATCGCCTTTTTCTTTGTCTACCTCCACAACCTGCATTTCCACTTTTCCATCATCAAGAAGAATATTCGCGCCAGCGGGAACTTCCTCTGCCAGATGCTCGTAGGTAATGCAGCTAATTTCCTGAGTACCAACAACTGGACGGTTAGTCAAAGTGAAGCGATCGCCCTTAGCTACCACAATCGATCCATTTTCAAATTTACCCAAGCGAATTTTAGGACCCTGCAAATCTTGCAGAATCGCAACTGGTTTATTTAATTCAAATGCTGTTTGCCGAATCAACCGAATATTACGCTGATGGTCGGCATGACTTCCATGTGAAAAATTGAGTCGCAGCGTCGTTGCACCTGCTTCAATGAGAGCCTTAAGTACTTCAGGGCTACTCGTAGCAGGTCCAATGGTGGCAACAATTTTTGTCCGGCGTACTGAATCTCTTAGTTCCATAGGGGGCTGCTGTATAGCGCTTCTAGCTAGGGAATAATCGTAGATGAAACTGGAAGTTTTGTCTGTGGCTAGAAACGCAATAAATCAGAAATTTAAAATCTTAAGCTATAAAATCTTCTCATAATATCTCTCCACTTAAGTATTTTTATTACTGATTATTACCGATCGCTAGCAACTCGTAACTATTAACTGTTCGCCGGTTTGCCGCACTATAAAGGTGAAAACTGGTAGCTATTGACTGTTGACTGATGCGCGATAAATGCAAAAATATAAATGAACGTTGGTACACAAAACTTTATTATTCTTCTATCTGTGTCGTATACTCGCAAATATTTGGTAAATAAGGAGTTAACAATGCTGATGTCGGAGGCACAATCGCCGCTGACACTCCCCCCCAAGGAACTTTTGTCCCCTCCCGGTGGTTTCAATCCTACTGTGCAATTGTTTTTAGCATCTGTTGGGATTGTAATTCTATCTGTACTAGGTTATTGGGTTTGGCAATGGCCGCAATGGATATGCTTTAGCATGAACGTTATTGCCTTGCATATGTCAGGTACGGTAATTCATGATGCTTGCCACCAGTCTGCTCATCGCAATCGGATAATTAACGCCCTGATGGGACATGGTAGTGCCTTGATGCTTGTTTTCGCATTTCCAGTATTTACGCGAGTGCATTTACAGCATCATGGAAATGTTAATGACCCAGAAAATGATCCGGATCATTATGTTTCGACAGGTGGTCCGCTATGGTTAATTGCAGTTCGCTTTTTCTACCATGAGATATTTTTCTTTAAACGCCGTTTATGGCGCAAAAATGAATTACTCGAATGGTTTATAAGTCGTCTTATAGTCATAGCTATCGTTGTTGTTTCAGTGCATTTTAACTTTCTGGACTACATCCTCAATTTTTGGTTTGTACCGTCAGGTATCGTTGGTTTGGCACTGGGCTTGTTTTTCGATTATTTGCCGCATCGTCCCTTCGTGGAACGCAATCGCTGGAAAAATGCTCGGGTTTACGCAAGTCCGATTCTCAACGTCTTAATTTTGGGTCAAAATTATCATCTAATTCATCATCTATGGCCTTCAGTAGCTTGGTATAATTATCAACCTACATACCATTTAATGAAACCGCTTCTGGATCAAAAAGAATGCCATCAATCATTAGGTTTGCTTAGAAAGAAAGACTTTCTGGAATTTATGTATGACCTAGTTTTAGGAATTCGCTTTCATCCGAAGAAGGAATAGGAATTGGTAATGGGTAATAGGGCATGGGGCATGAGTAATGGGTAACTGGGAAGATAGAGAAACAAAGAGACAAGGGAACAAAAAGAATTTTATCTTTAACCTTAATAACTCCCCAATGCCCAATTCCCAATTACCAATTCCCAATTACCAATTACCCTTCTTCAAATGTCGCTAGATATACTTTGAGCCTGTATAATTTCGGTATGAGCATTAAATTGCAATCTGTTTAAAGATTCTGTGAAAAATACAAAACCTTTATAGGCAGTTGCATATTTATAGATTTTGGTGAAAAATCCTTCTGCTGTTTCAACCACCAGCGGTTCTTCACTTCTACAAACAATTGTCATAAAATCTTCCGACTTTATCCGAACTCCAGTTCCTCTGTCAGTGAAGACTCTTCCACCAATAGCTGTTGGTTGAGTCGCGTTAGAACCGTCAAACTTCATAGTACTTTAAGTATTTTCACATAGAATTGGGTACATTCTACACTTTGAATTCTAATGTTGACTGTCACGCTTGTAACGGCTGGGGTAAATTCCAGTCAGGACGAAGCTTAGAAGCATTACGTAAATAAATATGGCTAATGGTGGTGGAAGATTTGATGTATGTATGAACTAAAATCCGAATGCATTTTTCTAAGCTTCCTGGAACATACATTTGCTGTACATCTATCATCGGGACATTATTCCAATCGGGGCGGTGGCGAGCTACAGCTGCGGGGAAAATAGCATCTAAATCGGATGTTACTGAAAAAGTAACGCTAATCATATCCGTTGGATGCAAGTTATTGCGTTTTTCAATTTCGTCTAGTATTTCCATTACAGCTTCCTGTATCGCTTCAACCGTATTTTCCGAAACAGTTGTTGCTCCACGAATTGCCTGCATTCGCCATTCCACGTAAACATCCTCCTAATTCAAACATTATTCATTAGCCATTATTCATCAACTTTGAATAAAGGACAATTGAATATGTTTTGTAAATATTTCGATTAACTGCTTAGTTTATCCTAAAAGAATTTAAGGACGATACAGCCACAGAGGTAAACCACTGGTAGACAATTCAAATTCTAACCAATCAATCTTGGATGTCACACCATTTTTGACTTTGTTACCTGGTAAAATCTTGCTGTACCAAGGCTTGGGTTCTTCCAAAGTGTAAACTTCCGTTTTTTCTGGATTGAGATTTACCAATTCTGCTGCCCAGCGACGAGCATCTTCCTCAGTTCCTAATCTATCTACAACACCTAATTCTTTAGCTTGCTCTCCGGTAAAAATTCTACCGTCAGCAAAGGTTTTTACTGTTTCGGGTGTTAAATTACGTCCTTCTGCTACTGTTTGCACAAACTGCTGATAACTTGTATCAATCAACTCTTGCAAAATAGTTTCTTCACTATCGGTTAATTCTCGATCGAAAGACAAAATATCCTTATAAGGCCCAGATTTTATTACTTTAAAGGAAACACCAATTTTATCTAGCAAGCGCTGTAAATTGTTTCCACGCAAAATTACACCGATACTACCCGTAATAGTTCCGGGATTAGCCATAATGTGTTCTGCTCCCATACCGATATATACACCCCCGGAAGCCGAAATATTGCCGAAACTGGCAATGATTTTCATTTTTTCACGCAAACGCTTAAGCGCACTGTAGATTTCTTGTGAATCTCCTACCGTACCACCAGGACTATCAATCCGTAATAGTAAGGCTGGAAATTTTTTCTCCTCTACGGTTTTGAGTGCTTCCAAAACTCGTTTGCGAGTATTACCTGCGATCGCGCCAGTAATTTCTATCTTGGCAATTTGCTTGCGAAACTTTGACTTAAAAGGCCAAACCATGAGCAGTAAACAGAACCTTGCGATATTTTATCTTTAACAAGACTTACCATCAACAACAGAAAATATAATCTTCCAGAAGTTAATATCTCTCTAATTTTCACTAATTTAGAAAGATTTTCGTAAATCATATTCGATTTAAAACATTAACTTTAATTTATAAATGCGTAAAGCATCTGCTGTTAAAAATTTAAGCAGACGCAAAACCACAAGCTAATTTTGAGCAATTTTTGATAAATCTTTCTTTATTTTAAATGTATTTTAGTTTTGTTTAAAATGTTATTTGCTAAACAATTTTACTTAATAATCAAACTTTTGTTGTTAATTGACTAATATTCTACAAACAAATAAGACTACATCCTTCCGGAGAGTATACTACAATTGCAAAGACTAAAATACACAATTTACTAGCACAGCATAAAACTTACCCTTTAAGAATCTATTCGTAAAATTTGACACCTATAGTATACATAAGTATCGAAAAGCGCTCCAACAAAGCTACAAGTTAAACAAATCACAAACAACCCCTGTAGAGGCGTACCACTACCAAAAGTAGCTAGAAACTCAGAGATTTGAGTTGCAATTATTTGACCTAAGATTTGTAAACCGGGAAGCAAACTTAAAAGCGACAAAAGCAATAATGCTCCTCCAACAAATATCATTGGAGCCATAAAACTAAAAATAGTCGTCAGAAGCAAAGAGCGAAGAAAGCCTGTAAACATGGTCATGAGAAATTATTCCATGATGATGATTAACAACAGTTGGTATCTGTCACCTTCTACAATAAGCGCGATCGCCCTATATCAAACCGCATTTAAAGAATCTTAAGTTTTAATTAAAATATGTTCATATAACTTCTAGTGTATGTTCTTTATTCTAAATGGCATTTATTTCGTCAAATCTACCATATATCAAGGCTTAAGCTCATAATACAGTTATTGTTATATCGATGCATACAGTTAATAACAGCCTTAAAAAATGAGAGTGGTTTTTTACTTAAGTTAATCTAAAGCGACTTTGTAAGAGTTAGTAGCACCGGAGTTAAGAGTTATAAATTAGGAGTTAGGAGTTGAGAATCCGTAATTGGTAACTGATAACTGGTCACAGGTCATTGTTCATTGTTTTTGACCTTTTGTGGATATCTTTCGCTATTATGACGGCAATTGCTGAATTAATTAAAAATTGTGAGCCAAGCAACATCTAAATCCAGTTTGGAAGCATGGAGCCTGCGATTGCTGGCGGCAGTGTTCTTGATTGGACAAGTAATAATTCATTTATTTAAAGGTAAAATTCATCGCCGCAATACTTTAGAACAAATGGCTGCTGTGGGGCCTGATTCACTATTTATTGCCTTAGTTACAGCCGTATTTGTAGGTGCAGTATTTACAATTCAGGTTGCACGAGAGTTTATTAATTTTGGCGCAGGAAACGCTGTAGGAGGAGTATTAGCAGTAGCACTGACGCGAGAACTTTCTCCCGTACTTACAGCAGTGGTTTTAGCAGGACGAGTCGGTTCGGCATTTGCTGCGGAAATTGGTACTATGCGAGTAACCGAGCAAATTGATGCTTTGTTGATGTTAAAAACTGACCCCGTAGACTATCTAGTAATTCCTCGCGTGCTTGCTTGCTGCATAATGTTACCGATTCTGACCTTACTATCCTTGGTAACAGGTATGGCGGGAGGATTATTTATTGCTAAAAATTTGTACAATTTATCAGATACCCAGTTTCTAGACTCAGCTCGTAATTTTCTAGGAGTTTGGGATATTTTAAGCGCGATGCTCAAAGCTCTTTGCTTCGGACTTTTAGTAGCTGTAATTGGCTGTAACTGGGGTTTAACCACAACAGGAGGAGCAAAAGGTGTAGGTCAATCAACTACCACAGCAGTTGTTACGGCCTTATTAATTATATTTATTGCCAACTTCTTTCTTTCTTGGTTGATGTTTCAAGGTACTGGAGGTGCTTTGCTGCAAGGTATTTAGTTAGGAGTTAGGAGTGAGACAGCGCGGTCTTGGGAAGCCATTGCGGTCTTGGGGTCTCCCCAAGTAGAGCAAATGGCGTGGTCTCCCCCATAAGCGACTGCGAACCCGAAGGGTTAGGAGTTAGGAGTTAGGAGTTAAGAGTTAGGAGTTAGAAGTTAGGAGTTAAAAGTTAGGAGTTACTAATTTATTACTGTTTACTGTTCACTGTTCACTGTTCACTGTTCACTGTTCACTGTTCACTGTTCACTGTTCACTGTTCACTGTTTACCGATCGCCGCTAACTTTTAGAATAAGAACAGTGTCTTTTTACCGAAAACAGAGCAGTTAAAGCCCTTCGGTTTTAAGACGGATCTCAAAAAAGTATTTTAGATATTTTAGATAATGACTACTTCACTTACATCTAACTCAGCATCTACTGTAGAACTTAAGGCTAGTTACAACATACCTATAGTCTTAATTGTTGGATCGATTCTCTTGCTGCTGATCAGGCAACCCGTAGCTGGTGGAATAATTGGGCTGTTTGGTTTATTTCTTTTGTACCAGGCAGTAACACTAAGTTTACAATTTACTGCTAACGATTTGGATCTCGTTAAAGGCGATCGCTTGCTTCGCCGTTTTCCTTACAGTGAGTGGCAAAATTGGCGTATCTTTTGGAATGTAGTTCCAATTCTGTTTTACTTCAAAGAAATCAATAGCATTCACTTTTTACCAATTTTGTTCGATCCTAAAACTCTCAAGGCTTGTTTGGAAGAGCGTTGTCCAAGGATTGATTAAGAGTTAGGAGTTAAGAGTTAAAAGTTAGGAGTTAGGAGTTAGGAGTTGTAAAAAGTGATGGGTAATAGGTTACTCGTCTCATATCTTAAATAAATAACAATTAATTTTCTTGCATATAAGCTTTTACCTCTTACCTCTCTTGCCTCGTCATCTCCCCATCCCCCCCATCCCTCTAACATCCGCTGATTAGTAGTTCCGTAAGGCTGGTAAAATGTAGAACTGACGCTTTATACTTGGTTGTTATATTGAAAATTGTAAAGATGGCGCTGATTAAATCGCCTTATTTTTTTAAAGACTTGGATTAATTATGAGCCAAGACGAAAATTATAACGAAGAACAAATACAGCTAGGTTCTACAGAAGAAAATTCATTAACTTCAGTCACTTCTAACATGGCGAATTCCAGCGAACAGAATACCCCAGAATATTCGCAAACAAACTCGGAATCGGTTGATAATTCTTTGGAATACAACCTCGCTGCTCAAAGAGTAGCGCAATTACAGCGTACTGAAGAATCATTAAAGCAGGAAATATCCGATTTACAAGCGTCTTACAAAACTCTTCAGTCTGAAGTCGGTAATACTCAAAAAGCGCTTTCTAAAATGACCCAAGAGGCGCTTTCGGAATTAGAACAACGCAAACAAACTCTATTAATTTCTATTGAACAACTCGAACGCCGTCAAGAACGCATTCGTAATGAAATGCGAACTACTTTCGCTGGTGCTTCTCAAGAATTAGCAATTCGTGTCCAGGGTTTTAAAGATTATCTGACTGGTAGTTTGCAAGATTTAGCTGCTGCTGCCGAGCAGTTAGAACTAGTGCCACCGAAAAAGCTCGAACCTCAAAAGCTGGTTATTCGAGAAGCTGAACCAGATAATGATTTTGATGATGAATTTGATGACGAATATGAAGAAAGGGGAGCTTCGGACTTTAGTCGAGGACAGTTTCAAGATACTACAAAAAAAATTCGGGATTTAGTAGATCGGTACCGCACTAAACCAGATTACTACGGCCCACCTTGGCAATTACGCCGCACTTTTGAACCAGTTCATGCCGAACGAGTTTCTACTTGGTTTTTCAACCAGGGAGGGAGAGGTGCTTTAAGAACAATGGGTAGCAGGTTACAAAACACACTTATTGCCTCAGCAATTGTATCTATATTGCATTCTTTATATGGCAATAAAGTTCGTACTTTGGTTTTAGCTAATTCCCCGGAACGTTTGGGAGAATGGCGACGCGGTTTGCAAGATTGTTTGGGAATTGGTCGTCCGGATTTTGGCCCGGATAGAGGCTTAGCATTATTTGAAACATCCTCAGCCGTAGCCCAAAAAGCAGAGCGTCTGGTAAAAGCTGGTTTACAACCGTTTATTATCATCGATGATTCGGAAGAGCAAATTAATGTAGGGTTGTTGCAATTTCCATTATGGTTAGCTTTTGCTCCTGACCCCAAGATGATGAAAGACTATTATGAGGATGAGTTTTTCTAAGAGTTGTTAGTGGTTAGTGGATAGTTGATAGTTGTTAGTCGCATACTACTTCTGCACAACCTATCGCATTGGCAATTTTCGTGTTTCAAACATCATTTAAAACAGCCGATAGCCAGTAAGATGCTGTCCTAAGAGGACACGCTACGCGAACGCAATACTATTTCACGTAATTTAACAACCAACAACTAACTACTAACAACTAACAACTAACACCTAACAACTAACAACTAACAACATGACTATTTGGTTAAGTTTGTGTGGAGCAGTTTTAGTCGCAGCTTATCTTTTAGGTTCTACCCCTACAGGCTACACGCTGGTAAAGCTGTTGAAGGGAATTGATATTACAGAAATTGGTTCGGGTTCGACTGGTGCAACTAATGTGTTAAGAACTTTGGGTAAAGGTCCTGGTGCATTCGTTTTATTAGTTGACTGCTTGAAGGGAGTTTTATCAATATTTCTGGTTTACAGGTTGTTTACCTTGTCATCGGGCAATAATTTAATTCCGGCAACAGTTAACGCCGAACTTTGGCTGCCTATCATGGTAACTTTAGCTGGTTTAGCTGCCGTACTTGGACATAGTAAATCAATATTTTTAGGATTTCGTGGTGGTAAATCCGTAGCTACAAGTTTAGGAATTCTATTAGCCATGAATTGGCAAGTTGGTTTAGCAACATTTGGTGTATTTGCCTTAGTTGTGGCGATATCGCGAATTGTATCTTTGAGTTCAATTTGTGGCGCGATCGCAGTTACTGTTTTGATGATTTTATTCCATCAGCCTCTACCTTATATATTGTTTGGTATTGCTGGTGGTTTGTATGTAGTTATTCGTCATCGTAGCAATATTGAGCGATTGCTTGCTGGTAGGGAACCCAAGTTAGGAGAGAAAGCATCCGTTGAAACGGAACAAACTGTTAGTACGTCGGCTGGTTGAATTTTTAGATTTTTATAAGTAGTCGATGTGAATCGAATTGATGGAGACGTAGCAGTGCTACGTCTCTACATTATTTTTATGCTGAAAATTATAGTTACAATGTAAATCAAACTTGACATTTAGTAAAGCTAACTTTACTATAAGAGCATGGTGGTAAAAATAAGCTATGCAAGTATATTAATTTGCAACTAATGGAAAACCGCCTAAAAATTTTTAGAACACAGCGTAATTTCTCGCAAGCAGCATTAGCAGAACGTTTGGGAGTCAGTCGTCAAACGATTAATGCTATAGAAAAGGGTAAATATGACCCCAGTCTTCCGCTGGCGATGAAAATTGCTCAACTTTTTGATTGTGCAATTGAAACAATATTTTTATTTGAACCCGAATCGCAATCCGGTTCAAAAGGAGGCTCTATGTTTGATAAATTGACTGCTAAAGCATCACAGGTAATAGCAACTGCGCGAGGACAAATTATATTTGATAAATGGACTTTACAAGCAGTACGGGTAATTCAGTTAGCACAGCAAGAAACTCGTAGGTTGAGTCATAATTTTGTTGGTACAGAACAGATTTTATTAGGATTAATTGCAGAAGAAAATGGTATTGCGGCTACAGTTTTAAAATCTGCGGGATTAACCCTTGATAAAACTCGTATAGAAGTAGAAAAAATTATTGGTAGAGGTTCTACTTTTATAGAAATACAAATACCTTTTACACCAAGAGTAAAGCGAGTTTTTGAACTTTCTTTGGAACAAGCGCATCAATTAGGAACTAATCACGTTGATACCGAGCATCTTTTACTAGGTTTGTTGCTGGAAGGAGAAGGAGTTGCAGTTAGGGTACTGAAGATTTTGGGAGTTGAGATTAATCATCTTCGTCAAAAAGTTCTAGAAGAAATTGCATCGGAAAAAATTCAAATATCAGCATTTAAAGCTAGTACAGATGGAAATATTTTTGACTTTACATCCGGTGCAATCAGCGCTCGTTTTTGTAATTTTTTATCTTCTTGGGTAGAATCACACCAATTAGGATATATAGTCACAAATACAGGATTTAAGCTATCTAATGGAGATATAATCGCGCCGCATATCTCCTTTTATTCCAATGAAAAACTCAAGCAAGTGCCGCGAATTTATCCTGAATTATCACCCGATTTAGTAGTAGAAATTAAATCAGCATTTGATCGACTTAATGTAGTTGAAAACAAGATATTTCAGTTTCTAGAAATGGGCATAAGTTCGGTTGTGTTGATTAATCCAGATATAAGCACAGTTAGTGTTTACAATCGGGAAGGGGATAAGAAGCACGTAGTTAATTTGCAGGATAAAGATAAGCTTACTTTGCCCAACTTTCCTGGTTGGGAATTGGAAGTATCGCAATTATGGGTTACATAATACTTTTGGTTTGCTATAACGGATTGGGATTAAACCCAATTATTTGCATTACCATTTGAAAAATTAAAATGAAATCCTCCGCCACTGGAATTGCTTTATTAGCCAGTTTGTTTTTATCTCAGGGTTGCTCGTCTACCACGAAAACTGAAGATACATCTGAGAATCAACGTCAGGTACAATCCTTACCAGAAAAAACTTCTCAAACTAAGGAGCCAGAATCAACCTCAACATCTGATAAACAAAATACTGAAGAAAAAAGAGAAAAATTACAAGCTAGCTCTCAACCTGAAAATTCTACAGCTACTCAAGGTAAATTAGACATTCCGAAGAAGATTACACCAAATAAACCCGTTCCCGTAAAGGTTCAGATTCCAGCAACTGTAGCAAAAGCTAATAATAATGATGCTAAATCTAAACAGATGCAGATGGTTGTTGTGAGCAATGACTTAAGATTTTTCGATCTAGTTCAAGCTAGTTACAAAAATAATCAAAATATTAAAGTCAAACCGAAATTCCCGGCTCCTGGTGAATATACCGTTTTTAGCGATTACAATCCATCGGGAGAAAAAGAACAAGTATCTGTAGAAAAAGTTTCGATTCCTGGTGAAATTCCATTTCCTACAGAATTGGAAAGTTATAGCAAGACAAAGACATTAGACGATACAAAAATCGATTTGAATTTATCTGAATCTAATATCAAAGCCGGTAAAAAAGTTACCTTAAAATTCGATTTGAAGCAAGCTAGCAACAACAAACCAATTAAAGACTTAAAACCATATTTAGGGCAAAAGGCAAATTTAGTGGTTATCAAAAGTTCCCCTTCTTTGGCAGAAACTGATTATATTGATACGGAAACCATCAAGAAGTCACCATCAAATCAAGTACATTTTACAGCCAAATTTCCTCAACCTGGAACCTACAAGCTTTGGCTGCAATTCAACCGCAACGGCAAAGTAAAAACCACCGATTTCTGGGTAACAGTTAACAGTTAACAGTGAGCAGTGAGCAGTGAGCAGTTGAAATTTTGTATTTTTAATTCATAACTCATAACTCCTAACTTTTCATTTCTTCTCCACGCCACTTGTTTTCAACACATCGCTTATTGTGTTGCAATGGTTTGGTAAATTGAAGGTGCCCGGATTTACTATTTCGTCATAGGTGAAATGGCGATATTCCATACAGAATCTATCCCATGCAGCCATCTGAATTTTGAAGGTGTTAATTATTACGTCTGCTAAAGATGGAGAAAGAGGGATGCGGAAGCGAATTTTTTTGTCCAAATAAGCACAAATTTGTTCTATTGCTTCGTTTGCTGTAATTTTTTCTTGCCCTAAAACGTATTTTCTCGCTTCTTCTTTAGGAGGGTTATCGATTAGATGTTTGACTACGGTGGCAATGTCTTTTGCGTGGATGAAGTGAAAACTACCATCTGCTTTCAAAAAGCGAATTAAATTAATATATTTTGTTACTTCAGGAATACCGGATGTTACTTGGGATAATGGTTTATTTTCATCTCCACCTATAACTAATGTAGGAAAAACTTTTGTTATTTTAGGTGCGATCGCCAGTTTTGAAAATCTCCGCAAGCAATCAAATTTGGAACGAATATAGTCTGTACCTAATTCCCCTGCTTCCTTGAGAGGTTTATTCTTGCTATCCAAAACGCTAGCTGTAGAGAAATAAATTACCTGTTCGCATTTTTCAACATCCAGCAGATTGAGTAATTCGATTGTTTTAGCTACATTAACATCAAAAGTTCCCGTGCCACCCCAAGCGGTTGCTGTTAAGACGGCTACATCTATTGTTTTGAGCAATTCCGCTAAATCCCCGATTTTTTGCATATCACCCTGCAAAACATGGACACCGGGACGTACTAAGGTATCAATCTTTAATTTGTCTGGATTTCTTACCAATAAATACAGTTCGTGTTCGGTTTCTTCTATCAATAATTCACTAATGTAATGACCGATACAACCGCTTGCACCAGTGACCAAAATCCGCTTCTGGTTCATAGAATTTTTCTAAGTTTCTATTGTTAGATGTTAGTAGTTATTTTTAACTTTTATACTCACAACTAACAACTACAACCAGATACCAAAATTGTCGGGATGAAAAAAATATGGGGAGAGGGGGGAGACAAGGAGACAAGGAGATAGGGAGCAAGATACTCCCACTACTTGATTCTTCTTAATTCCTAACTCCTAACTCCTAACTCTTAACTCCTACTTGCTTGCAGCGGTTAAAATTTCGCTTTTAGTCATATCTAATTGTTTTGCTGTTTCAAAGAAATGCGCTACATTTTCTTCTGGTGTGGTGGGTAAAACACCGTGTCCGAGGTTGAGAATATGCCCCCAATTTCCGGCTTTGCGAACTGTGTCGTGAATGCGATCGGTAATAAATTGTTTGGAACCAAAAAGTACTCCTGGATCGAGATTTCCCTGTACTTTCATTTCTTTACCCAATCTTCGCCGCGCATCTGCCATGTCTACATTCCAGTCTACATTTATGATATCGGCTCCGGATTGACTCATTCTTTCTAATAAACCGGCGCTTCCACTAACTAAAAGAATTAATGGTGTGTCTGGGTGAGTTTGCTTTACTTGCTCGAATACTCTTTTTTGATAAGGTAAAGCGAAGGTTTCGTAATCTTGGGGACTCAATTGACCTGCCCAAGAGTCAAACATCTGTACTACTTGAGCGCCACAGTCTATTTGATAGCGGACGTAGGTAGCGATGGAATCGGATAATTTTGTTAGTAGCTGATGTAGAATGGCTGGTTCGGAAAAAGCCATATTTTTAATTATGGAATAGGTTTTAGAACCTTTTCCTTCTACTGCGTAAGCTGCTAAAGTCCAAGGCGCACCAACAAAACCAAGTACAGTTGATTGATTGCCTACTTCCGAACGCAAAGCTTGCAAAATTGTTTTTATAAATGGCAAAGATTCCTCTGGCTGCAAGGGATACAAGCTATCTACTTGTTCTTGACTACGAATAGGATTTTCAATAACGGGACCTTTTCCTTCGGCAACATCCATATCAATGCCGATACCTGGTAAAGGAGTGACGATATCGGAAAACAGAATTACACCGTCGGGTTGAAAAGCTTTCCAAGGTTGCAGGGAAACTTCAATTGCCACTTCGGGAATTTCCGAACGCTGGCGAAAAGAAGGGTATTTTTCCCTTAAGTCGCGATAAGCTTTCATATATCGTCCAGCTTGTCGCATCATCCATACAGGGGGACGGTTTACAATTTCTCCGCGAGCTGCTCGGAGCAAATGAGGCGTGCTTGAAGTTACACCCATATATTAATTCATCCTAAATAACTAATTTAATTAACCTATGATGTTTCTCAGATTATCATTCTTTTATTGTGGTTTTTCAGACTTTTTGTTGCAAAATATTAAGTTGTCAAGCATCATGTTTAACAATTACGAGAATTTTTCAAAGTCAACTTTAACAAGGCTTTCAATTTAGAGAAGATGCTTTGTTTTTTCCCTAACTAAATAATATTTCTGCCGAATCGTCCATCCATTAGCTGGCATTACAGTTATTAACTTGATTAAACAATTAATAACTTATGTAAACTATTATAATCAAATTTACCTTTTTTTGATATTTAGCTCAAATTAAATAATCTGTATATTTTATGGTTTATATAGGTTATATAGGCAGGTTGCAATACCAAATCGTAATCATAATAACGACACCATCTCATACTATAAGAATAGAATAGTTTAAAATTTTTCTCAATTTTATTGGATTAAAAAAATTTTAATCGGTAAAAATATGGGATAATTTAAAAAGCTAAATACAAAAGTTTTATAATGGGGATATAAGCAAAATTTTTATTTAAAGCATACCTCTCCATTATTAAACATTCTCTCTACGATAAATAATATCACGAAAGCGTTACCAATAAAAAATTTCGTACTATTTTGATCTGAAAAAAAATGGGCGATTATATATACCGTATTGACTAAAAACTAAGTAATTATCTCATTATTTACAGGATTATATAGGATGTATTTGTAATAAAGCAAACGTCTTATGAATTAAGTAAGGTAAATCGGTTGTTTTTAACAAGCGAGCAGGCTGGCTTTTGCAACGCAATCGCGTTTAGAAGTAACGTTTTAGTTGAATGAAATTATTAAAACTTTATTAATACAGGAATAAATTTACAGTTTGAGGAAATTAAATATAGTTAGGAATGACCGCAACTGGCACATTTTGTTGTAGGGTGCTGTGACACTTAATTAAATTTTTGACGCATTAATAAGGGTTGTGGTGTCACGCACCATCCGAGTATTGTGACGCTTGCGGCCATTCCTGATAGTTCTAAAAGCCTTATAAAATAATTTTCTATTGAGGTATTATAAAGCATACATATCCTAGTAAAAGTCTTTAATAAAAAGAACCAAAGGTGTTGGAATTGAAAAACATTTTTAACAACCTGATTATAGTTGGTGCTAGTCGAGGAATAGGTGCTGCTGTCTGCGAGCATTTAATTTCTCGTACCGATCGACTAATTTCAGTTTCCCGCTCTGCTTCACCTTTTGGTGAATGGGTGAAAGCGGATATTAGTACAAAACAGGGAATTGAAATTGTTAGCAATGCAGTAGGCGATCGCCTGCTTGATGGTTTACTTTATATGGGTGGAACCTGGGAAAACAAAGCATTTACTCAAGAGTATTCTTTTGAAAAATGCTCCGACGAAGATATTGAAAATGTTTTACTGGTAAATCTTTTAGCTCCAATTCGTTTGACTAAATCCTTGTTACCTAATCTTCGTAAATCTTCCAACCCAAAGATCGTATTTATGGGTGCTTTATCTGGACTAGATAACTTTCCTGCAAGAGAAGTTGCAAATTCTGCTTCTAAATTTGGATTGCGAGGTGCAGTTCATGCGCTTCGAGAAGAATTACGTCAAGATAGAATTGCAGTTACAGTTATTAATCCTGGAAATATCGGAACTCCAGAAGTTTTATCCGATTTGAAAGCAATTGGGCAATCCGAAGAAAATGCCATACCTCTTCAAGACATTTTGCAGGTTATCGACTGCGTGCTTTCTTTATCTCGTTCTAGCTGTATTAAAGAAATTCAAATTCCAGCGATGAATGCAGAAGGTGCTTGACAATTTTAAATATATGTGATAGCAAATTTATAGAATAATTAAACTAAAATTACCATTTCTCTTTAACTCTTACCTCTGTGTCCTCAGCGTCTCTGCGGTTTTTATAATCGGTAATCTTCTGCGGGGAAGAGAGTAAGTAAAAACAATCCATCGTCTTTTCTATATTTCCCCGAAAGGCGATTACCTCCGGTAGAGCTAACGCTTAACGCCATAAATACCAGAGACGCGGCTGCTGAACCCATGTCTCGCTAAAACCTTCACTACGACAAGTTTTAAAAAAGACTTGCAAAAATTCATGCAGCCAAAAAAATTAAAGCGTCTCTTGCGTGCTTTGTCGCGGCAAGGAATGGAAGTTACTTACAATAATTCAATTTATTCGGTTCGATGGGTACTTATTCTTACTTATGTGTAGGAAAAGGTAATCATAAATTTGCAAATTCTGCTTCTCATGGTGCCGGAAGATTGCGTAGTCGATTTGAACTCAGTCGTGGAGGTGCATCGGAAACTGAAGAAGAATTAGGATTAACAGGAGTTGACTGCATTACTTTACGACAAGAAAGACGGATTGAAGAAGCACCCGCAGCTTACAAACCAATTCAGTCAGTAATTGACGTGCAGGTAGAAGCAGAAATTATTGATGTTGTAGCGCGGCTGAGTCCGATTTTGACTTTTAAAGCTTAACGAGCAACTTTCTTGATTTTTAAGTATACTTAGTATTTTAAATAATATTTAATTTAAAAACATCTGTAAATTTTTAAGGGTTTAAATCAGTATTATGTAATCCATTTAATAAATAATACAGATTATTTTTATAATTTTGAATTAGATATTTATCAATATAATTTATAGGTGTACCTGCATGAAATCAAAACTATCGGCTTTTAAACAGGAAAGAGTAATACTTTTTGTATCTATATTATTAATTTCTATTAGTCTAATTTATCTTGCAACAGGTTTTTACGATTTAGTCATAGTTAAAGATCTTGCAGTGGATCTAGTTTCACGATGGAAAGAACAACAATATATATATCAGGGGGTTTATCCTTATGATGCAATGAAAGGCTCGCCTAATATCATTCCGGAAATTGGAGTTATAAATTCAGGTGGATACTTTCCTTGGTCATTTTTTACAGGATTTGTGTTCTTTCCCCCTATTCCTTTGCAATTAACACGCTTGTATCATGCATTACTAAATCTTGTATCAATTCTAGTTTCAGCAATTTTTGCTTATCGAATTGGACTTGCTTATAGTAAAAAGAAAGCGTTGTTTTCTTTAGCTGCTATTCTAGCAATTGCCAGCACTAAATCTACACTTAGCATGGGTCAATATGGACTTATAGTTAATACATTATTAATTTTAATGTTTTGGCTAATTCAAAAAAATAAAAATATTTGGGCAGGTTTAATATTTGGAGTTGCAATGGTAAAACCGAATATTTCAGCACCGTACTTTTTGATATTAATGATTCATAAACGTTTTAAAGCAATTTTCGCTTTTTTACTTTATATAATTTTAGGAAGCATAAATATTTGGATAATCACTAAATTAAGTCCTATTTATATGCTTAACAAAGTTTTCGGACAGTCAAAGTATTTTGCTGACAAAGGATATTCGGCAATTGGTTTTGTTACAGCTTTGGGACTTGACCCGAAACAGGCAACTTTATTGCTTGGCATAATAGGTTTATTCGCAGTTGGTGTAATAATTTATCTTTGTCGTCATTACTCTTTACTAAATTTATTTGCTATTTGTTCTGTTATTGGTAGAATTTTCGTTTATCATAGGCATTATGATAATCTTATGTTGATATTTTTGTTTCTAGCTATTATTAGATTATTTTTTGAAAATCCAAATAAACTAAACATCTTTTTCGTGAGTTTGATTGGGATAAGCTTATGGATTCCTGCAAGAATTATAGATTATCTTAATTTGGAAATATTACAAATTATAATTTGGATAACGGCTTTAGGACATATTTTAATTCAAGGGAAGCAGAGAGTCGGAAGTAGTTCTTTTGATTAATTTTTATAGTTTGTAGAGACGTAAAATTTTACGTCTCCCTTGATTTTGGGAGAAAAACGAATCCTTCATAATTTATGCAATTGACTATTACTTTTTAATATAAATACCGTTATTTCCGGACGCTAACCAAATCGTAAATGCACTCCAGTCATACCTATACCTCGATTGGTATATTCAAACATTTATCTTACTTGATAAAGCCCTGCATAATATTTTTGACCAATACTCCTACGACTTTATCTGAAGCATTAAGTTTACCTAAAGTAGCCTGTAGTTTCGGAAGAAATTTAATTTGACGATGTGTCACAAAATCTCCTGTAATCGCAATTAAATCTGGTTTTTATTGATTTACAAGCTGGAAAATGTGATTCAAACACCGTTTTTTACTTTGTTTGTCAACGTGAATATCGCTGATTTGCACAATTCGATAACCTTTAAATTCCGATGCTAGATTGGGTAACTCCAATTGCACGTAATTGAGATCGATCCAGTTAGGTTCAATAAAGTGGGCGTATAATAAAGTGCAAATGATAGCGGTAAAAATAATTTTGGTTAATCTTGAGAGGAAAAATTTAGCTTTAAAAAGCAACTTGTGAATTTTCATTCCTACATTTTCCCTTTTAAAAATCAATTCTTTAATCTGGAACTACCAGAATTTTGAATTTGTGTAACCACTATAGTTACAATAATAGTTTGGAGCTTCAGGAGCGTCCGTTTATGAGTCTTCCTATAGTAGCCATTATTGGCCGCCCAAATGTGGGCAAATCTACAATAGTCAATCGTTTCGCAAAACAGCAGTCAGCTATCGTTCACGATGAACCCGGAGTCACCCGAGACAGAACTTATCTGAATGCATTTTGGCGCGATCGCGAATTCATGGTAGTTGATACGGGTGGTTTGATATTCAATGACGATACGGAATTTTTGCCGTTTATTCGTCAGCAGGCAATGATAGCTTTAGCTGAAGCCAGCGCGGCTATTTTTGTAGTCGATGGACAAACTGGGGCGACACCGGCAGATCAAGAAATTGCGGAGTGGTTGCGACATCAGCCAGTACCTGTATTACTTGCAGTTAATAAATGCGAGTCCCCAGATATGGGTTTAGTTCAAGCTGCTGATTTTTGGCAGTTAGGATTGGGTGAGCCTTATCCAATGTCAGGAATTCACGGTAACGGTACGGGAGAGTTATTGGATGAATTAATTAATCATCTTCCTCCGGCTTCAGAAATTACCGAAGATGAAGAAATTAAAATCGCCATTATTGGACGACCAAATGTTGGTAAATCAAGTTTATTAAACTCTTTTGCTGGTGAAGAAAGAGCAATTGTTAGTCCAATTTCTGGTACGACTCGCGATGCGATCGATACTTTTATTAAACAAGACGAACAAGTTTATCGATTAATTGATACGGCTGGTATCAGAAAAAAGAAAAACATTGATTATGGTACTGAATTTTTTAGTATTAACCGTGCTTTTAAAGCTATCCGTCGTTCCGATGTAGTTTTATTTGTAATAGATGCTCTCGATGGTGTTACCGATCAAGATCAAAAACTCGCTGGCAGAATAATTGAAGAAGGTAGAGCCTGTATAACAGTTGTAAATAAATGGGATGCTTACGAAAAAGATTCCTATAGTGTTTATGACTATCAAAAGTATTTATCAGGTAGACTTCATTTCTCCGAATGGTCTGAAACAATTTTTGTTAGTGCTTTAACTGGACAGCGCGTACTTAAAATTCTCGATTTAGTTAAAGAAGCAGTAGAACAGCACAGACGACGGGTAAGTACTTCAGTAATTAACGAAGTTTTAGAAGATGCAGTTCGCTGGCATTCACCACCCGCTAGTCGTAGTGGTAAACAAGGAAGAATTTATTACGGAACTCAAGTTACCACCGAACCACCAACTATTGCTTTATTCGTCAATGAAGCTAAACGTTTTAACGATAATTACCGTCGCTATATCGAACGTCAATTTCGAGAACAATTAGGTTTTAAAGGTACTCCAATTCGTCTTATATGGCGAAGCAAAAAGGTTCGCGACATGGAAAGCAATGTTAAGGCAAACAGAGCTACTAAAGTATGGAGTAATTAAAGGTCAAAGGTTAAAGGTTAAAGATTAAAACTCTTAGCTTTTAACTCCTAATTTCTAACTCCTAATTCCTAACTCCTAACTCCTAATTCCTAACTCTTAAATGGATTTACTACGTTCCTTACCACTAGGACTTTATTTAGAACAACCTACCACTTGGCTGCATAAACTCGATTCGCGAGTCAAGTTTGTATGGTTAATGAGTTTTTTAAGTACTTATATTTTTGCTAATACTTGGTGGCGTGTAATATTAGTATTTGTGCTGATTTTTATCACGCTAATATCCGGAATTCCTCCGAGAGTATGGCGACAGCAAATGGGTTACTTGCTATCAATTTGCTTTTTAGTTTTGATTATTGCATCCTTAAGTCCTGATGGAATGGGTATTGATTATCAACCCCGTTTACCCGCAAATACGCAATTTGTAAACGTGCCATCGAATCAGAATAATCAAAGCAATCCGATTTTATCCATATTCGATCCCCAACAATATAACTATGTATTGTTTGCTAGAGGCCCTGTAAAAGTAACCCGACATTCCTTCGATTTAGCAGTTCGTTTAAGTACTATTTTTTTTACGGTTCTATACAGTACAACTTTATATTTATTAACAACTGCACCAGAAGAAATTACCGCTGGAATAGAGAGTTTGATGCAACCTTTGAGGCGATTTAAAATACCAGTTACTGAAATCGCTTTGACATTGACATTATCTTTACGCTTTATTCCTCTTGTTTTAGAAGAAATTCAAAATCTAGTTCGCTCGGTAATGACAAGGGCAATTAATTGGAAAAAATTAGGATTAAAAGGAGTAGTTAAAGTTTGGATGATGATTGCAGAGCGATTGCTGCAAAATTTACTTTTACGTGCCGATCAAATGGCTAATGGCATTGTGGTAAGAGGTTTTATTGGCTCTGACAAACACCGAGTTCAGTGGCATAACTTAAGTTTAAAAAGTTTTGACTGGGTAGCAATTTTTGTCTTAATTCTATTTTGGGGAATGCGATTCACGATCGGAAATCAAGTTAATTGATAGTGGTTAGTTGATAGTTGTTAGGAGTTAGGAGTTAGGAGTTAGGAGTTAAGAGTTAGGAGGGAGTTAGGAATTATTTCTCCTTGTCTCCCCATCTCCCCCTCTTCCCCCTCTTCCCCCTCTACCCCCTCTCTCTAATCGATGACAAACCAACTTCAGCCTTGGCACTTCCGAAAGCTTCCTTTAAAAAAGCGTACTGGTAGTAATGTTTTTGACTGTTTGTTTATTTCTGATTCCTGCAATCAAATAGCTACCCTTTTAGAAAGCCCATTACCGGATAGTACAAATAATCCCCAATTAACTCGCTATTCTATCTGTGCTGGTTCACCTCGGGTAATTAATGGTGTTCCCCAAATGTGGACACCTGAGCTAGGAGGAGTGTTACCTTTTCTGAGGCAATTACTAGAAAAATCATTAGAGAAATCAGTAGATTTTGAAACATTGCCCGATCTTCCATTTACCGGAGGTTGGTTGGGTTGGTTGGGTTACGATGTGGCTTGGGAAACAGAGACATTACCTAAACTTAAATCGGATACATTGCCGTTTCCAGTAGCTTTTTGGTATGAGCCTGAGTGTTTTGCAGTCTTGGATCATTGCGAACAAGTTTTGTGGTTGGCTGCGAGCAATAACAGCGCTTTGGATCAATTAGAAGATAAATTTTCTCAACAACAGCTAAGTTCATGCGATATGCCTTCGGCATCACGCCTTGCGTATCGCACATCTGTAATTAGCGATCCAATACCATCCTTAAAATTAATTACATCTCAAGCTGATTATGAAGCGGCTGTTTTGCAAGCAAAAAAGTATATTCAAGCAGGAGATATTTTTCAAACTAATCTTTCTATCCGGTTTGAAACTCAAACGAATGCTTGTGGATGGGAAATTTATCAAGCTCTACAAAAAATAAATCCATCTCCTTTTGCGAGCTATTTTAAGACTCCTTGGGGTGAAGTAGTAAGCTGTTCCCCGGAAAGATTGGTTCAAGTGTACGATAATCAGGCTCAAACTCGACCGATTGCAGGAACTAGAAAGCGCGGTAAAACTGAAGAAGAAGATAGAAAATTAGCCGAAGAATTACTCAATAATAGTAAAGAGCGTGCCGAACATATCATGCTCGTAGATTTGGAACGTAATGACTTGGGACGAGTTTGTGAATGGGGAAGCGTCAACGTAGATGAGTTACTTACAATTGAGCGTTACAGTCACGTGATGCATCTGGTGAGTAATGTTAAAGGAACTCTAAGGTGTTGCAATCCAAAAAAAGCGAATAGTCAAAACAAAAATACTATAGTCGATTTGATTAGTTCCATGTTCCCTGGTGGTACCATCACGGGTTGTCCAAAAGTTCGCTGCATGGAAATTATAGAAGAACTTGAACCCGTCAGACGTAGTTTGTTCTATGGTTCCTGCGGCTATTTAGATAGAAGGGGTAACTTAGATTTGAATATCTTGATTCGTACCTTATTAGTAGCTCCTCAAGTCAATAAGTCTTTTAACCCTCTTGCTCCATCTTCTATTTCACAATATCATTTGTTTAGCTCCACAAAACAAGTCGATCCTCAAGCATCGTCAGGCAATCGACATTATCCAACTCTTAATTCCGTTTGGGGACAAGTTGGAGCAGGAATTGTCGCAGACAGTAATCCGACTAAAGAATGGTGCGAATCACTGCACAAAGCACAAGCACAAATACAAGCGCTGCAAAGAGTTTAAGGTCAAAGTAGCTATGCAAACAAGTATTTTTATGGCTCGTTTAAATTCATGCCAAATTTAATGCAACCTCAAAATAATTACGTAGTTTGAAGTCTCAACATAGAACTAACAGCATTGTTTAAAACCGCAACAAATATTAGTTTAAATACTTTATATCTAATTATTAAATCGGGAAACAATAAAATTGGTTTTATATGATATTTCGATGCTGCGGTAAAATAGTTTTTTACCCAGAAAAGCTCGATCGCTTAAATAGGCTATTAATTGGTTTTTAGCAAAACTTGTCGTAACTGTAACAGGTTTTGTCAAAAGTATGCTTTTTGGTGAGAAGAATTTAATAAACATTTAGCATTTAATTTTTCTCATGCGTACATCCATCAGTTGATGTGCAAATAACTACCATTATTGCCCCAACTGCATTTACATTGCTTAAAAATATTTCAGCAATATCTTATTAGTATTGCTCCGACTTTTTGTTTTTAACAGCGAAAAGATATATGTACTCGTACCTTGACTACTAAATGAATTCAGAATACTCCGAAACTTACTTGAATCATCCAACTTGGGGATTACTTTACAGAATATGTATGGTAGACCAAAGTCAAGAGCTTTTTACTACGTTGTATGCTCAACGTCTGTTTTTCCTAGTAATGAACGATGAGAAAGGCATTAAGTTCCAACCAGTAGGACGTACTGAGGCGAGAATGATGTTGGAAAACCGTTTGCGTAACCTGCGTCGAAGCGGACAATCTATTGAGTACGATCAGCTAACTAGTATTTTTCAACGTACATTCCAATGAGTAGTTCGCTTTCTCAACGTATACGTTCAATTCAAGAAAAGCTTCCTGAATCTGTCAAATTGATTGCTGTTAGTAAAAAGGTTTCGGCTGTAGCAATGCGCGAAGCATATGCTGCTGGTATCCGAAACTTCGGCGAAAGTCGGATTCAGGAAGCCCAAAGCAAAATTGAGCAGTTACAAGACTTATCGGGCATTTCTTGGCATTTTATTGGACATCTACAAAGCAATAAAGCTAAAAAAGCTCTTTTATATTTTCAATGGCTTCATTCCGTAGATAGCCTTAAGTTAGCGCAACGTTTGAACCTTTTAGCACATGAAATGGGAGTCAGCCCCAAAGTCTGCCTACAAGTCAAAATTCTCCCCGATTCAAAGAAATCCGGTTGGACGATACAGCAACTTCTGGATGATTTAGTGGAACTTAACCTTTGCCAAAGTTTACAATTTGAAGGTTTGATGACAATTCCCCCATTAGGATTAGATAGTTCTGAGGTTATTCAAGTGTTTAATCGGACACGAGAATTGATAGCGGAAATTAATCAACGTAACCTGTCAAATATCAAAATGAAGCAGCTTTCGATGGGAATGTCGCAAGATTATCAGCTAGCAATTCAATCTGGTGCAACTATGGTACGTTTGGGAACAATTTTGTTCGGAGAACGTTATGTATAAACCACCTTCATTAAGCTAGAAAAAGCTCAAAACCTTGAATATTGCTTGGTTTTAAGCTGGGAGAAGAAAAATCTGCCGATTATTAACATCGGTCAGTCTTTTGATAGACCTTTGATGATTCGCCAGATTACACTAATAACTGGCGAACTCCCATAAAATGAGCGAATATTCGTCCGTAGGTAGGTGCCAAAGCTTTTATATTTGATACAGAATATTTATTTAATACCCTAGTTGCAAAAGCGACAAAAGATATAGTATTTACAAATGCAAAAAAAAATAAAGTAAGGGGTGAAAACAACTTTTCATTCGCCAGCTACTAGGATATAATCTTGACTCATTATTGTCAGTAGTTTAGGTACAAAGCTTGCAATAACGTGAATGCTGTATAAAAGACCGTGATATATGCTACAAATAGTCATTTGATGTAACAATTATTTTCTGTTTGTAGCGGTAAAAGTTGACAAAAACAATTTTTACCTTCTCAATAAAGATGATTGGCACCAGGAGCGTAACAATGAATAACATATTTTCCCGATTGAGAGACTTTGTTGGTTTGAATGAACCAGTAGAATATGAATATTATGAAGAGGAGCCAGATGCAGAGGGTTATGAGAATCTCTATCAAGAGCAGAATCAACCAGCGTCCCCTCCTCCTCAACCAGAAAATGTTACAGTTAATCGACGTTGGCGCGAACCAATGCCTACAATGGGAGGCGATGTTGCGAACACTTCCTCTGCAAAGGCAATGAGTAATGTTATCGGTATGCCAGGAGTATTAAATGGTATTTCTGAAGTATTGGTGCTTGAACCACGTACTTTTGAAGAAATGCCCCAAGCGATTCAAGCATTGCGCGAACGTAAGTCTGTGGTATTAAATTTAACTATCATGGACCCAGACCAAGCTCAACGTGCTGTAGATTTTGTTGCAGGAGGTACTTACGCCCTTGACGGACATCAAGAGCGTATAGGAGAAAGTATCTTTTTGTTTACGCCAAGCTGCGTACAAGTTAGCACCACCGGCGGAGTACTTCATGAAGTTCCTCAACCACCAGTGCGTAATCGTCCCAACCCTAATCCAAATCCATCTAACGCTTCGTGGGGAAACGAACCGAATCGCATGGCACAATAAAGATAAACTAGTCATTAGTCATTAGTCATTAGTCCGTTTTTGTGCCTGATGACCAATGACAGATGACCACTGATAGAACGGGTAATGACGAATCACAAAAAATTTGGCTTAATTGGTGGCGGGGTAATGGGCGAAGCATTATTATCCCGCCTCATCAGTTGTGAAATATATCAACCATCCGAAGTTATTGTCAGCGAACCACTTCCAGAACGTCGGACTTATTTAGAGCAAGAATACAAAATTTTAGCGATCGCCGATAGCAGCGTGGCGTTTGCTCAAGCTACAGAAGTAGTATTTTTAGCCATTAAGCCTCAGATATTCAGTGCGATTGCTCAGGAGTTAGCCGGAGTAATCGAAAATGGAAGCAAGCAATTAATAGTTTCTATTTTGGCAGGAGTACCATTAAAGCAATTAGAAGCAGCTTTTCCTGGTTTGGCGGTAATTAGAGCAATGCCAAACACCCCAGCTACAGTAGGTGCAGGAATCACTGCAATTTGTTGTGGTGCTTACACTAAAGCCAAGCATACTGAAGTTGCTACAAGGCTATTTTCGGCAATAGGGGAAGTAGTAGAAGTACCCGAACACTTAATGGATGCAGTCACAGGTCTTTCAGGAAGCGGTCCGGCTTATGTGGCCTTAATGATAGAGGCTCTTGCCGATGGCGGAGTTGCAGCAGGTTTACCAAGAGCAACTGCCGCAACTTTAGCCTTACAAACTGTATTGGGAACGGCGCAACTATTGCAAGAAAGTAAAATGCATCCAGCAGTATTGAAAGATAAAGTTACTAGTCCCGGCGGTACAACAATTGCCGGGATTACCAAACTCGAACAAGCTGCATTTCGTTCTGCCTTAATTGAAGCAGTAAAAGCTGCTACTAAGCGTTCTCAAGAATTGGGAAAGTAGGTAATGGGCATGGGGGATAGGGCATAGGGCATGGGGCATTGCGAATAGTGAGGAGTTAGGAATTAGGAGTTGAGAGTAGCGATTGGGGTTACTTTTCTCGTTGTTTGTTGTTGCCCTGTCTCATCCCAATCCCCGATGCCCAATGCCCGATGCCCAATTTCTCGTTTTTAACGAATTGTCGAGAAATTGAATCAAATTGAATGTGGTTAAGTATAATACTCTTAGTTCGCGTAAGGGAGCTTTATTGATTGGTGCGGGGAAATTATGCGCGACATATTTAAATCCTGCTTGCAATAATTGAAAATCAGTTTGGATGCAATTGTATTTGAGTGAATAATCCAGCCCTAACTCCAGATGTTGACCCGAGTTCTATTTTTTCTTTTGAACTCGATCGATTCCAGCATGATGCGATAGATTCTTTGAATGCCGGACGTTCAGTTGTTGTATGTGCGCCTACTGGTTCCGGTAAAACGTTAATTGGGGAATACGCAATCTATCGTGCAATGGCGCGAGGCAAGCGAGTATTTTATACTACTCCCCTCAAGGCGCTTTCCAATCAAAAATTACGCGATTTCCGTTCCGAGTTTGGTTTCGATTCGGTGGGGCTTTTGACTGGAGATGTTTCTATCAACCGAGATGCTCCAATTTTGGTGATGACTACGGAAATTTTCCGTAATATGCTCTACGGTACACCTATTGGGCAGGTCGGTACTTCTTTAATCGATGTGGAAGCAGTGGTGTTGGATGAGTGCCACTATATGAATGACCGTCAACGCGGGACGGTTTGGGAAGAATCAATTATTTACTGTCCGGAATCAATTCAGCTTGTAGCTCTTTCGGCAACGGTTGATAATAGCGATCAGCTTACTGATTGGTTGAATCAAGTTCATGGTCCTACGGATCTGATTTATTCAGATTTTCGTCCGGTTCCTTTGGATTATCATTTCGCTAGTAGTAAAGGGTTTTTTCCTCTTTTAAATCAAGATAAATCTGAGTTAAACCATCGGTTAATCAAAAGGAAAAGAAAAAGGGGCGACAGAAGTAAACAAATTGCCAGACAGGAATCTCCTGGCATCAGTGAAGTATTGGAGCATTTGCGATCGCGAGATATGCTGCCAGCAATTTACTTTATTTTCAGTCGCCGGGGTTGCGATCGAGCGGTGGCTGAAGTTGGGGATTTATGGTTGGTTGATGGTGATGAAGCGCAAAGATTGCGGCCCCAAATTGATGATTTTTTAACTCGCAATCCAGATGCAGGGCGTGCCGGACATGTTGGCCCGCTTTACCGAGGAATTGCCGCCCATCATGCCGGAATTTTACCTGCTTGGAAAGGGTTAGTTGAGGAACTTTTTCAACAAGGTTTAATCAAAGTTGTATTTGCTACGGAAACTCTAGCAGCAGGAATTAATATGCCTGCTAGAACAACAGTAATTTCTACACTTTCCAAACGTACCGATAGCGGACATCGGCTGTTAAATGCTTCCGAGTTTTTACAGATGTCGGGAAGGGCTGGCCGTCGAGGCATGGATGAAGTCGGTCACGTGGTAACGCTACAAACCCCGTTTGAAGGTGCTAAGGAAGCTGGTTATTTAGCAACATCCAATCCAGATCCTTTAGTTAGTCAGTTTTCGCCAAGTTACGGTATGGTGTTGAACTTACTGCAAACCCATACATTGGAAGAAACTAAGGAGTTAATCGAACGAAGTTTCGGGCAGTATTTGGCTAACCTACATTTACAGCCGCAGTACAAACAAATTTCCGAAACCAAAAAACAATTAACCGACGTTCGATCCAAAATTGCTGATGTTAGCGATGAAGAAGTAGCGCAATACGAGAAATTGCGTCAACGCTTAAAAGTCGAACGTAAGCTGCTAACAACTTTACAAGAACAAGCCGCAGAAACCCGAAAAGAAGAATTAATTATGATGCTGAGTTTCGCGGTTTCGGGAACGCTTTTAAGTTTAAAAGGTGATAACGCCGAAATTTCTGCACCAGTTACTTCCGTGTTAGTTGGTAAGATACCGGGTTCGGAAACACCTTTTTTAGTTTGCTTGGGAAAAAATAACCGTTGGTACGTAACTTCAGTTCATGAAGTAATAGACTTATACGCTCAACTACCTCGCATTGACGTACCTCCCGATTTGCTACCTCCACCTGAGTTATCGTTGAAACCAGGAGCATCCCATGATGGTGATGAAATTACACAGGCGATCGCCGCACAAATTCCCGAATCAACAGACGATTTGTCTATGGCTCCGGAAGTATTAGATCAGTTACGTGTGGTAACAAGCTTGCAAGAGCAAATGGAAAGCAGTCCGCTGCATGGGTTGGGAAATGCCGCGAGCATATACAAACGTCAAGCCCGCGCTGCTGAATTAGAACACGAAATCGAATATTTGCAATCGCAAGTTGAACTACAGTCTCAACGTCATTGGGATGAGTTCGTCACATTAATTGAAATTCTGCAATATTTTGAAGCTTTAGATAATTTAGTACCTACCGACTTAGGGCAAATGGCAGCCGCAATTCGGGGGGAAAACGAACTATGGTTGGGTTTAGTGCTAAATAGCGGTAATTTAAATCTATTGGCTCCCCATCATTTTGCTACGGCGATCGCCGGTTTAGTAACAGAAACTTCTCGTCCCGATAGTAGAGTATTTTTTGAACTCAGTAGTGAAGTTGCAGATGCATTAGCTTCATTACGCTCGATTCGCCGCAAGGTGTTTCAACTGCAACGCAGGTATGGAGTAGGTTTACCCGTATGGTTGGAATTTGAATTAATCTCGCTAGTAGAAAAATGGGCATTAGGAATGGATTGGGTGGAACTATGTGAAAACACCACTTTAGATGAGGGAGATGTGGTAAGAATATTACGTCGTACCTTGGATTTGTTATCGCAAATTCCTCACGTACCTCATTTACCACAGGAAATTAAGCGTAATGCTCAGCGGGCAACTCAGTTGATCGACCGATTCCCGGTGAATGAAGTGGTTGAATAGATTGGGGATTGGGGATTGGGGATTGGGCATGGGGCATAGGGGATGGGGAGAATTTTAACCTTTAACCTTTAATCTTTAACCTTAAGCTATAGCGGATTTCACTTGGGTGCAATACAAATTTGACCTCACCCCCTTCCCCTCTCTACGGTGTACACAGAAGTCTTCTATATTGGTTTCACAGCGTTTAGATCCCCCCTAGCTTAAAAAAGGGGGGAATTGGATTGAAAGTCCCCCTTGAAAAGGGGGATTTAGGGGGATCTTCGAGATGTGTGTACACCGTAGCTTCCCCTCTCCTTACTAAGGAGAGGGGTGACGCAGGCGGGGTGAGGTTTTAAGATTAATTAAGTATTCCGAATACGTGGTAAAAATACCCCGTCGATTTCAAATTTCGGTTCTTTGACTGCTACCGAATCAAATCTGTATTCTTCTGCATTTTCTGGTGGATTTGTCAATAACTCAAATAGTAAAGTTGGCGATTGTTGAAATAGTTTATAAAAAATTGAATCTCGACGCATAAAAGCTTTGATTTGAAGATTGCACCTTCTCGATTTTAAGCTTTAAGAGACTTTTAACGTTACTTATTAATTCTGCTCTCCCAAATCAAACCTAACTCGTCGATAAAGCTTTTCTACCGGAATCGAAATCCCCACACTTTCCAAATTTAAAGTATCTCCTTCCCCATAGGTATGTAAAACCCACAAACCTTGATCATTTTTACGAAAGCATTCCACAGCAATTTCATCCGATTCAATTAAAACGTATTCTTGTAAAGTGTTTGATTGACGATAGCGAGTGAATTTTTTACCTCTATCGAAAGCTTCTGTTGATGGGGAAAGTACTTCGACAATTAAACAAGGATGACGAATCATATCAATACGTTCTTTATCTCTCTCGTCACAAGTTACTACTACGTCAGGATAATGATAAGGTCCTGCTTCTGATACTTGTACTTTTACGTCAGATATGTAAAATTCACAGCTTTTTTCTGCTAAAAAGTTATCTAACTCAGTGCCTAAGTTAATAGCAATGCGGTTATGAGGCTTTGTCCCCCCCGTCATCGCAAATACTTCACCGTCAATATACTCGTAACGAAGCTCTTGAGTTTTTTCCCATTCTAAGTATTCCTGGGGACTCATGTATTCAAATTGAGGATTAGCAACCATTGGTTATTTCCAGGTGATGGTATGACTTGAATCCATTTTACATATTCATCGCGATCGCACAGGCATAAATCAAAAAACCCCACTTTTTAAGGGGGGTTGGGGGGATCTAATTTGTGGAAACACTATACAATTTTGGAATTACTTCCTATCCAAATTAATAACGATTAACCAAACAAGCTTCTTCCAACTCAACTAATAAATCCTTTTCAATCGGTTGATTTGAAAGAATATCGTGCTTTAAATCTCCCCATTTTTTACCAGATTTAGTTTTATGTAAACTTACGATTTCCGGAATTCGCGAAGACACAATGACTCGCACAGATTGTAATTGTTCTAATAGTCTGGCTTGACGATAATGGTGCGATTTTTGTAATTTTTTTTCTAACTGTGTGGCGATTTGTTGAGGATTATGTTTGGCATTATCAAGCAATAACAGATAATGCTCTTTGGGATGTTTTACGGGTACTAAACTTTTAAAACAACTTTCTTCTAAGGGTAAACTTTCTAAAGCATCGCGAACAAATTCGGAATGTAATTTTTCACCGACTAAATCGCTTACTTCTTTTTGTCTTCCTACGAATTCTAGACAAGGTGTATTTAAGTATGAATGGGTAAAACGTACTCTATCTCCGATACGATAGCGATAGAATCCACCTTTTTGAGAGATAATAAGTTCATAGGTATTTCCCTGTTTTAATTCATGTAGTTGATAAACAAACCCGCTTTTATCTAGAAACTCTAAGAATACTTCATTCAATACGGGTACGCATCCTTTTGCAGGAATTAAAGGAATAGTCATTGGTGCTTCTGTCGCGAGAAGCCCTTTCCCTTGTACTAAAACATTAGGAAAGAGAGAGCGTAAAAAATCAGCACCATCAGCAGCGTTGGCGCTATCCCAGCAAGAAATTAGTTTAAGTTCGCTCCATAATAAATTCCAGGGAATTTTTTCACAATGAATTTTCTGAAATAGCTGGTTTAATTTGGGGTTGGTAGATATTTGTTTGAATAAATGAGGTTGTAACAGCATTAAACGTCGTTTTGCTGACATCTTATCTTTGAGTTCTAAAGCTAATCGTTTACGATTATTTTGAATATAATCAAGGATAACTTTGAGAAAAGTTGGACTCCAAATAGAAATTATTTCTAAATTTTCCGATCTTAAAAGTGTTTTAGCCAATTCATGTTTGAATTTTTCTGCATCGTGCAATTTGTTTAATCCAGGTGGAGAAACTAAAAAATTATTCATTAAACATTTTAACCAACCGTCTAAATATTCTGAATCATCTTGTAAAGATTGATAATCTGAGGTTTTTTGTAATTTTGGTTGACTTTCTTGTAATTGCGGTGAAATACAGAAATATATTTTACCAGTATTAAATTTGGGGCCGTTTTTGATTAAATCGTATGCCCATACACAAAACATTTCATTGAAAGAGCGTCGCAAACAGTTAGTATAGGGAATTAATTTAGCTGAGCCACGGCTTCCAGAAGTTTTTTCATAAAAATTGACTTTCTTCGAGGTAAGTAGGTGAGTTTTATCTTTCTTTTGTGTATGAATCCAATTCTCAATATTATGGTATTCAACTATGGGAATGCGATGCCAGTCATCAATCTTTTTTACACGCAAATATCTTCCATAATCGCTTTTAATTAAGTCTTTTAATATTTGATGCTGGACTTTTTTTTGTGCAGCTTGGGGATTTTCCAAAGCTTGATAAAAATTACGGCTTTTAGATTCAATTAGTTTACTAAAAAGTTTTATGAGTAAGTTCATGGTAAGAGTTAGATAATTAATGGTTTTTACTATTATTTATTGAAAATGATAAAGGTTTTTAGTACGCGCTTTAGCGCTCTGTATTTAGGAATAAAGCCCAACTACTAACCTGTTATTGAAATTCAACATTCCTTAATTTAAAGTGACTTTTTCTAATTCATCAGAAATTACTGTATTTGGATACAAACAGCTATTTGCCGGAACAAAAGTTTTGTCTTCAACAATTACGCCGGGAGTAAGATTAGAACCCGCCCCGATAAAAACATCGCTACCAATTTTTACCTTTTTTACATACAGCATCAAATCCTGTTTTTTCGGTTTTACGACATGGGAAAAAATACCGCAGCTTTGTCCGAAAAGCACGCGATCGCCAATTTCAATTAAGGAACGATCTGCTATTTCTATTGCAGGAGTCCAGTATACATTTTTACCAACTTTTGCTCCCCACAATCGCAACCACAACGAAAATGCGCCGGGAATTAGACGTAATGCTGATTCTAAAAAGCTAAAAGTGACATAAATTAATTGTATTTGGTGACTTCCCCACCAAGGAGAATATTCTTTACCCTGCAAATAACTAATTCCTTCTTCAATCGGGTAAAAATAGCTGTGTATTTTATGGATTAATAATGGAAATCCATAGAAGCAAAATAACAAAGCTGCAACACTTAAAAATCCAGGGGAATAACAAACCCATAAGAAAGAGATAAATCCTACAAACATTACAGCAGTAGGAAAAAAGGAAAGTATAGTGCTTGTTATAGTCATGGATTTAGATATAGTGATTTTGGAATTATGTATGCTGACATATTTTGTTCCAAGTGTAGATTTTTAGGAGTTTTTTTAAGCTTTAACAAATGTAGTTGGGTAATTTCCACGATATCCAGTTTCTCAAGCACTAATACCAATTGCTTTTAAAATACGTATAAATCCGGATACAGATATCTCAATCTACAATTACTTTAAATTTTCTGCCTGTAATATGAATTAAAAATGTTACAGGTAGCAATAGTTAGGATGATGTGTTATTACGCAATTATTTGGATACGCATTGCTATTTCCTATCTAGACTATTTAAAATGGTAAGAATAATTTTTTTGTTAAAGATAAAGAATTATTAATGCCCAACGAATCTGGAATAGTATCGGATTGATAATAAGTTCCATGTAATTTATCCCAAAGCTTTAAATTAGCACCGTAGTTTCCTCGATTGCAGTTGGTAGAATGATGCCAGCAATGATCTTGAGGTAAAATCAACCACGGTGATAAACAATAATATAACCATGTTACTTTTGGTGTAAAGTTACTGTGTCGCCATAAATCTAAAGCCGAACTTAAACTGATGCCTAAAATATACCAGTAAGGTTCTTGCAGTAAATACAGGAATAAAGAGTGAATCCATAGATAAACTATGAAAAAACTTGTCCATAAGGTATTACGGGAAGTTCCTAAAACATCCATTTCGGTTACAGTATGATGCACTTGATGCATAAACCATAGTTTCCGAGTATGAAATAGACGATGATTCCAGTAATAGAGATAATCTACAAATACAAAACTTAGCAAAAAAGCAGTAATAGGATAAAGATTTATTGAAGCACGAGTATGTGGTAGCAGCAACTGGTAAAGTTGAAAAACTACAGTAATTTGTAAAAACGGGATTACAATTCCCTGAAAAAATAAGCCAATACCGTCTAATAACCAATCCTCACGACTCTTTTTTCGCCATTGAAAGGGTTTCTTGCTATTTGTAACGGTTAATGCTAGAAGAATTACGAATGTAAAGAAAACCAACATATTGATAAATCAGTTTCAATTTATACGATTTCAGGATTATATAATCGCTATACTTTAACTCAGGTTCTACCTGGGAATTTTTTTGGAAGTGGCTGTGCCACTTCTTTTTTTGTGAATGTTTAACTTAAATCTAAACCCAGAATTTAACCTCTACAGATTTATCCGGAAGTTGTCTGGGATCTTTTCCTGCTGCAATACGATGGCGAATTGATTCGACAAAAATATGAATGGTGTCAGCAGGGGTATTTGCAAAATGGGTTCCATACTTTTCGATTACTTGCCACTGAATCTTTAAAGCTTCAATATCTTGGCGGATAATATGTTGTGTAGTCCGATGTACGAAGGGTTTTACCAGTTTATTCCATATTCCATAGTTATAGGTTACATAGGTATAAACCAAAGTCGAATCTTCTGTTTCTGGAATACATTGGCTAGTGATAAAAAGTCTTCTATTAGGGGATATATCGTATTCAACGCTGGTGACATTTGGCATATGAAAGCTATCAATATGGCGAATTTTATCGCCTTTATTATTAAGAAATTTTGTAAACCAGCCCAGATTACTGGTTTCGTTACGATATTCTGCAAAAACACTACCATTGCGTCTTTCTACAGTCATTTCTAACTCTTGTTTGCTGGGTTTGCGAAAGATTCCAGGATGTACCGAAGCGGTATGAGGAACATCAATAAAATTTTCCGCACAATTGGTAACGTTATTATGAAAGCGATTGATAACTTTTACAGTTTCCCATCCTGGTTGTTGGTACTTAGGCATTTTAAAAGGTAGAAATTCTTCAGCAGGTGACGACAAGCGCACGTAAACGTAACCATCTTGCTCTAAGGTTTGATAAACTTGGCATTTTCGCATTTTGCTTGAACAAAAATTCTCTCCTTCCGAAGGTACGCTAACAACCTTGCCAGTATCATCGTAAACCCAGCCGTGGTAAGGGCATTCAAGCTTGCCTTGACAAACTTTACCTCTGGATAAACGGGTATTTCTGTGAATGCACCTATCTTGTAAAGCAACAGGTTTACCATCTTTCCCACGGAATACTGCCAGCCATTCACCTAAAATTGTGCGCGAAAGAACTTGATTTGGTTTTAATTGGTTGCTGAATGCGACAACATACCAAAAATCTGCAAATTTCATATATTAGTTGTTAATTGATAGTTGTTAGTTGTTAGTTGTTATTTGATCGGAATATATATATTTACGGCTCTTCTATTCGGTAGCATCCTAAATGTGTAAATTTATTTTTTATAGTGCGAGCAAGATGCTCGCTCGTGGCTCCTAGCGAGCAAGATGCTCGCACTACCAAATCGTATTTTTGCAAAATTGGGATGCTCCCCTTCTATTCCCTATTCCCCCCAACCATATTCCCAATCTCTATTCAATTTTGGTAATTTTAATATCGTTAGTTAACTGAATTTGACAAGCTAATCTTGCCTTTGGGTTTTCCGGTGCTAGTATTTCTAAAAGTTCTTTTTCTTCTAAGGATGCAGGTGGAATATCACCTTCTACAACTACAAGACAGGTACCACAAATTCCAGTACGACAACCGAAAAGTATCGGTGAGTTTTCTATAGTTAAATATTCGGCAAGGTTTTGGTTTCTTTCTAATTCAATCGATTGATGATTTGTTTCTGAAAATTGAACCTTGCATTTTTTTTTAGTCATATTTATAAGTGATATATTTCTATTAACTCATGACTTACACCATTGTCACAATACGGGCGTTGGTACGTTACACAGATGAGCCTTGTTACTAGGTTCAAACTAACATCAAGTGTCACCGCACCCTACAATAAAAAATTTGCCACTTGCGTATTTTATATACTTATCTCTCTTTATCTTTTTCCTCTGCGGTTTATTATCTTATAATGCCTCTACAAATTAATAATTTATTTTTTACTTGACCATATTGAAGCTTGAAGCTTGTTAACATAGCTCATATATTTAACCAACGGTTCATCGATTGTTAAAATAGCGTTAGGATTAAAACGAATATTGTCATATATTGTGCCGTCTTCACCGCGTAAAAAATAATAAGCTAATTTTGTTATTAATAATAAACATCTACTTATAAACCACCCAATAATTCCTTTTCTGTTCTTAGTTACATAAATAGGCTGAATTCTAGTTTTTCTACCTTCTAAAGGTGTATAGGCATAAATCATATGCAAAGGTGGTATAAATCGCACTTTTTTCATGATGGTTAACAATCCTATACAGCCATCAGCGTATCTCATTGTGTATTCATAATAATCTCCAAGTATATTTCTGGCTATTTTTTCTCTCAATGTAGTTTGTGGAAATTCGCCGCTGAGGGTGAAATCAATGATATTGCCAGATGTATTTTCCTGTAGCGATAAATCCATTTTGATATTTAATTTATGCACCGTTTGTAGATGTTGAGCATCAATTCCGTTCATCATACAAATATGATGATGGCAATTGCGTTCAAATGCTTTGTCGTATGCTGTGACAAGAAATTGATTTTTTAACTCATCAAATTCTGCAACTGTTTCGGGTGCTTCTCTATCTGGATAAACCCAAATAAAACCATATTTTTCATCAGTTATATAAGCCTGTAAATTAGCTTTTTGAGGAATATTTTGCTGGCAGGGAATATCTTGACATTTACCTTCACCATCAAATGCCCAATGATGGAAAAAACAGCGAATCAAATTACCATCAACTTCCCCAATTGCTAAATCGGTTCCTAAATGGGGGCAGTATGCATCTAATGCTTTCACTTTGCCATCTTTACCGCGAAAAACCGCTATTTTTTGTCCGCAAATAGTGAATGATTTAACTTTACTTTGATGTATTTCTTTACTCGGACAAACTATATACCAACCTTTAACAACAACTTTCCAATTGTTGAATACTTCCATCTTTATTAATGGTTGGGTATTTTGATTTTGTAATGAATTCATCTATTTTATTAAATATTTCTAATTTTTAGCATCAAAGATAAACAGAATTGAGCCGATGACAAATAATATTGCTCCACAAACCGAGGAAATAGAATAAAATGATATCTGTTGAAATAAATCGCTTAAAGAATTGATAGTAAATAGAAGAGAACCAATTAAAAATAAATAACTTCCTAATAACGTATAATTCATAATTTATCTTGCTAATTATTACTTACCAATTTTTTAAAAGCTTGTTTTTGCTGCTTCAAGTATTTGGCAATAGAATTTTCAGCCATCAAAGACATTTCACGGTTACTTTTCCAAAGGTAATCCAGAGGTTGAAGATAAACTTTATAGGATTCCATCGCTTCACGGTGAGTTTGAAAACTGTTGTGTAACGCTTCCGTCTCTTCGGTGAAACAACGACGCATCATATCTTTGGCATCTGCATCGCTCATACCGAAAATGCGCGATCGCAACACTCGGTAAATCGCTGAATACAGTGCGGCATCGTACCAAAATATACCGTTAACTGCCACCGAACAATGGTAATGGATTTTTGACAACCCCGTATTCCTAAATTTGCTACCAGTTTCTCAAATTTTGTAGGAGGTTTGATACAGTTAATCACATCATGGGAGATTATAGTTGAACTATTAAAATGAAAGCTTTCATCCATGAAGTGATAGTAAGAAATTTTTGCAGGGATAGGAGCATTTTCCGGTAATAAATGTTTTTGATAATAGTTACTGAGCTTGTGTTGAACTAATTTACCATTGAGAGTACGCACACCTCTAACCGTAAAATATTGACAAGCTAAAAACGTGTTATCTGCGGATATTAATCCAAAAGCTTGTAGCTGAAGTTTTTTCCATTGACGTTTAATAAAATTGGTATCGGCAAACACCATCGTTTCTGTATAAGGACCGCGCATTGGGTAGCTAAAAATGCGTTCCCCAAACAGCTTTAATTCGACTTCTTTAGAGATTGTTTTGAAAGCATTAATATGAGCGCGTTCCTGTGAAGATTCCAAATCGAGCATATCGCATATCGAACGAAAGTCCTCTTGAGCATAGAGTCCAGCCGCGCTAGTTTGGTTAAAAAAGATAGTGGCAATTTCAGCGGAAATGATTTGAGAATAGTAAGCTACCCAGTAAAGTTGATTGAGAATAATTCTTTGATTCGAGCTTGCTTCCGCCCATAAAGGCGTACCAAAAAGTAATGAGAAATTTTCAGGATTCCAGTATTCATTTTTGCAATCATCATACTTAAAATTAGCCGCAGCCTTATCTAATAATTCCGTACAATCTTGCTGTTGATTACGCTTATAATTAATTTGCAGCTTACGGCAGACTTGTTGATTTTCTAAAAGCGTATTTTCTTTAGTTTCAAGCATATAAAAATCTGGTTAGATTAATGAAATTGGTAATTATAGGGAATAGGGAACAGTTAAAAAAAATAATATAGCAGTTCTAAATGATTGATCGAATTAAAGTAATTCAAGCGAGTAAAATGCGCTCCTGACGATTACATATCTCTCTTTCCCTCTTTCCTCTGCGCTCTCTGCGCTCTCTGCGGTTTTTTAAAATCGGTAATCTTCTGCTAGGAAGGGAGTAGCTGCAATTTCTTAATTCATATTTCTACTCCCTATTCCCTTTTCATAAAACACATTGACTAGGCTTTAAACTCTGAAAACATCCCTTCATTTCTAGATTTTCAACTATAGCTTTAGCATTGGGCAAATTAATTAAATTACGTAACAATCTCAAGCGACTCCCACTATGACTTTCAGTATCAATTTGTGCAAAAATATTAATTTTATCTTGCTTTGATAAATGTCCTTTAACTTGTTCAATTGCTTTAACAACAGTTTGAGGCCCTACTTGCACCATTTGTAAAAATATTGCCAATATTTCCAAAATATCTTGATTAGATTTACTTAGCGATATATTTTCAAACAGCGTTACTCCGGTAGCGTGATGTCGGCTTTCATCTTGCAAAAAACCTTGTAATATCGATTTTAATTGAGGATTTTGACAATACGAAGCTATACTGCGGTAATGAGTTAAACCCCATCCCTCTAAAACCACTTGAAGCACAAATAATAAAACTATTTTATCGTCGCTTTCTACCACGTTTTCCAGCAAATCTAAAAACGGATTATTATTTATTTTTGGAATTGGTAAAAAACTGCTAATTTGTGAAAAATGGGTTACTTCATCCGCAGCAAATAAACCATAAAGCATTCTTTCCTGGGTAGTTTCCGCTAGCAAAATCATTTTCGCCATATAACCCATCCCAGCTTTTTCAATAAAATAAGCTTCCTCTAAAATTCCTAAATTGCAAAGTTGTAAAATAGAACTTTGTTCCGCAGATGTGGAATCTTGAAAAATTGTGACTTTATCCAGGTTGAAATAATTAGCATCCCAGTAATTTATTAAAGAGCAATAATTATTTTTAGAATATCCACTTTTCTTTTCGAGTGCTGAAGATAAAATTCGATTTAATTTATCTTCTTCATTAATATCGAGTAAATTTAATCCAGCGATATTATATTCTTGATTCATGATTGTAGTATTTAAGTTAATAACTAAGTGATTGATAGCTGAGTTTTACTAAAATTGATATCTTATATTATTGGTGTTTAGTCCAAATTATCGCCTTTAATTTGATTTAATTTAAGAGCTAATATAATATTTTATTCTTAACTCATAATTCCTAACTCCTAACTCCTAACTCTTATCACTCTTCCGATTTCAAACAGCTTGGAATAACCATAGGATGAGATTCTTTCTCAAAGCTACTATCTTTGGGTAAAAGCATAGGATGAGAATTATCTTCAGTTTTGTTTTTCGCGAATTCCTTTCCTGGTACAAGCATCTCTGAATCTTCGTGAGGACAGATTTCGGCTTTTTTCTGAGCATTTGCACCGCAAGCAGCAAAAATAAGTACTATAAACGAGTTGAAAAGAATTGAACGAACTGTAAGGATTTTTTTCATGATTAGAGTTTTGATTAATATATTTCTTGTAATTGTTATTGCTGACTCAATATTCAATCTGCTTGTTTCAATATTTGTAACGCTTTAGTACTTCATCACATTGAATCTCTAAATTCCGCAAAATTAGGTGCTAAAGCGCTACTACGAACTTTACTTTAATTAATTAAAACTGCTAATCATTCGCTTCTCCTTTTGATTCCACCATCTCTACTTTTTTTTGTCTTTGTCTTTCTTGTTCCTCATTTACAGGTTCCCAACTTCCCCATCGCAAGGCTTTTTGTGTTTCTACATTTTGAATAAATTGCAAAATTGCATTATCTGCTTTGGTTGGTGTTTGAAAGTCGAAGTTAATTGTTTGAAATATCTGAGTATCTCCTTTGGCAAAGTAGTCGCCGACTAACTTTGTCAGCCAAAGTACCACTCTGCTAAACAACCAACCAAAAACACCTCGACGCTTTTTAGTAATTAAAATAGTTTGCCCCTTTGCTTTCCCATCTTCAAGCAAACGCAAAGCAAACATAATATGAAAATGTAGAAAATCAGGGCCTAAAGTTACCGTACCAATACTTCCGTACCAATAACACATATTATAGGTAACGGCTTTTTTATAAAAAGGACGGATTAATTTCATCAGAAACGAATCTTCACCACCCCTAGTAACGTTGTTAAAAATAATCGCATTATCGTTGAGTTGCTGCTTGCGAAAAACAATTTCTAAAGGTAGATTGTGAACCGTATTAAAATGATTCGCATCAATAGCGTTAATCATCACTACGTTGGGATGACAGTTTTTCACAAACTCAGAAGTTACAAGACTATCACATTCAAAATTTTCTAATTCTGGAACAAATGGTAAGGGTTGAGGATCAGTTTCACCCACCCAAACCCATATCATTCCGTATTTTTCGGCAACGTGCCAGGTTTTTAACTGCAAGGGAAGCGACGTACCCAAACAAGGAACATCAACGCAATTACCTCGCTCGTCAAACTTCCAATTATGAAATAAGCAACGCAATCCTTTACCTTCAACTTTACCTTCGGCAAGGTGAGCGCCCATATGAGGACACTTAGCGTCAAAGCAAACTAGTTCACCATCAATATTCCGATAGATTGCTAACTCTCTACCCAGTAACGAAACCGCTTGTGCTTTTCCTTTTCGCAGTTTTCTCGAAGGCATAGCCCAATACCAACCTTCAATAAAACGTTTTGGATGGTTAAATATTTGCGTGTAACGATATGAACTAATAGTGTTTTGTACGGCTTTCATGTCATTTTCATTACCGGGAATTCCGGGTTGTAAACAAGTTGTATTTAAAAGCGTTATATCAAGGATGATTAATTTTTAGTGTGTTGAAAGCATCACCTCGATATTCAATGCCTTCTATTCAACCCAACCGTATTTCTAATTTTAAACCGGAATTTTAAGCAGGTATTTCAAGCTGGTATTTCTAAAACTGAATTTTGATTTTCGCCTTCTTTTGTATTAGCAAACCACATTCTACGTCCGGCACGAGTCAAGTTTTCCTCGCAAATCTCCGTAAAACAAACTAATTCATCACCATTAAGATGACCTGGATTAAGTGTTTGAAAAAACTGAATATGCCGATCGCGCAATCTTTGGGTAGGTATACCATGCAATCCATCGCGCAAGATGTGTGGATGGGGAAAACGAACTACACCAGTTTTGATATTATAATTTTCGCCAAAACGTTTTATAGATAAATCTTGCATCAACTGCAAAATACGTTCGGGGGTTGGGTTGTCGTAGCAAGGATAAAATTCTTTCCAAAATAACGGTAAAAAACGATAGGTGCGATAACCACCAGAAATTAATAGCCAGTAAAGTTTACCTTTAGAGTATTCGTTTCGCAGTTTATTTATCGAAGATATCCAGCCCGTAGATAGAGCCGAACTTGACCAAGCGCTAGGATCTACAATAGTATCTCCAGAAAATACAATGCTAATGTTTTCATTTTCAAACCAGGTGTCATACATTAGCAATGTTGAAAAGCCTTTTAACTCCAAAGTTTGTTCATCTTTAATTAAGATTACCCAATTTTTACTATCCAAATCGTTGTTGAATACATCCCTCTTGACTCCTTTAAAATGATTGTTTAAAAGAGAAAACATTTGCTCTACATCCAAAGACGACAAATCTTTAGTACTAATTAATTTGCTATTCATTTTTATCAATAATTTGTATTTACTTATTATCAACTATAGTTTTTTATTCTGCAAAGTTATCAAATATATGTGTCAGATAGTTATCTGTCCAGGGTATTTTCACAGAAAAAAATATCTATAAATAAAGTCTTATACATTGATATACATAGCTTTGAGATTATTCTGTATTTATTTTATAGAGAATACTATCATTATTCAATCCTATGAATTATTGTGAACTACTTAAAACTTCATGCTGCTTCATGTCGTTTCAGCTATATTCAATTCATATCTTAATGATTGCTATATCTTCTAACACAATTAAAATAAAATATGGATTTTTATATGTAATTTATTTCGGTAATACCCAAATAAATTCTTCAATTTTTAATGGGTTGAGCTTTTTATTATTAATAAGATCGGGATTTACTTGAGATATACAGCTGATTACCTAGATGAGTGAGGTACAACATTTATTATTGTGAAAGCACTTTTTTTAATTATTTAAATGTCTAGCACTAAGGTTTAAATATTGACTTCGGTACTTTGCTCAATAATTTTAAGTATTTTGTTAAAAAACTTAGCCCGGATCGAGATAAAAGCTAATTTATAGAGGCTTTACAGTAGAGCTAATGCTTGATACAGTGCATATTTTCCAGATATATGCTCGATTCCGTGTAAATTGCGCTACAATAATTCCAGCTTTGGCTGACGACATAATTTTAGGTGCATTTACACATTTAAGATCGGGGTGCATCTTAATACAAAAGTTATTTTCTACATCATGGCAAGTTGAAATTGCTGCTGCTATTTCTTTACAATTTACCTGAGCAACGAATTTTAGTATTTTGCAACAATATAAATATATTTAATCAAGATTTCACCAGATTTCTCCTCAAAAATGGTGATTTTGATATAAAACCCCTCAAAATGGGCAAACTAGATTTAAAAGATAATTAAATATTTTTGCACTTTTGGTTTAGATCGAATATCAACCAATTTTGGATTGTCTCTGGAAGTATTGCCATAACTGAAGTTAGGGGTATATTTTCTCAGTTACAGCAGATTTAATTTTAATAGAGCATATTCGGACGAGTAAAGATGCCCATCCCACAAGGGTTTTACGGTATAGATTTGTATTTGATTTATCTGCGTGCTGTATTTAAAATCCAAAATCTAAAATCCAAAATTGAGTTAGCCTTATCTGAATCAAAGCTGGGATATTTAATAGTTTTAATCCAGGGAAAAAATCTACATATTATGTACGACTTAACTAAATTTACTCTTAGGGATATGTCAGAGTGCGGTTTAGCGCTACGACAAATCGCAGAAAAAGCTGATTGTATGGAAGATGCGAGTAATTTAATTATCAAATACTTTTACGAACATTTCATTAATAAAGATACTGGAGAAAAATCTTGTATTCTTGTACGTTTTTTTAAAACCCATGCTTACGGTAAGTTAACTCCCGAACTACAAGAATATGTCCAAGATATATTAAGTCAAAATAAGATCGCAGATGATTTAAAATGTTTAACTTTATTAGCTACTGCGGGTAAACAAACAGAATGGAATTCCCGATATAAATCTGTAGGGCATAAAGCAATACCGCTTGTAAATGAAGATACTATACATCGCATACCAATGATTTCGCAGTTAATTACACAGCTAGGATTAAATCCAGGAATTGTATTACAAACCGATCCAGATTTATTAATTGACAGCGAACAGAAGATGTATAACGTATTTTATATCTCTAATGCTTTGGGTAGTCCCTATATTCCTTCGCAAGAATCATTTGTAATTCCCTTTGGAGTCAAATCTGTAATTGGATTTGGCGGTTTATTACCAAGTGGTGATATGTTTGCAATCTTGATGTTTTTGAAAGTAGTAGTTCCGCCTCCTGTTGTGGAATTAATACGTCCTTTAGCTCTGAATGTTAAAACGGCAGTTTTGCCATTTGATGATGCTACAGTTTTTCAAACATTTAATCAAATTTCTACAAGTAAGAACAATATTTTACAGCGTTTAAACTCTCAAATCGGCACCTTGAATCTACTATTGAATGTTTCCGAACAATCTACTATAACTCAGTCAGACCGTTTAGAAAAAGCAATAACTAACCTCGAACAAACTTTGAGCCAGCTTCAGAAAACCCAAATTCAATTAGTTCATCATGAAAAAATGTCCAGTTTGGGTCAAATGGTGGCAGGCATTGCTCATGAAATTAACAATCCCGTAAACTTTATTGATGGGAATCTTATCTACGCAGAGGAATACAGTCAAACTCTACTAAAATTGCTCGAAATATATCAACAGCAATACCCCGATTACCCAGACGAACTTAAAGAAGAAATTGACGTTGATGAATTAGATTTTCTCAAGGAAGACTTTCTTAAAATTATTCAGTCAATGAAAGTCGGAACCCAACGCATTCAAGAAATTGTTAAATCCTTGAGAATCTTTTCTCGCTTAGACGAAGCAGAAATTAAACAGGTTGATATTCATCAAGGTATTGATAGCACTTTAATGATTTTACAAAGTCGTTTGAAAGCTCAATCAGACCATCCAAATATTGAAGTAATTAAAGAATATGGCAATTTACCAAAAATAGATTGCTATCCCGGTCAATTGAATCAAGTATTTATGAATATTCTTGCCAATGCAATTGATGCTTTGGAAGAACAAATAGGTGATAGAGGTTGGACAAAAGAAAACAATAACAAAGATATTTATAAACCTTTGCAAATTCGCATTCGTACAGAAACAGTAGATACTAAATGGGTATCAATCGTTATTGCTGACAACGGTTTGGGAATGACAGAAGAAGTACTTTCTAAATTATTTGACCCATTTTTTACAACTAAAGAAGTTGGAAAAGGTACGGGATTGGGATTATCAATTAGCTATCAAATTATTGTAGAAAAACATGGCGGAAAACTTACCTGTTATTCCGTACCTGGAAAAGGCACGGAATTTATCATAATGATTCCAATTAATTCGCTTTACGTAAAGTAATTTATGATTTAACTTAACTAGGTTTGTAGTAAGGACTTTATTCCTCAGATTAAGAGAACTTAACTTTTTACTACGAACCATTATGAAGCCTTATCAAAATTTAGCTTTTAATCTTGCACTTAATGTTGGCGATTGACTTTCCCAAAGGCGAACTGTTTTATCAAAACCACCGCTAGCAAGAGTTTTTCCGTCTGGGCTGAAAGCAAGGGAACTTACCCAGTCTGAATGTCCGTAAAGTTGGCTCAATAATTCACCTGTATTCAAATCCCAGATTTTTATTCCGTCTTTACCGCCGCTAGCTAAAGTTTGTCCGTCTGGATTAACCGCGATCGCAATTACTGAATTGTTATGCCCACTGAAATTTTGCAGTACTTCCCCTGAATTAAAATTCCACATTTTTATGCTGCGATCGGTACTAGCGGTAATTACATTATTTCCATCCGGGGTAAAGGCTATAGCTTTAACTTCCCTTTGATGGGCTTGGAATCCGCGAATCAATGCTCCGTTTTGTAAATCCCACAGTTTCACAATACCTTTATTATCGCCGCTGATTAATGTTCTACCGTCTGGACTAATGGCTACGGTGTAAATTAAATTATCAAACCGTGCTAATGTCGCCAAAGGACGTTGCTGCAATAAATCCCATATCCGGATTCCATCTAAAGCACCACTAACAAGAATTTTGCTGTTTGGAGTCACCGCTATTGATAGTACGTTGCTGTTATGTGCCCTAAAGGAACGGATAAATTTGTAGCTTTCCAGACTCCAAATATTAACGGAGTTGTCAGTACTACAGCTGACTAAATGTCTACCATCTGGGGAAATTAACAGAGATTGTATCGATTCTTGATGTGCTTTACGAATCTCACCCAAGCGTTTCTTCTTTTTTAAATTCCATAAACGAATAATACCATCGCTGTTAGAACCGCCGCTGACAAGCATTCTACCGTCAGGGCTAAAAGTTACAGCTTTAACGGCTCCCTTATGCCCTTCAAAAGTATGAATTAATTGAGGATTCGTAAAATTATTTGCAACAGTTGAATCCACAGTAACTTGTGCAGTCGCTGGCTCATTTAACGGTAAGTGAGTAATACCTACAAAACCTATTGTCCCCATTAATACCGGCAGCAGCTTTTTTGCCACAAATATTTTAGATTTAGAAGCTAATATCTTATGTACAGGGGAATCAATCAAGTTAAACTTTATAAAGTTATCACGAATTTTCATAGTTTGATAAATAATTTAAGCAAATACCCGCTATAAAGCATAAAACAGCGGTTTCCCTTCCTTAAAATCTATTTTGCCTTGTACATCAAAGGTTTGCCAATAGACAGTAATTTTCGATAATTGATATTTTTTTCCCAAAAATGTTAAAGACTTGCCATAGCAAGTCTCTAAATTATTTACGTAGATTCTTATTCAATTTTTAACCTTTAACCTTTCACTGAGGTGGTTTCTTTTTAGAGATACTCAACATTGGCAAAGACGAATTAGATGAATGGGAAGTTAAGTACAATTGTTTTACAGGAACTTCGGGTTCTTGCAAAGTAGGACTTTGTTTAATCCGCAACCACCTGATAATTAAGGCTGTTCCAGCAGTTCCTAAGCCGAAAATAAATAGTGCCCAACTGTCATCTAATCCACCTATTAGTGCATCCACTATTCCCATCGTGATTAATATGGTAATTAGCGGTTCTTTACGGTAGGCTGATTTTACAATACGAGGAAATACAGCATTCATAACAGCGTGTTTTCAGTTCCCCTTAAGTTAATTGTTGACTAATATAGCGATATTGCATTATAGGCGCTTTATATCAAAGCATTAATACTATTATAATTTTATTCAACAGGCAAGTAAGGAATTCCCTAACTTTACCAAAAGTTTAGCTTCTATTTTGTGTAACTATTATCCCTCGTTTCTATGTTTAATTGCAAGTTCATAATAGCACTTGTATTCAAAGAGAGGGAGTAGGGAGTAGGGAATGGGGAGTGGGAGACGATGAATATATTATTTTGATTTTTTTTCTTACTTAACAGGAAATAAGTACTTGTGCCAAAATTAGGGTAGGCAATGGGCAATAAGGAACGGGCAAAAATTACAGCAGATTGCAGTAAATAGATAAATAATTTTACTTAAATACTTAATTACTCTTTCGCGGATAATTTCAACGTCAAAGTTAGGACTATCACCAAGATAGTTTTTATTTAAATTGAATTTTAGTTTCTCTACACACAAATCTCAAGGAAATCTAAAAAACCGGGTTTATAAATGAATTAATCAGTTTTTCTACTTCAGTAATTATCAAAAAACCCGGTTTGAAACAGCAATGCTTTTTAATTAATTACGTTGCGTATAGCTATCTTATTTAGATAAAAAAGACTATCTCAACCCTAACCATGCTAAAACACCTTGATTGGTTATACATTCAATTGCCACCATGATCGCAAAACCAATCATTGCGGCTCTACCATTTAAACGCTCTGCATATTCGTTAAAGCCTAATTTTGGTTCTTCTAGTCTGGGTGTAACGGTTGGTTGCGGCTGCTGTACTGTCATTGAAAATACCTCCTTATAAAAACTCTTGGTAATTTGGAAACTCAGAATGATTTATTGCCCAGAGGAAAAACGCCGTTTGGGAGTATCTCCGTGGACACTTTCGCGTTTAAACCAGTATTGTCGTTTTTCTTATGGATCGACATATTTAGGTTGGTATGTTTGGGAAACACCGGCATTACACCTTTTTAATCTCCCAATAGAGCATTAAACTAACTAAGCATTTCGTGCTATTAATTTTAACGCTTACCCCAAATATGAAAGTTAATACCCAGCATCTGACTAGTGTCTTGAGCCTCTGAGCTATTAGCTAGATTAGATCCAGCGTTGCACTGCTTAAATTGACACGCATTCAAAATTAAGACAATACAACTACAATTTACAAAATTTTACTATTTTTTATATAACGTAACAAGGTGCTGATGGTAGTTAAAATAGCGGCGTTGTAAGGTTGTTTGAATAATTGAGGGTATATAACATGAAATTGGTAATATTTAATTCAGCATGGCTGCCATTAAATTGACAGACTACAGTTAAAGCAATATTTAAGCAGTAAGTTAATTTAAGGGGAGTATATGGAAATCGGTGTTCCCAAGGAAACAAAAGATAGAGAGTTTCGGGTGGGGTTGAGTCCTTCTAGTGTCAGGGTTTTGAAGGAATCAGGTCATAATATTTTTGTCGAAACTCAAGCTGGTGCTGGTGCTGGATTTACAGATGAAGATTACGCAAGTGCAGGCGCTCAAATTGTTACCACACCTGAAACTGCTTGGAATCGCGAATTAATTGTTAAAGTCAAAGAACCATTAAAGGCAGAATATAAATTTTTGCAAAAAGGGCAATTACTATTTACTTATTTACATTTAGCAGCAGATAGAAAATTAACCGAACATTTAATTGATTGTGGTGTAACGGCGATCGCCTACGAAACAGTTGAGCAGACTGGTGCGAATAAGTTGCCTTTGCTAACTCCGATGAGTATAATTGCCGGTCGGCTTTCGGTACAGTTTGGTGCCAGATACCTTGAGAGTCAACAAGGTGGCAGAGGTGTACTTTTAGGTGGAGTTCCCGGAGTGAAGCCGGGTAAAGTGGTAATTTTAGGTGGTGGTGTAGTCGGTACCGAAGCTGCAAAAATTGCCGTTGGTATGGGCGCTACAGTCCAAATTTTAGATATAAACGTCGAACGCCTATCTTATTTAGAAACCTTATTCGGTTCCAGAGTTGAACTACTTTATAGTAATTCTGCTTATATTGAAGAAGTAGTTCCTCAAGCGGATTTACTTATTGGTGCAGTTTTAGTTTTAGGAAGACGAGCGCCTACTTTAGTATCTCGCGAATTGGTCAAAAAAATGAAACCCGGTGCGGTAATTGTAGATGTTGCAGTAGATCAAGGTGGATGTATCGAAACTTTACACCCCACATCTCATACAAATCCGGTTTATGTAGAGGAAGGAGTAGTACATTACGGAGTACCTAATATGCCAGGAGCCGTACCTTGGACTGCAACTCAGGCTTTAAATAATAGTACTTTACCTTATGTACGGCAGTTAGCCAATGAAGGTGTGAAAGCCTTAGTTAATAATTCAGCATTAGCTAAAGGATTGAACGTAGATCATCATAAAATTGTACATCCAGCAGTACAGTCAGTATTTCCGGATTTAGTTTAGGCAATTCAAAATTAATTGTAGGGTGTGTTACGGCTTTAAAATATTTTGTTTGAAACTGCTGACTTAATATTGCCGTAATGCACCATCCAAAATTTAATTTGAGATTTAATTGAAAAGTAAAATTTGGTAAAATAACCATATCTACCTTGGATTCAAATCCCAGGTGATTTAAACTTCAACTCCCTGCAAAATTCCCACAATCACTTTTGCTAAATCATCCAAATCATCGGGGACTCTAACTTTTAATGGATACTCGATTCGTGAGTATTCCCATAAAACTAAATAAAATCGAGATTTATATTAAGTCTTGGCTGCTTGGGAATAAAATATGTTCGTAGTTACGCTGTAGTAGCTTCCGATAAGAAGCGCTAAAGCGCAACTACTAACAAGAATAAATAATTCTAAAATTTAGAAGCTGGAAGCGCATATTGTTGAGTTGGAACTATTTGAACTTGAAAATTTATTGGTCTTTTCAATTCTTCTTGTAAAAAATCATGAACTTCCTGCATTTGTTTGTCTGTAATTAAACCGAAAGGTGCGGCTACTTCCATATCAACAAAAAGTTGCTTTCCTCCTCGTCGTACTTTTATGCTTCTAATCTTCGTATCCGAAAAAGTCTGAGTTTTATTATAGAGTAAATAAGAAATTTGGCGGCGAGCTTGTTCTTGAATCAACAATGTTTGTAACGAAAAAGTTAAAGGAAAAATTAATATAATGACTGCTGTTATTGATACTATTAAACCCTGGCGTGCTTTTTCTAAGGAACCGTAACCTTGCCAAAGAAAGACAATTGCACCACTAAAAATAATGCCAGTTAAGTTAGCTAAAAACAGCAAGCTAGAACCCACGGCAACTGACTGTGAATTCATTGCCAATCCAATACCAACCACGCTCAAAGGTGGAACTAACGCAACTGCAATCGCAACTCCCGGTAATGCATCAGCAATGCTTTTACGCGATTTAGCATAGGAGCCAGCAGCACCAGCAGCTAAAGCCACTCCCATATCGAGTAAGGTGGGACTAACTCTTCCGCCAATTTCCAAACCCAAACTTCTAATTCCAACCATTTTGGTAATTAGAAATGAGATAATAACAGTTAATAAAATACCTTTAACTAAAGTAAAACTAGAACGCTTTAAAAGACGTTGGTTTCCTGCCACAATACTATAAGCAATGGCAATTATCGGTCCCATCAAAGGTGCAACTATCATCGCACCAATAATGGTTGCTGCACTCGAAGCTAAAAGTCCGAAAGTTGCAATCACTCCAGATAGTGAAAGCAAAACATAAAAGCTGATTGAAGGAACCGCACCTCTCCACAAACTACGGTTAATTCCCGCAATCTGCATCGGTTTCTCCGCCAACCAAGGCCAATCTCCACTATTACTTTCCCATAACCATGCAAATTTTTGCTTGCTCCAACCACCAACTTTTTTAATTAGCAGAAGCATTTGTATTATATTACCCTTATTTACAATATAGGAATAAATGCAGTTAGTTCTAATTCAATCAGTTTTTATTAATCAGTACTATCTTGCGGAAGATGGAATTATAAATTACTAAATTGATTTTTTCTCAGTCTGAAGATATACCGATCGAAAAAAATCGACATCGCTAACTATAAAGTCAACGATGCCGATATTAAATCTATTAAAGATATGTCAAACTTGTCAAAAAAATTAGAACTTTATTCCTACTTGCCCATTAAAACCGCGACGTGAATTATAACCCGCACCAACCATTAAATTATTAGTAGGGTTAACTTGTACACCACCGGAAACCGATACACCTTTACCTTCAGTGTAATATCCCACACCAACATAAGGAGAAACCGCAGGTAAAGGAAGAAACTGTAGTATATCCACACCAACAGCGCCGTCTTCTCCTACTCCCAATTCAGCACCATAATTTAAAGCCTTTGCACCAACAGCATAGGTAACATCACCATCTTTAGCTCCAACAGATACCCAAGGCTGTGGAATGATTTTGTTAACTATTTGAGCATCAGCAGGTTGCTGTGTAAATAAAGCCAATAAACCTAGAGACGCAACTAATGTTTTACCGATAAAAGCTACTTTCATTTTAGACTCCTACACTACCTATAAATAATTATGGTTTGTTCATAACTAACTTACCGTGACGGATATTACATCATTTGTGTGCCAAGCGGGGGAATTTTTTTGGAGAGGGGGATGGGAGAGTTGAGAGTTAGGAGTTTGATGTAGTGCGTTAATGCAGTGTTTCCGTCAGGATATGCATCTTGCTGGCTGTATGTCTATGCCCCATGCCCCATGCCCCATGCCCAATTTCAAAACTTTCTCGCTCGTTCATCTTTCCATCTTTCTACAACTACTTTGGTTTGGGTAAAAAATTCTACTGCTTGGTTTCCTTGCCCATGTAAGTCTCCGAAGAAGCTTTTCTTGCAACCACTGAAGGGGAAGAATGCCATTGGTGTTGCTGCGATGTTTATGCCAATGTTTCCAGCTTCGGCTTCGTAGCGAAATTTACGGGCTGCTGCTCCGGATGCGGTAAATAAACAAGCCATGTTTCCAAATTGGCTATTGTTTACTAAGAAAATTGCTTCGTCAATATTGTTTACGTGCATTAAACTTAATACTGGCCCAAGTATTTCTGTATGGGCAATCTCGCTCAAAGGATTTACATCTTGCAAAATGGTTGGGCGGATAAAATAACCTTGCTCGTAACCTGGTATATTCGCATTTCTACCGTCTACCAATAACTTGGCACCCGATGACACTGCTTTTTCAATTAATCCCTCAATTCTAGTTTTACTTCCAGCATTAATTACCGCTCCCATTTGTACCTTATCATCCAAGCCATTGCCGACAATTCGGTTGTTTGCAACTTCGGCGATCGCCCTTCTAAAACTTTCTTTGGCTTCCCCTACAGTGATTGCTACCGAAGTACCCAAACAACTTTGTCCGGCACAAGCGAAGGCACTATCGGCAACTATGCGAGTTGTGTTAGCCATGTCTGCATCAGGTAAAACCACAATCGGATTTTTCGCACTACCTTGGCATTGCATTCGCTTACCATTGGCTGCTCCCCAACTGTAAATGTATTTGGCTACTGATGATGAACCAACAAAACTAATTGCTTTTATTTGTGGATGTTCTACTATTGCATCTACAGTTTCTTTTGAACCATTAACTAAATTAACCACACCTTCGGGTAAACCAGTTTGTTCTAATAACTGAAAGATTTTTTGCATTGTTAACGGTACCTTTTCCGAAGGCTTGATGATATAGGTATTACCGCAAGCTAAGGCATAAGGTAGAAACCAAAGAGCAATCATCCCCGGAAAGTTGAAAGGACAAATAGCCGCACACACACCCAAAGGCTGACGAATCATTATTGCATCGATTCCCTCTACGATATCTTCGAGATTGGTTCCCTGGATCATCATCGGCATACCGCAAGCAATTTCTACGTTTTCGATTGCACGACGCATTTCAACCCTTGATTCTGTCAAGGTTTTGCCGCATTCTAAAGTAATGGTACGAGCAATATCTTCTAAATGTTCTTCTAATAAGTATTTAAGTATGAATAAAAATTGCACTCGTTGTGTAACAGGAGTGTGTCGCCAAGAAATAAAAGCTTTTGCAGCAACTTCGGCTACTTGATTAACTTCTGTTTTTGTAGATAAAGGTACTTTTCCGAGTAATTCTGTTGTCGCTGGATTGATGACTTCGAGGTGTTCGGTTGCGGTGGATTTTTGCCATTTGCCGTTTATGTAGTTGGGGAGGATATTCATAGGGTAGTTAGTAGATGCAGGAATATCAATATATTATTGCTTTAGAGATTCATTTGTTAGATTATGCCTTACTCAACGAACAGGTGAAGACAGTGCTATTACGAACAATATTTAATATCAATTAAAGCTAATAGTGGAACCTTATTTTTAATCTAAACGTCTTCAAAATAATCTCAAAATCACAAATTACAAGTTAGAATTATTTTGCGGAAAATACTGATATTTATTTTCCGGAGAATACATAGAAAGCCTGAAAACTTTATTCAAGTAAATTCTCTGGTTGCTCGCAAATCATACACATGAAATTACCCTTATTATTTCTTAGCGCTGCTAGCAGTATTCTACTGTTATCCTCTCCATTAAATGCGGCTAACTTTCAATCATGGCATTTTAATCCTACAAGAAATCAACTTAATTTAACTACTGATTCGGGAGTTCAACCAAGAGCGTTTTTAATTAATAATCCGACGCGACTTGTAATTGATTTACCCGGTACGCAATTAAGTGGTAATACTGTTCGCAAAAAATTTGGAGCGGCAGTACGAGAAGTTAGAGTTGGAAAAGTTGATGATAAAACTACTCGTTTGGTGGTGGAATTAGCACCAGGTTATACAGTTTCTCGCGAAAAGCTATTAGTTCGAGGCGATACTTCTTCCCATTGGATAGTTAATTTTTCATCTATAGAGCGTACTGCTAACAGTATTAATAATAATTCTGGTGAAGAAAAGATTCCGGTGCCGTTTCCTGCTGCATCTTCATTTGCGGGGGTTGTTCCTGTAGGAAGTCAAATACCACAACTCCATTCTCAAGTTAAAAGTTTGATGTCTCGCTACAGTTATTTAGATCCGGGAATCTTTTTCATGGATTTGGAAACTGGAGATTATTTAGACATAAATGGAGAGAAGGCATTTCCCGCAGCTTCCACAATTAAACTTCCGCTTTTAGTTGCTTTGTTTGAAGAAGTAGATGCAGGTAGAGTTAAGTTAAATGAAACTGTAGTCATGCGCCGCGATTTGATGACTGGTGGTTCGGGAACAATGCGGTATAAAAGTCCCGGTACTAAGTTTAGTTTACTTGAAACCGTGACTAAAATGATTACCATCAGCGATAATACCGCAACTAATATGGTTATCGATCGTTTAGGTGGTAAAGCCAGATTAAATCAGCGTTTTCGTAATTGGGGATTACAAAATACAGTCATCCGCAATCTACTTGGTGACTTTAAAGGAACTAACACTACTAGCCCTAAAGATTTAGCTAGAGTTGGAGCTTTGATTTCTAATAATTTGCTATTAAGTAGTAGCAGTCGCGCCAAAGTTTTAGATATTATGCATCGCGTTGAGAATAAGGCGTATTTAGCATCAGGTTTTGGTCAAAATGCAAAATTTGCTCACAAAACAGGAACTTTAGGAATTGTTCTTGGTGATGCAGGTATTGTAACAATGCCCAATGGTAAGCGTTATTTAGCCGGTATTATGGTAAATAGACCTTTCCGCGATGCCCGCGCTAAATCCTTTATTAAACAAGTCTCTCGAATGGTTTACGGACACATGAATAAACCACAAATAAGCAGTTTGCCAAGATAATTTCCTGTGTAAGTTTGTATATTTAATTTGTGTAGAGACGGGGCGTGATATGCTCCGTCTTTTTTGGTTTTTGGAGAAAATTAATCTCATTCCGGCAGAAGATTACTGATTTAACAAACCGATGCTTGACGTAGAGAGAAACAAAACCCCGTTCGATCCCCCTAAATCCCCCTTGTTTAAGGGGAACTTTAACTCCGGTTCCCCCCTTGTTTAAGGGGGACTTTAATTCCGGTTCCCCCCTTGTTTAAGGGGGACTTTAACTCCGGTTCCCCCTTTTTAAGGGGGGTTAGGGGGGATCGAAACGTTATTATGCACCTTTAGAATTGTATGTACGCGGTAGCCTTTTCTAAAAAGGATAATCCGAGAATTGCGCCCTTAACAATACTTTTTAAACATCCTCGATATATCTCTCGTCATTTTGGGAATTATAAATTTAATAACGTTATTCATAAATATGGTAATTTAGTACTATAAACGATAATTGTCTGTTGGAAGTTGTGGAGTTGGTGAAGAGTCAGCATGATGTGCCTAGGGATTGGGATGCTGATGTTAAAAGTTTGAGAGAATTGGGGAAAGTCGTTGGAGTTGGATAAGGTTGAAGGTAGCGGAAAATCTCTTTGCTCCGGAAGATGTATTGATTGAGTTGGCAACGGATGAATTTTCAAAGATTCCGTTGGGTGTTGGGAAGAAAACGAATTAACACCTTTAGAAACTCGTTCGATTCTTGCTCGTGATGGGAATCGGATTGTTAGAGCAGCGAATCAAAATTTGCAATATGAGGTTCGTAGTTCCGCTTTAGCGCCTCCGATAAGATGCGCTAAAGCGCAACTACGAACCAATTTGATAATTCCAAAACCCAAATTTATGAACCCTTCAACAACAAAAATCTTAGCAACTCTTGAATTTTTATTACAAAAAGAAATCATCTGTCGTCTTCCTTCTAATCACACATCAGAATGGAAACCTTTTTACTGGGAATCTTCCGTCAAAGGAAACTTTAATTTAATATCCTACTTTATTCCCAAGGTTGGATGAGAAATACAGATATTGAAATTGCGATTAATAATTGGCAAGAAATAGAAAAAAACGAAAAAAATAGGTGTCCCTACACTGGATGAATATTGTTCTTATGCTGAATGTGTTTTTGAAGAGGATGAAGTAGATAGAAAATCTTTAACACCAGTTTTGACTTACGGACATTATGACTATAGTTATAACAATACTTACAACCAGCAAATTTGATTACAATCCTTAATTTACCGTTGGTGCGTCACGCTATTACAACTGTTTCCATCGCAAACCAAATTGATCTAACTGTCACAGGGTTCCCATTACCTATTACCCATCCCCAATGCCCAATCCCCAATGCCCAATCCCCTTGCAAAACCAATTCCTTGCTTTGAACACCTACTACCATTTATTGTATATATAAGACATTAATCAATTCTTAAGAACAGGATGAAGTATCAAGATCCATGCGTACATTAACCGCGTTCTATAAACTAAAAAATGCTTTCCGTCTTCGTATTTTATTAAAAATTTATATAAGTCAGCATATGTGAAATCTTTGAATAACGCTAATTCTCTAATTAGAGCCTACTCTGAACTAAGTATTCGTATTATTTTTACTCAGTTAAAAAGTATTTTAATTGATGGTTTTTCGTATATATTCTATTACCCTAGATATACCAAACCCCTACAAATCAAAAATAATACACTTCATAGAAAATAACTATAACGAAACCTTACCTAAAAAACAAAACTTGTGTTAGAAGCTTTTATCCTTGCAACAGTTTTATGCGGATTTTTCGGCATCATCTTTAAAAAAAATTTGGTGATGAAAATCGTGGCTATGGATGTGATGAGTACTGGGGTGATTGCCTATTATGTAGCGATCGCCTCTCGGAATGGTTTATTTACACCAATTTTTTCCGGTGTCGATAACCGTACTTATGCAGATCCTGTTCCCCAAGCGGTAATTCTAACAGCTATTGTTATTGGCTTTTCAATCCAAGCCTTGATGTTGGTTGGTGTAATGAAGTTGGCTCGGGATAATCCCACTTTGGAAAGTAATGAGATTGAGAAAAATAACACACCATGAACATCATTACCATTGTTTGGGCAACTCTGCCGTTTTTTCTAGGATTCACAATCTATCTGATTCCCAAACTTGCCCGCTATCTGGCATTATTGGGGACGATTGCATCTTTTGCTTATGCATTAACATTATTTATCGGGCGATCGCCATTAACGTTGGAATTAGTTGATAATTTTGGCGTAACTTTATCCGTCGATGAGTTAAGCGGTTATTTTATCTTAACTAATGCTTTGGTAACGGCTGCGGTTATTTTATATTGTTGGCGTAGCGATAAATCACCTTTTTTCTACACTCAAGCTATTATCCTGCATGGTAGCGTGAATGCGGCATTCGCCTGTACGGATTTTATCAGTTTATATGTGGCTTTGGAAGTCAGCGGAATTGGTGCATTTTTGTTAATTGCCTATCCCCGCACCGATCGTTCTATTTGGGTGGCTTTACGCTATTTGTTTATCAGCAATACGGCAATGCTGTTTTATTTAATTGGTGCTGTGCTGGTTTATCAAGCTACTCATTCCTTTAATTATGCAGGTTTGGGTAAAGCTCCACCGGAAGCTTTGGCTTTAATTTTTGTCGGGCTTTTAGTTAAGGGAGGGGTTTTTGTATCGGGATTGTGGCTGCCATTGACTCATGCGGAATCGGAGACTCCGGTTTCAGCTTTGCTATCGGGGGTTGTGGTTAAAGCTGGAGTTTATCCGATGGTGCGGTGTGCATTGATTGTTGAAGATATAGATCCAATTGTTAGAAGCTTCGGAGTCGCAACCGCTTTTCTGGGAGTCATCTATGCTCTATTTGAAAACGACACCAAGCGGGTATTAGCTTCAAGTACGATTTCCCAATTAGGTTGGATTCTTGCTGCACCTTTAGTTGGAGGTTATTACGCTTTGGCGCACGGTTTAGCAAAATCGGCGCTATTTTTGACTGCTGGTAATTTACCCAGTCGTAGCTTAAAGGAATTGCAAAATAAACCGATTAATACTGCAACTTGGATTGTTTTGGTAGTAGCTAGTTTATCAATATCGGGTTTCCCTTTGTTAACTGGGTTTAGTGCCAAAGTGTTGACAATGAAAACTTTATTGCCTTGGCAAGAAATAGCTATGAATGTTGCCGTTGTGGGAACCGTAATAGTATATGCCAAATTTATTTTTCTACCTCATGGAGAAGCAGAAAAAGCAAAACCCGGTTTTTGGGCTGCAATTGTATTTTTACTCGGTTGGTTGATTACTGCTAATGTTCTTTATCTCGATGCTTATACCGTTAATAGTATCGGCAAAGCACTTTTAACTATAGGTGTAGGTTGGTTATTGTATTGGTTGATATTCAAACGTATCGCTTTGAAATTACCTCGCGTACTTGAAGAGTTTGAGCATTTAATCGGTGTAATGAGTTTAGTTGCAGTTTTACTATTTTGGATGGCATTTTCATGGTTGGGAATCTCATATTAAGACTAACTATTTGGTTTCTGCTCACATCCGATTTGAGCGTCGCCAATATCATCATCGGTGTAATTGTTGCTTTTGCTTTACCTCGCGGTTATCCATCCAAAGAAATATTAAAAGATTGGTTGACAGTATTGTGGAAAATTCTGTTAGCGATTCCCCAAGCTTATATGGAAGCCTTTGAAATTATTATTCGTCCCCATAATCATGAAGATGTAATTCTAGAAGAAATTCCACCAAATCGTTCTCCTCGACTGATATTTTTAGATATTTTCTTAATTACTTTTACGCCAAAGACAATCGTTTATAAATATCGAGATGGTTGGTATGAAGTACATCGGGTGCTACCAAAGAGGTCAAAATAATGAATACAAATATAAATCTAAATCTGATAATTTTATTCGCCATGCTTCTGGCTTTGTTAATACCTATTTACGAAGCTTGGAAAGACGAAAATATCTGGCAAACAATGTTGGCATTTGCCAGTATTTCTACCAAAACAGCCATCATCGCTTTGGTAGTTTCTGTAATTCGAGATGATTGGATGATTGGGGTAGTTTCAGTGATTGTCCTCAGCGTCGGTGATGCCGGAATAATGTTGTTAGCACATATACTTAAAAGGTTAAGAGAAACATGATTAATATAGTTAGCTATTTCTTTATTGGTATAGGAATTTTCTTTTGGTTTTGGGGTACATTTCCTTTGATGGGAAAACGCTCCGTCTTATTTAAATTGCACAGTCTTTCTGTAGCAGATACTCTCGGTTCGATTTTGATTGTCTTCGGATTGCTATTTAAAAAAACCGCAGAATGGCCGTTACTTCTTCTTGCCATCATTACCTTAGCAATTTGGAACACCATGCTCGGTTATGTTTTAGCTTACTGTTCCGGTGAAGGAGATAGCAATGAACAACAATCTTGATATTTATCTTTATATTATTGTCGCTTTACTACCTTTAACCTCTTGCTTAGTAGTACTTCAAGTTAATCCCTATCATGCTTTAGCGTTAAGAGGAATATTAGGTGCGATCGCCGCTTTAGTTTATGCCGTTTTAGGTGCTGCCGATGTCGCTTTAACCGAAGCCTTGATGGGAACCTTATTGGCAATTACCCTGTATGCCGTAGCCGTGCGATCGTCCTTAGTATTGCGTGTGGGGATGTTGGCAGATGCAGCCCATCATCTCCAAGAAGAACCAGCTTTTATCGAATTAACCGCCAACTTCCGCAAAGTTTTAAATAAGCGTCATATGCGATTGGAATTAGTACCTTATAACGATATTCATGCTTTACAAAGAGCCTTTAGTGAAAAAGAAATCCACGCCACCTGTACCCATCATTTAGATACGGATATACCATTACGAACTACGATTCGCATTCAGCGGATTTACGAGATTATGCAAACCGAACTTTCATCCCCTCAAACTGTTTTGAATTATGCAACTGAAATAGATGTTAATTTACCAAGATTAGAGGAGCAACCCTTATGAAATGGATATATATATTTGCAGGAATGGCGCTATTTGTCAAAATGTTGCTCATACCCAATCCAGAAGGAGAGTTATCAATATCGATTGTACAAGCAGTCGTAGCCGATAGTGGAGTACCCAATGCAGTATCCGGAATCATCTTTCGGAATCGACTTTACGACACAATTTTTGAAGTCGTAGTATTTACAATCGCCATCATGGGAGCTACCTATATGTTGGCAAACGAAAGACCATTTTGTACGATTTATCATTTTAGCGATCGCCCTTCAATTATATTAGCCCGTTTGGGTGCAACAATTGCCGCTTTGGTAGGCATTGAATTAGCAATTCGCGGACATCTCAGCCCCGGTGGTGGTTTTGCGGCTGGAGTTGCTGGTGGTACAGCCATTGGTTTAGTCGCGATAACCTCATCACCAGAATGGATGCAGTCACTTTATACAAAATGGCACGCTTCAAAATGGGAGAAGATTTCCGTTTTGATTTTTATCGTATTGTCTGTAATTAAACTATCTGGATTTGAACTACCTTTTGGTGAATTCGCTACCTTATTTAGCGGTGGAGTTTTGCCTTTATTGAACTTTTTGGTTGCTATCAAAGTTGCCTTGGGTTCTTGGGCAGTGCTTTTAACCTTTATTCATTATCGAGGGATATTGTGAATTGGGGATTGAGCATAGGGCATTGGTAATTGGTAATTAGTAATAGAAAACGGGCAGGGATGCCCATCCCACAAGAGATTGAGAGTTTTTCTTGTAGGATGTGTGACGCTTCGATCGATATTTACAAAAAATAGGTTCGTAGTTGCGCTTCAGCGCCTCTTATCGGATGCGCTAAAGTGCTACTACGAACCTTATATAAATAATCATCTGCATATTTTCTCTTCATCTGGGGAATCTAATCGTTTATTAATCAAACTTTTGACAATTCACCAGTTAATAGTATTTTAATTTATTGAGTGAATGGGTTCCGGTTAATAAGTTGATTCAGGGATTGAAAAATGAATATATGCCGTTGCGGTATCGGTTGCAGTTGTTGGAAAGGTTAGCGCAAGAAGGGGAATTAGAAGCACGTTTGCAGGTTGCGGAATATAAAGAAACTCCGGTTTCATTGTTGGAATTGTTAGCAGGGGATTTGAATTTAGCGGTACGGTTAGCGGTGGAATATAACGATAATTGTCCGTCGGAAGTAGTTGAATTGGTGAAAATTCAGCATGATTTGGCTAGTGCTTGACCACATTAATTTTGCGGGGTATGACATTTATAATTGTAGGTTGGGTTGAACGAAGTGAAACCCAACACCCGAGTTGGGTTGCGCTCCGCTTAACCCAACCTACGAAGAGGTATCTTAACCCATCAGAATTAATGTGGCTCCGTACTAGCGATTGGGATGCTGATATTGAGCGGTTGATGAAATTGGGGGAGAGTCGTTGGGGTTGGGTGAGGTTAGCTGTTGCTCAGAATCCATATACACATCCCAGCAGCGATGATTTAGTAACCGTATTAACAGAATACGCTCAGTCAGATAACGCTTTCGTCAGGTTTGTCACCTTACTTCATCCCGTCACACCAGGGGAAACCACTTTACAAAATCAACCTATTCAAGCTCCCAACACTGAAATTCAAAGGATTCTTACCAATCTCACTCCCATCGAGATTTATGGTTACTATGATGCTGGTTATGGTGAAACTTATCAGCATCATATAGTCAGCGTGATGGAAGAAAGTAAAGAAGAAATAATTGCGATCGCGCTTCAATCAGCAAATATGGTAACGGTAGAATCTGTAAATGTCGAATATTCGAGCAATTATGGTAATAGTCGTAAACTCACTCAGTTTATGAATAAATGTTTGCGATCGCCAACTGAATATAACATCGGCTTTTGGGATATTGGTTACACCTATGAAGTTGGACAAACTCCAGCAGGTGATTGGATTGGAATTACTTCCAGATGTGAATTTGAATATAATCCTTAAAATAGCTTTTCATCTATCAAAAATAATCAAATATAACAACTTTCATCTAATAACAACCATAATTGATCGAGACGTAGCACTGCTACATCTCTACATCTAATTGCGTAATTACACCCTTATACCGTCAAAATCTAAGTTTATATAATATTAATATAAAACACTAATTTATTTGCTCGTAGCAAGGGATTTATCTCTTACATTCACATCTAAATCTATATTTACCTAATCAATTTAACAATCAAATTTAATAATCATGCCATCTACCTTAAATACACTTATCGAAGGTGTAAGTGAAATTCAGCGTGGAAATTTTTCTACAGCCATAGAATTATTAGAAGAATACTGTCAAAACTATCAAGCTGATTCTGAAGGTAATTACTCGGAATACATTTACGCACAGCAACACATTGTCAAAGCTTACGGTTATCTCGGTGACAAATCAAAAGCAATCGAGCGCACCAAAGAATTAGCAATAAACGGGCATCCGCAAATCAAAAAATGGGCTAAACGGGTGCTTGCTTATCTATCCCCAGAAGCTTATCAATCGCTACCACAAGAAGTCATCGAGAGCGATAATCAGCCGCTTTGGGATAGTCAATCGGCAAGGTTAGTGTTGGATTCAATAAATGATTATTTAGAATTCGGAAGTAATTCCCATGTTGTAGAAAGTTTAGAATCAGCTTGCGAAAGTCTAAAGTTTAATACCAAAGAGCATTTATATGCACAAGTTTTGTTAATTGAAGCATACCACATTAATGGACAATCAAAAAATGCAGTAGCACTTTGCAATCAACTTCTTAACAGCAAGCATTATGTAACTAGATTACTTGCAAATCAATATTTATGTTCCTTGTCAAAACATGAATGGGTAAGAAAAGCACATTCAAGAAAAGAAGCGGAATTATTAACTGATAAACAAGCTTCGATTCTTTTTCAGCAAGGATATAATGCTTTGCTAGATAAAAATTATGCTGAAGCATTTGATATATTTGAAGAATACTGTGAAACTAGTTTACCGGGAACTACAGAATACTTACAAGCTAGTAAATACTTAGTTCATTTTTATTACAACAGTGGAGAATTAAAGTTAGCTACTAGGATTTGCATAAATTTGATAACAAGCGAGCATCCACCCAGTCACAGATGGGCACGAGAATTATTATTTACCGATTTATTTCGCGAAACTCCACCAGATAATTCAATTGAGAATTTAGATTTATCTTTAGAATCAGCAAATCTTGAAGATTCATCTGCTGCGATAGATACACAATCTGAAGATGTAATTTTAGAAACTGATTTCAAACCCTTTCGTTTAAAGACACTTGATGAATTCAAGCAATTTTACCAGCAAAACTTAATTAAGTATTTAAAAGTTTTTGAAACTAGACGAAAGCTGGCAATAGCAACAATTATCGTTTGTAATATTACTGTTATTGCAATCTTATTATTTTTCTTTCAATTTCCTTCTTTAATTTCATTCAGTTTGATTCCATTATTCTTAATAATATATCTATCCTTTTATGATTCTGCATTTAAAGCCTTTACTTATGAATTTGAAGATAAGATAATTCAGAAAATACACGAATTTATAGATATCAACCAAAATTTAACTATATCAACCTCATCATCAGAAAAAGATAACGATCGAACTTTGACTAATATACGTAGAAGTCAGCTTTTCAACGGTTTTCTAGAATCAAATGCTATCGAGCAAAATCATTTAATAAATGGAAGATTAAATAATATAGATATAAATTTGGCAACTATTAATATTAATTCTTTGAACAATCATCCGTCAAAAAACATTTTTAATTTAAATAAAAAGCAAGGTATCAAATCATCTTTTACTATTATTTTAGTATTAGCTTTGCAATTAGTTAAAGGAATTCCTTATCTATTGAATCGAATTATACAAGGTAAAGCTATCGATTTTCAGCGTTTTCAGATTGAAACACTAAAAAATAAAAATTATCATACACAAGTCTTTAAAGGTTTATTTCTTGCTGCCAAACATAAGAAATTATCTAAAGCATTAACAATAATTAAACCAAAGTTATCAGAAAAAAAGATAAATTCATTATACAATGGTAAAAAAAAAGTTATTCAATTTGAAGATGCTGAATTTGATTATTTGTTTACAATTTATAGTGATAATCAACAAGCAGCAAAAAAAACTTTATCGACAAACTTAATAGAAAAACTCCTTCGGTTTCGTAAAAAAAATAATAACAAAAATCTTTATCTTTCCTTTGTAGATAATACGATCTATATTGCAATAGAATACCCAGAAGGAATATTTGAACTAAGTTTATTTAAAAGTTTACTCAAATTTGCACCCATAATAAAGTATTTTGAAGCAATACAGTTAATGTTGGAAATTGTAGGAGAGTTAGAAAAATAGTAATTTGTAGGGTGTGCTATGGCGCGACAGTTAATTTGAGTATTAACGATATATGTATTGTTCGAGTTTAACGCACCTTTTCTATTCATCTATTAAACTCTATGGTGCGTTGCGCTATGGCGACAACACACCACGGAGATTTACATCCTTTCCAATACCTCAATTCCTAACAAGTTCAAACTTAATTTTAAAGTTCTCGCTGTTAAATCGCACAATGCTAATCGCGATGTTTTAATAGGCTCTTCCGATTTCAAAACCGGACAATTTTCAAAGAATTGGTTGAATTTTTCACTCAGTTGATAAAGGTATTCACACAAGCGATTTGGAAGCAATTCTTGCTCGACTTCAGCAACTACCTCATCTAGCTGCAAAATATGTTTTGCTAAAGTTAATTCGGCTTCTTCCTTGAGCCTAATTTTGATATTTTCGCCCAAGTTTTGATAATCAATATTACCTTTACGACTAATACTTTGAGTTCTTGCATAAGCATAAAGCATATAAGGTGCGGTATTACCTTTAAGTGCAAGCATTTTGTCAAAGCTGAATTTATAATTACCAGTGCGGTTTTGACTTAAATCGGCATATTTAACCGCGCTGATTCCCACAACTTTGGCAACGTTAGCAATAAATTCTTCCGTTTCTTCTCTTCCCTCTTCCTCTTTTAATCTTGTTTCTAAATCTTGACGACAGCGAGAAACTGCTTCATCTAATAAATCCCGCAATCTCACAGTTTCTCCAGAGCGGGTTTTTAATTTCTTCCCGTCTTCCCCTAATACCAAACCGAAAGGTACGTGAACTATTTCTACGTCTTCAGGAATCCAGTGAGCGCGATTTGCTACTTGAAAAACTCCAGCAAAATGATTCGCTTGTCCAGCATCAGTGACATAAATTAACCTTTTGGCTTCTTCTTTTTGTATTCTGTGACGTAATGCTGCTAAATCTGTCGTCGCGTAGTTATAACCGCCATCGGATTTCTGTACAATTAACGGTAAAGGTTCACCTTCTCTATTTTTAAATCCTTCTAAAAATACAACCTTTGCACCGTCGCTTGATTCCAATAATCCCGCTTTATCTAAATCTTCCACCACTTCCGGTAACAAAGGATTGTAAAAAGATTCACCTCTTTCCTCTACCTTAATATCAAGTAAATCGTAAATTATCTGAAACTCTTTCCGAGATTGTTCGCAAAGTAACTTCCAAGCGCGAATAGTGTCTTCCGCACCCGCTTGTAATTTTACAACTTCATTCCGAGACTTTTCTTGAAACTCATCATCTTCATCAAACCGTTTTTTGGCTTGCTTGTAAAAATTAACTAAATCACCAATTTCCAAAGCATTTGCAGTAGTCAACGCTGAGGGTGAAACTTCCCGGAGATAAGTAATCAACATCCCGAATTGCGTACCCCAGTCACCGACATGATTCAAGCGAATTACATCATGCCCTCTAAATTCTAAAATTCTGGCGATCGCATCACCGATAATAGTAGAGCGTAAATGTCCGACGTGCATTTCCTTAGCAATATTCGGACTAGAAAAATCTACAACTTCCCGCTTTGGTTGCTTTGCGGTGGGTACTCCCAAACGTGCATCAGTTTGAATCAAATTTAACTGCGCTTCGAGGTATGATGTTTGTAACCGTAAATTGATAAAACCGGGGCCAGCAATTTCTGGTTTCTCGCAAATATCGGAAACATCAAGATTATCAACTACCTGCTGAGCGATATCTCTGGGTTTTTGTGCCAACTTCTTCGCTAAAGACAAAGCCATATTTGCTTGAAAATCCCCAAATTTAGGATTTGACGCAGGAACTAAAATTGGATTGGTATCGGCATATTCATCACCGAAAGCTTTACCTAAAGCCTGTTTTAACTTTTCTCTTAGATGTTCTTGTGTAGCGTTCATATGTAAATTTTCTCTTAATCTTACTGCTTACTCTTCTGCAATACAAAAAAGTATATTAATTGATTTTGAAACTTTGTAGTTTACTCAAAATCCCATAATATGACAGATGTATTTTACCGCTTCATCTTTCTTGTGGCGGTTTGGTTAATCAATATATAGTTACTGGAAATATATCAACTCATCCAGCTTGATAGTAGAAAGCTTGTAGTAGCAAATTAATTTCTTCTTAATTTTTTCGTCGTCGTTTCATAATACATTGATGCTACTTATGTGGTTAAATTGTAGCACGAATTTTCAATTTAACCGAAATCAGCAGAGTTTAATCTTATTGTATCTTCCGAATATGATTCAATTCCAAAACTAACTCGATATCGAAGAGTTATTTCGCGGACAGCATTTTCAAGATTTCTATAATTAGCATCAACTTTCGATGATGTTGTAACTGCTATATCTTTCAACTCATCATTATAAACTTCTGATTCTCCAATAATAGGAGAAAGTTCTTCAATTTGGATAACATTCTTAATATCAGTGTTTGCCGACTCTACTAAAAGCTTTGCATGAGAATAAGCATTTTTAATTGCTGCTTTTTTTGCTTGCTCCTTTACTTCCAAGCTTGCAGCAAATACAGGCTGACGCATATCTAAAGTAAATGAATAGCGCGGTTTTTTGAATAATTTTTCTAACGTAGATACAGCCCGTATCATACGAGAAATATCCGAACAGGAGATGATTATTTTTTGACGTGCTTCCTGTCTTATTCTTCTGCGATTTAAAGAGCGTTCCCGTACATCTATACCTGCTTCTTTTAATTCAGATTCTTCTAAACCATTTGATAACAAAGATTCAATACAAAGATTGCGTAGAATTATAACTTCGTTTAAAGGAATTTTAGTGCGATTTGTCCATACTATTATATTAATATTCGCAACGTATTTTTGTACTTTTTCTAAATATCTTGATTCTCCAACTACTTCTATATAAGGTTTCATCTCAATTTATATTTAACGATGCAGTTTTTTTTTATTGTAGGGTGCTGTGACACTCCGACTAATTTTGAACGTAGTAACAATGTTTTTAGTGTCACGCACCAGCAAGTATTTTGATAATTGCGTCAGTTATGTAGATATCTTCTAATTATAGTAACTCTAAGTTATATTGCATAAGAAAACAAAAATATCAAATAAATGCATCTGCCAATCAATTATCTTATCTTAATTGCAACAACCATCTATCAACTCATAGCAACCTGGATTGAAGATAAAAAATCTCCTCCAGGGCAACTTATTGATGTCGGAGGTTACAAATTACATTTATATACGATAGGTGATTCCCGTCCAACAGTAATATTAGAACATAGTTTAGGGGGAATTGAAGGCTATTTATTAATTGAGGATATTGCAAAAATCGCACAAGTATGCATTTATGACCGCGCTGGATATGGTTGGAGCGAAAGAAGTCCCCATCAAAGAAGCAGCGAACAAATTGTTAAGGAACTAGATACACTTTTAAATAATGCTGGAATTCAGCCACCATACATTTTAGTAGGAGATTCCTTTGGAAGTTACAATGTACGGCTGTACGCGCATACTTTTCCTGAAAAAGTTATTGGAATGGTGCTTACAGATGGACTCCACGAAACTGAAATGTTAAATATGCCTTTGAGTTTAAATATATTAAGGCTTTTCTTTGCTTCCGGATTTTTAATGTCAACTTTGGGTTCAATTTTTGGTATTATTCGTTTGCTTAAAACAGTTAAAGCGTTTGAATTATTGAAACCCGAATTACGAAAATTTCCTCAAGATAATCTCAATGCAATTAAACGCTCTTTTTGTCGAGCTAAACACTGGATTACCATGACTCAGGAAATATTAACTCTTGATATCAGCGCTCGTCAGGTAAGTAAAGCTAATCAATTTGGGAATTTACCGATCGTCAGTATTAAAGCCGATTCTTTTTTCAAGCCTTCTCTATGGACTTTTGCGTTACCGTTAACAGCTGCGAATCAACTGCGAGAAAAAATGCACGCTGAATTATTAAAATTATCTAGCGATTGCGTTCAGCTACAGGCACCAAAAAGCGACCATTTTGTTTGGGTTGATAGCCCGGAAGTTATCTTGAATGCTATCGAAATTATTTTAAATAAAGTAGATTATAACAGTCTATAGAAAACCGATGAACTATATATTAAATCTCATATGGGTATTTTTAAATTCTTCTCTAAAATTGCATGGCTTTACGTATTTTTATTCTCTGTGTGGATAATATTGCGCTTTCTTTTCTTCGATAGTTTGTGGTGGTTGGCGTTAATCAATACTGTAGCGTTATATATTTTTATTCCTTTAATTTTATTCTTACCGTTAGCGCTCTTATGTCGTTACTGGCAGTTATTTTTTGCCCTTTGTTTTCCTTTGGGTTTATTTATTGGTTTGTACGGTTCTTTTTTTCTACCGCCTTTATCCATTCCCGTTACTCAAAATCAGCCAACCATAAAAGCGATGACATTCAATATGCTTCGGAGTAACACTGACTATGATTCAATAGTTAAAATGGTTGCTGAAAATAATCCCGATATTATCGGTTTACAAGAAGTAACTCCGCAAGCTGCACCCATTTTAGTTAAACGTTTTGAAAAGGATTATCCCTATCGTGCTTTTCATCCCATTGAACTTTCTCATAATGTCGGAATTTTAAGTCGCTTTCCTATAGATAAGATTATTGCTTTACCCTCACCACCCATACAGCGTGGAATTCAGCTAACGCTTCGTTTGAATAATGGAGAACCCTTAGAAGCAATAGTTGCACATTTGACTCCTTTTTATCCTCTTAATGAATTTTGGAAGTTAGCTCAAGATTGGTACTTTCGTCGCGCTCAGGAAGTCTCTTATTTAAACTCAGTTGCAAAACAATATGATGAGCCAGTAATAGTTATGTGTGACTGTAATTTTACAGATACCTCAGAAACTTATTCTCAAATGCAAAACGTGATGATTGATAGTTTTCATCAAGCAGGATGGGGTTTTGGACATACATTCCTAAGTCCACTTTTTCCTGTAGGAAGAATTGATTATATTTGGCATACGGAAGATATCAAAACTGTTGAAGCTTATGTGGGTAGAGAAGCAGGCTCAGATCATCTTCCAGTAATTGCGAAATTGCAACTTGCTGAATAAGTCAAAACTTTCAACAATATATTTAGATAAAATATCAGATAGAACGCGATTAAATTGCCTGGTTGTATGGGAGACTAACTATGACAGTAACTCTAGCCAAATGGACGATAGAAGAATATCACCAAATGATTGAAGCGGGAATATTTGATAATCGTCGAGTTGAATTGCTTAGGGGAGAAATCGTAGAAATTTCACCGGAAGGGCAACCACACGCTTATTTTAGTACTGAAGCTGGGGAATATTTAATTCAGTTATTGGGTAATTTTGCAAAAATTCGTCAAGCAAAACCGATTACGTTTCCTAACAATTCCGAACCCGAACCAGATATTGCTATTGTTAAACCATTAGGACGCGAATATTTAAAACATCATCCTTATCCTGAAAATATTTTTTGGTTAATTGAATATTCTAATTCCAGTTTAGAAAAAGACTTGGAAACCAAAACAAAAATTTACGCCGAAGTCGGAATAGTTGAATATTGGGTAGTAAATCTTAAAAAAAGACAGTTGATTATATTTCGGCAACCTGAAGATGGGGAATATGCTTCAAAATCTACAATAAGTGAAGGAGTAATTTATCCGTTGTCATTTCCCGATATTGCCGTATCTGTAGAAATGATTGTCAGTAATTAATTATTGCAAACAGGCTGCCGCGAGTACTTTTGTTTGAAATTTATTTGCTTGAAACCATTTTTCATTCGGATATGGTTTAATGTTACGAGGTTGACGTTGATTATCAAAGCTTCCAAGGGCTAAACGATATAACATTTGCTTACTACAATTTCCAGCATACAAGACGTACTGACCATCAATATAAGCATCAAACACAATCATTTCACCACGACGTATCTTTGTATTTGTAGCAATATAAGCTGGTTGTGGTTTTGGATTCATATCACTAGGAATGGCAGTTCCCGGTACGGCTTTCCATGTGATACTGTATTCAGCCTTTGCTTGAGTTGATGGAAGCAGCGTTAATGCGATCGCAATTGGTATTGTAGAAATTAGTCTAGAAAAAGCTTTCATTTTTACTTCTATATATGATGTATTCGTCTCAATAAATTTTCATACTTAAATCCAGCCACTTTGACTGAGTAATCGGCGCACTACTAGAAATATAGTCAACTCCAGTTTCAGCTATAGCGCGGATAGTTTCCAACGTCACATTACCAGAAGCTTCAATTTTCACTTTATGATTATGCTGACGAATAACTTTCACAGCTTGACGCATCATATCCGGCTTCATGTTATCCAACATAATAATATCGGCTTTGTATTCCAAAGCTTCTTTTACCTGCTCTAAATTTTCCGTTTCTACTTCTATAGTCAAAGGATAAGGAATCCGCGCACGAATTTTATTTACTGCTTTCCCTATTCCACCCGCAGCAGCAATATGATTGTCTTTGATCATCACCGCATCATCCAAACCCATCCGATGATTGATAGCACCGCCAACTTGAGTCGCGTATTTTTCTAAAATTCTTAAACCAGGTGTCGTCTTACGAGTATCTACAAATAAAGTAGGTAAATCCGCAATTTTTTCAACATACTTTCGAGTTAGCGTTGCAATGCCGCTTAAACGCATCGCTAAATTTAAAGCTACTCTCTCTCCCGTTAATAAAGCATCGAGGGAACCTTCTATTTGAGCTATAACTTTTCCTTGCTCGCAAAATTCCCCTTCCTTTACCAACGCAGTAAAATCAACTTTTTCATTCAAAAGTTTAAATACTCTACCCGCGATGGGTAATCCAGCAATTACTCCATCAGCCTTCCCTACCCACCGCGCTTTACCTTCCGCTTCATCTTGAGTAAGGAGAGATTGCGTAGTGCGATCGCCCCTTCCGATATCTTCTCGCAACCACTCTTTAAGATGATTATCCAAAATAATAGATGGAGGCAATACAGCCGATGTGGTTTCCATGAAAGATTTTTTTGCTAAATTTCGCGTTTCCTATTTTTAAGGTAGTACGAGATTGTCCGACTCATCAAACTCAAAAAACGGATTCCAAGCAACTTCCCATAAATGCCCGTCAAAATCCGTAAAATATCCGCTATAACCACCCCAAAAAACTTTTTCAGCTTTTTTGACGATAGTTGCTCCTAAATCTTCTACCTTTTTAAGTACTTCATTTACCTCTGCTTCACCTTTGGCATTGTAAGCAAGAGTGATTCCAGAAAATCCGCTACCACCGGAGTTAGTCTTGACATCTTCAGCCAACTTCTCTCGTGGATAAAGCGAAAGCACCACACCACCCATCTGAAAAAAAGCAATATTTTCATTACTCGCGCTCGATGGCTTCCATCCCAACCCATCTTCATAAAATTTCAAAGAGCGCTCTAAATCTTTAACTCCCAAAGTCACTATATTTAATTTCTGTTTCATAAGGCAGTTTATTCGATTGATTAGTTCATCGATACTACATCATTCCACCTAAAGAACTATATATAGTCCTCAAAAGTGATTCTTAGTGTCATAAACCCGGTTTCTTTTCGTGAAAGCCTTATTCTCTCGTTATCCAACCAGCGACTAACCTCGTTTCTTCCGTAATTCTTATATATATAGTCGGCGACGAACAACTTTGTTTGCTTAAAAAACGGTTAAGCCTAAATTTCGCCACTGCGATCGCGCTCCTTAAAATCAAAATCCGATCGTGAGATTGCCCTCGATGGCTGCCAAATCAATAAATTCCATTCCCACCAAGGGGTTTTTCAAAAAAATTTCAAAAAAAATTATCGCTTAAAAGCATTGATGGGTAAGGCTTATAGCGACGGCGAAAAAACTTTTTTCAAAAAACTTGGAAAAAAGTGTTGACACGAATAGGTTCTCTCGGTACTATGTATAAGTGCCTGAGAGAGAGAAACGCGAAACGCCGACTCCTCAAGGGTTCCGAACCAAGAAAATCATATATTTGTTTGAAAGCCAGCATACCATAAAAGGTCTGCGTTAGTAAAGTAATTAACCAAGACTAAGGTTTAAAAATAGTCAGTCAAGGACAAAAGAGTACTTTGAATGTTGCAAATGTGACCTTCATATATATAGTACTCAACTTATCCAAAACGGAGAGTTTGATCCTGGCTCAGGATGAACGCTGGCGGCGTGCCTAACACATGCAAGTCGAACGGAATCTTCGGATTTAGTGGCGGACGGGTGAGTAACGCGTGAGAATCTGCCTTTAGGTTCGGGACAACAGTTGGAAACGACTGCTAATACCGAATGTGTCGCAAGATGAAAGATTAATTGCCTAAAGATGAGCTCGCGTCCGATTAGCTAGTTGGAGTGGTAAAAGCACACCAAGGCGACGATCGGTAGCTGGTCTGAGAGGATGATCAGCCACACTGGGACTGAGACACGGCCCAGACTCCTACGGGAGGCAGCAGTGGGGAATTTTCCGCAATGGGCGAAAGCCTGACGGAGCAACGCCGCGTGAGGGAGGAAGGCTCTTGGGTTGTAAACCTCTTTTCTCAAGGAAGATAATGACGGTACTTGAGGAATCAGCATCGGCTAACTCCGTGCCAGCAGCCGCGGTAATACGGAGGATGCAAGCGTTATCCGGAATAATTGGGCGTAAAGCGTTCGTAGGTGGTTCTGTAAGTCTGCTGTTAAAGCGTGTAGCTCAACTACATATAGGCGGTGGAAACTACAGAACTTGAGTGCGTTCGGGGTAGAGGGAATTCCTGGTGTAGCGGTGAAATGCGTAGAGATCAGGAAGAACACCGGTGGCGAAGGCGCTCTACTAGACCGCAACTGACACTGAGGGACGAAAGCTAGGGGAGCGAATGGGATTAGATACCCCAGTAGTCCTAGCTGTAAACGATGGATACTAGGCGTTGTCTGTATCGACCCGGACAGTGCCGTAGCTAACGCGTTAAGTATCCCGCCTGGGGAGTACGCACGCAAGTGTGAAACTCAAAGGAATTGACGGGGGCCCGCACAAGCGGTGGAGTATGTGGTTTAATTCGATGCAACGCGAAGAACCTTACCAAGGCTTGACATGTCCGGAAGTTCTGGGAAACTAGAATGTGCCTTCGGGAACCGGAACACAGGTGGTGCATGGCTGTCGTCAGCTCGTGTCGTGAGATGTTGGGTTAAGTCCCGCAACGAGCGCAACCCTCGTCCTTAGTTGCCATCATTAAGTTGGGCACTTTAGGGAGACTGCCGGTGACAAACCGGAGGAAGGTGGGGATGACGTCAAGTCATCATGCCCCTTACGTCTTGGGCTACACACGTACTACAATGCTATGGACAAAGAGCAGCCAACTAGCGATAGTGCGCTAATCTCATAAACCATGGCTCAGTTCAGATCGCAGGCTGCAACTCGCCTGCGTGAAGTAGGAATCGCTAGTAATTGCAGGTCAGCATACTGCAGTGAATTCGTTCCCGGGCCTTGTACACACCGCCCGTCACACCATGGAAGTTGGTCACGCCCGAAGTCGTTACCCTAACCGTTCGCGGAGGGGGACGCCGAAGGTAGGACTGATGACTGGGGTGAAGTCGTAACAAGGTAGCCGTACCGGAAGGTGTGGCTGGATCACCTCCTTTTCAGGGAGACCTAACCACTCATACATTGAAAGCATTATGCAATTAAATGATGAGAAGGTACATCCCAGGTCGTGACGTAGATTTTGGTAATATTTTTGGCTTTCAAACAATTATAGGTTCGGTTCGCAAGAACTCATAACTTATGGGCTATTAGCTCAGGTGGTTAGAGCGCACCCCTGATAAGGGTGAGGTCCCTGGTTCGAGTCCAGGATGGCCCACCTGAAACAGTGAACAGTGAACAGTGAGCAGTATTAAATAAAATTGATAACTGTTAGCTGATAACTGAAAACTGTAGATGGGGGTATAGCTCAGTTGGTAGAGCGCTGCCTTTGCAAGGCAGATGTCAGCGGTTCGAGTCCGCTTACCTCCACCAAATTCTTCTTATTAATTATAAGTAGAGTTATATAGGAAATATTTCAGCACCCAGACTTGTAAAGTCGGAATGCTGGATGATTATCCAGTCAGAACCTTGAAAACTGCATATTCACGCGAAAATGATTTAGGTAGTCTTTAATTGATTATTTAATTTTTAATTAATTAGTTAAAGAAAGTATCTAGATATCCTATTTTGTAACCGATGATTGTATTGGAATATCTTTGTGGTCAAGCTACAAAGGGCTAATGGTGGATACCTAGGCACGTAGAGGCGATGAAGGACGTGGCTACCGACGAAACGTTCCGGGGAGCTGGAAGCAAGCGATGAGCCGGAAATATCCGAATGGGACAACCCTAAATACGACCTGTTGAATATATAGACAGGAACGAGCCAACCGAGCGAATTGAAACATCTTAGTAGCTCGAGGAAAAGAAAACAAAAGTGATTCCCCTAGTAGCGGTGAGCGGACGGGGAATAGCCTAAACTATATTGCTTGCAATATAGGGTTGTGGGACAGCGACATGGAATCCATAGATTAGATGAAGCAGCGAAATACTGCACCAGAGAAGGTGAAAGTCCTGTAGTCGAAAATTGATTGGATACTAGCTGTATCCCGAGTAGGTAGGGGCACGTGAAATCCCTATTGAATCAGCGAGGACCATCTCGTAAGGCTAAATACTACTACGTGACCGATAGCGAAAAGTACCGCGAGGGAAAGGTGAAAAGAACCCCGGAAGGGGAGTGAAATAGAACATGAAACCATTAGCCTACAAGCAGTTGAAGCACGATTAAACGTGTGACAGCGTGCCTGTTGAAGAATGAGCCGGCGACTTATAGGTACTGGTAGGTTAAGGCGGGAATGCCGGAGCCAAAGAGAAATCGAGTCTGAAAAGGGCGTTAATCAGTATTTATAGACCCGAACCCTGGCGATCTAACCATGCCCAGGATGAAGCTTGGGTAACACCAAGTGGAGGTCCGAACCGACTGATGTTGAAAAATCAGCGGATGAGGTGTGGTTAGCGGTGAAATGCCAATCGAGCCAGGAGCTAGCTGGTTCTCCCCGAAATGTGTTGAGGCGCAGCGGTAATGATTATATCTGGGGGGTAAAGCACTGTTTCGGTGCGGGCTGCGAGAGCGGTACCAAATCGATGCAAACTCAGAATACCCAGAGAACACATTGCCAGTGAGACGGTGGGGGATAAGCTTCATCGTCAAGAGGGAAACAGCCCAGACCGCCAGCTAAGGTCCCAAAATCATTACTAAGTGGCAAAGGAGGTGGGAGTGCATAGACAACCAGGAGGTTTGCCTAGAAGCAGCCATCCTTGAAAGAGTGCGTAATAGCTCACTGGTCAAGCGCTCCTGCGCCGAAAATGAACGGGACTAAGTAATGTACCGAAGCTGCGGACTTACATTGTAAGTGGTAGGGGAGCGTTCTATACGGGTAGAAGCAATAGCGGCGAGCAGTTGTGGACTGTATAGAAGTGAGAATGTCGGCTTGAGTAGCGAAAATATATGTGAGAATCATATACCCCGAAACCCTAAGGGTTCCTCCGCCAGGTTCGTCCTCGGAGGGTTAGTCGGGACCTAAGGCGAGGCTGAAAAGCGTAGTCGATGGACATAGGGTCAATAATCCCTAACTATTAAGTGGGAGCATAGTCAGGACGCATCAAGGATAGCTACACCCTGATTGGATTGGGAGTTTTCCACGGAGAACGCGTAGTGAAGAATAGTGCCAAGAAAAGCCGACTATGTGTTGAAAACTTAGTACCCGTACCCGAAACCGACACAGGTAGGGAGGTTGAGTAAACTAAGGGGCGCGAGATAACTCTCTCTAAGGAACTCGGCAAAATGACCCCGTAACTTCGGAAGAAGGGGTGCCTGCGAGAGCAGGTCACAGTAAAGAGGCCCAGGCGACTGTTTACCAAAAACACAGGTCTCTGCAAACTCGTAAGAGGACGTATAGGGGCTGACGCCTGCCCAGTGCCGGAAGGTTAAGGAAGTCGGTCAGTCCTTCGGGATAAAGCTGACGACTGAAGCCCCGGTGAACGGCGGCCGTAACTATAACGGTCCTAAGGTAGCGAAATTCCTTGTCGGGTAAGTTCCGACCCGCACGAAAGGCGTAACGATCTGGGCACTGTCTCGGAGAGAGGCTCGGCGAAATAGGATTGTCTGTGAAGATACGGACTACCTGCACCCGGACAGAAAGACCCTATGAAGCTTTACTGTAGTCTGGAATTGGGTTCGGGCTTGGCTTGCGCAGTATAGGTGGGAGGCGTTGAAGCATTCCTTGTGGGGAATGTGGAGCCAACAGTGAGATACCACTCTGGCGAAGCTAGAATTCTAACCTACTTCCGTAAGCCGGAAGAGGAACAGTTTCAGATGGGCAGTTTGACTGGGGCGGTCGCCTCCTAAAAGGTAACGGAGGCGCGCAAAGGTTCTCTCAGCACGCTTGGAAACCGTGCGTCGAGTGTAAAGGCAATAAGAGAGCTTGACTGCAAGACCTACAAGTCGAGCAGGGTGGAAACACGGCCTTAGTGATCCGACGGCTCAGAATGGAATGGCCGTCGCTCAACGGATAAAAGTTACTCTAGGGATAACAGGCTGATCTCCCCCAAGAGTCCACATCGACGGGGAGGTTTGGCACCTCGATGTCGGCTCATCGCAACCTGGGGCGGAAGTACGTCCCAAGGGTTGGGCTGTTCGCCCATTAAAGCGGTACGTGAGCTGGGTTCAGAACGTCGTGAGACAGTTCGGTCCATATCCGGTGCAGGCGCAAGAACATTGAGAGGAGTCCTCCTTAGTACGAGAGGACCGGGAGGGACGCACCGCTGGTGTACCAGTTATCGTGCCAACGGTAAACGCTGGGTAGCCAAGTGCGGAGCGGATAACCGCTGAAAGCATCTAAGTGGGAAGCCCACCTCAAGATGAGTGTTCTCACTACATAAGTAGGTAAGGTCACGGAAAGAATATCCGTTAATAGGTGGTAGGTGGAAGTGCAGTAATGTATGTAGCCGAGCCATGCTAACAGACCGAGGGCTTGACCTCATCAAATTGATGTTCTACTTAAAGATATTAATCATTTTTACAAATAGCGCGTGAATGTGCAGCCTTCAGGGACTCTGTATTCCCTACAAGTTTCCTGGTGCCTATGGCACGGTGGAACCACACTGATTCCATCCCGAACTCAGAGGTGAAACGCTGTTGCGGCGACGATAGTTGGAGGGTTGCCTCCTGTGAAAATAGCTCGGTGCCAGGTTTTTAATTTGAAAGAAAAACCCTTCTGTGATATTCAGAAGGGTTTTTTGATGTTTATTTACTTCTGTATAAATTAAGTTATTTGAATTTTGTTGACTGTGTTAGACGCTTAACTATGTATTGCTTTAAAGGGTAAACCATCCGAATTTAACGAATTTACAATCCTATAGGTGCCCCTGACTATAAGTAGGTAAGTGGAAAAAATTATAACTACGTCATTGCGAGTGTAACGAAGTGAAATGAAGCAATCGCAAGGCTTTAAGTGTTATTTACATTCTGTTACATAGTGAGGTTTATTTATGTCCACCTACTTAGTGGGATTAATTTGAGTAGAGCTAAATTGAGCCAAAGCGTAGTATTTAGTTTGGTGCGTGACGGTAAATTTGAACAATTTCGTTACAGTTCATAAATTACCGTAACCGTCACAGCACCCTACAACAAAGTTCTATTTATTTTCAGTTTCTACTGTAAGTACCTGCGGTGGTGTTGCATCTGGAGGATACAATAAATCAACTTCTACAAGTCTTTTAGCACCTGATTTCATATTTAATGTTGTTAAAGGTTTGCCTTTTTCTCCTCTATTTTGAACTAAATGCAAATAACGGGTACGGGGTAATCCTCTATCATCCGTATAACGCACCCTTACCGTACCGCGAAAAAATACTCTTTTATCTGGATTATCAAAGAAGCGCAATCCATCTTTGGTTAATTTATCTTCTTTAATAGGTGTTTGCAATGATACTTTGACAGTCTGCGGTACTGAAGATTTATTTAATAAAGGTAGCTGCAAACTGTACCAAATGCCGTAGTTGCCATGAGCGTAATATGCGGTATCGGGATACCTTGCTAACATTTTGGCACTTTGAATTTGGTTGGTTCCTAATGTTCCGCGATGTAAGGTAGCGATACCGTAGGAAAAAGCTTTACCAGGTTGAGGAATTGTTAGATAAGTTTTTTTAGGACTATCAGTTACTAAGGAATTCCATTGAGAACCTTTTGCAACTCCCGATACCCTACCATAAATAATTGGTTTGTTGGTGTCTTCTGGTGGTGTAGGTGCTTTATCTCTTGGTCCTGCTAAATCACCGTTGTCAAGTAAATTTTGCCACTCTTGTAAAGTTGGCGCACGTTCGCTTCCATCAGCGTTGGTAGGTGCAAACATTGCTAAAGACGCGGCATAGACTTTACCGCTACTCCACAATCGCATTAAGGTAGAACGTCCATTTATCGGCGGTTCTAATTCTTTTACGGGAATGGGTGCATTCATTATCGTGCGACTTTCTCCTGCTGGAATTATTAATTTAGTGGGTAAAGTCGATTGACGGCGTTTTCTGAGAATATCGCTCATAACGCGACTTCCAGGACCAGAAAATACCGTTCCAAAAAAATTAGTTTTTTGGGATGGTAAATCAATAAAAGGTGCATCAGGTTGACTTAAATAACTAGCCGCATTTAATACATTTATCGTTACAGGTTGCGAAGTTGGATTATGCAAAATTATCCCCAGGTATAACGTCCTTAAATCATCCGGAGTAGATGCTTTAGCAACATGATGGGCAAATATATCAAACCGTCCTTTAAAAGGGAAATTAAGGTGTGCTGACGGCACTTTTTTTCCTTTTTCCAGAAATGTAGAAAGCAAAATTCCTTCTTTGAGAACTAATTCCGGACTATTGCTATTAAAAACCGGGACACGATCAAGTTTACCTGGCAAAGGACGAACTTGTTGCGGTTGTACTACTTCTACAGGTGCAGGAGAAGGAGTTGTTTGAGCGATAGGAAAATTGAGTAAGAAAGAGAACATATATCCTTAGTTTTTCGTTTCATTAAAGACGCACCTATATTGTTGAAAGTGCCTTACTGCCTTGTAATTGTTCGCAACTAGACAATATTTTAGAGATTTTTTTTTGTTAAAATAATAACTCGAATCAATATACAACATCTAATAATTTAGGCATAAGCTAGCTATTTAAAATTGAATAATAAACCAGATGGACAATAAATTTATCCAAAGTGGTGTTTGATGTCAACTCAGAAAAGCGATAAATGCTGACATTGCTTTTAATCAACAGTTGTATGCAACACAGTTTGTGCAAATCTATATTATTTACTAAAACGGCAATATATCTGTACTATAGTAATTATTAGATGCTTATTTAAAAATTAAGCAATAGTAGAGATGTTGTAAGGGTTTATATCCTTTCAAGTTTCAAAAAAAAGCAGGGTGAAGATGTAAGTTCTACTATTTTTGCCATTTAATTTTTGAAATTTATGGCTTATTACTTTGCACGATTGAGCCGCTTAGAATAGCATAGAGTTAAAAGTTCACTGTTCTTTAATTTCTCTTAAACTAACAAGTTGTAATTTTATCGGTAAGGTCAATGCAGGATTTGCAAATCAACGAGAGAATCTAACAATGTAAAGCAATTTAAAGTAGGAATTATTCAGAACAAATTTATTTGTAACCTATAAGCCAAAATTTGTTCGTCCGTTTAATAACAATCTTTGCGTCAGAAAATTTATGATTGAAAATTGTTCACCCTCCATCTATAAATTTATCGGGAGTAGGTTATGGCGGTAATTGCAGTAATTGATTATGACATGGGAAATTTACATTCGGTTTGTAAGGCTTTAGAAAAAGCTGGTGCAACTCCTAAAGTTACAAGAAATCCCTCCGACTTGGAAAAAGCGATGGCAGTTGTATTACCTGGAGTCGGTGCATTCGATCCAGCAATGCAAAGTTTGCGAGATCGAAATTTGATTGAACCAATTAAGAATGTAATCTACAGTGGTAAACCTTTCTTAGGAATATGTCTGGGAATGCAGATTCTTTTTGAATCATCAGAAGAAGGTGTTGAAAATGGATTGGGAATCATTCGGGGAAAAGTAAGACGTTTTCGTCCTTCTCAGGAAATAAGAATTCCTCATATGGGTTGGAATCAATTAGAAATAACTCAAGCAAGAAGTCTTTTATGGGAGCATTTACCTCCCCAGCCTTGGGTATACTTTGTTCATTCTTTCTACGTCGATCCGGTAGAAAAAAAGGTGAATGCAGCGACTGTAACTCATGGTAGTCAAACTGTAACTGCTGCCGTTGCTTATGATAATGTTACCGCAGTTCAGTTTCACCCCGAAAAATCCTCTAATATCGGACTACAAATACTTTCTAATTTCGTCTCTCAAGTGCGTGAAAAGATAGCCGTTTAAGCCGTTAGATAATTCACGATCCGTATCCTACATTTAATTGCCAATGCAAACAATTTTGGTATGATCTAACAACTTAATTCGTGTTTTCTGCTATATTCATTATCTGGCAGTCAAGGGTACTATTGTCGCTAAAATCCTCAATGACACGAACATCATTTTGCTAAGAATTTACGGAAATCGTCAGTTAAAAACATTACCAGGGAAGCAAACCAGACCTACTCAAGCACGGGTAAGAGAAGCCATATTTAATATTTGGCAGGGAAGAATTGCAGATTGTCGCTGGTTAGATTTATGCACCGGAACGGGTTCTATGGGTGCGGAAGCCTTGTGTCGAGGAGCTAGCCTTGTAGTTGGTGTTGAAAAGTCGAAGACTGCCTGCGGTATCATAAAACAAAATTGGCAACCCTTAGCAAGTTCCGAACAACAATGGAAACTTTTGCAAGGAGATATATTACAGCATCTGCCCAAACTTCGCGAACAGCAGTTTGACAAAATTTATTTCGATCCACCTTATGCAAGCGATTTATACGAGCCAGTTTTAGAAGCCATTGCTCGGGATCGGATTCTAGATATCAATGGAGAAATTGCAGTAGAACATAATCCCAAATTATGGACACCACCACAAATTCTTAATTGGGAAATATGCCGTCAAAAATTTTATGGTAATACTGCTGTGAGTTTTTACAGTTATCAGTGACCAGCTATTAATTGTTATCACATTTTATACAAGTGAATACAAGTAATACTTTAATAAAAATTTAAGAATATTAAGAATATATTTATAGCATTAATAGCAAAAGTCCTCTCGAAGAGGACTAAATTGGCTTGAAGTTAATTTTTAGAACTTTTATGTCCAATTAATAATCAATCAAATGACCGTATATTAACAGCAAAGTCTTCTAAGAAGATTAATTAACTGATAACTGTTAAAGTCCGAGTTCGTTACCACGTTTGTATTGTTCGTAAGCTTTGTAAAATAAACCAGCTAAAGTAACGAAAACTAAACCTAGAACCATACCATCAAGTAAAGGTTCAACCATAGTCGCCTCCTTATTGCAATTTTTCATATTTGTTTACTAAAATCATTTTACCATCAAGAGTTGGCAAACAGCGCTCCTATAAAGAATTAGAGGCATCTTTTGGATGAAGAAAATGACGATTGGTGCTTGCACACACAGTCAAGAACTTTTAAGCTATGTGTAGGAAATGAAATATTTTTTGTAGACACCGACTTTGACAGCAAACCTTTTGGATAACCAGATTATCAAACCGGACACTCTAATGGGGCGAATCGCGTTCTTTTCGTTAGCGGTTTTGCTAGCAATCCTATTAGGCATTTTTGCTGTAAATATGGTAAGAACTTCTGACCCCTATATTAAAAATGTACTCTCTAAGACAGGAAATCCGATTCAAGGACACGCAATTTTTCAAATTAACTGTGCTGGCTGTCACGGCTTGGAAGCTACAGGAAGTGTAGGTCCTTCTCTAGAAGCCGTATCTAAACGTAAATCTCGTTATGGACTAATTCACCAAGTAATTAGCGGAGATACGCCCCCAATGCCCAAATTCCAGCCTAACGTTGAGGAAATGGCGGATTTGTTGAGTTATTTAGAATCGCTTTAGAATTAGGGGATTGGGCATGGGGGATGGGGCATTGGTCATTGGATAAGGAAGAGGGGTAGAGTGGGAAGAATAAATAACTTCTAACAACTAATCACTAACTCCTAACTAATTTGCTTTCCGTTTGGTGTGGGTGAATTTTGAAAATAAGCCGATCCCCACGATTAGGAAAGCACATGATAATGCTGCTATTCTCAAAGTTGAATTTTCCCAATGTTTGATTGTAATGGCAATTAATGCCCATACCGTTACACCACTGTATGCAATATCCTGACGTTGAAGAAGTGCGATCGCAGCTACAAGTGTGGCAATAATTACCATAATTGCAGTCCATAGTTCTGGGGATATACTGAAACCGTTCCAATTGTTAATATATAAAGCACTGGCGATATTAACGATAGTGGCAACGCTTATCCAACCGAGGTAAATACTAATTGGGTAACGAATAAACCATTTTTCGGCGCGTGATGCAGGTGAACCAGTTCCCAAGCGGAAATACATTACTATTAACGGCATTAAAATTAACAGCATTGCTACCACCGAAGCCACGAAAAAGCGAGATAAAAATAGATACACCCAAATGCTTTGGGCAACGGATGCAATAGTTAACAAATATCCGGTTTTACGTAAATTGGGATTCTCTCGTTGGGAAGGTAAGACTTGATAAATCGCAAAAGCAAATAATCCGAGGTAAATTAATCCCCATATCGCAAAGGCATAGTTAGCGGGAATTATTAAAACGTTTTTGAATAAAGTATTGGATATTCCGCCAATTGTAAGTCCGTTAAGCGGGAAGATATTTGATAAGACGTTGACGATAAAAGCAATTACTACAGCAGCTAAGGTAACGACTTGCCGTAGGATATCTCCAGAATTACTATTAGATTGCTGCATAGAATTTTTATTTATTGTTTAACTTCTATGCTTGATAGCCTATATTGTCTGACGATAAATTTTCAAATATCGTTAAAGTTTTTATTATTTATATTTATAATTACATAACTAAAACTAATGCAAACAAAATATTGTAACGAAATGTTACTTTTATTTGGTATCATTTGTATCAGCAATATAAATTGTTAGAAGGTTAGTATTGTATAAGTTTAGTTTTAATTAGAATGAACTCAAGAATAGAAGTTTCTTGAGATGTTCTTGAAAGAAAGGTAGATGTTCCCTGAATCTAGTTTAGGGGTTTCGTCTTTGCGTTCGATTTTAGGCCCGAACGTAATATGAAGTTTATCATAATTTTTTTCATTTGGAGAAAAGTTATGAGTAAACTGTGCTTAGTTGAATATAAATTAATCCTCACTCAGTAATTATTGAGTGGGGATTGGTGTATTGGAGAATAATTTTGAGATTAGAGATTTTAAAATATTGCTTCTTAAATATGGATTACTTTTTAATTCCACACCCGACGTAAATTCAGAATAAAACCAGGTAAAACCTCTTCACCAGATAACTCTGTCGGATTTTCCAATACTTCTACTGGCTTACGCGATCGATAAATTTCTACTTGGCGATTTTGCGGATTGAGCAACCAACCTAGTCTTGCGCCATTGTCCATATATTCTTTCATCTTAGCTTGTAAAGGCTCAATTCGATCCGAGCTAGATCGTAACTCAACCACAAAATCGGGACAGATATTCGCAAAAGTTCCTTTTTGTTGGAGAGTAAGCGCATCCCATCGCTGTTGAGAAACCCAAGAAGCATCGGGAGAGCGAGTAGCACCGTTGGGTAAAATAAAGCCAGTAGAAGAATCAAAAACTAACCCTGATTCACCAGAATTACGCCACCACAAATACAATTCTCCCGAAATACTAGAATTAAATCTTCCAGTTTCCCAACCAGTTGGTGGATTCACAATTAATTCTCCTTTTGCGTTTCTTTCAAGTTTCAAGTCTCGGTTTGCCGCACTTAAGGCGAAAAACTGTTCTTGAGTAACGTATAATCCAATGGTTTTAGGTAACTCAAGTAAAAAGGTTTCTTGTTGTAGGTTAGGTGTCTTTACCATCTTGACCTCTTGTAAAATAGGAGTTTGATGAAGCTACCCCCTAGTAGTAGCATATTCTTTTTAGGTTCTTGGAGAGAGGGGGAAGAGGTGGAAGAGGGGGAAGAATAAATTTAAACAATGATAAAATTCTAAGTAGATTAATTAAAGGCTTATGCTAAAGTCGGTTGCAATAATCTCTTTAGAAGAATTTCTTGCTCAACCTAATATTGAGGCTTCTCCTGCATGGGAATTAATTAATGGCAAAGCGCTGCAAAAACCAATGCCAACTCTTTTTCATTCGCGGTTGCAACGCAATCTTGTAAATTACATCAATAATAATACCGAGCAGTTTGAAGCGATACAAGAATTACGGTGTATTGTACCTCCATTATCTCCAGTACCAGATATTTCTGTAATTGCTTGCGAAAGAATTTCCGATGAAGATGGAGCCTTTGAAGGAGCGCCGGATTGGTTAATTGAAATTCGTTCGCCGAACCAAAGTACTATAGATTTACAGAATAAAATCCTCCACTGTTTGAGCAATGGCACCCAACTGGCTTGGTTAATAGATATAAATCGTCAACAAATTTGGGTTTGGGTGGGAGATGAATTACCCGTTGTTTTTTCAGGAGAAGATATTTTACCTACTTTGGGTGAATTGCCACTTACAGTTAATATGGCGATCGCCATGACTAAAAGGTAAAGTTAAAAATAAGATAATACCTCTCCCTCAATCCCTCTCCTTATTAAAGAGAGGGAAGCCACAAACAAGGTGAGGTTTTGTATTTGAATTGATTAAAATTCCCTTGAAAGGAAACTATGCAAGTACAACTCGAACAAATTGTAGTTCCTCCAGGACAACAACTTATAATGACTGATGTTAGCTGGTTGATGTACGAACAACTTTTAGAAGAGTTTGGGGAAAAACGGGGTTCCCGGATTAATTATAGTGAGGGAGTTTTAGAAATCATGGTTCCTTTACCGGAACACGAAGATGATAAAGTTATAATTGCTGACTTGGTAAAAGTGCTTCTGGAAGAACTTGATATTGAATTTAGAAGTTTGGGATCGACAACTTTTAAAAGTGAAGCTATGCAGCGGGGTATAGAAGCTTCGGATTGTTTTTATATTGAAAATGAAGCAGAAATTCGGGGAAAAAAGCGCATCGATTTAACTATAGATCCTCCACCGGATATAGCTTTGGAAATTGATTTTACGTTTAGAACTCGTTTTGATAATTACGAAGTTTTGGGTGTAGGAGAATTGTGGCGATTTAATGGTAGGGAATTAGAAATTAATGTGTTGCAATCTGGTAAATATATTCAAGTAAATGAAAGTCCTCATTTTCCTGGTTTTCCTTTGAGTGAAATAATTCCTCAGTATTTAGAAACAAGTAAAAGCGAGGGGAGAAATAAAATAATGAAAGCGTTTCGGGGTTGGGTTAATAGTAGTGATTAGTAGGTTGGGTTAACGGAGTGTAACCCAACAATTATGTTGAGTTATGTTCCGTTATACCTAAGTTAGTAGTTAGAAATTCGGGTTTTGTCGGGTAGCATCTATATGATATAAAAACCGCAGAGACGCAGAGGGCACAGAGAAAAAAGAAAGAGAGATAAGTAAGTATAGAGCAGGAACAAACTAATACTTTGGAATACTTTAATTTTCAAGAATATAGGTTTGTGAATTTTCATTCCATCTCAGTTTAGAACGATTCAGTTTCAACCATTCACTGACTAAATCTGGTTGCGTAAGTGCATCCAACTTTTCAGGTAATGGTAAAAGCACATTCATAACCCAAGTTAAACGACGTATCTGACCTTTTCCACCAGGAATTCCGGTTAAAATATCTTCAGCAACATCCAATCTCCCATATGTAAATAAACCAACACTAATTAGAAACAAACCTACTTTTTGATTTCTTATTTCTGATTCAGATGCATTTTCATTTACTAAAGATAATAGTTCTTTTTTTTCTTGTTTATAAAGAGCTTCTAAATGTATGCGAAAAGCTTTGTAAAGATTAGAATCGGGAGGTGGAGGACATTTTTTGAATTCAAAACGAACCATTTCCCGATAACGTCTTGCTTGAGAAATATTTGCTGACATTTATATTAATAGCTATTCAATTTATTATTTAATAATCTAAATCTCTATTTTAACTTTTAACTAAACTGCCTTGCATAAAACCTGGCATACCGACGCTCAAAAGCTAACAATTCATCATGGGTTCCCGATTCTACTACTTCCCCATGTTCCATCACCAAAATTCTGTCGCATTTCCTCACAGTACTCAAACGGTGAGCTATTATAAACACCGTGCGATTTACCATCAATCTTTCTAATGCTTCCTGTACCAAAGCTTCCGATTCCGAATCTAGGGCAGATGTCGCTTCATCTAATATCAAAATTCTCGGATTTAATAATACAGCACGAGCGATCGCAATTCTTTGTCTTTGTCCACCAGATAGTTTTGCACCGCGTTCGCCAACTACGGTATAATAATCATCGGGCATTTGACTGATAAAATCGTGAGCGTTGGCAATTTTCGCTGCTTCCTCTACAGCTTGCATATCAAATTCGCTTTGTCCGAAAGCAATATTCCCAGCAATGGTACCGGAAAACATTATGGTTTCTTGAGGTACTATACCAATTTGTCTTCTTAAACTATTTAACGTAACATCTTTTATATCAATTCCATCGATTAATATTTGACCTTTTTGAACGTCATAAAATCTGGGTAAAAGATTGACAAATGTTGTTTTACCAGCACCCGAAGCACCTACGAGAGCGATTGCTTCCCCCGGCATTGCTAATAAATTGATATCATTAATTACTGGTTTATCTGGTTGATAGGCAAAGCTAACGTTACGATATTCGACTTTACCCGTAACTCGGGGAAGAATCATCGCATCAGGTTTTTCCACCACTGCTGCTTTAATTGCTAATAATTCAAAAACTCTGTCTACAGAAGCTTCCCCTTCCTTAAATAAATTATAGTTATTAGTAGTATGTCCTACAGGATCGATTAATAAAGCTGCTGCTGACAAATAACTAAAAAACGTTCCAACTGTAATATTTTTGATAGAAATCTGCCAAGCAGCAAAAAATAATAATAATAAAAAACTTAATGCTTGTAAAAATCCAATAATGGGAATTTGAATCGCTTTTAATCTTTCCGTATTGTATTTCGCTTTTAAAGTACCTTCCGCTTCCTTACTAAACCTTTCTACTTCGTAAGACTCCGCCGCAAACGCTTGAATAATCCTGATTCCGCCAAACACCTCAGTTAAAATTGCCGATAGATCGGATACATGATTTTGACTGCGACGAGATAACTTTTGTAACCTATTCCCAAACCAAGCAATTAAAACTCCCATCAAGGGAGCAATAATTAATGTAGCTAAGGTTAGTTGCCAACTGAGGTAAATCATGTATATGGGAATGGAAACTAGTTGCAAAGATGAAGGGATAAAATCGTGAAACATCTTATGGACAACTTCCCCAACTCTATCCACATCTTCGGTGAGTCGGTAAGACAAATCCCCGGCTTTTGCGGTTTCAAAGTAACTCAAATTCAACTTTTGCAGATGAGCGTAAACCTGCTTGCGGAGATTAAAAGCTACCCTTAAAGCAGCCTTTGCCATGTAGATATCTTGTACTGATTGAAAAAATCCCCTAATTAAGAAAACCCCCGCTAAGATAACCGCAAGTTTGGCTATCTGTAAAACATTTCCTTCTCCAAAGGGAGTTGCTAACTCTTCTACAAGCTTAATTAGTCCCAAAGTCGCGATTACATATCCGATAATTCCTACAAAACCCTTAGCGATGGTTTGCGATTGGGGATGGATATAAGGTAAAAGTTGCCAGTAATTAGAACGATTCAAGCTGAAAGTCCACTTCGATGATTTACTAATTTTTTGACGGTATCAGCTTTTAAGTGGTTTCTCAAATATGCAAATGGGGATTGGGTATGGGGGATTGGTAATTAGAAGATGTTTATCTATTACCAATCTCCACAAATATGATATTAGTCGCACAAATTGCGATCGCCTTTATCAGAGCTAGATTTTAAATAATCTTTTGAAAATTTACATACTAATTTCATTAGCTCCTTGACATCACCAACTTGCCACAGTCTAACTTCGCCAGAATTTGCAACAGTGATTAATAGCTTACCGTCTTGACTGAACTTAACTCTTTTGATTGATTCAGATTCAAGCGGTGTTTCAAATTGTTTGAGTTCGTTGCCAGATAGATCAAATAACTTAAGTTTATTATTGTTTGAGTCTTCACTTCTTCCTGTAATTACAAGCTTATTACCATCCGGGCTAAATAAAATACTATAGATAGTTCTCAACTGGGTTTTGAATCGTTCTTTCGGGTTAGCTTCAATGTCCCACAACTGGAGTATACCCCCTTCACCACCAGTTGCTAGTTGTTTACCATCAGGACTGAAAGCCACATAAGCATCTTTTTGCTGAGTTGGGAATTCTTTATTCTTTACACCATCAGTTTCCCATACTTGAACGTTATTGTTGTCTGTTGTAGTAGTCGCAATAAACTTACCATCACGGCTGAACGCCACGCTATAGATATTTTGTTTCTTCTGAAATTCGTCAAATTCGTTGTCTAAGAAAGGTTTCTTTTGATAATTGTTATTTTTTAATTGCCATAGTTTAATTGTGGTCTTACCATCATTCGTACCGTCGTCTTCTTTTTCTTTTCCACGACTAACCAGCAAGTCTCCTTTATTAGGAAAAGCGATTAAATCAACATTTTTTTGCTCTGTTTTGATTTCTATAGGTTTAGACTCTTTTTTAAATATATCCCAAGGCTTTTTCTCTGATATATCCCAAAGCTTAATTATGTCACCTTCTTCTCCAATTTCAACAGTTGCTAATTGATTTTTATTGGGGCTGAATTCAGCAATTTCGGTTTTTATCTTAAAAAGTTCGGAATTTGAGACATCTTTTTTCGGCTCGATTTTTCCCTTACCTGTAACCTCCCATAACGAAACGTTTTTAGAATCATCTTCTTTTCTAGTAATTGCTATTAGCTTACCGTCATTATTAAAAGACACACCCACGATATTATTTGTTGTCGTAAGTTGATCCGGTGTGTTGCTTGTGATATCAACAAACCTGACTGTGCCATCATCCCCACCAATTGCCAATATTTCATTCTTCTTAGGATGGAAGGCGATGCTATTAATATTTTCTTTTTTAGCTTGGAATTGGTCAAGCTTGTTGCCCTCCTTGTCAAATATTACAATTTGACCTTTCTCTCCACTAACTGCTAGATTGCCATCACTATTAAAAGATAAATCAGAACTTTTAAAAGGTAAAAGAGAACTTTCTATTGCTTCTGTTGGTTCTTTTTTTAACTCCCAATCAATAGGCTTTGAAATATCCCAAATTTGGACTTTCCCTTGATTATTTATTGTTGCTAACATTGGAGAATTGGAATTAAAAACCAAGCTTTTTATATTCCCTAATTCTGTTTCGAGCTTAATCACATCTGTAAACTCTTTACCATCAAAATCAATTTTTCTAACATTACCATCCCCATAAGCAGCTATTAGGCTTAATTCATTTTTCTCTTTATCTTTAGATCCTGGGTGAAAATATCTTATGTATTCAACACTCTTTCCTTTTAGTTGATTTTTTTTAAGAAGCTTAGATGACGTAACTGCAACTTCCTCACGTGATGATGTATTCCATAGGCTGATAGTACCATCTGAAGCACCTATAGCTAAAAGTTCATCTTTACTACCGGGAATAAATGCAACACTGCTAATATCTCTTTCACCTGTAAAAAATTCACTTACTTTAGTTGTTTTTTGATTTTCGCCTAAATTCCATAACTTAACTGTACCGTCCCCTGCAACTGTTGCTAGTTTATTGCCATTACCGTTAAATGCTAAACTTCTAGCTGTTGTGCCTTCGATATTCCCTTCCAAAGGTTCAATTTCTTTACCTGGAATTTGTTTATAGTTTTTAGCTCTATCCCACAACCTACCTACATAGTCTTGATTGCTAATTGTGACTAATTGTTGGCTCTTACTATCGAATGCCATACTACGAATAAATCCTTGCTGTTCTTCCTTTGGAGAAATTTCTATTTTTGACTCCTCAGAACTATCGAATTTACCATCTTTGATATTCCACAGCTTAACTTTGTTACCTTTACTACCAGTTGCTAATTGATTGTCATTTACAAAAACTACTCGATGTACGTTCTCTTTGTCTTCTTTGTTTTTCAAGGGCTTGATTTCGCATTTTTTGTTTTTGTAATCCCACAGTATAACTTTACTGCCATCTCCAACCATTGCTAGTAAGTTTCCATCTGGACTAAAAGCTACATCATAGATATTTTCTTTATCTTCAAGCTTATTGCAGCTATTTTCATCAAGAATTATTTTACTTTCCTCGAACTTCCAATCATCCTGACTTAAGTTATCTACTACAAGATCCTTTAAATTATTAGCTAACTGGGGCAAATTATTATTTTGAGAATCTACTTTTTTGTCCCAAAGTTTGACTGTGCGCTGACCTTTATTATCTCGGATAACTGTTACCAACAAATCATCTTTAGGACTAAACTCCACGTCACGAATACTTTGCTGCTTTTCCTGCGGAATAATATTTATTGCAGAACTTTGATCTACCGTTTTATTCTTTTGATTAATGTTCCACAATTTAACGGTACCGTTATCCGCACCAGTAACCATTCGACTACCATCAGAACTAAATGCAACGCTATAGACTTCTTCTTTACCTTCACCTGTAGAAAAAAGCTGTTTCTGTTCGTTTGAATTTGTGTTCCATAGTCTAACTGAATCTTTATTACCAACAATTGCGAGTAAACCTTTTTCTTTAGGATGAAATGCAACTTGATAAATTCTGCCCGTATTAAGTTGTAATCGATTGCGTTCTCTGGTTTGATAAATAATTTTGGAAAGCGTTTCTCTTACTTGTGCTAGTCGATTTTCATCTGGTTTAAAACTCCAAAAAAGTGGATCTTCAAGATTTTTTCCTACTCGTAAAATATTGGCAATTGCTTCTAAATCGTTATTTGACTTCAAATTAGCTTCTGCGGATTCCTGTAAACGATGCATCTCGTTTATTTTTGCCTGCCTATTACCGAGAAAAATCCCTAATGACAACAGCCCAAGTATCAGTGCAATTCCTCCAAAACCAAAGAAAGACCTGTATACATTTCGACCTCTTTGGATAAGACTTTGACGTACAAAAGTATTTTCTATTTCATTCAACCAGTTATCATCAGAGTCAAGCACTAAATTCAACTCGTCGAGTCTGGGGTCGTTATTCCAAAGATAATTTTTTGGTTTTCGATTTGAATTATTAGCATTGTTTTCTATTTCTTTCTGCTTTTCTATTTGCTCGCGCTGCTTATTACGCTGAAAAGATTGGATTTTTTCGATAATATAAGACTCAATTTTTCCGCTATAATCTCGAACAATCTTTCTTATTTTACCAGTATTTTGTTTGGCATTTTCACCAGATTTTTGCGACACATTCCATGATGTAGCATCAGGTGTTAAGCGTTGACGTAGAAGCATTTCTTCTTGTTCTTCTGTAATCCATTTTCGCAAATCTGACCACTCTGTAATTAAACAATCGTGAACTGGTTCAACATAAGATTCTCCCTGTTCTTCACCTCGAACTACTAGACGTTTATCTACAAGATAATCGATAATATTATCTGTTTTATTTTTTTGAGTATCTGGATATTTTAGCTCAGATAATGGAACTCGTTTCTTTGCTTTTTCTGTACCTTCAATTCTCACCATTCGCAGCATAATCCTACGCATGATGGCTTGTTCTTCTTTACTTTTAAGTTTGTTATATATCTGAGTAGCTCTACCTGTAAGCGAATCTGTAACTCCCCCAAGTGCTTTATAATCGTCATATTTCAAAGCCCGATCCTTGGGATTTAATGTTAGCCTTTCATTGAAGTGCTTAATATAAAGTTCGCTAAGTGTGAATGACAGCAGAGGTAAGCCTCCTGGTATCTGACTTACTTCATCAACAATTTCACTTACCCAATTCTGAGGAATTGAAGTTTGAGATTCACGATAAGGTTCAAAAAATACTCCTTGCTTCAATGCAGGTCCTTCAATCGTTTGTCGCAATTCATCGGAACTCATCAACTTCATAGGAAAGCGAGCTTCTTTTAGAGAAAATAAATCTGGATTTTGAGACGATTCCAATGAATCAAAATATTTGTTAAAGTCAGAACGCAAAGTTAATACAATACAAATATCTTCAGAATATTTCTTTGTAGCCTGCCTTAATATTTTTAAGAACTTATGCCATAGTTTATGGTTTTCAGTTTGCGGATTGCGATTACTAATTTCTTGGTGACTATCTTCACTCATGGTAATCAGTTCTTCAAACTGGTCAATAACTAGAAGTAATTTAGTTTTAGAACTGCTTTGAAGTTTCTTCCATTTTTCTATAACTTCATTTAGATAATTATCATTTTTTTCTAATTTATCACCTAATTCTTTAATATGTTTCTCAATTTCTTCAGCAAGACTTTCTAAATCTGCTTTTTCTTTTCCTAAAAACTTGTTTTTAGGAAAAGTTTTTAGCTGTTCGCTGTAATCAATAAATAACAAAAATTTCGATTCTACAGTTGCACATTTCCAAGCATCTACGAGTTCAGTAAAAGTTGGGTTATTTTTCTTCAACTTAGTAGTAAGAATGTTATCCAAGACCTTATATTTATTTTTTATTCTTTTAACTATATCGACATTTTCTATTGGTATAATTGCTTTTGCTAAAGCCGTAAAGGGAAATTTTCCAGGACGCACTGGATTGAGAATTTCCCATTTTTTTTTCCGTAGATGAGGAATTAAACCAGCTTGTACAAAACTTGACTTTCCCGAACCAGAAACACCTACAACTACCGTTAACGGATTAGATTCACAAAGGCGATCGCTCAATTCTTTAACTAATTTTTCTCTGCCAAAGAAGAAATCTGAATATTTTTCAGTAAAAGCTTTTAAACCACGATAAGGGTTATTGTGTTGATTAAGTTCTGGAGCATCTTTGAGTTTGTCAACACTGAAATTTGGTCTTGTAAAGATAAATCTTCCTTTATCATACTCAGAACGCAATGAACCTATCTGTGGGGTTTGAAAATTTTGAGATAACTGACGCATCCTTCTTTCCACATACTGGTAAAGCTCGTTAGATTCAATCACAGCATCTTTGTTTTCATCCGCTTTATTTTTATCTAATCCTTCTATTAAAGCGAATGCAAAAGGAGAATGTGGAGAGTTTGCAACTGTTCCCCGATTGTCATTTGAGATATCGAAACTATCTGATGCTACTTGATCGTATGCAGTAGAAGTAAGAAATTGCCAAGCTTCATGCTCAATGAAGTGATTGTAGTGTTCTTTATAAAAATTTTCTGTTTCTACAACAAACTCCCGGTTTAACCGAATCATACCACCGTAGCAACAATCCAAAATCATCAATAAATGATGGCAATTAATCTTTTCTAAAGCTTTTAACACCTCAGACATGGATAAATAAGTATTAAAATCATTGTTCTTAGCATCTTGAGGAATCAAGAAACCTTCCGCAGGCTTTTGTAAGTCTTTAGTAAGAGAAACACCATGTCCGGCAAAGTAAAAAATTAGTCTATTTTTTTGTGAATCTTTTAATTTCTCACCTAAACTGTTATCAAAGAAATTTTTTAATTCTTCAAGATTGGCTTCTTTATCAAAAAAACGAATTACTTCGTATCCATAGTCATTTTCCAACAAATTACCAATTTCTTTGGCATCTTCAACGGCAGTTTTTAGCTTGCCTATATTTTCACCGTCGTAGTCGTTAACTCCAATCACTACTGCTAAATTACGACCAAATTCTGTTGCATCATGATTTCCAGACATAAAAAAACCTCTATTTAAAACTAATCAACTACATATAATTAGTTGCCAGTAAAATTAACTGATGCACTTAGCCATGATTAGCAGTAAAGATTATTTTTTCTCTCTTCACAAAATTTTTGAGCAAAATTATTGGAGGATTCCCTTTACTTCAATATTCTTTTTATGACTCAAAAATATTAATTTTGGTATCGAATTTAAGAGTAACTTCTAATATGAATGTTTTGCCTGAAATTCAGTATTTAGAAGAAGCCTTGCAGTGAGCGCAGTATCAAGCTTAGTCTGTGTAAGTCTTGATAACGCTAAAAAAAACACAACTGCATAAGCTCAATTTTTCAAATCCTATATCAATCTGGCGAATGAAATATACCGTTATGGCTGACTTAACAAATTTTTACGCTTTACTGATTGGCATCGATTTCTACGGACAAAATGATTTATACGGCAATTTAAGGGGATGTGTAGCAGATATCGATTTAGTTGCTGGTTATCTCCAGAATTCTTTGCAGGTTCCTTCCGAAAATATTTGCAAGTTAACTTCTCCTTTACAAGTTACTGTAATGCAATAGACAAATTGAGCATCATAAGGTGAATTAGCTATTAACAATGATTTTAGGATGAGCATCCATACCCATCCTAAAACTATTACTAATCCAACGATTTCAAACCGATCGCAATTTTACTATGCTGCTCTATCTGTCCCATCACCTGTTTCGCTCTTTTAATCACCGTCGCTGGTAAACCTGCTAATCTCCCCGCTTCAATACCATAAGATTTATCCGCACCACCGGGTTGTACTTGATGTAAAAAGATAATTTGATCTGGCATTTCTTTTACCGTCACCTGATAATTAGCAACGTTATCTAACAGCGACGCTAATTCATTCAATTCGTGATAATGAGTTGCAAAAATTGTTCTGGCTAAAAGTTCCGTTGCAATATATTCCCCTACAGCCCAAGCTATTGATAAACCATCAAAAGTTGCCGTACCTCTACCAATTTCATCTAACAATACCAAAGATTTACTAGTGCCATGATTGAGAATGTTCGCCGTCTCGTTCATTTCAACCATAAAAGTAGATTGTCCGGTAGCTAAATCATCCACCGCTCCTACGCGTGTAAATATGCGATCGCAAACTCCCAGAGTTGCTGATGTTGCTGGAATATAGCTCCCAACCTGCGCCATTAGCTGAATTAATCCCACCTGCCGCAGGTAGCAACTTTTACCGCTGGCGTTTGGTCCTGTAAGAATGATTAAATCGGGAGAATTGTTATTGTTATCTTGATTATCTTCCCTGCCTAAATAAGTTGAATTTGGTACAAAGAAACCAGCGGGTAAAGATTGTTCTACTACCGGATGTCTTCCATCAATAATTGTAATTTCTCTGCCTTCAACAATTTCAGGACGACAATAACCTTGAAATACCGCTAATTCTGCTAAACCACACAACACGTCGGCGGCGGCAACAGCACGGGAAATATTACGGATAATTTCAGCAAGGGAGCCAACTTCTTCTCTCAACGCCAGAAAAATATCAAATTCCAACTTATTTAAATCATCTCTTGCAGTTAAAATCCGAGCTTCCCTTTCTTTCAATTCAGGAGTTATATATCGTTCTTCATTAGTTAAAGTCTGCTTGCGAATGTAATTATCCGGTACTTTCTCAGCCAAAGCACGAGAAACGCTCAGATAATAACCAAAAGTCTTGTTATAACCAACCTTTAGTTTAGGAATTCCCGTCCTTTCCCTTTCATCAATTTCTAGATTAGCAATCCACTTTTGATCTTCTTCAACTAACTGTTTTCTTTCATCTAATAAAGGATTTATTCCTTCCCTAATCAAACCACCTTCCTTAATTTGTATTGGCGGTGATTCCACAATATGAGCCTTTATTTTATCCGCCAACTCTTCCATACTCGGCGGAACTTTTTGCAAAGCTTTCAAAAAAGGAGAACGAGCATCCATTACCAAATTAGCCAACTGGGGTAACTTAGATAAAGAATCTGCCAACGCCCATAAATCTCTAGCATTCGCAGTTCCAGATCCAGAACGTCCGCTTAACCTTTCCAAATCGTAAATCTGTTTTAACAACCCGCGTAAATCTTGCCGCAAAGTTGTATTTTCAGTTAATTCCTGTATAGTATCTTGCCTAGCCCTAATCCCCTTCACATCCAACAACGGCTGTAACAACCATCTGCGTAAAGCACGTCCACCCATTGCCGTAGTTGTTCTATCCATAGCCCACGACAAAGAGCCGTGATAAGTACCATCGCGAATCGTCTGCGTAATTTCCAGGTTACGCCTTGTTGAATAATCTACAACTAAAAAATCAGTAAAAGTATAGGTTCGCAAAGGTTGCAAAGGAACTTTATTTTCCTTTTGCGTCTCCTCCAAATATTCCAACAATCCACCAGCAGCACGCACCGCTAACGGTAAATGGTCGCAACCAACCCCTTCCAAAGAGCGGAGTTTGAACTTTTGCAACAGCCGACTTCTTGCTTCACCATTAGAAAACGGAACTTGCGATCGCAACGCATAACAAAACGAACGAGGCAGACATTCGGGTAAACTATTAGACTTTTCACCAGGTCTTAATAGCGCACCTAAATCCGGAGCGTTGGTAGGAAATAACACCTCACTCGGCTGCAATCGCATCAACTCTTGAGTTAAATGCTCCAAATCGTTAGTTTGAGTAGTGAGAAATTCTCCCGTAGAAATATCAGCATAAGCCAAACCCCAATTATCCCCCGCAATTACCACAGCTGCTAAATAATTATTTCGACTTGCCTTTAACATCCCATCTTCGAGAAGAGTACCGGGAGTTAATATTCTGGTAATTTCCCTTTTCACCAAACGACCACCAGTTACCTGAGAAGCATCTTCAACTTGGTCGCAAATCACCACCGCATAACCTTTTTCAACTAAGCCAGTAGCATGACGCTCCCAAGAATGATGGGGAACACCACTCATCGCCACCCTTCCCACATCAGCACCAGCTTGCTTGCTAGTTAAAACCAACTCTAATTCTTGAGCTAACGTCACAGCATCTTCAAAATAACATTCAAAAAAATCACCTACTCTATAGAAAAGCACCGCATGAGGATGTTTTTCCTTAGTTTCAACATAATGCTGGTACATTTGACTCAGCTTACTGATATCCACCGTGCGATGGTCGGTGATGGTTGTTGTATTTTGGTGTTTAGATGCAGTCATGGATATTGATGCAGATTGCAAGCTGACAATATATGATGATAACCCGCTTAAGCGATATTATCTTGACTTGCTCAAAGTTTATTTAAGTTTGTAGTAACGGTTTAACGCTTTATATCAAGTTGACTACAGCCTTTTTGCTGCATTTTTTACAATTGCGATCGATATAATAGCGGGTTTTTCTCCATATAAATACTATTTTTAGTTAGTTAAAGTAAAATATAATACTTTTCTTGAAACGCAGCGTTAGCGGAGCGTGTCCGATAGGACATAAAGTGCGGTCTTGGGGGTTTCCCCGATGAGCAACTTTTCAAGACAGAGGAGTGCGGAGGTTAACGCAAAGGGACGCGGAGTTTTTTTGGTGAGATGTTGCGATCGCGATAGGGGTTAAGGAAATATTATTTTTCATCAGGTGACGTATTTAATAAGCATATTTATTTTTCAAGCGTTTAAATACGGTTTTATCAATTTAATTTTAGTCTCATATATTTTTTACTTAATAAATCTTAATAATTTAAAAATTGAAATTAGGGGTTTGAAGCTATATATTGCAATCAAAATTTACAACTTTCTTGCTAGTTGAGAATAGCGTCGTTAATAATGCAAATATTGTCATTTAATTAACGAAAATTCGTTGTTTGAGTAGCTGTATTAAAAGGTTGTTTAAAATTAAAATATTTTTTTGATATAATCCTATAGGCGATTCTATATGCTTTTTTGCTGATTTGAGGAAAATATTTATTTCTTCTTATTTATTGGTGTTTGTCGAATAAATTTATTTAATCATTCCCATAAAATATTTAATAAATAAAAATAGGCAAGTTAGATGTTTGCTGCTCAAGGTCTAATTAATCCTCGCCGCTTCAATAACCTATTTTTTAATTGCGTTCAACCGATTATAATCGGTTTTACTTCCTTCAGATAATATTGTATCACGTAATGGTACCTATTAAGACTAAGAAATTTTCAACAAATGATTCATGATGCAGCAAATTCTCTATCTTGCCAACTATTGGCAACACTTTTAATAAAGTTTGTAGGTTGGGTTAGATACTAAGATCAAATTTGATTGTCACAGGAAATTTTAATTATAGTGTCGTAATTCAACATCAACATCGAAGCATAAATAAAAATGTTGGGTTACGACGCTATATAGATTGTTAATTAAACTCTTAAATAGTAAAAGCATCTAACCCAACCTACAATTTGGTGTTAATGCGGTAATAATAGGATTTTGGGACATTGGTAAATTTTAACCCTTTATATAGATTGTTGGTAGTTGATATTCAAAGTATTCCCATATATCAGCACAAAGATTGAGTTATGAAAATATTCTTAGAAAGAATCGGTTCAATTGCGTGGTAGAATATTCTTTAAAGAAAGCAAAAATCTGGTTATTACCAGTCGAGGGATATTAAAAATAGCGATTTTTAAGCGGCGGGGATTTGTTAAGCCTTGAGCAGCAAACATCTAAGCTGAATGTATTTAGGAATATTATTAGATTCCATATAAAATTATTTGAGGATAATTTACAATAGTTTTTATTCTAGCTACCGGAGTTTGCTTACTACCTTTCCAGATAAAATCAGTAATACCTCCACCTTGACGTATTGGTGATGGTAAGTCAGTTGGTGTGGCTTTTAGTAGTGCGATCGCTTCAATTAAATTCGATTTCCCCGAAGCATTTGAACCAATTAATACATTCAGCGGTTGTAATTCAATTTCTTCACTCTCGCTTCCATAGGAAAGAAAGTTTTCTAATTGTAGCGAAAGAAAGGAATCTGCTGTCTTCCACAATTGTCTCCAGCTATCGCAATATTATATTAAAATTGTAAGCCCCAAATCATTACTATCTCTGTTTTACCTCTTTCCTCTGCGCTGTCTGCGTCTATAATGGTTTTTTATTTATTTAATTTGATGGTGCGTTACGCGGAGCGTACACACCCTACGATTTTATTTTTGTAATTAAGTTAAGAAGGTAGGTTGAGTCTTACTCCAAAACCAAATTTGATTGTAACGAAAATTTAAATCTGATGTTGTAACCCAACACCACCATCTTCGATAAATAAAAATATCCTAAGATTGATTGTATATGAATTAATGGTGCTTTACTACGAACTAACTAAAAAGAGGAGAGGGCTAAAGCCCTTACTACGAACAAATAATTTAAGTTTGTACGGCAAATTCTTCTGGCGAGACTCCCCAATTTACCCAAGCGATCGCAACTCTGGCTGAAGTTATATTTGGTGGTACTCTTAAAAAGTGAATATGTCCCGTACTCGGACAAGTCATCTTTAATAAATGCATTGGCTCCATAGCATCTTGCGAAGCCCATTCATCAACTTCGATATAATTCTTAATTTTTAGTAAAGTATATTCCTGCCAAGAATCTAATTCAACTGCTCCCAATTCTTCACAAATTCGGTTGTAACCAATTCCCTGTACCAAAATTCTTCTCAATTCAGCGTTTCTTTCCGACAGCAACCATTGAGATTTCCATTCCGATGTCGGTACTGTACCGTAATATGAAGGCAATAAAACGCCACTATTAGCATATACCTTATATCCGTCGGCGTATTGAATCGCAGCTTCACCATCTGCATGAAGACGGTTTTCTTGATTGAATGATAACTTAATTGGGCGATGGCATATAAAGCAAATTCCTTGAAAGGGGAAAAACCAAGGACAATTTTTGACGACATTTTGCAGAATCTGCCAGCGGTTTGCATCGTGGGGATAATCTAAGACGGAAATACAAAAGTCATAGTAGCTGCATTCAGCAATTAATAAGTCATATTTGATGTACTTCCTCTGGGTATCTAGGGGAATAAACTTTTCTTCGTCGATGGATTCTAGTAAATCAAAGTAGGTTAAATTCCATTGTGCTTCCAGGGAGTCGTAAATTTCATCTTCTAAATCCACAATCAGCTTATCTAAAAATTCCTCGTCAAATAAATTTTGTGGATCTTTAGCTAATGCACTCCGAAAACGATTTAAATTATAGAATTCCCATTCCGGGATTTTATCAAAGTCTAAAATTAAAGGAAATCTCAGCTTCTGGAATAAATTATCGTTTAAACCAAAGCAAATCAAATCTTCGTTATCGTTATATTCGTTGATAGCCGCAAAAATGCTGTCGAAGAAAAACACCTTTGGCTGTGCTTCACCAATTAACTCAAAAGCTGCTTTTACCGCCTTCTCTGCTTTCTCCCGATCAATTCTCTGTGTTGAACGTGCAATTTTACGCCATTTTTCCTTGTAAACTGGAATTAACGCTTGTTGTTCGGATGTAAGCTCGGTGATAATTTGATTTACAGACATAGAATTTTAACGATGATGAATAATGGAGCAATCAAGTATTCCCCATTACGACGGTGAAATTTAGATTTAAGTTAATTGCTTAAAATAAATATATAAAGGTTCGTAGTTGCGCTGTCTTCGCGCTCCCCGCTGCACTATATGTTGAGGCAAATTGCTAAAAATTTGCACCTTAGATGTTTGCCGCTCGAATTAAAAAAAATTATTGCTTCGAGAAGCTTCCTATTTATGTCGCCGTTTTTACCAGCAATAACAGGAAATTTTTGACTTCATATAATGATTTAGTCAATTTTTATTTCCTGAGAGTATTTTACCACGTTCAAGCTACATTCCGATTAGAAACTTGATAGAATCTTTGAAAATTGATTTTCATTTGATGTAAGTAAATCGGCACAAATAAACCGCTTGGCATGTAACAGGATGAAAACAATCATCAAACCCTTGGGATTGCTTCGTTTCACTCGCAATGACATACCTTGATTTTTTAACGCCGACTTACTTACTAATTAATAAAGAGAGGTGAAGGAGTGAGGTTTTGAGATAATGGTGCATGATAGATAAATCGATAACGCACCCTACAATTTAATAAAACTAACCAAAATTCCTAAAATTTGCTCTAAGGGTGGAAGCGTATATTCCATTAATCCAATAGTAACGGTTTGATTTTCAATTTTGAGAAACTTCCAGCGGTCGCCAGTGGTAACGGTACCATAGATAATCGGTATAGAAGTATTATTTTGTTCGTTAAATTTTTGTGCTGCAATCATTTCTGCTACACATTGTCCCAAACCACCATTTAAATCTTCCTTTTTAGCTTCTACTACAACTACCGCCGGTGCTTCGACAAAAAGTTGCTCATTTGAAAGACTAATTAAAAAGTCGCACACCCCGGAAAGCCCAATTGATGCATCAACTGTAAAATCATTTCCCGAAAATAAGCTGATAGATGTCGAAATTTCTTTAATTTCTAATAAAATCGGACAAATCAACATTTCTGAGCGCGCTTTTTCGGTATTTAACGCGCCTTGCCAATGGTAAATACTTTTTGATAAACTCCGCTAAGAATAAACTTGGTTGTTGAGGTTGAATGTTATCTAAGAAGGTGTTTTGCTCAATAATCGTCTTTCTTAAAATCTTGTTTAACCTTTCTTAAGCTGAAATCACTGTAGGGCATTTTTTATATAGATATTAATTTATATACCATAGCAAGAGATGTTGGGTTACGACGCTATATAGATTTATAGTCATTCCAATTTATTTCCGTAGTGCGTTAGCGGAGCATGTCTTTCAGACACGCTCCGCTAACGCACTACAAATCAATCGTTTTTTATTTGGAATCGCTATATTACTCAAACCTTATCTGCATAAAAGCGTCTAACCCAACCTACAATTAATAAAGCACAAAATATTATATAGATAACTTTAATTCTTATAACTCCTCACTCCTAACTCTCAACTCCTAACTCTGATTTTTCTAATTCCTTCTCATCCACCATATTAAATTCCCCATCTCTCCAGCCATCGGCAACGCTTTTAATAAAACTAGCCAAAGGAATCGCAATTAATAATCCCAATACTCCTAAAAGTTTTGCTCCTATCAACAAAGAAATAACTACCCAAACTGGATTTAAACCAGTAAATTTACTTAGAATACGCGGCGCTACAAAATTGTAATTAAATTGATCGATCGCCACAGCCACAGTTAAAACTTCGACTCCCAACCAAAAGTTTTTCAACCCTACCAATAAACTTACTAAAGTAATTCCAATACCAGTACCGAAAGGGAATAACGCAAAAAATCCAATAACTAAAGCAAACAACAAATTTAAAGGAACTTTCAACGCTACAAAAGCCAAAGTTAACCCAGTTGCAAGGATGATAGCTAAAGTTGCTTGTCCGATAAAGTAATTCTGGAAATCTTCGCTCAAAGACTCGCTTAAGAGTTTACCAATGCGTTGCGGGAACCATTTTAATATCCCCTCCCACAGGCGATCGCCATTTAAAATCATGTACAAAGTCAGCACTATTATCAGCAAAATATTAAAAACGCTGCCGATTGTACCGAATGCCAAGCCTATTATTCTACCACTCAAGCTTTGGACTTGATTAGATAATCTTTCGAGAATATCGGGAAGTAAACCACTAGGATTAAATGGTAGCTGTTGAGTTACAGCCCAATTTTGCAAAGCTTGTAGCTGTTGGGTTCCAGAATCAATCCAGCTTGGCAATATATTTACTAATTCATTTACCTGTTCGAGAATTAACGGTAAAACAGTAATTCCGAAACCCGCGAGTATGATAACTGCTAATAACAATACTCCCGCAGTCGCCAAATTACGATTTACCCCTCGTTTTTGAAAAAAACCAATCGGATATTCTAAAACAAAAGCCAGCAATATGGCAGCAATTACAATATTTACCAAGGGTTGAAGATACTTGATAACTATAAGTATTACCCAAGCATTTAGAATAAACAACGGAAAAGCCAACCCAAAACTTAACCATCGCGGCAGTTTGAAACCTTCAGCCATAGCACCTTCTCCACAATAGTTATTAGTTTATTGCGGTTTTGGGTTATTGAACTAGTTTTTTGTTTGGGAATTGGGGATGGAGAGAGGGGGTAGAGGGGGGAGAGGGGGAAGAATAAATAACTCTTAACTACTAATTATCAACTCATAATCTTTGACCTTCGATTTGTCAATACCAGTGTTTTACTAGGCTATTTTTTTGTATTATCAATCACAGCAAAGTTTACATTGCTTAATGTGAACGCAGAGCCTTTTTTTAAGTTTTATCGGCTTTGTAGTATGTCAATGGTTTAAATATCAAGTTAGTTGCTGTTTAAGAAGGAGTTAGTTTACCGAAATATTGAAAAGTAAACAAACTGCTTCGCTGAGAATAACAATAGCATATTACAGCGAAAAGTCTTGTAATCTCGTGGACTAATTGAGAATACTGTCAATAAACTTAATTATGTGAAGTTAGGTAACGGGTTTGTGAAGGAATATGAATACAGAAGTTTGATTAATTAAGGGTTTTAAGAAAAGTTTTGATTATATAAAGGTTTCTGATAAGGTGTAAGATTGATTTAAAAAACCGCAGAGACGCAGAGGGTGCTGAGGTAAGAGGGGGAAGAGGATGGATGGTGAAGAGTTGCTGCAAAGGTATGCTGATGGGGAGCGCGACTTTAATGGGGTTGATTTGAGAGAAGCTAGTCTTTTCACCAGCGATGGCAGCGATCCAATTTTGAAGGATGCCATTTTCAAAGGTGCTAACTTGAGTCAGGCTGTGGGGTATCACATTGATTTCAGTGGAGCCGATTTGAGTAACGCCTGTTTGGAAGGAACCAACATTAAGTACGCCAACTTGAGACGGGCTAATTTGAGTGGTGCTAATTTGAAAGGTACTAATTTGGCTGAAACCGACTTGAGTTGTGCCGACTTGAGGAATGCCGATTTGAGTGGTGCTAATATCAGTAACGCCAACTTGACTGATGCCAACTTGTTGGGGGCTAACTTGAGTGGGGTTATCCAAGAAGGAACCCTTTTCTGTAATACGACTATGCCAGATGGGAGTATTTACAACGACTCCATTAGGGTTATTGAAACTTCCGAATTGCTGCGACGTTATGCTGCTGGGAGAGAAAATTTAAAAACGTCATTTTGAGTCGTATCGATTTGAGTAGTGCCCATATGCCAGGTATCAGCTTGAAAGAGGCTATTTTGAGTAACGCTAATTTGAGGTACATTAACTTGGAAGAAGCCAATTTGGCGAGTGTTAATTTCAAAAGTGCCGACTTAACTGGTGCTAGTTTGATTTTCGCGGACTTGTCGGGTGCCAATTTCACTGATGCTGATTTGCGGAATGCTGACTTGAGTGGTGCCGATTTGACCAGTGTCAATTTGAGTGGTGCTAATTTGACTGGTATGAAGTGGGAAGTTGCTTTGCTTGATGGAGTCAAATTGTGGAATACCATTATGCCAAACGGTAAGCTGGTTTCTGGAGTTAAGTATCTTGAGTGAAGATGGTAACGCACCAAGTATTTATCAATGAATTCTAAAGTTGGGAAAGGGGCGATCGCTACCTTCGATCAACCATAAATAATATTCATACGCCTTGAACCCAACCTACCAATAAACTAAGAACCCACGAAGGTGGGTTTTGCCTGTGTAGCCGCGATTTGAATCGCCAGTATTTATAATTCCCTAATCCCCAATGCTGAATGTTGGGAAGGGGGCGATCGCTACCTTCGATCAACCATAAATAATATTCATGTGCCTTTAACCCAACCTACCAATTATTACTCATAATTCATAACTGATAACTATTCCCCAATCAAAAACGTCAAAAGCCCAGCCGTTAAGACTGAGCTTTTAATATTTTGCGGGGTTATAAAATGAAGTTCCCCGGTTTCGATATAAAAATTGGCTATAGAATTCGTCAAGCTGATTATTACTTCCACCGTATTTCTATCAATTCCGGATAGTTTGCGAACTATTTTTTAGAAAAAGGGAATGGGAGAGGGGGGAGAGGGGGAGACAAGGAGAAAATATTAACTCCTAACAACTAACAACTAACTTTTATTCATAAAATCCAGCAAAATCCGCTGATGCACTTCACCTAAAGGTCTTTCTTCACCTGCTACTGTGGAATAACGTTTGCCGCTGCGAATTTCTTCGGGGCTTACTAAACCCAGATCCCAACCTTCGCCAAGTACTAATTGATCTAATTCGACTTCTAAGGGTGCGTGGAAGACATGACGTACTGCTTTTTCCGAATCATAACGACCAAATTCATAAATTTTTTCTGGTAACGTATAGCTAATTTCTTCGATAATTTCTCTTCTCACGGCGATTTCTGGGGTTTCACCGGGTTCGATATGTCCGCCAAAAAATGCCCAATACCCTGGATAAGGAATAGTTGGGATATTATCTCGCAACTGCATTAAAAATTTGTTGTCTTTGTAGAGAATGGCAATTGCCACATAATGCACGCCATTATCTTGATTATTACCCATATGGTTAGTGGTTAGTGGAATAACTATCAACTATCAACTATCAACTTTCACCCGGAGGGTGCGGATCATCAATTACCCAACTATTACTTTTCTTCTAAGTAAACTTGTCCTAATTCTGCACCAGAAATAGGAATGCTTTCGTACTGAGGAATTGCTTTGACTACAACTTTTTCTCCAACTTTCCAACCTTTCTGATTGGTTAATACCCAAATTTTGCCAGTGGAGTCCTCGATCTGATACATTTGTTTCTCTAACAAAGGTACTTTTCTTTCTACTTTGCCGCTCACGTAAACGGGATCGTTATTATCGCCTTTTTGCGGTTTTAGCTCGTTAATTGCAGTCACATTCACGCCAATGGCATTCATTCCATACTCGTTAACATTGCTGCAACTTATTAGCCCCCCGACTAAAACAGGAGCTAATCCCAAAGGTGATATGAATTTGAGGGAATTAAGAAAAAATCTTTTTCTAACTCGTTGCATTGTAGGCACCATATCCGAATTGGGTATCAGCCCTTGGATTGTCGTAATTTTCATATATATAGTTCCCGATAATACTAAGTTTTTAACAGATAAAAATAAGATTGAGCGTACAGCCGAACTATCTGAGAAGATAAATAATATGGTGAAGACGAGGGCGTATTTACGCTCCTTAAAATTGCTCATGGAAATAAATTCAGCAAAACTACTTGACGGTAAAGCTTTAGGGTTAAAAATTTACGAACAACTTTCAACTAAGATAGCCCAATTGCAATCTAAAATTGGTCGTCCCCCAGGATTGGCGGTATTAATGGTTGGTGATAACCCTGCGAGTGCTGCTTATGTCCGTAACAAAGAACGAGCTTGCACTAAAGTGGGTATTGCTTCGTTTAACCGACATTTCCCCACAGAAACCAGTTTCAAAGAACTTCAAGAAGTTATTAATAATTTAAATTCCGACGAACGAGTCGATGGGATTTTAGTCCAGCTACCCCTCCCCGCTGATTTAGATAGTGTGGCTTTATTACATCAAATTGCCCCCGATAAGGATGTTGATGGACTCCATCCCCTGAATTTGGGAAGATTGTTAAGGGGGGAGCCAGGTTTACGCAGCTGCACTCCTGCTGGGGTGATGCGCTTGTTGCAGGAATATTCCATACCCTTAGAAGGAAAACAAGCGGTAGTATTAGGACGTTCGATTTTGGTAGGGAAACCTATGTCGATGATGCTCTTAGAAGCAAATGCCACCGTTACTATGGCTCATTCGCGTACCCAAAATTTACAAGATATTACAAAAAATGCCGATATTTTAGTTAGTGCCGTGGGAATTCCCCAATTAATTACCGCCGAAATGGTGAAAAAAGGCGCGGTTGTGGTAGATGTGGGAATAAACCGCATTACTAGCAAAGATGGCAAAAGTCGTTTAATTGGTGATGTCAGGTTTGATGAAGTTGCAACCGTTGCAGATTATCTTACCCCAGTTCCCGGTGGTATAGGACCTATGACTGTTGCCATGTTATTAGAAAATACTGTTAGCAGTTATGAGTTAGCAGTGAACAGTGAACAGTGAGCAGTTAGCAATTAGCAATTAGCAGTTGAGATAAAACAGGAAATTAAGGAGTACGAGCAAATGGTTGCAGCAGATAATCTGACAAAAAATTCCCCAGAATTTAAACAATCAAAGTTTGATTTATCGGTTTATCTAAAGGAACGACAAAAGCTTGTAGAAGCTGCTTTGGATAAATCGATTACCGTAGTTTATCCGGAGAAAATTTATGAGTCAATGCGCTATTCTCTTTTAGCTGGTGGTAAGCGGTTGCGTCCGATTTTATGTCTGGCTACTTGCGAAATGACTGGTGGAAATATCGAAATGGCGATGCCGACGGCTTGCGCTTTGGAAATGATTCACACCATGTCTTTGATTCACGACGACCTCCCGGCGATGGATAATGATGATTACCGTCGGGGTAAATTAACCAATCACAAAGTATATGGGGATGACGTAGCAATTTTAGCCGGAGACGGTTTGTTAGCTTATGCTTTCGAGTATGTGGCAAACAATACTAAAAATGTGGCAGCAACCCAAATTTTACAGGTTATTTCCCGGTTGGGACGTGCTGTAGGTGCTGCTGGTTTGGTAGGCGGGCAAGTTGTAGATTTGGAAATGGAAGGAAAAACTGATGTTTCTCTAGATACTTTGAATTTTATTCACAATCATAAAACAGCCGCTCTTTTAGAAGCCAGTGTTGTTTGCGGCGGTATTTTATCGGCAGCATCATCAGAAGACTTACAAAGACTCGAACGCTATTCTCGAAATATTGGACTTGCATTTCAGATAGTTGATGATATTCTGGATATCACCGCAACCCAAGAACAATTAGGTAAAACTGCTGGTAAAGACCAAAAAGCGCAAAAAGTTACCTATCCCAGTCTTTGGGGTTTGGAAGAATCGAAGAAACAAGCACAGTTACTTGTTGAAGCCGCTTGTGCTGAATTAGAACCCTTTGGAGAGCAAGCTAAACCTTTAGTTGCCCTTGCTTACTTCATTACTAGTCGTAATAACTAATTCAACCTTTTAGATTTGGGATCTTAAGTAGTATCCCACACTTCCTCACGCGCACGATCGCTGCTAATATTACCCTAATTTAACCGTAATACCATGCAAGACATAGGCAATATCTTTGACAATCACGTGCTATTGGTTGCCTTGATAGCTTGTTTCGCCGCCCAGGCTTTGAAGCTCCTAATTGAGTTAATCAGGAACGGTAAAGTGAGTGTGAGTGTTTTAGTCACAACTGGAGGGATGCCCAGCGCTCATTCAGCCCTTGTTACCGCTTTGGCTGCTGGTGTTGGGCAAACTATCGGCTGGGCTTCCCCCGAATTTGCTTTAGCTGCAATTTTCGCCGTTATAGTCATGTACGATGCTGCTGGTGTCCGACAAGCTGCCGGAAAACAAGCACGCATCCTCAACCAAGTAATTGACGAAATGTTCCACGATCATCCAGAAATAGCTGCCGAGCGCCTGAAAGAATTACTCGGACATACACCCTTTCAAGTCATAGCCGGTTCGGCTTTGGGTGTAACTATTTCTTGGTTGGCGCAAGCAGCGTATTAATCAGTTAACAGTTAACAATTATCAATGTCGAGTAGTTAGGAGTTAGGAGTTAGGAGTGAGAAGTTAAGAGTTAGAACTAACAACTAATAACTAATAACTAATAACTAATAACTAATAACAGTTAACAGTTAACAATTATCAATGTCGAGTAGTTAGGAGTTAGGAGTTAGGAGTGAGAAGTTAAGAGTTAGAACTAACAACTAATAACTAATAACTAATAACTAATAACTAATAACTAATAACTAATAACTAATAACTAATAACTAATAACTAATAACTAATAACTAATAACTAATAACAGTTAACAGTGAACAATTATCAATGTCGAGTAGTTAGGAGTTAGGAGTTAGGAGTGAGAAGTTAAGAGTTAGAACTAACAACTAATAACTAATAACTAATAACTAATTGGGTAAATTCACGACCGAACGGAGTAGCATTACTTTGTTGCTATCAACAATGATGGCAAAGAAGCCGCGTTTGGAAAGTTCTTCTAAGGTTTGATAAGCTTCTTTTTGATTGCTGGTGTAAGTTGCTAATAAATAAGGCCGTCTTCCGTAAGAAACGAATCCTACGTCTCCTTTGACTGCTTTACGAACGTCGGATGCTAATTGAGGACGATTGTAATAATCTACTAGTACGGCGTAACCATCCCCTAAACGTCGGGGTTTGTAGCTGACAGTAGTTGCTTGCGCTCCTGCTTGAGATGGTGTGGGCGTTCCCGTAGGTCTAGTAGTAATTATTGCAGACAAACCAGCAGAATCTTTGATATATCTTGCCCAGCGATTGGCATCGTCAATTTTCTTAAATCCACCGATGCGGGTAACTGTATCGTCGAGATATTTACAGGTATTTGTCCTAATTTTTGTTGGTAATACTCGCTTTAATTGAGTTTGATTATCTTCTGTAGGACTAACTACTAATAACAGATATTCACCTGTTCTAGGAGCTTGACAGGTAGGAGGATTGCTTTGAGCAGATGCAGAATTTATACCGCATAGCAATCCTGCTGTTGATAATATTAAAGCAGTTGGTATTTTAGTTAGTATTTTAAATTTACGCAAAATACTTACCTTATTTGAATTCATATTTATTCCCCTTATACACACCATAATTAAAAGACTTTATCAAAGATTGAAGGTTAAAGGTTAAAGGTAATAATTCCTTCGCGATCGCGAGGGCGGAATATTTTTCCCCATTCCCTATTCCCCATTCCCTATTCCCTATTAAGAAACTGAAGCAAGACTGGCTAAAGCGTCGGGAATTTCAGCAGAGGGAGCTTGAAATTCACCCGTTACCACATATTCCAATCGCAGTTTCAACCAAGTGATAAATTGAGGATTGGTAGAAACAACCGCTGCTGCTGGTTGAGGACATTTGGCTTTAATTTCTGCCATCGCAGCAGTTTCGAGAAAAGCTGGCTGCCTAACCAACCAAAAATCAATTTCTTTTTCCTGTTCGTGATAATAACGGGTACGCTCTTTTAAAACCTCCTCTAAAGGTTCTTCTTCTAATAAAAAATGTTGAGAAGCAAGTACGTAATAGTATGTTTGCATTGTCACCCTTAATAGACTTAATAGTTAATTGAACAAACAATTCGGACACAACGTTATACGCCATGTCCCGTTTTCATCTAAAAAAATTTAAGCACCGTTACCATTTGTGAAAGCAGTTAATTTCTTAAAAGGACAACCAGTTGTTGCTAGCTGTTGAGTAGCTGGTTTTTTGCTGCTTCCCCAAAGTTTTTGCACCATTCTAAAAATTGGGTTGCGAGGCTCGTCCGTAGTAATCATACCACCGCTGGTAAGTTTGTCAAAGAACTGCGTGTTATCGAAATAGTGTTCCAAAGAAATCACTTTCAAATCATCACTTACCCGTGCAAGACTCATACCAATTACCTCTACAACTTCCCCTGTAGGAGCATAGTCTTTATATGGCCCATTAAATGTTCCCCAATGCCGCCATTTGAATGTAACATTTGGTGGCCCCGAATATACTTCCAATACTTCCCATAAAAATCCTGTGGGAAATGCGCTACGAAACAATCTTCCTGATGATTCAAAAGTTTCCTCCGAAGCTTTATACTGCTCCATTTCCCCAATAAATAAGTTGTAAGTTCCCGCATCCGACACATCTTGTGCGGTGAATTCCTCACCACCATTGCTGCTCATGCGAAACTTATCATTTACAACCGATAACCACTCCGAAGGATTGGTTTTGAAAGATGCCTCCATCTCAAAGGTTCTAACTAAATTTTGTACCAAATCTTCCAAAGAACCTGTAGGATGATTTTTCAAGCTTTCCTTTGCCAAATTTTCAACTGATTCGGTATAGTCTGGAGGATTGTTACCGCGCCATTGAGCATCAGCACTATTAACAATTACCGTTTCCCGATCCTGTACCCACAAAGGCAAATTGTTCGATTGTGTTGCAGTCATAGAATTCACTTTGTACTATCAAGTTATATTGGTATTGTTAGCTCAACTTATTCAACGTTGCAGTAACTACAGTTCTCGGTGACAAGCGTGAAATTTTCTTTACCCAGACTAAATTTCGTAGATTCAAAAGGACGAGATCGGTTAACAATTATTCATTTTTAGAAGGCACTCTGCGGATCTTTAATTATCAATTACCAATTATCAATTATCAAGATATTCTTACTGTTCGCTGCTCACAGTTTCTGGTGCATGATTTGCTTCATTTCTCGTACTGCTCTTTCCATACCTACTAAAGAAGCTCGACTGACGATGGTATGGCCGATATTTAGTTCTTCCATGCCTTCAATGCAAGCTATGGGATAAACGTTGGTATAGGTAAGCCCATGTCCGGCATTGACTCTTAATCCGGCATTTAAGGCTTGATTGCAAGCGTATGTTAATAAATTTAACTCCATATCTTGAGTTACTTGATTTTTTGCTTCTGCATACCTTCCCGTATGTAACTCAATAAATTTTGCTTTTACCTTGACAGATGCTTCGATTTGTGAGTCTTCGGCATCAATAAATAAACTTACGGGAATAACATTACTTTGCAACTTGTCTACAATATTTCCGATTCTATCAATTTGTCCGGCAATATCTAAACCGCCTTCGGTGGTGACTTCTTCGCGCTTTTCCGGTACCAGAGTTACGTAATCGGGTTTAATATCGAGAGCGATCGCCAACATTTCATCGGTAGCCGCCATTTCTAAATTAAGATGAGTCCTAACAGTTTCTCGCAAAATCCGCACATCTCTGTCTTGAATATGTCTTCTGTCTTCCCGTAAATGTACGGTAATACCGTCAGCACCGCCTAACTCAGCCAGCACCGCAGCGGCTACAGGATCGGGTTCCACCGTGCGCCGCGCTTGTCGAATAGTGGCGATATGGTCAATATTTACACCGAGTGTCAGCACCCCTGTTTTCTCCCGTTTGCAGTATATATAGAATTTGATTTTACCTGAAATCGGGGTTTTAACGGAAATGTTTAAGTAACAGGGGGAAGAAATTTGTATCGGAATTTTTATAAAATAAAATGGTGTTTTGATTCTGGCAAACTAGTTTTTTAATCTTCTACCATATTGTACGAAATTACCTTATGTAGATAAATTGATGTTATTTAGTGATTTTTTATAAGGTAAATTAAGCGTGTGGTTATACGATAAAGATTCGATAGAGTACGAAGTATTTAAGCAGTACGAAAAAGCATTAGTTACCGTAGGTGTAAATTTGTCGCGTGCTGATGTACGGGATGCTTTAGAAGGATGTTCTGATGGACTCGAAGATGCTTTAAGAGCAGCAATTAGCTATATATTATGGTTGCACGAACAAAAACAAGTTTATCACGCGAGTATTATTTTAGTGCGATCGCTAAGTGAGAAATGGAAGCCAAAGGAATGGCAGGATGAATATCTGGATTTACCAATTTTGAAGTCTCCTGGGCAAAAATGGTGGGAAGGTGCAGCAAAAATGTGGGGATATGACAAGCGCAATCAACTTGTTGCCGATATTGTTTATGATACAGGCAAGGAATACATTGTTTTTACTAATGGTAAAGAAATATTGATAGAAACTGCTTGGCGTTGGGGTTGGGAAAGAGTTTTAGATTATGCTAATAGCTAGGGAATAGGGAGTAGGGCATTGGGCATAGGGAATTGGTAATTGGTAATAGTAATAGAAAGTTACTACCAGGGAGCGAGACGCTCCCACTACAATATATTTTTAAATAATTGGGATGCTCCCAATCTAAAATCTAAAATCTAAAATCTAAAATTGTATGACATCACTTACATTAAACTTAAATCCGATAATTAAGCTTACCCGAAAACAGTTTTATAAACTCTGTGAAACAAATCCCGAATTAAAATTAGAACGTAATGCTCAAGGGGAATTAATTGTTATGCCACCAACGGGAGGAGAAACGGGAAGGAGTAATGTCAATCTAATTCTGCAAGTTGCAAAATGGAACGAAGAAAAGCAGCTAGGTGAAGTTTTTGATTCATCAACTGGATTTACATTACCATCGGGTGCAGATCGATCTCCAGATGTTTCTTGGGTAGAAAAGTCTCGTTGGGATGCTTTAACCAAAGAACAAAAAGAAAAATTTATTCCTCTTTGTCCTAATTTTGTAATTGAAATAATCTCACCCTCCGACAATTTGAAAAAGCTGCAAAATAAGATGCAAGAATATATTGAAAATGGGTGTCGATTAGGTTGGTTGATAAATCGTAAAAAACAAGAAGTAGAAATTTATCGTTTGGGGAAAGAAGTTGAAGTATTACAATTACCTCAAACTCTTTCCGGAGAGGACGTTTTACCTGGCTTCGTGCTTAATATGCAGAAAATTTGGGGATAATATATTTGAGTTAAAGGAAATAGGGAATTGGAAACGGAGAATTAAAAAATAGAAAATACTAATCAGTAGTAGTCGTTTTTTATTGTAAAATTGAATATGAAAGGTACCGAAAAACCTTAGAGGATGTTTAGAAAGCTACTAATATAACTCGAAACTTTTTAGATCCCCCTAAATCCCCCTTTTATAAGGGGGGGGAAGGGGGGATAATCCGATAATTGCGATAAAAAAACTCTCTTCAAACATCCTCTTAATTACAATATATAACTTCAATATATTTAAATAAACTAAAAAATTGTCCACAAAAACGAAAAAACCGGGAGAATATATCCGTAAATTAGCTAGGAAACGAAAGCGATCGTCAACGATCCGTTATTCCTTAGCTGCGGGTGTTGTAATAGCGTCAGTATGGTTATTTATTATTTTCTCTACCTCTTCAGCAGCAATTTTACTTTTGTTGGCAGGTATAAGCGGCTCATACTATTTGTACCGCAGCGGCAAATACTTTGAAAGACGAGCCTTAGATGCTCGACGTGGAGCTAAAGCCGAAACTGACGTAGCCAATTTATTAGATATTTTAGAACTTAAAAGATGGCAAATTGAATATAATTTGAGAATAAAAAAATGGGGAGATGCAGATATAGTTTTACACTCACCTAAAGGTAATTGGTACGTAGTTGACGTTAAATCTCATGGTGGAACGAAAATATCTGAAAACGGACGTTTAAGAAGACGTTACGGTAAAAAAATTCATGATTTCAGAGAAGGCGATTTAATTCATAAAGTTAAAGGACAAGCAAAAGAAGTTAGACTCTTAAAAAGTGTAAAGTGGGTAACTGCAATACTTTGTTTTACAAGGGGTGGTGTGAATATTCTTAATAGCGAAATCAATGGTATTTATGTAGTAGATGCTGGGGATTTGGTTGATATTTTGTTGAAGTTGGATAAGTGAACAGTTAACAGTTAACAGTGAACAGTGAACAGTGAACAGTGAACAGTTATCAGGGTGCAGGGAAAAAGACTTATGAACAAAAATATCAAACCAGCAAATTGCTTTATTTCGGGGCCAGTTATTTCTCCTTCATTATTAAATGCAATCCAACGTTGGGATATTTCTGTTTATTCACAGCTACCAATATCAGCTTTACCAGAAACAATTAATATCCTTAAAGATGTGGAAGCAGCATCTAATATAAAAGATAAAGATGCAACAGTAATTATGAATTGGGAAGCAAGTCTTGCTTTTATTCTGGAAAATATTCCACAGCAAAAATTGAATAAAGTTAATGCTTTTAAAAATAAAGCTATTTTTCGAGAACTTGTTAAAGAATTATATCCAAATTTATTTTATAAAGAACTGACAAGGGATAATTTACGGGATTTTCAGTTACCGAAAGAAGTTCAAACAGTAGTAATTAAACCAAGTTTAGGAACTGCTTCTATAGGAATTCGTACTATAAAAGGACAAAAAGAATGGGAAAAAGCGGTAAATTCTGTTCTTGATGATATTGATAAAGCTAAACAGCAATTAAATCCGGCAATGTTAAATGATTCTTCTTTCCTTGTAGAGGAATTTGTGGATGGTGATGAATTTGCTTGCGACGGTTTTTGGGATGCAAACGGTAAAACGGTAATAACTGGGATTTATCAACATCCTTTTGCATCGAGTTTGGATGTTAGCGATACGGTTTACTATACGTCTACAAAAGTAGTAGCGGAAACAATAGAGCCAACAATGCAGGTATTAAAGCATATTGGAGATAAATTGGGGATGCGTCGTTTTCCGTTTCATTTTGAGTTTAGAATTAGTAACGGTAATCTTTTCCCTATTGAATTAAATCCGTTACGATTTGGGCAAGTTGCGCTGCCAGATATAACGGAATATGCTTTTGGTTTTAATCCCTACGATTTGTTTTTTACGGATAAAGCACCGGATTGGGATTCTTTATTAAATGATTCAAGTAATTCTAAAGTATATGCTTTTGTGCTTGCTAGCATACCGGATAAATACGAAGCTGAAAAATACAGTTTTGATAAGGAAAGTTTTTGTAATAGTTTTGGGGATAGATTGTTAAATTATCTTCCTAGTAATCCGGAAGTTACTCCTTTTTTTGGGGTAGCTCATGTTGTTGCTGATAATGTGGAAGAAGTTTTGGGATATCTTAGTATTGATTTTGAGAGTTTTTTGAGAAGTAGGGAATAGGATTAAGAAAATTAAACCGCAGAGAGCGCAGAGGGCGCAGAGGGAAGAGGTAGAGAGAGATGGGTCATTATTATAGGGCAGGGAAGAAGTAATATTTACAAAGACAAAAACTGATGGTAGAACTTTCGTTTAATGTTCCACCTTTGTTTAGAAGATGTTGCTGCTTCTGATTTTGCTAGAAACTCAATGTCATAATCAAAAGGACTTGGTTTACCTAATTCTAACCAATTTTCATATAGTTCCTGTAATCGGCTGTAGAGTTTTCTATTACCTTTTAAAAGTATACAGTTCTTTTGCGGACTAATTAGAATTATTCCCTCTTTTTTGTCATAAAGACCATATCCCGGAGGTTTCATATCCCAAAAAGCACGGGAATCTGATATTGTCATAAAATAATAGAAATTAACTGGAAAAGCAGACCACATCAAAAAGTTGCTGGTATGCTCAGTTTCAAGGTCATCAAATAAAGGGAGTTCCTCAAACTCTTCAAGAGGAAAAGAATTCATAAAACCAAAAGGTGCAGGCTCATCCGCAAATTCATCTCCTTTAAAAGGCATAAAACCAGAAATACCCACTACTTTACCTTTTAGCGTATCTTCTTGCCGCCAAACTTTTAATAAAGGAGTCCAGCCTCCATGATGTAGCGGTAATATCATCAAACCAGAAGTTGAAAGCTGATTTACCCAGTGAGGTGAAATATCAAAACATCCAACCGCTGCAATAATTCTGTCATAAGGTGCTTGCTCTTCAACACCATAAAAGCCATCACGCAGCACTAAATTAATATTTGGGTAGCCAGCTTCAGACAATAATCTTTTAGTTTGAGCAATTACATCCTCTTGAATATCTACGGAAACAACTAGATTTTGATCGCCAATTATTTCCGATATCAATGCAGAATTATAACCCGTACCCGCGCCTATTTCTAATACTTTAAGATTGGGAGAAAGACCGAGTAATTCAAGCATACGAGCCATTAACATCGGTTCGGATGTTGAACTTGATGGAAAACCATCGGTAGTACGAGTGATAAGAGAATTGTTAGAGTAAATAAGTTTTAGGTGTTCCGGATTTGGATTATGTGGTTTATGCTCAATTGGTTGTTGTAAATCTTCAGGAAGATAGAAGGTTTCGAGGAATTTATGCCGTAAAACTTTGCTAAATGCCTTTTCCACCTGAATCGATGTTATCGCACCTAATTCTTTTAATTCACTCACCATTTGATTTAAAAGATTTGTATCCATTTCAATCCTCTTTCTTATATTTAATTGGTGCTGTAGAAACCGGGTTTCTTATATGTCATTTTTGAAAAACATATTACGAAGTTGTAGGTTGGGTTAGACGCACAACACAATTTAATAATTAACCAATCAATTCCTCAAAGCGTCGTAACCCAACAGAGCGTGTTTTGGAAATAATAAATATTTTGTTGTAGATTTTAAGATATTAATTATCAGTCAAGCATAATGTTGGGTTACGACGGAATTTAATTTTCTACGTTGATGTTGAATATTTTCGTCCGTCTAACCCAACCTACAATCTACAATCTTTGATTATATTTCTTAACTCGAAGCACTAGTATAATATCTCAACGCAAACCGCCAAAATCTCGACGAAACAAAAAACAACCCTAAAGCCAAAATTCCCGCACCTATCACCCAGCTAAATTGACTTCTACCAAGCATCGCTTCGGCAGGTACGGTAGTTAAAAAAGCCACCGGAACTACAAAAGTAAAAAACAACCGAAAAGCCGCCGGATAAGCTACCATTGGATATCTCCCAGCTTCCAATAACCCCCGCAAAACTTCCGTGACATTGTATATTTTCACAAACCAAATACTCGTAGCTCCCAACATAAACCACAAGCTATAAAGAATTATCAAACCAAAAAACAGCGCTGGAATACTAACAAGATAATCACCGATTCCCAAACCGAGACGATTACCAGCGTAAATAATTATAATGCTGCCAAAAATTAAATCCGAGATTCCCCAAGGTGAAACGGTGTGAGAAGAAAGCCAAAATTGACTGCGGATGGGTTTTAATAAGACAAAATCTAAAGTTCCTTCCTGTACGTGACGCACGATGCGATTTAAATTAGGAGCTAGGAAAGTTTCTGCAAAGCCTTGCAACAAAGTATAGATTCCCACCACAATTAAAGCAGCTTCCCATTGCCAGCCAGAAAAAGTATAGCCAGTACGGTAAAACAAAAACAAACTAAACAAGCTCCCCGCCAGGTTTCCCACGCTGCTGAGAGTCGCGATCGCAAAGTTAACTCGGTACTCTAATTCGGCAGCGATGGCAGCACTCCAAAATAATCTAATAACTTTTAAGTATCTTCCCATGATGAAAACAGGCAGTGCTTCCGGTATAGTTTATTGTCAGACTGTATATTGTGCTTGATAAAACTGTATTCTTAATAATCTTATGGCTAAACTGTCCAAGGAATTAAACCGCTTTTTTTTTGAAGAGAAACGTGGTGATACCGTAACTTTAGAAAATGTTCTGGATTTAGCAGGGGAAAGAATTTTCGGATTTTTGTTTGTAATCCTCTCTTTACCTTCAGCTTTACCACTTCCCGCACCAGTTATATCAATTCCCTTCGGAATTATAATGATATTTCTTGCAGCGCAATTAATTATAGGACGTGAAGAACCCTGGCTGCCTGAAAAATTTGCAAAACGTCCGATAAAACTTAAAACAGCCCAAAAATTTGTCAAAGCTGGAATTCCATTCTTACAGAAAATTGAAGCCGTAAGTCGTCCCCGTTTGCCGTTTGTTTGTACTACTATCCCTGGAAAAATCATTATTGGACTTGCTATTGCTTTAATGTCAACCTTCATGATGATTCCTATCCCCGGAACAAATACATTACCAGCAATCGGTATTTTCGTCACTGGCTTTGGCTTATTAGAAGATGACGGTGCAATTAGTTTAGGAGGATTAACAATTTGTGCCATAGCTGCAATTTTAATCGGTTCGGTTTTTGCAGCCTTGATTTGGGGTGGTACAAGTTTAATTGACCAAATTAAAACTATGTTGAAAGGATAAAATAATTGGGCACGTAGTTGCGCTGTCTTCGCCAAAAATTTCGAGCGAAAACAGCGCAACTACGAACAATTATAAAACTAAAATGTTGAGCGAAAACAGCGCAACTACGAACAGTTATTTGAATTAAATTCGTTTGGTGTTCAACATTTTTGGCGCTGAAGCGCAACTACTAACTAAGCAAAAACTCTTTAATAAACATCACCGTAGAATAAAATTGAAAGTCAATATTCTTCTTCTTTCTAAATCCATGCCCTTCATCTTTTGCCATTAAATACCACACCGGAACATCGTTCTTTCTCACGGTTTTTACTATTTGCTCTGCTTCAATTAATGGTACTCTGGGGTCATTTTTACCGTGAATCACAAATAACGGAACTTTGATATTTTCAGCATTATTTGTAGGAGAAATCTTCTGGAGAAACTCCCTCATTTTCGGATCTCTTTCATCTCCATATTCCACTCTTCGTAAATCTCTTCGATAACCTTTAGTATTTTCGAGAAAAGTCACAAAATTGGAAATACCAACAATATCAATTGCAGCTTTGATTTTATCGCTGTATTTCGTCGCTACTGCCAAAGACATATAGCCACCATAACTTCCCCCAGTAACTAAAATTTTATCTGCATCTAATTGTGGTTGCGTCGCTATCCAGTCAAGTAAAGCACCGATATCCTTTACAGAATCTTCCCGACGAAAACCGTTATCTAATTTTGTAAACGTCTTACCGTATCCCGTCGAGCCTCGCACGTTAGGAAATATAACCGCAACACCCAATTCATTTAGGTAGTAATTATATCTTCCTAAAAAAGAAGGACGAAACTGTGATTCGGGGCCGCCGTGAATGTTGATGATAACCGGACGTTTTCCGGTAAACTTAGCGGGAGGACGATATAAAAAGCCGGAAATTGTTCTACCGTCGAAACTCTTCCACCTTACCAACTCAGCATCGGAGAAGCTGCTAGTATTTAAACCGCCAGTTTCGCTTAATGTCCATCTTTCAACTTTATTGTTGCGAATATTCAAAGAATAGGCATCGGCAGTATATTTCGCTGAAATCAGTGTAAAACCTAAATCGCGGTTGTTATTATGCCATCTGATACCGTATATTTGCCCGATAGGAAGCTTTGGTAAACGTTTAAAACGACGGGTAGCAGTATTTAATATATGTAATACTCCAGTACCATCTTCATTAGTAACGAAAGCTAAGAAATTACCATCATCGGAAAGGTCAAAATCGGTAACATCCCAGCGAAACTTTTTGCTGAGATAAGTATGTTCTAAAGTATCAAGATTAACGTATGCTAACCGGGAAAACTCGGAATCGCGATCGGTGATGACATATAAACCTTTGCCATCTTTACTAAAAAAACCGCCATCGTAAGAAATCTTTTCCTCACCTGAAGCAGCTAATAGTCGCTGTTTCTCACCTGTAGAAGTATCGATCGTCCACAGATAACTTTCATTCACCGAAACATATTGCAACGCTAAGAATTTACTATCATCCGGTGAGAAATCCAAACCGTACCAGCCACCACCTTCATTTTGAGTTAGTAACTTATTACTTGCGGGATTTTGCGGATTGATAATGTAAAAATCGGCATCATTACCCGTGCGACGAGTAGAAGTGTAGATGATGCGATTAGCGGAGCTAAACCCCTTTGAGGTAACGCCTTTATTAGACCATACACCACGACTGTTTTTTGACTCACCATCAGTTAATAAAGTGACTTCCCCAGTATCCAAGTCATAGCGATAATTTTGGTTAAATTCATTACCGCCAGTATCTTTACTAAAAACAAAATAATTACCCTCCCTAGGTTGAAAACTCGCACCAACAACGGGTTCGGGAAAGAACGTTAATTGTTGTCGAGTTCCAAGGGGAGACTTCACGTAATGTGTTTGTCGCGTATCTGCAAAGCGAGTTGAAATCAGCATTTCGCGCTTTGTAGGGTGCCAGCTAGAGATTCCAGCACTACGGAATTGAGTATAGCGTTCGACTTTTTGAGCTAAATCTGAAGGAATCGGCGGAATTCCCTCAACAACGAGATTGTCTCCAGGAGTAACAGGAGTAACAGCAGCAACCATCGGGATAGGTAGTAAGATTACTGCAAGCAGAGTAGCAAAAAATAAAGATAAAAATTTCATTTATTAATTATCAATGTTAGCGAAGCATGGTGCAATAGCGTCATACAATTATCAATAATCAATGGGTAATAGGAAGTAAGTAGTGCGAGCTTCTAGCTCGCTAGTTACTTCCAGGGAGCAAGATGCTCCCACTACTAACAACCAAAACTTGATAAGATTCTCATGGTCATGGCTTTTGCAGTTTCAGCCAATCGATAATAAAAAATATGACAAAGCAACACGACAAGATTATTATTTTTGATTGCGACAGTACTTTGAGCAGTATTGAAGGAGTTGATGAGTTAGCGCGTGTTGCTGGTGAGGAAGCAACTCAACAAATTGAAAAAATGACTGCCCAAGCGATGGAAGGTACTATTTCTTTGGAAAGTATTTTTGCTAAACGTTTAGAAATTATTCAACCATCTGCTTCCAATGTTTCTAAAGTTGGTCAGTTATATATCGATACAGTTGAACCTGGAGCAAAGCAAGTTATTGCAACTTTGAAAAACCGAGGTTGGACACCAATTATTTTAAGCGGTGGTTATCGTCAAGCGATCGAGCCTTTAGCAGATTATCTTGGTGTAGAATTTATTGAAGCCGTGGATCTTTATTTTAATGAAGATGGCAGCTATCGCGATTTTGACCGTAATTATCCTTCAACACGTAACGGTGGTAAACCTGAAGTTGTCAAAAGTTTAAAAGATAAATATTCACCAAGCAAGATTGTAGCTATTGGTGATGGTGTTAGTGATTTGGAAAGCAAACCCGTTATTGATATGTTTATCGGGTTTGGTAGATATGCAGTGAGAGAAAAAGTTAAGCAAGAAGCCGATTATTTTATAACTGATTTACAAGAAATTGTTTCTTTAGTTGGTAATTGGTAATTTAATTAATATTGTAGGTTGGGTTAGGTTCACGAAAAATTTGGTTATAAACAAACAAAGTAAATTTGAACCGTAACCCAACATCATAATTATGGATAAAAAAACCGCAGAGACGCAGAGGGCACAGAGGAAAGAAATAATAGAGATATATTTGTAGGTTGGGTTAGGTTCACGAAAAATTTGGTTATAAACAAACAAAGTAAATTTGAACCGTAACCCAACATCATAATTATGGATAAATAGAATGTTGGGTTACGACACGATTAATTAAAGTTTTCGTTACAAATCAAATTAGTTTACGTGTCTAACCCAACCTACTAACTTTAATTCCTAACTCCTAATTCCTAACTCCTAACTCTTAACTCATACCAATCCCCAATCATCTTCCCATATCCTTTTCAATATCATGAATAACAGTTTCTATATACCATTCTTCGGACATACCGGGATAATAAAACTTTGCTTGTTCGATTAATCTTTGAGCAATTTCCCATTGCCCGCCAACTAATCTTAATAATCGATAACGTAACCTTTCATACTCATTTTCAGTTGCTTCAGGAGCGGGAGCATTTATTTTTTTCAAACTTTCTAAAACTAGCTGATAATTATCCCAATCTTCCTTTTCACAATAAATACTTGCTGCATTCTGAAAATCATTAATTGCTTGAGGAATTTCTTCCATACGAATATTACATAAACCGCGATTATAAAAAGCCTTGGCACTAGTTGAATTAATTTCTAAAGCCTTATCAAAATCTTCAATTGCACCCAAATAATGACCTATGGCTTGATAAGCATTCCCTCTAGCAACGTAGATTAAATCATCTTCCGGCTGTATTATTAACGCTTGATTAAAATCAGTAATAGCACCTTGATTATCCCCGATTTGCAAGCGGGCTTTACCACGATTGCGATAAACCGCAGCATCTTGAAAGTTCAACTGTAGCGCTGTATTAAAATCGGCAATCGCTTCTCGATATTTTCCCTGCTTGCAATATACAACCCCGCGACAGCAGTAAGCTTTTCCATCTTGAGCATCTGCTCTTAACACCCAATTCAAATCTTCCAAGGCTTCGCGGGTGTCTCCCTTCTCGGCTTTTTCTAACAAAGAGGTAAAATAATCTTTTTCTGATATTAACGGCGTAGTTTGTAATTGTGGCTTTTCTAAAATAAATTCTTGCTTCGGTGGCTGTAGCTGCTTCACCTTCTCCATACATTGCTTTGCATTTTCCGCATCCTTTTGCTCCAAATACAATTGAGCAGCCTTTTTAAAATTAGCGATCGCCCTTTCAATATTTCCTAATTTGCGCTCTACCACGCCACGTAAATTGTAAGCACCAGCTTTATAAGAATTAAGTTCAATTGCTTTATCAACATCCTTCAAAGCACCAGGTAAATTTTTCAGCGCTAACCGAGCTAAAGCACGACTATAATATGCCTCTACATTATAAGCATCCCGCTTCAAAACCCGATCATAATCAAAAACCGCTTGTGGAATCTTCCCCAAATCGTAGTATGCTAAACCTCGTTGATAATAAGCCGCGATAAACTCAGGATTAACTTGCAGCGCTTTGGTAAATTCCTCAACAGCGGCTGCGTAATCTTTCTGCTTCGCCTTTTCCAATCCCTTATCAAAATCTTGTCCCATAACGGTTAAATTAACTCAATTGATAATTATAGATACATATCCTAACCGACGAATTATGAATTGGGCATTGGGCATTGGGCATAGGGCATAGAGCATTGAGTTATTAATTTGTAATTTGTAATTCTTAACTAATAACTCTTAACTTTTAACTCATAATTCTTTTAATCCAAAATCCAAAATCCAAAATCTAAAATCGCAATGTCCGACTTTATCTACCGTTACCCAATTTTATACCCAGGAACTTTAGTAAAACGCTACAAACGATTTTTTGCAGATGTAAAACTTGATTCTGGAGAAATTGTAACAGCACATTGTCCTAATACTGGCCCAATGAAAGGAGTTTATATTCCCGGAAATCGAGTTCAATTATCAAAAACTGATAATCCCAAGCGTAAATTAGCTTACACCTGGGAAATGATTCAGTTGCACGACAACGAACCAACTTGGGTAGGTGTAAATACAGGTTTACCAAATAAAATTATTAAGATAGCGCTACAAAAACATATTTTTCCAGAATTAGGAAAATACGAAGAAGTTAAAAGCGAAGTTGTTTACGGACAAGATAGAAAAAGCCGGGTAGATTTCTATTTATCTGTCTCCGAACAAGCAATTGATTTATCAAAACAACTTTCATTTTTAGATAATCCAATAGATAGTAATTATATAGCAACAAAAAATAAAACCTTACCAAAAAACGATAATCGTTCAATATATTTAGAAGTAAAAAATACAACTTGGACGGATAAAAGATTAGCGTTATTTCCCGATACAGAAACCACGAGGGGACAAAAGCACATACGGGAATTAATGGCTCTTTTGCCCCAAACTCGTGGAGTAATGCTTTATTTTATTAACCGTAGTGATTGTACTCATTTTGCACCCGGAGATATTGCCGATCCCGTATACGGTAAATTATTACGGCAAGCCGTATCTATGGGATTAGAAGTATTACCCTGTCGTTTTGAAACCACACCGGAAGGGGTTAAATATTTGGGGTTAGCAGAATTGCAGCTATGATAGGTTAGGAGTTAGGAGTTAGGAGTTATCAACTAACAACTATCAATTAAACTTACAAAAAATTATTAGCCCAAAGACTACCTGCTTCGACTCCAGTTAGTAAAGCTAAAGTTTCACCTTTATGGGCAATCCAAGTGTCGCTGAGATTATTACCTATACCTTGAATAGCGGTAATATCTTGAATATTTAAACCTGTAGATAAAGATAAATAATCTTCACCTATGACGAAATCGGTAATAGTATCAATTCCTTCCCCCGAGCTTAAAACAAACGTATCGCTACTACCACCGCCAGTTAATGTATCGTTGCCAAAACCACCTTGAATAGTATTAACACCACTATTGCCTATAATCACATCATCATAGTTTGAACCGATAACATTTTCGATGTTGCTCAAACTATCTTGAGGTTTATTCTTGTCAAGAATCGCATCATACCAAACGTCGGCAATTTTGCTGTAACCTTCTACAGTTGGATGAATTCCATCTTGTAAATCATCGGGTGTTAACGCACTGAAGATATCGACAAAACTAACATTTTTACCTTGTGCTGCTTTACTATCAACGATACCCGGTATATGCGAATTAAATTCAATAGCCTGCTGTTTTTGTGATTCGGTGCGACTAATCGGTGGAATGGAACTTACTAAAAGCTGTGTATTTGGTAATTGATTAGTAATGTTGTCAATAAGTTTGTTGAGACGACTGGGTGCTGTACTCATATCGTCTGCTCGGAGTATGTCATTAGTGCCGATTTCTAATAGCACCATGTCGGGTTGAGCGTCATTCAACCAACCATCAACAGCACTGTCAATTTCAGCTATTTTCCATCCGCTAAATCCGGCATGATCGCGATCGAAACCTTGTGGCCCTGTTGCATTAGGCCCGACAAAATCTACACTAAAGTTAGTATTATCAGAATTATTCTCAAACAATTGCCACAAATCATCGCGATAAGCACCTAAATCCCAGCTTCCCCAACCTTCTGTATTGGAATCACCCAAAGGCATTATTTTAAGGGGCTGCATAGAAAAGTTTGTCGAATTATGAGTTACTTTTCCAGCATTCAAATCTGCAACAATACTAGAATTGGCTGCATCGTAAGTAATAGTATCTATTCCGTTACTGCCATAAAAGAAATTATTTCCCGTACCACCATAAATAAAATTACTATTACTGTTACTATTATTTACTGAAGAGACGGGAACTAACTCTAAGTAGTTGATATTAAAAACACTTCCCAACATATCGAGACGCATTTCATAATTACCTGCATTCAAAGAAAAAGTTTGTGCAGACTCAATATTTTGCCAATTCCACCAGCCACCAGTATTACCTACATCAAAATTCGCTTGTTGTTCCCCAAAAGTTGCTTGAAAACTATGATTTCCATCGACAGCCGAAGCCATACGGGAAACCAAGCGATATTCTCCCGCTGTCGGAACGGTAAAATTGTAAGTCAGCCATTCACCCGAATCAATCCAGCCAAGGGAATAACCACCATCAATATCTTTGCTAGATTGAATATCAACATCCTCAAAGCGGTATTCTCCACCATTGTTACCAACCGTGCTGTCGATACCATCTTTATAATTTTCCGCTTCGATGCGAATTGAACTCATATTTTCCCGCAATTGTGTAATACTTCTTCTGCTTTTACCGCAAAATCCAGGAAAATGAATCATTAAAGCCTAAAAATTCATCGTTTGGGGGATTAACTATAATTCTTTTGCAAAAAGTAATTGATTATTAGCAATATATACAGAATTATCCTGCTTCTAGCTAATTTTATTACATACTGTGCAATACAAAGATTTAGAATTAATTTCAGATAACCACTGGCTAAAAACACCAACTTGTCTTCTCAGATAAAAACTAGATTTTGAATTCTGCTCTAAGTTAAAACCTGAGAATGCAAGCTGGTATAGTTTTTCTATGTAGATGACTTCCCTGAAACTATTACTAAAACAGAGAAAATATCTGCTTGAGCCATCATCTACAAAGGTGATGCAATATTTATTCCTACTATTTATTACGTTTAGCAACACACATTATCGATTGTGCTGCTTCTGGTGTGTCGGGGTTAATGCCTGATAACCTTTGACTCAATCTTAATCTCCAAGAATTCCGACCATTTTTACCTTCGAGTACCGTTTCACCTAAATCGTGAGAATGAGGATACAATTTCACCTTAAAACCAAGTGGTTGCAAAGCTTTATAGTAGACATCTGGCGTAATCCCATCCCCCGCCCTTTGATTGTGCACCTCGGTTTTCCAACGTGCGTGTCTTTCTTCATAGGGAATATAATGCTTGCTTCCAAGCAGTCGATACAAAGGGTATCGAATATTCCGGATAAATAAACCCGCTCCTTTCAAATCCCAAGCTGTACGTTGAGGATCTTGGTCGGTAAATAATAATCCACCTGGACGCACCAAACGCGCTGCTTCTGTCAAAATTCTACTCATGTCATCGCAATGATGAACGGTAGCATTAGCAACAACTATATCTGCAAACCCATTTACAAATGGTAAATGATGGGCATCAGTCAAAATTGGTGTATAGCCAATTTCGCGAGCCATCTTTAGAGCGTTTAGAGAAACATCAACCCCAATCAATAATTTAGGCTTGCCACCCAGCGTTGCATAAACATTACCGGGGCCGCAACCTATATCAACTACAATTTTGTCATCCCAACTACCCATCACAGCCTGCCAGCGTTCCTTAAAAGGTTCGCTACGGTGACTACTTTCAAAATACTCCTTTCCCCATTTGGGATGCCCGAAAAAGTAGCTGTTAGCCTGCATACCCTTTGTAAAAACTGGGATTGGACTGCTGGGAATCTCCCCTGTTTGCCAATTTACAATCGCATCGGAAGTTAGATAAGGTTTCAACCGCGAGTACGCAGAATCCTCCATTCTTTCTCCTTAAATATTATTGAACTTAGGGGCGCACGTAGCATTTAATACTTGTATATAGATACTATCAAATATATCTATTCTTATTAAGTATGATTTGGGTAATATTATGGTTAAAGATAAAAAGATTTGATGAAGCTATTATTGCTTTTTTAAAAAGTAAATTTCAAGATTAATTTGTAATTTTTACTCCAGATAAAATTACAAAATTGTAAAGTATAATTTACCGTGTTTGATACTTTTGTCTAAGATTTGTACTGTCTGCAACCTTTTATCTGTACTGTTCTCAGCATAATTTTATTTAAAAAATACTTTTTACTAAAATATTTGAAGAGAAAATTATACCTATTAAACCAGGTAATTATCGCATTTTAGCAAAGTATTTGTAATCTCATTATTGTGTTAAAACAATCATAAATTATGTGCAAATACTTCATAACTATATCTTAATACTGCACTGGTAAAAAATAAACTTTACCTTTCATAACCACAAAAACTTTTTTTATCCCTACCTGTCTCAACAGATATATCTTTATAATAATCAAAAAATATTGCTTTCTCTGCTATCTTTTAGCAAAAATATCCTACGAAAGATAGAAGGGTATTACAAAAATTTCATCTTTGAGAAAGAAGCCAAAAGGAGGATGCTTGCCCGATTATTATGCAGAGACTAATTAGAACGGTATATACAAAGTAAAATTTTATGAACGTACAGCCAGAAATTACTTATCGTAGTGTAGAAAAAACAGATGCCTTAGACGAACTAGTAAATTCCAAAATTGCTAAGCTAGAAAAATTTTGCGACCATATTAGTAGTTGTCGCGTAGCGATAGAAAAAGCACACGACCATCCTAGTAGCGGTTCTCCTTATAGAGTGCGTTTAGATATTACCGTACCACCTGCTCACGAACTAGCAGTAGACCGCAGCCCCGATAAAGGTACTCAATACGAACCCGTAGATGCAGTAATTCGTCATGCTTTCGATGCTATGGAGCGTCAATTAAAAGAACTTAATGACAGACAGCGAGGTGAAGTCAAAGAACATCCGCAACAAGCTATCGATCGATCGGTAGTTAGTGAGGAGTAATCAGTTAGGAGTTAGTGGTTAGTTGTTGGTTGTTAGTTGTTAGTTATTAAGAATTATCTCCCCCCTCTTCCCCCTCTTCCCCCTCTTCCCCTCTCCCTACCACCCGTTACCATATTTTGATAACATCAATAAACCTGACTCTTAGCAAACGGATTGAGATGAGCAAAGGCACGTTATTTGATAAAGTTTGGGATTTACATACAGTTGGTACCCTAGCTTCCGGACAAACGCAACTGTTTATCGGGCTACATCTAATTCATGAAGTAACAAGTCCTCAAGCCTTTGCGATGTTAAGGGAACGGGGTTTGAAGGTGTTGTTTCCTTCTCGCACGGTGGCTACGGTCGATCATATCGTACCTACTGATAATCAAGCGCGTCCTTTTGTCGATACTTTGGCAGAGGAGATGATGCAGGCGCTAGAAACAAATTGTCAAGAAAATGGCATAACTTTTTATAATATTGGTACGGGAAATCAAGGTATTGTTCACGTAATTGCCCCAGAGCAGGGACTTACCCAACCGGGAATGACTATTGCTTGCGGCGACAGTCACACCTCAACTCACGGTGCATTTGGTGCGATCGCCTTTGGTATTGGTACTTCTCAAGTGCGCGATGTGCTGGCTTCGCAAACGTTGGCTTTATCTAAACTGAAAGTCCGCAAAATCGAAGTCAATGGTACTTTAAAACCAGGAGTTTACGCTAAAGATGTGGTTTTACACATTATCCGTACACTCGGCGTTAAAGGTGGTGTCGGATATGCTTACGAATTTGCAGGTACCACCTTTGAACAGATGAATATGGAAGAACGGATGACCGCGTGTAATATGTCCATCGAAGGCGGTGCCAGATGCGGTTACGTGAATCCAGATAAAGTAACTTATGAATACCTCAAAGGCAAAGACTTTGCGCCCAAAGGAGAAGACTGGGACAAAGCCGTTACTTGGTGGGAATCTCTCCGTAGCAATGCGGATGCTGAATACGATGATGTAGTAGTATTTGATGCCGCAGACATTTCGCCTACCGTTACTTGGGGAATCACTCCCGGACAAGGTATAGGAATTAATCAAACCATTCCGTTACCGGAAGAATTACCAGCAGAAGACCGTTTTATTGCCGAAGAAGCTTATCGCTACATGGATTTAGCACCCGGTAATCCCATCAAAGGTACGAAAATAGATGTTTGCTTTATTGGCAGTTGCACCAACGGTAGGATCGGTGACTTACGCGAAGCCGCAAAAATTGCCAAAGGACATCAAGTAGCCCAAGGAGTAAAAGCCTTTGTGGTTCCCGGTTCCGAAAGAGTCAAAAAACAAGCCGAAGCCGAAGGTTTAGATAAAATCTTTGAAGCAGCCGGATTTGAATGGCGAGAACCCGGATGTTCCATGTGTTTGGCAATGAATCCCGATAAATTACAGGGAACACAAATAAGTGCTTCTTCCTCCAACCGCAACTTTAAAGGAAGACAAGGTTCAGCTTCGGGAAGAACATTATTAATGAGTCCCGCAATGGTTGCAGCGGCAGCAATTAAAGGTACCGTTGCAGATGTTAGGGAGTTTGTTAGGAGTTAGGAGTTAGGAGTTAGGAGTTATGAGTAGTGAGTAGTGAGTAGTGAGTTAATAATTAGTTTCTACTCTTCCCCCTCTTCCCCCTCTCCCCCCTCCCATGCCCAATGCCCAATACCCAATGCCCAAAATTAATATGAGTGAAGTTAAAACAGTTTCCGGAAACGGTATTCCTTTAGTTGGTAACGACATCGATACGGATAGAATAATTCCAGCACGGTTTTTGCGTTGCGTTACTTTCGATGGTTTGGGAGAACACGCTTTTGAAGACGATCGCAAAGGACTTGAAGGTAAACATGCCTTTGACAAACCGCAGTATCAAAATGCAACTATTTTAGTAGTAAATCGTAACTTTGGCTGTGGTTCTTCAAGGGAACACGCACCTCAAGCACTTGCAAAATGGGGAATCCAGGCTGTAATTGGCGAAAGCTTTGCAGAGATATTTTTCGGGAATTGCGTAGCTATGGGTGTTCCTTGCGTTACTGCCGACTCAGATACCGTTCAACAATTGCAGGTGATGTTGACGGATAATCCTCAAGCAACTATTACGGTAGATTTAGAAGCAATGAAAGTGCAGTGCGGCGATTTTTCAGCACCCGTAAACATGGGTGAAGGTGCGAAAAATATGTTTGTTTCGGGTACTTGGGATGCTTGCGGACAATTGGTAAGTAATGCAGAAAAAGTTAAAGAGACTGCGGCGAAGTTACCTTATGTAAGTTGGAGTCAATTGGCTGCGAGTTAATTAAGTTCTGAATTAAAATTTTAATTTTAGAAACCCGGTTTTTTGAAAAGCTGGGTTTTTTTGTATTTAGATATTTTAATGCAGAGGAGCGCTAAGGAAAGCGCGGAGTAACGCAGAATGTTTTGAGTTATATATTAGACATCTCCGAAAAAGATGTAGAGACGCGTTAGCGCAGCGTGACCGCAAGGTCATAATATCGCGTCTCTACAAGGTTTATGGGTGACGCGTATTTAATTTCCGGAGATGTCTATTAAAACAGTCTTAATAAAAGAAGATAACCTAATAGAAAAGGCATTCTAATTATAAAATTACCAATGCCCCATGCCCAATCCCCAATTCCCTAATTAAAAAATGATTTCCATTCCTCAATCTGAACCTCCGCTTCCTCCTAAAGAAATTCTCCCGACAATGTATGATTTACCTAGTGAGAACCCAGAGGAACCAGGTTTGCCAGACGATTTCCACTTTTTACAGCCCTTGTTGTTGTTTTTAACGTTTCTTCCGGTTAATTGGAATCAAGAACAAGTTTACAGTGCTGCGGATTTGAATTTATATTATGATGTCCGACATCCGCAGTGGTATAAACGCCCGGATTGGTTTGGTGTTGTAGGTGTACCGAAGCTATACGAAAATCGGGATTTACGTTTGAGTTATGTAACTTGGCAAGAAGGAGTAAATCCTTTTGTTGTTGTAGAATTATTGTCTCCCGGTACGGAAGAAGAAGATTTAGGACAAACGGAAAGTAAAGCGAATAAACCACCTACAAAGTGGAAAGTTTACGAACAAATTTTGCGGATTCCCTACTATATAGTATTTAGCCGCTATACCAATGAGCTACAGGCATTTCATTTGGTAGGTGGACATTATCAAGCGGTAGATATTACTCAAGGAAATGTACCGATAACGGAATTAGGATTAAGTTTGGGATTATGGCAAGGTTCATTTCGCAATATTGATAGATTATGGCTGCGGTGGTTTACCTTAGAAGGTGATTTAATACCCGTGCCTGAAGAAGAAGTAACTATTGCAAAACAAGAAGCAGAAGCAGCACAAAGAAAGATTGATAAATTAGCTGAAAAATTGCGCGAGTTGGGAGTGAATCCTGATGAGTTAGATTAGTTATGAAAATAAATTCGCGATCGCCGTACTGTAGCGTTCCCTTACCACATTGCGACGAATCTTCAATGTTTGAGTTAATAAACCATTTTCGATGGTAAAAGGTTCGGGGATTAATTCAAAAACAATTATTTCATCATCGCGACGATATCCTGGACGATTGCGAACTTCCCGATTTAATTCTTCTCGGAATAAGTCACGAATTATTTGATGATTTAAATTGGCATTTATGTCAGAATTAGCAATATTATAATTTTGATTTAACAGCCATGCTTCTAAAGCTTCAATATTAGGAATAATTAAAGCGCCTAATGATTTTTTATCCTGTCCCACAATCATAATTTGGTCGATGTAGGGACTTCGCAGACAAGCACTCTCTATTGGTTGGGGTTCGATATTTTCCCCATTTGTTAGCACAATCGTATCCTTTGCTCTACCAGTTATTACTATTTGATTTTCTGTGGTTAACCAACCAATATCACCTGTATCAAACCATCCTTCGGAATCAATTGCTTTTCTAGTGGCTTCGGGGTTTAAATAATACCCTTGCATCAACTGTTCTCCTTTTGCCAACACTAAACCCGGTGTATTTATAGGTAGGGTTTTTCGGGTTTCTAAGTCCACAATTTTAAATTGGGTTCCAGGAATAGGTTTACCGGAACTACCTCGCAAATTTCGGTAATATCGACGTGCGGAAAGTACGGGAGATGTTTCTGTTAATCCGTAACCAACTAATATTTCAATCCCTACAATTTCAAAAAAGTTTTCCAAATTTTGGGCAAGGGCACCACCACCACAAATTAATTGTTTTATATTGCCTCCCGTTGCCTGTTGAATTTGTTTATAGACAATATTTTCACCGAGAAAATGTAATGGTGCTAATAATATAGTGGTTTTCCAAGCATTAATAATTTCGGCTTTGGTGGGATTTAAATTTTCTAAATCAAGTTTTTTCCAAGTACGGACAGCTTTGATGTATCTCTCACTCACCTTAAGGAAATTATTAATTAATTTTTGCATTCGTGGCGATTTATTGCGGAATGATTTCTGAATTCCTTCATAAATTGATTCCCACAGTCGGGGAACTCCAATAACATATTGGGGTTTATATTCGAGTAAATCCTGTTTTAGATAACGACGATTTGTATAAATTTGGGTACATCCCTGAGAAAGTGTATAATACTCTCCCGATCGCCCAAAACAATGCCAAGTAGGTAATATACTCAGGGTTTTATCGCCGACATTCGGTTGAAGAATTGCGGTGAGATTACTAATTTGATGGATTAAATTTCTGTGGGTAAGCATCACACCTTTAGGCTTTCCAGTAGTTCCAGATGTGTACATTAATGTCGCTAATTTTTGAGGATTGTTCTCGGGAGGCTGGAATTTAAAATTAGTTGCTAGCTGGATTAATTGGGAAAAGTTAATTATTTTTATCTCTGTTTGACTATCTTGAATATTTTTACTTTTGTTAGGTTCTTCTTCAGATAATAAGACTATCCACTGTAATGATATATTCGACGAATTATCATATATTTCCGGCGCAAGTTTATCTAGAGTTTTGATATTTTCTACGACTAAACCAATACTGCCACTATGTTCTAAAATGTATAATAATTCTTCCCTTTCTGCTGCCGAAGAGCGTACCGCATTTGCTGCACCTGCCATCATGATTCCTTGATCGGCTATCATCCAACGATGACTATTATCGGCAAATAAAGCTACTCTTGGAGGTATATTTTCCTGGGGATTTTGAGGTACACCTAAAGCTTGAATTCCAGCGGCAAATTGTTGAATTTGGTAGTGCAGTTGCGAATAAGTTAGATTTGCAAATATTTTACCGTGTGGATCGATTAAGGCAGTAACATCACTAAATTTATTCGCGGCAATTTCCCAAATTTCCGATAATGATTTTATCTCGCTATAATCAATCAAACCTGTCATTTGATATTTTTCTATGGTCGATAAATTATAGTTATTCATCTTACTTTAAATAAAAATAAAGGTAATATTCAAATCAATATCAATAATTTGTTCTATATTTTGATTTACAGTCTCAGTAAAATATTCAAAATATACGCATAAAATTATCCACAATTAATACAGGTTTTATTATCTACTCTTTTTATGTATGTTAGTCTTATTTTATACTTGGAGTATCAAAGAAATTTTAAAATTTAACATTAATTATCAACTAAGAGAATATAAGAGGCGTATCACATTATATTTATCTTAACTTGACTAATTTATTGTACTATTTATCTAATTATTTGGAAATTATTTTCTTGGATAGAGGCAGTTTAAAAAGTAGCAATATATATAATCGATGGTAACTATAAGAATTTATAGGATATTTATTCAATTTGATAATACTAACGTACTGAGTAATTGGTGCAAAATTATGATTGCATAGAATTCAAAGGGTTGCTTTTGGGTACGAAAATACTCAAAATATTGTGATTAATAGGACTTACGAAAGCCCTCCAAATTAGCGGGGGGTTGGGGGGATCTAGAATGTCTGTAACACTATATTTTACGTTATCGCTGCGTAAGTCCTAATTAAGTTGTAAGAACGTGGTAATAGATGAATTATTTTGATTTTCCCAAAAACGAAAGACTATTTGGACTTAAACCTGAATTAGGAAGGTGGTTTTTTATTCCTCTTGGTTTGATTGTTTTACTATGTTTGGGAACGGTGTATTCCTGGAGTATTTTTAGTACTCCTTTTGAAACCGCACTACAAGCAAAACCGGGAACAATTCTACTACCTTTTATGGTGTTGGGGATAATGTTTACTTTAGCAATGCCGATTAGCGGATTGTATATTTATCGATTTAGTCCCCGGATTATGACTGCGACTGGTGGTATTATTGTCGGAATTGGTTATTTACTTTCTAGTATTGCTCCAAATTTACTTTTTTTAATTATTAGTTATGGCGTAATTACGGGTATTGGAGTTGGTATTGTTTATGGTGTTCCCCTTGCGGTTGCCGCTCGCTGGTTTCCCGAACGAAAGGGTTTTGCTGTGGGTATGACGGTTGTGGGGTTTGGGCTTTCTCCTTTGGTAACTGCTCCATTAGCAATTAATTTAATCAAAGCCTTTGGAATTAGAAATAGCTTTGTGATTTTAGGTATTGCATTTACATGTATTATATTGGCGATCGCACAAGTTTTGAAAATGCCTCCGAAGCGCTGGCTACCTGATGGTTATAATCCCGAAGCAAGTAATTCTAATCGGGTTGAAGGTAATTCGCCAAATAAAACTAATAATTCTCCAGATTTACCAATGATACAAACCCAATCATTTTATGGGTTATGGATTTGTTATTCTGTGGGTACTTTTGTGGGGCTTACAGCAATTGCCACTACAGCACAGGTAGGAAAAGAAGTTGTCGGACTTCAACCAGAACAATTAGGTTTTGCAGTTCCTTTATTCGCGACTTTTAATGGAATTGGTCGTCCTTTATTTGGTTGGTTAAATGACCGTTTAAAACCCAAATTGACCATCATTATTATCAATATATTAATTTTAACGGCATCGGTAATAATGTGGAATACTTCTCAAGGACAATTAATTAATTTTCTCGTTGCCTATTCCATCTTTTGGTTGTGTTTGGGTGCTTGGTTAGCTGTAGCTCCGGCAGCAACTTTAAGCTTTTTCGGATTAAATAATTATCCTAGTAATTATGGTTTGATGTTTACTTCCTTTGGTAGTGGTGGTTTATCAGGTATTTTTACTATTGCAATCGTCAAAGCGATCGCCGGGAGTTACATTCCGTTTTTCTATATCACCGCAATAATCGCTTGTATTGCCATTGTTGCAGCAAGTTTGTTTCTCAACCGTCCTCAAAAAACCCCAATAGCAGATTTTTTATTCAAATATTTGATTAGTCCAATTACTCCGGTATTACTTTCGTTTGTAGAATTTTGGCTTAATTGTGCAATTCCTAAAAAAAGCAATTTATGATGTAAAAATTTGAATGCTAGCGGAGGATGTTGACATCTTGCGTGCTTTTCTACCGTAAAAGAGCGTAGGAAATTCCGCGAGATTCGTGAAATATCTTGGCTACTGAAGAATAATATTTATCCACTAAAAATCATGTTACCATTCAATGTCGTGTGATAACACTATTTGTCATGCGTTGTTTATTCTATCAATATAAAAACTATTTCTATCCCTCGGAAAGATTACCGGCTTTAAGGGAGTAGTGAGTAGAAAGAGAAGAAAGTAATTATGTTTGATAATCAAATAATTAGTAATTAATATTACAAAGTTATCAAACAATCGTGTCAAAAATTATTTATAATTTTATTTTTTAATTTTATTCATATTCGCGAACGGTCTGTAAACTTGGAGAGCGATGAAAAAACCCGTTTTTTCGATATTAGAGCAAAAATATCGTCGCATCCAGCAAGAGTTAATGATTGGAACACTGTCCCTTTGTGGTGTGTTGCTAACAGGAACTTTATGGTACAGATTTGTAGAAGGTTGGACGTGGGAAGACGCTACTTACATGACGTTCATTACCTTGTCAACCGTTGGCTATAGCGAAACTCAACCTTTAGGAAGTCGGGGAAGATTATTTACTATTGCCTTAATTTTAATGGGCGTAGTCACCATTGGTTATATCGTTAATCGATTTACAGAAGCGGTAATCCAAGGATATTTTCAAGAAGGAATTCGACTCAGACAACAACGGCGCACAATGGAATCATTATCTAGACATTATATTATTTGCGGATTCAGTCGTACAGGTCGTCAAATTGCCCAAGAATTTGAGGCAGAAGGTGTATCTTTTGTAATTGTTGATTCGGAAGTAGATACTGTAAGAAAAGCTCAAGAAGAAGGTTACACAATATATCAAGGTGATGCAACTCTAGATGAAACACTGATGCTTGTGAGAGTAGATAGAGCTATTTGTATCGTTGCTGCATTACCATCGGATGCGGAAAATTTATATATAGTACTCTCCGCAAAAACACTTAACCCAAGAATTAGGGCGATCGCCCGCGCCAGTACGGAAGAAGCGGTACAAAAACTTCAGCGAGGCGGTGCAGATGCAGTAGTTTCACCCTACATTACCGGCGGTAGAAGAATGGCTGCTGCTGCTTTAAGACCCCAAGTAATGGATTTCGTAGACGGGATTATATCAGGAAGAGGTCGCGAACTTTACATGGAAGAAGTTTTAATTGACCATAATACTTGCCCTTTTGTCGGTCAAACTTTAGGAGAAGCAAGACTGCGAGCGCAAACCGGAGCATTAGTTTTAGCGATTCGTCGTGCTAATGGCGACTTAATTGGCGGCCCCACAGCAGATACTATTTTAATGTCAGGGGATGTAATGATAGGTATGGGAACAGCAGAACAATTACGCGCCCTCAATAGAATGCTCGGACCAATTGATGCTAAGCCACTCCGGAAGCCGAAGAAGGGTTAAGATGGGGAGATGGGGAGAGGGGGGGGAAGGAGTTAGGAGTTAGGAGTTTAGAATTGATAACTGCTCACTGATAACTGTTCACTGATAACTGCTCACTGATAACTGTTCACTGCTCACTGTTCACTGCTCACTGCTCACTGACTTCCTGCCATCCGTGTAAGGTAGAAATGCTTTGAATTGTTCGGCCAATGATGATTCTGGGTGCTGCTGAGATTAAAATACTTGGATAAACTGCGGTTCCCCATTTGGGATGAATTAATACGCGGCATTTGTTGCAAATCATTGGGTATTTAAGCAATGTTTTGACAACTGCGGTATCGTCGTGAGGAATTTGTCCGGGGCGAGATAGCAATGGATAGCCGGTACGGGGATCTATTAAGTCTGTCAGATATTGTTTATCTTTTAAATCGAATGCGACATCGCAAGCAAACCTCATAAATATGAAACGCAAGCGCTGTTTTTCTGCTTCTATTTTGGGTGAAGTTTCTGTAAGTGCAAACTGAGATTGTTGTAAAACAATCGCTACCGACATTTCTAACTTGTTGTTCCAATCTGGTAATATTCGTTGGCAGTTTTCACGAATATACCGAGTAGGGGAATGAATTGAAATTTGAATTTCTTCTCCCCTTTCACTGACTAAGTTGATTTTATAGTCTTTTTTGAAAGAGAAAATTTTTGGATAGCTCACTAATTAAATAGGGTTTTTCCAAATTTTTATCCATTGTATAGATAGTAACTATAATTCTGGATAATTATTATCAATTCAATTATCAGTTATCAACGAACAATTATCAATAAAAAATTATATGTGTAGGTTAACGCAACCAAATTTTAATCATAACTAGGGAGTGGGGAGTAGGCAGTGGAAAATAGAAAGCATAAACAAGGCTTTGTAATGCCAGAAGGAAAACTCGCTATTACCATTCCCCATGCCCTATGCCCTATGCCCTATGCCCCATTCCCCATTATTTATTAATTTAATTTTAAAGAATTAACTGGAACCTCATCCCAGGATTCTACTGTTCTCATTCGCGCTATCCAACCGGCTGCCAACTGTACTTCATTCAAGTTATTTTTAAAAGACTCGTGGCAATCTTTTGCTTGAGATTCGTTACAGCAAGCAATACAAGCGTAAATCAACCCGGAGGGATCTATTTGTTCGTTTACCCAAATAGTCTTTTTCATATTTTCAGTTCAAAAGTTAATGTTTTTCATATTTTTTCTTCTTACCGATTGATAGTTGTAATACAACTTCCGCTGACAAACTTTATCCCTACCGTCAAAATAGGTAAATTATAAGAAATTCTAAAAGAATAATTATGGTTTTTCAGTGGCGATCGCCAATCTAACTCCAGGTATTGCTCGCAATCTATCCATAACAGCGACTACTTTTCCGTGGCTTACTTTTTCATCTGCATTAACTATTACTAAACGTTCTTGATTTGCGCTGGCTAAAGTTTTAATTTTAGTATCCAAATTATCAAGGGTAATGGGTTGTCGGTTCAAGCTTATTGTACCTAACTCATCTATTGTGACTGCAATTGGTTCTGTTGCTTGTTGCTGTTGTGCCGATGACGCTGATGGTAAATTTACTGGTAATCCTTCTAATTTTGTCAAAAATAACGATGACATAATAAAAAACGCCAAAATAGCGAATATCACATCAATCATCGGTACAATATTAATCTGTGCTGGAATATCTGGTTCTTCTGGCAGTTTCATAATCTAATTTGATTTGGTAATTGGTAATTGGTAATTGGTAATTGGGCATTGGGCATTGGGCATTGGGCATTGGTTACTGCTAACTGATAACTGTTCACTGTTCACTGTTCACTGTTCACTGTTCACTGATAACTGTTCACTGTTCACTGTTCACTGTTCACTGTTCACTGTTCACTGTTCACTGATAACTGTTCACTGCTAACTCCTAACTCCTAACTTGTCTTCCCGTTCGTAATGACGACGATAAAGTAATTCCAATTGTCCGCCGTATTCTTGAATTAATGCGATTTGTCGCTGATATAATCCTCGGAATGTGTTGGCAAATAATAATGTAAAGATAGCAACTATTAATCCTGCTGCTGTGGAAACTAATGCTTCGCTGATTCCACCAGTAACGTTGGTTGTTTGGGTACCTCCAACGTTACCAAGGTTGAGTGAAGCGAAAGAAGCAATTAATCCTAAAACGGTTCCTAAAAGTCCCAAGAGTGGTGAAAGAGAAATCACTGTATCGAAGATGTTTTGAAAGCGTTTTAGTAAAGGTATTTCGGCTTGTGCTTCGCTTTCTAATGCTAGACGAAATTCTTCTGGGTTTGCTTCTTCTAATTCCAAAGCTGCTAAAAAGATCCGAGCAATGGGTAAATCGGTATTTTGCTTGAGTTTTTCTAAGGCACTAACAACGTTATCTCGACGATAAAGTTTAAGTACTTCTTCTACTATGCGGCTTTGACGGCTATTTATCTTTACCCAAAATCGGATGCGTTCGATAATTAGTGTCAATACTAACATCGAGAAGAACAGCAGTGGTATCATTACTATCCCACCGGCTGTCAGCAGATTTGTAATTTGCATATGTTTGTCCACTCCTCAACAAAGCAAACTTAGACTACTAGAGTGCTTTTTACAATAGCTTGCAAGATGCAAGATTCAAAATACATTAAAAATACAACTAAAATACATCGGCAGGGTCGGCAGATTGTAACTTTCTTATCGCTGTTAACCCGGAAATCAAGCACATAGTTACTGTTAATAGAAATACTATAATACCTCTTTGAGTAGTCATATAAATAGGTAGCAGCGTCAAGAAAGCTGCAATGTCATAGATTAGCCAAGATACTGCGAACGCTGGGATGTAGCCGCATATCGCTAATATTAATGATTCTTGCATTAATACCCCGACTAAATAGCGATCGCGATATCCCATTGCTTTAAGAGTGGCGTATTGCGGTAAGTGAGTGGCGACATCGGAATACATAATTTGATACACGACCATAGTACCTACAAGAAAGGCAATAATTACACCAAAGCCAAATACAAAACCGATGGGTGTAGTTTTTGCCCAATAAGCTTTTTCTGCGGCTTCAAAAGCTGGTACTGTAAAAATTTTTACGTCTTGGGGTAAAGCTGTTTCCAAGTTTTTACGAATTTGATCGATATCGGCATCGCTTTTTAGTTTGACCAAACCAAGCTTAACTTTACTAACAGAAGACTGAGGGAATAAATATAAATATGTTGTATCGCTGGTAATTACGTTACCATATGCTGCGAAGGATGCACCTAAGTCAAACAAGCCACTAACTCGAATTTTTATACCGTTGAGTTCGGTTTCAACGGTTGATTGTTGTTGAAATAAAGTGCCTATAGGACCAAATATTGGTAAGGATGTTTGGTCAAATAACAACGTGTTTGGCTTCTGTAATTCAGAGATATTTCGATTGACTTGAGGAGACTTAAATGCTGTAGTGCGCGGATCGGTACCGAACACTAAAATAGTCTGGCTGTGAAGGGTTTGGGGATTCTTCCACTTTCCGGAATTGATGTACAACGGACTAACAGATTCTACTCCATCGAATCCCAAAACTTGATGTAAGCGTCGTCGAGGAAAGTCTTTAACTGAATATATAGACTCAAAGTAGCGATTAACTATGACTAAATCGGCATTTAGGCTTTTGTGTGGTGCGGTTGAACTATCAAATAATGAAGCTTCAAACCCCATTTGGGAGAACATTAAAATATTTGCGAAAGCAATACCAGCCACAGCAATTCCAAAACAGTTTTTTTCTTTCATCAACTGTCTGAGAGCTATGGGGGTTTTAGTAAAAATATGTTTAAGCATCTACTGCTGTCTCCTGCGCGGAAGGTTCAGTCTTGCTTGTACAACTTTACAGAAGTTTCACAAAACTGCATTTCAAGCACATGATATTTCGTTTAATCTTTAAAAACAGTTACTGGGAAGGTTTTTTTGATATTTATATTTCACTAATTATTTCACTATTTTTTTTATTAAGATAAACCGGCGTTTTTTGCGAAATTCTAGGTTTTAGTCTGCTTTAACCCAGTTATTAGCTGCTTTAACCTGTTAAGGCGGCTAAATTTTTGGTATTTCTAAACATTCTCTAAAACTAAGTTTGAAAAATATCTCAAATTCTTACAAATCAGATAAGATTGCTATAGACCTTATTTAATCTCTTTTCTGTTCCCTGTTCCCTATTCCCTATTCCTTCACCATACCAATAGTTACAGGAATTAAACCGAATTCCTCTAGTTATGAACCACAACATAAAACTTCCCAAACAAAAAACACCTGTGACAATTATTACAGGATTTCTCGGAAGTGGTAAAACTACTTTGTTAAATCAAATTTTAACCAATCGTCAGAATTTAAAAATAGCTGTTTTAGTCAACGAATTTGGGGAAATCAATATTGATAGTCAGCTTTTAGTGTCTATTGATCAAGATATGATGCTACTTAGTAATGGCTGTATATGTTGTACAATCAATGCTAGTTTAATTGATGCTGTAAATAAAGTTTTAGAGGGTAATAATATCGATTACATAGTTATTGAAACAACTGGTTTAGCCGAACCCATACCTTTAATGATGACTTTTAGCAGCAGCGATTTAAGAGATGTGACTCGTTTAGATTCTATTTTAACAGTTGTCGATGCAGAAAACTTTAATAATCAAAATTTTGATAATAAAATTGCTTTAGAACAAATTATTTATGCCGATATTATCTTATTAAATAAAATAGATTTAGTATCCTCAGCGCAACTTCAGCAAGTAGAAGAATATATTAATTCTGTTAAAGTCGGTGCTAAAATTATCCGTTGTGAATACGGGAGAATTTCTTTACCTTTAATTTTAGATGTGGGTGATTCTAACTTAAAAACGCTTTCAAGTTCGTCTTTACAGCATAATATTAACTCATCTTCTAAGGATCGGTTGCAAGAAGATAATTTTATGTCAGTTTCCTTCCAAAGCGATAAACCTTTAAGTGTTGAGAAATTCAATAAATTTTTAGACGAACAATTACCAAAAACAGTATATAGAGGAAAAGGAATTATTTGGTATCAAGGAAGTAAACTGCGACATATTTTTCAACTTAGCGGCAAGCGTTGTAATTTTCAAAGAGATGAATGGACAACAACTCCATCTAATCAACTGGTTTTTATCGGACGAAATTTAGACGCGGAAAAAATGATCTGTCAATTGGAACAATGTCTTGTTGTTTAATATTAATTCGCAGAACAAGAAAAGCTTACGTAAGCCCCCCTTTTTAAGGGGGGTTGGGGGGATCTAAAATGTCTGAAACACTATATTTCCCCTTATCGCTGTGAAAGTCCGAAATTCTTATGTTGAGGATTAAAATGCTCACCACAAACCCGATCTTAATAAGGTGAAATATTAAAAAGTAAAGGTAGTTCTTATAGTACCAATTATCGCATCATTATTATTATTATCATTACCGGGTGCCGTTACCCAGATAATTCCTGGAGTAATACTGATATTGTCATTTACCTTGTGCTGATAAAATCCCTCGATGTGATAGGAACTATCTTGCTTAGTGAAACCAGGAATATTGGAATCTGTAACTTTAGGATTCATACCAAAAATCACGCCAGCCAAATTACCCTTTTTACCGAAATCAGGTAATCCCAAGGTTACAGCCCAACTCCATATATCTATTCAAACCCGCAGCAAATTCATATCTTGTTAATGCTCGATTACCGCGAAAAGTACCCGACGGATATCCAGCAATACAGCCATAACGCTCTACCAAAGACTGTAACGATTGAAATGCCCAGTCTGTAGGCTGTACGTCAGAAAACTGAGATACAGAATTTACCTGCCCTAAAGTTTCTTCTTGAATATTTCCCGATGTTGTTACCGTTTCTGCTGCAACTGATGTCGCACTTAAAATCAAAGTCGCAAATATAAATGGACTTGCTAATAAATTCCAGATATTTTTCACTTCTCTCCTCACACAAATTCAAATAAAGATTAGAAAAAAAACAGCCAATGCTCCGCGAGCATAAAAGCTGTTAAGTATTCAAGACACATCCAAAGCGAAACTTTTTTAGCGGTTTTGATCCTTTTTTAGAACTAAAAGCTCACATTATCAGCAATACAGTGTTATTGCTATATGCTTAAAAAGACCAATATATTAGTAATATCGGTTATTAGTGTTGATAGTATGTTGCATTAAATTGAATAAGCAAGAAATATAGGCTACAAATAGATAATCAGTTTATCTATTATTGTTAATTAAATATTAAAGAAAATAGATTGGCGTTGCTGATTTGATGTATGAAACGGGTTGATTGGAAAACCGAAACGGTTGTAGAGACGCGATATATCGCGTCTCTACATTTAAATCCATACCCGGATTCAGCAACGCCGATAGATTTATATAGCTGCCTTATAATCTGACTTCTTCCCCTTCTCCCCCTAGAATGGTATAGCACTACGCATATAGATTAGGACATCACGTTTTGCTTAAAAGGGAACAGGGAACAGGGAACAGGGAACAGGGAATAGAAGAATGTTCTAACCTGAAAACGTAGTACTATACAAGCAATCTGTATAAAATCTAATTTTTAGAGTGTTAATATGCTTTGCTCCATGATGCTCAAATCGGGCTGCAAGAATATATCCTACAGCCCGATTTTAAATAAAAAAAGCCTCTGGTAATTGGTGAAAGAGGATATCTAACCCAGAGGCTGTGACTAAATCTAAATATTTATAGATGCCTTCGATAATTGCATCCCTCTGTTTAGCATCAGCCCGCTTCGTAAAGAATGGCTCATCCAATTATTTTGGACGATGCTTCTCACATATTCTTAGTATAAAACACTTATTGATAATTTATATCAAATATCTTGACAATATTTTCAATTATAGTTGAAATGCATAAATATAATGCGATCTAACGGATTTTTGTTTAAGTTTTTTCCATGCCCAGAAGATTATAATAAATCTAATTCTATTTTGATATATATTTTCTGTCTAAATTAAGGTAATTATTGAAAGCTAAAATAAATATAAATTAGTTTTCTTTTTCATCGCAACTTGCTTCTGTAATCTGGATTAGATGATTTAAATCACTAGAAATAATCTTGTAAGCTAGACCAAAATCCATTACGAAAAGTCCTTCATAAGGGGTAAATTTGATAATATTCAAATCTGGTAAGTTACGGAATATATAAACAATATTTCCGAATCTTTTATCAAATTGGTTGGTGATATAGTCCCATTCTGTACTATTTTTGTCAATAACAGTTGCATTACAGGAATACGTTAAACGACGACGCGCAAAAATTTGTTTACTTTTAGTTTCATCTTCAATTAACATTACGCTGGCTTTACCGTTTGCTTGAAGATTATAAGTATGAATGGAAAGCTTGCTCACAAAAATATAAATATTTTTAGCTTCATCCATAATAAAAGGTGCGTAGCTAATATTAGGAATACCCGTCTCGCTAACTGTTCCTAATACTACCGTTCTTACGGTATTAATTAACAAGGCATATGCAGATGTTGCTCTTTCTATTTTCATCCCTAAAATATAACTCTATAACTATAAATGCAAATTGAAAATTGTTAAGTATATAGTCTAAATTCTGCTTATTCCTCAAATATTACAATCTGCAAGCAATGAATCGCTTCCATAAAACTTTAGATAGTACATTATAACTTATTGCAAATTATTATAAATAATTTTAAATGTTCTAGATGTATTCCATGACACCAGTTTGTATATACCTTCGGTGAGCTTCGCTTAACGCCATTTTATTAGCGGGTTGGTTATGGATTCACCTAAATTTATGCAATAGTAGCTTTGGGATTGATATTTGATGCGATGGAAGTATTGAAACGGAAGCATAAATCGATTCTGAACGAATTAGTTATTTTTGCGGTTGTCTGTTTATCGACTCCCTTAGCTTATGGAGCCTTTGCCCGAAAATCGTTTCGCCGTCTTTTATATTGCTGCTTCTGCTCGATTCGTGCTTACCGCCCATTTACCTAGCGTTTAAATATTGATAGCAAAATTTTCTTAGTTTCTGGTTGCTTCGTCGGCTTTACAATCAAATGTACTCGTTATACATTACATAGTAGTTGATAAATGTTATCGTTAACTACAGCGATTAAGCAAAGCTATAGAGAAATTGTATAGAGGTTAATGGTTATTTATTGAAAAAAGCATTTAGCTTTTGATTAAGTACAGAAAACTACAAAGGTAGTAAAATTAACTTTGATTAATGCTTCTATAGCAGTAAAAACGTGCTGTTTGGCGTTAAAATGTAAGACTTAATACACGAATGTCATAGGTGATGTCTTGATGACTTAACTACAAACAGCTAATTGTTCTACTGGAGAAAAGATTCAAGAAAATGCGACAAAAATTTTTATTAATGGGATTGGTTGCTTCTTTAGTCATCTGCGCGGGGTGTGAAGCACTTAGCGATAATTCTAAAACTCTCGTTGTTTATTCCGGTAGAAACAAGAAGCTAGTTTCCCCCATACTCGAAAAAGCTTCCAAAGATTTGGACTTAAAGATTCAAGTGCGCTACGGTAAAACCTCCGAGTTGGCGATCGCGCTTTTAGAAGAAGGCGAAAATAGTAAAGCTGACGTATTTTTAGGACAAGATGCGGGTGCATTGGGGGCTTTGGAAGAGCAACAACGCACTCAACCGATTTCGTCGGAGATACTTGAAGAAGTAGATTCTCGCTTTCGCTCTCCTACGGGAAATTGGGTAGGAGTATCCGGACGCGCTCGTGTAGTTGATTACAATACCAAGTTAGTCAAACAAAGCGAACTGCCTTCCTCAGTTTGGGAATTAACTCAACCAAAATGGCGCGGAAAAGTTGCTTGGGCACCCACAAACGGTTCGTTTCAGTCATTCATCACGGGAATGAGGATTATGGAAGGTGATGAAAAGACATTGGAGTGGTTGAAAGCGATGAAAGCCAACGATGTCAAGAAGTACGGAAACAATGTGGCAATAGTCGAAGCTTTAGGAAGGGGTGAGGTTGATTTGGGATTGGTAAATCACTATTATCTACCTCGTTTTACTAAAGACGATCCTAACTTCCCCGTTGCCCATCACTTCACCAATGGGGATGCTGGTGCAATGATTAACGTTGCAGGGTTAGCAATGCTCAAATCTACCGATCAACCAGAAGATGCTCAAGCATTTATCAAGTATATGGTTAGCCCCGCCGCGCAAAAATATTTCGCCACCGAGACTAACGAGTATCCTTTGGCAAAAGGAGTAGAAACGGATAGTTCGTTAGTACCTTTAGATAAACTCAATCCTCCTAATATTGACTTATCGAAACTTGATAGCTTGGAACAAACCTTAAAGTTACTCGAACAAGCAGGAGTCGTTTAACAGGTTAAAGGTTAAGAATTAGGAGTTAGGAGTTAGGAGTTAGGAATTGTCTCCTTGTCTCCCCATCCCCTTGTCTCCCCATCTCCCCCTCTCCCCCCTCTCCCAATACATAAAAACTGGAGTATCAAAAAAGTGTCAAAGGCGGTTCGCCCTCCCTTATTTCTGAGTGTCGCAGCGGTGGTAATAGCAATTGCGATCGCTTTACCGTTGTTTTATTTGGTGATTCGTGCGACGTATGCTGGTGGGGAAGAGTTATTGCAATTATTCACCCGCCAGCAAAATCTGATAATTTTGTTCAATAGTATTGTTTTGATGGCGGTTGTCGCGTTATTATCAGCACTAATTTCTGTACCTTTGGCGTTTTTAACCGTGCGAACGGATTTACCAAAGCGACGTTTTTGGTTAGTAGTAACTACATTGCCTTTGGCGGTTCCCAGTTATGTTGGTAGTTTTGCTTTAATTGGCGCTTTTGCTCCGAGGGGTAGTTTTCTCCAACTTTTACTAAAGCCTTTGGGGGTGGAGGAGTTACCTTCTATTTATGGTTGGTTTGGTGCAATTTTGGCATTGACTTTGTTTACCTATCCCTATATGTTGTTAAGTCTGCGTTCGGCATTGCAAGGGTTAGATCCTTCTTTGGAAGAAGCTGCTCGCAGTATGGGTTACAACGGTAGAGAAACTTTTTTCAAAGTAGTTTTACCGCAGTTATATCCATCATTGATTGCCGGAGGTTTATTGGTAGCCTTGTATGCTTTACGAGACTTTGGTACTCCTTCCTTAATGCAGTTCGATGCCTTTACCCAGGCGATTTTTATCCGATATCAAGTTAGCTTTAACCGCGATGCTGCTGCGGCTTTATCTTTGGTGTTGGTAATGATAGTAATGTTTATTTTGTGGTTGGAATATCGAATGCGTTCCCGTGCTGCTTACTACACTCGCGGTACTTCATCATTTCGTCCAGGGAAACTGGTTAAATTAGGAAAATGGAAGTTACCATCTCTTATTTTTTGCGCGATAATTACTTTTTTGGGTGTGGTATTACCCGTAATTACTATTGTATTTTGGCTAATTCAAGGATTATTAAATGAATACGAATTTATTAACTTACTACAGCCAACTGTTAATTCAATTACCGCAGCAGGTTTAGCAGCAGTTGTCACAACTTTATTTGCTTTACCAATTGCGATATTATCAGTACGTTTCCCTTCTAAAATTATTGCTGTAGTTGAGCGTGCAACCTATATTTGTTTTGGCGTACCGGGAATTGTCGTAGCTTTATCATTAGTATTTTTTGGTGCTAATTATTTACCATTTTTATATCAAACTTTACCGATGCTGATTTTTGCGTATTTGATATTATTTTTGCAGCAATCAATCGGAACGGTGCGTACTTCTTTATTACAAGTAAATCCTCAAATAGAAGAAGCAGCGCGTAGTTTAGGTAAATCATCCTGGCAGACTTTAAAACAAGTCACTTTACCTTTAGTAAGTCCGGGTATTTTAAGCGGTACGGTATTGGTGTTTCTTACAGCAATGAAAGAATTACCCGCCACCATGCTGCTATCACCGATAGGGTTTGATACTTTAGCGGTAGAAATTTGGAAAGCTACAGAAAACGTTGATTTTGCGGATGCGGCGGCAGCTTCACTAATGATATTAGTAGTATCTATGACATCAACATTTTTTGTTTTATCCCAGGAGAAAGCTAATCAAAAAGTCTGAAAATAATTATTTATAATTGCTACGATTGTTGGAGTAAATATGGTGATAATAAAGCTACTATTTTATATCAAATCTGGTTGTATATGAATGATTAAAACCGCAGAAAACACAGAGAGCGCTGAGGAAAAGTAACAGAGAGTAAGTTAAAATTATTATGATACTTTACAGTAAATATATTACTCACTAAATAATCGTTTTTAGCAGTAAAGCTAATTAATTTTTAACTATAATTTATAGAGCTTTAGTTAATATTTAAACTAAAAAACTGTATATAGCTTACTTGTGTCTACTATCAATTACCAATTATCAATTACCAAAATGCCAAAAGAAATTCTTAGCTTACAAAATATAAAAAAAATCTTTGCAGAAAGTAAGATTCCTGCGGTGAATAATGTCTCTTTGAAGTTGCAAGAAGGAGATATACTAGCTTTAGTAGGTCCTTCGGGTTGCGGTAAGACAACTCTGTTGCGAATAATTGGTGGTTTTGAATTTCCTCAAACTGGAGAAGTTCAAATTGGGGAACAGAAAGTTTGCTCTCCGACTGGTTGGGTACCACCAGAAAAACGCGATATTGGAATTGTGTTTCAAGATTACGCCTTATTCCCCCATTTAACGGTAACGGAAAACGTTGCTTTTGGCTTAAAAAAGTCGAATAAACAGCAAGTTAAACAAAGGGTTTCAGAAGTTTTAAGCTTGGTAGGGTTAGAAACTTTAGCAAAACGGTATCCTTACGAACTTTCTGGGGGGCAACAGCAGCGAGTTGCTTTAGCCCGTGCTTTAGCACCAAAACCAAAATTGATGCTTTTGGACGAACCGTTGTCTAATCTTGATATTCAAGTTAGATTACAATTGCGAGAAGAAATTAGAGATATTCTTAAACTTGCTGGAACTTCGGCTGTTTTTATTACTCACGATCAAGAAGAAGCTCTGGCGATCGCAGATGTAGTCGGGGTGATGCGTCAAGGATGCTTGGAGCAAATAGGTACGCCAGAAGAAATTTACAGCCATCCGGCATCCCGCTTTGTAGCGGAATTTGTGACTCAAGCCAACTTTTTACCAGCCCGTCGTCAAGGTAATGATTGGCAAACTGAAATTGGTTGTTTTGAGATTGAGGAGAATCACAGCCAAAATAGTGGTGAAGTAATGATTCGCCAAGAAGATTGTATTTTAAAACCAGATACAGATTCTCAAGTAAAGATTACCAAACGGCGATTTTTAGGAAGAGAATACCGCTATTGCTTAGAAACTCCTTCTGGAAAAGAAATTCATGCTAGAACAATGACCGATACAATAATACCCGAAGGAACATTTGTAAAAATATCAATAGCAGATGATGCTGTGAAAGTTTTTCCGGAGTAGGGTAATTGGTAACAGGTTTTCACCAAGTATTTTCTATTTATTGAAAGATTCAAGAATATATCTTACCGAAACTTTTAATCTAACATTGATTGCGGTGCGTTACGCTCTGCGATAACACACCCTACTTTCTTGTAATCTAAAATCTAAAATCTAAAATTTTTTAGTTAATCTTTCAATAATAGATAGTAAAGCTCGCCTGTATTGACAATAGCACCTGCGCGATCGCCTGCTTCTTTACCAACGCCGATATAGTAATCAACTCTACCAGGAGATTTAATTGCACCTCCTGTATCTTGATCGAGTACGTAGCGACTTACAAGACGCTGCTCAATTTTCCCTTGGTTAATAAATGGGAAAGGTGCGCGAATAATTGCTAATGCACCGGGAGGCATTAAGGATTTATCGGTAGCAATTGATCTTTCTGGGGTAACTGGCACATTGAGGCTGCCGATTGCGGGGGCGTTTTTAGTGTCTTTAAAGAAGATAAAACGGGGGTTTCTAGGTAGATATTCATCTTGGCTTTCGGGGTTTTCCTCCAGGTAATTAATAACTTTTTCTAAACTGATTCCTTCTTGTTCCAATTTGCCATCTTTAATTAATTCTTTCCCTAAACTGACATACTCATGGTCGGTATTTCCTGCATAGTTAATTGAAGTAGTAGTACCATCAGGAAATTCTAATACCGCAGAACCTTGAACTTGGGCAATAAAAGCATCTATGCGGGATTTTAACCAAAATAATTTATTACCTTTAAGTTTACCTTTTTCTGCTTGCAAACCGTCTGCACCTTCCAATTCTAAACGGGTGGGATGGGGTTTACTCCAAGTATTAAAATCGTCGGGTAAGCTATAAACGGGATAGCGATAAACTGAAGTTGGTTGGCGACTTGCTTGGTAAATTGGTTTGTAGTAACCAGTAAATAAAATATTACCTCGATCGTCCGAACCAATAGATTTATAAAATACAAATTCTTGATTAACAGCAGCCTGTAATTCTTCAGCATTTTGAGAATTAACAACTAATTCACGAAATCTGCTCAGGCTTTTTTCAACTCTTTCAAGCGTGATTTCCGGAATAATATATTTTTGATAAGCTGAAGAAGCCTGTGGTGTTTGCAAATAGTTTAAACTATAATCAATTGCTTTAAGTAAATTTTGTTTATCTCCAGCTTCACCCCAAATTTGATCGTCAAGAAAATAATTATCATTTTGTGGTGACGCTTGTGATAATAATAATGGTGCCTTTTGGGAAGTTGTTTGAGCTTCTGCGGTTGGTGAAGTTTGATCTTGGCTGATTTTTTGTTGGTTGTTGCAAGCTATTAGAGGTAAACAGCAAAGATAAGTCGTTAGGATTAGCTTTGTTAGTTTATGAGAATGCTGATTTTTATATTGCATTATTTTTTAACTTTCTGAATTTAACTTTTAATCCGCTATTAGGTATAGCAGCTAACATTTGCCAGTATGACTTAAAAATATTAGATAAAAATTATAACCAGTTTTTTTTAATAGGATCAATTTTAGTAGTAAAATCCTCCTAATCTGTATTAGCAACAATACTACATTACCAAAATCTTCCTCTATTTCATTAACTCTTATGTACCGCAAAGATAAATAATTAGTTTTTCCCATAATCGTGTAGAGACGTAGCAATTCTACATCTCTACAACCCGTCGGAATTTGTGTCATCAACTACCGCCATTCGATTGTGAGTTAATCAACCTCCAATTTGTGACATGGTGCGGTTATAACCACCAAGCGTTCCCTTATCTCGCTCTTTAAAATTAATTTCCTCTTTAAGAAACAGTAAATCTCTTACTTGTTCCTTTAATTGAGAAGAATTCACTCCATTGCGTAAAGCATCTTTTAAATTAATTTGGCCAGTTTCATTTAATAAACAAGGGCGCAACCAACCATCGGCAGATAAACGAATCCGATTGCATTTGTCGCAAAAACATTCTGACATTTGCGAAATAAATCCTAAAGTACCTTTAGCACCAGGAATTTTAAAAACATCTGCCGGACCATTTCCTTTTATACTTGATTCAATTAAGCCGAATTTGTGCGAAATACTTTCACGTAATTCCACAGAAGCAATCCAGGTAGATTCGTCAAATAATTTACTATTACCAATGGGCATAAATTCAATAAAACGGACGTGCCAATTTTGCTCAATTGTTAAAGCTGCTAAATCGAGAATCTCCGAATCATTTACACCTCGAATAATCACTACATTTAACTTTAAAGGATTGAAACCTACTTCATAAGCTGTTTGAATACCTCGCCAAGTTTGCTCCCAGCGAGACTTTCCCCCATTACCAATCATTTTGTCAAAAATTTCTGGATTAAGCGAATCAAGACTAATATTGATACGTCGCAAACCAGCATCATAAAGCGGTTTTGCTAATTTATCTAACAAAAAACCGTTAGTCGTCATAGCTAAATCATCGCATCCAGAAAGAGAAGCAACTTCTGCAACAAAATCAACTATCCCCGGACGTAATAATGGTTCGCCTCCGGTAAGACGAAATTTATTAAATCCTAATGGAATAAATACTTCTTTTAATAGGGATAATAATTCCTGATAATTGAGTAATTCCTGTTGTAAAAGATAATCGAGTTTTGCGCCTTCTGGAACGCAATAATGGCAGCGAAAGTTACAGCGGTCTATTAAACTGATACGCAGGTAATCTACTTTATTCATATATTTATTTTAATTATTTATTTTCAAATTGCTTAAAGATTATAGGTAAAAGCTTTTAGTGTCAATTGAGAATCGGGAAGGTTGACCAAGGGAATGTAGAGCATATGAACTATTTCTTTTATTTGTAGAGTAGTCCACCAACTTATCACATAGGTTTGTGCATTAGTAATGGGGCATTGCTGAATCCAACTATTAATTAACCTGTACTTGTATACGTTATTCAATGAAAAAACAAAGCAGAGAACTAATTCTAGAATTCCTAGCCGATTTATCAGCACCAATTGGGGCTGAAGTGTTTGCAGGTTTTGGCAGCGAATTTCAGAGAAAGAGATATGAATGGCAAAAAGAAAACCGAGTTGAAAAAGAAGAAGAATATATCTGCTGCTGGGTGGATGAGCAGGAAGTTGTACATACCTTGGATATTTTATTTGATATTGCACGTAATCCACCAGGTATCGAACTTTATAATGGAATTGCCCAGCGCAGACAACTGGAATGGGAATACTTTTTAATTTTTATAATTTATCAGTTAGGGATAAAAGATCGGGTTGCGCTTATTTCTAAACTGGAAGCAAATAATAAAGATGAAAAACTATATTCTATGATTGAAGAAATTAAAGCATATCTTGCAGATGAATAGCCGATCAAATTTATTTTTACTTTTTTCCCGATGTGAAAGAATCGCTGTTTCGATAATATGCAATTGCGCTATTTAATTTCATAACCAGATTTTAATTTACTACAGCAAAAAAGTCTCCTTGAAAGTACAATTCCCAAAAAAACTACCAAAAATATAGTTTTAAACTTAAATTTTGATAATTATCTAAGATAATCTGCTTTTACAAAGGAATGCTGTAGCAAATTAAAACAGCAGAATTTCAATAACTTTAAGTTTTTCCTGATATTTTTTGAATTTGTTCTTTCAATTCATCAGTTCCAGAACCCAACTGCTGCGCTAATTCTAAACCTTTTTGAAAAGCCGCAAGCGCTAACTGATTTTCTTGACGCTGTAGATGAATCTTACCTATTTGCTCGTAAGCATTCATCATGCCATAGAAATTAGCAGCTCGTTCTTCTGCTTGCAATAAAATTCCAGAGGTTTGCAAAGCTTCTTCCGTTTGTCCTTCAGCAACATATAATGAAATTAGCTTTTGTAAAGCTTCCGCAGCACTGACGTATTGTTGAAAATCCCAAGCCATAGTATAGGCTTCTTGATAGTTTTTAAAAGCCTCATCGACAAAATTAGGATTAACATTCGCCAAAGCTTCGTAATCCGAACCTATAGCTAATTTTAATGCCGATAACTGTGCAATATCATTTGTTTGACGATAAACTAATAATAGTTTTTTTCGTGTTTCTACGGCTTTTAAAGGTTGTCTTGTTCGTTCATAAATGTAAACCAAATCTTTTAAAGATGCTTCAATATCGCTATTATTAGTAACTAAATTTAGTAACTGTTCGTAAGTAGTAGCCGCTGCTGGATAATCAAACCAATCGAGGTGAACTTTTGCAATTGTTTTTAGCGTGTTTATCTCTCCTGCAACATCCGAATTCCCCCGGTAAATTATCAAAATTTGGTTGTAAGCTTCCACCGCAAGGTTAGGCGATCGCACTTGACGGTAAGCTTCACCTAAAGCCTGCAATAACTGTATATCCGGTGTCTGTTGAAGTTGAATCTGTTTTTGAATTGTTTGCAATCGCTGGGTAATATACCTTATTTGTGGGCGATTATTTTTAGTATAAGCAACTCCACCAACTCGCTGTAGTGCTTGAATTTCAGAAGCAGCACCTAAATAGCGACGTAAACGTAGTTCTCTATTCCAGGTAGCAAATGCCCCTTCTGTATCTCCCGCTTGCAGTTTTGCAGTTGCTTCTAGATTTAGTTTATCCAAAGCTGCTTCCAAAGAACGCTTTTCTTCATTAGTTAACGGTTGCTGATTCGCGCTCTGTGGTAGCAATGGGTCAGGTACGGTAATCTCTAAGGGAGAAGGTGGAAATTCTTTCGGCAGTCTGGGCTTTTTCTCTTTGGCTAAGGCCAACGAAGTCCAAAGCAAACAAATTGTAATAGTCGTAGTAATTGTAATACTAAAGCGTTGTATATTTATCATTTTCGTATTATTGGTACATAAGGTATAGGAAGCGGGATACAATTAGCAATTATAAAAACTATCAAATACTAACCAATTATGTGACGAATATCCCCAACATAATTCTCCATAAATATTTCGGTAGGGGTTAAAGGTTAACTTCCGTTCTGCCAAGCTTATTCTTCATTTGCACTGATTCTACGAAAAATAATTAAACTTATAAAGAAACACCCCCACGATTCGGTAATAAAGTAGTATTTATGAGAGCAAAACTTGTTTAAATTCGTTGCGTGCAGCTTACCTTAGTGCGACTTCACTTGGTAAAATAACCATTACTAAAAATTTTCATCCAAAATATATATAATGTCGCACTCTACTGATATACCAACCTTAGCTCGCTGGATGGCTTCTGATTTTAGCAATCAAGAACAAGCTTTTGAAAATCCGCCCTTTTTCGCTCATATTCGGGTATGTATGCGTCCTCTACCCTATAGTTTATTATCGGGAGTAAGCTTTTATGTTGAGCAAGCTTATGATTATATGCTAAATGACCCCTATCGTGTTGCAGTCAATAAATTAGTTGATGCAGGCGATCGCATAGAAATTGAAAATTATAGAGTTAAAGATGCGGAAAAATTTTATGGAGCATCTCGCGACTTAGAACGTCTCAAAGCATTAGAGGCGAGTGATTTGGAGAAATTATCAGGCTGTAACATGATTGTAGAATGGACTGGTCACAGCTTCAAAGGGATGGTGGAACCAGGTAAAAGCTGCATCGTATTTCGTAAAGGGCAAAATACCTACCTTGACAGCGAATTTGAAATTGATGGAGAGAAATTTATCAGCAGAGACAAAGGAAGAGACTTAGAAACCGACGAACACATTTGGGGTTCGGTAGCAGGGCCATTTCAATTTGTCCGCTGGCACAGCTTTGCCGACGAAGTAAAAGCTTAACAATTATCACCACTCGGGTGTAGATCATCAATAATTAATCGCTAACAACTAACCACTAACAACTAACCACTAACCACCATTAATATCCATTTGCTGCTAACTCTACAGTGTGGAAATACGGAACTCGTTCAATGCAACTTTCCCAAGTTCCATTAGGGTAAAGTTTTATCAAGCGAAATCCTGGTGATTTTTGATCGAGAGCAAATTTTTTGCTTCTTGGCTGAAACTGAACGCAGGTTGAAGGAGTTCCTAAATAATCAACACCCTGCCGTTGAGTTAAAAATTCTTGATGTATGTGGCCAAACAACACTAATCGAACTTGGGGATATTTATCTAAAACGGCAAAAAATTCTTCAGAGTTTTGCAAACTACTGTTGTCTAACCAACGAGAATTTACATTGAAGGGAGGATGATGAAGTGCTATTGCTGTCGGTTTATCGCCCGTCATACTTAATTGTAAATCTAGCCATTCCAAAGTTTCGCGACGTAGATAACCATGTTCCTCGCCAGGTACCGAAGAATCTAACAATACAAAATTCCATCCACCACGCTCAAAACATTTACGACGAGAAACCAGTCCCAGATTTAATACTTCATTCATGATCGTAAAATCATCATGATTTCCTGGCAGCCAATAACTAGGAAGAAACAGCGAACTCAGTAAGTTTTGCAAATTACCATAAGATTGAGAGGTGCTATCACCCGATAAGTCTCCCGTTAACAACAGCAAATCCAGTTCCTCTCGCAGCTTTTTTAAGCGCTCGATAACTGCATGGAAAGACTTTGTGGTAGGCATTCCCAGTAGCTGCTTCTGTTCCGAGGCAAATAGATGCATATCTGTTACCTGGGCAATAGTTATGGTCGGAACTTCTTTCATCTTTGGTGATACCAATCTAATACGAGTCTTAATATCCAATTCTCCTTTGTAGTCATGACTTGCTTGTGTAATGGTAGCTAATACTTCCTTAGTAACATAATCACACTGCTAATTGTGTAATATTCTTTAGGTAATGTATATTTACTTATTTATCCATTTATTACGTAAAAACCGATATTTTTCCTCATCATCTTATACTAATTTTGCTTTTAACTGTGTTTTTCATCTATCTTAAGGCATAAAAGTTTTATTTTTCATGTATTGAAATACTTGTAACCGAAAAAGTATAAATACTGTTTTGGCATATAAGAATATGTATTATCCGTGACAAAAGATACTAACACAAATATAGAGTAATACAATGGGTGTACAGATAACGAAAAAATATGCTACAAGTTCTGGTTATTATCTTTGAAAAGATTTATAGATAAACTATTAGTTGGAATGGTGATTGTAGACTCATACCCCTTTGAAGACTGTTATAAAAAAACATACAGCATATTTAATCTTGGTGAGGTGCAGTTGCACGGGCAAGGATGCCCCGCAGTCGCTACCTACTGCGGGAACCTCCCTCCGGGTAAGGCTAAGGCCCTCGCTCCGCTAACGCGCTTTTTAGGGGACGCAAACCTACACCCCCTTGTCTTACCGCAACGCGCTGCTCTCCATCCCACAAGAGTTTTAGAATATAGCTGTGTACCTCTTTTACCTGCAAAGTGCTGTAGTTTTCTGCATTTTGAATTCAATCCCCCATAATTGGATTTTTCCTTCAATGCGGTTTTAAGGTATTTAACTAAATAATCTATAGGGGTAGATTTTTATATAAATTTTTGGTAAAATGGGAAATCTAAGTACGGCGACATAGCCAAGTGGTAAGGCAGAGGTCTGCAAAACCTCCATCCCCCGGTTCAAATCCGGGTGTCGCCTTTTAAGAAATACAAGCATTACAGGGCTTTCAAGCCCTTTTTTAATTTGTCCGCAAGGACTGATTTTTCAGGCTTTCATATAATTTTAGGTCACTTTTGGGGACTTCAGAGCAACAATTGGGGTAAAATTGGGGTAAAAAATGTAAGGCAGAGGTGTTTACCCCAATAAGCCCTTTTGGGGTAAAATTGGGGTAAAGTTACTTCCCTTGCTGAGTGGAAGATTGCTATTTCGGGTTGAGGGAGTGAATATAATTCGTAATTCGTAATTCGTAATTCGTAATTATTGCCCCGTAAATAAAATTTAGGGGCTTCAACAAAGTCTAAAAGGACATCCACGGATAAATCCGGGGGCTTCAAAACCATAAAATTTACTTGGTGAGCGAGGGAGAGGGGGGAGCGAGAGGAACGGGAGTAACCTACAAAATTTTCAAGCTAACCTGGTAAATTGAGAAATTATTGACGATGCAGTTTGTTTAATTATTTTATTTCTTTAAATGTCAATATTTTTTTACAAAAATTAATTACAAAAATTAACCAAGTTTTGCAGCTAATTTCTGGTAAATGTCATCCAAATAAATAGGAATTACTGGTTTCCCTTTCTCTAAAATTGCGATCGCCTTTTTCCGATTAAACTCAAATAGCTCTAAGTTATCTAGCTTTTCATCCCAAGCCAGCATAAAACGTCGAGGAACTTGTTCAGATACGACGGGTAGAATCAATTCCTTATCTTTGAGATGTTTAACTGTCGCAGCAGCAATCTCGAAATTTAGACCTACTCCCAAGCAATAAACCATCAAAGCCAATTCCATTACCTCCGAACGAGAATAGTAAACACTACGTCCCGTTCCGGTACTGCTAATCGTAGGTACAATAACTTCTTTCTCGCGCCAATATTGTAATTGTCGGAGAGTTCAACCTGCTATTTGCGCCGCTTGTTTGCTCGTAAAGAATATGTCTCGCATAATTCCAATTATTGCATAAGCGGATTATTAGACATATGTGTTATTATTAAACGTATATGTTTGGTTGATTCAGTAACAATCTTTCGTTTTAAAGTACATAAATACTAACGAGACTATATAATCGAAAAGTGCGTAAAAAACGGAAATTACGATTACTTTTCGGAATTGATAATTTATACTTTTTAAGTAATATTCTTTATAACGCAGCTAATTACTCAACTAAATTAAGCTTTCACAAAAAGAAAATATAGCGATACAGTAAATTTTGAAGGATTGACGTTATGTCCTCAAAGAAGCTAAATGGTTATTCAGGTCGTGGTTCGGTGCAGATAAAAAATTCTAACGGCAGACTTCAAATAGTTTTTTCTCACCCAATTGCGACAGAAGCAGGGGAATTAAAAACCAAACGTTTTTATCTTTCAACAAGACATGATGATACACCCTTGGGAAGACAGCAGGCTTCTACAATAGCTGCCAAGATTCAAAGGGATATCGATTATGGAGAATTCGATGCAACTCTAGCTAAGTACGAACCAGCAGCCTCCGTGGAAACTGTTGCTCCTCAAACTCGTCCGTCTCGTCCGAAAAAACAGGACTTGGAGCAGTTATGGGAACAATACACAGAGTTTAAAAAACCACAAATAAGTCCCTCTACATACAGCAGTTTCGAGGTATATGAGGTACAAATAGTATTAGTGCATCTTAAATTAGAATGAAACCGTACTCAATCGATTTACGAGAAAAAATAGTAAATACTTACTCGTCTGGTGGCACATCAATCCGGAAGGTTGCCGTGCAATTTAATGTAGCAAAAAGCTATGTACAAAAACTAATCAAGCTAAAAAAAATCCAAGGTCATTTAGAACCCAAAAAGCAAGGTGGAGCAATGAAGGGTAAGTTAGATGATTATGGTAATGAATTAGCCCAAATGGTTCAAATTCATAAAGACTCAACTTTATCGGAATACTGCGAGTATTTCGGAGAAAAGTATAACGTTTGGGTATGTACAAGTGTGATGTGTTGTGCATTACAAAAACAAAAATTAACACGAAAAAAAAGACGCTACGTAGCAGCCAAGCAAAAACGGAAAGAGTTCAAAATTTGAGAAGCGAGTATTGGCAACAAGTCAAACACATAGATCCAGAAAACTTGGTTTTCATTGATGAAATGGGAGTTTTATTGGGCTTAACCCGAACCCATGCAAGAAGCGAACATGGTAGTAGGGTATATGATTTTAAGCCATATTATCGGGGGGCTAAAATAAGTGTAATAGGAGCAATAAGTTTGAAGAAAGTCTTGGCTGTGATGACTTTAAATGGCTCAATGGATGGTTCAGCATATAAAGTTTTTGTAGAACATATTTTACTTCCACAATTATGGGTGGGTGCGGTTGTTGTAATGGATAACTTACCAGCACATAAAGTTGAAGAAATTAAGCCATTAATTGAATCTGTAGGTGCAAGTATTCTTTATCTATCTCCTTATTCACCGGAATTTAATCCAATCGAACATTGGTGGTCACAATTAAAAGCTTTTCTTAAACAATTCTCTCCAAAAAACGCATCGGTAGTTGATGGTTTAATTAAAATCGCATTGCAATTAATTAATCCACAACATCTAAAAAATTGGTTTACAAATTGTTGTTACTGTACCTCATAAACCTCAAAACTGCTGTATTACTGAGAAATACATAACTTTTGAGCAAGCGATGACAATTAGTAATAAAGGATTTGCTATTAAAAACGGATTAAAAACTCAAAGTCAAAGACGCTTTCCAATAAATAATCAGTTACGTGAAATACTCGCATCAATTAAACCTAAAAATAACAATTCAGAAGAATTTATTTTTAAAAGTAAAAAAGGAGGAATAATTGACTTCGGTGATTTTCTTAATCGTGCGTGGAAAGGATATAAAAATCATCGCGGTAAACATATGGATGGAATCGTAACTAAACTTGTAAAACAAGGTGTAGTAAGCGAATATCGCAAACCTTATCAATGCAGGCACACATTCATTACCCTTTGTTTAGAGGCTGATATTGATGCAAAGGATATAGGAAAATGGGTTGGTAATTCCCCAGAAGTTATTTATAAGCATTATGCAGGTAGTAAGGCTAATTTAGAGGTTCCAGAATTATGAATAGTTTGAATTAAGAGAATTATGATTGATAAAAAAATATATTTTATAAATTCAAATACTAGTATCAATAATGTTAATGTTCAAGACATTATTTATACTTAAATTAATGATTTTTTGTTATCAAAATAGATTATGATTTTAAATAATTACTCTTACAAATAAATAGCTGATGACTAAAAAAAGGACTGAATATGATAACCCTTGGAAGGAAATAATTGAAGACTTTTTTCCTAGCTTTTTAGAATTCTTTTTTCCAGCGGTATATTCTATTATCGACTGGACAAAATCTTATGAATTTCTTGATAGTGAGCTACAAAAATTAGAACCAGATGCAGAAATTGGAAAACGCTTAGTTGATAAAGTAGCCAAGGTTTACTTACTCAATGGTGAAGAAGCTTGGATACTTGTTCATATCGAAGTCCAGAGCCAATACGATAAGAACTTTCCCGAACGGATGTTTATTTATCATTACCGTTTGTTTGACCGACATAAAACAAAAGTTATAAGTTTAGCCGTACTCGCAGACGAACAGCCAAATTGGAGACCATCAAGTTACGGGTATTCGCTTGGAGAATGTCGCTTAAGTTTAGAATTCCCAGTTGTGAAATTATTAGACTATGAATCCCAATGGCAAACTTTGGAGCAAACAACAAATCCTTTCAGTATTGTTGTCATGGCACACTTACGTACTAAAGCCACAAACCAAAACCCTGAAAGTAGGTTACAGTGGAAGCTAAGACTAGTACGAATGTTATTTGAAAAGGGGTATAGCCGAGAAGAAATTATTGGATTATTCCGGTTTATCGATTGGCTAATGTCTTTGCCAGAAGAGCTAGCGGCGGATTTTAAAGCAGAACTTAAACGCGAGGAGGAAGCAGGTAGAATGCGTTACGTAACTAGTATTGAACGTATAGCAAAGCAAGAAGGTATAGAAGAAGGTAAGGTTGAAATTGCTCGCGAAGATGTAATTGAAGTTCTAGCAGTGCGATTTGGCGACATACCGTCTAACGTTCTTGAAAATATTAATCGCATCAATGATGTATCTGTACTTAAGAGATTACATCGAAACGCAATCGCAATTTCATCAATGGAAGCTTTTGTAGAACTTATTAATGAAATTAATTTGTAAATTTCGTTTTGATGCTTCCAAACTTTGAAACATTAACTCGATACTTACCGGATTTTTGAATAGTTTGAATTAAAGATAACAAACATCATACTTATCGATTATGAAATGCGCTTTTTAAGAAGCGCATTCGTTTATATATCTAAGTATAAATTAGATGGAAAGAGGGAAATACATAGAATGCGTTACGTAACTAGTATTGAACGTTTGGCGAAGCAAGAAGGTAAAGTAGAAAGCGCTCGTGAAAACATAATTATAGTTTTAGAAGTGCGGTTCGGAGAAATACCTCTCAATATTTGTGAAAGCGTTAATCTTATAAATGATTTATCCGTGCTTAAAAAATTACATAGAAATGCAATTTTGATTTCTTCTGTTGAAGATTTTGCAGAACTTATCAATGAGATAAGTTTATAAATCTCGTTATTATTATCACTTCTCCTGAGTTCTACTCTTCAAAAAAGCACTTTCGTTTTACACCTATAAACATCGCATCTAAATCAGATGATTTTTATCATGTTTGAAATTAAATAACCCTTTAGCTATTCTTCATCCGTTGTAATTTCTTTTATTAGTTCGCGAACATCTGAGAAATCAGCTGTATTATCGTAATTTTCATAAAATAATTTTATTGAAGCATGAAATGTTTCTGGTATTTCGTGCTGTTCCTCAAAATAAACACCATCTCGACATCCATATAAAATTAAATTAGAGTTAATTCTTTTAAGAAAGGACTGGATTGGAGTCATTAAGTTGGCGACTTTAAAACATCCACTTATATAACCGTGAAAATAGCTTAAAAAGTAATTAATTTCTTGTCGTGAAAACTCTAGCTCAAATGGTTCTCTAGTTCTCTGAGTATCATAACCTTCAATATTATTCTCAATAATCCGGTACATACGATAATAAACTGTTCCGCGATGGTCGGCAATTACCATCAAATAATAAAAAGTTCCATTGGTCTTTTCAATAATTAGTAGAACAGGAAATATAAATGAACCTTTTCCTTCATCATAGAAATCACTAGTTTTTCCAAAAAGCCATTCTAAAGTAATAAATACTTCAGCTAAATTTAATTTGTCTTTACTTTCTCTATCACTCCAATCTAATTGGATACAAAACATATAATCATCATCAATTGGAAGACTGTTATCACGTAATTTTGCTTCTTCAGTATCATCTAATCTCCATAACTGATATTTGATACCTTTTGATTCTAGTTTTAGCTGATTACGGATTCTGGATTGACGAATTTCTCGTTTCATAACTAATTTCTATGAAAATACATCCATTTAAGAAGCATAGAACATTAGTATCATACACCTTGTATAGTTTATATTATGAGTGATAACGAGAAATATCAAAAAATAAGATTAAAACACTAAGAACGTTTTCCTTTTGTCTTCTTCTGACTAGATGGAAGCGACGCTAAATAATTTTCAATTGCTTTTGAGTGTGCTTTCGGATTGCTTTGGTGATTCTGTATCCAATCGATTAATAGAGTTTTGTTGTACCTGACTACTCTTGAGTTAACGGAAACCCAATGTATATCCTTTTGAAGTTTACCTTTTTGTCGATACCTTTTAAGAGTGTCACCGGATAAGCCTGTTAATTTCGCTGCGAGGTTCTTGTCAATAAATTGATAATCCTGAATAGAAGAATTGCTCATGATTCAAAAAAACTTATGTACATATCTAAAAATACCTTAATTAACCAAAAAAATTCCAAAATTTTGAAAAAAAAATTACTCTACTAAACAAGCAATTTATCTAAAGTTAGTCATCAGTTAAAAACCATGAATGTCCCATGAATTAGTCATATCAGGAGATGAGTATTTTTATATCTATCACTATAGTGATAAGAGTTTTTATGACTATAGTAATAATCCTCTTTACGTCACAAGGAAAGTATTTTAAAGGGGTATTTAATAGAAAATGACTTTAATAGAAGACTAACTTCTACAAATAATTGAAACATTAAAAGAGGCATAACTGCGAATGTACATAGCTATTAGATAAAACGATGAATAATTCAATCGATAACTGTTTTATTACAGACCCGTTAGACTTAAATTACATTTCCCATGTCGTAAACCAAGTATTAGAATCAAAACACCATTTAGCTGATATCAAGGATTTACAAGCTGCTTTAAAGGAAGTGAGTTTACAACATGGTCAAGAAATACAAATGAATCTAGTCTTTGAAGAAAATCAACTGAGTGGATTCAACTTTTCTTTCACCAACGACTCTAGTAAAACGACAGCTAATATTCCTTTCAAGCAGCAGCAAAGCAATATCTCTTCAGAAAAGGGAGATATTATTTCTGGTAAGCAAACAACTTCTTCTGTTGTTACACAACCAGAAAATAATCTGGCAGTTTCTTCTCCATCATCTCAGAAGATAACCATTAAGCCAGGGTTACAAGTAGAAGACCAACATATTATCAATCCGGAACAACCGGAAAATCAAACAATTCTCAAATCATCACTTTCGATTAAAGAAAATATCAATCCTAGCTTAATAAATATTGCGAATCAATTAGCAAACCAACAAGAAGTTAATGGATTGTTATTAACTGGATTACCTCTAAAATCAAGTATTAATTTAAAAGATACTTTGCAAAAAGAAGACCAACCAGATGTTCAAACTGCTGGATTAGGAATACTTAGACGCTTTGAGCAAGTTCTACCGCAGGAATTCATAGAATTAAAAGCAGGTGAAGCTCCCAAAGCTTTTAATTGGAAGATCCAGAGTCAAATAAGCAATATCGCTTTTGTTTTGAAGCAGCTAAAACTGATTTAGATGGAAATGTTTTAATTCCTGCTTCTTTAAAAGGGTTTGAGACAAAATCTGTAGAAACTAAACAACAAGTATTTGCTGCGACTCTAATAGATTCTAAATACAACCGTTGGAGTATTGAACAATGTGATTTTAATAAAAATCAGATTCAATCTTTAAAGAAAGCATCACAATCCACACTCCCCAATCATTCAACCGCATCATTGGATGCGGTTAATGATTTTTCTTATGAAATATAAAAGTTTCATCATTTTACTAATTAACTATGTACAGCAAAGAGAAATATGCTTCGAGAAATGAGTTGTACGAAAAGGAGAAATTCAAAACTGTTGCTGCTAATATTTATTATTTAAGTATCCTAACATTAACTACAAATGTATGGACTAAAACAGATACTAGATTAAGCTTATTTTTAGGATTTGGTTTAATTTATTTAACTGTAAAAGAACCGCTTCTAATTTCAATTATCTTATCTATAAGCTTATTCTTCTACTGTTTGAATAGGATAATAAAACTAATACCTTGGCTCCACAAAATAGTTAACGCTAAAATTAGTTTCTGGCATATAGCAGGGTTAATTATTGCCTTGACTGCGACTCTAACAGTATTTGAATTACCAGCGCACGCAATCTTCTTGAGTGGATTAGAAGAATTTTTAGCAGGAATTGCTGAAGAAAGTTCTGTAGGAGGAGCAAGCACAATTTCGCCAGAAGCAATAACTTTAGTATTCAACGCAATTCGTGGAGTCTTTCTGCTACTAGTTGGAGTTGCAGCATTATTTGCGTATAACCAAGCACAGCAAGGGAACGACTGGCGACCAATTGCAACTCAAGCAGGTTTAGCGATTGGGATTATCCTAACGATTGATGTTATTACATTCCTATTTATTGGTGACGGAACTGGAACTGCTGGGGGATAGGAGTGGGGGAGGGAGAGAGGGAGAGAGGGAGAGAGCGAGGGTATGAAAGAGTGAGGGAGGGAGAGAGGGAGAGAGCGAGGGAAAATGACTAATTATTAAAAAGATGTTGAAATGAATTGGGACAAAGAGCCAATTAAAGTAAATAAAATAATCGGAAAACAAGCAGGGTTTGGTCCAATTCCAGCTAATCAAATTTTGCCTTGGTTCGCGATTATTACCATAACCTATTTTATTTTTGATGGATTACTTAGTTGGGGAATACCCAAGGTCGCAGTTATCAGTTTTTGGTTAATTTTAAGTTGGTGGTTTGTGACGGGGAAGATCCAGATAAATACATTAATCTTTTTCGTAAACCTAAAGGTAGCAACTGGATTATCGGTGGAGCAATGTATGTGTCTCCTTTACTTTCTCGAAAGATTAGACAGCGACTTAAGAAGGCAGGGGGCAGGGAGCAGGGAGCAGGGGGAAGAAAAATTATTCTTAGATAAGCAGGTGATGACAATTATTTTTTTATAAGGACTGCCTTCTTAAAATGAAAGCTCATATTCAAACGATAAATTCTATCGACCAAAACAATGAAAAATCGCAATACATACCCTTTGAGAACGAACTCGACCTCTGCTGCATGGTTCGTATCGAAAGGGATAACCGTAAAGTAGGAGCATTTTTATTAAATCAAGGTGATATTAAAGATGAAAACCAATTCCAAGTTGTTTTCGCTTTCCAAATCAAAGGTATCCACAATCAACTTTATCCAGAAGAAGTAACATCGATATCAGCTTCTATCTCCGAAGCTATGAAATCTATCCTTCCGGGAGAAAAATGTACTTTTCTTCTAGGACGTTATTCGGATGACTCTGTAAGACAACAATATCTCAATAATCTTGCTCAAAACTGTTCTTTAAAACTACCAGCTATCCTAACTCGCAACGAACAGGGAGCAACGCGATTTTGTGAAATCAACCAGTTTTATCGCGATCGTTAACAACAAATATCAGTAATATTAATACAAATAATACAGAGTATGGAAGTAATAATACTGTCTAAGAAAAGAGATGTGTGCCGCTTTGCGGCACACATCTCTTAGTTATAGATATAAAGTCAGCAAAAAATACCCCAGCGGAAGGGTGCTAATAATTACATAATAAAGAAGAAAAAGAATGATTGGTATAATTTATGCAATCTGTATCGGCTTAACAAGTGCAGTTAAAATAGAGTCACAGAAGTTGTTCCAACAACCTGCAATCCATTGACAACGAAGGTGTAACATAATTTCAGCATTCTCTTTTAACCAAAATTTACTATTTCCTTTCAAACGTAAATTAACAACTTGTCTGATTAAACTTTCTACAGCACCGCTGCCAATAGGTAGTTTAAGAGATGAAATTTTATGGTAATTGAAACGTCTTTCTTTATTCCCTTTGATAAAATAATTGATTTCTCTATCTACATTTTTGCGGCGCTCACCAGTAAATTCTAAGGTGAGTTTATTCATTTCTTGAATAATGGAATTTATCTTACCTTTTTTCAATGCAGAACGAGTTTGTTTAAACCATTTTTTTCGCTCTGTTTCTTTAGAAAAAGCATTATCTGCAAATACTTGTAAGTGTTCTGTAGCGTGATAAAAGTCTAATAATTGATAAGTTTCTGTTGGGCAATTTAATTTTTCAAGAAGTGGAGGAATATGTTTCCATATCCATTCGGCTCCATCGGCAATTAATAGCACTTGTCTAGCTTGATTTATTCCCAGACTAACAAGGTACATTTCTAGTATTTTAAGAAATCCGCGGTAATCTTCATAAGTTCCGTCATTTATAATAGGGATTTCACCATTTTTATTTTTTTTACCTTTCTCATCTACGGTGTAGATAGTCAAAACTTTTGGCTCAATCCATTCTCCAGTAAAACCATGCCTGTTTGTTTTAGAGTTTTTGCGACCTTTTTTATCAATACGAATCCTAGTCCTTCCGCCGTCGGCAGCTATCACTACCCGTTGGTTTTTTAATGTATTACCTGGTATTAAATTACCAATTTTAAGATTAAATATTTTTGATTCACGTAAGCTCAATCCTATTTTACCAAAACAATAAGTCAATCGTTCTATACGTTTTAAACTAATATTAATACCCCAGTCTATTAATGTTTTACGAGCAGCTTCAAAAGACGAGCTTATTGCACCATACTTTGCAATGTTTGACCGAACCAATGGGGTAACTCCTTCTTCCATGCCTAACCATCTTAGAAAAGGACAAAACCCTTGATTTAAAGTTTTATTTTTTTTATTATTACGTTCTACAACATAAGGCAATGTAAGATTTAATTCTACATTTCCTATAGTTAGTATTTGACGATTTTTATATCCATGATTTTTCGTTCTTGTACGCCACCATGATTGTGTTTTCTTATTTGCTGTATTGATAGCAGTTGTATTATGAGAAAGATTATATAATAGTATTGCGGTACATTGCCCTGCTAAAATCAAAGCAATATTCCTTATTTCTTCTTCTTTATTTTTTATTTTTATTCCATCCCAATTTTCAACATCAGTCAATTCTAAAATTTTCATAACATTCTCTTTAAATTCTTTCACAGATTTGTTTAAATCTAAAGTTGCATATATTTTATTCATCTTGGTAAGCACTCCGCTCTCGGAGGGTTTTGCTTTTCAAAACCCCTGACAATAAGGAATCTTACCTTTTTTTGTTATTAAAGAATAAGGAGTTGCAGCTTCGCTGCAACTCCTTATTTCTATTTATTGCGTATTTATACATATAATATGTGTACTTTTTGTGTTGCACTATTTAAGTGTAGGTATGGCGATCGCACTGGTTTTCACAAAATCGCGTTGCTCCCGTCCTTTAGGTACAGCCATAGGTAAACCCAGCAGTTTTTCACCAGAACCAATGGTCAAATTTTATGCTTTAACAGGTTTGAGTAACGACCAGGATTCTTACACAATGGCTGTTGCTGCAAAAGCTGCGTGTTTGAGGGTAGCGCTTTCTCATCTCAAAAGCCTTTTTATTGGTGATGAGCTTTCTGTATTGTTTCGCAAAGATGGTTTCAGCGCAATGGTTGGAGAACTCTGCGCTACAGCAAGGAAAGATGGATTAAGTATAGTTTTATCCAGCCAAGATCCGGATACAATCTGTCAATCATCAGCAGCAGCGATGATTATGCAGAATATCAGTTACAGAATAACTGGCTGCATTACTTCAAATGCTGTTGCTTCATTTGAGAAGTACTTATCATATCCGGTTGAAATAATCGCTCATAATGCTTCGGAATCATTCTTTCCTCGTCGTTCCGATTTGTATTCTTGCTGGTTAATCGAGAAAGGAGGACGCTTTTGGCAAACCAGATTTTATCCCGGAGAAATGGCTTTAGCAGCAATAGCAACGAATCAAGAAGAACGCAGTACTCGTCGAGCAATTTTGTCTCAATACCCCAATACCACTAAAGGACAATTACAGGGGTTAGCTGAATTCACCAGGGTTTATGTTTCATCTATTAAACAGAATAAAAGTTTATCCCATATCAATGGAGAAGATAAAAATGTATCAAAGAAAGATAAAGTTGAAGACTCGGAAACGCCAACGAATACGTAGATTTCGAGGTAAGAGTAGAGAGGGAAGAAGACAAAAAGCAGAAGCTACAAATAAACTGAAGAAGGCAGGAGGCAGGTGGCAGATGGCAGAAGGAATAAGGTATTCAGCTACATCTCTCTCTCTTTCAAAAACATTAAAACAAACACAAAGGCTGCCTAAAAAGTCACTTAATAAGGTTTCAAAATTCCAACCATCGAAGCAAAGAAAACCAGCCAAAAACCTTCTGCCTACTGCCTTCTGCCCTCTGCCTTTTCTCATGATTGGTATAACAGTTGCAGGTCTGAATTTAATTACAATTAGTTCATCGTTTGCAGCAACTTCAGAGCAATCACAAAATGGAAGAGTAACCCAAACGGAACGCTCAACATTTAATGAAAACTCATCAAATGAGATTCAAGGATTTATTGATGATGTACGTTCATTTGTTCGCGGTGATTTTTTCGGAAACATTAAGCAACTTGTTCAAAATTCAATCGGTTCGGTTGATATCCCTGATTTGGGTGAAGTCGTAAGCTCTATTATGAAAGGTTCACTCCCGTCCGATGGTGTCACATCTAATAAATTAGAAAACAATATTCCTAATTCATATGCGATTCGCCAGGATTTAGCTAATCAAAGTCAAAGAGTAGGAGCCGTTGAAGTTGCACAAAATAAAACTATGAGCAAAAACGCTCAACAGGAGTCTTTAAATACTCTTGAATTGAGTGCTAATTCCGAGGTTGAATCAAGTCAAATGTCAGATGATTCTCAAAACTCTGACACTTCGCAGCAAATTCTTCAGAACATATCTCAACAGATGAAAAATAATGCTACTATTGCCAATCTTCAATATCAGGAGGCTTCACAAGCCAGACAAGATAGGGCTTTGGGACTAAATTTGACTGCTCAAGTTGCAAAAGAGTTGAATGCTGCAAACACTAGAGAAAGACAAAGTGCGATCGCCACTGGGAATCGTGCTGTATCGCAGGGTTCTTTGTTAATGATGCCTGGAAGTTCTGTTCTTGGTCAGCCAAATTAATAAAATAGTATCTTAGACATGTCTCTCCCCATCTTCGTAATTCAAATACCATCTGACAATTATTCCGACTCAGCTGTTGGAATTAGTCTGGTAAGAAGCAGTATTGAACTAAGTCAAAGAACAGTTGAATCCTGGGATAAAGTATGGGGAGATGTAGTTAACCCGTCGGGAGCATTATGGGCGGGTTTGTGTAATTTAGGTACGACACTTGCAGCATTAAGTATCATCATTCTCGCCATAAAAATGGCTGCCGATTATCAAGAAAAGCGGTTTTTATGGTCGGAATTAGCTGCATCTGTTATCTACCCGTTGGTAATTGCTCTTTTTTTAGGAAGCAATGGTTACTTACTTTCCCAAACTGTACTTATCATCAGAAATATTGGTCATCAACAAGTTGTCAGCGTTCTTGATATTCAGCTAGCAGATACAACTTTTAAAAGTGCAATATCTAACGTTACCTTGACTCAAAATGTCAAAACTCAAGTATCTACAATTTATGCTGAATGTCAAGGGAAAACTGGTAAACCTCTGACAGATTGCTTACAAGAAAAAAGACCAATTGTAGAAGAAATTCTTGAAACAGCAGAACAACAAAATAATGCGCCACTAGAACAAGCACGACAAGCTGTTGCTGAATTAAAAGATTTTGTACAAAATCCTGGTACTGTTTTTAATGCTTCTATTTCTTTAATACTAGTTACTTTTCTGTATGCCCTTCAATGGGCTTTCGTCAATATTTTAGAAGCTGCATTAATGATGACTGCAACATTTGCACCAATTGCTTTAGGGTTGAGTTTATTACCTTTAGGTTCAAAACCAATATGGGCTTGGGCTAGTGGTTTTATATCTTTATTTGGAGTGCAGTTGGGCTACAACATTGTAGTTGGTTTAGCTGCAACTGTAATTGTTTCTGCTGGGGCACAAAGCGCTTCCGATTTAGCATTTCTAGCATTTATTAGTATTTTCGCTCCTGCGCTTGCTCTGTTGATAGCAGGTGGTGGGGGAATTGCACTTTATACGGGTATTAATAGTAGAGTTCCAGCACTTGTAAATGCAGCATTTGATGGTGTGGTTGCCGTAGCTACTGGTTTTGTGAAGTAAGGCAGGAGGAAGAAGGCAGGTGGCAGAAGGAAGGAAAGGAAAAAGAAAGAAGAAGGAGGTAAAAAGGATAATATATTATCTAAACTTTCAGCTTTTTAAGAGTTGTAACCATGATTTTTTGCAATTGCTCAACTTCGTTCAGCATAGGTATAAAAAGTTCATTGTTAGCTAATTTAACCCGTTGAGCAATTATCAATTGTGTATCTAATTCTCGTAATGAACCTAGAGATATATGAAGAAATCTAATATATTCATTTGTACTTTGTCTTCCATATCCCTCTGCGATATTTGAGGCTACCGAAACTGCTGAACGTCTAATTTGACTAGTTAATCCGTAAAGTTCCGATTGTGGAAAGTGACTTGTCAATTCATAACATCTTACAGCTAAATCAACGCTTCGCTTCCAAATAAACTGTTCTCTATAGCTCATAAACTAAAGTCGTAAATGTTAATTCCTAAAATATTATCATCTTTTTTCTTTGTCCTTATTTCTTCTTACCCTTCTGCCTTCTGCCCTCTTCCTTCTGCCCTTTTAAATAAATGTTGAAATCTCTAAAGCAAGTTAGAAAACCTAACTTGTTAATCGATTCCAAAGATATACTTCCCTTATGCTTTGTCGGGCTAACAACATTTAGCTTGATAAGTTTTTTGTTTTTACTGTTTCTAAGTTTTAAAGTTAATCAACTTGCTGCTAGAAAAACAACCTTTGTGCAATTAGTTAATGGTCGCGCTTTGGTTGTTTCTGAACAACATTATTTATATCGTCATCCAGAAGTAATCAAAAATACTGTTAGACAATGGGCTAATTTGACTTTTAATTGGGATGGTATTATTCCAGGAACAAAAGAATTAGATAAAGGAAGAAATTTAGGTAAAGGTAAGCGTGTTACTACAAATGCTTATATTGCTTCGTTTCTAATTCAATCAGGTAAAAAAGGGTTTCGTAATGCTGTACTCGAAGAACTTGCTAATATTACACCTGCTCGCGTATTCAACGGTCAAGTTCGTTCCAAAATAATTATCTCCTATTTATCCGCCCCCAGACAAGTAAAAATGGGTGAATGGGAAATAGATATGGTGGCAACAAGAGTATTAGTGAATTTACCCGGTGGTGCGGATGAAGAAATCAATTTCAACCGCACTTTTAGATTAAAAGCGGTGGATATTCCTTCTCCACAATCGAGTGATAGTTCTGCGTTGGAACAGCAATTATATGAGATTAGAAGTGCAGGCTTGGAGATAGTTAAGATTTCTGAATTTACGGGAGGGGGGAAGGAGTGAGGGAGTGAGAGAGGGAGAGAGTGATGGAAGAGAAAATAATACATAGTTATTCTATATGAACACTAATCAAGAAAACCATCAAAATGAATTACTTAATGATGAATTAACTCCTGAAGAAGAGCTGGAGATATCGGGATATCAACCCGAACAAGTTGCTTTAATTGACCAAGAGTTTTTAATTGAGCGAGATAACGAACAAGCAGAACCAGAATCGGGAAGCGAAAATCCTTTAATCAGATTTGCGATCGCGTCTGCGGTAGTCGGTGGTGTTATGGGCTTTGGTTGGATGATTTGGTCAATCTTCTTTTCTCCTAAACCAGTTGTTAAAACTCCAACACCAAAACCAACATCAAAAGCCTTTGAAAATGAAGAAAGCTCGGAAGCAGCACGTCTTAAAGCTGAATTAGCTCTGAGGAACCAAGCAAGTCGGAATGTCGAACAACCTCCCGTACAAACTCCACCTTCACCAAAATCAAAGCCTAGTAAACCTGTGAGAACAGCTCGCAAACCAAAACGGAGTAAACCCAGAATCATCCGAGAAAAAGTCCCATCACCACCAAGAATAATCCGGGAAACAGTACCATCACCACCGAGAATTATTAGAGAAAAAGTACCAAATAAGGTTCAACCAAAGAATACAGTTGCTAAAACTTTATACGCTCCCTCTCCGACTAAAATTGAAAAAATAGACCCCTTTGAACGTTGGAATAAGCTAGCTACATTAGGACAACAAACAACATCACTTAGCAATAATTTTTCAAACAATCATCAATCATTTGAACAAGCACAATCATTACCAGATAAATCTGAATCAAAAAGAGAAAATGTTATTTCAAAAAGCGATTATCCTGATTTAAATACCGAAAATAATTCATCTGAGATTATTTTGGCTAATGCTTCTAACAGAGTTAAAGAACCCAAAATATCTACTATGTCAACAGTAAGAATTAATCGCAGTGATAATTTGAATAGAAACCCAGAAGAAATTCAAACACCAGGAGAATGGGGAATTTTAAATCGAACTCCTTCTAATCAACAGCGAGAAACGATTAATTATTCTAATTCTCCAATTCAAGTACAAATAGGGACAAGTGCAGAAGCATCTGTTTTGGTACCAATAATTTGGAATGAGGAAGATAATAATCAGGAACGCTTTGCTGTTGAACTACAAGAAGACGTTTTATCTATGGATAAACGTATAGCATTAGCAAAGGGAACTATTCTAATTACAGAAATACATTCAGTGTCCAAAATTAATAAGCTTGTTAAACAAAGCGTTGTTGCAGTTGTTTATAAAGACTCTGCTGGTAGGGTTAAACAAAAAACAATACCCAAAAATACGATTTTAATTCGAGGAGAAAACAATAAACCTTTACTTGCAAAATCTATTTCTGATAAAGGTAAAGAACAAGATAAACAAGATATTTTAATCGGATTGTTAGGAGCAGCAGGTCGTGCTGGAGAGGTATTTAACCAAAATCAAAGCCAATCTTCGACGGTCATTTCTAATAATAGTTTTAGTAGTCGGACATTTAACACCAAGGCTAGAAAACCAAATCTTTTAGCCGCAGCTGTAGAAGGATTTTTCAAACCCATGTCACAACGTTTAAGTCAACGTGCGAATAAAGCTTCCAACGAAATTATGAATCGTCCCGATGTTGCGATTGTTCCGGCAGGGACGAAGGTTTCGGTTCTTTTTAGTAACTTCTTTGAGGTAGGAGGGGAGGAGTGGGGGAGTGGGGGAGCGGGGGAGCGGGGGATGAATCAGTGAAGGATTCTACCTTCTAATTCTTTACTTCAGTAACTCCTGCTCCCCGGAACGCTCTTTCCTTCCCTCTCTCACTCTTTCACTCTCTTACTCCTTTCCCCCACTCTCCCCCTCTCCCGCTCCCCCACTCCTTTTTAAAACGGATATGAAAAAACTAACCATCTTCTCTCTTGGAATATCCACAACTATACTACTAGCATCTCCAAGCTATGCTTTAGAGGCTATCCTAACAGTCAATGCGAACCAAGCTAGAGGTTTAGGCTCGAAAGCTATTGATGTAAAAGTTTGGACTGGTCGAGCAACCGCTGTTGATTTTTCTGGTGTAAACGAACGCATTACTCAAATTTTTCTAGCAGACCCTACTCATTTTACTTACGCTACCGATACACCTTTAGATAACGGTCAAGCTACAACTATATTCTTACGTAAAATACAGCCGCTAAAATTTCCTAATTTAACGACAACGAATATTACAAATTTATTCGTTAAGACTAAAACTACTGATGGTAAAGCACATCTGTACACTTTTAACCTACTTCATAGTAATAGCTCACCTGCTTATAGTGGTTTAAGCGTATCCAATAGAACTCCATTACCTGATGGGAGGGAAGCTACTTTAGAAGTTGGAACATTCAGGAAAGCAACAATTAAAGATATTGAAAATGGTTTGGTTTCTGCTATTCGTAAGGGTTATACTCCACCATCTGACCCAGTTGTTACTAAAGTTAGAGAATTTATTGCATTGGCTCGAAATACTTCAGATAAATCTTTGGTTGAAATTGCTCAAAATACAAAAGTTAGTTTACCTTTATTAACTGAATTAGGATTATTAGGAATTGAAGAAAGCTTGAGAAAACCTTTACCCAAACAACCTCAATCAAAAAATTGATTTCAAAATTTATATTAATGAAAACTGAGTGAACCAGTATTATCCTGCAATATTTTATCCGCGTTTAATACTTAAATTTATTGCGGAGAATCCTACAGCAAATTTTAAGCAACATTCTCATATAATTGATAGTAAGCAAGTCAATTTGCTAAACAAAGAAACAAATGATAGTGGCTATGTCTTAAACAAAATATTTTATATACTAATTTATATCAATTTTTTTGTTTCCATTTGTTTTTATTTCCTTGGTTTATATCCCCTTTGGCTAATTGTTGCTGTATGGGCTTCTATCAATTTAGGCTGCTCATGTTTTATATCCAACTTACATAAACAATCAAGCAAGAAAAATATTCCTAGTTCTATTAAACTAAAAACTAAGAAAGAAAATAAAATAGTAATGCGTCTACCAAAGCGTGAAGCAAAACTAAATCTTTGGCTGAATGGAAAAGTATTACAACCAATAGGTAAGAGTGATGCTCAGAGTGGTGTTTCTGAAAAAACTTTTTATCAAATTACTAAGCGCGTCTTTCCAAATATTGTTCAAGGAGTAGCATTTCATAATCCAAAATTTCGCCATCCTTACTCAGCAGATTTTTTAATAGTACATACAAGCGGTTTAAGCATCGATATAGAAATTGACGAACCTTATGTAGGTAATACTAAAGAACCACATCATTGTATTGACCAAGGAAAAGACAAGATTAGAAATCAATTTTTTACTAATAATAATTGGATGGTTATTCGCTTTAGTGAAAAGCAAGCTGTTAAATATCCTTATGGTTGTTGCAAAGTGATAGCTAAAGTTATTGCTAAAGTTTCAGGTGATTTTACTTTCTTGAGTCAGTTAAATAATGTACCATCATTACCACCCGAACCCATGTGGACTATTAAGCAAGCGAAGAAGTGGGCTAGTGTTAATTACCGAAGAACTTATTTACCGTGAAAGAGGAGTGAGGGAGTGAGGGAGGGAGAGAGTGAGGGAAATTGATTCAAGAATATTATGAAGGCACTAAATAATGATGAATTTAAATGATTTACCATTGCTGTTTGAAAGTAAACAAACTGTTGTTGCAATAGAAAGCCCTATTACTGAAAGATTTAAAATACTAGGGTTTATTCATGAATTAACCCAAAATATTTGTTTACCATTATATTTTTGGAATGAGGGCTATTCTAATTTACATCTGTTCAATAATAATCAACAACTTATATCTACTCAGCACAAATGTATTTCAGGATTAAATTGGTTATTACAACATCCTAATGAACCAGGAATATTTGTTTTTGAAGGTGTAATTTTACCTGATACTAAAAGAGGTAAATTGTCTGGGCAAACAGAGATGATGCTAAGTAATTTAGTTTATGACTTGGCTACAAATTCGGTACCCAGATTTCTCGTATGTATGGAAAGTTATGTTGAACTTCCTCACTCGTTAGCACCTTTAATTCCAACATTAATTAATCCGTTAACTAGTCCATCAGATATTAAAACCCTTGTTCAAAACTTTTGTGATACAAAATTTTCTACAAATAATATTAAATCTGAAACTTTAGTCCGCACTTGTTTAGGTTTACCGCTTGGTGAATTAGAAATGTTATTGAAACGTTTATCTAAATTTACTTATACCTTAGAAGAATTAATTGATGGAGTATTAGATTACAAGAAGAGTAAGCTAAAGGGTCAGGGTGTGGAGTTTATAAGCGAACCAGATGTACCAAATGCTGCTGGTTTAGATTTATTGTCAGAAATTTTAGAACGTGCTGCGGTATTGCTGAAACCGGAAGCGAAACAGCATAACCTTAGTTTCCCAAAAGGTATGATTCTTTGGGGGCCACCGGGAACGGGTAAATCTTTAAGTGCTAAATTAGCAGCCAAGAAAATGGGTGTACCAATGGTTGCTGCTGACTGGGCTGGATTACGGGGTGCTACTGCATACGAATCAAGGAAGAATTTACGAGAGTTTTTACAATTTTGTGATGCTAATGGAGAACATGGTTTAGTTCTCTATTTTGATGATTTCGAGAAAGGATTTGCTGGTTTTGATTCTGACAATGATGGTGGTGTATCGCGTCAATTAGCAGGGAAGTTATTAACGTGGATGCAAGAACGAACTTCTCAGGTTTTGGTTATGGCTACCGTTAACAGATTGGAGTTTCTACCTCCGGAATTGATACGCCGTTTTGACGAAATTATTTTCGTAAATCTGCCCCATGCTGGAGCGAGGTATGAGATATTCAAGTTGCATTTAGCTAAATATTTTCCAGGTCTGGATTTTTGTGAAAAAGATTGGTTGCGATTGTTGAGAGAAACTAAACTACTTACTCCGGCTGAAATCGCGCTGATGGTTAGAAAAACTGCACAGGAAGTATTTTATCGGAATACTAAGAAGTTTCCAACCCAGGAACTTGGGAAACAACCTTTAAATGTAAGCGTAAGGGATTTTTTAGAAACGCGATCGCAATTTACCCCTAGCATGATTCGGGAAGAAGATAAAATTGTAGAGATTCGTAATAAAGCTGCTTACGCTCGTCCGGCTGCATCACCAGATACAAGTAGGTGGGCTAAAGAACCGGAGGTTTTATTTGGCAGTTGAAAAGTATCAAGTGGAATACTTTTAAGTTCAGCATCCACTTGTTGCAAGCAAGCTAGTTTTACTATTGAGTATTTTCTCTTACCGTTTCTATATCTAAATCGAGAGATTCTGCAATTTGTTCAATACTTAAACCTAGCTTAATTAGTTTAGGAATTGTCTCCAGCTTATTTTTGAGAATTCCTTCCTCTACTCCTTCTTGATAAACTTTACTTTTCTTCAAAGAATCTAAGTTCAACATAGTCTCTATTTCCTCCACGCTCAAACTTGAAAATTTGTCAATCACCACTGCCTTTATAAATTCTAAGACTTTTTCCTCCAAAGTGGCATCGGTTAGCTCTTGTCGAGCTTGACTCATCAACTGTCTTGCAAATTCACCAGTTTTTTCTTGGCTTTTATTCTCGACTATTAAGCGCATAACTCCCACCGACAGCGATGTTTCTGAAGTTTTCGATAATTCATCAAGATAAAAACGACGTAGATGCGGTAACAAGAAATTTAAGTAGCCAGGGAAATTACCTTCACTACTTTTTGCATCATAGATAACTATGGCATACCATTCTTCATTTGGAGGTTGGTACGCTCGTTAAATAAAGAATAATTTCAGCAGCAAGTTGATTGTAAAAATTATCATCTTTGTAGGAATGAGCCTCTAAAAAATAAATTGGTTCCGAAGGGTGATTTTCGGGAGTTAAAAGTAAACCATCTAAACGAAAGCCCCTTTGTTTGATTTCTGGGGCGCTGAATTTATAGACGCTTGGGTCTTTCTCTGGTTGACCAATTAATTCAAAGAATAATTCAGGTATTTCCTTGAATACTTCGTAGAAAAGCGGGTCGGCAGTCATGCACTTTTTACTGGTTACATTATCAATGTTATTAGTCTACAACGTTTTGTTTTCTGTGTTAGTAATAATGTACTTAGCAACGCCTAAAATTTTTAGCCTACTTTTAGTTTCTTAAGTTACTTGTAGTTAAAAATGATTTTATTACAGGGACATTCTCTTCATTAATCACAATATATATTATTAACAGTATCACTATTGTGATAAATACTTTTACGTCAATAGTAAATCACTTTTATGCAGAAAATTGACTAAAAATAAAAATAAGAAATAATATATCAACACAGATGAATGAAAATTGCTCAATTTATCACTTTGAAAGCTATCCCTATTCTCGCCGCTTCCATTAGTATCTACTCAAGTTCAACTTTTGCACAAAGCCAAACTAATTTACCTACCCGTATGATTTCTTCAGAGGAAGGGAAACAATTATTAATACCTGACTGGCAAAGGATTTCATTTAACAATATGCCGCCAATACAAGAAAGTGGTTCAATAAAAGTGAACGGATTATCTCGTGAATGGAATGCGGGGGATACTCCAGATAGATATTTAACTTTAGGTGATATTGATGAAGCGTTAAAACCACAGCTACTTAATCTTAGTAACATTACAAGTGTTTCTAATCATTCCAATTTAAACACTTCTATCTTAGAAGATTTTCCATTGCTAGGAGAACAAACAATTCAATATTTAGCAGAAATAGTACCAAACTTAGGACAAACTAATATAGAGGAAATTCCACCCATAACTGCGCTCTTAAAAACAGAGTCTCCACAAATTAATACCAACAGCAATTTATCAAATCTTTTATCCCAAAATCCTACTTTAGGCAAGCTGAAACTTAATCAAATTGACTTATCAACATACACAATTTCTGATATTCCTAACCTTGATGCAGTACAGCTATCCAATTTCAAGGGTTGGGAGAATACTTTGATTAAAGACGTTCCGGGATTAAATGCTGTACCTTTAGCTTCTTTCCCTCTTCCCTTAACGGAAGTAGGTGATAAAGTTGCCAGAATTGATTTTATCTGGGGTCGTGCTGAAAAACGCCGTCAACGCACGATATCCGGTTCTGATGTTGCAGGTTTTTCCGTGCCATGTGAAGGGGAAGATTGTCCCCACATCGAACTTGATGATTTAGAAAATTCAGGACGTAATATTAGAGGTAAATTTGAAGGAAGTTCTTGGATTAGCGGAAAATATCAAAAAGTGGAAGGTGGTTGGGGTTGTTTAAAATCAGTAAATGCAGGAAAGGAACCCACTGGAAGATTACCTTATGGAAGTAGTTTTAAAGTAGTAGTTATGGAGCCATCTGAGACAACCGATACTGTTGATACAGCTTTGTTCTTTCGCTTCAAAAATGCCTGTGGAGCTACACCATATTTTATTGGTCCAGTTCCGTTTTTAAATTACGAAGTTAATGCGCCTATTTTTATCGGAGACTGAGTGAGGAGTGGGACAGGGGACAGGGGTTACAATTTCCGTAAAAAAATGGGCAGGCTTTTTGTAGAGAGATGCCGAACACACCATGAGTTAATTTGTTTTAAAGCCTGCCCATTTTTTAAGGCTCCATCTCGGGGGAGAGGGGGAATTTTTATAGTTAATCTGATAAGCGGGATATGAGTAATAGTTTTTCTTCTAAAATTGTGCGCTTTCTTATCTATTTTAATTTTAGTTTTGGAGTTTTCTTACTAATAGCAACATTATTTTTGAAAGATTGGAATAAGCATTTTTAATCCGAATAAAAAGATTCTAGATGAAGCAAGATTTTTTATTATCTGAAAATATCACTAATAAAACTGTCATTGAGCAAAAATCAGATGGAATAAAATCAAGTTTTGATATTAACGGACTTATTAAAACTTTCGCTAATCCCGAAGGTTTAGCAATGATAGGAATTTTAGTATTCTTATTCATATTAAGTCAATTTTCTAGTGGTAAAAAAGGTAAGATTTCTACGGGAAGAGTAGTAGGAAGAGGAGAAAAATTAGCAGCAACAAACCTTGCTTTTAAACAAATTGAAGAACGCAAGCACAATAAGGTAACTTTTTGGTGTGGTTCGCCTCGCTATTGGTTTTCTGGTAAATTCAGAAAATTTGGTGCATCACTTCAAACCTTCCTTGGAGCATCACCAACTGTTTGGATTCCCCATGCGGAACGTTCTACTCTTGTTCTTGGCGCTCCTGGCTCTGGTAAAACTTTCGGCACGATTGACCGCATGGCAGAAAGTTGCATGATGCAAGGTTTTCCCCTAATTGTCTACGACAAAAAAGGCGACCAAATGAAATTACTCGCACCACTCGCAGCACGCTACGGTTACGATGTGCGGATATTTGCTCCTGGTGAACCGTACAGTGAAGTAATCAACCCGCTTGATTTCATGGAGAATCAGGAAGACGCGGTGAGTGCAGGACAAATTGCTCAGGTAATAAATGCAAATGCTGGTGGTAGTGGTAAAGGTGATGAGTTTTTCTCAAAAGCAGCCGATTTATTAGCTAAAGCACTAATCCAATTAGCCAAAGGTAGCGATTGTCCGGATTTAGCAACCGTTTACTGCATCCAGTCAGTTGATGATTTTATCAATAAATTACACGCAGCAGTACAAGCAGGTAAGGTTTCTCGTTGGGTTGCAGCTTCGTTTCAGCAGTACTTAAAAGCTAAGGATAGTGAGAAGACTATTGCTAGCATCGACACTACCACAGTGGGAATATTTTCTGCTTTTATCCAAAGGTCGCTTCTTTCTTCTTTTATTGGTAAAAGTACAATTTCTACCAAACTATCTGGAAAACAAATTCTTATTTTCAAATTAGATGACCCCAGACGCGATGTAGTCGGACCATTGCTTGCAGCTGCACTTCATATGACAATTGTTAGCAATTTGTGTACCCCTCGATGCGACCCACTAGGAATATTTATCGACGAACTACCATCGCTGTACCTAAAAGCATTACCCCAATGGATTAACGAGTACAGAAGTAACGGAGCTTGTTTTGTTCTGGGTGTTCAATCTTTAGAACAACTAGCTAATACATATGGTGAAAATTTAGCAGCTGCTATAACTAGCGCTTGCAGTACTAAAGTTCTCTACAACCCAGCAAATTACTCAACTGCGGATAAGTTTTCTCAGTCCTTTGGACATAAAGAATTTATTGTCAAAAATAAATCTATCAGTGATTCCAAGGAAGGACGAACGGTAACTTGGACGGATAATTTACAAACAATGCCGATTCTTACCCCGGATGAAATTATGCGCTTTCCTCAAGGAAAATGCGTGATTACCAATCCCGGTTATAAGTCCGGAAGCGAAGGTTCAATTCCCTATCCTTTAACTATCCCCATTCCTTTTGCAGATATAGAGCGAATAAATAGAAGCGAGCAACTTTGGTTGGAGCAAGTTTATCCAAGATTACTTGTGCGATCGCCGATTGGCGATGTTAATCAATTAGATGAAGCTATAGATTTGAGAGAGCGAATTGCACAGCAACTTTTAACTACCGGGGAACATTCAGTATCTACACTCAATCAAGTAGATAGCAAAGAAATAGAATTAGTTAGTCCTCATAGTAATGAGGTTTGGTAGAGAAAAAACTCTATTTTTGTCATTGAGAAGTCGAATACAGTTAATATATAGCAAGTAGCTAGATAATTAATATCGCTAAAAACGCCGTAAAAAGCTAAAAATTGACTTATTATCACAGTATTTATAACTATTGTGCAACTTTATTAACTGTCACCGAAGTATTTTGTATTACTATTGTCTTGAATCCAAAATTATATAAGCATAGTTATAAAGTTTTCTCTTGTAAGAAATTATTCTCAGTATATACCTTGTTTTTATCTAGTTAAAGAAAAAATCCATATAGTAAATTACTTATCTCCTGATTACTCTTGTTTTGTCACAGATTTAACGACTTATAGCAGTGGCTCCTCCCGATTTTTCTACCTGTATAGAATTTGGATATTTTTAATATAGTTTGTATATCAAATAATACATCCGATTAAGATTTTCTTTGTATCAATAAAAACGTTTCGACTACACAATTTTAAAATAACTTGATTGATTAATTTTTGTCGTATTTTTTTGTATCACTTATGATGGGTAAGAACATCGAATTCCGGACGAGTTAGAGTTTCGTAAAACGCCAAATTTATTCAAGGAATAAGAATTATTTATTCATCAAAGTGCATCGATAATCATCAGTTAATCAAGAAGTTTATCTGGATAAAACTTTGATATTTCTCTCCTAAATCCGCGTTGTTAAATAACTAATTGAGGTCAAGTTGTATAGTGATGGCAATTTAATATATTGCCACAGAATGAAACCATTATATGGAGGGCGCGTTTCTATCACTACAACCTATGGTGGAATATTCGCGTGAATAAAAATGACAAATTCGAGTCAACTATTCTCTAAAAAATATCTTCAAGATGGGGATTTTTTAGTAGCTATTGAGCGCATCAAAATAAAGCACAAATTATTTAGAGTCATTGCTTATAAATTAGCGACTGGAGAAACTGCTATTACAACTCGACAAATGGCAGTTTCTGTTAAAAAACCATCTTACACGGCTCGTCAATTTATGCGGAAGATGGGAGTTGAGCCAGTTCGAGTTCAAATGCCCAATCGTTCAGTGACAGATATGATTTCCATTTCAATCGTCATGGCTTTTTGGAAATCTCTAAACGAATCTGGTGAGGGGAATCCGCTGACAAAAATTGGTCAAAAATATTTAGATGAGTATTTAACTGAATCCGAAGTCAGTTAGAGAGAAGTGGGGGAGTAGAGGAGTGGGGGAGTGGGAGAGTGGGGGAGTGGGGGAATAATTAATGCTTCTTACCTCAAGTAAACTAAAGGATTTAAAGTGTATGGTACTTCAAACACAGACAAATGCTGTCTCAGATGGCATTCACAAGAGTGTGGAAACAAACGGTTTTTATCAGACTCCTAATTCAATGGCTATCAAAGCTATTCGTGGAAAATTGACTGCTGCTGATTGGGCTTTATGGGCTTATTTACAAATGATAGACCCTTTTGGAGACAAGATGATTGAATTACCAAAAATTCCTGAAATAGCTGAAGCTATAGGAATCAGCTCGCGACAAATCAAACGCTCTCTTTCTCGTTTGGAAGAATTAGAACTTTATGTTTGGGAACCCATTTTAGTTCGCGGTCAGAATTTAGCTGGCAAAAAAGCGAAAGAGCTTTGTCAACAGAAAAGAATAAATAAATCCTCTGAAAAAAATAAAATGACAGATTTGTCCGACTCTGGACAATCCTGTCCAAATGATGACAGAATTGTCCAAACTGTGACAGATTTGTCAAAAAATGGACAGAATTGTCCAAATCGAGAGCCAGAACCCTTGCCTAGCAATGGCTTCAAATCCCCTCAGACTTATTCAGACTCTCTCAGAAGGCGAGAGAGAAAATTTTTTGGAATTTTCAAAAAAGAAAGCAGCTTCTTTACCAAAACCTCCACAACTAACTATCAAGTGGATTGAAGCCAACTTTGAAGATTTACATTGCCAATGGTTGGACACGAAGACGCAAAATTGTAAATATAACTTCGAGGCTTACAGTGAATCGCAGCACCAAATGTGGTACGGACAACTGCAAGTTGTTGTGGAAGGAGCAATCAAGCTCGGTGATGATAAGAATTTACAGCTATTTTTCAAAGACGATTTTTACAAATGCTGGTTCAATTGGGCGAAATCAACCCGTGCAGATGTCCGCGAACTTTTAGCAAATAGTCCAATACTGGAGCAGAAGGATTATGAGTGAAAATCTAAGTTTTTTTAGTAGTGACAAAATACCTCCCCAAAATATCGAAGCGGAGGAAGCGATTTTGGGTGGTATATTGCTGAACCCGGAGCGATTGCTAGGGTCAAAGACATTCTTGTTGCAAAAGCATTTTACATCAGCGCCCATCGGGATATTTATATCGCTGCCTTAGAACTTGATGACAAAGGCAAACCCACGGATTTACTCGCAGTTATTAATTGGCTATCTGACCATAATCAACTTTCAAAAATTGGTGGTAGAAATAAATTAGCGTCCCTTATAGACCGGACTGTATCCGCAGTTAACATCGATGCCTTAGCGCAATTGGTGATGGATAAATACTACCGACGGCAATTGATTCATGTAAGCGGCGAAATTTTCTCCTTGGCGCACGACCAAACTCAAGAAATGGGTAAACAGTTAGAAACAGCATTTACAAAGGTTTTAGAGGTAAATAACAGCGCTATTGCGTCACAATCAGAGCCAACCTCATTATCTTCTATCCTGATGGATGCCTTTGAACGTATCGAATCAAGAAATATGGGTACAAGGTCATCCGGGATAACAACTGGCTTTTGTAACTCAAATGCAATGCTAGGAGGATTAAAACCAGAAAAACTTATAACGGTTGCTGGTCGCCCTGCTATGGGGAAATCATCATTTTTAGGTAATTTAGCTTTTAACATTTCATCACTAGAATCATTGCCAACTGTAATTTTTAGCCTTGAGATGGGTAGGGAAGAATGGGGTGATAGATTTTTATCTCAAGATGTTTCTATCGAATCGATTCATCTGCAAAATGGTTCTATTAGTAAATCCCAATGGCATCCTTTAGCGAAATCGATTAATAAATTAAGCGAATTGCCTATTTACATTGACGATTCGCCTGTATTAACTGTTAATTTGATTCGTTCAAAAGTTAAGCAACTTATTGCTAAACATAATCGAATTGGTATGGTTGGAATTGACTATTTGCAATTAATGGAAGGGACGGATGGTGATAATTATAATCTTGCTTTTCAAATAGGAAAAATTACCCGAGGGTTAAAACAATTAGCACGCGAATGTAACACTACTGTTGTCATATTGTCACAGTTAAATCGCGGTGTAGAAAGTCGAAATCTCAAACGTCCTATGATGTCAGACTTAAGAGAATCTGGGCGAATTGAAGAAGATTCGGATTTAGTCTTACTTCTTTACCGTGATGAATATTATCACCCCGATACGGTTGATAGAGGTATTGCAGAAGTAATTGTTGCTAAAAATAGAGGCGGACCGACGGGAACGGTAAAACTACTGTTTGATGCACAATTTACTTGTTTTAAAAATTTGACTTGAGGAAATGAAAAATGACGATGCTTTTCGATATCGAGCAATATCACCAACCCAAAAAACAAAGTTATACAGGTGATTGGAATGATGTTAGATATGACCCCACCTGGGATGAACCCGATGACATTCCTGAATTCAAAAGCGAAGTTTCCACAGTTGTGGAAGTTTTACAAGAAAAAGAAGAAATACCTCAACATACTTCCTTAAATTGCTCAAATGTAGCAGGTAAGAAAAAATCTTCCGACCGCTGGTACACACCGCCCTATATCGTTGAATTAGTAGTTCAGGTACTTGGAGAAATCGACCTCGACCCCTGTGCAGATGATGGTAAACACATAAGAGCAAAACGACATTACATTGCTTGCGATGACGGATTGACTAGAGAATGGGAAGGACGTGTATTTATGAACCCTCCTTATTCCCAGCCGGGTGTATGGATGGAGAAATTGCAAGCTGAAATTAAATTGGAACGAGTTACCGAAGCTATTGCACTTGTCCCGGCTGCCACAGATACTAAATGGTTGTCTCCAGTCTTGAAATCTCAACCCGTTTGTTTCTGGACGGGACGGATTAAATTTTTAAGTGAAGATTATCAACCCAGAAACTCCGCACGGCAATCTCATGTATTGGTTTACTGGGGGCTAAGAAAAGAACGTTTTAGGGAGGTGTTTGAGCCGCATGGTTTTGTGTCTCTACCAAGCCATTTCCTAGAGGATAAGCCAACAGATAAAATATCCTCTAGGAAAGTCTATGAGGATGAAGAATTCCCCTTAGATAAGTCAGGTAAAAATATATCCTCTAGGAAAACAGGTGATAGCGAAAAGTTCCTAGAGGATAACTCAGCAGATAAAATATCCTCTAGGAAAGTCTATGAGGATGAAGAATTCCCCTTAGATAATTCAGATGAAAATATATCCTCTAGAAAAACGAGTGATAGCGAAAAGTTCCTAGAGGATAAGCCAGCAGATAAAATATCCTCTAGGAAAGTGTGTGAAGATGAAGAATTCCCCTTAGATAAGTTAGATAAAAATATATCCTCTAGAAAAACGAGTGATAGCGAAAAGTTCCCCTTAGATAAGTCCGATGAGAATATATCCTCTAGGAAAACGCGCCGACATAAAGGTGATGGCAGCGGCTGCATTTATTACCGCACCGTTACCAAGAAAGGTAAAGAATATTGTGAGGCATATTATCAATACGAAATTTGGGTAATGGGCGATCGCCTAATTAAGTCCTCGAAGTACATTCCCAAGGGAACTTTATCTAAGGTACAGCGGATGGAGGTAGAGAAAGCACCTGTAAAGGAAATATTAAGGGTGTTGAGAATAAATTGTTAATACGACTGTTTCCAAATCTGAGCTACTTAACGATTATCGTCTTCTTTAACCGTGTTCGCTAAATACATAGTTTAATCACCATGATTTTAGCCTTAGATAGCTTTTTCTTTCAATCAAATTCTATTTGGGAATCTTTTGAACGTGTAGTCTTATTAATTTTCGGTAAAGATGCAATATCCAGATGTTCTTCGTCATCTTTACTAATGTGTCTGGTTAATACATTCTCATCATGTTCTAAATCAAATTTAATACCTCGTATTGCTAATCCTTTGAGAGTACAAGCAAAACCATTTCTACCTAATTTACTTCCAGCAAATGCAACACCATCTGTAGAATATGAAATACCTTGAACTGTGCCTTCTGAACTTAATTTCAACGATGTTTCTACACCATTTACTTTCAATTGTTCAACAAATTGAGCAAACCTCATTCCTGGTTCAATCGCATCTTCTATTACATCTTGAATTTTTTCAACTGCGCTTTTGTCTGCTGGCTCCGAGCGCAATCCTAACTCAAATTCTTGGTTTTCTCGAAACATTCGTCGCTTTTGTCCGGTAGACGGTGCGGTACGGTCAACTTCCCATGAATTCGGTACGGAGGTCAAATTGAAACGGGATTCTAAATTTCTCAAAACTTTTTCTAACCGTCGTTTATCGTACCAATCAGATATGCATTCACCATCGATATTGATGCGACTTGCCGCGATATGGAGGTGAAAATGATTGCAATCATTATGAGATGCAGCAAAATAGAGGTTTTTCTCAAACCCCATTCCCAAGAGCGTTTCTTCTACAATTTCTTCCAATTCTTCTGGAGCAGGTATTTCGTGAAATGGGAAGCTAATGCTAATGTGACTAACTGGCGATCGCACTCTCGGATTTAACTGTTGTGTTACTGTGAGTTGCCGATAAAAGTCTTGCGGTGTCTCTCCTGCAAGGTTTGTACAAATTAGTTCTGCTCCTTCCTTCTCAAGAATATATTTGGTTAATCCTGTAAAGCTTTTACCTTTTTTAATCTTGCCAATCATTGCTTTGTTCTAGTTCATCATCTATTTCATCATTGTTTTCCAAAACCAAACATAAGCGTAAGAAAGAAATCTCTTTAAGCAAATCCTCAAAAAGAATAGATTCAACAGGTGATGGAATCAAGCCGTTTGCAATAGCAGTATTTTGAGAAGAAGCTAGTTGATTAATATCTTTACTAATTTTCGATAGTTGCCAGTAACATTTCCAATTTACCTCGGGGATACTTTTTATGCGACATCCAGACATTCTACGTCTAATTAATTCTGCTTTGCTGATACCGCAGGATTTAGCTAGTGCTTGCCAATGGTCATTCTGTTCCTTAGTCAGAACCATTTCAAATCGAACTGTGTGTTTTTTATATTTCGGTGACATTATGATTTGTAAGTGTTGTGGTTTTGAGCAAGCGCAAGTTTTTAATCAACTACCTACTTCCCGTATGAAAGTGCAATTAGAAGTACTTTCATAAATATTCTAGTTGATAATTAATACGTATAGCACCACTGCTTGCTCCCCCCAGCCAGCAGCCTCAAGAACAAAAATTGCATCATCGTGGAGTAGTAGTGATGAAGAAGGAAAGACTTGTAAAACACCTTGATAACAAACACTTTTACCCTATCAAATACCGGAGCCTAAACTTTACATCAATAGTGATAGAACAAATAACTACTTTAGTTATATCTTGAGAAATATTACTATTTGCTACCTTAGTAGAGACGCACCAATGAGGGTGATAACTTATGGGCAGATTAAATAATCTTGCATACCCGCTAGTTACTATATCGATAGATTTTGGTGGAAGCGGTACCAAGGTAATAGCACAGATTCGTGGTGGTAAGCCAAAAGCAATCTGGATAGAGCCAAGTGTAATCAAAGCGAACTATGACTCTCTGGTTTTTCAGACTCGTAATTTAAACAATGCTTATCCCGAAAACGCGGTCTGGGTTGGAATTGGTGAAGATTATCGAGCAATTGGTTATTTGGCAAGAAGTGCCTATGGTGCTACACAAAGACTAAAACCTCGTAAATATGAACTCGCCTTATTTAAAACCCTAGCTGCGGTATGGGTGATAAAACAGAAATTTAAGTTACCCGAATCCTTTGACATTTCATTAGCATTGCTTTTACCACCGGGGGAATTTGAAGATTCGGCATTACTCAAACCCATGCTTAAAGAAGCTTTAGCCCAATTTGATGCACCTACAGGAAAGATGAATATAAACTTAATAGGTTACGAGTGTTTTCCTGAAGCTGGTGGAATTTATGCGATGTATTGCAAAAATACGGGTGAAGCAATAAGACGCAAAGTCATCGGTTTGGTGATGTTGGGATATAGAAATGCCTCTGCAATCATATCTCGGCGCGGTATTTTGAATCGGGGTAAAACTGCGAAATTGGGTATGGCGAAGATGGTAGAAAAAGTTATCGAAGGTACGTCAGGGTTAGAAGCAGAAGAATTGATTGAAGCCATTGTAGCTGCTGGTGATGAACCGAAAACACAACATTTTTACCATCTATGTAGTTCTAATAATCTTCAAGATACTGAAATTAAAAAGATTATATCTGTCGTAAATTCGTCTAGAGCGGAATATGCGATTGCGCTTGTGAATTGGTTAAAAGAGGTACTGCCGAATAACAATGAATTAGATGAATTAATTATTTGTGGTGGTACGACTGATTATTTGCGAGAAGAGTTAGATACAGTTTTCCCCACCATACCTATAGTCTGGCATGGGGATGTGAAAATTCCACAAACTTTAAACGAACAATGGTTGGGAAATCGTTTAGCCGACGTATGGGCATTGTCGGTATATCACGGTATTAAAGTTAAGGCAGTTACGAGAGAAGGAAGGAGTGGGGGAGTGGAGGAGCGGGGGAGTGGGGGAGTGGAAGAGGGGAGGAATGGGGGAGCGGAAGAAAGGAGGTAATAGAGAAATATTCAATTTTTGTTGTTAATAATCTTTGAATTGAAGAGTTATTCATTATATGTACTTAGGAAACTATTACTTATTCCGACATTCCCCCACTCTCCCACTCTCCCCCTCCCCCACTCCTTAAACTCCGAGAATATGAACAAAAAGAAAGACTTCACATGGCGGTATCAAACAGCTTTCGATTCAGACAGAGCAAAAATGCTTAGTTACATCCAGAATGAAAGCTTGCATCCATTTCAAAATAAAACCGTAATGATAATGACTGCTCTAAATGCATATTATATGACTTTAGCCCTTTACAGCGAAGGTAGTTATTCTCGCGAAACTTTGGAATTAATATTTTTGGATTCGGTAAAGGCGATCGCCAATCATCTTCAGTACGTCAGCATTGCGATAAAAATTGATCCCCAAGCAGTTACAGATGTTTTATGTACCGTATTTGGAGGATTAGAGACAAGAAAGACTCAACACGAAAAGTCATTAAATTATAGTACACAATTACCACTATCAGAACACAATGAAGAATCATCTGATTTAAATTTACAAGCATGGAATTTAGCAGGAATGACAACAGATAGCGAAACCTTTAACCCCGGAAATTGATTATGCCAAGAATACATTTAGTTGATGGTGAAAAAGGAGGAGTCGGAAAGTCGCTGTTTACGCGCGTCATGGTGCAGTATGCGATTGACAATAAATTGGAACATACTTTGGTGGATGCAGATATAACGAATCAAGATGTGAAGCGCTTCTATGATTATGCTGTTGACGCTGAATTTAGTGAAGCAGTAAATAAGGGAGATAGGGCTGACGTAATTTTTGAATTAGCGAGGGAAAAACCCGTAATTGTCAATCTCCCCGCGAATGTATTTCCAAAAGTTAATAATTGGATAAAAAACGGACGTTTATTGGAAGTAGCAGATAAATACGGTGTAGATATCTGTAAGTGGTTTGTTTGTGATGGTGGTTTTGAATCTATAGATTTATTCAAACAATCATTGAATTTGTATAAGGATAAAATGCTTCACGTTTTTGTCAAAAATTTAGGTAAAACAGATGATTGGAGTTTTTTGAAAGGTAATCCTAAGTTTAAAGATTTGTGCAAAAAGCACGAAAAGACTTTAAAAATAATTGAATTTCCGCTTCTGTATCCGGGAGATAGATATTTTATCGACTCTAATAAGTTTAGATTTGATGCAAAAGAAATTGAAGAAACAATGCCTATAATGTCACAGCAAAGATTATCTACTTTTTTAAGTGAATCAAATCAAGCAATTGAAAGTACACAAATGTGGCAAAGAAGGCAGAAGGCAGATGGCAAAAGGCAGAAGGCAAATTAAATTTATTCATAAAAACATATTCGAGGTAAGAGATAATTTTTTGTGACTTTAATTTAGACATATCATTTGCATTTTAGTTTAAATTATTACCTTCTGCCTACTGCCCTCTACCTCCTGCCTCCTGACTTAAAAATTACCCATACATGAGGCAAGTAATATGAATTACGACCTTCAAATTTTATACGAGACAGATGAAGCTTTTAACTGCGATGTAATCACTACTGATGAAGAGAAATATATGGGAAGACTATATATTCTTACTACGGATGATAACACCTTAAAAAATTTAGGAATTCAAGAAGAATGGTACCTTGCTCATGAAGAAGCAGATGTATTAGTTAACGGACATATTAATAGTGAAGGTAAATGGAGTTTATCAACCCTCCGGAATTTAGAACCAAGTTTTGAATATACAACTCGTAACAAAATATTTGACCAAGTTTTTAGTCCGGAATATGTTTGGAAATTAATGCATTTTCGCGAAGAAAATATTATAAGCATGTCTCAAAAAATAAGTAACTCTGACAGTTTCAATAGTAGTGATGATAATAATAATTCAAATGGAATGAATAGAAAAGATATAGGTATTATGCCAGGGAAATTAAACATTACTTTAGAGAATTTGAATATATTACAGGATTTAATTATGCATTCATATGATTCTCCATCAGTTGATTTAGAGCAAGATTTAGAAACCGAGATTATCCCTGTATATAACGAACAACAATCAGCAGCAAACAGTACAAACATAACTGAAATTATGAATCACTTTCAACGAGAATCTGCTCCTCTATTAGATGAAAAGGAATTATTTCATGCTCAGATAGATTTAACCGAAAGAATCATGGATGAATATGAGAATCAAGGGAAAGACGAGTTTGTCTTTACACCTTTAGGAATTGTCACAATAAATGCCGAAGAAAGTTGTTGCAGCTTAAAAGATTCAGAAGATGGTCATACTATATTTACTGCGACTTTTGATGCTGATATTATTCACGGATTAAATGATACTGATGCTCTTAAAATTGAGATGATTCTACATCAGTTTGATAGGGAAGATTTTCGACGAGCGAGAAGTATGCTTCAAGAAGAAAATTTAGTTAATCAAGATAACGGTTCCCAAATTAACCGAAATGCAGGAATAGATTATGATTCATAGTTTACGAAAAGCTAAAAATGAAAGTTATCTGAATAAATTACTTGAAGGGAAAGATGCAGATTTTCAAAGAAGAGTTTTAGCTGTAGCAGTTGAACATGGATTATCTACAAGTGACCCTTTATTCTTGATAATGCTTTCTACTGGTCAACTTCAAGTTTTACTAGAAGATAAGCCATCAGAATTAGACCAATTATTTAAACGTTGGTCGGAAGCAATTTACGAGCATTTAGAGAAAGCAAAGCGTACTGCTATAAGTGGTCAGGAAGTAGAAATTCGTTCGATGGTAAACCGACTTATTAAACATTGTGAGTCGAAAGAGCGAAGCCGTTTAGTAGTAATGTTACCAGCTATAGGACTAATAGTAGCAGCAATTGGGTTTGGTGTTTTGACTGGTTTATCTGTTCCGGTATGGCTGGCTGGTGGTTATGCGTCTGGAAAGCCGAAGTTATTAACAGTTGAACAAGTTGAAAGCTTGCGGTGGTTAAAAAGTTCTCAAGGTCGGTTAGCGAGGAATATTGTTACTTGGAATTCTGAAAGTTTGAGCAATTTAAATTGTACTAATAATCCGGAGCAAAGGGCTGTAGTTAATAATGCTAAAGGTAAATATATTGCTCGTAAAAGCGATTATTGTCTATTGCGGGTTAAATCACCTTGATGAAAATGAAAATACTAGTTTAAATTAATATATTTCGGAGTCAATAATGGAAGAATTAAGCTGTTACTATCATCAACAAGAATATTGTCAATCAAGAAGGCAGAAGAATAGAGGCAGAGGGCAGAAGGATAAGGTAGAAAAAGGAAGTACTTCTAACAATCAAAAGGTAATGCAAGGAAAGTCTGTTCCTTTTCAGGAGTTACCCCTTCAGCCTCCTGCCAACTGCCATCTGCCTTCTTCACAATTAGATACTAATTCGCCACTAATTTATGCAAATAGTAATTTTCAAAACATCGATAAAATTCGTGCAGTAGTTGTTGAAGACCAAGAACTGATAGTTATTGGTATTAAGAAAGCATTAGAGCAGTATGAAAATATTGAAATTGTTGGAGATGCTTTTAATGCAAAACATGGTTTAACGCTATTAAATAACCTAAAACCTAAAATTGCCATAGTTGATATTTGTTTACCGGACTGTGATGGGATTCAACTAACTAGAGAAATCAAAAGAAAACATTCAGGGGTGAAAGTCATCATACTAACTTCGCACTCAGATAGAGAGACTGTTCTAAAAGCATTTGCTGCGGGTGCTACTTCTTATTGCATGAAAGATATTAAATTTTCAAAATTAATTGAAGCGATATATCTCACCTGTCTTGGCTACAACTGGATTGACCCGGCTGTCACCCATTTTATACTCCAGCAAGCTCAGAAAAATCCCATATGTTTCAATCGGGATGGCTCTCGAAGTTATGACGATTTAGATGAAGAAATGCTTGACCTGTATACCCTGACAGGTAGGGAATTACAGATATTAGACCTGATTGTGAATGGTAATACTAATGCGGCGATCGCCAATCAACTTCATATAACAATCGGAACCGTGAAAAGCCACGTTCGCAATATTCTCAACAAAATCGGCGCAGAAGACCGCACTCAAGCAGCAGTTCATGCTTTGCGTTACGGCTTAGTGGATTAAAAAATTTATTACAACAACGAGGTAAAATAATGACTCACATGATGTTAGATAGTGTCTTAGAGCAAATAAAAGAAGAAATTAAAATTGATGCCAACGGTAAAGGCAAAGCTAGCATTCGGGCTACAGCTAGGCTAGCAGGTGTAGATGATAAGTCTTTAAGAGTTGCGTTTGAAAGTGCGGAACAAAACCCTTCAACATTGGCTGCAAAGCTTGTTGAGAAAGGGTTTATAGGTGCGGAACAGTGTTCGTGGTCGCGGGTTGGAATTCCAGATTTAGCGGTTTCTATAGTACTAGAATACTATGCGTTTGATGCTGGTAGGTATTGTAAAGAGCAAGCTAAACTAGCATACAAGGCTTTCGCAACTACTGGAATTCGTATTTGGATGCAGCACATCAAAGGTTGGCAGCAATCCAAACAAGAAGTTGTTTCAGAGCAGCCTAGTGTAAAAGATATTTCGGAAGCAATTTCATCGGTTTTCTGTTTGGGAACAATTGATCCGAATCTTGTACAGGGTTTAATTGCCAATGAAATTGGTAAAGCATATCCGCACCTCAAAGCCCAAATGGAAGCTGTCAAGCAACTGCTACCAACTCCCGTAGAAGACGAGTTATTAACTGTTACTAACCTCGCCAAGCTTTATACAGAGCATAGGGACAAACAGTTAAGTCAAAATAATACTGCTCAAAGTAATGCAAAGGTAATGAATAAAATTCTGATAAAAAAGGGGATGCAATTCAAAAATCCTAATTCCGATGCGAAAAAGAACGGGCTACCTTTATATTTACCGACCGAGTTGGGTAAGCAGTATAGTAAAGTCATCCTACAAGAAGCAAATAGAAGTAATAAAACTATTCAACAATTACGTTGGTTTCCTTCGATTTTGGATTTAATTGATTAAATATTATCTACTTCTGATAGCTATAACTTCCGTATACTCTTTCTCTTCCCCTCCTTCTCTCTCACTCTCTCCCTCGATTAAAGCTTATGTAAGGCTATATAGGAGTAGTTGCTTACCCTTGCTGTAAACCTTTCTGCTCTACAAAAGTATCATGCTCAAAATTTCTCTTCTCATCCTCGGTGAACTTGCATACCTGAACGGGTTTCCCTTTCTGCACCTTATATAAAGTCCCGCGATGATTTTCCTTCTCATCAACAATCCGCAGCATTTCTGAAGGTACATGGTGAATAACTCGATATTGACCATCTCTGAACGTAGCTGTTTGTATTTCCTCAGCAGCATTTGCGGGATTTTCTGTTAAACTCGCAAGAGCCTGTTTTAACATTTGTTTTTCCCATTCTTCGCGTTTTACTTTCATAGAAGCCTCTGAAACAGATTTGTTAGTTGAATTAGAAATATGCTCTTTGGAAACTGCTGCGGGTGTATTATTTTGAGTAGAATTGGTTGGCACAAGCACTTTAATTTCAGTCGATTGTGTAGTTGAGTGTTTTGTTTGATTTTGATTGTTAATTTGGTTAATTAATTCTCGTAATTCACTCAACTCAATTGCGATAAATTTAGTTCTTTGTCCACTTTGTAACTGGTCGTATTCTAGAGGGAAATTCAATGTATCGTTGATTCTAGCTGCTGTCTTCTTTTCTGAAACCTTTGTAGGAACAGTAACACAAAAATAAAGTTCTTCAATATTGTCTTTGTTCGCGATACCAATCAAGCTTTCAACACCAAATTTTTTATCAATCTCCTCAGATAGTTTCTGAAAAATTTCTGTATCTATATTCTTTTCTTTTAAAAGCGATTCAAAATATTCATTTTTTATAGGTAATACACCTAAAGATGCTTCCGAGTCATGTAATAAACTTTTGTTCTCTTTCTCCTGGTACTTCTCTTTAAGAATTGGTTTTAATTCGTATAATAAACTTTTTTTATTCTCTGTAACTAAAGGTTCTTCTTTAATCCAAGTTTGAGGATATTGAATTGTTTGGGGGTCAACTTTGATATGAGCAATAGTGGCAGGAGATGATTGTAGCTTTCCTTCAAACTTAAATCCTTCGCTTTGAATACCTCTTGATTTTAATTTTTCGCTTAATACCTTGAATGATTCTTTGTCAATCACTCCTAAAGGTTTATCATCAACTAAAGCAATAGGTTTAACGGAAGAACCAACGTTGGAAAGTTTAATCTTTACTGTGCCTTGCTCTCCATTCCATTCTCTTGGAACTGCTTCATATTTTTTCAACTGTCCCACTTTTAATTGATTACCTTTAGTACTCGTGATAACAACCGATGCGCTAGTTGGAGAAGTAATTTCTGCACTAAAAGAAGTACCGATAGGTAACTGTGCTGATTCGCTACGAAATACCCCTAATTTTTTATCTTCAGCTACTAACCAACGTTTATTTTCTGTTGGGTTTGCAGGGTCAGGTGCTTGTTCGATAGCACATTCAACTTTTTCTCCTATCCATTTACGTCCCAAATGTTCGTTACAGGGTTTATGGGTTCCCACAACAGCGAATTCGGTAAATTGGAGTTGTTCTAATCTTCCAATTATTTCTTCTCCAAATACAGCGAATGCAGCTGATGTTTTGTTAAATCCATATCTTGCATCATCTTTACTCGTTGTTGAAATCTGCCACATTGCAGATGCAACTGCTTCTTTTTCTGATTCGGGAATAGTTTCACGAGTTTTAGTTGCGAATTCTTTTACTTGTTTGAAAGCTGCTCTAACTTGACTTGATGTCAATCCAGGTTCAATTTTTTTGGTTAAATTTTTGAATTCGGTGAATGGTTTAATACCACCTTGAAATTGCTCTAAAGAAGTTTCTGAAATATACCCCAGGTGCTTACGCTGTTGTTGACCGTTGGTTTTAAATTTTGGTTTTCCGTGTTCGTCGAGTACAGGTGCTATAGCTATCCATTTATTGTCAGCTTTATTGAAGTGATTTTTATTTTCTATTAATGAAATATTAAGTTTTCGGTTATCAAAGATATTCGGATGTTTTTTCTGAGATAAACCAACAATTTCTATTTGAAGACCTTTAGGATTAGTTGCGACAATTTTTAAACCCGGAGCTTGTTTAACTTCTTTACTAATTTGAATTGCGCGGCGAATCAATGAATCGTATATTTTCTTTATATTAACTGCTTTTTGTTTCTGTGCAGGTGTGAATTCAACTCCCTTAAAAAAGGTTTGAAACTGTTGAGTTGAACGCGGTACGATTGCACTTTGTGCGAATGCTTCATTAGTCCGAATCGCCATTTTATCAATAGCCGAGTGACCTTTGACATTCATCGTTTTTTTAGTATAAATTTCATTGTTATTTCTATCTTCGACCCACGGAGCAACATCAAAGGTTTTAATCATAGTATTACAGGCATTAACTATTTTTGGATCGGAGCGATTAGCACTTTTACCTCTATCAACTTCTATTTGTAGCTGTCCTCCTAAAATTCCGACAACATCATGATAAAAATTACCAATTTTTTCTAAAACCTTTTCAATCTTTGATTCGGGAATTCTAGTTAAACTTTTATTATTTTCTGGCAGTTTCTTAAATTTATTTATTTCAGTTTTATTTTGCGTTTCTGGTTGACATAGCTGTGCTAATTCAACTATTTGCGTTCGGAGATTTTCTGGATATTGAATTGGGTGAGCATGATTATTTTCGGCTTTTAACATTTCTACCGCAGCGCAAGAAATATCTTTAATAAATTTCTGGGCTTCTTTCGGTGGAATTGAGATACACTCGTTTTCAAGAGCAATTCCTTTCATACATAAATTGGCAACTATACCAATTTTGTTCTCCATTGCATCTAACGCTATTTGCTCAAAAGAACCCTTATATGCTTTTTTATCTGGCTTAACTATTTCGGAATAACGGTTTTCTTGCAATTGCTTCTGTTTAATCTCGGCTGCTGTGTGGGGAAAGTCAGACGAAAGGGCGTTAGCGGAGCTTATCGGAGATATCGCCATTCTATCTCCGTCACAATCAGATAAGGAATGCTTTAATCCTTGAGGTGACATTTTTATCGTACCAATATCGTGCGGTTCGTTTGGTAAATGACGATTTATGTAAACGTCCACCGTGTTGGAATTAGCAGTGGGACCGCGATAAACAATCAATTCTGCACCGTCGGGAAATTTAGGGTAACAAACCTCATTCTTCTCCAAATCATGACAGGTTTGTGCCATTGCTGAGTCAAATTTAATAAATCTTCCAGTCGCGCAATCCATATACTGTTGTTTCAAGTGTTCTTGAAGTTTGTCTATGATTTTGGGATGCTCCAATAATTGACAATGTTCTTTCAAATCAGCTTTGAGAATGCGGTATATCAGGTTTTGTTCGCAATCATTTGACAAAAACATATCGTCAATTAGATTTTCAATATCTCCCAAATCAAAGCTTTCAAAATCAATTAAATCTTCCGATTCAGTCTGGGCTTGTATTTGGTGTTTACATTTAGCATCAATTGAATCGATATAGTCTTGAGCAATTTTTCTGGGGTCATCAGCCATATCTTTGAGTTCTTCCAAACGTTTCTGCAATCGAGGAAGAACATCACCTTCAACCCCATTAGGAAAGGAATTCCAGAATTGAGCGCCTGTGGAAGTGATACCGTGGTATGCATTAGTTTTATTTCCAATTCCCATCTTCATTAAATACTCCCCAGGGTCTAGAGGAGTGGGGGAGGGGGTGATGGGGTGAGTGGGGGAATTTAAAGAACTAGAACATTTACCCTCAGAATTAGCTGTTTCTATCTGTCCATCCTTCCCCCTCTCTCCCTCTCTCCCACTCCCCCACTCCTTTTTCTGTACTCGTCCTTTGAGTTGTTCTGTAGAAATAACCAAATCATACCCATTCCCTACCTGACTCAAATCCCTTGGTGCAAATGTACCCTTTCCTAGCTGCCAAGTTTCGTTATTCTCATCATTTATATCAAGCCCAGCACGTCTTTCTTTAATACCAAAACGAGTTTGAAATGGTGTTGCTGGCTCGTTACCTAAAGATTGATGTAATGCTGCATCTATTTTCCCGTCACCATCACCAACTAATTTGATTGCTTCAGTATTTGGTATAACTCCACCGTTTTCTCCGGTTTCAGCATCCACTACCAATACTCGCAAGTTTTCCCGCTCCGAAAAGCTTTGACAGGGTGTGAACATATTTGAGCCATATGCAGCACCGAAGTGGGGTTGGTCAAAAACCTTTTCTCGCAATTCTTCGTCCATAAAGTAAAAGCGATTATCGGCTGCAAATTGTAGTGTTAATCCTTCTGTTGTAAATTGTTTGAGGTCTTCTTCTGTTGTTAGTCCCTGATATACTATTCCCAACTTGAAGGTAGAACTTGGAGCAAAGTATTCTGCCAAGCAGTGTTCGATGGTTTCTGTAATTGGTTCTCCGTCCGCGATAATTGGTTTACCCGTTTTTGTGCAGAAGTGGGAGAGGGTAATTGCCATAACCTTCTATATCTCAATTCATCAAGTTACCTTCAAATCTAGTTTTTACGGATTGATGCATAGTAGTTCTTTAGTAAAGAAGTCTTCTATCACTAAAGTAGTATTTTTGTTCTTTAATGCCGAATTTTTATTTATTATGGGGATTAAGTAGTAAGCATTCTTTGAGGATATTGAGTTATGGATAGTGCGAAAAAAGTAGTTTTACAACCGAATGTGTGGGATTCGGATAACTTAGGAGATTTAGTTGCTGAAGGGGTGTTGGATAGTGATGACGTATCTTTACACGGTGTTGTTCAAGCACGAAATGAAGAATACGAGCGTTCAGAACGAGAATGGCAAGAAAAAAATGAAGAATACTTGAACTCTATTGATTGGGAAAGTAAAGCAGTTCAGTATGAATCAACGAAGGAAGAAGAGGAGGAAGTATTTTAAAAATGGTAGATATTGAAGGTAGTTAAACCTCTAAAATTCGTTAGCAAAAATGGCTCAAAAAAAATACCCCCATTAGGAGGTATGAGTTAGGTGTGGTATCAGAGAATATAAAGGTTTAATTATATTTTTTTGTGATTAATTTACGATAACAGCATGATTGAATTAACGAATAGTTTTCACGCTTTCTAATTTATCAGTTAAGAAATCATCCACAAAGATATTGAGAATAGAACGCTTGCGTAGTTTAATATTTGCACTTACAGACATACCTGACTTTAATTTAATTTTGCGTCCATTAATATCTATATATTGTTGCTTCAATCTTACTGTAGCAGGAAAAGTATAATTTGGTTTAATTTGAGTTGGTTCGAGAACATCAGAACCAATTGAGATTAAAGTGCCTTCTATATCTCCAAATTCGCTAAAGGGTAAGGAATCAATTCGCACGTCAACGGGCATTTTTTCTTTGACGAAAGCAATATCTTTGTTCGTAATGGAAACGGATGCAATCAAATCTTTTTCTGGGACAATTTTCACTACTGGTTCGTTAGAGTTGGCTACAAAACCGATAACATTGGGTTTAAGGTCAAATACTATTCCGTCAATGGGAGATTTTACAACGCTTTGTTCAATATTTTTATTGGTTTGGATAATTTGACTGTCGGTTTCTGCGATGCGTTTGTTGTTTTCGATAATAGCTTTGGTAAGTTGAGTGTCGATTTCGGCAATTTTTTGGTTATTAGAAGCAATTTGGGTAGTTAAATCTTTTCTATCTACAGCTTTGGTGTTTTCTACTCTTGCTTGTGCTTGTTCAATAGCAGCTTGTAAACGAAATTGTTCTTCTTGCGATCGCGCAATTTCTGCATTAGTGTTGTCCACTTCTTGTTGCTGGTTTTCCTGCTGAAGTTTACTTATTACTCCTTCTTTAGCTAATGAAGCAAATTTTTTGAGGGTAGAGATATTATGTTTCAATTTTTTTCGGTTAGCTTGGAGTTGTATCTGTGCTTGTTTGAGTTGTCTTTGTAATTGTTCAATTTCTGATTTAGCTGCTGCTATTCTAGATTCTGCTTCAATTTGTTGTGATATTACTTGTTGTTGTTGCTCTTTAGTTAGAAACATTCCCTTTGTTGTACCATCATACTGAGCTTGTAATAAGTTATTTTCTGTTACTAATGCTGCTCTATTTTTAGTTAGACTAACAAATTGTGGGAGTATTGCAGTGGGTAATGATTCTTTTTTACCTGCTATATGCGATTGATAAAATTGGTTTTCAATAAGCAAGGAAGAACGGATTTTTTGTAAGGATTTTAGTCTTGCTTGATGAACTTTGTAGTCTAAAATTAAAAGTGGTTCGCCTTTTTTGACTAAATCCCCATCTTCTACATGAATTTCGTTTACTACACCTTGGAGGGGGACTTTTAATTCTTTAACGTTTCCCTGTGGTTCTAATTTACCTTGGACTTGAATTACTTCTTCGATTTTAGCTACACTTGCCCAGGTTACTGTTGCTGTTGTGACAGCAATTAATGACCATAAGATTGATTTTGACCAGAAGGAAGATTGTTTGCCAATTAAGGGGTTTTTGAAAGGAGTGAGGGAGGGAGAGAGTGAGAGAGGGAGATTATTTGTATTAGTGTCCATGATTGTCTCCAGTTATTATTGATTTTGTTGAAAACAAGGCTAAATTAACGTTTTTTACGATTTTGATTTGCTTTTTTGTTTTTATCAAAACTCAAAAGATGTGCTACCTACCAATAAAATTTCTGATAATAGAAATATCTCCCCCTATTTCCCTCTGTCTCTCACTCCTTCCCTCTCTCCCTCACAGTTCCCCTGCTGCCGATACAAGCAGTAATAAAGCCCCCGCATGGACATCAATTCTTCATGGGTTCCTTGTTCGGCGATTCGACCTTTATCCATCATAAGAATCAAGTCTGCATGACGAATTGTTGCTAGACGATGGGTGATAAAAAATACCGTGCGCCCTTTCAGTGCTTGCTGTAAGTTTTCGCATACCTGACGTTCGCTGTTGTAGTCGAGAGCGCTGGTGGCTTCGTCCATTATCAGCAAGCGGGGGTTTTGCAATATCGTTCGAGCAATAGCTATTCTCTGTCTTTGTCCTCCAGAGAGAGCGGAACCTCGTTCGCCGACGCGGGTGTTGTAGCCTGATGCTAGGTTCATTATAAAATCGTGGGCATAGGCAATTTTAGCAGCATTAATAATTTCTTCGTGGGTGGCATCGGGGTTGTTCAAAGCGATGTTTTCTTGGATAGTGGTATCAAATAAGAGAGTATCTTGCAGTACCATACCGATTTGTCGCCGTAGGGAATAGAGTTCGACTTTGTGGATGTCGTAACCATCGATAAGAATTCTGCCGTTTTCTGGGTCGTATAATCTGGACAAGAGTTTGGTAATGGTACTTTTTCCGGCTCCACTTTGTCCGACTACACCCACAAATTGACCGGAAGCAATGTCGAGATGGATGTTTTCAAGCTGTAGTCTAGAACTGTTAGGAAAGCGGAAGCAAATGTTTTCGTACCTGACTGCTCCTTGTATTTGAGGGATGGCGATATTTTGATAATTGTTTTCTTCTGCTTCGGAAGGAGTGTCAAGAATATCACCCAAGCGCTCTATGGATAAAGCTGTTTCTTGGAAGTTCTGCCACAGTTGGATTAATCGTAACAATGGACTGGTGGTGTATCCGGCGATTATGCGAAAGGCTATTAATTCTCCAAGGGTTAATTTTTGCGATACTACTAAGTATGCTCCTACCCACAAGAGTAATAAACTTGATAGTTGATTGAGAAATTTACTGATAGAGCCTGCGGTGGTGGAAGTCAAAGTAGTTTTAAAACTATCGGCAATGTAGCGAGCATATTTATCTTGCCATTTCCATCGGGAGTTCAATTCGATATTTTGGGCTTTGACTGTTTGGATACCACCAACTATTTCCACTAGATAGGATTGAGTTTCGGCTTTACGTTCGGCACGAGTGCGGCTTTGTCGGCGGATAATTGGAGCGACGATGATACCAAGTAGGGCGAATAAAGGTACTGTTGCTAAGGCTACCAATGTCAATATCGGGCTGTACCACAACATGACTGCGATATAAATTACTGAAAATATCGCATCTAATACTACCGTTAGCGCCATACTCGTAAGAAACGAGCGAATATTTTCTAACTCGTTGATGCGGGTAGAAAGTTCTCCTACGGGACGCTTTTCAAAGTAAGGTAAGGGTAAGCGCAACAAATGGTCGATTACTTGAGAACTCAATGCCATATCAATGCGGTTAGTGGTATCCACGAAAAAGTTTGTCCGCAGAGTGGTAATAATTGCTTCAAATACCGCCGTGATGATTAGTAGAGTACCAAATACATTTAAACCTGCGAGGGATTTGTTAACTAAAACTTTGTCTACAATCGTCTGAGTAATTAAAGGATTGGCTAAACTAAAAATCTGCACGAAGAAAGATGCAATTAACACTTCGGTCAAGACGCGACGGTATTTGGTAAGGAACGGTGCAAACCAGCTTAAACCAAATTGTTTTTGAGGTGTAATTTGAGTTGGCTGTAACAGCAGTACTTCCCCTTGTTCTCCCCAACTTTGCATAAAGGCTTTTGGTTTATGGTGTTCGATTCCTTTACCGGGAATACCCAAAATAAATTCCCTATCGCTGGCTTTGTATAGAATTGCCAAATCATTCTGCCATTGCAGCATCACCGGAGTCTGGATTCTGCTAATGGCTACTGAGGGAACTGTTGACACTTGGGCTTGTAAACCCAACATTGGTGCTACAGAACCGCACAGTTGCAAAGAAATATTTCCCAGACGTTGCTGTTGATTAACGAGTACCCTACGCACAACATCCCGACGAAAAGGAATATTCCAATATTCGCTCAACATTTGCAAGCAAGCTAAAGTTTGATTAACTTCCCCTCGTCCGTTGACGTAAGGATATTTTATATTTCTGGCTGTGCGGGTTTCTAAAGCCGGTGGTTGAGATGGTGCTAAGGGAATATTATCAAAGGGATTTAATTCGGTTGCGGTTGTTGCAGGTGTTGTGGGCTGTAAATTAATCGGAGGAATACCAACTAATCTTGCACTACCGCTTTCTACTTGCAAAGTTGGTCTTGTAGAAGATGTTTCAATTCTATCGCCAATGGCAAAGTTTGTATTACCACTACTGAGCAACCAGATACGATTGGGTTCGAGTTGATTGATTGGGGTTTTCCCTTTGGGTAAATTCAAAATTACCGCTTGGGGTAGTATTTCTCGCGTTTTAGCGACTAAATCGATATTACCCAAAGCCTGACGCTGGAATTCTAAGTTTAATAACTCAAATAATTCTGGTAATGCACAATTTTGGGTGAATGCATTTGCAAAATCGGAAGAATGCAGTAGTAAACTTTGAAATGTTAAAGCGGGAACGAGCAAACAAACTGCATCAGTAGAAGCAATTACTGTCTCGCAGGGAACGCTACGTAACAAACTTACCCAACCGATGATGGCTCCTGGTTTGAGTAATTCTAATGTGCTGGGTAATGAAGACTCGGAAGTATAACCGATTAGTCTTGCTTGTCCTTGATAAAGAATCGCTACTTGAGCCGGTATACTTTCTTTGACTGCAATCTGCTGTCCCATTTGGTAGCGTAGCAGTTGAGATTTTTGAGTTAATCGCTTGAGGGTAGCATCTGATAAGCGATTGAAAGGTGGTGTGGTTTTGAGGATTTCTGAAATACAAATGCTGGTAGTAACCATTTTGAAAAGTAAGGTTTTGTGCTGACATTTGTGTATAGGTTTTGGGTTGATTTAGCTATACAATTTTGAATCTAACTTTTTCTACCATTAGTTATTTTTTGCCAATATGGGTCATATTTATCTTCTGCATATTTTGACCTATACCGTTCAATCCCTTGTCAATTCTTAAATTTAGAATTGCTGCGCTTAATGTAGAACAGCAAGATCAGAAGAAATAATAGGAAAATCGTATTCCCCCATTTTTCTAATATTTCCCATATCTCCCATGTTGACTTTTCTTCTGATAAGACGAGTTTGGTACGAAATTCTTTATCGTATTTTGCTGCTTCCCAGTTTTTTGCGGATTGGACTTGTTTTACACTAAGATTGTTTGCACCTCTTAGTTTAGTATTCGAGAGGTTGGCACCGTAAAGTTTAGTACTACTGAGATTGGCATAACTGAGATCAGTACTACTTAGATCAGTACCACTTAGATTAGTACCACTTAGATTAGTACCTTTTAGGTTAGCCTTGGTAAGGTTGGCATAACTGAGAATCAATACCACTTAAGTTTTTTCCTAAAGTCTCCTGATTAATAATTTTCCATACAAGATACGATTTAGAATCAATTTTTGTCTCAGAGTTAATTTTTGTATCATCAAGGTAAGTACCAGAAAGGTTAGCACCACTTAAATCGGCATTATTGAGGTTAGCACGATAAAGATTAGCACCACTTAAGTTAGTATTACTAAGTTTAGTGCTATTTAAGTCGGTATTACTAAGGTCAGCACCACTCAAGTCAGTATTACTAAGGTCAATATTTTTTAACCTGATACCACTTAAGCTGACATTAATTTTCACTAGTTCCTCAAGCGCTTTATTTCTTGCTAAACTTACCTTTTGTCTTTTAGTATTATCAATTGTATTCAAAAGTACTTTTTTTCTTACCTCCCTTTTTTTTGTATCACTCAGAAAACTTTCTACACTTGAAAAGTGATAATTCAATGATAAACCCGAATAAGAAAGCAATAAAATAATAATAAAAAAAACAATTTGATTCCGATTAATTTGTCTTTGATCATTACTTTTTTGAACAAATTCAACAGCCAGTTTCGATAAAGTGATTATTTCAATAGTTTGCTTTTGAGAAGTCTCTAATTTTTTCAAAAACTTTATTTTGAAGAAATAATTCTTTAACTTATTTACAAAAGTTTGTTTGTGAAACTTTTTTGCTTCTTTTAGTAATCCTCCTGGAAGCAAATAACCCTTCTCCTTCTTTCTCCTTTCCCATTCAACAGCAGCATCCTCAATTCTTTGTTTAAACTTCAGTTGCTCCCTAATCTTATCCACCCACTCACCCAGCAATAACCAATTCCCAATCAATGCTTCATGCACAATCTCAACTGTTTCTTTTCCAGTTACCTCATCCCTTCCCGTAACTAATAAACGCACTTTCTCACCAGCCAAATAATCCACCAAATCCCAATTATCTTCCCCAACCTCTGCACGAGTAGCTACACGTCGGGTATCTTCAACACCTTCACCCAAACGCACTAATTGAATAAATATTCGTTCTACCCGTTTCTTATCCGCAGCACTTAACTTATGAAACACTGCATCCGCATGATTAGCCAAAGCTTTTTCAATTCCACCAATTTTTTCATAAGCTTGGTGAGTTAAAAACCAATTTTTCTGCTTTTCCCATAGTTGAGTTAGTGCAAACTGTAATAGTGGTAAAAGTCCCGGTTGATTGGCAACATCTTTAATTAATCTACTCGTCAACCCTTCTTCTAAATCCACTTTCATTGCTTGAGCAGGTTTGGCGATCGCACTTTCTAACTCATCAAAATTCATGGGAGCTAAATTATAAACTCCTTCCTGTAATGCATCGCTGAAAGGACGGTAAGCAATGGCTTTTCCGTAAAAATCAGCCCTCATTGTCAGTATAAGAGTAAATAGCGGTGTAAATTTGACTGCGTAAAGTAATGCGTCTAGAAAAGATTGACGTTGTTCTGGGGGAGTAAGAGTGTAAAGTTCTTCAAATTGGTCGGCAATTATTATAAAACGGGGATTATTATCAGTTTTTATTGTCGGAGTTGTGATTTTCTTGATAAATTTGCACAAAGCTTTCTTATCATCTCGTAAATCGATTCCTAATTCCAGTTCTTCTAATCTTTCTTTATCAGCATTCTCTTGAATTGAATTAGTTGAAGCTACAGCAAACTGTTTCAAAGCAACAGCCAAAGCATCAAAAGGATTATCCCCTGGACGGAACGATACAATTTGTACATTACCATTCTTCCTTAACTGCGGAACCAACCCCGCAAACACCACGGAAGATTTTCCGCTTCCAGAAGCACCGACTATCGGAACCAAGGATTTAGTATTTACCGCTTTCACCAACTTCTCAATAAACTCATCTCTACCAAAGAAAAAATCTGCATCTTCTTCTCTAAATGCGGATAATCCCTTATAAGGACAGTTAGGAAGTTTACCAGTAAGTCCTCCCATGTCTTTCCAAGTTGGAGGAGCATCAACGGTATTTTGACAGATAATTGGCAACCAGCTTACACCGGGTATTTGCTTTTCAATATCGGTATTTTTTGTTAGTTCTTGCAGTTTATCTCTGGCTTCTCTTACCGATTTAAATAAAGATTTACCTTCTGTAAAAGAGTTGAGGAAATATTCGAGGAATTTCTGAGCAATTTCATCGGGTACTGGTTCTCGCCAAACAATAACATAAGGTAAATTTAGATCCGCAAGTTGTCTTGCTAAACCCAACCCATCGCAGGAATTAAATATTGATAATTTTAAACCTTTGTTTACCGATGCTCTGAGGGTTTTTCTAATTTCTTGTAAGTCTAAATAATCATCTTGATTAATGTAGATAACCCCAGATTGACCACCTGTACTAGTATTACTATGACCGCCATAAAATAGAATATCGCAAGGTTCATCCCAAAGTTTTACTAAATCGGGACGCTGTGGTTGTTGAAGAACAATTAATTCTCCTCCCCGTTGCTTTAGTTTATTTAATATTGTTTCGTCTGCTTTGGTGTCAATATTGGAACTATCACCAAAAATACTAATAACTCTAGCTCTTCTAATATATTTTTCTTCTGGTTGTAATATTGGAGAATTTGATTTTAATTCGTTAAAACAGATAGCAGCTTCTAAGGAATTAGTTTCGAGAAAGCAATCTAATTCGTGCCAAGGAAGCTTGTGTAAAATATCTTTGGTTGCTTCGGAAACGATATTTTTAGTGTTGATAAGAAAATGAATTTCCGAATCAGGATTTAATTTAAATACTGAGTTCAACTGGAACTGAAGCGGAGAAAGCCACTGATTTAATTCTTCATGTAAATTACGAGCAAGTCTATTACACTCCGAAGGTGAGAAGTTTGTTTGAGTTTTCTTGAAACCTCCCCTGGTAGCTGTTTGTTTAATCTTTCGTTCCGGTGAAGTTAACCAATCATAAACCTGCTTCCACTTTTCGTAAGTAGAAGGAATACCCGGTGCTGGGGGTAATGTAATTGTCAGTTGTTTAGAATTACCCCGCATTGCTGCTGTTTTCACCTGGAATTTGTTATCACCAAACCCCAAGTGAAAATCACCGTCGCTAAATTCCAGGTTTACTAATGTTTTCATGTAGATTCACCATGCTTTAACTGTAATTTCAGCTAGATTTCCGGTATCGTTGTTATAGTACATCACATTGTTGCTGGAATTAATACACTCGTCTGTCACGTTCTAAATCGTAGATGATTTTCTCTAATAACCAATTAGCAGAACGTTCTGGATATTTGGTTTGAGTGCTTAGAAATAAACGTTTAGCGGTTTCGGGCGATCGCACTAAAGTTAGAAGTTTCTTGTGTAAACGAGAATTTGCTTGATTGATAGAATCGGATTCTGTTGAATTGAAAGCTGTCTGATGAGGAGTTTGCTGGAGAAGAATAGTTACAATTACCATTCCTAACAACATTAATGCCACTTGGGTTGTATCGAAGTTAGGGGAAGATTGTAAACGAGTAAAAATTGCAGTTTCATCCTTCTCTTTTGGTTGAGAAGCTTTTGAATATAAATCGGAAGAACGATTTTCTGAAGGACTTTTGACTGTGGTTGCTTTCTTGTTATCCAAAGCGATAGGACAGATATCCTGTGATTGCGAATTGTTCGAGCAAGTATTCACTTCCCCTGCAAGTACATTGCCAGTTAAACAAGTGCAAGCGACTGTAGCTAAGACAGTCTTGATTTTGAATAAATAATGCATTTCCGACACCTTTCATTCAAATGATATAAATGTTGGAACCGTTATCGGTGACAACATTTGTATATAGGTTTGAGTTTGTTTAGCTATACAATTTTGGATTAGTTTTTGGAGATAGTTTTCTCCAAGCTGGAATATTTAGTCAAACTTCACCCCAAAATTGACTCCCAGCACTTCCTCTATTCTTTGTAAAGTTTCAACAGGTAACGCTTTTGTCTCTTCTGACTCAATTCTGTACCAGTTCATCGTACTCATAGGCATTTGACGACAAATTTCAGCCAGCGAACGACTATCAGCTTCTCGTACTTGACGAATACGCGAGCCTAACTCCGGTACTTCAATTTCAATAACTTTCCTAACCTTCATCAGTATTTTTACACTGCTATACCAATATTTGTTTTAAATCATCACGTTACACTTGATAAATACTAAAGCATAACGTTACGCTTGATGATTTAATGATAGTAGAGATGATTACTTTCCCATCAAGGTGAAGTAACGATTATGAACAAGTTTTGGTGCAATAACTATGATAGATAATCCCCAAACCGAATTTGATTCGCCTTGGAAAGATATCTTAGAAAGATATTTTGAAGATTTCATGCTGTTCTTTTTCCCTCAAGCACATCGCAGAATTGACTGGACTCGAAAACCAGAATTCCTTGATAAAGAACTTCTTTCCGTTGTTGGAGATGCCGAAATTGGTACGCGATTTGCAGACAAATTAGTTAAAGTTTATCGCATTTCTGGGGAAGAAAATTGGATACTTATTCACGTCGAAATCCAAAGTCAAGAAGTAGTTGAATTTGCTTTAAGAATGTACACTTATAATTATCGAATTTACGATAAATATCAAAAGTTTGTAGTCTCTTTGGCTATTCTTGGTGATGAAAACCCAAACTGGCGACCGTCACAATATAATCGTCAATTATTTGGGTGTGGAATAAGTTTCCGGTTTCCGGTGGTAAAACTGCTAGACTACGAACAAAGGTTATCCGAACTCGAACAAAACCGTAACCCGTTTGCTACCGTAGTAATGGCGCATCTGCAAGCCAAAGCAACTGCTAGTAACCGTACAGAGCGCAAACAACGAAAACTGATTTTAGTAAAAAGGTTGTATGAATTAGGGTTTGAACGGGATTCGATAATTATTTTATTCAGGTTTATCGATTGGATGTTAACTTTACCAACTGATTTAGCGCAGGAATTTTGGCAAGAATATAGTAGTTTCGAGGAGTCAAAACAGATGCAATATGTAACAAGTGTTGAGCGTATTGGGATTGAAAAAGGTACTCGCAAAGGCTTATTACAAGGAATAGATACTTGTTTGCAATTAAAGTTTAATACAATGCACCAAGAATTACTGGAAGAAATTTCTCAAATTCAAGACAATGAACAATTAGAAACAATTTTAGCTGCATTAAAAACAGTTAATAGTGTGGAAGAATTAAAACACATTTATCAGCCAAATGCCGAGTAAATAATAACTAGGCAAGACATACATACCGCACTTAAAATAACAAAAGCCCAGCCGTGACGGTTGGGTAATTTTTATGTCTTTATTTAAAAAAAATATAAAAATCCTATTTTAAAGGTCAATTCAAATCAAACAACCGATAAATATCAGCCAATATTTGCTTTACTTCAGCCAACAGCGAGTTAGCAGCAGGTTGCCCTGCAAGAATACCCCGAAGCAATGTAATGTGAGATTTTACCTGTTTTTTATCAACAAGTTCGTCTTGAATTTGCAAGGCTTCAGAAATCATTCTCACCTGTTCCAAAGCTTCCATTTGAGCATCTGGTGCAATCGTATAATTTTCCTCTACCAATCTTTGTAATTGTGTTAGTAAATTGTCAAGCTGTGGCTCACCAGCACCAGGAAATTGCGACCACTTGAGGGGAACTTCGGCTGGATTTTGGCAAATCACGGGAAGCCAGCTAGCACAGGGAAATCTATCTTCTAAACCTTCTAATTTCTGCCGTGCTTCTCTAACGGAATTATATAATGATTGATTATTAGCGAATGCTTGTAAGAAGTTTTTTAAAAATACTTGTGCAACTTCATCGGGTACAGGTTGACGCATGACGATGATTTGGGGAATGTGCAATTCTGCTAAATCTTGCGCTATTCCCAAACCTTTACAGGAGTTGAAAATAGCAAGTTGTAATCCTTTTTCAATGGCATTTGTTAAAGCACTTTTGAGATTTTTCGGGTTTATTTTAATGGTTTCATCAATTTCTATAAATCCCGTGCTACCATCATCTTCACTGTCACTATGACCGGAATAACAAATTATATCCCATCCCAGTGGATGCCATAATTGTTCGTGTAACTCTTCTTTATTTGGTTGCGGTAAAACTTTAATTTCAGCTTGTGGTAATTTATTCAGCGCTTCTAAATCGGATTGAACTCCTGTTTCTATATTTTCACTGTTACCATGAATAACTAATACCCTTACCTTCTTTCTTTTGGGTATAGATTTACTTAACCTATCGTTCTGTGGTGCGGATAAAGCAATTTCTGCTTTGCGATATGTATCAAAAAAGTTCCATAAATGTAAGGGAAGTAGCTTTAATTTAATATCTGAAGTTTGGATGATAAAGCGAATGGAATCGGAAGGGTTTAATTTTGAGCGTAATTGATTGGCTACGTTTAGAAATGATAAAGAATTAAACCAATTATTGATATCTTTTTTTAATTCATCAGATAAATCATGTACCTCTTGAACTGAAAAAGCAATAACTTGCTCTTTCAAAAAGCCAGCACGGTTATTATTATTTTCTAAGTTACAAAGCTTGTACAATCGTATGTACAATTCGATGATTTTTTTCGCTGGTGGTAAATTACCTTCAAAAGATACTGGTTGAGGATGATTATCTATCCAGATTTGTGCTGTTACGAATATATTTGTTGCTTCGCTTAAACTCTCAAGCTTGAGTAAAACAACTTTTTCTGATATTTTATTAGAAACTGAGGATATTTGTTGATTCGCCAAAAGCTTAATAATCTGCTGCATATTTGTCATTTCTGCGTAATGTTGGCGATAAATATCAATCTCCTTTTCTCTACCTTTTAATTCAAGCTTGTATTTTTCTTCTATTTCCTTAAGTTGTTCTTTATAATACTGTACTATTTTAAGATGAAACGTCTTTTTATCTGCATCTAAGGGAACATTTACCTTGACAACAAATACACCATCACCTTTATTTTCAATACTTTGAACGCTTAGTTCAATACCTTCATTTTCAACTTGAATTTGTCGGAAAGATTGAATAAAAGCTTTCCAATCAATACCGTCACGGAATATAATATCAACCGTGTTTAATACCTCTTGGAATAGCTTGGTAAACTCTCCAGGTAAAAATTCTCCGCTACTAGGACGGCGTTCTTTATCATCAGTTCCAGGTTTCGGATTTTCTAGTAGATAAACAAAGCGAGAATCAACTTCATCCAATATTGTGGTGCTGTCAATATTCCAAGCTTCCAAAGTGGTTCCTGTCATTTTAGCACCTGTAAAATCAGCACCAACGGCGTTTGCTTCCGTTAAGATTGCAAAATCTAAATTAGCTCCTTGTAAAATTGCACCACTAAGGTCTGTTTTACGTAAATCAGCATAACTTAAATCTGCATATATAAGATTAGCACCTCGTAAATTTGCACCAATATAAGATTTATTATTTCCCTTACCAGTTATAAGCAATTCTCGTATTTCTGGTTTTTCTAAAATGGTATTTTCAAATCTAGCAAGATGTAGTTTTTGGGAATTATACCAACAAGTGCGATTTACATTAGCCCCTTTAAAATCGCATCGCAGTTTTTAAGATTTGTTCCACTAAAATTAGCATTTGTCAAATCAGCACGTCGAAAGCTAGTACCGAATCTTGCAGTACAAGCCATAGCAAAATTTATAATCCAAGCATCTCTTTTATCTTCATCTAAAGCACGTCTTCCGATAAAGGTACCAACTATTGCTACAGGTACAGTAACGACAATACTTCCAATGAATGCAAAAATGGTAGTAAGACCTGCGTTTATAACTCCTGTAATAGTTCCAATAACTGCTCCTACTACTGTAATTACAACAACTATGCTAAAAGTTTCAATGACTGCTCCAGCAACTGCAACTGCAATCGCTTCAACGACCAGTCCTACAACAATGCCAGCAAGACTTAGTATGCCAACACTAGCTACAGCAAGTGGAGCAGTATTAGGAGGTTTGTCGAGAAACTCGTTTATTATATTGTTTAAAATAATAGTTATAGGAATAGTAAAAGGAACTAAAATAGCAATAATAAGTGTTCCTGTGTTTAATCCTCGACGAATAGTAAAGTTAACGAAAAATATAAAAGAAATAACATTAACTAAAAAAGGGGCAACATCATTAACATGATATTCAAAAAAAAGAAATAAGCCTGAAAACATATCAACCGTTAATATCGAAAAAAATCCCGATAAACCTGAAAGCAGACAAGAAATTATTATCAACAAAATAAACCAACGTTTTTGCAACCCTGTTCTTACCTGCGTAAAATTAGCTGCAATTAAAATAGCATTAGTAAATTTTGTAGATTGAATCGTGGATTTACTAAAATTCTCACAAGATAAGTCTTGATTCTCTAATGAAATTCCTTGGAGATTTGTATCTTTGAATTCATTCATTTTTTTTAGAACTTCTTCTTTCATTCAATGACCTTTTAAAATAAAACTTCTGTGTAAAGCAATTAATTAGGTTGAGCATTTATATGCTACTCTCTCTTAATTACTTCATCACAGAAATTTGTTTTTACTTTAATAAGTTGCATCCCATGTATAATTTTCACGTCCAGGCAATCTATGTTGGAAAAAACCTAAGTTGCTAAGACCTTCTTTTTCTCGATATCTATAGTTTTCAAACTGATTTTCGCATTTCGTACCTTTTTTAGCATCAAGGGTTAAATAAAATTCATTAGTAGTAGAAACACAAAAGCTATGTTTTCCTTTCCAAGCACCTCCAGAAGCAGAGTCTGCATATGTATATATAAAGGGTAAATGTTTGAGATTTTTAGGTAATATGTTTTTACATTCACCGGGAGATATATGAAACCATCCACGAGTTTTCCAAGTTGGTGGTCCTACTTTGTCTATACTGTCTGATTTAACATAATTAAAACCAATATGGGAAGTTTGGTCATAATAGGCGACTGCTACGTAAATTTTACGATTTGTTCTATTGCAAGTTGTAAAAGCTGCATAACTAGGCTTTTGATATAGAAGCACCATCAATGTACTAATAACCATTGCTGCAATAGAAAACAGAGAAATATTTTTGTAATTTTTCATCTTCTTTAACCTCAGAAACTTCAAAATTTTCAAATGTTTATTTTCGATTTTCGTAATTTCAGAAAAGCTAGATTAGCAAACAGGATAATTTATTTTCAATCTACACAAATCCCAACTCAAACTCTTCCATAACCACAGCATCTTGATAAATGGCTTCCACCTTAAACTGTTTCCCAGCCGCTTCGCTAAATGCTAACTGAATAATTTGGTCGCACTCTCTAGCAATCGCTTCCTCACTTTCTGCTTTATCAGTATTATGGTTCAGCGTTACTTTCAATTTCAAACCCTGGGGTAAACAATATTCATTTTGAGGACGAACTTGTGCGAGTACTCCTATTTCTTGATTCTCTTCTGTTCTCATACTTAATGTTAATGCAAAGTGTTGACCATTTAATAGCAATCCAAAGTCAAACAATTTACCTCGTCTAACTGCATAATCAGATGACCTAGTACCTAAAGTACCGCTTCTGGTTATAGTTTTTGCATAACCCCAAGCAGGTGTTTGTGGAGTCAAAATCTCTTCAAGGGATTGCCAACCTTCTTCAAATGCTCCACTCCACCATTGACCAAGATTAACAAGTGATTGAGTGACTGTATCGGTTAAGTTCTCAAGACTTTCTTTTGCTTGTGTTGAGAATTTAGGTAAAGGAATAGCTTCCACTTCCAAAAATCGGGTATAGGCTAATAAATTATTTATTTGACTGTCAAAATCAGAGAGTTTTATTCGACAAATACCATCATTAGTATACCTTTGAAGTTGGGATAATTCATCGTGTCGTATTAGTCCATGAAGTCTTAGTTGCTCAATCTCTTCTAAAACTTCTACTAATACATAAAAATGCGTCGCAAGTTGTGGTGAATTAATATTACTTTGGGAGATGGAAACAAAATTGTCAGCAAGATTATCTACAGTAATTAGTTGCACCTTGAATTTACCAACTTGTAAGTTAACTCCTGTTTGCTTAACTTTCATATCTGGAAGTTGTACCTTTAGCCATTCTTCAAAGCCGAGAAAAGCAAGTTGATTGAGGTAAGCTTTCCATTGATTGTTTTCACTATCATTATTTTGACTAATATTTCTAGCTTTTTCATAGTGTTCTGCTTCTAACCAGGTAATCATTGGCTTCATTTGTTGATTAAAATCTTTTTGTGAGTGCAAGGGTGATGTCATCATGTCACTATTCTCCAGATAGGTATTTACGATTGTGGCAAGCTTTTTTTATGGTTATTATTTCCATGTTATGTCTCTTTAATTATTCATGTACTTTCTTAGTATCCGAGCAAATAAGCTGTTTTTGTAAGGGCTTCTTGGAGCTATAAGTTCTGCACGGGCTGGTTGGAATACGATTTTATCCAAAAAGCTTCTTATCTCTTCTGCTATCTCTTTTAATTTGTCTGGATTAGAAGATACTTTAGAAGCAAAAAATTGACTTGCTTCTTCTTGGATTTTGCTAATAAAAATCTCTTCACTGGTAGATTGAACGCTGTCAATTAGCTCGTTTAGTTGAAAGATACGTCTTGCTTTTGCCCAATTTATATCCCATTTTTCAGCAATTTGTTTTAAGCTTAAAGGATTAATCTCGTGATAATATAACCGCAATCCATCTACGAATTTTTCTGCATAAGTAGAAGACGCTTTTTTCGTTGCTAATATTTCAACACGTTGAGGAATTCTCAATGAAATCGCACGATACACAGCGAACGGTGGTAGCTGATTCAAAAGTTCTCGTAATTCATTTTCTTCCATGTCTTCGCAGTTGTTATTCTCAGTACCAAGTTGATTCAATTTAGAAAGAGAATCATTGTTGTCTTCTGAAGAATTGCTTACATCTAAGGAATCTGCTTGCGGCTTTCCGATTTTGCTAGAATGGTTATCCTGACGCAATATTTCTGCAATTTCTTGGAATTTTTGAATTAATTCTGAAGCAGAACTAAGTATAACGTCTTTACTCTTTAGTAACAACAGCATTTCTTCCAATTGATCGTTAGTCGGTTTGGAACATCTTCCCCTTTGACAAGATTCCCGTCTATCCCTTCTGTAGACTTTGTGAAAGACTTTGATAAGATGACAATCGCAATCTTTCAAATAATTATTTTCATATAGCTTCTGAGGAACTTCCCTACATAATAACGACCAATCGCTGGGAACCCAAACTCCATATTCCAACAACAATGTTTGCAAATCTTTATTTTGCTTGATGCGTCTGATGCACCAATTATCTAAACTTTCACTGCTTTTACTATTAGATAAATGTGGGTTGTAACTGCTTAAAACCTCCACGCTGACGAATTTTCCTGCTTTTGGTATTGGTTGAATTTCACCCGAATCCTTTACAATTAATTGAGTTTTACCATCACTGTCCACAACGACGAAGGTATTACCATCATCGTTGAGAACGTATGCTAAAAAATTCTCGAATGAAGTCTCGAATGGTATTTTGTTAAAGTCAAAGGCTCTCTTGGCTAATATTTTACAACCTTGTACAATCGCGTGAGATACAAAACATCTTAAACAAATTCCTGCCTTAGCACGTTGCTCCGCATCAAGTGTTTGATTGTGGAAAGTGTTCCATAAACTTACTTGTACGTATTGATTCTCTCCCTTTGATAAACTCGTTTGACTTTTTAATTGCGGGAATTCTTCTTCAAAGAAGTTTCTCGCTAAAATAGATTGTTTATCTCTGTAACCCTTTGTCAGATTAAAGTTTTTATCAAGAGGATTAGCAATGATGCAAATTGTCCAATATCTTGATGTATTAATATCCATAACTTTATTAGGCACCTGAGTAGCTAATTCATAGGTTCTCATACTGAGATTTGTGATAAAAACACAATTGGTAAACAAATAAAGAAACATTACGCAACTAAAAGCATCTGTTACCAGCAGCTTTTGAAGCTCACATACCTATATAGGTTGGGAGTTTTTTACCTATACACTTTTGATGAAACTCTATCACAGCAAAGGTTTTGGAATTTTTATCAAATTGATATTTTTGATAATGAGCCATATTCCTTCATACCTCCTTTTCGGTAGCTATTGAGTTTACATCTATATATAGGCTGGGGCTTTTTTACCTATACACTTTTTCTAAAATTCTTACACAGCAAAGGTTTATAGAACTTTTTACCAAATTCGATTTTTTCAGCACACCCGAATTATTGTATAGGTAAATCTTCCTCAAACCTATGAATAATTTAGGCATCAAATAAGTAAGTAAACAAAAATATTTACCGTCATTGCGAGCGAAGCGAAGCAATCCCAGCCCTTGTGATTGCTTCGTTCCACTCGCAATGACATTGTGTAATTAATTATGTTTAACTACTTATCTATTGATGTGCCTTAATTGAAAATTATAAATTTTATTCATCTATCTCTCGATAGATTTAATTAGATAAATTTTCACATCAAAAAATTAAGAATTATTGATATTAGAGGTAACAAATGACAAATGTAGTAGTATCGCACAGTCAAGAACAATACCCGGACGATAAAAACCATAAGGAACTGGTAATGAAGATACTGGTAAGTTTAAGGTTTGGTAATGGTGACTTTCAACGTGGATTTGAAAAAATCGCGCTTAGTGCGGGTATGGTTGATAGTCAAAACTCTACAGAATTAGAAATTAAACTACCATCCGCACCATTAATTCCGGAGTTATATCAATATTGGCAAGATAAATATAGCGAGTTGGTGGGAACTTCAGGGAGAAAAGTTATACTCAACGAACCTGTAACTACAAGTTTCAATTCGGTAAATATTGTTAGAGGTTTTAGTCAATCACAACCGACTAATTTATCTTATGATGAATGTCAAAAAGAATGCAATCAATATGCTCTTGATTTACGCATTCAAATAAATCAATGGCTGGCTGTAATTAAGTCACAGCTAGATGCTGGATTTGAGTTAGATACAAATTCCGATATTTTATTGACTATCAATACTGAAAATATTACATCTCAAGTTACGAAAGATATTTTACACAAGCTTCCTTGGCAAGAATGGGATTATTTTCATAGTAATTCGGCTTTTGAAGCTGTTTTATGTTTGAGTGAATCTGACTCCAATTCACCATCCGTTGCATCCGTTGCCGATGATGGGATATTTAGAAGAGTTAGAATTACCAGTATATTTGGTGACAGTACAAATATCGATGTTAATGGCGATCGCCAACTAATCGCAAAACTCCAGAAGCGGGGAGCGGAATTAATTAATCTGGAGCAACCACAACGGCAAGATTTTATCAAGTTATGGGATGAGCCATGCGATATTTTATTTTATAGCGGTCATAGTGAAACCTGTATGAAAGGTACTGTAGGTTCGCTACAAATTAACAGCACTGACAGTTTAAATTTACAGGAAATTAGAAATACTTTCAGCGAAGCTATCCGTAAGGGTTTGAAGTTAGCAATATTTAATTCCTGCGATGGTTTGGGTTTAGCGAAGCAATTAGCGGATTTACATTTGCCTTACATTATAGTTTGGCGCGAACCAGTACCGGATCAAATTGCTCAAAGGTTTCTGGAGTATTTTCTCAGTTCCTATGCTGATGGTAAGTCTTTATTTAACTCGGTACGAGATGCCAGAATTAAGCTGGTTGAGTTGACAAATAGTGCTGAAAAGGAAAAGCAAATTCCGGGTTTGGAATGGTTGCCGATTATCTGTAAAAATACAACTTATGCTCCTCCGACTTGGGAAGATTTGGGAGGACTTACGGGTAAACTTCCTGACTGTCCTTATCAGGGATTATCCGCATTTGGTGAAGAGGATAAGGATTTCTTTTTTGGTAGGGATGATGTAATTACAGATTTGCTTGGATCGGTTAATAGTAAACCTTTGGTTCCTGTAATTGGTGCTTCTGGTAGTGGAAAATCTTCAGTGGTGTTTGCAGGTTTGGTTCCGCATTTGAGGGATGTTGGTAACGTACAAATTGTATCCTTTCGTCCGGGGAAGAATCCTTTTGATGCTTTAGGTATTGCTTTAAATAGAATTAAAAATATTGAAACCAGTAACAGCAGGTTAAAAGAATTAGATTTAGTTGTCAACTTGGAACATGATGAGAAAGGATTATGTAAGTTAATTGAGGACTTAAAAACCCTAAATTCACATCGTTTCGTTATCATAGCAGACCAATTTGAAGAACTTTACACTTTAACTGAAGAGTCACACCGTCAATCTTTCCTTGATTTATTGCTATATACAGTCCAAAATGCTCCATCTTTTAGCTTAGTATTAACGCTACGGGCTGATTTTCTAGGGAAAGCACTGGATTACCAACCTATGGGTGCAGCTTTCAAGAAATATCCCCCTATTTTGCTGACTCCCATGAAGCGGGAAGAATTACAAGCAGCCATTGAACAACCAGCAGCGAAGATGAAGGTGGAGTTAGAGCAGGGTTTAACGAGCAAATTAATTGATGACTTGGGTAATCAACCCGGACGTTTACCTTTATTAGAGTTTACCTTGTCGCTGCTGTGGGATAAACACGACAAATGGTATCTTACCCATAAGGCTTATGAAGAAATTGGTGGATTGGAGAAGGCTTTAGCAAAATATGCGGGTGGTGTTTTGAATCCATTATCCGCTGTCGATAAAGAAAGAGCCGAACGCATATTTATTCAGTTAGTTAGTCCAGGGGAAGGTACGGAAGATACCAAGCGTAAAGCTACCCGTGGGGAAGTGGGGGAAGATAATTGGGATTTGGTGGAATTTTTGGCGAATCATCGTTTGGTGGTAACTGGTTGGGATGAAAGTAGTCAACAGGAAACGGTAGAGATTGTTCATGAAGCTTTGATTCGGGAATGGGGAATGCTTCGGGAGTGGATTGATGAAAACCGGGATAAGTTGAGACAAAAGCACAAAATTGAAACAATAGCGGAAGAATGGCGAGATAAAGGAAAGTCTAAAGATTATTTGTTAATGGGAAAACAATTAGCTAATGCCAAGGCATTTCAGCAGGAGGAAGCAGAAAGCTTAACACTATCTAATTTAGGTTGCGAGTTGATTGAGAAAAGTATTAAACAAAAACAGAATAATCGTTTCAAATTAATTGGCTTTGTATTTATTCCTTTTGTGTTTTTAGCAATATTTTTGGGATTTATTGGGGAAAGAGAGGCAAGAATAAGGCGACATTGGGAGACTATCAAAGCTGAAAAATCAGAAAAAGTAAGCCCAGTAAGAATTCAAGCACTGGAAGAACTAGCAAAACTAGGTGTAAATCTAAGTCGAATAAATCTCAGTAGTACCAAGCTCATTGGTGCCGACCTCATTCATACTAACCTCTCGTATGCCAACTTTAGTAGTGCCGACCTCAGTCAGGCTAACCTCTTTGGAGCCCAGCTTGAAGATGCCAACTTCAGTGGAGCCCAACTTGAAGATGCTAAATTCAGTGTTGCAAAACTCAATAGTGCTAAGTTCACTAGTGCCAACCTCAGTGATGCTGACCTTAGTGGTGCCGACCTCAGTAGAGCCAACCTCAGTGATGCAGTCCTCGATAGCACCAATCTCCGTGGTGCCAAACTTGGTAATGCTGATCTCAGTAATACCAACCTTACTGATGCCGACCTTAGTGGTGCCGACCTCAGTAGTGCCAACCTCAAAGGAGCCAACCTCAGTGATGCCAACCTCAGTGATGCTTACCTCAAAGGTACTAACCTCAGTGATGTAGTCCTCGATAGCGCCAACCTAGAAAACTCACTATATGACAAACAAACTCTGTTTCCTAAAAATTTCAATTCTGTAAATCGAAAGATGTACTTGATTGCTCCTGAAGCAGACCTCAAAGGTGCTTACCTCAAAGGTAAAAACCTGAGTAATACAGACCTCAGTGCTGCCGACCTTAGAGGTGCTAACCTGAGTAATGCAGACCTCAGTGGTGTTGACCTCCGTGGTGCCCAACTTGAATCTGCCGACCTCAGTGCTGCCCAACTCGAATATGCCGACCTTAGAGGTGCCCAACTCGAATATGCCAATCTCAATGCTGCAAATGTCAGGCGTGAAAAAAGTGTCAATTATGTCAATCTCAATGGTGCCAACCTCGGAAGTGCCCAACTCAAATTTGCTTATCTCAGGGGTGCCCAACTCAAATCTGCCGATCTGATAAATGCCGATCTCAGTGATGCCAACCTCCGTGGTGCTGACTTAATAAATGCCGATCTCAGTGATGCCAATCTCCGTGGTGCTGACTTAATAAATGCCGATCTCAGTGATGCCAACCTCAGTAGTACCCAACTCGAATATGCCGACCTCAATGGGACAAAGTTCTGGGATAAAAAATTCGGTGAAGCCAAAAATATAACCCCAAGACAAATTAAAAAAGCCAAAAACTGGGAGAAAGCAACATACAGTCCAAGACTCCGTAAAAAACTAGGTTTACCATAGAGAAATGCGATTGAGTAAAAATTTTGGTTCTCCTAGAATAGTTATGTAAAATTACTACCTAATACCAGATTTAATTACTATATAATTCAGGGTAAGCGCATCTCAAACCCTATTGACATAAAGGTTTTGAGGCATCATTATGATGATAGAAACAAGCAGCAAGAATCGTCAGCATATAATTATTATCCATAGCTGCTCGATTGGATTTTTGACGATTACTACGCTTTAACGATTGCTCCAAATTTAATGCGTTAAGTGCAATTCGCCGCCATCTTTGATAAATTTTGTGGAGCGTGACCAGTACGAACACGGCAAGCATCTTCGTTGAAGGTAACATCTAATGTCCAATGCAAACCGTTTTCTACGCCCCAGTGAAGGCGAATAGCCTGACCTAGTTTACAAGCATCAGAATCTAAACTAACGTGAGTTCGACGGAACTAAAAAAGGGCAGGGGGTAGCGCAGGCAAGCCTTTAGGACAAATATCAATAGATGGTTTGTTTGGTAAGTAAGTATAAGCAACTAAACCAGCTAATAAATTAACAAGGAAATTGAATGGACTACGGTGTCTTGAATGTTCTATTTGACATACATTCTTAAGATAGTCATTTACAGATTCAATCACTGCTCGTTTGCGTAACATGATTTTATCAATCAGTTTTACCAAACGATTTTTCATGTTTCTCTTGGACTTTGTAATAAACTCTAAGCCTCGATTATATAGCTCTTCAAATAGTTTTTGTGAGACATATCCTCGGTCTCCAAAAAGTTTACCAATGATATCTTCAGACATCTCTGAAACAGGCTTTCGGTCATCGATGTTAGCAGCAGTTAGCTTAAAAGCTAGCAATTCTCCTTTATCATTAATAATTAAATGTAATTTGAATCCAGGCAGGCCAGCCCACTGAATTTTTTCCCCAAGAAACTAATCCCTTAAATACTTTATGAGAATGTGCCCGACAGTTATGACAAACATTGATTGGGGTTGAATCGATGAAACTAATCCCACTTTTCCTCACCTGTTAATGTGTTTAAAAAGCAACAAAGTAACATTAAACTCCAAGGCATCAATTCTACGAACCTTGTATAGCTAACTAAATTTGGAAAGGCGTTACGCCAACCAGGTAGTACTTGTAAAGTGTAAAATTCTTTAAAAGTTTTATAGCCACTACCGTGAAAGGCTATGACGATGGTTATAACTTCTGACAAGTGCATTCTTGAATAACTTCGACGCTCTCCAGTTTTAGACGGTAACTGCGGCACCTGCTGCCACAAATTTTCCCAGTGATTGCAGAAATCATCTACGTTGCAGAAAATTGCTGTTATGTCAAGCCGAGATACAATGGTAGACATAGCCGAGACCCCGATTAAAGTATATGTTTTTAGTCTCGGTGTTTTTTTGTGCCTTTTTTTCCTACTCTCAATAATTCTTTAATTTTTTTCTGCACTATCTTTCCAATTTCCCTCTGGACAAGCTTTCTGTCAGTGCGATCGCCATCGAACTCACGTTGGATTAATGCGTTCAAATATTCGTCGAAATGTATCTGCACTTGGGATACCGTAGGGCAAAACTAAAAACTGTTCGAGCCATTCATATTTACTCAATCCATAATTTTCCATATCTTCCCATCCCTTACCTCCGGCAATTATCGATAATATTCCAATGATTAAAATATCCTTCAATAAATGAACGCGGGTTCTTTCTACACGAGGTATTCAATCTCGCTAAAAACTAATTCCATCTTTTCTGTAAGAGCAGTTGCATTCGCTATACTAATTTTTTTTGAGCTTTTAATCGTTTGTTTTGAAGACTTAAAACCTGATGCCATAAAAATAACCTCATCAGCAAAGATAGATGCTTTACTTCTGAGCCTACTACTTAATCTACCCAATACCTAAATGGTTTAAATTATTTCTTAAACTCTACAATTGTGCAAAAAAATCTGTAATTTTAGCTACAAATTTAGATGCGCTTACCCTGCTATCGTCAGCAATTATGGTTATATGAAAATAGAAAGAAGAGCGTTGAAGACCGTATTGTTAGTTTAAATCAACCACATATCCGTCCAATTATTCGAGGTAAAGCGGGGAAAACTGTAGAGTTTGGAGCGAAATTATCAGCTAGCTATATGAATGGATATGTATTTTTAGACCACATAAGTTGGGATAATTTTAATGAATCAGGAGATTTAAAAACACAAATTAAATCGTTTAAAAATTACACTGGTTGCTATCCCGAATCTGTTCATGTTGATAAAATTTATCGGACAAGAGAAAACCGAGCTTGGTGCAAAGAAAAGGGTATTAGAATTAGTGGAGTTCCTTTGGGCAGACCTCCATTAAATATTAGTAAAGAAATTAAGAAACAAGCCGCTTCTGATGAGAAAATTCGTAGTTCTATTGAGGGAAAGTTTGGGCAAGGTAAAAGAAGATTTAGTCTCAATCGAGTGATGACCAAGCTTCCTTATACTTCTCAAACTTCAATTGCAATTACTTTTTTAGTGATGAATCTTTGCACTCATCTTTCACGTTTACTTAAGGCTTTTTTGTGTCTATTTTTCAGAAATACACCTTTTTTAAGACCTGATATTATTAGAACTTATAGCTTATTCGCTTTTAGCGAATAAAAACTTATGTGCTACCTTTCCTCGAATAAATAATAAATCTCCATCTCACTTTTTTATTACTTTTTCAGCAAACCCTATCATAGCCACTCTGAGAGAATAAAAATTTTTAAAATGTATAGCTAAAATTCTCCAAAACTATTAACTATCAGAAGCATCAAAAACCTTTCAACCAGATGCTCAACAGTTTTTAGAAATACCAAAGGAGAAAAACATGAAAAACAAACTAGCTGCATTTGCAATAGTGCCTATTAGCATTCTAATGCCTTTGCTATCGGCAAAACCCAGTTTAGCTGAGCTTAAAGTTAGAAACAATAGTCCAAACAAAATGCAAATAGCAATCGGACATAAAATGCATCAAAGTATTGACTGTTGTAATGGTTCCGAGTACGCTGATTCTGTCTGCAAAAAAGGTTGTCGGAGTTGGGTATCTACAGGATGGTATTCCTTGAATCCCGGTGAAGAAAGAACTATTCTTAATAGAGACCTTAGATACAATAATTACTACTATTACTATGCATCTTCTGTAGATAGAAATGGTAGATTAGTCGAATGGAAAGGAAATACTCCTTTTTGTGTTTCTTCTAGAGCCTTTAAGATTTTTCAAAATAGTCCCAGGGATTGTACCCGTCGTGAAGGTTTTAGAGAATTTAGAACTGGGGAATATAAGAATTTCACTCTAACCCTGGATTGATAAACTATTCTACTAGTTTTTTTAAGAAAAATTATCTTAGATGAGGTGTAGAAAATTTTCTACACCTTTATTTTGACTAAAATTCCTTTAAAAAAAATGATACTCCTAAACTACTTACTATGGATTACCGTTTTCCTCCAACCAAGCAATCAAATCATCAATTTCAGAAATATTTAACAAAGCTACACCTAAAGCTTCCAACTTCTCAACAGACAAAACTTCAACTTTTTCAACAATCGATGATTCCAATTCACCAAAACGCTGATTGAGTAAAAGCATACAAAATGAAAGCTTTCCTTTTTTTTCTCCTTTTTCTTCGATATCTTGGTAAATAACTGACTCTTGCATAATATCCTCGCTTAAAAACTTACGAATTAAATCCTTCTCAAATTTTAAACCTGCTAAAAAAAATAATTTTGCACAGCCACTTATAATTATAGATTTACAGAGAAACACGGTTGAGAAATAATTTCAAAAACTGTATAGCTAAAAATCTCCAAACCTATTAACTATCAGAAGCATCAAAAAACCTTTCAACCAGATGCTCAAAAGTTACTAGAATTACCAACGGAGAAAATATGAAAAACAAACTAGCTGCACTTATAACTAGTTCAATACTATTGTTAACAACAAATAGTTTACCAAGCCATGCCCTCAATATCGGCGAAAATTCAATTACTAATACTGCAACAAATCAAACAGCAAAAAACGAAGAAATTTTAATTGCTCGAAGACGATGGAGACGACGCAGACGAGGACGTTGGATTACACGAAGAGTAACAGTATGCAGTCGAAAACGAGTTTATAATAACCGACTAAGAAGATGGGCTAAAGTGCGGATATGTCGTCAGGTTCCAAGAAGAGTTTACGTCCGCTACTAGAAATATTTTGATAAGGTTTTATACAAGTTGAATTCAAGCTTAACCACACAATTCAACTTGTATATTTCTGTATCAAATCACTTCAAAAAGTAAAGATTTATTAGATTAAGTTTCAAAGGTTACAAATGGTTAGTATATTAATATCCCATAGTCTGAATTTATCACGGAGTTGTGAAGATGAGGATATGGGGATGCAAGTACTGGTAAATCTAAAGTTCAGTTGTGCTGAGTTATCAGAAAATACTGGTAATTTTAGAGTCCAAGCAAGTGTAACTGATACGCAAAACTCTACAGAGCTAGAATTTGAGCTATCCCCAATTACAGAAATTCAGCGTTCTTACGACTGTTGGAAAGAAAATTATTATAATTTAGTAGAAGGTACAGATTCAGAAGATTTTTCTACAAAAGGTTTTAAGAAAGAGAAAAAAAATATTCCTTCTTCAAGAGAAGAATGCCATAAATATGTTGAAATTCTCCGCAATCAAGTAAATCAATGGCTTCTTCCTGTAAAGTCGGAGTTAGAAAAGGTAGAGTTAATCAAACCAGATTCAGAGATTTGCTTTGTTATCAATACTCAAAATATTCAATTAGAAACTATTGCAGAAACTTTACATAAAATTCCTTGGCGCGAATGGGATTTGTTTCCGAATTGTTATGCTTTAGAATCCGCTTTGTATCTGAATGAAACTGATTCAAATTCACCATCCGTTGCCAAATCTGTTGCCAATGAAGGGATATTTAGAAGAGTTAGAATTACCAGCATTTTTGGTGATGTTGAAAATATCAAAGCAGGAGTTGATAGAGATAAGGAAGAAATTGAAAAACTGGAAAAGCGGGGAGCAGAACTTATTCATCTCGAACAACCACAGCGTCAGGATTTAAAAAAGCTCTGGGATGAACCTTGTGATATTTTATTTTATAGCGGTCATAGTAATAGTGAAGGGAATTCTACCGCTGGATATTTCAAAATAAATAAAGATGATAATTTGAGCTTAGAGGAAATTACAAATACCTTCCGCGAAGCCATCGAAAAAGGTTTGAAAATTGCTATCTTTAATTCCTGCGACGGATTGGGTTTAGCTCACGAATTAGCAAAGTTAGGTTTACCCTATATTATTGTTTGGCGAGAATCAGTACCAGTTGATATTGCTCAACAATTTATTGAGTATTTTCTGAGTTCTTATTCCCAAGGAAAATCTTTGTTTGATTCGGTGAGAGATGCAAGAATTAAACTTCAAGAATTTACTTTTCATAAAGATGCAAAAAGCCAGATACCGGGATTAAATTGGCTACCGATTATCTGTGTCAGTACTAAAGATGAGCCGCCAGTATGGGAAGATTTGGGAGGATTAACTGGTAAACTTCCCGATAGTCCTTATCAAGGTTTGTCTGCGTTTGGTGAAGAAGATGCAGAATATTTCTTTGGAAGAGAGAAGTTTGTTGGGGAGTTAGTAGAAGCGGTAAATACTAAGTCTTTGGTTCCGATAATCGGTGCTTCTGGTAGCGGAAAGTCGTCTGTGGTATTCGCGGGTTTGGTTCCTCGCTTACGGGAACTTGGTATGCAGATTGTATCATTCCGTCCGGGGAATAATCCGGGGGATGCATTGGCGATTAGCTTAAGTCGAATTAATGTTGAATTCAAAAACAGATTGCAAGAATTAGAATTAGAAGTCAACCTGGAAGATGATGAGAAAGCATTATGCAGGTTTATTGAGAACTTGATAAACCTAACCTCACAGCGTTTCATATTAATAATCGACCAATTTGAAGAACTTTACACCTTAACCCCAGAAGCACAACAGCAACCATTCTTAAATGCATTGCTCTACGCAGTCAAACACACCCCAAATTTTTGTTTAATACTAACGCTACGGGCTGATTTTTACGGACACGCAATTTCTCACCGTGATTTTAGCGATGCTTTACAGCAGGGAATTTATAACTCCTCTCCCATGAATACTGAAGAATTGCGTGCTGTCATAGAACAACCAGCAGCGAAGATGAAGGTTGAGTTGGAATCGGGTTTGGCTGATAAATTGATTGATGAGCTAGGAAATCAAGCCGAAAGTTTACCTTTATTAGAGTTTACCTTGTCGCTGCTGTGGGAGAAACACGAAAAATGGTATCTTACCCATCAAGCTTATAAGGAAATTGGCGGTTTAAAGCAAGCTTTGGCGAAGTATGCTGGTGATGTAATTAATCCATTATCTGCTGCGGATAAGCAAAAAGCCGAACGCATATTTATTCAGTTGATTAGTCCAGGGGAAGGTACGGAGGATACTAAGCGTAAAGCTACCCTTGGGGAAGTGGGGAAAGATAATTGGGATTTGGTGGAAGAATTAGCTAATCAGCGTTTGGTGGTGACTAATTGGGATGAAAGTATTCAACAAGAGACGGTAGAGATTGTTCATGAAGCTTTGATTCGGGAATGGGGGATGCTTCGGGAGTGGGTACAAAGTAATCGTCGGTTTCGGATTTGGCAGGAAAAATTACAATTCGCAATTCCAATTAAATGGGGAGGTAAAAATCTTGATGATGAATATTTGTTAAATGGTGGTGCTTTGGGTGAAGCGGAAGACTATTTTAATAACAACAAGTATTGGGAGTGTTTAAACGATATTCAAAGAGAATTTGTTGAGTTAAGTTTGAGGGTGAATTACATAGAGATTAAGGAAGAGAATCTAAGGCGACAACGAACAATTTTGAAGTTAGTATCGTTATCAATTATTAGTTTACTTTTAGCGGTATATACTGGATTAAACTGGGCAAAAGCAGAAATAAGTGTTACAAAAAACAAAATTGATTATTTCCAGCTTAATTCAAAATATTACTTTACTTTGCAAAGCTATGAAAATGCATTGATTGAAGGTATTAAAGGGAACCAATTATTAGAAAATACGTGGTGGAAAAAAATTTTACCGATTGATGATAAAAAGAAAATCAAATTAGCGTTGCTTAATGCTATAAACGATTCTACAGCAACAGAAAAGGATGATTTAATGAAACGGAGTTGCAATAAACTCAGAAGATACTTATTAAGTCATCCAAATATTCTGGAAGAACTTAAAGTTTGTCAAAATCCAGAAACACTTGCATCTGCGGCTCATACTTTAGTCACAGAAGGTGAATATCTTATCATAAAGAATGATATTAAAGCTGCTTTTGTTAAATTTAGCAAAGCTAAAAAATGGAATTCAAACTTTAATTTCGATGTTGAAGAAAAAATATTAAAAAGTATAGATAGCCGTGGGCTTTCTAAGGCATTAACTGGAGACTACAAAGGTGCAATTAAAGACTTTGAAATATTTGTGAAATGGACTAATAATTCTGAGTGGAAATCACAGCGTCAAAGTTGGATTCAAGACTTAGAGAAAGGTAAAAATCCGTTTACTCCAGAAGTATTAAAGGAATTGCGGAAGCAATGAAAAGCTAATTTATAAAACCCTAACCCAAATTTTCTGAGGTGTGGAATAATTTCCACACCTTTCTTTTTACCAAAAATCCCCTTCAAAAACTGTATAGCTAAAATCCCTCCAGAACTATCTATAAACAGAAGCAAAAAAACCGCTTCAACTACAGACATTCTTAAAATCTGTCCTCAACAAAAAGAGCCAACCGTATTAACAATACCGTGGCTCCCAACTCAATTTATTTACTTAAATCCAATTATCATGCAAAACCCATTAATTAACAACAACCCCTTCCTCGATGATGAATTTGAAGTTCAATCCATTGACGGTACTGGTAACAACTTACAAAACCCAGAATACGGTGCTGCTAGCAATGAAGCTAATGAAACTCCCTTAACAAACATCGCACCTTTAGCTTACAACGATGGTTTTTCTACTCCCAACGGACAAAACCGTCCCAACCCCCGCACCATTAGTAACGCTATTTCCAAACAAGAAGGAGATATTCTCGACCCCAACGGATTAACAAATTTAACCACATTTTTTGGTCAATTTCTCGACCATGACCTCAGTTTAACTTCAGATTCACAACGTCCTATCAATATTCCAGTACCAGCAGGGGACGAGTTTTTAGACCCACAGGGAAATGGTAATGTTGTAATTGGAGTAGATGATTCTGTGTTTATTGAGGGTACCGGAACTGACCCCAGTAATCCCCGTCAGCTACCCAATGAAATTACCGCTTTTATTGACGCTTCTAATATCTACGGTTCCGATGAAGAAAGGACAGAATTTCTCCGCAGTAATCAAGGAGGTAAACTCAAAGTTAGTGAAGGTAATTTACTCCCCTTCAATGATGGAACAGTAGAACATAACGACAATCCCACCCGTCAAGACCCGACAACATTATTTGTTGCTGGTGATGTCCGAGCAAACGAAAATACTGTCCTGACTTCCATACACACCTTATTTGTCGGGGAACACAACCGCATAGCAGACGAATTAACCCAAGCACACCCAGAATGGACAGACGAGCAATTATTTGAACGAGCCAGACAAATCAACACTGCTCAATTACAGTCAATTATCTATAACGAATATCTACCATCGTTATTAGGTGAAGATGCCTTATCGGATTATACAGGATACAACCCTAATATCAATCCCGGCATCGACCGCACCTTTAGTAATGCAGCATTTCGTCTCGGACATACCCAGTTGAGTTCGGAAATTCTTCGTTTGGATAACAATGGGGAAGTGATTCCCGAAGGTAATTTAACTTTAGGTGAAGTCTTTTTTCCTAGAGGTGAAGTCCTACAAGAAACTGGTATCGACCCGATTTTACGGGGAGTTTCATCTTCTCGCAGTCAGAAGGTGGATAATGAAATTATCGATGATGTCCGTAATATATTATTCGGTGTTGGTCGTCCAGGTACAGTCACTACCAGAGATTTAGCAGCCATCAACATCCAACGCGGTCGTCACAACGGTTTAGCTGATTATAATACCATCAGAGAATCCTTTGGTTTAACTCGTCTCACCAGCTTTGCGGAAATTACCTCCGATGTAGAAAAGCAAGCAACCTTAGAAGAACTATACGGAAGCGTCGATAATATAGACTTCTTCGTCGGAATGCTCGCAGAAGATTTATTACCCGGTGCGAGTGTAGGTGAAAGTGTTTCTGCTGTGTTATCGCAACAGTTTGAAAATTTGCGAGATGGAGACAGATTCTATTACGAAAACGTCTTTAGTCCCGAAGAAATTGCTGCAATTGAAAGCACTTCGTTATCAGATATCATCCGTCGAAACACCGATACTACAATCATTCAAGATAATGCTTTCTCCCTAATTAATCAAGGAACATCAGAATCGGAAACTCTGAATGGAGGCTTGGGACAAGATACAATTTTTGGTAATGGAGGAGACGATATCATCCTGGGAAATGCGGATAATGATGTCCTTTCTAGTGGAAATGGTTTTAGTATCTTGGATGGAGGTACCGGAATAGATATCGCCGATTACAGTAACTTAAACCAGGCTATCATATTTGACCCTTTGGGAATCGTGGAAAAAGGTGTTGCTGGTGTTGATGAGATTATTGATATTGAAACCATCCGAGGAGCATCTGGACTCGAAAATACTATTGATACTTTCTTCATATCGGATTTTAGTGCATCGATTACCGCTGATTTATCTTCCAATAGCTTAACCGTCAACGACGCTCAAATTATCGGTTCCTTAGATTTTACTGTTGAAAACTTCCAACACGTAATCGGAACATTCCAAGATGATGTAATTATCGGTAATGCTCAAAATAACATACTCAGTGGTGAAGGTGGTTTTGATGAAATCACTGGAGGAGCAGGTGCGGACACATTCGTACTGGGAGACTCTGAAAATCTCTTCTATCAAGCTAACGGTGAGTTAGATTTTGCTTTCATCACCGACTTTAGCCCTGGTGAGGATGTTGTTCAGTTGGGTGCTATCTCCAACGATTATTTGTTTAATACCGAAGGAAATCAAACCTTGATTGAAAGTTTTGGTTTAGACGGTACCTCTGATTTGATTGCGGTTGTGAACAACACACCAAACGGAATCAGCGATACAGATATTAGCTTCGTTTAAATACTACTCCCTAACCCTCTCCAAAACATCGGAGAGGGTGCGCGAAGCGCGGGTGAGGTAAACCATTAACCTAAAATATTTACAAGGAAAAGAAATATGCAATCTACAACAAATACTCAAACAAACCAGAATCAACAGCCGAAATTAAGAACCCGATTCCTAGATTTTAAAGGTAAACAAAGCAAAATAGTTCGTTCCAATGCAGCTTCCCAGCTATTGCTACTTCTAAACAACATGGTTTGAAAACCTTCAGCCATTTCGCATTCTGATAAATCTACTTTACTAAACAACGGAGAAAAACTAATGAATTTCATCAAAAATATCGCTTTGTGTGCATTGATTTACCTAACTATTTTCGTCACCGTCAGCCCAAGCACAGCCAACGAGTTTTTTGAATATGTTGTAATTTCTTGGTAACTAATCAACAATTTGTATTATTTGTAGAGACGTAGCACTGCTACGTCTTTATCAGTGTGTGGGGATAAACAAACTAATTAGAACCAATAAACGTTTCAAATTTACAGTACCCTTTCAAAAAAAATGAATAGGTAAATTATCCCAAGAACTATCACTTAGTAGATGAATCGCAAAGGAAGCAATACCATGTTAAATCCAGACTCCAGCATTCTAGCAAACTATCTAGGATTGATTTCTTTCTCAACTTTTACCTTCACTTTATTACCGACAATAATTAACTTAAATTGGCTGAATCAAATTAAAACCGGAATTACCAAACGTTTACTAAAATTTCGCAATATTGCATTAGCTATCGCTTTATTCTTTGCTTTAGTTCATGGGTTATTGATGACTCAAAACTCTACAGTTGATTTCTTCTCTATCCAAACTTATTGGATGTATGCAGAAGGTGTTGCAACGCTGAATATTCTTTTATATTTAGCATTTTCATTCAATGAAATCCAGGATGATTTTAAAAAGTTAAGATATCTGGCTTATGCAGCAATCTTACTTTTATCATGCCATATTTCCTCTAGACTTATTGACCATCCTAGCATTTCGTTATTCTTTATTATTCCTGGTTTGGGATTAACAATTGCTTGGTTTGTTAACAACATTAAACGGAGAAAACAATTATCAAATTAACTTCAAGCTGAATTTATTGCCATTATTTATGTACATTTAAGGAGATAAAATGCTAAGCAAAGTATCCGAAAAAAGAATGCATACCATCAGATGGATATTGGTAATTGGATGGTTGCTGTTAATCTTCTCTCTATTCTACGACCCCATTACCCATCATTTAACTAATCCCGAGAATTACTTATCCCCTTTCCGAGATGAACTTAAACCTGTTTTAGTACAAGGAAAGAAGTTACAAGGAGAAGCTTATCCAATTGGTGCAAGAGTCTTTTGGGGAATGGTTGTACCCAGTGCCATTATGATTGTACTCGTGTTTGGACATGAAACTTGGCGGCGGATTTGTCCTCTATACTTCCTCTCCCAGATTCCCCGTGCTTTAGGCTTAAAACCAAGATTGAATATCAAGAAAAATACTTGGTTAACGCGCAACCATTTTTACGTTCAGTTTGCTCTCCTATTTATCGGCTTAAATTTTCGTATCTTGTTCGTTAACTCAGCACGTCTGGCTTTGGGGCTTTTCTTATTGAGTGCGATCGCCTTTTCCATTACGGTAGTTTTCTTATACGGGGGTCGCAGTTGGTGCCATTATGTTTGTCCCTTCGGTGTTGTTCAAACAGTCTTTACTTGTCCCCGCAGTTTATTAGGAACTAACGCAACATCAGCACCACCTAAAAGCATAACTCAATCGATGTGTCGGACTGTAGATAAAGTTAAAAATTCCGAGAAAAGCGCTTGTGTTGGCTGTAAATCAGCTTGTATGGACATCGACGCAGAGAAAGCTTACTGGAACGATTTAAAAAAGCCAGGACGTAGATTTGTACAGTACGGTTATTTAGGATTGGTAATTGGCTATTTCGTTTATTACTGGTTATACGCTGGTAACTTGGATTATTATTTCTCCGGTTTCTGGACATACGAAAAGAATCAGTTTTCTACTTTGTGGAGTCCCGGTTTTTACTTATTCAATCAGCCAATTAATATACCCAAAATTGTTGCAGTTCCTTTGACATTGGCTTTTGCGGTTACGGTAAGTTACTGGTTTTTAAGCAAACTAGAAAAATCCTACCGTGCTTATCTAAAAAGAAATAATTCAAACATCAATTCGGAACAAGTTTTACATCGAATGCTGACGATTTGCACGTTTGTCGCTTTCAACTTCTTCTTTATCTATGGTGGAAGACCAGAAATTTTACGATTACCAAAACCAGTACAACTATTATTTAATTCCATTGTGGTTATAGTCAGTACAATTTGGCTAATTCGGACATGGGGACGTAGTTTTGAAGAATATCAAAGAGACAGTTTAGCGTCTAGTTTCCGTCGTCAACTGTCTAAACTACCAATTAATATTTCGCAATTATTAAAAGGACGTTCTCTCGATGAATTATCATCAAACGAATTGTTTGTCCTAGCTTCTGTTTTACCAAATTACCAACAAACAGACCGACAGCAAATTTATAAATCAATTTTGCAAGAAGGACTAACGCTTTCTAACTTCACCCCTGCTGATAGTTTTGATATTTTACAGGAAATACGCTCTCATTTGGGTTTGAAAGAAAATGAGCATGACAATATACTCTCACAAATTAGCAGCGAACAACCATCATTAGTGTATAGGAATCAAACTTCAAATCCTAGTAGTAATCAGATGAAAAAAATTGTAGATTCTGACTACGGAATTAGAAACACACAGCTAAGAGCAAAATTTCCTAGTACATCACGGCTTATGTAAAGTAACCAATCAAAATGCCTGAAAAGCCTAAAAAATCAAACTTCTTACTTCTTACTTCTTACTTCTTACTTCCGCGAAGCGTGTCCATTATTTATTAAAGAATCGAGGTATCCGCTCAGTAAATCGGGGTAAGAAGAAAAAAGAAGGAGTAACAAAGGTACACCTTGCGTCGTAGAATATGAAACATGACGCAAAAACAATCATCAGAAAAACTAGTCGTCGCATTACTGCAATCAATCGACCCAACACAGATTGCCGACGAAGGGGTGCGTCAAACAGTTGAACTGTTACTAAACCTGATAGAACAACTAAACTCAAAGATCAAACAATTAGAAGAAGAAAACCAAAAGCTACGGGATGAAAACAACCGGCTGAAAGGCGAACAAGGTAAGCCAGACATCAAAGCGAATAAAAAGATTGGATTTAAGAAAGACCATTCATCAGAAAAAGAACGAAAAACCCCCAAAGAACATAGTAAAAGAAGTAGAAACGAGTCCATTAAGATAGATAGAGAAGAGATTTTAGTCTACCCCCAAGAACAATTACCGGCAGATGCACAGTTCAAGGGTTATGAAGAAGTAGTAGTCCAAGACATCTTACTAAAGTCAGATAACATACTGTTCCGTAAGCAAAAATACTACTCACCACAAACAGGAAAAACATATCTAGCACCCTTACCAACAAGTTATGAGGGGGAATTCGGTCCAGGAATCAAAACTTTGGTCATGAGTTTGTATTACGGTGGAAACATGACCCAAGGGAAGTTGTTAGAATTTTTAGAAGATATTGGTATTTCGATTAGTGCAGGAACAATATCAAATTTATTAATTAAAAACCAGGAATATTTTGAAGCTGAGTATAAAGAAGTATATGCGAACGGTCTAGAAAGTAGTCCTTGGCAACACTTTGACCAAACAGGTGCGCGTGTAGGGGGAGTGAACTATACAATGAATGTGATTTGCAACCCTTTGTATACGATTTACCAAACGACACGAAACAAAGACCGTTTGAGTGTATTAAAAGTATTACAAAACGCTACCGAGCTTGAATTTATTCTCGACTCGTTGACATATGAGCTTTTAGAAACTTTTAAAGTTCCAAATAAGTGGATCAATCAACTCAAATTATTACCTCAACAAAAAGCTTTTACCGAAACTGAGTTTAATTTTTTAATTGATGAGTATTTGAGTAAACTGGGTTCCCAGCATCGTTCCCGCATATATGAATCAGCAGCAATAGCCTTTTATCATCAGCAATCTAATATTCCCGTAATCAAAACCCTACTGTGCGATGATGCTCCGCAGTTCAAGCTAATAACCTCGAACTTGGCTCTTTGTTGGGTGCATGAAGGACGACACTATAAAAAATTAACTCCACTTGTGCCTTGCCATCAAAAACTTTTAGATGATTTTCTCGAAAAATTCTGGAACTATTACCGAAAATTATTAGCTTACCGAGATTCTCCGAGTTCTGAAAAAGCTCATCAACTAGAACTGGAATTTTGGACACTTTTTACAGAAAAAACTGGTTACGAGCAGTTAGATGAGCGGAAAAGATTAACAGCTTTGAAAGTTGATGAGTTGCTTCTGGTTTTGGAGCATCCAGAATTACCGTTGCATAATAATCCTGCTGAACTGGCTGCTAGGACTATGGTTCAACGACGTAACATCAGTTATGCAACCCAGACTGAACTTGGCACAAAGGCATGGGATATTTTTATCTCCCTTGTTGACACCACTCGCAAGTTGGGTATCAGCTTTTTTGAGTATATTAGTGATCGCATTTCTCAAGCTGGAAACATTCCATCCTTGGCGACAATTATTCGGGAGAAGTCTTCTGCTAATCCTTTTGGTTGGTCATGGGTGCTTCAATAACCCTTACCCCGAAGTTTTGAGGGGATACAAGCAAACTATATTAGACTTATTATAGCTACACTTGTTGATTTGAAAGTGCTAATTTAATTTGAGTAGTAATCACTCGATCTGTTTTTCATAGTTACATTTTTCAATTTCGGCGATGGGAAATAGTAATGTTTCTTCTATGTATTCTCTCAGCTTATCGCTTATATTACAAGAATTTAAGCATTGAACTAAGGTGACACTAGCATGGTAGTACTGTCTAAGATTTTGAATTTGCATATTAGTAAACTGCCAGTCATGTCCAACATTACAATGCTCAATCAACATATTTCTGAGATGATATGTCCATCTTTGGCACTTTTCTTTCCAAATTGGCTCATTTTTATCATCATTATTTAGACCAGATGTCAAAGATTGGCTATCTTGTATGGGTAATTGTGTTTTTAGCTCTAAAATTAGTTGAGTTCTTAGTTGCAGTATCAATTTTTTGATTTCAATATCTTTAGCATTATAAAATGCTTGCTCTAGGCGATAATTCATGCCTTTGTATATTTCATCATGAAGTCTCTTTGGGTGTGTGTAGTTATGATTAAAAGCAAAGGAAAGAACTAGAGCATAAACCAAAGAATAGTCTAATAGCTGTGAGTTACCATTTCCACCTTTCTGAATCCCGTTTTTACAAGCACGAGAAAGATTCAAAGAAAAGGCACCCTCAAGAAAAAGGATTAATCTGCCATTTTCACCGATATCAACAAGCGTATCATTACTAGCTTTGCCAGGTGCTATCGCAACTGTCAATGAAATTTCAAAATAAAAAGCTCTTACTGATGTAGGTTTATACGTGTTATTAATTAATTTCGCCTTGTCTCCTAACCACTCTAAAAATTGCTGTAATTTGTTATCTCCCGCTAACAATCTATCAGTTTGATATTTAATCGAGGTTAATAAAAAATCTGCATCTGCTAGTAATTCTGAAGCAAGTAAAAATATTTCTCGCCAGTATCTTTTTGTTATCTGGATAACCAGTTTATCCCAATTACCCTGGTCATAAAACCACTTTGCCACCAAATACTCTTGAAAAGTCAAATGCGAAAACGACCAAACTTTATATGCCCTCTCAATCAATAACCCATGCTGAGACGCAATCGCCCGCAAAACCCCCTGACTATTCCGCCGCTCAATCCCTAAAAACTCCCCAATATACCCCTCTAACTCCTCCTGCTCGAATAACACATACTGTTCTTGCTCGAATTTTTTTACCGCGACATAACTCAATACCTCCAACTTCCGCTCCACTGACAAATCCCGATAAACCTCATCCCGCTCGACTTCCCGCGATTTGTCCCACTGTACCACTAACAACTCCAGCCCTTCCTCATACAACTTGGAGCGCTTGGAGTAAAATTTCCCCGTTTGTTGGAACACAGCACAAGTCAAACTCAGCAATATCGGTGTAATCGCTAATTCCCGAATCGGTTTATTTTCTTCCCTAAATAACTGTTCTAAAAATTCCCGCGTTTGTTTCTCCCGTTCATTCTCACACACAGTTCCAAACCAATGCTCTGCAAAAGTCCGCACCTGCTCCTCGTTAAAATCCGCTACCTCAACATAATCAAACCTTTCAAACCGTGATTCCTGGCTTTGCGTCCGACAAGTCACCACCATCAACACTTGGGAATAAGAACGAGCAAACCGTTTGATTTCCTTAGTAATTTGCTTTCGGGCTTCCCCCGTCACCTCATCCAACCCATCCAGCAACACCAAAGCTCTACCTTGACTTAGCACTAACTCGATATCTGTACTACTTAACCGCCAAATTTGACCAAAAAATAGCTCTAAGTTATATCCATATTTCCGTCCGTCATCCACAAACTCCCGAAGCTTTATTAATAGGGGAATTCGCTGTGCTTGCAATTTTCCGTTATTGCACTCTGTTACAATTCTTTGCAGATATGTGGTTTTTCCCGAACCCGGTTTACCCACTACCATCAGGTTCGTATTTCCTTCCAATGCAGCTAAACCCGAAACGCGCTGCTGTTGATTACCCAAACCAATCCGATCCAAGCTGCGGTAGTTGGATTTACCCGTCCTAAAATCCTGCCACAAATCATCTAATTCCGACCTACGATTACTGCTAGTTTCTTCTAAAATATTTACATCTACAAATAAATCTCCTAAAGGTATCCAATTATCGATTCCCCATAATGGCATTGTCCCGTGTAAACTTTGGATGCTGTCGTGGAAACGGGTACGCACTTGTTTTACCAATTCATCAACCGGATTTGTTGGCGTTAATTGGACTTTTTTTTTAGATTTTTTAATACTGGGGTCAACTCTTCTGGAATCCCTTCCAATGCAATAGCACTACACCCCATATCAAAAGCATCTTCATAAGACCAACCAGCACCCAGTGCATCGTAAAAACCGACTGCGAATTTTATCGCTGCATCATCGCTAATTTCATTACTCATCCCCACTACATAATTAATATGTTCAGAAATAGCTTCTGCTTGAACTTCAGCATAACAAGCATTTAGTACCACACATTCCACGCCGCGATTAGCAAATAATTTAAACAGGTTGGCTAAAGCTAAGGTTGGAACTAACTGTGCTTTCCCCGTATCATTTTCTAACACAAGCCCCTTTTCTCCTGTACCGTGTCCGCTAAAGTGAACGATTTGGGGATGAAAATCTAGAAGTGCGCGACGTAAATCATCGGGACGAACTGCCCATTTGTGTTGTAGAGTAAATTGTTCTCGTTTTTGCGCCCTTCGCAAACCTTCGTCAATCTCTCGCGCTTCTCTATCCAAGCGCAGTCGGGCTATATTTACCGGGCTTGATGCAAGCATTAATATTGTGCGCTTTGGATCTGGATTTTCGGTTGGGCTTGTGGGTTGATTTGTTGTGCCCGAATGATTATTTTGGGTAATGCTTCCAATAGTCACATTACCGCCTATTTGGTTATTACCACCGAAAATACTTTGCTTTACATTATCGGAGTTAGACTGATTACTCATGATTGTTAATTATTTTTTCGATTCATCTGGCGCTAAGTTTACGAAGTACTCTCTTAATAAATCATGGATAAAAGAATAGCGACCACCGTATCTTTGAGTTAAACGATACTTGTTTGTATGTTCGAGAAAATCAGCAAACCTAAAGGGAATTAAGCCATCTTGATACAAAACAATACGTAATGCAAAATGCTGAATTACAGGTAAACCTGCATACATTATTCCAAGCAATGCACCAATTGATGCACAAAATAACCCGAAGCTTATATTGTTGACGTTATATACATATTTAAAAGCATCATTAATATAGGCTTCGTAAAGCTTGAATCCAACTCCTCCTAGTAATCCAATTGACCCAAATATCAGAGCAAGAGGTACGGTATTGAATAATGATTTATAAAGACCTTGATTAGGAACTGCTCTTTTCTTTATATCTATGTTTGGTCCAGTTAATGCAGCTAACAATCCACGTATGAATGCAATCGGCGGTATTAGCCAACCAAGTAATCCTCTGAATATTAACCCAAGAATACTATTTATAGACCCAAATAAATTATACGCATACTGCTGTATAAATGGTATAAGTTGTTTGCTATTATCGTTAGCAGGAATTGGTTGAGTAAATAATAGAGAAATTGCTGCTACAAATCTTTCTCGAAAATGAACTAATTTCAGTGCATTAATGAGTTCGTGACCTGGTAATTTGAGTGTTTCAACAGGCTTTATTTCTTTTGTTAGACCGAGTAATTCAACTGTTGCAGCCAAACTTATACTTGTTAAGAGTGAAATAAATACGACTTCAATATTTATGACATCTTTTATAACTCCTCGAAATTCTGCTTGTTTAAATGCTACAAGCATGAACGCAGATAAAATCAGAGATATTGGCAAACTCAGCAATATAATCGTTAATACGACAAACAAGCGATATCGCATTTTTTGATTTTTATTTTGTAACCAGCTTGGCTGAATATTTTCAACTAAAAAGTATGTATAAGAATGCAATTTAAGTTGCTTGGCTAACCATGCTAATCTGGTTTTAGTTTTATAAATCATCTGGGCTTTAGACCAACCCTTCGCATGACTTAAAGCTTCTTCATTGTTTTTCTCTATAAAAATATCAAATAAATAATAAACACGTTTTTCATTTGAATCTAATTTTCGCCATTTTTCAGTACTGATTAAATCATATGTAAAGTTAATTAGATATAAGAAAAATGGTGTCTTCGCAAAGTCTAAAAAAATTGGGTCATGATTGACAAGCTTGGAAAGCTCTGAATTTTTTACACGTACACAGTAATCTTGCACTTGTTCTTCAGATAAATTCTGCAAGCATACTGCTCCATTGAGAGCTAACTGATAAAAACGATTGTATCCTTCAAAACGACAACAAACAACTAAGGGAGTCAATTTATCATGTTTGAGAAAGTTATTAATTGCTGTAACACATTTCAATTGAATACGTAGCGCTAGTTGGTCTAAATTATCTAGCATCGGCAATATTTGGTGATTTATTAGCAATTTACGACCGAAACTTGGTTTTATACCGTATTCATTTTTAAGTTCAGCTATCAACCATTTTTCAAGAGGTTGTTCATTCCAAGAAGAAAGGTCAAACCAAAATGGTAGAGGTTCACTATAATTGTTTTCGGCACAAATTATTAATTCTTCAGCAAGTTGCATTTTTGCTGCTGTTTTTCCTGCTCCTGGATTTCCTAAAATAAGCAGTCTACCATTGATTTTTTCTTTTTTAAAAAAATCCTTGATGTTTATTTTTAATAACTGTTGAGAATGAGATTTTCCTGGTATTCCTTTTTCTTTACTATAGGAAGGTGCAACAAGTTCGTTTCGTTCTTGTAGTGGAGGCTCTAGCCACTCGTTATTATACAAATAATCATCTTTCCAACGCTCTACTTCTCCCTTTAAATACTTGATTAACTGACTCCGTGAATTAATCTCTGATTCTGGTTGAGGTTGAAGTTTTAGGAGATGTTGAACATTCTGATTTATAGAACCAATACTTACTGAATTCGCTTGGATATTTTTAAAAGCATCTTGCTGTGTATTAGTGTTACGGTCATAATGATTATTCATAATTGCCGTTGATTTTTTGATTTAATACTTGTATTTACATTGTTGTTAATTTGTAAATACTTATCGAATTCATCTTTTGTGGAAGCAGCTATTAATTTATGATTAATAAGTAAATGCGTAAAGCACAGCTATAGTCATAGATAAGCGAAAGGCAAGTAATTTATAGCTTTAAAAATCATCTCAAATTTAATTACGTATATTTACTTGCTTAGTATATAACAAATTTTCCTAAGTATTACTCTGTTAATTTTTAACTATCATGAATAATAATTTAGAAATATTAACTATGGTTAATTAGTTTACGAAGTTTACAAATAAGCTGTTTGGTGATTTGCCCGAAAAAGGTATTAAGAATACTGTGTACGTCAAAATTTGGTATTTATGGAAACATATAAGCTTCCTATTTGTGCAAAAACAATTTGCTGAAATTATTTGGCACAAACTCCTATTAACATACGTCGCTGAATCAAAAGTGCTGCTATTATTTCATATAACCTAGTAAAAAGCGGTAAGAACGTGCGACCTGATGAAAACAGCCGAAAACCCGAGCAAATAAATCAAAGTATCATTGATGATACTCAGGTAGGTCGTGACCTAAATATCGAAACCGTTAATCAAAGTATTACTATCAATAACCCCTCAAATGAGAACAAGCCCAGGTTAAGGGCTTTTCAAGCACCACCAACACCAGAATATTACGTAGACCGTCCCGAAGTAAGTCGAGATTTAAAACAGCGTTTGCTGGCTGATGGTGGAACTTTGGTAATTAGTGCAATTCATGGTTTGGGTTCGGTAGGGAAATCAACCTTGGCAGCAGCTTTAGCACATGACGCAGATATCCAAAAGCATTTCTGTGATGGTATACTTTGGGCAACTTTAGGTCAGGAACCGGATGTTCTCTCACTGCTGGGTGGTTGGGTGCAGGGTTTGGGTGATTATAACTATCGCGCTACGAGTATTGAAGCAACCTCAGCCCATTTGAATACGCTACTCTTTGATAAAGCAGTGTTGCTGGTAGTTGATGACGCTTGGATAGATGAAAGTAATGGCTGGGAACCCGTTCAGGCTTTTAAAGTTGGTGGCGATCGCACTCGGATGTTAGTGACGACACGAGATGCATCGATAGCGAATTTTCTCGGTGCTAGTACGTTTTCTCTTGATGTGATGACGAAAACCCAAGCACTAGAATTATTAACAAAAAAAGTTGAAAAGCAAGGGAAGCAGTTAAAACAAGAAGAAATTAAGTCCGCACAAGCTTTAGCAAAGGCTGTTGGTTATCTACCATTGGCTTTGGAATTAGCTGCTGCTCAAGTTGCAAGCAGTACTTCTTGGCAGGATTTGACAAAGGATATTAAACAAGAGATTGCTCGGTTAAAATCATTTCAAGACCCAGGTATTAGGAATATTAGTAATGATGAGAAATTTAAAAAACTCAGTCTACAAGCATCATTAAATTTGAGCATCAAACGGTTAGAAGAAAATGACCGAGAATATTTTGCTTGGTTGGGAGTGTTACCGGAAGATGCAAGCATTACCCCAAAGATGACAGCAACACTTTGGGATATGGATGAGCGGGATGCAGAAGAAACTTTGCAGTATTTACGAAGTCAAGCGTTATTATTAACTGGTGTTTTTCTTGCTGATGGCACAGCAACTTATCGGTTGCATGATTTATTCCACGATTTAGCCCGAAATTTGTTAACTGAACCCCAAAAACCCAAGCGTCGGGGTGATTTGATTGGGCTGGGAATGAAGTGGGAAGATGTTCATGCTCAATTATTAGATAAATACCAACAACAAACGGAAAATAATCTCTGGTACACTTTACCTGATGACGGTTATATTCATCAGCATTTAGTTTGGCATTTAGAAAAAGCGGGTAAGATAGAGGAAATTCACCAGTTGTTGCGAGAAGAGTCAGCAAGTGGGAATAATGGCTGGTATGAAGTGCGGGAAAGATTTGGACAAACGGCAGGTTTTTTAACAGATGTTGCAAAGGCTTGGGAATTAGCGGAAACAGATTGGGAGAAGAAAAATCTTTCCTACGTTATTAACTTGCAGTATCGTTATGGCTTGATGATTACTTCTTTAAATAGTTTAGCAGCGAATATACCAACACAATTAATAGTTGCTTTTGTAAAAAATGAATTTTGGTATCCCGAGCAGGGATTAGCTTATGCTTTGCAAAAAAAAGATGCACAAGACAAGGCTAGTTCACTAACTGCTTTAGCTGATTGTTTGCCAGAAGCTTTAAAGGAAAAAGCCTTAAAAATAGCATTGGAAGCAGCGCATCAAATTAGTAATGAATATCATAGCGCCCAAACTATTTTGACTATAGCAAAAAAAATACCAGACGAAGATTTGTATAATCAAACCTTAAAAAAAGCTCCACAGTTACACGATAAAAAATATCTTGCTCAACCTCTTACTAATTTAGTGAAGAACTTAAAAGACGAAAATTCATATCTTCAAGCCTTAGAAGATGCGTCTCGAAGGGGTGAGTATGCTCGTACTCAAATTCTGCTTAGTTTAGCCAAGAATTTGCCAGAAAATTTGTATAGTCGAGCCTTAGAAGTTGCACGTTATACAAGGGATAGAAATTATCGTGTTCAGATTCTGACAGCCTTAGCTCAAAAGTTACCAAAAGATTTATGTATTCAAACCTTGGAAGCAGCACGTCTAATACAAGATAGTAAATATCACGACCAAGTTATCTTCAATATAGCAAGTAATATAGCGAGTAAACTGCAAGATGAAAATTTGTATCGTGAAGCTATAGAAACTGCACGTCAAATCAAAGATGAAAAATATCGTGCTAAATTTTTGATTCATTTAGCTCAAAGATTACAAGACCAAAATTTGTACCGTGAAGCCATAGAAACTGCGCGTCAAATTAAAGATAAACAATCTCGCACCAAAGTTTTAATTGATCTAGGAGATAAATTACAAGACCAAAAGTTGTACCGTGAAGCCATAGAAACTGCACGTAAAATTAAAGATAAACAATCTCGCACCAAATTTTTAATTGATTTAGCAGAAAGATTACAAGACCAAACTTTTTACCATGAAATTATAGGAATTGCATGTAAAATTAAAGATGAACAATCTCGCACCAAATTTTTAATTGATTTAGCAGAAAGATTACAAGACCAAACTTTTTACCGTGTAGCTATAGAACTTGCACGTCAATTTCAATCGGTAGAAGATTCTTTTTCTCGGAATCATCATTATTTCCATTTTTTTGATTCTCGTGACGTAATTATAAGTTATTTAGCTAAGAAATTACCAAAAAATTTATGCTACGAAGCAATAGAAATTGTACGTCAAATTAAAGATAAAAAATCTCGCACCAAAGTTTTAATTGATTTAGCAGAAAAATTACAAGATAAAAATTTGTACCATGAAGCAATAGAAACTGCACATCAAATTCAATCACTTGATTCTCGTGCAAAAGTTTTAATTGATTTAGCGGAAAAATTACAAGATAAAAATTTGTACCATGAAGCAACAGAAACTGCACGTCAAATTCAATCACTTGATTCTCGTGCAAAAATTTTAATTGATTTAGCAGAAAAATTACAAGATAAAAATTTTTACCATGAAGCAATAGAAACTGCACATCAAATTCAATCACTTGATTCTCGTGAAAAAGTTTTAATTGATTTAGCGGAAAAATTACAAGATAAAAATTTTTACCATGAAGCAACAGAAACTGCACGTCAAATTCAATCAATTGATTCTCGCGACCAAATTTTGAGTAATTTAGCAAAAAAATTAGAAGATGAAAATTTTTACTCTGAAGCAATAAAAACTGCACGTCAAATTCAATTACTTGATTCTCGCGACCAAATTTTGAGTGGTTTAGCTCAGAAATTACCAGAAAATTTGTATCGCGAAGCAATAGAAACTGCACGGCAAATCCAATCTGAATATTATCGTGCTGAAGCTTTGAAAAATTTAGCAGAAAAATTAGAAGATGAAAATTTGTATCGCGAAGCAATAGAAACCGCACGTCAAATTAAAAATGAAAAATATCTTGCTGAAGTTTTGAGTAGCTCAGTTGAGAAACTACCAGAAAATTTGTACCGTGAAGCAATAGATATTGCACGTCAAATCAAAAATGAAAAATATCGCGCTGAAATTTTGAGTAATCTAGGACAAAAGTTACCAGCTAATTTGTACCACGAAGTAATAGACATTGCACGTCAAATCCGAAATGAATATTATCGCGTTCAAATACTTTTAGCAGTAGTTAAAAACATTTCACTAAAAAGACCTATCAATAAGATTTTTTCTGTATGGCAAGAAATTCTCCAACTTTCATCTAGATTAGAACGCGAAAAATTTCAGCAAATAATACAGGAACTCATACCAGTAATTTCTCAATTAGGCGGCAAAGAAGCCCTCACCGAAGTAGCAACAGCTATCCAAGATGTAAGCAGATGGTGGCGCTAAACGAAAACTTAAACAAATCTAAGCAATACGGAAATTCTTAGTAGCAGCGTGTATTTAATGTACTGTAAACTTTACACGCTGGTAATTATGGAAACACTAACAGCTGCCGCTGTCGCTACTCTCCTCCTCACCAAGATGATTGAAAAGGTTGGAGAAAAGATGGGTGAAAAGCTACCAGAACTTGGAAGCAAAGCCATCGAACAAATAGGAAAGCTCAAGCAAGTATTGTGGCGTAAAGCTCCAGAAACAGCCAGCGCTATTGAGCGAGTCACCTACCAACCAGAATTAGTGGAACAGCAGCCAGAGGAATTTGGTATCGAAGCGCTGACTGCAAAAATGGAATCAGCAACCAAACAAGATGCAGAGATTGCTGAGGTAGTCGATGCTTTAGCAGCAGAGGTTTTACCGCAGATACCATCAAAGGTAGTACAAGTTATGGCGGTAGGGATTAAAGGTAAAAGCTTAACCGCTAAAGATTTAATTCAGGAAGCAGCAACAGGTAGTACTGATGTTAATCAGCAGATGTTGAAGGATGTGGAAGTGGAAGGAGATATCAATTTGGGTAATTTGACTCAAAAAGGATAGTAAAGATATGTAACGCCGACGGCATATATTTATGTAATTATATTTAATTTGAATATCATATTGTCAAAATGTTGTCGTCGGTAGTCATTTTATCATGGGGATTTTAAAGCAGAGGGGAAAAAATAACAACCCTAGAAGCTAAAGATAAAATCAAAGATGAAACAAAACTTTTAGAAGCGCTTCAGATAATTGCTCAAATACAAGCTATTGCAGGAAAAGGTCAAGACTCAGTAAAATCAGCAGACACTATAATTCGCGATCGCAATTGGTATCTCCCTAGTATTGCTTCGTGGTTAGCCCAAACAGGAGATAAAGCCAATTTTAAACGTTTGCTAATTCCTTGCGCTTATTATTTAGATTCAGCCTATGAAATGTGTGGATACTTGGCACAATTGTATCCAGAGCAAATTAAGTCAATATCAGAAGTAGTAAAAGAATTGAATTAACCTTGGGGAAGTAAGTTATGGCGTGATACTGCACGCAATACGTAGTCCAATACTGCTGAGATAAAGATTAGGTATGCCGAAGTGGCGGTTAGCAGAACGACAAACATCGGTAATATCGTACCAAGAACCACCACGCAGTACACGAGGACGGTTATTATTCTTGTTATTTCCATCAGATTTCACCCATGCGCTACCATCGATTCTAATTGCCTGTAATACCTGTGGAAGTTGAGTTTTTCTATTGAAGCAACCTATCTAATCAGCTATGTAAGTTAGTTCAAATAAGTACTGACTATCTAGATGGAGTAAGCGCTCGTAGATATTTCAGTCCCTCTTCATATCCCTCCTTGAAGCCACCTCTTCTTAAGGCAATTGACTTTGATGCATTAGGTGCAATTAACTTACCAACTTTTACATCTCGTATCGGAATATTGAGCGTGACATTGAGTATGTCTACTCCAGCACCACTGACAAAACCTTTTACTAATCCTTCTTTTGTATCAACAGCCCCAAACCTCTTAAGCTCTGTTTCAATTTCCTTCAGTTTTGCTTCAGTCTTATTAATTGCACTTCCCCATTCAGCTATAACATCGCCACCTCTATTAGCTATTTCCAGAATATTGCCGATAAATATTAGACCTGTAATACCGAAACCTTGTAAACCCCCAATTATGGCTCCTGAAACTGTACCTGTAACACCGAGTACCTGCGTTTTCACAATTGAGCCATATTCAAGCGCTGCAAGCAATCCACTAGGGTCAGTTGCATTCACAGGATTATTCCCTACATAACGATAAAGATTCGCATCTTCTCCCCCAAATCCAATTGGGTCTTGACTGATAAATCTTCCTAAGCTGGGGTCATAGTAACGAGCGCGATAGTAATAAAGACCTGTTTCTTCGTCGTATTCCCTTCCGGTAAAAGCAAAGCTATCGTCTTCACTCGGATTTGTTTGACCAAGGATTTCACCAAAGCTGTTATAGTTAATGCTATTAACTAAATTACCTACTTCATTAACAACATCCCGTATGGTTCCAAGACGGTCGGTTAAATACCAATTGGTTCCTTCATCGGAATTATAGCGAGCGATTAATTCGTCAACATTTGCACCTTGTAGGTAACGATTGACTATTTCTCCAGCTTGATTTAGTTCAGTCCAGATATCATCACCGTCATTAATAAAGTATTTACTTTCTCCGTCAACTGTCTTGGAAATACGACGGTCAAAAGCATCGTATTCAAATTCTACTGTTTGAGTTGTGTTTACATTTGTATCTGTATCTAATACTTTCACCAATCGGTTGCGGAAATCGTAGGTATAGGTTGCAATATCTCCGGTAGCAATATTAGTTTTGCTGGTTAGATTACCTTCGTTGTCGTAGCTGTAATTAAATTCCCCATTAGATAATATTTGATTGTTCGCACCAATTACAAAACCGTTTCCTGTGGGGTTCCCGTTGTCATCATAAGTGTAATTTTCGTCAGCAAGTACGGATTTATCAGCGTTAGTTAGTTGATTTACTTTGTCGTAATTATAATTTGTGGTTTGTCCTTTATAGGTTTCGCTATTGAGGAAACTTGCTGCATTGTAGTTGTATTCGTAATCAGCTAAAACATTACCGCTACCGTTAAAGTGGGTAATTTCGGTTAACCGTTGCAGAGCATCATACTCAAAGGTGCTGCTACCTACAAGTTGTGTTCCATTCGCATTACTAAATCGATTGATTTGAGTGCGATCGCCATTGCTATTGTATGAATATTCAACTCGTGCTGGATCGATACCCGTTCCTTGCCAAGTTTGTCTAGTTAGTAAGTTGCGGGGGTCGTAAGTAGAGTTGACGCTGACTCCTAAATTATCGCTGACCGATGTTCTGTTACCCGTTCCATCATAGGAATAGTTCAAATCAAAAGTTGTTAATCCCGATATATCCGTACTGACTTGGGTTACTCTATCTCGGTCGTTGTAAGTGAAGGTATTTGTACTGTCAGAATTTGTTGCTGAAAGCAAATTACCTACTTCATCGTAAGTAAAGTTAATTGTTTCAACGGGGGTACCGTTATTTAACCATTGTTCTTGAGTCAAACGGTCAACAGCATCATAGCTAAAGTCACGCTTGCGATTGTTGCGGTCAATGATTTCAATTAAATTATTTACAGCATCATAACTGTATCTAGCAACATTACCCAACGGGTCCGTTTGACTAATTTGTCTTCCTAAAGCATCGTAACCAAAGGTCGTCCGATTTCCTAATGGGTCAATTACAGCGGTTTGATTTCCAGCTAAATCATATTCAAAGCTAGTTGTATTACCCTCTGCATCTGTAATTGCGGTAATTAAACCATCGTCTCGGTAAGTTGTTGTGGTTATATTACCTAGTGGGTCGGTTTCGCTAATACGTCTACCAAGAGCATCATAACCAAACTCTGTGATTCCATTTAATGGATTTATTTGGCGAATTAAGCGACCTGCGTCGTCATATTCGTAACGCTCCGTATTACCGTCGGGGTCGGTAACGCTGGTAATAAGTTGAGCGTCGTAAGTATATGTAGTTTCATTACCCAAGGGGTCGCGAACTGTAATTAATCGTCCTACAGAATCGGTAACATATTCTGTAGCGCTACCGTTTTCGTCTACTAAGCGAGTAATTTGACCGAATTGATTATATTCGACTTGTTGAGTACTACCATCGGGGAAAGTTACTTTGGTCGGCTTTTCTGAATTTGTTCCGTCGTAATCAAAGTTTGTGCTATTACCATTTGCATCAGTAAAGCTGCTAACCCTGCCCAGATTATCGTAAGCAAATCTATCGCTTTCTCCCTTAGCGTCAATCAACTCAACTAAATTACCGCCCTCATCGTAAATAAATTGAGTGATTCTTCCCAAGGGGTCAGTTTCCGATGTCACATTGCTCAATTGGTCGTAGGTAAAGGTAGTAGTATTATCTAAAGCATCAGTAATGCTGGTAATATTTCCTCTTGCGTCAAAAGTCCGGGTAGTAGTAAAACCTCTGGGGTCGGTAATTTGAATGGGATTGTTATTCTCGTCGTAGACAGTTGTTGTTGTCGCTCCAACAGCATCGGTAACAGATACGATATTCCCGCGACCATCCCGTACCGTAGTGGTTACTTCACCCTCCGGATTAGTGAAGACTTCGGTAATGCTTCCGTCGGGGTTGTCAATGTAGTTTCGAGTACTTGTATTTCCTAAAGCATCTGTAGTTTTGGTAATTCGTCCAAAGTCATCAAACTCAGTACGAGAAATAGTCTTTCCTCTTGGGTCTGTAATTTTATCCAGGTAGTGGGAATTATCTTCAAGATAGGAATGAGTTGTAGTCAGGTTTTCTTGGTCGGTTAGTGTAATTAAATCGCCATTTGCATCGTAGCTATAGTTGATTGTATTACCGTTGGGGTCGGTAATAGCTGTAATCCGACCTGCACTATCCCGAGTAAAGGTAATAGCTTCTCCGGTAGAACTGAAAATACCTTCGTCAGTATAAGTTAAAGTATTGCCGTTAGTATCTTCAATTTTTTGCAATCCATCAAACTGGTTATAGCTGTAGCTCGTACCTTCTCTGGTTATCAAACGATAATTTTCTGGGTTGTATGGGAAAGGAATGAAAAATAACCCAGCAGAACCATCGGAACCAATGCTCAAAGCAATATCATCTACCTCTAACCTATCAAAGACACCAGCCACAGGTGTAAAGCGGGGCTTCCAAATCGGTCCTAGCAAGCTCGCTCCATCAATGAAGGGGTCGAAGATAAAGCTAACACGCTCCCCATCCGGATTAGTTAATGTGACGGTATCTCCAATTTTAAAAGGAGTTGAGCTAAATAGTGACGGAACACCAGGTATATCGGTTACGGGTGCCGATTCTTCAATACGAGCTTCTTGAGTTTTTAAACTCCATCCAAAACCAAAATCACCGGACTCATCCGCATCAAAGCTATCGTAGACACGGTTAATTTGAATCGGAATTCCAGCTAAAGGAACCGTCAAATCATTAATTTCAACGCGGAATTGTCCCGACTTTTCCGCACTATATAAAGTAACAGGAATTCCTTGAATATTGATGTTACCGCTGAAGTCTCCAGCAATTGCTCGTAGAAAGTAGCTTCCGTTAGCGAATTTTCGCGGGTCTACAGTACCCAATACACCATCAATACCGCTGTTGCTCTGGGCTATGACAGTATAGTCCGCATCATTAGCGCTGGGATTATTAATGTCTGCTCGGGAAATTGGAGCTATTTCTAAACGGAAGAATTCTAAACCGTCATCTTCAACTGTTCCAATGATGTTAGTCAAAGACTCTAAAGTCGTGTCACCTCCAACAAATTGACTGGTATCAATTGTAATTAATGGTGATTCTGTATCATTGGGGTCAATTACGCGAACTGACAGAGTTTGAGTACCGACATTTCCATCAGCATCATTGGCGATCGCCAAAATATCAACTAACCCAGCTTGGTCAAAATTAACTACTCCTTGATTAACGGTTCCGTTACTAATATCACCAGGATTTAATGTAACGGGAGAACCATCAACTAACAGTTCTAAACTGGTAATTCCTTCATCATCAACTGCTCGAACTTGTAGATTGAGGTCTTCACCAATTTCAATCACGCTAGAGTTAAAGCCCAAGGAAACTACAGGAGTTTCGCTATCGGTGCCACCCGTACCACCTCCTGTTCCTCCACTACCAGAGTTACCAACGTTTAACAGGAAGGATTGCACGGCTCTTTCACCTTCAGCGTCTTTCGCAAAAACTGTAATTGGGAACTGTCCTTGTTGCTCTGCTGTAGGTGTCCACTGAATTACTCCAGTATCTGGATCGATAGTCATACCATCAGGGGCACCACCTCGTAAACTGTAGGTGATAGCCGTTCCTTCGGGGTCGCTAGCATCTACGTCATATTCGTAGATTTGATTGGGGTTTCCAGCTAAGAAGGGATTGGAAGTAAATACGGGTTTTTGATTTTCGTTAACGGTAAGTACAAAGCTTTGAGTATCCGAACCACCGCGACCATCAACAACCTTTACGCTAATCGTTTGTTCTCCAGTTTGTTCTTCAGTTGGTGTCCAGGATACTAAACCTGTATCGGAAGTAATTGTCACTCCTTCTGGAGCTTCTGCGAGAAAATAGGTAAGTGAGTCGTTTTCAGCATCTGTAGCGGTGACTTGGTATTCCAGATTGCTACCAACTCGTACTGTATTGGGTGCAGTTGATGTAATATTAGGTGCGGTATTATCTCCCCCAGCAGCAACTACCTCAACTTCAAAACTTTGAGTGGTTTGGGCACTGCGATTATCTGCTACGGCAATTTCAAATTGGTAAATACCCGTAGTTGGAGGTGTCCAATCAATGCGTCCGGTTGCAGAATCTATGGAAGCTCCAGTGGGTGCGTTGAGCAAACTGTAGGTAATTGGGTCGCCATCTGGGTCAACCGCTTGAGCAAGATAAAGGTAGTTTTGATTGATTGAAACGGGAATTGAACCCAGAACAAACCCGGTATCTGGTCTAACGAAGAACAGTTCAAAGTCACGAGCAAGCCCATCTCCAGTAATTTTGGTATCGAAGCTAGCTGTTTCACTAGGATTAACACCGAACAGCGGTCCCGTTAAATTTTCTACGGTAACATTGGGGTCAGCTACAAGAATATCGATAGCTAACTGCTCGCTAATTTCTTCGGCTTTAACGTTGACAAATGCTTTAGTAAATGAAACTGCGGTATCCCCACCTTCTCTAAGCTGATTGAGATCCCAAGCCGCTCCTGCGCTATCAAATGCTAAATCAACGTAATCTGCTTCAGTAGTAGCAAAAGAGTTTTTAGCATCAAATGCTCCACCCGGAATAGTAACAAATCCACCCGCACCATCTGCAATGTAAGCAATACCTTGAGAATCTACACCAAGAGCAGAGTCACCATTTCCATCAAGGAAGGAACCGTCGATGGTGACATTGAGTAAAGCATCTTGAGAATCTAACTTATTGAAAATGCTTTCAAAAGTTAAATCGGGGTTAACAATATCTCGGTCTTCGTCAGTGACTAAAATAATGTTAGCTGCTGCACCGTCGCGCAAAGGTAGTCCAAGTGCCGTATCAATACCTAGATAACCATCTTCTGTTCCTCCTTGTGCAGTACTTAGGAAGTTAGTAGCGTTAGATGCTTGGGTCGCAGTACCAAAAGTTCCCTCTGTAGGGTTAATAGTAAATTTTTGTCCCTTGATTCCTTCAAACTGAAAGACTTGCGATTCGTTAGGAAGATTAAATGTGCCAGTAATATTATTTGGTAAGGTGAGATTTGGCGTAATTTCTAGAACTTGGAAACTGTAATCACCAGCAACGCTCCCTGGATTACTTCTGCCACTGTTGATAATTAAGGAATACTTGCCAGATTCAAATAAAGTGAAGGGAGTGTCACTATCTTGATTAAGTTCTACCCGCTCGAAGATTCTCTCACCAGAAGGACTCACCAGTGCTACTTCTATTTCAGAAGCAGCCGATTCCAACCCATCAAACCAGATTTGCTGACCGACAACCCCATTAAACTGGTAAATATCTTGCTCGCCGGGTTCGCTTAGGGTTCCTGTTATTACTTCACCATAGTTAAAATTATTGGTTTCCTTTTGTGGTGTGACAATTTCAAAACTAAAGTCAACGCTCGTATCGCTATTACTGTTTAACAATAATGTATAGCCACCGTCAGCAGGTAGCGCTGCCGAAAAATCTCGCGAGAAAGAATTGCTTCCCAAACTAGCATTACTAGATCCTAATAACGTCCATGAAATCGACTCGGTGTTATTTAAGGCATTAAAGAAAAATTCTTGCCCTCCACTGCCCGCGAACTGATATACTTCAGTCGCCAAACTGGGTGTAATCGTTCCATTAACCACCGTATCTAAGTTAATAGAAGTCGCCCCAGCGTCAAGGTCTAGCAATCTAAAGCTGTAGTCGTCAGTTTGGTCATTTGCGCTGACGATCAGTGAGTATTCGCCAGATTCCGTTAAAATAAGCGGTGCGGAATCGCGGTTGCTGCTAGTGTTGCGAAATACCTCTACCCCAGTCGGACTAACTAAACGAGCATTAGCATTAAAATTAGTGGTGCCCAGTCCATCAAATAACAGTCTTTGACCTGCGTTTGCGCTAAATGTATAGATATCTTGCTCGCCCGCTTCCGTTAAAGTGCCGGAAATAGTATCTCCAATTGTTAATGTTGATATCTGGGTTTCTGGAGTAACTACCTGCACGCTAAAGTCGAAAGGAGTTGTATTGTTACCGTCAAACAGAACTTTATAAGTACCATCCGCTGGCAAAGTAGCAGTAAAGTTACGAGTTAAGCTGCTTTCACCTAGCTGAAGATTTTCTGGACTATACAATCGCCAAGTTCCCGAACCAGTAGCAGAAATACCATCAAAGAACAGTTGTTGACCTGCCACACCCGTAAACTCATATACATCTGTGCCTTGACCTACATTTAAAGTGCCTTCAAAGACGCTATCTAAAGGTAGTGTTACTGCATTATCTAAGTTAAGGACTCGGAAACTGTAATCTCCCAAGCCACCGCTAGTGTTCACTGCAATGGAGTAGGTTCCCGATTCAGGCAAGGTTAGCTGACCAAAATCATCGGTCAACCGCTGGTTTGAGAAGAGCAAGGTGCCATCAGGAGATGTTAATCGGGTACGAATATTGGAAGAAGCCGAAGTTAGTCCGTCAAATACGATACGGGTAGCAGCGGTTGCATCAAAGGTAAAAATATCTTCTTGGTCTGATGCAGTTAAGGTACCCGTGCGAATATTATCAAAGCCGCTAGGGGTAATGCTAGCGGGTGTACTTATATCGCTGATATTAAAGGTATAGTTGATTGAGTTATTGCTGTTACCATCTACTACTAGGATGTAACTTCCATCAGTTGGTAAGACTACTCTAAAATCATCTAAGCGAGTATTACGAACGATGAAATTGTTTGAAGCAGACCCATAAAGCGCCCAGCTACCGCTGAAACTGCTATCGACGGCAACCATCTCAAATAAAAGTTCTTGACCCGCCGTACCATCAAAGGTGTAGAGTTCGGTTCCAGTACCAGGTTCAACTGTACTGCTTAAATTGGTACCCAACGCTAACGAATTTGCATTTGCTACATCAAGTAACCGGAAACTATAGTCTCCGGTTACATTATCACCGTTGACAAGTATGCTGTAAGTTCCCGTTTCCGGTAGGGTCAGCATACCAGAATCCCTATCTGCATCAAGGCGATTAATTAGGCTTTCCCCTGTTGAGCTAGCAATGCGGACATCAATACTGAAAGAATCTGAAGCTAAACCATCAAGCCAAATTCTTTGTCCAGCATTACCAGAGAAGCGATAAATATCTTGCTCTTGTGCAGTAGCCAACGTACCAGATATTGTATCGCCTAAATTAATTGTCGCCTCTTCTACAACCTGTTCTGATACTTTGAAAGTTAAATCAAAGGGACTGCTATTACTTCCATCCAACACAAGAGTATAAGTACCATCCGCTGGTAGACTAGCAACAAAATCATTGGTAATGCCTGCCTGCGCTATTATTGCATTATCTGAACCGTGCAGTTGCCAATCGCCGGATACAAAACCAGAAGTCGAGACTGAATCAAAAACTAATTGCTGCCCAGCCGTTCCATCAAATTTGTAAAGCTTAGTTTGTAAACCCGAACCAAATGTAACGCTAATAGAGGCTTCTGCTGCGACTTGAGATGTAATATCTATTGTATTGGTTGCTAAATCCAGCAGTTGAAAGCTGTAATCACCTGTTTCATCAGCACCACTTATGACCAGTGAATAGGTGCCTGAATCTGGAAAAATAATTGCTCCTGAATCGCGATCGCTTCGGGTATTACTAAATATTTGTACTCCAGCAGGACTAATTAACCGAGCTACAATGCTGCTTGAATCTGCCTTTAAGCCATCAAACCAAATTCGCTGTCCGGCTGTACCTTCAATTAAGTAAACATCTTTTTCACCAGCTTCGCTAAGACTACCATTTACAACTTCCCCGATTGTCAAAGTTGTTTGCTCAATTTCCGGGGTTACTAATCTAAAGTTGTAATCAACTGCGTTTTCACTATTGCTGCGGAGAATCAAAGTATAAGTTCCATCATTAGGAACAACTGCGTTAAAATCTCGTAAACTAAAGCTACTACCAAGCAGTTGATTATCTGGTGCGTAAAGAGCAGTGCTTATATTTTGACTGACTGCCGAATCAAAGTAAATTTGTTGTCCTTGGGTAGCATCGAATTGAAAGACTTTTGTTTCCAGACCTGTAGCAATTGTGCCAGTTATCTCGGTATCAAGGGTAATCTCAGTTGCAGCAGAGTTAAATTCCAACATTTGGAAACTAAAATCACCCCCAGTATTACCACCACTGACGATTAACGAATAAGTGCCACCTTCTGATAGCAGATATGGACTACTATCTTGATTGAGACGGGCAAAGCTGAAGACGTTATCACCATTAGAATCTACCAGACGAGCGAAAATATTATTTGATGCGCTCGAACCTAGTCCATCAAGTAAAATTTGAGAACCCGCAGGAGCATCAAAGGTAAAGGTTTCTTCTGATTGAGGTGCAACAGTTCCGCTAAATGGGGTATTGAAGTTAGTTAAAGCAACTGCTGGGATATCGATTACAGTCCCATTCAATTCGTACTCAAACGGTACTGCTGTTCCTGACGGATTAATTACAACTGTATAAGTACCATCCGTTAACAAATTAAATACCAATTCTGGCTCGTTAATTACCGATGCAAAGCTACCAGAACCAACTAGCTGATTTCCCGGACTGTAAACTGAAACTTGGGTTTGGGCTGCCAAGTTAAACAACCGTGTTTGGTTTGTATATCCAATCAAGCTGTAACGATTGTCAGTGATACCACGCTTTTGTAAAGCAGCATCCAACTCCAGCACCATATTAGTAAGCCATTCATGCTCCCCAGCCATCGAGCCAGATTCGTCTACCACAAATACAATATCAGCTTGACCTCCGGTAGATGTTCCACCACCTGGTAATGTTATGGATACCGATTCTGTAGCCGTTTCCTCATCAGAAAGGCTGAGCGAAATTAATTCGGGATTAACATTTCCTGTAGCTGTATTGGGAACCGCTACTGCAAAATCGGTAACTGCGTCGCTAATAAAGATAGGTGCTGCATTAGTGGCTATATCCTGAACCGAAATTGTAAAAGACTGAGTATCCGTCAAGCCTTCTTCATCACTTACTTGAATTGCGACTGAGTTATCACCTAGCTGGTCAACAGTCGGATTCCACAATAATAATCCGGTTTCAGCTTCAATACTCAAACCCGGAATACCTTCAATCAAAGAGAAAGTTAATGTATCTCTATCAGGGTCAGTTGCAGTGGGTTGATAGCTGTATTCTTCTCCTATACTGCTTTCAAAAATAGGGGTGGAAGTGAAAGCAGGAGGACGGTTATCAATTACAACACCAGGAATTTCTACAGTAAAAGCTTGAGTATCCGTACCACTTCTACCGTCGCTGACTTCAATATTAAAGTCATAAGAAGGAAGCAAATTATCCTCTGGTTTAAAGGTGAGCAAGCCATTTGTATCAATCTCAACCCCTTGAAGTCCGTTGAGCAAACTATAGGTCAGTGTATCGTTATCGGGGTCAACTGCTTCAATTTGGTAAGTATAATTATCCTGCTCATCCGTATCAAAAACAGTTTCGGGAGTGCTAATAATTTCAGGGGCACCATTTATACCGATTCTGGTAAATTGCTTTTGTACCCTTCCCAGATTACCCGCAATATCTACAGTTGCGAGGCTAAATGGTGCTGTTCCCGCTATTGGCATGGGAACATCTGTCAAGCTAAAATTCCCATCACTATCAGCAGTAACCATTTGTTGGGTTTCTACCAACACCATTTCTAGTCCGGGTTCGGTTTGTCCAACCAAAGTAACAATGCGTTCGGTTGTGGTTCCATCCCCTAATTCCCCTGTATCGCTTTCGGGAGCTAAATCAAAGTCTATTGGTGGTGGAGTACGGTCAAGGGTGAAGTTTACTATAATTGCATCAGATTCCCCACCAGAATCATTCCCAGCTTTTAATTCCAGAATATAATTTCCATCAGGTAAGGAATTATTACTCAAAACCTCATATTGCTCTAGAGAGATAGTAAAACTTCCATCGTCATTCAGAGCATCGCTAATATCAACAAAAGCATTACCGTTTAGATTACCTTGAAGAGAAGTAGCACCAGTTGCTTGTCCGTTAATAGTGGGGTCAAGGGTTATTCCGTCGCTGTCGCTTGCTCCTGTATCGTTAGCAAGAGATGCGCTAATGCTTGGCAGTTCATTGTCGATAATTGTCCCCTTACCCTGACCGTTGGCAATAATCGCATTGCTAGCATTGGTGAGGTTGATGAAAAATGTCTCATCCGCTTCATCCAAACGGTCATCTATTATAGGAACAAAGATAGTCTGGGTTGTCTCTCCCGGCTTGAATGTAAGAGTACCTTCCAATGCTTGATAGTCAGCATTGTTGGTTGTCATTGGTGCAACTAAGCCAATCGCTGTATCATCTGCAGTCGAAAAATCTACAGTGACGGTTTTTGAGCTTGGTGCAGACAAACTAACTGTGAATTCTGCCCCTGCTGTATTTGTATCGCCTTCTACAATTACAACATCGTCAATAGATAGCTGAATATCTCCACCGCTACCGCCACTTGTCGGTGTTCCAAAGGTGTATTCAAATACTAGGTCATTAAAATCCTTGTCGCCACCATTGGTTAAATCTTCCCAGCCAAAGCTATTGGCTGCCATATCTTGCAAGTGGTCAATACCATCAGGATTTCCTTGTGGAAAATAGAAAAATGCCAGTGGTTCTTTATTAAGTTCATTTCGCGGATTATGATTCAAAAACCGTTCGGTGGTAGCATTTTGAATCAAATAAAAGCCCACATAGCTTTGCGCGGGTAGTTCTATCGTGTTTGCGGCTCCATCCGTCCCAGAGCGAGCAAAAATTATATCGCGACGGCTATCAGATAATGCTGCTTCAATATATCCCGGTTGTCCTGGTAAGATACTGCCAATACGCCCTTGGGCATCATCCACAACAAACAATCCCATCTCATTATGGAAGTTTGCTTCCTGGCTGAACTTATTAAAAGTAACCGGAACAATCTCACCAGATTCCCCAGGAACCAAAACTGCTTCTCTTACAGCGCTGACATTAAAAACCACATCGTTAAAATCGCGATCGCCGCCAAAGGTCGAATCTTCCCAGCGAAATTGCTGAACCCCGTTTCCTAAAACTTGTCCCTGGATATGGTCAAATTGGTCGGGGTTGACACCATCTATAGAAAAGAAAGCAATTGGGTCATTTGATATGCTATTACCCGAATTATAGGTCAGCCAGTCTTTGGTTGAATCGTCTTGAATGAGATAAAAACCAAGAGTATCCCCTGCTTGAAAAGTTAACTGACGCTGCGCTCCTACCTCTTGTCTGTTATAAAAAATAATTTGAGAAGATGCATCGTTGATAGCCGCTTGAGCATATCCTTTCTCTCCCGGTGCAATACCTCCCACCTGTCCCAATTCATCAACAACGAAAACACCAACCTCATTGTCAAAGGCTGCATCACCTTCTATCCACTCAAAATTTAAAGTCATTAAATCCCCTGTTTCCCCAGGTATCGTGAAGATATCACTGGTGTTCAAGGGATTAGATAAAATATTTTCTGAAAAGTTTAATGTTGTACTGGACAAATCGTTGTTTGGAATACTGGTAAAATTTTCCATAATAAGTTTTATCCCTTAAACAAAGGGACATTTTTAAATAAATTTTTACTACAATAAAAGACAGAATTTAAATCAACGATGCATCCATATACTTTCTGAAAAATTTAATCAGTAATTATTCAGCTTTTTAATAGAGTGCTTTTGCGGATAGAGAATATTCCATATCGCCGTCTTATTTGACTTCCGCAATAAGTCTAATAGTATTGGAAGACAGAAGTAATAAAATAGTCCTGATGAAAAAATACAGTTAGATATATGAGAGTAGTATCCCTCAATACTAAACTAAAGCTATTAGTTATATATAAATTACAATCGTCATAAAAGTCTAGTATTAGAAGATACTTATAAAATCCTTCATTCAAAAAACATCAAATTTGTTTCATAATACTGAAAACATCAGGAATATATAAATACAATTAATTCCATAAGGTTTGAGAGTTGAATTTCAGGCTAAATAGAAATTATATTTTTAGTTATTAGCAGTTTTATTGTATTCGTAGAAAACTTTCTAGCTTAGCTTAAAAAGCGATTAACAGTTTGAAACCTTGCTGAGGAAGAGTTTTTATAGATATTCTTTAAGGAGATAGCATTATTACTTAATAGCAAAGCACTCGGATACCGAACGGAAACTGTTGACCATTCGGTAGTTAAAAGGTGTAATAGGATTTGACATACAGATATTCTTTCCTCTGTAAGCGTTTTTACCTTAATTATTTACTTTAACTACTTTCAAGAACTGCTTAACTTTTTTTATTCCCCACTGATTCATCTTCTTTATCAAAAAGACCTGGTGGTGCATTCTCTTTAACCCACTTTTCAATTAATTCATGAGCAACATCGCTCATGTTTACCCCTTTCCAGGTACACACAGTACTAAAATGTCGCTTTAATTTTTCTTCTATCGATAGATTAAGCCTTTCGGTTCTACTTTTTCTAGGCATAAATTTAATGTTACGGAATGTTAAGTGACCGCGTGAATGCGTGACTACGTGATAAGATTTAAATATAAAAATGAAAATCCTTCCAGCATCGCACTTAAGCATTGCTCGAAGACAGTTTACAGCTTAGTTTTAGACACCAAAGCTCCTTGCCAAGACTGGCAATCAAGACGGAGGACTTGGCTTTTTTGGCGGAGACATTTCCCCATTTTCTTTCGCTTGTCTTATAGAAGTCTCTATTAAGAAAGCAGCAAGGTTAGCAGTTGGTCTTCCTTGGGAATCAGCCCACTGCTCCAGGTCTTCAAATACTGAATCTGGCAAAGTCACAAAAACCCTTTTACTCACAGTGCTTTAAATCATGTCTCGTTTTCACTCCCATAGTACAGTCAAGCTTCACTAATTGAGCCATTTACTACTATTAAGTAGTGATTAGTTATAAATTAGTTACTAATAATTAGCTTTTTTGGTAGAATAAGATTATCATACAAAAAACAAGCGCCACAATTTTATAATCTTGCGCTTGATAAAGCAGAAATAACTTAAAAGCCAAAACCCCCCGCCAAGACTACCAATCAACACGGAGGGTTCGGTTTCCCATTCAACAAAAGGGATACTTTTATTAGGGATACCTTATATTATGCATAAGATAGCTTCAGGCGACAACACCCAAAACGTTTACCCACCATTTGTATTTTCTGTAAACTTTGATTATTCTCAGTTTGAGAATGGAGAACTGCAAAGCAAAGCTAAAACCACGCTCAACCAATTCATCGGCTTTGTCCGCCAAACCTTCGACGGCTTACTAGAGTGCGGACAAGCATTAAACTCAATCTATCAAGACTGCATCGCTAATTCCCCGAAAGGTAAAAAAGTATTTAACAATTGGCTAGCATCCGATGACTTCGGAGCATCCCGATACATAGCTAAAGCCTCAATAGAAATCTACAACTGGTTTTCAAAGCTGCCAAAGCGTTTGCAGCGTTTAGTTCGTAACAACGTCCAAAAATGGAGCGTATCAGCGTTACGTCAACTAACTAAAGTCAGCCATGATTTGATAAAAGAATTAGTGCGATCGCCGAAGAAAACAGCAGCAGAAATTAAGAAGGAGCGAGAGAAAGAGGAGCGGGAGAGGGGGAGAGAGGGAGAGCGGGGGAAGTTAAGCAATACTCCCCCTCTGCCCCACTCCTCCACTCCCCCACTCCTAACTCCCGGAACACGAATCGTAGTTACAAAATGTGACAGAGGCTGGACTGGTCACGCTGGTATCATCATGTCCGAGTGGAACGGTGATTTTTGGGTGTTGCTTGACCACACCGTTTCTCAAGGAATGGATGTAAAACAGCTATTCAAGCCCCATCAAATTCAACCAGAATCCTCAAAAACAGTTGTAAAGCCAGCTTCTCCAAAACAAATGTTCACCCCTGCCGAAGTTGAACAGAAAGTAGCAGAAGCTTTAGCACAACGAGAAAAAGAGTGCGGCTCGTTCAAGTCAGGAACCAAGCGGTCAGCAGATTACTGACGCAAGCTGGTGTATGGACTTGGAGAACACGCGAAGATTAAAAATCTTCAAAATGTTTCTTAACTGTAAGAGGAATGTAGGTAATGTAGAAATACAAAGTCCTACCCTTCAGGGATGAAGTGACTCCTTATCTGACCCCACCGAGCGAGGATTAATCCACCCAGAGGTGCTAAGCGGAGTGAAGCGGGTAACAGGGCGCGATTAACGCCCTTCCATTGGAAGGGGACTAACTAAGTTAGCGCTAACAGGGAGTAGATAGAGTATGATGGGCAACCGCATACCACTGATGAAACTTAACCTAGAAAAACGTCTTACTCGTTGGCTGAAAACAGACCACGGTACTTATAATCCCGCAGCAATAATCTTTTGTTAGCTGCAATCCTGGGGTGGTATCAGGCGGATTGGTTACATCTAAGTCTACAGAAAAATCTCTCTTACGGAACGAGTAAAAACGTCTAGTCAGTTCAAAGACGGTCGAATCTTTGATAGGTGGTGATTTACGGAAATCTGACCAGACGGGTAGGATGCTAGCGGAAACTGCTAGCGGGTATTCAGAAAATATTTATGGAGTAGAAGCATGGTTAGACTAGCCCCCTTGGGTAATGAACTTTGGAAAAAGCTACCTTGGAAGAAATTCCGAAAAAACTTATTCCGCCTACAAAATCGAATATTCAAAGCTATTAGAAATGGGGATATGGTGAAAGCCAGAAATCTTCAAAAGCTTGTTCTGAAATCCACTTCAGCAAAACTGTTAGCGATACGACAAATAACGCAACTGAATAAAGGCAAGAAAACAGCAGGCGTAGACGGAATAAAATCTCTGAATTTTATTCAAAGATTCCATGTGCTATTTTTCCAAATCAATAATGTAAAAGATTGGGAACCAAAGGAACTTAGGAGGATTCCTATCCCAAAGAAAAATGGAAAAGTAAGAATATTAAGCGTACCCACAATCTACGATAGAATCTGGCAATGCTTGATAAAATACGCACTTGAACCCGCTCACGAAGCAACTTTTCACGCTAAAAGTTGTGGATTCAGACCCGGCAGAAGCGCACATGATGCTCAAAAGATGGTTTTTAACAATCTTCGTTCAATATCCAATGGGATAGAGAAAAGAGTTATCGAACTTGACATCAAAAAATGCTTCGACCGAATTTCACACGAATCTATAATGATAAAGCTACTAGCTACATCCGGAATGAAACAAGGAATATACCGCTCCCTAAAAGCCGGTGTATTCCCAGAATTTCCCGAACAAGGATGTCCCCAAGGTGGTGTATTCAGTCCGTTACTTGCCAATATCGCTTTAAATGGAATCGAGGACATACACCCTAGCATACGCTATGCGGATGACATGGTGTATGTCCTTAAACCAAATGATGATGCTGAAAAAGTTCTTCAAAAAGTCAAAGACTTCCTAGAAGAACGTGGAATGAAGATAAGCGAAGAGAAGACAAAGGTTACACCAGCTACGACAGGTTTCGATTTTCTAGGCTGGCACTTTAAAGTGCAGGCGAATGGAAAGTTTAGATGTACTCCTTCTAAGGAGAATCACCAAGTATTCCTAAAGAAAATCAAAGAAATCATCAACAATTCTAATTATGGTGCCAAGGTAAAAGTGCAAAAGTTAGCACCTATTGTACGCGGATGGAGAAATTACCATCGATTCTGTAGAATGGATGGCTCCAAGTTTTCATTATGGTATATCCAGAAGAGAACAGAAACAATATTCCGTAAGCAGAAAAGTATTAACAGACATAAGTCAGTCATACTGGTGAAAAAAGCTTTTCCTGCTGTTAAATATTCCGAAAATAAGTTTGTCAACGTAAAAGGAATTGCGAGTCCCTACGATGGCAACCTAGTTTACTGGAGTAAAAGAAACAGCGACTTATACAATGGCTTATCGGCTTCATTATTAAAAAGTCAAAACCATACTTGTGCTTATTGTGGGCATAAATTCTTGACTGATGAAGATGTACATCTCCATCACATTGATGAAAACCACAACAACTGGAAAAGAAAGAATCTAATAATGATTCACCAATCTTGCCACCAGTATATACACATGAGCAAAAACCCACAGGGTTAAGAATATCTAGGAGCTGTATGCGGGGAAACCAGCACGTACAGTTCTGAAGGAGAGGTGCGGAGGGTTATACCTCCCATCGACTCTAACAAAAGCTGAAGAAGAATTGGGAAAATTTGTAGAAATTCGCGATGCAGCACTCTTAGCAGCAAAAGAAGAAATAATTGCTGCCCAAAAGCACGCTCAAAAAATGGCACAAGCTAAAGAAGAATTAATCGAGCAATTAATAACTAAAGAAAACGAATTGCAGTCCGTGCGCGGTTTGGTAGATAAAAATCAACAACTCCAGCAACGAATAAAAGACTTGGAAAAAGCTCTTGAAGATTCCAATAGAGATAGCTGGGGTAACACATTTAACAAGCAAGCTGCGAAGGTGGTAAATAAGGAATTGGAGAAAACTATTGAGCCATTGATGTCAGAGGTTGAGCGCTTGAATAACGTACTTTCTCAAAAAGAGCAGGAATTAACTCAGCTTCAAGCAACAAGTAGGAAACAGCAGGAAGAATTGCAGCAAAAAACAAATTCAAATTCGATTATTAATGAGTTTGGCGAGATTGGAGAGTACCTGGGATGGAATGGTTGGAGTAGTAAAGGGTATAGAGCGAAAAACGGGATGTTGTATGGGGGAATTCACGCTCTAACTGCTTTTATCTGTGATTTGAAAGTATCACATCCGGATTATCAATACTCAGAAATTCCCTTCTAAATTAAGAATAAATTAGATTCTTGTAAAACCTTGCCTTTAATTCAAAATTAATGGCACTTAATTCAACATGACAAAAAAATCTTCCATAAATAAGTCATATGCAATTATTAAAAGAGCCACAAGCTAAGACTAAAAAAATTCCTCGTTGGTTAGCAAAATTCATATTGTATCAAACACAGAACGGAGCCAATCAACAAATATTGCTTGAACTTTTAGAACCGATGTCTCCAGAAGAATGGTGTATGATTTGGATACCAATTATCTATCCAGGTATAGAAACCCCAACACCCGGTAAACGAAGCCCTCATGGGTATATGAAAGCTTGTAATGCGACTCTTTCGTACTTAACTGGCTACAATGAAAGAACTATTGAAGGCTGGTTTTATAGCAAGTCTTATCATTATTCGGTAGGGATTTTATTGCGGTGTTTTGATTTGATATTTAGATTGCAGTAATTATCATTCTCAGGTCACTTATTCCGTTAAAATTTGATTGAATTTTCTAACTAATAACTATTGTTTTTTGTGGTCTGTATCTGCGTCTTCTATAATTTGTTGATTTTTATTACCAGTTAGTGCTTGTACGCTACCACCAACAATGCTGTCTTTGATAATTTGTATAGTTCCGTGATTTACTAAACACTGCATCTCTTTACTCTTTTGACTTTTCATCATTTTAATTATTATTTGTGGTTGTGGAGGAATCCACGTATTACGGCGACTTAAAACCTCTGCTTCTAGTAAAAATCGTCTTAACTTATCTTTTTCTTCTGGTAATTCGCGTATAATCTTACGAATTGCTTCACAAGCTTCAGGTGTGCCACGGTCTTTTAAACGTTGTGGAATATAATTTCTCCAAATTTTGATACTATCTTCCGTTTTAACGACATAAGCTTCTATACCTGTAAGTTTTTCTGCTTCAGAATCCTCCTGCTTAATTTTTTCATCAGGATACTCTTGGGTTAAAAAAATATATAAATCTGCTAAGTATTCTTCTTTTAGTTTCTGTTCAAAACTACCTTCATATTTTAGACAAAAAGATACACTTTCAAGAACTTGTTTTCCAAATTCCTGGTCTTGTTGAATCGCAGACCAGATTACTAACCAACTTTCGTTTTCTACATAATATACGAGAGCTTTGGCAGCAGCAATTACTTTATTTCTTTGTTCTATATCTTTCGGAAGCGGTAAAGAAACAAGTGATTCTGCGAATTTCCTGGCTTTCTTAAATTTATGTTTTAAAAGCTCCTCAAGTAAACTTCCAAAACTTTGATGCTTTAAATTTTTACCCTGTACTTTCTCGAAAATTGCGCTTGCTAATTTTTTGTCCCAACACTTATCTAACGCACGATGAATATCAATAAAGCCATGTTCGTTATTTTCTTTTTCAATTAATAGTATCAATGTATTAATTATCTCATTTGGTGCATTTTGATATGTAATAGCTACAACTAATTGATGAATATTTTGGCTTATCTCATCACCTTCTCTTGGATAATCAAGTATAAGTGATGCCCATTTTTGCCAAATATCAACAGGGATAGTAGATATATCCTCTGGCTTTTCTTCTAGGATTAATCGTATGGCTTTATAACCAGCTAGTGCAGAGTAGTAAAATTTATTTGTACCCAGCCACTCATGGGTTTTTGGGTTGCCTTTGTGTATATAAACTTTTGCTGCTTGTATTATTCTTAATTTAGTTGATGACTCAGCTTCTTTCCAACCAGGAAGGGAACTTAAATCAGATTTACACAAAAGTCTATTGTCATAAGTTTGGCTATCTAGCATTAGTGTCATGTCTTGGCAAACAAGCCGCCATGAATCAATATTTCCAGACTCAAACTGCACTAAATGCTGAATAATTCTTTCTTGTGGTAGTGGTTCTAAAAGCTGTTGATTACTATTTTGTTTCCATTTTAAGTCTTCTAAGTAATATTTTTGTGCTTCCTCTGCTTGTGGAGAACCCAATTCAACTGGATCAATTAGTCCTGCAAATTGTGTTTTGAGTACAGGAACATCTTGACAAGTTGTCAAGATTAGATTGACTTGTTGTGAGTCAAACTTTTTGAAAGTATATAATGTTAACTTCGCCCAATTTTTTTGACTTTTATCAGTTTTAGATTCTTTAGTTTTTTCCAAAATCCATGTAAAATCTTTATCTAATATTGGAAACCTATACACTAAACCCACAATATTTTTTTCAACTTCTGATTCTGAGATAATATTAACTATTATTTCTATGATTTGGCGACGTTTATCTTCGTTTTGTACTAAAGTATATTCAAAAGTTGATTCTTGGTTATTATAGTAATTATTATCTATAATATTTTCGTGATTTTGGAGGCGAAAATAAACTATTTTTGCGAACAGCTTAAGTATATATGGATTATCACTACATTCCCATGCTTTAAGTATTATTGCATCTGAAAGTCGATTCAACGGATAATTTTGATTATATCTTCTAGGTTGTTTTTCAACCCATTCTATAGCAAGTGGTAAATCATCTAATTTAATTTGTAGTGCAAATTCTTTCGCTAAAAAATCTTGATATGTTCCGCCGGTAAAATTAGTCTTTCGTTGCGTAATTACACTAAATAATTCTGCTGTAGTTAAATGTTTAGGATAGGTAGCACGAAGACCATACCCTTTAAGTTCGTCTTCGGGGTCATCTCCAGCTTCACCAAATACTAATCGTCTTAACTTCGCCTTCGTTTCTTCATCGCCAATTTGCAAATAGTATCAGCCGCATTAACCCGAACCCAGTACGGTTGTTCTGGTGCTAGGGCAACATTTAACAGGTCTTTTTGGAGAGATTTAACCTTGCACTGTTGTGTAATTTCTATTGCGATGTATCTTGCTGTTTCATTCTTACTTGTATCACAAATATAGACTTGAAGCTGTGCTGCTAAGTTGTGATGTTTCAGATGGGTATAAGCATTAAATCTAAACTGATAAGCTAATTTTTCTTCATCATAAAGCTTTAGTAATGACTCAACTAAATTCGTTTTTATTTTATCATCGGCATCAACTATACTGCTGTTTAATAAAATATCTGGATTTGTCTTCATTACCTCCTGAAAAACTTCTTGATTCATGCTTGATAACCAAGCAGCTGTTTCATGGAGTTGTGGAACAAGTTTATTATCAGAATATCCTGGATGAACTATTAAGTTCATCATTTGCTCTAATGTTAATTTATGGTGTTGCAAATACCAAGCCGCGAGAAATTCTGCATAAGTTTGATGTGCCCACCCCATACGATGAGAGCCACGATAAGAAAATAGTCCAGTGGACAATACTTCTTTAACAGCTTCTTCCGTTACAGTAAATTTGTCTCCCAAAGCAAATTCTGTACTACCGACTAACTCGCGAATTCTAATATCTTCTGCTGGAACATCTCCGATATCTATATTCATCCAAACAGCATAGCGATTACAAAAAACTGTTACGGCTGCAATACGAGCAGCAATAACCATCCTTTGGTCAGCAGTTAAGTTGCCAGTGAGCCGAGCATCACGACGATGTTGGTTTGTTTCTTCGCATAGCAATCTGCAACCTTGTAAATATAGCTCGGTTTGCTGAGTGGGTAAACTATTATTTTTGCGGTACATATTCAGCAAAAAGCCTAGAGTAATAGGCTTAATAGCTAACGGTACAACTTGTTGTTGCTCAATGGCTTCAAAAAAAGCATTATTATCTATACCTTCGGCAAGTGCTGCTGAAGCAATATCAACCCGACGTAAGGGAGCCAATTCGTAAACTCCCATCATGTCCTTACCCCAAAGCTCTTTTAAATCTTGTTCTAAACTACTACGCCATTCAGCTGTTCTACAGGCAATACGAAAATATAAACGTTCTAATTTGTCCGAGTAATTCGACAGTTCATCTACCAAAAGTGCTGCTAAGGTGTTAATTCTTAGTAGGCATTCATCTAAACTGTCTAGAAATACATAAAGTTTATAATCGCCTTGTGTCCAATCTTGAAAAGTTGGACTTTCAAACAGTTTGCGAATTAATCTTTCTTCGCTACTATAAGCACGCAAGTCTAACCAAAGTAGTTTTGAACCATTCTCTTCAATTTTCGATACAATTTTTTCTTTTTCTGCGTTGATTACAGAACTCTTACCGATTCCTGGTTCTCCCAGTAATGCCAAGCAAGGTATATGAGAAATTACATCGAACGTAACTAAATCTGGGTTTAAATAACGCCCAAAATCTATGTCCGGGTTATGTAAATAACCAAAAACTGCCAGATTTATTTTACCTGACCTTGGACACCAAAACCTTTTCCAGTTGTAAGCTTGCGACATTACAGGAAATTAAAAGCTGAATATAGTGGTTATTTTAATCACTAATTGCCATTAAAGACAGAAAGTGTTAAATTGCTTACATTTATTTTTCATTCGTAGTGCGATCGCCACAAACTAACAAACGGCAAAAAACCTTCAGCTTTCTCAGCAACAAACTAAATGACTATATAGGATAAATCTCACGTAATTGTGTTGTTTACTAAAGATTTGATAAATAATCAGCTAAGTAAATACCAGGAATATTGTAAATCTGCTAGTTTAATTTATATCTAATCAATAAATATACTTATATGAAATTAGCTAAAGAATTTAATCATGTTTAATCCTCATAGGAAATATCGAGCAGCTCTGTTCGTGATTTTGGCTCTACTTGGAGGTGTAAGTCTAATTGCTTTAGAGGATCTAAGAGTCTTTGTTCAGATTTCTTTAAATGCTTCTTGCAGCAACACAGAAATTGAAAAGCATATCAAGCAACTAGAAAATAAAGAACTAGAGGCTGAGGCTTATGATGCGATAGTAAAATGTAATTTCAAATCAGTTTCTGCATTGATAAAAGCTTTGAAAAATAAAGATGAGAAGGTTCATATAGTTGCAATTGATGCATTGGGTGAAATAGGATTGAATGCAGAACCAGCGGTTCCTAGCTTAATTAATGCTCTCAAAGATAAAGATTTTATGGTTCGTTCAAGTGCTACTGATGCGCTGGGTAAAATTGGTAAAAAGTCGAAATCAACAACGATAGAGCTAATCAATGCTCTTCAACATGAGAACGAAAATGTTCGCATTGGTACTGCTAATGCATTAGGAAAAATTGGTTATCGTGCGAAAGATGCTCTTCCTACGCTGAAGAAAGTTTCTTCTCAAGATATAAATTTCCATGTAATTGTAAGCGCTAATATTGCAATTAGTAAGATAGATAGTCACAAAATACCTAGACCAAGTAAATTATATGAGGCGCATAGTCCCACACCTCAGATTCGTCAAGCATTTACTGATTATAATGAAAAACCACTTGTAATATGTAAGATTCCAGTAATAAAGAATATTCTATGGAAATGTCCCAAAAATTCTATTAATAAAAAACCGAATAGTTAGGGACAACAAACTGCTAGAAGAAAACAAAACTCTCAACCTTCCCAACGTCGTCGTAGATAAGCAATATTAAAAATACAAATATAACCTGAACACTGTTATTACCGTACATATACAACAATGACATACGAATTTCACCATACTAAATTAAAAGGAACTGATTTCCGAGATAAAAATCTTACTGGAGCAGATTTTAGCGGTGCTGACATCCGAGGTGCTGATTTTAGTAATGCTATTCTTGTTGATGCTAATTTCAGTAATGCTAAAGCTGGCTTACCAATTTATAAAATTATTACCTTTACAATATTACTACTATCTTTATCGTTAATAGCAGGATTACTTACAGGTTATGCTGGTGCTTTTATCGGCGACCTTTTTAGTGATTCTAGTGGTGAAGCAAAGTTATTTGCGATTCTAGCCTTAATTACCTTATTTGCATTTTTTATTACTGCTTTTTTCTATGGTTTAAATGTAACGCTAACAATAATAATTACATTAGTTTCGGCTAGTTTAGTTATAGCTTTAGCACTGTTTCCAGAGAATGAAATTGGAGATAATTTAGTAATTGGTGCAGTATTTTCCACTATTGCTTTAGCTGGAATGCTCACAGGTTGTGGGAATATTGCTGTAGCTGTGGCAATGGCGAGAATTATGAATTTGCCAGCATCAAGGCTGTTCGCGGCATTTACTGCTTTAGTCGGTATCATACTTGGTGTAATTTTAGGTGTCAGAACGGAGTTTTCCACTTATATTACGGCTGGTTTAATTGCTTTAGTAACTATCGCATTCGGTATATATATTGGCTGGTTAGCAATATCTGGAAACAAAAAATATTCTCTAATAAAAGACTTAGCTGTTGGTATTGTTGCTAGTGGTAGTACAAAATTTCGCGGTGCTATTCTAACTAATGCGGATTTGACTGAAGCTACACTAAAAAGTGTAGATTTTAGAGAAGCTATTCTCACCCGTACCTGTTGGTTTCACGCTAAAAATTTAGATAATGCACGTCTTGAAGGTACATATTTACAAGACGAAAAAGTGCGACAATTACTAATTAATAAAGATGGTAGAGATCAAAACTTTGATTTCCTTAATTTGCGAGAATTAAATCTTAAAAATGCTAATCTTCAAGATGGTAGTTTTGTTGGTGCAGATTTTAGTGAATCAACTTTAGAAGGTGCTAATTTATCAGGTGCGAAACTAGCGCAATCACAGCTATATCAAGCTAATTTAAATAGTTCTTGTATTACAGGAGCTTATATTCAAAACTGGGGAATTTCTACCGATACTCAGTTGGAAAATATCGAATGTGAATACATTTATATGCAACTACCCACGAGGGATGACCCCGATCCATGTCGTAAACCGGATAATCGTCAAGAAACTTTTAAACCAGGAGATTTTACTGATTTTATTGCTCCCATCATCAAAACTTTAGATCTATATAAAAGTCAAAATACCGACCCACGTCAGGTAGGTAGTAAATTTAAGACTCTCGACCTACTTCACTACGAAGGAATTGACCCCACCGCTGCGGCGATCGCCATTATTCAACTAGCGGAACAAAACCCCGATGCAGATTTGCAAGTTGTTGCCTTAGAAGGTAGGGGAGAAGAAAAAATCCGTCTGCAAGCAAGAATAGCAGGTAATGCCGACCCCTCGGAATTAAACCGCGAATATTTTCAAAAATATACAGAAATTCAATCTTTACCTTACAGCGATTTGCAAAGCTTAGTTGTAGGTATCAAGGAGAAGGATGAACGAATTCGTCGGTTAGAAAGTCTTTTGGAAAGTACCATTCATCAACAAAAGTTTTATGTTGAAACCAATCAATCGCAAAAGCCAGCAAATTCGATTACAATTATGTGTTTAGCATCAGATCCTACAGATGCTGCACGTCTGCGATTGGGACAAGAATTACACGAGATCCAAGAAAGATTGCAACAAGCAAAGCATCGAGAAAGATTTGTTCTTCAGCAACAATTATCTATACGTCCGGGTGATATCAGTCAAGCATTGCTGGAGTTTGAACCCACTATCGTGCATTTCTCAGGTCACGGTACAAGTAATGGTGAGCTTTGCTTTGAAAATGAATCCGGGAAAATCCAACCTGTAAAACCTGAAGCTTTAGCTGCATTATTTGACCTGGTTAGCGAACAAGTTAAATGTGTTGTTCTCAATGCTTGTTTCTCGGAAACTCAAGCTAAAGCAATAGCAGAGCATATTCAGTATGTAGTTGGTATGAATCAAGCCATCGGTGATAAAGCTGCGATCGCATTCTCAATCGGATTTTACACCGCAATTGGAGCGAATCGTTCGATTCAGGAAGCTTATCAGTTTGGCTGTACTCAAATTCAATTAGAAGATATTCCCGAACATCTCGTTCCTGTTTTATTTGAAAAAGATTAAACAATCAAAAATCTACAAATCAGGAATATACTTCTGAAGCTTATTAGCAATTTCCAAATACCTGTGCATCTGAGATTCGCTCAACTCTTTACCCAATTTTTTCTGTAATTTAAGGTCATAAAAATAATCAAGCTCCTGCATATCATTAGCCGATTTGATTGTATCTTGCAGAAACTTGAAATGCTCTTTTCTTTTAGACTCATCATTGCTTTCGTTCTCATCTAGCTGACTAAGTACTGAAGCAATTTGCTGATTGGTTAAAAGTTCGCTGCTGTCTCCAGAATGAATAATTCCCGGTACAACTTTTATTACTACATAATCGTGGAGTGGATTTTGACCTTTTAATTGGTCGCTGACGGGTTTTAATTTTAAGTCCAGCAATCTATACATTATTGCCTGTACTTCTTCCTTGAAAAACACGTAAGCTCCATAGCGTAATGGATATTCATAACTGTCTTGAGCGTAAAGGTCGAGAGAACTTTGAAAAACTGAAATATTCCTTTTAACCTGTAATTTATCTAGTAAATTAACTAAATCCGATGCTACTCCAGCGAAAGGTAAAATTGCCGTAAATACCGCTCCAAAGGTGCCAGAAACAGTTGATATTGTATTGTTAATCGAAGAACTAGCTCTAAGTCCTCTATCGATTTCCGTAATATCTAAACTTATAAATAAACGATTATTCTCCGAATGGTCTTGTTTGGAGAAAATATGCTCCGCTGGTAAATTTTCGCCGATAAATTCATCAGGAACGTCTTTTTGAAAAAAGTGAACTCTTTCCGCTGTTGGTTCGTTTCCATATTTCACCCAAGAGCGAACAAGCAGGTCGTTCCCAGTGTTATCTTTGTCGTAGTTGTGTTTAACATAAAAGCTTTCCAGGGAAATAGTAAATTCTTCCCCTTCTTTAACTAGCTTATCGCTTTCTAACACTTTCGACCTTGCCGGTCTTAACTTTGCTCCTTGCTCGTCTTGAATTTCCGTTAAAGGTGCAAACCAATATTTACTGCTTTCTAACATGGTAACTACTATTATATTTTCTTAAAACTTGCAGAAATATAAGTCATTAGACTAAGTATTATTACATATAAACCATTTGCGAGAGTTTCCAAAAACTAATTTTTTACACCATCCGTACAATCTCTTTGACTTTAGCTTCAATTAGTTTTTCAACCTTCTCTGCTGCATAGTTATTTGCACTACTGTTGAATCGATTAACATCTATCTGGATTTCGCTTAATATTCCATCAATGGTTTTGATATTAGTAGTAAAGTTACCATAAGGTTTGCTATTACTACCCCAAGGACAATCTACAATTACAGGTCCTAAGTATATAGCCTGGAACACTTTTGATAACCACTTTCCATTAAGCTTATATTGTTGAATATATTTGCCATTTTCAAGAAAATTATCGTAATTTTCAATAACTATATTTTCTAGATGAACGTTATATTCAAAAAAGCTCCCTGTCTTATCTCGCTTGCCTTCTTCGCCTTGTAATCGAGCATTTTTCAATGTAGCAATAAAATTTGAAGCTAATGATATCGGGACTAAAATTAAGTCTTCAAAACCGGCTTGAGTTAAGGAGATAAAATCACTTTCATTGAATTGACTTCCTAAATAATTAGCAACTACTACAAGAGCTAGCCTAAAAGCGTTAGCTAAATCTTCTCCATTGCCAACATTTCTATAAAATTCCTTGGCAAATTCAGTTGCGTTATTATCTAGAATATTTTTTGTTGTGCCAATCACATAAGGAACATTTTCTGCAATTTTTTTCGCTTGTTTCTCAGAGTGGCAACTACTTAAAACTACACAATTAACATATTCTTTGACTTCTCCAAAAACTTGTTCCAAGAATTCTACTGGTACAGTTCTTTTTGATGGTACCAATTCTCCGTTTTCTTCATAATAATTAATTAGGAATAATTCTCCATCTTTTCCATGAGAACTAAAATGTACTATTTGCGGTTTTTCTTCTAGGATATACTTTTGTAAATCACTTAATTCCGTGACCGCTTTATACTTGAAATCAATTTGATTTCTATATACTGATTGCTCTAAAACCTCTTCAGTTTCTTTTACTTCTCTCACTTGGTTAAGTGGTTTATTGGGCGGATAAGCAAGTGCTAAAAATAAAATTTTTACTTTTTCCATAATGATTATTTTATTGATAATTTTGTCAAACAAATCCCTATAATTAGTAATGAAATCATCTAATTTTGGTTATTAACCTATAAACAGTTTATTTCCCTTCCCTATTCCCTAACTATAAATTAGTTCCTATCAAAAATAATCATCGGGACTACTTTTTTTAACCTTCAAAATAAATACCCCTATCTAGTCGCTCTCTAAGAATAGAAACTAATTCTTCACCAGTTTGACAATTAATTCTTTCTACTTCACGTTCGGGGTTTTCGCTCAGTCGCTGCTGCCATTCCATATCAATACCATTGTCTAAATTGGCATTGCCAATAATAGTTACTTGTCTATAGAGAACTGCGATTTTAGGATCAAAACTTATATTAGCTTTGGACGCATCAACAAAATACCAAATATAACGTAAAGCTTCTTCTGTTAGTAATGTATTGTCTCCAGGGAGAAGTAAAATTTGTTCTTCACCAGCACTCTTAAAACCTTTTTTCCATACTGCTACCCACTCACCTTGAGAATATCTTATGTACCATTCTGATGAATTCTCACCTAAATAATTCTCAACCAGCGCTTGAATATCTGATGTTCTTTCTTCATTCTTTCCTTGAATCGGGGTTATCATACTTTCAAAACCCATAATTAAACCTCCTATTTATTATTTACAGATAGCAAGAAGCAAGCGGATTTAATGTTTAAATTAATCCGGATAAATTCTTAAAGTTATCTACACTAACTTTAAAAAGATATTAGGAATACTGCATAATATTTTCTATCTATACAACTAATCTGTCTTAATTATTTCGATTTTAATCTAATAATACTTGACTGTCGATGATTTCTAATTCTTTTCCTTTAACAGATATGGCAGCAGTTAGATTTGATGCCATATTGACTGCTTCGATTCTATTGTTGTCAAATTTTTCATCATTGATTTGAGAACATTTCGCTTTTCTATGATTTTCCTTCCATTTACAAATACTCAATCCATTATTCGTACCAATAAGAGCTATTTGCTTGGATTCAGAAAGCGAAATAGCTGTAATCTCTTGTGATGGTATACCCGTGAGAAGATGCCAATCATCAGCAGTAATGGAATTAAAAAACAATAATCCTTGTTTCTTTGTTCCCACCCAAATATTTTTTTTACTATCTATAGCCAGAGCTTGAACTTGAAAAGAAAAAGGATCTTGTGTATCAACCCAGGGAGGATAAATTGAAGAACCTGCTTTACCACTATCAACTCTGTATAAACCTTCCTTTGTACCAACCCATTTTGTCTGAGTATCTTCATTGACAATCATACTTGTAACCCGCAAGTTAATGTTTTCGGGAACATCTAGTGATTGTGAGTCAGACCATTTCTGCTTTTTATCAAATGAATATAACCTGGGTTGAGTAGAATGTGCCGCACCAAGGTTTAATTTATTAGACTGAACCACCATCGTACTTGCCGGACAATATTGCTGTTGAAATGTATTTGTTTGTTTCCAACTATTTCTGTTACTTTGCTTTTTCAATTTAGCTAGTGTTCCTTCAGATGTACTTACCCAAATTTCTTCGGGTTGTTCTAAACCTTCATCCCAAGCTACAGCTAAAACTGTTTCTGAGTTTAAATATGTTCGTTCATCTGATAAAAGAGTTTTATCTTTACAGTTGCCAACCTGACAAGTGAATGTCGTCAAACCTTGCTTATCTTTAGCAACCCACCAACGAATTTTGTTACCTTCAAGATGGGAAGTTAACACCCTGACACTTCCAGGTTGTATTTTTGGACTAAAGCATTCAGAAGGTTTTGGACTCAAGTAAAAAGCAATCAGCCCAAAGAATACTGTACCTAAAGTACCAATACCTGATAAAAATAAAACATATTGAATGTATTTTCTTAATGTTTGAATTTTATCTCTGACTAAATGTTGAAAACGAATCAGAAAATTTTTACGCTCTGTAACAATACTTACTACTAAATTTGGGTTTTTCAACAGTACGGGAATTAAATGTTCGGGAACCCTAATTGGTTGATCTATATTTACCGCTGTTCCTTTACGAGTTTCTGTTGAGCGGTTTGTTTCTAATTGAATGCGATTGCAACCCCATTCATAAGCTGATTCAATTGTCTCTTGAGAACCTAATGCTTCGTAAAAACCGACTGTAAAAGCAATTGCAGCATCGTCCCGAATCTCCTGTTGCATACCAATAACATAATTGATATGCTTGACTATCTCTTCAGCTTGTTCTTTGGAATAACAAGCATTAAGTAATACACATTCTACTACCTTCCACTTGGCGACAATCCGAAATAAATCTGCTAAAGCTTCTGTACTTACAAACTGTTGTTTTCCCGTATCATTTTCCAAAACAAGTCCTTCACTTCCAGTACCGTGTCCACAAAAGTGAACAATCCAAGGTTTTACCTCAAGTAAGGTGGCTTGTAAATCTTTGACACGAACAGCTAACTTGATTTCTAGGACAAATTCTTCGCGATAAGCTGAACGTTTCAGTCCTTCTTCTATATCGCGTATTTCTTGTTCCAGTTTCAAGTTCTTTGTGGGATTTGCTGCCAAAATCAGAATTTTTTTAACCATTCGGTTTTCACCGTTATTAACATTCACATCATCGTTCGCTCACAGTAGAAAAAAGATGAAACTAAATTAATTAACTAGATAGTAGTTACACCGAGCCAAGTAAATAGTTTTACTAGTATTGCTCGTACATTATTGCACAAGCTACTACCCGAAATTACTGAATCGCTTACATTTCTTAAAGTATCGACCATCTTTTTCAAATTAGTAGCAGCATACTTTTTATCTGGTTCAGCTTCCAATACTTCATCCTTAGCCGTTTCCAAATATCTGAGCGACTTCTTTTTCACATCTGCTGACAACTCCGCAGTCGATATCAATCGCTCAATCTGCTCCAACTTCTGAATTACTTCTTCTGTACTCAATTGTTTTTCATCAGATTTATTACTACCAATCTGCATTGATTGCTTGTTCCCATCGCCAATGGAAGCCTGCATCCCACCTTGAACGGTACCATCATTGACAACTTGCTGAATCCCGCCGTGATTGGTTTGATTATTATTCCCCGGAGATGGAATTTCTAGTTTTTCTTCCACGGGACTATTAATTTCTACCGGATTGGGATTTACTAACAGTTTGGGTATTAAATGTTCGGGAACGGCTACTGGATATGGCGTGCGATAATTTTTAGAGCGATTAATTACAGTTTGAATGTTAATACAACCAAATTCGTAAGCGGAATCTATGGTTCTACCGTGAACTAATGCTTCGTAGAAACCTTTTGTAAAAGCAATTGCTGCATCGTCTAAAATATCTCTACCCATGCCGATGACGTAGTTGATATGTTGTACAATGCTTTGGGCTTGTGTTTGGGAAGAACAAGCATTGAGCAATACGCATTCTACTTGATTTTGAAACTGTTTAAATAGGTTTGATATTGCTTCTGTGGTGACTAACTGTTGTTCTCCTGCGTTGTTTTCTAAAACTAGTCCTTGGCTTCCGCTACCATGTCCGCAAAAGTGAACGATTCTGGGTTGTACTTCTAGTAAAGCACGTTGTAAATCCTGGGGACGCAGTGCTTCTCTTTGTTCGAGTTGGAATTGTTCTCGATTGGGTGAACTTCTGATTATTTCTCGAATATCCCGTATTTCACTTGCTAATCTTAAGTCTTGTCTCGGATTTGCAGCTAAAATAAGGATTTTTGTTAGCTTTTTGGAAGAATAACTGTAGGTTGGGGATGAATGATTTGGTGTAGTTACATTGCTGCTTGGTTGTTGATTTGGATTTGGATTATCAACTCGATCAATACTTTCAACTTGTTTATTTTCACCATCACCTTTTACTTTCACTTGGAATTGCGTGGTTGTCCATTCCCGACTGGGGAAAGCTACGGGGTTTCCGTTGCGGGTTGGTGGTTGTTCTGCTGCAAAGGTCATCAAAAAGTCGTCTAAACCACTACCGCTTCTCGATACTCCTTTGGCTTCTGGTGGTAAAATTGGCTGGTCTAATGGTGGTAACTCCAACCAGCGAAAGTTTGCCATCCCAACTGTTGCAAATACTTTGAAAATGTCTTCACCAATCTCTTCTCCAGATGGAAGAGTCATATTTAAAGTAACCATTTCTTCCCCTCCGGGGTCAAGGGAAATAAACTGACTATTTATTGGTTGTACTTGCTCAATTCCCCAATCTGGCTGTAAATCTAGTACAGCAACGTTAACTACATCGGAATAGTCGTTGCGAATTTTAAAGAAAAAGTATTCTCCCGATTTCACTTCTGGTTGACTGTGGTCGGTAAGTGATTTGATATCTGGTAAGTCTGCTGGGTCATAATCTGCTTGAGTACCCAGCAATTCCACTGCAATTTTTCCTCTCAAAGGTGAATTTGCATCGTGGTTATCAAGTTCTTGGATTGATTGATATTTTGCTAGATGTATCAATCGTTTCACTAAAATTTCGGCTGAATCAAACTCATTTACTTTTAATAGCGGTCGAAGCACAATTTGCGAACCAGTTCGGTCATACATCTGATAAATTGATTCATCAACATCAACCATAAAATCAGCAGCTTCATCTTCTTTTGCTAATTCTACCCAACCGTTACCAATCAAAGCTGATTCAACGGCTTGCAGTGGTATATTTTTATTTATATTCTCATCTTTTAACAAGCGGACTTTTTTAACTAACTTTACAGGTGCCGAAGTTAATACAGCTTGCGCTCCTTGTTCAATTACTGATGTATTATCAAGTATATTTTTAACTTCAGCCCAAGAATCCGATGCTCCTAACTCTGTAATTTCCGCTATAGCTATTCTTTCATTTACTTCTTGGAAATTTCTAGAACCAAAGGAATAAATCGCTAACTCTGCACCTTTACGCAAACCCTGTGCTTGACCTGCATCCAACTTAACTTTGGTGATATTTCCCTCTACCCTCACCTCCATGATTTTTACTGCATATTCAGTTTGCACGTATTCGCTACCAAATATCAAACGCTCCCCTTCACCCATTAACATCGGTGTTTGTTGAGGAAACAAAGTTTTTATTTTGGCATTGATGCGGTCGTGTAATACTTTATAAGTCATTCCCGGCATTGGTTGATTTAAAGTATCGAGCAACCAATAAGTAAGCGCACCATTACGTCTTTTACTGTCAAAAGCATACTCAAAAGCATATTCGGAAGGTCTGCAAGCAGTTAAACATACATAACCTTCGACTTCCGGTAACATACCAGCAACAGCCGTTCCTTTACGACTAACGGCTCCTGATGTATTCGGTTGTTCTTGTGTTAAAGACTGCCAATGCTGGGCTAATTCTTCAGTGGAAGCAACTAGATTAGATACTGGTCTTTGGGTTTCATCAATCGTATCCAAACCGCGAATATCTGCATATTCTCCTCGAACCGTACCACCGGAGTGACAGCAATCCATTACAAGGGTAACAACCAAACCCTTGTCCACCATCTTTTTCATTAGCATTGCTAATTCCAAATCCCGCAGATATTGTCCTTTCCCAGTCCCAATATCAACCGGAACCAGTCCTTCATCAATGCTATTTTCTCCCTTGATTTGGGGATAATGGGTTATTGCTCGTCCTCCATGACCGGAATATTGGATATATACTAAATCCCCCGATGAAGCTGTTTGTGTAAGTTCTTGGAATTTTGCGACTATATTTTTGTAAGTAGGTAATTGCGATTCTGGTTCCTTTGGTTGGGGAAATTCACCAAATTCTGTAAAATCTGGATTAGAAGAAGTTAACTTAAAAATCTGTGTTGGTTTTTTGGGTTGACGTAAAAGAAATTCTTCGACATGATTAATATCCCGGACACTTCCCCCTAAATTTCTGTAGGATACTCCGTTGGATAAGCGGTTGGGTAAATAGCAGTCAATTCCGATTAGTAAAGCGTATAAATTTGGGTTTGGGTTAGTTGTTTTGGTCATTCGTTTTAAATCAATTTAATAGAATGGATTAGTAAGTAATTATTTATATAGTATTCCGGTTAATTATTGAATAACTCGTAGGAGTATAGGAGTTTTATAATTAGGACTTACGTAACTGGCATATTTTCTTTGTAGGGGAGGCAAAAAGGGGTGTAGATTTTCTTCCCCCTTTATTGCCGTTGCTTGTACACTGACTGATTGCCAAGGTAGTTATAAGGCTTCGGAGTGTACGGCACCACCAGAGTTTTGTGACACGCAGCCTTAGTCCTGATAATAAAAAAATTATCTTTATTTTTGTGTTGTTTACGGATTTTTAAACACTATTCCTTATCTGAAATATCATCACACAAACCCTTATCCTCATTACTCATATTATTAAGGTAATCATCCAACCACTTGCAAGCATTCTGCATTAAATCATTAAACTTCAAGTCTTGCTTGTCTACGTTCTGTAAAATAACTGTTTTGTCATCACTGGCAGAGGCAAGTATTTTACCATCTGGACTAAAACTAACGCTCCTTACCTTGTTGCTATGATTTTCCAAAGTTTCGAGTAGAGTGCCATCATGACTCCAAAGCTTCACGGTATAATCTTCACTAGCAGACGCAAGCCTTTTACCATCTGGACTGAAAGTTACACTTCTTACACTTTCTTTGTGTCCTTTTAAGGTTTTGTGCAAAGTACCATCATGCTTCCAAAGGTTTACAGTTTCGTCAGCGCTGGCAGAAACAATAGTCTTACCATCTGGGCTAAAATTTACATCTAAAACCTTTGCATTGTGTCCCGAAAGAATTGTAAGTAAAGTTCCGTCAACTTTCCAGAGTCTAACAGTGTTGTCATCGCTAGTAGAAGCAAGCTTTTCACCATCTGGGCTAAAACTAACTTTGTTTACTGCATCTTTATGTCCCTTTAAGGTCTTGAGTAGTTTCCCTTCGATACTCCAAATTTTGACTGTCATGTCACCACTAGCAGAAGCAAGTATATTACCATTTGGGCTAAAACTCACGTCATAAACCCAACCATTATGACCTCTCAAGGTTTTACGCAGTGTAGTATTAATATTCCAAAGTCTTACCGTATTGTTCGTATCCCCTGTTGCAATAATCTGGCTATCTGGACTGAAGCTTAAACCATTACGGACAAGAACACCACTCAAACGTTTCAAAAATTTACCTTTATTACTCCATATTTTTACCTGACTATCATCGCTAGCTGTAGCAATCATTTGACCGTTTGGGCTAAATATGACTTTCCTTACCCAGTAACTGTGTGGTAGCGTCTTAATAAAATTGGATTCCCCATTCCAAAGCCTAATTGTTCCATCATCACTTGATGATACTACTATACGATTGTCAGGTTTGTTGAATTTTACACTCCGTATAGCATTTTCATGACCTTTGAGAGTTTTGATTAAAGTTCCATCACTTTTCCAAATTTTGATAGTTTTATCATCACTGGAAGAAACAATCTTTTCACCGTTAGAACTAAAATTTACATCTAAAACCTCACCGTTGTGTGTTAGCTCTGAAAGTAAAGTACCACTGTCAAGCTTCCAGATTTTTACTTTCTTATCGCGACCAGCAGAAGCTAACTTTTCGCCATCAGGACTAAAACTTATGGCAAAAACCCAATCATTATGATTTAGAGTTTTTAGAAGCTTTCCATTGATGTTCCATATTTTTACTTTTCCATCAAAGCTGCTTGAGGCAATGGTTTTGCCGTCAGGGCTAAAATCTACGTCATATACGGTAGCAGTATGACCCTTGAATGTCTTAACTAAAGTACCATCAAGGTTCCAGAGTTTGACTGTCTCATCATGACTTGCAGAGATCAGCTTTGTACCATCGGGACTAAACTTTACACTTAAAACCTTACGACTGTGCCCCTTGAAGGTTTTAAGTAAAGTACCATCAAGTTTCCAGAGCTTTACAGTATTATCATTACTCGCAGAAGCAAGCTTTTTGCCATCTGGACTAAAACTGACGCTATAAACTCGACTATCATGACCTTTGAAAGTTTTAAGTAAATTGCCTTCACGGTTCCATAGTTTTAACGTCTTATCATCACTAGCCGAAGCCATTTTTAAACCGTCTGGACTTAAGCTTACCTCCCAAACTGTAGATTTATGACCTGCAATGCGATTGATTTCTTGTGCGCTGTAATACGCTGGCTGTAACCGACTTAAAGTCTCATTTTTTATATCTGAAGGTACCTTTTCACCTTCAAGTTCAATCTCGCGTAATATTTTTCCTGCTTTCACGCTGGCAATTAGTGACCCTAGAGAATCATTTAAAGCAAAAAGAGCTTTAGATTCAGAATTAGCAGCTTTTATTTCAGAATGTCTTGCATCTTGCAAAGCGACTTCTGCTCGTTTTCTAAAATCTACTGCCTGTATTATTGCCAATGCTGATACAGCTAAAGATGATACAAGAAAAATAAATCCTATTCTAACTTGTATTCTTTTCTTACGTTGTGCTTGTTCTAAAAACTTATTTGCCCTTTTCTGAGCATCCAATTCAACTTGTACTCTGCTTTTTTCCAACTCCTGACAAGCACTTAAAAATTTGAAATCTAAATCGCTTAAATCTTTATTTACTGCCCATGCTTTGGCATCCTCTAAAGCTTGTCCGTGCAATAAATATGATTCTTCTTGACAGTTTGAAGCTAGCCACGATTTAAAATTTTGAGCATAGGGACGTAATTTGGCTAATTGTTTTTCGACCCAGTTAAGGTTAAAAACTAACTTACAAATGCGATTATAAACTCTTAATTTACCTTGAGATTCAATTACTAGTCCTGAAAGCCGTAACTCCATTTGTTCGGAGCTGCTATCAACTTCAATCTCACCTGCAAGTAATATCTTCTGATATATGCTCAGTAGTTTACCAGCACGCCGCTCATCTTTTAGAATGCGGTCGCGTATGGTACGTAAATGTTGCGGTTCGTCTTGTTTCTTCCAGTTTTCAATAATTCGCTTTTTGACTAGGTTTTCTAACCAAAATTCTTCATTCCCTCTAGGAATCTCATCAGGAGAAGCAGCAATTAACTTGCAAAGCTTTTGTGTTAAGAAAGGTTGACCGCTCGTCCATTTTAATACATATTTTAATAATTTTTCTGCTTCTTCCTTTGGCAATCCGAACCCTTCAGCTAGAGGTTTTGCTTCCTCGAAGGTAAAATTAGTTAAGTCTACAAGTCTCCCGACATTGTAAGATGTTCTTCTCAAATCGCGGATTAAATCCCCTGGGGTCGCCACACCAATTAATACAAACGAAATTCGCTCAAACTTGGAATTTTCGGCACGAGCCACATAGAAATAGCGAATTGCAGCGAAAAAGTCATCTGTAAAATCTAAGCTTAGTGTAGTATCAATTTCATCTACAAATATAACTACAGAAGTTTTCACTTCCTCTAACAAAGCATTTTGAAAAAACTTAGTTAATCTTTGAGTAACACCCAGATTATCATTTGCTTGCCACCATTGATCGACATCAGTATCAAGCATCAATTGTTCTTCAATCTCCAGCAGCAAACCCAAATACCATTGTTCTATGCTCACTTGAGTACCAATCTTAGTCAAGTCGATAATGACTGACTTGATATCTGCTTTCTTCAACTCAGATGCAGTGCTAATCATCAAGCTAGATTTACCCATCTGCCGAGAAGTCAGCACATAGGAGAATTCTCCTTGCTTGCACAATTCTAAAAGCTTCTTATCTGCTTGACGGCTAATGTAAGTTCCTTTGCTGGCTTGAACGGTTCCACCCAGAGAGTAAATATTTGTATTAGTCATGTAAATGCTCCCTAAAGTATTCGCTGTAAAGTTCACAACGGGGTACTACTTGATGACCATCAGAGCGCACCAAGCCCGCTCCTTGTAGTTGCCAAAACCTTTGCTGATTCTCGCAGGTATTATTATGAATTACCTCTAGTAAGGCTTGTTTCAATTCTGGTTTATCGTGTATTAATGATAATAAGCGATGTAAATGGTCGCCAAAAGCACCTTTAGAACTAATGGGACTATCAAATAATTCCGCAGTCGTAATTTGTTCGCTAGCAACCAGATATAGTGCTTTTCGTACTAAATAGGGATGTCCGCTTAATAGTTGCTGTACTTTGACTTCTTCTGTACTGTTAAAAATTCCACCGTGACGCTGATTGAGGTTAGCTACTTGCTCTAATGTAAAATCTTCTAACTCAATTACCTGTCCTACATTAAAAGGGGATTGATTCAAATCATCAATTAATTGATAAGGTTCTGTAGAAGTAACTAAGACAAAATCTAGATTATTCCAAATATCGGTCATAGCACGGCTATTATGCCAATTACGTAACATTCCGAAGAAGTCGTTACGGAAAGGTTTGTCAAATACTTTATCTACTTCATCCATTGCTAAAACCAATGGACTATCCAATTCCTTTAATATATAACGACTCATGTAACGGGTACAGCGTTGAATATTACTAATATTTATTTGCCAATATTCATCTACCTTGTCTTCTAATTCTAAGTCCTGACTCAACCAAGAACAAAAACCACGTAAAAAAACTTCGTCATTTTCTAAATCAGCTCTTCCCAAAAGCTGAAAATCTAAAAACAATACCCGCTTGTTTACATCACGTGCAGATTTGATAATTCGATTGAGCAAGGAACTTTTCCCAACTTGTCTCGGACCTTTGATAGAAATTGTCACTCCCTGCTGTACTATAGTTTTCAAGGCGATGCTATCTGCTTTTCGCTCTACATAAAAAGCAGACTTGAGTTTCATTGTTCCTTCTGGGATTTCCAAAGTTTCTGGCTGTGCAGAAGGAGAAGGACGCGGTAAACTAGGTAGCTCATTTAATGGTATTAATTCAATATTCTGCTCAGTACTAAGACTTAATTTACTACTAAAAATTGCTTGTTTCAACTCCTCTATCAATTGTGGAGTATCTTCCTCATCACTCCAATAAGCCCAGTTAATATGATTCAAATAAGCACTCAGAGGATACTGAAACGGCTGACGGTATCCTAACCTTACTGGCAGAATCGCAGGTTTTCCCGATTGTACTTGAGCAAACTCATGAGCCATGCGGATTTCCATTTCTACCATTTCGCTATGAACTGAACGTTCGCTCAGCAGAACAATCAAAAAATCACTATTGCGAATTTCTGTTTCAATTAACTTTGCCCAACTCGTACCTACCAGAATTTTCTGGTCAATAAAAACTTGGTGTTCTGGTGATAGTGCCTTTACAATTTGTAATGCTACCTCTTTATCTGGCTGTACATCTCGCTTGTAGCTAATAAAAATACGTTTACCTGTTTGAGAATTAGAATTTTCTGATATTTGAGTGTCTTTTCTTATTTTTCTGCTTTTTAATATTGGAGTAGAATATTCTGGAATACTTTCTAAATCAATTGAGGTACAACCAAATTCAAACCCATCTTCAATAGTTCTACCTGCTCCTAAAGCATCATAAAATCCCACTGAAAACTTAATCGCTGTATTATCCCCTATTTCTTTGTTCATACCAATCACATAATCAATGTGTTGATGAATTGCTTCTGCTTGCACTTCTGAATAACAAGCATTAAGTAGCACGCACTCAATTTTTGGAAACAGCTTAAATAATCTTGCTAAAGCTTCTGTACTTACTAACTGCATTTTTCCGGAGCTATCTTCTAAAGCTAAGCCCCTTTTACCCGTGCCATGTCCGGAAAAATGTACGATTTGCGGTTCATAATCTAATAAAGCACGGCGCAAATCATCAGTTTTTACAGCCAAAAGCGAAATAATTTCAAATTCTTCTCGATGTTTAGCACGTTTCAAACCTGACTGAATTTCACGCACTTCCTCATCTAAGCGCAGCTTTGATGTATCTGTCGGATTAGCTGATAGTAGCAGGATTTTCTTTGCCATGCTGTAAAAATTAAATCATAGATAGAAGATATAATATCACCTACTATAAGGTATAGAATAATTTATACTTGCACATATTGTTACAAAAGTTACGCTTTCTCATAAAAACTTTAGTGTTAAGATTATTGATTAGCAAAATAGATTATTTGCCTCTTGTTTATTTTTGAAATTACGATTATTTATAAATCAACAACTTCAAATAAATCATGAACCGGAGTCGGAAATTGTTGTCCGGAATTTTCTGTTTCTACCTTCAGTCTGTAAAGTCCCGGTTTTAAATCATCAATAGCTAATGACCATTCTTTTTCCCGTTCTTCAAAATCAAACCTGAACGTATTTGCTTCGTCAGAAACAGATGTAATTGTTGCTTTTAATTTCCCACTAATCGGAGATTGACTAATAACTCTCGCACGCATTTCTATGGGTTCGGAAGTTAAATAAAGGTCATCCAAAGAAAGACTAATCGCTGATAATGGCGCTCTTATTCCTCCTAAATCAAACTGGCTGAGTTTAAGACGATTTAGTAAATCTTCTAAAATTTGATTTTGATTTTGCAACGAACCATGCTTTTCTGCTATAAAATTATTGTTTAAACTGTTTGATAATTCTATGGGTATGGCAGATACTTGGGGAACTGTTCCATCACCGTCACTTAAATCGGGTCTGGATTGTAAAATTGATGGTAAATCTTCACTTACTGTTAACTTCCCATCTACCAATAATGCTGATTGAAAAGTTGGTTGTTGTATACCAATAATGGGAATAGTTTTATAGTTATTTCTATAATTTTCATTATTCCAATTTGCTTTAACAGCCGCTTCAATTTCGCGATGAAATGCTAAAGCATTTGCGGCTCTTTGTTTATCTATATAAGGAAGATTATCGGCTTCTGCAATTCTATGATATTTATCGCCGACTTTTAGAATTTCATAAATAGGAAATAATTGATAAACAGAAGTAAAAGAACGCATTACTTCTGTTAAATCGAGAAATAATTTTTTATATCCATTTTCAACAAAATTAACAGAATTCAACGAACCCCTGTAAGGAGTACCAAAAGTAAATAAAGCCTTACAATTCTTCCATCCTTCTAATACTTCTAAATAGTAACGAGAAACCAATCCTCCCATACTATGAGCTAAGAGAATTACCTTTGCATCTGGGACACCGCTAAATTCTCGCCAGGTTTTTAATCTTTTATCTAGCAGTCTTTTTAAAATCCCTGCACTAACACGATTATCTCTTCTCCAATCATAAGGAAAGTGATAAAAATTCGCTGCTTTATCATCCGCATCTTCGTAAATATTACCAGAAATTACATCAAAATTATCAGTAATTAAACGCGAAGTTTTTGTATAACCATCTACTTTAATTAATCCGGGAATTAAATGAGTATCTCTAGCGATTCTAACTGCTTTAATTCCATCTTCTAAACTTTCTGCTTCTGGGTCATCCTGTGTTAATTTTAGCTGTTGAATCGAATCACCCAAACTAGTTAAAATCTGCCAGAAAGCTTGACCAGAAACAGCCCAAATATCTTTTCCATCTTTTTGCAGAACACTACCTGTAATTCCCGGTAGAATCACAATCATATCCCGCATTTTTATTTTTTCTGCCATATCTTTACCTACATAGAATTTTATGGGTTATTCAGTCGCAATAATAACCTAAGTAACATAATTTTTACGTTTAAAATTGTGTACCATTTTTAACAATAGAAAAGAAATAGGTTCGTAGTTGCGCTGTCTTCGCCAAAAATTGATAAATCTAAAGCTCAACTACATACCAATAAATCAATCACTTGCTTGTAGCAACACATCCTTATCAGGATTCGGACAAGTACCAAGATTCCAATCTACATACAAATCCCTTGGATCAGTCTCTCGCAACCAGCTAACGAATTTTTTGTAGTCTGCAATATTATAAACACCTATACATCCAGCAGTACCGGGGTAAGCTTTGCGATTATTGTCGATGTGAATTTCTATGTGCTTTCTGCTAGTAGATCCAGGACCTTTATAATCCAAGCGGACTGTTACTGGTCCAACTCCATCAGTCATAGATGGTGCATGATAATTATCTTTCTCAACCCAACGAATATCATTGATGTACCATTGTCCTTCTGGAAGAGGTTGAAAGCTTCCAGATTCGCTTTCTACTCCAGTACGGAAAACTTGAAATTTTGGTAAACCAGAACAGACTTCTAAACTATCCTTGAGCGTACCATCTTTGTAATAAGCCATGTCTAAGACATAGCAACCATGTATATCTTTGCGATTCGTTTTGGTTAATTTAAGATAATTTCTTCCCGGAATAGTTGAATTATTATTTACCGTACTCTTAGGCTTTTGAGCTTCTCCCCATAGTTTTTTCCAAGTTAAAGGTCCCACCTTACCATCAGCTTCAGCTGCACCAAAGTAGTCTTCTTGGAAATCTCGGACTGCGATATCGGTAACTTTACTAAAATCACCATCAATATTTCCGTTGTAGTAACCCAAATCATAAAGACGCTTCTGAAGTTCTTTAATATCGTTCCCACCCATATCAGCATCATTCATACCCCGAATCAATAAAGAAGCTTCCAAAGTAGGTGGATTATTAACTTTCTCTATGTCTTTTTCTCTTCCAGCAACAGGAATACGTTCTCCTTTAGGTATCTTTTTACTAGATGGAGCAACACAGAATTTGTTGGCGTTGGGATATTGTTGTAATAGATAAATCAAATCTCGCTTAGAATTACTTTCTAAAGTCAACATTTCTACAACTTGACCTCCATTCCAAGCCACAATTACTGTATCGTCATTGTCTCTAAAACCTTCAAGCCAAGTAACGCTCTCTTGAGGTGATTCTTCAATTTCAATAGGGGATTTTTCATCACCTATTCTCTCAAAAAGCAATCGCTCATCTTTACGACGATTAACTAAACCTTCTAACCTTGTTTTAACTCCAGTTTTTTTGTCTGTGATATGTACCCATCTATCAAATTCTTTAGCTGCTTCATCAAATTTACCCGCATTAATTTTTTTTAGCAGAGTACTTCTTTGAAATGCTCCAATACCTAAATTGTAGGTAAATGAAACCAAAGCATCGAACTGATTTTGATTAATATCAACCTTGACAGCTTCTGTAACACCACGCTCACACTCAGCACATTCATGATGCAGACAAGCCTCTGCCACAGGCTCGCTGATAATATCACCTATATTAACTTTCTGTCCGTTTGGATAGCGGATTGTACCGTAACCAATAGTGGGTACATTTGCCGGACATCGATAAGCTTCGCTGTAAAAACCTTCCCATTTCTTGATTAGATTTAGGCAATTTTCTGAGATTTTCATATTTATTTACTTTGTTTATTTGATTGAGACGAATTAAAATCTATTCCCGCAATTTTCAGCTACCAAAAACAATTTACTTTAACGTTTTTCTGGAAAATGTGCCCAAGTTTTTTCCGAGCCACTATAGCTTTTTGATTTTACGAGTTTGTAAGAATAGTGAAGATTCTCTCCAGTATAATCAGTACGATATCCACTGTGGAAAAACTCTCCATAGGGGTCATTTACCCAAAATCCCTTTTCGTCATATCCACGTAATACGATGATGTGTCCTGAAGGCATTGTAAATTGACCTGAGATGATTACAGGTTTTTGATTAGCTAAATGTACCTTGACTTCTTCCCAAGTCGCTTCCGTTTTGAAAACATTAAATACCCCATAATCGATAAATAATTTCCGCAGATGCTCGTGGACATATTTATTCCATCCCTTACTTTTAACAAACTTAAATAACTCATCCTCAAGTTGTTCATTACGATTTCGGGGACGAATACCAAAGTAATCTAAACACATTGCAACACAAGTCACATTACAAGTTTTGCTTGGCTGAAATTTATTATCAAGCTGTCTAAAGTAAGGTACATCTAAATTAACTTTTGCTGGAAGTGTATCACCCAATTTATATTCACTAATTACTTTTAAGTCATCACTACCAACTAATTCAACATCTTTGACATTAGCTATCCATGATTTTCGACCATTTAAAGACCCGCTTTTGAAAGTAAATTTAAGATGGTCGCACATTTCTAAATAAGTGACAATTTCAAATTCTGTTCCAGCAGGTATATCAACTTTTTCATTACTTGCTAATTCTGTTAACGGCAATAGTAATTGCTTGAAGGTGGTGTTATTAACAACTATAATTTTCATGAATTTTAATCTTATATATTTAATATTTTTTGATAAAAAAACCTGTAATTAGATTTTACCTATTCAATAAATCAGCAGATAAAAATTTTATTTTTATAACTTATACTTCAATATATTTTCACTCAAAAAAATAGATAAAATATAAAGTATTTAGATTTATTTAGAGAGTACTTATAAAAATAATCTAAAGATAACTGGTTGATTAAAACGATAACGACAATATTATCTGAAGTTAGCTTATTGGACTATTAGATGCTACCCTTGTGTGCTGCTAGGTAAAATTCTTCACTTACTGTCACAACATTTTCTAAAGCACGCTTGCTGATTAGTTAAATATAGCAATCTGATTTATTCAGTCGATATAGTTTATTTTGACTATATGTTTTAGGAATTATTTAGTGATTTTTACATAAAAATGTGTGTATTACAAGTTACTTCGGTATTTTTTTATATATTGTTCATAGTATTAAGATATATGAAATTTAATTTTTGAAAATTACATCATATTTGATGGCTTTTACATCAGCTTTTTGTTGAAATTTTTATAATTTTCAAGCTATTGCGTATACAAATTATTGTATTTATAGTTAGAAATTTTATTATTTCATATTGATTATTTATCCAAATTTTCATTTTTCATTTCCAATGCCATCGCACAAGCGCCTATCTTCCTCACTCACATTGGCATTATTTTTGAGATAATTCCTCGCCAAATCACAACCCCGTACCAGTAAATCCTCCAAATCAAAATTCCACAACTTGACGGTGTTGTCCCAACTTGCAGAAGCGATGGTGTTGCCGTCGGGGCTAAATGCTACGCTTATGACTGAATCACCATGCCCAGAAAGGGTTTTAATCTCCTGCCCCTGCAAATTCCACAACTTCACCGTCTTGTCGAAACTTGCAGAAGCTATGGTGTTGCCGTTGGGGCTAAATGCCACGCTTGTGACCCCTTTGCCATGCCCAGAAAGGGTTTTAATCTCCTGCCCCTGCAAATTCCATAACTTCACGGTGTTGTTCAAACTAGCAGAAGCGAAGGTGTTGTCGTTGGGGCTAAATGCCACGCTTTTGAAAGAGTGCCCTCTAAGGGTTTTAATCGCCTGCCCCTGCAAATTCCACAACTTCGCCGTCTTGTCATGACTAGCTGTAGCGATGGTGTTGCCGTCGGGGCTAAATGCCACGCTATAGACCGCTTCGCCATGCCCAGAAAGGGTTTTAATCTCCTGTCCCTGCAAATTCCACAACTTCACTGTCCTCGCCCTGTTCCCACCAGATGTAGCGATGGTGTTGCCGTCGGGGCTAAATGCCACGCTATTGACATCGTCATGCCCAGAAAGGGTTTTAATCACCTGCCCCTGCAAATTCCACAACCTCACGGTGTTGTCATGACTAGCAGAAGCGATGGTGTTGCCGTCGGGGCTAAATGCCACGCTATAGACCAAACCGCCATACCCTCTAAGGGTTTTAATCGCCTGCCCCTGCAAATTCCACAACTTCGCCGTCTTGTCATGACTAGCTGTAGCGATGGTGTTGCCGTCGGGGCTAAATGCCACGCTATAGACCGCTTCGCCATGCCCAGAAAGGGTTTTAATCTCCTGTCCTTGCAAATTCCACAATTTCACGGTGTTGTCATGACTAGCAGAAGCGATGGTGTTGCCATCGGGGCTAAATGCCACGCTATTGACCAAACCGCTATGCCCAGAAAGGGTTTGAATCACCTGCCCCTGCAAATTCCACAACTTCACGGTGTTGTCATGACTAGCAGTAGCGATGGTGTTGCCGTCGGGGCTAAATGCCACGCTATAGACCGCTTCGCCATGCCCAGAAAGGGTTTGAATCACCTGCCCCTGCAAATTCCACAACTTCACGGTGTTGTCCCAACTTGCAGAAGCGATGGTGTTGCCGTCGGGGCTAAATGCTACGTTTGTGACCACTTCGCCATGCTTTTCTAAACTGTTACGTTCTTTAATGTCATAGACTATCTCCCTCAGCAACGCTACCACCCGCATCCGCGTTTCTGGTGTAGCTTTACTCTCCTTTTGAAGTTTTTTACCAAGTTCAATACCTTCTTTTAGGGCTTGCAGTTGATCTACATTTCTTAACCACAATCCTTTAACGTTAGTGTTTCGGGTAATTAAATCGGCATTTTTTTGGTTTACATCTAAACGCCACCATGAAACACCAGCAAAAAGTAAAGATGCCACCGCAGCCATAGTTAATCCCGAAATAGTAAATAACCTTCTATGCTCCCGCTGCTTTCTCTCCCTATCTCGCAACGCTATACTAACTTGAATAAAATCTTTTTCACCTTGAGCAACATCATCTCGCCTAAGTTTCAGCTTTTCTTCAGCATCCGCCAAGGCTGCACCCCGCAACAATATTCCTTCATCTCGCTGCATTTCTTCCCATTGATACATTCCCACCCGTAACCGCTCTTGCCAAGCCCGAAATTCACGGTCTGTATCCATCCATTGTCGCAGTTCACCCCAATTGCGAATCAACGCTTCATGCACAACTTCTACTGTTTCTTGGTTAGCAGCATTTTGACTGGTAACTACTAATCGCGCATCTGCTAAATGTTTTACCAATCCCCAATTTGCTTGATTCAACTCTGCTTTCGTAGCCAATCTTCGCGTATCTTCCGTTCCTTCTCCCGGACGGACTAATTGAATGAAAATCCGTCGTACCTGCTCCCGTTGAACCTCACTCAATTTACGATAATTCTCATCAGCATGACGAGCCAATGCACCTTCAACCTCACCTATTTCTTCGTAAGCTACATGACTTAATTGTTTACCCGTTCGTCGTTTCCACAATTGAGTTAAAGCAAATTCGAGTAAAGGTAAATTCCCCGGTTCATCTTTTACATCATCCAAAATCCGCTCTACTAATCCCGCTTCAAAACTTACCCCCAATTTATCGGCAGGTTTGATAATTACCTCTTCTAGTTCCTCATGGTTCATCGACCTAATTTTAATATCAGAATTTTGCAACAAGTCCCCAAATTTTGGGTATGAAAGTGCATTCCCCAAAAAATCTGCTCGCATGGTTGCAATTAGGACATTGTTTTGTTGCGATTGAGAAGTTGATAAGTGAAAGCTGGCTAATAAAACATCTAAGAAACTACGACGGATTTTTCCATCCGTACATAGAGTGTAAAGTTCTTCAAACTGGTCGGCAATTAATAATACCCGAAAATTCTGCTGATTTTGGTGAATCTGAGCAAATACATCAGCTAGAGAAATAGTACCTTCACGCAAGTAATTAGCTAACTGACGAGCTTGAGCTATACGTTCGGTCGCATTTAAATTTGGAGTATAAAGAGGAACTAACGCTAAAGCCAAAGCATGGAATGGTTCGGAGCCGGGGCGGAAGTGAGTAAACAGCCAGTTTCCTTCTTGCTCAAGTCTGGGAACTAATCCCGCTAAAACCACCGAAGACTTTCCACTTCCCGATGCTCCTAATACTGGTATAAAATTACGGGTTTGAGTCGCTGCAAAAAGTTCTTCTACAAATACCTCGCGTCCAAAGAAAAATTCTGCATCATCAGGACCAAAGTGAAACAAACCGCGATAGGGGCAGGGTAAAATTTCGTTATCAGTATCCGTAGATTCAGCAGCTACCGCTTTTGTCGCTTCGCGGTAGTAATAGTTAATTATTTGAACTTGTTTATTGTTATCACCATGAATCGCATGTATTCCACCCTCCACGTCTGAATTGTTCAGGTGCTGCTCAATATTTGACGATGGGTTATTATCTGGAGGGACAGGCTGATTCATCTAATTTACACAGTTATCTAAGTAGTTACATCAATACTGTTTTATTCTTGCATGGGATAAATTTTGGGAGATAAAGTTTATACAATTTTTTTATTGGTTTATTTAAAGTTGTGAATACTTAGATTTATTGCTTTTTGCTTACAAGTGAATTGTCTTTATTATTATTTGCTCTGTAATCCATTCAACCGCAGCATATCTAACAGGTTGGACGTTTTTCATTGGTGGTTGTTCTGCGGCGATCGCACTTAAAATTTCTTCAAGTGAATTCTGAGGTGCTTTGTGATTAATTGAGAAAATCGGTTGGTCGAGAGGAGGTAATTCTAACCAGTGAAAATCTGTAGCACCTACTGTTGCAAATACTTTGATGATATCTTGTGCTTCTTGATATCCGTTTGGTAAATTTGCTTGTAGTGGTAGCAATTCCTCTTGTCCTGGGTCAAAGGTAATAAAGTTTCCCGTGCCGTAAGGATAAACTTGTTCAATACTCCAATCTGGTTGTATTGCTAATATCGTAACGTTGAGCGCTTGAGATGAATCATTGCGGATACGTATAAATATCCACTCACCAACATTTAGCACTGGTGTATTACCCGGTTCATTAATTGGCTGCGGTGATGGTGGTTCTACTGGGTCATAATCTATTTGTTTTCCTGCCAACTCCACTGTAAAAGCTAGCTTTTGTCCTGGTAAATTGGATTTGTGATAATAATTGTCAAGCTGTTGGACTGCACGGTATTTTGCTAAATGTATCAAGCGTCTGACTACGGTAATAGCAGCATCAGCGTCATTAAATTTTACAGGTGGTCGTAAATTTTTAATTGGTGTACCGCTAGGGTCACAAAGAAGGTATTCACCCTTTATATTTAAAGTAATTTGGTAATTTGCAGTTTCATCATCAGAAGCTAATTCTACCCAACCTTGAGCAACTGCTATTTCATCTGATATGGCTTGTAATGCTTGAAGCTGAATTTGATAAATTTCTTTGGGTAATTCACTTTCTGCTTTGGGAAACAGACGTACTTTCTGAACTAGCTTGATGGATTTAGGATTGACGAGCAACGCTATATAACCTTGCTCTATAGCTTTTTCAGAAAAAAAATCTATCAGTTTGCACCAAGATTCTGTAGCTCCGAGTTCTACAATTTCAGCTAAAGCCAATCGCTGTTTAATCGATGTAAAATCAGTTATACCGTAGGGATAAATAGCAAAATGCGCCCCTTTACAAAGTCCCTGTGCTTGTCCAGTATTTAGTAAAAGCCGTTTATTTGCTTCTACTTTCATCACATCTACAGCATATTGGAGTGAAGCACTTTTACAACCAAAAACAAAGCGCGAACCTTCTCCTTGTAGTTGAGGAGTTTGTCTTTGAAACTGACTATTTATTTTAGCAAGAATGCGATTGTGAAGTACTTTGTAGGTTAATCCCGGTTCAAGGGAATATAGGGAATCTAGCAACCAATAAGTAAGAACACCATTGCGTTCTTTACCGTTGAAAGCATATTCAAAAGCAGATTCATTTTGGCGACAAGCAGCTAAGAGAACGTAACCTTTTGGTTGAGGAAGCCAACCACTTCCTAAAGTAACGTTGCGAGTATCTTCTGTAGTTAGAGTTTCCCAAGTTTGAATTAATTCTGTGTCAGTTGCAACTAAACTTTCTGTAGGTCTTACTGTAGTATCAATCGTATCTAATCCCCGCACATCGCAATCATCCCCTCGGGTTGCTCCTCCAGAATGACAACTATCCAAAACAACCGTGACAATTAAACCTTTATCCACCATTCTTTCTAGAATTTTGGCTAATTCAATGTCGCGGAGATAGCGTGCGGTAGAGTTACCAATATCGGTGGGAACAAGGGTTTCATCAACTCCGTTTTCTCCCTTGAGTTGCGGATAGTTGGTTTTAGCGCGACCACCATGACCGGAATAGTGGATGTAAATTTGGTCACTAGGTTGAGCGATTTCGGTGAGATGAGCAAACATCGCCACCATATTTTCGTAGGTTGGTAATTTTTCTGGTGGTTCTGGTGGTTGGGGTTGGTTGATGTTGGAAGCTGTGAGGGTAAAAAATTGTTCGTTTGGTATTTTGAGTTTTAGTTTGAGGAAGTCAGTGACGTGGTTGATATCGCGGACGCATCCATTGAGGTTGGGGTAAGAGATTCCGTCGGGGAGTGGGTTGGGGAGGTAGTGGTCGATGCCGATTAGTAGTGCGTATAGGTTTGAATGTGGCATTATTCATAGTTGTTAATATAAATTATCCGCTTAAAAAAGTTTAGTAAGAACGTGTAGGTTCTGGGATACCGTCACATAAATTGCGGTGGGTATCGTCTACATCAGGATAATTCCTAAGATAATATTTAACTGTAGTACATGCTTGTGCTGTTAATTCAGGCAAAAGAGGAAACTTCCACAACTTTGCCGTTTTATCTTGTGAGGCAGTTAGAATATAATTATTATCTGGACTAAATGCGGCTGTATTGACTGCATTGGTATGTCCTTTAATTGTTACTAGTATTTTCCCTTGAAGATTCCACAACTTAACGGTTTTATCTTCCGAAGCAGTAACAATATAATTCCCATCTGAGCTAAATTCAGCACTATTAACTGCACCAGTATGTCCCTCCATAGTGGCTAAAAGTTTACCCTGAAGATTCCATACTTTTGCTGTACTATCCCCTCCTGAAGCAGTTACTATAAAGCGACCATCTGGGCTAAATGCAAGGTTGTCAACTGAAACTACACTTTCTTGAAGTACACTCACCTGTTTTCCTTGAAGGTTCCATATTCTAACTGTTCCATCGTCAGAGGCTGTAATAATCGATTCATCGTCTGGGCTAAATTTAGCAGTGTCAACTGATTCAGTGTGCCCTTTAAGAGTTGTCAGTACTTCTCCTTTTAAATTCCATAATTTTGATGTTTTATCTCGTGAAGTACTAATTATTTTTTTACCATCAGGACTAAAAAAAGCATTCCACACTACATCTTTATGTCCTCGAAAAGTTACCAAGACTTCTCCTTTTAAATTCCATAGCTTTGCAGTTTTATCATGTGAAGCTGTGACAATATTTTTACCATCTGGGCTAAAAGATGCACTCCATACTACATTACGATGCCCATGCAGAGTCACTATTGGTTTCCCCTTAAAATTCCACATTTTTGCAGTTTTATCTCCTGAAGTAGTAATAATCTTTTTATTATCAGGACTAAAACTGGCACTGGTTACCCAACTTTGATGACCATCCAAAAGTAGTTCATTTTGAATATTCCATACTTTTGCTGTTCCATCAGCTGAAGCAGTAATAATCTTTGTGGCATCGGGATTAAACAGAGCGCTATTTACCCAATCTTTGTGTCTGTCAAGAGAAGACAGTAGCTGACCTTTAAGATTCCATATCTTCGCGGTTTTATCTTCTGAGGCAGTAACGATTTTTTCTCCATTGGGACTAAAGAATGCGCTATTAACCTGACCTTGATGTCCCTGAATGGTTGCTAAAAGCTTACCTTCAATATTCCATATCTTTGCCGTTTCATCCTCTGAAGCGGTGACAATTTTTTTATTATCAGGACTGAAGAAGGCTGTATATACATGACCTTGATGCCCCTGAATATTTGTTAAGAGTTTACCTTGAAGGTTCCATATCTTCGCCGTCTTATCTTCTGAAGCAGTAAGAATTTTTTCTCCACTTGGACTGAAGAAGGCGCTATATACATGACCTTGATGCCCTTTGAGGGTTTTGAGTAAATTACCTTGGACATCCCATATTTTTGCTGTTTCATCAAATGAAGCAGTGACAATCTTGTTACCGTCAGGACTAAAACTGGCACTGGTAACCCAACCTTGATGTCCTTTAAAAACCGCTAATAACTTACCTTGAAGGTTCCATACTCTTGCTTTACCATCTGATGAAGCAGTGACAATTTTTGTACTATCAAAGCTAAAAAAAGCACGAATAACTATGTCTTCATCTTCTTTGATCGTGTTTAGAAGCTGACCTTGAAGATTCCATATCTTTACGGTTTTATCGAATGAAGTAGTGACAACTTTTTTACCATCAGGACTAAAGGAAGCACTAGTAATTTTATCCTTGTGCCATAAATAAATTTCTTCTGGAGTTTGATAAAATGCTTTCCATAATGACAATTTCACTTCATTTTGCAATTCTTGTTCTGGTTCCCTGAGTCGTAGCAGCCAATTACTTTGTAAGTTTGTTCCAGCACTTAAAGCTGCTATCAAAGCTTCTAACTGTTGATCGCCAGATCTAAACAAAGCTTCAGAAGACTGTTGAGACGAACGAACCTGCCCTATTAAAGCATTTCTTTGACCATTTAAAGCAAAAATAGAAAACGTACCTAATCCTAAAATAAATACAAACACTGAACCTGATACAAAAGCTATATTCCTACGATTTTTCTTAATACTATTCCGAACAAAATCAATCTCCATCTTGCTCAACCAATTATCACTAGAATCAAGCACCTCTTCTAATAAATTGAGACGGGGGTTACTATCCCAAAGAAACCTTGATTTTTTTAAACTTTTTTGTTTTTTCTCCTGTGAATTCCGCCGTATTAATCGCAACAGAGTTTTACTAAAGTTCCATAAATCATCAATTAAGTCAAGTCCTTTATCGAAAAAATTAAGCAAAGGTTCAACTTTATTATGACGTTGTTCTATATTTCTCCACTCCATTACCGCCGGAGTCAAACCCCTTTGCAATAACAAATTCTCCTGCTGCTGATTCTTCCACACCAAGATCTGATTCCACCCATTCACTAAAGCATCGTGAGCAGGTTCCACATAAGCTTCTCCATTATCAGAAGTTCCTTTTACCAACAAACGAGCATCTGTAAAAGCTTTAATAACTTCCTTTGCTTCACTATTTTTTGGTTCTGGATACTCCAATTCCGATTCCAATACCCGCCGACGAGCTAATTCATCACCACTCACCGATACCATCCGTAACATCACATGACGAATACTTTGTTCGGTGGCTTTTTTCTCATTAATTAACTTCTCAAAAACATCTGTCGCTGTCTTTTTCAGCGAACCCATAACCCCATCTAATTGTTTATAATCTTCCAAAGTTATGGCTCGATTTGTCTCTCCTTCCTGCCAGCGATCGCAACATCTCAAATACAACTGACTCAAGGTAAATGATAACAACGGTAGCGCTCCTGGCATCTGCACTACTTCGTTAATTAATTCATCAACTAACTCTGGCGGCTCGAAATATAATACCTTTTCCGTCGCTGGTTTTTCGATGATTTCCCGGAACTCATCCTGAGTCATTATCGGTACGGTGAACTGCGCGACATCAATAAATCGCTTTACATCGAATAGTTTGGAAAATTGGGCTTTAAAGTCCGAACGCAGGGTGATGATAACTCTAACTGTCTCGGAATTTTCGATTACACTTTTCTCTAGCCATGTTAAAAAATTCTCTTTTTCCTCTTCAGAACAAACTGTAACTAATTCTTCAAATTGGTCAATGACTAATAATAATTTTGCGGAGTTCTCAATATTACTTATCTGAGCTAACTTAGTTAAACTTTTGAGATTTTTTTGTAAAACTTCACTTAGAGAATTGATTATCTTTTGGTCATTATATTCTTCTAAAATTCCCGCGAAAATATTGATAATAAATACAATAACTTCTATAAATAAATTACAACAATACTTGCTTTGATTAAAATTCTTAGAAAACTTTGCTTTAATTACGCTAGCTTCCCTGATTACTACAGTTAATAAAATTGCTTGTGTTAAAGCAAGAAAAGGAGATTTACCCGGACGAAAAGGACTAACAATATACCATCCATCATCTCGCAAACAAGGAAGCAGCCCAGCTTTAACCAAACTGGATTTACCCGTGCCTGAAGCACCATTCACAATCATCAGTGAAGGCTGCTTTATGTGAGAGCGAAGTATGATAATACTCAACCAAGTAATGAATAATTCAGAAGTTAACTTGGTACAAAAAATTAATTCTTTCGCAGTACACTTAAATTCGTATAAATAAAAATACAATTCGTTAATTACGCTTTCTCTACCAAAGAATAAGTCTTTATGTTCTTCATTAAAAGATTCCAAACCTCGGTAGGGATTGCTATTTTCATCTAATGGAGGAGCTTTTTCTAAATTATCTGCTACAAAACCCGGAATCTGAAAAATATACTCGCCTTTCTCATGATGTTTTAATGTATAAAGACCTGGAGTTTGCCTACTTGTGACCTCAGCTAATTCCTTTTCCAGATAAATGTAAAGTTCTGAAGCTGTAATTACACCATCTGGAATAATATCGGCAGCACCATGTAAAGCCTTGAGCAATACTTCAGCAAAGGGAGAATGTTTCCGCGTGTTTTTATTTTCTCTCAGATCCTAAACGAGTTAACACATCCAAAGCTTTCTCATCATAAGCTGCTGAAGCAATCATTTGTTGTGCTTTTCCCTTCATAAAGCGGTCATACCGTTCTCGATATAATTTCTGAAAGGGAACCAAATTTCTGAGGAACCGGAAAGCACCAGCAAAACAACAATCCAAAATCACCAGTAAATGACGACACTCAAGTTCAACAAGCACATCATGTAACTCACGCATCGGCAAGAAGGTACTTTTATCAGTCTTTTGAGCATCTTGGGGAAGCAAATAACCTGCTGGACCATTTTTATTTTCAAAAGCATCTTCGGTAATACCGTGACCAGCAAAATAGAGCAGAACTCTTTGATAAGATGTAACTTGAACCGTTCTACCATCTGAAAGTGTCAGAGTTCCTGCTTTGAGATTTTCAAGTAAGTTATTTAGCCCTTCCAGAGTTGCTTCGGAGTTTAATAGCTGTTTAACTTCGTACTTGTATAAACTGTTAAGAACTTCCGCCACTCCTATAGCATCATTAACGGGTGTCTTGAGAGGAGATATCCCGTTTTCATAGGCATTGATGCCAATTACGATAGCTAAATTCCGCTGAGTCATAGTCTATATCATTTGTGACAAGGGAGGAAGTAAGGAAAATTATGTTCAAATCATAGTGGCAATAATTGCTACATTTGTGTATTCGTAACAATACTTAAGAATAGATAGTTTGAACTTGTTATTTATCCCGAAAGAATTGTTTTAAACGAAGCTCACCCTCTAATATCTCAGAAATAATTAAGAATAATGGTTCGTTTATGTTTATTCTATTTATCAAAAGTTCTGAAAAATTTACCGAAGTGAAAATTTTGCCCTTCGGTGGAGAAAAGGGTATCTCACTCATGAAGTGGACATCGCCGCATCATCTCCTCAATCTGCACTACCTTCCCATCAGGTGTATAAACCATTCCTCCAGACATCGCCAACACAAGTCTTTCCTTCCTCGCCCATTCAAACCAAGCACTTACATCTGAGGTAACGGTATTTTTCGGCTTCTCTTCATTTTTACAAGTTGCGATAAACAAACCTGTAGGATTATCGCACCACCCTTCATGAATCGCTTCTTTAACACGAGCGATCGCACTATTCACATTATCCCAATACTTCTTGATTACCCCCAAACAAGGGTCTGGATTAATTCGCAATCGCTTCAACTCAGCACAGATTTCTTTAATCTCCGACTTCACAGGATTCCCTAAAGTTGTAATGACTTCGACTTGCGACTGGGGAAATTTATCAGCACTAGCATCTGGGTTTTGAGTTGAGTTAACTGGTTCTAATTGTTCATCGTAGCGAGGTATTTGGGTTTCTTGTTCGGGTTCATCAACTTTTTCTTCCTCAGCAGCAGTGTTATTGTTTTCAAAAAACTTTATTGTAGTTTTAGATGTTGGCGGATTATTCGCACATTCACCTGAAATATCTGGCACCTCTGCGTCTGTTTTTTCGCATCGACTAAACTCTATGGTTTCCACGATATTTTCAAGATTGAGCCTATATTCGGATGCAGTGTCTTTAGGGAATCGATGAGATGGTTTATCTTCGACCAATCCATCAAACACCAATTCCCTCATATGTTTGCTAATTGTTTCCCGACAATAACCTAATATATCAGCCAGATTATCAAAAGTGATTCTGACCCAAGAGTTGCCGTAATAGTGCTTTCCATCAAGCCACGAAAGTATTGCAGCCTTGCACTTTTGGCGACGGTTAAATGTGGCAAGAAACTCTTTGAGGATGTTGATTGGGGGATTGATTTGTCCCAATGATGCCGAAGTAAAACTAGTCATTATTTCCTCCTTCCTCATTAAATCGTTTCAAAGCCTCACGTTTTGCTGCTTCGAGCCTTTCTTTTTCTTCTATTGATATCTCTCCAACCACAGTGTTTAGTTCATCTTTCTGTTTCTGCTTGGCTTGAAGAGTAAGTGCTTCTATAGGAGCTGAATATAATGTTTTATAGCTAGGTTTAAACCCACGACGACGATATAGAAAACGAAAGTGCCGTTTGTCTTGTGGTGGTAATTCTTCCCATACTTCGGCATTCCATCCTGGTGGAATGTAGGTTGCTTTTGAAGCTGGGAGTAAATTTTGTATTTGGGATTGGAGTAATCGTATTTCTTGTTCTTGTTTTTCAATTATCTGATTGTGCCGATCAAGTTTTTCAAGCACCGATCCAATTAACTCTTGATTTTGTGATGCTAGCTCTGCTTCACGAGTAAGAAGCGCAAAATAGCTTTGTGCTGCTGCTATTTCTGGTTTACGTGGGTCGCCATTCATTGCAGTAATATAACAAGCATATCGAGATAGCTTATAATCTTTGAGCGTTTCTCGAAATGCCTGAGAGTCGCCAATTTGCGTCATTTGGACAACGTTGACAAAATGGTAGGATATGTTTACCCCAGAATTACGAGCGCTAATTTTTGCTCGTTCTACAGTATCTTTAATTCTCTTCCAAGTTCTATATCCCATCGACGCTAATAAATCTGTCGCCAACCAGTATTCGGTTCCTAATTCATCAATTTTTTTTATTTGGTCAAATGGACTGGTATCGCTTTTACCTAAATTAATCGAATCCATAATTCCTCCGTTGCAAATGCATGAGAAAATAGAGCGATGCTGCTAGTACAACTCGCCACTGAGTAAAATTAATTTCTTTCATCGCCAAGATTGAGAACTATCAAGTATTAAGCAGCTACAGAGATGCAACTGTTTAACACTTTGTAGAAGAAAATTACTTGTTATCCCAAATAGTAACACATAGTTATCACAATAGATGTTGAAGAATAAAAAGCAGTAAACCCGCCTAATGTTTAGCGGGTTTATCTTTAAGCATCTGTTTTAACTGTTCAAGCAATTGCCTGAGAGAATTATTTTCTTCTCTCAGGCGGCGGTTTCCCCCAGCAATACCTCTTCAAGTTTTTCAACTCGTTGTCTTAATTCTAAAATATCGCCACTTTCAGCACTTACTCCAAGATACTGATCGATTAAATCTATAAGAACATCAGTGGCATTTTTACCTTCTGCCTTCACTTTATGGTAGAAAGCATCTTTTTTATCAGGTGAAATTCTAATATTTAGCCTTGACTCAGCCATAATAATTCCCTTTGCTAATTATTCTAGAGTTATTTCAAATTAGCAATTAAGCCACGGGATAACAAGTGTACATACGAATTGCAGCTATTTGTTATCCCTCCGTGTTGACAAATGGGATAACAAACATTATTTTAGATAATAAGACAAATACAGCCATGCGTTCGCCTGTCCTGAGAAAACTAGTACGAACACATGGAGGTAAGCCAAACTCCTATAAAGTCAGGCATCTAATTATGACGTATCTATGTACCAAGCAGCAAGCGCTTCATAGTGATAAAAACCAACTAACTATTTCCACAGGCTCAAATGCAATCCCCCAAAGTGATATCACAACAGTAGAAATAAGTTTCTACGACCATGAAATTTACGCGGGCAAAAAACTAATTGCTTGCATTACTCACGACCATGACGACTTCGTAACTCAGCGGTGGGTAGTGATGATAAATGATGTCGAAATCCACCGAGCCAATACTTGGGCAAAATGCTACGACTACATTATATGGCACTACAAGCAAGGAACATTGCCTACACAACAGCAAGAAGAAATAGCTGCAACTTTTAATGAAGAGACATCGCAAGCTACACCAACGTCCAAGTTTGAATTTGACTTACGCCATGATGTTGTCAAACAAAACTTTGTGAAGCTCGGCGAGATTGGTTGTACATCCGGTAAACATTGGGTAGTAAGAGTCCATGCTCAAAACCAGTTAACACTAAGGTTTGATGAAGTATTTAATGTTGTTGGATCTTTATGGTTAGTAGAAATTTCTCCACTAGAAACGAATCAAAGCATAAATATAAGTGAGAGTTGTGAGGAATTAAACGAGCAACCCTTTGATGAATTGATTAGTGAAGAATGGGACAGATAATAACGGTACAAACCGATTGCTAAAAAGATTAAGACAGCAGTTTTGTACTAAAACCTATAGAACTAACAATCACGCTCTTTTACGGATTCTATGGAACGAATCTCCAATATGAAATCAATAATCAATCCTTTGAAGGTTAATCAAAATGTTCAAGAAAGCAACAAAATCCAACTTGAAAATAAGGCTTGCTTTAAGCGGAGCGTCAGGTTCAGGAAAGACATACTCAGCATTGTCAATCGCTTCAAATCTCGGTAATCGTATTGCTCTAATTGATACAGAAAGAGGTAGTGCTTCTAAATACGCTGATTTATTCAACTTTGACACCTGCGAACTTACCAATCACCACCCAGCAAAATACATAGAAGCAATTCGCCAAGCAGAAGAATCAGGATATGAAATCATCATTATCGATTCGTTATTATAACAACAACAATTTTATCTTCTTCAACATAGAAAATAACAACAACAAGCCAATATTTTCGTGATAGAGTTGACTCAATAAAACTTTCTACAAAGTAAAGTAAAAGTAAATTGATAAGTATAGAACGAGCAATCGACCCTCAAACCGGAATAAGGTTTTGCTGTGTATTCGATACTGAAACTTGTTTACCCATAGAACCTATTCAAAGATACTTAAACTATTGTCGTAAGAGACAGCTAGCAGCAAATACAGTTAATACTTATGCATGTCGTTTAGTCGATTTTTGGCGTTGGTTAGAGTACAAATCATTAGACTGGCAAGACATAGGTTTAAACGACCTAGCTAACTTTGTAAATTGGTATCTTCTAGGTGGTGAGGTAGAAGTCATCGAAGAGAAATTTAGAGAAGCTGTATCCAAACGCAGTCCTCGTACTGTTAATCAAGCAATTACAGTAATTCAAGGGATGTATGAATTTCACGTTATGGAAGGTAGAGTTAACGAAAAAAGATTTACTAAATTATCTTACAGTTTAAGTAAACGTAATGGTTTTCTCCGAGGAATAGTTAAAAGTAGCCCAGAGAAACGGAAACGAATTAAAATTAAAGAACCCAAAGCGTTTCCTGGTTGCTTAACAGATGAACAAGTAATTGAATTAGCGGACGCTTGTTATACCTATAGGGATAGACTAATAGTCATGCTACTTAGGGAAACAGGAATTAGACGCGGAGAACTATTAGGCTTGCATTTAGTAGACATTGAAGACTTTGATAGTAAAGGACGAATCAGAATTATTCGTAGAGACGATAATCCCAACGACGCAAAAGCTAAGAGCATAGAGAGAGAAATTCCCGTTCTACTCAACCGCGAAACCGTACAAGAAACTTTTCAAGCTTATTTATTAGAAGAATATCCGCCACAGGCAGAACAGCAAGGACATGGGATGCTATTCGTTAATTTAGATGGTAGATATGTAGGAAAGCCAATGACCAGTGCCAGGTTGAATAATCTGTTTTATCAACTTAAGGATAGAACTGGTATTGAAGCTCATCCTCATCTATTCAGGCATACTTTTGCTACCAGAATGCTACAAGCTGGTTATTTAGACCATTACATACAGCAGCTATTAGGTCATAAATCTATTACCACTACCAAAGATATTTACTCTCATGTGCTGTCGGAAATGAACTTAGATTCTTATTTAGAAGCAGAGGAGGAAGAATGAGTGTATTATCTTTTAAAGCATTAGAACAAAGAATAGCTAGTTCTGAGTTGGGCAAAGAATGGATTGATGACCCAATGATGAACGAGGATATATGGGCTTTAACCGATTTGGGTTATAACAAAGAAGAATGTCGAATTAATGGCAGTCGAAATCTTTATTTTGATCAGTTTTCTCTATCCTGGTTAAAAGTGTTGGTAAAACTAACCATTAAAGCCAGCGCGAGACAAAAACATTCAATTTCACAAGTCTGTATTTTAGTTTCTTGTCTAAGGCAATTAGATAGTTTTTTACTCGATAAGGGATATAGCCAGCCCTTACACTTAACTAATAATTTGTTAGATGAGTTTATTGGTGGAAGTAATACTAATCATCGTAAATCAGTAATTGTTCATGTTTCTAGATTATGGGCAGAGGAACAATGGCTTAATCTCTCTTATATTCCACCTAAATTTCAGAAAAAGAAGCCCAAAATTGAAACAATCCCAGAAGAAGTTCTCTATCAAATTTATAAACAATTTGACCTCTTCCCCTCACCTTTAGAGCGTTTATTTCGATTACAACTGGTCTTGGGTTGTCGTATTGGAGAAATGGTCAGGATACCCCGTCAATGCCTAAAGCAAGAAGGTGAACGCTGGTTTTTACTGCGTTGGGTACAAAAGCGCAAACACTGGCGATTTGATCAGATTCATTATAAAGTAGCCGAGTTAGTAAGAGAACAGCAGCGATTTTTAGATATTCAATTTGGTTGTAATTCTGACTTTGACAAATTGTTCTGTAAACTTTCTGCTGCAAATAGAGATGGTGCAGATTTCGGTAAAAGATTTGAGGTAGAACCAGTTTATCTCCCAGAAGTTTTAGGTCAATACATAATTTACCAATGGATACAAGCCTTTAATGAGAAAGCAGACCTTAAAGATAAACAAGGCAAGAGATTCAATCTAAAAAGTCATATGTTGCGTCGTACCAAAGCTAGCATTATGGCTTACTGCGAAGCAGAAGATGAATATATTGCTGCGGTTTTGGGTCACGGTTCTTTAGATATGCTACCTCACTATCGCCAGCGCTCTCTCGAAAGATTAGAAAAAGAAGCAAACGCCAAAGGTTATGTGGATATGTATGGTAAAGTCACTGACTTTAAACCAAGAAAACGTAGATATGAGAGATTGACTGAACTACTTAAAATCAGCACCCCATTGGGAGAATGTCATCGACCTTCGATGTTGGGGGATTGCAAATATTGTTATGCCTGTCTTAGTTGCGACCATCATCGGGTGACTTTAGCAGACCAACACCAGTTAGAAGAAGATTGGAAAAACTTACAACAAGACTTAAAACAAGCTCAAAATGCAGCACAGGAAAGAAGGGTTACTGAAATTAATCGGTTGTTGAAATTACTACAAAATCGATTGGAAGGGTTAAAAGAACTAAGGAAAATCAAAGGTGATAAAAGTAATGGGGAAAATTAAGCGTCAATATCGGACTATTTCCGTTCATCAAACTTTACAAGGTCAGTTGAAAGTAAACTGGAAACGAGAGTATAAAAATGAATTTCTATGCCCTCAATGTAATGAACCAAGAATTAAGTTTCACACACACCAAAAAACACTTTGTCGGGTATCTTGGTGTTGTGTTGCTTGCCAACTTACAGGCTCTCTTACTCAAAGAGTTCCTGCTTATATCTTTCGTTATCGCTCCGATTTAGAATGTCCCAATCCTAATTGTCAAGAAATTGGTAATGATGGTCAAAAAGGATGGATTTATCAAATTGGGAAAAAAGGAAAGCTCTTCACTTGTCGTTTTTGTGATGTTGGATTTACTCCTAATTCAAGTCATCCATCTAGTTGGCATTCTCGCCAAAATCAACGGAAATTATCAGCTTTTAAATTTGATGAAGATACATGGGATTTACGTCACTTTTATGAAAATACTACAAATCGAAAAAGACTTCATTTTCATGACATCAAGCCTGACTGGTATAAGTTTCAAGTCAAGAAATATATTCAATTCCAAATTAATTCCCAATCTTCTGCGGAAAGCATCCTCCATTTCCTCAGCTATTTTAGACAATTTGGCGCAATTATTCAACAGAAATCAATTGACAGCATTACTAAAATTAACCGTGAAGTAATCCTACAATTTCTCGATAGTATTAGAACGCAAGCAAGTACCACTATTTATAAAAAAGTCCATGCTCTCAAACATTTTTTCGAGTGGCTAGAATTAGATTCAAACTATTTAATTCGCAGTCGTGACTTCCCCAAACTTAGTTTTAATGAATCAAACTGGTTAGATGAAGTAACAAGAAAAGCTATCGAAGAGAAACTGCACAAAATTCCTGCTCCTATTGCTCGTCATTATCAAGTTCAGCTATGGGCTGCTGCTCGTCCCGAAGATATTTGCTCGATGAATTTTGACTGTTTAAAAGAAGAAAATGGTAAATGGTATGTCAAGTTTTATGAGCATAAAGTAGCTCGATGGCATCAAATACTTGCCAGCCGAACTATTAGGCAAGTAATCGAAACACAGCAACAATGGATACAAGAAACCTTTGGATTTGATTACCCTTATCTATTTTGTCACTTTCGGGCTATAAAAAAAACATCTTATCCAACTTTTACTAATATCAAACCCTTACCAGAACCTCCAAGAAATGATGTTAATAAGAATCCAATGGTTCGCATCATCCGTATCCTAATAGAGCAAGAAGATATTTGTGATGCTAACGGACAAACACCCAGCTTTACTGGCAAAATAACTCGTCATAGTCGCTTACAAGAAGTTCGTAGCCAATACGGTTTAGAAGCTGCTCAATTATATGCCGACCATCAAAAAAGTTATACAACTGTGCAACATTATGCACCTCCCACTAAAGAACAAATAGCAAAGGTGGATTTACCATTTCAGGAACTTCTGATGAATACTGATAACAAATTTTTACCTTGGCAATCATTACCAGAAAGTCTCCTCAAAAATCCCAAAGCCCATGAACTTGACTTAGAAATTGCTCCTCGTATAGTAGTTTACGGACATTGTGCTTTAGATCCAAAAATACCTTGTCCCGTTAACCTTTTTCCAAAATGTTACGGTTGTTCCAGTTTTCGCCCTAGTACAAGCAAATTACCTCTCTACGAACGTCAGTATCAAGGAGAGAAACAAAGATTAGCAGAAGCTGAAAAAATAGGTGCTGAACTGGCTTTAGAAGAATCAAATGCAACTATTGAAGCTATGGATAAATGGCTACCTGAATTAAAGAGGTTTGCTGATGAGTAAAAATCACAGTAGGGATAAACAAACCTCAGTTCTTCGTCGTACCCAAGCGAACAGGAAAGAACAAAAGAAAGAGCAAGTTTTAAAAGCAATTCAGGAGATACTAAAGCAAAAGAAACCCCTGACTTTTAAAAATATAGCTACTGTCGCAGGTTGTTCTGTGTCCTATCTCTACAAATGGAATGATATCAAAGCTTATATTCACGAACTGCAACAGAAGGGAGAAACTACTTTAAATTCTTTAGAAGAACCCAGAAGAGCAGATAGACCCCATAGTTTAAAAACACTATATCAGGTAACTAAAGATAAAATTCGTAAGCTAGAAGATGAGATTAAGGAACTGAAGCATCAGAATGAAGTTCTCAGGGGTCATGTAGCCCAAATATATGAAATAAGGGATGAAAATGAAAGGCTGCGAACTAAGTTAAGAGAATTAACCAGTCATGAAGGTACTGTTAATATATTCCAAAAACAGAACGAAAAACTAAGTTTAGAAATAGAAATATTAGTTCAGGAGAACCTTGAATTAAAGAATAAATTAGCTCGTAATACCCTAAAGTCTAAGAATAAACTTAACCAAACAAAACGACCAACCATTCATGTTCCTGATTCAGAAAAAACTGAGTTGAATAAACTCAAAATTAAAATTAATAGTACTTTAAGGAAATTGATACGTGAGAACCCTGAAGAAGTTATTTTAGAATCAATTGATGCATTGAAATATGCCATGTTGAAGAATGAAGTAAAAAATCCAAGTGGTTTTTTATTTAAAGCAATTAAATATCGATGGAAAGTACCTGAAAACATTTCAAAAGACATAGAAACAAACATCCAACAAGAAAATGAATTTCCAAAAGGCTTTGAAGAGTGGTTTTTATCAGCAATTGACAATGGTTTTATATTGAATGAATCACCATTTACCTTGCCTAAAAATACAGAAGGTGATTTATTAGTTAAAGTAAATTGCTCCAGTGCATCCGGGTTACCTTATAACCAGATGTCTTGGATAGAAGCGAAAAATTTAATGGAGTAAATCGGCAACTAAAATTCTGCAAGTTTAACAATTTACTCGCTTTTATGTGAGTAAATTGTTAAAAGCCGTAAGGCGATCTTGCAGAATTGCTTCTTAAATTAATTAACTTGCCCTCGTTGTAAAGAGTGACGACAATGTGAAGTAATCGTCGATTTTACGTCTTCTGACGTTGTAAATGACATAACTAAAGTCAGAACCTTCTCAAAAAGATTAGAAACAATTCAGACAGCTACTGAAACACTGAAATATTCAAATTTTAGATTGAATTTAAAAATTAAGAAAATCTAAAATTAGCTTTTGTTGGTTTATGTTGTGGAATATCAAAACTATTACTATGTATTTCCTAGTATTTTACGTTGTGGAATAAATATAATCGTTAACTCATACATGGTTCAGTGAGCTAGAGTTAGCAGGTGGTAGATTTGATGGATGGGCAAAAGTTCGTCCTTTGGAGCGTAAATTAATCGATGCGATGATTGGATCAAAATGCCACATTATTGCGACGATGCGAAGCAAAACTGAATGGCTGATAGAAGAAAATCAAAAGAAGGGTAAATCCTCTTATAGTCCCAAGAAAATAGGCACATCACCAATACAGGCAAGCGGAGTAGAATACGAGTTTGATGTCGCCGGAGAGCTTGATTATACGCACATTTTAACGATTAGTAAGAGCCGTTGCCCTGCTGTTACGGATAAAACTTTTCTCAATCCTGGTAAGGAATTGGCGTTTGAATTAAAGTCCTGGTTGGCTACAGTTGATTCACAACCACAAACTATAGAATCTCCTCAAAAATTAGAATTTGCTTCGGTTGCAGATACTCAAGACTTACGAGTTAAGCAAATTCGTACCTTGCTTGATTATCCTATTGAATTAATTAAGGAGTGGCTGCAATCCAATGGTGTTCTGCGTCCCAGTCAACTTGATAGTCACAAAGTTGATGAATTAGTAAAAACGATGTGTCTTGCTTGGGCTTCCCCTCTGTCTGCTCATCCTAAGTACACTGCCGATTCCTACGATAAGAACGTAGCTAGAGCCGTGGTTAACGGTGAATCTGAAATTACAGCGATACAGAATTGGATGAATGCCGTCTTTGAATCCAACCGTAAACACAAAGAATTGAAAGCTGTTTAACCTCTGTTTGTGGGAGTTTTTTAATCAAACTCCCCATCCTATATCTCTAATTTAAAAACTCGCTCCGGGTAAGTCTCATGAAACAAAATCAAACTCTGCATATTCCTCGTTGGTTAGCAAAATTTATCTTAAATGAAACGCGAACACAATCAAATAACCAACAGATATTTTTCACAATTTTAGAACCGATGTCTCCAGAGGAATGGTGCATTATTTGGATGCCAATTCTTCATCCAGGAATCGAAATTCCTACGCCAGGAAAGCGAAGCCCTCACGGTTATATGAAAGCTTGTAATGCGACTCTCTCATACTTAACTGGCTACAATGAAAGAACTATTGAAGGCTGGTTTTATGATAAGTCTTATCATTATTCAGTAGGGATTTTATTGCGGTGTTTTCACTTAATATTTCAATTACAATTAAATCAAAGATATTCTATCGAGTAAATAACAAAAATAATAACTTCCTTAGTGCTGATAAAAATAAATAAAGGGAGCAACCTAAAAAATTAGTAGCAACTGAAATATTACTTTATTTTTTCCCACTAAAGGTTTGTTTTATTCGCGCTCATATAAACTTATTTTACCAAACGGTACTTTCATTGGGCTGGTTGCTCGATCCACCACCGCGACCTGTAGAAATTTATCGACCTAGTTTGGTTGTGGAAGTTTTAGAGAATCCCGACTCATTGTCTGGTGATGAAGTATTACCAGGCTTCGTCTTGAATTTGCATCGGGTTTGGGGTTAGGGAGAATTTTGTAGCCAGCAATCGCAAGGGAGCATATTGAGAGTAGTATTTAAATTATTATAATAAGCTTAAAACTTCCGTAGGGTAGGCAGAACATGACGACAGTAGCAATTTTACCTATTTACCATGACAGTGGTAATAAATCCTACCGTGCCATTGCAGGCGATAAACATTCGACTGGTAAAACTGCTGGACAAGCGCTGGATGCTTTAACTGCCGAATTAGGTGAAAATGAATTTAGTGCGTTATTGTTACTTCAAAGTTTTTGTCCGGATCAATTCTTCGATGCACAACAACTTTCTCGTTTATCCGAACTGATGGATATGTGGAGAACTGCACGTTCTCAAGGGCGATCGCTCTCACCCCAAATACAAGCTGAATTAGATAATCTTGTTGAAGCAGAACTAAAAGCAGCAACCAATCGAACTGCGTTTCTATTACAACAACCAAACCAATGAACCCAAATTATACATTGGTTGCGAATAGAGCCAATCATCGATGCGAGTACTGCCCATGCCCCGGAACTTGTTTTTAACTTTCCGTTTGAGGTTGAGCATATCGTACCACTCAGTAGACAAGGTACAGTAAATGATGAAAATTTAGCTCTTGCTTGTCGTTCTTGCAATCTACGTAAAAGCAACCGTATAAGTGGAATTGATTCAGAATCAAACACCGAAGTTCGTTTCTTTCATCCAAGACTTGACCAATGGAAGGAACATTTTCAAGCGGATGCTACTTCTGGAACAATTATAGGTATGACTGCAATCGGACGAACTACCGTAAGTAGCTTGGAGATGAATAGTCAACCGCAAGTTACGGCAAGGCTGCTGTGGATTCGCTTGGGTCTATTTCCATAAAATGCTTATGTCAACCGCAGCAAGTTAAATTTAATTGTGATAATAAAACTGAAGCCATATCGGTAAAAGCCATGCCTTCAGATAAATCTAAACTCATAGAGCTACCAAGTACTGACGAATTAGCTTGCTCGGACGATATTCCTGTGCATAACGAAGACCAGAATTTTCTACCTAACATTTTGCTGTTCCTCCTTAACTCAATTTGGGCAAGCCGTACTGATTGGTTTTTCGGCGTAGATATGGCAATTTACCATACTACAGGTGCTAACCCGAGAGTACCTGTTGTCCCAGATGGATTTCTAAGCTTGGGAGTGGAGCGTAAAAAAGGTGGAAAATCTCGCAGGAGCTATGCTGTTTGGGAAGAGGACGAAGTAGTACCGATATTAGCGTTAGAAATCGTATCGTACACTCCAGGTAACGAATACGACGAAAAATTAGAAAGAAGCTCGAAAACTTGGCGTACTTTACTACATAATTTACAACCCCGAATATTGGCAACGCGACCAACATCAACCGCTGTCCGTTTATAAATTGGTGGATGATAATTACGAGCTACAAATTAAAGAACCATTATGGCTACCAGAAATTGGTTTAGGAATTGGAAGACATCAAGGTGAAATTGGTGGAATTGAACAGGAATTTGTATCTTGGTATGACGAAAGTGGAAATCGTTATTTAACCGCAGAAGAAAAAGCAGAAAAGTTAGCACAGCATTTACGCTCTTTGGGTGTTGACCCTGATAATTTACCTGGCAATTAGTAATGGGCAAAAAATATAATTTAAGCACCAAAGTAAAAAGCTTTGGTGTTTTTTATTGTCCGCAATAAACTACCGAACAATTGCGTATAACTTGGCACTGAAATCATTTTTTTATTGTTTAATAAAAGTAATCGAATATTTTAACTAAATACAACTGTTAATTTAGTTAAACATCAGAATAACTGTAGATACATTTATCGCTTTATTCATGAAATATGCACACAAACTTTACACTCAATCGTCATTAGCGCAAGAATTAAACGTCAGCATGACAACCGTTAGAAACTGGTGCAAGCTAGCCGACATAAAAATCCCGAAGAGAAGAAGCTTCTTCAGTTGTTTGGATTTAGAATTACTAGCTTGCTTTCACGTAGCTAATAGATTTCTAAGAATTGGTCAGTTCGATTATGTCGAAGAAGTAGTCAACAGAGGTGGATTGAAATTATATGTTCAAGAAGTGCGACGTACTGACTTATATAGTTTCTTAACTGAGTTTTTAACACCCCAAGAGCAAGACTCTTTTTTCGTAAAAATTTTAATTGAAAAATTAATCGAGGAGAAAAGCAATGAATCTGTCAACAGCGGTGCAGCAGCTTGAAATACCCGTTTCTGATTTTAAAGCTATTTGTCAAGCTTTAGATATCGCAATTGTCAATAATTCAATTAATGACAAAAGTTTTAGTGAAGTTAAAGTATTTGTTAATGCTTGTAAAGAAAGAAATGTGAGCATTTTTGAAGGTATTCAAGAATTAGTGCGATTGAAGAACGAAGTACAAACTCAACAAAAAGCTTTAGGTGAAAGATTCAATTTAGATGAATTTTTCAAACAACGTATTGGTACTTCACCAGAACAGTTAAATATTGGAAGCTACCACTATGATTTATATCAGCTGCTTTTAAAATCCCAATCAATATCTCAGGTTGGTTACGCACTATTTCGGGAGGCTTTTTTGCGGCAAACTCAAGATTTGATAATGAACGGTACGGAACAATCGTCCATGAATCAAAATCAAACAGTTGCTGGTTTTGATAAAGCTTTCGACGCTGTTGAGACTCAGTTTGAACAAAATTTTTTGGGAAATTCAATCAATTGGGAGGAACAGGAACATCCTATGCTAGCAGCATCTCGAAAGACAGCGTTACCTTCAACGCAGAAAACCAATACATCAACATCCCCGTCGTTGAAGAAGTAATCGAAACTGTGCCGGAATTAGCAACCACAGCGGTAAAAGCAATTGCACCAAAAGTTAATAAAGCTATAGCTAATGACCGTCAGACGATTGCTGATTTTATGAGAGAGGGGGGAAGTGTTGCAACTACTGCTGCAATCACAACTACTACTACTGTTGCAACAATAGCTGTTTCTATAACTTCTCCACCAAAACCAGTTTTTATCAAAATCATGACTGCTGGAATTGTTGGAACTATTTTGGGGGGAATTGTCGCAGCACTAATTTTAAGGCACTACAGAAGAGAGGTTTTGAAGAACGATGCAATTTCAACATCAACAACAAAATCAAATTTATCAAAATAATCAACATCCAACCGATGATTTTGATGAAAGCTGGGTGCCAAATCCTCATGGACAAGTAAACACAAGTGCTGCAACACCTGGATTAATCAATCTTATAGGGTCAAAAAAATTAAATTCCTTGCTAACCAATCCCTGGTTGATGTCGATTTTTGTTGCAACAGTAATTTTGGTTGTTATTGCTGCCATTGCAACAACTCTTTCTAATCAAAGCTCACCAAAACCTAATTCCGAGCAAGAAGCATACTCTACGCTTTTACAAAAGTCCCAGAATTTGGAAGCAGCCCACAGTAACTTCCGAGAATATTTGACTCGCAATGATTACAGTTCAGGGATGGTAAACAATCCTGGTTTATTGCAAGCAGTAGTATTGGAAGCAAGCGCAAGATATCGTAATTCCGTTATTGCTATTCAAAATCAAAAAGAAAATCCGGCTTATAACCAACACGAAGAGGTAATTAATCTTAATTCTGAAATTGAAGCATTAAAAAGAATCAATCTTGGTGCATCAGGAAAAGAAGCGGAACTAAAATATGTTGACCCCAGTACGGGTTCTTGGGTAACTATTCCAGTAGATTCTGCCGAACTTGCTGCTAGTGGTCTAGTCAAGCTAAATATAATATCAAATAGCAGGCGAGAAACAACACAGCGGTTCAATTTGGTTACGATTGCTCAAAATACACGGCTTCGTTTAGACGAAGTAAAAGCTGCAATGTTGGAAGCATTGCGTGTTAAAGGGTTAAATCCAGTTGCATCCGAGCTTGAAAAGACTGATTGGTTTGGTAAAAAAGCAAGCCCCAAAGATGCACAGATATCCGATTATCAACAATTAGAACCAGAACCAATCCCCGCGACTCCATTAAATAAACAACAGATACCAGAAGACAAACCCTCAACCAAACTCAAAGGGGGTGAAAATGACTAATAAACTAATATTCGCACCCATAACTCTGCTAATGGGAGGTTGGATGTTTACCAGCAGTTTTGGCACTAACACAATTCAACAATCAACAACACCATATTCTACACAACAGCAAATTGTAGAAGTGGAAATGCCAGAACCAGCAAAGTCTTTTTTAAGATTCGGTGGTGCAATTATTGCGTCTGTAGGAACATCGAGTTTAGTGTTTTGGGAGTTAGCGAGTAAAAAACGGAGTACACAAGCTCAGTTTTTATTGGCTCCCTCTCAAAACATTGTGCCGAGCGACGTTCCCGTACAAAGTAATTCTCAAGAAATAGAGTCATTACAAGACAATCACTCTTCATTCTTGAGTACTAAAATTCCTAACCAAATTCAAAAGCATAGTGAAGAGGAGGAAGTTGAAAAATCTCGGTCACATGAAGTTACAAATTTCTATCAAACAGATGGACAACCTAGCTCAATATCTAATTATCCTCATAGTCCAAACAATTTTAAGCCGCAAAGTAGTTCTGAGGATAAATATACCGAGGTCAAATCTTTAGTTTATGAAAATACGGTTGGAATTGTTGGTAAAGAGAAGGGTAGCGGTAAAACCTCAAAATTGGGTTATTTGATTGCCGAACATATTAAACTTGGTCATCTAGTATGGATGGTAAATCCTTTTGCTAAAGGTCAACAGTGGAAGGGCATAAAAGTTTTTGGACGCGGTTATAAATTCATAGAAGCTACCAATGCTATCCGCGAATTTACTCGTATTGCATTTTGGAGAATAGCAGAAGCTGGTGATGAAACCAAAGAATATGAACCTTTCGACGATTATCACCTGCATCTATCACTTGATGAAATGTCGAATTATTCTAGTGAAATAGATACCATTGATTCTACCGTTATGCCAAAGTTTTGGGAAGCAGTGGTGCAATTTTTACGGCAAGCAAATATGTCCGTTTCGTTTGCAAGTCATGGGGATACTCAAGCTATGTTAGGTGGGGCTAAAGCTCTCACTGGTAAATCGCAAACTATCAAAGATGCCATAATCTGGCTGTACGCTCAAGCTACTACCGATACTAAAGTCGAAGGTAATAAGCGTTGCGCTGGTTGGGCTTATTTGATTCGTCCAGATGGAGGTGAAAGAGAGAAGACGAGAATTGAAATTCCTTCTTGGATGCAGGGACCACCAGCAACTCGAATTGATGGAAAAGACCGATATAACTACATTCAGCTCGTCCAAAAATACTGTCCTCAGTATTTGTATCTTCCAGCTACAGCTAAAAATACGCAAAAGTCAGAAGAAAGTTCATCGTCAGTCACAGATACCGAACAGTTTCGTCAAAGACTGATTGAGCAAGAAGATATCTGGGGTTCCGATGAAGATAAGAGTAATTAACTTTCACTTATTGGCAGCATTGTAAGTTTTACGTACTTCAACTTATTAATTAGGAATAATCAAAATGGTGAGAAAAAAGTTTAGAGGAAGCAATGTACCACAATTAGCTTCAAGCCATGAGTTAGACCAAAATTTCATAGACACTAACTATGAAGAGTTTGATGATCGTTATAACGACCAATATTCCCATAATAACCGCTGGAATAACCGCGCCTATAATGCCGGACGTTATGCCAGAGGTGTTTATAACTGGAGCCAAAATTGCAGTCGTGGCGTAACACCAGCAATGGAAAATGGAGCGGGTGCTGCAATTGGAACTTTGGGTACAGTAGCCAATCACACTAATCCTTTCAAACCCTGGCGTTCTTTTGCCTTTTGGAGCATGAGCATTGGTACTTTAGTTGTTGGTTCCTGGGTTGCTCAATTCTTTTTGGGGGGATTGATTGCAACTCGTAATCCTCGACAATTACCGCAAAATACTTCGACCGCAGTCCGATTTGGTCATGGAGTGGTCAATAGTGGTAAACCTATTGCAAACGGGGTATGGAATGGATTTGGTCAAGTTGCAACGGGTGCAGGAGATAGTTTGGACAGGGCTGTACGTCTCCAGACAGTTGAATCAAAGAATTGGCAACAACTACCTGCCAATGTGCAGCAGTCAAAACAGACGACTAATTTACCTTTGACCAATTGGACTGGTGATGGTCGATATCAGCCAGTAAAGAGAAAGTAGGAGGGAGAGAGGGAGAGAGTGAGGGAGTGAGAGAAAAAGAAACAAATATTGAGGTAATTTAGAAATGTTCAAAAAGCCAGATAAATACCCTCACTCCCTCCCTCCTTCAACGCCACTTGCTACAACGGAGGGAACCTCCGCAACGCAGTGGCTCCTCCCTCCCTCCTCCTCGATGAGGGTTCCTGCGTCAAGTTTTCTTATCACCAGTACTGTGTTCGTTGTATTTATTCTGGATATGGCTAGTCCCGGCTATGGTTCGTTTGCTTTAATTCCAAATGCGCGACCTTACATTGCAACGCTTACTACCGATATCCGCTCGGATTTAAGAAAGTTGATGCGCTCTGAACCCTCACTCCCTGTAGAAATTCAAACAAACGAGCAACCATTTAACTGCCGAAAATTGTTAGATGCTTATCACAAGGACGCGGAATGTCATTTCAAGCCGAAGAATTATTAAAATATCTCCCAGTAGAGATTCAGTATAAAGAAATTAAGGCATCCGAAGAAGCCGAACGCCAATTTCGATTAGCCCAAGCGAGGGGACGTGTCTGTTGTTTTGGATTATCTTTGGTAATGGCGATCGCCATCCTACATCCTTCAGTAAACCAGTGGTTTGAAGCTAAACTTCAATTAACCCGTATCGCTAGTATTAGGATTTCAACAGCTTATAACAAACCATTAGGAAGCGATAAAATTGCTGCTGCACTTGTAGATTACGCACGCAGCCAAAACTGGGAAGTACGGACTGGCGAACGCCGATACAACATTTTCTATGTGCAAGGTATGTTTCCCTCGGGAGTACGAAATGAGAATAAACCGAACCAATTTAATGATTCTCGTTTGTTAGTTGAAGTTAATCCTACCCCCAGGTTAGTAGGAGCTTGGTTCGCGAGCATAGAACCGGGAAATCATTATACTCATCAGCCTATGAATGCTAAAGGTGCAGCACAAATCGAGGTACCTGGGCAATATAGAGCATGGCGAATAGGTAAACATAAAGGTCGCGAGATTGCATTAGTTCAAGTTGCACCAATAAACATAATCCGGGATTTCAATCGCAATAGCAAAGTTGATGAGGAAGATAAAAAAGAATATTCATTAATAGGAGCTAATCAACATAGTGGAAGCGACCAGAGGTTTGTTGGGAATGCAAGTGCTGGATGTCCAGTAGGTCGGACAACAAAGGGACATCAAGAGTTTATGAATTATTTACACAAAGACGTAGATTATCAAGCGGATGATAATTTCATATTTTCAACAGCTTTTGTCCAAGCTAAAAGTTTACATTTTTAATATTTAATAGGGGCAAAACTATAAATGAAGACAAAAAAATATCTTTCTCCAAGTGATTATTATTGGTACATGAAATCCAATGCTTGGAGGGGCAAGCATTATAAATGGCTAAAGCAATCTGGCAATAGATGTTCGATGTTTCCTTGGGGTGCGATTCGTTGTTTAGTGAATCACGGTAATTAGCCCGCACATAACTAAACCAGTGAAACTTGACTTCGGTCAAGCACTGAACTCTCAGAATGATGTAGGTGAAAGCCCTACCCGCTAGATTCAAGCGTGACTCCTTATCTGCCCGCACCGAGTAAGCTCGGAATCTTACAGAGTGAAGCCGGGAACAGGGCACAATCAGACGGCTGTTATGGGCTGACACTGGTGCTAACAGGGAGTTCCTACGGTGAAACAGAGCCTAGAAAGCAACCCAGAACAAAGCAAGGCATAACAAAAACCCTTGACTTCATCGGAAAAATTATACCCGCTGCGTTTTTCCAAGGATAGCAGCAAGAATCCAGGGTATCCGATGGTTGAAATGGCTACACCTAACGGAACAATCAATCATCCGAGGGAACGAATAAAAACGAATCAAAGGTCATGGGAAAAAGTCGAATCCCATGTAGGTAAGACGAGATACGGAACTCCTTAGATTCGGGTAGGATGCGGCGTAATTGCTGCAAGGTATTCAGAAAACACTTAACGGATTAGAGCATGATTAGGCACAGTAAAAACACTAGTGAATCTTGGAAGAATCTAAATTGGAAGAAATTCCGCAAAGATTTATTCCGCCTACAATGTCGAGTGTTCAAAGCAGTTCGAGCAGGTGACAAGCGGAAAGCTTTGTCACTTCAAAAACTCATCCTGAAATCCAAAGCGGCTAGATTTTTGGCGATTCGTCAAGTAACTCAGCTAAACGCAGGTAAGAAAACCGCAGGCGTTGATGGCAAAAAATCCTTAAATTTTAAAGAGAGATTCGAGCTTGAAACACTTCTGAAGAGAACTAGTAATAATTGGTATCACCAGAAGCTGCGTAGTATACCCATTCCTAAAAAAGATGGAACTACTAGAAAGTTGAAAATTCCAACTATCGCAGATAGAGCTTGGCAATGCCTAGCAAAATATGCCTTAGAACCTGCACACGAAGCAATTTTCCATGCAAAAAGCTACGGTTTTAGACCAGGACGCTCGGCTCATGATGCCCAGAAAATCCTATTCAATAACCTAAACTCCAAGGCAAACGGAATAAATAAACGAGTCATAGAACTTGATATTGAAAAATGCTTCGATAGGATTAACCACAACACAATAATGGAAAACCTTATTGCCCCAAAAGGCATCAAAACTGGAATATTCAGATGCTTAAAAGCTGGAATAAATCCAGAATTTCCAGAACAAGGCACACCTCAAGGTGGTGTGGTAAGTCCGCTTTTAGCTAACATTGCATTAAACGGTATTGAAAGTATTCACAGATACCACGATGGACGTGGCAAAAGAATCACGGAAAATACCCCTACGGCAAATATTATTGAACCATCAATCCGCTATGCGGACGACATGGTAATAATCCTTAGACCCGAAGACGATGCATACGAGATACTAGATAAAATCAGTCAATTCCTAGCTAGCAGAGGAATGAAAGTAAGTGAGAAGAAGACAAAGGTAACCGCTGCGACAGACGGGTTTGACTTTCTAGGCTGGCATTTTAAAGTGCAAAGTAACGGAAAATTTAGAAGTACGCCCTCAGCGGAAAACTTCAAAAAGTTCCGTCAGAAGGTAAAAGCTATCGTTAACAACTCGAATTATGGTTCTAAGGTAAAGGCCCAAAAGCTAGCACCAATAGTTAGAGGATGGAGAAATTACCACAAGTTCTGCAAGATGAATAGCTCAAGGTTCTCACTTTGGCACATCAGGCACAGAGCTTTCAAGGTATTCAACAAGGAAACCAAGAACACAAAAGAATCAGTAACCAAGCTGATAGAAAAAGCGTTCCCAAAAGTCCATTTCTCCGAAAATAAACACGTCATGGTTAAAGGAAATAAATCTCCCTATGACAAAGACATAACTTACTGGAACAAACGCAACAGTAAGTTATACGACGGACATACCTCTAAAGCCCTACAAAGGCAAAACCATTCATGTGCAAAATGTGGTTTGAAATTTACAAGCGAAGAGCGAGTTCACTTACATCACATTGACGGTAATCATAAAAACTGGAAAACGAAAAATCTAGTGGCAATACACGAGTCTTGCCATGATTATATTCACATGAGCAAGGGCAATTAGCCCGTCGAATATCGGGAGCCGGATGCCGTGAAAGTGGCACGTCCGGATCTAAATGAGAGGTGCCCCGGATAATACCGGGCATCGACTCAACCTAAGAATAGGAAAATATGCTCCTAGAAAATATGGTAAATACAATATTCATCATACTGGTGTCGGCTATCGACATTTAGGGCACGAGGAATTAGGTAAAGATGTACTTCCACTTTGCACCTTTGCTCACTGGTTAATTCACGGTGGAAAGATGAAAGCTAAAGCGCCGTGGCAACCAAATATTATTCAAAAAACTTTGCATTTATGGTGCAGCTTTCCACTAATTATAAAACAGTTAATTTTATTTTTTAGTGCTTTGTTGCTAGTATTCGGTTTTTTTACATAAATAGAATTTTGATTAGTATTTTATTTTTCATTGCAGAATGAAGCATTCACTAAATTTAGGATACAAGTGGGATTTACTCAATATCTTATTATTATTTTTAATTACAAGCTTTTCACTAAGTAAACCAGTAATTAAGTTTGTTTCTGATAGCGTAGAAAATATTTCAGAAACTAACGGCTTAGATTCTAAGAGTTTAAACACTTTATTTGCTAACAATTCCTCTTTAGGTGTATTAGCAATTTGTGCAGCCGAAGGTAATTGTACAATAGATGGAAAGAAAACTTCATTATACTATTCCCATGTTGATCCGGGAAATTCAGTCGAAAATTTTGGATGGTGTTCTAATCAGGGAAGGGATAGAGGTAATTTAGAAATTATTGACGCTGGATGTTTAAAAAGAACTAGAAGTCGCATTCCTAGACTAGTTAGAAAACTTAAAAATGCTGGCATAAATCCCGAACAGAATGTTGAAGCATTTATCAATAATTTAGACCAGTGGAATCAAGCATCTCCTCGCGTTTCAGATGCTTTTCCTAAAAAATATGCCGATGCTTTAAGAAAAGGTTTAAATACTGAAGAAGCTATTTTATGGGCAAGAGTTGAGGCTTTTCGTAAACGTAATGGAGAGCTTGAAGCCGGGAATTCACGAGTTGGTTTATTTTCTATTTGTTTGAATCCTAAAAATTCTTATTATACAAATAGATTGCAACAGTATCAAATATGGTCGGAGCGTTGGCGTTGGAATTGCATAGCTTTAGACCAAAAACGAAGATTAGAAGCCATTCATAAAGTTTTAGTTATAAATTATCGTTCTAGTTACCAAAATGATTCAGAATAAAATTTTGTTTTAGATATGTTATAAATAATCAAATTCAAGGATTTATCAATGAAAATGCATCAACTTAATTTATTTGATGACGTACCAATAGAACCGCGACAATTGGAATTATTTGTATATCCACCTCCACCTCCGAAGCCAGGACAATTAGAGTTGTTTCCAAGCATTAAATATAAATCTAAGTGTTCCAACAAAATTTTATTGACTGTACCAGAATTACAGCAATGGAAATCACAAATATTTAATTTTCAACAGAAAACACGTACAGCATCGTCAATTGAACAAACTACATTATTTGACTTACCATCAAGTCACTACGACTCTGATAAAATTGACCCGCTGATGCTTGAGTTAAAATCAATATCTCTTTATCAAAAATCTATTAATTATCCTAAAAAAAGTTGCTTATATTTTATAGTTGATTCAGTAGCAAATATTATTTTATATGTAGGGGTAATATTACGTTATAGTAAAGTAGGACAACCGGAACATGATTTTAAAGAATATATAGAAAGCTATCAAAGTTTTCATCAGAAGTACGGGTTACAAACTGCTATAAAAATAGGTTACGTTTTGGATATACCACAATGTAAAGAAGCTATACAGGGATTAAAACTATATTTGATTTATAAATGGCGCAGTCCCTTTAATAATGAGAATTGCACGGTATGGGGACAACCTTTTGGCAGAAAAAATTATTAATACTGTCTAATCATTGTGTACAAATGTAATAAAGTTGGAAACTAAAATGTAAAAGTTTATAATTATTTTGCACGCAAATAGGGTGAATTAAGTAACGGTGCTTATTTTTAAAGAAAATATTTAGCTTCTAGTTGCATACTTTTATAACAGTTTACAACTTTATTATCATATACTAAGAATAAAAAAACTTTGCAGGTAAATCAGTTTCCAGATTTATCATAAAAATTTATTTAATGTTGAACGAAAAATCAAGGTTTTCGAGCGTTTTTAGTTTCCAACTTTTTTATGTTTGTACAGTTGTATCGAATAATATCTAATAAAAATAATAATGAAATATTATTCTTACCAGAAAATTGCTTACTTCGCCTCTCCAATTAAAGTAAACGCAGCCCAATCTCGGGGATTCTGGTGTTTTTTCATTGTTGTTAACATTGCTTGACGTAATGCTCTAGCTTTGTCAGGATTTTGCTGTAGCTGACGATAAAACTCAGTCATTAACATTGCTGTGGGGTTATCGGGTATAGTCCATAAAGTAACCACAACACTCGGCGCACCAGCGGAAATTAAAGAGCGCGATAATCCAATTACGCCATCACCTGTAAGTTTACCTTGTCCCGTGTCGCAAGCGCTGAGAACTACTAAGTCTGCATTAATCTGTAAATCAAAAATTTCGTTCGCGGTTAATAAACCGTTATCTTTGCCGTTAGGAGCAAGAGCAATTGCACCCGGTACGTTACCATCTTTAAAATCATCCAATAAACCATGAGTAGCTAAGTGAATAATTTTAGCTTCAGAAAAGCGTTGTCTGACGATGGTTTCAGTAGCGTCTTTACCGATAAGTGGTTTAGTGTTAAATAATTTAGCAATCTCTTTGGCTTCGGTTTCTGCACCGGGTAAACTAGGTAACTGTTTTGGTGGTGCGCCAATTTCTGGTAAAACACTTGGCATAGTTGGATTACCAACAATTAGTATGTCTTGTTTTACGGATTTTTGATGTATTTGACTTACACGATTGCGTTGTTTGCGGGTTAAATCTAAAACTTGAATTGATGGTGCAGTAAGAATAGTATGTTTTTCTATCAGATATTTACCTTCTGCGTCTTGCAATGCTGGGAAGGGTACAAGGAATAGCGAACTTTGAGGAACGAAAGTAATTCGTTGATTGGGGTCAGTTGGTAAAAGGTCAGCGATAGGTGTAACTAACAGTTGATGGAGTCTTTGTAAGCTTTTCTTTTGTATTTTTTCATTCACAGGATTTTTGACTTTGACATCGAAAATGCTGCGCTCATCATCACTGACACCCAAGGATTTGCGAGTGATAGAAACTAATTCATCTAAGGTTGTATTTTTTTCTTTCCACAGATGTTTTAAATCGGCTTTGCGGAAGGTGATTTCACCTGTAGGTTTGATTACCCAGATGTAGAGTTCTGATTCTCTAGCTTGCTGTTTACCTGCAACTTTGAAATTATCGTAAATTATTGAATATTCTACCAAAGTTGCATTTTGAGCTTTAGCAATTTGTTTAATTTCTTCAAGTTTTGGTGCTTGTAGCTTCTGTTGAAGATTTAAACGGGATGCAAGTAACTCAACGAATGCTCTAGCTCTTCCTCTTTCGGCAATTTCTAAAGCAGTATCGGTTTTATTCTGGGTGATGAGGATTTTTTGTAAGAAGACGTAACTCTGAGCAAGTTGCTCAAAAATTAATACCTTCTCAGCATCGCTTAGTCCACCCCGTAAAGACTCCGAAACTTTAATTCCCTCAAACAGCGTTCTCTCGGCTACAGATAATTTACCAGATTTGTAAAGAGCAAGCCCTAAATTATTAAAAGCTATACTCTCACCCTGACGATATTTTATTTCCTTTGCTATTGCTAAATATTGCTTAGAATACTCAATTGCTTTGGCATAGTTTTCTTGATAAAAATAAGAAAGACCGAGATTACCTAATGCTATAGCTTCGCCGCGACGGTTTTGAATTTGCCTAGCTATTGTTAAATACTGTTCGGAATACTCAATTGCTTGAGCGTAGTTTCCGAAAGAATGGTAAGCATTAGCTAAATCCCCTAACGCTTCACCTACGCTCCGACGGTCTTGGATTTCTCTAGCTATTGCTAATGATTGCTTTTGATACTCAATTGCTATTGTGTAATTTCTTAAACTTCCATAAGCTATACCGAGATTACCTAACGCTATACCCTCACCTTTACGGTCTTTTATTTCCCTTGCTATTGCTAAATTCTGTTCGTGATAATTAATTGCTTTGGCATAATCTCCTATAGATTGATAAAAAGTACCAAGATTCCCCAGCGCTTTAGCCTCTTTTTCACGGTCTTTGAATTCCTTCGTGATGACTAAAAATTCTTGTAAGTACTTAATTGCTTGAGCATAGTTTCCCATATTGCTATAAGCAAGACCAAGATTATTCAGTACCCCACCTTCAGCTTTACGGTCTTTAATTTTGCGGTAGATTGCTAAAGATTGCTTTTGATACTCAATTGCTTTAATATAGTTTCCTAAATTTCGGAAAACAATACCAATATTAGTTAGCGCCATTGCTTCACTTCCAGGGTCTTCAATCTCTCTAGCTATTGCTAAGTGCTGCTGAAAATAATTCATCGACTTGGTATATTTGCCAAGGTACAAGTGAACAATACCAAGGTTCCCCAACGCCTCACCCTCAGCTTTGGGGTCTTTTATTTCCTTCGTTATTGCTAATGATTGCTTATAGTATTGAATCGCTTTAGCATAATCTCCCAAAAATTCGTAAATTACACCAATTTTACTCAGCGTTTTTTCTTCTGCTTTAACATCTTTTATTTCCTTTGCTATTAATAAGTATTTTTTATAATATTCAATAGCTTTAGCATAGTTTCCTATAGATTTGTAAGCATGACCAAGGTAATTCAAGGTGTTTATTTCACCTTGTCGGTCTTTTATTTCCCTAGCGATTGTCAAATATTGCTCTAAATAACTAATTGCTTTTACATAGTCTCTGAGAGAATAATAAACAAGACCAATATTACCTAATGCCGCAGCCTCACCTTGTCGGTCTTTTATTTCACGATATATTTTAAGTGCTTGTTGCCATAACCGTAAAGCTGCTTGCAACTGATTAGCCTTTGCTTGCTCAAGCGCTTTCTCAAACAGCTTATCTGCTTCTGCTTTCTTACTCTCATTCGTCTGTCCCCAAGCTGTTAATCCCCCGAATGGTACTTCTAAACTTGAAATGACGGGTGTTGAAATTACGGTAACAATAGTCAGTAAACTCAAAGCAAATCTTTGATAACGCATTTGTTTTTTAATCAAAAAAAATATTAGACAAAATAAATAATGTAGAGACATTGCACTGCAATGTCTCTACATTATGTTAAATAAAGCACTTATTAGGTGCAAAATTACGTATATTCAACTAACCACATCAAATGCGATCGCCATTGCTGCAAGTTTATTAGTATCAACACCACGGACTCCTGCGGGTAACTGTACTCCTTCTACTTTGATTCCACCACGAGTTGCATTATCAAGGTCGGAGAGTAGTTCATCTGTTAAGTTCAAAAATTCATCTTCTTTTGGAGCAATAGGTCCTCGTGTGGTTCCACCTCTACTAGCAATTCCTTTAAGTGCTTTGAGAGAATTTCGCAGTGGGTTGGTACTGGCAATAATTAATGCTTCGGTCATTCCAAATGGTTCCCCAACTGTTAATTTAAAACCATCACTTGAGCCAGGAATTGCGCGTTTTTCACCTGCTGGTAATAACGTCGCATTTATAGAAGCACCCCAGTCATTAGGAAATATAACTGCCATTTCTCCAACTGCGTCTATCACCAAAATACTAACGTAAAGCGGTTGAGATTCAAGATTTTCTAGTTCAAAAGCAACTCGGGTACCTACTGGTAATCTAGGAATTCCGTTTTCTGTTGTAACTGGTTTTGCTGGTGTATTTTGATTAATTTCTTGTTTATTTAAACCTCTAACTGGAAAGGTTTTACTAATAACTTTTTGGCTATCAGCTATATTCATCGAAGCGGTAACTTTGACGCTTGAAGTATTAGTATTACCTAGCATTTGTTTAACAACTTTTGCTGCTAATAGTGATTTAAATTTAGGTGTTAAACGTTTGATTGCTGCTGTAACTGTTTCTCCCGAATCTCCGAAAGATTTTGGAATAATTTCATCTAATGTTGTGACGAATAAACCGAAACTACCGACGGGTGGAAGATTTGCGACGCGACGTTTTTGTAATTCCCCATATCTCGCTTTAGTCATTTTACCGAAAATATATTGCACTTCTTGCTTTCTCAAAGGTAAAGCAGATACGCGGTTAATTCCTTGAAAAGCTTGTCTGGCTTGATTAAGAGTACTACCATCCAAATTATCATCAAGTCCGATATTCAACTGAATATTTGCCGGAATACCCCGAATTCTTTCTTGTAAAAGCGTTCCCAACTTAAGTTGTGTATCTTTAACTAATGTACCTTTACCAACCAAACCTTGACGGGATTCTAATTTAACAATTCCTCTGCCACCACCTTCAGCAACCGTGAAAACTGCGTCCTTTTCAAAAGCTTCTAGAGACTGAGAATCTACTCCACCCAACCATAATTCAACTTGATTGCCATTGATTTTAGTAACTACTGCTTCGGCGTAATTAGCTTTAAAAGGAGTAAAGTAAAGTGGTGGATTGGATTGCTTGGTATTTAATTCCACCTCGGGAATTTGAATATGAAATGATTTTTGTGAATATATATTAGTACTGCGACTGACATCAACTAAAGTTCTCTTTACGGATGCATTTTGCGCTTGTTGCCAAATATGTTGAGTAAATAGATAAGTAAATGCACCTGCGGAAAAGTCATCGAAGGAAGCATCAAGGGCTAATTGGTCGCGTTTTGCTGAAGCTATAACAACTCCTTTAGCGATATTTTGACGACGCAATCTGATAAACTCTTCAGGAGAAAGATTAAGTCGTTTCAACAAAGAGCGCTGATATTCCAACTCGTTGGGACTAATTTCTAATTTTTTGCTACCACTGCGAGAACGAACCACAAAATTACCTCGTTTCGCACCTCCAGAATGACAGCTATCCAGCACCATAGTTACATTATCTGTTTTCAATGCATACATGAGTAAAAACAGAGTGTGTCCCATAATTTCTTCCACGGTACCAGCAGAGGAATTATTACCAGAATCAATCGGAATCAGCGTACTGTTGTAGCCGTCGGGACTGTCTTTATCTGCATCTAAAACCCGTCCACCATGTCCCGAAAAGTGAAAAACTACGGTATCTCCAGGTTTGGCTTGATTAATTAAATGTTCTTCAAATGCTGTTAATATACCTTTTCGTGTTGCTTGAGAATCGGTAAGTGTGATTATATCTTTAGGATTGAATCCGAAGCGATGAATTAATAATTGTTTTTGTAACATCACATCGTTGACACAACCCCCAAGTGGAAGTAAATCACCACTGTATTGATTAATACCAACTAAAAGCGCTAACTTGCGTCCAGTATTTTGCGCGAGAGCTTTGGTGTATTTATCTCCTTGCTGCATGATATCTAACTGACTGACACCAATTGCAGTTAACGCAGAACCAGCGAATTGTATAAAATGACGACGTTTCATAGGATTTTAGATTTTGGATTTTGGGTTGTTTAATAATTTATATATCTAGGTGTTATTGGGGGTATGCAGTTTTATGAAATATTTCTTTGTTTTTTCTGTTTCCTCGTAGAACCTTGAAAGCATAACCTCACCAATAACATAACGAGACATTGTTGTACGTATTACCCCTGATGTTTTTAAAGATTTAACATACACAGTTTAAGTTTGTATAAAGATGCATACCTCTTAAATCCTTAGATGTATATTGAGATGTTGCTAAATATGAGCTTGATAAAAACTTCTTTTTGAAGCATCTTAGCGGCTGAAAGGCTCTTTATATCATCACTGCTGCGTCAATCTGAAAAAAAATTAAACCATCAATTGAGGAACGCAAATGAATCGATTTATCCGCAACAAAGCTTTTACTTTCTTAATTTCCGTAGTTATCGGTGCTGTAACTGTAGGTGTATTGACATCGGTGAAAGCCCAAATAGACCCGAACCCCGAACAAATTGCAACACCTAAATTTACTAATGCTGAAAATGCCGATAAATTGAAATTACCACTCTTATTACCAACAGACGGTAAATCCTTTAAACCCAATGGACTCAACCAATTAAATAAACTTCCTAAAACCCGAGGAATAATTGGTACTGATGACCGCATTCCTATGACTCAGAGAAAATATCCTTGGTCGGCAATTGGTAGAGTTGCCGGAATCACTGCTAGTGGGGGAGAATACCATTGCACGGGAACTCTGATTTCAGAAAATCTTGTTTTGACCAATTCCCACTGCGTTGTTGATAGCAAAACTCGTAAATTAAATCAAAAAATCTGGTTTCAGCCCAATGTTATTAATGCTGAAGTACTAGATAAATCAGACGTAGCAACAGTTAAACAAGTAATTTACGGTACTGACTTCACCGATAGAAATTCGGTTCAAAATGATTGGGCTGTAATGTTGATTGACAGACCATTGGGTAGAAAATACGGTTACTTAGCATTGAAGAACCTGCCAACATCCGCTTTTGCTAAGATTCCGCAGCAATTATTTTTTGTCGGTTATTCCGGCGATTTTCCCGATTCTCGAAAACCTCGTTATCGAGGATTTACCGCTGGTCCCGGATGGACTGCGGGAGCGCAACAGGGATGCAGCATTTTGGGTGAAGAACAAGGAATATTGTTTCACGACTGCGATACAGCGGGGGGTTCTTCCGGTGGTCCAATTATCGCCGTTATAGATAATGAACCATTAATTGTTGCTTTGAATAATGCTGAAATTAAAGATAGATATGGAAAAGGAATAGTTAATTTAGCCGTGAAAATATCCACTATTGAAAAGGCTTTGAAAGAGAATTAGACGAGCATTACGCCCTCACCCTTGCGGGGTGGGGCTATACAAACAAAGCTCACCTGCGTGGGCTATTCCGGTTTCAACAGGTTAATTTGCACAGACGTAGCAGTATAGCAGTGCTACGTCTCTATATTTTGTGGCTTTGTAAATATCCTCCGAGCAAGATAAACATTTTTTGCATAAAACGACCTATCAAATCCATAAAAATACTGATAAATTATCTAGGCTACTGCAAAAATTATTGCATACCCTCTACTTCCTCAGAGATATGAATAATTGATGGTAATATTTGCTGGAGGATTGAATCATGCGCTACAATCTCGAATGGTTTGCTGCTGTGAGTGTGTTTTTAATTACCTTATCTGTAGAAGCTGCGGTAAGGGATAATTCATCCGTCACCAAGTTATCTGTTGTCCGTGAAAAAGTAAAGATAGCGCCAGGGGAAGTCAGAAGACAGCGTAGAGATGAAGCGTTGCAGTTGAATCAACCACTCCAGTTAGCCCAATCAGCAGAATTGCAGGAAGCAAAAAAGCTCGGACAACAAGTTGTACAGTTGTACCAGCAAGGGAAATACACTGAAGCGATTTCCTTAGCAGAGAAAGTCCTAGCGATTCGGGAGAAAGTACTGGGTAAGGAACATCCCCACGTCGCAACTAGCCTGAATAATTTAGCATTACTTTACCTTCGACAGGGAAATTACACTAAAGCCGAACCATTGTTAGTACGAGCGCTTGCTATTTCGGAGAAAGTACTGGGTAAAGAACATCCTGATGTGGCACAAAGTCTGAATAATTTGGCTGCACTTTACTACTTACACGGGAATTATGCTAAAGCCGAACAATTGTACCTACGCTCGCTTGTCATTCGGGAGAAAGTACTGGGTCGGGAACATCCTGATGTGGCACAAAGCCTGAATAATTTGGCTGAACTTTACAGAGTACAGGGAAATTACCGCAAAGCCGAACCATTGTACCTGCGAGCGCTCGCAATTGAGGAGAAAGTACTGGGTCAGGAACATCCTGATGTGGCAACTAGCTTGAATAATTTGGCTCAACTTTACTACTCACGAGGAAATTACCGCAAAGCTGAACAATTGTATGTGCGATCGCAGGCAATTCTGGAGAAAGTACTGGGTCAGGAACATCCTTTGATAGCAAGTAGCTTGAATAATTTGGCTGCACTTTACTACTCACAGGGGAATTACACTAAAGCCGAAGCATTGTACGTTCGATCACTCGTTATTTATGAAAAAGCACTGGGTCAGGAACATCCTTTTATAGCAAGTAGCTTGAATAATTTAGCTGCGCTTTACTACTCACAGGGGAATTACACTAAAGCCGAACCATTGTATATGCAATCGCTGGCAATTCGGGAGAAAGTACTGGGTTACGATCATCCTTTGATGGCAACTAGCCTAAATAATTTGTCAGGACTTTATTGGGCAAAAGGAGACATCACCCGCACTACTGATTTTCTCACCCGTGGACTTGCAATTCAAGAAAAAAATTTGCAACTAATATACGCTGTGGGTTCGGAACAAAGAAAACAAAATTATGCTCAAAAATTCAGTGGAAGAACTAGTTTTGCCCTTACTCTAGCGCTACAACAATCATCCGAAAACCCTACCCTTGCCAAATTAGCTTTAACTACCGTACTCCGTCGCAAAGGACGGGTATTAGATGCAATGACTGACACGGTGCAAATATTACGCACTCAGTTAGCAGATAATCCAGAAACGAAGAAATTATTTGATGATTGGTTGGATGTGCAGCGACGCTTAGCAAATCTAATATATCGGGGACAGGGAGAACAAAAATTTGAGATTTATCGTAAGCAAATCAAACAATTACAAGCCGAAAAAGAAAAATTAGAAGAACAAGTTAGCGTTAGAAGTGCAGAGTTTCGTAAAGAAATTCAGCCCGTGGAATTAGCTGATATCCAAGCCAAGATTCCCGCAGATGCAGCAATGGTAGAGATTGTTCAATACGAACCATTTAATCCCAAAGCAAAAAATAACGAGAAGAAATGGGATAAACCTCGTTATGCTGCGGTGGTTTTACGTAATACTGGGGAACCTTCTTGGGTTGATTTGGGTGATGCTGCAACTATCGATAAATCGGTTGCTAATTTCCGTCGGATGTTAGCATTTGCTCCAGCTACAAATAAATCTAATTCCAAAGAAGACAGGGGAATTGATGTCACACCAGTTGAAGGGAAACGCAAAATTCAACTTGAAGAACTTGCACGTACTTTAGATAAGCAAGTCATGGCTCCGATTCGTCCGTTGTTGGGAGATGCACGTCACTTATTATTATCACCCGACGGACAATTAAACTTAATACCTTTTGAAGCCCTCAAAGACGAACAAAATAAATATTTAGTTGAAAAATATGCTTTCTCTTACCTTACCACTGGTAGGGATTTATTACGTTTAGAAACTACAGCCAAACAACTTACCAACCCTGTAGTTTTTGCTGACATCAACTACGAACAACAAGTAACAGTTATCGCATCAAATTCTCGTGGTTCAGAAAATAAACGTTCCACAGACTTTGCTAATCTAAAATACAATCCACTAGCAGCAACTTTAGCAGAAGGTCAACAAATCAAAAAAATCTTCCCAGATACAAACATAATTACAGGAACAAAAGCGACAGAATCAGCAATTAAACAATTAAAAACACCCAGCATTTTACATCTAGCAACCCACGGTTTCTTCCTCCCTGATGAAGAAATCAAACCAACTTCACCAGCGATAAATCAATTAAACAATCAACTGGATAAACCCCAATATGTAAACTTAGAAAATCCTTTGTTACGTTCCGGTTTAGCATTAGCAGGATTTAACAATCGTCAAAACAAACAAAGTAACAACAATACCGAAGATGGAGTACTTACCGCTTTAGAAGTTGCGGGATTGAATTTACGAGGTACAGAATTAGTCGTGTTATCCGCTTGTGAAACCGGGGTAGGTGACGTAAAAACAGGTGATGGTGTTTACGGTTTGCGTCGTGCTTTGGTTATTGCTGGTTCTCAAACTCAGTTATTAAGTTTGTGGAAAGTTGCTGATGATGGAACTAAAGATTTAATGGTGGAATATTATCAGAAAATTAAAGCTGGTAAGGGAAGACATGAAGCATTAAGAGAAGTGCAGTTGGAGTTTTTAAATAGTAATACGAAATATCAGCATCCTTATTATTGGGCTAGTTTTATTCCTTCTGGGAATTGGAAGGAGATGAGGTAATTGGGGATTGGGCATGAGGCATGGGGGATTGGGCATTGAATCTCGTTCCTTGTCTCCGGCAAGGAATGCATTTATTGAGGCTCTGCCTCAAGATAACATCTATGCTGAGCCTTGATGAGATCATTACCATGCTCTTCATGGTAACGAGAAAGATCCCCCCAACCCACGCCACTTGCTACAACCGGGGGAACCCCGGCAACGCAGTGGCTCCCCTTAAAAAAGGGGGGCTTAATTCTATTTAATGATAAAATTTTCCTCTCAGGGTAGCATTTACAAATCACGATAAAAAATGACGAGATTTCCTTACGACCAATTTTCCAAAAGTTATTTAGAAGAACTATTACAACCATTAGGAACAGTACAAATAGCTCGTGAAGTTGCAGGAGAGGTTCGAGAAATTGATGTTTGGTTTTCTCCTAATGAATCAGTAGATACAACAGAAGTTTCTCGCTTGGGTTTACTAGGAAGATTTGCAGCAACACCCGCAATTCTAGAACCCTTTCGCAATGCTGCAACACCAACCGAAATCTGTAGTTGCTTGTTAAAATTATTAGAGATTCGGGGTGAATGCGATCGCAACGCTAAAAGGGATAAGAAAAAAATAACAGAAAGTAGTTTACCGATGTTATGGATTTTGTCTCCTACTGCTTCGCAATCTGTACTTGAAGGTTTTGCAGCCGTTAGCAATGAAGAAAACTGGGGAAATGGAATTTATTTTTTACCCAGATATTTACGCACAGCAATCGTAGCAATTCATCAGCTACCGAAAACCAAAGAAACGCTATGGTTAAGAATTTTGGGTAAAGGTAGGGTTCAAAATTCAGCTATTGACGAATTAGAGGCACTTCCAGAAGATGAACCATTACGAACTAGAGCGTTAGAGTTATTGTATAGCTTAAAAACAACTTTGGAAGTAAGTCAAAATATAGATGAGGAGGATAGGGAATTAATTATGAGATTATCACCGCTTTATACACAAAAGTTAGAAGAAGCTACGCGACGGGGACAAATAGAAGGAGAAAAACAAGGACAAAAAAAATTAGTAGAAAATCTACTCAAAATTCGTTTTGGTTCTTTGGATGAACAATTATCAGCAATCATAGAACCATTATTATCTCTACCAACTGAAGAATTTACTCCTTTGCTGCTGCAATTGTCTCGTGAGGAGTTGATAGAACGTTTTGGCTAATAATTTCTTCTTTCATATTTTTGATATTCAATGGTGCGTTACGGCATTATCACAGTAACAACAATTTTATCTAATTACTTCGTGCCGTAACACAACGGCAATAAAGCGGGAGGAAAATCCACACCGCTTTTTGCCTCCCCTACAATTTAAATCAAAGGGTTAAAACCCGGAGCTACGAACTTTATAATTACTTTTTCACAGCCCTAACTGCTGCCTCAGCGTTTATCAATCCGCTACCGAAGAAATATTGTTTGTCGGTAACTCCTTGAGGAATTCTACGTTTATCAATTAAGCTACGATAATATTTTTGCTCTCGTTCGGTAATATTCAACCCTTGATAACCAGCAGTCGATTTAAGAATATCAATTAACTGTACGCGATTGAGTTGATTATTAGTGTCTTCACCTTTCATCAATGCTACTACTCCTGCAACTGCTGGAGATGAAAAAGAAGTTCCTTCCATCCACCAATATTTTCCTTTAAAATCAACTGTTTTAGACCAGCGGGATTTCGGAAAAGCCAATCCTTTCCAAAATATATCCATCCAGGTTCCCCCGGTAGTGGGAATTCCTCCCAACCATCCTGCTTCACTACTCAAATCTCCTCCGGGTGCGATTACATCCAATCCCTTACCGAAATTACTGTAAGGAGCGCGATCGCCATTTAAATTACTTGCTCCAACTGACAACACTCCGTCATACCCCGAGGGATAAGCAACACTACGATAATTGGAGTTACCGGAAGATGCTACTACAACTAATTTCGGGTTTTGCTGCAATATTTGATTGAATGCTAATTCTTCAACATCGCTTGGTAGCATCGCTCCTAAACTCAAGTTAATCACGTCAGCACCGCGATTAGCTGCATAACCAACGGCTTCAATATATGAAGATGTAAAAATACTTCCATTCAATCCAAAGACTCGAACTGGTAAAATCTTCGCATTAGGTGCAACTCCCCACATACCTGTTTTATTTTGGGGTTTAGCTGCGATAACACCACTAACTAAGGTACCATGAAATTCACCACCTACTTGAGAGCGAATTCTGTTACGCAAATAATCAGCCAATCTTTTTTCAGAGACTGGAGATTTAATTCGCTGTTTCATTCTTGGTGTTAAGTATCGTCTGATTAATTCTCTGTCGGATAATTTAAACGTATCCTGTAATTTCCTTCTGAGAATATTAAGTTCTAAAGGACTCATACGGGTATCGGAATCGCCAATAGAACAAGGTTCTTTACTATTACTTGGTTCCGAAAAGTCCCATCCGTACTCTTCCCCAGGACATTTATCCGCAGCTTCTACCTGGTATAAACTATCTTTTAAATCCGGATGATTCCATTGAATTAGACTGTCGATTACTGCGACAACTACACCTTTTCCACCGTTACTATTTTTCCATGCTTCGGTAACTCGTAAATCGGTACGAGGTAATGTTGATTTTGCTCCCGTTGATTGTTTATTCTTTGCTGTTTGTTGCTGTAAACAATTTTGCAGAGAATCAAAACTATTTATCTGCTGTTGCAGGCATTGTTTGAGGGGTACACTATTCAAATGCCACTGCAAACCTAAATAATCCTTTGTAATATTATTTCCATTATTTGCAGCATCTTTAGGTTGTTTTTTGATTGATTCAGTACTCCAAGCTCCACTCTCCGAATCATTATCTATAGAGTTAGAAATAGACTGGAGAAAATTAGGTGAAGCGGAATTAATAGCTTTGATTTGATTGAGTTGATTGGCGACATTTAATATAGCAGTACCGGAAGCAGTTGTTGATTTTACTATATAAACATTGGGAAAGAAACGTAAGGGACGAACAATTTCTAAGTTATTTTGTCTGAGAATAGATTCTTTTTCGCTATCAGAAATATTTGGTTTAAAACTCAGAACAATTTCGTTAGGTAAAACAATTGTATCTTGACTATCAGTACGGCTCAATACAGGTAAAGCAGCCTTAACGTAACTTTGATTTTGAATCTTTTTCTGAAAATTTGTGCTGCTATTACGAGGTAAAGTAACGACAGCATAACTTTCACCCAAAGGTTGAACCTGTACCTGGGAATTACTTCTACTCCGAGTACGAGTACCAGTTTGTAAATCCTGTTCCAATTTAAGATAAAGAGGATTAACGCTTCTTGAGCGAGTTTTGGGTAAAGCTTTGAATTCAACAGCAACAACATCTTTTTGTTGAGTTAAAGGAATGCGTTGTCCTTTATAAATGTAAAATAATTGATTATCCGTTTCTGTTTGTGTAGTTTGAGCAGAAGCTGGAGAATTAAATTTTATTATTGCTAAATTCGTGGTGAATGGAAGGATATTTGTGAAAGCTAAAATACTGCTAGCAAGAAGAATACCGGATACTGTACGTTTATGATTCATGTTTCGGTTGAATTATAGGATATTGGTAGCGAGTATTGAATAGTAGTTGTTTACCCGCTCAATTATGTATATCTCTGGGTGATGCAGGGGGTATGCAAAAATGATGATGAATTAATCTCGTTCCTATGCTCTGCATAGGAATGCATGAATTGAGGCTCTGCCTCAAGACAATAGAAGGCAGAGCCTTCGTGATATCATTACCATGCAGAGCATGGTAACGAGAAACTTACTTATTACTTTTTACTTACTACTTATTACTTGTGAACTATCTTCCCACTCACCCAAAAAAGCGAAAGCAGCCCAGTAATTAGGATTGCGCCATTTTTCATCTTTCCACATCTTCAACTGTGTTGCTCTCAAAGCCTGATTTGCTGACTTGCCTTCTTGCAACATCTGCTTATAAAATTCCTGCATGAATACTGCGGTACCTTCATCGCTCACCTGCCACAGCGACACTACCAAACGCTCCGCACCCGCATACATCAATCCTCTTGTCAAGCCTACCAATCCTTCTCCTTGAATTTCTTTACCCAATCCGGTTTCACAAGCACTCAATACAATTAAATCTGCGGGATAATCGAGATTGAATAAATCTCCCAAGCGTAAATATCCGCGAATATTTTGACCTTGTTTATCTACCAAAGAAAGCACGATACCAGATAACTCTGGATTTGCATCGTTAACAAACCCGTGAGTCGCAAAGTGTAAGATACGGTATTGATTCAGTTTGCCGCTGGTTGCCCAATTATAGTTAGCATCAAAATCGAAGACGTTTAGGCGATTGCCGTTTGGTACGAGTTGCAAAAGTGTCTCGGCTTCGGTGCGTGTACCGAGAAGTCGCGACCAGCCTCGACGATTAAAGGTATCGGCAGAACGTTTGAGAGCAGAGCGTTCTAATTCTAATTCCAGAGAATTTTGCTCGTTTGACTGCTTATTCCGAGCTTCAGCAACTCGTTTATCGGTAGCATTGAATACCGGGTCAGCAAGGATAGCTAAAGCTTTCGGTGCTTGTTTACGATTTGCGAGTTCTTGACGTTGGATTGCGATAGTTGACGCTGAAGGTAGGTTAACAATTTCGTGGTTGATTAGAAGCGGTTGGTAATTAATTTTGTTTTGTGGTGAGTTTTCGTTTTCACAAATACTAATACCACCAGTATTTGTACAGAAAGAATCTTTTTGATTTTGTTTGGAATGTTTGGTGGATATTTCACCCGTTTGGGATTGAGAATTTTGGGTGAGCATTCCACCCACCTGGGGTTGAAAACCCCAGTCTAATAGCCCAAGTCCGTTAAAACGGACTGAAGATAGGGGATTTGATGCATTGTATAATAAATTATTAGTCCTCTGAAGAGGACTTTCGCTATTAGACGGGGATTTTGAATCCCCGGTGGGTTGGGGTTTTTGACTATCGCTTTTATTGGTGTGGTTTGATTTTGAATTCCTGACGATTTGCGGATTTACCGAGTTGGACGAACTGACGGTTTGAGCATTTAAATCAGCCAAAGCAGCAAAAGGAATATATTGCAAAGCACCATCAGCAACAACAACCAACCGCTTTTTACCCAATTTATCTTTAACGGGTGCCAGCACAAGTTTACTCAATTCGGATGCAGCTACATCAATGCGTCGAGTTTTGATATTTTCTCTATCTTCACAAGCATTTTCTTTACCAGTAGCTGAAGGTGGTTTGGAACTGCTTTGGCTAATTAAACAAAATAAATTGATAGCACTTTTATCTATTTCTGACTTTTTAGGAAGTTCGTAAGTATCGAGGGAATCGGGACTCATCACCCATAAAAAACTGCGCTCATCACCCAAGGAATATTGTAACAGCAGCGAATCCTTATCGAGTTGTTGTTGAATTTCGGCTAACTTCAACGGTTCGGGATATTTTAGATTCGCGTATTTGGGATTGCTTTGTTTGATTTTGACCTGCAATTGTTTGTATTCTTCAAGATGATTTGCAACTTCTTTTTCTAACTTGGCAACAGTATCTTTGAAATTTGGGTTATCGCTTTTATTTTTATCATTAACTATCTCGAAGCGGAGTTTTTCCTTAGCACTAATTAATTCTTGCAAGCGACTTTCTTCTGCCAAAATTTCGGGGTTTGCACCTTTGCGGATATCGGCTCGTGCTTCGGTTAATAGTTCCAAAAGTCCCCTAGCGCGAGAGCGTTCCGATACATTGAGAGCTAATGCATTGTAACCTTTTGATGGGTGTTTTTTGTGTAGCTCCATCAACAAGTCGATGTAGAACTTGTAGTAACTTTGCACTGTAGCGAAGTAAGTTGTTTTTAGGTCTTGATTGGTGTAAGTAGCCCTTAATTCTTCGATGATTTGGATGCTATCTTGGATGTATTTGAGGGATGCTTGTAAATTAGCTTGTTTGCGTTCTAAATTGGCGAGATTTGCAAGTGTTGTAGCTTCTCCACCCCTATCACCCACTGCACGAAGTAAAGGTAAAGCTTGGTTTAAGAACGAAAGTGCTTTTTGTTTTTCTCCTAAATCTGAGTAGACTCCACCAATATTATCAAGTGTTTTAGCTTCTCCACCCCTATCACCCACTGCACGGAGTAAAGGTAAAGCTTGGTTGTAAAACGAAAGTGCCTTTTGTTTTTCTCCTAAATCGTCGTAGACTTTACCAATATTATTGAGTGCTACAGATTCTCCACCCCTATCACCGACAGCACGAAGTAAAGGTAAAGCTTGGTTGTAATAGGAAAGTGCCTTTTGTTTTTCTCCTAAATCGTCGTAGACTTTACCAATATTATTAAGTGTTGTAGCTTCCCCACCCCTATCAAGCACTGCACCACGTAAAGGTAAAGCTTGGTTGTAATAGGAAAGTGCCTTTTGTTTTTCTCCTAAATCGTCGTAGACTTTACCAATATTATTAAGTGTTGTAGCTTCTCCACCTTTATCACCCACTGCACGACGTAAAGGTAAAGCTTGGTTGAGATACGAAAGTGCCTTTTGTTTTTCTCCTAAATCAGCGTAGACTCCACCAATATTATTGAGTGTTGTAGCTTCTCCACCTCTATCAAGCACTGCACGGAGTAAAGATAAAGCTTGGTTGAAATAGGAAAGTGCCTTTTGTTTTTCTCCTAAATCAGCGTAGACTCCACCAATATTATTAAGTGTTTTAGCTTCCCCACCCCTATCAAGCACTGCACGACGTAAAGGTAAAGCTTGGTTGTAATAGGAAAGTGCCTTTTGTTTTTCTCCTAAATCGTTGTAAACTAAACCAATATTATTAAGTATCGTAGCTTCCCCACCCCTATTACTCACTGCACGAAATAAAGGTAAAGCTTGGTTGTAAAACGAAAGTGCCTTTTGTCTTTCTCCTAAATCTGAGTAGACTCCACTAATATAACCAAGTGTCATAGCTTCCCCACCCCTATTACCCACTGCACGGAATAATGGTAAAGCTTGGTTGAAATACGAAAGTGCCTTTTGTTTTTCTCCTAAATCGGAATAGACTATACCAATACCAAGAACAGTATTAGCTTGCAATAACTTATCCCCCAACTTTTCCCACAAAATCAGGGCTGCTTGCCATTTTTCTCTAGCTTTTGTAAGTGATTCTGCGGTTCCTTGCTTAAATAATTGCAAACCTTCGTTCATTAATTTTTCTGCTTCGGCACGGGTATTATTTTGCTGGGTTGTTTCTAGCTTTTGGGCAATTTTTAACCCATAATTGCCTGCGCTAACTGCACTTGATTCCGATAATAAAAATAAGGAAATAAATAAAACAACTGCACGCTTTGTCAAAGCTTGATGAAAGCGGATTTTTTGAGATTTATTGTCAGCACTCATACGTGTTTATACTGTTATTGCTGGTTATACTTTAATATATCTCTCGCGTTTATGGAGGGTATGCAGTTTTTGTTGACAAAGGTTTGTAGTTGTACCATCTTCGCCTTTGGATGAAGTATTTTGGCGCTGTAAGCGCAACTACGAACGAATTTGTTTGTTTTTATTTCAATATCACTTTATTTCTCTTTCCCTCCCTCTCTCACTCCCTCACTCCCTCCCTCTTCATTCCGCTTCCCCAATCAAGGTAAAAGCTGCCCATTGCAAGGGATTTTCATATTTTTCTTTGGCGCTCAACATCGCTTTTCTTAATGCCGTACCTTTGTCAATACCTTGTTGCATATTTTGATAAAACTCCGTCATCAGAAATGCGGTAGAATCATCATCAACAGACCATAGGGAAACAACAATACTCGGGACACCTGCACTAATAAAGGAACGAGATAAACCAATCACACCATCACCTGTAATTCTTCCTCTTCCGGTATCGCAAGCACTTAATACTACTAAATCCGCATTTAGTTTTAAATCTAAAATTTCTTCGGCTGTTAATAAACCGTCATCTTTTCGAGAGGTATTAAAAGCTAAAGCGCTTCCCAAACCCCGCAAATCATCAAATAACCCATGTGTTGCTAAATGGATGATTTGGGCTTGGGGCATTTTTTGAACTATTTCGGCTTCCGTTGCAGCACTACCTGTAATTGCTTTAGTATTCAACATTGGTGCGATCGCCTTTGCTTCGGTTTCGGCTCCGGGTAAATTTGGTAACTTCTTCGCTGCTTCTCCCGGCTGCAATGATATACTCGGCATTTCGGGATTTCCTACAACCAAAGCATTTGAACTATCTAATTTCGTCAAACCATTCTTCTGCTTTTGCTTGCGGGTTAAATCTAATACTTGAATTGATGGGGATGTGAGAATGGTGTGTTTTTCAATTAAATATTGACCGTTTTTATTTTGGAGTGCTGGGAAAGGTACGAGGAAGAGAGAACCTTGAGGAATGAATGAAACTCTAGCGCTAGGATTTTGGGGTAATAAGTCAGCGATAGGGTTGATTAAAAGTTGATGTAGTCGCTGCAAGCTTTTAGTTTGTTTTTCTTTGTCGAGATTATTACCAGAAGCGATAAGTCCGCCAGCTTGACGACTTCTGATATCTACAGCACCGATTGAAAGACGGGTATTTTTGATTAATTCCGATAAATTTGTATTTTCATTTTGCCATAGTGGTTTTAAATCGGTTTGACGAAATGATATTTCACCCGTCGGTTTAACAACCCAAATATAGAGTAATGATTCTCTAGTTTGTGGTTTACCGTTGACTTTAAATTCGTCGGTAATAATTGAATATTGGACGACAGTTGAATTTTGAGCTTTGGCTATTTTTTGAATTTGATTGATATTAGGTAGAGCAATTTGAGATTGTTCGTTGTTATCTGGTGATAATCGTTTGCTAAGTAACTCAACAAAAGCTCTTGCACGTCCCCTTTCGCTAATTTCTAATGCTTGTTGAATTTTATTTTGAGCAATGAGAATTTCTTGTAAAAGTCGGTAGGTGCGAGTTTGTTTTTCAAAGATAGATATTTTGTTTGCATCTTCTAAATTAACTCGGAGATTTTCCCATATTTCGATAGCAGCAAAAAGATATTTTTCAGCTTCGGGGAGTTTGTCTTTATTTAATTTACGTAATGCGTTGGCAAGGTTGTTTAATGCATTGGCTTCTGCTTCTTTATCTCCGATTTGGCGTGATTTTTCTAAGCTTTGTTGATAGAAATTAATTGCTTTTGTAACGTCACCAAGGAAGAAGTAGGTGTTTCCTAAGCCTGCTAGCGCTTCGATAGATTGGTTTGTTGATGCTTCTTTATAGAATTGAATTGCTTTATTGATATCTCCAGATTTTAAATAAATATCTGCCAGTTTTACTTTATTCTCAGCGACACCAACAGTATTATTATTTGATTTATCGATGTCTAATGCTTGGGAGTAATTTTGAATTGCTTCGCTGTATTTACCTTGAGAATAATAAACATTTCCTTTCCCTTGAAGAATTTCGGCTTTGACTTGGGAGTTTTCTTGTGGAATGAGTTTTAAAGCTTCGTTGTATTTGTTAATTGCAGTTTGATAGTCAGCAAGAGTATTGTAAACATTACCAAGATTTAGAATATTTTTAACTTGGATTTGTGGATAATTATATTTTTGAGCGATGCTTGATGCTTGATTGTAGGATTTTATTGCGTTGGTATATTCGCTAATGCAATAATAAGCATTACCGAGTTTTTGATGAATAATTGCTTGGTTTTTTGTATCGGAAATATCTTGATAGATTTTTAATGCTTTTTCCCAAGGTTTAAATGCAAGCTCGCAGTTAGGAGCGTAAAATTGTAAATCGCGGAGTTTGTCTGCTTCAATTTTGGGAGAAGAAGAAGTAGATAAACTTAAAGTGGAAAGAAGTTTACCATTGGTGTTCCATATACCAGCAGTACCATCTTGAGAAGCAGTAACGATACGTTGTCCATCAGTGCTAAAATTGGCATCAAGAATCGAACCTTGATGTCCTTTAAGTTCGGCGATTAAGTTACCAGAAGTAGTCCATAAACGAGCAATACCGTCACTAGATGCGGTGATAATATGCTTTCCATTAGAGCTAAACTTGGCAGCAGTAATTTTAATTTTAGGGAATTTTTGGTTAACGATTAATTTTCCACTCGTATCCCAGACATTTACATAGCTATCCTCAAAATCAGAAGATGTAGCGATAATTAACTTACCATCCGGACTAAAACCGGCTGATTCTGACTTCAGATTCTTCAGCTTTTAATTTCTTGACTAATTTTCCACTCGTATCCCATATACGAACATTACTATCTGGAGATGAAGTTATAATTAACTTACCATCCGGACTAAAATTGGCCCTGTAAACTTGATTTTGGTAACTATTATCAACATTAGCAGCATCTTTTAAAATAGCTAATTGTTTACCGGATATATCCCATAATCTAACCGTACTGTCACTAGATGCAGTTAGAATTGTTTTACTATCGGGACTAAAACTTGCAAAGTTGGTTCCACTCTCATGTCCTTTAAGTTGAGCAATCAACTTTCCTGTAGAATCCCATAAGAAAACAATTTTATCAGAAATTTCCCGAGAACCTACAGTAACAATTAGCTTACCATTCGGACTATAAATAGCTTTACTCAGCCCAAGCTGATGTGCTTGAAGTACTGCTACAACTTTTCCTGACAAATCCCATATACGAGCAGTATTATCCCAAGATGTAGTAATAACCTGTCTTCCGTCGGGACTAAAACCGACACTAGTAATACTCTCTTGATGCCCTTTAAATTCTACTAATAATTTACCATTAGTATCCCATAAATAGGCATTATTTCCAGATGCAGTAACTATACTTTTTCCATCCGGATTAAAATTAGCACTAATGACATGAGGCTGATATTTTTTTAATTCCGCTAGCATTTTACCCGATAAATCCCATAATCGCGCTGTGTCGTCAGATACAACAACCATCAACTTTCCATCCGGGCTAAATTCTCGAATGCTGGACATAGCTTTATCCCCTTCTATGGAAGCAATTTGTTCTCCAGAAAGATTCCATATCCGAGTAATTTTACTTAAACCGCCAGTTGCTATAATCCGTTTATCATCATAGCTGAACCTAGCATTCTCAATTGGTTCATTGTCTACCTTAATTTCGGTAATTAATTTACCATTAGTTTCCCATAAACGAGCAATACCATCATATGAAACAAGAATTCGCTTGCTATCTCGACTAAAACTTATGCTTTTTTTAATACCTTCATATCTATCAAGCTGCGTAACTAATTTACCGGATATATCTTTGATACGAATGATTTTATCGGAAATAAATGCGGTAGCAACTAGTTTACCATCTGGGCTAAAAACTATTTTATTAGTAAGGTCTTTTTGGGGTTGCTCAACAGTGGTCAAAAGTTTACCGGAAATATCCCACATTTGGTAAGTTCCTTCATCATTCTCGGTCAAAATTCGCTTACCATCTATACTAAAACTTGCATTTCCCTTTAACAAACCATTCTCAATTGGTAAAACAGTTATTGGCTTACCATTTAAATCCAATACAGCGACGTTTTTATAATATGAAACAATAATTGACTTTCCATTCGGATTAAATTTAGCACTATAGATTTCACTGTCGCTAATTTGTAGAGTTGATAGTAAATTTCCTCTAGTATCCCAAAATTTAACTGTTCCGTCATCATGAGCAGTCAAAACTTGTTTACCATCTGGACTAAATTCAGCCGAAGTTATTTGATTAAATTCTACTAGTTGTTTTCCAGATAAATCCCATATACCAGCAGTTTTATCTCCAGTTGTGAGAATCAGATTACTACCTGAATTAAATTGAGCATTTTTAATATCGTTACCTAGGAATTTGGGTTGGGGTTTGAATGGTTGTATTTTCGGTAATGGAGAGTTTGAAGATGGTTTTATTTTAGAAGTATTGGTTGATGAACTAGATTGAGCTAGTAATTTTTCGGACAAATTCCACATTCCAGCAATTTTATTGCTCGATGAAATAATATGTTTACCATTTGGACTAAAATAAACCTTTGGATTAAAACTGGTTGTTCCTAATCCATTTAAAGTTACCCGAAATTGCCCTAGAAGTTTACCATAATTTTCCCATAATCTAATAGTTCCTTGAGTATCTATGGTGACAATCTGTTTACCATCTACACTAAAAGTAGGTGCTACTCCTTCAAGTTTAGTCAGCAATTGACCGTTTCTATCCCATAGCTGAGTTTTCCCAGCAGATGTAATAGTAACTAGTTTACCGTCCGGACTAAAACTTCCTTCAATTTCTCGAACCAATACTGGTTTATTGTCCGGATTAAGACTTCCTTTAATTGCTCCGGTAAATTCTTTGATTAAATTACCATTCGTATCCCAAATTTTGACCGAATCTTTATACTTATAATATTGTAAATCAGAAGAAGCAATAAGAATCTGCTTGCTATCCGGACTAAAACTGATAGAACCAATCTTAGGTAAAACACCTTTAATTTCTACAAGCATTTTACCGGCAATGTTCCATAATTTAGCTTTTCCATCTTTAGATACGGTGAGAATCATTTTTCCATCCGGACTAAAGCTTGCTGCTTTAACTTCCTTATCTTGACTCCCTTCCAGTTCTGCGATTAAATTACCTGAAATATCCCATATTTTTGCATTTTCGCTTGATGCATTAATAATTAGTTTGCCATCTGTACTAAAGCTTGGGCTATTGTATGTATTAAATTTCGGAAATATTCTATCTATCTTGGTTACTAACTTACCATTTGTATTCCAAACATAAACACCTGAATAAAATTGAGTCAAAATTAATTTACTATCAGAAGTGAAAGAAATATTTTTAGTATTATCAATAGCAAGTTCAACCATTTCCTGACGCGATAAATCCCATAAGCGGGTTCCTGCTTCAGAAGATGTTACTAAAAATTTACCATCAGGGCTAAATTTTTGATTGTATATATTTGGATTGGATTTATTATTTACCTCTTGCTGATTTGAATATAATCCTGTAAAAATCGACGTATTTACATCCCAAACCCTCACCGTGCCATCATTAGAAGCAGTAACAATCCACTTCCCATCACGACTAAAACCAGCACTATTAACCCCACCAGTATGCTGTTCTAACTTCCCTACCAACTTCCCGTTAGCATCCCAAATCAATCCTGTAAAATCCAACGAAGCGGTAACAATCTTCTTTCCATCAGTACTAAAATCCGCACTATAAACGCTTTCATTATGTTCCGATAATACCGCTAACAGCTTTCCCGAAACATCCCATATACGTACTGTTTTATCATCCGAAGTAGTTACAATTCGCTTACCATCGGGACTAAAATTCGCACTCCAAACTGTATCCGTGTGTCCTTGCAATTTTGCGATTAATTTACCCGATAAATCCCACAACCGCGCTGTTTTATCTGCTGAAGCGCTAATAATCCGCTTACCATCGGGACTAAAATTTGCACTATAAACGCTACCGCTATGACCAGTAATTTCCGCTAGCTGCTGACCAGAAACATCCCAAACACGAACTGTTTTATCCGCACCTGCTGTAACTATTTGCTTACCGTCGGGACTAAAATTCGCGCTGTAAACGTTTCCCCGATGTCCCTTCAATACCGCTAACTCGTTTCCTGAAAGATTCCATATTCTAACTGTTCCGTCAAAGGAAGAAGTAACAATTAATTTACCGTCAGGACTAAAATTGGCAGTTTTTACGTTACCACTATGACCTTGTAGAGACGCGATATATCGCGTCTCTACACCCGAAATATTCCATAACCGAGCATCACCATCACTACCAGCAGTAACAATATATTTACCGTCAGGACTAAAACTCGCACTGTTGACACTTCCTTGATGTCCTTGAAGTAGTCTTTCCTGAGCAAAGTAATCTACAAACCTAGCTTCGGATGTTTGATTTTGATTAGTTTTCTTATTTTCAGTTGCTGGTTTTGGTAATTGGGGTGTTTGAGCAACTGCTGATATCGATTTCTTTTGTCCGCTAAATATTTCTATAGGATATCCAAAGGATAATACAAGAAAAAATACTGCAAAACTTCCACTTTTAAGACAGCGATAAACCAATTTCTTTCTCCAAAAATTAAAAACTATAAAATTAAGTATTATTACTAGTTATGATGCAATAAATATATAGTATTGCATGAATTACAGATTATTGTTGTCAATCAATTAACCCCACTTCCCTAGCGCGGATTTGAGTGACAATTCGTAAGTTCTTTCCTTGATTTTTCAACTCATCGCAATCAAGACCTAAAGCATCTTGCACCCTTTCCCAATAATGCCTTACCATCCTTTCGGAGACACAAATATGTTTGGCTATAACTCTATCTTGCAATCCTTCTCCAAAAGCTAAATCCAACAATCTCAACCACTCTGGTTTGACTTGCGAAGCTGAATTTATATACTGAATATCTTTAGTATTAATTAATTCGTGCAAACTCCATTCAACTCTTCGCAAAAATTCAGCAGTGGAAAGATTTTTATCCGCTACGGTAAAACCTCCTATTCGTGCATCAATCTCGGGTTTCATCCGCACTAATTTTTTAATATGGGAACTTTGAACAACAATATTTAACTGGGGATAATTCAGCATGATTTTTTTCAAAAGCTGCATTCCCGTATTAACTGACGGTATTTCTCCAGGTTTTTCTGCAATCGAAATATCCATCACAACCAAATTGGGTTTATATGTTGATAATTGCAAAAGAAAATCGATAGCATTCGTAGACGCGATAATTTCAGCTTGGGGATATCGCGATCGCACTATCTTAATTGTTTCATTTACCCATAACTGTTGACTATCAACGATAAAAAACTTTTGATTCATAATTCCAACATTTAATTACTATATTTATTAGACGGTTAAGAAAGGCAGAATTTAGCTGGATTCTGCCAGTAAATGCACCTTGACGATGATTAAGTGACCTATGCATCACCAGTAATCTGGTAACTATATATTTATATATCTGGGTATTGGGGAGCTTATGCAAAAAAACACAAACCGATTAGCCCACGAATTGAAAGAGACGTAGCAATACGCCCCGTCTCTACATTAGTGTTACGATTTAGAAATAGACTTCTAATGTCAAATGTGAAAATTTTTTTTGTTCCTATATTCTTCTTAAACTATAAAGAGATTACAGTATCAGCAGATTGATTTTCCCCATTACGAGAACGAAGATGCAAAGTAACTTCTGTGTCAAGTCGCTTGAGAAATATTAAGAGTTTACCTTCGCTGAAGCGTTGAAATTCTCCTTTCATTAAATGAGATACTTCTGGCTGGGGAATTCCTAAAAGCTCGCTAATTTCTCGCTGTTTCAAATCACGTTGTTTTAACAGACGAAGTACGTGAATTCCGATTTTACCACGGGTAAACATTTCCTCTGCATTCTCTAAACCAAATGTCAGCGAATACATTACCACTGCTTTTTTCAAAAGCGCTTTCCTGTGTCATGCTTGTTCTTCCCTCTCCAGGGCATCTTTATAGCGTTGTTTTATCAAGTCAATATCAGCTTGAGGGGTTTTAATCCCCTGCTTTGATTTTTTCTGAAAAGCGTGTAATACGTAGATATTTTCCCCAATCTTAACAGCGTAAACGACCCTATAAGTGTCGGTATCGTAGCGTTTGACAATTTCGTAAACTCCGCTACCAACACCTTTAAAAATCTTGGTATCTATTGGTGTTTCTCCTGCTTGCACTAACTGCAACGCATAACCTACAGATGCACGCACTTGTTCGGGAAACTCGCGGATATTTTTGCGAGAATTCCCCATCCAAACGAGAGGACGTAAAGGCACTTCTATGATATCTTCATCATCTGTCATTTTATATGAAATTTCCTATAAAAACAATCAGACATTATCATAAAATGTCTCCCTTTTTTCATTGCCAGTGTTATGCAAACACCCGAATTACAAAAATCACTCCGCTTCCCCAATCAAAGTAAAAGCTGCCCAATCGCGTGGATTTGGATGCTGTTTCATTATCTTCAACATCGCCTGTCGCAACGCTTGGGCTTTATCGGGATTATTTTGAATATTTTGATAAAATTCTGTCATTAACTCTGCTGTAGGCGCATCCGGTACCGACCACAGCGACACTAATACGCTAGGTACACCAGCACTAATCAAAGAACGCGATAAACCAATTACCCCATCACCAGAAATGCGTCCCCTTCCCGTATCGCAAGCGCTTAATACAACTAATTCAGCATTTAATTTTAAATCAAGGATTTCCCCAGCAGTTAGTAAACCATCGCTGTTTTGATTTCCCCCTGTAGCCAAAGCGATTCCACTATTTAAACCTTGAACATTATCAAATAAACCGTGAGTAGCTAAATGAATCAATCGCGCTTGAGGTAAGCGTTGAGTAACTTTAGTTTCTGTAGCTTTATTGCCGATTAGCGGTTTAGCTCCGAATAATTTAGCAATAGCTTTGGCTTCTCGTTCCGCTCCCGGTAGTGGTGTTAACTGTTGCGGTGCTTCACCAATTTTGGGAGGAATTTTCGGCATAGTTGGATTACCAACAATTAACATATTATTCCCCATCCGTTGCCCAATCTGCTGCCTTTTTTCGCGGGTTAATTCTAAAACTTGAATTGATGGGGATGTGAGAATAGTGTGTTTTTCGATTAAATATTTACCGTTTTTATCTTGGAGTGCTGGGAAGGGAACGAGGAATAAACTACTTTGAGGAATAAACGTAACTCTAGCGCTAGGGTTTTTGGGTAATAAGTCAGCGATGGGGTTGATTAATAATTCGTGGAGACGTTTTAGTTTATTGGTTGCTTTGGGTGCGTCGGGGTTGAAAGATACGTCAATACCGCGAAAAGCTGCACCTCTTGCTCCGATGGAGTTGCGACTGGTAGTTACGAGTTCGGCTAAAGTTGTATTTTCTTTTTGCCACAATGGTTTTAAGTCTGCTTTGCGGAATGTGACTTCACCAGTGGGTTTGATTACCCAGATATATAGTTCGGATTCTTTCCACTGTTGCTTACCTGCAATTTTGAATTCATCATAAATAATGGAATATTGGACTAAAGTAGTATTTTGCTGTTTGGCAATTTGTTTAATCTCAGTAAAATTTGGTGGATTAGGGAATTGTTCTTGGGGGTTAGTAGATAAGCGCGAAGCAAGTAGTTCGACAAAAGCCCTTCCCCGTCCGCGTTCGGATATTTCTAAAGCCGCCGTACTTTTATTTTCGGCGATGAGGACTTGTTGTAAAGTGCGATAGGTATTACTTTGCGTGTCAAAGAAAGTAACTTTATCACTATCGTTTAATTCCCGATCCCGGAGAGATTCATAAACTTTTATGCCTTCTGTGAGGGTCGTTTCCGCTAAAGTCAAATTTCCTTGTTTGTAGTAAGCAAGTCCTAAATTGTTTAGTGAGTTACCCTCACCTTGACGATCTTTAATTTTCCGTGATATAGCCAAGCTTTGTTGATAGTAGTCAATGGCTTTGGGGTAGTCTCCCAATAAATGGTAAGCAAGACCGAGATTTCCTAGTACTGCACCCTCACCTCTACGGTCTTTAATTTCTCGTGCGATCGCTAACCTTTGTTGTTGGTAGTCAATGGCTTTGGGGTAGTCACCTAACTTAAGGAAGCTACTACCCAGATTTCCCAGTACTTGACCCTCACCTTTAGCGTCTTTAATTTCTCGTAATATAGCCAAGCTTTGTTGATGAAATTCAATGGCTTTGCGGTAGTCTCCCAAGAAGAAGTAGGCAAGACCTAGATTTCCTAGTACTTGACCCTCACCTCTACGGTCTTTAATTTCCCGTGCTAGGGCCAAGCTTTGTTGTTGGTAGTCAATGGCTTTGCGGTAGTCTCCCAAGTTACGGTATACAACACCGAGATTTCCCAGTGCAGTACCCTCTCCATTACGGTCTTTAATCTCCCGTGATATAGCCAAGCTTTGTTGATAGTAGTCAATGGCTTTGGGGTAGTCTCCCAAGTTACGGTATACAACACCGAGATTTCCCAGTGATTGACCCTCACCTCTACGGTCTTTAATTTCCCTTGCTATAGCCAAGCTTTGTTGATGAAACTCAATGGCTGTAGGGTAGTCTCCCAAGGATTGGTAGGCATTAGCGAGATTTCCCAGTGCAGTACCCTCTCCATTACGGTCTTTAATCTCCCGTGCTATAGCCAACCTTTGTTGTTGATATTCAATGGCTTTGGGGTAGTCTCCCAAGAAATAGTAGGCAATACCGAGATTTCCCAGTGATTGACCCTCACCTCTACGGTTTTTAATTTCCCGTGCTATAGCCAACCTTTGTTGTTGATATTCAATAACTTTGGGGTAGTTTCTCAAGAAAAGGTAGACAATACCGAGATTTCCCAGTACAGCACCCTCTCCCTTACGGTCTTTAATTTCCCGGTAGATTTTTAGTGCTTGTTCCCAAGATTGTGATGTAGCTGTAAATTGACTGGTTTGATACTGTTCAAGTCCTTGCAGTAATAACCTATCAGCTTCCGCTTTCCGTACATCCACCGTCTGAGCCAAAACCCCCGATGTCATCAAACCCACCGACAACCTCGGAACAAACGAAGCAGATAAAACCACCAACAAACTAACTAAAACACTCCGCCCAATTTTGTAATAACCCATTTATATAACTCCCCACATCACAACAAACCAACCAACGTAAAACCCGCCCAATCCCTAGGATTAGGATGCTTTTTCATCGTCTCCAACATCGCTTGACGTAATGCACCCGCTTTATCAGTGTTTTTACTTAAGTTAGCATGAAATTCCGTCATCAATGTCGCTGTTGGCTCATCAGGAATATCCCAAAGCGAACCAATGACGCTATCTACCCCAGCAGCAAAGAAAGAACGAGACAACCCGATTACACCATCACCTGTGATTCTCCCCAAAGCTGTTTCGCAACCTGACAAAACAACTAAATCGGCTTTGAGCTTTAAATTCTCGATTTCTGATGTTCTCAACCAACCATCATCTTGATTGGAAGAAGCAAGCGCAACTACACCGGGAGAGTTATTTGTTTTACAATCATTGGGATAAGTCATTGCTGCTAAGTGAATAATTCTCGCTTGTGACATTTTGTCCACAATTGCGGTTTCTGTCGCAGCATCACCCGTTAATGCTTGAGTTTTTAATATCTGTGCAATGTTTTTTGCTTCTTTTTCTGCACCAGGTAATGATGGTGGTTTACAAGCATCTCCTTTTGTCAAGGATACTTTTGGTGCTGTGGGATTTCCTACTATCAATAATTCATCATCTGTCATGGTTTTAGGGACAAATGATTTTTCTCCGTTACGTGCAATTTTTCGCTGATAAAGTGAATCTAATACTTGAATGGAGGGAGCGGTAGATATTGTGTGTTTTTCAATCAGATATTTACCGTTGTTATCTTGTAATGCTGCAAAGGGAACGAGGAATAATTTATTTTGAGGGATAAAAATAACTCTTTCTTCTGGTTGTTTGGGTAATAAATCAGCTATGGGTTGAATTAATACTTGATGAAGTTTTTTTAATTCAGTTTTAGGAGATTTTGCGCCAGTATATTTTTCTATTGAAATTCCTCCTTTATTAAAGTAATTACCCGAATTAAACTTGCTGTTAGTTTTAGTAATTAATTCTAAAAGCGAAGTCCTTGATTTTTGTTTCCAAGCTTTTAAATCAACACGACGCATGATAATTTCACCTGTAGGTTTAATCACCCACATTACTAATTCTGATTCTTGTGTATCTTCATTCAACAGCGAATATTGAACCAATGTGGCATTTTGATTTTTCGCAACTTGTTTAATTTGCTCTGTTGAGATTGAATTAGTTGTATTTTGCGATAATAGAAGAAAATTGCTTTTTAGATTAGTAGGTGATTCTTCTAAAGCTATTGCGCTATTCAAAGGTAATGCAGAAAAAGTGAGAATGCTGATAAATGATAGCGCGATACTGGGAAATGATTGTGAGAACTTCATTGTTTGATTTTGCTTTTGTTGTAAAGATTAAGATTCCCCAGCCCCCCGCTCATCTAGGGGGCTTTTTAAGCCTACGCAGATAGTGAACCCACCCCCGTGGGTCGTCCTCCCGACCTTGAGGGGAGTGGTGTTAGCGCAGCCTCTCCGGAGGAGATACCCGGAGGGGCTTTGTAATTGTAGCCCCACCCTTTGAGGGTGAAGGCGATTTCAGGTATTATGTATTACGAATTTTCCTAATTAGATAACGGCATGTTTGGGCTTGTTTTGCTTTTCCATCCTTATCAAATAGATTCGCTGCCGTTTGTAAATCTGTAATTGCATTATTATTATAATCGAACATAAAGTTAGTAATTCCCCGGTAAAAGTAAGCATAAGCTATTGAATTATCTAGTTCTATTGTTTTATCTAAATCCTTCTTTGCTTGCTGATATTGCTTCAGGCGAAAATAGGAAATTCCTCTACCCAAGTAACCATATTGATTATTTGGCTGTATTCTGATTACTTCGTTGAAAGCTTTGATTGCTTCAGGATATTTTTTCGCTCCCAAAAGACTCAATCCTTGCTTGAAGTAACTTCTAGCTTTGTCTTGATTTGAATTTGATTCAACTTGTAATTTCTCAGTCTGTCGCTTGGTATTAGTATTGGGTAATGTTTGAGCGTTGACTCTGGGAGCAACTACCATAAAGCTGAGTACAACGATTGCAGATAATGCTTTTAAACCTTTCATTTGCGCTCCTACTTGTTAAGTTATTGTTTTGGTTAATGAATTATCGGAATTAATAGTAGATGTACTTACTTTATGAACCCTGTGTGGTGTTCTATTTATTTATATTTCTCAGTGTTTCGGGGGTATGCAGTTTTGAAATTAAATACTTAAACAATTAAATAAATTTAATTTCGCTTCCCTATTTTTTTATATATCTGGGTGGTGTGAGGGGTATGCAAAAAAACACGAACCGATTGACCCAACAATTGAAAGAGACGTAGCATTGCTACGTCTCTACATCAGCTTTGTTTATCCTGATTATCTTTTATTTACACAGCTCGTTAGGAATATCTTCCATTCTCTGGGACAATTCGGGTGATGGATTGGGAACAGAATAAGCTTGTTGTAAAGCATCCATCCATAATCCTTTATCAGCGAAATATTCGGCTTTTCTCTGCGCTATTTTCTCTGCATCTGCACCTTGATTTTGCTGTAATATCTCCAAAAGTCTCAATTCTGCACCGATACGATTTCGCTTCGGTGCTTCCATTATTTTGAATGGGATGGACATGGTAGGAGAAGCATTGTCAAGTTCGCTTAAGAAAATTGATAGTCTATATGACTTACCAGGTTCTAATGCTTGACCTGTATAATTTACATTTTGATTTCCGGTAACAATTTTAGTTTTTCGGTATTCTTTACTACCTGGAATTCCTATTGCTATTTTTTTGATCTCACCTTTCCAGAGGAAGAATGGTTTGGTGTTCCAGATAATTCTAGTTTTACCAGGAGCATCTGGGGATATTAAACAAAAGGGTCCACGGGATGTTCCTTTGACTGGTTTTATAGGTGGTTCTGGGTCTTTACGAAATGCTAATTTTAAGGAAATAGTTTGAGCGTAAACTGGTTGGAGAGTTAAGGAAAATAAACTGATGAAAGCTGTTGCTGATAAGATTGAACTACGTAACACTGATTGAATTTTATTCATTGATTAAGTCTTTTTTTTAGTAACAGCACTCAGAACGTAGAACCAAAAAGTGATTGTTGGTAAAAGCCAAGGTAAAAGAATCGCTGCGGATGAGATATAAAGCTGTAAACTAATTAGTGAAATGGTGGCGTAACCGATAGTAATTAAGATTAAATATTTTCGATTTTGTTCCGGATTTTTACTTAGATACAATGATGTAACTTTACCTAGTATTATAGTTAAACCAATCATCCATAAATCGGGAATTGGTATCACCATTCTGTTTTTCAGGTAATGATGGGTCATATATGCGTGAGCTTTACCACCCGTCAGCACACCACGGGTATTATCAGGATTTTCTTGATTTCTCCAATAACGCATTCCAGCAGGTAGCTCGAAGTTATCTTCGTTATCTTTTGAAGTTCCTGCTTCTCCATACCCACCAGGAACTATAATTACAATTTGAGAAGGTGAAGTTTTTTTATCATTACCTAATCCCTGTTCCAATAATTTCCAAGCGGGGATGCTTTGATATATTTGTTTGGGAGGAATGGAAAAATCGATGATGGGATGCAACCACATTTGACTTATAGAATAGCTAAATGCTGTCAGTGGTTGCAAGCGTGTCCGTTCTGATTTCAGAATCGTGCTGTTATTAGCATCATTATTGATGTATATATTTATCTGATTCCAAAACTGTTGTTTATTTTCTAATTTTGGTTGTGGTGATTTGGGTAATTGCTTTAATTCTTGAGAAAGAGCTAGAAGAGCAGCGAAAGGTCTGGGTTTGGGGTTATTATTTGAACTGGGTAATAGCTGCATATACCAGGGTAAAAGTTCAATCTCTCCAAACAGACTCCAGTTATCGCTGGCAATTTGAGGATTAATAGTCAACCAGTTACCGTTATTATCGCGGGTTGTAGCAAATACAAAGCTTGTCGGTTGAGATGAAGCTAATCCCGATTTTATGGAGTTTGATAAACGATTATCATTGTTATTTGGTCTATCGAATAAGTAGTCAATTCCCACAATTGGGGCTTTTAATTCTACCAGTTTATCAACAATTCGCGCCATATACTCGCGGTTTATCGGTCGGGGGTTGGAAATTCCAGCTTTGTTTATTGATTCGTTATCTATTTCTACGAGTAAGACTGGGGGAGTTGTGGTAGCATCAACTTGATTTGTGAGATTACGATATACTGCTTGTGTTAAAATTCGTTTTTCTAATAACCAACTTTGTACGGGAAGCTGTAAACTAATTAATGCTAAAACGGAAATTGCAGCAAGTTCTAAAGCTGTTGGTTTAATATTTTTGATAATTTGTTTAAATCCAGAAGGTTCGATACGAAATAAATCCGCTGCTGGATGTCGAAATAATGAAGGAATAAGATAAGAGCTTGGATAAATATAATTTTGTTGCTGTAAATAATTGCTAGCTTCAAGCAAAGATTGGTGAACATCTTTATATTCAGCTAAAGCTTGAGAAAACTGCATAAAAAACTCAACCGCAACCTGATTGTGAATTGCTTCTCGCATAATTGCAACTTGAGAGAATCCCAAATCAATTAATTTATTAGCAATACTCAATCCGCTACAGGAATTAAAAATTGCTACCTGTAAACCATTCTCTTTCGCAATAGTTAAAGGTTGTGCAATTTCATTCAGATATAAAGCGGTATTCGGAGCAATAACAATTTCCCCACCAGTCAAATTCGTTTCGTTGCTGTGTCCCGCAAAAAATAAAATATCCCAGCCAATCTTATCAGATAAATTGACTACAATCTCTTGTTTTAATTGATTAATATCCTTTCCCGGTTCCCAACCAATAAATTTGACATCAACAACTTTTTTTAATGAATTTAAAGCCTTTTTTTCTGCTGCAAATCCTAAACCAGTATCATCACCCAAAATTGCTAAAATTCTGGCTTTCCGATGACGAATAGGAATTGTATTTGGTTTACTAATATTAATCGGTTTACGAACAATCCTAATATCAGAATTAACAGCGAATTCACTACCAATATTCCAAGCTTCCCAAGGAAAATGTTCTAATTCTAAAGAGTTGCAAGTTAAAAAAATATTAGCATTTGGGATTTTAGCAATTGTAGAGCGGATTTGATATAGTTCAGCACTGCGTAACCAGTGACGAAATTCATATAAAAACTTTGTTTCTGCTTCTACTAATTTAGCACGCCAATCTATGGTCGGTGGTGCTATAGTTCCGATATCGGCTACTTTTCCTCTGAACGAACTTTTATAAAACTTTAGATAATACTGCTGCCATTCGTGATATAAATTAGTGATTGTTTGGGGATAAGTTAAGGTAGCATTAAGCTGTTGACTATCACCCCAAGCAAGTTCAAATAAGCAGGTTTTTTCGATTAATTGGATTTTAAGATTTAAATTAGACATGGGGAATTGGGAATTGGGCATTGGGCATTGGTAAACCGGCGGTTAAATTATAATCTGAAGAAAACGAGATATTTTACGAGGTTATTCAAAAAACGTTACAGACTCTCCCCTCTCCTTCACAAAGAGAGGGGCTAGGGGTGAGGTTATTCAAATTGTTACAATCCATTCCCAATCAACACAAAAGGTGCCCAATAATAAGGATGAGCAAAATTTTTTGATTCATATTTTTTACCAGTTGTTGGTGATGTTGGTTCTGAAATCAAACCACCGGCTCTTTTAATATCATCCACGGTCACATCTTTGTTATAAAGTAACTGCAATTGAGCTAATCTCATCGCTTCGGCTTTAGTAATTTTTTGTTTATTTTTGGCGAGGTTATTGTAGAAGTTTTGCATCAATTCGCTAGTACTGTTGTCAGCAACTTGCCATAATGAAGCAATAACCGATTTCGCTCCTGTATTTAGAAAAGAATAAGCCAAACTTGCGGTTTCAACACCATCTTGACGTTTGCTAGCGAGTGCTGTTTGACAAGCGGAAAGTACTACCAAATGAATATTGCTTAATCCTGCTAAAGTCTGTATTTGAGGTATTTCTAATTTTTCACCTTTTCCTAATAATAGATATGATGCTTTTTTCTTACCGGGAACAAATTCACCATGAGTAGCAAGGTGTAAAATATTGTTTCCTGTAAGATTATCTCGCAAGGTTTTATAATCAAAGGATTCGTTGAGATATTCTTTTCCTGGATAAACTCCTTTATCTCTTTTGCTGCTTCTGACAATATTATCTACTTCCCTTGATACATTATTTAGTGCTGAGAAACCACCCACAGCATTTGATACTCCCATTGCTAAGACTTTTGTATCTTCTATTTTTCCAGGAAGTCTAGCGCTAGTGTTTGTCAAATCTGCTGAGAGTACGTTATAAACCGTGTAATTCTCAATTAAATACCTTTCACCGTCGTACAATGCACTCATGGGAACGTAACGGGTAACTCTATCGAGAGCAAATACTAAATTTTTAACTTTATTTTGCTGTAATTCCTCTTCTAAGGGTTTAATCAACCAGCTATATAGTTTTTCGCTGACAGGTTTAATTCTAGCGATATCATCACTTCCACAATAAGCTCGTGTTTCGCAATCTTCCATCAATTTACGAAATTGTTTGACAGTGGTTCCCAATTCATTACGAGATACTTTGACTTCAAACTTTTTCGCAGCATTACCGGAATATAATAACAACCAAAGTTTATCTTCCATCACCAACGGATAAATCATTACGGTACCCGACTGTGATTTAACAATCTCCGCTGCTTTGGGACTACCGGGACGAAATGTATTAGGATCGGAAGTAATGCGATCGCGAATTTCTTTGTCAATTTGTTCTAAGTCTTGGTTAAACTGAGTCAGTAGCGCTGTAAGTTTATCGTTAAGTTGACTTTTTTCTTTACAATCAGTTTTTTCACATTCGCTAATACGTCTAGATAAAGCAATAATTGACTCGCTTTTGGTTTTAATCTTTTCCTCAGCATCATTTAACGGAACTTCGGGTTTGGTAGGATCAGTTTTACCTTCAGCAAAATCACGAATTTCTTGAATTTTCAATAAATCTAATACTTGTGTTGCTTCAGCTTGTCTTCCTTGAGAAATCAATAATTCTGCTAATTCTCGATAAATATCCGCTGTTTTAGTACCTTTGAAATCAATTACCGTATCTAAAAAAGAATTTTGTAATTCCGGTGGTAAACCTTCTATTCCCCGACGGATGTTTTCAATTCCGTTGATTGCTTGTTTGTAATAACCGATAGCAACGTTGGTTTGATTCAATTTACGATAAACTCTACCCAAACCAGCATAAAGTCCCCATTCACTACCAGTTGCTTTTTCAGGAGTTTGAATTGCAATTGCTTGTTGATATGCTTTGATTGCTTCTTGATTTCTTCCAAAATTGTAATGTAAGTCTCCTAAAAGACCAAGTGCATTTTTTTCAAAGATGGGATTTTCAACTTTTTTGGAAAATTCAAAAAACTTTTGGGCTGATTTCATAGCATTTGCATCATTCATCGAGTTACCATAACCAATACTTAACATCCGATGAGCAAAAGCTTGTAATTGCGGTACTTTAATTTCTTGGAATATTACCAAAGCTTGTTGAGATAATTCAACAGTTCTTTGTGCTTTACCTTGAGTGAAATAGGTACTAGCAAGAGCTAACAAAGCATTTCCTTCGCTGCGACGGTTTCTTAGTTTTTGGGATGTCTCTAGTGCTTTTTGGTAGTAATCGCGGCTTTTTTGGTAATCTCCTAAATTGCTGTAAATATCACCCAAATTGAACTGAGGAGAAATTAAGAAAACTGGACTATTAAGTTGTTGAGCGATTTTTAAACTTTGTTCGGTTAATTCTAAAGCTTTCTGATAATCTTTGAGTGAAAAGTAGTAAGAGCCAAGATTGTTTAAAGCATTTGATTCTAATTTAGGACTTTTCAATTCTCGTGCTATTTTCAATCCTTGCTCAATCAAATCCTTAGCTTTCGTGTATTCACCGATAACTCGATAAGCATTACCTAAATTAATTAGTAATTCCGCTTCTTTATCCCGTTGATTAATTTTTCTCGCTAGTCTTATATTTGGTTGAGCAACAGCAATTACTTTTTGATAATTTCCTAATCGCTCGTAGATATCGCTAAGGAAAAGTGATGCTGCTACTTCTGCTAAAAAATATTTACTTTGTCTTGATTTTTGTAAAACTTTTTGCGCTGTTTCTATTCCTTGTTCATATTTACCTTGAACTATATATGCTCTAGTAAGCTGTAATAAACCCATTAACTGTTCATTATAACTACTATTATCTTGTGCCGATTGTATTAGTTTTTTTGCAGTTTCCTCAGCTTTAATTGTATCTCCTGCAAAGTAATAAATTTCAGCCAGATTATTCAAAGCAGAATTTTTATACATCCCGATATTTTCTTCTTCCACCAGAGCGTAAGCTTGTTGGGCAAATTCCAGTGCTTTTTGATATTTACCTTGCTTTTGATATATATCTGTAAACATACTCAAAGCTAAGTATTCTAAGTTAGGATTATTCAATTTTTTCGCAATTGTCAAAACCTGCTGAGCATATTCTAAAGAAACGGTATAATTTCGCTGTTTGTTGTATAATCCGCTCAATTCTAGTAAAGCTTCTGCTTCTTTTTCAGGTTGCTGAATTTTTCGTGCAATGCTTAAAGCTTGTTGGAATAATTCAATCGCTTTTGATAATTTATCAAAATCATTATCGTATAAGCTAGCTAAATGAAGCAATGCTTGTACTTCATATTCTGGTTGGTTTATAGATTGCGCTTTCTTTAAAGTCTGTTGAGCGAAATCTAACGCTTTATTGTACTCTCCTAAATACTGGTAAGTAAAACTTATTTTTTGCAAAAGGAAAACTTCATCTACTCCAATCCATTTTTGTTGAAATGGTGCTAGTTTACTAATTTCAATTTGTCGTAATATAGCTAAAGACTGTTGGTATGCTTCTAATCCTTTTTGATATTGTCCGTTATTATTGTAAGCACTACCTAAATTTATTAATGCTCTGGATTCTGCCAACTTATCTTTTTGCTTTCTAGCAATTTCTAATCGTCTAAGCCGAATTTCAATTTGTTTATTAAAATCTCCTCTAAAAAAATATATTGTGTCTAGAAATGATAAAGCCGATGATTCAATATTCAAATCTTCAATTTCTTTAGCAATGCTTAATGCTTGTAGCAAAACTGTTTCTGCTTTTTGATAATCTCTTAATGAAATATAAGCAGTACCAAGCGAATTTAAAGCTTGAGCTTCATCTTGTCGCTTATTTAACTCTCTGGCAAGATTCACGGCTTCTTGCGCTAAATCTCTAGCACGAGCGGCTTTTTTGTTAGCGTTATATATACTTGCAAGCAAATTTAGAATATCAAGTTCATCATTACGAAACTGGTTTTTTTGTGCAAAAGCTAACGCTGATTCTAAAACTTCCACTCTACCCTTTTCATTACCTTGCTCGGAGTAAACCGATGCTATTTGTTTTAATGCTAAAACTTCTACTACCGGATTGTCTGCTTCGCGACTTAGCAATTTAGCTTTTTCTAAAAATTCCAAACTACTAGAATAATCCTTTAAGAAAAAATATGTTCTTCCTATATTGAAAAGAGTCCGACTAGCTTGAGACTTATCTTTAATTTCCTGTTGAATATTTAAAGCTTGCTTAAAAAAATCCAAAGCTTTATTGTTATCATTAAAGCCGTAACTATAAACCACCCCAATCATCTTTATAGTTTCAGCTTCACCCTTTTTATCTTTTACTTTGCGACGAATAGCTAAAGATTGCTGCAATATTTTTAATGCTTTGTTATGTTCGCTTTTCATAACATTAAGCCAGCCAATATTATGTAAAGTTTCTCCAATACCAATTCTATCTTTTAATTCCCGACGAATAGTTAAAGCTTCCTGCAACGGTTTATCAGCTTTATCTTTTTTACCTAACCTTAAATAAACCTCACCCAGATTATTCAAAGTTTGAGCAATCCCCGCTTTATCACCCTGCTGTCGTCGGATTTTTAGTACTCGCTGATAAACTTCGAGAGCTTGGGAATATTGTCCCCGACGGTACAGCAACACCCCTTGCTCAAATAGCTTATCTACTTCTGCTGTAGAGCTTTGAGCTAACAACGAGGGATTTTGAGTTAATAAGCGCGTTGACGTTTCCCCATATACCGGAAGATTCAGTGAAAATATTGAGGTAACAGACATCAAAGCAATTAATTTTAAGCGATAATACATAAACCCAACTTCCAAAAGATATTAATAATTTACATATAAAGCTAGTAGTATTACTTAAATAATGTAAGATTACTGCGTTACGTTTATGTATATATCCTGGAGTTTGGGGGTTATGCAGTTTGTTCGTAGTTGCGCTTCAGCGCCAAATATCTTAATCAGTAACTCGTAATTGAGGATTAGATTTTTGACGGTACATTACAGCAAAATTACCAACATAAATTATTCTCACACAAACAAACGCGACACCGGACAAACAAAATCAGGTAACATCGGTGAAGTTAATTCATCAGCAACAAACAAAGTTTCGATTAATTTGAGAAGCGCTTTATCCCGTCGGTAAACCTCAACTTGCTGCAATCTCCAATCCAAAATCCAATATTCTTTAACCGTTCTTCAGTGCTTTGGCTCATGGGATTTTTGTTTTGCGGTGCTATTGATATTTTAGCTTTAATGGAAGATGTGGGTTATGTATTTATTGTTAGTAAATTACCGATGGTGCGTTACGGCAAAACGATAACATATTTGTTTACCCAGCTAACATTCCGTAGCCGTAACACACCCTACAAATACATAATCCCCCTCTCCTTGATAAGGAGAGGTGTTAGGGGTGAGGTTATCGACTGATATCAAACGCAAAAGGTAACGTTATCTCAACACCATCCCCCAAACTAACACTAACCAAAAACTTCTCATCAAAATTCCCCACAACTCTAGTAAATAAATAACTATTTCCCAATTCAGGATTCACCTCTTGCTCTACCAAAATTCCAGTTTGGTCGCTAACTCTTAATTTCAAATTTGATGGTAAACTTTCTAATGCTGGGGTACCTAATATCAACAATAAAGTCCATGAATCGGGTTCCGATTCTGATAGCAAATGCCAAGTTACAGCATATAACCGCAACGGAACACCAGCTAATGATAAATCTTGATAAGCACCTCTAGCTTGAACGGGTATTTCTAAACCTTTTTGTTGCAGTTGCGAGCTAAGTACTGTAAATTCTTCTACAGGACTTCGCATTACTGGTTGTGGGGCAATATTCGGTAGTAAATTCCAAGTTTCTTCGGCTAATGCATCCAATTCATCCCATAACCAACGTCCGACGTTAATTGCTGGTTGGGTAATTAATTTAAATATATCTGATAGATGTTTTTGTCTAGATATTGTGGATGATGTTTCTTCTTGTGTTTGTAAATTATATATCCAATCGATTAATTCTCGATTAGTTAAAACTACGCTTGCTTGTTCCCATGTTAAAGTTTCCCACAGTTCTTGTGTTTTTAATTCTGGTAATATCCTTATAAGTTCGTTCTTAACTAGTCCTAAATTTTCAACTCGGTTTGCGGGTATTGCTGGTAAAGAAATAGCTGTTGGTTCTAAACAATTTAAATATAATAATAATCTATCTGGTTCGTGACAAAACCAAGTTAAAGGTATTTCGTAATTCCAATCTGAATCCGGTTTTAAGTTAACGCTTTGCTGTCTTGATGATAATTCGTTATAAGATATAAATCCTTGAATTACCGCTTTTTCTTCCTCTTCTATAACTTCGACTAAAACGTAAAAATGAGGAATATATTCCGGTAAATCTACGACAAATTTAGATATATCAACTTGTTCGTCAATAAAACTCCCGGTGGTAATCAGACAAATTTTATATTCACCGACTTTTAAATTAGCAACAACAGGAATTACATTTGCAAATCGCGGCTCTAAAATAGTACAGTCTTCCCGGTTTATATTAAAAGAATTACCTCTTGATTCCAACCAGTTTTCAAAAGCTGATAAACTTAAAGCATTCAAATAAATTTGCCATTGTTTCGATTCATCTTTAATTTGACCGCTAAGTTCCACAGCTTGGTTAATTTGTAACTGAGATAGAAGAATTGCTTCTGGTGGTAATTGTTCAAAATCTAGTGTCATTGGTAATATTTCTGTTGATAAGTTAGTCATGGTTTGTAATTACTGTTTATTTCAAAATTAATGATTATTTTTTGTTTATATATAATCTTGCGACTGCTCCCTAGAATCCAAGTATTCGCATAATCTACTTGCAAATCTACTCCTTGTTGAATCACTTCTTGAACCAGCCGCTTCTATTTCCGCTTCTCCAATTAAATTAGTAACTTGCTCAGTCAACGCAATAGTAATTTGTGATTCTAAAGCTTGTAAATCTTCTAAGGAAGAATAATTTTGTGCTAATTCCAAAACGCGAACTTTTAATATTCTCAAAAGTTCATAAGTGACATCAGCGCGAAATTCTTTCAATTTTAACAAACGAGTGACTTGAAACTGGGCTTTCATTTCTATACATTTGGCTATTTCTGTCATCGATAATCCCTGACAGTGAAAGAATTTTAATGCTGTCAGAAATTTCGAGGCTTTAGTAGCATCTTTACGCTGCATTTTATTCACCCGTGTTTGTGTAACGCTAGCTAATGCATTATCCAAACATTCAAGAAACTGGGGACGATATAACTTCAAAAATTCGCTGGTTTGATTAACTTCAAGATTATCACTAGAATTTGTAACAGCTAAATAATTATTATCTATAGATTCTGTAGCTAAAGAACCACCTCTAACGTGAATTCGATATTCTCGCAGATATCCCGCTAAGAACTGTAATTGTGACATTAAATTATTGGCAGCAACACAGTATTTACCCTGACTTATATTGTTTAATTTATCGCTAATTTGTTGTAATTGTTCTATTGTTGGTGGCTGACATTTACTTGTCTTCCTAGCTTTACGTTGCTGCAACCTTTGTGCGCGATAAACTGCATGATAACTTACTAACAACCATTTATATTGTTGAATCTCCGTTATAGTTAACGAGTGAAATTGATTCAAAATACGCTCCAACTGTTTAGGTTGAGTATCGTTAAGAATTGCCCAATCACTCAAAAGATAAATTCCACATTCCAACAAAAATTTACTTAAAGCGGGATGCTGTCTTACCTTCCTATTTGTCCACGATGATAAACTACTTTGAGTCGCATCAAAACTCTGCAATATTTTTAAAGAAAAGCATTGATAAGAACTTTTCGACTGCAATCTTCCGTCATCATCTAGAACATAAGGAAGTAAATCACGACTAGTAAAACCCCCAGTTATGCCAAATTGCTTCTCTAAATTCAAGCAAACCTTTTCGATTTCCCAAGAAATAAAGCACAGCAGACAGCGTTGAGCATTCACGCTTTTATCATCAGATGTATCCCCATATAAATTTAACAGTTGCAACTGAATATCCTTATTATTCGCTGTTAAGACATCAATTAACTGAGCAAATACTTGGTTAAAAAATGTCTCTGCTGAAGGAATCGACTGAACTTGGCGATCGCCCGCAGCATTAATTCTGATTAATGTCCAATAATATGTTGATGAATTAGTCATGGGGCTGATTGCTATTATATGAGTGCATATTAAATGACGCGCGTAAATTTAACCAAGCACTTTTTCTATAAAGAAGGCTCAGAGCAGTTTCCTGAACCGTCATTAATTCTTAACTCTGAGCAAGTTGTGGTTATGCACTTTTCGTGATTTAGTGCAATTAGTTAAATTTATTTGGTCGGAATTATTGGCTCAAGTGATGTAGTATGGGAGGTTATAAATAGCTCGTCGCTATCGTTACTCAAAAGTGAAAGGTCAAATTTGCTGAGTGTGTCATCGATAATGTTATCGGTACCCCGGAAAATCGCAGTAAAATAAACATCTTGTAAATAGGAAGTAGGAAAATCCGCTTGTCAAACTTTATCCCAAAGTCAAATGAATGAAAATCCGCTAAAATAAAGCTTAAATTAAACAATCATTATTATTAAACACAAAGGGTAAAATGAATGCTCAAACTGTTTATGTACCAGACAAGCTACCTTTTCTAGAATCAATTTGCTGGCAGACTGCTAATGTTTACGAATTTACTTTAGAGGAAATGTTAGGTCGTTATGAGCGTGGTTGGAAGTATAGAAATTTATTCAACAATCTTGGAGATGATGAACTTGAGTTTATCAAAAAAATTGCCGAGTTTTATGATTCTTGGTTGAAAGTTGAATTATGAACTTCCGATTAGAACATCATAATAAAATTCTTACAATTCTTGAATCTTTGGACTTTATTATCATTTCTGATAATCTGGCAGCAGAATTCGTAACAATACCTAAAATAGTACCTAATTATCCCGAGCCGGATTACACGTAGGAAAAACAAGTAATTTCGGTTGGAGTGCAGTTTTCGTGTTTTAACGATTAGTTAATCTACCTTTCCTGAATCAATTTCAACAACTCATCCGTAGATATCTTGCCACTAATATCAGCATCTTCCAATAAACTATCCGCCAAATCTCGCTTGTGGTGATGTAAATCCACAATTTTATCTTCAATAGTATCCTTAGCAACCAAACGATAAATTGTTACCGGACGCTGCTGTCCAATACGGTGAGCGCGGTCTGAAGCTTGGTCTTCCACTGCCGGATTCCACCAGGGGTCCATATGAATTACGTAGTCGGCAGCAGTTAAATTAAGACCAGTACCTCCTGCTTTTAAACTAATCAAAAATACATCCCCTTCCCCAGCTTGAAAAGCATCTACTCGCTTTTTCCTTTCTTTTGCTGGAGTACTGCCATCTAAATATTGATATTTAATATTCTGTTCTTCAAGGTAGTCACGTATGATATGCAAATGGTCTACGAATTGACTAAACACCAAAGCCTTATGACGATTTTCCAATAATTCAGTCAGCACCTCACCAAATAGCTGCAATTTAGCACTGGGAAGTGGAGCATCTGGCATTACTAACTGAGAATTACAGCAAGCACGACGCAGTTTCATAATTTCTGCCAATACTTGCAGATGTTTGTGTCCCGCTGCTGCATCGCTATCAGCTAATTTAGTAACTGCTTGTTGACGCAATGCTTCATACATTGCCATTTCTTCCTGACTCAATTCTACGTGTAAGGTAATTTCAGTACGGGAAGGTAATTCCGACAAAACTTGAGTTTTGGTACGTCTTAATAAGAAAGGTTGAATTAACTTCTTTAATCTCTGACGTGCTTGCTTATCCTGAAACTTCTCAATTGGTACTGCAAAGCGTTGATTAAAACTTTCCAAGGAACCCAGTAATCCGGGGTTGATAAACCGGAATAAATTCCACAATTCACCTAGATGGTTTTCAACAGGAGTTCCGGTAGTAATTAACTTAAATTCCGATTGCAGATTCATCGCAGCTTGAGAACGCTTGGTAGCAATATTTTTGATTGCTTGGGCTTCATCCAAGACTATGGTTTGCCACTCTACCTGAGATAACATTTGAGCTACATCTTCTTGCTGCAACAAACCATAGCTACATACGAGAATATCAAAGGGCTGCAATTCATCTAAAAGTTTCTGACGATTCCCGCTACCAAATTGAATCGGATTTAAAGTAGGTGCAAACTTCTGTACTTCGCTTATCCAATTTAGACATACTGAAGTCGGAGCAATGATTAAAGTAGCTCCTTGGGGTGCGCGTTGTAGAATTACAGCTAATGCTTGCAAAGTTTTTCCTAAACCCATTTGGTCAGCTAAACAAGCTCCTACTCCCCAGTATGCCAAACGGGATAACCAATTAAAACCTTCTATTTGATAATCTCTTAATTCAGCTTGCAAAGTAGAAGGAAGTTCTGGCTGCAAGTTCTTCATCTCCTGGAGACGTTGAATGTGGGCTTTCCAATGCTTATCTGCTTGTAATTTCCCCACACCGTCAACTAAATCTTCCATAGCCAACACAGAAGTAGGATGAAAACCCATTCCCTTACTATTCTTCTGAGTAAATGCTCGCAATTCATCCAAACGCTGACGAAATTCCCGCGTCAATGCTAAAAATTGACCATCTCCCAAACGAACAAAACGACTGGGACTTTGCTCCAGTAATTCCAATAGGTGCTGCATATCCAACACCAAATTATCATCTAACTTCAACTCACCATCAACAGCAAACCAATCTCGTTGACGTTTAATTTTCAATTGCAAATCATCTTTGTCAGCATTGTGACTGACTCGCAACTTTTCCCCTTCGGGCCATTCTAATATGGTTTTATCTCCTAATTCTTGCAGTTCCAACAGCAATTCTAAACAATCTTCCACATCTTCTATCAACCATTCCCCATCTTGTGGTTCATAACGAGTTAAAGTTGGACAAGCGGCAATAATCTCCTTTTTCAATTGCTTTTCCTGTTTCAAATTGCGTTGAGTTTGCAAGCGTTTCCCATCAATTTCTGCAATCACCGTTGCACCTCCTTTTCCTGGAGGATAATAGGAACCACCATCAGCAAAGGGACGAGATAATATAGCGACTTTTAACCCCGCACCAGCAGGTAATAAATGAATATGGGGTGTAGTTTCTACCGGTACTTCCTCGACATTTTCTAAACCACCACCGATATCCGAATGAACTGTAACCATTGTTGATACAGTATTTATAGCTGCCAATACCTTTTCTTGGGCAGTATCTGGTACTTCCAATCGGTTCTTTCTACCCAAGATATCTGCAATCCGGCGATGTTCGCTGTTAACTTCAATTACCTTGATGCGGGTAGGGGTTTCTTTAACGGTAACAACATCATTTTTTTCATCAAAATGAGGCAAGAATTTTAAAATTAAACGACCTGCTTTACCCTTCTTGACAATTAATTCCGGTTCTCCCTTAACAATTTCTACTCTTGTTGTAGGAGAATCTTCCCAGAAAACCAAGGGATGTCCGATTAAAACAGAAATCGCTTTTTCGTTGAAAGTATACTCCGTTCTGCCATAATATCCGCGATTGTAAGTAGTAAAAGTTTCAATACAGCCACATACTCTAATATCCTGAGTAGTGAGATAATCAAACTCACCAAGATTTTCTTGCAAACGTCTTAAAGCTATGACACGCCCTTTACTCCAAACACCTTTAGCATTAATTTTCTGCTCGCGGGGTTGTAATACACATTCACTGTGATAAGAAGTGATAAACCATGCCAATCGCCTCTCTGAAACAGCTTTTGGTGCTTCTTGTGGTGCCTTGTGAATATTTACCAAAGCATTTAAACACAATTCCCAAGGCTCCTGGGGATGAATTACATCTACAATGCTTTCAATACCAATATCTTCTCGTAATATTGACCCTTGGGTACCATAACTACTATCGGGTTTGAGCCTAGATAAAAGTTCTGCGGTTTCCATTGCTAACCAATGATATTCCGACGCGATCGCCTGACTTAAAATAGGCTCTAATATCAGAGGTAAATATTTTTTGGCTTCAGTTGCATCTACCCAGTAGAAACACAGAGCGCTAAAAAAGGTTTCTAAACTATGCTGTTGTTCTAAAATCGGAATATCGTTACTGAGAATAAAATCTTTTTGGGCAATATCACCCTGTTGAACTTGTAATAATATTTTCAACTGCGCGTAAGTAGACCTCAACCAATGGTCTGATTGACGAGAAATCCAGCTACAATATTCTTCTGCTTCTTTTAACCGATTGGGGGAACCGTCTTTCAATAATGCCAGGATAAAAAATAATCCACCTATAGTATTAAAATATGCCTTCTTTTTATTATTTGCTTTTTTGAAGTGCTTAAGCGCTATGGTGTAATAATTAATGGCTTTCTCGTTATCTCCTTGAAGAAAGTGAAACCATCCCCAGAAAACGGCAGCATTATTTTGATAATCTTCAGATATGCGTTCCAAACACTCTTGTGTTTCTTGCAAACAACCCCTTAGTAACAGTTGTTCAGCCAAAACCATTTGTAAGAAATCTGAGGAATGTTCTCCGGGTTGGACGCATCCTGATTCCAAGACAGCAAAAGCTTCTGGAGTCGAAGATAATCTCAGAAGTGAATTTATCAGAATTGAGGGTAATATACTTCTGTACAACGGCAGTGATAAAGTCCCAAACCAATCTGCATCGAAGGGATTGTTGCATACTTGCTCGAATATTTCTGAATCGGTTATTTTTTCTTCGTGATAACCGTATCGTTGGTAGTCTTCTAACTGCTTGTAAATAAACGGAATATCTTGGTTATAGATTCCCAAACGAACTTCTCGTAATAGTTGAGTTAGATTTTGGAAAATTTTTGGCCCATCTGTGTAATATTGACGAATCGGTAATTTTTCCTCTACCGTTTTCGCCATTGCTGCAAAACATTCAGATTTTACTGCCGAGCGAGTCGCAACTTCTGCCAATAATGGGTGACATTGGGGTGCTTTTCCCCGCTCTTGAATTAGTAATCCTGCTGCTAACAAGTTATCAATATAGGGTTTTAACTTGGAGTTACCAACAGGCTTGTAATTCTTATCTTGTGCGCCTAAGTAATTAAAACATTCCAAGAAAGAAGTTCGGTTAATTGGTTCGTAAATTACCGAAAATAATTGGATAATCTTCTCTTCTAGTGGTGCTAGTAGATGAAATTCCTCGATTAGTTGGCTGCGAAGTTGGGCAGTATCAACATCAGAATCGCTCATGGTAATGTAGAAGGCGCTACATTTATCATCGTAAATCAAAACGGGTAGCTAATTATTTATCGTCAAGTAAAATTCATGAAAGCAATTTAGAATACAGATTCTGGAGTCAAATTCAATAAAAACACAACAGAGCAATGGATTTGGCAGAGGCAGCTTTTAGTGCGAAACGGGACAGGTAACTTAGAACAAGCATCTCAACTTATTCGAGAAGCATTTGAAAATGAACAAACAGCCGCAGAACTAATTGCTCATCAATTAGATGCAGAACCGAGCCGACTAAACTACGGCATAACATTATCAAGCTTTAACTGTAAATTAGGAAATAAGTGAGAACAAATCATATCTCCTAAACGATATTGCTGCTGCTGATATATACCATCAACTAATTGACATACGGTAAAAGTTGGCTGTTTGGGATTCCCGATAAACTGCAAACCACCCAAACCGCGAAAATCAATAATCCAATATTCGGGTATCCCTAATAAACTATATTCTTCAACTTTTCTGGCATAATCATCCTGCCAATTAGTACTTACTACCTCTGCGACTAATTTAATAGTATCGCCTCTAGAAATAATCGGTTCCTTATCCCATAGCGGTTCTTGTCTTAACTTTCCTTTATCTAAAACAATTACATCTGGACGTAATGCTGTTGCTTCTGCTGCGGGTGGTTTAATCAAACAAGTCTTTGGAATCAACCAATTCAAATTAGAGCGAAAAATCTCGGCATAAACTCTACCAGCAATATTTCCTGAAACTTCTTCATGAGGACCAGTTGGTTCCATGTCCCCCTTCGGGTTCAGCAGTTTGCTTATGTCGGGGAACCCGTCCACCGCAACTGCTTCACGTAATTCTCCGTCAATAAGTTCGTAACGGGCGTTATCTCCATACTCAGTAATAAATTGCTCGAAAGTTAGAAGTTTGGGTGGAGTGTAGGTCATAACTCATATTGTGAGCGGGAAATAGTTTTATTGTAACGAAGACGTGATAATCAAGATAAAGGGTAAACAAATCGTTTTTGGACAATAAAGATAAGTGAAAAAATGACCCATCATTTTGATAAAAATACCTACCGCAATCTTCTAACAAAAGTTATGCCTGTTGCAATTGAGACAGAAGAAGAATATGGAGCGCGTATTAAAAATAGTAGAGGAGCTAACTTTTAAGAAGAATCGTAGTACTGAAGAGAAAACTTTACATAAATTACTTGTAATTTTAGTAGAAGCTTATGAGACAGAAAACTATCCAATAGAAGAATCTGCACCCCACGAAATTCTACAGCATCCGCAAGGAATCAAGTGGAACCCGTCAAATTGATTTGGTCGGAATTATTGGCTCAAGTGGTGTAGTATCCGAAATCGTAAATGGTAAACGAGGGATTAGTAAAGCACAAGCTAAGGCTTTGAGTGAGTATTTTAAAGTATCGTCTAGTTTGTTTATTTGAAAAAAGGAGTTAGTTACTAAGTGTAGAAATTATCGTTCGTAGCTGGGTATTTATTCCTCTTGTAAAATACTTAAGCAACCCCATAACCTGTGTAAGGACGTTTATAACTTGGATGCAAACCGATAACAATATCCTTTTTGGGTATACCCATATCTACTAAATCTTGCGCTAAATCAGCTTCCGTCATGTTTCGCTGAATCCAGACTTTACCATCTTTGATATCTATATGGATGAAACAGTTATAAACTCGTTTAAGACCATCCCAGCCAATATCAAGAAGTTGGTAATGGTCATGCTCGGTGTCGAAAATAAGCTGACACTCAATCTCACTAGAAGGATTGTTTTCTTCTAGTTTGGCATGATTATTTAGTAATTCACGAACAAATAATCGATATTGCTCTAATTTCTCCATTCGACGACTACCTATGGCAACAGGATTGTAGATTATCAATTTTACTTGATAAAGTTTGACTGCTTCTTGAGTAAACTTTTCCTGAAAAAATGATTCAAATGTATCAATCGGAACTGCTAAATAAAGCATTCTATCCGATTCACTCATCTGTAATGCTAGACGATAATTCAAAAATTGACGGGAACCCATAAGAATTTTTTCTTCTAAAAAAAAATTCTTATGGGAACCCTTGACCTAGCGCTGCATGAAAATCTGTGATTACAGAAGTCTTGAGGAAACTTTTAATTTCTACTGCTATTTTCTTCCCCGCTTTTTGAGCAGCTAAAACTTTTTCTGCGGCTAAATCTATTTCTAGCTTGACACCGCGGAAGGCGGTCATCGCAGGCACCGCCGTTTCACGGCGGTGTACCGATGACCTTCAATTTTAATTTTTAGTGGGTCTGCTGTAATAACCCAATCTTCTTTCAAGAGTGCTTGTTTTACAGCATCATGGAATAAGTCGCGAGCAGCCATTGATTTTTCTGCAATTTTTAAAAGTTAGTTCCGCACTATTTAATAATTTAACAGCTATTTGGGCATTACCGTTGACTAATATATAATTTGCGGCGTTGTCGCAAATCTTGGGTTGCCCGGTCTTTGATAATTAGACGACAGTTCATGCGTTATTCGGATTTTTCATTATTCTCATCTAAAACCGTAGAACGCAAATCTTGCCAATATTCTGGCGTTGCTTCCTGTCCTTTAGAATCAATACCTTCGAGTAAAAGAGTTTCTAATCTTGCTTGTGCCTTACATTTTTGGTCTTGCTGTGCTAAATCGATAAAATATTCGCTATTTTTATAAGCACCTGACATTGTTTGTGCCTCAATATGAACGCACATCTGCTTGTAGAGTATATCAATATTTGTATTCATAAGAAATGGAATTAACTTGGGAACTCAAACTTTGCAACCTAACAAAACAGGATTGCATATTAGTGAATTAATGGAGCAATACGGGCTAAAAATACGAATTGGGGTAAAATTGGGGTAAAAATATTGATTGTAAGCTAAAACCGTTATATCTGCGTGGTTTACCAAGGTCTGCAAAACCTCCATCCCCCGGTTCAAATCCGGGTGTCGCCTTTGTTAATGTACCGTTGTTTCCCCCTCCCCAAGCACCTTCTAGCTTACAGGGGTTGATTCTTCGTTTGTACCATTTTAGGTCAAATTGGGTAGAATCAACCCACAATTTTAGTCACAAATTTAGTCACAGTTTTAGCTACCATTTAAAATCTGAGAAAAGCTGCTCAGCAAAGTACAGCGCATTTCAATTTTTGAAATTGGGTGACATCTTCTATAAAAAACAGTCCCTTAAAAACTTTGGGGTAAATTTTTATGGATATTAATAATCGTCTCGCTCAAGCGAATGGTAGATTGAAGGCTTCAAATACTGGCATCAGTATTGAGAAACGTGGAGGAACTTTATGGTTAAGGGGAACGCTTCCACCAAAACCGAATTCTGGTAAAGCTAAACCTTACCAGCAAAAGCTTTCTTTAAGAACAAAAGAAAATTCTCAAGGAGTTAAAGCTACTATTGCAGGATTGCAGTATGCAGAACAACAAGCTCGTGCTTTGAGGGTAGAACTTGATAAAGGTAAGTTTGACTGGGCAGAGTGGCAATTGAGCCAAGCACCAAAACCAGAAACCGTATTGGATTGGGTAGAAAAATTTGAAGCCGAATATTGGAGAAGAAGAAAGCGCAACCAGCAAACCGAAACGACTTGGAAGAAAGATTATCAAGTTGTTTTTCCAAAATTCGCGCAATTCGCCGACGATAGAGAATTATCTATTGACTTGATGATTGAATTTGCTAGTCTTAGCGAACCGGATACGCGGAGTCGTAAAAGAGTTTGTGACATTTTAGGTAGACTTGGTAAATTCGCAAAGCTCGGAAATTTAGAAGCAATCAAAGAATTAACTGGTAATTATTCACCTGGAACTGTATCGCCAAGAAGTCTACCTACTGACAAGCAGATAGCTCAACAAAGAGATAGAATTACTAGCCCCGGTTGGCAGTGGATATATGGGATTTGTGCTGCATATGGTTTGCGCCCCCACGAAGCATTTCATGTTGATATGCTAGATTTTCCTACCGCACGAGTTAGCGATGAAACAAAAACGGGAGAGCGATTTATTTATCCGCTTTATCCGGAATGGGCAGAAAATTGGAATCTTAAAGAAATTGTCTTACCGAATTTAAAATCAATTGAAGATTCTTCCAATGCCAAACTAGGAACTAAAGTGTCTGGTTTTTTCTACGATTTTAAAATTCCGTTTCCTCCATACAACTTACGTCATTGTTATGCACGTAGATGTTTCGAGTTTGGTTTTACTCCCGATTTTGGAGCCAAGTTAATGGGACATTCAGTTACAACCCACTGCAAGACATATCGAGCATGGATTGATGAAGCAACTTATTTAAAGGTGTATGAAACATTAATCAACAAGACAGGTAGACCACCAGTTCCTTAACTCAAAATTATCCGGAGGGGTTAATTAATAATAATCTCTCCGGAAAAATAAGGACGGAAAGCTTCATTGTAAAATAAAAGTACAATTGGTTAAGGAACTATAGCTGATGACATTAACTATCGGGTCAACTTCAGTACCCACCTTAGAAGAATTTTTACAGCTGCCAGAGACAAAACCCGCAAGTGAATATATTGATGGGAAAATCTACCAAAAGCCTATGCCACAAGGAAAACACAGCCGATTGCAAACTTGTTTATCTACTGCCATTAACCAAGTGGGAGAACCTAAAAAATTAGCACTAGCGTTGACAGAATTACGCTGTACTTTCGCAGGTAAATCTACAGTTCCAGATATTGCAGTGTTTGAATGGGAAAATATTCCCTTAGATGAAAATGGTCAGATTGCTAATAAATTTGAAATTCATCCCGATTGGATAATTGAAATTCTTTCACCAGAACAATCTGCAAGCAAAGTAATTCGTAAAATTACATTTTGCATAAAAAATGGTACAAAGTTAGGGTATTTTATTGATGCAGATGATAAATCAATTACAGTTTTTCAGCCCAATCAATTACCAGAAGTAAAAGAAAAACAAGATATTTTACCCATGTTAGATGTTTTACAAGATTGGCAACTTACGGCTGAAGATGTATTTAATTGGTTAAGTTTTTCGGGCATAAAAATCATTTAATCTTCCAATTGCAAAATTTGCCTAAAAATAAAATCTATTCTTAATCAATTGCTTATAATTAATGCCATTGGACCCGGATGTGTACTATACATGGGTAATGTCATGCTTTCAGACAACCTTAAACTCATAGAGCTACCAAGTACTGACGAATTAGCTTGCTCGGATGATATTCCTGTGGATAACGAAGACCAAAATTTTCTGCCTAATATTTTGCTGTTTCTCCTTAACTCAATTTGGGCAAGCCGTACTGATTGGTTTTTCGGCGTAGATATGGCAATTTACCATACTACAGGTGCTAATCCAAGAGTACCTGTAGTCCCAGATGGATTTCTAAGCTTAAGAGTGGAGCGTAAAAAAGGCGGAAAATCTCGCAGGAGCTATGCAGTTTGGGATATGATGACATAGTACCAACACTAACATTAGAAATCGTATCGTACACTCCAGGTAATGAATACGACGAAAAATTAGAAATTTATCGGAAACTAGGCGTACTTTACTACGTAATTTACAACCCCGAATATTGGCACCGCGACCAACATCAACCGCTGTCCGTTTATAAATTGGTAGATGGTAATTACGAGCTACAAATTAAAGAACCATTATGGCTACCAGAAGTTGGTTTAGGTATTGAAAGACATCAAGGTGAAATTGGTGGAATTGAACAGGAATTTCTGTCTTGGTATGACGAAAGTGGAAATCGTTATTTGATGCCAGAAGAAATTGCTATTCAAGAAAAGCGATTAGGCACAAGCGGAAGAAGAAAGAGCAGAACGGTTAGCACAATATTTACGCTCAAAAGGTGTTGACCCTGATAATTTACCAGGCAATTAGTAATTCTAGAAAAATGAAGTCGCAGCATCAAAGTTTTTTACTTTGGTGTTTTTTATTGTCAGCAATAAACTACCGAACAATTGCGTATAACTTGGCATTAAAACTTTAACTCAAGTTAACTAGGAGGGATAATTAATCCCTCCAAGAAAATCTAACAGAAAGCTGCTGGAGTTGTAAATCCATCCAACACAGCAGTTGTTCTCGGTGGAATAATTCTAGACCGAATGGCACTAAGAAAAGTCACAAGCTATGTAGAATAAGCACCATAGCTTTTAAATCAATTTAATAACCCAAGTTGGGAATTCTTAAATAGATAATTTACTATGCTTGTGCGATAGCGAAGCGCTGCTGCAAGCAGAACGCCCACTATAAATATGACCCTTAATTATTTGGCGTTACGCCCTGCGGGCGTAATCGCATCAGTAATCCAATAACTAGCAACTAGAGTTACTCCCTTCGCGCTATAAAAAAACTATGATGTAGTACGAATGATTACATCAGAAGTAATCTTTTAAGCGGCTATATGTAATCTGTTTTCCCAGAATACTCGGAAACCATTTCTACATTCGGGGGAACCCCAAAAACAACAAATCACCACAACCACAATTTTTCATTAACCATTTGGGCGATAGATTTGTTCTGTTTTCGGGGTTTACACAAAAAAATAATTATTGATAATTAATCTGTTTGAACAGAACTTCAGAAAAAAAATTACATTAATTTCTTATTAACTTGGGTTTAGATATACGGCATATAATGATGCCTTCTATGGAAAATTTTGTTGTAGGTAGAAAAAGCTTACCCGTTCATGAAATACTTTACTTGAAACAAGTAAGCAAATCTAACTACTACTACTATGACATTAAGAGTACAAATTCTCAAGATAATCGTTTAATAAATGTTTGGGATTACCGATTTATTGAATTGTTACCATCTTCGGTAATTGAAAAAGCCATTGGAGAGCTAAAAATAAAATATAAGAAACGACTATTTGACCCATTGATAACATTATGGGCGTTTTTATCTCAAGTATTAGATACTGATAAAAGTTGCCACAATGCCGTCAGTAAAATAATTGCTTATTTAACGGGAGAAGGAGTCGAAATTCCTTCAACTGATACAAGTGCTTAATGCCCGGGCACGTTCGAGATTGCCAGAAAAACTACTAGAAAAACTTTTTAGTCAGGCAGCACAAAATTTAGAAGAGAAAGTAACAACAGAGCATTTATGGTGTGGTCGAAATGTCAAAGTAATAGATTAGAGAAATTCTGAGAGTATTAGGGATAAATGTTTAAAACTTAGAAATATTTTTTTCACAAATACAGATGCTAGCCACATTTTCAAATTTATAGGTAATTCTTACAAAGCTTATAATAATTTTTCACAAACATGCATAACCCCTCCCCAAATCAGACATACAAAGTTATAGCAGCTAATTGGTAACATGTAGCCTTTTAATTGCTGTGTTTGTAAGTAAAAATATTAACTGCATCATAAGTTTGTTTGTAAATTTTTAACTTGATGGAGGTTTTTTATGCATCCTCGTTTTAAACACCTGCTAATAACTATATTTATTTCGCTGTCTACATCTTTATTTCTAACACCATTTACGATAGAAATATCAAGTGCTTCAACAGATTCAGCAAATACAAAAGATATAAGAGTTAAAGCAGATAGATTAAATAAGAAAGGTATAGAACAATTTAATCAAGGTAAATTTCGAGAAGCTTTAAAAACTTTTGAGACAGTTCTAGGTATTTTTAGACAAATTGGTGACAGAACTGGTGAAGCTACAGTTATTAACAATATTGGGCAAATTTACCATAAACTAGGAGAGTATCCTAAAGCCTTGGAATATTATCAACAGGTTTTACTGATTGCTAAAGCAACTGGTGACGGTTTTGGATTAATAATTGGAGAAGGCACGATACTAAGAAGAAGAGAAAGAAAAAGATTATTTCTAATAGGAGGAGGAATTAGAAGAGGAGAAGCCACAATAAGAATAGGAAGAAGTAGAGATGTCACAATTCTTAGATATAAAAAAAATGATTTAAGTTTAAATAATTATTCTAGTCTAAATGACCTTGCGCCCAATGATTTAGATACAAATTCAATTAGAGAAGGTATTTTTATTACTAAACTTCTTAATAATCTTGGGCGAGTTTACTACGATATGGGGAAACAGACCCAAGCCTTAGACTACTTTCAGCAAGCTTTAGATATTGCCAAAAAAAATACAATATCTAAAGTAAGAGAAATCAATATAGCTGGTATACAAGATAATATTGCAGTAATTTATTTTCATCAAGGTGAATATGACAAAACAAAACAATATTATCTTCAAAATTTAGCTATTTATCAAAAGAATGGTGATGAACTTGGACAAGCCGATGTACTAAATAATTTAGGAGAAGTTCACCGTCAACTCGGTAAGTATCCCAAAGCTTTCCATTATCTAAATCAAGCATTAGAACTTTTTAAAATAGCTAAAGATTATAAAGGAATTGGAGCAACACTAAATAATATCGGATTAGTTCACGATGAATTAGGTCAATTACCTAAAGCATTAGAGTTTTATCAAAAATCTTTAAAAATCCGTCAAGAAAATAATGACCGAATTGGTGTTGGGACAACATTACATAATATTGCATTAGTCTACGACCAATCAAAGAAATATCAACAAGCACTCGAAATATATAATCAAGCTTTAGTTGTTCGCCGAGAAGTTAGCGATAAAGCTGGTGAAGCAAGAACTCTGAATAATATTGCATTAGTTCACAATCAGTTAGGGGATTATCCGAAAGCGCTAAACTTCCTTCAGCAAGCATTATCAATATTTACAAAACTTGGGTATCCTGTCAGTGAAGCTAATACTCTTGATAGTTTAGGAACAGTTTATCAAAGTCTCAAAAATTATTCTCAAGCTTTCGAGTCATTTCAAGAAGCCTTGGCTATTAGTAGAAAAGCAGGAAATCGTTCTCTTGAAAAGGTAACGCTCAGTAATATAGCAAACTTATTAACCGAACAAAATCAACCCGAATTAGCAATTATTTTTTACAAGCAATCAGTTAATATAATTGAAAAAATTCGCAATGACTTAAAAGTTCTTCCCAAAGAACAACAAAAGTCTTACACCACAACAGTTTCTCATATCTATCGTAATCTCGCTGATTTACTTCTCCAGCAAAACCGTATTCTAGAAGCACAGCGCGTTCTTGATTTACTCAAGGTGCAAGAATTAGATGATTATTTAACCAATGTACGCGGTAACAAACAAACTTCCTCCGGTATAGAATTACTTCCACAAGAACAAAAAGTTGCTTTAGAGTTACAAGCAATTCAAGGTAAAGAAATTTTTACGGGTAAAGAACTTACACAGCTACGAAAACTCTGCTCTACTAAATGTACAGCCCAACAAGAAAAGCGTATTTCGGAACTTGTAAAAATTCAGCAACTTCAAAGTAAAAAATTTCGTAAGTTTATCAAAAGTGATGAAGTAAAAGCATTATTACGTAAGTTAAACGAAACTGCACAAGAACAGAATTTGCGCTTAACTAATCTCAATAATTTGCGTGATAATCTACAAAAAAATGCGGTGTTATTTTATCCTCTAATTTTAAAAGATAGATTAGAACTTGTATTAGTTTCTCGCGATTCACCACCTATTAGACGTACCGTATCCGTCAAGCGAGAAGATTTAAACCGCACTATTGTAGAATTCCGTCGCGCATTACAAAATCCTAATAGCAATGCGATAACTCCAGCTAAGAAACTCTATCAATGGTTAATCAAACCAATTGAAAATGATTTAAATCAAGCACAAACCAAAACCATTATTTATGCACCTGATGGAGCTTTGCGTTATATTCCCCTTGCAGCTTTGCACGATGGTAAAAACTGGCTGGTGCAACGCTTCAACACTCACAATATCACGGCAGCAAGCATCGATGACTTAGATACTCCCCGTCAAACCAATCTACGTGTTTTAGCTGCTGCATTTTCCCAAGGTAATTACACTTTTACTGTGGGTTTGCAACAGTTTAATTTTGATGGTTTACCCTTCGCTGGTAAAGAAGTTGAAAACCTCTCGAAAACTATTCAAAATACCACCAAGTTATTAAATAAAACTTTTAGCGCTGACAGTACTATTCCCAAAATGGGTAATTATAATTTGGTACATTTAGCTACTCACGCTGCTTTTGTTCTGGGTAAACCAGAAGATTCGTTTATTTTATTTGGAAATGGCGACAGAGTTTCTTTGCGTGATGTCGAAAACTGGGATTTGACAAATGTTGATTTAATTGTTCTAAGTGCTTGTGAAACGGGTGTTGGTGATAAATTCGGTAACGGTGAGGAAATTCTTGGTTTTGGCTATTTAATGCAGAAAGCAGGTGCAAAAACTTCTATTGCTTCGTTATGGAGAGTTTCTGATGGTGGTACCCAGGCTTTAATGGATGCATTTTACACCGCATTGCAAAACCCGAAGATTACTAAAGCCGAAGCTTTGAAAAATGCACAAGTTGCTTTGATTACTGGTGATTTTTCAGCATTAGGGAATCAACGGGCTGGAATTATAGTTAAACAAAGGATTGGTGAAAATTTATCGTCAAAGATAAGTAATAATTTAAATCATCCTTATTATTGGGCACCGTTTATTTTAATTGGGAATGGATTGTGATTATGTTAATTTCAAATACGGTTATCGTTTTGGAGGCTGCGATGGAGTTGGAGTAGGACTAACTGACTCTAGTGCAAAATCCTTACTTTTTATCAATTTCGCACACTCATCATTAGGATAATTTCTCAATTCTCCACCAGCTTCTACTTCATCAAAATCTGGAAGTAATAAAGATTTAAGTTCACATACAATAATCGCTTTTTGCTGAGAATTAGCTTTTCTAGCTGCTTTTGTTGCTGCGCTTATTTCAGTTATTATTGTAGGTATTAATGTATTCGGATTTATTTTTTCAAGTATCTCTCCAACACCTCCACCTCTTGTATTAGAAGATGTAGATACCGTTTCAACATAAGTTTGAAATTTAGCTGAATCTGCAAAAGCTGCAATAATTTGGTCTTTGAAAAGTTTATTATCTGTAATTTGGGAATTAGCTTGTATCGAAATAATTATCTGAGTAATTAATCCATTAATTTTGGAAGCTGCACGATTATAACGATGACGACCTTCTATGTATTGTTGATAGTCAATTCTGTTATCTTTTTTTAGTTTTATTAATGTTTTAACTGAATTATTGGAAGAATAACGCGAATTAATTAATGGAGTTAATGGTCCGGTATTAAATATGGTTGCATTTTGTTTACAACCAGTGCTGAATGCTAAACATAATAAAATTGATAAACTTGATTTAATTATTCCAGAATAAATATTTCTAGCTTGATTGCAATTATTTATCATTATTTTAGAGTAAAGTCTAATTGGAATGTTGAATTATTACAAAAAATATTGTTAAACTAAACCCTACTTTGTTACAAAATACCTTCTCAAAAGAGTTGAAAGAGAAAGAAAATATAACAATTATTCCTCTCTCTTTCCGAAGTTACTCAGCGACTTCAATAGTTGCTCTGAGTGCTGCTAATTGCGTGGTATCAACTGCTCTTACATCACCTCTGGTAACAAGAATACTTGGACCGCTACGGGTGTTATTATCCAAATCTCCTAACAAATTCTCCACTGCTGTTACAGACTCATCTGGGTTAAGTGCTAACGGTTCGCCAGAACGTGTTCCTCTACCTTTGGCTATTTGCTTTAGTCCCCGCAATGCATTTCTGAGAGGTTCCGTACTTGCGAGTATAAGTAATTCTAGGAAGCCAGAAGGACCTTGGACGATAAACTTGAAGTCGTTTTGCGGGTTGGCTGTGGTAGGGGGTACAACTAGTTTCTCTCCTGGTTTTACCAGCGATGCATCCTCTGGTGAGTTGTAATCGGATGGGTATAGTAGGACAATATTACCGCTACTATCTATTACCAATACTGCAATATAAAGATTGCGAGTTTCGTTATTAGTAACATGAACCTTTATCTCAGTTTTCGGTTTTAATGTTTGTAATGTGGTTTTAATTCTCTGTGTTGCAAGTCCGCTTTCTTCTGCTCCTCGACTGTTGATTGTACTAGAATCTCCCCTAGTTCCATCAGGAACAATATCTGCGGTAACTTTAAGGCTAGATGTATTTTGGTTGAGTACAGAGCGTAAAATTCGACCTGCAAGCAACATTTTAAATTTGGGTTGCAGTCGTTGAATTGCTGCATTTACAGGCTCATCTACTCTACCAAAGCTATCGGAAATCGGGATTAGTCCAGAACTAAATAAACCAATGCTTCCTACAGGAGGTAGGTTTGTATCTGTTGTCTTTTCTTTTTCTGCCAGCTTGAGATATTCTGGTGTCATCTTACCGAGGATAAAGTCAGTATCTTGCTGTTGGTTTACGACTACTGGCTCTACTCGGTTAACTTTTTTTAATTCTTTAGTTGCTATCTCAGTTTGATTACTTAAAGATTCATCAATTCCAATTTTCAAAGTCAGGTCTGTAGGAACTCCTCTAACTCTTTCCCGTAACAATGCTCCCGGTTGAATTGCTGCTCTTTGTGAGCCGCGAAGTTTTCCGTATCCAACCATACCGACACGAGAAGTTTGTTCTACCTCTGCCAAGGGCTTTCCTTTCGCATCAATTAAGTTAAATATTGCTCCCTTGGTGAAAGACTCTAGACTTTCAGAAGATACTCCACCCAACCAAAACTCAATTTGTCCGTCTTTTTCGCTACGAATTACAGCTTCGGCAGTTTGTCTGGTTGGTTTGAGAAAGTAGAGTGGTTGTCGTTTGTGATTGCTTCCTGGTTTAACCTCAAGTAGAGGAACTTGAACTATATTTTCCGATTTAGCAACATCTTCAGTACTGCGCTGTAAATTAACAAAAGTTGTCTCTACAGACTGGCTAATAGACTGCTGCCAAAGATAGCGAGTCAAAAGATAACTAAAGGCTCCTGCATGGAAACCACTAAAAGGTGCATCTACGGCTAATTGGTCGCGTTGTGCCGAACCTATAGCTACACCTTTAGCAATACCTTTGCTTCGTAGTTCCTGAAACTTTGTCTCAGAAAGCTTTAAACGAGAAAGCAATTTTTCTTGATATTCCAACTCCTCGGGACTGGCTTCAGCATTTCCACTACCAAAACGTGTATCTTCAAACGCTCGTACCACCAAATTACCCCGCGTTCCTCCTCCAGAGAAACAGCTATCAAGCACAGCAGTAACGTTTTCGGTTTGCAGCTCGTACATTAACAAAAATAAGGTTCTGCCCATAATATCCCGAACTTTACCAGCATCGCGGGTGTTTTGGGAATAGCGGTCATAAGGCATCATTGTACCGTTAAGACGATGTTGATCATCTTCACTGATAGGATTGGGATCTTTTACTCGCGAACCATGTCCGGAAAAATGGAATACTACGACATCTCCTGGTTTGGCTTGTAGTAAGTGATTTTCAAAAGCTTCGAGGATATTCTGACGGTTTGCTTTTTCATCAGTCAGGGTAATAATATCCTGGGAATTGAAACCAAAACGATGTAACAGCAATTCTCGCTGCATCTCGACATCAGTCAGACAACCTCGTAATGGACGGATACCTGCTTGATAGTTGTTAATTCCCACCAACAAGGCTAACTTTCGAGGGGTATCTTGAGCCAAAACCTGACCATAACGGTTTGCTTGACGGATGATGTCAAACTGACTTAAACCCAAAGCTGCGAGAGTCGAACCGGCGAATTGCAGAAAATGACGGCGATTGACACGAGGCATAATTAAACTCTCTTTATTAGATAGATAAATTAAGTTAACTGGGAATTCCAGAGCATATGTATTTTTGTGTCACATTTTAGACTTTGTTGTGGAAATATCAAGGCTAAGTAAATCACATAAGTTCGATTTTTCTGTTTTCGGAAGTGGGATGGTATCAGATATCTTGCATAATTCTCAATAAACGCCTAGGAATGAATTCCCAGGCGGGAAATATGGATAATACAAGAATTGTGATATAAATAACACTTACCAAAAACCTTCTCATAATGCATTATGAATTACAAAACCGTTAAATAAGTATGTTTTCCTTCTACTGGTAAAACGCGCAATTTTTGATTATTTAAATCTGGTTCTAATCCTAAATCTTCTAAAGGTATTAAACCTAATAATGGGTCAGAATCTTCTGGTAATTCAATACAATTAAATACCCCTTCTCTTCCTTCAACAGAAAGGTTTAACATTTTGAAAATACGAGCTTTATGAACTCCTGTCGCGATTTTCACATCAACTTCTCCTTGAAGAGGTAATCCCAAATCAAGAATAATATTTTTAGGTAAGCAAAGTCTCGTTGCTCCCGTGTCAACTAAAACATTATTTAATGTTACTGAGCGGATTTGTTCTTCAGGGATAAATCCTCTTTCTGCTAAAGTTTGGTCGATTTGATTAGTAACTTTAATTGTGGCTGTGACTTTGCCCATTTTTTCATTTTTGCTAAGAATCATATTATTTCCCGATAAATTTATGTATGAAAATTATTGATTAATGTAAATTTTTTGGATGTTTAATTATATTTTATGATTTTTTGTTTGAGTAATTTAGTAATGCAAATATTTTGTAATCAAAGTGTTTTTGACCTATTCCGCAAGAAAGATAAATATTTATTTGCGTAAAAGTTTATTTTGAAGCGTATCAAAAAGACTAATAAATTCTCTATTTGACTGCAAAAATTATTGCATACCCTCTACTTAGCTAGAGGTATGAATAATTGTCAAAAGAGTGTGGTTGAGGATTGACTCATGCGCTACAGTTTGGAACTGCTCGTTTTTGTAAGTGTGTTTTTAGTTTCCTTACCTGTGGAAGCTGTGGTAACGAATGGGTTATCTATTGCGAGTGAAGAAGTAAAGATAGCGCAGGGTGAAGGGAAGGAGCAACGTAGAGATGAAGCGTTGCGGTTGACTAAATTAGGTATACAGCAGTTTAAAAGAGGTGAATATAAAAAAGCTTTAAATAATTTGAAGCGGGTTTTAGTTATTGTTAGAGAAATTGGAGAGCGTCAAGGTGAAGATGCTATTCTCAACAGTATTGGGACAGTTTACTACAAATTGGGAGAATACCCTAAAGCATTAGATTATTTCCAACAGGCTTTGACTATTAGAAAACAAGTTAGTGATAAATCAGGTGAAGGTGCTACTCTCAACAATATTGGTATTGTTTACAACAGTTTAGGAGAATACCCTAAAGCATTAGATTATTTCCAACAGGCTTTGACTATTAGAAAACAAGTTAGTGATAAATCAGGTGAAGGTACTACTCTCAACAATTTTGGCAGTGTTTACAAAAATTTAGGAGAATACCCCAAAGCATTGGATTACTATCAACAAGCTTTAGCTATTCACAAACAAGTTAGTAATAAAGCAGGTGAGGGTACTACTCTCAACAATTTTGGCAGTGTTTACAAAAATTTAGGAGAATACCCCAAAGCATTGGATTACTATCAACAAGCTTTAGCTATTCACAAACAAGTTAGTAATAAAGCAGGTGAGGGTACTACTCTCAACAATTTTGGCAGTGTTTACCAAAGTTTAGGAGAATACACCAAAGCATTGGATTACTATCAACAAGCTTTAGCTATTCACAAACAAGTTAGTAATAAAGCGGGTGAGGGTACTACTCTCAACAATTTTGGCAGTGTTTACCAAAGTTTAGGAGAATACACCAAAGCATTAGATTACTACCAACAATCTTTAGCTACTCGCAAAAAAATTGGAGATAAAGCAGGAGAAGGTATTTCCCTTACCAGTATTGGCTCAGTTTACAGCAATTTAGGAGAATACTCCAAAGCGTTAGATTATTACCAACAAGCTTTAGTCATTCATAAACAAATTGGCAATAAAGCAAGTGTTGGTAATACTCTTAACAGTATTGGGACAGTTTACTGGAATTTAGGAGAATATACCAAAGCTTTGGACTACTACCAACAAGCTTTAGGTATTCATAAACAAATCGGTAATAAAGCAGGTGTTGCTGCTGCTCTCTACAGTATTGGCTCAGTTTACAGCAATTTAGGAGAATACACCAAAGCTTTGGATTACTACCAAAAATCTTTAGCTATTCATAAACAAATTGGTGATAAGACGGTTGAAAGCAAAATCCTTAACGGTATTGGGGCAGTTTACAGCAATGTAGGAGAATACAAAAAAGCTTTAGATTATTATCAACAGTCTTTAGCTATTCATAAACAAATTGGCTATAAAGCTAGTATTGCTTATCCTCTCCAAAATATTGGGGGAGCTTACCTTAATTTGGGAGAATATAAAAGGGCTTTAGATTATTATCAGCAAGCTTTAGACATTAGCAAGCAAATTGGCGATAAAGCAGGGGAAAGTAGTTCTCTCAATAATTTCGGAAATGTTTACCGTAGTTTGGGAGAATACCCTAAAGCATTAGATTACTACCAAAAATCTTTAGCTATTGATCAACAAATTGGGAATAAAACAGGTGAAGCTACTTCTCTAAACAATATTGGCTTAGTTTACAACAATTTAGGAGAATACAAAAAAGGTTTGGATTACTACCAAAAATCTTTAGCTATTGATAAACAAATTGGGGATAAAGCAGGTGAAGCTACTTCTCTAAACAATATTGGCTTAGTTTACGGCGAATTGGAAGAATACGGCAAAGCATTAGATTTCTACCAAAAATCTTTAGATATCAGCAAACGAATTGGCTATAAAAGTCTTGAAGGCACTACTCTTAACAATATCGGAAAAGCTTATGAGAAATTAGGAGAATACACCAAAGGATTGAACTACTATCAACAATCTTTAACAATTACTAAACAAGTTGGCGATAAAGCAGGAGAAGGTAGAACTTTCAACAATATTGGCGAAATTTACCGTAATTTAGAACAATACGCCAAAGCATTAGATTTCTACCAAAAATCTTTAACAATTACTAAACAAGTTGGCGATAAAGCAGGAGAAGGTAAAACTTTCAACAATATCGGCTTACTTCTAAAAGCACAAAAACAACCCAAACTAGCAATAGTATTCTATAAACAATCTGTCAGCACCTACGAACAAATTCGCCAACAACTACGAACACTTCCCAAACAACAACAAGAATCCTACAGTAAAAAAGTCGCTCACACCTACCGTTCTCTTGCCGATTTACTAATCCAAGAAGACAGAATACTAGAAGCACAACAAGTATTAGATTTATTAAAAATCCAAGAATTAGAAGATTATTTAACTCAGGTACGGGGAAGTGATGAAAAACTAGTTATTCTCCGTCCAGAAGAGGAAATCCTCAAAAAATACAATCAACTACAAACAAGTGCGATCGCGCTCGGACAAGAACTCACTAAATTACGCAAAATTCCACAAAACAGCCGCACGGAAGCACAAAAACAACGCATTGCTGAACTCGTCAAACTGCAAGAAGAACTCAACAAACAATTTAATGGATTTGGTGAAAGAAAAGACGTTGTTGCACAGTTAGATAAACTTAGTCGTCAAGCACAAAAAATGGCGATTGATTTATCAGATTTAGATGCATTGCGGAATGATTTACGACGTTTGGATGCGGTGATGCTGTATCCTTTAATTCTAGAAGACCGTTTGGAATTAGTAATTACCACACCAGATTCACCTCCTCTTCGTCGCACTGTCAAAGTAAAGCGTACCGAACTCAATCAAGTAATTACAGAATTCCGTCAAGCTTTACAAAATCCCCGTTCCGATGCCAAAATCCCCGCCAAAAAGCTTTATAACTGGCTAATTAAACCCTTAGAAAATGACCTTAAACAAGCCAAAGCCAAAACCATCATCTATGCACCAGATGGTCAATTGCGCTACATACCTTTATCCGCACTCCACGACGGCGAACAATGGTTAGTCCAACGTTTCCGCGTCAACAACATCACCGCTAAATCCCTCACCGATTTTACCGCCAAACCTCAACCCCAACCAAAAGTTTTAGCAGGTGCCTTTGTCGAGGGTAACTATAATGTTCAAGTCATAGGAGACAATTATCGCTTCCAAGGATTGCCCTATGCAGGTAAAGAAGTCGAAAATCTGACAAAATTACTCCCCGAAACTACCAAACTGATTGACAAAGAATTTAACAAAGACGAAACCACCGTAAAAATGAACGAATATAATATCGTTCACCTCGCTACCCACGCAGCTTTTGTCAAGGGAGATGCTTCTAAGTCATTCATTCTCTTTGGTAACGGAGAAATAGCCAACCTCAAAGAAATCGGTAATTGGACGCTCAATAATGTAGATTTAGTAGTATTAAGCGCTTGCGAAACCGGAATCGGTGGTTTTGGTAATGGTGAGGAAATACTTGGTTTAGGCTATCAGTTTCAAAGTCGTGGAGCAAGAGCAACCATTGCATCCTTATGGAAAGTATCCGACGGTGGAACGCAAGTATTAATGAATGGATTTTATAATGCTTTGAAGCAAGGGAAAATTACCAAAGCCGAAGCCTTGCGACAAGCACAAATAGCGCTGATTACCGATGATTATGACTCTGTTGGTGGTAAGCGTGCGGGTATTATTGTCGAGAGTCGCACCGGAGAGCGGAAGGAAGTTGGCAGTAATCTTGAACATCCCTACTATTGGGCACCGTTTATTTTAATTGGGAATGGGTTGTGAGGTAAATTTAGAATTTAGAATTTAGAATGAAGAATTAATTTTTAGTTTTAACTGGGTATTGGTTTACATAGCAGCATCTTGAGAGTAAAAAACTATTATAAAGATTGATTGCTAAAATACAATCATACATCTAACTATACTCATCATTTTATGATTGCTCAAATGATGGTTCAGCCCTCATCCTGGGTAGAATCTGGAATCCAAATCAGCTTGGTTAGAAATTTATACTTATTTAAATTTACTCCAGAATTACAATCTCGCTTAGATCAACTAACCGAGAAGAAAAAAGCTGATATACTCACATCAGATGAAGAAGCTGAATTAACAGGAATATTAGAACTAGACCGAATTTTTACTTTGCTCAATGCCAAAATCATTGCTCAATCATGACGGTTAATAGTACAACGAGAAAATTAGTTAGGGAGCGAGCAAAATACCTATGTGAATACTGTCATTCATCCGAAGAAGCAAGTGCGGCTTTATTTGAGATTGACCATATAATCCCGCAATCCTTTTCTAATTCATCAGATGAACCCGATAATTTAGCACTTGCTTGTCAACGTTGTAATGGTTATCGTTACAACTTTACAACAGGGATTGACCCAGAAACCGATAAAAAGATTCCACTTTTTAATCCTCGTAAACAAAAGTGGTCTGACCATTTTATTTGGTCTGTAGATGGTTTAAAAATTATTGGTATCACGGAAATAGGACGAGCTACTTGTAATCGTTTAGATTTAAATGATGAGCGTCACAACGAAGGTTCTATTGTCAAAGCTCGTAAACTCTGGATAAAAGGTGGTTGGCATCCACCGCAAAATGATCCACGATTGACAAGTCTTTCTTAGAATAGTGGAAATGGGTTGTAGAGTCAAAGCATGATTGATGTTACCTATTTCGCCAGGTAGATAAAGATTTATTTGCGTGAAAGTTCATACTAAATGGTATAAAAACTACATTTAAATAGTCTGTGCCACTGCAAGAATTACTGCATATCCTCTACTTAGCCAGAGGTATGAATAATTGCTAAAACATTGTGGTGGAGGATTGAGTCATGCGCTATAGTCTTGGATTGTTAACCGCACTTTCAGTAAACGCCGTTGGTAGTGTGTTTTTGGTTACTTTTTCTGTGGAAGCAGTGACGACAGATGGATTAGCTGTTAGTAGTGAAGAAGTGAAGATAGCGCAGGTAGAAGGGAGGGAACAGCGTAAAAATGAAGCGTTGCGGTTGAATGAATTAGGTTTGCACCAGTTGAATATAGGTAAGTTTCGGGAAGCTTTAAATAATTTTGAGCAGGCTTTAGTTATTGTTCGAGAAATTGGGGAGCGTCAAGGCGAAGGCGCAGTTCTTAACAATATTGGCTTCGTTTATGTCAGTTTGGGAGAATATCCCAAAGCATTAGATTACTACCAACAAGCTTTAGCTATTCACAAACAAGTTGGTAATCAAACAGGAGAAGGTAATACTCTCAACTATATTGGGGAAGTTTACCGTAGTTTAGGAGAATACCCCAAAGCATTGGATTACTACAAACAGTCTTTAGCTATTGAGGAACAAATTGGCAATAAAGCAGGAGAGGCTACTTCTCTCAATAATATTGGGGAAGTTTACCGTAATTTCGGAGAATACCCCAAAGCATTAGATTACTACCAACAAGCTTTAGCTATTTTTAAACAAATTGGTAATAAAGCAGGTGAAGGTACTACTCTCAACAATATTGGGGAAGTTTACCGTAATTTCGGAGAATACCCCAAAGCATTAGATTACTACCAACAAGCTTTAGCTATTTTTAAACAAATTGGTAATAAAGCAGGTGAAGGTACTACTCTCAACAATATTGGGGAAGTTTACCGTAGTTTAGGAGAATACCCCAAAGCATTGGATTATTACCAACAGTCTTTAGCTATTGAGGAACAAATTGGCAATAAAGCAGGAGAGGCTACTTCTCTCAATAATATTGGAGAAGTTTACCTTAGTTCGGGAAAATACCCTAAAGCATTAGATTACTACCAACAAGCTTTAGCTATTTTTAAACAAATTGGTAATAAAGCAGGAGAAGCTACTACTCTCAACAATATTGGCTATGTTTACGACAGTTTGGGAGAATACCCCAAAGCATTAGATTACTACCAACAAGCTTTAGCTATTTTTAAACAAATTGGCAATAAAGCAGCAGAAGGTACTACTCTCAACAATATTGGGCTAGTTTACAACAGTTTGGCACAATACCCCAAGGCATTAGATTACTACCAACAGTCTTTAGTTATTCATAAACAAGTTGGGAATAAGCCGATGGAAGCTACTACTCTCAACAATATTGGCTATGTTTACGACAGTTTGGGAGAATACACCAAATCATTGCATTACTACAAACAGTCTTTAGCTATTGAGGAACAAATTGGCAATAAAGCAGGAGAGGCTACTTCTCTCAATAATATTGGGGGAGTTTACCGTAATTTCGGAGAATACCCCAAAGCATTAGATTACTACCAACAAGCTTTAGCTATTTTTAAACAAATTGGCAATAAAGCAGGTGAAGGTACTACTCTCAACAATATTGGAGAAGTTTACCGTAGTTTGGGAGAATACCCCAAAGCATTAGATTACTACCAACAAGCTTTAGCTATTTTTAAACAAATTGGTAATAAAGCAGGTGAAGGTACTACTCTCAACAATATTGGAGAAGTTTACCGTAGTTTGGGAGAATACCCCAAAGCATTAGATTACTACCAACAGTCTTTAGCTATTGTCAAACAAATTGGTAATAAAGCAGCAGAAGGTACTACTCTCAACAATATTGGGCTAGTTTACAACAGTTTGGCACAATACCCCAAAGCATTAGATTATTACCAACAAGCTTTAGCTATTCATAAACAAATTGGCAATAAAGCAGGAGAGGCTACTTCTCTCAATAATATTGGGGAAGTTTACCGTAGTTTGGGAGAATACCCCAAAGCATTAGATTACTACCAACAAGCTTTAGCTATTTTTAAACAAATTGGCAATAAAGCAGCAGAAGGTACTACTCTCAACAATATTGGGCTAGTTTACAACAGTTTGGCACAATACCCCAAGGCATTAGATTACTACCAACAGTCTTTAGTTATTCATAAACAAGTTGGGAATAAGCCGATGGAAGCTACTACTCTCAACAATATTGGCTATGTTTACGACAGTTTGGGAGAATACACCAAATCATTGAATTATTACCAACAAGCTTTAGCTATTCACAAAAAAGTTGATGATAAAGCAGGTGAAGGTGCTACTCTCAACAATATTGGCGCAGCTTACAATACTATTAACAAATATCCAGAAGCTGAAAAAACTCTATTCGCTGCAATAGAAATTTTAGAATCTTTACGACCAGGATTGACTGACGAACAGAAAATTTCCATCTTTGAAACACAAGCTAGTACTTACGGCTTTCTCCAACAAACATTAATAGCCCAAAATAAAACTAACAAAGCTTTAGAAATATCCGAACGCAGTAAAGCCAGAGCATTAGTAGAGTTATTATCCTCCAAATTTAACTCCAACAAACAACCAAATATAAAACCACCCAACATCGAACAAATAAAACAAATCGCTCAAAAACAAAAAGCAACATTTGTCGAATATTCATTTGTTTACGAACAGATTCAAGGTAAAGAACAAATGCATCCCAAACTCTACATTTGGGTAATCAAACCCACCGGAGAAGTCACCTTTAAACAAGTTGATATCAAATCCCTCGATACACCTTTAACAGAACTTGTAAAAAATAGTCGTGTATCCATTGGTGCAAGGGGACGCGCAGGTATAGATGTAGTACCAGTCAAAAACCCAGTTAACCAAAAACAAAACTTACAAAAACTGCATGAATTACTAATCAAACCCATCGCTTCCTATCTCCCCACCAACCCAGAAGAGCGCGTAATTTTCATTCCTCACGAATCTTTATTCTTAGTCCCTTTTCCAGCCCTGATGGATGCGTCGGGTAAATACCTGATTGAAAAACATACAATCATGACTGCACCTGCTATTCAGGTATTGGAACTGACAAATAAAAACAATGCACAAAAGTTAAACTTTAACTCTTTACAACCTAAAGATTTATTAGTTGTGGGTAATCCTACCATGCCGATTGTAGGAATTCCACCCGTGCAACTATCCCCACTCAAAGGTGCAGAAACCGAAGCAAAAGCCATTGCTAAACTTTTCAACACCACCGCACTTACTGGAAATCAAGCTACTAAATCTACAGTATTGGAAAAAATATCTAGCGCTAGAGTAATTCACTTCGCAACTCATGGATTGCTTGATGGGAAGGATTTTGGGGAACTTACTCCTGGTGCTATAGCTCTTGCACCTGATATCCAACCTTCATCCCTCCTTAATAAGGGGGGACAGAGAGGGGTAGATGTGAATGAAGGTTTACTCAAAACCACAGAAATTATAGATTTAAAACTCAACGCTGATTTAGTGGTTCTCAGTGCTTGCGACACGGGTAGAGGACAAATTACGGGTGATGGGGTGATAGGCTTATCTCGTTCGCTGATAACTGCTGGTGCATCAAGTGTAATTGTTTCGCTGTGGAAGATTCCTGATGATTCCACGTCGGAGTTGATGACGGAATTTTATCGTCAGTGGGAGAAAACGGGAGATAAAGCTAAAGCATTGCGTGAAGCGATGTTGATAACCATGAAAACCAATCCCGAACCTATAGATTGGGCAGCGTTTACATTGATTGGTGAAGCGGAGTAGTATTGCTTTGGATTAATCGTGAGAAATATAAATCTTGGAAGACGTTGCAATGCAGCGTCTCCGTCTCTACATCATGCTTTACCATTGGTTTATATATACATAAAACTACTACAAAACTTAAAAATTATGACAGCCAACAACATTAAACAGCAAATATTAGAGCATCTTGAACCATTACCACCAGAACAAGTCAAAACTATCCTTTTAACATGGTTAACGAGTTCATCCGAGAATTTAGAAGATTTTGAGCAGTTACTTATAAATCAACCGACTCAAGATGTAGAAGAATCATTTGAATACGGTGAGGTAGACTCAGGATTAAATTTTCAACCTCTTACCGAAGCCGAAATGATTCAACAAAGTAAATTAGCCCTCGAAGATTACCGTCGTAAAGGTTCTGGGGTTCCACATAGTATTGTGCGCGAATGGGCTGATAATTTAGGTACTCGTTAGTATAAGTTCTCACGACAGTTTTATTTTGATTGGGAATGGTTTGTGAGGCAAATTAAGAATTTAGAATGAAGAATGAAGAATAATTTTTAGCCTTAAGTGAATAGTATTAGGTTGTAGAGTCAAAGCATGATTGATGTTACCTATTTCGTAAGATAGATAAAGATTTGCTTGCGTGAAATATCATACTAAATAGTATAAAAACTACTCATAAATATTCTGTGTCACTGCAAAAATTACTGCATATCCTCTATTTAGCTAGAGGTATGAATAATTGCTCAAACATTGTGGTGGAGGATTGAGTCATGCCCTACAGTCTTGGATTGTTAACCGCACTTTCAGTAAACGCCGTTGGTAGTGTGTTTTTGGTTACTTTGCCTGTGGAAGCTGTGGTAACGAATGGGTTATCTGTTGCGAGTGAAGAAGTGAAGATAGCGCAGGGAGAAGGAAAGAAACAGCGTAAAAATGAAGCGTTGCGGTTGAATAAATTAGGTGTGCAGCAGTTTAATAGAAGTAAATTTCAAGAAGCGTTAAATAATTTTGAGCAGGCTTTAGTTATTTTTGGAGAAATTGGAGAGCGTAAAGACGAAGGTGCAGTTCTCAACAATATTGGTTTAGTTTACGGCAGTTTGGGAGAATACCCCAAAGCATTGGATTATTTCCAACAATCTTTAGCTATTGATAAACAAATTGGTAATAAATCGGGGGAAGGTACTACTCTCAACAATATTGGAGAAGTTTACCGTAATTTGGGAGAATACCCCAAAGCATTGGATTACTTCCAACAGTCTTTAGCTATTCATAAACAAGTTGGCAATAAACCGATGGAAGGTACTACTCTCAACAATATTGGCTTAGTTTACACGACCTTGGGAGAATACCACAAAGCATTGGATTACTTCCAACAGTCTTTAGCTATTCATAAACAAGTTGGCAATAAACCGATGGAAGGTATTACTCTCAACAATATTGGTGCAGTTTACAATAGTTTGGGAGAATACCCCAAAGCATTGGATTATTTCCAACAATCTTTAGCTATTGATAAACAAATTGGTAATAAATCGGGGGAAGGTACTACTCTCAACAATATTGGTGCAGTTTACAATAGTTTGGGAGAATACCACAAAGCATTGGATTACTACCAACAAGCTTTAGCTATTTTGAAACAAATTGGCAATAAAGCAGGGGAAGGTACTATTCTCAACAATATTGGAGAAGTTTACCGTAGTTTGGGAGAATACCCCAAAGCATTGGATTACTTCCAACAGTCTTTAGCTATTCATAAACAAGTTGGCAATAAACCGATGGAAGGTACTACTCTCAACAATATTGCAGCAGTTTACAACAGTTTGGGAGAATACCCCAAAGCATTGGATTACTACCAACAATCTTTAGCTATTGCAAAACAAATTGGTTATAAAGCAGCAGAAGGTACTGCTCTCAACAATATTGGAGGAGTTTACCGTAGTTTGGGAGAATACCCCAAAGCATTGGATTACTACCAACAAGCTTTAGCTACTTTCAAAAAAATTGGGTATAAAGCAGCAGAAGGTACTACTCTCAACAATATTGGCTTAGTTTACCGTAGTTTGGGAGAATACTCCGAAGCATTGGACAACTACCAACAAGCTTTAGCTATTCATAAAAAAATTGGCAATAAGCCAATGGAAGGTACTACTCTCAACAATATTGGTTTAATTTACGATAATTTGGGAGAATACCCCAAAGCATTGGATTATAACCAACAAGCTTTAGCTATTTTCAAAAAAATTGGGTATAAAGCAGCAGAAGGTACTACTCTCAACAATATTGGTTTAATTTACGATAATTTGGGAGAATACTCCAAAGCATTGGATTACTACCAACAAGCTTTAGCTATTCATAAACAAGTTGATAACAAGCCGATGGAAGGTACTACTCTCAACAATATTGGCGCACTTTATAAAACTACTGGTAAATATCCAGATGCAGAAAAAACTCTATTCGCTGCAATAGAAATTTTAGAATCTTTACGACCGGGATTAACGGATGAACAAAAAATCTCCATCTTTGACACACAAGCTGATACTTATGATTTTCTCCAAGAATCATTAATCGCCCAAAATAAAACTAACAAAGCTCTAGAAATATCCGAACGCAGTAAAGCCAGAGCATTAGTAGAATTATTATCCTCCAAATTTAACTCCAATCAACAACTAAATATCAAACCACCCAACATCGAACAAATTAAACAAATCGCTCAACAGCAAAAAGCCACATTCGTAGAATATTCCGTAATTGATGAATCACAACTCTACATCTGGGTAATCAAACCCACTGGAGAAGTTACCTTTAAACAAGTTGATATCAAATCCCTCGATACACCTTTAACAGAACTTGTAAAAAACAGTCGTGTATCAATCGGTGCAAGGGGACGCGCAGGTATAGATGTAGTACCAGTCAAAAATCCAGTTAACCAAAAACAAAACTTACAAAAACTGCATGAATTACTAATCAAACCCATCGCTTCCCATCTCCCCACCAACCCAGATGAGCGGGTAATTTTCATCCCTCATGAATCCTTATTTTTAGTACCTTTTCCAGCCCTGATGGATGCGTCGGGTAAATACCTGATTGAAAAACATACAATCATGACTGCACCTGCTATTCAGGTATTGGAACTAACAAATAAAAACAATGCACAAAAGTTAAACTTTAACTCTTTACAACCTAAAGATTTATTAGTTGTGGGTAATCCTACCATGCCGATTGTAGGAATTCCACCCGTGCAACTATCCCCACTCAAAGGAGCAGAAACCGAAGCAAAAGCCATTGCTAAACTTTTCAACACCACTGCACTTACTGGAAATCAAGCCACTAAATCTACAGTACTGCAAAAAATATCTAGCGCTAGAGTAATTCACTTCGCAACGCATGGATTGCTTGATGGAAAGGATTTTGGAGAACTTACTCCTGGTGCGATCGCCCTTGCACCTGATAAGTTCAATAACAGTGATAAATTGAGCGATGTAAACGAAGGTTTGCTCAAAACTACAGAAATTATAGATTTAAAGCTCAATGCTGATTTAGTTGTTCTCAGTGCTTGCGACACTGGTAGAGGACAAATTACGGGTGATGGGGTGATAGGGTTATCTCGTTCGCTGATAACTGCTGGTGCATCAAGTGTAATTGTATCGTTGTGGAAGATTCCGGATGATTCTACGTCGGAATTAATGACAGAATTTTATCGTCAGTGGGAGAAAACAGGAGATAAAGCGAAAGCGTTACGTAATGCGATGTTGATAACCATGAAAACCAATCCCGAACCTATCGATTGGGCTGCTTTTACGTTGATTGGTGAAGCGGAGTAGTATTGTGTAAGATTGCTAGTTAAACACTAGCAATCTGTATCAAACGCTTTAAAATACGAAGTACATCATCCTCTAATTATTTATCTAAAAGTTGGTTTACAAATTTTATTTGTAACTTCATTCGCAATACTTTGAAGTTTCTCAGAAGGATTTTTCACTGAATATAATTCTTGTAATACATCTCCCCAAAGTTTGCGATTCTCAAAGTAACTAGCGCGTTCTAAAGCTATTTCTTCTTCTGTTGCACCTTCTGCTTTCAACTTATTATTTAATGCTGATAATTCGGCAGTAATGGGCGCACGTTCGGTAGCATCCATTATTTGAAAAGGTATCTCTCTCACAATATTTTTTGAGATATTTGAGTAAAATAACCATTCGTAGGTTTTACCAAATTGTAATGGCAATCCTCTATATTTAACACTCTTTAAATTACTTTCTGTTTGAGCTACAGAATTACGCCACAATAGTATATTTTTACCTTTTTCTCGCAAGCCTATTTTATTAGTATTCCCCTGCCAAATAAATAAAGGATTTAAATGCCAAACCTTTTCATTTTCTCCGGGATTAATTAAACAAAAATTATCTCCTCTGGAACCACCATTAGCTCCTCTTCCTTTGTCTTCTGGTTCTCCACCAAGTATCCTTTGAATAATACTTCTCCAAGAAGGTTGAGGGGTTACACTAATTGTTGCTCCTAATGTTTTCGGGATGAAGCTTAATGATATAAAAGTAACTGTAATTGTAGTCAGAAAAATAGGTCGTAATAGTTTTGATTTAGACATTATTTTTACTCTTTAACTGGGGTAATATATAAATCCAAAATGTTGTCGAAGGTAGCACCCAAGGTAATAACAATGCTGTTGAAATATAAAGTTGTAGACTTAGCAAACCGTAGATAATTGTCAAACCACTAGAAATCAAAAACCATCGCTGTTTATGTTGAATTAACATCAGAGATAATCCCTTACCCATCAAAGCCGCAATCAGAATCATCCAAATATCGGGAATGGGAATTACTAATCGATGGGTGAGAAAATGATGCGTCATGTAAGCATGAGCTTCTCCACCTGTAAAACCCCGTTTCTCTTGCGCTTGCTGCTGATTGCGCCAATATGCTACTGCTGCTGGCAAAGGAAAATTATCTTCTCCATTGGCTCCAATCCCCGCTTCGTCGTATCCCCCTGGCGCTATAATTATGATGCTCTGTTGCAGATTTTTTAGGCTGCGAGACTGCAAAAATGTATCAGCCTCTTCTAATAATTGCCATGCGGGGACTGTTTCATATATTTGATTGGGTGGTATGGAAAAATCAAGAATTGGTTGTAACCAACGGTGATTAAATTTATAAGAAAGGGCTGTGATTGTTTGCAACCGCATTCGCTCAGTAATGTAACCCTTTTGTGGCGAAACTTTGTTTATATAAGCTTTCACCTGGGTTTGCAAATCTTGTTCTCTTTGTAAATTCGGTTGTGGTAGAGCTAAAGATTCTATTTGTGAGTTTGATTGCTGTTGTTGTGTTAGACGATGAGCGGTTGCTAAGTTATAAGAGAAAGGTAAGGGAGATGAGCTTGTATCTAGCCAAGGTAAAGGTTTCACATTCCAAAATGGCACCCATATATCACCTGACAAACTCCAATTTGGTTTGGCTATTTCTGGTAGTACGCTATCCCATTTACCATGTTTCTTCCTAGCAGCAAATATAAACCAGGTTTGATTCTGCTTGACTGCTTTTTGTAGAGAATTATTTAGTCTGATGTCTGCATTGTTCGCATCTTGGTATCTATCAAGCAAATAATCAATACCCAAAACTTTAGCATCCAAGCTGTTGAGTTTATCGACTAATTGAGCTAGGTAGTTACGATTGATGGGGACTGGTTGGGAAATTCTGGCTTTTTTTATCGAATTTTCGTCAATTTGCACCAGTAAAACTGGAGGTGATGCAGTTGCGCTTACTTGTCCGGTAAACTGTCGATATACTGCTTGCATTAATACTCGCTGTTCCATCAGCCAGTCTTGTACGGGGGTATACAAACCGAGGAACAACATAATCCCAAGCGCAACAGTTTCCTTACGGTTGGGGAGCCATTGTTTTAACTGCTGTCTTAAACCAAAGGGTTGTAAACGAAATGGTTTAGTATCGGGATGTCGAAACAAGGATGGAATCAGATAAGCTGAAGGATAGGTAAGATTCTTTTCAACTTTGAAATGCTGACAAGCTAACTCTAAGGCTTCATGAACATCCTTATACTCGGCAATACCTTGAACAAATCTAACTAAAAACTCTTGCGCTACACAATTGTGAATGGGTTCGCGCATTACCGCAACTTGTGATAAACCCAAATCAATCAAAGCATTAGCAATACTTAATCCATTGCAGGAATTAAAAATCGCAAACTGCAACCCTCTATCCTTTGCTAACTTCAACTGGGGTGCAATTTCGCTGATTAATATAGATTCATTTGGAGCGATCGCCAATTCTCCTCCCGTCAAATCAGTTTCATTACTGTGTCCTGCGAAAAATAACACATCCCAACCGCGTGTATCCGCTAGCGTCTCGCGAACCTTTGCTTTTAAATCTGTAATATTATATCCAGGCTGCCAACCAATAAACTCAATCTCAGCAACTTTAGATAATGACTCTAACGCTTTCCTATCTTGATAAAAATTTAAACCCGTATCGTCACCCATAATCGCCAAAATTCGCATTCGTCCGCGTCGCAAGCTTGATACAGCTTCTAACCGCATATTTGCTGGTGTACGAGAAATACGAATAGTCTTAGTTGCAGCAAACTCAGTACCAATTTGCCAAGCTTCCCAAGGAAACCGCGCCAGTTCCAAGGGTTCGCAAGTTAAAAATACATCTACAACATGGGAAGAATCATTTTTTACCGTTGCGGCTCCGGAAGCGATAACCTTACGAATTTCCATTAATTCAGCGCTATTAAGCCAATACTGAAATTCAGAAACTAACTGAGCTTCCGCTTGTACCAACTTAGTTCGCCAATCAGTTGGAGGTGTAAATATACTACCGCTATCTTCAACTCTTCCTCTGGTTAAATTATTATAGAAGTTTAAGTAATTCCACTACCATTGTTTATAAAGCTCTGTTAAATGTTCTGGGTAAGTTAATTGTGTACTTAATTGTTGTCCTTTACCCCAAGACAACTCAAAAGTACAGGTTTTCTCAATTAGTCGGACTTTTAATAAGAAGGAAGTCATCCTATTTTAGATTTTAGATTCTAGATTTTAGATTTTGGATTTATTTGTCTATTAATTTATATCTCTGGGGCTGGGAAGTATATGCAGTTTTTGACAATACTTTTATCAGACTCAGCGTTTCTTGGCACGTCGCAACAAATAGTTGAGAAGCTTAAATATTTTAGCAAGTAAGAACCAAATACCCAGTACAACCCCTAAACTGAGAACAAAACTAACAATACTAAAAACAAATATGTGAGCAGGGATTAACCAATCATTTGATAGATTGAATTGAGAAAGCAATTCACTTAAGTTCTCTTTCAATGGTAAGTAATTGTTAAGTGGACTATTAAATTCACCAAAACTAGAAGCAACAATAGAGGTAAAAATTGAAGCAACTGCTAATCCCCATGCCCAAGTTTGAATGTTTTTATTAAATATGCGCTCGCTTTCTGCTTGTCGGATGGCTACGGTTGCTTGTATTGTTTCAATGACGATTTCTAATAATTCTAAACCTGCACGCAAATCATCACAGTCTTTTCTTACTTGCAGTAAATATCTATCATAAGCAGTTTTCCAAAAGTTGTGCAATACATTAAAATCAGTAACTAATGATGAAAATGTACATTTATTATCATTTTGAATTCTGATACAAAACTCTTGATGGGACTCTTCAGCAATAGTATTGAGAATTTTTCGATAATTACATATATTAGTATCCAGAGTACGAGCTTGAGTTTTTAAATAAGTATAATTAATTGCATACTCTGACATACTAATTCGAGCATCATCGAGAATATTTTTGAGTTTTTTATTCGATAATACCCTAGATTTATCACCTCTCAAATCTTGGACATAACTTTGAATTACTTTAAACTCTTCCTTGAGATTTTGTTTCAGTACAAGACTTTGAGCATAAGCCCACATAATTTTGCTGCGATAGCTAAACAAACGCAGCCAGTCAAAATTAAACTCAGCCGCTTTCTTTAGCATTTGCATATTAGGAAACAACGCAATAATTACATGATGATTTTCCTGAATATCTTGAAGATTAAGCGGATTATCTCTAGACTGACTTTGTAATTTTAAGTTATATCGCCAGCACTCAAAAACTATTCCTCCCAAAAAATGACCTTTCCCCTGAAAATCTTTTTCCCATTTACCGTCAGGTATTACTGCTTTATATGATTCTTTGGCAATATCTACAGGATTCTGAGTATTGTTTTCTGGTAAGCAAGCTAAAACCATCCAGGTTTGTCCTAAAGTAAAATTAAACTGGTTTTCCTTGTTATTCTCCGGTTTCAGCTTCCTCTCAATTTCTGACTTGAGCTTTTTATAGCAATTAGGTTTGTAAAGTTTCTTTCTACTGCTAACAGAACAATCTAAAAGTAGTCCATAGGTGTCGTGTAATCTTACAGGATAGTAATAGCCTTCATAATCTTGTTGCTTGTCGTAAAATCTTTCAATGCGTTTTTTCCCTAACAATTCCACATAATCAGCATCAAAAGATTTATTATTTTCATCTATAAGATAACGTAAATTTACTGGTAGCTTTTGTTTAAAATTTTCTTGCATCTGAGCAATTTCGCTTTCATTTTGACCTAATCCATCACGTAAGTCATAAAGAAAGAGTCTCAAAGTTGGATAGATAATTTTGTTCATAGGTAATTTACAGTTATTTTCCCTGAAGAAAATTTTTAACTCGCTCTATAAAACTTAGTTTTTTGACAGTTTCAGGAGTTTGCAAAACTGGAATACAGATATTGGTAAATACATCTCTTTCCTTGGGATTACCTTTAAAATCTCCTCTAAATTCGCTCTTAATATTTAGTTGTTCTTGAGTATCAGCGAGTTCCTGCATTAACTCTGCTTCACTAGGTAATAACTCTGATGGAATACCCCCTTCGACAGCTTCAAGTTTGATTAATTCAGCTTGATAGAAATTGTATAAAGTCTCATTACCTGAAATAATCTGCATTAAATCTTCTTGGATAAAATTCCAAGCATCTTCGATAAGAGTGAGTTGAATACCTATCTCTTTCAACCGAAAGCGCTCGTGTTCGCTTAAGTCTTCGGGTTTTAATTGGGAAAGAGCAAGCAATAAAGCAAGTTGAGAATTAGAACCAAATGTATCCAGCTTGTCCATAGTATTAATTACTGGATAGATAACAATTTATACGAGTGTATGAGATTGTTAATACAAAATGCTAGAGAAAATGTTACTTATTCATGATTTGAGATTGATAATGTAGTCCAGTAAGCTAAATATTTGTCTGAAATAAGCTGTTACGCACTTAATTTTTATAATAATAGCGAGCAAGATGCTCGCACTACAATCACCTCAAAACCATACCTAGTCTGATTTATCAGACTTTGCTTATGAGCCTGGGAATTTATTCCAAGGCGATTGTGAAAGCTAATTAAGAATGGTGCAAGATGTGAATTTACTTATATGCCCCTAAAACTGCATATCCCCTAGTAATGCCAGAGATATAAATAAGTAACAGGTTCTCTGAACAATTGTAATTACCGATTTATATAGGTGATGAAGATTTTTTACCATCTAATGTACGTATTAAGTTGGATTAACTGTATGGGTATTGACAATGTGTTTTTGTAACTTACGTCAAAATACGAGTATAGTTACCGCTTTACTTTTTGGGGTGCTGTTGTATCGATGAGTTTAAATAGACAGCTTTTAACAGCATGGGGATATTGCAGGTATTAGAACAAGTTTGGGATGAGTGGAAGTAGGAATTTGATAGATAGTTTCAGCTTTTGATTTAATTGCATTTTTGATTTTCTGGGAGATAAATTATGAGCAAAAAACATCACGATGTCCGAGTTTTAATGTATCGTGCCTTTGTTGTGTTTTTAACTGTATTTTTGATTTCCGATGTGGGGAGTGTATATGCTTCTAGGAATTTGGAAATCATTGCTCAACGGAGAGAAACGCGATTGGATGCAATGCGTGCTGAAGCAGAAAAGTTAACACTAGAAGCAGTAAAATTATTTAATCAAGGAAGTAAGGAATCATTGCTGGCAGCGAAAAAGAAAAATGAAGCAGCGCTAGTTTTATCGGAGAAGTTGGGGGATAAAAAATTGCAAGCTGTTAATATTTTAGGTATTGCTACAATCTACTTGAATTTAGGAGAAAAGCACAAAGCACTGCAATTTTTCAACCAAGCTTTACCTATATTACGTGCGCTGGGTAACAAGTATGGAGAAGCGATTACCCTTAATAATATTGGTCTAGCCTACGATGCTTTAGGAAAAAAGCAGAAGGCTCTACAATACTACAATCAAGCTTTACCTTTAATTCGTGCAATGGGAGACAGGGGTGGAGAAGCCAATACACTCAATAATATTGGTCTTGTCTACTACTCTTTAGGAGAAAATCAGGAGGCTTCGCAATACTACAATCAAGCTTTAACTTTATATCGTGCAGTGGGAGACAGGGGCGGAGAAGCCACTGCACTCACGGGTATTGGTGCAGTCTACGATGTTTTAGGAGAAAAGCAAAAAGCTCTACAATCCTACAACCAAGCTTTACCTATATTACGTGCGGTGGGAGACAAGCGTGTAGAAGCCACTACACTCAATAATATTGGTCTACTCTACGATTCTTTAGGAGAAAAGTGGAAGGCTCTGCAATACTACAGCCAAGCTTTACCTTTAAGACGTGCAGTGGGAAACAGGAGTGGAGAAGCTACTACACTTAATAATATTGGTGGAGTCTATAAAGATTTAGGGGAAAAGCAGAAGGCACTGCAATACTATAACCAAGCTTTACCTATATTACGTGGAGTGGGAGACAGGGGTGGAGAAGCCATTACACTCAATAATATTGGTCGAATCTACTCAGATTTAGAAGAAAAGCAAAAGGCTCTGCAATACTACAATAAAGCTTTACCTATATTACGTGCGGTGGGAAACAAGAATGGACAAGCCTCTATACTCAATAATATTGGTGCAGTTTACGATGCTTTAGGAGAAAAGCAGAAGGCACTACAAAGCTACAACCAAGCTTTACCTTTACGTCGTGCAGTGGGTGATAGGAGTGGAGAAGCTACAACGCTTTCGAATCTATCCTATTTAGAACGAAATCAAGGTAATTTACAAGCATCACTAAAACACATCAAAACCGCGATCGCAATAATCGAAGATTTACGCACAACCTACACCAACCAAGACCTCAAAACCACCTATTTCTCCACAGTCCAAGGTTACTACAAATTCTATATTGACCTGTTGATGGAACAACACAAAAAAGACCCATCAAAAGGATACGATGCATTAGCACTGCATATCTCAGAACGTTCTCGCGCTCGTGGTTTAATCGAACTGTTAGCTCAAGCAAACGCCAAAATCAGTAAAAACGTAGACCCCAAACTCATCGCTGAAGAACAAGAATTACGACTCAAACGCCAAGCTCAAGAAAAAATCCTGGCTAAATTAGTTAATCAACCCCAACCACCACAAGACAGCATTAAACAAACTGAAACCCAAATCCAAAATATCATCAACCAACAAAAAGCCTTAAAAGCAAAAATCCGCGCTCAAAACCCAGAGCGGGATAAAATAACCAACCCAGAACCCCTAAAATTACCCCAAATTCAACAGCAGTTAGATAAAGACAGCGTATTACTGCAATATTCCCTCGGTAAAGAACGCAGTTATTTATGGTTAGTTACCCCAACTTCCCTCACCAGCTACGAACTACCAAAAGGTGATGAGATTGAAAAAATCGCCAAAAACTTCCACACTGCATTATCAAAGCGGAGCAACGCAATAGATTCAGCCCAAGCACTCAGCAAAATCATCCTTGCACCTGTAAAAGATAAATTAGCTGGAAAAAGATTAGTCATTGTCGCAGATGGTGTATTGCAACAAATTCCCTTTGCAGCTTTAGCCGATCCAAACAAGAGTCAAAATCCTAAATCAACTCAAACTAGTCAAGAAACCAATAATCAAATAAACCCAAGAGCAGGGATTGAAATCCAACCAGTTATCAATCCAGGAGGAGGTAAAAATACTAATTATCAACCCCTGATGCTCAACCATGAAATTGTTAATTTACCTTCAGCATCAACCATTGCAACCCAGCGAGAAAAAACCGCCAATCGTAAAATTGCAGCTAAAAAAATCGCCATCCTCGCGGACCCAATATACAGTGCCAATGACAAACAAGTTACGGGTAAAGTAGAAAATAGAAGTATCGAACTTGAATTAGAACGTTCCGCTCTTCAGCGCTCCGCAAAAAGTCTTAATCGTAAATACTGGAAAAGATTACCGGGTACAGCCGAAGAAGCAGAAGCAATATTAAAACTCGTTCCTTCAAAATCCAGCTTATCAGCATTTCGCTTTGACGCTAACTATAATTGGGCGACTAGTAAAAATCTCAATCAATACCAGATTCTACACTTTGCAACCCACGGTTTTGTTAATCCCGACCAACCAGAATTATCAGGAATTGTGCTGTCATTAGTCAATAAAGATGGTAAACAAATACCCGGTTATTTACGTTTAGCAGATTTATTTGAACAAGATTATCCCGCAGAATTAATAGTATTAAGTGCTTGCGAAACCGGACTTGGTAAAAACGTCAGCGGTGAAGGTTTAGTAGGCTTGACAAGGGGACTGATGTACGCAGGTGCCGCAAGAGTTGCGCTGTCATTGTGGCAGGTTGATGATAAAGGTACATCGGTATTGATGCAAGAATTTTATAAACAGATGTTGCAGGAAAATAAAAATCCCACCCAAGCATTAAGGGCTGCACAGCGCAAGTTATGGTCTAATCCAGAATGGCGCAATCCTTACTATTGGGCTGCATTTACTGTGCAGGGTGAGTGGCGATAATTCTGATTTTATATGTTGAGACGTAGCATTGCTACGTCTCCCGCTAGCATCGTAATATCTCTACAAACCAATTCAATCAATCAACCCCACTTCTCTCGCACGGATTTGAGTGATAATTCGTAAATTCTTCCCTTGCCTTTTTAATTCATCACCATCAATACCTAAAGCAGTTTGCAATCTATCCCAGTAATGACGTACCATACGTTCCGAAACAAAAATATGCTGGGCTATAACTTTATCTTGCAATCCTTCTTGAAAAGCTAAATTTAACAACTTTAAGCACTCTGGTGTAACTTGTAAGAGAGAATTAATATGTGGGATATCTTTTGTATGAATAAATCCCTGTAATGCCCACTCAATTCTTTTCGATAATTCAGCGCTAGAAAGACTTTTATCAGCAACAGTAAAGCCTCCACAATGAGCATCAATTTCAGGTTTTATTCGCACTAATTTTTGAATCTGGGCGCTTTGAACAACTATATTTAATTGTGGATAATTCTGCATGATTTTTTTCAAAAGCTGTATTCCTGTATTGGTTGATGAAATTTCTCCTAGTTTTTCTGCAACAGAAATATCCATCACAAGCAAATTGGGTTTATATCTTGATATTTGATTTAGAACATTGGAAGTAGTTGCAACCGCAGTAATTTCAGCCTTCGGATACTTGGAACGCAATAACTTAACTATTCTATCCATAAATAATTGTTGACTATCAAGCACAAAACATTTTAGTGAAGCTTTATTTTGCAAATCTTGTCTCATAGTTCCTTCCTATAAAAATACTTTTTGGATAGTTAAGAAAGGCAGAATCTACTTGTACTCTGCCGATTAATGTACCCTGATGGATAATCGCTACCTATCTATCCCCACTAATCGGGTGAACTATATATTTATATCTCTGGCTGTTATGGAGGGTATGCAAAAATAATGTTGAATAAAAAAGACGTAGCATTGTTACGTCTGGGATATTTGATGAAATAACGTAGAATCTTTGTTTATCGTTAATTATCAGCTTGATTTCCTTTGCAAAAGAATCGCAAAGTTCTAATATGTACTTGAAAACATATGTTTCTAAGTGCATAATTAATGAGTTGGGTTGTTGAATTTCATCAAGATTTTGAACCCGAATTTGATGCTTTACCAGAAGAAGTACAGAATAAATTACTTGCTCGTGTTAGTTTGTTGGAAATTTTCGGTTCCGAGTTGGGACGACCTCATGTTGATACACTAAATGGTTCGCGGTATAGCAACATGAAGGAATTAAGGTTTCAAGCAGCAAAGGGTGTTTGGCGAGTTGAAGAAGGCATTTGACTCCAAACGGGATGCAATAAGTGGGTACGCAAAATTAATTGTGTCATTGCGAGCGACAGCGAAGCAATCTCAGAGTGTTGCGATTGCTTCGTTTCACTTCGTTCCACTCGCAATGACAAATGTCCAATTAATTTTGCCCAAGTACTTATTGCTAGTGGCAGGTGATAAATCAGGTGGTAGTGAAAGTCGTTTTTATAAGCAACTTATCAAAACGGCTGATGATAGGTTTGAAGCACACTTAGCTCAAATAATAAATAAAAAAGACGAAAAGTGAGAATAACCTATGGGTAAAACTTTGAGAGAAAAATTAGACGAATTGTCACCAGAACGAAGAAAAAAAATTGAAGAAGAATCACAAAAGCTGATTGCGGAAGAAATGACTCGACAACAGTTGAGACAAGCTAGGGAACTGACTCAAAAACAAATGGCAGCAATTTTTACAAGTTGACCAAGGGAATATTTCTCGTTTGGAACAGCGTACAGATTTGATGCTTTCAACTTTACAGAAATATATTGCAGCAATGGGAGGACAGTTAAAGCTTGTTGTTGAATTTCCCAATCGTCCACCTGTGACTTTAGTTGGTATTTCAGAAATTGAAGAATCAGAATTAGATGACGTTGAATTAAGTTCGTAGTAATAAAAAAAAGACGTAGCAATACTACGTCTTGGATATTTAGTGATATGAGAAAAAGTACTTACAATTATTCCGCTTCCCCAATCAAGGTAAAAGCCGCCCAATCGCGAGGATTTGGATGTCGTTTCATGGTTGTCAACATCGCTTGTCGCAGTGCAGTAGCTCTATCAGGATTTTTGCTGAGGTTTTGATAAAATTCAGTCATTAATGATGCTGTGGGTGAATCGGGTACAGACCATAATGAAACCAAAACGCTAGGAACTCCCGCACTAATCAAGGAACGCGATAACCCAATTACACCATCACCAGAAATGCGTCCGCGTCCGGTATCGCAAGCGCTTAATACTACTAATTCAGCATTTAGTTTTAAATCGAGAATTTCTCCCGCAGTCAGTAAACCATCACTTCCCTCATTTTTCTCCTTGCCAAAAGAAGGTGTAAGAGCGATACCACTGTTTAAACCTTGGACGCTATCAAATATACCGTGAGTTGCCAAGTGAATTAATCGCGCTTGGGGTAAGCGTTGAGTTACTTCTGTTTCTGTGGCTTGATTACCTATGAGAGGTTTAGCTCCAAACAACTCACCAATGGCTTTGGCTTCGAGTTCCGCACCCGGTAAGGATGCTAATTGTTGCGGTGGTTCGCCGATTTTTGGCGGTATTTTCGGCATGGTGGGATTACCGACAATCAACATATTATTTGCTTTTATCGGTTGTTGTCCTATCCGTTGCTTCTGTTTGCGAGTTAAATCTAAAACTTGAATTGATGGAGATGTAAGAATGGTGTGTTTTTGGATTAAATATTTACCATTTGCATCTTGAAGTGCTGGAAAGGGAGTGAGAAATAAACTACTTTGGGGAATAAATGTAACTCTATCGCTAGGGTTTTTGGGTAATAAGTCAGCGATGGGGTCAATTAATAATTTGTGGAGACGTTTTAGTTTATTGCTTGCTTGGGCTGAATTGGAACGATGCACTTCAATAGTAGCGCGAAAAGATGTACCTCTAGCACCGATGGATTGACGACTGGTGGTTACGAGGTCATCTAAGGTTGTATTTTCTTTTTGCCACAATGGTTTTAGGTCAGCTTTACGGAATGTGATTTCACCTGTGGGTTTGATGACCCAGATGTAGAGTTCGGATTGTTTCCGTTTTAGTTTACCTGCGATTTTGAACTCATCGTAGATAATTGAATATTGAATGAGGGTAGAATTTTGTGCTTTCGCAATTTGTTTAATCTCAGTAATATTTGGTGGGTTGGGGAATTGTTCCTTGGGATTGGTAGATAATTTTGAAGCAAGTAGTTCCACAAAAGCTCGTCCTCGTCCGCGTTCAGATATTTCTAATGCTGCATCGGTTTTATTTTGAGCGATGAGAACTTGCTGTAACGTGCGATAGGTGCTTCTTTGGGTATCGAAAAATAAGACTTTTTCATTATCCTTTAGTCCCTTACCCCGGAGAGATTCGTAAACTTTTACGCCTTCAATTAGGGTACTCTCGGCTAAAGCGAGTTTTCCTTGTTTGTAGTAAGCAAGTCCGAGAGTTTCCAGTGCATTACCTTCATTATTACGGTCTTTAATTTCTCGTTTAATTTTCAAGCCTTGTTGATAGTAGTCAATGGCTTTCGGGTAATCTCCCAAGGAACGGTAAACATTACCGAGATTTCCCAGTGCATTACCTTCACCATCACGGTCTTTAATTTTGTTTGATATGGTCAAGCTTTGTTGATGGTAGTCAATGGCTTTGGGGTAGTCTCCCAAGGAACGGTAGACATTACCGAGATTTCCCAGTGTATCACCCTCAGCTTGACGGTCTTTAATTTCTCGTGATATTACTAACCTCTGTTGATAGTAGTTAATGGCTTTGGGGTAATCTCCGAATGAATCGTAGACAAGACCGAGACTTCCGAGTGTATTACCCTCAGCTTGACGGTCTTTAATTTCTCGTTCTATCGCCAAGCTTTGTTGATGGTAATCGATAGCTTTTAGGTAGTCTCCCAAATAATAGTAGGCATTACCGAGACCTCCAAGTGATGCACCCTCACCTCTACGGTCTTTAATTTCTCGTGATATAGCCAAACTTTGTTGATGGTATTCAATGGCTTTAGGGTAGTCTCCCAAGGAATTGTAGGCAACACCGAGATTTCCCAGTGATGCACTCTCACCTCTACGGTCTTTAATTTCTCGTAATATAGCCAAACTTTGTTTATAGTAGTCAATGGCTTTGGGGTAGTTTGCCAAAGAAAGGTAGACATTACCGAGACTTCCCAGTGACGCACCTTCACCTCTACGGTCTTTAATTTCCCGTTCTATCGCCAAACTTTGTTGATGGTAGTCAATGGCTTTGGGGTAGTCTCCCAAGTCATTGTAGGCAGCACCGAGATTTCCCAGTGCTGCACCCTCACCTTTACGGTCTTTAATTTCGCGGTAGATTTGTAGTGCTTGTTGCCAAGACTGTAATGCTGCTGTAAATTGACTGGTTTGAAGCTGCTTAATACCTTGTTTTAAAAGTCTATCAGCTTCTGCTTTCTGGGGATTACTCTTAAGTTTTGCATTTACCAACCCTTTCTGTATATGTGCTTCTAATTTTGAGTCTTTAACTTCCCGTGCAATTGCTAAAGATTGTTTGTAGTAATCAATAGCTTTGGTATAATCTTGTAACTCAAAGTAAGTAAATCCTAAACTAGCTAATGCCCAGCCTTCACCTTTACGGTCTTTAACTTCCCGTGCAATCGCTAAAGATTGTTTGTAGTAATCAATGGCTTTAGGATAATCTTGTAACCGGTGGTAAACTAATCCCAAACCAAAAAAAGCTGTAACTTCACCTGTACGGTTTTTGATTTCTCGAAAAATAATTAATCCCTTTTGAAAAGATTGTAATGCTGCTTCACGCCGACCAAATCCAAACTGCTGTAGACCTAGTTGCATCAATCTATAAGCTTCCGCTTCCCTTTCTACTTTACTCTGAGCCAAAACCCGCGATGTCACCAAAACCATCGGTAAACTAGGAACAAACGAAACAGACAAAACCATCAACAAGCTGACGAAAACACTTCTACCAACTTTGTAATAACGCATTTATGCTTATACTCCCCACATCAAAATAAATTAATCAACGTAAAACCCGCTCAATCTACCGTTCCAATTGTTTATATTTCTGGGTAATTCAGGAGTATGCACTTTTAGGACATAATTTAAATCACTAAAAGAAACATCGCAATAAGTAGAAAGACGTAGCACTGCTACGTCTCTACATTCATCTCAGAAAATAGATTCAATCCTAACTACCTTTAGAACGTCCACCTTCAACTGGAGGTGATTCACACAATTGATTTGGTAAATCTTTGAGAATCTGCGACAGTTTGGGTGATGGATTTGGAACTGAATACGCTTGTTGTAAAGCATCAGACCACAATCCTTTTTGAGCAAAATAATTAGCTTTGATAAATGCTATTTTCTCTCTATCTGCACCTTGATTTTTCTGCAATCTCTCCAAAAGTCTCAATTCAGCAGTAACACGATTTCGCTGCGGTACTTCCATTATTTTGAAGGGAACAAACATCGTTGGAGAAGCGCTTTCAGATTCGCTTAAGAATACTGACCATTCATATGTTTTACCAGCTTCTAAAGGTTCACCTGTATAATTTACGCTTTGTTTTCGGGAAACAATTTGAGTTTTAAGGTATTTTTTACTACCTACATTTCCTACTGCTATTTTCTTAATATCACCTCTCCAGAGAAAGAATGGTTTTGTATTCCAAACAGTTCTAATTGAAGATGGTGCATCTGGAGAAATTAAGCACATTGCATCTGGGTCGCGGGAACCTCCTTTACGCGGTTTTATCGGCGGTTCTGGGTCATTCAGAAAACTTAATTTCAATGAAGTTGTTTGTCCGGAGGCTGCTTGAGGGATTAAGTAAAATAAACTGATAAAAGCGGTGACTGATAAAATGGAACTACGTAGCATCGATTGAATTTTATTCATAATAAATATTTTTCTTAGAAAAAGCACGTAGAGCGTAGAACCAGAAAGTTATTGTTGGTAACAACCAAGGCAAAAGAATCGCGGCTGATGATATGTAAAGCTGTAAACTAATTAGCGAATAAATTGCGGAGCTTACACTTAATAGAACTAATTTTTTGCGGACTTGTTCCGGGTTATTACGTAGATAAATAGACGTAATTTTACTTAGTAATATAGCTAAACCAATCATCCATAAATCGGGAATCGGAATAACCATTGCGTTATTGAGGTAGTGATGGGTCATGTATGCGTGAACTCCACCACCTGTAAGCACCCCGCGAGTATTATCGGGATTATCTTGATTTTTCCAGAAACCCGTAGCAGCAGGTAACTCGAAATTATCTTCGTTTTCTGTTACTGTTCCAGCTTCTCCATATCCTCCTGGTGCGACGATGATAATTTGCTCAGGAGAAATAATTTCTTTATTTTCCAGTAGTTTCCATGCTGGGATGGTTTGATAAACTTGTTTCGGAGGAACGGAAAAATCTATGATGGGATGCAACCACATTTGACCAAGATAATAGCTAAAAGCTGTTAATGATTGCAGACGTGTCCGCTTTGATGACAAAATTGTGCTTTGACTCGGATTATTGTTGACATAGGTATTTATTTGCTGCCAAAAATCTTGTTTACTTTTTAATTGCGGTTGTGGTGAATTTGGAAGTTGCTTCAACTGTTGAGCAAGAGCTAAAAGAGATGCAAAAGGTCTAGGCTTAGGGTTAGAATTTCTACTGGGTAACAATTGCATATACCACCCAGGTAAAACTTCAATTTCTCCAGCCAAACTCCATTTTTCGCTAGCAATTTGAGGATGTACGGTTAACCAGTCACCTTGGGAATCGCGGGTTGTAGCGAATACAAAGCGTGTAGGTTGAGATGAAGTTAAGCCGGTTTTTATGAAGTTTGATAAAATTGTATCCCGATTTTTATCTGGTCTATCAAGTAAGTAATCAATACCAATTACTGATGCTTTTGACTCCACCAGTTTATCAATAATTTGCGCCATATATTCGCGGTTGATTGGTCTGGGATTTAAAATTCCGGCTTTATTAATTGACTTGTTATCTATTTGTACTAATAAAACAGGAGGAGTTGATTTTGTATCAATTTGATTTGTCAATTGACGATAAACAGCTTGTGCTAAAATTCGTTTTTCTAATAACCAACTTTGGACAGGAAGCTGTAAACTAATTGTTGGTGGTTGACATTTCCTCGTCTTTCCTGATTGACGTTGCTGCAACCTTTGAGCGCGGTAAACTGCATGATAACTTGCCAACAACCATTGGTTTTGTTGAATTTCCGTAACAGTCAACGAGTGAAATTGACTTAAAATACGTTCCAACTGCTTAGGTTGAGTATCGTTAAGAATTGCCCAATCACTCAAAAGATAAATTCCACATTCCAACAAAAATTTACTTAAAGCTGGGCGCTGTCTTACCTTCCTATTCGTCCATGATGATAAACTACTTTGATTTACATCAAAACTCTGCAATATTTTTAAAGAAAAGCATTGATAAGAACTTTTCCACTGCAATCTTCCGTCATCATCTAGTACATAGGGAAGTAAATCACGACTAGTAAAACCCCCACTAATACCAAACTGCTTCTCTAAATTCAAGCAAACCTTTTCGATTTCCCAAGAAATAAAGCACAGCAGACAGCGTTGAGCATTCACGCTTTTATCGTCAGATGTATCCCCATATAAATTTAACAGTTGCAACTGAATATCCTTATTATTCGCTGTTAAGACATCAATTAACTGAGCAAATACTTGGTTAAAAAATGTCTCTGCTGAAGGAATCGACTGAACTTGGCGATTTCCCGCAGCATTAATCTTTATTAATGTCCAATAATAATAATATGTTGATGAATTAGTCATGGGGCTGATTGCTATTATATGAGTGCATATTAAATGACACGCGTAAATTTAACCAAGCACTTTTTCTATAAAGAAGGCTCAGAGCAGTTTCCTTAACCGTCATTAATTCTTAACTCTGAGCGGCGTTGTGGTTATGCAGTTTTTGTGCTTCAAAGACTTGTTAATCTACCTTTCCTGAATCAATTTCAACAACTCCCTAGTAGATATCTTTCCACTAATATCAGCATCTTCCAATAAACTATCCGCCAAATCTCGCTTGTGGTGATGTAAATCCACAATTTTATCTTCAATAGTATCCTTAGCAACCAAACGATAAACCGATAACAATATCCTCTTTTGGTACACCCATATCTACTAAATCTTGCGGGTTTGGGGTTTCCTTTTTTTACCCACTGCACCAAAGCCTCGGTATCTGACGACCAAGGATTAATTGAAATGTTGTCTGACAACATTGATTATTTCAAATCTAAACCTGTCAACATTCCTAAAATCACTATTCTGCTTGACAACGGGTAGCACCCCGATAAATTAGAGCAAGAGTTGAAAAAAATTTATCCCCAGATAATGAGCCTTCATTAGATTTAAGCTGTCACCAAAACCATTCTTTTGCCGAAAAAGAAGAAGAAGGAAAAACGGGCTTTGTTCCAGTCAGAGCAAGGTGGATCATAGAAAGAACCAATTCTTGGATGGAAAGATGTAAAAACTTGGTCAAAAATATGATACGAACTCTCGAACATTCTACCGCCAAGGTCAATCTATGTTTTGTCCGATTGATGCTTAAAAGACTAGCAACTGATTAAATAGATCCCAAATGGGTTCTATATCTCAATTCATTGTTTCACCTTCAAATCTAGTTTTTATAGATTGATGCATAGTAGTTCTTAAGTGAAGAATACTTCTATCACTATTGATTTGTTTGATGTGAGGCGATTGCATCTAAAAACCAATAGCAATTTGCTTCTTGAGCTAAATATTTGATACCCTCTGTATATTTCAACCCAAGCCAGTGTTTGTAGAGAGTTGCTGAACCATAAAATTGATTTAGCTCACTATTAATATCTTGGCATTGCATTTTTATAATTATTATTAATACTTCTGTATTCTTGAACTTGTGAAATTTCAGATTCACAAAAAGCACTTTTGTTAATAATGGCTTTATATATCTGGGTAAGATTACTCGCAATTTGATTGGGACAGTAACGATTGCTTGCCCAAGTAGAGCCATTGTTTCCTAATTCTTCTCTTAATTTAGGAGAGCTAAGTAACTTAGATATACCCCCAAGCAGAGCATCAATATTTTGCTCTACCACTAACCCCGCATTGGCTGCGATGATTTCTGGAGCAAGCTGTACACCAGGAGTTACAATTACAGGTAAACCCGCTGCCATTGCTTCTGCTGTGGCTATACTGAAGTTTTCCGAAACAGAAGGTAAAACAAACAAGTCTGCACCTTGTAGTAATAAATTCTTTTGTTCGTTTTGCACAAAACCAGTAAATGTAACGCGATTATTTAATTTCAAAGATATAAGAAGTTTTTTCAAATAGTTGATATAATCCGGCTCTCCGGTACCTGCTATTAAAAGATGAAATTCAAGGGAATTAGTATTTATAAGACTAAGTACTTTGATTAACAAATCTGGACATTTGTTATGACGCAGCCGAGAAAGGAATAGTATTATCGGAGTCTGGGGAGAAATGTTGTATTCAGAATGAAGTCGTAATTTTGCTTGGGGATTAACAGCAACTTGTTCTACACCTAAAGGTAGTTTAATAATAGGAGCTTTAATACCATATTTACGTACATCAATCGCTTCAGCTTCCGTTGTACAATGTATCGCTGCTGCATGGTTGAGATTGCGACGCTCAACGAGCATGGAATATATTTGTTTTTTTAGCTTACTTTGAGTTAGCGCCCAAGATGTTAACTGCCCTTGAGTACGAATCGTATAGGGAATATTATGCCACTTGGCGATCGCCGCAGCTGCACTCGGAGCATAAGAGAAAAGATAGTGGTTATCGAGAATGTCATAGTTATTGATATTTTGCCACAGCCATTTGGTCATAGCAGGAGAAAAGATAAACTCTTTCATCGGTGGCGAAAAGTGAGGTAAAAACCAAACAGGAACCCCTTGGTATTCGATTTTTCGGTACAAAGGAACATCAAATGGTTGTGAACCGTTGTGGTTGGTTGTAACTATTTCTGCTTCAACTCCGTTGTTTAGTAAAGCTTTAACTAAATTCAAAACTACAGTAGTGGGGCCACCCAATGATGGGCTAATTGAGGGAATTACATGAAGTATTTTCATAAAATAAAGAATAGGCAATGAGAAAATTAATTATTAAAATCAGTTGGTAAATATGGCAATTTGACTGCCATATAAGCAACTAACCAACCGGGTAAAGAATGAGCGGAACCGATGTTATAAAATCCCGATTCAAAAACACAAAGACATAATTCAGCTAAAAGAGCGCTACATAATGCTAATTTCAATTCAAAATGCTCTTTGTTTATATAATTTGCACTCTCTTTAATTTGATTAATAACAATTGACCATAAAGGAACAAATGTTAATAAACTACCAATTAAACCAATTTGGTATGTCAAACCAATATAAGCATTATGAGCGGTTCCTACCCATAATCTTTCAAAGAAAATGCTTTGGGCAGATTTATGTAATAATAAAGCTTCTTCGCTTCCCCAACCATTACCAATTAGTATAGAAATCGGTGAAGATAAAATCTTTTCAATGAACAACGGCCAAAGTAAATTAGTACGATAACTAGTGATACCTGCACCTGTAGAAGTTGTTAGACTTTCGTATAATTTCTCAAATAAAGATGATTCCCAAAAATCTATACTTAATATTAGTAAAGCGCTAATAGCTATTGTTGCAACACCATAAATCATTAACATCTCTGTACCTTTATATCTCGACCAGCATATAAGGTAGTAAAGTAATAAAATAATTAAGGTAAGTAAGGGAGTTCTTGCGCCACTGAGAATAATTGCAGTAAATATAATTAGTGTTGGGAAAAACCTGAATATTCCCCAATTTTTCTGTCTGGATGAAAACCAGATAGATAAAGGTAAGATAACAATTCCTAAAGCGGCGGTAGCATTTGGATTAAAAAATATACCGCTGGGAGCGCCCATTAAAACAGGAATTATTCTAAGTGCATTACCAATTAATCCAATAGTATAAATAACAGTAGCACTGCAAACTAAATTTTTAATAATTGCTGTAGCATCGTGAAAAGAATTAAGTACGCTTTGCACTCCCCAAGTTAAAGATAAATAAGCTAATAGAAAAGAAACTGCTTTGAAAATACCTGTTTTATAAAAGTCCGCTGCATACAGTACACCATTTAAATCGGCATAAGCTGTACTAATAATAATTACTGTAAATACTAAAAACGCGAAGCGGTCAAAATTGTTGCATTGCCATTTTCCAGAAATAAATACTTTGTTGAAACCGTAAATTAATAAAAAAATTAATCCTATCCATCTTCCCCAATAAGCTACCGCTGTTCCAGGAGGAATAATAAAGCTATTGATTGCTAAAGCGAAAGGAAGCCACCCAAAAGTAGGTAGCCAAGTTAACCATTGTTTTGTTTGAGTTGTATTATGAACTTGTTGTTGATAGGTTTGAGTCACGGAATTTGGGGAATGGGGAACAGGGAATAGGGAAAAAAATAACAATATAAAAAATAAATTATAAACAATTATAAATTTTGTTAGCTACGAGTATGTATATTTTGATAACTCATTTAGTGAATTACTATTTATATTTACTCTCTGAGTCATATATTCGGGAATATTAACTGAGAAATTTTGTAATAGCATCGGAGCTATTTCTAAGCAAGAAATTTGTTTTCTACTTTCTTTACGTGTTATATCTTGAGAATCATAAATTAATAAAGAACCGGAATTTACATGATAAGCATTTGTATTAGTTTCATCTTCAATTGAAATATTTTCTAAACCAAGTTGTTCTAAAGGTATTGAACGTCCTTTTAATAATGCATTTGTAACTTTTTTCTGAGGTAAATTGACTTGACCAAAAATTAAAGCAAATAAACCATCTTCTTTTTGAGCAAATTTTATCAATTTCCCTTCGATAGATAACTGACTTAGCCGATTGCGAAATTCCTCAACCCATTGCTCTTTGACGACAATGCCAAATTCTGGGAACATGGCAGGAGTTTGACACCAAGCATCATCGGGAATACCCAAAGCAGACATGAATTTTTGCGAATGGGTTAAATTCAACTGAGTTTTTACCATCCATGCGGTAGTTGCACTCTGTCCCATACTCGATGCTATCCACAATGTATATTCGGGATGATTATCGACGAAACGTACTAGTTGAGTAAAAAACTGCTCGAATTTACTCATTGCAAAGTCAATCTCGCGATTATATCTAGAAACCCACTCACTGTTATAGCCGAATTTTTTGTAATCTTGGGGAAATAGTGCAGCCCAATAACGATGCATAGATGAAGCTACATGGTTGGTGAAAAAGGTAGCGAAATCAGGTTGAGTGGTTTTGAGTTGTTTGAGGAATAAGTCAAAAGCAAGAACGGCTTGATAAGTGCGTCTGCGATTTTTTCTGTAGGGTTTTAACTGTTCTGTTAGTAGTTGTTTTGCTGTGTCAATTAATGTTGGTATTCTTAAACCAAGATTGGGAAGATGAGTCAGCAGTTTTAATGTGGCTTCTATGGGAAATTTAGTAGAAACATTACGAGCGGAATTCCTTGCCATTAATAGATTAAACTCTTGGAAGACAGAAAGATTTTTTGGAAAGCATTCGCTATTAGTTGCAAAACTATCCGGTACGTAAAAAGCATATTTATCTAAATAATCGGGTAGGGGGTAGCTGTGCAGAGAACCAAAAACCCCAGTTCTGACACCATTACTTGATAGTATTTGCCAAATTGGGGGAAACTGTTGATTAATTCTATTTAGATTCTGATTGAAATGGTAAATCCCGTGATGAGTTGCTGCAACACCTCGATGCAATGTAGCCCAGGTTATCCAAGGAGACAGTACTGAATCGATTGCATGAGTTTCGTATTGGTAGCATTGAGGTAACTTTTGAGCTAAAGCTGAATTGGGATGCTTTTGAGTGTAGTAATCAATTATCTGCCAAGGAACTTCGTTTAATTCAAAAAAAATGATTTTTCTACCCAACATTTTTTGATTCATACCAATTTACTTGTTAGCGTTATTTATAAACGATTGCGGATTAAGTCAGTCATATAAGTAGCTAATGCTTAATTTCAGACGTTTCTGTTACTTGATTCGAGATTAAATAAGAATTATCGAATTTGGAAATTGGATTGAGTTCTAGTTGAGGAGACACCTCCCGTTTGTTAATCGAGATTTTCTCCCAAAGTTTCGCTGGGTATCTAGCTAAAAGCTTGAAAAAATTAGTTTGAATACCATGTTCGCTACAAGCTTTGAGAACCTCTCGATTAGAAATCCATCTACATAGTAAGTTTTTATTACTAGCTCCTCCCGGCCGCATTCTGACTAAAACTTGAGGAAGATAACTGTAGGATATTTGATGAACTTTGATAAATCGCAATAGTAACTCGTAATCGGCAGCGATTTGGTAATTTGTTTTGAAATAACCATATTTTTCATATACCTCTCGTTTGAAGAAACAACTTGTATGAGCGGGTATCCAACCCCAGCTAAATAAGTCGGGGTGAAATTTTGCTGAACTATAGTATCGAATTACCTGCCCTAGATTTTGAGGGTTAACAAATACTATATCCCCAAAAATCAAATCAACCTTTCTACGGATGAACTGTTCGACAACTTCGGAAATTACCTGTTTATGTTCGTAGAAATCATCCGAGTTGAGCAACCCGACAATGTTTCCTGTCGCTAATTTCAAGCCTTTATTCATCCCATCATACATACCTTCGTCAGACTCGGAGATAAATCTGTTTATTTTCTTACCGTAAGATTTAATAATTTCGACAGTAGCATCATCAGAGCCACCATCAATAACAATATGTTCAATATTTGGATAATCTTGACTTAATACCGAATCAATAGCATGGGCAATACTCGCCTCATTGTTACGCACTACCGTAATTATAGATACCTTCACTTTGTGCAGAGAATATTTTTTTAATACTTTGTGATACTTAAACTTATCCAAGTTAGCATAAGGAATAGCCTTCGTGTAATTTGTTTTACATTTATAATCTATTTTGTTGTAGCATTTTCCCAAAGATATTGGTAATTATACTTTGAGAGTTTTTTATGGCTAATGTCGTTTCACTGATAAAATAATTTCTTTAAGGAAAAGATAATATCACCTCATGTATAGAAGAATTTTTATTGGTGATGTTCACGGTCACTACGACGGTCTGATGCTTTTGTTGAATGTAATATCACCTCAAAGCGATGACCAAGTTTACTTTTTAGGAGATTTGATTAATAGGGGTTCTAAAAGCGCTCAAGTAGTAGATTTTGTCCGCAAAAGTCCGTATTATTGCGTATTGGGCAATCACGAGCAAATGCTTCTAGATTACTTCCAAGATAAACCAGTTATTAAGAAAACTATTGAAAAAGCTGCTTCTACCTATAAAGAAACCATTAATAGCTACCTGCAATTGGACATTTCTCTGCTACCAGTTCACCTGGAATGGTTTTCCAATTTACCAGTATATCTAGATTTGGGGGATATTTGGGTAGTTCATGCGGGTGTTAATCCTCTACTTCCTTTAGATAAACAAACAAAAAAGGAATTTTGTTGGATTCGTCAGCCTTTCTACAGTACAAGCAAACCATATTTTACCGATAAATTGATTATTGCAGGTCATACGCCAACTTTTAAATTTGGGGGTATAGTACCGGGAAAGTTGGTACAAGGGAAAGGTTGGCTGGATATTGATACAGGTGCTTACGATAGCAGAAGCGGTTGGTTGACTGGTTTAGATGTGACGAATAAAAAAGTTTATCAAGCTAACGTATTTAGCAGGAAAACTCGCGTTTTAGATTTAGAAGATATTGTAGAGAAAATTAGTTAAACTCATGCGGCTTCTTAGCCTATTCTCTGTTACTTTTCTATGTATTCTTACGTTAACTTTTCAAGAAGTTAATTGTTTTTTAAGTGCAAATACCCAAGCCTGTAAGCAATCAGTTTATTTAGACTAATACCGACTATTTATCTCTATTTGGGTTCCATAGATACGTTTAATCTTGGAACAGTCATCTATCACTAATAAATATGCTTCTAAAGCGTTTTAATCAAATCTAATTTTAAAAGTGCGATCGCATGACTCAATACAACGAAAAAATTCCTTCACAACAATCGAGAGAAGATCCTTGGGAACTTCGTCAGTTAGCTTCGGTGCTGCGTCGCCGTTTGTTTTTGATTATCCCCATTGCTTTAGTTATAACGGGTGGGGTGATGTACAGGGGATGGTTACAAAAACCGATATACAGCGAAAAATTCCAATTGTTTCTCGATCCCACGGCAGAAACTAGTATTAATCCCCTCTCGGAACAAAGACGAGCATCATTTGTACCACCACAGTTTCGAGATTTTAAAACGGAAATAGAGGTGTTGACGAGTTATCAGGTTATCTCTCCTCTATTACCGGAAATTAAAAATCGCTATTCAGACTTGAATTATGACAAGCTTGTGAAAAAGCTGAAGCTGAAGCATCTTGAAGGTACGGCAATTATAGAAGTCAATTATCAGGATACCGATCCAGAAAAAATCGAATTTATTTTAAAGGCGCTCAAACAGGCTTATACAGATTATTCCTTAAATAAATTAAAAAGTAGTACCGTTCAAGCAGAAAAATTAGTCGAGACTCAATTACCCGATTTAAGAAAGCGTGTAGACAGACTCCAAGGAGAGCTACAGATTTTCCGACGTAAATATAATCTAGTAAGTCCCGAACAGCAAAGTCAAGTTTTAAGCGAACGTTTGGCGAATGCGCTACAGCAAAAACAAGAAGCTTTAACTTTACTTGGGGAGACTCAATCTAGCTTCAACAGCTTACAGGAAGAATTAGGAATCGATGTTAAACAAGCAAAGGTTATTTCAACTTTAAGCGAAGCACCGCGCTATTTAGCTTTGCAAGAACAATTACAACAAATCGATACTCAGCTTGCAACTGACACAACTAAATATACAAACGGACATCCGGCTATTGCTAATTTGCTGGAAAAAAGACAGCGGATATTATCTTTGATTAGACAAGAGGTTGTAGCAGTTTTAGGTGTTGAAATTCTTAGAGAACTTAATATTAAAGAACTCAATCAGCTTCCAGCAATTTCTTCTCAACAATCAAGTCGCTTGCAGCTTACCCAAAAGTTAATTGAAACAGCGACTCAATTACAGGGATTGCAAACCAGACTAAAATATTTGGCTGCGATCGAAAACCAGACTCGTAAAGATTTACAGCAGTTTGCAGCAGTTATTCGTCAATATACAGATTTAAGTCGAAATTTAGAAATTGCCAACGAAAGTTTAGGTCGATTTCTCAACGCTAAAGAAAACCTCCAAATTGAAACTGCTCGAAAAGTTTCTCCTTGGCAAGTAATTTCTCAAATTGAAGCACCGAAACAACCAATATCACCGAATATTCCCCGCGATTTAGCTTTGGGTGGAATCGCTGGTGTGTTAGCTGGAGTCGGAGCGGCAATTATTGCAGGAAAGCTAGATAATAAATACCATTCTCCAGAAGAATTACAAAACGATATTGGGCAAACGTTTTTGGGGACAATTCCCTATCACAAACAGTTAAAAACAGCCATAACTCAGCTATCCCGTAACGGTACTTTGGCTAATTCTGCCTATTGGGAAGCTTATATATCATTACAAACGAATTTAGAATTTCTCGAACCAGACAAAATATTAAAATCCCTAGTTATCAGTTCAACTTTACCAGGGGAAGGTAAATCTACTATTTCCTTATATTTAGCTAAAGTTGCAGCAGCGATGGGTAAGCGAGTTTTGCTGATAGATGCTGATTTGCGAAATCCTACCATTCATCGCTATGTCGAGAGTCTGACAAATACTTGGGGTTTATCTAACGCTATTTCCGGTGTTGCAGAAGCCCAAGACTTGATTCAGACTTTACCCGAAGAAGAAAACTTATCCGTACTCACAGCGGGACAAACTCCTCCCAATCCAGCGCGGTTGCTTGCTTCTGCTAAGATGAAAGATTTGCTCTTAGATTTTCAAACCAAATACGATTTAGTAATTATTGACACTCCGCCATTACATGGTTTTGCTGATGCTAAATATTTGGCTTCTCAAACTGATGGTTTAATGATGGTAGTTGGTTTGGATAAGACAGAAAAACCAGCCGTTAGACAAGTTTTAAATGATTTGGAGGTTTCGCATATTAATTTGTTAGGAATTGTTGCTAACGGTGTTAAAGGTTATAAACCCAATTATTCGGGTTATTACGACCATTACTATAGCAAAGGTAAAAATGATAGCGAGCGTTATGAATTGATTGCTCCTATTAGTAGTAAAGAAGAAAGTGCGAAAATTCAAGACAAATAAAAGGTTCGTAGTTGCGCTTACTCTATCTCCCTCCGGGAGACGCTCCGCTAACAAGAAAGCTTCGCTCATAGCGCCAACAGAATGCATTTAAAGGCGAAGATAGCGAAGCGAAGTGTAACCCCATATCTGTACTGAGTTGCGCTATGTTTTGTGAGATATGCTACAGTCTTCGTAGCTCGGCGATCGCCGGGAGCAACAAAAACGTGTGAGTATCAATAAGAAATCTCATTCCATGTATTCACGAAGTTCTTCTAAAGGTGCATCAAAATCATCAGACATCCAAATCAGTCCTTTAGCACTCCCGATTGCCGTCGTTTTTTTGGTTAATTTACACGAACTATTTTTAAAATCGGCTCATTGTCCTGAGTAATCACAACTTCGTTACCATCAAGCACTGTTTGAAACAAAGTTTCAGGAGAATTTGTAGCTTGAGATATATCGAAAGCAATGCATATTGACTCAATTTAAAATAAATTAGTCTACTATTACATCATAATATAGGCGTTGCCTATCGAAGGTATGAAAATTATTTTGTTTGATTTTAAAATCCTTATTCTTTGTAGGTTGTGTGAAACGGAGTGTAACCCAACATCTGTGTTAGGTTGCGCTTCTCTTCACCCAACCTACTAACTTATTGATTCTCAATCATCCGAAAATGCTTGATTTAACGCCGTTTTATTTTTTGAATAATTAGGAATAATCAAAAAATGGTGCGTGACGGCAATATTCACATTTTTCGTTATTGTTGATAATTTATCGTAGCCGTCACACACCCTACACACCCAGAACCGGAAAAATGTTCCAGTTGCGGCAATTCCTAATAGAATTTGCTCTAACTAACACATCTCACCGTGCTATACTTGTACAAGTAAGCGGACAGGTAAGCGCAAATGAGAGTAGTAACCTTTAGCGAAGCAAGAAACAAACTCAAAGCCATATTAGATCGAGTTGTAAATGACGCGGACTACACTATAATTACTAGGCGAGATGCCGACGATGCTGTAGTTATGTCTCTTGAGTATTTTAATAGCTTGCTTGAAACAGTTTATTTATTAAAGTCTCCGGCGAATGCAGCTCATTTAGAGCGTTCCATTGCTCAGTACAAGCAAGGTGAGGTGGTAGAGAAAAGCCTACTAGATGAGTAATCGCAAATTAGCCTGGACTGATGAGGCTTGGAAAGATTATATCTATTGGCAAAGTCAAGATAAAAAGACTTTAAAAAGAATTAATAAACTGATAAAAGTTGCTAAAAACCTCCCTTTCGAGGGAATTGGAAAACCTGAACCTTTGAAAGAAAATTTATCGGGGTTTTGGTCGCGTCGTATCGATGACACCCATCGTCTTGTCTATGCTGTAGATGATGATTACTTCACAATTATTTCTTGTCGCTATCATTATCAGCCGTAGTGAGTGTACTAAGTGGTGCGAGCAAACTGGCTTTGTGTCCGCAGCTCCCGCGCGAAGAGTTCTTGAAAGGTGATGTCTATTGGAGATTGTTAGTTGAGTTTACAGTTTATTGTATGTCGTAATCCAACCTACTAATTACCCAAAAACGTTTTGGTAAACTTCGGGAAAGTTTGGTGAAAAGTATTAATCAAATTGATGATATCGCGGTTTTGGAAGGTTTGATTTTGGAAACAATAGCGCGTTAATTCTCCGGAGGATTTTTAATGAATTATTGATTCTCAATCACCGGATAATGGTTGATTTAAATTAGTTTGATTTTTTGAATAATTCGGAATAATAAAATGGTGCGTGACGGCAATATTAACAATTTTCGTTATGATTTATAATATTTCGTAGCCGTCACGCACCCTACTAACTGAAATTAATATTGGCGTTTAGCGGAGCTAATCGCCCGAAGGGCGTAATAACGCACTGGTTTTCACAAAATCGCATTGCTCCCATAGAAAAATGACCGAAACCACCGCTAATTATGTTTATTTTTTCTCAGATTTCTAGTACACCACCAAGGGAACGGGAGCAGAATTAATAAGAAGAATTTTTTTGCTACTTCCTCTACCCCCTCCTTGTCTTTACCCAAAAATTTTGGGTTGGTGGACTATTAAAGTTTCTGACATTTGTGTTATGCTCAATCCTTTGATTTTTCAGATTGACTTCTAAGAGTTTCAGGCGTTTTACCTGTTGTGGAATATTCTCCATACTGTTGAATGAGTTTAGCAACTAAACCCGTCCATCGAGTTTGATGACTAGCTCTAATTCCGGCACCATTATCACCGTGAAAATACTCATAGAACAAAAAAAGATTCTGCTGCATTCAATAAATTCTGAATATTTTCTTAACTGAAATCTGTCCAATCAATACCAAAACCGTCAAAATCAGGAAATGGAAAAAAGGTAGAGTTAGTACCAGCACTAACTTTACCGTGTTTCCTTAATGTGGGCGGTTTGTAGGGAAGACACTATCGAGATTTTCAGCCTTTTCGGGTTTCGGTTGGTTTTGTGATGGTTGTGGATTGGATTCGTTGAGTTCTTCAGCCATAAGGCGCATTCCTCTTATAAATTTTACTGTTCTACATCTTGAAAACGATTTCAAAAGCCAATTCTTGTTTCTGAGAATGGTGCTTTTATCCCCAATACAGTAGAATTCAGGAGACAGAATTCCTATATAGAAAAAGCTTTACGGACTTCAGAGCATACCGCTCGCGGCATTGTAAACGAGCGGGTGTAACGCTGGTAATCATATACGCCACCAATACCACCACCACCAATAGAAAGTAATCGTTTTACTGGCATTGATTAATTAACTCCTACAGCAAATGAATTGGAATTTTATTTTTTAGAGATTTTTTCTATCGCCATTAATCAACAATCCTTCTTCCACTAATTCCTCAACAAATTTAGTTACATCACGACGCAACGCAACTTCATCTACCGTATAAAATTTAACTAACTGCTGTATTACCGCTTCCACATCTTGTGAATCAGTAAACAACTGCCAAAACTTAGTTCCTACAGCATCTAAAGTGTAGTAAGACTCCGACTCGAAATTTAATATAATTATTTCCCCGTTAACTTCTTGGGAAAGAGCATTTTCTGAGATGGATAGTTTTTGGTTAAGAATAGAGGTTGTTGAGTTCATAATTTTAAGAATAAAGGGAATGGGGAATAGGGAAAATATATAAGCCAATTTATATTTTGTACGATAAGTAGGTCGGCGTTGAAAATTGTAACGCCGGAAAAGGCAGTAGGCAGTGGGCAGTAGGCAGTAGGGGTAAGGGTTTAAAGCTAATTCACATTCTGTTACATAGTTCTGTTTATTTCTGCCGACTTACTTAAACACAGTATCGTCAAAAACTTTTGATTTAATTATTTTTGGCAAAAGAGAATTAATCGGCGATATCATTTTGTGATATCATAAATCAATATGTGTTTTAATTCCTTAGAAAATGTATGTGTTGCAAACTGCTATAAGTAGATGGATTTAAATAACAAACAGCGCCAGGTTTTGTCATCTATTTTTACAAATCCGGTTCCTGCAAATATTCTTTGGCGAGATATTGAAAAACTGTTTGTAGCTTTGGGTGCTGATATAAGTCAAGGGCAAGGTTCGCGGGTGAGGGTAAAATTAAACGATGTCAAAGCTGTATTTCACGAACCACATCCAGAAAAAGAAACTGATAAAGGAGCAGTGAAATCGGTTCGAGAATTTTTGCTCAAAGCAGGTATTGAACCAGAAATATTTGATTCAGAAACATTTTTAAATGATGATGAGTAAGTTTTAAAATTAAAACTATGATGACTTATAAAGGTTATAGTGCAAATTTAGAAGTTGATGTAGAAGCCGGTATTATTTTTGGGCGGGTATTAGATATTAATGATGTAGTCACATTTAAAGGTAAAACAGTCGAGGAAGCACGTCAAGAATTTCATAAATCGGTAGATGATTATCTTGCTTTTTGTGAAGACTTAGGGGAAGAACCTGATAAACCTTTTTCTGGAAAACTTCCTTTTCGTACAACACCAGAACATCACCGCAAGATTTTTATTGCAGCTTCTAAAGCTGGTAAAAGTATTAATGCTTGGATGGATGAAGTGTTAAGTATTGCAGCAGATAAAGCAATAAATTAGTAGGGAATAGGGAATAGGGCATGGGGCATTGGGGAAATATATAAGCCAATTCATATTTTGCACGATAAGATGGCTTTCGTCAAAAATGTTTGTGTGTTTTTACTTGCTATATTTTTTAGTTTTTATACGCTAATCCCGTCATGCTCAAAAATTACCGAAAAATTGTAGAAACCCAACACTATCGGGAGCATCCCGATTTTGCAAAAATACAATTTAGTAGTGCGAGCATCTTGCTCGCTTGATATACATAGCGAGCAAGATGCTCGCACTACAAAAAATAAATTTAAACATTTGGGATGCTCCCACACTATCCCCTATTCCCCATTCCCTCATATGTCCTATCATGTAAGTACATAACGTACATACATTAATATGAGTAACTCCTACAGAATTCGCAGTACTAAAATTGGAAACAGTGCAGGATTTCGTCTACCTGCGGATTTTTACCGAAAACATCCCCAATTTAATAATGCTTCGGGTTGGATAGAGGTATTGTCTGAGGATACTGCTATTGTGAGAATTATTCCTGAATCTGATGATGAAGAAGAGGAAGATTCGCTGATGATGCGGTTGTTTCTCGATTTTGCGATGACAGAAGCTTTGAAAAATAATACACTACAACCTTATACAACCGAGATGTCGGAAACTGCTCGCGAATTGATTGAGGGTGTGGAATTAGAGGAAGATTCCGAAGAAGATGGCTAAGTTTGTTAGTAATGGTTGGGAAATTTACTTTCACCCGCAGTTATTTGGAGTTCAATATCAAAAATTATTAAATCGGGTTGAGGATTTACGAGAGAAGTTATCAGAAGCTGAGTTTAAAACCCATGCAACTGTGAAGCTATTTGCAGCAATCACCATTGCAATTGAAACTAAAATACCCAATAACCCAATTGCCAGCTATTTCGCTTTGACGGGAGCCTTAAAACGATATGGAAGAGTGAAAAAAAAGGGTTTACCTCAAAGGTATCGATTGTTTTTCCGAGCTTTTGATACTCCAGAATTAAAAGCTATTGTGATTTTATGGTTGGGTTTTCCTCGCAAGGAGGGAGCAAAGAATGATTGCTATCAAGTATTTACAAAAATGGTTGAAGGAGGGAGTTTTCCGGATAGTTTGGATGAATTGATGGGGAATAGACATCTCCGGAAATTAGATATGCGTCATCCAGAAAACTTGTAGAGACGCGATATATCGCGTCTCTACATTATTTTTCGGAGATGTCTAATGGGGAAATAAAAATAATTCCGGTATAAACGAAAAAGATATGAATTATGTTGAGTTAGTATTGTGGGTGCGTTTATCAGAGTTATCACGCAGCAAGTTCCAGAATTTAAAACCTTACTACCTTTCATGCAGTTACTAACCAAAATATCTCATTACCAAATCTACGGTATTACTTTAAGCAGCAACCAGCCTCTACCAATTTTAACCCCCGCTTCCACAGCCACTACAACAAATATAAAAGTTCATCTCACAGAAGGTAATTTATCCAATTCAAATAAAAGAGTACAAGGTTGGCATCAAAAACCCAAAGTTGATGGAATCTATTATTGTTTGTCTCTGGGTAGTATCAAGGAAAAATTAGACGTAGAAATTGCTCCTGATGGTAAACAAATCTGGATAAATTGGGTAAATTTACCCTTGGCTGAAATAACTGCGATGCTAATCGGTTGCGTTATCGGTACAGCTTTACGATTGCAAGGAAAAATCTGTCTCCACAGCAGCGTTATTAAGGTAGATAATTACGCCATTGCCATTATCGGTGCCAAGGGTGCGGGTAAGTCAACTACCGCAGCAGCACTTGCTTTCCAAGGCTATCCGATTTTAGCTGATGACATTGCCGTACTTACCGATTGTGGAAACTCCTTCTTAGTTCAACCTGGTTATCCCCGTTTGCGGTTGTGGAAATCTGCGATAAATCAACTTTACGGTGATGAAAAAGAATTAGCGCGGGTATTTAGCCAGACTGATAAGCATTTTTTAGAGTTAAATCAAGATAAAGTATCGGCTTGGGGTTTTCACAATCAACCTTTACCTCTAGCTGCAATTTACGTTTTGGGAGAGCGTCAACAGTCTTTAGAAGCACCTAGTATAGAAACAATTATTCCCCAAATGGGTGTAATGCAGTTAATTACTCATAGATATCCCCAATCTTTGCAACTAAAGCGAGATATGTTTCTTCGTGAATTGGCAATATTAGGACGTTTGGCAGAAATTGTACCAATGCGACATTTGCACCGAGGGGATAATTTGGCTGAGTTGGGAAAAGTGTGTGATGTGATTTTGGAAGGAGAATAGTCGGGGAATAAGCTGATGTGCAGCTAAGTTATATAACGAAAAAATCTACAAGTATTGTAGTGCGAGCATCTTGCTCGCTAGAATTATACAAATTAAGTGCGTAACAGCTTAATTCCGAAGTGGTTTTGGTAGATAATCTAATAGTCGTGCTAACATCAATTCAAAGTTTATTCAAGAAGTAAGATGGCAGAACTTAATCTTGACGAAGATAAAATTAAACAGATATTTAAAACAGCATTGGTTGAAGTAATTCGAGAAAATCAAGAAGTATTTTCTGACTTATTTGCAGAAATTATTGAAGATATTGCTTTAGAAAAAGCTATTAAAGAAGGTGAAAATACAGAGCCGGTTAGTAGAGAAACAATTTTTAATATTTTCAAAAATAAAGCATGAATGTTGAATTCAGATGATAATTAATTTTGAATAAATTACTTCATAGCTATTTTTATTTCTTTGGAATTAACCCACGTTCTATCATTTTCGTAGCCAAGGCTAATCAACTCATTTCCTGCAAAATGATTAAAGACTTCACAAGCTTCTTGACTAAAGTGATTGTGCCAATCTCCAACTACACCTTTTCGTAAAAAACTATTTATTTTTATTTCACCTGGCTTTCTTCCAGATTGTCTCACAAAGGAAAATTCTTCAACAATTTTTGTTGCTGTTTCTACTTCCAAATCTTTACCAGTGAGTTCCCAAACAACCCTTTGTAATTGACTAACAGCATTTTTATGGAGAGATTCGTAACGAACACTTACAATTCCTGGATACTGATACCATTGATGCACAAAATCTGTCCAGGAAAAACGTGGATGTCTTTGCTTTGTAAAACTGTATTCAATAAAAATAGGTAAATTATTGCGGATATCTTCTGGATTTTTGAACTGTAAGTCATTGCTGACAATATCTACCAAAGCTGCATTTTTTCCACAATCGTGCTTGAAAAGACAATGATAGTACCAAGAAACCATAATATCTCGTCCATCTCGCCAAACAACCACAATATTTTTCATACCCGAAGGGTTCAAGTAATGTCCTTGCATTATTGATGAGCGAAGTGAGGGAAAACGATTTTGAGGAAATGGTACATTTAATGCTTTAGCTAGCATTTGACTCACCCAAGTACCACCAGACTTCGGATATTCATTGACAATATACAAAGGTATCACTTCAGATAAATGATGAACCATCAAGTAACGCATTAATGATTCCGATTTCTTAATTATGATATTCATTTCTAAACATATGTTTAAGCGCGAAAGCAGCCATTTGAAGATAGCATTTATTCCCCACAAAGCTCTAGAGTACCAACCTTGATTTAACTGCCTTTCATGTCAAAAAAGCTGCAATACTCGCAGTTAATTTAGCTGACTGCAAACCCAGTATATTGCCTTACCAGAGGTTCGTGAAATGCTAAAACAATATCGGACTTTGGCACTCCCAATTTTACCAGTTCATCAGCTATCGCAATTTCTGTACCATCATGGTGTATCCAAATCTTCTCACCTTTTATATCTAGATGTAAAACACAACCATACATCGGCTTGCGATTCTTCCAACCTGTATGCACAACTTGATAATGATCCCGTTCGGTATCAAAAACTAACTGAGTTTCTGCTTCACCATCTGAAGGACTCAAAGAAGCATAATCAGTTAATAATTGTTTGATATAAGTGCGATAGCGTTCTAGTTTTTCCATTCTAAAATTACCTCGCTGACTGGATCGTAAATAATTAATATAATTTGAAAACGTTTAATAACGGTTTGGACAAAGGGGAGCATAAAAAACTTGCTATGTACGCCGATAGGAACTGCTAAATATAAAGTACGTTCGGGTTGCCGTTCTTCCAAAGCTATTCGATAATTAATAAACTGCCCTACCGCAGTATGAAAGTCCGAAATATTTGATGTGCCAATAAAACTTTTAATTTCAACAGCGATTTTTTCTTCACCACGTTCGGCTGCGATGATTTTTTCTGCTCCCAAGTCAATTTCCATGTCAGCACCACCAGCTTGAATCCTGAGTGGATCATCTGTGATTAGCCAACCCTCTTTTTCTAAGCCTTTCCTAACCGCGTAGTGAAAAACATCTTTAGCCATTGAGTCAGTAACATGAGAATCCTTATCTCTAACTGCCTAATATTTTAGAGTATAACAAGCCAGAAAAAACCTGTTGATGCTCAATTTTAGCGGTTATAAGTTCAAGTAGAGGAATAGGGTAAAAAGTTCATAATTAATACCCAAGTACAATCAAAAATATACAAATGACCACATTAACTTCAATAATTCAAAAAACCCGCACTTGGAGAACATTTTCAATTCACGAACGCTACCTTCTTCTCCAAGCTTTGATATTGCTTCCTTTGATTCATTTATCCTTAAATGTTTGGGGATTCAAACGTACTTATTCTATTTTAGGGAATGGGGAATGGGGAATAGGGAATAGGGAATGGGGAATGGGGAATGGGGAAAATTCTATTTCTGAGCAAATCCTGACTACTGCTTCGATGGTGAAAATAGCGGCTAAATATTACAAATGGGCTACTTGTTTGAGAAAATCCCTAGCGCTATGGTTTTTGTTACAGCGTCAGGGGATAACAACTGAATTACAAATCGGTACGAGATTTGAGAAAGAAGAGTTTCAAGCTCATGCTTGGGTGGAATATCAAGGGTATGTTGTAGGTGAACCCTCAGCGGTAAAACAACATTTTGCAAGCTTCGAGAATCTAAATTTATCACTACCTTCCAATCTGGGCACCCAACTTCCTACACATCAGCCAGAAATAGAAATATTACTGTGCTGTACCAACATCCACACTGATACAGCTAAACCCCAGCGTATAGAAAGCTTACTGCAAAAAGATATTGATTGGAATTATCTATTCAAACAAGCTTGTCAGCAAGGAGTTTTTCTTCTGCTGTATCAAAATTTGGTCAAATATTATCCCGAATCTATTCCCAAAAATATTCAACCTCAGCTACAAGCATATTCTCAAATTAAAACCGCTCGCAATCTTTTTCTGAGTCAAAAACTTTGTCAGCTTATCAAATTATTCGAGAACAATAACATCAAAGTAATTCCTTTCAAAGGTGCTGTACTATCTGCTTCTGCTTATCGGGATTTAACACTGAAAGAATTCTGCGATATTGATTTAATTATTAAACAAGAAGACTTTTCCAGAGTTAAAGATATATTAACCTCTCAAGGTTATCAACCTCGTAGTCAACAGCAACCTTGGGGACAAGTTTTTACCAATAAAGATGATAGCATTCATATTGATATTCACTGGCAACTAGCTCCTTCGTGCTTTCCTTACCGAGTTGATTTTGAGCAACTTTGGCAGCGTTGCGAAACCGTATCAATTTTAAATCAACAAGTAACTAATCTTTCTGCGGAAGATTCACTATTAATTTTGTGTCTTCAAATCGTTAAAGATGCTCACTACCGACAAGAAAAGCTCAAGCAAGTTTATGATATAGCTCAAATTATTAAAAATCAAAAGTTAGATTGGGAAGTCGTAATTCAACGAGCTAGAGATTTAGGTAGTGAAAGATTATTGTTATTTGGTTTGGGGATAGCTTCGAGGTTATTGCAAGTAGAAATACCGGAAGAATTACAGCAGAATATAGAAAAAGATTTGATAGTTAAATTGTATTTAAATCAGGTCGTCAAGCAGTTATTTAGACATAGCAATAAGCAAAGAAATGTATTTGGAATCTTTCAGCAGGGGTTTATACAGGGATTATATGGATTTGTATTGAGGGCTTTAATGTTGCTGGATAATTCCCAGTTTGTAGGAAAGCATAATAGATATTTAATTGGGCATTTAATTAACTATATATTCAAACCTAATTCAAATGATTTAGAATATGTTTCGCTTCCTGGATTATTATATATTTTATATTATTTAGTTAGACCAATTCGTTTGGGGTTAAAGTTTTTGAATCCGTAATAATTGCCTATAATCGATACAAGCCTAATATCTCGTTACAAGGCTCTGCCTTGTAATGCAATTACTGAAGGCTCTGCCTTCAAAGAAAATGGAGGCAGAGCCTCCTGAAATCGGTTCCCAGCCAGAGACTGGGAACCAGTCAAAACCAGGTATTAGTTATGAATTTTGTCTTACCAAGCCCGATTGCTTTGACTATTTCCAACCGCTTCGACTTGTTGATTAAGATTGCTTAAAAATGTATTAGATTGTTGCAGCAAATTATTAAATTCTACACAACCTTCACCAGCGCTACAACTACGAGAAGCATCTCTCAATAAGCGGGAAAGTTGTTCTGCTTGTGCTACAGTTTCTTGACTAATTCCATTTCTTGTAAAACTAGGAACAGGATTGTTAAAAACATTATTTCCCGTCACATCTGATTGATTATTTGCAGGAACGGGATTATTCAAAACATTATTTCCCGTAACATCCGATTGATTATTAACTGGAACGGGATTATTAAAAACATTATTTCCCGTAATATCTGATTGATTATTTTGAGCATAAGCGGGAATAGAAATGAATCCACTCACAGCTACAGCTGTACCTGCAATTAAATTAAATAGTATGTTCTTTTTCATCAAATTATAATCCTTTTAGACGGTGTTAATTTTTCATAGAGAATATGGGGTTTCAATATAGCCGTTCTAATTAATTTGAGTAGTGGGAGCATCTTGCTCCCTGGTTATAAATAGCAAGCGAGACGCTTGCACTACTCCAAAAATTCTCTGTATTTTTATTTTCCTCAAAATTTAAACGAAAAACCAGTACCGACAACAAACCTCGTACCATCACCAGCACCAGTTATATCTCGTAAAGCTGGGGTGATAACTAAAGGAATTTTAGGGAATGGTGCTACGCTGACTCCTACACCTAAATCTTGTCCAGTCCATTCTGCTATGATGCTGGCTGATTTAACTGCTCGAACTGCAACGCTACCAAATACACTTATTTCATCATCACCATCAAATACCGTTTCCTCAGTCCGAAATTGTCCCCCACCTACACCAAGAGTCACCGCAACTCGGCTAAAAGGTGAGTCCAGTTTTTCTTGGGTGCGGATAATTTTGGTAGCGACTCCGTAAAGCGATTGTTCAAAGTTGTTTTCGTCTCCAATATTGAGAAAACCATTCCAACCCACGGCTACACCCCAATCATCTGGTAACTGACGATGTACTTTAACGTTGAAACCACCGCTACCAAAGTCGCGATTGCGTCCAAAACTAGCCAAAGTGTAAGAAAGTTCTACACCTACCGCTTTCCGAGAATCTCCCAAACCAACACCAAAACCCAACCCTACATCATCAATATCAGAAAAACGACCTCTTTCTTGATAGCTGGCGCTGACAAAACCAGTATTGCGATCGCCACCGAAACCTGTGGGAACATAAATGCTGAAACCCGGTGAATAAAAGAATGAGGGAATTTCAATATCTTTTACCGCATCTAGCTGGTTGAGTATGTTTTCTACATCTTGTGGAGATGCATTCTGTGCTTGAATTAACTTATTATCTGATGGGTTTTTTTCAGTATTTACGCGGTTGATGTCTGCGAGATTATCTGTTGCTAAAAATTCCGGCTCTGAGATACTTTGAGAATCTGGAATTATGGTTTGAGCTTGATTCGTAGACTCAGAAAGATAATTATTGGTGGATTTTGCTATCCGCTTACTCGCTTTGAGTCGTTTAATCAGATTAGCTTGTTGAAGATTATAGAATAATTCCTCAGATTCTGAATGATTTACCAATTGGGTAATATCTGATAATTCTTTTTTCAGAGGTTTTTTATTTTGAGATAAAACATCGGTATTGATGCTTTGTGGTTTGACGTTATTTAACTTTAGAGTTTCTAGTGTATCTGTATTTTCCCTAAACTCTGTAGCTTGAACTGGATTTATTTGAGCAACTGCGTTAACAGCAAGCGCAACAGTTGGAATAAACAAGAATTTTCGATATTGTAAAAAATAATGTGGCTGACTTATAGGAATCACTGTATCTTACTTATGCTATTAAAGGTACGACTTTATATCTCATACCAAGAGATATGATTAAACTTATACAGTTATGGCTTGGATATCCGGAAATATCAACTTTTATGTAGGGAATAAGAAATGGGGAATAACCTCACCCCTTCCCCTCTCCTTCCTTCAGGAGAGGGGTATTTAAGATTTCAATTTCTTAATTTTTCCGGTTAAATACTTTTTTTACTGAAAAAATGCTGTAGTTATGACTTCTGTTTAATTAAAAACTTAATTAATAACTCGCCAAAGTCAGTAAAAACAGTTATAACAGAAGGCGCATATATAACAATTGATACTATTAAACTAATTTGACTTATATCGAGATAGTTCTCTATTTAGAAATCTACCAGTAGATATTTTTCGGATAAATAATTTTTTCTATCTATTCCCCCTCTTGGAAAGTTGCTCATGGGGGAAACCACGCCATTTGCTACAACGGAACGCCAGTTGCTCTACTTGGGGAGACCCCAAGACCGCACTTTCCGCCATTCCCTATTCCCTTCTAAAAAAAATCCTATGAGCGGTATTCTCAGTCTAATTAATCTCAACAACGAACCCGTTAACCAATCTCTCCTCGGTGGAATGACCGACTACATAGAATTTCGGGGACCGGATGCTCGTCAAACATGGCATAAAGATAACATCGGGTTGGGACATACTTTGTTGCGGACAACCCTGGAGCAAGAACGCGAACGACAGCCTTTTACTTTAGATGAGCGAGTATGGATTGCTGCCGATGTCAGATTAGATGGACGTAAAAATTTAGTTGTAGCTTTACAGGCAAGGGGTAGGGTAATCGATGAAAATAGACCCGATGTGGAGTTACTTTTACACGCTTATCATGTTTGGGATACCGCTTGTGTAGAGCATTTGCAGGGTGATTTTGTTTTTATTATTTGGGATGAAAGACAGCAAAGACAATTTTGCGGACGCGACCAATTCGGTATCTTGCCGTTCTACTATGCTCAAGTTAACAATAATCTGATTTGCAGTAATACTCTCAACTGTATTCGCTTACATCCCCAAATATCGACGGATTTAAACCAGCAAGCTGTAGGGGATTTCCTCACCAGGGGAATGAATATGGAATGGGATACGACTATTTTTAACGATATAAAAAGACTTCCCCCAGCACATACTCTAACTTGGCAAGCTGGAAAATCAAACTCCCAAGAAATAACTATACAAAGATATTGGCAATTACCCCGCGTTCAACCTTTAATTTTCTACAAAAAACCCCAAGAATATGTAGAGCATTTTTCCGAACTCTTCGAGCAAGCTGTTAGCGACAGATTGCGGACAAATCGCATTGCTACCCATCTCAGCGGGGGAATGGATTCTACGAGTATTGCGGCGATGGCAAACAAGGTACTTTTAGAAAGAGGGGAAACCTGCGATTTTCAGGCATTTACCATGCGCGATCGCCTAATGATGCCAGAGGAAGATTCCTTTGCGAGCATGGTAGCTCATTATATCGGTATTCCCTTAAATGTAATCAATGCCGAAGGTAAGGTTTGCAACGCACCAGCAGCAAAACTTCAATCCCCATTACCCGAACCCAGTGGTATTCCCGGACGCTGTGGTGGTAACGATTTAACCCAAGGCTGTGCCGACCATGCACGGGTGGTATTAACCGGATTTGGTGGCGACCCCGGTTTGAGATTTGGTGAATTCGACTTCTTTGTGTGGTGGAAACACGGTTTGCGTCGGGAGATATTCCAGGTGCTAGGACATCATTTGCAAACCCATCGCTCTGCGAAATTATACTTACGTCAAGGTAGAGCTTATTGGCGGAAAATTACCAAGCAGAAAGTTGAATTTCCGACTTGGTTTAATGCGGATTTCGTCAAACAACAGGATTTACAGCAGCGATACGAGCAAATTAACGATGAATCCATAGATTATGTCGCTCGCTACGGAATGGCTAATACTCCATTTTGGTCAAACATCTTTGAAAAAGCTGATCCAGGTTCTACGGGAATTCCGATTAAACCTTATTATCCCTTCTTTGATTTGCGCTTGGTTAACTTTATGGTGTCAATTCCCCCGATTCCTTGGTTAGTCAATAAAAATATCCTCCGCTATTCAATGAAAGGTAAATTACCAGAAGCTGTTCGTACACGTCCGAAAATTGTCTTCAAAGCACCAGAAGAATATATCAATGGAATGCGGGAAAGTGTGGGATTATGGGCTGGGGATTTGTTAAAGAATACTCCTGGTTTGGAAGAGTATGTAAATATTGATGAGTTGTTGGAGTGTTTGGAGTCTGAGGAGATTGATACTCAGAAATTGATGGGGTTAGAGAAAACTTTAGTGGTTGCTTATTGGTTGCGGAGTTTGGAGGAAGATACTCGGTTTGATGGTGTTGATAAAGTTGATAGGGTTCTTTGTGAGGTGGGTTGATTGAATGTGGTGGGTTGTATTCTACCCCGTCTGGGACTGCAAGTCCCAGCCTAATAGCTAAAGTCCTATAAATAGGACTGGGGAAAAATTCATCAGAATTAATCGGACAAAGCACAATTCACAACTAGTCGATTTCATTAATTATGACGACTTGCTTTTTAGTCCTATTCATAGGAGTTGTGCTATTAGCTCGGAGAGCAGCGCGTTGCGGAGGTTCCCTCCGTTGTAGCGACTGCGGAGGTTTGCAACCCCGAGCGGGTGTGAGAGAAAACTCATTGCCAATTCCCAATTACCAATTCCCCATTCCCAATTACCAATTACCAATTACCAATTCCCCAACCGAATTCCTATATCATATGCTGCAAATGGTCGTTTGAAATCGGGGTGAATCATTATGACCGAAGTAATCGCTAATTATGATGAAACTTGGAAAGAAGCAATTACTGAATATTTTGATTATTTTTTACAATTCTTTTATCCAGAAATTTACGCAAAAGTAGATTGGAATAAAACACCTATTTCTCTTGATAAAGAATTAGAACAAATCACCGCAGCAGCAGAAACTAAAAAACGTCATGCTGATAAATTATTTCAAGTTTGGTTAAAAGATGAACAAGTTTTGTGGATTTTGATTCATGTTGAAGTTCAAAGTCAATATGATAAAGAATTTAACCAAAGAATGTTTATCTATAATTATCGAGCTTTTGATTTATACCATCAGCCGGTTATTAGTTTAGCAATTTTAGGTGATGAAAGTAAAACATGGCGACCTAGTTCTTATCAGTATGGCTTGGGAAATAGTCAACTGATGTTTAATTTTTCAATTGTTAAGTTGTTAGATTACCAATGGGAGGATTTAGAACGGAGTCAGAACGTTTTTGCTATAGTAGTTATGGCGCATTTGAAAACTAAAGAAACCACCAGTAATTTATCCGAGAGGGAGCAGTGGAAATGGAATTTATCCCGTCTGCTTTACGAAAAAGGTTATAACCGCAAAGAAATTGTTGATTTGTACAAAGTGATTGATATTATGATGGCTTTGCCGATAGAGTTACAAGCTAGTTTTGAAGAAAAATTAACTAACTATCAGGAGGATAGAAAAGTGCCTTTATTAAGCAATATTGAACTCAGGGCTATTGAGAAAACAACGAAAATAACTCGTAGAGAAGATATTATCAAGCTACTACAAAAACGTTTTGGCAATCTTCCGGAAACTTTAATAGAAAATATTAATCAAATTGATGATATCGCGTTTTTAGAAAGTTTGGTTGTGGAAACAATCAGCGTTAATTCTCCGGAAGAATTTCAGCAACTTATTGATTCTCAATCACCGGAGAATGGTTAATTTAACGCCGTTTTATTTTTTTGAATAATTAAGAATAATAAAATGGTGCGTGACGGCAATATTAACAATTTTCGTTATGATTTGTAATTTTTTGTAGCCGTTACGCACCCTACGAACTATTCCCAATTCCCTTAACTTATGAAAAACAATCTGTTAATCAACAAAATAATCCGATACATTATTGTTCATCCCAATAACAGACAAAAACAGTTATTATCATTATCAAAATTTTTTGGCTGGCAATTATACAAGCGAATAACTCATCGTCATCTAGATATTCAACTTTTACAAAATGTAAAATTACGCTGTTATCCCGATAGCCAATCTGCTTCTGCTGCGATATATTGCGGGCTTTATGATTATCATGAAATGATTTTTTTATTGCGATATTTAAGAGACGAGGATTCATTTTTAGATATTGGTGCCAATATCGGTATTTACACGTTATTAGCTGCATCTAAAATAAAATCGGGTACTATTTATAGCTTTGAAGTATTACCAAGAAATTATTTACGTTTAAAAGAAAATATTAAGCTTAATAATTTGACTCATGTAAAACCATTATCGATAGCAATTGCGGATTCTGTTGGCAATGTCACTATTAGTAATAATACAAAATCGGATTCAACAGCATTTATCACAAAAAATACAACAGATACCGCAGCAGAATCATTAGAAATTCCAAGCTCAACTCTTGATAATCTGCTGCAAAATGAAAGTCTCAACCAGTTAACTTTAGCCAAAATGGATATCGAAGGTGCAGAAATATTAGCTTTAAAAGGAGCAACTTCTTTATTACAACAGCAGCGTCCCCATGTTTGGATATTAGAATTATTAAATGAAGTGAATCATAGTTATTGCAAACAAGATATCGTAAATTTGCTGCAAGATTATGGCTATGGTTTATACCACTACAACGCCGATACCAACCAACTTCAATCAATTACAGTTGAATATCAGCAAAGCGATAACGTTTTTGCAATTGCTAATTCAACTTTGGATTTTGTGCGTTCGAGACTGTCTGAATCGCCTCTTTCAACCCCAGCGCCATCTTCTGCGGGGTATAATTAGCAATAATCTCGTGGGAATGCAAACCCATCCTTTCCCTCAAACTTTCATCTTCTACCAATATCTGTAAAGCCTCACTTAACTTTTCAACATCTCTAACTGGTACAAGATAGCCATTCTTCCCATTCACAACCAGATCGGGAGCAGCACCAGCAGCATCGGAACAGATAATCGGTAAACCAGCAGCCATCGCTTCATTCAACACCAGCCCCCAAGTATCGCTTCTGGTGGGGAAAACAAAAATATCGGCTATGCCGTAATATTGCGGTAAAGCACTTTGAGGTTGAAATCCTGCAAACACAACATTATCGAGTTTGTGTTGCTGAGTGTATGAATGATATTCTCTTGCTTGGGAACCATTACCAACGATAACTAATGTTACCTGTTTATTTCCTGAAATTTTCGTAAAAGCCTCTAGTAATTCAGGAATACCTTTTTCATCAATTAATCTACCAACATATAAAATCACAGATCCCTTAATTCCCAGTTTTTCTTTCCATCTTGTCTTCTGCTGACGGTAACGCTGGGTTTCACAAGTAAAAAAATTGCTATCAACAGCATTAGGAGCAATATAAATTCTATCTTCCTTGGCTCCCAAATCTGTTAAATAATTCTTCTGAGCATTACCCGGTACAATATAACCATCAGCTTCATTGACAATCCAACTCTTGAGCTTGTGCTTAATATTACTTACAGACCTTTCATCCTTGAGCGTACTTTCACTCCAAATTAGTAAAGGAGTTTTGGTCATCTCTGCATACACCAAAGCCAGCCAATGAGTAAAATGATGCCATCCTCCACAGATAATCACATCAGGTTGCTGCTTCCACAATTGATAAATCACATCGGGATTGAGAAAAACTGGCGCACTTTGATAAGATTTACCAAGTTGTAAACCCCATAATACTTGATAATTAAACTGGATTTTCTGCTTTTCTACCAACCAACTTCTTCTGCTTTCAGTTTCCGCGAAAAAGAAAACTGTTAAATCAATATCTTCATCTTTAGCTAAACAATTAAAAGGTGGAATACGGTAGGGGGAAATTATTTCTGTAAGGATGATGGCTTTGGTTTTTGGCATAGGAAATGGGGAATGGGGAATAAATTGTAGGGTGTGTTATGGTGCGACTATTAATTTGAATTACGACGAAAAATATCTGTTTCGCACCTAACGCACCATTTTAAATTGTTGTTGAAAATGGTGCGTTGCGCTCCGCGACAACACATCCTACTTTTTGATATATATTGAATACTTCTCGACACATCTTTTCTACAGAGAAATCTTTCCGTACCATGTTTAATCCATTATTACCCATCTCATTTTTTAAAAGAGGATTTTGCAGTAATTTAAGAATTGCAACCCCTAAAGCTCGAAAATCTTCAACAGGTACTAATAAACCCGTTTCTTGATGAATTACAACTTCTGGAATTCCTCCTACAGGAGTTGCAACAACTGGTAAACCTGCTGCCATTGCTTCTAAAATAACTAAAGGTAAACCCTCTGTATAAGAAGGTAAAACTAATAAATCTGATAAAGCTAATAATTGAGGAATATCAGCACGATGACCTAAAAAATGAACTGATTGATTAACTCCCAATTCGCAAGCCATATGTTTTAAATATTTTAGATAAGCTCCATGTTGTTCTAAATCTTTACCAACAATTAAATATACAGCTTCTTGTCCTAATTGATGTAAATTTGCAGCAGCTTGAAGTAAAAGATGCTGTCCTTTATGTTTACTAAGTCTACCAATATGAATTACAACCGGGATATCTTCGGGAATATTTAATTCGTTACGAATATTCGAGTCAATTTCCCGGTTATTAACAGGAGTTCCGTTATGTACAACATAGAATTTACGGGAGTCAAATCCTTCTGCAATCCATGCATCTTGTACCTGATGGGAAACAGCAATCATCGCATCGCAACATCTTCGACTTGTCCAATAATTCATTATATTTTGATAGCTTCTGATAAAAGAATTACTGCTCAAAGCATTTTGCGAATGAGCATGAACAATTACAGGTACACCAGCTAATTTACCAGCTAAAGAAGAAATAATTGAACCAGCAAAAGGAGCATGAGCGTGAACTAGAGAAATCCCTTCTTTTTTGATTAACTGTGCCATCTTTACCGCTGATAACCAATTAAAAGAGCGAGTTGTATCCAAATGGTAAACTTTCACTTTCTTTTCTCGGAGGATATCGCAAAATTGTCCTTCGGAGGGTGAATTAACTAAAACATCCCAACCTTGATTTAATGCTGCTTCGATTAAATGCAAACAAACGATATTACCACCCGTAACTTGTCCGTCAATGATGGGGTATAGTATTTTAGGATTTGCGCTCATAAATTATTATTCCGTATCTTCCTCAAAATACCCTGAGCTTTTAAACCATAAACAATTGACTTAATATTGTTTCTCACCCACCATTTAAAATTCTCAAGATGATTCCAAACTTTCCAAAAATAATTCATATTCTCATATTCTTTCTCATACCCAAATTTAACTAAATACTCCCCAGCAATCCAATTGAATCTTTGATGCAGTTTTTGATTCCAGTGACTCCAACGTAAATTCGGATTAAATTCATTCGTTTTCTTAACCGATTTCCAATGCAAAGATTTATCATCACCCCGAAAAGAAGATGAACCTCTAACGGGAGATTTATCTGCTTTGTCAAAACTGTATAGATTTGGATTTAAACCAAGAAAATCAAAAATTTTAAGTAATTCTTTTTGATTGTTGTTACATAAATCCTCATATTTGACTACATAATATTTTTTATTTTCATCATTCGGATTGTTTTCAATAAAAGTGAGAATATCTTGAGCAGCTTTAGCCCATTCTTGCATTGCTATTTCGTAGTAACCATTAAAGCTTTTTACATATGATTCAGCAACTGCTCTACCGTCGCGTACTATTATTATCAGTTGGCAATTTGGAAAAAGTTTGAAAAAACAATCCAAATTTTCAACACTAGGAGTTTTAGTAACTAATCTTTGAGGAGAAGGTTTAAATATATGGCTAAGTAATGGTTCTCTTTGCAGAGGAACATTCAACCATTTTTCTGATGTTTGCTGCTTGAGGAATGAAACTAAACCATTTCCAATATTAGAATAAAGTTGATTTGTAAACTCTTCATTATCTATCCAACCGCGCCAAGTATGACTCAAATTACTAATATAATTTTGAATAAAATCGGCATAATGTAATAAAAAATCTTCTCGAACGGGACCTGCACCGCAATCGGGATGCAAACAAAGAATATCTTGAAGAAAGTTTGTCCCACATCTCGGTGTAATTCCTAAAATAAATATAGGATTTGTATTGGTATCCTCATTATCAATAGATTTGTTAATCTCTTTAACATCAGAAAGTTGCATAGTTTGTGATTCCTTTAGAAATTTCTTTATCAATTACATTCCAAGTTTCTTTAGCACATTTTTCCCAAGTAAAGTGAGCTGCTTGCTGCTGTGCTAATTTACTCAATTTTTGTAATTTAGTGGGATTTTTCAACAGAAATAATATTTTCTGTGCAAGTGTCAAAGTATCTCCTAACTTAACTAAATAACCTCCATCACCAATAACTTCCGGTAAAGAAGCCACTTCCGTTGCAATTACCGCAGTTCCCGCAGCCATTGCTTCGCATACTTGCAATCCAAAACCTTCATAGCGAGACATTTCAATATAGATATCTGCATTGCGGTAAAGAACGGGTAAATCCTTATCGGGGACATATCCGGTAAAGTGTAATTTATCCAAACAACCCATTTTAATTGCTGTTTTCACTAACGTAGATTTTTGCAACTCCAAACAATTCCCTGCAATAACAAGATGATGGGGAATCTGGGAAGCGCATTTACCAAAAGCACTTACAACCTGTTCGGGTACTTCACGGTTGTCTCCCGTGGCAAATGTGAGTAGATAAGGATGTGGTATATTCGTAAACCAACACGAAGTAGTTAGAGAATCTGCTTGAAAAAATCTGATATCCGCACCTTCATAGGTAACGCTAATTTTTTGAAGATTAATTTGAAACTCTTTTTCTAAATCTATTGCTGTACTTTGGGAAACAGCAATTAAATGAGTTGATTGACGACAGGTGCTTGGTAAAAAAATCTCAGTAAGTCGGTAACTGAGACGATGATGCAAAGGTTTATTTCTAATTCCAGCAAGTTTGCGATAAAGATGGGGTAATTCGTGGATAGTCAAAATGTAGGGAATTGGTACAAAAGCTAATGGTGTTTCCCCTAAAACAAATAATAAATCTGGTTTTAAACTCCTTAATATACCTGGTAAAGTGAATAGATGCCAGGGTATAGTAGATTTGACTGTAACTCCCTTAATTTTCCAATTCGGATTATTAATTTTTATTCGATTAATATTTTCTTGACGCATCAATACGGTAAACCTTACTCTAAGGGATAATTTTTGTAAAGCCGTTAGTAAAGAAATAGCATATACAGATGCACCTTTGGTATCGGTGACAATAAAGGTAGCATCTATACAAATATGAGGAAGATTATCATTCATATATAAAGTCAAAATCTTGAAGCTATATTTTCATCCTTATGTATCAAAATAAATCTTGTCCAAATCTGTGTTTTACTTAACTTAAATACTAATCGCGAAAAAGCTTGATTTATTTTGTAATTATAATCATTGAATAAGAACATATATTTATTCTTATTTATTGACACAACTATTAAAAATTATTGATTATGAATCAATAAAAATGCAAAATTGCTTGACGGATGAAACTACCGAAATACTGTCGCCAAAAACTTTTAGTAAAGGCTGTTTCCCAATCTTTAATAAAAGCCTTTTGCCAGTAATCTCTACTTTGATGATAGTTCCCCAAACGATAGTGAGCTTTTGCTAAACTTTGATAAATTAGTTTTTTAGCTTTACCAATTCTCATAGAATCACCAAGTTTTAGACATTCGTGAAGATGTTTCTCATATACTTGTAAATAACCAAAATTAGAACTTCCTTTATCAGTATTATCTTCGTGCCAACGATATTTAATTACAGGAGGTTCGGAAATAAAAGCAAAATCATAATTTTTAAGAAGCAAACGTAAATATAAATCAAAATCTTCTAAACTTCCTATTGAAGCATCATAACCATCAATCTCTATAATTGCGGTTCTACGGACTAAAATTGCAGAAGTAAAAATACAGTTGAAGTATAAATAATTTTCATAGGTTTCTTCTCCTCTTTCAGCTAAAGTATACAATTTGCGAAGCTTTAATTCCCAGCCCGGTACTGGTTGGAGATTTTTATCTACTATACATTTATAACCATGCACTAATACAACATCTGGTGGTGTAGATTCCAAAACAGGAACCTGACGTTCAAGCTTATCTAGAAACCACGCATCATCCGAATCTAAGAAAGCAATATACTCACCTTGAGCTAATTTAATACCGTGATTGCGAGCTGCTGAGCGTCCTTGATTTTCTTGATAGATATAGGTTAGTTTATCTTTATAAACGGCTAATACTTCTTTAGTATTGTCTGTTGAACCATCATCAATAACAATTAATTCAAAATTTTGATAAGTTTGATTGAGAACACTTTCTACTGCATCTTTAACTAAATGCGCTCGATTGTAAGTTGGGATAACAACGGTAACTTGAGGAGATAACATAGGGAGCATCCTAAATGTGTAAATTTATTTTTTATAGTGGGAGCATCTTGCTCGCTCGTGGCTCCTAGCGAGCAAGATGCTCGCACTACCAAATCGTATTTTTGCAAAATTGGGATGCTCCCGATAACATATGTGGATTTTTATCTTTTTATCAGTAGTTAAACATTAATTTCAAGTCTCTCTAAATTTTGAAAATTATTTTGTAATAATCCACAATATAGTGCTTCAGTTTCAGATATCATCCTTTCTAAAGTAAATAATTTCACAAACCTTGTTCTACCTTTTTCTCCCATCTGTTGAGAAATGTCAGGATTATCAATTAAAAAATTTATCTTTTCTGCTAATTTTTCAGGGTTTTCAGGTTCAACTAAGTAACCCGTTTCATTATCTGCTACAGAATAACGCATACCTCCAACAGCAGTAGCTACAACTGGAACACTCATTGCAGCAGCTTCCACGACAGCATAACATAAGCCTTCAAATAGTGAAGACATGGCAAAAATATCAACTGCACATAAAAAATCATATATATTGTTCACAAATCCAGGTAATAAAAATTTTCCTGATAAACCTTGATTTTCAATTTGAGTTTCTAATTGATTTCTTAAACTTCCTTCTCCCACAAGAACAAAAGTAACATTATCGTGCTTAGAACAAATAATATTTGCAGCTTTAATTAAATCTGATTGCGCTTTTTGAGTTTCTAATCTTCCAGCACTTGCTATGACAATATGGTTTTGAGGAATCTGTAATTTCTCTCTGATATTCTCTCGGATAGTATTTCTTTGTTCTTGAGTCTGCGAAAACTTATTAGTATCTAGTCCATAAGCAATTACTTTTGATTTATTTAAAGGAATATTATCTAATTTACTTCCTACTTCTTTATCGTAGTCTGAAGTAAAAATAAAGGAATCTGTTAATTTAAATGTAATTTTTTTTGCTAATTTACCTTTCCAGCTATATTGAGCTTTGACTTCGGGAGTATGATGTGTAATTACCACTTTCTTTACACCAGCAAGACGTGCTGCAATTACTCCTAAAAAACTAGGGTCATTAATATGTATAATATCCGGAGCTAATTTTCTAATCTCCTTAGCAATTGAAGGAGCATAACGAATTATATTACCTGCAAAATACTTAGAGTCAACTACTAAATTATCAACATTTTTAAGCTTTTTAAAAGCTTCGAGTTGTGGAAAGCTAGGATATAAAATTCCTACTTCAAAATCAGTTTTATTCACATTGTCAGCTAAAGTAAATAAATAATTTGCTGTTGCACCATAAACTGGATGGGCGTGAAAATATAATAGTCTCATGTTTATCTCCAAAAATATTAGTTACTTACCTGAAATTTTCCGATTTTTACTTGATATTTATACCACATAAATAATAAGCCATAACTTATTGTTATTCCTAGTAAGATACAAAATACTGCGAATAATTTTCCCGTAAAAATTATTTGCATTTGTGAAACAATAAAGAAAACTGTAAAGCATATTAATACAGGAATTAAAGTATCTTGTATCAACCAGCGTCTATGTTCTTGATGCAAAATATATCGATGGGTAATTCTTGAAAGAACTAAATAATAAAGTATATTTACAACAGTTTTAATTAAAGCAGCTCCAAACAACTGAAATTCCGGAACTATATATAACATTGCTGGAATTACCAAAATCACGCTACAACTATTAAAGATTGCTGCAATTTGTGGTTTCCCAATTGCAAGCTGTATTTGAGATGAAATATTAGAAATACTATCTAACATAGCTCCAAAGGTTAATATTGCTAAAATACTCGATGCTTGTGTTGCTACATCCGGGGATTGAGTCCATAATTCTAGAATTATCGGTGCAAAGAATATAAATGCGGAAGCTATGGGTATTACAGTTAACGATATAAACAAACTGCTTTTATGAAACAAGTTGATAAGTTTTTGTTCGTCCGGTTGAGCAGCTAATGTTATGAGTTGTGGTGAAATAGCAACAACAAAAGGTTGAAATATTATAGAAAGTTTCTGAGCTAACGTACTTGCTAACATATAGTAACCAAACTGTTCTAAAGAAACAAATTTAGACAGCAATATTTTGTCTATTTGTGCCAGTATTATTGATACTATCGTCGTCCAGCTTATTCCGGCTGCAAACCGCCATATTTCTTTTAATATCTCTATCTTAAAACTTGCTCGATTTTCAATTTTAGGTACATTGCGCCAAGCAAATACCATTATTAAAAATACTTCTAAAACTGCAATGAATGCTTGCCAAAGTAAAAATACAATAATTGTTGGCGAAATCATCACCAAGATTAATACTGCTCCCAATTCTCTGAAAGTTCTCAATGTTCCTTCCAGAATATTCAGCAGTACCTGTTTTTCTAAGGCAATTAAAGTTCCCCTATAGGTTGTAACTGGCCATCTAATAGCTACAGTTAAACCTAAAATTATTACTGCCCATTTGACAGTTGCTCTTGCAATATTTTCTGCATTAATCCATTGACTACTAATTGGTTGTGCAAGTAATACCATCAGCAAAAGTATTACCGTACCCGTACACCAGTAAATTATCTCTGTTGTTCTTAATAAGTCTGGTATCGTTAAAAGTTTTTCTGGAATAGTCTTGCGTAAAGCAACTTCCCGTTTAATAGTCGCGCTCAAACCCAAATCGAGCAGCCCAATAAATGAAATTACCGCATAAAATCCCCCTATTAAACCATAAGCTTCTACACCCAAGTAATGCAGATAAACTGGAACCAGCAAAAAACTGAGCAAGTTTGACCAGATGTTACCCACATAATTGGCGATCGCATTTAATTTTAATTGAGAGAGCGACTTTAGCTTACGTATTAATACGGTCATTATTGTTAGGGATTGGCTGCTCCCGTATCTTTTTTGACGGTGATAACAGCGCTAAGTTAGCCGATTTCTATATAAAATGGCAACCGTATATTGATAATATTTGTTTATATTCCTCGGTTTTTAACAAGCCATCAGTTTACTTTGAGGGTTGTAATTTAATAAATCGCGGTTAAATAAAGAAATAGCAAAATTGCAGATTTAGCATTTACGTACATAACTATTAGGTGTAGCGAACTGCAAACATAAACACTTCAAACCGCAAACAAAGCATTTTTGAAACCACATTAACTGAATTAAGTCAACTACCCAAACCTGAAACCGTGTCGGATTGGGTAGAAAAGTTTGAAGCCGAATATTGGAAAAGGCGATCGCGCAACCAGCAAACCGAAACAACCTGGAAGAAAGATTACCAAATTTATGGTAAGACTAGTACCGCTTCGCGGAAGTAAGAAGTAAGAAGTTTGATTTTCTAGGCTTTTGTGCCATCTTTAATGGTTGCCTTATTTACGCCGACTTGTACTAGCCCACAACTTCCCCACCGCAACCGCATTTTGTACGACTGCAACGATAGCAAAAAAGATTATCACATTCTACGCAAATAGATAGATTTTCTGGTGTTGCATAATGCAAGTATGAATTCAAGGGATTAGCGGAGCTAAACGCCCGAAGGGCGTAACGCCATGAAAGTGCATCGGTGTGCATCAACTCATATCCGCTAGAATGGGATATTGCAGAGGTTCTTCCTGTTGCAATTGAGACAGAGGAAGAATACGAGCGTATTTTTAAAATATTAGAGGAGCTAGGTTTTAAGCAAAATCCGCTTCGTTAATCGGTCGCTCTAATTTACGAAACTCCGTCCGTGCGGCGGCCAAAACCGATTGCATCGTTACTGCTGTACCTTCCCGAGCCGCCAAGAAAGCTGCATTAATCGCAATATTATGAATGCTACCACCCGTCAAATTCAATCTTCCCAAACGTTCAAAATCTAACAATTCTATCGGTGTTTCCTCGGGAAAAACTTTCTCCCACATCCGCTTGCGTTCCAATTTACCGGGGAAGGGAAAGTTAATAATAAACCGCAGTCGTCGTAAAAATGCTGTGTCCAAGGAACTTTTCATATTTGTTGCTAAAATCGCCAAGCCTCGATAAGATTCTATTCTTTGTAATAGATAATTAATCTCAATATTGGCGTAGCGGTCGTGACTATCTTTTACTTCGCTGCGTTTACCAAATAAAGCATCTGCTTCATCGAAAAATAGGATAGCACCACCATCTTCAGCAGCATCAAATAGCTTTCGCAGATTTTTCTCGGTTTCGCCAATATATTTACTTACCACTGCTGATAGGTCAATGCGGTAAAGATTTAGCTGCAAAGCATTTGCAATTACTTCTGCTGCCATTGTCTTTCCCGTACCGCTCTCCCCAGCAAACAAAGCACTGATACCCATTCCCCGATTCATCCGTCGTTGAAATCCCCAGTTTTCATAGACTTGACGACGTTGTTTTACTTGCGAGGCAATTTGACCGAGTAAACCCATTTCTTCCGATGGCAATACAATATCATCCCAGGTGGCTTTGGTGTCAATACGTTGAGCTAGGTTATCCAATTGCGGACGAGTGCTAATTAAGCAAGCGTTCCAAAGGCGAGTATGTAATTCAGCTTTTTGTGTGACATTTTCATTCAATGCAATTTGTGCATTCCGCTCTATGGTTGAGAGGTTAAGACTAAACTGCGAAGCTAAAAGGGAAGGGCTTTCTGGTAATCCAGAAGTATCAAGAATTTGTGTCCAAGCTGTTTCTTGTTCTGGGGCTGTGGGTTTGGTAATATCAAAACTCACGCTGGCTCTACTTAATTGCGGTGGTTCGTAAGTATCGAGAAACAATAAGCTGTGATAACGTGATAAAAAACGATTGAGTGGGGAAGCAGAAGCCTTATTTGTAGAGTTTTCCCCTTCGCTAGCATCAAGATAAATCGCAATTGGCATCAGTATGCTTTCTCTTTCCCATAGTCGCAGAAAAGTTTCTAATTCTACTGCTGGTGTTGGTAGTAATCCAGATAGCAAGCGATAAAGTTGCAAACCAAAAGCCGTAGCAGTATGATTGGCAATTAATTGTTTACTAGGACTATCCGTACCCAACAACTGAATTATTGGTAGTGGTGCAGAAGCTTGTTTGAGGTGACGGATAATTTGCTCGACAATGGTTTCTTGAGATGGTGGTAGTATACTTGCAGGACTTTCCACCGGCATTACTAAAGTTGCCAGTCGGTCATCTAAATAATTTAAGCCTTTAATATAGTTAACTATCCGTTCATCCGCTCGTATCGCACTAGCAATTAAAGGTTGACTACCTACTTGGTTGATTTCAATCAATCGCCAATAACGCAGGGGACGCTCCGGTGAAACAACATCCCAAGCGGGTTCGTCAAATAGGGAAAGTGCCAAAGCAAAGGTAGGATAGGGACTTTGATTATCTTGTTGAGCCTTTGCACATAAAACGGCAATCCTCGTATCCAGTTCCATCCCTACACATAAAAGTAAAACCCCTTGCTCAAAGCGGGAAAGTCCAAACCGCTGACTTAAAGACACCAAAGCAGGGTATGGCTCAACATCTATAACTTGTTCCATTGCTACAGATGCTTGCTCAATGTCTGAATCTTGGATTCCCTTGCCAGCCATCCGTTGTAAGCGCAGACGCAGCCACTCCAACGCCAAACTTAAGTATTTTTCATTACTTTCCAACCAGTGATTAGTCTGATTCATGGCAGCGTTACCTTCTGGCTGGAATCGAATACAGGGGGTTTAACGGAATTATCCACCAATAAGCTGTCTACTCCATCGACACGCAAACGAACAAAATATTCTCCAGCAGGAATTTTTTCCACATCAAAATTTAGTGTATTTGTCTTAGCCCTCGTTTCGGCTTCTTCTTCAGTCGGTAAAAGTTGGCGATCGCCTAATAACAAACTTACTTCTTGATCTTGCCAGAATTCGGGAGTGCAAGTTATCGTTACACTTTGATTACTAGTGGTAATTTGCTCAATTTTAGGTGCAATCGAAAAGGGTAAAGCATTGGTAGTTTGTTCTTTACCTTCTCGTTGGAGTTTGACGGCAACCGTGTAAAATCCGGCAGGTAAGTCAGCAGGTTGGTTAGGTATTTGAATATTGATTTCTTTGGCTGAAGCTTGTTGCTGTAGTTCTAAATCAATCTTTATATCTAAACTTTTGTGTTTCAATAAAACCAATAACCGAGCATCATCGCTATTCAAATGATGTCCCTGCAAAGAAAACTCCTCACCCAAACAAATACTAAATTGCCGATTTGGTAATTGTAATCTTTCCAAAGTAGGGAAAGGTGGAGTTAAATCCGCTTGTGCCATCACACCTTTATCTTCGGAGCCGCGAGTTAAAACTGGTAGTGGTGTTTTTACTGGTAGGCTACTATCAATTAAGATTACAGAAACTTCATAAGCAGCGGAAATACGGTATTGAGTTTGAAACGTCGTCCACAGCTTAGATACATCATCCAAGGATAAAGATTGAGGAGTAATGCGGATGCGTTCTATCTGTTGATGTAAATTACTTTCTGCTAATGCAGCTTTGATATCAACTGGATTTAAGATAGCGCGATCGTGAAGCACTCGCATAGCCGTACCGAGCAGACGATGACTTAAAATATCATCATAATCTTGTCCGTAAGCAGTAATTAAGTAGTAGAGATTTAACGCTAATGGTAATTTACCCGTTTCCCCAGGTTTAACCCGATTGGGAATATCTTGATTGCGTAAAGCGCTATTAGGCAAAGTTTGGTAAAGAAAAACATTAATTTGATTGCTACCCTCACCATTTTCCCTAGCTTTATCCGGAGGGCGGGTAGTTACACTACCACTACCAAGTTCATCGCCAATACCCCTAGCAATTAGATTACGTAACGTTGTAGTAACAGCGGCGATCGCCAGTGAATTACTCATATCATATTCAGTATTGATTTTTAATTAGCCTTAAAACCACCTCGGTTGGGAATTCCGAGGCTAATAGCTCAAGTCTACTAAAGTAGACTAAAAGCCCTGCCCAGTCGTCTTGAGACGACTTTTGCTATGAGACAGGGAATTGCATTCCCTGGCGATGTTGAGGACGGTGCAAAAAAAATATCAATAAAAATGAACTGACTTTAAAAAATATTAGTCCTCATTTTAAAATACAAGAATTCTTTTCAATCTTCTAAATACAAAACGAAAATTTAGAACTAGAGATAAAATTGTTACAAAAATTATGAATTTAAAACTGAACATAGAGCAGATAATTCTAGAAGGGGCTGATGTACCTCGCAGTCAGCGTCCCCGTTTACAAGCAGCCGTATCCGCAGAATTATCGCGGTTGTTGACAGAAAAAGGTATTCCACAATACTTACAAAATGGTGGTGCGATTTCTAGCCTACCTGCTACTGTAAATGTAACCAAGGGAATAAAGCCGGAACAAATGGGTAGGGAAATTGCCCAATCAATTTACGGAGGATTGGTTAATGAAGGGCAAGGGATTAAATCAACATCAGCAACAGTCCCGGAGTGATACAAATCTGAGTAAAGGTTGGTTGCAGCGGGCTGCGGTGCGTGAGGTGCCGGGAAAAGAGGTTGAATCTCTACAAGAATCGGGTTTGAATCGCAGTTTTGTGAATGTGCCGGTGCATGGGGTTGGATTACCTGTTGTGCAGCGGAAGTTTTTTTGGCGGGGAGCTTATGAGTCGGCGAGTCGCGAAGGGCAGGAGTTGATTGCCCATGAGTTAACCCATGTGATGCAGCAGAATGGGGGGGCGGTGAGCAACCAAACCGTCATGCCGATGCAGTTTCAAGTAAAGACGGACAATAATTATGCTCAACAGCAGCCAATCCAAAAGAAAGAAAATAATACAGGATTACCTGATAATTTAAAAACAGGAATGGAAAACCTATCTGGGATGTCTTTGGATGATGTAAAGGTGCATCGTAACTCTGATAAACCAGCTCAATTACAAGCCCATGCATATACACAAGGGACTGATATACATTTAGGTACTGGGCAGGAAAAACACTTACCCCACGAAGCATGGCATGTGGTACAGCAAAAACAGGCACGTGTGAAGCCTACCATGCAGATGAAAGGTAGGGTAAATGTGAATGATGATGCTGGATTAGAAAAAGAGGCTAATGTGATGGGAGCGAAAGCTCTTCAGTTTAATTCCATATCTCACTCGATTCAACCAGCCCATAATTCTTACTTTTCCATTCCCATCGTACAAAGAAAATGGGATAAAACAAACTCAGATGGCGTTGAGCAATGGGACTCTTCAATTTCCGGAGTAAGATGGTTTAAAGATGAATTTAACAAAATGTGGTATCTAATTGAAACTCCTGAAGGAGAGGGTTTTTCTCATTGGGAGGGACCAAATCATAAATATACCAAGAAACAGTGGAATCAAATTAAATTAGATGTTGCTATTCCAGAAGTTCAACCTTCATTAGATGTTTTAGAATTAATAAAAAAAGCTGAATTAGATAAAAGTAATCGAATGAATATCGGTAGCAGTCGTCCTAAATTAATTTATCTTTTTTTAGCAAATGGAAGTCCTACAACAAAGAAAGCGGAAGCACGATACATGGTCGACACAGGAATGGATAAGAACGAAACACAAAAGTTTTTGGAACTTCGTAAATTCTTGATAAGAACTCCGCAAATTTTCGGGTATCATTCATCAGGAAATCCAATTGTGGAATTCCTAAATAATCAAGCTACAATAACCAGTCAACTAGCAACTGTTGACAAAGGTGTTGAGAGATCATTAAATCTGGATGACTTAACGAACAAATTTGATCCTAATAAATGGTTAAACACCTTAACAGATATTAATACTCTTATAAAATTGAAATATAACAGTACGGATTTTCAATTCATGATCGATAAAAACACGGGGCACGTTTATATTATGGATTTAGAAAGCGGAAATACTCCAAGTTTTACGATGCCAAATCCTGGTCTAATAAACGCTAAAGAGATTATTGAAAAAAAACTAGATATTTGATCATCTAGTACGTAGGTTGGGTTGAAGAAACCCAACATCATATCTATCTTTTTTCATTTCCATTTGTTGGGTTGCACTACGTTTAACCCAACCTACATTTATTCTTTACTGGGAAAAATTTAATATCCCAACTCTCGTTGTCAATTCCCATTACGCTGTTTAAGATAATCACTCAAAGACAAAGCAGGACTCTTTTTTGTAGACTTTCTCCCTTGAGATTTTGGAGATGGTTCTGGTTTAATTCCCCGCACTTCTATACGACCAATGGTAACTTCGATAGTAGGTGAATGAGGTTCTGCTTGATGTCGCCGAAATTTCGTTTGTGGATGAATTGGGGATAAAGTTTTAACTATTGATGATGGTAATAAACTTGCAGAATCTTCCCCTAGAGGGATGACAGGTTTTTGTTCGCTTGAGCTTGATTTATCTACAAATTCAGCGTTGCTGTGATTAACTAGATTTGAGCGTAGATGTAAATTTGGTTCGATAGATTGCTGTTGAGAAGAAATTGAAGTTTGCGATTGAGAATTATTGTTAGATTGAGATGGTGACGATTGTTCTGTTTGTGTTTTTTCTCCTTGAGAAATACTCCTTTGCTGTTGTAATGGACTTTGTAAATTCAACTGGGTAGAATCTAATTGTATATCTGGCTTTACAGATTTTGTTGTTTCAACCCGATTTATTTGTGGTAATAAAGTTCGCTTTTTTAAGCTAGGTTTAATTTGATTCGTCAACTGAGAATCATTTATTAAGTTGGGAATAACAGTTTTTTCTATAATATTTTTTTGATTTACAGCATCAATCTGAGTTTGCTGGTTGCGAGTGTCATCAGTACTGGGATTTTGAACGCTGCTAGTTTCTAATTTATCTATTTCTGGGGCTTTCTGCGTTGGTAAATTTTGTGTATTTGTTAATTGCTCGTGTAATGGTTTATTAATATTACCAATATCATTAATATTATTTTCTAATTTTGATTCGTTCGTAGATGTAGTTAAATCAACTTCAACATTTGCTTCCACAGACTGTGATGCTATTTCCAAATGATTTACTTGCGGCAATATATTTGGTAAAACTTCCGCTTCACTGTTGAGATTATTAGAATTAACAGCAGGTTCGTTATTATCTCCCTTTGGAATTTCTTTCGATATTATTTCCCTATTTTCAGTATTGTTTGATTGTCTAGTTGTGGGAAACTCAAAATCATCTGGATGTAATTGTGATTCGGAATCAGAAATAGATGTATTAGAATCAAACTCAACATTTGCTTCCAACCGATTTATTTGCGGTGCTATCGGATACTCTGATATTTCCGTTACAGGTTGAAATATATTGTCATTTTCTTCTTGACTATTCTCATTAAAAGTATTTTCTGTCTCAATATTAATCCCACTATCGGGCGTAACATCATACTGAGGCTCTATCTCTACAGATGTTACCGAATCAAACTTTAAATCGGAATTTACATCCCATCTTGGCATTGTTGCCGAAAATCCCTTGGAAGTTACCAGAGGCTTAAAATTCAAATTTGGCTCGTTATCAATAAATTCTGATGGCTCAGGTTCCGATAATGTATCTTCTGTACAATCACTAGGCATTACAGGCAAATTTAAATACATTGAATACAGTAACGGTTCTACGGTGGGTATTTCCCCCATAGCGCGTGCTGTCATCGTAGTTATAAAGTCACTCATGAGCCTATCAAATCCAAATACATTTGTCTTCTGACCCCACTCATGGACAATATATCAGCTTCTCGCCAACCGTAGAACCGCGCTAGAGTATGTACTTCTTGTAACAATCTTTTTGCTCTAGCCGTAAGTTCCGTCCAGAAAAATGAAACAATATCAAACAGAAGCTGCCAAGAATGTTCGCAAACTGGACAACTTAAATCTAGGAGTATTTCTGCTTGAGGATCTAATTGGGCCATTTGCTGTACAAGTTGATTGACAACAACAGTCGATAAATCACCGTAAGTAAGGGAATTACCGTTATTACTAGCTTGAACAATACAGCGTTCCATTAGTAGAAAATTGGCTTTATTAACATCCTTATACCCAACAACGGCAGCTAAATCTTCACTATTTGGTAAGCGAAATTGTAACTCCACCCCTTCCAAGAGCAAGTTATAAATTTCAACCTTGGGTGACAAAATTTTAGCAACACGGATATCTGGAATATTGATATCGAATTCTAGGCGATCGCCACAATTTGGACATTCAGCTAAAGCACTCATTTTCTGCCCAAAGGTAATTTCTCTAAGGGTTAATAAATAAGCATCCCGCTGTCCAATACTCAAAGATGCTAACTCGGGGGGAGAGATTTCTGGACAACCAAAAGCCAACAGAGTCAACGCTCTATCCAAAAGGTGCTGATTTTGTCCGATTTCCCAAATTCGTAAAATGTGATGGGCTGACAGAGAACGCATACTTTTGAGAGTTAGGAGTTAAGAGTTAAGAGTTAGGAATTAGGAGTTATGAATTAGGAATTATCTTCCCTCTTCTCCCTCTCCCCCTCTTCTCCCTCTCCTTAATAAGGAGAGGGTTGGGGTGAGGTACCTAAGCCGCAGGATCTTCGTAACTTGGCTCACTTGGCTCAACTACAGCTTCATCCCTAACCCAGCCTTCGTTTTGCAATGTTACTGACTGAATCGCTACTGCATTAGCGCTTGCGTCAAGTTCGGGTATAGCCTGATATTCGGAAACCCAACAGCGGAAAACGTTATAGGAAATCACTTTTTGACCGGCTTCGTTAAAAACATCAATAATAATGTCCTTACGAAAGTCAGCTAATGATACTTCCTGAGTCCGTGAATCTGCGGCTGCTTGAGCGTTGTTAAAACTCCATACTTTATTTGCCCACTTTTCAAAATCCGAGTCGTGGGTGACTCCCCTTTCTAGGGTGATGGGTTCGTACTTCGATTGTCCGGGAGACTTACGTACCGTACTTGGATCTCCCCCTTCCCGATGTTCTACTACTTCGGTGGTTCGCTTGAGCATTCCTACTTTACTAATCCCAGCCACGTATTTACCATCCCACTTGACCCGGAATTTAAAGTTTTTATATGGATCGTAGCGATTGGCATTAACGCTAAATTGTGCCATTTTTTACTCCTTAAGTTGCAATCTTACCAGCGATTTGTTGGAATTTGATGATGACAAATTCCGCAGGTTTGAGGGGTGCATAGCCAACGATAATATTGACAATTCCCCGGTCTATATCATTTTGAGTAGTGGTGTCTTTGTCACATTTAACAAAATAAGCATCCTTGGGACTACTACCTTGGAATGCTCCCTGACGAAACAGGTTATTCATAAAAGCGCCAATGTTTAAACGAATTTGCGCCCATAAAGGTTCATCGTTGGGTTCAAATACTACCCACTGAGTCCCCCGATACAGACTTTCTTCCATAAACAATGCCAAACGACGCACTGGTACATACTTCCATTCCGAAGCAAGTTGGTCTGCACCTGCGAGAGTTCTGGCTCCCCAAACTACATTGCCATATACGGGGAAGCTACGGATACAATTTAAACCCAATGGATTTAAAATGCCGTTTTCGAGGTCGGTCATTTTATAAGAAAGCTGACGAACACCCGAAACTGATGCTTCTATTCCCGCTGGAGCTTTCCATATGCCTCTTTGAGCATCTGTACGAGCAAATATACCGGCAATAACTCCACAAGGTACAAATTCCTGTACGCGGTTTTCTTTTAAAGGGTCGGGCATTTTAAGTCTGGGAAAATACGCAGCGGCATTGGTAACAAAAGCATTGCCTAAAGCCGAACGCAAGTCATTTACACCATCTTTTGCAGCACCAATCGTTTTCCAATTCGCAGGAGGATCTACAATCAGCATTGCTCGCCGCTTTTTGCAGTATTGGACTGCGGGGAACAGGGTAACTGCGGGGTCAACTGAGTCACCGGGGTCTCTGGTTAATGGTGGTATGCATAAAATGTTAAATAGGTCAGCTGCATCTAAAGCATAAATACCACTAGAAGGTTCGCTGTTTGGATCGTTGGGATTGCTTTGTGTTCCCGTATAGTCATTGTAAGTAGGCAAACCACCATTAGCACCCCCATCAAAATTACCTTCTCCTTCTGTTGGAAGAGCGATAGGATTAGTCCGGACACTAATTAGTGTGGATTCGTCTTCTAAGACTGTAGTTACAAATCTAGGAGAATCGGAATCTGCGGAAATATTGCGAAATTCTTCTAATACTATTGGTTGAGCTAAAGGCTCACCATCGCTATCAAGAAGCTGTTGAATTTTGAGGTTGAACAGTGGAGCTTCATTGGGTCTAAGAGGTCTGGTCTGATAATCTATTACCGCTTGCAGACCATTCATCCAATCCCCTTGACTAGTAGCTTCTAACTCCAGTCCACCTACGGTTACAGTTGCTTTCGTGGCATCGCTGGCAACAACTCGGATAATAATTGCGTCCGTGCCACCATTGAGAAAATATTGCTGTACGGCGTAGCTCATGGTACTTTTAATCCACAAGCCACCAAACTGACGCTCGAAATCCGCGAAACTTTGAATCCTGATTGGTCTATTTGTCGGGCCTTTGATTGCTTGACCAATAAAGGCAGTAATTGAAGTCGCAACCCCAACAATTGTACGTACACCACTGGGAATTTCTTCTATGTAAACACCAGGATAGGTGGGAGCGGTAGGCATAATTTATTCCTCTACTTAGGGTCATTAATTAAAATAAATTTTTATAGATTCCTTGGCTGGATTATGAATACCTTTTGACTTTTGCATTTTGCTTTGTTGTACTAGGTTGCCGAGATTTTGACATAAAACATCATATTTTTTTAATAGTCTTTGAGCAATTCAGAGATGACTTGATTTTTCGCAGCCAAAAAACGTCATTATTGTTGAACAGCAGAAAGCATCAAATCCTAAAATAAGGTATTTTATGTTATACAAAAAAACGTAACCCTTTTTGGTTGATAGCTATACTTTAACTGATAAGTTTGCAGGAAAACTGAACTATATGCTGTTAGGAAATCTTTTTGCTTGGTTGATACTAATTCCGTTTATTCTTGCTTTTGTTGTCGGATTTATGACTTACAAAGAAGACAAAACAAAAACTTAATTTAGAAACTATTACAAGAAGTTAGAAGTTAGCAATAATTTACTTACTCTTGACTTTTGACTAAGGGTTGTCTTTATTGCTATCAATTTTCTTTTTTTCAGAACCTGGATTCAATGCAGGTAACTCCAATCCTATTTTTTTCTCTACAAATTGTTTCACCTCGGTAAAAACTTTTATAAACAACTCTTTGAGCCACTCAATAATATCACCAAACATTTTTTCTGGTGCTTGGTTTGGCGATTCCATCCATTTACGAAATTCTCGACCACTATTAAATCCGATATGCCATACCCAAACTACAAACACCACTATTAACAGAAACAACATCAAAAGTAATATGGCTGTTTCTTTTAATAAGTTCCAAGTTTTAACTAGAGCTTGTTTATAAGTTTGAATGGTGTCTTTGCTAAAGATATTATCCCAAAGGACATTAGCTTGATATTGGATGAGCTTCATTTTTTTCTCTTCTCAATCACCCATACTCACGAATTTACTAGCAAATGATAACTTCGGTATACCGAAATCAGGTTTTAGCAACAATTTGTATCATTTTGAGGAATTTAGGGTATAAATTCTCCCGTAAATATTGTTCCTGTTCGGGTCGAAATGGTCAATATCAAATCTGGAATATACCTCCTCAGACGTAGATTTAGCCAATAACCACAGCTACTCTTAGTAACTAATCAATATTTTATTTGTCTAATATTTGATGTATTATTTAAATCAAGTATGATAGATAAATGGTGATATATATTACATTTTTTTAGATTTAAACTAAGTTAGTTACAGATTGCAACGTGTAATAAATAATTGTTAAAACATCTGTAACATCCAAAGCAATAAAAAGCTAAGTACGCTATCACGTTAAGTTACGGTTTTTGATATTGACTCTTGAATTTTAACTTTTGACTTTCGGGTAGCAGCTAGCTGGTGTCGGCGATTTACGGAGTTAAAACAATGACTATTCGTTCGCATTCTCAGCCCCAAACCAACTCAGAAACATCTCAAGCGTCTGTTTCTAATGGACTGCGACGTTCTCACCAGCAGATAGAGGGAGTCAACGAACAAGAAAAATTACAAGAAAAATTAGAGCAAACTTCCCCCAAATCAGGTGTTGAATGGGATTTTAGCGGGGTGCCAGTACGTCATAATTCTTTACCGAAGATTCAGCCCAAGTTGAATATTGGACAACCGGGAGATAAGTACGAACGGGAAGCCGACAGGGTAGCGGAACGAGTAATGCAGATGCCGCATCCACTTCCTGAAAGAAAGATAAACCCTTCTCCCATTGTGCCTGTTCGTTTTCCATCATTACATTCCGATTCTGAGGAACAGTTGCAACGGCAGGAAATAGAGGAAGAAACCCTACAAGCAAAAGCAAGCCCTGGCTTTTCTATTCAACGTTTAACTCCAGATTATGAGGAAAAGCTGCAACTTCAGGAAGTGGAGGAAGAAGACAAGGAAGACGAGGAAGAAGAAACTTTACAGGCAAAACAAGCTGACTCAAAAATACCAAGAGTTACGCCAAATTTAGAAAATCATCTTAATGCCAGCAGGGGAAGTGGTCAATCTTTACCAGAGCCTACCCGTGTTTTCATGGAAGATAGATTTGGGACTGATTTTAGTGGAGTGCGGGTGCATACCGATTCAAGTTCCGTAAAGATGAATCGGGAGTTAAGAGCGCAGGCTTTTACTCGTGGTAATCATATTTACTTTGGTGCGGGTAAATATCCTGGTAGTGATGAGTTGACGGCACATGAGTTGACGCATACTATTCAGCAGACGGGTAAAGATATTCAACCTAAATTAATTGATAAAGCGGCAAAAAAGTTAAATAAAGTTAATCATAAGGCTGATTTCGCCCTTCAGATAAAGGAAATACCGGGAGATGAGATAAATAGAGAAAGTAATTCTATTGTTAAAAATACAGAGATAAATCAAAAATTAGCAGCAAATAATACAGTTAACCAAGTTGCACCCTTAGAAACTGCCGAAACGAAAATTGAAACTTCCCCGAAGCAAGAAATAAATACAACGTCTGTTACTTCTGAAGAAAAACCAGAGGAAAACCAGGAAACAACACCTTCTGAAACAGCAGACGAAGAAACTACTCCTACTTCCCCAGAATCAGATCCAGATTTTCAAGCAGTAGTTGCTAAAGCTAAGGGAGTTGCAAATAAAGAGAAAAAACACGCTCCAGCTAGTACGAAAGCAAAACAAGCCCAAGATGCAGCCGAAAGCCCTGCAAGTGAAACAGAAAGTAAAGCGCAAGCAAATCAAGTGAGTGAGATGGAACAAGCTCCCACTCCTGGTTTTAATGCTGCTGCTTTCAAAGCTAAATTAATGGATCGCATCAAGGAAACGGCTCCAAAAAATCTTGAAGAAGCGGATAATTTTAAAAATAATAATCAACTGGCTGCTGTTAAGAGCGATATGCAAAATACAGTTAAGCAAGAGCAAACTACATCTCAAACACCATTAGAAGAAAAAGCGCAAGCAGCACCGGATACTAGCGTTATTGAACCGAAATCAGCAACTCCCATACCAGCCAACGAAGCAACAGCAGCAACAAAAAATATTGGCGCTCAAAAAGCCGTTCCCAAAGCCAAAAAACAAAGTCAAGTTGAAGCACCGCTACAAGAAAATAGCCAACAAATTGACCAACAAATGGCTGAAGCTAATGTTACCGAAGAACAATTAGCCGTAAGCAACGAACCACAATTCCAAACAGCTTTAGAAGCAAAAACACAAGCTCAAACCAATGCGAAAGTAGTATCTCAGGAATATCGCGAGTTTGAGGAAAACCAGTTAACCCACGCACAAAATGAAGCCACAGTCACAGCAGGAGAAAAACTGCAAGGAATGCATGGCGATCGCACTCAATTATTATCTGGGGTACTAGAGCAGCAAGTTGAAGCCAAAGGTAAAGATGAGCAAGCACGAGCCAAGGTTGCTGGAGATATTCAAGGAATTTATCACCAAACTAAAACAAAGGTTGAGCAAATTCTCAATGGCTTAGATAGTAAGGTTAATGAAGAATTTGAAATTGGTGCCAATCAAGCCACAAAAGCCTTCGAGGATGACGTTGATAAAAAAATGAAGGCTTACAAAGATCGGCGCTACAGTGGCATTGTTGGTAAGGGACGTTGGATTAAAGATAAATTCCTCGGTTTACCTTCAGAAGTTAATGTTTTTTACCAAGAAGGACGGCAATTTTATCTACAAAAAATGGATGTTGTCATTAATAAAATCGTCAACATTATTGGTAGCAGCTTAATCGATGCTAAAGCAGAAATTACCAAAGGTAGACAAAAAATTAAAGAATATGTAGCTCAATTACCCGAACATCTCAAAAAAGTAGGTCAACAAGCCGCTACAGATATTCAAAGTCAATTCGACGAATTAGAACAAAGCGTTGACAGCAAACAAGATGAGTTAATTAATCACCTAGCGCAGAAATATAACGAAAAACTGCAAGTAATTGATTCCCGCATCGGGAAACTCAAAGCTGCTAACCAAGGTTTAGTCGATAAAGCAACCAATGCCATAACCGGAGTCATCAGCACCATCAAGAATCTCAAAGATATGCTGCTGAATGTTTTGAGTAAAGCGGCTGGTGTGATTAATAATATTATCAAAGATCCAATCGGCTTCCTCAAGAATTTAATTAGCGGCATTAAACAAGGCTTTGATAACTTTGTCGCTAATATTGGGGAATACCTACAAGCCGGTTTAATTGGCTGGCTGACGGGAGCCTTGGGAGCAACAGGGATTCAAATACCCGACGATATCTTGAGCTTACCTGGGATATTCAGCTTAGTAACCCAGGTATTAGGATTAACATGGAATTTTATCCGTAATAAAGCAGTCAAACTGTTTGGCGAACCAGTAGTAGCTGGGATGGAGAAAAGCGTCGAAATTTTTCAAGTATTGCGCGATCGCGGTGCAATGGGGCTGTGGGAACAGGTTAAGGAACAGTTCAACGACTTGAAACAAACAGTCATCGAACAAATCAAGAGCATGGTAATTACCCAGGTAATAACCTCCGGGGTGAAATGGGTTTTGAGTTTATTAAATCCAGCATCAGCATTTGTTAAAGCCGCAATGGCGATTTATGACATCATCATGTTCTTCGTTAATCGCGGTAGTCAGGTGCTGGAATTGGTAAATGCAGTTGTGGATGCAGTTGTGAAAATTGCATCTGGTGCTGTAGGTGGTGCGGCAAAATTAGTTGAAAATGCTTTATCGAAAGCTGTACCTGTGGTGATTGGGTTCTTGGCTGCGTTGTTAGGTATTGGTGGTTTGGCTAAGAAGGTTGAGAAGATTATTGGTAAGGTTCGTCAAAAGATTGATAAAGCGATTGACAAGGTTTTATTGAAGGCTAAGAAGTTGTTTAAAGGGGAGAAGGATAAGGGAGATAAAAAGAGCAACCTCAATCAACGTACTGAGGAACAGAAGAAAACCGATCTTGGTAAAGCTTTGAAAGATTCAGAGCAAGTAATGGGAGAAAATAATGCTACACCTAACACCGTTAAGTCAAAATTGCCTGCAATTAAATTAAAGTATAATCTTACTTCGCTCAAATTAGTGAAGACTGATGATAACAAATATCATATAGAAGGTAAAGTTAATCCTGGAGGTAAAACACCAGACAAAACCTTATCAGAGGCAGATGACAAATGGGAAAAAGTTTGGAAAGCCAAACAGGTAGAAGTACAAACTGCAATGCAGCAGTTTGTTCCCGAATTTCAAAGACTAGATTCAGATGCAGAAGTTCACATAAAAGGAAGTTTGGCATCTGGAGTCAAACTTAATCCAAAGAAACGCTCCAAAAAGACAGGAGAACCTTATATATTCAACCCAACAGATTTTGATATTGATGCTTATGTAGTAAGTGATAAACTTTTCAAAATAGGTATTACAAGAGGAGTAGCAATACGAAAACCAGGTGAAATGGTAGGTTCTAAGATACAAGAAGTTAACAATATAATCAGAAAGATGAGAAAAGAACTCGCAAAAATTTCCGGGAATAGAGATGTTGGAGAAAATGAATTTAAGTTTAATGTTTTTATTCGTACTAAATTAAATACAGATAAATCTATTGAAAAGGATCGAGGAGCAGCAGAAGCTATAAGATTACCTAGCCATCGTGGTAATCCTCTTGTAGTTCAACCTCCTCAAAATGAAGATTGATTAGCAAAATATTTTATGATTCATAAACAAATAAACTTCCAAGTTCGTATCAACGATAATGCAAGTCTTTCAGAAATAGGTTCAAGAGTAGGTAAAGTTCTAGATTGTAATTTTACTCAATCGGAAGCCGAAGAGTTTGAAGGAGATGAAGCTTTAGAGACTAGAGTGCTAGGTATTTGGATTACATTAAATTTCTATCCTAATTTACCAGAAGGAGAAATCAGAAATTACAGATTAGTAGGAGATGTCCCTGAAGATATAGAAATGCCTTGGAATGATGAAATTATTAATATAAGCGAGTATATTTTAGGAATTTTAACTAGACAAGATAAACCTGGTTGGTATATACCTCAGATGAAGGAGTTACTAAGTGAGGCTGGTATAGATTTGTAAGTTCAGTTTCGTTCCTCAACCCAAGATTAATAAAACGACTCAAAAAACCAGCCTTCAGCATCACCATATATTAACTATCATTACAAATCTGAATAAAACCTGAAAAAAGTAGGAGAATCATCACGTAACAGCTAGATTTATACATACAGGTAATAACCATAAGGTTAAGAAGTTAACTCTACCAATACCAAAAGCCAAGCAATATATCAGATTTATCCCAATTTTATACTCCAAATAAATTGGTTAAGTAGCAAAAAGATTCAGCAAAATCACTTATTTATACAAGCATAAAGGATATCAGTTAGTATGACTGCCTATCCACCGTATCCGCGACTCATTAAAGGTGCCATTGTTGTTCTAGATTCATCTGGGGCAACTGTATCAAGCACAATTCCTTTTCAATACAATCCAGAATCTCTCAGCCGCACCTTGCAAGTTCAGGCAGCGAGTAATGAAGGTGGCGAACGTATGGAAGCTTTGCGTTTGGAAGGGGCACCAGTAGAAACTTTTAAGCTGGATGTAGAAATTGATGCCACCGACGAGCTAGAAAAAGGTCAGGAACCCGCCGTTAGTTTGGGCATATACCCACAATTATCGGCACTTGAAACCTTGATTTATCCAACTAGCGACCAGGTGAGAAAAAATATGCAGCTAGCTGATAAGGGAACGTTGGAAATTTTGCCGATGGAAGCACCTATGACTCTGCTCGTGTGGGGAGACAAGCGTTTGCTACCAGTGCGGATTACAGATTTCAGCATTACCGAAGAAGCTTACGATATAAACCTTAATCCCATACGAGCTAAAGTTTCTCTTGGTTTGCGCGTTCTTAACTATAATGACCTACCTTGGAATCAGCGTGCATCTAGACTGTTTATGGCGCATCACAAATCAAAAGAGCGCATGGCAAGAAAAAGCAGCGTTAGTAATCCATCTAAAATTACGGGAGTTAATGTTAATAGTCGTTTGCGATAGATTGTAGAGACGCGATATAATGCCCTGCCGGGCACGCTGCGCTAACGCGTCTCTACATAATAATGCCCCATGCCCAATTACCAATTTTCATGTTTGAACCCAGAAGCCGCTATTACAACTTGGAAACTGTCCAAATTACTACTACTGATGGTCGTAAAGTTGCCTATAAGCGCCGTCGCTTTTTACCACCGGGGCAAGATATGCCAATTGCAGAAGAGGTAATAGTTAAAGATGAGGATAGACTAGATTTGATTACCTTTGCAACTTTAGGCGATTCAGAACAGTTTTGGCAGATTTGCGATGCTAACAATGCAATGAATCCGGACGAGCTAATTGCAGAACCCGGTAAGATGCTGCGAGTTCCAATTCCTCTGGTTTAAGGAAAGTTATTATGGCAAAAGGGATTAATCTGACGCTGAAAATCGGTTCTAATAATCCTCAGCCTGCTTCCAGGGAACTTATGGAGGCTATTGACAGCGTGGAAGTTACTCACAACGATAGAGAACGTTCTGGATTTCAGATTGTTTTTGCGGTGGGACGCTCCGGTGCTAAAGACCAAAAAGATTACAAATTACTACGGAATTCTTTACTAAAACCGTTTAATAGGGTAATTCTAATTGTGTCATTTAATGCCAAACCCAAGATTCTCTTGGATGGGATTATTACTAATCAGCAGCTAGCAGCGAGTAATGAGCCTCGTGGTTCAAAACTAACTGTTACTGGTGAAGATGTCAGCGTGATGATGGATTTGGACGAAGAATCTGCGGAACATCCCCAGCAAGATGAGGCAACTATTTCCAGAATGCTGATTTCCAAGTATTCTAAATACGGAATGATTCCTCAAATTGTCAAACCGTCTTTGAAAGACCGCCCAAATAAAAATGAAAGAATACCCGTACAGCAAGGTACGGATCTGGGTTACATCAAACAATTAGCAGAACGCTTTGCTTTTGTTTTCTATGTAGAACCGGGACCTGTTTCTGGTAAGAATACTGCTTATTGGGGACCACCACGTCAGGGAACGAGAATACAAAGAGCGCTAACCGTAAATATGGGGTCTTTTACTAATGTTGATTCCCTGAACTTTCAAAACAACGCCCTTGCAGCTACTACCGTTGCCGGAAAAATTCAGGATAGGAAAAACAACCGCATTCTAAAAGTGCAGGATAAAACTAGCGATCGCCCTTCTTTATCTGGAAAAACGGCTTTGAAATCCCAAAGTAAGGTGAGGGTGACTCAGTTCCGAGAAACTGGTCGCAGTTCGACTCAAGCTAATTCCCGCGCTCAAGCAATGATTGACCGCTCGGTAGATGATGTTGTCACCGTTACTGGAGAATTAGATAGTGTTCGCTATGGAGAACTCCTGGAAATCAGGGAGAAAGTAGGTTTGCGGGGTGCGGGTTACAGCTATGACGGTTTGTATTATGTCAAAAGCGTAACTCATAAAATCAGCAAAGGTGAATATAAGCAAAGTTTTACTATTACTCGCGAGGGAGTAGGAGCAACAGTCCAGAAGGTAAGCATATGAGAGAGTTTTGGGGTAAATATCGCGGCAAAATCACCAGTAGCAAAGATCCTTTGAATTTAGGACGGGTACAGATAGAGGTTCCGGCAGTACTCGGAGAAGGTCGCAACAGTTGGGCTATGCCTTGTACGCCTTATGCAGGGAAGGATATCGGCTGGTTTAGCGTTCCACCTGTAGGGACAAATATTTGGGTGGAATTTGAAGGAGGCGACCCCGATTATCCGATTTGGTCTGGTTGTTTCTGGAATGAGAAGGAACTGCCAAAAAATGCCCAGGTGGATGAACCGGATAAAGTGCAGGTATTTAAAACCGATGGAGTAACGATTACAATTAGTAATTTAGGTAAAAACAAAGGCTTGACCATTGAAGTTGATAAACCAGTGGTGAAACGCAAGCTGACAATGGTTTTTAATGCCGATGGAATTGAAATTAATAATAAAGATGAGACGGTAGCGAAGTTAACCGCAGATATTATTGAATTAAATAATCGGGATAACTCCACTATTACTGTTGCCAAAGATAATATTCAACTTAAAGAAAATTCTGTCGAAATTAAGCTGACGGGAAATACTATCGATTTAATTGATAATCCTTCAACAATCAAATTAACTACATCAGGAATTGAATTAGCCAATAATCCCGCTAAAGTAAAAATCGCACCCTCAGCAATTGAACTTAGCGACGCTCCCGCAACTACAAAACTTGCTCCTTCAGGGATAGAAATGAGTATGGGTGCAGCTAATATAAAACTTTCCCCCGTCAGCGTCAATGTTAATAATGGTGCTTTGGAGGTGATTTAATGCCAGGTTTTCTATTGAACGTTGGTTCCGTCGTCATCTGCGCCCACGGTGGACAAGCAAAACCTACCGTACCCAACCCTCGGGTTAAGGTGATGGGACAACCTGTTACCACCTTGGGACCTCCTTATGTAGTTGCAGGCTGTGCCAATCCACCCCCACCAGCCAATGTGGGACCTTGTATAATTTGCAATTGGATTGTTGCTTCTTTACGAGTCAAGGTAATGGGGATGCCCGTATTGTTGCAGGATAGTAAGTCTATTTGCGTACCGACTGGGACTCCAGCAACTGTGGTTTTTACTCAGCCACGGGTTAAGGGGATGTGAATTGGGCATTGGGCATTAACTCCTAACTCCTAACTCCTAACTCCTAACTCAGCGAGCTGTACAGACGTAGCACTGCTACGTCTCTACACTCCTAACTCCTAACTCCTAACTCCTGAAATGCAGCAGATTAATTATCCTTTTTATATTGACAGTCGCGGTAGGGTAGCGTCTCCAGATTATGACGAGCATATCCGACAAATGATTGAGCAGGTGCTGTTTACTTGGACTGGTGAAAGGGTGAATCGTCCAGATTTTGGAACTGGTTTGCAACAGTTGATTTTTGCTCCTAATAATGGTGAATTGGCTGCTGCAACTCAGTTTTTGGTGCAAGGAGCGCTAGAACAATGGTTGGGAGATTTAATTGAATTGGAAGCGGTAGAGGTGGAAAATGATGATTCACAATTAACTGTGACTGTTCAATATATAGTTAAGCGCACGCTAGAACGGCGATTGGATGAATTTTTTCGCGAAATTTAAGCTTTCCAGGAGAAATTACTGATTAAAAAAAACCGCAGAGACGCAGCGTTAGCGTTCACGCGGAGCGTGCGGCTCAGCGTGTCCGCTAGGACATAAAGTGCGGTCTTCTCCCAAAGGGAGAGACTAACGTCAATGGGGTACCCCCAAGTGGAGCAACTTTTCAAGACAGAGAGCGCAGAGGAAAGAAGTTTCATAGAGATAGGTAGTTTTAAAGTGATAATTGATAATTATTATGAGTACTCAATACCTCTGTAAAAATCAGCGCCGACGGGCTAAAGTTCTTAGCAACACTATATTAAACGGGATTGATTATTTGGAGGTTTCCGCAGATAAGAAAACTCTTTCTGTATATTTTTTACATAACCTTCCAGGTATTGCTCAAGAAGATTCGGTTCCTCTTAATTCCAATGCTTTAACGGCAGAAAATATTTTAATTAGTGGAGGGGTCAGGTTTCGTAATATTGTTGTTGAATCTGTAACTTCGTTTGAGAATCTTTTAAATGTCAGGGTGAGTGGTAATGCTGATTTTTCTACTTATACTCTGAGTTTGGTTGATTTAGATAATAGCTCTAATCCTCCTAGAGGTTTTGACCCGCAACTTTCTCAAGTGGATTTTTCGTTCTGGGTTGAGGATAGAAGCGAGTTTGACTGTAAAACCCCGGAAGCGCCAAAATCCAAAGAACCACCTCCACCTTTTATTGATTATCTTGCTAAGGATTACGCTAGCTTTCGCCGTTTAATGCTCGATCGTCTCGCGGTTACGGTACCGGATTGGCAAGAGCGCAATCCTGCGGATATTGGTATTTTGCTGGTGGAGATTATGGCTTATGCAGCAGACCATCTCAGCTATTATCAAGATGCAGTCGCGACAGAAGCATATTTAGGTACAGCCCGCAAACGAGTTTCCGTGCGTCGTCATACCCGAATGCTGGACTATTTCATGCATGATGGTTGTAATGCTCGTGCTTGGGTAGTGCTAGATGTAAAAACGGAAGCTGATGGATGTATTTTACCCGGTGCCGTCAACAGCGTGAATCGTCAGGAATATAAACCCGGAACCCGCTTTTTAACAAAAATCAATTTAACCAGAATTCAAGACGAAAAAAATCAGCTAAGTGTGGGGATTAAAACTGATAAATACCAAGAATTATTAAATCAACAACCGCAAATCTTTGAATCACTCCACGATATTACTTTATATGCTGAATGTAGTTTAATTGATTTTTATACCTGGGATAACGAACAATGTCTATTGCCCAAGGGAGCGACTCAAGCAACTTTAGATTGCTACGATAAGCCACAACTTGACAAACAACTTACTCCCCGAAGAGTGGTAATTTTTGAAGAAGTCAAGAATCCTGAAAATGGCGATCGCATTGATATCGATCCAAGTCATCGTCATGCGGTGCGGTTAACTAAGGTGACGAAAACTATAGACGCTCTTAACGATGATAGAAAGTTGTTGTCGGTGGAGTGGGAACCCGAAGACGCTTTACCTTTTGATTTATGGATTTCTAATTTAGATAGTAAAGGGTCGCAAATTGAAAATATTAGCGTAGTTCGCGGCAATGTAGTTTTAGTTGACCACGGTCGGACTATCGGAGATGATGCAGAGGATATTGGCGATTTGGGTACTGTTCCTTTCAAGACTAGCTATCGTCCCCGATTACAGTTTGGACCTCTTACCCAACAAGGATACCTGCGCGATCGCCATGATTTATGGGTAACGTTTGATTCTCAAGCTTCTGCGACATCGGTAATGAATTGGGAAATGCGTAACGTGCGACCGAGTATTTCAATATGGGAGCGGGGAAAACGAGAAATTCCTTGGTTTACCCAGCAAGATTTACTTAATAGCGACCGATTTTCGCGGGAATTTGTCGTGGAAACGGAAGACGACGGGGGAACCTACCTGCGGTTTGGTGACAATCAGTTAGGAAAGCGACCGACACCCGGAAAAAGCTTTCAAGCAATTTACCGAATTGGTAATGGCAAATTAGGTAACGTCGGTGCTAAGACTATCTCCCATGTAGTTACTGATGTTGATGGTATCAACGAAGTTTATAATCCTTTGCCTGCTGTGGGTGGTACGGAACCAGAAGCGATTGAAAAAGTTCGCTTAGATGCACCTCAAGCATTTCGCACCCAACAACGTGCTGTCACTGAATCTGATTACGCTAACGTTGCACAACTTTACACTGGTGTTAAGAAAGCAATAGCTAACCGACGCTGGACGGGAAGTTGGTATACCATTTTTATAACCGTAGACCGAGAACAAGGACTACCAGTAAACGAGGATGAAACATTCAAAGATAATTTACGTAATTTCTTGGAAAGTTATCGTCTAGCCGGACACGATATAGAAATTGAAGGTCCCCGGTTTGTTCCTCTAGATATGGCGATGACGGTGCATTTATTACCCGATTATTTCCGTAGCAGTGTCAAAACAGCCCTCTTAGAAATTTTTAGCGGCTCGGTATTATCAAACGGTCAATTAGGCTTCTTTCATCCCGATAAATTTACCTTTGGTCAACCAGTATATCTGAGCCAGGTTATTACAACTGCCATGCAAATACCGGGAATACGTTCTGTAGAATTAACCAAGTTTCAACGCTGGGGAGAACTTTCTAATGGGGAACTAGAAAACGGACAAATTACCTTCGGCAGCTTAGAAATAGCTCGTGTTGATAATAACCCCAACGCTCCCGAATATGGTCGAATTCTATTCAATCTGAAAGGAGGATTGTAAGCAGTTAACAGTGAACAGTGAGCAGTGAGCAGTTAGGAGTTAGGAGTTAGGAGTGAACAGTGAGCAGTTAGCAGTTAGCAGTGAACAGTGAGCAGTGAGCAGTTAGGAATGAATTATATGAGCAATTCAGAATCACTAAAACCTATCTATAATAGACCTGGATTGCCAGCGATAGTTTACCGTATCGGTGACTATAATTCTTTCCGACAGCGTTTGCTATCGCAGTTATCGGTATCACCCAAATCTTTAGCAAAACTGACTACTCGTTCCAATGAAGATCCGGCGATCGCACTTCTGGATGCTTGGGCTGTAGTTGCTGATGTGCTGACGTTTTATCAAGAGCGAATTGCTAATGAAGGTTATTTACGTACTGCTACCGAACGGTTTTCGGTGTTGGAGTTAGCCCGGACTATTGGTTACGAACTCAGTCCCGGTGTGGCTGCTAGCACTTATTTAGCATTTACTGTTGATGATGCTCCCGGTAGCGTTACTCAAGCGGTTGTTCCTCAAGGAACTCCGGTGATGAGTATTCCCGTTAAAGATGATGAAGTACCTCAAACTTTTGAAACTAGTGCGGAAATTTTGGCGCATCTTGATTGGAATAGTATCAAGCCAAGGTTAATTAGAGCGCAGATAATTTCTGAAAATATTAATCAAATTTATTTAGAAGGAACTAGTACCCAACTCCAACCCGGAGATTGGATTTTATTAATTGATAATCAAGAACAAGATATTAAAACTTATTTACTCAATCTTACTGCTGTAGAAATACTTTTAGATAATAATTACACGTTAATCACTTGGGAAAAACAGTTACCGTCAGCCATTGATAGTAGGCTTCGCAACCCTCAAATTCTCGCTTTCCGCAATTCTGCATCGCTGTTTGGGAAAAATGCTCCCAAGTGGTCAGATATGCCTGATGAAATTAAAAAGGCTGAAGGTGGTACGGTAGATGGGGGGATATTTCGTAGTGATGATAATGGCAATAAATGGACTCCTGTAAATAATGGTTTAGCAAATACAGATATTATCTGCCTTGCTGCAAATGAGTTGAATGGATACTTGTTTGCAGGTACTCCAGACCGAGGTATATTTCGCTCCCAAGATGATGGTAAAAACTGGGAAGCGGTTAACTCTGGTTTGACTAACTTAAATATCCAAACTCTTTATATTGAGCCGGAAAAGGGACATATATTTGCTGGAACTCCTGGAGGTGGTGTTTTTCGTTCTAAGGATAACGGTGATAATTGGGTGCCGATTCATACTGGAAGTGTTCGGGTACAAAGTCGAGGAGAAAATAATTGGCAATCTGTAAATACGGCTATTCCCAATACAGTTGTGCGTTCTATTGTTGTCTATAAGCAATATATATTTGTCGGTACGGACGATAATGTTTATCGCAGCGATAATCAAGGCAAAGACTGGCATCCAAGTAACTCTTCTGAATCTAATGTTGATGGATTGCTAGGTAAATCAGTTTTGTGTTTGATGGTGATTGAAATTACTGGAAATATCACTAATGTTAATAATGAAGAAAAAAAGATTACAGTATCGAAACTAACAGTCGAATTACAGAAAGATGACGTAATTACTGTAGCAAATGAAACTAGAAAAATTCAAGAAATTACTGTAAATGAATCGGAAATTATTCTGACAGTTGATAAGGCTTTTGATAAAAATTTAACTACACCAGTAGAACTGAACAGTAGTATAATTTTTGCCGGTACAGATGATGGTATTTATCGAAGTGGTAATTACGGAGAAAGCTGGGAAATAATATTAGAAACTACTAATAATCTCAAAAGAGTTTTTGCATTCACTCACTATCAACGAGGAGAACAACTTTATCTTTTTGCTGGCACGGATAATGGTGTTTATCGTTCTGAAGATGAAGGAGAAAGTTGGATAAAAAAAGGTTCGCTGCAATTAGTCTATTCTTTAGCTACCTATGAACAAGCAGGAACTCGTTATTTATTCGCTGGGACTAATCAAGGTATACTTTCTTCTATAAATAACGGCAATTCTTGGGAACCAATTAATCAAGGTTTAACGACAACAGATATTACTTCCCTAGCAATTAATAAGAACAATAAATTATTCGCTGGTAGTTTATTTAACGGTTTTCGAGAGTCAAATTGGGCTGGTTTTGAATTGACTGAACCAGAAATTGATTTGAATACTATTTATCCGAAAATTTTAGAAGATAGCTGGATTGTTCTGTTAGATGAAAATTTAGAGAAAAATGAATTTTATTTTCAAGCTTTTGGGGTAAACAAGTTATCTACTGTTTCTCGGAGCAATTTTAGTCTAACATCGGAAGTTACGCGAATTTTTCCTAGTAAATCTGTTAATTTAAGCGATTTCCGCAGATGGAATACTCACGTATTGGTGCAAAGCGAACCGTTAACTTTAGCCCCAGAACTTTTGACTATAAAGATGCAGCAGGAGAAGATATTTCTTGACCCTATTAATCAAAATAAAGTTTATCTCAACAAGTTTATCTCTAATTTAGAATCAAATAAAACTTTGATTGTCAGCGGAAAGCATATCCGAGCTATAGCTGAAGATATTGGAGGTTTCTTTGTCTGGAATTCAGAAGAAAGCAAATGGGAACGTAATAATCTAGGTTTAACAAATACCAGCGTTCAAGCATTAGTTATTGATGGGGAATTAACGCAATATATTGGAACTGCTCAAGGGGTGTTTCGTTTGCAAAATGGCGATGAAACTTGGGAACCTTTAAAAAATGAAGCTTTAGAAGATACTAATATACAATCACTTTTAATTCATCCTCAAACGAAAGCGGTTTTTGCTGGTACTCCTAGCGGAATTTATAAATATTCTAATCATAATTGGCAAACAGTTAATCAGGGATTAGCTCATCTAAATATACAAACCTTGGTAAGTTATCAAGACGGTGAAACTGAAACTATTTCGATTTTTGCTGGAACTGTTGATGGTGGGGTTTTCGTTTCAATAAATAATGGTGATTGGACTTCTACGGGTTTAACTAATGTAGATGTACAAACCATTGCAGTTAACGAAGATACTGGACATTTATTTGCTGGAACTTTTCAAAAAGGTGTTTTCTATTCCGTTAATAAAGGTAATAGTTGGAAGCAGTTAACTAATATTGAAAGGGGAACGGGGACGATTTCCAGCGGTGATATAAAAGTTCAAGGTGTTGGGTTGGATTTAGACCAGTTGCAGGCAGGGGATATTATCAATGCTGGAGGACAAACTCGGACTATTTTAAGTATTGATGAAAGTAGCCAAGTTTTAACTATTAATACCGCTTTTCGTCCCGATTTACCCGAAGGAACTGCTTTTACAATTAATACGGGGTTGACTAATCTCAATATCACTTCACTGTTAATTGTTCAATCTGAAGAAGAAAATCAAGACACTATATTATTTGCTGGAACTGCTGGTAGCGGTATTTTTAGTTCGGAGGATAATGGTAAAAGATGGAAGCAAGTTAATACCAATCTTGAAGATTTAGAAATCCGTACCTTAGCAGTTAATTATAGTAATCAAATATTTGCCGGTACTGCTACTAAAGGAGTTTTTCGCTCCCTTAATAATGGCGAACTTTGGGCACCGATTAATGATGGTTTAACTAATACTGATGTAAAGGCGATCGCCATTTTCCCAAACTCCGATAATATGATTGTTGGTGGTAATGGAATCTTAATTGCTGAAAATAATTTTTATACTACTCCTTTACAAAAAGGTGATTTGCTATGGGTGATATCACCACCAATTAAAGAAGATAAATATAATAACTGGTATGTTCGCGATATCGATAATTTTGTTGGTAATATTAGAATTCCCGTCAACGAAGAACTTTCTTTACAGCCTGCGACTGATGAAGATGGCATAGTAAGTGAAGTTTGTACGATTAAAAATAGAACTACAGACCAGCAAAATCCCGTTATTACCTTAAATAAACCATTAAAATATGCTTACGACCCAGAAACCGTGACGATTTACGGTAATGTAGTTATGGCTACCCACGGTGAAAGTGTAGTTGAAGTCATGGGTAGCGGTGATGGTACCATTGCCAATCAAAGTTTTGTCCTCAAACAGCCGCCGCTAACTTACGTATCTGCCCCTACAGCTACAGGTGCTAAAAGTACCTTGGAAGTGAGAGTAGATGATGTACTTTGGGAAAACGTTGATACTTTATATCAGCAAGATACTCAACTTCAAGGCTATATTATTCGTCTGACTGATGATGGTACCCCGGTAGTTACCTTTGGGGATGGAGAAAATGGCGCTCGTTTACCCACGGGAGAAGAAAATATTACAGCTATCTATCGTAGCGGTATCGGCCCCGAGGGACAGGTTACATCTGAAAGTCTCACCCAAATCAAAGATAGACCTTTGGGTATTGTAGAGGTGACAAATCCCCTTGCTGCTACTGGTGCTGCACCTCCGGAAAGCCGAGATAGTGCTAGAGAAAAAGCACCATCGAAAGTACGTACCCTCGATAGAATTGTTTCCCTACAAGACTTTGAAGACTTCACCCGTGCCTTTGCTGGTATTGGAAAAGCCCAAGCGGTTCCTCTGTGGAATGGACAAAGCCAGCTTGTACATATTACTGTAGCCGCTGCGGATGGTTCTCCGGTGGATGAGAATACAAACCTTTACCAGCAATTAGTCGCAGCAATTGACAATAACCGCGACCCCATGCAATTAGTAGAGGTGGATTCCTACGAACTGCAATTTTTTAATATTGAAGCCAAGTTGCAGTTTAATCCTCGCTATCTGGAAGAATTATTAATTGAGAATGTGACTGCATCTTTAAAGGCAAAATTTACTTTTGTTAATCGCAGCTTTGGTCAAGATGTCACAGCAGCGGAAATCATTGCTACCATTCAACAGGTTGAGGGAGTGGTGGCTGTGGATTTGGATGCTTTGTACAAATTGGGTAGCAGCAAAGACTTAAAACAGTCCCTAGTTGCAGATTTAGCCCGATGGGATGAAGAGAATAACCAGCCCCAAGCAGCCCAGTTATTATTACTGAATCCACAAGATATTAAATTAACCACCATCCCATCATGAATCAGTATCCACCAGAAGAACGCTTGTATAATTTACTTCCAGCAATTTACCGAATCCGAGACCAAGCCCAGGGTGAACCGTTAAAAGCACTATTGGCGATCGCCGCTCGGGAACTGCAAGTTTTGGAGGAAGATATTGATAATCTCTATGAAAACTGGTTTATTGAAACTTGCGATGAGTGGGTGGTACCTTATATTGGCGACCTTTTAGATGTCGAAGAACTGTATGCTCAAAGTAGTATTAATTATGGTCAGCAGCAGCGACGGGCTTATGTAGCGAATACTATCGCTTATCGACGACGTAAGGGTACTGCACCTGTATTGGAACAGTTGACGCGAGATATTACCGATTGGCGAGCAAGAGCGGTAGAATTTTTTCAGCGTCTAGCCACAACTCAGAATTTACAACATATACGTCCGGAAATTACAACGGTAAATTTACGTCAGTCGGGGGAACCGGAATTTCTCGGTACTCCTTTTGAACAACAGGTTTCCTACAGTGTAAATATTGGTAAAGCGGTTGAGGGTAGAGGATTTCACAATATAGCCAATATCGGTTTATATATTTGGCGATTGCAGAGTTATCCGATTGAGAGAGCTACAGCTAAGATGGTTAAAGGTACTGAATCTGAACCCGATGGGCAATATTATACTTTTAGTCCCCTTGGTTTGGAGCAATTTCCTTTATTTAACCAGCCGCAAACTGAAACAGATATTCTGCATTTGGCTGAAGAAATAAATGTTCCTGCAAAGTTGCGTCGTCTTCCTTTAGAGAAGGAGATAAATAATTTATTAAAGGGAATAAAAAGCAATATCGGTTATTTTGATGCTAATCCGGTTTTGGAAGTTTTTGTTAATGGGGAAGAAGAATCAATTCCCCCAAAAGAAATTTTAATTGCTCCATTGAAAGAAGAAGATAGTAATAATTGGATTTCGGTAAATTGGAAGGATAGCTCTAACAAAAAAGTAGCAGTAGATCCAGAATCGGGAAGATTAGCTTTTCCCCCATCGCAATTACCTAAGTTAGTAGAAGTTAGTTATTTCTATGGTTTTAGTGGGGATATTGGTGGTGGTTCCTATGAAAGATTATCAGTGGAAGCGGATGTTTCTACAAGGGATTCACAAGAGAAGTCTTTAAGTTCGGTAATTGATGATTGGAATCTTTCTGTGGAAGCATGGAAGTATTTAGAGCAAGGTAGGGGTGTTTTACTTGGGAAAATTGTTGTTAACAATGACGATTCTATTAGCTTAGATAATCAAAATCAGGACTTACAATCTTCTTTAGAAGTAGTTGCATCTGATAATGGCATTATAACTGTTAGAGCGGGAACGGTTACGGATAAAAATGGCGATAGTATTTGTTTGGAAAACGATTGTCAGCTAGATGTAAGTGCTTTTGCTGGAGAGAGTTTAATTCTATTTATTGCTCATCAACCCCGGTTAGGTTTATCAGATTTGCGGGTGGTTAGTCATGGTACTGGAGATGGATGGCTAGGTTTAGGTGTTGCTTTAAAGGAAGCATTCGATAAGACGCAGACAATTATTACGATTACAGATAATAAAACTTATATTGGTGATTTAACGATTTTAATCCCAGCAGATAAAACATTTAAACTCATGGCTGCTAACGGTTATCGTCCTCATTTACAAGGTAATCTATACGTACAAGGAATAACTCCTTTAAATAATAATCCCGGTGAGCTAATTTTGAATGGTTTATTAATAGAAGGTAAGTTGATGTTATTACCGGGAAGCTTAAGAAGTTTAAATATTAATCACTGTACTTTAGTTCCTCAAAAAGGAGGGCTAACTGTTGCAACCTGGGAAGTTGTAGAAGATGATGATACATCAGATGACAGTTGGACGTTAATTGCGATTGCGATTTATTTCTTGAATACAATTCGTACTCTAGTGGGAAAAGGAACTCCAGGTAAAAGTTTAAATATATTGCTGAAAATAGCTATTAAACAAGCACAATTAGTATTTTCTCAGTTTCGGGAGTTGATTCAATGGCAATGTTTGGATGAACATCCCCTTCCCGATGGGTGTTTGCAGCCGTGGAAAGATAGCCTCAATTTTCAGTTAGATAATTCGCGATTAACTATTAGTATTTATCGTAGTATTTGTGGTGCATTAAATTTAGCCGATACGGTTCCCAAACTATTAATAGAAGATAGCATTATTGATAATGGTTGGGGTGCAGAAATACCCCAGGGTATAGATGTAGAGCAATTAATTGCGATTTATGCTCCGGGTACTGCTGTTGAATGTTTGCAGTCTACTGTATTTGGTACTACTAAAGTACGCAGTTTAGAAGCCAGCGATAGCATTTTTACTGGTAGAGTTAAAACCTTACGCAAACAAATCGGCTGTATGCGTTTTTGTTTTGTCCCAGATGGTTCTCAAACTCCCCGACGTTATTTATGTCAACCTGATAAAGCTTTAGCCGAAGAATTTGATATTAATAAATTACCATCAGCTATTACCTGTTTAACGATAGTTGAAAGTGATTCTTCTGATTATCAATTAATTGCTGGTACTGCTGGTAAAGGTGTGTTTTCCTATCAAATAAATAATCAAGATAATCAAGGTAATGAAAATCAATGGCGAGCAATTAATGAAGGTTTAGAAAATCTTAATATCACTGCTTTACTTTACAATAGTTTTGATATGTATATCTACGCTGGAACTATTGCTGGTGATATTTTCCGCAGTCAAGATAATGGTAATTCCTGGATAAATATCAACTCAAAAAAAGAGATAGAGCCAAAACAAGGAACGGGTAAAATTTCCAGTGCTGGTAAAATAATCAAAGGAAACGCAACTAAATTTACTACAGAATTGACCATTGGTAATATCATTACCGCAGCCGGACAAAAGAGAATTGTAACTCAAATTGATTCAAATGATTTCTGCTCGATTAACACTCCCTTCGAGCCAAGTTTAGACGACAAAGAATTTAGTATTACTAGTTTAAATCTAAATACAGATATTACCGCTTTCGCCGTTCGCAATACAAACATTAATACAAACATTAATACGAATATTTATGCAGCTACCGCAGGAGGTGGTGTTTTTTGTTTATCAGAAGAATCACAAATATGGACTGCTGTCAATATTGGAATTACAAATCTTAACGTCACATCATTGGCTGTGGGTAATGGCTATATCTTTGCAGGAACCGCAGGAGGGGGAGTTTTTCGTTCTCGCAATCCCGAACAAGGATGGTTGAGTATCAATATCGGTTTAACAAATCTGGATATTACAGCTTTAACTGTAGACGTAACCGGACAAGCATTTGCAGGTACATCCGGGGGAGGGATGTTTCGTTTTGATAGCAGCAGTAATATTTGGACTGCGGTAAATAATGGCTTAACCAACTCTTATATTACTGCCATTGCGGCAAGCGGCAAAAAAGGTGATGGCACAATAAGCAGCAATGGTACAACCTTGAATGGAGATAATATCAACTTTACAGCAGACTTCCTTGGTAGGAGTATTACCGCAGCCGGACAAACTAGAACCGTTACCCAAGTTGTATCTTCCACAGAAATTATCGTTGATGAAGCCTTTTGTCCGGAATTACCTCCAGGAACAATTTATTCTTACCAAAAATTTCTCATCTTAGGGACAGTTGGTGGAAATATTTTTTATTCTGTTAATAGTGGAGGAAATTGGCAACGAGTTGATACAGGTTTAAGCGATACCGATATAACCGACTTAGTGATTAAAAAAGAAAATGGCGATGGTCGCAGTATTTATGTAGGAACAACGGTAGGTAATATCATATACTCATCCGCTGGAGTAGAAAATTGGAAATCACTCAATCGCGGTTTGGCAAACGTCCAAGATAAGCTGCTGATTCTATCAAGTATACAACCAAGATTTACTTCGAGTATATATGGCGACCCCGCATATGCTCAACTAAGTAACAACTGTGCTGTAGAAATTCGCACTGGTGCAGAAGACAGTTCGGAGATGGGAGTATTTAGTTATTTAAAGCAACCGCAACGTCAAGCTAATTTAGAAGCTAGTCTAAAAGAGTACTTGAGATTTGGTTTAGAAGTAGGCATTTTTTACGAGACTTGACACTCTCCGGGATAAATCCACGGAGATTTCAGTTTTGGTTTTTATAAAGGAGTAGCCAATGAAAGGAGATTTCACAAGGTTTACATTTAAACCCCAAAAGCACTATACCAGCGTGCTGATGCAGCAGGGGAGAGTCCAATTAGATGCTGACTGGAACGAACAAGCAGATATTCACGCTCATTTTAACCAGTCTATTGCCCAAGATATGATTGGAGCCTCCGGTGCAGTTAAAGATGAAGTACGTAAAGGGGTAGAATCTAGAGACAGCTTCGAGATTAATACTATACCCGCAGATGCAGACCTAATCATCGCTCCCGGTCATTTTTACGTTGATGGTATACTTTGCGAATTAGATTTTGGAACTCCCTTTACAGTCGCAGAAAAAAATAATAATCAAAATAATAATCAAAGTAACGAAAAAGTATTTTCAGTTAAAAGTTTAATCGTAGATAATCGTCCTTTAGAAGTGGGACAATGGGTTGAAATTCTGGATGAGAATAATCAACCAATTAAGAAACAACTGAAAATAAAAGATGTGATTTCACAAGAAAACCTGTTAACTTTTGCAGGGGATGTTAGTAATGAAATTAATATTAATAAACTGCGTCGGGTAATTACTTACAAAACCCAATCAGATTATCCGCAAGCATTGCAAACAGATATAGAATTAGAATCCGACCAAAAACCACCAGAAACATATTATCTTGCTTATCTAGATGTTTGGCAGCGTCACATTACTGCTATTGAAGATACAAATATCCGCGAAGTTGCCTTAAATGGAAACGATACTACTACCCGTACTCAAACAGTATGGCAGGTAAAGCTATACAAAATCCCAGACTTGACAAAAGAACAAGTAAACCGGGAATTAGCAATTCAAAAATGGCAGCAAGATCCAAAAATCAATCATTCCCCAGTATATCTGACTAAAATCAAAGAAGGTAAGCAAAATTGGGACAATCAACTTTATCGTGTAGAGATTCATCAACCTGGAAAGTTGGGAATAGCAACCTTTAAATGGTCAAAGAATAATGGTAGTACAGTCTTCCCAATCAAGGAAATTGTCGGAAACCAGATTAGTCTCAATAACCCCAGTCGCGATGCTTCCCAATCTTTTACTGAAAATCAATGGGTAGAAATTACCGATGATGCCACAGAATTGCAGGGTAAACCGGGTACATTAGTACAGCTAAAAGGTGCTGTTAGAGATAAGCTTACTTTTGATCCTACAACTGTTGAAGGTAAACCTATTAATCGCGATAATTTTCCTTATTATTATCAACCCAAAGTTAGAGCTTGGGATGGAATTACTAAAAACGCAACGCTTTCCATAGATGGAATTGAAGCTAATTTTTCTACTGAATCCGAACAAGATGTATATCGCACCGGAGATTACTGGCTGATTCCCACCCGCAAAGAAAAAGTCAATGGTAGTAATATCATTGGTGATTTCGGCAGTGCTTTACCTCAAACTCCAGCAGGAGTTGAACACCATTACTCTCCTTTGGCATTGTTATATTATGACGGTGAAAAATTCAACTTAGAAGAAGATTTGCGTTCAACCTTTGCACCTTTGTCTCGTGCTTTAGATAAAGCAGGGGGAATCATCACGGGTAAACTGGAAATCCAAGATAATCTTTATATCACTGGAAAAAATATTCCCAATCAAGACAATACTGATACCAAATTTATTCCTGGAAAAGTCCGTATCGGAACAGAAATATCACCCGAAGGAAAGCATTTGCGAGGAGAATTGCGAGGAGAACCAGATGCAAGATTACACCTCCAGGGAACACCACCAACATCTTTAAGTATAGAGTCTAGCGAAAACGGTACGATAAAAGTTTCCACGGATTCAGGAGAAAAACTAAAAGTTGGGGATACCATCACCGTTACCCCCTTAAACGCAGATAAACCCGTTACTAGCATTGTTACCGAAGTTAAAGACGATAATTCGGGTGCAAATAAACAATCTCTGAAGGTTTTCCCTGAATTTACCGCAATTCCCACATCTAAGTTTAGCTATCAGCAACCGATAATGCTGTTAGCAGATTACGAAAATAAGCCTACAATCATCGTCAATTCCCAAGGTAACTTAGGTATTGGGACAAATATTCCCCATCAAAAACTCGTAGTAAATAATGGGGGAAAAGTTGGCATTGGTTATAACGACACAAATCAAAGTGCAGCTTTAGCAATTAAAGGTAATGTTGGGATTGGTACAACTACTCCTAAACAAACATTAGTTATCGACGAAACCGGAAAAGTTGGCATTGGTTATAACGACACAAATCAAAGTGCAGCTTTAGCAATTAAAGGTAATGTTGGGATTGGTACAACTACTCCTAAACAAACATTAGTTATCGACGAAACCGGAAAAGTTGGCATTGGTTATAACGAAACAAATCAAAGCGCAGCTTTAGCAATTAAAGGTAATGTTGGGATTGGTACAACTACTCCTCAACAAACATTAGTTATCGACGAAACCGGAAAAGTTGGCATTGGTTATAACGAAACAAATCAAAGTGCAGCTTTAGCAATTAAAGGTAATGTTGGGATTGGTTATTCTCAAGTACCGAAGACTATTGCTTTAGCAATCAATGGTAAAGTCAATATTGGTGAAACACCAGAAGAAAATCAGCAAGCTAAAGATGCTCAACTTTACACTAAAGGCGATGCTTATATAGATGGCAAACTTTATACAACAGATTTAACTATTACAGGTAATTTAGAACTTGGAGAATTAACCCAACTATCTCTAAGCGAATTGAAAGTTAGTAAAAATGCTTTTTTAGCAACTACTAAAGGTAATCAAGTTACTATTGGTACCGAGCAAAAGCCACATTCAACTACCATTTTAGGAATTGCGGGAAGAACTAGCATCGGTTCATCATCATTTATAAATACTAAAAATGTACCGGAAAATGGTCTTTTAGTTCAAGGAAAAATCAATATTGGTGACACACCAGAAGATAATCGACAAGCCAAAGCAGCTCAACTTTACACTAAAGGCGATGCTTATATAGATGGCAAACTTTATACAACAGATTTAACTATTACAGGTAATTTAGAACTTGGAGAATTAACCCAACTATCTCTAAGCGAATTGAAAGTTAGTAAAAATGCTTTTTTAGCAACTACTAAAGGTAATCAACTTGCTATTGGTACCGAGCAAAAGCCACATTCAACTACCATTTTAGGAATTGCGGGAAGAACTAGCATCGGTTCATCATCATTTATAAATACTAAAAATGTACCGGAAAATGGTCTTTTAGTTCAAGGTCAAGTCTGTATTGGCGATTGACCACCCCAAAACACTAATAACACTGATGCTAAATTTTATGTTAATGGTAACAGTTATGTAGACGGTACTTTTTTTACAGATACTATAGTTTTTAACGAAGCTTTGCAGAATTCTTCACAACAATTTAAAGATGATATTATCGATATTTCGGTTAAAGAAAGCCTGGAACTTTTAGAAACTTTAAAACCAGTAAAATATAGCTATAAAACAGACGAAACAAAAAAAATACACGCTGGATTTATTGCCGAACAATCTCCCGACTTATTTACCTCCCCAGACAAAACAATGCTCAACTCCACGGGAATTATCGCGATATTAACCAATGTGTTAAAAGAACATATAGTTATAAACTCCACCTTGCAAGATGTTATTGCACAGCAGCAGCAAGAAATTGCAAATTTGCAAGAAAGAGTGAAAAAATTAGAACGAAAACCTACATTGCTTGTAGTAAAGGATAACGAGTAAATAGGGCTTAGGCTTTTAAGAATCTATTCCACTAATAATCAGTTTAATTAGCATAGTGCTAACGCTTCACTCCGTTACTCTCGTAATGACATAGTTAGGTTTTATCGTACTTATCTACTTACTGATTTATCAAACTTAATAAGGCAAAGCTCGATCGCTACCCAAACTCAACAAATAATTTTACAACCCGGCTCGATCGTTGCCGTTAAAATTCACCTGTAAAACATCACCAGTATTACTGAAAGCGACATTTACAGCATCACCAATGGAAGCTACTGTTAATACAATATTGCCAGTAGCATTAATAACCTCATCTTTACCAAGAGTAAAATCGGTAATTAGATCGCTACCAAAATCATCAGATAAAACAAACTTATCCTTACCACTTCCACCAGTCAAAGTATCGTTACCTTTCAAACCGTCACCGTTTATATCACCGAGAATATCTGAATTTGAAGAATCTCTAGGATTAATATCTTTGACAAAATATTGTATTTCAATGAAAATCCTAACTAGCAACTTTAAACCAATTTAGGACTCACCAAATGGTACTACTTGTAATGACATATACTTACAAGCATTAAACAATAAATAAATTTTAAACTCCCCAGGCAAGATTCGAACTTGCGACCAATCGGTTAACAGCCGACCGCTCTACCACTGAGCTACTGAGGACTACGATTAAACATATTAAAGCTAAAAAGAGAATTTGGCAAGTACTTTTACAAACTTTTTTTGAAAAAATTTTTGACAGCCCTTTTAGCTATACATTAATACTAACAAAACCGGCTTTGAGTCTACCGGCTCTGTAATTAGTAGATGCCTAAATAGGAAGGCCATAGGTATCTATTTCAAACCCATTCGTAATTCAACTAGCTTTTGACGCGATTTCGCATCAATAGAATTAGCTAGGAGTCTACCGTTGGTCTTTTTGCGCGATTTATACTTTTGTCGCGTTCGGCAAACGGTGGCTTCTATTTCATAACAGAGTTGTTGTGCAGATATCCACTCCGCTCCATACCCCTGTACCGTTAACTGTTGCGCCCGGTCTGAGGTGGCTACAACGACTCGCGATAATAAACGCTCTCGTACTTTCTGACGCAATGACGCACAGCGTTTTTCAATGTAAGTGTCTGCTGTTTGCCCGAAATCCGTATAAAAAGCAGTGACAAGTTTGGTTATAACTTCTTCGTTGCTGCCATTTTTTTGGAAATGGGCATCGAACACTACTTGGGTTTGATAGCCCGTAAATGCACTGTAACCCACGAGGGCTTCAAGCAATTCATTACGTGCAGTTTCTAGTCCAACGTTGTCGCAAGTCTTCTTTAAACAAGACCAAGCGCCAATAATGTTATAACCGTCTACAAGTAAAACGGCTGGGGTAAATGAAGGGGACATGGTTCTGAATCACAGTATTCTAGATTTTACAATTTTCATTCATAACTCTTATAGTAGTTCAAGCATTACTTGTAACACTATGTTACATAAACATAAAATCCAAGCAAAACTACGAAACCCTTACCAAATAAAGGTCAATCGATTTTATGTTTTCGATTGACTATTTTGGATTTCCGTTTTTTTGACTTACGCAAAAAATCTAAAATTTAGTCAAAAAATAAAATAAATTAAAATAAACGCGCCTATTATTAGTAGACGCGTTGAAATCTTTTATGGTTAGTAAATAATTACTACTTGCGAACTTAAGAGGTTAAAAAAGATAAATAATTCTAATTTCCTCCCTGCAACTCCATCAAAACTTGTTTAAGACGTGCAGGCTCTCCTTTATCGATTAAAACCCCTTGTTCGAGTAGGAAAGCACCGTCGCAGTAGTTCAATTCATCTAAACGATGAGTCACCCAAAGGGCTGTAATACCCCGACTTTTTACTAAACGACGGACACCAGCTACTAATTCTAATTGGCTATCTGGATCGAGTAAGGCAGTGGGTTCATCTAACAACAACAAAGCACAACGACGGGCGATCGCACCGGCAATGGCTACTCTTTGTTTTTGTCCCCCGCTTAAAGCATAAATAGGACGACGTTGCAGTGAAAGTAAGTTGACTGCGCTTAGTGCTTCTTCTACTCTTTCTCTAACTTGAAGAAGCGGCAATTGTTCTTGTACTAGTCCAAAAGCCACGTCAGCACCAACAGTAGGCATTACTAGTTGATGATCGGGATTTTGGAATACAAAACCAACGGGGTGTAAAACTCCCACTTCGCCACTTTTAGGAGTCAATAGCCCTGCGAGCAGTCTAAGCAAAGTTGATTTTCCACTACCGTTTGTACCTAAAAGCATCCAAAATTCGCCTCTAGGTACTTCTAAAGAGCAAGATTTGATTACTTGCGCTCCTGAAGGCCAATCAAAGTTTAAATCTTTTACTGAGATTCCCGGTTCACTCGTTATGTGTTCCACCAATATTTTATTCCGAAGCTAAAGCAAAGAAACCAGGAGTTTTACCACTTCCACCAGCGGCACCTTCTTTCTTAGTTATCTGAACACCAGAAATTTCGGTAGCACGAATAGCTATTTTTTTCTCTACCTTGCCTTCGGACTCAAGTTCGATAATATCTGGATTACCAGAACGCATTGCTGATAAAACTAGCTGATAGATAGCTTCAGCATCTTCCTGTGTCTTGCGTTCAACAGATGCCGGGAAAGCTGTATTTCTTACTGTTAAATCGATAGTAAACATGGAACCTTAATTAAAATTAACTGTTTTGTCTAATTTTAGCGTCAGCACTAGATTAACAGCCCAAGCTGAATTATGAGAATGAAAAATTACTAAATCTAAAAAAAATATTAACTATTGTCAATGTGTAACTATTACCTGATATAAGACTCTTCGCATAGCCAAGAATTCAGGTAGAGTCGCAAAAAAAATTCAGTTAAATTGAAAACAGACTGGAAAAATTACCTATTTTTCTATACAATAAAATTAGAGACAGTAAAAATTTGTAAACTAGATTGACAATCTAGTTGCTTTTCTGCATGAGGGCGGCAGTAAAACGCTGACCTCAAAGTTGAATAAAGCTGTAATTATAACGATTTGGAGATTTAATCTCATGACCATCGCAGTTGGACGCGCCCCTAGCACTAGAGGCTGGTTTGACGTACTCGATGACTGGTTAAAGCGAGACAGATTCGTATTTATCGGTTGGTCGGGTCTATTACTTTTCCCCTGTGCCTACATGGCTCTAGGTGGATGGCTAACAGGTACAACCTTTGTATCTTCTTGGTATACCCACGGTTTAGCATCTTCTTACTTAGAAGGTTGTAACTTCTTGACCGTGGCAGTATCCACACCCGCAGACAGTATGGGACATTCCCTATTACTTTTGTGGGGACCTGAAGCTCAAGGTGACTTCACTCGTTGGTGTCAGTTAGGCGGATTGTGGACGTTTGTTGCCCTTCATGGAGCTTTCGGTTTGATTGGCTTCATGTTGCGTCAATTTGAAATTTCCCGTTTGGTGGGAATTCGTCCTTATAATGCGATCGCGTTTTCTGCACCGATTGCAGTATTCGTGAGCGTATTTTTGATGTATCCCTTGGGTCAATCTTCTTGGTTCTTCGCTCCTAGTTTTGGAGTAGCAGCAATCTTCCGTTTCTTGCTATTTTTCCAAGGTTTCCATAACTGGACTTTGAATCCCTTCCACATGATGGGAGTAGCAGGTGTATTGGGTGGTGCGCTGTTGTGTGCGATTCACGGTGCAACTGTTGAAAACACCTTGTTTGAAGACGGTGACGGTTCCAACACCTTCCGTGCATTTGAACCAACCCAAGCAGAAGAAACTTATTCGATGGTGACAGCAAACCGTTTCTGGTCGCAGATTTTCGGTATTGCATTCTCCAACAAACGCTGGTTGCACTTCTTTATGTTGTTTGTACCAGTAACCGGGTTATGGATGAGCGCAGTAGGTGTAGTAGGCTTAGCGCTGAACCTACGTGCTTATGACTTCGTATCTCAGGAATTGAGAGCAGCAGAAGACCCCGAATTTGAAACTTTCTACACCAAGAATATCTTGTTAAACGAAGGTATCCGTGCATGGATGGCTCCTCAAGATCAGCCACACGAACAGTTTGTATTCCCAGAGGAAGTTCTACCTCGCGGTAACGCACTGTAATTTGGATTTCAAATTTAAGAAAGTTTTGATTATCAGCTAAGAAATTGAAAATAATCTAATTTTATCTCCGTCAAATGGCGGGGATTTTTATTTGGAATTTTGATTTTGACAATATTTTTGTCCCTATGCTTACAGGGATTAAGGAATAAAGAAATAAGACATTTATTTTATTTATGCATTCCTTGTTGCCCGTTCCCCTTTCCCCGTTCCCTTTCCGTAATTCATTGCAAACTAAAATCTAAAATTCCCACATTTTTGTAGATATTTTGCTTAAAGTCGTGTTATAGTAGTAGCAACATAGAAAGAAAGAGCAAATTGCTCTGGCTTGTTTGAGATTAAAAGCCGCTTAGGCAACAAGGAGGTGATGCCCATGATAGAAAGTAGTAAATGCATGGGTCGTCAAGTTGCAGATAACCGGCTGTGTGCCGGAGCTGTGCTCTAAGAGTTAATTTAGTCTTTTTTAAAAGGCTAACTTATCTTAAGCGACAAGGCTGAATTGGAGTTCCTTCCGGCAGTCAGGTTGCAACTTGAAGACCCGACTAGACCGCTCTTAGATTAAGTTATCCAACTTAACTAAGAGCGGATAGTTTTTTATGGGTACTTTTAAAAGAATGTTACGGTTGGTTTTGATTGTAGAGCAGCGATTTTGATCTGTAGACCAATTATTAAATTAAAATTTTCCATATATTTTTGGGGATTTTTTAGAGTTGAAGATACTAAATAACCCGAATAATTAGCCAACGCTTCATTTATTTTAAGCTAATCTCAGGTTTAACTAATATCCTCCCTATTGCCTTTTTTAATTATCTATTAAATTTTGTTTGACTCAAATGTAGGTCTTAAGCTAATTAAATCTTCAATATTCCGCTTCATCGTATCGCAAATTGCGTTTAGCGGTAAATCGTTATCATCAAAACCGAAGGGATTCTCTATTTCAAGTCCTATTGCTTCAATACCAAATAACGTAAAGCTAATAACTCCAGTAATTACACCAGTTGCCCATCCGAGATTCTCTACCAATTGAAAAGGTAGCAGCAAGCAATAGAGTATCAATAGTTGTTTCAAATGAATAGTATAAGCCAAAGGTATAGGCGTTTTTAAAATACGCTCGCACACTCCTAAATTATCTACCATGCTGTTGATTAATTCTTGCATCGTAATTAGCTGATAATTATTTAAGCAATGGCTATTACACTGCTGCTGCAAATAATCTCCGATCCAAAAAGCTATTTCTAAAGGAGGGTGATTCATGGTTAGCAATGTTATGTACCTTGATTCGAGCATTAACTCTTCTAATTCACTGTTTACAGGTAAAGAACGTAAGTGTAATTTAGTCGCCACAGCGAAAGCTACTAGTAAACGTAACGCCGCGACTTTCTCTTTTCTATCTTCCAGAGATTTTTCATCTACAGATACAATCATTAATCGCGCCAAATTTCTGACATTATTGATAATATCTCCCCATGCTTTTCTACCTTCCCAAAAACGGTCATAAGCTGTATTGGTCCGAAACACAAGTAGTAAACCTAAGACAATACTGGGGATAACACTACCTAAAATAGGTTGAGATACGGGAAAATCTAAATAATACAGTAGAGAAACAAAGCCACCGAATAATCCAAAAAATATAACTCGGTGGTAAATTGTCACGATTACTGTACCTTTAACTTGGAAAGCTAATCGCAACCCTCTTAATCTCTGTGACCCCATGCAGCTACCCGAATAAATATTAATTTTTGTTTAGGATATAAACATTTAGAGTATAAATTAATATGTGTCGGATGGTATTAATTTTATTGATACTTCTAGTGAAATGATTTACTTAAAACTTGCATCTAAGTTACCAAGAGTATTGACAAATTAACTCTTGCCCTTCAGAACTACTATCGCGACCTAAATAAATAAAAAATTGCTTCGTTGAATGAAGAATTATCCATCCTAAAGTAAGATGTGGTTAAGAATCAGTTAAGTTAGCTTTGATATGAACTTTTCAATAATTTTAGGATTTACTCGGAGGTTCGGAGCAAAAGTAGTGTAAAACGTCAAGTAAGACTTTAAGATAAATAGATAAATTCATTATCATCAGTTTTTACTTTTTATCTTAATTGTGTGACAGTTAACAATCTGACCATATAATTGCGTTCTGTTTTACTTGTCTTATAATTAAAGGCTATAAAGGATATGTTTATGCATAAGTTAATTAGATCGATTTTTATCTAAATATAGTCGTTTATTAGCTTAGCAATAACTAAAATTGTGTCTGGGGTCACTGTGCCTCCTAAACAAGTTTCACTATCTAAGTGGATTGTTGACCAAATTTGCAGCAAAGTAGATTATCCGTGCAAGGTGTGAGGAGAAGAGGAATAATGTCTAATTTTTTGTGGAAATCCTTGGCGTTAAGTCAGGCTGTTTTCGGAGCTTCATTGTTAGTTTCAACAACTGCGATCGCGGCTCCTACTAGTACCGAATCTGAAGCAGTTAGTGCTGAAGTATCTCAATTCGAGAAGTCAGGAACTGAAACTCCGTCTGTATTTTCAGCTTCTTTAGAATCTCAAGAAACACAAACGCTGGCTCAGGCTCAACAAACTGAAGACAACGTTTTACAAGAAGTAAATCAGTACAGTAGTGAAGGGCAAGAAAATGGAAGTCAATCTCAGGTAACTTCCGTTTCTCAGTTTTCCGACGTACAGCCAACCGATTGGGCTTTCCAAGCTTTGCAATCCTTGGTTGAGCGTTATGGCTGTATCGCTGGTTATCCTAACGGTACCTATCGTGGAAACCGTGCTTTAACTCGTTATGAATTTGCAGCAGGTTTGAATGCTTGTTTGGATAGAGTTAACGAATTAATAGCAACTGCTACTGCTGATATTGTTACCAGAGAAGATTTGGCAACTTTAGGGCGTTTGCAGGAAGAATTTTCTGCGGAATTAGCGACTTTACGCGGAAGAGTAGATGCTTTAGAAGCTCGTACAGCTGAAATCGAAGCGAATCAATTCTCTACAACAACCAAACTAGTTGGTGAAGCGATTTTTGCGTTAACTGATGCTTTTGGCGATGGTGTAGACGATAACAACAACACCGTCTTCCAAAACAGAATTCGCTTGGACTTGCAAACCAGCTTCACTGGTAAAGATGTTTTACACACCCGTTTGGCTACTGGTAATGCCCAGCGTTTGAATACCGGAACTGATGTAGATGGAGATGGAATTGCCGATGTTAGCGGTGAAAACTTCCAAACCTTTAACCTAACTGGCGATCCAACCAATAGCAATGATGTTTATTTAGATTGGTTGGCTTACTACACTAATCTCGGCCCGGCACAACTTTATGTTTCTGCTACCGGCGGTATTCACAGCGATTATGCTGCTACAGTTAATCCTTACTTCGAGGATTACGACGGTGGTAATGGTGCCTTGTCTACTTTCGCTTCGGAAAGTCCCATCTACCGAATTGGTGGTGGTGCTGGTGCGGCATTGAATATCAAGTTTGGTGAAGGGAATAGTATTCTTCGTCCAAGTTCTTTAACAGTTGGTTACTTGGGTTCCGAACCCAGCGATCCAGGAATTGGTTCGGGTATATTCAACGGTAATTATGCAGCACTTGGACAGTTGAACTTCAACGTTAGTAACCGCATTGCATTAGCAGCAACCTACGTTCATGGTTATCATGGTGCGGGTAGTACTTTGTTTGATGCAGGTGGATTCGGAGGTACAACAACAAGAGCAGATGGTTCAGTTATTCCTACTCCTGTAGTCGGTACTACCCAAGCGAACTTAATTGAAAACCCATCTTCTAGTAACTCCTACGGATTGGCTGCTGCAATCAGACCTAGCGATAAGTTCTCAATCAGTGGTTTCGTTTCTTACCACGATGTTACTGGTTTCCAATCCAATGATGACTTTGAAGCTTGGAGTTGGGGTGCTGGTATAGCTTTACCTGACTTCGGTGGTAGAGGTAATGTTTTGGGTGTGTTCGCAGGTGCTCAACCCTATTCTTTGAATAGAGGCTTAGCTAATGATGGTCGTAATGATGCTGATATCCCTTATCACGTCGAAGGATTCTATAAGTATCGTGTAAACGATAATGTTTCCATCACACCGGGCGTTATTTATCAGACTTCCTCCGGACAAAATGATGATAACGACGATGTATTCATCGGTACTCTCAGAACAACCTTTACGTTCTAGATCGCTAACAAAAATCTAACAGTTTGATATAAGTTGCTCCCCGTTAATTAATGGGGAGCAATTTATTTGTAAACAGAAAGCAGCAAACCCCAGTGGAGAACCGGAGTATACTAAAGAAAGTTAGGAATTAAGAGTTAGGAGTTAGGAGTTATAAATTAGGAGTTTTGAGTTATGGGCTGTATGAATTAGAACTCTATTGATAAGTAGTTTTGTCTATTTAGATAGTAGTGCGACCATCTTGGTCGCTAGTATCGATAGTAGTAGTTTCAGTATTGGTAAGTAGTGCGATTATCTTTGTTGTTTGTAAAATTGAAGCTCTTTTTTAGTCGCTAGGGAGCAAGATGCTCCCACTACGAAAATTAACCAAAATTACTATATAGCTAGAAAAAAATTAAAACGTATTTATGAAAGCTTGATATTATAACTCCTAACTCCTAACTCCTAACTCTTAATTCCTAACTCCTAACTTCCAATTCCTAAACTTTAACTTTTACCAAAACAGATCAGTGGAACTATCGTGTAAATCAGAATATGCAATTTTGGCATTATTAGAATTAGCAACTCATTACCAAAAAGATGAACCATTGCAAATTCGACAAATTGCAGCTCAACAAAGTATACCCGACCGTTATTTAGAACAACTGCTCGCAACATTGAGACGTGGTGGGCTTGTTAAAAGTCAACGCGGTTCTAAAGGTGGCTATTTCTTGACGCGAGAACCTTGGAAAATTAGTTTATTTGATATTTTTGTATGTGTGGAAGGGCTTGACAAATTACAAAACTGTGAAGAAGACAGTAAACCTAAAACTTCTGATAGTGCTGTTGTAGAAGATATTTGGGAAGAAGCACGTCAAGCTGCTAATTTAGTATTACAAAAATATACGCTTTTAGATTTGTGTGAAAAGCGGGATTCTCAAAAAAATTTGGATATCATGTATTACATTTAATGGGGAATTGGGCATGGGGCATTGGGGATTGGACATGGAAGAGTGAGTTAGGAATTAGGAGTGAGATTCTAGTAGATTATTTAACCTTTAACAGCAGACTTTTCCCAGCTTCACGACTTGTCACATTTTATTAAAATATGATTCTTCCGTGTTCCCACTACCTATGCCCCCTTCGGGTTGCGCCACTTGCTACAAGTCGGGGAACCCCGAAGTTTCTTTAAGCGAGGGAACCTCGCCAACGAACTTCTCTCCGCCCAACGCAGTGGCTTACCATGCCCAATCCCCAATTCCCAATTCCTAATTTCCAATTTTAAATAAAACATAGAAAAATGCGTATTGCTCGTAATATTACAGAACTTGTTGGTCGAACTCCTTTAGTGCAACTTAATCGCATTCCGCAACAGTACGGTTGTGTGGCGAAGATTGTGATGAAGTTGGAAAGTATGAATCCAGCCGCATCGGTAAAAGATCGAATTGGCACTAATATGATTAATGCAGCTGAAGAAGAAGGTTTGATTACTCCTGGGAAAACGCTGCTAGTAGAACCGACTTCTGGAAATACAGGAATAGCTTTAGCAATGGCTGCGGCTGCTAAAGGTTATCGTTTGGTGTTGACAATGCCAGATACTATGAGTTGCGAACGAAGGGCAATGTTAAGAGCTTATGGGGCGGAATTACAATTAACGCCAGGAATTGAAGGTATGAGTGGAGCAATTCGGCAAGCGCAACTCATTGTTGATACTACTCCTGGTGCGTATATGTTGCAACAGTTTCGCAATCCTGCAAATGCGAAAATACACAGAGATACTACTGCGGTCGAAATATGGCAGGATACAGATGGTAAAGTAGATATGATTGTTGCGGGCATCGGAACTGGGGGAACAATCACGGGTATCGCCGAAGTCATTAAAACACGTAGACCAGATTTTAAGGCGATCGCTGTTGAACCGGCTTCAAGTCCCGTGTTATCGGGAGGAAGACCAGGACCTCACAAAATCCAAGGAATTGGAGCGGGATTTGTTCCTCAAATACTGAAAGTGGAATTAATTGATGAAGTAATTTCTGTTACCGATAGTGAGGCGATCGCATTCGGGCGACGATTGGCTAGAGAAGAAGGATTATTATCAGGTATCTCAACGGGAGCGGCTTTGTGTGCGGCAATTCAAGTTGCTAAGCGTAAAGAAAATCAAGGACGCTTAATTGTATTAATTCAGCCCAGTTTCGGAGAAAGATACTTAAGCACGCCGCTGTTCCAAGATTTGGAAGTCAAGCCAGTTAGTAGCATCAGCTAACGATAAATCGAAATAATGCCACAATCTAATCACTACGAAACTCTTAATATAGACCGAAATGCAAGCCAAGCGGAGATCAAGCAAGCTTATCGCCGCTTGGTAAAATTGTTTCATCCCGATGTGAATCAACAAGCAGCAGATAGGGAAAAAATTATTCTTATAAATGCTGCTTATGAAGTTTTGAGCGATACTCAAAGTCGTCAGTCTTATGACAGACAACTGCATTACAGCTTTGAGAAAAGAAATAGCAAAAGGCAGCAACGGACTCAAACAGCGCAACAACAATACAAAAAGAGACGCAAGACGAGACGGAATGCCGACGAGCAGGTTGAGGAATGGTTGCGCTTTGTATATCAGCCGGTTAATAACTTTGTATGCGGTATTCTTGACTCATTAGACGAACAAATTGAAAAATTAGCAGCAGATCCATTTGACGATGAGTTGTTAGAAGAGTTTGGGGACTATTTGCAAAATTGTACGGAAGAGCTTAAACAAGCACAAAATACTTTTCATTCTTTTCCCAATCCTCCTAGCTTTGCCAGGGCTGCGGCTCATCTTTACTACACTTTGAATCAAATTGGTGATGGTTTGGGAGAGTTAAAATATTTTCCTCTCAATTTCGATGAAAGTTACTTGCACGCAGGGCAAGAAATGTTTCGTATTGCTACTCAGCTATATTATGAAACACAAGATTCTATGGGTGCTTATAAATAAATAGCAATTTTTTTTCATGGTAGATTGAATTCTCAGACACAATAAGCAAAAGTTTTTAAAGATTTAAAAAAAATAATTTAGATAATAGTCTAATCTCTTCCTTATTGTTAAGATAGTATTCTTTAATTTTTAGTAAAATATTTTTTTCGCTACATATTAAGATATTATTTATTTTCTAGGAACTATAAAATTATCGGTTGATTAAGAATAGATCTGCTTTAACTGTAGACAAATGTTTTTCACACTTCGATCCTTTGCAATAAAGAAAAGTAAATGTTCGGTATATCTATTTATGATTTAAATAATAGGAAATTAAACTAAAATTGTTTAAAATGAGGAAATAACAGCCAAAAAAAACTTTTTATGGATTATAAAGTAGTTACATCTGAGTAAAGACTTTGATAAAAAGGGCATTTTCCGTCTAAGCGCCATCAAGTTATTTAACGCCCAGATAATGGAAATTCAAAAGAGCCTGATTTTAATTGTTGATGATAAGGTAACTAACCTGAATATCTTATCTGATGTTATGCAACTACACGGGCATTACGTGTCGGTAGCTAGTGATGGTGAAAGTGCGCTTATTCTGTTAAAAACGATTTCTCCCGACTTAATTTTATTAGATATTATGATGCCGGGTATAGATGGATTTGAAACCTGTACGCGCTTGAAAGCGGATGAAAAAACAAAGGATATTCCAGTAATTTTCATGACGGCTCTTACAGATACAGCAGATAAAATCAAAGGATTTAAAGTTGGAGCGGTAGACTATATAACTAAGCCATTTCAACAGGAGGAAGTAGTTGCGCGAGTCAACGTGCAGTTAAAATTACGAAATTTGAATCGTCAATTACAAATATCCCAATTCAAATTAATGCAAGCCGAGAAAATCTCATCTTTGGGGCAGTTGGTTGCTGGTATTGCCCATGAAGTAAAGAATCCCGTTGGCTTTATTGCTGGTAATTTAGAGCATACAGGTAATTATATACAAGACTTAATTAGTTTATTAAACCTTTATCAAAAATATTTACCAAACACACCAGAAGAAATTAAAAATAAAATTGATGCAATCGATTTAGATTTTTTATTAGAAGACTTACCAAAAATGATTGTTTCAATGAATCTTGGAATTGAGCGCATCAGCGACATTATGCAATCGCTACGTAAGTTTTCACGTAAAGACGCAACATATAGAAAAGCTGTCAATATTCATCAAGGAATTGATACAACTTTGATGATTTTATCTCATCGCTTGAAAGCTAACGAACTTCATCCCAAAATTGAAGTTATCAAAGAATACGGCAAACTACCTGAAATTGAATGTTTTCCGGGACAACTCAATCAGGTATTTATGAATTTGCTAGCGAATGCTATTGATGTATTTGAAGATAAAGCGAAAAAGAACGAAAGTTTTATTCCTCAAATTCGTATTAGTACAAAATTAATAAATAATAATAGCCTAGAAATCATTATTGCTGATAATGGTGATGGAATGACTGAGGAAGTGCGAAATAACTTGTTTAATGCTTTTTTTACTACTAAAGCAGAAGAAAAAGGTACTGGTTTAGGGCTTTCAATTAGCTATCAGATTATTACAGAAACTCATGGTGGAACTTTAGAATGTTTTTCTTCGGAAGGTGAAGGTACGCAGTTTGTAATTCATATTCCTATTTAAGAATTAGGGAGAGGGGGGAGAGGGGGAAGAAAAAAGAATTTAAAATTAATTGCTTCTTTCATTCTTAACTCTTAACTCATAACTCATAACTCATAACTCCTAACTCCTCACTCCTAACTCCTAACTTTCTTAAGCGCACTTGGTGCAAGATTTAGTTTATGCTGGAAGCAGTAAGACGTTAAGAAATCTTAAATTCTGCTTTCTAGATACTCATGCAATGCATTGTAAATCGCCGCGCTCAATTTTCGGCCAGTCATCGGTATTGGTTCCCCGAACTAAATGAAGCAGAGAATATTGAAAAATTTGGTGCTTGTGCTAATTTTCCCGGACACGGACATAACTATGTTTTATTTATTTCTCTTCAAGGAGAGTTAGATGAATATGGAATGGTACTTAATTTATCTGATGTTAAGCAGGTAATAAAAAGGGAAGTTACCAGTCAATTAGACTTTTCCTATCTCAATGATGTCTGGGAAGAGTTTCAGCAAATTTTACCGACAACTGAAAATATTGCACGGGTTATCTACAAACGGTTATCGCCTTATTTACCTATAATTCGCGTGCAGTTATTTGAACATCCTCAACTTTGGGCTGATTATATGGGAAATTCAATGGAAGCTTATCTTACTGTAGGTACTCACTTTAGCGCAGCTCACAGATTAGCTAGTCCTAAGCTGAGTCAAGAGGAAAACTTAGAGATTTATGGTAAGTGCGCTCGTCCTAACGGACACGGACATAATTACCATTTGGAAATTACCGTCAAAGGTGAAATTGCAGAGCGTACTGGAATGTTAGTTGATTTAGGTGCTTTGAATAAAGTCATAGATGATTTTGTAATTGAACCATTAGACCATACTTTCCTCAACAAAGATATTTCTTATTTTGCCGAAGTAGTTCCTACTGCTGAAAATATAGCATTTTACATTAGTAATAGATTGCGTCAACCGATCGCAGAATTAGGTGCAAATTTATACAAAGTTAAACTTATCGAAAGTCCGAATAACTCCTGCGAAATTTACGCCGCTAATTTGGAATCCGATGCAAGTGCGATCGCACAAAATCAACCTGTTTTGGCAAGACTTTAATTTAATCGTTGCTCAATTCGATATATGTCAAAAGCTTTCACAATCGAATAAAGTCTTTTATTAATATGGAACCCTAAGAATTTCTGATTAAAACTAGAATATTTCTTAGGGTCTATCTTTTGATTTTATATATAAAGATTTGATGATAACACAACAGAAGCAAGACCTTTACTTTTGAATGCTTTGATTCAACAAAAGTTTAATTTAAGAACTATAGCAGCATTCTCGATCGGTTTTATTCCCAAACGATTAGTACGTAAATTTTGAATTGAGCATTGGGCATTGGGCATTGGGCAAGGAGAAGGAGTGAGGGAGGGAAATTAATAATTTATTACTTATTGCTCATTGCTCATTACTCCTAACTCCTAACTCCTAACTCCTAACTCCTAACTCCTAACTCCTAACTCCTAACTTATTGTCTCCCCATCCCCCATCACTTCGCCTTAGCTACCACAGTCCGATGACGGGGGCTGCTGGGAGTAATTGTTGGAGTTTGGAATCCGGCATCAATCAAGGCTTGTTTGATGTCTAAGGAAAAATATTCATCTAAATATGGTTCGGTACTTTTGAGTAAGGTAAAAACATAACGCGGCATTTTCTGATAAGCTTCAGATTCTGGATTCATGCATTTAATTGCTATATGCCCGTTAGAGCGCAATACTCGTCTGGCTTCTGTAAAAATTTGCCGAGTTGCTGATTGTGGTAATTCATGAAGGGTTAGGTAAATTGAAACTAAATCAAATGAATCATCCGGGTTACCTGTAGATTCGGCTGCTGCATGAACCCAATTGATATTAGCTTGACGAGAAAGGGAACGATAGTTAGCGACTGATAGGAAATAGGGAGATAAATCTAAGCCCGTAACTTTGGCTTGAGGATAAAGTTCTTGTAGAGCAAAACTGCTTAAACCAACCCCGCAAGCCATATCTAAAATATCTTGGGGTTCGGGAATTTGCTGTTTGAGTACATTGTGATAAGAAGCGCGTAGTTTTGAGTCACCATCCAATTCACCAGCTTTATTAAAAATTGTAGAGTGAACTGTCAAAGAGGCCACTTCTAATTCTAAAGCGGGTTTCCAACCAAGATTACCTTGTTCGTAAGCATGAAATGAAGTCAGGTAATAGTCGGGATAAGAAAGATTGGGATTCTCAACTTTTTTGATTTCACTTTCCCAATCTACGGTTTTCATTTCTTCTACTTGCTTTTTCCAAGGAACACCTATTCTTTCTCCGCGTTTAACCATCATTTGACGGGCTTGATGCTTAGCTATTCCGTACAGCGGCTTGATTCCCAGCAATCCATTTATCAAGCGTGTAGATAACGGAATAGTATTTTTTGTAGCGATAACCATCAGTAATATTTGCGAATTAACTTCTTGATTTTGGAATTAGGAAAAACTTTATCTCTAAGAATAATAAGCCGTCTGTGAGAATTTTGTTTTAATTTGAAAAGAATCTTTAACAGAAGATGGGAATTGAAGATGGGGATTGGGCATTGGGCATGGGATAAGGAGAGAGTTAAAATAAATTAACTCTTAACTCCTAACTCCTAATTCCTAACTCCTAACTCCTAACTCTTCACTATTGGCTATTTTTCTTTAGTGCTAGTAACATTTCCATTTGGGTTAAGGAATTGTTTGGGCTGGTTGCGGTAACGCCGATTCCACGAATGGAGTTGAGGATGGCGGTTGCTTCTGGTGTTGGTGGGGAGAGACGAGTGAATAATGGTAGGGCTTTTTCCATATCTAAGTAAAAGTAACCGCCGTTTTCTTGTGGTAATGTTCCCGTTATTCCTTGGAAGCTTTGGCTGCCGTTGAGGGGTTGAAACTCTTTTTTGGTAAGCGTTTCAGCTATGGGACCGCCTAGAGTTAGTAGTGCTGTATTGTCATCTAACCAACCGTGAGCTAGTAATGCACCTTGTCCAGGAATTTGCCATTCTGTAATTTTTTTACCTTCGATATCTTTTTGAGCTATTTGGATTGATTGCCCTTTGGCAAGATTGTCTAATTTACTAAATGTCGCTTCGGCTGTTTGGCGATCGCCGGTGTGAAATATGAATGCGCCACCGAAACCAATTTGCTTCAATAGCCCTTGGTTTACGGGGATTGCGGCTATACCAAATTCGCCATCCATCCAGCTAAATACGTCTTCATCTAAATCAATATTGACTAGTTTTAATTGTCCCCGTGCTTGTTGCAGCATTACGTTAAGTTCGGGGGTATCTTTTGCTTGTTCTGCAAAAGCTGTCCACCATTTACTGATACCCCCTCCACTAATAAGAGCGATTGTATCTTGAGGAACTTGAGACAACACTTTACCGGGTGTTTTTTCGTATTTAAATTTTACTCTTTGCTCGTCTAAATTAGTGTTTGCTTTGACTCGCAATCCATTGTCATCAACGCCGATTCCCGCAACAACAGATTTTATTTGCTTCAACTGTTCTAAGGTTTGTGGTGGTAATTGTTGCGCTTGGGGATTGGTAGCGATTAGCTGCTTTACCATACTCGAATAATCGGGTACGTAAACTTGTGCGAGGGTATTCTCCAAGTTGAGGTTATTTCCCAGAATTTGAGAAGCACCTATTTTACTTAAAAATGAAGGCTCTCCTTGCTTCGTGTCAATCGCTTGGGTTACAGCATTCTGGGAAGGAGAAAATAATACGCGATCGTTTAATATGGTGCTGTATGTAGGACTTCCTTTACCTTTAGTTTCTTGGATTGTTTGACCTTTATATTTAATTTCTTTAATTTTGACGTTTTTCTGCTGCTTGAGTTTGTTGGTAAAATTTAAAGCTTCTACTTTGTCTTTAATTCCTACCACCATTAGAATATTTGGTTCTGGTGACGATTGAGGTGTATTTTGTGCGGGTTGAACTGCACTTGGAGGTAATACTGCTACCATCACACCACCAACCCAAGGTTTTAAGTCTCGATCGTAAGTTATGCTGTCATCGCTAGAAAAATTTTCGTTCAAGTTTTTTAGTCCCGCAGCTACCAATTTTTGCGCTTCGGGAGTACCGAATTCTTCTAATTTTGACCAAATGGCGGGATCTGTAGCAATATAAGTTGCCATCATCGCATCATCTGGAACTAGTTTAGCGCTAGCAGTAGCATCAGAAATACCTCCAGATGGACCACCTTTGAAGTATAAATAAGTAGCTATACCACCAACAAAGACTACAGCAGCCGCAATCGCGGGAATTAAAAATTTAGGCTTAAGTTTAGACATTACAGTATTCTCTTTCTTATAACGATGGCAGTTGATAAGGTTAAAGGTCAAACAAAGGTTAGGAGTTGCGAATTATCTACTTCTCCTTGTCTCCCCATCTCCCCTTATCCAGTAAAAGTTCTAATTTCTTCTTCAGCTTTTATACTTTATATTCCACGTAACACATTATAGGTATTTACTGATTAAACTAGTAAGATTACATACTATGATGTTTAAATTTTGGCTAAATTTACGTTAGTAAGATAATGAATTAACCTCCTTGTTTTTCACTTCTATAGGTTGAAAGAGTAACAGTGATAAATAATTCTAATCTATATGAATCAAGATCCAAGTATTTTTACTCAGAAAAAACCATATGAGAATTAAAATAGGTAATACGCTTTCTTCTTAAATAGGTTTTGTAAACTAGGCGCAGCTTTATATGATGGTAGTTCACAACGAATTGTTATTTTTTATTAACTAAACTGAAAGTTTTTCCAATTACAAGGTCAAAATAAATCGATGTTGCAGTCACATTTCGATACCGAAAATACTAAGCACAAATCTTTTGTTTCACCAGGTGCAAAACCGCAGTACAATCCGGACAGACCCGGACAGGTAAAGCATATTTTTCTGGATTTAAGTTTGGATATACCAAACCAAATTGTTCGCGGTACCTGTAAAATAACTTTGGCTCCGATAAGTAATGGTGTAGAACGCTTGCACTTGGATGCTGTTAATCTAAATATTGAGTCGGTTTTTATTGGAGAAATTACCCAAAAGTTTAATTACGATGGCGAACATCTAGATATTGAACTTAGTTCTCCAACTCAAATAAATCGGCGACTTGATATTATTATCGCCTACTCGGTGGAAAGACCTCAACGAGGTATTTATTTTATTCAACCGGACGAACATTATCCCGATAAACCAACTCAAGTCTGGACTCAAGGGGAAGACGAAGATTCGCGGTTTTGGTTTCCTTGCTTTGATTATCCCGGACAATTATCTACTTCGGAAATTAGGGTAACGGTTCCTAAACCTTTAAAGGTGATTTCTAATGGTGAATTGATAGACGAAGATGCAGAAAATAAAGATAATATTGTCTATCACTGGCTGCAAAAGCAGGTTCATCCCACTTATTTAATGACTCTTGCTGTAGGTGATTTTGCTGAAATTAGCGACCGATGGCACGATAAACCCGTTACTTATTACGTAGAGAAGGGACGGGAAGCGGATGCTAAACGCACTATGGGTAAAACTCCTCAAATGATGGAGTTTCTCAGCGAAAAATACGGATTAAATTATGCTTTCCCTAAATACGCTCAAGTCTGCGTTGATGACTTCATTTTTGGGGGAATGGAAAATACTTCTACTACACTGTTAACCGATCGATGTCTGCTGGATGAAAAAGCAGCTATTGATAACCGTAATGCCGAAAGTTTGGTCGTTCATGAATTAGCCCATCAGTGGTTTGGCGATTTAGTCGTAATTAAGCACTGGTCCCATGCTTGGGTTAAGGAGGGAATGGCAAGTTATTCTGAGGTGATGTGGACGGAACATGAATATGGATCTGAGGAAGCAGATTACTATCGTTTGCAGCAAGCACGGCGTTACATTGCTGAAGATAGCAGTCGCTACCGTCGTGCGATGGTAACTCATGTTTACCGGGAAGCTATCGAGCTATACGATCGCCATATTTATGAAAAAGGTTCGTGTGTCTATCATATGATCCGTTCGCAGTTGGGAGATGAGTTATTTTGGCTGGCTATTGCTACGTTTGTTAACAATAATGCTCATCAAACTGTAGAAACGATAGATTTGTTACGAGCAATTGAAAAAGCGACTGGTCGTAATTTAACGTTTCTTTTCGATCAATACGTTTATCGTGGCGGACATCCCGATTTTAAAGTTACTTATGTTTGGGATGGGGATGCGAATTTGGCGAAGGTGACAGTTACTCAAACTCAGGTAACTTCGGATGATAAAAATGACGAAAGTTTGTTTGATTTAAGAATTCCCATTGGTTTCGGCTATATCGATCGAACTGATGATTTGAAAGTTTTTATGGTAAAGGTTTCGGAAAAAGAGCAGAGCTTTTACTTTCCTTTGGAGAAAAAACCCGATTTTATCAGCTTTGATGTAGGGAATCACTACCTGAAAACAGTTACTTTGGAATATCCCATACCTGAGTTGAAAGCACAGTTACTCCACGATAAAAATCCCGTTTCGCGAATTTATGCAGCAGAAGCTTTAGCGAAAAAGAACAGTTTGGAAGCTGTGAAAGCACTATCGGAATCTTTGAAAAATGATGGTTTTTGGGGTGTACGTGTAGAGGTAATCAAACAGCTCGCCGAAGTTAAGTTAGACCAAGTTTTTGATGTTTTAGTTGAGTATCTTTCAGATGAAAACCCATACGTGCGTAAGGCTGTAGCGCAAGCACTTGGTACGATCAAAACTATTGCTAGCTATGAAGCTTTGAAAAAATTGTCTCAAACTGGAGATGATAGCTATTATGTTGAAGCTGCTGCTGTTGCTTCTATCGGTTCGATTGCTGCCACAGGGGGAGAAGACAAACCCGACGAAACAGAAGTAATCAAGCTGTTTGAGAACATTTTGCAATCCTTTGCTGGTTGGAATGAAGTCGTAAGAAATGGCGCGATCGCAGGTTTGGCTGAATTAAAAACCAGCGAACAAGCTTTAAATTTAATCTTGGATTATACCAAATTAGGCGTTCCGCAACCTCTGCGTTTAGGTGCAATTCGGGCTTTGGGAAAAATTTCTGTTGCCCAAAACAATACGAATTTAGAAAGAATTTTGGAAAGATTAAGCAAAATATCTCAAGAAACCTTCTTTTTAACCCAAATTGCTGTAGCAAGCTCGCTCGGGCAGATGGAAAATAAAAAAGCTATAGGAATTCTACGTACTTTAGCCGAACAAACTCCCGATGGGCGCGTGCGTCGTTATGCTGAAGACGAAATTGATAAATTGGTTCGGAAGACTTCATCCGATAGCGCCGTAAACGATTTACGTTCCGAAGTTGAACAACTCAAGCAGCAAAATCAACAGCTTAAAAGTCGTTTGGAAAGTTTGGAAGCCAAATCGAAACCCGCTTAAACACTTACGATTAAGTACTGTTGTGCCATATTGATTATTAGGGGTTCGTAGTAGCGCGGTGACTCGCATCATAATATTAGAGAATACGGAGGCGCTGTTAGCGGAGCGTACCGCAAGCGGCATAGCGCTTACTACGAACCTTTGTAACTCCTGGGTATTTAACTTGGCGTAGTATTCTAAGTATAAGTATTTCAACTAACATCAAACGACTAAGTATTTATCGCTCTTTGTATGTATATTAATCTTCGCTAATAGCTGTCTATATAAATAGATATAAGCCTAATTGTTCCTTTGATATGATGACATATTTAATACAGGTAGCTATTTAGGCAACGTGGTTTTTACTTAACTATTTATGTGATATGAAATCATCTTATTAACTAAGACAAATAAAAACCTATTGGGGTTTTTACGGATTTTTATATTAAGATAATATAAAGTTACTACGGTCGGCATAATCAATTTTGTTTGCTAATCTACAAAAATAATGTATCGTAACATACATTTGAGATTATGAAGACGCATTTTATACTTTATAAGAAAAAAAATTATAAAGATTGAGTAACTTAGAGTGACTTTAAAGTTCATTAATATTACGATTTTAAAGGAGTGATAAATTTTTAATATATAAATAGTATTTATTTTGCCTACGATCGCGATTGAGATAAATATTCGTACCTTAATTACTCGATGATTGCTGAAATTTCCCTTGAAATTGAGTTTCCTAATTTGATTAATAAAATTACTGAAAATACTACTATGGTCGGAGTAATTTTTTTGCTCAAGGGATTATTCTAATAATGGCAAAATAATAAAGCCAAACTGACAATCTGATAAGAGCGATTTGCACGCTTAATACTTTAAGTGCAGGGTGGTTATAAATGCGTAAGCCTGTATTAACAATTTTTTATCAATATAATCCTTGGAACACCACAATTGGAGGGATACAGACATTAATTAATACTTTTATCAAGTATGCTCCTTCAGATTTTGAAGTGAGGCTGGTTGGAACGGCAGGTAATAAAAATGAAACTTTAGGTAAATGGCACAAAAGAGAATTTGCAGGCAGAGAAATTGATTTTCTACCTTTGTTTGTAGTAGAAGACGATAACGTTAGAGGCTTGGTGCCGACGACGGTTAAATATACCCTGAAGATGATGGGGCGTTGTTACGCCTCTGATTTTATGCACTTTAATAGACTCGAACCTGCACTAGCAACTTTCAATTGGAAAGGGGAGAAAACATTATTTGTCCATAACGATATTGAAAAACAGATGACATCTGTTAAAGATAAAAATGCAATTCTTTGGAGACGATTTCCCGCAGCTTATTTCGCTTTAGAACAATTATTATTAAGGCAGTTTGACTGTATTTACTCGTGTAATAGCAATTCAAAATTGCTTTATCAACAGCGTTATCCTGATTTATCTGACAGGGTGAGCTTGTTGAACAATTCTTTTGACCAAAAAGTGTTTTATCCTGTTTCTGGCGAAGAGCGCGATGCAATAAGGTACGAGTTGGCAAAAAAGTTGAGTTTAGAGGATGATAAGCGATTTATACTGTTTGCTGGAAGACTACATCCGCAAAAAGATCCCTTATTGTTAATACGTTCGATAAAAGCATTAAACGAGCCGAGGATTCACTTATTGATAGCAGGTGAGGGTGAATTATCAACTCAAGTACGTAATGAAATTAATTCTTTAGGACTTTCTAAGCAAGTAACAATGCTGGGAATAGTTAAACAAAAACAGCTATCAGATTTACATCGTGCTTGCAATGCTGTTGTATTAACAAGTGCTTTTGAAGGATTACCGATTGTGGTTTTAGAAGCGCTTGCTTGCGGAACTCCAATCGTAACTACCGAAGCTGGAGAAACTCCTTCATTACTGTCTCCTAATAGTGGGGTTGTTTGTTCGCAACGAACACCTCAATGTATTGCTCGCGCTTTGCTAACGGTTGTGATGCATCCAGAAAATTATCCGGTTGAAGAATGCGTAAAAATCGCCGAGCCTTATGCAGCAAGTACTGTAATCGATCAAGTTTACACTCAGATGTGGCAACGTTGGGAACAACGTATAAAACAATCTGTTAACGCGACACCACTTATAAACCTCAATTGAGAGCAGAGACGAGCAAAAGATGAAAATTGCTGTAATTGGTGCAAAAGGTCTACCTCCCAGGCAGGGTGGAGTTGAACATTACTGTGCGGAAGTGTTTCCCCGCATGGTAGCTCAAGGTCATAATGTAGATTTGTTTGCTCGTTCTTCTTATACCGATAGTTCTTGGTTAGAGAATTATCATTTTGAGGGCGTGAAAGTTATTTCTTTACCGGATGTAAGAATGAGAGGCGTAGATGCTTTTATTACATCCGCACTCGGCGCATTAGCAGCTACTGGTAAAAGATATGACATCATTCATTTTCAGGCTCTCGGTCCATCTTTATTCACGGGCTTATCTCGAATTACAACAAAATCAAAAATCGTTGTAACTTGTCATGGATTAGACTGGCAGCGTGCTAAATGGGGGAATATTTCTACCCGTCTGATTCAAATGGGCGAGCAAACAGCAGCACGTAGCGCACACGGGATAATTGCAGTTTCCGATGCGCTCAAGACTTATTTTTTACAAACCTATGGAAGAGAAGTTGTATATATTCCTACTGCCCCGGCAAGCTATGTAAAATCCGACCCAGATTTTACTTATGGCAGTAAATTAGGACTTGAGCGAGGACAATATATATTGTTCTTAGGTAGATTGGTACCGGAAAAACGTCCTGACTTACTTGTAGAAGCCTTTACAAAATTACAACTACAAAACTGGAAACTTGTTTTAGCTGGAGGTGTGAGTAATACAAAATCTTTTGCTTCACAGTTATTAGAAAAAGTTGCAGACAACCGTAACATAATATTTGCAGGGGAACTTCAAGGAGCGCGTTTAGCCGAGATTGTACGGGGGGCTGGATTATTTGTTCTACCTTCAGATGTTGAAGGATTACCAATGGCAATGTTAGAAGCTATGCGCGAACATATTCCCATCCTGGCAAGCGATATTCCACCCCATAAGCAATTAATTGGAGGAGGGCGAGGCAGATTTTTTGAAGCTGGTTCCTTACAATCTTGCATCAACGAACTGTCTTGGGCTACCGAAAACTCAACTCACATGGCTGCAATGGCTCAAAACGCCCAAAAATACGTAAACCATAACTATAGCTGGGACTACATTACAAACGAAACTTTGAAATTATATAAGACGCTATTATCGCCCTCTAACTTTGAATTAGAAACTAATAAAGGATTAGCTGAATGTGGGTTTAAAGAATAAACAATGGGGAGTTAGGAATTGAGAGTTAAGAGTTAGTACCACCGGAGTTAGGAATAAGGAGTTAGGAATTATCTACCCCCTCTCCCTTAATAAACGTGATTAAAAAAAGGTATACGAATGGAGAAAGGAATTTCATCCTTGTTAACAGTTGTAATGCGGCGAAGTTTGCCTGCGCTGGCTACTTTTGTTGCAGTCATGGGTGGCGCTTTTGCTTACCTTCGCATTACGCCACGTGTTTATGAAACGTCGGCGCGATTGATACTCGATAATAAATTAGCTAGCGTTTCCGAGTTAGGTCGCGATTTGACACAATCGTTAGGAGGTTCTGTTGGCTCTAGCCCTTTAGCCGATCAAGCAGAGTTAGTCAAATCACAGCCAGTTTTAGCAAGCGCGATCGCCGATGTTTCTTCACAGAGTAAAGTTAATTCACCTCAAACAATACCCGCACCTAATAATCTCAGAACAAATTTAGAAGTAAAAATTGTTCCTGCCACTAACATTTTAGAACTGAACTATAAAAATCAAGACCCAGTTTTAGCTGCTAAACTGCTTAATGCGATTGCTAAGGCAATGGTTGAAGAAAATATCAAAACCATTAAAGCAGAAGCTACTAAAATCAAAGAATTTTTAGAAAAATATGAGCTTCCTAATGCTCGTAAAAATCTGCTCGAAGCTGATGCTGTAGAAAAGACATATAGACGCGAAAGCGGTATTGTCTCCTATGAAGAACAAAGCAAAAGTTTAGTAGAAAGTTTAGCCTCATTAGAAGAGCAAGAGCGCGATCTTTTAATCCAACTGCAAGAAGCGCGATCGCAAGAAATATCCTTACAAGAGATTACAAAAACACGAAACCCGAAGAATGCTTATGCGGCAGTACTTAGCGGACAAAACGAAGAACTCAAGAAACTGCGCGGGAAGTTATTAGATTTGGAGCAGCAGTTAACTGAAACTCGTTCGCGTTTTACAGAAGATCATCCCAGCCTCATGTCGCTGAGCCAGGAACGCGATGCTATTGAGAGATTATATCAGCAAGAACTTGATAAAGTGTCTTCTAGCAATCAAGCTGTTCTCCCCAACGATAATATCGCAGCCGAACAATTGAGCCAAGACCTGACTTCTCAATTAATTACTAATCGAATTCAGAAATCGGCAATTGAAAATAAGCTCAAGGCTGTGCAAAATGAGCTAACTAATCTCCAAAAACGCCTGATCGAACTCCCAGTCAAACAACAAAATCTTGCTGCGATCGTCCGCAAACGACAAGAATCCGAGTCATCCTTAAAATTTCTTCAAAGCAAACTAGAGGAAGCTCGGATTGCAGAAGCTCAAAAAATCAGCAACCTCCGGATAATAGAAACAGCAACAGTACCAACTTCACCTACTTCTCCGAAACCGACGATTGTACTAGTACTTGCTACGGTATTCGGAGGTATTTTAGCAACTGGGGTAATGATACTGCTAGAAGTGATGGATAATACTCTCAAAAACGCCGCTGAAGCAGAAGAATTACTAGAGTTACCTTTGTTAGGTATATTACCTCCCTTGCCTACCAAGAAACTTAAACTTCAGTTTGCAGGAACATATACAAAACATATCCAGTTTGTCGAGCCTTACCGTAACCTCTTCAAAACTTTAGACGGCGGTATTCAAAAGCCTCGGTTGATAGTTGTTAGTAGCACCAGTTCTGGAGAAGGCAAGTCAGTAGTAACGTCCCACTTAGCTGCTGTTTCCGCCATGCTATCTCGGCGAACTTTAATTATCGACGCAAATTTACAAAAACCCGTACAGCATAAGCTGTTTAACTTAGATCCTACAGTTGGAATTACAGATGTCATTGATGGTAAAAAATCATTGATGGAAGCAGTGCAGCCAACAAATATCGATCGCCTTGATGTTTTAACCTATGGAAAACCGCACGATCGCCCCTTGCAGTTACTGGAATCTGCGAAGATAGATGCCATGCTAGCAGAAGCTACTAAAAATTACGATTTAGTCATCATAGATACAGACTCTCTGAGTGATTCGCCGGACGCGGCAATTTTAAGTAGGAATAGTGACGGACTAATTTTAGTTACACGTCCGGGTTTCACGCGAAAAGAAATACTACAAAAAACTGTATCAGAATTACTTAAAAGCCGTATACCTCTTTTAGGAGTAGTAATAAATGACCAAATGATCTCTGTAAACGAAAAGTATTACCATTCCTCAGCGATAACTAGTTATCAACCTGTAAAAAGTTTAGCGGGTTTAGAATCTGAACCTATCGAAAATCAAACTAATACAGCTAACGGTTTGAGGGCTAATTAAAATGTTTAGGAATCAATCCTTAAGTCCTGGATCTCGTCTGTCACTCTTTGTAGGATTGCTAGGGGTGGGAATTGGTGTATTTGCAGGTTTTTTGGTTGGTGCTAATCCTCAGTTGCTGGGAATGACTTTAGTCGTAGTAGTAATGATGATTTGGTTTTTTGCCAAATTTGAGCAAGCGGTGATTAGTCTATTAATATTACGATCTTCCCTTGATATCTTTTACGCTCAACAGATACCAGCGGCATTTGCCATCGGTTTAAATGCTTTGACTTTACTTTATGTGACTACACAGTTATTGACGGGTAAAGCTGTAAAGGTAGACAAATTCTGGTGGTTGTTTGCAAGTTGGGTAGCTTTACAAGGAGTTTCAGTAATCTTATTATCCCTCGGTGGACTGGGGCTAGACAGTTCATATTTTCCAGAGGTTATCCGGGAATGGGTACGTTTATTTTCCTGGTTAATGGCATATCTGTTGATAATGCAGATCAAAGAGCGTATGCACCCGCATAAGATAATCAATGCCCTTTTCCTAAGTCTTGTAGCACCACTCATGGCAGCCTTGATGCAACTAACTCTACCCTCCTCCTTACTTCCACCTTTATTAGCACCTAGAGCGCTTGCTATCACTGATATTGAAGGAGCTTCTCGCGTAAATGGAACCCTTGGTCATGCTAATACATTTGCTACTTTTTTAATATTTTTCTTGGGTCTGACTTATTGGAAGTTAGAAAGATCGCAGCGACGCTGGCCTTGGTTTCTATTGCTAAGTGTAATTATATTTTTTATCGTAACCACCAAAACTTTAATTTGTTTAGTCATGGCATGTGTCTTAATTATGGTTTTGATCGCGCCTAAATTCAGCGCGGTTAAGCTGATTGGCGGCATTCTGATGTTTTCAGTCATCATTGGTTTGTTTGCCAGTACAGACTTCGGCAGAGAACGTCTAGCTTCTGTGCTTGAGACACCGCTGTTTAATCCAGATATGGATATATCGCGTTCGATTCTATTATCAAACTCAGACGGTAATAGCTTTAACTGGCGGCTTGCTCACTGGGATTCTTTATTAAAAGCCTGGAAACAATCGCCAATTTTCGGTTATGGGCTGGGGACAACACCCATTATTGGTGGGAATGAAGCTCACAACGACTATATTAGATGGCTGGTTGAGGGAGGGATTGTAGGTTTAGGCTTGTTTGTAACTTTTCTTGGCGCTAATTTTGTCCGTTTGGCTAAATTGTGGTTTTCTGCACCTCAAGGAAGCCCTCAGAAGGATCTTAGTTTAGTTTTATTTGCGAATTTAGTGGCAATATCTATAGGTATGATGACTGAAAATATTTGGAGTCATACCGCTCTTTTTTACTATTGGATAACGGTTTGTGCAATTGTTGGTTGGGATTGGAATAATTCTCAGATTGTAAAAACTAAAAATAAATAATAGTTAACTATTTAAGAATTGCTTTTAAGGAAAATTTGTGCTTATCTTCAAAAATAACATATTTATCTTTCACGTAAATTATCTCGCAAAGGGAACAATAAAATGCCGAAGATATCAGTTGTAATTCCCGCTTATAATGCAATGCATTATCTACCAGAAACTTTAGATAATCTTTTAAAGCAAACATATGATGATTTTGAAGTAATTATTGTTAATGATGGAAGTACGGATAGTATTGAACAATGGTTTTCTCAATTGCAAGATCGGCGAGTTAAACTAATTTCTCAAGAAAATCAAGGGTTGTCGGGGGCAAGGAATACAGGTATTACAAACGCCAAAGGTGAGTATTTAGCATTTCTGGATGCAGACGATCTTTGGGAACCAACAAAGCTGGAAAAACAAATACGTATTTTAGAGGATAATCCAGAAGTCGGATTGGTATATACCTGGGTTGAATATGTTAATGATAATGGTCAATCTACAGGTAGAGTTTTAAAACATCAGGCTGAGGGCAATGTTTGGGAAAAACTTATCGAATGTAATCTTATTGAATGCGGTAGCGTAGCTATGGTTCGTCGCAATTGTTTTGATGATGTAGGGATTTTCGATCGAAATTTAGGGTCGTTTGTTGAAGATTGGGATATGTGGCTACGCATTGCCGAGCGTTTTCATTTTAAAGTGCTAAAAGAAGTTTTAGTTTATTATCGACAACACTCAAACGGAACTTCTAAAAATTGGCACGCTATGGAAAAAAGTTACAATTTAGTAATTGAAAAAGCTTTTTATTCGATTCAAAGTAAATTACAATATTTGAAGAATAAATCTTATGCTTATGCTTATTTATGTCTGGCTTGGAAGCCTTTACAAGCTCGTGTTCAAGACTATAAAACTGCGATTAATTTTCGCTATATAGCTATAAAATATTATCCTCGCATATGCTTATCTAAAGAATTTATCAGATTGAGTTTAGCAATTGAGATCCAGCGTTGGTTTGGAACTGAAGGTTATCAAAAATTTCTCAAATTACTTCATACAGTACGCCGATATACAACAGCAGTTGGTGGATAGTATTTATTTGATTCACACTCAAAATTGAAAGTTTAATAGGTCAAATAATGCCGGAAATTTCTATTGTCATTCCAGCTTATAATGCTGAAAAAACCATAAAAAAAACTATAGAATCGGTTTTGGAACAGACATACCAAGACTTTGAAGTCATTGTAATAAACGATGGTTCAATAGATAAGACAGTCCAAATAGTTGAAAGTTTTAAAGATAAACGGATAAATATTTTTTCTTATGAAAATTGCGGACTTCCAACCGCACGCAATCGTGGTATTTATCGTTCTACTGGTGAATTTATTGCATTTCTTGATGCTGATGACTTATGGACGAAAGATAAATTAGAAATGCAGCTAAATGCTTTAAAAGAAAGTCCAGAAGCAGGACTTGCATATAGTTGGACTTGTTTTATGGATGTCGATGAACAAGGAGAAGCAGTATCGTTCCTTCGATCTCCTGAATATGCTTTTGCAGGTGATGTTTATCAACAGTTGTTGATCGGTGATTTTATCCATAGTGGTTCTAATACTTTGATTCGTTACCAAGCTATTCAAGCAGCAGGGGAATTTGAACCAACTCTCAAATCCTGTGAGGATTGGGACTATTGGTTAAGAATAGCAGCACGTTTTCATTTTGTAGTAGTTCCCAAGTATCAGATTCTATATCGTCGAACTCCTGGTGGAATGTCATCCAAAGTTGAAGTGATGAAAGAAGCATCTTTAATTTCGATTGAAAGAGCTTATAATGCTGCCCCAAAAGAACTACAATATCTTAAAAAATATACTTTGACTAACTTTCATAGATATTGCGCTAGTCTCTACTTACAACATCGCAATAATAATCTTGGAATAGCTGAAGCTCGACAACACTTATTCTGTGCAATCGGCTTACAACCAAAAACTTTATTAGATAGCTTGACTCAAAAATTATTAATTAAGTTGTTATTCAAACAATTATTTCCTGGAAAACTGTCTAATTCTCTTATTAAGTTAACCAGAAAAAAAACGATCACCATAAACGATCCCAGGTTACAAGCATGATTAAGTCTTCAAACTTACAGCTAGATCGACTGCATCAACCTTCAGACTCAATTAATGCACAGCCAACCATTGCTTTACTACACTGTTACGATTTGATTGATGATTTCTTAGACAGTATCAACATTTCCTTTGAAGATTATTGTCAAGATTTTATTGGTAGTTGGATTTTTGGATACATCAATGCTCTTAAAGAAGTTGGTGTGAGAACGGTATTATTTTGCATTTCAGCTACTGTCGATAAACCCACTCGTTTTATTCATCAACCCACCGGCACTCAGATGTGCGTAATGCCCCCTTCTCGGATATATCATGTTTATCGGGCTTTGCGACGCAAATCGCTTAATATATATGGTGCAAAAGAAAATCAATCTTTTAAAGATATAGAAGATAACAGCAGTATTCATCGTTCATTCTTTACACCATTAAAGGATTTAGCCAAAAGTTTCGGAACTTATTTATGTACGCCTTTAGGGTTACTAGCACGGGAACTGAAACGCGAAAATTGTCAAACCATTTTATGTCAAGAATATGAGTACGCTCGTTTTGATACTTGCGTAATTTTAGGTAAGTTAATAAATATACCAGTTTTTGCAACTTTTCAGGGAGGGAATAAAACTCAAAGTCTTTTAGAAGCAACTGTACGAAAGCTTTCTATTAATAGTTGTAAGGGTTTAATTATTGCCACGCAAACCGAGATCGAGCGCGTTCGCGATCGTTACAACATAGCTGACGATCGAGTAACTCGCATTTTCAATCCCTTAGAAATTACCACATGGCAGGCAATAGAACGTAAGCAAGCAAGAGCAATTTTAGGGATTGCTGCTGATACGAAAGTGGTTGTTTGGCATGGAAGAATTGAAATAGATCGCAAAGGGCTTGATGTTTTATTAGATGCTTGGCAACAATTATGTAATCAATCTCCCGAAAAAGATTTACAGCTATTCATAGTCGGAACAGGTTCTGAAGCAAATCGCTTGCAACAGCGCATTGCAAATATGAAACTGCGTGGGGTGATGTGGAGAAATGAATTTGTTAGCGATCGCACTGTGCTGCAACAATATCTTTGGGCAGCCGATGTTTACGCTTTCCCTTCTCGACTAGAAGGTTTTCCTCTTGCACCGATTGAAGCTATGTGCTGCGGTTTACCCGTGGTAGCTGCTGATGCTCCCGGTGTCCCCGATATCTTTGAAGGTGGAGAGGCTCACGGTGGAATAATTGTACCTCGTGGAGATAGCAAAGCTTTTCTATCTGCTCTTCGTCGGGTATTGGAAGATGAAAATTTAAGAATTCAATTGAGTCAAAATGCTCGCTGCCGCGCCGAAAATTGTTTTGCCCCAAAGACTGTTGGTAAGCAATTACGCGATGTTCTTTTAAGAAACACGGGTTAAAGGTATTAAATCCCCTGACTACGGATCTATTACCTCTTATCCCTTACCTATTGCCAATGCCCAATTCCCCATGCCCATTGCGGTGAAAATGCTGAACAAAAAATTAACAACCTACAAATTAAAACAAATTTTATCCGGTCAATATATCCGTAATGTTGGTTGGCTCGGTGGAGCAGAACTAGCAAATCGTTTCTTCCGCTTGGGGACAACGGTTACTTTAGCTCGTATGTTCAGCCCAGAGGACTACGGATTAATGGCAGTCATTTATACCTTATTTGAGTTTGCCAACGTTTTTACACTTAGAGGTGGAATTGGAGCAAAAATTATTCAAGCTTCGGAGCAAGATGTCAAAACTATATGCAACACATCGTACTGGTTAAATTGGATTTTGTGTGGCTCGATTTTTATTATCCAATGTGTTGCAGCTTCTTTTATTGCTGATTTTTATGGAAAAAAACAATTAACTTTACCTATTTGTGTCGCAGCAGTAACATACTTAATGCTTCCCTTATATATGGTTCATTTAGCCATCATTGAACGAGAAAATCGCTTAAAAATTACAGCTTTTTGTAATGCAACACAGTCACTTCTTAGCAATACAATCACTGTCATTCTTGCGCTTTTAGGTATGGGGGTATGGTCTATAGTTTGGGCTATGGTTCTAACGACTCCAGCATGGATTATAATCACCTGGAAAAATCATGAATGGCGACCGCCTAAATCCTTTTCCTTGGAAGGATGGCAAAAGATTACTAGTTTTGGAGGTAATTTACTTGGGATTGAACTATTAAACAAAATTAAAGGAAATATAGATTACCTGATAATTGGAAGATTTTTAGGAGTTGAAGCATTAGGTATTTATTATTTTGCTTTTAATGCTGGATTGGGGATTAGCATGAATGTTATTAACACATTAAACTCAGCTTTATTTCCTTATTTATGCGAAGTAAGAGACAATACAACTCTACTTAAAGAAAGATTTTTTAGCAGTCTCAAAAAGATTTGCATAATTACATTTCCTTTGATTATCCTACAATCAAGTTTAGCTCCATTTTATGTACCGATTATTTTTGGTCAGAAATGGACATCTGCAATCCCGATATTAGTACTTATTTGTCTCTCCGCTCTACCTATACCAATTGAGAATGCCGTCTATCATTTACTAAATGCAATAGGTAAACCCCGTATAAGTTTGTATTGGAATCTGATCAAAACTTTGACGTTTTCAATATTAGTCTTACTTGTTGTAAAATGGGGGATTTTGGCAGTAGCAATATTAGTTATTACGCATCAGTTTTTTACTGCACCATTATTTAATATTTGGGTTATACGATACATACTCAAACCAATAAAATAAGTATTATTTTGTTTAAAATAATTAGATTTAATTACAAACTCAACAGTAGTCAAGTTAATACAGAATTATTCATATTACTAAAATGAGAATACCTAAAATATCTATTGTTATTCCTGCTTATAATGCCGAATCTACTATTATAGAAACAATAGAGTCGGTTCAAAAACAAACTTTTTCCGATTTTGAAATAATCATTATCGATGATGGTTCAACTGACAATACCGTTGAAGTTATCAAAAATATTCACGATCGGAGAATACAAGTTATTTCCTACGAACATAGAGGAGTATCCGCTGCTAGAAATCAAGGGATATCTTATGCAAATGGAGAATTAATTGCTTTTCTAGATGCTGATGACTTGTGGACACCTGATAAATTAGAATTACAACTTGCAGCTTTAGAAAAGTACCCAGAAGCAGGAGTTGCATATAGTTGGACTTATTTTATGTACCAACAAGGTAAAGTCATTAAACCAGGTCATCCGGTGTATTTTAAAGGTGATGTATATGCAAATCTATTGGTAGAAAATTTTCTTGCTCACGGTTCCAACCCCTTAATTCGTCGTCAGGTTATTGATTGCATTGGGGAATATGATTTAGGCTTGACTCATAGTGAAGATTGGGACTTTTATATACGTTTAGCTTCACATTGTGATTTTGCTCTAGTTCCCAAACACCAAATTTTTTATCGTCAATCTTCTGGTTCAACGACATCAAAAATTGATGGTATCGAAAAACAGATGTTGGTGATGTTTGAAAAAACTTTTAAAGCTGCTCCAACACAATATCAATATCTTAAAAATCGCAGTTTAGCTTGGGTTTATCAGTATTGTACGCAACAATATTTAGAATATAGTACTGATTTGATTGGGATTAATCAAGCTACAAAAAAGCTATGGAAAGCGATTCGTCTGCATCCGCAAATCTTGTTAGGAGAATATGCTCAAAGTTTGATTAGATGGCTAGTTAAAAGATGGATAAAAATCCAACCTATATTTCTAATCAAGCAGGGTAAGCACTTTTGAATTCTATACTATCTTTTTAAAGAAATTGTAAAATTCGGTTTTAATAAATGTATTAAGAAACCTTAATTTGGAATGCCTACTTTTTGGTTGCGATTGCGTAAGTCCTGTTTAAGAATCTATCAAACCAAAAAAAATGAGTAGATGAGAGTTCCTAATTGCTGCAATTAGTTACCCATCTACTCAAAATTAATAAAGAGAAGGAATTTCAAATTTAGATTTTTAAATATTCGTGTAATTCGTTTTATATAACTATTGCTTTAATTTACCTCCTTTTAATTGCGGTTTTTACTTAGCGGCGATTGAATATCTTATTGGTTTCTCTCGCTCATATTTATATAGTATTTCCACTTACGAAGAATTGTCATCCTTAAAACCGACAATTTGCAATTTCTTGATGTTAAAAAGAAAAAGAGGAAAATTACTTAGGTAGGTCGCGATAAATAATACATTCAGAATAGAAGTTGAAAATAATACCGTATCTGGCGGTTGAAACCGCACGCCATTTGCTTCAAGTCGGGGAACCCGCCCAACGCAATGGCTGTGCTACACAAACAAAGTCCACCTGCGTGGACTTGATGAAACGACCCGCTCAGGCGGATCTGGGGTTATCCTATCATCTAATTTCCAATCGGTGGAGCAAGTTCGGCGCGAGGAGTTCCACCACCACCAATACTATTTGGACTATTATTATCGACAATATATAGTGCCTGAAACAGCTTCATAAAATCATCGTAAAATTTGCCGTTTTTAGTCTCGAAGTCGTAACCGTACTTGTCACGAAACTCGTCGGTAACTCCTTTTTCTACTGCAAAATAATGAGCATCTCCGGCTGAATCATCTACAACATAAGCACCATAATTTTGCAAAGCATCAAATAACTTTTTACCTGCTGGTGTTTGTAATTTGAGGCTTTCCTTTGTCGTTTCTGGCGGAATTGCTAGCAATGAACCCTGTACTAAAGAATGATTGTTACCACCATAATTTTCTGCTGCATAACTATCGGCACGATCTGCGGGCCAGCGATATCCGCGTATTTTATCATCGTAGAAAAGATATTTGTCCGCCCAAATTACAACTTTCAAAGCGTGACGAATCGGTTTATCGTTAGTGAGTTCGCCTTTACGAATTGAACCGCCAATTGAAGATAACCCAGAACCAAAATGTGCCCCACCTATTCCTTCTCCATAGATATCTATATTTTTATATCGCCAACCGTATACTGAACCTTCTTTTTCACAACGAGCCAAGGGTGAAAGCTGTACTAATGTTCTACCATCGGGCATCAAAAAGGCTGAAGCGTTATTTGGTGTACGGAATGGTTTTTTTGTTGCGTCTGGAACAATCAAATTATCGGGAATAGGTATGTCAATATCCATATATTTTTTACCCGTACAGCGCCCTTCACCCCAAGCACCGGGAGCGTAAACGGCACGTTTTGGATACTTATCTTTCAATTGAAAAAAATACTCTTCGTCTGCTGCTGCTTGATTTGATTTACCAATATTTGCCTTGGCGTAACGTGCATCAGAACCTATAGGCATATTCCAAATTGATGTAGACAAAAAGGGCTGCAAAAACTTGTCTCTTTTAGGCGTGTTACCGAAAGTACTCGGGCACCCCCACAATAAGGTCATAATTACGCCAATTAAGAAAACAATCAAAATACGTAGCCAGAAAAGATTTGTCAAAAATGATCGGTTTTTCATTCTGCTGCAATAATCGCTGAATTTTGTCTTTTTATCGTGAATAGTTAAGAAATTATAAATTATCTGTTTGAGGATTCCCGATCGCCAACAATTCCCAATTCAACATTTTGGATAGCAACCTAATCGTTCACTTACTTGCGATTTATGCATGGATTATCAAAAAAACTTCAGGAAAATTATAGATTATATGTATTTATTTACTTTGCGCTCTTAGCCACAAACAAGCATAATTTTTTAGCAAGGATGTTTTGCACGAACGTACAAATTAATCTATTATCATTTACGCTTACCAATATTGTAGCAACAGCCGTAAACCTCTTAAACAGGCTCTCTAACTAGATAATCGCGCTTACTTCAAGTCCAATTCAAACCATTGCAATCTCAATGCTAAATACTCTTCTCTCAATCTAATTGCCGGAAAATTGTTAATTGAATTATTTTGATGGTACTTATCGAAGTTCAACTAGTAATTAACGATTGAAAAGTAAAATAAATTACAGGTGTTTAGATTGAATAACTTTTCTTGAAACCGCTTATATCAAAGATCCAAGAAAAGTCCCCACGTGGCGATCGCCCAACTCGAACCGCAGCGATATAGGTGATTTTATACATATCTACTTACGAGTTTTCAATATTTTGATTCTTAAGCTAAGTATTTATACTTTTATGTAGTAATATAAAATAATAAGAGATAAAAAGTAACTTTTAATAAACTTTGGCTAAAAAGTGCAAAGTTAAACGGGAATACATCATTTATATAGTTTTTTTAACTCATGGGTGCCCATAACCGTTTTTTTTCATATTGACTTTGATTCCAATTTTCATAGGTAAAGAGGTAAAAAAGGGAAGTGAATTCACCAACCCTCACACAAAACAGTCGTAAGTACGACGCACGTCAAATAGCGCGATACCATCGCCTACGTCCTTGGCTAGCTTGGGGACGTGCAATAACAATTGTCTGGAATTTTGTCTGGTTTATTTTCGGTTTGAAGTGGGATGAATGGCGGGGAGTAGCCGAACACAACAAGTTTAAACGAGCCGTTCAGTTACGAAAAATTCTGGTGCGTTTGGGGCCAGCATTTATTAAAGTTGGTCAAGCTTTATCAACTAGGCCCGATTTAATCCGCAAAGATTTTCTTGAAGAACTGATCAAATTACAAGATCAGTTACCACCATTTGACAATGCTCTTGCTTTGAGACTAATTCAAAGCGAGTTAGCTCATCCCATCAAAGAAATATTTAGCGAACTTTCCCCCGCTCCGGTTGCTGCTGCAAGTTTGGGACAAGTTTATCGAGGTCGTTTGCACACGGGTGAAGAAGTTGCCGTCAAAGTACAGCGGCCGAATTTACGCCCAATTCTTTCGCTTGACTTATATTTAATGCGTTGGGCTGCGGGCTGGTTGGCTCCTTGGTTGCCTTTAAATTTGGGACACGACTTGACATTAATAGTAGATGAGTTCGGTACCAAATTATTTGAGGAAATTGACTATTTAAATGAAGGCCGTAACGCTGAAAGATTCGCTACTAACTTTCGCGATAACCCCCATGTCAAGGTTCCGGCGATTTACTGGCGCTACACTACAACTCGTGTTTTAACTTTAGAATGGCTCAACGGATTTAAGCTCACCGATACCGAAACTATCATTGCAGCAGGTTTAGATCCGCAAGAAATTATTCAAATAGCTGTAACTTCAGGTTTACAGCAGTTGTTAGAGCATGGTTTCTTTCACGCCGATCCCCATCCCGGTAACTTGTTCGCCATGCCAGATGGTAGAATGGGCTACATCGACTTCGGTATGATGGATCAGCTTGATGAAACTACCAAGGAAACTCTTGTAGATGCCATAGTTCATCTGATCAACAAGGATTATACCGATTTAGCAGGCGATTACGTAAAGTTGGGTTTTCTAACCCCAGATACAGATATTCGTCCGATTGTACCGGCTTTAGAAGCATTACTTGGGGATGCAATTAACCGTAACGTCGGCGATTTCAACTTCAAGACAATAACCGATGAGTTTTCCAAACTCATGTACGATTATCCTTTTCGAGTACCCGCCAAATTCGCCTTAATTATTCGTTCTCTGGTGACTCAAGAAGGTATCGCACTATCGTTAAATCCCAACTTTAAAATTGTAGAAGTCGCATATCCTTATGTAGCGCGGCGATTACTCACGGGTGAATCTGCCCAACTGCGACAAAGATTGATTAACGTGCTGTTTAAAGATGGTACATTCCAATGGGAACGATTGGAAAATATGATTGCGATCGCGCGTACCGACAACAGCTTTGATTTGTTACCGACGGCACAAATGGGTATGCAGTATTTACTGAGTGAAGAAGGTCAGTTTCTTCAGCAGCAGTTGGTACTCGCACTCACTGAAGATGACCGCTTACACGCCCAAGAAGTGCAGCGCTTGTGGAATATGGTCAAAGACGATTTAAACCCATCTCGTTTATTAGGTGCGGCTTTTGGAGTTTTGACTCAGTATTCTAGAGAGAGAGTAGCAGCAATATTACCTCCATTAACCAGTTCAAGTTGGGTGAAAAATACTTGAAGAATGTTTGTAGTAAGTAGCTTTAGCTCTTAATTAGGACTAAAGTCCTTACTACCTTCCGTCATCAGTTAAATGCAATACTTATTAAACAACCTCTTACAACGCAGTATATAAATTAGGAGTTTTCATGTACTATTACCCTTCAGAACCGCCGTATTTAATTTTAGTTCTGGGATTTTTCATTGCCGTAACTTCCGGTGCTGCATTAGGCGGAACTTTAAAAGTAATTTCAAAAACATGGCGTAAAAAAGGTGCTGAAAATTCAGCTCCTCGTTTTTCTAATAAACAATTGATCGTACCATTTATCGGTATTACAATCGGTATTGGTTTATTTCTTTGTTCGGGTTTAGCGATATTTGGTTTTCCAAATTGGCTAGCTTGTGCCGTTGGTTTACCAATTACTCTTTTAACTTGTATATTAACTGCTTTTCAACTAGGAAGTATGATGACTTATGCTGAAAGCCGAGGATTTCAATCTTTAGATTTAGATTCTTTTAGCTAAGAAAAATAAGTTGAAAATTAATTGTTCGCCGTTTGTAAGTTGTTTTTTAGTCAAAAGCAGTTTATGAATGGCGAATATTTTTTTTGGTAATTGGGTAAACTCAAAGCAATTAATAAATATATCGCTCCTGTAATTGGATGGATAACAGACAAATATAATCTGGATATAGCTTTGTTTTTATTTGGTAGTATTTTTATTATTTTTGGAGTAATTTGCTGGGATAAATTAGTTAAATTAAGAGTTATTTAAATTATTATCTTAGAGGATGTTTGAGAAGTATAATTTTTAGCACAATTCTCGAATTATTCCACCTTCCCCCTTTAAAAAAGGGAAGCCACTGCGTTGCGGTGAGACCACTTGCGTGCGGGGGTTCCCCCCGTTGAGCAAAGTGGCGAACCCGAAGGGGGGAACACAGCCGTTGTAGCAAGTGGCGTGGATTTAGGGGGATCTAAAAGTTTGTGGTTTTATTTATGACTTTTCTAGGACTTATGCAAAAGTAACGTAATTAGGTCATTACGAGCGACAGCGACGTATATGTCCTATCGGACACGCTCCGCTAACGCAAAAATCCTGCGATTGCTTCCCTCCACTGCGTTCCGGTCGCAATGACAAATCGACCTTGCGTAAGTCCTGTTTTCAAAGCCAACCTACTTATCTACTTCTTCAACGAACTTAAGAAACTTTTAGCTTCATTCATGGTTTTTTGCCAAGAGGTTGGTTTGGGCTTTTCTGGGAATACTGGTGGTGGTAATTGCGGATTCAAGTTGCGGTAATGATTCCAAATTTCCCAGTAGGGACAACCTGGCTCGATGCGAATACCAGCCCAATGCAAATACTGTAAAGGTTGGTTGACTGTTGGATCTACTAATTTATGTCCTTCATGTAAGAAGTGAGATGTTCCTCCCCAGTTTCCTGGTGCTTTTCCTTCTCTATTAACTATGTTGAAACGGTTGGGAATCCGCTTGAGCAACATATAATTAATAATTGGTTGATCGGATGTTTTTTCGGAGAAATCAAAGTATTCTGGATGTTGGGCACATTCTGCGAAGGTTTCGTATAAATCCTGTTCGGATATGAGGTTTTTCTTGGAACCCCAAAAGCCACCGTTGAATATGTCTTTAACTTCGCTTTCGGTAAATACTTTTTCTTTCAATACTGTGGAACTAAATACGTTTTTTATTCCACCTAAATGTTGATAATCGCAGCAAATAAAGTCGGTATTTTGTAAGTAGTTGAGATTATCGATAATTTTTTCAAAGACGACAATATCTGTATCTATATACAAAAACTCATCGAAGGGGCCAAACCAACAGGCTTGCTTGCGGAATTGATTTGGACGAGCAAAGAATTTACCACCGAATGTTTCGTACAATTTATTAGATAAACGGTCGATAAATTCTAAATCTTGGTAAACTTCCACTCCATAATGTTTGCCGAGAGTGTCAGCAATTTTGTGATAATTATCATCATAGGGAATCATCACAATGGGGGTTTCTTTATCGTGGAGACGAATGCTATTTAGCAAAGCAATAGCGTGATCTGTCACCTTATCATTCGCGATGATATAAATTCCTTTAGTCATGAGTTATGTTCCAGCTTTTATTCCTAATTTTTTTAAAACTCTCGTGCTTAAACTTGGCGATGCGTTGTATGCTTTGGGTTTTGTGGTGAATTTTGGGCGCTTTTCTGGTTCGTGCAGGTAGCGGTAATGCAAAAAGGTCTCGCGGTAAGGAAAATCAATATTTTCTCCACTACAAAGCCGCTCAAATAATTTAGAAGATAAGCCGATATAGTGCAGATAAGTTAAGCAGTTATCTTTGTCGTATACCAAATTATCGCGTTCTTCAAAATGGGGTGAAGTTACGCAACATCCGGTGATTTGATTTTGTGGTAAATTAAGTGCAAAATTATAAATATCAACTTCCGAACGCATTACTAAATAGTTAAGAATGGTGTTAATAGGAGCATTCTGATATAATATTTCTGCTTCACCATCTTGTAATTTAGATAACAGATTTTTACGAGTTTCTGCATCAAATAAATCTTTTTTGCCAGCGTACAAACCAGTACAGAATATTTCTCTATCAAGTCTAGATTGCGGAAATATATCTAATAGTTTATCGGATTTGGGATTGTATACATGACTTAAGTCCTTATGCTGAAAATCATAAACAACAAAGTCATTATGATTTAGTTGCTCGAATATGTAATCTAGTGAGTTGAGTACCAGAATATCAGCATCTAAATATAGAAACTTATCAAAAGGACCGTTGAAACCACCAAATCTTCGATGCATCCCCAAACGGTAAATTCCTGAAATACCTTGTTCTTGCCAAATTCTAAAAGCTTCGGGATGTGCTTTCCATATTTCTGTAGAATAGTCTTCCCACAGCTTCATGGCAGAAGTATCTTCAAATATTTCTACATTGCTTCTATTTTTGATATCCTCTCGTACTAATTCCAAACGTTCATCATAAGGAACAATCAGAATAGGATATTTATTCCCGACATTGACTTCAATCGAATTGAGTAAAGCCACTACCTGATCGTAAACCCCATCGTTACCAAGTATGTAAATTCCTTCAGTCATTTAAGCCTCCATGAAATGGAAAAAGGTCAAAGGTTAAAGGTTAAAGGTCAGGGAGCATCCCAAATGTGTAAATTTATTTTTTGTAGTGCGAGCATCTTGCTCGCTATGTATATCAAGCGAGCAAGATGCTCGCACTACCAAATTGTATTTTTGCCTGCATCGGGATGCTCCCAAAGGTCAAAGTTTAAAGGGTCAAATTATTTTTTGCTCCTCATCATCTTGTCCCTCTATTCCTATTCCCTCAATAAGTAATAATTAAGAAAAATTTTGGACATAGTTCGATAGCCATGAAACTAAATTCAACTTATGCAAAATAATTTGTCTGGCTTCGGCGATCGCTTCTTTAGCTTCATACCAAGCATCTGGTGTGGATGTAACTTCTTGGATGTAAGCCAATCCTTTTTCATCCATACTTGGTAATCTTAAAAAGCTACCGGGTGGTAACAATTTATCGGCAGCAGGGCCACCATAATAAATAGGTAAACACCAAGCAAGTAGAGCATCCCAAAGCTTTTCGCTTACATACCAATCATTTTCAGCATAGTTTTCGACTGATAAATTGTAGTAGTAAGGTGCCATACCGTACCATTTATTACCAAGTTCCCCGCTTCCTTGCGCCCAATCTGGTAAACCACGTCCGTATAAATCAAGTTCTAACTCACAAGAGCGCAACATTTTTAAAAATGCTAAACGCTTGCGATGATTCTCGGTGCGATTTATACCGGATGTTACCCAACTCAAAGGTTTTTCTTTTGGTGGTGGTGGCATTTCATTTAACTCTCGGAAAGAGTTAGAGTAATACCAAATTGCGGGCATATAATCGGGATTTGGTGCATCATCTTCCGGCCCAGAAACGTAGCTACAGTAATTTTGAGCCGCTTGGTAATGTCTTTTATGAGCTTCAACTACTTCTTCTAAAGGTGGTTCGCGTAATAGATAAATAACCCTTTCTTTAGGCATTCCTCGAAGTTTTTCCTGAAATGATTGCTGTGCTTTTTCGTATTTAGCTTGCCGTTTTTTGTTCTTCCAAAACAATAAATGCTTATGCGGTGGTCTGGGAAAACTTGTATAGTTATACATTAATAAAAAATCTGGTTTCGGATGCGTTGCAGCCAGTTGAATATTATCCCAAACACCGAAATTACCGGGAGTTTGTTGCCACAACCAATCGCTTGTATTATCTAAAGCGCTGTAGCTACTCATCATACCAATTTTGATTTTATTTGTTGTCATGTATTGATTGATAGTTGATAGTTGATAGTTGATAGTTGATGGTTGATAGAGGACTTACGCAAGCCCCCCTTTATAAGGGGGGTTGGGGGGATCTAAAATGTCTGGAACACTATATTTTCCGTTATTGATGCGTAAGTCCTATGATAGTTGATAGTTAATAGTTGATGGTTATTCTATTAACCACTAACTACTAACCACTAACTCTTATCTGGTCGTAAAGATTCATCAACGTAGCTGAGAATTTTTGCGGCTCTATTTTCCCAAGAAAACTGTTTGACGAATTCGATGCTGTCAGAATAACCGTCGATTTTTCGGGGATGAGTTTCTAAAACTCGCGCTATTGATGCGGTAAATTCGTTTGCATTATCGGGTTCGCACCAAGCAGCAATTGCTTTGGTATTTTCAAATTCTATTAAGGAGGGAATTCTTGTAGCTACGATAGGAGTTCCGGAAGCAAAATAGTCAAATAGCTTCAAGGGGGAAGTAAAAGTTGCTGCTGGCCCGGAACAGTGGGGATGAGCTAAAATATCGGCTGCTTGCAATAATGATGCTAATTCTTGTTGTAAAATAAAGCCGAGAAAGGTAATATTATCAACCTGCTTTTCTTGAGCTAATTGCCGATAGTGCGTTACCTGTTTTTCCTTACCTCCGGCACAGACAAATTGAACTTGAGGTAACTGCTTCGCTACTTCAACTAAAACATCGATTCCTTTAAAGTTTTCTAAAGCACCGGAATAAACTATTAATTGTTCTCTGCCATTTTTTAGTAGTTTTTTACGCCATTCTGCTGATGCTTGTGAATGTCTTTCCATAAACAAGCGATTATAACCATTGTGTAATTTAACCACTTTTTCTGGTGGCATTCCATTAGCAATCATGCTTTGACGTACCGTATCAGCAACTGTAATAGCAATTTGAAATAACGGATTTTTAACTATTTCTTGTACAAATGGTTTGTCTTCGTGGTGGTGGTGTTCGTAAATTGCCGGGACACCATTTTTGACTGCCGCTTCGATAAAATTCCAGTCGCGGCTGTGAACTATTTTAGTAGTAGGAAGGATATGCAAAGGAAAATAATATTTTGATGCAAGAGTATTGGAATTAGTAAATTTTGTTTTAATATGGTCGATAGGAAAAGGCATTGGTAAAGGAGAAACTTTAAGTTTTTCCTGGAGGTTGTAATATCTTACAAGTTTTTCAGGTATTTTTCTTGGTCGGAAAGGACGAATTAAATTAACCGGGTTTAAAGCCTTATTTCCTTTTTCTGGATATATTAATACTGTAGAATAACCTAAATTCGCAACCGCATTAGCTGCATTGGTCGATTGAACCAAATGAGCTTCCGGTAATGGTAACTCTTGTTTAATAAAGTAAATGTAGTGTTTTGGTTTGCTGGTTTTCATGGGATTAAAGTGGGGAATGGGGAATGAGAATATAAGTTATTCTTTTAATTTTTAATATTTAGGGAATGGGGAATGGGGAATGGGGAATGGGGAATGGGGAACGGGGAACGGGGAACGGGGAACGGAAAATGAGAATATAAGTTATTCTTTTAATTTTTAATATTTAGGGAATGTTGAATGGGGAATGGGGAATGGGGAATGAGAATATAAGTTATTCTTTTAATTTTTTTATAAGAGTAATAATCATTCTACTTTCTTCTCGAATTAAAGAAATAATTGATACCGTATCTTTCTTTGTAGATAATCCTACTCTTTGAGATAAAAGAAGATGTGTTTCTAATTCATTAATCGATCCCTGAGCGATATTGAGAAATCTAATATAATCACCTGTGGATCTCCTGCCATATCCTTCTGCGCTATTAGCTGGAATAGATACCGCTGACCGTCTTATTTGCTGCACCATACTATATAATTCATCTCTGGGAAATAGTTTAGTTAAGAAATAGAATTTTTCGGCTAGATCCATACCTTTTTGCCAAATTCTTAAGTCTTTGAAATCAGTTATTTCTGACATTTTAAAGCCTCCTCACCCTAATTTTATGTTATTCCTTTCTGTTCCCTGTTCCCCGTTCCCCGTTCCCTTTTAATCTTTAATACTATCCTCAAACTGCTTTAACTCATTTAGTAAATTTAAAGCTGATTGATAAGCTTGAGAAATTACTTCTTCTTGTGATGAAGTATTATCACTGTCCTCATTTTGATTGACTAATGAAGCCAGTAAACTGAGTATTGATTCAATATTGCTACGAAAATCTTTGGAAATTTCTTTTAGTTCTTTTTCTTGATTTAATTCATTACTACTCCCTACAGTGGCAACTAGCTGCCAGTTTTTCTGTAAGCTAAAAATATCTTCAAAAACATCGACAAAACTAAGTATTTTCCAAGCCGATTTGTAAGATTCTTCTAATAATTCTTGCTTTTCTCGATCGTTTTGGGCTGAATTCTCAAGCAATAGCAGCAGAAAACCAATTGTAGAATTTAAGCGGGTTCGCATTTCATAAGATACCCGCACCAAACTTTGCTGATGGCTACTTTGTGTTTCTCCTTCTTCGCCAAACTGCATTGAATAAAGTCGTTTGTAATAACCACGCTTTTGCAATAGTTCTTTGTGGGTTCCTACCTCTACCACGCGCCCTTGTTCTAAAACCGCTATTTGATCCGCTTTTTGCACGGTAGAAAGACGGTGCGCGATTACCAAAGTAGTGCGATCGCGACTCAAGTCATCGATGGCTTCTTGCACCAATCTTTCGGAAACGGTATCTAATGCCGAAGTTGCTTCGTCAAGAATTAAGATATCTGGGTTTTGTACTAAAGCTCTTGCTATGGCTAGTCTTTGCCTTTGCCCTCCAGACAACATTACACCGCGATCGCCAATTACTGTATCGAATCCTTGGGGCAATTTGGTGATAAATTCGTAGGCATTAGCGCGTTTTGCCGCAGAAATTACTTCTTCATCGCTAATTTGCAATTCTCCGTAGGCAATGTTATTTCTTACGGAATCGTTAAAAAGGAAGGTGTCTTGAGAAACGATTCCCATTGATTTTCGCAGCGACTGTATATTAAATTCTCGTAAGTCGGTATTATCAATAGTAATACTACCGGAATTTGGGTCGTAAAATCTTGGTAACAAATCGGCTAAAGTGGATTTACCCGCACCGGAGCCTCCTACTAAAGCTAAGGTAGTACCGCGAGGCAAATATAAATCTACGTCTTTAAGTATTAGTTTGTCGTGCCCTGGGTAATTAAAAGAAATTGAGTTGAAGTGTATTCCTTTTTCTAACTTACTAAAACTGATATCGCCGTTACCCATAAAGGGTTTATCTGTTGTGTTTAAAAACTCTGTAACAATACCGATGCTAGGAGTTATATTAGCAAGGTTACTGCGTAATGTATTTAATTGAGACATTAAGGGCAGTAATCTTAATAGAATTAACAAGTATGTCAGTAGTATTGCAGAAACTGTAGATATTTGGGAGCTAAAAATAACTCTGCTTAAAAACACAATTCCTAATAAAGCTGAAATACCCATTACTTCACTAATAGGTGCAATAGCTTCAGAGTTTAGCTGAGATCGAAAATCTGCCTGTTCTCGTTCTTTAACTAGCTTGGTAATTCTTTTAAATTCTTTATTTTCATTACCAGTTGATTTGACTAAACGTATTCCATTCAAAGTTTCTAGCATAGCGATAGAATATCCTTTTGATATTTCGCTTAACTGTTTACCAAACTTTTTAGAACGGACAATTGCATACTGGTTTACTATGACTACTAAAGATAATAATATTGTCGCCGCAATAGTCAATTGCCAAGAGATTGAGATCAAAATAGCAGCAAAAACAAAAATTGTAATTGCCAAAGTCACTAATTTTACAAACAGGCGCACGGCATTAGCAGCACGAGCAGTTTCTCCACCAAGACGGTTGATTAAATCGCCAACTTTCATCTTGGAGTAATAATCAATATCAATTTCTAGTAATAGCTTTATTCCTGCCTCACGTATATCTGTAGTTATCCTCCGCGTCAAACTACTAGATGTTAATGCACTAGCATAATTTGATAAATTTTTTAAAATAATTGTTAATAGAATTGTCCCTGCCATCAGCCCGAGCCGATAATCTTCGGAAAGATTATCAAACGGATTCAGAATCGCTTTAATAATCGGAGGCGCACCATTTAAATCAACTTCTTGCCCGACAATTCTTAAAATTACTGGGACAATTAGCGTGGTACCAACTCCATTAAATAAAGCTCCTGAAAAGCCTAAAAGTATTGTGAGGATAATCCAGCTAGGATAAGGTTTAGCAAATCTAATAAGTAGCTTATTTGTAGACATGGAAGAATAAGAGAGAAAGTTATTTATTATGTGTAATTTATTACCAAACAGTAACGTTCATAGACTCGAAATTAGCTGAGATAGTGTAGATGCCATAGTTTCTAAACTATATTTTTCTACACACTTTTCTCTTGCCTGCTGACCTTTTTGAGCAGCTTGTTCTAAATTATTAAATATTAGTTCAATTTGCTCGGCGATTTGGTCGGGAGAATTTGGGTCTACTAAATAACCAGTATCGCCTAAAATATCGGGAATATCACCTACGCGAGTTGATAATACAGGTTTAGCCATTGCCATTCCATCTGATAGCTTCAGGGGAAACTGAGCGCGAGCCGTTAAAGTATCTCGCTGGGGAACAACTACGACGTGAGCTGCTGCTACAATCTCTGGCATTGACTCAACCGGCGACTTTGGCAGCTTAATAATCCAACGTCCCCATTTTTCAACTAAGCGATCGTCATAGTCATCGTATGGACTTCCACCCACAATCACAAGTTTTAAATCCGGCTGGTTCAACTTATCTAACGCAATTAAAACGTCTTCAACACCTTTATGAGGACGTGGTGCCCCAGGGAACATCAGAATTCGGTATCCTTCTAAGCCGTAACGTTTTCTACTAGCCTCCGCGTCATACTTATGGGGAGAAAACATTTCCGTATCTTTACCGTTAGGTACGTAAACTCCTCCAAAGCGCTTTTGAAGAAATTGAGTATCTATAGTTACGGCATCCGCATTTGGCACTAACTTTTCTATCCACTGAAGATACAGGGGATGATCCGGAAATCTTAATTCCCCATTTCGCTTGAAAACATCTCGATAAAATTGCTTAGGATTAGGGCGATACTTCCATTGATCGCCACCGTGCCAACTGAGTTCCCAATCATCCATATCTAAAATTAAAGGACGACGGCGACCAAGTTTAGTTAATAAAGACACACCAAAACTTGTAGGCTTAGGTTTTACGGCATAAATAATATCACCATCTAGCTTTTGTAAAAGTTGACGAGTTGAGCTAAAAAACTTGGGATAATTTGCACCTGCAATCGAAACAATTGATATTTTTGAGGGGGGTAAAGCATACAATTCCTTACCGAATAAAAACCCTACAACCTCAACATCATAATCAATTTTTTTTAATACTTGTGCCAGTAAAAAAGCCCGAACGCTTCCGCCTCCGGCTAGATCGCTAACTACCAATGAAACCTTCTTTTTCATTATATTTTACTGATTTTTACTAATACTATAGAATGACGAAGGCAGAATGCAGTGTAGAACACGAGCATAGATTCTTTCCCTGTTCCCCGTTCCCTATTCCCTATTCCCTAGCCCCAACGGTTTTTATTTTACTGCCAAACAACTGATTAAAAGTTGAGATAATTTTTTGCGAACGAGGTCCTCTGGCTTTCTCGTAAATTAAGAAGCTGGGAGTGATTAACCTAAAATAATATAATAGTTTGATGACAGATATATTTTGAATCTTGATTTTTTTATTCAATAACTCAAAAGGAGGAAGAATCATTTTAATAAGCCGAGAAAAATTCTTATGCTCTTTATTCCTAATTGCTTCTTTCAAAAGAAAATTAATTCCAACTTGACACAAAGGAATCAAATTCTTGTACTTTGAGCAAACCGTTTCGTAAAACATGATGTAATAGTCTTTCATGTAAGACCAATTATTAGTTGCATTTGACTGATGTTTCGTATAAAATGCTCCCACTAATGGGGTGTAGATAAATTTGACACCTGCTGCAAGCAAATCTGCTACAAAATCTCTATCTTCGAGAGCTTTAAGCCTCTCATCAAACATTTTCTTTTCCAGAACAGTTCTATGCATCAGCAAACATTGCTGAAGTAAAGGAAATGGGGAATTAGCTAAAAAGTCCGGGATAAGCAAACGTTTAATTAATTCTTCTGAGCTTAAGGGACCAACAATATTTTCCTGCCTATCAGTGATGTTTTGCTCTTTATCTATAAATACGCGCTCATAATCTGCATAAAATGCAGTATCCTTATTATCTACTTGAGAAGAGTAACTTAACTGAAATCTAATTTTATCTTCGTGAATCCAGTCATCTCCATCTAAAAACTGAATCCATTCACCTTGAGCTTTTTTAAAACCAAAATTACGCGATGAGGATACGCCACCATTTTCTTTATAATAATAACTAACTCGTGAATCGCAACTTTTTAACTGCTCGGCTACCTTTTGAGTGTCATCGGTGGAGCCATCATCTACAATGATGCATTCTAAGTCTGTAAATGTTTGTGCGAGTACGCTTTTTACCGAGCGCTCTAGGAAGCCAGCTTGATTAAAGCAAGTAACAACGATTGAAACAACTGGAGTCATGGTTAAACACTTTTACGATTAAGAATATTCCGATTGCTACTAAGTAGAAAGCAGAAACTTGTTTATTATAGATAGCTAATTGTCGATGCACCAGAAAATAAAATAGTTATGGCCTTTGTTCAAACTGTATAAATAAGTAGTTAAGCCACTAGGATCTATATATTTACTACATATTTACTACTTAGTCATATAGCTATTCCCTTTTCCCTACCCAAACAAAATGTTAGATTGATTTTGCACGGGTAGTACTTAACGGTTTATTTACCGGCAATAGTCTTCTTTTTTTTTAAAGGATCTTGCAGCCAAGATATGAATAACGCGTAGCGAGCTGTCTTAATTAATAATTTTGCAACCTGGAAGATAGTGAATTTCAAAATTTTTTCAGAGTTTGATAATTAAAAATTACCAATTAAATTTAACTTGAGTTTTAAAGCTTTTCTAGAGAAATATCACGGATAAATTAATTCAAATGTCATATTTGTTGTTAATTTATAAGTAAAAATACTTAAAGTAAGTGATGAACTCCGTGTTAATTATTGAAGGTTTTAACATTTTTTGGAATCAACTTGTTCTGACTTACTACAAAGATTTTTTATAAGTAATATGACTGAGCCGCATTTAACGAAAGCGAACAAAAAACTGAACGGATTCCTATATTTTCTTACTCATAAATACAACTAATTTTTAGCCATAGCTCATAACTGAACTTAGAAAGCTTTAACATCTTATAGGTAGAGCAAATATTAACGATGTTTTAGTTCAGATGTAAAACGGTATTTGGACTAATCTTTATGGTATAAAAATTCAATCCATAGCCTAACTTGACATTTACAACTTATCCTAGAGCGAATTTACCGATATAGGATTACGGGAGCAAAATTTTGGAACTTGGCACGCTTCGCCTACCGTAGGTGTTGCTTGCCCGGAAGGCATACAAGACGAGCACAAATTTTCTGTTCCCCGCTCCCTGTTCCCTATTTCCTAACCCCTACGAGCTATAAACTTAAGCATAAGTAAAGTTATCTTTATCACCCGTATTTATTATTGTATTAAATATTTCAGTAAAATCAGATAAGCGATATTAACACTACTTTAAATAAAATTCATATAACTTACGTAATATTTACTAAATTTATATACGTTTTTTACAAATGGTTTGTTAAATATGATTTATGAAGTATTAATCTCTATCTAAGGATAAAACGCATATGACAGGTTTTGGTATGCACACTCTTGCAAACGACATTGTATTCGCTCGGCTAGTTGCACTCTTAAATAGTATTGAAGCTAACATTGGCTCACATATCCCAGTATATGTAATTCCTTTTGATCGGTTTGCGTTCAAATGTTACTTTATTTCACAATAAGTTATTCTCAAGTGGTTTAATAAATCAGCTTTCGTTACGCTTTAACTGTAATAGACTGGGACAATATAATAATCTTTTTTAATGTAATAGGGGCTACAGGTACTAATAAGCAAAAAGCTATATAAAACAAAACATTTTGCCCTATGGCGATCGCCTTGCTCTACGGCGATCGCCAACTCGTACCACTACCTTTCTCTAAAAGCGATATTAAAATTATTTCACCAGATTTTATTGTTCTAAATTTAATATTGATTTCATGTTAATTATATCTACGACAGTTTTGAGTGTGTTATTCTCTGTTTATAAGTCAGTATAAACACTAGTTTTTAGTAAATCTTAAAAATTTTCTAGAAACAATTATTTATTAGGTTGCATTCTTTCGACGCGTTTAATAAGGTTACAAATAAATATGCAATAGCGATAGAGTCAGTATAGTTGAATACCTTTTATCTATTAGTTTTTAAGGCTTGGACACAAAAGCTAATAATAAAGGTCGTGAATTATTGTTATGTATATACTTATTATGCTCAAAATGCTAATTAAAAATATTTGAAGCATTAATTTAGCTATATCTAAGTTATTCGGGTTAACTTGATTTTTTGGCATATTTGGTACGATTTAGAAAAAATCCCTTATTGGGAAACATAACTTTTATCGCAGAAAAGTTTATTTTGTTATTAGCCTATTAAACAGCATTGATTAAAAATTAGCTAATAGGAACTATAATCGTTAAATTTGATTCATCTATTACAGCCTTTAGTAGCATTATTATACTGCCTTTTTAATGCATATAAAGGTTGATGATTTTAAGTATATTTGGGTGTTATTTATCTCGAAAATACTGAAAATATTAAGAATACGAATTTATCTGATAGTTTAAGTTGCAATAATTATTAGGGGTGCTAGCTTCGTAAGCTTTGTTCGTAGTTTATTTTACCGAAAACGGGGAAATAAATAGAGTCTTGGCTTCTATGGCAGAAAATAGAAAATTTAGGATTAGTATTTGATTTTTTTCCTTAGCTTGGGTTTGAAAAAATCAGTATACCACCGCATATTTTTCTATTACTTATTTCCTCTTTTCAAATACGACAAGTTATTCTAAGAATCTGTTTTTATTTTTATTCTTAGATATATTCAATTCATCTCTTAAAATTTCATGCTTGTTTCTGGTTTCTTATTTATCTTATAACTAGTTATATATAAAGAAACCCGGTTGTTCAAATCGCTCGATAATAGTGCATATTTGAGGTTTACTAAACTTTTTTCTGGGCTAATAGAAAATGATTTACAGTCCAGAGTTCTGACCGTTTATTAGCGGAAAGTAATATATTTTTATTCAACAATCATGTTGAATAAAATCGGATGCTTCTAAGTGCGACCGAAGCAATGCAATCACTATTTATAAATTAATTAGAGGATAAAATGGTAGATAATGTAAACAACAATACTGCAAAAGCGTCATTTATAATCAATCCTAGCGGCGATAGTATCAATAACAGTACTTATCGTAGTGGTAGTTTTGTTATTAAAAATAATTCGACAAACGGTGAAAAGATAGAGAAAGTTACTATCGACTTAAGTACTAGTATTTTTCCAGATTTGGTATTCGATCCTACTGGAGTTGCAGGAGATCCGGTTGGTAAAGGATTTACTCCCGATAGCCTCGGGGGAACGGGATTAGTCAAAGGCAATTTTATTAAACCTCACGATGATGGTTATGATGCCTTAGAAATATATTTCAATGATTTCGATCCAGGTGAAACATTTACTTTCTCTGCTGATGTAGATCCAACAAGCGTCAGGGGTTTACCTCAACCAGGTCCCAAAGATTCTGGAAGTGTATCGGGATTGGAATTAATCGGCTCGGAAGTAACGGTAGATTTTGATAATAATGCCACATATACCGGACAAACTTATAGGCTTCCTGGAACTAAAGATGGTTCGCAAGCTGTAATTAAATCTAATTTACCTTCTAAACTTGCAGTCGAAGTTTTGGGTTTATCTCCTTTACCTGCGGTAATCTCAGAACTCAATCAAACTGTAAGAATCTCTGGTACAGCTGGTGAAGAGGTTGCATTATTAGCAGTTGAAGGTGGTTTATTCCTTGATGATTATAGTGGCTTTGATATCGATCCATTTGAAGCCAATTCAGCGATTAAAATTGAAGAAACGTTTGCAACTATAGGTTCTGAGGGCTATGTAGATATTCCCATCACGTTGAAAGATTCATTGAATGACTCTAAAAATAACGGGGGAATAAATCATCTAGTTGCAGTAGCTAAAGATTCAGAAGGTGCTACTGGTTTCCTTTCTGATGTGAAAATTATAGATATTCAATCTGATTCAACCCCAGATCCAATACCAGAACCAGATCCAACCCCAGAGCCAAATCCAACCCCAGATCCAACCCCAGAGCCAAATCCAACACCAGAGCCAAATCCCACATCAAACACTATTCGCATCAATGCCGGTGGAAATGCTTATACAGATATAAACGGTAATTTATGGAGTGCTGACCAATATTTTACTGGAGGTAAAACCTATTCTAGTAAGGCCAATATATCCAATACCGAAGACGATAAGCTATATCAAACCGAACGTTGGACAAAGGATTTATCCTATGTTATCCCAGTCTCAAATGGCGACTATAAGATAAATATCAAATTTGCAGAACTATATTGGGATGGTGCAAATAAAAGGAATTTTGATTTATCTATTGAAGGACAAAAGGTTATTGACGATCTTGATATCTTCACAGAAGCAGGAGGCAAAAATACAGCTTTAGATAAATCTTTTGACGTTACTGTCAGTGACGGAATCTTAAATTTAGACTTTCTGACTAATTCCGATAATGCGAAGTTAGCAGCAATCGAAATTATTAGCGCTTCTGCACCAACACCAACACCGACACCGACACCAACACCAACACCAACACCAACACCAACACCGACACCGACACCAACACCAACCCCAACACCAACACCAACACCGACACCGACACCAACACCAACAAACATTATTCGCATTAACGCTGGTGGAAATGCTTATACAGATGTAAACGGTAATTTATGGAGTGCTGACCAATATTTTACTGGAGGTAGAACATATTCTAGTAAAGGCGATATAACCAATACGGAAGACGATAAGCTCTATCAAACAGAACGCTGGACAAAGGATTTATCCTATGTGATTCCGGTTACAAATGGTGACTACAAAGTAAATGTTAAGTTTGCAGAAATTTACTGGAGTGATACAGGTAAAAGAAGCTTTGATTTATCTGCTGAAGGACAATTGGTTATTGATGACCTTGATATCTTTGCAGAAGCAGGAGGCAAAAATCTTGCTTTAGATAAATCTTTTGACATTACTGTCAGCGATGGAACCCTAAATTTAGATTTCCTGACTAATTCCGATAATGCGAAATTAGCAGCAATTGAAATTATTGGTGGTGACAAAACAAATCCAAACCCAACTACACCAACTACACCAACTACACCAACTACACCAACAACTCCAACTACACCACCAAGCCCACCAACAAACCCTAATACAGATACTATTCGCATCAATGCTGGTGGTAATAACTATACCGATACAGCAGGTAATGTATGGATGAAAGACCAGTATTTTGATGCAGGGCAGACATTTGCTACCAATGCAGATATTTTCAAAACCGAAGAAGACAAACTGTATCAGACAGAACGCTTTGCTCAAAATTTGGGGTATGACATACCTATAAGCGATGGTAACTACAGGGTTAATTTACATTTTGCAGAAACTTATTTCGATGACTTCAACAAACGTTTATTCGATGTATCTGTAGAAGGAGAAAGAGTAGTTAATGACTTAGATATTTTTGCTAAATCTAAGAATGCTTTTTTCCCTGGGAAAGATTCCGCTTATGTCTACACCGTTGATGATGTCAACGTTACTGATGGTTTTTTAAATCTAGACTTTGATGCTAGTGTCGATAAAGCCAAAATTTCTGCAATTGAGATTATTTCCCTGACTGGCGCTCAAGTTATTTTCAAGCAAACAGACGGAAATACCTCTGTGGTTGAAGGTAGAACTACGGGAGATAGTTATTCAATCATTTTAAACAGTCAACCAACTGCCGATGTAACTGTAAACTTAGGTTCCAACCGCCAAATTAATACAAGCAGGAATAGTGTTACCTTTACCCCAGATAATTGGGATGTGCCTCAAAGCATAACAGTTAATGCTGTAGACAATAATCTTGCAGATGGCAATCAAACCGTAAATATTAAACACACTATCAGTAGCTCAGATCCAGATTACAATCGTCTGAGCTTGCCCGATATTCCAGTTTTTGTAAGTGACGACGATATCGTTGCAATCGACTTTACTAAAAAGACAGTTGCAACTATGTCCGCACCAACAGCAGCAGCTTGGGGACCAGATCATAGACTGTATGTTGGTTCGTATTCGGGTGAAATCAAAGCATATACTTTCGATGATAATTACAACGTCACCGATACTCAAACCATAACTACCTTGAAGGGTGTATCGAATCCAAACATATTAGGTATAGCCTTCAATCCATATGATACTTCTGATTCCCCTACTATCTATGTATCTCATAACAAACTGTATGCTAACGGTGGTTCGTCTTTTCCAGACACCGAATTATCTCCCTACAGCGGACAGATATCAACTTTAGAAGGGCCACTATTCTCTACAGTTACACCATTAATAACAGGATTACCTGTTTCCAATCACGACCACGGTGTCAATAGTATGACCTTTGATAACGAAGGTAATCTATATGTTGCAGTCGGTGGAAATACAAATGCAGGTATATCAGCAGCTAAAATTGGTGGGATTCCCGAATCTCCCTTTGCTGCGGCAATTTTAAAGGCAGAAATTACCAAACCTGATTTTAATGGTGAGGTAAAATATGAATTACCTGCTGACTTTGTACCACCTCAAGGATTGACATTCGACCCCGCAGAAAGTCAGGTATTTGGAGACATTGCTAAAGTTGCGGATGGAGTCGATGTATCTGTATATGCTAGCGGTCTGCGTAATTCTTTTGATTTAGTTTGGACTACAGAAGGGTTAATGTACGCAACCGATAACGGGCCTAATGGTGGATTTGGCGATGTATCAACTTCTGCTACAACCCAGAAGCCAGTTAAAAACGCACCAGACGAATTAAATCTAATCATAGAAGATGGATACTACGGTCATCCTAACCGAAATCGCGGACAAGAAGACCCCCGTCAAAACGTTTATTACAGCGATAAAGACGCTACTATTCCAGGCGTTTATACTCAACAATTAACAACTTTTCCCGCATCTACTAACGGTATTGATGAATACCGCGCTAATACATTTGGCGGACAAATGCGAGGTAATTTAATTACTCAAAAGTGGAATGGGGAATCATTTAATGTTGTTTTATCTCCAGATGGTACTCAAGTAGTAAATCAAGAAACTTTAGATCCTCAGTCCAAGGCTTTAGACATATTAACTGGCCCTGGAGGAGCCATAGTAGGAATTAATCTTAGTGGCAATAAAATTGATGTTTCAACTCCTAACGATATTACTGTAAGTGGTGCTACTGCTTATGATATCTTCCCTTGGAGAGCGCCTGCTACGGGAGGTAACTTGTTTATCATTGGCGGTGACGAGTTTGGAGATTTGAATAACACTAGCGTTACTATCGGCGGTGAAATTGCAACATTAACTTCAGTTTCAGATAACCGAATTATGGGTATTCTGCCATCATTTGATAATATTTCAGGCGATTTATTGGACATTTCCGTGACAAGTGAAGGTGAAACTTCTTTGCTTAGCGATGCATTTTTACCACTGACTGGTTCTGCTCATTTTGTTTAATTAGCAAAAACGACTTAATCGCCCTCACTCTGGAAGAGTGGGGCTACATTTACAAAGCCCACCTATGCCCTCCGGGCACGCTACGCTAACGTGGGCTATTTTGTTATTAATGTAGGGTGTGTTACGGCTCAAATCACTTTGGCAAGAGGTGAAAAGTGAAAACGATCATTTTGCTGTAACGCACCGTGGGATTGCAATAATAACGATACCCAATTCCCTAACGTAAAAAATATCAGTTTATCTAACCTTTGATTTCGCTAAACTAGTTCTGGGCTTAATAAATCAAAATTAGGAAGGCTATAGTTATGCAGGTATTTCGTATAAGCGCACTTTCAGATAATTACATATTTTTGCTGTACGATGACAAACAAAATATTGCTGCTGTAGTCGATCCAGCCCAGGCAAAACCTGTTTTAAATAAACTTCAGGAACTTAAAGCGGATTTAGTGGCAATCTTCAATACCCACCATCATTCCGATCACGTAGGTGGTAATCAAGAATTAATTAAAAAATTTCCACAACTGATAGTCTACGGTGGAAGCTCCGATAAAGGCAGAATTCCCGGACAAAAAGTCTTTCTAGAAGATGGCGATCGCGTTTCTTTCTCGAATCGAACGGCTGAGGTTTTGTTCGTTCCCGGACATACCAGCGCTCATATAGCTTACTATTTTCCTCCCGAAAATTCACAAGAGACGGGAGAGTTATTCTGTGGAGATACTTTATTTGCTGGCGGTTGCGGTCGTTTGTTTGAAGGAACACCAGCACAAATGGTAAATTCCCTGAGTAAAATCCGTGCTTTACCCGATAACACGCGGGTTTGGTGCGCCCACGAGTATACTTTGAACAATTTAAAATTCGCTATCACCGTGGATGGTGAAAACCCGGAACTTCAGCAGCGATTTGAGCAAGTTAAAGCACATCGCAACCGAAATGAAGCTACCGTTCCCTCGTTATTAGGAGTTGAAAAACACACCAATCCGTTTCTCAGATGGGAAGAACCAGCATTGCGATCGGCTGCAAAAAGTAGCGATTCGGTGGAAACTTTTGGGCGGATACGGGGGATGAAAGATAATTTTTGAATGGGAATTGGGCATGGGGCATAGGGCATTGGGCATTGGGAAGATGATTTTTAACTTTTAATTCTTTGAAATCAAACAATGTCTACAAAAACCGGATTATACATCGGAGCGAAGAGTTCTCCAGTTTGTGTAATCGGTTTTAGGAGTTGTTTGATTTTGTTTAACTCGCTCTAGCAATCCAGGAATTGCCAAAAGTTCTTGAGTAGCAGCTTCGCTTTCAGCATTTGCCAAATAAGCCGCAAAATCAGCAAGCACCTGCAACCTTTCCGGCGATAGTTGCTTGAGTAAGTCATTAAGTTGGCTCTGCAACTCTGTCACAGATATCGCATCCGTTGAGGAATTATCATTCATTGAGGAATTATCGGTGGTATTCATTGCTTACTTCGTAATTTTCTAGGTTTTATGTCTATTTTAGGGCAACAAATCTTAGGGAAATATTATCTATTGCTTATACTTTACTTGTACTACAAATATTTATACTCAGTGTTAGCGCAACCACTTATTTTTGCACGTAATTACGGGCTTTTCAGTATCAAGTTTCCATATAATAAGCATTAACATAACAAATTTATCGAGCGGCGATGGTTTGGTGATGATGACTGCTTGGTTTATCGTTTGAACCGAGCAGATTAGCTGATATCTTGCACTTTTTTAAGCACAAGTTATTAATACAACAGTGCTTATTTGTCTATTTATAAATCTTTCTAAGTTCTATATGGTTTTTAAGCATTTTCCCTGTCCAGTTTGAGTAGTGAAATTACACAGCCAAACCTTGCCATAAAAATTCAATTGTCTCTGAAATCGCATCTTCCGTGTCAATTAATTGATGCAAACCGATATTTTCTGATAATGCCAAATTATGTAAATACGAAAGCAAAACATTTGCAGCAGTTGGAACATTATCTTTACGAATCCTTCCCAAATCTGCTTCTGCATTCAAATATTCTGTAAGTTTATTACCAAGTTGAATCGCAGGCATCGTATGATGTTGCAGAAAAGTTTGCATATCGAAGGATGGATGGCTGATAAGTGATAGAAAAATTGGCATCACCTCTCGGAAGTAGTCAACAATCTGCAAGCTGATTAATTTCAGGTTTTCACTTACCTGTTTCTCTCCAGGCTTCACGCAGAAGATAGCGTCGAGTTGGGCTTCTGGAGGTACCATTGCAGCAAAAAAAAGGTCTTCTTTTGTACCAAATCGCTGGAAAATCACTGCTTCAGAAATACCAACTGCTTTAGCAATAGTTTTTGTCGAAGCTTTCACCCCCTGCTTAATAAAGTGCGATCGCGCTACGTTCAAAATCTCTTCATCTGCAATCGTTTTATTGCGAGGCATTATTTTTTACTTATTTTTTCACAAAACAATGCCGTATTCTCGACGAATTTCCAACAAAGACATTTCCTTAAGTTGGGACAATTCTTCGATAGCTAACTTCTTTTTCATCCGTAAGCTTTTGAAAATAATACCAATAATACGAGGAAGACTGGTAAACCAAATACCTAATAACTTAAAATGCCCAATATTAGACAAAACACTTTTATGCTCAATACTTGCAACTGCACGATGCATTTCACCGATGTTCGCTGTTGTAGCAAAAAGCATCCATAAATGTGCGGCGATTTCCTCTCGAATAGAAGTACCGCAGTTAAACAAAACGTGTACTGCATCATGCTGCTCTAATGCTTGTATTACTTCTGCCGACATTTGGTTTGTCATGTCGTCTTCATGCTCTAAAGCACGCAGTTTTTGAATTGCTTCACCCAAGGTAATTGAAGTATCGGAACCAAAATATTGATTCATGGTAACGCCTTTATATAAGTAAGTGCTTGCTCATTTAACATAACATTAATAAGCAGACGCTTACTTATTTGGCTCGAATTAGCTGTTAGAGTGCAACTTATTGGTTTTTTCTAGTTGTGTTGATTTCAGGAATGACCAAAAGTGTCACAATGGTGGTTGGTGCGTGACACCACAAGCCTTATTGCTACGTTGAGAATTTCTATAAGTGTCACAGCACCCTACAATAAAGTATGCTAGTTGCGGCCATTCCTAAATTTTTTAAGATGCAGCTGACTTGGTAACTGATAATTGATAATTGTTAATTATTAATTCCTCTGATATCGCATTCCTGGAAGCTGGCTTACTAACCCCATTAATTCCAACTGTAATAAAGCGCTAGAAACTTCTGAAGCGGACATTTTCGTTTGCTGAATTATAAAATCAAAGGGCAAAGATTCTGAAGAAATCGCTTTCATTACCTGGTGTAATTCAGCTGGTAAATCTGGTAAAGGTTTCTCTATCTCAGGTGTCAAATTTCCTACATGAACTTGAGGAATTGCACCTAACATTTTTAATAACTCATCCAATTCTTTGAGAATAGGAGTAGCACCTTGAGAAACTAATTTTAAACATCCTTGGGAAGAAAAATCATCGAGTCTTCCCGGTAATGCGTAAACATCTCTACCAAATTCGTTTGCGTAGTCAGCGGTAATTAAAGCACCTGATTTTTGAGGAGCTTCCATAACTAATACAGCGCGAGACAAACCCGCAATAATTCGATTGCGTCGTGGAAAATGAGTGCGATGAGGTTGAGTTTTTGTGGGATATTCGCTGACAACAAAACCTTGATTGACAATTTGTTTGTACAGTTCCCGGTTTTTCGCGGGATAAACCATATCTACACCCGTACCCAAAGCTGCAATAGTACGTCCTCCGGCTTTAATTGCAGCCGAATGAGCAGCAGTATCGATTCCTTCTGCTAAACCAGAAACCACTGTAAAACCATTTTGTACCAAAGCAGCACTAATGCGGCGCGTCCAACGGGTACCGTATTCTGTAGGTTGTCGCGTTCCCACTATGGCAACGAGGGGTTTTTGCGCCAAATTTTCGGCTAATTCCACCTTTCCGTAATAGTATAGTACCGCTGGAGGGCTAGGAATTTCCAGCAGCAAACGGGGATATTCTGCATCTGCTGGTGTCCAGAAATTGGGATTTTCTTGTTGGTGCTGTTTAAGAAATTGTTCTGGATTTATTTGGGAACGTTGTTTAATTACCTTTTGTAAAGTTTGAAAACCAAAACCTTCAACCTCTCCTAATTGAGAAGAATGTGCTTCCCAAGCAGTTTTCGGCGAACCAAAATGTTGGTACAGTCTTTGTAGTAAAACTGGCCCAACCCCCGAAACTCGCGACCAACCCAACCAGTACGCACGTTCTTCCGTCAATTTTCTATCCTCATCCCTACTGGTTTAGTATTCCCAGAAAGACAATGAACAATGAACAATTATCAATTATCAATTGGGGATAAAGGGAGGTAGGAGTGTAGAGACGTAGCAGTGCTACGTCTGTACAGTTAGGAGTTAAGAGTTAAGAGTTAGGAGTTAGGAGTTAAAAATTAATCAATATTTTTAATCCCCTTACCTTTAACCTTTAACCTTTAACCTTTGACCTTTCAGATATTCAAATACCGATTTATCTCCGATATCGGGGGGAATTGCTTGTACGACTTTACGAGTTGCGAAAACTAGGAAAAATACAGCCCAAACTGCTAATAAAACTTTTTCTACTTCTATAGGAAGAATGCCGAACATCTGTCCTAAAAGTAGTAGCGGAACTATGGGAGTTAGTATTTTGGTTTCTAGACGGTTGAAACAAAAAGCTTCTTTGAAATAAATACCCGTTAAGGCTGCAAAGCTAAAACCAATTCCTAATATAGTTAGGGGATAATTGTAAACTGTTTGCGCGAGAGTTTGGCTGTTGGAGAAGGCGAAAACAATTGCGGAAATACTGCCAATTGCCCAAAAAACTTGTAATAATCTGTGCAACTCTACCATATAGATATGAATGGTGAATAAGCTGACTCCAAGAGCAAGACTAAAACCAGCATACAAGAATGTTATTAATTGTAAATTAGGACTATCGTTAAGTAATACCAAAGCTGTACCAATAGCAAAGCAAAGTGCGGCGATCGCCAATCCCGCACGATAGATAATTACGCCAAATCGGTCGTCTTTAGTAATCGTAAATTCACCAAATTGACCTTGATAGATTTCTGATGTCGGTACTGTTTGTGTTGTCATATAATTTTAGATTTTGGATTTTAGATTTTAGATTTTGAATTACGAGTTAAAGGATTTTAGATTAGGAATTAGGAATTAAAGATTTTAGATTAGGAGTTAACAATTTCTATGCCCAATGCCCAATGCCCAATCCCCTATTCCCTACTCCCTATTAATAAATAAGTAGTCATAACACCTCTTCCTTTAATAGAAATTTCTCCGCGTTTTTCTAAAATAAATTCATCTTGCAATCTGTTATAAGTTTCTTCAGTTACTTGAATTTTTCCAGGTAAACCATGAGATTCCATTCTGCTGGCAATATTTACTGTATTACCCCATAAATCGTAAGAAAATTTTTGCAGCCCAATTACTCCGGCAACTACCGATCCGGTATGAATCCCAATACGAATACTCAAGTCTAAATTATTTCTTTTATTAAATGCCGTAATAGCATTTTGCATTTCTAATGCCATAGAAGCAACGGCTTGAGGGTGATTTGAACTTCGATTAGGTAAACCACCAACAACCATATAAGCATCACCGATGGTTTTGATTTTTTCTAAACCGTATTTTAGCGAAAGACGGTCAAATACTGAGAAAATTTGATTCAATAAGTTCACTAAAGTTGTAGCACTTACCGAAGTTGCGATTTGCGTAAAGCCGACAATATCTGCAAATGAAACCGTTACATCGTCGAAATCCTCGGCTATAGTACCCGGTTGCTGCTTTAAACGATTAGCAATGCTAGCTGGTAAAATATTGAGTAACAAGCGCTCGGTTTGTTCTTGCTGTTGACGCAATGCTTTCTCAACGGAGATTCTAGCAGTAACGTCGCGAAAAATGGCGCGTGTAGCGGCGGGTTTTCCTTCGACAAATTTACAGTTAAGGTTTCCTTCCAGAAATATTGTTCGCCCATCTTTAGTTATAAATGCAGCTTGAAGCTGTTCAAAATTACCGCTTGACATAACGCGATAAAAAACATCTCGGCAGCGCATTCTAAAATCTGGATGTACAATATCAAATACAGTTATTTTATCAAGATCGGCTTCGCTATATCCTAAAGTTTCTTTCCAAGCACGATTAATATATAAAAATCTTCCGTAAGGGTTAACTGACTGAATCAAATCGTTGGCATTTTCAAATAAATCGCGATATCTTTCTTCACTTTCTAATAGTGCTGTCTCTGCTTGTTTTCGTTGCAGAAATTGCGCGATTTGACTTCCAATCGAAACCATCATTTGCAGCAAGTCTTCGTCTTTAAATAACACCTCTCGGCAGAAGAAGATCATTACTCCCAAAATTTTATTGTCGTTCAAAATCGGGAAGCCGAAGCCTGCGTGTAGTTGTGTTTCTTCAACTTGCTTGAATCGCGGACAAATATCATCGTTTGCCATATCTTCGCACCACAATGGAGAAAGAGTTTCCCAGATTTGACCGGCCAAACCAACTCCAGGAGTTAAAGTTGTTAGCCAGGTAATCGCTTCAAAAGAGGGGACATCAACCCTTCTAGATGACCACATTTCTACACATCTTAAAACAGGATTCTTTGAAGTTTTCTGGTTTACGCTTAGGTATTGACTGGGAGTCCACAATTCTCCTAAATCCCATCCCAAACTTTCACAAATTGCCTGCAATATTTGCGGCATCGCTTGTTTTACTGTAATTGATTCTGATAAGATATTAGTAATTGCATACTGGGCACTTTTACGTTGTTGGCGGCGTTTTTTAGCCGTAATATCTCGACCAATATAAACAATATCTTCTACACCATTAATTTTCTTACTAATTACCGAACAAGAAAAAGCAATCAATTTTCTTTCTCTTGATTTTGTTCGGCATACAACTTCTACATTTTGGAAATATTTTTTGTATAAAGAACGCTGTTGAATTGCTTTTTGCAATAATTTGTTATCAGCGATAATTACAGAAATTTGTTTATCTATCAACTCTTCTTCTGTATAACCTAACAACTCTATCGTTGCTCTATTTATCTTTTTAATTATTCCGGTTTTGGTCGTCACAATCAACGCATCCGCCATTGAAGTGATAACTTTATCCATATAATTTTTATACGCTACTAAAGTACTTGAGAGTAACTTTGTTTCATTGACTCTCTGGTTTAACTTTTGCTCTAAGAGCATCCGATCGGTTACATCTTCAATTAAAACGATTAATCTTTTTTCAATCGGTTCGCCGACAATATATATATCTATATAATAATCGCCTTTTTCTTGATTGAAACGGTAAATACCTTCTAGTTCAAATAACTCCTGTTCCCCTTCTAATATAGATGTCATTACATCTTCAAGTCCAACAAACTCCGGGAATCCAAGACGGACATCTTTTTGTAAAATTACCTCTTGAGGATAATAAGCAAAACGTTGCACCTGCTTTGATATATGTAAGATAGAAAAATTACTATCCAACTCTAAGCTTTCAAACTTGCGTGGTGCATTGTGCTTATTAAAGATTTTCTCTAATACATGATATTTCATCGTGGCGCTTTAAAGTAATTAAAAAGGAGAAACGAATAAAAAAATAGAATTCAAATTAAAATTCAAATAAAACAGTAATTTGATTTTTTTAACTCGTCTTCCTACTCTTAACTTTTCAGTTAAATGTAGGCACCACTGATAATTGTATCTCTACACGATCTATTACAGCGTTCACCCTGAAATTATAATTAGAATTTACTATTTTGTTTCAAATATTGATTGTATCAATAATTTACGAGCTGACGATCTGGTTTGATTAACAACTGGTAGATATGTAGTAGTAAAATTATGGGTCAAAATGCCCATTTTTATCAAGTATCCTTTTAAATATTACCGCAAGCAGGAATTGCTGCTCCTCTAATTTTAGAATACCTGTAGTTAAATTTATTACAGCAGCCTTGAAAGCGTTAGGCAGCAGTCAATCCAAGCATAAGTTCTAACGTATTCCAAGAACCTATGGTAGCAATATGTTAGCAAACAATGTGTGATATATTTATCTAAAATTACGTAAAGAAAAGTTGCGTTGTGCGATTAATAACCAGAGGCTTTATCACAGCATCTTCCGTAGATAGTAATCTATCAAGACGCTGGCATTTCTCTACACTTAGCTAACTTTATCGCTCATCGCAGGTAAAAAAATATCGTTTATATTAAATACAATTTTAATTAAGAATTACAAGTAAGTGAATATCAATAAGTATAAGTTATTAATTAAGCCGCAAGCTCTTACCGCGAACTTTCTAATAATTGTGGCGATCGCCTTGTGATTGCCTTTGAGGGTAAAGGCTGATACTGGGAATCCTAACGGTACTGAGAATAAACCAGAATCTGGTTGGAGTTTGTGGCGTTTAAGAGATGAAGTTAAAGATGCAGATTTTGATTCTGGTTTCTCGAATTTGGAATTAGGGGGATATTTAGACTTTGAAAATGCTTGTAAAACCTCTTCTAAACTTGCTGAATCTGAAATAAGATATTGGTTTCGCTTGAGTAATAGAGTTAATCGTATCGGTACGGGAAAAGTAGAGTTTGCTTGTGGTGATGGAAAGCCTTTTTTACATACTTATACTAGTACGGCAATAAAAGTAATTTGGGATATGTTGATTGTCTCCGCATCAAATCTCCCGCAGGTGGTGTATTAATTTGGTCTGAGCCAACACGTAAATCTCAAATCTTACGAATAATTAGTGGGAGCATCCCGATGCAGGCAAAAATACAATTTGGTAGTGCGTTCGCGTAGCGTGTCCTAAGAGGACACGCTACGCGAACGCACTACAAAAAATAAATTTACACCTGAAGGGATGCTCCCTAATTAGTAATGGTAAAACGATAAAACCTGGGTATTTTCCGGCGACAATTATTAATAGAGAAAATCGTAGTTGGATAAGGATAAGTTCTCCTGTGGAAGGATGGTTTTCTGATGGAATGATGGAGAGTGAAGGTAATTTGAGATTATGCAGTGAGTAGTTTAAAGTTATCTATTCAAAGGTAATTGTGACATGGAAGAGTTAATGGATACAGCATGATTGAACTCAAGGTGGTGTTGCAAATGAATTGCTGGAGCGAGGAGTTAGCAAATAAGATATTGTGTTAGGGTTTCATTCTGCTTTTAAGCGACAATTTATAGAATTTACGGTTGGATAATTTGAGATTTAGTATTTTATTTTTCGCGTTTTGAAACGGATAATACAATTTTTGCAGCCGATCTACTCACAAAGCAAGATAAACTAGGATGAGAATTAACGATTTAATTCTTAATGTAAATATATTTGTTTATAAATAGCTTTGTGATTGAGAAAATTCTATCTTTACAAAAATATGATTCTCAGGAATGGCTACAGAAGCTATTTTCCTATTTACCTCAAATAGCAACTATTATTTCTCAGTTAGCTTTAGGAATCTGCGTCGGTTTAATATTTAGCTGGCTGCAAATTCCTGTAGGTTGGTTGTTAGGTTCGATGATTGGGGGAATTATTTATTCGGCTATTCGACGTAATTCCCAGCCATTACCGAAGATGTTCATAACTTGGGGGAAAGCGTTTATCGCTCTAGCTACTGCGGTACGTTTTTCTTGGGACACGATAAATGTAGCTGTAACTTATGCAGTACCGTTACTGTTATGCGTGTTAATTACTGGCAGTTTGAGCTTGTTTCACGGATATCTATTATCTCGCTTGTCTGGGATAGATAAGGTTACGGGGTTAGTGGCATTTATTCCTGGTGCAGCTTCTAGTATTGTTCCCATCGCAGAAGAAATGGGAGCGGATGCTGTTGCAGTAGCCGTGTTTCAATATTTACGTTTGCTGCTGGTAGTATTGCTGATACCTAGCGCTGCTGGTTTCTTTTTCCCAGTCGATTTGAATAACTCCATGACAATGGCAATCGCGACTACAACAGCAGATAATTCCTCAATTGCGATGTGGTTAAATTTAGTTGTATTGGCTGGGTGTTGCGTTGTGGGAATGTGGGGTGGAAATCTGTTGCGTTTACCTGCTTCTGGATTTTTAGGTACATTTTTGGTGGGGTTAGCGGTGTTTTGGAGTTCTCCCTACGAGTTGCAGGTTCCTCAATGGTTATTTGCTACAGGATTATTATGCGTGGGGCTTTCCATCGGAGTTAAATTTGATATTAAAACCGCAAATAAACTTTTTAAAGCGGTATTAATCGAAATAGCTTTAGTAATATCGTTGATTCTTTTATGTCTTGGTGTTGGCTACGAATTTCATGTATTGACTCACGTTGATACTATTACTTCTTTGTTAGGATTTACACCTGGAGGATTGGAAGCGATGGTTGCTACCGTCATGCAGTTGGGTGGTGACACGGGTTTAGTATTAGCGATGCAGTTAACGCGAATGTTAATTATTATCGCTTTGGGACCTTGGTTAATCAATTTGATGATGAAAGTTGCGAAAGATTCGGATGAGGAAATTAAGAGTTAGGAGTTGGGAGTTAGGAGTTAGGAGTTAGGAGTTAGGAGTTGGGAATTTATTTCTTCCCCCTCTCCCCCCTCTTCCCCCTCCGAAGCATAGGTGTCGAATAACCCTACTTTTTCCAAATTTCCGAGGTTAAACTGGTGAGAATGTATTTTTAGTCATATTTAATTTCGTTAATCAAAATGCTATCTACCATATTTATCCCTCACGGGCATTGTTATCTGTGGAAAACTGGGTTAGTTTCGCTGCATCTAATTTCAGATTTATTGATAACGGTGGCTTATTTTTTAATTCCCATCATGCTGGTTTATATAGTTCACAAACGAGAAGATGTACCTTTTGATTGGATCTTTCTTTGTTTTGGTGCTTTTATTGTTTTGTGCGGGTTTACGCATTTGGCGGAAGTTTGGACTTTATGGCATCCTAATTATTGGGTTTCTGGTTGGTTAAAGGCTTCGACTGCGACAATATCTTTAGGTACGGCAGCATTACTTTTTTGGTTAACGCCGAAGCTGTTAGCTATTCCTAATGTTCCAAAGTTGTCGGCTTTAAATGTAGCTTTAGAAAAAGAAATTGTTGAAAGAAAGCTAGTAGAAACAAAACTAAATTTACAAACTCAACAGTTAGAAGAAACGTTATTAGAACTTCAGCGCACTCAAGCCCAGATGATTCAGACTGAGAAGATGTCTGGTTTGGGACAAATGGTTGCGGGAGTAGCTCACGAAATTAATAATCCAGTTAGCTTTGTTTATAGCAATCTTGTTCCGGCGAGAGAATATGCTCGCGACTTTGTAGAATTATTAGAACTGTATCAGCAAGAATATTCTCAACCCCTGCAAAAAATTCAAGAGAAAATTGAAGAAATTGACTTAGATTTTATCAAAGAAGATTTTATGAAATTACTTGATTCTATGGAGGTAGGAACCGAACGTATTTATAAAATTGTATTATCGCTGCGTAATTTTTCCCGTTTGGATGAAGCTGAATTCAAAAAAGTTGATATTCAAGAAGGGATTGATAGTACTTTGATGATTCTAGGAAATCAGTTAAAAGCAACATCAGAACATTCTCAGATTCAAGTTATTAAAAAATATGGCGATATTCCTAATGTGGAATGCTATCCCAGTCAGTTAAATCAAGTGTTTATGAATATTATTGCAAATGCTATCGATGCTTTTGAAGAAAAACCAGATAGTCAAAAAAATAATTCTAATCAAATTATCATTTCTACTCATAAAGTTGATAATAATCATATAAAAATCATTATTGCTGACAATGCTTGTGGTATTCCTCCTGAAATACATTCAAAAGTATTCGACCCATTTTTTACAACGAAGCAAGTAGGAAAAGGCACGGGTTTGGGTTTGTCTATCAGCTATGAAATTATTACAGATAAACATGGTGGTAAATTATCTTTTGATTCTATTCCTTTGGAAGGTACAAAATTTATCATTGAGATTCCTATTTATCATAAAAAATAAATGAATAGGGAATAGGGAACAGGGAATAGGGAAGAGAAAAAATTTATATTGGGAAAAACATGATGGTAAATTGTATTTTCATTCAACACCTGATGAAGGTGCGGAATTTGTAGTGGAGATTCCGATTAAGAAAAAATAATGAGTAGTTAGGAGTTAAAAGTGAGGAGTGAGGAGTGAGGAGTTAGGAGTTAGGAGTTACCAGTTACTAGTTAATAATTGTCCCATTGTCTCCCCCTTCTCCCCATCTCCCCATCCCCTTGTCCCCTTGTCCCCTTGTCTCCTTCTCATCCCACCATCTCTCCATCTCCCCATCCCCATCTCCCCTTTATGAAAGCCGGGTTTCCCATCAGTAAGACAACCCTAAATATATATACCTTGGGGAATATTAATTATAAATCGGTAAATTAATCAAGTATTAATTTGCTGATTTTATTTATTGATAAATATTAAAAATAATATCACTTTGGGCGGAGTAAAAATAATCCTAAAAAAAGGAAAATTAAATTGTATTAAATAATTCTAAAAGCTTGAATTATAAATAAATGAACAGCAATTATTTGGTTTGTAAAGAATCAAGAGAAGTTTTCTATGGATAAGCTTTTACAAGTAGTAACATCAGAAGCTATATCCCAACGGCAGTTTACTCAACCTTTAGTTAAAATACCACCTCTAAGAGAATGCGAAATATGTGCGATCGTTCCGGTTCGGAATGAAGCCGAAACTCTTCGCAATACTCTTGAAGCTTTAGCTTATCAGACAGATTTACACGGACGGCGTTTCGATCCCAAACGTTACGAAATCATTGTTTTAGCAAATAATTGTAGCGATGATTCAACGGATCTCGCAAATAATTTCGCAGCCCAACATCCCGATTTAGCGCTGCACGTTGTTGAAGTAACTCTACCCCCAACTCAGGCTTACATTGGCAGAGTTCGCAAGATGTTGATGGATGAAGCATACCATCGTTTGCACAGTTTGGGACGCAGACGCGGGGTAATTGCTTCTACTGATGGTGATTCGCAAGTTAGTTCTAATTGGATAGCCGCTAATTTATATGAAATCAATCGCGGTGTCGATGCTGTAGGTGGAAGAATTATTATTCAAAGTAGCCACAGAAGCACATTACATCCCGATGCTAAGGCTTGCTATTTACGAGAAGTCGGCTACCGTTATTTAATTGCAGAGTTAGAAAGTTACCTCAATCCAAATTTTTACGATCCGTTTCCCCGACATTTTCAACATTACGGCGCTAGTTTGGCAGTCACGGTAGAAATGTATGCTTTGGCTGGAGGTTTACCCGCCGTCAGAACTCCCGAAGATGAAGCTTTTTACCGTGTTTTACTGCGTGTAAATGCCCGATTTCGCCACAGTCCGTTAGTAAAAGTTGTAACTTCAGCTAGAGTTACCGGACGTAGTGAAGTAGGTTTAGCTAACCAGTTGAAGCAATGGACAAAAACGGGAAGTCAGGCTTTTATGGTTGAACCAGGTGAAGCAGTTGCAACTCGTTTTCGAGCGCGTCATCAACTATGGGTACTTTGGTGGTGCATTCTCAAAGGTTATCCATCAACTCAAAATATAGAAGAATTAGCAAACACTTTTGGAATAGATACTCAATGGCTTACCCAACAATTGCATCAGCCTCAATCCTTCAATACCCTGTTTGAACGTATCGAACAGCGTTCTTTACAACAAGGAATTTGGCTTGCTCGTTGGGGTAAGGTGGATATTCGAGAAGCTATTCCACAGTTGCGGAAGATTCTGCAAGATTTGCGAAACGCAAAAAAACGCAAAGTAGAATATCTCTGTTAACTGTTCACTGCTCACTGTTAACTGTTAACTGTTAACTGTTCAAACCCGCTCAAATAGATCCAGACGATATTCTTCCTCTCGTTGCCCTTTTAAATGTCGCAGTTTATCGGGAGTGAATTCCATGAAAGCATCGTGTACTTGCTCGCCGTTTAAAGGATAATCTTGAGCGAAAAGAGTCCAATGCACTAACAATAAATGTCCCCCCGGTTGTAAATGTTCTAAAATCATTTGTCGTGCTGTAAGCAAATCTTCCCAAGACAAGTAATAACCGACTTCAGAAACTAAGATTAAATCAAACATTTCTTCGGGAAATTGCTGCGGTAAGCACATCACCTCAAACCGTACTTGAGAAAGATGCTTACAACGTTCAATTGCTTGCTCTTGGGCAATTTTAGATGCATCAACACAAAGCAAAGATTTGCATTTATCTGCTAATTGCTCAGTTAAAATACCGATAGAACCACCGATTTCAAAAGCGTTATTATACTCTTTTGGTAAAGCGGCTAAAGTCGCTTGATACTTTTTGATTTCATACTCGCTAGTTTCAAACTTCCACGGATCGGGATCGGTAGTATAAAGAGCTTCAAAATAACTTGCTGGTAAAGAAGATTTTTGCACGTACTGCTGCTGTGGAATACTAGCGTTATTTAAGGCTTCTATAAATTCATCAAAATCGGTGAAGTCTGTAATAACTTGCTTTACTCCAGCATCTTGTAGCACTTGTCGATCGCTAGTAACCCCGACAAAAGGTAATTGCAACTGTACTGCCGTCAAAACATCCCAAATCCCATCCCCGATGCAAACTATTTTGTCAAAATCGGCAACACCATATTTTTCCTCGGCTCTAGATATAGCCGTCTTGACAATTTCTTCCCGCGAAATACTATCATCAGCGCTAGCTATGGGAAATTTAGTAAAATTCAATCCGATCGCTTCAAGTTTCATCGAAGCAGAATCCAACCATCCACCCGTCGCAAAGGCGATCGCCCAATCTTCAACCGCAATTTTACGCAGCATATTGAAGATTCCAGGTGTTTCTAAAAACATTTGATTATCAACCGCATAACTCGACTTCAACAATTCTACAAAGCGGTTTTTTAACTTTAATAATTCCTCTTCCTTGGGAGAGTGTCCCCAAAAATCTTGAAAAATCTGGATAGAAATCGCTGAATCGGTAGTGTGTCCGTAATCACTCCAATTAGTATTAATTCCTGTAATATCAAATTCCTCTGCAAACGCTTTTACATAGCATTGAGTATCTATATCGTTCGTTTGCGTAAGCGTACCATCGATGTCAAAAATTGCTAGTTTCATAGGATGGGGGAGAGGGGGGATGGGGAGACGGGGGGATGGGGAGACGGGGGGACAAGGGTACTAGGAGATAGAGGGGGGAGAGGGGGGAGAGGGGGTAGAGGGGGGAGAGGGGGTAGAGGGGGTAGAGGGGGGAGAGGGGGTAGAGGGGGTAGAGGGGGTAGAGGGGGTAGAGGGGGTAGAGGGGGTAGAGGGGGTAGAGGGGGTAGAGGGGGTAGAGTAAGTAGATATAGGGAGCGAGACGCTCCCACTACATTCGTAACTCATAACTGCTAACTCCTAACTCCTAACTGTTCACTGTTCACTGTTCACTGTTCACTGTTCACTGCTCACTGATAAATAAACTTCCCAAGGGCGAGCGAAATTAGCCAGCATTTGGGGAGAAAGACGAAACCCTTCTGGATCGTCGTCGATTAAGTTGGTTGTTTGGGAACGATAAGCTTTGATTGCAAGTGTCTTCAATTCCACGACTTGATTAATATCCAACCGCCAACAGTCTACTTGTTCGGAATCTGGTATACTTTTACGCTGTTGGGGGTCCCAATCCCAAATCGGATATTCTATAATTCGGGGTTTTAAAGATACACATGATAAAGCTGTATTAATTAAACTCCAAGTGCCGCGATGATCTGGATGTGGATCGTAACGCCAAGGTAAAAATATAGTTTGGGGAGCTATTTCTATTAACTTTTCACAGCAAGCAGCAATAGCGTTTGTTCTTTTCTGAGAATAATATGTGGAAATTGAGCCATCTTGTAAACCCAAAAAATCTACTTTTTTACTTTCTACTCCCAATACAGATAAGGCTGCAATCGTTTCACTTTCACGTAAAGCCTTTAATTTAGCTGCGGGATATTTCCGAGAGCGGGGGTGTGAAAGCGTACCGTCACTCATCACCAATATGCGGACATCGCAGTTTAAAGAATTTAGTAAAGCGATCGCACCTCCACAGCCTAAAGTCTCATCATCGGGATGCGGTGCAACCACAAGAATGGGACTTTGAGCAATATTGTCAACCTTCCGCAAAGGTAAAATATCGGGATTTGTTAGCTCTTTCATGCCCAAAGCGAATGTACGGATAAGGTTTCATTTGCAGCGAATTCTCCAGGATTGACAACAGCAATATCAAAGGCTGGTTGACGCAAATATAAAGTTAAGTCTCTAATTAAACGTTCCATCGGGTGAGGTGGTAGCAAACCGCGAGTTCCTACACAACGCTCGCAAAGCTGCATAATATCAATGCAAATTTGTTCGATGGCGGTTCGCACCATGTTAGTATAAGCAACCAATTGATTTGCTTGGGGATTTTTCACCGTTGCGTAATCTCCAAAAACTGGAGCATAAGCAGCGATTTTATCAGCCGCACCCTTTAACCACAGATTGCCGCTTTCGATAGCGATCGCCATTTTACCCAAACGTTGTTTTTGATAAGCGTCTTCAGTACGTTGCAAAAGCCGCAAAAACTCGCGAGTCGCATCAAATATAGCTTCTGCACCTCCCAACTGTACGGCTGCAAACCGAATCACCCCAGCGGTTAACCAAGGCTGACGGTAGTAATCCCCCGGTTGAGCAATTAAATCGGTTTGGGATAATTCAACTCCAGTAAAATCTATCTTATAACTTGCTGTAGCTTTCATTCCCGGAGGTTGCCACCAACTTTCATCGCTAACCGTCTTCACTTTCTCCATCGGTACTATACACATTTGCCAGCCACCATCGGGTAACACCCCATTCACAAAAGGACGATCTACATAACCCGCACCAGAACAAAAAGTTTTTGCACCTTCAAGACGATATCGGCAATTATCTAGGGGAATAACCTTTACACCGTCGTTAGCTTCGGCATTCCAAACCCCAAAAATTTTCCCGTTACGAGCATCACGAGCATAAGCTTCAATTTGCTCTTTAGTACCCAAAGTTTGGATTAATTGCAAAGCATTAATATGTCCTTCATAAACCCTACCAACCGCTAAATTACCGCGTCCGATATGTTTAAGTAACATTAATGTTTCGTACATTACATTACTATTAAATCCTGCACCCCATCCCCCAAACGAGGCTTGAAGCGGTGCAGTCAATAGTTCGGCTTGTGCAATTAACTCAAATTCGCGTTGGGCGAAAGCGCCATTTGTATCAATATTTGCAGCATTTGATTGACAAAAATCAGCAATTTCTAACGCATTTTCCAAAGCTTGAGCAATAACTTTATCTTGGTGTTTATCGATGATGACATCTGATGATTGAGTAATGATAGTCGCTTCCCCCGATCGTAATTATTCGCATATAGTTTTATATATGGAAATTCGGTAGGCAAGTGTATCTATCTACTGCCTGATTTTATATCTACCCGAAGAGTATTTTCGATTTTGTAGGGTGTGTTAGACGCACGACTATTTCATGTATAAAAGATAAATTAAACACGTCTAACGCACCATCCGGGATTACTGCATAAACATATTGAGAGGGTTAGTCTACGAGAAAGCTCCGCTTACACTTCGTTCAACCCAACCTACAATAACAAATTGGTTCATTTTCTCGGTAAACTTTGGGAGACGTTATGTATAACGTCTCTACAAACCATAAAAACAAATGAAAAGGAGTACTACTAATACACCTATTTTCCGATTTATTCCAAAATCGGTTCTAAATGAGAAGAAATCGTTAACGCACCACCATTAACTTGAATTACTTGACCGTTAACAAAACCGCTATAATCTGAAGCGAGATACAAACAAGCTTCTGCTATATCTTCACAACTACCCAAACGACGCACGGGTATGAGTTTTTTGAGAAGTTCGTATTTAGCCTCTAAATTGGGGTAATTCTCAGCAATACGATTAGTATTAATTGTGCCGGGGCTAATTGCATTTGCGGTGATTCCGTATGGGGCTAATTCTGTGGCAAGCCCTTTTACCAAAGCATCCAAACCCCCTTTACAAGTAACATTATGAGCGCGGTGGGATGCTCCAATTGTTCCGTCAAAGCCTGAAATATGAATAATGCGTCCCCATCCTCTGGCTTTCATCCCCGCTACTGCTGCTTTGGCTAGATAAAATGCTGAATTTAAATTGGTGTTTATAACTTGATGCCAATCCTCAATGGAAATATCTAAGAAAGATTGTTTTCGTCTGTGTGATACATTGGAAACAATAATATCAACCCCGCCAAATTTTTGGGTAGCAGTATCAACCATGTTTTGAACTGCATCTGGATTGCTGACATCTGCCATAATTGCAATTGCTTGAGCGCCATTTTCACGAGCTTCTTGAGCAACTTTTTCGATCGCTTCTTGATTCTTATGACCATTAATTACAACATTCGCACCACATGAAGCAAAAAGTAATGCGATCGCTCTACCAATATTTTGACCCGAACCTGTAACTATAGTTGTTTTACCTTGCAGACTTTTATTGCGATCTATCATTATTTAATTTAACTTTTTTACAAGTGTTTATAGCGAGAGAATAAATAAGCTTGTACATTTTACTACTGGAATTGCTCATCTTCAAACAAAAGTATTTGCAACAAGATTAATTTCTGTAAAAACATCGAATTAGCTAAGAAAAGTAAGAAAAGTTGGATTTATTTTCAAAAAAACTGAATACCATTAAACTAAACTACTGTAAAATGAATCAAGCTGTTATGAAATATAGTTAATGTCATTTAGTAAGTTAGCGATTATTGACTCTACTTTGCGTGAAGGCGAACAATCTTGCTATGCTAACTTCTCTTCTGAAGATAAAATTGAAATAGCAAGAGAACTTGATGCTTTTGGAGTAGAATACATAGAAGCTACATCTCCATCTGCTTCCCCTCAATCATTTAAAGATTGTCAGCTTTTAGCTCACTTAGGCTTGCAAGCAAAAGTTTTAACCCACATTCGCTGCAATTTAGATGATGCTAAAAAAGCTTTGGATACGGGGGTTAACGGTATCAATATATTTATGGCAACCTCTCCACTTTTACGTAAATTTGGTCATGGTAAAGAAATTAATCAAGTAATCGATCTTGCTAGTGAAGTAATTAACTTTATTCATCAACAAAGCCCTGAAACAGAACTGCGTTTTTCCACAGAAGATTCTTTCCGCAGTTCATTTTCAGATTTGTTGAAAGTTTATCTTGCTATTGCGGAATTAGGAATTGTTAATCGTTTGGGAATTTCCGATACCGTTGGTGTTGCAACACCACAACAAGTTTCGCAATTAGTACAGACTTTACGTCAATGTTTTTCTCAAGATATCGAGTTTCATGCTCATAATGATACCGGGTGCGCGATCGCAAACAGTTATGCAGCCTTTGAAGCCGGTGCTACCCATATTGATACAAGTGTATTAGGAATTGGTGAAAGGAATGGGATTACTCCTTTAGCTGGATTAATTGCTCGTTTATATACTCTAGATTCTGAAGCTTTACGTAATAAATATAATCTTAAAAATCTTCTTCATTTACATCAAATTGTCGCGAATAAACTTGGAATCTCGATTCCCTTTAATCACTATATAGTTGGCGAGCATGCCTTTACTCATAAAGCCGGAGTTCATACAAAAGCAATCTTGAATAATTCAAATACCTACGAACTAATTTCTCCCACAGATTTTGGAATAACTCGCTCGGTACTAATCAACCACAAACTAACAGGAACTCATGCAATTACCCATCGCATGAATGAACTCGGACTTAACTTAGATTCAACTCAAATTCAGATAATTACTCGCGAAATTAAAGAATTAGCAGAACGGCAAAATTTGACTTTAGAAAAGGTAGATGAAATTTTATTGTCTTTCAACGAAAATTCTGCGAAAAAGTCATCAGTCACGGGTTAGAGGAAGTTGTGATTTTACTCCATTTTTATTGATAATAAAGACGAGGCTTTAGATAATTAATGCGATCGAGTAGTAGTTCATTTCATTTTTCGACGGTTTGTAGAGACGTTATACATAACGTCTCCCAAAGTTTACCGAGAAAACGAACCACTCAAAACCAATAAAAAGAGCTAGTAAGTAGGTAAGCCTGCATTAATTGTATATTTACTAGTCAGTTATATAGCTGTTAAGAGTTCCCTTTTCCCCCCAACCCTATCCAAACGAAATGTTAAATTAATTTTGCACGGGTACTTAGTAGTAAAGTGTCATTTCTGATTCAAAGCTTCCAAGTCTTGTTGCAATACCCGTAAGACACGCTCCAGATAAGCATCACGCCACTGCTCGCGCTGTTGAGTTACGTTTTCATCTGCTTGGTAGGATTCAATTTCAGCAATTGAGACATTACCTTTTGTTTCAAGCAAACGCTCGATAGTGTCAAGCCGTTCCCGCAAAACTGAAACCTCACCAGTCAAAGCCATTACTATCGCTAACAATTTATCGATGTGCGGGTTATCAAAATAAATTGGTTGTTTTCCCTTGGCTGTTTTCGCCATTTTAGCTACTTCCCCATTTAAAAGATTAACAAATACAAACAAATACAAATTATTTAGAAGCTTTAACGATAAACCAATTACCCCTACTTGCCGTTTTTCCAATTAGAGAATTAGCATTCACCGCTTTTGCTTTCCACGCACCATTCGGAACAAAAGTTTGGTCAATTTTATCCTTATCAAAACCCGCAGATGTCACAACTTCTGTTAAATCTAAATCGCGCATTGCACTCCAGAAAGGTTCGTTGTTGTTCGCGGTTTGCCAATCATATATAAACTGGCTAAACAAATCCATGTGTTTGTATTGGGGTGCTTCGACATGAATCATTATTCCATCAGGTGCAAGCAGACGGTAACACTCGCGCATAACTTTACGGATAGCTGATGGGGGAATTTCATGTAGCAAAATATGGGAAACTATTAGGTCAAAAGATTCCGAAGCAAAGTTGGTGCATTCGGCATTTTGCTGTGAGAAATGTACCCGTTTACTCATGGCTTCTGCTCGTGCGCTAGCGTAACGCAACATCGGCGCTGAAATATCTATAGCAAATACTTCCGATTCTGGGTAAGCATCTACATAAGGGAGAGTACTGTGACCTACAGAACATCCCATATCGAGAATTTTTTGGGGTTTGAAATCGGGATATTCTGGCTTGAGGTAGTTTTTTACTATAGAAAGTCCCATATCATCATTAAGTGGCCCCAGCCAGCCGATACCATAAATATAAACGCCACGGTCATAAGTAGCACCAGCAGCAATATCATTCTCAATATAATCACTGTGATAGCTACCAGGCATACAGTGAATGTCCACGGCAGTTTGATAAGCGGGAATTTTAAAATCGGGGTCGAGAGTTAAAGTACCTAATGCTTCTCCCTTATCTTTTGCACGCTCGATCAATTCAGGTAGTTGTCGCTCGACGCTAACATTTACTGCATCCCACAACATTTCTTGATTAACCCGCATTAGCGCCCCCCACCATTTATAGTAGGGTTGCTGCTGCATAATTCGCTGAATCTCAAAACGATTTTCGGGTGTGCGTTGATGCTCAAGCTCAAACTTTGGCTTAGCTATTTTTTCGTAGACTAATTTATTCCCGGGGGTAAGATTTTTAACCACATACTTTTTCATACTTTCTACAAATTTTTCCCGTGCCAATTCATCATGGTTGGCTTGCGGAAGCATTGCGTGCTGAAATTGTGTTTTCATTTATAACTCTTAGCTTTTAACTTTATGATATTAGCGTAACTAAAAAGAGGAATAAACCGATGAATACAGATAGTAAATATGTTTTTGAACAGTTATGGGGAATCACCTGCGAACTGAAACAGAAAATAGAAACACGTTTTGATTTACAACCACAAGCATCTACTCAAGATTTACAAGAATACAGCAGTCAAGATGGTAATTTAAAAGGTTCGTTGAATACTTTTAAAGGAGAAGAGATTGATTGGTTGGTGCATTCTTGGTTAGGAAATCCGGGAAAATCGAATTTCAATACTATGCGCTTAACAACTTGGTTGAGTTCTCATATTCAAGTTCCACATTTAGTGTTTGAATTCGGTACGCTTCCTCATGTTTTCTTTTATATAGATTATATTCCTCGTACCGATCTTTATACCGACCTTGAATATCTTAATAGCTATTACGAACCCGTAAATGAGACATTTTTGAAATTACAAGCAAATCCAGATTTAACATCATTTACTAGCAAAAGCGCTTATGTACGTTCATTTCAATCTCCCATAAGTTTGTGTTATACCTGTTTGCCTAATGATAATACACTCCACTTAATTCGCTCTGTTGCCCATGAAATGACCGAACGCTGGCTATTATGGGTAGATGAAGCAACAGAAGTAACCGAAAATATGCGGTCTGTTTTAGCCGAACGGGATTATTTTATACGTCGTAGCAGTGCTGAAGGCGACCCCGGTAATCAGATGGCAGCGCAGATATTGGGAACGGAATTAACTGATAAATTAGTTAAAGCTTTATGGGGCGGCTTATAGGATTTTTGATTCAGGATTTTGGATTGTAAATTGCTTTAGACACTAAATTAAATTTAGTGAAATTTAACTTGTCCCAATTACAATTTTCAACGCCAACCTACTTAAACATAATTAATTACAAATTAATTACAAATTAATTACACAATGTCATTGCGAGTCGAACGTTAGCGTTCCCAGGTCGCGTGCGGCTCAGAGAGATAGTGAAACGAAGCATATGTCCTGTGGGACACATATAGCAATCCGAATTTGAACGTGAGAAAACACGTAGATGTAGGATTGAAATAATAAGTAATTTTTTATTCATACCTGGCGACTATAAGTCGCGGCTATACAGGCAAAACCCGCCTGCGCGGGTTGTTTTATTAAGTCCACGCAGGTGGACTTCGTTTGTGTAGTAGCGGTTTTAACCGCCAGATAAAGTATCAATTTCTTACAAATCATTTAGGATTGCTATAGTATGCTAAATTCAGAATTTAAATACTCTAAATGCTTGTCCCGTCAGTCGTTTCAGGATTTTTTAATTAACACTATAAGTTAATGCTTTACTTCTCCCCCCTACTGCCGATTGCCGACTGCCTACTGTCTTAAAAAGACTATTTAATTAGCATACCAAGTACGGATGAGCCATATTTTTATATTTTTAATCCTTTTTTAACAGCTAAACTTGTCGAACTATTAGTTATATTATTCAGCAAAAAAATTAGGCGTAAAAATCTTGTTTTAATCAGAGTTAATACTATTTGTTAGCTAAAATTAAAACCTGGCATTAATAAATTTACTATATTTACTATATTCATTCCATAAATTCAATAGACATAAAAAATAAAATATAAAACTTACTGAAGAAAAATAAACTGTGGAAAAGCTAAAAACCATCTACCTTCAGACAGTTAACTACTTTACCAGGGTTTTAAATCATTAACGATCGCGATATAGTGCTTACATAAATGGGTGCAGGTGAAACATGGTAGCATTCGCCGATTTATTAATAAATCAAAGTTAGAGAGAGCAATACTAAAGCTTTCTTCACTTTCTCACTCTTAACTCTTAACTTCTAACTCCTAACTCCTAACTCCTTAGTCCATGTCCAAACCAATCGAAATCCGCAACCCCCGCACGGGAAAATATGATTACGTAATTGTACCTCCACCAGAGAAGCTTTTAGCTCAGCAATGCAATCGTCTGCGGAGGGCGCAACAAAGTTGGTTTGATTCGGGATTAAGTGAAAGAATCGATGCTTTATTAGAGTTGAAGGATACTATATACTCAAATCGAGATGTATTGACGGAAGCTTTGACAATTGATACAGGTAGGCTTAGAGAATCCAACTTAGAAATTGATTCTTTTTTATCGAGTATTGAAAGATGGTGTAGGCTAAGTACAAAATTATTAAAAGATACTGAAAAAGGAACCTCAATTTCGTTTATTAATCTACAACAAACGGCAATACCTTATTCTTTAGTCGGCGTTATAAGTCCTTGGAATTTTCCTTTATTATTATCTACTATTGATAGTATTCCAGCATTATTAGCTGGTTGTGCGGTAATTGTTAAACCCAGCGAACTCACGCCAAGATTTATGGCTCCTTTGATGAATGCAATTAGTAATATTCCCCAACTAAGGGATGTATTCACTTTTATTGAGGGGGATGGTAAAACCGGAGCCACTTTGGTTGAAAACGTAGACCTGGTATGCTTTACAGGCAGCGTCGAAACAGGGCAACAAGTTGCGATCGCAGCAGCTCGTCGTTTCATTCCGGCTTTTTTAGAATTAGGAGGAAAAGACCCAGCAATTGTATTAGAATCGGCAGATATAGAATTAGCTACTTCTGCTATATTATGGGGTTCTGTAGTTAACACCGGGCAATCGTGTCTATCAATAGAAAGAATTTATGTTGCTAAGAATATTTATGAAGATTTTTACCATAAAATTGTAGCCAAAGCCCATAAATTAAACCTTGCTTATCCGACATTAGAAAGTGGAGAAATCGGGCCAATTATTTCCGAAAAGCAAGTAGCAATAATCAACGAACATTTACAAGACGCAGTAGAAAAAGGTGCGGTAATTCACTGCGGTGGTAAAGTTGAAGAAATAGGTGGTGGCTGGTGGTGTCACCCCACAGTAATTACCGAAGTAAATCATGATATGAAGTTAATGAACGAGGAAACATTTGGCCCAATAATGCCCATCATGTCTTTTTCTACAGCAGAAGAAGCCATCGAATTAGCAAACGACACTTATTATGGATTAAGTGCCGCAGTATTTGCCCAATCGCCAGACGAAGCATTAGAAATAGCCCGTCAAATAGATGCAGGTGCTATAAGTATTAATGATGCAGGTTTAACAGGCATGATGCACGAAGCCGAGAAAAATGCCTTTAAATTTTCTGGATTAGGAGCTTCCCGCATGGGTGCATCAGCATTAACAAGATTTATCCGCAAAAAAGCATTTTTGATTAAAACTAACGACAATTACGATCCTTGGTGGTTTAATCAGTGAGCAGTTACTAACTAATTATTACTCCCTACTCCTAACCACTTTCACCGGGAGGGTGCGGCTCATCAACTATCAACTACCAACTATCAACTACCAACTACCAACTACCAACTACCAACTACCAACTACCAACTACCAACTACCAACTACCAACTACCAACTATCCATGTCAAATATTAAAAAAGAAATGCCGGTTCTTTTTCGTCATCAAGGAGAGTGGAAGGGTACTTATACAGTAGTTGACAGCGAAGGAAAAATTATTGATAAATATGAATCGTATTTTAGCTGCGAATTTCCTGAAACTGGCGACTATCCTTATCATCAAATGAATCGCTATACTTGGGCAGATGGAAAACAGGAAGAACATCAATTTCCTGGGATATATAAGGATAAAAAGCTGATATTTGATACAGAGCGGATTATGGGTAAAGCCTGGGAAGTTGACGATTCAACTATAATTTTATGGTTTGCTTATAAAGGAGTTTCTAATGCTTATATATATGAAATGATTAATATCAGTCAGTGCAATAATTACCGTTATCGGACTTTGCATTGGTTTAAAGATAATCGGGTATTTAAACGTACATTGATTCAAGAAGAAAGAGTATAAAAGAGTTAGGAGTTAGGAGTTAGGAGTTAGGAGTTAGGAGTTAGTAGCTAACCCACTACTTCATAAATACAAATAAACATAATTTTTTTTAACAACTGCTAACTGGATTGCTATATTTAATAACTGCTAACTGTTCACTGTATGTCCCTCTGGGACACGCTATGTCCTGTCGGACACGCTCCGCTAACGCTAACACTGTTCACTAATATGCCAAAATCTGAAAAAATAAATTACTCTAATCCCAGCGGTTTTCCTGAATTTTTACCAGGTGAAAAGCGTTTAGAATCTTATTTGATGGATACTATCCGTAAAGTATATGAAAGTTACGGATTTACGCCGATTGAAACTCCTGCTGTGGAACGTTTGGAGGTTTTGCAAGCTAAGGGGAATCAAGGTGATAATATTATCTACGGTATTAGTCCGATTTTACCGCCGAATAAACAAGCTGAAAAAGAAGAATCGGGAAAAACTAAATCTGATGATAATAATTCGGAAGCTAGGGCGTTAAAGTTCGATCAAACTGTTCCTTTAGCGGCTTATATTGCCCGGAATTTAAATAATTTAACCTTTCCTTTTGCTCGCTATCAAATGGATGTTGTATTTCGCGGCGAAAGAGCAAAAGACGGACGTTTTCGCCAGTTTCGTCAATGCGATATTGACGTAATTGCTCGTCGGGAATTGAGTTTACTTTATGATGCTCAAATGCCTGCAATTATCTCGGAAATATTTGAAGCAGTAAATATTGGCGATTTTCTGATTCGGATAAACAACCGCAAAGTTTTAACAGGTTTCTTTAAGTCGGTTGGTGTTACCGAAGATAAAATTAAAACTTGTGTCGGAATAATTGATAATTTAGAAAAAATTGGCGAAGCTAAAGTTAAAAAAGAGCTAGAAAAACAAGATATTCCGGCGGCACAAACCGATAAAATTATTGAATTTGTCAATATAAAAGGTTCGGTAGATGAGGTTTTAAGTAAACTTCAGCATCTTGCCCAAAGTATGCCAGAAGCCGAACAATTTAAGTTAGGTTTAAACGAATTAGAAACCGTTATTTCTGGAGTTAGGGATTTAGGAGTCGCCGACAATCGTTACTGCATTGACTTGGCGATCGCACGCGGTTTAGATTATTATACCGGCACCGTTTACGAAACAACTTTGTTAGGACATGAAGCGTTAGGAAGTATATGTTCTGGTGGTAGATATGAAGAGTTAGTCGGGACATTTTTAGGTGAAAAAATGCCCGGAGTTGGTATTTCTATCGGTTTAACTCGGTTGATGAGTAGATTGTTGAAAGCCGATATATTAAAAAGCTTGTCTGCAACACCAGCACAGGTAATGGTAGTTAATTTACAGGCTGATTTGATGCCACTTTATTTAAAAGTATCTCAACAATTGCGTCAAGCAGGAATTAACGTAATTACCAGCTTTGATAAACGCGGTTTGGGTAAACAGTTTCAAGCCGCCGACAAACAAGGAATTCAATTTTGCGTAATTATTGGTACTGACGAAGCAGCAGCAGAAAAATCAAGTTTGAAAGATTTGAAAACAGGAGAACAAATTGAAGTTTCTCTAGATAAATTAGCAGAAGAAATCGAACACAGAATAAGAGGTGTAGAGACGTAGTAGTGCTACGTCTGTGTAGTTAGGGTTATGAGTTAGGAATTAGGAGAAGGTAGTAAGTAGATCGAACTAAATATAAAACCTCACCCTCAATCCCTCTCCTTATTAAAGCTACGGTGTACACACATCTCGAAGATCCCCCTAAATCCCCCTTTTCAAGGGGGACTTTCAATCCAATTCCCCACTTTTTTAAGGGGGGTTAGGGGGGATCTAAACGCTGTGAAACCAATATACAAGACTTCTGTGTACACCGTAGCCTTATTAAAGAGAGGGAAGCCGGAGAGAATTAATTGCGCCTACCTACTTAGGAATTGGAAGCTAGAAGTTAACTGGTAACTGATATCTATTCCAGTAAAAATCTCCGCTTAACCAATTGTACTGGTCTTGCATTCATAGGAAATACTTGAGCAAACTTCTGTACCTGTGGAGAAGAAATTTCAACGGATTCTTTCAAAACAATCCAGTTTACAGTTTCCGAGCAAGGTGGTGTAGTCAAAGAACCAAAATAACGATAATAATCTCGATCTTCTGGTAACAAGTCAGCAGCGTTAATATTTACATTAGATATTGTTTTTTCGCGACTTTCTTTCATTGGCATTGCTTGCCAAACTTTTTGTAAAGTCGGGTTTGCTTTACCTTCTTTGAGAAAAACACCGATTACAGCTAAAGAACCTTTCTGATTTTTATGAACTAAATGCAGTTCCATCGGTAATCCTTCCCCCTCAATTTCATGTTCGCTGGGATGATGGAAGTGAAATTGCAGTAATTCAAATGGTTCATTATCAAGAGTTAAAAAGCTTCCCGGTTGATAATTCACCTGGATAGTATGACCGTTATTAATAATACGAAGAGGAGTATCTTTATAGTTTATTTTTAACGCTGGCAAATCCGCATCAACAGCCGATTGAAGATTAACTGGTGATTGACTTGTACCCGACTGACAAGCATAAAAATCTTCAGAAATATTACTCCAGTTATCGGGACCTTCTTTACCAATATAACCCCAATGAGATTTACTTTTTTCCTTTGTTGCTGAGGTTAATGTACAGCCAAATAAAGAGCTTGTTGCGATTCCAGTAGCTGCAAATAATCCCTTTTTGAGTAATTGTCTTCTATCCATAAGTATTTCTCGTAACATTCTCTAACAAGCAACTTTTACCTGGATACTAAATTATCTATTTAGTCAAGTATCAGATCAAACATTGTATATTCTTAAAACAAGATTGTCATATTTTTTAAGCTTGACAATTGGTTTTTATTATTATTTGCTTCGTAACTTTCTGTTGCTTTTTGTTTACTTCTAAGTAAATTATTTTGTAATTACGTTTACAAGTTATAGGATTTATTCGCAGAATTTTGTTAGTACAGCGTGCCGCTTGCGACATAGGGCAACTACGAACCTTGAATTTCTGGTTGTACTAAGAAAAATACCACTAGTTGAATATCATAAAATAGAGAGTTAAAGGTTTTTTTCTAAAAACAGAATTGCAGTATCCCTTGATGTCCGTGAAGATAAAATCTGCGGATACCGTGAATATTTTGCTAGCGATGGAAAATCTAATCAAATCAACGAACAGGTCTTATAATTTTAACCTTTGACCTTTAACCTTTGACTTTAATAATTAATTATTTTCAATCGACGGTTGATTAAGCTCCTCATATTTGGCAGCTGCTAACTCGTAAGCTGATAAATATTCCTTACCACCTAACATTACATCCCCATAATACTCATAAGGTGTATCACCATAAATTGGCAATGGGTCATCTTCTGGATAATCTTCTTTTGACTCTTCAATTATCCTTTTAAGTTTTTTGACGGTAAAAGTTTGTGCTGTGAAATACCACATTTCCTGAGATTCCTTAGTTAAATGCGGTAAATTAGGATCGATTATTCGCGAATCTATTTCTATCCAAGCGTGTTCGAGAACTTGATAAGACTTACGTTTGAAAACCAAAAAACCTTGAGCATAAACAGCACCTTCTGTTGCCAATACCGCTTTATAAGCATTGTCAAAAGGTTTTTTAGCTTTACTTTCGATTTGCTCGGCAATTTCTCGCGAAGCTACTTCATCTAGTAACTTGTCCATCAGCAGCAAGGGAACTACATTAAACAGTTTACAGCGAATAGGTAATAGATGGGAGATGGGGAGAAGAATTACTAACTCTTAACTCCGGTGGTACTGACTCCTACTTTCTACTCCCAAGCAAATGCGATCGCCATCATAGCAAGTACGATAAATATTGCTAAGGTTATTAGCACACTAAGCAATACTTTCTGATAAATGCGATTGAGTTTGTCTTCGCTGAGTATTCTTTGATTTCTCTCTTTTTTCAGTTCTGCAATTAGTTCGTTGATTCTTGGTTTTTGCTGTTTTTGAATAAATGCAGCTAAGTAATCGTGTACGAGTTGATATCTATCTGCCGGATTTTCTGGTATCAAAACTACTATCCCTGCTTCTACAAAAATCCTTAATACTAAATCCAATTGATTAGTTTCTTTGCTTAATTCTTCTAAAGATAAAGCTCGTAAGTCTCTTTCTAATTCCGAACGAGTTTTCAGCGGACGCGTACCTTTTTCATCTGTAAGTAAATATAATATTAGTTCGGCAACTTGACGATTAACGTCACCGCAGTCTTCTACTACTTCTTTCATGTAGCGTTTGACTAATTCTTCTTTTGGCCCGCAATTTTCATATTGAACTAATGTAGTAATATTTTCTGTTTGTAATTGCGCTCCGACTACTTGTAATTCAATCGGGCGCACTTCTCCATATTTTGCTGATAAATCTTGTACTAATTGCTCGATAAAACTTGCTTCTAAATGAAAATTAGAATGTTTTGTTAAGCGTTCAATTAATGATTTTGCGTCTGAAGAAGCAAAATTATCTAATTTATAAAGAATATTTTTGCTGAGAATATCATTATTAATTATATTCATGCTCGATAAACAATTGCATTCTAATAAGTAATGTAGATAATCTTCTCTTAATGATAAAATAACTTTGACACTTAAAATATTTAAACATTCTCCCATAAATTCAAAAAATTGCTTTCTTCGATAAGCTGAATCATAAACAAAGAATAATTCTTCAAACTGATCGAAAATTAATACTATTCGTAAATTACGCCATTCACTTTGTCGCAATAAGTCTAATATATCTTCTGGTGATTCGGGATTAGAAAATGGAAACTGATAAATTCTTTTTCCCGCTTCTGCTTCCATTCCAAATTGAATTCCTTTGGATTTTAAAGCTTGAAGCAATAGTTTTCCTAATTCATATACCCAATTAGTGTAAGTTCTGACTTTAACCGGGACTATCTCTTGCAAACCAATAGAACTATGCTTTAAAGCTGGTACTAATCCTGCTTGTACTAAAGAACTTTTGCCTACACCAGAATACCCGTGAATAACTACCATTTTACAGTCGGGACGGGCAATTTTTTCTACTAATTTTTGTACGTCTTTTCCTCTACCTGATGCGGTCATTTCTGGTGCAACTGTTTCTAATACAGATGCTGCTTTTATGGAAGTTGTATGTAATGTTTCTACAATTAATTTAGCTTGCCTTTGCGGTTGAATTATTCCCGCTCCTATAAATGCTCTAAAACCATATTGTTGTTCGATAGAACGCTGTTCTAATTTAACGCGAAATGCTTCTAAATAACGATGTTGTTCCCAATAAACTTGTTGTAAAGCCTGTAAAATACGAATGTATTGATGTGGGTTATCTTGAGAACCAATATCCCGCGCCATTTGTAGATGTTTTATGGCTCGCGGTTTTTGTTCCAGATGGGTTTCTGAAGAAGCTAATAACAGTAAATACAAAGCACGATGCTGTAATTGTGCCGATGGAGCTTTTGCTATATTATGTAATGCTTGATAAGCATATTGTTTGGTTTGAGCATATTGATTTTGGCTCGATGCAACTTCTGCTAAAAAACCGTAAGCTTGCGCTATCCGTAGCGGGTTTCCGTACAATTGCTGCAAATCCAAAGACTGTTGAGCAATATTTTTTAACTCGCTCCAATCTTCCAAACGTTGTAAAACTTCTCCCAAAGGATTGATAAATTTAGCAACTAAATTAGGACGATTTGCTCGATTGAAAATATTAATACTTTGCTGAAAATATTTTTTTGCTTGTTGTAAATAATCAACAGATTTTAAACGATATTTTTGAGCTTGTTGAAAATAGCATAATCCGATATAAAACAAAATTACTCCCATGCGGAATTTGGAATTAGGCAGCAGAGGAGGGAGGGGAGTAAGTTTATTAGTGTCAATCGAACTTTGCCAAAAAGCCAAACTTTGATGATAATATTTCAAAGCTTGCTCTATTTGATTTGTTAAATAGGCATCTTGTCCCAAAACAAATTCTACACTAGCTTTAAGATCGGGTTCTAATTCATATCCTCTACTCTGTAAATCTTGCAGTGCAGTAGTCACCTCCCGACGACGCAAGTATCCCATTTGCCATCCCAAGCAATAAGCATCTGCGGCTAAAGCTGTGGCAAATAATGCATCGGTATCTTCCTTCAAAGTTGTGATTAATTCGTTTGTCGCGATCGCAAATTCCGTGGTAGTAGCCCAACTCTCGAAATCGCTTGCAGAGCGCACCAATTGTGGTAAAACTTCATCCGTCACCCACAGCACAACAGGAAAGTGAAACGATGAGCGAAACTCCTCCCGCACCTGATTGCTAGCACTCAACATTTGTTTTAAATTATCCACCGACTCTAAGTAAAAAACCATCAGAGCATCGGTTGGATTATCCTTAACCTCAGAGGCAATAATTCGATAAAGACTCTTATCAGTACGCTTTAAATTTACAATCCGCACATCAATATCAGTAATCTGTCGCAACCGTTTTACCAATCGCGATCGCAATCGTAAATAATTACAACGAGCCAAAATCAACTTAAACTCACCCACCGAAGCTTCCAAAGTCCAAGCAAGTTCCTCTAAGCCTTCCTCGTTGGAGGGGAGGGGGAGAAGGGGAGAGAGGGGGAGAGGGGGAGAGGGGGTAGAAATATCTAACTTGTCTCCCTGTAATCTTTTGCTATCTTCTAACTCTTCACTCATAACTCTTAACTCCTAATTACCCAATTACCAATTACCAATCCCCAATCCCCCATGCCCTATTTTTTTCACTCTTCCAACTCACTCGCTTCTGCCAAAATCGGATTGATATCAAACCAAGATTCTCCACCGGCATCGCGATATTCAAACACCAAACGACTGTGAACTAATGCTTGATACTCCAAATCTCCTCTCACCTTCTTCCGCTTTTTCACCTGACGCAATAATTCCCATTCATCATCGGAAATTTGCATAGTCATTTCGTTGCGACGGTAGCGAATCAAAGCTTCTAAAGTTTCACGAGATAAAGGAAGTTTTCTTTCCTTTTGAATCCAGTTATTCAACAATCGCAGCAAATCCCGCACGTGCCCCCCACTTACCTGACACAATCTATCTAAACTTTTGGCATCGTCGAAAACTTCAGTAATTTTATTTAGACGCTGCTGCGGACTAAAATCCGGAAAAGCTCGCGCTAAAACCATTTGTCGTAACAATACCATCCCCGGTTCAAAAATGCTTCCATCTGGTAATTCTACTGATACCATTGGTAACACCTTTGGGTCTTCTGGGAATCTTTGCGTCAAATTACCATAATCATTAGAGAACTTTAACGCCAAAGGCATCGTGTAAACAACATGACATCCTAACTTCGTTAAATACTCGCTCTGATCGATAAATAGATACTCTTGTTGCGGTCTTCCCCAAGACTTAGCACGAGAATCTACCCTATCGAGATTATCAACTATTACTACCAACCCTTTCTTACCCTGTTGCTTTAATTTTTCTACAGCAGGTTCAAGTAATTCAGAATTAATCGCCTCCAACAGCTTAGTCTTTTGAGGCCCCAAATATTGATTAAGTCTGCCTCGCAAAGTAGCATCATCCTTAGTTTTCGCTGTAATCTCTCCAATCCCAAAAGACAGAGAAAACTTATCAGAGTCCGAACTAATACCAACATCTCCCACACCCGGAAGTTTAGCCTTCATCCCTAGAACTTCTGCATTTAGAACCCGCCAAGCACCTTGTAACAATTCCTTTAACAAACTAGGTTCATCCAAACTCATATCAGCTAGACTCTGACTAACCCGACGAGCCACACTCAGTAAGAAATCACCGATATCAACATCAGCCATTTCCATATCTTCACTAGACTCAAAATAGACCACATAAAAGCCTTCACCCTCCAATTCCGCCTTCAACCGCAACAATTCAGTAGACTTACCACAGCCAATATGTCCCGTAAACAAAACACAAGTAGGTCGATCCGGCGAGAAAAAAGTAATATTATCCCGCAACTCCTGAATAATTTTGCCACCTCTTACCGAAGAAAAATCAATATAGTACTTTTCGTCCTCAGCATTTTCGATAACTAGAGTTTTGCTCGGATTCGTAGCTTGAAAAAACTTTCGTAAATCTATAACCATACCTACCACCAAACCCCTATCATTTTTATCCTCTTAACCCACCTATGAATTTTAGATTGAGTCGCGACTCCCACTTAATTAATAACCAAAACCCAAAACATCCGTTGTTAAAATCCAAAATTGAATTAACTTCAATAGATTTATCAACAGCCAAAATCAAACTACTCATAACCAAGAAAAAATACTTAAGTTGCAAGTAACAATAACTTATGCTTTATACAATGGTATAGTCCAGTTTAACGAAGTGTTAAGTGACAAAATATACTTTTGTCGAATAACTTGTGACTAAATAACAATTTAATTAATTGGTAATTGGGCATGGGGGATTGGGGATTGGGGATTGGTAATTGGGTATTAGGAATTCTTCGGTTTGAAAAACAGCAATGTCCGCAAGATACTTCCACTACAAATGTTTTTATAACTCCTAACTCCCAACTCCTAACTCCTAACTCCTAACTCCCAACTCTTCTCCATCTCACCATCCCCCTATCCCCCAATTCCCTAATATGGCAAAATAAAAACGGTAATAGAGAAATATATAAAGGTAATTTATCAGTGAGTCCTACTAATCAAAAGACTTCTACAGCGCGGCGCGTGGTATTTCCTTTTACCGCCATTGTGGGTCAGGAAGAAATGAAGCTGGCTCTAATTTTAAATGTGATTGACCCCAAAGTTGGCGGCGTAATGATAATGGGCGATCGCGGTACTGGAAAATCAACTACTATCCGAGCGCTAGCCGATTTGCTTCCAGAAGTTTCCGTGGTTGCTGATGACCCCTTCAATTCTCATCCTAGCGACCCCGATATTATGGGTGATGAAGCTCGTAGAAAGCTAGAACTTGGCGAAGATATTCCTGTAGCACAAATGAAGGTGCCAATGGTAGATTTACCTTTGGGAGCGACAGAAGACCGAGTTTGCGGCACTATTGATATTGAAAAGGCTTTATCGGAAGGTGTTAAAGCTTTTGAACCGGGACTTTTGGCTAAAGCTAACAGAGGTATTCTTTACGTTGATGAAGTTAACTTATTAGATGACCATTTAGTAGACGTACTGTTAGACTCAGCCGCTAGCGGTTGGAACACCGTCGAACGTGAAGGAATTTCCATTCGTCACCCGGCACGTTTCGTCTTAGTAGGTTCGGGGAACCCAGAAGAAGGTGAATTACGACCCCAGCTACTTGACAGATTCGGTATGCATGCTGAAATTCGCACCGTTAGAGAACCAGCATTAAGAGTGCAAATTGTGGAACAAAGGTCAGAATTTGACCAAAATCCTCCTGAATTCATCGAAAAATATCAACAACAGCAGCAAGAACTGCAAAAGCGCATCGTCGAAGCACAGCAACTTTTACCTTCCGTTAATATGGAATACGATTACCGGGTAAAAATTTCCGAAGTATGTTCGGAACTAGATGTAGACGGTTTGCGAGGTGACATCGTAACCAATCGCGCAGCCAAAGCCTTAACCGCATTTGAAGGACGTAACGAAGTCACCGTAGACGACATTCGCCGCGTTATTTCACTGTGCTTGCGTCACAGACTGCGGAAAGATCCATTAGAATCCATAGATACCGGCTACAAAGTAGAAAAGACCTTTTCCCGCATCTTCGGTGTAGAACTTCCAGAAGATGCAGCCAACGTAAATGGAACGGTCGATAAAGTAGGAGCTACAAAGAGTTAGTAGTTAGTAGTTAGTAGTTAGGAGTTAGTAGTTAAGTACTCGTGCAAAATAAATTAAACATTTCGTTTGGGGAGGGAGTAGGGAGTAGGGAAGGTTTATATAACTCACGAGTAATTATATAAATAATGCAGGCGTAAGTAGTTAGTAGTCTGAAATTATTTCTCCCCCCTCTCCCCCTCTACCCCCTCTCCCCCCATCCCCCCATCCCCCATCATGATTAGAACCTGTTACTCCTGGATACATACTCTCTTTTTAGCAAGTCAATACAATCCACCGAGATTTGTAGAGCTAATTATGCTCGGTATGGCGCTAATAATGCTGACAATTTATACCTTAGATCCTAATGTTCCTTATTTGATTTTGGGTTTTAGTTTTGTAATTGGTGCTTCAGCTTCTATCTTGGTAAGAGAGGCGATCGCACCAACACCTCAAACAAGAATTACAAAAATCACAGCATTACTTCTGCTTGTTATCAGCCTGTATGGCTTTGCTGATGAATTGAAATTTTTTATTGATTTTACGTAAATTTGATTTTCTTGTGACTGGTTTTACGTGCCGAATTTAGGATTAAAGTCGGTACGTAAAACCTCTTAAAATGAATCAGATAAAGTACTAATAACTGCTAACTGTTAACTGCAACAGGAGCCAGATTTACAGTTGTATCGCTTTTAAGTTCCCAATACTTATAAGCTGCGTAAGCAAAAGTAACAACCCCAGTAATAATAGCGGATTCATCAACTTCAAATTTTGGATGGTGTAATGGGTGGTTTACTTCTTTATCCGTAAAGCCCACACCCAAACGGAACATCGAACCCGGTGCTTTTTCCAAATACATCGAAAAATCTTCTCCACCCAGGGAAGGTTCGGGTAATATTTCAACGCGATCGCCACCCCATGCTTCTTCTGCTGCTGACTGCAATATTTGGGTAAGCGCTAAATCGTTTTGGACGCTGGGTACCCCTTGACGATAGTCTACTTGGTATTTTGCACCGTAGGTATCGCAAACGCTTTTGACAATATTTTCAATCCAGCCTGGTAATTGTTTGCTGCTATCTGGGTGGAGCGATCGCACTGTTCCCTGCAAGCGGACGGAATCGGCTATGACGTTGGGCGCTCTACCACCGTTAATTTTTCCTATACTTAATACTACAGGATGTAGGGGGTTTTGCGTGCGGCTAATTGCTTGTTGCAGCGTAGTAATTACTTGTGCGGCTATCCAAATAGCATCTATTGCTTGATGAGGGCGTGCCCCATGTCCCGATTCACCAGTAATAATAATTTCCAAATCGTCTGCGGCTGCGGTTAATGCACCGTAACGTATACCAACAGAACCAGCAGCTATAGAAGGAAAAACATGAATTCCTAAAATACTATCTACATTATCCATCGCTCCATCCGCAACCATCCAGGATGCACCTTGAGCAATTTCCTCTGCTGGCTGAAATATAAACCGTATTTTACCTGATAATTCCTGTGACAACTTAGACAAAATCATTGCAGTACCTAAGCCCACAGTGGTATGGACATCATGACCGCAAGCGTGCATAATTCCTTGATTGCGCGAAGCATAATCCAAAGGTGCTAATTCTTGAATTGGTAAAGCATCCATATCGGTACGAATAGCCAGAATACGCTTATCCTTACCATTCCCTTCAAGTTCTCCAATCACCCCAGTTTTACCGACATTTTCTTCAACATGAATACCGTTAGAAGACAAAACCCCAGCAACAAAAGCGGCTGTTTGGAATTCTTCACCACTGAGTTCCGGGTGAGAGTGAATGTGGCGACGAATTTCGATTAAACGCGGTGCTAATTCTGCTGCTAAATCTTTAATACGAGAAAGCATTGATTAATTCTTTTCACTAGGCTTTTTTCCCATAATAAAGAAATGTAACACTTATTACCGTTCAATTTATACAAATTATTTATTGGTAATTGGGAGTAGGGAGTTAGGAGTTTGAAGTTAGGAGTTAGGAGTTGTGAGTTATAGATTGATCGTTGGTGACTGTTCACTGTTCACTGTTCACTGTATGTCCTTCGGACACGCTGCGCTAACACTGTTCACTGATTGTATTATCATGTAATATAGTAAATATCAACTCACGGTAACGGGATATGTAGTTCCTCAAGTCACTCAAGTTAAAGATTTTGCGCGAATGTTGTCTTTTCGGACGCTTGTATTTTCATTCGCTGCAAACTTTTAATTTAAATTTGATTGAACTTACCGGGAGTTAGAAGAAATGAAACAAATATATAAATATCCCCGTACCCATCATATTCAGGGTTCGCGACTCCAGTTTGGGGATGAAGATTTAGATAATATTCATTTTGCAGCAATAAAGCAGCGCTATGTAGTGGTTGAAGAAAAAGTTGATGGTGCGAATGCTGCTATTAGCTTCAGTGCTGATGGAGAAATTAAACTGCAAAGTCGGGGACATTACTTAACAGGTGGAACGCGAGAAAAGCATTTTAATTTGTTTAAGCAGTGGGCTAATACTCATGTTATTAGTTTTTGGGAAGTATTGGGTAGTCGTTACATTCTTTACGGAGAATGGCTATATGCAAAACATACGGTGTTTTACGATGCTTTACCTCATTATTTTTTAGAATTCGATGTGCTTGATTTAGAAAAGCAAGTATTTCTGAGTACGCCAAAAAGAAAACAGTTATTAGCAGGTTTACCGTTAGTTTCCGTACCCGTGCTGTTTTCTGGGGAACTTCAATCCTACGAACAATTGATTAGTTTATTAGGAAAATCGCATTATCAAACCTCTGAACATTTACAAAATTTTCAACAAATTTGTTTGGAAAAAGGACTAGATATCGGACGTTCCCTGCAACAAACAGATCGAAGTTCTGTAATGGAAGGTTTATACATCAAAATTGAGTCAACAGATGCTGTTGTAGAGCGTTATAAATACGTGCGATCGAGCTTTTTAACTACCATTCAACAATCAGATGGACATTGGCTGAATCGTCCGATAATCCCGAATCAGTTATGTGATGGTGTTGACTTATTCAGTGAGCAGTTATCAGTTATCAGTGAACAATTACCAACTCCTAATTCCTAACTCCTAATTCCTAACTCCTAACTGATTTATGAACTGGACTTTTCCTTATTGCCCAAGTAAGGGTGATTTTGCCATAGATTGGCACAAATTAGAAGATAAATTCGATTGGTTGCGTGTACTTGCTGATTGTCCGCAGGATGCACGCTATCACGCTGAAGGTGATGTTCTGACTCATACAAAGTTGGTGTGTGAGGCGTTGATCGCATTACCTCAATGGCAAGCTTTACCCCAAACACAGCGATCGGTGCTGTTTGCTGCTGCTTTATTGCATGATGTCGCCAAACCAAACGCTACCAAAATAGAAGATTCGGGTGCCATTGGTTCTAAGGGACACGTTTTACAAGGTGCAAAAATGGCGCAAGAAATTCTTTGGGATTTGAATGTACCTTTTAAACAACGAGAACAAATTGTGGCTTTGGTGAAATACGGAAGTTTACCATTGTGGTTTTGGGATAAATTAAATCCCGAACAAGCTGTAATTAAAGCTAGCCAGATTATTCGTTGCGATATGTTAGCTATGCTCGCAGAAGCTGATGTTAGGGGACGTTATTGCGACGATAGAAAACAATTGTTTGAACGCATTGATTTTTTCAGAGAATTTTGTCTAGAAAACGATTGTTTTACCCAACCGCGCTCGTTTCCATCTGCCCACAGTCGGTTTATTTATTTTCACAAAGAACATAAAAATCCAGATTATCACGCTTATGACGATAATCGTTTTCAAGTAGTAATGATGTCAGGATTACCGGGTTCTGGGAAAGATAGTTGGATTCAAGAAAATCTTCCCGACTTAATGGTAATTTCTTTAGATGAATTGCGTCACCAGATGAGTGTTGAACCTGGAAAAAATCAAGGTGAAGTTGCCAATGCAGCGAAATCCCTCGCTAAAGAATATATGCGAGCAGGGCAATCTTTTGTTTGGAATGCAACTAATCTAAACAAGCAATTACGCGGAATGCTGATTCGTTTGTTTGCAGCTTATCAAGCAGAAATTCGCATTGTTTATCTGGAAACATCATGGTTAGAACTATTGCGAAGAAATAAAACTAGAACAGAAAAACTACCAGAAAAAGTACTCTACCGCATGAAAAATCGTTTGGAAGTTCCGACGGTTATTGAAGCGCATCGGGTGGATTGGATTGTGAATTGAGGAGAGGGGGAGAGGGGGAAGAGGGGGAAGAGGGGGAAGAGGGGGAGAAATTATTTCCCAACTCCCAACTCCCAACTCCCAACTCCTAATTCCCAACTCCTAACTCCTAACTCTTAACTCCTAACTCCTAACTGCTTACCTTGGAATTTTCGGTTATTTCTTTGAGGAAACCATCTTCCATGTGAATAGTCCTATCTGCTACATCTAAAATACGGTTGTCATGAGTCACCATCAAAATTGCCGAACCTTGTTCTTTAGATAGTCGCTGCATAAGTTCGATGATGTTTCTTCCGGTTTTACCGTCTAAAGCAGCAGTAGGTTCATCGGCAAGAATTAATTTAGGTTTACCAACTAAAGCACGAGCGATCGCCACTCTTTGCTTTTGTCCACCTGAGAGTTGACTGGGGTAGTGGTTGACGCGATTACCTAACATTACTGACTTTAAGATTGCTTCTGCTCTAGAAACTGATTCTCGTTCGGGAATTGATTGAAGTTCTAATGACATTTGCACATTTTGCCGTGCTGTTAAGAACTCTAATAAATTATGAGCCTGAAAAATATAGCCAATTTGACGACGTACATTAACTAATTGGTCGGCACTAGCTCTATTGAGTTCGTTTCCAGTAAATTGAAGACTTCCTTCTTGAACCGAACGCAAACCACCAATTAAAGTCAATAATGTGGTTTTACCCGAACCTGATGGCCCCGTAAGCAGAGTTACTTCTTCAGGCTTAATTTCTAAGTTAATATCAAACAGAATTTGTTTTTTTAATGCTTTACTACCGTAGTAATGATTTAAATTTTTTACTTTTATAATAGGTTGGTTCATAATAATCAGGTCAAAGGTCAAAGGTTAAAGGTCAAAGGTATTGAGTTAGGAGTTAGGAGTTAGGAGTGAGGAATTAAAAGTTAATTATCTACCGCATCTCTCCTTGTCTCCTTGTCCCCTTTTCCCCCCATCCCCCCATCCTTTTAAAAAATATCTGCCGGATCGGCGGCTTGTAGTTTTTGTATTGCTAAAAACCCAGAGGCTATACACATCGAAGTAACTAAAGATATAACTAATATTCCTTTATCCCAAGTCATAGTTATAGGTAGTTTTGTGGCATCTTTGGCGATGTCATATAAACCAAAGGTAACAATTAATCCTGGAATATAGCTAAGTATGGCTAATAATATAGCCTGTTGAAATACGACTTTTAATAAATATTTATGTTTAAATCCCATTGCTTTTAAAGTGGCAAAGGCAACTAAATTGGTGGAAATATTACTATAGAGAATTTGGTAGACAAATACAGTTCCGACTACTAAACCCATGATTGTCATCATGCTAAACACAAAACCAATGGGGGTGCGTAAAGACCAGTAATCTTTTTCAAATTTGATAAATTCTTCACGGTTTAGAACTCGGATATCTTTGGGTAAGTTGGCTTTCAAACTTGCCATAATTTGTTCTATATCGGCGTTCTCTTTGAGGTTAATTAAACCTATATCGATATAACTGGCTTTACGGTCAAGAAATGTTCGCAAGAAAGTAGAATAGCCGATAATTAAATGACCATCTACGCCAAAGGAAGGTCCCAGAGGAAATAAGCCACCAATTTTAACTTTATAACCAACATTAGCATTGTAGCTAAATACTTCTACTTTAATATCTTTTCCTTGCGAAAAATCTTGAGCAATTGGGCCATATTCCGGTCGAGAAGCTCCGTCAAAAAGAACTGTATTGGGAAGTTTAATTAATGGTAGTAATTGATTTACTTCAGGTAAATTAAAAGCGGATTGGGCAGGATCGAAACCAACTACGTAAATAGGATTCTTCTTGCCAGTATAAGGATTTTTTAATTTAGCAAATTGAACGTAAACAGGGTTAATTGACTCTACACCATTAAACGCCAAAGTTTGATATAACCTACTGCGAGGAAAGCTTTGTTGAGAAGTTAAAGCATTATATTGAGAACTAATTAAAAATAGATCGCCTTTAAAATTTTGATGTAATTGTGTAGCACTAGAATAGAGCGCATCTTGGAAGCCAAATTGCATAAATATCAGAATGACAACAAAGGAAACACCCGCTAAAGTCGCGATAAAGCGTACTCTTTGTTGAGTTAGTTGTAGCCAAGCAACAGGAATGGTCATGATAAATTATTGGGCATTGGGCATTGGGCATTGGGCATTAGATAACTAACTCTTAACTGTTCACTGCTAACTGATAACTGTTCACTGTTCACTGTTCACTGTCTTAATAAGTGTTTGTACTTGGAGGTTAGTTAGATTAGCTACTCTTTCGCTGTCTTCTGGCTTAAGACGAATTCTTACGTCTATTACTTTGTTGTCTGTGTCGGCTTGGGGATTAACATCAAAAATGTCTTGTCTGTCTACTTGTAAACCAATTTGACTAACTGTTCCCTCCAAGGTTCCGTTGAAAGCTGGACTTGTAATCACGGCGGGTTGACCGATTTGCACTTTTTTAATGTCGGTTTCGTATACTTCGGCTACGACGTACATTTGACCTGTTTTTCCGATGTCGGCAATTCCGTTGTTACTAACTACTTCTCCCGGACGAACGTTGACATCGAGAATTTGACCGTCTATTGGGGAACGAATCGCGGTTAATTCGTAATCGGCTTTTGCTTGTTTGACGGCAGCCATAGCACTTTGCAGTTCGGCTTCTGCTACTTGTACGTCAACTGGACGCACTTCTTTAACGCTGTCTAAAGTTGCTTTTGCCTGTTCTAACTGAATTTGGGTGGTTTCGATAGTCCGATTTAATGTTTCTTTGGCTTCTTGAAGTTGCTTTTGAGCAGTTTCTAATCTTAAACGGCGGGTATCGGCTTCGGATGCAGCAATCGCACCGGCTTGGTAAAGTCCTTGATAGCGCCGATTTTCGACTTCGGCATTTCTAACCTCGGCTTCTATACGAGCAATGGTGGCTTTTTGAGTGGCAATTTGTCCTTCTAGTTCGGCTCTTAAACGAGAGATATCTTCTTTTTGAGCCTGAATATCTCCGGATTTTGCGCCAGCTTTTACCCGCGCTAATTGAGCTTTGGCAACTTCAACCTCTACTTTGGCTTTATTTAAAGCGGCTTCGCTGCGGTCGTAAGTTTCCATAATTGCCACTATTTGACCTTTACGGACTTTATCCCCTTCTTTAATTAAAAGTTGGGTAACTCGATTGGTTCCAGCCGAAGTTGGTGCGGATAATCGAATAACTTCTCCTTGGGGTTCCAAACGTCCTAAAGCTGCAACACCAATAATAGCTGGTTCGCTTGGTTGTGTAGTAGGTGCGGGTTGTGGTTCGGAATTAGGGCGAAGCTGTACCAAGCTGTAAAGAAAGACAGCACCACCGCTCAAAGCTAAAGCGACTAATACATACATAAGCCGCCGGGAGAGGGGTTTATTTAAAGGCTGACCTTCCTTTTGAACCATGACTATTTTGTCCCTTGAGAATAATTATTAGTTGCTTTGTGACTTTCTTTGAGTCTAAATAAAAGTTGAAATTTCCAGCTTTTCAAAGTAAGAAATAGTAACTTATATCTAAGCTATAAAATTGTTTTTTTTGTTTATGGATTATATTTACCTTTAGTCGATGAAAATCAAAATAAGAAAGACAAGGTAAACTTCATGTTTTGAATTTAATCTTTAAATTATAGAATTCATTGAAGTTTTTGTTGAAGTATATGGTTGATATTCAACTAATTTTATATCCCACGCACCTTTGATTTGATAGGTAATACCGCGCCATTCAACTTGTCGCATAAACATTGCTGAAGTTAGCGCCAAAGCATAAACTATTTGAGTCAAAGGAAGTGCTAGTAAGATTTTGAAAACTGTAATTGCACCAAATGATGGCAGTATTTCGCCTTTTTGTTCAACTATACCGCGCACCTGACTTTCTAAAATTACCAAACATAAGATTTGAGTAACTACATAGATAGCTAACCCACTCCCAAGATAAGCCACAGCAGGTAATTTCCCGTTTAACCATAATACCAGCGATAACATAATTGCGATTGTTGGCAGCACCGTACTTAATATCCCAGGAATTGCGATCGCACTCCAATAACTATGATAAAGTCGAGGGCAAAGCAATTGACGTTTAACCCAACGCACAAAGCTTTTTAAGTCGCACTCTTCTCGATTAACCATAATTATAGAAGGTACAAACTCGACTCTCAGTCCTTTTTGTTGCAAGACGCGCTGTACTATTACGTCTTCGGTAAAAGCTTGTTCCCATTTGCTTAAAAGTTCTGTTTGACGAAAAATTTCTGTTTTAATTGCTAAGCTTCCACCCCAAGGAATGCGATAAAAGTACATCTGAAGTACGGCACCGATATTCCAAATATATCTAACTACATTTCCCCAATTTCTACCTTGGGGAAGATACCAACGGTTGCCTGTTGTTGCGCCAACTTGAGGATTGCTTAAAGGACTAACTAATTCGCGCAACCAATTAGGATGCACAACCGTATCTGCATCTACTAACGCTACCACTTCGCAATTATCATCTAAGTTAGATATAGTTTGCACTAAGGCACTACACTTAAGGCTGCAAGTTGGACGAGGAAGCAGTAAAGAGCTAATTTTAACGTGCTTTGCTGCTTGTTTTTCCACAGTATTAGTAACCATTTTCCAAGCTGGATCTTCATAACTATCGACCACTATTTGTAATTCGTAATCGGGATAATTTTGGTTTAGCAAAGCCTCTAAACATTTAGGTAAAAACGGATCTGCACCACGCAAACAGAGGATTATAGCCGTTCGTGGTAACTTTTCATCTATTAATAAATCTTTCTTCTGCGGTGTTATCCGAGATTGTTGCAGTTTGGATACTAAAGCAACCAATAGCCATCCGTAAAACGTTGCCATGCCGATAAGTAAACAAAAAATTATCTTCGCTATTTCATCCATTAATTTCTCCTATTGTCAAAATATTTTTTGTGTTTAATTCCTGATTTTTATCAAGTTATATAGCAGTTCTAAATAATTCGTGAAATTTAAAGTAGTGCGAGCATCTTGCTCGCTGGCAATATCTGGCAATAGCGAGCAATAGCTGGTAATATCTGGCAATAGCGAGTAATAGCTGGCAATAGCTGGCAATATCTTGCTCGCTGGCAATAGCTGGCAATATCTTGCTCGCTGGCAATAGCTGGCAATATCTGGCAATATCTTGCTCGCTGGCAATAGCTGGCAATATCTTGCTCGCTGGCAATAGCTGGCAATATCTTGCTCGCTGGCAATAGCGAGCAATAGCTGGCAATAGCGAGCAATAGCTGGTAATACCGAGCAATATCTGGCAATATCTGGCAATATCTGGCAATAGCGAGTAATAGCTGGCAATAGCGAGTAATAGCTGGCAATAGCGAGTAATAGCTGGCAATAGCGAGTAATAGCTGGCAATAGCGAGTAATAGCTGGCAATAGCGAGTAATAGCTGGCAATAGCTGGCAATAGCTGGCAATAGCGAGTAATAGCTGGCAATAGCGAGCAAGATGCTCGCACTATTTTATGAATATAAATAAGCATATTTTTTTTACTAATTTAGGATTGCTATAAAGATAGCTATCTAGAAAAATTCAATTTTCACTGTTCCCAATTTCTATAATTAAAAATCAAAGTGAAACAGAGGAATTAATTGATTTATTTGAATAGTTATATGGACGATATTTAACTAACTTTATATTCCAAGGCCCATTGATTTTGTACTTTATACCTCGCCAATTAACTTTTCGCATCATCATGGCTGATAGCAATGCGATGGTAGAAATGATTTGAGTAAAAGGAATTGCAAATACTATTTTTAAAATTTTGATAGCAGAAAATCGTGGTAGCTTCTCACCGCGAGCTTGAATTACAGCACGTACTTGAGTTTCTAATATGAATAAGAATATAGGCAAAGAAGCTGTATTAATAAATATTGCAGTACCGAGGTAAGCTACCGATAACCATTCTTCGTTCAACCATACGGCTTCTAATTGCACTCCGGCCCAAATCGGAAGCAGATTAATTGCAAAACTATAAACTACAATTGCCCACCAAAAGGGATGATAAAGTCGAGTATTAAGTAATTGGCGTTTTCCCCAACGATAAAAACCTCTTACCGTACACTCTTCGCGATTTAACATCATTAAAGAAGGCACAAACTCGATCTGCAAACCTTGGAGGCGCAAAATACGATAAAGCATAGTATCTTCACAGAAAGCTTGTTCCCATTTGGTTAACAGTCCTGTTTTATGTAAAACTTCTGTTTTGATCGCCAAACTTCCGCCCCAGCAAATCTGATAAAAATGCATTTGAGGTACGGAGGCAACATTCCATAGGTATCTAATAGTAGTTCCCCAACATTTACCCTGCGGCAGATACCAACGGTTGCCAGTTGTAGCTCCAACCTTAGAATTACTCAGAGGTACAACCAATTCCCGCAACCAATTAGGATGTACCATCGTATCGCCATCTACCAGAGCCACCACCTTAAGATCGCCATTCAATTCGGAAACCGCTTGCACCAGCGCACTACATTTCAAACTGCAAGTAGAAAGTGGAAACGCAAGAGTACTAGCACGAACCTTTGTTGAAGGATAATTTTTGATTAACTGATTGACTATTTCCCAAGCTGGATCTTGGCAACTATCAACCACTATCCTTAATTCATAATCGGGATAATTTTGATTTAAAAGCGCCTGTATGCATCTAGGTAAAAAAGGATCGGCACCTCGCAAACACAGAATCACAGCCGTTTTAGGTAACAGTTTATTCGGCAAAGAGTTAGATGGCGATCGCTTCCTTAAAGATGACACAAAAGCAAATATCAACCATCCATTGAATATTACTAAGCCGATTAATGACAAACCCGTTAAAATTACTATCTTATTCACTGACGATGGCCTATGTTGGGGAACTCGGAGAGGGTGAGGGGGAGAGGGGGGAGAGGGGGAGAGGGAGGAGAGGGGGTAGAAAATTACTGATTAATAACTCACAACTCCTAACTCCTAACTCCTAACTCCTAACTCTTAACTCCTAACTCCTAACTGGTTACTACTAACTGACTGCTGTTAAGAAACCGTTTCGCATCAGGTACGATAAATACTTGCTAAATAGTTGCCCGTCTAAGGGAGGACAAACAACATCAGAACCAGCGAGTGCATCGAGGGTTTCTTTGCAACTGATTTCAGGTCTTCTATCTTGCGTATATAGTTCGGTTGCGGTTAACTGTTCTTCAGTCCAGCGCTGAAGTAGAAAAGGTCGCAGGGTGAATAAAGGATTTTCAGGTGTAACAGCAGTTGTTTGCAATTTTTCCAACCATTGTTGGTAAGGAATCTGCTCGATTTCATAGCCAAGTGTGGAAAGCCAATTAACTAGTTGACTCAAGTGAACTGGTTGGGGATGTTGGAGGTGGAAGGCTTGAGAAATAGATTCGGGTTGCTGCGATAAGTAAACAATCGATCTACTTACATAATCTACTGGAGACATATCCAACCAATAGTCTATATCAGGGAAACTTTTCATCTGTACGCAGCCTTTTAACATCAAACAGATGAAATCTTCGGGGTTGCTAACTCCTGTTTCGCTATGTCCGCCAATCAAAGGTGGTCTGTAGATCGTGATGGGAACACCTCGGGAACCCGCGATTTTAACTAATTTTTCAGATACCCATTTAGTTTGAGAATAACCTAAGAAAATTCCTTCATGCTCATCAAAGCTATCTCCTTCTCGAACCACTTTACCTGCATAAGCGGCTGATTCAAACACCGCAATGCTAGAAACGTGATGTAAAGGTTTGCGTTTGACGGAGGAAGCTAATCTGATAATTTCTTGAGTTCCCAAAACATTCGCAGCTTTCATGCCCGAATAGGGATAAACATAATTGAGTAAAGCAGCGCTGTGATAAATAGTATCAATTTTGCCTGCGAGCAAATTAAACTGCTCGCTAGAAAGACCTAATAAAGGTTTTGATAAATCGCCTGTAACTGGGATAATTCTAGAACCGTATTGCTCGTCCCAAACTTCATATTGCTGTAAGTTTGTCAGTAAACGGTTTTTTCCAGACTCCGCATCAGCAGCTCTTACCAAACAATAAAGATCGGCTTTGGTTTGCTGCAAAAGTTCTTGAATTAAGAAAGCTCCTAAAAAGCCGGTTCCCCCAGTTACTAAAATGCTTTCCGGCTCGTTTTTGGGTTCATATGGTACTTTTAGGGGATCTATAGCCCGATCGAGAACAACTTCAGCACCTAAATCTAATTTTTCTTCTATTGTCGATATTCTGGTATTTCCGGTTTCTTGTTGCGCTTTTCTCTCTACAACTTCTTCAGCTAAACGCTCGGAAAGCGCTTCAACATTAGGATAAAGCCACAGCAGATTCAGAGGCAATTCAAATCCGAGCAACTTTTCGGCTTTACTAGCTAAAATCATCGCCTCTGCCGAATCTAGCCCATAAGTATCTAAAGGTTCTTGAATATCAATTTCGTCTACTTCAATGCTTAACTGTTCCGCAAGCTGAGAAAGCATCCAACTTTGAATATCTTGAGCTGTTAAAGCTTGATTTGTCATTATTAGTAATTGGTTATTGAGTATTAAGAACTGAGAACTAAGAATAAATCTTTCAAGAGCCGAATAGTCAAACAATTTATCTGAGTTATGTGACCTTTCTGGCTAATTTTATAGCTTGACAAGATTTTGTGAATTTTGTGAATTTTGTGAATTCAATAGTTTTTGATAGTAATTATTGATATTTTCACAACCTTGATCGCTAGAAAATTTCTGTGCATCTTGTAAAGCATTCTCGACGATTTGTGAGTTATCCTTTGATAAAACCTTTTCAATAGTATTTGCAAATTCTTCAACATCATCGGGTTGAACGAGATATCCATTCAAACCATCAATCATGTACTCAGAAACTGCTCCGCTATCAACAGTTACAACAGGAATTCCTGAAGCCATTGCTTCTACAACTGTTCTACCAAAAGTTTCATAAGGCGAAGGATTACAAAATACATCACACGAAGCTAATAGATTTGCTTTCGCTTCTCCATGAATAAATCCAGTAAAGTGAATATTAGGTATAGATTTAGCAAGATTTTTTAGTTCATTTACTACGCTGCTAGGACCATCACCAGCGATAACCAGCGAGTAATTATCGTGGCGATTCTTTAGTTTTGCAAATGCTTCAATTACCAAGTCTACTCGTTTTTCAAAACTTAAACGACCTAGAAAGAGTAAAATCTTGTTATCTTTCTCATCATTAGTCAACCAGGTATCTAAGAAATTTTTATTCCGACAACTGGGACTATATAAAGAGAGGTCAATTCCAAAAAATGGGATGAACAGGGAATTTTGCATTCCCATTTTTTGCAGATTATTATTAATTAGTTTGCTAGGTACTATTGTAGTATCAAATTTGTGATAAAAATAGACTGATAGCGGACGAATAAAAATATCTCGCAACAATTTCCAAGCAGGATAGCTACCTGCAAAATTATAGAAATCTGTTTGATATTCTGTAATATAAGGGACTTGATATTTTGTTGCATAGTCTCTTCCCGGTAGTTGCCAAGTGCTACAGAAGAAAACTTTCTCCAAGTGAACTAAAGTAATTAAATCCGGTTTATAGTAAGTTAATCTCTCATTAATTTGACTTACTGCTGCCATCGTAGGGACATAATGAATCTTATTAGGAAGCCAAGGTTTTGAAGGATATCTTTCAACAATTAATCTTTCACTCAAATGTGAAGGTATTGAAGGTAAAGGAGATGTGTATTGACAATCTGGTGCTAATACAAAAACACGATACATTCCCTGCTCAGCCAACCATAAAGCGCGTTCCCAATTGTACTGCGAAGCACCACTTACTTCTGGAGGAAAATTTGTGAGAATAAAAGCCAAGGTGTGTGTTTGATCGGAATTCATCGAATCAATCTCTGTATTTGTTAGTTGTTAGTTGTTAGGAGTTAGGAGTTAGGAATTTTCTACCCCATCTCCCCCTCTCCTCATCTCCTCAACCGGGATGATATTGAGCAAAATGCGTGGGTAATTCTATCCCTTGCAGTTTTAAATTTTGTAGCCGGTATAAATATGCTGCTCCAGTGAGAATATGGTAAGCAACATCAACTACATGACGATTCTGAGGTTGAGCAAGATAACTGTCTTTTACCCAATTATTAAAAGCTCCCATCGCGGGGCCGCACCATATCTGATAATCGGTTTCTCTTCCTTGTTCTCCGGAGTTTGACCACCGAGAAGACAAGCCTAAATACCAGCGAAAAATTAACGCCATTTTGAATTTAGGACTTTTGATAGCTCTTTCTAATTTCTGGGGACTACGTTGTGCTAAATATGCCTGAGTACTTGACCAAATTGCATCTAAGCTTTGCTGAAACACTTGTTTTTCTAACTTTTCTCTTTCCGCAACGGGAATATCCTCGATGGAGTCATAGCGCTGATAAAGCTCATACAGCTTTTGCGATCGCATTCCAAAAAGGGTTCCTTTTTTGAGTACCTGCAATTTCACGCCCATTTCAAACATATCGGCAGCTGGTGCCATTGTTACGTCTGCCATTTCGGCTTTTGCAAGCAGGTTTTTGGTATACTCGGAGGTTCCTGCTTCTACGCAGGATTGATTGATCGAACCCGTTACTACATAAGCAGCACCCATCATAAAAGCTGCTAATGCTGAGTGTGGGGTTGCAATACCTCCAGCGACACCAATTCTTACGGGTTTTGTATAGCCGTATTTTTGCTGGTATTCATCCCGTAACTCAAGTATACTAGGTAACAAACAAACTAAAGGACGATTATCTGTGTGTCCGCCAGAATCGGCTTCAACGGTGATATCGTCAGCAACAGGAACTTTTTGAGCTAAATCTGCCTGTAGTTCGCTGATTAAGCCTTGGTTGACCAATTCCTGAAGCATTTTCAGCGGTGCGGGAGCGAGGAATTTACTGGCTACTTCTCTACGGGAAACTTTAGCAATAACTTTGTTATTGATTTCTATTTGATTGTCGCTATTAAGACTTAATCCGGCAGCGCGATAGTAAACGATATTAGGTGTAATATCTAGAAACGCCGAAGCTTCAACGGTTCTGACTCCATATTGCAAACACAAGTCCACCGAACCCCGTTCCATTGCAGGTTCGCTGGGGCTGTGGAGCAAGTTAAAAGCGTATGGCCCCTCTGGTAAAGCTTCCTGAATCTGTTTGATGGCTGCTTCAACGCGTTCCCGACTCAAGCCTCCAGCACCAAAAGAACTGAGGATTCCAGCTTTACCGAAAGCAATTACCAATTCCTCTGAAGCAATACCGCCAGCCATTGCACCTGCGGTATAAGCGTATTTGACTTTATGGAATTCGAGAAAACTTCTATCCCCTAGCTGTTGCAGTGTTAAAGGCGGTAATGCAGTAAGTAATTTGATTCCTTCCGAAGCGTTAAATTGATTCGTAAATCCGATCTTACTGTCGGTACTAACAACGTAGCAAGGTTGATTTAAGCTTAATAATTTTGATTTAATTCCTGCTTCATCAAACGCAATATCTGGATTGCGTGTAAGCAAACTTGTTGATTTGAGATGATGCCCATTTTTGTTAGGCGCTGCATTTGTGGTAGTCATATAGATTTTAGATTTTAGATTTTAGATTTTAGATTAGTAAATAGAAGTTAAGAGTTAGGCAACGGATGGAGTTAGGAGTTAGGAATTAACATTTAGGAGTAGTTAATTGTTATTCCCCGTTCCCCGTTCCCTACATTTATTTATTTTGTCGATCCAACATAGATATATGAAGCTCAACCATTTTTACCATTTGATTAAATGATGATTGTCTGGCTTGTAAAAATAAAGCTTGGGATTGGCTTGATTGCTGATTGGTTTCGCTAATTATTTTGGCATGAGAATTAATCAAGCTAGATAATTTGTTACTACTTGGCAAAGTAGAACTTATTCGCTTATTTATTGATTTTGAAGAAGCTTTAAAATTAGCAATATTTTCATTAGAAGTAACTGTATCTGATTTTTCAGAGTTTGCAAAATCAAATACTTCTATATATTCGCCGTGAAAGTTAGCCGATGTTTGTAACTCTTGCATACTAAAGTTACCCCAGTAATGTGGAGATAAAGTTACCATTACTTCCTGGTTTTGATTTTGATTGTTTAACGTAGATTCAAGCTTGGGTGAAGTCGATTGTGAAACTGTTTTTTGTACTTCTCTTACTTCAATGGAAGCAGCTTTTGATTTTGAATAGTTTAAGTTATATAACGGCGATAGATCTATCTCAACTCGGTGAGAAAGAAGCTGCACCAAACCTCTAAGTAAGCTGGTATGATCGTCTATTCCCCGACGATTCAGAAATATTGTGGTATGTTCTCGCTCCTTAAGAATTTCACCAATCCATCTCGAACAAGCGTTTCCAGCCCCTGCTTCTACAAAAATTCTCGCATCATCTGCATATAGACGGTTGACGATTCGGGGAAAGTCAAACTGCTGGCACAGATTTTTTGCGATACTATGACCCATAGCTTCACTCTCAAGCTTAAATAATCCGCATTCTGCTGCTGAATAAAAATCTATTTCTGGTTGCTTGCGGATGGGTAGGGTATGCAGTTTTACGAATTCGTCGTATTCCGAAGCCATCGGTTTGCAGTGCATAACGAAGTCGAAGGGCGCGGGAATTGCATTACAGCCAATAGTATTAATCACTCTTTGACAAGCTGCCATATCACCAGCAATGACAACTTCTTTGGGTGTATTAATTTGAGTTAGATAAACATAAGGCTCGTTTTTAATTTGTTCTTCAACTTGCCAAACCTCCGCCATTAAGACGTAGTTACGCCAAAATTCCTCTTTTACTTGAGCATCTGTTAATCCCCAATACTCCCTTACCGCATCTTTTGAACCCGATAATCTTTTGGTAAACAATTCCGAAGAGTTCAAACCACTGCTAGTTAAGTTGAAATCAGTCCAGATTCCTTGAGCGATCGCCATACTAACTTCGCCCAAACTAAACCCAAAGCAAGATTGAGGTTGCAGCTTAAAGTAATCTTTGAGAATAGCGCTTATCCATGCCGAAAAACCTACTCCCGATTCCAGCATTGAAAGAGGATTTTGAATTAACTCCTGTTCCAATTTTTCTAATTGTCTTCTTGTCAAAGCATTTAAGCTGCGGGGATACAGAAGTTTCTCAACGTTAGCAACCCGACTGCTATTAATGCTTTTGATTACCGAAGAATCTAAGATTTTTGGGAATAAGCGGAATAAATGTTGGGCGATTCCTACATAGGAGCTATATGCACCGGGATATACAAAGGCAATTTTACCTTTTTTTCCTAATGGATTAGCACTAAAGTAGCTACCTACAGGAGTTTTCCACTCTCCCCCAGTCTCAAAAGCTTTTTCAATACCTTTGATAGCGCGTTCTGTTTCGCGCTGTAATTCCTTAATGCTACGTCCAATAATGCCTACAGCATAAGTTGCATTTTGCTTTTTTTGGTAGTTTACAAAGGTTTCTGCTGCGGTAGCGGCGAGAGAATTACTCTGTGATATTTCTGTTTCTAAAGCCTTGATTTGTTCTATTAATGCTGCTAAATCATCGCCAGCTAAAGGAAACAAAAACGTCGGCATTTGCTCCAAATATCTGCTGTCACGTTCTTGAGCAAGCGGTGCTTCTGATAAAATTAGATGAGCTATATTACCGTTGCTAAAACTATTAATAGCGGCAATTCTTTTATCAGCTTCTGCACCTAAAAACCAGGGTTTAGACTGAGTTTGAACATAAAAAGGACTACCTTGCCATAGTTCTAGATATTTAGGAGTAGACCATTGTGGAACTGCGGGAATGTAGCGATAATACAGGCATAAAGCCGTTTTGATTAAACTGGTAATTTCTGAAGCTACGTCATTTACGATGTTTGTTTTTACGCTACCTACTGCACAACTTAATTCCGAGTCAGAAGTTTGATAAGCAGCAACTAACTCTTTAATTTCTAACTGATTTGGCTCTAAAATACTGCTACCGCAAATTTCCAAATAACCAATATCATCAGCTTTAACCCCAGCAATATCAAAAGCTTGCTGACAAGTTTGGGTTATTGTTTGTGCTTTCGGAGAAGAATTTTCGGGAATAGTTAATCCATCAATTGTCGCGTAAACACGTTGATGTTTTTTGCGAGCATCAGCCTCGATTAAAACTAATCCACCTTTTAAAGCAAAGGAGTCTAGGGAATCTACACAGGCAATCGCAACCGCATCTACCTCTTTAACATCAAGTAGCTTTTGCGCCATTTGGATTGCGCCAAATACTGTTTTTGATGTTGCCGTATGAGTAAAAGGAAGATTATTAAATTCTGCTTGCTTCTTACTAGCTGTATTCTCTTCCTCGCTAGCAATAATTACTGCTATTTTGGAGTTTGATTCAACTTCCGCATCTTTAAGCGCTTTATCTACAATTTCATTAATTTGGAGATTGGAATTATGGGAAATATTATATTCTTTCCCCTCATAAATAGTCCGCTCAAACTTATCTAACTCGATTTTTGAAGCGCCATTTATGTTTATACCAACTATCGCTAATTTATTATTTTTATTATTAATATTTACCATAGGTCAAAAAAAAAATAAGAGTTAGGAATTAGGAATTAGGAATTAGGAATTAAGAGTTAGGAATTAGGAATTATAAACTGCTCACTGCTCACTGCTCACTGCTCACTGCTCACTGTTCACTGTTCACTGCTCACTGTTCACTGTTCACTGCTCACTGTTCACTGCTCACTGCTCACTGCTCACTGCTCACTGCTCACTGCTCACTGCTCACTGCTCACTGCTCACTGTTCACTGTTCACTGCTCACTGCTCACTGCTCACTGCTCACTGTTCACTGTTCACTGTTTCGCTAAATTCAAAGGTAAAACGGTTCCTTTAGCTTCTTCCATTTTGATGTAAATTTTTCCTTGGCGATCGTGAGCAATTATTTGAGCTACTGCTGCTGTTTCTGTTTTACTGACGATTTCACAAGAAATATAAAATGTTTCGTCGAAAGGAATAGGAGCAAATTGTTCGTAAGTCTTAATTCCTGAAGGTAAGCAACCGCATTGATAATAGTTTTGCACCCAAAGCCATAGTGAATGAATTTTCACGTCAACTATATAGGGATTAAAGGTTTGGACGGTAAATTGTCCTTGTTTCTCAAGCTTTACTGCTGGTAAATTGCACTCAATGGTGATTTTTTCGGAGTTAATATTTAAGACTTTTTCTACTCCTTGAAAAGCTGCACCATGAAATAGACTTGCTCCTCCTTTTTGATATATTTGCTGTTTAGAACTAAAGATTTTATTGCTCGGTGTTAAATCTAATGAATCGTATAGCGGACGTTCGGGAATTTGCTGTTTAATTGTTAGCTGCACGCTAAAGTGATAGCGGGTTTTTCCTGCTTGGTTTTTACTCCATATTTTGGCATCAAAAACAACTCCATCATCATTGTTTTTGGCAATTTCTTTTAAATCTAAAATATATTCTTCAGCTAAACTATCATCAAAAATAATTCCTTTCAAAATTTTATAGTTTTCAAAGCCAAAAAATTTGTATCCGGGATAAATTTGTTCGCAAGTGTTCGCAATCCACCCAATTGCACAAGTTGCGGGAAGAACTCCATAACCTGCAATCATATGGTCGTATAAAAATGGATTATTAGCTAAGTTTAAATAGCGTCGGATACTGTAACTTTTTAATTCGGAATCTAATGCAACCGCAGGAGGTGTTAAAGGAGAACCGATTACTACCTGTACTTCATGGTTTTGGGGTGCCAATTCTTCAACTAACATTTGAGTTCCGACTTCAACAGGTATCGTCTCAATACCGCGTTGAGCAAATGCTCGCTTCAATTCTGGACTTACCATACCACTATCCCAAGGACCCCAATCGATCGCGACTACATGACAATCGGGATGTTGTTGCTTAACGAGATAAGCAGTTTTATTTAGAGTTTCGTTAGCAATTGCATAATCAGTTTGTCCGGCATTTCCGTAAAATCCCACCACCGAGGAAAACAAAACCAAAGAATTTAGCTGACTAGGAGGAATACATTTTAATAAATTAGTTAATCCTTTAACTTTAGGATTGTAAACCTTGTCAAAATCGGCGAGACTTTTCTTTTCAATCGGTTTATCAGCTAAATTACCAGCACCGTGGACAATTGCGGTTATTTTACCCAGTCTCTGCTCAACTTCAGTTAATTTTTCTTGTAATACACTTTCGTCAGTAACATCAACGCTGAGGTATTCAGCTTTTCCTCCCGCTGCTTCAATTGCTGCGAGGGTTTGCTCAATTTCCCGTCGAGATGAAATCGCTTGATACTGTTTTTGCACCATCATTGGTGTTGGTTTCTCACCACCAGCCACAAGCTGTTCCAAAATCCGACGCTTCAACTCGGTTTCAGAACTACAATCTTGCACCCAAGCAGGTTCTGGAGTTTTTGGTAACGGCGATCGCCCCAGCAAAACAAATTTACATTTATATTCTTCAGCCAGCTTGATAGCCGACTTAGCAGTGATTCCTTTACCACCGCCGGTTATGGCACAAACGGAATTTTGGTTAATCATAATATTAATAAATAGAAGGGGTAGATGGGGAAGAGGGGGTAGAGGGGGTAGAGGGGGGAGAATTTTGAATTGATTTCATAACGTAGTGCGAGCATCTTGCTCGCTCGAAACCCCTAGCAAGCAAGATGTATGTCCCTGACGGAAACGCTGCGTTAGCGCACTACGAATGTATTACCCCGCTTTCTTAATCTGGTCGCTAGCGAGCAAGATGTATGTCCTGACGGACACGAGCGAGACGATAGTCTTAGGCAGCACTACGAATAAATTCTTTGTACCTCCACGAAAAACCCGGTTTCTTAGTGCTTCAACCCGATTAACTCTTAACAGACGTAGCAGTGCTACGTCTCTACATTCCTAACTCCTCACTGACAACTGTCATTCTCCTTGCGCCATATCCAACTTCGCTAATCAAGCGATTTGGATCGTGGAGTTCGGCAATTATGTGTTGGGTTGCGGTGGTATCATCTAATTCGGGATTGATGTCGATCGCTCTACAAAAAACCGATTGCCATTCCCATTTCAAGGATTTGGTTAAGCCGAATAATCCACCGCTGATTGGGTTAATTTCTTTTTTACCGGAACATCCTAATTCACCATCTAAACGAGTTACCGTTATGAAACAACTACGTCCTAATTTCGCTGCTTCAGTCAAGGATGTTTTAAGATGTTTAGCTAGGAAAAACACTTGCTTGATAATAGAATTGTCTTTACATTCGCCAGGATTTAGATGCATGAAAGTGGCAATTTGTCCATAATTAGCTTGAATTTCAGCCAATTGTGTTTTGATCTGTTCGTCGCTACCATTTTCTAGCATCACTCGTTCAATACCTTCTGGTAATGAAGCTTTTGTTGCTAATTGAGGAAAACAAAGAACTACCACTTTCCAACCTTGATGTTGCAGAGATTGAGCTAATTCGCTGGTAAGTTGAGAACCATCATCAGTAATCAAACAAATATGTGCTGCGGGTAAATCGAAATCTAATTTATCTGGAGGAGGTAGGAACTTTTGATGAACAAGCGCTCGTTTGATATTATGCTTCAACTCGGGCTGCCCGTCGTCAACTGCTGAGGATGGCTTTTTTTTTTCAATCTCTGTTGTCAGAGACTGCATATAATCAACTATTTGTCCCAAAGTTCGCAGATCCACCTCTGCCATTTCTTCGAGATTCGGTTGCGGTAAGTCGGGTACTTGCTCTTGCAATGCTCCGATAATCTCAACTCGTTTTATCGAGTCAATTCCTAAATCGGCTTCGATATCCATCTCTAGTTCCAACATTTCCGATGGATAACCAGTTTTATCGCTGACTACTGCAAGTAGCTCCCGACTTAAGGTATCGCTGTCAATTACAGATGGTTTTGTATCTTCAATTGCCGCATCTGAAATAGGCTTTGAATTCTGAGTTAAATTCTCTTCATTAGCTTGTAAGGAAGAAGGCTGAGGAGTTAAATTCTGCTTTGATTCTGTTCCCGGTTCCCTATTCCCTGTTCCCCTTTCTGCCAAACCCCGCATATAATCAACGATTTGTCCCAAAGTTCGCAGCTCCACTTCTGCCATTTCTTCGAGATTCGGTTGCGGTAAGTCGGGTACTTGCTCTTGCAATGCTCCGATAATCTCAACTCGCTTAATCGAATCAATTCCTAAATCGGCTTCGATATCCATCTCTAGTTCCAACATTTCTGATGGATAACCAGTTTTATCGCTGACTACTGCTAGTAGGGCTAGACTTAAGGTATCAAAATCTATCTCAAGTTTCTGCGCTTCAATTTTTGGCAGATTATGCTCAACCTCTGGTGCAGCAGGAGTAACTACGGGTAAATATTGATTTACAGATTGTTCTTCTGGAACGTTTAACTCTGTAACTTCACGGTCTAAAAGTATTTTTTGATGTGCTATTAAAGGCTGACTATAATCATCTTCTACTAGATGCGAATAGCCTTGCTGAGTTAATTGGTAAAACTTTCCTGTAGATTCAATTTGCGATCGCAAGTATTGTTGGTGTATTTGCAGTGTATCTGCTTGATGCTTGTGAACCTGCATCATGCTGCGTTCAACGCTTTCAATAATTTGTTCTACAGGTTGGGTTTTTCCAGATTGAGCAATATTAGAGAATAAAGCGCTTTGCTGCTGCATCAGCCCGAAACAAGCTTGGATGTATTCCTGCTGATTGTTTAAATATTGCCCGTGAACTTCTAAAGTTTGACTTTGAGTCTGGTTAAATTGTTCGATACTAGATTCGATAGAAGCAATAAGTTCTGCTGAAGGTAAAGCAGATTCGGGCTTATTTTCAGAAACCAATTTTCTATTAACAACGGTTGTAGTAATAGATTGTCCGGTTTGTGGCTCGGAATTTGCTTTCATCAAAGTCATCGTCTGTTGTACTGGCAGTTTTTCTTTCACAGCAGTATGGGATTTTGTGGCACTTCCAGCTTTAGCTGTAACTAAACTTCTGTTAACAGAACGGACATTTCCGGAAGTCACCAAACCTCGATTCTGAGAATTCCCATTTCCGTTACCATTTGCACTGGTACTTAAACCCGGATTCTGAGAACTTTCTTTTCCATTCCCATTTTCCGATGCCCCATGCCCATTGCCCGATGCCCCATTCCCATTTTCTAAAGCTTTTGTAAATGCCGCCTTAGTTTTATCGGAAACGTAATTGTAGCTTCCCAAATTTACATTTAAAGCCTTATTAGACTTAACTTCGGGTAAATTTAGTTCTAACTGATGAGGATCGAGATTAGCTAATTCTAAACCAGCAACGCGCAACTGGACTACAGCTTCTCGAAGTTGACTGTCACTGTCTTTTTGACGACTGCCATTAAGCGCGATCGCCATATGCGGACGCGAACCTAAAATTTCATCTACGAGGTTAGTTAAAATGCTTCTGGGGCCAAATTCAACAAAGCAATAACCGCCGTTGTCGTAAATATTTTCAATTTCTTGCTCAAACAGTACTGAATTACTGATATGCGCTTGCAGATTAGTTCTAATTGCTTCGGGTTCTTGAGGGCAAAGTGTAGCTGTTGTATTAGTATAAATCGGAATCTTGGGAGTATTGAAGGTGACTTCCCCAATTGCTTTACTAAAAGGTTTTTCAGCGCGAGCAATCAAAGATGTATGGAAAGCACCGGAAACAGGTAAACTAATCGCCGAAAAGCCTTTATCTGTTAAAACCTGCTTCAACTCAGCAATTTTATCTGTAGCACCTGCCAAAACTGCCTGCTTGGGAGAATTGTAGTTAGCAAGTTTGATTTCGGGAAAACCAGCAAGTATCAGTTTAACTTCGGCTACATCACCCTTAACAGCAAGCATGGCTCCCATATCCTGGCTAGAATCGTTGGGTTTTGCCATAGCTTGTCCCCGCTCTTTCACCAAATAGAAGTAATCTTCATCGCTAAGAACTTCTGCCGCCCATAATGCCGTGAGTTCGCCAAAACTGTGCCCAGCAACCATATCTGGTTTGAAACCAGCTTGCTGTAAAACTTTATATAATCCAACGCTAAATGCACCAATTGCTGGTTGAGATACTTCCGTTTGTTGTAAAGCCTGGGTTTGTGCTTGTTTTTGCGCGGCATCAAATACCGGCGCGGGAAATACTTTTTCGGAAATAGGCGATAAACCCGATTTACAAAACAAACTATCAACTTGATGATAAGTTTGCTGCAATACCGGAAAGTTCATTACCACTTCCCGTCCCATTTCTAAATATTGCGAACCTTGCCCAGAGAATAAAGCTACTACTTTTCCTTGCAATTCCATCCCTTGCTTGCGGTAATAGACTCCTTGAGGAAGTTCCCAATTTTCTGCTTCAGGCTGCTTTTTGAACCAATTTATAGATAGCTGTAATTTCTTAATTGAATCATCCACCGAGTCAGCAACAAATCCCAATCTAGCTACCGTTGCCGGAATTTGGGCTGATTTACTTTGATTGACTAATTCTTTAAAATAACTTTCTGCCCGATCTGATTCCAATTCAGTTAACGCTGATTCACACTCATGCAATAACTGTTCCGGTGAAGGTGCAGATAACAGAATCTCTTGAGGAGTGCGATGAATGCGAAATTGCTGCTTTTGATTGCAATATTCTTCCAACACAATATGATAGTTAGTTCCACCGAAACCAAAAGAACTAACACCAGCACGTCGGGGTGTTTCCCCTGTTTGCAACCAAGGACGAGTTTGTGTATTTAAATAAAACGGTGAAGACTCAATTTCTAACTTTGGATTTGGTTTAGTAACATTAATCGTCGGCGGCAAAACCTTGTGATGCAAAGCCAAAGCTGTCTTAATCAAACTTGCCGCTCCGGCTGCTGCTTTAGTATGTCCAATCTGAGACTTAACGCTACCCAAAGCAACAGATTGCTGCGACGAATTGTCTTTACTAAATACAGCTTTTAACGCTGCGAATTCTGCCGGATCTCCAGCCATTGTTCCCGTACCGTGGGCTTCAATCAAACCAACGGTTTCTGGTGTAAATCCAGCCCGCTCGTAGGCACGTTCCAAAGCCTTCATCTGCCCTTCGGCGCGAGGTGCGTAAATACTTTTATGCCTGCCATCGCTGGAAGTTCCGATACCACGAATTACCGCATATATTTTATCGTTATCGCGCTCGGCATCTTCCAGACGCTTGAGCAACATCATCCCAACACCTTCACCCAACATCATCCCGTTGGACTCAGCATCAAACGGTTTAACGTTTTCTCCCGGTGAGACAGCCGGAGTTTTGCTGAAACACATATAAGCGACGATAGAGTTATCCGTGTCAACTCCACCCGTAAGCATCATATCGGCGCGATGTTCGGCTAATTCACCGATCGCCATCGACAACGCACCCAACGAACTCGCACAAGCAGCATCAACAATGCAATTAGTTCCGCCAAAATCAAAGCGGTTGGCGATTCTTCCGGTAACAACATTAGCTAGCATTCCCGGAAAAGCATTGGTGTCCCAATTAATATAAGCGCTTTTAATTTTTTCAATAATTTTTTGTGTATCTTCGTCCGAGAAACCCTCACTTTTAAGAACTTTCTCCCAAACCGGATACTGCAATCTTGAGCTTAAGGGAATAGTCAGTTGTCTTGCTAAAGCTACCCCTAACACTACCCCGGTGCGTTCGTGATTAAACCCACTATCAGAGTCATAACCGGCATCGCAAAGTGCCTGTTTTGCAACAACCAAAGCTAATAACTGCGAAATATCCGTAACCTCTAACTGATTCGGAGGTAGTCCAAATTCCATCGGATTAAAGTCGATGTCGGGAATAAACCCGCCTCTTTTACAGTAAGTTTTATCGGGTGCTTTCGGATCGGGGTCGTAATAATCCTCAACATTCCACCGCGATGCGGGAACATCGGTAATGCAGTCAACACCTGCGATAATTTTTTCCCAATATTCTTGTAAGTTCTTTGTTTGCGGAAACAGCGAACCCATACCAATAATCGCGATGGGAGTTTGTTGCAATTGTATATTAGTCCGATCAATTTTTACCGATTCAGAAGTCATCTTTTTTACTTTAATTAGGTCTAATATTGCTCGTTCGCAATTATCAATTTCTTTGTGAAACTGAGCTAAAGCAGCGCCAATTTTGTTAGTTAACATTTGGCATGAAGTTATTTTCAATACCTTAATCTATGAAGTTGTGAAAAGCTTATTTTTTTCATCAATTAAAATCAATAAAACCCATTAAACACTGCGGATAGGAAGTATCAATTTAAATAATTTCTTGATGAAAGTACTAACCAGAACCGTTATGGCAAGTACATAGACCCTGTTACCGTTCTTCTCGCTATCTCGCAATGTTGAAAAAGACAATGTTTTTTCAATGACTCTAGTAATAAAACGATAATACAGCTAATACAAGTCACTTTTTCACGGTAACTGATTTGAGGTAACACAAATATGCTATACCCTAAGTAATAACTTTAAGCATGAAGTGACAAAAATGACGCGCTTGATACAGTAGATATCTAGAAAAACGGTATAATGTAGTATCTTACGCCAAAAAGAAACCTTAGTGTTTTTTTTTGGCTATCGAACCTTAAACCCCTATTACTAAGTGAAAAAGCCGGTTTGCTTAAATGTTGTTGAAAATGCTGCAAAATATCGATCGAAAAAGTTGAAGAACGGTTTAAATAACGATTACACGATTACAACCTGCCGGAGAATACTTCTAAAAGTAATATCTATCTAAAAATGTGCATTCCCATTATTCGCCGAATTATTGTTTATTTTTTATACAAAAGTTTTTATGCCCGTGCATAAACCAAAGTTAGTCACTACAAGCAACAACTAAGAATATCCTAAGAAACTACATTCCTTTACAGCGTAGTAAAAAGAACCATACCCCAGAAAGATGTGTAATCCCAAACAAAATGGATTGTATTTATGAATACAAGGTGCCATTTTAATTGTTTGCTATAATTTTTTAGCTATTTTCACTGTAGAAATTAAATTCTTAGTATTTGAGTTAATAAATGTTGACATTTATGAACCGATATTTTTTTTTCAAAGATAAAAAATGCTACAAATTTTGTTTAATGTTGATTATCTTAATACAATCTTTAAACTGGCTTGATTCTTGCATAGTCGGTTTTCTTAAGACCTACAACTAATATTATTTTTAGTAATTAATAAAATTTAGTTGTAAAAAATACAACTTATTCTATAATAAATAGATAGTTTTGACGTGCATCTAAACAGAAAAAGCTTGTCTGTGTTATTTTGGATGTGTATACTGTGAGGAATTCAATAATTGTTAATCTCATAAATGTTCTTTGGCAAAATCTTTTCACAAAACTGTAGTGAAATATTTAAATGAACAAGTGATAATTGGCAACAACCACTTCTAGCGGAGGTTCCATAGCGTGGAAAAGTTCCTTTTACACATACAGTTGATTTTGAAAAAACCTTCTTTGGAATAATAAGCATATTAAATTATGCATATAATTACGCTTGATTACGCTGATGTTGTTGTTGACAATGATTTGTGCATTAAATATCAAGTAAATAGTTCTTGCTCTGAAGCGATAAGCAATGAGTGAATTTACACGAGATTATCAGGTAATGCAGGCAGAAAGCTTGTTACAAAACAATCAACAACGTCCTCGGTGCGTAATAGATCCAGCCCTTGCCTTATCACCTTCGGGACTGCTTCTGTACAAAAACTTGGGAGAAGCAATGGAATTATGGGTAGTAAGAGAACTCTGGTACATTCTTGACAACATTAATCTTTATTTGCAGAAGCCGGAGTTAGTTGTCCCAGGGATTAATGCTTCGGAGAAAACACTATCTGAGAAGCGTATTTTCTTAGAAGAAACGCTTTGGAGTCTAAAAGAATGGGAAAGAGTACGAGGAGCAAGAGACTTAAGCCGGTTAAACTTATTCTGGCTCGGAGATAACTTGCGCGAATCATTACTTCCTAAAGATAGAGAACCAGGGATTTTTTCATATTGGGAATTCTTAGCACGTTCATTAGATAATCAAATAGATCGGCTGCCAACTAATGATGTTTTAACATTAGCTTTTCGAGATGCAGTAGCACTTTTAGCTAGCTTAGGTTCTGCATTTATTCTCACCTATCAATTACCTTCTGATTATGAAAAAAACCTTCCTCCAGACATATGTAAAGCCTTGGAAACTTGGAATATACCTTGTAAATATTTGACAGAAAAAGACCCGGCTGTGATTCTCGAACGTGAATATTTACGTGAGTTAATTAGTAATACTGGATTAGCTAAACCTTTTTGGGCTGATATCCATATTGTGATTTTGCACTTAGTAGTTCCTAATGGTGTATCTCGAACTGAACTGAAAAACGATTGGATAACTTACAACTTTGCTTCTCAAGAAATTAAATATTTTGAACCGGAGAATTATCTTTGGACAAACATCGAAGCATTCTGGTACCAACTTTAACATTCGCAAGTAATTTTGTAATTTGACAGGGATTATATGAATAATTTTGAATACCCAAACAAAGCTTGTCTTCAAGCATTAGCTCAATCTGTTGGATTAGGAGTTTTAGGAGAATTTTGCCTAAATGGCTTCAAATATATGATTGTTTCATTTGGAAATTGCTCGGAAGATTATGCACAACATGACATGATTCCATCTGAAGAAGCTGATTACTATTGGGTGGTTGGGCGGATTGAAATCCAAAACCAATACTGTTTAATCATCAAAGCGAAAGACACATTTAAGGTTGCAGAGCCGACTGTAACAGATTTATTAACCGCACGAGAGTTGCAGATAGCTGCTTTCGTTGCATTGGGTTACTCAAATAAACAAATTGCCAATCGATTACAAATCAGTGAATGGACTGTTTCAACACACTTGCGTAGAACTTTCATTAAACTTGGAGTTGATAGTCGCGCTGCTATGGTTTATCGTTGTGCCCCATTAATTAACTTTATTTTGCAAACAGAAGCCGAAGCGGGAACACCAAGATAAATTTAATATTGTCAGAGCTTTGAGAACAAAGTAGGGAAAATACTAGCGCGTCTTTCAATAATCATTCATATTTCATTCCAGGCGATCGCTCCCTAAAGTTGCTCAACTGAACTATTTATTTGCAGATATGATTAATTTTTATTCGCCAAAGCCATATTTTCACTTTTTTCTTATTTGTTGAGCGGCATTAAATAGTTATAAAACAGGGAACACTCAACCAAGGCAGTTATTAAAACTATTATTTCACCATATTAATTTTGATGGGTAACACATTTGTATTGCCTTAACGGAGTGTGTCCGACTCTGATATACGTTTCGCTCACTAGCGGTAACGAGTACAAGTGCATTACCCAACAAAGCTAATGGGACAGACCAGTAGTACTCCACCACATAAGTTATGAGGGGTAGCACATTCGTAGTGCGTTCGCGTAGCGTGTCCTCTTAGGACAGCGTCCCGCTCGCTGGCGCTATCGAGCGAGCAAGATGCTCGCACTACGCAAACCCATCAAAATTAATGAAATGAACTAGTAGTACTTGACCACATTAATTTTGCGGGGTATGACATTTATAATTGTAGGTTGGGTTGAACGAAGTGAAACCCAACACCCGAGTTGGGTTGCGCTCCGCTTAACCCAACCTACGAAGAGGTATCTTAACCCATCAGAATTAATGTGGTGAACCAGTAGTACTTAACCACATAAGTTCTGATGGGTAGCACATTCGTAGTGCGTTCGCGTAGCGTGTCCTCTTAGGACAGCGTCCCGCTCGCTGGCGCTATCGAGCGAGCAAGATGCTCGCACTACGCAAACCCATCAAAACTAATGAAATGAACTAGTAGTACTCCACCACATAAGTTCTGATGGGTAATACCAATTTTCTTTTTAATCAGACTAATCCTCTAAATCCTCTTCCTCTGCGTACTCTGCGCCTATAATGGTTTTTTTAAATGAGAGTTTATAACCCCGCAAAATTAATGTGGCACAGTAGTACTGGTTCACTACGTTAATCTCGATGAGCTAAGACAGAAAATGTATTTATAAAATTAAAAGCTTAGAGGTTGTTTGAAAAGTGGTTAGCTGTATCTTGGACTCGTTGATTCCCCCCTAACCCCCCGCTAATTTGGGGGGCTTAAGTAAATATTAATTAGTAATCATGACCAACTAACAACTAACAACGCTCATTAATCTATTCAGCGTAACAAGTTGTACCGGGAACTCTTTCGTATTTAAACTTATTACAATCTTTAGGGCTTTCCGACTGTGAAGCCCACCAATAAGGCTTATCAGATGAAACAACACCATCACTCAAAGTTGTTAATCGAAAATTTGCTCCTCGAAAGTTGGTTAAAAATAAACTTGCTCCAGTTAAATTAGCTGCCGATAAATTTGCACTCATTAAAGCAGCATAAGACAAATTAGCATTTTGCATAGAAGCCGATCTTAGATTAGTGCCCATTAAAGAAGCGCTTGAAAGATTAGCGTTATTTAAAATAGCATCTTGTAAATCCGCACCTGTAAGATCGGCATTTGACAGATTAGCACCTGTTAAATCCGCACCCTTTAAATTCGCATTCCTTAGATTAACTCCTGACAAATTAGCTTGCGACAAATTAGCACCACTTAAATCGCATCTCGGACAAGCACCACTTGCCTGAAAAAGTTCTATATCTTGCGGATTAAATGCCTTTACTTGTTCCATAAATCCAACACAAGCGAGCATGGTAATACTAGATACAATTGCTGATTTCATTTTCTTTAGAGGTACTTATGAAGGTAGAGGTTTTAAACAATTATGTATTGCTATACTTATATATACAAGCTGCTAATTATATAACAAGTATAAAGAATCAATAAATAAATTATAAAAAAGTTGTAAATTGTTAACTCTGAACTACTCAATCCCATATACAGGTTTTAGAATAGTGACATCGAGAAATATACCGAAAGTTCTATAGTCTACGAATTATCGAATCCCTCTAGCCCAGTTTATATGGTGGCGGAGGGATTCACTTTTTTTTGGAAATTAGGAATTGGGGAATTGGGCATGGTAAGCCACTGCGTTGGGCGGAGAGAAGTTCGTTGGCGAGGTTCCCTCGCTTAAAGAAACTTCGGGGTTCCCCGACTTGTAGCAAGTGGCGCAACCCGAAGGGGGCATAGGGCATTGTAATTCCTAATTCCTAACTCCTAACTCATAACTCCTAACTGATTACCTCCATCCCAAAATCTTCAATGCGGGAACTATTAAGTAGTTACTGATTCCTAACCAAAAACTGATGAAGATACCTAACATACTGAAGAAGCCGATTTTGAGCCACAGTTGTGATAAATCGAAGGGGGTGGATGAGATTAATATAGTTGGTGATAATCCTAAGTTTATTAAGCCTGCAAAAATAATTGCCGTACCAAATGCAGCCATTATGGCATGGATAATTTGATGAGAACGAAGTCCTAAACCCAAGGTGAGTAGGGAAATGGCAAATAGTATTAGTCCTACCCATCCTTCTGCTTGTTGCGGTGCTATTAGCTGTAAAATAAACCAGCCTCCGCTATAGCCGATTATTCCCATTAATGAAGCTATTAAAAATCGTCGCTTTTGATTAAAACCCCCTCCTAAAGTTATTCCCCAAGCTGTTCCCAAACCGGATGCTGCAAATAAAACTATCTCCGAAGCTAATACGGGTTGAGGGTTTGATGTAAAAGCTATTATTAAGTTCGCAACCACTTCGCCAACTCTATCGCCAAAAATTGTACCGAATGCCAGGAAAAAACCGGCAATTGTACCTATGCAAGCGCCGATACTTGCTAAAATCATTGTCCATAGCGTTTCAAAACAACCGCGAATTATCCCTACAATTATTTTAAAGGCGAATAGAGTTGTATTACTTACACCTTGACTTGTTCCTAAAATTAATTGCTGTAGGAATTCCTTAATTCCCTGGAAAACTTTTTTTATAGATTCTGCTATTATTTTAAAAATATTTTTTCGCGGACGTGCTGGTAGATATGGTTTTGATTTGATTATTTGCGCCAAACGTTTTTGAATAATTACTGCATTTTCGGGTCGCGATCGCACTTCTTCTTGTGCCATATCGTCAAGTAAATCTACCAGCAGAGGGTTGACATCTTCGCCGTAATCGGAAAATTTTAGCGCTTCTCGCCAGCGTAATGCTCCCGTTAGCGGATCTTCTAATTCTTGAGGATTTTTACCAGTAAGTAATTCAATCGCTGTTCTGGCAAGAGCGTAAAAATCTGCTGATGGCCCAACATTACGTCCAGTCACCTGTTCTGGTGGACTGTACCCAGTAGAAAACAATCTGGTAGAACTAGATTGACGGTTAGAAGTCGCGAGGCTAAAGTGTTTGGCACCACCAAAGTCAATCACCACCAATTGAGCGCCCCTTAAACTCGGAGTTGGATCGCGCAGCATCAAATTAGAAGGTTTGATGTCGCGGTGAATAATCATATGTTCGTGGAGGTGTCGCAGAATATCCACCGTTTGCTTCAACCAATCCAAAACCAACTCTTGAGAACAACCATTAGGATAAACATCTCTCACTTCCTCCAAAGTTTGACCGTTAATTTTTTCCATGATCAAACAAGGTAAATCCAAATCTTGGTTAGAACTTGAAAGATTATGGAAAAAATACCCATCCGCTTCAACTTTGGGAACACCCCCATGCTTTAAGCGCTGTAAAACTTCTGCTTCCTGGGCAAATAATTCCAGTGCTTTCGGCGAAGTTTCCACCAGCACCTTCAAAACTTTTTCTGTTTGTGTCTTGACATCCCAAACCGTGTAAATGCGAGCAAAACCCCCACTACCCAAACGTTCGAGAGGAATAAATCTATCTTCAAGCTGTAACTTTGCCCCACAAGCAAGACAAAATTTGTTTCCCCAAGGCTGGGGATAAGGGCGCGAACAATTCGGATTTACGCAGTGAATTGCATTTAGATTAGGTTGAGAATTGGGCATGGGGGATTGGGCATTAGGAGTTAGGAGTTAGGAGTTAAGAGTTGGGAGTTAGGAGTTAGGAGTTAGGAGTTGGGAATTTATTAAAGCAGGAAGGATTTCTATCAAGATTTTACCGATTCGGCTTTTACATCTTTCACTTGTGCCTAGTTCATACAGAAAGCTTTTTGACTTTTTATTTTTAAGAGAATGCGATGAGAGGGGGAGATGGGGAGAGGGGGGAGAGGGGGCAGAGGGGGAGAAATACCATTACCTATTACCTATTACCTTTTACAACTCCTAACTCCTAACTCCTAACTCCTAACTCCCCATGCCCAATTCTTAACTAAACTCTTCCCAAGAGATAGGGAAAGTTTGTTTTGATAACAATGAGAAATCCGGATCGTGAGTTGGGGTTTCTTCATCAAGAACTTTGATTACTCTGTTATAGATTTCTTCTGCTTGTTGGGGGGAATCACCGATGCTGGTTAATCCTAATTTACCAAATTCTGATAGACAACCCATTAAATGGAATACCGTACCCGTTTCGGTTCCAGTGTCGAAATGCAGTCTGTGTTGAGCAATGATATCCATTAAATCGTTGGGTAAAAGTCCTTTGTAGCGGTCTTTTTGCAAGTTATCGGTGGCGATATAATATTTTGGTCTTCCTTGCTGAGAGTAAAATAAACCTGTAGAAGGTTCGTAGCGACCGTTTGTAAGTAATTTTAAGGTCATGAAGGGATGGGTGGTACCACCTTTTCGCAAATTAATCTCAATTGCTTGGATATCCCATTTTCCATCATGCTTAACAACGATAAAATCTACGCCATATCTTTCTAATGCACCTTTTTCTGCTAGCTTGCGACCAACTTGTAAACCCAATTGCTGTAACTGCAATCTATAATCTTCATCAGCAGGGAACTTACAGCCTAGAAAAATTTGACCATCTGGTCCTCCTAAAATTTGGTCGTGAGTAGAAAGAATTTCCACTTCCCCCGTCGGTGTAATGCGTCCTTGAACGCTTGGTGAAAGCTTAACTTCACCTTCTACAAAAGCTTCTACAATTGCTCCTAATTCGGTTATTCTTTGCGAAAATGTTGACCAAGTTTCAAGTTTTGCTTGAAAACTCATTTTATGAAAATGTTCTGTAATTACAGCTACCCTTTCTTGATGAGATGCTTTCGGAGGAGCTACTTGAGGAATCGGTCTTAAATCTAACAGTGCATTTCCTTCGCCAGAAATTCCTTCGTTAAGTTTTACTACCATCCTTTGTAATGTTGGCTCGCGTTCCCATAATTGAACTGCCGCTTCTGCTAAATCGGAGATATTCCACGTTAGTTCGCTACCATCCGGTAGTGGAACTTCAGCTTCGGCAAAAATTTGTCTAGAGCCGCTTTTTGTTCCCCAAATCTGTAAATCTGGAGCAGCAGCATACAGCGGAACTCCCAACTTTAAAGACAATTGCGCTTCAAAACCAGTGGAGTTGTAACATATCATAAAAGATTTATCTATTCTTAAAGCTTGTTCAATATGGTGTAATAATCGGGGACGTTCTAAAATCTTTTGACTAAGAGGTTTGAGTGAAGAATCGTAAGTAGAAAGTAGTAGTAAGCGATTGCGAGCATGAGAAAAAGGAATTCCCGGTAACAGTTGTAAATAATAATCGATAATACTTGGATGTAAAGGCACCGATGTTACATAAATTAGCCGGTTGCGGGGGTTCCATAACCGAATTAAAGAAAATAACAAACGTTCTTCATAATGTTCGTAACCTTCAACCTTTTTTAGTTCGCGCTGATCGAGACTAAGGGAAGGAATTACTAAAATATCAACATCACTTGTGTCGCTTTCATTACCTTCTATACATTTCCACTTATCGCGCAAACCTGATTGAAGATAACGAAATCTCCCTAGTAACTCTTTATCTGTTAAGTGAAGCATTTTATCAATTATCAAGCATCAATTATCAATTATCAGTTAACAATTACCATTTATCAGTTACGAATTACGTAGTACAAGATAATGCAGCTACAATATATTCCGGCTAAACCCATTAACTACTTAAGCCTGCATTATTTATATAATTACTCCTGGGTTATATAACCGTTCCCAGATCCGGCGTTCCCCCCAACCCTACCTAGAAGAAATGTTTAATTGAATGTTGGCACAGCTACTTATTAGAGTTATTACAAACAAAAAAACAGATAGTTAGATATTTGGTCAGAAATAATTATAATTACTATTATTTGCCATTTCCCTCGCTTAATTTTATTCCTCATAGCCTAAAAATCTTCAACCATTGGAGAGATGGGTATATGCACAAGGGCTGCTAACATGGCAGTAACTATTGTGAACCTAATTACAAATATAAATATGGCATCTCCTACACCATTAAAAGGAACTGATTTAGTAGACTGCGCGAAAGCAAATGCCAAGCAAGGGATAGAAACTGCTGCTTTTCTATGTGGGTATGGTACCGATCTGAATACATTTAGACAAGAACTGAGTAATGCTTGTGAAGAGATGAATTTACAAGTTTCCGAACTCAAGGAATTAATTACCGACCAAGATATGCTTTTAGATATTGGTGAAGGAGAAATTGTCGCTCCCGATTCTCCAGGAAAATTGTAAGTCAGTTAGCAGTTAGCAGTTAGCAGTTATCAGTTACCAGTGTGTGTTACGGCTTTAATCTTGACGAAAGTGGTTAAAAATTTAGTGATGCCGTAACGCACCGTTAAAATTTATTCTCTAAATTCTCTAATATTAGTGTTAGGTTACACTCCCCTTCACCCAACCTATATTAATCAAGTTCCTGTAAGATTAGGATAAATTATCAACTAACAACTAACAACTAACAACTAACAATCATAGTTTAAGAATAAATCTTGCCAAACCGAAGTAAATCAAAACACCTGCAACATCGACTGCTGTGGTAATAAACGGTGCAGACATCAATGCTGGATCTAACTTCATGAAGCGGAATAAAAACGGTAGCGCCGAACCGGAAACTGAAGCCAAAATCGATATTGCCACCAAACTACTACCAACTGCGATCGCAACTTGTAAGTTACCTTGCAGTAGGTATGCCCATAAGGTAGCAATGGTTCCTAATGTTATTCCTAATATTGCACCGGCGATCGCTTCTCTACCAACTACCTGAATTGTGCCTAGCGAGCGGATTTCATCGGTGTTCATGCCGCGAATTACCACGGTGGAGGATTGAGCGCCGACGTTACCTCCAGTACCTGTAAGTAAAGGGATGAAAGCCGCTAAAGTTACGACTTTTTGTAAAATATCTTCTTGTGATTTAATAATTGTTCCGGTAACTGTATTAGTAACTAATAATACTAATAACCAAACAACACGCTTGCGAGCAACGGTAAATAAATCTGTTTGAAAGTAGTTGTCGCCGCTAGATTGTACGCCACCACCGAGGGCATAAATATCTTCGGTTGTTTCTTCTTGGATAATATCTATAACATCATCCACCGTAACAATACCGACTAAACGCTGCTCTCTATCTACTACAGGTACGGCTAGAAAGTCATACTTTTGGATAACTCTGGCAACTTCTTCTTGATCGGTTTGGGTATAAACATATATTGGATCGCGACTGATGATTTCGCTAATTTTTTGTTCTGTGTTAGCTGTTACCAATTGTCGTAGGGAAACAATACCAGCTAAACGTCTAGCATCATCGGTAACGTAAAGATAATAAATCATCTCGCTGGCGTTAGCTTGACGGCGAATCCGCTCCAAGGCTTGCGCCACGGTAAAGTTTTCCTTGAGCAAGATCAGTTCGGGAGTCATGATGCGCCCAGCAGTACCAGATTCATAACCCAAAAGCTGTGCAGTAGCTTCTTTTTGAGTCGGGCTAAGTTGTTCTAAGAGGCGATTAACAACTTTTGCTGGTAACTCATCAAATAACCTCGCGCGATCGTCTGGTGACATTTTATCCACAATGTCAAGCACTTCCTGAGAACGAAATTCCTCGATCAACTTTTCTTGAACGCTACGATCGAGATATTCGTAAACCTCGATTGCTTCATTCTTAGAAAGCAAGCGAAACACCAAAGCGTGCATCGTCTCCGGTAAACCTTCAATCACCTCTGCTATATCCGCAGGCTGTACTGGTACGAGAATTGCCTTTGCTCCTCGCAAGTCACCTTGTTCGAGCAGCATTTGCAATTGAGTTCGTACTAAATCCCGCAATTCCCGGCGCGTTGATTCCTGAATGACAGAAGCTACGTTGTTCATTTCGGTCAATTCGGGTATCTCCTCAAGCTGATTTGAAATGGTTTACCACTCATAGTTTATGGGAAATTGGTAGCGAAAAACGTTCAATCGGTTAATTTTCATTCCTAAGAATGATATTTACAATAGCTAGATCGCGTAATTTTATTTATTTTGATTGAGAGCTTTGCCGTGTAGGTATGAAATTTGGCTAATCTGAAACGAGCAGCTTTTCCAAATGACAATTGGATATGAGCCAAAAAAATAATAGCGGCGATCGCCATCTTTGTATTAGCAACCGGCTTAGTTTCTGTACCTCATTTATCTGCGAAGTGCTGTATAATTTAACTTTGCATTTGCTTGCTATTGGGCTGCCTTTAACTATATAAAAAAGAAAATTTGCAGGGCAGCGAATTCATGTTTTCTTTAATGGTAAGTACCCGTGCAAAATTAATTTAACATTTCGCTTGGATAGGGAATAGGGAATAGGGAATAGGGAATAGGGAACAGGGAACAGCTATATAACTGACTAGAAATATATAATTAATTTTGCTTACCCACTTAGTAACAGTTTTAATTAGCGTTTTCGCTCATGGTTTAAATGCTTTTCTAGGAGAAAATTGGTACGCTAATCGCATTTCAAACAAATAAGATATTCACGATTGAATGCCCGTTCGTTTACCCTGGCGACAATAATTGATAATTGATAATTGTCTAAACTTTTATGTAGTTTGCTTAACCTACCTCTTTCGATAGTATTACTTCCTCAAGTCAAGATTTAAGATTTGCGAGAGGGATAGGAATTATTCAAAATGACTACAACTACGCCAAATCCGCTATCAACTGCTGTAGGAAACAACAGCGTTGATACCGTTGAAGTTAAGCTACGAGTTAACGGTAAGGAACACACTTTAAACATAGAACCCCGCGTTACTCTTCTTGATGCATTACGCGAACGTTTAAATTTAACTGGTAGTAAGAAAGGTTGCAATCACGGACAATGTGGTGCTTGTACAGTCTTAGTAAATGGAGAAAGAATTAATTCTTGTCTCGCTTTAGCAATCATGCATGAAGGCGACGAAATTACAACTATCGAAGGGCTTGCCGATGGTAGCGAACTTCATGTAATGCAGGCTGCATTTGTAAATAACGATGGATTTCAATGCGGTTACTGTACTTCCGGACAAATTTGCTCTGCGGTGGCAATGCTATCGGAAATTGAAGCAGGGCAAGCAAGTACGGTAACTGACTTAGAAGAAATTGCCAACCCCAGCGCATCAATTGAATTAACCGACACCGAAATTCGCGAACGCATGAGCGGAAACCTGTGTCGCTGCGGCGCTTATCCGCATATCGTTGCTGCTGTTAAAGAAGCTTATCAGGTTAAAGGTTAGAGGTTAAAGGTATGAAGAGAGGGGGTAGAGGGGGAAGAATTACCAATGCCTAATCCCCAATGCCCAATTCCCAATTACTAATTACCAATTACCAATTTTGAACTGATAACTGTATGTCCCTTATACCCTCTGGGCACGCAATACAAATAGGTACGCTATGTCCGTTCCGGACACGCTCCGTGCTTCGCTAGCCGCTAACGGGACACGCTGCGCTAACACTAACACTATTTACTGTTCACTGATGAATACAGCAATGCAATCGGTAGGGAAATCTTTAAATCGGGTTGACGGAAAGCTTAAGGTAACAGGTGCGGCTCGTTATTCAGCCGAACATCAGGTAGAAAATCTTGCTTACGGTGTTTTGGTTAAAAGCACTATTGTTAAGGGGAAGATAAAAGCAATTGATACGAAAGCGGCTAAGATTTTTCCAGGAGTTTTAGAAGTAATTACTCATGAAAATACTCCTAAATTAGGCGCTTTACCCGAATACATTCAACCTTTAGATCCGGTTTTTGCTGCTCAAAGTCATTTACCGATGCAAAGTGCAAATATCGACCATAACGGACAGCATATTGCATTAGTGGTTGCCGATACTTTGGAAAATGCAGAATATGCAGCTTCTTTAATTAAGGTTAGCTATGAGGAAGAATCCGCAGTCAGTTCGTTTGCTGATGCTCTTGCTCGTGGTTTTGAAGCAGGTACTCCTCATGAATGGGCTTCTTGTTTGCCAAAGGCTTTCAAACCTCATGACATTATTGGCGAAAAACCCGACGATAAACGCGGTAATGTTGATGCGGGATTTACTGAAGCCGATACTATAATTGATGAAACTTACACAACCCCAACTCACCATCACAACCCGATGGAACCCCATTCCACGACGGCTGTTTGGCAGGGGGAACAGTTGACGGTTTACGATTCATCAAATGCAGTTTTTGGCGCACAGCGGGTTTTAGCAACAACTTTGCAAATTCCGGTATCTAATATCCGGGTAATTGCGCCTTTTGTCGGAGGCAGTTTCGGCTGTAAGGGTAGAGTATGGCCCCACGTTATTTTAGCTGCTGTTGCCGCTCGTAAAGTTGGCAGACCCGTTAAATTAACTTTGACTCGGCAGCAAATGTATACATCTACCGGGCATCGTCCGCCGATGGTGCAGCATTTAAGGTTAGGTGCTAAAAAAGACGGAAAGTTAACGGCAATATCTCACGATACCACCGAGGAAACTTGGCAGTTTGAAGTTTATGCCGAACCCACGGGTGCGATGTCGCGGATGATGTATGCTTGTCCTAATTTTTCCATGACTCATCGGGTTATTAGGGTTAATGCACCAAAAGCCAACATGATGCACGTACCGGGTGAAGGTATCGGCAGTTTTGCGCTGGAATGCGGTATGGATGAGTTAGCTTACAAGCTTGATATTGACCCCATCGAGTTGCGTTTGCGAAATTATGCCGATGTCGATCCTCAAGATAACCGTCCTTGGTCGAGTAAGTCTCTGAAAGAATGTTACCAGGTTGGTGCGGAGAAATTTGGCTGGTCAAAACGCAATTCTCAACCCGGTTCGATGCGTAGTTCGGACGGTAAATTGATTGGCTATGGTATGGCTTCAGCCACATATCCCTGTTTTTACCGTCAACCTGCAACTGCAACGGGAAGATTGTTTGCAGATGGTTCGGTACTTATCCAAAGTGGAACCAGCGAGCAAGGTTGTGGTACCTATACGGTAATGGTACAGGTTGCTGCTGACGAGTTGGGTATTTATCCTGACCAAATCCGGTTTGAACTCGGCGATACCAGTCTTTCCCACGCACCGCAATCTGTAGCATCGATGACGGTTAATAGTGTTGCTCCAGCAGTGAAAGCCGTATGTACCAAGCTGCGAAATCAAATCTTAGAAATGGCAGTAAATGATGAAAAGTCACCACTTCACAAACGCAAGCCAGAAGAAATCGCTGTCGGTGATGGGCGGTTGTTTTTAACTAATGAATCATCAGTAGGTGAAACCTATGAAGATATTTTGGCGCGTCAAGGTTCTCCCTTTGCTCGTTTAAGCGAAATAGAAGCCAGGGGAGAAACTGCACCGGGAGAAGAAGTGATGAAATATTCCATGTATTCCTTTGGTGCAATGTTCGCTGAAGTTTCCATCGATCCGGATTTATGCGAAGCGCGAGTTACTAGATTTGTTAGTGCGATCGCTGCGGGAAAAATTCTCAATCCCAAAACAGCACGCAATCAAATCAACGGTGGAATTATCTGGGGTATATCTCACACCTTATCGGAAGAAACGGTAATGGACGGTAATTTCGGACGTTACATGAACGCCAATCTGGGAGAATATCACATAGCCGTCAACGCCGACGTTCCCAACATAGACGTACATTTTATAGACGAAAACGACCCTTACGTCAATCCCACCGGAACCAAAAGCGTAGGAGAAATAGCCAAAGTCGGAGTAATTGCAGCAATTGCAAACGCCATTTATCACGCAACAGGAAAGCGGGTTCGCGATTTACCGATAACTTTGGATAAATTACTTTAGGAATCAATAAACAATTATCAATTATCAATCAAGAATTATTAATTACTTTTTGATAACTGATAACCGTATGTCGCTGTCGCGACACGCTTCGCTAACACTGTTCACTGTTCACTGTTCACTGAAAAAGATGAAACCATTTAATTATCGAAAAGCTGATTCTTCAAATGCTGCGGTACAGGAGTTAAGTAATAATAATCAAGCTAAGTTCATTGGTGGCGGTACTAATTTACTTGATTTAATGAAATCCGGTGTGGAAGTACCGGATAGTTTAATTGATATTACTAAATTACCGCTGGCTGAAATTACAGAATTACCCAACGGTGGGGTGCGTATTGGTGCGATGGCGCGGAATACTGCTACTGCAAACCATCCTTTAATTCGGGAAAGATATCCGTTGTTGTCGCAAGCTTTTCTTTCCGGTGCAACCCAACAATTACGCAATATGGCGACGGTTGGCGGAAATTTGATGCAAAGAACTCGTTGCTATTATTTCTACGACACTGCAACGCCTTGCAATAAAAGGGAACCGGGTTCTGGATGTCCGGCTGTGGAAGGTTTTAACCGAATTCACGCAATTTTAGGTGCTTCTGAAAATTGTATTGCTACTCATCCCTCAGATATGTGCGTTGCTTTAGCCGCTTTGGATGCAGTTGTGATAGTTAGCGCATCCGGTGAAGAAAGAGAAATACCCGCAACCGAATTTCATCGTTTACCGGGAGACACCCCAAATATTGACACAAATTTGCAAGAAAACGAATTAATTACCGCCGTAGATTTACCTCCTTCTCTCAAAAATGCAAAGTCTTATTACTTAAAAGTTAGAGATAGAGCTTCTTATGCTTTCGCTTTAGTTTCAGTTGCTGCTGTACTAGAAATTGAAAATAATTCCATCAAAACAGCGCGTTTGGCAATGGGTGGAGTAGCTCATAAACCTTGGAGAGCAACAAATGCAGAAGAAATTTTAGTCGGTGCAACTCCCAGCGAAGAAGTATTTCGACAAGCCGCAGAAACTGCATTACAGGGAGCGCAAGGTTATCAACATAATAATTTCAAAATTGAACTCGCGAAACGGGGAATTGTTCGTGCATTGACGACAGTTGCAGAAATTTAAGTAAAACCGACATCCTTGTAGAGACGCGATATATCGCGTCTCTACATTTGGCGATATATCGCGTCTCTACATTTGGCGATATATCGCGTCTCTACATTTGGCGATATATCGCGTCTCTACATTACATAAAATGCCCAATCCAAAATCTAGAATCTAAAATCTAAAATCGTTATGACTCAAACAATTGGCAAACCTTTAAATCGCGTTGATGGTAATCTTAAAGTTACTGGTGGCGCACATTATTCGGCAGAATTTCCTCAAGAAAATTTAGCTTATGCTGTTGGTATTCCCAGCACTATTGCAAGAGGAAAAATTAAAAGTATTGATACGAATGCTGCAAAAAATTTACCTGGCGTTATCGATATCATTACTCATGAAAATGCGCCTAAATTAGAACCTTTAAAACCCTTCATGCAAGGTGGAACAGCAGCAGAAAACTATTCACCTTTACAAGATAATTCTGTTTATTACAGCGGCGAACATATTGGAATAGTAATAGCAGATACCTTAGAACAAGCGACTTATGCTGCTTCCTTGGTGCAAGTTACTTATGATGAAGTTACTCCAATTGTGGAGATGCAAAAGCAGCGGAAAGAAGAATTTGAGCCGCAGACAGTTTTTGGTAAAGAACCAAATTTTATTCGGGGTAATCCCCAAGATGCTTTTAATAAAGCAGATATCAAAGTTTCGGAAATTTACACAACACCCACCGAAAACCATAATCCCATAGAACCTTCGGCAACAATTGCTGTATGGGAAAACGATAAATTAACGGTTTACACCTCTACGCAAAATAATTACGGTACAAAAAAAGCTTTAGCAACAAGTTTACAAATTCCCGAAGAAAACGTGCGGGTAATTTGTCAGTTTATCGGTGGTGCATTCGGCTGTAAAGGTGCTTTTTGGTCGCATATGATATTACCAGTAATTGCCTCTCGTCAGGTTAATCGTCCGGTAAAGTTGGTGTTAACTCGCCAAGATATGTTTAACGTTGTCGGGCATCGTGCCGAAACAGAACAAAACGTTAAATTAGGAGCAACTAAGGAAGGTAAATTGACGGCAATTATCCACGATGGTATTTCTCATACTTCGATGTACGATGATTTTGTCGAACCATTCACCGTTGCAACTCATATGCTGTATGCTTGTGAAAATTTACAGGCTTCCCAGCGGTTGATACGTTTGAATCGAGTTACACCAACCTTCATGCGTGCCCCTGGGGAAACTCCGGGAACTTTTGCAATTGAATCGGCAATGGATGAGCTTGCTTATGCGTTGAAAATTGACCCCGTAGAATTAAGAATACGCAATCATGCAGATACCGATCCTGAAAAAAATATACCTTGGTCGAGTAAGTCTTTGAAAGAATGTTACCAAGTCGGTGCAGAGAAATTCGGCTGGTCAAAACGCAATCCCGAACCCGGTTCCATGCGCGACGGACGTTATTTGATTGGTATGGGTATGGCAACAGCAACTTATCCTGCATGGCTTTTCCCCGCCAGCGCTAAAGCCAAGATGTTAGGTGATGGTAGCGTTGTGGTACAAAGCAGCACTCACGATATGGGTGGTGGTACGGCTACCGTTATGGCGCAACTCATTGCAGACACATTGGGTTTTCCTTTTGAAAGAGTCTGCTTTGAATATGGCGATACCAGACTACCAGAAGCACCCGTCAGCGGTGGCTCTGCGACAATTGGTAGTGTCGGTAGTGCCGTACATGGTGCTGTAAAAGCTTTACAAGCCAAGGTTTTAGAACTTGCTCTTAAAGACAAAAACGATTCTTTAACAATCGAAGATTATGCCCAAATACTTAAGCAAAATAATCTCGAACAAATCGAAGCCGACTACAGTTTTCAGCCAGAGCAAGAACAAAATTATTCAAAACATGCTTTTGGCGCTCAATTTGTCGAAGTAAGAATCGATCCAGATTTTGGCGAAGTGCGGATTAACCGTTATACAGGAGCCTTCGCTTGTGGAAAGATATTAAATCATAAAACAGCGCGATCGCAATTCATGGGCGGTATTATTATGGGCATCGGCATGGCTTTAATGGAAGAAACCGTAGTCGATCCAAATTTAGGTCGCGTCATGAATGCTAATTTAGGAGAATACCACGTTCCCGTAAATGCCGATATTCCCGATATTGACATAGAAATGGTCGAGGAAGTTGATAATAATGTCAATCCAATTGGAACAAAAGGTATTGGAGAAATTGGAATTACGGGTGTTGCGGCTGCGGTAGCAAATGCTGTTTATCATGCAACAGGTAAACGAATTCGCGATTTACCAATTACCCCAGATAAAGTGATGTAACCAGTAATTGTGTAGAGACGTGATATATCACGTCTCCCTAAATTTTGAATAATAACGAAAATTCATCAAATAAAATGGGAGCATCCCAATTTTGCATGAACAAGATTTTGGTTGTCATTGCGAACGAAGTGAAGCAATCTCAAAGTCTTGCGATTGCGTCGTTCCACTTCGTTCCACTCGCAATGACAAATAGTATTTTTACACATTTGGGATGCTCCCAATAAAATACCTATTCCCTATTCCATATTTTTGTAATGAAAGAATTAAAAAATATCATTTCAGCTATAGAAAATTTAAAACCCACATTCCGCACCTCAACTGTCACAGAAGTGTTTTTACTGATATTTTCTTCAATGTAAAGAATAAAAACAGACTTGAGGTATTCGAGTAGTCGTATTATTGACCGAGCTTACATAGAATTTATATTCTCAATAAGAAGCAATAAGCTTTGATATTGAATTCATAGATAAAAACTTATTGTTCCTAGCTGAATATCTCCATAATACTTATGCTTCATAAATAAAAAGTTATTATAATTTGTGACTATTGATTAAATGAATAGTCTTGATTACAAATAAATTATTGTGGATTTGCTTCAGCATTTATAATAGTAACGACATCTCTCTGGTAAAAATTTCAAAATATATTCTCTTTCTGAAGTCCAATTTGAGATTGATATTTCCGAGTTAAATTTAACTAAATGTATAGATTGGAAACGTTGAAATATCAACCGCATAGTCGGATTATTTATAGCTTTACCAAGCTGATTTTTAATCGTAGATTTAGATGCTGATAAAGCTTTTCTTATTTCTCTTTGAGCCAACGTATATACTAATAGACACAAACCCATTATCATAGCCATAGCTTGAATTCTTTCCGGAGATTTCAGAAAAATACTATCAGCAAAAAATAAAGGGTCTTTAATAAATCCAAATCCTCTCTCACAACTTTGCTGCGCTTTATATTCGGAAAGCATTTCATCATTACTAAGAGATTCTTCCTCTAAAATATTTGTTGCTAATATAAAACGTCCGGCACTGTTATAAGCCATTTTAATAGCATTTATATTTTCACAGATTGATGCGTTTACTTGATAAAAAGTTTTCTGTTCTGTTTTATTTTTTGATTTTGTTATCTTGTATTCAATATTATCGATTTGATGATATTTCAGCTTTTTATTGAAATTGTTCACTGATTGAATTGCTTCTTGCTCAGACTTAAATTCTGAATTCAGTAGTTTTTTTAAATTATTTGATGCGTTAATTTTAGATTTAGATATTCTCTTTTCTAATTTCCGTAAATCAGAATTTTTACGTTCAGAGCTTTCTACAACTAACCATCGTTGTTCAATTCCGCCATAATTTACAATTCTTTTACAATAATGATATTCTGGCAATGAACTAACAATAAAATCAGTTGATAGTAATGTTGATACTAATTCTTTTGCTATTCCTATAGTCAAAGGTACTCTGCATAACCATCTCATTCCAGATAATAAATTTACATTTTTAGCACTATATAAAGCTGCGTCTGCAACCATTAAACTATCATTATCTTTGATTTTATTTTTATATTCTAAAAATATTTTAGGAAAATTAGAAGAATCTGATTGATTCCCAGATGCAGTTTCAAAAAATATTGGTATGTCTCCATCCCCTGACGATACTAATTCTATAATAAATTGTTTTAAATCAGGTCTGTGGTCACGAGAATAACCATGAGTAATTTCGATAGCTTCTGGCGATTTTATCTCACATTGTGCATCATTATTAATGATTACCGAAGGTAAACTCGTATTATATTCTCCGTGTAAATGTAGTGAAGTTGAATCTAAATGTGACGATTTTAAACTAATATTAAATTGTTTATTTACATTTAAACTAACAGCTAAAAATATCTCCGTCAAACCTTTTAAAAATAACTTATCCAATACTCTACCTAGCTTATCATCATTTAAATACTCAGCTTTTACTCCTTGTCCTATTAAATATTCACACGGTTTATCTTTAAAAAACTCTGAAAATAAATATAAAGGACTACTTACAAAGCCCAGTCCATTTAATATCATCGCCTTTACTACATGTCCGGAGCTTATTTTTTCTTCTGGCTCTTTTCCACAGTATTCGTTAATAATTTCTACTAAACCTATAGAATCAACAATTCCTGCAACTATGCCCAAGTGATCTATATTTTTAATTTCAATTTCTTCGATATTAGGCATGACAGCAGACCGGAATAACATCTGCTAAAATTTTCGCATTTTTTCTACTATAAAACTTATTTACAGCAAGAATATTCTTAGAGTACATCGCACTCTAATTATTCGTATACATTATTTATTAATGAAATAGATTCTTATTTAACTTAAAAATTAGGCTTCATTTACTAGTACTTATAGACTATTAATCTGATTTTTCTTTAGTACCCATGAACTTGTGACAGTTAAGGTGCGGAATGTGGGTTAAAAGAAACTAACAAAACAGCAATAGCAACATTAGTAAAAGTCAGCGGCTCAACTTATAGAAGCCCCGGCGCAAGAATGCTAATAAGTGCCAACGCTGATACTATTGGTGCAATTAGCGGCGGTTGTTTAGAAAGTGATGTTTTTGAAAAATCTCAATCTGTAATTAACTCTGGAAATCCTCGTTTAATTAAATACGATACCACCTCAGAAGAAGATATGATTTGGGGTTTGGGGCTTGGCTGTCAGGGAATTGCTTATGTTTTAATTGAAGCTTTACAAGAGAATAAATTACAAGAAATTGCTTTTATCAAAAAATGTTTGGCAAGTAGAACTTATGGGGCGATCGCCACGGTAATTTTAGTAGAAGGTGATACTCAAACCCAAGTAGGGCAGCGTTTATTATTAGGTGATGATACTATTATTAATAATTTGACAGACGACAATTTATTAACGGAAGTTTTAAGTGATACTAAAGCAGCATTACAAGAAAATAATTCTATTTTAAAAGAGTATGATTTGGCAAGTGGAAAAATAGAAGTATTTATCGAAGTCATTCAACCGCCTTTATCTTTAATTCTATTTGGTGCTGGTTACGATGTTCTACCATTGGTAAACTTTAGCAAGCAGCTTGGTTGGGATGTAACTGTAGTAGACAACCGTCAAAGAGAAGCAAGTAAAAAGCGATTTGCACAAGCAGATAAAATACAGCTTTCTGCTCCCGAAAACGTTTTAGAAAATATCGAAATTACGGAGCGTACCGTCGCCGTAGTTATGAGTCATAATTATTTAGATGATTTAGAAATGCTCAAAGTATTGTTACCTTCTAATTTAAAATATCTAGGAATACTTGGGCCAAAAAAAGAACAAATCGCATATTAGAGGAATTAAAAGAAGATAAAATTACGGTAAATGCTAATATTTACAGTCCCGTTGGATTAGATATTGGTGCAGATAACGCCGAAGAAATCGCACTTTCGATAGTTTCCGAAATTCAAGCAGTGATATCTGGAAGGAATGCGGGATTTTTGAGAAATAGAAATGCTCCAATTCATGCAAAGAAAGAATAGAAAACCTCACCCTTTTTCCCTCTCCTTATTAAGGAGAGGGATGCCCGCTAGGGCAGGGTGAGGTGAAGCGCTATGTTTAAATTATTTACTGATAATTGATGAAAAATGTTGGTTTAATTATATTAGCTGCGGGAAAAGCTAATCGGATGGGAAAACCGAAACAGCTTTTAATTTATCAAGGAAGCAGTTTAATATTTCATGCTGTAAAAATTGGTTTAAATTCTATTTGTAAACCCATCGTAGTGGTTTTAGGTGCTTACTCAGAACAAATTAAACCAGAAATAGATAAATTACCAGTCCAAATAGTAGAAAATCCGGATTGGCAGACGGGAATGTCTTCTTCAATTCGTGCGGGTATTGCTGCGATAAATCAAAGTAATTCTAAGTTAGATGCAGTTATTATCGCACTTGCAGACCAACCTTTAATTTCTGAAGCAGTTTTTGATCGATTAATTCAAAGTTATCAAGAAACGAAGAATATAATTATTGCTTCTGCTTATGATGATATTGTAGGTGTTCCGGCTTTATTCGATTGTGCTTTATTTGGAGAATTAATGCAGCTTGAAGGTGATAGAGGTGCAAAAGCTTTGATGCGGAAATATCGAGATGAAGTGTTAGCTATTAAGATTCCGGAAGCAGGGATTGATATTGATACGCCGGATGATTATGAGAAGTTGTTGAGTATTTAAACCTTAAAATTATCGTTATTTATCATTTTATTAATACATAATGGTGCGTTACGGCATTATCATACTTGTAATCTTTCAATCAAATTAACTTGTGCCGTAACACACCCTACATTCTATTTTCCTTCTATAAAAATAACTAGACACGAAAAAATCTATATCAAGGGTAAGTAAAAATTTGTATATTTTGTATTGCCCAAAAATAAATTGCTTAAAACTTTTAATTTGGTTCACATTACAAAAACCGTGTCAAAATGGTTAGAATGGTGTATCTTTTATCTACATAATATGTCTCAACTAGAATATTTTTTATTAACTCGCGTTTTACTTCACTTCGAGCAAGAATTTAGCGATATTATCAGCGATATTTCTGCTGCTACTTTTAGTGATGATGGTAGCTTATGGGTTGGTTCTGATGAAATGGTTGGGGTTGAGCGTCTTTCTCCTATCGATTGTAATAGTTATGGCGAACATCAACGCTTTTTATTAAAGGATTATATCGAGCTATTTGACGATGACGAAATTGATATTGAAGGTATGGATTTCGCGGATGGTTATCTTTGGTTGACTGGCTCTCACAGTACTAAACGAAAGAAACCTAAAGGAAAAGATTTAGAAACCGATTTAGAAAGACTTGCTACTATTACTACCGATCTTAATAGATTTATTTTGGCGAGAATTCCTGTTGTTAATGGTGAATTAGTTAAGTCTTGCGTTCCTGCTGAAGGGGAAACTTTAAGTGCAGCTTGTTTGCAGACAATTGATAAGCGTAATGTGTTGTTTGAGGTGTTGCAAGAAGACGTACATTTGAAACCGTTTATTACTAGTGGAATACCTTCTAAAGATAATGGTTTGGATATCGAAGGTTTAGTGGTAGGAAATAATAATCGCCTTTTTCTCGGTTTGCGCGGCCCTGTTTTGCGAGGATGGGCTGTGATTCTAGAAATACAGTTGAAAGAATCAGAACCGGGTGTTCTCATGCTTGAAGACATGAACGATGAAGGTGCAAAATATAAAAAACATTTTCTCGATTTGAATGGTTTGGGAATACGAGAATTATGTTTGCAAAAAGAAGATTTGATTATTTTAGCAGGACCGACGATGGCTGTAGAAGGAGAAATGCAGGTTTTTCGCTGGAAAGATGCTTTAAATAATTCAGGTGGTAATATTCACGAACAGGATGAGGATAACTTGTTTCCTTTATTTGACTTACCTTTTACCGTTGGTTCCGACCATGCAGAGGGTTTAGCGTTGTATTCTTGTTGGGGAGAAGAAAACAGCTTGATGATATTTTACGATTCTCCTAATAGTAACCGTTTGCGAGAAGATAAAAAAATACTCGTTGATGTGTTTCAAATTTAGGAATTACTCTCAGAGGATGTGTACGAAAGTCATAAATAAGACCACAAACTTTTAGATCCCCCTAAATCCCCCTTAAAAAAGGGGGACTTTAATACCCCTTTTTGGGAACTTTAATACCCCTTTATAAGGGGAACTTTAACCCCCCTTTATAAGGGGGGAAGGGGGGATAATCCGAGATTTATGATAAAAACTATACTTTTCAAATATCCTCTGAGAAATAAAACAACACATATCTGGTTAATCAAAATACTACGCATCGCCGTATAATTATTTTTACTTATACCTTGACTCAGGAGAATAAAGCCATGCCGATGGCAGTAGGAGTAATCGAAACACTTAGTTTTCCTGCAATACTTATAGCCTCAGATACGATGGTTAAATCTGCCGCAGTTACTGTAGTTTTTTACGATAAATCGGAAAGCGGACGCTTTTTTGTCGCAGTCAGGGGAAGGGTTGCTGAAGTTCAACGTGCTGTAGCAGCAGGATTACAATCTGTTGAGGAAGAATCTCATGGAGGTGAAGTCACGAGTCATTACATCGTCCCCAATCCTCCGGAGAATGTGGAAAGCGTTTTACCAATCCATTTTACTTCTAAATCAGAACCTTTCCGTTTATAGTCCGCGATTGTTCGATTTCTGAGAAGATAAAGAATATATCGATAGCTATTAATAGCTATTAATTAATATAGGAGATAATAAATGTCATCACAGGCAGTTGGTTCTTTAGAAACTAAAGGTTTTCCAGCCGTATTAGCAGCGGCAGATGCAATGGTAAAAGCCGGTAGAGTAACGCTTGTTGGCTATATACGAGTTGGTAGCGCTCGCTTTACAGTTAATATTCGCGGCGACGTTTCGGAAGTCAAAGCTTCTATGGCTGCTGGAGTTGAAGCCGCAGAAAGCTGTTATGGTGGTACGCTTGAATCTTGGGTAATTATTCCTCGTCCCCACGAAAACGTTGAATCTGTTTTACCAATTGGTTATTCAGAAGATGTTGAAGAGTATCGACTTTCTGTTGAAAATCCGATCGTAGGTAGATCTAACGGTCGTTGATTGCTTCTTTTTATAGACGATTACCGACTTTGAGGGAATAGGGAGTAGGGAAAAAAGAAATTATAACTAAAATTAACTTTGTTAAAAATAGTACCCTAACGGGTACTTTCTTGTTTCTAGTATTTTTTTCAAAATAAGATTGTTAGTTTTTATAGTTGTTCTAATTAAGTGGGTAAAATTAAATATAAAACCTCACCACGCCACTTGCTACAACGCGCTTGTTCCCGCGCAACGCAGTGGCTTCATGTAAAAATTAATACTAATTAAATTAGATAGTTTGGAGGTGAAACTAATATGTATGTAGGAGCGTCTCGATTAGTGTGAATTCTATTTCTTACGTTCAAAAACCGTCTTATGTTATTAGCTTTAAATATCACTTAGCTGGTAATTTGTAAATCTGTCTTAGGGCAGATATAAAGAATTAAACTGAAAACAAAATATTTTCCTTTGCAAAAATTTACATTACCTGATAATCAAGGAAGATAGCTTAAAAACGGCATTAAATTACTTATTATATTGAGCGGTTTTTAAGTTGATGGGGGAAATTTTGCATAACCTGACTTGAAACAGACGTATTAAAAATAGAATCCACAAAATATTTTTTTGGATATTTTAGCCTTATGTGGCGACAACTAGTTAGATACACCAATTGTGATAAGTGGGGGTTGTGATGCAAACTTTAAAGCAGGGTTTTGAGGAGCGCAATCTCAATATGATATCTGAAGCGGAAAAACAAAGACAATATTGGCAGAATCGTTTAGCTGATGAATGTTCGCAACACAGTGAAGCTACAAGGGAAAGTATAACTAAGTGGCTTGTAGGAAGCGATGAACAACGCTTTGAAAATCTCAACGTTAAAGAATTAAAGATTGCCAAGCAGGCGATGGAGTATCGCTATCGGATTTTATGCCAGCGCTACCTGGGAATTGGTAGGGAGCGTGCTTACCGCAACTTAATTACTCGTTTGGGGAGTTTAGCGACATTACGTTCCAAAATTCAAACTTGGATTTCCTTGAGTCGCGATCGCCAACGTAAGGTATTGGATGTGTTGCAAGAGATACTCCAAGAATTATTGCAGAGCGATAAGTATATGGTTTCTCAGATGGCTTGTATTTCTGAGTTTACCCAGGATACTAGATTGAGAAATGCCTTGGTGTTTGCCAGCTTGGAAGAGTATTGTATGCGACCAATACGCAATCAACCATTACTGGTATATCGCTTTGTCAACTATTTAAAGAGAACCCAGCGTGGTGGTTTGACTCAGGTACCTACCAAAGATATGGTGCGTTTGGTTTCCGAAGAAGTGCTTGGTGACGATGGAGAAAATCGCATCAGCCTGGTAGATCAAAATGCCATAGAAGATTATCAAGAAGAAGAGAAAAGCCAGGAACAAGAATTACAGCGTCAACTGGTAAAAACCGAATTTGAGCAATATCTCAAAGAAAATTTGGGAGAAGATGCTACCATTTGGCTGCAACTGTATCTCAAAGGCTTTACTCAAGATGCGATCGCCAAAAAATTAGACAAGCCAATTAAAGAAATTTATCGGTTGCGAGAGAAAATTGGCTATCATGCAGTACGGGTTTTTGCGCTCAAAGACAAACCGGAATTAGTGGCAAGCTGGCTGGAAACTTCTTTGCTAGAGCATAATTTGGGGCTGACACTAGAACAATGGGAACAATTGCAAGAAAAATTATCACCCATTCAAAAGCAAGTTTTAGAAATGTCCAAAATGGGTAAAACCATAGAAGAAATTGCTCAAAATCTCAAACGCAAAACTCATCAGGTGATGGGAGAATGGACAAAAGTATATTTAGCTGCTCAAGCTGTACGCAGTGAGTAAATGTCTTCTTGTCTTGGTTCAAGCCGTCATTTTACTAATTCTTGTAAAGAATATAACTTATATTTACTGAAAACTCTTTGTAAATATAGTGCCAAATCACCAATGGAGCGAATAGGATGGACTAAAATATTAAGCGATTTGACCTATGTTGTCTAAAGAGGGCAAACCAACTGATACCAATTCAGCAATTGCCAACCAAAAGCCATCTAAGACTATAGGGAATGACGGTGCATCATCTCTCAACCCAAACCAACAATTAGAACGCGAACAGATATTCCGACTGATAGAAGAAGGTATCTTGTGTTTTGAGGCTTGCCTCTATCATCGAGTTTTACCTTTGAAGTTAGAATATAACACTCTGTTGTTGGGCATCGTTAATCCTAAAGACACGGTAGCATTGAACTATGTAAATAGTATGTTATCCTACCTAAAAATTGCGGTAGCAACTCAAACCGTGACTGCCGAAGCTCATCACATCATATTGTCAGAATACCTGAGCTACAAAAATGCATCGTCCGAGTTTAAAGAGTCTAAATTAGAGAAACAAGAAGCTCCAGCAGATTCCAACAATGCACAAAACCCTGGGAATACATTAATTACAAAAAATTTAGAAGATGAACAAGAATCGCTACCAGGAGATAATACTTTAATATTGTTCGATTCTCCTAATGGAGTTAGCTTCAAAAATTTATCTAATTCTAATAAAGAGCGTAAAAAATCTCCTGCCACAACAGCTTTAAATCACTTAGATAAGCAAGAATCCCAAAAAAATAGCGATACAGATATTTTTGAAATTGTATCAGCGAAGAATTTACCCGTATTAAGATTGCCTCTTCCGGAATCATTTAGTGCTGATGAAATACTCTTAACGCTTCCAGCAAAAAAACTACTCACCGAATTGCTCGCAAGAGTTTTAGCCGGAGGCATCGGTCGTTTATATTTGGAAAGACAGCCTTATCAAGGAAGAATACTCTGGAGTTTAAACGGGATAGTACAGTCGGTAGTAGAAGAACTTCCATTATCGACATTTCAAGGCGTACTTAATGAATTAAAACGATTGAGTTCTTTACCTATAATGACATTAGCCAAGGCAAAGCAAGTAGAAACAGAATGCTTGTATCAGCAACAGCGCTTGTTATTGCGCTTGCGAGTGATGCCGGGAATGTACGGAGAAGAAGCAACTTTACAAGTATTGCGTGGTGCTGCATTAAAGTTTTATCAGCAACAACAATTAACAAATATTGGTCGTGACGCTTTGGAAACTTCTCAACAGTTAAGCTATAAAGTACGCGAGCTACAGCAAAGACTGGCTTTAAATATAAAAGACTTGAGTCCTCAGCAATTAGAGGCTTTACAATCCTTGAACGGACTTGTAGAAAATTTAAACCATAATTTAAGAATACTCACAGATATTCCTAACTTATAGATAAAGAGTCAGTGAAACCGCTGATGAGTATTCCCAAATCATTGTGTTGTAATGAAGACATTAACCGTTTTGTTTTGGATTTTAGATAGAACTTCTACTTATGGTTTACATTTTCTTGTTAAGGATGATTTTTATTAACTTTTCTTTCAAAGAGAGACAATTAAAAATCCCTGCATCGTAAATCTAAAATTGAGTAGCTCTATTTATAAGTACCTGTGCCTTGATTAATTAAATATTTCTTCTAGGCAGGAAATAGGGAATAGGGAACAGGGAACAGGGAACAGTGAACGGGGAACGGTTATATAACTGAGTAGTAATTATATAAATAATGCAGGCTTAAGTACTTATAAACTTTTCCCTATCGAGTTTTTTAATCTATTTGTGGCAGATATTTCATGCAGACAGAGGTTTTTAGTGAAATTTTCCCCTTAATGAGTACAGCTAATCCCCAAACTTTAGAATGGCTGCTCAACGTTGCAACAATGCACGAATATCCAGCAGGGCGAGCCGTTTTAATGGAAGATTCTTGGGGTAATGCGGTTTACTTTATTTTGACGGGTTGGGTGAAAGTGCGGCGTACTACCAGCGAAGATACTCGCGCTCTGGCGATTTTGGGTAAAGGTGATTTCTTTGGGGAAATGGCGATTTTAGATGAATCTCCCCGCTCTACCGATGTAATTGCTCTTTCTCCGGTAGAGTTGATTAGCGTATCTAGGGAAAGCTTTATTCAAATATTATTTAAAGATCCCCAGCTACATCACCGAATGCTGCAACTGATGGTAAGGCGGATGCGTTACGTTAATTTACGTCTGCAAATGCGAAATGCACCGCCAGCAGTCAAGTTGTCTCATACTTTGGTAACACTGGGCGAGAGTTACGGTGAAGAAGCTGAAAAAGGAAAAGATATTTATAATATTCCTTTTCAAGATTTAGCTGACGTTACCGACATCGGAATAGAAGAAACTACTCAAATTATGCAAAAGCTCAACGAGAAAGCTTGGGTTAATATCAATACCGCTCAAGACATACTTCATCTACTTAATTTTAAGCAATTGGTAAATTTAGCTGGCAGAATTTGAGTTAAGGGAGTAGGGAATAGGGAATAGGCAACAGTTAAAAAACCTGGTTTTTTGAAAAAACCGGGTTTTTAATTAAGTATAGGACTTACGCAAAAGTAACGTAACTGCATCATTACGAGCGGTAGCGACGTATTCACCGGAGGTGTGGATCATCTCCCCAGCCGCTGGGATTGCTTCCCTACACTACGTTTCGGTCGCAATGACAATTCTACTTTGCGTAAGTCCTGAAGTAATTAATCAAAATTATTTATATAATTATTCCTGGATTATATACAGCATATTTCCTAAACGTGAGGCACATTCGGACGGGCAGGGATGCCCATCCCCGTCGTAGTTTTATGATATAAGTTTGTACCTTATTTAATTGAAAAGTGCTATAACTATTGCCTGTTCCCCATTCCCTGTTCCCTCCCTATAAGCGAGAAGCTCACTTTTATGATGGGTGGGATTTTATTTCTGTAACAGCCGCTTCGTATCAAATTTAGGATTTACGCAAGCCCCCCTTAAAAAGGGGGGTTGGGGGGATCTAAAATGTCTGGAACACTATATTTTCCGTTATTGCTGCGTAAGTCCTAAAATTATAAGTTATAAGTTATAAGTTAGATTAAAAATTATTGACCAAGAAGTCTTAAAAAATGACCGAATTAACTGCTCCTCGCACTCAAACTACGAATCCTGCCACAGTAACAATTAATTACCAAGTTGCGATGCCGAATCCTCAAACGCATTTGTTTGAGGTAACTTTACATTTAGAAGATTATTCGTTACCTACTTTAGATTTGAAAATGCCCGTTTGGACTCCTGGCTCCTATTTAGTACGGGAATATGCCAAGCAATTACAAGATTTGTCTGCAACGAGTGACGATAAAGCTCTAAATTGGCGCAAAATTGGAAAAAATCATTGGCAGATAGATACAGACGGAATATCGGAAGTAACTGTTAAATATCGTATTTTTGCAAATGAGTTAACCGTGCGTACAAATCATTTAGATGCAACCCACGGTTATTTTAATGGAGCGGCAATCTTTTTCAGGATACCCGACTTCGATAAGCAGCCAATTAACGTTACCATTCAACCACCAAGCCCTGAATGGCAAGTTACTACAACATTACCAGTAGTTAAAGAAAATACTTTTGTCGCTAAAGACTTTGATACCCTTGTAGACAGCCCCTTTGAAATCGGTACCCATCAGCTATATGACTTTGAAGTCAGAGGAAAACCCCATCAATTAGCGATTTGGGGAAAAGGTAACGTCAAAGTCGAACCCTTGATTGAAGATATCAAGAAAATTATCGAAGTAGAAGCCGAGATGTTTGGTGGTTTACCTTATGAAAAATATCTATTCCTGCTGCATTTATCCGCGCAATCCTTTGGTGGTTTGGAACACAAAGACTCCTGCTCCTTAATTTATCGCCGTTTTGGATTTAGCGATCGCGACAAATACGAGCGTTTCATGCAGTTGGTAGCTCACGAATTCTTCCACTTATGGAACGTTAAACGCATTCGTCCCAAGGAATTGGAAGTTTTCGACTACGACCAAGAAAACTATACACCTTCTCTATGGTTTTGCGAAGGAACTACAAGTTACTATGACTTATTAATTCCTTTAAGAGCCGGAATTTATGACGTTAAATCATATTTGAATAATTTAAGTAAAGAAATCACTCGGTATCAAACCACACCAGGGCGTAAAATACAGCCAGTTTCTGAATCTAGTTTTGATGCTTGGATCAAACTTTACCGTCAAGATGCTAACAGTCCAAATTCTCAAATCTCCTATTATTTAAAAGGAGAAATGATTACTTTGCTATTGGATTTACTGATTCGTTCTCGTCATAAAAATCAGCGTTCTCTTGATGACGTAATGATGAAATTGTGGCAGCAATTTGGTAAAGAAGAAATTGGTTATAAGAGTAACGAATTAAAGCAAATTATAGAATCAGTAGCAGGAACAGATTTAACAGAATTTTATCAGCGTTACATCCACGGTAGAGAAGAATTACCTTTCAACGAATATTTAGAACCCTTTGGTTTAGAATTAGTTGAAGATGCCGTAGAAGAGCCATTTTTAGGAATCAAAGTAGTTAGTAATAACGCAAAAGAATCAGTTAAATTTGTAGAATCGGATTCCCCCGCACAAATTGCCGGAATAGACGCAGGAGATGAATTACTCGCAATTGATGGAATTAAAGTAACTGGAAATCAGTTAAGCGAAAGATTGAAAGATTATCAGCCGCAAGACAACATTGAAATTACCGTATTTCATCAAGATGAACTGCGTAATTATAGCGTTACCTTAGCAGAACCCCGTGCTAATAAATATGAAGTAGTACCAGTTGAAAAACCTTCTGCTGCTCAGAAAGAGAATTTTAATGGATTTTTGGGAGTGTAGTTTTCAAATTTGGGTTGATATTTAAATAAAAAGCCCCCCTTAGAAAAGGGGGGTTGGGGGGATCTAAATGTGTATAATTTAATTATAGGGTATGTTGTGAGGGGCAACGCACCAGTAAGATTACATCCTTTTACTAAATACAAATATAGTACTGCTATCATCTCGTCCAAATCGAATATCTTCATCTAAATAAGATATTGTCCATAAATTTTCAGATTGTAGGTTGGGTTAGACACAACAACAAAATTTGACTTGTAACGAAAATGTTTTTTCCCAAAGTGTCGTAACCCAACATCATTATTGCGGATAAATATTACCTTCATACCCATAAGTTAATGTTGGGTTACGGTTCAAATATGATTTACTTGTTAAAAACTATATCTTCGTGAACCTAACCCAACCTACGAGTTACATTTTTACATTTATTAGGATAAGCTTTACATATAGCCTTTGCGGAAGCAGGAGATGCGGATATACTTTTAACAACAGATGACCGACTTATAAGAAAAGCTAAACAACACAAAAATATTTTAAATATAAAAATCGAAAATCCGACTATTTGGTTAATGAACATTTTACAGGCAGAAGAAAACAATGAAACTGACGGAAATTAGGCAGCAAGGATACAAAGCTTTAATTGATGCTTTAGGAGTAGCGGGTACATTGAGATTTTTACAGCAATTAGAGGTAGGTTATGGTGACTATACCAAAGAACGTCATCAATGGTTAGATAAACTTACAATGGACGATTTTCGCGAGTATATAAAGCAAAAAAACGGTAATGAAAAAGAGTAAAGAATTTAAAGTTTTAGTTTGTAGTTAGTAGGTTGGGTTAGACACGAAATCTAATTTGACTTGTAACGAAAATGTAAATTTATCGTGTCGTAACCCAACATCAGAATTGGGGATAAATATTGCAAAATACTGATAACGTAATGTTGGGTTACGGTTCAAATACAATTGTTCGTTAAAAATTATAATCTTAGCGAACCTAACCCAACCTAATAACTATTTCTTGAGTAGTTTTAGTGCTTCTTTTGCGAGTACGACACCCACTCTTTCATGACTGTGGTAATTTGTCGCAAGTCGTCTTCATTAATTACGTATGGGGGCATGGTATACAGCCACTTGCTATAGGAACGAAGCCACACTCCCCGTTTTAGCGCAAACTCCCTGAATCCGATGAGGTTCGACGCAGATTCAAACTCTAGTACTCCTATAGCTCCAAGTACTCGTGCGTCGCAAAGCGATCGCCCTTCTAATCCCTGAATCTCTTCTTTGAGTACTTGCTCAATAGCTTTGATTTTACTGAGGTAGTTTTCGGTTTCGATAAGACTGATACTTGCTAAAGCCACAGCGCAGGCTACTGCATTTCCCATGAAAGTCGGTCCGTGCATGAAGGCTAATTCCGGATCGTCACTAAGGAAAGAATCGTAGACTTGGCTTGTAGCGATAGTCGCCGATAGTCCGAAGTATCCTCCAGTAAGCGCTTTACTAAGCACCATGATATCCGGGGTGACATTGGCAAGCTCTGCCGCAAATAATGCTCCAGTTCGTCCGAAACCCGTGGCTATCTCGTCGAATATGAGCAAGACTCCGTATTCATCGCACAGTTTTCGGGCATGGAATAAATACTCGGGGGGATAAAAGCGAAAGCCACCAGCCCCTTGAAATATCGGTTCGAGAATGACACCGGCAATCTGGCTGTTATTCGATTTCAGAAGCTCGGCGAGTTGAAAAAGCGATGCTTGGCATTCGTCAGACTCTATGTTATCCCCGCCCGGTGCATCAACGAAATACTGGGGGAGCATGACTCCTTTAAACAATCGGTGCATCCCTTCATCGTCGTCACTTACAGACATTGCACCTGTCGTGTCGCCGTGATACCCCCGGCGAAGCGCCACGAAACGGCTCTTTTGGGAAACCCCTTTGTTGCGCCAGAACTGAATTGCCATCTTTAGCGCCACCTCTACCCCCACTGAACCGCTGTCACCAAAGAACACGTGATTAAGTCCAGATGGGGTAATCCTGACTAATGTCTCGGCTAAATTAATCGCTGCATCGTTAACGAGTCCCCCAAGCATAACATGAGCGAATTTTGCAAGCTGCTCCTCAACCGCCTTATTAAGAACGGGGTGATTGTACCCGTGAATAACGCACCACCACGAAGAGATGCCGTCAATGAGTACCGTGCCATCATCAAGGTAGAGCTTGACCCCCTCTGCTCGGACTACTCGATACGGAGGTGGAACGGTCTTCATTTGTGCATACGGAAGCCAGAGCGAATTAACTTGTGTCGTCATCGGGGTTGATGTCAAATTGACGTAGTTAGTAGGTTTCGTTAGACAGGAATACAAAATTTCTCTTGCAATAAAAATCTTTATTTTTTCGTGTCGTAACCTAACATTAATGCTGGAGGTATTTTATAATATTTATTCGCAATACTGATGTTGGGTTACGGTTCAAATATAATTGTTCGTTAAAAACTATATTTACTAGTGAACCTAATCCAACCTACAAAACTACAAAACTACAAAAAATATTTTTATTTAGTTATATAAAATCAATATTTAGCCCGTGCAGACTGGCTTTGTAAATATAGCCCCACCCTTCGAGGGTGAGGGCGATTAATATTCTCCCACCGATCAACCGTGTCTTTTCAAAACCCCCGGCTCTTGCTGCATTGGCAGAACATCTAAAGTATCAATTTGAGAACAGTATTTTAAATCATCATTGCAATCCAAACCTAATAAACGTTTACCGTGGCTGGCATATTTAAACATTTGCAACAAATCATCTTTCCATTGAGAATAAAGTGCCATTGCAGCAACTACTTCATCGTTACCCGCAACATCATCTATAGATAACTTAGTTTTTTCCAATAGATGATGAGCGATCGCACCAGCGCAAGCAGTATCCTCAAGAGAGTAACTACCTTGCCATCCCGAACCCACCATCCAAACGGTTTCGGGTTTCTTTTTTGCTAAATATTCCACTACAGAGGTTAAATTGACGAATGCTCCGGTAATAACCGTTTGAGCATCCTGTATTCTCTGTAAAGCACGAGTACCGTTAGTCGTACTGATAAACAAGCGCTTTCCTTCCACCACTTCCCGTTTGCAGTCGAGAGGAGAATTGCCTAAATCAAAATTAGCAACCTTTGCACCACCTCTTTCTCCAGCCCGCAAGCGTTTGTCAGCAGGAAACTTTTCGCTGACTTCCACAAGCTTATCTAAATCGCTGAAAAATTGAACAGCTTCCCCACCGTGAGCCAAAACCGTTGCCATCGTTGTAGTTGCCCGCAAAACATCAACTGCGATCGCGCATTCTGGCATTTCCTGGGTTGGGGTTTCTTCCGGAGCATGATAAATAAATAACTTCACGCGCTTGATACACCTGCCTTTATATACACTGCCGAGATTTTAATACGCTGCCGGTGTCAATGGTAATTGGTAAGTGGTAATTGGGGATTGGGCATTGAGCATTGGGCATTGGGCATTGGTAATTGATAACTGTTCACTGTTCACTGTTCGCTGCTAACTGTAATCTAGAAATAGCAGCGATATATCTTAATCCAAAATCTAAAATCTAAAATCTAAAATCTAAATGGCTCCTTTACCAGATTACCGTCCCAAACAACTTTCTCTCGGCCCGTTAGAAGCGGAAATTTTAAATATTGTGTGGCAGTTGGGCAAGGCTACGGTAAAAAATGTACATGACCGCATTTTGGCTGACCCCAACCGCGAATTAGCTTATACTTCAGTTACTACCGTGCTGCGACGACTAACTCAAAAAGGTTGGCTCGAATGTAATAAACGGGGAAAAGCTTTTTATTGGCAGCCGCTGCTAACAAAGCAACAGGCAGAAGTTATTCAAGCACACGAACAGTTACAGAGATTTCTTAAAGTGGGAAATCCCGATGTAATTGCGGCTTTTGCAGATAGCCTAGATGAAGCAGATTCTGCCAAAATACAAGCAATAGCAAAACGAGTTCAAGCTGCGCGACAAGCGAGAGAGGAATAATAAATGCATTTAATCATAATTTTTACAGCTTTAATAGTTGCTTACACTACAAGGTGTAAATGGACTCAAAATATCGGTAGATGGAATGAACGTTGGCACAAAGCACTATTTTTCTTTCTATTTCCTCCTTTATTAATTTTTACGACGACGTTTGCTTTGCTGTTCATGGGACCTCAAGGCAGAATGGCAGGCTTGCAAACGGGTTGCTACGGCTATGCGATCGCCTTACTTGGAATTGCTTTTTTCGCCATAATGTGTTGCCATCAGGCATACCTTGGATGGCTATCTGTAAAGTCTACCCGTGAATGTGCAACAGTTAATGTCGCAGGAAAACAAGTTCGCTTGTTAAATACAGGGGCATTATTTGCTGGTCAAATTGGCTTTTTTAAACCTGAATTAGTCTTAAGTTCTGGATTATTAAAAACTCTTTCGGGCAGTCATTTAGAAACAGTTTTAGCCCACGAACAAGGACATTATTATTATCGCGATACATTTTGGTTTTTTTGGTTGGGTTGGATGCGAGAATGTACTTCCTGGCTACCTAATACAGAAGCTTTGTGGCAAGAATTATTAACTTTGCGAGAATTACGAGCCGACGCTCACGCAGTTTCATATGTAGATCCTTTATTATTAGCAGAATCTCTGTTAATGGTTGTTAGCAGTCCCCCCATATCTTCAGAAATTCTTTGTGCAGCATTAGGAACTCCGGGTGCCAACCGTTTAGAAGAAAGAGTAGAAGCCCTTTTATCTCAACCACAACCAACTCCATCAAGTTACTTTACCTCTTTAAAATGGCTGGTATGGACTTTTATTCCTTTGATTAGCATTGTGTTTCATAGTTAATTAAGAATTGGGAATTGGGCATTGGGCATAGGTAATGGGAGCATCCCTTCAGGTGTAAATTTATTTTTTGTAGTGCGAGCATCTTGCTCGCTTGATATACATAGCGAGCAAGATGCTGTCCTAAGAGGACACGCTACGCGAACGCACTACCAAATTGTATTTTTGCCTGCATCGGGATGCTCCCTAGGTAATTGGTAATTGGTAATTGATAATTAATTTCTCCCCTTGTCTCCCCCTACCCTTCGGGAACACCTTCGGTGAACGGGTAAGGCTAACGCCTTGCTTCGCTAACGCCACTCCCCTCGTACTGCGGGATGAAGAGACCCACGGGGGTGGACTCACCATCCTCCTAAGTTGTTACGCATTTAATTTGTATTACTCTAGCGGGCAAGATGCCCGCACTACAATATTTTCAAATTTTTGCATTATACAATGCCCGCTGCACATCAGCTTATCTCCCCATCGTTTGATAATACCAACGTCTAAATAACAAAGTGACTTTATCTGTGGGAACGTTGCATTCTTCTTTTGTATTCGGAATTTCACCAATTTGAGATTCAATTACAATTTTATCTTCGATAACGGGTTTGATAAATTCATCGACAATAGATGCTTTTGTCTCGTTTGTTTCTCCTAACATCAATATTGATAAAATATATCGCGTTTGCTGTTGATTTATTGGTACGCTAAACAAATGCACTCGCACTGGTATTCCCATTTCATCAAATTTTAATACAACTAAATTGGGTTGATGCCATTCCAATGCAAACCCCGATGGAATATTATCAAAATGGTTAAAAACTTTGATGCTGGTTTCTGTTTTTTCAATTTGATATTCTGCAATGCTGTTTGCTTCTAAAGCTTTCTCGCCAATAGCACCACCAAATGAATTACGATGCACGAATGGCAGATGTACAAAATCCATTGCGTTTTCGATTATTCGCGTCCAATGAGCATTCCATATTTCATCATGAACGTAGTAAGATTGTTGGGGTTGTTTCAAGCTTTCAGGTATTTGCGGCTGCGATACTTTCTCAAATCCTGTAAAAACCCATACTAATCCGGCAATAATCCGTGTCGGTAAACTTACGGCAGATAACTTAGATAAATCAATTTCTGAAAGATTATTAAAAGGAACTTCAGCACAGTTTCCATTATTATCAAACTGCCAACCATGATAGGGACATTCTAAACAGCCGTTATCGTTTATTCTACCCAATGAAAGAGCAACTCCTCTATGGGGACATTTATCTAAAAGCGCTCCAACTTCACCCGATAAATTGCGAAATAAAACTAACTTTTCCCCTGCTAATTTCACCGCAATAGGTGTATTCTTAATCTCTTCCACCGATATTACAGGTGTCCAAAAATTAGAAAACATTTCAAACATAATTTCTCCTTTTAATTAATTCTTATAACTACCTAAAATTAAGTAGGCAAATAGATAAATGTAGAGACGCGATATATCGCGTCTCTTTTCTAGTTAATCCCAAAAATTACCTTTTCACCGCACCCTTTAACAGTAAAGTAATCAAATCTGCGACTAACTGGCGATCGCCTTTAACTCCATAGCGCTTAAAAGTGTAAAGTGCTTCAATGGAAGATATAAAAGCACCACCAATAAAACCTGGATCTTGCTGTAAATCATCTTGTAAATCATCGCGATATCTAGCAAACAATTCCTCAATCGGTGCAAACGCGCCTTGGTACATTGCCGATTCGAGTTGAGCAGCTTTATAAGTAGATAATTGCGGTAAATCGGTTAAAATCATCCTCCCCCCATTCAAAGGAGGTTGCTTAATTAACCACATTCCGACAGAAAGCAAACAACTTTCTAAATCGGGATTTGCTTGAGCGATCAATTTTTTTAAAACAGCGCTACGACGTTCTAAATGACGCAGCATCACTTCTACGTACAAATCTTCTTTTCCCAAAGGAAAATGATAGTAAAGCGAAGCCTGTTTTATGCCCAAAGCTTTGGCAATATCCTTTAACGTTACAGCAGTATAACCACGAGAGGTAAATAGCTGCTCTGCGGTATCAAGGAGATTTTCTCGCGATGATTGTTGTTTGCTCATTTTACCTAACTTAAATTAGGTAGATTGTTTTTGTCAAGACTATAAAAAGTTCGTAGTAAGCAAATTAAAGGGCTAAAGTCGCCACGTAGAACCCATTAATTAAATATAAATTTAGTTTACGCAAACATTCCGCATTCTATCTTAATATTCGTAAAGCACTCTTAACAATCGCGCTAGTAAGCATTCAACTTGTGAGAGCATAATAAAAATCAGCGTTGATAAATAGATTTATAGATTAAGAATATGGCACAAAATAGCAAATCAACGGTTGTCATTACGGGTGCTTCCTCTGGAGTTGGCTTGTATGCTGCGAAAGCCTTGGCTAAAAAAGGATGGCACGTAGTAATGGCTTGTCGCAACTTAGAAAAAACTCAAAGAGTTGCGAATGAAGTCGGGATGTCACCTGAGAGCTACACCATCATGCATCTCGATTTGGCTTCTTTAAATAGCGTGCGTCAGTTTGTTAACAGTTTTCGGGAAAGCGGTAAATCACTGGATGCTTTGGTGTGTAACGCTGCGGTGTATTTACCTTTGGCGAAAGAGCCACAAAGAAGCGAAGACGGTTATGAATTGAGCGTTGCCACGAATCACCTGGGACATTTTCTACTGTGCAACTTGATGCTGGAAGATTTGCAAAAATCATCAGCAGATGAACCGAGATTGGTGATTTTGGGAACTGTAACGGCTAATCCTAAAGAATTGGGAGGAAAGATTCCAATCCCTGCACCTCCAGATTTAGGAGATTTAAAAGGTTTTGAGGAAGGTTTCAAAGCACCAATTTCGATGATTAACGGTAAGAAATTTAAAGCGGGTAAAGCTTATAAAGATAGTAAACTTTGCAACGTTTTAACCATGCGAGAATTACACAGACGCTATCACGATTCCACGGGAATTGTATTTAGTTCGCTTTATCCTGGATGCGTTGCTGAAACTGGTTTATTCCGCAATCACTATTCCTTATTCCAGAAGATATTTCCTTTATTCCAGAAGAATATTACGGGTGGTTATGTATCTGAAGAATTGGCTGGTGAAAGAGTTGCAGATGTAGTTGCAGAGCCAGAATATAACAAATCCGGTTCTTACTACAGTTGGGGAAATCGTCAGAAAGAAGGTAGACAATCTTTTGAGCAAGAAGTTTCTAACGAAGCTTTAGATGATGATAAAGCACAACGTTTGTGGGAATTAAGCGCCAAGCTAGTGGGAATTGCTCCAGAGCAAGCTGTTGGTGCTGCTGCTGGTACCATGTGAAATTTGATGTTATATTCCCAGGTTTCGGCTTGGGAATGTATTTTATAAAAACATAGGACTTACGCAAGCCCCCCTTAAAAAGGGGGGTTGGGGGGATCTAAAACGTCTGAGACACTATATTTTCCGTGAATTTTGCGTAAGTCCTAAAACATACGTTTTCATCTTTATTAATAAAAACTGGTTTCAAAATAATTAACAATAAATTTGGGGACATAATTGTCCCCAGTTACTAGATATTAAGGAGCTAATGTATTGAGCAAAAACGGTAACGATCATCGAGGTATTTGGAATCCTGTCAAAATTTTCATCCGTTTAATCCAAGGAGTTTGGAAAAAGCGGGATGAAGTATCAGGTGAAACATACCTTGTTGATTCGGAAGTTGTCAAAGATGACTTGGACGATATTGCAGACGAACCAAGTTCTCAAGACAACGCTAATAACTAACATCTAGTTAGTAGCCCCTAGTAACCGAACTAGTGGTTCACCACATAAGTTATGAGGGGTAGCACATTCGTAGTGCGAGCATCTTGCTCGCTCGATAGCGCCAGCGAGCAAGATGCTCGCACTACGCAAACCCATCAAAATTAATGTGGTTGACTACTAGTATTCCGCCACATTAATTCTGATGGGTTAAGATACCTCTTCGTAGGTTGGGTTAAGCGGAGCGCAACCCAACTCGGGTGTTGGGTTTCACTTCGTTCAACCCAACCTACAATTATAAATGTCATACCCCGCAAAATTAATGTGGTGAACCACTAGTACTTAACCACATAAGTTATGAGGGGTCATCGTAGTGCGACCATCTTGGTCGCTAGCTATCACGAGGGAGCGAGACGCTCCCACTACCAATGTGTTACCCCGCAAAATTAATGTGGTTGACTACTAGGGGTTTTATTTAAATTTGAACCCCTATAAATATTATGACAGATTCTAAGACTACAGTTTTTTGTCCTGTTTATTATCAAATTATTCAGCGCAGGGGTAATGGCTGGGCTTTTAAGCATGGTGAGCCATTTATTAACTTATTTAACGTTCCGAATTTATCACCAGAAGAAGAATTTATTGCTTTTGGTACTTCAATGAAAAAAGTCGCCATCGAACTTTTTCGCATCAACGGTGGTAAACAAGGTTATTACATTGCCAATATTTTAGATAAAAAATATTACTATTGCGGTACTGAATGGAAAGATGTGAAAAACAAGCTTAGGGAATTGGGGGTTGGGAGAAATGATTCTCTAGAATAACAGGTTAGGTTGGATTTAGTTTCATTTAATCTATAGTTACAGGACTTACGCAAGTGTCACAATCAGTGGTTGGTGCGTGACACCACAAGTCTTATTACTACGTTCAGAATTTCTATAAGTGTCACAGCACCCTACAAGAAAATATGCCAGTTGCGTAAGTCCTAAGTTAGAAAAAATAAATTTACGAAATGGCTTACAGCGATTTTAAATTAGCTCAAGTTATCCAATCTTTTGGATTAACTGTTCATGAAGGCTCCGGAATATTTGCTGATTTTCCCAAAGAAAAATGTAGCGATTTGCTTAAAACTATTCTTAAAGAGAATGTAGATTTAGCGGTTGCTATTAATACAGAAAAAGCTCGTTCTGAAATGATAATTAGCCCCATACTGCTTGAAGTTCGGCGTAAACTTGATAAGAAAATTAGCTTATTTTCAGGAGTAGATTTTAATGTTGATAGTACAAGAGGATTAAATGGCTTCTGTGATTTCCTTATTAGTCTTTCTCAAGAACAGCTTTTTATTCGGGCACCTGCAATTACTTTAGTTGAAACAAAAAATGAAAACCTTAAATCGGGATTAGGTCAGTGTATTGCAGAAATGATTGCAGCACAGCTATTTAATGAGATACAGGGAAATAAAATTAAAAATATTTATGGTGTAATAACGATTGGAACGATTTGGCAGTTTTTAAGATTGGAAGATAATAATATTTACATCGATTTGAGCGAATATTATATTCAAGATGTGGAAAAAATTTTAGGAATTTTAGTTAATGCACTCCGGCAAAATTGAACATTAAACCTTTTCTTTTGCTGAAGGTATCCCCAACTTATTCAAAGTAGCATCGATCTCTTCTAAAACTTGAAAATCTTCTTGAGGTAAAGCGCTATTACTATACTTTTCTAAAAATGAGAATGCCTGTCTAAATTGATATGGTGTTGCTTCTATTGGTGCGTCAAAATGACAGGGAATAATTCGCTTAAAGTCCCACTTGGCAATTTTATTCGCCCATGCAATGGTTTCTTCAGGTGCGCGATTCAGAATCAAAGTTTGTAAAATTGGTGCTACAAATAATCTACCATCACCCCGCAACGCTTCAAAACAACGCTGCCAATCTTGCTTCCATTGGAAAGGATACAAGCCGAAATAAGCTCTCTTTGAACGTTCCGGTGCTTTGAAAGCATTGCGAAATACTTCCCCCCACTTCGGTACATCTAAGACACTGGGACGAAAATATAAGCCAAATAACGCTATACGCTGCCATCCTTTACGACGGTTTTCTGGAGTATCTGCAATGATGTCAGTTGCTTTATCTCTAGCGTGGAAAAGTAAGGGGTATGAGTCTAACTGAATAATTGCCGGAGGTTGTTCGGGTACGGAAACTATTGAATCCGTAACTAAAACCGTTTTTGATGATTTATGCAACAATGCTACTTCCGCAAATCTACCCGCACCTAGTTCGATGGGACCGAGAATTTGATAATCAAATTGGTTTGCAAAAGGTGTTTTACTGCACTCTTCGGGAAGTACTTGGGTGCGTTTTGCAGGTATTCCCAACCAGCTAAGAGGAAGATTTACCGGAAAACTCCACTGTTTTGGTGCGACGAATATCTGTGAATCGGGAAAACGTCTAGCAAAAGGACCAACAAATATTTTATGTTCTAAACCCGAGATAGTAGGCAAAATTATATACTTAACCTTGCCGTATTCTGCGACTAATTCTTCTACAAGACGAACGCATTCCGGGGTTGGCGCTACTGGTGCATAAACCAGCAAACCACCTTCATTCAGCTTAACCACTGTCATGCGAATGGGGACAACTACGTAGAAAATACCTTGAAGTTGGTCAAAAGTCCAAATAGTATCTTTTACTACTTCCTTACGGATAGTTCGCCGCTTTCCAAATGGGTAAATTGGCAATGTAAACCAGAAGTTCCATGAATAATCTTTGGAATTCTTTGGTTGATCTAAGGTTTCAAGCATTTTCAAAAATTGGGAGTTGGGAGTTAAGAGTTAGGAGTTAGTAGTGCGACCATCTTGGTGGCTAGTACTATACAAATTAAATGCGTAATAGCTTACTAGGAAGCAAGATACGAAGACTACCACAAATTAATTGCAACAACTATACATTACATCTATCACTGTTCGCTGATTTATTATCTCACAAAGATTTATTGAGTTAAACGGCTAATACTGCTTTTAACTATCAGTTTCCGCGTTCGCGAACAGTATGGTTAATGGCAAGTTAAATTAAGAGTTACAACTGCTTGTGTAATAAATGTACGGAATCTATTACACTATCAAGTTATAAAAACCGATTATATTTTTGAATAATCAAAAATACTATAAATAGTTCAAATATTTGACGATTTTTTATAATTTTCGGCTTCTATTAATGGTATCTTTTTCGATACAATGTATAAAAATGAGTGTTCAAAGTAAGGGGATATAATGGTAGGACAATCCATGCGTAATCAATTGCGTAATAAATTATTTGACACTAATATTGAGAATTATCATGTTTTATTGACACCACACGAAGTTAAATCAAAATTACCTTTAACACCTTTGGCGGAAGCAAATGTTTGCAAATACAGACAAGAGCTAAAGGATATATTAGATTTTCAAAATAGAAGAAAATTTATCGTTATTGGTCCTTGTTCGATTCATAATACAGAATTAGCTTTAGAATATTCTCGAAGATTAAAGAAGCTTCAAGATAAAGTTGAAGATAAATTGCTGTTAATTATGAGGGTTTATTTTGAAAAACCTAGAACAACAGTAGGCTGGAAAGGTTTAATTAATGACCCGGATATGGATGATTCTTTCCGGATCGAAAAAGGCATATTAACTGCACGGGAATTACTGTTAAAAATCAATGAATTAGGATTGCCCGCAGGTACGGAAGCTTTAGACCCGATCATACCTCAATACATTAGCGAATTAATTTCTTGGTCGGCAATCGGGGCGCGAACTGCTGAGTCACAAACTCACCGCGAAATGTCGAGCGGGCTTTCCATGCCAGTCGGTTTTAAAAATGGTACCGATGGTAATATTCAAGTTGCTTTGAATGCTCAACAATCAGCGAAAAATAGCCATCATTTTCTGGGTTTAAATCGACAAGGACAGGTTAGCATTGTTCAAACAAAAGGCAATGATTACGGTCATATAATTTTACGTGGCGGTGGTGGGAAACCAAACTGCGATCGCGAAAATGTAAAGGCAGCAGAAGAGCAGTTGAAAAAAGCAAATTTACCACCAAGAATTGTAGTTGATTGCAGTCACGGTAACTCTAATAAAGACTATAAATTGCAACCTGGTGTTTTAGAAAATGTGGTCAATCAAATAGCGGACGGCAACACATCTATCGTAGGGATGATGTTGGAATCTAATTTAATTGAAGGCAATCAAAAGATTCCTGCTAATTTACAAGAGTTGAAGCATGGAGTTTCCGTGACAGATGCTTGTATTGGTTGGGAAGAAACAGAAAGAATTATTTTGGCTGCTCATGAAAAGCTGTAATTAGTAATCGGTGAATTTAGGGCACCTACACCCTATAAAGGTGAGGCTATAGGAACGAAGTATAAAGATTCTTTGCCCACACAGGTGGGCTTTGTAATATTAGCCCCACCCTTATAGGGTGAGGGCTTTTTTCCCTATTCCCCATTCCCCATTCCCCATTCCCTAATTTTTCCAAGGAAATAATCCCCCAACTTCGTGACGATAGCGTTGATATTGTTCGCCATAATTACGAATTAAATCTCGTTCTTCAAAGGCGATTCCAATTAAGATATAAAATGTAAATGTTATTGATAAAACTAGATGATCGAGTTGCATATATGGAGTTATCCATAAACCTATAAGTAAACCAGTTTGGATTGGATGGCGATTGAAGTTGTACATCCAACGTTTCATAAATGGAAATTCTTGATAGGTTTCTCCTTTCCAATAAAGATATACTTGGCGTAAACCAAATAGATCGAAATGGTTGATGGCAAAAGTTGCAAGAACAAAATAAATCCAACCGCAGCCAAATAGTCCCCAAATTAAATATTTTAATCCTATATTATTAACCGACCAAATTGTTATTTGCATCGGCTGCCAAAAGTATAATAATGTAGCCAAAGCAATAGCAGCAGAAAATACATAAGTACTTCGCTCCGCAGCCATAGGTATTTTTTGCGTCCACCATTGTTTAAATTTGGGACGTGCCATGATACTATGTTGCAGCCCAAATAAAAATACTAAAATTATGTTAATACATAAGCCTAAAAAAATAGAGCCTTGATTTAAAGATGTAAAGCCTAACGGTAAAAAAAGTGCATTGCAACTAATTAACCATAGTATAGTTAACATTGCGATCGCATAAGCAGCAATACCGTATATAAGCACAAAAAACCGTTTGCTGCTAGAGACTTTAGTTGACTGCTGTTTGTTTGATTGTTTTTTTATAAGTGTCATTATATCCGCTCCGCTCTACCTAACTAATTACCATCTTTAGGTTAGATTATGAGGTTTACAGCAAGCGATTTATAATTCATTAGTTGTTAGTAGTTAATAAGTTTGTAGTAAGGGCTTAAGCCCTTTTACCCCAGAATTAAAATCGGTACGTAGAAGCTTAATTTTTATTTTGCTATCATTTCTTGAATAAATCCAGGTAAAGCAAACGCGGCTTGATGAATATCTGCATTGTAATAGCGTAAATTATGCTCTTTAACAAACTGCATGGCTTTCTCGTAATTTAGATTATTAATTGGATGCGCTCCTTGTTTGGAACAATAAGTCAAACTCCACATTCCGGTAGGATACATAGGAATAAATACTAAATAGCAATGTACCGAATCAATGCCAAAAACTTGTTTGAGACATTGATTTAAATCTGTAAAAGCCTTTTGATGAAAAATTGGCGATTCGCTTTGTACCGTTATCACTCCACCAGGGCGGAGAGTGCGATACACATCTTGATAAAATGATTTGGTAAATAATCCTTCTGATGGCCCTACGGGATCTGAAGAATCAATTATTACTAAGTCATAGGAATTCTCGGCGGCATTTTGAACGAATTTAATCCCATCATCTATGAGTAAATTTAACTTTGGATGGTCTAAAGCTGAAGAAATAGTAGGTAAAAATTGCTTGGAAGCACGCACCACCGCTTCATCGATTTCTACCATTGTAATTCGCTCAATCCCTTTGTGGCGAACTAATTCGCGAATCGTACCGCCATCACCAGCACCAATTACCAGCACATCTTTGACATCGGAATGAGTCAACATTGGCACGTGAGCAATCATCTCGTGATAAGCCGCTTCATCCGCTTCGGTACACATCACCATGCGATCGATAGTCAGCATTTTACCTCTGTCGTGAGTATCAAATACTTCTACTGTTTGAAAGGGTGATACTTCATGAAAAAGCCTTTCTCCTTTTAAACGAATAGATATAGCAAAATTACCATTGCTATCCGTTACCCATTCGGTAGAATTGATTTTTTCTGGTTGTTCTGAAATCATTTGTAGATGCGTGGGAGATTTGCGAATGTACCAGGTAATAAGTATATGATTTTAGGTTGCTTGGTTCAAGGGTTGGGGGCAACAGGGAACAGGCAACAGTAAAGAATACGCTCAAAGCCTCAATAAGTAAGTGGGTCAAATTAAATATAAAACCTCACCCTCAATCCCTCTCCTTAGTAAGGAGAGGGAAGCGATACGGCAGGGTGAGGTCTCATCTTATATTTAATTACGCCTACCTACTTAATCTTAGTAAACGGGCAAATAATTCTTTCAAAGTAAAGCCTCCAAAGTTTTTTGCAGGCAATTATGCATACCAATAACTGAAGAAACATATAAAATTAGATTAAATAATATTTAAAATATTTGAAATACCAGCATATAGTTACTGTTACTCGTTCTTTACTTCCTATGGCAAGAAATAATTTTATTAATTTAATACGACTTACGCAAAGCTCCACTTTTTAAGCGTGTTGGGGGGATCTAAATGTTTGGAAAACTATCTTTTCTGTTATCGCTGCGTAAGTCCTGTTTAAAAAGGAATCTGAATTAAAAACTCCGTTCCTTTTCCTGGGGAAGAAATACATTCTAAATTTCCTCCATGATTTTCAGTAATAATTTGGTAACTAATTGAAAGTCCTAAACCAGTACCTTTTCCTTCGGGTTTGGTAGTAAAAAAAGGTTGAAAAATTTCATTTCTGATTGATTCTGGCATTCCTTTACCATTATCGGCAATTTTAACAGTAACTTGGGATCTATCTATAGTAGTTGAAATCCGAATATGAGGATTTAGAGTAGTACAATCTTGGCTGTTTGAATATTCGCAATTAGTAATAGATTCTTCTAAAACATCAATAGCATTGGCTAATAAATTCATAAATACTTGATTGAGTTGTCCTGGATAACATTGAACTTTGGGTAAAATACTATAATTTTTAATTATTTGAATAGCGGGACGTTTGGGATAGGCTTTGAGACGATGTTGTAAAATCATTAATGTTGCTTCTATCCCCTCATGAATATCAACGAATTTTTTATTTTCTCCATCGCTACGAGAAAAGTTTCGTAAAGATTGCATGATTCCTTTAATGGTATCGGTACCCAATTTCATCGAAGACATTAACTTGGGTAAATCTTTGTTAATATGCTCTAAATCCATCATTTCTATTTGTTCTTCAACTTCGCTACCGGGAGCGGAACAATTTTGTTGAAAAAGCCGTACTAATTTGAGTAAATCTTCAATGTATTGGTTAGCGTAATGTAAATTAGTAGAAATAAAACCGATAGGATTGTTAACTTCATGAGCAACACCAGCAACTAATTGTCCTAAAGAAGATATTTTTTCTGTTTGAACTAATTGTAGCTGAGTTTGTTTTAGTTCATCTAAAGTTTGAGAAAGTTCGGAAGTTCTCTCATTAACTCGTATTTCTAATTCTTGTTTTTGCTTATCTAGTTCAATATTTAATTTGCGTAATTTTAAGTGCAGGCTAATTCTAGCTAAAACTTCTTCCTGCTCAAATGGTTTAGTAATATAATCTACCGCTCCTAAATTTAAACCTTTAACTTTTTCCTCTGCTTCTGTAAGTGCGGTGATAAAAATAATCGGAATATCTTTAGTACAAGGATTTGCTTGCAGTCTACGACAGGTTTCAAATCCGTCAATTTTTGGCATCATAACATCTAACAATATCAAATCGGGAGGATTGCTCTCAACTTGCTCAATTCCGCTAGCGCCGTCCATTTCAACTAACACTTCATAGCCAGCACTTCCTAAGACATCATGCAGAATCTCTAAGTTAGTTGGACTGTCATCGATGACTAAAATTGTTTCTATTTTTTTATTAGATTCTAATTCTTGTTCGTAAGATAGGTTCATATGAATCTCTTTAATTCTAAATATATTTACAATATGATGGTTTAATTATTATTTTATATTTTCTTGCAGAAATTGACGAATCTTGTTGATATTAAAAGATTTTACATATGGATATAGTTCGGAAACAAACTGCTGATATTGTTTATCTATTTGGGAAATTCTATCTAATTCTTGTTCTATTCCTTTTATTTTACCTTGTTTAGCAAATTCGAGTAGCAGTGTTAATTCTGAAATTGGCGGGATAATTATTTTGTTTTTAGTTGGCGATTTTGATGTTATTAATTTGATATTTTCTTCAGGACTATAACGCCAAGTCAGGTTCAACTGTTTTGCTAATACACGATATAGTTCTTTAGATTTAACAGGTTTATTTAAATAGTAATTTGCTCCTGCTTGAATAGCTTTTTTGTTGTCATGCTCAGATGTTATGACAGAGCAAAAGAAAAATAAGGTATTCTTTAATCGATCCGACTTACGAATTTCATGAAGCATCTTCCATCCATGCATGACTGGCATTTTGATATCAGCAATAATTAAATCAGGCCGATATTTAATTGCTTTTTCTAATCCATCCTGACCGTTTTCTGCCTCTATTATGTCAAAGCCAATACTTGATAATAGATTAATAAATAAAGAGCGATTTTCCCATCGATCGTCTACAATCAAAATTTGCTTTTTCTCACCCGTATAACCGATTATTCTGCCGGTACGAGTAATGCTGCTTGTTTCCGTCCAATCTTCAGCCACCGGACATTCTATTTCAAATTGAAATACACTTCCCATGTCTAATTCACTTTTGACGCGAATTGTACTATTCATCATTTCTATTATTTTTTGACTCAAAGCCAATCCAAGCCCCGTACCTTCTGATTTATTTTTAGTTGTACCTAATTGCTCAAAAGGTAAAAATATTTTATCTAAAACTTCGGGTTTCATTCCTACCCCGGTATCTTCAATATGGAAAAGTAATCTTACCCTCTCCGAAAAAGGTTCTTTCTTTATTTCTAATACTTCTACCTGTAAAGTAACGCAGCCTTTTTCGGTAAATTTAATCGCGTTACTAAGTAAATTAATTAATACTTGTCGCAATCGTCTTTTATCGATATTAATGCCAGATGGTAAATTTTCTGGAGTTAAGTAAATAAAATTGATACCTTTTTGTTCGGTTTTTATCCGACATATTTCCACAATTCCTTGTAAAAATGAAGGAAGATGAAAATCACTAGAATGCAGCTTAATTTGATGCGCTTCTATTTTAGAAAAGTCTAAAATATCGTTGATTAAAGTCAATAAGTGCTTGCCACAACGATGAATAATTTCTATACCCCGCTGTTCTTTTTTTGATAAATGCGGCGAATTTTGGATGATTTGGGTATAACCCAAAATACCGTTTAAAGGAGTGCGAAGTTCGTGACTCATATTTGCCATAAATTCGCTTTTAGCATAACTTGCAGCATCGGCAGCAATTTTTGCTTCTTCTTGTTTTTGAATATTAATTTTTATCAGATTGAAAAGCTGGTTTACAAAAGTTGCAAATTTGCTTGCTTCGATATTTCCGATGACGGATAATTGTAAATCGTAGTTTGCTTCTTCTATAGCTTTCTCTGTTGCTTCAGTAACTATTAAAATCGGTTTAGCAATCATTCGACTGCTGTAAATAGCAATAACAGAAGCCAGAGTTAAAGACAAAATCAAACCGATTATTGCAATTACTATTCGTAGTACTTGCATTTGACTCAAGTGAATTTCTGCCTTTTCTTCCTGCTCCTCTATAGATTCAACCAAAACCTGCAACTCATTCACAAACTTCAACGCTTTAATCCGAGAATCACTTGCTACCAAATCAGCAACTAACCTTTTTACCTCAGTTTGCTGCAACTTTAACTGATTTGAGTCAACCTGTTTTAAAGTATTTTTGGAATCTAAAGCAAATTTTTCTAAACTAGCGCCATACTTCTTCATTAATGGCTTAAAGCTTGTTGGGGTATTTGCGTTTGCTTCAGCTAGTAATTTTTGAAAATCATTTACTCTGTTAATTGCCTGCTGAAACTCTTGGGGTTTTTGTAGATAAGGATAAACATCGCTAATAGGTTGTAAACTCAATGTTATATTAAGTAAACTATTTAAAAGTTTCAATTCTTGACGAATATCTTTCCTTTGTTGATTTGCACGAGAAACCCAAGAATTTCCTATACATAAACCCGAGCCAGTACCCCCTACAGCAATAACCAACGTAACAGCATATCCCAGAAAAATCTTTTTTTGCAAGGTGAGACGGTTAGTTATCCACGTTACAGGCTTAAAAAAGAATCCCGATGAAATCCACGAAGCTGTTTGATACTTTTGGATATCCGGTTGAGAAATTTGATCGTCTGAGAAAGGATAAGTCATTCGTCTGGCAGCGTTTGCACCGATATATGGAATTTGCGGTTAATTACATGATTCCCAAAATGCAACTCGGAATTGCCATTAATTTTGACGAATTATCTCTTAAGGGCTAGTTTTTCAACTATTTATAAGCTTGATTCTCCCTGATGTTCAATATTTCAGCATGATGACAAGATTTGAAAAATGATTTTCCCTTATCGTGTCGTTCCTTGTTGTTGTATCTGCCGTAGATAAAGTATTATGCAACAAATAACTATTACGGCTTTGCCACCAGTAGCTTTATGGATAACAATATAAGAATTTGGTTCATTTGCTTCGTAGTATTGTTTGCTTTATCACAGCTATTCGATTGGGTACAGCAGTTATCTTTACCTTTGCCAATTTATATTTTAGGTGGAGCATTTTTGGCAATTGCTTCCAATTATGAAAAGCTATTTGGTAGTTATTTAGGCGAATATTCAGGGCAAACTAATACTCAACAGCAATTAGATGCTGCTTCTCAACCTGAAGTACTAAGCTATGAAGATGAGTATCAATCTATTATAGAAATTGAAGAATTGGAGGTTAGAGATTAGGAAGTAGGGAGTAAGGAATAGAAAAATCATTTAGCTGGAATTACGTCGGATACAACTTGAACAAAACAAAATCCAGCGATTAAAGCAGTAATTACCGCACCAATAATTACTCCTTTTATAAAAGGAATATTTATTTGTCTTCTATTGCTTATGATTAAAGGAATAACGTATAAAAGTTGATATAACCATACACCGCTAAAACCGAGAATAAGAGAATTATATCCCAGACCGGGGAAAAAGTTATCGGCTAAAAAAGCACCTACATACATTCCTAAAAAACTAAGCGAACAGTTAATTAATAATACTAATATAATTCCTCCAATAATAGCTAACCAATAATTGCGAGAGTTGGGATTTCTATTTGACATGGTTTTAGATTATTAAGATGTCACTAATAAAAAGCAGCCACCATTTACTAAAGCTGTAATCACCGCACCAATTATTACACCTTTCATCATCAGCGGTTTTCGTTTTCGTTTCAACCAAATGCAAGTTGGAATTACGTATAAAAGTTGTATCAGAAACAATGCGGCAAGTGCAAAAAAGAAAGATAAACCCGCATACCCGCCCTGAGTTATCTGTAAAATATAGCTAATTGCAAATATTATTAATATTGCTACAGCGTGCATGGCAATTAATAATAGTATGCCTTTGATAATTTCCCATAATTGATTTTGTTGTGACATATTTTTTTATATGAACATCAATTACGATTATTCACCAAGTCATAACCAGCACTTCCTTCGCGATAAAACATATTAAAAGTGTCAAAAGGAATTATTCTACCGTCAGGATGTACAATATGAATACAAGAACGTTTAACCGATCGCACGTCAAAGTTAAATGGATCGAGAAACTGCACTATCATTACCCGAAATATATTAGAATAATTAAGTCCAGCAGGTACGTTAACCATCGGTAAACAACACAAAAGCTGTTTTAATGAAGTTGCAGCCGAAGTTGGTGAATGACTGGTAGAAAACAATTTAAAAACTTGACTTTTTAACTCTTCATTTTGTTCGTAAAGTACGCTATTTGGCATCATTTTCACAAATGCTTCCGGATTAACTAACCCAGTCAAAGGTATTACTTTACCGTTAAGTTTCAATGCATATCCCATTGCCAAACAATCGGGATGACAGGGAACCGGAAGAATATCTTCGGGTTTAAAATATGGACTTTGCTCTAAAATCGATCTGCGAACTTCTGTAAGAGTATATCTATCTGTTTTAGGGTTAAATCCTGACAATCTTCCCGCAATTTGTATCGGTTGAAATGTCACACCACGAACGCATTTTTGCTGTAATCCGTATTCAATAATTTTACCGATTTCTTTGTCATTTAAACCTTTTTTTACAGTAACAACCAAAGTTGTAGAAATATTATAATCATTGAGTTGCGCGATCGCCTTTTCTCTCACAGCCCGCAAATCCGCACCCCGCAACTCTTGCAGAGCTTCCGCTTCAAAACTATCAAACTGTAAATATATCTCAATCCCCGGCATATATTGCGAAAGGCGATCGCAAAATGCTTTATCGTTAGCAATTCTCACACCATTAGTATTAATCATCAAATGCTTTATCGGTTTGCTTTTGACAATATCTAATATTTGAAAAAACTCGGGATGTATAGTAGGCTCACCACCACTTAATTGCACTATTTGCGGTTCCCCTTCGTTTTCTACAACCGCATCAATCATCCTTTCAATATGTTTTAAACTGCGGTGTTTTCGGGGTTGATGGGATTCCGAAAACTCTTCGATACCAGAATCAGCATAACAAATTGGACAAGAAAGATTGCATTTATCGGTAACTTCAATTAAAGTTAAACAGCTATGTTGTTCGTGATCCGGACAAAGCCCGCAATCGTAAGGACAACCGTATTTTATTGGTGTATTAAACTGTCTTGGAATATCTCCCGGTTTAATAAATTCTAGAGATTTTTTATAATATTCAATATCATCAGCAATTAATACCTCTTCCCTGCCGTGAGTGGGACAATGTTTAACTAAATAAACACAATCATCCTGAAAAATAATTTTTGCTTCCACCTTAACAAGACACTTTGAACAAACACTATTAGTCAAAGCGTAGAAAAGATAATTACGAGTAGGCATTTTTAAAAGTTAGGAATTAGGAGTTAGGAATTAGGAGTTAGGAATTAGGAGTTAGGAGTTAGGAGTTAGGAGTTGGTAACTGGTAATTGGTAATTGATAATTGATAATTATTAGTCTCCCCATCCCCCTCTCTCCCCATCCCCTCACCCTTCCTTCTTCTCCCCATTAGAGACAAGCTCTGAAAGAATATTTCCGGTCAAATCTAAAAGTTGGTCTAGTAATAATCCGATAGCAGCAATACAGATTATACCTTCAATGATGTCATCAATTTTACTTTGTTTATAAGCATTCCAAATGATAAAACCAAGCCCTTGATTGAGAGTTAACATTTCTATAGAAATTGCGCTAAACCAAGCAATCCAGACGGCAAATCTTAAACCTTCAAATATATGGTTTATAACTAATCTAAAGTTTCTTCCTTGTTTGCGCCCGTGTCGTATTCCTTTAGCGGTATTGATAATAATTGACCAAATGGCGCTAAAGAAAACAATTACAATCGCAGCAGCTTCAGCTTCTTTAAAAATTATTAGGGCAATTGGTAATAAAGCTACTGGAATAATAGTATTTGGTACCTGAAGTATCCACTTACATATTTGATAAATAATTCTATTTAAACCAATTAAATATCCGAACAAAATACCTAGAACAGCAGCAGAAATATAGCCTACTAGTAATAATTGTAAGCTCGATAAAAGATTAAAAAAAATACTTCGTTCCATTATTTAAGATTTTATGCGGAACATTTTAGGGATAGTGCGACGATAATACAGAATAGCGATGAGACAAGCTGTTTGAATTGCACTTAATCCTAAAAAAGCATGAAAATCTGGCTTAATAAAATCTATCAGCAAGCGAAAGGTTAAATACGAGATTAAATAAAATTGAAATAAATCGCCTTGTTGGTAGTTATAGCGACTGCGAAAGCGGATAAATATAGCTAAAAAAATTAAAAAAACAATCTCGTACAGCTGGGTTGGATGACGTGTAATTCCATCACCAAAATCAATCCCCCAAGGTAAATTCGTCGCAATTCCATAGGTTTTATCGGTCAAACCAGTTAAAAAACAGCCAATTCTACCGATAGCAGTTCCAGCAATTAAAGGGTAAACAAACACATCACCAGTTGACTGCTTGACACCGATAATTTTCTTAGTAATTTCTACTCCAATTAATCCACCCAATAAAGCACCGACAACAGTTTTACCCTGCAAAAATAGGAATAAAAATTGTTGTTGATTTTGCCATAATAAATTGATGTGCTGTAGCAAAACCAGCAACTTTGCACCCAACAAAGCCCCTACCATTCCACCGACAACAACAGAAGAACGTTGAACAGTAGAAATAGAATCTTGACGAACATTACGCAACATCAAACGAAACGCAACAGCATAAGCCAAAGACTCAAATAAAATATGTGGATGGATTTTCAGAAAACCCAAAGAAATGTAAATTGGGAAAGACATATACAGTGAACAGTGAACAGTGAACAGTGAACAGTGAACAGTTAGCAGTGGTATGTTGTTATTTATTAGTTATTAATCTGACTTTTTAATCTGAAATTACAAAAAATAAGCTCCAATATCAAATTATTCACTCTAATAAACGTAAAATGTAATTTACATAATATGAATGCAAAATAAAACCAATAATACCAACTGCTCACTGCTCACTGCTAACTGCTCACTGCTCACTGCTCACTGCTCACTGCTCACTGCTCACTGCTAACTGCTAACTGCTCACTGATTCATCTTCCGTTTCATTTCTTCTAACTCCGCTTCGGTTTCCCAACGAAGGAATTTTTCTTCTAAGTCGTCGTAAGTATTAGAACTGGAATTAGGATTAGAATAGGTACTGCTAGCGCTCCACCAGCCAGTATCTGTTTCGATACGTTGTTGCGCTTGGGCTTTTGTACGTGCTGCTTGCGCTTGTGCAGCTTTGGTTTGTACTTCCTGTCGTCGAAGTTGAATTTTTTTGTATAGCTCTTTGGCTTGGGTAATGCGTTCTTTTACACCTTGCATTTGTCCCCAAAGCTGGTTTCCTTGTCGTAATAAAGCTGCTTCTCTTTCTTCGGCTTTTGCGGCTAAATCCTGTCTACCAGCATTTTTGGCTTTTTGTACTCTAATATGCCATCTTTGAATTTCTTGGGCTGTAGATAATACGTCGTCTTGCTTGCGCTTTTCCTGTAACTGCAAATCTGCAATTAATTTGAGAGTATCTTCTTCCTGCTCCCGTAACTGTTCCAATAACGCATCTAATTCCAAATGCGGGTTATTCCGCAGGAACTCTTCCAAACGACTTTCCAGAAACTTGCTCAAATCATCAAATAAGCCCACTATAAGTCTTCTCCAAACAATCGCGTAGTTAGGTTAATTGTAATGATTATTGTCGGTAATGGGGAGTAGAGAGTAGGGAGTGGGCAACAGGGAACAGGAAATAGGGAACAGTTATATAAGTGAATAGTAAATATATTACTTTCTTTCCGCTTTTATGATTAGTTAGTTGAGTGAGGGGGTAGAGGGGGAGAGGGAGAAGAAATTTTATAGGTAATCGCCAAGAGCGAGACGGGAGTTATAATTTTGCTTAACTACTCAGGAATTAGTTATTAATTATTATCTTCTCTCCTCATCTCCCTATCTTTTATTCCTAACTCCATCTTGGGTAATAGCAACCTGTCAGTCTTAAGCAAGATAAACAACTTTTACAAATCATCTAATATAAATATAGTTATTTACTGAAATAAAATTGTAAATATTTTTACATCAACTTTATTTATGTATTCAGTTATCAATCAGAATGAAAATAGCAGTACTGGGACATAGAAGCTTTCCGATTAGCGAACCTTTTGCTGGAGGTTTGGAACGTTTTATTCATACATTAGTACATGGTTTACAGCGGAAAGGATGCGATGTCACTTTGTTTGCAAATCCAGATTCAGATGCAAGCCTTAATGTCGCTTCTACATCTTTTATAGATACTTCTTTTTGTACTACCTCTGACGAAAAATCCCATGAAGCTTTTTTAAGCATTATGGATTACTTGGATTACGGTGATTTTGATATTGTTCATAATAATTCTTTAAATTATTTTCCGATCGTTTTATCCGATACTATTACTACTCCTTTAGTAACTACGTTACACTCTCCTCCTTTCCCATTGCTTTACAGTGCTGTAAAACATCGAAAACGCAGAGGCAACTATATTTCTATTTCCCAATTCAATGCCGAAAGCTGGGGTTTAAATAATGGATTATCACAAATAATTTACAACGGTGTAGATACCAATATATTTTCTTTCAGCGATAATAATTCAAAGGATTTTGCAGTTTGGACGGGACGAATTATTCCTTGTAAAGGTACTCATTTAGCAATCGAAGCAGCGAAGAAAGCAAAGATAAATTTGGTCATAGCAGGACCAATTTGTGACTCAGAATATTTTGAAAAACAAGTCAAACCTCATTTAAATGAGGAAATACAGTATGCGGGACATCTAGGTAAAAATGAACTGATTCCGTTGATACAAAGTGCTACCGTGAGTTTATGTACGCCTGTTTGGGCTGAACCCTTTGGTTTAGTTGTAATTGAAAGTCTTGCTTGCGGTACTCCAGTGGTTGCTTTTAACCGTGGAGCTATAGCGGAAATTATCGACGAAAATACTGGAATATTAGTACCTCCAGGCAATACAGATGCTATGGCTCAAGCGATAAAAAAGACTAAATACATTTCTCGATATGCCTGTAGAGAAAGAGCTATTGTACATTTTAGTATTGGCGCGATGCTGTCAAATTATTTACAAGTTTTTGAACGTATAGCAAATACTCGTATGAGCAGACACAAATCATGCATATCGGTTACTACATCCACTCTCATGGAAAGGGACACTTACAAAGGGCGCAGGAAATTGCAAAATACATTAAATCGAACGTAACTTTTTTAGGAAGCAATCTTTCAAATTCAGATGTTTCCTATCGCTTTAACATCGTAGATTTACCTGCCGATGAAGTTAAATACGTTCCTCCCTTACAAATTAACGTAAACTGCGAAACCCTTTCCTTTCACTACGCACCATATGCAGCAAAAACCTATCAGCAGCGAATGTTAAAGTTAGCGCAATGGGTAGAAAAAACCCGCCCTACGCTAGTTGTTGTTGATGTTTCGAGTGAAATAACTCAATATTTTCGGCTTTTGGGAATACCCGTAATTTCTATACGACAACATGGCGATCGCAATGATTCGCCGCATCTTTGTGGTTACGATGCTGCTTACAAGTTGCTCGCACCTTATCCCAAATCTTTAGAATCCGCATCAACTGCATATTGGGTAAGAGAAAAGACGATTTATGTTCCTGGATTTTCGCGTTATTCGGGAAGAGTTTTAAGTAAATCGCAAGCACGAGATAATCTAGGGATTAACCAACAGCAAAAAGTAGTTTTGGTACTCAAAGGAAAAGGAGGAGACAAGCACTGTTTAGAAAGTATTTCGCAAGCTGCAAAAACAACTCCAGAATGGCAATGGTTTATAGTTGGTCCCACACAGATTAATAGTCATAGTTTACCAAAAAATATATGTTGTAAAGGATGGCAACAAGATACTTTTCCTTATTTAAAAGCTGCCGATGTTGTAATTGCTTCTGCCGGACATAACACTATAATGGAAATTGCAGAAGCACAAGTTCCGTTTTTATGCATTCCCGAAGAAAGACCTTTTAACGAGCAAAAAGTCAAAGCAAACCTGTTAGAAAAAATGGGTTTATGTCTTCATGCAAATACTTTTCCTACAACTCATTCAATTAAAAGTATTTTAGAATTATTGATAAAAATGGATGTTAGTAACTGGAAAAATCTCGTTTCATCAGATGGAGCGAAAAAAGCTGGAATGGCGATTGAATCAGAAGCTTTTCAAATCGAAAATTCCCTACGAAATAAAACTCTTTTTAGAGTATGTTAAATGCACCATCCAGGATTAATACTAGTTTTCCACACAACTCCAATCCCCCCAACCCCCCTTACTAAGGGGGGCTTTGCGTAAGCCTAATTCAAAAGCCCCCCTTAAAAAAGGGGGGTTGGGGGGGATCTTAAGGTTGGGAATACCTAATTTAGAGCTTGCGGTTGCGTAAGTCATATGAATATTAACTATTTTTTCTAAAACCTTCAATTTCTTCTTCAGAAGGCAATTTAATTATTTCAATCTTATTATCTTCTAACTTAATATATCCTAATTCTTCAAACTGCTTTAACCATTTATCCATCGGTAGAAAATTCCATTTCTGATCAAAAACTTTCGCATTTTCAACAATATCCCCTAAATGATTTAATGGAGGAGAATAAGAAGCATGAAATTGATGGTATGCTAAAGCGCTAATTTTATAAAAAGGAATTTTATTTAAGCGAGCGGTAAACGAAAAATCTGTATCTTCTCCACCGTAGCCAGTAAAACGGACATCAAATCCGCCAATTTGAGTAAAAGTTGATTTTCTAATTCCAAAACAAAGCGACCAAAAAAACTCATATTTATGAATCTTTCGTTGATTTCCGTGTAATTCTTCACCTTGGAGTTGATTTGGTGCAGAATCCAAATGCAGAGTTTCAAAAGTCCATTTTTTGCGCCATTGAGAATTCAAATAGCGAATCGAACCTTGATAAAGAGCGTCTTCCTTTTCGAGATGATAAGCGAAGGTTTTAACTAAATCAGGATGAGGAATACAATCAACATCTAAAAATATTAAAAATTCACCTTGAGCAACTGAAGAAGCTTTCGTGCGTGCTGCGGCTAAAGGTAATTTATGAGGAGAATTTATTACAGAAGAATTAATTTTAAAAGGTGTCGGTGGTAATTCAGGAAGAGAATCATTCATACATATAATGACAAGCTCCAAAGGATGCATTTTTGATTTAATTAAACCTTCAACTAAATTCTGTAAATGCGAACTTCTGCGAGAATAAAGCGTGCAAACTGATATTTTATGGTTTGTCATCAAACGGCAAGATAAAGGTTTGTAGTTGCGCTTACTCTTCGAGAAAACTACGTTCATAGCGCTTCCGAGAAGAGGCGCTGTTAGCGGAGCGTGCCGCTTGCGGCATAGCGCAACTACGAACCATTATATAAAGTTGTAATACTAATTTATTTTTAACATTGGTATTTTTTTATTTTCATCAACACAAACTATTTTAAATTCCGTACCTTGAATAATTGATTTTAAAAACTTTTTAAATTGACTAAATCCTTGTTTCTTGTAATCAAAGCCGGAAATTTGCTCTTTAAAAACCTTGCAAACAATTGAAAAATCTACCCCATTTTGTTTTAAACAAGTTCTGTAAGGCTCGTTAATTTTTAAATAGTCTAGAACAAATTTATAATCATTTTTTTTCTTATTCTTTGCTTTTTCAACTTTAGCCGTCGTTTCAGTGCAATTATTTGTTTCGTCTGGATTTTCTTGTACTGAAGCAGGTAATCTAATAAAGTAATCGCAAACAGCAGCAAATATATCATTCGTTTGGTTTTCATAACCGCATCCAATAACTATTTTTCCATACTCATGCAGCTTTTTAGCTAAACAAGAAAATCCACCATCACCAGATACAATTGCAAAAACTTGTAACCAGGGTTTGCTATGAATTAATTCCACTGCATCAATTACTAATTGAATATCCGCTGCATTTTTATGATTGTTAAAGTATCCGGCGGTTAAAACCGCTACTACACAGGCGAAGTCCACCTCCGTGGACTAATGTCTTTTTAACCCACGGAGGTGGGTTTTGCTTGTGTAGCTAAGCCATTGCAGTCTTGGGGGTTTCCCCCATGAGCAAATGGCGTGCGACTTATAGTCGCCAAGTAAGGTATTAAATCCGACTTTTAAAACATCCTCTAACCACTAACAACTAACAACTAACCACTAACCACTAACCACTAACAACTAACCACTAACAACTAACTCACAAAGGCGTTACCCAGTAAGTAGTTCCCCTAACAACTTTCTTTTTAAAACCTAATGTAGGTAATTTTTCTATTGGATAACCAACATAACTCCAATGAGGTACGTCATATTCTACAGTGCGATACCAACCGTTTTTATTTAAAGCTGCTATTTGCTTTTTATTATTAACTTTTAAATCAATTGCTAATCCCCATAAATGTTGTGAAGTTCCCGGCGGTGCAACTGTACCCAAAATTCTTGTTTCTTTACCTTTTTTGACTAAATCTAATGTTCTTGAATTCGTATACTTTTTCCAAAATCTGGCGGTTGTAGCAAAATTACGAATACAGTCGCTTTTTCCATATCCAGATTTAAGCCGAAATCTTGCTTGGCTGCGTGCTTTGTTTAAAGCATCGGCGGCTGATTTTTGTAAATAACAGTTTCTCGTACCTGTTACTTTACCCTTTGTGATGGAAGCTTGAAATTTTTCCGTTTCTCGATCGTTGCTAAATATTACTTCTGTCGGTAGTTTAATTGTTGAGGCAAAATTTACAAAAGGCGCACCGTAAGCACGCAGCAAAATATATTCGTAACTATCGGGTTGAGGAATTTTTGGCAACTGATTCTTCAATGCTGAGATAAACCGTTCTTTATCTGTTAAAGCCCGAGTTGGAGTAGGTGAAATAGTTGGTGTTGGGGAGATTTTTGGTAATGGTGGAGGGGTACATTTTTTATTTAGCAGTCTATTTACCAGGCAATCTTGTTCCTTATCGATATCGTTACTGGGGTTGCTACGAGCAATCTGATTGCTAGCAACTAAAATCACAACTAAATATGTAGCAATTATCCAAATAACTATTTTATTAAATGCTATTTTCATTTATTTATAAAGTAATACTTGATACTGATAAACATCTATTTTCGACAATAAATTTAATCTAATAATTCAAGAAAATACAAGAAAATATCTTACACATAATCAATCGATCGTAATAATAATTTTCTTTTTGTAAAAAAATAACAGTGGTTTTTCTGAGTATTTTATCAACACTGTACAATCATTAAATCGCTGTATCGGTTAAAATTAGATTAATCCTAAATGATGCTGAACTCTAAGTAAGACCATGCACAATTGTGTTGAGTTCCAAGACTCTTTTGATGTCATAGTTGTCGGTGCAGGTCACTCTGGTTGTGAAGCGGCTTTAGCTACCGCACGACTGGGCTGTCGTACCCTCCTGTTAACACTTAACTTGGATAAAATTGCTTGGCAACCGTGTAATCCCGCTGTTGGTGGCCCGGCAAAATCTCAGTTAACCCACGAAGTCGATGCGCTTGGTGGGGAAATCGGGAAAATGGCAGACCGTACTTACGTGCAAAAACGAATTCTCAATTCTTCAAGGGGTCCGGCTGTATGGGCATTACGCGCTCAAACTGACAAGCGCGAGTATGCGTTGGTAATGAAAGGAATTGTTGAGAATCAAGAAAATTTGAGCATCCGTGAAGCAATGGTTACGGATTTGGTTTTGGGCGCAAATGATGATGTTATCGGCGTTCAAACTTATTTTGATGTGGCTTTTGAATGTAAAGCGGTTGTCCTCACCACTGGTACTTTTTTGGGAGGACGAATTTGGGTTGGCAATAAGTCAATGGCAGCCGGAAGGGCTGGAGAATTCGCAGCAGAAGGTTTGACGGAAACTTTACAGCGTTTGGGATTTGAAACAGGCCGTCTCAAAACCGGAACTCCCGCACGAGTCGATAAGCGCACGGTTGATTACAGCCTCATGACTCCGCAACCCGGTGATGATGATGTTCGCTGGTTCAGTTTTGACCCGGAAGTATGGGTGGAAAAGGAACAGCTACCTTGCTATATGACTCGCACTACGCCGGAAACTCATCAATTAATCCGCGATAATCTCAATCTTTCTCCGGTTTATGGTGGCTGGGTAGATGCTAAGGGGCCGCGTTATTGTCCGAGCATTGAAGATAAAATTGTTCGCTTTGCCGACAAAGAAAGTCATCAAATCTTTATTGAACCTGAAGGAAGAGATATTCCCGAACTTTATATCCAGGGGTTTTCCACAGGTCTGCCAGAAAATTTGCAACTACGTATGTTACGTACTCTTCCGGGTATGGAGAACTGCGTAATGTTACGTCCTGCCTATGCCGTTGAGTACGATTACCTACCAGCAACTCAGTGTTTTCCCACACTAATGACCAAAAAAATCGCCGGTTTATTTTGTGCGGGACAAGTTAACGGTACAACTGGCTACGAAGAAGCCGCAGCTCAAGGAATTGTCGCCGGAATTAATGCTGCAAGGTTTGTTCGCAATGAGGAAATGATAGTTTTCCCCCGCGAGCAAAGTTATATCGGCACTTTAATTGATGATTTATGTACTAAAGATTTGCGCGAACCTTATCGGGTATTAACCAGCAGATCGGAATATCGCTTGCTGCTGCGCTCCGATAATGCAGATCGAAGATTAACACCCCTGGGAAGAGAAATTGGTTTGATTGATAACCGGCGTTGGGAATTATTTACTCGCAAGCAAGAGAATATAACCGCCGAGAAAGAACGGCTGTACGGCTTTCGGGTTAAGGAAAATGATGATGTTGGTAGAGCAATAGTGGCTGACACCAATCAAGTTATCAAAGGTTCAATTACCCTTGCCGACTTATTGCGTCGTCCCAAATTTCATTACGCTGACTTAATTAAATATGAATTAGGAAATCCCGATTTACAACGTGCTGAAAAAGAAGGTGCAGAAATTGATATTAAATATTCCGGCTATTTAGCCAGACAGCAGAATCAAATCGATCAAGTTGCTCGTCAAGCAAATCGTTCCCTTCCTGGAGATTTAGACTATGAGTCTATTAATACCCTTTCCAAGGAAGCGCGGGAAAAATTAAACAAGGTAAAACCGCTCACCATCGGTCAAGCAGCACGCACAGGTGGAGTCAATCCCGCCGATGTAAATGCTTTACTTATATATCTAGAATTGCGTCAAAACCATACTCAGACTGGATTTCAAGCTTTAGCATCAAGACAATCTTTATAAAGCACGAGTATAGTAGTATTTGTATCCGGGAGGACTGGTATGATTAATGACATAGGAAAAACCAAAAATTCATTAATACCTCCCTGGTATATGTTGAAATAGATACTTAAACTTGATGAACTCTTCCGTAACTGTCTAAGTGAGGAACGATTCTTTTAGATTCACATTTACAGCGGCAAATTTACAAGGGTAAAGATTTCATGAATCGCCCTCAAGCAGCGAATTAATACCTAGAAACTATTATGTCTAAAACAGCTAGCAAAAATCTCCTAATCCCAGATCCCTCCGAAGAGTTAATCGTCAGCGAACCTTGGACGATGGACACTTATGCAGATGGCTTAATGGATGAACTTTTTTCTGATATTGACTGCATTCTCGATCGCAAAGGTAATCTCAGCAAGCAAATAGTTCAACCACAGCAAGAATTAATCCTCCATCAAGCGACACCACCGCAGGTAGTTGCACCACCCACTATTATCAGTCCCATCCAACAAGCCCAACAACGCCATATTGAAGCTCGACTCGATAGCGTTTTACGCGGTAATGCTCCTAAAACAGCTAAAGTCAAGACTCGTCGCAAAATTTGGCGCAACCTCGGACAAATATTGAAAGTGGGAGCAGGTTTAGGATTGGCGATCGCCCTTGGCAACTGGGCAATCAGCAGCGGTTTACTAAATCGTCTTACCTCCAAGTCGCTGCAATTTGCCTTGCAGGAACCAGCTTTACAGCAGAAAGTACTAGAAGCACAGTCAGTACAATCGGCAGCACCTACCCAAGCTCAAATCAGATCCGATTTAGCAGACTATATGCTTGGTGCCTTAGAAATTATCGATCGACAGCAAGATACGCAAGATAGAGCATCAGCGAACAACATCGCTCGCGCAACTCCCGTACCCGCTAATCAAGCAACTTTAGCTTATGCAAACCAGCCAGTTGCAAACCTTCCAGCGCCGAAGATTGCTAACAACACCAAACCATTACAAACTCGCAACACCAGAGTTGTAGAAAGAATTTACATACCCGTATATCAAGCACCGCAGCCAATGCGTTACGCACCTCCAGAAATAGCGCAAGCACCAGCACCAACACCTTTACCACCAGTAAACACGGCATCTCAAGGAGTAGCGCCAAAGCCATCTGACGGTAAAGCCAAAAAGCCCGCACCTGTAAAAGTAGCTAAAGCCAAAACACCAGAAAAGATTGCAGCTTTTGCTTCTATCAGAGAAATAAAACCAGTAGCGGTAAAGAGCAAACCTGTAAGCGTCAAGCAAGCTCCTGAAATACCCAAAATGAAACAGGGTGCCACCATCGCACCATCACCAGAAGTTTCCGCAGCACCAGTTGAAAAGCCAGTTAAAAAAGTTGCATCAGCGCCAACTCCTTCTCACGTATTAGAAGGATTGTTAGAACTAGGAGAACAATCTGCGGCACTATTTAAAGTTAATGGCGTAAGTCGTCGCATCCAAAAAGGCGAAAGCATCGGTGCTAGCGGTTGGACATTAGTAGACGTAGCCAACGGAGAAGCCATCATTCGCCGCAACGGAGAAGTGCGTTCAATTTTTGCAGGACAAAAGTTTTAATTAATTATCAATGAACAATTATCAATTATCAATTAATTCATAATCTTGCACCTTGACGATAAACCCGGTTTCTTTGTGCTTATTGAGAACGGTGCAAAATGTGTGTTAAGAGATAAATATCGGTCGTTAACTAGATTGTTTGTAACTGTACATTAATCTGTTATTAACAACATATCATCAGGGCAATTTAAAAAAAAGCATCTACGATAACAATTTTTCAATCACAAATCAAATTAATTACCAAACGCATTGATAATTGATAACTGATAATTGATAAATGAATTACAGAATACGAAGTTGAAAGCCCTCCGTTTTTAAACGAGGGATGAAAACCAGAAGAGATAGTTTTAACTATCCAATGACATGGTAGAATATGTTTAGTTTTCAAATAGAAAAATGTATGGATGTCAACAAGTTTTAGTAAATCTTGATAAAGACTTGCTTGCAATATTAGAGTTTCTATGTTCAGAGTCTCATAAACTCACAAACATGGGAATATACTATGCAAGACAGTTGTACTTTAAGGTCAAAAAAGGAATTGGTAAGTATGATTTAGAAAAAGTATATAAAGACAACAATCATTATAAAGTATTGCACTCGCAGGCTGCACAACAGATACTAAGAACGGTAGCTGAATCTTTTAAATCTTTTTATGGCTTAGTTAAAGCATACCTTGAGGGAAAAATAACTAATAGACCTAAAATTCCTAATTATAGGAAAAAGGGCGGTATGGCTACGGTTAGTTATCCAAAACAAGCACTTAGACTAAAAGACGGTCAAATACGAATTCCTCTAGGCAATACTTGTAAACGATGGTTTGGAATAGATAGTTTTTATATTTCAATGCCAACAAATATCAACTTTGCAGAGATTAAAGAGTTAAGAATACTGCCCAGAAATAAATGTTTTTATTTTGAGTTTGTATATAATAAAGTTATAGACAAGCCTAAGTTAAATGAAGATAAAGTATTGGGAATAGACCCAGGATTAACCAACTGGTTAACTTGTGTATCTAACGTTGGTACTAGTTTTATTGTTGATGGTAGACAAATTAAATCTATGAACCGTTGGTACAACAAAAAAGTATCAACTATAAAAGATAATAAGCCACAAGGTTTTTGGAGCAAAAAACTAGCTGCTGTAACTGAAAAACGCAACCGTCAAATGAGAGATGGGATTAATAAATCAGCAAAAATAGTAATTAATCATTGTTTGAAAAACAATATAGGTACTATTGTTTTTGGATGGAATAAAGGTAATAAAAATGAAATAGAGTTAGGTAAAAAGAATAATTCCGAATTTGTTCCAATTCCTACGGCAAGACTCAAAGATCGAATATTTCAACTATGCGAACAATATGGAATTAGATTTATAGAGACTGAGGAAAGCTATACATCTGTTAGCAGCTTTTTAGATGGCGACGATTTGCCCAAATATGGTGAAAAACCCAACGATTGGAAGCCATCAGGAAAAAGAACAAAGCGTGGTTTGTATAGAACAGCTAGCAATTTTTATATCAATGCGGATGCAAATGCTTCTGCCAACATCATCCGCAAAGTAAGTAGAACGTTAGGGTTAAACCTTAATGGACTGTCTAGGGGCGTTTTGACTCGTCCCACCCGGATAAATCTCTGGGTGACAGCTAATAAAGATAAAAAGTGTAGTGAAGAGGATTTATCCCTTCACAGAACATCCTTATTAGAATCTCCTCGACTTTAGTCAGGAGAGAAGTCAATGCTCCACCCATACGGAAACAGAGCCACCATTACAGCGAAACTCAGCCCAACCCCATTCGTTTGTGATAATGGGTTCTTTAACGTGTTCGGTTAAGTCGTAAAATTTGGTGTTGGGTTTACCGACTTCCATCCATTTACTTCCCCCCGCACCGTTGCTCATAATTACTGCCATTGCTTTGGGATGTTCTGAATTGCCCAATCTTGTCCAGCCGATGATGTCCCAATGGTCAAAGTAATTATACTGATAACCATAGGCAAAATTCTGACGCGCATACAGGAATTTATCAATTAACCACTGATGGGAAGGTAGATAAATCGGATAGCGGTTTCCATCCCTGCCATAGTCTTCATATTCCGCACCGTAATAATCTGCGTAGAATACACAGGGATAACCTTCTTCACGCAGTAAAATAAGCGCATATGCCAAAGGTTTAAACCAAGGTTCTACAGGTGCTTCCAAAGCTTGCAACGGTTGTGAATCGTGGTTTTCGACAAAAGTGACGGCATGAGTAGGGCGCTGCATCACAAAAGTATTATCGAAAATACGCCGCATATCATAACTTTCACCAGATTTACTAGCGTAGTGGAAATTGTAGTGTAAAGGAACATCAAAAAGCGACATTCTTCCACCTACCGCATCAGCAAACCAGTGCAAAGTGTCAATATCGTTGTACCAATATTCGCCGACTACAAATAAATCTTTACCGGCATGACGTTCCATTTCATCCAGCCATATCGGGAAAAACCACGATGAAATATGCTTAATAGCATCTAAACGGAAACCATTTACACCAGTTGTATCGAGATACCATTTACCCCAATTAATCGTTTCATCCTGCACCTCTTTATTTTGAAAATCGCAATCACTTCCCATTAAATAAGAGAAATTACCATTTTCTAAAGCAACATAATCATCAAATACCTTACCTTCAAGTAGATATATAGTTGAAGAATCTTGAGTGTATTCGTCGTAATCTACCGCATCAAAATGCCACCAATGCCACTCAAATTGAGAATATTTACCTTTTCTACCAGGAAACTTGTAATGGGTATAACATTTAATATCGCGCATCCCACCTTTAGGATTTAACCTATCATCCTGAGAAAAAGGAGTTGCTTTGGCAATTTCCGTATCATCACCACCAATCCGGTGATTTAATACCGTATCCGCATAAACTTGCATTCCCGCGCTTTGTAGAGACTTGACTGCATCTAAATACTGTTTGCGAGATCCATACTTTGTGCGGATAGTACCCTTTTGTTCAAACTCGCCCAAATCGTACATATCATAAACAGCGTATCCCACATCGTAAGTACCACCCATTCCCTTATAAGCAGGTGGAAGCCACATAGCAGTAAAACCCGCTTGGGCTAGTTCTTTCGCTGTTGAATTCACTTTATCCCACAGCATTCCATCATCAGGAATATACCAGTGGAAATACTGCATCATCGTGCCGTTGATATTTGACATAGTAGTGCTGTTGATAACTGTACATTAAGCACTATAGTCCCTTAGAAAGTAATAGGCAAAAATACCACTAAATTATGCAGTGATTTATTTATAGTTAATTAATCGCAGACGCGATATACCGAAAATGTAGAGACGCGTTAGCAAAAAATGTAGAGACGCAATATATCGAAAATGTAGAGACGCGATATATCGAAAATGTAGAGACGCGTTAGCAAAAAATGTAGAGACGCGATATATCGCGTCTCTACACTCCGGCACAATTAACATTTTTTTGCAAATTCCCTGAATCACCATTACTTTGGGCAACAAATTCGACATTACCTTCAGCATCAATTACCATACCAGTTGCTTCCACAATTCTTTTTGGTTTAATTGGTTTCTGAGAAATTGCGCTTCTATTATTAGCAATATCAATTTCGCGCAAATCATTCCATACAATTTGACTGTGTAAATTATTATTCGGATTAGCTGGAAAACCACCTCTACCTGTAATTTCAAAACTATTACCGCTATTTGCACTACAAGCAGAAGCAATCTGTTGATTAGAATCGATTACATCTAATGGTAATTCTATTGCTCCCGATGTCGGATTTACATTCAAATTATTAATTTTGACAACACCATTAACACCAAATTCAGAACTAGCTGTAATATCACTTTGTTCAGTTAACTTTTCGCGAAACTGCAAACCAAAAATACCTTGAGTTGTAATATCAATATTTCCACCATTCCCTTGAAAAGCGTTAGCAATAATATCGCTATTTTCTACACCTACAATTACCGGGGAATCAATCTTTATATTTCCACCATTACCAGTACCTCCGGCTTCTGCTGAAATTCTACTGTTATTACGTATTGATAACTTTTCTTGTAAGTTAAAAACAATATTTCCGCCTTCACCAGAAATAGTCGTAGCATCAATAATACCTTGATTTAACTCAACTGAACCTGCATCAATATTCAGCGTACCAGCAGTACCAATACCGTAATTTCCTACACCTATTGCTCCATTATCACTAACTTTCAGGTTAGGTGTGCTTATACTCACATCTCCAGCATTACCAATTACAGCAAAGTTTGTAATTTCACTAATAGTAAAACTTGGGGAACCAACTGTTGAACTTATATTACTTGCCAAACCTATAATTTCTACTATTTCAGTGGCATTGATAGAAACTTTACCAGCATTACTACTACCTAAGCTAGTAGTTGAAACAGTACCTTTATCTTTTAAAGAAAGAGTACCTGTATTTAAAGTAATAGTACCAGAATCTCCCTGACGATAACCGATGCTACCTATAGTACTTGCTGTGAATAAATCCGATGCGGAAACATTAAAACCAGTTAATTCAATTGCATCCGCATCAATTTTGATATTACCCCCATTTCCATCACCATACACTTGCGCTCCTATATATGAACCATTTTCTATAGAAAGCTGCTGTGTTTTTATATTTAAGTCTCCACCGATCGCTGTTGATGCACTTGAATCTGTAAGTTTTTTTGGATAATAATAAGTACTAGTTCCTAAAGAATTTAAGATAAGATTTTTCGGGGAAGCATCTAGCATTACTAAATATTCACTGGTATTTATATTTAAATTACCGCTGGGTGCTGGTGTATAAGTCCGATTTTCAATACCCGTACCGTTTTGTAAACTCAAGCCTTTAGCAGAAATATTAATATTACCGCTTCTTCCAAATCCTAAAGTTTCACTAACAATACTACTTCGCAAAGTTTCCGGAGCATTCATCCCATTTAATGACAGCACTTCACTCGCATTAATATCAATATTTCCTCCAGGTTGAAAACTCAGAAAGCTATTTTGACTCCAAATTACCGAACCGTTATTTATGTCAATATTTCTTCCTCGTACCTGTATCGAACCCGCACCTGCACCAGTAACATTTAAAAGCGAGTTTTGATTTAATTGAATATCTTTGTAGTTAGGAATATCGTTATATTTGAATGTGAATCCTTCTTTTATGGAATTTAACTCAACTTTGCTATTACTATCTAAACTTCCCAACTCAATACGTCCGCTAGCAGCAGTCAAATTACCACCATTTAATTTAATATCGCTACCCAATAAAGCTAAAGTATTTCCCGGTTTTACCTTTAAACCAGGTGCGATTCCCAGGGAGAAATAAGGGGAAAAAATAGGATGTTCGGCAACTATATCGTGTCCGTAACCATTTACTTGAATTGCTCCCGGATTTTGCCCCATTTGTAAACCCAGAGGCATATTAATAGTTAATAAAGGTGGCGTATAAGTATCATCCGCGCTAAACTTCCAACCATTTGCGAATTCAATACTACTTGCAGTACTACCAATAAACGAACCGCCAATATCTAAAACAGCATTTTGACCAAATACAATTCCATTCGGATTAATTAAAAACACATTTGCGTTACCGTTTGCTTTAATTAAACCATCTATACTAGATATATTTCCACCCGTCACCCGATTGATAATATTAACCACATCCGCAGGATTATTAAATACAGCAGAGCCACCCGTAGGTATAGAAAACTCTTTAAAACTATGAAAGAGATTATTATTAATACGATTAGAATTATTTAAACTGTTAATAATAAAATTAAGATTATCTGTAGATGTTACCCCTGTTGGTAAAGTACCATCCGCACTAACTTTTTGAGCGTTAGCAGAGGTAGGTAATATTAACCCAGAAACAATAACAAATGTGAAGCAAAATGAGAAATATTGTTTTTTTAAACCCTGAAGCATAATTCAAATTTATAAAAGTGTTAATAATATAGTTCCCACTTTTAGATAAAAATCAACATACTTCCTAAATTGTGATACGCCTAAGCGTCTAGCTTTGCTAATCGCATGACTGCAAAAAATGTAGAGACGCGATATATCAAAAATGTAGAGACGCGATATATCGCGTCTCTACAAAGGTTTAATCATCCAACCAATTAATTTAAAAAAATAATCCAATATTTCCTATTGCCAAGTCGCCACATCTCGAAATTCTTGAGGAATAACTGTAGATTGAGGAAATTCTAAGATTGTCTCTCTAACACCTAAATATCCCGATTCAGTAAAAGACATTAACATTCTTCCTAAAGCAAACCAAACTTCACTTTCATACTCCCAATCGCCATAACGCCCAGCTTTTCCTGCAATCGATCGCAACGCCCAAAAATAACTATTTCTTACCACCGAACCACCTTTTTTATACTCGGGTACGTCTTCGTGGCTTATGTATATTAAATCGTCTTCGATTCTAGCTTTCATAATTACAGTTAACAGTTAACAGTGAGCAGTGAGCAGTTAGGAGGCGCGGAGGCGCGGAGGCGCGGAGTAGCAAGAGCCGTTATTGTCATAGGGCTGCGCTCCCGTTTGCGGATTTCTGAGTGGCTACTCGTTACTCGTTACTCGCTACTTCAATAATCTCCCCATCTCCCCATCTCTATACCCAATTCCCAACTCCTAACTCTCCTGTCGCAATTTCCACTTTAGTAGCTATTTGCTGTTGTACGGTTTCAATTAACTTTACCGTTCTTTGATAAGCTATTGTTTGTTTATTATTTATAAAATAAGCTGCGGCTGTTTGTAAGTCTTTGATGGCGGTTTGAGAATAACCGAGATTATGGTAAGCTACACCGCGATTTACATAGGCGATCGCACTTTCGGGATTTAGCTTAACTACTTGATTAAAATCACGCAATGCTCCCCAATTATCTCGGCTTTTAGCACAGGCACAACCACGGTTAAAATAAGCTCTACTATCTGTTGAATTCAACCGAATCGCTTTGGAAAAATCAAGTAATGCAGCCGATAAATTCTGTAATTCAAAATATACTAAACCCCTATCATTATAAATATCTCCCAACAAAGAACTTGATAATTGAGGAGTTTGGGTTAATGCCAAATTATAATCTTGGATTGCCCCTTGATAATTTTTCAATGCAGCATTAGCAATACCTCGGTTATAGTATGCTCGAAAATCATGGGGTTTGAGTTTAATAGCTCGATTATTATCTAAAATAGCCGCTTGATAATTTCCCAATCTGTATTGTGCAAGTGCCCGATTCAAATAAGCTTCCGTATTATTTGGGACAAAATTTAAAGCTATAGTACAATCTGCAACTGCATTATGGTATTCTTCTAATTGAAGATAAGCTAAACAACGATTGCTGTAAGCTGACGCAAAATTATTATTTAACTCTATTGCTTGAGTAAAATCTTGAATAGCTTGTTGATAATTACCAAGCTGAATATTCTTAATTCCAATTTGCAAAAATTCACTTTTCGTAACTTGATCGGAACTTGGTAGTGAATGTACGGGATAAATTATAAAAAAGCAGTTAATCGCAACAATAACAATAAAATTAATTACAAATCGATAGCAGCAATTCATAAGTTATATTCCTACGACTGAATTGATACAAATGAAGCCCACGGAGGTGGGCTTTGTAATATTAGCCCCAGCCTTATAGGCTGCGGGCTTCTCATTTAACAATTACTTATTTTCTACCAACCAGCTTCAGATTTAGACAAAACGTATTCAGCTACATCTTGAATTTGTGAATCTTTCAAACGCCCTTTGAAAGCAGGCATAGCATTTTTACCATTAGTAACTTGGTTTACAATGGCTTCTACCGAATTCATACCATACTTTTCCAAATCTGCTTTACTAAGACTCTTATTCGCTTGCACCAAATTTCTACCACCTGCATGGCAAGAAGCGCAATTAGCATTAAATACAGCACCACCAGCGGCTGCATCAGCTAAAGCAGGGCGATTAAAACCAAAGCTAAAAATTGCTAAGCCTAATAGCAATATCGAAATAATCTTCTTCATTCTGTGTTCTCTCTGCAAATCAAGGGGTATCTGGTACAATTTCACATAATATTTTCGCCATGAGCAACTTACAACGTCAAATGACAGCCCGTCATACTTCCGGATTGATTATTGAGCATGGAGCATAGAGCATAGGGCATTGGGCATAGAGTATGGCAATCTTTAAGTTTTGTGAAGTACTGCGAGGGGGAGACAAGGGGAAATTAAAAACTCCTAACTCCTAACTCCTAACTCCCAACTCCTAACTTCCTCAACTCATCTCCGGTGACGCGACAAATCTGCCAATCTTCTAAAATGTCTGCCCCCATGTGACGGTAAAATGCTTTTGCTGGTTCGTTCCAATCTAAAACGCTCCATTCTAATCTTCCGCAATTTCTTTCAACTGCAATGCTCGCGAGTTTGGTTAAAAGCGCTTTGCCGATACCTTTTTGACGGTATTCTTTTAAAACAAACAAGTCTTCTAGATAGATTCCCGGTTGGGTAAGGAAGGTTGAATAGTTATGAAAAAATAAGGCAAAACCCGCAACTTTTCCCTTTGTTTCTGCTAATATTACTTCGGCATATTTTTTAGAACCAAACAAATGCTCTTTGAGTTGTAAAGCACTTCCTGTTACCGCATCAGTCAATTTTTCATATTCTGCCAACCCTTTAATTAATTCAAATAATACGTCGCAATCTTCTGGTTGAGCTAAACGTAAAATTAAATCGCTATCAATCGTCATTTAATTATTTAAAATACGAAGGATGAAGTGTTTAGTATGAAACAAAGACATCTTAAACTCTGGAGAACTTTACAAAAGTTTTTATTAAAGTGTTTCTCTACGCGATGGCGACATTATTTTTAATCCCCTGACAATTTCTTCGTGGGTTGCAGTTCCATTTGCGACTTTTGGCATGATATTCATCAATTCTAAAGCTAAATCTGTCTTGATTCCCGACGCTTCCAGACGCTTTAGTTCCAAAATATCAATACCTGCTTCTAATCCTTCTAGATACTCTTCTACAGTAACTCCAAAGTCTTGAATTTCTGGCATAGATACAATTCCCTTATTTTTTAATTTAGTTAATTAATAAATTTCTACGTTTATTTTCTCGCAGAAATAACCTATTAAAAGTTTATTAAAGAATAATTCGTTTAAATATTGTTAAGCTAATACTCCACCACATTAAATCTGACGGGCTGTAGAGACGTTATACATAACGTCTCCCGACATTTAAAACAAAACGAACCAGTTAAAATTAGTGTGGTGAACCACTATATATTTTACTTGTCAGTTTTAAAAGGTAATAAAAATTTTATGCATCCCCATCCACCAGGGATTATAAATCCCTGGCTAATAGCTTCTGTCCTCTTAAAAGCACTAAAGAAAAAATTGATAAATTTTAACTGTTAACTTATTAACTGTTCACTGCTAACTGTTAACTGTCAACTGACTAAATCAACCAACCTTTCAAACGTTTAGCAATATGGGGACGACGCAATTTACGCATTGCTTTACTTTGAATTTGTCGTACTCTTTCGCGAGAAAGATTAAACATATTGCCAACTTCCTCTAAGGTGCAAGGTTCGCTACTTGCTAATCCGTAACGCAAAGAAATTACATCTTTTTCCCGTGGAGTTAGTACGTCTCCTAATACTTCCCAAATCTCCTGACGCATCATGGTTTCGTTCATTCTTGCTTCTGGAGATTGATTGTCTTCGTCTTCCAATAAATCCATCAGTTCTGTGTCTTCTTCTTTACCGACACGGTGATTTAAGGAAAGCGCTTGACGACGTAATTGTTGTAATTGACGCAGCTGATTGGCGGGAATATCTAAAACTTCTGCCAATTCATCTTCAGTAGGATTCCTGGATAATTTTTGCTTTAATTCTCTCTGGGCTTTCTTGAGTTTATTAAGCTTTTCTACAATATGTATGGGTAAACGAATTGTACGCGCATCGTTGGCGATCGCTCTGGTAATTGCCTGACGAATCCACCAGTAAGCGTAGGTTGAAAACTTGTATCCTTTATCTGGATCGAATTTTTCAGTAGCTCGGTTTAAACCCATTGCCCCTTCTTGAATCAAATCTAGAAAAGGAACTCCACGATTAAGATATCGTTTGGCAATGGAAACCACAAGACGCAAGTTAGAACGAATCATTTTGCGCTTGGCGACTTTACCTTGGTACAAGCGATGCTCTAACTGCTTTTGAGTAATCCCCATTTCTTGAGCTACTGCTGCTTTGTCGGGGAAATATCCTAATTTTTCCTGCACTGCGGCTTGTGCTTGTTTTACTTCTTCGAGGATGCGTACTCTTTTAGCTAATTCTACTTCTTCATCGGGCTTAAGCAGCGGATAACGCGCCATTTCTTTAAAAAATGCGCCTACAGCATCATCGTACTCAGTTTTGTTGTATCCTGTAGGTCGCGCTTCGGCTAAATCATCCCCACTGGTTGAATCCGCCGAATTTTCAATATTTTGAGCAATTAAAGCTTCGTCGTCTGTCACTACTTCTAAAACGTTAATTGCTTCTGATTGATTCTCCTGGGCAACTTTCTGCATACTTTCCTTTGTTCCCAATTGTGCAATACTCATAGTTTTTTTAATGGGGGATTGTTGCTTGTGGACAGTAAATAACGAAAGTGACAGCTACCGCATTGACATTTAAAGTTGAAATTCCTCATACTTTATTTGCCTTTCACTCGATTTAAAAACATACATGGTGGCTTTATAGCTCGACTTTAATTTTTAAACTAAAGCCTGATGATTTGATACAGCTATAACCCACTCATATGACATAGTTATACTTTTCACGACGCTAATATAAACTTAATTAACCGTTGTAAATATATACTTCACTTTTCTTCCCTAACAGAATATTCTTCCTATCACCTCCTAATTTTTTTATTTAGTCAATAAATTTAAAGAAATAATCTATTACCGCCCTTATGTTGAGTTTTACTATGTTTATCTTAATACTTTTAGACTTTTATGTTGAATAAGGAACAAGGACGAACTCTATATCATTTCTCAGATAATATATGAATTTGCGCGTTTTTAGCTCAATTTATAGAAAAATATTGCAAGCGAAACTTTAGGAATTTATTTCCTATATAAAAGCATCTCATATACAGTCAAAGCTGAATATCTATCAATAGAGAGATTAGCCCTATTCCTTAATCGGTAAAAGAGAGCAAGAATTAACGTTATCAACTGAGATTATCTGAGATAGGATGTCAGGTATCAAAAAAACATTAGCTATATGGTTTATGTAAGGTTTGTTTATGAAATTACATATAACGGAAATTTATCAAGTATTATATCAATTGAAAGTATTCCGAAATACATTTTAACTTATCCATAGGACATTCTTAATACCGGAATAAGTTAATTCAATTTTGTTAAACGGATATTGGTAATTATTGATTGTTAAAATAAAAATAGTATGTATACAAACAACGCAGCTTTACCAACTGCGATAAGCCGGAGGCTTGACGCTTCGCCTATCGCGGCTGCAAACAAAGGCGAATATAGTCTACGAATCCCCCAAGCCCAATGGGTTGAAGTGTTGGTGGATTGTCCGAAAATGACGGGATTATTCACCTATGGATTACCTCCAGGGTTAGAAGTAAAACCGGGAGATATTTTAAGCGTGCCATTTGGCAGGCAAACCCTTGGTGGAATAGCTATTCGTAAATTAACAAAGCCTCCCCAAGATATACCAATAGAAAAAATTCGGAATATAGAAGATGTAGTCAGCGCCGGATTTTTTCCAGATTTTTACTGGGAATTATTAAACCGAGTTGCAGCATATTATTATACGCCTTTAATTCAAGTAATTCGCGTTGCTTTACCTCCGGGTTTATTAGGAAAATCTCAACGTCGCGTTAAACTTGTTTCTTCTAAAAATACTTCCTCCTCTTCCTCTTCCTCCTCCTCTTCTTCTCTTTCATTTTCCCTCTCCCCAGCAGCCCGAAAAATTATTGATTTACTTCAACTATCACCAGAAGGAAATTACAGTTTTGTTTATCTGAGTCGGCAAGTTCGTGGTGCTTATCGTGCGGTAAGAGAATTACGAAGATTTGGTTTAATAGAAACATATTTAGAAGCACCTCGTTTAACTAAACCAAAGTTACAAAAAGCGGTAACATTAATTGCAAGTAATTTTGCACCCGATTTAACCACTCGTCAAACAGAAATTTTAGAAATACTTAGACGACGCGGTGGCGAGATGTGGCTAACTGAATTACTACAAGCTTGTAGCACCAGTTCATCAGTTATAAAAACCATCGAAAACAAAGGTTATGTTGTCGTCGAAGAAAAAGAAGTTTTACGAATTGATACCTCTGAAAATGCCGATGAAACATTCACCGGAGGGCAAGCAAAAAACCTCACATCAGCCCAACAAACAGCTTTAGAAACGATAAATAATATTAATGGATATGCATCAATTCTATTACATGGAGTCACGGGTTCTGGAAAAACAGAAGTGTATTTGCAAGCAATTGCACCTTTATTAAAAAAAGGTAAATCGGCATTAGTATTAGTGCCCGAAATCGGATTAACCCCGCAACTAACCGATCGCTTTCGTGCTAGATTCGGTACCAAAGTCAGCGTATATCACAGCGCCCTTTCCCCTGGCGAACGTTACGACACTTGGCGACAAATGTTAGCAGGAGAACCCCAAGTAGTCATCGGCACCCGCAGCGCAATTTTTGCACCATTACCCAATCTCGGCATCATAATCTTAGACGAAGAACACGATTCCTCATTCAAACAAGATTCTCCCATCCCCACTTACCACGCTCGTCAAGTCGCAACCTGGAGAGCAGAATTAGAAAATTGTCCCCTGGTATTAGGCTCGGCTACTCCTTCTTTGGAAAGTTGGGTAAATGTGGGGAGAGGGGGAGAGGGGGTAGAGGGGGGAGAGGGGGAGATGTTAACTCCTAACTCCTCACTCCTAACTCCTAACTCCTCACTCCTAACTCCTAACTCTTTCCCCCCATCCCCCTCTCTCCCCCTCCCCCCCTCCTTTTATCTTTCCCTTCCAGAGCGCGTCAATTCCCGCCCATTGCCTCCGGTAGAAATAGTAGATATGCGCTCGGAATTACAGCAGGGAAATCGTTCTATATTTAGTAAGTCTTTGCAGCAAGGTTTGCAAGAACTTATTGAAACCGGAGGGCAAGGAATATTATTTATTCATCGTCGGGGGCATAGTACTTTTGTATCTTGTCGTAGCTGCGGATATGTAATGGAATGTCCCCATTGTGATGTGTCGCTATCCTATCACCAGCCAAAAGCTGGAGCAGCCCAAGTTTTACGCTGTCATTACTGTAATTATGCAACTCCCCATCCTAAAAATTGTCCCGATTGTTGTTCCCCTTATTTAAAATTCTTCGGTAGCGGTACGCAAAAGGTAGCGCAAGAGTTAACAAAGCAGTTTCCTGAATTAAAATTTATCCGCTTTGACAGCGACACCACCCGCAACAAAGGAGCGCATCGCACCTTATTAACCAGTTTTGCCAAAGGTGAAGCGAATTTATTAATCGGAACCCAAATGCTTACCAAAGGTTTAGATTTACCCCAAGTAACCTTAGTGGGAGTAGTCAGCGCCGATGGATTGCTGCATTTATCCGATTACCGCGCCAGCGAACGAGCTTTTCAGACATTAACCCAAGTTGCCGGACGTGCCGGTAGAGGTGAAGACCCCGGTAGAGTTATAATTCAGACATACACTACAGAACATCCAGTCATCGAAGCAGTACAGCAACACGATTATCAAACCTTTATTCAAAACGAATTACAAGATCGACAAGCATTAAATTATCCACCACTAGGTAGATTGATTTTATTGCGATTAAGCAGTTTCGATTCCATCCAAGTAGAAAACACCGCCACAGAAATCGCCGAAAAACTTCTTGAGCGATCGCACATCGATATATTAGGGCCAGCACCAGCAAGTATATTGAGAGTAGCAAACCGTTATCGCTGGCAAATACTATTAAAATTCGCTCCCGAAGACTTACCAGAATTACCAGACTGGCAAGAAATACGTCAGATGTGCCCGGATTCCGTTAGTTTAACCATTGACATCGATCCGGTGAATATTATGTAAAAGGTTAGTTGTTAGTGGTTAGTTGTTAGTGGTTAGTTGTTAGTGGTTAGTTGTTAGTGGTTAGTGGTTAGTGGTTAGTTGTTAGTTGTTAGTGGTTGAAGGTTGAAGATTAGATGGGGGAGTTAATCAGCGAGCAAGATGCTCGCACTACACCTACTCCTAAGCTGATGTGCAGCGGGCATTGTATAAGTTAAAAACGCGACAATATTGTAGTGCGTTAGCGCAGCGTGTCCGTAAGGACATACATCCTGCTCGCTAGTACTATACAAATTAAATACGTAACAACTTAACAACTAACCACTAACCACTAACAACTAACCACTAACAACTTAACAACTAACAACTAACAACTAACCACTAACAACTTAACAACTAACAACTAACAACTAACAACTAACAACTAATTGAAAAATTGTCTGAGCTAAATTTTCTGCCTGAATTGGCTTAGCAAGATGTAGGTTAAAACCAGCTTGTAAAGATTCTTGTTGATTTGTTTCCCCTGCATAAGCTGTTAGTGCAATGGCGGGTATTTTCGCGCCTTTTTCGGAAGGTAAGGCTCTAATTTGACGCATCAGCGTATGTCCGTTTACTTCTGGCATGGCGATATCGCTGATTAGCAAATCTGGTTTATTTTTTAGGAATAATTTGAATGCTTGTGGTGCAGATGTGGCTGTTTGTACTGATGCACCATAGGTTTCAAGAACAAATTGCAAAAATTCTAAGTTGTCTGGCTCGTCGTCTACTATGAGAATATTTATACCGCCAAAATCTAATTTCGTACTAATGATGCGCTTAGTTTCGGTATGGGTTTCGACATTGGACATTAAAGGTATCTCTACGATAAATGTCGCACCTTCGCCAATACCCGGACTTTCTACTTGAATGTTACCACCGTGAAGTTCTACTAAATATTTTACTATCGCCAACCCCAATCCCAATCCTCCAGTATTTCTAGTACTGGAACTGTTTTCCTGGCGAAAGTATTCAAATACGTAAGGCAAAAAATTAGAATTGATTCCTTTCCCGGTATCCGTAACTTGAATTTTTGCTTGGCAATTATCCAAAACTAAATCTATATTTACCCTTCCTTCCGAAGGAGTAAATTTGACTGCATTAGAAAGTAAATTCCAAAAAATCTGCTGTAACCGATTAGCATCACCTTCAACAAATACGGTTTCTGAAGGGAAGTTGGTAATGATTTCAACGGATTTTGCATTCGCTGCTAAACGCACGGTTTCAATTGAAGCGTTGATAATATTTATCAAGTCAACGCTAACTGGATTAAGCTGTAATTTGCCGCGTAATATCCGCGAAACATCAAGCAAGTCTTTGATCATTTCTGCTTGTAAAGAAGCGTTTCGCTCAATTGTTTCTAATGCTCGATCGACTTTATGAGGTGGAATTCTATTGGAGCGTAAAAGTTGAGTCCATCCTAAAATTGGGTTGAGTGGGGTTCGCAATTCGTGGGAAAGTACCGCTAAAAATTCATCTTTTACCCGATTTGCTGCTTCGGCTTTTGCTAGTAATCTAATTCTTTCTAATTCGGCTTGCTTGCGTTCGGTGATATCTCTTAAAGTTACTAAATTCGCGGGTTTTCCCTGCCAATCGACTTTTACCACGCGCATTTGTGCGATTAATTCTCTTCCCGTACCTGTAGAAATATCTACCTCGTTTTTATCTTCACCAGCAACGGGAAAGCCAAATAATTCTCCTAAAAGTTCTTCTTCTTGACGATTAAATAATTTCAAAGCTGCGGGATTGATAAACTTGACTATTCCTTTTTTATCTACCACCACTATCCCATCTGGATTTTTGGTAATTAACATCCGCAACTGTTTTTCGCTCTTTTTGAGCGCAACTTCTACTTTTTCTCTACGAATACTTTCTGCAAGTCTATGCTGACGTTGTTTTTTTAGTTCTGTTGCTTGAGAGAATAAACGCTGCTGTAAGTCAGTTAAATAAGTATTACATTCTGCTTCGCTTGACTCATAGTCTGGCGATTGAATTATGTTAAGGGTTTGTTGTAATACCGATGCAAGTCGTGGTAACTCATTTTTACTTAAATAGTCGGTTGCTCCTGCTTTGATACAAGTTACTGCATCGCGTGCGCTATCAACACCGTTAATAACTATAAATGGAAGGATTAATTGTTTTTCTTGTAATATTTGTCGAGCTTGAAAAATATCTAATTTTGAGTACTGATAATCTGCTATAATAATTTCTACGCTCGAATTTAAAGCTATTAAATAATCCTCTTCATTTTCTACTTGCTTTGCTACTAAATTAAAGTCAGATTCGCGCAATAATGATAATATTTCTTCGCTTACTTGGGCAGAATCACACAGCAATAATAAGTTTATTGGAACTATTGGAACTGCCATAAATACCACTTAATAACTTATATTTTTGAATTTATGTTTTTGGCAAAGACTAATTTGCTGTAATCTAGAATGCATATTTTTTGTTTACCAAATTAAATAATAACTATACAAAGTATCTTTATACCCGTTTATTACTACCACGATATTTATTTAATCTTTGTCTACCCTAAGAATTATTTATTCGTTATCTTATATAACCATAGAGCTAATTACTCTTACGATTCTTCTTGAAATAATTCGCTCAGACGGTTAACTTCATCTTGATCTACATACATCGGATTACCCGACAAAATTCCTGTAACGTTGCGGAAACTTCTACCAATATGCATTCCTTGATTATCAATCATAAATTCACGAATTTGCTTATCGTGCCCAGAGCCTCGCATTTTAATTACCGCTAACCCTCTTCTAACTTCACCGTAAACTTCCACATATCGCAGTAAAATAATCGAATCGGTACTTGTAGAAATATGAGATTCCGTCACCGAGCTACCACCTAATAAAGTAGGAGCGGTTGCTGTATATAGTCCAGTTATTTGTTGTCCTCTAATTGTCGCATTCAAACTAGCAATAAATTCCCGAAATCCATTTAAGGTGGCTACTTTTTCTAAAGCCGTCAAACTATCTATTACTATACGATGGGGTTTAAACTCCTGTATCGCTTCCTGCATTTTAATTAGATGATTTTCTAATCGCGTTGATTCTGGATAGCGGAATAGAATTTTTAACATTCCTTCTTTTTCAGCTTGGGTGAAATCCATATCCCATCCTCGCGCATTCCTCATCAACTGATTGCGATTTTCTTCAAACGCGAAATAAATACAGCGTTCGCTATTATTGAATCCGGCAGAAATAAACTGAGTAGAAAGTAAAGTTTTACCAGTACCAGTAGCGCCACTAGCTAAAATAATTGAATCGCGATAAAAACCACCACCGCACATTTTATCGAGTTCGTCATTACCGCAAGAAATGCGGATGGTAGATGAATCCCTATCCTCCGAAGCCATCGCCGAAAGAGGAATAGCGACAAACCCTTTATCGGTAATAATCGTAAATGGGAACTCACCTTGCTGATGGGAACTACCGCGATATTTAAGAATTTCTAAAGTACGACGGCGCTTTTCTTCTATTAATACATTTCTTAAAATGATTACGTTGTCAGCTACATACTCTTCCACACCATGAGTGCTGATTGGGCCGTATTCCTGATTGCGTTCTGATGTTAAAATTGCCGTACTGTTAACATCTCGCAAAGCCGAAACAATGATAAATAAATCGTCGCGAATTTGAGCTTTATCAGGTATGTAGCTAAAAATTGCTCCTAAAGAGTCCATCGAAACTCTAGTAGCCTTGACTCGATCGATCGCATACTGAATTCGAGCCAGCAAAGGACTTAAATCGTAATCTCCACTGACATAAGGATTCTTCCCTGGCTCCGGAGAAGCATCAACGAAAATCCACTTACCTTCTTCTTCTAACTTTGTAATATCCCAACCAAAACCGCGCATATTTTTGCGAATATTTGTAGGAGATTCTTCAAAAGTAACGTAAACTCCCGTTTCTTCTCGCTTTATTCCTTCAATCAAAAACTGACAGGAAAATATTGTCTTACCGCTACCCGCGCTACCAACTACCAAAGTAGTACGTCCAACTGGTAATCCACCTTCAGATATCAAATCGAAACCTGGAATTCCTGTTTCTAACTTTTCTATATTTTTTCCTTCTTGAGGCATTTTAAAAATATTTTTTAGATGATTATCTAATTTACTTTTTATAGTTACTCGCTAAATATATCATGCTTTTTGCTATTAATACCCAGCCCCATTAAAACGGTTTTGACATCAGATAGATCGCCAATAATTTTAACTAATGGTAAAGGTAACTCTTTAATTAAAGTTGGTGTAACAATAATTTTTTCTTTTTCAGCAATATCGGGTTGTTTTAACACATCAATAATCAAAATTTTATATTCGTCGGGAAAATGTTCTTGACATAATTCCTTGAGGTTAGAAATAGCTCGATCTGTACGAGGCGTATCTCCTGTTACATAAAGTTTAAACACATATTTCTTCTCTAAACTACTTTTACACATTATTAAACGTAATTATTACTATGTTTTATGATTATTTCATTTAACCAGATTCTAAATTATTGTTAATCTTATCAATATTAATTTTATTTAATCCGATAAAGTATTTTCGGTAATAAGCTGTTAAATAACCCATTAACTCCAATATTATTAAACGCGCTTCTTTTGCATAACTTTGAGACTTCCGAGAATGACGATTAGTTTTCTCTTTAAGAACGGCAGTATGAATTTCAATTGTATCTCTAGGTGTAGCCTGCATAAAACCTAATTGTCTGGCCAAAGCATTAAGTTTCCCAGAGGTATTATGCTCAACTTTATAAGCTTTCTCTTCCAAAGCTAAATCCATAATTTCGCTATAACTTTGTACTAATTCTGCGAAAATATCCGGTTTGCTTTCTCGTAAAGATTCCGTTCCTGATAGATTAGCGTTTGCAGAAGTGGATGCTGCAAAAGCCTCAAGTTGTTCAAATTCCACCTTTTGTTGTTCGTTTTGCTGCTGCTTCAAAATGTTAACCTGCTGCTGTCGTTCTATTGCCGAACGAATAGCATAAACTAATAAGTTCGTATCAATTTCAGTTTTGTGTAAATATCCGATTGCACCTAATTCCAACGCTTTAACGGCAGCAGCTTCATCCAAAATCGTATAAACAATAATTGGTAAATTAGGGGCAGCTTCTATCATCCTCGCTAAAGTTTTAATTCCTCGACTATCAGTAAGCATCAAGTCTAGGAAAATAACATCTATATCGTTAACTGCTAACAACTCCAATCCATTTTCCAAAGATTGAGCAACAATTACATCGAAACCTTGTTTAAACGAAGAAGACTTAGCTTTAGATAGCAATTTGCGGAAATATTCAATTTCCTCGCATTCATCCTCAATTAAAAGAACTTGGCAACGATGATTCAACATAAACTATTATCAGTCATTATCGATCGGCTAATATTTATTATTTTTAACTGTTAACTCATCTTCTTTATTTCAAAAAGTTTATAAATCGAACATATTTAATACCTTTATAAGTTTACAGGATGCTGTAGTAACTACGAGAAAATTTGTAAGCAATACACTTACCCCGATCTATCATCTTCTATTTACGATAAATGTTTATCAAATCTAAGAACACATCCAAAGTATGAGAAATAAGATGATTTTTTAATTGCTATATTTAATTACAACTACCAGAAGGTATACTTCGGCAATAATCAGTTAGCAGTTAGGAGTGTAGAGACGTAGCAGTGCTACGTCTCTACAGCTCGCGGAGTTAGGAGTTAGGAGTTAGGAGTGAGTTAATTATTCTTCTCCCCATCTCCCCATCTCCCCATCCCCTTGTCCCCCTCTACCCCCTCTACCCCCTCTTCCCCTCTCTTCCCCATTCCTGCTAACAAGGTAACGAAACAATAAACTTAGCGCCTTCACCAAGCTTGCTTTTAGCCGAAATGCTCCCTCCATGACGTTCGATAATTCTGCGACAAATTGCTAAACCCAAACCCGTACCTTCGTATTCGTTAGAACTGTGTAATCTTTGGCAAGGTTCAAATATTTGTTCGAGGTATGCTTCATCGAAACCAATCCCGTTATCTTCTATAACTATTTCGCATAAGCTACCTAACGCTTGATTTTGACTTGTGGGAGTTTGATCAATTTTGACGACTAATGTAATTTCTGGCTGACGATATTTTAATGAATTACCTATAAGATTTTGAAATAGTTGATAGATTTGACCGGAATCAGCCGAAATAACAGGTAATTTACCTACTTCCCAAACTACATCTGTCAAACTGTCAGCTTGTAAATCTGATATTACCCCTCGCACAAGTTTATTTAAGTCTACTTTTGTAAAAGGTTGCCCTTTAGTAGTGACAAGGGAAAAACTAAGTAAATCCTCAATCAAGCTTTGCATTCGACTTCTGACTTGAGTGATGCGTTTGAGATAGTCAATCCCTTGCTCATCTAAAAGTTGGCTGTAATCTTCTTCGAGATATTCCGAAAGAATTTGAATTTTGTGCAGCGGTGACATTAAATCGTGAGACACCACGCTGGCAAAGTCTTCTAAATCGCGATTGCTACGCTCTAATTCTGCAAGTAAACTTTTTAATCTAGCTTCAGCTTGCTTGCGTGAGCTAATATCTTGGATTTGAGAAATAAAATATAGCGGCTGCTCTTGTTTATCCCTTACCAGGGAAACGCTAAGTAAAATCCAAACAATATGCCCGCTTGAATTAAAATAACGCTTTTCCATTTGGTAAGTGCGAATTTCACCCGCAAGCATTCGACGCACGCAATCCCAATCTGCTTTTAAATCGGCGGGATGGGTAATTTCTTGAAAGGTTGTTTTGAGTAAATCTGTTTCAGAATAGCCAACAATTTCGCACAAAGCATGGTTAACTTTCAACCACCGCCCATCAGGGGCTACAAGCGCCATGCCAATTGCTGCATCATTAAAGGCTAAACGAAATAACTCTTCACTATCAAGCAATTCTTCCTCAACTTGCTTCTTCGGCACAATATCATTACTATTTGTAGAAACAGGTTTGACATCTCTACCGTTAATATATTCCGACACTAGGGAAACTAATTATTTAGTCTACATACTACTTTATCTTGACATACCACAGGTCGAGCAAATGAAACGAGAATTTTTATATTGATAATTTTTGCAAATTTTATTGAAACCACATCAAAACCACGTTTAGCAAAAAAATATTTATTATTCTTTTTAAACAATTAAGGGAATGGTCTTTTATTATACACTACTACCCATTAATATCTGTTATATCGGTGAAAGTGAGCCTTTATAAGTCTTATGCAAAAACTCCTTAGCCTTAACATAGAAAGCTATTATTTCATTTAAAGAGGAATATAATATGTCAGTATCAAGCCAAGAAGTAATCGTTAAAAAATAACAAAAATTACGTATTAATTGAAGATTAACTGATAATACCGGGAATATGTCAATATCCTATAGCGATAGACAAAGAAAGCAATTTGACTAAAAAGGATTGCAGAATTAACTAAAGTAAGATATTTTTCCTAATATCTTGTAAATTATATTACAAGATACTAATTTATATTCCTATTAATAGACCCAAAGAGTAGTAATCGTTTATTAAACTGTATACGGACGAAAATACATGGGACAAGGTTTGTTGCAGATAGGGTTAACCCTTGCTGTGGTGTTCATTATTACGCCAATATTTGGAAAATATATAGCCAACGTATTTATGGGTAAAACAACATTACTCGATATAGTAATGAACCCATTAGAAAAAGTTATTTATAAGCTAGCAGACGTAAATCCTCAAGAAAATATGACGGGTAGGCAATATGCTTATTCTTTGCTGCAAAGCAACTTATTTGTGGGAATTTTAGTATATTTACTAATTGTTTTTCAAAAAGTTTTACCGTGGAACCCAAATGGTTTTGGTGCGCCCAGGTGGGATTTAACACTGCATACCACGATTTCATTTTTAACTAATACGGGGCAGCAACATTACTTAGGAGAAAAAACCCTGAGCCATTTTAGCAGTATGGCGGGTTTAACCTTTTTAATGTTTGTCTCCGCTGCGACAGGTTTAGCAGTAGGTATTGCTTTTATTCGCGCTTTGACGGGTAAACCTTTAGGAAATTATCACGCCGATCTAATTCGGGGTATAACCCGTATATTGCTGCCTATTTCTATTATTGGAGCCATCTTATTATTAGCTCAAGGGGTACCGCAAACTCTTTCAGGACCTATAGCGGTAGAAACCTTGGAGGGTAGAACTCAGTATATTGCCACCGGGCCGGTAGCATCTTTTGAAATTATCAAACTATTAGGTACAAATGGCGGCGGTTTTTTTGGTGCGAATTCGGCCCATCCCTTTGAAAATCCCAGTAGTTTTACCAATTTAATCGAAATAATCGCGATGATGTCCGTTCCAGCCGCAATGATTTTCGTTTACGGCGCATTTTCTAACAATATTAAACAAGCTTGGCGGCTGTTTTGGCTGGTAACGATAATCTTCCTAGTTTTAGTTTGGATAACAGCAACGGGAGAATTTCAAGGTAATCCCCTGGTAAATTCCGAATTAGGACTCGATCAACCCAACTTAGAAGGAAAAGAAGTAAGATTTGGTTGGGCACAAACAGCGCTATGGGCAGTCATAACTACCGCAACCATGAACGGTGCAGTTAACGGAATGCACGATTCTTTAATGCCTGCTGGAGGTTTTTCTACCTTACTGAGTATGTTTTTGCACGTGATTTGGGGTGGAATAGGAACCGGAATTGTTTATTTATTGATTTATCAATATTTAACCGCATTTTGGGCGGGATTAATGATAGGTAGTACTCCAGAATTTTTTGGACGTAAAATTACCAAACGTTCAATAGTGTTGGCGAGTTTGGTAGTCCTAATTCATCCGCTAGCAGTATTGATCCCCAGCGCGATCGCCCTAGCTTATCCCATATCCTTATCCGGAATCAGCAACCCCGGTTTTCATGGTATATCCCAAGTAGTTTACGAATATATTTCAGCTAGCGCCAACAACGGCTCCGGTTTTGAAGGTTTGACAGACAATACCTTGTGGTGGAACTTAAGTACTGCTGCGAGTATGCTACTAGGACGTTACGTTAGTATATGCGCCATCCTACTTTTAGCAGACACAATGGCACGTACAAAACCAGCACCAGCAATTCCTGCTACCCTAAAAACCGACACAGTTTTATTTACTAGCTTGACAGCAGTCGTAATTTTTATTTTAAGCTTTCTAATCTTATTCCCTATTTTAATCAATGGTCCCTTAGCCGAAGCATTTAGGCTAGCAGCACAGTGAGCAGTTACCAGTGAACAGTGAACAGTGAACAGTGAACAGTTAGGAATTAGGAGTTAGGAGTTAGGAATTAATAATTTAATAGTATTTATTTCTCCCCATCTCCTTGTCTCCCCCTCTACCCCCTCTCCCCCCCTCCCCCCTCTCCCCCGCCATCCTCCCAATGCCTATGAACCCAGTAGCGACTACTTCTAAGTCAAAACTTGCCACTACCTCAATTAAAGAACCCCGTTCTCCGCGAAAAAAAGTAAAGGCAAGTAAAAAAGGTCTTTATCGTCGGGCGATAAGAGACGCTTTTGCAAAGTTTAATCCCAAGCACATCATCAAAAATCCAATATTGTTGGTGGTTTGGGTAAGTAGTTTTATTACTTTAGCGGCAACAATTTTTCCAGCTTTATTTGGCTCGGAAGCGTCTCCAGATGCACGATTTTTTAACGGTGTAGTTACTGTAGTTTTATTTTTAACAGTGTGGCTGGCTAACTTTGCCGAAGCCTATGCTCAAAGTCGCGGAAAAGCACAAGCTGATATATTGCGCTCTATTAAGTCCGATATAAATGCCAAAAAACTCTTGGCTGACGGTAACATTTCTGAAGTTCGGGCTACCAGTTTGCAACGCGGCGATGCTGTATATGTAGTTGCTGGTGATATTATCCCTACCGACGGGGAAGTAATCATGGGTGCTGCAAGCGTAGATGAAGGAGCAATCACCGGAGAATCGGCACCCGTACTCAAAGAAGCGGGTTCTGATATTGCTAGTTATGTTACCGGCGGCAGCCGTATTATCTCTGATGAATTAATAATCCGAATTACTGTCGATCCAGATAAAGGGTTTATCAACCGGATGATTTACGTCATAGAGAGGAGAGAACGTAAGAAAACACCCAACGAAGCAACTCTCACAGTTTTACTAGCGCTGATTAGCTTGATATTTTTATCCGCGATCGCAACTTTTCCAGCCCTAGCGTATTACGTTAAAGCTCCTATTAGCGTACCTATTTTAGTTGCTATCTTCGTAGCATTAATTCCTACAACAGTTGGTAGTTTACTAAGTGCTACCACTATTGGAGGCATGGATCGCGTTGCTCAATTAAACTTAATTGCTACTTCAGCTAGAGCCATAGAAGCCTGTGGAGATGTTAGCACCTTAATTTTAGATAAAACAGGAACCGTAACCCGAGGCAACCGTTTAGCAGATGGTTTTATTCCTATTAACGGTCATACAATGCAAGAAATTGCTTATGTCGCTTTAGGGGCAAGTATATTTGATGACACATCAGAAGGCAAATCAATAGTTCGCTTAGCACAAAGATTGGGAGCAAGAATTGATTTCGACTATCAAGCAGCCTTTCCTGTAAAATTCAGCGCCAAAACCAGGATAGGTGGGACTAATTTACCCAATGGTTCGATGGTGCGTAAAGGTGCTGTAGATGCTGTAAAAAACTTTGTGCGATCGCAAAGTGGAGAAGTATCATCCGAACTCAATTCAGCTTACGAAATGGTATCTCAACAAGGAGGTACACCATTAGCCGTATGCATGAATAACGAAATTTACGGCATTATTTATTTAAAAGATAATATCAAACCGGGCATACGCGAACGCTTCGGACAATTACGAAGGCTTGGCGTGCGAACCATCATGATTACCGGCGACAATCATATAACGACTTCTGTAATTGCCAGAGAAGCCGGAGTCGAAGAATTTATCGCCGAAGCAACCCCCGAAGATAAAATCGCTGTAGTTCAACGAGAACAAGCAGAAGGTAAATTAGTCGCGATGACAGGGGATGGTACAAACGATGCAGCAGCATTAGCCCAAGCCAATGTCGCCGTAGCCATGAATAACGGAACTCAAGCAGCAAAAGAAGCAGCCAATATCATCGATTTGGACTCAGATCCCACAAAACTAATCGACATTATCGGTATTGGTAAACAAGTGCTAATGACTCGTGGTGCTTTAATCACATTTTCAGTTGCAAACAACATAGCCAAATACTTTGCAATTGTTCCAGTAATATTTGCTTCCACTAGCTCAAATAAATTAAACATAATGAACTTGACAAGCAGCAATTCCGCCGTGCTGTCAGTATTAATTTACAATGCATTAATTATTCCAGCATTAATTCCCTTAGCCCTCAGAGGTGTACCATTCACACCAATGACACCACAACAAATTCTGCAACGTAATATTTTGATTTATGGAATAGCAGGCTTGATTATCCCATTTATCGCAATTAAGTTAATAGACCTAATAATTTCTCTAACAGTCTTAGCGTGACAGTTATCAGTTATCAGTTATCAGTTAACACTTACCAATGCCCCATGCCCAATCCCCAATCCCCAACTCCTAACTCCTAACTCCTACTCCCCAACTCCTGTACAGACGCGATATATCGCGTCTGTACAACTCCTAACTCCTAACTTTTAATACTCCATCATGAATAAACTTCGAGCAATTGCCTCTTCAATTCGAGTTAGCTTGATATTGTGGTTGCTTACTGCCATTATCTATCCATTATTTATACTTTCAGTAGCTCAACTTCCCTTGTTTCAATATCAAGCTAAGGGTAGTGTAATTGTCGATCTATATAATGAACCAATTGGTTCAGCTTTAATTGGTCAAACATTTACATCCGAAGAGTATTTTCATAGCCGCCCAAGTAGCGTGTTGTATAGTCAGGGGAAAATAGCTCAACCTACCGGGATATCTGGCTCTAGCAATCTCGCTCCTAGTAATCCAAAATTACTTGAGCGAATTTCGGAAACAGTAAATGGGCTTCAAGATCAAAGTATAGATCCACGTGCAGATTTGATTTATACTTCTGCTTCCGGTTTAGACCCCCATATTACATACAAATCGGCCATGCAGCAGTTAGATAGAGTTGCTAGCGCTCGCAACGTACTACCGAATGAAATTTTCCCCGATATTCTCAAATATACCGAAGGTAGATTTTTAAATATATTTGGCGAACCTGGAGTTAATATCTTGAAATTAAATTACGCTCTCGATCTTAGAGAAATTAGCCGTAGAAACAATTAAAAAAATTAAAAAATTTGGTGTAGTAATTCATTTCATTGGTTCTGACGGCTTGTAGAGACGTTATACATAACGTCTCCCAGAGTTTACCAAGAAAACGAACCAGTCAAAATTAACGTGGCTCCGTACTAGTGGTTCACCACATAAGTTATGAGGGGTAGCACATTCGTAGTGCGAGCATCTTGCTCGCTGGCGCTATCGAGCGAGCAAGATGCTCGCACTACCGCAAACCCATCAAAATTAATGTGGCGGAGTACTAGTGGTTCACCACATAAGTTGTGAGGGGTATGACATTTATAATTGTAGGTTGGGTTGAACGAAGTGAAACCCAACACCCGAGTTGGGTTGCGCTCCGCTTAACCCAACCTACGAATCAATCTCTCAACCTAGCAAAACTTATATGGCTCCGTACTAGTGGTTCACCACATAAGTTATGAGGGGTAGCACATTCGTAGTGCGAGCATCTTGCTCGCTGGCGCTATCGAGCGAGCAAGATGCTCGCACTACCGCAAACCCATCAAAATTAATGTGGTTGACTACTAGTGGTTCACCACATAAGTTATGAGGGGTATGACATTTATAATTGTAGGTTGGGTTGAACGAAGTGAAACCCAACACCCGAGTTGGGTTGCGCTCCGCTTAACCCAACCTACGAAGAGGTATCTTAACCCATCAGAATTAATGTGGTGAACCACTAGCTTGTTAATCCAAAATCTAAAATCCAAAATCTAAAATCTAAAATCCCATGACTCGCGTAATTGGTTTAATGAGTGGTACATCAGTAGATGGTATCGATGCCGCTTTAGTTGATATTTCCGGTACGGGTTTAGATATCAAAATAGAATTGATCGCAGGTGAAACATACCCCTATCCCCCAGAAATAAGAGAACGTATTTTAAGCTGTTGTGCGGGTAAAGCTATCTCAATGCAAGAACTAGCAGAATTAGATGATGCGATCGCCTATTCTTTTGCTTCTGCTGCAATCAATATTCAAATAGGTCATCAAAAAGCCACTTTAATTGGTTCTCACGGTCAAACAGTTTATCACCGACCGCTGACAGCATTTAATCAAGGAAAACTTGGTTACAGCTTACAAATCGGTCGCGGAACCTTAATTAACCATTTAACAGGTATTACCACTATAAATAACTTCCGTGCTGCCGATATTGCAGCAGGAGGTCAAGGTGCGCCTTTAGTGCCTCGTATAGATGCAGCTTTACTTAGTGATAATTCGGAATCTCGCTGTATTCAAAATATCGGTGGCATTGGCAACGTTACTTATATTCCCGTCCGTGGCGGCGATTGGCTCTCAAAGATTCGCGGTTGGGATACCGGACCGGGAAATAGTCTATTAGATTTAGCAGTCGAACATTTAACTGATGGGGCAAAAACCTATGACGAAGATGGAAACTGGGCATCAACAGGTACTCCTTGTTTTGACTTAGTAGAACAATGGCTAAGCCAAGAATACTTTCATTTGCCGCCACCTAAATCTACAGGTAGAGAATTATTTGGAGTTGATTATTTACATCAATGTATAAAAGATGCAGAAAGCTTTCAACTTAATACAGCAGATTTTTTAGCAACTCTTACTGAATTAACAGCAGCCTCAATTGCCAATAGTTACCGTAAATTTTTACCACAAATGCCACAGCGAGTATTTTTATGTGGTGGTGGTAGTCGCAATCTTTACTTAAAACATCGTTTACAACAGCTATTAGCAACCGTACCAGTTTCCACAACAGATGAAGTTGGGTTAAGCGCCGATTTCAAAGAAGCGATCGCCTTTGCAGTTCTAGCCTATTGGAGATACACAAATTCCCCAGGCAACCTACCTTTCTCAACCGGAGCTAGTCGGGAAGTGCTTTTAGGAAACGTTTACTCAGTATGAGGAGAGGGGGAAGAGGGGGAAGAGGGGGAGAGGGGGAAGAAATAAATACTAATGAATTATTAATTCTTAACTCCTAACTCTTAACTCTTAACTCCTAACTCCTAACTCCTAACTCCTAACTCCTAACTTTTCACTGGTCACTGCTCGCTGTCCGTGGGCTATACTAAACTAGCTTCGCGATACTGCAACAATACAGGGAATTATCCACAGGTGGCTCATAGTTTTTTACTCGAACCAGGACGCTGGACGTTACAAGGAAATTGGTTGGAACGTGATGGTATGCCGATCGGTGTCAAAGGTATGACCTTGGTTGCATGGAATCGAGATAACTGGTTCACGATGGTAACAAAACTTATTTTTCCTTCATCCGAACATCCTGAAATTGCTTTGCAGTATAAAGGACGTTTGGATGATGGAGAACGTCAGTATACTTTTTTACTACAGCATAATTTATTAGGGCAAGTAGAGGGAGAAGGCTGGATTGGTCCGGAGACAATCGTTCAGCGCTACTGGGTATTGGGCGATCGCCAGCGTCGTAGTGGATTTGAAACTTTACATCGCGTGTCAGATAATACTTATCATCTAACTAGTGGAGTCATGGCAGGTCATTTTCTAACCAGTACAATGGAAGCGAATGTAGAACGGCAAGTCAGTTAACAGTGTTAGCGCAGCGTGTCGCAATAGCGACATACAGCGAACAGTTAGGAGTTAGGAATTAGTAGTTAGTAGTTAATGAAGGGATTATCAAGATTATGGGATAAAAAATCCACATCTCCCCCCTCTCCCCATCACCCTTTATATGATTTTTATTTTTTTTCCTTGGTAAGTTAAGTTTTTAATTAAAATTTGGGCATTATAAATTTGAGATGAAGTTAATAATTGCACAAAAACCAGGTTTATACACCATTTTTTTTGTTATCAGTCAATTTTTAGTTTTTTAAATCTTTTAGGACTTATGCAAAGCCTCCCCCTTTTTTTAGGAGGTTGGGGGGATATTGATGTCTGGAACACTATTTTTCGGCTGTTGTTGCGTAAGACTTGTGCTTTATATTCGACACCTGTCTTTTGGATTGGTTTTATTTAATATTATTGCTTATTGCAGATTGGAGTTTCTATGTCAGACCCCAACATTGGTCGCTTACTCGGCAAGCGCTACCGACTTCAGGAGATAATTGGTACTGGAGCTATGGGTCGAGTTTATCGTGCTAAGGATGTCCTGTTGGGAGGGGTGCCTGTAGCGATTAAGTTTCTCGCCCTCTCAGTGCAAAACAAAAAAATGCGATTAAGGGAACGTTTTGAGCGAGAAGCCAAAACTTGTGCTTTGTTAGGTCAAAAAAGCATCCATATTGTCCGAGTGATGGACTATGGTGTGGACGAAAAGTCTACTCCGTTTTATGTGATGGAGTATCTTCAAGGTAAAAGCCTTAGTGAAATTATCCGCTCGGAAAAATTGTCTTTATTTAGGTTCTTAAATCTGGCACGTCAAATATGTTTGGGTTTGCAGTGCGCTCACGATGGCATCCTTGTTGATGGTAAAGTTTGCCCAATTATTCATCGTGATATTAAGCCAAGCAATATGCTGACAATTTACGATGCTAGCTTTGGGGAATTAGTTAAAGTCCTCGATTTTGGGATTGCGAAGTTATTACTCTCGGATACTCAGCAAACTAATTATTATTTAGGTACTTTGGCTTACTCTTCTCCCGAACAGATGGAAGGTAAGGAACTTGATAATCGCTCGGATATTTACAGTTTAGGGGTAATGATGTTCGAGATGTTGACGGGAAAGATGCCTCTCATCCCCGAAAATCCTTCTTTTGGAGGATGGTATAAAGTACACCATTACAAACCACCCCGCTGTTTTTCTGAAGCTAACCCAAAATTACAATTGCCTATAGAAGTAGAAAACTTGGTGATGAAATGTCTGGCAAAGAAAGCAGAGGAGCGTCCTCAGAGTATCAATGAAATTCTTAAAGAATTGGCATCTATAGAACAACGTTACGAAAATTCTCAAATCCGAATAAATAGTGTTGCTAATACTCAAATCAGTCGCAATGATGCGGCTCAAGCTCCTACAATCAAAGCTGATTTTACTCAACTTTCGGAGCTTTATTTGAATACTGACTCTTGCAATGAAGAAATTTTAAAACAAGCTGTTTGGCCTAAAGATAAACCAATTGCTGATATTGTCTTTCCTCAGAATATTCAGGTAAATGGTAGTTTTACACCTGCTCTATGGGTAATGTTACCCCAGATAGAAATTCACAAGCGTTTGGTTTGTACTCGTTACAATCAATTTCTATTTATTACTGCACCCCATCCGATGCTCTTATGGATTACCGTGATTTACCATCGCAAGTTCGGTGCAAAATGGCTTCCTCACTATCTCGACTTGAAAACTAATACGGGTAAAGATATTACTACTCTCTTAGGAGAAACAGGTTATTACCGTTTGGTATTTTTTGGAAGAGAAAATCCCTCAAAGTGTAGCCACATTTTACTTTCGAGTATCGCACCCGTTCAACGTCAGCGCCTGCTCTCTTGGGTAAACATGAGCCACACGCTACCATCTTCCGCTAAACCCCAATTCAGTAAAAATTTGCTCAAAGCTGAATATCAGAAGATTAAACCGCAAATTTTAGCAAAATTGCAGGGAATTAATACAGATTCTCCCTTTGACCTTTCTGCCTAAACGAGTATCACAGGATTTATCTGCTTTGTCTGTAGTATTTACTCAACTAATATTAATTTTGTTTAAGAAAATGCTTAGAAAGAACCAAAATACAGTTATAAAAATAATATATAATTTTTGCTTGTAGGTTCGCAGTGTCCTAATCTAAAAGCTAGTAAGTTATTGCCTGGAAATAATTCTTATGAATTTAATCGGGTCAAATTAGAAACGGCTTAGCCTAGAATATGCTTTACTTTTACAGTCGTTAGGAAATTAAGGTTATACATCCTACAAACTAATCTTGTAAAGGCAGCAGGTTATAGTTTGCTAATTTAGTTAAAATGCGTTTCGATTCAGGTTAAATAAATAGTTGACGCCCCGGCATCCCCAGCTTTTTTCCGTCTGCAAGGAACCTAGCAAGAGAAGGAGGTCGTCCACTTTGACACTATATTCTAAGCAGCCCAAGTGGAACCCGAATCCAAGCCCCATTGATGCTTAAGAAGTTCTTGGTAAGTAGCTTCTCTAACAACCATTTGCTCGTAAAGCTTGACCAAGAATTCCTGAGCCTGTTCGTGACTCATGCCTTTAACTTGGCTAGCAAAGGAGCGAATGCTAAATTGCTGCTCCAAAGAAAGTTTAATTGATTGATCCATTGTTCAAACTCCAATAACTAAAGAATAAAAAAGACAGCGAATTAAACTGGGTCATTTACTACAGAGCCAATAAGACCTGAGTAAGGGGTGAATTTGCCGATGAATTATTACTCCCTGTATAAAGAAAGATAACAATTGTTTGACATATTGCCCACAGTCGTAATGGGTATTTTTTGGTTTTATCTGTTTTGCATCTGTTCCGAATGATATAAACCCCAAGTTTGAAGAGTCATATTTCGGTTCCTGCTTGAATTCTTTGAGCTTATTTAAGTATATATACTTGAATAAGCCCATTTAACATACAGCTTTACTAGCGAATGACTCGGCTCAAAGCAGATTGTTTAGTAAACGATTAGCAAGAATAAGAGCAATTAGGGGTGAATTATATTCCCATTACCTTATAGACTGCAAGATGTCAATTTAGCAAATATGAAAATTTAACCTCCGAAAATATTATTTCGGAGGTTAAAGTATTTGTATCAAATTGTAACTAGAAAAAATGCTCAGACTGAACAAATTGATGAGTATTTTTACTCTGAGCGGAAAATAACATTCTTTTGTATTAGAAATTACCGTTCTAAAATTTCTCTCGTATTTCCGTTCATCTATAGACAATCAAAACTAATCGATCAAATCTAATCTTCTAGTTCAACAATTACAACAGTAATGTTATCATGTCCGCCGTGGTCTTTAGCTCCTTCTATTAGAGAAAGAGCAGTTTTTTCAAGTACAGTATTTTCTTGCAAATAGTAGGCTATCTTTTCATCTGCAAGTTCTTCAGTCAAACCATCGCTGCATAAGACAAGGCGATCGCCAGATTTAACATCAAGCGGTTGCACGTCAACTTCGTTTAAATCGTCGCGTCCGAGACAGCGAGATAAAACATGGCGAAAAGGATGATTTCGCGCTTCTTCTATGTTGATATCGCCCATTTTCAAAGCGCGTGCAACCCAAGTATGATCTTCGGTGATTAATTCTAATAAAGAAGAACGCCAGCGATACAAGCGCGAATCACCAATGTGAGCAACATAAGGAGACTCTCCGGGGCGAAATACAACTGCGACTACAGTAGTTCCCATATCGGCTCGTTCCGAATGTTCCTGCTGATCTTGCAAAATAGCTTCGTTAGCTTGCCATAAAGCAGACTGTAATAATTCGTCCGAAGACTTAGAGGTATCCCAATTAGATAACAGGTACTTTTTAATTTCCAATGAAGCAATTCGACTTGCCTCTTCACCTCCGGCGTGACCGCCCATGCCGTCGGCTACAATGAAAAATCGACCTTCCGGGTCAATATAGAAAGCATCCTGATTACTAGAACGAATAAGTCCCGGATCGCTAAAACCCGTGAATTTAAGTTTCATATAGTTTTATATTTAAACTAATACATACGGTCATAACGGTCGAGGCGCAGAAGCAATCTAATTAACAGCCACGATACAGTTGCCGCAATTAAACCCGCGCATACTGCGAACCATACATAATTTTGAACCAACAATATCGTGGCTGAAAGGGTAAATCCACTGATAATCAGGGCATAAATTCCTCCTAGCTGAATATTTGTTTGTCTTCGCAGCAAACGCTCTGTCTCAATAGACCGGACGCGCACTCGCACATCTCCCCGTTCAAGTTTTTCTAATGTCTCTTCTAATCTACGTGGTAGACCAAATGCACTAGTACTTACTTGAACTGCTTGACGACTTAATTCGTTAATTATACTGTTCCCCTCAGAACCATTCATATCACTCATAAGCTGCATTGCGTATGGTTTTGCGACTTCCATAAAGCTAAACTCTGGATCTAACCCTTTACCGACTCCCTCAAGAGTAGAAAAAGCTCTCATCACAAAAGTGAACGTAGCCGGAAATCTAAACGGCTGATCGTAAGCTATCTCGTACAAGTCTTCACTGATAGAAGCTACTGACTGTTTCTCGAAGGGCTTGTCCATGAAGTGATCCAGCATATACTGAACCGAACGCCGCACTGGTCCCATGTCATCGGTTGGTGCTAAAGCGCCTAAATTGACTAACGAATTGACAACTCGCTCGCCGTCTTTAGAAGCAACACCAAAAAGTGTATCCATTAATCCTTCGCGCACGTTGGACTTGATTCGTCCCATCATGCCAAAGTCATAAAATATTAACGCACCATCTGGACTAACAGCAATGTTACCAGGATGGGGATCGGCATGAAAGAAGCCATTATTGAGCAACTGATGCAGGTAAGCTTCGGCTCCTTGACGGGCAAGAACCTTTCGATCCAAACCTGCTGCTTCCAAGGCTTCGTACTGACTAATTTTAATCCCAGGTAAGTATTCTAACGTTAATACTCTTGGAGAAGCATAGCGCCAGTAAACGCGGGGAACTTTGACCCATTCTTGAGCGCGGAAGTTACGGCGGAAAGTATCGGCATTTTTACCTTCATTAAGATAATCAATTTCTTCCCAAAGTATCCGGCAACATTCTTCGTAAATACCAACCCAGTCTCGTCCTCTTCCCCATTTTGGATGATTTTGAAAGTATCTTGTAATACCTTTAAGGATTTTTAAATCAATTTCAAAAAGTTGTTTTAATCCCGGACGCTGTATTTTAACAACAACCGCTTCCCCAGAATGCAGTACGGCTTTATGAACTTGTCCCAAACTAGCAGCAGCTAAGGGAATAGGTTCAAAAGAAGCGAACAACTCGGGGATTTTCTTTCCGAGTTCGTATTCAATAATTTCTTCTACTTGCTCGTAACTAAAAGCTGGGACTTTATCTTGAAGTTTAGTTAATTCCTCTACATATTCACTGGGAAATATATCGGCACGAGTAGAAAATAACTGACCTACTTTAATAAAAGTAGGTCCTAAATCTAGCAGAGTGTTACGAATCCAAATTGCTTGCCATTTTCTTCTAGCAGCCTTTTTGGTTTCACTCGCTCCCCCGCGATAGCTCCAAGACTTATTGTATAGCCACAGTCTTAACATTAAAAGTAAGACGAATGACCAAATGTCAACGAAGCGTCGCCTGCTAGAATAATTTTTGCGGTTCCAACGGTATGCGTTATCTGAATAACCCTTTTCCATAGCTTTTGCAAAGCCGTTGATTTTCAACCGAGCATAAACTAAGAGATATTATCTCCTAGTACTCGGCATTCTTACCAACGGAAATACCCCTTTATATTTCCTTTTATTATTAATTTTCGATTTTTCTCTGAGTTTAAACGGAACCGCTACGATGACGTTGCAATTCAGTACGCAATACAGCAATTTCTGCTCGTAATTCATCAATCATTGCTTGCAAATCCAAAGGCTCAGCGCTAGTTTGCCCAGTTCCTGTAGGAGTAGTATAGCTTCCACTTCCAGTACCAGCAGTTTCAGCTCCACGTTCGGCTCGTTCCATCACTTCAGTAGTAAACGATCGCATATGCTCTTTTAGTTCGGCATCTAATTTACCAAGTTCGCTTAAAGCATCGGTAAAAGCGCCTTCCATACGTTCATTTATGACTTCAGCAGCTGCTCTGCCTACGAAAAATGCCTGCACAAGGGGGTTACTCATAATTATTTTTTTTATGTTTATCCGCAAAAAAATTATAACTTGCCACTATGCCCAACGTGCTTATCTAACTCCAGATTTGCTTGACATTATTTTTGAGTTGTTTTAAGAGCAGAGCAATCAATATTACCGTAAATCTTTGCAATATGTAGCTTTGAGGAGATTGCAGCCTCACATTCACAGGTGCCCGATGATTTTTTATTAATCATTATCAGCCATGATTTTAAAAATATATTTTTAGGAAAATATTTTATTTTATGTCATCAAAGCTAGACAAATTAAGCAAAAATTAAGAAATTAGCTTTGGTGAAAAGCGCGGATTTCGCCTTCGGGTTAATTTTGCCGCTATTAATCCAGCTAATTTTATAACCTGTTATTAAGCCTTAATTGAAAAATATTTCCAACTCATATATTTGAAGCCAGAAACCCACAGTAAGTAATAACTATAGTTAATGTTAAGTTAATTAAACTTTAGCAACGTAAATGTTGTTAAAGTAATGTATATTGAGTTAAAGCAACATAATTGTTGTTTTAGTCACGAATTCTATACATACTGTATCTAACCAAAAATTAAGGGACTTCGCGGTTGAATCGTTAAGTATCAATGTAACTAAACTAATCTAATAGTTAATAATTTTATGAAAAGTTATGTAGGGGATGTTAGACAGAAAGACACTCTCTTGAAGTCCATTACTTTAGACCAATTACAGGTATTTGAAGCTGCTGCTAGACACTCTAGCTTTACTCGTGCAGCAGAAGAATTATTTGTAACTCAGCCTACCGTATCGATGCAGGTAAAACATCTTACACAAGCGGTTGGTGTACCTCTATTTGAATATGTTGGAAAGCGTATTTATCTGACGGAAGCAGGAAGAGAAGTTTTAAGTACCTGCAAGGAAATTTTTAAATGTCTCGACAGGCTTGAAACTACTATCGTTGATTTAAAAGGAATGAAGCAGGGGAGACTGCGACTAGCAGCAGTTACCACAACTAAATATTTTATTCCCAAATTACTCAAACCATTTTGTAAACTTTATCCCGGTGTTAGTGTTTCTTTAGAAATAACTAATCATGATGTTCTGCTCTCACGGTTAAATGAGAATCTTGACGACCTTTATATTCTTAGTTGTCCGCCAGAAAGAGAAGATATGGAGACAAAGGCATTTTTAGACAACCCCTTAGTTTTAGTTGCCCCATGCGACCATCCTCTTGCTCATAAGTCTAATATTCCATTAAAATACTTATCAAACGAACCTTTTATTATGCGAGAGCAAGGTTCTGGAACTCGTAAAGTAGTACAGCAATTTTTTGCCCAGAATAAAATATCGGTACCAATAAATCTCGAACTTGGAAGTAACGAAGCTATCCAGCAAGCTGTAAGTGACGGTTTGGGGATTTCAGTCTTATCTCTTCATACTTTAAATTCTACAGAGATGATTAATAAGCTAGCGATATTAGATGTTGAAGGTTTTCCCTTATATCGCCAATGGCACGTAGTATATCCCAAGAAAAAACAACTTTCGATTACTGCTAGTACTTTTTTAGAATATTTGCTCGTACAAAGCCAGCAATTTTCTGTGGATCAAAATCCTTTACAGCTGATTAAAGACTTGCAAATGATGTCCTTAGTTGGCACAAGCCAAGTTAAAGCAAAAGTCACTAGTGGTTCACCACATAAGTTATGAGGGGTAGCACATTCGTAGTGCGAGCATCTTGCTCGCTGGCGCTATCGAGCGAGCAAGATGCTCGCACTACGCAAACCCATCAAAATTAATGTGGTGGAGTACTAGTTGAGAGTTAAGAGTGAGGAGTGAGGAGTGAAGAGTAAGTTGGGAGTTAGTCTACTTTGCTCTATATTAAGCAATTCCCAATGCCCTATGCCCCTTGCCCATATTAATCCAACTCTCGACGACCTTCCAAAGCTCTTGCCAGGGTTACTTCATCAGCATATTCTAAATCACCACCTACGGGTAAACCAAAGGCTATTCGCGTCACTTTGGTGAATGGCTTGATTAATTGACCGATATATAGTGTCGTCGTTTCACCTTCAACACTAGGGCTAATAGCTAAAATAACTTCTTTAGGATTTTGCTGACTTACCCGTCGTACCAAAGGTTGAATATTTAACTGTTCGGGGCCGATACCTTCTATGGGAGAAATCACACCTCCCAAAACATGATACTTACCTTTGTATTCTCTTGTTTTTTCCAAAGCAATTACATCGCGAGAATCTGCGACTACACATATAGTTTCGCTGTCGCGCTTGGGATTGCGGCAGATTTCACAAACGGGTTCGGAAGACAAGTGAAAGCACTGCCGACATAAGCCTACCCGTTTTTTGGCATCAATTAGAGCTTGTGCTAAAGCCTCTACTTCCGCTTCAGGTCGTTTTAAGATGTGCAGCGCTAATCTTTGGGCGGTTTTCGGACCAACTCCGGGTAAGCGTTGCAATTGCTCAATTAATCGTGCTAGAGGACGTGCGTAAACCGTTTTCTTGTCTCCAGTATTTGCGTGCCATATATATAATGACATTCTTGGAGGATTTTGGATTAGTTCGTTTGATTAATTTTACGTGATAGAAAGGGCGATCGCACAAATTAAGAAATCTATGTAATAGGACAAAATAATTTAAAATCTTTCCTGGCAGCAATATAAAAATCAAAAATGGTCGGCTATTCTAAGCTTAAAGTTCTACCTATTGATAGATTTACAATGGAACCACTTAAAGTATCCGATTTGGATTCCCTTGCAACTATGTGGTCAGATCCAGAAGTAACTCGATTTCTTCCCAGTCGTGGTGTTCCTATTCCTAGAGAAAAAGTTGAAAATTCTCTTGCATCATTTGTTAAACATTGGAAAGAACGAGGATATGGAATTTGGAAAATTGTAGAAGATGAAAGCGATAAAATGCTTGGATATTGCGGACTTCGTTATTTGGAAGAATTGAAAGAAGTAGAGCTTCTTTATGGCTTAGCTAAAACATCTTGGGGAAAAGGGATTGCAACAAAAGCAGCAAAAGCATCTGTGTTATTCGGTTTTAATCAAGCCAATTTAGATAGAATTATTGCGCTGGCTTTACCTGAGAATGAAGCTTCAAAAAAAGTTATAGAGAAAGCAGGCTTAAAGTACGAAAAACAAATACATATTTTCAATTTGGACGGTTTATACTACTCTATAGAGCGTCAGCGATAGATTTGGCTGAGGAACGTAAAATACTATGATGATTTCGGTTGAGGAACAGATTGCGGTAGCATGATTTAAGTTTACTACCCGGTCAATTTGTATACTAGTTTATAGTAATCATTATGGTAAATACCTCAACAAGTTTCCCAGATGTAAAAGAGCATTGGGCAAGAAAATTCATTGAATCTTTGGCAACACGAAAGATTTTAAATGGTTATCCCGATGGTAGTTTCCGTCCCAATCATTCAGTAACTAGGGCTGAATTTGCTGCTATTATTACTTCAACTTTTAATAAAATTCCTAAGAAACGGGAATATATACCTTTTGTTGACGTTCCCGAAAATCATTGGGCATTTTCCGCAATTAAAAAGTCTTACGAAACAGTTTTTATTACCGGATTTCCTAACCGTTTGTTTCGTCCTAAAAATCGTATCACGCGGGCAAATGCTTTAGTTTCAATTGTTAGCGGTTTGGGATTTACCGAAACTGTTGAACGCGATTTATTAAACAGATTACCAGAATTTTATCGGGATTACGATCGAATACCAGATTACGCCAAAATCGCGATGGCTATCTCTACAAAAGCTGGTTTGGTTGCAAGTTATCCGGATACTAAGTTATTAAATCCCGCTTTAGCAGCGACTCGGGCTGATATTTCTGTATTTGTTTATCAAGCTTTAGTATATTTAGAAGAAGCTGAAAAAATTGAATCTAAGTACTTAGTTTCAACACAATCTGTAACGCCAAATCCAGATAAAATTCGCGAATATGACATCATTTGTTTTGGTGATGAAGTTCCTGGAATTTTAACTTTAGTATGTGCTTCAAGAGAATACCATCGCCGCACTGGTAAATATCCCCGCAGTTTATTATTATTTAAAGGAAATTCTCAATTAGGCATTGGCGGACATTTGGTTAGAGGTGGTTTATCTTATCTTGACCGTTCTGCGGTACCAATTTCAATTCGTCAGCAGTACGATTTAGATACTTTCGGAGATTCACCAGCAATTTATAATGAATTTCTAGAAAGTTCTGGAGTTTATCAAATCGCTTTAAATCCAAAAAACGCCAATCTTGCTTTACGTCAAATGTTGCAAGAAGTAAGATCAAATATTCTCAGCAATGCAGAAATTAAGTCGGTAATTAAGGAAGGAAATCAAATAAGTATTGTTGAATTAGTTCGAGGTGAGTTTTATAAGGCAAAGCATTTTATTGACTGTACTGTAAATGCTGAATTGGCGCAATTTGCTGGAGTTAATAAATTAAAAGGCTTTGAAACATTTGGTTTGCCCGATTCAGAATTATCGGTAACTTTAACTTTTCAAACGAAAGGATTAACTGTAGATAGATTAAAGCGGATCGAATACGAATATTTAGAAGGTTTTACGAACCCAGCTAATACTCAATTTCAAAACTTGGTAAATATTGCTGCTGGTAACAATTCAGAATATGCCGATTATCTCAGACAAAATTTAACTGATGAAAATGGTAACTTGAAAACGATGTATGCAGGTAAAGACTACATCGATGTTCGTTCTAAAGCTTTATCGATTGCTTATCATAGTTTCCGAGGCACTCCCTTATCTTTACAAACTAGTGGAAGTATTCTTGATAATGGGAATATCGCGATTTTAAATGACAATACATTGTCGTGGAATGCTTTACTATTTGATGTTAATGCAACCCAAGCAGAAACTTTAGCTAGAAACAAAGCTTTACCCACATCGGCAATGGGTAAAGAAATGGAATTTGTGAATAAATGGTTTAAGAATATTGGTGCTACCGAAGTAGTAGCAGCTTCAGAATTATACATCCGTCATGCAGGAAATATTACCGGAGCAGTAGAACCTTTAAGAGGAGCAGAAATGCTTGCTGGAGGAGTTGCAGAAAATGAAGCTTTAGGCTCTTTTGGCTACCATTTTGATATTCGTGGAGGTGTTGCAGGTTTAATTAATAGAAGTTCAGAAAAAGGATTACAAAAACCAAGTTTACATTTACCGCCTTTATTCAATTTTGGAATTCAACACGCTTTAGTTAAAGATGTTCCAAATCTCGCTGTTATCAGCCCTGCTTCTGGATTTATAGGTTACGCTTGCTCCGCTGGCAGAATTGTTGAATTTAACTGTGGTGTCGGGCAAGGGGTAGGAATTGGTATTGGTATTGCATTATCAGAAAATCGTAATTTGGCTGGAATTTCTAATGTAGAGGTGCGAGAAGTTTTGGTAGATACGCAGCGTTTACCGAAGATATATGGAGTTAGCTATATTGAGCAAGCGCGGGAATTGGATGTTTTTGAGAATTTGATTGCTTGATTGATAATAAATAGCTCAAGTTTTTCAATAAGATGTTATAAACGTATGTTTTTAGCCCAATTATCATGGATAAAACAAAATTTATAGAATTATATCAAGCAGGAGAAAGAGATTTTTCTGGTGATGATTTTATGGATATTTATTTAGTTGGAGAGACGATATTAGGGGATTGGATTAGTATCAAATCTACTGTTGTGTGGTAATGGTAATTGTATGGACTCAAATCTTACAAAGATTTTCAATAAATTGGTGCGTGACGGTAATTCCTAATTGTTTCTTTACGCTTTGTAAATCATCGTAACCGTCACACACCCTACAAATGTACCTTAAATAATTTAAGTAGGTAGACACAAATAAAACGAACTAAGTAACAAAATGTAAATTAGCCGAAACCCTTGAGATTGCTGAGTCCTTCGGACACGCTCCGCGAACGCTTCATTTCATTTCGTTCGCAATGACATAGTTATAAATTTTCTCACCCACCTACTTAGCGCTGTACGCGGAGCGTTCTCGTAGAGTAGCGCAACTACGAAACAAAAAAACGCCTCCCGATTGCCCGGAAAGCGTTTTCACGATGTAGAGACGTGATATATCACGTCTCCCAATTATTTAATTTTTAACCTTCCATCACCTCAACCGGGGGGCCATTTCATCTGTCTTCCACCAAGTATATGTATATGTAAGTGATGGACGGTTTGTCCGCCATCGGCACCCGTGTTAATCACTGTGCGGTAGCCGTTGGTTAATCCAGCTTCTTCGGCAACTTTTTTGGCTGTTAATAAAAGATGTCCCATTAAATCTCGATCTTCGGGGGAAGCATCGGCTAGTTTGGGAATGGGTTTTTTAGGGATAACAAGAATATGAACGGGTGCTTGAGGGCTAACGTCTTTGAAGGCTAGTGCTAAGTCATCCTCATAAACTATGTCGGCGGGGATTTCTTTTCTAATTATTTTGCCGAAAATTGTGTCTTGTGCGGTCATTTTTTATTTATTATGATTGCTCTTCGTCAATTGTTAATGATAGGACAGACGGTTCAACGGTTAATAAATAATCTACTGATTCTACTACAGGTAGTAATTCCGAATGTTCAAAGCTTTGTTGCGATCGCGCTAGCAGATCGGTTTCAACAGGCATTCTTAGTTTTGACGCTAATCCCAAAAATTCAAGCATTTTAATAAAGGCAAACGTAGGATCTGGAAGATAAACAACCCTTCCCGAACGAATGGTAATACCATGCCTACTGGATGATTGAAAGGCGTGATGGAGATTATGCCAGCCTTCACCCAAGGTTAGAAATGCTACGAAGGCGTTATTCCGACTCAATTCGTTAGTGGAAAAAGGGCGATCGCCAATGATATGAGAAAGGGAGTTGACGGTTTGTACTCCGTGAAATAACAGAGTTGTGCTGAGAAAAAACGCACCGAGATATTCCATACCACCGATGAAATAGGAAAGCGCACCCAAGGCTAATACAGGTACGAAGTGCAAGCGATCGATTACCTGTAAAACCTTGTCATTTTCAACATCTCTGGGTAGTTTCGCAGGAAAGAATTCGGGGGATAACAACCAACCCCCTTGCGACCAATAAAATGCTCTAATTCCTTCAAAGCGGGTATTCGGAGAATGAGCATCAAGTTCTTTATCGGAATGTTTATGATGATTCATGTGGTGCGCTTTCCACCAACTTGGACCCATTTGTCCCGCCGATGCGGTTACAATACATCCCAGCCATAGAAATAAAGCGGGAGCCTGGTAACTTCTATGAGTAAGCAGCCTGTGATAGATGCCGGTTGTTCCCAGCATTCGGATCAAGTATAAAAATACAATCCACACGATAGCGCCCCACGATAAACCAGTCTTGAAAACGAGCAAAGATCCGAAATGACTGAAGATAATTAGTATCGGACCGATTATATAAAAAACAGTCGTAAGTGGGGAATACTGCCTCATTTTTTGTTTTACTATCCTGAAAGTGTTGATAAAAAAGCCGTCTAGGTATTGATTATGCAGAAATATTCCGTATAATCACCTTTCAAGAGAGTAGTGGAGAACAAGTATTAATACAAGCAGTTTGTGAAGCTAGTTGTAGGTTGGGTTAGACACGACAATTAAAGTTGATTTGTAACGAGAATTTTCTATCGTGTCGTAACCCAACATCACTATTGCGAACAAACAGTATTATGCGATTTTAAGATATTTTACAATACCAATAATTGAATGTTGGGTTAGAGCGCTTTGATGAATCTCTCGTAAAAACTAATTTGTTCGTGCGCTTAACCCAACCTACGAGCTAATTTCTTGGTATGCGGTGAAGCTAACTTACGAACTAACTAATTTCAACTCGTTTCACAAGCTTTGGATAAACAATATCCAGAACTAATACGATTAATGCATGAATAGGTATAATCAGTAAAAATGCCAAGAACGATATCGTAATTATCGCAGCTTCGAGGATAGGAGAGCGTGGTTTCAACCAGTCGAAAGCGGAGTCTAAAAAGTTTGCCACTTCTTCTTTCCCTTCTACGCACAACCAAGGGCTGTGAGCAACTATTAAATGTTCGGCTCCCCAACTGCGAACGGTATTAAGAGAATTACGTAAAGATTCGCGGTTGAACATATTAGCTAACTGCATTCCGCGTGGGGTATGCTTATACATTTGGTTTAACCGAGCAGTGAAGCGGGAAAATGAAGAAAAAACTGTGACATCGAAATCCATAATCATATCCGTGAAAACTACGGTGTTCGACTCGCGATGCAAAAAAACAATTTCATCTACCAATCCATTACCCGAACCAAAAATGCATTGATCTATTTCTTCGCTCCATTCGGATTCTGGCTCGTCTGTAGAAAGCGTTTTGTAGAAAGTTAAGTCTTTGCGCTTTGAATCTAGTCGTGGCGATGCATAAAGTCTTGCTTCTGGGTATGCTTGTCCCCAATCTCCCATATGCAAGTGGTGAATGTTATTCGGCGAAACAATATATTTTACAGTTCCAAGCGCATCAATATCGGTGCGGATATCATTAGTAAGACGGATTGGGGAAAGAATAAAAAGGCTGTTGTCTTTGAGACGGATGACAACTGCGCGATGGGTATAGGGATACTTAGGTTGCATCGGAGGGCGGTAGCATATGCAGTCGGAAGCCTCAATTGTCCAGATGTTGGTGGCGACTTTTACTAAACCGCTTTTGGTTTCGTTGGGAATTGGGCGGAAACTTTGTACCATAGTTGGGTCTTTTGGTTTATATTATTCAGTTTTATGAATATTTATAATTGTAAACCTTACCAATAATTTAATATTGGGTTACGCCGCTTTGAAGAGTTTTTTGTTGAAACTGCTAGAAAGAAGTGCGCCGTGAAACTAGCCTAAGAACTACGTTAATAACAAGATACTTTCCGTGTCGCTTTCTTCAAATTGAACAATAGTGTCAAAGTTCTCCCTCAGAATTTGAATAATCTTGGAGGTTGAACTGTTACCAATGCGAAGATATACGAATTTGGGCGGATGTCCGTAAAGCAAACTACGTTGGTGAAAATCAGCATCTTTGGAAACAATTACAAAATCATTAGCTTTTGCATACTCCCAAATAACGGAGTCATCTGTATTAGTAAGTGATAAGGTTTTGACGTGTTCGGAATTAGGATATAAGTCAATAATTCTGTTAATAATCCTATCTGAGAGATTTTCGTCCAATAGCAGTTTCACAGAGATGCCACAAATAACTTTTTCTCACGATCCGCAGCAAAGGCAAGACAAGCTCTAATATCTTCTGAAGTAAGTTCGGAAAAATCTTCTAAAATTTCTGCTTCTGTCATACCACCTGCGAGATACTCTAGAATATCATATACCGTGATTCGCATTCCCCGAATACATGGCTTGCCACTGCGCTTTCCAGGTTCAATTGTGATTATATTTTGGTAGTTCATAAGTAAACTTGATATAAATACTTGCTTATATTCATTTCTTTTCGCTTTCTGCATCGCGAATTGCAGTTTCTAATTTATACCCTCTCGCATAATAGTCCATACCAGTTTTTAGCTTAGAAAAAGCCGATGGTAATGCCCAAAAGTTGCATTCCTCAAGTTCTTTGGTATCTTCGTCTCTATCTTCAAAATTTCCAATTCTGATAGCATTTTGTGACATCCACGCTGTTAATCGCTGCCACCACTGCCAAGTTTGTGATGGTGCAGCACCGTAACGATCGCCAATCCATTGAAAGTCAGAAACTCGAAATAAGTCTGTATCTCCTATGTACCAATAATCCAGAGCTTTCAAAGTTGCACGCTCTACATCGGTGTAGGGTTGGTGTCGAAGCCACAACTCAAGGCGGATCTCTGCTGGATGTCCCGGTCCAAAATAAGGTATTGTTGGATCGGCACCTGGATGCAGTTCTATCCAGCCTTCCCACGGATTTGGGATGGTTTGATTGCCTTCTGGATCTGGATATAATGTTAACGATCCAGTTGGTATATGCCACAAACTGTATTTCTGGGCTGTAAATTGCTCAATATTATTTACAGCTTTCCACTTGCTTTCCCGACCAACTTGTGTTTTATCTTGAACAATAAAAGCGATCTCATCGTCTGCATTTAACCAGTTGAGCAAAATTCCCGCATCTTGTTTATCTGCAAAGAAGGATAGGAAAGGCATTTTAAAATCACTTTCAATTATTATCGCAATTATCCATTTTGATTTATCTTTGAGTAACAACACTCAAAATTCAAAATATCGCCACAATCGCGAAACTAAGTAGGTTAACTATTTATTATAGATAAATTTTCTGGATCTAAAACTGAATTAATAAAAAAATCCATTAAAATCCCGCTCTTTAACATACTTGTAGGTTGGGTTAGACACGAGCAGATAAACTTGATTTGTCAGGAGGATTTATTAATCGTGTCGTAACCCAACACGATCGCGTAGCAGTATTGTGCGATTTTAAGATATTTGACAGTACTAATGATTTAATGTTGGGTTACAGCGCTTTGTTAAATGTCTCGTAAAAACTAATTTATTCGTGCGCTTAACCCAACCTACGAGCTAACCCAACCTACGAGCTATAAACTACGAAATGAGCGGATAAAACCGCAGAGGGCGCAAAGTACGCGGAGGAAAGAAGTAAGTAGAGGAATAGTCGCAAGCACATTAAGCCATACAAAATAATTTTCGGCTATAACTGATGAGTTAAATGTTTTTATACTAATCGGTTATATAAATATGCTTGCTAGAGTTTGGAGTGCGTCAATTGTCGGCATCGATGCGATCAAGGTGGGTGTGGAAGTCGATGTTTCGGGTGGTTTACCGGCGATTGTGATGTTAGGATTACCCGACAGCGCGGTGCAGGAATCTAAGGAAAGGGTAAAAGCAACTTTGAAAAATGCGGGTTTTGGTTTCCCGATGCGAAAGATTGTAATTAACCTGACTCCTGCCGATTTGCGTAAGGAGGGCCTTGTTTCGATTTACCGATCAGCGTAGGTATTTTGGCGGCTTCGGATCAGGTTAATCCCGATTTGCTTGGTGATTATTTATTCCTCGGTGAAGTCTCGTTAGATGGTAGTTTGCGCCCTGTGGCTGGTGTACTACCGATCGCAGCTGCGGCGCAAAACATGGGAATTACGGCTTTGGTGGTACCTGCTGATAATGCTCAAGAGGCAGCAGTTGTAAAAGGATTGCAGGTTTATGGTTTTGAAAATATTACTCAGGTAGCTGATTTTTTAAATAATCCCGCACGTCATAAACCTGTAGAGCTTGATGTAACTGTAGAAACTTCATCTGACGATACGACACCTGTTTACAATTTAGATTTAAAAGATGTTAAAGGACAAGCTCACGCACGTCGGGCTTTAGAAATCGCTGCTGCTGGAGGTCATAATTTAATTTTTGTTGGGCCACCTGGTAGCGGTAAAACCATGTTGGCAAGACGTTTACCTCATATTTTGCCTCCGCTGGGTTTCGATGAATCTTTGGAAGTTACTCGTATATATTCGGTAGCTGGCTTATTGAAAAATCGCGGTAAATTAATTCGCGATCGCCCTTTTCGCAGTCCCCATCATTCGGCGAGTGGCCCTTCTTTGGTGGGTGGTGGCAGCTATCCTCGCCCTGGTGAAATTTCTTTATCACATCGAGGGGTACTTTTCCTAGATGAGTTAACAGAATTTAAAAGAGATGTTTTGGAATTTCTGCGTCAACCTTTAGAAGATGGGCAAGTAACCATTTCCCGTACCAAACAATCTGTAATGTTTCCCGCACAGTTTACCTTGGTGGCGAGTACCAATCCCTGCCCCTGCGGCTTTTACGGCGATACCATCGAGCAGTGTACCTGTTCCGCTAGTAAAAGAGAAAATTATTGGGGCAAGTTATCGGGGCCATTGATGGATAGAATCGATCTACAAGTTGCGGTGAATCGTTTAAAACCCGAAGAAATTACCCAGCAACCCAATGGAGAAACATCGGAAACTGTTAGGGAAAGAGTTTTAATTGCACGGAAGCGAGCATCTGAGCGATTTGCAAAAGAGAAAACTTTAGGCTGTAATGCTCAAATGCAAAGTCGTCATCTACAAAAATGGTGCAAATTAGATGATGCATCTCGCAATTTATTAGAAATGGCGATCAGAAAATTGAGTTTATCAGCAAGAGCTAGCGATCGGATTTTAAAAGTAGCGAGAACTATTGCAGATTTAGCTGGTGATGAAAACTTGCAGCCCCATCACGTTGCCGAAGCCGTTCAATATCGCACTATAGATAGAATGCAGTAATTTGGGCATAGCGCACTTTCTCGTTTTCTCGTTCCCAGGTTTCACCTGGGAATGCCTTTCAAGAGGCTCTGCCTCTCCTCTTTAACTAGAGGCAGAGCCTCCTGTATAAGGGTTCCCAGCCAGAGACTGGGAACCAGTTATTCATAATTTTCCCCCCTCTTCCCCCTCTACCCCCTCTCCCCCCTCTCATCTTCTTAAGTATAATTACTTTCACCTTTACCAATAGTTGATACTAATCTAAAATAAATAAACCCCGAAGATGCAGAACTTTTAGATGGATTGGAGTAGCTTGCTGCGAAGTTTACAATCGGACTTTATCAAGCGTTTGGCTGATGGTTGTTTGCTGCATTGTCAAAGTGTTGGTCAATATAGTGAGTTAAGTATTATCAGCGGGGAGAGGTTAAAACAGCTACGAGAGTTTTGCTGGATGATGGCGGAAAAGTACAAGCGCGTTTCTTCGGTGCGCGATGTTTTTGTTAGCTATCTTAAGGGAAAGTTGGGTGAGGAAGTTGTAAAAGAAAGGTTGGCGGATTTTATTACCGAGGTTGATTATGAAAAACGCTTCGGTGGTGATGGTAATGTTGATTTTACGTTGACTGCTAATCCTTTAATTGGCATTGAAGTTAAATCTCGTCACGGTTATTTTAATAAGGTAAGATGGTCGGTTTCTGTTGATGAGGTACAAAAAAATGCGGTTATTGTTTGCGTTTTAATTCAGGAAGAGGTAAATGAAGCGCAATCTAAATACAATATGGTTTTAGCTGGGTTTTTACCAACTGAAATGATTAAGTTAAGAACTGGTAAAATATCTTTTGGAATTGAGCAGTTATTTTATGCTGGTGGGTTACGTGCTTATTTAGAACATTTACAAGCTTCTACAAGTTATATTTCTCCTCAGCAGCAATTATTTAATCAAGCGATAAATCAGAATTTAATTACGTCAGTTAAAACCGAAGAAAATTTAGAGCGACTTTACGTTAAGCAGGGTGATGAATGTTTTAACAAAAAACTTTATGATGCTGCAATTGAAAATTATAGTCAAGCGTTACAGATTCATCATAGCGATGCGAATGTTTATTACAAACGCGGCAATGTTTTTTACTGTTTAAAAGATTATAGTCAGGCAATTGCAGATTTTACTCAAGCAATTGAGATAAATGCTAATTTTGCCAAAGCTTATATAAAAAGTGGGTTGGCTCGATATAAGTTAGCAGATTATTACGGAGCTATTGAAGATTATACGCAAGCGATTAGAATTAATTCTTACGATGCGGTTGCTTTTCAAAACCGTGGTGATATTCGTTCTTTTCTCGGAGATAGTCAAGGTGCAATTGAAGATTATACTCAAGCCGGGAAAATTAATCCTCATATATTAGAAACACAAAAATTAGAATTGCAGCAAATTAATCTCAATATCGAAGATAATTATTCTAATTCTACAGTAGATAATAAAGATAATTTGGAGCGTGAAAATCATCAACGCGCCATTGAAGTTTTCACTCAAGTAATTGAAATTAGTCCCTCGGATGCGGTTGGTTACAAAAAGCGCGGTAATGCTCGTTGCGATTTGGGAGATTATTTAGCTGCCATTGAAGATTTTACAAAGGCAATTGAGATCAACCCTTGTGATGCAGATGCTTATTTTTATCGGGGAAATGCTTTTTACGAGTTGGGAGATAAATCTGAAGCGATTAAAGATTATACGCAAGCAATCAAAATAAATGACAGTGATGCCGATGTTTATATCAATCGCGGTAATGTACGCGATGAATTAGGAGATACCCAAGGGGCAGTTGCAGATTTTCAAGTAGCAGCAGATTTATATCAGAAAGCTGGTAAAGTGCAGGAACATAAGGATACTAGAGAAAAGATTTTAGATTTGGAAATTGAAGAATCTTTAGATGTTTTGGATTTTTGATGATTGATTATTGTTAGTGGTTAGTCGTTACTTAGGGAGCAGTTCTCTTTTATCAAGTAAATTATCAACAATTTCTTGAATTTTTTCTAAATCTTCTTCAGTTTTTATCCGAGGTGGAGGAAAAGATATCAGTAAGTTTGTGTAGTCATTTTGACAATATGACATAATATTTTGTCATTGATTTATTGTTTATTTGCTAGAAGAAAGAAAAATTGCACAATACAAACTTCTTTGGGAGCATCGCAAATTTTTAATTTTGTAGTGCGAGCATCTTGCTCGCTCGGGAGCGCCAGCGAGCAAGATGCTCGCACTACCAAACATTTTTCAACAATTGGGATGCTCCCACTTCTTTCCCCTATTTTGATAATTAATTAAAATTAGCGATCAAACCATTCGTCGTTCTTCCATTTATCTAACAAGATGAATCTCAATAATGGTACCTAATTATGCCCAATTCTCAAAAAAAAATAGGAGCTAGATAACTCCTAACTCCGGTGGTACTAACTCTTAACTCTTAACTCCTAACTGCCGGGGAGACGTAGCACTGCTACGTCTCTACATTAATATCCGCCTTCTTCTTCGTATTCTGGCTGTTTTTCTTTGACTTTCTTGGGAATAACAATCGGCTGGGGTGCTTCTTCGTCTTCCCAAGCGTCTTTTTCTAAGTCGTCGTCGTAAGTTTCGTAATCTTCTGTATATGCTTTAGTGGGGAAAGGCTGAGTTGACGGTGCTTGATAGTTATCTTTACCTGTTGCCTCGCTCCAATTGTCCGCTTCTTCTTCGTAACGAATGGTTTCTTCTTCGTAAGGGCGTGCTTCCATGACTCGACGACGTGGGGCTTGTTCATAAGCGTCGTCTTCTGTCCAAACTTCTTCTGCTACGGGTTCTGGGCGGCGTACTCTAGGTTGGGGTGCTTCTAAGGGTACTCCCGATGGTAGCTGATTTTCTGGCGCTACGGTGCGAGGAGTGGCGTTGTAGCCGTATTCGTCTTCGCGTTCCCAAGGTGCTTTGCCGATACCCAAACGTTCTAGTACGCCAACGCTTAATTGAGTTACTCTTTCTTCTGCTCCTTCAAATACTATCAGTCGGTTTGCGCCGACGCTGGCTACTTCGTCCATTGATAGTTCGTAGGTGCTGAGAACTTGCTCGGGTATTTGTGGTAGCCCAAAAGAAGCAATAATTATCGAACTGATTCTACCGCTGATGCCATCAAATTTGAACCCGCGTACTCTTCCTAGTACTTCTCCGGATTCTGTAATTACTTCCCAATTAACTAAATTACTATAGAGTTGGGTGTCGATGTCTTCGATTACATCTTCATTGTTAACCAAAATCACATCGCCGATTTGGTCAATGCTACCTAAATACATATAACGCGGTATTCCAGAAACGGAGATCAGGCTGTCTCGCAATCCAAGTGCCACAACCTCTCGTCTATCAATATCTACCCACAGTTGATTGACAATGCCGAGCCTTCTCCCGTTGTCGCGGGTGATGACTTGGGTGTTTAAAATGTCCGAGCGTCTTATAATTTGTTCAGAGGTCATTGTATACCGAGTCCCGATCTCGAATCCGGTTTATCTATACACTATTATTAACAGATACTCAAGCAGAAGTATTGTCGGTTTTTAACTTAATCCCTAAAACTTGGGTGTAAGCTCCACGGGCTTGGGTTACTCCGATTGTACGTTCGGCTGATTCTATCATTGGGCGGCGCAGGCTTACAACTATAAATTGTGCTAGTTGTGCCTGTTGCTTAATCATTTTAGCTAATCGTTCTACGTTTGCCCCGTCTAAAAACATATCTACTTCATCAAATGCATAAAATGGCGATGGGCGATATCTTTGTAAAGCGAAAATAAAGCTTAATGCTGTTAGTGATTTCTCTCCCCCTGACATGGATGCTAAGCGCTGTACTGGTTTACCTTTGGGGTGCGCGACTAAGTTTAAACCGCTGATAAATGGATCTTCTTCATTATCTAATTGTAAGTAACCATCGCCGTCGGAAAGGGTGGCGAAAATTGATTTAAAGTTTTCATTCACTGCATCAAAGGCTTCTTTAAATGCTCTTTGCCGTAAAGTAGTGAAGTTTTCAATTCTTAATAATAATTCGGTTCGTTCTGCTTCTAATGTTTCTAATTTCTCGCTAAGTTCTTCTAAACGTTGTTGAGTACGTTCGTATTGTTCCAAAGCTAACATATTCACTGGTTCCATTGCTTGTAAGCGTTTGGAAAGAGATTTTAATTCTTTTTGTAGTTCTTCTAAATCTACGTTTTCGGGTACTTCTGGTAAGGGATTTGGCAATTCTGCTGAAATTGTTTGTAATTCCGCCAATACTCTATCTAATTCTTCGCGGCGGTTTTGTTGGCTTTCTTGTAATTTTTGAACTTCCCATTCCAACTGCTGTTGGCGCAACAATAGTTTTCTTAATTCGGCTTCTACAGCATCGCGTTTTTGTTTTTCTTCACCTAAATTCGCTTCCATTTCCTGGATGCGTTGGCGAGTTTCGGCGATTGCTGTTGTTAGTGTTGTTTCTTGTTGTTTGAGACTATCAGTTTGATTTTGTTGATTTACTTGCTCTTGTTGATATTCTTCAACTCGTCGTACTCCGTCAGCAATTTTTTCTTGCAATACCTGCTGTTGAACTTCGAGATTTTTTAATTTTTCTGCTGTTTCTCGTAATGCTGTATCTTGTTGCTGCAATTGCTGCTCTTGACTTTTAATTGTCGCTTGAATTTGCTGCCATTCGCTTGGTGTTTGCGATGCTTCCAATTCTGCTAATTCGTGACGCAGTTGTTGTAATTGTTGCTCTTGTGTCGGTAATTCCCGTTCTAATATTTCTAAGCGAGATTGAGCGGTATTTAACTTTTGGGTATTCTGTGTCAGTTGATTTCTGGCATCTTCTACACGCTTGGTTAAACTTTCAACTTCTTTTTCCAACTGCTCTGCTCGTAACTGCTGTTCTCTTTTTCCTTGACGAGTTTCGGTAAGTTGAGTAGATAATTCTTTTGTTCTTTCGGCAAGAGTTACTATTGCTTCATTACAGCGCTGTAAAACTCGTTCAATTTCTATCAAACGGTTTCTCAAAGCTTTGACTTCTTCAGATTCCGTGGCTTCCACCGTACCAAAACGCAATGTCGATCGCTGGGTAACGCTACCACCAGTCATTGCACCGCTAGTTTCTAACAATTCCCCTTCTAAAGTGACGATGCGAACTTTTCCTAAATGATTTCTAGCTAAATTAATATTCTCAAAAACAACCGTATTGCCGAAAACATAAGCAAACACATCATCATAACGAGGCTCACGATCGATTAAATTCACCGCATAATCAATAAAACCATTGGCATATCGTAAATTACCAGATTCATTAATGCGCGGTGCCCTAATTTTATTCAAAGGTAGAAAAGTTGCTCTCCCGGCGCGTCTTTGCTTGAGTAACTGAATTCCAGCCGCACCAACGCTGTCATCTTCTACCACAATTTGTCCCAAACGTCCACCAGCAGCGATTTCCAAAGCTAGCTGAAAATTCGGCTCTACCCTTCCCAACTCCGCCACCAAACCACAAACACCGGGTAAACCAGATTGCAAAATAATTTTACTAGCGTGGGTTCCCTGTGCTTCCTGCTGAGCTTGCGTTTGCGCTTCCAATTTATCAAGCTGCCGCTGTTTATCCCTTTGCTCTTGCAATAATCGCTTTTGAGTTTGCTGCTGAATATCTAATTCTTGCTCTGTTGCGGCTAAATTCTCCGCTAAATCTTGAATTGGTGCGACGGTAGAATTAAACCCAGTTTCAAATTGCTGAAATTGACTTTGTTTTTCAGCTAACTGCGGCTCTAAACTTTCAACTAACTCATTTTGCTCTTGAATTTGTTGCTGTAACTGACTATTTCTTTCCCGTAACTGCGCTCTTTCGCTGCGTTGAGGCTCCAAAGTTTGCAGCACGGTTTCAATTTGACGGTTTAAATTAGTTTGCTGTATTACCCAAGCTTCCGAAGCCGAAGCAATTTCCGCCGCCATTTCGCGAGACTTTTCTAAATTTTGACGTACTGACTCCCGCTGAGTTTGTAAATCAGCAGAGTTTTGGGTTTCCGCATCCTTTTGTTGAGCTAAGTGAGATACAGAATCTTGATGCTGCTGAATTTCAAGTTGAGTTTGCGTTATTTTCGCTCCAGCTTCCGCAATCCCCGCTTGTAACTCACTTTGACGACGCTGCACTTGCTTGCATTCAGCTTCTTGAGTCGCCAACTGCGATTGTACGGCTAAAAGTTCTTCCTCACCCAAAGCTTTGACATGAGCATTTAACTCCTCAAGCTCCTTCCTTTTACTTCCAATATCGGCATTCACCACACCCAACTGCTCGGTATTTTCAGTAAATTGGCGATCGCCCTCTTGAATCTGCTTAGATAATCTTTCTTGATGCCTTTGTAAAGTTCGCCATGACAGCACAACTTCCCATTTTTGCTTTTCTAAAAAATCAACTCGCAATCTTTGATATTTCTCAGCCTTGGCTTTATCTTGAGAAAGCCTTTCGCACTGCGTTGTTAATTCCGTTTCAATAATCCGACAGCTATCTTCTTTTTCCTTAACTTCCTCTAAAGTGCTTTTCGCTTGATTAATTTTGCGATCGAAAGCTGCAACCCCTGCCAACTCATCAACAATTTCCCGTCTTTCGCGAGGTTTCATCGAAATAATATCGGTAACATCCCCTTGCAGAACAACGTTATATCCTTCAGGGTTTACACGGATAGTGCTTAACTCTTCGTGTACCTCAGTTGCGTTAGCAGAAATTCCATTAATGTAATAACTCGATGAATAAGTTCCTTGTTTAGTCACCCTTAATCTACGGGTAACGCTCCAATCGGAAGTGCCAGGTTTAGCCCGGATTAGCTCGCGGCGATTTTTTATTTCCTCCTCTTGCAAAGCTCTTTCTTCTTGATCTTGCTGTGCATCTTCTTCTGTTTCTTCTTCTTCGGGTAATTCTTCCTCAACTGTGGAAATTTCTTCTACCTCATCAACCTCAACAGTAGAAACAATTGGCTCGTCGTCATCATCGGAATCGTAATCCGACAGATCAAACGTTACCGTCACGCTAGCTTCCACAGTAGCGCGAGACTTACTTATTTGATTTGTGTTGACTAAATCCGGGAGCCTACCAGCACGCATACCTTTAGAACTCGAAAGCCCCAAACAAAATAGCAGCGCATCAAGAATATTAGACTTTCCCGAACCGTTGGGGCCAGAAATCACCGTAAACTCCGGCAGTAAAGGTACCGAAGTCGTACCACCGAAAGACTTAAAATTGGTGAGTTCTACGCGCTTTATATGAACCATAGGCTCAAGTTTATGCTTTTACCTTGAACGTTCAAGTGTACCAGTGAAAGACCCCTATGAATTAAGGAATTTTAAATTATTGAAACACACAATACATCATATGTTGATATCTATTTAACAAAAGATATTGTAGCGATACTCAGAATATACTTAATTTTTTATGTATCTTTAAATCAGTGAGCAGTTAACAGTTATCAGTTATCAGTGAATCTATAGTTAGTTTCCGGAGATATTCTATCTTAAGATAAATTTCGTAAATGATAATTGCTAAAATTGTTGTAAATTTACGCTACAAATGTTTAATCATCCTCTTTTTCAAGCTTTATGCGGTGGTTTACTTGCTGCTGCTGTGGGATATTTAATCAATCAGCTACCTGCAATTAAAAATTTTCCTGGTAAAAACGCTTTAGTTTTCAAGCTGACAATTGAAGTCATCATTTTAGTAGGAATTTACAGCTTGTGGAATACGGTAGAGGAAAAAAGCTATGAATTACAGGTTTTGCTGACAACCGTCGGCGGTATAGTTTCGGTGTTTTTGATTTGGCATACATTCAAACTGATTTGGATGTTGCGAAAAACAAAAACTGACGACAACAGCACCGATAATACTACAACAGAATTAAAATCACCGGACGATTGGCGGCGAGAATTGTTGAAAGTGATGAAGATTGATGTTGAGAAGCGGTTAAATGACTCGCTTTATGATGGAAAAATTATTCGTGTAGGCAGGGAAAATAAACAAAAAGCAGTTGGAAGAAATTCTGTAAATGCTTCTTTGATTAATAATCAACCATCTTTAGTAGATAAATTAGATCAAATAATTCAACCTTTGCGAAGTTTGGAAGTATTCGGGATTAGAAAAACTCAACTAGAAGCAGAAAAACCGATAATCGAAGCTTTTGACGAGTTGGATATTGCTGGAAGATTACTAATTTTGGGTAATCCCGGTGCGGGAAAAACCACGCTGTTACTTGAGTTAGCGCGAGATTTAATTACACGCGCACAAGATGATGTCAATTATCCGATTCCGGTGTTGTTTGAGTTGACAAACTGGCGTGATGATAAACAGGCGATCGCCAATTGGTTACAAGCCGATTTAAAATCTCGCCATAACATACCCGAAAAAATTACCCGCGAGTGGTTGAGTACGCAAAAACTTGTACCTTTGCTAGATGGTTTAGATGAATTGGGTTTAAATCGACAAAAGAAATGTATTGATAAAATCAACGAGTTTCTGCAAAGCAATTCTAGTTTATTGCCTTTAGTTGTCTGCTGTCGCGAAGAAGAATATCAGCAAGGTGAAGCGATATTAAGTAATTTACGCGGCGCTGTTTGTTTGCAACCGTTGAGTGAACAACAAATTAAAAGTTATTTACGAGAATTGAAATGTCAGCATTTATGGGAAGAAATCAAAAACGATGCTGATGGTTTGGGAGAGTTGGCGAAAACACCTTTATTTTTAAACTTGATTCCCGTTGCTTATCCAGATGGTTTGGTAAGTAAAGGTAAACGGTTTAATTCGGAGGATGAGAGGAAAGAGTATCAAAATAAGTGTCGGCAGGAATTGTTTGATAAATATATAGAAAGGCGTTTGGGGGAACATCATGATAGGAAAGGTTATAAAGTTGAGGATGTAAAGCGGTGGTTGGTGTGGTTGGCGAAGACGATGAAGGAGCATAAGTTAAAGGAATTTTATATTGAGAAGATGCAGCCGAGTTATTTAGATAATCGAAAGCAAAGAATATTATATTCTTTAATTTTTGGGCTGATTATATGGTTAATCGGGATAATCGCTTACTTAAATTTAGGGATAATTGTTTGGCTCACCTTGGGACTAATTTTGGCGTTATCCGTAGGGTTATTTTATGGGTTAAATGAAATAAAAATACAGCCTACTGAAACATTAAAATTTATTTTTTATTATAATTATTTTTACGTTTTAGGATTCATTAACGGACTAGCATTTGGGTTAATTACCGGATATTTTTTTGGGATATTTTCTGGATTAATTTTAGGATTAATTTTTGGTATATTTTCTGGAATAACTCTAGCCCTGGATGGAAGTGAGTTGATTAACAAAATTAATCCGAATCAAGGAATTCAAGAATCTGCAAAACATACTTTTATTTTTACCTTGATAATCTTACCACTAACGATATTAATTTCAATTTACCTTTCACACCTTCTATACTTAAAGATAAATACATTTGATTCAATATTGCTTGGGTTTGGATTCGCCTTATTCTCTGGCTTCTGTTTCGCCGGAATCCCGGTAATTCAACACATCTCCCTCCGCCTCATTCTCTGGAAAAACCGTTCAATCCCCTGGAACTATGCCCGCTTTTTAAAATACGCAGACGAACGCAAATTGATCGATCAAGTTGGCGGACGTTTTACATTTATTCATGATAAGTTGCAAGAACATTTTGCGCGGATGTGAAATAAAATTCACCCAGTTACTGAAAACCTCACCCTCGCTTTACCTGCGGTAAATCTTTCCCTCTCCTTATTAAGGAGAGGGATGTCCGTAAGGACAGGGTGAGGTTTCTTTCAAAGATACTAAAATATAATTTCAAAAACTTATTGTATATATCTTTGATGATACAAATCAGGAGGTGCGTTACGCTACGCGATAACACACCTTACAATTTTTAATTTCAATAATTTAAAGTAAATAATCATACACTTTCAAATAAAACACTTATGACTAAAGTAATAAAAGTGGATTAGACAATGTTAAATCCCTGCAATATACAAATATTTTCTTTTAAAATATAAATAGGTTCAAGAAAATTATTTCAACAAACCTACGTCTTGCATTAGCTCTATAAACTGATTTCATATTCCAATTTATTTCGCTAGCGAGAAAACTACTTCTCCTAAAAAATGCAGGATATCAAAAGACAATTTTCCAACAAGTTATCAACAAAAGGTGTTTGCCATGAATAAATTAATAAAACGTGCATTCTTACCCAGCTTATTAGCAACAGGCATATTTAGCGCTACTTTTATACCAGCGCAACCGGCTGCTGCTGACGATTTACTAGAAGATGCGGCGATTGGTGCTGCTGCTGGTGCTGTTACCGGAATTATTACCAATAACGATTCTGTTTTAACTAATGCAGCAAACGGTGCTGCTGCTGGTGCTGCTGTTAACGCTGCAAATAGCGGTAGAAGAAAGAGAAGTCGTAATATTCTTCAAGATGTGGCAGCAGGTGCGGCAGGTGGTACCGTCGCAGGTGAAATTACCAACCGCGATAATACTGTTAGCAACACTATCAATGGTGCTGCTGCCGGTGCGGCGATTCATATATTGAAAGGCAAGTAAATAAGTTAGGAATTAGAAGTTAGGAGTGAGGAGTTATCAGTTGTTCACCCGGAGGGTGTGGATCATCAGTGAGCAAATATGAAGACTAGGAAGATGGAGTATGTAGGAAGTAGAAAAAAATAATTACTTACTAATTACTTACTAATTACTTACTAATTTACTAGTCACTGAAAATTATTCAATGTTAATTGTTTATTGGTAATTGGTAACTCCTAACTCCTAACTCCTCACTCCTCACTCCTCACTCCTAACTATTTACATTGTTTGCTTTAACTACAGCTTATCTTTCCATAAAACTTCACTTAACCTAAACAGCAGTCTAGATCGGCTATTCTACTTAATAACGGCGAATCATTTGTTACAGTAAGCGCTTACCTGAGTAAAATGACCAGACTATTTGATATCTTCTTAGCAGGGGGTTTTATGATGCTTCCTCTGCTAATTTTGTCTGTTATAACGTTGGCTTACGCAATGCAGCGCGTTTGGTTTTGGTTGAAGTTAACTGTGCAAGAAAAACAGGTAGTGCAAGACGTGTTAACCGTAGCACAGTACGATTTAGAGAAAGCAGAAGAAATCGCAAGGGGTGCTGAAGATTTGGCAATGGGGCGTTTTCTTGCTGCACCGTTAAAACTAAATAATCCAACTCCGGAGAATTTTTATTTAGCAGTACAAGCAGCAGCAGATAGGGAATTAGTTGATGTCGGGGGAAATAACAAGCTGTTGGAAAGCGTAGTTGTGATTGCGCCTTTACTAGGTATTTTGGGTACTGCTGGTGGTTTAATTACCACTTTTATAACTCTGAGAAATGGTGGTGCAGATAGTACTGATAGCAGTGGAGTAGCAAATTTGATTTTGCAAGCATTGATTAGCAGTGCGGCAGGAATAGCGGTAGCTGCTTTTGCTTATATTTGCTTCCGGCTTTTCATAATATTGCGTGCGCGTCGCGTGGATTATTTTTCTACAGTGGGTAATCAATTAGAGTTGATTTATTTGCATCTTTGGAGTGATTCAGTTCAAGATGTCTCGGTTAATTAGTAAGTAGGTGGGTGGGAAAGTTGATAAGTGCGTCATTGCGAGTGGAACAAAGTGAAACGAAGCAATCGCAATTGTTTCGAGTATTTAACATTCCGTTACATAGTTCGGTTTGTTTGTACCCACCTACTTAATTTGTTTGTTATTTATATGTTGTAATCTGTAATTAAGGATTTCTTTGATTGCGGGTTACGATTTTTTTTTGTTAAGGAGAGGGAATGAGGGTGAGGTTTTTAATGTATTCTACTCAAGCGAAAACCGCTATATTTCAAGGGATGGTACAAGATGCAAATTTTAATCAAATGTATATGAGGCTTGCTAAAATTTTTAATCAAAATCTCTGAAATACTTGTTATGGTAGTTCCAATTAATTTCCGTAGTGCGTTAACGTACTATCATCTGTTTTTTATTTGCAATGACTATAAATATTTTTGCCTGTTCCCTATTCCCCATACCCTCTTAGATAACTGATTATATCCACAAAAAAACGTAATTCATAATCAAAATTACGAATTACGTAGCTTGCGTCACCCGGAGGGTGATATGACAAATTATGAGTTACGAATTAAGGAGAATTTCTCAAGGCAAGAATGATTGCTCCTTTACCTTCTTCTGTCGGTACAAAAGAGATATATTTGGTAAATTCACCTTTTTTTACTTCATACAAAAGCCCAGAAACTTCTCGATCGACTTGAGATGTTTCAAAACCTTGTGACTCTAACTTACTTTTAACAAGTAAAGCTAATTTATCAGGTGGGTTGTTTGTATCTTTGCCGAAGATTGTTTCCACTTCAGAATTTGTTGCAAACTCCTTTTCTTCGAGTCCAACCAAGTTGAGCGTAAAGATTTTGGAATGTTGCATCAAAGGCTTGTTCTTCAGTTTTAGGCTTTTCTTCCTGTTCCCCATTGCTCAATCTGTAGCAGTCAACTCGCTGGGAAGATAAAAGAATCATCGTACCCTGCTCTTCAACTGCAAAGAGTTGCAAAAATTGAGTTAGATTTCCTTTGGAAACTTGATAAACCTTTGTATCAGGACGATCGGTGAGTTTTTCAACTTGGAAATCTGTATCTGCTAACTTTTTCTCGAAATAGGCTTGAACAGAATCTAACGGATCGGATGTAAGTCGAGTGCGTCTATCTATTTTTGCGCTTTTGACTCCACAAAAATTAGGTTTAACATTGCTGTAATTAGGAAATTCAGCAAATGGATCTACTCGACGAGATTTAGGTTGATTGTCTGTTTCAGAAGCAGTTTCTTCTGGTTTTGATTCAGTTTCTGTATCGGATGATTCATCAACTGTTTCGGATACCGTATCGTCAGTAGGTTCATCTACAGGTTCGGATACCGTATCGTCAGTAGATTCCTCTACAGGATCGAATACCGTATCGTCAGTAGATTCCTCCTCCTCGTCAGGTGTAAAAGCAATCTCTGGCTCCGATTCAGGTTCAATTAAGGGTAAATTTCCGCTTGGAGTTGGTAATTCCTCTGATGGGAATTCGTCTCCACCTGCGGAAAAATCATCAGTAGGTGTTGGTATCTCATCGATCGCACCACCTGAGTCATCTAAAGAATCACCTGAATCACCCAAATCACTTGAGTCATCTAAAGACTCACCTGAAGCTAAATCGGGAATTGCATCTTCTCCATCCCCAATTTCTTCACCATTGCCTCCGTTTTCTAAATCGCTTAGCAAAGGTGTTTCTTTAGGTACTTTTAGCGCTTTTCCTTTTGGTAAGGAATCATCTTCGCACAATTCTCCATTTAAATCGGGAGTTGTATTCTCTTCACTTAAAGAATCTCCTTCTGCTCCCTCTACAATCTCTTCACTTAAAGAATCTTCTACTGCTCCCTCTACAATCTCTTCACTTAAAGAATCTTCTACTGCTCCCTCTACAATCTCTTCGCTAAGAGAATCTTCTACTGCTCCCTCTACAATTTCTTCACTTAAAGAATCTTCTACTGCTCCCTCATTGAGAGAAGCATCTTCACCTAAATCTTCTCCTACTCCATCTAGAATCTCTTCATTAAAAGAATCTTCCCCTGCTTTATCATTAAGGGAAGCATCTTCATCACAAATATCTTTTGACACTTCTGTTGTGTCTCCGTCTGGCGAATTAGAGTCTTTTGATAACTCTGCATCAGTCGAGTTAGAAGGAATCGGTACTGCAAATAACAAACTATGCAATGCTGCTGAAGCTAGCAACATTGGTGGAGAAATTTGTCGTAATGGAACGAACAAATTATTTAGAAGATATGACTTAATCATGTATTTGGCTCTGAGAATCTGGATTGCACTTCGGCCAACAAATATTCAATAATAGACAGATGCACAGAGCGAAACCAAATAATTATTTTGCAGCACAAAGTATGAATTATCAAGGTCAAAATCGCATACTTTATACTTTTTCGTTACGATTAATAGCTTCGGCGTATATCAATATTAGCATTTACAGATAATATTATTGTTTTTTTGTTTTACAATCGCTAACCTAACAATAGATTATTAAGTCGTATCCCAAGCATATCAAATATTTTAAATATATTCTTAAAACATAATAATTATTATTACCTAAAAATGAAATTTTAATCATATTTTAAACTTTTATTGCTGCCTTCTTTAACAATTCTTAACTGATAAAGGGGTAGGGTATTTGTGGTAGGAGCCTCGCGTAGAATATCCCCACAAATCGAGACACTATGAATTTTAAAGCTACCTCATTGAATCGAATCGTAACTTCTTCTGTTGCTGCTGTTGCAGTTGTATTGAGTCCTGTTTTTGCAGCAGTTGCTCAAGCTGAAACTCTAGTTGGTGCAGGTGCTAGTTTCCCTGCTCCTTTGTATCAGAGATATGCTCGCGAAGTTCGTAAGACACACAAAAACTTACAAGTAAACTACACTTCTTGTGGTTCTAGCTGCGGTATCCGCAACTTTGTAAAAGGAACCGTTGATTTCGGCGGTAGTGACGCAGCGATGAAAGATTCTGAAATCGCTCAAGTTAGCCGTGGCACAATCTTGGTACCTACAGCAGGTGGTGCTGTTTCCGTTGTTTACAACTTACCTGGTGTTAGCAACCTCAAGTTGTCTCGCACAACTCTACCTTTGATTTTCTCTGGTAGAATCACCAATTGGAACGACGCAAGAATCAAGAAGGACAACCCTGGTGTTAATTTGCCTAACCGCAGAATCACCCCCGTTGTTCGTGCAGATGGTTCCGGTACAACCTTCATCTTTACCAACCACCTCAGCACCATCAGCAGCTACTTCAAAGGAAGAGTTGGTACTTCCAAGAAGCCAAGTTGGCCTGTCAGAGGAGCTAGAAAGGGTAAAGGTAACTCTGGTGTAGCTGCTCTAGTTAAGCGTACCTCTGGTGGTATTGGTTACGTTAACTACTCCTACGCTCGTTTGAACAAACTTAATTCCGCAATGGTTCAAAACAGAAGCGGACAGTTTGTTGCTCCTTCTTTGAAAGCTGCAAACGAAGGTTTATCCAGCGTTCAGTTCCCCGCTAACTACCGCGTATTTGTTGGAGATGCTTCTCAGGGTTATCCTATCGTTGGTTTAACCTGGATGATGATTTACAAGAAGTATCCTTCTGCGGCTAAAGCTGCTTCTGTTAAGAAGTGGATCAATTGGGTAATGACCACAGGTCAAAGCTTCAATGATAACTTGCTCTACACCAGCATTCCTGCTAGCGTTAGACAGCGTGTTATCAATCAAGTTAACAGAGAAGTTAAGTAGTTAGAAATATCTGCATTTCTTTCTGTTAATTAGGCTAGAGGCAAACGGATGCCTATATTATGTGTTCTTAATCGTTAACTAAAAGAGGATGGGGTGGGTATTAATTACCTACCCTTATCTTTAGGTGATGGGAGAGCGTTAATTTTCTTAAAATTTAGTACTCCATCATGTTAATTATGAGGGGTTCGTAGTTGCGCTACTCTACTAACCTTGGATTACTCAGCATAATTAATGTGGTTGACCACTAGAATCTAAAATCTAAAATCTAAAATCCAAAATCAAATTGACTGCTAATGGCTAATTCATCGATTCAACCAAATTCAGTAGTAGATGACAAGCTCGATATTTTTGCGACTGATGCAAAAAATCTATGGCTAGAGCAAGGTTTCAAATGGCTGGTACGCGCTTTTGCGATATTTGTGGTATTTATGTTCCTGTGGATGATTTATATCATTTTTCAGGAAGCACGACCAGCTGTTATAAAGTTTGGACTCGGATTTTTGTGGAGCCAAGACTGGGATACCGTTGAAGGGGTTTATGGTGCATTACCTTACATTTACGGAACCCTTGTCAGCAGCTTTTTAGCGATTTTAATTGCTGTACCTGTAGGGTTGGCGATTTCTCTTGTTACTAGCGAAGATTTTCTGCCTTCTTACGTGCGATCGCCAATCGCTTTTATTGTCGAGTTAATTGCTGCTATCCCTAGTGTAATCATTGGTTTATGGGGCGTTTTTGTTTTAATTCCGATTATCGTACCCCTACAAACTTGGTTATCGGAAAATTTTAACTGGATACCGTTGTTCAATACTGAATTCCCTAGCGGTGACAATTTATTAACTGCGGGAATTATTTTGGCTATTATGATTTTGCCAACAATGGCAGCAATTAGCCGCGATGTTTTGTTAGTAGTTCCCCGGCATTACCGTAGCGGTTCGATGGCTCTAGGTGCTACACGTTGGGAGACAATTTTCAGAGTATTATTACCTACAGGTTTCTCTGGTATCGTCGGTGCTACAATGCTGGCTTTGGGACGCGCTTTAGGCGAAACAATGGCTGTAACGATGGTTATTGGCAATTCGGAATTTATCAGCGCTTCTTTACTGGATGCGAGCTATACAATTCCGGCTGTATTAGCGAATGAATTTGCTGAAGCTGAAAACAGACTGCACGTTGGAGCCTTAACTTATTTAGCTTTGGTTTTGTTTGTTGTTACTCTAGCAGTCAACATCGGTGCTGTGGTATTAGTGCAGTGGTTGAATAAAAGGAACAAGTAATTTATCTAACCTAAATGCCCGAAAGCTAGCAGTGATTTTACCCAAAGATTCCCGTCGAAAATGTTTTGAGTAGGTTGAGAGAAATGAATGCTAGAAAACGTCCGGAAATTGATTTGTCCGTAGCAAGAGAAGTATGCAGTCCTCTTTCACCAGAAAGATTTACATTCCAATATGGAATGAGTGCGATTGCTTTTTTTCTTACATTTTTGGCGCTGTTACCTTTGTTCTCACTGGTATGGGAGATTCTTGGACGGGGACTGTCCAATCTCAAACCAGAAATGTTCGTTAATCAAGTGATTGATTTTGGTTTTGCCAATGCAATTGTTGGCACCATCAAAATGGTTACAATTGGTTCTTTGTTTAGTATTCCTGTTGGGGTAATGACAGGGATATTTCTATCAGAATTTGGTAAAGATTCCAAGATTGCTTCTGTTGTACGCTTTATCACCACTATTCTTGCTGGCGTACCTTCAATTGTTGTTGGTGTATTCGCTTATGGTGTTTTTATCGCCACAACCAAGCAGTTTAGCGCCGTTGCTGGTGGTTTTGCTTTGGGTGTAATCATGCTTCCGGTTATTGCTCTCACAACCGAAGAAGTACTAAAACTTGTTCCCAATTCTCTACGTTTAGCATCCGCAGCATTGGGTGGAAATCGCTTCCAAACTACTTTTCGCGTTGTGCTAGCTGCTGGATTACCCGGAATTACCACAGCGGCACTATTGGCGATCGCCCGCGCTAGTGGTGAAACGGCACCGCTAATTTTCACGGCTTTGTTCAGCAACTTTTGGGCAAAAGGACTGTTTGAAGAAACAGCTTCCTTACCGATACTAATTTATCGGTTCTATCAAGACGACAGACCTGAAATATTCCAATTAGTGTGGACAGCTTCGATTGTATTAGTGGGTTTAATCGTTTTGTTGAATCTTCTGTCTCGCGTAATTACCAGTAGAAAACTAAAGTAAGGCTCAACCTCAAAAGCTTTTGTACTCGTTCAGTTGCAGTTTCCATCGTTTCAATCATCCAAGTTTCTTTCTTCATGAGTAACTTAATCCCAGCTATTACCGTCAAAAACCTTGCTTTCTACTACGGTACTTTCAAAGCACTTCAAGGAGTGTCTCTAGATATTTACCAAAGGCAAGTTACTGCACTTATTGGTCCTTCCGGTTGCGGTAAGTCAACTTTCATCAAATCTCTGAATCGCATCGGTGAATTAGAAGCCGATGTCAAGATTGATGGAAAAGTAGAATTTTTCGGTCAAAATATCTATTCTCCCCGCGTTAATACCAACAGATTGCGCCGTCAAATTGGCATGGTGTTCCAAAAGCCCAATCTGTTTCCCATGAGCATTTACGATAACGTAGCTTATGGAGTTAGAATTGCCAGACATTGCCCTAAATCTGAACTGGATGGTATTGTCGAATCTGCAATTAAGGAAGCAGCATTATGGGATGAAGTCAAGGATAAGCTATACAAATCAGCTTTGGGTTTGTCTGGCGGACAGCAACAGCGTTTGTGCATTGCTCGTTCTTTAGCAGTTAGACCAAAAGTGTTGCTAATGGATGAACCTTGTTCGGCATTAGATCCCATCGCAACTATGAAGATTGAAGAGTTAATCGATAGTTTGCGTGGTGAATTGACAATTGCAATTGTTACCCACAATATGCAACAAGCGCAGCGTGTCGCTGACTTTACAGCTTTCTTCAGCACCGACGAAAGTCGTATCGGACAAATGGTTGAATTTGGTACCACCAATCAAATTTTCAACAGTTCTTTAGACCAGCGTACTCGCGATTACGTTTCCGGACGCTTCGGCTAAAGTTTTGATTTCTGCGCGTGTTATCAGGGTGCAGGCTGCGTTTTTTGTTACTACTTAAAAAAATATAAATCACGATGCTGTTTGGTTCTATATTTTCACTACTTACAAAATCATATTTAAGCTCAAAAGTAAATAATATTAATTTATTTGATTAAGTACCTGTGCAAAATTAATTTAAGATTTTTAGGACTTACGCAAGCCCCCCCCTTAAAAAGGGGTTGGGGGGATCTAGAATGTCTGGAACACGCTCCGGTACCTTTATCGCTACGTAAGTCCTAACTTTGTTATATAAATCATTCACAATGTTATTAACAGCATATTAAATGCTTAGTTTTAATGTTTAATTTAATTCTCCCCTTTATTGCTAATTAATCTGTATAAGGAACAAATCTATATTATGAGATGATAAAATTAAAAAAATGTTCATATTTACGCAACCGCAAGCATAAGTCAAGTCTTTTGTAACTTAAATTTTTATAAATTACCTTTATTTTAAAAGCAAATTATGCTTATATCTAGCTAATAGTTAGCTTAAACAAAGATTAATCTAAAATTATTTATTCCTTAATATCAATTTTTTAGTATCTTAAGGTAAAGTAGCAATAATTACAGGCATCCAGTTAATGATTCAGGAAAAACTCAGTTGGGAAATTCGGAATTAGAAATAAATGTTTTAATTGGTTAATTAGCAAACAAATTCTATGGCTCAGACAACCGCATTAGTTCGTGATGGACTTGTTCTAAACAAGATTTTTATTAGCTCTAATTTATCGGTAAAAAATGTAAAAGCAGATACAAAAGATACGGCTTTAGTTACATAAAAACACGTAAAAAAAATATTTTTTTAACCAAAAGATAGATACCAGCTTTGATTAATTCTGAGATGCTGGTAGCAAGAAATTAGAGCGCATTTAAGTGATTTTCGATTGCGAGAAAGTTTTTTTAGAAATGAAAAAATTACTCAAAAGCTAGTTGGATTTTTATCTATTAACTGAGTCAATATATTTGATTGACTTGGAAATTTCGGCATCATTTCGTAGAAATATTAATGAGGAGATAATTTTCTGTGGCAACTGTATTTATTAACGAGTTTCATTACGATAACTTGGGTGGGGATACTAATGAATTTATCGAGATTGCTGGCCCTGCTGGAACTGATTTAAATGGTTGGTCAATCGTTCTTTACAATGGAAGTAATGGAACAGTTTACAATACTACTGATTTAACTGGTACGATTTCCGACCAAAGTAATGGTTTTGGTACAGTTGCTGTTGATATCGGTGGCATTCAAAATGGAGCGCCAGACGGTATTGCTTTAGTAGACAATAATAATAATGTGGTGCAATTCCTCAGCTATGAAGGAAGTTTTACTGCTACCGACGGTGTTGCGAGTGGATTGACTAGTACTGATATTGGTGTCGATCAAGAACCATCTGCCCCAGATAATAGTTCTTTGCAATTACAAGGTGAAGGTAGCGAAGACTCAGATTTTAATTGGGTTGCCGTTAATGGTAGCAATACGAAAGGTAGTATCAACGCATCACAGACTTTTTCTGAGGATGATTCGGACAATAATAACGACAACGATACAGATACACCTACTCCCGAAGATTCAATTACCGAAATTTACGAAATCCAAGGTTCCGCTCACACTTCACCGCTTGTAGGTGAATCTGTAACCACAACTGGTATTGTTACCGCAGTCGATAGCAACGGTTTCTATCTCCAAGACGCTACGGGAGATAATAATAATGCAACTTCCGACGCGATTTTTGTTTTCACAGGTTCTAATCCAACGGTTACAGTTGGTGATGATATAGAAGTTAGCGGTACGGTTAGCGAATTCTTTCCCGGTGGTGCGGATACAGGCAATCTTTCCACAACTCAAATTAGCAGCCCTAACATAACTGTAAACTCAAGCGGTAATACTCTTCCTGCTGCAACAATTATTGGTACGGGTGGAAGAATTCCTCCTACCGAAAATATTAATGATGATGCTTTTACCAGTTTCGATCCAGATACTGACGGTATAGATTTCTTCGAGTCGTTGGAAGCAATGCGGGTAACTGCACAAGATGCTGTAGCTGTTGCTCCTACTAATAGATTTGGGGAAATTTTCACTGTTGTAGATAACGGTGAAAATGCAACTGGAATTAGCGAAAGAGGTACGTTAAATATCAGCCCCGATGACTTTAACCCCGAAAAAGTCCAAATTGACGAAGATTCGGATATTTTACCAGGATTTGATTTTCCTGAAGTAAATGTTGGTGCAGAATTAGGAGATGTTACCGGGGTTGTTGGTTACGGTTTCGGCAACTTCGAGATTTACCCAACTCAGGAATTTACCGTCACTGATTCTACTATCCAACCAGAAACCACTAACTTAATGGGTGGTGCAGATAAACTGACAGTTGCTAGCTACAACGTACTAAACTTAGATCCCAATGATAATGATGGGGATACAGATGTAGCAGATGGAAGATTTGATACAATTGCTTCTCAAATTGTCAGTAACTTAAAAACTCCTGACGTTATTGGTTTGCAGGAAATTCAGGATAATAGCGGTTCTGGCGATGATGGTACAACATCTGCTGACCAAACTTTGCAACAGTTGGTTGATGCGATCGCAGCAGCTGGCGGCCCAACATACGAGTTTATTGACAATACCTTTATTGGTAATAATACTAGTGGCGGTCAACCTGGTGGTAATATTCGCACTGCTTTCCTCTACAATCCCGATCGCGTAAACTTAGTAGATGGTTCAGTTGAAACAATTGAAGATGATGGGTTTGCCGGTAGTCGCTTACCTTTAGCAGCCAAATTCACTTTCAACGGTGAAGAAGTTACCGTTGTTAATAATCATTTTTCTTCTAAAGGTGGTAGCGCTCCGATTTTTGGTGTAGAGCAACCTTTTGAAGAGCGACAAGAAGAAGTAGCAGTTAACGGTAGCCTTGATGAGCGTCAAGCACAAGCCCAAGCTGTCAAAGGTTACGTTGATGAAATTTTGACAGCGGATGCAAATGCCAATGTTGTTGTACTTGGAGATTTAAACGAATTTGAATTTGTCTCTCCTGTCGAAACCTTAGCGGAAAGCTTGACAAATTTGACGGAAACTGTATTAGAAGACGAACGTTACAGTTTTAACTTCCAAGGTAACTCACAATCCTTGGATCATATTTTGGTAAGTGATAACTTAGAAGACAATGCTGAGTTTGATATCGTACACCTCAACTCAGAGTTTGCCGATACTCCGCAAAAAGCTAGCGACCACGATCCGTTAGTTGCAAGTTTGTCAATAAGTAATCAAAACGTACAGAATAACTACCAAAATATGCTTAACTTTGCTGGAACTATTGAATTAGAAGGTGCAGAAATTTCTGCTTACGATTCTGGAACTCAGCGCATCTTTGTGACTGGAGAAGCAGGAGAAGACAATGCATTTGACATTGAAGAAGGTTCTCCGATTCTGCAAGCTGTAGATGTTTCCGATCCCACTAACCCTACAGTAATTGGACAAATTGACCTTTCTGGTTACGGTGATGGAGTTCAAAGCGTTGCAGTTAAGAATGGTGTTGTTGCTGTAGCCGTTTCTGCTGATACGGTAACTGACGCTGGTAAAGTTGTTTTCTTTAATGCTTCTGATTATTCTGAATTATCTCAGGTAGAAGTAGGTGCTTTACCTGATATGCTCACCTTCACCCCCGACGGTAGCAAGGTGTTGGTTGCTAACGAAGGCGAACCTAACGACAGATACACCGTCGATCCAGAAGGTTCGGTTAGCATTATTAATGTTTCCGATATTTCTAATCCTACTGTTACCACTGCCGATTTCACAGCATTTAACGGGCAGGAAGATACTTTAAGAAGTCAGGGAGTTAGAATTTTTGGTCAGAAAGCTGATGGTAGTATGTCTTCAGCAGCCGAAGATTTTGAACCAGAATACATCGCTGTATCTCCTGATGGCACAGCTGCTTTTGTCGCTTTGCAAGAAAACAATGCTTTTGCTGTTCTTGATATTGCTAGCGCTACAGTTACAAGTATTTTACCTTTAGGATTCAAAGACTGGAGCGGTACTAATCCCACATTGAAACCATTCAAAGCAACATTTGATGGTTCTCAAGAAGTTACCCCCAATGCTTCGACAGCTACAGGAAACGCTTTATTGCAACTCAATCAAGCCGGAGATGCCCTAACTTATACCATGACTGTTTCTGGTCTGGATTTTGGGGAATTAGTAGGTGGAGTTGCTCAAACTACCGATACTGGTGATGATGTAACCGGGATACACTTCCACAACGCTGCACGTGGAGCAGGTGGCCCGGTTGTGTTTGGTATTGTCGGCCCCGCACAAGATACCGACGATCGCACTATTACTATTAACGATGACGGTTCAACTACAATTTCCGGCGTTTGGGAAACTACAGATACCGCAGCCAGCGAAAGTTTAACTAATTTCGTCGCTGACTTACAATCTGCAAATACAGACGAAGATGTAGACTTGTACTTCAACATCCACACCGAAGAATTTCCGATGGGTGAAATTCGCGGTCAAATTATGGGTAGTACCGTACAGCTTGATGCTAGTAACAGAGACGATGGAATAAACTTTGCCAACTACCCCAATCTCCAGGGGATGTACCAACCCGATGCGATCGCCAGTTATGAAGCTAACGGCGAAACCTACTACATCACCGCTAACGAAGGGGATGCACGCATTCGTCCCGATGGCGATATTGAAGTTGACGGCGAGGAAATTGAAGAAGGTGCTGATTTCAACGAAGAAGCACGAGTTGGTGATGATGAAATAATTCTTGATTCAACTGCTTTCCCTAACGCAAGCGAACTGCAAGAAGACGAAAATCTTGGTCGTTTAAATATTACCACCACCCTTGGCGATACTGATAACGACGGCGATTTTGACCAACTCTACGCTTACGGCGCTCGTTCCTTCTCCATCTTTAACAGCAGTGGTGAATTAGTTTACGATAGCGGCGATTTAATTGGTAAACTCACATCCCAATTAGTTCCCGAAAAATTCAACTCCAACGGTAGTGCGGATAGTTTCGACAGCCGCAGCGATGACAAAGGAGCCGAACCCGAAGGTGTAACCGTAGGTCAAGTTGGCGACAAAACCTATGCTTATGTTGGTTTAGAAAGAACCGGCGGCGTAATGGTTTTTGATGTTAGCAATCCTACCGCAGCTAGCTTTGTGCAGTACATCAATAACGAAGGTGATTTAAGCCCAGAAGGCTTAACTTTCATCAATGCACAAAACAGTCCAAACGGCAACTCTTTATTGGCAGTTACCAATGAAGTCAGCGAAACATTAAGTATCTATAACGCTGGTACTGAAAGTACAGATACTTACACCTTACAAATTCTTCACGCTTCCGACTTAGAAGGTGGAGTAGATGCAATTGATAGTGCTGCTAATTTCGCCGCTATCGTTGATAAACTTGAAGACGAGTTTGAAAACACCATCACTCTTTCTGCTGGTGACAATTACATCCCCGGACCATTCTTTGGTGCAGCAGGCGATCGCTCTTTACGCACTCCCCTACAAGAATTTTACCAAGAGTACTTCGACGAAGCAGGTTTAACCAACGTTCGCGAAGATGTTGGTCGAGTTGATATCTCGATTATGAATGCGATTGGTTTCGATGCTTCTGCGGTTGGAAACCACGAATTTGATGCTGGTACCAATACTTTTAGCACTATAATCGGTACCGATATTCGCGGAACTACCTTGGGAGATGCTCGTTGGTTGGGCGCTCAATTCCCTTACCTCAGCGCTAACTTGGATTTCTCTGGTGATAGCAACCTTTCTGGTTTATACACCAGCGATATCTTACCTAATACAGATTTCCAATCTACCCCCGACGACTTAACCGCAGCCGCAGCAGCACCCAAGATTGCTCCTGCGACAATTATCGAAGAAGGTGGAGAAAAAATCGGTGTAGTTGGTGCTACAACTCAATTAGTAGAAACCATTTCTTCTACTGGCGATGTTGATGTTATCGATCCAGAATCAAACGATATGGCTGCTTTGGCGGCTATTCTTCAGCCTACTATTGACCAGTTAATTGCTGATGGGATTAACAAAATTGTTGTAGTCAGCCACTTACAGCAGATTGCTTTAGAGAAAGAACTCGTTGGTTTACTTTCTGGAGTAGACGTAATTATTGCTGGTGGTTCGGATACACTTCTAGCTGATGACACCGACGTTTTACGCAATGGAGATACCGCAGCAGAAGGTTATCCTTTTGAAACTACCAATAAAGACGGCGATCCAGCTGTAATTGTTAGTACTGACGGAGAATATTCCTATGTCGGTCGTTTGGTAGTTGACTTTGATGCTCAAGGTAAAGTTATCCTTGACAGTATTGACGAAAACGTCAGCGGTGCTTACGCTACCGACGAAGCTGGTTTAAATGCAGTTTACGGTGATGATGCCGATGATGCATTTGCTGAAGGTAGCAAAGGGGAACAAGTTCAATCTCTAACTAATGCGGTTGAAAGCGTAGTTATTGCAAAAGACGGTATTATCTACGGCAATACCGATGTTTTCTTAGAAGGAAGACGTTCGGAAGTTCGTACCGAAGAAACCAACTTTGGTAACTTGACTGCTGATGCTAACTTGGCTGCTGCGAAGAAAGCTGATGATTCAGTTGTAATATCAATCAAAAACGGCGGTGGTATCCGAGCTGAGATTGGTGCAATTGACGGTTTTACTGGCGAAGAACTACCAACAAGAGCCAACCCCGAAGCAGAAAAAGAAGCCGGAGAAATTTCTCAATTAGATATTGAAAACTCTCTACGCTTCAACAATGAATTAACTTTGTTAACCGTAACTGCTCAAGAATTACTTGATATTATTGAGCATGGTGTAGCAGATAGTGGAGATGGAAGAACACCCGGACGTTTCCCACAAGTCAGCGGTTTGAAGTTCAGCTTTGACGATGACTCAGAAGCAGGCGACAGAGTAGAATCTTTAGCAGTTGTCGATGAAGACGGCGAAATTATTGATGTAGTCGCTAGAGACGGTGAATTACAAGGTGAAGCCAGCCGTACCTTCCGCATCGTTACCTTAAACTTCCTTGCTGGTGGTGGTGACGGTTATCCTTTCCCTACAGGAGAAAGTGCAAATCGTCAAGACTTAGTAGTAGATGGTGCAGCACGCACTGGACTTGCTACTGCTGCTGATGATGGTTCCGAACAAGATGCTTTAGCTGAGTTTTTAGCTGAAAACTTCTCCACCGAAGCAGATGCCTTTGACATTGCTGATGTTCCACCCGCACAAGATATGCGGATTCAAAATCTTGATTTCCGTGAAGATACTGTATTAGAAGGTTTTGTAGAAGAAATCGAAATCGAAACTACCGAAGTTAATGGATTTACCATCGAATCAATTGATTTAACTGGTTTCGCTCTTGGGCAAGAAGTAACAGTTGAATACGAAATCAGCAGAGAAGCCAATTTCGATAACGAAGTTTACTTCTACGCAGTTGATAATATTAACGGTGCCGTTAACGGTGTAGCAGTCGGTGACAGCCGTTATTTACAAGAAGCTTTAGCCAACATCCGCAACTCCCAAGCATTTGAAACCTTCGACGATGCAGAGAACGTAGAAGGAACCCTGACAATGAGAGCAGGTGAAATGGTTGTTCCTTTAATCATCGCCGATGGAACTTTAGCAGAAGCATTAAGCGGTGAAGCTGAAGTTTATCTTCCATATGCCGGTTCCAACGGTAGCGATACCTTCGATCACATCAAATTTGAAAATAATATGTTCAAGTTTGAAGACTTACCAAACGGTGGTGACGAAGACTTCAACGATATTGAAATTAGGATTAATAGCATCGCGTAATCAGTTAACACTTAGCAGTTAACTGGCAAACACAAATTTGAATATCTACACCCAGTAACTTAGTAGTTATCTGGGTGTTTTTTTGTCTCATAATTATAAATACTCAAAAATAATTTGTAGCGTGCTGTGACGGCTAAAACAATTTATCTTAATTAATTAAATAATCATCATAATGCCGTCACGCACCAACTGATTGAGAATGATAATTGATACTTTAATAAGAAAAAATTTTATTTATATAGAGCAGATCAAAACTCATATGTTAAGAAGTATTAATCGCCGTCACATATTTATGATTTATATTATGTTTCCAGACAATTATTAATAATAACATTCATAGTTATTATTAATAATTCAATCAAATTAAATAAATAACTCCTGAACCGAAAAATTAAGCAATACTAAATAGTTATTTAGTATATTTTTAATTATTAAACCTTCTTGATATGCTGCAAATGCAACTGTTCGCGTAACCTGGTAAAACATGAAAGTAGTTTAATAAATAAGTATTTTAAGCTACTTCTATTATTTCATTTACCATACCGAATATAAATTCTATAAAAGAGGAGAATCGAGTTCATTCATGGCTAATACTCCATTCGACACTAACGAACAAGCTCAATTAAAAGGTCTTAATGGTTACGAAGTTGACCCAATAGTAACTATTGGTGAAACTATTAATACTTATACACCTCCTGGTATTCTTGATGGTTTAGGCGCTTACGAGCTTTCTGAAGATACCGTTCGCGTTTTGGCTAACCACGAGTTAACTGCTGATGCTGGTTACGCTTATACTCTAAAAAGCGGAGCTTCCTTAACTGGTGCTCGTGTCAGCTACTTCGATATTGATAAGGAAAGTCGTGAGGTAGTTGGTTCGGGTTTAGCTTACAACACAATTATCAACCGTGCAGGTGAAGTTGTAGACGAAGCTTCTGATTTGGAATTTGGTGGTTTAAACCGTCTATGTTCCGCTCAGTACATTGAAGCTCACCAATTTGGTGGCGATCGCGGTTTAGAAGATAGTTTATTCTTTACCGGTGAAGAAACTGGTGGTGGTACTGAATTTGTTCTCGATCCTGAAACTAACACCTTGTATGCAGTACCTTGGATGGGTCGTGCTGCTTGGGAAAGTGTTACTGAATTAGATACAGGGGATACCGAAACAGTAGCAATTCTAGTTGGTGATGACCGTGGTGGCGCTCCTCTATTATTGTACGTTGGTACAAAAGATAGAAGTGCTGATGCTACTGTGCTAGAGCGTAATGGTCTTGTTGATGGTCAGCTTTACGTTTGGGCTGCTGATAGCGGCGAAACCACTCCTACTGAATTCAACGGTACTGGTCAAAACCGTGACGGTAAGTTTGTTGAAATCGATATCTACGATGCTAGTCTTGCAGGTACAGAGGGTTACGACGCAGACGGTTTTGTTACCCAAGACAAGCAAGATGAATTAGCTAAAGCAGCAGGTGCATTTGAATTTTCTCGTCCTGAAGATTTAGCTACAAGTCCTACAGATGGAACCAAAGCAGTATTAGCTTCCACTGGTCGTAGTAGCTTGTTCCCAGAAGATAGCTGGGGAACCACTTACATCATTGATGCAGATTTCAGCGATTTAGCAAATGGTAACATCACTGCTAACGTAAATGCTATTTACGATGGCGATGATGCAGGTCTTGTTGAAGGTGTTCAACAATTTGAAGGTCCTGACTTTGGTCTACGTAGCCCTGACAACTTAGAATGGGCCTCGGATGGTTTCATTTATCTCCAAGAAGACCGCAGCTTCGGTGAATTTGGTCAAACTTCTAGAGAAGAAGCTTCTATTTGGCGTTTAGATCCAGAGTCTGGTAACTTAACTCGCGTCGGTCAAGTTGACCGTGATGCAGTTCCTACTGGTCAGACTGACAGCGATCCTTCGGATATCGGTGATTGGGAAACCTCTGGTATTATTGACGTTTCCACCTTATTCGATGAACAACCTGGTAACTTGTTCATCTTTGATGTCCAAGCTCACAGCTTGAGAGATGGTGTAATTGAAGATGCTAAATTGGTTCAAGGTGGTCAATTAGCATTCTTGAAGAATCCTCTTGAAGGAATTAATGAAGTTTCTGCTGATAACACCTTTGATACAGAGTCTCCTGCTCAAATGGAGGGTCTCAATGGTTATAAAGTTGACCCCGTTTTCACCGTAGGTGAGAGCTTCAACACGGGTACACAAGTTTACACTCCTCCTGGTATCTTAGATGGTCTAGGTGCTTTTGCTAAGGATGAAGATACCGTTCGCGTTTTAGCTAACCATGAGTTAACCGCAAATGCTGGTTATGCTTACCAATTAGAAAATGGAACCTTCTTAACTGGTGGTAGAGTAAGTTACTTCGACATCAACAAAGAAAGCCGCGAACTAGAAGGTACTGGTTTAGCTTACGATACAATTATTAATCGCCAAGGTGAAGTTGTAGACGAAGCATCCGACCTCGAATTTGAAGGTCTGAATCGTTTATGTTCCGCTCAATACATAGAAGCTCAGCAATTCGGTGCAGGTCGCGGTTTAGAAAATGGTATGTTCTTTACTGGCGAAGAAACTAGTGGTGGTACTGAGTTTGTTGTAGATACTGCAACCAATACCATGTACGCGGTACCTTGGATGGGTCGCGCTGCTTGGGAAAGTGTTACTGAATTAGATACCGGAAACACCGAAAACGTTGCGTTCTTAATTGGTGACGATCGCGGTGGTGCGCCTCTATTGATGTACGTTGGTACCAAAGATAGAACTGAAGGTGCTGGTTTCTTAGAGCGTAACGGTCTTGTTGATGGTAAGGTTTACGCTTGGAAAGCAGATACTGGCGAAACTTCACCTGAAGAGTTCAAAGGAACCTTTGAAAGCCGTAATGGTAGCTGGGTTGAAATTCAGATTTACGATGAAACCCAAAAAGGTTCTGCGGTAGATACTGATGCTGACGGTAATATTCAAGACGAACTTGGTTACGATGCTGATGGCTTTGCGACTCAAGCTTTACAAGATAAGTTGGCTGAAGATGCAGGTGCATTCAAGTTCTCTCGTCCTGAAGACGTAGCAACAAACCCCGAAGATGGAACAGTTGCAGTAATGGCTTCCACTGGTCGCGGTAGCTTGTTCCCAAGCGATGACTGGGGTACTACTTACAAGATTGATGTTGATTTTAACAACATTGCTACTGGTGATATTACTGCTGAATTAAACATCCTTTACGATGGCGACGATGCAGGTGCCGGACAATTTGAAGGTCCTGACTTCGGTCTACGTAGCCCTGACAACTTAGAATGGGCCTCGGATGGTTACATCTATCTCCAAGAAGACCGCTCTACAGGTCAATTTGGTCAAACTTCTGGAGAAGAAGCTTCCATCTGGCGTTTAGATCCCACTTCTGGTGAATTGCTGCGCGTATCTCAAATCAACCGTGATGCAGTTCCCGAAGGTCAAACTGATAGCGATCCTTCGGATATAGGTGATTGGGAAACTTCTGGTATTATTGATGTTTCCACCTTGTTTGGCGAACAACCAGGAGATTTATTCCTATTTGACGTTCAAGCTCACAGCTTGAGAGATGGTGTAATTGAAGATGCAAACCTGGTTCAAGGTGGTCAGCTTGCGTTCCTAGAAAATCCTGTTGACGCGGTTAACGAAGTTTCGGCGGACAACACTTTTGATACCAGTTCTCCTGCTCAGATGAAGGGTGTTGAAGGTTCAGGTTATAGTGTTGATCCCATCTTCACCGTAGGTGAGAGCTTCAACACGGGTACACAAGTTTACACTCCTCCTGGTATCTTAGATGGTTTAGGTGCTTTTGCTTTAGATGATGATACCGTTAGGGTTTTAGCTAACCACGAGTTAAGAGCATCTCAAGGTTATGCTTACCAATTAGAAAATGGAACCTTCTTAACTGGTGCTAGAGTAAGTTACTTCGACATCAATAAAACTACTCGTGAATTAGAAGATGTTGGTTTAGCTTACGATACAATTATTAACCGTCAAGGTGAAGTTGTAGACGAAGCATCTGATTTGGAATTTGGCGGTTTGAATCGTCTATGTTCCGCTCAGTATATGGAAGCTCACCAATTCGGTGAAGGTCGCGGTTTAGAAAATGGTATGTTCTTTACCGGCGAAGAAAGCTACGGTGGTACCGAATTTGTAGTTGATACTGCAACTAACACCATGTACGCTGTACCTTGGATGGGCCGTGCTGGTTGGGAAAGTGTTACTGAGTTAGATACCGGAAACACCGAAAACGTTGCCATCCTTATCGGTGACGATCGCGGTGGTGCGCCTCTATTAATGTACGTTGGTACCAAAGATAGAAGTGCCAATGCTAGCTTCCTTGAGCGTAATGGTCTTGTAAATGGTAAGGTTTATGCTTGGAAAGCTGATAGCGGCGAAACTTCACCTGAAGAGTTCAACGGAACTTTTGAAAGCCGTGATGGTAGCTGGGTTGAAATTGATATTTATGACCCCAACCAAAAGGGTAGCGCTATAGATTCCGATGGTGACGGTAGCATCCAAAATGAACTCGGTTATGATGCTGACGGTTTTGCTACTCAAGCTCAACAAGATAAGTTAGCTGAAGATGCAGGCGCATTTGCCTTCTCTCGTCCTGAAGATGTAGCAACTAACCCCGAAGATGGTACTGTTGCGGTAATGGCTTCCACTGGTCGTGGTAGTTTGTTCCCGAGCGATGATTGGGGTACTACTTACAAGATTGATGTTGACTTCAACAACATCGCTACTGGTGATATTACTGCCAAACTTGACATCCTTTATGATGGCGATGATGCAGGTGCCGGACAATTTGCAGGTCCTGACTTTGGTTTACGTAGCCCTGATAACTTAGAATGGGCTGACGATGGCTTCATCTACCTCCAAGAAGATCGCTCCACGAGCAACTTTGGTCAAACTTCTGGAGAAGAAGCTTCCATCTGGCGCTTAAACCCCATCTCTGGTGAGTTGGCTCGCGTGTCTCAAATTGACCGCAGCGCCGTTCCTGAAGGTCAAACTGATAGCGACCCCACCGACATCGGTGACTGGGAAACCTCCGGTATCACTGATGTTTCCACCTTGTTTGGTGAAGAAGCTGGCGAATTGTTCTTGTTTGATGTTCAAGCTCACAGCATCAGAGACGGTGCGATCGCCGATTCAGATTTAGTTCAAGGTGGCCAACTTGCATTCTTAAACGTTGACACACCTCTTGTATCACCTGCACAAGAAGTAGCGATCGACAACTTAAACGAAACACCGATCGTAACTCCTGACGGTACAGAAGTTGAACTAATTGACTTGAATGCTTTTGAAGATGGTTCTAAGGTAACAGTAGAGTACACCATCAGCAGAGAAGCTGACTTCAATAACGAAGTTTACTTCTACGCAGTTGATGATATTACTGGTGCTGTTGGCGATGTAGCAGTTGGTGATCAAGGCTATCTAGAAGCCGCTTTGAACAACTTGGTTTCTTCTGCATTCTCCACTAGCGATGACAACACAGAAAGCGGAAAACTTGTTGAACTTGAAGCTGGTTCCTTCATTGCACCTCTAATTATTGCCAATAACGACTTAGAAGCAGCACAAAACGGTGATGCAACTGTTTACTTCTCCTTCCCCGGAGCAAGTAGTGATGGCTTCGATCATATTCAAAAAATTGGTAATGACACCTTTGGTTTTGAAGATTTACCCAACGGTGGTGACAATGACTTCAACGATATCGTAATTACGATCGATCAATTTACCGTGTAGTAAAAGTCTCAAATATGCACAAAAGTAGCATTTAACTTTAAATCGAGTTTAATTTTACCGGCTTCTTCGAGGAGTCGGTCTTTTTTTGTTTTTTCGGACTCTTTAATTGAATCAAAATTAACTATGGAGATGATAGCCTTATTCGACACAGAGTTACACAGAAAATAGAGCAAACGATTACCGCGTAATGATGAATTTCCTGCTTAGATAATTGTAGTCAAATTTAGCAAACCTTTAATATTTATTTTAGGACTTACGCAAGCCCCCCTTTTTAAGGGGGGTTGGGGGGATCTAAAATGTCTGTAACACGCTTATTTCCGTTATTGGTGCGTAAGTCCTATATTTATTAGTTACTGCTCACTGTTTACTGTTTACTGTTAACTGCTCGCTGCTCGCTACGGTAAGATACTCGTAACTAGGATGGAAAGAAATAGCTTGAATGGGTACACTTTTTAACCGATTTCAAACCTGGTTGGTTGATAATCGGAAAACATTGCTGTCTAGGTTTACGACTGATGAGCAAGAAACGCCAGAGCCTGAGAAGTCATTAATTGAACTACCATCGTTTCTTGCATCTAAATTAATTGCAGCTGTGGATGAGTTACCTACCGATAACCCAGATATGGAAGCGATTGAGTCAACTTTAAATGAAGCTTTTGAGAAATGGCGCAGCAATCCTCAAGTGGCTGATAATTCTGTAGTTATTTTGAGTTCTCCCGTAACTACCGTGTCGCGTATTTTAACTGAGAGTTTACAAGATTGGGCATCGGAACGAGAAATACCGCTGCGACCTTTACAATGGATCGGTAGGCCAGAAACTCAAAATATTAAAACCAAGTTACAACAGCAATTAGGTAGAGGATTGGTAACGCCATCAAAACAATCAGAAGTTGTTGTTATTACTAATTTAAGCTGGTGTTTTTTGCGCTGCGTTGATGGCTTGGAAGGAATTGATTATTTACAAGACGTACTGCTTCAAGATGATTCTCGATTTTGGGTAATTGGTGCGGGTAAAGTTGGTTGGGAATACCTCGATCATGTTTCTCATTTTAAAGCTTACTGTGGCGAATATTTAGAATTACCCAGACTTACAGGGGAACAACTACAAGCATGGCTTGAACCAATTGTTTCTAAATTTAAAATTAATTTTGCTAAACCTAATATAGAATTTCCTAATAATAATGAAGAAGATGAAAGTTATCAAAGTAAATATTTTGAAAAATTAGCGGATATAAGTGAAGGAGTAAACACCGTAGCCGCACAAGTTTTTTTAAGTTCAATTCGTTATGAAGCTGAAGATCCAGACAACCCCGAAAGGGACAAAACTGAAGGAATTCTCGAAGCGCAAAATCCAGAATTACCTAATTTGCCGCGTTTAAGTGCAGAAGAACACTATATAATATATTCTTTATTGTTACACGGCGATCTAACTTTATCCGCACTCAGCGAAAGTTTGGGAGACGAAAAAACTTTAGTTAAAGGACAAATACAAAGGTTGCGTCGTAAAGGTGTGGTAGAGCAAAAACATGAAATACTAACTATTAACCCGATTCATTATCCCCGACTAAAAAGTGAATTAGCAAATAACAACTTTATTATTCATGAATCTGACTAATTTGTAATTGGGCATTGGGAATAGCGAGTAGAAATTAATTATTCTCCTCATCTCCTTGTCTCCCCTTCTTCCCCCTCTCCCCCCTCTTCACAGATATGAATACTTTATTTTTTAATTTTATTAATCTTGTTTTAGCTCAATCTGCCGATGATGCAGCTAAAGAAACCGCCGAACAAACCAAAGAACTGATTAGTAAAATTACAACTTGGAAAATCGGTCAAGCAGTGATTGCTTTAGTAATTTCTTACATTTTGATCAAAGTTATTGATAAAGTAGTTATTTGGTTATCCGAACAAGTTGCTAAAGAATGGCGATTGCGGGTTAAACAATTTTTGCCTTTTTTAAGAATGATGGTTTTAACTATCACCGTCATATTCTTAATGAACTTGTTTTTAAACATATCGCGACAAAACTTAATTGCAGTTACAGGTACTGTCGCAGTAGCATTAGGTTTTGCCTTCAAAGACTACGTAAGTTCTATCATTGCTGGAATCATTGGCTTATTTGAAGTACCTTATCGAGTTGGCGATCGCGTTCAAATAGAAGATTTCTACGGCGAAGTCGTTAGTTACGGGTTAAGAGGAATCCGCTTACAAACCCCAGAGGATAACGTTGTTACCATACCCCACAATAAAATCTGGACAACTGCCGTATCTAATGCCAACATGGGTGAGTTGGAAGCCCAGGTAATCACCGAGTTTTACTTTGCACACGAGATAGATGTTGAATTAGTAAAAAAAACATTGTATAGAGTAGCGCATACCAGTAAATACACTTATTTAAAACTTCCGATTTTAGTAATTGTAGAAGAAAAACCTTGGGGAACCTTATTTAAACTTAAAAGTTATCCCCTAGATGCAAGAGATGAATTTATTTACAAAACCGACTTGACAAGAAGAGCCAAACGAGAATTCTCCAAGTACAATTTGCCTTATCCCCGGTTGATGAATATGTCAGACAGTGAGTAAGGATGAAGGGAGAGGGGGAAGAGGGGGAAGAGGGGGAGAATAATTAACTTCTACTCGCTATTCCCAATGCCCAATCCCCAATGCCCAATCCCCAATCCCCAATTTAATTACAAATTAAGAATAAACAGCTTACAATTCGTGTCGGGAAGTAATAACATATCATCTGATAAACAGCGTAAATGGGGGAAGTCCTAAATGCTTTGGATTCAAGTCATTATATGTATAGCGCTGGTGATAGCAGTAAGTTCAAAACTTTCGCAAAGCGCCGATATGGTGGCTGAGAAGAGTGGTTTAGGACGTAATTGGGTAGGTGCTATTTTGCTGGCTGGAAGTACTTCTTTACCGGAATTAGCAACTGGTGTAAGTGCGGTTAATTATCTGGATGCACCGGATTTAGCCGCAGGAGGTATTTTTGGTAGCTGCTTGTTTAATTTAACGATTCTGGCAATATTAGATATTATTACTGGAGGAGGTCCGCTTTTTCAACAAGCACAGGTTAGTCACGGGTTAGCGGCTGGTTTGGGTAGCTTGATGTTGGGTATTGCTGCGGCTGGGATATTTTTGGCGGGTAAAGGCTTAGATCCGATGGTGGGTTGGATTGGTATTCCCAGTATTGTGTTAATCGTAATTTATCTAATCAGCGCTCGTTTGATTGCCAAGTTTGAATCGAGACGGCGCAATCAAGTATTAACTCAAGAAAGTGAAGCTTTTGAATACGCACACGTTAAATCGCGAACAGCATATCTAACGTTTGCTTTATGCTCGCTGGCGATCGTCATACTTGGAGTATGGTTGGCTTGGTTGGGAGACAGAGTAGTACAAGAAACAGGATTGGGACAAAGTTTTGTTGGTTCGTTGTTAATCGCAATCACCACGTCACTTCCTGAAGTTGCTGCTGGAATCGCTGCGGTACGATTAGATGCTGTTGATTTAGCAATTTCTAACGTTTTTGGTTCTAATATTTTTAATATGGCAATTTTGGGAGTTTACGACGTTATTTATATAAAAGGTGATTTATGGACAAAAATAAGCAACGTGCATATTTTCACCGCGATTATCGCAATGATGATGACTTCCCTAGCGATTGTCGGATTAATTTACCGCGCCACACGCCCATCAAGGTTATATCTTACTTATGATGTTTTGGGGATAATTGTTTTATATATTGGTGGTATGTATATTATTTATTTGGGGTAAATTAATTATCAGTTATCAATGAATAAGTAATTACTTGTAGGGTGTGTGACGGCTAGGAGGAATGATCAAAACCCAACAAATAAATTAAGATTGCCGTCACGCACCAAAACAATTAACCATCGAAAAAAGCAAGATTTGATCGTTGTTCATTGTCGTGAAAGACGATTTTGAATAGTTAAATGCATTGTCAGCACAAATTATATAAGGTTGGTGCGTGACGGCAATTTGAATATATTTGGTTTGATTTGAGAGTTAATCGCAGCCGTCAACACCCTACAAATTATGATGTTTTGGAATTAATTGTTTTATATCTTGGCGGTATGTATATTATTTAAGTCAGAGCATGGTTGTTAGTTGTTAATTATTAATAGAGAAAGGTGCGTGACGGCAAAATTAATTTATTTCGTTGGGTATGATAACTTATCGCAGCCGTCACACACCCTACTAACCACTATTAATTGATAATTGTTAATTGTTCATTGTTAATTATTAACTGTTGTTCCACATTCTTAACTAAATTATAAGCAGATGATTCCGAGTTAGGAATCATGCTAGCAACTCCAAAATTAATTTTTAAAATTTCGTTTTGTATCTCTAAGGATTCTATAGAATTTTGAATGGTTTTAACTACTTCTGTTGCTTCTTCTGCTTGAGTATTAGCTAAAATCATCACAAATTCTGATTCGCTGTAGCGAGCAATAAAATCGGTAGAGCGCTTTTTAGATTTACGCATGGTGTCAGCAATATGACATAAATACTCATCCTTACCTTGATAATCTATTTGTGAAAAACAAATTTTACATAGAATTAAAGATAGAGGTAATTGGTACTTTTCCAATCGTTTCCATTCGCGCTGTAAGTACTCATTAAAGTAGGTGCGACTGGCTACTTTAGTTAATACATCGCTAGAAGAAAGACTTTGTAATTCTCGATTAGCCGTTTCTAAACCTACTGTTAATCGACATTCGCGTTCGATTTGACGGCGGAGTTCCGATATTGCCCAACCAGATGTTAATAAACGATTTACTCTTTGAGCAAGTAGATCCCAATTAATAGGTTTTGTAATGTAATCGCTTGCTCCTACCTGGAAGGCTCGTTCTACTGATTCTTGGTCATCGAGAACTGTTATCATCAAAATAGGCGGACAATTATCACCCATTAATGTTTGTAACTTAGTAGAACATTCAAAGCCATTCATTGCGGGCATCATAGCATCGAGCAAAATCATGTCTGGCGTAACTTTTTGACAGATATCTAAACAATGTTCTCCATTGCAGGCTTCTATTACCCCATATCCAAGATTCTCTATTGCTTTACGCAGAACTAATCGTAAAGTTCTTTGATCGTCTACTATGAGAATTTGGGGTGGGTTATTTTGCAATTCGGGATTAATCATGATGTCCTCCTGGTAGGATAGTGTTGTTGCAAAGCTGTTTTAACTCGTTGGTACTCTGTATCAAGCTTTTTGAGTAAAGTAGAAGCATTAGATGTTGTTCCAGAACGACCTATAGCTTCTAGTTCGGTACATACTTGAGCCAGCAATACAGCACCAATTGTGACACTTAAAGACCTTAACGCATGAGCAGAATTACGTAGGTATTCTGCATTATCTTTATCGATCGCACAGCGAATTTCTTGTAATTTCGGTGCTGCATCTTCGAGGTAGCTATCAATTAATTCCGCTACCATTTCATCAGCATCATCACCAGCCATGTCTTTTAATTCTTGCAATATTTGAGCATCAATCACTGGCAGGGCACTCCCCATCGATTTTTCTCGATTAAAAACAGCCGTAGAATCTGAGTCTTGACTTGAAGGTTGCTGTAAATTTTGATAATTATGGAAAATTTCAATTAAAGCTTCAATCCGCACGGGTTTACTAACATAATCATTCATTCCGGCATTTAAACATTCTTCTCTGTCGCCCTGCATAGCATTTGCAGTCATGGCAACTATCCAAGGGCGTTTGGGAGGCAACCATTCTTTGCAGATACACCTCGTTGCTTGCAATCCGTCCATTTCCGGCATTTGTACATCCATGAAAACAAGATCGTAATCTCTGAGGCGCAAACTAGAAAGTGCTTCTAAGCCATTACTAGCAACATCAGCGCCATAGCCCAATCTTTGTAACATATGTAAAGCTACCTTTTGATTTAAAGGCATATCTTCCACTAAAAGAATCCGTAGGGGTAGTTTTTCGCTTAATTGCAAATCGAATTTAGAAGTTGAAGATGTTGAAGGTAAAACAGAAATTTGTTTTCCGCACAAAATACGAACGCAGGTATCGTATAGTTGGGATTGTTTAATCGGTTTGTTCAGCACAGCAACAAATTCGGATTTGGCTGCAAGCTGCTGTTGAGTTAATCTATCGACGGAACTTAATATTACTATGGGTAACTGTTCGTAATCCGGGATAGAATGAATCCGCGAAGCCAAGCTTAAACCATCCATTTGCGGCATTCGCATATCTACAATCGCCATATCAAACTTTTGCTCAGAATTAATTGCAGAATCTATTAATTGCAAAGCTTGCAAACCGTCTGCCGCTGCGATCGCAATTATTCCCCATTTCTGCATTTGTAAAGTCAGAATTTTGCGGTTGGTGGCATTGTCGTCTACTATTAAAAGTCGTTTACCCGCCATCTGTGGTTGAATATTCTCAAGATTGGTAAGTGCAAGTGCCGATGCTGCCTCCTGGGCTTCAATTGTGAAATAAAATGTAGAACCTTCACCTACAGTACTTTCTACCCACATCGTACCGTCCATAATTTCGCTTAAGCGCTTGCTGATAGCTAAACCCAATCCAGTACCGCCATATTGACGAGTCATTGATGCATCAATCTGGGTAAAAGGGTTAAATAATCGGTTAATCTTCTCTTGAGGAATACCAATCCCCGTATCCCTGACAGCAAATTGAATTTGATAATTGCTCGTTGAAAAACTACTGGTTAATTGTTTGGCAGTTATAGAAACAACTACCTCACCAGCTTGAGTGAATTTAACCGCGTTAGTAAGTAAATTTATCAGTATTTGCCGCACTCGCGTAACATCTCCAACAATCGAAGTTGGAGTTTGAGAATCAATTATGTACGCTAAATTCAAATGTTTTGCAGCAGCTTGAGGGGTTAATAAATCTAAAGATTCTTCTACACAATTACGTAAATTAAATGGAATTGCCTCCAAATCTAATCTACCCGATTCAATCTTAGAAAAGTCTAAAATATCGTTAATAATAGCTAGTAATGTATCGCTACTGCTGCGGATGGTTTCCACAAAATCCAACTGTCGGGGAGTTAAATCCATATCCAGCAAAAGCCCACTCATACCAATCACCGCATTCATTGGCGTGCGGATTTCATGGCTCATCATCGCTAAAAATTCACTTTTAGCACGATTAGCAGCCTCAGCACCAAGTTTTGCTTGTTCCAACTGACTATTTTTGATCGTAAGCTCTTGTTTTTGTTGAGTTTCTTGTTGCAAAAGACGAGCTTGAGCAACAGCAATTCCCACCTGAGCAGCTACAGATTCTAATAAGTCAATTTCATCTCTAGTCCACTGACGATAATAATTACACTGATGCAAACCGATACTGCCATTCGCTTCACCTTGATATGAAGTGCGAATTGCCAACATCGACTTGATTTGCATTTCTGCACAGATATCTACAGCAGATTCCAATAACGGTTCGGTAAAAACATTTGGTGTTGCGATCGCGCTATCTTGAGATAGCATTTTCTCTGCGTGAGAATTACTTTCAATCGGTATTTGATAGTGTCGCATCGAAGGATATCCAGGTTCTAAATATTCCACTACAGTAGGAATCCGATCGATTGAACCAGGTATATAGTTATGAATTAAGCAGCGATTGACGTTAAAAGCATTTGCAATTTGAATCGCAGTAGTTTCAAAAATTTGCTTTGCATCTAAACTACGGCGAACTTCACTGGTAATTTGCTTGAGTAACAAAGCACGATTGAATTGCTGTTTCAAAGCTTGCTCTGCTTGTTCCCGTTCAATTTGGCTACCAACCCATTGCGCCATCAACTTTAATAATTCCCTGTAATTATTTTGAAATCGTTGTTTTTGTGGTTTGAGGCTAGAAAACGATAGAGTACTATGAACTTTACCTGCAACTAATATCCGTGCCCCCATGTAAGATTCCATCCCAAATTTTAAATAAGCAGGATGATTGCACCAAGGAGAATTTTTACTATGTGCAATTATTAAAGGTTCATCATTATCAAGTACTTCGCAAGAAAAAGTTTGCTCTAATTCCACACTATATCCCGGATATAGAGAGTCATTTGGAGCCTGTGCCACAGTTACGTGATAGCGGTTATCTTCAATGCGTGCCAAAATTCCAAACTCTACAGCAAATGTTTGACATCCCATTGCTAATAAATATTGAATGCGTTGCTCAAATTCAAAATTACGAGCGACTGCTACTTCATAAAGAGTTCTTAAAAATGCTTCACTTTCCTTTAGTTCTACTTGAATGCGTTTATTTTCCTGTTGACTTTGAATATCCTGAATTGCCACAATTAAATAATTAGCAACTTCAGTAATTGTATTAACTTCATATTCGCTCCACTTTCGTGGTTGCGAATCGTAAAAACCCAGTACACCAATTAACCCGCTCGAATCTCGTAGCGGTATTTCTAAAATAGCTTGATTATCAATTTTTAAGATATCGGATGCTAAAGATATTAAGCATTTATTTTGAGCAACATTTTCAACAATAAATTTCTGACCATTTACTAAAGTGAAAAAATAATCCGGAGCGGTAGTTAAGTCAGCAGTGAAACCTTCAATGTCTGGCGTATCTGTTGTTTCTACAAAATGAGTAAGAGTTAGAATACCATTGTTATCTATGTTTGAAAAACCAACTTTTAAATCCGGAAAATGTCTATTGAGTTCTTTTATAGTATTTTTAATTATTTGCTCAACCGACATTCCCAAAGGAACACCAGTTAAAATACTGTTAAGCAATTTTAAACGGTTTTGGCTTAAAACCAGCACTTCTTCAGCTTGCTTGCGCCCAATTATCTCTTTATTTAATTCCTGTTTTGCTTCCAGGATTTTTTTGCTAAAAAATAAAATTGTAACGATTAATGCTGCAACTTCTAATAGTGAAACAGCAAGCAATCCCACACCAAAATTTTCACTAAAAGCTGAGGAAGTTAAAAATTGCTGTAGTCTCAACGAATAGTTTTTAATTAGAAAAAAATCAAGATTAAAGAAAAATAAGTACACCGTTACGTAGTAGATGCGATATAACTTACTACATATAACCTATACTGTGACTTTATGAGTTCAGAGTTTATACTGACAAGCACCATCAGTTCATATTCTTGATTTGTAGTTTACGTGTAGATACGTAAGTTTTATGATTTAAGATGTTAGGGTTGTGACTTTTAAGCAATGGGATAATTAATCTACACGCATACAGCGATAAAATAGCGTAAACTAGATATCGAGATAACCCCAGGTTATTTATCATTTATCGTCCTAAATTCATTTGATAAAAACAGCGCGGACTTTATAGTTATGACTTTTAGCGATTTAGTCGAAGCAATCAAAAATCTGTCCGTTGAGGAAAAAGAGCAAATGCAACTACTTCTGACACAATATCTCCGAGAAGAAAGGCGAGAAGAAATATATGATAATTTTGAAAATAGTAAAGTAGAAGAAAAAAATAGCGAATTGAAGTTCTCTTCTAATATAAATGAACTAAGAAAAATGATCGAAGATTAATGATAGAACTAAGTTTTAGCTCTTCATTCAGGCGCAGTTTTAAAAAGAAAACTAAGGTAGATAGAGAATTAGATGTAAGATTTTGGGAAAAGGTAGAACTATTTATAAACGATCCTTTTGAGCCAAGCTTGAAAACTCATAAGTTATCAGGAAAGCTCAAAGATTTATGGAGTTTCAGCTTAGGATACGATGAGAGAGTATTGTTTTACTTTACCGATGATGGAAATGCCGTATTTGTTGATATAGGTAATCATGACGAAGTGTATTAAATATTATTTTCTCGGCCACAAATAGCAACTTATTTTATGCAAAGCTTTTTTACAAAACTATCCCGTTATAATTAAACGCATTATCCCAAACATAATCAATAACTTTCTTGGCATCATTTAAAGGAAGAACGTTACAAAATCCTTGCTTGTCATAGCTTAACAATGGAATTTCCGGTAAATTCTCTTCAGATACATCATTTGTAATTACCTTACCAAAAATACTTGCTAAATTATCTAAAGGTCCCTGAATATCAAAGTTGATAGTAGTACCCACTTTTTTCTGCATCCAAGTTTCAATACGAGCATCTAACTCTTCCGGGGTAAGTTGTTTTTCGCTAGTTAGCAAATGGTAATACACAAGAATGATTTCTTTACACTCCTCTTCCTCTGCTAGGTCAATAAACGTTTGAAAAACGCTGTCATTATTACCTAAATTTTTGAAGAACAGCGTTTCTGTCACATCATTTTGGAACTTAATTCTCTTACTTTTATAATTACTATATTGTTTAAAAGCGAATCCACCCAAAGCCATTCCTAACGATAAAGTAGCGACTAAAACGGGCATTATATTTCTGACTTGAGATTCTTCAACTTTTAACTCTTCTATCAAAGGTTTTGCATTTAATGCAAATAATATTGCGGCAATTAGTAACAATATATTTGGTAATGCTCTTAAAATCAACGGAATCGCAGCACCGATCGCGGGAATACCAAATAATAGTCTGTCTTTCCAAGTCATGCTGGTAGTAACATTAGGAAAGAGTAAATCAATATCTAATTTAGGAATATTTTTATAGAAATAAACATACATTTTACCAGGCATAAATTTACGTTCTTTTGTTTTGTCTTTTTTAGCGCGAAAATAAGCGGCTTCCTTGAATTTAATCAATAAAACAATTCTTTCAAAAATATCAATTCTCTTTTCCTTTTTCCAAAAAAAGAACTTTTTCTGCATAATGGTTTTATAAGAATCACCCCGGTAATAGCAGATAAACCGATTGAAATCATCAAAATCAACTTCAGTTTTTAAATCTATTAAAGATGTTTGACCCAATGATTGTTTTACATCATATTCAGGTAATCTAATATAATTTGCTCTTTCTAAAATATTATTGAATCCATCAACAACACCGGATTCCATCTCGTCGTACTGCTCAAAGCTTGGTGGAACTAAAGCCTCAACATCCGCATTAGGATTAAAAGGCACATAATTATCTTTAATAACTTCCAGCGTCTTGTGGAAACGAAAATGGAAATATGAAGATAAAATTTCGCAAAAATCTTTAAACTTTTGAGTTTCAGCAGCATTTAAGCGACCATCATCCAAGCAAAGTTTGATAATATCACTGCGACGGTAGGGAATAAATGCTTCTCGATTTTCGGGAACTGTCATAAATTGAAGTGAAGAAGGAATCTAACTTAAATTAATTTACTTGATTAAAAGCAATATTTAAACAGCATCCTCTAACTTTGACACAAATTGCCAGTATCTAAAGTAAGAAATAATTTATTTTTTGCGATCGAATTCTGGTGGTAAAGGAAAATGGAGGAATCGTTCGCGTCAGCGTCTCCCTTTGGGAGAACCCCCTAAGTGTGACCTTACTCTGGTTTTCCTTATGCAGTTGCTCTCCCATGAGCAGCATCTTCCTTAAAATGGGTGTCTGACGGGACTTGTTAGCGCAGCGTGTCCGTAAGGACATACCCGCTAATTACTTGTTCCACCTTCCAAGCGTCTCGACCACTTTGACTTCAAACACCATCAGTGGAGAAAAGGGGAATCAAACCCCTAACCTTCCGCGTGCAAGGCGGACGCTCTATCCAATTGAGCTATGACCCCATAAAGTAGGAATGTTAGATTCACTCCTATAAAAAACAAAGACCAAAATGCCTCTGCAATACCCCTGACTGGATTTGTTAGCGAAGCGTGTCCGACAGGACATACCAGCAACTTCCAGATTTTAAGTTTGGCACCTCTTCCAATTGGGTTACAGGGGCAAGGTGGGTCGTCAGAGACTCGAACTCTGAACTTTCCGGTTAAAAGCCGGATGCTCTGCCTGCTTGAGCTAACGACCCATAAATCCAAGTGGCAGCATTTATTAACTGCGTTACAGGATAATACTGCTGGTGGGAATTGTTCGCGTCAGCGTCTCCCGGAGGGAGATACCCACAACGCCTGGTTTCTAAGACCAGCGCCTCTTCCAGTTGGGCTACAGCAGCATAAGCTGGGAAGGAAGGGATCGAACCTTCAAATTTCGCATTCAAAGTGCGACGGCTTTACCTATTTGCCTACTTCCCAATGAACTGCCCTAGTAGGAATCGTTCGCGCAGCGTCTCCCTTTGGGAGAACCCTACAACCTCGCGGTTAACAGCCGCTTGCTCTGCCTGCTTGAGCTATAGGGCAATGAGTCCCCCAGGTCAGAATTGTTAGCGCAGCGTCTCCCTCTGGGAGATACTGACGACCTCCTGTTCTATGTCTTTCAGACACGCTTCGCTAACAAACAGGCGCTACTACCAACTGAGCTACCGGGGGATAAAGAAGGAAAGATGGATACTATCAAATGACTAGTTTAATTCAGCATCTCAAGCCAGCCATTTCAACATCTTTCCCATGTAACGAGAACGGTAGGGATCGAACCTACAATCTTCAGTTAGCGCTATCGCGCCGCTAAAGCTAACGTAGACTGACGTGTTATCCAGTTACACCACGTTCTCAGGCGGAGAGGGAGGGAATTGAACCCACAGTGAACTTAAATCCACGACTGTTTAGCAAACAGCTTACCTTACCAATAGCGACCTCTCCATAGTGGGTCGGGTGAGAATTGAACTCACAACCGGAATGGACTGTTTTACAGACAGCTGCCCGCACCAATAGGCGAGCCGACCCATTTTTATAGTGCTGACGACACCATAAACGCAGAGACTAAGACTCGTTCACCGGAGGTGTTCCCGAAGGGTACTTAGAACAACAGTTTTGGAGACTGTGGTGTTGCCAATTACACTATCTCTGCATTGTTTGGAGTCCGGGGTGGGATTTTAACCCACGATTGTCGGTGTTGCAAGCCGATGCCTTAAACACTTGGCTACCCGGACATAATTGAAGCCTTGACGGTTCTCTAACTAAAAATCAGAGACAAGGCTACACGGGGATGACGGGACTTAAACCCGCGACTTCCTGTTCGACAGACAGGCGCTCTAATCAACTGAGTTACACACCCATATATGGCAATTCAATTTTCATGGTTCGGATGAGTTAATGCCAGCCGTTTGTAGTTGCTGTATTACCCTTGTAACCCAATATTACAGGTTGTATTACAAGTGTGTCAAGGGGGTACTACAAGTTTTTTTGAGATGGGTGGCGAAAGTATAGGCAAATATAGCCAGGAATGATTGCAAAATATGGGTTATAGCTTATGACAATTTGTTTTAAATACAATCAAAAAACCGGGTTACTTGAAGTAGTACTCCACCACATAAGTTATGAGGGGTACAAAGTTTGTAATTGTAGGTTGGGTTGAACAACGTGTTAGCGAAGCGTGTCCGATAGGACATAACCCAACACGGATGTTGGGTTGCGCTCCGCTTAACCCAACCTACGAAGAGGTATCTTAAACCTGCAAAATTAATGTGGTGGAGTAGTAGTACTTCACCACATTAATTCTGAGGGGTCGAGGTAGTGCGAGCGTCCCGCTCGCTAGAAGCCATCAGCGAGCAAGACGCTCGCACTACCCAAACCCGTTAAAACAGGTATTCGTACTACAAAGAAAGTACCGTTAAGAAGTAGCGCGATCGCCTGTGTGTTACAAGTGAGCATCTTGCTCGTACTACTAGTCGATTCCATTAATTTTGACTGGTTCGTTTTCTTTCAAACGTCGGGAGACGTTATGTATAACGTCTCTACAACCCGTCGGAATTAATGGAATGAACTACTACATTCTTATCTTATTGCTAACGACATTTTACGATTTGGCGGTGGAAAAGCTTTATCGAGTTCGGTTAAATCTTGTTGAGTAAGTTGAATATCCAAAGCTGCACTATTCTCTTTAACGTGGGTTGGATTGCTAGCTTTAGGAATTGCGATTATTCCTTGTTGTTGAAGTAGCCATGCTAAAGCAATTTGCGCGGGAGTTGCATTGTGTCGTGACGCTACAGCTTTTAATACAGAATTATTTAAAATAGCTTTTTGTTCAATTGGTGAATATGCCATGATGGGTATATTATTTTGGCGACTCCAAGGAAGCAAATCCCATTCAATACCGCGACGCGCCAAATTATATAAAACTTGATTTGTGGCAATTTGCTTACCATTTGGTAGATTAATTGCCTTTTTCATATCATCTGCATCGAAATTACTTACGCCGTAATCTCGAATCTTCCCAGCTTGCTTGAGCGATTCAAATGCTTCCAAGGTTTCAGAAAGTGGTATCGAACTTCGCCAATGTAGTAAATAAAGATCGATGCAATCGGTTTTGAGTCGTTTTAGGCTTCTTTCGCAAGCTGCAACCGCACCTTTCCGACTAGCATTGTGAGGATATACCTTACTTACAAGAAAAACTGATTCGCGACGATTGGCGATCGCCTCTCCTACAATTTTTTCGGCACCACCTTCGCCATACATTTCGGCAGTGTCGATGAGCGTCATTCCCATATCTAAACCGAGACGCAAAGCCGTAATTTCAGCATCTTTTTGACTGCTGTCTTCACCCATTCGCCAAGTCCCCTGTCCTAAAACGGGGATTTCTCTTCCTGATGGTAGATGTATTTTTTTCATTTTGTAGTTTTTGCTGTAGGTTTTTATTTAATAGATAAAGTAAGCTGAATATAACTAATAATTAAATTACTTTCTTCTTATATTTTAATATTAAAAATTATTGGTGTTGCTGGTTTGATATATAGAATTTGCTTGTTACGCACCCGAAACCCTTGTAGAGACGCGTTAGCGTTCACGCGGAGCGTGCGGCTCAGCGTGCCCGGAGGGCATTATATCGCGTCTTTACATTAGTGGCAGGTTTTTTGTTAATAATTCGCAATTGGTTTTATGCCAAAAACAATTTATAAGCTGGATTCTTATTTTCATCCCAATACTGATAACCCAAAGTATCCAAAAATGCTTGCCATTCTTCCATTTCTTCTGGTGGAACCTGCATTCCTACAACTATTCTGCCGTAATCCGAACCATTATTGCGGTAGTGAAATAAACTAATATTCCAATTAGGACTCATCGAACCTACAAATTGCATTAATGCACCCGGACGTTCGGGAAATTCAAAACGATATAATAACTCATTGTGAGCTAATGGCGATCGCCCTCCTACCATGTGACGCAAATGCATTTTTGTTAATTCGTCGTCGGTTAGATCGATAATGGGAAAACCACAATTGGTAATAGTTTCAGCTATCTTTACCCCATCCGCACGGTTTTGAATTTGCACCCCGACAAAAATTTGCGCTTCCTTCTCCGAAGCAATGCGATAATTAAATTCTGTTAAATTACGTTTACCGATGCATTCACAAAACTTATGCAGACTTCCCGGCTTTTCCGGAATTGTCACTGCAAAAATAGCTTCCCGACGCTCACCAAATTCCGCACGCTCGGCAACAAATCGCAAACGGTCAAAATTCATGTTAGCACCGCAGGCGATCGCCACTAAAGTTTCACCTTCGATTCCTTCTCTTTCGACATAAGCTTTAGCTCCGGCAATAGCTAATCCTCCAGCAGGTTCAACTATAGATCGTGTATCCTGAAACACATCTTTTATCGCCGCACAAGTATCGTCGGTAGTCACCCGAATAATATCATCAACATAATGCTGACAAAGCTTAAAGGTTTCCTCGCCAACTTGTCGCACCGCTACACCATCGGCAAATAAACCTACCTGAGACAAACGTACCCGATGCCCAAGCTGCAAAGATTGATACATAGCATCCGCATCAATCGGTTCAACCCCAATAATCTTAATTTCCGGACGCAACCGCTTGACATAAGCTGCAATCCCTGCAATCAAACCACCACCACCAATTGCAACAAAGATTGCATGGATAGGTTTTTGATATTGTCGTAAAATTTCCATGCCAATCGTACCTTGTCCCGCTATCACATGGGGGTCATCAAAGGGATGGATAAACGTTAAATTCTTTTGGGTTCCTAACTCGCGAGCATATCCACAAGCATCATCGTAATTATCGCCGTGTAAAACTACCTCAGCACCCCGCGCGATAACAGCATCAATCTTCACTTGGGGAGTAGTTTTCGGCATCACAATAATTGCCCGAGTACCCAATTTAGAAGCAGCCAAAGCCACACCTTGAGCGTGGTTTCCCGCAGAAGCAGCAATTACACCTTGTTGCAGCATCTCCGGTGTCAGGCTTGCCATTTTGTTGTAAGCACCACGTAGTTTAAAAGAGAACACGGATTGCATATCTTCGCGTTTGAGCAAAAGATTGTTATTTAGGCGTTTTGAGAGTAATGGAGCGATTTCCAAAGGTGATTCTTGAGCAACATCGTATACGCGAGCGGTCAGGATTTGTACGAGGTAGTCGCAGAGCATGGGGAACACTGTTAAGTAGATGCTGTATGAAGGTTATTTTACGGTAGTTTGGGTAGTTTTGTTGAGGTGAGAGGGGGGAGAGTTTTTATAGGTAATCTTAGAGAAGGAAGTAAGTAAGAATTATATAACCGCAGAGACGCTGAGAGCGCGGAGGTAAAAGATTTAGAGAGATGGTGATGTTGTATGATTTAATAGGGACTTTATTAAATATTTAATTAGGTACTTTTATGATTAATTTGGATAATATTCATTCTTTGACGGATTTTAAGCGGAATGTTAAGCAGTTTTTAGAGCGGATTAAGGCTACTAAATCTCCTTTAGTGCTGACTGTGAATGGTAGAGCGGAAGTTGTGGTTCAAGATGCAAGTGCGTTTCAGGAAATGATAGATAAGCTTGAGCGTACAGAGGAAGAATTGCGACAGTTGAAACTGGAGGCTTTAAAGCGGGATATTGCAGTTGGTGCAGAGCAACTGAAAAATGGGGAGTATACGGAATATGATGATGAATCTTTACCTAACTTATTAGAAAATATTAAAGCGCGGGGAAAGCGTAAGTTAGGACAGGATTGATAAAAATGAATAGTTATAAACTGTCTTACAAAGTGGAACAAGATTTGGAAGATATTTGGGTTTATATCGCGCAACAGAATCAACTTGTAGCCGATAAACAAATTGCTCAAATTCTCAATCGTTTACCAATGCTGGCTCAGGTTCCTGATATGGGTAAAACACGAGATCATTTGCTCCAAGCCATACATTATATATTATTCAAAAATTTCTGAAGGTGTAGAGATTGTTAGAGTTTGACATCAGTCGAGAGATGTTGAGGGTTTGTTTTCTTAAGCTGTTGTTTGATCGTGCTATTTCATCACTTTTATTCAGATTTCAGCAGAACCGATAGTATAAAAAGTTGTTTGCGAAGAATGTAAGTTTGGAATACTATAATTTTTGCTGCAAAATTTATACATTGCTTTGTCAAAAAACTAAAATTATGGTCAATTTAGAAGCTGAAGACCGCAAACAACTGATAACCCTGCTAAAAGATTTACCTGAATTAGCTACAGAGCGATCGCGTCAGCAAATTTTGGAATTAGCAGATTTAAAACCGTTGATACCAATGATGGACATTTCTGGTAAACGCCTTGTAGCAATAATTGAGATAGTCAGCTATTTATCTAATTACGGACGTTTAACTTATGACCATGAAGCATTAGGACTATTTTTAAATACTCTAAAAGGCTTGGTAGGAATGCAGCAGCAAAAATTTCTAGATACACTGCTGACAAAATATGACATGATGACCCCAATTGCAGCATTACCTGCAATCAATGACTGGCGAGGAAGTGAAACTGTAGCTTCGGTATTCGAGAAAATAATTGGGGAAAAGACGCTACGCCCAATTTCATTTTTACAGCAGGGGCTTGAGGTTTCGCGGGCAGTTGCTTATATTGGAGTGCGAAATAGTCAAGAATCTTGGTCGGGTACGGGGTTTCTCGTGGCTCAGAATTTATTGCTAACTAATAACCACGTTTTACCCAGTTCAGATTTACTTTCAGGTACAATTTTTCGTTTTAATTATGAGGAGAATTTTCAAGGGGAAGCTCAAACAACTTATGAGTACCGCCCTAAATCTAATGGAATTTTTCACACCAATCAAGCTCTAGATTACACTTTAGTTGAAATTGAAGGGGAACCTGGGCAAAAATGGGGTTGGTTGCCATTAGCGTCCAGAGGAATTAAGCGCGATAACCGAGTCAATATTATTCAACATCCACTAGGTCAACCAAAGCAAATTTCTCTTCAGAATAATTTTGTTCAATATGTAGGCGGTAATGTAGTGCAGTATGTGACCTCTACTTTACAAGGCTCATCTGGTTCTCCAGTCTTTGATGATGCTTGGGAGGTTGTTGCTCTACATCACGCCGGAGGTAATATTTCAGAACCAACAACTCAACAGCGCTATTTTAGAAACGAGGGTACATTAATTGAAAGCATTTTGGCTGATTTACCCTTAGAGCTTGTGGAGTTACTAAAGACAGCACAAAATACATAATTTTGGAATTTTTCTACAAGTATCTAGAATTAAATGACTATGGAAATCAAGCCCCAATTAATACTATTACTCATAAATATGCCATCAACTCACGCTATTGATGAGCGTAGGGCGCTTTTGAATTTCACGGGCTTTGATTATCTAATCAACAGAATAAACAATATTGGTAGTAACAATTATGTTTTCTTTTCACAATTAACCGAACTTTTATTTTCTGAAGGGCAAACGGAAGTACTACGATTTCTGAATGCACTTATAAATAGCGGCTTAGTTGGCTTGGAAACTAGGGAGAAACTGAACGCTTTTATTGGACAAATTGAAGCTTTAGAAGCTTACAAATGGAATAGCGAATTTAATCAGCCTTCAGTAAATCAAAAAGTTGATATTATTCCTGCTTCTAATCGAAATGTGGAAAGCTTGATACAACAACAGAATATAGAATTGATTACCCCATCAGTTCCTGGAACTCAAATATTTGATTTTACTGTTGTTACGATAAATGCTCAAGGTAAAGAGATAGACTATTCTCAAGGACAAGCCTGCTGCTTAAAAGAAGAACTTGGGAATGAGGTTGTATTAGACATGGTTTATGTTCCGGGAGGAGAATTTTGGATGGGTTCACCGGAATCTGAAGGAAAGCGATGCTCTGAAGAAAGACCTCAACATTTAGTAACAGTCAAACCATTTTTTATTAGTAAATACCCTATTACACAAACACAATGGAGAGAAATTGTAACATTACCTAAAGTTAGTCAAAAACTTAAACTTCTTCCGAACCGTAAAGGAGGTAAAAATCATCCTGTAACTCAAGTATCCTGGTTTGATGCCGTCGAATTTTGCGATCGCCTATCTCAAAAAACAAGTTACAAGTATCGTCTTCCTAGTGAAGCAGAGTGGGAATACGCTTGTCGTGCCGGAACTTCAACCCCTTTTCATTTTGGAGAAACTATTAACTTCCAAATTGCTAATTACGATAGTCGCTATCCCTATCGTTCGGAACCTAAAGGGATTTATCTTGAAAAAACTACAGAAGTGGGTAGTTTTCAAATTGCTAATTCCTTTGGATTATTCGATATGCATGGGTTAGTTTGGGAATGGTGTTTAGATAATTGGCATGAAAATTATGAAAAAGCACTTACAAATGGAGATGCTTGGTTAGACAGTAATGATAATGATGCTCGTGTAATGCGTGGTGGTTCATGGCGTAACGAGCCGTTTTTGTGTCGTTCTAGTTCCCGCCAGTTTAATTATGCAAATGAAACATTGAACAATATTGGTTTTAGAGTTGTTCGCTCACTCTAGCTTAATTTTATGTAAATTATCTATTTTATTGCTTTTAAGAAACACAGGGAATAGGGAACTGTTAAGTTGTAAATATTTATTTATTGCTAGTGCCGAAAAATGCAGTTAGTTAGGCGCTCAAATTAAGCACTCTCATCCACTTGTAAAAATTGATTGTTTAGGTTTGGTTGCAGCTTTTTACGTGCAGCCACAGTTTGACGATATTCATATGCTTGAGGTGCAGTTTCAAATACATCAATCCTTAAAACTCCAGTTTCTTTCTTAATTTGTTTAACCGCTTGCTCAATTTCATCTATTGAAACTTTGAAAAAATCTCTCCTTGAGTTCACAATATTTACTCTTTTATCATCAAAACGTTGATGTAACCTTTGTAAAGTATCTAAAGCATCTTCCGAGAAAATTTTGAAGTGAACATCAAATTGAAATGGAACTACAGGGTTCATATCTCGGATATATTCATCTTCTCGACTACGATAAGTTATACATATTCGGTATATATCTCTTCCGAGAGAGCCGATATTGGAAACAATATAAATGTATCCGGACTTAAGTCTTCTAGATTCAGAAAGAGCATTTTCTTTATCACTTCTATCTTCAGCAACTTGTCGTTCTAATTCCTGGATTTTTAGCTCTAGTTGTTTACGCTTGTCGCTTTGGACTTGTTCTATTTGTTGTACTTCCTGTCTGACTCTTTCAAGCTCTTGTTGGTGAATGTTTTCTCTTTCTTCAGCTTCCTCGGCTTTTTGTCTTGCTTTCTCAATAGCTTCACGTTCTTTACTTTGTTTCCTAATCTCTTTCTCTTCCTCTCGTTCCTGTTGCTTTTTATCTTCTAATTCATACTGTAAATCTAACTCTATTAACTTAATTTTTAAATATTCTTCAGAAATTTTACATTGCAAACTTTGCAAACATTTATTATATTTTTCAAACTCACTATTTATTTTTTTCTTCAAAGATTCAACATTATTAAATTTTACTTCTTTGACTGCATATTTACATTGACCTTCAAATGCATTCTCTACCAATTTCAGAAGGTTATTTACCATCTTTTTACCTTCCCTTTTGCTATCTCCAACAGTCCATTCAGTATCACAAATATAGGCTTGATTGTTTTTCCGCATGTCGTTCTGTTGTACTTTGATATCCTTCAGCATAAATATATAGTCTTCAGAACTAACAAATTCATACTTTGGCTCATAGTAATCAATAGATTGAAGATAAACTTTTGCATCTAGTTCATTAAATTGCTGTTGGAGATTTTTTATTTCAGTATCAAAAAATTTCTTTTGTTCCACAAGCTTATGGATATTTGATTCTAATTGCTGTTGATACTCCTCTTTATTGACTGACAAGGGCTTCGTGTCGATTTGGAACGATTGGAAAACAATACAGTTAATGCTTTAGTTGCGAGTTTGAAGCGGCGTGGTGTTAGCGATGATGTAATTAATGAAGCACTAACTGAGATTGTGAATGGGTAGTTTTTCTGTATAAGCTATCATTCTATTTATATTCATACAATTTTAAACAAAAACATACCTTATTAACCCACGCAGGTGGGCTTAGTTCCTATAGCCCCAGGTTTACAACCTGCGGGCGTTTCTCCTCACCCACCAAATCACCCCATCTCCCATCCCAGTAAGTTACGGTAAAAACAAATATCTTATTATCCAAATATATTTACTACCGTGACGGTTATAAAATGCCACAAGCAATAATATTCCTACTCATCATCATAATAATCGCGATCGCAATCTTACTCAGCCCCACCTTAATCAAACAAAAAAGAAATCGTATAAAAAACCATCCCTTTCCACCACTTTGGAATTCCATCATTGAAAACAATCTTCCAATTTACCCCCATCTTTCCCCTACCGAAAGACGACGACTTCAGGGACATATTCAAGTATTCTTAGCCGAAAAACAATTCATTGGTTGTAATGGATTGCAAGTAACCGAAGAAATGAAAGTTATTATTGCTGCCGTCGCTTGTTTGCTTCTGCTCAACGAACGAGGAAAATACTTTCCTAAATTGCGTTCTATTTTAATTTATCCTACAGCTTATTTTACAAAAGAAACTACCTTCAGCGGAAAATATGTAGTTGAAGAAAAGCCCGTTGTCAGATTAGGAGAATCCTGGAGTAAAGACTTATTAATATTATCTTGGCAACAGGTTAAACAAGATACTTTTAATTGGAAAGATGGACAAAATGTTGTCTTACATGAATTTGCTCATCAGTTAGATCAAGAAGAGGGAAAAGTCGAAGGTGTTCCAATTCTAAAAAGTAATTCAGATTATTCTTATTGGTCAAAAGTGATGGCAAAAGAATACAAACAGTTGTGTAACGATGTAGAGCAACAAAGAAAAACTGTTATGTATAGTTATGGTGCAACTCGTCCCGCTGAATTTTTTTCTGTAGCAACCGAAACGTTTTTTGAGAAACCACAGCAGCTACAAAAAAAGCATCCAGAACTTTATGAATTATTGCACAATTATTATCAATTAGACCCCGTACAGTGGGATATTAAAAATAACTAGATGTTTTAAAAGTATTCAATAAATTTATTAACCCACGAAGGTGGGTTTCGTTTGTGTAGACAAGCCATTGCGTTGCGCGGGTTCCCAAGGCAGCCCTGTGCGGAGGTTCCCTCCGTTGAAGGGACTGCCGCCGCGTTGTAGCAAATGGCGTGCGGTTTTAACCGCCAGTTTCAAATTCAACCTTATCGTAAATATCTTCAATGCTAATTTCAAAGGGAGCATCCCAAATGTGTGATTTTATTTCTTTGTAGTGCGAGCATCTTGCTCGCTATGTATATCAAGCGAGCAAGATGCTCGCACTACCAAATTTTATTTTTGCAATATTGGGATGCTCCCATTTCAAAATCAATAGAATTTAAACAAACAGTTTCATTAGCATCAAAATATTCAGAAAAAGTCCAGCTATTTTTACCAGTTTTAAAATACTGCTCAACTTGCGTTGTATACTGGTCAATTAAAACATATTCTTGAAAAGTTGGAATTGTACGGTAAGCTGAAAACTTCTCATCCTTATCGTAACTTCTAGTCGATTTAGATAACACCTCAACAATAATTAACGGATTAATAATTGTATCTTTTCTACCTTCTTGCAATTCCAACTCACCTTGAACTACCATCACATCGGGATAAGCATAAATTCGTTTTTCTGGAATCCAAAGTCTTTGGTTAATAATAAAAGTATGGAATGGTTTACGTTTGAATGCAAAATTTAAAGCTGCTCCAATGTTTCCGGAAATGAAATTATGATTCGGACTTTCACCACTTACACAAACAACCTTACCATTAATGTATTCATGACGTTCTTCTGAATTTACCTCAAATTCGAGGTATTCTGACGGCGTATAAAGTTTTGTTTCTTGTGGTTGTGCAATCATAAGATTAACCTCCAAAGCTTTTATAAATGGGTTTTAACTTGCAATAGAAAAAGCTTCTTCAACCGCTTTTGGTATTTCAATTTCTACAAAATAATTACTAGGATATAAATAATCTTCACCTGATTCATCAATTACTCGTATCATGTGATGTTTTGTAGCATTAGGATCGGGAATAACTTGATAAATTTTTCGTATTTCTAATGAGGCTGTATAATCTTGATTTTTAATGCAAACTACAAATTGATTTACTAGATTAATTAATTGCATAACTATTATATTTTCTATTACCTATTACCAATTACCAATTACCTATTCCACGACAAATCCATCAAATACGCCAACTTCAAAACCACCCTCGCACCAACATTACCATCCCACTCAGCATCACCAACTTCACAAACATCAAAACCAATAATTTTTCTACCGCTTTTCACCACTTCTCGAATCAAACAATAAGCTTGCTCTAATTCCAAACCACCAGGAACCGGAGTTCCCGTATTTGAACATAATTTAGGATCTAAACCATCGGCATCGAAGCTAATATAAACCTGTTCGGGTAAATGACTAACAATTTCCTTACATAGATCGATCCAAGTAGTTCCAGAATAAAGTTTTTGTTTAATAATTGGGTCGTAATAAGCAACTATTCTATTATTAGATTGGTTAATCGTTTCTACTTCATCATGACAAATATCCCGCAAACCTACTTGAACTAATTTAGATATTTGCGGTAATTTCATCGCGTTGTACATAATCGAAGCATGGGAAAATTCAAAACCTTCATAAGCATTACGTAAATCGGCATGAGCATCGATGTGTAAAATGCCATAGCCCGAATAACTATTAGCTAAAGCCTTCATATAACCCAAAGGCGAACTATGGTCGCCACCGATGACTGCAACGCGCTTACCATCGTTAATTGATTGCTGACATTTATCAAATAACCACTTATTTACATTTTCGCAAGTTTGGTTAATTTCCGTAAGTAACGATGTTAAATCGGGTGCATCCGTTAACGGTTTACCTTGCTCCAATCTTTCAATAATTGTTGCTGCTTGCTGTCGATAATATTTATTTTTATCTAAAATATCTTGAGGAATTTCCATCATAAAAATTCCCTGCTTCCACCCATCGGGATTATCGAAATCAAATAAATCTAACTGTGGTGAAGCATCAAGAATTCTTTGTGGTGCGTTAGCTGTACCAGCACCATAGGAAACCGTTACTTCCCAAGGCACGGGAACAATAACTAAATTTGCGGAATCGTAATCAAAGGGTAAACCAAAGATATTACCGTTGATTTGTCCGACATCGCTGGGGTTGTAGTTTTGCATGGAGTTGTTCATAATACTTAATAAAGTCTTGATACTATAACTAAATGTAAACCATTAGCATTTTCAATAATGGATTTCCCCGTATCAATTAAAGGCGTGTTAATTATAGATGGTAAAGCGCTATTACTCAAAAACGAACGCTCCGGAATGAGATTTAGCAGGTGGAAGAATTGAATTAGGAGAAACACCTGAGAATTGTTTAATCCGCGAGTTTCAAGAAGAAACATCTGTGAATGTTAAAATTGAAGCAATAATCGATAGCTATTTATTTGAAGTTATTCCTGGAAAACACGTTTTTATCATGACTTATGGTTGTAACTAGATAGGCGATTTTCTACCTAAAATCAGTTACGAGCATCAAGAAATAGGTTTACATTCAATTGATAATTTACAAAAAATCAACATCCCAGTTGGTTACGCACCCTCTATTTTAAATTGGACAAAAATTAGGAAAATATAAGAGATGAAATACATTAGGATATTTGTCTTATCAGCACTATTTTTAGGCGTTTGGACGGGAATAGTTTATTCTTCTCAATCAGGTGATGTTTATACTGGTTCTATATATGGTTTATCCTTTGGTATTGGTTTCGGATTATTCAATGCAGTATTTAGCTATTTCTCAGATCAAAAATTACAGAAGAAAGGAATTGATACAAGTAATACTAGTCCTCGCCAGTCTCGCAAAATGAGCGTTAATAGATCAATTAATGAAGTAATGCCAATTTGCGAACAAGCAATTATTTCTCTAAATAGGGCTGTTATAAAAGAGAAAGATTTAACAACAGGTACTATCAAAGCCAAAACAAAAATGACATGGATGAGTTATGGAGAAAATATCAAAATATCAACTCAAAGTCTAGGGGATGGTGAGACATTGATTCAAATCAAAAGCTCGCCATTTATCCCAACAAATGTTATCGATTATGGTAAAGGTTTGGAAAATGTAGAGACAATTGTCAGCTATATTAAATCTGAATTAGATGGTGAAGTCATAGTTGGTAGTTAGTTTGTAGCTTGTAGGCTGTGTTACGGCACGAAATATACTCAAATTAAAATCATAATTTGTAAAAGCCGTAACGCATCATCATAAATTACAGCAGTTTGCAAATCTAAGAGGTACATTCCTCTACTCCTGAACAAATTAATCCCTGCTCCTTTATAACGATATGTGCTATACCTCACTTTGCAGGAAATCGGCTCGTTGCTGCGTGACACTCTAACCTTATTGCTACGTTAAAAATCAGTTAACCAGTGTACAAGCACCCTACTAGTACTCCACCACATAAGTTCTGATGGGTCGAGGTAGTGCGAGCGTCCCGCTCGCTGGTTGTAACGAGGGAGCGAGACGCTCCCACTACGAGCGCGTTACCCCGCAAAATTAATGTGGCGGAGTACTAGAAAAAATGCCAGTTGCAGTCATTCCTAACTACATATCACTCAAAACTTACTCAATCAAATAAATTAGCTTACATAGACAAAAATCTATATATACAATCAAAATTTAATATATAAGAATTACTTAGACCCAATATCGCTTAATTATCTGGCAGACTCATTCCTTTTTGCTGCATATAAAGCTACTCTATATATAGATAAGAAAGATTACGAAATATTTATCTTACTGATTTTTCTAAATACTATCTTTATAACACGGTTATTAGTTATTAATCTATAGCCGGATTTTATTTTACTGCTTTGTTTAAGGGGAATAAATGGCGCAATTTCTGCTAGAATCAGCTTGGCTAGTGCCTATATATGCCTTGATTGGAGGGCTTTTAGCTATTCCTTGGTCGCCGGGAATTATTAGAAAAACTGGGCCAAGACCAGCGGGTTATGTCAATTTAATCATGACATTCTTAGCCTTTGTTCATAGTTCGGTTGCATTGTCAATTAGTTGGAATCAACCGGCTTATGAAGTGTTTATACCTTGGTTGGAAACTGCGGGTTTAAGATTGTCTATCGATTTAGAAATATCTGCAATTAGTCTTGCAGCCATGACTGTAATTAGTGGCTTAAATTTATTAGCTCAGATTTACGCCATCGGTTACATGGAAATGGATTGGGGTTGGGGACGCTTTTATTCTCTGCTGGGATTATTTGAAGCAGGTTTGTGTGCCTTAGCTTTAACTAATAACTTATTTTTCAGTTATGTAATTCTAGAAGTTCTGACTTTAGGAACTTACTTATTAGTAGGTTTATGGTTTAGTCAGCCCTTGGTGGTGACAGGTGCAAGAGATGCTTTTTTAACTAAAAGGATAGGAGATTTGTTTCTGTTGATGGGTGTATTAGCAATATATCCTCTAACTGGAACCTGGAATTATAACGATTTAGCAGATTGGGCAGCAACTGCTAACGTTAACCCGACAGTAATAACGTTAGTATGTTTAGCATTAATTGCAGGTCCGATGGGTAAATGCGCTCAGTTTCCCCTGCATTTATGGTTGGATGAAGCGATGGAAGGGCCAGTTCCCAGTACCATTTTGCGGAATTCGGTAGTTGTCGCGAGTGGTGCTTGGGTATTAATTAAGCTACAACCAGTTTTGAATTTATCACCGATCGCCTCAAGTGCAATGGTAGGGGTTGGTGTTGTAAGTGCGGTTGGTGGTTCGTTAATTGCGATCGCGCAAATTGATATCAAACGCTGTTTATCATATTCAGTCAGTACGTACATGGGCTTGGTTTTCATCGCTGTGGGAACTCAACAAGATCAAGCAGCTTTGTTGTTAGTGCTTACCCATGCTTGTGGTGCTGCTTTGTTAGTTATGAGTACGGGTACAATCGTTTGGAACAGCATTACTCAAGATATCACCCAGTTAGGTGGATTGTGGTCGCGTCGTCCTATATCGGGAATCGCTTATATAGTAGGGCTTTTGGGTTTGATTGCCTTTCCACCTTTAGGTAGTTTCTGGGCTTTACTAAAATTAGCTTCCGGGTTATGGACAACCCAACCTTGGTTAGTAGGGGTAATCGTTGCCGTCAACGCTTTAACAGCAGTGAGTTTAACTAGGGAATTTGGTTTAGTTTGGGGTGGTAAACCTAAACCCATGAGTGTACGTTCCCCCGAAGTTAGCTGGCAAATGACTCTACCGATGATGGTTTTATTCGGTTTCGTGCTGCATCTGCCTTTAATATTACAAAATTTATCACTTTTACCAAATTGGGCAACTGTAAATAAAGACGTTGCACTGTTATTAATTTGGTCAAGTATTTTTGGTTGTAGCATCAGTGGAGTAATTTACTTAGGGAATATTCCTAAACCCGTGCGCTTCCCTTGGAAGGGTTTACAAGATTTGTTTGCCTATGACTTTTATACGCCAAAACTATACAGAGGAAGTATTGTTTTAGGTGTCGATCTGCTTTCCAAATTAACAGATATGGTTGACCGATTTGTGGTTGATGGCATCGTTAATTTAGTTGGCTTAATATCCCTTGGTGGCGGTGAAAATTTGAAGTACAGCAACAGCGGACAAACTCAATTTTATATGTTCACAGTGCTTTTTGGAGTTGGTCTTTTAGGGATGATTGTTACTTGGCAATATTGGGGACATGAATTTTTACAGTTAACAGCAATCGGTCATCAGTGAACAGTTATCAGTGAGCAGTTATCAGTGAGCAGTGAACAGTGAACAGTGACCAGTGAACAGTGAACAATTACCAATTACCAATCCCCAATGCCCCACGCCCCATGCCTACTAACAACTATCAACTATCAACTAACCACTAATTATGATCAGCGCTTTAATTTGGATACCTATTTGGGGGGCTGCGATAATCGCTTTATTACCCGCCAAAATTCCCAGCAACCGAATTCGTTTGGGTGCTGCATTAATTGCAGGAATTACCTTTGTTTGGAATCTTTTGATATTATTACAATTTGACATCAATAATCCCAACATTCAGTTACAAGAATATCTTCCTTGGAATGAAACTCTCGGTTTAAGCTATAAATTGGGTGTTGATGGACTTTCAATATTAATGTTGCTGTTAAATGGTCTGCTCACCTGGATTGCTATTTACAGCAGCAGTAAAGAAACGCAACGTCCGAGACTTTTTTATTCTCTAATTCTATTAGTTAGCGGTGGGGTTGCTGGTGCATTTGCAGCCCAGAATTTACTGCTATTTTTCCTATTTTACGAACTAGAATTAATTCCTTTTTATCTATTAATTTCGATTTGGGGTGGAGAAAAACGCAGTTATGCGGGTATTAAATTCCTGATTTATACCGCCGTTTCTGGAGCCTTAATTTTAGCAAGTTTCTTGGGTATAGTTTGGCTATCTGGTTCTTCAAGTTTCGATTACGATGCTATTTCTACCCAAACTTTATCCGCAACTTTACAAATAATTTTATTAGCAGGAATAGTATTAGGATTTGGGATAAAAATACCCTTAATACCTTTACATACATGGTTGCCCGACGCTTATGTAGAAGCAAACACACCCATAGCGATTCTTTTAGGTGGGGTGTTAGCAAAATTGGGAACCTATGGTTTATTGAGGTTTGGATTGGGTTTATTCCCCGATGCTTGGAGTAGCTTTGCACCGACTTTAGCAATTTGGGGAGCCATCAGCGCGATTTATGGAGCAGTAACGGCGATCGCTCAAAAAGATATTAAGCGTATGGTGGCATATAGTTCCATCGGGCACATGGGCTACATACTGTTAGCAGCTGCTGCAAGTACACCGTTAGCGTTAGTGGGTGCAGTTGCTCAAATGTTCAGCCACGGTATAATTTTAGCTATCTTGTTCCATTTAGTAGGAGTTGTAGAAGCCAAAGTTGGAACTCGCGAATTAGATAAACTCAATGGTTTAATGAGTCCAGTACGAGGTTTACCAGTTATTAGCGCTTTACTTGTATTAGGTGGAATGGCTAGCGCCGGAATTCCGGGTATGACGGGGTTTATCGCAGAATTTATCGCATTTCAAGGAAGCTTTCCTGTCTTTCCGATTCAAACAATATTGTGTGTTGTCGCTACAGGTTTAACGGCAGTTTACTTTGTAATTCTTTTAAATCGTACCTGTTTTGGCAAACTCGACAACGATTTAGCTTACTATCCCAAAGTTTTTTGGCATGAGAAAATGCCAGCGTTTATTTTAGCAGGTGTAATTATATTTTTGGGAATACAACCCACATGGTTAGTGCGTTGGAGCGAACCCACAACCACCCAAATGGTTGCACATATTCCTGCTATTGAAAAGACAGTAACTCCACAAGTAGCGTTGAATCAGTCAACAGTTAACAGTGAACAGTGAACAGTTAGGAATGAGGAGTTAGGAGTTAGGAATTATAAAAAATGTGTAGTGGGAGCATCTTGCTCCCTAGTTCCTCAATCTCCCACTCACCTACTCCCCCTCTCTTTCCATTCCCTCTCTTCCTCTACGGTTTTTTCACTCAACAATATTCAACCCGAAAGAAAGAAGAAAAACAACTAAAAACGATCAACTATCAACAAAAAAATTAAGTAGTTAGAGATTAGAAGTAAAAAACAACTATCAACCAACAACTATCAACTATCAACTAACCACTAACAACTAATATGGTACAAACACCTGACAAAACAACAGCAAAACTACCGCCATCAACTCACGAATTTGCAGAAATAATTCACCGCTTAGAAGCTGGTGGTTCGATGTTACCAGATAACCCGGAAAACTTGATGCAAATTATCGGTATTTATAAAGCATATGCCGTACCGATGGATTTTTATTGGCGCGATTTACTTTATATTGCTGAAAGAGAGTTTTTAAATCCTTTTCCCTTTTTTAAATATTTTCTACCTAAAGAGTATTTACAAAGACACAATCATTATGCAGGAGATGATGCTGATTTAAGAGTTTGGCGCGGTACGCCGAAAGCACACCCCGAACTTTTAGAGTTTATTGAAAAAGGTGAAACTAAAAAAATGCCAAAGATATGGCATCATTTGTTTCACGACAGAATTAATATGGAATTCGCTGAAGCCTGTATGCGAGCCATGCTTTGGCACGGTAAAGATATGGGTTTAGGTAAATTTGATGATTTTTTAGATACTGAAGAATACAAGCAAAATGCGGATAGAGCAATCAAAGCTTATTTTAAAGGCAATCCGGCAATGCAGTTGCTCTACAAACTGTTTCCAGATATGTTTTTAGAACAGTGTCGTCAAGCTTCTTACTATTCCAATTTAGGATTATTTTGGGAAGTAATGGCACCAGTTTTTTTCGAGATGTCAGATATGTACGACGAAGGGAAACTAACAACTGTACCCGAAGCAATGGATTTTTTAGTTAACGGTATTTTTGCAGTTGCAGGTCGTCCAATTTATCATCATGTTTATGTTGGCAAAGAGTGTTACGAAGTTATTCCTAAATCAAAAGGTTTTGTATGGTTATATGAAGCAGCACTACCTTATGTAGAAGCAATATTTTATCGTACTGCACCTTTCCGAGGTACAAAATCTTACAACGCTCAAGCAAAGCAAGTACCATCAGAGCAAAAAGATTTTCACTACGGAATTCTTTATGCAGATGTATTTCCTGTAGGTACCGCAGGAATTCCCCCGACATTATTAATGCAAGATATGCTGCATTTTTTACCCAAATATTTAGTTGATTATTATCAGAAATATTGTCGCAGTCAAGATGATATGTTGATTCAACTGGGAATCACTTTTCAACGTTCGATGTACAACGTAACATCAGCAGTAATTCAAGCTTTACGCACGGCTCTTTTGTATCCATTGGATGATGAAAACCCCGAACATTTACAGGCAAATCGGGACTTTTTTGAAATGCAGTTAGATCGGTTTGCACGTGCCGATTATGGCATGAAAGATGCAGCGAAGTTGAGAGATATTCAAAGACAGGATTATCGGTAGATCCAGATCCCCCCAACCCCCCTTATTTAAGGGGGGCTTTTTTTAGCTTCAATCGTAGTGAGATCCCCCCAACCCCCCTTACTGAAGGGGGGCTTTTTTTTATTAATAGTAAATTTACTGTGGATATAAAAAAGATACGTATTTATATTGTGTTTATAAAAAACACTCTATTCCCCCCTTCTTAAGGGGAGCCACTCCGTTGCGGAGGTTCCCTCCGTTATAGGAAGTGGCGTGGGTTAGGGGGGATCTTACCGAGAATTGAGCAATGACGAGAGAGCGATTTATTAAAACAGCTTATCACCTACCCTATAACCCAAATCTTATAGAAAAAGCGAAAGAATTACGAAAAAACATGACCTCAGCAGAGAAAAAGCTGTGGAATAACTATTTAAAAACACTAAAAATTAGATTTTTACGACAAAGACCTATTGATAATTTTATAGTAGACTTTTATTGCGCGAATTTAAAAATAGTAATTGAAATTGATGGGGAAAGCCATTTTACAGATGAAGCAAAATATTATGATGAACAAAGAACATCGGTATTAGAAGGTTATGGTCTTCAAGTTATTAGATTTACAAACGAAGAGGTATTTAAAAACTTTGAAGGTGTGTGTGAATATATAGAAAATTATTTGAATCGACAATTGAATTTTAATATGATGTTAATTTATGAGCCTTTTCTGGGAACTCTATAACTAGAAGCAAATATAAAAAGTTTATACAAAATGAGTGATATCAATGAATTGCTTTATCCCTCACTAAGAGAATTAGTGAAGCAAATTAAAGCAATCAATGGCGCATGGAAAGTTTCACAGGATTTATTATGAAGAGCAGCGAAGAATACGAGAACTGCAAGAAAACCAAGGACAAAGAGTTTTAGAACAGCTTATTCAAGATTTGCGAGTTGAAGTCATAGAACCTGTTGCTCAAAGATTAAATCAAAGCGCACAGTTAACAAAACGAGCATCTGAAGCTGTAGAAAATCTTCATAACGAACTCGGAGGTATTTCTCAAAGTTTAGCGAGTTCTATTCAAACAATTCAGAATTTTCAACAAGAGACTTTAGTCGAACTACAAAACTTTGCAAATAATTTAGGATAAACATTAAATCAGTTTCAAACCATTTCTAGCATTTTATCTCTAATGAATTATTGCCAAAATAAGTAATTTCCAATCCATTTCAATGGACTTTCGCTATTAGCCAGGGGTTTGCAACCCCTGGCGGCTGAAATCATCTTTTTATGTTTAATTTAATAAATATCCCCTCACTAAATAAAGATTCATTTCTCTTTACAAAAACAACTGATAAATAAAATTCAAATTTATAACAGCTATTACAGAAAACCTTACATTCCTTAAAAATCATTCAAACTTCTTCAAAATAATCCTTACCCTGCGTTAACACAGAGGATAAGAATTATTACATTTTTCTTTTGAGATATTTACATTGAAATATTTGAACTAAATAATCCTTTTGAGAGTTTCAAAGAAATCTGGATAAGAAACCGATGCAGCTTCCGCACGATTAATAGTAGTCTCACCAGAAGCATTCAAAGCGGCGATCGCCAAACTCATGGCAATACGATGGTCGGTAAAGCTGTCAAGTTCGGCACCAGTAAGGGGGGTACCGCCAGTAATTTCCATGCCGTCTTCTAATTCGCTTATCTTGGCTCCCATTGAGTTAAGTTGATTCGCCATTACAGTAATGCGATCGCTTTCTTTAACTCGTAGTTCGGCGGCATCTTTAATTACAGTAGTACCTTCGGCAAATACTGCTGCAACGGCTAAAATAGGAATTTCGTCAATTAATCTTGGTATGATGTCTCCTTCAATGGTGCAACCTTTAAGTTTGCTCGAACGTACTCTTAAATCGGCTACGGGTTCCCCCGCAACTTCCCTTTCGTTTTCTCGTGTAACATCAGCCCCCATCATTTCCAAAGCTTCTAAAACACCAGTGCGAGTGGGGTTAACGCCGACATTTTCAACTAGTAATTCTGAATCTGATACAATTGCACCAGCTACCAACCAAAAAGCGGCCGAACTTATATCTCCCGGTACTACTACGTTTTGTCCGTATAGTTTTACCGGGCCATTCACGCTAACGCTGTTAGTTTCGGTATCAATATCTAACTTTGCGCCAAATGCTTGTAACATTCGTTCGCTATGGTCGCGAGACAGTGCTGGTTCGGTAACGGTTGTTTTACCTTCAACCGACAAACCAGCCAGCAAAACACAAGATTTCACTTGGGCAGAAGCTATGGGAGAATGGTAGTGAATAGGTTTGAGGTTTTGCCCGCGAACCGCCAAGGGTGCTTTAGAATTATGATCTCTTCCCCAAATTTGCGCTCCCATCTGTTGCAAAGGTTTTACAACACGAGACATAGGACGCGAACGTAAGGAATCATCTCCCGTAACGGTAAAAAAACGTCCCGCATGGGATGCCAAAATACCTAACATCAGTCGCAACGTGGTACCAGAATTGCCAGCATCTAAGATATCAACAGGTTCGAGCAAATTGCCCAAGCCAATACCTTTAACCTTTACCAATTCTGTATTCAATTCCGTTACTTCTGCTCCCATCGCTTGGAAACAACTAGCTGTACTGCGGGGATCTTCTCCCAAAAGCAATCCTTCGATACGGGTTTCACCTTCAGCGAGTGCGCCAAGCATTAATGCTCGATGTGAGATAGATTTATCCCCAGGGACTCGAATTTTACCATTTAAAGATAGTCCCGACTTTGGTCGTCGAACAACTAACTTGTGGGGGAGGTTTTGTTTAGTTTCTACGGTTATAACAGAAGCCGACATTAGGATAAACTGGCGTGTGACTGTACGGGAAATTATACCCAAGCAAAAGCTTTATGTATAAACTTCCTCGCCCTTTATCCTACCGTTAAATCCGACACAAACACCCCAATATTAGACTTATTTATCCTTCTTCTTCTCATCCCTATCCCTCTCATGCTGACTCATCAACGCAAACCCGTTTGTTTATCGTTAATTTCAACAGATTTACCAGTCCAGTCTGTTGTAGAAACTGCCGCTACTTTATATCAAAAAGATAGCCAGCGCTTCCACCTATTATTAAATGCACCCCCGATTAAAACTGAACAACAAGCTAAATCCCAAACGCAAAACGTCCTTTTTCCCACCGCGCAAACCAATCCTCGCGTTTTAAGTAGTCCCAGAATTTTGTGGTTAGAAATATCGCCTTACAGAGTCATTATGACAATGCAAGGCAACCCACACTTAAGTTACCGGCACTTTTGGGAACAAGGAGTTTACGGAATGAGTCGTTACTGGCTACCCAATGAATCCTTACAAAACAACCAGCCAGTTCGCTTAAGAAACTTTACTCGTAGTCTTAGCTTGAGCGGAAATCCTCTACCAGAACACCTAAGAGTTGAATACGAATTGTGGGCTGGTAAAGTTCAGATGGGACATTACATCCTCAATTTAGAAATTCAGAATTAAATGTAAATGGTTAGTAGTTAGTAGTTAGTAGTTAGTAGTTAGTTGAGAATAAATTACTCCCAACTCCTAACTCTTACCCAAAATAATCCGGTTCCGAACCGGGCTTCCATTTAATATTGCAACCAATGCTCGGCTTTTGTTCTTCTGTTAAAGATTTACCTGCTAATACAGCATCTATCGCATTGCGTAAATCTTTACCCGTCACGGGTTTACCATTACTCGGACGACTGTCATCTAATTGTCCGCGATAAAACAGTTTTTGCTGATCATCAAACAAAAAGAAATCTGGAGTACAAGCAGCAGTATAAATTTTTGCTGTTTCCTGAGTTTCGTCATAACACAAAGGAAACTTGAAATCCAACTCTGTCGCCATTGCTTTTAGTAAATCCGGTGCATCATCGGGATAATTTTTAACATCATTAGCACTAATAGCAACAATCCCCAAACCGCGTTGTAAATAATCTTTTCCCAATTTGGCTAATTCTTCCTGAACGTGCTTTACAAAAGGACAGTGACGACAAATAAACATCACCAGTAAAGCTTTTTTATCCGTAAACGTAGAGAGAGAAATAGTTTCCCCAGATACCACATCAGGTAGTTGAAAATCCGGAGCCTTTGTTCCCAAAGACAGCATTGTTGAAGCAGTTAAGACCATAATTTTTACCAAAAATAAAGTTCAGAATTAAAAGTAAATTATTGTGTGATATTACAAATTATTATCAATTGTTGACAGTGGATAAATTATACAACTGATTTATCTGATTTTAATTTCTGAGTCAGAATAACGTTTCTTAAAATAATTTGCCAGAATATAATTTGATTTGAAATAGTAATAGCTGCTTTCTGGAAAACTTTTCAGAAAATAGATTATGCGGCTTTTACAGACACAATGATGGCAGTTTTAAAACAGTTCGTGTCGTTGTTAGATTTAAAAAATTGTTAAAAAAATTAAAATTGAGTTAAAAAGTGCTGGTGTATTGTAAGCTATAAAGTTCGTACCTATAAATTATGACAGCAACAGCATCTAAATTTCAGTACAACCCACTTTACAAGCCCAATCAATTAATTTATGGAAAGGGGCAAGTAGCAATAGTTACCGGATGGACTGTAAAAAGCAATTTACAAAAACGGCTCGATCCTCAAGAGTATGCTGCAATTGGACAATTGTATTCACCTACTAGAGGAATTAATTTATTAATACGTAATTTGCTATTTAACCCCCATGTAGCATATTTAGTCGTACTAAATGCCACTAAAGAAGATAAAAACGCAGGTGCGTGTGAATGTTTGCTAGATTTTTTTCGCAATGGTTTTGTTCAAAGCGAAACCGATACCGGACATCGTGCTTGGAAAATTAACTCTTCTATTACCGGATATATTGATATTGAAGTTGAAGCTACGGCCTTAGAAAAACTGCGAGAATCTATAGAATACAAAGAAGTAGATTCAATAGAAAAGGCAGTGCAAGAGACGCGAAATTTCGCATCTATCGCCGTAAAAAAAGGGGTTAAAAGATCGGGTGCGCCGCTACAATTTCCCATGTTGGTGAATCAACCAACAGTTTTACCAGGAAATCGTTATGGACATAGAATTGAAGGTAAAACTATTGCAGAAACTTGGGTTAAAATTATTCATCGCATTAAAACCACAGGAGTCATCAGACCAACTGGCTACGATGGAAAATGGCAAGAATTGATTGATTTGATGGCTGTGATTACCGATGAACCGTCTGATTTTTATTTTCCAGAACCTAATTATTTACCAGTTAATCGCAATTTTATTCAAGAATACCTTTCACAAATTTTAGATGATGTGCCCTACCGTGAAGGTGTAAAATATACATATGGTCAGCGTTTGCGTTCTTGGTTTGGACGCGACCAAATTGAACAAGTTATTAATAAACTTATTAAAGAGATTGACGCGGCTTCAGCAGTAATGAATTTATGGGATGTCAAAGACCATGAAAAAGGTGGAAGTCCTTGTTTGAATCATATTTGGTTGCGAGTAGTTGATAAAGAAATCTCATTAACAGCTACTCTTAGAAGTAATGATATGTTTTCTGCTTGGGTAGCAAATGCAATGGGTTTAAGAGCTTTGCAACAACATATTCGAGATGAAATACAAGCACGCTCTGAATATACTTTAAAAATGGGGCCGTTAATTACCATTAGTCAATCGGCGCATATTTATGATGATACTTGGGACTCAGCAGATAGACTGATTCAACAACAATATGCAACTATTTCTAAAAACATAGATTATTATGATCGTGCTGGAAACTTCTTAATTGAAATAGTAGAAAATAAAATAGTTGTGACTCAAACAACGCCAGGTAGTGGTGAAGTTGTTAGCCAATATTCTGGCAAAAATGCTTTGAAATTAGTTCGAGAAATTTGTACCGCTTCACCTGCAATACGTCCCGATCATGCTGCTTATCTAGGAATTGAATTGCAGAAGGCAGTTGAGTCTTTAAAAACAAGCAAGCAATACATTCAGGATCGTAAATAATGAGTTTTGATGAACAACGTCCCACATGGGATGAATATTTTCTCATGTTGGCTAAATTGGCAGCGACTCGTTCAACTTGTCTTGCATTTCCAGTGGGTGCAGTAATTGTCAAAAACAAGCAAGTTGTTGCAACCGGATATAATGGCTCTCCATCAGGTTCGAGTCACTGTACCGCTCAAGGATACTGTTATAAAGACCTAAGTAGCTGCGATGCTAGTAAAACTTTACCATCACGCGCAGTACATGCCGAGGCAAACGCTATTGCTCAAGCCGCAAAACATGGAATTTCTACAGAAGGTGCCAGTATTTACGTTACTTTAGAACCTTGTTTATCTTGTTTAAAGTTAATAATTTCTGCCGGAATAAAAGAAGTTTTTTACGAAACAAGTTTCAATTCTGGAGAAAAAGCTCTCGTTCGAGATTCATTTATTGAAGAAGGTTTAGTAATTTTAGAACAGATCCATTTGTCACAACAAATAACTCAGAAAGCAGCTGATTTTCTAGTATCTCCAACATCTGTTAAAAATGAGAACTTAATACATAATCTGTAAATTCAAAATTATGTTTAGCGATACAGATATTAGAAATCAAATAGAAGTTAGAAGAAATGATTCGTCTAAAGGGATATCTATAGAACCATTTAAAGATAAATATTTGACTCCTGTTGGCTATGATTTAAGAATAGGAATCAAAGGTTTTTCATGGAATAACAAACGTGAAATTGATATTGGAAATGATAAGCGAATTGAAATTGAACCCAACGATACAGTAGTAATTGAAACCTTGGAATCTGTAAGTCTTTCTAAAGAAATAGCAGGTACAATACATTCAATGGTTTCACAGACGGTTCCTCAAGGTTTATCTCACATTTCTACTACCGTAGATCCAGGATGGACAGGTAAGCTATTAATTTCAGTTCACAACTACCGAGATTGCTCTATAGAACTCAGGTTTCAAGATTCATTTTGTACGATGTGCTTTCATAAAGTAGAATCGGAATCAAAAGTAAGTAATTCAACAAAATTATTTACACATTTACCTAAAATAAAGTATATAGATTTTAAGGGTGAATCTACATAACAAGAAAATGCGATATATTCAGGGTTTAAGTCCGGAAACTCGAAAATTACTTACAAGGATTTATCTTACTAGTAAGCATACCCAAGTAAGACAACGCGCTCACAGCCTTTTGTTGAGTTTTGAAGGCTATCCGATGAAAGACATAACAAAGATTTTAGGAGTAAGCCGTAAAACAATTCATAACTGGTTATTAGCTTGGGAAGAACGAAGTATTGTTGGCTTATATGATAAAAAAGGACGGGGCAGAAAACCAACTTTCTCTTCTTCACAAAAAGAACAAATACGTCTTTGGGTAAAACAAACCCCAAAACAACTAGAAAAGGTACGTAGCCGCATTGAAAAAGAATGGGGAATTAAAGTCTGTAAAGAAACAATAAAAAGAGTTTTAAAAATTTTAGGTTTAAGTTGGCATAGATTGAGAAAAAAAGTAGCAGACAAGCCGCCTGAAGAGGATTATAAAGCTGCTAAACAAGAATTAGAGAAACTCAAAGGTAAAGATGATGAAGGTGAAATTGATTTAAGATATATGGATGAAACAGGGTTCTGTTTAACTCCTTATTTACCATATGCTTGGCAAGAAAAAGGAGAAAAAATTCAAGTTAGAACTAGTGCTAGTAAACGATTAAATGCCATTGGTTTTATGAACCGTAAAAATGATTTAGATGTCTATGTATTTGAATGTAAAATTAATAGCGAAGTAGTTATAGCTTGTATTGATAAATTTTGTGAAAATCTAACTAAAAAAACTGTTGTGGTTATAGATAATGCCCCTACCCACACCAGCAATATATTCCATGAAAAAATGGAGGAATGGAAACATAAAAATTTGGAATTTTTCTTTCTACCGACTTACTCTCCGCAGTTAAATCTTATTGAAATTTTGTGGCGTTTTATCAAATATGAGTGGTTAGAAGTATCAGCATATGAAAGTTGGAAACACTTGGTTGAATCTGTTGAAAATATTTTGAGAGAATTTGGTCATAGCTATGTAATTAATTTTGTGTAACTACTTATCTTTAGGAAGACCAGTTGATAGAGATGATTTATGGCAAAGACTTTTAGAAAAAGCGAAAGAAGAAAAAGATAGGCAAGTAAGAGAACAAGATAGAAAAAATGAGAAAAGTAAAAAAGAGGTTAGAGTTCGTATAAGCCTATTAGTTATTTTTATATTATCAGTTATTTTTGTTGGCTTTCTAATTTCTTTCAAAAAACCTAGTTTAGGTGCTGCTTTTGCGACGTTTATCGCTGCGTTTAGTCCCATTATAAACGAACGATTAAAACCATCTAAAGGCATCGAAGATTAACTAATATGGCTTGATAATGAAAGACAAAGTATGAATAAAGAAATTTTTCGCGTTTATATATCTGGAGCTTTGACAGGAATAGAAAATTCAGATGCCATCAAATCATTTTATGAGAATATTGGCTCGCTTTGTAAAAACATGGGGTTTGAAAGTTATGTACCACATTTAAACACCGATCCTATCAATCATCCTAATATTGATCCCACCAAAGTTTTTGAAACTGACAAGCACCAAGTTAGTTCGTCAGATTTAGTAATTGCTTATCTCGGTTTGCCTTCTTTTGGTGTAGGTATGGAGCTAGCTTATGCAGAAACTAAAAATATTTCTATTATTCTCCTATACGAAACAGATAAAAATATTTCAAGATTTCCCCGTGGCATCCCCACAGTATTCTCTGAAATCACATTTAACAACTATCAAAATGCTCTAGATCAACTTGAAAAAGTTTTAGAAAAGTGGAAGATTAATTATTAGGACTTAAAAGCCCCCCAACTCAGCGGGGGGTTGGGGGGATCTCGATACCTGGAAAACTATATTTTCCGTTGTCGCTGCGTAAGTCCTGATTATATTGAATCATCCTCTACTTAACTGCAACCAAATCTTTGTCAATCTTAATCACAAATTAATAGTTTAAAGCAATTCAAAACAGTTTACTCCTATACCGCCAAACGGCTTTGAGGAAAACGAGAGATGGGAGAGAAGACTATCAAAATAAATAACTCCTACTCCTAACTCTTAACTCCTAACTCCTAACAGATTATTCTACAACCGATTCGGACGACGAATTTCTGTGATTTCGTCTGCAAAATCCAAAATAGATTTAGGCATCTCCGCTCCTGTAAGAATAATGTCAACGTTTTGAGGACGTTTGGTCAAAAATTCTAAAACTTCTGTTTCGGGAATCAAACCAAAGTTCATCGCTAAGCTTAATTCATCTAATACAACCAGAGAATACTTACCTTCATTCACCACACTTAGTGTATGCTGCCACAATGAATGCAATGCTTCAGTTTCAGTATCGTCTAATTGTGGTGTGTCGATGCAACGCGGTAAGTCACAGCGAATCCAATTCAAATTTTGTCCTAAAACGACGGGGTTATTTTGTCCCTGATGAATACCACCTTTGAGAAATTGCACTATCAAAACTGGGGTACCTTGACCGGCAATTCTCAGTGCTTGCGCCATTACACTGGTAAAAAAGCTACGGGAAGAACTAGTAAAAACTTGTACTAGTCCTTTAACTTTTTGTGATAAGCTAACGGTCGAATTTACACTCTTGTTTTCTAGCTGAGCAACCATAAATTAATGTCAAAAAACACGATAGTTCGGTATTTTCGCTGAGGTAATTTCGTACAAAATTACTTGTAAATTAAGTTCAGCTACAGAAGTATGTAGCAATTAAAGATTAGCTGCATTCTTAGTCAATCACTAGGTTTGCGCTTAAGTCAATAGCTATTGAAATTTATATTTGTTTTATATTTGTTTTATATTTGTTTTATATTTGTATCGATACACAAGCAAGGGGCAATAAAAATAAAAACGTATTTTATACTGAAATTAAATTTATCAACAATGCTTCAAAAGTAGCTATGATATGCAGCTAAATATTAATTGCGATCGGGTGACTATTCTTACGAAAGCACTTATACATAATAAATAAATATTTTAAGCCTAATAAATTTAATAATAGTTAGAGGAGTTGATTATACAATGAGATTTGCCATTTTAGGAGGATCGGGTTCGGGTAAAAGTACTCAAGCACAGAACCTCAGCAGACACTTTGATATACCTATAATTTCCACAGGTGAAATTCTAAGGCAAGCCATATCAAAATCAGACGAATTAGGTCGTAATGCGGAGAATGCAGTTAAAAAAGGTGAACTAGTCCCCGACGAATTGATGATTGATTTAATCCGCAATTATTTACAACAAGCCGATTTTAGCAATGGTTGGGTTCTAGAAGGCTATCCCCGCACGGCTTTTCAAGCCGAAGAATTGGATTTTTTGCTAGATGACTTAAAACAAAAGTTAAATTGGGCAATATATTTACAAGTCCCCGAAGCCGTTATGGTAAACCGTTCTTTAGAACGTTCGCAACCCGACGACCAACCAGAAATTGTCCAGCGTCGCGTTGAACTTTTCTACGATCGTACTGTTCCTATATTAGAATACTATGACCGTCGTCATCATCTGTTGACTATCAACGGCAACCAATCCCCACAAGCTGTGCAAGAGAATATCATTACATTGCTCTCCAACAAACATATTTCTACATAGATTCTGTTGTTTAAAAAATTAATTAATATTTCAATAGGTAGGATAATTCAGAATACAATCTTAGTTAAAGAGATTAAAGATGTTATTCAACGTTAGTAGTTACGATAAAACCTGACCGCGAGTACTATAATATACGCGCAAGCAACAAATAGAGTGAAACCGGATCTATGTAAATATATGTAAAATAAATCTTTTTGACCATCGCTATTGGACTATACCCAACTTAGACATTGAAATATTTATCCCCAAATAACAAATGGTTATCAATTTTAATAATTTTAATATTCTTTGAATACCCAGCTAAACTATATAGCGTTCGGCAGTGCTAAGATGGCATGATAGTATATCTGTTCTATTAAGATTATCCAACCAATACCCCACATCAATATATTTTAGAGGCTCAAATGGCGGTTAACACAGATAGTAAAGAAAATGCAGGCAAGCAAAAAGCGCTCAATATGGTGCTTAGCCAAATAGAGAAAACTTTTGGTAAAGGTACAATCATGCGTCTTGGGGATGCAACCCGGATGCGTGTAGAAACGATTTCTTCGGGCGCACTTACCTTAGATTTAGCATTAGGTGGTGGTTTACCAAGGGGGCGGGTAGTCGAAATTTACGGCCCGGAAAGTTCTGGTAAAACAACAGTAGCATTGCACGCGGTAGCTGAAGTGCAGAAAGACGGTGGAATTGCAGCTTATGTAGACGCTGAACACGCTCTCGATCCTACCTATGCTGCTGCTTTGGGTGTGGATATTGAAAACTTGTTAATCTCCCAACCAGACACCGGAGAAGCTGCTTTAGAAATCGTGGATCAGTTAGTGCGTTCTGCTGCGGTTGACATCGTAGTGATTGACTCGGTAGCGGCACTAGTTCCCCGCGCAGAAATTGAAGGCGATATGGGCGATACTCACGTCGGACTTCAGGCAAGATTGATGAGCCAAGCTTTACGTAAAATTACTGGTAACATCGGTAAATCTGGCTGCACTGTCATGTTTATCAACCAGTTGCGGATGAAAATTGGTGTTAGCTACGGTAATCCAGAAACTACTACTGGTGGTAACGCTTTAAAATATTATTCTTCAGTGCGTTTGGATATTCGACGCATTCAAACCTTGAAAAAAGGTACGGAAGAATTTGGTATTCGCGTTAAAGTCAAAGTTGCGAAAAATAAGGTTGCACCACCTTTCAGAATTGCCGAGTTTGACGTTATCTTCGGTAAAGGTATTTCGACGCTGGGCTGTATTGTTGACTTAGCAGAAGAAACTAGCGTTATCAATCGCAAAGGAGCTTGGTACAGCTACAACGGCGATAATATTTCTCAAGGAAGGGACAATGCCATCAAATTCCTTGAAGAAAAGCCAGAAATGCTTGAAGAAATTAAGCAAAAGGTACTTGAAAAGCTGGAATTAGGCGCTGTTGTTTCTGCTAACTCCGTGGTACAGCAAAGCGATGAGGATGAAGAAGAGGAAGAAGAAGAATTAGATGAAGAATAGCACAGGAGATCGCCGGATGGAATGAGGATTTATTCTATTTGTAGAGTTAGACAATAGATAATTGGTAATTCGTGCTAAGGCAATTAAATAGAAATACAAATTGCCTTCGCACGATATCTGGTATTAATTTCTGAAGCTTAAATATCGTTTTTTGCGAAATATGTATTAATTACCATAAGTTGTTCGCTTTATAGTAAGCAATTAATCGGACTTAATATCTTCTAACAAAATTTTGTTTATATTTAGGACTTACGTAAAGCCCCCTTTTTTTAAGGGGAGTTGAGGGGTATCAGTATCTAAAACATTAGATTATCCGTTATTACTGCTCCCAGTCCTAATATTCTATTAATTAAGACGACTAATAATTCTTAGCCGCCTTTACTCATATTTCTAAAAAGCGTATTTTGTGATTGCAATTTTGATAAAAATTATTTTAGCTATCATTTCTATAGAGACGTATTGTTTTACAGCGATTGCCATAATTAGATTTGTATCCAGTATTTTGCGAAATATATGTAATAATATATCTTTTCAAGAAACATACTATTTTTCTGCGTTCCCCGTTACTACTAAAGTACCCAATCAAGCTAAATCATTAGGTGCTTGCTTACTATAAAAACGGTCTAAAATGTCGGATTTCCACTCTTGACTTAACTGCTCTTCAAAAGTTTGTATCCGCGCTATTTGATCGCATTCAGTATCTTCTTGGATATACTCGCTATCATCAAGCTTTCGAGTTTTCGTTTTACTTTTATAGTATGAATGTAATGTTTCTGTTTTATCGTTAACAGGGTTATCATCACCTGTTTTAGGTATTAACTGCATTAACAACTCTACTGCTACTGTAGGTAAAACAGAGCAACTTTGATTGATGAAAAAAGAAAAAGTGATATTACCTACCCGAATAATATCTCCTTCTTCAAGCTTGGTTGGGTGATAAATCTGCTCGCCATTAATATAAGTACCGTTAGTACTGTTAAAGTCTACTAAGTAAAACCCTTGTTCAATATATCGAATCGCAGCATGGCGACGAGATACATACTTACTATTAAGATAAATTCCACTGTTGCGATCACGCCCGATAGTCCAAGTATTCTGAGACTGTCGCAAACTTTGACTTTTACCATCACGTAAGTTCGTAGTTAGATAAACCGTTTCACCATTAACAACAGTCTGTATATAATGTAACCTAGCTACATTCAATGAAGATTCGCATGAGTTTTCTAATTTAAGAATCTGCTTTAAGAGACTGCCATGATTCTCATACAATTTGACAAAAACCTGATATAGACTTAATCGCTGTTGTAGCTCCTCTGGTATAGATTCGGGCGTTACAAGTGAGCCTTTCATTGATAAAAAATTTAACTCGCTAATATTGCTCATCACTACTTGATCTCTGTCTAAAATCGGGACTAATTATTTATACTTTTCATATACATTGAATTTACGCTTTTCTTCACAGTAAATCAAGCATTCGAGCTATCAAAATTATCCAATTCTCATAAAGGAATTAAGCAGGCTTCGCGTAAGTCCTGATGTATTAATATTGAATGAAACTAAGGGCAGAATTATCTTCAAGCAACATTAAGGCGATCATGCATTAGATCCAATTGTGAGAAATTCTTAATAATAGATTTTCTTTATAGTTATTAATACGGATATTATAAAGCAACATAATGAAACATTCACTGAATAAGCTCAATTCATCGATATACAGTTATGTATTATACATTATATTTTAGTTTCCACGAACGTTATTAATTTAGATTATCTTAAGTCATTTTTTTTCGTAATCTGTCTTAAAGTAGAGGTTATCGAGTAAGAAGAAACATATCTATATCTTTAGATATATATTTTATAAAATAATTAGTCAAAAGATGAAAAATTAATTCTATATAAAGAAATAAGTACATAAATAAAACTTATGTTTACTTATTGCTTAGTATAAGTATTTTCCACATTATACAGCATATACTTTGAATAAGCGTGATTCATTTAGGTAAGTATAAAAGCGTAAATAAATGTAATCGTGTTCTATCGTCAGCGTTCACATCTGGAAAAAATAATTTATGTTAACGATACTAATAGCCCAAGGCTCGATCAACTCGTAATGTATAAAACCAAGCTGCTTAAAAAAAGCCGTATTTGGGATCTTCTACTTCAAAAAGGGATGATAATTCATACAAAGATTCCTCTATAGTAATCCTAAAATTAAAGGAATTATAGAGGAAATTAACCTATACAATTTTAATTACAAAATCTTTTTTATTGTAAGTTTGCTACGAAAGCAGCATATATTTATTTAGAATAAATCTTTGATTGATGACTTTTTAAACAATTCGGTTAAATTCATAATATCCTGGCATTATTACAGGAGGGACTGTTCTCTTCGTTTTTAAAATTGCTATATTATTGGGAGTAAAAGTTTTTACTTAACTTATCCTTCCTATCGAATATGTAGAGGCTTATAATGATTAAAATTTAAATAAAACAATAATAATAAATAGTTTTATTTTCAGCGCTTCAAATCACAATAAACCTCTTCTTCCGTTAGGACGAACAGTCATCCAATTGGTTTTAGCTAGTGCTAACTGTTCGGAAGTTATTTTAGCTCCAGTAAGATTTGCGCCACACAAATTAGCTCCACGGAGATTAGCATTACTTAAATGAGCATAGCTGAGGTCTGCCCCTCGAAGGTCTGCTAATTCCAAATCGGCATGGTTGAAGTAAGCTTTACTCAAGTTTGCATCTCTAAGATTAGCTTTGCTTAAATTAGCTCGTCCAAAGTCGCTTTTGCAAAGATTTGCGCTTTGAAGGTTAGTTTTTTCAAACTTAGAAGAATGAAAATTTGTTTCTGATAAATCGGAGCCTTGTAAACTTAGCAGGCTCAGATTATGTAAAGCAAAATCCCGTCTTCCCTTTAAATAAGCTTTCGTTAAGCTTTCAGAATTTAAGCGACGCTGTACTTGGGATCTTCCGGAATCGGGGGATACAGAAGCTGTTTTAGATGTTAAAACGCGATTGTTTGCTCTTCTAGTTCGTACAGCAGTGCCGGAAGCAGCTTTGGCTTTTCTAGCTCGAATAGCTGCTGCGACTTGAGCTACTCCAGCACTAGAGAAACTAGTAGAGGAGTTGTTCGTCGTATTTGTACCATCTACAACACCTGTCGAAGTTCTAGGATTACCATTAATATTTGATGGAGCAGCTAAACCAGAAGCCAAACTATCTAAATAAGGCTCCATCTCCAACGCTCTAAGTACTTCATCAGCTGATTGATAACGGTTACGAACCGATACATCCATCATTTTTGCTAGTACTTGTGCAAAGTGATCGCTCGCGTGTACGAGGTGTTGCCACATCACTTCACCAGTTGCCGGATTGTATTCTAAATCCTTGGGAGATTTACCAGTTAACAAGTATATACAGGTAATTCCTAAAGCATAAATATCGCTACCGTAAACCGGACGCATTGCCATTTGCTCGGGAGGTGCAAAACCAGGAGTACCAATAGCATAGGCAGTTAAAGCTGTGTGCCCTGATTGCATAGCGGCTGTTTGGTTAACTTGATTTTTGACGGCACCAAAGTCTATCAGAACTAATCTGGCATCTTGAGCGCGACGAATCAAGTTAGCTGGTTTAATATCACGATGAATTACTTTCTGGGAGTGTATATATTGCAGCAATGGTAAGATTTCACTTAAAAACTGCTTTACTCCTGCCTCGGTTGATACTCCGCTATGTTTCACCTCCTGCTGTATAGTTGAACCATGAACGTATTCCTGGATTAAATAGAAATGTTCGCGGTCTTCAAAATAGTCTAATAAACGTGGAACTTGGGGATGATTCCCAATCCTACCCAGGGTTACGGCTTCTCGCTCAAATAATTCCCGTGCCATTTGTAATACATGGGGTGCAGTTCCAGAAGGACGTAGTTGCTTAATTACGCAACTGGGTTCTCCCGGTAAAGCTTCGTCTAGTGCGAGAAAAGTTGCTCCAAAGCCACCTTGACCTAATGATTTGGTAACTCGGTAACGCTCGCGCAACAATATTCGCGCCCCACAAGATTGGCATCGCTCACTAAACGGCAAGTTTTCTGGGTTGGGACAGTTCGGATTTAAGCAGTAGCTCATGCACTGTCAACTCGCTACAAAAAAAAATAATAACTGGGGAGCAATTACTCTATTTCTATTATTGAGATATGAATTCCTTGGTACCAGGTGCAAATTGCTGGGTTTGTTTTGAAGAGTTTCTAAAGTTGAAGTAATATTTAGAGAATTATTAGTATAAATACCGAACTTTAAAAATGTTTCGCTTGATTTTTGATTTCGATAGTTAAATCGTAATGCTGCATAACCTATAAGAATTGTAAATGCCCAAAAACCCAGATGTGTCAAAAAAATGGGTTTCTCAGTTATCGCTTCCACACTTTCCGATTCTGGCTATTGCCTTACCGCAACGAAATATATGCTAATATACGATACATGAATGTCTGTTCAGATATTCGACAATGTTTATGAAAACTATTTTTTGGAGATTAGAGAGAAATGACAACTACTGTAGATTTAATGAAATGTGCTTGTGAGAAATGCTTGTGTATCGTAAAAGTTGATAGCGCAATTAATAAAGACGGTCAATATTACTGTTCTAGAGCTTGCGCTGAAGGTCATAAAACCATGACAGGTTGTGCCCAAAGTGGTTGTGGCTGTAATTGAACCTTTAATTAATCGAAGAGAATCTATCTTAAAATCTTTAATCCCGTCTAACAAATTAGACGGGATTGGCATATATAAGGAATTAGCTCGAATTAGCTGTAATCGTTTTTTACAGCCCAGACATAACTTCTCGTGCAGCTTGCAAAGTTCGCTCAATATCTTCTTCAGTATGGGCTATGGAAGTAAAACCAGCTTCAAACTGAGAAGGTGCTAAGTAAATACCGTGTTCTAGCATTCCGCGATGGTAACGCCCAAATTTCGCTGTATCAGAAGCTTTAGCATCTTCGTAGTTATGAACGGGGCCGCTGGTAAAGAACATACCAAACATTCCGCTGATATTACCACCACAAGCTTCATGACCAGTTTCGCGAGCAACTTGTAATAAACCGTCGGCTAATTTTTTGGTGACTCGTTCCAAGTAATCGTAAGTACCCGGCTTTTGTAGCAACTCCAATGTCTTGATACCCGCAGTCATTGCCAAAGGATTACCGCTTAAAGTTCCGGCTTGATACATTGGCCCGGCAGGTGCAACCATAGACATGATATCTCGACGACCACCGTAAGCTCCTACAGGTAAACCACCGCCGATAATTTTACCCAAAGTAGTTAAATCGGGAGTAACGCCGAATTTTTCTTGAGCGCCACCGTAGGAGATGCGGAAGCCTGTCATTACTTCATCGAATACCAATAACGCGTTGTGTTCGGTGGTTATTTCGCGCAGTCCTTCCAGAAAACCAGCATCAGGAGGAACAAAACCAGCATTTCCTACCACAGGCTCCAAAATTACGCCAGCAATTTCCGAGCGGTTTTCTTCAAATAGTGCTTTTACGGCTTCTAAATCGTTAAAAGGTGCGGTTAAGGTGTCACTGGTAACTGATTTCGGCACCCCTGGAGAGTCAGGTAAACCTAATGTAGCGACCCCAGAACCCGCTTTCACCAAAAACATATCCGCGTGACCGTGGTAACAGCCTTCAAATTTGATAATTTTGTCTCGCTTGGTAAAAGCTCGCATTAGCCTTAACACTGCCATACAGGCTTCGGTTCCAGAGTTAACAAATCTTACCATTTCAATGCTGGGAACAGCATCAATAACCATTTCCGCCAAAACATTTTCGAGTACTGAAGGGGCACCAAAGCTGGTACCTTTTTCCAAAGCCGAATGTAGTGCGGCGATTACTTCGGGATTGGCATGACCGCAAATTGCCGGATCCCAGGTACCTACATAGTCAATGTACTCGTTGCCATCTACATCCCAAATGTAAGCACCTTTTACTCTGTCAAAAACGATAGGTTGACCACCTACAGATTTAAAAGCTCGGACGGGAGAATTTACTCCTCCCGGCATCAAGCTTTGAGCCGCTGAAAAGATTTCTTGTGATTTGGTAGTTTTAATCGTTGTATTTACCAAGACTGTCTCCTAGAGTGCAATAATAATGGTCTATCTTTGGATAGGGGCTAATACTGCTTCAAACTTATATCGTAGTAAATTAGCTGAACTAGCTGAACCAAAAAAATAACAATATGTTATGTAAGTCAGATCGGGATTTGCCGTATTGAGATTCGCAATCGCTACAAGGTCGCCTATTGAGGTTGTTTATCGGGCAGCTTTCAACTCGGTCATCCATTGATACGGTGAAGCTCCCAACGCTTATCAACTCGCTTTAAGTGCCGCCGAGAATGCACTCAGCTATATAAAGAAAGGCCGTTCTTTGAGGTATTTAGTAAGCATAGAGGAAAAACATCTCGTAAAGATACACCATACAGAATGATATCGTGAATTTATGAATCATTCTTATTAAAGGGCGGTATCTAGCAGGTATGTTTTTTTCTGTAACAGATTTGCAAAACTCTATCCCCGTCGATGGAATTCGCTACGATGAACGAGGTTTGGTGCCAGCTATAGTCCAAGATTATTTAGATGGCACGGTTTTGATGATGGCGTGGATGAATCAAGAATCGTTAACTAAAACTTTGGAAACTGGTGAAACTTGGTTTTGGAGCCGTTCGCGTCAGCAACTTTGGCATAAGGGTGCTACGAGCGGACATATTCAACTGGTGCATAATCTCCGTTACGATTGTGATAGCGATGCTCTTTTAATTGGTGTCGAACAAGTGGGAGATATTGCTTGTCATACCGGGGAAAGAAGTTGTTTTCATCAGGTTGATAGCAAAATTATTCCACCTCCTGCCGATACTTTGTCACAACTATTTGACGTAATATGCAACCGACGCGATAATCCTGCCGAGGATTCGTATACTTGTAAGTTATTACAAGGTGGCGATAATAAGATTTTAAAAAAGATTGGTGAGGAATCTGCTGAGGTGGTTATGGCTTGTAAGGATGATGATGCAGATGCGATCGCCGGTGAAGTCGCAGATTTGATGTATCACACTTTGGTAGCTTTAGCTCACCATAATGTCGATTTGAAATTTGTCTATCGCAAGTTGCAAGAAAGAAGTAAATAAAGTGAATCAGCTTTTTGCTAGTTTTGAGTCGTTGCTTATTAATATTAATGATTCAAAACTATTTTTCATGCTATCGATAAGACGGGGTTAACTTTACCCACCTTAGATTACGTAATTCAAGACATCAGCTTTTCTGGGTCAACATTTTATTTCTCCTCTAATGTTTTTGATTATTTTTGCGCTCAAAAAGAAAAATTTTCTAAGACGATAATTCTTGAAAGTTTTAATGTTATTATTTTTATAATGGGATTATTAGCTAAATTATTTTTTTTGGTAATAGTAACATTGTGAAAAGAATATATCATGAATAATCATTGTTACTTCTACAATCCTATAAAAATTGTTTTTTTAAACTCAAACCATAAATCATATTTCAATTTAATTTTGCTAAATCAATTTATTTGATAAGTAGGTGGGTGGGAAAGTTCATAAGTGCGTCATTGCGAGTGGAATAAAGTGAAACGAAGCAATCGCAATTGTTTCGAGTATTTAACATTCCGTTACATAGTTCGGTTTGTTTGTCCCCACCTACTTAGCATTTATAAAAATAACAAAGCGTAGATTTATGTCTGACGATTTGACAAGAATGACAATAAATTTATGAGAAGAAACCTGCTTTATTTTCGCTTGTTATCGATCGCAAATTGGGATTGGTCTAATGCTCAACCACCCAAAGAGGGGTCAATAAAATAATCAGCAGCTCAACAAAGGGAATTAATAGAGGAATAGATACCACGTTTATACACTGGAGCTATATCGCTGACGAAAGCTGCGGCTGAAGGGGTGTAGGAGACGATAGCTAAGGCAAATAAGAATAATGCTAAAGCAGCCCATACTATTGAATAACTTGACGAAACACCCGTTACCCAAATACAAATAAAGCCAATTGCCCAGGCAGAAACAGAAATGCTAAGCGCTACAAAGTGGGAGAAACGCTTCATCAACCGAGCAACAGGTAAAAAGAGCGCTGATAGTTGTTTCAACAAATCCTTTATCTACTTCCGAAACCTTCCATCAATCGATCGCTAAAATCCCTTCTTTGAGTATCAATAGTCGGTAAGTGGTTGCTACGAGGTGATTTCATTGGCAATAAAGCAATAAGTAGATAATATTTTTGTAATTCTTATCATTAACCAGAATTTTCCTCACTGATTCCACATGATTTCCACAGGTTGTTAGAAAGTTTTCCACAGGCTGTTTACGTTGAAATAGGCTTCTTCAGATATTGCTGGGGATTTCCGAAAGCCAACACAATAATTTATTAGGACTGAGTTATTATTAAGTATTGTAACAATAAAAGGTATCTAAAGCTGATTATTCCGTAAGGAGCAGAATTTGATACCTAGCTACGGTAACATTTCGCAGCATTGACAAACCTACCCCTGTTTAGCGCAAAATGATGCGACAAGATTTTTTTTAGTCCAATTAAAAATCAATGTAATATTGCAGTTTGCCGATACCTCTATGCCGCACAAATTTGTAAGCTTTATATGAAGCAGGGTTTGTTTGCCATATAAATCATAGTAGGTTTGTATTCCCCCTTTGATAGCCCGATTTTCAGGAGAAGAATTATGAACGCCACAGTTAGCCTCTTAGCAGCAGTCCCCGAAACACTTCACGACTCTTTGAAGAATTATTTAGAAACCCATCCAGATTGGGATCAAGACCGAGTTATGACTGCTGCTCTGTCTTTGTTTCTGCTTCAAAATGGAGATAGCGATCGCCGTGCAGCTCGAGTTTATTTAGAAACATTGTTCCATCATTCTTAAAATAAAAAGCCGCTTATTCGTGCAAGCTACCTGAGCGGTTGATGCTTAGTACCCTAGTTGAAGTGCAAAGCCATATCTAGAATTATCAGGCAGTACTAATAAACAAACTTATCGCTCCTTATTGCTCGTTTTCTTATTAAACAAGAGCATCAATTAACACTCATTGGTTATTGGCGATAACAAAAAACCCGGTTTTTTTGAAACAAACCGGGTTTATCAACAAATATAAAAATATAATTTGAAAATCCAATAAATATTGTCCTTAAAAAGGATTTCATTATTAGACTTTTTTTTTATATTATTTTTTTTTGAATAAAAAATAATTGGATTAATTAACTAAAAAGTTTGGTACTTAAGTAAATATCTGACCAATTGTTTAAATTACCTCGATAATCTCAGAATATCTTGACATATAGTTCGGACTTTGAATAATTCGGTATTGCAAAAAGAACGTGCAGCTTTATCTGTTTTGAACGTTGACCTTTGAGAATAAAATCTTAACAGGCATACACAGTAATCGATCGACTGAGAATGGGTAAAAGGAGGTTTAACCTCCCGTTACACTAAACTTTCTCAGGTTGCGGGGCTGGAGCCGGACATTCAAATTTATAGCCAACGCCGCGTACTGTCTGAATCAAAGCAGGCTGAGCAGCATCAGCTTCAATCTTTTTGCGAATTTGACCTATATGTACGTCTACAACCCTTTGGTCGCCGACATACTCATAATCCCATACCTCTTGGATAAGTTCGGCACGCCGCCAAACTCGGCCGGGATGACTAGCTAAGAAATGTAATAAATCAAATTCCAAAGCAGTCAAAGGAACTGGTAGGTTATTGAGCGAAACTTCTCTTCGGACAGGATCTATCATCAATTTTTCAAAAACCAAACGTTTTTGTTCCGCTGTGGTAACAACGCGCTGACGGCGCAGAATGGCTGCGACTCTGACTTCTAACTCTCCTAAACCGAACGGTTTAGTTAAGTAGTCGTCAGCACCTTTGGAAAAGCCGCGAATTTTATCGGCTTCGTCCGCACGACTAGTCAGCATTAAAACAAAAACACCGTTGCGACTCTGCATCTCTTGGCAAAGGTTAAATCCAATTACGTCTGGTAAATTAACGTCTAAAATTACCAAATCTGGATTAAATTGCTCAAATAAAGCTAAAGCGGTTTTGCCATCTTCGGCAGCTTCCACTTGATAGCTTTGTTTCATCAAGAAGCGTTGGATTAAATTCCTAACGGCAGGGTCGTCGTCAACTACAAGAATCTTGGCGGTGGGAGCCATGACCATCACTTTGCAAAAAAATTCATAGGATTTACAAGCGGATTGCGTTTTTAAGCGCGGATATCCGCGTTTGGGCAAAAATAATCTACAATGCTAAAGCTCTCGTAATCCGTTTTGACCTTCGACATACGTTTTGTAATGCCGATGCTTCACGGATTGCTTCGAACATAAATTTTATCTTTTATGCAACCCTGAGTATAAAGCAGCAATGCTCTTCTTCGGCAGGTGAGAATATCTAACAATTATAGATATTTCAACATTTAACTCCATAACTTGAAGATTAAACTAGAAAATTAGTTACTTCAAGTTATAAATAACTGTTACGCTATCAATTTTAAATCTATATGCGGTTAAACAGCACGAAAAGCAGTTCATCGATTAACGAACAAATTTTCCTCCGGAGAAATATCGCTGCTTTAAATAAAACACAAAGTATAATTTTTTCATAAAAGATGTCCACTTTTTGTGTTTTTAACTCAAATTCTAGAGTAAAGCTCTAATTGCTCAACGGCATGAGGGGATACACGGAGTTATTGCGATATATTAAAGTTACCCTACGTGAAAATTACTTGGGCACTTAATCTGAGTATGTTTGATGTTTCTACCCAGTAATACTATTAAAATTGAAAAGGACTTATGAAGTCGCATTCTTATAATGGCCAGACTATTCGCGTTCTCCATGAGATGGTAGCTAACGGCAAAGCTGACCCGACAATACAGATAAGTAAGATCCGTTAGCCGCATCAACGTTAATATAAACGCATTAATCTATGTAGCATTGGACATATTCCAAAAAAACCTGCCCACCATTTTTGCGGAAATTATGACCTATTTTTTTGAAATGAGCGATCGCAAAAAGTTTGGATTTTGCCGCAAGCCCACTTATTTGTAATTGGAGGTAATAAGGACAAACAGCCAATTTTAATTGCCGTAAAATGATATGATAAGCTAATTGACTAGCTTGCTAACTATTGATTATTTTTTTGCTCGCAATCTACGGTTGAAGGTACTCAAATCTAATCCGAATGGCAAAGTTTGCCGGAAATATATATTAGGTTTTGTCCCAAGACCCAAGCCGCAGACCGCTGGAGGCATCCAAATGTTGATTAAACTCACCATGCCGTAAACTCGTTTGTTGGTGTAGTATGCTTTATGTATTTCCCGAATCCCACTCGTGGGTTGTTGTAGTTCTCCTAAAAGCAAGAATTGCATCTAAAACCGGGAGACAAGCTATATCTAACTTAAGACCTAAATTTATCGAATTAAATTTGGGAGAGTGGCTAATTACTTGAATATTGGTTTCTACCAAAATAAATCATAAAATAGTTTTTATTAACGAACGCCTTTCTCCGACTTCGCTATCAGTAATTAACTCCCATGAGCGACCAAAATCCCTACGAAAAACTTGGGGTATCAGAAGATGCTAGCTTTGAAGAAATTCAAGATACACGCGATCGCCAAGTAGAACAACACAGTGGCGATAGTCAGCGTCTTGAAATGATTGAAGCGGCTTATGATGCTGTATTGATGGACCGCTTGCGGATGCGTCAAGAAGGGAAAATCAAAGTACCCGAACGTATTCGCTTTCCCGAGCGCAGAGAGCAGATAGCTCCTGACGTAAGCCCCGTACCGAAAAACCAGTCACCCGCATGGCTGCAACGCATAGTAGATAAACCCAGTACTCTTGACATAGTTATACCCGGAGTTTGGTATTTAGGTTTGAGTGCCAACAGTTTCTTTTACAGAACTGAAAACGACTCTGTTTTACAATTAATGTTGGTACTTGGAGTTGGAGTAAGTATTTATTTCCTGAATCGGAAAGAAAGTAAATTCGGTAGAGCAGCTTTATTAACTTTAATAGGTTTGATAATTGGTTTAATTGTTGGAGGCATTATCGCAAGTGCCCTTACACAACAATTAGAATCGCTCAATTTTACAACGAATCAGTTTGCTACTATAGTAACTTTTGTATTATTATGGCTGATTTGCAGTTTTCTGAAATAGGTTTATTTGGGTAATAGGGAATTTTTAAGTAAGTATTTATGACTTCAACATCACAATAATTTCCATATACCCATTTTTTATTTTTACGGGATGCATTCATTTTCAGTCTAAAATGCTGTGAGTCTTGCTATGTAAGCATTATTCTTCTTAAGAACTAGCATGATTTACCAGGGTACTCTTTTTCTTCTGTTCCCTGTTCCCTACTACCTATTCCCTATGAATACAACTATTTTGTTCGCATAATTAAATACAGCTATAACCATAGTTTTTAATGACTGCTAATTGTCAAGTATAAAATCAACAGCTTCAGTTAAATTTTTGACAAAAAAGTCTGGACTATAGGCTTCAAGTTGAGCGCGATCGCGAATGCCACATTCCACAGCAATTGACTTTACACCATGTTTTTTCGCAGCAGTTATATCGGCTTCAGTATCCCCGATCATCCAGGTATTTTCTGAGGGGGGTAGTTCTTTTAATGCACGTTCCATAAGTAGCGGTTTATCATCTATATCGCGGGTTTTTACGTAATTATTACTAAGGCAATAACGGCGATTTTCTGGAAAAAACTGGTATAAATCAAACTTGTTTAAAGCATATTCCAATTCTCGTACTCGCCGCATAGTCATTACTGCTAAATCAATTCCGGTTTGCTTAGCTTTTAATAAAGCATCGGAGGCACCTGTTGCTAAAATATCATGCTCAAAATAAGGCTGTGTATGTACGGTTTGTTTTCGTTGTGCTGCAAAGTTTTCTGCTTGTGCTTCTTCTAAACCACACATAATGCCTATTTGTTTTTCTGGAATACGCGAACGTTTTAATTCCCAAAATTCTTCTTTAGAAAGTATTCGTATTTGTTGATTTTGATGGCTATTTTTTTCTAAGCACAATAGGTAAACTTGGTAATAACGTTCGGAAACATCGCTAATAGGGCCATCAAAATCTGTAATAATTCTTATCATTACGGTCTGATTGTAAAGTTTCTTTACAGATTATCGCAAGAATTGTTATCTTCCAATTGTGAATATTTAATAAGTAGGAAGATAATCTTAGAACAGCTTTTGATTTGCCATCCCTCTCTCCAAACTGGAGGGATGGGTTAATCTTTAACTCTTAACCTTTAAGTTGTAAACTTCCGCGTTTAATTTGTTCGAGTTCCATTGCTTCAAATAAAGCGCGAAAGTTTCCTTCTCCGAAACCTTGAGCGCATTCCCGACGCTCGATAAACTCAAAGAAAAAAGTGGGTTGAGGAAAAATAGGCTGGGTGAAGATTTGTAAAAGTAAGGCATTTGGAAAATCTTCCTTCCAATCTACCAAAATTTCTTGTTCGGCAATGCATTGTAGTTCATTTGGTAAAAGAGGTAAATTAGTTCGCTGTTTTAAGCGGGAATAGTAACTTTGAGAGATAGGGAGAAAAGAGACTCCACGACTGCGGAATTGAACGATGCTGCTAATAATATCGCTGGTTTGCAAAGCAATATGTTGAATACCTGCTCCTCGATTAGCGTTAATAAATTCTTGAATTTGGGAATTGGGAGTTGCAGGTTCGTTGATTGGTAGTTGTACCGTACCATCCGGAGAAACCATTACTTGGCTGTGCAAAGCAGAATATTCTGTTTGAATATTAAATTTCTGCTGCCCGCGAAAACCGAGAATATTTTGGTACCAAGCAACAGCAGCCTTTAAGTCTCCCACCGGAACATTCAAAACGATATGATCTATTGCTTGGATAAAATTGGTTGAGGAATAATTATCAACAGCATTTCTTGTTAATGGTTTTTCCAATAAAGTATGTGTAAGCTTCCCCCAGGCAATAACTTTAGCCTGCGTAATATAATTTTTATCTTGTTGATATTCTACGCTGGGCTGTATAACCTTTGCTCCCATCCGCTCTGCGAGGGCAATAATCGCGGATAAATTTTCTACCTCAAACGCGATATCTACAACTCCCGGTGGATGTTGACGTAGATATTTTGTCACCGGGCTAATAGATGAGATTGGTGAAGACAGCACAAAGCAAACCAAGCCGCTTTTAACTACTTCGGTGGAGGTATGAGAAACTGTATCTCCCCTACCGGGAAAACTAATTGTGAGAGCATCATCATCTAATTTCTGAAAACCAAGATGATGTACAAACCAATCACACCAAGTTTTAGCATCTCCAACATAGAAGTGAACGTAAGCAATTCTCATTTTGATTGAAGAAAAAGGCATTAACAGCTTGTCTGGTGTTAATTTTGCCTTTTTTGACAGAATTTCAAGTCACTCCTAAGCAGGAAATCGTTATTTTTTAGCAAAATTTCTTTTAGAAGATCGGGGAATGGGGGGTGAGGAGTTAGGAGTTAGGAGTTAGGAGTTAGGAGTTGGGAGTTAGCAGTTAGGAGTTGGGAATTAATACATTCAAATTGTTCACTGCTCACTGCTCACTGTTTACTGCTCACTGTTTACTTTTCGCAGCTACTTGCCATATATTACCTGTTTTCTTCATCTCTAAAGAATTGCAAGACTGTAAAAAATTGACTAAATTACCGCTCATGCCTAATTCTTTAAGTATTTTGGTAATTGCTTTACCGTATTGCTTGTCAAATCTTTCAGCAATGGTATAGATGGGAATATAGTTATCTGGAGTTTTACCGACTAAATTAGTAATAATTTTAATTAATGCTTGTTCTAAATCTGATTTGTTGCCAAATGTCAAAGCGATTATATTATTATCTACTTCTTGCTTAGTTGGCATCTTGAACAAAGTTACGTATATTTCTGGATGATCGGGTATTTGATGAATTACAAACTCAGGTTTGTTGACAAAAATATTTTTGACATTTTTACCGGGGAGGTGGTGAGATACAACTTTATTAACACCAAAACTATACTTTTCTTTAAATAATTTACAGATTACTGAAAGCTTTATCCATTGATTTGAAGTTTGTACTTCAATCTCTTCAATTATCTCTTTTATCTGAGACAGAAGTTTTTCTATAGAAGGTAAAATAGTATGGTTTTGTGTTTCGGCAGTTTTACCGTTCAAAATTGTCAAGTTGCATGATTCTTGACTAACTTGATAAACGGTTAACCCTTTTTGTTGAAGGCGATCGCACAACTGAGTCATGACGTTATTCGAGGAACATACCAAAACTTCTTTGACTTTCGGGTAATACTTCTCAATTGTCGAACCAAAGGCGATCGTTTTTTGATCGGCATTTTCTTTACCGCGAGGAACATGAATTAAATCGTAACCACGGTTATGAAATTCTAAATCTTTTTTACCCATACTCTGCCAATTTGCAAAGACAATTTTTATCTGAATGGAATGAGTACAAACTTTTGTTAAGAATTGTTCTGTTTCAGGTGTAATTTGGATGTTTTCTGCATCTATAAGTAATGCGGCGATTGCTTTATGCTGTTGGCTGTCAACTTGTTCGTCTGGGTTTTTGTCAACAGAATGAATATCTTGATTTTCTTCAGAAGTTTCTGACTCAGTTGCTGTAGGTGACGATTCTTTCTGAATAGATTGGGCGGAGTTAATATCCTGCTGATTTTCGCGAGTAGATACTTTGGGAATAGATTGAGTCGAGTTAGTGTGTTGTTGATTTCTGTCAGTTTTTTGTTCGGTTGCTTTAAGCAATGATTCTTTCTGAGAAGAGTTTTTATCTTGTGGATGATTAGAAGCTTTTGACTGTGAAATATTAGGATTGAGGTGGCGAATTTTTTCTAATAATTTTATTAAAACTGGTGTATTCGTAGAATCAGAAATTAGTAAATTTTGAATAAATACTTCAACTTGATTTATTAAAGATTCCCAATCTTGGGCTTTAGAAATTACTTCTATAAGCTTTGTTTTCAAACGCGATTGATTGCTATTGTCACGCCAAGATATACCCCTATACTTATCGAGCAGTAATTCGGGCTGCTGTTGCTGAATATAAATAATTGCTTGGCAAACATATGAGCCAATTTTATTTAATAATGATGGAGGGTATTTAATCAACGTAACAGTCATAGCTCGTTGCTCATTTGGATTACGGTAGACAATGCATCTTAGCTAATACCAATGTAAAAAGGTATGTATTCCTTTATATCTATCAAAGTTTTTATCTGAGAACCGTAAAATTGCTTAAGGAACATAGCTAGTGTATGAGAAAATTCATGATTATGTGATTACGAGCGGTTTAATAACAGAGCGTTATTGCTGCACCTTCCTCCAGGAGATAGCAACTGCAACGGTTTTGGCAAAAGGAATACGGAAGCAGCAATGCCGGTTTGGTAAAAAAATAAATTGTTTATAAATATTAATAAACCCAGTATTTTAGATAATACCGAGTTTATTAAATGACCAATATTATTAACTTGTATTGCCTGTCGGCTTTGTTGCTTCGTATTTTTTAAACAGATGGAGAAATAGGAACACCGAAAGGAATCAAATTTTTATCATCAATTCTCTTAGACAAAAACTTATTGTTAATCAGTTGTGTATAAGTTTCTAGGTTGATTTTCCAGTTTTGGAGAATTTGATGCAAATCTTTTAAGCGGGCTTCTGGCTCAGTACCGACAATTTTATAGTCAAAGTTGCCAGAAAATAATATTGCTGGTACAGATTTTTCTTCGGATTGTAGCAATCCTTCGTTGATTGTTAAATTTAATTGAGAACGTTCTAAAGTGTAAGCTAATTGAATTGCAGCTTTTGGAGGTGTGTTACCAAATTCTCGCCATTCTCCTGAAGCAAGTAGATTCTTCAATAAATAGTTGGTAGCAGCATTTGACTCTGTAAAAGTTACAAATCCTTTAGGATTAATTCCTACAGCTTGATACTCTACATTAGGCAGCTTTTCTATATATTTCGCAGCTATTTGAGATATTTGTAATTCTTGAATATCTTTGGCATCAATAGCTTCTGCAAAAACGATTCGGTTCGGTTGTGCGACAATTGCAATCCCATTTTGGAAAACAAGCTGTGTCAATTTGTTTGTATAAACTGGCTGACGTGCTAACTCCCATTCTGATGAAATAATGTTGCTATATTTCAAAAAATCAAGGTTAAGAACGTTAGGGTTTAGGTTTTTGGCTGTAATAGCAATTGCCAATTCCTGAGTTTGTATGGTTTTATTCATAATTTGTGCTTAGCTTTTAATTTAGATAGGTTGCTTAAATCTTTTCGTGCATGATGATACTATCTGCTAGCTACATTAGTAATTATATGCAGGCATTTTTATCTTAAATGTAAAAATAATAATATTATGTTTGCAATAATACTTAAAACAAAAATATTTATTTATGGGATTTTTCATTGTGCAACAAGCAAAAAAGCGGTATTATTTAAGCTTGCTGAAAATTGTGCAACAAAGATATTAACTTTAAGTGTTTTAACTAACTAAAAAAGAATATATGATAAGGGTAAACTTTAAGCCGTCCTTGACTAGCAACAACGGCTTAAATCATTTGTGAATTTGTCAATGAATCGATTGCAGATGCGGACAAAAAATAAGAGGATAAGTAAGTTTTCTAGTTAATTTAGTTATAGTTTTAAGTCTTTTTTACCATCAAAAATCTAATTAGGTTGCTTTTTTTTACAGATGCGATGGAAATTACAGTTATTAAAATCTATACGGTTTACAACCTAGTGACATACCTACACCTCTTTTAAAATAAGTATAGGCTACGAGCGCGATTTACAATTAAAGTTAAATGAGGATTTCAAACTCTAGCAGTGTAGCCAAATCGGGAATAGGTAAGGAGCTATTAAATCAATAACGGGCACAAGCTAAACAGGTGTAATCTCAGTGCGGATAACTATATCGTCAAAGTCATTATCGCCACCATTCGTTAAATCTTCAAAACCGAAGGTGTTGTTCCCTAACGAACGAATATGCTCGGTTCGATCGGAGTTAGCTTGAGCAAACGAGAAGTAAACTTGGTTGAAATCTCCATCAAGACTATCAATATCTCCATCAGCGATGAGGAAAGGAGCATAAATAAATCCTCCTGAGAGGGTATCTTGAATAGTTACAGAACTCTGGTTATCTACGCTTAATTCCAGTTCGGGTTCGCGAAGTTCGATCGCTAATTTAGCATAAGCTTCACCATCGCTTGGCTTGAATTGATTTCCGGTTACTGGATCTGTAATAGTTCCTTCTAGGTCTTCAATTTTGTAAAAACCAACGGTATTGTCATACAATGCTTCTCTATCTACAGTGAAGTTAATTGCTATCTCCCCAGCGAAGGATTCTAAATCGAGTAGATTGCCATTGAGAATATTTGGCGCATCCATTATTTGTGTATTTGGAGCTTGGTTTTGAGGAGTAATTGATAAATTTTGTACAACATCATCGTTTTCGATAACGGCTACTTTGCTATATTCTGCTTTGTTATTTGCTTCTTTTGCTGAAGATAACTCTTCTAAATTCAGAGTAAATTCTTCGGAAGGTTCAACCTCGGTATCCCCATTGACTTCAACGTCAATTTTTGCGCTGGTTTCACCAATTGGAATTGTAATCTGTCCGGATGCTTGATTGTAATCAGATCCAGAAATGGCGCTTCCATCGACAGTTTCGTATAAAAATTGAATCTCCTCGGTGGCAGGTGAAGATAAATCAACCGCAAATTGAGCGATAGTGGTTCCTAAATTACCTTCTTCAATGGAAATATCTTCAATATTTACAACGGGATTTACAGCAGGAAGTTCTCCACCAGTCAATGGATCGATATTGGCACCTACGCTGGCTATATTATCAATCTCTTGTTTGTCAGATGTTGATGGAGCCATAATCGAATCATCAACCAGATTTTCTTCGTCTGTCTTTAAGAGGTGTTGACTGCTGGTATCTGATGAATTCTCTTTTGCAGCTTCGTTTGGAGGAGCAGATGTGATTTCAATATCATTATCTCCGTCCGTTTTGGAAGCCGGATCTTGAGGCTTGTTGGCAACCAAACCACTTGTACTATTAACAAAGCTAGTAGCTAGTTGCGATACTTCCGGGACTATATCAGGTCGATCTGAATCTATAATCCTCAACTCTATAATATTTGCGGCCCCAAAACCATAAGCTTGAACGTCAGCTACTGCTTTGAGAGCTTTTGCAGAATCTTCAAAACTTCCTCCCGTGGTTGAATATCCATCAGAGAGAAAATAGGCTATATTTCTTGCTCCAGAAGGTGCGGTAGAGAAATATTGATTTGCTGTTTCGAGTGCTGCATTAAAATTGGTAAAACCATTGCCAGACAAGCCTTCAATTGTTGAGATAGCCTCGGTGGCATTTTCTGGTGTTTCAAGGGATGCATTACTCCCAAAAGGAATTATTGCAAATTTACTGACATCTGCAATTCCTCTATCAACTAGGGATTTAGTTAAACTTATATAGGCTTCTTTAACTTGCTCAAGCGTATCTGTTCCCACACTATCAGATGTGTCAATCAGGTAAGCAAAGTTGTATTGGATATTTTCGTCCGAGTTAAGTTGTTTAGAGTCGAGCATTTTATCTTCCTTTTTTTAGTTTTGTTTTAAATGTATTTCTTTAGATAGATGCACCTAATTCGATGATGACTGTGTTATCCTAAATTTATCAAAAATCATCTACCTCCTTAACTTGAATTTAAAATTTTGACCACAAAATATATACTTGTTAATTTTTTGAAGACATTACCTTGCAGATGTTCCCTGCTCGGAAAAAATTTCCGGATTTTTAGCAGCCTTATACAGCAATAGTTTTGAGTATTTACCTTTCTAATTCATTTTTTAATTGATATTATTTAGGTAGCAAAAATTAAGAAATCCGTATTCGGTTTCCATTGATGCAAACTACTAGCCGCTGTTTTGATAAATACTTGGATGCAAAAAGAACCTACTAATCTGCATCAGGAAATATACCTGAAATGGAAGGTTTTTATTTGCAGTTTAATTCATCTAAGTTTTTGTATGCTGCCATAGAGCAATACAGCTTAACTAAGATATTCTCCGGAAATATTCTGCAAACGCCGATGAAAAACCTCTTCAAACAGCGCCTACTAGAAGAAGAGCATGATATTTTGCTTTTTGGGTAGAAATAATTAAATTTTAATTTTTCTATTATCACGCTTATCTATCTTCTCGTTAGAAATTAATCTAACTTTCCGTTAGCAACACTTTTAAGGGAACACTTACTTAGTAAACATACTTATACACGATAAACGAAAAAAATACAAAGTAGATAAATAAACATGGATTTTTTATTTCTTTATAGAAAGTTTATTAATGTCTCATAATTATAATAAAATTTCATCCTGCTGCAATACACAGGATGAAATTTTAACATAAACATTAAAAAAATCTTAAATTAAGGCAATTTACCGCACGAACTTGACACTTTCCACTGTTTTAGTGAATTTATCAGTAAATATACTTAAGATACTTCTATCTCGTGTTTTGATATTAGCAGTAACCGACATACCAGATTGTAAAGGTAATTTTTCTCCATTAGCGTTTAAAGTTTGTCGATTCAGTTCCACTTTAGCTGGGAAACGGTAGTAGGGATAAATTTCGTCTGGTGGTAAAGCATCGTCACCAACGGATACAAGAGTACCTTTGATATCGCCGAATTCACTGAAATTATAGCTTTCAATTCTGACATCAACTGGCATACCTTGCCTGACAAACCCGATATCTTTGTTGGTTATAAATACTTCAGCCATTAAAGATTGTTCCGGTACAACTTTCAGCACGGGTTCGGTGGTATTAGCCACATAACCAGGATTACCGGCTTTTAAATCAAATACTGTTCCATCTACTGGAGCTCTAACAACTTGGTACTTTCTTGTTAATTTTGCTTGCTTAATTTGACCATCTAATTCGGCAATTCGCTTTTCATTTTCGACTATCGATTTATTAATTTGGCTATCGATTTCAGCAATACGTTTTTCATTATCTGCAATTTGAGTCAGCGTATCTTTTGTAGAAGTTGATAAAGCATTTTGTAATTGCTGGGTTGTTTGACTCATAGCTAGTCTGAGACGCTGGATTTCTGCACCGAGTTGAGCTACTTCACTCTTGCGGTTGTTAACTTCCTGCTGTTGCTGCAAGTATTGCAAGCGAGGAATTGCACCTTCTGTATTCAAACTTTCTAAACTTTTAAGGATTCTTTGGTTAATAACTAAAATATTTCGGGAGTTATCAAGTCGTTCTTTCGTTTGAGCTAATTGTTGCTCTAGCTGATCTCGTTCTAAGTTAATTTGAGCGGCTTGGCTTCTTAATTCTTGTTGACTGGAAAATAAACGCAGTTGCTCTTCCCCCGTTAGATTTGCACCATCGCTCTTTCCGCTCAGCAGCACTCGAAAAAATTGATTTTCTTTTAACAATGCATTGCGGCTTTGAGCCAACCTTGCCATTTCTTGAGGAACTTGAATCGAAGTGGGCTGTGATGGAGAACCTGCATTACTAAACAAGCTGCGATAAAACTGGTTTTCCATCATTAAGGCTCTGCGAACTTGATTTGCAGAAGTCAGTTCCGCTTCAGCACCAGCATGATCCAGATGCAGCAGCACGTCTCCTGCTTTTACTCGCTGTCCATCTTTAACAAAAACCTTTTCCACCAAACCATTAACGGGAACCTGTACTTCTCTAACAGCTCCTTGAGGTTCTAATTTTCCTTGAGCGGGGATAGCTTGGTCAATTTTGCTCATAGCTGCCCAACTAATCGTAAACACGGTTACGCCCAAAATGCTCCATAACGCCGCCCGTGAAAATATTGGCGATCGCCGTAAAATTACAGCTTGCTCAAATTCGGGAACCTGCGATTTACCATTTTTTTGATGAATCGAGTCTTGGGGAGTTTTCTCGAATTTAGGGAGTACGGATTGCCGAGAGCCATTGCCGTTGAGATTACCGTTGAGTTGAGTCATGGGAATTTAGGATTTAGGAGTTAGGAGTTAGGAGAGAGGGGGGAGAGGGGGTAGAGGAGCCACTTGCGTGCGGAGGTTCCCTCCATTGAGCAAAGTGGCGTGGGGTAGAGGGCGTAGAAGAAGGTAGAAATTATTCGCTTTAACCTTTAACCTTTAACCTTTAACCTTTGACCTTTGACCTTTGACCTATGCCCTATACCCAATTCCCCATTATTTAAATTTGTGCTTCTTGTTGCTGATATAGACAGTAGTAGCGCCCTTTTAATGACATTAGTTCTTGATGGGTTCCTTGTTCTACTACATAACCTTTATCTAACATTAAAATGATATCAGCATTACGGATTGTACTTAAGCGGTGTGTAATAAAGAAAACAGTCCGTCCTTTAAAGGCTTCTGCTAAATTTAAGCATACCTGACGTTCGGACTCATAGTCGAGAGCGCTGGTAGCTTCATCAAGAATTAATAAACGCGGATTTTGCAAAATTGTACGAGCAATTGCGACTCTTTGTCGCTGTCCGCCGGATAAAGCGCTACCTCGTTCGCCGACTCTACTATTGTAACCATTCGGCAGTTCCATGATAAATTCATGCGCTACTGCAATTTTAGCAGCTTCGATAATCTCTTCTGGGGTGGCATCAGGGAAGTTTAAGGCAATATTTTCCTGTACCGAACCTTCAAAGAGTAATGTATCTTGTGGCACAATTCCTATTTGCTGTCTGAGGGAGTAAAGTTCTACTTTGTTAATATCGTAACCGTCGATGAGAATGCGTCCTGATTCTAAAGGATAAAGGCGCGGAACCAGTTTCATTAGCGTACTTTTACCGGAGCCACTTTGTCCGACGACACCGACAAATACCCCTGGTGGAAATTCCAAGCTAACGTTATTTAACTGCATGGGGCCAGTAGGTTTGAAGCGGAAGGAAACGTCATCAAATTTAACAGCCCCTTCAATCATCGGCATGGGAATATTACCTTTATCTTCTTCGGTAGCTTCTTGGGGTGAGTCGATAATGTCGCTTAAGCGTTCCAAGGATAAAGCGGTTTCCTGGAAGTTCTGCCATAGCTGGGTAAGACGTAGTAGGGGAGAGGTCACGTAACCGGAGATAATACGAAAGGCAATTAACTGTCCCAAAGTTAGTTTATTGTCTAATACCAAATAAGCTCCTACCCATAGCACCAGTAAGCCGGACAGCTTGTTGAGAAAACCACTGGTAGAACCGGCAGCAGTAGAAGTTTGGACGTTTTTGAAACCAGCACTGACATAACGAGCGTAACGTTCTTGCCACTGCCAGCGCGATCGCAATTCAATATTTTGGGCTTTAACTGTCTGGATACCTGACAAAATTTCTACTAAGTGGGATTGCGCTTCGGCATTACGTTCTGCTTTAAACCGTAGCTGTCGGCGCACGATGGGAGAAACTACGAAAGTAAGAATGGCAAATAGCGGTAATGTCCCCAAAGCTACCAGAGCCAGTATCCAGCTATAAATAAACATTACCACAATGTAGATCACGGAGAAAACCGCATCTAAGACCACTGTTAAAGCGGTTCCCGTTAAAAAGCTGCGAATTTTTTCTAATTCGTTCACCCTAGTGGAAAGTTCACCTACGGGTCGCTTTTCAAAGTAACGTAATGGTAGCCGCAGTAAGTGGTCGATAATTTCCGAACCTAAAGCTAAATCGATGCGGTTGGTGGTATCGACAAACAAATAAGTCCGAATTGTACCGATAATTGCTTCAAATATGGCAATTACAACTAGAAATACACCCAGAACTTGCAGCGTATCCGGACTGTTTTGGTTAATTACTTTATCGATAATTACCTGAGTTACAAGCGGGTTTGCCAAACCGAATAACTGGTAAAAGAACGAAGCAATAAAAACTTCTACAAGTACGCCTTTATACTTATTTAAAGATGGTAAAAACCAACTTAAACCGAATTTTTGCTGCGGGGTTTCTGAAGTGGCTTGCAGCAATAATATAGGAATAGCATCTTGTTGTTGTTCTTCGGTTTGAGGTTGTGATTGAAGCAGCACCTGGGCTACATCTGAGGTTTTCTGACGCAGGATTCCCGACTCCGGTACGCCAACTACTATAGTTTTGTTGGTAATTTCATAAAGTACGGCATAACTATCTTGCCATTGCACTATTGCAGGGGCTTCAATTCTTCCCAATGAGCTTGCGGGTACGCCCACAAGTTGGGGTCTTAAACCTACTAATTGAGCTACAGCACCGCACTGCTGCAACGACAGCGAACCCGTGCGTTTTTTTTGATTTACTAAAACTTTACGAATAACTTCCTTGCGGAAGGGCATATTCAGATGCTTGCTCAACATCTGGAAACAAGCCAGAATTGCATTCACTTCACCACTACCACGGAAGTGGGGATATTTAATTGCAGCAGTAGCATCTTGTTTATTAAAACTACCTTCGGCTTCAGGTGGTTCGGTTGGTGCGTAGGGAATATCGTCGTATCCTGTAGAAGACTCCCCAGGCGGAATTACTTCAGCGATATGTACTTGTTGCGCTTCTTCAGTAGTATCTTCGAGTATGTCTTCTGATGGTGAAAAGATATTTGCTTTTATTCCTAGCAAACGAACTCGACTTCCTCTTGGCAAAGACTCATCTTCATCAAAACGATTGCCGATTAATTCAGGAGAAACCGTTCCTCCACTCACCAACCAAACATAATCGGGGTTTAACTGGTTTGCAGCATCACGAGTTGTTAAATTAGCAATTTGCGTCTCATCAAAAATCTTTAAGGTTAATTCCTTGCAATTAGCGCAGTCGGATGCTTGTAAAATTAAATGATTATTTGCTTGTTGCCCAAGTTGCTTCGACAGTAATTCAAATACTTCAACTATTCCCGGACAATTATAGAAATTCGATGCAAAGTTTTGATCTTGTCCTAATAAAGCTAGAAACTCCGCAGCATTAAAGTTAATACAAATAACTTCCGTCGAAGCTATAGCAGTCGAGCCAGGTACTCCCCGCACTGTTTCGAGCCAACCCATGATTTCTCCGGGTTGCAGCCTTGCCAGAGTTACGGGTATTTGGGTTTGAGGTTGATAACCTAATAAACGCACTTGCCCGGAAAAAAGCACGGATATCTGAGCAGGCATTTTTTCCCGCGCCAAAATCACCTGTCCCATGCGGTAGCGGAATAGCTGAGCTTTTTCTAGAAGCTTCGCCAATACGGTCGGTTGCAGCTGGTTAAAAGGAGCAATCCCCGCTAAAAATTCTTGGATGTTAGTTGTTGTATAAGTCATGGGAATTTTGGATTTTGAATTATGTCCTTAGGGACACGCTACGCTAATGGATTTTGGATTAATCCCGTAGGTACACCTGAAAGCTTGGGAATTTTAGATTTTGGATTAAATGAAATAGTGATGCATTTTTGCTTATAGGACTGACTTACGCCATATTGCACCCTAGAGATATGAATGAGATAGTTTTTATTTTTTTTTCCATAGAAAAAACCGTATATAATTAAACCCGGCATAGCTACAAAACAATTAAACTCGAATCCAAAATCTAAAATCTAAAATCTAAAATCTAGTTAGCCTTCGGTAGAATCTCCTTTATCCGCAGATAACTGACTATTCTTGATAGCAGAAGATATTTCTCCAGAGAGCCAAGTTTCAAATTGCTCGTTTAACAGTCGCTTGTGGGTGGCTGCGTCTAGCTGTGCTGGAAGAAACTGTTCCAAGCGAACAATTAAAATCCAATCTCCCAAGCGAGTTGGGGGTAATGTTTGTCCCGGCTGAGACTTGAGCAACATTTTTGCTAAAACCGGATGGGGAACCCCCAACTCTACCGGACCTATTAAACCACCAGTTTGGGCTTCGGGTCCTTTGGAATACTCGCGGGCAAGTTCTGCAAAAGGCTGCTCATCTTCTTGAACGCGAAAGTACAATTCTTGAGCAACGGCAATATCATTAACCCGAATTAGCGAATAAATTACTTTATCTAACTTTTCCTTGCGTTGAAGAAAATATGGTTCTACCTTGCTTCCCCAAGTATCTTGTTTAAATTTTTCTACTTTAAGAGTGCGAGTCACCAGATAATCCAGTTGTTGGCGCTCCAAGCCACGGGATTTCAACCAAGCTTTTAATTGCTCTTCATCTCCTAGCTGCTGCTGCTGGTAAAATTGTTTGTATGCCTCGGTAACTTCCTCTTCTCCGAGCGAGATAGAAGCAGTCGCATTATCAATAACTATTTCTCTTAATAACTGAGGCAGCATTCCGTACTGCTTGAGCAGTGGAAGAATCTCATCAACATTAATTGTGCGATCGCCAATTTGGAAAAGTGCGGTCATAATATCAGTATCATTCGGGTTGCTGCTGTGATAAATTGTTTCAATCAAAGTATATCTATAAAGTTATTAACGGGTTGTAAGTATGTTAATAAAGAATAAAAGACAGCATTTAGTTAATTTTACTAGTAACTGCTGAATGTTATTAATACCTAGATTCGGGAACATATGCCATTCGGGTAATTACTGAAAAATATAGTAGTTAAAAAATCTTGGTTTTGCCAAGGGTAGGATCAATACATACGTAAGTTTTTTTACCGTTTTTACAGTTTTTTTTTGATTCGGGACAATCTATTTAATAGTTTAACCGTTGTTAAAAATTGATATCCGGTTTTTGGTACAACATAAATAAGAGTGGGTTTAATAACCCACCCATATCAACGATTAAACAATTAATCGGAATTATTGAAACCGTAAAATTATCCTTGACAAAATGGTATTTTTAGTATTTAAAGCCACCACTAGAAAAATCTTCTGTCATCTTCTTACATTACGTGCAAGTAGCCATTAGGGACTTAGAGCGATTGGTGTTTGCTCCGATATAGGTTTCGTAAATAGTCAGATTATGAAGAGTGTTTGCATTAAAATTTGGTGAAAATAATTTTTGGTTGAGAATATAATGCATTAAACTATCTTGACAATTAAGTCATTATAGTTTAAGGCACTATTCGGTAAATCCTTGAAACCAAAAAATGTACAAAATTTATTCGTTGTTTGACAAAAAATAAAAGACTCCGCACAGCGAAGTTTCTACATTATTAGATTAGATAGTTAAATCCATCTTGATAATCAAATCGTTGTAGTCTTTGTCGCCACCGTTGGCTAAATCCTCAAATCCAAAGGTGTTGTCATCAATTAAACGAATATGATCGAAGTTGTCGGTGTTTGCCCCTTGATATGCAAAATATACTTCTGCATTGTTGTTGAGAGCATCGTTGAAGCTACCATCGGTGATGATGAAGGGAGCAAATATACTACCGCCATCAAATGTTCCGTTGAATTCTGCTCGGTTGTTGGTTTGCAGCAAGTCTAGACTGGTTATCCGGTTTTCTAAGGCTGCTTGTTTATATCTAGAATCGCCAGGATTGATTATTTCGTCGTTAACTTTAATCCCACCGCTAGCATCGTTGACTGCATAAAAACCGATAAGGTTGTCGTATTCTGCATCGCGGGTAACTTCGACGGATATATCTACTGTACCTGTTTGGTTTCTTAAATCAATTAGTTCGATGTTGTTAGATTTTTGTAAATTGGTGCCGATGGGTTGGGAGATAGTTTTACTATCTGGGGTTTCTGTAGTGGTGTTATCTGTTGTATCAATTTTGGGAACATCAACTGTAACGGGTGCTTCCAAAGTTATACTATCCGATGAACTAGCTCGCAGCAGCCAATTATTACCCTCTGACAAAATAGTCGAGAAGCTGTCTAAATCTAAATCACCAGTCTCTCTTGCAGCGATCCAAGATTGATTTGCTGATGAATCCTTGTCTACCGGAATCCATGTCGCTTGAGTACTTTTACCTTGATATAAGGCTCCAACAAAGAATGTACCATTCACAAGTGTCGGCTCGATCGCAATATGGGCAAAGCCTTGTGTCTCTTTAAATTGAGTATCAACCTCTAATATCTTTTCGTCGCTGTCTGGCTGCTTGTCGTTATCTTTGTCTTGATAGAGAAAAAGAGTTGATGGATTGCCTAAGTTAGATAAACCTACAGTTAAGAAATCGATGGTTTGATATTGGGAATCGACGGTGTAAGTATTAAATACTATTGCGTCACCGTTACCGGAGTTATAGTGTGCGTCAAGTTTTCCGCTATCTAACTGATAGGTTTTACCTTCTATCATTAAGTCAAGCTTGATATTTTCGTCGTTAACTTTGACTTGTTTGGTTTTGACTGTTTTGTTATCTCGGATAAATTCGACTTGATATTCACCGGGAGATAATAAAGTTTGGTATCCACCAGCGCTTAAAGTTTGAATTGAGGTAGTAAAATTTGGGTTACTAATACCGCTAATTTCCACAGTAATATCACTTAAACCTTCACCAATGCTGTAGAAATCATCATAATTAACATCGCGGAACACAGTACCCAGCAACCATGATGTATCGGTTGTTGCCAGTTGTTGGCTGTTGCCGAAGTGTTGTGTAGTGAGTAACGAACCTACATCTGTAGAGAGATTTTTTTCCGGTAAAATGCCAATTCCAACTTCTCGATATCTGTTGGACATAATAGCGTTACGGTGTCCGGGGGGATTTTGGATTCCATTGGCATCCGAACCCCAATCGATAGCAAAAGCCGCATGACTTTCAAAAACCGAACTTCCGTAAGCGTAGATATTTTCTGCAACTGCTGTAAATTGATAACCAGTATTACTAATGCGATCGCCTAAATTCGGTTCGTTGGGTAAATTATGGGATTGCAGGTCATTATCAATCATCAACTGAGTATGAGTAACTGCCGACTCATGTAATTGATTAGACCATGCTACCGGCTGTGCGGATTTAAGTTTATCCCACTGCGATCGCAACTCATTCAAATCAACTTGGAAATACGAGAGAGCGCTTTGAATATCTTCGTTAGTAGAATTAACCAGCAAATCGTACTCGCTATCTGGAAAAGTACGCATCCGGTTGATTAATTCGAGCATATACTGCTCTTTTGCACTTGGATTAGCCATTATTACTGCTTATAAGGGAACACGTTTTTTTGCAAACAAAACGGACATCAGCAGATTTTGGCACCCAGAAAAAATTGTTTATTCTTGGAAATTGATTTCTTAAAGGGAGCGGAGGGAGCAGGGGAAGCGGAGGAAGAAAATATCAAATCGTCAACTAATGCTTACGAGCTACTGAAAACTAACAACTAACAACTAACAACTAATTATTATTTTGTTTTTTGGTAAACATACTTATTTCATTTGTTCAGTTAAAATCCTGATAGATTAATTCCGAACTGTAAGCATATTTTTTACAGTATAGAGGTAATTTTTCTGAGGGCTTTTGATTTGTAGGATGGGTTTTCTCGTCCTACAATTACTTAGGTAAATAAACTCATTTTTTATTTAATATTATTTTAGGTTTATTAGTTTTTAAATATAATAGTTTTTTCTTGAGCGATAATCTAGCAGGTGTCGCTACTTTTTTATTAGAAGCGTGCTTCTTACCCGCAGCCTAGAAGGCTGGGGCTAATATTACAAAACCCACCTGCGTGGGCTAGATTAAACGCGTGTTTAACAACATGAAAATGTTTTGCGGAGATGTCTAATTAATATCACGCGCTAAATTCCATCTTGATTTCCATATCGTTAAAGTCTTCATCGCCACCGTTAGCTAAGTCTTCAAATTTGAACATACCATCCTCAAATATGATATGGTCAAAGTCTCCGCCATCGGTGTTAGCGCCAATATAGGATAAATAAACGCCTTCTACGCTATCGAGGTTGCTTGCTGCTTCAGAAGCGGTTCCGTCTGCAACGATCGCAATACCCAAAATATCCCCACCTGTGATTTCAAGAGTTCCTGTTGTGGTTTGCTCGTCGTTGGTTGTTAAGGCTTGGCTTGGGTTGATAACGTTGTTTAATGCTGCTTGCAGATAACCGCTGGCATTGGGTGCTAAACTACCAATTTCACCGTTAGTGTTATCAACTTTGTAGAAGTAAACGTTGTTGTTGTAATCTGCTTCTCGGTTGATTTCAAAGCTGGCTGTTACGGTTTGATTTGCGAATGCTGTAAGATCGATTAGTTCGATTTCATTTCCATTTGCATCTTTGTTGATGGTGTTGATGGGATTAATATTTTGCGAAGTAATTTCTTGAGTATTGCGGGGATTATAGCTGTCAGTATCTATGGTAAGAGAATTTTCAAATGAAGATGCTACTTGCTGCCAATCAACAAATTTAAAGTTGGTGCTAGCATTTTCTAATTCTTCTTCGTCTTCTACCACAAATTGCGGATCGTTTGCTCCGTCTTGTAATACTAATAATCCGTTGGGAAATTCGCTTCCTAAACCAACATTAACAATATCTAAACCATCACTTTCGTTTACTTGATCGATTCCATTATTATCGCCAACAACAAAGCTACCCAAATATTCGTTTGTACCTTCCCGACTAAAGACAGCATAGGAAGAATCACCTTGACTGTTAGCAATCAAATAACCAGTTCCATCGTCACCGTAATATATTGATAAACCTTCGATATCGGGGACTAAAGGAGAAACGTTGGTAGCTGCGAATTGGGTTGTACCTTGGGGTATATCGTCAGCTAAAGCATCTGCTAATATACTATAAGCTGTACCAGTAGGATGTACCCTGTCCCACCACAGAAATTGTGAAGTGTCAGTTTGTGGATTTGCGGCAAATGCTTCCAGTGCAAGATTGGTACTGTCGGTAAATCCAAAATCACTGGGATTTTCTAATAATTTGGTAAATTCATCTGCAACATCTAATTCATAGATATTAATTCCAAGTTGATTTTCTAAATCGTCTAACTTGGGATCTAATAAGTTGTTATATTCTGTGACTGCGGTGTTAAATTCATTGCTGATTCCGGCATTAGTTATTAATGGTGTTGTACCAAGTGGGACAATATTAGCAATTACAAAGTGTTCGGCACCCGCATTGGCTAAAGTAGTAATATGTCCAAGTAATTCTTCGACAAGAACATCTACTTCTTCTGGAATATTATTAAGAAGTTCTTCTGGAGTCAGATCCAAATTTGGGAAAATGCTATTCCCACCACCTGAAATAAAGAATAAATCGGTTGCAGTTGGCGCGTCTGTCTGTAGATAGAGATTAATTTGTTCCCCGATTCTGGGTTCTCCTCCATCATCTCCGGTACCCAATTCTGCTCCACCAAAAGCATAGTTTGTTCCACCAGCAAGGAAAGGAGTGGAAGCTGATAAACCAATTTCTTCTGCTAGTAATTCGGGGATTAAAGGTCCGTTGGAAAAGCGTCCGTTAAAGTAAGGTGGAGACGATGGAAAAGCTCGTTCTGTGGCTAAGAAAACATTACCAACATCTGTAGTACTATCGCCAAAAGCAATAAAATTACTGAAGGGAACTTGTTGTAAATCGGTTTGTTCTTGGGAAGTTGCAACTACCGTGAAATCACTACCAGCTTCGGGTGCTGCGGAGAATTTTAAGATACCCGCACCATCTTCCATCGCTACGTAAAGAAAACCTAATTCTTGGTCAACTACTATTCCTTCTGCTTGTCCATCTTCTGCTTCCCCGTCTTCGGGTATGGGTAATTCCAAAGTGCGGACAACTTCTGCTTCTATCAATTGTTCGTCAGCAGGGCCTAATCTAGAAGTTAATTCTAATTGAGCAACTTTATTACCGTCTGCTTGGGTAACAAAAACGTAATTTTTTCCAGTATCGGGACTGGTATAAGTTGCTAAACCGTAAGCAGTTGCTTCTGTGTCGTCTACACCAAAGATGGAAAAATCTGGATTATCTAATTGTGGCGTGGATAACTTCTCAAGTTGACCGTTTTCGGAAATACTAAAGATAGCTAAAGTATCATTTTCTCGATCGGAAACAACAGCTAAATCAACTTTCGATTCCGCACCCATTATCATCGATGCCAGAGGAAAATTATAAATAATATCGACGTTGTTGTAACGCTGCTGCCCAAATTCTGCTGGTGCAATTATTTGCTCAACTTCCCCTTGTAAATTAAAGGTTGCTAAACCACCATCTTTCAAAGTTCCAATAACAATACTTTCATCGGGATTTTCGGGGTTTACCCAAATAGCTGGATCGTCAGCATCCCCAGCAATTGCATTCTCAACACCTTCAACATTAACAATACTGGGAGTTTCCAACTTTGGAAGTACTGCGGGAGTAGTTTGGAAATCTAAACCCAAAGCGATAAATTGAGTTGTTTGTATAGGTGAAAAATTATTATCGCTGACAACAATCAAACTTTGATTGCCATCTTCTAACTGTGGCCCCAAAGCCAAACCTTCCAAATTATCAGGAGCAATTCCCAAATCTGCAAAGTCTACCAATAACCGCTTTTCTACCGCTGGATCGATTTCAAAAGGTACGTTTTCTGCTTCATCAAGTTCATTAATTAAATTATTTTGACTGCTAACATCCAAAGCACCTTGAGTTTGCACTTCATAAAGCTTTACTGTATTACCCTTCCCAGCAGTGAAAGAGCGCTCTAAAGCCAGTAGAGTACCGTTATTATCAGTCGCTAATAATTCAACTAAACCGTTAGTACGAAGATCAATTTCAGAATCCGGAGCTTCAGCAACTTCCCCAACTTCGTAAACAAACTCCTTTACAGGTTGCCCAGTTGTCAGATCGTATTTTATAATTCGCGATAAGCTTTCTTGTCCGACATCTGCTGCTGCACCATCTTGAATTAAAGCATTTTCAGTCGCAGTATATAAATAACGTTGGTTGGGAGTAATCGTTAAACTTTCAAAAGCCGCATTATTACGAATTCCGCTGTTATTTGCGACATTGAATTTTTCCGGTATTGGTAATTCGCTCAGTTGTCTACCTTGCAAAGAAAACTGATTAACGAAGGGATTAATAAAATTATTAGCATCCCCCTCAGAAGAAATATACAAATTACCTTCTTGAGTTAAGGCAATACCTTCAGGATCTAAACTACCATTAGGAAAAGCATTTCCGCTGGCATCTTGCAGAGTAGTGACACCGTTAAAAGTGATATCACCGCTATCTAAATTACTGTCGGTTAAATCTATATCGAGAGTATAAAAACGAGCGGGATTTATTGTACTGCGATCGTCGGAAAGTGCATAATAAACATCTTTGCTAGCATCGTAAGCAATCCCAGAAAGTCCACCTACTTCCGTACCATTAAAATCTAAACCAGTTTGAAAACTTGTTTCTCCTAAGAAGAAGACGTTTGTAACAGTTTGACGATTTTGATTAGTCATATCTACGGAAGATAAGTTGATACCCGTATATACTAAACGATGATCGGAACTTGGAAAGGGGAAATCACCTGTTAAGTTAAATAAAGGATCTTCATCGGTAGTCCAAAATACACCCGCATCCTCAATTTTTAAATTTTCAGAAGGTAAAACATAATCTACCCGCAAATTACCGGAAGTCTCATCGTTAAAGTCAGCAGTATCAAAAGCCGGATTTCCGGTATGACTTTCGTTAACTCCACCCTGACGATTTGCTGCATCTATTCCACCTTGACTCGATGGAGTTACAGAAGTATTAATTAAAGGATTATCTAACAGTTGCAAAATCGCATTATCTCTACTATCTCCGTCATTTGGATCGGCGTTTTGATCGCCCATTATAATAAATTTGGCGTTACTATTTAATCCACCTTTATTATCATTATCATCGTAAATATAATCCCCTTCACCGGGAGTTATATAATCAGCCCAAAAGCGGATTTCATCGTGATTGCGCTTACCGTTTCTATCTTCTTCACCATCAAAAACTGGTGGTGTCGGATGAGAAGCTAAAACATGAATAATCTCACCATTAACATTAACTGGAATATCCCAATGACTTTTAGAAGAAAGACGTAAAACATCTATTTCATCTGAAGAGTAGAAATCACTAAGTTTGTTGTCACTAGAATCATTAGTTAAAAACCCATTCGGCATATCTTTCCATAGAAAATTCTGGAAAGTGCGAACTTGATCTTCCACAATAGGATACTTTGATAACACTACCATGCCATACTGACCGGGAAACGTGCCAAAACCAAAAGCATCATTAGCTAAATCAAAAGTTCCTTCGGTAGTACCAACAGTACCATCGTTATTTAAGTCGAATCCTGAAGCAATTCCAGTATTAGAAGGTGCCAAATAAACGTAAGGATAATCTACCGCATTAACACCATTTTGACTAACTTCTAAATAATTGTTCTTGAAATTAGAAATTGCTTCTCCGTCTGCATCGTAATCGAATTCATTCAATAACAAAATATCGGGATTTGTCCGCTGAATGATTTCTGCAACTGCTTTAGCTTGTTGATTATCGGGAGTTGATAAATCGGTTATTAATTTACCCGCACTATCACGATTTAAGGCAACATTGAAAGTAGCAAAACGGACATTTTGTTTGATTACGTTATCAGCCATTATTAATATTTATCCTTTAAATATTCTAAGTAGCGATATGAATAATTTTTTACAGTAACTGTAACAATATTCACTTTCAATGTTTCATTTAGAGGTTAAGTAAAGGATATATTTAGGTTAAATAAATATTGATGAAACTGTTTTTAGTAATAATTTTTGTTATATGACTTTGTAGGTTGGGCTAGACGCAAAAGCAATGTTGATGGTAATTAAAAATGTAGAAATGCGTCTCCTTCCCAACGTTTACAATTTGGTTTTGTACAGTTGAATTGGGATTTACGCAACCGCATAAAAAATAAGCATCTAGCACCGTTAAGATCCCCCCAACCCCCTTTTAAAGCAGGGCTATAAGTCCTGTGAATATAAGATGGTGCGTTACGGCTGCTTTTAAAATATCTGTTTACTCGGTTACAATTGTGTGTCGTAACACACCCTACAAGATTATTTAATTTCGCATTTCATAAATCAAAAACCCGGCTCATTGAAGAAACCGGGTTGATGGAACTCTAGCCAAATTTAACAGGGAAAAACTTAAAAATTCAATTATGCAACGGCAAAATTGGTAAACTCAATTTCGATGTCGTTGAAGTCCATGTCACCACCGTTGGGTAAATCCTCGAAACCGAATTTATTGTTACCTACTAATTTAATGTGGTCGAAACCATCACCACCAGCTGCACCAGGGAAGGAGAAGTAAACCATTGGATCGTTGCTGGTATCTGCATCTTGCAGTTGTTCTAAGCTACCATTAGCAATAATCATTGCACCGATAATAGAACCAGCTTCAAGGTTGACAACTCCACTTTCGCTTTCGTCATCACCGATAGAGAATTCGGGGCTGATGATATTATTTAAAGCAGCTTGGAGGTAGTTATCACCACTAGGTAATTCACGACCAATCAAACCGTTAGCGCTGTCAACTTTGTAGAAGTATACTTCGTTATCGAAATCTGCTTCTCTACTGATTTCGTAACTAGCTTGGACGGTAACGTCACCGAAACCTCTGAGGTTAATTAGTTCTATGCTGTCGTTATCAAATTCTACGTTGACAATTTCTTCTCCAAATTCATTTCCAAGTTCTAATGGTGCGCTGATTGCTTGGGCAATATGAACTTGGTCTACTAAACCATCAATTCCAGGAATTTCTTCACCGTAAAGTTCAAATCCTTCACCTTCAGAATCTGTAATAGCTTGAGATTCGGGGCCATCGTAATAAACTGGTACGGTTCGTCAGCTTCACCACCGTAGTAAGCTTCATCCCAGGGGACTTCTCCACCTCTTACCGGGTCGTAACCTACTAAATTACCATTAACAGTGGCTGCATTTGCACCACCATCTTTATTAATTCCTGGGTTAAAGCTCGGATCGAATTCAAACCCGTCGCGAATTTCACCTTCTCCGGTAACGCGATCCGAAAGGCTGCCTTCAAGAGCAGAGTTTCCGGTGTCGTAAATACCATCTTCATCAGCGATTGTGGTTCCGTAGGTAGTTACTAAACCGTAATTTTCCAAATTTTGGAGGCTGAGTCCACTTCCCTTACCTTCGGTGTAAAACTGGCTGAGAGTGTCACCAGTAGCACCACTTTGGATTTGTTTGTATATCGCAGTAGCACGAACCATTTCCCAGCCCATGCCGTCGCCAATCATGATAATTGTATTCTTAGCCATTAAAGGTAAATTCCCTTTTTAAGTATTTGTACTTAGTCTATAACAGAGTAAAAGCAAACTTAGGTCTTCAGAGTTTTTGTACGGAAAAATACTGATGAGCGTAAAATTTATTGTTCCATTTTTTTATTAAGATGATTTTAAGTACAGTTTAAAAAAAGAAAACTATTAATATTTAATTTGCTAGATTTTGATACTTTTTATTTAGAATTAATCCGATTAGAATTACTTTGATTCAAGTCTAATTGCTATATTAAATATCTAAGTTTTTTCTAACTTAAAATATTTATTAGTTTTTATCTCTCAAGCCAAACTGTGTCAAAATTTAGCTTCTTTAAATAAACATGGCGGAGCTTTTTTAATATATTCAGGACTTACGCAAGCGCTATTTGTCATTGCGAGCGAAACGTAGTGTAGCGAAGCAATCCCAGGATTTTGGCGATGAGCCGCAGCTTCCGCTGAATACGTCGCTGTCGCATGTCAAGCGCGGACACGCTGCGCTAACGTAATGACGTAATTACGTTACTTTTGCGTAAGTCCTAATATTTACTAGTTTATATAGTTGCTGATATGACTATAGTAATCAATATGCATGACTATAGACAATATTGAAACATGAACTTCTGAAGTTAACTTACTAGAGAAGTTATTCAGATAAAAGAAAAATGAAAAGTAACTTCTTAGTAAGTTTATTGGTATTATCTACCAGCTTTTTTGTGAATATACCCTCTGTGCATGGCTCACCAGCAGATATATTTAAGCCTTTACCCGTAATTAAAATTGATTGATAACCAATGAAGTTGCTTCTGTCACCCACCAATCAATTGATCGCAAAGATACTGCTTCCATGTAATGTCTCTAGATAATTTTTGTACACAACACAAGGAATTTTCCAAAATGAATCAAAATATCTCTACCGAATTAGCTCAACAATTACAAGCATCTCTCGATTCCACAGTAGAAAAAACAGGAATTCCTGGTGCATCTGTCGCTGTTATCAATTCTGAAGGTACTTGGTATGGTGCAAGTGGGATTTCTAATTTGGAAACTAAAAAACCAGTAAATCCAGATGATTTGTTCAAAATTGGAAGTGTGACTAAAACGTTTACCGCAGCAACTATTCTCAAATTGGTGGAAGAAGAAAAGTTGAATTTGCAAGATACTTTAGATAAATGGCTGCCGGATTCTATTACCAATAATATTCCTAATGCTAAAGATATCACCATCGAGCAGTTATTGAACCATACCAGCGGTATTTTCAGCTATACAAACAACCCGCAATTTGGCTTAGATGAATTAGCTGTGATTAACGGTGCCGATATTGATAGGAGCCGGGAAGCAATCCTTAAAAATTATGTTGCTCCTGAAGATGCTTATTTTGCACCAGGGGAATCATTTTTTTATTCCAACACCAATTATCTTCTGTTAGGAATGCTAATTGAAGCTACTACAGGTAATACTTATCAAAGCGAGATACATAGGTTAATTTTGGAACCATTGGGATTAGATAATACTTATTTTGTCGGCGATGAAATTCCAGGGGAAAAACTCGTTAGCGGCTATGGAGATTTGATTGGAGAGGATGGTAGTTTTGGTGCAGATGGTATTTATGAAGATACTACAGAATTATTTTCATCTCTTGCTTCTACCTTAGCCGATGGTGGTATTATCTCTAACACCAAAGATGTAGCCCGTTTTAGCGATGCGTTATTTGGTGGTGAATTGCTGCAACCTGAAAGTATGAATCATATGCTTTCTTGGTCAAATATTGATGAAAGGGAAATACAAGTAGGAGATGACTATGGATTGGGTGTATACGAAGAACAAACTCCTTGGGGAGAAATTTGGGGGCATGATGGTGGTACTTTTGGCTACATCAGTAAAATGCAATATTTTCCTGAAAGCGACACCACGGTTGTAGTTTTTGTCAACCAAATAGATCCCCAAGCTTTGGTATTAGCTACAGATTCTGTATTTACGGCTATTAATCAAACTTTGTTTGGTGAGGCTAATAATATTACTCCGGAAGCGTTGCTTGATTCCTTTGATAGTAATTTCGTTGATGGTTTGATTGATGCGATCGATGGAGTTGATAATAAATCAGACTTAGTTACTTTAGTCAAGAATGAAAATATACTTGCCGAACTTGATTATGATGCTGTAGACGAAGAGAAATTTTTCGAGTTGATTGACAGCCCAGATAATCAAGACGAATTTAATCATTTGCTTGACTTCTTACGTTTTGGTGCAATTGTTGGGAAAGAAAGCGATGCGATTGCAGGGAATGAAGCGGATAACACCCTTGCTGGTGAAGATCGAAACGATACCTTAACGGGGGGTTTGGGTAACGACTTGATTTTTGCTCAAGGTGGTGATGACTTGATTTTTGGTGAGGGAGGAGATGATACAATTTTAGGCGGCTTGGGTAATGACGTATTTGTATTCAAACAAAATCAAGGTACGGATACAATTTTTGATTTTAACGTTAGTGACGATTTGATTGATATTTCTGGTTTGGGTGATGCTACCTTTGCAGATATTGAGATTGCACAACAAGGTAAAGATACTGTAATAGCTTTTGACGGTTCGGATATTGCAATTTTGCTTTCAGTAAATGCTGAAAGTTTGAATGCAGACAATTTTGTTAATAAGCCTCCCGAATCTATATTCGGAACTGTCGATCGCGATGTAATTGAAATTGAAGGTAGTAATAAAATAGTCTTCGCTGGTGAGGGAGATGATTTAATTGATGCTTCTGTAAGTAGTAAAGGTAGTAACCGGATTTACGTTGGTGGTGGTGATGATACTTTAATACTCGGAGCAGATTCTCGCCTGTTTGGTGAACAAGGAAATGACCGTTTCTTTGCTACATCTGGCGGTGATAATATTATTACTGGTGGTGAAGGTGCAGATAAATTCTGGATTGCTGTAGCTGAAATTCCTGATGCTGCAAATACTATTACCGACTTTACTATTGGTGAAGATGTTATTGGAATTGCTGGTTTAGGAATTAGTTTTGCAGATATCAGTATAACTGGGCAGGAAAATAATACTTTGATTGCTGTTGATGGAATAGATTTAGGAATTTTGCAAGGGATTAATGCTAATAGTTTAACTGTTGATAACTTTGCTTTTACTTAATTATGTAGTGTTTGATAGATATACTATAGCCAGTTTGTAGGTTGGGTTAGACGCACGAATAATATTTAGACTTACTCTTGATTTTAGAAATGCGTCGTAACCCAACATTAAATTTCTACTTGTTACTTGCAATTGTGATGTTGGGTTTCCCTTCGCTCTACCCAACCTACTATTACTTGACATAAGGCAGAGCCTCTAGAAATGCATTCCCAGTCTCTAGACTGGGAACAGTTTGTAGGTTGGGTTAGACGCACGAATAATATTTAGACTTACTCTTGATTTTAGAAATGCGTCGTAACCCAACATTAAATTTCTACTTGTTACTTGCAATTGTGATGTTGGGTTTCCCTTCGCTCTACCCAACCTACTATTACTTGACATAAGGCAGAGCCTCTAGAAATGCGTTCCCAGTCTCCAGACTGGGAACGAGTTTTGTAACGGTGCTACGTCTCCACAATTACGCGAACAACACAACCATCAATCAAATATCAAGCAAACACAACGCTGGTATCAACATCTAAACCAGTAACACCGTTAAGCATTGCTAAAGTATCATCACCAAAAGCAACCTTTGTATTACCATCCATTTCAGTTAATTCCAAAGTACTCGCATCAATTCCCAAACCTGCACTACCCAAAATACCAATTACATCAGTATCAATTTCAAAATCAACGATGGTATTTGCAGCTTCGGCAATTTCTCCGCTAACAATCCAGAATTGATCGGCACCATCACCACCAGACATGATATTACCACCACCGGAGCCAACGTAGAATTTATCGTCACCCGTACCACCCAAAGCGCGATTGCCTTTACTCAGATAAATAGTATCATCACCGCTACCAGCATCAACGCGGTTGTCACCCATACCAAAGGCTAAATCAATTTCATCGTCTCCAGCACCAGCGAAAACAGTACTTCTTCCATCAAATCCATCGATGCCGGGAATTAATATATCTCCTTCGGGAGTTCCAGAAATTAGGTTTGTTTCTGTTTCTGTTTCTGTTTGTTGTGATGCTGCTTCTTCGGGTGTAACGCCAAATAAAGTTTCGTACATAATATCGTAAATTCCGGTATTATCTACGGTGCTGGGTAATTGATCGGCATTCATTCCGTAGGTTTTCGCGACGATGCTACCGGGGAAGTCGGGAGTTCCTACCCAACCGACACCAAAGTTACCCATTTCTCCATCGAGACTATCTTTTGCTGAAAATGGTACCCAAGGATTTTCTTCGCTGGCAGTACTTCCATCAACACCATCGAGGTAATTAATCTCGTCTCTTTCAGTTGTCGGATTAACGGTGATAAAAGGTACTTCTGGTTGAGATGATAATTCCGGATTTTCCTCATCAAAGTTACCTTCAGGACGGTCGTAAGGTTTGTATTGAAATATCTCTAACCCGCCACCATCGCTGTCTGCGGCGGTAACTAAAAGCGTGTTGGGGTCTTGATTATCGATGTAGTCTATGGCTTCTCCAATCGCTGCATCCGCACGACGCATGGCTTCAATTGTACCAGCGGCATTGTTGTTATTACCGAAGTTATCCGTACCTTCTTCCTCAACTACAGCAAAGAAACCGTCGGGGTCTTTTTCGATTATTTTTAAAGATGCATCGAGCATCTCTGCTACGGTGGGCGCTGTCTCAACGTATAAAGGTAATGGTGTATCGGTATTTAAACCAAGTTCTTCTTCTGTGCGATCGTCAAAGGTATCGTCGGCAGAGAAGACACCAAGCAGCTTTTCGGGGGGAGTATCGCTATTAACTGCCTCATTCATTTGGTCTTCGGTATATACCACCGTGTAACCCAAAGATTCAGCCAGTTCAATCAAGTTGATGCTGGGACGCGCTTCGGGACTAGTTTCGGAAGCGTCTAGTTCTGGGGTAACGTGGAATCCTGTCGTACCGATGGGTAGCATATACAACTCGCCACCACCCATGATGACATCGGTTCCCGAACGGATTACCTGCTCGATAATTTCAGCAGCTTTATCGCGAGCGCGGATATCGTCACCGTCACGGTTAGTAGTTGCCGCAGCAAAAGCAGCAGTTCCGGGTTCTCCTAAGTCACCAGATTGAATTAAAGCGGTTGATTTTCCGGCTGCAATCGCTTCTTCCAATATTGTGAAGCCTGTTTTACCAGAAGCTGGAGTTATCTGATTGTTATTTTCATCTAAACCAAAGGATTCGTTAAATACCTTAACTCCATTAGCGTGAGTCACCGCACCGCCATTAGAAGTACCTGTTAACTGGTCTTCCATGTGTCCCAAGTACACCCCAGCGTTGGACATTTTATCCCAGTTGAGCCGCCCATCAGGACCTTCATCAATGTTTCGCAACGCCATGAAATGGGAAGGACTCGTTCCATCGGGATGAATAAAGATGACGTTACCCGTATCTTTTGTAGCTTCCGGGGCTGGTGTGGGTGCGGGGATGCGGGATTCTAATTCGGTGTCGAATAAGGTTTCATACATCAACTCGTATATTACGGTGTTGTCTGCCGTAGAAGGGAGTTTATCTGCATTCAAACCAGAAGCTTTGGCAACAATCGAACCAGGGAAATCTGGCGTACCAACCCAGCCGACACCGAAGTTAAATACATCACCATCAACATCGGGTGCGGCGGTAAACGGTAAGGTATTGGCACCATCTACACCGTCGAGGGGAACCGGACGCGGTTCGGTGGTAGGATTAGCGTTGATTGTTCCTACAGTTTCATCGGGGTCGCGGGGGTCGCGTACTTCTAAACCACCTGCATCGCTATCAGCAGCAGTTATTACTAAGGTATTGGGATATTTATCGACAAATTCCAGAGCTTCTCCAATTGCTGCATCACCTCGAATCATGGCTTCGAGGGTTCCCGAAGCATTGTTATTGTTACCAAAGTTATCCGTTCCTTCTTCTTCAACAATCGCGATCGAACCATTGTCAAAATTGGGATGCTTTTCCATCAACTGTTGAGTCACTGCCAGCATCTCGGCAATGGTAGGAGCGGTTTCGAGATATAAAGGTAGTCCCCGTTCTTCTAAAACTTCTTCTGGGCGATCGTTAAAGGTATGGATGGGAGCAAATACACCTAAAACTTTTTGAGGTGGTTCTGGATATTTTGCTGGATCTAATAAATCGTTAAGTTCTTCTTCGGTATAAACTACCGTGTAACCGTTACTCTTTGCTAATTCAATTAAATTCTCCGAAGGGCGCTGCAACCGAGAACCAAGTTCATCGAGTTCTTCAGCGCTACCGTGGAAACCGTCGGTACCTTCAGGTAAAAGTGCTGCTTCACCACCACCGAGAATAAAATCAACTCCAGATTCAATTACCTGCTTTGTAATATCACCAGTTCTTCCACGGGGAGGAGTGCGATTTCCTTCTTCATCAATTAACTCACCAACTTGAGCAACAAATGCAGCGGTTCCCGGTTCGTAAATAGCTCCAGACTGAACCAAAGCGGTAACTTTACCAGCTTCCACGGCTTCTTGAACGATAGTTTTACCCACGTTACCAGACAGAGGATTAATTTCAGAACCATCCTCTTCTAAACCGAAAGACTCTGCATAGACTTTAGCTCCAGTTGCGTGGGTAACTGCACCACCATTGGAAGTTCCACCCAACTGATCTTCCATATGACCGAGGTACACCCCAGCATTTTCCAGTTCGTCCCAATTCAATCTACCATCGGGACCTTCTTGAACAAATCTGGCGATCGCATAATGAGATGGACTGGTTCCATCTGGATGAATGAAAATAACGTGATTACCGTTAGTACCGTTAGCCATATTTTTTGTAAATGTCTATTAGTTTTTACTTAATTCGTCAAAGCAAGAAATATTACTCGCAAATTCATGCTTACAACTACAAAGATATATAGAAATTGTTTCTAATTGCTTATTTCCGAGTTAAATATAAGTTAAGCTTAGGTAAACAGGACTTTTGCATATTAGAAAATTTTTTTTATTTCTTCTTACTTTAGGAGTATTTTTAAAAACAGTATGATAGATTTTCTTATTGATAAGAAAAGATAAAAAATAGTGCAAACGCACTTCAAATAGATTTACAGTAATAGATTAAAGATTTTTTTGTAGTTAAATATGACCTATATTTTCAATTTATTGAAAAACAAGCTTTGTTAGAATTGAATTAAGCTGTAATTTCACTTAAAATATGAGATACTACTGTATAAATTAAGATTTTTTATTGACAAATTTGAATCTATATTATTGAAAAAAATCAATTAAATATTATTTTTTATTTTTGATTGATTTATAGAAATTATAAAAAATAGATATAAAAATAATGTAGAGACGTAGCACTGCTACGTCTCCATCATTTAGCGAACAACGCAACTATGTATCAACTATCAAGCAAATACAAAGCTATCATCAACATCCAAACCAGTAACACCATTAACCATTGCTAAAGTATTTCCATCAAAAGCAATTTTTGTATTACCATCCATTTCGGTTAATTCCAAAGTGCCCGAACTAATTCCTAAACCTGCACTACCCAAAATACCAATTACATCGGTACCAGCTTCAAAATCAACAATGGTATTTGCGGCTTCAGCTATTTCTGCGGTGACAATCCAGAATTGATCTGCACCTGCACCACCAGATATGATATTATCGCCGCCGGATGCAAAGAATTTATCGTCACCTTCACCACCTAAAACGCGGTTTTGATTGCCAAGGTAAATTACATCATCACCACTTCCAGCATCAACGCGGTTATTGCTTCCACCAAAAGCTAAATCAATTTCATCGTTACCAGAACCAGCAAACAGGATGTTATTATCACCCTCGAAGTTGCTTTTAGAAATGAATAAATCTTCACCATCGGTGCCCGCAACTAGTTTAGATTCTTCAGACTCGATCGCGCTTCTACCCAAACGAGGATCTAAATCTAAGGCTTTATCTAACTCTAGGAGGATGACTTCATTGTTATCGATACCCTCATCGCGTCCGGTTGAAAAGGGATAATTATTGTCGTTAGCAACCAAAATCGTGTTTTCGTCAATAACTAAAACATCTTCGATAGTCACGAAAGGGAATGTAAAACTGGTTTCACCGTCGTTGTTGAGGTCGTTGGGATCTTGAATATCTAACAAATCGACGACTTCTGATTTCTCTACATAACCGTTTTCATCTATTTTAGAAATATCAACTTGGAAAATTTTCTTGAATTCGGCTGCATCTCCTTGCTTACCATCGCGTTCTATAACAAGAAATTCCGCATCGTTGATAGGAGTAAAATCACCGATCGCATGACCCGGAACTGAAGTTTGATAGAAACCAACTAAGCCGGTATACTTGCTGGTTGTGGCATCAAATTTGTAAATTCGTAAAGCATCGTCAGCATCTCCTTCAACCGCACCTTCTAATAAAGGATATAAGGTTTTGCGATCGGGACTAAATGCCATTCCTTCAAAACCGCGAGATGAAGCAAGATTTGACGGAACTATTTCTTGGTTAACGGCAATTCTTCCGCTTTCGGGGAAATCTGTGAAAAAACCATCCACACCCAATTCAATAAACTGCTTAAATTCACCTTCGGGAGTTTGCACCGTACCATCGGGGTTTAAAGTTAAATAACGTTCCTCATTTCGCAAAGTGTAAGGATGAATCTGCATTCCCGCATCGTGCGCCCATTCTACATAAGGACGAACTTCTCCGGTAAGTTGGGTGGTAATTTCGGCATTTCCATCACCATCTGCATCAACGGGATTATCTATAGATTCCCTTAACACAAAACTGTTTTTCCAAGGTCCCACACCTTCAGCGTAAGTCTCACCAATATAATCAAAGACTTCTTTGGTAGCTAAATCTTGATAAGTAGTATCCGGAATACCATCACCAGTGACATCTTGACCAAAATCGGGAACGATACTTACAAAGTCGCCGTAAATAGCTTGTGCGTCTGCTGCGTCAAAATCGGGATTGCTGAAATTAGCGACAATATCGTAAGGTACCGAGAAACCACCACCGTTTTCATTAATGAAATCGTCTTCGACATCTCCGAAAAGCTGCACTAAAGGTACATCTTGTAAACCTGCATTAGGAAGAAGATTATTTTGTAAATCGAGCAGATTGGCAACTTCAAAAGACTGAATAAAAATTCTGCTTGGATCGGTAAAACCAGTTGACTGTAAAGTTGAAATTAACGGCTCTTCCAAAGACAACCCTTGCTCGTCAAAGAAAGTCGGGTGCTTTGTCTCCGGATATATGCCAACTTTTTCCCCGGTTTCGGCTTCCACTTCCTGTACAAGTTCGATAACTTCTTGGAAAGTGGGAATTTCAAATTCACCATCAAACTCATCACTACGGAAATCGCGGGGCTGTACCGCTCGCAACTGCTTGATTTCCTCTAAAGTAAAATCTTCAGCAAAATAAGCTGTAACTTCTTCCCCGTCAAGATTTTTAGTAGATTTACGCTCTTCCCCAAATACCTCAGCAATGTTTGTGGTATCGTCTAAAATTGGTTCGTGACGAGCAATCAATACCCCATCTTTGGTAATTACTAAATCTGGTTCGACGAAATCAGCACCTTGAGCGATCGCACGACGGTAAGCTGCTAAAGTATGTTCGGGTAATTCTCCACTAGCACCCCGGTGGGCTATAACCAGCGGTGGTTCACCATCTAGGGTATCAAAAAGTACTTCGGGATTTTGGGGAGAACGAACCAATGGTTGATCGCTGCTTGCTAAATTCGGAGTTGCGATCGGTGCTTCAATCAACTTTCCCGTCGAATCAAAGTGAAGCAAAAACGGTCCAAATTCATCCCCTACCCAAATCGAGCCGTCATCAGCTATAACAAAAGATTCAATATCAAAATCCGCACCAGTCAATAATCGTTGTCCAGAATCCTCGTTAACAATATCAAAAGGAATCAAATTATTAGGATCGGAAAGCTGGATAAACTTCTCAACTTCAACGGTTCCATCCCCTTCGTTTTCTTGGTTAAAATCGGGATTTACCTGATAAATCCGCAATAAATAATCCGCGCTATTATCTTTACTTCCAAAACCGTTATCCGACAAAAACCAGTAAGAGCCATCATTATTTGGTGCAAACTGAACCCCACTAAAACCTTGAACTGGCTGTCCTTCAAAAGGTCCCGTGCGTCCATTTGCAGAAATATCAGCACCCGCAGAGGGACCTTCCGCAAAAGTATCGGCTGGTAATGATGCGAATCCTGTTAACTTTACATCAGCCATTAGATTATATTTCCTTTTGATGAATTTTTACAAATTTAATAGCCTTGATATAGCAATTTTCGGTTGAGTAGAATACATTTAAAACCTCACCCTGTCCTCCGGACATCCCTCTCCTTGTTAAGGAGAGGGAACGAGGGTGAGGTCGAGGGGGTATTGCACCCAAGTGAAAACCGCTATATTCAAAAACCTAACCCCTAATCCCTTACCTGTAAGGGAAGGGGAACAATAAGAATCAGCAGTTGCGATTATACTTATTTACTTCGGTTTTACTTCGGTATTAAGTGACTATCAAACTCGATCAATATTACTAATATCAGGTTAGAAATATAAGTTTAAGCTTGTGTTAATTAAAGATAAAATTTGCATTAACTTAGCAATTTTAAAAAATATTTTCTCGAAAAATAATTAGATATGACTTTTTTTTGGTAATTAAGAAAATTAGCTATAAAATTAGAAATTTGTGATAAAAAATTTAAAAGCTATATTTATTTGTATCAATCTTCAGAAGCAGACAGAATAAGACTTATACTCCAATTGAAGGATTGACAAATATACCAAACATAGCTAACCAAAATAAGTAATGATAATTTTGAAGATTATTTGAAGGTTATTTTAATTGAAATAAAATTAACTATAAGTTTGATTATAAATATTTGCTTTTTTTACAGTTCAATGTTTACTAATGTAGAGACTTCGCAAATGTATAGCTTGTAATTTGATATATTTAAGGGTAGAATTACAATTCTATAATCGCTAATTTTTATAAGGTGTTTGCTTGATTTTAAATAAGATACAAAATAAAGTTTTCAAAATTCATGTCGTTCCATCTGCCAAGAAGCAATAAATAGAAACATCACGATTAATAAAAGCGTAACTCCCATAGCGATCGAAGCTTGTATTGAAAAACTACCAGCAGCAGATTCAACCGCATAACGCTGTAATGCCCCAAAGCTATAGGGTTCAATTTGCCTTAAGTATTTATTGGCATTTAAACTACCTCCACCAACATAAACGATAAAGGCGATCGCCGTTACCGAAGCAATTTTTTGAAAAAACGCTCCTAGCATTAAAGTCAATGCCAACATAAATAGTAGCAGCAAATAAATCATGATGATGCTGCCAAGATAACCTAACAAAGAAGCTGGATTTATTCCGAATATTACTGCTGTAATACCTATAACCAACGCCGGGGCACCCAACATGATTACAGCAATATACAGGCTAAAAGCAGCAAATTTACCTAAAATAAAAGCCGATGGCGATAAAGGTTTAGAACAAATCCATAGCAAAGTTTGCGTCAATTTTTCTTCAACTATCGTACCTTGACTTATAACAATAGTACCGATTGACATTGGGAAAGTACCCACCCATAGAAACAGCGATAAAAGCCCAACTCCACGATTTGCAGGTAATAATGAGTCACCCACCGTAATCAAAGAAATTGTTGGTAAAACTGATAATCCCATCCAAATAACTAATGAAGATATCCACCGTTTATTTCCAAACCGACGCATTAATTCTTTTCTAAAAATCGGATAAAAACCGCGCAGCCAAGTATTTGCAGATATTCTAACGAGCATTTTTGGTTTCTCCCTCTACTAAATCGACGAAAATATCTTCTAATTGGTAAGACGTGCGTCCAAATTCAGTTACAACCGTTTCGCTATCTGCCATTACTAAACGTAAAAGTTCGTTTTCAGCTGTATTTGGGTTAGTAACGTTAACGTTTAATTTACTGGTTCTATTATTATCAACATCGGGAATTCCTGGTTCGATATTGATATTTTTAATCCAAGGTATATTTTCTAATTTATCTTTTATAGTTAATCCATCACCACGTACTGTTATATGAAATTGACTGCGATTTCCTGCAAGCAATTCTTGAATCGAGCCTTGAGCAACTAATTTACCGTTGTTGAGAATCACCACCATATCACTTACTCTTTGCACATCATCAAGAATATGGGTTGAATAAAAAACGGTACTTCTCCCGCGAAAACTTTCAATGATTTGTAACATATCGCGTCTTCCTAATGGATCTAAAGCCGACGCTGGTTCATCGAGAATAATCAATTCTGGGTCATTTATAGCAGCTTGAGCAATACCAAGACGCTGACGCTCACCTCCAGAAAAACCCTTAACCGGACGGTTTGCTTTGCCATCTAAACCTACGATATAAATGATTTCATCAATTCGACTTTCAATTTGGCTTTTAGAACCTTTAAAAAAGAAAGAAGCGACAAAACGTAAAGTTTCGCGAGCAGTTAAATATCCATAAAAACGCGGCTCTTGAGCTAAAAAACCAACTTTTTCCCGAATACTAACGCTATCTTTAACAATATTTTCACCGAGAATAGTACCGTCACCGCTTGTAGGTTTTACCAATCCAAGCAATAATTTGATTGTAGTACTTTTACCCACTCCATTTGGACCTAGAAAACCGCAAATTGAACCACGGGGTACGGCTAAATTTAACTTTTCAACAACTGACTTTCGAGCGTAGCTTTTTGTAAGCTCTTTTGTAGAAATAATTAAATCTGGTTGTGTCAACACAATTTTAGATTTTAGAAGTTGGATTTTAGATTGTCTTCTTCTCAACCGTTTGAGTATCAACGATCATTATTTAATAAAAATTGAAAATAGATAACTACCTATCGAGGTACTTTTTTCGTTTTCGTTATCAAACCGTAAACAGTCTAAGATAGCGTTATAGCTAAGTTTTGTGAAGGCGTTACGCGGGAGGCGTTTAGCAAAGCTACTCGCCACATAAATATTCTTGTCTTGCAAACAATTGTTTCTAAAATTGGACTTATTAGATGAACGTGAGAATATAGTAGAGTACTTTTGTTTTCAGTCCTTTTAAAAGGAATTTTGCTGTGAAACAGGGAATTATACTCCCTGGCTAATATTATGCATATTTATGATGTAATTATAATCGGCGCTGGCCCTGTTGGATTAGCAACAGCTAATGGTTTGCGTCACCGAAGAATAGAAAATATTCTAGTTTTAGATCAAACCAAAGCCTTTCGTAGGGTTGGACAAGGTTTAGATGTTCTTGCTAATGGATTAAAAGCTTTGAGATGTTTAGATGAAAAAGTTTATGAAGCTGTTAAAAAAGCCGCAGGAATTAATACTCAACAAGATAATTCTTCTCAACCTTTACCGAAATGGTTTGTCAGAGATTTACAAGGAGAGCCAATACGTTCAATTGCACTCGACTTTAACGAATGGTTTGAAAACTATGGTGAAGGTAAATTAACCATAAGTTGGTTTGATTTACAAACAAGTTTAAGAAATTTAATTCCTCAAGAAATTGTTAAAGCCAATCATCGCTGTATTGATGTTGTCTACGAATCAGAAAACGAATGCGTTAGAGTCGATTGTATCTCAGATGTAATCGGAAAAGCGAATCCCTACGCACACTGGAATCCTCAAGCACAAAATACTCAAAATCAATCTCAAAATATAGATATAGATATAGATAATCAAATAGCAGCACAAAAATCTTTCCGAGCTAAGTTAGTTATTGCAGCAGATGGAATAAATTCTACCGTCCGCAAGATACTTTATAAAAATACTCCTTATGAAACTTTTTCTCGTCCCGAATATTCTGGATATGCAGCCGTAATTGGTTCGCAAATAGCTGATATTCCCGATAATATTCAAACAGAAATACAGGAAAGATTTCTTCAACATTTACCAATAGTTACTATTACTCAAGAGATAAAATTGAGCAATTTTGCTTCCGAACAACCTCCCAGAATGATTTTGTTAAGCAGACAACCAGGTCAATTTACATATCTCATCCATATTCCTGTAGCTTCAAATCGATTACAGGAAGATTCTCGAATCGATGTCACTTTACAACAGTTAGAAAAAAATAATTTCCCCAAAGCTATCAAAGAATTAGTAAAGATATCAAACCCTGCAAATATGCAACATCGGACTTACTATATTCATCGCGCCATTATTTCCGATTCCTTACCATTCCCCGACACCGCCAACCTCCATAACCAAGAGAATTCTGCAAATATGCAACCACCTTGGCACGCCGGTAGAGTAGTATTAGTAGGTGATGCAGCCCACGGGATGCCCCCTTTCGCCGCTCAAGGAGTGAATCAAGGCTTAGAAGATGCATTAATTATTACTGAGCTTGTTAATAAACTTGTGGTTTCAGATAAATTAAATGATGACAACGCGATTAAAAAAGCGTTTGAGAAATACGAAAGTATACGTCGTCCATTGATGGAGTACGTTCAAAAAGTGACAATGACAGGACTTAGCTATTCCTCAAACCAAGAAGAATTGGATAAATACAATCAACAAATATTTGCTCGTGATTTTGAGAAAGTGATAAAAGATTTGATGTAGTTAAGTAATTTAAAATAGTATTACCATCATCACTGAATTACAAAATCAAACCTCTTAAAGCAAGATTTTGATATAACAGCGCAAGAATCAGGCTTTAGTTTCAACTGTAATTTTTTTAAATTGGATTCAACAAACGAAATAACCGCAAACTGCCATGATTACTTCCACAACAATCAAAGCTTGTGTTTTGTGTTTTATCTTTGATCTTATTTGCTGGTACCGCTTGAATTCAAAGTCGAAAATCAAATAATATAGACATATAAGGAATTAAGTTTAATCATGAGTAATCGTCGCCAAATTTTAACTGGATTAGGAGCAGCAGGTATCGCAGCAGGGGCAATTTATACAAAAAGCGTTGCAAATGCTGATGATAAAAAGCCAGTTACACCTCAACCAACTAGCGTAAATCCACAAGCCCGGTTTGCCAACAAAGTAGTTTTAATTACCGGAGCAACTTCCGGCATAGGTAAAGAAACAGCCAAAGCCTTTGCTCAACAAGGCGCGAAAGTCTTTTTCTGCGGTCGTCGCGAGAATTTGGGAAAGCAGGTAGAGCAGCAAATTCGTGATGCTGGTGGAGAAGCAACATACATGAAAGCTGATGTTCGTAAAGCTGAAGAAGTTAAAGCTTTTGTTGATGGTTGCGTTGCTAAATACGGTGGTTTAGATATTGCATTTAATAATGCTGGAGTTGATTACCCACCGCAACCAATAGCCGATACTAAAGTTGAAGAATTTGACGATTTAATGAATACCAATGCCCGTGGTGTTTTACTGGGAATGAAATACGAAATTCCTTATATGCTTAAAGCCGGAAGCGGTGCAATAATCAACATGGCAAGCATCGGCGGTAAGCGTGCTTTTCCTAACATTGTCGGTTATGGAGCCAGTAAAGCCGCAGTGATTCATATGACTAAAGCAGCGGCTCAAGAATACGGTAAAAATATTCGTGTTAATGCGGTATTACCTGGAGCAATTGATACTGCAATGCTCGATAGAGTTAAGCAACAGTGGGAAGTTACCGAAGAAGAATTAGTTGCACCTTATCCTATGAAACGTGTTGGGGAACCTGGAGAAGTTGCAAACTTGGTGATGTGGTTGGCTTCTAATGATGCTTCTTATGTTTCTGGGGGTGAATTTAGCGTTGATGGGGGTGGGTTGGGGTAAGAATAAATATTATAACTGGTTTAAAAGTTTGTCATAATCTGCATGAGAACCAATCCAGAACCAAATTACCGTATCTTCATCTAATTGACCAACTGCTCCATAGTCTCTATTAACTCTTGCAGAATAAATTGGTAATTGAGGATGTACTTTTTTGAATTTTAAACTAGGATAATTAGGGTCTTCCTTAAATTGCCGATATGCTTCACGGGCTTGTTCTTGAACCTGTTCGGGTAAATCGGCAAACATTTTACGGAACTTTGAAGTTGTACGAGATTTCACAGATTTTCTGGATTTAACTGCTGAGTTTTGCCTGCACGATGTTCCGACATTGCTTCCGCTGCAAGGTTAGCTAGTAGTTCAGGAGAACGAGCAAATGATTCATCCCATTTACGCTCCGAATCAAGTTCTTCCAAAATCATTTTTGCAACAGCGTCTTGTTGTTGAGCGGATAAAGATTTTAATTTAGCAATTGCTTGTTCGAGTAACTCTGTCATAGTTAATCTGCTTTTATTTATATAACTGCTCTGTCAATTACCAACTTAATACTACCACCCATAGCGCGATTGGATAATTTAGAGCTAAGATTATTTTCCAACTCCTTCAATTTTACACTTCAAAAGCTCTCGTAAAAAATCACCTAAAGCATTATTAAATAACTGTTTTTCTCTAGGTTCTAAACAGTTAGTAATATATAGCCATTTGACTAGAACTATATTCTTGACCATTTTCATCTATTGCTCCTACTTCCTTGGCGATATTGCTCCAATTATCTAAAAACATTTTGCAATTTCATAATGTATAACTATTCAATAAGAGAAAAATACAGTGTTCTAGATACTGAGATCCCCCCAACCCCCCTTTATAAGGGGGGCTTTACGTAAGTTCTAACTTATATGATGAACTTGATTTATTAATATTACTTCTTCTCACTGTTCCCTATTCCCCATTCCCTTATTTCTTACAATATTTCCGAAGAAGATTCGTCGCTAATTCAAAACTATTAGATTGAGTTTGTACGGCATAAGCTTCTCTTTCTAAATTTTGTCTATGAGTATTTTTATATCGTAGAAAAAGCCGTCGAGCATTCCTTATTGGTTGAATTTTCAAACCCAAAGCTTTGATTTTTCCATTACCCGCACAAACTTGGGCTGCGTGAACGGATTCATGAATTAAAGTTGGAGTCGCAATGTTTAAGTCAAAAACTACTGGATTAATCCATATTTTTTTTCGAGTTTCGTTTAATAAACCATAAGCTCCCCGTTTAGGTGGTAATTCGAGTACTACCTGAAAACCATATTTTTCCAATTGACTTTTTAAATCTAAAAATTGTTGAGATGGGCGTGGTGTTTGAGCTATTAATAATGAAGAATAAAGAGCAGCAATTTCTAACATTGTATAGGTTTTAATTTTAACTGTAATAATTACTGAACATACTAACAGGAATTTTTAACGTTTTGTTACTACAGCTTTACTATTCCCCGTTCCCTATTCCCTGTTCCCTCTTACTTATAAGTAAAGGCTAACCGCTTTAAAAAAAGCAATTAGCCGTGGCACCAGGAAACTTTAAAATTTTAATATAATAGATATATCTCAAACTCTTATGGAGTAAGCGTTATATCCGCTTAAATAATACTGTTTAATATGTGCAATTCAACAGGAATTATCTACACGTTGAGACTGGTATCTACCTTTAATATTCTGATTAAAATATCTACCTACTGCCTCGGATGTATATAAATCCTCCCAGGTATCCTCATCCACCTCTGAAAATTGATATACCGCACCGCTATTGAACTCTATCTGCAACACCTCATTTTCAGAATCGTATCCAATCGCATTTGCCATTGGTGAAGCTACTGGTAGCATGGCAAAGGTTTCTTCCTCCTCTAATAACGGTGGAGGTTCTGCAATTAATTCATTTAAATCCTGCAATCCTTCATAAGCCTGTACTGGAGCCGCTATCTCCAAAAACTCTAGCTCGTTTCCTCTGTCGAGCAATAACTGTAAATATCCGTCAGAATGAGACACACCTAATAATTTACTTAAATCAACCTTGCTAAACTTCATGGATTCTGCTCTCCTATTAACAGGGGTAAGTGGAATCTCTCAATCCCAATCGCTATATTTATATCTAAATTTAACTTACTAGTACATTAGTATCATACATTTGTTTAGCAGTCAATCATCAGTTAAAAATTGGGCATTAAGAGTTGAGAGTTAGGAGTTAAGAGTTAGGAGTTAAGAGTTAGGAGTTAGGAGTTAGGAGTTAGGAGTTAGGAGTTAAGAGTTAAAAGCTGTCGCGTATTTAATTTGTATATTGCAAGCGAGCAAGATGCTCGCACTACAGATGGTTTTATAACTGCTAATTCCTAACTCCTAACTCCCAACTCCTAACTCCCCATCTCCCCATCTCCCCATCTCCTTATCTCCCCCTCTCTCCCTTAGACTAATCGCAAGCAGGGACATTTTTGCAAATACCCATCGGCTTTACGTTGCGCGTCTGGATTGTCTACATTTGCTGGTGTCGCACGAACTATACCATTAAATAAATCATCTAATCCGTAGGGTGTAAAAAATTCCCATTCTCCTCGTTGGTTTAAACGCACGCCTATCGCTGCTGTGGTGTGCAACCAGTTTCTGATTCCGTCTTCAGTGCTAGTGAAAGTTTTTTTACCGGAGCGCCAACGAGCAAAGCTGGCTTGATTTTTAATATCAAATAGATAATCTGGAAATTGATTATTTAAAGTTGCTTTCGCTGCTAATTCTTGATTCCTGTCTCCTGTTTCGTCAAAAAAAGCAATATCAAAGTCTTTGATAAACAGTTGACAATTTTCACCAAAAATCGAACTCCAAACTGTATTTCGTAAAGCACCCCCAGCTAACCACCAATCGGGAAGGTTGAGTTGGGATATAGCTGGCAATACAGTGATGACTGTCGAATTACTGAGAATATTTTGTAGGCGATCGACACCATTCATTATAAGTATAAATCTAATTCGTATTTATCTGTAGCGAGTATATCAGTTATGTAAACGCAAAAGACGTTGCACTGCAACGTCTCTACATTTATTGTCTATATTAAGTAAATGGTTTATTAAACCAAACGAAAGATGAATGGATAGCGGTAAGGTTGATCTGGAGAGCTTAAAATTTGAACAATGGCGATAATTGGCATAATAAAACTGATTACACCTAAAAGCATCAGCAGTGGAAAACCGATAAAAACTACAGTTAGCATTGCAGCGATTAATCCATATATATAAAGATTAATGTGAAAATTCAAAGATTCTCTAGCATTAGCCTTTACAACAGAATCTTTTGTAGTAAATAAAATTGCAATGGGTATAGCGACAGCTATCAGCGTAGAGCTAAGAAATATCGCTCCATGACACAGGGCTGATAATAGTTTACGTTGATCTGCATTTTCCATATGACAAATTCTTTCTAGAATTACTATATACTTCTACAATGGTAATCTTACTAATTTCGTAATGTCATTTAATTTATGATTATAAGTTTTTATGTATAACTTTTACTTAAAAAATACATATAATTACGGAAGTACAATTTAATTTATTTGATTAATAATTCAAGCTTTGAATTCATAACTTTTTATTTAAAATGAATTGAGAGTTGAAGTTAAAAGTTAGAGTTTTAAATATCAAAAACTAAAACTGTTTGCAATTAAACTTTAACTCTCATAGTTGATTCAGAAAATGAATCATATTGTTGCTCATTTGATTTTCACAAAATACATTTTTATCGCGAAAACCAGCAAATTCAATATTCCTAACTCTTAACTCAAGACTTTTCTATAATATTCCTCAAATCGCATAAAAGTGACTCGAATTCAGAGAAGTAGTATCAAATTCTTCTAGAGTTGCTAAGACTGTATCTCCAAATAAAATATTATTACCTGAAAAAGATAAATCGCCGAACAAAAGATTATTGTAGGTAATAATTCGGTCGCTTTCTCCTAAATTGAAGTCGGTAATTATATCTTTTGTCAAACTATTCCCATCAAGGTAAAAATAATCGGCACCCGTACCACCAGTTAAGGTATCTGCACCCGCATCACCATTGAGAAAATCACTTCCTTCACCACCTATTAGAATATCTTGATTTTTTCCTCCTAAAAGACCATCATTACCAATACCACCGTATAATTGGTTTTTACCATTACCACCGTGGAGAAAATCATTACCCTCAAATCCGCGAATTATATCGTTTTTATCGGTGCCTTCCAAATTATCATTGCTGTTGGTACCATCAATATTATTAAAGACAGTTATGGCGACTAAACCAGTATCGGTACCACCTTGGCGATCGCTCAGTGTATATTCAAAAAGGGCGTTGCCGTTATCTGGATTGGGGGTAAAAATTATCGTGTCGTCTGCTGAGTCATCTAGTGTACCGCTATCGTTAAGAGTCACGGTACCACCGATAGCATTGTTAACGGCAGTAATAGTTAAAGAATCACCGTCTAAATCGGTATCGTTGCCGAGTAAATTCGCGACAGGAATAGTAACAGCAGCATTTTGAGAAGCTGTAATAACATCATCAGTTGCTACAGGAGAATTGTTAGTTGTCAGAGCGGTTTCAACTATCAACGTCGGCATACTTACAGAAGTTGGATCTACTAATAAACCTCCAAATTCCAAAGCGCGTAAACTAATTCCCGCAAAAGATTCATTATTGTTAACCAAGTTTTGCACAAAATCGGTAACATCAAAAGAAAGCTGCTGCCCTACAGATGGATCGGAAGTATCTTCAGTATCTAAAAGTACTCCTGCTTCAAAATCCGAAGCATCGGCAACTCCATTACCCGCATATCCAAACGCACCAATACTATCTGGATTATCGCCGAAAGAAGCGCCCAATCCGCCGACTTCTAAACCAGTAATTTTTACATCAAATCTGGCATTAGCGATCGTTTCTCCTTGCGGAATTGAAAATTCATCGATATTAAATTCTGCAAATTCTGCTGCTTCACCACTGCTACCAAGTATGACTATGAAAAAATTACCGGGAAAAACGCTATCCCCGGTGCCATCAAATTCGCCATCAAACCCACCGTCTATTACCTCGAAGGTTATTTCCGGTTGAAATGAAAAAGTATTAGTCATAAAGCCCCCCTGAAAACCGAAAGTTTATATTAAACAGTTTTGATTAAGTATTCAACTACCTCTAGTAGTATGGAAGGAGACGTTTTTATTCAAAGATGGTTCTTTTCATTACTACAATAATTACTAATGACTTTCATAGATAAGTTTGATGTGCTTCTACTAGACGTAGGACACACTTTTATGTTTTACGGTTATCGTTTCTTTAATACTGAAGATTTTGCAGCTACTTATCGTAGTTTTGGAGGAAAATTACTGACAGATGAAATAGTGAACCAGATTATATATACGGCATCTAGAAAAATAAAAGCTGATGGTAAAAATCCAGCTTACTACGAATGTTTACCTTCAGTAATTAGTTATTTAGAGAAACATCCTCAAGCTTCATCTTTACCAGTAAACGAACTAAATTTATTAGAGCAAGTTTTTGCCTGCCATGAAGTTGGAGTGATATCTCCAAAATATGTAGAAGTTTTACATCAATTACGAAAAACTCATCGTTTGGGTATTGTTTCAAATATTTGGTCTAAAAAAGAATTATTTTTAAAAGAGTTTGATAAAGTTGGAATTTGCAATTTATTTGATATAATTATCTTTTCATCAGATTACGGTTGGATTAAACCTTCAACAAAGCTATTTAATAAAGCAATTGATTTTTTTGACATAGAACGTGAGAAAATAGTATATATTGGCGACCATATCATGCGCGATGTTGGTGGAGCAAAAACAGCAGGATTATCAACTGTTTGGATAAATAGACGCGGTAGACAACTTAATGAAAATATGGCAATTCCCGATTTAATTATTAAAGATTTACAAGAATTAATTTAATATGATGTTTGTAAGGTTTATTTTAATAAATTACCTGGCGAATATAATTCACGGCTACACAGGCAAAACCCGCCTGCGCGGGTTATAAATCATTTAGTCCACGCAGGTGGACAATGAGCGGTGTAGTAGCGGTAATAAAGCGCCGGATACTTTTAAAACATCCTCTAAAAATAATTTCATCATGGAAAAAGCTACATTTGGTGCGGGTTGTTTTTGGGGAGTGGAAGCGGCTTTTCGTCGATTGAATGGGGTTGTTTCTACGTCAGTTGGATATATGGGTGGACATTTTGAAAATCCCTGTTATCTTGATGTAGTTTCGAGAATTACGGGACACGCTGAAGTTACACAAATTGAATACGATGCTTCTATTGTTAGTTACGATGAATTATTAGAATTATTTTGGAAAATTCACGACCCTACAAGTTTAAATCGTCAAGGACCCGATAGAGGAGAGCAATATCGTTCTGTAATATTTTTTCATAATTCCGAGCAAGAAGTAATGGCAAGAAATTCAAAGCTGAAATTACAGGATTCTGGGAAGTATGAAAGAGATGTTGTCACGGAAATTAAACCAGCTTCGGATTATTGGTTAGCAAGTGAGGAGCATCAGCAGTATTTTGAGAAGAAGAATCGGGTTAAAGGTATTATGAAATAGTAGAGTGTGTTATGAGGCGAAAAATAATTTTAATGGTAACAAATTAATTAGTTTTCGCGTCTAACACACCGTTTTTATTGGGTTAGTTAAATTTTATGGTGCGTTACGCTGCGCGATAACAGCACCCTACAAAATAATTGAAATGATTGATTTAGAATGTTATTAAATGTACGCAATTTATTTGATGAGTAATTATGACGACAGAAAAAACTTTATTTGACAACCAGTCAGAAGATAAAACAAATCATAATTTTACAGAAGTATCAATTATAGAGTTATTAGAAGAAATTCAAACAACACCTAGAGAATACTGGTCTAATTTGCTGCAAATCATGCGGTTGTTTCGCGAAAGCGTTACTAAAAACAGTCAATCATCTGATACTTCCGAAGAAGAAAATCATCGACTTACACAACAGCATATTGCATTAAGTGAATTAACACAGCAGTGGATAGAAGAAGGTGACGAAACAGAACAAACTGAGACTTGGGAATATTTAAAGCAGAAGCTTGATGAAAATCGATAATTGACCGTTATATGAGTAAGTTAATTATATTAGATAGCGGTCCGTTGGGAATGGTGACGAATCCTAAAGCAAGTTCTATCGAATGTCAAGAATGTAAACTTTGGTTGGATAATTTACCATCAAGAGGTTATGAGATAGTCTTACCAGAAATAACCGATTATGAAGTGCGACGTGAGTTGTTAAGGGCTGGTAAATCAAATGGAATTAAGCGTCTCAACCAGTTAAAAGCTGCTGTTACCTATCTTCCGATTAATACAGAAGTAATGCTTTTAGCGGCTCAATTATGGGCAGAAGTAAGACGTGCTGGTAAACCAACAGCAGATTCTAAAGCTCTTGATGGAGATGTAATTCTTGCTGCACAAGCTAAGTTAGAAGAAATTAAGGGACATAAAGTTATTATCGCGACTACAAATGTTGGTCATTTGTCGTTGTTTGTTGATGCGCGAGAATGGCACGAAATTTGAGTGTTTGTATTAATCGTAGGGTGCGTTATGACGCGACAAATAATTATGAAAGTGACGAACTAATTTGTGTTCGCGGCTAACGTACCGTTTTAAATGTTGAGTTGTAAATAAAGGTTCTTCAGCATATAGTATGCTAAATTGCTGAATCAAAGTATTGAAACGCTTGCTATACAAAGGAAATTAGCTTTATTAATCGATATTAATCACAAATACTATTTTTAATTCCCTGTTCCCTGTTCCCTATTTCCTGCTGCCTTTTTATTATTTTTTTCAGCATACCAAGTGCTGATGAGCCAACTATTTAGACTTAATTTAATATTATAAATTTGAGAAATTAGTAGTTTATGGGTGGGTTAGTTTAATGCATAATACGGTTAGTGCGATCGCACTAACCCACTTTCTCCGAAACTCCCCTACAACCTCGGATCTACCGCTTCACTCTCCAAAGCCAAAACCCCAAAAACGCACTCATGCACTCTTCTCAAAGGCGCTTCTGCCACAAATCTTTCCAATGCTTCCACCCCCAAAGCAAATTCTCGCATCGCTAAGGAACGTTTCAAAGATAACCCGCGCTTTCTCAATCGTTCTAAGTTCTCTTCAGTAGTATATTCCGCACCATAGATAATTCGCAGATATTCCTTACCGCGACATTTCACTGCTGGTTGCAAAATACCACGCTTACCTTTGACGATAAATTCCAAGGGTTTAACAACCATTCCCTCACCACCTTTACTTGTCATTTCCTCCCACCAATGGGTTGCTTCTGCTTCACTACTGGGGTCATTTAAATCTATAATTTTGTAATTAGTCGCCATTAATAATTCGGAATTGGCTGTTTCTAAAATCGCTGCTTGTTCCATATGCCAACGATGATTTTTATCTATATGTACCGCACCTTCTGTAGCTAAAATGTGAAATGGTGCTAGTTTGATATCGGAAATATCTTTAACTTCCCAACAGTAGCGACGGTAAGCGTCTACATATCGATCTGCCATTTCCTGACGCTGTTGAAATTTACTAAGTAACGAGTTAACTTCAATACCGTTTTGACTGGCTTGCGTAAGTAAATTTATGGCATTACTCAAAGCCGGACGGGAAGCCGCACCAACTGCTGCATATTGGTTTCGGATCAATCCTTGAGCTTTCGCCGACCAAGGCATCAACTCGCAATCGAGACATACCCAATCGGTATTTAATCTTGACCAAAAATCACTGTCACAAACAGCGCGATTTATCCGTTGTAGAAACTCCGCTTCTAATTCCGAATTATTAAAAAATCTTCTTCCGGTGCGAGTGTAGCAGATTCCAATACCTTCATTAACAATTCCGAATTTTCTTTTAACAGCTTCCTCATCGCGACATACAATAACAACTGCTCGCGAACCCATGTGTTTTTCTTCGCAAATTACTTCAGTAACTCCTTGATTTTTATAATAAGCAAAAGCTTCTTTAGGATGTTCCAAATATCCAGGTAATTGAGAAGTTTCCACAGGTGACATGGTAGGAGGAAGGTAAATCAACCACTTGGGATTTGCAGCAAACCGACTCATTACTTCCAAAGCAGCAATCGAATTTTCTTCGCGAATGGTAATTTTATTTTGCAAACGGACATTAATAATCCGCTTACCCAAGACATCATCAATATTTAAAACATCATCTAACTGCTGCTGCATTGTTGTGGAGACGCGATGTATCTCGTCTCTACATAAGGGTTTTACGGGTTCGCAGTAAACTTTCGCTGCATCAACACTTACTAATTCCCTTTCTGGATAGCGCAAAGCAGTTAATTTACCCCCAAATACGCAACCAGTATCAATATCAATCGTATTATTCAACCATTCCGCTTCCGGTACGGGAGTATGCCCGTAAACCACCATCGCTTCACCGCGATATTCCGCAGCCCAATTGTACCTAACGGGTAAACCAAATTCATCAATTTCGCCGGTAGTTTCACCATACAGCGCAAAACTCCGCACCTTTCCCGAACCCCTTCCCTGCATTTCTTCTCTCATTCCCGCATGAGCTACCACCAAACGTCCGTCATCTAAGACAAAATGACTTATCAAAGAGTCGATAAACTGTTCAATTTCTTTAAGAAAAGGTTGGCGTATTTCTGGGGATAAAGCTTCGATTTCGGCAACAGTTTGCTCTAAACCGTGGTTAACTTTAACTTTTTTACCTCGGATTTTACGCAAAAGCTTGTGTTCGTGATTACCGGGAACGCAAATTGCCGAACCAGCATCAACCATGTTTTTTACAAGTTTGACGGTATCGAGAATTCGGGATCTCTATCTACTAAATCGCCCAGGAATAAGGCTTTGCGTCCTTCCGGGTGGGAATATGTTTGTAGAGACGCGATATATCGCGTCTCTACATTTCGCGTTACATAACCTAATTTTTTCAGTAGTAATTCCAATTCATCGCAGCAACCGTGAATATCACCAATAATATCAAATGGTCCATGTTCGTGTTTGCGGTTGTTCCATAATGGTTGACGTTGAATTTCTACGGCTTCGATTTCTTCGATAGAATTAAGCACGTAAACATAACGAAAACCTTCTTTTTCTAAACCTCTTAAAGAACGTTTTAAATTTTGAACGTGACGCTGAACTACATAAGAACCAAATTGTCTATCTGGACGTTGTTGGTTGCGTTGATGACAGACATTTTCCGGTAAGTTTAAAACAATAGCAACGGGTAAGCAATGATATTCTCTTGCTAAATTTATATAATATTTTCGGTCTTCTTTTTGAACGTTAGTTGCGTCAATTACTGTTAATTTGGCTGCTGCTAAACGTTTTTGGGTGATGTAGTGTAGTACGTCGAAAGCATCTTTGGAAGCTGGTTGGCTGTTTTCATCGTTGGAAACCAATCCGCGACAAAAATCGGAAGATATGACTTCAAAAGGTTGGAAGTGTTTTTTGGCAAAGCTTGATTTACCGGAGCCGGATGCACCGATGAGCGTTACTAATGATAGTTCGGGGATAGTTATTTTCATAGTTTGTTTTCTATAATATTAAGAAGATAATAAACCGCAGAGACACGAAGCACGCTGAGGTAAGAGGTATAGAGGATTTATTCGTTATAAACAAAACCCCTTGCAATAAGCCAATGCATCTTTATCGACTAAGTTAATAATAGCTTTACTAATTGAGGATGTTTGATAAATATCACTATAATATCTGGCAATATAGCAAATTCTTCGTCAATCCAATCAAGTTTATTACAGTTATTTTTAAAACATCTTTGGCTTCAAATATTAAGACCAATTTTTGAACCATCGGGGAAGTATATTATGGCACTGCAATATTCTTTACTAAAACTTTTATCTGATTCAATATTATATTAATTAAATTCGAGCCATATTACGTGTTGATATTTTTAATTGTTTATTTTTTTACACCTCAAAGCTAAGAAAATATATTTTTTTAATTAAGGAGCGTTCCTATTGCAATAGATGGGATTATCTTCTGTTATAAATAGATTAATTAAATTCAATTTTCTTCTTTTTTCATAAGAAACTTTAAAATCCAAAATGCATTTATCTGATAGCTGGGAAGGCTTACATCATTTAGGGGTAACTCTGATAGAATTAAAGCGCTTTGAGGAAGCATTATTGATTTATAATCAAATTTTGGAATCCGAGCCAAACGCTTATGATGCTCTTGTCTTTCGGGGAATGGCACTACAAGGCTTAGAAAATTTTGAAGAAGCACTGATTAATTTTGAAAGAGCAATAGCACATTCATCCGATTCTCCTTATGTTTGGTATGAGCGAGGATTTACTTTATTTAAACTTGGAAAATTACAAGAAGCACTCTCATCTATTGATATAGCTCTAGAAATTCAGTCAGATTACCTGAAAGCTTTGTTATTGCGGGGTGCTGTGCTTTTGGAGCAAAAAAAATTAGAGGCAGCATTGATTAGTTTTGAAAAACTGATTCTAATAAAACCTAATTATCCTAAAGCTTGGTATGAAAAGGGCTTAACGCTGTATGAATTAGGGAAATTAGAAGATGCCGTTAATTCTTTTGAAAAAGCAATCGACTACAAACCAAATTTTGACTTGGCTTGGTATCATAAGGGTATTGCGTTATTTGATTTAGGAGAATTTGAATCAGCTTTAAGCTGTTTTGAAAAAGTAATAGAAATTCAGCCTAACGATCCAAATGCTTGGTATGAAAAAGGTTGTACGCTGGATAAATTGACAAAATTAGAAGATGCCATAATTTGTTTTGATAAAGCAATTGAGTACCAGCAAAACTTATACTTAGCTTGGTACCGTAAAGGTATCGTGCTATTAAATTTAGATAAATTAGAATCAGCTTTAGCTAGCTTTGAAAAAGCGCTAGAAATTCAGCCTAATTCTCTAGAGGCGTTATATAGAAAGGGTGGAATACTATACAGTTTAGGAAATTTAGAAGATACTATTGATACCTTCAATAAGGTTATAAAGTTAGACCCACAAAATTGTCAAGTTCGCAATCAACTGGGAAGAGCATTAGGTAAATCAGAAAGATATGAAGATGCTATCGTAGCTTTTGATAAAGTAATTGAAATTGATTCACAAAACTATGCAGCACATTGCTTTAAAGGCTATACACTTCATAAGTTAGGAAGAAATAAAGACGCAATTATAACCTTAAATAAGGCAATCGAAATTAATCCAAATTATGACCTAGCATGGAAAATTTATGGTTCGGTACTTCATAAATTAGAGCAGAATGAAGAAGCAATTTTATTTTTTGACAAAGCTTTAGATTTGCATCCAAATCAACCAAATATTTTATATGATAAAGCCTGCTGTTATACGGCTTTGAATAAAATAGATTTAGCGCTTGAAAATATACAAAGGGCTATTAATCTTAATCCGGAAAAATTTTGCGAGATGGCAAAAAATGATCCGGATTTTGATAAAATTCGCGATGATATGAGATTTCAAGCTTTGTTTTTCAATTATATGAAATGGTGATAAGTTCAAAAGCCGAAAAACTTCCCAATAAATTGACTATAATCATCTTTCATCGGTAAATCCATTTCTCTTTTTATTCGTCTTCTCTTTGTCAAAACAGTTTCATCTTTAACAGGGTTATATCCTTCTTTTTGATATTCTTCCCAATATAAATTCCCGGTAATACGCAATAATCGTGAGCGGTTTCAAATACCCGCATTTTACTATCTAACTCATCAAATTTCATGCTTCCACTCCTCAACGATAAATGAATAATCTGGACGGGTTTTTACCGAGTATATTGCATCAAATCCTTCCGTGTAACTAGGTAAAACTAATTTTTTGTAAGTTGATAATATTCCTACGAGGGGAATTACTTTTTTACCGAAGCGTTGGCTGTTACGTTGTTTGCAATCTGCTAAGTTTGAATCAAAATAATATGCTAACACCTGAAAACCTTGTGTTTTGGCTGGAATAATATAACGTTTTCTATCTTCCACTGTTGGGTTTGTGTTATCTATAACGAATCTTTGTTTCGCATCTAAACAAGCTTGAAATATTAGTTTTTCTCGGTGACGGGTTTTGAGCATATCAAGGTTAATTCTGATGTGGGTATCAAGAAAATATTCGCGGTAAAATGTTGATTTCCCCGCACCCTGGATACCGATGAATATAATCGCTTGCATTTGCAAATCGTATAACGTTCCTAATTCTATATATATAAATTGTGAATTGGATAACCGATATTTTTGTAGAGACGCGATATAATGCCCTTGCGGGCACGCTGAGCCGCACGCTCCGCGTGAACGCTAACGCGTCTCTACATTTTTTTGATAATTGATAATTGTTAATTGATGATTGAAAAAACTGCCATTTGCGTTGGGGAACCGACTTCTATTTCTTCATCACCTATACTTTGAAATTCTACTCTGTAATTAAAGTTTTCTGCTACTTGTTTTGCCCATTTTTGAAATTCTTTCCTCGTCCATTCAAAACGGTGGTCTTTATGACGTAATGTTCCTGCGGGTAGGCTTGCAAATTTAACGTTATATTCTATGTTTGGTGTGGTAACTATTACTAATTCTGGTTTGGCAAATTCAAATAAAACTCTTTCAAATGCATTTAATCTGGGTAAATCGAGATGCTCTATTACTTCAATTACCGCAGCTGCGTCATATCCTGCAATTCGTTTATCTGTGTAAGTTAAACCGCTTTGAATTAACTGTAATTTATCCCATTGGTTGCGAGGTAAATGCAATCGATCTAATCTTTCTTTGGTAATTTCTAAACAGCGATAGGAAACGTCTACTCCGGTAATTTTTTCAAAGTAATTATCTTTTAAAAGTATTTTGAGTAAGTTACCTTGTCCGCAACCTAAATCTACAACTTTTTTAGCGTTATTTTGTTTCAAAGCTGCTACTACCGCATTCAATCGCTGCTGATTTAAACTTAATGGTTTTTCTACTGCTGCTTCTTCTTTATCGTGGGTTTCTTCAGCACTATCTGGATCTGGTTCGTTTTCTGTAAGTTGCGCTAAAGCAGCACGAGTCAAGCGATATTGTCTTTTTAAATAGCGTTTGGTAATCTCTTCTTTTAATGGATGTTCCTTTAACCAACCTTCCCCGTGACGCAATAATTTTTCTACTTCTTCTTCGTTTACCCAGTAATGTTTATTGTTATCTAAAACTGGTATCAAAACATAAAGATGGCTGAGTAAAAGCGAAAGCGGTAAGGTGTTTTCTAATTCAACGGTGAAATATTTACTTTCTCCCCACTCTGGGAAAGTTTCATCTAAAGGATAATTTTGTAAGCTTACTTGATAACCCAAAGGTTCAAACAATTCTCGTAAAAAACCTTCACCCCCATAGCAAGGTAAAACCGATATTTTTGCTACTAACGGAATAGAAGTTTCTACTAACTCCGGTTTATCCTTGCAACGCCCACCCAAAGCTGTACCAAATACTTGAGATATCGCCACGCTGAAAAATGAAGAAGCTACATAAGGGCGATCGTTTACATAAGCATCCAGCGTCAAAGTCCTTTTTCTAACTAATTTTATGGGATTAATATCTAATAATAATGCTGCGGTACATTGTTCGTTTGTTGCTTCCGGGTAAAAAACGTGGGCTTCTCCAAAAGACAGCGAAAACGATTGACAGCGATTCGGGTGTTTGTGGAGAAGATAACCTAAATCGGTTGCAGGTTGGTGAGTGGTGGCGATGGTTAGCAGCATTTTGTTAAAGGTTGGGAAGATATTCTTTAAGGTAGCATTTTGGATTTGATAAATTTTTAATTTTAACGCAGAGGAGCGCGGAGGTAAACGCGGAGGGGCGCAGAGTAAGTAGCGTTTAAGAGAAGGTATTTGTGGATGTGGCTTTGGAGCTGCGCCGCGAATAGCGATCGCACTTCATTTTCCTAAATAAAAGTAGTAATGACAACTATCTATTATCGAAAGATTGCATAAAACTACATAGCCATACTCGTAAAAACTTTTTAAAATAAGGTATTAATGAAAGATGGGGTGAAGGATACGAATTAGTTGATGTTGAATACGGTGATGGTATTTGGTTTGGCACTGTTGAAAAGGAGACTTCTAACTTTTATGATGACTTCCATAATCTACTGGAGTGGGAGATGCAATTAGCAATTTTTCAAAGTGAAATGAATTTTATAAACAGTTTGGATTATTCAAGTTGGATATAAACCCTCAAAACATTATTATTAACTACACAAACCTGATTTTTAGATGTTGTTGAGAATCTGACAAGGTTTGTGAATGCTTTCTTACGACGATTAAATTACCGAAATTTTCAACTATAATGATTTTTTAACCAGGGTTTACTACTCTGGTTTTTTCATAAAACTTTATTGGTGCTAATGGTTATGAGGTTGCAAGCAGTATTAGTGAATTTCAAGAAAACATTAAACAAAGATGGAATGACAGGTATGATTTAGTTGATGTTGAATATGATGAAATAAACACTCGCAATGAAATATGTCGTTTTGTCAGTAGTTTGAGCGAGTGTTTCTTAAGAGAAAACAGCGTAACTAAAAACCGCTTTAATATTGTTATGTAACTTGTTTGACTTCATCTACAGTTAAATCCAAAGCTTGAGCAATTTGTTCTACCGTCAAACCAGCAGCCAGCATCGGTGGTACAGCTAGTAGCTTCCCTTGTCTTTCTCCTTGTTGTTCACCTTCTGCAAATGCTTGCTGATATACTTTTGTCTGCTTCAAATCGCTTAATTCAAACATTTCTTGTATCTCCTTTATATCCATTGTAGGAAATTTGTAAATTAAAATAGTCTCAATCAATTGTAATAATTGTTGCTGTTGTTGTTACGAGTTGGGTAGATAACTACAGCTAACCAGTCATTATCCGGTTTGTTCTGACGAAGGTATAAATTAATTTCTGTAAATAGTCGAGAATAAATTTCGGCATCTTGTTGAAATTGCACCTCTACAAAATAAATTGGGTTTTCCTCTGCTTCTGGTAAAAACACACCATCTATTCGGAAAGCTGTTTGTTTGATTTCAACTGATGAGAATTTGTAAACTTCGATTTTTTCGGGTTGATAGTCAATCAGTTCAAAGAAAATGTTGGGAAATTCTTGAAATAAGCGATAAAATATGCTGTCGGTTTTCACGTTAAAGAACTATAATTTATTTTTTAGCGCCTTTTACATAATGCCTTTTAATTGCACTCTGACAATACAAAAGGGACATTTTTGAATTTGGAATTTACTTGGAAAGCTCCGGCGATCGCACCCCGTTTCTATTATTTATCTTCTTGCTCTTCAAATAATCGCTGGTGCGTTACGGCTACAACCAATTACCAATTATCAATTATCAATCCCCACTTACCCATCATCAAACACAAACCCCAATCATACAAAAGTTGCGCGAATTGTTAATAAAGTAATCAAAAGTTCTTATTTGACTCCAAAAAATCCCAAAATACCAGAGACTGAGAAAATAGCAGTTAACATTAATTCCAGTTTCCACCGTGAAGATTTCTACAAATTACTCAGCCGCAACCGAATCACGTAAAGCCGACCATATCCGCATCTGTCTAGAGGAAGATGTTCAGTTTCGTCAAACTACTAATGGTTTGGAAAGATATCATTTTGACCATTGTTGTTTACCGGAAATTGACTGTTCGGAAATTGATATTAGTACTACATTCTTTGGAAAACCGATGGATGCTCCGTTATTAATTTCTTCGATGACTGGAGGAACCCCGGAAGCCAAAACTATCAATACCCGTTTGGCGAAAGTTGCTCAACATTACCGATTGGCTATGGGTGTGGGTTCTCAACGAGTTGCGGTAGAAAATCCAACTTGTTCCGATACTTTTGCGGTTCGCAAATATGCTCCCGATATACTATTGTTTGCAAATTTAGGTGCGATTCAACTCAATTACAATTACGGTTTAGATGAATGTCTGCGAGTTGTCGATCTTCTCGAAGCCGATGCGATGATTTTGCATCTCAACCCTTTACAAGAATGCATTCAGCCCAATGGGGATACTAATTTCCGGGGAGTGCTGGACAAAATTGAAAGTTTATGCTCAAAATTACCTGTGCCGGTAATTGTCAAGGAAGTTGGGAATGGAATCTCGGCGAAAATGGCTCACAGGTTGATTGGCGCTGGAGTTGCAGCAATTGATGTGGCTGGTGCAGGTGGTACTTCTTGGGCTTTGGTGGAAAGCGAGCGTGCTGATAATGTTTTACAGCGACGTTTGGGTAGAACCTTTGCAGATTGGGGAGTACCCACGGCTGACTGTATAACTGGAATTCGTCAAATTGCACCTGATGTTCCTTTGATTGCTTCGGGAGGTTTGCGTCATGGTGTGGATGTGGCAAAGGCGATCGCGCTAGGGGCGGATATCGCTGGGTTAGCGATGCCGTTTTTACAAGCTGCAACATCATCTGAGGCTACACTTTACGATTTAGCAAAAGTTTTAATTGCGGAAATTAGCACCGTACTATTCTGTACTGGTAACGCTACACTAGAACAACTCAAACACTCAGATAGTTTACAAAAAGTACAATAGAATTCTATATCTCAATTATTGAGCATTTTTTCGGTGTTAGGAACAAGATTTATAGAGGACATTAGAAATAAGACGGTAAATACTCGGCAGATAATTTATGAAGCATGAAAGATCAAGTGAAATACAAAGAATAAATTTTAGTTTGTAGGAGTGCTTAAGCGCTAAAATATAAAGCGCTTAAGTGCCAGGGTGAACTTTACAAACAGGCTAAGCTTAAATAATTATTAGTAAAACCGGGGATAATATGCGTAATTTTATTAAACAAACTTTTGCGAGTTTAATTGGAAGTTTATTAGGACTATTTATTTTTGGAGGTATAAGTACTGTCGGATTTTTCATGCTAGTTTTTGCTGCTGCTTCGACGGATTCGGGACCTAAAGTAGAATCGAATTCGATGTTGGTGTTCGATTTATCAACTCAAATTACTGACGGAAAACCCGATTCTGGTTTAGTTTTACAACAAGCGCTATCAGGTGATTATAAAAAGCAGATGACATTGCGTTCGGTTTTGGATGCTTTGGAAAAAGCTCGCACTGACAAAAGAATTGTTGGGGTTTATTTGGATGCAAGGGATGCTTCGGGAGCCGGAAGTGCGGGTTTTGCAACTCTCAAAGAAATTCGTCAAGCATTAACAAAATTTCGCGATTCGGGTAAAAAAGTTGTTGCTTATGGTGTGGGATGGGGTGAAAAAGAATATTATCTCAGTTCGGTGGCAGATACCGTTATGGTTAATCCTTACGGAGGAATGGAAATTAACGGTTTAAGTTCGCAACCGATGTTTCTAGCTGGGGCTTTGGAAAAGTTTGGTGTTGGCGTACAAATTGTGCGAGTAGGAAAGTTTAAAGGTGCAGTCGAACCGCTGGTTTTAAAACAATTGAGTCCGGAAAATCGCGAACAAATTCAAATATTATTGAACGATTTATGGTCCGAGTGGCGCGGTACTGTAGGTAAAAGTCGTGACATAACTCCGCAACAGTTGCAGGTAATTACCGACACTAAAGGGCTTTTGGAACCGGATGAAGCTAAAAGCAACGGTTTGGTAGATAAGGTAGCCTATTTTGATGAAGTAATTACCGAACTCAAAAAGTTAACAAAAACTGACAGCGATAAAAAAACTTTTACCCAAATTGATTTAGATGAATATTCAGAAGTTGCCAATAAAAATGCAAGCATAAATTCCGAAAATGAAATAGCCGTAGTTTATGCAGAAGGAGGGATTGTTGACGGTGATGGAGATTCAGGAGAAGTAGGAGGAACCCGTTTTGCTAAAATTTTCCGTCGTCTTCGTCAAGATAAAGATGTCAAAGCGGTGGTTTTGCGGGTAAATTCTCCCGGTGGTAGCGCTACTGCATCCGAAATAATCCAGCGAGAAATTAGATTAACTCGCGATGTTAAACCAGTTGTGGTTTCGATGGGAGATACTGCGGCATCCGGCGGTTATTGGATTGCTGTAGATTCCAACCGCATTTTCGCCGAACCCAATACCATTACGGGTTCCATTGGTGTATTTGGCAGCATACCCAATTTTCAGAAATTAGCGAACGATAACGGCATTACTTGGGATAGCGTCAAAACCGGAAAATATGCCGATATTGGAACGGTGACTCGTCCCCAATCTGAAGCTGAATTGGCGATTTTTCAAAGTAGCGTTAACAGAATTTATGGTAAATTCTTAAATAAAGTAGCCAAAGGTAGAAACTTACCAGAAAAGAAGGTCGCAGAAATTGCTCAAGGAAGAGTTTGGTCTGGTAAAGCTGCAAAAGACATTGGTTTAGTGGATGAAATCGGCGGTTTAGATGCGGCGATCGAATATGCTGCAAGGGAAGCAAAGTTAGGGGAAAAATGGGAATTGCAAGAGTATCCCAGACGCAGCAGCTTTAGCGAAAGATTTTTTGGTAAAGTCTCTGAAGAAACCCAAACTATGTTTAAAACTAACAAAAGTCCGCTTCAACCAAATCATCCTTTAACAGCTGAATTTGAAAAATTACAAGCAGAAATAGCGACTTTACAAAACATGAACGATCCATTGGGTGTGTATGCTCGTTTGCCTTTTAATTTGATAATTGAATAGTTGTTAGTTGTTAGTTGTTAGTAGGTTAGACACGTTAGCCAAGCGTGTCCGGAGGACATAAACCAATTTTTGTTAGTAACGAAAATCTAGTTAATCGTGCCGTAACCCAACATCATAATTACGTACAAAGATTATTATTCTCCTTCGGGAATATTCCAAAATTCCGATAGTACAATGTTTGGTTACGATGCAAATATAATTTTTTCGTGCGCCTTAAGCTAACCTACAACTAATATCAAGTTAGGATAAATACTTAATTTATGGTTCGTAGTTGCGCGGTGACTCGCCTCTTATCTACGAACCTATTTGTAGTGCGGGCATCTTGCCTGCTATAAATCAAGCAAGTAAAATATTCCTACTATAATATATTTTCTATTACTTAGGATGCTGTCAATTTATCTTCAGTTGGATTAATAATTTACTAATAACAGCTAATCGGAAAATTTAATCTATATTCATGACTTCATTCTTCTTGCCTATCTTCTCAAACAAACTTAGACAATTTATTCAATTTAGTAAAGCTTACATCGGATTAATCATTGCTTGTTTGATTGTAGCCACATGGGCAATTAGTTTGACAACATTAATCAATCTCAATATTTATGAAATTAATATAGTACTAATTCCGATTTTAATCCTATGGCAAGCATTTTTGCATACGGGACTATTCATAACTGCTCATGATGCAATGCATGGTGTTGTGTTCCCACAAAATTCTAAAATAAATAATTTTATTGGTTATTTAACTGTAGCTTTATATGCATTCTTTTCTTATAAAAAACTGCTAGAAAGACACTGGGAGCATCACAATAATCCTGCAAGCGAACTAGATCCCGACTATCATAACGGTAAACATAAAAATTTCTTCGCTTGGTACTTTTATTTTATGTTTCGCTATTGGAGTTGGCTGCGTTTCTTGGGAATGACAATCGTTTATCATTCCGTAAGAATTACATTCCATATTCCAGAAATTAACTTACTTGTATTCTGGGCTTTACCATTACTACTTAGTTCTATTCAACTATTCTATTTCGGTACCTATTTACCCCACCGAGAGCCATCAGCAGGATATCAAAATTCTTACCGCACTCAAAGCGCTTATCGTCCATTTTTGTGGTCATTAATTAGCTGCTATCATTTCGGCTATCATGAAGAACATCATAAGTATCCTCATATTTCTTGGTGGCAATTGCCAAAATTCAGTAAAAACACCATAGCCGCCGATAATTTCAAACAATATATTTAAAATAATCAAATTTGTAAAGTTTTAACTGTTGATTTATAAAGTTTTTACTGACTAAATCAAGCAGAACAAACAATTTTGTTTTTACTTACATAAAAAACATATATCTGGATATATCCGGAGTTTTTTTGTGAATATTCAATGAATATACTTAAGTAATATTGCTTAAAGTTTTTAACTCTATTAATCTCTTTACTAGAAACAAGGGTGCGTTGAACATACATTCATAAAAAACGCAAACAATATATAGGTTGAGAATTATGCATCTATCCATTTCTAAAGCTAAATTGATGGTGACAGTTTTTGCTGCCATCTTAGCGCCGATAAATGCCGCACAAGCATCTACACTTACTTATGAAAATTCGGTTGATTTTAAAAAAACTAATTCTGACAAACAAATAACATTACCTAAATTTGATCGCAGTTTAGGCAAATTAGAAAGCGTTCTATTTGAATTAAGCGGTAAGGTTAAAGGCTCTGTAGAGTTAGAAAATCGAGACGCTAAAGCGGCATTAGCTACCGGAAATCTAGCCGCAGAAATTAATTTAAAAAAGCCTGATGATTCCTTATTGCTAGTAGCTTTACCCACTGCATCGGTTGAGCAAAACTTGAGCGCATATGATGGAACATTAGACTTTGATGGTAATTCTGGTATAACATTAACCGACATATCTAATACAAAGAAAGAATCGGCATTTTTTACCGTTAAAGATGATTTAACACCTTTCGTTGGCGATGGCAGTTTTAATTTATTCCTTGAAGCCATAGGTAAATCAGAAGCCACAGGTGCGGGTAATTTTGTCGCTGGTTTTGAAACTTATGCTGGTGCGAATGTAATGGTTTCTTACACCTATGCTAAAAAAGATGAGCCAAAGCGTAGAAAGAAAGTACCCGAATCAGGTGTACCCGTAACTATATTTATCGGATTAGCAGCGACAATGGTTTTAACTAAATCGAAAATTAGGATTGTTCAGAATACGCGATAAGGTGCGTTATGCTGAAGCAATAACGCACCCTACAAATCTATTCCCTACCTTCAAAAATTTTTCGCAGAGAGAGCAATAGCCGTAAGGGAATACGGTTTGCTTCATCCCAATCAACTATTTTAGCTATTGGTGGTAATCAACATCGTTTCCACCCTGGTTGACAATAATAATATGTACCTCCCGTCTGTTGCTTCCAATGTAGAAGATGGGAGGTTTTACCTGCTCCTTTTTCACCAATTAATTGCCTCAAATTGCAATTACAAATAATTCTCACCTGAAACAAAAATAAGAGGATTAATGCATTCTATTATACAAACCATGCTGACAAGGCGTGAAGTTTTATGTACAGTAGATAAAGAATTAATACTAAAGATATTTTAGAAACCCATCTATGGATAGAAAAAATAAACGCCTTTTATTGCTAGTTGTTTCCTGTAGCGTGGCTGGTGTAGTGTTGGGTGGTACTTCTAGCTGGGCTGAAAGTACCATGTGTATGAAAGCTACTGAAGTGACTAGCGAGTGTATAACTCAAGATCCCGTCAGTAAAACCATACAAGGAATGAGTACGGGATTATTGGCGGGAGCAGGAGCAGCTTTTGGTGCAGCTTGGCAACTACGAAACGAAGACAGTTAGCAGTTAACAGTTGCCAGGGTTAAATTTAGAGATTTAATTATTTTTTCTAATACTTCACCACGTTATAAGGTTTCTGTATAAAGATGCGCCTAATTCAGGCTAACTTACGGTGGGCTATGTTTGAGTAGCCCCACCATAGCCAGAATGAAGGTGACAAGGGCGCAGCCTCATATAAAATTGGTATTAGTTATCAGGGGTAACACATTCGTAGTGCGAGCATCTTGCTCGCTGGTTGTGACGAGCGAGCAAGATGCTCGCATTACGTAAACCCTTTAGAATTAACGTGGTGGAGTATTAGTAGCTTAGAAGAGTAGTGAATGTTCACTGTCAAAACCGATATTTTTTTTCTTTCACCCACATACTTATAGGAACAGCTTTACCCTGGGAATCAACTTTGACTTCTACTACAATGGGTTGAGGCTGATTTTCTGTTGCGCTGCGGCTAGCTTGAGATATATTATCATTAATTTTGTTGCGACGATCTTCTGGGATATTATATTTTTCTAAACCGTATGTAACCCTACCGTAGCGATATTTACCTTTCAAGGCTACTTGGTTATCAGGAAGGGAATCGGGAATTTCTTTACTTAATCCCACGGGTTTCCAAGGTTGAGGAATTTTCTCGTCAGTTGATTTTTGTTTTTGAAGAATTACATAAAAACTATTTTCATCTTTCAATATGTCTTTGCTATCGGGGAGTTTTTCTAAAACACTTCTTGTCGAAATATCGTAATTGAGGATTTGATAGTAACCCGTCAATATATTGTAAGGATCTACGGGTACGGTTTGTAAAATTACGGTTCTACCTGTAAGGTAAGTGTAAGCCGATTGCGCTGGTATCGCAAAAAGTAATCCAGCTTGGATTAATAAAGGTATTACTAACCGTAAAATTGGAATTGGTTTATTATTTACTGATGAATTTGTCTTAAAATTCGGAATCAGTTCTTTTTCTGAGGATTCTTCTGGAAAAGGTTTCATAATTTAGTTGTTAGTTGTTAGTTGTTAGTTGTTAGTTGTTACTTGCTCACTGACAAATGTTTTTCAAACCATAATCCTGCGCCGATAACGGCAACACCACATAATACGAAAACCAAAGATTTTAATAATAAAGCGGTGTCGTATTCTAGCATTCGGGTAATAATTTGCAGCGTTAACAAGATCATTCCTCCCCAAAATGCGCGTCTTTGATTTGATTGCAATCCTTGACGAATCATTCCGCAAGCTAATAATACTAAAAGCAAATTAAATATAAAAATCGCTAAAACCGACATCCCAGCAATGTTTTGTTTCAATATCGGAGCAAAAGCCGCTATTACAACAAAGAAACTAATCGCAATATTGGTAATATCCATTCCTTGACGCTGACGGTTGCGTTTTGGACGCAGTAAATGAAACCATTGATATATACTTAAAGCTGTAAGAATTGCCAAATCTAGTAAAAATAAATTGGGTATCGGGTTGTTATTTGTAGATGAATAATTAGAAAATTGCCAATATCCCCTGAAGGAAAGCACATAAAGTAAAATGCTCAAAAACAGCAGCGCAAAATTACGCGCAACTGATTGAAACCATCTTCGATCGACTTTAGGAAACAGTAAATCGTCGTAACTCCATAATAAAGCTGCTGGAAGTGCAAAAGTAAGAGAATTAAAGATGGGTAGATAATATCTATTTAAATTAAATTGTAATGAAGTTGCAAAAGCGATCGTAGATAATGCAAAAATCCATCTTGATTTACAGATATACGCTAAAGGAACAAACAGCAGCAATGATAGAATTGGTATATGTCTTATCATCAGCAGTGACAAAGAAAATTCACCAGAAAAACGCCATAATTCCCATGAACCTGTAAAGTATCCTATACTTATCAAGACGAACGCAAACACCCCCAAGGAAGCCAAACGCAAGCCATAAGCCATTGTCAAAACGCCGATTCCCCAGTACAAATACAACTCATAATCGGAACCGCTCATGTGGAATGTCTGCGCCATAAACGCCATGTTTGCGCCTAAAAGTAAAGCTCCCAAAAGTAGTAAACCATGTCCGAATATTCGCTTACGCTGTCGGCGTTTTTTTCCCGCATTATCAAAAACGGGTTCTCTCCACAAGAAAAAGCCAAGAATATTTGTGGCGAAAAATAGACTTAATAATAAAACTAACTTTACTTCACGCGACCATGATTGCCAATTAGCCGCAACAAAAGTAATTACCCCCAAACCTACAAGTATACAACCAACTCCAATTAAAATAAAAATAAAGCGGTCTTGAGCAATATTATCTAAACTGTCAAACTGATATCTTTGGGATAATAGTTCGTACTGAGAATCCTGTATAATTCCCTCATCTCGCCACAGTTGCGCTTCCTTACGTAATTTAGCCCTGAAACTGTCTATTATCATAATAATTGGTAATGGGTAATTGGTAATTGGTAATTGGGTGTATGATTCTCTAGTCGTAATTTAACGGAATTTTGTCTCCAAATCTTGATTTGCTTTCACTTAAAATCAAAAACTTGTACAAATACTTTAGATATCGCTGATAATTGTTAACCGATAACAACTAACAACCAACAACTAACAACTAATTATGACTGATGAAGAAATAATGCAAATGGCGATCGCCGAAGCTGAGAAGAGCGAAACTCCTTTCGGTGCGGTAATTGTCAAGGATAATAAAATTGTTGAAAGAGCCGGAAATACTGTAGAATCCGATGCAGATCCAACAAGTCATGCTGAAGTTAATGTTTTACGTAAGTTAACTACTCGTCTCAAAACCGCTTCTTTATCATCGGGATATACGCTTTATTCTACCTGCGAACCTTGTGCAATGTGTGCGGCAACTTGCTTTTGGGCTGGTATTTCCGAAATAATTTATGGTGCTGGTGCCTCGGATTTTGAAGATGATTATAATCCCAACATGATTAATATGTCATGTAAAGAAGTTATGGCTAAATCTCCAGCTTCTATAAAAATAAAATCGGGGATATTAAAAGAAGAATGCAAGCAGCTTCATAGTAGATTTCCGTTGTGAATCTATTATCAATTATCAGCCCTCAGACTAGTACTTCACCACATTAATTTTGATGGGTTTGCGTAGTGCGAGCATCTTGCTCGCTCGATAGCGCCAGCGAGCAAGATGCTCGCACTACGAATGTGCTACCCCTCATAACTTATGTGGTGAACCACTAGAAGTCTGGGGCTACATAAGCAAAGCCCCTCCGGGTTTACCACTCCCCTCAACGCGGGGAACCCGCGCACGGGGGTGGATTCACCACCTGCGTGGGCTAGTTATACAGACAAACCAATAATGAGTAATTAATAACTAACAACTAACCACTAACAACTATCAACTAACATTCACAACTCAACTACACTATATTGAATACCAGTTTCAAAGATTCTCACACCACCACCTTCGGCAACTGTTTCTCTTAAAGCTGGTAAGTTAGTAACTTTAATTCCTGCTAAATAATCGATTCCCATTTGTTTTAAATCTGGCAACCAAGGAAGAGTTGGCCCCATTAAAACTAGTTTAGAATTCTTTGCTAATTGAACTAAACGAGGAAAGGTTTTATTAGCAATAGAAGTAGCGGTTAAAAATACCCATTCGGCTTCTGGTAGTAAAAATTCTGATGCTGGTGCGGGAAAATCTTCTGGTCCCGGATTCAATTCTATTACTTTCATTTGCATTTCTTCAGCATATTTATTTAACCCCGGATAGCGTCCAATTATGCAAACATTTTTGTTACGAATTTGAGGTAAAAAATGCTCGAATACTGCTAAATTTGCAGAGCTATCGGGAGATAAAAGCGTACCAGTATCGGGTAAATTTGAATCAGAATTGATCGCAGAATTAATTGCTGCCATTCCTATAGTTGCTTGATAGGGATTCCAAGAACGCAACCAAGGAGCTAGTTCAGAAATTGATTTATTTACTAAAGTTCCGGAAAAAGGTAATGTTCGGGTGAGCATTCCTGGACTCATGCATAAACCCGCACCTTCAGTTAAACATAAAGTCCAAGTTAAACCGATGATTATTTCTTTTGTTTGAGTATTTGTATTGCCATAATCTAGCATTAAATCGTATATTTCGCGTGGATTAATCATAGCTATAAATTTCATAGAAAATTATGATTACCATCAGAAATAACATTTTAAAGAAAATATTAATGTAGTTATTAGCGCTAAATGCTATATTAGTCAAAATTAATTTATATAATATGACAATTGCTACAGAAGATATTCTTAACTGTTTGGATAAAGCTGCGAGGAACTGGGATTTTCCAGGTTTTGATAATATTAATTACGATATGGTAACAGCTCGTCTCACCGGATTCATAAACGATGATAATTGGGCTTTAACCATAGAACAAGTGGTTAGTTGGTATAGTTTAAATGGCGTTGAACCAGTGCTGATGATTTCTGTATTTGGAAGCCATGTTTTGATAAACGAACCTTTTGTTATCTATTTTCCGGTTAGATATCCATTGAATGAGTTAGAAGAAGATAATGAAGATATTCCCGAATCTATATCAGTAATGATTCGCGGCGAACAATTTATTATTAACTCAAGTGAAATTGAAAGAAATCCTCATTTATCGGATTATATTGATTTTGACTTGATGATTCATCTTGTAGACAGATATCGAGCAAAAATTTTAGCAACCGAAACAGAATTTAGAGAAATAGTACCAGCACAATTAGCTCAAATTATTCAACTTGATAATTGGCATCATCCCGATGTCTATAACCCCAATTCGGAATTTTCTATGCCGAGCAAAACTAAATCCATGCAGGCGATCGCTCAAGTGCTTGTATCTGGTAAGCCGGAATTATATCAGCCATGTGAGGAGGATAATGTTGATTGGCGAAAATGGATTATTAAATAAAAGGTATTGCTAGTAGTTTTGACTGGTTAGTTTACCTCCGAAACTATGTAGAGACGCGATACCCTTGCGTCTCTACAACAGGTGGAAATTAATAAAAACTTCCCGATTTACGGTGTTCCAAAGCAGTTAAACCTTCATTTTCAAAGACTTCACCGTTTTCTACTACGGCATAAATTAACCATCTTTCACCGCATTTGGTGCGATTTTGTACGGTACATTCTAAATAGGATAATGCTTCGGTGAGAACAAGACAACCATTAGCAGCGGTTTTGGTAGAAAGATTGACGAATGGATTATCCCCTAATGTACTATGACGAGAAAAATAACGGCGGACATTTCTACCTTCTTTGAGGATATTGAGTACAAATTTATCGCCTAGATTGCATATCAAATCTGCATTTTGCTCGTCAGCAATGGCAATCATTATTCCTGGTGGATTAAAGCTAGCTTGAGATACCCAAGAAGTTAAAACACCTTTGTTGGTGTCTCCGTCGCGAGTTGTAACTACGCACAAAGAACCCACAATCCGCCCTACTGCTTGTTCGGTACGATCTATATGAGCTTCCGTAACAACTTGACGGGGAGTACGCAGTTTCTTGTCTTTTTTCAAGTTTTCGGCAAATAATGCCCCAGATTGGATACACTGTTTGAGAATTTCGGATGTAGGAGTGAAACGGACTCGAATTGATTCAAACCCTAAACGATAATTGGCATCTTTAAATTTGTTTTCGATTAAATCAACCGCTTCCCCACTCCAACCGTAGGAACCAAACACCCCTGCTAATTTGGTTTTAGCTGCTGTTGAAAGAACTATTCCCAAAGCAGTTTGAATTTGAGTCGGGGCATGTGCCCCCTAATGTCGGAGAGCCAATAATCAATCCATCGCAGGTTTCTACAATGCGGGTAATTTCATCAGTATCTGCAAGTTCGCAGTTAATCGATTCTACATTGACTCCATTTTCAATTAAACCATTGGCGATCGCTCCTGCTAAAATTGCTGTATTTCCATAAGCGGAAGCATAAAGCAAAGCAACGCTCAACTCTTGAGATTTTTGTTCCTGACACCATTGTTGGTAATCGTAAGTAAATCTACTGAGGCTGTAATTAATAACTGGCCCGTGAGCGGGTGCGTAGGATTTTGCTGGAAAAACCGCCATCTTTTCTAAAGCAGCTTCAACTTGTTTGCTTTGAGGTGCGTGGAGACAGTCAAAATAGTAACGACGTTCCGCATCTAAACTTTTCCAGTGTTTGTCAAATAAGGCATCTTCGCAGATATGAGCGCCAAAGAATTTATCTGTATAAAGAATTTTCGTCGCAGAATCAAAAGTACAAAGTCCATCAGCCCAACGGGGAGTTGGTACGCTCGCAAATGTTAGCTGATGTCCCTTTCCTAAATCTAAAGTATCATTACGCACCTCTTGAATCCGCGATTCCCACTCAGGACAAGCGGTTTTGAGAGCATTAGCAGCAGGGCGAGAACAAATAATAGTAGCGTTCGGAGCTTGAGATATTAATACTTCCAGAGTCGCTCTACGGTTCGGATTGACATGACCGAGAATAATATAATCTAGAGTAGTCAAATCTAGATGTTGTGCTAATTCCTGGAGATAAATTTCCGTAAAAGATTCACCAGGAGGATCGATTATCGCTTTTTTATCAGCTTGAATCAAATAAGAATTTGCTGTAGTTCCCTTTTGACGGGAATATTCTACTTCAAACTTAAGTCTTTCCCAAGTTCGCGATCGCAAAATCATTGTATCTTGTCCAATTTCAGCAATCTGGACATCTCTTTTACGGTTTGTGGCTGTAGTAGTAGACATAATCAATTTTGAATTTTGGATTTTGGATTGGGGATTTTGGATTGGGGAGAGGGGGAGAGGGGGGAGACAAGGGGACAAGGAGATGGGGAGAAAATTCTTAATTATTAACTCCTCACTTTAAGGGACTTCCAAAAAATAATTTATCCAATTTATAGTAGTGCGAGCATCTTGCTCGCTTGAGATATCCAGCGAGCAAGATGCTCGCACTACCTAATCTTTATCGGATATATTGGTGGATATTTTTGAATTTGGAAGTGTCTTACTGCCTTCTCGCTCTAAAATTACCTATCTCTCTTTATTTCTTTTCTCTGCGCTCTGTGAGTCAAGCATCGGTTTTTTTTATCGGTAATCTTATGCCAGGAAGGGAGTAACTCCTAACTCTTAACTCCTAACTTCTCACTCCTAACTCCTACCGCCCATTACTTTCGACTAATTCCGATTTAACTTGTCGATTCTTATAGCGTTCAGTTATTACTTGTTCGGGATCGATGCCATCAAATGTCGGAGGTAGCCAAACTCGGAGAACTAATAGTATTCCTAGAACTAATAAAAAGGCACAAGTTGCTAAAACTTGAGTCCAACCTATTTCTAGTACACCTTTAACAATAATTTCTCGCAATGCGGAAACTATGGAAACTTCAACGGCTACCCCGATAGATACTCGGTGTTCCTGGAGGTAGATAATCAGCAGTCGGAATAACTCAACTAAAATCAGTAAAAACAGAATATCGGCAGTAACAGATTGAATCTCTAAAGGTGGAAGCAAAGAGAGAAACATATCTCTCACTTCAAGCACCATGAAGCTAAATAAACCGATACACAGGCAAATTACAATTGCGTCTTGGATAAATTCTAAACTTTTGACAACGCGCTCTCGACTGATCATATACATGGTTGGTGAGTTTCGCAGATTTATGCATAGGGGGATGGGGAGAGGGGGAGACAAGGAGACAAGGGGACAAGGAGACAAGGGGACAAGGGGATGGGGAGACAAAAGAGATTTATATTTTTAACTCCTAACTCCTAACTCCTAACTGTTCACTGTTCACTGTTCACTGTTCACTGTTAACTGTTAACTGTTCACTGTTCACTGTTAACTGTTTAATAATGATTGCCAACTTTGCGGTGATGCACTGCGGTTAAGGCATTTACCTGGGCAACTCTTCCGGTTTTGACAGTGCTGTAAATTACCCAATGATCTCCGCAATCCATGCGGGTGGTGATTTCACATTCCATGTAAGCCAAAGCTTCGGCTAAAATTGGGGATTCGTTGGTGGCGGCAGGATAGGTTTTGACTCCAGCAAATCTATCTGCACCAGGAGCAAAACGCTTGAGGAAATGTTTCATTAATCCTTGATATTTTCCTTCTTCTAAGACGTTTAAAACAAAACTATCGCCAACTTGCATTAAGGATTCTATGGCTCTGTCTTTAGCAACTGCGATCGCAACTCCCAAGGGATTAACACTCGCTTGTGTTACCCAAGAAGCTAGCATTGCACTTTCAACTTCTCCTTTCTTGGCGGTGATAATATAAAGTCCGGTGCTAATTCTTCCTAATGATTTTTCTAACTCGTTATCAATGGCTTTGATTTGTTTAATTGTCTTGTCGCGATTCAACCATTGTCCTAAATCTGTTCCCGCTTCATCGCAAAGTTGTTCTATTGCTTTGCTTGGTGTTTCTTTAACTAGTATCGGGGTAAAAGCTTCGGTTAATCCCAATTCTTGAAACTTATTGCGTAAAGGGTAAACTGGTTCATCTTCTCCTCCTCCCGACTCTAATAAACCAATTGCTTGCTTATTATTAACTGCTGCCAAAATAGTATTTAAAGCTGCTTGAGCTACAGCATTAGATTGGGGAGGCATACCAATAACTAAACCAGCCGCTTGTGAAACTATTTCTCGGACTTCTTGAGGCTCGGCACTATTAATATCTACTAATTCTACCGCTACATCTGTCCTGGCACTACCATGCGCTACGGCTCTAACCAATTCTTCACTATAACCGTAATCTTCAACGTAAAATAAAGCTACTAATTTTTCGGTTTTGGCTTGCTCTAAACTCCAACTTTGATAGCGTCCAACCCATTCCGAAATATGGTGCTGTAATAAAGGCCCGTGTCCCGTTGCTACCGTTCCAATAACTAAATTATCAATCCGCTTTAAAGCCGACAAAACGGAACGCGCATTCGGTCCCATGAGACAATCATAGTAATATTTAAAATCTTCCTCTAACCCAGAGAAATTTTCATCGTAAGTACAATCGTCACAGTAATGCATTCCAAATACATCACAGGTATAAAGAGTGCTAGTTTTATGGTCGTAAGTAAAGATTGTATCGGGCCAATGTAAGTTAGGTGCAGAAACAAATTCTAATTCGTGTCCGTTACCCAAATCTAACTTTTGTCCGCTCTTTACCACCATTGAATTAAACGGCTGGTGAACCATATTTTCTAAGAATTGAATCGCTACCTTAGCACCGACAACAGTAATAGAAGGAGCTAATTGCAAGATATTTTTAACCAAGCCACTATGATCTGGTTCGGTATGACTAATAATCAAATAATCTATCTTCGCAACATCAATTAATCCTGTAATTATTTCCATGTATAACTCCTCAAACTTGCGGTGAGAAGTATCAACTAAAGCAACTTTTTCACCCCGAATTAAGAAAGAATTATAAGTTGTGCCATTCTGCAAACCAAATTCGACATCAAAACGATCTCTGTCCCAATCGAGACAGCGAATAGCAGTAGTTTGCTCGGCAATTTCCACAGTTTCAACTGTCAAACGTCCTGGGTTAGTTGTAACTTGAGTAGATGTGAGTTGAACCATTAGTTTTATCCAATAAAGATTTAGAATGCGCTGGTGTTATTACTTATTATCTTGACTTGAAATATGCAATTCGTAAAATGTCAATTTTTAAATCCACTCATTAATAAAACTTATTAAAGCTCAATTAAATAATAAGTTCGCATTAATAAATCAATGGATTTACTAACCGTTGCTGAAAAATGCATAAAAAAATGAACTTACTCGTTAAAATCAAACCAGCAAAAATGTAAATATCAGACTATTGTGAGAGGGAAATGCTGCTCATGTATGATATTTAGAATCAATTATTTAATTCTGGTAAGAAGGCAGGAAGTCTATGCAAAGGATTATTAAGTAAAATACTAAAATGAATCAACACTTGCAACTTTCACTTTTTGACTCAGCACCTCAATTCAAAACGATTGCGGAAAAAACTGGTACCTTTACTGATAACATGAAGCTACCAGTGCATCGATGGTTTCGCTATTCTGCGGGATTTTCAGCGGCTTGGACTCAAGAAGTAATAAAAGATTTACAACCGTTTAACGTTCTCGATCCATTTGTTGGTTCTGGTACTGTTTGTGTTGTTGCCGATAAACTAGGTGTCAATTCATATGGGATTGAAGCGCATCCGTTTGTGTATCGAATTGCAAAAGGAAAGCTGGCATGGATTGCTAATTCTCATGAATTTGTAGCCGCGATCGATGAAATTAAAAATTGGGCTGAGAATCTTCAACTGAAATTTCCAGAAAATATTCCGCCATTATTAACAAAATGTTATACCGAAGATACGTTAATTAGTCTATTTAAAATTAGACAAGCTTATTTTGAAATAGCGCCCAAATTATCAGAAGATATCCAATCTCTTACCTTTTTGACTATCTGTGGAATTTTAAGATTATCCAGCTATGTAGGTACAGCACAATGGCAATATGTTCTTCCTAATAAACGCAAAGCTAAAACTTGCGAGCCATTTCTGGCTTTAGATAATCAAGCTGCATTAATACAAGCAGATATGCAGTATATGCAAAGTCTGACAAAATCTCAAGCTAATCTAATCCAAGATGATGCCAGATTATTAAAAAGTATTCCCGATAAATCGATCGATTTAGTTATCACTTCTCCACCCTATGCAAATAACTATGACTACGCTGATGCGACACGGCTTGAAATGACTTTTTGGGGTGAAGTAAATTCCTGGGGAGATTTACATGAAGTTGTGCGAAAATATCTAGTTTGTTCTAATTCTCAACACGCTTCTAAAGAAAAATTTGAATTAAATAGTTTAATAGAAGAACCATGTATTAAAGTGATTAGCGATGAACTAATTCCTATTTGTCGTCAATTAGAAGAAGTTAGAAAAACTAAAGGTGGAAATAAAGCTTATCATACGATGATTGCTGCTTATTTTATTGATATGAGTAAAGTTTTTCATGCATTACATAGAGTCACAAAAACTGACTGCAATGTATGTTTAGTAGTTGGAGATTCTGCTCCCTATGGAGTATATGTCCCTGTTGAGAAATGGCTTGGTGAATTAGCATTAGCAGCGGGTTTTAATTCCTGGAGTTTTGAGCAGATTAGAAAACGCAATATTAAATGGAAAAATAGAAAGCATAATATTCCATTACAAGAAGGAAGGCTTTGGATAAAATAAAAATCATCAGAAAACTATGGCACGTTCACCATCACATAAATTCGGTCAAGATTTAGGAAATCTTTTAGAAGAGATTGTTCTTGATCATATTCTTAAACCTCGACTACTAGAATTTGCTCAAGCTCAAAACTATTATCTTGATTGGCAACGCTCTCGTGCAGCAAGAAGCGGTAAAAAGGTAACTTGGACAGATAAGTACGGAAATAAACATGACTTAGATTTTGTTATTGAAGTGAATGGTACAGATAGCAAACTTGGTACACCAATTGCATTTATTGAGTCTGCATGGCGTAGATATACAAAGCATTCAAAAAATAAAGTTCAAGAAATTCAAGGCGCTATTTTACCTATTATTGAACTTCACAATTTATCGGCACCATTTTACGGTGCAGTTTTAGCTGGAGATTTTACCAAACCAGCTTTAGAGCAACTAAAGAATAATGGATTTACGCTTATTTATATACCATATCAGGATGTAGTAGCAGCATTTAGTAATATTGATTTTGATATTGCATTTGACGAAGACACTATTGATGAGAATTATTCTACAGCCTCGCAAAAGCTAGCTAATTTAACTGATAATGATAAAGAAAAACTTAAAAAAGCTTTAATACTGATTGCTCAAAACGAAATAGATAACTTTATGGCAACACTTAAGGCAGTGATTGAAAGACTTATTACAAAAGTTGTCTTAATTCCATTATTTGGTAAACAATATGAGTTTGACAATATTGATAATACATTAACGGAACTGAATTCGCTAGATATTGATAATCCGGTTGGTGAATTTAAAAAATTTGAAATTATTATTGAATATAATAATGGTGATACCATTCGTGCAACATTTCAGAATAAAGCCTTACTGACAGATTTTTTGAGAAAGCTACAATGACAAAAGATTCATCAGCAGAACAAGTTATTCTTAATACCGAAATCGCCCAAAATGCTGTTAAACAGCATGATTTCAAGTCACCTAAACTAGAATTTATCAAACATCTAGAAAATACAACCTTTAAATTATCTACCGAGCAAGGTAACTTTTTACTCCGGGTATATTGCGGATTGCAGAATACCGTTCAAAATATAGAATCAGAAGCAAAAATTATTGAATATCTCAGTAATTGCAATAATTATATATATCAAAAACCGATTTATAATCGTCATCATAACTTTGTCTCTATGGTTGAAGCTTCAGGTATTTCTAAACCTGTTTCGATACTTTCCTGGATTAATTCGCCAATTATCGGAAATCAAGTTAACGATTTAAGCTTGTTTGAGAAACTGGGTAAATTACTTGCTCATATTCATAATCAACTTGCAAATTGGCAAAAGCCTATTGATTTTCACCGCCCAATGCTTGATATTGAGGGTTTAATTGGAAACAACGGAGCTTTTGGATATGCAAATTTGGGTTATAGATATTTTGATCGAGAAACGATAAGTTTATTTGAGTCAGTTTATAAACGTTTAGTTGATTTTGAAGTAGAAGTCAAAAAGGAAACGAATGTTTTCGGAATTATTCACGGTGATTTGCATTTAAAGAATGTTATTTGTCATCAAAATAATTTAGTTCCTATCGATTTCGATGATTCTAGTTGGGGATATTATATTTACGATTTGGCAGTAATTTTAGCGAATTATTGGGGAATGACGGAATATTCTGCAATTAAATCAAATTTATTCAAAGGATATAGAACTATCAAAGAGCTTTCAGTTGAAATAGAAAATCAGCTTTCGTTATTTATAGCAGCGAGATATATTCTTCTTGCGCTTTTTCTTGCGGGTAAATCTGAGCAAGAATCAATTAAGCAAACTGCACTAGAATATATACCGTCTTATGTTGCGAAGTTAAAAGATATAATTGTTTAACAAATATGACACGTCTATTGACAGTTGCATAATTTCCATAAATATGTTGTTCAAAATACGAGCGATCGCCAGCTAGCCTTTATTTATAATTGCGTATATGTTTGAACTGACTGTTTTTTTAGCTTACATATGAACGCAACAACATTTTCACCCCAAGAAGTTCTCAAACAACTAGAATGGCGTTACGCTGTTAAAGAATTTGATTCGGGCAAAAAGATTCCAGAAGATGTCTGGAAAGTATTGGAACAAAGTTTGGTACTTGCACCTTCATCCTTTGGATTACAACCTTGGAAATTCTTCGTAATCCGCAATCCTGAAATTCGTCAGCAATTGGTAGAACATTCCTGGGGACAAAAACAGGTCGTGGATGCTTCTCATTTGGTAGTTTTGACTATTAAAGAAGATGTCAGCAGCGAGGATGTTGATACTTATCTTCAGCGGATGTCGGAAGTTAGAAATGTTCCGCTAGATAAGCTTGAAGGTCTTGCTAGTATGGTAAAAGGTTTTCTCAACCGGCCTTCTGATGTTTTTGATAAAGATGCATGGTCTGCAAAACAAGTTTACATTGCTTTAGGGTTTTTTATGTTTTCTGCGGCGATGTTGGAAATCGATACTTGTCCGATGGAAGGTATTGATCCTGCTAAATACGATGAAGTTTTGGGATTAAAAGATAAGGGATATCGTACAGTCGTAGTTTGTCCGGTTGGATATCGGCTACCTACTGATAAGTATGCAAATATGGCTAAAGTTCGCTTCGAGACGGAAGATGTAGTGGAGTATGTAGATTAAGGTTTTTTGGTAGATAAAAGTTATATTCTTGTGGGGTGGGGAATACTCATCCCCGTTTATCTGAAGTAATTTCCCAAATCATTAATGATGTAAAGCTAATGTAAATAAAAACTTAAGCGCAAATTAAAAAATAGCATAGTTTGCTGTAACCGAATAAACATAGGAATAGATTCAAGACACTTTTAATAAAAAGTTCCAGGAGAATCATATGGTTACAGCAAGCAGACTAAAGCAAGAAGTAAAAATCGGTCAAACAAAGCTGTTGATAAATAATCAATGGGTAGAAAGTATCAGCGGTAAAAGGTTTGAAACGATTAATCCTGCTACTGGTGAGGTGATTTGCGACGTTTCCGAAGCAGACGCAGCAGATGTTGATAAAGCTGTAGAAGCGGCGAAAAATGCTTTTCAAGGAGAATGGCGCAAGATGTCTGCGACTCGTCGCGGGGAGTTGCTTTACAAATTAGCTGACTTAATTGAGCAAAATATTGATGATTTAGCGCGTCTAGAAACTTTAGATAATGGTAAAACGCTCAAAGATTCCTATGGTGATTTAAATCTAGTTCTTCGTTGTTATCGCTACTACGCAGGTTGGGCAGACAAAGTTCAAGGTAAAACTATTCCCATAAATGGTGATTATTTTTGCTACACTCGCCACGAGCCAGTAGGTGTGGTTGGTCAAATTATCCCTTGGAATTTCCCATTATTAATGCAAGCGTGGAAGTTAGCACCGGCTTTAGCAACTGGTAATGTGGTGGTAATGAAAACTGCCGAACAAACCCCTCTATCAGCGCTGCGGGTGGGTGAATTAATTATCGAAGCTGGTTTTCCACCTGGTGTTGTAAATATTCTATCGGGATACGGGCCAACAGCAGGGGCTGCAATTGCCCGTCACATGGATGTTGACAAATTAGCGTTTACTGGTTCTACCGAGGTGGGACATTTGGTGATGGAAGCCGCAGCCAAAAGTAACCTCAAGAGAGTAACTTTGGAACTTGGTGGTAAAAGTCCCAACATAGTTTTTGCCGATGCTGATATGGATGCAGCCATTGAAGGTGCCCACCACAGCTTATTCTTCAACCAAGGACAGTGCTGTAATGCAGGTTCGCGCTTGTTTGTAGAAGAAAAATGCTATGACGAATTTGTCGCTAAGAGTGTAGAAAAAGCTAGGAACCGTTCAGTTGGCGACCCCTTTGACTCTAACACTCAACAGGGCCGCAGATAGACCAAGACCAATTCGACAAGGTAATGAGTTACATCGAATCGGGTATGCGCGAAGGTGCAAGTATGAAATGTGGCGGTCATCGAGTAGGTGACAAGGGCTTCTTTATCCAGCCTACTGTATTTGCAGATGTCGATAACAATATGAAGATTGCCCAAGAGGAAATTTTTGGTCCGGTGATGACCATTATTAAATTCAAAGACATCGACGAGGCAATTCATCTAGCTAATACTACCATGTACGGACTCGCTGCTGGAGTGTGGACGCAAGATATTACCAAAGCCCACGCTATTGCTAACAACGTCCGCGCCGGTACAGTATGGATAAATTGTTATCATGTCTTTGACGCTGCTGCACCCTTCGGTGGATTCAAGCAATCTGGTATGGGTCGCGAACTTGGCGAATATTGCTTAGAACATTATACCGAAGTTAAAACAGTTACTGTAAAGTTGTAAGTGGTTAGTCGTTAGTTGTTAGACTGTAGGGTGTGTTACAGCATGAAAAATATTAAATTAATACGAATATCTTGTTTTTGCTGTAACGCACCATCAATTTATTAAATAAAATTGGAATTTCCCGATGCATGAATCGTTTTATGCATTTATTCAGGAGCTTTCCCCTGAATTCAAAGTTGATATTAACCTACAAATCATTGCTGAAGATAATAAAGTTGTTACTCGTGGAACTTTCAGCGGTACTCATCAAGGTGAATTGATGGGAATTCCACCGACGGGTAAACAAGTCAAATTTTCATTTGTACATATTGATACTATTTCAGACGGTAAAGTTACAGAACATTGGAGTCAAGCTGATGTTTTTGGAATGATGCAACAGTTGGGAGTTAGTACGGATATCTAATAATTTACATATCAATAATGTAGAGACGTTGCACTGCAACGTCTCCTAATCCCTGATAATAAGATTGCTATATCCCTTTAAATAACAAGAAGGTGCGTGACGCAAACAAAGCCTTAATTTACCCCGCAAATTTATCTGCATCGTCACACACCCTACAATGATTTATATTTAAGCATATAGAAAATAATTAATAACATGGAAATCAACGAAACTACTGCATCAAAACTTGTAGAATTAGTTTTAAACTGTGTCGAATGCGAATATCCCCACAGTAATATCTGCTGGCTTAATAGTGACGAAGATGTCAAACCACCCCGCGAATTAACTCCCGCTTTTTATGGTTGTTTGGATTGGCATTCTTCAGTACACGGGCATTGGTTGCTTGCACGTTTGGCTCGTTGTTTCCCTGAAGCATCTTTTAGTTTATCAGCCAAAGAGGCTTTAAATAAAAGTTTAACTACAGAGAATATTGAAGGAGAAGTGTCTTATTTAGAACGTCATCCTCGATTTGAAATTCCTTATGGTGTCGCTTGGTTATTACAGCTTGCTGCGGAACTTCACGAATGGGATGATGATGCTAAACAATGGCGAACAATATTGCAACCTTTGGAAACCCAGATTGCAGAAAACTTACAGCGCTGGTTAGAAAAACTGACAGTTTGCGATCGCGCTGGGATGCACAATCAAACTGCTTTTGGATTGGGTTTGATATTAGACTGGGCAAAAACTGTAGAAAACACTGTTTTTATTAATTTAATTGAGCAGAAAGCGGAACAATTTTATTTGAATGATAAAAACTATTCTTTAAGATTTGAACCGTTAGGATACGATTTTCTCTCACCTTGTTTAGCTGAAGCTGACTTGATGCGACGAATTTTAGCTCGACATCATTTTGCTGAATGGTTAAATCAATTTCTTCCAGATATAGCAATAGATAATTCTACAGATTTGTTAAAACCCGCCGAAATTAAAGATACACAAGACTATATGCAAGCTCATTTCTACGGACTAAATTTGAGTCGCGCTTGGATGTTAGAAGGAATAATTTCCGGTTTACCTGATGATGATAAGCGAATTAATACATTAAGAAAAGTAGCCGATATTCATCGTCAAGTTGGGTTAGAAAATGCAGTCTGCGAACATTATGCTGGTAGTCACTGGTTGGGGACTTTTGCTGTTTATCTAACAACTTCTCGCGGTTTGAATATTTAATTCTACATCCATTATAAAAGGGAACATCCCAATTTATAAAAAAGATATCGTAGTGCGAGCATCTTGCTCGCTTGATATATAGCGAGCAAGATGCTCGCACTACAAATTAAAATATTTGCGATGCTCCTATTGTAAAATCATCATGCAGCAAAATTTGAATCTCAAAAATAAAAAACTTTCATGACTCGGTTCCCTTACGATCAATTTGCCAAAGATTATCTTAAAGAATTATTACAACCTTTAGGAGAAGTTGAAACCAGCCGTAAAGTACCAGCCGAAATTACAGAAATTGACGTTTACTTCGTTCCCTCATCTCAGCCCAGTATAGATAAAATAGAATTAGGATTGTTAGGGAGACTTGCCGATAAAACAGCACTATTTGAACCTTATAGAAATGCAGTTAAAATCTCGGAAATCCGTAGCTGCATGAAGAAAGTGTTCTATTTAATATCCGAAATAGAACGCGAAGATAAAAGAGATAATATTCCTACAGTAGAAGAAGAGCTTCCCAAAGTATGGATATTAACACCTACTGCTTCTAAAGCAATCTTGGATAGTTTCAACGCTATTCCAGACGAAGAAAACTGGGGTAAAGGAGTATATTTTCTAGGAGAATCTGCCAAAACTGCTATTGTCGTTATCCATCAACTACCTCGCATCCCAGAAACATTGTGGCTGCGACTTTTAGGAAAAGGAAACGTACAAAAACAAGCGATTGCGGAGTTACAAGCACTACCTCCAGATAATCCTTCGCGAGCCAAAGCAATTGATGCAGTATTAAGCTTAAGAAGCATCTTGGAAATTACTCAAAATCAAAATCAAAATATAGATGAGGAAGATAGGGAATTAGTCATGGCATTATCACCAATTTATTTACAACAGTTAGAAGATGCAAAGCAAGAAGGAGTTCAAGAAGGAGTTCAGCAAACAGCCAGAACAGTAATCGAAAATTTATTACAAGTTCGCTTTGGTTCTGATGATGAATTAAACACCATTATCGAACCAATTTCGAGACTAACACCCCAAGAATTTACACCTTTGTTACTACAGCTATCTCGCGAAGAATTATTAAACAGGTTTCGCCAACAATGAAAATAATAAAAGCACAAATTCATGCCCGTTTTACAAGTTGGTGAAAACAGCATTGCTTATACTATTCGTTACAGCAAACGCAGTAAACGCCAGCGAATAATAGTTAGTCCTAAAGGGGTAGAGGTTGTAGCACCAATCAATACCCCTGAAGAACTAATTAATAATTTTATAGATAGTAAAAAACGCTGGTTATTCAAAGCTGTTACGGAAACGATTCTCAAATATCCGCCAAAACTACCCCAACGCTATATAAATGATGCAAAAATCATGCATAGAGGTAGTTATTTTATCTTGAAAATTCAACCAAGTAATATAGAAAAAGTTATTGTAAATTATGGAAATGGCTTTGATATCCAAGTACCGCAACATTTAAACGAAGATGAAAAAGAAGCAGTAATCAAACAAGCATTAATTGATTGGAAGCGCGAGCAAGTTTATTTTGATATTCTAAAATTTGCTCAAATTTACGCCAATAAACTCAACGTTCAACCTAAATCTATCAAATTATCCCAACAAAAACGGGCTTGGGGAACTTGTTCTTCAAAAGGAAGCATTCGGATTAATTGGCGTTTAGCTGATGCACCTTTACCTGTTTTAGAATACGTTGTTGCTCATGAAGTTACTCATCTATTGCATCACAATCATAGTCAAGACTTTTGGCAAGCTTTAGATAATATCATGCCCGACTGGAAACAGCGTAAAGCCAATCTTAAAGCCTGGGAAATTGAATTACCGCTTTTATAATTTAGATAATAGGGAACAGGGAACGGAAAGATATATTATGTTAACTCTGCAAAAATCAACTATTCATCAATTAACGGTTTTACTCAACAAAAACGAATATGAGAAAAATGAGCAAATTGCACCTAGCTTCTTATTAGAATTCTCAATTGATAAACTAACACAAGATTCTAACAATGCTTTTTGGTGGACTCCTCGCTTAATTGTGGTACATAAATTAATTGTAGGGATGTGTGGATTTAAAAATATTCCAGTAGATAATTCGGTTGAGATTGGCTACGGGATTATTCCTTCACAGCAGAAACAAGGATTTGCTACTCATGCTGTTGAATTGTTACTCAAAGAAGCATTTTCAAAAATTGAAATTAAAAGCGTAGTTGCTCATACTGTCTTATCAAATAAAGCATCTCAGAGAGTATTAGAAAAAAATAGTTTTATCAAAGAAGGTAGTAAAATTGATTCAGATGGTGATGAAGTTTTTATCTGGCGAAAGAGGAAAGAAATAAAGAGAGATAAGTAATTTCTAAACTGTAGTTTGTAACGAGAAACGATTCTGGATTCCGAAAACCCCCAATTATTTCATCCAGCATAAGCGCAATACTCAACAATTCCATTTCCTTCCATCTTTTACCTACAATTTGCATCCCAATCGGTAATCCATCTTTTGTAAAACCAATCGGAATCACCACAACCGGATGTCCGGTAAGATTAAAAGGAACTACATAAGCACCATTAGCCATCTGATAAGGAACTTTTCTACCATCAATTTCAACTGCTGCACCTTTATCTCTATGAGTAAATGCAGTTGTCATGGCAACAGGGCACAACCATACATCACATTGCTGTAATTCTCTATCCATTTGAGCAATCAAATTATCTCTTTCTGTTAAAGCTTCAAAATAACCCTTTAAAGATTTTTGTAAAAATATTGGTAGTACAACACTAGGGATTTTACTTAATTTTCGTAATAATTTATCCCCTTGTGTCGCTTCCTTCCACATAAAACCAACGTTTTTTAAATCGGTGGGTTGAGTATACATCAGGTTATAGGTACCCACGGCATAATAAACCTCCCAGCCCTTCTCAAAATCGTATTTCGGTATCCAGCTTTCGACATTAACTTGAGCATTTGCAAGTTTCTTCCTCACCGCTTGCATTGCAGATTTAATTTCTCTGGCAACTGGGTATAAAGGTATTTCATCAATCCAAGCAATTCTGAGATTCTCTAAATTTTTCTCCTTAACTTCATCCAAAGGTACCGGAGGAATATCGGGTTGACGCGCATCGGCACCAGCAATTATTTTTATACACAACTTCAAATCTTCAATAGAACGCGCTAACCCTCCAACAGTAAGCATTTGGCGAATACAGCGAAAATCCATACTCGTAGTATCGCCAATATGTCCGGTAGTCGGAACCCGTCTATCTGTTGGTTTGAGTCCATATAATCCACAAAAGTGAGCCGGATGACGAATCGAACCACCAATATCAGAAGCTAATTCTAAGGGTGAAAAACCGGCTGAAACTGCTGCTGCTCCCCCACTAGTACTACCACCGGAAGTATATTCTAAATTCCAAGGATTATTGACGCGGGGAAATATATCGTTTATTCCCTGATAGTCACCAGCCAATTGAGAAGGGCTAGTTTTACCGATGATAATTGCTCCAGCTTGACGAAGACGCATAACTGCTGTTGCATCTTCTGTAGGAATATAATTTCTCAGAGGTTCGTAACCCGCAGTAGTACGCAATCCCGCCGTTTCAAAAGTATCCTTAATTGTTATCGGTACGCCGTGCAGCGCTCCCCAATTCTCATATGAAGCTAACGCTGCATCGGCTTGCTTTGCTGTTTCCAGAGCGTTTTGATTTAAAGTACAAATTGCATTTAATTTAGAGTTGTGTTGAGAAATCTGATTCAAATGCGCTTCTAAAACTTCTACAGTAGAAACTTCACGTTGCTTTATCATTCGAGCAAGTTGGTGGGCAGGTGTAAATACTAAATCATTCATCTTGTTTTTTTGTAAATATAATTACTTACTAGTTCCCAGCCTCCGCCTGGGAACGCCAATCGGGAGGCTCTGCCTCCAACCTTAAATGGAGGCAGAGCCTCCTGATTAGCATTACAAGGCAGAGCCTTGTAACGAGATGTCGAGATGTTCGAGGCATGGCGATAAATTTCTGATATCTTAAATAAGTTAATTATATTCACTTTTAGTTAATTGTGTTAACTAATATTTAAAATAACATATGGGTCGTCCGACGAAAGAAAATTCATTAACTCCTCAAGATGTAATAGAAGCTGCAATAAGCTGTTTGGATAAAGAGGGAGAAACTGCTCTGGGAGTGAATCGGGTAGCGCGAGAACTTGGTATAAAACCACCAGCGATTTACAAACATCTCGATGGAAACGCGGAATTGAGAAAAGCGGTAGTTTTAACGATTTGGCGAAAATTTCTCAAGTATTGTCAGGAAAAAACCCAAGGAATCAGCGAACCTCGTCAGTTATTCAAAGCCGGGGGAATGGCTAACCGTGATTTTGCCAAGCTATATCCAGCACGTTACAAAGTGATGATGCAGTATCAATTACATCCAACAGATGCAGATGCAAATGCAGTTATTAAACAAACCTTGGGTTGGTTTCAACAGGGAATACAGGGTTACGATTTGACGGAAAATCAACTGATTGATGCCATGCGAATGGTTAACGCAGCGATTTACGGATTTATTAGCGTCGAGCAAGCAGGAATGATGACTTTTGAACGTTCAACTGATGAAAGTTATGAGATTATGTTGGATGCTTTGATTGTTGCGATCGCGCATATTCGGAGTGGGATGTAGAGACGGCTTGCACAGTGCAACGTCTCCCTATATTTTGGGATACATTTATCAACTCAACCTACCAGGCGATTCGTACCGAGTTTCTGCCAATTATCAAACATTCATTTTGAACTTTGGCAAGCATATCGTAAAAAGCGGGAGTGTAGTTACCATGTTCATCTACAATTCTCCGAAGGGTATAATCACCAATTCCGGGAATTACACCCAACCAAATGTTTTTACGTTGCCAGGTATCCCCATCGTGAGAGTTTTCATCTTGACACATTGTTGCGTTTATTATCAATTTAGGAATTGGTATCCCAAATGCCAGAGGTATGATTTGCGATTTTCTTAGAGTTTCGTCTTCAAACTGAATTTTGTATGTAAATCGACTCAACCAAGATATTAGGAGTAATAACCATCCTTGAAAGGAGTTATGAAAAGTCCACTGTACCTGTCCAAAAACGGGTAAAAACAATGTATTATTTTGTGCATCCCATTCTAAGTTATACATGGTGATACAATCATCTGGAAGCGGATTGCCATCCATAAAGAATACACCTTTAAGGATGTTTGGTAAATCAGTTTCTTCTACTCGCTTCATCCAGGTTGCAATGTCGTCTAATTGTTTTTTTTCAATTTGTATACTCATAAGATATTCAATTTTGGATTTTAAATTATGTGTTTGCGGACACGCTACGCTAATAGATTTTAGATTTTGCGGAAAGTTGGGAATCGAAATGTTCTCTTACCCAAACTTTCCAAGAAAAGCAATTATCAATTATCAATTACCAATTATCAATTACCAATGCCCCATGCCCAATGCCCAATGCCCTATTTTATTGCAAAACCTTTTAAAACTAACTCATTAGGTGTAACGGCAGTAACTTTTTCCAATTCCCATTTAACTTCTGTAATTGAGTCCCATTTATATTTTTTGAATAGGTACAAACAGAAGATATTAATTAACCCAATAGATAAATCTCTTCCAGGACAAGCTCGTTCGTGTCCGTAGCCATTCCAAGATAAAATATCTGAAAAATCACGTTCAATATCGAAACTTTCTGGATTTTCGTATCTTGTTGCATCCCTATTAGCAGTGAAAATAGATCCAAGTAAACGGGTACCTTTTTGGAAGGGACATTTTGTTTCGCCAATCTCAATTTCTCCTCCTTCTTTTGCAAGTTGGCTGACAAATCTTACTGCTGGGTAAATACGAGCCGTTTCTAGAATTACTTTGTTAATTAAGATTGAATTTTTCAAAGTATCTGCATTCGGGGTTTCTTGTTCGTTCCAAACTGCATTTATTTCCGATATTACGTCATTTCTCAAAGCGTCTTTCAAACATAAAATTCCAATTGTAGAACCCAGAAGCGCACTCGTACCGGCAGTACCGGCGATATGAATCATGTCAAAAAGAATATTGGCGATTTGATGTGAATTCAAATTATATTTGGCACCCGTTTCTAGATAAGATGACCATAGGGGAGATTGTTTGTATCGCTCGGTTAATTGCTGGCGATGTTTAACGCTTGGTGCTGTTAATAACCCAAGTGTATATTTATTAAGGAAATCTGGTAGAGATGCCAAAAACAGCTTTTTATTGTAACTAGTTGATGCAGTAATTTCTGATTCGGATAATGAAATTTGAAAAACGACTTGATGCAAAATTTTCAGCATCATTCTTGGTAAATCTTTCCCAATATGTAATTCACCTTTTCGGGCTGCATCCGATAAGCATTGATTAACTAAATTGCTTAAAGTTTCGACACTTTCCCCAGGCTCTGGTAAAGCTTGTGAAAATAAAGCACGGGCACCTGTATGCGCGGTACCATTCATTCCCAAACTTAATGGATTATTCAGTAAATAGCTCGGAGCTAACATTCTAATAATGCCTAAATCATTTCCCCGTAATTGAGGTTCGACTTGCATCAGTTTCTTCACATCGGCGTGAGAAGTATGTACAATTGCTTGGTCTACTGCAAAAAATTTGTCTCCAATATTTTCCTTAGCTGCATAAAGAAAACTCTTTAATTTCTGGAGCATTACCAAGCCATCTTGATAATAAAGCCGCAAGCGCAGCATTTTACCAAAATTACTGTCATAGCCGACTTTAGCTAAAGTGCGTGAAAGCTCAATTTGACGTTTTTGGGCTTCAATAACTTGTTTTTCAATTGCCATGATTTTCCTTTCTTATTTACTTTTATTTTCTGTTTGAAAGATTCTCCACACTCTTCCTAATTTCCAATACCCAATTTTTTTAAATATTGATACTTTGAGTTATTTTTGAAGGAAGCAGATATTCGTAAGTCGGACGGTTTTGATTGCGTTGATGAATAGTAGCTTCAATTTCGCTTAAATTATTTCGGAATGCCTGCAAAGCTGTTTTGACTAAGGTATCTTTGAAGTAATTATCTGAATAATCACCTAAAGTTTTGTAGTAAATAGATCCTAGTATATAGACTAAATTCAATTGTTCCTGGGCTTGCTCTAAAGGTGGAAGTAAATTTAAGTAATCTTGTTGTGTGACTTCACCTTTGAGAACTGAAGCAGGCTGATAACCAGCTAAAGGTACTGCTGGAGCGTAATTCATCATATCTCCCTGGGGAAAATTAACCGCAGCGTGTTGAGCGCTAGCAGTAAAAATAATCAGCGTTACTGCATCAATCAGGTAATCTAAAGTTTGAATGCGTCCATCTTCACCAAAATCTGGGACTCTTCCCCCATCAAAACCCCCAGCTTCAGTAGCCCAATTTTGAATATAACTATCATTTTGTACATTTGCATCGCTTTTATAGTAAATGCTTAAATAGTCGCCAACCCATTGATGAATTGCATTCCAAATTAACAGCGCATCATCCCGATATGGATAAACAGGTAGCTTTTCAATGTCATCTACTCCGCGTTTTTCTAATTGCTTGGGTAACATTGCTTGATTAAAACCATAGCTTTGCAAACCAACTGCGGCTAAAACGCGGGAATTATCAATAGTCGATGCAAGTAATTTATCCACACCTCCACCGGGAGCAATCAAACTGCTTTGGGCAGCATCATTGATCGCTAAAGTACCTTCAAAATGGGGACGCAGCAATATACTAAGGGGATGATGAGAAGGTAATTGACGATTAGTTGCGATCGCAAAGGGATCTACAAATAAATGAGTACGCCCTAAATGAGTTACAGCTTCGTGGTAGTTAGCATCTGCTATTTGCACCACAGTTTTGGCAAATAACCAAGCATACTTGCCAGACTTGGGTGTAATAATCGGATGATCTTTTGGGTTTTGTCCGCATTGAATCGCAATTGCACGCATCAAACGGGATTTATCAGAATTTTTAGGAACTGCAAATAACGCTAACGGAGCATAAATATACTTTTGTTGTTGGGGGAAAGTACCGTTAACAGCACCTTCTAAAATTCCATAATCAGCTAGATAAAGTCTTCCTTCCTCACCAGCTGCGGCTAAAGAATCATCTCCCATAACCTCCTGATATTGAGCTTCCGTAACCTCAAACCGATCTCCCAATTTATTGACTCGCTCAATCATTACGGGATTGTACCCACCTACCCGCATAAAAGCGAATACTTCATCTTCGGAAAAAGTATCAGCGATGGGCGGTACTTCCATTATCGGAAACAGCTTTTGATAATCTTTCAAACTGCTCGTATGTCCGGTAGGACGATTTTCATACAGCAGACTCTTAACTCGATTCAGAGAATCTTGGAAAATTGAAAGTCCACTTTCCCTGAGTATGGAAAAGAACAAGTCATCAATTTCCCTGTAATCTTCTGATAATCCTGTAATTAATAAATTAGGAATAATTTGTAAAATTCTAGCAGTAGTACCTAATTGAAAGGGTATTGCTCCTTTAGATAATACTTCGAGCAGAAAAAATCTCACATCATCGCGAACATTTTTAGAACCACGATTTCCCCGGTTTGTAATTAGGGTATTAATAAAAACAACTTTTAAGACTTTAGCTAACAAACGCAGCCAGTTAGTAGAAAAGTTTTCTTTACCAGGAAGCTCATCCACCATAGCAAGAGGTGGAATACGGCTATAGTTATACTTGTATTCTTGCCTAGCAAGTTTTAATTCATCAATCGGCGGCTGATTGTTTTGATTATTTTGTGATAAATCAATCATATACAATTAATCTCCCGTTTATTCTTATAGTTATGACTTCAACAGCTAATTGAAAAAAACGGTTTTTTGATATTTTTTTTTATTTTTCTTAATGAATCGGGTTGATTCATTGGGAATCCTACATTATTTATATAGAGAATAACTGATATGACTTATGCACTTGCTGACCGATCTTTTATTTATTTTAACAAATTAAACCTCAGTCTCATTACCTCTTGCTACTGAGTAAAGAGGTAATGAGACTGAGGTAGATTTGTTACACTAAGCGTGAAAATCGCTATAATTGTTAAGATTGTACAAAATGGCGATTACCTATGTCCTAAGTCCCTTCGGGACGACATAAATGTACGCACACGCCCTCGCCGCACGCTTTAGACGCACTTAGCAGTGAACACGTGTTCAGCTTGCTGACTCGTCAGAGTAACGCTAACGGTAGAGCTTAGTCTAACGCCTAAAATTTGCATAGTTACAAATACTAGATGATAACTTTAGTTTTGAATTAAAAATCCCATTAACTATAATAAAATCCACCATCAGGTAACTTACCTCCTAAAAACTTAGGATTTTGTTCTATCAAACGCTCAAACCAAAATTCTAATTCTTCTTTAGCTTCAGCAGCAGTTACCATTTCTAAAGGAGTATACTGTAGCGAATTTTTAATAATAGGTTGTTTTAAACCGAGATTTTCTGCCCCCAATTTAGCAGCAGCATCGGGATTTTGTTTTACCCAATCAACTGCACTTTTTAATTCGGTTTGAATCACTTTAATAACGTCGGGATGCTGTTCAATTAACGAAGTTAAAGCTAAAGTTCCAGCTTGAGGAATACGTGGTTTGCGTTTGGTAACTCTTCCCCATTCTTCCTGTAAATTCAATACTCTTCTTACCTGTAAATTTTGCTGTTTGCCTCTAATTTCAGCCCCGGTACCTGCGGGTTCAGAAAGTAATGCAATATCACCTTTACCGGCTAAAAGTAATTGTACTGCTTGAGCAAAATCGGTGGTATATTCAATTTTCATATGATTTTGTGGATTTAAATTATTTGATTTTGCCAGAAAAGTAAACAACTGAGAAGGAAGTCCACCACGGAAGGGAATTAAAATAGTTTTTCCTTTTAAATCTTCCCAGGTATTTACATTTTGATTAGTTGAAAATACATATAAAATACCCCAAACCAACACGTTTAATAATTTAACACCGACTCCCTTTTGATATAAATTTGCGGCTAAAGATGTAGGAGTTGCAGATACTTGTAGTTTACCAGAAACCGCATCAGCCCGTAATTGATCGTGAGTTTTCCAAATCCTGAAATCTATTTCCTTAACTGCTTCTTGTAATTGGCTTTGTTTGGCAAGATAAGCCATTAAAATAGTGATAACAATTGGCGAACCACCGATGCTGATACTATTTAAAATACCTTTATTGCTATCTGTCAAAGTATTTTCTTCGCTACAGCCATATAAATGGGAAGTTAAAGTTAAACCAGTAGTAGCTGCTATGATTTGTAAAAATCGACGACGGTTGGTAATTTTCATTTTTAATTTTACCTAATTTATATTTCAATAATTTACATCAAAACAACTAGCAACTTGAGGAATAGTTAACAGCGAAGAAACAGTTTTATAAATATAAGCCTCATCTCGTTTTATTCCTAATTTTGGTTTCCATTCATAGACAATTTTGCTTGGTGAAGTCGATAATATGATTATTTTATTACCCAAACGCACCGCTTCGGCTAAATCGTGAGAAACTAAAAGAATCGCTAAATTTCGAGTATTTAATAGTTGTAAAATTAAATCTTGTAATTGTCTTCTTCTCCCAATATCTAAACTACTAAAAGGCTCATCGAGTATCAGAAAATCTGGTTCGATCGCTAAGGCTCTTCCTAATGCTACTCTTTGCTGCATTCCACCACTCAATTGATGGGGATACCGATCGACTGCTTGAGCAATTCCTAATTCTTTTGCTAAATTTAAAGCTATATAGCGACGTTTATCAACTGATATTTGTTTTGCTTTTAACCCAAAACTAATATTTTCTAAACAGGTTCGCCAAGGAAGCAATCTCGGCTCTTGAAATACATAAGAAGTTGTATGAAATTGATTTTCAATTATTCCACTTTTAGCAGGAATTAATCCCGCAATTATTTTTAATAAAGTTGTTTTACCACATCCAGAAGGTCCCGTTAAACAGATTATTTCACCCGGTTGAACGCTAAAACTGATTCCATCAATAACAATTTGGCGCGTTACGAGGAGTAGCTGTTTTCTCTTTAAATAGTGCATTTGGTGACGAAAAAGCGAATGGAAGCGGCGAAGATGTAGAAGATAATATTGTTTTCAATAACCGAATGCGTCTCAATTTTGATACTAGTTTTACAGGAAAAGACTTATTAAAATTACGTTTGGATGCATTAGATATTACTACCTTTGGTAATAACGTCACCGGAACAAATATGACTCGTTTAGCTTACGAGCGTAACACTAACAATCAAATTGATATCGGCAAACTTTTTTACCGTTTTCCTGTTAATAAAAAACTTAGATTTCATATCGATGCAACTGGTGGACGTTTTAATCTCAATGCTTCCGATAACTTCAATAAACTATTTGCCAATCCGATAATTGGTTCTATTTCTCGCTTCGGAAGATTTAATCCTATATATATTCAAGGTGCTTTAGGTGCAGGAATTTCAGCAGTATACGACTTCGATAAATCCCTTAGTTTATCATTGGGATATCTTGCTAGAAACGGCAATAATCCCAGCGATAAAAACGGACTCTTCGACGGTTCTTATGCAGCTTTAGCGCAGTTAGCATTTAAACCCAGCAAAAAAATCGATTTAGGCTTAACCTACGTTAGAGCTTATTATCCCGGTGGTAGAGCATTCGTTTCTGGAGCAACTGGAAGCAGATTGGCAAACGCTCCCTTCGGCAGAATCGCGACATCAGCAGATCATTTTGGTTTTCAGTCAAGTTTTCGTTTGAGTAAAAAAGCAGTAATATCTGGTTGGGCTGGTTTAACAAATGCTCAAGCTGAAGATAACGGTGTTTTCAACGGTGTTGCAGTTAATGAAAATGACGATGCAAATATATTTAATTGGGCTGTTACTTTAGGTTTACCAAACTTAGATAGAAAAGGAAGTTTGGCAGGTTTTGTAGTTGGACAACCACCAACGGTAACTGATAGCGATGCTTTTGAAAATGATGATAAATCTTGGCATTTGGAAAGCTTTTATCGTTATCCTGTAAATAATAATATTAGTATTACTCCTGGTTTGTTAGTAATTTTGAATCCAGAAGGAAATGACGATAATGATACTATTTATGTAGGGACTTTACGGACGGTATTTAGGTTTTAGGAATTTATGGGATTGTGAAATGCTTTTAAACGCAAAGGTACGCGGAGGTAAGCGCAAAGGAGCGCGGAGGGATTTTGAGGTGGTAGATTAATTTTGGAGCGTTGAGGAAATGGAAGGATTAATTGAATAAGGTGAAAGAGAGAATTTGTATTAAGTGATATCAGTTTTGATTCAGTTCACTTAACTCATGATTTATAATTAAATAGAACGTTGACCTTATGAGATTATTCTAAATTAATTAAATGCAACAAATTATAGTCCAAGAAATTCAACGAAATCCTTCAAAGTATCTAAACCAAGTTGAAGCTGGTGAAAGCTTTATTATTGTCCAAGAAGATAAACCTATTGCCGAACTTAAACCAATTACAAATAGCAAAGAAAATAATAAAAAACCATCACGACTAATTGGTTTGTGTAAAGGAGAATTTACTGTACCCGATGATTTTGATGCACCTCTACCAGAAGATATTTTAGATGCATTTACACATTTTTGTTAAATCATAAAAAATATAATACAAAATTAAAAATACACCATATTTGATTTTATTGAAGTATATAGGACTTACGCAAAAGCAACGTAATTCCGTCATTACGAGCGATAGCGACGTAATCGCAAAGTTTTTGAGATTGCTTCCCTACACTGCGTTCCGGTCGCAATGACAAGTCTTCGTTGCGTAAATCCTGGTATATTTAGACGGGCAAGGATGCCCATCCCACAAGATTCTCACTATATAGACTTGTACCTTACTTACCCTGAATTGTGCTGTAATTAATTACCAAATACCAATTACCAATTACCAATTCCCAATGCCCAATTCCCAATGCCCAACTCCCAAATAAATAATTATGTTCAATGACTCATCATTCGATTTCATGGCGATTATTTACGGTATCATCAGCATCGACACCATTTTACGTTTATCGAGCAATTGGGGTTCATTTTGGGATGATAAAGTAACTGCCAAAGATAGATTTTTATTAGAAAGAGTTGCAGTATTTATCTTGATTCCTTTGGGAGTCTTGTTTCACGAATTAGGACACGCTTTAGCTACTTTACAAGTAGGTGGTGAAGTTAGGGAATTTCAATGGCGAGTAGTTTGGGGTTATGTTATCGCTGCGGGTAATTTTCTTCCTGTAGAATCTTGGTGGATTGCGTTTAGCGGTAATTTAGTTTCAATTGCTCTGGGTTATTTGGCGATTTTAGCGATACCTTTAGTTAAAAAAACAATTTTAAAACAGTTATTCTATACTTTTTCTCAAGCTGAACTGGTTTACTCATTGATAGCTTATCCCATTTTTTCATTCACTACTTTTCGCGGTGATTGGTTGAGAATATACGATTTTTCGGTAAAACCATATGCTCAAATAACTCTAGGAATACATTTATTTCTTGTTTTTACTCTGTGGTTAAATTATAAAACTCAGTGGTTGGCGAAGTTATTGAAAATACCTAGTTTAGCTACATCTGAAAATAGTATTGATGGAAGTCTTAACGAAAAAATAATTACTCAAACAGAACGCTTGATTATTCGCGAGTTTCAAGTTTTGGATATTGAAGCACTCGCGCAAATTCTTGCAAAGCCGGAAGTAATGCAGTTTTCACTTGATGGTGTATTATCTACTAAACAAACAGCCGTAAAAATCCAAAGCTTTCTTGATTCGTATCAAAAGAATGGTTATGGAAAATATGCTCTAATTCATTGCCAAAGCCGACGTTTAATTGGTTATTGTGGGATTGCGGTTGAAGAAATCGAAGGTAAATCAGAAAACGAATTGGGTTATCGAATTGATTCGGATTTTTGGGGACAGGGTTTAGCAACTGAAGCCGCGAAAGCTTGTTTGGAACATGGTTTTGATAAGTTTAAATTTGATTATGTTTTGGGAATTGTGGAACCAGAAAATCAAGCTTCAATTAAAGTTTTGGAAAAAGTTGGAATGGAATTTGTGAAAGAATCTACTTGGAGAGGGAAAGTTGTTTGTATTTATAAAGTGATGCGGGAATGAGTTTTGCAGTGCGCTCTTATCTAGCGTTGATAACGATTCAATGTATGAACCGAATTTATTAGATAAACCATAACCTTGTAGAGACGCGATATATCGCGTCTCTACACATTTGCGGTAAAAACGAACTACTCAGGGCTTCTTCAACTTGCCTAAGCAATTAATATTCAGCAAAATAATAATAATATCCTCTAGTACAAGAAGTAAAATTAAAAACCCGGTTTTTTGAAAAAATCGGGTTTATTAAACTTCATCAATAGCTTAAAAGTACAATATTATTTACAATGGTTTGACGACTTCTTCTAAGCAGCTTGCAAAATGGAAGCATCTTTTACTTGATTAATAGAAGTTGTACCAAAGTAATGCTTTCTCTTATCAGAAACAATATCGTAAACAGCTTCCAAAGCAGATTCAATTGAACCTTGTAACCAAGCAGGATATCTAGAACAATGTTCGCCAGCAAATAACAATTGATGTTGTCTTCTAGCTGCTTCCAAATAATTAGAAGTATTCGCAGCATCATCTTCCCAATGTACCGCGCAACCGCCAGCGCTCCATTCATAATTACCCCAAGCAATAGAAGCAGCTTCTACAACCATATTCTCTTCTTGCAATTCGGGATGAACTTTACCAACAACATCTTTAACGTAATCGTGACGCTGTTTTTCGGGCATCATTCCCATTTTGTCAGCATCATCACCAATTGTATAACTAGCCAACATCACGCTACCACTATCGGGTTTAAAGTTAACAGAAGGATAGTAGGTTTGACGAACACCTTCACCACTAAAAGAAGCACCACCGCGAATACCTTGTTTTTGCCAAAATGCTTCTTTGGTGTGAAAAGCAACCTTTGTCGCGGGACAATAATAAGTATCTTTAATAGAATTTAATTTTCTTTGATCAAATCCCTCTAATTCCATCTTTCTGATTACAGAAAAAGGAATCGTACACAAAACATAATCGCAACGGCGGGTATATTTTTCGCCATTTTCTACATAATCAATTTCTGTAAATTCGGGATTAACTCTAATAGCAACAACTTTTTGATTGCATTTAATAGGAGATTTAATTGATTCTACCAAACGGTCAATAATTTGCTCCATTCCACCTTGAAGCTGTAACAAATCCTTGCTTGTTTCAATTACAATGTCCTCAAAAAACATATCTAATGCTTTGCTGCAACGAGCGCGGAAACCGGGATTTTCTTTAATAAAAGATTGTAGATCGATAGATTGTTTATCTTCTCTAAAATAAGGTTCCAAATCTAATCTTTCTAATTCATCCATCAAATGAGATTTGAGGTCATTTTCTAAACCTTCGCGCAAGTCACCAGGGGAAATAGTATCAACAATCGTTTTTAACCAAGCTGCAAATAAACGAGTTGTTTCGCTGTAACGAGTATCGGTAAAAATTCCTTGATAGCGCTGTTGTAAAATCCGGGGAGCATCCTTCATTTTGAAGATTTTACCTTCTAAATTAATAAAAGCATTTTGTTCTTCAAATACAGTCATAAACTTGCAGAGTTTGTCGCTTAATCCCATTTCCTTAACATAATGTAATGTATGCTGATGGCTGCTAGGAATTCGCATTGCTCCCAACTCTGCTAATGGAGCATTATTATCCTTGCCAAAGCGATGAGTCCAAACTCTGCCACCTACGCGGGGGCTACCCTCAATAATCTCAACTTCATGTCCCAAACGTTCTAATTCATAAGCTGCAACCAAACCTGCAATACCTGCACCTAGAATGGTAATTTTTTTACCAGGTTGCAAGTTGGTCATTTCACACATATCTAGTAAAGTTGAAGTAAGCATTTTTTCGTCCTTGTTCGGTCTGAATTTCGTTTGCGGTGTTTCCCGCTTCCGATATTTCATACCGGACAAGTTTTTTAATTTATGCATTTTAAAAGTTCGTAGTTGCGCTTTAGCGCTTCTTATCGGAGGCGAAGACGGCGCAACTACGAACATATATTATTCTCCTCTGCTCTCCTGCCTACTCCCTAAAAAAAAAGACGAAGCAAAAGCCCCGTCTCTTCAATAAATTACTCTCTACTCTCTTTTAATTCCCTATTCCAGAAACTCCGCTAAAGGAGTACCACCATTTCTTCCGACAGCAGGTATTTCTAATAAATCATCTTCAGCTTGTTGAACACCGTCAGATGAAGCACCGGAATCCACAACAACAGAATTTTGATCGTTGGGATGTCCGTTAGGAACAAATAACTGTGGATGATCGAAAGGTGCTTGCTGATTGCGAACTCTTTCGTCGGTAAGACTTTTAAGGAAAGCAACCAATTTGTCTTTATCATCTTGAGTTAAATTCAGTTCTCGGAGTCCCCCAAAATTACCACCTCGTTTGTAAAAGTCAACGACTTGCTCTAAAGTCGATTGTCCGCCATTGTGGAAATATGGAGCAGTTAACTCAATGTTACGCAATCCCGGTGTTTTAAATGCACCAGTTGCAACTATATCCTGGGGAGAATCGGGAACGAAAGGTGGTTCTTCACCTAAAAGTCGTTTAAATTTACCTTCTAAAGCAAGGGTTGCTTCCGAGAATGAATTATCAAATTCATCTTTACCAGCAACACCAACATCTTCCCCAGATGGTCGGACACCAATAGCGAAAAAGCCGGTATCCTCTGCGGGATTCGGAGGAAAAATACCGCGTTCGATACGTCCCTTACTATTAACATTGCTAACCGAAGCAGCAGTTAATTCCGTACCCGCATGACAACCAATACATCCATTGCGTTGGAATAATTGGAATCCCTGAATTTGTTCTGCTGTCATAGCACTTGTATTACCAGCCAAAAATTCATCGAATGGTGTCTGGTCGGAAATCAAGGTAGATTCATATTCTTGGACTGCTAACCCGAAAAACAATGCGAAGTTATACTCTATCAAAGTATATTCGTTGGTTGTCAGGGGTCGATTTTTGGGCATACGGATAAACCTACGTCTACCATTTTTGGGATTAATTCTAATAGCTAGGTTAGAATCCCACCACTTGCGTCGAAAAGCATCTTTGACTAATTGTTCGTAGGATTTATTCAACCCGGTAGGAGATTTACTCAAAGAACCCAAAACGCTATCATCGCTAGCTACAACTTGTTTGTTTAAAGGAGTAACAGCCAAGAGTTTTTTACCCAGCTTTCTACCAAATCGCTGAAAACGTCTTCTTCGCTTCGGCTGTTCTATCGGTTGAATCTTAATACTATCTGGTTTATTCTGTTTAGTTAATTCCAGACTTTCTTCAGCAGATACTCCCTCTACAGCAGAACCCTGTTCAATCAGCGCTCCTTCTTCAGTGAGTACTTCAATATTCTCTTCCGATTCATCGAGATTAACTACAAATGGTGCAATTACCTCATCATTCTCCGCAGCAATTTCAAAAGCACTTAAGGGTGGCCCCACAGCTTGGGAAGCTAAAGAAGCATTATTTATTTTGACTCTGACATCCTTAAGTTGTCTTTTAGTGGGAGCCTGTAAAACAAAAGCTCTTTTGTCTCTCAAACCTAAAGGATTTACCCCGTTAAAAACGTTTTGCGCCCTTCCATCCCAAAAGTTACGGAAATTGAATACCGCATTAATCACGGTTGGAGTGTTACGATCTGTTACCCTGCGGACGTTTACACCGTTAACATTAAAGGTTGTATCGTTTAAAGGTGTAGTCACGTCTTCAGCGCTACCCGGTTCGACATCAACAAACTTTGACCTAAATACACCTTGAGAACCCGTAACATCATCTACACTTCTTAGAACAGTTGAGGAACGGTCATCAACATTTTCTAAGCTATGAAATGGATAATCCCCCGGCTCTAACTGATAGTTTGGTGCCCCTGCAATATCGAAACTATTATTAGCACCCGGATTTACTTGATTTTTTGACCTGCTATCAGCACCAGCATTAAAGTGACAGCTAGCACAGGATTGGATACCATCGCTACCTACCTGCATATCCCAAAACAGAGTTTTACCCAGCGCGATCGCAGCGGTTTTGTCTCTAATGAAATTGTTAATATTATCTGGCCTGGGAACGCTTACCGAACTCAGTGGCCCGAAGGGAGCTAACTGTGCCGAAACCGAGTTACCAGCTAGTATTATTACCATTACTAAGGAAGTTATCGCAGTAATTTTTTTGGCTTTACGAGATAATTTATTTACCCTCGCAATAGTTAATTTACCGATCAAATTAACCGCCGAAATGGTAATTTTTTGTGTCTTTTTGAACAGCTTTGATACCATATATAAAAAAAGAGCGCAGCTAAATTTCAAATTGTTAAAAAACAATTCCCAATGGCTCTATTTTATTTTGGGTCATCTTTGACAACTTTTATGCAAATTATTCTCTAGCTACAAAATTATTTACAAGCACATATTTTTAGGTCAAAGGTTAAAGGTTAAAGGTTAAAGGTGTATCTTATATGCTTTAGACTATTTATTAATTATTTTCAAGGTGTTATTTCTTAAATATTTATTTGTGAGGCGATTTATATTATTAATTGACAAATATAACTAACAAAAACAAATGCTATCTTTTATTTGTAGGGTGTGTGACGGTTACGAACAATTATAAAACATAACCCAAAGAATTGATCTTACCGTCACGCACCAATTAATTTAAAAACCCAGTGCTATAGAAGAGTAGTTAAAAATGTTAGGGGGCAGACAAAAGCCTGCCCATCCTTAAAAATTTTGAAGTGCATAAACCACAAGGGTTTAGCTTCTTGGGCACACTGCCTGTATCCGGAATCAGTGTTATCCTAGTTTTGCAACTAGCTCCTCAAGCGTGAATTCCGGCACTCCCTGCCGTACTTTATTTATTATAGAGAAAACAACTGGGATAATACCCCTTCCGAAAATTTTCTTTACAAAGGTAGCTTTACAATGGGTAAACTAAATCCTTACAACCTGCAAATGCAAATTACGCGGATGTTCGAGCAGGGACAATCATTCTTTGCAACGACAAAAGTGCAGGATTGGTTAAAAGAACATAATCAAAATCCTGCCGATTACGATATTCTTTTCCACAAAATTTATCCTAAAAAACTCGTAGCTCCCGGTTCCGAAGAAGAAATGCTTATAGAGATTGAGCTAAAGCGCAAAGATGGGCAGCTAGTAGATTCTTGGCTGCAAGAGCAAATAAATCTGCAAACATAAATAATTTAATATTAACTTGGAAATAGGGAGTAGAAAGATAGGAAGATACGGAAACGTAGTTTAACTTTTAACTCCTAATTTCTCACTCTTAACTATTTATTACCAATTCCCAATCCAAAATCCAAAATTGATTATGACAGCTACTTTACCTGTCGCTTCCCAAACCGAAATCTTCTATCCTAGCGCTGATGGAGAACCCGTGGCGGAAACTTTCGATCATCTCTATGCTTTACTAACTACTCTGGAAGTTCTCAAGCAATATCTGGCAAATCGTCAAGCAACGGTTTTGGGCGACCAGTTTTTATACTACTCCCAAGGTTTCCCCAGATTGCGGGTTGCGCCAGATGTAATGGTAATTTTCGATGTTGCTCCCGGCGGACGCGATAATTACAAATTGTGGGAAGAAGGGCAAATCCCCAGCGTAATTTTTGAAATGACTTCTGGTGGTACCCAAGATAAAGACCAAGTTTTCAAGAAGACGCTTTACGAACAACTAGGTGTAAAAGAATACTGGCTATTTGACCCCAAAGGTGAATGGATAGAAGAAAAATTACGCGGCTATCGCTTGCGGGGAGAAATCTACGAATCTATTACCGATAGCCGTAGCGAACCGTTACAATTACGTTTGCAAATTGAAGGGCGATTGATTGGCTTTTACCGAGAAGATAACCAAGAAAAGCTGCTAATACCTGATGAATTAGCGGAAGCCTTGCAGCAAGAAGTTGTCGCAAGACAGCAAGCAGAAGAACAAGTAGAACAACAGCGTCAACGTGCCGAACAAGCAGAAGCAGAAGTGGAGCAGTTGAAAGCAAAATTGCGGGAGATGGGCGTTGACCCCAGTACCTAAAATAATTAGTCTCTGTTATTACTATTTTGTACGTGTATTAACGGAAAAGCGTTTGTTATGCTTGAAGCTATTAACAGACGCTTTTTTATTTTATATATATACATAAATATGAAATCTAATCGTAATTGGGTAATCGCCTTTTGGTTTTATATCGGAATCATTTTATCAATATCCATATCTGCTTATTTAAAGATTATTCCCAACGAAATTAAACAATTTCCTTATTACGACACAATTTTACATTTTGTTTTAATGGGATTTTCGGCTTTCTTGGGGCATTTAGCATTTAATAAACGTAAAATAAATATTTTTAATTTTTCTGTTCCTTTGGTACCGATTGTAATTAGCTTTTTTGTTTTTATTGAAGAATGCTTGCAAATGTTTTCACCCAACCGCAGTTTTGATTTAGTCGATCTAGCTGCGGATTTTTGCGGGATTGTCTTATTTACGGTGTTAGCGGAGAATATAAAATTGAAAGGCGATCGAGGTTCTTAGTAAGAGCTTTAGCTATTTATTTAAGGACTAAAGTCGGCACGTAAAACCAATCAAAGTTCTGTTTCGATAATAATTTTTGCTGCTTCTCGAACATCGCTAGAAGCATCATTTTTGGCTGCTTGTTTAACAAGTTTAATAACTTCAGGAAACTGTTCGCGTACTTGCCATAAATTTCTTAATAAGACTAAACGAACGTTGACTGATTTTTCTGAAATAAACACCTGTTTTTGAATTTTAAAAGTAGCTGAATTGATTTGTCGATATCCTAATGTGGTTGCGGCTTCTAATCTAACGCTATCATCTGTATCTTCGGTTAATATTTTTGTAATTACATCCTCAACTTGCTTGCTATCAATTAATCGTAATGCTGATGTCGCAGCACCACGAATTTTTGCTGAAGATGCTTTTGTAAATGAAACTATGGTATCAAATGCGTTTGCAGAACCAGTATTTCCTAAGACTATTAAATATTGTCTAGTTTGTTCTTCGGTTTTTGCTTTTGACAGCTTTTGTACGAACTGTTTGACAATTGTATTGGCTCTATTCGGCGATGTTTGAATTAAATTGTATGATATTGTTCCTAAAGCCAATTGAGCGGTGGAAGCAATCCGTTCGTCGTTAGAATTAAATGCTAATTTGTTTAAGGTATCTTCGGTTTCTTGAATGGGATTATTTACCGCACCTAAACTAGGAATTAATACATAGAGTGCATCCCAATCTTGACTGCGAGCATTAATAGTATTAGCAAGTGCGGTTTGTGCTTGAGAATTACCGACAGCACTTAATGCTCCCGATAGAATTTGCATAGTTAAACTTTGAGCATCCGCAGTAACTAATAGTTCACTTAAAGTTTTACTCGACTCTGGCTGTAAATATACTAAAGCTTTTAATTTTAGATATAAAGGAGTATGATTTTGATTTTCATCTGATGAAGCTTCGGCTGTTTTTAAGTCAGCAAGTAAAGTTTCTAAGGTAGCATCACCTAATTCTTGACGCTGAATTTTGGCTTCTGTTTCTGCTTCGGAGGGAGTTGCTGAAAGTGCTATCGATGATGTTAGTTGATGGCGTTCTTTTCTGGCAGTTTGCAGTTGATTTAATTGCTCGGCATTTAACATGGTTTGGCTGATATAAGTCATATCTAAGTCAGTTTCTACCTGTCCAACATTCTTTTTAGAAATAATTATTTGCTGTGATTCTTTACCTTTGAGGGAAGTTAAATACCCATTTTTCAAATTAAAATTGGCTGTTAATTTACCTGAAGGCTTGATTGTAGTCTTTACTTCCGATGCATCTGCCTTTTTACTAGAAACTGATTCTAAATAACGCAGTTTTGTTTTTTCAAATTTTCCCCAACTATTTTCATAACGAGCAATATACTTACCATTGGGGTCATCTTCTAGAGTTTCCCAATTACTAGCATTACGATTAGAATTAGGAGTGACAAATTGACTAATACCTAAAAGAGTTCGAGCAAAATTTTGAGCAATATCGCTGACATTCGGATCGAAGCTAACAGAAATAACTTTACCTTGAGAGTTAAGCGTGGCAAAAATCTCTTGTTTTAAGTCTTCCTGGATAAGTTGCGCTTGTTCTACCGCTTCTTGTCCGCTAGAAGTGATTTTGACTGCGGAATTTGGTAAGCTATAATAAACAAATATTTTATCACCTTTTTGCTCTAAAACGGTTAGGATTAACTGACCCTGAAGGCTAACTTGAAAGTCGTTGATAAAAGTATTAACTCCTGTTGGTGCAGCAGAATTGTTAGTTTTTATATCTTCAAATAAAACTCTCAAGTCGGACTTGGAAGAATTTTGATAATCAATATTGTAAACTAAACGTTGACCGGGAGTAAATTGGTACGCTGGCAATGTTTGTTGATTTAAAACTTTAGAAGTTAACACATTACCAAATTGACTGAATTGCTTACCGTAAACAACTGCTCCTGGAACCGCAAAAATCAGTAAACCAGAAATAATTAAAGCAGATTTATAGCGTTGAGATAATCTTTTGATTTGTCGATGAGTGTTGAAAGACATAGTTGTAGAGGGGGGAGAGAGGGGAGAGGAGCCATTGCGTTGCGGAGGTTCCCGCAGTACGTAGCAAATGGCGTGGGGTAGAGGGGGGAGAGGGGGGAGAGGAGCCATTGCGTTGCGGAGGTTCCCGCAGTACGTAGCAAATGGCGTGGGGTAGAGAGGGGAGAGGGGGGAGACAAGGAGAAATATTTAATTCCTAACTCCTAATTCCTAACTCTTAACTCCTAACTCCTAACTCCCTACCCCCTACTTTCTTTAAAAGTAAACTCGATTCGAGTTGCGGAGTAAGTAGCCTCTTTGTTTAAAGCCAGTCCAGTCAAAGATGTTCCAATTCCACTGTTTCTTTCTCCAGGGTGGAATACCAAATCTAGGAACGTAGACGTAAGCGTAAGCATAAGCTTTACCGCTGAGAGCTTCCATATCGTTGTAAACGGAATAATAGGTTTGCAGATATGCGCGATTTCCTGAAGCAAAACCTACTCTGGCTAAAGCATAAGCGTTCAAATTATTCTTGAGCAATAATAGGTTAGCACCTACACCAGCACCACCAACTACGATATCAGCACCACCCTGTCCATAAGCTCTAGAGTCTACAAAAGGATTTAATCTTGCATAAGCTAATCTGGATGCACCCGAAGCAGCCATATTATATCTGAATCCAGCACGACCTCGAACCCCAAACCTAGCTTTCATCGGTATTGGCCCGACGAAGAACCTAATATTAGCAACTCCAAAATCTAAGGAGCGGGAGAAGGAATCTCCTTTGGAAAAACGATTTGCAAATCCCGTTTGGAAGTTATAAACTCTTTGTCTGGCAACGTATAAACCAGCGTTGACGGAACCTCTACCGGATACAGGTGCGTATACGGTTGCTGTTCCCCGTGCTAATTCAAAGTTACGATTGAATGCATAGCCACCAGTACTACCTTCAGCTGAAGCTCTGGTATAAGTTCTAGAACCTTTTAACTCTAGTTTCCCTCTGAGATAAGCAGCGAAAGTACTTCTTCTACCAACCTGTTTATTCCAACTTCTGGTATATGTACGGGAACCATTAGCTGCTTGAGCTAGTTTGAAGTTACCTTTGGCTTGTTTGAGTTGGGGATTAATATCTGGATTAATCTGAGGATCTATTTGAGGTATTTGAGGTTTAATATCGAGTTGTGGCTGATTCGGATTAATTATTTCCCCTGGTAATCGAGGATTAATTTCTTTTATCGGTCCTTTCTGAATACTTCTGAGAACCTCACTTGGCTCTAATTGTTTTTGAATATCAATGCTACGGTCAATTTTTTCTGGAGTTTTTTGCAGAAGTTGCTGCTGCTTTTGTAACTCTTCTTTGTTAATTGTAGAACTTTGGATGGTAATTTCTTCTGCTGGCTGACGCAAAGAGTAACCAATTTGGTTAAATTCTCTTTCTAGCTTGTTTAATTGAGCGTAATATTCTCCAGCTTTTACCTTTTTGCCATTAGGTAATGTTAATATTTGACTCGCGGGAATTGGCTTACCCGTTTGTGGATCTTTAACTTCAAAAGCTCGGAATTGAGTTGGTTTTTGCTTCTTAAGTTGAATTACACTTTTATCAACTTGAACGCTTTCGATCTTTTCGTTTATAGGTGTTCTATTAATTTTAACTTCACCAGGATTGGGACGTTCAAATCCTTTTATGGGAGCTTCTATTTTATCGATACCTATCGGACGTTCAAATTCTTTTGCTGGCCCTTCAATACTGTTTTGTGCTGATACTGGTACGCTAGCAGCTATATTCAATGTAGTAACTGCGATCGCACTAGTAAGACTTATCAATCGTTTCATTTTTTCAACTCACGTTGTTATATGTTTGCCTCACATCTACAAGTATGCACGGTAAATAAGTTTACAACTTGAGGTAAATTCTGGACTACTTTACCTAAGTAATTTAACTGCAATCCGGGAACTTTCAATGGTTTTCAGGAATCTTCAGGTAAATTGAGGTATATAAAAGCAGGGGTTTTACTGAAGTGTATTTCTCCCCATAAATTTTGGTTCCCTTTGTGAGTAAATCTATAAAAATGGACTTTATATTAGATGAAGCGCTGAAAATTGCGAATAATCTCATCTACGCTAAAACGCAAAGAAATCTGACGGATGTTGAAACGGCAATAATTCGGGGGGCTTGGCACAAACAGGATTATGGGCAGATTGCTGAGGAAAATAACTATACTTTGAGTTATATAAGTCAAGATGTTGCCCCTAAGCTATGGAAGCTACTTTCTGAAGTTTTAGGAGAGAAAGTAAAAAAAAACAATTTCAAGGAAGCGTTAAAACGACATTTTATTTCATCATCTACTTGTAAGCAAAATGTACCGTTACAAGGTAATTTGGATAAGCAAGAATCGTTAATTATTACCAATCGTTATATAAATCGTCCTCCCGTTGAATCTACGTGTTATCAAGAGATTTTGCAGTCGGGAGCGCTAATTCGCATCAAAGCCCCTTGGAAGATGGGTAAAACCTGCTTAATGAACAATATTTTTGATTTTGCAACCAAGCAGAGTTATAAAACAGTACATTTAAATATGTTGCAAGCCTCGGAATGTACTATTAAAAGTTTGGATAAATTATTGCGTTGGTTGTGTAGCAGTATCAGCAGACGGTTAAAGCTGAAAAATCATGTTGCCGATTTCTGGGATGCAGATTCGAGCAGCAATGATAACTGTACTGCTTATTTTGAAGATTATATTTTAGCTAATATAGATACTCCGTTGGTGTTAGGTTTAGATAATGTAGATAGAGTTTTTAAATATCAGGAATTTGCAGCAGATTTTTTCGGGTTATTGCGTTCTTGGTATGAGGATGCAAAGTTTCTCGATGATTGGAAAAAGTTGCGGTTGATAGTAGCACATTCAACTGAAGTTTATATTCCTTTAAATATTAATCAATCTCCTTTTAATGTCGGATTACCAGTTGAGTTACCTGAATTTAATATTGAGCAGGTTCAAGATTTAGCTAGACAATACGGACTCGAACAAGATTCTATTTTGATTGAAAAACTTATGGCTATAGTAGGCGGACATCCCTATCTTTTGCATAAAGCATTTACGAATATTAAAAATCAGTCTAACGTAACACTAGATGAATTTTTGCAAACCGCAGCTACTGAAGCTGGACTGTATAGAAATCATCTGCGAAAAATTAGTCAGGATTTACAGCAAGATGACAAGCTAATCGCAGCAATGAGAAATGTAGTTGAAGAAAAACAGCCGGTACGAATTGATTCTGAGCAAGCTTTTAAACTTCACAGTATGGGATTGGTGCATTGGTGCGGTAATAAAATAGAACCTCGCTGTAATTTGTATCGTTTGTATTTACACGATTGTTTGTTAGCGTAGAGGCTTAACCCTGCATTATTTATATAATTACTACTCAGTTATATTACTGTTGCCTGTTGCCTATTCCCTGTTGCCTTTATTAGATCCGGTAACATCCAATGATATAAAACCGCAGAGGGCGCAGCGGAAAGTGCGTTCTGGGGGTTTCCCCCAAGAGCAACTTTCCAAGACAGAGTACGCTGAGGAACAAAGAAAAAGAGAGAGAAATGACTATATTACCTTATGACAGAAGAATCAATTTACGCTTATAAATATCAAGGGGGAAGTTTACCGGGTAACGATCCTACTTATGTTAAACGACAAGCAGATGAGGAACTTTATCGTAGTTTGAAAGCTGGAAAATTTTGCTACGTACTTAATTCGCGGCAAATGGGTAAATCTAGCTTGCGAGTCCGCACGATGCAAAGGTTACAGGCTGATGGTACTGCTTGTGCTGCTATCGATTTAACTGCTACTGGCAGCCAAGTGACTTCAGAACAATGGTACAAAGGTATTGCCTACCGTTTATTTAGAACTTTTAGGCGTTCAATTCAAGTTGATTGGAAACAGTGGTGGTGCGATCGCGATTTTCTTTCGGGAGTACAGCGACTAAGCGAACTGATTAATGAGGTATTATTAGAGTCGATTTCTGAAAATATTGTGATTTTTATTGACGAAATTGATAGCGTTATTGGTTTAGATTTCCCTACCGACGATTTTTTCGCATTTATCCGCAGTTGCTACAATCAACGTGCAGATAATTCTAAATATAACCGTCTGACTTTTTGCTTATTAGGAGTAGCAACACCATCAACTTTAATTGAAGAAAAAAGACGCACTCCTTTTAATATTGGTCAAGCAATTGAATTAAAAGGTTTTAAACTAGAAGAAGCTAAATTATCTTTAACTAAAGGTTTTACAAATAAGGTAGATAATCCCGAACAAGTTTTAGCTGAAGTGCTTTCATGGACGAGTGGACAACCGTTTCTGACTCAAAAGTTATGTCAATTAATAGTTGATACTAATACAAAAAATCTGGATATAACCGAATTAGTGCAAACCTACATCATTGAAAATTGGGAAGCACGAGATGAACCAGAACATTTGAAAACCATACGCGATCGACTACTTTACGATAAACAGCGGGCTGTCATATTAATAGAACTTTATCAAAGAATTTACCATCAAGGCGAAATTGAAATTACTAATAGTTACGAAGAAGTCGAATTACGTTTGTCTGGATTAGTAGTTAAACAGCAATCAAAACTGAAAATAGCTAACCGTATTTATCAAGAAATTTTTAATCAAAACTGGATCGATCGACAATTAAGTTCATTTTGGTTTTTTCAGCAGGAGTGGAAAGAGTTAGATACAAAACCCTTATCACCTCCATCGACTGCATATTTAGCTAAAATCTTCAGCTATTACGGATTTTTATTGATTATTTGTGGTATATCCCTTGGATCGGCTTATCATTTATCTGGCAGCGAACCGTGGATACGAGATTTTGGAGAATATGGAAGCCTAATTGAATTTATTCGCAGCGCTTTTTTATTAATTAACCACTTTTATTTAGTTGGTATTGTATGGAGAAAAGAAGCTGTAGAACTTTTACAAAGTAAAGCTAAAGCTGTAAAAATATACCGTTTTGTAGCAATATGTTTGTCTATTTTTACATTTTCATGTTTACTTTATCATTTGATTTATGCTTTACCTCAACAGATTTCTGGCTACGAACATAGTGTTCATAAATTTAAAGATTACTATTTACCAATAATTTTATATTTTCCTTGCTCTTTTATTCTATACTTTTTTGTTGCCGTACCTTTTTGCTTTGTCAGCGTTTATGCTGCCTTCCAAACTTACAATCAAAGCCTGAAAAAAACCATAAAATTAAATTACCGTTTAAAGGAAATCGAAAAGAATTTTAATATACTTCAAGATAAAACATCTCAGGTAGTTAAAATAATCAACAGAAATTATACAAAATATACATGGGGATTTATTCATGATATTGCTCCATATATTAGTATTTTGATTATTATAGAAATAGTAAGGAACTTTGAATTTAGATATGGACTCCAAACCATGTCTTCTAGCGGTCAAAAATGGACAATTTTAACTTATTTAATTAGTTTGAGTAGTTGTTTAGTTATAATTGTATGGAATTTCTCACTCTATCAACAAGCATTAACTAAAACCTCCTATTGCTTAGCAAAACTTCAGGTAGATACAGCTAAATTTGAAGCAGACAATAATGTTTTGACAGTTTTATTAAAAATATTTCGCTGTCAATTTAATATTTGTTTGATTGTAATTTTATTTTTTTTCAATATTTTAACGATATTTACAGGTTAAGGGGAAATGGCTATTACGTACTTGTTATGTTGATAAAATAGTCGTAAAAAAGGGAACAGGGAACGGAAAAAAAGACTAACTCAATCCGCAATGGTATTTCCTTATAACTGTTCCGAAGCCGGTATTAAACTCGAATATAAGGAAAAATAGCCGTCCGATCGCGATTATATGAATTAGCAATGGTGTTTCGTTTAAAAATACTTGCGTTCATATGTTGGGTTACGACGCAATTGAATTCTCGGTTAAAATCGATGATTCTTCGTGCGTCTAACCCAACCTACATACTACATACTGTTCCCTATTCCCTCTTATAAATACAAAACTTCATATTCATAATCATCGGATATAGGTTCTGTCTTCCATACCAAACCTTCTTCGTCTTCACCTAAAGCGACATCAACATAAAGTCTTTCTACGGGTTTTTTGGCTTTGGCTTGGTTGCCGTCGAATGGCTGTAATTCTTCTGTTAATAACATTAATTTTACGCCGGTGGGAATCATTTCTCCCACGGTGGCTCTTCGTAATTCAAAGCGCCAGGTTCTATTTCTAATTTCACCTTTTGCTTTTACTGATAGTTCGTATTCGGAACCCGATATGGTAATCTTTTTAATTAAAGTTGGTATTTGTGCTGGTGCTGCCGTTCCTCTAGCACCTTCCAAACTCTGCTGTACTACACTTGCCCAACCGAAATTTTGAGCAAATTCGGAAACTCCGTTTTGCATCCATTGGCGAATTGACCACTGTGCTTGCATTCCCTGACGTTTTTCGTATAATCCCTGTCTCCAGGCTCCATGCTCTAATAATGCTCCCCATAAACTAAAAGGTATTTCTTGACGGGGATTAATTAATTGGGGATTTCCTAAACGAGTTATTAAATTTTCTGCTTGGGTTGTGGATAATTCCGCTAGCGGAACAGTTTCATTTTTGGTAATTTCTTCAGGACAAAGTTGACGCGATATCCATAATATGCTCAAGTTGGAAATTAAATCTTCTTTATCTATGCAGTATGCTTTGTCGTTAGCGTCGTAAGTTGCTTTGTTTTTTAAATTTACTTGGGATGTATAACCCCAAATTCTAATATATCCGGATTCTATATTTACCTGTACTGCTGCATAATAATCGGCGCTCCATTTGGGAATGTCTACCCATTCTTGAGGAACTCTTAATTCGGAAACATCTAATGCTTCACTGGGGATCAAAACTATTTTTTTATCATTAAATAAAATTCCCGTTCCGTTGGTGGCTTCCCAAATGCTTGGTAAAGTTGCAGCGTTAGGAAATACTTTTGCGTTTGGGGAATGTTCTTCTTTTAGCCAAGTTAAAAATGCTTTTAAGCTTAAACGGTTAAGATAAGCCATCCAACGACGATTATCTGTAGAAAAGGCTTGGCTTTGCTCCCAAATTTTGGTTTGTTGCTCTTCGGGAATTTCTAACCATAAGTTTGTAGGATTGTTTAAAGTCAGCGTTTCTAAGTCAATTGTCATAATTCTGGCTTCCTTTTGGAAATAATACGATTTGTTCAATTCAACTCAATTTTTGAGGTTTATAGTAGTTTTGCAGCCACTCCTCTAAAACTGTACTCATATAATCTAGTACCGACGAGTCTAAAGAGATATGCATCGATTCTTTTGCCCAAGTTGCCAGTTTAACTAGTAATATGTCTTTAGATTTACTGAGTTTGCGAGAAATAGTGTATTGCTTCACTCCTAATTTTTTAGCTATCTCAGATTGCTTTAAGTCCCCTTGGTAATAGTATTTTATAATGTTTTGTCCTTCTGTATCTAGTTCTTTGATGGCAGCAACTAATACATCGCTAATTTTCGATTGCTGCGTAATTCGTTCTTCAATCTCTTCTTGAACAACTATTTCCGAAAGTAATGAATCTTGTCTGAGTTGGGGTAAAATATCTTGAAATTCTCCTCCATTATCTCCCGTGGTTGCATTCAAGGAAGTCATTTTGGGATAAAGATAAGCTCGTATTGCTTTAGCACAAGCAATCAAACATTTTTCTATGGTTTCACCATTGTATTCGGCTCCGGGTTGGGTAAGTTGATGACGCTCTTTATTATAAAGCTCGGCGATGCTTTGCCATACAGCATCATCAGGTCTGCCTAATTTACGAGTTCCCTTTTCTTTACGGGGAGCATACAATACTTGATAGGATTTCCACGCTAGTACGTAACTTGCAACGGCTTGTGGATTTAATCCAGCATTTTCTAAAGATTCCACCAGGCGTTTCTGAGTCACTTTCCGCAATAATCGCCAATCTGTGGAAATATCAACTTCTTGTTGTTGACGAAGTAATTCTTTTAATTCGCTGCTGAATATTGCGCTAGCGTAATTTTTGATATTAAAACCCATATCGGGCTTAAAACCTTGCAATACTTTATCAGTTTTGGTGACAATCGCTTGGAAGCAATCCGACAAAGTATATTGTCCCGACGAGAAATTAGTAGCTGTTTTATTGGCAGCCCAATAACAAACTTCTTGTAAATAAGCCGATAAATGTCCGGATGCTAAATTTTGGGTTGGAGACTGCCATTGTTTGTACCAGTAAGATACCCAAAAATCTTCAGAATCTTCTGGCTTCGATAATTTCTGCTGACAATTGGTAATATTTCGACGCAATCTAGCATCGGTAGCCCAACCAATTACTCTATCTGCATCAAATTGCAGAAAAGTTGCAAATAATTCAGTTATTCCTTGACGAGAACGCATAAACTTTACCACTTACGAATGCATTATTACATCATATATACAGGTGTTTATATATTAGATACAGTTTTGTGCTGCATCTAATATTGTTATTCTAAATTCTTCACTTTTAAAACATTTTAATAATTTATCTGCAATTATCCCCAACCGTTCTAAGATTACCGATCTCTATAAAACCTCTTTCCTCGCGCTCTCTGTGCGCCACTTGCCGTACTGTCTTGGAAACCCGCGAGGGCGCAGTGGCTTGCCTATAATGGTTTTTTATCGGTAATTTTCTGCCGGGAAGAGAGTAATTATTAATTATTATTAACTTGCTATCAAATAATTATTTTTGTCAATACTTCTGAATGGGTAAATTTTACAAATTGGTAAAACCGGATGCTCAAATGCATATTTCTCTAAATCCTCCCCCATAGAATAGATAGAGATAATTATTGCAAAGTACTAAAAGTAAATGTTTAAACAAATTTTTATTATTGACGGCAAATTTTTAACCCAATTGGCGTTAAGCGTTATCCTAACGGGTTGTGCCGCGAGTAAGGCTTGTGTCCCCTGTTAGCGGAGCGTGTCCGTACCGGAGGTCGCCCTGAAGGGACTAGAACATAGGTAATCGCCCTTCTAAAAGTTGTAGAAAAGTTAAATTAATTTTGAGAAACTATATCCACCACTTTTCTGTATGGACTACTTCTGTCTTGAGCTATATAAATATAAATATGATGATTAGCAGTTAATCTTAAATCAAATCAAACACTAAATTTATTTTAAATATTAAGGCTTGTTAATATATCTTGCATGAAACTGCTTTTTATGATGTGTTGATTCACTCGAATCAATCTAACTATAGAAGAATATTTAATAGAGGTTAAAAATTATGCCCCTTGGTATAGGTTCTAGCGATTCAATATATACATTAAAATCAGGTGAAGCTAAGCTTTGGCTGTTATTAGTAGGTGTCAACGATTATCAAGATATCGGTTTACCTTCTTTACGTTATCCAGCTTTGGATTGTCAGGGTTTGGAAAAGTCATTAATGAAGGCTACTGAAGGATTTCCCAACAAGGAAATTGTGGTACATCACGATTTTGCATCAAAAACCCCTAAATTAAAAAATATTCGCGAAAGTTTGAAGAAGATAGTATTGCATTCTCGACCTAACGACTCGATAATGCTATATTTTTCCGGACATGGGATGTTAGATCCGAGTACTCAAGAAGCTGTATTATGTTTTTCCGATACTAATCAAAATAATTTATTAAATACTGGTTTGCCGATGCAGGAATTGGTAGAAATTTTGAGTAAAAGTCCTGCTAAGCAACAGTTATTATGTTTGGATACCTGTCATAGTGGTGATATGGCATTATTGGGTGGTAGCGCTAGAGATGCAGAGACACCTGTGAGTAATTCTACACCGCAATTGATGAGCGTGTTGAGACAGCGAGCATCTCAAAGCAAGGGATTTTGCGCTTTACTCAGTTGCGATCGCGGGCAAAAGTCTTGGGAATTTCCCGAATTAGGACATGGGGTGTTCACCTATTATTTAATGCAGGGGTTATCGGGAGAAGCCGCCGATACAACCGGATTTATTGATGCTGACGGTTTATATAAATATGTTTATCGTCAAACGGTACAGTATATTGATAAATTAAATTATCAGGTACGCTTAATTAATCAGCAAAAGCTAAGTCGGGGAGACAGCAAGCTTTATCCGGAGTATCCCCTACAAACACCTAAAAGAATTGTTGAAGGAGTAGGAGAATTAATTGTTGGATATAAGCCCAAAAAAGAAAATCGTCAAAGTCAATTAAGACGTGCTTTTGTAGCTGATGGGTTGTTAAATCGGGATTCGAGCAATAAGATAAGTCGATTGCTCGCTGGTGCTGGTGGTTTTGAAGTCGAATGTTTTCATCAACACAATCAAAATTGGTCGGATATTAAAGGAGAAATTCAAAAATTTATCCAAACCACGGTGGAATTAAAAGCGCAAAATCATGGAATAGCAGGATTTAACAATATATCCACCTGTTTATTATATTTACGGGGTTGCGTTAAAGAAACCGAAGATGGAGAAGGCAGATTAATTTTAGGTGATGGAGTATATTTAAGTCGCAGTTATTTTAGAAAAATATTGCGTCAAGCGCAAAAAGCACAGCAAATAGTTATATTAAATTTAGTCAGCCCTGATTCAAATCTTTCTACCGCACAAAATTGGCTAGAAGATTTACAATGCTCTGCCGAATACGGACAATGTTTAATTATCACTCAAACATCCTTTGATAAATCGGAAGTCTTTTCTCAAATCTTGATCGAAAGTCTTGCTTCGGCTAATTCTCAACTTGGATTACCAGTTGCCAAATGGATTACTCAATTACAAAAGCTGTTACAGGGTAAAGAGATTAATTTAAAAACTTGGTTTTCCGGCACCCAAGCCATAATTGATATTTTACCAGGTGGTATTAGTCAGGTATTTCAAGAAATTAAGCAGACAGCAGTTAAAATTTCGGAAAACCCCGTTACTAAGATTGCAACACCATTACCAACTCCACAGAATTTAAATTTAAATTTAACAGCCGAAAGTTATACCTTATTAGAAAAATTGCTCAAACACTCAGTAGGAATCATTGCACCGACAATATTGCAACAATGCATTCATAAATCGGCGAATAACCAACAATTAATCGAAAAACTTACAGATTATATACCCCTCCAGCAAAAAATTCATTTTAAAAATCAAGCAAAAGTTATTTTAGAGTCTTCAGATATTGCCCTTCCACCTCAGCTAGCCAAATCGGCAGCAGTTGTAGAGCAAGGCATCGATAATAACTTTGTCAACAAATGCGAGCGCGACTTGATTCATTTAATTGGCCCAATTGCGAATTTTGTCATTGAAGAGATATTGCAAGCTAACCCGCAGATTTCGGCAGCAGAATTCGTCGATAAATTAGCACAAAACGTTCCCGACTCCGGAATGGCTGAAGAATTTAGACAGCGGATTTTGAAATAGGGAATTGGGCATTAGGCATGGGTATTAAATTATTTATTTTTTTATTGCTTCGATGCTAATAGTGCATCGTAAATAAAGCCCATTACCCATTACTCTTCTTATTCAACATATTCATTGCAATTTCCAAACTATACTTCATTCTATTAAAAGCTTCGGCTAAGTCTCCAATTTCATCCTTACGTTGTCTGCCAAAGCCAGCATTCATATTACCAACGCTAACTTGTTCGGCTACCGTAGAAATTTGTTTAATTCGCCCTAAAACGGTTCTTTTTAATAGCAAGTTCACGATCGCAACTAAAGCTGTAAAAATCATCGCGACAACTCCCATAACTATAATAAAAGACCGATTCGCATTTTGAAAAATCCTTTGGGCAGGTACATAAACAATTTGAGTAGCTACAATTTCATTCAACTTCCATCCGTAACCATTCTCGGTACCATAAGTATTGATCTGACTTTTCGGTGCTTTATCGAGAGTCGTATGACAGCGCAGACAACTTTCGTTTTTAATTTGAAAAGGTTTAGCAGTGTAATACAGTTGGGTTCCATTCATATTACGAAAGCCAGATATAGATAATGTCTCGGGTTCCCGACGAAATCTGTTGACAATTTCAGCTTCAAAATCATCAGCTTTATCTCGTAAATTTGTGGGATTTAACGTAGCATCTTTATAGAAAAAACTCGCAAAATCCGGACTTTTGCGGAAAAATTCAAAGGTTTCTCTAACCGCATAAGTTGGTATTGCTTCAGGAATAAAATTTTCTTGAGTTTCTAGTTTTGGTAACAACAAAGGTTGTACCCGATCGTTTGTATAGGTTCTAATTGAATTATTCATTGCCATTAATGCAGAAGCTTTAGAATCTATCTCGCTCTCAGCTTTCTTTTCTAATACATTTGCCAGGGATATTCCACTGATTAAAAGACCAATTACAAAGACAACTACTAGACTTACTGTTACTTTGGTTCCGATTTTCATGGTTTTAAGGGGGAGAGGGAGAAGATGGGAGAAGAGGGAAAAGAGGGGGAAGAAGGGAAGAAATTATTACCTTTAACCTTTAAGTTTTAACCTTTAACCTTGACCTTTCTTTTTATTAATCATATTTATGGCGATTTCTAAACTATATTTCATGCGGTTAAAGGCTTCAGCTAAGTCTCCAATTTCATCTTTATTTTGTCTGCCAAAACTAGCATTCATATCACCAACGCTAACTTGCTCGGCAACTGATGCAATGTTTTTAATCCGTCGTAATACGGTTCTTTTTAAGAATAAATTCATGATTATGACGACTGCTGCAAAAATCATCGCTACAATTCCGGTTATTAAGATAAATGAGTCACGAGCATTGCTGAGAATGTTTTCGGCGGGTACGTAAACTATTTGAGCGCCTAGTACTTGATTCAATTTCCATCCAAAACCATTTTCTGTTCCATAAGTTGCTAATTGACTTTTTGGTGCCCTTTCCGGAGTACTATGACAGCGAAGACAACTTTCATTTTGTATCGAAAAAGGTATGGCTGTATAGTAAAGTTTTGTTCCCGATATGGTGCGATAACCCGATGAAGTGTTTTTATCTGAATTTTTAATAAAATTATTAATAATTTTATTTTCAAAACTATCTGCTTTATCTCGTAAATTAGTCGGATCTAATGTCGCATCTTTATATAAAAAATTGGCATAATCTGGAGTGCTACGAAAATATTCAAAGATTTCTCTCACGGAAAAAGCTGGTATCGCTTCCGGAATAAATGTATCTTGACTTTCTGCTTTTGGTAACAATAAAGGCTGTACTCGTTCGTTTGTATAATTTCTAATCGAATTGTTCATTTCCATTAACGCTAAAGCTTTAGAATTTACTTCTCCCTGGGCTTTTGCATCTAATACATTTGACAGCGCAATTCCACTAATTAAAATACCAATCGCAAAAACTACGATCAAATTTAAAGTTACTCTAGTTCCTATTTTCATCACTTTTTATCCTTTTTTTAGTTGATTTATATCAGTTAGGAAGTAAAGACTATAACTAAATTACTGGACTTTATATTAGTAATAAAGCATATTTTAGGTAAAAATAGTCTGTTTCACCAAGCTTTTTATCAAAAAATTAACATTATTATTTTTTAAAATTATATAAGTACAAGTATGCTTATTTATAATGTTAGTGACTTCGATCTAAAGATTTATTTCATAGTCTATGGTTTATTGATACTATTTACATAATCCAAAATATAATTTTTCCTCAAATATTCAAATGCAACCTAGATTGTCTCGGCGTGTATTCATATCGCAAATGCTGTTATCAATAGCTGCTTGTACCACAGAAGAAACAATGTTTACTCGACGTTTGGTTATCGGCGTACTCAGTTATGGACAAGGAAAACAAACTGAAGAAAGATTAAGAGGTTTTCGTCAATATTTAAGCAATAATCTGAAAACAATTGTTGAATTAGAACCCGCTTTTAACGAAAGAATCGCCGTCGAACGTATTAAACGTAAATCTTGGAGTTTGATTTTTGCTACTCCTGGTTTAGCTGCTATGAGTATTGCTAATTATCAATATTGGAGTATGTTTCCTTTACAATTAAGTGGCGATTCCCGTTCTATTATTGTTGTAAATCAAAACAGTCCTTTGAATAAACTGCAAGATTTGCGAAATAAAAGACTTGCTTTAGGACAACAAGGTTCGGCAACCGGCTATTATTTTCCACTTTTTAATCTTTATGGTTTAACATTAGCATCCGTCCAATTTGCTCCTACACCAAAAATATCTTTGGAATGGTTATCGTCAGGTGAAGTTGATGCTGCTGCTCTTTCTTTAGAAGAGTTTAATTTATCTAAATCAAAACTCGATTCTTCACAGTTCCGGATTTTATTCACAGATGAACATACTGCACCCTCCGGTTCTCTTTTATGCAGTCCACTTGTGGAAAAAAATCTCGCCAATGCAATTCGTAATCATTTGAAAAAGGCTCCCGAATCTTTGATTCAAGAAGCTAAATATATTCCTAATTCATCACCTCCCGATTATAAATACATGATAAATGTGGTTAAAAGAGTTAATGCTATTACTGAAAACATTGACTCCAAACCCGTGCGTTTATTTAATTGAATTTAAATATAAATGCTATCATATCACGCTTACCTAAACCAAGTTTTACTCCAGGGCCTAATTTATACCAAATTCCCGGTAATAAGGGATATTTATTAATATATGTACCGTTGGAACTTCCCATATCTTGAATATAATAATTTTCTCCATCAAATTTGATTTGAGCGTGATTTCGAGAAACTACTTCCGAGTGAGGTAAATTTGAAACATCTATATTTTCATTGTCTTCGTTATTCCCTTTCCCGATATTAATTAATGAAGGAATTTCGGGTAGATCGACAACTTGATTAGTTAAAGTATGAATTAATTGAGGAACTGGTGCTTGTATATTTGTCGGTGAATCTGTTACTGGAACAAATGTTTTTTGTGCTGTTAATCCGCTAAGTATTGGCGCAGGTAAATTTGATTTAGAGTGTTGGGGAGTTATTAGAATATTAAAGATGAAAAACGCAATTACAGCATAAACAGCCGCAGCGAAAAATACAACTTTGATTCCACCCAAGGCGATCGCCACTCCTCCGAGGATGGGGCCAAGTGCCTGCCCTAACGATTGCACGCTGGCATTCACTGCCATAAAACCAGCACGAGAATCTTGAGCGGATAATCCTGCTAACAATGCTTGAGATGATGGTAAAGCAAATGCTAATGAAACACCAAATAACACGTTAGGAATTAGCAGCAGCCAAGGATTTGTCATAAACGGAATCATTATTAATGCTACAGCACTCAGAATAAAAGAAGTTTTAATTAAAGCAATTTCCGAAAACCTTTGAATTAACCATCCCAATTGAGCGGCACTTATAGCAACAGCCAAAGACATGACACATAAAATAATCCCATTCATAAACCCCGAAGCACCAAGAGTAACTCCTGCAAAAATTGGTACGTAGGTGATGAAAGCTCCAAATTGAATCATAAATATGGTACCCACTGCGAATAATAATCCCATTACGGAACGGTTATTAACGCTATTCCAAGTACCTTTGAGATAAACCTTTAAACTTTCCTTTTTTACATTAGGAGGTCTTTTTGGTAATTTTAAAACCATGATTATCAGCATTGCTAGAGGGAAAGCCAAAACCGAAAGTAAAAATGGGTACGACCAATTTAGACTTCCCAAAGCTCCACCCACCAAAGGATAAATTGCCGAAGATATGCCGATAACAGCAGCATTAATAGACATTGCCACACCTAACATTCTGCCTTGGTAGAGCATCGCAATCATAGTTAACGATAAAGCATCCAAAGGAGCCGCACCCAATCCTTGTAAAAAACGCAATCCCAGAACATTCGTGAAAGTATTTGCAAAAGATATCGTTGCTCCAGCGACTGCAAATAAAATTAAAGCCGGAATCAAAACCTTTCTAATTCCAATCCAATTGGCCAAAACTCCTAGAATTGGAGTTGCTAAACCGATAGGTAATACAAAAAGCGTCATCACCAGTTCAATTTCCCTGGTAGAGACATCAAATACGGATGTTAAACTCGGCAATATTGGAGCAACCGTTTGCCCTCCCATAATTGATATCAACGTTACACCGATAATGATGTAAAGATTTTTATCTTGAGCGATATTTGGTGTCTTTTTCTGCTCTGCTTGCATTAATGTGTTCACGTTTACTCCCAGTGGTTTTACTCCTCATCATTAAATGAGTAGGGTTGGGGAAATGGGTTTATGCAATATTGAGTAATTGGGGATTGGGGATTGGGGAGTTCTTTTGTAGGGTGTAAATAGGAATTTTCTCCGGTAAGGAATTCCGACCAAGGTTCATAAGGTGATGCGTATAGAGAGTCACTTATGGGTCGAATTTGAAAAACTACGGCGTTTAAGTTCATTTCCGCCGCTTTATCCAGCAGGGCAATTAATTCAGCCTTTTGTTCTTTAGTTGTTAATCCGGGTTTTGACGGAAAATCTATATTAGCAACGGTAGCAATCCATGCAGCGCGGAATTCTCTGGTAACAGTTGGAGGTTTAATTTCTTGTCGTGGCGTTGATTGAGATTTTACGGGGGAAGCAATTCCAATTAATAGTAAGCTAATTAGAACTGCTTTTTTGTTCAAAATAGATGTCATAGGAAGCCACAGGGAACACCACCTAGATAAGATTTATAATCGTGGTGAAATGTTCCAGGTATTATATTGTGGGAAAATTATCGAATAGTTTATCTAATCCGCTAACGGTAGCTATAATACCGCAAGAAATTGCTAGTAATGAACTGCCAATAATGCCTTGAGCTAAAGGAATTGGGACATGAAAATAAACTGAATAAAGCCAAAATATTCCTGCGATAAAAAGTCCAGCTAATAAACCTATTGCAAATCTTTTAATAGGAGATAATTTATCTGACGGTTGAGTATTCATTTTCAGGATGAAGATTGATTACACAATTATTGTAGCTATTGAAAAAAGTTTGTAGTAATGACTTTAGTCATCTTCAATTAAACTTGAGGGGGAATAATTTCCATACCGTATTTCTTCGCTGTTTCAATAATTCTTTGCAAATCATTAGCATTCAGCGGTTGTGCGGGAGCAATTTGATTTTCAGCAGGTATTGCCACTTCTGCCATAAACTTTTCAAATCCTGCTGGCGTTACCCAAATTAAAAGTTTACCCGGCTCATTCCCAATATTAATAAAACTGTGTAATTGTCCTTTAGGAGAATAAAGAAATGTTCCGGGGATTGCAACAGTTTTTTGTTCGTCTAAATAAAACTCGAATGTTCCTTCTTGAATGTAAAAAGATTCATCTTCTCGGCTATGAGTATGAGGGGGTACTCCACTTTCAGGCTGAATTATTGCTTCAAGCAGAACATATTGCTGTTGAGTATCTTCCCCAACTGCTTTAAAAGTGAGCAAGTCAACACCAAACCAGTAAGAAGAACCTTTTCCAGGTTCCATAATAAAACCTTTTTGATTAATAGTCATAGTTTTCCCCTCATTTGCATTCAAATTTTAGAACATTTGAAGAAATTTTTGTGCAAAAAGAAGGGATAAAGCCCCTACTACGAACTTATAAAGAATTTAAAGCTGTAATTTCATCTTCCGTCAATTGAATATCCCCAGCTTTAATATTTTCTTCCATGTGGGCAATAGTTGTCGTTCCCGGAATCAAAATAATATTCGCAGCACGATGCAACAGCCATGCTAAAGCTATTTGATTGGGTTTAACTTGATGTTTTTGGGCAATATCTGCAATAATTCCTTCTGCATTCGCTAAAGGTGCCCCTTGTTTTAACGGATGTGCATCTAATGAGCCGTAGGGAAGAAAAGCTATTCCGTTATCGGTACAGTAATTTAATGTGTCTTCGTTTTGGCGATTGGTAATACTAAACCGATTTTGTACCGAAGCAATTTCAACAATATTTGTCGCTTCTTTAATTTGCTCTAAATTTACGTTACATATTCCAATATGACGGATTTTTCCTTCCTGTTTCAATTCTGCTAATGCATTAATTGATTCGGCAAACGGTACTTTAGAATCTGGACGATGCAATTGATATAAATCGATTTGTTCTAGTTTCAATCTTTTCAAACTGCCTTCAACACCACGGCGGAGAAATTCGGGACTTCCATCGGCTTTAATGTTATCGGGAGCAGGTTTGTTAATTCCTCCCTTGGTTGCAATTACAACTCTTGATTTGTAAGGATATAAAGCTGAAGCAATTATTTCTTCGTTGTAACCGGGGCCGTAAGCTTCAGCAGTATCGATAAAGTTTACACCTAATTCCACCGCTCTACGTAAAAGTTTTTCTCCCGCTTGCCAATCTGCATAAGGGCCGAAATTTCCCGGTTTCCCCGTGAGTCGCATTGCTCCGTAACCAATACGATTGATGGTTATGTCTTTGGCGATCGCAAATGTTTGTGAGATTGATTTTGTTGCATTCATGGTTTTGTTTTAATGGATTATTGTTACCTGGCGAATTATTTACCCGGCGGTTGAAACCGCTGCTACACAGGCAAAACCCCTCCGGGTTCACTAGTTTGATGGGACGGAAACCGACCCCATCAACTAGATTCACCGCCTGCGCGGGTTATGAATAATTAGTCCACGCAGGTGGACTTTGTTTGTGTAGATGCGGTTTCAACCGCCGAATATTTATAAAACATCCTCGAAACAATTAAGAAATTTCTACAATGGCTTTACCAATCATCTTGCCGCTATCTTGAGCTTCGTGAGCGGCTGCTAATTCTTTAAATGGGAATAATTGAGCAATATTATGACGTAATTTATCTGCTTTTAGTGCAGTTGTAATATCCTTAATCGCTGCTTCTTTTGCATCTTGGGGCATGGTATATACCAATATGGTGCGGATAATAATATTTCTCAGCATCAGCGAAAGAATTGGTAAAGCGGGTGCATCATCTGGATTTGCTGAATACATCGCTACTCCACCGTTGGTACGTAAAACTGCATCGGCTACATTTAAATTCTGGCTAAAATCAACGTCAACGATGCGATTGATTCCCCGTGTTTTACCAGTGATTTCTTGAATTCTTTTAACTACGTCTTCTGTTTTATAGTTAATGATGTAATCTGCACCAGCAGCTTCGGCAATTTTGGCTTTTTCGGGAGTGCTGACAGTGGTAATAACTGTAGCACCACCATATTTTCCCCACTGTATCGCGTAGTTACCAACGGCTCCGGCTCCCCCAGTTACGAAAATTGTTTGTCCTTTTACCTCACCATCGGCGAAAACAGCACGATGGGCAGTCATTGCAGGAACTCCCAGACAAGCACCTTCCGCGAAACTGGTATTATCTGGTAGGATAACCGCTTTTTCACTGGCTATGACAACATATTCGGCACCAGTACCGAAAGCTCTGCCTAATTGTGCTTCGTAAATCCAAACTCTTTCACCAACACGAGATTTATCAACGTTTTCACCAACGCTTTCAATTACTCCCGCACCGTCTTGATGGGGAATTATCCGCTCAAATTTCTGCTCGATTCCACCCCAACCACCACGGGATTTTGTATCCGATGGATTCACACCCGAAGCGTGGATTTTAACTCGCACTTCACCAGCACCGGGTTGTGGTATTGGCATTTGTTGATAGTGAATTACCTCTTTTGCTGCTCCTTGTTTTTCGTAATAAGCAGCTTGCATTAATTGTTCGCTCATGGTTATTACTTCAGTTTAGAGTTTTACCTCGTTTTTACCTCGTTACCTCGTTCCAAGGTTCTACCTTGGAATGCCTTTACAAGAGGCTCTGCCTCTTACTAAGATTAGAGGCAGAGCCTCCAATACTGCATTCCTTGCCGGAGACAAGGAACGAGTTATACTCTGCGTCCTCAGCGTCTAGTAAGGTTTTATAATCCGACACTAATAAGATATTACCTTCCTATCCCGCCAATATTTCCCTGTCTCTTCTCCGGGTGCAACAGTCGCCAACCAAATGGCTGTATCTGCTCCCTGAAGAGGTGTTCGAGGTGCGCTATCTCCACCCATATCAGTTTTCACCCAACCGGGGCATATGGCGTTAACGGCGATTTTTTCAGAGCGTAATGCTTGAGACAACATAATTGTTGCACCATTCAATGCTAATTTTGATAAACAATAGCTGGGATAGTCGGCAGATAATCCATTGATTTCGCCAAAACCGCTAGAAACATTAATTACCCTGGCATCTTGTGATTTTTTCAACAGCGGTAAAAATGCTTGTACCATGCGAATTGCTCCCAAGGTATTTGTATTAAGGGTTGTTACTAAAAGTTGGCGATCGATGGTGAGAATATTTACGCCTTCGTCGGGATATATACCAGCATTGTTAATTAAAACATCTAAACGTTCTACCTTTTGCTGCAAACTTTCTACCGCTTTATTAATAGAATTATCGTCAGCAACATCTAATTCTATAGGTATAACTTTACCATTTGAATTTAATTTTTCAGCAGCTTGTTTTGCTTTATCGAGAGAACGGGAAGTGATAATTACCTGATATCCTTTTTGCAGTAAACCTTGAGTAATAGCAAATCCAATTCCTCGATTACCACCCGTTACTAATGCGATTTTGGGTTCCATTTTTATTACCTGCTATTAAACAGTAACGATAATTTTCCCGTTTTGCTGATTCGATTCCATGTAGCGATGTGCTTCGACGATATTATCTAAAGTAAACATTTGAGAATCAATGATTGGCATAAGTTTACCCGAATTCAAATTATCGTAAACATATTTTTTACCCTGCTCCAATCGTTCGGGATTACCTGTAATTTCAAGTACCGTATAACCGTGAATTTTTAATCCTTTGCTCAAAGCAGTCATTAAAGGGAAAGGTGTACTACCAACATCCATGCTTAATGCACCGTACACAAAAATAGTTGCACCAATCGCTGCTGCTTCTGCTAATTTCTCTACAAACGAGCCTGCAATGGGGTCAAAAATTAAATCTGCTCCATTTCCGGAAGTAATTTCCATTACCTTGCTAACTAAATCTTCCTCTTGAGTCGCGATGACGTAATCGGCTCCCGCATCCAGCAGCTTTTGGCGCTTTTTCGAGGTTCTTGTCGTTGCGATCGCAATCCCTCCTGCTGCTTTCACTAACTGAATTGCTGAGTAACCCACACTACTACTAGCTGCGGTAATTACTACATAATCCCCAGCTTTCATCTGTCCGTAATAATTCAAAGCACCGTAAGCTGTAAGATACTGCATCCAAATAGCCGTACCTTGCTCAAACGATAACTGTTCCGGAAAAGGAGCAACTACTTGAGCGGGAACGATAGCGCTTTCTCCATAAACCCCATACTTACTCATTCTTGCTTCCGGTGAAGGAATAGTACTAACTCTGTCACCAACTTTAATTCCTTCAACCCCAGCACCAACAGCGTCAACTATTCCCGATGCTTCATAACCAATGCGAGAAGGTAAAGTGGGTTGTTCTAAATACGCTCCTTGACGAAACATTACTTCGGCTCGGTTAAGTCCAATTGCTTTAACTTGTAACCTTACTTCACCTTCTTGGGGTTCGGTTGCAGCTACTTCTTCAATTTTTAAAACTTCTGGATTACCAACTTCGTGGAAGCGAACTATTTTCACCATGATATTTCTCCTTGAAAAATTTTGGTTTGAAATATTAAAAATTTATTTCTTTGAATTGACAATTAACTCAGCTTCGGCGTGGTTGTATCTTAATTAATCAGTACTTGGTTTTTCTCTATAAATTCATTTTTTTTAATTACTTTCTGTGCGATCGCTTTAAACTTAAAGCTTTACGACGAGCGATTAACATGACATTAATTCGCTTATATTTTAAATTATCGTTACGTCACGTTATTTAATCTAGCAGTGAGGTTATGATTATGTCAACAGATAAAAACAAAAAAGCTACAACCCCTGCCAAAAAAGGGCGCGGGCGACCTAGATGTGAGGAAGCCGATAAAAAAATTCTCAAGGCAACCTATGAATTGCTTATTGAAGTCGGATTTATGGCTTTGACAATTGAAGGAGTTGCAGCGAGAGCGGAAGTTGGCAAACCGACGATTTACCGACGTTGGAGTACTAAAGCGCAGTTGGCAATGGATGCATTTTTATCGGTGGTGACTCCAGAGATTGCTTTTCCCGATACGGGTTCTGTAAAAGAAGATTTTAGAGCGCAAATGTATAAAATTGTCAAGTTGATGAATAGTTCTAGAGGGGAGATTTTAGCTACTGTTATCGGATGCGGGCAGATGGAAGATGAGTTAATATCTGCTTTTCGAGAAAATTGGTTGTTAGCAAGACGGGATGATGCCAAGCGAATTGTTCAGCGTGGGGTAGTGCGGGGAGAATTATGTCGTGATGTTGATGCAGAAGTGGCGATCGATGCCCTTTACAGTCCTTTATTTTATCGTTTGTTATTAAAACATTTACCTTTAAACGAAGCTTTTGTAGATGAATTAATTGATGTTGTAATGGAGGGGTTAGCAATTAATGGTTAACGGGCATTTTTGTCCATAAATATTCCGTTTTTTTTAATTAAAAACCCGGTTGATAAAAAACCGGGTTTATTGAAAGCTAAATTTATTAAAATTCATATAGAATTGCTATATTTGAATACCGTACCCTGCTGTAAAAAGCTCTTAGTATATTAGCCTTCTTGAGAATACAGTTCAAGCTTTCATCATGCAATCAATACCACCAACATCTAACTAATGCAGACATGGTTGCCCGTCTGACTACTCCATCAGCCGTCATAGCATTATTTTTCTGGAACTTGATCACGGCAGCTTTAGTTCTTTCATCAAAAACACCATTGCTCCTGCAAGAGTAAACGCCAACCGTTTTTAAACAATCTTGCAAATTTACAACAGCATCTCCAGTTGAGCCTTGTTGAAGTGTCATAAAAGTATTTTTAGCCATGACCTATTGTTCCTTAGTGACAATTACTTAATTTAAATTCTGTTCGGGCATTCATCAAAACAAAATGTCTCGAAATCAACCAATCTTTATTTGTTGAAACATTTGTTCATATTTATAAAATTCTCTCGCTGCCAATAATAATAGCCGCGATGGAAATTATAGTCCGAGCAATTGTAGCGTTGAGACTAGGTAGCTTTAAATAGCTTTATTTTTCATGCCTTTAAACTAAATCTCGGTAATGGTTGCTTACAAAATGGATTATATCCGATCAATTTGTGGAGTAGGATATACCACGATACTTTAGAATTTTACGCGATTGATTGTTTTGATTAATAACAGAACGGTGAATACAATAGGGTATGCCACGATAAGTTGCAAATCTATTTGTTTCCGAAGTTTTAATTTCAGAAGAATTACGCTGGTAAAATAAACCGCGATAAGTTAGTAACATTGTTCAATCCTTAATAAATGTTATTGCTGTTTTTACTTGCTTGATTTCAAATCCCTGCAACAATTTCAATATAGAATTTAAGGTTTTAAAACACCATACAGAAAAGTGAGGGATTCTATGAATAGCGATTTGACTTAACTTTTCATCAATATCACTTAACTAGTAAGGGATAAAAAGAATGAAATTTAGTCGTTGTTTGCTATATCTATATATAGGATCGAGCTATATCAGCTTATGCAGTTTGAATTTCTTGCAAATAATAAAAAACGCCCGCAGGCACCAAGCCTGGGGCTAAAATTACAAAACCCGCCAACGCGCTTCGTTTTTGTAGCGATACCCTTCGAGGGTATTGATACCTTGTTGCTAATCCACCCGACAGCGCCCTTCATCATCGCAACCAAGTCTTTCCTGACGTTGTTTAATCACGGTTTCTAAACTTGGCCTTCCGGTTAAACGCAAACGCAAATCTGCCCAAATACCGTAAATAAAGTTGGCTAATGCACCTAAAACCGGCAACTTGGTAATCGCGTAAACCCAACCCATTCCCAAAGCTTCGTAAACCCGACGGAATACTTCGACGTTTTTAATTACCGTACCGTCGGGTAGTATTCCATGAATTCTTCCCATCGCTGTTTCAAAATCAATTCCAGCATTTTCTTCTGGGTTGTAATCATCTGCTGCAATATCCACAAATGCAACTTTACCTCTAAGTGCATCTTTTTTTTGCAAAAAATTGACTTCTCGCAAGCATAAGGGACATTCACCATCGTAAAGTAGTTTGATTTCCCAAGATGCTTGGTTGAGGGTTTGATTGGAATTGTTTGCGGTACTGGTTGAAGAAGACATACAGGTTAATTTGATTTAATTTTTATTTGGATATATGACTGATATCTATATTGTGACAAATTGTGAAGAAAAATGAAGAAGAATCTTAAATACAATTTGGAGCAGAAACATTCTTGATTCGTCGCGCACCCTTATCTCACTACTGACAATTAAATAAATAAGTGGTAAAAGTAAGATGATAATAAATGCTCTTGTTAAGTATAATTGCTTAAGTTTATATATGTTAACAACTGATGTACTAATTGTAGGAGCAGGTCCTGCGGGAGCGACAACATCCTTATTTTTAGCAAGCAAAGGTATTGCACACACAATTGTAGACCGTGCTGTTTTTCCCAGAGATAAGGTTGATGGTAACGCTTTTAGTAACAAAGTCTTAGATGTTCTTGATGCTCTTGGCGGTTCGCTAAAGCAACAGTTCCTTGCAAGTCCGCATTTGTTGCAATGCTGGGGTGGAGCGCAGATTTTTGCGAATAATTTGATGAAGTATCAGGTCAGCTTACCCTGCGATCAAAAAGTTGCACCAATGGTGACTATGAGTCGAGTACATTTTGATAACTTTTTGGTTGAAAACCTAGATCGCAATTATGCAAATGTGCGACTGGGAACAGAAATTGTGGATATTATTCGTGTTAATAATGAGTTAGAAGTGACCATTGCACAAAACGGTGTTACTAGTCAATTACGCACCAAGCTTATAGTTGGAGCAGATGGAGAACGCTCGATTGTATTGCGAAAACTAGCCCATAAGCAAAAAGCACCTCAAAAAACTGCTCAAACGATTCATGCTTATTTTCAGGGTCTAAAAGGTTTTGAGAAAGATAAGCATATTGAAGGACATTCTATCAAACCCTTATTACCATACTTTCTCTATATTGTACCTTTAGCAGATGGAACCCATAAGGTTGGTTTGGTAATGAGAAGCGATATTGTTAATCGGTCGAATCTGGATTTAGAACAAGTTTTGTTTGATACAATTAGCAACAATTCTAACCTTGCCTCTTGTTTTGAGGGAGCTACGCTAACGGGTAAAATAGAACATTGGCCCATGTCTTTTGGCGAAGGGAGCAAACAGGTATTATCAGGTAATAATTATTTACTGGTTGGTGATGCAGCTTCACTATGCAATCCTTTGACTGGGTTTGGTACTGGTAATGCGATGATTTCAGCGTCTATTGCAGCAGAATTTTTGCAAAAAGCTTTGCTTTGTGGAAAGTTCGATCGCAGTGTCTTGGCTGGATATGATGAAGAAATTTTCCAAACTTTTCAACGAGAATTTCAGATTTGTAGCTGGATGAATAATTTAGCTAATTATCCTTGGTTTCTGAACCAATTAACAGCAAATATTCGGATTCGTAAATTCATCAAAAACTTATTTCCATCTCAAGTATCGCGAATCAAACAAGTTTAGTATCTTTAACATTTACTACAAGCTTTAGACTCTAAAAACTAAAAAGCGCTGCTTGTATTAAACCAGATCGTAATCCCCTAATTTGGACGGTAATTACTCATGAGATACGACATGAAAGCACTCGATCGTAACCAACCCCTTGAAGATTTTGCTTAAAATACTTACAGATAAGGTTTAATATTGGTTGAAACGATTGCGATGGCAATTGCTTCAACCAATCATTAGTTAAACAAAACTAAATCCCCGATCGAAGTTAGAAACGTTTTGAGTTACCACAGCAATCAAATCGTCAACTCCTGTAGTAAAATCAGCAGAATTATCTACATCGAAATATAAACCAGTTCCTTTGGGTAAGTCGGCATCGTTAATTTTTCCTAATACGTAATTAGATTCGGAGCCGTTAAGTACGATGGTATCTTGGTTAACTTGGAAATCTTTAATCAAAGCGTAGTCAAAAATTCCTTTACCGTGGTAGAAGACGTTGTTTTTGTCTCCTAAATTAAAAGTATCTTTTCCGAAGCCACCAGTTAAACTATCGATTTCTCCCATACCGAAATTATTTCCGACACCAGTTAGTTCGTCATCACCGAAGTCACCGTTAAGGCTGTCGTTACCGTTTCCACCTATTTGAATATCATTGCCAAAGCCACCTTTGAGAATATCATTGCCATCTCCACCTAGTTGAGTATCCTTACCAAAACCACCGTTGAGTTTATCGTTGCCATCTGAGCCTAATTGAGTATCGTTACCAAATCCACCATTAAGTTTATCGTTACCTTCTCCACCATCAAGATAATTATTGCCAAATAGACCAAAAATTTTATCGTTACCTTTTTTACTTTCAATTAAATCGTTACCAAATTTGCCTTTTAATGTATCGTCAGAGTCAGTTCCTTTGATTTCATGGACTACAATCGGTTGAGATACAGCTAAATTATCTTCAATATTGTTGTTACTGGCATTACCTATCTTAACTAGGACAGTTTCGTTATCTTCTAATACAGAATCGTTCAGCAGATTTACTGCAATAGTTTTACTGGTTTCACCGGGATTAAAAGTAAGAGTACCGCTTGAATCAAGGTAGTCTTCTCCTTCGGTTGCAGTTCCGTTGATGGTTTCAAAGTCTACCGTAACAATCGAACTGCTGACATCTGACAAGGTGACAACAAATTCCAACAATCCTTGTTTTTGATTGTTCAGAGCATCAATGTCAAGACTGGGAACGATAAATGCGTTGTCTTGAATTATATAGTCTTCGTCAGTATTATTACGAATAAGATTGGAAAGCGTAGTTTCTTCAAAATCTGGGTCGAGAATCGATAAATTCTCCAGATGATTGAGATAGAAAAAGCGATCGCCATCTCGCAGTCTGGTAAATTGGTCTGTAAGAACTTTGCTAAATAGTTCTCCTACTAAACCACCGTTTACCGGATCTTCGGATATTCCACCAATCCAAAAATCAACTTGTTCTACTGATTCATAAATAGATGCAAATCTAGCAGCAACTTCTGGATCTGAGGTGATTCCTTGTTGGGTGTCGGTGGTTAAAAAAGCAGTGGCGGGTTGCAATCCCAAACCCCTACGAGCATCGTTATAGCTAGGAAGACCAACATCTCTACCCCTTTGAATATTCACCGCCGCTAAATCAAAACCACCAGTTCTAGCTGGGAATAAGAAGTTTCGCACGCTGTCTATAACTAAGTTATCTACTGCTTGCGCTTGTTTAGTGGTTAAACCTACAGCGATAGAATCTGCACCGTTATCAATAACTTGTTGTGGTGTAAAAAATGCTCGATCTAAGGAAACATCTCCGGCTGAAGTTCCATCAGGATTGACACGAGAAATTTCGGGAGAAAGTTGAGAATGTCCCAGACGGAAGCTGACGTTGGCAAATTCGACACTAACTCTCGGATCTACTGTCTCATCGTAACCGGAATATTCTTCTACTAAATTCTTACCTATTAATAAAGGTAAATATTCTTCATAAGTAATTTGCTGAATTTGAGCGCTGACAACCTTGCGAGCCGACTCGTAAATAAAATCATTTTCTTCTAATTCTGAATGCTCTAACAAACCTAAAATGTCAGAATCCCCTGCTTCAATTCTGCGAGCAATATCTTCAGCAATTGAATTATGTTGACGAACAAATAAGGTATGAGCGCTAATTAATCCAATTTGTTCGTTAACTCGTGGGTCGCCAGCAATGAATGAAGGAGGATTTTCCGGGTTAAACGGCAATAATTCTTCGCCATTAATTATTTGACTTTTTAATTCTCCGGTACCATCATTCGCTCTTAAAAATTCTGCTAGTTCCTCTTCGGAACCATATACTTGGGAACCATCAATAAACGAAGTAATTTCATTAATTTGCCCCCGTGGATTACCTTCAATTCCGGTACCCGGAGCAGCAGTAATTCTTGTTAAGGGAATGAATGGAGTACCTGGTTGATTCTCATTTGGAGCCTCTATTTGAGCAATTCCAAAGTCTCCATCCGCATCTACAATTATGTCACCGGAATTGGAATCAAGATTATCGAATATGATTGGATTTTGGGGAGCAGTATTACCTAGAAAGGGAAAAATTAATTCCTCAGATTCAACGATAGATGATACATTGGCAGAGCTTAGATTAGACTCAGAATTATCCACTCGGTTAAGTCTGTCTGCAATCGGATCGTTAGCATCGACGGGAATGAAAAATGACTCATCACCTCCTTCATTCAAATCTAAATCGTGATCGAGGAATTGTCCCCACTGCCAAATCCAGTCGCTAGCATCTTTTGCATTAAATACTAATTTATTCTGTGCAGAAATCGCATTACTAATATTGCGGGGATTGGGAAGTCGCGACGGACCGATAAATGGGTTATTAGGTTGGCTTTCGGTGATACCTCTGGGTAAATTAAAGCCGTCTTCGTAAGCTGGTTGGAGAAGTCTAATTAATAAAGAATCTGCTTCACCTAAATCATTCGGATGATTGTTAGAACCGTTAATCGTGCGGAATTTAACCATTATTTCTGCTTTTTCTAAGAATAAATAAATTAATCGAAACTTACGAAACTTGATTTTTGTTTATGGAATTTTTTACCCATTCATCAGAAATATTACATACTAGCCGCTACGCTTAAAGTAGTATAGATTACATTCCTATGTAGTTTTATGCCAATTTTTATTCAAGCAACTAATTAACTGTTAGTTTTGATCTCTCTATCGCAGTAAAAAATCCGAATATTTACTTTCTTCTCGGTTTCTCGATCGCAAGGGTTTGACCGGATAATTAACATAGCTCAGCTACTGAAAGTTATTTAACAATCGGTATCAGAAAAACGCTGTTTCCAGGTTTACTAAGATAGTATAAAATGATTGTGAATTTTGAATAAAGTGACTTGCTGTTAAAAAATTACATACTTATAAAGCTGGAAAATTTCATCATCCTAAAAGTGGAAGTAGAAGGAATTTTTTACTTGCGGTGTATCCCTCTATCATTACCCCAGATAAAAATTGATTTAAAAAATGTTACAAAGTTTAGTAAAATACTACTAATAATAAAATAAGTATTTCTTCCTATTGATATCATGGCGGAACATTTTCCTTGGCTAACCGCGATAGTTTTATTTCCACTTGTTGCTTCTGCATTCATACCGTTGATACCGAGTAAAAGTGGTAATCGCGTCAGATGGTATGCCACCGGGGTAGGGATGGCAGACTTCTTATTAATGTGCTTTGTGTTTTGGCGGAATTACGATGCAAGCAGTGCAAGTTTTCAACTAGCGGAAAGTTATGCTTGGGTACCTCAGTTAGGTTTTAACTGGGCTGTTTCCGTCGATGGTTTGTCGGTTCCTTTGGTGCTATTAGCGGGTTTTGTGACTACGCTGGCGATGTTTTCGGCTTGGCAAGTCGATCGCAGGTCGCATTTATTTTACTTTCTGATGTTGGTGCTGTATTCGGCACAGATAGGGGTATTTGTTGCCCAAGATTTGATGTTGTTCTTTATTATGTGGGAAGTTGAATTAGTTCCCGTATATTTACTGATTAACATTTGGGGTGGTAAAAATCGGCGTTATGCTGCAACTAAGTTTATACTTTACACCGCAGCCGCTTCGATATTTATTTTAGTCGCCGCGATCGCAATGGCTTTGTATGGTGGCGAGAATGTAACTTTTGATATTGCGGCTTTGGCTCAGAAGGATTATTCGTTGGGTTTTGAATTGTTGCTGTATGCAGGATTATTAATTGCATTCGGCGTTAAGTTGGCAATCTTCCCCTTACATACATGGCTACCAGATGCTCACGGTGAAGCTTCTGCTCCCGTATCGATGATTTTGGCTGGCGTGTTGTTGAAAATGGGTGGATATGGATTAATTCGGTTGAATTTAGAATTGCTCACCGAAGCACACATTTATTTTGCACCAGTTTTAGCCACCTTGGGAGTGATTAATATAATTTACGGTGCCCTAAATTCCTTTGCTCAAACCCATATGAAGCGACGTTTGGCTTACTCATCAGTTTCTCACATGGGATTTGTACTGTTGGGAATCGCTTCGTTTACCGATTTGGGAATCAACGGAGCAATGTTGCAGATGATTTCCCACGGTTTAATTGCATCAGTACTATTCTTCTTGGCTGGGGTGACATACGATAGAACCCACACCATGAAAATGGATGAAATGGGTGGAATTGGACAAGTAATGCCTAAAGTATTCGCATTATGTACGATTGGAGCAATGGCTTCTTTAGCGCTTCCGGGAATGAGCGGATTTATCAGCGAGCTTTCGGTATTGGTGGGTGTGACAACAAGCGATATTTATAGCTCAACTTTCTGTACCGTAACGGTTTTCCTAGCTTCAGTAGGGATTATTTTGACTCCGATTTATCTACTCGACTTGTTGAAACAGGTATTTTACGGAGAAGGTAAAGTTGTTTGCGACATTGGTAACGCCAAATATGAGAATTTAGAAGCAGAAGGTACGGCTTGTTTTGGTACCGATTGCCTTTTACCTGGTGAATCAGTTTATAGAGATGCCAGCGCCCGTGAAGTATTTATTGCAGCTTGTTTCTTAGTTTTGATTATCGGCATCGGGTTTTATCCCAAAGCAGCCATGCAGATATATGATGCCAAGACAGTAGCAGTGAACGCTCATGTAAGGGAATCTTATACTAACATAGCTGAAAGTAATCCCGGTGTTTATGCGAGAGGAAATGTGACACCCGAAATTGCGAAAGCCGAAATTGCTCCGGTTTTAGGGGCTTTGAAATAAGGATTAGGTGAAATTGAATAATTAATGTAGAGACGTTGCAGTGCAACGTCTTTATTAATTTGGGTGGTAACTATTCCGTTTTTAGTAGAGATAATTTTTTTTAATTGATAATCTCCCGATGCTAACAGCACTATGACTTTAAATAATTCCTTAATCGGAACACGTAATTACAACCGTAGCTATAATTTGGTTCATCCTAATAAAAAATAGATTTAGATTTTAGATTGTTCGCAGTTAACAGATGATTGATAAAAATGAAAAGATATCGCAGATGTGATGATTTAGCGTCTGCGATATTTTAGATAAATTATAAATTGAATGTAAATTCGTTATAATCCCAGTAATATTGACTGAATTGGTTCGTAGTTGCGCTTAAGCGCCTCTTCTACACAACAACCTTCAACCCGTACAAAGTGGTAAATTTCAACCCTTATCTACAATCGATTGCCAATACCTACGCCCAATGGTGGAAATATTACACCATCACTGATGTGGTGGGACAACCCGACGATCGACAAAAGCAATTACCATTGTTTGATTTTGGGTTGATGGTAGAGAAAGTTAAGCAGGAGAAAGAAGAAAAAACCGAACGGTTAACGGTTATAGAAGGCTTACGTAAATATGCTGTTAATCATGTATTATTAATCGGTCGTCCGGGTTCCGGTAAATCTACAGCGTTGATACGATTGTTGTTGGAAAAAACGCAAAACCACCTGGAAATCAATTTCCAGGCTAATAGCGAAAGTCGTCTTAAGACGACTGAATCTTCTGCTACTAGTCAGTTTCAACTGACTTCAGCTATGAGACAGGGAATTGATTCCCTGGCGGATTTGGGAGAAAACCAGCAAATTCCCATGCTCGTAGAACTCCGCTTTTACAAAACTTCAATAATCGACTTAATTCGTGACTTCCTCCTGCGTCACGATCGCAATTTACCCATCGATAGCCCAGACGTTAAATTTAACGTCTCTACATTATTGCGACAACGAAAATTTCTTTTATTATTTGATGGTGTCAACGAATTACCATCAGAAGCAGCGCGACAAGATTTACAAAAATTTCGCCAAAATTACCGCAACACCACACCGATGATTTTCACAACGCGGGATTTAGGAGTTGGTGGTGATTTAGGAATTGAGAAAAAGCTGCAAATGCAACCCCTCACAGAAACTCAAATGCGGGATTTTGTTTGTGGGTATCTTCCACAAGGGGAAGAGTTGCTCAAGCAGTTATCAGGGCGTTTGCGGGAATTGGGAGAAACACCTTTATTATTAATGATGCTTTGTTCGGTGTTTGTTGATAACCAGAATAAAGTACCATCAAACTTGGGTTCGGTATTTCGTCGCTTTACTGAAATTTACGATCGCAAACTCAAACAAGATATTCCGGTAACAGATGAATCTCGCCGTTGGTGGAAGCGGTTGTTGCAGCATTTAGCTTGGGTGATGACGAAGGGAGAATCAAAAACCGAAATTCTCGTTGCTATTCCGATACAGGAAGCAAGGGATATTTTGACGAAGTTTTTGAAAGAGCAAGATTATCATCAGCCAAGAAATGCAGAAAAATGGTTAGATGATTTGCTCAAACATCATTTGATTCAACTTAGTGCAGAAAATCAAATTCAGTTTCGTCATCAACTGCTGCAAGAATATTATGCTGCTGAAAGATTATTGGAAGAAATTGCGAAGTTGAGCGATGATGAATTGCAGTGGGAGTATTTGAATTATTTGAAATGGACGGAAGTTGTAGCGTTGATAATGCAGTTATTAAATGTAGAGACGCAAAATTTTGCGTCTTTGCGTTTGGTGAAGTTGGCTTTGGAAGTTGATTTACAGTTAGGTGCGAGGTTGGCAGGGGAAGTTAAGGAAGAATGGCAAGGTGAGACGGTTGGGTTAGTTGATGGTTTAGAAATTCCTCTGTTGTTGAAAATTCGGCTTTTGGGTAGAACAAAATCTGAAGCCGCAATACCTTGGTTAATGAAATTTATCAAAAATGAAGATTTAGATGTAGATTCTAGGGCAGCAGATGCATTAGGAGAAATTTGTAAAATGCGATCGCTAATAATAGAACCGACATAAACTGTTCCGTTACCAGAACGGGTTATTCCATTAGGGTATTGAAAGCCTTTAGGTAACGATATAGATGTTAATTCTCTAACTTCAGCATTCGCAACACAAGAATGAAGGGAAGGTAAAACAACTGCTCCTATACATCCTAAAATTAATTCTCGTCGTTTCATTTTTTATTTCTCTCTTCTCTTTTCTTTTCTTTCCTCAGCGTTCTCTGCGTCTCTGCGGTTTTATAATTAAACTCGATGTCCTGGAATTCCATAGCCACCATCCACAGAAATAGTTTGTCCGGTGATATATGAACCCGCATCGGAACAGAGCCAAATTACCGTTTGTGCGATTTCTTCCGATGTTCCCAAACGTTGAACGGGAATATGATTGATAAAAGGTTTTAGTTTAATAGCTTCCGAATCCCCTATCGGAACAAAGCGACGAAACATTTCCGTGTCGATGATGCCGGGATTAATATTATTTATCCGAATATTGTCAGCAGCGTATTCCAAAGCCGCAGGTTTAACCATACCGTCAAGTCCACCTTTACTAGCAGAATAAATTGTCGAACCAATTAACCCACCTTTCGCTAACCAGGAAGAAGTATTAACAATCGCACCACCACTTCCCTGTTTAATCATCTGTTCGATTTCATATTTCATACACAGCCAAACAGCTTTGAGATTTATCGTAATTGTCTGTTCCCAATCAGATTCGGATAATTCCGTCATCGGTGCAAATTTACCTTCCGTTCCCGCATTGTTAAAAGCAAAATCCAGACGACCATAATATTCAACCGTTTTCTCAATCAAAGAACGAATTTCATCGGGATTTGCCATATCAGCTTTAATAAACCGAGCATCACCAGCAGAATTACGAATTTGAGAAATTACATTTTGACTTTTATCTTCCCGACGAGCAGCAATGACAACTTTTGCACCGTTTTTAGCAAAATTAATAGCAGCAGCACAACCCATGCCAGAACTACCCCCAGTTACGAGAGCAACTTTTCCGTTAAAATTCATATTCATTTTGGAATTTCTAATCCTGTATCGGAACAGTAGTGGTTAACTGCAATAGTTTTGACTGTTCGTTTTCGCGGTACATTTTGGGAGACGTTATGTATAACGTCTCTACAAACCGTTGGAATTAATGCGGTTGACCATTAGTAAACATAGTTCTAAAATTGTTTACTTTCCCTACTCTTTTCTAACTGTTTATCTAAATATTGCTTCCAGAAAATACAGCTTTGGTCGTTTTCACCCGTCGCTTCCAGATATTGATAATGCTCGATCTTCATTTCGATGATTTTTAGATTTTGCGTTAATTCCTCCAAATGTTGGGTTACGCGATCGCGATGTTCCTCAAGCAACACCCGTCTTTCTCCAACTTCATTTGGACGCTGACGGACTAAATTTGTAAAAGCGAGCATTTCTTGAATTGACATTCCCGTTTCTCGCAACCGGATTAAAAATTCCAACCAAGCAACATCCTCAGCACAATATTGCCGATGATTGTTAGATGCTCGTTCAATAGTGGGTAAAAGTCCAATTTTCTCGTAATAACGCAAAGCATGGATGCTCAAACCCGTTGATTCAGCAACTTGTTGAATGGTGAATCTTGTCATGTTACGACTATAAAGCCTAGAGTGCGCTCTAGGTCAAGAAAATTTCAGTTTTTTATTTTCTATTCCTTTATCGGAACAGTAAAATTATCGTGTTTTTCCAACTATTCCTTTAAAGGCTGAGTTAGTTTTATATGTTATTCATCTTCAAATCTCTACTCCTTTATCGGGATAGTAGAAATTACCGTGTTTTACCAACCATGAATGAATTATCATCAGATATTAAGCGGATTTTAGAAGAGTTTCGTTTGAGCGGTATTTTATTTGTCATAAATTAATTTAATAATTCAATTTGATAATTCAATTTACAGAAAAATAAATTCTAAAAGGTTCGCTCAAAATTCCTAATATCCGATCCAATTGCGTGATAAAATATTCTGTGAGGTCGATTTTTACTAAATTATCCTCTAATACCAAGAACTTCCAATTGGTACCTGTAGAAACAGCACCATAAATAGATAGCTTCTCAGAGCCACTACGGTTATTAAAGGTTTGAGCAGCAAACATCTGAGCTACGCATTGTCCTAAGCCAATACGAATATCATTATCTTTAGCTTCCACTAAGGTTAAAACGGGAGCAGTTACTAACGATTGATTGCTGGATGCACTTAAAAGGAAATCACAAGCACCAGTTAAACTCTTGGATTCATCAACATTAAAAGTATTACCAGAAAAATAACCAATTTTATTTTTAAATCTTCTTCTTACTTCTAATAATATAGGTGTAATAATTAATTCAGAGCGAGCTTTTTCAGTACTGATACTCGATGCTAAATCTAAAGTTTCATCTAAAGTTTCTTTCAAGCGTTGTGAAGGCTCAATAGGTTCAATTTGACCGAATAAATGCGGAATATCTTCTACAGTTAATTCTAAGGCTGTAACAGCTTGCTCAATTGTTTTAAAGTCGCTGTATGACATAATTTATCCCGATCAATTAATTATAATTTTATCCTAATCGGATATTTAAGATAGGCGTTGCTGATTTGATGTATGAAACGGGTTGATTGGAAAACCGAAACGGTTGTAGAGACGCGATATAATGCCCTATCGGGCACGCTGAGCCGCACGCTCCGCGTGAACGCTAACGCGTCTCTACATTTAAATTCATACCCGGATTCAGCAACGCCTTAAGATAAATTCTTTACTACTTCCACCCTCGGAATAAAATCAGGCGATCGCACCTTAAAAGATATTTGAAAAGTGGTTAGCTATATCTTGGACTTGTCGATTCCCCCTAACCCCCCGATGAATTGGGGGGAATCGGAATCAAAGTCCCCTGTATTATTGGAGGATAATGGTGGATATAGAACGTTTCGCTACCTACAAGAAGACTTTTAAAACATCCTCTCATGCAGAATTGGTATCATATGCTTGAAACTGCATCTAAAGGCAATATTTAAAATTAATTATGAAAGTAGGAATCATTAGGGAAGGTAAAATCAATGTGGATACTAGAGTGCCGTTGAGATCCGAAGCAATGCCGATATTTACTTGATACTTATCAAGATTTACAAATATTTGTCCAGCCCAGTCAGGAACGTTGTTTTAGCGATGAGGAATATGAAAGTCAAGGTATTGCGATCGAAGAAAATATGCAGTCATGCGAACTGTTATTAGGAGTTAAAGAAGTTCCTATTTCAATGCTGCTTTCTGAGAAAACCTATCTATTTTTTTCTCATACAATTAAAAAACAACCATATAATCGCGAACTATTACGTTCAATTTTGCAAAAAAAAATTCGCTTAATTGATTATGAATGTCTGCGTAACGAGCGCTCTCAACGAGTAATTGCTTTTGGGCGTTGGGCGGGGATTGTTGGCGCACATAATGCCATTCTCACCTGGGGAAGACGTGAAGGAAAATTTAATCTCAAACCCATGCATGAATGTCGCGACTGGGCAGAAGCTCAAACTTATTATCAAAATTTACCTCTTGCTAATATAAAGCTGGTAATTACTGGAGAAGGCAGAGTTGCTAGTGGTGCTTGTGAAGTGTTGGATTTAATGAAAATCAAAAGGATTTCACCTCAAGCATTTCTCGAACAAAACTTTGACGAAGCCGTTTATACGCAGCTAGCGGTTAGGGATATGTATCGTAAACAAGGAGAAGCTGTTTTTGATGAGAATAATTACTATCAACATCCCGAACAATATGTTTCTAATTTTGAACCACTAACCCATACTGCGAATATCATGCTCAATGGTATCTATTGGGATAAGCGTATTCCAGCCTTTTTTAGTAAGGAAGATATGAAGCGCTCCGATTTTACGATTCGTGTCATTGCTGATGTCACTTGCGATATTGCTCCAGATTCTTCTATCCCTTCTACAATCAGGGCTTCTTCTATTGACAACCCAATTTATGGTTACGACCCTTTATTATGCCAAGAAACCGAGCCATTTCAAAATAACTGCATTGATGTTATGGCTGTGGATAATCTCCCCAATGAACTACCTAGAGATGCATCAGAAGATTTTGGCAATCAATTAATCTCAAAAGTATGGCCGGAATTAAATCAAGCTGATAGCCGAATGATTTATGAAGGAACCATCGCCCTTGATGGTGAGTTAAATAAACCATTTGAATATTTGAAAGATTATGTCAGTTAAGTACAAATTTATCATCAAAACATCTTTTATAAGTAGGTAAGCCTGCATTAATTGTATATTTACTAGTCAGTTATATAGATGTTAAGAGTTCCCTATTCCCTGTTCGCTATCCAAACGAAATGTTAAATTAATTTTGCACGGGTACTTATACAGATTGCATCATATCCCAAAACTAACGATAGCGATATCGCGATCGCCTTAATCAAAGTTCACAATTTAGCCAAAGATAAAAGCAGATAACTTCAAATAATTTTATCTATTAAAAATTGACAGCTTGGATGTTTGCTTATCGAATTCATAAAAATCCTAAGCTATCTCAAAACTCATTTCTTACATCGCCGACGGCTATTAAACAATTTTTATCCGTCTGTAGAATATTCTACCATTTAATTGAACTTTATAAACAAAAGATGCAAAAACTATCTAGAAGTAATTGATAAAAAAAGAAAATTGTTGGATTAAAAATCTAAAATTTTCTAGTTGCTCGATTTCTAACTATTCCCATAAAGGCTCCACTGGTGATAAACATGATTAAAGAATAAATTGCTGCTGGAATTGCCATATTTGGGGAATTCAAAAGTGTAGTTGCAACGGCGATCGCCAAGGTACCGTTTTGAATGCCGACTTCTACTGTAATTGCTTTAGCGCTGCTAGAATCGAGTTTACCAAGAGTTGCAATGGTATAACCCAAAGCCATTGTTAATAAATTTAAAGTTAAAGTAACTGCACCAACTTGAAAGAAAAAGCTTGCTACGTTATTCCGTTCCTTTAAAAGTAAACCTGCAATAATCAATCCTAAGAAGAATAGGGAAAGCCATTTAACCAATTTTTCTACCTTCGCTGCAAATTGGGGAGTGTAACGGTGCAATAACATTCCTAAAGCCACCGGGATAAAAGTTATTACTGCAATTTGAATTACTGTTTTGACAAAAGGTAATTGTAAAGCAACTGCTTCCCCGATAAACTTTTGCATTGCTAGGTTTACCACTATAGGAATAGTAAATACGGTAATTAAACTACTGATAGCGGTTAAAGTAATCGACAAAGCAACATTTCCGCGTACTAAATAAGTCACCATATTAGAAGTAGGGCCACCAGGGCAAGCTGCTAAAATCATTACTCCTACAGCTAATTCCGATGAAAGGGGGAAAATTAAACTTAGTATAAACCCTACTATCGGGAGTAATATTAACTGCGCGATTAAACCCAGGATTACAGCTTTAGGTTGAATAAAAACTCGTTTAAAATCATTTAACGTCAGCCCCAATCCCATACCCAGCATGATGATAAATAGAGCTAGAGGGAGAAAGACAGTAGTTAGAAAACTTGATTGCATAATTTAATTTATATTTTTGATTTATATTAGATTGGAACTGATTTACGATTCAAAACATCATTAATTCTCGAATGGTAAAAGCGGATGTTGTGACATGGATAATTAAAATCCTTTGTCAAAGCCAATGTCCTATATACTATATGGGTACAACTTTTTCCTACTTATGCAGTTTGGGAAACTGTTTGTGTAATTTCGCCACCTCAATCCTTTTCTCTATTCCCTACTCTTCGTTCCCATAATCAAGCCGGAATAGAAAAGCAAAGAACTGATATATTGGTCAGCAGGAACATCATGAGTCATTAGAAGATGCAAAGAAGCCCAAGTTTGTCTACCTACTACTATATTTTGTTGATTTACTATTCCGACAAAGGCTCTTCTCCTTCCCCATTACCTTTAACCTTTAACCTAAAAATTGCATAACTCCCCTCTCCTCAACTCTATATAGAAATAGAAGATGAAAATTACTATATAGAAGTTTATTATGAGCGTTTTAGATTTTCCTCGCTTACATTTTTATGGTAAAGCTAGAATTCATGCCCCCACCGGATGTAAAAACGGTTTAATCGATCTGAGCGACAATACCTGTTATATGAATGGTGTTCCCTATAAAGAAAATCATTCAGCTACTGAATATCACGAATATCTTTACAATAAAGGGCCAAAATTCAACAGTGAAGGCAAGTTAGATGAAAATGGCCCTTTTAGTATGGCTCAAGGTTGGAATTTTGGCGGTAACGGTCATTTTTCTATAGATGCTCAAATAATTAGTACTCAAAGAGAATTTGGCAAAGTTGATGAAAACGATCCAGTTATTGGAAGAAGCGTAGATTTTTGGGGACATTATAACGAGTACGTCAAAACAACTTTTAATAGAGCGAGGATATTTGAATGCGATCCGGCTTCTAATTGGACTAATACGATTATGTTAGGACAATTAGCTTTTGGACGTAGTGGTGATTCCAATCAAGTTCCTTATATGGTAACTGCTCCGATACAGGGTTATCAGTTAGCTCGCTGGCAGGATTTTAATTATATTCGCGATTTACCAGAGCATATTTTAAATCATGAGTTTGGCAAAGCTGCTGTTTATCAATTTGCGATTCCTAAAGATGCTGAAGATTTTCTGTGGAATGATGAGGTAAATATTTCTCCCACGGTTTCTTTATTAAAGGAAGCCATGCAGCGAGAGGATGTTTTGGGTTTGGTGGTGCAGTTTAGTATCAGCAATATGTCTTCCCCTCAGCAACCGGATGCACCAAGTTTCTGGGAATTACATGGAACTATTGGTTTATGGTGTCGTGATGAATTAAAAACTTATCCCAGCGGAAGGTTATTAACTCCCGAATCAGAATATAAAGCAATGGGTAATCTTTCGTTAAAGTTAAATCCTCAAGGAATAAGCTTAAACATGATTACAGCCATTCCTAATGTAGGGCGATTACCAGTTTCCGAAAATGGAATTCACCACATTTTTTCCAAGTTGAATTTAGGTGATTTAGAAATACGTACCGTCAACAGTCATAGATTAATTGGGAAAATACATCAAGAAGCATATAACAAGGAAGCTCATCAATTAACCAGTGGTTTAATAGATATTCCTTTTGATGATGACTGGGAAGATTTACGAGAAGAAGTTGAAAATCAAGGTTTGTGTATTATCGGAACCGTTGCTGGTGAAAGAAGAATTTTAGTAGAAGAGAAGCAAATTAATCTTCAAGTTGACGACGCTTGTTTATTTGTCGAATTCCCCAACTTTAGTAAAGGGGAAGATAATGCTGTTGAAATTGAAATCCGCTCTTTTGTTAGAGGTGTTCCGACATCGGTACCAGTTTACGTCAATCAATTTTATAATCCTAGAGCTTTTCCTCAATTACGCTATCAATTTGAACAAGATTCTAAAAATAAAGATAATAAAGATCAAAAATTTCATTATCCCCACAGTTCAGAAATTCAAATCGTTGGATTAAAACCTGGAAAACTTTTAGATAATGGAGAATTTACAGATAGTTGTGAAATTTCCACCAATACACGGGGACGCGGTTGGATAACTTTACGAGGAGCAAAACCGGGAACTAGCAAAATATTAATTTCTAGCTATCCCTACGAACATCCTTGTAATCCTAACCACCCAGATGAAGCGGAAATTGCTTACGATAACGACAATAAACTCGGATTTTGGAATGGTTCCGGCTTCTTCGCTGTTAGAGTCATGGGTGATGATTGGCACTTGGATGATATTCCTCAACAAGATGTAGATTTCAACTTAATTTACGAACATATTTTATCTTTCTACGAAGCCAGCTTTTCGTTTATGAAAGCCGAAGTTTTCAGCTTGGCAGATAAATGCAAAGTTGCTACCTATGCTCGCTTGATGTGGCAAATGTCAGATCCCAAAAATAAAAATAAAACTTACTATATGCCCCCTACAAGAGATATGTCAGAAGCTCAATCAAAACTTTTACTTAAATTTTTGCAAAATCAACAGCAAATTGGTTATATTCCGCCAACGGAACAGTTACAACCAGAGAAAACTAAATATCAAATCAACACATCGGAAGAATTAATTAAAGCATTAAAACAAGCAGCAGAATTAGAAGTTGCTGTAATGCTGCAATATATTTATGCTGGATATTCCGTTCCCAATTACGTCACCGGGGAAGAATATGTGCGTCGGGGATTGTGGACACAAGAGCAATTACATTTAGCCTGTGGCGATGGGAAAGAAGTTGATAATTACGGAATGCGGGGAGTATTAATGGAAATTGCCCGCGAAGAAATGATTCATTTTCTTTTAGTTAATAATATATTGATGGCAATTGGCGAACCATTTTATAGTGCAGTTCCCGATTTTAAACAACTTAACGCCAAATTCCCTATAGATATCGACTTTGCTTTAGAACCATTAAATGCTTTATCTCTACAGTATTTTATGCGTTTGGAAATGCCAGATTTTCTTAATGAGGGCAATATTCCGATATCGGAACAGTTAGATCGTAAACCTGAGTTTCGGAATGATATAAACCGCAGAGGCACAGAGTACGCTGAGGAAGAGGAAGAGAGAGGGGAATCACATACATATGGTTCCTTGAGCGAATTATACGGTCAAATCCGTGACGGATTACAAAATATTCCCGATTTATTTAAAGTTGATAAAAACAAAGTTGGTGGAGAACACCGTTTATTCATGCGGGATAACTTGAATAAGAAACATCCAGATTATCAAATGCAGGTTTACGATCTTAAAAGCGCCTTATTTGCAATTGATGTAATCGTTGAACATGGAGAAGGCAGCGAAACCGAAAGCGAAACATTTGCTAAATCCCATTATCAAAAATTCCGTCAACTAGCAGATGCTCTTTCCCTTGAACAAATTAAGGCTAATAATAAAAATCAATCCGACAACGGAACAGTAAAAACCTGGAATCCTTCCTACCCATCTTTGAGAAATCCCAGCTTGAATCATCAAGATTGTAATTCCAACGTTGTCACAGTTCCTCAAACTAGAACCGTGATGGAAATATTCAACGAAAGTTACTTCCTAATGATGCAATTAATGGTTCAACACTTTAACGCAAATCCTCAAGGAAGCTTAAGACGCTCGAAATTAATGAACGCCAGCATAGATGTGATGACGGGAATAATGCGTCCCTTGGGAGAACTATTAATGACTTTACCATCAGGGAAACGCGGTAAAACAGCAGGGCCATCTTTTGAAATACCAACACCGGAATATATACCCGACGCAGAAATTGCAGCCTCAACAATATCAAATCAATTCGGGATTTTAGCAAAACGTTCTCATAAGTGCGAAGTGATTCCCGAAGCTGTTTGTGAAATGTTTGATTTTTATCATAACTTCTTCGATTGCGGATTAAATGGATGACGCGGATGACACTGATTGTGACAGCTTAAAATTATTCTCTCCCCCCTCTTCCTCTGCGCCCTTTGCGGCGGTTTATAAAAATCCGGGAGTGACGCTGTTGATTTAGGTTGGGGAGGAGAAAATTTTCTAAATCCTACGAAAGTTCACTTTTATCTTATTTAATCTAAAAAACAATCAAAAATGAAACTCTACTATGCACCGGCTTCATCCTATTCCCAACGGGTATTAATCGCTCTATACGAAAAAAAATTGGATTTTACGCCTATTCAAGTAAACTTGTTTGATGCAGAATCAAAAGAACAATACTTACAGATAAACCGTTTTGGAAAAGTCCCCACTCTAATTACAGATGATGGGGAAATAATTTTAGAAGCGAGCATCCAGATTCAATATTTGGACAGTTATCAAAAAGATATTCCGTTAATTCCCAAGGGTATTAGCGCAAATTTAGAAATGCGAATGCTCGAACGAATTATTGATGTTTACGTTAATGGGGGGAGAGAAGCATTATTTAAGGATAGTCAGCGATCGCCCTCCGAAAGAGGTAGTAAGGAAGTTGTCAAAGCAAAGCGATTGTTGGAATCAGCTTGTAATTTACTTGATGAGAAATTAGCCAATCGTACCTGGTTGGTAGGGGATGAATTTACATTAGCTGACTGTAGTGCTGCTCCTACTCTTTCTTATCTAAGGATTGTTTACGATTATCAGCATTTACACAATTTGACAGCTTATTTTAAAAGGTTGTCGGAAAAACCTTCTGTAGCAAAAGTTTTCTCACAAGGAAGAGAGCAGATGAAAGAAATGTTATCTACATTAAAATATCCTGTGGAATTTGGGGATGAGTAAAAAGGTTAAAGGTTAAAGGTAATATCCGTTAATTTAACTGATGTCTTGAAAATCCATTAAAATTTAAAAGTTAAGTTGGTTGATTACAGCTTTTAGTTTACCTCTACAACAGATTTTAGAATCATAACTGAGTGCGATCGCCTTTCCCAATTTGTTCGTTTAGTCAGTTGATAAGTATTTTTCAGAGGTCTATATATAGGAAATATTGATATTCCCTATATACACATATAAAATTATATTAATTGACGATTAGTTTTAAATTCTTGAATTAAAGTTAATAATTCCGCTTTAGCTTCTGGATAGTTATCTAATTTAGCAAAATAATTAGACATCACTTTTACTAAAATGCTGTGAGCTTCAACTTGATTAATATCGGGATCGAGAGATTGAATATAGTTAGCAGAATTTACCACTTCCCGCATTACCTCTTCCAAAACAACATTCATTTCATCAGAAACATATTCTGTTCCTTTATCGGTAGTGACAAATGCACTATCGTCTTCGTTTATTTGCACAAATGCGTTTGACTGGTCAGTCATTTTACCTTTATCTCCATAATTTAAGTCTTACCAAAGTATAAATGGGGAGAGGGGGAGAGGAGCCACTTGCGTGGGTTGTCCCGAGCCGTAGTACGAGCAAAGTGGCGTGGGGAAGAGGGGGGAGAATAAACTATTTAAACTAGTAACTGGTAACTAATAACTGCTCACTGCTCACTGCTCACTGCTCACTGTTAAAAATTGCATAAACGAAAAAACCCATCCCTAAATATTAAATAAGACCGCAAGGTTAACACTAATTCAAAAAAGGAAAATTTAACAATGGTACCTCAAACTTTAAGTCGTGGAATGAACGGTTCGGAAGTAGAACGCTTACAAAAAGACTTATCCGCAAAAGGATATCAACTTGAAGTAAATGGAAACTTCGACGAAACCACCGAGAATGCAGTCAAAGCATTTCAAAAGGATAACAATGTAACAGTAGATGGAGTTGTAGGAGCCGAAACTGGACCAAAATTAGGCGCTCGTCCTGTCTAAATTAAACAAATATACTTCGGGTTGATTATTCAACCCGTTTTTTTTACTATTAACTATTAACCAAGTAGGTAAGCCTGCATTAATTGTATATTTACTAGTCAGTTATATAGCTGTTCCCTGTTCCCTGTTCCCTATTCCCTATTCCCTATCCAAACGAAATGTTAAATTAATTTTACACGGGTACTTATTAACAACTAAATCCTTCCTAACACTTAAAAAAGATGAATAAATTTATATATCCATTAATAGCTGTAGCTTTATCAAGTATTGCTGTAAGTTCGATTACTATCGCTCAACAAAGAAAGCCACGGTCTAAATACGTTGAATTTCTCACTTCTGAAGATACAACTTCTCTCAACGTTCCGTTTTCAGAAGCTGTACGTGTGGGTAATACACTTTATCTTTCAGGAAATATCGGCAATATTCCCGGTAAAAAACAATTAGTTGAAGGTGGAATTAAAGCCGAAACCAAACAAGCGATGGAAAATATCAAACGAGATCCTCGAACGGAATGGTTCTTCATTCGATCGAGTTTTCAAATGTAGTGTAATGTTAGCCGATATCAAAGAATGGCAAGCAATGAATGAAGTTTACACCACTTATTTCTCAGAAAATCGCTTTCCCGCTCGGAGTGCATTTGGTGCAAGTGGTTTGGCTCTCGGCGCTAGAACCGAAATTACCTGTATGGCTACGGTTCGGTGATGGAGAGAATAAATTATTTTAAACCACTAACAACTAACAACTAACAACTAACCACTAACTACTAACTACTTTAGTTAAATACATGGCGATCGCCTTTTCGTAATAAGCTGCTTCGTTAATAAATACCGGATATGCTATCTCATCTCCTTGATAAAAAATTTCAATTCCATCAAAAGTAATGAAAATCGGATTGCCAGGATGTAACGGCTGATAATCTTGAAACTGCAATTGGGGATGAATCATAGCTGTAATTTCTCCTTGCTCATTTCTGGGAAAATCAACTGTTCCGATTGCGGAATAGTAAGTAAAGCTGGAGGGAACAGATAAGGGTTGTCCTTTTTCCTCGGCTTCGAGATAATCTAAAATACTATAAATTAATTTCTCAGTTTGTTGAAAGAATTTTGCATCTAATATGCCATTAGCAACTGCTCCCACTTCAATGGTGATACCCAATTCTACTAAGCCTCTTAAATGAGATGAATTTTTTTGCAGGGTATATAGTAAAATTCTCACTTCAGGATTAACTTCTGTAAGATATGCAGCCAATCGTAATAAATAAGGATTGGGGTTGCACAGAATTACCGTTAATCCCATATTAGATGTTGTGCTGTGCAAATCAATTATTAAATCAATTTTCTCTTCTTTTATTCGTCGAGCAATTTTTCTCGCTAATGATTGTTCGTAATTGTTTAATTGAGGATTTTCTAAATCTTCCTGTTTAAAAGCGCGGTTTAAATCTGTATCAATATACCTTGTTCTCATTGCAACAGCTTTTTCGTTGGCAATTAAAGTAATAGTTTCAATACCATGACGTTGAATATATTGAGGAAATTGTTGAAACTTCTTAACTAAAAATACTCCTGTTAACTCCCCACCGTGAGTACCACCGACTAAAGCAACTCGTTTAATTGACGCAACCATAAATTATCTCATTTATAACATTTGTGACTAGTGTAGAGAAATAAATGCGATCGCGTCTATAGGTAGTCAAGCAAAATTATTTAATTATTTATATATTTATATCTACTATATCTACAGCTTTTGGTATGAGGGGATATCGAAGGTCACTTATATAAAGGTTATTACATCAAAGGTGAGAAGGTCAGAATTAGTTGTATGCAATTCATAAAAATCTATAAACTTTTTAAATTAAGCATAATTTGAGAAATAACCAAATAATAAACGATATTAAATGCATAAAGCTTTTTCTTATTCCCTATGAATTAATAACGCAACTTTCAAAGAATTTTAACTAAGGAAAAGAAGAAAATGACTACATCATTAACACCAATCAATTCTCAATTAGGTAAAGCAAAAGAATCAAAAGGCAATATTTTTCAAGATAAAAATCTGTTAATTGTTGTCAGTATTATGATTGTGGCAATTATGCCTTTATTCAGCATAAGTCCAATTCTTTCTACTATAGCTACAGGATTAAATATTTCTCCGCAACAATCGGGATTGATTATGGCAGCTTATCTAATTCCAGTTGCAATTGGAACACCAATATTTGGAATTTTAGCTGACCATTTTGGCTTTAAGAAAATTTTGATTCCTTCCTTACTCGTATTCGCTCTGGGCGGTGTTTTATGTGCCTTTGCTCCTAACTTCCGCTCTCTTATAGAATGGAGAATTTTACAGGGGCTTGGTGGTGCTTCTTTAGAGGCTCTGGTACTCTCAATGATTAGTAGCTCATATAGTGGGAACAAATTAACGGCTGCAATGGCTTTCAATGGAGGTGCAATCGGTGTGGGTTCAACTATTTATCCGATCTTGGGAGGAGTGTTAGCTTCTTCAAATTGGAGATACCCGTTCGCACTATCATTATTAGCTGTTCCCGTTGCATTACTAGTAAGCTTAAAACTTAAATTGCCTAAAAGACAAAAGCATACTGAAAAATTTGACCTCGGTAGCTACGTAAAAAATATACTTAAAAGTATTCAAAATCGAAATGTTTTACTGTTGTTTTCTGCGGTAATTACTTTATTCATGGTAGAGTTTGGAGCATTCTATACATTCACTCCAATCTTCGCAGGAGACAATCTGGGAGCAACGAGCGCGGTAATTGGAATGATATTAACTGCAAACGCTTTATCTTTAACAGTCTTTTCCTTCTTCGTCACCTTAATTGCTCACAAAGTTTCTGAAATCAACTTAATTCAAATATCCTTTGTCATCTTTGCAGTTGCTTTATGCATCATTCCCACAGTTGATTCAATTCCCATGTTGGTAGTCCCCTCAGTGCTGATTGGAATAGTTGAAGCTTTAGCATTTCCTACCCTTCAATCATCGATCGCTAAACTTGCTCCTGAAGAATACCGTTCTGGTTTCATGTCTCTCAACGTCACAACTCAAGCACTTGGTAGAGGGATTGGCGAGTATTTGCAGGAATCATATTTGGTATCGGAGGAATCGCAGCAGTTTGTTTCATCGGTGCTGCTGTAAGTGTAATGTCAATCGTAATCTTCAGTTTGTTTATCGATGTGAAATCTGGTCAAATTTAAAATATATGAAGGGAACGGGCAACGCAAATCAAATTGTTCGTAAATAACCCACAACTGTTGTAGAGACGTAGCACTGCTACGTCTCCCTTTTATTTATGGTTGGAAGACGTAATTATCCTCTCCTAAATTGAAGAATATTTTTGAGCTTGACTTAGATAAACCTCTTTAACCCAACATCAATATAATCGGGCGATCGCCACTTGGTAATCTATAACCAAAACCTCAATGTTGGGTTAAAAGCGTAAGTTAAATATTGAGTGGGAGCAGATGTACCATTTGTACTTTTAACCCAACCTACTATCTACCATCTACATTTATGGTTGTATTGAAACTTTAGGATTATAAAACCGCAGAGACACAGAGTACGCAGAGGAAAGAGCTTAAGAGAGATAAGAAGTTAAACCAATTACCAATTATCCATTACCAAATTTGCATAACCCCCAAAAGCTCATCCCTAAGAATCAATAACGAATAAAGAATAAAAAAATCTGCGGGGAAAGATGTCAATTTCAACAATTGAAAGATTAAATCCATTTGTCAAAGAAGTAATTAGCAACCCTTATCCTTACTATAGTCGCTATAGAAGTGTTGATCCGGTACATTGGGGAGTTTCTGCAAATCCTAAATTAGATGGTGCTTGGTATCTATTCCGCTACCGGGATGTGATGAAGGTGATGGAAAGTCCGAAGTTTGGTAGGGAAGCTAGTAAGGTACGAGATGATGGTGAAGGGGCACCCGTACCAAAGGCTTATCGGGGATTTAGTTCGATGGTGAGCAATTGGATGGTGTTTCGCGATGCTCCTACTCATACCAGATTAAGAACTATTGTTAATAAGGTATTTTCTGCCAAAATGGTGGAGAATCTCAAACCTGCCATTATCGGAATAGCTGATTCTCTGTTAGACAAAGTTCATCTGCAAGGTGAGATGGATTTAGTTGAAGACTTTGCTTTCCCTTTACCGATTATGGTAATTGCCGATATGTTGGGTGTTGACCCTAAAGATAGACCTTTATTTAGAGAATGGGCTTTATCTCTGCAACACGCTAGTGCCAGTCGTTTAACTCCATCTCCGGAAGTTTACGAAAAAGCAGAAGCTGCTACTCAAGGGTTTATCGAATATTTTAAAAAGGAAATTGCTAAAAGACATCAACAACCCCGAAAGGATTTAATTACTGCTTTGGTTGAAGCTAGAGTTCAAGGAAATAAATTAAACGATGAGGAAATTCTAGCTACGTGTATTCACTTATTAACTGCCGGTCATGAAACTACAGTTAATTTGATAAGTAAAGGAATATTGGCTCTATTGCGTCATCCCAGACAATTGAATTTGTTGCGATCGCACCCTGAATTAATTCCCGCTGCGGTGGAAGAGTTGGTAAGATATGATTCCCCGGTACAAATGGTTAGTCGTTGGGCTTATGAAGATTTTGAAATTGACGGCAAGGTAATTAAACGTGGCGACAGCGTTGGTTTAATTTTAGGCTCGGCAAATCGCGATGAGGAACAATTTGAAAATCCCGACGAATTAAACTTTGAACGAGAAGCAACTAAACATAGCGGTTTCGGAAGCGGAATTCATTACTGCTTGGGTTCATCCTTAGCTCGTGCTGAAGTGACTATTGCGTTAAACACTTTAGTAAATAGATTGCCAAATTTAAGTTTAAAAGAAGATTCCATTGAATGGGCAAATAATATAGTCTTTCACGGCCCAAAAAGTTTACAAGTAGCTTTTAACTCTCCAACAGATGTACTGGGGGAATGACTTTGAAGAGAGGGAGGCAAGGAGACAAGGAGAAATAATGATTAGCTCCTCTCTATTTAACCTTTAACCTTCACAAGGCGCTATTCTCAATTCTAAGGATTGCATATTTCGATTCGATGTACCCCTACACATTTAATAAGAAGATGAAGGATACACGGATGAAACAATTACAGTTTTACGTCAAGGTTTTCCTGAAGGAATATCTAAAAGTTAATCGCGATAAAGAAGCACGAACATTTAGATAAATTAATTGTTCACCCTGGCGGGAAGTAGGAATTTGAGTTGGTCAAATCTGCATATTTGAAATACCCTTTATTATTTCTACTTCCCAATTTTATTCAAGTTAAAAGTAATCAAAATTAATTGAAATAATCGAGTAATATCATGAAGACAATTATGAATTCGCAAACAGATTCGATACAAACACAGAAGTCACAACCAACCGAAAACCCTTTTTCTCTACCCGCTCCAAAAGGAAATTTTCTATTAGGTAATTTAATTGATTTTGCAAAAGATCCATTATTGTTTATGACAAAATGCTTTGAAGAATACGGTGAAATAGTTCCCCTACGTCTTGCTGATAAAAAAGCAATTTTGATATCAAAACCCGAATACATTCAACAAATATTAAGAGAGAGAGATACATTTCATAGGTCAAATACCTTAAAAAGTCTATATGCTCTACTGGGAAAAGGAATTTTAACTAGTGAAGGGGAAACATGGTTCCGTCAACGACGTTTATCTCAACCTATATTTCATAAAAAGCGGATTAATAATTATGGGGAGGTGATGGTCGAATATAGCGAAAAAATGGTTGCAAATTGGGAAGATGGACAAATCTTAGATATTCAGACTCAAATGATGCGTCTTTCCTTTGATATTGTCATGAAAACCATATTTAATCGCGATGCTTCAGAACAACAAGCTGGTGATGTGGCTAAGGCCATGAATATATCTGCAAAATGGTTACTAGCCCAAATCCAGTCTTTAGTTCCTATACCAAGCCAAGTTCCCACTCCGGGGAATGTCCGCTATCTTAATTCCATTAAGAAGCTAGATAAATATATTTACCAAATTATCGGTGAAAGGCGTATTAGCAATGAAGACACGGGTGATTTACTATCCATGATGATGCAGGCAACAGATGAAGATGATGGTTCGCAAATGAGCGACAAGCAACTGCGAGATGAAATCGCCACCTTAATTTTCGCAGGACATGAAACCAGCGCTAACACCTTAACTTGGATTTGGATGCTATTATCGCAAAACCCCGAAAAACAACTTAAATTACACCAGGAATTAAAACAGGTATTAGGCGATCGCTCTCCTCAAATTTCTGATATCCCAAACTTACCCTATACCAATATGGTAATAAAAGAAGCGATGCGACTTTACCCGGTGGTATGGAATGTCAATGCTGAAACAAGTAGAGAATGCAAAATTGGTAATTATCAAGTGCCTGCCGATTGTTCAATCTTTGTCAGTCAATGGGTGATGCATCGTTCGGAAAAATATTTTGAAGATGCTCAATCATTTAAACCCGAACGCTGGGAATCAGATTTAGAAAAGCAATTACCAGCCGGGGTTTATATGCCTTTCGGTGGTGGCCCTCGCACCTGTATCGGTAAAAACTTTGCATTAATGGAAGCGGTTTTACTGTTAACAACTATTGCTCAAAAATTTGAAATCAATCTTGTTCCCAATCAATCTATTATTCCCGCTCCTACAGTTACTTTACAACCGAAAAATGGCATTAAAGTATCGTTAAAGAAACGATAAAACTTTAAAAATCTCGGCGTTAGCCATATCCAGGTATGAATTTAGATTTTGAGACGTAGCAGTGCTACGTCTCTACACAGGTTTCAGTTATCTAAAAAAACTAATAATTTCCCAAAACTGCATAAATCAAAAAATCCTACCTCTACTAATTTAATAAAGCAGTAATCTGTCGTAATCCACTTCTAAAATACGAATTAAAATGTTTACACTCAAGACAAACGATGACAAAAACGTTAAACCATTTCCCGAACAGCTAATGCAAATGCTAACAGGTCATTACATTAGTCAAGGAATTTACGTTGCAGCTAAACTTGGTATTGCCGATTTACTCAAAGATGGTGCCAAAACTATCGATGAATTAGCCCAATTTACGCAAGTCGAAACCCAATCTCTATATCGTATACTGCGAGCCTTAGCAAGTAACGGTATTTTTACCGAGTCCGCTCCTTCAAACTTTGTCAACACCCCGATGACAGAATATTTGCAATCGGATTTTCCAGGTTCGGTACGTGATGCGGTTATCTTAGAAGGCGAGCAATGGTTATGGCAAACTTGGGGAAGTATGTTTACTGCCCTCAAAACAGGAGTTTCTGGTGTAAGCACTCAATTAGGAATGCCGCTGGTTGAATACTTTAAACAAAATCCAGAACAGTTTGCTACTTTCAAAGCAGGATTAAAAAACTATTCCACTATTATTAATCGTGCTGTCTTAGCAGCTTATAATTTCCCCTCCGAGTCTAAAATAATTGATTTGGGTGGGGGAGACGGAAGTTTATTAGTTTCGATTTTAGAAGCTGATGCTACCATGAGTGGTGTTTTATTTGAACTACCATCAGTTATTGCTCGCGATCGAGCCAGTAGTGATAAAAGCTATGAGATGTTAGAGGGAGACTTTTTTACTTCCGTACCTACGGGAGGGAATATTTATGTTCTCAAACAAATTATCCACAATTGGAACGACGAACAAGCCATCAAAATTTTATGCAACTGCAAACAGGCGATGCCACAGGATAGTAGACTATTAATTATAGATCCGATTGTTTGTTCTCAAGAATCATCTTTTGCCACCTTTCTAGATTTGCAGTTGTTAATTACCCATCCTGGAGCGTGGGTACGCACTCAAGATGAGTTGATAAAACTCGCACAAAAAGCAGGTTTACAAGTTACCAACATTATAAAAACTCAATCCCCCTGCACCATTATTGAATGTCAGAATGAGTAATTTCCGATTTTTACAGTTGAACCAAACAATGATTTGAGGTAAAAATGCAAGTTAATATATCTGACCAAACTAATAATCTAAATTCATCATCTCCAACGCCCAATTTGTTGAGCCAATTTCAGAGTGGGGAGTATCGGCGTAGATTTTTATGGCATGGTTTTAGTGTTTTTGCATTAGGTTGTATTGCACCTCTATTCATACCTTTTTATACCAATCCTAGAGGAGGGCTTTCTGCTCATACTTTGGGCATAATGTCAGGACTGCTGAGTATGGCTGTAGGGATGGCTATTCCCTATGGTTGCTTCACTCAATTACGAGCTAAACTATTATTTTGGTTTTTTGTCCCCAGTTCCTATGCAGGTCTTATAATCCAAGTCTTTGCTGCCATATTTGGTCTAACCCAAAGCTTTACCGTTACCGCCAAGGGTTATCCTGGAGGAGTATTATGGATGGAAATTTTAGCAACTGTAGGTTTGAGAACTGTTAGCGTGTTTATCCTCTTAGGTGCTTTTATCATGATGTCTGGTTTAAGTAAAGCCAAAGGTAATACCAGTTCCGGCGTTCAAACTTCACAATCCTCAAGCGTTACTGAATAATTCAAGACTTACATCAATATGTGCTTCTGCGTAAGGCAGTGGCTGCCCAAACTACAAATTTAATTACCCTTTCGAGTCCACTGTTAAGGTGGGCTTTCTTCATTTATCTATTAAACAAAAAGAGATGAAGGACTATCACATCGGTTTTCGAGCTATTTACGATTTATTTTGAATCGATTAGAACAACATTGATATTTAATTATTCAATCTTTTAAAGAATAACCATCACAAGTTTAAATATAAGTTCAATTCTAATTAATTCTTCTATCAGAACAGTTGTGTTAAAAGGGTTTTACTAGAATTAAAAATAATTACCGCAAAAGTAAATAGTTGTGGTATACACAAAATATTTTTTTTTCAATTGCTATTTTTATTCCTTTAGGATTATTTGCAATTCTTCACAAGAGATATATAAAGGCTAATGACCCTTATGAAAAAGATACCAATTTTTCATAGAAACTGTCGCTTTTGTGTAAGTTTTAGCAATCAAAATTATGGCAACTCAAATCAATGCAACTCCTGAAGAAGAATTAAACGGACCACAACCACAACAAGCTGCAACTCCTCCGTCAGATTCCCAACCTGTAACAGAAGCGGAAGATTCCCAACCTGGAACAGAAGCAGAAGATTCCCAACCTGTAACAGAAGCAGAAGATTCCCAACCTGGAACAGAAGCAGAAGATTCTCAACCTGTAACAGAAGTAGAAGATTCCCCAACTGGAACAGAAGCAGAAGATTCCTCTACCGGAACAGAAGCAGAAGATTCCTCTACCGGAACAGAAGCAGAAGATTCCCAACCTGGAACAGAAGCAGAAGATTCCCAACCTGTAACAGAAGCAGAAGATTCCCCAACTGGAACAGAAGCAGAAGATTCCTCTACCGGAACAGAAGCAGAAGATTCCCAACCTGGAACAGAAGCAGAAGATTCCCAACCTGTAACAGAAGCAGAAGATTCCCAACCTGGAACAGAAGCAGAAGATTCCCCAACCGGAACAGAAGCAGAAGATTCCCAACCTGGAACAGAAGCAGAAGATTCCCAACCTGTAACAGAAGCAGAAGATTCTCAACCTGTAACAGAAGCAGAAGATTCTCAACCTGTAACAGAAGCAGAAGATTCCCAACCTGTAACAGAAGCGGAAGATTCTCAACCTGTAACAGAAGCGGAAGATTCTCAACCTGTAACAGAAGCAGAAGATTCTCAACCTGTAACAGAAGCAGAAGATTCCCCAACCGGAACAGAAGCAGAAGATTCCCCAACCGGAACAGAAGCAGAAGATTCTCAACCTGTAACAGAAGCAGAAGATTCCCAACCTGTAACAGAAGCAGAAGATTCCTCTACCGGAACAGAAGCAGAAGATTCCCAACCTGTAACAGAAGCAGAAGATTCTCAACCTGTAACAGAAGTAGAAGATTCTCAACCTGTAACAGAAGTAGAAGATTCTCAACCTGTAACAGAAGCAGAAGATTCTCAACCTGTAACAGAAGCAGAAGATTCTCAACCTGTAACAGAAGCAGAAGATTCCCAACCTGTAACAGAAGCAGAAGATTCTCAACCTGTAACAGAAGCAGAAGATTCCTCTACCGGAACAGAAGCAGAAGATTCCCAACCTGTAACAGAAGCAGAAGATTCCCAACCTGTAACAGAAGCAGAAGATTCTCAACCTGTAACACAAGTAGAAGATTCCCAACCTGGAACAGAAGCAGAAGATTCCCAACCTGTAACAGAAGCAGAAGATTCCCAACCTGTAACAGAAGCAGAAGATTCCCCAACTGGAACAGAAGCAGAAGATTCCTCTACCGGAACAGAAGCAGAAGATTCCCAACCTGTAACAGAAGCAGAAGATTCTCAACCTGGAACAGAAGCTGATAATTCCCAACCTGTAACAGAAAGTGAATCAGAAAATCCAGTAAATAATGCCGTTCTAACTGCTCAAAACGATAGCTACACTATTGCTTCCGGTCAGCCTTTAAATGTAGATGCAGCGGCAGGGGTGTTAGCAAATGATACGGGTGCCGAAGGTGCGAATTTAAGCGCTACGGTTGTCGATGCTCCCGATAGCGGTAGTTATACATTTACCAGCGATGGATCGTTTACCTATACTTCCCTCGACGGATTTAGCGGAACCGATACCTTTATCTATACAGTAAGCGATGGTGAATCAACTTCCGAACCTGCAACTGTAGAAATAAATGTTCAAGCTCCACCCCCAGGAAGCAACACTGCTCCGGTAGCTCAAAACGATATCTATACTATTGCTGCTGGTGAAGAGTTAAATATAGATGTAGATAGCGGAGTATTGGCAAACGATACAGATGCTGAAGGTAATACCTTAAATGCTACGGTTGTTAGCAATCCGACCAATGGAAGTTATGAATTTACCAGCGATGGTTCATTTACATATACTCCTCTAGAAGGATTTAATGGAACAGATAGTTTTACCTATACAGTTAGCGATGGCGAATTAACTTCCGAACCTGCAACGGTACAGATAAATGTGGGAACACTGACCAATACCGCTCCAGTAGGTCAAAACGATGTTTATACTGTTGATTCTGGTGAAGAGTTAAATGTAGATGTTGATTCGGGAATATTAGCAAACGATACAGATGCTGAAGGGAATAGATTAAGCGCTACAATTGTCGATCCTCCCGATAGCGGTAATTTTAACTTTACCAGCGACGGTTCATTTACATACACTTCCCTTGAAGAATTTAACGGTACAGATAGTTTTACCTATACAGTTAGCGATGGCGAATTAACTTCCGAACCTGCAACGGTACAGATAAATGTTGGAGAAGTTACCGATACTCCTCCATTAGGCTCCCAACCAGAAACTGGAGAAATTGTCAATGTTGTATTTGATGCAAACGAAGATAATACAGTCAACAGTTTAATTTTCGATACAACTCCCACTTCCGAGGGAACTGATATTGTTGCCAGACTTACTGATGATGTGTTGGATTTAGGAACAGAAGCAGCCTTTGACAACCTTGTAGGTTTTTACGAAATAGTAGATGCAAACGGCGGAATAGATACTAATGATGATGGTATAGCCGATATTCTTCCCCAACAAGAAGGTTATGCACTAGCTGCAATTGAAAATCGCATTGATAATTTTGTCCTACAAGCTGGTTCATTAGGAGAAGAAGATGAAAACACCTCAGTTGAAGAATTTGGCAGTGTAATTCTTGATGGAGGTAATTTGTATGCTCCCTTTATTATTGCTAACGGTGGGGAGTTAGGTTTTGATGGATTTGTTGAAAGCGAAGCCTCAGAAGGTAATGCATTTAATGATGCTGCACAATCCCTTGATGATGCAGTAGCTTATTTTGGCTTTACCGCAGCTAACCCCGATGGAGTTGCCCATTTACAAGCTCGGGGAAACAATATCTTTGGTTTTGAAGATTTACCGGCTAATCTTGGTGAAAGCGATAATGATTTCAATGATGCTGTCTTTGGGTTTGATTTCTCGTTAGGATGATTGCGGAATCGAGCGAGTAGCAAGTAGCGAGTAGGGGGATTTTTAATCAAATAATCCCCTTTTTCTTATGATGGCTGTTAATACCTGTATCGGAACAGAAGGTAAAACGAGCATTAATTGAATTCAATCCTGATAAGTAGGTAGGCACAAATAAAACGAACTCAAAATTAATTCTCTAGAATACTCGGGATTTTCTTCAAATCCAATGTCTAAATAAAAATTTCTGGCTCTATCAATTGTTAATACTTTAGTTACTCCTTCAATTTCAGTCTCAATTGTTTCTTGAATAATTTCTACCATCAACCATGTAGCCGCACCTTTCCTTTTTTCAGGAAACTCTATTCCCTCTAATTTTAAACAATTCTACGGAGGAGTAGTAAATGGGTTTTTTCTTATTAACTGAATGTAAAAAAACTATTCCGACACCGGAAAATTAGATATCATAAGATATTTCTAGGACTTACGCATCAATAACGGAAAATATAGTGTTCCAGACATTTTAGATCCCCCCAACCCACGCCACTTCCTACAACGCGGCGGCACTTGCTACAACGGAGGGAACCTCCGCAACGCAGTGCCTTGGGAACCCGCGCAACGGAGTGGCTCCCCTTATAAAGGGGGGCTTGCGTAAGTCCTGATTTCCTTTCCCAATCTCAAAAATTACAATACACCCATTGGTGCGTGACACAAAAAAAAATTATCGCTACGTACCGGCATTACTCGAAGTGTCACACACCCTACAAATAGAATAAATTAATCATAAGCAGCAATAAAAATCATTGAAGCAGGTTTCTGAGTAAGTGGATTAATCGGCTCTCGACATTCTAAAATCGAAAAACCAGAAGATTTTAACAAGTGTATCCACGTTTCCAATGTGCGAAAATACCAAGGTGCTGCTTTAAAATCAGCATTAAAACCATTCCAAAATTCTTGCCTCCATCCATTAACATAAGTTGATTCCCCGCAACTTATAACAGGATGAAGTGTTTGAATAAACAATAATTTATTGTTCTTCAGCAAGCTAGGAATATAAGCAATTAAATTATCTACAGAATATTTTCCTAAAAGTGAAAAATTACAAACCGCAGCATCAAATTTACTGCCTGAAAAAAGCCCTGCTTCAAGAAGGGTTGGGGGGATCTTATTTACAATATCTTCATAAGAAGCAACTTGAAATTTACCACAATTCATTAACTGCGCTTTTTCAATTAACTTATCAATTCCATCAACACCCAAAGCTTCAATTCCCTTAACAGTTAATTCACGAGTTAACCAACCTTCACCACATCCGATATCAATAATAGTTGAAGGAGAATAACTTGTAACTGCATCTATAATCGCTTTATTTGTAATAACTTTTCTGCTTGCGATTTCTTCATTTTCTATCGCAGTTATCCAAGAGTCGGCATTTTGATTCCAACTATCTAGAATTGATTTATCGTTGAAATTTGACATAATAAAAATCCCCCCAACCCCTCCCTTATTAAAGGGGGGACTATTTATGAGCTATTTATAATACCTAAATTATTTTTGCCATCTTTGAGTGACGATTGCAATCCTTTCACCATATCTTTCGGCAGTGAGGCGATCGCCATTATCAATTTCTGGTGGTTTACCGCTCATATCTAATGCAGCTTGCCCCATTACTCCCAGAAATCCACCCAAACGGTTAACACCATCATCTTTCCCCTGATAACTACTTGGTAAATCACCAACATTTACCCAAATCATACTTTGTTGCGCTGCATGAGTTGCTAAATAAAGCAAAGTCCCCTGCTTATCACCGCTAGGGGAACTTGAATGAGTGAAACCTCCCGCAATTTTATCCTTCCACTTCTGCTCAAACCAAACCCCTGCACCATCAATAAAACACTTAAACTGCCCTGCAACTCCACCCATATAAGTAGGTGAACCAAATATAATTGCATCGGCTTGATTCAGCTTTTCGATCGTAGCATCATCTTGCCAACGCCCATCGGTAATTTGTTCACCAGTAATACGCAATAATTCCACCGTAGATGTTACCTTCTTAGCACCAGCAGCAACAGCTTCAGCCATCAAATGAGTGTGTCCCATTCCAGAGAAATAAACAATCGCAATCTTAGACATAAGTGTTTTAACTGTTATTCAATGAGTATTTCTACGCTCATGACTGTAATAAAATTGTTTACCAATGTAAAGTAGTTACCTAAAAGTAAGTATCAGGGAATAGGGAACAGGGAATAGGGAACAGTGAGCAGTGAGCAGTGAGCAGTGAACAATAAAAAATTAACTCTTAACTCTTAACTCCTAACTCCTAACCTTTACCACTTCTCCCCAAACGGACGTAAATCTAACTCAAATGTCCATGCTGAAGGTTTTTGTTGAGTTAAAAAGAACACCGAATCTGCAATATCATCGGATTTCATAAAGTAATCTTCTGGCTTATCTGGCATCCATCCCCGAGTACGTTCAGAATTAATTACACCATCAACGATAATATAAGAAACGTGAATCTTTTGTGGATCTAAATATCTTGCCATCGATTGCGCTAAACTTCTTTGAGCGGCTTTTGCTGAAGCAAAGGGAGTAAAATTCGCACTACCTTTAATAGAAGCAGTGGCTCCAATAATCACAATATTACCTCCGTCAATTTTACGCATTTGGGGGATAACCTGTTGAGCTACGGTAAATAAACCCCTTGCATTAACTTCCCAAGCACGTTGAAAATCTTCTACCGTCGCATCTTCGATATTAGCAAAAGCACCAGCACCAGCGTTATAAACTAAAACGGATATTGAACCCATAGACGATTCAATTTGATTAAAAACTTCCTCTACTTGATCAATCTTTGTAACGTCATATTGATAAGCTTTAGATTGTGGTATTTCTTTACTTAATTTTTGCAGATAATCGATATTTCTAGCTAACATTGCCACTTGATAACCTTCTTCCGCAAATTTACGAGCAAAAGATTCACCGTTACCTGCACCAACACCAACGATCGCGCAAACTGGTTTACTCATTGTTTTTCTTCCTTTTATTCTGAATTGGGAGATATAGTTAGCAGATTATCGGATTTTTGTCATAGAAACAGTTTATTCAAACATTCATATATCCACCATCAACAACCAAATCGCTAGCTGTCATATAGGAAGAATCATCGCTAGCAAGAAACACCACAGCTTTGGCAATTTCTTCTACTTCTCCTTCTCTTTGTAAGGGTGCTGCTTGTATAACAACGTTCAAAAATCCTTCAAGCATTTCTGTTGGTAAGCCCATTTTGCTCTGAAACTCTGTTCTCACAACACCGGGGCTAATTGCATTAACTCGAATCTGACGAGAACCCAATTCAGCAGCTAACGAACGAGCAAAGGAGCGCACCGCAGCTTTAGTTGCAAAATAAATACTTCCCGTTGCTGCTCCTTTTTGGTTAACCCCCGAAGCATTAAGAATCACGCTTGCTCCTGGTTTCAAAAGTCCTACTAATTTCTGTACCGTAAAGAAAACACCTTTAACATTGATATCAAATTGATTGTCGTAAAACTTTTCATCGATTTGCTCTAAAGGTGAAAAATAACCTATCCCAGCATTCGCAAACAGAATATCGAGATTGCCAAATTCTTCACTGACTCTAGTTGCTAAATTATCCAAGTCGGTAAGATAACGCACATCGGCTTTCACTGCTATAGCCTTTGTTCCCAGTTTCTCAACCGCTTCGCTCAACCTCTGTTCATCACGTCCAGTAATTATTACTTTTGCTCCTTCTTGAATAAATTGCTTGGCAGTCGCAAAACCAATTCCAGTAGTACCACCAGTAATCACCGCAGTTTTATTATTTAAACGTTCCATGATTATTTTTCCTTTGTTAATTATTCGGATAAATCAAAACCTATACCAATCGGTCTAAGTTAAAGCAAAAAAATTACATCTTCTTCAGCGCTTTCATAGTCATCAAAACTACGCTTTGCGGAATAGTTTCGCTATCTAAAACTCTACTTACCAAAGCCATTCCTTGAGTTGTACAAACTAACATCCTTGCTAAATCGCGAGCCGATGCTTCCGTACTTAACTCCCCTGCTGCTTGAGCTTGAGAAATAGCTTCATAATAGATATTCTCCAACCTCGCAAAATAACTGCGTAAAACGGGAGCAATTTCGACATCGCTAGTGTCAAAATCCGCAGTACAGGTACCCAACAAACAGCCTTTACTACCAGATTTACCGTGAGTTTTTTGCATACTTAGTAAAAGTTGCTCGATATTCCCCAACGGTGAACCCGATGCTGATAACTGTTCCCTAATCTCACGGAGATTAGTTTGAGCGTAATGCTCTAAAGCCTTGAGAAATAAAGCTTGCTTGTTGCCGAAAGTGTCGTACATACTTTTACGACTGATGCCCATATTTTGTAGCAATTCGGCAAGACTGGCAGCTTCATAACCCCTAGCCCAAAATACCTCCATCGCTTTCGCTAAAACCATTTCTGGTTCAAAGTTTTTATTTGGTCCTCTGCTCATGTAAATTACAATAACAGAACCTAAACCGATTGGTCAAGGTTTAACGGAAAATAATTTTATATTCAAAATTGAGCAAGTTAATTACCAAGGCATCGGCTGTTGGTTTTGGTCAAAAAATGCTCCAGTTTTACCATCTTCAGGTAAAGTTGCCAGCCAAACGGATGTTGCAGCCCCTTCTTCTACGGTTAACTCTGCTGCATCGGTTCCTAAATCGGTTTTTACCCAACCTGGGTGTGCGGAATTAACTTTTATGTTGGTATCTTTGAGTTCGTGAGCGAGATGAACTGTAAAAGCATTTACAGCTGTTTTAGAGGAGTCGTAACCAAGTAGTTTGATGTCGTAAAACTGAAAACTAGGTTGTTGGTGTAAAGTTAGAGAACCTAAATTACTCGATACATTAACGATTCTGCCAGCATTAGATTTACGAATTAACGGAAGTATCGCTTGAGTCACAGCGACAACCCCGAAGAAATTAATATCAAAGGTTTCCTTGAGGACATCAATACTGACTTGTGAAGGTATAAATAAACCCTTGGCAAATTCAATATTTACCCCTGCATTATTAACTAAAATATCTAATTTGCCAAACTTTTGGGCAATAAATTCTGCTGCTTGTTGAATATTTGCTTCATCAGTCACCTTCAATTTTACGAAATGTGCATCCAAACCTTCCGAACACAATTTGGAAACAGCAGTCTTACCTTTTTCTTGGTCACGGGCACCAATTATAACCGTAATATCACGGTGAGCTAGTTGTCTAGCAGTTTCAAATCCGATTCCCTTGTTTGCTCCGGTAATTAAGGCAGTTTTCTTTTGGTGTTGAACGTTCATTTTTGATTATGAAGAATTGATGTTTTCTATACTAAGTCACAAGTCCAAATACGGCTACAGACAATCGACCTTTGTTGACTATAATTTGTAGAGCAATAATCGAATGAAGTGGATTCTGCTTAGGATGCGGTGGTAGCAGATGGTTGAACTGAAAAAACGTGGTAGTAATTTAATATTTAATGCTACATCTCCAGATATATTCTTGATGGCCGCAGATATGGCAAGGGTTTTCTCTGGGGTTGCTGTTTCTTGGCAATCGTTCGTCTATTTGACTGTGCCTTTTTAAACTAAAAATATTTTTCATTTAAACACATATATAAATAGTTGGTATTACCGAACCTATTTTTATTCTTTTGGTGCTAAAAAATCAGAATACCTATGCGTATTTGATAAAAATTTTTTATGAAAATAGATATGAGTTGGAATTCTTTAAAAAGCAATATTTTAGTTTTAGGGACTTTATTGATTTGCGGTAGTGGAGTCAATTTTGTAGTTGTTCAACCATCTTTAGCTAATACGCTCTATCAATTCTCCGATGCAGAAATAATTACTGGGGAGAATGTAAAAGCCAACAAAAAGGTTGATACAGATTGGCAGCTTATCTTAAAAAGTACAACAATTAATCCTACAGTTTTTGAATCTATTTCAGAAGAAATTCGTTTAGTTGTAAAATTGAAGGCAAAGCGCGTATACGTATATAAAGGCGATCGCCCCATAAAAAGTTATCCAATAGCCGTGGGAAAGCCCGGTTACGAAACTCCCCAAGGCAGCTTTAATATATTTTCTAGAGAAGTAGATCCAACTTTCAAAAGTTTCAAAACAGGGGCAATCATTCCACCAAGCAAAAATAATCCTTTAGGTGTGAGATGGATTGGTTTTTGGACGGATGGTAAAACTCAAATTGGATTTCACGGAACTAATCGTCCGCAATCGATTGGAAGGGCTGTTTCTCACGGCTGCATTCGGATGCACAATAAAGATGTTATCGCACTCTACGAAAAAGTGAAAATTGGAACTCTGGTTCAAATAGTGCCTTAAAATTTTAAAAGACTCACTTAATAATTACATATAAATAGTCTTGTGACACGCAGCCTTACTCCTGAAAATAATGTAGTTGTGGCTTAGAAAATAACCATAGCTACATTATTATTTTGTATAGAATTTCTAATTTATTTGAAAATTATTCCACATCAGCGAAAAGCTGGACATTTTTACACTGACTGCACTTACGAGCGTGGAGTTTTTCACCATCTCCCCACCAACCTCCATCTGCACGGAAATATAGCCAGTCGTATTGATTGCCCACGCTACGTCCCCAGGTAAAATATTGTGAGCCGCAGATATGACAGGGGTTTTGTTTAAAGTTATTATTTTGCGGTTGTGCGTTCATTTTATTTTGGTTTGAGGTTATTTAATAATCATTTCTTCAGTAGATAAAAGATATATTTCGCAACGGTGGCAACTGAAATTACAAGATTAATCGCATAAATTATAAGGCGTATCCTGTAGTGAGAGCGTGCCGCTCGCTAGCTTTCAATATGGAGCGAGACGCAACCGCTACCAATGCATTACCATTCCGACGGGTTGTAGAGACGTTATATATAACGTCTCCCAAATATAAGCGAAAAAACGAACCAGCCCCAAAAGTCCTTACTACAAACCTGTGAATTTATAGATATATTCCGAGTATTCTAAGAAAATATTTCGTTAGAATCATATTTTTAAATCCTATGAGTACAAACCAACCCATTCCTTTAATTTATAGCGGACAAGGTGGAGATTACTTTGGTACAGAATATGAAAAGCTGCCAGAAAATGTCCATCCAAGCATTCTTGAAATTGGGCAATTACTTGCTAATCAAAGTATGGTTTATGTGGGAAAACTAATTTGCTCGCAACTTCATCAATTAGAAATTTATGCATATGTTAGTCCCGAAAAGCATTTTACAATTTCAGTGATGGCACAAGAATCCAACTTTGGAGGAATCGATTGCATATCTAGATTTACCGATAACAGTTATTTAACAACCACCACGGTACAAGTTATTCAAAATGCTTATGAAGAGCAAGGATTATTTCGCGTTTCTTTACCTAATTTAAAGGTGAATGAACTGATATCGCAGCATTTGGAATACGTCAAAGACTTTGAAAAACGTTGTGGTAAAGCGCTACCCATGTTTGAGGATTTATTAAATATCGCACACATGGTAGATGAATACACAATTCGCCAGCAATCCAACCCAGGGCACGGTTTATTGCAGTTTACGAGCGGGCTTGCTTCGGGTGGTATGGCTCAAGTAATGAAAAATGATATCGATAATGATGAAAATATATCTTTGTCAGAAAAACTGGGTGATGCTGCAATGTACGGTAAGTTAGCCAAAGTTCAGCAATTGATCGCAGCAGGTGCAGACGCAAACGCAATCACCGAATGTGGTAAAAGTCCACTGATGCTAGCGGCAATGTACGGGCATAAAAGCGTTATAGAAGCCTTAATAAATGCCGGAGCAGATCCAAATCTGGGTGGTGAAGAAGAATTTGAAGAAGGTACAACAGCCTTGATGTGTATCGCTAGCAGTCTTTTTGCTTCTAACCGCCCTGAAATAATCAAGTTTTTAGTTAACCAAGGAGCCGATGTGAATGCACGTAATGATAGCGGTGAAACAGCATTAATAGTAGGTTGCGATAATGCTGATTCAGTAAAAGCACTGATTGAAGCGGGAGCCGATGTCAACATCCGAGACAACGAAGGGAATACAGCCATGATGTTGTCGGATTGGACGGTACAGCAATTGTTACGTCAAGCTGGTGCTTGCGAATAAGGCTTGGATGATGTTGCTTTAAATGATGTATTATTGGTAGGAAAGATTTAGATGACTATTTATTCCTACCAAAAATAATATGCATTCTGAAAAGCTTTCTATTTCGCTATCAAATTATTTAGTTCAATTTATCGAGCAGTATAAAATTAATCATCAATGTAAATCTCGCTCTCAGGTGATAGAAGAAGCATTAGAATTGTTACGAAATCGGGAACTTGAAGAAGCTTACAAACAAGCATCGAACGAAGTGGATTCTGCTTGGGATACAGTAGTTGCAGATGGTTTAAATGATGAAACGTGGTGAAATTTACTACGCTAATTTAAATCCAGCAGTAGGTTCTGAGATTGCTAAACGTCGTCCTGTTCTGATTGTAAGTAATGATGTCAACAATCGGGTTGCTAATACTATTACAGTTATTCCGATAACTTCGAGTGTAGCTCGTGTATATCCATTCGAGGTGCTATTGCAACCAGAAGATAGTGGTTTATCAAAAATTTCCAAAGTACAAGCTAATCAAGTACGAACAATTTCTAAACAGCGTATTGAAGAAGAAGTACAAGGAAGTTTAAGTCAGGAAATAATGCAATTGGTAGATGCAGCGTTGAAGCTTCATTTACAATTAGAGTGAAATAATTTTGCGAAAATCAGTTGTTCGTTTATTTTTATTAGTTTCAGATTCTTTTCTAATTAGTTCTTTAGAAACAATTTATTAAAACATCCCCGCAAAATCTCATATTGCTGTTTCACTTTCAAATTGCTGTTTAAAATTTCTTCCCTACTTGCGGGTAAATCCAAATACTCAGGAATTACTTGAAACTGACTAGCAGTGAAATCATAACGAATCCCATTTATTCGATTATAAAAGTGAGCTTGTTCGTCTATAAAAGTTTTGAGAATTTCTCCACCAAAATACTCATAAATAACAATTGCTGTGACATCACATTGTCCACGCGCTGGATTATTCATAATATATAAACTGCTTGTTTCAGATGACCAACATTGCAAAAGCAAACTTTCTATTAAACTTTTATCTATTTTAATTTGATTCATCATATCAAGTCTGGCTAATTACCAATTACCCAATGCCCCATCCCCAATTACCAATTACTATCACGAAACATCTTCGGTGTCATCCCCATAAACTTGCGAAACTGCGAAGTGAAATGACTGGGATTATAAAAACCTACACGATGAGCTATTTCTGCTACCGGAAATTTTGTTACCTCCAACAAAACCACAGGAGCAGATATACCATTTTCGGAAGCGACTTGCTCTAAAAACTGAGGGGAGAGCATGATATTAATATATTCGCTGCATCTTTCCCGTTTGTGCCAGATGAATTGGCGATCGCCATACACAAACGCGCTTCCTGCGGGTAATCCAGTGGTTTGACTCGAACCACCATCAACCGACCAAGTTACCTTATCGTGGGGTGCAAAAGCAATACTGATAGCCTGCTTGGGCATCGCAAAATCAAACTCACCCACAGCATCTAATAAACTATATTCGACAGTAATACCATCCCAAGAAGCTTTTTTAATCAAAGAAGGAAGTTGAGTTTGCGGAGCTTCTTTCGGCTTTGACACAATATTTTCCCATCGTAATGCTTCTTTATAAAGCTTAACTCAAATGATAATTTTTATAGTTTTTTATAATTTTTCTAATTCCTCAATAGCTTTTAAAGCTTCATCACACCAGTTGAGCCAATCTTGTTCGTAACAAACACCCCGACGCACGGCTAAATATTGTAGTTTTTTTTCTGCTGGTAAAGATTCTTTATTATCTAAATAATTGTTTTCCATTCTTTGGAATTTTGCTAAAGCATCCAGGTGCAATCGGCGATGACGTTCTAATTCTTCTCGCAATACTCTAGGTTCAACAAGCCCACCAGCCAACATTTTTAATATCAAATCTTCACGTAAAATTGCCGGTTGAGAAGGTTTATTTATCCATTCCATTAGATATTTTTTACCCGTATCTGTAATCGAACAAAGTTTTTTATCTAAAAAAGCATCTCGTGGTACTATCTCGCAGCTAACCAAGCCTTGCTCCTCTAATTTGGCTAATTCCCGATATACCTGCTGTTGAGAAGCTTTCCACAAGTGAACGAAGTCAGCATTAAACTGTTTTGCTAGCTCGTAACCACTTGCAGATTTTTTTGTTAACAATGCCAATATTGCTTGCGTCAGTGCCATTTAATTTCTGATAAAGGAGTTGACAATTTTCGTTACCCAAGTATACACTGACCATTATAGTCAACTTGTTGAGTACAACTTGTTGCTATAAATTTTGCTATAGTTTGATTGTACACATGTAAATGTCCTGTATTTTCAGATTCAGAAAATATGAACAGTTTTGTTGTAAATAGAGCATCGAACTGTATTGCTTGAGCATCTTTCAAGTATTGACATGTAAAGGATTTCATCTCTTTAGTAATCATAGTTTTTAGGAGCTATTTGGTAATGAAACGTGTTTTAGCTGCTCTTGTTTTTACTACTCTTGCGACAGTTGTACCTGTATCTATGACAAGTGCAAATTCTCAAAACGAAGTACTTTTAGCCAATCGTTTTGAGAAGAAAAATTTGAGAGCGCAACGTCAGATACGCACCTTCAACTCAGTAAATGATATTGTTCCACGTTCGCGCGCTTCCCGGCTAGGTAAGCAATTTTTGCAGTCTTTTGAAGCTCAAGATACTGACGCAATCTCTCAACTTTGGGCTGAAGATGCAGCAATAGAACTTCCTTACGATTTGCAAGGTAGAAATTTTCCGAATAAAGAAGCTGCACAGGGATACATAGAAGGAGCGGTAGCACTTTTTAGTGAAATTAGATTTGAGCAGATTCGCGTCTATGAAACCAGAAATCCAAACATAGTTGTTGTAGAAGCCCAGGGTGATTTTGTAGTAGCAGAAAATGGCAAACCTTACCGAAATAATTATATGTTTGTATTTCAAACAAGCGGTAACAAAGTTAAATTTATACGCGAATATTTTAATCCATTGATTGTTGCTCGGACATTTGGGATTGATGTTACACGAAATCAAACACCTAACTAAGATTCTTCTATCCAATTCAAATATTCAGGTGAATAGTGTTGTAAATAGAACAAATAGTCTCAGTAAATATCCTTTAAAGATACTGAATTTGTAAACCACAAAAATACAAAAAATAACAGAATGCTTGTTTATGTAGCTAGAGGCTTTTGCATACCCACTTACACCTATACAAACCCAAATTAAAAGGATAGTTTATGATGCTTTTGAAATCAAAGTGGTTTAAGCGTATTTCTTTGGGAATTTTTGGTTTTGTTGTGGCATTAATTCTCTATAGTTTGTTGCAACTAGTTGAACCAATAAAAGTTGCTCCCATTGCCAATTCATCAGTACAGTTTAACGGACGTGCTTTGCTGATAGCCTCTGATGCTGATATGGTAGCGACGGCTTATGCGGATGCTAAATTAGACAGAGTTGCAGGTATCGAAGATACTTTAACTGCGATTGATTTACCGCTAGATCCGAAACAGCCCCAAGTTAATACATTACAAGTATCTAACTCTGTGATGTCTTGGCCCCAAATTATTGCCACATCTCCCGATGGTACAAAAGCTTACATAGTCGAAGTGCGATCGCGTCCGGCTGATGGTATTCAGGAGCTTGAATCTATTGATGAAATGCCAGAAGGACGAAAACTGACGGTAGTAGATATTTCTAATCCAACAAAACCCCAAATGCTTGAATCAGTGGATGTTGGACGCAATCCCGAGCATATTAGTATTAGTCCCGACGGTCGATTTTTAGCTGTAAATATAAGCGAGCAGGAACGTGAGCTTTTAATTGTGCAGCTTCAAGCTGATGGGAAACTAGGTAAGCGTTTTTACTTTTCAATTCCTAGTACTGGTATTGATACAGATAATCAAACAGCTATTTGGCATCCATCTGGAAATTTTTTAGCAATAAACCAAAATGGTGGGCAAGTCGGGTTTTATCAAGTGCAAGCTGATGCTAACAATGAAGTCACAGTAAAACCTTACCGAGAACCAATTGAAGTCGGAAACCATCTGAGTCACGGAAAGTTTAGTGCAGATGGCAAGTTTTTTCTTGTTACCGACCTAAAATGGAGTACATGGGGAAATTTTAGACAAGGCAATTTTCTCATGAACCCCAAAGGTGAGATAATTGCAATTCGTTTTGAACCCAGTAAGGGAAAGTCACCAGAAATAGTTTCCAGAGCCGAAGTAGGTTTAAGCCCCGAAGGCTTCGCTCTCAATCCCGATAACTCTTTAATTGCCACAGTAAATATGCGACGCACCTATTTATCTCCTAACTTCCCCCCAGCTTGGCGCGGTAAACCTTATAGTTCCTTATCCTTGGTACAGTTTGATAAGAATTCAGGCAAGTTAACCACTTTAGAAGAATATGGTTTTGAAGGTTTATTACCCGAGCAAGCCACCTTTGATGCTGATGGTAAATCTTTAGCTGTGGTTATCTACAATTATGCCGAACAAAGTCCCAAAACAGGTGCAGTGGAATTTTGGAATGTTGTTGGGGGAAACAAACCAAGGTTAGAGAGAACTGGATTCAAAATTGATGTAGTGCGCGGCGCTCATGATATTACTTTAGTAAACTAGCATTTTCATCAAGTGTTCCTATAAATCGTAAGAAGCAATGTCAGCAAATTTTTTCCACCATCAAAACGTTCTAATTCTGCTACTAACAAAGCTAATTCTTCAGCTTGCTCTAATACAATATTAACTATAGCTCTCCGCAAATCTAATGCTGCTTTGATTTCAACAGATTGCCAAGGTAAAGATGTTAAATGAACAGTTTCTTTCCATAATTCAAAAGACTTACGCGGGCATAAACGTAAATTTCCTTCTGATTCGTTAACTTCAAATGCTTCATTGGGATTTCCTCCCCAATTAACAGTTTGAATTACTTCCGGACGGAACCATAATACATAATTTCGTTTACCAATGGGAATCGCTAATAATCCACTGGCAATATTTTTAAACTTTTCTGCACTTGGATAAATTTTTGGCAGAGAATCGGTGTAAAAAACTTCCTCTTCAACGTTATTTTGTAACCAGGTAACTAAACCATTTAAGTCTTCTTCTTGAGGAGTTTCACCAATTAAAGTGTAATTTCCACTAAAACAAATTGCTGCACCATGAGCGCTGGTTAAATCTAATAAATTGGACTGATGCTTGATTAAACCAGCAATAAAATTATCCTCTTGAGATATACAATCAATTAAACTAGATTGAATATCATTTAACTTCATTCGATAGTCGGAATCTTGAGTTTCTTCTCTGGTCGAAATTTCACTAAATATCATTCTTCCCAAGAATTCGCAGGCTTTTCGCAACTCAAAGGAAACAAATTTCGGTGTTGGATGGTGACAAGCAATTAAGCCCCAAAGTTTACCTTCTTTAATCAAAGAAATAGTTAAAGAAGCACCTACACCCATATTATGTAAATATTCTACATGACAGGGATAAGGACTTCTCAAAGTAGAACTACTTAGGTCAATTGGACGTTCTGTAACTGGATTTAAAACTGGAAATATATCTACAGGTTCCTCTTGACTATCTTGTATCAATCTAATCAAATTAGAAAGAAACATTTTTCTCGCAGGTTTAGGAATATCCGATTCTGGGAAATTTAAACCCTTATAAGGCTGCATACTTTCCACTTTATCTTCAGCAACTACGCAGCCATGCCCATCACGATCGAATTTATAAAGCATCACCCTGTCAAACTCGGTGACTTTTCGTACTGTTTCTGCAATAATTTGACAGTAATCCCCAAGGCTGGCAGATTCTTGTAACTTATTAATAGAAGCTTTAGCTAAATGATAAAAGCTTAAAAAAGGAACATTATCTTCAGAAATTGCTGGTTCTAATTCTAAAATTAAAATCCCTTCCGAATTGCGATGAAATACCGCATCAAAAACAACATAGTCTTCTCTTGTTTTTTTGACCCAAATTTTAGTCGGATTAGTAAAATCAAGAGCATCTTCTGCTAAACGCGATTTGATTCTCCCAATTTGATAAGGGTCTAATAAATCTTCTAAATTCTTTGCTAAGAGCGTTTCTATCCGAAGATCGAGAATCGAAGCTGCATTACGACTAACTTGTAAAATATCTAATGATGGTTCTTGAAGAACGAGTAATACACCATGACTCTGGATTTGACTATTTAAATGAATTACTGGTTCTTTTAATAAAGTTAATTCTAAAGCATTTAAGGTTGAATTTTTAATCACAATAAAACTCTGGTATATTTATTTTCAGTATCAATTCATCGAAATATTCGCAATATTTTTAACCGATTTTAGTATATAATTCTGTAGGTTTAAGACAGATTTGTATTAAGCTCAACCAAAAAACGCTATAGTTTTCTTAATAATTTTATATTATTTAATTTTTCAATTAACTAATCGATCTTTTCAAATATAACAAACTATTATCTATAGTATCGATAAGATTTATCAAAAAACAATTCTTTTTAATTGACGTTTTAATAATTTCAGGACTTACGCAGGTGAAATTCTCATTGCGACGGGAACGCAGTGTAGGGAAGCAGTCCCAGCGTCTGGGGAGATTACTTCGCTTCGCTCGTAATGACGTAATTTCGTCCCTTTTGCGTAAGTCCTAAATTTAAATCAAGATATGTTTAAAAATAATAATTTATATATAGTTGTCTCATATCAGGTATAAAAATTTAAAATGCTTGGTAACTGCTAACCGATCAAATCCAAGAATCAAGCAACATCCGCATCTTATAAGCATCAGCAGAAAGAGGTAAACCTAAATATATCGGCATCCAAAAAACAAAAGCAATAATAATTAAAAAAGTAATTGTAAGTCCAAAGACTCGAAATTCCAAATTATAACTATGTAAGCATTTATCTATCAGCCAAGCTAAAGCCATAAATGCGAAAACTACAGCAGTCATATAATGATATATGAAAACGCAACGATTAACTTTTACCCAAGGTAGTAAATTAGCTGCATAATTTAAAATTAAATATAAAGCAATCCCAGTATCAACAGAAAATGACGAATTCAAAGACAAACGTTTCTGTTGAATTGAAGGAATAATTATCTTTCCAAATAAAACCGCAACAATTAAAAACAATAAAGCAGCAAAACTAAACCACCATAACAATGGATTGCCCATCGCATGAACATCATATATAACTTTACCCGTATTTGATGGTAAAGGTGGCCCGATAATTGATACGGGTTCGATTGTATTCGTTGCTGTTTGATAAAAATAAGCAATCGGACGAATTAATAATGGCCATTTATACCAAGCTGCACAGTAAGGATGAATATCAGCAGTATTACCACCAAGACGACCGTGAAAAAATAAAATTTGAGTATGTACTTCTATAAAATTGTATTTAGGATTTTGCAGAAGATGGGGTATCCAAATTAAGCTGTATGTTATCAGCGGGATTATTCCTAAGTAAAATGCAGCAGTAAATATCTTTAGTTGTCCTAATTTTTGTAGCGGTAAGAATAAAGGTTTAGCTATACTTTTTTGAGGTACAGTTAATATGGTGGTATGCCTTAATTCCGCTGAAGAAACATAATATTGATCTGTTTCTAAAATATTTGTACTGTTTGCCGTGTCTTTCGCTGCAAAATGTTGCTTCAACCAGGCAAGCATCCAGTTTAAATATACGCCGATCAAAAAGAATAAGCCATTCCATTTTGTTGCAATCGCCGCACCAAAACTGATGCCGGAAAATATTAAATACAGCTTACGTTGTTTTTTAGTATTTGCTAAAGCGATTAATAATAACCATTGTCCCAATAATCCAAAAATAACTATATATTGATTAATTAAAGCATAACGAGACTCAACCAAAAATATACCGTCGCAAGCTGTAAATAAACCAGCCAAAAAAGCAAAGCTACGACGATAACTTAATTGATAAGCAATTCCAGCAACAATAAGCGGGATAAAAGAGCCAAACAGCGCATTTATCCACCGATAACTCCAAGGGGAACGAGCTACACCCGTAAGAACATTTACAGTATCTTGCCAAAAAGGAAAATAATCGCTCAGCCACATTCCAATAGCAATGATATATTTTCCTAGTGGGGGATGTCCATCAAAAAATGAAGTTTGACTCAGATAGTTTTGAGCAAACTTCGCGTAGTAAACTTCATCAAATACCAGAGTGTTAAATCGTCCCAATCCCCAAAATCTTAAGGCAACTGACAGCAGAAACACGGCTATCATGCCAACTTTAAACCAAGAAAAAGACTGTTTTTGAGTCATCACTGAATTAATAAGCGCCGAAATCACTACATCCCTACATCATTGAAGCGCATTTTTGATTTTTTTTCTCACGCAGCCAATTTAAATCAAAATTAATCCTGTCTAACCCAACCTATTTTCTACCTTCTAAAACAATTTAGGATGTAATATTTTGATATTTAGTAGCGTTAAAAAAATTTTTACTCACTTTCTTCTGCAAACAAAGCCGAAATATCTCGATAGCCAATGATAACACGAAGAATTTCTACATCTTCATCAATCGGTAAGCTAGGTAATCCTACTAGAATTTCTTCACGTCGTTGTCCGAGGTTTGGGAATTGGACTATTTTAGCGAATTTACCGTCTAAGTTGCTCAAAAAACGCTCAGATTGCTGCAAACCAGCTTTTTTTGCTATATAGTTAACAATTTGCTCAATATCTTTAACAGCAGGTTCGGTAAGACGAAATTGTGGGTTCATTCTTCATTAGCAGCATGACTAGAACGCAGCTTGGCTCGAATCTGAGCCATTGCTTCTATTTTCATTTCACCTACTCGTTTTAGTCCATTTTAATGGACTTACGCTATTAGCTTGGGGTTTGCAACCCTAAGCGGGTTAAATATTTGATGCAAAATTTAAACATCCTACGACTTTTTTTAGGGCTAAAGCCACCACGTAAAAGCTTTATCTAAAAACACGAATGTTGGGTTACGACACGATAACTTAAATTATCGTTACATTCAAAACTGATTTCGTGTCTAACCCAACCTACTAACAACTAACCACTAACAACTAACCACTAACAACTTCCTTTTCAACTTTGGCAATTTCCAACATTGTCTTCAATACAGAATCGGGATTTAAACTAATCGAATCAATCCCTTCCTCTACTAAAAACTGAGCGAATTCTGGATAATCACTCGGAGCTTGTCCGCAAATTCCAATTTTACGGTTATGCTTTTTCACGGATTGAATTGCTAACTTAACCATCCTTTTCACACCTTCGCTACGCTCATCAAATAATCTTGCGACTAACGAAGAATCTCTATCTAAACCCAATGTTAACTGAGTTAAATCGTTGGAACCAATGGAAAAACCATCAAAAACTTGAGCAAATTCCTCTGCCATTATCACGTTATTTGGTAACTCGCACATCACGTAAACCTGCAAATTATTAATACCCCGAACTAAGCCATTTTTCGCCATTTCTTCTATTACCAAACGTCCTTCATCGGGAGTACGACAAAAGGGAATCATGGGAATCAAATTATTCAAACCCATTTCTTCCCGTACCCGAAGAATCGCTGCACATTCCAAGGCAAAACCTTCGCGATAGCGTTCGTCATAATAACGCGCTGCACCCCGCCAACCTAACATCGGATTTTCTTCGTTGGGTTCAAATTGCCTTCCCCCTAATAAATTCGCATATTCATTACTTTTAAAATCTGACATCCTGACTATTACCGGCTTCGGATAAAAAGCTGCTGTAATTCGAGCAATTCCTTGAGCTAATTTATCTACAAAAAATGCGGGTTTATCATCGTAAAGTGCGGTTATCTGAGCAATTTTATCTTTAACAAATGCATCTTCCAACTTATCAAAATAAAGCAAAGCCATCGGATGAATTTGGATTTGATTGGCAATAATAAATTCAGTGCGAGCCAACCCTACACCATCATTAGGAATCGTAGATAAACGAAATGCTTCTTGAGGATTCCCTACATTCATCAAAATTTGTGTTTGGGTGCGCGGTAAATCTTCTAAATGCACCTCTTCCACTTCAAAAGGCAACAATCCTTGATAAACCTTACCTTCTTCCCCTTCCGCACAGGAAACCGTTATTTCTTGCGAAGTTTTCAAAACCTCGGTGGCATTTTCACATCCTACAATCGCCGGTACACCCAACTCCCTGGCAATAATCGCCGAATGACAAGTTCTTCCCCCCGAATTTGTCACAATCGCACTCGCTTTTTTCATAATCGGTTCCCAATCGGGGTCTGTTCGATCTGTCACCAGTATTTCCCCGGCTTGAAACTGCTCAATTTTACTAATATCTACAATTACCCGCGCCTTTCCATTACTAATAGCTTCTCCTACAGCACGCCCGGTGGTGAGAAGAGTCGGGGAGGGGGAGAGAGAGGGGGAAGAGGGGGAAGAGGGGGAGAATTCTTCTCTTTAATAAGTTTGTAACTTCTTAAAGTATTCTGCTGCTTCTGCGACTGTACCGTTTCTGGGCGGGCTTGGACGATAAATAATTCGTTGGTAATACCGTCTTTTGCCCATTCCATATCCATCGGCGTATATTTACCATGAACGTGAGAATAATGATCTTCTATCAAACAAGCCCAACGCGCTAGCTGTAAAATGTCTTCGTCGTTTAAAGCAAATTTCGCTCTTTCGGCAGAAGATACCGGCACGTTTTTAATATTCTTCGAGCCGTCATCATAGATCATTTTAATTTCTTTACTGCCCAATCTCTTATCAATAATTGGACGATATCCCGATATCAATGTTGGTTTAAAAACATGATACTCATCGGGATTTACGGCTCCTTGAACTACATTCTCCCCTAAACCATAGGCTGCTGTAATCAAAGCCGCATCTTTAAAACCACTTTCGGTTTCGATGGAAAACATTACCCCCGAAGTTGCTAAATCCGAGCGCACCATTTTTTGCACTCCCACCGCCAGGGCAACATCAAAATGATCGAAGCCCTTAGTTTGTCGATAAGAAATTGCTCTATCTGTAAATAAGGAAGCAAAACAACGATGAGTTGCGGCTAAAACCTCTTCTACCGTGGTGATATTCAGATAAGTTTCCTGCTGCCCTGCAAAACTCGCATCCGGTAAATCTTCAGCAGTTGCACTAGAGCGCACCGCAACATCTGTATCGGCATTATACCGCTCGCACAATCTTTTATATGATGTGGCGATCGCACTCCTAAACTCGTTAGGAAATGGAGTATGCAACAACAACTTCCGCGCTTTAGAAGCCCCTATGCGTAGATTTTGTAAATCCGAAACATCCAAATCGGCAAAAAGATTCCGCAGCTTTTCCTCTAAACCAGCTGACTTAATAAAATAACGATAAGCATAAGCAGTAGTGGCAAAACCAGTAGGAACATTAACCCCTTTCGCAGTCAATTGTCCAATCATTTCTCCCAGAGACGCACTTTTACCGCCAACTATAGCAACATCATTAATACCAATTTCATCAAACCACAGCACGAATGCTTGTTCTCTGGAGAATTCACCAGTGGTTTTGTTCGCAATTTCATTCATAATTATTTCCCCCTGAAAAGATACAGGAATATTTATTTCTTTTAACCATCAGATGGCAATCAACACTTCTCTCTAACAATTGCTGTTCAAAGTTTCCAACCACCATAACAAAAAAATAAATTAGGTAGGAGCCACATACTACTAACGAGCGCTTGTTAAAAGTGAGGGTAATATTAACGTTCTTCCTTCTATTTTATGCAACCCCCAGGCTTGACTTACTCATCAAAAATACAGCTATAAGCTTGACTTTATCTTTACAATAAGGTATATTGCATTACCACTAGAATACACATACTAAATAGTTAAATACTACAAAAAAGACAGCACCCCCCAAGGTAGAAGCTATACTCGAACCGTTAACGGCTCTAAATAGCTCAGATGGGACGCGCTGACTTAAAAAATGATATCAAAGAAAATTTGGACGGGATTTTTCAGATTAAAAACAGAGACTCTATAGCTGTTGCCAGCATTTAATATTATTTAGTTTGATTCGATCGCTAACTCGAATTCCGTCACTACCAAAACTTATACAAAACCGATCTTAAAATTAGTCGTTTTCCCAAACTTCTCTACCAATTAAATCCGCTATGCGATCGCGTAGTAAAAATTCGCATTTTTCCAATTCGCACTCGATACAAACCCACTCTCTTGCGGGTATGTATTGACATAACGTATATATTGGCTGCTGTCGGCTAACTACTCCTTTTTGAACCAATCGCCGCGCTTCATCCTGAATCACGTCTAAAGAGTAATTGATAGAAGGCACCGTATTCACACTCATAATTGCCACTCGCTATTTTACACGTAAGTATTATTCCCAAAATTTACCCGAAACGAACATGGTCATAAACCAATTCGCTCTTACTTTTTTTTGTAATTTGCTATACGGAACTGATTTCATTTTGACGCTATAAAACCTCAAAAAATATAAAGATATGTTAAGAATGTCATGATTTCATGATAAACTTCTTACCTCTGTTAAATATATTTTTTTTGAGTAGTAAATATAACATTAAATTATTTTTTATCCAGTCGTGTTTTGTGAAATAATTCTATCGATACTGTTAAGCAGATAAAATCAATGCAGTAGGCAAGGTTTGTAATCTTATAAATAGGCTTATAGATTGAATAACTTATCTATAGCAGTCCCACCAGCTTGAGCGCATCTGTCCATAGGGTAACAAGTGGAAAAATATTGAATTGAAAAAAATGTATAATAATTTGCTCTATATAGAAATTAATTTACAACAAAAAAGCTGAATACTTACCTACTGTTAACAATTTCTTAAACAGATTAGTTATTGCATAGTTAATTAAAACACTACCTACAAAGAAAACGCCTCGGATAGATTGCTGTAGCAGATCGGAGATAGTTATAAATCTTGCCGAACTCCGCATAAAGCATCATTGATTAATTTCAGCGATCTATATGGTTTACGTAAACAGTGAAAAGCATCTATTACATTAGTATAATATCTAACTTTTTCTAGTTATTAAATCATCTTAACTTAGGTAAATCATTGGATAACAGATTGTTAACTTTCGTAAAGTGGCTAAAATTTCTTCAGAATAGGGGTATATAACAATGTATGATATAAGATTTCGTAAAAGAACCCATAAAGATGTTAGAACCTAAGCCATCACTATTTAATCCAAGGAAATTGACCGAACGCGAATAAAAAAGAATTAATGTCTTGCAATAAGCGTATAAATTAAGTTTCTTGAAAATGAAGCGGGGGAAAGAACCTGCCTTCTTACTGCAAGTCCCCTCTAATAGCTTTCATTCCTATGAATAGGACTAAAAAATAACCTGTCAAAACTAATGGGACAGACCACTACTAATTTATTTCATAAATTCTGACAGGTTGTAGAGACGTTGCAATGCAACGTCTCCCGACGGTTGTGGGAAAACGAACCAGTCAAAATTAATTAAATAGAGTACTAATACTCCACCACATTAATTTTGCTGGGTAACGCGCTCGTAGTGGGAGCGTCTCGCTCCCTCGTTACAACCAGCGAGCGGGACGCTGTCCTAAGAGGACACGCTACGCGAACGCACTACCTCGACCCATCAGAACTTATGTGGTGGAGTACTAATACTCAACCAAATTAATCATGATAAATGTATCTTAAAAGCTCAAAATTATTTTTCCCTGAGCTACCTCTGCTTACTCTTAAGCCAACAAACTAAAACAGACGCAACAGTGGCTGCGTCTGATAGTTGTATTTATTCAATTCAAAAAAGTAATCGTCATGCTTGCCAATTTAGTCAATATTTTCTGCCCCTTCTTGAGATTCTGGCTTTTGTTTATCTTTAATTTGATTTAAAAGCGATAGTACCTTGTTACCTCTTTCAATCGAACGATCTTCTAAGAAAATGACTTCTGGGGTACGACGCAAACGAACTCTTGAACCGAGTTCGCTACGGACATAACCAGTTGCCGATTTTAAACCGGCCATTGTTTCTTCTCTAGCTTCATCGGTACCATAAATTGAAACGTAGATTTTGGCGTGTTGTAAATCGCCAGAAACATCTACATCAGTAACGCTAACCATTCCGGTACCCACTCGGTCATCTTTAATTCCGTTGAGCAACATTTGGCTAACTTCCCGTCTAATTAATTCAGCAACGCGGGAAACGCGGCGATTAGTAGCCATAAAAATAGCCTCCCGTCTAGAGGTTTTACTATAGAATATTCGGCTCATTCAATGTGGAGGTCAAACCCCCACTACAATTAGCCTACCTTTACTAGATTGTACTTAAACCAAGCATTGCACGCAGGGTAAAAGAAATAAAAACGAGAATACCCACTAAGAATCCGACAAAAATAATCGAGGTGATAGGGCGTTTAAACACTGGTTCTATCCAGCCAAACGCATTTAGAAATATACCCAACGCGGTAGTTATTAAGTAGCGGGGGTAGCGTCCGATATTCTCCCAAAAACCATCAAACATCTTTTTTTAGAGTTTCTTATTATAAACTGCTTTGTCTTTTTCGAGCTACTTACTCATTCGTTATTGTAATCTAATAGTTGTCAAATCTCTCACTTAATTAATAGATTATATCGTTTGTGTAAAAGACTATTTACCAGAACTAATTGGATTGTTAAAAATACACGAATACGATCGTAGCAAAGAATATTATTACAACCCGCCTCAAACATCTGCAAAAACCGATCTCGAAACAGCGGCTCGCTTAATTTATTTGAATAAAACTTGCTTTGACGGTCTTTATCGAGTTAATTCTTGCATATCAATTTAACGTACCTTTGAGTAAATTGGCATCAAAGCCTTGAAGTAGTAACGATTTTCAATGCCGACCTATTTAGTATAAAAAATATTTATGTACTGCATAACAATTACAATTGTTAAGTTTTATTTTTTTTGCATAACAACGTGAAAACAATTGTTCTAGAGGTTTGAATTGCTCTATTTCATTTTTAAACGGGAATTTGCGTAATCTTTCGCTTATAATTTATACCTGTAATACGATTAATTTGTTCGCAACCTAATTATCAAAATTATCGAAATTATCAATAAAATTATTCAGCTTATTTTTTATAGGAGTTAATAGGTGTATTTACAACAATTAGAAGTGTTTGAGCAATTTGCGGATAATGTAGATTGTGCTTTTTGGGTTTGTTCTCCCGATGTAACCGAGTATTACTACATGAGTCCTGGGTATGAAAAAATTTGGGGTAGAACTGTCGCTTCACTCATAGAAAGTCCTCACTCGTTTTTAGAAGCCGTTCATCCTCATGATGTAGAGCGTGTCACGCAAGCAGCAATAGGTAAAGAACCTTGGGATATGGATGAAGAATACCGCATTATTCGTCCAGACGGTACGGTACGTTGGGTGCGCGATCGCACTTTTCCTGTTTACGACAAGCAAGGTAATATTCATCGGATGACAGGTATTGCTGAAGATATTACAAAGCGTAAACAAAAATCACAAGATTTGCATCAAAATTTAGAGGAGTTTAAGCAGTTTGCCGAAAATGTTGATATTGTATTTTGGGTATGCGATGCGGATATCACCGAATTTCTTTATATCAGCCCTGGTTACGAAAAAATTTGGGGTAAAAGTTGTGCTTCACTTTACGAAAATCCCCGAACTTTTTTAGATCCGATACATCCAGAAACACTTCCCCATACAATGGCTGCGATTCAAAATAATCCTACATCGATGGATGAGGAATATCGCATCATTCAGCCCAACGGTACAACGCGTTGGATACGCGATCGCACTTTTCCGGTTAAAGATGAAAATGGGCAGATTTTTCGCATGGTGGGTGTTGCTGAAGATATTACCCATCGCAAGCAAGCTGAAGCAGAAATATACAAAGCACTGCAACGGGAACGGGAACTAAGCAATACTAAATCCGAATTTATCGCCACAATATCCCACGAAATCCGTACTCCGCTATCAGTAATTCAATCCTCTGCCGATATTTTGCACCACAATTTTAATAAATTGACCGATGACAAAAAGCAGAAACATTTTCACAAAATGGATTCAGCAGTTCGACGGATTACATCTATTGTTGAAGACCTATTAATTATTGCCGAAGATGAAGCTGGTTCTTTACAATTTAATCCAACTAAGATTGATGTAAGTAAATTATGCCAAGAAGCTATCAATGCAATTGTTAATTATAATGCCAATAGGATTGAATTTAAGGTATCGGGAGATGGCGCGACTACTGCAATAGTTGATGCTAAAATTATCAATCACATCTTGATTAATTTACTTGAAAATGCGCTAAAGTATTCTCCGCCAGACAAAAAAGTACAGTTTGAATTGGGCTTATCGGCAAGTAAAATTACATTCCGCATTCAAGATCAAGGTATTGGTATCCCTACTGAAAGTTTATCCCATATTTTCGACTCATTCTATCGTGCCAGTAATGTTGAAACAAAACCAGGTACGGGGCTGGGACTATCTATCGTTAAGCGTTGCGTTGATTTACATAGCGGTGGAATAGCAGTAAATAGTACTGTTGAAGAAGGAACTATTTTCACCGTGACTTTACCTAGATAAATATTGCTACTTCTTCTACAATCGAACACAAATAGTATTTAATTATTATTGAGAGGCAGATATTATTTTATTTTCAAATGAATATTTCATCTTTTAGTAAGCTATCAGTGACAATAAGGCGAACTAAATTTCTTTATTGTTACTAAAATATTAATATTAACAACTATTTTACAAACAATGAAAATACTTTAACGAATGCAATAACTTTAGTAGAGGCTCCCTATTCATCCCCGACAAATTAACAGACAACCGAGGCGTTTGTTATTTGTATTTGTAGGGGAATTAAGCGAGTATTTTCATTGTTTGAATGTGATGAAATCATCTATAGTAACTGTAAATTCCTGTAAAGGTCGAATAGACTTGGAAAGGTAGATGTTGTTAACCAAGACTCTAACCTGCTTGAACTTCAGTATTACCGTTACGGATAGACCATGCCATTTCTAGCAACTTTGTCCAGCGCTTTTGTAGTTGCTTGGGAGTACATTTAAGTTCTTTGGCAATTATTTGGTCGTTTTGTTTGGCGCTTTTCAACTCCAACATTTGACGTTGTTGTTCGGAAAGTTGACCGACAAAAGCATCCCACTGAGTTGAAGACATTCCCAATTTTTGCTCCAAAGTTGCACCCAACCATTGGTGAACCAATTGCCAGTTATGAGTCCGGGCAAACTTTTCTACATGGTACTTAAAACGCTGTTGTAGATAATCGCGCTGACGACTAGTTAAACCTAGTATCCGGTCAATTTCTGGAGCGCTGAGGTCTTGCAGTTTCAACGATAAGTAATCCACACAGTCACTTTGACCTTGAGCCTGTAAATAATTCACTAATTCAGAAACAACTCTATCGCGTTCTGCTTCTTCGGCTGGATCGAAAGTGGATTTTGCAACCATTTGCGATCGCACTTGTTGAACGGCGGAACTGCGTTGGTAAGCTTCAGCATCTTCGGATTTGGCTGATTCTAAAGCCATCTCCATATCAACGGTGGTTTCTTGAGGTAAACGACGGCTGAAGCCTTGAGCGCGGAGGATGATTAACTGCTGGTTAGCATTGCCCGGTAGAGAAATACGACGTTTGGCATACTGTTCGGTAAATGCCATGTACTCTCCTAATTGCAAGCGAGTTCGGGGAGTGTAATCTGCTGGTAATTCGTTTTCCCTACGGAAAGCTTTAATAGCTTCGATATAGAATGCTTGGAGAAAATCTTCAATCAAGCTGTAACGCGCATCAAACCCCAACTGACAACCGGGGAGACTGATGTGACGGTAAACCATAGAACCAAGAGTGCTATGTAATTCTACCCTACCGCGTCTGGAACCTAGTTGATAGTAGTGCAAGCACTTTTGCAAGCGATGCCGCGATAAACTAACTAACCAAGATTTAACTTGTCCGGATGATTGGATGCGATAGCTTTTTTCGCAAATACGTTCAACTTCTTTGGCTATGCGGTTAGCAACTAGTTGAATAGTAGCAGGGGTAGCTTTAACCTGGGACTCTAGCTCTTGACATATTTGCTGAACTAATGCATTGTTAGTATCCTGCGATTGTAAATTTGCAGTTTCATTTGCAGTTTCGTTATCAACAGCAGATGTAGAAGAAGGTAGATTAACAATGTTTGTTTTCATCATTTTTTAGGATTGGTACTGCACCGTAAGGATTACGGAGTCAGCCTGGGGAGGCACTTCAGAAAGAGCGTTATCTATCAAGAGTCGCCATCAGCACTGCTCACATTTATGAATGTAAGAAATATCCGTAAGTTCCGGATAGGCTGGTGTGTCGCTTTCTTCGAGTTTATCGAATTTGCGACTGTCACACTCTTGAGTATTTATACTCTAAAACGCCTTAAAGCCTTATAAATTATAGCTTTGCGCCTTAGTGACCCTGGCCCCATTTTAACCTGATGAATGTGACAATTCTGGAATTGGAGTATCAAAATTGATTAAAAATACAAATTAAAACTACAGGTCTTTTTAACTTCCGCAGAGAATAAAGCAGGGGTAATGGGTAATGGGTAAGACAAAGGAATGGGGAGAATTTAGGAGTTAAAAGTATTTAACTAGATTGTCAATCACCAATGCCCAATTACCAATGCCCAATTCTCAAATCCATCCTTCAACTTCCTCCCAACCCAAGCCTTGACGTATAATTTTTGGCTGTTCCTCAGTCAAATCTAAAATTGTGGAGACTTTTGCCCCAGGTTCTTTGCCAGTATCTATGATTACATCTACCAAGCTTTCCATCCGGTCAAATAACTCCATTTGCGATAAAGGTTCTTGTTGTTCCCATTCATCATCATCATCAGCTATGACAGGGTGTATATGGGCTGAAGTTGAAATAATGGGGTTTCCCAAGGCTTCTAATAACGATAAACAAACCGTGTTATCGGGCACTCGAATCCCAGTAGTTTTACGTTTTGGATTTTGTACTAATCGCGGTACCAGCTTGGTAGCAGGTAGCAAAAAAGTGTAAGTTCCCGGAATCAGATGCTTCATAATTCGATAAGCTGCATTATTGACAAAAGCATAAGTAGCCACATTTGAAAGAGAAGGACATAAAAATGTCAATGGTTTGTCATTTGCTAACTGTTTGATTTGTCGCACCCGCCCGACAGCTGACTTATGATTTAAATCGCAACCTATCGCATAGACTGTATCGGTAGGGTAAAGCATAACCGCGCCACTTTTTAACGCGGCAATAATCTCTTCTATTCGGCGATTTTGCGGATTATCAGGATGGAGAGTGAAGATTTTTGCCATGAGAGAAAAATATTAGTGTGTAATAAATGGATTAAGATTTGGTTTTTAAGGTTTAAGAGGAAACGGGAAATGGGGAACGGGCAACAGTATGAAAAAGAATCTTAAAAAAGGAAAAGAATGTTAATAATAAAACATTATTTCTTTAATTCAAACGGCTTTGCGAGCTTTTTAACCAAAACTTTGCCATAAAAAAAACTTGCTTAATTTCTAACTTTTAATTAAAAACTTATTAACTGCTAACTGATAACTGTTCACTGTAATCATGAGTAAAATTGTTTATTTTCAATGTCCGACTGGAATTTCTGGTGATATGTGTTTGGGAGCGTTGGTGAGTCTGGGAGTAAGTATTGAATACTTAATTGAAAATCTTGATCGCTTAGGAATTGAGCAAGAATATAAATTGTGGACTGAACTTGTTAGCCGTAAAAGTCAGATCGGCTCGAAAGTTCATGTAGATTTGATCGAGAATCACCCTTCGGGTATCTCCCCGGCGGGAGACGCTCCGCTAACGCCACTTCGCTCAAGGTCGGGAGACGACCCACGCGAGTGGTCTCACCAGCATCATCAACACCATCACGGACGACATTTACCAGAAATTGAGCAAATTATCGAAAAAGCAGGTTTACCTCCAAGGGTTGAAGCTTGGAGTTTGGCAATATTCGGACAGTTAGCAGTGGCAGAAGGAGCGGTACACGGGATTGCCCCAGAAAAAGTTCATTTTCATGAAGTAGGTGCTGTAGATGCCATCGTGGATATTGTCGGAACTTGTTTGGGTTTAGATTGGTTGGGAATTGAGTGCGATAATGAGGGATTACCTTTACTATACTGCTCTAAGTTGCCGACTGGCGGAGGAAATGTACGCGCCGCACATGGAATAATGGCCGTACCAGTGCCAGCAGTATTAAAATTGTGGGAAATGCGGAAATGTCCCGTTTATAGCAACGGTATCGAACGGGAATTAGTTACACCAACAGGTGCCGCCATTGTGACAACTCTGGCAACAGAATTCGGCTCCCCACCCGAAATGAATATTGAAAAAATTGGCATGGGTGCGGGTAATTTAGATTTAGAAATACCAAATATTTTACGTATTTGGTTGGGTGAAACCACAAATATCGAAAATACAAAAAAAAATCTCAAAATATCTAAATCTAAAAAGATAGATCGCCACGATAGCGATACAAACCAGAAATCTCAAAATAATATTAGTCCTTATTTAGAAAACATATCGGTTTTAGAAACGCAAATAGATGATATTAGCCCTCAAGCAATCAGTTATATATTTGAAGCATTATTTGCAGCAGGTGCGGTAGATGTTTTTACCCAAGCTGTAGGAATGAAAAAATCTCGTCCAGGAATTTTATTAACTGTAATTTGTCATCCACAAGATATCGTTGAATGTGAAACAGTTTTATTTAGAGAAACCACCACATTAGGAATTCGCCGTTTTACTCAACAACGTGCCGTACTTCAAAGAGAAATTCAAGATTTAGTTACTGAATATGGCAAAGTTAGAGTCAAAGTAGCATGGAAGGGAACGGTACAAAATAAAGTTGTTGCAAACGTACATCCTGAATATGCAGACTGTGCGGAATTAGCACGAAAACACAATATCCCTTGGCAAGAAATTCACAGGTTAGCATTACAAAGTTGGTATTTGAAAAAGAGGGAGTAGGCAACGGGCAACGGGCAACGGGCAACTGTGGGAAGCTTGTAGGGTGTATTATCGCCACCGCACAAATTGCCATATAAAAAACCCGGTTTATTTAAAAAAACCAGGTTTCTTAATTTTTATACTGTTCCCTCAACTCTACTCCCTATTCCCTTCTTAAGAAAATGGACAGTTAAATTAATTAACTGCATCTCTTAATGTTCTTTGTACTGCATTACCAGCATCTTCAGCAGCACGCTGAGTACCTAATTTTGCATCTCTAGCAGCACGCTGAGTACTTAACTTCGCATCTTCAGCTGCATCACCTGCATTATTGGTAAGTCTACCAAATGCGTCAGAGGTATTTTCTTTGATATTTTCAATTCCTCGCTTGGTACCTTCAGAAAAGTTTTCAGCTTTTTCTTGTGTTTTATCTGCTGCGTATCCTGCACTTTCTTTAAGGTTTTTACCTAAATCTTGGAGGTTTTCTCCTTTCTTATCTAAAGTGCGACGAGTGTTACCACCTAAGCTACCTGTTTGATCGATTTCGTTAACTTCAGCATTATCTTTCAAACCTTTAGCTTTCAGATTTGCTGCTGCTTCAGCATCTTTACTTCTAGGATCGACATCGCTATATTGATTCATCCCTCCTCTATAACCAGAATCAGGGCTTTTCGCATCCACGGAACTGCAAGCTTGGGTAACAAACAATAACGTTCCCAATACAAAAGCAGTTAAAATCTGCTTAATTTGAATTTTTTTCAATCCAGAAAATACTTTATTCACTGTTTAGTCCTTTTTTTGAGTGATTGAATGAGTTGTAACTTGAAAAAGAATCAAAACTTAAACTCTTTATGATTCTTTTGAATTGACTATCGCGATCGAAGGGCGAAGTTTATCTGCCTAAAGCTGGATTCTTCTGTAATTCAGGTCTTGCACTTGCTTCTTCAGCTTTATCTTTGAAAAAGCCTGATGCTTCTTGGAACGTTTCTTTCGCAGCATCAAGTCTTCCTTCAACGCGATCGCCTGCGTCTGCTTTACGTTGATTCAATCCACCAGGTTGAGGCTCGTTAGTGCTTTTCAAAGTTTTAATGGGCAATTCTTTCTCTTTGGCAATTCTACCTGCGGGGGTTTCTGCACCGGGATAGAGCAATCCATCAGATTTTGCAGCAATTAACAATTGTGAATCGGGATTATTTGAATTTACGTCTAAAGAATATTGACCATTATTAAAACTTATGCTGGTCGTAAACAATAATATACCAGCTAAAAATATCGTCAAAATCTGACGCGATGCTAATTTTTTGAAAAATCCGGTTAATTTATTCAACTGAGTCCTCCTGGCTAATTTTCTTAAGGCAACTTCCGGTTTACATACACATTTGCTTAGTAAACAGATGCTACCCGTTCTAGACTGCTAAATTTGATTATCAATTGTCAACATTACATGAAAAAAAACAAGTCTTTCCTCTAGCAAAGGTCTTAATCTTGCGAGTAGTTTAACTATATATTTCTCTTTCTTTGGAGAGATATAACTCTAAAAAATTGGATTTTTATTCAAATATGTAAATCTAATGTTCATGGCTATCGCATAAAAATATTTAGTTATGTAATCATGAAATTTAAAATCCATCTAAAGAGTGATTTTTTTACATATAAATCGAATTGATACAAATTTTATAAATTCCGATTAGCCAGCTTTTAACCCTTTTATGTCAATTAATTTTAGTTATAGCCGTAAATAAAAAATGCTAAAACTCTTACTGCAAATAAAAATCAATAGAGAAAAGACACAAACTATTTAAGCAAATACTTTTTCCCCGTTCCCTTTTGTGAAATTTTGTGAAATCTTTTTTTCAATAATTAAGCATACTAGATACGGCTATAAGCTTAATAGCTGAACGCAGGAAAATGCAAAATATAAAATTTATTTGCCTGATTTGATACGTGAAGCTTATTTGTATCTTTAAAAATTAAGTAATATAAATTACTATTTTTTTAATACAAATAGAAGATGAATCAAATATAAGAATCTAGTTTGATTTCTGGAACGCGGCAAGCTCCTCGTAGCGTAGGTATTGCGTGGCGCAGCAATATAATTAGTAGGGAACAGGGAACGGGGAATAGAAAATGTACGCTCGTTTTTCGCCTTATTAACGCAAATCAAGGACTCCAATATCATGGTAATTATAATTGTTCGTGAAAAAAACGAAACTAAAAATTTAAATAGTAATATTGAAAATTTTGCGTAAAGTTATCAGAATACTTGGGGTTCTGGTCGATCTAACATATTATTTGTTGTGTTTGCCTGTATGAAAACTTTATCAGCAAAATTATGGTAACGATCAAGCAAGTTTTACGCTGGCTGCTTTTAGGTGGAACGCTGTTTTTTCTAGCAAGTGCTTTAAAAAATAATTGGCAAGAAGTCGCAGCTATTCGTATTGATGCTGCTGGATGGGCAATTTTAGCAACTGCGACTGGTGTCACTTTGCTAGCACATATTTGGGCTGGATGGGTATTTTCTTGGATTATTAAAGAGTTCGATCGCTCGGTAAGCTCTATAAAACTCATTCAAGCTTATCTCAAAACAAATATTGCCAAGTATTTACCGGGTAATGTAGGACATTATATTGCAAGAATCATGGCTGCAAAAGAATTAAGAGTTAGTACCAGCGCTGCTACAGTAAGCGTACTTCTTGAACCTTTGTTAATGGCAGCAGCAGCTTTAATCGTTGTGCTTTTGTGCAGCCAGTTCACTTTGATGGAGAGTTCGCCTGCTGTACTAATAGGGCAAATATTAGGTTTAATAGTAGCCCTGTGCGTGCTTCATCCTTTATTTCTCAATCCAATAATTCGTTTTGTACACCGTCGCAAAGGTAATAAATCCAAATCTAGTAATTTTAGTAATGTTTCTTTAAGTATGAATCGCTATCCACTAATACCTTTGCTTGGAGAATTCGGCTTTTTATTACTTCGTGCCTGCGGTTTTATTATCACTTTGTATGCAATAGCTCCAATAAATCTAAGTCAACTTCCTTTAGTTATAGGAGCATTCAGTTTCGCTTGGCTGCTAGGCTTGGTTGTTCCTGGTGCCCCTGGTGGCATCGGAGTATTTGAAGCAACTGCGATCGCAGTTTTGCAGCAGTTTTTTCCTATGGCACTGATTATTAGCGCTAGTGTTTTGTATCGTTTAATCAGCATTATTGCTGAAACTGCTGCTGCTAGTCTGGCTTGGTTTGACGAACGGCTTTTTTAATACAAAATATTCTATTAGCTTTATTCAAAAATATTTTCTGCCTAACTCCTAACTCCTAACTCCTAACTCCTAACTATTTATAATTCTTTTCTATGTAATTTTAATTGAGAAAATACTCGATAAGTATCCAAACTAGTTTGCGGTTCGCTCTTGTCTGAATTTTCTTGCATTTTAATTAAATTGTATTCAATATTCTCTGCATAAATTGCAAAAGTTATGTTAAATACTTCGATAAATTTAATTACCCAATCACACTCTTCTTCTTGATAAATTTCATAATAATTAATTATGTTCGCAATTCGCATTTCTAAGTGACGACGCGAGTTTTTGCAAATTAAAACTATTTTTAAAAGTGCAATTACTAAGGTCAGGGGATTACCTTGAGAAAGCAGTAAAACAAATAGCTGAGAAGGTTCTTTGCCATTTTCGGAAATCAGACAATCAATTACTTTATTACAGGTTCTTAGTAATAAATTTTTATCAATTTCTGTTTTGTGATAATCTGTTTTCCATGCAAACAACTTTTCATGTAGTTGCTGTTCGAGTGTTTCAACAAATTCTTGTTGACTTACTGAGTAGATCAAATACTTTAATAAGCTTTCTTTGAACTCTTTTAAACTTTGTTTTTGAGTTTGCTTAACAAAAATATTAGCAATATTTTCATAGCTAAACACGCCTCTCCTAACAACAATGACTTTAATTAAACGTAAAACCTCATCTCCCAAAATACTGGGATTGTTGTAACGATTAATATTAGAAGCCGCAGATTGAGAGCGAGCAATATACATTGCTAACTCAAACTTAAATTTGTCTTTTAATTGCTTAGAAAGACGTTTTGCCGCAAGTTGCTGTTCTTTTGGATTATTTTTGTCTGTAGACTGAGCTAATAACAAATAAGAGCTATAGCGTTTTGTCCAATGAGTATTACTTTTTTCTTCATGTCTAATCGCAAATAACTTTAGTTCTTGATAATCTTTACTATTAATAAAGTTGATTAACCAAGCTCTAAAAATATTGATTTTTCTAGAACAGCTTAAAGTATTTTTCGGCGTATACTCTGCAAATAAATCAATTAACTTTTGAATATATTTGTATTTACGATGATTTTCCCAATTGTTGATAAGTATATAACAAGTCCGTTTAAGAGTATTCCGAAACTCCGGTTCGTTACTACCGACAAAAATTTGGTATACTCCTAGCTCAGAATTAGAATTAGCAGAATCTAAACAATTTATAAATAAATCTTTAAATTCTTGTAAAACATCTTCTGGTTCCTGGCTTTGAACAATCTCTAGAAAAAAGCTATAAACTTTTTCTTGTGCAGCCTGCACATCTAATCCTCTATCATTCAAATCAAGAAGATGCTTTTTACCCTGTATACTCGGTAAGCGATCGACAATCATGTTATGGTTCTCAAGACCCAAAAGTCTCCTGATGGCAGTTGTTACTAGCTTATCCTTCACAACCAGGAGCATCAATCGATTGTTCAAAACTTAAGTATTTTTTTTACATAAATTTGATAAATTTATGACCAGGAGATAAAAATATTGCATCTTGTTGTGTAATTACCGATATAACATTTAAAATATTATACTGGACTCGACCGTATCCGTAATTAGTTAATTCCTTTCAAATTCTCGCAATCAGGAAAATATAAGTTTTATTCTGGTTGGGGCATTGGGCATGGGGAATAGGGCATTGGGCATGGGGAATAGTTTTTTGGAAATTAATCAAACGCACTGCTACTTCGCCACATTAATTCTGTGGGATAAAACATTCGTAGTGGGAGCGAGACGCTCCCTCGTGGAAGAAGTCCGAGCTTTCCGGCTCGCTATCAATCGTCATCGATCGCTAGCGAGCAATCTGCTGTATCTTTGCGGACACGCTTGGTTAGCGTTACCCTAACGATGGGGCAAGCTGTGGCTTGCGTAAGCTGGAAGGCAATACACGCTTTGCGTGCGGCGAGCGCAAGACGTTAGTCTTAGCTGGCACTACAAATGCGTTACCCCAATGCCCAATGCCCTATTCCCAATTCGCTGATAAAAATTTTGTCCCAGACGTAATTACATCCGGGACAGCATTAAGATATTAATTTTTAGTGGGGGTGGAGGGACTTGAACCCTCACGACTTTATAAGGTCAACGGATTTTCATTCTCCCGCAACTTTCGCTACTGCCTTGATAATCTTAATTATTCAAGGCTTTGAGAATTGGACTCTCCCTTTACCCTCGACTTAACAAATAAATAACTATTTGTGATTACGTTAGGGTAGCTCCCGTCGAGTCTCTGCACCTTCCGAACCGTTAAATACAATAGCTTTAACATAATGGTTTGGCTTGGCTCAGGATTGCCGTGTTTCTTGTGAAATTTAGGTTTCCCTGAGTTTGAGAGCATCCACTTGAAGAATTTCTTCAACAAGGCTCAACTTTTTAAGTCCGTAGCGTCTACCATTCCGCCACACCCCCATTTTCTGGGGAAGAAGATAGATATTTGCGCTTAGCAGTAAATATCTCCTCATATATTTGACCATTAATTACGTATTTTGTCCAACATTTTTTAATTTTTTTTTTCAGAAGGACTTTTTACGATAGATTCTAAGCTTCAACCTATCTTAGAAGAAGTAATCAAGAGCTTAGCTAAAACTTCCTCAACTCAAAGCGATTAGCTTATTATGGAACTTATCGATCCAATCATTTAGTGACTCACTCCCAGCAATGCTACAGAATCTACTCAATTATTTACAAAATTTGCAGACCGAGACGATACTTGTACCTTTAACGTATTTAGGTTTAGCAGGTTCTTACTTGTTGGTCATTCCGGTTATTGTCTTGACTTACATGAAATTTCGCTGGTATTCAGTCAGTTCCTTTGAACGCGGCTTCATGTATTTTCTAGTGTTCTTGTTCTTTCCGGGCTTGTTACTGCTATCACCCTTCGTTAATTTCAGACCCCGACGACGACAAATTGGAGTTTAAGATATAATTGCCGGGTTGAAACTGTAACTTTAAAAGGCTGATGCCGACATCGACCGAGCCAAACAGCAAGTAAGCATCAAGCATTGTGATTAGATATGTCTAATCACGATAGTATTTAAGTAGGTATTATCTAACGGCATATTAATAAATGCGACGCATTGACGCTATCGGAATTGTATTTGGCGTTTTTGTTTTGGGGGGGTTGACCTATTTAGCTCTTCAATTCGCTGGGTTAAATAACTTCAGCGCTGGTATCTGGAGCCAAGTTTTATTGGTTGCAGGTTTAATTGGCTGGTTGTTTACCTATATTTTTCGTGCGGTAGGAAACAAAATGACCTACCATCAACAGCGAGAAGAATACGAAAAGGCATTTTTGCAGAAGCAGTTAGACCAACTTTCTCCAGAACAAAGGGATAAACTTTTAGCTGATGTGGAACATGAAGAAGGTAATTAGTACTTGATTAACTTCTTGATTATCAAGGTTTGTTCCTGCTTGTGGAATACTAGTGGTACTACTAATTTTGACGGGTGTATCTTAAAAACAGAAACTTTTTTCTTCCCCCTCTCTCCCTCACCCGTCATTTTTTATGGGACAAACCACTAGTACTCCGCCACATTAATTTTGATGGGTTTGCGTAGTGCGAGCATCTTGCTCGCTCGATAGCGCCAGCGAGCAAGATGCTCGCACTACGAATGTGCTACCCCTCATAACTTATGTGGTGAACCACTAGTAGTTAACCACAAACTTTTTCTGACAACTACTATAATAATATCCAATGTCATGTATAAGTAATTTCTATACTTATTCCCTAGACTTTAATTGTTTTTAATGTTTATAGGCAATCAACTTGACGTACTTCGATTTATGTGAACCAAGTTGATTCTCAAACTAAACTATTTGATCGACCGTATTTCAGTATTATTACGGTAAAAATATCATTTTTGTTAAACAGCTGTTTGCGGATCGATCGTACTTGTATATATTGTTAATTTATAGCTGAAAGACTATTGAATGCGGTGATAATGCTTAGATATATGCTTATTACTAATATTGATAACAATAAAAAACTATATAAAAAATGCATAACAATTATGTTTTATTCAACCGTCTGTAGTAGACAATTTCACCGATATAATCTTGAATATATTAAGTTAATGCCAGTAACAACATCTACGATCGCTGGTAGAATATTATATTTTCGTTACACAAGTAATCGTTGAGTAAGGTATAAATAATGAGTGTGAGAGAGTGTAGGTTATCAATGATTTTAATTTTGTCGCACTGTAGGGGCAAAGGTTATGAGTGAAAGTATGGCATTTATTGGTGGAGTTGCAGTAGCTGGACTGGCGGCTCTTTTATTGTTGAAAGGTAGTGGTAATTCCCTCCCAGCAACTTTTAATGCCCCGCAAGTGCAATCTCCCGTAGTTACACAACCGTATATGGCTCAACCGGGTGCTTATCCCGGCGTACCATTTTACCCAAATCAACTTCCTCCGAATCCCGATCCAATCGAGTTGCGGACGCAGTTGGAACGTCAAAAAACCCAACTTGATGTCCTACAACAGGAAAACGATCGGTTAAAGAATCAAAATCAACAGTTTCAGACTCAAGTACAAAGCTACTACCAGTCGCAATTAAGTGCCCAACAAAATCAAAGTTCGGCGCAACAAGCTGCATTACAACAAACTCAAGAACCTTGGTGGTCTTCGGGTATACTTTGGGCTGTAGGAGGAATGGCTCTCACAGTTGGTGGTGGTATTGTAGTGGCTGGAGTTTCAGCTTTGTTTTCTCAAAAACAGCGTCCTACTCGAACAGTACAGGTAATTCATCCTTATAATGGTTCGGGCAATACGATATCTCCTCCAGTACGTCGCGCTGAGTTTTTACCTCCTCGTTCGGAAAGACGTATGGAAGCGCCTGAATACGATGATACTTATTAAAAATTAAAATGAGGTTTATGGCGCTGCATCTGTACCGATGACAGCGCTGGTTCCAATTTTAAATTATATAGATTATTGCTAGCTATTAGCTTTCAAGCTCCCTCAATACTCTTGAGGGGCTATAACTTCATATAAATTTATTTAGAAGTTATTAAGAATAAAAACATAAGTACTAAGTAGATGGGTGAAAAAAGTTATAACTACGTCATTGCGGGAACGTTAGCCTTCACGCAGAGCGTGCAGCTCAGCGTCTCCCTCCGGGAGATAGTGGAGTGAAGCATTCACCTCAAAGGTGTGGATCATCGCAATGTTTTCAGTGGTTTTATATTCCTTTACATAGTTCGGTTTATTCCCACCTAGCTACTTAAAGCCCGGATTATTTATATAATTACTTTTAGGCTACAGAATACGCACTTAACTATTCTTTACCTAGAAGAAATGTTTAATTGAATGTTGGTACAGATACTTAACATTTAAGTAAAAATTCTTTCTCAAAGAGAAACCGTTTGCGCGTCTGTAAATCTTTACCCCTACAGCAAAGCAGCCCAAACTACTCTACAATAAACCTTTATTTCGATTTTCAACCCCAGCCATTCGTTCAGCGATCGCGATCGCAATTAAAATTTTTGATTTATTTTTCGACAAATATAGAAAAATCACGAATACTGCATTATCCCCATCAATCTTCTGTCAAATTTCCTCAAAGAAGGTTTTGCAGCTAAAAATTCGATATTTTTTATCGATTGATGTTTAGAGATACCAGTAAGTAGCCGTGTAAAATTAATTTAACATTCTAAAATCTTCAAAACCCTGGGATTGCTATCTCCCGGAGGGAGACGCAATACCTACGGTACGCTCCGCGCTAGGCGCTAACGTTCCATTCCCTAAGAGGGAACACTAAGCCCTTCGGGCATACTTCGTCAACGTTAACGCAATAACAATACACAATTAATTTTGCCTAAGTACTTATTAACCTCTAAACTTTGTATTGTCTTCAGTAATCGCAAGGAAAAAGAAGCAAAAAATATACAAAAATATATAAATATAGTAGACACTTCATGAACTGTCTACATATATATTTACACTATATTGTAAGTATTGTTACGTGTATTGTGTATCAAATAAATTATTTATCTAAGATTTACTTATAAAGAATAAGCGGCAATCAATATTATTGCTATGTTATTTATATTACATTTATAAACAAGTTGGTTTATGCCTACATCAAAGAAGAAGCGCTGTTTAACAGACCAATATTACTGGTTGCATCTTTACTAATTGTGGATAGTTAATTACTTATTCAATTTGCGTATTACTATTTCAGGATAATTCCTGATTTTTTTTCAAATTAAATCAATTGTTGAGATAACAAAATTATTATACAGTTTAATTTTAATTTAAATGATACGGACTATATTTTATTTAAGTATTTACACTAGTAGAATTTCTACGCTGAAAGTTTTAGTATAAAATTATATAAAAATAACAAGAAAATCCCTGATTGCTTGAGTGAAAAATCTGAGTAATATTACTTAAGTGTGGTTATTAGATAAAGATTCGGCAAAGTCAGTTTTAGGTAGTCCAGTAGATTGTAAATTGGAAACATATAGTCTGTAGGGCAGTTCTTAAATAATGAGTAGATCGGAACCCTGGATATAGTTAGTGACTAAATAAGGGTTCTAAGAATTACAATATCGGTTGTGGAGTTCAGTTTTTAAATATATATTGCTCATGGTGTTTAAAAGTTTGGTAACACGGTAATAAATAATTAACGTGGAAATTTTTAATTATTGTCTGCACGTAATTACTGACTCAAAAAGAACCCATACGTGGGATACTCAACCTTAAGCAAGAGAAATGTTAGTGGTGTGAAGGTTATGGAGATGAGCATGAATATCTTTTATTTAATATTCAAGAGGAAAAGGCGTATATTATTTTCCTTGGTAGATTGTTGTTACCGCACACAGACAAAATTAAAGTCATTTCAAATAAGAAAGATTTAGAGGAAATAGCAATAATTAAGATGCGTTGTATGTTGTATCTAAGGACAAAAAATAGCTGCAATTGTACAGGTGTCAGGTAGTCGGCATTAATTCACTATTGACAAGTGGGAGCAACCGTTAATTTTTGCTTTCTTCCCTAAAAGGCAATAATCGAGATTTGCTCTCCTTCGTGCATTTACTCAAATCAATGAATCTTTGATGGTAGTCAAAATGTTTTTCACGCAATTGTTGTGTGGAAATATTTTTCTTACTAGTTTTAATTGAAGTTGGGGATAGAGATGATAAATTTATCTCAAAATTTTGAAAATCCTTACTCACTTTGTTTATTTGATACAGGAATTAATAGCTGCATACACCTGGTTTGATTCTTGACAAGCAGTTAATAATATGCTCTGATTGCAAAAAAATACATCCGCTTGCATAGTAGGAGAAATAAAACATAAATTTTCCTAGATACTACGTATAACTGAGTGGAGTTTAGTGATACTATTCTTTGCTACTGGTTAATAATTTCAAGATTAGAAAAAATAGGTTTTTTAATTGAAGCCTATACGCCAAAGAAAACTTTTGCTATTAATTGCACTGATGCCTTCCAATGACATTTTTATCATGGCTAAGGCGTAAAAGCCTCTTTTTAACAATTAGTTCCTTAAGTGTTATTGCTTACGGAATTATACCGACTGTTGCCCAAACAGTGATAAACAATACCGCAAGCGGCGGTGCAGATAATTTACCTGACGAAAGAGTTGATTCTAATGAAGTAACTCTTAGTGCATCTCCGGCAGATTTGCGGTTAACCAAAACCGGCGATCGCGCTGCTGCGGAACCAGGGGATACGGTTATCTATCGATTGTTGATTGAAAATGTTGGTCAGTCACCAGCGACGAATGTAAGTATTACGGATAGGTTGCCTTTAGGATTGCGATTTGTTTCTGAGTCGTTGAAAGGTTCTATTGGTGATACAGAAGTAAATTTTGGCACTCCAAGTATCAACGCTTCTAGTCGAGGAACAAATGTCACTGCAAGTTCGACTGCTACTTTGCAACCGGGACAAAGCATGGTTGTTAACTATGCTGCTGAAGTGACTCCAGATTCTATCCGTGGAAGCGGAAGAAACTTAGCGATCGCAACTGCTGGAGGTTTGCGGAGTAACCAATCGAGCCATAGATTGCGAATTAGACAAGGAATTTTGTCCGACTGCGGTACTTTGATTGGGCGGGTGTTTGTCGATAAAAACTTTGACGGCGAACAGCAGCCAAATGAACCAGGAATACCGAATGCGGTAATTTACATGGACGATGGGAACCGCATTGTTACCGATGCAAATGGTTTGTATTCTTTAGCGAATGTGATTTCTGGATATCGCTCGGCAGCACTGGATCTGACTAGTTTACCAGGCTACTCTCTGGCTCCGAATAAATACTTTATTGAAACAAATAGCCCATCACGTTTAGTGAAGTTAGCGCCTGGAAGTATGGTGCGGGTGAATTTTGGCGTTACACCTGCGTTTTCGGAGGGTAAGAATGATTAAGTTACAATCTCGCGTGCGACTCTGCAATGGTAATAACCACCATCGCAACCAAAAGCAATTTTTTCATACGATGTTACCTGCTCTATTGAAATTAGGTAGTGCAAGTATTGTGCCAGCGGTTATAGCAGTTTTAGGATTTTCTACAATTTGCTCTAGTGCCGTTCTAGCTGCATCTTCAGATAAAAAGGCTCAACCGTCTCTAGGTTCTAGATTAAAAGAGGGTAAATATACAGTAAAAGAGGTCAAAGGTCAACAACCTAAAATTTCTTTACCTTCCCAGACTTCGTTAACAGTTGACATCGGGAAAGAGGCCAAAAATCAAAATCAAAAGCCTGAACCCTCTTCAATATCAGAGTCTTCTAACATTTCGCCATTTCTACAGCAGCCATTAAAACTAGCGGAAATAGGAGACAGTCCCGTTTCTCCAACTTCTCCCGTAACACCAGGGTCAGGCTCTATGTTTGACCAACAAGGGGAGTCTTTATTCGAGCAACAGCAACCACAGCGGCAGCCAGAACAGCAGCAAACTCAAGGAGAGCCTCTTAATCCCTTCCAAGAGAATTCGACTCCTCCGACAAGACAAAGAAGTCGTAGTAAAATACAGCTTGAAATTACTCCTGTAGGGAACCCAGTAGTACAGGCTGATGGACGTTCGACGATTCAAATACGAGGGCAAATTATCAACCCGGAAGGGGAAGTAATTCCTCGCGATGTAGAGGTAACTCTGACAAGCAGCGCGGGTAAGTTTATTGGTTCCGACCAAGACCCAGATGCACCGGGATTTCAAGCACGTGCTATTAACGGGGAATTTATCGCCACTTTGCAGTCAGGATTGAAACCTCAACCCGTTCGCATCCGTGCGGCAGTCCATAAAATTAAAAAGCCTGCATCTACCCTAAGACAGAGGGAAAGAGCAATTGATGGAGAAATCCTGTTAGAGAGCGGTAGAGATACAAGGCTATTTAATAACGAACTTGTTAGTCAACCAATAGAAGCCTATACCCAAGTAGAATTCACCACCTACTTGCGTCCTTCCTTAGTTACGGGTATCGTCAATCTGCGTATCGGTGCCAGAGGTACTAATTTCTGGGGTAGTCGGAGGGAATTCCTCGATCCAGATGCGGATGATGGAACCGAGTTCGATTTAGATTCTCAGGTGTTTGCTACGGGTAAAGTTGGGGAATGGTTGTTTACTGGTGCTTTCAACAGCGAACGACCAATTAACCAAGATTGCGAAGGTAGAAACCGTTTATTTGGCGGGATTCAGTTTTGCGAGCAGAATTATCCCGTGTATGGTGATAGCTCTACGGTGACTCCTACCACGCCTTCTACAGATAGTTTTTATGCTCGTTTTGAACGCAGTTCCAAGATAGTCGGTGCAGATCCAGATTATGTAATGTGGGGGGATTACAGAACTGAGGAATTTTCTCGTCCTTCTCAACTTTATGGAGCAACTTCTCGCCAACTGCACGGTTTCAAAGGTAATTACAGTTTGGGGCCGTTGCAGATAACTGGTTTATATGCCAATGACGTGGAAGGTTTCCAACGGGATACTTTCATTCCTCAAGGTATTAGTGGTAATTACTTTTTGTCGCGCAGATTGTTAGTTCCTGGAAGTGAAAGCGTTTATTTAGAAGCGGAAGAAATCAACCGTCCGGGTACTATTGTTAAGCGACAGGAACTATATCGCGGTAGAGATTATGACATCGATTACGACCGAGGCACCCTGCGGCTCTTGAGTCCAATATTGGCAACAGAAATTAATCCTTTTGGGGCAACTCTGCAAAGACAAGTTGTTGTTACCTATCAGCCCGAGTTTGGTGAGGAATCTGATATTTACGGTGCCAGGGCGCAGTTTAATATTTCTCAGAATTTAGAGACAAAATCTTTTATCGCCGGTTCCTATTTAAGGGAAGACCAGGGAGATCGAGATTTTGAACTGTATGGAGCCGATTTTCTGCTGTCCTTCGGTCGTTTTGGTAAGATTCTCGGTGAATATGCCAGGTCAGAAAGCAATATCAGCGGTAGTGACGACTTGACTGGAAATGCTTACCGTATCGAAGCGATTGGTAATTTAAACGATCGCGTGAACTTAAATGCTTATTACCGTTCGGTTGAGGAGAATTTTAATAACAATGCTACATTCAGCTTTTCTCCCGGACAAACCCGTTATGGTGCTGGATTGCTGGGCAAGTTAACCGATACCACAACTTTGGGTGTCTCCTACGATGTGGAAGAAAACTTCGGTCGAGCTAGTACGGGTTTAGTCAATTTCTTCGATTTATTCGATCCCCAACCCCAAGCGCGTCCTGGGGAAGCTTTAGATAACGAACTAAAAACTTTCCGAGCCGGTATTTTACAAAAATTTGGCTTTGCAGATGCCAGCGTTGAATACGTCAACCGTTCGCGGGAAGATCGAGTAAATGATGAATTGAATGGTGATGCGGAGCAAATTGTGTCGCGGTTGAAAGTTCCTTTAACTCAATCTTTGACTTTCCAAGCCCAAAATGAAGCTAACATCGACGGTTCCGATCCACTTTATCCCAACAGAACAACTTTAGGTTTGGATTGGCAGGCATTTGAAGGTGTCACCTTTAGATTGGCGCATCAATGGTACGACGATACCAGCTTGCTACCCGGTAATTCCCTGACTACTTTGGATACTTTAGTTGACTACAGCTTAGCCAGAGATACTACTTTTAACGGACGTTATTCGGTACTATCAGGCTTCAACGGCTTGCAAGGACAAGGTGCATTAGGAGTCAACCACGGAATGCCGATCGCGCCAGGATTGCGGTTGAGTTTGGGCTATCAATACATATTTAAAAACATCTTTAATTCCACCGCAGCAGGAGATAGAATACCGCAATATTATGCAGTCGGACAAACGGCATCTTCTCTGGGATTATTCGCCGGTTCGGTGTACAGCGTCGGTTTAGAATATACTGATAATCCAGACTTTAAAGCCAGCGGTCGTTTTGAATTCCGTGATGGCGACGAAACCGACACTACCTTTATTTCTGTGGGTGCGGCAGGTAAAATTTCCCCAGCATTAACAGCATTGGCACGCTTCCAACAAGCGGGTGAAGCCAACGTCTTTTTACCTTCTTCGGTAAATAACTTTGGTGCAAATCAGGGAGTTAGATTTGAAGAGTTGGGAGACACGGCTAATTTAAAAATTGGTTTAGCTTATCGCGATCCAACCAACGATAAATTTAACGGCTTGCTCAAATACGAATGGCGACAAAACTTTGACTCCATACCCGAAAACCAGTTTACGGGAAGTTCTACAGCAACGGGACACGTATTTTCAGCAGAAGGTATTTATGCACCTTCTTGGAGATGGGAATTTTACGGTAAATATGCTTTGCGTAATGGTGTAACTTACTTCGATGGCGATCGCTACGATGGAACGGTGAATTTAGCACAGGCGCGAGCCAGCTATAAATTAGGATTCCGTACCGATTTAGCCGTAGAAGGACGCTGGATTGGTCAAGATTCCAACAATAATTCTGACTTTGATGAATTTGGAATTGCGGTAGAAGGCGGATATTACTTAACTCCAGATTTGCGTTTGGGAGTCGGTTATGCATTTGGTAGCGTAGACGACCGCGACTTTACCGGATATCGCTCGGAAGGTGGATTGTATCTTAATGTCAGTTTGAAGCTTAACGAATTGTTTGGCGGATTTGGATTGCAGAAACCAGTACCAAAACAAGAACAAGAATCGGAAGTTTCGCCTTTGGTAAGAGATGGTAACGATTCTCAACAATCTAAGAAACCCAAAACCAAGTTAACCGAACGTTTGAAGAAAAATCAATCTGACAAATTGGTTAATCGTTTAAAGGAACAGGGAACAGTGAGCAGTGAACAGTGAACAGTGAACAGTAAACAGAAATAATTGTTAACTGATGACTGTTAACTGATAACTGATAATGTGGTGTCATAGGAGCGAGCAATGCCTGAAAAAAGGTCAAAAAGGTCAAAGGTTAAATGTCAAAGGTTAAAGGTGAATTTTTCGCTTTTGCCGTGGAAAAAAATCTTTTACGTTTTCCCAACTTCGATATTATTCTTTCCCACTGCGGTATTCGCACAAGAGCAGGAATTTTCTACCCCAACTACTCCCTCAGCCCCAGCGGTAAGAGTCGTAGTAAATAGCAATATAGATGGTGCGGTAACAGCTGATTCTCAATTAACTTTGCGCGAAGCAATTGAAATTGTCAACGGAACTCTAACCCCCCAACAACTCAGCAGTGCCGAACAAGCTCAAATTTCTCCGGCAAGTAGTGGAAGCACTATTGAGTTTAATTTACCCGGCGGTGCGACAACCATTGAACTGCAAACGGTGTTGCCCGATTTGGCTGCACCTGGGTTAACTATTGATGGAAGTACCCAACCGGGATACGATGCCAATACTTCGGCAACTGCGGAAATTGCCATTCCCATTCCTTTGGTGACAATTAAACCGGCTACAGGAATAGAAGTATTTCGCGGTTTAACGGTAGTTGCGGATGATATAACCATTCGCGGCTTGAATATGTACGGTTTCAATGCCGAACCCATCAAACAACAGTTGGGAAGCGCGTTGATTTACGACGGAAAAGCCGAACCCGCAACCCTGACAACTCCACCAGGAAATATTGTTATTGCTCACCGTAACCCCCCTCCGGATATCAGCGAACAAAGACCACCTGCAAGTAATTTTCCGTTTCGGGAACGAGACGAACCCCCGAAAAATACTGTGATTGAAAATAACTGGTTGGGAATAACTCAAGATGAAAGAATGCCCGACCAAATTTCCGCTTTTGGTGTTTATGCTTTCAACAGTCAAGGAGCGACAATTCGTAGAAATCGGATTTCTTACCATGCTGGTAGCGCAATTATTACTTCAGTACGAGCGGAAAATACGATTGTGGTGCAAAATATCATCGTCGGTAACGGTATCGACGGAATGCCAGATGCTTTGCGGTTTGAAGGTGTTGTAGATAATTCGCAGATTTTGGGTAACTTAATCTGCGCGAACGACGGCGCGGGAGTGTATTTATTCAAACCCCAAGGCAAGATATTAGTACAGAATAATAAAATTACCTATAACGGCAGAAGATTAAGAAGGGCGGCTGTTTTCGTCATGGGCAGTGACCATCAGGTAATTGGTAATGAAATTGACCATCAAGCCGGACCTGGAGTAGTAGTTACGGCATTTCCTCAGAATGATATTGGAAGAAGAGGAGTCGCAAAACGCAACGACATCCGCAACAATAAATTTGCGGCATTAGAAGGATTGAGTATCGACCTCAACAGCCAGCGAAACCTGGGAGTAATCGACTTTCAGCGCGGAGATGGCCCAAACCCCAAACGTAACTCTGGCAACCGACGCAAAGAAACTGGAAACGCTGCAATTAACGCTCCCCAATTTACCGAAAAAGCTTTTGCAGCCAATGGTAGTAGCGCCGTTATTACGGGGAAAGCCGATAAAGGCAGCGAAATTACAATTTATCGCCTTTCTGACTATCAGCGAGGACAAGAAGCTATTTATCAACCGGGATTCGGTGCATTAACCGAACCACTGACCATAGTTAGCGTTGGTGAAGACGGTGAATTTACTGCTCAAGTCGAAAACGTGCAGCCAGGGGACATGATTAGCGCGATCGCCACCGATCCAAAATACGGAACCTCAGAACCGGCGGTAGCTACAAAGATTGGTACGGTTGAGACTCCACCTAACGTTAATGTTACGCCGAGAATTGAACCGATTAATCCTCCTCAGTGCGTTTCCAAACCGGCACCACCACCACCACCAACACCACCAGCACCACCACCAGCACCACCAGAACTGCCACCGGAACCAATTCAGATTCAAGTACCGCGCAACATCCACTTTGCCTTAGATAAATCTTTCATTAGTGACGAAAGTGCCGAAGTACTCGACAAAGTAGCGGAAGTACTTAAGCAATATCCATTTATCGTCATAGAACTACAAGGTCATACCGACCCCAGAGCTAGCGATGCTTACAACCAGGCATTGGGTAAACGACGGGCACTATCTACGAGAAATTATTTGTTGCGGAAGGGAATTGCACCTGAAAGAATGACCATACGCTCTTTCGGTGAAAGTCAACGTAAGGTTCCCGGCGGTACGGACGTTGTGGACTACGCACGCGATCGACGTACTGAAATTATCTTCAAGGATGTTAGGGGTATAAACCTAGAAATCATCGATCAAGAGCAAGATTTACAAATCGAAGGAAGGTAAAAGGATTTTGGATTTTGGATTTTGCGGAAAGTTTGGGGTGTAGATGTTCTTCCCCCAAAACTTTCCAAGACGGATTTTGGATTTTGGATTTTAGAGTTAGGAGTGAGAAGTTAGGAATTAATAGTTTAAATTTCTTCTTATCCCCTTATCCCCCGTCTCCCTATTCTCAATGCCCAATGCCCAATACCTAATATTTTTCGTTGTTTAGGAAGCAAAAAATGAAAGCTTTATTTAAGCATTTATCGGTAATTACTCAAGGGGAACCGGCTTCGGTGGCAAATAATACTAAAGTGTCATCAAAAAATATCTCCAGTCCTTTTGTGTCTACGACTCTATTAGCAGTTTTGCTAGGCGTACCCCAAGTCCCAATGATGGGGGGTGGAAAGGCTATGGCACAAAATGCAGCTAGTTGTCCTGCGGGTACAGCACCAGAAACAATACAGTTTCAGCCTAGCGATAGCCTGCCAAGTTTAGAACTACAGTATAATATTGGCGGAATAAATACCGTCCTTAATATTACAGAAGAAGTCCCCAATGAAGTAATCGATCGAACCGAATCAAGATTTGATGGTGGTGTTTATGGCGGGCTTCAAGGACCAAATCTACGTTTAAATATTGGTCCGGGAAAACCTCCAGAAACGGGTAATTTGTCACCGGGAAGTGCTACTGTTACTATTAATTTTGCTCAGCCTGTTACCTTAGCATCACCTTTAACTTTATTAGATGTTGATCAGCAAGGTGAACAAGATAATCGTCGATTTTTCCGAGATATAGTTACCGTTAATGCAGCTAATAATAATTCCAACGTTCCCGTAAACCTACAAGCGCCTGGTCCATTTACCCGAGTTTCCGGAAATACTGCTATCGGTCAAACTGGAAACTCTTTCTCCGACCAAAGCCAAGCTAACGTTTCCGTAATACCTCAAGGAGCTGTTGACCAAATCAGCATTCTTTATACACCAGACACTTCTCAATCAAGAGGACAAGACCAAACTATCGGTTTAGCACCATTTACTATTTGTGCCCCCGTAAATGCAGCTACAATAGGCGATACGGTTTACCGAGATACTAATGGTGACGGTACTCAAAACGAGGGTGAAGAGGGAATTGGTGGAATAAATCTAGTTTTAACAAATCCAGGTACTGACGGTCAATTTGGGACTCCCGATGACACGACGGAAACCACTACTACTGACAACAACGGAAGATACAATTTTCCCGTAACTCCGGGTAATTACCGAGTTACTGTTAGTAATCCCCCAGAAGGTTTAAATCCGACTCAAACACCACCAGAAACCATTGTTGTCGCAGCAGGTCAGAATTTTGATACTGCTGACTTTGGTTTTTCGCCACAAGGTAGTGTAGGAACGGGTTCTCTTGGGGATACCGTTTATCGGGACAATAATAATAACAACGTTCAAGATGAAGGTGATGTTGGAATCGGTGGAGTACCAATTACTTTAACTCTTCCAGGTCCCGACGGACAATTAGGTACTGATGACGATACAACTCAAACCACTACTACCAGCGACCAAGGTATTTACACTTTCCCTAATTTACCTGCGGGTAGTTACACAGTTACTTCAGCAACTCCTGAAGGCTTGAGTCCAACTCAAACCCAACCAAATCCAATTGAATTACAACCAGGTCAAAATATCGATACAGTTGATTTTGGTTTCTCACCACAGCAAACGGGTAGTATAGGCGATACCGTTTATACAGATGGAAATAGTAATAACGTCCAGGATGACGGAGAAGAAGGTATTCCTGGAGCTACAGTTACCTTAACTACTCCCGGTCCCGACGGTCAATTAGGTAACGAAGACGATACAACTCAAACCACCACCACCAACGATAACGGTAATTACACGTTCCTTAATTTACCTGCGGGTAATTACCAAGTTACCGCAACCAGTCCCAGAGAAGGAGATAGAGCAACTCAAACTCAACCCGATGCAGTTGAGTTACAGCCAGGTCAAAATTTAGATACAGTTGACTTCGGTTTTGTACCGGGACAATTGGGTCAAGGACAAAGTACTATTGGGGATACGGTTTACAACGATACCAACCGTAATAACACCCAAGATCCAGGTGAAACTGGTATTCCTGGAGCGACGGTAACATTAACTAATCCCGGTGATGATGGTGAATTTGGGACTCCAGATGACACCACACTTACCACAACCACCAATGAAAACGGTAATTACACATTCCCCAATTTACCTGCGGGTAATTATCGAGTTACTACCACCACGCCAGATGGCTTAACTCCAACTCAAGTCCCACCAGAGACGGTAACGTTAGAAGGAAGTCAAAATTTAGATACTGTTGATTTCGGTTTCGCGCCGCAACAAGATGGTACGGGTTCTCTTGGAGATACAGTTTATAACGATACCAACAGTAACAATCAACAAGATGAAGGTGAAACTGGTATTCCTGGAGTGACGGTAACATTAACCAGTCCTGGTGAAGATGGTCAATTGGGTACTCCTGACGATACGACTCAAACCACAACTACCGACTCGGACGGTATATATGGGTTTACCAATTTACCTCCAGCGAATTACACAGTTAGCACTGAAACTCCCGAAGGTTTAACTCCAACTCAAACCCAACCAGATATTATTAATCTGCAAGGTGGTCAAAATATTGATACTGTTGATTTCGGTTTTGCAGGACAGCAACAACAAGGTACGGGTTCTATCGGTGACACGGTTTACAGAGACCTTAACAATAACGGTCAGCAAGATGAGAACGAACCTGGAATCCCCGGTGTAATTGTTAACTATGCTGGAACCGGACCCGATGGCGTATTTGGTAATAGTCTTGATGATGACGATACCAGCGGTAGAACTCAAACTGATGCAAATGGTAGATATACCTTCCCCGATTTACCTGCGGGAACTTATCGGATTACAATCAACGACCAATCTCAGCAACCAATTCGGGGATTGAGTCAAACCCAGACTCCGAATAATCCAATTACCTTAAATGCTGGTGATAATATAGATACGGCTGATTTTGGCTATACACAGGAGACGAGTACAATTGGCGATACCGTTTACCGAGATAACAATAGCGACGGTACTCAAAACGAAGGTGAACCGGGAATTCCTAACGTTGAAGTGACTTTAGTGAATCCAGGCCCCGACGGTCAATTTGGTACAGGTGACGATACAACTCAAACGACAACTACCAACGAAAACGGTATTTATAGTTTCCCCAACATTCCTACTGGTAACTACCAAGTTGTTGTTAATAGTCCTCCCGAAGGTTTAAGTCCGACTCAAACACCACCAAATACTATTTCTTTACAAGCTAATCAAACCTTTAATGATGCTGACTTCGGTTTCTCTCCACAACAGGTAGGTACAATCGGAGATTTAGTATTCTTTGATAATGACGGAGATAGTACTCCCGATGGTGATGAAAGCGGAATCTCCGGAATAACTTTGGTTCTCCGAGACGCTCAAGGTAATGAAGTCGCTACTACCACAACCGAAGAAGATGGTTCCTACAGCTTTGTTGCACCCCCAGGCACATACACCGTAACAGTAGGCAATCCTCCTCAAGGGTTAAATCCAACTTTGACCCAACCGAACCCAGTCAACCTAGAAGCCGGTCAAAATATTGATACAGTGGACTTTGGTTTCCAACCACCATTAAACGGTTCAATTGGAGATACTGTTTTTGCAGACGTAAACGGTAACGGTACCCAAGATCCAGGAGAACCAGGAGTTAGCGGTGTTTTAATTAGATTAGTTCGTCCCGGACAAGATGGTGCTTTCGGTACTCCCGACGACCAGATTGAAGAGCAGCGTACTGACAATACTGAAACCGTTGCATTCAACGATAACACTCCAGGACAATACACCTTTGACAATCTTCCACCAGGGGATTATCAAGTACAAATGGCCCTTCCCGATGGTAGTATTTTAACAACAGGTGCCAATCCAATTTCAGTAGATTTACAGCCAGGTCAAAACTTAGATAGTGCCGACTTTGGTATCAGGATGACCGGATTTGAAAACGACAACCCAGGCTCAATCGGCGACGAAGTATTTAACGACACGGATGGTGATGGTGTAAGAGATGAAGGCGAACCTGGAGTTCCTAACGTTCCCTTGACCTTAACTCTTCCCGGACCCGATAACCAATTAGATACTCCCGACGATACCACTCGTACAACTACTACCAACGACCAAGGTATTTATACCTTTGACAATCTGCCACCAGGACCTTACAGAGTTTCGGTAACTCCTCCTCTTAACTTACCCGAAGTAACTAATCCGGGTGGTTCGCAAATTGAAAGGGATTTACAACCGGGACAAAACTTAGATAACGTTGACTTTGGTTTACGCAGTCCGAGTGGTGGTTCTATCGGAGATACGGTGTTCAACGATACAGATGGTGACGGAATACAACAATCAAATGAAGAAGGAATTCCTGGAGTTCAAGTAACTTTGAGAGATTCCGACGGTAATACATTTGCCACCACAACCACCAATGACAACGGTAACTATGTCTTTAATGGTTTACCTTTAGCTAACTACACCGTAGAAGCTGCGAGACTCTACCGACTTTAGTCCAACTACCGAAAACCCATTATCGGCTGAATTAACCGAAGCTAATCCCAACACAGACGAAATTGACTTTGGTTTCCGCCCCGGTCGTTTGGGAGCATCCGGCCCGGCAAACTTACGTTTAGTCAAGCGGATTACTAACGTATTGAGAGGAAATACACCTATAAGCGGCGTTCCCTTCAATTCGTTTGAAGATGACACCAACGATGAAGATGATGATGTACTTAATCAATCCCCACAATCTTCACCAGTAGGTATTACTCGCTTAGAAACACCTGTAGTAAGTGGTGACATCGTAGAATACACCATCTACTTCTTAAGCGAAGGTGGAGAAGCCTTGGAAAATGTCAGAATTTGTGACTTGATTCCCGACGGTACAACTTTTGTAGACGGTAGCATTGCCGTAAATGGCGGTGGTAACGGTGCAGACAACGGTAATTTCTCATCACCTTTAGCTCCAATACCCGCGAATTTCCAAAATATTTGTACCAACGGTACTCCAGCAAATGGTGCGGTACTTACCAACTTGGGTACTTTACCTGCTGGCGGACAATTTGGATTCGTTCGCTTCCGCGTCAGAGTTAATTAATTTTGCTCGTAAATAAGTCTTCCTTAACAACTATTAGGGTGCGGGTTTTCCGCGCCTCTTTTTTTTAGGGGGAGGGGGTAGAGGGGGTGAAATGTAAAAATTAGCTGTGATTTGGTATACTATCGCACGGCATGGGTAAGTTAATTATTTTCTAGATTTGTAGTTACCAATTACCAATTACCAATTTTTTAATACAAAAAAATCTAGAACAATTAGGTATGATTATTCTGACCGAATTAATTATAGATTTTGGATTGAATTATGAATGGTTTCAAGCTTCTGAATATATTCATGGGGACAATCTAAAATCCAAAATTGAGTGACTTTCGCCTAGTTTGATGAGCCTCACGTAAATGTGATTGAAATTTATTTTTGAATGTCAATGCTAAAAAAGAAATTAATTAGTTTGGTTCTTCTGCCAGTTGCAGTAATATTGCCCGCTTTCTTTCCTTTGGGTGAAGTAGCTGCTCAAAGGCAAAAAACAGTTCGTCCGACTTCTTTGTTGAAAGGGAAGTGCGTTAAAAGCGGAATTGGTAGCGCTCGTAGGGAAAAGCGTAATGTTTCTATTGGTAGAGCAGTTTACAATAGTAAATTTTATTTAGGTCCTGGCTATCGTTCGGCTGCTTTAACTTGTAACATTCAACCGGATGAAAATCGCCCTCAAAATGTATTTCAAACTTTGAATTTGGGTTTTGGAATACGCGACAATAATATAAATAGTCCTAGCATTCGGGTTCAACTTTTCCTAGACGGAACACCATCAGAAACTATTACTGTGGGACCGACACAAACAGCAAATGTATCGATTAATGTTAACAATGTGAATAATGTTGCGATTGAAGCTACTTGTTCTAGTTCAACTCAATATTGCAGCCGCGTTTACTTTTACGATGCCGATTTGATACAGAATAGTCCGACTACAGTAAATCCGAATCCAGTAAATAATAATCCCGAACAGGAACAGATTCTTCAACCTCCTCCTCCTAGTAATTGATGGCGAGAAGGGGAGAGGGGGAAGAGGGGGGAGGGGGAGAGTGGGAAGAAGAAATTATTAACTCCTAATTCTTAACTCCTAACTCCTCGCTTAATTTTGTACTTCCTTTGCTTCTTCTCCTTCCTCCGCTTCTGCTGTTTTTATTTGAGATAGGCTTTTTTTCGCATTTTCGGCAGCTTGCTGAAATAAAGGTTCAACTTTTTTTTGCCAATATTTAGTATCTGGCAACTTGTCGGGATTCTTTTGATACTCCTGGACTTTATCCCATTTTCCTTGAGAAATCGCCGTATTTACATCGTTGAAGAATCCTTCGGCTTTATTCCAATCTTTTTGCCATTGAGTCATTAATTCCCGTGCTTCTTTTACATTCTTGTTGTCGGGAGCAAGAGTTTCTATAATGGCGATCGCACCTTCTAAGTCTCCAGATTCGTATTTTTCTTTGGCTTCTTCTACAGCTTTATCGTCTTTGGCGTTTTCAACTGGTTTTATTGTTTCTTCGTTTTTAATAATTGGCTCTGGCTGTGGGACTGGAGTTGCAATTAATCCACTTTCATCAACTGTTTTAACCGCAATACTTTTGTCTCGCAAACAAGTTATCCATTCGTCTCCATTTTTAATGACGTTGGAATGCGCCCAAGCGGAATCTCCAGCATTAATAAACAGTTCTACCCAACCTTTTTTTGTTCTTTTACCTGTTACCAGAAACGGAGTGTCTTGAGATACTTTTTGAACAATATTGTTATTGGTATAAGTACTAGGCTCGGAACGAATGTTAGAATTAGCAGCAATCGTAGCCGTACAGTTTGCTTGAGCCTTCTGTGAAAAACCATTTGCAAAGTTGTTTACATTTCTAACTAAGTTAGGAGTTGCAAAAGCAGCACCACCAACTAAACCTAATAAAATTAATATTTGTAAAAAATCGGGACCTTTAGAACCACGAGGAATCTCGTGTTGAGGAACTGCTTGTGTTGACTGACGGGGATTAGAAGGTGCAACAGCAACAGTTAATACGCGAGAATGTTGAGAATTTTGAAATGGAGTTGATTGAGTACGCAGTTGTGGAAATGGTTGGGGAACCAGATCGTGGGAAAATGAATTAATCGCATATAAAGCATCGCTTGCATTTTGGTAACGCTCTTTAAAGTGATAGCGCACCATTGTATTAAGTACATCTCCTAATTCCCAGCTTACAGGGACTAAATTTTGCCAGATTAATTCTCCGGTGTAAGGATCTTCGGGTAAATCCATTGGTGCAACTCCGGTGAGTGCCTGAATGGCAATAATTCCCAAGGAATAAATATCGCTATTATGGCGGGATTACCTTGCCCTTGTTCGGTAGGCATATAGCCTGGAGTCCCAATTGCTACGGTAGCAGAGGAATTTTCCATGCCGTAAAACGAACCATTACCGTAAGCTCTTAATTGCTTAACAGCACCAAAATCAACTAAAACTAATCTACCGTCACTATACCGACGAATAATATTATCTGGTTTAATATCGCGATGAATTACACCTTGACTATGAACAAAATCTAAAATATGTAGAACCGAAAGCAGCATTTGAATGACTTGACTTTCATTCCAACGTTCTCCCGGAACCAATTCCTCAGTCAGAGGATGTCCTTCGATAAATTCTTGTACTAAATAAAAATTTTGATTTTCGACAAAATAAGCCAATAGTCTAGGTATTTGGTCGTGATTGCCCAATCTTTCTAGAGTTTCAGCTTCACTTTGAAACAGACGTTTAGCGGTATCAAAAACTTTAGACTCAGTGCTGGTGGGTTTAAGATGTTTGACAACACAAATTGGATTACCCGGTCTTTTGGTATCCTCAGCAATATAATTTTCACCAAACCCACCCGTTGCCAGGACTTTGATAATTCGATAACGATAGTCTAGTAGCTTGCCTATCATGTTCACTCCCAGTGTTAACACCCAATTTAACGGGACGTACTAAATATTTCCATATATACTGCGACCATATCCGCTATCTTGATAAAAAAGATTCTGGATTGAATCCCAGTATTTTACTGTCTACACATTGTTAATATTGATTTCAACAATTTTGCTTACTAAACAATGCCACCAAAAATAACAAGCTCAATAGCATGGCAGCAGGCGGAACTACTGATGCAACCAACATTCATTCGCGTTGTTGATAACGTTCGCAAGCTACTTGAGAATTCTTCCTGGAAAGGAACTTATCATAACGTGCTGACTTGGGCTGCTGGCACGAGTGAGGAAACTAAAGCGATAGTCACTCAAATGGTGCAAGAACTCGAAACTGCTACACCCGAACAAGCCGAGCAAATAAGAGAAACATTGGCGAAACTACCAACGCCCCATCCAGGATACCATCTGTGCTTGCAGCGTCAAGAGCAGCAAGTAAATGTGGATTTATGGGAGCTATGCTATCAGGTATGTTTTGTTGAATACAACCTCAGTGATGATACAGTTGATATAGATACTAGTTTAATCGATGAAAGCGGTGATGTGGAATGGAATTTGTTAGATAGGAAGGCTTTTCGGGTTGTTGAGGAGATGTTTGCTAATTTACCAAGTTAGGGGATAGGGGATTGGGCATGGGGCATTGAACAACCCATTATAAACATCGATACAACTTGCCTTTAATCGCTTTTTGATCTTTCTAAGTAGCGCAGGAAAGTCATAAATAAAACTTACAAACTTTCAGATGCTCCATTATCCTGCTTTCATAAGAAGGGAAGGAGAGATAACCTAATAATCGCTTTAAAAACGGTACTTATTCAAAACTTTTTCAGCTAATCTCTAAAAATTATACAATTTCTTGTAATAAGTTTGTATTTGATGAGTATCTATTCGCCGAACGTACTTAGTTGTAAATAGTTTTTTTGAATCAAATGCATAATTTTTAAGAATCATAAAACAGCTTTTTTGGAAAAACTAAGTTTCTCGACACCCGACATTTTTTCTGATTATTAACAAACGCAAACAAACCGGGTTTCACAAAAGTGGAAAGTTAATCTTTTGGTAAGGGCGATCGCGCATATTTGCAGATAGTCGCTTGTGGTGCAATAGACATCTCCGAAAAAGATGTAGAGACGCGTTAGCGCCTAGCGGAGCGTACCGTAGGTATTGCGTGACCGCAAGGTCATAATATCGCGTCTCTACAAGGTTTATGGGTGACGCGTATTTAATTTCCGGAGATGTCTAATATATAACTTACTCTAATATGAGCTAAATATAATCTCTTCACGACTAGCATTTAATTAGATAAAAACATATCTCAAGTATTTCTTTAGAGTTAGAAACTTAATTAAATCTCCAACCTTCGATTGAAAAATGATTTAGTAATGTCTCCCTAAAGTCGGTGTGATTAATAAATTGCAGTTGTTAGATTGATATTGTCCGACGAACTGCAAATTTTATATTGATATTGATTGGGCAGTTTAAATATTAAATACTGAGGAAATTATTATGAATGACAACAAGCAACCTTTAGATAATCAAGAAGAAAATAAGGATTTAAGTAAAGAAGAACAAGAACAACTTGAATCTAATTCCGGTGGTTCCGGTATTGGTGCAGCGATTGCTGGGGCTGCAATTGGTGGTTTGCTAGGTTCTAGAAAAGGAATTGTTGGTGCAGTAGCAGGTGCAGCAGCAGGTGCTATGGCTGGTAAAGGTACATCTGAAGCTGTTGATAAGACTGTAGATGGTGTTGTTGGTGCTGCTGAAACTGTAGCCGACCATGCAAGCAGTGCTATCGATACTGTAGGTCATGCAGTAGAAGATACAGCCGAAGAGGTTAAGCCTTCTATTAAAGGTGTGGTAGATGAAGTTAAAGATACAGTTGAGCAAGCTAAGCCTGCTGTAGTTGATACCGCAGAATCTGTGAAGGATACGGTTAAAGAATCTAAGCCTTCTGTGGTTAAAGCTATTCAAGATGTATCGGAAGAAGCAAAACCTGCCGTTAAAAATATTTCTAATTCGGTACAAAGCACGGTTGAAGAAACCAAGCCCGCTATCAAGAGCGCTGCAAATTCCTTGAAAGGTGCGGCTGAAGAAGCAAAACCTGCAATGAGAAGTGTAGCAGGTTCCGTTCAAGAAGCTGTTGATGAAGTTAAGCCAGCTGTAAAAGATACCGCTCGCTCTGTCAAAGGTGCGGTAAATGAAGTCAAAGAAGATGTTAAGCCAGCAATGAATGATGCCGCAAACTCGGTTAAGGGCGCGGTTGATGATGCTAGATCGTCTGCTAAGAGTGCTGCTGATTCCGCGAAGAAAGCGGGACAGGATTTAAAGTCTTCTGCAAAGGATGCTGCTAATTCTGCAAAAAAAGCAGGTGAGAATGTTAAGCATAAAGCAAATGATGCTGCTAATTCTGCAAAAAAAGCAGGTGAGAATGTCAAGCATAAAGCAAACGATGCGGCAAAATCTGTTAAGAATGCAGCTAAAGACAACAATTCCTCCTCAATAGATAATAAGTTGCATGGTACGGAAGTTGTAGAAGTAGAAATTAAAGATAAGAGAACTAATATTTAGTAATATTTAGTAATATTTAGTGGTTTTAGCAGCGTCAAAAGCCAAAAATCAGATCCTCCCAACCCCCCTTAAAAAAGGGGGGCTTTTTAATCAATGCTTTTTAATTAGTATGGATATAACCGTACTAAGGGGAACAGGGAACAGAAGAAGGTTCCTCCTTACCTGAAAACGTAGTGCTATAAAATCAATTATTCTACAATAAATTCAACATCTAAAATCTAAAATCTAAAATTATTATGTCCGCATCAGTTATCCAAACATTAGAAACAAAAGTTGCTGTCTATAATCGCAGTCACTGGGGACGTATTAAGGTTTCAGATAGCGATCGCCTGCGTTTTTTACACAATCAAAGTACAAACGATTTTGAAAGTCTCAAACCGGGAGAGGGATGCGATACGGTTTTTGTCACTTCTACTGCTCGTACTATCGATCTAGCAAGTGCTTACGTTACCGATGATGCTGTATTGTTGCTGGTTTCTCCCAATCGTCGCGAGTATCTGATGCAGTGGTTGGATAAATATATTTTCTTTGCTGATAAAGTACAGTTAACCGATTTAACTGATGAAACCGTAACTTTTAGTATTATTGGTTCTCAAAGCGACGCTGTTGTAGAAAAACTGGGTGCTGACGAAATTATTGGTAAACCATTAGGTAGCCATATTCCTATCCCTAATTTGGGAGATACAGAAAATATTATTGCTGTTGGTAGCGGTTTAGCTTCACCTGGATATACCTTAATTTTAAATACAAACTATAAGGAAGCAATTTGGTCAAAAATTATTGAAGCAGGTGCAATTGAAATCAACGATGATGACTGGGAAATGTTGCGAATATTACAAGGAAGGCCGCAACCAGAAAACGAACTAACCGATGATTATAATCCTTTAGAAGTGGGTTTATGGCAAACAGTTTCTTTTGATAAAGGTTGTTATATCGGACAAGAAACCATTGCCAGATTAAATACTTATAAAGGTGTAAAGCAAAATTTGTGGGGAATTCGTTTAAATGCTGCTGCGGAGCCAGGAACTTTAATTACAGCAGGTGACGAAAAAGTAGGGAAACTTACTAGCTGTACTCAAGATGATAGTAATTATTTTGGATTGGGTTACATTCGCACAAAAGCTGGTGGTGTCGGTTTAAAAGTGAAAGTAGGAGAAACACAAGGAGAAGTGGTTTCAATTCCGTTTGTTTCTCATGAATACCCAAGCAGTGAGCAGTGAGCAGTTAGCAGTTAGCAGTTAGAAATGTAGTGGGAGCGTCTCGCTCCCTGGTGAAAATCAATTTGTGAATTTTGATTTCTCCCCCTCTCCCCATCTCCCCCTCTCCCCCTCTCCCCATCTCCCCCTCTCCCCATCTCCCCATCTCCCCCTCTCCCTTGTCTAAAACGGAATAAAAATAGCTTCTTCCCTATCCCAACCAGTTCCTTGACAAAATTCGTCTATCCAAGAGGCAAGATTTGATACTTTCTTTTTAGAAGCTTTTTTAACTTCTTCTGTTTCTTCTTCAATTGAATCTTCTACTATTTCTTGTTCCTCATCACTACACATAGTAAGTAAAGATAATACTTCGTCTTCACTTTCTAATTGAGCAATCATGCTTTTTTCTGCAAAATGTTGAGGGGGATTTTCTTGGATTAATTCTGAAAAAACTTGAAATTCTTTTTCTATTGATTCTGATGATGCAATTTCCTGGGTAAAAGGTAAATGTTCTATTTTAGTAATAGCTGTTGAATCTAATAATGTGGGTTCTTTAATTTTTGTATCGTCTGTTTTCTCTGCTCGGAATGTATCGGAAATAACTTTTTCTTGAGCAATATTATGATTTACTTTATCATTACTTATACACTCATCTACATTCTTTATTAAATGTAATTGTTCGTCGGGATTAAAATTAAGACCTAATGCAGCAATAATTTCATCGGGATTGTTATTTAATTCAAGAATAAAAGGAAAAATTTCATCCAATTTCGGTTCTAAAACGGATAAAGTTGCTAACATAAAACCGCTGGAAGGGCGACGATAACCATCATAAGTTCCCCAGATTCGCATTTTTTCCAACCAGGAACGATTCTGATGATAGTATTTTACCCATTTAATTTTCAAAGATTCGCGTAGGTGCTTAATATTCATTTCTATATGCTTGTATATACAGACTTTACCAGTCAGTAATTAACTTTTAACCTGGGAATGGAATTTGTGGTAAAGCATTTGTTCGACTATGCAACCACCTAACAAATGTTGTTCTATCACTTTCTTGACTTCTGAAGGACGAACGTTACTATACCAAACCATTTCTGGCAATATTAGTACCATCGGGCCATTACCACATTGTCCCAGACAACTGCTACTTATTACCGTCACTTCAGAAACAGGATTCGCTTTAAAAGCTGCTAATACTTTAACAGCACCTTGTTTTTTACAAGTACGATTTTGGCACACTTGAACAGATTTCATGTTAGTTGTTAATTGGTAATAGGTAATTGATAGTTTGATTTATTGTCTTTAAAACTCCTAACTCCTAATTCCTAACTCCTAACTCTTAATACCTAACTAATTTCCAGCCCTTTTGATTTCAACCATTCTGGATTAAATATTCGCGACTGATAGCGAGAGCCGCTATCGCATAATATTGTCACAATTGTATGTCCCGGACCCATTTTTTTGGCAAGGGCGATCGCCGCTCCTACATTGATACCTGTCGAACCACCCATTAATAAACCTTCTTTTCTTAATAGCTGATAAACTACCCGCAATGCTTCTTTGTCATCAATTTGGATAGCGTCATCAATAGGAACATTTTCCATATTGGCTGTAATGCGGCTATTTCCAATGCCTTCAGTTATGGAACTACCTTCTGTGTTAATTTCACCAGTTTTAATATAGCTGTAAAGCCCGCTGCCCATCGGATCTGCAACAACGCATTTGATATTTTTGTTCTTCTCTTTGAGAAACATTGAAGCACCTGCAAAAGTACCGCCCGTGCCGGTTGCAGCTACCCAACCATCAACTTTACCATCTGTTTGTGTCCAAATTTCGGGGCCGGTGGTTTCGTAATGGGCTTGACGGTTTGCTAAGTTATCAAATTGGTTTGCCCAAATCGCGTTTTCCATTTCGGAAGCAACTCTACCAGATAATTTTACATAATTATTGGGGTCTTTATAAGGTACCGCAGGAACTGGACGAACTTCGGCACCCAAGGCTCTAAGTGCGTCCATTTTTTCCTGCGATTGGGTTTCGGGAATAATAATTAAACATTTGTAACCTTTGGCATTGCAGATATGTGCTAAGCCGATTCCTGTATTACCAGCAGTTCCTTCAACAACAGTTCCACCTGGTTTGAGTAAACCTTTTGCTTCCGCATCTTCAATAATATATAATGCTGCTCTATCTTTTACAGAACCACCGGGATTGAGAAATTCTGCTTTTGCTAAAATTTCGCATCCCGTTTCCTCGCTAAAGCTTTTTAGCCTAATCAACGGTGTATTTCCGACGGTACCGACAAAGCCGTTTTTTATATCCATGTTCAATTTGCCAATTTTCTCCACTATAAGAATTTTGGCTTATTACGGTACAAATATTAAGTTTTTTATCGATAATTAGGGAATGGGGAATAGCGAATGGGGAGTAGGGAGTAAAAAAAATTGTATTTAATTATTGAGAATTATATTTAAATGTAGACTCAAGTTTTCCATTCTGTTTCTGGAATATCTGCACCAAGCATGATGTTACGTAGAGTTCCAATAGGTAAATCTTTAGCTTTATGATAAGGAACAATAACCATTAATTGACGTTCAACATTTCGCCATTTACGATGACTACCTTTTTGAAAGACTAATTCAAAACCATACTGCTGCAATATTTTTTCAACTTCCGAAGCATTCATCCTTGAGATACGAGTCATCCCAAAGTTACCTCGCTGGTAATTGCTCCAGGTGCAAGTTGAATTGTATCGGGTTCAAGATAAAGCTCTATAGCTTCACGAATATTTTCTAAAGCTTCTTCTTGCGTTTCTCCTGCTGACACGCAACCAGGTAACTCAGGACACCAAATAGCCCATTCTCCGGTTTCTGGATCTGGTTCAAGAATTACACGCCACTTCATCAAAATATCTCCACTGACATCATCTAAATCCATCTTACAATAATGTTTTTTGATTAATATTTTATAGGATATTCCTCTAATAAGACATACCGTTTATTCTTTTTAATACAAAATATTGAAATTACAACTATAAATGTATAATTAATCGTTCCATAAATTATAATTGGAAACAGTAATTACACTGAGGCACTATTTTGTTAATTTAATTTATTTTAATATAATACCATGATTTATAATAACTTAGTTTCGGGTGCTTGTAATGATGAAAATTGAAACGTATTTACTAAAATTTGTCTTCAGTCGCAGCGAAACAGAATCATCTTAAATAAGCTTTTCAATAATGAAAATTTCCGAGTTAAAAAAATAAATTAATCCATCAAAAATCATGATACAAACAGAAAACAATAATTTTTTGGATGACTTGGGTAAAGTTGTCCAAGTGCGTGCTGAAGTATCTCAATCTTTGGATAAGATTGTTGAAACGATAGATAAAGCAGAAACAGCTTCTGAAGAAAATTCCGGTAAATTAAGTTTAGAACGAGATATCGAAGATATTAAGGTTGCTAGCAAAAATCTCCGCGAAGGTGTATTTCGCTTGTTGGTTTTAGGAGATATGAAGCGAGGAAAGAGTACTTTTCTTAATGCTTTAATTGGTGAGAGATTATTACCTAGCGATGTGAATCCCTGTACGGCTGTTTTAACTGTTTTGCGTTACGGAGCAGAAAAAACGGTAACGGTACATTTTAATGATGGTAAAAGTCCGCAAAGATTAGATTTTGATTCTTTTAAACATAAGTATACTATCGATCCTAACGAGGCTAAAAAATTAGAACAAGAGAATAAACCGGCGTTTCCCGATGTTAGTCATGCGGTGGTTGAATATCCTTTACCTTTGTTAGAAAAGGGTATTGAAATTATTGATAGCCCTGGTTTAAACGATACGGAAGCCCGAAACGAATTATCTTTGGGTTACGTTAATAACTGTCATGCAATTTTATTTGTCATGCGAGCTTCTCAACCTTGCACTTTGGGAGAGCGTCGCTATTTAGAAAACTATATTAAAGGTAGAGGATTATCGGTTTTCTTTTTAGTTAATGCTTGGGATCAGGTAAAGGAAGCTTTAATCGATCCTGATGATGAGGAAGAATTACGGGAAGCTGAAGAAAGATTGCATAAGGTATTTAAAGCAAACTTAGCTGAATATTGCGTTGTTGACGGACATGATATTTATGATGAAAGGGTATTTGCAATTTCATCAATTCAAGCTTTACGCAAAAGACTAAAAAATCCTACTGCTGATTTAGCAGGAACTGGTTTTACCGAGTTCATGGAAGCATTAAATATATTTTTAACCAGAGAAAGAGCGGTTGCAGAATTACGTCAGGTGAGAACTTTAGCTAGAGTTGCTTGTCATCATACTAAAGAAGCAATTGAAAGACGAATTCCTTTATTAGAACAAGATGTTAATCAGTTGCGTGAAAAAATTGATTCTGTAGAACCCGAATTTGAGAAACTTAAAAGTATTGGCGATGAATTTCAGCAAGAAATTAGAAATACTCGAGATGACAGAGCAAGAAGCATTTCTGATTCATTCCGCAGCTACGTTTTGAATTTAGGCAATACTTTTGAAACTGATTTTTTGCAATATCAACCAGAATTGAATTTATTTGATTTCTTGAGTAGCGGCAAACGAGAAGCTTTTAATATTGCACTACAAAAAGCTTTTGAACAATATATTACCGATAAACTATCAGCTTGGAGTTTAACTGCTGAAGAAGACATCAAAGCAGCTTTTAAAGAACTTTCTCAAAGTGCTGCAAAATATGGAGCTTCCTATACACAAGTTACCGACAGCATTACTCAAAAATTAACTGGGGAAAAAGTAAAAATCAATTCAAATAATAAAACCGAAGAAGATAATTCTCCTACTTGGGCAAAATGGGCTATGGGATTGTTATCTTTATCTAGAGGGAATTTAGCCGGTTTTGCGATGGCTGGTGCGGGTTTTGATTGGAAAAATATTTTATTAAATTACTTTACCGTTATTGGAGTTGGTGGGATAATTACCGCTGTAACAGGTATTTTTCTAGGCCCCATTGGCTTTGCTTTGTTGGGTTTGGGTGTAGGAGTTTTGCAAGCTGATGGAGCAAGGAAAGAGTTAGTTAAAACTGCAAGGAAAGAGTTAGTTAAATATTTACCGCAAGTAGCACAAGAGCAATCTGCTAATGTTTATAATGCAGTCAAAGAATGTTTTGAAGCTTATCAAAAAGAAGTAGGTACAAGAATACAAGATGATATTGCGGCTCGTAAATCGGAATTAGATAATTTGCTGAAGCAAAAAGAAACTCGTGAAATTAACCGTAATGAGGAATTAAAGCGATTTGAAGCTTTAGAAAAAGATATTTTTGCAGAGTTGCAGAATGTTGAATCGGCTTATAGTAATTTACTGGCTTATTACGGTTAACCTCGTTTACCCACAGATTGGTTTGTAAAAACATGATTCCTTTACCCACAGATTGATTTGTAGAGACGCGATATATCGCGTCTCTACATTTACCGGAATAACGATACTTTAGAATAATACATATCGGAGACGTAGCACTGCTACGTCTCTACATCAATAACAATTTTTCTTTAAACAAATAATTATGTCGCAAAATAAAAATTACCAACAACTTGTAGAAACTCTCAAATCTACGGCTAAATCGTTAAATGTAGAATCAAACTCTCAACTATATCGAGATGTGGAAGCGATTTCCCATCATATTGTAAATCCTAACTTTCGGATTGCGGTTTTTGGTCCTTTTAATCATGGTAAGTCAACTTTACTCAATGCTTTATTAGGAAATAAGACTTTACCAATAGATTTAATTCCTACTACTGGTGCTGCGATTACTGTTAAATATGGTGATGAATTAGCAACCCGCATTAGTTTTATAAATGGAAAAGAAATTCATCGCAGTGGTACCGATGTTTTAAAGGAATTTGCAATCCTTGATGACGATAGAAGGATGCGAAATGATGTTTTGTCTGTAGAAGTTTTCTCTCCTCATCCTTTTTTAAAGACGGGTGTAGAATTTCTCGATTTACCGGGAACTAACGATCGGGAAGAACAAAATAATTTAGTTAAAGAGCAATTATTAAGCGCTGATTTGGTAGTACAATTACTCGATGCGCGTAAGTTAATGACTTTGGAAGAAAGGGAAAATTTACGCGATTGGTTATTAGATAGAGGAATTAAAACTGTTGTTTTTGTCGCGAATTTTCTTAATTTACTCGAACCCGAAGAACAAAAACAAGTCCAAAGTCGCTTGCGGTTTGTTGCAGAAAGTTTTCGCTCTCAATTACCTCCGGGGTTGAGTAATTTATATCGAGTTGATGCTTTACCTGCTTTACGAGCCAGATTGAAAGGTGATGTTGCAGCCGCTAATACCAGCGGTTTAGTAGCTTTTGAAGCCGCTTTACAAAATATTTCAGTTAGTTTAAAACAAGATAATAAAAATGTTTCTTCTCCAAGAGTTGAAGCAATAGCATCTCAAATTCAGCAGGGTTTAAAAGCCAAAATTACACCTTTACATAGCAATATTAAAGAATTTAATGATAAAAATAAAGCTAAAAATGAAATTAAATTTAAAGCAGAAACTTTAATTAAACAAGGTTTTGCTCAAAGCTTATTAGAACTACGCAACTGGTTTAATTTAAATAATTTATTTAAAAAATATCAAGGTGATGCAGCTACTGAACTAGCTAATAATAACTTTCAAACCTGGGAAACCAATAATCTAAAAAAAGATTTTAATAAATTAAAAACTGATTTAGAAAAATGGCTCGAACAAGCCTATGATTTCTTTAAGCAAGAAAAACCAGAAACTTTATCAATTCCATTTCCCGCTCATCCAGAAATAGAAATACCACCTCCACCAAATTCAAATAGCGGTGATGCTGGAGCTTATGCAGCAGCTGGTGGACTTGGTTGGTTATTAGGTGGCCCCATTGGCGCTGCCGTAGGTGGAGGAATTGCTTATCTACTTGATAAAGGTTTACAAGAAGGTGAGAATTCAACAGAATCTTATACCGATAAAATAGCAAGGAATTGTATAGAAGCTGTTGATGAATATTTTCAAAAATTAAGTAAGCAAGGATTATCTGCTTTAAATGAGTATGAAAATAAAGCCAAACAAGTAATTAAATTTGTTCCTGTAAATCAAGATTCTTCAGAAATAGCTGTTAAAAGAAAAGAATTAAAGAAATGGCACAATAGTTTAAATAATTTGAATCGAGAATTAGAACAATCATTAGGAATTTCTATTTCATCTGAATTTAAGGTTGAAATAGAAGAAACTAATAATCAAACAAACCACGAACAAACTACTGTAAATCCACCTCAACCTAAATCCGTATACAGTTATTCTGGTAAAGGAGTAAAAGAAGATGTCGGAACTTCTAAAAAGGCTGCTCCCCCAAAAAAAGAAAATGTAGAGAAAAAATTTATTAATTGGGAAATCGATGAAGAAATAGCACAGATGAAAGCAGAAATGAATTCACCTGGATTTAAAAATAGTCAAAATCATCAAAAAGTAAAAAATAATCAACCCGAAACTGATAAAGATAAAATTACTCGCGCTTATAATATCCTTGGTTTGAAACCAGATGCTTCACCATCACAAATCAAACAAGCTTATAAAAGTTTAGTTAAAAAATGGCATCCAGATTTATTTGTCAATCAACCGCAACAAGTGGAAGCTCAGGAGAAGATTCGATTGATTAATGAAGCTTACGGTGTTTTGATTTCTGGTTGATAGGGGAAGATGGGGTAGAGGGGGGAGAGGGGGAGACAAAAATAGGGAGCAAGATGCTCCCACTACTAACTATCTATTTTTGCGGAACATAAATAACTATTCACTATTAACCCCTAACTGATAATTGATAATTGTTAATTGATTACTGTAAAGGTAAACTAACAATAAAAGTTGTACCCTTCCCTTCTCCAGCACTTTCAGCAGTAATGGTACCGTTATGCAATTCTACTAAATGACGAGCGATTCGCCAATCCCAATCCTAATCCTTTCTGCTTAGTTTGAGTATCGTTACCTTGACGAAAGCGTTCAAATATGTAAGGTAATAACTCGCTACTAATTCCTTTTCCGGTATCGCTAACTGTAATTTGAGCAGTATTTTCTATCTCTTGCAAACAAACTTTTATATATCCGAATTCGGGTGTAAATTTAACAGCGTTACTTAGTAAATTTGCTAATACTTGTTGCAAGCGGTTGGCATCTCCTACGGTATTTTCAATCATAGAATCAAGCTCGGATTTTAAATGAATGTTTTTGGCGATCGCTGTTGGGTATGCTGAGTCAATCGCCCTACTAACAACGGATTGGAGGTTTACCGAACTAATTTGCAGTTCAAGTTTACCTTGGACAATTCTTGATACATCTAATAAATCTTCAATTAAGGCATCTTGCGCTTTAGCGTTACGCTCAATAATTTCTACAGCACGGTTTCTTATGGTTTCGTCTTCGCCATTTTGGTGTAAAATTTGCGACCAGCCTAAAACTGCATTCAGTGGCGATCGCAAATCGTGAGATACCATTGCCACAAAATCATCTTTGGCTCGATTGGCTGCTTCAGCTTGTTCTCTAGCTTCTTGTTCGCTAATTAATAACTGAGCGCGTTCTTTTTCTATGCGCTTGCGTTTTGTAATATCAAGTATAAAAGAAACACCCTTCTTTTCAGAATTTTCTAACAATGAAGCACCTAAAACAATCGGCACCCTACTTCCATCTTTACGAATATATTCCTTTTCAAAAGGATAGCAAACTCTATTATTTCTAATTTGCTCGATTACTTCTCTATCAACTTCTTGCCATTCTTCTGGTGTCAACTCATTCCAACGAATCAATCCTGCTTGTAAATCTTCACGACTGTAACCAATTATTTCTAAAAACCGCGTATTGGCATCAACTATTTTACCGTTGGTTTCCCAAAACATAATCCCCAACATATTCGACTCAAAAATATTACGAAAACGAGCCTCGCTTTCTTTTAAAGCTTGTTGTGACTGCTTTTGAGCGGTGATTTCTCTAACTATTCCTAAAATCTGCCGGGGTTGCCCATCCGGGGTTCTATTAAACACCGTATCGCGACTGCTAAACCAGTGACATTCACCTTGATAGTCGCGCATTCGGTATTCAAATGATAAAATTTCTCCGTCATTTATTGATTGAAATTTTTCGTGATAGTCTTTTAAACGCTGTAAATCCGAAGGATGAATTAGGTTGTTTACTAAATTATTCCCCATTTCTTTAATTAAAAGCGGTGAATAACCCAAACGTTGTTCTATTTGACGATTAACATAAATATTCCGCTTTTCTTTCAAGTCATATAAATATAAAATATCTGGCGTTGTATCGGCGATTTGTTGTATTAAACGCTGACTTTCAAGCAAAGCTTGTTCCGATTGCTTGCGTTGAGTAATATCGCGCCAAGTTGCAACAAAACCGTCTTCTAATTTAGATATTCTGATATCATAAGCTTTACTCAAAATTCGCTCTCGATTGCGATTAAATAAAATTTCTCTTAAAAGCGGCTTACCCGTTTCTACAACTTGACAATATTGCTGAAATAACTCTTTTTCTTGCTCATCCCCAAGCTTTTGTAAACCGATTAATTGATTTTCGCACGCTGCTGCGTTCAAATATTCGCTGCGAAATCCTACAATTTTTCCACTATTATCGCGAATGCAAACATATATACCGAAACAGTCAAGCATATTTTCTACGGAAGCAAAGAAACGCCGTTTACTTGCTTCTAATTCCTGTCGCAAAACTGTTTTTTCGATCGCGTTTCCTACAGCTAAACACAAACTTTCTGCTGTTACATCTGCTTTTACTAAATAGTCTTCAACTCCGTATTTCATAGCCTGTACGGCTACTTTTTCGTTACCTTCTCCAGTCAACATTACTACTGCGGTTTTATTCCCATTCAGGTAGGGTTTTAACTCTTGCAAAAACTCCAAACCATCCATATCTGGCAGCATATAATCAAGCAAGATAATGTCCGGTTCAATTTGCTTACACGCTTCTAACCCATCTTCCCCATAATGTTGTTCTAAAAAGGTATAATCGTATTTCCCGTCTTTTTGTAAGTAACGACGATAGGTATGTCTATCTTCGAGGCTATCATCGACAATTAAAACTGTACGTTTTTTGTGCATTATGCTTTACCTTTTTGCTGCTTTGCCTCGAAAATACGCAAAATTTCATTTAATTTTTAGATTTTTATTTTTTTTGTATGACTAACTTTATAAAGAGTAATTTTTTAAATTTAATATTAGGACTTACGCAAGCCCCCCTTAAAAAGGGGGGTTGGGGGGATCTAAAATGTCTGAGACACTATATTTTCCGTGAATTTTGCGTAAGTCCTAAATATATCTATATTAATGCTTGTCATTCCTAAAAAAATTGGGTTTTACTATGGCAAACAAAGTATAAACTAAAACTAATATTTTTTCATTACCTTTGACGCTAAATTTTATGTTCAAAAGCAATTATACCTGTCTAAAAAATAAAAATAATGCTTTATAACTAAGATTATTATTGCCTCTTCATACTGTTCCCCCCAACCCTATAACTAATTTTAAAAATCAAACATAATTCCTAATAGGAATCATAATTTTTACCATCTTCAGGAAGAACAACGGTGTTAAACCAGTAATTTACAATAGACTGCATGACTTCTTTGGACTTATTTACATTCATTGGTTTTAAAATATAGCTATTTACCCCAAAGCGATAACAAGTTTCAATATCTTTAGGATTGGATGAAGTAGTAAAAATTATAACTGGTATAGTTTTAAGTTTCTCATCTTGCTTAATTTGTTCTAAAACTTCTCTTCCATCGGTTCCCGGTAAATTCAAATCTAACAAAATTATAGATGGACGCGGTGCTTGTGGAGAATCTTGGTAATCTCCTTGATGGTAAAGAAAGTCTAGAGCATCTTCACCATCAATACAGCGATAAACCGGATTAGAAATTGCCGATTTTTTGATAAAGCGTCCGAATGCTTCAAAATCTTCGTCGCTATCCTCAACTACCAGTAGAGGTAGATATGATTTTTCTAGCATTTTTTATATCATTCTCCATCGGGTTGCAAAGTAAAATAGAAAGTACTGCCTTCTCTAAAAGTTGACTTTAACCAAATTGTACCACCGTGGCGTTCTACGATTTTCTTGACAATTGTTAAGCCAGCCCCAGTACCCCCTCCGTATCTATTTGGTGCGTGTAATCTTTTAAAAATGCGGAAAACAGTTTCTAAGTGTTTGGGACGAATTCCGATGCCATTATCTTTAACATAAAAAATAATTGGTGGTTGTGTATCGCGACGATGGCTGTAATGTTTTTCATATTCTTCAACATCAACAACCGGATCTATAAAACCAATTTCTACCCATTTTTCTGCTTTATCATTATACTTTAAACCATTGCTAATTAGATTGCTAAATAGCTCGCTAATTTGAGTTGTATCGCAATTAATTGTAGGTAATTCTTTTGGAATGCGAATATCAACATCTTCGTTATAACTAATTTTTAAAACATCTACGACATTGTTAATAATTTCGTTTAAATTAGTATTATGTAGCGAAAGTTCGGTTCTTCCTAAGCGGGAATAATGCAGCAAGGAATCGATTAAGTTTTCCATGCGTTTAGTTAACCGCATCAAGGTTTCTAACTTGGAAACACCATCTTCATTAAGGGTTTCTCCATAATCTTCCATTAAAAAACTAGAATAATTATGAATTCCCCGCAACGGTTCTTTTAAATCGTGAGATGCAATATAAGCAAAAGAATCTAAATCATCGTTACTACGTTCTAATTCCAGATTAACTTTCGCTAATTCATCTGCTTTCCTAAGCAGAATTCCCACAATCGAACTCCGCAACTCTAACGCTGCTTCAATTTCGCAATTTTTCCAAGCTAGCGATTTATTTCTTACAGTTTCTTGCCATAATTTAAAAGATTGTCGCGGCGATATCTTTACGCTACCATCTGACAATACTTCTATAGTTTTGTGAGGATTTCCTCCCCAATTTACCGTTTGCAAAACTTCAGGACGAAACCATAATATATAAGTACTTTGAACTTTAGAAATTGCTAGCGCTACCAAACCGCTACCAACATCCTGAAACTTTTCTGCTTCTGGATAAACATTAGCTAAGGTATCGGTATGATAAATAATCTCCGAACCTATTTGCGTTTCTACCCAAGAAACTAACTCGTTAATTTGAGATTCTTCGGGAGTAGCACCTTCTTTAATTAAAGTACTGCCATTACAAATTACAAATCCTTTTGCACCTAACAAATCTAATAAATCGGATGGATTTTTGGTTAAACCATCAATTAAATCATCAGCTTGAGTAATTGAATTGATAAACCTAGACTGAATCAATTTCAACTTCATTTTATAGTCTAAGTCTTCGTTTTCTTCTTTGGCTGCTAATTCAAAAGACATTATTTGTCCCAAAAATTCACATACCGTGCGGATTTCGTAAGATACTGTTTTTTCCGAAGTGTAATGATGGCAAGCAATCAAACCCCACAGTTTTTTATCTTTCAATAAAGAAACCGACATTGAAGCGGTAACACCCATATTTTTCAAATATTCAATATGTAGCGGTGAAACGCTGCGTAACACCGACAAACTCATATCTAAAGGTTCGTTAGTTTGGGGATTTAACTGGGGAATTAACTGTACTGGCTGATAATCTACATTCCGAATCAAACGCAGTAAATTCAACGTATACATTCGTCTAGCTTGTTTGGGAATATCGGTATCGGGATACCGCAAACCCAAAAATTTTTCTAAACCTTCTTTAGGAGATTCAGAAATAACCACACCCGCTCCATCATCATCAAAGCGGTAAACCATTACCCTATCGAAGCCAGTTATTTTCCTAACTTCTTTGACAACTACATCACAAAGCTCGCTTAACGTCGAACTCTTCTGGATCTTATTCAAAGGGCTTCTAACTAGATTATAAAAATCAAAGAACTTTGTATCATCCTGTGTGGATAGTGTCGGTTCCAATTCCAAAATTATCACACCAATACTGCGATGAACTATACCGTCAAATACCAGTGTTTCATCCTCACGTTCGATAGAAATTTTTAAAGGATTTACCCCTTCAAAATCTTCCGTCAAACACTTGCGTATAGTTTGAATCTGACTTTCATCGAGCAGGAAACTCAACTTCTGATTCAACAACTCTTCTGGCTGCAAACCAAGATACTCAAAGGTATTATTACTTACCTGTACTATCGTAAATTCCGGCTCACTCAAAGCGAATAAAACACCATCTGGTTGAATCGAACTCGGAATCTGAATTGCTTCGCGATCGCAATTCGTCAAATTCACATTTTCCGCCGTTACAACATGATTTGTACCCACAGCCTTACCCTGGCTCATTCGCTTAATCCCCAATTCCTTTAAATCAACTAAACTACCAAAATCACTATAAATTTTAAATTTGTTTTTATACTTAGTATTTTATTTACAATTTAAAAAGCAATTACTCATATATTAATGAATAGTTGCAAATCATAATTAGTCTTATAAGAAAAATATTTTATTTATTGTTTTACCAAACTTTGCTCATATTCAAAACAAAACCTGGTAATACATCCTCACCACTAACGCTATCGAGATTTTCCAAACATTCCACCGGCATTTGCGGACGATAAACGTAAACTATGTGATTTTTACGGTCAATTAACCAACCCAATTGAATCCCAGGCTCCTGCATATATTCTTCCATCTTTTCCTGCAACGGTTTAAGATTATCGCTTTTTGACCTTAATTCAATGACAAAATCGGGACAAATAGGAGCAAACTTTTGTTGATCTTCGTGTGATAAACTATTCCAACGTTCTAACTTTATCCAAGAAGCATCGGGAGAACGTTCCGCACCAGTAGACAATTTAAATCCGGTACTTGAATCAAAGCAAATACCAGTACCGTCTTGTTCAGACCATACCCATAACTGTCCAGCTATATTAAAATTACGATTGCCAGTTTCCGAACCTGTAGGTGGCATAATAGATATTTCTCCATATTTATTTCGTTCAATGCGTAAATCGCGATTCATCTGACAGAATTCAAAAAACTGTTCGTCTGTCATTGATGAAGGAAATTGCAACAGTAAAGGAGATGAGAGCATCATATTTATTTACCTGGACTTATATTTCCTATTGTGAACGAGAATTTTGATCGAGGGGAATGGGGAATGGGGAATGGGGAACAGAAAATTCCCATAAATAAATTTATTTAAAAATAATTTGTTAAATAACCCACATATTTGTAGAGACGCGATATATCGCGTCTCTACATTTAATACATTGTTGAAACTGAAATTCAACAACACAACTATTTATTAGGTTGAGGAGTCATCCTTAGATAAGGTTTAACTTCTTCGTATCCTTTAGGAAACTTCTGCTTAAGAACTTCTGGATCTTTAAGAGTGGGGACAATAACGCAATCGTCACCATCTTTCCAGTCAGCAGGAGTTGCAACGCTGTAATTGTCGGTTAACTGCAAAGAATCAATTACCCGTAAAATTTCATCAAAATTACGTCCGGTGCTAGGAGGATAAGTTAAACTTAAACGTAATTTTTTATCTGGATCGATGATAAACACCGTCCGCACAGTTACCTTAGCGTTAGCATTCGGATGAATCATATCATAAAGGTCAGAAACCTTTTTATCATCGTCGGCCAAAATTGGATAATTGAGTTTAGTGCTTTGAGTTTCCTCAATATCTCCAATCCAACCTTTGTGAGACTCAGCATCATCAACGCTAAGAGCGATCGTCTTAACATTGCGCTTATCAAATTCCGGCTTTAACTTGGCAACGGTACCCAATTCAGTAGTGCAAACGGGTGTATAGTCAGCCGGGTGGGAAAACAGCACTACCCAGCTATCCCCAGCCCACTTATAAAAATCAATTTCCCCTTCACTTGAAGCTTGAGTAAAGTTTGGAACTGTATCACCGAGACGTAGAGCCATAGAAGATTTCCTGATAGTGTGAAAGTTTTGCATGTTTAAAAAAGCAGTCATCACATATTACCGGGTTCCCCGATCCGGTTTTAGCAGATTGAAACAAAACGTAAATGAATTGATTGGGGATTGCGGATTGGGAATGGGGGATTGGGGATTGAGTAATGGGTAATAATAGGTAATTGCTAATTGAAGGATACATGAGTAAATACAGTGCTGAGGGGATTAAAGTTAATCCAATTGATGATGAAGTATATGAAAATTTAGATTTTAGTCGGGAGAATTTTGAAAATAGTCTTATTGAAGCAGCAAATAGAGCAAGAAACTTTACTCAAAAATATGTGACCAATAATTTACCGAATGAAATCAAATATAAGGTTTATCTAAATTGCTCTTATGACGAACATGTAATGAGAGAAGGTGAATTGAGAATTACCAGAGATTGGGAGGATGAAATATATGAATTTGAAACTTCTACAGAAGTAGTAAATTTAATTTGGATAAAAGGTAAAATTCCCGAATGGATAAATGTAACGGTAGAATCCGAAAACGGAGAATCGACTACAGTTGCATTAATATGTTGTGGTAGATTTTCATCAAATCCCAGACATATATATCATATTATTGAAGGTCTTCCCCCTTTTCATATAGTTGGTCCTCCATTACCTAGCAACTGGGAAGGATTAGAAAAAAGCGATAAATTCCCACTTTAAAACTGTAATATAAAATCCACTTTCAGAACTTATTATATTCCCCCTCTTTTTAACAAGGAGAGGGGTGTCCGGAGGACGGGGTGAGGTTTTTAACTCCTAACTCCTAACTCCTTCAAACTTTCCTGACCCCAAACATATTGTTCCATATCATCCGGCCAAGACACTTCGTCTGCTGTGGCAAGTTTTAAAGTGCTAGCTTTTAATTGCGAATATAGATCGGCGAAATTACCAATTGTAATATTATTTTTGATAAAAGTCTGACGCAACAGTTCCGTTGTAAACATCATATTATGAGCTTCAAAACTGCCTTTTTTAAATATCCGCTCAAAGATGATAAATTTGATATCATCTCGTCCTTGTTTATTCGCTTTGTCGCGGTTCAGCCCAAATTTTTCGGGTACTATATCGCCTTCAATTGATACCATGATATATTTTGGTCCTTTCACCCATCTTTGATAGCTGTTGCCAAAAGCAAAGACATTAATTAATTGGTCTGTACGATTTTCCCATCTTTTTTCTTGAATCTTTCTTGCTTTGAAATTCCAAAAAGCTGCGTATTTTCCAATAAACTTTCTTTTAGCACGATTAATAGCGCGAGCTAACAAAATTGTTCCGTGACTATCCCCTGAAAAATTAAGAGGCTTATCGTTTTCTATCGCATAAAGTATTAAAGTCGTAGTATTTCTAATTGCAGGACTTCCAGCTAAACCGATGCGATGTATTGCCGCATCTATCCAATCCAAGTATTGATTAATAAAGCTAAAAAGAGGATTTTTTTTGATAAAAGAAGAGTTATTCAGATTAGCAACGCCAGTATTCAAAGTCTGTGCGTATCTGCGACTCCTTTTAGAAGATATTTCTTCAGGTTGTCCCAGCCCAGGAATAAATATTGCAAAAAGTTGGCGATCGTCACCTTCTGGATAATAAGCTATTTCTTGAGTAATAAAAGCAATTGGACGATCGATCGCCATCACATCGTCAAAATCAAAAATCTTTTCCGTACCGGGATTCTGAAATTGTCCGTCAAATTTTTTATCCGGGAATAAAATCTCTAAAAGCCAGCGTCGCGGGTTCGACTCTACCTGCTGCGCTTTGTATTTATTCCTCATAACAAATTTCCTTTGATTAAAACCGCATTATTTCAGCTTACTTTCTGATATACAAGTATTTTATTAAACTTTCCGATAATTAATTTAAACATATTACTATCCTAATGAAAGTATATAGGGAATAGGGAATAGGGAACGGGGAATAGGGAGAAGAAAAATTAACTCTTAACTCTTAACTCCTCACTCCTCACTCCTCACTCCTTACCTTTGACCTGAATAATATCTTGGTAAGCCTCAACTATTTTTTGCGCGATCGCATCCCAACTATAGTTGAGCAATGCATATTTCCTCGCTAGCAAACCTCTACGCTGTCTTTCTTCTGGATATTTCAATGCTTCTCTAATTAAATCTGCAATCGATTCGGTATTAGTTGTACCTACCCATCCCGATTCGCTACCGCTAATATCTTGACAAATATGCACTTGGTCTGAAATTACTACGGGAATTCCTGCTACCATCGCTTCAGCTACAGCAATCCCAAAGTTTTCGTAGTAAGAAGGTAATACAAATAAATCGGCTGTTTCTAATAAAGCTGATTTTAATTCGCCGGTAACAAAACCAGTAATGGTAGTATGTTTGTTCAAAGGTGAAGCTTGAATTTGTGACTTAATTTTTTGTTCGTAATTAGGATCTTGAGGATTGGTTCCAGCTAAAACAAAATGAAAATCTAACCCTTCACTCAAAAGTTTTTCTAAAGCCGGAATTAACAAATCTAATCCCTTTTTAGGATTGATCCGTGACATAAATAATACTTTTGGTACGTTGTCAGGGATATTAAATTGATTGAAATTGGTTTTAACATCGCTACATTGATTGGAGACGTTAAATTTAACGTTTCTACATTCTTTTACACCGAGGGGAATTACTAAATCTCTGGTTGTCACACCAAATCGATGGGAAACTTTGGCTTCTTGTTCGCTAGTAAAGTGAATTGCAGCAGCTTTTGCGATATTAGGACGTTCTAAACCTGCTGCATAAAGTTGTTTTAACTGTTTTTTCTTACGTAAATCTGCGGGATCGAGAGTTCCTAAAGGACGTAAAATATAAGGCAATTTTTTAGCACGACAAATAGCAGCAGCAGTACTGCTAACAGGAGAAAATAAAGCATGAATATGAGCTAAATCGTATTCACCAGCATGACTATTTAACCACTTCAGTAAATCAACAGAAAACTTATAGCGACGAAATGGAGAACATTTAAAATAAATGATTTCATAACCATCTTCTTCAGTTGGAGAATTTAGCGGCACATCCAAAGGTTTTTGTCCCGTATCGCCATTACTATCAGTCGTTAAAATAGTAACTTTTACACCTTGTCGTGCTAAAGCAGGTGCAAGTCCCAATACCATTTGACTTGGGCCACCATAAATAAGAGAAATTGAAGGAACTATCTGTAATATTTTCATAGTTGTTAGTTGTTAGTGGTTAATGGTTAGTAGTTAGTAGATAGTTGTAGGGTGTGTTGTCGCAGAGCATAACGCACTCTTTTAAAGCTGCTATAGTTGCTAATTGTTTTGATAATATTTTTAGCTTTCATAAAATATGTAGTGGGAGCATCTTGCTCCCTAGTTTTTCTTTAAATCTTGCTCCCTAATTTTTCTTTAAATCTTGCTCCCTAATTTTTCTTTAAATCTTGCTCCCTAATTTTTCTTTAAATCTTGCTCCCTAATTTTTCTTTAAATCTTGCTCCCTAATTTTTCTTTAAATCTTGCTGCCTAGTTTTTCTTCAAATAGTTTAGATGCTCCGGTTGTTACATTTCCAGCGAGCAAGATATTTTTACATTTCCAGCGAGCAAGATATTTTTACATTTCCAGCGAGCAAGATATTTTTACATTTCCAGCGAGCAAGATATTTTTATATTTCCAGCGAGCAAGATATTTTTATATTTCCAGCGAGCAAGATATTTTTATATTTCCAGCGAGCAAGATATTTTTACATTTCCAGCGAGCAAGATATTTTTATATTTCCAGCGAGCAAGATATTTTTACATTTCCAGCGAGCAAGATATTTTTACATTTCCAGCGAGCAAGATATTTTTACATTTCCAGCGAGCAAGATATTTTTACATTTCCAGCGAGCAAGATATTTTTACATTTCCAGCGAGCAAGATATTTTTATATTTCCAGCGAGCAAGATATTTTTACATTTCCAGCGAGCAAGATATTTTTATATTTCCAGCGAGCAAGATATTTTTATATCTCCAGCGAGCAAGATGCTCGCACTACTAACAACTAACAACTATCAACTATCCACTAACCAATTGTTGATAAAATTGTAATTGCTGTTTTGCTAAAGCAATATTTGTATATTGTGCCATTGCTTTGGCATAACCCATTTGAGCAATATTTTCTGTTAAATCGGGGTTGTCTATTAATTGTTGCAAGCGATTGGCTAATTCTTCAGCGTTACCTTCTGGAAATATCAATCCCGCATCGCCAATTACGTAGGGAATTTCGCCGGAGTCGGAACCAATCACGGGTACTTTACAAGCCATCGCTTCAATGATTACGTGACCGAATTGTTCTTTCCAACCTACCGAAGTTAAGGTTTTAAATTTATAAGTGGTTTCTGATGGCAATATCAAAGTACTCATTAGATTTATATAGTCTGCAACTTCATTATGAGGAACGCTTTCAACTAATATAATTCTGTCTTTTATTCCTCTATCTTCAGCTTTTTGTAATATTTCATCTTTTAATTCTCCTCTTCCTAGAAGCAAGAATTTCCAAGATTTATCTTTAATTTTGACTAAAGCATCTAAGAGCGTCATAATACCTTTTTCAGGTACAAAGCGTCCGACAAACCCAATTACAAACTCACCCGGTTCAATACCTATTTTACTTGCTAACTCTGGCTGCGCTTTTGGTGTAAATAAAGTTTCGTCTACACCTAATTGCGGCATTACTTTTATTGGCCCTTCATATCCGCGATCGCGCAATATTTCTGCACCATCTTGATTTCCAGAAATAATTCCATGACTGTTATCAAGATTGTAATTTTCTAATACCGAAATCGGGAATTTTAAACTATATGGTAAATTCCACCAGGTAAAAAATACGTTTTTGGCTTTAAGTCCCAACAATACATTTAAAGTAATCATTTGTGCATAAGCCAACCCTCTAGAACCTTGTTCAACATGAATAATATTAGGACGAAATTTTTTTAATAAAGGAACTAAATCGCTACCAAAGGTAAGTAAACCTTGATGATTTTGACTAAAATTAGAAACGGGAACTATACGAAAATTACCTTCATCACGATATTGAGTTTCTATAATTTTGTTTTGAACTCCCCCAGATTGCCATCGTTTCGGCACAACCACCGTAACTTCAATATCTGGCTGTAATCGAGATAGAGCGCGTAATTTTTCGCAATTTAAATCTACTATATATGTATGACTAGCTACTAATATTTTCATAATTTTGGAGAATAGTTTTTATAAAAAGGAAGTAGGGAAATAGCAAACGGGGAATAGGCAATTTTAAATAATTTTTATTAAAACCTTAAATATTAAGATCCCCCCAACCCCCCTGCGTCTCTGCGGTTAAATATAGCCCTTTTCGGTTGAGTGCAATACACTTCGGAGAACCTCACCCCGCCTCCGGCACCCCTCTCCTTACTAAGGAGAGGGGATGGGGGTGAGGTTCATTTTGTATTCTATTCAATGGAAAACTGCTATAATTAATAATTTCAAAAACTTCCTACAGGTTTCTTAGAATTTGTTTCCACAACCTCAACTTTATCTTGCTGAGTATAAACTTGACCGTCATTCCATAATGACTGAATTTTAGTTCCTAAAGCTTTGAAAAACCCTAATGTATAAAAAACGCCGCGAGTTAAGATTTTGATCGGAGAGCCGCTTTTGTGACAGGGAGGCCTTCCTAAAACGTGACAGTCAAATAAACGAGCGTAAAAACGCAAAGCTTGATTGACATTTAAGTTATTTAGACCTAATAAGAAATGATTGTGATAGAAGGTAAACTGATATTTAGTTGAACGAGTACTGATATCGTGACAACCACCAGTCTCTTCTCCTAAATGCACCAAATGCGCTTCTGGATCGTACCAAATTTTATATTCTGTCTTGCGAATATGCAGGCAAAAATCCGACTCTTCGCGCACCGCACTTCCGCGAAATCTTTCATCAAAATGCAATCCGTGCTTAGTAAATAGTTCGCGACGGAAAGACATATTGCAACCCCTTGCTGTCAAAACTTGCTGGGGTTTTGTAGTATGCACTAAGTCAATATAATACCAAGCAATTCCGGGGTCCATTGCTTGAGGAGGTAGATATTCAAGCTCTGTATAATTACCGTCGCCCTGAGTATAACCTTTAGCCGAATCTTCCATCTTCATACGGTCGAACACCCTTCCCGCAACAGCCCCTATTTCTGGGTTTTGATAATTTTTCGCGTGTGCTGCCAAAAATCCCGGTTCTAACAGTACATCATCATCGATAAATAAAATTATCTCACCCGCAGACCGCCGCACCGCATAATTACGCGCTCCCGGTAAACTTGCCCAATCCAAGCGATACCATCGAATTTTATTACCTGCTGCTTGCTCTTTTAAATAAGCCTCAATTTCAGGTTTATGTTTTGGAGTTTGGTCTACTACCAAAACTTCATAATTAGAATAATCTTGCTTAAGCACATCTACGATGCTATCTCGCAACGCTTCTTCGCGCCCGTAGGTCGGTATAATTACTGAAATTAAAGGGTCTGACATATAGGAATTTTAGATTTTAGATTTTAGATTAATAATAGTTAAGAGTTAGAAGTTAGGAGTTAAGAGTTAGGAATTATGAGTTAATAGTAGGGAGTAGGCAGTAGATAAATATTTTCCAATGCCCCATTCCCCATGCCCCATGCCCATCCTCATCAAAGCGGGTTTTCTACAATCTTGCCCTTGCGTTTAGTTTTAGTAGATACTTCAGCAGATACATCAATTACCTCTTGATTTTGCTCCTCTTTAAGTCTCTCTAGCTTGTCTATTTCTGGCAGTTTGAAAAGCACCCCTGCGAAAAACCAGTAGTAAACAGCAACCGGGTCAACATCTAAAGGATAATAGTAGGTGTTGTAACTTATAAACAATATAAACACCCATAAAGCTGCTCCGTAACCACGGAAATTACGGTTTTTTACTTTACGGTAAGTTTTGAAGCCAGTAATTGTTAGGGTAGTAACTAATCCTAAAAATCCTAATACTCCCAAAATTCCCACTTCATACATCACTTTAGGATAGTATGTTTCTACTAATTTGGTCGGTCCCATTATCCTGGCTGAGTTAGTCGCTTTTCCTAAACCGTTTCCGAATGGGTTTCTAGTATTGTGAGAAACTTCCTCAAATTGCTGGGTGATAAATTCGTATGGTGGCGAAGCATTCCAACGACTAATAAAGCTATCAAGTCTTTCTTGGACAACTGCGGGATTACTTGCGATCGCAATTGTCAAAACCAAAATTAGTCCACCAAAAATGGGAACAAATCTTTTGAGGTTGGCAAGTTGTCCTGTAAGTAGCAGCAATAATACTAAGCAAGCAGGTACCAGGGCTAAGGCAATTCTTTGTCCGGAAATTACAGCATTGACAAATACAGTTGCTAAAGAAAGCAAACCAACTATCCTCCATTTTGCAGAAGGATCGCTAAAGCCAGTACCGAATGTGAAGAAGGTGCTTGAAATTAAAAACCAAGCCCATTGCCAAGGTGCGACAAAAGTACCTGGCAGCCTAATCATTCCTTGACTGGGACTAAAAACCAATGCACCACCAATTAAACATCGGGCTGACAATGTTGCTTTAAATAAATCTTGTCCTACAGCGTCACGAGTCCCCGGACAAATGCCCACAACTAATAACGCATATTGAACAACTCCGAGTAAACAGCACACGAGTATGAGGACAACTTGGACTCTTGATACAAACAGAAAATCTTTTTTATTGCGAATTAAATAATAGGCACAGGTCATTAAAGGTATGTAACCCATAAATACCTTAAGTCCTAAAAGTCCCATTCCTAAGGGCATTGATTTTGGTGGTGTTTTAAACAGTGGTGGAGGAGGTGGGAAAAACTGTTGCATTCCGTTGATAAACAACAGCGTACAAATACATAAGCCCAATAAAATAAATAATGGTTTTGTTATACCTTGCGGGATGATAAAAGGTAAATTCTGCTTGCGGCATTTTTGCCACAGTGCTATGACTGCCGGAATGTAAAAGCCATCTTTTGCTAATTGAAGTATCGCATTTCCACCGAGTAGATAAGTTACTGTACCCGCAAATGGGACGTAAAAAATAAACCCGAATAAAGCTTGACGGGGATATTTATAAGAAAGCGCTAGTACTATCACCCCCATCATCGCAGGCAGGGCTAATTTGATTCCTCCAGCAAAAAATGCCGCAATCCCTAAAACAAGACCTACTCCTCCAGATTTGGAGAGTAGGTCAAAAAGTTCTTGCCGCGTTCTAGTTGCTTTGCGTTTCTGGGCTAACTTTTCTTTTATAGTCAGTTGTGGCTGTTCTTTTTTTAACTGCTTTTTATTATTTTTGCTTTTTTTATTCTTATTTTTTTTACCTTTGGACTTGAGCATATTAAATTTAAGATTTTAGATTAGTAAATTAAAGATGGTTGGTAGATAGTAGTTAGTGGATATTTATTTGTCGATAATATCCTGTCATCTAACACTACTACATTGTATTCGTTGGGTCAGTTGGTCAATATGGATAAAAAAAGAACAAAGTAGATATCTCGAAAGTAACAAAGAACTAAGGATATATGCTGTTCCCTCTTCCCCGTTCCCTATTCCCTAGCTATCAACAATTAACCACTAACCACGTTCCAACTATCTAAATTTACCAATCTAAAACCGTAAAATTCTCTATGCTGCCAAATTCTGCTGCACTACATCAACCAATTCTTTTGTCCAACGGTTAGCATCTGCGGCTGATAAAGCTTCTACCATTACTCGGATTAAAGGTTCCGTGCCTGAAGCGCGAACTAATACTCTACCAGAATCACCCATTGCTGTTTCGGCACGGGAAATAGCATCTTGCAACGGTTGACAGTCTTTCCAACCTACCCGCTTTTCTCTGTCTTCTACTCGCACGTTATGCAATAACTGTGGATAAGTTGTAAAGCTTTGATTTACCATTTCGGACAAAGGTACGTCTGCTTGATGTACTAAAGCTGCTATGTGCAAAGCTGTTAACAAACCATCTCCAGTTATGCCGTAGTGACGGCAAAGAATATGACCGGATTGTTCGCCTCCTAACATGGAGCCAGCCCGCAGCATTTCCGCTTGTACGTGTTGATCTCCAACTGCGGTACGTGTAAATTTACCGCCGCAAAGGTTCCAAGCTCTTTCAAAGCCTAGATTTGCCATCACAGTAGAAACAATTAAATTATCCGGTAATTCTTGTTTCTGCTGTAAAGAATTACCCCAAAGATAAAGAATGTAGTCGCCGTTAATTTCTCTTCCGGTATTGTCTACTGCCAATACTCTGTCTGCATCACCATCAAATGCAAAGCCCAAATCGGCATTATTTCCTTTTACAGATGCCTGTAAAATACCTAAATGAGTCGAACCGCAATCAACATTAATGCGATCGCCATCTGCTTGATTATGTAGGGAAATAACTTCTGCCCCTAACTCTGTAAATACAGAAGTTGCTAATCCAACCGCTGCTCCCCATGCCAAATCTAAAACAACCTTCATTCCTTGGAGATTTATATTTCCATGCAGCGGCTGTTTTAATATTTGGGCATATTCTTCTATCAACTCCGGACGCGAGTAGTGCCGTCCGCAATTACTTATACTCACCGCAGGCGATGCTTGACCTCGCAAACCCGCTTCAATCTCTTGCTGCAACGCTTTGGATAGCTTAATACCATCAGCACCAAAAATTTTAATGCCGTTGTCTTCTGGTGGATTATGGCTGGCAGAAATCATTACTCCACCTATTGCATCTGTGATGCTGCTCAAGTAGGCAACGCAAGGTGTAGGACATAAGCCTAAATACCACACCTCTAAACCAGCTGCTGTTAACCCGGCACTCAAAGCCATTGCCAGCATATCGCTAGAATTACGAGAGTCTTGTCCGAGAATCACTGGGCCTTTATTCTGGGCACGACTACGCAATATAATCCCAGTCCAAAAGCCCACCTGCAATGCCAAAGGTGCGCTCAACAATTCACCAACTTTTCCACGAATTCCATCAGTACCAAACAGAGGAGATTTCGGCAGCACCAACGAATTCTGCCCGAAACCGCTTGCAGAGGCTTTTTTCCATCCATTAGCCTCAGCAGCAGAGTCCCCACGAATACCACCGTGACTTCTAGTTACAAATGATACCATAACTTTAGAAAGCTCCACACACTCACACAGGAGAATAACACTTTATACGCTGATTGAACAATTCCTATTGAATACCTTTTCATCAGGACTGTTTAATATACCGTTTTTATTTTTCTCTCTATAAATTTATTCTAATAATGGTACTTTTGAGCAAACATACTTATAAATTTCATCAAGCAAATATGAAGATTTAATCAAGTCGGTATTATCCCTGATAGTATCAAAAACTTGTTTGAAGAGCATTTAAAGTAAGTTTCAAGTCATTTCTAAGTTAATTATGTTATTTCTATAAATCATGTTCCTAATATATTTAAAAGCTTATTTTTAATAGAGGTGACATACAAATTACCTGTATTTTTACATACTAGAACTAATACTTAGCTAGCTGTTAAAAGTAATACTTATTACTTATCAAGCGCTTTTATAGTAAACATGAATAATTATGCTATAAATTAACTTTTTGTAATAAAAATTAACAAAAACTTCGGGTTTTTGGAGTTGACACAAATTGTGTATTCTAGTCTAAAACTGATTAATTCAATTAGCTTAAGAAATTTTAATAGAAATTATCATCAATTAGCTCTAATGTTACCTTTAAGTAGTTGTTTTCAGTATGGACGGTTACAGATGAAGGAAGTTTAATGTAGATGCGCTCAGTGGTGAATTGTTATAGGTTAGTTAGGATTGAGGACACTGTTCCCGTAATAACTACCGTTGTACCGCTGCGAGCTAGCTTCTAAGAGCTTCTACTCACTCAAAACTTCATACTTTGAAACGACCGTATGAATAGTTAACCTTTTTATTGTTGAGAAATTTAGCATGAGTAGCGATTTAGCAACCAAATTACGTGTAGGCACCAAAAAAGCCCACACAATGGCAGAAAACGTTGGTTTTGTTAAGTGCTTTTTAAAAGGAGTCGTTGAAAAAAATTCTTATCGTAAATTAGTTGCCAACTTCTACTTTGCTTACAGTGCGATGGAAGAAGAGTTGGAAAAGCACGCCAACCACCCAGTTGTTTCAAAAATCGACTTTAAAGAACTCTATAGAAAGCATAGTTTAGAACAAGATCTTAGCTATTACTACGGTGCAAACTGGCGCGAACAAATCAAGCTATCGCCAGCAGGTGAAGCATACGTAAATCGCATCCGCGAAGTATCGCAAAACGAACCGGAATTATTAGTAGCGCATTCTTACACTCGTTACTTAGGTGACTTATCCGGCGGACAAATTTTGAAAAACATTGCTCAAACAGCAATGAATCTATCAGAAGGAGAAGGTATTGCTTTCTACGAATTTGATGAGATTGACGATGAAAAGGCATTTAAAGCAAAATATCGTCAAGCTTTAGATGAAATGCCTATCGACGAAGCAACAGCAGATAAAATCGTTGATGAAGCAAACGCAGCTTTTGGTATGAACATGAAAATGTTCCAAGAGTTGGAAGGTAATTTAATTAAAGCGATCGGACAAATGTTGTTCAATACTCTTACCCGTCGTCGCAATCGCGGTAATAACGAAACTGAATTGGCAACTGCTGATTAAGGTTTTAATTTAAACTCAGAATCTTGAATAATTAATTTGTAGGGGTGGTGTCTTTATGATTGCTGATGCGATGTATTGGTAATTATAAAGATGTTACCCCTAATTTGATATTTTAACTTCGTAGGTTGGGTTGAACAAAGAGAAACCCAACATAATTTAGAAAGTAGTTTGTAGGTTGGGTTAAACGGAGAGAAACCCAACATGAGGTTATAGTTTGTAGGTTGGGTTAAACGGAGAGAAACCCAACATCAATAATTTTAAAAACCATAGCCCACCCAGGCTTGCAAACGCGCTTATATCTGTTGATAAAATGTTGGGTTAAAAGCGTTTTTTCATTCTTTCCATATCATCAGAATTATTCATGCGCTTTTAACCCAACCTACAAGATTTAAAAATTACCAAATTACGAATTAACAAAATCCCAAACGTTATCATCTAACTGCTCTAGAGATTCTAAAACCATATCGGCGATCGCGAACTTTGGGTTATGATTTTCTGACATTTCGGGGATAGCGATACATTTCATTTGGGCAGCTTTTGCGGCTAAAACACCATTGAGGGAATCTTCCAAAGCCAAGCAATTTTGAGGAGATACGCCCATTTTTTCGGCAGTAGTAAGATAAACGCCGGGATGAGGTTTTCCCAAAGTTTCGGATTCAGCAGAATAAATTATTTCAAAATCATCAGCTATATTTAGTTTTTCCAAAGCAGCATTGATAATTTTATATGAAGAAGAAGAAGCTAAAGCAATTTTTACATCTTTGATTTTAACATATTCAATTGCATCGTTAACACCAGCTAAAGCCTTACCTTCAGTATGAATCAACTCAATTAATTTATTAACAATTGCTTCTTCAACTTGTTTTTTAGATAATTTATCCCAAGGATATTTTTTGTACCAATATTCCACAACTTCATCAATTCTCAATCCTTTAGTTTGCAGACACATAGAAGGAATAAGAATAATCTCAACTTGCTTAAATATAGTGATTTCTGCCTGTTGCCATAATGGTTCGGAATCAATCAACAAACCATCCATATCGAAAATTACAGCTTCAATCATGTTAGGGAGTAGGGAATGGGGAATGGGGAATAGGGAGTAGGGAGTAGGGTGTGTGACGCTCACCTGAATTTAGAGGATAAACGATTAATTATGTTATAGCGTCACGCACCATCGAGCATCTATGATAGTAATGAATTTTGCTAATAAGTAATAAAGAAGCAATCAAAACAATATTTAACAACTTACCAAAAAATAACCATTATAGGACTTACCTACGTGTAAGGTAGCTTATAGTCATTGCGACGTAAGGAAGCAATCCCAAACTTTGTAAAATCGTGGTTATATTCAGAAGGAAAGTACGGATTTAGTGGTTGACTCTCGGTTGGGTAGTAGGGAAATTGTGGATAGTTAATTTTATTTCGTTACTTTTGTTCGTCTTGGCATTTTACAAAGTTTTCGCTATTCCAGATACCGTTTCATCGTAAAATAACAATACCCCAAACGCTCCAAACACCGATACACAGAGCTTTTTATACATATGGCTGCAAAAATCCCCGTTACTGTTATCACAGGTTTTTTAGGTAGTGGCAAAACTACTTTAATTCGTAATTTACTAAAAAATAATCAAGGAAGACGTATCGCTGTTATAGTCAATGAGTTTGGCGAACTTGGTATTGATGGGGAATTATTACAATCTTGTCAAGTTTGCCCGGAAGAGGAAAGCGGCGATAATAACGATAATAATATCTACGAATTAACTAACGGTTGTCTTTGCTGCACGGTACAAGAAGAGTTTTTACCGACGATGCAAGAGTTAATCAAAAGACGAGACAGCATCGACTGCATTTTGATTGAAACTTCTGGTTTAGCTTTACCAAAACCTTTAGTCAAAGCTTTCCGCTGGCAAGAAATTCGCAATGCTGCTACAGTCGATTCCGTAATTACCGTGGTGGATAGTGAAGCGGTTGCTGCTGGAACTTTTGCTAGCGATTTAGAAGCAGTAGAATCGCAACGTCAAGCTGATGATAGTTTAGAGCATGAGACACCATTACAAGAATTATTTGAAGATCAGCTTGCTTGTGCAGATTTGGTGGTGTTAAATAAAACCGATTTGGTGGATGAAAAAACCTTAGCTGAAGTCAGAAATTTAGTTAATCAAGAATTACCACGAGTTGTGAAAATTGTTGAAAGTCATCAAAGCGAAGTTGATTCGTCTATATTATTAGGTTTACAAGCCGCTGTTGAAGACAATTTAGATCAACGCCCTTCTCATCATGATACCGAAGAAGAACACGAACACGACGATGAAATTACTTCTCATCATGTAGTTCTAAACCGTACTTTTGATCCGCAAAAGTTGAAGCAGCAATTACAAACTTTAGTACAGCAGCAAGAAATTTTTCGCGTTAAAGGTTTTGTTGCCGTACCAGATAAGTCGATGCGTTTGGTAATGCAAGGTGTTGGAAATCGCTTTGAACAATTTTACGATAGAGCCTGGAAACCTGAAGAAGCTAGACTTACTCGTTTGGTTTTTATCGGTAAGGATTTGAAGTCTTCTGATATCGAATCGCAATTGGTTTCGTTGAATTGAACTAGCAAGGAGTGGGAGTAGGAAGAAAAGGTTTTTAGATATTTTTTATTACCTAAGCTGATGTGCAGCGGGCATTGTATAATGCAAAAATTTGAAAATATTGTAGTGCGGGCATCTTGCCCGCTAGAGTAATACAAATTAAATGCGTAACAACTTATCACCTATTACCCAATAAAAAAAGAGGGTTTCCCCTCTTCAAATATTTACAAAACTCTAAACTCTTATAAGCGTCTATAACGATAAATTCATTATTCTTCGACAGCCGCTGCAACTTCCTCTTGAGTTTCATTTTGAACTTCAGTTTCTGCTGGTGCTTCTTCTGCTTTAGCTTCAGTTTCCTCAGAAGGTGCTTCTTCTGCTTTAGCTTCAGTTTCCTCAGAAGGTGCTTCTTCTGCGGTTGCTTCAGTTTCTGCTGGTGCTTCTTCTGTTGGAGCTTCAGTTTCTGCTGGTGCTTCTTCAACTGCGGCTGGTGCTTCCTCTACGGTTGCCTCAGTTTCTGCGGTTGCTTCTTCAACTGCTGCCGGTGCTTCCTCTGCGGTTGCTTCTTCAACTGCTGCCGGTGCTTCCTCTGAGGAAGGTGCAGCTTCAGGAGTTATGCCTTGTTCCTTAGCTAACAACTGTTCGCGGAATTTAGCAGCCATTTCTTCTGCTTTATCAAATACCGCATCCCGATTCTTAATCATGTCGCCAGGCTCGGGTTCAAGCTGCTTGGTAGAAAGTGAAATTCTACCTCTCTCCGCATCCAAGTCAATAATCATTACTTTCAATTCATCATTGACATTGAACACGCTATGGGGCGTATCAATATGTTCGTGAGAAATTTCGGAAATGTGTAGCAAACCGCTTACACCACCAATATCGATAAAGGCACCGTAAGGCTTGATTCCGCGAACTGTACCGATTACAACTTCGCCTACTTCCAAACGGTTCATCTTACGCTCAACCAGTGCCCGTCGATGAGACAATACAAGGCGGTTGCGTTCTTCGTCTACTTCTAAGAATTTTAATGGTAGTTCTTCGCCCACCAAATCTTCTTTTGGCTTGCGAGTACTTATATGAGAACCGGGAATAAAGCCACGCAATCCTTCAATTCGTACCAAAGCACCACCACGGTTAGTTGCGAATACGCCGGAACGCACTGTGGCATCCTCTGTTTGCAGCTGACGTACCCGTTCCCAAGCCCGCATATACTCAATACGGCGAATAGAAAGAGTTAACTGACCTTCTTCGTTCTCATCGCTGAGAATGTAAAACTCCCGCGTTTCGTTAGATTGTAATACTTCTTCCGGGTTATCCACCCGGTTAATTGACATTTCTTGTATAGGTATATATGCTGCCGTTTTAGCACCAATGTCAATCAGAGCGCCGCGCGGCTCTAAACTAAAAACTGTACCTGGAACTATATCCCCTGGGCTGAAGTGATAATCGTATTTATCAAGTAAAGCCGCGAAATCGTCGTGTGTAAACCCAATATCATTGGTTGGTTTCTGATTGACATTTACCATGCTTTATGTTTCCTGGTTTTATTCTCCGTAAAATTTTTTTGCCTCCTAGCGATGTATATCCAATCGCCTCGTTTTGGCACTCCACACTTATATCCAATATTATCCTAGCGCAGAAAAGCTGATTAAACACACATCAACTTTCAGATTATAAATTATATCAAATATAAATACTTTCTGTACCGTTAATAGTTAATAAATTTTAGATTTGGAATTGGTAATTGGGCATTGGTAACTGGTAATTGGTAATTGGTAATTGGGCATTGGTAATTGAATAAATTTCTCCCCTTGTCTCCTTTTCCCCCATCTCCCCCACGCCACTTTGCTCAACGTTCCCCACCCCCCTCCGGGTAAGGCTAACGCCTCGCTTCGAAGTCCGCGCTTTTTGGGGGAACGCCACTTGCTACAACCGAGGGGACCGTGCGGGTTCGCAGTGGCTCCGGAAACCGACACCCCCAACTAGTCTCACCGCACGCAAGTGGCTCCTCTCCCCCCTCTCTCTAAATATAAAAATAACCGCTGCTATCCCTTAAATATCGGTAGCAACGGTTAATTATGATTTATATTTTTGCCTTTTGCCGCGAATTTCGGCATTAACAAAATGTTTTCTTATTTTTCCTCTTTATTTTCAATCCGAGGAGGTTCGCGAAAGGCGATCGCAAAAAATAGGGTGCCGATCGCTAAAGCCAAAATCAAAATGTATGCAACGCTTTCCATATCTTTAAGTTCCTGCTGACTATCAGCCTGCAATTATTAGTTTACCAAGCTACAGGAGATAATGGTCGCAAAAAATAAGCTAAATTATGAATTTTAGTTTTATTTCGCGACCATTCTTAACACTTCTTTACTTAGAAGTGGTTCAAATGCAATTAAGCTGTTTCTCTGGTTGTACGAGTAGATTTATCACCCACTTTGGCGAATCTACCCCATTCCACTTGCTCTTCCATGTCAGCATCAACACCAGCAAATACATCTCGGTAAATTGTCCGAGAACCATGCCAGATATGACCGAAGAAGAACAATAGCGCAAATACAGCGTGTCCGTATGTAAACCAACCTCTAGGACTGGTACGGAATACACCATCAGAATTCAAGGTTTCAGTATCAAACTCAAAAGGTTCGCCCAATTGAGCTTTACGAGCATATTCCTTAACTTTTACGGGGTCATCAAATGTTTGACCATTTAAATCTCCACCGTAGAAGCTTACAGTTACACCAGTTTGCTCGAAACTGTATTTGGATTCTGCACGACGGAAGGGAATATCAGCGCGGATAACACCATCAGCATCGGTGAGAATTACGGGGAATGTTTCAAAGAAGTTAGGAAGACGACGCACGTCTAATACTCGTCCTTCACCATCTTTGAATACTGGATGTCCCAACCAAGATTCCGCTATCCCCGCACCTTTATTCATCTGACCAGTACGGAACAAACCACCTTTAGCGGGACTGTTACCTACGTAGTCATAAAAAGCGAGTTTTTCAGGTATTCTCGACCAAGCTTGCTCTTCGGAAGCACCCGCAGCAAGACTAGCTTGAACGCGACGGTCAATTTCTTGGTGATAGTAATTTTGGTCCCATTGATAGCGAGTTGGGCCAAATAATTCTACTGGAGTTGTGGCGCTACCGTACCACATGGTACCGGCAACTACGAATGCTGCGAAAAATACTGCTGCGATGGAACTTGAAAGTACGGTTTCAATGTTACCCATCCGTAGTGCTTTATAAAGCCTTTCGGGAGGTCGTACAGTCAAGTGGAACAAACCAGCAATAATTCCGACAATACCAGCAGCGATGTGGTGTGCTACAACACCACCAGGGTTAAACGGGTTAAAGCCCGCAGGTCCCCATTCCGGAGCTACTGGTTGTATATGACCCGTTAATCCATAAGGGTCAGAAATCCACATACCTGGGCCAAATAAGCCGGTTAGATGGAAAGCACCAAAACCAAAGCAAAGAAGACCGGATAAGAAAAGGTGGATACCAAACATTTTTGGTAAATCCAAAGCAGGTTCGCCAGTGCGGGGATCTTGGAATAGTTCCAAATCCCAGTAAACCCAGTGCCAAACGGCAGCTAAGAATAACAAACCAGAAAGAACGATGTGAGCTGCTGCTACACCTTCAAACGACCAAAAACCAGGGTCGCCAGTAGGATTGCCAGTAACGCTCCAACCACCCCAAGATTCAACAACGCCTAAACGTGCCATAAAGGGAAGTACAAACATCCCTTGCCGCCACATTGGGTTTAGTACGGGGTCTGAAGGATCGAAAATAGCTAGTTCGTATAAAGCCATCGAACCAGCCCAGCCAGCTACCAAGGCTGTGTGCATTAAATGTACAGAAATAAGCCGTCCTGGATCGTTCAGAACGACTGTATGTACTCGGTACCAGGGTAGTCCCATCGACTACGCTCCTCCTAGATAAATTATGTTTACAAACTTTTTGCTTGGGAGTTTTTGTTATTAGCAAACTGTCAACATAACATCCAGCCTCCTTAGAAATAACTTCCACGGAGGTCGAAATTGCCATATTGAAAATGAGAATGTTTTAAAAAGTGTAACTATTGATGGAACTGTTTGCAAGAGTGTTAACAGCAGGCTTGACACCGATATCCGGTAACAGCCGCGAATATGATAATACTTAAAAGTGACTTCTAATATGGGTCGCTGTAGCCAGTAAAAGTGTTAATTTTAATAACTTCTCTCATAAAAAACCAAATTTATATAACTCGTAATTCCATAAGTGTTTACACTTAATAAAATGTATAAACTAGTTAATAACATCTGCGATCGCCAAATCTTCTTTCTTAGCTATTAAATTTTGTATTGCTCTATTTTTTTGAAGAAGAAGCGAAAAGATTTTTGATGAAGAGGAAATATAATTACTTGTGCCAACATTCAATGAAGCATTTCGTCTGGGTAGGCAATGGGCAATAGGGAATGGGGAACAGTTATATAACTCAATAGTAAATATAAAATAATTTTATTTGACTACTTATCGTCATAAATGCAGGAATTGATGCACCGGATTATTCTTAATACCAATTGCCATTTACCACAAGTGTGGCTCAGGTACAGTCGATCGCGAATAGAAATTAAATCTAAAATCTAAAACTAAAATCTAAAATCGACCGATGTTACTTTACAACTGAGTGCATATCTTGCAATAGGCATTTAGCAGAAGCATTTCCCAAGCGTTGGATGACTTGTTCGGCGCTAATTAGACGCTTTAAAACTACTTGCCCGATATTTTGAGGTGGTGTCTCTCTAGGTACAGATAATACTGGTTGAACTTCCACCGTGATAATAGCTTCTTCAACTTGATAAAGCCACATCACTTCCTCTTCTTCCACCAGGCAAAGATTTAATCGTTCAATTTCTGGATGTCTTCGCCATGCCGATACTTGCCACAGCCCGTCAAAAGCCCATACTCTACCAACTTTCCAACCATCCGATAAGAAAAAATATTTCACGTTTAATATCCCATTTAGAGGTTAAAGGTTAAAGGTTAAAGGTTAATTGTTTTAAACCTGGTATTTGTTTGTATTCGTATACCCATATAACTAACGAGGTGACTTTCTTACCACTACTTGTACAGATCCAATCGAAACCTAAGACCCGAGAAAAGCTTATCAAACCTCTTGCCATTAAATTGGTAGTTTAAGATAAATTTGTTTAATTTTCTGCTTCTAATATTCTTTATTCGCAAAATAATTAAGGATTGGGAATTGCGGATGGGGCATTGGGCATGGGCAGAGAGGGGGAGATGGGTAGATGGGGGACAAGGAGGCAAGAACTCTTAACTTATCACTCCTAACTCCTAACCTTTTACCTTTTACTTTCGACCTCAAAACGTAGAGATATTGTCAAACATATAGTAAAATATCTCACCGCTTATTTTAATTTACCAATCTAATACAGTACCGCTATGAGTTTTTCCTTATCTATAAGACAGTGGGGGCGAATTAGATTGTTGTTCTCCCTGTTATGTATGTGTGTTTTGCTGGTTTCTAGTTGTGCTAGCGATCGAGTTACTAATCCCTCTGCTTCTGCTTCTGGAAATGGTCGGATTACCATCGGTACTACGGCAAAACCGCGTACTCTCGATCCGGCAGATGCTTATGAGTTGTCTTCGCTGTCGTTGGTTTATAACATGAGCGATCGCCTTTACACTTATCCATCTGGAAGTACGGAACTCAAGCCGGAACTGGCTACGGCATTACCTACGATTAGCGATGATGGTTTAATTTATACTATTCCCATTCGTCAGGGTGTGGTGTACCACGACGGTACGAAGTTTGATGCTAAGGCGATGGAGTTTAGTTTACGTCGCTTTATTGAAAATAAAGGTAAGCCATCTTTTTTACTCTCCGATAGCGTGGAATCGGTAAAAGCCACGGGTGATTATGAATTAACAATTAAATTAAAACAACCTTTTGCAGCCTTTACTTCATTGCTGGCTTTTGCTGGAGTTCCCGCGCTTTCTCCCAAAGCATATGAAATAGGTGAGGGGAAATTTGAACCAAATAAATTTGTCGGAACTGGACCTTATAAACTAACTAATTTTGGCACGGATTCGCTGACATTTGATGTATTCGAGCAATATTGGGGAGAAAAACCCGCTAATAAGGGTGTAAACGTGCAGATTCTAAGCAGTGGAGTGAATTTGTACAACAATTTCCGCAAACAAGGCGTGGATGTTGCTTATGTGGCTTTAGATCCCGATCAAATTACCAGTTTGGAGAAAATGTCAAGGGAAGGTAAATGGTTAGCAATTCCCAACGAAGGTAGCGTAGTTAGTTATTTAACATTAAACCGGAATCAAAAACCCTTAGATAAAGTAGAAGTAAGACAGGCGATCGCCGCAATGATTGACCGTAAATTAATATATGACAGAGTATTATACGGTCAAGCGGAAGAAGTTTATAGTATGATTCCGACAACCTTTGATGTTTACAAACCAGTATTTAAAGAAAAATACGGTAAAGGGGGTAATCCCGAAAGAGCCAAAGAATTATTGAAAAAAGCAGGTTTTTCCCAAGAGAATCCCGCTGTAGTAGAAATTTGGTATCCTTCAAGTTCGGCAACTCGCAGTTTAACAGCTTTGGTTTTGGACGCTCTAGCTAAAAAAACAATGGATGGAATGTTGGTATTTGAAGTGAATACAGTTGAATCTACATCCGCGTTCAAAAATATTGGTAAAGGTTTATATCCAGCATTTTTACTAGATTGGTATCCTGACTTTTTGGATGCAGATAATTACATTCAGCCATTTTTATCATGCGAACAAGGTTCGCCAGAAAAAGGATGTGAAAAAGGAGGAAGTCAAAGTCAAGGTTCGTTTTTCTACAGTCAGCAAATGAACCAATTAATAAACAAAGAAAGGGAAGAACAAGATCCAGAAAAACGCGAGCAAATCTTTGCAGAAATTCAAGAAATATTAGCCAGAGAAGTACCCTATGTTCCTTTGTGGCAAAGTAAAGACTATGTATTTGCTCAAAACGGAATTACTGGTGTGGGATTAGACGCTACCCAGAATTTGATATATAAGAATATTAAAAAATAGGGAATAGGGCATGGGGCATGGGTAATTGATAATTGGGCATTGGAAAAATAAACCCCAATCCGTTGACGGTTGCAAACCGCCGTCTAACAGCGAAAGTCCTCTAAAACAGGACTGAATAAAGTTTAAATATGTAAATATATCGAGACTTTCAGATTAAAAAATACTTAATAGATTGAATTGGGTAGTGAGGTTTTCATAACGTGTCCGGCTCTGGCAAACATTTTGCAATCTTGTATGTCTCAAGCGAGCAAGATGCTCGCACTACAAATTTAAACATTTGAGAAGTTTCTAGATAAATAATTATAATTATCAAAAAACAAATATCCCATGCCCATTCCTAACAACTAACAACTATCAACTAACAAATTCTATGTCCCGTTCAAAAGCTTTAGCGTATTACGTTACTACTCGTTTGTTGCTGGCTCCGCTGCAAATTCTGACTATTGTTACTATAGTTTTTCTATTACTTAGAGCGACACCTGGAGATCCGGTTGATGCTATTTTGGGTGGACGTGCGCCGGAAAGTGCGAAGGAAGAATTACGGACGCAATTAGGTTTAGATTTACCTTTGTGGCTGCAATATTTTAATTACTTGGGTAAGTTGCTTGTCTTGGATATGGGCGAATCTACAACCAGTCGCGGACAGAAAGTTTGGGAGATTATTTGGGATTATTTCCCAGCTACGGCGGAATTAGCAATATTCGCGATTATAGTTGCTTTGGTGGTTGGTATTGGTGTCGGTACTATTTCAGCTTCTCGTCCGGGTACTGCTCTCGATCTAGGTGGAAGATTATTCGGTACTATTACTTATGCTCTACCGATGTTTTGGGCAGGAATGATACTACAGTTAATCTTCGCAGTTTGGTTGGGTTGGTTTCCTTTGGGAACAAGATTTCCAGCAACTATGGGTTCACCAGAAGGTTTTACCGGGTTATATACAATAGATAGTCTTTTAAGCGGTAATTTTGGTCAGTTTTTTACAGCCATACAATATCTAATATTGCCTTGCTGTACCTTGGGAATATTACTCAGCGGTATTTTCGAGCGGATTGTGCGGGTAAATTTGCAGCAAACCATGCAGTCGGATTATGTAGAAGCAGCAAGAGCAAGGGGAATTCAAGAAAGAAAGATTTTGTTTTCCCACGCTTTGAGAAATGCATTGATTCCGGTGATTACTGTATTGGGATTAACTTTCGCTTCGTTACTTGGTGGAGCAGTATTAACCGAAGTAACATTTTCGTGGCCGGGATTGGCGAATAGATTGTTTCAAGGAATTAGCGAAAGGGATTATCCTACGGTGCAGGGAATTATGATATTTTTTGGGACAATTGTTGTTGCAGCGAGTATTTTGATTGATATTTTGAATGCTTATGTCGATCCGAGGATTCGGTATTAGGTGATTTAGGTTTTTTTGGCATTACAATCTTGACAAGCGGATAAGAAGATAATAAATATGGCTAGAATTGCCGATTGGATTTTCATTGGTTATATAAAAGCGAGCCACAATAAAAAGTTAGACTTTTGTGGTTGTGAAAATTTCTCTTATTATTCTTCCCAGGTTGTAGCGATGAAATTACAAGTCTTAGTCAGTTTATTCGGATTTATTCCAGACATGGAGATCCCCCCAACCCCCCTTAAAAAGGGGGGCTTTGCGTAGCTTTTACGACGCTGATTCTTAACCCACGCAGGTGGGTTTTGCCTGTGTAGACGCGGTTTCAACCGCCAGGTAAAATCAAAAACTTTCTATAATATAGTTATCAAAATCCGTGCGAATTTGTAATATTTCTTGTAGTTCTAATTCAGTTAAAGGTTCTAGAGATAACAATGATGTGAATGAATCATTGTATTGCCTTTGATAGTTGAAAAGACGGTGGATATCTCCTATTGATAAATTTTTAATGCAGGAGAATTGCCATATGCTTAATGAAGTTTTATAATCCAAATCCCGTAACAATATCTAAAGCAGTACGTATAGATTCCCAATATTCTTCTTCTAATACACCAACCTTACCTAAAATACCACGATAATCCACAGCCCGAATTTGTCCTACATCAATAAAACGTTCTTTATCTAATCCATTTGTAGGAGTTGGTTTAACATTTACTACGTAGGGAGCTTGTTTACTTCCTGGTCGAAAGGGCATAACAATAGTTAATAGCCCATATTGGTTCATGATGTCATTTTGAACTATTAAACAAGGGCGTGTTTTTTGTGCCTCTGCTCCTACTGTTGGATTGAGTTTTACCCAACGAATTTCTCCTCGTTTATAAGTCAAGTTATTCTGAGGCATCAATTCCATCTCCTACAACAGTATCCCAAACTGCAATCTCAGCCTGATAATCTGAGTCTTGGGCATCCTCTTGTAGAGCAGTAATCATTTGCGATTCTAAATTACGACGACGATATTCTGCTAAAAGAGCATTTATATAGGCGCTACGATTGCCTTTTGATTGAGAATCTACAAATTGCAAGATGTCATCTTCTAAAGTAATTGTTACTTTCTGCATCAGTCTTACCAAAATGTATGACTTATCTATCTTACCATTGTTGCTTTGGATGTTGGCACGGAGCGTAAGGCATTATTATCAAGGCTTTGATGCGTTAGAACTTGCGTTCGTAACGCACCTTACAATACTAATTTGAACCCACGGAGGTGGGTTTTGCTTATGTAGCTGCGGTTTCAACCGCCGTGTAAATTAATCCGCTAAATTCTCAACCCAACTCACAAATCGCTTTCAAAACCTGCAACAATTCAATCGCTCGCTGGGATTCTATCAAGTTTAATGATGGCATTAACTGATATATCGGAGGATTTCCCTGTTGAATATACACAAATTGATATTCCCTGCCGTTAGTAGTCAAACCCCAAACTGATTTTTGATGTTCTAAACATTCGTATGCGTAAGTCAGCAGTTGCGGTAAACCCTCAAATACATCAATACCGCTATTCTTTGATTCAATTACCAAAACCCAAAAATATGATTTAGCTGAGTTCAACTTTGCTTTATTAACAGCTAAAATATCCAGCCTACCTGTAACTTTTGTATCTTCGTCTTCAATAACTATATCGGCAATATTTTCTTCTAAAGCAATTTTGATGGGAGAGCGAAAAAAACCAGCTAATCGCATTAATGGAAAAACTGTTAAAGCTTTTACTAATCCTTCTAAAACTTTACTTTCTATAATGTAGTTATCAAAATCCGTGCGAATTTGTAATATTTCTTGTTGTTCAAATTCGGTTAAAGGTTTTAGAGATAACAATGATGTGAATGAATCATTGTATTGTCTTTGATAGTTGAAAAGACGGTGAATATCTCCTATTGATAAGTTTTTACTTTGTAGAATTGCCATAGGTTTAATTCTTATGGTTTGTCAATTTATTTATTGATTTTAATATCGTGAGATTAAGAAAATACTTTATTCTCGTTACAAGGCTCTGACTTGTAATGTAGCCTTTAAAGGCAGAGCCTATAGATATGGGTTCCCAGCCAGAGACTGGCAACCAGTTTGAACGCAGCCTACAATACTAATTTGAACCCACCTCCGTGGATTTTGCCTATATAGCCGTGAATTCTATTCGCCAGTTATTTTCCCCTAATATAAAATCCTATCCCCAAAAAATAATCGTCAAATAATCCAAACTTAACATCCCTTCTTAACCCAAACCCGCTATAACAAGAAAAGAAGCTGTTGATGGGGCAAAAGTTAGATGGGATGGACACCATTAAGGGAACGTATTAAAGAACTACCATTGGTTCTTGCTGGGCCAATTTTACGACGCACGGAATCGGATTCTGTAACTGTATGGGTGGCTTTAAAAGCAAATCGTCATGTCACTTTAACAATATTCGATAAAAACCATAATTTCTTATTTGAAAGTACTAGAACTACGGCAAGAATTGGCATCAATTTACACGTTGTTGCGGTGACTGCGAAGGCTTCCTCAAATATACTTATAAGTGGTGAGAATTATCTCTACGATTTACATTTTGGCAATGGTGAATTACTTAGTAGCCCCGGTATTTTAACTGCTGATGGTTCGCTGAAAGATATTACTTATTCTCAGTATACATTGCCTTCTTTCGCCTTACCTCCAAGCGATTTAAAAGATTTACGCATTATTCACGGTTCTTGTCGCAAACCCCACGGTGAAAGTTTGGATGCACTTGCTGCTGTGGATAAAATGATAAAAGAAGCTTTAGAAAAAGACGCGAAAAAACGACCGCATCAATTGTTTTTAACTGGCGATCAAATCTATGCTGATGATGTCGCTGATGTATTACTTTTTATGTTGATGGATGCGAGTGAAACGCTTTTGGGATGGTCGGAAAAATTACCTGATGTTGAAAATAAAGAAGAATTAAATCCGGGAAGACGCAATAATTTAGCTACTAAAACGGCTGGTTTAACGGCAAGTATTGGTAAATTAAATAACTTAACCGATATTGCGGAAAGTCATTTATTTACCTTCGGGGAATATTTGGCGATGCATCTGTTTGCTTGGAGTGATGTATTGTGGGTTGATGCTGAATTTTTTCCCGATTTTAATGATGTGAATTCGCAGCATTGGCAAGCTAAAAACGATCGAAGGAAAGCTTACGATCGAGAAGTTGAATATATTAAAGAATTTTGGTCAACTCTCAAAAGTGTGAGACGTGCTTTGGCAAATATTCCTACCTATATGATATTCGACGACCATGAAATCACCGATGATTGGTATTTGAATATGGCTTGGTGTTCCCGCATTCTCGATCAACCTTTGGGAAAGCGGATTTTGCAAAATGCTATGCTCGCTTGTGCTATTTGTCAGGCTTGGGGTAATACACCAGAACAGTTTGAAAAAGGTACGAATGGTGAGGAATTACTCAAAGCTGCTGTGGCTTGGAGTGTTGGTGGTGGTACAAATAAAATATTTGAGCAACAGATTACTCAACGAATTGGTTTACCTAGCGTTGCAGATATTCAACAGAATTCGCAAAAATTACCTCATTCCGATACAGCGTTAACCTGGCATTATATAGTTAACGGCCCCGGTTATGAAGTTATAGTACTTGATACGCGCACTTGGCGGGAATTCCCTGGCAAAGATTTTGATTTTCCCGCACTTATTAGTAAGGAAGGTTACGACGAACAAATATCAAAACAGGTGCGTAGAGATGATATTAAAATTAGTTTTATTGTTTCTCCAGGTCCTTTTATTGGAGTACCTTATATAGAAAAACTGCAAAAAATCGCCAAAACTTTTTACGAGAAAATTGGTAATGCGGCTTGGGGTTTTGATACCGAAGCTTGGGCATTGAATAAAACTGCCTTTGAAAGAATGATTGCTAGATTAGCATTACGAGCATTACCTGATTCAAAAAGTCGTGTAGTATTTTTATCTGGTGATGTTCACTACGGTTTTGGTGCCCGTTTGCAATATAGTGCAATACATCCTTTTGAAAGTTCCGAAGTTGTTAACTCGGAATTAGTAATTGCTCAATTAACCAGCAGTTCATTTAAGAATGAAGTCGGGGGAATCGGTGGCAGTCATTCCGCACACAGACAAGGTTTTATTCCTATTAGAGTAAATAGCGATTTACCAACAGCAGAAGTATTAGGATGGGAAAATAAACAAGGAAAAGAAGTAATTGTTGGTAATACAAGTCTTCTTGTCGAAGATATATTTCAACTTACTCCTTTAAAAATTAAAGGTATTCCAGGAACAATTGATTTAGTCAAAGAAAGAAATAGTTTTCGGAAATTAGAAATTACTAAAAAACCCGAATGGTGGTATCGAATTGATTTCCTCGCATCAAAAGACGAAGAATTAGAGAAACCAAAAACTGAAAATCAAGAAGCGATTTCTGTAATTGCTCCATTACCCGGAGAAAGCCGCAAGCCAGCTTTAGAAAAATACTTATCAATGGCGAAAAACTACCGCGAATTTCTGAGCAAGAAAGGACACGGTACAGAAATTGTCGGTTTGAATAACCTTGGTGAAATAACTTTTGAAATAGTAGATGGTAAAGAAATGATAGTTCAAACTCTTTGGTGGCGATTGGAAAGTTGGGAAGATGGCAAAATGTTAGAACCTTTTCCCTTAACTCGCTGCGAAGTATCTTTAGAATTTGACGACGAACAACATCCCATCAATGATGTAATAAAAGAAATAGTTACCAGTAAGCAGTAAGGAGTTAAGAGTTAAGAGTTAAGAGTTATTAAATTTTAGGTTTGGAATTTGCAATTTCAGATTGAGAATAAAGAATTAGGAGTTAAGAGTTAATATTTAATAATTGATAACTGTTCACTGATAACTGCTCACTGTTATGGCAAGAATTAGCTATGGTTTACAAGTTCAGAAACGAGCGAAGCGTTTGCTAAAGTCACTTTTGATTTACGCAAATGATGAGCTTGATATATCTAACGAAACTGTAGTTGATGCAATACGAACTCATATTAAAATTCGCTGGTTAACAGAAAAACGTCTGGTTATCAGAACTAAGGTGCGGTTTTTGCAAGAATTAACCGGATTAATTGATGATAAAACGACTTTAAAAGCCGAACAAATTAAAGAAGCATTAAAAAGATTTACTGATTTTCTAGAAATTCTCGAAGATAATCGCGCAACTCGTGGAGGTTCAGAAAACTGGCATTTTACATTAAATCTTTGGTACTCTCGCTATGAAACGGAAGCGAATCTAGATAAATTTGATCGCGAATGGAAGTTGAGAAAAGAAGACAAGGGGACAAGGGGACAAGGTGAGTTACAAATTTCTACCCCCTCTCCCTCCTCTACCCTTTCTACCCCCTCTCTCCTCTCTCTAAATTGGACGGAAGTTTGTCATCAAGTTTTAAATAGAAGATTAACTACCAATCCTCTGACAAGTGCGGATGGTGTAAGTTTTGCACTAGATGAAGTTTACGTACCTTTGGGTTTGGTGAAGCGCGATCGCCTTGAAAGACGTGGTGGTGATGTTCATCCGGGAAAAGGTTCGCAGTTATATGAGTCGGAAGATGGTGATGTCAGCGAAGCTTTAACTTTAGATAAGTTCTTACAACAACTACAATCGAAAGAAAGTAGCCGCATTGCTATTTTAGGCGAACCTGGTGCTGGTAAAACTACGCTTTTACAAAAAATTGCCACTTATCTAGCCGATAATACGCAATTTTTACCTATTTGGGTTTCTCTTGCGGATTTACAGGGAAAAAGTTTAGAAGATTATTTAATTGAAGATTGGTTGAAAGCGGCTACTCGCAAGCGAAAGATTTCTCCAGAGATGGAAGATGATTTTTGCGAACAATTTAACCAAGGAAGAGTATGGTTGCTGCTGGATGCTGTGGATGAAATGGCAATAGAATCAAGTTTGGCTTTAAGTAAAATTGCCGATTATCTCAAAGGTTGGGTAGCAGATGCGGCTGTAATTATTACCTGTCGCTTAAACGTTTGGGATGCTGGAAAAAATGCTTTGTCAGATTTTGATACTTTCCGCAACCTGAATTTTACTTACGGTAATCCCAATTCTTCAGATTTGATGGGGAAATTTATCAATTGTTGGTTTGAGAAAAATCCACAATTACGCGAGAATTTACGAACGGAATTAGAACAACCCGCACGTCGCAGGATTCGCGATGCTTTAAAGAATCCTTTGCGATTGGCTTTGATGTGTCGTATTTGGGGATTAAGACGCGGTGGATTGCCCAATACCAAAGCCATGCTCTACGAAAAATTTGTAGAAGCAATTTACGAATGGAAGCAAGATAAATTTCCTACCACATCAACCCAGAGAAGCCAGTTAAATCAAGCTTTAGGAAAACTGGCATTAATGGCGATCGCCAACGAGAAAACCAAGTTTCGTCTCAGACATCGTTTTGTATGTGAAGTTTTAGGCGCACCTGACGAAGGCTTGTTTCAATTAGCACTTCAACTCGGCTGGCTCAATCAAGTAGGAATATCAGCCCAAGGTGAAAAAGTATACGCCTTTTACCATCCAACATTTCAAGAATATTTTGCAGCATTAGCGATCGATAATTGGCAATTTTTCCTAAATTCTTCCCCCTCCTCCCCCTCTCCCCCCTCTCTTCCCATCTTCGAGTATCAATGGAAAGAAGTAATTCTACTATGGTTTGGTAGAGATGATATACCTCAATCAAGCAAAGAGGAATTTATCAAAAACTTAATCGAATTTGAAGACGATTGCGGTGGATTTTATAGTTATCAAGCTTATTTTTTAGCTGCGGAAGGAATCGCCGAATTTGCAGATTGCTCTTTGTGCGAAACTATCTTAAAACAATTGATAAAATGGCGTTTTGGTTATTTTGATTCCACACCAAAAAGATGGTGGAGATATCCTTCACCAATTGCTGAAGGTGCGCGGGTTAGCTTGTTAAAAACCGATCGCAATTGTGCTATTAATGCTTTAGAAGAATTTATTGCATCGAGTCAAAGCGATTTCGATACCTGGAATGCTGCTTATAGTTTAGGAAATTTTTTCGATCCTGGTAATAAATTAGCAATTTCGACGTTAGAAAGATTAATAACATCTTTTTACCATGAAAACTTTCGCTTGCAAGCAGCAGATAGTTTAGCAAAAATTGAACCGGGAAATTCTATCGCCATAACAGCGTTAATTAAAATAATTCAATCAACTAAAAAGGAATCTATTCGCAGAAAAGCCGCGTTTAGTTTGGGTAAATGCCAGCCTGAAAATAAAATTGCTATTTCAACTTTAGAAAAAATAATTACTTCGTCAACAAATAAACAGCAAAAGCAATATGCAGCAGAAAATTTATTAACTCTTACTCCAAAAAATAAACTTGCTTTTGCCTTAAATACATCTAATAAGAAGAAAAATGATAAACCAACAAGACGCAAATCAAAAAATAAATCTAGAAATAACGAAAAAGCAATTGCAGCTTTAGTTGAAGGAATTGCAACTGCGAAAAACGACGATAGTAAAAGGCGTAGGGCTTCGAGTTTAGTGAAATTAGAACCGCACAATCAACTTGCTTTTAATACTTTAATAGATTTAGTTAAATCAGCAAAAAAAGATTCTGACAGAAAAAATGCCGCAGAAGATTTAAAGAAGATTATTGATAACGAGCAGATGCCAAAATTAATTGCATCGTTGAAAAGTTGTTTTTATGAAGAGGTTAACGAAATTAATTTAGAAGAATCTAAATATTGTTATAAACTGCTGTGGTATTGTGCCGAGAAAATGAATTATGGGGATTTTGTTCGAGCTTGGAATGGGGAAAAGTAAAGAATTTATACTATAGCTATTCTAAATAGAAAACTATTGATTTGTAGTGCGAGCATCCTACTCGCTCCGGAAAGCGCCAGCGAGCAAGATGCTCGCACTACAAAATTAGAAATATAGCGGTTTTCGGTTGAGTAGAATACATTAAAAACCTCACCCTCATTCCCTCTCCGATATTTTGGAGAGGGATGTCTAGAAAATGAGGTGATATGAAATCTGTATTGCATCGAACTGAAAACCGCTATATATTAATATATTGTCCTAAAGCTTCTTCTATTTGTTCGTAGTAAGTGCTTTAGCACTAAATATAAAGAACTAAAGTCCTTACTACGAACTTGAAATAAATTATCTTAATTTCTCATCATCAAAAAGCCTGCACCCACTCTTTTACAAAATACTCAGTCCAAATCCCATTTTTCCAATAAGCATCATTTTCTACTAACTTACGCACCGTTTCTTCATCTTCGGCTTCGTAAATTCCAAAAACTTTTGTATTATCCTTTGTTGGCCCTAAAGTAACTAAAACACCATCTTCTTTCTGCTTTTTCAATCCATCCAAATGCTCTTGACGAAATGGCGCTCTTTTTTCTAAAACGTTTTCGCAGTAGCTGCCCCACATTATATATTTAGTCATGGTTAATCAGTGAACAGTGAACAGTGAACAATTATATTAGGGATTAGAGGGGGAGAGGGGAGGGGGAGACAAGGAGACAAGGGGAGAGAATTTAAATGCCCGATGCCCGATGCCCGATGCCCGATGCCCAACTCCCAACTCCCAATTACCAATTACCAATGCCCAATTCCTAACTCCATCCGTTGCCTAACTCCTCAAACTTACCCCAAATTTCTCAACTAAAGTATCTCTAACTTTTTGATGTACTGGTTCGACATCTGCGTCGGTAAGAGTGCGATCGCCTAAACGATAGATTAAGCGAAATGCTAAGCTTCTTTGTCCTTCGGGTACGTTTTCGCCACGATACTCATCGAATAGTTCGACGGAATCTAATAAATTTTTACCGGCTTTTGTAATGGTTTTTTCAATGTCGGCTACCGTCAAGTTAACGGGTGCGAAGAAGGCGATATCTCTATCGGAAGCTGGATAGGTAGAATAAGTTTTGAATTTTGGTGTCAATACATCTTCTTCGTCAATGGCATCTAAAAGTACTTCTAAATCCAGTTGAAATACATAAACATCAGCGGGTAAATCTTTTTCGCTGCGAACTTGAGGATGCACTTGTCCAAATACCCCTAACCTATTTCCCCCCACCCAAAGCGAAGCGGTACGCCCTGGATGTAGGCGATCGTCGCGTCTATCTGGCTGATATTCTACCTGCAATCCCATGACTTTAAAGACGCTTTCTAAAACACCTTTGGCTTCAAACCAATTTATGGATTGCTGACTACCTCCGCTCATCCACTTGCTGGAAGTAATATCACCTCCGATGATTCCCCCTACAGTATCTACTTCTTGAAAACCTTCTTCTTCTTCCCAGAAGATTCGTCCGATTTCAAAACCGTTAAGCGCACCATTTCCTTGTTGGATATTGTATTGAAAGGCATCAATTAAACCGGATATCAAATCAGTTCGTAATGCTGAATATTCTGCAAACAAGGGATTACTTAAAACTACCTGTCTTTCTTCTCCGGGTTTCACCAAGGAGTAGTGCATTAATTCGGTTAATCCGGTAGCGCGGAATGCAGCTCGTAGTTTGCGAATTAATTCTTGATCTACTGGTAAATAACCAACTTCCGGCTTTTCCGGTAAAGTATCGCAAAGATTGTCGTAACCGTACAAACGAGCAATTTCTTCGATTAAATCAATTTCTCGCTCTAAGTCGCGGTAGCGATATGCAGGTACGTTAACAGCCCATGTTCCATCACCAGAAACAGTTAACCGACATCCCAAAGCAGTTAAAATCCGCTCAACATCTTGACCTTTTATTTCTCCGGTTTCTTCTTCCCCTAAGTCTACAGGGCCAAGTATCTGATTAACTCGATCTAAACGCAATTCAATCGAACGTGTCCAAGCTGAAGCGTCGGGACGAGTATCGGAAATTTCTTGAGTTTTTAAAGTACCACCAGCAATTTCTACTATTAATGATAAAGCACGACGACAGGCAATTTCTAATTCGGCGTGATTTACTCCTCGCTCGTATCTGGTAGAGGATTCGCTTCTCAAGCCAACGCTGCGAGATGAACGACGAATAACGGCATTATCAAACAACGCTGCTTCTAAAACTAAGCTTTCGCTTCCGTCATGAACTTCGCTTTCTTCTCCACCCATAACTCCCGCTAAAGCCACGGGTTTATTGTTAACGGTAATCAATAAATTCTGAGTTGATAAGTTGCGGGTTTTTCCATCCAAGGTTTTGAAACTTTCCCCGTTATTAGCAAACCTCACTCCAATACTAATATCCTCGCTACCAGCAATACTTTGCAGTCGCGTGCGATCGAATGCGTGTAATGGTTGTCCCCATTCCAACATCACATAGTTGGTAATATCCACGATGTTGCTAATCGGTCTTACTCCCGCAGATAACAACCGTTGCTGCAACCAGTCGGGAGATGGAGCAATTTTAACTTGTGCGATCGCCGTTCCAATGTATGCAGGACAAGCTTTAGTCTCATCAACTTTGATACTCAAATTTCCCGTACCTTGAGGAACCGAGATTTCTTCTGGCTGGGGAATTTTCAGCTTACCTCCAGTTATTGCCGCGACTTCTCGCGCTATGCCTACCATACTCAAAGCATCGGCGCGATTTGCGGTAGCGGTTACATCCAAAATTACATCGTCCAAACCCAATAGCGGACGAACATCATCACCTATTTTGATATTTTCCCCAGAAAAAATATGAATTCCGTCTACATCGGTAGGTAAACCCAATTCTTCCAAAGAACAAATCATTCCTTGGGAAGGTACGCCGCGCAGTTTAGCGGGTTTAATTTTCAAATCTTTGTTTGGTAAGTAAGTACCTACTGTTGCAACTGGCACATATATGTCTGCACGAACGTTAGCAGCGCCGCAGACAATATTTAAATTTTCGCCGCTTCCCACATCAACTTGACAAACGCTTAGTTTATCGGCATTTGGATGTTGTTCGCGGCTTTTCACTTTTCCGATTACAACGCCATCAGCCCATGTGCGACGGTCTTCAATATCTTCGACTTCAAACCCTGCCATCGTCAGTGTTTCTGCTAGGTCTTCAGGGCTTAATTTTAACTCTACAAGTTCTTGCAACCAATTTAAAGATATACGCATGGAATATTTTTGATTATCCGATTAAAAATAGCGATTAAATAAACACGCAAAGACTATTTTAAATGGGAATGGGGTATTGGCAATCAGGAATTCGGTAATAGGTTTTTAAGATTGCGCTGTCAAATATCGGATTTTGAGTCTCGGAGTCGTAAGATAAAAATCGCTACTTAAAAAACCCAGCTAAAAAAACCGGGTTCATGGTTCAAATGAATATTAATAATAGAGTTTGCCGATCTTTTATTACAAGTAATCAAACGAACATTATATTAAGTATCAATAGTCATAAATCTATATTTTACAAAAAGCAATTAAAGATTTTTAGTGTATATAATCAGACATAAAGATTTGGTATTTATTATATTTATTTTTAGGGTAATTCTGAAAACTTATAGAAGTAATCGATCGCAAAATCCCCAATAGAAAAATTAAGCGTTAAACTTTGTTAACGCACTTGGAAAGTAATGTTGAATTTTAGGTAGATACACTGTAGAATAATAAATATTAGTCCAGTGAAATTATTAATTGATAATTGATTTCACCACACCAATTAATTCCTGTCTGGTGAAAGGTTTTGTCAGATAAAAATCCGCACCTTGTCTCATTCCCCAAATGCGGTCAATATCTTTGTTTTTGGAACTACAAAATATAATCGGTATTTTTTTTGTATCGACATCTCTTTTTAACTTACGACAAAATTCAAAACCACTCATTCCCGGCATTACTACATCTGTAATAATCGCCGAAGGCTGATGCATTTGTGCTTTCTCCAAGCCGTCTTTAGCATTAGTTGCTCGAATAACCGTATAACCAGCTTCTTGCAAAAAAATGTTCATCAACTCCAGTTGAGAAGGAGTATCTTCAACAACCAAAACAGTAGCCATGTTGTTTCCTTACGATCTATATTTAGTAGTCCGAGTCTCGAATCAAACCGATGCGTTGACGAGTAATTTATAGCTGATATTGCTCCAACAAATCAAGTTAAATGCATAAATACCATTTTGAGTAAATCGGCACGAGTAAAAGGTTTAGTTAAATAGCCACTAGCTCCTACCAACCTCGCCTTTACTTTGTCTACCAATCCTTTGCTTCCCGTGACCATAACTATGGGAGTATGCTTGAATTTAGAGTTGTTCCGTATTATTCGACACAATTCATAACCATCAATTCCTTCCATGTTTAAATCTAATAAAATTAAATCTGGCTGATGTCGAATAATTGACATTACAGCTTTAAGAGGATTATCTATAGTAACAACAGAGAAACTCTCGTCTTCTAAGAAACGACTAATTTCTTTGAGCATTACCGGACTATCATCTACGGAAACAATTTTGTAAACTTTTTGTGGTGGTAAGGTTTCGGTAGGAGAAGCAGGTTTAATGTTATTTGGCTTTATTTCTTTTTCAACTTTTTCTGTAGAAGGAGAAGAAAGTTGGGTAACAGGAGCAATTGTTACTTTATTAACAGGTATTCTTTGCTTTGGAAGTGGAACGCTTTGTTTTTGTTTAGTATTTTCTGGTAAGGTTTCTCTTAAATGAGTTGTGTTAGTTACTTCTTCAATATTACCTATTCGTACTTTTGTAGGAGCATAGGATAATAAAACATCAGTCTTAGGTAGCTTATCAAATGGTGGATCTGGTTCGTGTAGTAAAATTGCTCCACTCTGGATATGAGGGTATAAACTTCGTGCTAGTTGAAGCTCATCTTGATTCACGATTGCGGCAAGATGACGCAAACTAAAACCCTTCATCCAATTCACTAAATTCGGCTGAACTTCCGAGATTTTCTGTACTTGAGTTTTTGTATTAATCCATAAATAAGGACGCTGAAATGGAGAAGTAATTTGTGGATTAAGATTGTGCCAAGATTGTAATCTATCTTGAGAAAATGAGAGTAATTTTTCGGCATCAAGTCGGCAAATTTTTGGAGATAAATTTAAATGTTTATGAAATTCGTATGTACCTTTTTTTATTAATAAAAATGATTCAATTACTTCTTTAACTAACTCTTGAATTAATATAGCGGCTTGTGTTGGATTCAAATATTTTTGACTAACTAACCAGCAAATTGCTTGATAATCTGAAGGCTGAGCCGGGGATGTTGAATATGAAGCATCTTCTACAGTTTGGTTCGACAAACGCTGCGAATCTGGTTCAAACATCATGCGTAACTGCACGCGAATTTCACTAGTTAAACCGGGAATTTGCACCGAAAGCCTACGTAGATGACGTTCTAGTCGATCGAATGGTTCTATAGAATGAGTCGCATAAGCTATTTTCCCTTCTTCTAGGTAAATCCACCAATCTACCGAATTACTTTGAACTTGCAAACAAGTATTCTCGAAGCAACTAGACAAGTGTCTTAACAAACTTAAGGGAGGCAATTTTGTGAATGTAGCAAAATTATTCATATAGGATAGAGAATTAGAGTTGTAGGAGACAAAATATTTGTAAACATCAATTGAATCTAATTAAGTATATGCATAGCGGATATTCTGTATGAATCAATCTACCCTCTTCTAACATGGACATATTACCAGCTAAAAATATTACATCACAGTTTAATTGTTACATTTGTTTTTGGGATATGCGTATATTCAATACATTAAAGGCAAAATGACTATTCTTTTGAGCATATTAGTTAATTAATTCTCTTCTTAATAAGAGATATTTTTCAAACCTTAACTTTTTCATTCAATTTAGGTTTTTTCTACATCTAATCTTTAAGTTTCCACGTATGCATAATTACGAATTTATTGTATTCTAGATTTATTATGTATATAAACCAATAATCGCGCTTACTATCCTTACTCCAAAATTCATAAAAATGCTTATGATTTAGCTAAATAATCGTAAAGATATGTCGAAATTTATAAGTAATAATGCATTGGTAATTTGCGAACCTTTATGAAAATATACTTTGTCTAAAGTGCTACAACTATGGCTACTTTAGAGCTTTAAACTATATACTTTGTACAACCGAAAATCAAACCTTAGAACTTCAATATAACACCGAGAGTTATGTCAGATACCTTAAGACTAGACGAAGTAGTTGATTTCGCGGAGAACCCCGAACCTCGTTGTCCATGCGTACTGCTATTAGATACATCTGGGTCGATGCAAGGAGCACCAATAGAAGCATTAAATCAAGGCTTACTTAGTTTTAAGGATGAATTAACCAAAAATCCATTAGCATCAAGAAGAGTTGAAGTATCTATAGTTACCTTTGATAGCAATATAAACGTAGTACAAGATTTTGTGACAGCCGATCAATTTACTCCGCCTATATTAACAGCCCAAGGATTAACGACTATGGGTGCTGGCATTCATAAATCTTTAGATTTGATTCAAGAACGTAAAGCTCAGTACCGCTCTAACGGAGTTGCTTATTATCGTCCTTGGGTATTTATGATTACTGATGGCGAGCCACAAGGAGAACCCGATGAAGCTGTAGAGCAGGCATCGCAGCGGTTGCAGGGTGACGAAACAAGTAAACGTGTAGCTTTTTTCTCCGTAGGAGTGGAAAATGCGAACATGACACGTTTAAGTGAATTAGCCGTGCGTACCCCTTTAAAACTGAATGGATTGAATTTTGTTGAAATGTTTGTATGGTTATCTGCTAGTATGTCAGCAGTTTCTCATTCAAAAGTAGACGAACAAGTTGCCTTACCACCAATTGGTTGGGGTTCTGTTTAATATAGTGCAAGTACAGCAATTAAACAGCCCGAAACATTGTTAATATGAAAAGTTCAATACAACAGCTTCGTTGGCGGGTGGTAGGCGCATCAGTTTGTGGAACCAGCCACGTTAAAAATTCACAACTTTGTCAGGATGCCCATCACTGGGAGATGTTGCCAGATAATATATTGGTGGCAGCCGCAGCAGATGGTGCGGGGAGTGCTAGCTTGGGAAAGGTAGGAGCAATGGTTGCTGTAGAAGCAGCGATTGAGAATATATCTCTCAAGCAGATAGATTGAGAAATCTTAGATAAAGATAACTCGGCAAAGTCGCTATTAAGTGAAGCAATCTTAGCTGCAAAAACAGCAGTTGAAGAAGAAGCAATAGCTTCAAACAGACCACCTAAAGATTTAGCGACAACTTTAATTATTGTGGTAGCTACACCTACAGTCGCTGTAGTTGCTCAAATAGGAGATGGTGTAGCAGTGGCTAAAGATAGCATGGGAAATTTAACAGCTTTAACGGTTCCTGATAGTGGCGAATATATTAACGAAACTAGCTTTTTGACTTCACCTACGGCATTAGATTCGGTACAGGTAAATGTATGGAGACAAGGTATTACTAATATTGCACTTCTGACCGACGGGCTGCAAATGTTGGCAATAAATATGTCTGTAGGTTTACCGCACAAGCCGTTTTTCTTACCTTTATTTGACTTTGTAGCTAATGCCGAAGAGTTAAAAGGGGCAAAAGAACAACTAGTTAAGTTTTTACGTTCGGATAAAATTACTCAACGTACCGATGACGATCTGACTTTAATAATAGCAGCATTAAGCGATTAATAAACTAATTAGTTATTAGCAATACTATCGAACCGCAGTCAAATTTAAACAACAGTCATTGTAATAAAAAAATGCAGGTACTACACTGTCTTCCCAATCAAAAAATTGTTCCGATCAACCTCAGCGTAAGTTTGGGGCGTGGTGGTGAAGCGTGCATCTATACAGTACCCTCGGATGCCCAAACGGTAGCCAAAGTTTACCATAAGCCTAACGCAGAAAAGGCTAGTAAGCTGGAAGTGATGGTTCTTCACCCACCGTCCAATCCTACAGCATCTTTAGGACATATCTCTATTGCTTGGCCTTCGGAACTAATTCGGCCGCAGACGGTAGTAATAAAATTATTGGTTTTACGATGCCGCGCATTCGGGGAATGCGTCCGGTAATCGATTTTTATAACCCAAGGACTCGCCGTCAACACTGTCCTTTATTTAACTATCAGTACCTCATACGCACTGCTCGTAACTTGGCTGCGGCGTTTGCTGCTTTGCATCAATCTGGATATTGTGTTGGTGATGTTAACGAATCGAATATTTTAGTTAGCGATACGGCATTAGTAACCGTTGTAGACACCGATTCGTTTCAAGTCCGCGATCCAAACACTAATATTGTTTATCGTACTCCCGTAGGTAAACCCGAATTTACCCCCCCAGAACTACAAAACAAAACATTTTCCGAGTACGATCGCGCTACTCCCCATGACTTATTTGGTTTAGGGGTACTGATATTCCAGCTTTTGATGGAAGGTACTCATCCGTTTTCTGGAATCTACCAAAGTGTAGGCGAACCGCCACCATATGAAGCCCGTATTGCGAATGGTCACTTTACCTACAGCGTGAATCGGCGCGTACCTTATATTCCTACACCTATTGCACCATCTTGGGATATTCTTCATCCCACTTTACAACAGCTTTTTGTACGTTGTTTTGAAGATGGTCATAACAACCCTAACATTCGTCCGAACGCTCAAACATGGCTGTTGGCTTTAGCTGAAGCAGAAGATGCCCTGCGTACTTGTCAGAAAAATCCCCAACATCTATACAGCAACCACTTACATAAATGTCCTTGGTGCGAACGTAGTGCAAAGTTAGGTGGAAGAGATCCTTTTCCATCAATTGAAGATGTTGCCAGCAAGAAACACTTAAAGCCGCGTCCCAGAGCGACGAAGCGCCGACGTACTACTACAACCCCAAGAAGAAGAACTGCTACAACGGTAGCCACATCCAGATACGTTACTCCGAAGCCTCGTTCGCCAGTCGGTAGAAAGATTTCTTACTATCAGCCAAACAATAAGCCAAAATTTTATCCAGTCGTTTTATGTTTGCTCGGCTTCTTGACATTGGGCTATTTGGATATAGTTACTAATTTAACAACATCTAACGTTAAAGAAAACCAATACGCTCAGCAAACTTTAATAGATCCCAAACCAGCCGATAACAAAAGTAGCTTTACAGATTATTACAAAGAAGGTCGTGCTGCCTACAGAGGGAAAAAATACGAAGAAGCCGTTGCTAATTTTGCTCAAGCAATACAAAAAAATCCCGACAGTCCCAAAGCTTACGTGAATCGCGGCAATTCACACTATAACCTTAAAGAATATGAAGCAGCTCTTACAGATTATACTCATGCTCTTAAATTAAATCCAAACGCAATCAAAGCTCTTGTCAATCGTGGTAACGTTCGTTATATGCTCGCCGAATATAGCAGCGACCCCGACAAAGAATATAGATTGGCAATTGAGGACTATAATCAAGCATTAAGAATTGACCGTGACGAGGTAGAAGCCTATATCAGAAGAGGTATCGTCCGTTCTCAAATAGCAAAATTCAGCGGTGATTCTCAGAAAGATTATTTAAGAGCGATCGATGACTTTAATCAAGCATTACAAATCAATTCTTCTAGACCGGAAGCTTTTTATCAAAGAGGTTTGGTGCGCTATCAATTAGCTCAATATAGCAGTAACTTCGAGCAGGAATACAAAAAAGCTCTTACAGATTTTAATCAAGCATTAAAGTTGAATTCTAAATTGCCAAAAGTGTATTTAAAGCGGGGTTTAGTTCGCTACGAACTTGCACAATATGGCGGAGGAGAATCAAATACATATCGTCAGCAAGCAATAGAAGATTTGCAAAAAGCGGCGAAAATTTCCCTTGAAAAAGATGATATGGATAATTACCAGCAAGCACTTAGCAGCATCTGCGTTGTTGTTGACAACAAATGCGATACCTTATTTCAAAAAACAAGTGTAATAGAGCAATAAAAATTAATGCTCAAACGCTACTAGTAGTAGCATATTGTAGAGATGTAATATATTGCGTCTCTACATTTTTTTGGGAATAAACGAATCATTCACCTTACTGTACGGCTCATCATAATTAAACTTCACCAGATTAATTTTGCTGGCAATAAAGGGGTTCGTAGTAGCGCGGTGACTCGCCTCCGAACTACAAGCCCTAAATATAGCGGTTTTCGGTTGAGTATAATACACTTCGCGAAACCTCACCCCGCCTCCGGCACCCCTCTCCTTAGTAAGGAGAGGGGAAGGGGGTGAGGTCAAATTTTGTACTTCACCCAACTGAAATTCGCTATATTGGTCGCGCTTAAGAATTGATAGCAGGCACTTCAATATATAAACAGTTTGATTTACATATTAAGCGCGGATACGATATAGAATCGAATCCGCGCTTGTTAATTTTTAAATTTAATATGCCGATCGCAATGCCAGTTTTTAAAAGACGCGGAGAATATGGAAAAATATCTTTGCCTGATTAGTTGCGAGTTTAATTGAATTTACCCAAATGCAGCACTTTTAATGAGGATGAATACTTGCTAGGGAGACGCTGTACTGACAATAGTTGATGCAGCTAATCCGTTGAAATAAGTGCCGTGGAAGCCTCGCAAACATGACTGGGGAACATAAAATTAAAAACTCAATTCAACGTCAAAAAGTCTGGTACGGAGATTTAACCTATTTTTTAGCAATATTCAATACATGAATTAAGTAATATTACTGTCTTAGCTAACCTAGATTAATCCACTGTTTTCTTTGATTATCGGTTGTTTATTCCCAGATATATTGAATAATCAATGCCGAGGCGATCGCCCCAAATACTGTATCGCTTGCTTTGCTTAGCAACATAGCTAGTGCAGGGTAAATGCATCGCGAATCTATAATACTGACAAAACTAAAGTACTAGAAGCTTTTTCAATTAATATAAAAATTCTGCTTCATGGCTTTTCCCGAATAAGAGCGAGAAGTAAATATTGAGTTGTTCAACTTATTAGATTATTATTCAAGGATGCCCAACTGAAATATAGGTCTAAAATTAGTGCTAAATCTCTTTGAAACGAGGTTTCATGCAGAAAAGCCATTTATTTATTTACTTTTGTTCGGAGAATAATACGTAATTATCCGGACTTGATATAATCACTCTTTAGACAAGCTATACAGAAAAATTATCATCAATTAATAGATTCTTTTTCTACATCTTTTATATATCAAAAATCGTTTATATAACTTTATTTACACTTAGCTTTATTGAAGTAAATAAAGTAATTTTGTGATTTTTAATCTGGAAATATAAAAAGTTTTGAACCGTGGTTTTATAGCAAGCCAAGCTTTTTCATTTTTTTACAGACAAAACAGCTATATTTATCTCGTCTTTACATATTCAAGTAAAAATACGGTTAGATTATATACTGAGAAAATAAAAAAATTCTCTCAATTTGAATCAAAAGATAACTATTCATTCATCTACCTAAAAAAATTAGAGGCAGTTTTTATGAAAGCAGTAATTTTGGCTGGAGGTTTAGGTACGAGGTTAAGTGAAGAAACCAGTATTAGACCAAAGCCGATGGTAGAAATTGGTGGTAAGCCAATTCTTTGGCATATCATGAAAATTTATTCCGCTCACGGTATTAATGATTTTATTATCTGTTGTGGTTACAAAGGGTATGTTATTAAGGAGTATTTTGCTAACTACTTCTTACATATGTCAGACGTAACTTTTGATATGCGATTTAATCAGATGAACGTACATTCTGGTTATGCTGAACCTTGGCGCGTTACCTTGGTGGATACAGGCGATCATACCTTGACAGGTGGAAGATTAAAGCGAGTAAAAGAGCATATTGGTAACGAAACTTTTTGCTTTACTTATGGCGATGGTGTTAGTAACGTTAATATCACTAATATTCTTAAATTCCATAAAGAACAACAGACTTTAGCGACTTTAAGTGCAGTACAACCGCCGGGGCGCTTTGGTGCGATCGTTCTAGGACAAGAACAAACCAAGATTACCAGTTTTCGAGAGAAACCAGAGGGAGATAACGCTTGGATTAATGGTGGCTTTTTTGTTTTAGAACCTCAAGTCATTGATTTTATTGAAGATGATTCTACCGTTTGGGAAAAACAGCCATTGGAAAAGCTAGCTGACATGGAACAGCTATCTGCTTACAAACATGATGGCTTTTGGCAACCAATGGATACTTTAAGAGATAAAAATTATTTAGAAAACCTTTGGAAGAATAATGAAGCTCCTTGGAAGGTTTGGTAAAAAATTGTAGAGACGTAGCACTGCTACGTCTTGCCAGGAATTGTTAATTGTTTGATAAATCTTTAATTACTTTAGTTTCAGGGGAGCCGAAAACAAAAAATGTATGATTTCGTAATTGTAGGTGGGGGTATAGTCGGTCTTTCTACCAGCATGGCTTTAGGGGAACGCTATCCAAAAGCAAGAATTTTGGTCTTAGAGAAAGAAAACCAAGTTGCGTTTCACCAAACTGGTAATAATAGCGGTGTTATTCACTCGGGTATTTATTACAAACCTGGTAGCTTCAAAGCCAAGTTTTCAAGACAAGGTTGCCGTTCGATGGTGCAATTTTGCCAAGAACATGATATTGACCATGAAGTCTGCGGTAAAGTTATTGTTGCAACTTCTTCTCAACAACTTCCTCGTCTAGAAAACCTCTACCAGCGAGGTTTAGAAAATGGTTTAGAAGTTAAAAAAATTACAAGTGAAGAAGTTAAGGAAAAAGAACCCCACGTAAGTAGTGTTGCAGGAATTTGGGTAGCGTCAACTGGTATTGTAAATTACAAACAAGTTTGCCAGAAATACGCGGAAATTATTCAGCAACAAGGCGGCGAAATTAAATTTAACACTAAAGTTAATAAGATAGTTGCTAGCGGTCAAAATCAGGTATTAGAAACCAACAACGGCAGTTATGAAACCCGCTTCGTAATTAACTGTGCTGGTTTGTATTCCGACCGTGTAGCCAAATTAGGAAAAGTTAATCCCCAGGCTAAGATTGTACCTTTTCGCGGTGAATATTACGAGCTTACTCCAGAAAAACGTCATCTGGTTAAAGGTTTAATTTACCCGGTTCCCAACCCAGATTTTCCCTTCCTTGGCGTTCACTTCACCCGGATGATAGACGGTACAGTTCATGCAGGGCCAAATGCCGTACTTAGTCTAAAGCGCGAAGGTTATAAGAAAACAGATTTTAATCTACGGGATTTTGCGGAAGTAATGAGTTATCCCGGCTTCTGGAAACTCGCTGCAAAACACTCAGATGAAGGAATCAAAGAAATTATTCGTTCGTTTAGTAAAGCAGCCTTCGTGAAAAATTTGCAACAACTGATTCCTGAAATTCGTTCGGAAGACGTAGTTCCCACCCACGCAGGGGTTCGCGCTCAAGCTTTGATGAACGACGGGAAGTTAGTAGACGACTTTTTGATTGTTAAAGGTCAAAACTCCGTTCATGTGTGCAATGCACCTTCTCCAGCAGCTACCTCTTCTATCGAAATTGGTAAAGCTGTAGTGTCAGAAATTCCCGAACAAGCACATCTCAAACCAGCAGCAGTCAATTGCTAAAAGTTTGATTTCGTAAAAAATCCTCATCTGAATGACTAATAATTAATAGGAAAAAAAATCAATGAAAATTCTCGTTACTGGTACAGAAGGTTATCTCGGTTGCTTGCTAGCTCCTTTATTAATAGAAAAGGGACATCAAGTAATTGGTGTAGACACTGGTTATTACAAAGTTGGTTGGTTGTACAACGGTACCGAAACTACTGCTAAAACTTTAAATAAAGATATCCGTCACATCTCCTTAGAAGATTTGCAAGGGGTAGAAGCTATAGTTCATATGGCCGAACTATCCAACGATCCTACCGGACAATTATCACCAACTATTACTTACGATATTAATCATGTAGGTTCGGTTCGTCTTGCCAAATTGGCGAAACAGGCAGGGGTACGTCGCTTCGTATATATGTCTTCCTGTAGCGTTTATGGTGTAGCTACTGAGGGTGATGTTACCGAGGAATCCCCGGTTAATCCCCAAACTGCTTATGCAGAATGTAAAACAATGGTAGAAAGAGATGTCAAACCGCTTGCCAGCGATGATTTTTCTCCTACCTTTATGCGGAATGCAACAGCTTTCGGTGCTTCCCCAAGAATGCGCTTTGATATTGTTCTTAATAATTTAGCTGGTTTAGCTTGGACTACCAAGGAAATCAAAATGACTAGTGATGGTACTCCTTGGAGGCCATTAGTTCACGCTCTAGATATTTCTAAAGCTATTATCTGTGCTTTGGAAGCTCCTCGCGATATCGTACACAATCAAATATTTAATGTCGGAGATACCGCTAATAATTATCGAGTTAAACAAATCGCTGAATTTGTTGCCGACGCATTCCCCGGATGTAAATTGAGCTTTGGCGATAACGCTTCAGATAACCGCAGTTATCGAGTTTCCTTTGAAAAAATCAATACTGTTTTACCTGGGTTTAAATGCGATTGGGATGCCCGTCTGGGAGCTAAGCAATTGTTTGATGTGTTCAACCAAATCGACATGACGCAGGAGATATTTTTCTCTAGAGGATTTACTCGTTTAAAACAGTTAGAGTATTTGATTCGCACTCAACAAATCGATAAAGATTTCTTCTGGGCTAAGAAGTAGAAAAATATTCAAATTCAAAATAAATTTCATCTGAATCAAATCGGTACGGTCAACAAGAAGATTTTACATTGGGTAAAAAACGATTTTAAGTAAGAATATTAAATCGTAAATCTGTAGATGTTTAGTTTAGAGGGAAAAAGATATATCTCTACTTTCTTAGGACTTACGCAACTGGCACATTTTCTCGTAGGGTGCTGTGACACTTTGATTCATTTTGAACGTAGAAATAAGGTATTCAGTGTCACGCACCAGCCGGATATTATGACAATTGCGTAAGTCCTGTTTCTGCAAAATCCAAAATCTAAAATTCAAAATCCAAAATAGTTGACTCGTACCACCACATCAAAAAAATTCAATCATTCCAAAGGCATTGTCATGATTTTTACCGAAACCGAGCTTCAAGGGGCTTATACAATCGATTTAGAAGAAAAGCACGACCACCGTGGTTTCTTTGCTCGTACTTTCTGCGCTAAAGAACTTGAAACACATGGTTTAAAGCCTGTGGTTGCTCAGTGTAACTTATCTTTTAATCATAAAAAAGGCACTTTGCGCGGAATGCACTATCAAACCGAACCAGCAGCAGAAACAAAAATAGTCCGCTGTACTAAAGGTGCTATTTACGACGTAATTATCGATATGCGTCCCGACTCTCCTACTTATTTGCAGCATTTCGGCGTAGAATTATCAGCAGACAACCACCGTGCTTTATACGTACCGGAAATGTTTGCTCACGGCTACCAAGCATTGACCGACGGATGTGAAGTTATGTACATGGTCGGTGAATTTTATACCCCTGGATATGAAAAAGGTTTGCGCTACGACGACCCATTTTTTAATATCCAATGGCCTCTAGAAGCAACCGAAATGTCTGAAAAAGACAATAAGTGGCCATTGATGAGAATGATGACTGTTGGGGGTGCTTCTTAATCGCTATTTTTTATCTACATAAAGACTAGGCAGAGCCTCTAAAACCTGTTTCCCAGGCTGAGCCTGGGAACCAGAATAATCAGAAAACCAACATATCTTAATAGGAGTTAAATTTATGATTATCATAGACAACGCTTTACAAAAACGTGCTGAAGCAGGAAACCCAGTCAAGGTAGCAATGATTGGCGCGGGTTTTATGGGTCGTGGAATAGCAAACCAAATTGCTAATTCGGTTCCTGGAATGGAATTGGTGGCGATTTCTAATCGTAGTGTAGATGCTGCTAGAAGAGCTTATACAGAAGCCGGAATTGAAAATATTAAAGAAATTTCCAATGTAACAGATTTAGAAGATGCCGTTAAAAAAGGTGAATATGCCGTTACCGAAGATGCAATGCTGCTGTGTCGTGCCGAAGGTATTGATGCAATTATCGAAGTAACCGGAGCAATTGAATTTGGCGCTCATGTTGTGATGGAGGCGATCGCTCATCGCAAGCATATCATTATGATGAATGCCGAACTTGACGGTACTATCGGTTCGATCTTAAAAATTTATGCCGATAAAGCCGGAGTTATTCTCTCTGCTTGCGATGGGGATCAACCGGGGGTCGAAATGAATCTCTATCGATTTGTTAAGAGTATTGGCTTGACCCCATTACTTTGTGGAAACATCAAGGGATTGCAAGATCCTTACCGCAACCCAACTACTCAAGAAGCATTTGCCAAACGTTGGGGACAAAAGCCTCATATGGTAACTAGCTTCGCTGACGGCAGTAAAATTTCCTTCGAGCAAGCAATTGTTGCCAATGCTACGGGAATGAAAGTTGCTCAAAGAGGTATGCTGGGCTACGACTTCAAAGGTCATGTTGATGAAATGACCTCAATGTATGACGTAGAACAGCTAAAAGAACTTGGCGGTATTGTTGATTATGTTGTGGGAGCTAAACCCGGTCCGGGAGTATTCGTTTTTGCAACTCACGACGACCCCAAACAACAGCATTATCTTAATTTGTATAAGTTAGGTGAAGGTCCGCTTTACAGTTTCTATACTCCTTATCATTTGTGCCATTTTGAAGTACCTCTGTCAGTAGCCCGTGCGGTACTGTTTGGCGATGCTGTGATGTCTCCTTTGGGTGGCCCTATTGTAGATGTGGTAGCCACCGCTAAAATCGATCTCAAAGCTGGAGATACCCTTGATGGCATTGGTTACTATATGACCTACGGTCAATGTGAGAACTCCGAAATAGTTCGCGAACAAAACCTATTACCGATGGGATTGGCCGAAGGATGCCGTTTAAAAAGAGACGTTTCTAAAGACCAAGTTCTCACCTACGATGACGTAGAGTTACCAGAAGGCAGACTGTGTGACAAACTGCGTGCAGAGCAAAACGCAAAATTTGCTCCATCTAAAACCTTGGCAATAGCTAGATAAAATAACTCTTTTGAAACAGATGCGTTACGTTATTATTTAATCTAAGTAGCGCAGAAGACACAAGTTTTGTAATGAAGAATCGAACTCAACTGAAATATATTGATAGATTCTTCTTACTTCATTCTATTTCTCTACCGTTAATTCAAACTTGATCTAACTTTGTCAGGGGGTATTTTTTATGAAAACCAATTTAATTAAACGTGTAACAGACAACGTTACTGTAGTAACCCAAAAAATACAAGGTCGTCTTGAAAGACGGCGGATGATTTCACTACAGCCAAATCAACCAGCAGTTGGAAACGTAATGATTTCCTATGTTGTAGACCCATTTACTTTAAAACCAGGCGAACCCGTCCCAACTTCTCATACCCAACATTGGGAATGCCTGCAAATGGCTAAAACTTTTTTAGACTTTGGTTATAACGTTGATGTTATCTGGTTTTATAACGATGTATTTATTCCTAAAAAGCACTATACCTTCTTTATAGAAACACGTTGGAATTTACAAAGATGCCTACCATTTTTAAATAAGGATTGTATAAAAATATTTCATGCCGATACAGCGCATCTTTTATTTCATAATGCAGCTGAAGCGAATAGATTATTAGAATTGCAGCAAAGACGCGGCATTACTTTAAGCCCTCGAAGATTCGAGCAGCCAAACAAAGCCATCGAATACGCTGATTGCGCTACAGTTCTTGGTAACGAATTTACGATGAATACGTTTAAATACGCCAATAAACCGCTGCACCGAATTCCTATTTCTGCTCCAACACTATATCCTTATCCGGAAAATAAAGATTTTGCCGCTTGCCGTAAAAATTTCCTTTGGTTTGGTAGCGGTGGTTTAGTTCATAAGGGATTAGATTTACTTTTAGATGCCTTTTCCCAAATGCCGGATAAGCATTTAACCATTTGCGGCCCGATTAATAAAGAAAAAGAATTTGAAGCAGCTTTTTACAAAGAACTTTATCAAACTCCTAACATCCATACAGTTGGTTGGGTTGATGTTACCTCTCAGAAATTTCTAGACATTGTTAACAGTTGTGTGGCTACTGTTTATCCTTCCTGCTCCGAAGGTGGCGGCGGATGCGTTATCAACTGTATGCATACAGGTCTAATTCCGATTGTTAGTTACGAATCTAGCGTAGATGTCAGCGATGACTATGGAATTATTTTAAAAGAAAATTCTGTCGAAGAAATCAAGAAAAGCATCGAAAATATTTCACAATTAGATCCATCAATACTCGAAAAAATGGCTAGAAACTCTTGGGAATTTGTTCGAGAAAATCATACAAGAGAACACTTCACTCAAGTGTATAGAAAAACAGTTGAAAAAATTATGTTGCAACACGGGATCGAAAACAAATTATTAACCTATGCTTAAACTGTCTTTAAATCAATTGCGAATAACTTTAGGAGCAGCCGTTAGAGATGCAAACTACAGCGTATTTTATAATTGGCTGCTACGTTTTAAAAGTAAACCAATAGAAGCGAACAATAAACCAGCAATAGTCTTTTCTCCACACCAAGATGATGAAACTATAGGCTGTGGAGGAACCATTGCTATCAAGCGTTCTCAAGGAATACCAGTTAAGGTGGTATTTCTCACAGATGGACGTTTTGGTAGTAAACCAGATTGGGTTAAACCGGAGAATGTTATCCAATATCGTCAACAAGAAGCGGCGGAAGCTCTTGATGTTTTGGGAATCGAACCTTCAGAGGCTCTATACCTCGGCGAAACTGATGGTTCTTTAGGTCAACTTTCTCCAGAGAAACAAAACTTATTAATTAATAAACTAGTCGAAATTATCCAATCCTTTGAACCACAGGAAGTTTACGTTCCAGATTACCACGATGGACATCCAGACCATGAAGCCACTTACACTTTAGTAAAAAGTGCCATTCAAAAATCGAAAATGGAAATAGAACTTTTGCAATATCCGATTTGGATGTTGTGGCGAAATCCGCTGTCAAAACATGAATATTTGCATAAAAATAGTCATCTGTACCGATTATCTATTGGTAGCTTGAAACAAAAAAAGCATCAAGCAATTGCAGCTTATAAATCGCAAACTCCTAATTTGCCTTCTAGCTTTAAGCAGGCGATATATTCATCTTACGAATTGTTTTTCAAAGATTAAATATATTTTTCAAAATTGAAAGTAATTGAAAAGTAAAAATATTTGTAAAAAATAAAATATAAATGTTAAATATTTCGATTAAAATATAAGCTCTAATAAAAATTAAATGTAATTTTTAAACACTGCTTACAGACGAACTGTAATTTCATAGGAAAAAAAATGAAAATTGCCTTAGTTCATGATTATTTAACCCAACGAGGAGGCGCAGAACGGGTATTTGAACTACTTTGTAAACGATTTCCTCAAGCAGACGTATTTACATCTTTATACGATGCTCAAAAAACGATTGATTTAGGCGAAAGGATAGTTAACACAACTTATTTACAACATATTCCTGGTGCAGCCAAATACTTCCGGTTAATGGCTCCCTTTTATTTTCCTGCCTTTCGTGCTTTAGACTTGCAAGAATATGATTTAATTATCAGTAGCAGTACTAGTTTTGCCAAAGCAGTACGAAAAAGCTCAAAGGCACGACACGTTTGCTTTTGTCATAATGTCACCCGTTTTCTATGGGATACCGAAACTTATTTAAGAGAATATGCTGATTATCAGTATTTTGCTCCGTTAATTGAAAAAGTATTCCAATTAATGAGAAATGTTGACTTAACTTATGCACAAGAGCCAGACCTTTATATTGCAAATTCTAGCGTTGTAGCGCGGCGTATTAAGAGCATCTACGGTAAAAAAGCAATAGTTATTAACTATCCAATTGATACCAGTAAGTTTATTTATTCAAATTCTAAAGATGACTATTTTCTTGCATCAGCTCGGATGATAGGTTACAAACGACTTGATATAATAGTGGAAGCTTTTAACTGGCTGGGGTGGCAACTGAAAATATCAGGTGACGGCCCAGAAAGAGAACGCTTACAATCAAAAGCTTTGAAAAATATCGAGTTTGTAGGTCACGTATCAGATTTAGAACGTACCCAGTTGTTTGCGAAAGCAAAATCTGTAATAGTTGCAGCCTTAGAAGACTATGGGTTGGTTCCGGTAGAAGCAAACGCTAGTGGAACCCCGGTGGTAGCCTTCGGAGCGGGAGGAGTTTTAGATACTCAGGTGCCAGGAAAAACAGGAGTGTTTTTCAAGAGGCAAACGCCTGACTCCTTACAAACTGCCTTATTAGAAGCCAGGGAAATCTATTGGAATTACGAAAACATCCGCAATCATGCTGTAGCGAATTTTTCGGAAGAAGCATTTTTTAGTAAAGTCGAGAAAGTCATCGACCAAACTAGTAGCTTAGTGCGATCGCAGTCCCTGATTTGTTAGCCGAGGAAATAAAAAAGTGATGCAAACGAGTTTAAGTCCCCATGTAAATCCAGCTGCTGATTCAGAACCGGGTTACGGGCAGCTGTTTGCGGTATTAATCCGGCGATTTCCTTGGTTTTTGATAGTATTTTTGGCTTCAGTAGGTGCGGGTTATTATGTTTATCGAAAAACCCCGCCTAGTTACAAAAGTTCTATGGACCTGTTGGTAGAACAAAACTATCAGGGAAAAGCAGAAGGAACTGGGCTAGAGAAAAATCAGTTTACCGACTCTAACGTGAAGATAGATACTGCTACCCAATTAAATTTGATGCGTAGTTCTTCACTTATCAAACAAGCAGTTGAAAAACTAAAGCCCGAATACCCGGAAATTACCGTAAAAGATATAAAAAGTTCTTTGTCCTTAAAGCAAGTAAGGTCAAAAGACGATGACATTGCAACTAAAATCTTTCAAGTCGAGTATACAGCTAAAGACCCGAACAAGACTCAAAGAGTATTAGAAGCCATCCGGGAAGTTTATCTCGATTTCAACAAAGAGCAGCAGGAAAAGCGTTTAAAAAACGGTTTGAAAGTAATCAGAGAACAGAAAAATAAGGTAACAGATGAGTTAAACAAAGCTGAATCACAGTTACTAAGATTTCGCAATTCTCAGAATTTAACAGATCCCCAAACACAAGCTCAAGCTTATGAAACTGCTTTAAATAACATTCAACAAGAACGACGTACAACTCACAATCAATATAAAGAAGCTCAAGCACGCCTAGATTCATTACAAAAACAATTAAAACGCACTCCCCAGAAAGCACTTGTCTCTTCTCGTTTGAGTCAATCCACTCGCTACCAATCCTTGCTTAACGAAATTCAAAAAACCGAACTGGCGATCGCTCAAGCAAATTTGCGTTTTACAGCCCAACATCCCGATGTGTTAAAGCTTAAAGAACAGCTTGCCGAACAAAAGCAGCTACTACAGCAAGAAGTAGGTAGAGCTTTAGGAGGAAGTAATGTAGATGCAAGTGATGTCAATACTGGCCAATTACTTAGCCAAGGGCAGCTTTCTCAAACAGACCTCAACCTTGCTAGTACCTTAGTAGAAACCCAAACAAACCTCTTTGCTTTAGCCGCACGCGACCAAAGTTTGGCAGAAAAAGAAATTCAGCTACAGCAAGAACTGACAAAATTTCCTCGTTTGCTAGCTGAGTATAATCGCTTGCAACCCCAGGTACAACGAAGTCGCGACCGCTTGCAGGAGCTATTAACAGCAGAGCAAGAAGTAGAGCAAGAACTCGACAAAGGCGGATTTAACTGGGAAGTAGTAGAAGAACCCCAAGAAGGAGATTATTTAGGTCCCAACCTGCAACAAAACCTGTTATTAGGTGGAGTAGTTGGTTTAATGTTAGGAGGTATAGCGGCTTTCGCTAGGGAAGCAGGAGATGATGCAGTTCGCACTACTGCCGAATTAGAGAAACAATTTGCGATTCCGCTTTTAGGAACAACTCCTAAATTACCTGCTGCTAAAACTAAAGAATCAGTATTTAAGCTACCTTTTGGTAAGCCAGAAGTGCTTGCTCCTTGGACGATTCAGGTATTGCAATCGCCACCGCGCTGGGAATCGCTCGACCTAATTTATAAAAACATAGAATTGCTCAATTCTGTTTCTGCCTTCAAGTCTTTAATGATAACCTCGGCATTACCCGATGAAGGTAAATCAGCTTTGGCTTTAGGTTTAGCAATGAGTGCCGCTCGTTTGCATAAAAAGGTATTATTAATAGATGCGAATCTACGCGACCCCAGCGTACACAAACACCTAAATCTTCCTAACGAACAAGGACTTTCTACTCTGCTGACAAGCGATGTAGCTTTACCCAACCAGATAACTCTTCAATCTTCAGGCTCATCTTATATAGATATTTTAACCGCAGGCCCAGTTCCAGAAGACCCTGCGAATCTATTAAGCTCTCCTCGGATGGAAGAATTGATGATGGCATTTGAAGAAAACTATGACTTGGTTATCTTAGATGGTTCAGCAGTTCTTGGTTTAGTAGATGCTTTACTCACCGCGTCAACTTGTCGTGGAGTAATTATGGTAGCGAGTATTGGAGGAGTTACTCGTACTCAATTAGCACAAGCTACAGCCATGCTGGGTAAATTAAACTTGCTTGGCGTTGTTGCAAATGGTGTTTCAAAAACTGGCTACAGCTACGTTCCCAATGTGAAGCAACAGCAATTAGCATTGAAAGGAGCCGTGGAAGAATAGATGTTCAACTAACTTAAATTTAGATAATCGCTTACTTTTAAGGCTGCGCTTTTATATAAGCGTATGCCTTTTATTTTTTGTAGTAGTCTTTCTTATAAGAAATGCCGGGAGAGGAGGGAGAGGGGGGAGAAGGGGAAGAAAAAACTTTCTGTTTTTAGGATACACCCATCAAAACTAATGAAATAAACCACTAAAGAAACCGAGTTTCTAGAGGCTCGCCATCGAATGGTGCAAGTTATCAATTTACAAAAATACAACAAATGCCCAAACCTGAAACGGGAGCAACTAGTTTGGCAAACTTGATGTTGATGTTGTAGTTTTATTAAATTTGAACGATGTTTAAAGGGATATATATGAAGTTTACGTAAATTCCCATGTATATTTAGTCAATTTACGAAAAAACCTTAGATAAAGATAAAGGTTTATTAAATCCTAAAAAATATTTATGTTACAATCGCTTAGACTATCGAGATAGCGGTAATTAAGTGTTACCTAAATAGAATTCATAGTACCTTAATAATTCCGATAATAAAGTAGTAAATATTTGAAGAATAAATAAAGAATTCATTTTAGATAACGTTATTTCTATCGTTTCCTATATCCTATTTATTGAATACCGTTGCAAAAAGAAAAAGCAATAGCGAGATTGGGTAGATTTATCTAAGTCTCGTATCTTCTTTCAACATACATCTTCAAAAATCGATCCGGAAAGGTATGCAATTAGTTTAACGGAACTTTTCTAAGTATTACAGTAGCCTATATAACTTCGGCTTTCTGGAAGTTAAGCTAAAAATTACGGATATTACAGGCATTTTGACACGTTGTATATAAGACAAGCTGTCTACCACTCTATTAGTTAAAATTGATATGAAAACTAACCTACTGCCAACTTTAAACAATAGCTCTAGTTTATCTGAAGCTAATTGCTCGACCTACTGCACTCTTCAATGGCGATGCAATCAATTATTGGTCAAGCCTATAGGTTCAGTTAAGCAACCTTATATGCCTTTATTAGATACCTATGAATCTTTAAAAGAATGCTTGCAACATTCTTCCGTTAACTTAGTTCGTATAGATCCGAAATTAGGGGAAGAGAAAGTAAAGCTTTGGGCAGATGCTGCTGCCTGGGCTTCTAAACCAATATATTTACAGATCGGTGCCGATCGAAAACAGCCAAAACCTAACAGTTACCTTTTATGGTGGATGAAGCGTTTTTGCGAATGGGCGATCGCCACGGTGGTTTTACTTATGGTTAGTCCGCTGATGCTGTTATTAGCTGCATTAATGAAAATTGATGTTCAAGCACCATTATTTGAACGTTCTTGGCATGTCGGTGAAAGAGGTAGATTATTTAAATTAATCAAATTTCGTACAGCTTCTGTAAATCAAAAAATAGATCCCAAAGAGATAACAGAAGTAACTCAGTTAGGAAAGTGGATGTGTAGGTACGGTTTGAATAACTTACCGCAATTGTTGAATGTCATTCGAGGCGAAATGGGCTTATTTGGTTCCCGCTGCTGGACTTTAGAAGATGCGGTAAGGTTAACTCCCAAATCACAGAAGCAACTGAATAATCTACCTGGAATTATGGGTTCTTGGGAAGTAGAGACAGAAGAATCAAATATATTACATTTAGATAGTCAAACATCTTGATTAATATGCCTGCTTTTTCTATCAAATTAATATTTTTATGCTTCAAAGAAAAAGCCGATTAAAAAGATAATAAGTGCCAGCACTTTTAAGAGCGATATAGAAGCCCTCTCGTGTTGGCATTTTACCCGAGACTGCTCAGATAAAACAGAATTAAAATATCGCTCTGACTCTAATAGTTAAAAAATTATATATGCATTCAAAAACATACCAGCCATTAAGCAATTTATTTAAAGCTACCAAGTTCTGGAAGAATAACTATTTAGTACTGCGAGAATTTAAGCACTTTCGTAAAATTACTATCTTAGCTATAGTTTTTTCGATATTAGCAGCGGCTTTTGAAGGTTTTAGTATTGGTTTTTTGTTAACTTTTCTACAAAGCTTAACGAATGCAGCCGATGCAGAACCGATTCAAACAGGCGTTGCTTGGTTTGATATCTGGATACTGGGAATTAAAACGAACGCAACCAGCCGGATGTATAGAATATCAATCTTAATATTATTAAGTACTTGGCTGCGTTCCACATTCGATTACTTCAGTTCGATCTATACAGAATCAGCACAGCTTCACCTTGCAGACCGCTTGCGTAAGCGGATGTTTGAACATTTACAAGCATTACCCTTAAGTTACTTTGTTAAAACTCGTTCCGGCGAACTGATAAATACAATCACAACTGAAATTGAAAGATTAAAACAAGGCTTCGGTGGTGTTGCTTTCGTGATAATTAGAGGCATGGCAGTTGCTGTTTACTTTATCACCATGTTTGTCATATCATGGCAGCTTTCAATTGTTTCAGTGTTGCTATTTGCACTTTTAGGTGTGGGACTTTCAACGCTCAATGCTCGCGTTCGAGAATCGAGCTTTGGTATTTCTAATGCTAACGGTGCTTTTCATTCAACAGCCACAGAGTTTATTAACGGTATCCGCACGGTTCACGCATCGGGTACGCAAGACTTTGAACGTCAGCGTTTTTATAGCGTTAGCAGTCAATTGCTGAATGCTTCGATAAAAGTTGCAAAGGCTTGGACTTTAGTAAAGCCAATAGCTTCAGCTATTGCAACTACTGCTATCATCGGTTTAATTATTCTTTCCTTCACAGTATTTACCTTACAAGTTGCATCATTATTAACATTTTTCTTTGTTCTGATGCGCGTTGTACCCAGCATTCAAGATATCAATGGAACAGTAGCTTTCCTTAGTACCTTGAATGGTTCGATGGATAATGTTAAACAATTGTTAGAAAGCGATAAGCAAGCTTACTTTCAAAACGGTTCTACTGAGTTCAAGCGGTTAAATCGTTCTATTGATATAGTATCTGTTGATTTTGGCTACGAACCTACCAATTTAGTGTTACATAATATTACCCTTACGCTTGAAAAGGGAAAAACAACTGCTTTGGTTGGAGCATCTGGGGCTGGAAAAACAACCCTAGCAGATTTAATTCCTCGATTTTACGATCCAACACAAGGACATATTTATATCGATGGAGTGGATTTAAAAGAAATTGACATCTACTCGCTGCGAAAAAACATGGCTGTTGTCAGTCAAGATACGTTTATTTTCAATACTTCAGTTTGGAATAACATTGCTTACGGCACCTTAAACGCTACCGAAGCGGAAATTAAAGAAGCTGCTCGTCTTGCTAATGCACTTGAATTCATCGAAGATATGCCTCAAGGCTTCGATACCCAACTTGGCGATCGCGGAGTCAGATTATCTGGGGGGCAGAGACAGCGGATAGCCATAGCGCGTGCATTACTCCGAGATCCCCAAATTTTGATTTTAGATGAAGCTACTAGCGCTTTGGATTCTGTATCGGAACGCTTAATTCAGGAATCTTTAGAAAAACTTTCTGTAGGTAGAACAGTTATCGCTATCGCTCATAGACTTTCTACAATCGCTAAAGCCGATAAGGTAGTTGTCTTGGAAGGAGGATATATCGTTGAGCAAGGGAAATACCAAGACTTACTACTACAGCGCGGTAAGTTATGGAAATATCATCAAATGCAAAATGAAGTAGGTCAAGCAAGTTAAGAAAAGTTAAGCTTACTCATTCTTTATATAATTACTACTCAGTTATCTAGCTGTTCCCTATTGCCATTTCCTACCCAGACGAAATGTTCAATTAATTTTGCACGGGTATTTATAATAATAATAATAATTATAGGCTTGTCGTTGACAAGCCTTATTTTTTATTTCAACAAATAATAAAATTAATAGAGTACAAATTTTTATTGCAGAAAAGGTCAAGTAAATATAATGCAGTTTTGCTCTTTGTAATGTTATACCTCATACATAGCTATCTAAATATTAAACTTGATAGTCGCTGCTTTCTTAAAAAAATTAACTTATTGTTATCTATAGATTATTCCTTGGTTATATTATTCATTGCATCATCTATATAAAACGATTAAAAGATATATTGCAATTAAATTATTCTTTAGAGAATCCTTCGGGGGCTTTTCTCGGGTACTTATTAGTAGTTACCGAGTCCTTATTTAAAGCTTTGATAAAGAAGATTATCTATAAGATTTTAATTCCAAAAAATCATGTAAAAGCTCTCGCCTAACATACATATATTTTGATATAACCTATTGAAAAGATACACACAGCAATTATCTACAAATCACTTGTTTGTACTTAATTGAAAGTATCAATCACAACTCAATATATAGAGTTTGATTTAGTTTAATTAAAAAGCATATTTATTTGTGCTTCTAAATCTGTATTGCGGGACATAACATTATAAGCGGGCAAATTAGTTATGGCTTTAACAACCAAAAGATAATATTTACTCTTTTAATTATTGTACTCGCTTCATACAAAACAAGATCCTTGTAAAATAAGCTATGAATTTTTTAAACCCTTATCGCCCAAGCATTTTGCCGGTTTCTGAAAACGTAAAGCGTCCGCTTTGGTCTGTGATGATTCCCAACTACAATTGTACGGAATATCTAAGGTATACATTAGCAACTGTTTTGGCACAAGATCCGGGTATAGATAAGATGCAAATTATGGTTGTTGATAATAATTCTTGTGATGATGACCCAGAAGCACTTGTAAAAGAACTAGGCGGAGGACGTGTAGAATTTTACCGTCAGCCGAGCAATGTAGGTATTATGAATAATTTTCAAACCTGCTTTGAATTGTCTCGGGGAAAGTTAATTCATTTGCTGTGTAGTGACGATTGCGTCAGAGAAGGATTTTATGAAAAGATGGCACAACCTTTTGAGAAGCATCCACAGATCGGTGCTGCTTTTTGTCGCAGTGTATTGATTGATAAACACAATCAATGGCAAGGTTTATCCGATTTTGAGATGCCCAACAGCGGTATTTTACCCGAAACTTGGCTGCACAGGATTGCTGAACTTTGCTGTATTTCGGTACCTTCTCTTGCAGTAGTGCGACGCGAGGTTTATGAAAATCTGGGAGGATTCGATAGACGTTGCGGTATCAGTGCAGATTGGGAGATGTGGGTGAGAATTTTTGCTCATTATCCAATGTGGTTTGAAGCAGAACCTTTAGCTCTATGGCGCGTACATTTAGAATCTGCAAATAATGTTAATGCCAAAAGCGAAATTTTTATTCAGGAAAATTACAATACTGTAGAAACTATCTTTAAATCTTATTTACCTGAAAAAACGAATACTAAGCTTGCTCGAACTGCAAAACAAAATTGTGCTTTCCTGGCTTTAGAATCGGCAGATTATTTAATTAGAAAAGGCAAAATATCTGAAGGTTTGCTGCAAATTCAAACGGCATTAAGCTATAGCAAATCTCCTAAAGTTGTGAGGTCGGCAAGTCGTATAATGTTGTGGAATAGAACGATTAGTGTTATCAAAAAAATGGTAAAATCTGGCGAAACTAGCAAAAATCTATAAATTTAAATATATGACAACAATCAATCAAGACAATCAACCTTTAGTCAGTATTATAACTCCTACTTATAATCGTCCGGAATATTTGCAAGCAGCGCTGACAAGTGCGGTTCAACAAACATATCAGAATATCGAGATTATTGTTTCCGATAATTGTAGTCCTCAAAATCCTCAGTCAATAGTTGAGTCTTTTAAAGATTCTAGAATTCGCTTCTTTCGCAACCAAAGCAATCTAGGAATGTTTGCGAATACTATGAATGCTTTTAAAAAAGCACAAGGTAAATATGTTGCTTGTTTGTTAGATGATGATGTATGGGAAAAAGACTTTTTAGCTCAACTCGTACCTGCATTAGAAGCCAATTCTAATTTAGCTTTAGCTTTCTGCGACCATCATGTTATTAAAGCTGACGGCACAATTAATGCTGCTGCAACAGAAAAATGTTCGCGTTTTTATAAGCGGAAAAATTTAAAAGAAGGAATCTACCAACCTTTTCATCGATTGGGTTTAATAGATAGAGCCGTTTCTAGTGCTACTGCGGCTGTAATTCGTAGAGAAATTGTTGATTGGGATAGCATTCCGCCAGAAGTAGGTGGTTCCTGGGATATTTATCTAAATTATTTGTGTTGTCGTTCCGGTTTGGGAGCTTATTATGTCCCTGCTAAATTGACGAGATATCGCGAACACGAACAAACAGAAACCATGCAAAGTGGAAGACGTAATTTTCAAGGTAAAATCCGCAAAGCTAAAGCCGATCTTTTCTGCTACGAGCAGTTTATGAAAGATGAGCAATTAAAAGAACTTTATCCTCATTTTTATAAGAAATGGGGACAAATCAATACAAATTTGGGAATCGGTTTAATGCGGGGTGAAAATTCCACGGAAGCACGTACTCGTTTTTGCCATTCTTTAAAGAGACACTTTAGTTTGCGGACAACAGCCGCACTAATTTTAAGTTTTACTCCACCTAAAATTGCAGCTAAATTCTAATAGTCTCTCCAGGGTAAATAAGGGGAGCAAATCTTCCTCTCTACTCCCCATCAAAAATATTCCAATTAGTAAAAAATAAAAAATCAAATAAGGACTTTTCGCATGAGAATCGCAGCCTGTATTACTACTAGAAATCGTTCCAAGCAACTCGATAATTGTTTAAACGCTTTGTGGAATTCTACAGTTAAACCCTCAACAGTAGTTGTTTCTGATGATTCCCAAGATGTTGAGGTACAGCGAAGCAATCAAGAAGTTGTAAAAAAATATCCGGGAACAACTTATATTACAGGCCCCAGACGCGGTGTTTGCGCCAATCGTAATAATGCAGTAAATGCAACTTCGGCATTAGAAACAGATTTTGTCGCTTTTGTTGATGATGATATTTGTGTTGAACCTGATTTTATTGCTAATGCAGTAGAGAGATATTTTCAGATACCAAACGATCGCAGAAAATATACTATTCTTACGGGTACTAGCACGAGTACTCAAGGAGAGAAACTGCTGCCTTCTAAATTATCTTTTCGAGGATACTTTTGCGCCACCGAAGGTACTCCAGAAACAGTAGTAATTCATGCAGCATTATTTCCCAGACAGTTTTTTTCTCAAGAGCAATGGGATGAAGACATCTTTTTCGGTTATGAAGACGCTGAACTTTGTTTGCGAGCGATTAAATACGGTTACAAAATCATATCTTGTCCCGAGTTACAAGTAAATGAAAAAAGCACCGATAGCGTACTTGATGCACCCGGTATTGGCGGCGTAAGTAATTATCAATTACATATAGAAGCAGCGAGACTTTATATTGGTATTAAACGCTATAAAAATTTGTTCCCCAATCCGATCAAATTATTAGCTTTTATAACTATATATTTTGTTCATATGAGTGGATATTTATTGAAGCGAGGAGCAATTCAAGCTTGGCCGGAAATTATTCGTCGTTCTCGCATTCATCTATTATGGGAACAGAAAGAAATTCCTGAATCGGAAGCAGTTTCTTCAGTCATTGTTTCTTGAATAAATAGAGAATAGGAAGTAGGGAACGGGCAACGGGGAATGGGGAACGGGGAATATAATAATCCTTGCTGAACAAGTTTCGAGTGCGTTTTTTTTGAAATGCTTTAACATAGTAGGCACGCTCAGAACTTAAATCTCAAAACTCAAATTATTTATTAATCTTATAGCAGGCTGATAGTATAGTGAAGCTTTGCATTGTTACTCATAGTTTAATTAAAGGTGATGGTCAAGGAAGAGTAAATTATGAAGTTGCCTGGGAAGCAATCCGTCGCGGGCATCATGTAACGGTGTTAGCAAGTAAGATTGCTCCCGAATTAGAAACACACTCTTCGATTAATTGGGTTCCTATTTCCGCAAAAGTTCCCACAGAATTGATGCGGAATATGGTGTTTGCTTACAAAAGTACTAACTGGTTAAAAAAACATCGCCATCAACTCGATTTAGTTAAAGCAAATGGTGCTATTACCTGGGCCTCTTCAGATGTAAATGCAGTTCATTTTTTGCATAATTCTTGGTTGAAGTTTTCTAAATTAGAAGCTACACCTGCCGACAAAAAAACTATCTTTAATCCATATCTATTTTTATATAATTCATATCAGTTGCTGTACACGAAACTCAACGCACGTTGGGAAGAACAAGCATTTGAAAACACAAAAGTAGTAGTTGCAGTTTCCGATAAAGTCGCCCTCGATTTACAAGAAATTGGCATACCTGAAAACGCAATTCGAGTCATTAGTAATGGGGTGGATATCGAGGAATTTTCACCCGGTAATGATGGCAGTCGGCAAACATGGAATTTACCCGATGAAGTTCCTTTAGCAATGTTTGCTGGCGATATCAGACTACCCCGTAAAAATTTAGACACTGTACTAAAAGCTTTGGTGGAAGTTCCCAATTTACATTTAGCCGTGGTGGGTGTAACCGATGGTAGTCCTTATCCGCAGTTAGTTAAATCTTTGGGAATTAACGATAGAGTGCATTTTCTCGGATTTCGCCCTGATATTCCCGATTTAATGAAAGCTGTAGATTTCTTTGTATTTCCTTCACGCTACGAACCTTTCGGCTTAGTAATTACAGAAGCAATGGCAACAGGGCTACCAGTAATTACCGCAAGCTGTGCGGGTGCTGCTCCTTTGATTACTCCAGAAGCTGGGATAGTTTTACCAAATCCAGACGATATAAAAGCTTTAGCCTCAGCAATGCAAAAATTGAGCGATAATCCCGATTTAAGAAGTAACATGGGTCGAACTGCAAGAGAAATTGCCCTGCAAAATACCTGGAAGAACATGGCACAACAATATGTAGACTTATTTGAGGAGATTAATTAACAATGGCGATCGCACTCATCATACCAACTTACCGCCGCAGCCAAGATTTAGCTCGCTGCTTGGAAGCATTGAAAAATCAAACTCGACGGGCTGATGAAATTATAGTAGTGGTGCGCGATACTGATACCGAAACTTGGTCATTTCTTGAAGAGTTTGACAGCAGTAATTTACCATTACGCACTGCCACGGTAACAGTTACCGGAGTAGTTGCAGCCATGAATGTGGGGCTTGATGCAGCTTGTTCAGATATTGTTGCTTTTACAGATGATGATGCGGCTCCCCATCCCGATTGGTTAGCGCGTATTGAAAGCCATTATTTAGCAGACGAGCGCGTCGGTGGAGTTGGGGGGCGCGATTGGGTTTATCACGGCAGCGATTTAGAAGATGGTAATTCGGGAACAGTCGGGCAAGTAAGCTGGTTTGGTAGAGTAATCGGCAACCATCATATAGGTAGCGGTGAAGCCAGAGAAGTTGACGTACTCAAGGGAGTAAACATGAGCTTTCGACGCGCTGCAATCCAAGGCTGGCACTTTGACGAACGAATGAAAGGTACCGGCGCTCAGGTTCACTTTGAATTAGCTTTTTCTTTAAAATTAAAACGGGCTGGTTGGAAATTAATTTACGATCCACAAGTAGCGGTTAATCATTATCCAGCTAAGAGATTTGACGAAGATCGGCGCAACAGCTTTAATCAAATAGCCTTTGCAAACGCAGTACATAACGAAACTGTAGCTTTATTAGAATACTTTTCACCATTGCAAAAATTAGCATTTTTATTCTGGGCTATAGCAATAGGAACCCGCGAAGCAATGGGTGTCATTCAGTGGTTGCGCTTTCTGCCCTCCGAAGGTTTATTCGCAGGCAAAAAATTACTAGCATCTTGGCGCGGCCGTTGGCAAGGATTGCAGACAGTTATCAGTGAACAGTGAACAGTGAACAGTTATCAGTCATCAGTGAACAGTGAACAGTGAACAGTAACTCATAACTCATAACTCCTAACTCCTAACTCCTAATTCCTAATTCCTAATTCCTAACTCCTAACTCCTAATTCCTAATTCCTAACTCCTAACTCCTAACTCCTAACTCCTAACTCCTAACTCCTAACTCCTAACTCCTAACTCCTAATTCCTAATTCCTAATTCCTAATTCCTAACTAAAAAAAGCAGTGCATACTTTAAACACGACTCGTAAAAAAAGTTTTTCTTTTGGTTTAGAGCCTCCTTTGGGTTGGACGGCGATTCTGGCATTCGTATTATTTACGGCTGTATGTATATTTGCGGGTGCTACAGGTATCCTGAGAAACGGTTATGTTGCCGTTTCTTTTGCGGTGGGTGCTTTTCTCTATTTTAGATATCCCATTCTTTATGTTGGTTTTACATGGTGGCTGTGGTTCGTTACGCCATTTGTTGTTCGTATCGTCGATCTAAAAAGCGGTTTCGATCCCAGCCGCTTTATGCTTGTATCGCAATATTTAGTAACTTTACTTACTTTACATTCTCTGATCGTATATCTTCCCAAATCCTTACGACAAGGAGGTTTACCTTTTGTCATGGCATTTTTGGGCGTTTTTTACGGTGCGCTGATCGGATTAATTAAAACCGCACCTATGACTGTGGCTAGGGGAATTTTCGATTGGCTACCACCTATCACTTTTGCTTTCTTCTTATTTATTAAGTGGCGAGAATATCCTCAATATCGGCAAGTGCTTCAACGTACTTTTATCTGGGGTACATTAGTCATGGGAGCCTATGGTGTTTGGCAGTTTATAGTAGCACCTGAATGGGATGTATATTGGCTGATAGAAACCGAGCTAAAAAGTATGGGAAACCCGGCACCTTTGGAACTACGGGTGTGGAGTACAATGGCTTCTCCCGCGCCTTTTGCTGGTGTAATGATGGCTGGTTTATTATTATTGCTAACTCACAGTCATTATCTAAATATTCCTGCCAGTGCTGCGGGTTATTTATCACTTTTGCTAACATCTGTACGTACTTTGTGGGGTGCTTGGTTAATAGGATTAGTAACTTTATTTGGTTCGTTAAAAGCAAAGTCTCAAATGCGTTTAATTGTAGTTATCTTGTTGATGGCGCTTTGTATCGTACCGTTGACGACAATTGAGCCTTTTTCAGAAACTATTACGAATCGCTTTGAGACTTTTGGCGAATTGGAAAAAGACGATAGCGCTCAAGTAAGGCAAAAAATTTACGAAGAAGGTTTAAATAAAGCTCTTACTAACGGTTTTGGTAATGGAGTAGGAAATACATTTACTCTTAACGAACAAGGTATTTTAGAACCAATCGTAATTGATAGCGGATTTCTCGATACCTTTTTCACATTAGGTTGGTTTGGAGCAGTATTTTATTTAGGTGGAATGCTGATATTGGTTTATCAAGTATTTCAATTTACCGAATCTCGTTTCGACTCTTTTATGGCTGCATCGCGGGGTATTGCTATCGCTATGATATCGACTTTAGCCGGTAATAGCGGAATGTTAGGAGTTCCCGGTATGGTGCTATGGGGATTTTTAGCTATGGCTTTAGCAGGGCATAATTACCACGTACACGAGCAGAATCGGTTTAGGGATTAGGGGTTAAGAGTTAGGAGTTAGGAGTTAGGAGTTAGGATTTTAAACTTTATTGTAGGTTGGGTTAAAGGCGCACGATTTATTTACGGTTTACGAAAAGTGTTTTTGCGCCGTAACCCAACATCAGTGAGGAAGTTAGAAGTTAAGAGTTAGAAGTTAGGAGTGAGGAGTTAGGAGTAGGTTGGGTTAAAGGCGCACGATTTATTTACGGTTTACGAAAACTGAAGAAGCAACCTAACCCAACATCAATGCAGAAGTGGTAGTTTGGGTTTGAGGCGCACGAATCATTCATGGTTTAAGAAAACTGAAGAAGCAACCTAATTCAACATCAGCTCCTCTAAAATTAGCCCTTGTCAAATTGGCTGCTCTAAAACTAGCACATTCGAGTTTAGCTCTTTCCAAGTTAGCTCCAATAAGATTAGCAACATGAAATTTTGCAAAATACAAATTGGCTTGCTTTAGAATGGCTCCTGAGAGATTAGCATTAACAAAACTGGCTTCAGCCAAACAAACCTCAGTAAAATTCGCTCCAATCAAATTAGCTCCATCAAGATTCGTTTAAGTCTTAGCTTCCTAAATCAAGTTCCCGCAAATCGGGAGCATCCCAAATGTGTGATTTTATTTTTTTGTAATGCGAGCATCTTGCTCGCTTGATATACATAGCGAGCAAGATGCTCGCACTACCAAATTTTATTTTTGCAATATTGGGATGCTCCCCGCAAATCTCTTTTCTTTGCCCATTTTCGTATATTTCAACCAGTTCCTTACGCTCCATCCTTCTGTTCCTGCATCAAATAACATAAAACATAAATCAAGATATTCTCAAATACAAGATTGTCACAAATATTTATTAATTAATATTCATAAATTTAATTATAAACCATACTATGCAAACTCTTAACTCCTAACTCTTCATTCCTAACTCTTAAAAACTATCCAATCAATTTTCGCCAAGTTAAATTACCAACAATTCCATCAGCATACAAACCATTAGCTCTTTGAAATTGTTGAATTGCAACTTCTGTAAATAAGCCATATATACCGTCAATTTCAGTACCCACACGGTATTGTATATATTTCATCACTATACCGCCAGCGTGGTTTTTTCTAATTATTGGTTTTGCTAAAACTTGATTGATTGCTGCCCATGTAGTATTACCAATAATGCCTGTTTGTTGAATATCAACTATTTCTTGAAATTTCCTGATTGCGGATGATGTTGCTGGCCCAATTTCATTATCTTCGTCTAAAGGTTTGCCGCTGTAATCGGTCATTCTGAGACGATTCAAAGTTTTTTGCAATCTAATTACAGAAATATCGGGATTTGATGTTTCATCGGGGACGGAAATAACGGGAGTAGAAGGTAATTTACCTGTCAAACCTTTAACAATTGCATTTGCCATTGATTCTGAATTAAATAATTTCATATCTTTGGCAGAATCAATAAAGCAACCTTCTACTAAAATTGCAGGCATATTTGTATTTTTTAAAACAAATAAATGGGAACCATTTTTAACACCGCGATTAAAAAATCCCATTTTAATAATTTCATCTAATACCGACTTAGATATTTTTTTCCCCGTGTCGCTAATAGAAAATATTTCGCTACCGTTAGCAAACCCGTTAAAAGCATTAAAATGTATGGAAACAAAAACATCTACTTTACTTCTATTTGCAGTCGCACATCTTTGACGCAGAGAATTTCCTACACTACTAGTTTTTGCTGGCTTACAATTTACAACTTGATGTCCTAAATCTTTTAATTTACCCATCACTCTATTTCCGACATCCAAAGTTAAATTGTCTTCGTATTTAATTCCGTTTGCTCCGGTGTCGGGTGGGCAATTATGTCCAATATCAATTCCAAATCTCATATATTACCTAAAATATTAAACATTACTTTTAAAACATTCAATATAATAGATGTCAAGATAATTTAATTACATATAAGCAACTATCTTTTAAATTGATATTTGAAAATTAATTACTAAAAATTTAGTGTTTTTATTATCCGGTAATTGAAAACTTAGTCTTAAGGTTTTATCTATAATTCAATGTTCTATGTATCAGTATTTACAACTATATTTAGAAATACAGCATTTTGCAGATAAATGAGGTACACCATCATATTATAAAACTCTTGTGGAATGGGCATCCCTGCCCGTCCGAATGTACCTTACAAAGATGAAATATGCTGTATATTCATTAATAAATTCATTAATATAGCGCTTCTTGGTTTATTGAGGTACATCTCAAAACCTCACCCCCAACCCCTCTCCTTAAAAAGGAGAGGGGAGATAAAGAAAGCTGTACTTCACGCTTATTGAGAAACGCTATAAATATCTATTTTGATTGACTGGGGTGGTACTGCGGATTTTACGGTTGAATGGGTATACAACTAAGCCACAGATATAGCAGTTTTCAGTTGGGTGCAATACAGTTTCAACCTCACCCCTTCCCCAAGATAGCGCAGAGGGGTGTCTTGTCGGGGTGAGGTAATTGTGTATTCTACTTAAGTGAAATTCGCTATATTTACGCTTGAGATGGTGATATAGCTGAAAAATTGAGGAAAGCAAACCCAGAAGCCTTTAAAAATATTGTCGATATATTGGAATATGGTGAAACGATAATAAAATATTACGTAATAGCGAAAAATTCATTCTGAGGTGAAGATTATTGTCTATCTGCTTAACTAATTACTATCAAAATTTAGTGAAAAGATGTAAACTAATTCGTCTTTTTTCCCGAGAAGGTGGCAAGCATACAATTTACTATAATCCCTCTAACAATAGAAAATTGGCAATCCCCAGACATAGTGAGATTGTCGATATTTTAGTTAAAAATATTTGTAAAGATTTAGAAATTATTCCACCTTAAAAAGATTAAATTTAATATTACAATCCAACATCAAAGCTTAACTAATATTGTTTAAAACAAAGCTTCAATTAATCTATTAACTAATAACTTTAACAGCAGATTTCTACCATCTGCTGTAAATCATCCCTTAATAGATACGCAGTATTTTGGCGAGGAAAAGGCTTTTAACTGAGTCTAAGCGTACATTCCAAAATCAATTTTTGATTAATTAAAGAATAAGGCTGAATTTTTAAAGCACGCTGAAAAGAATTTATTGCTCTGGCGTATTCTCCTAAAGCTGCATAACACAAGCCCATACCGTGAAGTGCGCCGAAATGTAGCGGATTAAGTTCTATTGCTACTTGAGTATCGGCTAAAGATTTTTCGTACTCGTTATTGGTGTAGTAGAGAAATGCACGACGATTCCAAGCTTCGGCAAAGTCGGGTTGATCTTCAATCAATTGCGTCAGCATTTCTTCAGCTTCAGCGATCTTACCTGCATCTAATAGTTTTTGGCTATTTTCTATTTTTTCTAAACCATAAACTCCCTTTTGCTGAAACCATAAGCGCCACAATTTACGAGTTGCTTCTTCGCGCACTACCTCATCCGGGTTTTTCAAATCTTCAAGTAACGAGTTGATAAATAAAGAATCCATGAGGTTTAATTTTCTAGTATCAGAGTATCTATGTAAGTCTAATCTCGCACAAATTTACCTCAAAATACAGTAATTTACTCACTTTTAATCTTTTGCTTTAAATTAGATGCTGACAAATCTTTATGATTTTATGTAGTTTACAATACTTTTTCTCTGTACCCAATCAAACTTAACTATCCCTAAGCTAAAAATTTATCGTTATCTTACATAATTCATCATAAAAATTAACGATTGCTACTTGACAAAATTATATTTATCCATAATTGATAAAAATATAACGAAAAAATTATTATGATGTATTCTTCAAACATTATTTGTTATACGGCATTATATAGATTGTAGGGTGTGTTACGACGCTACAGTCAATTTGAACTGTGACAATAAATCTTTGTTTCGCGCAATACGGCACCATCTTAATATTTGGATGAGAAACTTAATAGTGCGCTGTACTCTGTAACAACACACCCTATATCATTAACTACAAACTTCTCGCTTACCTTTCCAAAGCTTATCGGAAGACAGCAATTATCATGGCTTCATTTCAACAAATTTTCGATACTAATCAAAAATATAGGGAGACGTAGCACTGCTACGTCTCTACTTTTTCAAACACCGCACGATAAACGGGTTCGCTTTTTTGTAATGTAAATAATTCCCGCTCCGTTGCGACTGGTAGGGGATTTTCTGCTAACCATTCTTTGTTTTGTCTTTGAAAAGCAGAGTTTTCTTCAAAACGCTCGCACATCTCTTCTTCCACGAATTTAACGTCCGATTGTAAAAATACCGTTCCCCCTGGTGCGAGATAATCTGCTAATTCTGCCACTAATTCCGGTTGTGCAACTCTTCTTTTCGCGTGACGATTTTTAAACCAAGGATCTGGAAATTGAATTGTGACTCGCTGTAAAATTCCTTTTGGTAAGGAAGATAAAATCGGCTTTAATGAAGTATTCGCGTTACAAAATATATAGTGTAAATTTGTTAATCCTAGCTCCGAGCGTATTTTATTAGCTGCTTCTACCAAAGGTTCGCGAATTTCCAAACCTAAAAAATTAAAATTGGGTTCTAGCTGCGCCATTTCTATTAAAAATTGACCCCTCGCACAACCAATATCTAAAAGTAAAGGTTGATTGGCATCGGCATAAATCTTTTCCCAATCAATTGGATTAATTGGTGTTTGATATCTTATTCCTAATGGATTAACGTGTTGACGAACTCGAACGCGATTCATAATCAGTGAACAGTGAGCAGTGAACAGTGAGCAATTATTAATATTCAGAACTCTTAACTCCTAACTCCTAACTCTTAACTCTATAACCTTTTCGCTAATTATTTACAAATATTAAACCAATAATATTTCTATAGTTTATTTGCTTTCAAACGTTATACTCTAGTTCAAAAGCATTTTTTTACACCTTTGTTAATAGATTAATTTACTTCAATGAGTCTTAATTTTCGTTTTGCGATCGCTAGCGATTTACACGTTGCACTTCCCCATACTATTTGGGATCATCCGAGTCGCTTTCACTTAGTAGAAGTTAGTATCCCGGCTTTTGAAAGTGTGTTAGAACATTTGACACAGCTAGATTTAGATTTTCTTTTACTACCGGGAGATTTAACTCAACACGGCGAACCAGAAAATCATACTTGGTTACAAGAACGTTTGGCAAAACTGCCTTTTCCTAGTTATGTTATTCCTGGCAATCACGATGTTCCGGTTCTAAATGCTAACGAGCAATCGATTGCTTTCAAGGATTTTCCTCAGTTTTATCGTAAATTGGGTTACGAGAATACAGAACAACTTTACTATACTTGTGAATTACTGCCGTCGGTTAGGTTAATTGCTCTTAATTCTAATAACTTTGACGAACAAGGCAATCAGATAGGGCGTTTGGATAGCGAGCAGTTACGCTGGTTAGAAGAAGTTTTAGCAGCAGCTAATAATGAATTAATTCTGGTGATGGTTCATCATAACGTAGTTGAGCATTTACCAAATCAAGCGCGTCATCCGATGGCAAGCCGCTATATGTTAGAAAATGCACCGGAACTTTTACAAATTCTGCAACGTTACAAAGTTCAGCTGGTTTTTACCGGGCACCTACATATTCAAGATATAGCTTGTGAAAATAATGTATACGATATTACTACAGGTTCTTTAGTTAGCTATCCACATCCCTATAGAATTTTAGAATATCGTCAGAATAATCGCGGAGAAAGTAAGTTACAAATATTATCTCGTAAAGTAGAATCTGTTTCCAACTTCCCCGACTTACAGCAAAGTTCTCATAAATGGATGTGCGATCGCAGCTTTCCGTTCATAGTCAAATTGCTAACTTTACCTCCGTTAAATCTTCCCCAAGACAAAGCAGAAGAACTAGCACCCACATTGCGAAATTTCTGGGCAAATATAGCTGCTGGAGATGCATTGCTCGAATTTCCTGAATTTCCCGAAAAACTACGCCAGCACTTCGAGAAATACAGCGCAGTTACTCCCGATGGACATCGGACGTTTATTGATAATCATTCAACGTTGCTGCTTTAGGGAAGAGGGGGAAGAGGGGGAAGAGAGGGGAGAGGGGGTAGAAATTATAATCTAAAATCCTATAACTCCTAACTGCTCACTGCTCACTGTTAACTGTTAACTGGCTTGTCTACAAATGGCAAAGACGGAGGTAAAGCCGTGGACAAAGGTATTATCTCCTACGGGGCCAATTTCACCGTTGCAGAAAAAACCTCCTAGAGGTATATCTTTGATGTAGCGTTGGAATAATTGGGAATCAAAGTTTGGTTTTCTATAGAGTCCTTCACCTCTACCCAAGCAGGAAAACATTAAAGCACCTACTGGGGATGATTTATTAGCTTGTTCTTGTTGATATTTGTTAAGTAAAAATTCTAAATCTTGAGCGGAAGTTTGAGCGTCGCGGAGGTGGAATTGTAGGCGCTGTCCGGGACGCAGGTAGTCTCCTACGGCGATCGCCCCGAGGGATGGATCTACTCCTAAGATGTTACGGATTAAGAAGTCTCCTTGCTGCAAGTCTTGTTTAAATTCACTCATTGCTACACCGACGAATAATGAGTTTTGAGCCAGAATTTTTTCTTCTTCACTCAAACTACTAATCAAATCCCGCAATAAAATTAACGGCACCTGTTCTTCAATTTCTAGAATTATGTTGCGATCGCACTTACTAATTTGATGTGGCGTACCAATCGGACGACAACCTTGAGCGACAATTGTATCTAAAGTAATATTTCCGGTTAATGCTATTCCTACAGTACCTTCTGTATAAAGCTTGTCGTTACAAAACAAAGCTATACGGTTTCCCATTCCACCGCTTGCTTGCCCTCCTACGGTGACGGAGCCAGGATAAGCAAAATCCAAACCTTTTAATAAGTCGTTGATACCGCTCGCGATGGTACCTGAAAGCAAAATAAATTGGGGCGTACCCTGGGGTGGTACCTCAATCAAATCCATCCAAGCATTAGGAGAGCTATCTAAATCTGGTAATTCTTCAGCAATAACATGAAACGGATGAATATTGACTTCTGGCAAATAAGCTAAAGTCAGTGATAAAGCTGGTTCATCTTCTAATTCTTGAGCGGCTCCATTACTGCTTGTACCAACCACACCACCGCCACTACAGCCAATTAGTACGGGTACATCTAGTTGCTGCCTAAGTAAAGGTAAAAACCGGGAATACTCGCTGGTAAAAGCACTGGTAATAAACGCGATTCCTAAATTTGCTTTCGTCGATAACTTCCCTACAGCTTGTTCTACGACTTCAGAAATCGCTGCTTCTAGAGAAGGGCGGGTTGATAAGGCGTTGCTCCACTGCATTTGATCTGCCATAAATTACTTTTTATATTTTTATGCGAAGAAAGCTAATACTTTTTACTTTTATATGCTCGAAACCATTATTTATATCTAAAAGTAGTTGACTCTTTGAAAGCAGTAATTATCCTACTGTAATACTTGTTTCGATAGATGCTAGTCAAAACTATACTAAAAATCTTAAAAGTTTAAGTTGAAGACTCTATACGCAAGAATATTTGCTGTATCTTGATAGTACTGTTCTATTACATCACCATAGATGACGGCTGTGAGTGGTTAGAATGGTTAAAACTGTCAAACAGTTTGTGCCGAACTTTTTCTATACTTGTATTAAGAACAATTAACACAACAAAAACTATGAGCGACATCAAAGACAAAATTCAGGAAGAAATTAAGGGAGCTCGCGAAGCTTGCGATACTTCAGGTAATAACTCCGCTGAGTGTGCTGCTGCTTGGGATGCAGTAGAAGAATTACAAGCTGAAGCTTCTCACCAGCGTCAATCAAAGCCCAAAAACTCTTTAGAGAAGTACTGCGATGAAAATCCAGAAGCTGATGAATGCAGAGTCTACGACGACTAGAAATGCGCCTCAGCTCGTAAAGCAATGTCTCTTTTTCTATCTATCCCTCGTGTTTGAGATAATCGTTTTTAAACTTAAAAAAGTTTAGAATCCAATTCTAATAACAGGTTTACCCTGGAATGTCTATCTCTCACGAAGTCGTAAGCGGGGGATTTCATCCCAGACAAACCGTTATAAACTGGGACTTACACAGAAGCCGCTCTAAAACAGAAGAGTGTTATGTGTAAGTCCTATTTTAATTTTTTGAACGTATTCGGATATAAATATTGAGAGATTGAGAGACTTTACTTTCAAATTCAAGCTTTCTTAGTTAAAGTTTTTAATTATATATAGGAAAAACTATGGGTAATAATGATGTTTGGTTTCGCTCGTTAGTTTGGATGGACTATCGTTTGGCGGTTTTATTTACCGTGTTGATTCCCTTAGTTTTATTTATTTGGGCATTTGTTCAAAAGGCTGATGGAATTCAGCGTCTGCTAAGTATTTACTGGCGAGTCTCAAGTTTACTAATGATTACGGTTTACTTGATGATTGGCGGTTTTGGGGTAAGTTTCATTTCATCTTTAATAGCGCGTATCTTAATTCCTATTTCATTATGGTTTTGGGTAGACTTGAACGATGAAATTGAATACGCTTCCGATGAAGCATTGAAGTTTGTTTTTACCTCTTGGCGCTGGGCTATAAGTATTTATTGTGCTTTTGGCGCACTCTTAACTCTTCCTTTCTTAGGTTGTGCTTTTTCCGAAACTGCTCTCCAGACTCCTTACTGTAAAGTTTGGCTGGAAGCTCCGTTGTTGTATAAAACGTATTTTCATGGCAACGCTAACAATGGAGACTTAGGCTTTTGGGGTATCGTTGGTTTAGTTTTATACGTTGCCTGCTTGGGTTACTTCGTTTTCTTTAAGCTCGGCAAACAAGGGCGTACAGCCGCACCGCAGTAGGAGAGAGGGGGGAGAGGGGGAAGAGGGGGAAGAGGGGCAGAGAGGGAGAAACATTATTGCGAGCAGGGAGCGAGACGCTCCCACTACATTCCTAACTCCTAACTCCTAACTCCTAACTCCTAACTCCTAACTATTACCAATTCTTAATTTTTAATGACAAATTCAATCAATAAACGACTGGAGCAATATACTGTCAAGCGTCCTCAAGAAGTGTTGTTGGTGACGGTGGAAATTGATGGCGAACGAGATGAAGTTGCTATTTTTAAAGGATTTTCTAGTTCTTTGATGCGTCCGACTGCTTTCGATCCGGACGTTCCCGTTATACCCGAGCAGGCAAATATTATTAGTATCGACCGTTTGAAAGCCCCGTTTAACCCTGATTCTCCTCAATATATCGAGCAAGGACTTTCTATAGAAGTTATGCAAAACTTACTCAAAGAAGCCAAGGTGTAAAAAAATTAAAATTCTCTAGGCAAGTATTAATTTTAGAGTTATATATTATATTTATATTTACACCAAAGATAATACCCCCCATCTGGGTTGATCTATTGCGTCAAGTGTCTTATAGACGATATTGTGTTCTTTATCTAATTTTAACCTGTATTTTGATTGATTTTGGTCGAAAGCCGATTTGTCACTTGATAATGCAAGCATCTCGGAGACTTGTGAATCTGAAGCCTTTGTAAAAAAAATTAAGTCGCTTTTACGCATATTGACCAACTTGTGGTAAGTTAATAAAAATAAACATAAGAAATTCAAATCAATAAATATATCTTTTTCAAGTAAGTTTAAGGTAACTTTTTAATCTTAATAGCATTTACAAATATAAGAAGCCAGCAGGTGCATATATAGAAATTGCGCTTGATGTGAAAGTTGTTAACGAATTCTGCTGGATACAGCTAACCTTTGTGGTATTTAGCCTGCATCGGAAGCTATCGTAAATCCTTACTCTCACACTTTCCCCCCCCCATTATGAAAACAGCGGTGACTCTACTAACCAAAGATGCTCCTCAAGCTCAAAAAGTAGAATCTAAAAAACAACTTAACCGTCAAATGATTGCGATTCTTGACTTTGGTTCTCAATATTCCGAACTAATAGCTCGTAGAATTCGCGAAACTCAAGTTTACTCGGAAGTTCTTTCCTATCGAACCACAGCCGAGCAGCTTCGTCAGCTTAACCCCAAGGGAATCATTCTTTCTGGTGGTCCGAGTTCGGTTTATGATGCGAAAGCTCCCCATTGCGATCCTGAAATTTGGAATTTAGGAATCCCCATTCTGGGTGTATGTTACGGTATGCAGCTAATGGTGCAGCAACTCGGCGGAGAAGTTAAAAAGTCCGAGCGAGGTGAGTATGGTAAGGCTGCTTTGCATATTGACGATCCGACAAATTTACTTACCAACGTCGAAGATGGTACTACCATGTGGATGAGTCATGGAGACTCAGTACTCAAAATGCCTTCCGGGTTTGAATTACTAGCTCACACGGCTAATACTCCTTGCGCGGCGATCGCCAATCACGATCAAAAACTCTATGGAGTACAGTTTCATCCAGAGGTAGTGCATTCTGTCGGTGGATTATCGTTAATCCGTAATTTTGTTTATCAAATTTGTAAAAGCGAACCGACTTGGACAACCGATGCTTTTGTAGAAGAAGCGATTCGGGAGATTCGCGCTAAAGTTGGCAGCAAGCGAGTGTTGTTAGCTCTTAGCGGAGGAGTTGATTCTTCAACTTTGGCATTTTTGTTGCATAAAGCAATCGGAGATCAGTTAACTTGCGTTTTTATCGATCAGGGCTTTATGCGGAAGTTAGAGCCAGAACGTTTAGTTAAATTGTTCTCGGAGCAGTTTCATATTCCTGTCGAGTATGTAAACGCTCGCGAGCGGTTTATTGGAGCCTTAAGTGGAGTCACCGACCCCGAAGAAAAGCGGCGTATTATCGGACACGAGTTTATCAAAGTATTTGAAGAGACTTCAAAAGAACTCGGTCCCTTTGATTATTTAGCCCAAGGAACCTTATATCCCGACGTAATTGAATCAGCAGATACCAACGTCGATCCGCAAACCGGAGAGCGAGTAGCAGTAAAAATTAAAAGTCATCACAATGTTGGTGGTTTACCCAAAGACTTACGTTTCAAATTAGTAGAACCCTTACGTAAGCTTTTTAAAGACGAAGTTCGTAAAGTTGGACATTGCGTCGGTTTACCCCAAGAAATAGTTCAGCGCCAACCTTTTCCAGGGCCGGGTTTAGCAATTCGTATTATTGGAGAAGTAACTGCCGAGCGGTTAAATATTTTACGTGATGCAGACTTAATTGTCCGTCAAGAAATTAACCGTAATGACCTGTATAGTGAATACTGGCAGGCTTTCGCCGTATTACTACCAATCCGTAGCGTAGGTGTAATGGGCGACCAGAGAACCTATGCATATCCTATAGTTCTACGCATAGTCACCAGTGAAGATGGCATGACAGCAGATTGGGCGCGGGTACCTTACGACATACTCGAAGTAATTTCCAATCGGATTGTCAATGAAGTCAAAGGCGTAAACAGAGTAGTCTTTGATATTACATCCAAGCCACCCGGAACTATTGAGTGGGAATAATGGGATTTTAGATTTTGGATTTTGGATTTTAGATTTTGGATTAGGAGTTGGGAGTGTAGAGACGTAGCACTGCTACGTCTGTTAGGAGTTAGGAGTTAGGAGTTAGGAAGAAAGGTTAAAGGTCAAAGGTCAAAGGTCAAAGGTTAAAATTATTTTTGTCCCCTTGTCCCCCCATCTCCCACTCCCTACTCCCTACTCCCTACTCCCTCACATCGGCAATCTAATCGTAAAAACACTTCCCTTTTCCTTACCACCACTAAAAACTTCAATACTGCCCCCGTGGAGTTCGATAATATGACGGCTAATTGCTAAACCCAATCCCAAACCACCTTTTTTTCTAGTTCCCTCTGCTTGACGGTAGCGCTCAAAAACATACGGTAAAAAATCCGGATCAATACCAATTCCCGTATCGCTTACTGTAATCCGAGCATATCTAGAAGAATTTAACTCAAGATGTTCTCCATCTCCCCATCCCCTTGTCCCCCCATCCCCTTGTCCCCCCATCTCGGCGGACAACTCTACCTGAATTCGACCTTCTTCAGGTGTAAACTTAATCGCGTTGGAAAGTAAATTTCCGAGAACTTGCCCCAAGCGGTTAGAGTCTCCTTGTATTAATGGAAGCGAATCATCAATTATGGACTCTATATAAATTGACTTGACATCTGCTACAGGATGTGCTGTCTCAACCGCTGCCTCCACTGTCTTAACAAGATTAATTCGAGTTATATCAAGCTGAATAGTTCCTTGCAGGATTCGAGAGGTATCTAGTAAATCTTCGAGGAGTTTTGCTTGGGATTTGGCGTTACGTTCGATGGTTTCCAAAGCGCGAGTGGTAGCGGTTTGATCGAGGTTACGAGTTCGTAATAGTTTCGCCCAACCGAGAATTGAATTTAATGGCGATCGCAAGTCGTGGGATACCATTGCGACAAATTCGTCTTTAGCTTTATTCGCTGTTTCTGCTTGTGTACGGGCAGTTTGTTCGCGTTGTAAAATATCGCTAGTTATGGCTTCTATTTGTTTGCGCTCGTGAATATCGGTATTTGTGCCAAACCATTTTAAAACTTGCCCTTGCTCGTCTTTCATGGGCAATGCTCGCACTAAAAACCAGCGATATATCCCGTCGCTGCGACGATAGCGCATTTCCGCTTCGTAAAGTTTGCCCCTTGTTAACGATTTGTGCCATATATGTGTGACAGATTCAGCATCTTCTGGATGCAAAGCATTCAGCCAGCCAAAATTTTTCGCTTCCTCAATTGTTTTTCCGGTATATTCAACCCAACGCTGACTTATATATTCGCATTCTCCTTGTGGGTTGCAGCTCCAAACTATTTGGGGTATTGATTCGGATAAAAATCGATAGGATTGTTCGCTTTCACGTAATTCTAATTGGGCTTGTTTGCGCTCGCTGATATCTAAAATTAAACAAACGCTGTAGCCTTCTTTTTCTCTGCCTTCTATGCAAGCGATTGCTAATAAAACAGGAATACGAGTTCCGTCTTTGTGGAAATACTCTTTCTCAAAAGGCTTGCAAACTCCATAATTCTGTATTTCTTGCATTTTTTGCTCGTCGAGTTGGGAATATTCCGGTGGTGTAATCCGATTCCAATACAAAGAGCCGTTTTCTAATTCTTCGCGAGTATAGCCAAAGGTTTGCAGAAAAGAATCGTTGGCTTCAAAAATTTTGCCACTAAAGTCGCCGAAATAAATTCCTACAATATTTGATTCAATAACACGCCTAAATTTGGCTTCACTTTCACGTAGTTTTTCTAAAGCTTGTTTGCGATCGGTAATATCTGTAATCGAACCAACTACCCGCACTGGGTTTAATTCAGCATTACGCACAACAGAACCTCGATCGAGTACGTAGCGATACTGACCGTTTTTATGACGCACGCGATACTCAAATGTATAGTATTCTTGATTTCTTAAAACAGCTTGTAAAGGTTGGAATAAATTATTTTTGTCTTCTGGATGGACTAACTGCATCCACCATTCAATTGTTGGTTCTACTTCTTCTAAAGAGTATGCCAAGATAGAAGTTACACCTTCAGTTCTGATAACACTATTAATAGTAATATCCCAATCGTAAATTACAGAATCTACCGCACGGGATGCTAGTTGAAATCGCTCGTTGCTAGAGCGTAATTCTTCTTGAGTTTGTTTTAGATTAGTAATATCAACAACCGTGCCAATAATTTGACGTGGTGAAGCTGAAGCATCGGCATTTCTATTAAACACCGTTTCTCTACCATAAAACCAATGATATTCACCGTCTTTGTGTAGCAGACGATATTCAATTCCTAGAATTTCCCCATCTTCAGCAGAGTCAAATCTTTTGTGTAATTCGGGTACCCGCGCTAAATCATCAGGGTGCATGATTCGAGGAAATAATTCTTTTCCCATATCCCGAATTTCTGCGGGTGTATAACCCAAAAGTTCGCCAATTTGATTATTTACATAGACATTTTCTTGCTCTACTAAATCGTAAACGTATAAAAACCCTGGAGTAGTATCGGCGATTCGTTCAATAAACTGTTGAGATTCGCGCAACTGCCGTTCTGAAAGCTTTTTTTCAGTAACATCTCTCCAAGAAGCAACAAACCCATCTCCTAATTTAGTAGCGCGAATATCAAAGATTTTAGTTAACTCTTCTTGGCTAAAAACATCCTTACAAATCGAAGATTCTTTAACTAAAGCTTCACCCCTTTCCACAACTTGACAATATTCTGCAAATAAACCCGTAGTAATATTGACGGGAAAAATTTCGCACAGCCTTTTACCTATCTGCTCCTCTTTACTCGTTTGATTGCATTCACAAGCTGCGGCATTCACATAATCAATGCGAAAATCTACGATATTACCTGCTTCATTCCGAATGCTAGAGAAAATACCAAAGCAATCCAACATATTTTCTACAGAAGTACTGAAACGCTCATCGCTACAGCACCAATTCTTTCCCACTTCTTGAGAATTTAAGACAACAGTTTCGACAGCAGAATTTATTGTGTCATTTAAAAGTTCTGCCGTTACTTGTTCCTTAACTAAATAATCTTCAAAACCGCTTTTTATTGCTCGTACCGCAATATTTTCATTACCACACCTAGTTATCATAATTACGGGTGGTATTTTTTTATGTTGTTTTAACTTTGCCAGAAATTCCAATCCATCCATATCTGGCAATAAGTACTCGATCAAAATTAGATCGGGCTGCAACATGAAGCATAAATCTAATCCAGCATTCCCGGTTGATTCCGACAAAATTGTATAGCGTTGCTTTGATTGCAGCAGATAGCTTTCATATCTTTGAAAGTCTTTATAATTATTATCAATTATTAAAACTGTTATTTGTTGCATCATTAAGAACAAAATATGCTAAAATGACTAAAAAATTTAGCAATCGACAATTAACTTGAAATCAACAGTCTTAACGTTAAATAAATTAAATTAAAAATGCATTAAAGATAACAATGCATAGAGTTTTTACAGCAAACATAATAGAAGAAAAAGTATCATCTTAACCTTAAATTAATTTTCAAATACTTATTTTTTTTACCAGGCTTATATCTTAAGCTAGTAGATTTTTATAACTAAATTTTTATAAATCTAAAGATATATCGTTTCTAATATTTTACTCTAACTGCAATAATTTGTAAAAAATGATTAACATTTTCTTCATAAATATTTTAATGAATCGAAGTCTAGAAGCTAATTTGATTCGATTTATAAGCAGATGGTTCGACGTGAATTAAAATTCTTACCTGATTAAACTTATCTGTCTTACGAGATTCAACTTCTTGTGTGATGCGATCGGCCGTTTCTACATATGAAAGCATCAATAATTAGATGCATTTCGATCGAGACTTGAGGCAATGTAAAGCATCAGCCAATAAATTTAAGCAACCCGCTACAACCCCCACGGATGCTTTTAATTTCATAATGTCTTCTCTTATACAGTAATACTGATGAGAGGCATAAAGTCTATCAAACTATTACGCATTCAAGAAAAAGAAACACCGAGTTATATAACCGTTCCCTGTTTCCCGCAACCCTGCCCAAACGAAATGTTTGATGAATGAAAGCGCAAGTACTTACTTAAGAATTTGTAAAGAAAATATTCTGCACTACGATGCCCCATATAGAGGGAAAATAAAAGAGCAATATGTTTTGATAAATAACTGATGTCTGCAAATCATTTGACACTTAATTTAGTTGAAGGTTCCGTATCTTTTAGCTTTTCACCCGCAGCAGCAAGGGAATTAAAAGCAGCTATAGATGAATTGATGCAGAAACTCAAAGCGGTTGCGGCTAAAACTGCTAGTGGTGGAGGAAAACCGAATCCTCAATCAAGTATGGAATATCGTTATACGGGAGAAGTCTTTCTGGAAATTTTTTGCAACCCTAATATCTGGCCTAGTCCTTTCGCTGCGAAGATTTTACTTACCGTGCGCTCCAGCACTATCCGCTTGACAACGGAAGCCGAGTTGACTCGTGTTGTAGAAGATATCAACCAGTATTTAGAACAGTCCAGTTAATTGCCCTCCAAAAATGTTCATGGCCGATCGAAATTTACCATTAGCCATGAACCGTCTGGTGGGATAATAATTAAATCGCTGGTAGGAAAAGCAAATGATTATATCAATAAATACCTATCAAATAAAACAAAAAGTTGCAGTATAAGTATCTAAACTTATTATTTTAATCTTTAGATCGTAATTCTTATAATTTTTAGAAAGAGTTACTCTAATAAGAGTAATATCTTAATTACATATAATTTAATTCGGCTATATTTTTATAATTTTTATTAACCTACTCAACGTTTGTGATTGCAACTAAATTAGCTACCATAACTTTTGATCGGTACTCAACAATCATGCATGGAGGTAACAACTATGGACAAATACGATAAATTATTTAATTCGCAAGAAAGATTAAAACAGTCCCTTAGTTCCCAAGAAGCAGTGGCTGCAATCGCAATCATAACTGCATCTGCCGATTCTTCTTTGGAAGATGTAGATATAGAATTTTTAGTCGATATACTTTGGGGATTCGAGATTTTTGAAGAATATTCGGATGAAGATTTATTAGAAATGCTGAGTAAACTGCTAAATTTAGCCGAACACAATGGGCGGGGGGCGCTGTTTAACGCTGCAAATGAAGAGCTTGAGGATGATTTTTTAGAAGATGCTTTTGCGGCTGGGGTAAGTGTAATTTTAGATGAAGAGGAAATGCAAATTCCGCGAACAAAAATGCGTTTGCTCAAAAGTTTGCAACAAGCTTTAGGAATTGATAACGAAGCAGCAGAAGAAATTATCGAAGATGTAATTTCCGCTTTCGAGGAAGCAGAGTTAGAAGAATTACTCGATGACGAAGACGAAACAATAGTTGATATAGCCTTCAATATAGAGGAATATGATTCACCGTCGGGTAATTTTACCGTTCCGGTTCCGGTAGATCCCCATCAAGGTGGTAAAGTACAAAGTCAAGAAGGTACGGTTAGCTTTTCTGATGATGAAGGCACTTTTATAAGAATAGATTATTATTCTTTACCTTCCAAACAGATGGAACAAATGGAAGTTATTGGACAAGAGGAATATTTGAAATCTACTCTTATAAATAAGTATGTTCCTGAAGAAATTGTCGCTAATTTACCAGAAGCGCAAATTGAATACAGCGAATATATGGCAAAAATATTTGAAGGTTCTTACTTTGTATTGCTGTATATGCCTGGAGGTTCGCGAATTTACAAAACAGGAAATAACGGTACTGCAACAAAACTAGATGCCTATCGGGGATTGATCGCTTTTATTAATGGTGATTTCCTTTATATAGTTAGCAGTCAACGTACATTTATGGATGGCAGAACTACGAGTTTTATGAAGCAAGAAGCTGTTGCACTCAAACAGATGATTTTAGATTTTGTCGAGACTATGGAGTTTAATTGAAGTCGAGCAAAAAGGGAATTGGGCATAGGGCATAGGGCATAGGGGATTGGTAATAAGTAATAGATAATAGTGAATGGGGAATATCAAAAATAAAGCCGTTTTATAATCTTAAAAAAAATATCGGTTGCCAACCCGTTGCCAATCCGTTGCCAAAATCCCTACATCTTATCACGTCAAAATACTCCCACCCATTAACCGTTCGTAACGGTAAATCAATTCTTCTTGCATCAATTTCCACCGCTCTAAACTTGCATCTATTTCTATTACTTTTTCTGCTGCTTGACGGGCTAATACTAATACTTCTTCGTCTTCTACTAAGCTTGCTAAAGTAAAGTCTGGAATACCCGATTGTCGAGTTCCTAAAACTTGTCCGGGACCTCTAAATCGCATATCCATTTCTGATATAAAAAACCCGTCTTGAGACTGTTCTAATACTTTCAATCTTTGTTGAGCGTCGGCACTGCGAGAACCGCTGACTAAAAGACAAAAGGATTGCGCTGCTCCTCTACCAACGCGTCCCCGTAATTGATGCAGCTGTGACAATCCGAATCTTTCCGCGTTTTCAATGAGCATTACGGTTGCATTTGGTACGTCTACACCAACTTCCACCACGGTAGTTGAAACTAAAATATGCGTTTCTCGATCGCGGAATTTGCTAATTGCTTCATCTTTATCGGCGGAACTCATGCGTCCGTGCAGCAATCCTACCCGAAATTCGGGGAAAACTGCTTCCTGTAACTTTTTATGCTCTTCAACCGCAGAACGCACATCTAATTTTTCCGATTCTTCCACCAAAGGCAACACTACATAAACCTGTCTTCCCTGAGCAATTTCTCGGCGGATCAAATCGTAAGCTTGCGGGCGATCGCCTGCTTTCAAGGCTGTAGTTTTGATCTTCTGTCTTCCCGGCGGTAATTCATCAATTTGGCTTACGTCTAAATCGCCGTGAATGGTTAACGCTAAGGTTCTTGGGATTGGAGTCGCAGTCATTGTTAACACGTGGGGCTGTTCGCCTTTTTGCTGCAACTTGGCTCGCTGCTCTACCCCAAACCGATGCTGTTCGTCAATTACCACTAAACCCAATCGATGAAAGTTCACGGGGTCTTGAATTAAAGCATGAGTACCGACTAAAAGCGGTAATTCTCCGGTTTCTAACTGGGCGTGAATCTGTCTTCTTTTTGCAACTTTTGTAGAACCTGTAAGTAATTCTACTGGTAAATGCATTAAGCTAAACCAGCTAACTAACTTACGATAATGCTGCTCTGCTAAAACTTCCGTAGGTGCCATCAAAGCCGCTTGATACCCCGATTGTATCGCGGCAATAATCGCTACCACTGCCACAACCGTTTTACCCGAACCCACATCTCCTTGCACCAAACGATTCATGGCTGCGGGTTTTTGTAAATCGTTAAGAATATCTTGAATAACTCTTTCTTGTGCCCCCGTCAACTTAAAGGGTAATATTTGATGAAACTGCTGCAATAACTCACCTTGAGGCGCAAGAATCGCACTAGTTTGAACTTCACGCGCTTTTTGCTGACGTTGTAGCAAACCCAGTTGCAAATAGAAAAATTCATCAAACACCAAACGACGACGTGCTGCTCGCAAACTATCGCTATCGGCAGGAAAATGAATATTGTTAATCGCGTCTTTCAACTCCATCAACTGATATTTCTTCCGCAAACCCGGTGGTAAAGGTTCTTTTAAAAGGGCGGTTGCCGGTAAAGCAGAAATTACCGCTTGTCGTACCGTACTCGCCACAACTCCCTCTGTCAAAGAATAAACCGGAACAACCCTACCCACAGTCAGCGATTCAATTTCATCCTCCGGATTCGCTAAAACTTCCAACTCAGGATTATCAAGAGTTAACCCGTATCTACTTTCCTTTACCAAACCGCAAGCAGCCACAGTACTACCAGCAACGTAGCGACGCTTCATACTTTCTTGCCAGCCGCGACTGCTGTAACGATTACCTGCATAAAAACGGCTAATTTTTAAAATGCCGGAGTTATCTTTTAACTGAATTTCTAAAATCGATAATTTTTTGTTTTTAGGGCTACAAAAGCAATTACAACGCTTCACTGTTGCCACCAGCGTCACCGTTTCACCTGGTTGTAACTCCGCAATGCATACTTGGTTCGCGTAGTCAATATGGTCGCGGGGAAAGTAATATAGTAAATCGCGCACCGTAGATAAACCAAGACGCTGTAATTTAGCCGCCTTTTTAAACCCAATTTCCGGTAAATCGATCAGTTTTTGATTTAATTCCGGTGCAAGTCGGCGACTTACCGATTGCTCTACTACTTTAGTTTTAGGAACTTGAATGACTTTTGGCTTTGGAATAGAATTGACTTCACTCGAAGCTCTTTCCCCTTGCTGCAAACTATAAAGATAGCGGCGAGCTTCCGCCACCAAATGTTGTCTATCCTCAGTTTCTAGATTTGGATAATTTGCAAACTTAACAGAAAAATCCAGCCAGCGACGGCGCTCTTCACTAGGTAAGCCAGCAGGAAACTTACCAAAAGTTAAAGTAAGAAATTCATTAAAGAGATATTCCCTACCCTTCAAATTAATAAAACCCCGTTCCGTTTCCACCGACAGAGCTTTTTGCAATCTTATCCAATCTGGTTTTTCGTCATTCATTGATTGTTAGTTGTTAGTTGTTAGTTGTTAGTGGTTAGTGGTTAGTTATTGGACATAAATAATCAACTTTTAACTCATAACTCATAACTCCTAACTCCCAAATGTTCACTGATAACTGATAACTGTTAACTGTTATTAGTCTTCATACCAGCTAGCACGCCAAGCCGCTTCGGCATTAGCTATAGAACGTTCCCGCTGAATATTTTGGTATTCTCTTCCTAACTTGTTTAACTGATTCAAAATATTGCGAATTTGCTTGCGTTCGGAAGAAAGTTTAATATCGGCAAATTCTATTTCAACTAATCGTAAGTTTAAAGCCATAACTTGAGTTAAGTTTTCCGGTTCCTCTTGTTCTTCACTTTGAATTCCAACTACTAAGTTTAGTAGATTAGGAGGCCCAGGCATCACATCTGAAGATGCTTCGGAGGAAGCAACAGCGGCTTCCAAAACTTGTTCTGGTAGGTTTTTTGGTAATATACCAGCTTTTTGTAACAAACGATTGCCATCACGAGATAAACTTTTGATTATATAGCCAATAGCTCTTTCTAAGTTTTTTTGCCAAGCGGCTAATTCCATTGGATTAGATGTATTGGGGTTAAACCAGTTTTTCCAATCTTTATCAAGTTCGGGTTCTGACAAGAATATAGGAGGCTGACCTTTTTTAGCCGATAAAAAAGCTATTTTGGCATCTAAGGGAAGCGATCTAGGAGAAGAATTATCAGGAAAAACATTTGGTTCTTCGTCTTCTATTCCTAACTTTTCCGCAATTTCTTCTAAATCTCGATCTTCAATTTGTAATTCTTGACCAATATCTCCTAAATCGTCATCAAAGTCTAATTCTTCCTCTTCTAAATCTTCTTCTATCTCAATATCTTCTAAATCTTCTTCTGAGTCTAAATCGCTTTCTTCTAATTCATTTTCAGTTTCTTCTGCTTCTTCTTCATAGTTCATTAGAGTTTGCATATCTCGGGCTGTGGATTTTGCTAATTTACGCATAGCTTTCTGCAATTTCTGTCTTTGATTTAAAGACAATTTGAGAAAACTTTCTGGGTATCCTTGAGTACACAGATGGTAACTTGCTAAAATCAATTGCTGACCCAATGCTTGTCCTAAAACTTCTAAGTAACTGCTGTAAGCATTTTGTAGTTGTTCGGCTATTAATCCGATCGATTTTTCTAGCTCGACAATATCCTGCTCTATTCGCTCGATTGGTCTTGCCATATCTGATTATTTTCCATTTTATCTTAGTTATGGTACAAAGGTACGCAATCTTCCCCAAAAATCGTTGTTAAGATTTGAAAATACCCTCAATTTTGATCGTTATTTAAGCGTTAAATTATGTGAAATTAATCTATTAATTTTGTAAGATGTAATTGAAGTAGCAACTAACAACTAACAACTAACTACTAACTACTAACTACTAATTATGAAAAACAGGTCAATCTTCAAAAGTTTGACCTGTATAAAAACGAGAATGTTCTTTACTAAATTATTTGTTACCCATTTGTGCGGCAACTTCTGAAGCAAAGTCTTCTTGCTTTTTATCAATTCCTTCGCCGAGAATATAACGAGTAAAGCGGCTGATGGAAATTTCTTCACCAACCTTACTTCCCGTTTGTTTTACCAATTCTTCAATCGAGGTGCTTTGATCTCGAATGTAAGGCTGATCCAACAAAGTCATTTCTTTGAGACGCTTATCGATTCTTCCTTGAACAATTTTTTCTTTAATATTGTCAGGTTTTTTCGCTAAGTCATCGCGTCCCATTTCGATCTCTTTTTCTTTGTCGGAGATTTCAGCAGGAATTTCGTCTACATTTACATACTCAACGTTTGGACAAGCAGCAACCTGCATGGCAACGTTTCGCGCTAATGTTTGAACTTCTTCGTTACCAGCAGCCGCAGATGAAGCGCATTTCAGTTCAACCAAAACACCTACTCTACCGCCAGTGTGAATGTAGCTATCTACGACACCATTATTTTCAGACGCGGAATAGTTTTCAAAGCGACGTACTTTGATATTTTCGCCTAAATGGGCGATCGCCTCGGTAATAGATTGCTCAACTGTTTTGTCTTTGTCTTCAGCATAGGGTTGACTTAATAAAGCTTCAACACTATCAACAGTTACGGCTTGCTTGGCTAAGTTTTGCACTAAAGCTTTGAAAGCTTCGTTACGAGCAACAAAGTCAGTTTGGCAGTTGACTTCTATCAATACACCTACCTGACTATTTGGATCGATGTAGGTATCAATTAGACCTTCAGCAGCAATGCGATCGCTCTTTTTGGTTGCACCAGCAATGCCTTTTTGGCGTAACCATTCGATGCCTTTTTCAATGTCACCTTCGGTTTCTTTGAGCGCTTTTTTGCAATCCATCATGCCAGCGCCGGTTTTCTTACGTAGCTCTTGAACTAATTTTGCAGATATTTCCGCCATGTTGCCTCAATCTATACTTAACTGATAGTTTTAATCGAAGATGGGATATTGAGTATTTCTATATTACGCGGGCTATGAGATACTCAGAAATATTTTTATGGTTCGGCTTAAATTATTAGGAAGTTCGAGGCGTAAAAAAGCAGGAGGCAGCTAAAGGCTACGATATTTGAAGAGAAGAAAATTTTAAATATAATTTTAAATATGTAGCCATGTCTCCTGCTTTCAAATTATCCCTGAATTGATAAAACTATTTACACTTTATCCTTCAGTGGATTCCTCTTGTGACTCTCCACTATCTTCTTCGGAATCTTCAGAAGATTCACCACTGCTGTATTCGCCACTGTCTTCGTAATCGTATTCGTCTTCAGCGCCTTCGTAATCGTATTCGTCTTCATCGCTACTTACTTGACCGTGATAACCTTCGTAGATAGCGTCAGCTAATTTACCGACTATCAGCTTAATAGAACGGATAGCGTCATCGTTAGCTGGAATAGGAACATCAACAACATCAGGGTCGCAATTAGTATCTAACATAGATACAATAGGCAATCCCAGCTTTTCACATTCTTGAACCGCATTATATTCCCGGCGCTGGTCTACAATAATTACCACATCGGGGATTTTACGCATGGTTTTAATCCCACCGAGGTACTTTTGCAGCTTTGATAACTCCCGACGCAGCATTGAAGCTTCTTTTTTGGGAAGTAAATCTAGCGCACCGCTTTCTTCACGACGTTCCAAGTCTTTTAAACGATCTACCCGTGTCTTGATAGTCGTCCAGTTGGTGAGCATTCCACCCAACCAGCGCTGATTAATATAGTGGGCACCGCTGCGGCTTGCTTCCTGAGCGATAATTCCCGCAGCTTGTCTTTTGGTACCTACAAACAGAAATTTCTTACCTTGTTCTGCTTGAGTTCGCATATAAGTATATGCATCGTCCATCAACTGGGCAGTTTGCACCAAGTCGATGATATGTACTCCATTACGAGAAGTATATATGTAAGGAGACATTTTGGGGTTCCATCTCCGGGTTTGATGTCCGAAGTGAACTCCCGACTCCATCATTTGAGCCAACGAAACAACAGGCATATTTTTTCTCCTATTCGGGTTAAACCTCCATCTAGTCGCATTTCCTTACTGGAAACACCCGAATTCCTAGATGTGCGAGATTAGAAAACTTTTCTAATTTACCACATAAAAATGCGGTGTTTGAGGCGGAAAACCGAATTTAAGTGTTTGTGCTGTTTTTGATTAACGGTAACAAAACTAAGCTTAAATATTATATTGTTACTTAATTTATTAATTCATAACTTCTAAATTCATATTTATTAATTAATATAGATCGTCGGGAATACATGAATCTACCACCATTACCAGCCAACGAAGACGATAGACTCCAGGCACTTTTAGAATATAAAGTTTTAGATACTGAAGCAGAACAACAATTCGACGATTTAACATTAATAGCCGCACACATTTGCAACACTCCGATTTCTTTAATCAGTTTGATAGATCGAAATCGGCAGTGGTTTAAATCTAAAATTGGTTTAGAGGTGGCACAAACGCCTAGAGAACTAGCTTTTTGCGCTCATACCATACTTCAGCCAGAAAAGATGCTGATTGTACCTAACGCTGAAGAAGATGAGCGATTTGCCGATAACCCTTTAGTAACATCCGATCCTAACATCAGATTTTATGCTGGTGCAGCTTTAGTAACTCCTGATGGATTTGCTATCGGTACACTATGTACTATCGATAATAAACCGCGAAATCTCAGTCCAGAGCAAATACGAACGTTACAAGCTTTAAGCCGTCAAGTAATAAGTCAATTAGAGCTAAGAATAAATTTAACTAAATTAAAGCAAAATATAACTCACCGCGAGCAAGTAGAACAAAATTTACGCCATACAAATAAGCAGTTAAATCAAACTTTAGGTAAATTAAAACAAACTCAAGTTCAGCTTATTCAAAGTGAAAAAATGTCAAGTTTGGGCGAAATGGTTGCTGGAATTGCCCACGAAATAAATAATCCAGTCAACTTTATTTATGCAAATCTCGACCATGTAAATACTTATGTTCGAGACTTACTTGATTTGCTATCTCTTTATCAATTACATTATCCTAATCCACATTCCGAAATCAAAGATAAAGCTGAAGTCGTAGATACTGATTTTTTAGCTGAAGATTTGCCTAATATATTATCTTCAATGGATGCAGGAGCCGAGCGCATTCAAAATATTGTTTTGTCTTTACGTAATTTTTCTCGATTGGATGAATCGCAAAAAAAAGCCGTTGATATTCACGAAGGTATAGATAGTACGTTATTAATTTTGCAACATCGCTTAAATGCAACATTAGAGCGTTCGGAGATAAAAATTATTAAAGATTATGGCAAAATACCAAAAGTAGAATGCTATGCCGCACAGTTAAACCAAGTTTTTATAAATATATTATCTAATGCAATCGATGCTTTAGAAGAAAAATTTGATAGTAAAAATCAGATAATACACTTACAAAGTAATAATCATCAGTTCCCTACAATTCGCATTCATACCGATATTTCTCCTGAAAATACTATTTTAATTAGAATTGCTGATAATGGTGTGGGAATCCCAGAAACAATTCAATCAAAAATATTTGACCCTTTCTTTACAAGTAAACCAGTAGGCAAAGGTAAAGGTTTAGGACTATCGATCGGCTATCAAGTCATAGTTAAAAAGCATAACGGTCATCTTAAATATAGAACTAGAGTTGGGAAAGGTACCGAATTTTTGATTGAAATCCCGGTTAAATCCAATTAGCACAAATTTAACTGATTCCTAGTCTCCGGCTAGGAACCCTAAACAAAAGGCTCCGCCTTCCGTTAAGGAAACAAGGCAGAGCCTTCTAAAAATGCATTACAAGGTAGAACCGCGATTGTAACGAGATTCCGAGATTCTAAAGCCCCCCTTTCCAAGGGGGGTTGGGGGGATCATATCTTCTGTTCATTTTTCGCTTCCATATAAGCAGCGTAAACACCTCGAACGTTATACCAATTCAAGAAAATTCTAGCTACTTCTAAAGCTAATTGCGGTTTTCCAGATTTAATTAATCGTCTTAACAATGGAGCCATTGTCCGCTCGTTTAAAGTCCCATTCAGCGAAAGAACACCCCAAAGTAATCGATGCAGCCAAGTCATTTGAATCATCATTCGCACATTCCAAGTAGGATGCTTTTGATAAAACAAAACTCCCATTCGTCCCCGCTGAATTTCTTTATCAATTAAATTAGGAATTTGGTCTAAATCAAAAGCAGGATGCCAGTGATAACCCACTGCTTCAGGACATTTAATTAACTGTAAACCTAAATTTTTGAGTCTTACACCTAATTCCAAATCTTCCCAGCCATAAAGTTGAAAACCAGTATCGAAAAGTCCAGCTTTCTCCAACCAATGCTTGGGAATCGCAACGTTTCCTGTCGCAAAAAAAGCGGCAGAATAATCAGTTAATTTATACGGCTCGGAAGTCGGATTTTCAAAATTTGCGGTGTTAATTACCGCACCATAAGTGAAAAACTTGTCATTTCCTAACTTCTTCTTTCCCTCAGTCAGCGCCGAAGCATGAGCTTGCAGAAAAATTTCTGTAACTACTAAATCGCTATCAATAAAAATAATAATATCGCCTTTCGCTTTTTCTACCCCTAAATTCCTTGCCGCAGCAGGTCCCATATGTTCTTGCTCGAACATTCGCACGTGAGGAAATTCCGAATTATGTGTTGACAACCACTCTAAGGTACCATCGGTAGAACCATCATCAACTAAAACAACTTCGTAATCTGTCACCACATTCTCATTCAAACTTTGTGCCTCTAAAGCTTTGAGACACTTCTCCAAAATCTGTTTGCGGTTGTAAGTCGGAATAACAACACTAAAAAACACAGGTTCACCCCCAACACTATTCCCTTAAAATAGGACAGCTACAACTATACTGCTGTTCCTTAATCTACTGCGGTGACGGAAATTGTTAAATTAAGCTGTGTACTTAAAAAATATCCACATCAAATAAAAAACCTGGCTGTAAAATCAACTAAGTTTTTTAATTTAATCTTAAAAATTTTAAAAACCCGGTTTTTCTAAAAAATCAAGCTAATTAATAGCGATTAAAAAAAACCGGGTTTATTTATGTACAATTTCTAACTTTTTTCAGATGGGGAAAATCAATTAATTACTTATCGCTTCAAACCTGTTTTACGACGATTTCGACGCAGCATTAAACCAGCCCCAATTACTCCCGCAGATAATCCAAAAGCACTGGTTGGTTCTGGAACTGATTGCGGTGTTTGTATGTTGAATTTCAATGTCGCTACACCTGGCGCGGGAGCATTTTGATCTTCGGGAAGGCGATCGCTCTGCTCGAAAGTTATTTCACCGCTGGCGTTTTCAAATATACCCGTTCCTCCAGTAATGGTAATAACTCCTCCACCGCTTACTGTACCTGGAAAGTTTGGATTTCCTGGTGGAAAGAAGTTAATTTCAGCCTCATCGGCTGCTTGTCCAAATAACTTATTAGCGGTGTCACCAAAATATATATCGGAATTTGCTTGTGGGTTTGCTACTCCTAGTTCAATACGCCGATCTATAACAGATTGCGGTGGATTTTCTAAACCGATAACATCGGGATTTGCGTTGAATTCAAGTTTTTGATTTACTGGAATTATATTTCCGTCTGGGTCGGTAATAGTTTCTTGAAATACTAATTTTCCGAAAGCATTACTTTCAAAATTAGTCAAACCGAAAGCAGCATTACTATCTTGAGAAATACCTGAAATTTGAGCGGTAAAAAAGTTCGGTTCTTCTTCAATTGGTCTTAATGTAAATAGCGTATCGTATGTAATCTCAAATTCTTGATTTACATTTGTTTGTGCTTTGGCGCTTTGGATATTCGACCCGAAAGCAGCACAGGTCAAAGCTAATGGAATCAGCCATTTAATTTGTGAATGCATAATAAATATTAGGTTAGAAACACAACAATTTTTGCTTATATATAAGTTTTTGGAAAACATTCTATTTAATATATCTTCATAGTAGATTAATTTTGAATGAAGAGAATGAAATTCCTAAAGTTTGATAAAAATTAGCTAAAAATACTTCAATGAATCGTTATATAGGTAAATTTGCTTTTTATCAAATCATCAGTAATTAGAATTTAATGCTTATATATAAATAGCTTGCGAAAAAACTTGAAAAATTCGTTTTTTTTACATTGATAAGAAATATCGGGTTAATCAAACAGCAAGTTACGCTTATCTATAATTATCAATGAAAATACTGAATTTAATATAAATATTAAGTAAGTTTTGCAGAAATTACCAAATATAAAATTACTAAAATTTTACAAAGATACAGCGTAAATACTTAGTTCATTTATCGAATTGAATCAATCATAGTAGCTGACGATTATAAGTTTGATAAAAATCAAATCAGTTTTAATTCTATTGCTCGCGGTCAGTTTCGTGACCGCGAATCCTTAAAATACAGTCTATAAAGCCTGCATTGAGCAATTAAGTTACATCAACTTTTATCTATACAAAATGTCAAAAATTTGAATTATTATCGCTTCAAAGTCGCTTTACTTTTCTTCCGACGCAGAAACAAACTAGCCCCTACCACTCCCGCAGCAAGTCCAATAGTATCTCCCGGTTCTGGAATTTGATGGGGTACTTGGAAAGAACCTTTTATAATAGCCTCACCTAAAATAGGAGCAGTTGGATTTGGATCGAAATCGCCATTTTCTGTAAAACTTAACGTGCCATTAGCACCAGTAAATCTACCAGCGCCACCCGTGATATTTATAGAACCTTCACCCGATACCGTAAAGTTTTGAAAATCGAATAAAGCTGTAATTTTACTAAATCCAAACAGCTTATCATCACCACTACCAAAGAATTCGTCTGTAAGGAAAGGAAAAACTGCTGGATCTAAACCTAAATCTATTGGATCTGCACTAAACGTGCCTACACCAGTTTGAGGATTTATAAGACTATAGTTTTCGCTAATGAAATTAGTTAAGCCGTAAGGAGCATTACTGTTTGTACCCGTAACAGAAGCTTTTACAACATCTGAATTAGGAATAGGTGTGATAGTTACTTCTGTCTCATAATCAACGTTAAACGGAAATATGGTATTTGCAGCAGCACTTTGTAAATTCGAGCCGATGCTCAAGTAAGTTAACGCTACTGGAATCAACCATTTAATTTGCGATCGCATTATCAAATAAGCCTTTTATTAGGTGGATAAGAAATATTAGATTAAGAAAACAGCGAGTTTCACTTGTCTATAATTATCCCGGAATAATACTGAAAAAAGTATGTATCTTAAGTATATTTTGTGTAAATTTAACTCCATCGAATTACTTAAACTTCATGAAATATACGTTAAATTACTTTTAGCGGATATTTAATCGTATAAATTATGCTGTCTTATCAGCAACTAGATTTCTAGCTGCAAAAAAAAATTATTTTAAGCTTTTATACTTCTATGTCAAATCATTAACCCCAGCATTTATGCTGAATATTTTAGCTACAACAATACGTAAACAAGTATATATAGAGTTTGTAGGAAATACTGAAGTAGTATAAATACTGAGGAGAATATACCTAAATTAATAAGATAATAAACATTCGTCGTTCTACAGCATCGAGAAATAATCAATGGGTCGCGCTAAAAAGGTTGTCTTAGCATATTCTGGTGGAGTAGATACATCAGTATGTATCCCCTACCTCAAACAAGAGTGGGGAGTAGAAGAAGTTATTACTCTCGCAGCAGATTTAGGTCAAGGTGAAGAGTTAGGACCAGTCCGTGAGAAAGCTCTTAAGTCTGGTGCAAGTCAATCGTTAGTAGTGAACGTCCAAGAAAGCTTTATTAAAGATTATGCTTTCAGGGCCATTCAAGCTAATGCTATCTACGAAAATCGTTATCCTCTGGCAACTGCTCTTGCACGTCCGTTAATTGCCAAAGCATTGGTAGAAGCCGCCGAAAAACACGGAGCCGATGCGATTGCACACGGTTGTACTGGCAAAGGTAACGACCAAGTTCGTTTCGACGTAGCTGTTGCGGCTATGAATCCCAATCTTAAAATACTGGCACCAGCAAGAGAATGGGGTATGAGTCGAGAAGAAACTATTGCTTATGGGGAACGTTTTGGTATTCCCTCACCAGTTAAAAAATCTTCCCCTTACAGTATTGACAAAAATCTACTTGGTAGGAGCATTGAAGCTGGCCCTTTAGAAGATCCATCATACGAACCTCCCGAAGAAATCTACGAAATGACAAAGGCGATCGCCGATACTCCCGATCAACCTGAGTACGTCGAAATCGGTTTTGTTAGAGGTATTCCGGCGACTCTCAATGGTGAATCTAAAAACCCAGTTGAAATGATTGCCCAACTCAACCAATTGGTAGGAAATCACGGTGTAGGACGGATCGACATGATAGAAAACCGTTTGGTGGGCATCAAATCGCGGGAAATTTACGAGTCCCCGGCAATGGTGGCATTAATTCAAGCACATCGCGATTTGGAAAGTCTAACTTTGACGGCGGATGTAACTCATTACAAGCGAGGTATTGAAGAAACTTACAGCCAGTTAATTTACAATGGATTGTGGTTTAGTCCCCTCAAAGCTGCACTTGATGCCTTTATTGAAAAGACACAAGAGCGAGTTTCTGGAACCGTGCGAATGAAACTTTTCAAAGGCAGTGCGATTGTTGTTGGTCGTCATTCCGATAGCTCCCTCTATAATGCTGAAATGGCAACCTACGGCGCAGATGACCAATTCGATCACAAAGCTGCCGAAGGATTTATTTATATTTGGGGAATGCCTACTCGCATTTGGTCACAGCAGAAATAATTGGTAATAGTTAGGGGAGTGGGGAGTAGGGAGTTAGGAGTTAGGAGTTAAGAGTTAGGAGCTAAGAATTCCCAATCCCCAATTCCTATTCCTCAGTTGTTATTTCTTCAACTTGCCGCGACTCCAACCACAAAGGTATAGCGATCGCAGCAACAAGAATCAGCAATGCCAAAATCGCAAACTGACCTACCCATTGCACCATCTGCTCCAAAGAGACTACCTTGCCAGCGAAGAAAGCTAAAGAAACCATTACGCCAGCCCAAGCTCCAGCACCTAAAAAGTTGTATAAGAGGAATTTTGCAAAAGGCATTTCGGCTATACCAGCTAATGGAGCTGCAAAAATTCGTAATAAAGCAAAAAACCTGCCAAAGAATACGGCTTTAGCAGCATTTTCGCTAAATTTTTCTTTTATACCCAACACTTTTACTTCAGAAATTCTTAATAAACTTGCCAGACGCATTAGCAATGACCAACCGCCGATTCTACCAATCCAATAGCCGCAAGTTCCGCCAATCGCAGCGCCTGCTGCCGCATCCCCTACAACCAACCAGTAATTGAGTTCGTCGTTGCCAGCTAAAAAGCCGCCTACCAAAGTTACAGTTTCGCCTGGAAGCGGAACGCCTAAGTTTTCTAATAAAATTCCTACAAAAATTGCCCAATAACCGTATTGATGAGCAATTTCCTGAATATTCTCCAATGATATGAAATCGAGAGACATCCAGCCTAAACCTATTTATATAATTTTACATTTCTACATCTTGACTCTTTTGGGCTTAAGGTGTCAATCAAGTCAATGGTTATCTACATAAAGCAATACCTATCCTAATCCGGATTAAATTTAAAAAACATTTACTAGGCATACATAGTAATTATTAATACTTTTTTATTTAGTTATAATTACATTAAATGTTCTTATTGTATTTTAGCCTTAACACTATTGGTAAAATGGTTTTAATAAAAAAAGCGCATCATATCTTATTTTTCCGCTGTATTAAATAAAACTTAAGTTTTAAATAAGTATTTACCACAACCTTACAATTCTTAGCATCTACAACCAAAATTTTATCAAAAATTCATAAAACTCTGAGAAAATTATAAAAATTTCGTAAAAGAAGCGGTTGCTACGGAAAAAGCAAATCGCTTATGCCTATACTGAGAATTGTTTGGACAAATGATACGGCATAAATACCGACTGATTTTGTCTCAATTGTACTGCCCAAATACCCGGTCTAATATGCAGGTAAAAGCGGTAAGTTTCTAGTTGAGAGAGAAGTCGTATTTGTGTCTGTTTTTGTTTTTTCTTAAGTATTTCAACTATCCAGTTAAATTTATGACTTTCACACTAGAACGTCAAGTTGCTTTGTTTAAGCCTGAAGGCCGTATGGACTTGCAGGGTGGAAATGCTTTGAGCGAACAGATAAATCGAGTTGTACCTACTTTAGAACAATTGTGGGTTATAGATTTACGATTGGTCGATTTCATGGACAGTTCTGGTTTAGTCAGCTTAGTCAAAGGACTTAAAGTGGCACGTCAATATAATTGTCGTTTAGTTCTTTGCAATGTGACGGCTTCAGTTCGGTTGGTTCTGGAACTTACTCACCTAGATTCTGTGTTTGAAATTTTCAATACTTATGAAGATGCTCTGAGTATTTTAGAAAATAAAGGGTTAGCAGTAGCGGGCTAAATTTCTATTTTCATGGTTCTCGATCTCTAAAGGTGTTGAAGTCCATTTTTGATTGCAGCAAGTTATTAAATAACGAAGCCAAACTCAAATTTTGGGTAATACATTTGGGCTAGCACGTTCTGCGAATCTCTATCAACCGCCATGCTTTCTTTACGACATTTTTTAACCAGCTATGCTCAACTGTTGGCTGGCGAACGTTATTGAGTAGCTGTAGCTATTATTAAATATGTAAGTAATGGAAGAATTTACCTGAAGAAGTAAAACTGGAAATTTTTAGTTTCGATCGTTCTTCCTAAGTAATTCTTCATTTTCTTACACTTCTCTTACCGATATTTTATTTTTGAGAGGGTTTAATATTTGACCCTTTTTTTTAGGCTATGCCGTCGTTGGTATATTAATAGACAAAGTTTAAAAAAGGGATCTGCGATCGGAAGCAGCATTAATCTTTAGTATCCAATCAAAAATGTATCTCTATGTAGCAACGGTAACAAGCTTTTCACCGATATCTTTAGCATATTAGGTATGACTATAAGCTTTTTTACTAAAATACAGTTATCGATCGAGAATTCTGGCTAAACCGCTTTAAGAAACGGCAATATTTTAGATTTTGGATTATAAGAAAAGATGATGCAGGAATTATCCTCGTCATTAATAGATACGAATTGTTTAATATGAATCGCCGCACTAAGCAAACATTTTAACTAAGCGTTTGGCACCGTCGAAATATTGCCTGGTGGATTAGGGCGAGGAAATGAAGGCAAGTCAATACCACTATGGGAAGCCGTGCGAGATTTTAGGGCTAAGCGGTAACTTACGCTTTGCAATTCCGCTTGCAATTGACGGTTTTCTTGTTGCAGTAGTGCTACCTTTTCTCTTACTGGTTCCATCCGCTCCTCGAACTTCTGACGGTAAATTTGAGGTAGTTCTTGCACTACTTGCTCTAACATTCTAGAGCGGTCAGTTAATTCCTGAACCGACTGACGTAATTGATAAATTTCGCTATCGCGAGTGCTAATCTGCTCTTGGTAAAAACCTACCTGTTCTTCTACTGCTTGCAATTGTTCTCGTAAAGCATTTAACTCAACAGAATGACGTTCGGAAACTTCTGGCTGGGGCATAAAATCGGTATTGCCCTTTACCAGTCTGAACAGTTCTTGAGATAACTGCTGCACTAATTGATCGCGAAGCTGCAATTCTTGACGCAACTTCGAGACTTCAGTAGAGAGAGCTTGAATGGTGGAGTTATCTGTTTGGCTCACAGTGTCTTACAATTTACTGAACGGAATCTTTTCCACGCTTAGAGGTAAGTATCTGTTAATGTAACATTCCTAGCCGTAATGGCAAGGGGCAAAGACGTATATTTTTTTTACTTTTTAAAAAGATTAAATTTTATTAACGCCTATTATCTTAACAAGCCCAAAGAAACCGGGTTTTGTAGGTAAAATATGATTTCTAAATTTTGAATCTATATTAATTACAAAAAACCCGGTTGATTGTGCCACATGAAGAGATGACTTACCTATCATTTAATATAAATCTTCCCTCATGGAAAAAAGAAAATTATCTTTCTTGAGCAATTGATGCTGCCGATGTTTCATCATTCGCACTTTCTTGTTCTGCTAAATCCTGCTTGATAGTTAAATAACGAATTACTTCTTCGCTCAAGCGCATAGCACGTTCCATCGGAGCAATAGTGCTACCAACAGCAGAATAGTTCATCTGGACATAAACTCCATCCCGATGTTTGTTAATCTCATAAGCTAGACGACGCTTGCCGCGATTTTGAATTTCTACGTTTTGGGCACCGTTTTCCTTAATTAAATTTTCGTACTTAGAAATATTTTGCTCAACTTGCTCGTCTATCAAGTCGGGACGCAAAATGTACATTGTCTCGTAATTTGTAGCCATAGGTTTTAATCTCCTTTTGGACGTTTGGCTGCCAATGTCAAAAACCCCGCCCTCTCAAGCAACGGATTGCGATACTCAAGGGGCGGACCGCAAACATTTTGAGCAGCAAGGAATTATAATCTTACCAGTTTTTGATTTTTATTGACGAAAATTGAAAAATCTGCTTTAAGACCGTAGTTGTTTAAGGAGAAGTCCGTTTCCAGATAAGCTTTGGGAGAAATATTTTCCTATCCCCGACCTGTAGAAGAGATGTTTGTACCCTGGGTCTGGTAATGTAATTTATTTATATCAATATATCTGTAATAAACTATTGACTTATCCTATGGATCTTTCACTGACCCCGATTTAAAAACGCGGGGATTATAAGAAACAAATCTTAGTGCGATTCGTTGGCTAGAAATCAAGTCCACAAAGTGGTTATGAAGGATTAGCCGCAAGGTCAGAGCCTTGACAACTGAATGGCAATTTAGGTGAAAAACCTACCCTCCAAGTGCAGGAGTGAAAGCACTTTCCCTACGGTCGCGACTAGCCATCAATCCGTAAAGCGGGAATGAAAATAAAATTGTCATTCGGAACGAAGTAACCCTTTAATCTGCCCTCCGAGAGGTCGAATACTTGGAGTAGGTGCTAACCATATGCAATTAAGGGAAAAGATTGAGTAAAAAGCGGACGCTTTCTTGTAATGAGTAAGATGTGCTGACGTACTCATAAATTACTGCGAGGCGTTTTTACTCCCAGCTTTAAAAAGACTGGGGCATCCTAACTACCGAGATATTTTTATGAATTAAACAATTAATTTTTACACAAATAGGCGGGAGATTGGCTAAACTATCTAAGCCTTGCTCGCGGTATAAATGAGTCATGACTTTTGTGTAAACAATCAACGAGCGTAAAAGATATCTAAAAGGAAGTAATCTACTATTATGGCGCAGCGGTATGTGCGAGTTCAAAATACTGAAGGGATTATCTATTACGGTTTGCTACATCTCGATCTTAATGTCCAAGTTCTTGATGCTCCTCCTTGGTTACAAGGCCAGCCTACGAATTTAATATTGCAACCAGATAGCTACCTAATTCTAGCTCCTTGTTTTCCTTCTAAAATTATTGCGGTGGGCAAGAATTATGCCGATCATGCTGCTGAGATGGGTACAAAGGTACCAGAAGAACCTCTAATTTTTCTCAAACCACCTACTTGCATTATTGCTTCGGAGACCGAGATTGAATATCCGAAAGTTTCACAACGCGTAGATTATGAAGGAGAATTAGCGCTGATTATTGGCGAATCAGCAGCTAAATGTACTCCTTCCTCTGCTGAAAGTAAAATCTGGGGTTACACCATTGCTAATGATGTGACAGCAAGAGATTTGCAAAAACGCGATGGACAATGGACTCGTGCTAAAGGTTTCGATACTTTTTGTCCTTTAGGGCCGTGGATTGTTAGAGAGGTAAGTCCCGGTGCTAGATTGCAAACTTTTTTGAATGATGATGCAACTCCGGTTCAATCTGCCTGTATCGACCAAATGGTGTTTTCTCCGGGGACTGTAGTATCTTACATTAGTCAAGTAATGACACTACTACCCGGAGATGTAATACTAACAGGCACACCTTTAGGAGTCGGTCCATTAAATTGTGGCGATCGCGTTCGTGTTGAAATAGAAGGTATCGGGCGCTTAGAAAATACTGTCGTAGCTAGTAAATCGCATTAAATCAAGATATACAGCGAACGCGATACCAAGAGCGCATATTGACTTCACGTACTGTCTTAGCGTACCTGCATATAAACCGCATCGGAAATTGCGGGAATTTCTGCGTAACGACCCATGATTGTTTGAGCGACAGAATATACAACGGCTACTATTAAGCCAATAAAGATGGTGTTAGCTAAAGTTTCTATAGCAAAGTTAGCACCTGGAACCGGGTTTAAAATATCTACAAGAATACGGCATAAAAATAGAACAATGTCTAAAAGGATAGCCTGCATTGTATTGAAGCGAATAAAATGAGGAATTTTCTCATTCCGTACTACTAACATAAATAAAGCAAAGAAAATGACTAACCCAGCAAAAGGTATACCATTATAAATTGCTAAGACAGGTAAAATCGGAATCAAAATTATTCTCAAGGGTGGAAACTGCGACAATAAAAAGCTACCAAAAGCTATCCCTTCAACCAAGGGAAGTAAATAAGGTAAGCAAGCAAAAATTCTATCTTTAACAGTTGTAGAACCGCGCCAAGCCATTCTGCGTTCTCCTATGTTTCAATTACACTGACCGCATGAACCTAGGATAACGCAGAAACGCGGGTTTTCGTCTCAATTGCACTATTCTATATTGGCAATGCGGAAGCCCATTATACACTCATGCCAATCTGGTTGTTTTTCAGTAATTTTGCTCGCAGTCCGTCCGCAGCCCAGTTTACCGTCATCCCAGCGTGGTTTACCGCTTTTATCAGCAAGCAAGCAAGATTTGCAAACGTATTGAGGGGCAATAAGTTGCTCTTTTATTAAAATTACTAACATTATAATAACCGTTTAAATGAGTCTTGATTTTTACTATAATTTGTCAGAGAACTAAAAGAATATGACTCATGTTTTATTTTAATTTTTTGACAAACAATAGCTATATTTTATATTTCCCCTTCGTAGAACATAAATTTCGTAGAACATAAATATCGATGAAGATGGCTATATTGCTAAATTTTCATCGCAAAGTAGGTTTATTTTTATTTTATGGTTTAAAAATGAAAATGTTGCAGACTTGTAGTAAAAAGTAATACATAACAATATTTGTCAACTTTGCGGATATAAATTCATCGATGGCAGATATTTTATAATTTGTATCGGGCTTGGAGCGCAGTTTATTACCCGTTGATAGCTTCTTAAATTATTAACGGGAAAAGAGATAGAATTTTCTTGCGGTGAATGCACAAATCACGACATAAAGATAACTTAACAGTGACTAAAACTAATTCAGATTTCCTTGCAACTTCTGACCCTACAGTGGCAGAGTTAATTAATGACGAACTAAAGCGTCAACAAGATCATCTGGAGTTGATTGCTTCAGAAAACTTTACTTCTGCGGCTGTATTAGCTGCTCAAGGTTCGGTATTGACGAATAAGTACGCTGAGGGGCTACCCGGCAAGCGTTACTATGGCGGTTGTGGAATAATCGACAAAATTGAGCAAATAGCCATCGACCGTGCTAAAGAGCTATTTGGCGCGGCTCATGCCAACGTCCAGCCTCATTCTGGAGCGCAAGCCAATTTTGCGGTATTCCTAACTTTATTGCAACCGGGCGACAAAATTATGGGAATGGATTTGTCTCATGGGGGACACCTTACCCACGGTTCGCCGGTAAACGTTTCTGGTAAGTGGTTTAAAGTTTGTCATTACGGCGTTAGTCAGGAAACAGAACAGCTAGACTACGAACAAATCCGCGAGCAGGCGCTAAGGGAGCGTCCAAAGCTCTTGATTTGTGGATATTCAGCTTATCCTCGCGTAATTGATTTTGAAAAATTCCGCAGTATTGCCGACGAAGTTGGTGCTTACTTGTTGGCGGATATTGCTCACATTGCTGGTTTGGTAGCTGCTGGACTTCACCCAAACCCCGTTCCTTATTGCGATGTAGTGACTACAACTACCCATAAAACTTTACGCGGTCCCAGGGGTGGTTTAATCTTAACTCGCGATGCTGACATGGGTAAAAAGTTCGATAAATCAGTTTTCCCCGGTACTCAAGGTGGTCCATTAGAACACGTTATTGCTGGAAAAGCAGTAGCATTTGGGGAGGCTCTCAAGCCGGAATTTAAAGCTTATTCTGCTGCTGTAATTGAAAATGCCCGTGCTTTAGCCAACCAATTGCAAAGTAGAGATTTGAAAATCGTCTCCAATGGCACCGAAAACCATTTGATGCTCGTGGATTTACGCTGCATTGGCATGACTGGTAAGAAAGCAGACCAGTTAGTCAGTGATGTAAATATCACTGCGAATAAAAATACAGTTCCTTTCGATCCAGAATCTCCTTTTGTTACCAGTGGTTTAAGACTCGGTTCTCCTGCTATGACAACGCGGGGCATGGGAGTAGGAGAATTTACTGAAATCGGCAATATTATTGCTGACCGTTTGTTAAATCCCGATTCAGACAAAATTGCTGAAGATTGTCGCCGACGTGTAGCTTCTTTATGTAAGAGTTACCCCTTGTACGAACACATTGGAGTTTCCGTACCAGCTTTGGCATAAATAAATTTTTGCAATATGCCGCTAGCTGAATACTTATTTTCAGTATTTAACTAATTCCCCCTTTTTTCAGGGGGTTTTTTATGTTCGCAAAATTTATAGTTATTTTAATTAATTTAGAAACGAGAAGCATCTTGCTTTTTATTCGCTAATTCCCCATTTTCAGCAGAATTACCGACATATGAATGTGGAAAATACTCAACTCTACTCAGCAATTCTTTATCTAAAATTCTAAATGTATTTAAAAATGTATCATTCTTCATGCTGACAACAATATAAATCTTAATAGTAATAGAACAATGCGATTTTCTACTCAATACACTTCTTCTATTTGTCTCATACTGTGAGGAATGGCCGCAATTGTCACAATACTCGGCTGGTGCGTGACACTACAAACCTTATTACTCCGTTGAAAATTAGTCAAAGTGTCACAGCAACGGCAATAAAGCGGGAAGAGAATCTACACCGCTTTTTGCCTCCCCTACAAGGAAAATGTGCCGGTTACGTAAGTCCTAATTTATATATCTATATATTTTTAATACTAATTCAAATTCAGTATATTAACCCAGGGAAGTTAATTTTGATTATATTTTGTCAAAAAAATTTTGATAAGTTAAATATCAGCTTATAATTCTCAATTCTTAATCAATATAAAGACTTTACAAACTTCTTTAATAATTCTTCATCAGCTTTTCAAAAAAATCGCCATAGATACAAAGAAACAATAAATACACTATTTTTTTTGTAGCATTATTTACTATTAAATATTAGGATTGCCATAGATACACATCTAATCTTTATCTCTGTACGCCAGAAAATATACTGAGATAAAGAAAATTTTTTTACGAAAATAATGTACAAAATTTGTACAAAAAATATTATGGTTAATAAATTTATCAATTTCTCGACAATGTGGTCGCAAATATACGACCACTGCTATGAGAACTATAAAGGTTTGACAAAAAATCCTAAATGGCTGTTAATGCGTAAAATTAGTAGATTTCAGACTGGAAGAACTATGATGAAATATTTAACTCATAGCTCAGTAAAGTCAGATGAATTTTCTTTAACAAATAAATATTCTGTTTTCAATCAAATTGATATAGATGAAGTTGTTATACAGCTAAAAAAAGAAGGTTTTTATCTAGGTTTAGAGCTACCCAAAATACTGGTTGAAGAAATTGTCGAATTTGCTAAAAATACTGTTTGCTACGGTAATCGAAAATCACAAATGGGGTTTTATTACGACCAAAAAGCAGAAGCAGAAACTCAGTCTGAAAAAGAGATAAAAGTTGGTTGCTACTTCAATACAGCACAACTTTGTCCTGCTATTGCTAAATTACAAAATGATTCGCAGTTGTTAGCAATAGCAGCTAAATATTTAGAAAAAGAACCCATACACCAAGGAAATCAGCTTTGGTGGAGTTTTGCAGGGGAATCTTCAGAATGGCAGCGCAGACAAAATGCACAAATGTTTCACTATGATTTAGATGATTATAAATTCTTGAAATTTTTCTTTTATTTAACCGATGTAGACGATACAAGCGGTCCTCACATTTGCGTGCGTGCCAGTCATAAGCATAAAAAATTTTCTCATGTATTGCTACGTAAAAGAGAAAAGGATGAAGATATTATTGATTGTTATGGCGAAGATTCTTTGGTAACTATTTGTGGTCAAGCTGGTTTTGGATTTGTAGAAGACCCGCTATGCTTTCATAAAGGACTTACTCCCATTAAGCGCGATCGTCTTCTATTACAAATAGAATTTGCTACAACCGATTACGGAATGCAACATGATAATAGAAAAATTTCTGCTCTTCAAGTTTTGAATTAAAGAAAACGGGGAATAGGGAACCGGGAATGCTGCATCTGGGAGTAGTAATACCATTTCTTTATAAAGATGCGCTTAATTCAGCCCGTGCAGACGGGCTTTGTTTCGATAGCCCCAGTCTTCCAGACTGAGGGGGATTCTATTTGAAGGTTAACAAATAAATCAAATAAATATAAATTAGGTCAGGAGCAAAGATGAGTGGTTATTTGAAGCGATGTTAATAGCTCCATAAAATATTCCGCTCTCGATCGCAAAATCTGAGATGTTGGATTATTCTCAATGAGAGTACGATCGGTTCTAAGAGCGATTATCGTAATTGGTAAGCAGACAAATAAACAATAAACATGATTGAACGGCAAAAATTTGGAAAAACCATGCCACCGTAAATGCAAAATGTAACGGAATGCAAAGTATAATGAAAATTATCAAAATGCACAAAAGTATTAAATAACCGTATTGTAAATGCGAGTAGCTATCGCCGGAGCAGGCTTGGCAGGACTTTCCTGTGCGAAATATCTATGTGATGAGGGTCATACTCCCATACTCTTGGAAAGCCGAGACGTACTGGGTGGTTTAGTCGCAGCGTGGAAAGATTCCGATGGCGACTGGTATGAAACCGGACTGCACGTATTTTTTGGGGCTTATCCCAATATGTTGCAGTTATTCAAAGAACTCGGTATTGAAGATCGTTTGCAGTGGAAAAAACACACGATGATCTTCAATCAACCGGAAAAACCAGGTACTTATAGTCGGTTTGATTTTCCGAATTTGCCAGCACCTTTAAATGGTATTGTGGCAATTCTTAGAAACAACGATATGTTGACCTGGGGCGAAAAAATTGAATTAGCAAAAGGATTAGTCCCTGCGATGCTGCGGGGTCAAAAATATGTTGATTCTACGGATAAATATACTTTCTCCGAGTGGCTAAAGCTTCAAGGAGTAGGTGAGGAAGTACAGCAAGATATTTTTATCGCTGCTTCTAAATCATTAAATTTTATTAATCCCGACGAAATATCAGCCGTAGTGCTGTTGACCGCCCTTAACCGCTTTCTTCAGCAGAAAGACGGCTCGAAGATGGCATTTCTGGATGGTTCTCCTACCGAGCGTCTTTGTCAACCGCTGGTAGATTACATCGAAGCTGGTGGTGGAGAAATCAAGGTAAACGCGCCTTTGAAGGAAATTTTGCTTAACCCAGACGGTAGTGTCAAAGGATTTTTGATGCGCGGTTTGAATGGAGCACAAGATTATATCGAAATCGCCGATGCTTATGTTTCGGCAATGCCCGTTGATGTGATGAAAGTGATGCTACCACAACCTTGGAGGGATATAGAATTCTTCCAAAAGCTGGATGGATTAGAAGGGGTGCCCGTAATTAATATACAGTTATGGTTTGACCGTAAACTTACAGATATTGACCAGCTACTATTTTCGCGATCGCCAATTTTGAACGTTTATGCTGACATGAGCAACACTTGTCGCGAATATAGTGACCCAAACCGTTCTATGCTGGAATTAGTTCTTGCACCTGCCGAAGATTGGATTAATAAATCTGATGCGGAAATATTGCAAGTAACTCTTGCCGAATTGTCAAAACTATTTCCTCAACATTTCGGCTCGGAGAATCCAGCCTCGTTACTGAAACATCATGTGGTGAAAACACCGCGTTCAGTTTACAGAGCAACTCCCAACCGTCAGGAGTGTCGTCCTTCACAAGTGACTCCCATCTCAAACTTTTTCTTGAGTGGAAGCTACACCATGCAACCGTTTTTAGGAAGTATGGAAGGAGCAGTACTTTCTGGTAAACTAACAGCGCTCGGTGTGAATAAATCATTTTCAGTTGATATTTCTTCGAGCGATCCTATGCCTTCCATCCAGCCGTTCTCGAATGCTGCAACTGCCTGATTCCCCCCCATGCATGAAAACGTCGGTCTCTGTGGATGAGTCCTACAAAATTTGTCAGCAAATCACTGCAAAGCATTCCAAAACTTTTTATTTGGGTACTTTGTTGATGAGTCCGGACAAGCGACGCGCAATTTGGGCAATTTACGCCTGGTGTCGTCGTACTGACGAATTAGTGGACGGTCCTGCTGCTGCTATGACTACTCCCGAAACTCTAGATTTATGGGAAAAGCAGCTCGAATTAATTTTCGCTCAACACCCTCAAGAAAATGTTGACGTAGCCCTTGCGGATACACTCAAGCGTTATTCAATGGATATTCAGCCCTTTCGGGATATGATTTCCGGTCAGCGTATGGATTTGTACCGCGATCGCTACAAAACTTTTGATGATTTATATCTTTACTGTTACCGCGTAGCGGGTACCGTAGGTTTAATGTCAACGATGGTGATGGGAATAGATACAGAGCTTAATACCGCTCCTTGGAACCGTTATAAACAGCCGTATATTCCTATAAATGAAGCAGTCACTTTGGGAATAGCCTGTCAACTTACCAATATTCTTCGCGATGTTGGTGAAGATGCCCAACGAGGGCGAATTTATATTCCCACTGATGATTTAGCGCAATTCAACTACACCGAGAAAGATTTACTTAAAGGGGTTGTTGATGAGCGCTGGCGTTCTTTGATGAAATGTCAAATTAAACGAGCGCGGCAATTTTACGCCCAAGCACAGAAAGGTATTAGTTACCTACATCCAGATGCTCGCTTGCCAGTATGGGCCGCTCTAATGCACTACAGTCGCATATTAAGTGTTATTGAACGCAATAACTATGACGTATTCAATCAACGCGCTTACGTATCGCAGTGGAAGAAAATCGGGACTATACCTTTTGCTTGGTTGCGATCGCAAATCTAGACAGGTATTGTTTAATTTCATTAAAAATATAGTCATTTGTACTCAAATATGTTCTATATTAGATTGGATCCAAGATGCAATGACTTAATTTTGAACAGGTGAAAGTCCTGACGCACAGCCGCTTAAACAGTTTTACCCTTCGGGTGCGTCACTTGCTTTAAGCGAGGGAACCTCGCCAACGCAGTGACTTACTGATAGTCAGGGGCGTAAATAAACTCAAATTAACGAGCAAATCAAAAAAATACCAAAATGGTTCACTATTCTCTAAAAAAAAGTAGTCCCCAATGCTTTTGTTGAGGGGATACAGGGGGTGTAGTTCTCCCAATAAGGATTAATTCTTATAAATAGATTTTATAGTCGATGTAATATTTGACTTAAAAATTTACAACTATAAACAACTTAGCCGCACTAAGATATAAAGCTTTAACAAGAGTGTGTACATAATGCAGCTTAATCTCGTTGTTGACTTATACTAGATTCTCTGCTAACATTCATATTTGTTACTGCTTAAGGAGAGGTGGCTGAGCGGTTGAAAGCGGCTCCCTGCTAAGGAGTTATGGGGTTAATACCTCATCGAGGGTTCGAATCCCTCCCTCTCCGTTACTAATGACTAAAAAATACTCCATCGGAATCTGGTTAAATTATTAACCCATTTCCTTAATTCCAGCGGGTTATAGAGACGTGCGGGTATCGCATCTCTATAAGAATAAAGGGGTAGGAGGCAAAATTTTTTTGCATTTTTAATTCATCCTGCTACAAAGACGGGAGCAAGAAAAATGTTTCCCGTTCCCCCTTGCCCGTTCTCTTCTCTCGGCGATAAGACTTTTACAGCTAACGCTGCGCTACGCGAACAGCAAGCCCTAATTAAAAAACAATTAATTCGTATTCATAAAAGTAATAGTGCATTCAAACCAAAGTTTAAATGCACTATTGTTTTTACAGTTATGCTAATTTTTTAAGACGGAGGCAAGGAAAGGTTTGATTTAACCCTACTTGCCGTATTCGCGCTCGGTTCTTAGAAACCTCCGAAATTATAACCGACTCCTACGGAAAGACCAAGGTCGGTTTCGTCGAAAAATGCTGCATTTACAGCTGCTGTAGCCGTCAACCGATCGCTTAGTGGTACGTCTACACCACCAGTAATCAAAAAACTTAATTCTGAATCATCGCCAGTTGCCAAAGCCACACCAGCTCCAACATAAGGAGAAAAAGGTAATGCTTCGCTGAATGGATCTGCTACCTGCTGGAAAGAAAAGTCATAGGTAACAGGAGCTAAAATTACTGTATCGTCCCCAAGCACCACTGAGGGACGTATTGATAAAATATCTGTGATTCCAACTTTACTGATAACCATGAAGTTACCATCACCTAAAGCGGAATCGCCACCCAAACCTAGATTTCCTGCAATTCCGATATAGCTAGAACCACCACGGGTTGTACCACCGAAATCAATATCCGCTTGAGCCACATCTGAAGAAATAGATGGTTTTAGATTTGCTTGGGGATATTGAGCATTAGAAGATGGATTGCTAACTGCAAGGGATGCAGACGAAGTTGCTGATGTTCCAGGAATCGGCGCTGAGTTTTCAGATGCCTGGGATACTGTTTGAGATTTTAATAATTCTGGATTAACTGATAAATTTGATTCTTCAGAACTTTCCGATGAGAAACTGGGGGTAAAATGTTCAACACCTGTATCTTCTTCGGAAGAAGCAAGGTTTAATTGTACGAACTGCTTATTGCTTGTTTCTTCTACTGTCTGAGCAGAAGCAGATAACCCACCACTTAATAATGCAACAGTTGCCAAAGTAAGCGAAAAAACGCTTTTATGAAGAAAAATGGTATTCACGTTCACTCCTAATAGATATAGCCACTTAAATATTGACTAGCTTGTTTTTAGTCTATATGACGGCAGTATTTAATATTTAACACCAAAAAAATTATAGCTACATCCTTAATTAGGCAGAAGTTATGAAAAAATCATACATTTTTTGCCTTAACAATATAGTCAATATAACGGTTGACAACAATATTACATACATATACGGAAAAATATAATAATTATAATTCTTGAAGTAATAGCTCAAATAATACCTTGGACTAATGTAAGCAAAGAGTTTTAGTATTCAGGAAGATTATGTTACATGAGTCTGAGAATGAGGTATAGTTGATAGTTTTGCCCCAACAGCAATAATTATGACAAACTACACCTGAGTAATACAGCTACAGTCTTAAGCAAGAGTAATAGTAGCATCTCACACTCCGTAGGATTGTCTCTAAGTACACCAATTATGTAGTGTTAGTTTTACTCAAATTTTCTTACTTGCTTTTTGCATATTGAAAGCGATCGGACACTCTGGAGCTTCAAAAATTAAAAATATTCATGTTTATAAAAAATGTATAAGATAACAATCTAATTAGACATTCTACTAGTCTACGAATTTTTAATGTACTCGTATTTTTAATAATGCGATATTGTTGGCAACTATTTTTGCAATCAAATTTGGATTACGTAAAAAATATTAGTTATTAGTTAGGTTTGCTATATGTTTTGCAGATAAAATTGTAGTTAATGTAGATAAGTAATTACCCATATTTTAAACCCGTAATTTTTAGTTATAGCTACAAAAAATATTAATTAATTCTTCATGAAAAATATATACAACACATATATTTGAACATAGAGTCAAAGCTATAATTTTTACATAGAACAATTTTTTTTTAAGCAACCGTAATATTTCTTGTTTTTATTTATTTTTTATGAAAAATAAGTAAAGTCGCAATTTTGCTTCGACTTTTTGTGATATCTTTATTTATTATCATGATCCAAACCATAATATTGCCAAATATTATTACTGTAAAAACGGATTAAACAGTCTATTTTACGATTAAACAATCACTTCAAATTGCTTATCATTACAGTCATTTTCATCAATCAAATAAATACAGGCAAAATCACTATTTTTGTGAATGTAAATAATTCGTAACTAAAAAGTCTTTTTTAGTTAGTTTTAAGCTAACTAAAATTTTTAATTTTATGAAAACAATTTTTTTGGCTTTATGTTACATAGGTACTATCTTTACAGCCATTTTCAATTAGATTAATAAATATGAGATTTACTTTGGTATTAAATATATTTGGAGTTTTAAAACTATTTTTTCTACAAATACGTTCCATCCCAAAAACATATAACTAGTTATCAGCGTTACTAAAAACCACCATGAACAAGATTAAAATTCTAAACTTAGAAATAGATAATTGCTCTAAACGAGAATTATTAGATAATTTAAAATCGGGAGTAGTATTTACACCAAATGTAGACCATATTATTAAGCTTCAAAGAGATTCAGAGTTTGCTCAATCTTATACTATCGGTGATTATAAAATTTGTGATAGTCAAATAATCATGTACGCATCTAAATTTTTAGGAACGCCAATCAAAGAGAAAATATCTGGTTCCGATTTACTACCTGCTTTTTGTAACTACCATAAAAACAATAAGGATATTAAAATTTTTCTATTGGGTGCGGCTCAAGGTGTAGCAAGTAAAGCGCAAAGAAGAATTAATAATAAAGCAGGAAGAAATATTGTTGTGAACTCTTATTCTCCACCTTTCGGTTTTGAAAAAGATGAAGCAGAATGCCTAAAGATTGTAGATATGATTAATAACTCGGATGCTACAGTCTTAGTTCTTGGATTAGGTGCTCCAAAACAGGAAAAATGGCTGTACAAGTATAAGGATTACTTAAAATTTATCAAAATATTTATGGCATTAGGAGCAACTATTGATTTTGAAGCAGGACATATCAAAAGAGCGCCAAAATGGATGAGTGAAATAGGTTTGGAATGGTTATTTAGGCTCCTATGCGAACCAAAAAGGTTATGGAAAAGATATTTGCTCGATGATATTCCTTTTTTCTTATTAATTTTGAAGCAAAAACTTAATTTGTATTTTAATAAAGATTCTAAGGATAGCAAGCAACCTATTCTAATTGATAAATATTAAGTCAAATTGAAAATAGTCAGTAGAAGTTAGTAGAATCGATTTTCGTTTCATCAAACCGATCTTTTTTCCGTCAAACTAAGTATTGACGGATTTTTGATTTTGCATCGCCATAAACCATACAGAATGGTAAAATCTCCTATACAAAAACTCACGAAAGTACCTGTGCAAAATTAATTAAATATTTCTTCTAGTGGTTCACCACGTTAATTTTAAGGGGTTCGTAGTTAGGCTATGCCCTGGCGGGCACGCTACGCTAACAGCCCTTCCGACTTCAGAGGGATCGAAGCCCAACTACAAACCTTTATTACCCTGGAAAGTTACTGTGAACACTATATTTTCCGTGATGGCTGCTCCCATTCACGATCAGAACATTTTACGGAATTTACATGACAATAAACTCTTCTAAAATTCCATAGAAGAGTTTTTAATCAAAAGCTATCGGGAGTATAAATCTTTTTTGATTTAGCTATTTTTTATCGCCTATTTTCTACCTTCTTAAATCAAACCGGATTATACTATCGAAACCATCTTAGCTAAATTTTTTAAATAAGTTTTTCTAATTAACATTTCAGGAGTATTATCCAACCCGACTTTACTCAAAATTTCTTCCCAACGATATACCCAGTCATGCCTTAGTAATGAGTTAATCATATTGTCTTTACGTATTTTCAACAACCTTTCTGGTTGTGCATTTAATTCATTAATAATATCTGCTATGTCTGTAGTATTGTCTGATACCTCAATTACCGCATCAGCCCAGTCAAAATTTTTCGTATAAGCTTCGCAAACCGGCGGTATTCCAATCATTACTGCTCCTCCTGCGGCTCCTTCAAAGAAACGCGAACCTAACTCTTGTTGACTGCCTATTTGATTGCTACTATCAAATTTCGCTTTATTAGCAATAAAATAACGACTTCTTTTAATCAAATTACTGTATAAAGTTCGATGTTCTCGATAATTCCTCATTTCTAATCCTTTAAGGGTATCGTATAAATACAGAAAGTTATCGCGTTCCGTTAATTTTAGTAAAGAATTATGCATCATTGGCGAACGACGACCAATGCTATAAACATCGATATGTCTTTGAGGAACTTGTGGATAAGGAGAAAATTTTACAGCATCGACTCCATAAGGCAAACTATAACAAGGACGTTGCACTAGTTGACTTATTGCATTTACACTTTGACTCTGAGTGGTAAATATATAGTCGAAGTCTTTAGCTAATTTTAAGCAAAGTTCAGTTTTGCAATCTTCAAGTTCTTTTGCCCAAATTTCATCTATCCATAGTACTGCTTTTTTACATTTATCGCGCCATCCTTTAATATCATTAATACGGGTTAAATCCCAAAAGTGTTGACAAATAAAGAATATTAAATCGTATTCTTTATCTACAACTAATTTTTCACAGCCAGAGCGCAACAATTTGCTTTGATTTAAAGCCAAACCCGCACAGTTAGCAATCTTTTTTTTTAACTTAGACTTAAAACTAGGTTCATAGGCTGGTGAAAGTAAATCGGCGTAATCAAAAGTATTAATTACATCTTCAAATTCATATTCTGCCGAACGAAAAGCTTCGGAATGAGAACCCCGCATTGACACTATTAAAATACGGGGTTGTTTATGAGATTTAATATAGGGCTTTTGAATGTTAGAGTTAACTTTCGGTTGAAAATTCCATTTGTGAGCAGCAGTTTCTAACATGGTTGCAATCAATTTTTATCTATAACTGTATGAAAATTTAATTCCAGAAATATTTCTAGGATCGGGGAAGGAGAATAGGGAATAGGGAATAGAAACAATTAAGGCAGTATTTTGCTTAAAAGCGCTTGTTTTGAATCATTTACCGTTTCCCAGTCATCTTGTAATACACCTCCAGTACCTTTACTGTTAGGATTCCAACACCAGTAAGCAAAGCTCAGTTTATTTTTGGCAATATAATCTACAAACTTTCGTTGCCAAATACCTTCTTTAGATTTGCTGTCAACGTGATACCCCCCGAATTCACCAACGAGAATGGGAGCGATACCAAGCGTATGAATGTAGTTAAATCCTATTTCCCAACGTTTATAAAGATTATTAGGAAAAGCTGAATCTTGAAACCAAGACACTTTTGAACCACCGTATTCATGAGGAGAATACACGAGCTTACGGTTGTTTTTCAGATGCACGGGATATTCCCGAACACCCTCTAAATTCGCACCCCAAAAGTAACCATGCTGTTTTTGATTGGGTACATTTTTCTCTATTCCCTCTACTACAATCAACCAGTCAGGATTGATTTGAAGAATTTTGTCTCCAGCCCTTTGAACGGCTAAACGCCAGTCAGTTGATGTATCATCGGTTCCCCAACTTGCACGCCCGTGAGGTTCATTTTTCAAATCTGCACCAATAATGTTGGGTTGATTTTTATAATGTTTTGCCAGCATAGTCCAGGTATCAATCCAATCCTCTTCTGTAAAACCATCCCCATACCATAATTCTGAAATAACCCCATCTTTTAGACAATGACTATCTAATAAAATTAGTAATCCCTGTTTGCGTGCTTCTTCGACAATTAAATCCATAACTTCCAGAGGAGTTTTTCCCTGAAGTTCGGCATTTGCACCAATCGTAAAATCTACACCATAAATGTGTGAAGATTTCAAACCTTCTACTGAATAAGGTAAGCGAATTAAGTTATAACCTAAGCTTTTGATATGAGCGAGCATTTGCTTATAGTCTCTTACCCATAAACCATGAGGTGCATGAGTGCTAACTTCCATACCAAACCAATTTATGCCGCTTAGTACAACTACTTTACCCGTACTATCAATAATTTGAGATTTTTGTGCCGATAAAGGTGTCACAATGGTAGTAGCTGCGACAGAAGTATTACCTTGAAAGCTGGTTACAAATTGGGAAGAACAAAAACCCAAACTTATACAGACTAAACCAAATATAAACCCGTTGAAAATATTTTTTTTCGATTTTCTCGACTTTATACCAATTTGAGGAATATTGCATAACAGCCTCCAAAGACTCCGTATTAAAGGCTTGAACATACTACGTTTTAATCGATATAAAAGTTGCATAATCTGAGAATGAAGCAGCATGATTGTTTTATTTTTATCTGCTTTTATTTACAGGTAGATTGAGATTGTATGTCAAATCATTTGATTCAATCGAGTCGATCGCACTAACTATACTGCGATAGAAATTTTCTTTTCTAAGTACAGACCATGTAAGCCTGCTGTCAAGGAGTTTTGTGCGTTCAGTCTCACGTATATCGCACTGATTATTTAAAGCTAATAACTGTATTAAACTGCAAGCGAAATATTCTGGTTCATCGGCTATTTCAATAGCAGACGGATAGTCTAATATTCCCCGCATTGCAACAGTTGTAGCTACTATTGGACTTCCTGAAGTAATAGCATCTAAAGTCTTTATCTGAATTCCACCACCACTGATTGAAGGAATCGCAATAACTTTAGCTGATGCCATAAATGCTTGTGCATCTGGAACAAAGCCGCAATATTTAACATTTGGATATCGTTGAGCTAACCACCCGGCTCCAGATCCAGCAACGTGAATCGATATATTTTTAGGTAAGTGGGGATAAACTGCTTGGAAAAACCATTCCAAACCATGTTTATTAGCTTTCCAAGTCCAGCTACCAATGATTCCAATATCACAGTGCTTAATTACAGAATTTTTTGGTGGTACCGTGCGGATGGAAGGTAAATGAAACACTTTGCTGCAAAGGTTATGACTATAAAAGTAGTTGGAATCGTGAGATGTTAGCGTCCATACTTGTTCTGATAAAGCAGCTAAAGAGTCTTCCATCTTTTGTATCAAACGAGCTTCTCTTTTATATATATATTTTGATACATATTTTTGGGCATTTTTTAATTGTGCTTCATACAGTTGATGTTCTAAGTTATGAGCAATAAATATTACTTTAGACTTTTGAATCAAAAAAGGCAATAACCAACCTAATTGAGCATGATCGATTATGACAGTATTGTAGTCATCTCTATGTAAAATACTTTTTATTTTTGTTAAGTATTTTTTAGAATAATATTTGGCTGCTGAGTAAGGAAGTCCTTTCAATAAACTCAAAATCATCCATAAAAATGGATAATATTTTGATTTATCTGTTTCTATATATCGTTTTTCAACTACAACTTCATTATCATTTTTTAATTTGGTATCGTCGGGACGCTGATATCCCACAACCAATACTTCATGCCCGCATTGTTTTAAAGCGTTAATGAAACATTGAGATGCAATTTCACCACCAGTTCTTTTTCCACTTGGAAGAACGGTTGTTAAATATAAAATTTTCATCAAAAATTAGGACTAATTTAGATTAATGATCTGATATCCGACACAACTTCCTTTATCACTTGAGTACCGAATAGTGATTCGAGTAGTTTTGGTTCGATGTTAATTTCGTGAGAGTTAGAAATTAAACTAACAATTGCTGCTGCAAAAGATTGTTTATCTGAAGCAATTTTGAAATACTGTCTAACAGAAAGAGGTAAACCTGCGATTCCTTGAGGTGTTGAGACAATTTGTTTACCAGACATCAGCATTTCTAATGATTTTATACTTACTCCGCTACCCGTCAAAACAGGATTGATTAAAACGCGGCCGGAATTATAAATTTCAGTTGAAGACGGCGGATTGATGCTCAAATCTACACCATCAGTATCTTCACATAGCTGTCTAATTTTATTTATAGGTTTCGCTCCGGCAATTAAAACTTTAATGTTAGGTCTTTTAGTGCGAATTTCAGGCAAAACTTGAGTTAAAAACCAAATAATACCGGCTACATTATTATTAGAATATAGGTTGCCTAAAAAAACAACATCATACTGATGGTATGCATCAATCTTTGGATGAATTTTATCAAGTTTTTGAGATTTATGAATTTCCATTAAAGGAGGCAAATAACGTCCATTTTTAAAGCCATGCGATTTCCAGAATTTTAAATCTTCTGCCGAAATATCATAAAACAAAAGACTATCTTTTAATAAAGCTTTTTCATATGTTTCTAAATGAGAAACTGATAAATATCTTTTGACTTTACTTGTACCTATTGCTGAAGTAAATAATCGTTGATAATACAGATGTTCAATGTTATGGCAGCGAGTCACTATGGGTATATCAAAATGATGGCTTAGTTTAGATGCAACATCTCCACCATGAATGCCATCTAGCCAAACAAGATGAGGTTTAAACGCACGAACTTGAGAAATTAAACGATCTAATTGTTGTCCCACCACTAGTCTAGAAGTAACTTCTAAAGGGTAGCGAAGCAAATTTAAAAGTCTATAACCCGCAGAGCATAAATCATGTTTAAACGGAATAAAATATGTAGAATCAACATACTTTTTAATTTCAGCTACTTCTTCACGCTGCGGAACTCGATCGAACCAGCATATAAGCTGTAATTCAACACCAATCTGAGAAAAAGCTTTTATTCTTCGCCACATATCTATCCTTCCACCATGAATAGCAGGATAAGGAATGTCATGGCATACTAAAGTAATTTTCATACTTACTTTGTGAATATAATTACTATTATTGCTATTTGGTAAATGCTTTTTTATTAATCCATTCTTCGTTTATCAAAGAAGAACTATAATTTTGATAACTTTTAGCTTGTTGATATTCTATAGCTAGGGAAAAAACCGTAGAAACGTATACTATCCAGAAAATACTATTAGTTTCTACTAAAGTGCTTTCACTAATGTTGTACATAACTAAATAAGTTAAATACATTAAAGGCCAAATTCCCTCTATGCACTGAGTAATTCGCAGCCACATTACTCCTTTAAAAAAGGTAGTAATAAAGCTCAATAAAAATACTGATAAACCTGCAAGACCTAACTCTGCGAATAAATCCATAAAGCCGTTATGCCCATAAGGACATTCCCATGCCAGAGTGCGCCAAAGATAAGCGGTTATTTCGCTGTCCCAATCCCTCCAAACAGCGTTAAATCCATAGCCTAACCAAGGACGTTCCCAGATTAGATCGAACATTGCGCTCCATATATCGGTACGTCCAGTTAGAGTTAAATCTTTCCCTAATGCATCCGCAATAACAGGCAAGTTATCTAATAACAGAGTAGATATACTTCCAACCGTTAAGATTAATGCGATCGTTAAAGGTATTAACTGGTTGTAATTGCGCCGCCAACTTCTATAAAGAGGCAAAATAGCCATTAGAGATAGACAAACGACTAAAGACGATGTGGAAGTTGAAAGTACGATTAAAGCAATAGAAAGAATATAACCAGCCCAAGGAAGCCATCGATATTTACGATTACGAATAGGATTGCTCATCGCAACAAACAAAAACACCATGCTGCTGAAAACCATCAATCGACCCAAAATATTTTTATGAGTCATTATTCCCCGCCAAGATCCAGCGTGAATTCCTCCTTCTTGAACGGTCATCAATCCATATTTTGGCAGTCCTATTGCAAACATACAACTCAGTATAATTACTATGCCTAATGCACAAGCTAATAACTGTAGTTGCTCTCTCAAGGTGAAACGCATTGCCATATAGACAGCGAATACGCTTGTTCCTAAAAGCAGTACGCTACGTCGTGGAGTAACGTCAGGTGCAAAAGTCCATAAAATTGACGTTAAGGCAATTCCTAAGAATAACCATATCCAAATATCTTTTTGTGCAGCACGTACAAAATTTTTCTGATGCTTCACTACCAATAAGAAAGTAATAGTATAGATTCCCATAAAAAATTTGGGGCTATAAGAGTCGCTACCTATACTTCCACTACCTCCTTCTATAAGTACGGGTATCAAGGCACTTGTAGAAAGAAAAAGAGTGAATACAACGAATATCTGTTCGGCTAGCTTTGGCAATTGCGGCATACCGAATATATTTCCCGAAAATATTAATCTTTGATGAAATAAAATACCAGTTTTTTAAAGGTATCGTTAAACTTCATTATCCTTTTGGGCAAAATAACTGATGAAGTTTTTTAATTAATGAACCAATTATTTTGTTTTGTCAATAGAGCAATTTTACTTTGCACAACCGCTATCGTTTGCTCAGTAACTTCATATTTGATATGCTTCTTAATAGATAAAAAGCTTGTAAGCTTTATATATGATGTAGTTTACGTTTCAGTACATTAATAACATTTTCTATTTACTGAATATATTATAAAAACAATTATCCGTGTTTTTACTCTTTTCATTATAGTAATCTCCTAAGATTTTACTTAATCTTCATCGACTAGTTTTATTTCAGTAAAGTTTTTATTAATCGGAGTCCATTACTAATTAAGCGAGATATGTTGAGGATATTCTTAATCGTTTATTAAGTTGATTAATTTTCAAATAACATATGCCGCACCACCGTACTAGAAACTATTAAGATGTATGAATATGCAAATACTGGAAAACCAAGCATTATAATTAAACTTTGCATTGATGGAGCAATATAAATACTACTGCTAGAAATCAGTACTTTTTGATACTTGCAATCAAATGTATTCTAACTATTTTCACTCCCTCATTGGCAAGAACTTATTTACAACTTGTTTATTGACCGAAACTGTATATTAAATTGTTTTAAATGGGATTTTGAATGGAAACACAAATGCCAGCAAGAGAACAAGGTTTGCAGCCTTTGAACGAAACCAAATCTTTATCTAGAGAACCATACTGGTTATTAAAAAGACCGCAAAATGTAGAAGAAGAAAGTTTTGGTTTTGGTCAAATTTTCTCAATGTTGCGTCGTCGAGCGGCTTTAATTGCTAGCGTAGCGGTGATAGCAACTACAGGGGCTGTTGTGTGGGGTTCTACTCGTACTCCTAAGTATGAAGGCAAATTTCAATTACTAGTAGAGCCTTTAACAAGTTCAGAAAGCGAACTGCTGGTTTTACTATCTCAAACTCTTCAGCAAGATGTAAATAAAATTACCAGACAAAACAATACGGCTCTAGATTATCAGGCTTTGGTAGAGGTTTTAAAAAGCCCAAAAATTATAGAACCTGTAGTTGATGAAATTCAGGATAAATATCCTGGAGTCACCTATGGCAAGTTAGTTGGAGGTGGTAAAGCTGGTAAAGTACCCAGCAGCGTTAAAGAAGGTCAACTCCACATTAGCCGTCTTGCTCAGGGTGAAATTGAATCCAGAGTTATAGAAATTCGCTATAAGGATTCTAATCCTCAGAAAGTTCTATTTGTTTTAGATAAAGTATCTCAAGCTTATCGGAAGTACAGCCTCGAACAACAGCAAACGAATTTGCGTCAGGGTATCAAATTTGTAGAACAACAGATTCCGAAACTACAATTGCGAGTGAAAACCTTGCAAGGGGAAATGCAGCAGTTTCAGCAAAATTACAGCTTATTCGATCCCGAGCTTCAAGGAAAACAACTGCTACAGAGAGTTGATGAACTTCAAGCCGCGAAAGTAGAAGCTAACAAACAACTTGCTGAAGCAAAGTCACTTTATGCTTCCTTACAAAATCAATTAGGAATGCCTCAAGAAGCCGCGATCGCAGCTTCGGCATTGAGCGAATCACCGCAGTATCAAGATATACTGAAGCGGGTTCGAGATGTAGAAGCGACTATTGCTACAGAGTCGGTGCGTCTGAGTGATGCCAACCCGGTAATGATTTCTTTGAGACAACAACGGCAGAAGTTATTACCTTTATTAAAACGAGAAGCGCAATTGGCTTTAGGTCGCAACGTTTCCGAAGATTTACTTAATACTCAAGTTGGAACTTATCAAAATTCGGTACGCCGCGAACTCATTCAAAAGATGGCTGAAACTGCAAATCAGGTTCAGTTATTAGAAGCCAGCTTGAAAGCTACGGATGATGCTTTAATTACGTTAAATAAACAAATCAACAGGTATCCTGAGATTGCTGGTAGATATGCGAATATAGAGCGGAATTTGGAAGTTGCTAGCGATACTCTCAAGCAGCTTTTAGGCAAGCAAGAAGCTTTACGGGTAGATGCTGCACAGCAAGAAGTACCTTGGGAGTTAATTATGCCTCCAAGGCTGCCGCAAGATCGGAGCGGTCAATTTGTAGCGGATGCTTCTAAGGGTAAGGTTAATATTATTTTAGGAGGAGTTGGAGGTTTACTCTTAGGTGTTTTAATTGCTTTTCTTCTAGAAAGCCTTCAGAATGTTTTTCACGATTCACAGGAAGTTAAACGAACTGCGAAGTTACCTTTATTAGCAACAATTCCTTACTTAAAAGAATTGAAACTATTACCTCCTGCTGATAAAGAGTTGGTTTATGCGTTAGAAAAAGACGAGCGCTTAGTTCCCCGAAGAAAGGGCAATGAAAGCAAAGAGTACGGAGCATCTCCCTATACACAAGCTTTTTACTCTTTGTATACGAGAATTCAAGCTTTGAAAGAAGAAACTGCCATTTCTTCATTAGTAATTACATCGGCGAATCCTGGAGAAGGTAAAACTACCGTCGCAACAACTTTTGCCAAAACTGCCGCAGAAGCTGGCTTACGGGTGCTGTTGGTAGATGCTAATTTACAAAACCCCCAGGTGCATCACAGTTTAGGCTTGATAAATACTCAAGGATTAAGCGAAATACTTTCCCAAGGTTTAGATTTAAACGATGCACTTGGACAATCCCACGAAGAAGAAAACTTATTTGTGATTACCGCAGGAGAAATACCCCGCAATCCTGCAAAGCTGTTCTCTTCACCAAGGATGCAAAACTTTGTGATGCGATCGCAATCTGATTTTGATTTAGTGGTGTACGATACCCCTCATATTTTGGGACGTTTAGACACGAGTATTTTAGCTACCCATGCCGATGGAATTTTGATGGTTGTCGGACTTGGTAAAACTGTTCGCCCTTCACTTTCAACAGCATTGGATGAATTGGAAGCCGGACGCAATCGCGTGTTGGGTTTAGTTTCCAATACTATGGAATCTTAAATCATCGCTTCTGTCTGATTATCTAAGCATCAAAATTTAATAAATTCCCCTTAACACAAATTGTGAAGTCCTTAAACCCAATTACCAGGTACATCAAGAAAAAAATATCTAGCCAGTTCATTCGTAATCTTGGCTGGCTAGGTATAGCTGAGGTTTTGTACAGAGTCCTACGTTTAGGACTAGTAGCAATCACGGCAAGATATTTAACTCCCTATGATTACGGTTTGGGAGCAATAATTCTTGCCGTGCGTGAGTTTGCCATTACTTTTGCTGATGTAGGTATCGGCGCAAAAATTATTCAAGCCCAGGAGAAAGAACTACCATTATTGTGTAGTTCTGCTTTTTGGTTAAACTGGTTAATTTTTGCCAGTTTATTTATGATTCAAGCTCTTGCTGCATTCCCGATTGCAGCATCTTATGATAGTAAAGAGATTATTTTTCCAATTATTGTTAGTGGAATAGCTTATTTAATTTGGCCTATTCACGGTATTCAAAAAACTTTAATTCAAAGAGAAAATCGTTTTAAAGTAATAGCATTTACCGACGTGGTTCAATATTCTCTCACTGGTATCTTGACAGCAGTATTTGCTTTTATGGGTATGGGAGTATGGTCATTTGCTCTGCCAATAGTTTTGGTTGCGCCCTTAGAAATCATCATATATTACAAATATCATTCTTGGCGACCTAAAGAAGGATTTACTACAAAATATTGGGACGAGATATTAAGTTTTGGAAAAAACATTCTCGGTGTTGGATTGCTAAAAACTTTAAGAAACAACTTAGATTATTTAATAGTTGGGCGTTTTGTAGGTATTGAAGAGTTAGGAATCTACTTTTTTGGTTTCAACGCTGGTTTAGGAATTAGTTTGAGTATCATCAATGCCATTAGTTCGGTGATGCTGCCTCATTTATGCGAAGCTCGTACAGAGTGGATTGAATTCAAACATCGCTATTTCCACAGTCTTAGAACTATTGCTATTATCATCGTCCCTTTTGTCCTACTACAATCTAGTTTAGCTCCTTTTTACGTTCCTATTGTTTTTGGCGAACAGTGGATACCTGCTATTCCAATTTTAATCATAATTTGTTTATCAGCAATTCCTAGACCTTTTGCAGATGCTGCATCTCAATTATTAGTAGCTATTGGAAAACCTCATTTAGATTTACGTTGGAACGTAATATTTACTAGTTTATTTGCCCTCTTCTTATTTCTCGGAGTTAATAGTCAATTTATTGTTAGTATTTTGCTCGGTGCCGATACCGTTAACAGTTTGACAGTAATATTAGGAGAAAATTGGAAAGTCACTGGAATCGCTTTATCTGTTTTCTTAGTTCACGCCATTTTCTTACCATTTTTTACAATATGGGCTACACGTTATGTGTTTCCGAAGAAAGTTTGAATTTGGGCATGGGGGATGGGGAGTGAGGAGTTAAAAGAGAGGAAATAGTTTGTAGGTTGGGTTAGATACGAAAATCAAATTTTGTTTGTAACACCTGCTTTATAATTATCGTGTCGTAACCCAACATTACTAGGATTCTGATAAATTGAGATATTTAAGAATACCCTTTGCCATAATTTGTTGGGTTACAGCGCCCTTCTTAATTTCTTGTTGAGCATTATTATTTTTCGTGCGCCGTGAAGCTAACCTACTAACTAAGGAGCATCCTAATTGTTGAAAAATCCGCAGGTAGTGCGAGCATCTTGCTCGCTATAGAAGATATCAAGCGAGCAAGATGCTCGCACTACAAAATTAAAAATTTAGGATGCTCCTTTTTCTACCCCCTCTCCCCTTCTCCCCCATCTTCTCAATCCAAATTACTAACCGCTTCCATAACTTGTTGAGAAACAAAAGGTAAAATTTCTCGACTTTTAGCGTTGGCTTTGCCTTCTGTAAACACTACTAATAAATAAGGACGCTTATCTGGTATCTCTATATAAGCTGCATCATGACGAACTGATGAAGTCCAACCTGCTTTTGACCAAATTTTCGCTTCTTGAGGAAGACTACCACCTAAAAAACCAGTTATTTGGTCTTCTTCTGCATCTTTCGGTAACTCTTCTGGATTTAAACTACGCTTCATAACATCCATCATTTCTTGGGAACGTGTGGCGCTGACTGCAACCCCACCGACAATAGCGTGCAATAATCTGGCGATCGCATTAGTAGTTAACATATTGCGATTTTCTAATAACTGTCCGTAAAATGCCCGCTCTCTTCCGTAGGGGCCATCACCCCAAGTTTTATGACATACATTTACTGCCTGTAATTCTTCCCATCCTAAAGATTGTAAATAACGATTGACAATATTACGCTGCTGCTTCCAAGTGTCAAATGGTCCTGGTGGTAATTCTGGGCCGGAAGTAGTACCTGTTAATACATCTACAATTAAACTAGTGGCATCGTTGCTCGAATCTATAATCATATCGCGCATAGCTCGCTCTAACTCTGCCGAACTCTGTATCATTCCTTTTTGCTGCCATTCGTGTACTGCCAGCAAATAAAATAACTTGACTACAGAAGCCGGATAAATTCTTTCTCCACCGCGATAATTAAAACCGCGTACTTGATGATTCCAAAAAGCATTGGGAGTTAAAGCACCACCAGTATTTACAGGTACCGGAGGATCGTAAATAATCCAAGTTAAGGCGATTTGGTTACGAGCTAACGTAGAAAATTGAGCCAGGGTAGCCTCTAAAATACGATTACCAAGTTGTTCGAGTTGTTCGTCGTGTTTAAAAAACATAGTCGTCGTCCGATTTTGGATTAAAATTCGTTGTTAATAGTTACAGATTTTTATGTCTCAAGTGGAATTGCAAGCAAACGTTGAATACGTAACTCAAGCAGATTTAAATATCTACGATTCTCCTGAATGTAAGGATTTGTCAACCCAAGCTGAGAAAGGCAGATATTTACGGGTAATCCCAGAATCATTAAATCAAACTGCGGTACGGGTATGCTTGTGTGAAGATGATTATCCCGGTTGGTTGGCGATCGCCGATGTAAATCACTTATCCCCAGGGGTTGAACCATTGCAAGTTAAATCATTTTCAGAAGCCCAAATCAAAAAACTCATACCCGAAGTTATCGCTTTTGCTCGCAAAGCCATGCAACAACCAAATTACTATCTTTGGGGTGGTACTTTAGGACCGAATTTTGATTGTTCGGGGTTGATGCAAAAGGCGTTTGCTTCTGTAGGGATTCGCTTACCTAGAGATGCTTATCAGCAAGAAGCTTTCCTCAAACAAATTTGTACTGTAGAAAATTTTGATGCAAATTCTTTACAGGAAGGAGATTTAATCTTTTTTGGCACTCCTCAAAAAGCTACTCATGTAGGTCTTTATTTGGGAGATAATTGCTATATCCATAGTTCTGGCAAAGATAAAGGACGAAATGGCATTGGAATTGATTGTCTTTCGGAACAGGGAGATGAGGTTAGTCGGTCATATTATAAACAGTTACGTGGCGCAGGAAGGGTGGTAAGCAGTTACATCCCGCCATTCGGCTAAAAGGCTAAGGACAAAATAATGATGAGAAATGGGTTTGTTTCTGAATTGGCTATACAAGAAGGTGCAATGTCTTCTCTTCCGGATGTTTCGGTGGTGGTACCAGTGCATAACGAAGTGGAAAGTTTGCCTCATTTATTGGAAGCAATTTCATCCACTTTAATTGAAAGTAATTTGAGTTACGAAATTATCTGCGTTGATGACGGTTCTAACGATGGTTCCATACAATTGCTTAAAGAAAAAGCACAAACACGCAACGACCTAAAAAGCATAATTTTGCGACGCAATTACGGTCAAACTGCGGCAATGGCAGCAGGTTTCTATCATGCACGGGGCAAGGCTATTGTAACTTTAGATGCCGACTTACAGAACGACCCTGTTGATATCCCCATGCTGTTAGCAAAGTTAGAAGAAGGCTACGATTTAGTAAGTGGTTGGCGCAAAAATCGTCAAGATGCAGCCCTAACCCGCTTGTTACCTTCAAAAATTGCTAACTGGTTAATTCGCCGCATCACCAGCGTTAACATTCATGATTACGGTTGTTCTCTCAAAGCCTATCGCACCGAACTTGTAGCAGATATGAACCTATACGGAGAACTGCACCGCTTTTTACCTGCCTTAGCCTATATCGAAGGTGCGAGAATCACTGAAGTACCAGTCCGCCACCACGCACGTAGATTTGGTAGCAGTAAATACGGTTTGGGTCGTACTTTCCGAGTAGTGATGGACTTATTCACGATTGCTTTTATGAAAAAATTCCTCAGTCGTCCAATGCACGTTTTTGGACTTTGGGGTTTAATTTTTATGGTTTTGGGTGGAGCAATGAGTACTTATTTAACTTGGGCTAAATTAGTATTAGGTCAAGAAATTGGCGATCGCCCTTTGTTGATATTAGCGGTATTGCTATTGGTAACTGGAGTACAGCTATTTTGCTTCGGATTGCTGGCTGAGTTATTGATGCGTACTTACCACGAGTCACAAGGTAGACCAATTTACCGAATTCGGGAAGTTGTTGAGAATAGGGAATAGGGCATTGGGAATTGGGAATTGGGGATAGGGAATGAGATTAAAAAATTGTCATAATTAAAATATGTAGATAATTAGACGTAGTAGATTCTAAATGCTGCGTCTTTTTCTGTATTTTTTTACTATTGTTAGTATACAATTCTCTAAAATTTGGAGAATTATAAAACCGCAGAGACGCGCTCGGACGCTGAGGAAGAGAGAATAAGAAGAGAAATATTACTGAGAATAACGGATTCGATTAGAGAAATCTTACCTTTATTCAACTCAGCATGAGGGGAACTAATTTTTAAAGGCGTGATAACTCTAGAGTTATTACTGAACCACTTGTATTATTTAATGGAGTAATCTAAGTATTAAGAAATTGATTTAACGCAAATTAAACCTACATTGATTTATTAGGTTTTATTTTTGAAGATTTTTTTGCAAACAAATAATTTATTATACAAGCCAAGGGTGTTCGATAATGGGCAAGGCAATTGGAATCGATCTGGGGACTACCAACTCAGTGGCAGCTTTTAAGTTGGCAAATGTGGAAGTAGTTACTGCTGCTGACAACGCACCCCCTGACCGGAAACTGACGCGCTCGGTAGTTGCTTGCGAACAAGATCAGCTTACGGTAGGAGACAAAGCTTACAACCAATTACGTGCTGACCCAGAAAATACGGTTATTTCTATCAAACGTTTGATAGGAAGGGGTTTTAGTGACGAAGCGGTACAAAAACAAAAGTCGGAGTTGGGTTATAAAATTGCCCAGCCAACCCAAGGAACAGAAAATAGTATTGGGGTGTGGTTGGGAGGTAAGGAATACCAGCCAGAGGATATTTCTGCGGAGATTCTTAAAAAGGTGGTGCAAAATACCCGCAGTTATTATCAACAAATAGGTAAAGCAGGGGAAGCGATTGACCAAGCTGTAATTACTATACCTGCTTATTTTAACGATAAACAGCGCCATGCTACCCGCACAGCCGCACTAAAAGCTGGACTAACTCCCCTCGAATTACTTCCCGAACCGACTGCTGCTGCTATTTCTTATGGCTTTTCTCCAAATAGCGATGATGTTAAAACCATTTTGGTGTATGACTTTGGTGGGGGAACTTTTGACGCTTCTCTAATTACATCTGCCGGGACTTCATTCATTGAACAAGGGAAAGCTGGTGATTTGTGGCTGGGTGGAGATGATATCGACTCTCGGCTGATGGAGTTTGTTAAAAAACAAGTTGCACAACAAGAGCAATTAAGTGATATTGATGGCTTAATTGCCAAAATGCCTTATTATCAACGGGTGCGATTCAATGCTGACCTGAAGATAGCTGTAGAACGCGCCAAAGTTGAATTAAGTAATACGGATATAGCCCAAATTAATTCCGCTACTCCTTTAATGGATGAATTGGGACTTGCTATTCCCATTGAAGTTGCAATTACCCGCGAACAGTTTGAGGCTACAATTGCGGATTTGGTAAAGCGTTCTATTGAAATTTGTCATCAAGCTTTGCAATATTCGGAATATCCCCCCGATAGCGTGGATGTGGTTCTGTTGGTGGGTGGTTCTGCTCAAATTCCGTTTGTACAACGCAAAGTCCGCGAAGCCTTTGGAAACGATAAAGTTGTGGTGCATCCAAAGCCAATGTACGCTGTGGCTGAAGGTGCGGCTATTGTCGCTGCGGGATTAACGGATAAGGTAACGACGGTTTCCCGCGATTATTTTATCAAATTGTTAGATGAAAATTATAAAGTGATTAATCAAGGTGATATTTTGCCAGTCACCACTTCCCATACTTTTAAAACTGTAGCCCAAGGACAACGTTTGATTCATTTTCAATTTTTCAGCCCCGATAAAGTCAGTGGAGAAAATGAAAGTATTGGGGATATATGGTTGGGATTGGAACAAAAATACCCAACCGGAACAGAAGTTCAAGTGTTCTTGACACTGGATGAAAAGAACAGCGGTTTAACGATAACTGCTACTTTGAAAAACGATACATCTGTCACAGTTAGTGGTAACTTCTCAAGGGGAGGTTCGGACGAGAAAATTAACAGAGAATTAGAAGATGCGATCGCCGATTTGAATCAGCAGAATTTAACTGCGGTAGGAGTCGAAAAAGCTCTGTGTTTAGCGGTTCCTGTTGTTCAGCTATCTAACCAAATTTATTCTCGTAGTGGAGAAGAGCGCCATGATTTTCGCGATCGCGCTTACGCAAACCTGCAAAAATTCCAGGTTTCCATGTCTAAAGAAAGTTTAGAAGCTGGAGTAATGATTAATGAATGCGATCGCGTTCTCCAACTCTGCGATTTTATTATTCCTTCAGAACAGCAGCAAAGATTGCAAAAACTAAGTAATAATTTGCAGGATGCGATTAACGCAGGGGATATCTCTAAAATGCAGTCTCTAAGTGAAGATATCCAAACTGAACTGGATAATTTGCCCGATAAAGTACAGTTAATTCAAGCTTGTATTGCGGCAATTCACCAAGCCCAAACAGTTGCACCTACCCAAGCCAATGCGATGACTGAAAAATTCTCTCGGATGATAGGTGCCATGCGAGCAGGTAACGATATTGAAGCCGAACGTTTATGGCTGGAACTGCAACCAGATGTCAGTAACTGGCTGAACCAACAATTGCCTAGCAATACCATTGCGACAGGACTGATGCGATGACCATCAAACTCAACTGTCCTGTCTGTGGATATACGGAAGTTGAAGGTAATAATTGCCCGAATTGCGATACCGATTTATCGTTAATTCGTATGCTGCAACAATTGCCAGCAGTAGAAACTTCCCCGTCAAAACCTAATTCTCGATGGCAATTTTTAACTGCGCTGTTGATTCTGTTAATTGGTATGGGATTAGGAGTATTAGGGAGTTTCATGTTTATTCAACCACAGGTAATTACTGAGTCAGTTACTACAACTAACCCTGTTATTATTGCGACTCCCAGCCCCCAAACTCCTATTGTTCCCAGAGTGTCTTTTGGGCCTTTGCAACCTGTTACTTATACAGTTAAAACTGGAGATAACCTGAGTGAGATAGCAGAGAAATTATGCGGTGAAGAAACTTCTTGGCAAGTAATGGTGGAGGCTAACCCCCAACTCAAGGATCGGGAAGACTACATCGATGTAGGGGAAGTGTTTGAAATTCCCAACTGCAAGGAGAATGATGGATGAATTTCCTTGATGGTTTGAATAAAAGAGAACAAACGATAGCAGCCAGTAAACAAGCACAACAACTGGCTCAAAAAAAACAATTACGGGAAGCTATCATCCTTGCACAAAATACTATTAATAATTGGTCTGCTAAATCTGGGTTTTGGCAAGAATTGAGTCAGAAATTGCTCTTGGGTAATGTTTTAGAGCAACTCAAAGAGCAGTTAAAGCAGTGGCGTAAAAAAGTTGCACAAGCAGACAAATTTATTACACAAGCTAAAGCATTACTTAGACAAGATACTGGCAATCCATTAGTAACTCAAAAGATTACAAATGCGATTCTCTTTTATCAACGCTGTACTAAAATTCTTCAAGACGATAAAGTATTTCATGCTATTAAGCAATGTCAGCAGGAACTCCAAAAACGACACTCTTTTCAAAAATTAGTCCAAGATGCTGAGTACAAAGCAGAAAATCGCTTTTATCAACAAGCGATCGCCATTTATCATCAAGCCGGAAAACTTTATTTAACAGAAGCTCTCGAAGCAGCAATTAAAACTTGTAAAACCTACGTTGAACAAGAAAAAAGCTACTCCGAAGCCTTGCAAAAAGCCGAGCAAGCCGCCGATTTGGGTAAGCTACAGGCTGCAATTGCGCTGTTGTCATCTGCCCTGAGTAAGTTTAACCGTGCCGATGGCATCGAATTAATCGAAAAGCTACAGCAGATTGTCAAAGGTAGAGAAAAATACCGAGCCGGACTTCAGGCAGAAAAAGCAGGTAATTTGGTAGAAGCTACCTCTTTTTATGAATCTGCGAAAGTTCTTTTACCAGAGCCGACAGAATGTCAATTACGTTTAGCAGTAGTAGCAACTAAAACTAAAGAATGGGTAAATGTACTATCTTATTTAGAAGGTTTAGAAGTACAGCCAGCATTTTACCTGCGGGGATTTGCTTTAGCGCAACAAGGATATTTAGAAGCAGCATATAAGGAGTGGCAGGGGTTATCTAGCAACGAAATAGCAGCCCAAAAGGAAATGCTCAAAAGTCTTTCCCAACGGCAACGTTTGTTAGCCATTCAGAATATAGAGCAACTTGTTAAAGATGAAAATCTGGAACAAGCAAAAACAGCAAGTACGGAATTTACACAAAAATTCGGTTCCGATTCCTTGGTAGAAGCAAATTTAAATAATCATATTCAACTACGTTTAGAAGCAGCAATTTGGCAGGATACTAATAAGCAAATTATCGCCAATAAAGCCGAACAAGCCTGGATTTCAGATCCCAATCTCACAACTTTACACAATTGGTTCGTAACAACTTACTACCATACTCAAAGTAATAACAGTAATATCTCAGACTTGATTGTTGCTTTACCGACAGCATTGGCAAATTTGACTCACGATCCAATTCTTAAAGATGTCCCTTGGCTGGGAAACCAAGTTATAGATATTGAATCAATTTCTTCAGAATTACAGCGACGACTAGAAAGAATAATTGATACATTTAAAGACCAAAATACTGATGAATATTTCCAGTTACGCGATTGTTATCGTTTAGAAATGGTAGCCCTTCGTTTAATGGGTAATCCACCCAAAACGGGTATGAAAGTCAAAGATGTATTTATCGCACCAGGATGTTACAGTCGTTTTCTTCCCCTGTGGAAAAACATCATCTTTGATGACATTGAACCCAGCCAAAATATCTTGCGATCGCTTTATACTCCTTGGGGGTTAGCAGTAGCTGCTTGCGTTGAAGGAGATATTCAACGAGCAATAAAACTCAAACCTTCTAGCAAACCAATTTCTGAGATTGAAACATTTGCTCAAAATTTCCTTGCTTTCCATGAAGGTTGCTATCAATTACAACAACAACAATGGAGAAAAGCAGTTATTCCCCTCAAATTAGCGCGATCGCAAATTCAAACTTCTGCCGATTATCAACAAGAAATAGATAAATTATGTGGTTTACAACGTCAAGCGATATCGGAATCCACAGAACATTTAGAATTTGCTCAATTTTGGTATGACATTTTACCAAGTCAAGCTTCTAAAAGTTATCTCGCAGAGTACAAAGCAGAAGAAATACGAGAAAAACTTGTCGATCAAAAAATTACAAATAAACAAGCGCTTGAACAGCTAGAACAAATTAAGCAGATAGATATTGATAATCCTATTGTCGTCGATTTAGTTGAAGGAATTAAATTTAATCAAGAAATAGAAGAAATTGATAAATTGCTTAAAAATAGTAATTTTGAAAAAGCTGTCAAACGTGCTAAACAATCTGGTAATCCACGCATCCGAAGTGTTGTTGCAGAAATTTGTCTGGACATATTAGTTAAGGGTTTTCAAAGCCGAGAATTGGGGTTTGATAGTATTTATAATTTAGGGCTTTGGGCTTACGAACTTTGTCCTGATGACCAAAACGTACAAGAAGTTTATAAATTTAGTCAAGAAATCAAAAATATTCAGGAATTGATGAAGCAGGATAAATTTGATGAAGCCGTTAGCAGCGCTAAATATTCACAGCATGACTCAATTCGCCATTACGTTGCCGAGTTTTTTATTATTACCTTAGTTAATGGTATCAAGCAGAGAAGTTTAACTTTAGAATTTGTTCAACAGTTAGGACATTGGGCTTACGAAATTTGTCCAGATGAACCTGCATTCCAGGAAATTTATCGAAATATACAAATTATTTAATCAAGGATATTTAGATTATGGAACATAATCCTTACGACATTCTAGGTATATCCCAATCGGCTTCCAAAGCAGAAATTACTAAAGCTGTAGCAACAGCAATGAAGCGCAAGCAATATCCTGTAGATGTTATTGCCAAAGCACAAAAAAGCTTGATGAAGGGTGAAGAACGTATTATAGCTGACTATTTACTTCCTATATTACCAACGATAGCACGATTCAAATCTAGCGATTTATCGGCTTTACAAGAGCCAGAACAAACATTAACTTTATTGTCAGAATTTGATGGATTAGAGCAAGCAATTATCAAAGCTACCCAAGAACAATTGATAGAGCGAGAATCCTTACCTATGTCATCAGAATTATTTACTGAGGGTATGACTGCTGCCAAAGAAAAACGTTATCCCAAAGCTATCAAATACTTGGAGGATTACTGTCAAGCTTGCACTGAAAGAAACAGTAAAGATTACATTCAAGCCCAAATATGGCTGATTAAATCCTATCAAATGACGGGACAATTACATAGGGCAATAGCTTTGTGTCAAATATTAACTAATCATTCCCATTCCCAGGTGCATACTTGGGCAAATGAAACTTTATCTTTTTTATCTAAATCTAAAAATATTTCCCATGTCTAAAACATCCCAAAATTTAATTCTGAATCAAGAAAACCGCGAACAGTTAATAGAAAAATTAGCCACTCTTGAAAAAGATAATATGCTGCTCAAGCAATCCTTGCGAGAACAGAAAACCAAATCGGCAGCATCTAACGAAGATTTGTTTTTAGAATTATTAAAAGTTGGAGATGCATTAGAAACTTTACTCGAATATTTAGCAAGCAACTCCGAACTTACTCCTCAAATTTGTCAACGCTTACCTCGAAACATCGGAGCTGCTCATCGTAAGCTTTTGAATGTACTAAAAAAGCGTCAAATTTCTTCTATCGAATTGGAGAAAACACAGCCAGATTTCGATTTGTGTCGCGTAGTAGATCGAGAAATTAGGACTGACATACCAAACCAAACGATTACTAAAATAGTACGTCGCGGATTTCTTTTAGGTGAGACAATATTACGTCCTGCGGAGGTGATTACATCCAAAGTAGAATAAAACTAAAATAGCTAAATCGAGAAGTTTCGATAAATTGGATTTCGCTTGAGTTATATCTAGTTGCCTCATAGGTATAGTTCTAAGGTGCTAAACTTACTCAATTTTAATCGCTTATTATCTCGTTACGATCTTGCTATGTAAAGTAATGTAATATAGACTTCGTACCCTTCTTATTCTTCCCCGTTCCCTTTTATAAATCCTACTCCTGCCGAAATCTAGAAAGCAATTCCTCGCGTGATAATTGTATTAGTAACGGAGAAAATTCTTCTGGAGTTAACCCTAATAATGGCTGAATAATCTCTTTTAATTCATTATCCAAAGTGCCAAATCTTGCTTGCAATAGATTTTCTATAACGGTACGTCGCTCATTTTGAACTCCTTTCTGTTCTGCTTCTGCTAATCTTTGTAGATAAATTGGTGATAAGCCCATAAGTGCCTCCCTATCTTCTTCGTCTGGATTTTGTTTAACTTCTATCTGAGTCTTTAAACTTAATAATAAATCAATTGCTTTATTACGTAAGGGATTATTTTGAGGAAGGGTTTCTAATTCTTCTACCGCTTTTTGCTGCACTCTCCCTTTGCCTAAAAGCCTTAACCACAAGGTTTCGGGGGTACGAGGTAATTGATGGATGGCGATAATTACGGTTTTGAGATAATCCCCCAGAAAATATACTCCCGCGCCCCAATTTTCTTCGTCGAGACTGGCTTTAAATCCATCTAATATAGTTGTAGATACCGTAGGTGATAAAATCCATAATTTAGGTAAATCGTCTTCTTTTATAAAAGTATTATCGCGTTTATTTTGGCGTTCTGCGTCGGCAATAATATAGAACAATTTGTTCATGCAGCTACGGATTTCTGAAATTTTTACCGCACCTCTAAATGGTTCTATAAGTGCGGGTTTATCGGCTATTTTCCCTAATAATCCCAATTGTATGGCATCTGTCGTGGGTTGAGATGACGGTGCAAAGTAAACGTCAATCTCCCTTATTTCTGCCGGTACTTTTTTGCTAGTTTCTATTTTTCCGAGTGGCTGTAATAATTCTTCCAAATAATCCTTCGCAAATTGATCGTATAAAAACCTAGTCATTAGATAATCATTGTTAGCTGCCGTTCAATTTTATATTCTTGAGAGAAATTCACATAACTCTTGTTGTGTGGGCTTCCATCTCGTATAATCGATCTCTTCGGTTCGCAATATGTAAAGTAATGTAACATAGATTTTGTAGTCTTTTATCCAAAGTTGTTATCAACCGCGAATCAAAAACTACAAATGCAAACCTCACACAATACTTGCATCTGCCGTGATTTTATTTTCACTTGATAGTAAATTACGACAAAACCTGCTGGTTTTATTTGCAGCAGGTTTATTATTTTGGGCTAGTTTAGCTTGTTTATTACCAACTTTACCGCTTTATATCCAAGATACTGGAGCAACAAAGCAGCAAATCGGTTTAGTAATGGGTAGCTTTGCTATTGGACTATTATTATTTCGTCCGTTATTAGGTCAATTAGCAGATAAAAGAGGTCGAAAAATTGTATTAATAATCGGTCTTTTATCATCTGCAATAGCTCCTATTGGCTACAATTTGGTTCAATCTGTACCACTATTAATTGTTATCCGAGCTTTCCACGGTATCAGTATTGCTGCTTTTTCTACGGCATTTTTAGCATTAGTTGCAGATATCGCACCTGTAAAAAATCGCGGTGAATTGATTGGTTATATGAGTTTAGTTAATCCTCTTGGTATGGCAATTGGGCCTGCATTAGGTGGTTATTTAATGGAAACTGCCGGTTATACACCATTATTTATATTGTCTAGTATTTTGGCTTGTTTGGGATTATTATTTTCTATACCAATTATCAATCCTATAGTTGAAGCACAAGAACAAGTCATAAATACCAATAGTTCATTCTGGTTAAAGCTGCTTGCTCCTAGAGTTAGAATTCCTGCTATCCTCTTATTAATAATTGGTTTAACTCTAGGGAATTTACATACTTTCGTCACATTATTTATCAAATCCACTGAAGTAGATTTAAACCCCGGATTGTTTTACACGGTAGTAGCAATAGCTAGTTTTTGCTCTCGGTTGTTTTGTGGAAAAGCTAGCGATAAATTTGGTCGGGGTTTATTCATTACGTCGAGTTTAATTTGCTATACATTAGCAATGTTATTATTATGGAATGCTAATAGTTCGGAAGATTTCTTATTAGCAGCAACTGTAGAAGGAATTGGTGGCGGTACGATAATTCCGATGATTTCGGCGATGATAACAGATAGAAGCTATCCTCATGAAAGAGGAAGGACATTCAGTTTGTGCATGATTGGTTTTGACATTGGTGTAGCACTTGCTGGCCCAATTTTTGGTGGAATTGCTCAACAAATCGGCTATCGCAATATATTCGGACTTAATTCTGGAATTACCTTAGCAGCAATAATTATCTTCATCACTTTATCAAGTAAAAATTTACCAGCTTCCTTACGTTTCGCTTTCGGACGCGGTATCGATGTTTACTCGCTGAATGTTAAAAGTGAGGAGTTAGGAGTTAGGAATTAGAAGTTATGAGTTAGGAGTTAAGAATTAATTTCTCCTTGTTTTCCCCTCTCCCCCCTCTCCCCAATCCCCATTAATTAGCTTTCAATAAACGAAACCAAAATCGGGAACCCCCATTTTCGCGAGGTGTAAAACCGATTTCTCCTCCCCAGCGTTCGACTGTGATTTTGCAGAAATAAAGCCCGAGTCCAGATTTGCCAGATTCATTGTTTCCTTGAGTAAACTTTTGAAATAAAGTATCGGCAATTTCTTCGGGTACACCGCTTCCTTCATCTTCGACGCTTACAATAATAGATTCTTCATCGGCTAGCTGTAAATTTACAGTAACGGTAGAGTTGGGGGGGCTGTGACGGAAAGCGTTTTCGATTAAATTTGCTAATATTCTCTCTAAACGCGATTTGTCACCAACCACTTGCCAATCTGCGGAATTATCTATATCTTCAGAAAGTTGTAAGCGCATTTTATTTAATACAAAAGTCGGCGTGAGTAATTCAATCACATGACGTGCAGACACTAAAACATCTGGTGGTTGCTCAATGCCATTTGTAAAGCTTTCTAATGATTCAACTTCTGTAGAAAATGCATTCAATATTTGTCGAATCAGCATTTCTTGTTGAATAGTTTGCTTTCTACCGATTTCTAAACGCTGTTTACCTTTCTGAGTTAAATTTTCCATTTCTAGCAAAGCCAAACAACAGTTAATACCGCTTAGCTGTCCGGCAACATCATGTATAATACAGTGAATTAAAACTTCTTTTTTCTGCTTTTCTTTAATAATATTTTGATAATTAAGCTTATTCTCTCTAGCTTGCTGAATCAAGTTCTGTTTTTCTATATAAGAATCGCGCATCATTTCAATGAGCAATATTTTTTTCTCATCTACAAGCAAGGCGGAAGCTTCAAAATGAAATTCGTTGCCAGATATATCTAAATCGCTCCAGATTCCCGATTTTAAAGGTTTATCATCATTAAGGAGCCAATATTCTTCTGCATCAATTAAAAAGTTCTCTACAAAAGGAAAATCTTCTTCAGGAATTAAAATTTCTGTCTCTGACTTTAAGTTTTTGCGACAAAATCGCCTTACCCACTTGGGAATATTTCCCACAATCTTAAATCTATCGACATCAATCCGTTCTAAAACTAAAATATTTAAAGCAGCAAAAATTTCTGCCGTTACAGTTTCACTCATAATTAGACAGTCAACTCAATTTTAAGTTTTAAGTTTTAAATTTTAGATTATAGAGCGTACCTTTTATGCTATTTAACTTGCTTAAAAACTCAGAAATTCTTTTATATCAAGGGTCTTATTCTGCGGGCATAAATTGATATTATTTGTGAATTGTCTCCTCTTGCTACTGTTTTCTCTAATCCTTACTATTTATTCCCAATATAATATTACTATTGTTTGCGTTCCGTTAAACGAGAAGAGTTTACTTGCTGTTGAACTTTAAATATCTGTATTTCATCCCAAGTTGCATCTAGTAGTAATACCCAATCTCCTTCCTTTTCCGGGAATAAATGCACATCCGCACAAACTGCGTTATTAGTTTTTACGCAAGGTAGAAACAATGGAAAATCATCAAGTGGTAAAAGTCCTTCCAGGAATAAAATTTGCTGACTAGCATCAACTCCTTGTTGTAAATCAAATATTCCATATTCAGTTAGATCGCCACCCCAATTAATTAAACACCCATCTTTACCTACAAAAAGATATGCCAGAGAACGGCTTTCTCTCATAAAATTAACAAGATAATTATTCACAGGTAACGGGATATCCATGCATTCATCCCTCCAGTATTTTGGTAGCAAGTATATGAAAAATTTCTTCTACATTCAATCCAGTTTTTGCACTTGTTTTGATCGTAGTCCATCCTTTTTGTTCAATAGCTTCAATATTTTCAGAATCTAACTCCCATTCATCTTGTAAATCCCATTTATTTAAAACCAAAATAAAAGGTAATTTACCCAAATTTTCTTCAACTCGTTGTTGTAAATCAATAGCTGTTTGTAAAGTACTTTTTCGCGTTCCATCCACTACTAATAAGTAACCAGATGAACCCCTAAGATAAGAAGTTCTTAATTTCTGAAACTCATCTTCTCCGTACAAATCCCATAGAATTAGATTTAATTCTTGTTCTTCTACCGTTAATGTTTTTTTATCAATTTTCACTCCCACAGTAGTTTGATATTTTTCCGAAAATATGCTGTAAACGAACTTAGCTACTAAGCTTGTTTTACCAGTGGCAAATGCACCTACCATACAGATTTTTTTCTGGAGCATTAAGCTTTCAAACCTTACCTAATTATCAATGTCGTCTATAATAACTTTGAATGACACTCTGCGATTGAATTTTTTATCTTCATCACTTAACTCTGGACGTAAGATTTGTTCGGAACCTAATGCTTTTGTACTAAATTTATTTCGATCGATGCCCATAGATGTGAAATAGGTTAAAATTCTCTTCGCACGATTTTGAGATAGTTTGATATTCGTTTCTTTATTTCCTAAAATACTTGTATGTCCTGTTATTTCAATTAATACATCCTTTTCTAGAAATTCACCAGCATCAATTAGTTTTCGTAGTTTAGGGACTAATTTGACTACTTTTTCTGATTCACCAGGTAAAAATTCTGTTGTACCCTGTTCAAACATTACTATTACTTCTTCAATTTGTTTTTTGTAAATATTAAGCTGGTCAATATCTAAATCCTGTAAATCTTTATCTTGATATTCAGTAATACCAAGAAGAGATAGCGATGGTTTTTGTTGTCTTGCCGACAAAATCCACTTGCGAGATGCAGAACCTGTAGCATTCAAAACGCCGTTTTCATCCAGTTTAAAACTAACTGTTGTAGGCTTTTGCAGTAATTTCGAGGCTCTTTTAGTAATAAATTGCCGCTCTAAAGAGATAAAAGGCTTCCACCGATCGATTACCTTTGTCGGATTGAGATTTGCTTGTTTGATCAGCGTATTTGGTTTAACGGCTAACGGATCGCGCATACCTGCAATAAAATATTTACCATTTCTTTTTCCCGTTTTAGTGACTACAATTCCTGGTTGCTCTTGCAAACTTTGGACGTAATTATTCCAGCGTTGATTGTCTCGAAAATTTAAAAATCCCCAAGCACCTAATAATATCACCAGGATACCTACAGAAGACCATGCATAAATATATTGTGTTTTGTATGGTTTTGTATAGTCAGATTCCAAACAAGCTTTTAAATACGGCTTACTGGCTGCAAAAACTTCCGTATCCCCAGAAAAATCGCGGATTTTCTGACCTAAATTTAAATGTATTTTTTCTATGGCATTGCGAAATACAATCCTTAATTCTTCCGGTGCATTTCCGCGAATAATACCCGCTAAAACTGCTACTGGTCCTTCTTCAATCCAAATAGTAAGTTCGCCAAACTCTAAAGTATGCAAACTCTCATGTTTTCGCATATTAAACGAGTCTTTCACAAAATCTTGAATCGCACTCAACATCGCCGATACTAAAGACGGATCTTGAGCTTCTATCTTCGGCGCTACAACGTGTTGCAGCATCAATCCGCTGTTTTTATCAATCAGAAATACCTGCTCCACCCGGTAAACCAGCGTTCGCAATAGTACAACTTCCGCAAACGATTTCCCCGTTTGTTTCGCTTCTATTCTCCACTTTACACTTTGCGGTGAAAGGCTGTGTTCCAAAGCATAATTGAACGACTGCAACATCTCATCCAAAGCTGTGGCGATCGCCTTTCTGGTAGCTGGTCCAATAATTGGGAAAATTGCTTCGGAAAGTATGTTAATATCTTTCTTTACAGAAGAATCAATCGCTTGCTCAACTGTAGGAATCATAGCTTCAGATAGCCGATCGTCCTGCATCGTTCGCAAAATCACCGCTTCGGGAAGCATTTTACTGATATCTTCAGCATCAACTTGAGGATTGTCCAGTTTTTCGTAAAACCGATGAAGTTTTGGTGGCTCGATTCCTAAAAGTAAACTTCGCAACTCGCTTAATTCAGCTAATTCACCTAGATCGTTATTACCTTCAACGCGATTATTATTTAAAGATTCTTCTGTTAATCGATTCCCGTTAGAATTACTCATCGGTAAAATTTTTTGATTTAAATCAATAAGCTTTCAGAGATTTTAGATTTTAGATTTTTCGGATTTTCTTCTCACTTACACAAGAGATTTGAAGATTTGAAGTTTTGGAATGCTCCGAAAACAACCAACCTTTGATTCTAAATTAGAGTTTATCCCCAAACAATAATGATTATCCTCTGTTTGAAAGCAAGAGATTAGCTTTTTAATCTAGAATCCGTCTTGAAAAGTTTAAAGGGAAGAAAATCTACACCCTTAACTTTCCGCAAAATCTAAAATCCAAAATAATTTGACTAAAATAACGTTTTTATTGAGAATTTAATCGTAACGCTAATTCTGAAAACAAAGCCGCTAATTGATTGCGATCTGTTTTTTCACTCCTGAGTTCGTATGTCTCTCTCTCTAATAAAGCTACGATTTCCTCGTATTTTTGTCGAATATCATCATGCAAACTTTGAGATTGACTAAAAATTTGCTGACGCAACTCTCGTTGAGTTTTATTTGCTTCTTCATCAATTTCAGCCATTTTTTTCTCTAAAGATTCTGCTAGCTTTCTTTGTTCTTCATTTATAGCTTTTACAGCTTCATCTCGCTTTACCTGCTCATTTTTTGTCCTGGAACTTAAAGAATCTGCTTCCTCTTTAATAAAATTTTCTAATGTATCCAGTCGCTTCCTCGTTTCATCCCTCAAATCGCTACATTCTTTCACCAAACGCTCTTCTAAACGGGCAAACTTCTTATCTAGCTCCCGCATTTGAGAGCCAATTAAAATATCTCTGACTTTATTTAAGCTATTGTTTTCATGAATCTCAGGATTACTAAATCCTACTGGCTTGCTGATATCTCTACTCGATACCATTTGCCCTGTTTCAAGCGAAATATTATTGTACTCTTCTGACGGTTTCATGCTTCTTTTTTAGTCCTAATAAAAGTTCTCTATTTTACAATCTTGTCTATACCCAATACTAAGCAATGTTCAGTAGTTTATTATACCTGTAAATCCCATGATTTTAACTGTATAATCTGTTAGCATGTTAAAATTTACAGCCACAATTCATCCTCCTTAAGATTGACATTAAATTATACATTTAGAATAATTATTTTTACTATAAGTAATAATATCTATTTATTAAAAAAAAAATCAATATTTTTAGCTATATTTCTTCTCTGCGAATTTTAAATTCATACAAAAACACTAAATCGAGTACTGACTTACATCGATAATATTTTTACATCCTTGCGTGCTTAATTTCTAGTTTAAATTATGCGAATTTTAAAAATTGATCGGCACAAATCGGTAAATTTAGAAATTTTTAGATATAAACACCACCTCTAATCTATATTAAGTAATGCAAAGTTGGCAGAAAATAATTGTTTGTATAACTTTTTTGCGGTAAACGAAAGATAGAGAAACGGGAATATTGAAAGTATGCTTTGTAACGAAATATATAGAAGATTTTGTTAGTTAAATATTGTCGCAGCTAAACTACAATAAAAGCAAAGAGATTTTGAATTAGCTTTAATTAGCTTCAATTAGCGGAATTTTATGGAAGATTTTAGTCAATTACTAACTGAGAACAAAGATAAAATCATCGAAATATGGCTGAAAAAAGTTTGCGAAGACAGCAGAATTGAAAGTACCTACGGTTTATCTCGTCCAGCTATAATAGATCATCTCGATCATGTACTTATAGCACTAGCAGTAGTTCTTTCCCAAGAAAAAAAAGATAATTTTCAGACAATAGTAGAAGCAAGTTTAAATCATGGGATTCTCCGAGCCGAACAAGGTTATGATGCTTTGGAAATTGCTAGAGAATACCACCTGTTTCGTCAAGTAATATTTTCTACTTTAGAAGAATACTTACTCAAAGCAACAGCACCGGAAGTAATACAAGCAATACGTTCAATTGATAGCGTGGTGGATGAAGCAATTGCTCGGTGTTTTCAAAGCTATACACAACAGCGAATTGAAGAATTAGAAAATCTACAAAATCAATTAACTTTGCACAATCAAGAATTAACTCGATTTGTTGAGACTTCTCAAGAAAATATTTCTCATTTAGCACACGAGTTAAAAAGCCCTTTAACATCAATTATTGGCTATTCTGATTTATTTTTACGAATACAAAAACAGAAAACCGAAATTAAAAGTGCTTATGGAAATTTGGGACATATCGAGCAAGTATTAATTAGTGGCAGAAAATTGTTGCGATTAATTAATAACACATTAGAAATTTCTCGTTTGGAAGCAGGAGAAACAAAATTGAAGTTAGAACCAATCAATCCGGGTGAATTGATTGAAGAAGTGCATAATATGTTAAAACCTTCTTTGGAAAAGAATAATCTTGAAATTGTCACTAATTATCGAAAAGCTCCTGAGACAGTAGTCACAGATGCATTAAAATTACAACAAATTCTTACAAACCTTCTTAGTAATGCGATTCGCTATACCGAATCGGGAACAATTGAAATAAATTGCGAAACTTTAGATGAGAATAAGTGGAAAATTGAAGTTTCAGATACGGGGATTGGTATTTCTGAAGAAGACTTACAAAATATTTTTAATCCTTACTATCGTGCTGCTTCTAAAGAAAAATATTGTGCTATAGACGGTACGGGTTTAGGTTTAGCAATAGTATCGCAACTTATCGGAATAGTTCAAGGTGAAATTAAAGTTTATTCTGTATTAGGAAGTGGCTCTACTTTTACCGTTATTTTGCCCTTGGAGATGCAGTGAACAGTGAACAGTGAACAGTTATCAGCCAATAATTAAAGTATATCTTAATTCCCAATTCCCAATTCACAATTCCCTATTTGAAATTTTAAATAAAACCCTCTTCTTCTAAATTATTTAAAGCATCAATTGCAGCCGCTTTTTTACCATTTTGTTTATTTTTTCCTCTACCTTCTCCGTATTTTTTATTATCTATAAATACTTCGCAGAGAAACTCTGGAGCGTGAGGTACACCACCTGTTTTTATGAAAATATATTTGGGAAGATTGGGTGGATTTTGTGGAATGTGCCGCTGAACCCATGCCTGCAACTGATTTATAGAGTCGAGATTAGAACGAAATTCAACTATTTCTTCAGGAACTGAATCAAATAGCGGTTCAACCACATTACGCAATGCTTCAATATCTGAATTATTATCTAGATAAAAAGCCGCAACTACTGCTTCAAAAGTGCTGCTAAGTAAATTTGGGTTTTGGTATCCTCCTTCACGAATGGCACCTTTACCCAATCTCATCCTCAAATCTAAACCGACTTCCAAAGCAAATCTTGATAGCTGCTTTTCATCTACTAGTGCCGAACGTCTGCGGGTTAATTCATCTTCTCCAACTTGTGGATGACGACGGTAAAGGTAATCTCCACTTAAATAAGTTAATAAAGCATCACCTAAAAATTCTAAACGTTCGTTATGTTCGCCTTCTTGGGGATGTTCGTGAACGTAAGAACGGTGAGTCAGCGCACAGCGTAAAAGCGAATCATTATTAAACTTTCCTTGTTGGATAATTTCTATTAATTTCTCTTGTTTGTCAACATTTTGAGTTGATTTAGGAGATAATAAAAATAAAGTTTCTTGCTTATATTGTTCTGCTATTTTGACTTCAGATGCAGATATAGCTTTGAGCAATCTAGTTATAGTATCAATAGCTCGATAACAGTCATCTGCCGAAAAACGGCGTTGATGCGCCCATTTATTGCGAATCTCAATTAATTCACCCACCAAAGCGCGATTTTCAAAATTCAATTTTTTAAATACCTTTTCCCAATGTCTAATCATAACTCTGAGTAAAGCAGAAATATCTTCGCTCAAAATTTCTTCTGCCTTACGTCGGGATTGTTCTTTTGAAAAACACGATGCAGTTTCATTTAACCAACTTTCACCGTATACTTTCTGCATTTCTCTTTTTACATAAGGATACAAGCCTTGATTTAGAAGAATTAAACCTCTACCAACTCGTTCGTGATTGCTAATGGCCATTTTAATTATTTCAACTTACACCCGTTGTAGTAATGATTTTAACTGAAGTCACTGGGAATACTTTAAATTTGAGATTACTGCTTTCGTAATAATCTCCGCATTTAAATTTTGAATTATTTCAACTAGATTTGGTAAGCTATAAGATTAGACTAACTATTATATAAAAAATGGCTGCATCCACTGTTAATTCTAGTTTTACTACTTTTCCCTTAACCGCTGTAGTTGGTCAAGAAGCGATCAAAATAGCTTTACTATTAGCAGTCGTCGATCCAGAATTAGGAGGAGTGGCGATCGCCGGACGTAGAGGAACGGCGAAATCGGTGATGGCAAGGGCTATTCACGCTTTACTACCACCAATCGAAGTTGTAAAAGATTCCATTAGTAACTGCAATCCCGATAAACCAGAAGAATGGGATGACGATTTAAAATGTAGAGACGTTAAATCTGGAGACGTTAAATTTAACGTCTCTACAATAGAAACTGAAATTATCCCCGCACCATTTTTACAAATCCCTTTAGGAGTCACCGAAGATCGACTTTTGGGTTCGGTGGATGTGGAAAAATCTGTTAAACAAGGAGATACGGTATTTCAACCGGGTTTACTTGCAGCAGCACATCGCGGCGTACTGTATGTAGATGAAATCAATCTTTTAGATGAGCAAATTAGCAATCAACTTTTAAGCGTACTATCCGAAGGGCGCAACCAAATCGAACGGGAAGGAATCAGTTTTCAACATTCTTGCAAATCGTTGTTTATTGCTACTTATAATCCCGAAGAAGGAAATTTACGCGAACATTTACTTGACAGAATTGCCATTTCCCTATCAGCAGACGGCGTTTTAGGTTTAGATGATAGAGTACAAGCAGTAGAGCAAGCAATTTCCTATTCCCGTTCACCTCAAGAATTTCTCCAGCAGTACGAAGACGATATAGATTCGATCAAAACTCAAATTGTCTTAGCGCGGGAATGGTTAAAAGAAGTTACCATCAGCCAAGAACAAATTACTTATCTAGTTGAAGAAGCAATTCGTGGTGTAGTGCAGGGACATCGCGCCGAATTATTCGCCGTGCGAGTAGCAAAAGCATCCGCAGCCCTCGACGGAAGAAATAAAGTTAGCTCCGAAGACTTGCGGCGTGCGGTGGAATTAGTCATAGTACCCCGCGCAACGGTAATTCAAACACCACCAGAAGAAGAGCAACAGCCACCACCGCCACCACCTCAACAAAGCCAAGACGAGCCAGAAGACGAATCCGAACAAGAGCAAGACGAACAGGAAGAACAGGAACAAGAAGAAGATTCTAACCAAGAAGAGCAGGAGCCACCAGGCATTCCCGAAGAATTTGTCTTCGATCCAGAAGGTGTAATCTTAGATGAAAGCGTACTTTACTTCGCTCAAACAGCCCAGCGTCAAGGTAACTCTGGAAGTCGCGGTTTAATCTTTTCCGACGACAGGGGACGCTATATCAAACCAATGCTACCCAAAGGAAAAGTCCGTCGTATCGCCGTAGATGCTACATTGCGAGCCGCAGCACCATATCAAAAAGCACGACGACAACGAAATCCCGGTAAAAACGTCATCGTAGAGCAAGGCGATATTCGTGCAAAAAGATTGGCGAGGAAAGCCGGAGCATTAGTAATATTTGTTGTAGACGCTTCCGGTTCAATGGCACTCAACCGGATGCAGTCAGCCAAAGGAGCGGTAATGCAATTATTAACAGAAGCATATCAAAACCGCGACCAGGTAGCATTAATACCCTTCCGAGGAGAGCAAGCAGAAGTAATTTTACCACCAACACGTTCCATTACCTTAGCCCGCACCCGCTTAGAAAAAATGCCTTGCGGCGGTGGTTCACCATTAGCCCACGGATTAACCCAAGCCGCCCACGTCGGCTTGAATGCTCAAAGAAGCGGAGACATCGGACAAGTAGTTATAGTTGCAATTACTGACGGACGCGGTAACATTTCCTTATCTCGTTCCTTGGGAGAACCTCAAGAGCCAGGAGTAAAGCCAGATATCAAAGGAGAATTATTAGAAGTTGCCGCTAAAATCCGCGCTTTAGGAATGCAGTTGTTAGTAATCGACACCGAAAGCAAATTTGTGTCTACAGGATTTGCGAAAGAGTTGGCTAAAAATGCTGGAGGTAAATATTATCATTTGCCCAAAGCTACAGATAAAGCTATTGCAGCAATGACAAAAGGTGCGATTGCAGATTTGAGAATGTAGTGGGGATTGGGGATGGGGCATTTGTAGGTTGGGTTAGGCGCACGAAGAAATTTGTTTTTAACCCAAAATTAAATTGCGCCGTAACCCAACATCTTGTTTCAAGAGGTAAGTTGGTAGGTTGGGTTGAGGAACGAAACCCAACATCCACCATGTAGGAAAATATCTATGTCTGGTAATTCATATCAAACCCACATTCCGCACCTTAACTGTCACAAGTTCATGGGTACTAAAGAAAAATCAGATTAATAGTCTATAAGTACTAGTAAATGAAGCCTAATTTTTAAGTTAAATAAGAATCTATTTCATTAATAAATAATGTATACGAATAATTAGAGTGCGATGTACTCTAAGAATATTCTTGCTGTAAATAAGTTTTATAGTAGAAAAAATGCGAAAATTTTAGCAGATGTTATTCCGGTCTGCTGTCATGCCTAATATCGAAGAAATTGAAATTAAAAATATAGATCACTTGGGCATAGTTGCAGGAATTGTTGATTCTATAGGTTTAGTAGAAATTATTAACGAATACTGTGGAAAAGAGCCAGAAGAAAAAATAAGCTCCGGACATGTAGTAAAGGCGATGATATTAAATGGACTGGGCTTTGTAAGTAGTCCTTTATATTTATTTTCAGAGTTTTTTAAAGATAAACCGTGTGAATATTTAATAGGACAAGGAGTAAAAGCTGAGTATTTAAATGATGATAAGCTAGGTAGAGTATTGGATAAGTTATTTTTAAAAGGTTTGACGGAGATATTTTTAGCTGTTAGTTTAAATGTAAATAAACAATTTAATATTAGTTTAAAATCGTCACATTTAGATTCAACTTCACTACATTTACACGGAGAATATAATACGAGTTTACCTTCGGTAATCATTAATAATGATGCACAATGTGAGATAAAATCGCCAGAAGCTATCGAAATTACTCATGGTTATTCTCGTGACCACAGACCTGATTTAAAACAATTTATTATAGAATTAGTATCGTCAGGGGATGGAGACATACCAATATTTTTTGAAACTGCATCTGGGAATCAATCAGATTCTTCTAATTTTCCTAAAATATTTTTAGAATATAAAAATAAAATCAAAGATAATGATAGTTTAATGGTTGCAGACGCAGCTTTATATAGTGCTAAAAATGTAAATTTATTATCTGGAATGAGATGGTTATGCAGAGTACCTTTGACTATAGGAATAGCAAAAGAATTAGTATCAACATTACTATCAACTGATTTTATTGTTAGTTCATTGCCAGAATATCATTATTGTAAAAGAATTGTAAATTATGGCGGAATTGAACAACGATGGTTAGTTGTAGAAAGCTCTGAACGTAAAAATTCTGATTTACGGAAATTAGAAAAGAGAATATCTAAATCTAAAATTAACGCATCAAATAATTTAAAAAAACTACTGAATTCAGAATTTAAGTCTGAGCAAGAAGCAATTCAATCAGTGAACAATTTCAATAAAAAGCTGAAATATCATCAAATCGATAATATTGAATACAAGATAACAAAATCAAAAAATAAAACAGAACAGAAAACTTTTTATCAAGTAAACGCATCAATCTGTGAAAATATAAATGCTATTAAAATGGCTTATAACAGTGCCGGACGTTTTATATTAGCAACAAATATTTTAGAGGAAGAATCTCTTAGTAATGATGAAATGCTTTCCGAATATAAAGCGCAGCAAAGTTGTGAGAGAGGATTTGGATTTATTAAAGACCCTTTATTTTTTGCTGATAGTATTTTTCTGAAATCTCCGGAAAGAATTCAAGCTATGGCTATGATAATGGGTTTGTGTCTATTAGTATATACGTTGGCTCAAAGAGAAATAAGAAAAGCTTTATCAGCATCTAAATCTACGATTAAAAATCAGCTTGGTAAAGCTATAAATAATCCGACTATGCGGTTGATATTTCAACGTTTCCAATCTATACATTTAGTTAAATTTAACTCGGAAATATCAATCTCAAATTGGACTTCAGAAAGAGAATATATTTTGAAATTTTTACCAGAGAGATGTCGTTACTATTATAAATGCTGAAGCAAATCCACAATAATTTATTTGTAATCAAGACTATTCATTTAATCAATAGTCACAAATTATAATAACTTTTTATTTATGAAGCATAAGTATTATGGAGATATTCAGCTAGGAACAATAAGTTTTTATCTATGAATTCAATATCAAAGCTTATTGCTTCTTATTGAGAATATAAATTCTATGTAAGCTCGGTCAATAATACGACTACTCGAATACCTCAAGTCTGTTTTTATTCTTTACATTGAAGAAAATATCAGTAAAAACACTTCTGTGACAGTTGAGGTGCGGAATGTGGGATCAAATCAAAATACCGATGTTGGGTTACGACGCAATTTCAACATTTTGGTTAATAATTAAATCTTGTCGTGCGTCTAACCCAACCTACAATTAAAACTCTTGTGGGATGGGCAGAGAAGGCCCGTTAAAATCTACTTTATAACAATAATCAAATAACTGATGTTGGGTTACGACGCAATTTCATTAATCGGTTAATAATTCAATTTTGTCGTGCGTCTAACCCAACCTACAATTATTCATTCCCTACCCAATCGGGAAATTCTAATTCTACTCCTGCACCCCAATCAATATCATAAATACCTCGTTTAACATCGCGATGAAAACTTGAATATTTCCAATCTTTGGGTGCTTTCACATATCCATGTCGCACGGGATTGTAATGAATGTAATCTGCATGGTAATTAAAATCTGTTTCGTCGCGGATTTGATGTTCCCAAAAACGACGCTGCCAAACTCCTTGTTCTTTTTTGTGCTGGCGCGATGCAGAGGTTTTTTCTTTATACTTTGGATGACATCGCCGACTAAAACCACCTTTAATTAAGCTCCAACGAATTGAAAAGTCATCATCATTTGGTGGTAAAGTCCAAATACAGTGCAAATGTTCGGGTAAAATTGCGATCGCGTCGATTGTAAAAGGGTGCTGCCTCATTACCCGTTTGAACATCTGGCGTAGCAATACAATATTTTCTTCATCGCACAGAAAGTTACCGCGATTCTGAGTTACAACCGTAAAAAAGAAAGTACCTCCTTCTATTTTTGCTCTACGGTATTCCATTTATTTGATGAGATAAATAAAATACAATTATATTCGATATTATTTAGGTTATATTTGTAGGTTGGGTTGAACGGAGAGAAGCCCAACATCCATCATATGAGCAAAAAATCTATTTAAAATACTCATGTTGGGTTACGACGCAATATAAATTGTCGGTTAATAATTAAATCTTGTCGTGCGTCTAACCCAACCTACGATTACTTATTATTTTATTTTAAGGCGGTAGGTTGGGTTGAACGGAGTGTTAGCGAAACGTGTCAGATAGGACATAACCCAACATCATCCATTTGAGCAAAAAATTTATGTCGAGTAATTCACGATTAAATCAAAATACCGATGTTGGGTTACGACGCAATTTCATTAATCGGTTAATAATTCAATGTTGTTGTGCGTCTAACCCAACCTACCACTATTCCCAATTCCCAATTCAATCCTCAAAAATCGCCCCTCTTAGCTGCAATTCAACCTTCATCCTCTGAGAAATACCTGTATTCCATCCAAATCGAGCATTATCAACTGTAGCGCCAGAAAAATCGGTATTAGAAAGATTTGCACCTAACAAATGAGCGTCACTAAGATTAGCATTACTCAAAACTGCATCACTGAGATTACTACCCAATAAATAAGCATTGCTAAGATTAGCTGCTCGCAAATCGGCATCTCTAAGAATACTACCGCTCAAAATGGCTTCTTGAAGGTTGGCATCTTGTAAATCGGTACCGCGCAGAATCGCAAGACACAGATTAGCACCTTTTAAATTAATACCTCGGAGTATAGCTTCGCTGAGGTTTGCGTTACTAAAATCAAAACCTGACAAATTATTATTGCTTAGTAAATTCCAATTTAAATTGCTCAACTGAGCTTTATCCAAACGGACATAACTTAAATCCGTACCGCTTAAATCAACACCATTTAGATTACTATCTATTAATTCTCTATCTACCCTAGCGTCACGCTTGTGAATTTTGTTAACATTAGATGCCCTAAACACAAATGGTAGTTGATTGTCAACTGTATTCATTCGAGGATTTTTGTATGATTGCCTCTAATAGCTTTATCGTCAAGCCATATTAAACCATCGTTATTGTAGACAGTTTGCTTTACTGTCTCAAAGAAAACAATCAATTATTAGTAGACAATAGCAAGCAAGAAAAACTTTTTTCTATTTTCAGCAACAGTTTCAAGCATCATCAAAACCAGTTTAGAAATAAAATAATTAACATATGCGATCGCCATTTTTAGTGGACGGTTCTAAAATCGTCACAACGCCCGATTTTCAGATTGTTGCGTAGCTAACTTTTATTTATATGAAATCAGTTACCAGTTATCCGACCATAATTTATAACTTCTAACTTTAAACTCCTAATTCCTAACTCTTTTTCCCCATGCCCAATGCCCCATTCCCAATGCCCAACCCATTAAGCATCGCCCCAATGATGGATAGAACCGATCGCCATTATCGATATTTTATGCGACAAATTACCCGTCGCACTTTGCTTTATACCGAGATGGTAACGAGTCAGGCAATTATGCATGGTGACAAAGAGCATTTATTAGGTTTCTCTGAGGAAGAAAAACCTTTGTCGCTGCAAGTAGGGGGAGATAATCCCGCAGATTTGGCGGAATGCGCTCGTATTGCCGAAGATATGGGTTATGACGAAATTAATTTGAATGTAGGTTGTCCCAGCAGTCGAGTACAAAGCGGTAATTTTGGTGCTTGTTTGATGGCTCAACCACAACAGGTAGCTGATTGCGTTGCAGCAATGATTGACGCTACGAAAATTCCCGTTACCGTCAAGCATCGTATCGGTGTTGATGACTTAGACAGTTACGAGGAAATGGTAAATTTTGTGAATGTTGTATCTGGGGCTGGATGCAATCGCTTTACAGTTCACGCTCGCAAGGCTTGGTTGCAAGGGTTGAGTCCCAAAGAAAACCGCGATGTTCCACCTTTAAGATACGATGACGTGCATCGTTTGAAACAAGATTTTCCCCATTTATTTATTGAAATCAACGGTGGATTTAAAACTTTAGTTCAAGTAGAGCAGCACTTACAGTCAGTTGATGCTGTGATGATAGGACGTGCGGCTTACGATAATCCCTACCTTTTCGCCACAGTAGACAAAGAATTTTACACTGAAGAATCACAGTTTTTTAATAGACATGAAGTTGTAGAAAATATGTATGATTACATAGATAAATGGACGAGCAAAGGTTTGAAACTGAATAAAATTACCAGACATATGCTGCAACTCTTCGCTGGAAAACCCGGTAGTCGAGCATGGAAGCAGCACATTACCGAAAACTCATGCCGTTTCGGAGTTGGTTCGGAAGTCGTGCGGGAAGCTTTAGCGAAAGTGCCGACTTAAAAGTTAGGAATTAGGAGTTAGGAGTTAAGAGTTACTAATTGGACGATTTGTAATCACAGGTAACAGTAATTAATATGTGGCACTTATTAGTAGTACTTATGCTCTTCATGAAGGAACTTGGAAACTTGTTGCTCATCAACAGACACCAGTGATTTAAAACTCCTAACTCCCGTCCTCATAACTCCTAACTCCTAACTGTTCACTGTTCACTGTTCACTGTTCACTGTTCACTGTTCACTGTTCACTGTTCACTGTTCACTGGTTACTGTTCGCTGGTACTTTAATTAGTATTGGCACTTACAAATTTATAAATGAATATTCGTACTGTTTCAACTCAGCCATTCGATGACCAAAAACCCGGTACTTCGGGGTTGCGGAAGAAGGTTAAGGTTTTTCAAAAGCCTAATTATTTGGAAAATTTTGTGCAATCGATTTTTGATAGTCTTGAAGGCTATGAAGGACAAACTTTGGTTGTGGGTGGTGATGGTCGTTTCTACAATCGCGAAGCTATCCAAATTATTTTAAAAATGGCGGCGGCTAATGGTTTTGGCAGAGTATTAGTAGGTGAGAACGGTATTCTCTCTACTCCTGCTGTTTCCTGCATTATCCGCAAGTATAAGGCTTTTGGCGGCATAATTCTTTCTGCTAGTCATAATCCAGCAGGCCCCAATGAAGATTTTGGCATTAAGTACAATACTGATAATGGTGGCCCCGCACCGGAGAAGATTACGGACGCTATTTACGATCGCAGTAAAACCATTGATGGTTATAAGATTTTAGAAGCAGACGATGTTGATTTAGGCAAGTTGGGCAGTTTTGAACTAGGTTCGATGACGGTGCAAGTCATTGATTCAGTATCAGATTATGCCGAGTTGATGCAGTCGCTGTTTGATTTTGACAGCATTCGTCAATTATTGACTTCCGGTGATTTTCGGATGTGTATGGATTCCCTACACGCGGTAACGGGACCTTATGCTTACGATTTATTTGAGCAGCGTTTGGGCGCTCCTGAAGGAACCGTGCGTAGCGGTAAACCTTTAGAAGATTTTGGTGGCGGACATCCAGATCCAAATTTAGTTTATGCTCATGAATTAGTTGAAATTTTATTTGGAGATAACGCTCCAGATTTTGGTGCTGCTTCCGATGGAGATGGCGATCGCAACATGATATTGGGACGCAATTTCTTTGTAACTCCCAGCGATAGTTTGGCGGTATTAGCGGCGAATGCCAAGCTGGTACCGGGTTACAGTTCGGGATTGGCTGGTGTAGCGCGATCGATGCCTACTTCTGCGGCTGTCGATCGAGTAGCAGCCGAAATGGGAATTGACTGTTATGAAACTCCGACGGGTTGGAAATTTTTTGGCAACCTTTTAGATGCGGATAAAGCTACTCTTTGCGGTGAAGAAAGTTTTGGTACTGGCTCCAATCATGTACGGGAAAAAGATGGACTTTGGGCCGTTCTATTTTGGTTGAACATTTTAGCATCTCGAAAGCAGTCTGTTGAAGAAATTGTCAAAGAACACTGGAAAACCTACGGACGCAATTATTATTCAAGACATGATTACGAAGCAGTAGAAACAGAAAAAGCCAATACCTTAATGGAAAATCTGCGTTCTTCGTTATCGACAATGAAGGGCAAGCAGTTTGGTAGTTATACAGTTGAGTATGCCGATGATTTTAGTTATACAGACCCCGTAGATGGCAGCGTTAGTAAAAAGCAAGGAATTCGGATTGGTTTTACCGACGGTTCCAGGATTGTATTTAGGCTTTCCGGTACGGGTACCCAAGGAGCAACTCTGAGAGTTTACCTAGAAAGCTACGAACCAGACAGTACAAAACACGACTTAGATCCGCAAGAAGGATTAGCAGAATTAATTACCCTCGCTGACGAAATAGCTCAAATAAAAGCTAATACCCGAAGAGATAAGCCTACTGTTATTACTTAATTCTTAGGTTATTGGGAGAGTGAGACAAAAAAGTTATGAGTTATGAGTTAGGAGTTAGGAATTAAAACTTAGGAGTTATAGAAACATCTGTAGTGGGAGCATCTTGCTCCCTTTTAATCATCCAATTCTCAATTCCCAACCCTCATTGCCCTATTCCCAATCCCCATTGCCTTTTTATTCAATTTAGTTAAAAAGCTGTTGTCTGTTTTTGATATTGGGGAAGATGTCTTGGTTTTTGTGCAATTAGCACGCAATAAGTTTCGTCTTGTTTATGTATAGCTTTGATAGATGAAAAAAATAGTACGGTGTAATAAAATTTTCATGGCTATATTAACAGCCATGTTTAAACTAATAAATTATCCAATATTTTCCTCATCCGCATGTTCCGCTAGCTACTGGCTGTGGTTGTTGCATTAAATTCATTAAATCATCAACTCCCTTTTGCAGGTACCGCGTTACAGTCATTGGGCTAGTACCAATTTTCTTTGCCGCATCTTTACGAGAAAATTCTTTCAAAAATACCAATTCCACAGCCATCCGAGGCTTTTCTTCTAACATACCCATAGCCCCGTGGAGTTGCTGCCTTTCTTCTTCTAAATGCTGTTGAGCCGCTGTTTGGGGACAGGGTAATGCTTCACCCAATGTGATTTGACAATCGATATAGTTAACTACGGTTGCATCCAAGCTTAAAGGCATCCGATTTTGCACCGCTAGCTTGGTTTCTTGCCACTCTAAAACTGATACGTTTAGCTCGCGAGCAATTTCCAAATCTCTAGGTTGTCTTCCTAAGACATGAGCCAATTCTTTACGTATTTTCTGCCCTTCGTTGTATAGTTCCTGCCAGCGACGAGGAATTTTTAATAAAGTACTGCGATCGCGCAAAAAGTGCAGCATTTCACCCCGAATATAGGGCACAGCAAAAGAACTAAATGCATATCCTTGAGTGGGATCGAAACGTTCAATTGCTCTTATTAAACCGAAGTAACCAATTTGTTCCAAATCTTCATAAGGTTCGTTACATTGATGACTAAATTTATGAGCCATCTTCCGTACTAAACCACTATGCAATTTTACGAGTCTGTTACGAAGTCTAATAGAAGGATTCTGGTGATATAGACATAATAATTCCATACCATCAGACCGGAGAGAGGACTGAATTACTGCCATATAATTTCCTTATTCTACTCTTTTTCCTGTTAAAAACCGAGCCGAGTAAAGTTCTATCAAAGCTGTAATTATTTTAAGAACGGTTACCTTTTTCACACCATTCGTTGTTTCACTGAAATTACGAGGTGCAAGACCCCTCACATACGTATTTGTACGCATTAAAGCCATGCCCACTAATTTGTTTATATGTCAAGATAACTTATTAGTATTCGCTCAAAACTTTGGCTAGAGTAACTTTTAACATTATAAAATTGTTCTTAAAAGAACCAATAACTAAACCAATGACTGAGCATGAATCAAATAAATTGCGTAAAAATAGGAGAAGAACAATATCTCAATTAAGAACTTATTGTAAATATGAGTAATACGAGCAATTTCCGAAACGCCATTCGCGACGCTAAAAATCAAGCCCTTGTAGGACCAAACGTAATTGCTAATGCACTTCCTTACGTAGGTGGTGGATTAGTACTTACTGCTTTGGGAACTTATGGTGGATTAGGCGTAATCCGCAATAATCCCGAGTTATTTTTTCCTACCTTTATTGGTGCGGTAATCGTAGAACTAGTTTTATTTTTTGTCGCTCAAAATGTAGCTTCTAAAGGTAATAAGCAAGTTGCATTACCTCTACTAGCAGCCTACAGTCTTTTATCTGGGTACACCCTTAGCGGATTAGTCTTTGTAGCGCTGAGAACTCAAGGAGTAGGCATTGAAGGTATTGGTATAGCCGCCCTTGGTTGTGGTGTTACCTTTATCGCCGCCCGTCAGATTGGTTCAAACCTTTCCGAAACTGACGGTATGGCTTTAACAAAAACCGTCCGTTTAGGTGTAATTGCCTTACTTGTAGTTTTGGTACTGCAATTAGGACTTTCCTTTTTTGGCGTATATACCCCTGGATGGTTGGAAATCGGTATTTCTGGCTTAGGCGTATTGTTGTTCGCTGGTGCTGCGGTAGTTGATTTTTACGTATTACCCCGTACCTACAAAGATGACGAATATTTACCTGCTGCTTTATCGATGTACCTTACCTACATCAACTTATTCATCTTCATCTTACGTTTATTGATTGCCATTAGCGGCGGCGGTAGAGATTAAGAAAAAGTTAGGAGTTAGGAGTTAGGAGTTAGGAGTAATAAGTATGTAGGGTGTGTGACGGCTACGATAAATTATCAAACACAACGAGATAATTTGAAATTGCCGTCACGCACCATCTGTAATCTTTGAATAAAATACTCCAACCAATCCCCATCCCCATTTTTGTACTACAATTCATTTAACGTGTCTCAACAAGAGAAAAATATGCTGGCACTATCGAATGTAAAACGCGAAATAGAAACCATTACTAAGTTCCTCAGCCAACCTCAAGACTGTCTTTAGCATAGATTGCCTAAGCGCACAAATTCGGGATTTAGAAAAGCAACTCATCAAACCTGAATTTTGGCAAAATACCGTAATTGCTCAAAACTCCCTTCAAGAATTATTTTATTTAATATTCTGCGAGCAAGAACAATATCAAGAATGGCAAACTCGTTTAAATGATGCCAAAGCAGCTTTAGAACTTTTAGAATCAGAAGCCGACGAGCAGTTACAGCAAGAATTACTAGCTAACTTTAATTTCTTAAGCAACGAACTCAAACACGTTGAGATTCTCAATCTTCTGAATCAGCCTTTTGATGATAAAGGAGCTTTCATTACTATTACTACTGGTAATAACGATCTAGATTCCCAAGACTGGGTACATATGTTGCTACAAATGTACGATGATTGGTGCGATCGCCATGACTGCAAACTCCGGTTTTTGGATGAGTCGATAGGAGAATTGGCTGGCTTTAACCATGTAACTTTAGAAATTTTCGGTAAGTATGCTTATGGATATCTCAAATCCGAGCAAGGAATTCATCAACTAAAACGAATTTCACCTTTTTGTAAAAAGGCTGCTATTAAAACTAGTTTTGCAAAGGTGGAAGTTACGCCGATTGTGGATGAGTCGATGGATTTTGAGATTCCGATACAGGATTTGGAGATTTACTTACAGCCTACTCCCAGGATTAGTAATAGACAAAGTGTTAGGGCAAAAGCAACTCATACTCCTACTGGTATTTCCTTCACTTCTAGAGATAAACGTTCTCAATTGCTTAATAAGGAAAAAGCTTTAGCTGTAGTTAAGAGCAAGCTATTTTCATTAATGCAAGCTCAAGGTGTTGCACTCAAGGATATCAAAAAGCCATCTTCCAAAAATGTAGATAATAACCCAATCCGCGAATATATCTTTGATCCTTACCAAAAAGTCAAAGATTTACGTACCAACGTAGAAACAACAGACATTGAAGAAGTGATGAAAGGAAACTTAGATTTGTTTACCAAAGCGTATCTCAAACAACATTTTGCCAAATCGCGGTATTAATGTTGATTTTGAGATGCTAGCCCACGCAGGTGGGCTTTGCCTGTGTAGCCCCAGACTTCTAGTCTGAGGGCTTTTATTAAATTTCTGCTTTCGTTTCCATGCCCCATCCCCCATCCCCTATGCCCAATCCCCAATTCCTTCGCTAGAATCATAAAGGAATATAAAATACACCCAGATTCTAGAAGCATCAAAGCTAACAATTACAAACAAATATGGAAGTTCTAGAAATCAAACGCGAAATCGAAACGTTATCTAATCGCCTGGGTAAAACTCAGGACTATCTTTGACTTACCCGCACTCAAAGCTAAAATTCAAGATTTAGAACAAATTGCGGCGCAGCCTGAGTTTTGGGAAGATCAAAATAAGGCTCAAGATACGCTGCAAGAGCTTAACGAACTCAAAGAACATCTGCAACAGTATCATAACTGGCATTCTAGCTTGGAGGATACCCGCGCAGTTGTCGAACTTTTGGAGTCCGACACTGATGAGTCGCTGCTCAACGAAGCTGTATCTAACGTTACAAGCCTTACCCGCGAACTCGACCAGTGGGAGTTACAGCAGTTACTTTCTGGCCCCTACGATAGCAAAGGCGCTTCTCTAACAATTACAGCCGGTGCTGGCGGTACTGATGCTCAAGACTGGGCAGAAATGATGCTGCGAATGTATACCCGTTGGGGAGAAAGTCACGGTTACAAAGTTTCAATTTCCGATCAATCTGCTGGAGATGAAGCTGGTATAAAGTCGGTGACGCTGGAAATTACCGGACGTTATGCTTACGGGTATTTACGTTCGGAAATGGGCACCCATCGTTTGGTAAGGATTTCTCCTTTCAACGCTAACGGTAAGCGACAAACTAGTTTTGCTGGTGTAGAAGTCATGCCGCAGATAGATGACAATGTAGAATTGGACATTCCTGACAAGGATTTGGAAATTACTACATCTAGGGCTGGCGGTAAAGGCGGACAAAACGTCAACAAAGTAGAAACCGCAGTGCGAATTGTGCATATTCCGACAAATATTGCGGTGCGATGTACGGAAGAACGTTCCCAACTGCAAAACAAAGAAAAAGCCCTTGCTCGTCTCAAAGCAAAGCTATTGGTTGTTGCTCAAGAACAACACGCCCAAGAAGTCGCCGAAATTCGCGGTGACATGGTAGAAGCAAGCTGGGGGAATCAAATACGTAACTATGTATTCCATCCTTACCAGATGGTGAAAGACTTGCGTACCAACATCGAAACAACTGCGATCGCCGACGTAATGAATGGGGAATTAGATTCTTTCATTCAAGCTTATCTGCGACAGGAAAACCAAGTTACCAGTTAACAGTTAACAGTGAACAGTGAACAGTGAAGAAAGGGAAGTATTAAAGCTTAAAAAGAGAATTATATTCTAGCTTTGATAACTGGTAACTGCTCACTGCTCACTGCTCACTGAAAAAATGCCAAATTGGCGCTCCATATCTCAACAATTTGTTACATTGGTAGAAGAGTTTGTTATGGAATCTTTATGAACGACTCTTCTACCAAGGAAGATAAACCCAGCTATACGAAACTGGCAATGCGGAATATGGTGCAAAAGGGTGGCACCTCGCTAAAGCATTTTGCACTTACGACTTTTGGGCTGTTGGCTGTTTTGATTGGTCTTGCTTATCTAACTCATTGATGAGGGCACATTGAGTGGATACACAGTTTTCCGTTGAAGTTTACGTGCAGGACAATTTTTATGCATCTTCTCCAAAAGAGGCTGTAAAGAATGGGAATGAAGATGTCTTCATTGATGCAGAAACTTGGGAGAAATGGTTTTATCAATGGGTGGATATGATGCAATCGGATATCCCCCCAGTTTCTGTTTACGAAATTGGACTGCGTTTGACAGATGACTGGGAAATCCAAACCCTAAATTCTCAATACCGTCATCAAGATAAGCCTACAGATGTTTTGGCTTTTGCGGCTTTGGAAGTAGATTCGCCACACGTTACAGAAATTGATACCGGCAATGAACCTTTATATTTAGGTGATATTGTTGTTTCCGTTGATACTGCTCGTAGGCAAGCCATACAGCAAAGGCATCCTTTAAAAACAGAATTAGCTTGGTTAGCATCTCATGGTTTGCTACATCTTATCGGCTGGGATCATCCTGACGAAGAAAGTTTGCAAAGAATGCTGAAAAAGCAAGTAATGTTACTGAAGACATTAAGTATTGATATAGACCTAGAATAGATTCGCTTATGAGCTTATTTTAATGTCCTATTTTAATTATCTCTTTTTCAAATATTCAGGATAGAAAATTGTCAAAGTATTTATTTAGCTTTTAGAATTCGGGAAAAGTTTCATTATTAGCTTGCAGTAATTATGTTAGAGCCTATGTCCCAGCAAATTTCATCTTCACATAAAGCAAATCGTTTAGAAACTGTAGTGTCGAAACAACGAGAATTATCTTGGGCAGTTGCCTCTAACTTGTTTGTTAGTTTTAAATATGCCTGGGCTGGAATTACCTACGCGTTTCAAACTCAGCGTAATTTTCGTATCCATGTTTCTGTTTGCGCTTTAGCTATTGGCTTGAGCGTTTTTTTGCATTTGAAGGCTGTGGAAGTCGCGGTAATCGCAGTTACTAGCGGTTTAGTTTTGGCTTTGGAATTGCTTAACACTGCGGTTGAATCTGTTGTCGATTTGACAGTTGAGCAAAAGTATCACGAATTAGCGAAAATTGCTAAGGATTGTGCTGCTGCTGCTGTATTGGTTTCGGCTTTGGTGGCGTTACTGGTAGCTGCTATGCTGATATTGCCTCCTTTGTTCGAGTTGATTTTATCGTCTTTGTGACTTTTGCGATTTACATTTAAGTTCAATAGTTAAAACAATCGGACAAATTTGGCATCAGAGATAAAACTTGGGAGTTTAATCGCTGTGCTGATAGTCATAGATAATTACGACAGCTTTACCTATAATTTGGTACAGTATTTGGGTGAACTTGCTGTTAACTTTCCTGTGGCAGAGCAAATTAAGGTATTTCGTAACAATAAAATATCTTTAGATGAAATTCGGGCGTTGGAGCCAGACGGTATAGTGATTTCTCCTGGCCCTGGAAAACCGGAAGATGCTGGAATTTCTTTACAATTAATTGCAGAATTGGGGGAAAACTACCCGATTTTAGGCGTATGTTTGGGACATCAAACTATAGGTCCAGTATTTGGCGGTAAAATAGTTTCCGCTCCTGAGTTGATGCATGGTAAAACTTCAGAAGTTTTTCATACTGGGGTAGGAGTTTTTCGCGGTTTGGAAAATCCAATGACCGCAACCAGGTATCATAGTTTAGTAATAGAGCGAGATACAATTCCGGATACGTTGGAAATTACTGCCTGGGTTGAAGATGGAACAATTATGGGAGTACGACACAGGAACTTTCCTCATATAGAAGGAGTCCAATTTCATCCAGAGAGTATCCTGACAAATTCGGGAAAGCAATTATTGCAAAACTTTCTAGAAAAATTATATGCAGATAAGTAAATGAAACGACGACAATTGATTGGCTACGCTGGAGCGGGGTTAGCAGGTGCGTTGTTTGCTAATCTGGGTTCTGGGTTACGAGTAAATGCCCAATCTGGTGATTCGCTGTCAATTAAGTGGTTGGGGCATACTAGCTTTTTGTTTTCCGGTGGCGGTACAAAGATTTTAGCAAACCCTTTTCGTACTATAGGCTGTACTGCTGGCTATCGTCCACCTAATGTTACTGCCGATTTAGTATTAATTAGCAGTCAATTGCTGGATGAAGGTGCGGTAGAAGGTTTGCCGGGGGGACCTAAATTAATTTACCAACCAGGGGTTTACCAGTTTAAAGGAATTAAATTTCAAGGAATAGCCATAGATCACGATCGCGTTGGTGGAAGACGTTTTGGTATAAATACGGCTTGGCAGTGGAAGCAAGCAGGAGTAAATATCTTGCATTTGGGAGGCGCTGCTGCACCTATTTCTCTGGAGCAGAAGATTTTGATGGGTCGTCCTGATGTGCTATTAGTACCTGTAGGTGGTAGTGATAAAGCTTATAATGCCGAGGAAGCTAGGAAAGCCATTCAAATTTTGAATCCGAAGTTAGTTGTTCCTACTCATTATCGTACCCAAGCTGCCGACAACGATAATTGTGATATTGCGCCTTTAGATGATTTTCTGACGGTAATGAGCGGAATGAAGGTAAATCGTAGTAATAGCGACACCATTAGCGTCAGTCCTGCTAGTTTACCAGAAAATAGCGCGATTCAGGTTTTGAGCTACAACTTTTAAAACAGATTTATAATTTTTGTAGAGCAGGCTTTCGAGTCTGCTTTTTAAATTTATTAAGGAATAAGTAAAGGAATAAATATGCAAATTAAAGATATGAGCGTGAATGAACTCAAAAGTTTAATCAAAGAAACTGTTGAGGAAACTGTGTTATGAATTTTTTGCCGATGTTGATGCTGGTAAAGAAGTTAGAGAAGAAGTTAAACTGCATATTAATTGCGTCACGCGAAGCACATAAAAATGGTAAAAAAAGTATTCCTGCTGAGGAAGTATATAAGAGACTAGGTTTGAATGTTTAATGAATTACCAACTGGAGTTTACAGAAGAATCTGTCACAGATTTAGAAAAGTTAACTCAAGCTATACAAATCCGAATTATTAAATTACATAATAAAGTAAGCCTAAATCTGCATATTCATCTAATTTGTCCGTGTACTCTTTGCGATAGTTTCGGGAAACAACTTCTAAAGCCAAAATAGGGAGGGAATAGGCAGCGGGGAACAGGGAATAGCGATCGCAATGAAACATGATAAAATCCCTAGAAAGGATTACATTTAAAAATGGCAGACGAGCAAAAAGTATTTTCAATATTAAAAGAAGCAAAGAAACAAGATTTAATTAAACCTTCTGAAATCAGCAACCCGTGTTTTGTTTCTTATATAAATACTGCGAATCACATTCTTTTAGTAATTCACAAAGTTTCGGGTAGTAAACTAACTACGGAAGAAATAGTTACGGGAACGGGATTGAATAGTAATACCTGTAAAATTTATTTGCGAAGTTTGGAGAAATTGAATTTTATTAATCGAGTTAAAGATAAAGAATCTAAAACAGTAATGTGGGGATTGAATTAAAAAAGGTTCGTAGTAGGCGCTTTAGCGCTTCCGGGAAGAGGCGCTGTTAGCGTAGCGTGCCCGAAGCGGGCATAGCGCAACTACGAACTCATTTTTCCTCTGTTCCCTATTCCCCGTTCCCCGTTCCCTTAGTTGCTATCAACTTATTTAACTTAGCAGCAGTTTCTCTCGGTTTCCCGGCAATCGGAAATACTAAAATACTTTTAATTCCCTTATTCTTAACTAGTTCTTCTACACGATGAAATTGTCGATCGCTGATAGCAATTCCAGCAACTTTTTTGGCGTAATTTAATTCGTCTTGAAAACCTTTTTCGTTGTAGGCTTGAATAAATATTCTATCCACTTTCCATTTTTGATAATCGGCGGCGAAATATCGTTTAGCCCAATAGGGATTGTGATGACAAATATCAAAACTAACTGAAGGGTTCGCTTGCTTCATTGCAGTTATCATGTTTTGGATAAATTTTGTTAATTTATCAGTGCGATTCACTTTACCTGGTAGTTCTGCATGATATCCTAAATAATCATCCCATTGAACTGCATCGATTTTGGGATATTTTCTCACGAATTCTGTTAAAATATCTTTGAAGAAATTAGCAACTTCAGGAACCTCCACATCAAGAACATAATGGTCAATTCCTGAGTAAGTTTTATCTACACCGGGGACAATCCATCTTTTAGAAATTGCTAAATCGAATATCGGACTATTTTTATCGATTTTAATCCCTTTTTCAAAATAAGCATGAACCTCCATTCCCTGTTTGTGCGCTTCATCAATTAACCAATCCAACCACTGATCTCGAAACAGATTGGGACAACTTTTATAGCCCAAAGTTTGCTGCATGACTTCGCTTTTATACATGGTACAAGCATTTCCCCAAACTCCATGAATAATAGTATTAAATCCTTGATTTTTATAGTAACGAACTCTTTCTCTAATTACTTTTTCGCTAGCATTATTAGTAACTTGATAGCGACTTAAATAAATTCCTCTAATTTCTTTTTTCTCCCAAGGTGTCTGAGGTGGTGGTGTTAGTTTTGGGGAAGCTTGTTTAACTTGAGTTTTGATTTCTGGAGATGGGGAAGCTGTTGGAGTGGGAGTTACTTTTGGTGTTGGAATAGGAGTTGAAGAAGCAATTGGAGCCGGATTTGAAGGAAGTTTTCGAGTTGATTGTTTGGGAATTGAATTAACTATTGGAGTTGGCTTTGAAGAAATAAAAGGAATATTTAATTGTTCGCTATTAGGAATAATTTTAGTGATACCTAAATTATTTCTCTGAGTAAATAACCAGATTCCACCTCCTAAAAACAATACAATTACTGATATGGGAATATTTAAACATCCGCACCCGCTCGGTTCTTTCTTTTTATATGACATAGTAATATTAAGGATTCCCCGATAAAAACTCAGTTTAATTGATAACTACAGATTTGACATTGGTGAATTCCGAAAAGTAGCTAGAAATTGATTTTTGATTGCAGCAGGTTGTGTTTTTCTAGACTTATGGCAAAGGATGCTCGTTTTTAGCATAAGATTATCGATTAAAAAACCATTATAGACGCGGAGAACGCAGAGAAAATAGTTAAAAATAGATAGTTTATCTACAATTTATTATCAGGGTGTAAAAGAAAAATTATGAAATTAATTCAACGCACGACGCTTCATTATCAATAAATAATTACCAATGACGTTCTAAATATTTCCAGTGAAAAATTAAAAAATATATCTATAAATTTAAATATTCGGGATGCTTGATTATCAGTCGTCTTCAGAAGACTTTTGCGATCGGAATCTTAATTACATTCCCTGGTTAAATTAACTAAGAGCCACCAATATTATCCGGATCGACACCAATACTCCGCAAATAAGCAGCCATTTGCTCGGCACGCTGACGCTCTTGCTCGGCACGTTGACGCTCCTGCTCCAATAACAATTCAGCACGTTGCGCTCTTAAACGTTCATCTTGAAAGCGCTGCTCCAACTCCACCGAAGACAAAAACCTTTGCCCATCAGCACGATAAATTACTAATTCACCTTGCGCGATTTCAAATTTAATTCCCATTCGGGGACTAATAAAATTATCTATTTCCCAAAGCTTAGTTAAATTACCGTTTTGTCTTATCCATCCATCAAATTGAAAAGTTTGGGGATTGTAAATGTAATATTCTTCAACGCCATAAGTATTGTAAAAAATTAACTTGCGCTCCATTTCTTTAGCATCATTGCTGGGAGAAAGAATTTCAAATACTATTTGTGGTGGGATATTCTCTTCATTCCACTGACGGTAAGAACTGCGTTTACCCTTCGGTCTGCCAAATATTACCATGACATCGGGTGCCGTCGGCGAAATTAATTGAGAACGCACCGGATACCAAAGTAAATCGCCAGCAATAAAAACATTTTCATCCCCAGCAAACAGAATTTCTAAATTCTCCTTAATAATGACTATCCAGCGATACTGTTCGGTATTTTCTGCCATTGGTTTGCCGTCACCGCTGGGATAATATATATCTTCATCCAGTTGCTCAAAGATAGTCATAGCGATTTTGGATTTTGCGGAAAGTTGAGGGTGTAGATGTTCTTCCCCTCAAACTTTCCAAGACAGATTTTGGATTATTGCTTCTATTCTAAGTAAATTAGATTTGTGACGCGGATAACATTAAAATTATAAAAATAACCGATTGTTCCTAACTGTAATTAATATATATGCCTCCACGTTGGCCCCGCGAACCAGACCGTAAAAACGACCCAGCTTACCGTAAACTAGACGATAGAATGAATTTCGCCGTTCATGTGGCGACATTTGCTTTATTTAATTCCGGCTTGTGGTTTTTTCACAATTTTTTGTCAACTAACTGGCAATGGTTGCCCATTCTTACACTAGGTTGGTTAGCGGTATTAGTCTCCCATCTAATTTATATTTCAGTCATCGCCGATTATTCAGATGCTCCGCCAAAATCTACCTGAAGATGGATTATCAAACTAAAGGCGATCGCAACTTGTGGTGGTAGAGTTAACTTGAGAATTTCAGCATAATTCTCACAAAACTTATCAATTTATGTCGTTAACTCTATAGAACTATTTTGAGGCTATGTCTAACAACGCAGAATTTATGGAAGCCCTAGCCGCTGAAATTGGCGAAAATGTCTATATAGATATTGCTAAGTGGCACCTTTATTTGTCCGATGCCAAACTGCATACCGTTGTCGCCGAACAAGTTTATCCTTTAATAAGTTCCGATAAATCTGTGGATGAAAGTGATGTCATTGATGTTTTACAATCTATCCCCATCAAGATAGGTGGCGGTAAAAGTGAAGTGCCTTTAATTGATTTGGTACCGTCACAGTGTCAAGTCAGTTTGGTAGACATCTTAGAAAAGTATCAGCAAGAAATGTGATTTTTGTAGTTTTTGGTGCCTTTATTGAAAAATTTGGCATCAAAAGCTATTTGATAAATAGATAGATAAATAATTAATAAATCAAAAGGAGAAAAAATGTCTACATCCAAATTTCATGACGGATATTCTTTAGCTGACACTACCGATGAACTCGGAAAACAGGCTTTGAAATTAGGTTTAATACCAAGCTTTACAGTACGTTTCTTTCCCGACAACAGGGAATACTTTATTGCCCATGATGACAAATCGGAAGCGCTAACACCTGAAGAAGCATATTTATATTTTAAAAAATTAGTAGAAAAAGCTAACAATTAAGTCAAGAGGGAACAGGGAATAGGCAATAGGGAACAGGGGAAAAGAGTTAGGAGTTAATAAATACCTGTAGTGGGAGCATCTTGCTCCCTTTCTATTTCACAATCCCCCATGCCCCATGCCCTATGCCCCATCCCCTATTCCCTATTCCCTAATTACCTTTTTCGCAAATTCTATCGCTTCATAAGATGTCGAAATTTTGCCTTCAACTTGTGCCACTGCAATTTCTGTCAGTAATTTACCTATAAGTGGTGACGAAGGGATATTTAATGATGATATAATGTGTTTCCCACTTACTAATTGAGTGGGATGTGCAACCGGATCGTCAGGGTTTAAATAGCGGGAAAGTAAAGATGCGTATGTTGTTAGTGGCTTGTCTTCGGACATTTCCCTGACTACATTACCATAAGCTGTTGCTAAAATGGCTGTAGTCGGGAATACGCTACCCGCTTCTCGAAATAAGAAATATTGTTCTCTTAAAGATAATTGTGTATCGAGTTTGGGAAATATTCTTAAGGCTGTAGTTACGCTTTGAATTTCCGCTTTACTATAGGTAAGTTTTTCTAATTCTGTTTCTGCTAATTCAGGATTGCTATTAACTATACAAGCTAGTTTTGCAATACCCAACCATGTAGTTTTTACAGTACCTCTAATATTTTGTTGCAGTATTTCCTTCAAAATTGGAAATTCTTCTACAAGCTGCAAAGCTACTTTGTCAACTTCTGCTAATATTGCACAACTTTGCGATGTTGCATATTCAAAAGAAGATTTTAGTAAACCATCTTCGTAAGCTTTTATTAACCAAGGAGTACCTTGAGGGTTCGCCAACATATAGCCTAATTCTACCCGTATTCGCTCATAGGCAACGTTTTTTAAATGGGAAGCTAAAGCGCGAATTGTAGAATGGGTTTCCGCTTCAATAGTAAATCCCAACTGTGCCGCTTGACGATATCCCCGCATCAAGCGTAAAGGGTCATCTTCTAAGTTAGCGGGTGATATCATGCGTAAAATACCCTTTTTTAAATCTGCACCACCTTGTAACGGATCTCGGATTTCTTGAGTATGAATATTGTAGGCGATCGCATTTATCGTAAAATCTCGCCGATGCAAGTCAGTTTCTAGAGAATCGCCTTCTTGTTGAGCAATATCAACGGTAGCATTGGGAAACACCACGCGAGCTATTTGCCTTTGCTCGTCAAGTAAAACAAAACCAGCTTGATAATCGAAGGCTAGTTTGCGAGCTACATTTACCGCTTCTGAAGGTAAAATAAAATCTAAATCTAATTTAAAATTTAAATCATCCCGATTTCTTCCCAAAAGAGCATCCCGCACTGCACCACCTACCAAATAAGCCGGTTTTGGCAATACTTCCAGATTAAAAGGTAAAGATAAGAGTGTAAATTTAGACAGAATTGAACCGTACATTGTAATAAAAATAAACCATTAGGCTAAGCAACATTAGGGTGGCTTGAGCTAGATTAAAAGCAGAGCAAAACAAATATAAGTTGGTTTTAATATGTGTATTTGCGTAAATTGTCATTATGTAGACCGCTGTATGACCTACAATGCAGTAGAAACACAGCACCAACAACCTCATTTAACAGAAACACCAACCTTTGATCCTAACGAACCTAGTATAAACGTAAATATCCGCACCGAAGGCGAAGTAATTGAAATGGAATGGGACGTTGTAGGATGTTTAAGTTTTAAAGAAGAAAAAGGTAAATGGTCTAAATTACGTCCCGGTGAGTTGGTGCCCACTTAACAGTTATCAGTGAACAGTTATCAGTGAACAGTAAGGAGCTAAGGGATTTTGGATTTTGGATTTTGGATTTTAGATTCAAAATATAATTTGTAGTGCGAGCATCTTGCTCGCTATATATATGTATATATGAAGGGAGCGAGACGCTCCCACTACGATATAAGTAGGTGAACAAAAATATTTACCGTCATTATTCGCTGTGCGTTAGCGGAGCGTCTCCCGGAGGGAGATAGTAATCCCAGCCCTTGCGATTGCTTCGTTTCACTCCGTTCAACTCGCAATGACATTGTGTAATTAATTTTGTTTAATTACTTATTTTTCAATAATTGGGATACCCAATGCCCAATCCCCCATGCCCAATTCCCCATGCCCCATGCCCCATGCCCAAATTAAAATACGGTTTCGCACTACATACGACAACTCCCGAATTAGGTTTAGCTATCAGTAATTTCGCTGATGATTCGCGCTCTGATGTATGGAAATTAGACCGTAATGTTTCTAATTTGATGCATGAATATATAATCGATTTTGTTAAGCCTCAAACTTGGGCGGATATGGCGTTTATTGCTGTAGCGAAGGGACCTGGGGGTTTTACGGGAACTCGTATCGGGGTTGTGGCTGCTCGCACTTTAGGGCAACAGTTAAATATTCCGGTATTTGCTGTTTCTACTTTGGCTGCATTTGCGTGGGAAAACCGAAGTGATGATGATACTTTTATTGCCGTACAGATGCCAGCGCAACGAGGTATGTTGTTCGGTGCGATTTATCAGGTGGTGCCGGATGGTAGCGGACTAACGGCTGTAATGCCTGATGTGGTAATCACTAAAGAAGTATGGGAAGAAAAATTAGCCGATTGGAATGCTAATTATCGGCTTGTGGAAGCAAATTCCCGATTAGCTGCGACGGTAACGAGTATGCTGCAATTGGCTTATTTAGATTGGCAGCAAGGTAAGCGTCCGAATTGGCAGGAAGCTTTACCATTTTATGGGCAACATCCGGTTAATAATTAGATGGAAATTGCCCTAACAAACGGGTTTACTCCGGCTCAGCCAACTTAAATCCCCAAGGCTTCAGAACTGCGATCGCAACTTCTCTTTCTATCCCTTCATAAGCTTCCCATTCGGAACCGGGGTCTTTTGGATGTCCGTCACCAACATGACCAGCAACTTTTATTACCTGATGACCTTCCACGCGATGCTTTTCCATTCCTCTTGGAAGTGCTAGCTTGACTTTGCGGCCTACAAATTTAGATGTACTTTCCTCGGCTACAGTTTCGCGGATTAAACAAATATCACCAGCAGTTCCCCAACTAGTCGAGTAGGTGTATAGGAACGATATATAGTTTTTGGGTTTAATAGGTCTTTTTTTTACAGCTTCCATTGTCTATAATTGCTACTCATCTTTTTTCTGGCAGGAGACTTTCAAGAAGATTGACAGAGGATATCAACCTCCAATTATTCTTGGCTCAAAATTTTAATCCAAATAGTTATAACACTATATGGGTAAAGATTTTCCTTTAATTATCGTTCTGGGTTTAACTTTGACTTGCTTGCCGCTTCAGATCGGTAATGGCACGTCAAAACAAACGCGCTTTTCTGGAAACGAGCAGTATTTTAAATATGACGACTTCTATAGCAATTTTATATGAGTTGTAATAATTTGAGCGATTGAGGAACCCATTTTTTGAAAAATAATGGTTTTTTAATTCTATAGGAATGACCGCAACCGGCACATTTTTCTTGTAAGGAAGGGGGTGTAGATTTTCTTCGCGTATTATTGCCGCGTTGCTGTGACACTTTGTTTGACCAATATAGAAACGTAGAAAGTAAGTTCGGAATTGGTAGTTGTTTTACCGTTAGCTTTTATGTGAAGGATTTTTTAAGTTATTAGATTTATAGTCATTTGAAAGAAATAAATACTATTAATACTTTACCTGGCGGTTGAAATCGCCGAATACTTTATAACATCCTCCTGTAAAATCAATAAAGTTCTAGCATTACTAACTTAATACCCAGCTAGAAAACATCCGTTGTTAAAATCCTTGCATAAACGCATCCGTTGTTAAAATCTAAAATCCAAAATTGAAATGACAATAGCACCCTACGGTTCTTGGCTTTCACCCATCACTACCGATTTAATTACCTCTACAACAATTGGACTCGGACAGATTGCAGTTGATGGCGATAATATCTACTGGAGCGAGTTACGAGCTTGGGATAAGGGACGTACTGTTATTGTTCGACGCAAACCCGATGGCAAAACCGAAGATGTGACACCGGATGGTTTTAACGTCCGTAGTCGGGTTCACGAATATGGTGGTGGTTCTTCCACAGTGGCTGATGGTACGGTTTATTTTTCTAACTTTATTGACCAGCGTCTTTATCAGCAAAAATCCGGTAGCGAACCGCAACCTATAACACCTGAATTACCAATGCGTTACGGTGATGGAATTGTTGAGTGTCAGCGTCGGCGGATTATTTGCGTTTGTGAAGACCATACGCAACAGGGGAAAGAGCCGATAAATACAATAGTCGCTGTAAATTTAACAGAAAATAATAACCCGCAAGTGATTGTATCCGGTAATGATTTCTATATTTCACCTCGCTTGAGTGCCGATGGAAAATACTTGGCTTGGTTAACTTGGAATCACCCAAATATGCCTTGGGATAGCGCCGAATTATGGGTGGGTACGGTACAACCTGATGGCTCGATTGGTGATGCTAAAAAAATTGCCGGTGGTGTGGATGAATCTGCCAGTCAACCGAAATGGTCGAATGATGGAACTTTATATTTTATCTGGGAAAAAACTGGCTGGTGGAATTTATATCGTTGGAGACAGGGAAAAGTAGAAAATTTAACTCCAATTGAAGCGGAGTTTGGCAAGCCACAATGGGGTTTAGGTTCCTCTACCTACGCAATTGAGTCAACAAACAGAATTATTTGCAGCTATACCCAGAAAGGAATTTGGTATTTAGCAAGCTTAGATGTAAATACGAAAAAACTCGATAATTTTGATTTACCCTATACGGAATTTAACGGGATAAAAGCAATACCGGGAAAGGTTTTCTTTAATGGTGGCCAACCAACCCAAACCAGCGAACTTGTTGAGTTTGATTTAACTACAAAGAAAATACAAGTTTTACAACGTTCTAGCAATATCGAAATAGATGAGGGGTATCTTTCCCAAGTGCAACCGATAGAGTTTCCTACCAGCAATGGAAAAACAGCCTATGGATTATTTTATCCACCGCAAAATAAAGATTTCATAGCACCCGAAGACGAAAAACCACCGTTATTAGTTAAAAGTCATGGTGGCCCCACTGCGGCTACATCTTCGAGTTTGAGCTATGGAATTCAATATTGGACGAGTCGAGGTATTGCCGTTTTAGACGTTAACTATGGAGGTAGCACGGGTTATGGGCGCGAATATCGTCAGCGTTTGGATGGAGCTTGGGGAATTGTTGATGTAGATGATTGTGCCAATGGTGCCAAATATCTCGTAGAACAAAATTTAGTAGATGGCGATCGCCTAGCAATTTCTGGTGGAAGTGCGGGAGGATATACAACTTTATGCGCGTTAACTTTCCGCAATACTTTTAAAGCTGGTGCTAGTTACTATGGCGTAAGCGATTTAGAAGCTTTAGCCAGAGATACCCATAAATTTGAATCCAGATATTTAGATAGATTGGTGGGTGCCTATCCAGAAATGAAGGAATTATACGTACAAAGATCGCCCATCAACTCTGCTGAGAATTTAACTTGCCCAGTAATTTTTCTCCAAGGCTTGGAAGATAAAGTTGTGCCACCAAACCAAGCTGAAACCATGATTGATATTTTACGAAATAAGGGATTACCCGTTGCTTACCTTCCCTTTCCCGGAGAGCAACATGGTTTCCGCAACGCAGAAAATATTAAACGCGCTTTGGAAGCAGAATTATATTTTTATTCGCGGGTATTTGGATTTGATGTTGTTGAAGAAATAGAAACGGTGACTGTTGAGAATTTGTAACAACACCTATCATACAAAAATTTTCGATCTCCATAAATGTAGAGACGCGATACCCTTGCGTCTCTACAATCGACGAATTAATTACCAATTATTCAAACCCCATCACCTTGGCAACAGTTTTAATATCTGCTTCAATGCCTTGGGTAAACTGACTTTTATTGTGTTTAATTGCTGTATCTGGATCTTTCAAACCATTGCCAGTTAACACGCAAACGACAGTTGCACCTGTAGGAACTCGATCTTTTACCTTTAATAAACCTGCCACGGAAGCTGCACTAGCTGGTTCGCAAAAAACGCCTTCATCCCCAGCTAAAATTCGATAAGCTTCTAAAATTTCTTGATCGGTAACGGAGTTAAACTCACCTTGACTGGCTGATTTCGCTGCTACTGCTTTATCCCAACTTGCAGGATTACCAATTCTAATCGCTGTAGCCAAAGTTTCCGGATTCTTTACTACTTCACCATTTACCAAAGGTGCGGCACCCGCAGCTTGAAAACCCATCATCTTGGGCAAACGTCCGCATTTACCATTTTGATGATATTGGCAAAAACCCATCCAGTATGCAGTGATATTTCCGGCATTACCCACCGGAATACACAGCCAGTCTGGAGCATCACCCAAAATATCTACTACTTCAAAAGCTCCGGTTTTTTGTCCTTCCAAACGGTAAGGATTAACCGAATTAACCAAAGTTACCGGATATTCCTCGGCTATATCCCGGACAATTTTCAAAGCATCGTCAAAATTACCTTTAATCGCCAGTACTTCCGCACCGTAAACCAAAGCCTGCGCTAATTTACCCAACGCTACATAACCATCAGGAATTACCACAAAAGGACGCAAACCTCCGCGCCTAGCATAAGCAGCAGCAGCAGCCGAAGTATTACCAGTACTCGCACAAATCACAGCCTTAGCCCCAGCTTCCTTGGCTTTAGTAACCGCCATTGTCATTCCCCTATCCTTGAAGCTACCAGTAGGGTTCAAACCGTCGTATTTTACAAAAACACGTACTTGCTTGCCGATTAGACGCGCAATCGATGGCACGGGAATTAAAGGCGTATTACCTTCTAAAAGCGTAACAACCGGGGTATTTTCGCTAACAGGCAGGTATTGGCGATACTCTTCGATTAATCCTTGCCAAGGTTGGCGATGAGATTTTACAGCAGACAGGCTTAAGGATCACGGGATTTTATAGAGCTACTTATTTTTTACTGCGATGTCGAATGACAGTTTATCCTTTTTACCGTATCGCTGGGAAGTATTACGATAAATTTTGTCAAGAATTAGGAATTGGGCATTGGAAATAGTTAGGAATTAGGAGTTAAGAGTTCTAAATTACTTGTTATTTTCTCCCCCCTCTTCCCTCTCTCATTCTTTCTTCGGAACAAAATCCGAGTCTATATTGTCATTTCATAGATGTTGCATAACAAATAAAATGATTTATATTGCAGTAACTAATACAAGCTATACAAAGATTTAATGATTGGTTAAATTACACTATTATAATATCTCTAATGGTGTTGAGTTGAGTTTTGGACTTAATTAGTAGTATGTCTGTATCTAGTGTTTCAGAACGCAAATCCGAATATTCTCACGCAACCTCGATTAGTACTTGCTATCAAGTTGACCAGCAAGTTAAATTGATGGACTTGCAAGCTGAGGTGGATTTACTGTTGTTAAAATTGCAAAGCCTTAAGCTAAAAAAAGATGTTTGTACTCACGAACATTCTTGTTAAATTCATTCTCATAGTGCTTGCTTATACTTATTTTTAATTAAACCGATGGCAAGCACTGCTAGTTAAAAACGCTGATTTATCTTAGGGCGTTTGACTATATATTTATGATTATATTCTAATGGTAGAGCAGTTTTGGCTTTGCTTATATTTTGGCTACCCTAATCAATATTAACAATTGGTATTGATTAATGTTGCTTTATTTTACTTTAGCACTATTAGTCACAATTAAGTTGCGTAGAAGTTATTTTTTTTCCTGACTTATTTAAGTATTATAAAACTTTGTCGATAATACCCCCGCTTTATCAAAGCGGCGATATATCTGTAGTTAGGAAATAAATTTGATAAGTTCTATTAACAATGGATACATGGATATTTTCTAGAGAGAATTGTCAATTTCTTATCTTTTACTTTTTGAATTAGGAGATTGAGTAAAACCCAGCTAATAATAATTTTTTATCGAGTTAGATAGCCCCCATTAGCCCAAATCGTCTGTCCTGTAATCCACTGAGAACTTGGTAAAGCGAGAAACTCTACTAACGGTACAATGTCAGCTATTTCACCGAGACGACCTGCAACGGAGAGATTGGAAGCAAATTTGGTTGATTCGGGAGTTTCCTGACTATGAAAAAACGGTGTATCAATAGGTCCTGGAGATATAGTATTAACAGTAATTCCTCGGTCGCCTAATTCCCGCGCTCCCATGCGAGTGACTTCCTCCATAGTTGCTTTAGTTCCGGCATAAGCGGAATAATTAGGTGCCATTCCAGCTAAGAGCGAAGTACCGATGTTGATGATGCGCCCGTTATCTGAGATGCGACGTGCAGCCTCACGCATACATAAAAAGGTTCCGCGTGTATTAATGTTAATCATGCGTTCCAAATCTTCATCGGTAACTTCTGCCATTGGCTTTTTCACAATTGCACCTGCGTTATTGACGACAATATCCAACCGTCCGAAGTTTTTAAACGCAGTATCAAACATTCGCTTAACTGTCTCAGCCTGACCTAAATCCCCTTGGGCAAGGGCAGCACGAGCGCCTTGTGCTTGTACTAACCGTGCAGTTTCTTCTGCTTGATTCCGCGTTTTCTCCCGATGGTAATGCACCACAACATTGGCACCATTTTTTGCTAACACTTCTGCAAAACCACGTCCTAGATTTGCTCTAGCGCCAGTGACAATAGCAACTTTGCCTGCGAGTTCTCGGTTCGGATTTGCGGGTGCAGTCGGACGCGATGGGGCTGGCTTAGATTGAGATTGGGAGTTAGCTTGTCCAATGGCAGCAGCCCCAAACAAGCCTGTTGCTCCAATTCCACCTAGAATATTGCGTCGATTTATACTCATGATTCTCTCTTAAGAATTTATTTATGAATCGTAAAATAAGTTTGTACAAATGGTTTGTATCTTGAAGATACTAAAATACATAGACTTCAGTCTATTTGCTTCAAATTTTCAAATGGTTAGCAAAGTAATAGAACCAGTTTGACGGCTAATCCTTCCATCTTGTTCTAATCTCACTAAAGCTCGTGAGAGACTTCTTGGAGCTAAATCTAGTTGAGCAGCGACTTCTTTCAAAGGTTGGTCAAAATTTACAACGTTAGAGGAAGCTTGATAACGTAAATATTGAAGCAAGCGTTGATGAGCAGCTTTAGTCTGGAGCAGATTCTAAACTAATTTCAAGAGACTGAATTCTCCTTACTAGCTTCTCTCTCAAATCTTCTGCTAGTAATTCTGGGTAATCGCGTATAACTTCTCGAAGCAAAGGTTGAGGATAAGCAATTGCTCGTGAAGCTACCTCCGCGATAGCAGTACATGAGTACACGTCAGAGATAAAGGTATTTTCACCTAAGCTTTCACCTCTTCTGACAACCTGTACAACAACCATTCTGCCTTCAATAGTGTTGCGAACCAACTTGATTCGTCCAGTTTCCACTATAAAGAAATTTCTGGGGCGATCGCCTTGCCGAAAAAGTCTTTCTCCAGGAGTAAAAGAGTAGCTTGCGCTTGCATTTCGCAGAAGAGATGGCAAGCTGTCAATATCTAAAAGATTCATGCTACAGCTAATATCCACTATAAAAATCGCACATTCCCATGCAGTCTAAAGCCAGAGCGAATGCTTTGACACCTGTGTTCCCTATTTGACGATATTTCATGGTTTATCAGTCCTTATGGTTGATGATGATTGATGTTGGTTTCAATTTACCGACAAACCACTAAGGGGGTACATGGATATTTTCTAGAAAGACTTGTCAATTTCTAAGAGAATGATTAATTCACGTATTCTCTCGGAAAGCAGAAGGACTTATCCCTGTATGCTTTTTAAAAAAGCGGGAAAAATGACCGGGTTCTTTAAAACCTAGTTTATAGGCAATTTCTTGTACGGGAACTGAAGAAAGTGATAAAAAAGCTTTCGATTCTGCAACTAATTTTTCGGTAATCCAATTATTAACAGATTTACCAGTTTTACTTTTAATTACCGTACTTAAATAGCTAGGGTGTAAGTGCTGAGCTTGAGCATAATCTTGAACTTGATATAAGGTATCTACATTACCTACGGTTAAATCTCGAAAGTGTTTCTCTAAGTTACGTTTAAAATTAATTACGATTTGCGAGCCACTATCCGATTCATTAATAGGGTTGTAGGTTTGCCAAAATTTCTCTTTGATTTTGAGCAACAATACCACCATTAAGCTACCAATAATTTTAAATTTATAGGCTGAACTACTTTCATATTCGTTGATAATCTGATTTCCTAAATCATTAAATTCTTGAAATATTTCTTGGTTAGGATATTGAGGAGGAGCTAATTCTGCAATTAGAAACGGAAATTCATCAAAAATGTTTTCTCGTACATATTGTTTGAGAAATGATTCAGCAAAAGTAATTACAAATCCTGTAGTTAATTCGTCAATTTCAAAGCCTTTAACATGACCTGGATTAGTAAAGTAGATAGTATAGGGCTTAGTTGCATAAGAATGATTATTAATAAAGTATTTTCCTCGTCCTTCACTTATGATAATGATAGAGTAGTAGTTAGCTCTAAATCGCGGGGATTTGATTGGAATATCGCCATGAACTTGTTCTAAACGATGAATAGTAAAATCAACTTCTTGTTCTAGACTTCCTCCAAGAGCAGCATAGAACTCTGCCATTGAATTGTAAATTGTAATTGAATTTGAATTCATTTTTTTGCTTCATAGTATCAATTATCATTGTAATTTTACTCTTGTAGCCGAACAAAATACGAACTGTGCCTTAAATTTGCGCTAACAGCTTTTTAATATAAGTTTGCGATTTGCCCGAAATATTAGATTGTGTTTTTAGCCAGTAATAACCTTGGTTTGTACCTTCTTGGGATGCAATTATTAAAGCTTTCCAGGCTTGCACTTCGGAACGATTGGGGTTTACTTCTAATGCTGCATCAATACGACGTTCTATTCTTCCGGTATCGGATTTAAGTAAATTTACGATCTCTGCGGGGTTTTCTGGTGATGCTGCAAATACTTTTAAGGCTTGCCCCCATCTGCCATCAATTATATCAGCTAATACTTCTTGAGAAGGACTTGCCCAGCTTGTATCGGCTAATTTTTTGGTAAGTTGGGAATGCTCGCGAATCAAATCGATTTGTGCTTGCGCTTCGGGTGATATTTTCCCTTTCTGCTTCTTGATAAATTGCAGCCATGTGTAAGATGGTGTCCACAGTCCATTTCTGGCAATTAACAGCGCATCTTTGTAACTTCCATCTTTCAAGGCTGGTGGTTTAAGGGTAATTTCAGATAACTTAACTGGGTTAACAACAAATTCAGCCGGTTTAATTTGGTAAATTCGCAAGCGGGGTTCTAAACCAACTGTTTGACGTACTACTAATTCTTTTTCACCGCCACCAGTTACCTGCTGCCATTGGGGTAAATCTCCGGTAGGGCTTGTCCAGGATATCATCGTTTGTAATTTGCGGCGTTCTGGGTTGTAGTGAAGAACATAGCCGTAAGCGGTGAGATTTGAACCTGAAGAACGGTTGCCGCGTAGATAGTACCAAATTCCTTGTGGTGCATCCGAATCAAAACGTCCTATTTCAGTTACGGGTAAAGCAATGGTTGAACCAGCGTTTTCTTCTACACCTGCATCTACCAAGGGAGCGATAACTTCAAACTCTTCTGGCCCGGTAACGGGGAATTGAGTGGTGAGATAATAGTATTTATCAGAGCGCGACTGCCATTCAAAATCTGTTGCTAGTTGGTAAGTTCTAAGCTCTACTATGTGTTTACAGTCGGAATTACAATTGTTACGATTGCGATAAATTGGTAATAAAAAAGATTCGTTAGTTTCGCTTTCTAAAGGAATAATTTTTCCGGTTATACGCTTTTGTTTTTTTATTTCTGTTTGAATTTGCTCTACCGTATGCGGTTTGTCTTCTGAATTCGAGGCGATTTTTGCCCATTCTGGTAAAAAAGGATTTAACCAAGTTACAGAAAGGGGATTAAATATAAACAGAATGCTAATCCAGCTAAGAGCTACAACTAAACCAGCACTTGAGAGCAAGATTGCCATAGCAAACATTGATGCTGCTAAACTTTTTCCTCTTTTGACTTGGGCGCGATCGCTCGAATAGGAACGAAAACATTTTTTAGTAGGAGCAGTTTTATTTTTTAGATTTTGTTTAGATTTTTTTATTCTTTTACGAAGCTTGCGAACCTTGGTATTGGGCTGCGTTTTACTGTCTTCTAATGGTTTTGATGAAGCCGAGGATTTTGGATTTCGGGTTTTGGATTGACTCTGCTGGTTTTTTTCCACTGTTAAAACTATATTCGGGTCACAAAAGATACTTCTACTCAATCAGAAATCTTGAATTGCTTATCTCGCGATAAAACATCGTTGAAATCACTTTATAAATCTTTGATTTTAAATTCCCCGTAACAGTACTAGCCTTTTCTTTTATACTCGCGCTTCAGAGATATTGCCCAAAAATCTACTTAATGACTTTGGTTAAAAATCCGTGCAATCACCCATGTCATTACTAGAAAATATTGAATACGCTCAACCGTTGTATATATACAACAGTGTAAAAAGTTGAAAACAAATAAGTTTCCCCTAATTATCTGTTTTTTAGCTGCGGGAATTACCGGATTTCCAAATAAAGCAATGTCTAAAGAACGGACTTCTGTTGAATTAAATTTCACTATTCCTTATGAGGGGACGGTAGAAACAAAGCAGTTTGAGATAAAAAATACAGAACAATTTAAGATTTCTCAACCAATTATTGAACCTGTTAACGACAATTCATTGGATATAAATCCGATGGGACAAGTTAATTCGGTTTCTCAATTTAGAGACGTACAGCCTACAGATTGGGCATTCGTGTCTTTGCAGTCTTTGGTGGAGCGTTATGGATGTATTGCAGGTTATCCTAATGGAACTTATCGAGGCAACCGCGCTTTAACTCGTTATGAATTTGCTGCGGGTTTAAATGCTTGTTTGGAAAGAGTAAATGAGTTGATTGCAACAGCAGCAAGTAATATAGTCACCCGTGAAGATTTAGCAACTTTGCAAAAATTACAGGAAGAATTTGGTGCTGAATTAGCTACATTGAGGGGACGAGTTGATGCTTTAGAAGCTCGCGCTGCCGATATTGAAGCTAAACAGTTTTCCGCAACAACTAAACTTAGCGGAATTACGATTCTTGGTATTCAAGGAAGAGGTGAAAACCGTGCCGATACTTTTCCGAGAGATGGGGTAAAAGATACTAACGATCCAGGAACTAACATTAATGTGATGAACTTTAATCAGCTGTATTTAACCAGCCAGTTCAACCCGCGTAGTTTCTTAGTGACTGGACTTTTAGCTGGTAACGGTTCCCAACAATCTCCATTAAATAATAACCTCATACTTGGTTACGAATTTAATTCTGGCAACGATTTTACTTTAAGCGATTTGCATTTCCATCAACTTCTAACTAAAAATTTAGCGATGATGGTGGGAACGAAAGGTGTGGATATGGTGCGATCGTTCCGAGGCCCCAACCGTGCCGAAGATGCAGCCAACGGACCTTTATCATTCTTTGCTCAAAGAAACCCAATTTTGAACTTGGATTTTGAGAATGGTGGTATTGCTTTTGATTGGCAATTCGCTCCCCGTGCCAGCGTGCAAGCGATTTATAGCGCCAAAGATATAGCAAATCCGGGAAAACGCGCAGGCTTATTTGATGGAAACACAACCGCAGCTGCACAATTGTTACTCACACCTGCAAAAACCTTTGATGTCGGTTTATATTATGTTAATAATTATTCACCCAATGGTTCCTTGTTTAGTTTTGCTGGGGATAGTTGTTTAACTGCTCTTAATTGTTTTGCAGTTCCGGGAAGACCTTTGCAAACTAATGGCTTTGGAGCTACCGTCAATTGGGATATTTCACGAGGAGTTACATTAGGTGGTTGGGCTGGTTATACCAACTCTCGTATTCCTGGAGAATCGGGAAATGTAGAAACAACAAACTATATGGTTTATCTCAATTTCCCTGACTTATTGAAGAAAGGTAATTTAGGTGGAGTTTATGTCGGACAGCCACCAAAAATTGTTAGCAGTGACTTACCTGTAGGTAATAATGTACCGGATCTTTTAGATGGTGGTAATGGAAGTGAAGGTGGACAACCAGGAACAACCACTCATATCGAAGCTTTTTATCGTTGGCGATTGAACGATAATATGAGTTTGACTCCGGGAATTATTCACATTATCGAACCCGGTCATACACCAGATAGCGACTCAGTTACTATTGGTATTTTACGGACTAGTTTTACATTTTAATAGTTGGGCATTGGGCATTGGGCATTGGATTATAAATTAGTGTTTTCTATTAATAAAAAGTTAGTTATTCAAGATAATTCTACTATTAGCAGTTAAAAAATAATTCTTCACCTTTGCTACTTACCATTAATTTAAGTAGGTTGGCGTTGAAAATTGTCCTGGAGGACAAGGCAGCTTTGCTGTAGGGGTAAGAGTTTAAAGTTAATTTTCCCAACCGTTACATAGTTATGTTTATTTCTGCCAACTTATTTGATTTTAATGTTTTGGTGTTGAAAAGATAATTAACCTATGCTCGATGCCCCATTTATTATTATAAAAAATTCATATAGTTAAATATAAAATAGTGAAATATGCTTGGTATTTATGATATCTCTACAATTGTATAAATACCGTATTTAAGTATTTTCTCTCTTGAAAAGATAATCTATTTAGTATTACATTTTGGATAGTTGCGCTGAATGCATATCTGACAAACAATTATAATTTTTCAGAGTATACCTATTTTGCATAACAGCGTAGTGAATCTTTTTTTAATAAACATTCTTATCTTGTATCTAGTTGCTTTATCAAAATATAGTATTTAGTTAGATATCTTCATTTTTTATATACCTTATTTGACTAATCCATTATTTTGAACGCAACGACGATATTAAAAGTAAGAGTTTTTAATCGCATTTTAGAAGCAATTAGGAATTAAAATGTCTAAAAATACTTCTTGTCTGCTTGCCTTAACTTTAGCAGTTAGTTCTGCTTTGGTTGCAATTCCATCTCAAGCGCAAACAGCAACAGAAACTAACAAAGATAAAACAGTATCCACTCAATCATCTACAAGCAACAATCTAATATCAAATTTAAAAAAATCTCGTAGTGTAAATCAAAATAAGGCTATTAGCATTTCCCAGTCACAACCTTCGTCTACAACTGCTAATACTCAGAAACCTTTACGTGAGAGGATTCCGGTATACAGTCGAATTGGATTCGGATTGAAGCAGTAATTATGTATAGTTAGGAATAAACCAATCTAATGTAGAGGCTTTGCAATTGCAAAGTCTTTTCTTATTTGTATAGTAAAAGTTACTATGTCCGAATCTCAAGAATAATAATTTTTTTAACAATTTTTTTGTTTTTTCCTGATCATCTGGAATACAAGCAAAATTAGGCTTTTGACATAAATATTTTTATAAAAATAAAATTTCATATTTCCCTAACGAAACTTAACGAGAATTTTACTGTCAGGGTAATTACTTAAAATATAATTGTATTAGTTAATTACACGTATTTGTCAAATGTTAGTATTTATAATCGCGTTAAAAAGTCCGAAAGTATCAAGTTCGTGGGAAGTAGTATCTCAACTATTTGAACGCACTCTTAAATCTATTTGCAATCAAACATCCCAAAATTTTGAAATAGTAGTTGTATGTCATGAAAAACCTCAAATAGAGTTTCATAACCCTAAAATTCACTATATTGAAGTTAATTTACCAATTCCCGGAAAAGATAGTGCAAGTAGAGAAGCGGATAAAGCAAATAAATTATTAACAGGTTTAGCCTATGCGAAAAAGTTCGATCCATCACACGCAATGATAGTGGATGCTGATGATTGTGTCAGTAAGCATATTGCAAAATATGTTAACCAACATCCTCATAGTCAAGGCTGGTATATAAAAAAAGGATATGTATATTCACCAGGAAATAAGTTTATTTACTTACGTAATAAAGCATTTAGTAGTTTATGTGGCTCTGGAATAATTATTAAATACGGTTTGCACGATCAACTTTTTAAAAACGAATATTACGATCATAAGATTACCCGTCTTAAAAATAATATTAATTTAGAACCTTTACCTTTTATTGGTGCAGTCTATATTACCCAAAATGGAGAAAATATATATCTAACTAACTCTCGTCATTCTGAGTCACGGGCACAACTGAAAAAGAAAGGATATATTCATTATCTTCGAGATTTATTGCAATATAGGTTTTTAAATAAAAGAAATCTGATAGATTTTTGTTTGGCTGATAGTAACTAATAAATTTTTCTCATCTATAGCGGTTTTTTGCGTACCTTACTCAATCGAAAATCGTAATGCAGTGGCTGCCCCTTTGAAAGGATGTTTTCCAAGTATCATTTTTACGTAATTCTCGGATTAACCCCCCTTATAAAGGGGGGTTAAAGTCCCCCTTTTTTAAGGAGGATTTAGAGGGTTATAATTTGTGGTTTTATTTATCATTTTTCAAACGTCATCTAAGAGAGCCATTGCATAACTTTTGATAAAATTAAGTTGGTTTGATTATAGAATAATTAGTTTTATTACTGAATTTCCGTAAGAATTTTATTTTAATTGACTTAGCTAATATCCTGGGTATAGTATAAACTTGCCAAATACAAAGATTCCATAAATATCCATACTGGGGATAACATTTTAATAATAATATTTCTGCCAATAAGTAGATGCGAGTTTCTTTCAAAGCGCTATCTCGCATAATAAATCTAATTTGCTCCTGTTTGGGCATAGCATGACCAATTATTAAGTCTTTTTGATAAAATTTAGCTTGGATAAATAGTCCTAATAATCTATCTAAACTCCATGCAGGCAACCAAGTAAAAGCTCCTTTAATTTTCATTGCTGCGGATATTTCAGATAAAGCAGATTTGACCAATTTTGTTTGCCAAACTCGGTTATTGAAGTTTTCAAAATGAATTCCATTTTGGTCAGTTCTCTGCTTCCAAGGAAAAATTATATGGCGAATGTCTAAGGGTTTATCTAAAGGTGCAATGGGAACTTCTAAAAGACCTTTATAATTACCTTTCTGATAAGGAAACGGATTCTCTGGGGTTTTTTTACAAATTTCTAACTGTTCAATATTAGTCAGTGGTTGCCATTCTTTTTTGATATTTTCTTCGTCAGTATCATCTATTTTAGCAATGTTTAATCTTAGTACCCAACTATCGGCAAATTTGGCAAAATATTGAGCGACTAAATCGGCTATATCATGATGTAAATAGTCATCATCATCTAAAGCCATTACATATTCGCTATCTGCGTTAATCAACCCCGTGAACCTTTGCATTACTTCACCTTTAAAAGGGCTAATTAGGTTTTTTATCCTCAGATCATCGATATCTTTTACTGTGGCATTTGGAGGATAAACTAAAATAAATTGGACGTTACCTTTGATTTTTAATAACTCTTCTAACCAACTATCGGCAAAATTGCCTCTGGTTGCGGTAACTATAGTTAAAATAGGTTGATTATTCATCTAATAAATTATGCTCATTTTCTCTAGTTTATAACATCGACTTTTACTGGTTGTCAAAATGAAAATTTATGATAAAACTAATATGTTAACTTATAAAAATATTAGGAATTAGTAATATTTTATTTTGGTAATTATATGCGAATCTTAATGCTTTCTTCTACCTTTCCTTATCCCCCCACTCGCGGAGGAACGGAGGTTAGAACCTTTAATTTACTTAAGTATCTGCAACGCCATCACGATCTAACTTTAATTACGCAGTATAACAAAGATACTGATGATGCAGAAGTAGAAGAATTACGCAGATGGGTGAGCGAATTAATTTTATTTCCCTTACCTTCAAAACCAAATCAAACAGTTAGCTTCTCAAATATATTGGCAAAAGGACGACGGTTTGTAGATTCAGTTGTAAAAGCGACTCCTCCAAATGTGTTACATCGTTACTCTCCCGAAATTCAATCTATCGTTGATGACTACGTACATAACGGTAAATGTGATGTAATTACCTGCGAACATAGCGTTAATGAAATATATATTCGACCGGAATTTAAGCATTCCGTAAAAACTGCGATCGATATCCATAGTTCTGTGTGTGGATGGATACGCGATCATTTGGAAATGGGTGCCTCTCCGAATGCTTGGCGCGATCGCCTTTATTTATCATTAGTACTCAAGCGCTATGAAAAACGTTATTGTAGTAAATTTTCGGATATTGTAGTTACTACTGAAGACGATCGCCAAGAGTTCCTTAAACTACGTCCCGATTTGGATATCCAAGTAGTTACTAATGGTGTTGATTTAGATATTTTTACTCCCCGTATTAACGATCCTGGTGGATACAAACTCATTTTTGTGGGCGCTATGGATGCATCACACAACATTGATGCGGCAAAGTTTTTCGCGATCGAAGTATTACCCGAACTCCGCAAACGCTATCCTGAAGTTACATTCATTATCGCAGGCGCACGTCCGACACCAGAAGTGATAAAATTAGCCGAATATCTCGGTGTAGAAGTCACAGGACGTGTAACTTCAATTACTGAGTATCTACATAAATCTACAGTTTGCGTTGTTCCTCTACGAACGGGTTTTGGAATCAAAAACAAAACTCTCGAAGCAATGGCTGCTGGTGTTCCCGTAGTTGCTAGCGATCGCGGTTTGGAAGGACTCACAGTAGATAGTGTAGACACGCCATTACGAGCATTGCGGGCAAATCAGCCAGTTGAATATGTGGAAGCTATTAGCAAGTTGTTTGCAAATCCGCAGTTACGAAGCGAATTATCCCACAATGCCAGACAATTCATCGAAAATCATTTTACCTGGGAAAGTGCTGGCGAACTTTACGAACAAATTTGTGCGGGGAAGGTAAATAGTTCCCATTAGTTTTGAGGAGTAATTAAGGTATGTCCTAATGTCAAGCACGGACACGCTCGAAGACCGTAGTAGCGCTGTCTTCGCATCATGATTCGGGATTTGGAGGGGCTGTTAGCGTAGCGTGCCCGCCAGGGCATAGCCCAACTACAAGCTCATCAAAACTAATAAAAAGGACTGCTAGTAGTTCACCACATAAGTTCTGAGGGGTCGAGGTAGTGCGAGCGTCCCGCTCGCTGGTTGTAACGAGGGAGCGAGACGCTCCCACTACGAGCGCGTTACCCAGCAAAATTAATGTGGTCGGGTACTAGTGGTTCACCACATAAGTTTTGCTAGGTTGAGAGATTGATTCGTAGGTTGGGTTAAGCGAAGCGCAACCCAACGCGGATGTTGGGTTTCACTCCGTTCAACCCAACCTACAAATACCATTATGCTACCCCTCAGAATTAATGTGGCGGAGTACTAGTACTCGACCACATAAGTTATGAGGGGTAGCACATTCGTAGTGCGACCATCTTGGTCGCTGGCGCTATCGAGCGAGCAAGATGCTCGCACTACGCAAACCCATCAAAATTAATGTGGCGGAGTACTAGTAGTCTTTTTCATAAATTTTGACTGGTTCGTTTTCTTTCAAACGTTGGGAGACGTTATGTATAACGTCTCTACAACCCGTCAGAACTTTTGAAATGAAATAGTAGTTGATTGTATTAAATTTGATTGGTTCGACGCGCCGATTTTAGTACTAAATCTGGAGGGCTAAAGCCCTTACTACGAAATGAATTACCTATTATAATTAATGTGGTGGAGTATTACAACTATAAGAAATATTTTGATTAAAGAAGGTGGACAATTAGCGTCCACCTTTTGTATTTTTGATAACTAATTTTGCCGTAAATTAGTATCTCTCGTTAGTATAAAAAAGGAAACAAACATATACCCTTTGCAGTCAGCACTACCTGACTGATATACAGGCAAAATTACCCCTATGGATACGGACGAGTTAAAGTTCTTACTTAAGTTATTAGGCTGCGAAAACTACCGCTCAACCCTGACTGGTAATGTTTTTAAATCATTTAAAGGTAAAAACGGTATTTGTGAAAAGTTAGGCGATCGCGACATCATCGATTATTCGCGTGAGATTGCTAATGTCAAGATTTTGCCTCCAGGCAAGGCTTTGTTGGAACTTGATGCGGCACAGATACCCATTGAGGATAAAGAGCTTAAGATTCTGGAGAATGTTGCTAAAGCTTCGGGAAAAGTTGCACCGAGTAAAATCAAATCTTCGTTGAAAGCTGCACAAAAAGAAGAGATTTTAAAAAAGTTAGATGCACGCGGATTGATTGAAGCAGAAATCAAGCTTAAAAGAACAAAAGCTGAGGTATGGTTAACCAAACGCGGAATTGAGTTTTTACGAGATGATTTTGTTCCTGAGAACAACTATAGAAAAACCATAAGTTTAGATTTGTTAAATAATTACCTGCGGTTTTTACGGAAAACTCTACTATGGAAGTCGGAACAAGCTGGTATTAATACGGAGTCTGCTGTAGAGATTACTAATATTACTGACGAAGATATTTTAGAAATCATCCTGAAATTAGATAAAGAGTTGGGTACTGAAAATTATTTACCAATCTTTCATTTGCGGCAAAAATTACAGCCACCATTATCGCGGGATGATTTAGATAAAGCACTTTACCGCTTGCAAGCTGACGACAAAATTGATTTAGGTACTTTGCAGGAAGCTGGTGATTACACTCCCGCACAAATTGATACTGGGATTGTGCAAAATGCCGGTGGCCCGTTGTTCTTTATCTCAATTGAATAACTATAGCAAAAACTAAGCACTATTTATAATTTCGATTCGCGACTCACACCATAGTTTGATTATGACATCTATCAAAAATATTATTCAACGTGAGGTTAATCCTTTCGATCTCATAGATTTGAAACCAGGTAATTTTTGGGGCGAAAAACAAGATTCAAATGACAGCATTGATTCAATTCATCAAGAAGTAATCGATGAAGTTGAAGCAATTCTTGATTTAGTTATTAAAGACAATCGTAGCCGTAGCTTGTTACTTTTAGGTGACTCTGGTTCTGGTAAAAGCTATTTATTAGGTCGTCTCAAACGTATTCTTAATTCTAAAGCTTTTTTTGCTTATATTGGCCCTTGGGCTGATAGCGACTATATTTGGCGACACGTTTTACGCTCTACTGTTGATAGTTTAATTCAAGTTCCGGAAGGTCAGCAAGAGTCTCAGTTGATGCTGTGGCTCAAAAGCTTATCAGCCTTTACCAAAGGCAACAGTATTTCGCAATTATTGCAGAGCGATCGCCGTAAATTTATCCAACATCTTAAGAAAACCTACAATCGATCCGGGCTTTACAATCCCGACTTTTTTTTAGGTGTACTGCACGATTTAACAAATCCAGAATTACAGCAGATTGCTTGTGAGTGGTTGCGGGGAGATGACTTAAGTGAAGAGTCGATGGAAGCTTTAAAGGTTAGAAGCTGTATTGATTCAGAAGATGCTGCTAAAAATATTTTGGCAAACTTTGGCAGGATTTCTACTCAAACCCAACCGATTGTTTTATGTTTTGACAATTTGGATAATATTCCTCGTTTGTCAAATGATTATCAAGATTTTCAATCTTTATTCAATGTCAATACAACTATTCATAATAGCTATCTGAAAAACTTTTTAGTTATTATCAGCGTAATTACTAACACATTGAGAAAAAATTTAGACAATATTTCGCTAGCTGACAAACAGAGAATTGATAAAACGATAAAATTAAAAAAAATCAACTTAGAACAAGTAGAAGCACTTTGGGCTTATCGTCTCAAGCCTTTACATAAACAAGCCGTTGTACAGCCGACATCAGCTATTTTTCCATTCGATAGGCAGTTTTTACAAGAGAGTTTTATTAGTGGCAAAACTTATCCAAGAAATGCACTCACTGTGGCAAGGAATGAATATCACAAATATAAATTATCGCTGATTGATAGTAGTGAAATACCGCGAAAAGAAGGCAGCGGTACAAATGTTAAAATTGGCGTTAAAATTCCTGGACAAACTAAACCTCCCATAGTTATTACTACTACACGGGGAGCAATAAACGAGGAAACAATTGCGGCGGAATTTCAATTGCTATGGCAAAAAGAATATAAGAAAATTCAAGATAAAATCTCTAAAATCACTTTTTTATCAGCACCCGATTTAATTGGGATGTTAAAAGAAGCCTTAGAAGCATTACAAATTAACGGCATTGAACCAAAACTTATTAGTGGGAAATATGCAGGTTATTCTTTGAGCTATGAACAACCACAAAACCGAGAGCGGATAGGAATAGTTTGGACGGAAGATTCTAACATGAACAGTTTCTATCATGTCATGAATGCTTCTGGGAAAGCGATAAAGAAACAGCTTTCTGACAAACTATATCTGATTAGAAGTGGTAATTTAGGAAATTCTAAGCTTAAGTGTTATCAACTCTATCAGCAAATTTTTACGGGTAGTAAAAATATTCATATTAAACCTAATCTAGCTTCTGTTCACCTGTTAGCTACTTATCATAGTTTGGTAAATTCTGCTTTAGCTCATGAGTTAGTGATTGCTGGTAACACAATTAAGTTACCACAACTGCAATCCTTAATTCGGGAATCTCAAATTTTAGATAAATGTAGTATATTGCAAGAGTTAGGAATTGTTGAGAAAGAGATAATAAAACCAGATTTTGAACCAGTAAAAAAATTATTATTAAATTTGGTAAAAACCCAAAGCGTTATGGGAACTCCTGCTTTAATTTCACATTCTATTGCTGAGTTTCCTGATGTCAGTGAAAATGATGTGATATCACAAATTCAAGCTTTATGTCAGGAAAGGAAAGTTAAAATTCTCGATCCAAAAGCTAAGTTAGAAGATCAATTAATTTGTTTGAATGTTTAGGGGGTATTAACTCGTTCCTAGTCTCTGACTGGGAACGGTTATTGGGAGGCTCTGCCTCCATTCTATCCTAGAGGCAGAGCCTCTATAAATGCATTACAAGGTAGAACCTTGTAACGAGAGAAAATAGTCCAGGTCGCCGACTTTGCCTGTGTAGAAGCGGTTTCAACCGCCGTTTATTTTAAATCGCCGGATAAAGGCATTAAAAATCATATTTATTCAATTTATTATCTAAATGCACTACCTTCTGGATGCGACTGAAATTAAAGCACAAATCGATCGATTCTGCTCTGCAAAAATACTGTGGCTGGATACAGAAGTTGCTGACTGTCGCACTCCTAACCCTAGATTATCTTTAATTCAATTATTAGCTAACCCTACAGATGTAATGGGTGAGTCAGCTTATATTTTTGATGTGCTGGATAAACCAGATTTAACAGCATATTTTATCGAGCAAATTATGGTTAATCCCCAAATAGAAAAGGTGTTTCACAATTCCAGTTTTGATTTAAAGTATTTGGGAGGTAAATTAATTCCAAATGTTACCTGCACGTTAAAAATATCTCGAAAAATTACTCGCTACAAATTAAAAACATCTAATTTAAAACTTAAAACTTTAGCAACAGAACTTTGCAATTTTACCGATGTAGATGGTGAATCTGGAGCTAGCAATTGGGGAAAACGCCCTCTTTCAAATCAACAATTACATTATGCGGCGATGGATACGGTTTATCTAGCTGCCGTGCATCGCTATTTATTAAATTTTAATTCCGATAGTAACAATAGTATTTTTGATATGGCAGCTAATACAAATAAGTGGACAAAAAAAACTGATAGTTCATCCTTAACTGCTACTAAAGTTAGAGTTGCTTTTGAATGTCCGCGTCTGTTTTATCTTAACGATAAATTTGGCGGTAAAACGCTATTTTTTCCCCGCGATACTGTAACTGGAATCGGTAAAATTTTTCATTATTTAGTAGATGAATTTATTAATTTAGCAACTACTGAACCTAGATTTGGGGAATTACTTAAGCCAGAAGCATCGCAGTTACTCTTAGAAAAAGTTGCTGGAGAAATGCAGCAGATTTTCTATCAAAATAAATTTTTATCTTATCTAGAAGAAATTGTTGCCAAAGATAGTACTAAAGCTCAACCAATGCTGAAAGTTTGGCAAGGTTTGCGAGGTGTGATTCAACGCTTTGCGGAAATTTTGATCGTAAATAGACGCTATTGCAGTGCAGAAAGTGTAATTCGCAGTACTTTTATTTCAGAAGAACGTAAATTAGAACATTATTTCAATTTACCAAATGGAATGCAACAACAAGTTAGGGGAGAATTCGACTGTTTGATATACAATTGGGAACGCAAGCGTTTGTGCGTAATTGAGTTTAAAACTTATCAACAATTAGATCCATCAGCGCAATTAGCCCAAGTTTCTCTTTATGGTTATATGTTGCAACAAAAGCAGCAAGTACCTGTAGATTCGGCAGTTTACTGTGTTTTACCGGAGTTTAAGCAATATTATTATGATTGGGAACAATTAGAAAATACGGTAAATCAGTTAATTCCCTACAAATTAGAGCAGATGCAGGAATGGTTGAATTGGCAACAGTTTCAGCCGAATTCCCCGCCAGCAACAACTCAGCCTTATTTATGTGAAATTTGTCCCCAGCAAGAAAAGTGTCAAAGTTATTTTGATCTCAGTGAGGGAGTAGGGAGTGGGGAGCGGGGAGTAGAAGAAGTGAGTAATTCAATTGAGATCCCCCCAACCCCCCTTCAAAAAGGGGGGCTTAAGAAAGTTAATGCTGATGCAATTGGTGAAGAGTTGGTGACAACTTTACAATCTTTTGGCATTAAGGTTGATTTTATTGAGGCTGTTGTTGCTCCTAGTTTTATAAGGGTAAAATTAAAGCCGCAGTTGGGTGTAAAGTTTAACTCTATTCAAAAGCTATACGAGGATTTACAGATACAGATGGGTTTGGAAAATCCGCCATTAATTGCTCCGCAAGCGGGATATCTTAGCGTTGATTTACCTAATCCTAATAGAAAGGCGGCTTTGTTTGATGATTATCTCCAGCCGCAAAAATCACAAATAACTGCTTCAGTAAAAATTGCTATCGGCGTAAATTTAGAAGGAAAATTAGTAGAAGCCGATTTATCAAATCCCAACACCTGCCACTTTTTAGTCGGCGGCACCACTGGAAGCGGTAAAAGCGAATTTTTGCGATCGCAACTTCTTAGTTTACTAAAACGCTATTCTCCCCAGCAGCTAAAAATTGCTTTGGTAGATCCCAAACGGGTGACTTTTCCCGAATTTGAAAAAATGCCGTGGCTGTATTCTTCGATAGTTAAAGACAGTGAAGATGCCATCGAATTGATGGATAAGTTAGTAGGTGAGATGGAATATCGTTATGAGCGTTTTGAAAAAACAGAATGTGCCGATTTAGGTAGTTATAATCAACGCTCCGATAAGCCTTTACCTCGTATAGTCTGCATTTTCGACGAATACGCCGATTTTATGGCTGAGAAGGAATCTCGTAGTGCTTTAGAACAAAGTATAAAACGTTTGGGTGCAAAAGCACGTGCTGCCGGAATTCATTTAATAATTGCGACTCAACGCCCCGAAGCTTCAGTAGTTACACCGTTAATTCGCTCTAATTTACCGGGAAGAGTTGCTTTACGTACTGCTAGTGAAGCCGATTCTAAAATGATTTTAGGAGATAGCAAAAAAACCGCTGCTGCTTATTTATTGGGTAAAGGTGATTTGCTATACCAAGTAAATTCTAAGCTGCATCGGTTGCAGAGTTTGTATGCGAAGAAGATTGATTTGAAATGATTTTAAATAACTTCTCTATTATTCTCTTTCCTCTGCGCTCTTCGTGTCTCTGCGGTTTTTATCTCAATAATTTTCTGCCTTGCCTTATGGTGAGCGCGGAAATATTTCACGATCATATTTTGGATTATTAAAAAAATTCTAGGAGTAAAAAACCGCAGAGAGCGCTGAGGGCGCTGAGGAAAGAGGTAGAGAGGATTAGTATTTTTTCTTCCCCATTCCCTTTTAAGAAATACCTGAATTAGCTTTATCAATAATCAACTCACTGATATAATCTGACTGCTTTTAAATAATAAAACATTGTCAAAGTCTATTTTTGGACTAACTGAATCTAAATTTTAGCTTGAAAACTTTGACGGGAAGAAAATCTCCCTGTCAAGTTTTCGCAAAATCGAATTTGCTCTTATAGATAGGTTTACAGAGGAAGAGGAGTTAAAGAATGGGATATGTAATTTCTACTGCAAATATGAAGGGTGGGGTTGGTAAAACTACTCTTACCGTTAATTTGGCGACTTGTTTGGCGAAAAATCACGGCAAGCGGGTGCTTGTGCTGGATTTGGATACTCAAATCAGCGCTACTCTAAGTTTGATGTCACCGATTGAGTTTGCTAAGCTAAGAAAAAGAAGACGGACTTTAAGATATTTAATTGATGATATTGTTAAGTCATCAAACAAGGAAAAGTTATCAATTCAGGAGATTATTCAACCTTCACTAAATAATCTTCCTGGGCTTGATTTACTACCGGGAGATATCGATTTATACGATGAGTTTGTTATTTCGCAAATGCTGCATCAGCAAGCAGTAAGTCTTGATGAAAATAATTTTGAAGCAATTTGGAATCGTTTTGAAAGGGTGTTATTAGGAAAGATTTTAGAACCTGTACGCAATGAATATGATTTTATTATTCTCGATTGCGCTCCCGGCTACAATCTTTTAACTCGCAGTGCTTTAGCTACTAGCGATCTTTACGTTCTTCCTGCTAAGCCAGAACCTTTATCTGTGGTGGGTATTCAGTTGTTAGAAAGACGCATTGCTCAGTTAAAAGAAAGTCACGAAAACGAAGCAAATATTAATATTTCAATGTTGGGAATTGTGTTTACTATGTCTAATAGTAATATGTTAACTGGAAGATATTATAAGCAAGTAATTAACCGCGTTTATCAAGATTATGGTGCTGAAAAAATCTGTCAAACGCAAATACCTGTTGATGTAAATGTTGCTAAAGCTGTTGATAGTTTTATGCCGGTGGTGTTAAATAGTCCCCAATCTGGAGGTTCAAAAGCTTTTACTCAGTTGACTCAGGAATTACTAAATAAGCTTTAATTGGTAATTGGTAATTGGTAATTGATAATTGTTAATTGGTAATTGGTAATGGAGTTGTAGGTTGGGTTGAACGGAGTGTAAGCGGAGCTTTCTCGTAGAGTAACCCAACATCTGTGTGGGTTGCGCTTAGCTTAACCCAACCTACGAACTGAGAATTTATTCCAAGGCGGTTGTTGAGAATGCTGCAAGATGTTGGGTTGCGCTAACGCTTAACCCAACCTACGAAATCCAGTACAACAATTGCACCTTTATGCGCTAACGTCAAAGCGATCGAGCATCATTACTTTATTCCAAGCTGCAACAAAGTCTTTTACCATCCGCTCTTTACCGTCGTCGGCTCCGTAGACTTCAGCTACCTGACGTAATTCGGCATTCGAGCCAAAGATCAGATCGCAGCGTGTTGCGGTAAACTTCGTCTCACCTGTTTCGCGATCGCAAATATTAAAAAGCATCTCGCGATTGTCGATTGGCTTCCACTCGTAGTCCATACTGGTCAAAACACGGAAAAAGTCGTTGGTTAAAACACCAGGTTGGTCGGTAAAAATACCGTGCTTTGAATTATCCCAGTTTTGGTCAAGGGCGCGAAGTCCACCAACAAGAACTGTCCACTCAGGTGCTGTTAGTGTAAGCAGCTGTGCGCGATCGAGGAAGATGCGCTCCGCCTTCACCTTATAGCCCACAGCCTCGTTATGATAATTTCTAAAACCGTCGGAGACTGGCTTGAGCCATTCAAAGCTTTCAACATCTGTCAGTTCTTGAGTAGTATCCATTCGACCTGGTGTGAATGGAACGCTGGTATCAATTCCAGCATCTTTGGCAGCTTTTTCCACAGCAGCGCAGCCACCGAGGACAATAAGATCCGCCATTGAGATTTTTTTGTTACCCGACTGAGTGCCGTTAAATTCCGCTTGAATTTGCTCAAGAGTGGATAAAACTTGACTGAGTTCTTGCGGACGATTTACTTCCCAGTCTTTTTGGGGAGCTAAACGAACGCGAGCGCCATTCGCACCACCGCGCTTGTCGGAATCGCGATAGTTTGATGCGGAAGCCCAAGCTGCCGACACCAGCGCCGATACGGAAAGCCCACTTGCCAAAATCTTGTTTTTGAGAGAACTAATATCAGCATCATTGACGACATCGTGGTCGAGTTGTGGTATCGGATCTTGCCAAGATAAATCTTCCTCTGGAACTTCTGGCCCCAGATAGCGTACTTTTGGTCCCATATCCCGATGAGTAAGCTTATACCAAGCACGCGCAAATGTATCGCTAAAATACTCGAAGTCGTTGAGAAAACGTTGGCAAACTTGATGATAGGCAGAATCTTCCTTCAACGCAACGTCTGAAGTCATCATCATTAACGAATGCTCGACACCAGACTTGTGCGCGTCTGGCGTTGTCGGCGCATTTGGATCGCTTGGCTGCCACTGAATAGCACCAGATGGACTCTTAGTTTTTTCCCAATCGTATTTAAACAGATTTTCTAGGTAGCTGTTGTCCCATTGGATGGGGTTTGGTGTCCATGAACCTTCAATCCCATTCGTCATTGTATATTCGGCAAACCCAGTACCTTCGGGGTTCTGCCATCCCAAGCCCATTGCCTGAATCGGCGCACCTTCCGGGGCTGGCCCAATCTTATCTGCCGCAACCATGCCGTGGCTTTTACCAAAAGCATGACCACCTGCAATCAACGCTACAGTTTCCTCATCGTTCATCGCCATACGAGCAAAAGTTTCGCGGATGTCGCGGGCAGATGCAATCGGATCTCCGCTTCCATTCGGCCCTTCTGGATCGACGTAAATTAAAGCCTGGTGCGAAGCTCCCAAAGGGTTTTCCAAGTCGTAGTATTCGTCTTTGGGTTCCCCTTCCCAGCGAATTGTTCGAGTAACCATCTCCGAAGGATGTCCCTCGTGTTCCTTGCCGTTTTCTCCGAAAGCTTCACCGTTCCAGAACTCAGGCCCCCAGTAGGTAGCGCGATCTGCTTCCCAAGCATCAATGCGACCACCACCGTAGCCAAAAGTCTTCAAACCCATGATTTCCAGCGAGCAGTTGCCCACCAAAATCATTAAATCTGCCCAACTCAGTGCTGCGCCGTATTTCTGCTTGATTGGCCAAAGCAGCCGTCGTGATTTATCTGTGTTGCCATTATCCCACCAAGAATTGATAGGAGCGAAGCGCTGCATACCTCGGCTCGCTCCCCCACGGCCATCTGCAATACGGTAAGTTCCCGCAGAGTGCCATGCCATGCGGATCATCTGAGGCCCGTAGTTGCCGTAGTCGGCTGGCCACCAGTCTTTTGAATCTGTTAGTAGAGTTTTAATATCTTTCTTTAACTGTTGGAAGTCAATCTTCTTAAACGCTTCCTGGTAGTCAAAATCTCCTAGCGGGTTAGCCAGAGGTGAATTTTGGTGAAGCAGCTCCACCTGAAGCCGATTCGGCCACCAATCATCAGTTTGCGGCTTAGAACCGAGCGCTCCTCCAACGCGGGTTCCACGAAAGGGACATTGTGCGGGAGCGTTAGAAGGGTTGTTGTTCATTTAATTCAGTCCTTTTTATAGTTGCTGTGATGACAAGGTTCGAGATTGCATCTTGAGGCGATCGCGTAGAGTTAAAGTTTGTTTCACAGCAATTCTCATATTATATGGAATATAAGGATGGAGGCGTTGCTTGATAAGTAATGTTAAATGTTTTTCTTCGTCAACAGGACTTACGCAATCGCAACGGTGTATGGCGGTATTTCACACCTCAACGATCCCCCCAACCCCCCTTTTTAAGGGGGGCTTTGCGTAAGTCCTGGTCAAGTTCAAGGGCGTTTAATCAATTCACTCAGGAATTGTAATTGGTAATTGGTAAGTAAGTCGGCACAAATAAAACCAACGGCGGTAACAAAATGATTAGGAGCCTCAAACCCTTACTCCTACTTGCTACTCCCTACTCCCTACTCCCTACTTCCTTGCCCGACGTTACAATTTTCAACGCTGACCTACTTAATTGCACTAGGAGCATCTTGCTCCCCTAATTTGTTATACTATGTCTAATTATACTATGTCTAATTTATGAAAATCAAAGGTCAAATCAAAAAATGGGGGAATAGCTTAGGGTTAATCGTCCCTAGTTCGATAGTCAACGATCTCAAACTGGAGGCTAACACCAATATTTTGGTAAGTATAGAAGGCGATCGCTTGATTATAGAGCAAGATAAAACATTACCAACTTTGGATGAAATTTTAGATAGTATTCCTGAAGATTACAGACATCCAGAAGACTTACAGGACTTTCCTCAGTCGGAACCACAGGGGAGAGAGTTAATTTGAGCGTTCAAAGAGGAGAAATTATCAGAATAAACCTTAATCCAACTTCAGGTAGGGAGCAACAAGGAAAAACCAGACCTTGCTTGGTAATTAGTAATACTAAGTTCAATCATCGGCGCAAGATGGTTATTGTTTTACCCATAACTAACACTATCAAGCCTAAAATTAAAACCTTAGTGCCATTACCAGATAATTTATCTATTACAGGATCGGTCGATACAGAACAGGTGCGAAATTTAGACCTAAACGATCGATGGTGGGAAACCACTGGTGTTGTTCTTGACCAAGATTTGACTGATTATATGGTGGGAATGCTTACAACTTTGCTTAGTTGTTAATAAAGAAAATTTAGAGGACAGATTTTGAGTAGTAGGTTGGGTTTTTTGTTGAAACGATTTTGTTTTACGAAATTCTGATTAAAACCCTAAACACTGTAGAGACGCGATATATCGCGTCTCTACACAATTGATATGTATCACCGTTAAATTACGGTAGAATTTTCAACTCCTAACTCCTAACTTTCAAAACTCTCCCGCTAATGCACTAACGCATCTTTCACACAACAAGGGATGTTCTTTTGATTCTCCTACTTTAGTAGAGTAATTCCAGCATCGATCGCACTTTTCCCCATCTGCTTTGGCAACACCAATTTCCCAGTTATCTGTCTGGGATTTGTGTTTACAATCATCAATTCCGGGATTATCTAAGATTTCTGCTTGAGATGTTAGGAAGAAGTAACGAAGTTCGTCTACGTTGTTATTACTATTATCATTCAAGGATTTAACTGCATTTCGCAATTCTTCATCCTTAATGTAAAGTAGTACTTTCGCTTCTAAGGAAGAGCCAATCATTTTGTCAATTCTGGCTTCTTCCAACACCTTATTTACATCGTTGCGAATTTGACGGATTTTTTCCCAGAATTTTACGATGTCGGGATTTTTCCATTTATCTTCTAACTGTACCCAACCGGCTTCAAATACCGATTTGTAAGCAGTTTCGTAAGGTAAATATTGCCAAATGTCTTCTGCCATGTGAGACAATACTGGTGCGATCGCCTTGGTTAAATTCTCCAGCGCGATTTGCATTACTGTTTGACAGCTACGACGACGGGAACCATTTACACTACTGATATACAATCTATCTTTGCCGACATCTAAATAGAAGTTAGATAAATCAACGATGCAAAAGTTTTGTACGGCTTGGAAGAATCGCGAAAATTGAAATGTTTCGTATGCATTGGTAATTTCAGAAAACACTTCTGTCATCCGATGCAGCATATATTTATCAATTTCTGCTAAATCCTCAAAAGCTACTGCATCTGTTTGGGGATTAAAATCATGCAAGTTACCTAATAAGAAACGCGATGTGTTGCGAATCTTGTTGCGGATATCCATGATTTGCTTCAAGGTATTTTTACCAATTCCGACATCATTGGTATAGTCTACCGATGAAACCCACAATCGCAATACGTCGGCACCATAAGCGGGTTCCTGCTTCTGATTTTTACCGCCTTCAATTACTATTCTGGGGTCAATTACGTTACCTAAAGATTTACTTTGCTTAAATCCTTTCTCGTCTAAAGTGTAACCGTGAGTCAATACGGTTTTATAAGGTGCAACACCGTTAACGGCAACACTCGTAAGTAAACTCGATTGGAACCAACCCCTGTGCTGGTCGGAACCTTCTAAATAAACGTCGGCGGGATAGCGCAATTCTGGACGCTGTTGGACTACGGATGCCCAAGATGAACCGGAATCAAACCATACATCCATCGTATCCATACCTTTACGGTACTTTCTGCCGTCGTTACGATACTTTTCGGGCATTAAATCTTCTACGGACAATTCCCACCAAGCGTCGGAACCTTTTTCGGCAATAATTGCTTGTACGTGCTTGATAGTTTCTTCATTCAAAACCACCTCGTTGGTTTCCTCGTCGTAAAATACCGGAATCGGTACACCCCAACTCCGCTGACGAGAAATACACCAATCATTTCTATCTGCAACCATTGGCGTGATGCGGTTTTGCCCTTGTGCGGGAATCCACTGCACGGATTTGATTTGTTCTAATGCTGTTTCGCGGAATTTTTCTACAGAAGCAAACCATTGCTCGGTAGCTCTAAAAATCGTCGGCTTTTTAGTACGCCAATCGTAAGGATATTTGTGAGCGTAGGGTTCGTGTTTTATCAAGGATTTAGCTTCCGTCAAAGCGTCGATGATTGCTTGATTCCCTTCACTCATTTCTCCTTTTGCACCAACAACTTTTAACCCAACAAACTTCCCTGCTTCCTCGGTAAACTTACCATTTGCGTCAACCGGAGCCAGAATTGGTAAATTATACTTTTGTCCGACTATGTAATCTTCTTGACCGTGACCGGGTGCAGTATGAACTAAGCCGGTACCGGATTCGGTTGTGATGTAATCGCCGCCGATAATTACCGGACTTTCGCGATCGAATAACGGATGACGGTAAGTAGAATTTTCTAGCTCTTGTCCTTTGAAAGTGGCTTTAACCGTTAGTTTTGCGCCAAAGGTTTCTGAAAGCCGTTCCGCTAAATCCGCAGCAACGATCAGATATTTAAAGTCTACAGCGGATAAATTTTCAACTTCCACCACGGCATAATTGAGCGCTGGATTCACAGCTACGGCTAAATTACCGGGAATTGTCCAAGGTGTTGTAGTCCAAATTGCTACACCTAAATCGGGTAAAAACTCTGATAATTTATCTTTTACTGCATCTGATAAATTCGTCATCGGGAAAGCAGCGTAGATACTCGGTGAAGTATGTCCCTCGGGATATTCTAATTCAGCTTCAGCCAAAGCAGTCTTTGAGCTTGGACTCCAATGCACGGGTTTTAAACCGCGATAGATATAACCCTTCAAAAACATATCGCCAAAAACAGCAATTTGTGCGGCTTCGTATTGAGGATTAGAAGTTAAATAAGGATGCTCCCAATCACCCCAAACACCATATCTCTTAAAACTTTCACGCTGCTCGTTGACAGCTTCGACAGCAAAATCCTTTGCTTTATTTCTTAACTTCAAAGGCGTTAATTCCTGCCTTTCGGAAGACTTCATGGTTTGCAACACCTTTAATTCAATTGGCAAACCGTGACAATCCCAACCGGGAACATAACTAATTTTGCGACCTTGTAAAATTTTGTAACGATTAATAATATCTTTAAGAATTTTATTTAAAGCGTGACCAATATGTAGCGAACCATTTGCGTAGGGTGGTCCGTCATGTAATATAAATAATTCGCCAGGATTCTCTTGAGAAAGGCGTTCGTAGACTTTATTCTCAGCCCAAAACTTTTGGATTTCGGGTTCGCGCTTGGTAGCGTTTGCCCGCATATCAAACTTAGTTTTGGGTAAATTTACTGTTTCTTTGTAGCTTCCTGATTCAGTCATTCGATTTTGGATTTTAGATTTTGGATTTTGGATTGTTTTCTAACTGAAATTTGTAATTGCCGTTACGGTAATCTTACCGAAAGTCGTCAACTTGAGATAAAATAATTTGAAAATTATCTATCTCTGTTCACTTACTTCCTCTGCGTACTCTGTGTCTAGAAGGGTTTTTCTCTTCAATCATCTGCTAGATCTAATTGATGAAAAAACTACTTCCCGGAAGCTCGGAAAGATTATGGATTATTAAACCGCAGAGAGCGCGGAGGGCGCGGAGGTAAGAAGTAAAAAGAGATAGTAGTTTTAGAGTGGGAAGGCAGTATGAGTTAGGAGTTATGAATTAAAAGTTTTCTACCCCCTCTTCCCTCCCCCTCTACTTCAAAGCCACGGGTTTCGCATCAACTTTAATCCGAAATACGCTGTAGGGTTTTTGGCGTAAGTCTTTGCCGTTATGAAAATTAGGTTGACGGTGAAGTTGATTGGCGGTGAAGTACAAGTATCCGTTTGAGGCTAATGATAATGTATCTGGCCATAATACGCGGGAATCGTGAACTATTGTTTCGTAGATTCCGTTGGGTAAGCGGCGCAATATGGCGTTGTCTTCGTAATCGGTAACGTAAATCCGATTTTCTGCGTCGGATTCTAACCCGTCGGAAGCTCCACCTTTATCACCATGATTAATTACGGTTTTAGCAACTTCTGCTTCTGATGCTGGCTCTACTAATGCATCTACGCTGACGCTGTACAAAGTTCTACCTGAAAGCGGACAATAATATAAGCGATCGCCATTGCTACTAATTGCAATTCCATCGGCACCAACTTTAAAAGCGCTAATTTCTGCTTGTGGTGGACGAGACATCAAGGGTTGCCCTTCGACAATCGGCAAAAATTTGTCAATATCTTCAGCTTTGGTTGATGGATGATTGTTTAACCTTCTCCAGCTTTTACCTGTTTCCAAATCGACGATAATAATTGCATTTGCTCCATTTGACGAGGAATCGGTAATAAATGCCATTCCTTCCTTACCGCGTCGTAAGTCAAAGCGAACATCATTTAAATAAGTGGTTTTGAAAGCCACATCTTGAGGAAAGACGATTTTTTTGGAAATTTTATTCGTCTTCAAGTCAACTCCTACCAACTTCGCACCACCAGCGATTGTCGGCGCAAATTCAATGCTTCCCGTATCCAGAATCCATAAACGATCTAAAGGATCGACAACTACACTTTGCACCGAAAGTAAAGTATCTTTTGGTTTATCTTTGTTGGCAACATTCACCGCAGCATTAGGATAAGGCACGCTACGATTATTTTTGATTTCAGCAACCGTAAAATCAACCTTATCCCCCCAACGCGGAAAATTAACAAAAATCCTTCCTGTTTGCGACACCGTAACACCCGTAGGCATCGCATCGTTAAAAGTAGCAACTGTTTCAATATTGCCGACAGTTTTTTCCTGCGGTAAATTCTTCTGTGCATTAACAGGAGTATTTATTAACAGTAAACCAACCGTAATACAGACAGCTATGCAAGATAACAATAATTTAGAAAAACGCATTTTTTAAGGTCAAAGGTTAAAGGTTAAAGGTTAAAGGTGTAGAATTATTTGTTCACTGTTCACTGTTAACTGTTCACTGTCAACACATACCATTAATTTTCATATAGCTTAGTAACCAATTTGCCGCTGTTGCCCTGCGTGTTTCTCTTGGCCCAAATTCGCCAATTTTGTAACCAGTAAAACCTAAAAATTCTTTAGCTATTTGTTTATTTTCTTTGGGAATCGAACGAGTTAACTTAACAGTTGGGGGACGATTAGCGATAAAATCTGGTGGTTCTGGATATTGCGATCGCCATTCTTCGGATACATTACTTGCATCCCATTTACCAGTAGATTCATCATAACGATAACCCAGATAATGCCATACTAAATTGAGAACAGTAGTATCATCAATTTCGTCTTTGAGAATTGCCCAAATTGTATCGGTGGTGAGGGTTGGTAATTCCATTTTGGATTTTGGATTAGATGATAGATGTAGAAATGCGATGTTTCAATAAATGTAGAGACGCGATATATCGCGTCTCTACAAACTAACATTTTTGAGAACAAAATAAACGAAAAATCATGTCAAATCCCACCCTACCAAAACAAACCCGCGCTCACGCATTTATATCAGGTAAAGTGCAAGGAGTCGGTTATCGTTACTCTACAATGAATGCAGCCAAAAAGTTAGGTTTAAGCGGATGGGTGCGAAATCTTCCCGATAGCCGCGTTGAAGCAGTATTTGAAGGCACGCAAGAAGTAGTAGAAGAAATGATTCGTTGGTGTCATCAAGGTTCAGATGCTGCTGTTGTCAAAAATGTGCAAGTTGAATATTCACAAGCAGAAGGATTGCAGGAATTTGAAATAATCAGTTAACAGTTAACAGTTATCAGTGAGCAATCCCCAATGCCCTATGCCCAATGCCCAATCCCCTTACGATTCATTCATCTCCTTAAACGTAGCCAATGCTGATGGTGAAATACGACTTAAATAACGAAATATCCAGTATTTACAGATAGTATCTAAGATGACGGGGACTGTGGCGATAAATATAAATATTGTGTATTCCGTCGGTGGAATACCTAAATGTTCGGCAAATCCTTCGAGAAGTACTATCCATCCGTGGGGTGAATGGAAACCTACGAACATATCTGTTAATAAAATTATTAGAAAAGCTTTGGCACTATCGCTGAGTCCATATACTGTATCATCCATAAATGATTGCAATATTGCGATTTCTCTTTTACTGGTAGCAATTATTAATGCAAATACAATTAATGATATAAAATCGGCGAATATGTTACCGATCGCGCTGTTGTTTCGGTGATGAAATTTTTCTGCTATTTCTATTGCTCTTTGTTTCTGCTTTTGCTGTATTTCTTCCGATGATAGCGATGGAGCTTGAAGAATTAATTGTTGCAATCTCAATTCTTCTTGATAAATCTTAAATTCATGTAAAACTTCTTCTTCAATATGACTATTTATAAAAGTATCGACAGCAGCATCGTTTCTAATGTTCTCTACTATTGGATAGATTAATAGTTGTTTTAATAGCAAGTAAGTTAAGAAAGGTACTATTATTAATGTTGCTAAAAACTTCAAAGCAATTTTTGTTCTCTTGCTGGCAATTCTGAAATCTTGAACGGCTTTTTCTTCTGCGCGTGGAGATAGTTCTTTAATAACTTTTTGAAAACTTCTAGTAATAGAACCTGGAAATAAACCTGTTTTTATCGACACAGGTTTAACTTTCATTTTATTATCTATATCGGAATAATCGGATTCGCTGTATACTTTCGGGTTTTGAGGATATGATTCTGAATTAACTGCTAATCTTCGTGAAGGAAACTCTTTATCGACTGCATACTTTGCTGTTACTTCATCAATAAACTTTAGTCTATCCAAAAATGTTCGATCGTATACAGTTAATAATGAACGACTTCCTTGAAATTCTGCTAATCTCCAGTTGATTATTTTGAGATTTTTTTCAAGTTCTGCTTGCCAATAAGATAAAATATTTGCCGTATTTTGAGTTGATTCTAAAGAGATTTTTTTCCCTTGAAAATGCTTGTCTTCAATATCTCTAATTTTCAATGCTGCTTCATAAGCTAACAACAGCGATCTTTGAGGTGTATCCAAAAACCATTTGTTGACAAAACGCCAATTTTGCTGAAGCTTCTCAAAAAGTGATTTTTTAAGTTTATGCATACAATTTGAATCCCTTTCTCTTGAATTGGATAAATGTTAACAAGCAGGATAAACTTTATTCTCCGATAAATTACGCTTTTTTTCAGCCACTATATACTCTTGACTATCGGGTAGTTATAAAACTATTTATTAAAAACCGAACCCCCCTACCCCCGGAATTTTAAGCCTCTCTCCTTGTAGGAGAAAGGTAACAATTAAAGTTCTTGACTTTCTCATGCATCCCCTAAGAATTATTTTTATATTTCCTTTTTAATTCTTCCAATTCATCATCTATTTTGCTATTCTTCGCTGATTGCGTATGAGAAGACGAAGGTGAATTTTGATTCTGAGCTTTTTTACCTTTGAGAAATACAGTTTTCATCTCTTCCAACTCTTTATCTATTTGACTTTGAGAAGGAGAAACAATATTCGGTGAAGTTGATTTTGATGGCGTTGCAACTGGTTTTACAGCATTCCCAGTTTGTGCAATTAAAGTAGGTAACGAATTCAAATCTCTGAGTACTTCATCTACAGTTTGATAGCGACGTGCGGGAGTAGTCGCCAGCATTTTATCTAATATTTTGCCCAAATCCGGATTAATCGCAGCTTGTAAATAATCTCGCCACAGCCAAACATCATTATTAATATCGTATAAATCAAATGGCGATCGCGCTGTTAACAAATGAATGCTGGTAACTCCCAAACTGTAAATATCGCTAGCAAAAAGTGCCCTACCTCTCATCTGCTCTGGTGCTACATATTCCGGGCTACCAATGCTCGTACCAGTTTGCTGCATGGAAGCTTGAGTAACAACTTTGGAAGCACCAAAATCAACTAATACAATTTGCCCCCTCAACTTAGCAGGATTTTGACGACGAATAATATTTTCGGGTTTAATATCGCGATGAATAACTTGTTTTTGATGACAAAATTGCAAAATTCTCAACAATTCATTTAAAAAGTGCTGAATTTGAGTTTCACTATAAACACCGTTTTGCTGTAATTCCTGCCCTAAATTCAACCCATCAATAAATTCTTGCAGCAAATATTGTCTGTCATCTTGAGTAAAATACGCTAAAAGTTCGGGTATTTGTCGATGCTTGCCCAACTCTTCTAAACGCATTGCTTCATGATTAAATAATTCTATCGCTTTAGCTAAAGTTCCAGTACCCTGAGCTTGGGGATAAAATTGCTTTATTACACACAAAGGCATAGACGGTTTATCTTCATCCCTAGCCAAAAAAGTTCTGCTAAAACCACCTTGCCCTATAGGTTTCATGGCACGATAACGCTGCTTGAGCAGTAACTTAGAGCCACAACTCAAGCAAAACTTTTCGCTATTCGTATTTTGCGGATTTGGACAATTTGGATTAAGGCAGTAACTCATTTTACGCGGGCATTGAATGCTCTATATCTCTATTGTGCCGTGTTTCAGATATATTGTGTTTTCTTAAGTTTTGTCAAGAATAGAAAGATTTTAAGTTCGTAGTTGCGCTTTAGCGCTTTATTTCATCACTTTAAGAGGGGCTAAAGCCCAACTACAAACAATTCTCAAGTTCCTTTGCAATCCCAGGTGGGTATCAAAGCAATCGCAAGATTTTTATTTCGTGAAACTGCTAATTAACTCAACCAACCTCTACCAAATCCTTCCGACTACAATATTCAACCTTTTCATAAACCCCAATCAAACTATCACCAACTTCAAAAAATAATCCTTCTACCTCATCTTTAGAAAAACTCAAATTAGGATATTTCGCAGCAAGTTGAATTCCACTCATCGCTTTCCCTTCCATACCATCAGGTAATAATCCGGTGGAACCAATATAAAATACCAAAGGTGAAATTCTATCCCGATAAATCTTCTCTACATATTCATCCAACTTGATTTTCGCTGCGGTTAATGCCGTGATTCTTTCTCGTTTACCTAACCCCCCAGCCCCCTTATCTACAAGGGAATAGGGAGAATTCAAAGCCTCTCCCCTTGCAGAGAGCAGCGCGTTGCGGAGGTTCCCAGAGTTGTAGCGACTGCAAAGAGAAAGGTTTGGAGAGAGGTTTTCAAGATGCTGTAAAATCCCCGCAACCTTCCCATTATTCTCAATCCCCAGAAAATCATCAAAAATCGGCTTCATTAATTCATCAACTTTGGTAATTTTCATCCTTGGTGAAAGTGATTTTTGACGAACGCCAATATTATCCTTCAAAGTCATTTCAAAGGTAGGTTTACTGAAAATCTCCCCGGTTTCAATATCGTAAACCTCATATCTTCTTTCCAAAAATTTATTGGCAGAATACAGTTTACTTAAGTTGAGAATATCTTTATTTCCGATATCTATTTTATAGCTGATTCGCGTATCAATCGCTGCTTCGGCTTTAGTTGTAGGAAAATTGAGATAAAGGTTTTCAGATAAATAATGCTTTTTCAATTCCTCCAATTGTTCGGGTACAAATGTATCCGATTCCTGTTTCAAATGCGCGGAAATAATGCTCGCCAGGATTTTGATTTCTGCTAATTGCTCAAATAAGCCGTCAATGCTGCTGTATCTTCCATCTAACGGCACTAGCGGTAAGTTTTCTAAATCGATTGTATGGCAATCATGAAAGTCAAATGTTTCTGCTGTAATTACACCTTTTTGTTTGAGAATATCAAAGGTTTTCTTGCTGCTGATTTTCACCTGCAACGATTTTATATGCAGTTGGCGATCGCTCACTACTGTATAGTTGTTATAAGCTGTCAAATCATTAGCTAATAAACCGGCAATTTCAACGATCGGAGTTTCATCTTCTGTTTTTACAAGTTTAACTTTACGAGTTACCAACATATTTATTGTGGCGGTGTTGCGGTTCATTTCAAAGCAACCCATTTCTACATAATCACCATCATCGATATATTCTGTTTTCAGCCAAGGTTTAATTAATTGACCATTTTTATCTCTACTTCCTTTCTGCCTTTTTACTCCTTTATATTGATAATTTTTTCGTAAGTGTTTTAGGTTAATAATAATGCTTTGACGATTTTCTGATAAAAGTTGAATCAGTTCTATTAGAGATAATCGATCGTTTTTTGACACCCGATTTAACTCCGATTGATTCGTTACTTCGGAATCAAATATTACCGCTTCAATATCGCGTTCAAAGTTTGCAAGCTGTTGATTTGTCAATGCTTCAGCATACTTTGCTATTAATTCTGCGTTAAAAGTACTGCATAAAGTATATTTCGCCAGATTCAAATTACCTTCAACTAAATTAGCCTTTGTAAATACATAAACAGCTTGATGATTTTGCACAATTGGTATTTCCAACTGCGCGAAGGTTTCTTTACTAATTGGCTTGTATTTATAGATAATTCCCGTATCTTGCTTCAAATTATCAATCTTTAATATGCCATCCGTACATTTAATTTTTCTTGCGCTTTCAGATAGAAAAACTTGATAACTATAATCTATAGCCAAAGGTTCTTCTATATTTAAATTATCTAAAATTATTTTGTCTGCAATATAATAAGCTTTCTCTTTAGCTGAAAAGTTATAAATCGCGAACTTAATTCTGTTTTCAACAATATTTTTCATATTGATACTACCTTGAGTATTAGAAAATTACCGATAAGCTAAAAAAGCTTTAATTAGGTAGGCATCAAAGCCAGATTGATTGAGGATGCTCAATGCTTGCTATAGTTTTCCCATACTTCCCTATATTTATATAGTACACTTGAACTATTAAAATGTCAATATGCTTGCAAGCGATTTAACCCCCGCCGTGAAAGGAATATAGCAATCCTAAATGATTTGTAAGAAATTGATAATTTATCTGGCGGTTAAAACCGCTACTACACAAACGAAGTCCACGCAGGTGGACTTAATAAAACAACCCGCCTGCGAGGGTTTCGCCTGTATAGCCGCGACTTATAGTCGCCAGGTATGAATAAAAAATTACTTATTATTTCAATCCTACATCTACGTGTTTTCTCACGTTCAAATTCGGATTGCTATATCTCAATGCAGATAAGAAATATTAGCTTTAATTTCTGGTTGCGATTGCGTAAGTTCTGATTTTTATGGTTTCAAATAAGCTGAAAAATAAGTAATTAATTCTGTAGTTATATAACTGTTCTCTATTACCCACTGCCTATCTAGACAAAATATTAAATCAATTTTGCACGGCTACTTATAATTAATTGCGTAGTTTTTATAACTTTCAAATTACAATACTAAATAACAAAGCAGGCAAATAACTATGAAGTCTAACTTTACTTTTCTTTACCTTTAAAAACAAAACTTAAATTATATTGGCAGATATGTAAACCTTGTCTAAGTTATGTTTAATAAAAGTCACAAAAATCTTCTATCAAAAGTATGATTAACACTTTGTTGTAGACTATCTAAAGAGTGGTATTATCGCCACTAACTAACGATCGATTTTGCTCGGAAGATTGATGAAACTATTGACTTTTTTGTATTACAACTGTAGAAGAAAAATTAATAGGGAAAATATCTGACGATGGAATCCAATCGAAATAAAAATAAAATAAATATAGTAAAACAATACTGTCTATCAGTTTTTAGCTGTGTTTTACTATTAAGTACTGTATGGTTAGGCGTATGGTTTGATGCATCGCAAGCGGCGGTTGCTAGTACAATAGATGGGTATCCACAACAAATAATTGCAGCTAATCCTTTAACAGGTGTGGGCGATAAAGTTGAAGGAGAAGCAGAACAAGCATTAGGAAAAGCCCAACGTAACTTAGGAAAAATTTCTGGACAAACAGAAGGTGCTGGCAAAGAAGTAGAAGGTTTAGCAAAACAAGCGAAAGGCAATGTTAAACAGGGAATTGAAAATACTAAATCCGCTGCTGACAATGCTTCCGATAAAGTAGAGGAAGGAAGCGAAAATGCCATCGATGCTATCAAAGATTTTTTTGGTAACTAAAAGTAAATAATACTATAGTTAGCTAACTTGAGACTAGTTGTCTGATATAGTTGAAAAAGATTAAAAAAAGTCGAAAACCAAGCGAGTTTGTTGATAAACAAGGCGGCTCGAAATATTTAAAGGTTAAGTAGACGAGTTGAATTTAGGAGCGGTACAGCTATCAATAATTGTTGATTATTGTATATTTATCTGAATGCTAAATGCTTTACGTTCTTTAATAATTGAAAGGAATTGAAGCTAGTTCGGTATAACTCAATATCAAAGTCTGAATGTTGGGGGAAAATTAAATTTATATAAATTAAATGTTTGCCCATCATTGTTTTAGTAGTACTGTTTCTAATATTGAATTAAACAACAATAGTTTGGTTTTCCCTAATAAAAAAAATCCGTAACCTTGGAGGAAATACAGTGAAATTTGCTCGTTTTATACCATCAGTGCGTCCACTTCGTTTTGTCTTTGCAGCATTAATGTGCGTAATGTTGTTAGTGTCTACCGCTCTTCCTGCTGCTGCGATTGGCGCTTCTAAAAGTTCCCCCGATAAAGGAGCAGAGCAGTTAAATAAGATTCAACAAAAAACTCAAGAATTAACTGAGAATAACGCTCCTTCAAAGAGCAGAGTGATTAATGAATCTAACAAAGGATTGAACGAAGTTCAAGGAGCTGCTAACGCAGAAAACATGAATCGTCCATCCAACAGCCAAGAAGCTGTAACTGTAGAAGAGAAGGTGGAAGGATTCCTCGAAAAAATCACAGGCAGCGACAAGTAATAATTTACTCGCTATAAACATAAATTTTGGTCAAGTTTAGATTTCTAGCTTGACCAAAATTTTTGGTTAGAGAAAAGGGAATGGGGAAAAATACTTTATCTAAAAATATTCGTTTTCTGGCTGTAAAAATCTTTTTAAATCTTGTATAAGTACTCAAGCCTGCATTATTTATATAATTACTACTCGGTTATATAACCGTTCCCTGTTCCCTTTTCCCTATTCCCTGTCCATAAGAAATGTTTAATTAATGAAGGCACAGTTACTTATCATTTAGAGAAGCAAATTGCTTTCTTGATAATGTTTATTTAATTCTCACTCATTCCCCATTCCCCTATTCCCCGTTCCCCAGCTACCATAAAAACCTCAAAATTAGATTCACCTGTAGATATATATTGCAATTACACCGTAAGAATAGTTATAAAATTTCGGTATTTTTTGTAGCATAAAGCTTGTGGATTAAAATTCGATAATAAGTGGTGTTTAACATGAGTGAAGCAAAAGTTCCTAAGACTGATAGTGAACCCAATCAGGAAGCTGAGTTAACCAAGGAAGCTATCAGCGAAGAGCAAGAAAAGGCTGCGAATGTTGATGTTGATAAAGATTACGATGCGGCTCAACAATACAAGACTGGGAAAATGAGTCATGAAGATGGAGAAGGGGAAGATAAACCTACTCCTTCCCTTTAGAGTTTAAAAAACGTTTTGTAATCGCTTCCTCTGCTGAGACTTTATTCAAACATCGCTCAAATTGAGGAGGCATAATATTTTTTAGTTAAATTAGTTAAATGACTTAATTTACTTAATTTAGTTGATTCAAATATTTATGGGGTACTATTGCCCAGGCTTTATGCTAGGTATATCGCAATATTAACTACCAGTATTAGATTTTGGATGAAATATATTATTTATAGTATAAGACGCAATATTATTCATCATCAAATATTGATAATTTTTCTAACTATACTACACAAAAAGAATTAGGTATTTATCTTCAATATCTAACCTGAGATTCCCACTTACGATTGATTTTTCCCAAAAGTTAATATGTTCAAATTGAGAAAGAGTTGAATAAGAGAGAAAAACATATGCGTAGCATTAATATTGGTCTAACAGAAGAACAGCGTAAAGGTGTTTGCAACTTGTTGAATAACGACTTAGCAGACGCTTACTTACTATTAGTTAAAACTAAAAAGTACCATTGGGACGTAGTGGGACCTCAATTCCGCAGCTTGCATACTCTGTGGGAAGAACACTATCAAACCCTAACCATGAACATTGACTCGATTGCCGAGCGCGTTCGTGCTTTGGGTGGTTTCCCTGTAGGTACTATGGAAGAATTTTTGAAGTTAGCTTCTTTGAAAGAAAATCCACAAACTTTACCTTTAGCAACCCAAATGGTATCTAGTTTGGTAGACGATCACGAGCAGGTTATTCGCAATTTACGCGAGCATATTGATGCTTGTGGCGACAAGTTCCACGATGAAGGAACTGCTGACTTCCTTACCGGATTAATGGAAGGACATGAAGAAATGGCTTGGATGTTGCGCTCGTTTATTGAAGGTGAATCTTTACACGCAGACGGGCAACCATCTGGAAAAGCTGCTGTAGGCGTTAATTAGAACTAATTTCCATTTTTACACTCATACTCGTGAATTGCATTTAAGACAGGGGAATCAAAATGTCCGATTATATTGCAGAACGTACTGTTTCAGCCGTTTTTAAAGAACAAGAGCAAGTTGATAATGTCATCCGTCGTTTGTTAGATAGAAAAGTATCCCGCGACCATATTTCGGTTATGGGTAACAATTTTCAATCTGAAACTAGGATTTCAGGTTTTATTAGTAAGAAAGATGTAATTTTCGGCGGATTGCGATCGGGAGCAATTTTTGGCTCTTTGTTCGGTTCTTTATTAGGCTTGCTTTCCGGTGTAGGCGTACTCTTTATCCCCTTCGTAGGTCCCATTGTGGCAGCAGGTCCCATAGGCGGAGCGCTTTTAGGGGCTGCTAGTGGTGCCTTAGCTGGTAGTGCTGGTGCTGGTTTAGCATCGGTACTAGTAACTTTGGGTATGCCTGAAGAGAAAGCCGCTATTTACGAAACTCGCTTGAAAGCTGGAGAGTTTATCGTGATGGCAGAAGTACCTGCTGATAAAACTGGAGAAATTTCTTTGCTTATGGAAAGCGCTGGTGGTGAGGAAGTTCACACTAATGAATCTACTTTACCTCGCGCTTGTTCGGGCAAATGTAATAGTCCAGAAGACTTAGCCCCTGAAGTGCGATCGCATTTATCGGAAGACGCACAAAAAACTTTCATCGAACGCTACAACACCGTGTTGGATGAATTAAACGATGAAAGCAAAGCTGAAGAAGCTGCTTGGAATGCAGTTCACGAAAAATATGAAGAAGATGAAAATGGAGTTTGGTCTAAACAAAAGGTAACTGCTTAATGTTTATTAAGTAGAAAGTATTAAGGATGAAGTATGAAACGTGGCGTTAGCAATCGCTTTGTACTTTATCCTGCAAAACGAAGAGAAGGTTTGTCGAGGTTTTGGGGAATTTTATAGTTTGACATACTACCAGAGTAATCAAACTTGAGCGTAAATCCTACTCAAATACTTAAAAATAAAATTAGGAGTATGAAGTAACAATAATACTTGATGCTTCATATTTTAGTCTTTAGGTTTAAAATTTTTGAAGAGATTTTTCCTCCTACTTTATTAAGTATAGAACTAAATATTTTTCTGGAACCAAAATAAGTAAAAAAAATCTAATAAATAATCATTGAAATTAAATATGACTCAAAGTAAAGAATTTCGACCAACCCCAGATCAAATACCCGGACAACAATTAGATTATCCTGCTAAGCAGTCGGATATGACACCCCAGCCAGATAGCGATTTATCTAATTATCGAGCGGCTGGTAAATTGCAAGGTAAAGTCGCCCTAATAACTGGTGGTGATTCCGGAATTGGTAGGGCTGTAGCTATTGCTTATGCAATGGAAGGTGCGGATGTGGCGATTATTTATAATCAAAACGATGAAGATGCCGAAACCACTCGTAAAGCGGTAGAAAAAAAGCAGCAAAGCTGTTTAAATATCAAGGCAGATGTCCGCGATTTTGAATCTTGCCGTCAAGCAGTAGAACAAACTATAAATAAATATGGCAAGCTGAATATTCTAGTCAATAATGCTGCTTACCAAATGGTGCAGGAAAAATTCGAGGATTTGAGTATAGAACAGTTTCAACGCACTATAGAAACCAATGTTTACGGCTATTTCTATATGGTAAAAGCAGCGTTATCTCATCTTCAAGAAGGCGACGCTATTATTAATACAGGTAGTATTGTTGGTAAAATTGGTAAAGAGTTCTTAATTGATTATTCAACTAGTAAAGGTGCCGTTCATACTTTTACAAAGTCCTTAGCGTTAAATTTAGCAGAACGGAAAATAAGAGTTAATGCTGTAGTTCCCGGCCCTGTGTGGACTCCAAATATTCCGGCAACTATGCCTAAAGAAATGGTAGACAATTTCGATAAAGATGCAGCCTTAAAGCGTGCCGGACAACCAGAGGAACTTGCACCTGCTTATGTTTTTTTAGCATCGCAAGATAGCAGTTTTGTTACTGGTGCTTTGATTGATGTCACTGGCGGACAACTTTCAAGTTAAATCGGCGTTGTGTTGAAGATGTAGGAATTATCTTGCATCCTAAACAAGAAATAATGAAATAAGAGTTTTATAGCTAACAATTAATAAAGAATTATCAATCGAGCATAAAATTAATGCAAAAATTTTACGACATAATAATTATAGGAACTGGTGCTGGAGGTGGAACGCTTGCTTATGCTTTAGCGTCAACTGGTAAACGCATTTTATTGCTCGAACGCGGAGAATATATCCCTAGAGAAAAGCAAAATTGGGATGCTGCTTCTGTGTACGGTTCGGGGCTTTATCGTACCGATCAACGCTGGTTAAATTCCCAAGATCGGAAATTTCAACCCACTCTTTATCATAAAGTTGGTGGTAGTACTAAAATCTACGGCGCTGCTTTGTTACGAATGCGTCGAGAAGATTTTAATCAAATAGAACATTATGAAGGAATTTCACCTGCATGGGATTTAAAGTATGAGGACTTTGAACCATACTATAACCAAGCAGAAAACCTGTACAAAGTTCATGGGAAACGAGGAGGAGATCCAAGCGAACCACCTTATTCAAAAGAATACGATTATCCTGCTTTACCTCACGAACCGCGAATCAAGCAAGTTGCCGATAATTTAGAGAAGTTGGGTTTAAAACCCTTTACTCTACCAATGGGAATAGACCGCGATATTAATAATACCACTCAAAGTCCTTGTATTCGGTGCGATACTTGCGATGGATTTCCCTGTTTAGTTGATGCAAAAGCTGATGCTCAAGTTTGCTGTGTAGATAAAGCATTAAAACACGAAAACGTTACTTTAATTACTAACGCCCAAGTTGACCGTTTGGTTACAAATAATTCAGGTAATGAAGTAACGGGTGTGGAAGCAACCATTAATAACAAATCGGAATTTTTTAATGCCGATATTGTTGTAGTCGCTTGCGGTGCGATTAATTCCGCAGCATTGCTATTGCGTTCTGCATCGGATAGTCATCCCAACGGTTTGGCTAATTCTTCGGGAATGGTAGGACGTAATTTAGTTAAACATAATACAACTAAACTTTATGCTATTTCTACAGTTCCGAACAAAACAGTTTTTCAGAAAACATTAGCAATCAACGATTTTTATTTTGGTTCATCAGAAGATGCAAAACCATTAGGTCACGTTCACTTAATGGGTAAGCACAAATTGGAGATGATGCGACCAGATTTTCCTCGATGGGTTCCTAACAGCTTATTAAAAGTTTTTGCCAGTCATTCTGTAGATTGGTGGATGCAAAGTGAGGACTTACCGAATATTGAAAATCGTGTCGAAATAGCAAAAAACAAACAAATAAAAGTTTATTATCATCCAAACAACCAAAAAGCTCATCGTCGCTTGCGACAACAATTTGAGAAATTCCTCCGAAAAGCTGGTTTTCCAATAATTATCGGCATACCCATGCCCTTGAAAGTTATGAATCATCAGGGAGGAACTTGTCGATTTGGAAGTGACTCAGCAATTAACGTTCTCGATTTAAATTGTCGTACCCACGATATAGATAATCTTTATGTGGTAGATTCAAGTTTCTTCCCTTCAATTGGGGCGATGAATCCCACATTAACAATAGTAGCTAATGCTTTAAGAGTAGCCGAACATCTCAAACAAAGATTGAACGTAAGTTTGGATGGTAAAGCAATAGCCCGGTAAAACTGCCCCAAGTTTGATTTTTCTACGCATACGGTGAACGTAACCAATATAAAGTTAAAACTTTCAGGAGTTTTTGATTAAAATGCAACCAGCAATTGTTGATAGGGGACAAAAAAACAGCGCATCCGCCACCCAAAAACTAAATACGGATACCGTGCGGTCTTTTTTAGTTCAAATTGGGCGCGTACCATTATTAACTCGTGAAGAAGAAATATTTTATTCCCAACGAGTTAAGCAGTTAGTTCAATTGCTGCAAATTAAAGAAGATTTAACAACTAAATTAGATTCCGAACCGCCATTTTCTACCTGGGCTGATGCAGCAGAAATGACAGAAGCATTACTGCAAGAAACCCTTGATAACGGTGAAATGGCTCGGCAAAAAATGATTGAAGCCAACTTACGTTTAGTTGTGGCGATCGCCAAGAAATATCAGCATCGTAATTTAGAGTTTGTCGATTTAATTCAAGAAGGAACCTTGGGTTTACAAAGAGGAGTAGAAAAGTTCGATCCAGATAAAGGATATAAATTTTCTACCTACGCTTATTGGTGGATTAGACAAGCAATTACCCGAGCTTTAGATCAAAAAAGCCGTTCCATCCGTTTGCCAATTCACGTATGTCAAACCCTGAAAAAAATTAAGAAAGCACGTCGGGATTTAACCCAAGAATTAGGACGCACCCCGACGATGGCGGAAATTGGTTCTCAAGTATCTTTAAAACCTTCGCAAATACAAGACTATTTGCATATGTCCCGTCAACCCGTATCCTTAGATTTACGAGTTGGTGAAGGACAAGATACCGAACTGCAAGACTTACTCGAAGATACAAGTTCTTCCATAGATGATTACGTCAACAGTCAATCACTCAAAGAATGTCTTGATGAAATGCTTGTTGAATTGACACCCCAACAACGAGAAGTTGTTAACTTACATTTTGGCTTAAGCGACGGACGCGAATTAACATTAACAGAAGTTGCAAAACGTATGGATATCTCCCATACCAGAGTCCGACAACTACAGCGTCAGGCGATCGCCCGCTTGCGTCGCAAAAAAATGAAAGTCAAAAGTTTTATGGCTAATTGAAAATTAGGAATTGGGCATTGGGCCGCAGGGGATTGGGAATAAAAAATAACTAGGGAGCAAGATGCTCCCACTACAAATGAATGGTTTATCTCTTGTTACCTCGTCCCCTTGTCTGCCCATCCTCTTGTCTACCCCATCTTTATAATGCCCAATGACCAATTCCCTATGCCCATCTTAAAAAAATGCTAAAATCCTGGATGGTAATCGGAGCCGTAACCTTTATAGTGGCTCTAGGAAGTAGTATTATCAGACCTAAAGATGTCAAATGGTTTAAGCGATTGCAAAGACCGAGTTGGTTGACATTTGAAAAGCTGATTCCAGTAATTTGGACGGTAATTTTTATTTGTGGTGCTTGGTCTGCTTATATAGTTTGGGAAAGCGAACCAGGTAGTTCTCAAACTTGGTTTTTAATGGCTTTTTATTTACTACTTGAAATTGTTATTGTTGCTTTCAATCCAGTTTCACTGTGGTTGCAAAGTATGAAAGCAGGAGCAATTGTCGGAGGAGTCGGATTTGTTATCGGAATTATTTTAACTTTATTTGTTTTACCAGTTTCTGGTTGGGCAGCATTATTATTAGTACCTTATTTGATTTGGAGTCCTATCGGAACTTATACTGCTTGGGAAATATATCAGTTAAATCGAGGGAGCAGTGAACAGTGAGCAGTTAGCAGTGAACAGTGAACAGTGAGCAGTGAACAGTGAACAGTGAGCAGTGAACAGTGAACAGTGAGCAGTGAACAGTGAACAGTGAGCAGTGAACAGTGAACAGTTAATAAATTAATAAACTATTTATAAATTTATAAAGTTAATTCAAAATTTTTAGATTTTGGAGAAACCGGATTTTTTTATATACAAGTACGACGATATGCGATACTCTACTGACATAAACCCGGTTTCTTGAATATGAATGTTTGTTTAATAAATAACAACGAGCGACTAACAACGCGCCTACTAACTACTAACTACTATTAACTAAAATATGATCGTTGCACAAGCGTCATCTGCATCAGAAAATGCAAAAGAGGAAATAACATCGGCTTGGGATAGAACTCAATTGTTGATAGATAATACTATCGCTCGATTGCCAAGTATCATCTTGGCAATTGTTGTTTTTATTGTCTTTTTCTTTGTTGCTAGAGCTATTAAATTAACAATAAGACGAGTAACGCGCCATCGTCGTAATGCTCGCAGTTTGGGAATGGTGTTGGGACGTTTGGCACAGGGAACGATAATTTTAATTGGTGCGTTTGTAGCGATGACAATTGTTATTCCTTCGTTTCAAGTTGGTGATTTGGTGCAGTTGTTGGGAATCAGTGGTGTTGCGGTTGGTTTTGCTTTCCGCGATATTTTACAAAACTTCCTCGCTGGTATTTTAATTTTACTTACCGAGCCTTTTGAAATTGACGATCAAATCGTATTTAAAAGCTTTGAAGGTACTGTAGAAAATATTGAAACGCGAGCGACTACAATTAGGACTTATGATGGTCGTCGGATTGTGATTCCTAATGCCGAACTTTTTACTAATTCCGTTACAGTTAATACTGCTTTTGAAAAGCGACGCATAGAATATGATTTTGGTATCGGTTATGGGGATGATATTGATGAAGCAAAACGGTTAATCTTAGAAACCATACAAGAAACCGAAGGTGTGCTTCAAGACCCCGCACCAGATGTACTGGTGATGGAATTAGCTGACTTTACCGTAAATATTCGGGGTCGATGGTGGATTAGTCCTCCTCGTCGAGCCGATACATTAGATTTTCGCGATAAAGTACTTACAGCAGTTAAAAATAAATTAACCGCTAACGGTGTTGATATGCCATTCCCGACTCAGCAAATCCTCTTCCACGATCAAACCGAAGAGACAGATGGGGACAGAAATCGTCAGCGAGAAGGATGGCCAACTAATGGAAAAGTTCCAGGAAGCCGCAGCATTGCTGGTTCGCTAAGCAGACTGATTGAAAATCAATCCCGAAGCAGAAGTGAAGATGGTAACAGCAGCAACGCTTCGATTATTGATAAATGAAAAATATCCGACTGGGTAAACTATGGGATTCAATTAATTCAAGCTATTGGTTTGTACCAACAGTCATGGCGAGTATGGCTGCGGTACTAGCCTTCGTCTTACTTAGATTAGATCGATTGGGTTACTACGGCCCTATGCGAAAGTGGGGCTGGATTTATACGGGTAGTGCTGACGGTGCCCGTGGGGTGCTTTCGACAGTTGCAGGCTCTACGATTGGCATTACTGCAACAGCTTTTTCTATCACCATTGTGGCTCTTCAGCTTGCTTCTTCAAATTTCGGTCCTCGAATTCTGCGTAATTTCATGCAGGATGTAGGAAACAAGGTAGTACTTGGTACTTTTATCAGTACTTTCGTTTATTCCTTATTGATATTGCGATCGGTTTATGGAAGCGCTGACGATCGCAATCAATTTGTACCGCATCTTTCGATAACAGTAGGGATTGTTTTAGCCGTATTTTGTACCGGAGTGCTAATTTACTTTATTCATCATGCATCAACAATTATTCAGGTTTCCTACGTAATTTCCCAAATTAGTCAAGAATTAGATGATGCCATAGAAAGATTATTTCCTCAAAAAATCGGATACAGCGAACCCCAGCATAAGCATTCCCAAGCAGAAATTCCGGATGATTTCGATAAACAAGCTTTCCCGGTTAGAGCTTCAAAAAAAGGTTACGTCCAAGCAATTGATACCGACAAATTGATGGATATAGCCTGCAAACATAACTTAATGGTAAAAATATCAACTCGACCGGGAAAATTTGTAATTAAGGAAGGTTCTTTAGTTAAAATACTTTCGATGCAGGGTGATAATTATAATGTTTCTTCCTTCCCCAAAATCCAAAAACAAATTCAGAACGCATTTATTTTAGGTAGAGAACGTAACGAACAACAAGATGTTGAATTTCCCATAAACCAGTTAGTTGAAATAGCCTTACGGGCTTTATCCCCGAGTCTTAACGATCCGTTCACCGCGATTCGCTGCATAGATCACCTCAGCGCTGGACTTTCTCGTTTAGCTCAAACTAGTTTTCCTTCCCCTTATCGTTACGATGGATTTGACAATCTCCGCGTAATTGCTCATCCCGTAACCTTTGCAGGATTAACTGATGCCGCCTTTAATCAAATTCGCCAAAATTGTTCTAACGATGTAGCTGTTACCATTCGTTTATTAGAATCGATCGCGGTAATTGCTGAATATACAGAAAAACCTCAAGATAAACAAGCCTTGCGTCGTCATGCAGATTTGATATTAAAAGGTAGTCAAGGATTATCTTTCGAGGAAGATAAGCAAGATATTGAACAACAATATGCTGCGGTATTGAAAGCTAACGGTACGAAGGTTAATTGACACTCCTCATGGTTTTTCCTAAGTCCTATAAGTACAAAATACTACCAACGGAATATACCTTTAGCTAGTTGTTTATTTATATTATTGATAACTACAATTAGAAAAATACAACTAAATACTCACAACTTCCTCAAGTTATTAGCTTATAAATAAAACAATTAAGTTGCCCTCATAGCCGAACAGCTTCTTTGTTTGCATACCGATGTTTTATGAAAATAAGCTTAACATTTTGTAAAAAAAATGGCTTGAAAGCTTGTTTGCTGTTTTTGATTGTTACTAAGTATTAAGAAAAAATTGAAAAAAGAAATAGGTAAATAAATAGGTAAAATATTGCTCCCAGGTCATATTTCAAGCAATCTGTTTCATTAGCAGTACTATTACACAAAATAAAAAATACTTGTCAAATTAGTAATGACTCGGATACGATTATTTACGGAACCAGGGCAATGACAGTATACATTGGTAATAGTAATAAATAATTACCATTTAAAAAAAGGATACCAAAATGAATTCCACTGCTTTGAATTACGTTGAAGAAAAAATAGTTTCAATCGAACTTGATTCTATTCGTTTGCAAGCAGAAATTGTTTTACCTCAAAACTGCCAAGGAATGGTTATATTTGTACATAATAGTGGGGTTGGTAGTTACAGCACGCGGAATCGTTATCTTGCCCACTTATTAAGGAAAACAGCCCAACTTGCTACCGTACAAATTGATTTATTAACTCCTCAAGAAGAAGCAATTGACTTACGCAGCAGACATTGCAGTAGTAACGTTCAATTTCTTGCTAAAAGATTAACCAATGCAACAAACTGGCTGCTTAATTACTCTCTTACCTCCGATCTGAAAATTGGTTATTTTGGAGAGCAAACGGGTGCGGGTGCGTCTTTACTAGCAGCAGCAGAAAATCCCACAGCAGTAGGGGCTATTGTTTCTTGTAGTGGAAATACCTGTTTAACCAATGAGGTTTTATCTCAGGTAAAAACTCCTACTTTATTGATTGTGAGCGAGAACGATTTGCCCACAATTGCCACAAATGAAGACACAATTAAACAAATTCAAGCATCTGACAAAGAATTAAAAATCATCCCCAATGCAAGCCGTCAATTTAAAGAAACAGGTGCATTAGAAGAAATAGCTCGTTTAGCAAGCCATTGGTTTAAACAGAATCTACCAGATGTAACCCAGTCTCACAACGGTGCAAACGTATATCAGTCTTTGTACGCAGACTACGTTAAACCCGCAACCCACAAGCCGATGACAACAATTAAATAAGTATTCCAGACTTTTAGATCCCCCCAACCCCCCTTAAAAAAGGGGGGCTTTTTGTAAGTTTAGTCATTCTAATTAATTTCCGTAGTGCGAGCATCTTGCTCGCTCGGTATTAGCGAGCAAGATGCTCGCACTACAAATAAATCGGTTTCTATTTAGAATCGCTATATAGATAAGGGAGAGGGGGGAGATGGGGAGAGGGGGAAGAGGGGGAGATAAAATTCCTAACTCCTCACTCCTAACTCCTCACTCCTAACTCTTATTCATACCAACCTTTATAACCAGTAACTAAGCGACTACCATCTTTAAATACGTGAATTTCGATTTGATCGCTAGCCCAAGTAATTTTATCTTCAAAGTCTGGGTTAAATATACGCACCCGTTGATTGCTGGATGAAACGGGTGAATTCGGAGAATTGATTGCTAAAGATTCTATAAAAGGGCCATCGATTAAAATATCAAGCTGTTCTAATAATTCTTGTGAACCTGCTGGTGCTTTTTCTGACTGTAAATTTTCTAAAGTGAAGCCGGTAAAAGCCATTACGTTTAGTCCAGAAGCTTTAACTTTACGAGCTAAAGAGGCTAACTCGGTTGCTTGCCAAAATGGTTCTCCTCCCGAAAAGGTAACGCCTGTATTACCCGGTTTACTCAAGATTTTTTCAGCGAGGGAATCAACCGATTCAAGTTGATTAATTTCAAATGACCAAGAATTCGGATTGAAACACCCCCCACATTCTCGCTTGCAACCTTGTACCCAGATAACAGCCCGACTTCCTGGGCCATTTACTTCTGACTCATCAACGTAACCCATGATATTTAAATAGCCGGAGGGAACGTTTGCAGGGGATGTTGTTGGGTTAGTTGACTTTATTTCCATTTTTTGCTCCTTGAAGCGCCATCATCTTAATAATGACGGTTTTGTATGGGAGAGCGCATCCGCAAAGTCTGCTCGATCAAATGTTATCAATCGGTTAAGTGAAGCAGTTAGGAGTTAGGAGTTAGGAATTAATTAGTCTTTCTCCCCCTCTCCCCATCACCCCTCTCCCCCCTCTCCCCCTCTCATAATTTTCACCCTATAGTGATACCCGTCACTGTCGTATCGTAATTTGGGCTGGTAGCGTAGAAAGCTATATCAAATGTTGGTTTTTTGTATATCAGCAATGAAAAGTGTTTCCCATAGACAAGTAAAGGAAGAAAATATCTTAATAGTTGATGATGATTTAGAAAATCTTAACGTTCTATCCGCTAGTTTATTATCTGAAGAAGGTTACACGGTGCAGTCAGTAACTTCTGGTTCAATGGCTTTGACGATCGCACGGTTAAATCCACCAGATTTAATCTTGCTGGATATTATGATGCCTGATATGGATGGCTATGAAGTTTGCAAACAACTTAAAGAATGTGAAACAACGGACGATATTCCGATAATCTTTTTAAGTAGCTTACACAGTGTTTCTGAAAAAACAAAAGCTTTCCAACTAGGTGGTGCAGATTATATAACTAAGCCATTTCAAGTTGAAGAAGTATTGGCAAGAGTCAAACATCAGTTAACGATTCAAAGACTTTCTCGGCAAATTAAAGCACAAAATCAACAGCTTCAGCATGAAATTGCACAACGACGTAAAGCCGAAGCAGAAGCGATTTCGGCATCTCAAGCTAAAAGTCATTTTCTGGCTAATATGAGTCATGAATTACGAACTCCTTTAAATGCGATTCTCGGCTTTTCTAACTTAATGAGCCATGACTCTTTATTAAATCCCGAACAGCAAGAAAATATCAATATTATCAACCGTAGTGCAGAACATTTACTGGAATTAATTAACGATGTTTTAGAACTATCCAAAATTGAAGCAGGAATTATTGATTTAGATAAACAAAACTTCGATTTGTATCGTTTGCTTGATAATATAGAAGAAATATTTCAAATCAAGTTACAACAAAAAAATATTAGTTTAAATTTTGTCGTTGCACCTAATGTACCTCAATATATTTACACCGACAGAAAAAAGTTACGCAGTTGTTTGAGCAATCTGATCGGCAATGCAATCAAATTTACCCCTCAAGGAAGCATCACGTTACAAGTCAGTTTTGTAGATGAAGTGGGAGACGAGATAAATATAACTGATTCTTCTTCACATCTTTTGTTTCAAGTTGAAGACAATGGCTGTGGTGTTTCATCGGATGAATTAAAAAAGTTGTTTGATGCATTTACACAGGCTGATGCGGGACGAAAATCTTTGCAAGGAACGGGTTTAGGGTTGACAATTACCCGTAAGTTTGTACGAATGATGGGAGGAGAAGTTGAGGTAACAAGTACTTTGGGTAAAGGATCTATTTTTACATTCTATATTGAACTTGATGTGACAAAAAATAATCCTACTACTATTCAATTAGGTACTGACGATACTAGGATCAATTATGATAGTAAAACTCAGATAAAAACAACCGATAATTCATTACTTGAAGAATTAATGACGATGCGTCGAACTTGGCTATTGAATTTGCATCAAGCAGCAAATAATGTTGATGAAGAATTATTACAAAGTTTGATAGAAGAAGTACCAGAAAATAAACTATCTCTATCTAAAAGCTTGACGGAGCTAGTTAACAATTTTCGTCTCGATATTATTATTAAGTTTACTCAAGAAATATTAGGTGAGAAAGTAGGGAATAAAGAATAAAGAATAGGGAATGGGGAATGGGGAATAGAAACTGTACGCTCGTTTTTTGATAAATAAAATAAAATTACGGTTCTTTAGTATCTAGCACACTAAACTCTCAAAAAAAAGCGCTGCAATACTTACTGAGTAAGAATTATTTCGTTCCAAAGTGTGAGCATTTTAAACTAATATCGCCTTTTTCTTCTGTTCCCTTTTGCCTATTCCCTGTTCCCTGCTTTACGACTATTTAATTAGCATAACAAATACGGCTATAGCCAAAATTATTACTGAGAATTAGTTTATGAATGAAAATATAAAAGTTCTCATAGTTGACGATCGCCCAGAAAATTTACATTTTTTATCAGATATTTTAACTAATCGAGGCTACAAAGTTCAAAGAGCAATTACAGGCAAGTTAGCTATTAATGCAGCAGTTGCTTCTCCTCCGGATTTGATTTTACTTGATGTTGTCATGCCGGATATGGATGGCTATACCGTTTGTCAGCATCTAAAAGCAAATAAAGCTACTTGTGATATTCCAATTATCTTTCTCAGCGTTATAGACGAAGTTTCGGAAAAAGTTAAGGCTTTTGATTTAGGTGCATTTGACTATATTACTAAACCGTTACAGACCGAAGAAGTATTAGCTAGGGTTGAAAATCAACTTACTATTCAAGAATTACAAACAAAGTTAAAACAACAAAACCAGAAACTACAATATGTTGCATCTGAGTTAAGCTCGCGCAATCAACAATATAAGTCTCGCGAAGGTTATTTGACTGCTTTAGTAGAGATTCAGCACATTTTATTAGGTTTTGATGGTAGTACCGATTGTTATTCTCAGATTACCGAAAGCTTGAGGATTGCTTCTGGAGCTACTTCTGTATGCATTGTTGAAAATTACTCTTGTGTTATTAGCAGGTGTAATTGTAGTAGTAATATAGATAACAATCAAAACAATGATTGCGATCGCCTTTTTCCACGCTGGCAAGATTTACTTTCTCAAGGTGATATTATCTCTAGCTTGGTTGCAGATTTACCCGAAAAAGAACGCTCAATACTTTTTTGTGAGGGTATTCAAGCAATTTTGATTTTACCAATCGTAATTAAGGATAATTTTTTAGGGTTTATTCGTTTTGAAAATTGCTCTGAAGCCATAATTTGGGAAACTGAGGAAATCGCATTTTTACAAGCTGCTGCTTCTGCTATCTCTTTGGCACGGGAGAATTTGCAAGCTGAGATGAAGTTGCAAAATGAACTTCGTAAAAGTCAATTAATAAAGCAAGTTACCGATAAAATTCGTGCAGAATTTGACGCGAATTCAATGATTAATACTGCAATACAGCAGATAGGTTCAGTTTTAAATGCAAGTAGAGCGGTTATTTTTAGCTACACATCTTTGCCAACTCCTCAAATTACTGCCCAAGTAGAATATCTTGCTCCTGGTTTGAGTTCAATTATTCAAGTACAGAAGAATCCTCCAGCAGACGATCCTTATTTCAAATTGGTGTTAAGTCAAGACAAAGCTGTTGTTACTGATGATGTAGAAAAAGAACCCCTGTTACTACAAAATGCTATTGCTAAATGTCGCGAAGTCGGTATTAAATCGATGCTGGCGATAAGAATTTCTTATAAAGGCAAAGCAAACGGTATAATCTGCTTGCATCAAGTTGATTCAAAGCGTCAGTGGATGCCTGCTGAGATCGATTTTTTGGAATCTATTGCGGCACAGTTGGGAATTGCTTTAGCTCAAGCTCAGTTATTAGAGCAAGAAAGCCTTGCATGCAGAAGACTTGAAGAAGAAGTTAACAATCGTCTGGAAGCTGAAGTTGCTTTAAAGAATAGTGAAAGTCAATATCGATTGCTAGTTGAGACATCTCAAGATATTATCTGGTCAACGGATACAAAAGGATATATTACTTTCGTTAATTCGGCGGTGAAGAAGGTTTTAGGGTACGAGCCAAATGAATTGATTAACCGTCTTTTTACCGATTTTATTTTAACTTCATACGCTGTCAGGGAATCATCGGCTTTTGAACGAGTTGTCAATGGTGAAACTATATCTGAAAGAGAAACAATTTATTTAACTAAGCGCGGTAATCCCGTCGATTTATTTTATAGCTCTATGCCTTTGTACGACTCGGAAGGCAATATAACTAAAATAATTAGCACTTTGCATGATATTACCGAAAGGAAAAGAGTGCGACAGGCATTATTAACAACCGCTTATAAATTACGCAATCACAATTTGGTATTAACGCAATTAGCTAGAAATCCGGCAATTTATAATGGCGATTTAACACCGGCTTTGCAGAGAATAACTGAAGCTGCTGCCAAGAATGTTGAGATAGAGCGAGCCAGCGTATGGCTGTATGAGGAAAATGCTTCGGTAATGCGCTGCGTTGATTTATTTGAATGGAGTCACAATCGTCATCTTGAAGGAATTTCAATCAAAGTTGCAGATTATCCAATTTTCTTTCAAGCTTTAAATGCCGATGAAATTATTGCTACTAATAATCCTCTTCTTGATGTAAGAACTCAAGGATTGAGGGATTATCTCGAATCTTTTAATATTACTTCTTTATTTTGCGTTCCCGTGCGTTTGGCAGGTGTCACTGCTGGAATGTTGTGTTTGGAAGCGGTAGAAAATTTGCATTGTTGGACGCAGGAAGACCTCAATTTTGGACGTGCTAATGGTAACTTGATTTCTTTGGCATTAGAAGCGCGATTGCGGCAAGCGGCGGAAGCCGCAAAACGTTTGAGCGAGCAGAAGTTAGCTGCGGCATTCCGTTCGAGTCCCGATCCAATCTCGCTAAGTACTTTCCCTGAATTTAATTATATAGAAGTTAACGATAGTTTCTGTAAATATTTTGGTTATACCCGAGAGCAAATTGTTGGATATAGCGTCGAAGAATTAGGACTTCAGCAAGATTTAGAGCAATGTGATGGTTTGACGGAACTTTTAGTCGATCGAGGTGCAATTCGTAACCAAGAAGTAGATGTTTGCGCTGCTGGGGGAGAATTTAGAACCATGTTATTGAGTGCGGAGTTAATCGAAATCGATGCACAGCAATATGTTTTAGCAACTGCACGGGATATAACCGAACTCAAACAGGCATCATTAGAAACTCGTTTATTATTGCAAGCAACTCAAGCTATTAATAAAGCCATTAATATAGATAGCGCTTTTAGTTTTATTCTGCGGTTAATTTGCACTCATATTAATTGGGATTTCGGGGAAGCGTGGATTCCTAGTAGCGATGGTAGGGTGTTGGAATATTGTCAAGGTTGGTATGGCGATCAAAAAAATTTAAATGAATTTTGTCATTACAGCCAAACCATAAGCTTTAGTAAAAAGATGGGATTACCCGGAATTGTCTGGGAAAGCAAACAACCGTACTGGATAGAAGATATTTCTCGAATTTCGCAGACGAAGTTTATCCGTAGAGATACAGCTTTGAAAGCAGGCTTCAAAAGTTGTTTCGCCGTACCGATTTTGAATCAAGGCGAAGTTTTAGCTGTTTTGATAATTGCCAAATCTGCTGTTAAGAGTCGGGATAAACGTTTATTAGAATTAGTTAGTGCTGTTGCTGCCCAGTTGGGGGGATTAATTAAACGCAAACAAGCTCAAAATATTTTACTCGAAAGCGAAAGACGTTTTCGGGCAATTTTTAACTCCAGTTTTGGATTTACTGCTCTGCTACAGCCAAATGGCAAAATTATCTCGCTCAATCAAACTGCTCTTGATTTCTTTGGTTTAACAGAAAGCGAAGTTGTAGAAAAGCCCTTTTGGCAAGCTTTAGGAAACAAGATTTGCTCTAATCAAGAGAAATTAAAAGCAAAAATAAAAAAAGCTGCAAATGGTGAATTTATTCGTTCGGAAGTGGAAATTATCGCTGCCAATGGCATTATCTCGACAATTGATTCTTCTCTCAAACCAATATTTGATGAAAACCATCAAGTAGTATTGTTAATTGTTGAAGGGCGCGACATCCAAGAGCGTAAAATTTTAGAAAGGGAAGTAGCCTTAAGGGAAGCTCGTTTAAATGCTTTTTTTAGCAATGCGCCCATAGGATTAAATATTGTAGATAGAGAGTTACGATTTGTTCAAATCAACGAATTACTTGCTGAAATTAACGGTGTCTCGGTAGAAGAACATTTAGGGAAAACAATTCAAGAAATTGTACCTCAAATAGCTTCTAAAGTTGAACCAATTTACCAGCAGGTTTTGGCAACCGATCGATCAATTCTTAATCGTAAATTTAGCGGTGTATCAATTGGTCAATCCGATGCTAAACGCGACTTTCTAGTTTCTTACTTTCCCATTCCTGGTGAAGATAATATTCCCGCAGGAGTCGGAACTATATTAATAGAAATTACCGCTCTCACACGCGCCGAAACAGCTTTACGCGAACGAGAAGAAGCATTCCGCGCTATTTTTGAAAACGCTGCGGTAGGAATTGCTCAAGTCTCTCCTGATAGTAAATTTATTAACGTCAACGAGCAATTTTGTCAAATTGTTGGCTATTCTAAATCGCAACTATTAGAGATAAAATGCGGCGAAATTACCCACCCCGATTCTATGGCGGAATATCTCGATTATTGTCAGCAGCTTGTTAACAATCAAATCGACGTATTTGCGATGGAGAAAGCATTTGTAAAAAAAGATAAGCAGAAAATTTGGACAAATTTGACAGCTTCAGCAGTACGCGAATCTTCAGGAGAAATTAAATATATCATCGGTGTAGTTGAAGATATCAGCGCTCGGAAATATGCTCAACAACAAATGCGTTTGGCAACCGAACGTTTACAATATTTACTAACTTCTTCTCCAGCAGTTATCTTCAGTCGCTTACCTTGGGGAAACTTCGATTATACATTTGTCAGCCAAAACGTTCGCGAAATAGTAGGTTATCAAGCAGAACAATTTTTATCAAACTCCAATTTTTGGCAGTTTAATGTACATCGAGAAGATTTGCCAAAACTGCAAAAGCACCTGTCGCAAGCTTTAGATCGAGAATATGCTACTTGTGAATATCGCTTTTTGCACGGTGATGGTACCTATCATTGGTTTCAAGAACAAATCCGATTGATACGCAATCAAAATGGCGAACCTTTGGAATATGTAGGTTACTTGGCAGATATCCACCAACGCAAGAAAACCGAATTAAAATTACAGTTTAGTGAGCAACGCTATAAAACTTTAGCTGAAGCCTCCCCAGTTGCCATTATTAATACTGATGCTGATGGCTCGTGTATTTACTTCAATCAACATTGGAGCGAAATTACCAGACTTTCCACCGAAGAATCATTAGGAGAAGGCTGGATAAAAGGATTACATCCAGAAGACTGCGAACGAGTTGTAACTAGATGGAAACAAGCAGTAAAAGCAAAAATACCCTTTTCTAGCGACCATCGTTTTCTGCGTCCCGATGGTAGAATCGTTTGGGTGATATGTCAAGCATTACCCGAAATTGACGAAAACGGTGAGTTAAAAGGCTATATCGCCACAGTTACCGATATTACAGATATCAAACTTGCTCAACAAGCCCTACAAGAAAGCGCTGAAAGAGAAAGAGCCATCGCTCAAACTCTGCAAAGAATGCGGCAAACCCTAGATATAGAGAAAATTTTTGCCGCTACTACTGAAGAATTGCGCTTTTGTTTAAATTGCGATCGCGTTGTAATTTATCGCTTAGATGGAGATGATGGCGGTAGTTTCGTTGCCGAGTCGGTAGCAAGTGGCTGGCGATCGGTAATGTCCCCAGAAGAAGATAATACAGACTTTACTCAAGTTGTTTTAGAAGAAGACGGATCTATAATCCGCAACCTCAACAGTAATTTGAATCAAGCAAGCAATACATATTTACCAGGATACCAAGAAGATAGCTACAACAGTGGAGAAAGTTTTATCTACGTTTCTGACATTTACCAAGCTGGATTTAGCGAATCTTACATTAAATTACTAGAACAATTTCAAGCCAAAGCCTATATTACCGTTCCTATATTCTGCGGAAATCAACTTTGGGGTTTGCTTACAAGCTATCAAAATTCCGCACCCCGCGAATGGAAAACTGGAGAAATCAGCATTGCAGTGCAAATAGGTAATCAGTTGGGAGTTGCACTGCAACAGGCACAGCTACTTTCACAAACTCAACTTCAATCAGTTGCCCTACAGCAAGCCGTTATAGCCGCAGACGCAGCCAACCGAGCCAAAAGCGAATTTTTAACAAACATGAGCCACGAATTGCGAACTCCTCTCAACGTAATTTTAGGTTTTAGTCAATTAATGAGCCAAGACAAAACCATAAGTAAAGAACATCAAAACACATTTGCAATCATCAACCGTGCTGGCGAACATTTACTCAACTTAATTAACGACATTCTCGAAATGTCCAAAATCGAAGCAGGTAGAACATCATTAAATATTACCGAATTCGACTTACACAAACTCTTAGATAACCTCCAAGAAATGTTACGCTTCCGAGCTTCTAGCAAAGGATTGCAGCTCGCATTTGACAAAAAAGCAGAAATTCCCCGTTACATCAAAAGCGACGCTAGCAAACTGCGTCAAGTTTTAATCAACCTCTTAGGAAACGCAATTAAATTTACCAGCCAAGGTAGCGTTAAGTTGAGCGTCAGAATGGGAGACAAGGAGATGGGGAGATGGGGAGATGGGGAGACAAGGAGACAAAGAGACAACGAGAATATTAATAATCTATCTCTTTCTACCCCCTCTCCCCCCTCTCCCCCCTCTCCTCCCTCTACCCCCATTGATCTAATCTTTGAAATCACCGACACCGGAATCGGCATTTCCCCTGAAGAAATTGGATTTTTATTTGAAGCATTTAGACAAACTGCTGCGGGGAGAAAATCGCAACAGGGAACTGGATTGGGTTTAGCAATTAGCCGTAAATACGTACAGCTAATGGGAGGAGACATTACAGTTGAAAGTACCCCCGAAGTTGGTTCAAAGTTTACTTTTGATATTCAAGTAAGTCTTGCTTCCTCACAAAAAACCAAAATTGATACAATTAGCCGTCAAGTAACTGGTTTAGCAGCATCTCAAATAAAATATCGCATTTTAGTAGTTGATGACCGTCCGGAAAGTCGTTTGTTACTAATAAAAATGCTTTCTCAACTTGGATTTAGTACCAAAGAAGCTGCCAATGGCTTACAAGCAATAGCCGAATGGGAAGAATGGGAACCTCATTTAATCCTAATGGATATGCGAATGCCAATCATGGATGGATATGAAGCTACAAGAATTATTAAAATCAAACAGCAAGAAGCATTATCTAAAGCATATAACAAATTCATTTTTAATCAAACAGTAGTTATTGCCTTAACAGCAAACGCATTTGAAGAACAAAAAGACGAAATTTTTGCAGCCGGTTGCGATGATTTAATCAATAAACCATTTCCCAAAGAAACATTACTAGAAAAAATCAACCAACACCTCAGAGTCCAATATTCATATCAAGAAGAAGATTTATTAACTAATAAACCAAGCACCACATCAACAGACAATTTCACATCAGCCAACTTACGTAAATTATTATCTTCAATATCTCCTGAATGGCAAGCAAAATTACGACAAGCAGCAGCCCAATGCAGCGACAACCTAATTTTCGATCTATTAGAAGAAACTCCCCCAGAAGACGCTCAACTAACAAAAACCATTACATACTTCGCCGAAAACTTCCAATTTGACAAAATCCTCGAAGCCATTGATTAAGATTGGGCATTGGGCATTGGGCATTGGGCATGGGGCATGGGGGATTGGGCATGGGGCATGGGGCATGGGGGATTGGGCATTGGGCATTGGGCATGGGGCATGGGGGATTGGGCATTGGGCATGGGGCATGGGGGATTGGGCATTGGGCATGGGGCATGGGGGATTGGTAGTTGGGAATTTTTTCTATGTAGAAAAAACAAGGGAGCAAGATGCTCCCACTACAGATGTTTTTGTAACTGCTCACTGCTCACTGCTCACTGTTAACTGTTAACTGATTTGTGTTTTTTCAAACCATCGATAGCATCACCTAAAGCAGTGGTTAAACTTTGACGGGTTTGAGAATGTTTATCTTGTTCGGTTTTCAAAGCTTGTAAAAGGCGATCGCGTTCTTTCAACGAAGCGGTTAATTTGGTTTTCAATTCTTCTAAAGAGGAAAGTTGAGCGACTTCTTGCTGAATGGCGATGACTGTATCGCTATCGGGAAGTGTGCCATCTTCTATACCTTGTAATTGTTGAATTTCTGCTTTTAGAGAAGCAACTGTCTGCCGAAAAAGTTGAGAATCTGTACGGCGTTGTTCGGCTTCAGTGTTGTAAAGTTTACGCCACTTCTCCGCACTTTCCCAAGTTGTAACCTGTTCGGCTTTCAGTTGCGCTATCTGCTGCTTCATAGATTGAATTTCCGTCAACCATTGCTTAGTTAAATCTTCACTCATAGGAAAATACTTGTATTTTTTATGCTTATTCTGCTTAAAAATTTTATTACCAACTGTGCAACTTAGTATCCTATTACTATATATTTACCTTACTTTGACGCTTAGTATAAACAGTGAGCAGTGAGCAGTGAGCAGTGAGCAATTAGCAGTTAAAAGTTAGGAGTTGCAAAACCATCTGTAGTGGGAGCATCTTGCTCCCTTGTTTTTCTAGATAAAAGAAATTCCCCATGCCCAATCCCCAATCCTCAATTCCCCATGCCCAATCCCCCATGCCCAATTCCCAAATGAAATATGAGTCAACATAAAGAACATCAAAGGTTTGGCAGGCTTCGAGATTGGCTTTCAGATAATTTGGAAATAGATGCAGCTCGCAAGGAAGAGGTTTATCTGGGTATATGTGATTCTGTAAGCCTTAGAGATGTTAGCTATTGGATTGAGGTGGTTTTTGCGGCTGGTATCGCAACTGTGGGGTTGGTGCTTAATAGCCCTGCGGTGATTATTGGCGCGATGTTAATTTCTCCTTTGATGGGGAGTATTTTAGGTAACGGTTTGGCTTTGGCTGCTGGTGATGTGATTTTAGCGATGCGGGCAATTATCAAACTCGCGCTTTCGTGTTTGGTTGCTATTTTATTTGCAGTGCTGTTGGTTTCAGTACTACCTTTCAAGGAAATGACTCCGGAGATTTTGGCTCGTACCCAACCGAATATTTTAGATTTGGTAGTTGCATTATTTTCTGGTGCTGTGGGTTCCCTGGCAATTTGTAAGAAGCCGAAGGGGGTTGCGACTTCGATTCCTGGAGTTGCGATCGCAGTTGCTTTGATGCCGCCTTTATGCGTTGTGGGCTATGGGTTTGGTATTGCACTCAGCGTAAACATGGTTAATGGATTGCGGGTTGCAAGAGGTGGTGGATTGTTGTTTTTCACCAATTTGGTAGCAATTACTTTTACGGCAATGACTGTGTTTCTCGCTTTACATATTGATAGCGTGAGAACAAAACAAAAAATCAGAGAATGGCGTAGAAAACATAGAGAAGCTATCTGGGTAAAAAATATTTTAGAAATATTCCCCCAATCAAAGCGTTTCAAAAAAATTGGTAGTCTTCCTGGTAGATTTCTATTAATTGTATTTACCATTTTTACTATTTTAGTTCCACTCTATCAGTCATTTATCCAACTCAGACAAGAAATAGTTCTCAAACAAAAGGAAAATAATATAACTTCTTCCGTGAGAAATCTTTGGCTGGAAGAATTTGCTAATTCACTCAATAACGAACCGCGTTCTTTTATTAGTCAAATATCCACTCGCGAACTCAATCAAAAGTTAGTAATTCAACTTCATATTTTTACTAGCCAATTATACACGCCCGGAGAACAAAATTACTTTATCCAACTGCTAGCTAAACGTTTAAACAAGCCTTCAGAATTAATATCTCTAAACTTAATCGAAATTCCCACAGCACAAAGCGAAATTTTAAACGCAATACCTGAAGAAGAACCTCCAGAGCCGATAATTACCGCCGCTGAATTACAATCAAATTTATTACAAGAAGTCAAATCAGCTTTACTTAATTTAAAGTTTCCACCACCGGCAAAAATGATTAATTACGAAGTCATTAGCAGCCCTAATAAATCTATGGCTATCCGCATAGTATATTTAAGCGAGCGCGAAATTGATAAAGACGCTCAAATTTTACTCGCAGAAGAAATTAGACAAAGGCTGAATTATCCATCAATAAAAGTCAGCATGAAGAGAATTGCTGCAAATGCCGGAGAAATTGACTTCAAAGAAAATCAAACAATACTTACACCTCAAAGCCTACAAACTTTAGATAATATAGTTTCCATCTTGCAACAACAACCGACTTTAAAATTGAAAATAATTGCTAATCAAAAACAAGAAGAGGCAGCAGATACTAGTAAAACCCGTGCAAAAGTAATCAAGGAATATCTCGAATTAAAATGGAAAATCGATAAAAAACGAATCATCGAACAACTAGGCGAAGAATCCCAAACAAATGCCATTTTATCAGTTAACAGTTAGGAATTATGAGTTAGGAGTTAGGAGTTATTTATATCTCAAAAACATCTAGTTAGTAGTGGGAGCATCTTGCTCCCTTCTTTCCCCCAATCCCCCAATCCCCCAATCTCCCCCTCTCCCCCAATCCCCCAATCCCCCAATCTCCCCCAATCCCCCAATCTCCCCCAATCTCCCCAATCCCCCAATCTCCCCCAATCTCCCCCAATCCCCCAATCCCCCAATTTCCCCCAATCCCCCAATCCCCCAATCCCCCAATCCCCCAATCCCCCAATCCCCCAATCTCCCCCAATCTCCCCCAATCCCCCAATCCCCCAATTTCCCCCAATCCCCCAATCCCCCAATCCCCCAATCCCCCAATCCCCCAATCCCCCAATCTCCCCCTCTCCCCCTCTCCCCCTCTTTATCAACTGCACCTAACAGGTGATAATTAAAAATTGATGATCCACACCCTCCGGGTGAAAATTGATAATTGACATGATAAAACCTCGATTTTTAAAATTCTTTCGTCATCTGAATTTTAAAATTATTAAACAAGTTGCAGCGAATGTAGGTAAACGCAGACTATTAGGACTTTCTTCGGAAATTGCTTATAATGCAATTTTGTCTTTATTTCCGGCGATTATTGCTATTTTGACGGCAATCGGTTTGTTGGAAGAAGGTTTACAAAACATATTCAAGGATTTAGCAGAACAACTTAGTAAAGTTGCCCCCGAAGATGCTTTAAATTTAATTACTGAATTCGCTAGTAATGAAATTGCGAATTCAAAAAATGGTGGTTTGTTTTCTTTAAGCTTTGTCGTTGCCTTGTGGACTTCTTCCGGTGCAATTAGTACCGCAATGACAGCTTTAGACCAAATTCAACAAACATCTCCAGATAATATACGTCCATTTTGGAAAGCAAAATTAGTATCTTTAGGATTAACAGTTGGTACTATCATCCTTTTACTAATAGCTTGCCTTTTAATCTTTATTAGTGGAAAACTTTTGAACTTTGTAGTTGATAATTCTGCTGGTTATTTAAATTTTCTGACTTACTTATGGGATTTAATGCGTATTCCTTTAGCATTAGTAATAGTAGCTTCTGCTTTCGGTTTTATTTACCGTTATGGCCCCAGTCGTTGGAAACAAGGCACTCCAATTATGCCGGGGGCAATATTCGCAGCTATTTGCTGGGCATTTGTTTCAAATTTATTCCGAATTTATGTAGCGAATTTTGGTAATTACAATAAAGCATATGGCGCTATTGGTACTGTTATTGTACTTATGTTGTGGCTATACATGACTGCTGCGGTAATCCTAATAGGCAATCAATTAAACGTTACAGTAGGTGACAGTATGCATCCGAATTCAACTAAAGAAATTGATTAGTATTTCAAACAACATATCCACTGCAATATCTTCTAATATTCAACTATAACAGTAATAGAAGCTGCGATTTAATTATATAAAAGTCAATATCCCATGTCTTTGCCACCCTCTCAATTTTATTCTCTTAATCCCGATACCAAAGCACCAACTTTAAAGCGTCTGCGTACTTTTAGTCGCATATTAGATAAAGCTATTACTATCCCCGGAACCGGAATCGGTGTAGGTTTAGATCCTATTTTAGGATTGCTACCCGCAGGTGGTGATTTTTTAGGTGTTATGCTTTCAGCCTATATTGTTTTAGAAGCCGCACGATTGGGTGCTTCAAAAGCTACTTTAGGCAGAATGACGGTAAATATTATTATTGATGCCTTAATTGGTGTAATCCCAATTTTAGGAGATTTCTTTGATTTTGCTTGGAAATCCAACTCCCATAATATCAAGTTGTTAGAAGAACATTTAAAATTTCCCAGCCAAAAGAAAAGGGCAGACACTTGGTTTGTATTTGTACTTTTAGCTATTCTATTATTGCTCGCTATCGGTTTAGTTACATTTTCTGTAGTTGTGACAAGATTCATTTGGGGACTTATTACAGGCAGTTGACAGTTAACAGTGAGCAGTGAGCAGTTAACAGTGAGCAGTTAAGAATTAATTTCTACTTGTTTTCTTGTCTCCCTACTCCCAATCCCCAACGCCCAATCCTTATTGATAACTGTTAACTGATAACTGATATGAAAGACTGGTGGCAAGATACTTTTCCTTTAGGAAGACAGAAAATAACTATAACTGATAGTCAAGGTTATCCCGTACAAATTGCCTATGGTGAAAAAGGTACTGGTAAACCGTTATTTTTACTGCATGGTATTGGTAGCTGGAGCTATAATTGGCGCTATCTTATCGAACCTCTATCTAAATATTTTCGAGTCATATGTTTTGATGCTAAAGGATTTGGATTCTCAGAAAAACCTTTACATCGTGAAGAAAGTACAGGTCATCAAGTAATTGAATTACAACGAATTATTACTGCATTATGCAATGAACCTGTAGCTATTTTGTCAGAATCTTTAGGAGCTTTAATTGCTCTTGGCTTTGCCGAAGAATATCCCGAACTAGTTTCTCGATTAATGGTGGTTAATGTTCCAATATTTGCTAAGAAACTTCCTCATTGGGGTATGTCAATCCTTGCTCAAACACCTTTAGAATTAATCGAAGTAATTGACAAGTTACGTTTGAGCTATTTTTTTGCACCATTGATTAGAGAAATCATGGCAATAGAAAGGCGTAACGTATTATTCGATCCTTCTATGTTGACTCAAGAAAACGTATTCTGGATAACCTACCCATATATTGAGTTTCCCGGTACTTTTCTTAAAGTTGCTCAAGAATTACAAATTGCTGCACGGGAAATTGAAAATTCTCAAAACAACAAGCCTAATTGGTTGACTAAAATTCAGGACAATTTAATTAATATAGAATGTCCTACATTAATTATGTGGGGAGAACAAGATAACTGGTTCCCACTTGAAGATGGAAAAAAACTGCATAGTAAACTTCCATTATCTCAATTTCAACTTTTAACTAATTGCCATCATGACGCTTCAAGTGGTGCAGCAGATGCAATCGAAATAGCCACAGTTGAATTTTTAAGAAATACAGGTTTTTTGGAGGGAATAGGGAGTGGGGAGTAGGGAATAAGGAGCCGCCACTCCTAACTTTTGAGAGACGTTATGTATAACGTCTCTACAATTCCCCAAAAAATAAGAGTGGGAGGATGCATATCACAAGCATTCACTCCCACCCTTACGTTTGTTGCTGAAGCGTTCTGGAATACGTACAAACATTGCCCTGATTTTGGGGGCTGTTTTTGGGTCAACGCAATCTTTGTACGCGGTTGGTATTCCTAATGCAACAAACGAAACTTTATTTTTTTAATTTTTTTATGATTGACAATAATCTAATTCTTTTGTTAGGATATATATCCCTTAAAGAAAAGATAATTTAGCGGTAAAAAGTGTATCACCTGTTTGTTATTAAAGTGATACACCCTGATAACAACACCCTTGAAGTCGTTTATCTTGATTAAAGATAACTGAGTAAATTGGAAGTTAGTTGCCATTTTGGCAGGTTTCTCAATTTGTTTTGAAAAGTCAGCAATAAAGCCGTTATTTGCTTGATTTAGAGCGGATTTTTGATGAAAAACCTTTAGCTCTAGTTGAATAGTTGTATTTTGTAGTGCATTCGAGTATTCCACCACATTAATTTCAAAGGGTTTGTAGTTGCGCTTTAGCGCCTGATGATTCCGGATTTGGAGGCGCTAAAGCGCAACTACGAACCTTTATCACCTCACCCGGCTTTTTGGCTCCCAACGCTCTTTATCCTATAGGCGGGAAGGTATTATTCCCTATCCCATACAAAAAACACGCATCTCGATAGTAAGTCCTCGAAAGCGTGGATAATAACCTTCATTTTTTACTTTTAATGCTTACGTTTAAAACAGTTAGCCAAATTTAGCTAATTAAGTTCTTCATTACCTATATTTAAGAATTTTACCTCTTAACAATGAAAGCCTATTCCTCGTCTCCTGTTCGCTTTTTTAGAACATCTAATGCCGCATAATAAGTACGAAATAACCATTAATTTCTACTTACGTAACATTGAAGACAAAGATGTCTGCTTACGAATATCCATAATATCAGCCAAGGAATCTTCATTTTTTTGATTTGGCTTAAAATTATGTTCTGGTGGTAAAACTGTTACAACGGGTTTTGGCTTAGATTTTTGTGGAGGCATAGCCATTATAGGAGTTCTACGCGGGCCGGGTGGGCGGGATGGTGTTTTTCTTTTTGGTAGACGTGCTTCCATTACTTGAAAGCGGCGCTGTGCTAAACGTATTTCATCACGATTAACAACCTGCCTCTTAACTTTCTGTTTTTGCTTCGGACGGTTCAGAACTCTTAAAATCACTAAGCATCCACTAGCACAACTCAGAGCTATAGCAGCTACCATCCATAAAGGTATGGGATTTTTGCTTTCTTCAGTTTCGTGCCGGGGTGCTTGCGGTGGTATTACCTCAGTCTGCAATGTTTCCGATTCTTTACGCTTTATACTTTCATCAACATAACCCAAACTATATATCGATAGGGCACCCCCTCCTAAAAACATTAATAACAAACCAGCCAAAAATAGCCAGGGGTAATGCATGAACAAATAGATCGCTACATTTTTAAACCTATTTATTTTGCTTGCCGGTTCGCTATTGTCTGAAACGGGTGCGGACTCTTTGACTTCAGACGATTCCTGCTGTACACTCTGAGTGTTTTGCATGACTTTTTTCAGATTTGTACTTCTCAAGATATAGATTGTACTGGAGTTGGGAGGTTTCACGTATCCGTATTAAAGATTTGAATTCAAGTAGTCTTTTTTAGAAACTTAGACTACTTAATCCGCTTCGTTAACAAAATATCAGGTACTTAAAGCTACCTCTCCTTTTTCTGGTACTGAATTTATTTCTATTGCCAATTGAACAAGCTTATCAACTAACTCTGGGAAAGAAAAGCCACTGTTTGCCCAAAGTTGCGGATACATACTTGTTGCCGTAAAACCAGGTAGAGTATTAATTTCGTTAATTAGAACTTCTCCTGTAGCTTCCACGTAGAAGAAGTCTACTCGTGCTAAACCAGCGCAGTCTAGAGCGGTAAATGCCTGTATTGCTTGCTGTTTAATTTGCTCAATTACAGCATTTGGTAAGGTTGCGGGAATCAGTAAATCTGCTTGACCACTGGTATACTTTGTTTGGTAATCGTAGAAGTCACTTTCGTAAGTGATTTCACCGACGGTTGAAGCTTGAGGATTATCATTTCCTAAAACAGCGCATTCAACTTCTCTTGCAGTTACACCAGCTTCTACAATAATTCTCCGATCGTAACTAGCTGCATTATCCAAAGCAGCTTCTAATTCCGAGCGCGATCGCACTTTTGCAATACCCACCGATGAACCTAAGTTAGCGGGTTTAACGAAACAAGGATACGATAAAGTTTGCTCGATGTCATCGCAGAGTTTTGGGAAAATGCAGGGATTTGACCAAACTTGCTCTCTAGTTAGCGCCATATACTTAACTTGCGGCAATCCGGCTTGAGCAAATACAGATTTCATGGCAATTTTATCCATACCAGCAGCCGAACCCAACACCCCAGAACCCACAAAAGGAACTTGCATCAAACTCAGCAACCCTTGAATAGTACCATCTTCCCCATTTGGGCCGTGAAGAATGGGGAACCATACATCAATAGTTTCCGCTTCTGCTGGGAATTGCCAAAGTTTGGGCTGAGAATCTTCACAAGATAACGCTTCTCCCGATGATAAAACCTCACCTGCGACATCGGGACCTTGCCAAGAACCATCTTTTTTAATATAAAAAGGCAATAATTCGTACTTATTAGCGTTTTCTTCCGCAGTTAGAGCTTCCGAAATTGCTTTCGCTGAAACAATAGAAACTTCATGTTCGCCAGAACGACCGCCAAAAAGTAAACCTACCTTTAATTTTGTCATGTTGAATACTTAAATATAATAACTAATTGCAGCTAGGGTATCACAACCTATTAGAATTGCTACATTTTTTTCATTACATAATCATTAAATGACGTTTAAATATAGAATTCAACAACAAAAACCCAGCCATAAAGACCAGGTTTTTGAAGGTTTCATATAAGGATAGGGCCATAGTTCCCCCGGTTAAATATAGTTAGCAAGCTATAAGTCGCTCATCTAAGATAGGATACCGATATTAGAATGTCAATTCCGGAAGGTTTAAAACTTTTTTGATTTTTTTTTAGAATCAACTTTTGAAACAGCTATTTTTATGTTATTTCGAGATTTGCTGTACGGTAGAATACATTTCAATGTTTAAATCTGTTATATAGATTATGCTTTATACCGAACAGATAAGATATTTTAATTTCTTGTGGAGTAGCGCTTTAGATGGAAATAGTAGGTTGGGTTAGACGCACGGCAGGATTTAACGATTAACCAATTAACTTATATTGCGTCGTAACCCAACAAAGCCCATTGTGAGCAACTAAAAATTAGTGATTGTAAGTTGGGTTAGACCCACGACAATATATGACCATCAACCGATAAGTTCAGAACCTACTTACTTGAGATTAATTTTGACTTTTGACTTTTGACTTGAGGGTGGTGCCAGGTATCGAATTCTTGAAAAGCCTATGTTTATATAAAAAAATTTCTATTAACAAATTTTTATTAAGAGATGGGAGGCTTATATGTTAAAGTTTGTAAGCGAAATACCATCCACAGGCAAGCACAATCAACACACAACTGACCGCCGCAGTCAAGATTGAAAAGACCCCAGTCCACGCAGCAATCACAGCAGCAAATCCACCACCCACCACATAACCCACCACACAACCCACCACACAACCCACCACAAACCTTTCCAACTTGGATTCATACCACTCTCGGAACTTGACTCGGAACTTGGACTTGAAAGCACCCCTCGACCTATTGCCATTGATGCCACGTCTATCCTCTGCTTGTGGTCGTTCTATTCTCTGTGGTTGTTCTTGTTGTCTTTGTTGTCTCTGGGCTTGTGCTTGTGGCCAGATTTTTTGTTGGTATTCTAGTTCTTTCTCGTCCAGAATTGGTTTTTCAATCTGTGCTACATCTTCATCCCTGAGTCTTAAAGATTGCTGGAAATTTTTAAGTTCATTGCGAACAAATTCACTGAGTGGGTATTGAGCTTGAACTGCTTTTAATAGTTCCTGTTCATAACGGCGCAAGTTATTTTCATATTCTTGCCAGCCTTCCATTTGTCCTTGTTTTGCTTGTAATCCTGGCTGTGAAAATTGTTGCTGTGGTGTTTGAGGAAGCACATTGGAATTAGGAGAACTGGATGAAGGATTTGACTTTAAGCCTCCAATTCGTTGAAAAGCCCTCACAGCATCCATATCTCGACCTGATGCTGCTGCCAACACCCGAATCCACAACTGTTCTGCCAGATCAAAGTTTCCTTCAGTCTCCGCACCATAAGCATCATTTTTAAGCGTAGCGATATCTGCTAGGGTTGCGTATCTTGGTGCAAGAATCAGGTGAGACTTATTTACAGGTTCCGCAATAATATAAGGATTTTGCCGTGCATTCTTGTGTTGACGAACCAGTTCCGGTACTCGTGTACTGAGATACTGATTCAACCGTTCAACAGTAGCACATTTACCTTGAATCCCTAAACCATCCAGTAACGCACGGGTAAAAGCACCTTGTTGCAACTCTTCAATTTCGTAAGAATATTCCTGGGGACTACAGGAAAAAATGCTGATTACCCCGGTTTGACGTGCCATCTGTCTTGTTTCTCGCCCAATTCCTTCCCCAGCACGAGTTCCAATTGTACGGCAAGCATCTAAAATCAGGACAACGTTATCGGCTCCACAGCGACGCAGGCGTTCATTAACATAGTTGATGGGAATAGCAGTATTTTCGATATCATCTGGATCGCCATCGCAGGGCATGAGATAATCGCGGTTATTGTGACGCATTCCATGACCGCTAAAGAAAAACCAGAAATTATCCCCCGCTTCCATGAAAGGGTTGTCAAATAATTGCCGTAACACTCGCAGCAAGTTAGAACGGATAGGGCGAGTTGATTGTCCACCAACGTCAGGGGAGTCATCAGAGAAGAAGAAAATCCGTTCAAAACCTGCTTCCTGGCTGAGAAATTCCTGCATTAACTGTGCATCCCGCTTGGCGTATTTCAGGGATTGCAGGAAATTATACTCATTAATACCAACTACTAGCGCCCAATTGCTTGCCATCTCCTTAATGCCGTTTTAGCTTAATGCTATTTTAGATGAATCCGAGGTCAATTAACTGTCTCCATCGACTTCTTGACTTGGATAATGATATCTGTCGTCAGTAGAAATACTATACTAAGTTCATAAATACATAAATATTGCTATTAATTCCGGCGAAAAAGTTACAAATAATAGAATATTATAAATCTGGACGTGAAAGCAGGGAATCTAACCAACTACCAATCAAACCCCATTCGCTTAACTTGCCTTCCCACATAGCTGGGAGATGTCCTTGGCAAGCGTTTGAATTAAAAGTAAGCTGATTATAATCTATCCAACGATTGTTGACACGCCAACCGATGTTTTCCCCAAACTGTTGCCAGTTGTTGCCGAAGTTTTGCCAAGTCCGCTTTTGCACGCTAAACCCAAAGCGTTCATTGCTGTATCTTAGCCAAAGTCGGTCAATAGTGTGTAAATCTGTGCTAGGAAAATTTTTCATACACCCACTCGAAAGTTTGCCTTCTATTTCTCTGTCAGCAACTTTGAGCATCACAGCCAGAGTTTCTCGATCTGCTTCTTTCCACTTGCCAGCTTTCAGTAAATCCCGCAACTGTGTGTAGTCTAAACCCTTCTCAGAACTGAGGTCATCCGTTGTTAGAGGTCTGTCTGACTCCAATTCGGTTTTGGTTTCCTGTAAGGGTGAAGGCGAAACAACGGTTTCTTTTCGCCTATCCTCTACATTAGGAACTTTTGCAGTGTTTTTATTTGTGGGTTTCACACCTAACTGATTTTTTCTTAGTAGTTGAGGTGTCAAATGTTCTGGAATACTTGCCATTTGGATGGCATTCCTACCATATTTATAAGCTTTTTCAAAACTTTTACCATTAAAAAGAGCATCATAAAAACCTAAAGCGAATTCAATAGCGGCTTTATCCCCAATTTCCTGATTCATGCCGATAACATAATCAATATTTTTGGCAATGGCTTTGGCTTGAACCTCGGAATAGCAAGCATTGAGTAATACACACTCCACCTCATCCGCGCACAACTCAAACAGTCCAGCTAATGCTTCTGCATCTACCAACTTCTGTTGTCCTGTTTCATCTTCAAATACCAACCCTTTTTCCCCTGCACCATGTCCAGAAAAATGGACAATCTGTGGCTCAAAACTGAGAATTTCTCGGCGAATATCTCTGTAGCGCAAAGCCGTAGAAGATTCTATCCAAAATCTTTCGCGTTCTCTCGCTAATCTTAACCCTTGCTTAATTTCACGAATCTCCTCATCCAAACGTAGTTCTTTTGTACCTTTAGGATTCGCTGACAGCACTAAGATTTTTTTGAGTGGAATTTCATCGTGCATGGCAGGAAAAATTGTTATCGGCAGCATCCGTAGATTCAATAGGCGCTACGTTAGTATTTTCGTGATAATAGTCATAGTAATTAATAATCTTGGCAGTATTGCGATCGCCAGAAATAATAGCACTACTCTCATTACTATCTCCAAGGTTGGCGCTGCGATTCTCTTCTGTCATCCTCTCCTCACTTATTAGTTCTGTACTGCTGGTACAGGTTTAATCCGTCATACTAAATATATAGGTGACAGTACAAACAACATATGCATCTAGATGAGTAATATTTGGTATACTAAATTGCTATGCAATAATTATTTGCATACACACCAGCCCTTCAAAACAGCCTTGGAATTAATTCCAAGGCTTATATGCAAAGTACGTTAAAACGCACTAGAACAAGTTGCCAGTCCTATTTATAGGACTTCCGCTATTAGCCTGGGACTTACAGTCCTAGGTGGTACCGGAGAATGATGCAAGATTGACTCAAACACCCACAACTTCCCGTACTTCCACAACTTCCCCTGTCAAACTAAACGGACGCACCACGTTAATTTTCACTTTCACCAATTTACCTTTAAGCTCATTAATATCCCCCGTAAAAAAGGTAAGACGATTCCCACGAGTACGCCCCATTACCTGATTTTTATCTTTGGGATTCTCATCTTCTACTAAAACTTCTTCAATACGTCCCATGTATCTTTCCGAACGCTCGGCTGCTTTAACATTTACAAGATGATTCAATCGCTGCAATCGATCGCTTTTAACTTCTTCGCTCAATTGTTCTTCCCACTCTGCCGCAGGTGTATTTGGGCGCGGTGAATATGCAGCGGTATTCAACAAATCAAAGCTAATATCTTCCGTCAACTGCATCGTTTTTTGAAACTGTTCTTCCGTCTCCCCAGGAAAAGCCACAATCGCATCGGCGCTAATTGAAGCATCGGGCATATACTCGCGAACTTTGTCGATGATTCTCCGGTATTTCTCGTGAGTATAACCCCGCGCCATCCGTTTCAAAACTTCGTTATCTCCGGATTGAAAGGGGATATGAAAATGTTCGCAAACTTTGGGTAATTCGGCGCAAGCTTTAATTAATCTTTCAGTAAAATAACGGGGATGAGAAGTAGCAAATCTGATTCTTTCAATACCCGGTACATCGTGTACGTAATAAAGCAAATCCGTCAAAGTGTTCTCACGACGACCTTCTGGGGTAATTCCCGGTAAATCTCTACCGTAAGCGTCAATATTTTGACCGAGTAAAGTAACTTCTTTATAACCCTGTCTTGCCAACTCTTCGATTTCGGCGCGAATCGCTTCTGGTGTCCGCGACTGCTCCACACCACGCACCCCAGGCACTACGCAATAAGTACAGCGTTCGTTACAACCGTAAATTACATTCACCCAAGCAGTTACCTTACTATCGCGACGCGGCTTGGTGATATCTTCCATAATATGCACTGGTTCGGTTGCCACAACCTGAGAGCCACCATACACTTCATCCAGCAAATCTTTTAAACGGTTAGCGTGTTGCGGCCCCATTACCAAATCCAATTCCGGAACCCTTCTTAATAAAGTTTCTCCTTCTTGTTGAGCCACACAACCGGCTATTACCAAAGTTAAATCCGGCTTGCTGCGCTTCCGTTTTGCTTGTCTGCCCAAATAAGAATATACTTTTTGTTCTGCATTATCCCGGATAGAACAAGTATTACAAATAACTATATCTGCATCGTATTGATCTTCCGACCACTCAAAGCCCATATCTTCTAAGATACCAGCCATTCGTTCCGAGTCGGCTTTATTCATCTGGCAACCGAAGGTAGTAATGTGGTATTGGCGTTTGGTGGTCATTGGTAATTTTTCGTTGGGTAAGCTAGTATTTACTGATTTCATTATCAATTCTAAATAAATTATTGCCGTAGTGTTGATATAAATTAAAATACTCTCAATAAATAAAATTATCTAAACCAAAACAATGTATAACGCACTTGTCTGCATCTTATTTATATTAGTAGGGCTACTTTCAGCAGCAGCTAGTTATTTTAACTGGGATTGGTATTTTAACAATTATCGCGCTCGCTTCCTGGTGAAAATAATTGGTCGTAAAGGGGCAAGAATATTTTACATGGTTCTCGGGCTTTTCCTCGTTGGTTTGGGAACTGCTCTTTTGCTCAGTGGTGCCTAAAACTGATTTCATCTATACTACAATAAATTACATATTTTGTTCGTAGTTAGCGATTGATTGCTCAAATCGTGGAATATGTAGCTTATGAAAAGATGTTATAGAAAGCTTTAACGAAGAATATGAAAGTATTTTTAAGGCTTTATCTGTGGAAATCCAAAATAATATGATAGTTAAGTTGCATTAATGATCGCAAAATTTGGTGAATGACTATTTCAAACAATTTTATATATAACTCGACATAAAAAATCAAAGGTTCGTAGTTGCGCTTTAGCGTTTGCGGCTAAGAGGCGAAGACGGCGCAACTACAAACAAATGTTATCTATCTTTCCAAGTACCGTGAAAGCCGGGAGGAATCACACCAGGTAAACTCAATTTACAAACGGGTGATTCGTGTAACTTATCGGCATCAAATATCCATAATTCGCTACTATCGGAATTACCATCATAAACAACCGTCAAAATAAAATCATGTACGAAAATTGGTTCGGAAGGATAACAATTTTCGCCAAAGTTTGCTTCGGTAATAGTATCAGTTTGATGGTCAAAGCAAGCAATACTATTTAATATCTCTTTACTAATATCCGTACCTTCCTTAACAGTGGAAAGATAGGTGTATCGAGAAGATTTTCCGACATTTTGCTGCGGTACAATCGGAAATTCGCAATGTCGATCGAATAACGTTTCTATATTGCTAACTTTACCAGTTTGCGGATTTAAGCTAACTCGCGATAACTTACTTTTTGAAGCAGTATGAGTCTCACCTGTCGGAACTTCTTTAAGAAATTGATTGGTTTGAAAATCTTCATAACTAGCAATATCAACAATGACAGCACCGCTATCATCGATATAACCATTAGAAAAATGCCATTGAAACCAAGGCTCCGTCTCGCTACGGCTGATAATATCTAGAGTATCGCGATCGCAAACTAAAATTTGAGTACCTTTGCTGGGCTGCCATTCCAACGAATCGCTAAAGCAACTTAATCCAACTGCTGGCATTAATAGATTTAACCGCACTGGGGAGATAAAAAATATTAAATATCCTCCCGCTAAAACAAAATCATGCAATAGAGGTACACCATCTAATTGATGTGCAACTTTCTTAATAACTTTTCCCGTAGCATCGCTTTTATAAATATTAAGGGTTGAATTTAAACCAGGTGAAACACCAAAATTAAAAATTTCTCCCGTATCAGCATCAACTTTTGGATGTGCCGAATAAGCTCCACCATCCAATCCTTCCAAATCATCTTTTCCTAAAGTATCGAGGTTTTGTAAATCAAGCTTATGTGGGCTATCACCCTCCCATAAAGCCAAAAGTTTATCAGGTAGAGCCAAAACCGAAGTATTAGCAGCATTTTTAATTGGTTTAAACCACTGATTCCAAATTGCTCCCGGTGCTGTCATCCCATAATTACCGTAAAGCAATTTACCTACACTTTCTTCTTCTTTAAATCCCTCAGTTTGTACGTAACGGTAAACCGCCGATGCATTACCATTACCCCCCTTAGTCCCCCCTTGTAAAGGGGGGAAACTGGAATTGAAATGTACGGCAAGAATTGCACCATCACCATCAAACCAGTGCCCAACAGAAATACCACCACGTTCAAATCTTCCCGGACCGTTGCGATAAAGAGTACCATTTAAACTTGCGGGTATTTCACCTTCAATTATTGAAAGCGGAGTTAAAGGAAATTCCGTTGCAGGCTTTTGAAAAGCTTTAGCCCAAGCATTTTTTGCGGATTTTTGAACTGTTTGCATATTAAAATTACAGTAATCTTACTTTAATTTTAATATTTATTCATTCTCACTTACATAAATGAAACACTTTTCTATAAACCAAAACAATCAATCTCTCTTAATTTCTTTCTCTGCGCTCTCCGCCTCTCTGCGGTTTTTTTATAAATTGTTTTCTGAAAATAAAATATTTATATGATTCAGCTTATATTTCTTCAATAATAAGAACGATTATCATAGTGATATTACTACTGTCGAAACCTTGAAATCAACTCTTCACGAGATAGCTGTATTAACAACGGAGAAAATTCTTCTGCACTCAAAGCTAATAGTGGTTGAATAATCGAATTTAATTCGTCATCTAAAGAACCAAATCTGGCTCTTAATAAACTTTCGATAACGGTATGACGTTCGTTTTGAACTCCTTCTTGCAATCCTTCATTTCGCCCTTCTTGTTTAGCTTCTGCTAACCTTTCTAAATAAATTGGTGATAAATTCATTAGTACCTCTCTATCCTCTTCGTCTGGATTTTGTTTAATTTCTATTTGAGTCTTTAAACTCAATAATAAATCAATTGCTTTATCCCGTAGGGGATTATTTTGCGGAAGCGTTTCTAATTCTTCGATGGCTCGCTGCTGTATTCTTCCTTTTCCTAAAAGCCTTAACCATAAGGTTTCTGGTGTTCGGGGTAGCTGATGGATGGCAATTATTACGGTTTTGAGATGTTCTCCTAAAAAATGAACCCCTGCACGTTCACCAAGGGAATTATGCCGGGTTAATAATCATTTCGATTAAAGTTGTTTTCTCCTCCCTCTTCCCTCTCTCCCCCTCTCTCCCTTCACCCGGCAATGTTAGCTTGTTCGAGTACTAGTCATTAGATGATGATTTTTTGCTGCTTGCCAATAATATATTCTTGTGGAAGCAATTAAAGCATTTCTACTGATTATTAAAGATTCAAATAACGCCTACAAAAAAACCTCGGTTCCCAAGCCGAGGTGTAGTGAAGAAAAACCAAATGTCTACCGTTGTTCAAGATATTGAAATTTCAAATCTTATTAATTCACATCAAAGCCACATCGATCGGGCTTTTGTGAACTTATGTAAATGATTTTAATGAAATCATTACAAAATGTCAATCAGGCTTGACACTTAATTATTTTATGTATATTAGATGAACTCTAAGTATATTACGGAAAAAAGGAGTTAGGAGTTAGTGGTTAGTGGTTAGTGGTTAGTAGTTAAAGATTGGTAACTGTATGTCCTTCGGACACGCTCCGCTAACACTGCTCACTGTTCACTGATGACTGTTTCTATGGCTTTAGCAGCGTCGTCCGTAATTTCTGTTACCAGACGAAATGGGAATTCTTCGGTGGAAGCAATTTGAGCGTAATCTGGGGTGAGAAACACTTTATATCGATCGGCTTCTGGAGTCAATTGAGCGGCAAAGGCTAAAACAATCGCTTTAACGAATTTACGAATATCAGCTGCTTTTTCCCCGATTACTTCACCACCACTTAAAGGAGTATTAGGTTTTCCTTTCTGACTCACGGTAGCGCTGGGATCTTTTACGCTCAAATGGGTTCCTCCAACTACACCAACCAACCATTTAGGTGATGGAATTTTGCGGAAGCTAATTATTTGTTCGGTTAAAGCAGGGTTGGTTTTATCGGCAGAACTCGCCAAAACTAAAGTGGGAACCTCTAAGGATTCTAATCCTGTTTCACCAAACATCAAAGAACTTGTAGGATTTAGAGCAACTATGCTTTTCACTCTTTCGTCGCGCAGCTGATAGCTTTTTTCTGGTAACTCCTGCGCTACACACTGAAGAGCTTGCCCAAAGCTTAAAATAGCTAAGTTCCCCTGACAGCGTTTTCTCAGACTTTCTGGCTGCAAACGCGCTCCAGCGATGGATAAAGCAGTTCCACCACCCAAAGAATACCCCACCACCATAACTTTATCGGTAGCAAGCTTTCCTTGTAGAGGATTATCTGCTGTTTTATTCAGCTTTTCTAACTCATCTATTACAAAGCTGATATCTTGAGGACGTTCTAAAAATTCTTGCGGTTCTAAAAGTCTGGTTTTACCTGCGATCGCAGCCTTGGTATTTGCTTCATTACTACCAGGATGTTCCAGCGCTGCAACTACAAAACCATAAGATGCAAGGTGTCTCGCTAAATAGCGTAATTCATGGCGCACCGAACCCATGCCATGACTAAATACAATAACCGGCTTTTCAATACTCGCAATATTTGACCAATATATATCGACGGGAATGTTTCTATCTCGTTTGTCATCATTCAAATTCAAATTAAATTCTTCAACCTCGCCGCTTCCCGGTTGAGTCGCATCCATTGGTAATGAAAGCTGGGGATCTCTACTCGCAAGTTGAGGTGCCATCGCGCTCATAAACTGTTGAGTTTGCCAAAAAGAATAATTTAAATTTTTGAATACTCTAAATGCTTGAGATAAATTAATTTCTAAACGTTCGCCGGGATAAGCTGCAATAGAAGAAAGTAGAGAAAATCCTTTAGGTTCCCTAGCCCCCAATATCAAACTTTCTCTAAGGGCTTTTGCTCCGGCATCATCTTCTCGGTGTATCACCGTGGCCAAATCTTCTAAAATTGTCGAACCAATTTGAGTACTAAGTAAATTACTCATTGCCGCAACATGAATCGGAACTTTTGTTCTCAAAGCTCCCACAATCAAATTGCGCTGTTCTTCAGACAATTTATTAGTGTAAGATTTGAAACTTTCGGGAAATTCGCCTGTTTTTGCTACGTTTTCTAATTCAGCAATCGAAATAGATTCTGCAAACGCACCGTAACGTACTACTACGGTTTCCGCTGCCTGTAATGGTTTATCTGCCAACTGTCCAATCATTAATGTACAAAATAAACAATTAAAATAACTTTAAACTTCTCCCACTATATTTCATTCATATTTGTACCTTTGTTAATGTTCTTCTACGTAAAAACACTGCCAAAATACTTCAATAAATAATCGCGAGATTTTAGTTTTAGCTTATTAATTCAATTCATGACAACAATATAGAAAGCCTGCATCCCAAGAATTTAAATAGACAATAATCAATAAGTCTTGTTCCACCTCTACATACTAAGATTCAGGAAAAAATTAATATCTGTAAACATTGACATTTAACTAAATGCTTAATTATAATAGTTAAGCAATTGCTTAAATATAACTTGAGTAGATTTACGTATTGAATCATAAACATAAAATCTAAAATCTAAAATCGGATGACATGAGCCGACAATCCGCGAGTGCAGATGTTTTTCAAGCAATTGCAGATCCAACCCGAAGGGCAATATTGGATTTATTGCTGAGGGGCGAGCAGCCTGTAAAGCAGTTAGCAGAACCTTTTGCGATCAGCTTACCAGCTATTTCTCAGCATTTACAAATATTATGCGAAGCTAACCTAGTAGAAATGCGTAAATCGGGTCGCCAGCGTTTGTATAAGCTGAAGCCACAATCATTGAAACAAGTGTCAGCTTGGATTGCGAATTACGAGGAATTTTGGCAATCCAAACTTGATGCTCTTGGCGATTATTTGGAGGAAAATTGATGTTCGCGTTAAACAAAGAGGTGCTGTTACCTCATCCGCCAGAAAAAGTTTGGCAGGTGATAACCAACAGTCGTGCTTTAGCTGCATGGTTGATGGAAAACGACTTTGAGCCACGAGTCGGGTGTAAATTTTGTTTTTATAGTAAATCTTTACCGGGGATAGATACAAATATAAGATGCGAAGTAATCGAAATTGATGAGCCAAAGCGTCTGGTTTACACCTGGCAAGACTGCATGATGAGTCAGCCTTCTATCGTTACTTGGACTTTGAAAGCTGTTGAAGGTGGTACTCAGTTACGTTTACAACATCGAATTCGGGAAACTGCTTTTACTGGTACGAAAAAGCCAGTTTATTCTCAACCTGTATACGTAAAACCATCCCATAGTTTTATTCTTGAATCTTATTTAAATGGTGGATGGGAAGACAAACTTTGTAACCAGTTACCGAAAATTTTGATTACATAAACCTCACCCCCTTCCCCTCTCCTTATTAATGAGAGGGGTGATTATAAGAAAAAAAGCCCCCCTTAAAAAAGGGGGGTTGGGGGGATCTAAGCGCTTGAAATAACAAAACCAGAAATTTACAAATGTCTCAACATTTCATCGACACCAACAGCCAGCAGTGGGAAAAACTCTCCTCTTTCCCAGGGACAGAAATACTCCCATTAGCTCAACCAGTTCCCGGAGGTTCAATTCATAAATTACATATGAGCGCTGGTACGGTAATTCCAGTTCATTATCATCCTTGCGACGAGTATGTTTATGTTCTCAAAGGAACTATGGAAACCGGAGGAAAAGAGTGTAAGTCTGGAACATTTTGGTTTACTCCTGCGAACGCCAAAAACGGCTCTCACAAAGCGATTACAGATGTCGAAATCATCACGATTCGTCTTGGTGAAATGGGAGTGTTTGAAAAGGATTAATTATTAAGACAGCAAAACAAAAAGTAAACATGGTGATAATTATGAGAGATAATCAAGAATTTCTGCAAAATTTATACGATGCCTTTAATAACCGTGAAATTGAAACAATTATCTCGTTTATGCACCCGGATGTGAAATGGGCGAACGGAGTGGAAGGCGGTTTTGTTTACGGGCGCGACGCAGTGCGCGAATACTGGCTCAATCAATTTAAGGATATTCAAGTAAAGCTTGAAACACTAAAATTTGAGACGGACGAAAATAATCGAAACGTTGTTACCGTTCATCAAGTCATCAAAGATTTACAAGGCAATTTACTTGCGGATACAACAATTCAGCAAATCTTTACCATTGAGGATGGTTTGATTAGCCTTTACGAAATTGGCGAAACTGAAACAATCCAAGAAATGATTCAAAAGGCGAGAACCTCCGATAAACAATAGCAATCGCGTTTTATCAAATCTAGGCTTTTGAAATGGGAGTGTTTGAATTAGAAGAATCCTAAATTTTTCTTTTTCACATTCTATTACCAATTCCCAATTCCCTATTTTCATATGTCTAACAAAGAATTTTTAGAGTTAGCTGGCGTGCCTGTCATAGTGCATCCACCAGCGAATCCCAGTTTACCTGCTCCGCTTATTGTGCTTTGGCATGGTTTCGGGATACCTAATAGCGAGGAATTACTTGCGGAAGTTTTGCCATTGGAGGAAGTGCAAGCTTGGAAAGCATATCTCGGATTACCTTCATTTGGTAAACGTTTACCCGCAGGTGGTATTGATGAGATTGAGCGACGGCAGATGGAAGATTACGTATTAAAGTTGCTGCTACCAACAACCGAACAAGCAATGCAGGAATTACCAAGTGTTGTTGAAGCATTGCAAACAAGATTTCCTATTGATAACAAACAAGGAATTGGTTTATTTGGTTTTTCTGCTGGTGGTTTAACAGCTTTACTTACCTTGTTGGAAAGTCCCGTACCGATTAAAACAGTTGTTTTAGCTGGTGTAACAAAGGATTTAGTATCTGCGGTAGATGCCTTTGAACGTTGGATGAAACAATATTATCCAAACTTGAAGGAAGAGCAAATAAAGTATCGCTGGAGTGAAGCATCAGAAGCAGCTAAAAAACGTTTAGATTTCGTTGCTCGTGCTTCAGAAATTATAGAGCGTCAACCAATTCCGGCAATATTGTTCTTACATGGTTCCCAGGATGAAATTTTTCCCGTCAATCAAATTGAGGAATTAGATAAAACTATTGCACCACATTATCAAAAAGTGAATCAATCCGAGCGTCTATCTTTAAAAACCTTTGAAAATTTAGGACATCAGCTCGATCTAGAAGCAGCCAAGAATTCACCCGAATTACAGCAGGATATAGCCGAACTTCAACAATTTGTAACGGCTTGGTTTAGTCAAAATTTGTAATCAAGGACTTTGTGATGAAAATTCTCATCATCGGTGGAACTAATTTTATTGGCCCTTGGGTAGTTCGTCAGCTTGTAACGATGGGACACGATATAACGTTATTTCATCGCGGAAAGACGAAAGCTGATTTACCTGAAAACGTAAATCATATATATGGCGATCGCTCTCAACTTAACGATTTTAAAAGCGAATTTGAGAGACTTTTACCCGATGTTGTGGTAGATATGATTTGCTACACGGAATCAGATGCACGGATGCTGATAGACGTATTTAAAGATATTACACAGCGCCTTGTTGTAATTAGCAGTATGGATGTATACCGCGCCTACGGAATTATTTTGGGTAAAGAATCTGGTGTAGTGGAAGTTCCATTAACGGAAGATTCAGCTTTACGTTCTTCGCTGTATCTGTTAAAAGATGCGCCAAAAAGACCTTTGAATGCACCTGCTGATTACGAAAAGATTGTAGTTGAAAAAGTTGTCATGTCATCCGATTTACCTGGAACAATCGTCAGATTACCAATGGTATATGGAGAAAATGACCCTTTAAATCGTCTATCACCCTATTTAAAACGAATGAGCGATCGCCGTGATGCGATTGTGTTGTTAGATATTATTGCCAGATGGCGGGGTTCTTACGGTTATGTTGAGAATGTAGGGTGTGCGATCGCTCTAGCTGTTACCAACGAAAAAGCAAAAAATAGAATTTACCATGTTGCTGAACCAGAGACACTCTCTGAAGCGGAACGAATTACAAAAATTGGAGAACTTGCAAGATGGAAAGGTAAAGTCGTAAGTTTACCTAAAGAGAAGTTTCCTTCAGATTGGAATTTACCACTTAACTCAGAGCAAGATTGGTTTGTAGATTCCACTCGCATTCGTGAAGAGTTGGGATACAAAGAAATTGTACCCATAGAAGAAGCGCTGAAGAGAACTATTGAATGGGAAAGAAATCATCTATCTATCGAAATGCAGCAATTAGCAGCACCCTGGTTGTTAGATTATGCAACCGAAGATGCCATTCTAAAACAGTGAATGATGTAGAGACGTAGCACTGCTACGTCTCAGAATTTTAGTCATCCAACGAATTAATGCCAAACCACCCACAACTTTACTCCTATTCCGCTTATCAGATTACCCACCTCTGTTTACCTCTTTTCTCTGCGGTTTTTTTAATCGATAATCTTCTACCGGGAAGGGAGTAAACAAAAATAACCCAAAAGAGTACTTTTAATAAAGAGTCATTTCTTGTAGCATTCAAGACATATAATCTCTATTGGTAACAATCTAATGTCAGAAACTTACATCTCAAAAGTCAACGTTGACTTGTGGAAACAAGAAGTGACGCTTGAATGGACGGGATCGAATGCAGCATCACAAAAAAAAGGTCCTTTTCACTGCACTCCTGGCGCAGGTATTTCGGGTGTTAATTGCGATAATATTGCAACCAGTCAAAAAGCTGGGACGGATTGCACTCCAAAAGGTGAATTTCCGGTGCTTTGGCACGATCGTAAATTTAGCGAGTATCCAGAAGCAGAATGGGTGACACGTTTTCAAGATGCTTCGCGTGGAATTGCTCTTCATTACTATCCACGGGTTCCCGAATATCCTAGCTCTCACGGATGCGTTCGCATCAAAAGTTTAGAAGCAGCAAAGTTAATTCACGACAATACGAAACCTCAAAAATCAATTGTCAAAGTACATGGAGAATTGCGACCGAATTTCAATAACACTTTGAGACGTGGTGCTAAAGGTGAAGATGTGAAAAAGATGCAGCGTCAGCTAAAGAACAAAGGATATGGACTTTCAGTTGATGGCGATTTTGGCCCAACAACCGAAGCAAAAGTCAAACAGTTTCAAAGGGATAAAAGCCTCGTATCCGATGGAATTGTTGGTCCTCAAACCTACGGCGCACTTTTTGCTTAGTAGATGGCAATAAACTAATTTGTGTATTTGAATAGAGCGTTCAGCCACACGGCTGCGCCGTTCACCATTTTTCCCGATAAAATTATTCTTACCGGAAGCCATTATCGGGGAAAATATTATGATGAAGAATTTACCAGAGGGATGTATTCTTCGCAAAGCCACATCTGAAGACACTTCATCAATTCGCTGGCTAGTATTTAAAGCAAAACTCGACCCCACACAATTAAAATGGCAGCAATTTTGGGTAATTGAATTTGACAAAAAAATAATAGCTTGCGGACAGTTACGCAATTTTACACAAGCTCAAGAACTTGGTAGCTTAGTTGTTACGAAAAATTGGAGAAATCGCGGCTTAGGAAGTTTTATTACACAACACTTAATCGAGCAAGCAACTCAACCGCTTTATTTAGAATGTTTGGGTAAAAATTTAGTTAGTTACTATCAAAAATTTGGTTTTAAAATAATTGAATATCAAGATTTACCTACATCTCTCAAAAACAAATTTAAAATATCTCAATTGGGTAAACAATTAATCGGAGTTCCCGTAACCTTTATGAAACATGGAATCAGTTAACAGTGAGCAGTGAGCAGTTAACAGTTAACAGTTAACAGTGACCAGAATTGTAGGGTGTGTTGTCGCGCAGCGCAACGCACCATTTTCAAAAGTATCCCAAATTTTTATTTCCTAATGAGAGCGTCTCCCTCCCTGCTGTTCGTAGTAAGGACTGTCTTTCCTCAGATTTAGGGCTAAAGTCGGCACATATAATCTTGTTCACTGTTCACTGTTCACTGTTCACTGTCCCTAACTCGGGGTTTCCAAACTACCGCTACCCTCCAACAAACTATTAGTAACGTTAACAATTAACTGCGCTGCACCGGCAAAAAAATCACGCTCGATATTAGCGGGAGTATCGCTCGGTTGATGATAAAAAGAACTACGCAAATTAGCTGTATCTGTAACTAATAAAGCTCCTATTCCTTGTAGCCAAAATGGTGCATGGTCGCTACGTAAAACGTCGGGTGTTAAAACACCTTTGAGGGGAACTGGTAAAGTAAATACTGGTGGTAATTCAGATGATTTATCAAGGTTTTTAAAAGTATTAATTAAAGGTAAATGTTCCGTGTCACCTACCACGGCTAAAAAATCACCTTTGTCACCAATGGGAGTTACAGGAAAACCGGAAGGAGTTTTCTGACAACCTGCTGTATAGCAAGCGTAACCCACCATATCCATGACAACTACTCCACGCAATTTTTGCAAACGGGCTTTATTATTCACAAAAGCGCGACTACCCAATAAACCAGCTTCTTCTTTATCGAAAAAAGCTAATTGCAAAGTTCGTGGAGTCGAACCAGAATTAAAAAGTCGAGCAATTTCGAGCAATACAGCCACACCGCTAGCATTATCATCAGCACCAGGAGAGTTCAAAACGGTATCGTAATGCGCTGCGAGTAAAATTGCTCCTGCTTCGCTATCGGTTCCCGGTTTTTCAGCAAAGACATTCACACCTTGTTGAAACCTTTCTGTAGAAGATTCCCAACCCAGCTTTTTTAATTCATTAATAATATAATTGCGAGTACGTCTGCGTTCAACATCTGTAAAACGCTGAAAACTCAAATTTTGCACGTCAGCGAACAATCTTTCCGAATCAACTTGAGGAATATTAGTTTGTTTCGTTTGTTTTATTTGTTTTGATTGAGTTTGTATTTTCGCTGCTGTAGATTCTTCTTGAGGAAGTGGAGTTTCTATTTGAATATTGTTGATAACTACAGGTTCTTCGGATTTACTAAAAAAGTTATTTCCAAATAATACCGCAACAGTAACACCGACTAATATCAACAGCACAAACCCAATATCTTTTTTCATAAATAGAAGTTGTTAGTTGTTAACTGCTCACTGCTCACTGCTCACTGTCAAAACCTTCTTTGATATTCAACCACACCACGATTATCATCTTCAAAATTAGTCGAACCTCGAAGACGAATTTTATCTTTTAAACGGTAGTTGATACCAAATTGAAAAGGGTCATCTGCGGTTAATATCTTGAGAGCGGAAACCGAAATTCGATCTGTTATATCAACTCCAGCTTCTGCTGCTAATTCTACACTAGAACTGCTTTTTCCTGCTTCGGGATTGTCGGAAATAATAGTTGGAAATACTCGCAGTTCGTCTAAACCGAAAGCAGTACCAATATCATTAAAAGTGCTTTGTAAATTACCTAGAACTGCGGAACCAGCGATATTTAATAATCCCGCTGTTAAATTACCTCCTCCTTCACCGTCAAATCCACCTCCTAATAAAGCGACAATTTCTGTTTCGCTGCGTGCTGGACTACTTTTTAGTTCCAGATTTTCATTCAGTTTACTTGCCGGGCCATTTACTGTTGCTTCTACACGAATTGTTTCTAATGCTGCTAATCCTGTAGCATTTGGCCGACTAAAATCCGAACTTTGAATTACGTCTAATACTTTAGCAAATAAATTAATATCTAAAATTGGGTCGCGGGGTTGATTTTTGATAAATGTAGCGGTATTATCTTCACCTTTATCTAAATTAAACTGGGTAGTAAATAAGTTGACTCCCCCTTTGTTTAATTCTAAAGTTCCGAGTGGGATGGGATTGCTAAATGTACCGTTTATGTTTAAATTTCCACTAGCTTGAATGCTAATAATTGGAGGACGTTCTACTTTTACTTTTTCGCCTAAAGTCAATTGTAAGTTATTAAATTTTCCTCTTGTATTTTCTTCTGCTTCGATTTGCTTACTTGCTTTTAAACCTTTAATATTTTTACTGCTAGCCCCTCCAGAATCGGCTTCACCTTCCGGTAGCAATACTAAACCATTATTTAGATTGATGTTACCGCTAACAATCGGACTCAATGCAGCACCTTTTAGAATTACCTTGCCTCCAACACCACCTTGATAAAGTCCTTTGAGATTTATAGCTAACTTATCTAAGCTAACTGAAAGTGGATTATTAATTTGAATAAATCCATCATTATATATAGGAATCTGACCTTTTGCGACTACTTTACCATTACTAAAGTCTCCCTGAAGATTTTTTACTGCTATGGTATCAAAATCAAAGTTTACTGTTCCGGTTACATTTGTCAGCTTTTCTGGTAAAGCTTGAGCGGAAAATATCCCATTCTTGATAGTAGCATTTCCATTGACTACTGGTTCTTGTAAAGTTCCCCGTACTGTTAATTTAACTTCTCCTTCTCCTTTTTCAAAAGTTACTTGGTTGTTGAGTAAATTTAAGACAGCTAATCCATCATTTTTGACATTTACATCTAAATTAATTTGATTGCTTTCGGGAGCTACTGAAGCAAAAGGTAATTTATAAGGAATACTACCGTTGATATCAACTGGTTCAGCATCATTAATTAAAACATTACTGGCAAAATTCAAGCGTCCATTGCTATAGCTGAAACTTGCTGCGGCTGATTCGATTCCTTTTTGGTTTAAAGTTCCATCGGTAATGCTCAATTCTCCTTTAGTTAAGGGATTAGCAATGCTACCGGCTATTGCTGCTCTACCGTTAAGATTTCCAGTGAACCCTATTGGTAAATTGATAAAGTTATTAACTACTTCTAAAGGAAAGTTCTTTACTTGTAAGTTGCCGAATTGTTCGTCACCACCAATCGCACCGCTAAAGCTAAGAAGTCTATTGGTTGATTCGATTCGTAGCGGTGTCAATCTTAAAATTCCGTTTTCAAAACCACCTTGAGCAATTACTCTTTTTGCTTCGTAGCGGTTTGGATCTTCTTGTGTACCCCAAAAAAAGTTTTCACCTTGAACATTAAATTGCGTAGCTAATCCTTTATCCTGCGTTGTGTCTACATTAACTTCAGCATTAAAAGTTCCTTTTAAATTTGCTAATTCTGGAAAAAGAGAAGCTTCTCGCCGCTGTTGTTTCTGTTGTTCTAATAATGCTTGAATTTCTGAATAGCGTCGCAATTGAGTTAGTAAAGTTTGATTTGCAACACCTACCGCAGTGGTTTCTAGTTGACTTGCTTTACCGAAAGTTGGTTCTTCTAAACCGCGCTGAACATCTTGTAATTCGTATATTTGGAATGCAGTTAAAACGTCTTGTATTTTACCTTGGTTGATTTTTAAATTACCTTTGATTTGCGGTGTCTCACCTGTTTGATTTATAGTACCGGCAACGATATAGCTGCTTTCTCCTTTAAAAAATTCACCTTTACTAATAGTAAGTTTTTTGCCATTATAATTAAAATTTGCAACCAGTTTATCGCCTTTTAAACGCCCAAATTCTGGATTTTGAACGGCAATATTTCCCGAAGCACTGCTAAAGGTTTTTTGATTAACTCTGACATTTCCGTCGAAGGTTCCCGCTATTTTACCGGAACCAAGATACCGATTTACTGGTAAAGGCAATTTTAATAACTGTAAAGGAAACGCTTTTACAGTTAATGCCAAAATATCACCTTGAGATTGACCGGATGCAAATGCTTTACCCTGCTTAACTACAAAAGATTCGGGTCGATTATTAGCGTTTAATTTAACTGCAATTTGGTCTTGTTTACCTGCAACATTTAACTGTAAGCCGCTTCCTTGTTGGGAATTAACATTACCAGATAAAACTGGCTCGAAAGCCACATCATTAACTACGAAATTTCTTAACGCTACTTTTCCCACCACATTAGGTTGAGGCAATTTACCAGTAATCTTGCCGTTAAAATCAACTTTTCCAGCTACATTAACTGTATTAGAAATATCTACAGGTAACTGTTCTAAATCAAAGTTACTCGCTTGTACATTTAAATCTAATTGTGTAATTTGAGGAATTCCTGTATTCTTCGCATTCGCAAAAATATCACCGCTGATATTTAAACCCGGTGCGATCGCCCTAGCAATTTTTAGCTTATTTCCACTCCAGGCTATTTCTGCATTAATTGGTTTTTCAAAGCCGGGAATCCCCTGGGAAAACTGCACTTTACCATTAGCCTGCACGCCAGCTAAACTGGGATTTTGTAAGCTACCGGCAACCTGTAAATTACCGGCAAATTTACCTTGCAAGCGTTGATTTAATTGATTTAATTCAACACCTGCTGCATTTACTAAAGCTTGATAGCGTCCGTTTTTGAATTGAATATTTGACGCTGCAATCTTACCACCTGCTGCATTGATCGCAGCATTCCCCGATGCAGTTAAATCTTCCAAGGATAAGAGCGAACCTGCAATATCAAATTTACCCGTTAAATCCCCAGCTAAGATTTCAGGTAGTTGCGGTGCAAATTGTTTTAACTGTAGTTGATTTGCGGCAACTTTGGCTTGATAATTACCGTTATTAATTAAAATATCTGACGCTGTAATCTTACTATCACTGGCATTGATCGCAGCATTCCCCGATGCAGTTAAATCTTCAAAGGAATTTACCGAACCTGCAACGTTAAATTTACCCGTCAATCTTCCTGGAAACGATTTAGGAATTTTTGGTGATAATTGACTTACTAATAAATTATTCGCAGCAACCTTGGCTTGATATCTGCCGTTATAAACTGCAATATCCGACGCTGAAATCCTACCACCTGCTGCATTCACAAAACCATTGCCCGATACGGTTAATTCTTCAAAAGATTTCGTAGAGCCAGCAATATCAAAATTTCCCGTTAACTTTCCTGGGAAAGATTGAGGAATTTGTGGTGATAGCTGCCGCACATCTATATTATTAACCCCAACCTTGGCTCGATACTGCCCCCTAGCAAACTCGATATCTGAAGCGGAAATTCTCCCAGCAACGGTATTTAAATTAGCTTTCCCCGAAACAATCACGCTTTCTGGTGCAAAAGAATCCAAGGAGCCAGCAACGTTAAATTTACCCGTCAACCTTCCAGCAAACGACTTGGGAATTTGCTCGGATAACTCCCTAACCCGAACATTATTCGTAGCTACTTGAGCTAAATAAATCCCATTTTTGACTTGAATATTGTTAGCTGCAATAACACCACCAGCGGTTTTTAACTTAGCTTTACCAGTAGCTACTATCTTTTCTGGTTGAAATGATTCTAAGGAGCCAGCAACGTCAAATTCTCCCGTCAATCTTCCTTTAAAAGACTTCGGTATTTGCTGCGATAATTGCTGCAACTGTAAATTATTTGTGCGGATTTTAGCTAAATAAACACCGTCTTTCACTTTGATATTATTCGCTGTAATTGTTCCTCCAGCAGTCGCTAAACTTGCATCACCTTGAACGTTCAAAGTTTCAACATCAAAATTATCTGTATTCCCCGATACTTGAAATTTACCGCTTAAAGGACCATTTATAGGCAAGCTCGCATCTTTTAATAAACTTCCTACTTGAACCCCATCCGCAACCAACTCAGCAGAAAACTTTTGCTCGTCAAACTTAACCGAATTAACTGCAACCGTACCCCCAGCAATTTTGATATCGGCATTTTCAGTTTGAATTTGAGCGATTTTAAACGGTGTTGAAGTACCCGAAACTATCACCTTACCGTTAAAATTAGCGCTACCAAGATTTACCTTTTCTAACTGCTCCTTACTGACAAACTGATTGATTTTTATACCCTTAGTATTTGCAACAGCCTGCCAGCGCTGCTGATTCCAACTTCCTGTTGCTAAAGCCGTACCGCCAGCCACAGCAAGAGCTACATTGCTAAAAGACAAGCTTCTATCGCGATTAACTATTACTTCCCCCGTAGCGGGATAAGTCGCTTGAGGAGCATTAAATTTTACCAAGGTACGAAGCGTTTCTGGTGTGCCGCTCAAATTAGCTGTTGCTGCGACTTTACCGACTTGAAATGAAGCTGTAGGAATATTGTAAATTCTGGCTAAATTATCTCCTGGTGCATTATTTGTACGAAAATTAAAATCAACTTGGGTTTTTCTACCTATATTATCGTCACCAATTAAGATTTTACCCGCACCTCGAACTTCTCCACCTACAGCAGCAGTGCCGCGAATATCTGTAAAAGTAACCGTTGAATCTGCCGTGACAAAAGCAAATTTACCGCTAGCAGTTTTCAATTTAACTTTATCAACAATCCCAGGTTTAACTGTGGAAACAATACCCGAAATAACTGGTTTAGTAATAGCTCCCGTCATCGATAAATCCCCTTTGACAACTCCACCCACAGGTAAAGGTGACTGAATCTCCAGAGTTTGTAAAGTATCGTTGACGCTGACTGCATTAACGCGAGCAGTCAAATTGTAACCCTTGTTAAAATCAATGATGCCACCACCACTTAAAGGAATTTTACCGTAACTGGTAACTACATCATTTAGCTTGACTTTCGTACCGTCAAACTGTAAATTTCCTTGAGAATTAACCAAGGGTTTCGGCATTCGAGCTACTTGAAAATCTAACCCCTCTACGCGAGCATTGCCGTATAATAAAGGCTGTTTTTCTTCCCCAATCGGTAATTTTACCTGCAAATTCCCATTGATTTTTCCCCCTTTCAACTTAACTGGTAACTTGACAAGGGGAGTAACTTCTGAAGCTAATAAATCTGCTGCCTGTATCTGTAAATTACCGGCTTTATTTTTTAGATTAACCTTTCCTCTCACCGAAACATTACCAGTACGTCCCGGTTGTCCCCCGACTTCAAACCCAACCACTTGATAATTATCAATAAATTTCGCGTAACCGTTGAGTTTTGAAAAAACTACCTTTGGAGAAGCAATTTTCTTATTCCCCACAAAAGGCATTAATGCTACATTTCCATTACGTAAACTAACTTTTTCTACTTCAATATCAATTGGCCCGGGTTCTTCCGGTAGCACAATCTTAGTAGTAATCCAGCGTCCTTGTTCGTCTTGGTCAATATAACCAACGGGGTTGACTAAAGTTACATCTAGCTTTAATCTACGATTAAACAATAATTGTAGCGGGTCAAATCCAACCTCTATAGCATCAGCTTTAACTTTATCTGTGTCTGTTGCTGTCGCCGGAATACTCGAAACTCCAAACTTGACTCCAGAAAGCGTAAAACCCTTTACTTCCCCTAACTCAAGCGGGCGATCGATAATAGTAGTGAGATTTTTTTCTACTAAAGGAGCTAAATCTTGTTGAATAAAATTTTGTAATCGCCAAATCCCAACAGAGATTCCTACAAGTAATAATCCGCCAAACGCCAATCCACCGCGACTAAGTAACAACAACCAAAGACGCTTACGATTTTTAGATTTAGAACATTTTTCAGTAGAAGAAGAATTGGTCATTTTATATTACTTCTGACTTTAGCCGATGCAAACAGTACAGCGAGAAGAGCATTTCGCGGACGTAAAACGGGAGCAAGCCTTTCCAGGATAACCCCCCCAGCTTAAAACTAGTGAAACCATTGAATGTCAAGAATCAGTCAAGAGGAATATCTGACTGCCTTCAAAAGATGACTTGTAAAGTGAAAAAAACAATAAAACTCTTTCTTTCTAAGAAAACTTTGAAAGTCCATTCCCTTATAGAAAAGCTTTTGAGAGTTAGGTTTCCAGGATTTTATGTTGATTTCAATACTTTTGAAACATCCTCTTGGTTATTAAAGGTTTTACGAACGGGAAACGAAATTGGTTTAACCGGCGTTGTAGCAGTAATTTCAAAAAATCCAATCCAAATAATTAAAATTGAAACGGTACCGGGGTTAAAGCAAGAGTGTTTACATTCACGTTCAAAAAAATATTGGTATACCTGCTGATATTAACGTCAAAATAAAAGTGTATTCAGGAAAATGTTAAGAAAGCGAGAATTATTACCTCGACTTTGCCCCAAGTGTATCTTAGAACTTTAATATGGATAGAACCCAAACAAAAGGACAGGTGATTACAGATGGGGCGCGTTTTTGTGTTAATCTTTAATGCCCGTACAGAAAATGAGGGAATTCATACAGTTCGGATTGGCGATCGCAATAAAGTGCTAATGTTTGAATCCGAAGATGACGCTTCGCGCTATGCCTTAATGCTCGAAGCGCAAGATTTTCCTACTCCCACACCCGAACCAATGGATCGGTCGGAAATCGAGCATTTTTGTAAAAGTGCTGATTATGACTATGAGGTCGTTCCCAATAACGGCAGTTTAGTTGTTCCTCCACAACAAAATGTTGAGGATATAGACTGGCTTGAGGACGATTCGACTCCTAAAGAACCAAAAGTTCCACAAGAAGAAATGTCAAATTCCGACCTAGATAATATTCGTCGCAAACTGGAAGGATTGTTGTAAGATTCTTCGTATTTGCGATTTTAGATTTGGAGACGTGATATATCACGTCTCTACAATTAAAATCCAAGATTGGTTTGGCATTATTCAAGGATAAATTTACACATGGCGAATTTGCAAGAGCGCGGACACTTACTAACCGAACAAGTTAATCCCGATAGTCTTAATTTAGATCGGCTAAGTAGCATCGAATTTGTCGAACTCTTTAATTGTGAAGACGCAAAAGCAGTCGCTGCGGTTGCTGCTGCTAAAGAAGATTTAGCTAAAGCGATTGATTTGTCAGCGCAAAGTCTTGAAAAAGGCGGACGCTTGTTTTATGTAGGTGCGGGTACTTCCGGTAGATTGGGAGTATTAGATGCTGCTGAATGTCCACCTACTTTCTGCACTCCCCCCGAATTAGTTCAAGGTATAATCGCTGGTGGTGCTGGTGCATTAGTACGTAGTTCTGAAGACTTAGAAGACCGCGCCGAAGATGGCGAAGCTGCGATGGCTCAACGAGAAATTACCCAGCTTGATGTGGTAGTAGGTATTACCGCCGGTGGAACTACTCCTTTCGTTCATGGTGCGATCGATGCAGCGAAAAGCCGAGGTGCCACTACCATATTTATTGCTTGCGTTCCATCCGAACAAGTCAGTGTAGAAACAGACGTTGATATTCGCTTGCTTACAGGGCCAGAAATATTAGCCGGTTCAACTCGCCTCAAAGCCGGTACCGCTACAAAATTAGCTTTAAACATTCTTTCTACTGGCGTTATGGTCAAACTCGGTAAAGTTTACGGCAATCGTATGGTAGATGTCGCGGTTACAAATCAAAAGTTACAAGATAGAGCTTTACGAATTTTGCAGGATTTAACCAATTTGAGTCGCGAAGCTGCCGGTACTTTACTCCAACGTAGTGGCAAATGGGTCAAGTTAGCAATTTTGATCCATGAAACTGGTTTGGACAAGGAACAAGCCGCAGAGCTCCTCATCCAATATCAGGGAAATCTTAGAGAAGCAATTGAAGCAAAAAAAATAAGTTGACTTGAGAATAAACAATTAAGTTGAAGGGCATTGAGAATAGGAGATTCTCATTGCCTTTTTTGCTTATGCGATTTATCAGTGAAAACCCAGATACAGTATCCGAAGCGACTGTGTTAACATATGTAACAATTATATAGATTTAATATTCTTTTAAAAAATATTTTCTTAAAGCAAAAATCCAACTTGTAGGTTAATTAAAATAAGCTGCTTGAGAACTGCTTTACTCTTAAAGCTATTTTTTATATGACAATTGATTGCTGGTAATACAATACCAAAAATTACCTATAGGTGATGATTTTCTCAGTACTTTTACTTGTTTGAAAACAGAAAGTACAAATTCTAGAGTGCGTATAAACTCTGTTGGCGTTTCAAAACTGCCCAAAGATAATCAGAAGTACAGTTATCTAGAAGACTAGTTAATTATGTTACGAGAAAAACTTGGTGATTTTTCCAGTATAATTTGCTTTAAAGCTGCTATTACTGGAATGGAAGAAGCATTAGGAGAAAAAGCAACCGCGATCGCGCTAATTGCAGCAGGTCGCAGTCGCGGTAAAAACCTTGCGAAAGAGTTGGGTTTGGCAGGAACTAGTCTTGAATGGAATGTGATTGCAGATAAAATGGCTTTCGCATTAGGTGAGAATGGAACCAAGCTTCTTATCATAGAAAGCATTGAAGAAGAAAGTGATGTAATTAAAGTTACTACCTCAGAAACATTATGTTCTGCTGGGGAACCTGAAGGTTCACCTCGTAAATGCACATTTACTTTAGGTGCAGTTTGGGGAGCTTTAGAAGAAATTACTGGTAAACGTTTGAAAGGTACCCATACCGAATGCGTGCTTCGTGGTGGAAATAATGACGTTTTTGAATTTGCGTCTTTAGTTTAAACAAAGTTTTTTAATCAATTAGCTCAACGCCCGTTTCGTATACAAATAATAAGGACAAAAAAATGCCTATTAATGCTGTAAAGATTGAAAGTATCCTGCAAAATTTTGTAAGTGGTACTGGTGATATTCAAGGAGCAACACTTGTTTCTCCAGATGGTTTATCTCTAGCTACTGTGTTGCCTAGTGCGATGGATGATGAGAAAGTATCTGCTATGTCTGCGGCAATGCTATCTTTGGGCGAACGTATAGGTAATGAATTATCTAGAGGTAGTATAGACCGTATTTTCGTTGAAGGCGATAAAGGCTACGGCGTATTAACTAACTGCGGTGATGATGCTGTATTGCTGGTATTAGCGAGCCAATCAGCTAAACAAGGTTTATTGATGTTAGAAATCAAGCGCCTTACAGAAGAATTAAAGTTAGTTTTGATGTAACACAGTAACATAATTTCGGTCGTTGAGTTACCTAAAACATTAATAAGATAGATAATAAATTTTGGTAAATATTGCTGTATCAGCTTTTAAAAATATAAAATCCAAAATCTATAATTTTATATGCAATAAGGTAACGATTAAATTCATTTTCATCATGTTAGCGTTTATTATTTTCATGAAGGAATAACTCAAGTTAGTTCAGATATGAACTAATTCGTAAATATTTTTTCTATAACAATATTACAAGTAATCAACCGAACATGATATAAGTTATCAGTTACTACCTTAAAAATAGGTATATTGAACCGTTACCTTTGCCTATAATCTTAATTGAAAGCAGCGGAAAAGTTCAATTTATATTCTTGATAACTGGTTATTTCAATAATAGTTGTCTATTTTTTTTAATTCTATGGAAATCATGCGTATGGTTGTTACTGGTCCTGTAGGGGCTGGTAAATCTACATTTATTCGTTCAGTCAGCGAAATTGAAACTGTAGATACAGACCGCAGAGCAACAGACGAAACTTCATCGCTTAAGCAGAAAACTACTGTTGCTTTTGATTTTGGTAGATTGCAGTTTAATCCAGATATGGCACTGCATCTTTACGGTACACCAGGTCAAGAACGATTTAATTTTATCTGGGATATGTTAATTCGTAAGGCTCATGCCTATATATTATTGGTAGCGGCTCATAGACCTGGAGAATTTCGTTATGCTCGCAGAGTAGTTTCTTACATGAATCAAAGAGCGCAAATTCCTATGGTTATTGGTTTAACTCATACGGATTGTTCTGGTGCATGGTCTGAGGAAAATGTAATAGCAGCTTTAGGTTATTACGATACCAGTACACAACCTCCTATTGTGATAGTTAATCCAAATGAAATGTCTTCTGTTGCCACTGCTGTAATTTCTTTAGTACAGCATTATGTACAACATAATGCTTCAAAAGCAATGGTCGTATAATTGAATTTCTATACTTCTGAATCAAAAAGTTTTTCTACCCGCATAATTATAATCAATATAATAGTATCTTTTTGTTAAAATATATTATTTAAGCACGATCGATACAGATTAACTTTTCAGAATAGGCTTAATTTATTTCTAATATTTTTTGTCCATAACTTAAATATTTATTTCAGAATAAATATAGCGATAAAAATATAGAATAAAATTAAAGTAGAGGTAGATTTCATATACACATAAATTGGGAAATATTTTGACTCTAAAAAGTAATTTATGAATATTTAAATCTTTGACGATCAAAATAGACAGATGCATTAATGTTACCTAAAAAAACTATTTTACAAAGGAAGATATGGCATTTACTGGTTACTTATCTAAATTTTCTTTGCCAGAAATTTTGGAATTTTTAGAACAAGGTTATAAAACCGGCTTGCTCAGCATTCGTGCTTTGAAAATGGAGCAGGATGAACAAGCCCAAAGTCATTTTATATGGCTGCGTCAAGGTCGTATAGTAGCCGCAGCAAATAGCTTAGACGAGCATGGCTTAGTTTCAATGATTGCCCGTAGAGGCTGGGTGAGCAAGAGTTCTGCAATAGAAAAATTTCAAGCAAGCGGACAAAAAATGGCAATGGGCTTGTGTCTCAAGTCTCAAGGGTTGCTTACGGCAGAGCAGCTAACACTATTATTTCGTGCCCAAATAATGGGACAAGTATCTCCTTTATTTGAACTTGAAAACGGTAAGTTTGATTTTAATTTTAAGGCTGACATACCAGCCGCAGAAATGACCGGCTTAAGTATGTTAACGACTGAAGCTACAATCAAGGGTTTGCGGAGCCTACGAAACTGGTCTGCATTAAAAGCAAAGCTACCAGATCATACTTCAGGTCTTTTAAAGAAGAAGTCTATTCTATCTCGTATACAGTTGGATTCTCAAGAATCAAGAGTTTGGGAATATGCTGACAATCAAACCTCTTTGAATGAAATAGCTAATCGGTTATTGCTTCCTTTAGAAAAAGTACAGCAGATTGCTTTTCGATTAATTGTGAGTAATTTGGCTGAAGAAGCTTTTATCATAGATACTCCTAAAACACCTATCATTGATGTACAAACTGAATTTGCCGACTTAAATTCTACAAATGGATTTGGTGAATCTACAAAAACTGCATTTGCAGCAGATTTTCCTACTCTTAAAAGTCAAGAACCGGCTTATGCTTTCAACAGTAAGGAAAGGGAAACAACGCAAGCTGAAGAAAATGTTACAGCACCAGTTGAAAAGAAAATATTAGATACAGTTCCTAATAATTCCAGTGAAATCAATGTCAGTCATTCATTTTTACAAAATTTAGTTGGCTTTCTTAAAACAAAGGTTGAAAACTAAGACAACGATTGATATTAAGCTTGAATTTTTATTTCCAATAAAATTATAAAAAAGCGATTCAATATATATGAATGGTTTTTATTCTTATGAAGTTGTTTGTTGAGCGGCGGAAGTATGTTCGGAGCTTGTTTATTTAGTGAGTGCAGCTTTTTTATTCACCGTAAACGCCTTATTTAGCATAGGATTTGAAAAAATGATCTTAAAGGCCTGCTTCTTTTTTTATAAAGAACGGGCTAAACCCTGTTTTTATTTTTTGTGAATAGCTAAATTAGAAGTAATAGGGAGTAGGGAGTAGGGAGTAGGGGCAAGAATATAATATTTACACAAACCTTAGAATCATTAAATAATAAATCTTTCATAGCTGTACCCTTATTTTTTAATATATCAACTACTAAATTAACTTTTTAATTATATTACTGATTATTTAACTTTTTTATCTTACCCATTTTAATCCAAAATATATCAATATAATTATTCTTCTTGAAGTCCGTACTATCAACATAGTTGTAAAAAAAATAAAATCAGAATATACACTGATTTAGTTATAGTCATATTCAATCTAAGATGATATATAACTCATGCGGGTGCATACTCGTATTTAGTTATAACTGCTCTATGAATGATTCGTAAAATCTCAACAAATATATTCTTTTTTTATAGATATATCTTAGAGATATTCTGAGTCTTTAACAAGAAGTTAGGGTAATCATTCGGAGCCGGTTTGCTTTTTAAATTGCAAACAAAGTGACGTATCTCCTGGCTGTTGCAACCGCGAGTCTGGACACATTTAATGGAAGACTTATTAATAAAGGGAACAAAGTATGAGCCATCCGGAAACGATGGTGTCGAGTGAATTACTCGATGAATTTAGAACTTGTACTCAAATACAATATAGTGGCAAATTAAATATCAAAAGTTCCAAAGGGCATAAGTGGGTGTTCTACTACAGATTGGGACGTATAGTTTGGGCAACTGGGGGAACTCATCCCTTCCGACGTTGGCGCAGACACATGACCCAACATTGCCCGGATATTGATATTGACAAAATGCAGTTCAATTCCAAAGAATTATCAACTAAAAATGATTATTGGGATTATAAACTGCTTGAAGTTTTGCATGAAAACCAGAAAATTAAGCGCGAGCATATAAACTCTGTTGTCGAAAAGACTATAGCTGAACTGCTGTTTGATTTAGCTCAACAGGCACATTTCAATCAAATTCAGTGCGATCGCACTAATGATGTGATATTGGAAGCGCCGATGAGCTTTACAAGTGCAGATATGTCTTTGAAGTTCATGCAAGACACGTGGAAACATTGGTCTGAAGCAGGGTTGGCGAATTTTTCCCCTGACTTGGCACCAATTCTCCGCAGACCAGAACAGCTACAGCAGATGGTAAGTCCGGCCGTCTACAAAAACTTTGTCAATTTGATGAACGGTAAATACACTTTGCGAGATTTAGCCGTCAAAATGAAGCAAAGTCCGTTACCTATAGCTCGTTCATTATTGCCTTACGTGCTTAAAGGGATTATCGAACTGATAAAAGTTCCTGATTTGCCTTTCAAGATAGGTGATGGTCAAAATATATCGAGTATAGAACCAGAGCCAGAAGCACCAGTTGGTCCTTTAATTGCTTGTGTTGATGATAGCCCCCAAGTCTGTCAGATGCTCGAACAAATTCTTGTTCCTCAAGGATTGAGGTTTATTAAAATTCAAGATCCCGTACAGGCTTTACCTATTTTGATTGAGAATAAACCAGATTTAATTTTCTTAGATTTGGTGATGCCAGTTGCTAGTGGTTATGAAATTTGCGCTCAATTGCGTCGAATTTCTGTTTTTGCTAATACTCCAGTAATCATACTTACGGGTAGCGACGGTTTATTCGATCGAGTTCGTGCCAAGGTTGTAGGTTCTACGGATTTTATTACTAAGCCCGTGGTTGCTGACAAAGTAATCGGAGTCATACGCAAATATATCCAAACTCCATCACCTGCAAGAGGTGGCTCAAGTTCGCAAAGTTTGTCATTCGGTAATTCTTAATTTCTTCATTTTTATAGGCATTACATCCCTGTTTATCTACAACCCATATTTCCGGTAGATAATCAAAGTAATTAAAATTTTTGATCTTGTATAGCACAAGTGTTTTTACTGAAGCAAAAATTACTCCATATGTATCAGAATTAGAAGAAGATTAAGCATAATATTGCCCAATAATTAGCTCTCAATCGCTCTCTTATTCATTATTAAATAAATTTGATAGGTAATTCTATGAGTACTATTTTAGTTGTTGAAGACGGTTTAACTGATATGCAGATGATTAGCCGCTATTTGGAGCAAGCAGGCTATAGCGTCATGGGAGCAAAAAGTAGTGAAGAGGCTCAGGAGAAAATTATTCAGAATAAGCCTGATGTGATATTTCTTGACGTAATTTTACCGGGAAAAAGCGGTTTTGAAATTTGTCGAGAACTGAAAGATAATCCTAATACCAGTACTATTCCAGTAGTTTTCTGCTCCACAAAAAATACTGATGTAGATAAAATGTGGGGTGATATGTTAGGTGCTGATGCTTTTCTTTCTAAGCCAGTTAAAAAGGAAGAATTAGAAGGTGTATTGCAAAAATTAAAGAAATAAATATCAATAGATTTATGGTTATGAGCGTACCTAATATGCGGCATCAAATAGTCGGTAACGGGGAACAGGGAAAAGTAAAGACAATTGTGTAATACTTCTATCGCAACAGTTTAAAGCTTTTTTCTAACACTTGGGCATATCAACTACTTAAAACTACGTATAAGGAAGAATCACTTTGGATACGACGGAAGAAAAGTTTTTAAGCTTTAATTTGGGTGTAAAAGATACAGCAATTATTTCATTGCAAAATGTAACAGAAATTTTACCTGTATCTTTAAATGAAGTTTGCTGCGTTCCTCAAATGCCAACCTGTGTATTTGGTATCTACAATTGGCGCGGTGAAATGCTTTGGTTAATCGATCTAGAAGAAATGTTAGGCTACTTACCTTACTCATATGGTAGTAGTTTTGTTTCCAAAATGATGGCGATTATTTTAGAAAAAGAAGGTAAATCTCTGGGTTTGTTAGTGCGACAAATTATGGATATTGAAGAGTTTAATCTAAAACAAATGAAGCCACCTGCACCAGAATTAGTTTCTCAAGAGGTTGTTCCTTTTTTACAAGGATATTTTATTAATTCTTCAGAAGAAATGATTGTTAATTTGGATGCTTCTGCGATTCTTCAATCTCCTTTATGGTCAATTCATAATTAAGTTTAGGAAACGGGAAGGGAAGAGGGAACGGGGAACAGAAAAAGTTAAATGGGAATTCTATATTTGCCGTCAAAAAAACGTAATTTAAAATTTAAGGTACCTTCAATGACTAGCGCATATCAAGAAAATACAGAAAACGGACATCACATCGTCAAAGTTGAGCAATCCGATAATTTGAACGATTTAAATGACAAAAACTCAGATTTAAAAAGTAACGAGCAGCAGTTCAAGAATTGGCGAGTACAGTTATCATCAATTCTTAACCAGATTCGCATAGCAAAAAATTTGGATGAATTAGTCCAAGCTACAACCGCAGTAGTTAAAGAAAAAATGCAAAGCGATAGAGTCATGCTTTATCGCTTTGATTCTTCATCATCCGGTGTTGTTTTGGGAGAATCTATTGCCAACGGTTGGACTCCGGCAATGGGTGAAACTATCCCAGCAATGATTTTTGGTTTAGATACTAGAGAAGAATATTTAGAAGCTGTCAGCATTAATGATATTCAGGAAGTTGAACTAACAGCTTACAAAGCCCAGATTTTAGAAAAATTCCAAGTTACAGCTAGTTTAACCATTCCCATCTTTGTTGCAAATCAAATCTGGGGATTGCTGGGAATACAAAATTGTGCGACTGCACGTCAGTGGGAAGAAAGGGAAATTAGCTTGTTATCTCAAGTGACTGCGGAAATTTCTCACAAATTAGAAAGCTTTGAATTACAACGAAAGCTTAAACAGCAGGCTCAAGAGTTTAAATCAATAACTAAAGTTATTGATAAAATTCAACTCGCTTCCAGTTTAGATAAGCTATTCCGCACTACCACCCAGGAAGTCCGCGAACTAATCAAATGCGACCGTTTAGCAGTTTATCGCTTTGATGCTGATTGGAGTGGCGAATTCGTTGCTGAATCTGTTGCAAATGGTTGGGTACCGTTAGTCGGTCCCGGTATCAAAACTATTTGGGAAGATACTCACTTGCAGGAAACCAAAGGAGGTCGTTATCGGCAGCACGAAACTTTGGTCGCCAATGATATCTATGAGATGAATCATGCGCCCTGTCATGTCGAGATTTTAGAACAGTTCCAAGTTAAAGCCTATGTGATTGTGCCGCTATTCGCAGGACAAAAACTTTGGGGTTTGCTGGGTGCTTATCAAAACACTGGCGCTTATCAATGGCAAGAAGACCAAGTAAAGTTGTTGCGTCAAATTGCCATCAACTTAGGCGTAGCTGTATCTCAAGCAGAATTTGCGCGAGAAAGTGAAGAAAAATCGCGACAGCTAGCAAGAACAACAGAACGCCAGCAAAGTCTTATTAGCCTGACTCGTAAAATTGGACAAGGGCTTGCAGAAAAAGTTACAAACTCCTCACAATTTAATGGAATTCTGCAAACGACGGTTTACGAAGTCCGTCGGTTATTGGGAACAGATCGTACCGTTGTTTATCGCTTTAACGAGGATTGGAGCGGTGACTTTATTGCCGAATCCGTAGGTAAAAACTGGAAACCTTTTGCAGAAACAGAAATTGACCCAGAATTACTGCAAGAAAACGGTCATTGCGACTCCCTTCGTAACCTCGACTCAATCAAAAACCAAGATACTCATCTTCAAGATACTAAAGGAGGTCGTTACAAAAATAAAACCAGTTTCGTTGTTCATGATGTAGAAAAGCAAAATTTTCCTTCTTGCTACAAAGAGCTTTTAGACCAATTTGAAGCTAAAGCTTACCTTACCGTTCCCATTTTTCATGGCGATAGACTTTGGGGATTGCTCGCGAGCTATCAACATGGAGCAACCCGTCACTGGGAAGAATTTGAAGTTAGCGCAATGGAGCAGATTGCTGTATTACTCGCAGTGGCTATGCAACAGTCACAAACATTAGATAGATACGAGCAGCAATCTAAGAAAATACAACTATCAGTAAACCGCGATCGCGCTTTATCCAAAGTCATTGATAAAATCAGACAGTCTCTGGACATAGATAGTATCTTTTTAACTACTACTCAAGAGATGAGGGCGCTATTAAATGCAGATCGCGTAGCAGTATATCGTCTCAATCCAGATTACAGTGGGGAATTTGTCGCGGAATCTATCAGTCCTGGCTGGCTTCCTTTAGTAGACAGACAACACCAAATTCGACAATTACAGGAAAGTATAAATAGCTGTACTCGGATGCGGACTTTATTTCAAAATAATGAAATAGGTAAAAATACTATAGACCCCTATTTACAAACTTCTCTAACTAGTAAAGGTTCTGAGAATCAATCTTATGTTGTTTCTGATATATACGCTAAAGGATTCAACGATTGCTATCTTCAGGTGTTAGAGCAATATCAATGTAAGGCTTATGCTATTGTCCCCATTTACCAAGGACAAAAACTCTGGGGAATGCTCGCTGCTTATCAGAATGACGGCCCTCGCGAATGGGAAGATGTAGAAGTTAACCTACTCACACAAATTGCCAACCAATTAAGTGTAGCGCTACAGCAAGTAGAATTCCTCCAACAATTACAAACACAATCTTCACAAGTAGCAGAAGCAGCAGCAAGAGAGAAGCAAGGTAGAGAATATTTGCAAACAGGAGCCATGAAACTGCTCGCAGCAGTTAGACCGGCTTTAAATGGAGATTTGACAGTACGTGCGCCAATTACCGAAGACGAACTAGGTACCATTGCTGATGCTTACAATAATACCTTGCAAGCATTGCGGCACATTGTTCTCCAAGTACAAGCGGCTGCTCAACAGGTAGCGGAAACATCTGGTAACAGTAATATATCGCTGAATGGGTTAACAGATTTAGCGCAACAACAGTCCAGAGAAATTAGTGGTGCTTTGACCGAAATTCAACAAATGGTAGATTCTACTCAAGAAGTAGTATCAAACGCCGAATCAGTACAAATGGCAGTTCAAAAAGCCAACCAAACCGTAGATTCCGGTGATGCAGCTATGAACATGACTGTAGAAGCCATTCAAGGCATCCGCGAAACAGTTTCTCAAACCAGTAAAAAGATTAAGCGTCTGAGTGAATCTTCGCAGAAGATTTCTAAAGTAGTAAATTTGATTAGTAATTTTGCTACTCAAACTAACGTACTGGCACTAAACGCAGCAATTGAAGCTACCCGTGCTGGCGAATACGGTAAAGGCTTTGCAGTAGTAGCCGATGAAGTACGTTCCCTGTCTCGTCAGTCAGCAGCTGCAACCATCGAAATTGAAAAACTAGTCCAAGAAATCCAAGAGGAAACGGGCGAAGTTGCCGTAGCGATGGAAACAGGTATTCAACAGGTAGTAGAAGGAACTAATCTGGTAAACGAAACCAGACAGAACCTTAACGACATCGTTGACGCAACCGCAGAAATCAGCGAATTACTCCAGAGAATCACCGATGCAACCCAAACCCAGATGTTGCAATCAGTATCAGCCACAGCATCCATGAAAGATGTAGCCCAAATTTCCCAAAAGACTTCCACCGAAGCTAACAGCATTGCCACAGTATTCCAACAACTATCTGAAATGGGACAGGAATTGTTAGCAAGTGTAAGTAAGTTTAAAGTCAACTGACAATGAAAGTTAGGAGTTAGGAGTTAGGAGTTAGGAGTTATTAGCTTGCTCGGGACTTATGCATAAGAAATTAATTAATAGCCACAGATTAATTTATAACTATTGTGTAAGTCCTTGATATCTTAATTCCTAGTTAAAAACTTCTAATTCCTAAAAGCGAGAAGTAAAAAACAATAAATTAGGCTTTAACTATGGGAGGGTGACTTTTGGCAACAAGCATTATACAAAACAAAAGTTTTAATTTTGCTTTAGAAATAATCCATCTTTATACTCAACTTCAACAGCATAAGGAATATGTAATTTCCAATCAATTGCTCAAATCCGGGACAAGTATCGGAGCCAATGTTGAAGAAGCCAGTGGAGGGCAAAGTCGAAAAGACTTCCTCGCAAAAATGTATATTGCTTATAAAGAAGCTAGAGAAACCAAGTATTGGTTAAGGTTATTAAAACATTCTAATTTAGTAAAAATTGATGTAACGCAAGAACTCGTATATATAGATGAAATCATTCGTATTTTAAGTTCAATAGTCAAAACAACCGAGCAATCAATAAATCAATCAACAAACAAATAAATTAATAAATTAAATAACTCCCAACTCCGCGAGCTGTACAGACGTAGCACTGCTACGTCTCTACACTCCTAATTCCTAACTCCTAACTCCCAACTCCTAACTCCCAACTCCTAATTCCTAATTCCCCAATCATGATTACTGACTCTTCTATCCGCGAACAAGGGTATATTTATTTTCTCAGTGAAGCTCCAGAATTACTGCAAACTATTGAAGAAGAACTTTTCGGTTTGGTTGAAGACCGAAGTACCAATAGAGTGCATAATTTAATGCGGGCTACTCATACGCTTAAAGGTGGCGCTGCTAATGTTGAATTAGAATCAATTACTAAAATAGCCCATTCTCTAGAGGATGTTTTTAAAGCTTTATATAATCCTGACGTAGAAATTGATTCTCAACTACACTCTTTGTTATTACAAGCTTTTGAGTGTTTGCAATTATGTTTAACTTCGGAAATCACTGGGACTAAAATAGATGATGATGAACTGATGCAGCGAGCTGCTTCAGTCTTTGCCGATTTACAGGAAAAGCTTGGCGATGCTTTTGGTGCTGAAGCTCATATTCCTACTTCTGAGGAATTGGGTTTTGATATCGTATTATCAATTTTTGAAACTGGTGTAACTCAACGTATAGATAGTATCGATGAGTTAGTTAAAAATCCTCCCGAAACTACCGAAGTTGCGGCTTTTTTACGCACTCAAGCTGAAGTCTTTACTGGATTATCGGAGTCTTTAAATTTACCTGGATTCGGTGAAATAACGCAAGCTATTCTCGCTGCATTAGATGCCGATTCCTCTCAAGCTTTGGAAATCGCTAAAGTTGCTAATCGCGATTTACAGCAAGCACGAGAAGCTGTTTTGGGTGGTGACAGAGAACGTGGTGGAGAACCTTCTGGGGATTTGCTTGCTTTTTCACAGCCGGTAGCAATTAATTCTGAAGATGAAAATACGGAGGATTTACCTGAAGATATTTCTGTAGATTTAACAACTGAGTCTTTAGAAAATGGATCGGGAAGTAAGTCTTTAAGAAATGAAATAAAGCAATTATACCAATTTTTTACAACGGGTAGTCTCGATTGCGAACCTCTTAAACCAAAGTCTGCCAAGTTTCATTTAAAAGTAATTAGGTATGTTTTAGGTTGGTTTAATCATGAATTAAATATTCCTGAAGATTGTCTGGCTTTAAGTTTGCTTGTTCCTAAGAGCAATGTTGAAAATTCCGTTGAATATGTCGAGAGTTGGCTCCAAGAATTTCTCGAATTTGTACAAGAAGATTCGGATTCTCCCAGTCTTTGCCTTTACCGATTGGGAGGAATTTTAACAGTACTTGTAGGTATCGCAAAATTTAAATGTTATCAAGAAAATTTATGCGATTTTTCTGTAATTGAAACTTTACAAAGTAAGATTTCCGATATTGCCAAAGAATATAAAAATTATTCTCCTGTAACTGAGTCAGATAAGCAATGGCTTGATAGTTTAAAATTACAAAACTTGTTAGAAATAAAAAAAGAAACTCAAGAAGAAGTTAAAGAAACAGTTTCTTCTGAAATTCTCCCCAATCCTGGAGAAAATATGCTTGAAGCAATCTGGGGAGAAGACATAGATTCTAATTTAGCGCCGAATATTCTTGAAGAAGAAACCAATAAATCCCAATCTTCATTAGATAAAAGCGATGACGAAGATTCTCCCCAGACAATTATTCAATATGCTGCCGACAATCGGGTTACTCAAACTGAAAATCAAATAGATAAAAAACCAGCAACTCCTGCTAGAAACTCCAAACTACCTACTTTTGTACGTGTAGATGTAGAAAGTTTACAGCGTCTCAATTATTTGGCAGGAGAATTACTAATTCATCAAAAGCGCCGAACTTCCCAAGATGAGCAGCTGAAAAAAACGATTAAGCAATTATTTGAAAAACTTCAAAGGCATCAACAAACTTTAGAACAATTACGAGAATTACCTTTTCACGCTCAAAAAGTAGTATCGCGAAATACACTCAATGTTGGTTCTGTAGACTTTGATTCCTTGGAAATGGATGACTATACTGAATTTCATTTAGGGTTGCACGAAGCTACCGAACAAGCAACACAATTTCAGGAAATTCTAGAATCAGCAAATTTAATTATTCAGCAATCTGCTCAAGTTCATGATAAAAAACAACGATTAGCACTCGGTATTATTGATAATTTGGTCGAAGCAAGAATGTCACCTCTGGCTAATATTCTTAATCGCTTCCCCCAAATGGTGCAAAACCTTACCAATATTCACGGTAAAAATGTTGAATTGCGGTTGAGTGGTGGCTCCGTTTTAGTAGATAAAGCAATTGCTGAAAAGCTTTACGATCCATTGTTACATTTAGTACGTAACGCTTACGATCACGGTATCGAATCACCAGATATACGCGGCGATCGCCATAAATCAGAACAAGGTTTAATCGAAATTTGTGCTTACAACCGAGGTTCTCAAACTGTGATCGAAGTTCGAGATGATGGTGGAGGTTTGAATTTCGAGAAAATTCGCAATAAAGCCATCGATTTAGGGCTTTTACGCTCGGATAAAGAATTTGGCAGACAGGATTCGGGGTTGATGGAGGAAGAACTTTTAGATTGTTTGTTCTCTCCAGGATTTTCGACTGCTGGTAAAGTTAGCGATATTTCCGGAAGGGGTATCGGGTTGGATATTGTTCGCACTCAATTGCAAGCACTCAACGGTTCTATTGCAGTTTATTCACAACCCCAGCAAGGAACAACATTCGTATTAAAAATTCCTTTTTCTATGACTACCGAAAAATTAATGATAGTTCAAACGGGAGGTGCTGCTTACGCACTGCTATTAGACAGCATTGCGAAAATATTGCTTCCGTCTCCCAATCAAATTAAACAGTTTGAAAACAAAAAAGTTCTTTACTGGAATACAGGTAAAGAAGAACGCATGGTAAATTTGCTCAATCTTTCAGATTTAATGCAATATCATCGTTCATTTAAGGGCGAAAATACTTTATCTATTCAACCTACTATTAATAATACGGATGATACTGTAAATCCTATTTTATTACTACGCAGCAACGACCAAATATTAGGTTTAGAAATTGACCAAATAATTGGGGAGCAAGAGTTAGTAGTTAGACCTTTAGGTCAAGCAATTGCTCCCCCAAAATATGTTTATGGTTGTAGCAGCTTGGCAAATGGTAATTTAATTCTAGTAATTGATGGAACTTTGCTACCATCCGTCGGCGAAATGCAAGCCTCAATTGATTATCAAGCTTTACCGGCAGCAGTTTCTAAGAAAGCTTTACAAATGTCGGGAGAAATAATCACATCTAAAGCACTACTTGCTGCTTCTAATTCTACAAATAATTCTCAAATTACTTCAGGGCACAAAGCAAAATCACCTGTTGCAAAATCTTCAAAAGTTGTTTTAGTGGTAGATGATGCGATTAGTTTGCGACAAACTATTTCATTAACTTTACAGAAATACGGTTATCAAGTTGTACAAGCCCAAAATGGTGTAGAAGCTTTAGAAAAATTGCAGCATCATCCCGAAATTAATTTAGTGATTTCCGATTTAGAAATGCCTCGGATGAATGGTTTTGAGTTGTTAAGTAATTTGCGTCAAGATTCTAATTTCGCGAATGTTCCTGTAGTTGTGCTTACTTCTCGTAGTGCGGAAAAACATCGTCAGCTTGCTGAAGCGTTAGGTGCAAATGCTTACTTAACTAAACCTTATTTAGAGCATGAATTTCTTTCTCAGGTTGAGAAATGGGTAACTGTTAATTCGTAATTGAGGGAACAGGGAATAGGGAACATTAAAGAAACTTAGAAACCCGTTTTTTACAAAAAACCGGGTTTTTTTGATGTTTATAATAATTGTATAATTTTACTTATTGTTAGTACCTGGCATTTTATTATAGTAAAAAATAATTTATGGGGTATGTTGTCGCGCATCATTTATGTACTGATAACTTTGTAGTACCCGCAATCAGGAAACTGATGCTACCGTAGTGAATCTAGATATATGCTTACACTTCGTTCTCATGGGTTTATGAGGTTGTTGATGCGTCGGATACTTTATTGGGTAGCCCCTTTTAGCCTACTTGCGGGATGTTCTACTGTCGAAATTATTGAACCAATGTCCCCCGTGTCGGAAACTCCTTCAAAAATAACTAAATCTGTAACGCGGGATAATAACCTCTCGGTTTTAGAACAACGAGTAATTGCCGAAATGAATCTGGCTCGGACAAATCCTCAAGCTTATGCTGCTATATTAGAAGATTATAGAAAACGCTTTGAAGGTAAACGAGTCAAAATTTCTAAAAATGTTTATTTAATAACTCAAGAAGGTGTGCCTGCTGTCGATGAAGCTATTCGCTACCTAAAAACTGTTTCTCCCGTACCTCCGGTAACGACTTCAAAGGGAATGTCTTTAGCTGCTAAAGATCATGTTAAAGACCAAGGTCCTAAAGGTATCGTCGGTCACAATGGTAGTGATGGTAGCGACCCTTTCAAACGTTTAAGTCGCTACGGAAAATGGCAAGTTACTGCCGGTGAAAATATCAGCTACGGTTCCCACACTGCAAGGGATATCGTCATGCAGCTAATCATTGATGATGGAGTTCCCGATCGCGGTCATCGAATCAATATGTTTAATCCCGATTTCAAAGTATCGGGTGTTGCATTCGGAATTCACACTACCTACAGACAAATGTGCGTTATCACCTACGCTGGAGGATATAAAGAGTCAGTTAGCAGTTAGCAGTGAACAGTGAACAATTATCAATTATCAATTCCTAACTCCTAATTCCTAACTCTTAACTCTTAACTCATAACTCCTAACTCCCAACTCTCTAATGCAACTCAACGCTTATACTAAAGGTCAAGGTTTCCCGATTCTCTGCTTGCACGGGCATCCTGGTTCGGGTTCGAGTCTTTCTGTTTTTACGAATCATTTGTCGCAACGCTTTCAAACTATTGCTCCAGATTTGCGCGGATACGGTAAAAGTCGCTTTAATGGCAATTTTGCTATGACCGACCATTTAAGCGACTTAGAATTACTTTTAGACCGATTTCAAATTCAGAAATGTCTAGTATTAGGATGGTCTTTAGGCGGTATTTTAGCAATGGAGTTGGCTCTGCGATTTCCTCAAAGGGTAAGTGGGTTAATTTTAATCGCTACAGCTGCAATACCGCATGGCAATCATCCACCTATCTCATGGCAAGATAATCTCTATACGGGTATTGCCGCTCTTTTAAGTGTTGTAAATCCTAATTGGCAGTGGAATATTGATACCTTTGGCAAGCGTTCTCTTTTTCGCTACCTAATTCAACAACATACTCCCACTGCTTACGGGTATATTGCTTCATGTGCGATACCGGCTTATTTACAAACGTCTGACAAGGCAACTCGCGCTCTTTATTCGGCGATTAGGGCTGGATACAACAAAGTTGGCGACTTAAACCAAATTCAATGCCCTTCTTTGGTACTCGCAGGTAAAGAAGACAGACATATAACGGCTGAATGTAGCTTAGAAACTTCTCAACATTTACCGTCGGGTCAATTTCGCTGTTATCCAAATACAGCCCATCTTTTCCCTTGGGAAATTCCCCAACAACTATTAAATGATATTGACTCTTGGTTGAAGGATAATCCACAAACCACAGGATTTTAGATTTTGGATTTTTTAGAAGCAAAAATAAAGCATAAAGTATGGAATAAGTCAAATTATATTATCCATACTTTACACTTTATTTTTTTTAACGAATGGTGCCTAATATAAAAAGCTTTCAATACAGAAAGTTTTCAACTACATTTGACCGCTAAAGACAGGCTTTACTTTACGGTCAAACCATTCCCCCAAGTCTTCAGAAATAGTTAAAGCTTTTGGTTTACAACGTTTAACATCAACCTTTATGCCTTGCGCTCCTTCGAGTTCAAGGTCTTCTACATAACCTTTGACGGCAGCTTTTGCTTCTGTGCCGTTGAGAAAAGGGCCAAAGTAATAAGTACACTTAGGATTTTGAGTGCCAATCTCTACCCACCAAGCTAAGCCAAGGTTATCAAAGATGTTGGTAACAAATTCTTTGAAAGGATTTCCAATAATGTTCATGGTTTTCATCGATTACTAAAGGTGATAGTAGTTGTTAAAGAACTATGCTGTCGGTTTTTTACCTTTACACTTCTTTATACTCTTTTACACATGGTTTTTGGAAGAGCTTTTTCGCAAATTTTTTAAGTTAAGCGTATTATTCCAGCGTTGACGATAGATTTCGTATAGTGCCATACCCGCTGCTACAGAAGCATTAAGACTGGGAGTCTTGCCTTGTAAGGGAATAGAGACCAAAACATCACAACACTTTTGTGTGAGCATACTTAAGCCTTCACCTTCAGAACCAATTACTAAAGCAATTGGTGGCCCGTTAAAATTTACGGTGTGTAACGGAACGCTTGCAGAACTAGCGGTACCGTAAATCCAGAAACCGGCGGTTTTCAATTCTTCTAAAGCACGGCTGAGATTTACGACTCTAGCCACGGGAAAATTCTCTAAAGCTCCAGTTGCTACTTTCATTACCGTAGAAGTAATACCAACAGCCCGACGCTGGGGGATCACTAAACCTTGGGCACCTATGGATTCAGCCGTGCGAATAATCGCTCCCAAATTATGGGGATCTGTAATACTATCGGCAACAACTATCACTGGTGTATCCGTTACGGATTTCGCCTTTTCGATCAAATCTGGTAAATCAAAATATTCGTAAGGAGCAGTTTGTGCTGCCACTCCTTGATGATTAGCATTTCTAGTAATTTGATCTAAGCGTCTGGGTTCTACCTCGTCTATAACTGTGCCATTCCCTTTAGCTTGCAAAAGCAAATCGTGAAAACGGTGATCGTAGCGCAAACGAGAAGTGATCCAAATTCGGTTGAGAGAGCGTTGGTTTTCCAAACTACTCAAAACGGAATGACGGCCGTAAATTAGGTCGCTAGTTTCTTCGGCTTCTGGAGACGATGATGGATATTCAAAATTAGTACGATTTTGACGAGGCTTATTAGTTACAGAATTATAATTTTTATCTTTAGATTTACTAACGGATGGAGATGACAAGCGCTTGCCTTTGAGTTTTAAAGAAGGCTTTCGGCTTGAATCACCATCAATCTCGATCTTTCTTGGTTGGTTGGTCATATAGGTATTTGGTAGAGCTTAGATGTAAGGCATCTTCTCTCACTTTTGTTACGAAGACTTGACTCGATTGTTGACATTCAGGAGTCAGATGTGAACCTACTACTCTAGAAGGAGTTTTTGTAGAAGTTCGTTTAATCGTTCGGTGTCAGTGAGATATAAATAGCCAATCAAAGTTTCCAGACTCGTAGCCTGTCTGTATATTTGGGGGTCTACGCGTTTGGGGCGACCTGTAGCGGCGTTACGACCCCTACGGATAATTTCTAATTCATTACTATTAAGATATGGATCGAGCAAGTTTAACATTTGGGCCTGCTTTTCGGCTCTCACTTGTGCCACTACCAAATGATGGTAATTTTCCATTCTTCGGGGTGGTAGCAAGTAATATCTCCTGATATACAGTTCGTAAACTGCATCGCCTACATAAGCTAGAGCGGTAGGAGAAAGTTGGTGTAGTTGCGACTCAGAAAGTTTGGGTAACAATTGGTCTGTATTTGGCTCAGGGGCAAACTGAAAGTCAAATAAATCTTTGGGGACAATTTTAGAACCTGCATTTAATTGTTTTTCCTCCTTTGATTTCACAACTTAATCCCTTACGTAATGGTTGATAATTATCGGGAAGTGATGATTAGGAGTTTGGTTGCTACTCGTTTGCCGGGGTGATGTTGTTTCACGCTTATTACCGCTATAGCTACAAAAGTTTCCCGATCATTTTAACTTGTTATTTCAAATTCGTAGCATTGATTTTTACTTTTATTTACGCCAACTTTATTAACCACAAATATTCTATCAATCGCTGCGACATCAGACATTATTTTTAAATCAATTGTTTTTGCCAAGAGATCATGATTTTTCTTTGTGAAAAACTTACCAGTTATAAATTATAGTCATGACATATACATAATTAAACACATATATTATTAAATTTTACTCAAGTAGATATATTGCAAACTCCTAATCATGCTCCAATCGAAGTAAAATCATTTTTTGAAAAATTTTATTTTTTCTATCTGATTAATTTTTTAATAAATAAAAATTTAGCTATCCAGATTTAAGCATCGGATAGCTAATTTGAACGACCGTCAAGCCGTCAAGAGGTTTTGGTGTTTTCTAGCGCTTTATCAACTGAAGTTTGTAAAGCAAGAAACTTTTCCAAACGTACTAGCTTGACTGTTTGAGTAACGCGGGCGTTGGTGACGATTTGAAAGGTACCTTTGGCGGTTTGGGATTGCTTGGCTAACTGTACCAAAGCTCCTAAACCAGAACTATCTACAAAGTCAATTTGTGAAAGATCCAGAATGACGTGTTTGGGACCTTCGTCAATCTTACTACTAAGTACCTTACGAAATGTCGGTTCGGAAAATGCGTCTAACAAACCTGTGAGGCGGAATAGCTGACAACTATCCCGGACTTCACGAGTACCTCGCAGGCTAACGGTTAGATTTAGTGGTTCAGCTATAATTCCCTCCTCGTGGTGAAAGCAAACGCTCAAGTATAGATGTTTTTTGTGTCTGTTGTCTACTTTAACCGCTACTTACCGCAAAAGACAGCAAAAGTAAGAAATTCAAGCGATTAATTTGGAACTTTAATAACGCTCCAATTTTTCGCTTTCTCTATTTTTACCCGACTTTTACTCAAGCGGTAATTGTTTGACGAGCTTTTTTCATCGATTGAACAAACTGCTCAAATAAATAATCTGCATCGTGAGGTCCTGGAGATGCTTCTGGATGATATTGTACCGAGAAAATTGGCAAAGTTTTATGTTTGACTCCAGCAACGGTACTGTCGTTTAAGTTAAGGTGGCTAATTTCTACATCACTGTGAGTTAAAGAATCGGGATCTATAGCAAAGCTGTGGTTTTGAGAAGTGATTTCGATTCGTTCTTTCAAACCTGCTGGTTGATTTAAACCACGATGACCGAATTTTAGCTTGTAGGTTTGTGCCCCTAAAGCTTGGCCTAAAATTTGATGTCCCATGCAAATGCCGAATATCGGTTTCTCGGATTTTAATAGTGCTTTAGCGGTTTCAATTCCTTCAGTAACAGCGCTGGGATCTCCTGGCCCGTTAGAAAGAAATATTCCGTCTGGATTGTGTTTAAGAATTTCCTGGGTTGAGGTATCTGCTGGAACTACAATTACTCGACAACCATGACTTGCTAAGCGACGCAATATATTTCGTTTTACGCCGAAATCTAAGGCTACTACGGTAAATTTTTCTGACGAACTCGTTTGAGAATCTGTATTAAATTCCCATGCGGTTGTAGTTGGTTCGGACCATTCGTAAACTTCTGAAGTTGTCACCTCTTTTACCAAATTTAATCCGCTCATCGATGGAGCTGCATTCACCCGTTCTAATAATTCATTTGGATCGAGTATTTCAGTAGAAACACCGCCATTCATAGCCCCAATGTTGCGAATTTTACGAGTTAAAGCGCGAGTATCAATACCATAAATTCCCGGTATATGATGCTCTTTTAAGTAATCGGGTAAAGATTGAGTTGCTCGCCAGTTACTGGGGCGATCGCAAATATTTCTGGCGATACAAGCTTTAAGATGGGGCTTGTCTGACTCGGCATCTTCTGGATTGACACCAGTATTGCCTAGCTCTGGATAGGTAAACACGATGATTTGACCGCAATAGCTGGGGTCGGTCAGCACTTCTTGATATCCGGTCATGCCGGTATTAAAAACCACTTCTCCGATAGCGGTGCCGGTTGCACCAAAAGACCAACCGCGATAGCTGGTTCCATCTGCTAGGACAAGTAGAGCCGGTGTTGCGTCAAACAGAGGCATATTTCTATAAAACTATAAAGCAACAATAGGTAATAGCAATTATCTATTGGGCGCGAACGAAAGATAATTATAATGTATCGCGAGGTACAAAGAAGCTTCTAACTGTAAAGGAGTTGTGGAATAGGGAACGCAAAAGTGTTATGGATTTTTTTTATTTATTTTTTTTTATTTATTTGAACCAGGACTTACGCAGTGAAACCAAAAATCAAGGTTTTAGGCTATAGAAAACTCTTAACAGGGAATTACAGCGATTTTAAATATCTCAGCACTTACGCAGCGATAACGGAAAATATAGTGTTCTAGATACACAGATTCCCCCAACCCCCGATAAATTAGGGAGGCTTTGCGTAAGTCCTATTAATTTCTATTAAAACTCAACAAACTGGCGATCGCTGCTCATCCCCCCAGTGATTAAAATGATAAAAGGGTATTCTATATAAGGAGAAATTAAACTTTAATCACTTACAGATATTTTGATGACTACGAAAAAAAACTAGGTAGATAGTGGCGCGTTCGCAACGTTAAATAGTTAAAACCTGAAGATTTTTGCCCCCAAGGGCTTGGTAAAATCAAAAATTATTATGCTTGAGCCTTTGTTTAACCGTGCAGCATTAACTTTATTATGGAGCGCACTAACTATAGTTGGTGTTGCCTGTAGCAAACAATCAAAAACACTCAAAATTCCTCAGAAGCCTTTGGCGGTGTCAAGTACGCCTAATATTGTGGATTCGGCTGGCTCGCGAAAAGAAACATCCAGCCCAAAACCGCTTTCAAATAAAACCGAGCAAGATGTAGAGCCAACTTCCTTTGAAATGGCATTGGACAAAGCTAGTGGTGGTTTTAGTGTAAGTCAATCGGCTCAATCATCAGAAGATTGGAAATTAGTCGCCAATTATTACCAAGATGCCATTAATTTGATGAAATCGGTTGGCTCCCAAAGTCGCTACTATCCGATCGCCAAAGTAAAAGTTAAAGAATACCAGCACCTGAAAGATTATGCTTTAGAAAAATCAGTTGCTCTCCAACAACCAGTTCCAGAAACCGAACCTGAAAGAATAGTGGTAACAGTACCACCATTGAAAGAATCGATTGCAAAAGAATCGATCGCACGTCAAAAAATGCAGGTTCCTCCAGCAGTACAAAAGATATTACAGCAAAATTTACAACCTCAAGCAGCCCCAGCACCTATTCAAGTACCCACCTCCTTGCCACAGGCGGAACCGCCACAACCACCACCACCAACACGTCAGCCCATACCCATACCCGTCGATACACAATCCGTATATGCTGCTGCCGTTCCTATTCGGGAAAATAACCGTCAAGTTATGGCATTTCGCGCTCCAATTAAGCGACGCATTGGGGGTACACCAATTATCGATGTCACTTTTAACGGGAAACAGCGATTTGAAATGATTGTCGATACGGGTGCTAGCGGTACCGTAATTACCCAGCGAATGGCTCAATTACTTGGAGTGATCGTTGTTGGCAAAGCAAAGGCAAATACAGCTTCGGCTCAATCGGTAGAATTCCCCATCGGTTATGTTGATACTATTGAAGCCGGTGGTGTCAAAGTCAAGAAAGTTGCCGTGGCGATCGCCGGAGAAGAATTGCAAAATGGATTATTAGGTCACGACTTTTTCGGTAACTACGATATTACTATCAAAAGCAATGTTGTAGAATTTCGTCCTCGCAGTGATTCCGAAATAACTCAACAAAAAACTCAAAAGGAAACTAGAAAAAGTATTCCGATTTATCCTAAGAAGCTTTTTGAGGAGTAGGGAGTAGGTAATGGGTAATGGGTAATTGGGAGAATTTTTTCACAGAATTCTGGCCTATAGCCGTGGCTGGGATTTTTTTGTAGAAAGAAAGAACCAGAAATTATTGGGGAATAAGGGGTCTTAACCCCGATATAAATCCAAGAATTAAAGTGTAATATCTGGATATATACAGTTAGTCGCTTACAAATTTGCAAAGGTTGTATACCAGTTGGGGCGCATAGGTAAATATTCCGAACTATACGGTAGAACCAAGAAAAAGTTTTCTTTATTCCGTAATTATTCCGATGTCTTAAACTAAATTTAACATTTTCTTAGCCCAAACTTAACTGCTAAGGTGTTAACTTAAATAGTAATTCACTTTTTGCTGCAACATTTGAACTTCCCCCGCGCCTTGGAGTATATAAGGTTCGGGGGATTATCTATTTCAGTTAGTAGTTAGTAGTTAGTAGTTAAGAGTTAATTTTCTACCCCCTCTACCCCCTCTCCCCCTCTCCCCATCCCCTCGATGCTGAATTAGCGTAATATGGTTTAAATACGGCGCTATGGATTCTTCTGCGAAAGTGTCTCTATATAATATTTCTTCTTTTTTGAATTCAGCTAAATCTTATTTATCCGAAACTGTTGCACTAAAGGCTAACGAAATAGATAAATCTAAGGATGCTTTATTAGAGGCTTTGCAAGGTTTGGGGAATTTAGATTTATTGGCGTTGAAGGTACCAGAAAAATGGGGTGGTAAGGAATTTAGCGATTTTGATTATGGTACTTTTCAAGAATTGGTAGCTAGATATTCTGGGGCTTTAGCTTTTTTGCAAACACAACATCAAAGTGCTGCTGGGATGTTGGTTGCGGGTGATAATTCTACTCTTCAACAGGAATATCTTCCGCTTATGGGTAGTGGGAAAGTTTTGCTGGGTGTGGGTTTTTCTCATTTACGTCGTAGAGGTAAACCGATAATTACAGCCTTGACGATACCGGGGGGTTATCGTATCAATGGTGTTGTACCTTGGATTACTGGATTTGGATTTTTTCCAGAATTTATTGTTGCTGCGACTTTACCTGACGGTGGTGCTGTTTTTGGTATCGCTCCTTTTCAAAATGTCCAACAACAAGAAGGTGAAATAACGTTTAGCTCCCCCGCGCAATTAGCAGCTATGAATTCAACCAATACAGTTTCTGCGACTTTAAGTAATTGGTTTGTGCCTGAAGAATTTGTGGTTTCGATTAAACAACCAGGTTGGATACAAGAAAACGATCGCAAGAATCTTCTCAGAGCTACTTTTCTGGCTTTTGGATGTGCTGAGGCTGGTTTAGATGTAATTAAATCGGCGTTTGAGAAGAAATCATTATCTTTTATTGATGATGCTTTCAATTCTCTCCAAGCTGAATTAAATAGCTGTCGTAGTGCGATCGCCTTTTCAAAACAAGAAGAGGTAGACTTTACGCGAAAGCTGCAATTAAGAGCTTGGGCAATTGATTTAACAACAAGAATAGCTCATGCGGCGGTAACTGTTTCTAGTGGGGCTGCTAATTACAATCATCATGCAGCGCAGCGAGTTTATCGTGAGGCTTTGGTATTTACTGTCTCTGGGCAAAGTAGCGCAATTATGGAAGCTACTTTAGCTTCGTTAACGCGGAATTTTACTTTTAGGGAAGAGGCAGGCAAGGTGCCTACCCCACAAGATAAAAACTTAATTTCATATTCTAAGGCTATTCATCTAAGTCACGTTATCGATCCAAATATTCCTCAATGGGAAAAAGATCCATCTGTAGAATTTGAAACGGTAGCTGATTGGAAGAAAGATGGTTATTATCTGCGTCGGTTTTCAATGGGAGAACATTCTGCTACTCATATTAATGCACCGATAAGTTTTTATTGTAATGGTGCTGGGATAGACGAATATCCTGCGAATTCAATGGTTTTACCTGCCGTAGTGATAGATATTTGTTCTTCTGTGGCAGTGAATCCCGATTATATGCTGAGTATTGCTGATATTGAGGCTTGGGAAGATCAATACGGTAAAATACCTGATAAGTGCTTAGTGTTATTAAGAACTGGTTGGCAAGAAAAATGGAATGACAAAAAAGCATTTTTCAACAAAGATGTTCGAGGAGCGATGCATTTTCCCGGTTTTGGTGTTGATGCAATTGAGTTATTAATTCAAAAAAGAAATATTGCAGGAATTGGAATCGATACTCACGGTGTTGATGGGGGTAAAGATACAAGTTTTACTATCAATCGACTAGTTTTAGATAAACCACGCATCGTATTGGAAAATTTAACTAATTTGGAAAAGTTACCTTCTACTGGAATAAAAGTTGTAATCGGAATTTTGAGATTGCGAGGAGGCAGCGGCTCTCCTGTAAGCGTGGTAGCTTTACTATAGGTTTTGTTGCTTTTTATTAAATTATTACTGATTTTACAACAATATTAAAAGAATATTTTTTTAATCTATAAGAATAAAAATATGTGTTAATTCAATAAAAAATTCCTGAGATAGTTATAGTTAAACGATAAACATTTATATAGTTTTTAAATCAAATAAGTTTAAATACCTGAATTTTAACTCAGGTACTATTCTCAAGTACATTTCTAAATACCACTTAAGGAGTATATATTTAAATCTTTTTTTCTGTAATATTGATTCTATTGGTTGTGTAATAAAGACAAAAATGATAAGTCTCTCTGAGAACATTTTATTCAAATATTTAAGGTATCAGTTTTTAAAAGTGTCTCGATCGGTTCTCTAATGCTCATTTTTTGATTCCTTGGTGGATCAATCGTTTATTATTCCGAAAAATTTTGTAGATAAAGCAAGTTTTTTTGGAAGCCGCAAATAGTTTATCGCAACTACTTTTAATGATTTTATTGCTCAAGTTATTGCTACCGAAATACCAATATGTTTGAATGAACGCTCCCCATGCAGATTTTTATATAAGATGCAGCAATGTCTTTGGAGGGTTTTACTATATTTCTCCGAAAACACAAAATTTATGTATCCTTGAACCTCTGTGCTGATATGTCTTTTCTGGAAGGCAATCACATAACTTGATGCTCAAAACTCATTATTTTTTAAGAAAAAGCAATTACCGACGGAAACCATAGTTTTCAATTCTGTTGTTAAATGGTTGATCCCTGTAAACATCGACTGTAAAAGCATTATTCATGAGTAATATACAGTTGACGTTTTACCAGGCATTAGATTACAACAGTAAAAAATTTGAATAAATGTTAAGGAAAGTATCTAAAATAGACTTTTTAGAAGATTTTTTCAATATTTATAGAGTTTGATATTTAGAATTGTAAAACAACTATTATCTAACGTTAAAACAATTGTTATTGTAATAAAGCGATAGATAATTCTAACCGCTAAGTTTAGGAGACAAAAATGTTAACAGTTTATCCGGTGCTATTTATTCTTGGGTTATGTGCTATTTGGCTGGGACTCAATATAGCTGAGGAAGTATATCGTATAGCAGTACTTTTTACCGGAGTAATACTTTTAGTAATGGGGTTTGTATCGGCTCCATCAGTTGTACAAATCGGCAGTGTATTGTTATTGTTAGGTGTTTCCCAACTATATGTTTGGCAACCTAAATTTAATCTGTTTGTGAGAAACGAAGTTGAAGCTGTAAAGACGGTTAAATGTATTGGCTCTGATTGTAAATAAAAAAACTAAGAGAATGAGGAGTGCTTAAGCACTGTCAGATTTTTAATTAAAAATTTAATCACAAACGTAAGTCAGAATTTAGAAATTCACTTTTTTAGCTTCTGACTTTAGTTTTTGCAGATGAATACAGTAATAAGTTACCAATTATTATTTTGTCCGCTTATCCAGACAAATAGTTTAATGATTATTTAAGGTTGATTTAAATTATATTTAAATTCCAATTAAATGTTTCAATTTTACTTGAATTTATCTCTAAAAGATTGGCGATCGCCGCAACTTTGGCTATAGATCCCCAGATACTGATTCTTGATAGCGTGATTGATAAATTAGATAGTTCGGGACAAGCGCAGGTTAAAAGTATTGTAAGTGAGTTATGCGGTAATAAAACTCAGATAATTGTCGAGCAAGATATTAATATTCTGGTGCAGTGTGCCGATAGAATATTGGTTTTAGTTGATGGTGAAGTTATTGCAGAAGGCAAACCTCAAGAAATTCTGCAAAATGAACAGCTTCTTTCCCATGCCGATATCGATATTCCTGTAAGTTTGCGCGTTGCATAATATGTCATTGCGAGTAGAACGAAGCATTCACCTCAAAGGTGCGGCTCAATGTCCTATCGGACACGCTCCGAAGACCGCGCAAGGTGTTGGGATTACTTCACTGCGCTATCGCTGCCTATGTCCTAAGTCCCTCCGGGACGACATAAAGGTACGGACACGCCCTCGCCGCACGCGGAGCGTGAACGCTAACGTAATGACAAGTGATTAACTGGACATGATAAGTACTTAGGCAAAATTAATTGTGTATTTGTCATTGCGAGTGGAACGTTCGCGAAGCGTCTCCCGGAGGGAGATAGTGAAACGAAGTAATCACAGCACTTTGCGATTACTATGTCCTGACGGACACGCTCCGCTAACGCTGTCGTATGTCCTATCGGACACGCCCTCGCCGCACGCGGAGCGTGAACGCTAACGTAATGACACAAATAATGAAGGCACACCCACTTATAACGCTCTTTATCAACCTCTTTAAGGCGATTATTTTAAGTTAGCAGGCGGATTTTCAGGCACTGTCCACAAATAAACCGTATGAGTCCGTCCATCGGTTTGAACTTTCTCTACACGTTCGGGCTTCCATTCACCCATGTCAAAATCGTGAGAAACAATGCGCGTTCCGGGTTTCAACTGACTAAACAACTGCGGTCTAAGTTTGACGTTTAATGAAGGTAATAGATATAGCGTCATTACCGTAGCATCGCTAAAATCACTTTCAAACAAATCTTGGTTAAGAAAGCTAACTCGGTCAGTTACTCCGGCTTTTTGAGCATTGGCATTAGCTTCCTCAATGCGCTCTGGATTAATTTCAATGCCTACAGCGCGACTAACATCGCGTTTTTGTACTGCTGCAATGGGGATGCGTCCATCTCCACTACCTAAGTCATAAAGAACGTCGTTTTTATTAACCTTAGCCATTTCTAACATTTGCTCAACGACTTCAGGTGGTGTAGGCACATACACTACATCGGGAGAACGCAAAGGTGGGGACGCTGCTGGAGTGGAAGTTGTAGGTGCTTGAGCTTGAGTAGATTCACCTTGAGTTGTGGCATTAGTAGTTGGACTGCATCCAGTACCAATTAAACTGATACCAATTACTAATGATGTAATAGTGTGTTTTACTGAAATCATGCAAATCTCCTAAAAATTTAGATTGATTAAAAGTCACGCAATGGCAAACAAATATTCGCTAATCTTTCCCCGTATTTATTGAAAATTTTTGCGTCCACCACAGCAAAGGCAGTCCTAGTAGCAACACGATGACACCTAGCAAACCGCCCCATCCGGTATACGCTAAACTCGCTTGCAGCATATATATGCAAATTCCACAAAATGCAAGCGGAGTCAGAGGATAAAATGGAACTTTGAACGAACGATTAATATTCGGCTCGCGTCTTCGCAATACAAATAGTGATATACCGCTTAATAGAAAGAAAAACCAGAATGCTGGAGCTGTATAATCTACCATCGTCTTAAAGCCCTGACGAGCAAAAGTTCCCACCATTACCAGTAGAAGCGCAATTAAACCCTGTACTATCAAGGCATTTGTTGGAGTACTTTCACGTCCGCGTCCTAAAAAAGCAAAAATTGAATAGTCGCGTCCCAAGGCGTAATTTGTGCGGGCACCAGTTAAAATTGTGGCATTGAGCGAGCAAATCGTGGCGATCGCAACCAAGGAACTCGTTAATAAGGCACCGACTTCTCCCATGTTTAAGCGCATCAAGTCTGCGACAACTGCTTGAGAATCTGCCATTCGGCTTAATCCTAGCCCTCGAATTAGTGCTAAGTTGACGAGCAAATACAGCGCGGTAATAATAGCAATACTCCAAACCAAAGCTCGCACAATGTTTCGGCTACCATCACGAACTTCTGCTGAAATATACGCAGCTTCATTCCATCCGCCGTAACTAAGCAACACAAACACCATTATCAGACCTAGATTATTTGAAGTAGCTCCTTCTGCTCCATCAAGGGGTAGAGAAGGCGTAGAAGATGAAACTCCGAATAAACCAATGGCACAGATGAGGATTAATCCTGCAACTTGAGCAACTGCTAACAAGTTTTGCGTTCGTTTGCCTTGACGAATACCAAGCAGATTTAATCCAGTTAGCAGCATAATTGCGATCGCAGCATAAATAGAGGGAGAATAAATTCCCAATCGCCATAGTTGCGAAGCATAATCCCCAAACACAAAGGCTAATAATGCAATTGAACCAGTTTGAATCACGCTCATACGAGTCCATCCAAACAAAAAACCGATTGCGCTACCTAACCCTCTTCTAAGGTAGTAATAGGTACCACCAGGATGCGGATAAGTCGTTGCGAGTTCGGCATAGCACAATGCACCAATCAAAGAAATTACTCCACCAACTCCCCAGGTCAACAAAGCAATTTCTATACTACCAGCGTTTGCAGCCACTAATGAGGGAGTTTCAAAAACGCTAGCACCAACTACTACTCCAACAATTATCGCAATCGTATCGATGAGGGAAAGAGTCGGTTTAAGCGTTACTATCGGACGCGCTAATTTCAAAAGTTTTCTCCTATGGTACTGGTATGCTAATTTCGCTTACGATTGACATGGTACTTACCTTGTTCTAAAAAAATGGAAGCTAAGGTTTCGCTGTTAGAAGATATATTGAATCCATGCGGTTGGCAATTATAATGTTTTTTGAATCTGATGTTAAGTTATTCAGTGGATGAGTGAGTTAACATTATCAACCGATTGCATTAACTTAAATTTGGTTGTTAATGCCGTGCAATAAGGCTGTAATAGTTATGGCTATTTTTAAAACCGTATAATTATTTTCACGATCTAATTATAAAAATAATATTTCACTATTTAGCTTATTGAATACTGCATCTTTTAACAAATTAGGTTCGTTTTTAATACGATTACTGAATATAATAAAAATATTTTTTAACAAAATATATCTATCTTTAGTTGGAGTTTTTGAAGTTAAAATTATTTAATCCCTGAAAAAATATTCCTTAAGGATTATATTTAGATATTTGCAGTATAACAATCTTAATCCTGCTTACAAAAAATAGTTTTTTTACTTAAAAATGAAGGTAATAACTGTACAATATAAACAGCATTTTTTTTATTTCCGGCTCTACAATCACCGATACAAAAGAACCGCACAACGAATATAAAATAGAGAAAATAAGTAAAAAGTGATAGGTAATTTTAAAGCATGAAGAGAGTAATTAATTTCTTAATCTAGATAAAAACTACAATTCGCTCGAAAAAACCGATACGAATCAATAATAAAATAAACTATAGCGATATTATAAATTTTTAAGTAACGTGCATCCAAAGTATAATTATTCTCTATCTTCTGCTTTTTATTTTGCTAAATTTGCTAAATTATATTTTTTACTACATTTATAAAAACACTATAAAGAAATAAAACAAAAATCAAGCTCGATCTGAGTTAGGAAAAAGCAGGAGAAGATACTTGTGTTATCAATACAATAAAGTAGCTGAAATTTGAATGACAAAAATTGTTGTCAAAGTTAGGCTGAACAATAGTTATTTATTCATTGTTAATTACCTTTGAAATCTGCCGTATTTATTGTTTCACTAAAATGTGACAAGAAAGTGACACTAATAACGTAGATGAGTTTTCAACGGCAGTTAAATTCACCAATTACCTCATAATTTAATGGAGATTACGAATGTGATTTGAGATAAATAAGAAAAAGCGGTATTGCTAAATTGATGTATATAGTTAATAATTCCGATAAAACATAGGCAACCTAAGTCCAAACCGATTATTCCTTATGCAGAGCTATCGGTAGCAGTTCGAGATTAGGGCGATCGCCGCTATTGCCACAGGCGTAATAAGCTGATTCATGCTACATAATTCCAGTTATAGATACTAAATTAAATACACGGAGACGGCGTGTACAGTGCAACGTCTCTACATAATTAATCTGTATCACCATTTAGTTAATTCTTAACTCTTAACTCCTCATTCCTAACTCCTATCCCCTTGGTACGGAATTCCACAAATGCGCTTATTTAGGAATACTCATTAAATTAGAACTATATAATAGAATATTTGTCTCTCACACACATTTATGACTTCAAACGTTGCTATCTCGGATAATCCCTTGCTTAAATGTTCGGGTTTACCTCCTTTTAAGGAAATTAAACCGGAACACGTAGAACCAGCTTTAAATCAGTTACTCTCAGAATTAAACGAAGAACTTACTCAGTTAGAAGCTGATGTAAAGCCTACCTGGAGCGGTTTGGTAGAACCTTTAGAACGGTTAACCGAACGTTTAACCTGGAGTTGGGGTATTGTTAGCCATTTGATGGGTGTGAAAAATAGCCCGGAATTACGTCAAGCTTACGAAACTTCACAACCTAAAATAGTTCAGTTTTCTAATCGACTCAGCCAAAGTAAACCTATTTATAATGCTTTTAAAGCCTTGCGAGAAGGCGATATTTGGAATACTTTGGACTCTGCACAACAAAGAATTGTTGAATCATCTATCCGCGATGCCGAACTTGCCGGTATTGGTTTGGAAGGTGAAGCGCAAGAACGTTTCAATGCGATTCAAATGGAAATGGCCGAACTTTCCACAAAGTTCTCAAATCATGTTTTGGATGCAACTAAAGCTTTCAAATTAAAACTTGTAAACCCTGAAGAAGTTGCAGGTTTACCTCCTAGCTGGCTGAGTTTGGCAGCACAAGCAGCAAGAGATGCTGGTGAGGAAAAGGCGACTCCAGAAAATGGCCCTTGGCTGATAACTTTGGATTTTCCTAGCTATGCTCCTTTCATGCAGCATAGCAAGCGGCGCGATTTACGCGAACAACTCTATAAAGCTTTTATATCTCGGGCATCTGCGGGAGAATTGGATAATAGACCGATAATTAAGCGTATTTTGGAGCTAAGGCAAGAATTAGCTGAATTACTCGGATATAAAAACTATGCTGAGGTGAGTTTAGCGAGTAAAATGGCTCCTAATGTAGAAGCAGTTGATAAACTTTTGGAAGAATTGCGTCTCACCAGTTACGATGCCGCACAAAAAGAATTAGAAGAATTAAAAGAGTTTGCAGCTTCTAAGAATGCAACCGAAGCCAACGATTTGAAAAATTGGGACGTTACCTTTTGGGCAGAGCGTCAGCGTGAAGAGAAGTTTGCTTTTACACAAGAAGAATTACGTCCATATTTCCCACTTCCTCAAGTTCTCGATGGTTTATTCGGATTGGTAAAACGCTTATTTAACGTTAGCGTTACTCCTGCTGACGGAAAAGCTCCGGTGTGGCACGAAAATGTCCGCTATTTTCAAATCGCCGATGAAACTGGTAATCCCATAGCTTATTTTTATTTAGATCCTTATAGCCGCCCTGCTGAAAAACGCGGTGGTGCATGGATGGATACCTGTTTAAATCGCCGTCAAATTCAGGAAAATGGTAAAACTGATATTCAGTTGCCTGTTGCCTATTTGATATGTAACCAAACCCCTCCGGTTGATGATAAACCTAGCTTAATGACTTTCACGGAAGTAGAAACCCTCTTCCACGAATTTGGCCACGGTTTGCAACATATGCTTACCAAAATAAATTATCCTAGCGCTGCTGGTATTAATAATGTCGAATGGGATGCCGTAGAATTACCCAGTCAGTTTATGGAAAACTGGTGTTACGAACGCCCTACTTTAATGGGAATGGCAAAGCATTACGAAAGTGGCGAACCTCTACCAGAGCATTACTATCAGAAGCTTGTAGCTGCACGTAACTATATGAGCGGAAGCGGGATGTTGCGTCAATTGCACTTTAGCTTGCTTGATATAGAATTGCATTACCGCTATCGTTCTGGTAGTGATGAAACTCCCGACGATGTACGCAACCGCATCGCCAAAAATACAACGATATTGCCACCACTTCCCGAAGATAATTTCCTTTGTGCCTTCGGACACATTTTTGCTGGGGGATATGCCGCAGGTTATTACAGCTACAAGTGGGCTGAAGTTCTAAGCGCAGATGCTTTTGCTGCCTTTGAAGAAGCTGGATTAGAAAACGAAGAAGCTATTAAAGAGACAGGCAAACGTTACCGAGACACCGTACTAGCCCTCGGTGGTAGCAAGCACCCAATGGAAGTATTTCAATCTTTCCGAGGAAGAGAACCAAGTACCGAACCTTTACTCAAGCATAATGGTTTGAAAAGTGCTGCTTAGGTAATTGGGGATTGGGCATTGGGCACAGGGCATAGGACATTGGGTATTTGATTTTTTTACCTAATTTCTATGTCCATTTATTAGTTAAATAATTAACGTCAATGTATAGAAATTGTAATACAAAATCAATTTGCATCACAACATCATCTATAATAGCAAATCTAACTTTTTTTACTTTACATAAATTTATATAGTAAATGCATACATATAATAGTAAATATGCCAATTTAAATTTACTAAATTTTATATATTTACTTTTATATACATTTTATTTACAAGTCTTTACTTAGTTATAATTAACTTTATTAAACATAGATTACGACTAATAAATTCCATAATTATTTGTTAAGAAAATAGTGCAGAATTAGAAGTAGGATAAATGATATAGAACCTTTATTTTCAACTTCAAACATAATGGTTCATATATACATAACTCTTATTTGTCCTTTGTCTAATTAGCTTAGGATAAACAACAGAGTAAAATCGAGCAAGGCGGTGAAGTCTGGTAGAGAAAGATTCCCCCACCGAGCTTCACGTAAAAACCCAAGCTAGGCAATAAGATGTCCCTATGATGCAAAATATTTTGCTAGCTGTCTCAGGATTGGGACATGCGGAAGAAATGCTCAAACTTATGGAGGAAATACCATCAATTCAACGAGCGAAAGTTACCGTTTTGCACGTTGTTCCTCCACAAACTACCGCCGAATCAATGACAGCTAAGTGGGAAGAAGGCGGTAAAATTTTAGCAAGCGCTATTCAAAAGTTGCAGCTAAATCCCAATCAGGTTAATTCGGTGCTGCGTCAAGGCGAACCTAAAGATGTCGTTTGTCAAGTGGCAAATGAAATCGATGCCGATTTGATTATTATGGGTTCGAGAGGACTCAAGCGCTTAGAATCAATTTTGGCTAATTCAGTTAGTCAGTATGTTTTCCAGCTTTCTTCTCGCCCTATGTTACTGGTTAAAGATGACATTTATGTCAAAGCAATTAACCGGGTTATGGTGGCGATTGACAAATCGGAAGCGTCACAGTACTGTTTAGACTTGGCTTTATTCCTACTTAAAGATATCAAAGGCGGCGAGTTGATTTTAACTCACGTGATGACTGACTTAAAGAGTCCATCAGCCGAAACTGCCCAAGTTAACGCCGATAAACACCCTATTTTAGAAGCAGCAGCGAATAAAGCTCAAAAACAAGGTGTTAAATCTCGCAGCACACTTAGCATTGGCAAGCCGGGTGAAAAAATTTGTAGTCTGGCAGAAGAGATGAATATAGACTTATTATTAGTTGGTTCTCCAGATCGTCGCCCTTCAATTGCTAAGAGTTTTGTCGATTTGGACAAACTTTTAGGTACTTCCCTATCTGATTATGTCAGAATTAATGCTACCTGTCCGGTTTTACTAGCACGCACTGAGGCAGCTTAGATGCTATTTTACATTCAATTCATTTAACTATAGATTTCGCGGTTGATAGATAAAACCCCTACACTCATACATAGTGTCGGGGTTTTTCCTTTCCAAGAATCAAGTCTTAATTAAGAATCGTTTCTTCCGCCTTCACGGCTAACTGTTAAGGTGTAAAGTAATACTAAAAAAATTGCGGGAACTAGTACGAACAAAATGCTCGCAATGAATCCCAAATCATTAGTTTGCATTGTTAAAAAAGCCTCTCTTTTTATTTGCAGCCACTAGTTTTAGCATAACATTACTGATGCTTAAGCCGAACGATATCACAAAAAAGACAGCTTACAAGACATAATTCTCAAGGCTTAGTTACTACACTTACAGACCCATTAACTAAAGTTTGACAAGCAAGACGATAATTATCCGGCTTTTTCTTCAACATTTTGGTTTCTGCGTCAGTACGAGGTGAAAGATTTTCCATTCCTTCTGTTATCTCTACAATACAGGTTCCACATTGCCCCGCACCTCCGCAGTTCATCATTTTCCCCCATACTTTATAGATATCTATATTGTTTTGTATGGCTTTCAATCGCAAATTCGCACCATCAGCCGCTACTACTTCTTTATTTTCTTTAACAAAATTGATGTTACCCATAGTTAATACCTGGTTAAATATTTATTCGACAATCTAGACTTTTACTATTTCCTAATTTATTACAAAAAGTTAAGAAATATCAAATTTATTGAAGAAAATCTGGCAAAAAATAAGACAGACTTGCTCAGCCTGTCTTTAAAAAATATTTTGAGGTTAACTTACTTGAAACCTACAGCGGCTTGCCAAACAAAAGCTAGTAACAAGAAGAAAACGGGAATGATTGGGAGAACATCTACCAAAGGGTCAAAAACTTGATAAGCTTCCGGCAATTTCGCTAATAATATTGTTACTTCCATGTTTGTTTAAATCCAAGTATCCAACATAGTTTTCATATTTGAGCAATATCTTAACACGATTGGGGTATGGGAAGTTGGTTGCAAGAAATAAGTAATATTGTTTAAGTTGTGAATAATAATGCGTAAAATTTTAGGTAGAAAGTTGAAGTTTTAAAGGAATTTCAATTGTAAATTCGGTTCCCTTGCCCTTAACTGATGATACGCTGATTTTTCCTTGATGAGTTTCTTCGATAATTTGTTGGGCGATCGCCATTCCCAAACCAGTACCTTTACCTAGCGGTTTGGTAGTAAATAATGGCTCAAATAATTTTTGCTGTACTTCTTGGCTCATTCCCATACCGTTGTCGGCAATGCGAATGGTTATTTTATCATTAGTTGTTTTTTCTGTAGAAATGTTAATTTCTGGTGCAGAAACATCTTCTAAGGCATCAATGGCATTGGCGAGTAAGTTGGTAAATACTTGATTAAGTAAACCGGGGTAGCACTGTATCTCTGGTAAATTACTGTATTTTTTTATTACTTCAATTGCCTGACGACAACCTACTGCTTTGAGGCGATGACGTAAAATCATTAATGTGCAATCCAATCCGGTATGGATGTCAGCGCTAACTAATTTATTTGTATCGTTTCTGGAGAAGTTTCGCATCGACACCGAAATCTCCTGGATGCGTTGAGAACTTACTTTCATCGATTCGAGTAAGTTAGGAAAATCTTTCAAAGCAAATTCAATATCTAAATTTTCTAAAGCTTCTTCAATTTCTACAACTGGTTGCGGGTAGTGTCGTTGATAAAGATGGATAATTTCTGTAATATCACTTAAATATTCTGAAGCTGGGGCAATATTGCTGGAAATACAGCCGATGGGGTTATTGATTTCGTGGGCAACTCCTGCGACTAATTGTCCAATTGTGGCGAATTTTTCTTGTTGAACTAATTGTACTTGCGCTTGTTGTAATGCGGCGGTTCTTTCCACTACATTTTGTTCTAATTGCTCGTTCCAATTTTCGAGTTTTTTAGTTAAATTTCGTACTTGCAAATGTACGCGCACTCTTGCTAAAACTTCTTCCCCTTCAAAGGGTTTGGTAATGTAGTCAACAGCCCCTAAAGATAATCCTTTAACTTTAGAATCTGTATCTGATAAAGCAGTCATAAAAATAATTGGAATTTCCTGGGTTTGCGGATTTGCTTTGATACGACGGCAGGTTTCAAATCCATTAATACCGGGCATTTGTACGTCTAGCAAAATTAACTTTGGTTGTTCGGTTTCATCTTCAAGTTGTTCTATAGCACTTTCGCCGTCAGTTTCAATACGGATAGAAAAACCTTCATTTTTTAAAGTTTGAGCTAATACCGCAAGGTTGGTAGGGTTATCGTCAACAAGAAGAATAAAGCCGGAATTTTGAGTGCAAGTAGACATAATTTGATAATCCAAAATCTAAAATATAATGTTAAAATTTAAAATTAATTAAGATATTCTTTAATAAACTGTCGCAATGGTTTGAGTTGAAAGTTTTCTGCTAAGTGAATTAATTTCTCTGCAAAGGGCGTTAAATTGCCATCTATATCTTGTAATTTATTCGCTTCGTCGATAATTGCGTAAACATCACCTTTTTTCGCGACTGAATGCAGATGACGCAATACTTCATCCGATGGTGGAATAATTTCTGATGATAAAACTGTATTACTTGCTGTTTGGGAATTGTCTTCATAAACCCATTCAAGCTTTAAATGCCTGCTAAGTAATTCTAATAAACTTTCTACCTGTACTGGTTTGGGTAAAAAGTCATTCGCACCAGTATCCAAACTTCTTTGTTGCTCTGCTTCAAACACGCTTGCAGAAGAAGCAAGAATTACTATATTTTTTTGCAGCAACTCTCGCAAATTCTTAATTAACTCGAAACCATCGATCTCCGGCATGACTAAATCGGTAATTACCATATCCGGCTGCCATTCTTTGGTTTTATCTAATGCTTCTTTACCGTTACTTGCTTCTTCGACTTCAAAACCAATTGGTGCGAGTAAATTCTCAACAACCGAACGATTTTCCCATTTATCATCAACAACCAGGATTTTCTGTTTTCTTCCTTGATATCCGATGATTTTTTGTGGGCTAATAGTGGAAGCTTCTGCCCATTCATCATAGTATGGTAAATCTAATTCAAACCAGAAATTACTACCTTTATCAATCTCACTTTCTACCTTAATTTCACTATTCATCAAAGAGAGAATTTTTAAGCTAATTGCTAATCCTAATCCCGTACCTTCAGCCTGTTTTTTGATATCTCCAACTTGCTCGAAAGGTTGAAAAATATTGTTTAATTGTTCGGGTGTCATTCCCATTCCCGTATCTACAATTTCAAAATTAATTTTACAATTTGAAATTTCATCTTTACTTATGACATCAACTTTCAAAGTTACGCTACCTTTATCGGTAAACTTGATAGCATTACCTAGTAAATTAATTAAAACTTGACGCAATCGTTTTTCATCAGCATTTACGCTTGCTGGTAATTCCGAGTCAGGTTGAAAATGAAACGAAATACCTTTTTGCTCCGCACGAATGCGGCAGATTTCTACAACTCCTTGTAAAAAAGATGGAAAATGAAACTTCACAGGATAAAGTTCCATTTTGCGAGCTTCTATTTTCGATAAATCTAAAACGTCATTAATTAAAGTTAAGAGATGGGAAGCACATTGATAAATGATATCAACTCCCTTGTTTCCCTTATCTGTCATCGATTCCGAACGTTGGAGAATTTGAGCATAACCAAGAATACCGTTAAGTGGAGTTCTTAATTCGTGGCTCATGTTGGCAAGAAATTCGCTTTTAGCTTTATTCGCACTATCAGCAGCAATTTTTGCTTTATCGGCTACCGTTAATGCTTCTCCTAATTGAAAAGTACGTTCTTTTACCCGAAATTCTAATTCTTCGTTGACTTTTTTCAGCTTTATTTGTGCTTGGTGATTCTCGTTAATTACCGCACAAAGTACATAAGTTGTTGCCGCGATGACACAAATAAAAGATTGCAATAACAGTAGAGATTGATTTATCGATCCCAATTTAGCGAAGGAACCAAAACCTCGTACAGTACCAAAGACGGCGATTCCTGAAATAATTAAAACGAGTATTGTTGACTCTTTATCTCCGAAGCGAAACGCCGACCAAATTAATAGCGGAATCATCATATATTCCAAAGGATAGCCCTGCCAAAAAGCTATGTAACTAATGAAAATAAATGATAATATTAATAATATTAATTCGCTAGCTTTATGCTTATTAAATGGTTCTCGTAATTCTGCTTTGTGGAACCATTCTAGCATTGCGGGTGTCACAATCAAGATGCCAGCAATCACCGATGCAAACCAACCTTGCCATACTTCTTGATAAATAGCCCAAGGTATTATGCCGCGCATACATAAAGTCGCAGTTGCAAAAGTAGTAATTAGTATGGGAGTTGGAATAATTAGGATAAAAAATACAAAAATATTCCTAGAATGCTTGAGTAATTGACGACTTTTGAGAAAACGATCAATTAAAATACTAGCAATTAGTGGATCGACTACATTGTATGTAGCTATAAGGCTACTTGTTAAAAAGTCGTTTTTATAAAAAAATACGTTATTGGCAATCAAAGCACCTACGAACAAAGCAGGTAATATCCGATATCCTAACAGTAAAAAACTTGCTAAATAAAGTCCTGCTGAAAGCCAAATTGCTGATGAACCATTTTGGAAAGATAGCGATAAAGATATCTTGCAAAGACATATATGAATTGCAGGAATCACGAAGGATGCTACAAGTATTTTATGCTTCAAGATATATTTATTTTTTTTCTCTAAAGCTTGTTGCATTACTTTAATTCTAGTTTTGGGGTTTGAAGATATATACGGTTTCATGACAATTAAGCAGCAAATATCCGCTTCATTCTCTTAGAAGTAAAGGTTACTTAAAATTTCAATCAAATATAGCGGTTAATAATTTGAACCGTACTGTCACTAAAAAAGTAGCTAATCTTCCCTGTAATAAATCTATGGTTCCCTAAAACTGAACAAAAATTAAAGTTTGGATGAATGAATTGTTCAATTTTTTCTGGTTATTAGTTATTGCACTTAACTGCTCACTGCTCACTGCTCACTGTTTCAACCAATGCCCAAATTCTGCAATAAAAGTATCGTTCAATATGCTTTGCCGAATCTTCTGGGTAAACCTAATTAATTCGGTAATATTGTGAATGCTTAATAACGTATAAGCCAAAATTTCTTGCGCTCGTATCAGATGCGATAGATAAGCACGAGTAAAGTTTTGACAAGTGTAGCAAGGGCAAGTTTCATCAAGGGGAGTAAAATCTTCACGAAACTTAGCATTTTTGACGTTCCATCTTTCCCCTTTTACCATCGCCGTACCATGTCTAGCCCAACGAGTAGGAATTACGCAATCAAATAAATCTACACCAGAGGCGATCGCCACTACCATTTCTTGATGGGTACCAACTCCCATTAAATAACGCGGCTTTTCAAAGGGTAATAAAGGTGCTGTTTGTCGGACAATTTCGTGAATCAATTCTGGCTCTTCCCCGACGCTGACACCACCAATGGCATATCCGGGTAAATCCAATTTAGTCAAAGCATTTGCAGCACTCGAACGTAAATCGGCATAAATACCTCCCTGCACAATCCCAAACAATGCTTGCTCGCTACGATTATGCGCTTCAACACATCTGAGCAGCCAGCGGTAAGTACGCTCCGTTGCTGCTTCTACTTCCGTGCGATTAGCTGTGGCAGGTGGACATTCATCAAATGCCATGATGACATCCGCACCCAAAGTATTTTGAATTTCTATTGATTTTTCTGGCGTTAAATTAATGATTTGCCCATCATGGGGCGAGCGAAAACTTACTCCTTCTTCAGTAATTTTCCGCATCTCGCTCAAGCTGAAAACTTGAAACCCACCGGAATCGGTAAGCATGGGTTTATCCCAACCCATAAACTTATGCAGTCCACCTCCTCCCGCTACAATCGCCTCGCCCGGTTGTAAATGGAGATGATAAGTATTTGACAGTACCATCTGCGCTCCAGTTTCCTTTAACTGGGCTGGAGTAATGGTTTTAACGTTTGCTAGGGTTCCCACTGGCATAAAACGGGGGGTTTCTACTACACCATGAGGCGTAGAGAATATCCCAGCACGCGCTGAAGTGTTGCTACATTTAGCAAGACATTGGAATGAAAAGTTTGCGCTCAAAATTAAGAAAACCGAAACTGCTCTGTTGACGATTTAACTTATTAAACCAAGATTTAGAACAAATCGGAACTATCATCATCAATTTCAGCATCCCATTTAGCCGATAACACCTGCTCCATCATTGCTTCAATGGCGCTGGTATTCCAACAACGTTCTTGCCGCTCCTGCATTGGAGTAGAAAGGGGAATCAACCGCAAACGCATCCCTTCCTGAACTAAATCAAAACAGGCTTCCTTTTCGGATGACAGAGTAAGTTCCAAACAATCAAAACTGTAAACGTTTAAATAAAGAGCATTATTGGCGACTAATGTAGAGCGTCGGGGATTTGCGAAAACTTCCATTACATCCCCTTCACCCGAAGCGCAAACCTCACCATCTTGGGTGTAAGCATAGCGGACACGACCTAAGTCCCCCAGCAATCGTCGCATATCAAGTTTATTTACGATCACACCTGTATTGACGATACATGGCGCTGGTATTCTGGTCTCGGGTAGATGGTGATTCATAATCAAATAGCTTTTTGAGCAAAGGTGAAGTACAACGTTATAGCCTGCATAACCAATGAATCAGCGGTAATCTATGCCCTGCAATATATAAATATCAGATTTTAGAGGCAATTGCTTAACTCACTGACATCAATTATTAGCTTTTTTTTCCAAGTACAAAAAACACTACCACCGATTAAAATGCAATTTTTTATGCTTCATAACAATGTTATAAATATTACTGACTTATTTTTTCCTACTTAGATAAGCATAACAAATTTTTTGGCTCAGTTTCTCATACAAGTAAATCTTATTTCAAGTTTTAAAATTTGATACTGTTGTTTGTGCGGTAATCGTAAGTGCCATTGTTTTTGTTCTACTTAAGTAATGATTTTAACAAGTATGAATGCTCAGTACCCGTGGTGGAAAACTCAAGTTTTAAATTTGGTTGCAAGTATTATATTTTATACGTCTATCCCGATGCCTTACATCGAGCAATTAGAGTTTGGTGTTGTAGCACGTCTTGCTCCGGCGATAGGAATAATAGTTGGAGGAATCTTAGCATTATTTGATATTGTAGCTAATTTTATTGGAGTCTCAGTACTAACTCGTAGTGCATTAGTGGTAGCAACCTGGATTGCGATTACGGGAGGGCTGCATTTGGATGGAGCAATGGATACTGCCGATGGGTTGGCAGTAACGGATAAAGAGCGGCGCTTGGAGGTAATGACTGACAGCGCCACAGGAGCCTTTGGGGCAATGGCAGCAGTTGTTTTAATCTTGCTCAAAACAGTAGCTTTAACAGAAATTCCAGAAAATCGCTGGCTGATACTAATGGCTGCTTGTGCATGGGGACGCTGGGGACAAATATTAGCGATACAAAGATATGACTACCTAAAACCAACTGGCAAAGGTGCATTTCACAAGCAAGCCATTCGTTCTTACACCGATGTTTTACCTTCACTTTTACTGCTATTAAGTTTAAGTTCTGTAAAGATAATATTCTGCCAATTTAGCCAAAATAACTTATTAGCAACAATAACCATGACACTTACAGGAATTGCAATTGCCTTTCTGACAGGTGCTTGGTTTAACCACAAATTGGGTGGTCATACGGGGGATACTTACGGTGCAGTCGTAGAATGGACTGAAGCGCTTTTTCTGTGCGCCATGACAATTCAGTGAACAGTGAGCAGTGAACAGTTATCAGTTAATCACTTTTCCTAATTCCGCGCCTCCTAACTCTTAACTCCTAACTCATAACTATTTAACTGGCTTCAATCGAGTTACTTTCAATTTAAAGCTGCCGATTCCAGTTTCTCCGAAAGAGCGAACGCGAACAATATAAGTCCCGGCTTTAGTGACGCGGGTGAAGAGTAGGGAATTACTGCTACCGTCGGGACCGTCATCATTTTCTGCTATTGTTGAACCATCGGGAGCGAGCAACGTAATAATACTGTCAAAGCTATCTGAGGAGAGATCGATCGCTAAATTATCGCCTTTTGCTAACTTCACCATATAGTCGCGAGCAAAGCCACCTTGCCCTGTAGGAATATCTTTATCGGATAATGCGTCTGAAATTTCGTAAGTGGCGGGTAAAGGTATGGGATTATAAAATTTATTTGCTTGTTTATTTGTTTGAGCAAAAGCTGTTGTCGCACTTATCCCAAATACCAGTAACGTAGCAGGAATAAACCCAATTTTTTCCAAACCCAGCGCTTTAGACTTACTCATAGTTGTATGTAGTTTTCCTGTAAAAATAATCTTAATGTTGGTTAATTATAATTTTTATTAGCCTATCTTGCCTATGAATTCTTTGTATAGTTTGTCTCTGTGTGGTACTGCAACTGCTGCAACTCCGGAAACAGTAATTCCAGATTTACTCAAAATTTCTATAGCAGAATTGACGGTAGCACCCGTTGTATAGATGTCGTCAACTAAAATTACTGGGACATTTGGAGGCTCTATAAAATCTTTTCCGATATCAAAAGCTTGAGTTAAGGTTTCTTCTCGCTCGGTTGGTGATAGTCCAAACAGTGCTTCAGTTGCTTTAACTCTTTGTAATCCGTTAAGTTTTAATTTTAGCCCAGTTGTTTGACAAAAGCTTTTTGCAATCAGCGCTGCTTGGTTGAAACCTCGTTCTTTTTCTTTCTCTGGGTGCATCGGAATCGGAACTACCATAAAAGAACCGTACCCGTATTCTTGCAGCCATACTTCTCCGAGCCATTCACCCAGGGGACGAGCAATTTCTGGATGATCGTTGTATTTCATTGTGGCGATCGCTCGTTTGATAGCTCCTCCATACGCACCCCAAGCAATTACTGGCGGAGATAGTAAATTTTCTTTACTGCGTTTCGACTCGGTTAAACGACATTTTTGTAACTGTTTATGACAATATTCACAAAATTCTTGCGAAGCGGGGCGCTGACATAAAGGACAATTTGATTGTAAAAAAAGATTAAGAAATTTTTTCCAAATTTGCATTTTAATTAATTGGGCATGGGGGAATGGGGCATTGGGAAGACGTAAAATTTTACGTCTCTACATCAATTTTTTGACGTAAACTCTATCGCAGCGTTCTGTTTCTACACCTGTTGCAGGTATATAATCGTTGCTTTCATAGAGTTTGACAGCTTCATTTAAAACGCTGGCGGTTTCAATCCAAATTTGTTTGAAACCACGGCAGCTAATTGCCGCTTCCAACTGTTGTAACAAAAATTTCCCCAATCCAAAACCTCTAGCTTTGGGCAATAAATACATTTTGCGTATCTCTACAGCATTTTCGCCGCGCTTGATGGGGTAGTAAGCGCCCGTACCTACTACTCCACCGTTGTATTCGATTACCCAAAAATCTCCGCCTTTATCTAAGTAAAAATCTTCAACTTCTAACACATCTTTATCCGCACCATCCGGTTCCCAACCCAAACCATACTCCGATAATACAGAGCGAATAACCTCAGATGCATAATGGCGATCGCTCGGCTTCCATTGACGAATCAAAAAATCTCGAAAATAAAGACTGGGCATTTCAGTGAACAGTGAGCAGTGAGCAGTGAACAATTAGGAGTTGCAAGACTTATGGTACCAATACATATTCATTTAAAAATTCATCTTAACTGGTAACTGATAACTGTTCACTGTTAACTGTTAACTGTTAACTGTGAATCCTTGGCTCATAATAAAGGGTTGCGAGTATTTGACTTTCGGCAATTGATAATTCATCTAATCTCTGCATGACAATTTCGCGGTCATAATAGGTGTCTGCAAGTACCCAATAAATGCCGTAATGCCGTGCTTCTGATGCCATTAAGCCTTGATAGAATTTGGCTAAATCTGGTTCGGGGCAATGCTTAGCTAATAATCCCAAACGTTCGTGACTGCGAGCTTCAATTAAAGCACTTACAACTAGAGAATCTAAAAATCTATGAGGTTCATTGGGACGAATTTGAGCTTTCAATTTCGCACCGTAAGGAGGTGGAGTTACTGGGCGTAAAGGAATGTTTCGCTTTTCTAACCATTGATTAACTTGCTCGAAGTGTTCTAATTCTTCTTTGGCAATTTTAGTTAATTCCTTGACCATTTTTGCATTTGAAGGGTAACGAAACATAAAGTTGATTGCTGCTGATGCCGCTTTACGCTCGCATTGGGAATGATCGAGTAATATTGCATCTAAGTTAGATATTGCTAAATCTACCCAAGCTGGATTGGTGGGTTGCTTGAGGATATTGATTGCCGGTAGCGCGTTGGTTAGCACGTTAAGAATTTAAAAAATTATAAAGTAATATACAGCTTTCTATTTTATAGGTAATTAGCGGTGAGGATGGCTGTTGATAGATTTATCTATTTGTAGGGTGTATGACGTTTTAATAAATGTTGTACGCAGTTATAACTTTTGTAGCGTCCAAGAATTTTAGATTTATTCTACGAATAAATTTTAGAACTTGAATCTTCAATCCAAAATTCGGTAATGTTTTTTATAATACAAAAGTAGTGCTATCAGTTAATAGTAATGCAGGTCTATGTACCGCTTACTACCTACTATTTTGCAAAATATTCGTAATTTTTGAGATTATTCCAGATAATGAATTAGGACGCAATAAGTTCAAAATTCAGCTTATGTTGCAGTTTTAGACATCCTGTTGCCGCGTTCGGAAGATGAACACTATCTTTTGATATAGATTTATTTGATACCTTATCTATTGTTTGATATCCGGAGGTTTTCGTAAATTATCTGTAGTAATTACTAGTTGAGTTGAGGAAACACTCTCGCAGTGAAATTTGGAATACTGATGCAGGTGCTTACCCAAAAGTCACTTATTGAGGGAAAAATGAGGAATTACTATTTTCGTTGGCTAACCTCATTGATTATTCTTTCAGTATTTACATCACTCTTGGGAATAAGTACTGCAAAGACTGTAAATGCTGAGGATAAAAGTGTTTCTCCCGATATTCATAAACAAAATTGTTCTATTCCCACTCAATTTACATCTTCTAAACTGAGAATTGCTGTTGCAGATTTCACAATTGTCGCTACTAGTTTAAATAATAGATCTTTATCTAGTAATGAAGAAAAAGTCACGAGAATTGCCGATATTATAGCAAGCAAATTGGCAAAAGATAGTAATTTTATTGTAATTGAGCGAACGCAAATAGAGCCTATCTATAAAAAAAATAGACAATTGTGTAAAATTCGCAGGCAATTTGGTGTTGAAGCGATATTAATAGGTTCTTTGACTCAATTTGATATTAAGAAGCGGACATCTGGAGGTGGATTTCTTGGCTTTGGTAAAACAACTACTAATACAAATGCTGATGTTGAATTGAATATCAGAATCATTAACACTGCTACGGGTGAAATTATCGATTCTTTTACAGAAAATGGCAGCACTAATTTCTCGGAAAGTAATGTGGAAGTACCTAGTGTAAATGTAAAAGTTATTAATGATGATAATTATACAAATACAGTAACTAGTCGCAATGACTTTATTGATGATATTTATTCTAAAAATGGTACTGAATTCCGATTGTCAATTAATACCAATCAAAAGGAAAAAATTAGCCATTCCTCAACAGAAAATGAAGGGAGCTTAATGACTTCGGCAACAAAAAAAGCTATTAGCAATATTGTGCAAAAGTTGAACGCTAATTCTGACAAATTTGTATCTGTATTAAGGAAGCTTGATAATAAAAATAGCCTTGTTGTGGGCACTTTTGGTAATTTTATTGTTCTCAACCTGGGCAAATTACATGGCTATCGTCAAGGTATGAAGTTAAGAGTTGAGGAAATAACCGAAACATTTGTTGACCCCCATACCAAAGAAGTTATTCGCACTTTTACATTACCTATTGCTCGGATAGAACTGATTGATGTAGATGATAAATCTAGCCTTGCCAAGATTATCTCTGGTAATACAAACACAATTCTTTTTAGTGAGGAAATTAAAAAACAAATTGAAAAAGGTAATATTATTGCTAAACCGATTAATTAGAATTTATCTTAAAATTAACAATATCTCACTGATAATATTACAGATTACATACTTAATCAAAATAATACCTAATATATTTACCATAATCCGGAATATTTAATGTATATTTTGTAGAACTTAATAGAAAGTTGAGGACACACTAGAAATTGAAATTTGGGCTACCGAATTATCCGCTTACCCAAAGTTCACTTATTAAGAGGAAAATGATGAATTGTAATATTGTTCGTCGCGTCGCCTCGTCTTTTATCGCTTCGTTATTTGCTTTGAGTGTTGGGATTGGTGGTGTTAAGCCTGTAAGAGCGGAAGATACAAAAAGGCTGGACTTTTGTAAACAGCATAGAAATTTGTTTCACATTAATAAAGGAGCAGAAAGAAAAGTAAAGCTTGCTGTTTTAGACTTTCAAAGCAGTACTTTTGAAATCAAGGTAGGAGACAGAAGACAAACATCTCCAATCGAAATTACTGGGCTTGGTAGTGTTCTAGAAAGCAAGTTAGTAAAAGACGACAAATTAGATGTTGTTAAATGGAATCAAATAGAACCTCCCCATAATTCTTCATATCCAACTTCTACGAATCAATTACAAAAACTACGAGATATCCGCGATAATAATGGTGTTGAAGCAGTTATTATCGTAACTGTAATGCAGTTTGAAACGAATAAAGAATATGAAGGTGGATTGTTGATAACCAACAAAAACAAGAATCAAGAAGTTGATATCAAACTCAATCTTCAAGTGATTGATACTACTACAGGAACAATTATCTTAGAAGCTCAAGGACATGGAAATGAAAAGGCTAACACATTAACCGAAGTTAATTTGCCTTTTGAGGTCAGCATAGAACGCAAAACTGATGGTAAATACGACTCCGAAAATAAAAAATGGAATCGTAATTCTGGTGAATATTCTATAGAATTTAAACTAGGTAGTAATGCTGAAGGGGCAACAATTTATAAAAGAAGTAGTTCTATCACCGAAAAGTTAGTTGCTAAAGCTACAGAAATAGCGATGGAGGAGATAAAAACAAAATTAAATCAGCGAATTGAATCGGAAGAATTACCTTGTTTACTGAGAAAACCTACTTTAGTTGCTTGGGTTAACAAAGATAAAACTCAAGTCATTCTTAACAAGGGTAAATCGCATGGATATTGCGAAGGAATGATTTTCTCAATTGAACGTGGTAACAAAGTAGTTACAGATCCAGCGACTGGACGAGTAATCAGTACGGAAACTGAGAAAGTGGGTGAAGTTAAATTAATTTCGGTTGATGCAGAATCTAGCGTAGGAGAATTAAAACAAAAAGATGCAGAATCTAACACCCAGAAAAGTTCTGCCGAAAACGGAAAATCTTTTCAAAGAAAGGATATAGCAAGACTAACTTCTGATTCTAAGTGTCAAGATCAAATTCAAAAGAATTTAGCTGGAAATTCTCCGATAATAAATCGTTCTCAATATCTTCAGACACAGCCTCAGCAAGAAGATACAAGCTCGTAACAACCTAACCAATGTAGAGACGTAGCAGTGCTACGTCTCTACATTGGTTACACAATTAAATTTAAGTCGCCGAATTCGTGCCACAGATAACCGCGCTTTACTGCATCTTCGTATGCAATCCGAATTTCTTCTGCTGGTAAAAACGCTGTCAACAAGTCTAAATGACTGGCTTCTGGTTCGTGCATTCCCGTTAATAATCCATCCACTACTCTTAATTGATGTTCTGCATCAATATGCAACCGAGTGTAATTATGTTGAGGTTCAATTACGCCGCTTGTATCTACGGCTGATTCTAACGCCCTAACTACGGTTGTTCCAACAGCTATTATTCTTCCTTTTTCTTTACGAGTTCGATTAATTTTCTGTGCTGCTGTTTCGCTAATAAAGTACTCTTCTTCTGATGCTGGATGGAGAGCGTCTAGTTCGTCATCCATGTAGGAAGATAACCCTGTATGTAAAACGATTTGCGCTGTCTCTATGCCCTGGCGTTTCAAGTCAAATAATAGCTTCCAGGTGAAAGCCCTCCCCGCTGATGGCATTTCCGCCGAACCTGGTTCTTTGGCGTAAACGGTTTGGTAATAGTCTAAATCCCAAGGTTTTGATACGTATTCATAACGAATCGGATTTCCCAAACGATAAATCGAATCTATTAATTGAGTCCCCGATTCAGAGAAACGAATCTTCCACAATCGAGGAATATTTATATCTTGATTCTCTACTTTTGCAGTTAAACCTTCTCCAAAATCTAAATTTATACCTTGCTGCAAACCGCAAGCAAAAGGATTTCCCTGTTGACACATTAGTAATGCCAGCCAAGAATCATCGGGAAGATGTTGCGCCAAGCGGATTTCCAGACATTTATCAAAAGTGCAATCGCAACCTTTGAGAGAAGCTGGAAGGGTGCGACTAGTATTAAAAATCAATAAATCGCCAGGGCGCAGAAATTCACTTATACCGTTAAAACGAGAATGTTGAATCTCGCCAGATTTACGATTAATCACCATCAATCGCACTCCATCGCGGGCTATTCCCCTCCGCTCTGGTGGCTCTTTAGCCGAGAGTTCTGTTGGAAGTAAAAAAGTAAAGGGTGTTGACATAATGATTTAACTGTTTTTGAAAATGGTGTATTTGATTACAGTAGAGACGCGATATATCGCGTCTCCCAATCGTTTCCACAAAAATGAACCAGTCAAAATTAATGCAATCGATTACCTCTTTGTTTGATTCATTTTGATTAACTGTACCTACGATAAATGTTTCGTTTTTTCGCAAATCTTAGGGAGACGTTATGTATAACGTCTCTACATTAATTAACTAACAACCGTTAACTGTTTTGTCTGTTGTCCCCAGTTGTCTTCTTGGGCTTGAAATCTCTGTCCGTTAATGTGATACGAGTCTTCGGAAGCTAGATAGATAAATACTTCTGTCACATCTGCGGGATTTGCCCACTGAAGTGGTTCTTCTTCTGGCTCTGCTGCTCGGTGCATAGCTGTGTTCATGTCCCCTGGATCTACCCAATTAACGCGAACTCCGCTTTCTTCTAATTCCGCAGCCCATGTCTGCGACATTCCTTCAATACCAAATTTGGAAATACCGTAAGCACCCCAACCTGGATAACCAGTTACTCCTGCATCGCTGGTTACGTTAATTATTGAACCACCATTTTCAATCATCCCTGGCAATGCTTTTTTAATTAATAGGAATGGTGCGATTAAATTGGTATTAATTACGTTGCGAAAATCCTCTAAGGGATAGTCTAGTAAGTACGGCATTGGCGAAAGCCCGATAGTTGATGCATTGTTCACCAATACGTCTAATTTCCCGAAGGTGTTCAATGTTGTAGCTACCGTGCGCTCAATGTCTTCCTGTTTAGTTAAGTTAGCGCTGATGGTTAAAACTTTAGTTTGCGGCGCTATTTCATAAATAATTTGCTGCAATTTCTCCAAAGCTTTACCATCACGCGCTAAAATAGCAATCCCCGCACTACCAGCGCGTGCAAAATCAATCGCCAGCTGTTTTCCCAAACCTTGGGAAGCACCTGTAATTAAGATATATTTTCCCTGCAATCTATTTGTTGTTTTCATGGTTAATTTGATAGTAGACAGTGGATAGTAGTTAGTAGATAGTGGATAGTAGTAATCGTTTAATAACAACTAACTACGCTAAATGCATCTTCAAAACACTTCTAGGGGCTTTGCGTACCCTGGCTTTTATCGAATATTTTCCTAAACGCTGGCAAGCCTCGAAGCGATGACACCCGGAAAAACCGTAATACTGCCCATCTACTTCTAATAAATCTATCGGCTCTTGCTGCCCAATTTCTGCAATGGACTTCATCAAGGCTTTTACTTTCTCAGCGTCGTTTTGACGGGGAAGTGGTCGTATTATTTGATTTAGCGGGATTTCTTCAATTTTCATTATCTCTACCGCCGCCTCCATAATTAACTTCGTTTTATCTTCTTACTTAATCATACTCATTATGACTTCAAGTTGCAACTCGATGATTGATAAAAAAATGCTAATGGTATCTGGTCAGCATTTTATACACTAATAGTATTAAGCAGCATCTGCTTTTTTTAAGCAACTCCTTGTAGCACCAGTGGCACCCTTAGTTTTGAATTTCTATGAAAATTTCCTTAGAGCGTTTATCTTGTACCTTACTTACAACTTCATGTTTATTAGGACTTACAGGAGCATCAGTTCCTGCCACCAAGGTTTCTGATGTTGAGCTTAAAATTGGGATTGTGCAGCGATTTGCGTCAGATCCCGATGATGAGTTGATACTCGAACCCACGGAAGGCGATAAACTAAAGTTAACTTTTAATTCGGATAAAAGGCCGCAAACTTTGGTGACTACCAAGCCTGTAAAGATACAGACGGCGATGCAGCCTTTAACGCAGCCAGTTCTTGACGAGCGACTGATTTTAGGGACATTCCGTACTTTTGAAACTGCGGAAGACAGTGCCGAAATGTGGCGCAAGAAAGGGATAGAAGTAGAAATTGCTCAACCCGAACGCTGGCAGGTATGGGCGAAAAGAGAGGTTTATAATACACCTTTATTGCGACGCTTGTTATTGAAAAGCGTCAAAGCCTCCGGTAAAAAAACAGCATATGTTGATAGTAAGGTTTTACGGAGAGTGCCCCAAGCAAGTTGGGTAATAAATGGATATCGTTACAATCGAAACTATTTAAAAATTAGTAGCGATAAAAATTTAATTCAGGTAAATAATAAAAGCGGAGAATCTAAATCCAAACGTCTTTATGCTGGAAGGCTGCAATTACAGCCTAATGCTTATGGTACGTATTCCTTGGTCAATAATGTACCATTAGAAACATATTTACGTGGAGTAGTGCCTTATGAAATTGGTGCGAATGCTCCCAAAGCAGCGATGGAAGCGCAGACGATTATTGCTCGTACTTACGCTCTGAGAAATTTACGTAGATTTGAGGTAGATGATTATCAATTGTGTGCCGATACTCACTGTCAAGTTTATTACGGACTCAAAGGAGCAACCGAGAAGACAGATAAGGCGATCGCCGCAACCAGAGGTATGGTACTAACCTATAAAGACGCGTTGGTAGATGCACTATATTCTTCGACAACAGGTGGTGTAACAGCTTCTTTCACCAGCGTTTGGAATGGGGAAAATCGTCCTTATTTGAAACCAGTAGTGGATACACCAAAGGAATTTTGGAATTTATCTCAACGAAGCTTAGCGGATGAAAAGAATTTTCGTTTATTCATGAGCTTGAATAAAGGATTTAACGAAAGCGAGCAAAAATGGTTCCGCTGGCGTAGAGAAAGTAGTTTGGAGAATATTACCAAGGGATTGCAGAAATTTTTAAAAGTAAAAAACAGTCCCTTTGCTAAATTCAAGACTGTCAAAGATATTCAAGTAGTCGAGCGCAGTAAAGGTGGAAGAATTCTTAAACTAGCCGTTGAAACAGATATCGGCACTTTTCACCTATATAAAGACGAAGTTCGCAGCGCTTTCTTCGCACCTAGAAGCACCTTATTTTACTTAAATGCACTCAATAAAGGAAAACCTGGACTTTGGGGATATGAATTCGTTGGTGGTGGATTAGGGCATGGAGTTGGTTTGAGTCAAATTGGTGCAATGAATCTAGCTAATTTAGGCTGGAAAAATGGAGAAATCCTTAAATTCTACTATCCCGGTACTCAGATTCAGATGCTTAGCGATGCGGTGAAGGTTAGCAAGAAATAGAATTGGGGATTGGGCATGGGGGATAGGGCATGGGGCATTGGCAGGAATTTTATTCAAGTGATGGAAGGAGATTCTGATATTAATTGGGCATGGGGGATAGGGCATGGGGCATTGGCAGGAGTTAGGAGTAGAAAGTTAAAAATGATGATCGGGTGATGGAGCGATGGGGAAAGTTATGTTAAATTTCCCAATACCCAATTACCTATTATCAATTATCAATCCCCAATGCCCAATTCCCAATTACCTAATAAAAAAGCAGCCACTGCGTCTCGGGGAACATTTTCCCGATACGCTGCTGCTTTTAAACAAGTATTTAACTACAAAGGTAACTTTTGCGTTTGTGCAGTGAGTTGTCTTTGTTGTTAGTAAAGTTCTTCTTCTTTATGAGTTTCGATGGTGCAGTCAGAAGTTGGGTAAGCGACGCAAGTCAATACATATCCACCTTCCATCTGATCGTCATCTAAGAAAGACTGGTCGGATTGATCAACCGAACCGGAAGTAATCTTACCAGCGCAGGTGGAACAAGCACCAGCACGGCAAGAGTAAGGCAAGTCTAAACCAGCTTCTTCAGCTGCGTCTAAAATATAAGTATCGTCATCACAGTCGATAGTTTGGTTTAAACCTTCGGCTTCGCTGACGAGTGTTACTTTGAATGTTGCCATTTTGTAAATCCTCTCTTTTTTGCAAACGGCAGTATAAGTTATCTATTAGGCAAACCATGCGGCTGCTCCTAAAGGAATAGCCGTTTTTTTTATATTTGCTTCAATTCTGATACTACGAGAAAAATCGGACTTTGTTACTAGTTTTTTGTCTCGATTAGTAATGAAATAAGTAGAGGCTTTATAGATAAGTTTAACTTATGTTTTTGGGCTGGTTTTGACTAGGCTATTAAATATTTTTATATACATGGACAATTTTGATGAATTTGTAAATCATTTATCGCGACTATTATTTAAATTTATGATATAAATAAGAATTTACCTATCTCAATTAAGAACAAAGTCAATTGTGTTGAAAATAAGCAGCAGTAATGTATAATCCTTTGACGGTTTGGGCTGTAGAGGGTTTTAAATGTGCGGGTAGGCTTAGTTGGTACTGGTTACGCAGCAAAATTAAGGGCGCAGACGCTCTTAAACGATCGAAGGGCTGAATTAATTGCTGTTGTGGGAGGGAATTCGCTTTCAAAGACAGAAGCTTTTGCGAAAGATTTTCAGTTAATGGTATTAAGTTCTGTACAACAGTTGATAGAGCAAGAAGATATTGAGTTAGTAATAGTTAGTAATGTTAATAGCGAACACGGTGCTGTAGCGCGTGCAGCCTTGGAAGCTGATAAACACGTTGTTATCGAATATCCTATGAGTTTGGATTTAGTAGAAGCATCGGAATTGATGAATTTAGCAAAGTCTAAAAATAAACTGCTTCATGTGGAGCATATTGAACTTTTAGGTGGTTTGCATCAAGCTTTAAAACAGCATTTAGATAAAGTGGGCGAAATATTTTACGTGCGCTACAGCACTATTAAGCCTGAGAATCGGGCACCTCGTAAGTGGACTTACAGTCATAGTTTGTTTGGTTTCCCTTTGATGGGTGCTATTTCAAGATTGCATCGATTAACTAATTTATTTGGTGAGGTAATGGCTGTTAATTGTCACAATCGATTTTGGGAAACTGAAGCAGAATTTTACCAATCTTGTTTCTGTACGGCTCAACTCAACTTTACTAGCGGACTTTTAGCTGAAGTTGTATACGCTAAAGGTGAAACCATGTGGGAAGCAGAACGAAAATTTGAAGTGCATGGTGAAAATGGAGGATTGATTTTCAATTCTGGCGAAGGAGTTTTAATTAATTCACAAGAAACAATACCTATAGAAGTTGCTAGCCGTCGCGGTTTATTCGCGAAAGATACTGCTATGGTTTTAGATTATCTTTTTGATGGAATTCCTTTATATGTAACTGCTGATGAAAGTTTATATGCCCTCAAGGTTGCGGATGCTGCAAGACGTAGTGCCGAAATGGGAATTACAATCGCGGTTAAGAATTAGGAGTTAGGAATTAGGAGTTAGGAGTTAGGAATTGGGAGTTGTAAAAGCATCTGTAGTGGGAGCATCTTGCTCCCTAATTTTTTCAAAATTACCAATTACCAATCATCAATTACCAATGCCCAATGCCCAATCCCCAATGCCCCATTCTTATATATATAAATATTTCGATTCATTAATTCTTGATTATTAAGCATTTATCTTCATTGACGCTTTACTAAAATCTTACATAATACTACTAAGTGATTTATTTTTCTTTTATGTTAGAAAAAAGACGTGTAGTATTGAGGGATGTGCGATGAAGTCGTTAGTAAGAGTAGGAGCAATAGCTACGTTAAATTTGCTTTGTTGCTCTAGTTTTGCTGAAGCTGTAAATGTTACAAATAATATCGAAGTACAATCTAATATTTATCAAGACAATGTATTACAAAGCACTTTAGCTCAGAATGTAATACCTGCTAGCTTAAAAAGTCGATTGCAACCGACTGCGACAAATACGCAGTTTGCGAATTTTCTACCGAGCGATGCACCATTGGTAGCAATAGCTGATACGTCTTCAGCAACCTGGAGAAAAGCTGGTAAATTTCAACTTTTTCAAGCAGCTTGGAATGGAATATCTTTTTTGATACCACCACAGTTAAAAAATGGATATGCAACAGATATTGAACCTTGGCTGGGGGAACAAGTAGCCTTTGCATTTTTACCAAAAAGTGGATCTTCTCAAGTCACTGTAGATTCAAATTTTGTTGCCTTGATTCCAGTGAAAGACGAAGTTGCTCTAGAAAGATTTTTGCAAAAGCTTAAAGCTGGTGGAAATTTGAACCAGCGACAATATAAGGGAATTACAATTTTAGAAACTAAAACAGGTTCGTCTTCACAAGATAATACAATACCTCCAGTTCCGAAGTCTCCTTTAAATAAAGCTATTAAGCCAAATATTTTTAAAAAACCTAGTTTAAATAAACCTAATTTAAGAAAGCAAACTAATTTAGTTCTAGGAATTTTACCGGGACATTTGGCAATTGGTTATTCAAATAAATCAATTGAAAGAGTAATTAATACCAGCAGACAGAAAGCTGCAACTTTAGCTCAAAATTCTCAGTTTCAGAAAACAGTTAGACAACCTCAAACAGGTAAACCACTGTTTGCAATGTATCAAGATCCGGTTGGCTATATTAATTTTGTCAAAGAGATAATCAAAGATCCTAGTTTGGGTTTACCCACCTTTGATTTAGAAAGTATTCTTTCTTCAGAACAACTTAAAAAATATCAGAGTCTTGGCTCTTTTGTTACGGTTCAAAAAGAAGGAATTCGTTTTCAGGTAAATGCTTATCTTTCACCTGAATTTAAGAAAAATAATCTTGCCGATGATATCAAAACACAAAATATATTATCCCGAATGCCAGCAGCGACATATTCTGCTGTTAACGGAAAGAATCTCAATCAAAGATGGCAAACGATATCTAATTTATTAAGCTCTCAAAAAGTATTTAAAGATGGTTTAACAACTTTACGTGGACTTATCCGCAGCAATACCGGACTCGATCTAGATCGCGATATTATTAGCTGGATGGATGGGGAATTTGCCTTTTTTATGTATCCTACTAAAGGCGGATTTTTTCAAGCTATGAATCCTAACTTAGATATGGGAATCGGATTAGCTGTTGAAACAAGTAATCGAACTGCTGCTGAGAATACTTTAAATAAGTTAGGAAATTTAATTGCATCTGTATCCAAGGGAGAGGTTAAAATTGCCCAAAAGAGCATCAAAAACCAAGCTGTAACTAGTTGGGATGTAAATGGAGATTCCGCGAAAAGCCTGCTTGCTTACAGTTGGGTAGACAATAATACTTTAATTTTGACTACAGGATATGGAGCGCTTGCAGATTTAGTACCGCAGCCTTATGTAGCTTTAGATAAAGCTTACAATTTTAATACAGCAACTAATTCTCTTCCCAGCCCAAATAATGGCTATTTTTATATGAATATGGGTTCTTTGCTGTCATGGGTTTATGGTTTTGTACCGCAGCAATATAGCAACAATCCATATTTTAATATCTTTAAACAAGCTATTGGTTCGGTTTATAGTATTAGCGCTACAACTTCTTCTAATGTTGATAGAGAACAATCGGATTTTTTAGTTGTTTTAGCTCCTGTTAGGAAGAAGATCAAGTGATTGATAAGCATTGTTCGTTTGATGCATAAATTTTTGGAGACGTAGCAATGCTACGTCTCTACATTTTTTATAGTTTTTTATTATTATTTATGCAACTTTAAATGATTGTCCCCATGTTTTAGGCTCTGGTAAAGTTTCGCCGTCTTCTAAAGCTGACTCAATAAGCATTTCTAACACTTCTTGAGCGTTTTTTACTGCTTCTTCGTAAGTGTCACCGTGGGTGTGACAAAATTCTCCCCATTCAGGAAGACTAACAATATAACAATTGTCTTCGTTTGATCATTGAATAATTACTGTGTATTGAAAATTCATAATTCTTCTTCTTATTCCTCTTCTGTTTCTATAGAGTTTCCTATGTCTTCTATTTTTGCAATTGCATTATTAACATCTTTCTCTTGATAAGCTTTGGCATCAGAACCGTCTTTACCTGATAAAGTAACTTTTCCGGGCAGTAAAGGATGATACCAATTTGTATGACTGCCTTTGCCAGAGCGACTAGTAAATCCTGCTTTCCTTAACAAACTTTTCAATTCCCTGATTTTCTTAGGCATATTATCGATTTACATTGTCTTTCCTCATCTTCCTATAATTGCGAATTATTTAAATTTTATTCTCTGCTTAAAAGTTAAAATTCCTAACTCCTAACTCCTAACTCCTAATTCCTAACTCCTAATTAATCCTTATTGGGAAATTTCCGTACCTGATATTCGGATGACTCTACCATCTCGTAAGTGAATCCTAAGTCTTTATCAAACCTTTCTTCAATCGCGTCTATCTCTTCTTGCAAAATAGATTTCCACTGTTCTCGCGTTTCCCAGCGAATCACCATAACAAGCTCTGTGGGGTCATTTGGGTTAATCCACAGTTCTTTTCCTAAAAATCCGGGATAGTTAACCAGCGCTGCTGTCCAAATTTCAGCGTCTCTTTTAATGTAGTTTTCTCGCTGTTTGGGCGCTATTTTAAACTTAAGTAACTCAATTACCACCTGCATTCATTCCTCGTGCTACTTTGCCACAATAGAATTAGCATATTTGCTAAAGTTTAATTCCCAGCATAGCTTTAGCTTTATTGTTACAAACAAGGGCTAACCGGGAAAATAAAGAAGGGAGAACTAGTAGGAGCGCGGTATGGAAAACAATAACTGGATGCAACAATTGTTAATGCTTGGTATCGGTACAACTTCGGTAGTAGCCGACAAAATCAAGGAAGCCAGCGAGCAATTAGTTAAGGATGGCAAACTCAATCCAGAACAAGCAAAAGCTGTCATGGATGATGTGGTACAAGAGTTGAAGTCCGAGCAAGGTAACTGGGATAAGAATATGCAGCGACAAATGAAAAATATGTTGCAAGATTTGGGAGTTGCGCGTCAGTCGGAAGTAGACGAATTGCGCGGTAGAATTGACCGTTTAGAGCGTCAAGTGCGCGATTTGGAAAATAAACTTTGGCGTTAAGAGTTATGAGTTAGGAGTTAGGAGTTAGGAGTTATAAAAATAGAACTGTTTACTGCTCACTGCTCACTGCTCACTGGTCACTGGCACTGTTCTGATTTACACTTAGTTTTGTTCTATTGGTAATTCTATTTTTGGAACATGATATGGGGAAGATACCTCAATTGAAGGCAATTTTAAAGCGTGTGGGTTTCATGCTGCTTTGTGTTGTATTTTTTGGGTGCGCTCAAATTTCCACTGAAGCACCCGAGACTAATGCTTCACAAAACACTATTCAAGAATCACCAGCGTCTACTACAGTAGCTGATAGTAACACTACACAAGCGAGCGATAATAATATGTCTAATGCAGCTGCGAACCCTTCGGGTGAAGGAATTATTACTACTCCTTCGGGATTAAAGTATGAGGTTTTAAAGGAAGGAACTGGAGAAACTCCTAAAGCCGGACAAACTGTAACCGTCCACTATACGGGTACTTTAGAAGATGGAACCAAATTCGACAGCTCTCGCGATCGCGGTCAACCTTTCCAATTTACAATCGGTCAAGGACAGGTAATCAAGGGTTGGGATGAAGGACTCGGCATTATGAAAGTTGGCGGTCGTCGTAAATTAATCATCCCCCCAGAGTTAGGTTATGGTTCTCGCGGTGCGGGTGGTGTTATTCCCCCTAACGCAACTCTAATTTTTGACGTGGAATTATTGGGAGTTAGTTAGGAGTTAGGAGTTAGGAGTTAAGAGTTGGGAGTTAAGAGCTATAAATTCAACTTTAACCTTTTTCTAATTAGTTAAAAACCCGGTTTTTCAAAAAACCGGGTTTTTAATATTTGGTCATTCTTTTCTTTTGTATGTAGTGCGAGCATCTTGCTCGCTAGCACCCCCGAGCGAGCAAGATGCTCGCACTACGAACTAGATGTTTTATGTAAAAAAGTTAAACTCTTAACTCCCAACCACTAACAACTATCAACTATCAACTAACTATTTAAGAATAATGACTCGGTTTTGCTAAGTTTTTAAATTTGGTAAATTGCGGATCGAATAGTAATTTAACGATTCCGGTGGGGCCGTTTCGATGTTTGGCAATTATTACTTCTGCAATTCCTCTGTCGGGACTGTCGGTATTATAATATTCATCGCGATACAGCATTGCTACTAGGTCGGCATCTTGTTCGATACTTCCACTTTCTCTTAAGTCTGACAGCATTGGACGTTTGTTTGTCCGGGCTTCTACGCCTCTACTCAATTGGGATAAGGCGATTACGGGAGCGCCCAATTCTCTTGCTAATCCTTTGATACTTCTGGTGATTTTTGATAGTTCCTGTACGCGGTTATCTCCACCTCCTTCCATTAATTGCAGGTAATCAATAATCACTAAACCGATGTCCGTACCAGCTTCTGCTTGCAAGCGTCGTGCCTGACTACGCATTTCTGTAACTGTAATATTTGGGGTGTCGTCGATAAAAATCGGCATTTCTGAAAGTACGCTGATTGCACGACTTAATGGTTCCCATTGGGTTTGACTGATGCGTCCAGTTCTTAAATAACTACTTTCTATTTCTGCTTCGCTGGATAATAGTCTTTGCACCAATTGATCTTTTGACATTTCTAAGCTAAAAACAGCAACTGGTAGCTTATATAAGGATGCAACATTATGAGCGATATTCAGACAAAATGCGGTGTTGTGTACGCAAATATCGTTAGCAACAAAATTATGGGTGTCTGGGATTGTTAGATCGTAAACTTGTTTGTTTCCCATCGGCTCTATAGAAACAATTTCATCCCAATATATATCGCTACTTGCTAACTGCTGTAATCGTAAGTTTTCTAATGCTGTTGCTAATAAGAAAAGTCTATCTCGTGATAAAGCACGTTTACCAACATGAATATTAGAATACCCTTTAATTCCAGCCCGTTTAGCTAAACCAGTCCAAGTTTCTTCTTCTTTTGCTACTGCTAGCTGCTTCCAAACTTCTATAGGTATAAGATCGCGATTTGTTTGATATCTTTTGTGTGTTAATGCTGCTTTAACTTTGCATAATACTTCTTCTTTTCCAAAAATACCAATTTCTGAAACGAAGTTTTTAATCGCACGAGCATTGGTAATATCAAGCTGCCAAGCTTCCCGAAGAGTATCTTTATACTTAATCGATCGGGTTTTTAATACTGAAATAATCCCGAATCGTAATAATAAATGCTGTACCTGCCGCGCTAATTTTTCGCTAACGCTGTAATATCCTAACTGTACTTGTCCGCTTTTAAGTACGCTAGCCCAACCATCTGTAGCAAATAAACGATTTATAAATAAGCCTAGTTGCTGACGCTCTAATGTAAAGATAAAACCAGGAAGTGTTTTTTCATCGGCTTTTTTACCCCATAATTCCAATTTTTGCAGCCACAGGATAAGAGGATTGTCTTTTTCTTCGCACGTTTCGACATAAAGCGTGGGCGATCGCTTTGAGCGTTTTTTCTCTTTAATTCTTAGTTGAGGAGCAAAATCAGTTACACAAGCGGTAAAGTCTTCCTGAATTGAAGGATTTATATTACTAAATTTAGGTACTGTATCCGTCAAACAACCATCACCAATTAAATAGGCTAATAATTTAACTTCAGATTCGCGAATCTGATACGTACCAAATACATTTATCTTCCGAGGTACGGCAATTTGATCGCCTACTTTCAATTCTCCAAGTTGCCGCCATCCGTTAATAGTTAAATAAGGATGGGTAATAGTTGTCTCAATATACCTGCCCAAACGAGTTTTAACGCCAAATACTGGCTTAATCCCATCATCCACAAACGCTTCGGGTTTAGTAAAGCCGAATTTCCAATTCTTTTTCAGCGTCAACAATTCCGCTTCACGATTATTATATATTTCCTTAATTGTGGAAATACTACCGTCACTCAACAATAATTCTGTATCTTCCTGTAAGCATTTTCCCATTGATGGGCGACCGGCGATGATAATTAAATCCGAACGCCCAAATCCGCTAGTCATTGCATCTAAATCGTAGAATCCGCAAGGAATACCTGGTAATGCTACACCCTCGTGGCGTTCTTCGATATCTGTGAAAGTATTAATCAGGGTATTGGAGATGTGAACTAAGCCGCTTGTATTGCGGGCTTGAGCGATGCCGAAAACCTTTTGTTCTGCTTTGTCGATAACGGTACGAAATTCTGTCTCGGTTTCATAACCCAATGTAACTATCTCGTTACCGGCTCTAATTAACTGTCGCCGTCGATACTTTTCTACTACTAAGGCGGCTAAAGCGTCGATATTGACGGCAGAAACAGTTCTATCTACCAAAGAAGCTAATTTATTTCTACCACCAACTTTTTCAAGTAATTCGCGATCTTTGAGCCAGCTAATAACCGAAAGTAAATCGGTAGGTTTACCTTGAGTCTGAAGCTGTAGCATTCCCGAATAAATATCTTTATGAGCGCCAATATAAAAAGCTTCTGGTTTGAGAGTATCGCTAATTCTGCTGATAGCTTCAGGATCTAATAAAATTCCGCCTAATATCGCTTCTTCCGCCTCTATATTTTGTGGTGGGAGACGATCGGCATTCCCTTGAAAATTTAATTCTTCAGACATAAACCCGTGAGATAATTTTTATTATACAGAACAATTGAACTATTACCCCTATAGTGTAAATAGTCCTCAAATAATATGTAGAGACATTGCGGCGCAACGTCTCTACACATAATGAATAATTTTGAAATAATTAAACCATAGATTTAATCGAAAAATACAAATGTATCTAATATACCTATGGTTTTCCGCAATAAACTCTAGTAACAAATGTTCAGAAATTTTCAAAAATTTTCAAAACTAAGATTACTCGCTGGCGACAACTTCAATATTGACTGTTGCGCTTACGTCAGAATGTAGTTTAATTTCAGCTTGGTAAGTACCCAAACTGCTAATATCTGGGATAGTAATACCGCGTTTATCCACTTCCATTTCAGTCGAACCTTGGATAATATCAGCTACATCTTGGCTGGTGACGGTACCAAAAATCGCATTGTTTTCACCGACTTGTTTAGCTATTTTCAAGCTACCAACTTTTTCCAAAGCTGCTTTTTGCTCAAGGGCTTGTTGCTTCAATTCTTCTTGACGCTGACGTTCTAATTCTCTGCGACGTTCAACTTGTTTAAGAATACCGGGAGTTACAAAAGTTGCTAAATTTTTAGGAAGCAAGTAATTACGAGCATAACCGGGGGCTACTTCGACTAAATCGCCAAATCTCCCTAATTTGTAAACATCTTCATTTAAAACTAACTGTATGCGTTTCGCCATCTTTTTCTTCTCTATTTACTGTAATATCAAGCACTGTGGTGGATGTCGTTTGAATGTTTCGGGCGAATAGCCATTGTTTCCCCAAGTGCTTACCTAAAGCCTACAGATTCTAGCGAAATGCGAGGTACATTGGCAACTGTTTATCTAGGTTAAATTAAATTGATGGCGATTAAGGGAATGGGGAATGGGGAATAGGGAATAGTGGAAAAAATTAATAAATAATCTTAGTTTAAGAAAATTTTAGTTTGAGCCGTATTATATAGTATGTCCTCATTTCTTGTTAAAAAGCTTGAAATCCTGATTGAAGTTGGATTTTTTTGCTTATTATCTCTATTCCTCGTTGCCTTTAACTAATTAATTCAGTCTTCATCGATAAATCGGTAAGATTAAAACATTATTGTTTTGTAAATCCTACAGTTGCCCTATGAGTAAACTTAGCATTGATGAACTCGGTCGCGTTCAACTTCCTCCGGAGGTAAGAGAGCAACTTGGTTTAACAAAGAACGATATACTCAACTTAGAAGTCAAAGAAGGCAAGATTATTCTTATGCCTGTTTCCGAACAACCTAAATTATATTATCAAGGCGATGTATTAGTAGTGGAATCAGAAACAGTAGGCGATTTTGATATTATTGAGGATTTACGGGAAGAACGTATTAGGGAGCATTCAAACTGAGTTAGCTCAAAGACTAATTAAAGAGAATTTGCAACAGTTTGAGGTAATTCCGTTAACTTCTGATGATTACAAAATTGTAATTGAGATGATGGTTAATTTGAATTTGACGGGTGGAGGAATATATGATGCTCTTATTGCCCAAGCTGCAATCAAGGCAGATGCAGCTATTCTACTAACTCTTAATCCCAAACATTTTATACGTTTGGGGGAACCCATTGCCAATTGCGTCCAAGAACCACATTTATCTTAATCGTACTGCTACAATACAATTCGGTTAAAACGATTTAAACAATCGGTATTAAGTACACAAGTGCGGGTTCTTTTTATCTTCCAAGGATTAATTTTACGACTGTATCCTAATTTCTTCTGGTAATTAATTTTCATGACTCGTGGAGTTGAGGATTTTTCTTTACAGCGTTGCGATGATTGCTTTAATTTTCCCCGTTTATGCTTTTACTTTAACCTGATTGTTTGTCAAGGGTTATGTACAAAAAGTTATAGAAAATTTCATCGTCTGGATGATTTGACAACAGTATTCTTGTACTACTTGCAGACTATCAAAATCTACTTACAAGAGGATTTTTTATTTTAGTTAAATTGTCAAATTAGAGACAGTGTTTTTCATCGTAGATTTATTTTAAATTTTTATGGTCGCCAATCCTCTTCAGTCAATAGCTATTTCTACAGAGTCTCATCACCGTTTGTGGATGCCGGAACAGGTATTATTTACGCCCGCTGCTTTAGATGAGGATTGGGGACAGCAAATTTTAACTCGCATCGAATCTTTGGGACTTCCGATTCAAAAGCTGAAGCAAAATCGCATCACGGGTTTGCGGGGAGAAACTGAACGGGAAACTTACTCTACAGCAAAGCGTACTTTGGCGGTTGTAACGGCACCAAAAGGTCAGTTTAAACTTACTCCAATTCCCCCTTCAGCAGATTGGCAGTTTCATCTTGCTCAAGGATGTCCGGCTCATTGTCAGTATTGTTACTTAGCTGGCAGTCTCCAGGGACCTCCGGTTATTCGAGCTTACGCTAATTTGCCTCAAATTTTAGATAATCTGAAAAACTATGAAAATCCAGAAAAATCAACTAGCTATGAAGTGAGTTGCTATACAGATCCTTTAGGTATAGAACATTTAACGGGAAGTTTAGCTGAATGCATTCGCTATTTTGGTACTCGCGAGAAAGCAAATTTACGTTGGGTGACGAAGTTTGACAATGTAGATAGTCTTTTATCGCTACCTCATAACGGTAATACCAGATGTCGATTTAGTATTAATGCTGCTTCTATTTCCCGAACTTTGGAAGGTGGAACGGCATCTGTCAAGCAGCGCTTGCAGGCTATTCGCAAATTAGCTAAAAGTGGTTATAAAATTGGCTTTGTTATCGCACCAATTATGCCGATTGAAAATTGGCGTGAAGAATATACTCAACTTCTTGATGCTGCTTCTTCGACTCTTGATTTCGATTACGATTTAACTTTTGAATTAATTTCTCACCGCTTTACTCCTGGATCTAAAGGAGTTTTGCAGGAGTGGTATCCCAACAGCAAACTCGATTTAGATGAATCAAACCGCAGCATTAAACGCAACAAATTTGGAGGTGTCAAATATGTTTACGATAAAGATACCATGAAAGAATTGCGGAAATTTTTTGAAAGTGCGATCGCGCAACGTTTTCCTGAAGCTGAAATTTTGTATTGGACGTAAGGGCAGATGGGGCAGATGGGGCAGAATTTTGATTTCTTATTCTTAACTCCTAACTTCTAACTCCTAACTCCTTATGAGTCTGCATAAGCCATGCCGTTAGCATCGGCGTAACGATGCATAAAGCGCATAAACCTTTCCCAGTGGTCATCTTGCTCGATTTCAAATTGGCAATCAACTCTTTTTAATTCATCTCCTTCATCACCACCGAAGATGAATTTAGTAGAAGAAGGAGTTACGTTGATTTCGCCTTCTTCATCTTTCAAAAGCATTGAATTTAAAGATTGTTTTTTAAAGCTGTTGAATTCTTCTAATGCTTCCATCCGATCGAATGTCATTAAAACGATGCGTTTTCCAGTATTGGGATTGCGACGCAAGCTGACGTTTCCTAATTTCTCGTTGATGCCAGCAAAAAATTGAATTGAAGGATTAGACATTTGATTGTGGATTTTAACAACGGATGTTTTTGTACAGGGATTTTAGAGTTAGGAGTTAAGAGTTAGGAATTAGGAGTTAATTGATAATTCGTCTTCTTTTCTCTCAATTCCCCATGCCCCATGCCCTATTACCCATTACCCATTTAATTTATCTTCGATAAGGATAATAATACTGCGAATTGTACCCATTATTTGGATAAGTTGTTGTGGGCATTGTATTATTTACACCGTTGGGAACGGTATTTGGTAAGGTTGATGGATTGTTTAAATAAGGAGAGCTACTACTTGGTGGAAGCACGTTACCTGGTGTTCCTGGGATTCCAACTGGTTGATTAAAGTATTGGTAAGCAGAACTAGATATGGAAGTAATTAAAGTTTCTGCGCGAGGATCTTTTCTCGGGCGCTGTACCATAACTGCTGCAACGTAGCGTTTACCGGATGGTAATTCAATTAAACCTACATCACCTAACATTGCGCCAATATACCCGGTTTTATTGGCTATTCTGGCTCCGGCACCTAAACCTTTAGGTAACAAATGCCGCCTTTGGTTGCGACGCATGATTTCAAGTATGCGCTCGCGGGACATCATGTTTGAAACTAATTGCCCTTTATTTACCATTGCCATTACTTCTGCTAATTCTTTGGGGCTGGTGGTATTTGTTCCTTGGATGTCGGGTAGTTGGTTGCGAAGTGTTGTAGCTGTTAATCCCCAACTGCGAAATCTTTGATTTAAAGCTTCTATTCCACCCATGCGGGCAATTAGCATATTTGTAGCGGTGTTATCGCTAATTACCATCATTTTATCTGCGACTTCCAAGGCAGTGAATTGACTTCCGACTGGTTTACTCCGCATATCACCGGAGCCACCCGCAAGCATTTCTTTCGTCATGACTAACGGTTCGTTTAGTTGAATTTTTCCTGCATCTACATCTTGGAAAAAGGCAACAAGTAGGGGTAATTTAATCGTGCTGGCTGCTGAAAATGAAGCGTTGGCGTTTAAATCTACATAGTTACCATTATCTAAATCTGCTATGAAAATCCCCGGTGTTAAATTCGGATTAGCGGCAACTAAACTTTGTATGGTGCTTTTAAGAGGAATTATTTCTTGGGTTAAATATAAACCTCGATTGTTGGCAGGTGCTGTTTGTTGATTTTGTTCGACGTTAGATGAATTTGAAGCTGTAGTATTGTGAGTTGCTGGATCTAATACTGATAGTGCTGTACCTACAATTGCGCCAATACCTACTCCGACAATTAATAATCGCAATATATAAAGCATGGTTCTCGCCATCGGCTTGAGGCGAGTTTTGTTAGATACTTTAACTCTTTTAGTTACTCTTTTATTATTAAATTTTAAAGGTGGAATTTTACCGTTTACAGCAGCAGATTTCATCCCTCTTGATGCTGCTTGAGATGCATTCTTTTTTCTTAACCAAGTTTCTGCTGGTGCTTCTACTCTTTGACGCTTTCGAGGCTTTTTCCCGGTGTTAGAGGAAGGGCTAACTGTTACACGTGAAATGGTTCCACCTGGTTGGGGTGGACGCTGCTTTGCGACTGCTTTTACTTTTCCATTTCCCGGCTTTTGGACTTTACGTACTCGTTGACGGCCCTTTGTGGGTTGTCGCCGTCCAGAAGCTGTAAATTTGTAACTTGATTCTGACACCGCTACTCCTTCTAACCCACTTACTCTGTAAATATGCTACGAACTCTCGAACCCAAAACTTTTCTAACCCGCTCCCGATCAAATTACCCTTGTCAGCATTTTTGTGTTTAGTCTAAGCTATTATTTTTGCTTTCGGGGGTAATAGCATAGATGATTAATATTCTTTCATCAATTTTCATTACTTTCCGGATTGTGCGATCGCCCACTGCATCTGTCGCAAGATACCTCTTAGCATAGCGACTTCTGTTGTTTGTAGTTGAGCGCGATTATACAATTGTCTAAACTTTTCCATGCGACTGTTGGCTGTATGAGGATATAAATATTCTATAGACAGCAGTAGCGATTCTAACTGTTCGTAGTATCCTTCGACAACCTCTATCGGTGCAATTTCGTTATCTAAAGCAGTACTTTCAATGGTTGATGGTTCGCAAAGCGCTAATTCGTAACAGCTAATTGCTACAGCGGAAGCCAGATTCAAGGATGCATATCCGGAATCGGTAGGAATACGCATAAATTTTTGAGCGTAGTTTAATTCTTCGTTGCTTAATCCTCGGTCTTCTCTACCAAATATTAATGCTGCTGGTTGAGATTCTGCTTCTAATAACCAGGGTAATACTTCGCGGGGATTTTGCAGCAGAGAATTATCTCGGGTTCTAGCTGTTGTGGCGATCGCTCTCTTACAACCGTTAAGTGCTTCGGGTAATGTAGGAACGCATACTGCTGCTTGTAAAACATCTTTGGCATGAACTGCCATTCTTGTGGCTTCTTCTCCCAAATAATTGCATTGGGGGTTTACTAGTACCAGTTGTTTAAGCGCAAAATTTTTCATCACCCGCGCTATAGAACCTACATTTAATGGTCCTGCTGGTTCTACTAAGATTATTTTCACCCCTGATGCGTTCATCAATGTATTTCTCCAAATAGTTTTTCAAGCTTTTTCAAGAGGGTTCGTAGTTGCGCGGTGACTCGCCTCCGATAAGAGGCGAAGACAGCGCTACTACGAACCTATTTCTTATAAAGCGATTTTTTTATTTTATTATTCTTTTTTTAAATTAATCAGCGCTCAAATTTAAAATGTCCCCAATAATGGCAAAACTCTATTTTTTAATATTTTAATCAAATCTGGTTCCATATAATCATATTCGTCAAGGATATCTAAACATACGACTCGCTTCCCTTTCATAAATGATTTAAAGTTTTTCGATAATTTATTTTTATGATACTTTTCCATTACAAAAATAATATCAGCCCATTCAATCATTCCTGCTGATAACAGATTTTCTGCACCTTTATTTAAACCAGCAGATTCTACTTCTAACCCCTCATATTCGGAAAAAATCACTTCTGCTGTTGGGCTGCGTAATTTGTTTTGACTACATAAAAATAGTAGTTTCATGGAAAAAATAATAAGAAAAAATAATTATTAGGTAGGACTTACGCAAGCCCCCCAAATTAGCGGGGGGTTGGGGGGATCTAGAATGTCTGGAACACTATATTTTTTGTTATCGCTGCTCCCAGTCCTATTAGGGTTCGTAGTAAGGAATTTAGTCTTAAAACCGAGGACTAAAGTCCTTACTACAAACTATAAAAAACCGGGTGTTTAAAACCCGGTTTCTTAATAATCCTACAACTATCAATCCAAAATCGTTAAACCATCTGCGATGTTTCCACTGTAGGTTGTGGCTGTGGTTGGAACATGAACAAGGAGTAAACTACATCGCGGCGGATGTTTGTCATCATATCCAGGAATAGTTCGTAACCTTCGCTCTTATACTCAATTAATGGATCTTTTTGACCGTAACCGCGTAATCCTACTGATTCCCTCAAGGCTTCCATTTGCTGCAAATGTTCGCGCCATAAGGTGTCTATCCGCTGTAGAATAAAGAATCGCTCTGCTTGACGCATTAATCCGGGTTGAATTTGATCGACTTCGGCTTCTTTCATGTCGTAAGCGATGCGAACTTGTTCGTGCAAGAAGGCTTTGATTTCGCTCATGGACATATCTTCTAAGTGAGAAGGTTCTAAGTCAGATAATAAATAAACGAATTCTTTGACTTTTTCGGTTAATTTACCTAGTTCCCATTCTTCCGATGGTAAGTCTGGGTTGACGTAAAAATCAACGATGTCATCCATCGTTTTTTCGGCATATTTAATTACCTGTTCTTTTAAGTCTTGCCCTTCTAATACTCGACGACGTTCGGCGTAAATTGCTCTACGCTGGTTGTTCATTACTTCGTCGTACTCGAATACTTGTTTACGAATGTCGTAATAGTAGGTTTCAACTTTTTTCTGGGCACCTTCTAAACTGCGAGTTAACATACCCGATTCGATGGGCATATCTTCCTCAACACGGAACATATTCATTAAACCAGCAACGCGATCGCCACCGAATATTCTCATTAAGTTATCTTCTAAACTCAAGAAAAATCTGGTGGAACCGGGGTCTCCTTGTCTTCCGGCACGTCCTCTTAACTGATTATCAATTCGTCGAGATTCGTGGCGTTCGGTACCAATTACGTGCAAACCGCCCAAGGAAATGATTTTATCGTGTTCTGCGTCGGTAAATGCTTCGTATTCTTCTTTTACGCGGTTATATGCTTCGCGCATTTTCTGAATTACGGGGTTTTCGGTTGGTGCTTTCTCTGCTGCAACCGCTATTTTATCTTCGGCTTCTAATTCGGATAAGCTACGTTCGCCAAATTCTTTAACGGCAGCTTCTACTGCTACTTTCAAGATGTTTTCGGCTTCTTTACTTATCTGTGTGGGAAATACTTTCGGGGAAGCTTTCCAAGTTTTAACTTTTTTACCGGGAGTAAATCCTTGTCCGCCACCAGTTCCGGTAGGTAATGTTGCTCTGTGAGGCGAAAATACGTCTTCGTCTTCTGGCTTGACGATACGAGGCATTAAAAATTCGCGAACTTTCAAACGCGCCATATATTCGGCGTTACCACCTAAAATAATGTCGGTACCTCTACCAGCCATGTTTGTGGCGATAGTTACCATGCCACCGCGTCCGGCTTGAGCGACAATTTCAGCTTCCCGTTCGACGTTTTCCGGTCTAGCGTTGAGCAGTTCGTGAGCAATACCAATCTCTTTCAATAGTTGGCTGAGATATTCCGATTTTTCAACGCTCGTAGTTCCTACTAAAACAGGTCTGCCAGTTTCGTGCATTTCGGCACATTCTTTGGCAATAGCTTTCCACTTACCTACTTCTGTTTTAAACACCATGTCAGCCAAATCTTTACGCTGTCTGACTCGGTTGGTAGGAATTATGCTTACTTCTAATTTGTAAATTTTTTCAAATTCTACTTCTTCTGTTTTTGCTGTTCCTGTCATTCCACCCAATTTGGGATACAGCAAAAATAAGTTTTGGTAAGTAATCGAAGCCAGGGTTTGAGTTTCCGGCTGAATCTCTACGTTTTCTTTGGCTTCAATGGCTTGGTGCAAACCATCACTCCAACGTCTACCCGGCAATACCCTACCAGTAGATTCATCAACAATAACCACTTCCCCATTACGAAGAATGTAGTGTACATCTGGTAAAAACAGTTCCTTGGTTTTAATCGCGTTAAAGATAAAATGCGCCCAAGGATCTTCGGGATCGAATAAATCGTTGACTTCCAAAAGCTCTTCTGCTTTCTGGAAACCTTCATCGGTCAAAAGTACGTTACGAGCTTTTTCGTCTACTTCGTAATGTTCTTCTTTTAGCAACGCTCTGGCAATTTGAGCAGCTTTGACGTATTTCTCAGTAGGTCTTTCTACTTGACCGGAAATAATCAGAGGTGTTCGTGCTTCGTCAATTAAAATTGAATCAACTTCGTCAATTACGCAATAATTAAACGGACGCTGCACTACATCCGCCATTGACGTGGCCATGTTATCCCGCAAATAGTCAAAACCTATTTCACTGTTGGTAACATAGGTAATATCGCATTCATAATTTTTCTTCCGTTCTACGGGAGTCATGCTGGACTGAATTAGTCCTACAGTCAATCCCAAGAAACGGTGTACCTGTCCCATCCACTCAGCATCACGACGGGCTAAGTAATCGTTAACGGTAATTACGTGTACGCCTTTACCAGTTAAAGCATTCAAATAACTAGGTAATGTAGCAACCAGGGTTTTACCTTCCCCGGTTTTCATTTCTGCAATTTGTCCCTTATGCAGAATCATCCCACCCAATAGCTGCACGTCAAAGTGACGCATCCCCAAAACTCTTCTTCCAGCTTCCCTAGTTACAGCAAAAGCTTCGGGTAAGATATCATCAAGGGATTCGCCTTTCTTCAGACGCTTTCTAAACTCTACGGTTTTACCCTTGAGTTGTTCATCAGAAAGAACTGCAATTTCTTCCTCTAAGAGATTAATTTCAGTAATTGATGGTTGGAATTTTTTTAGTTTACGAGCGTTGGGGTCGCCCAATAAGGTTTTTAGCATAGCAACTTTGAATTTAACTAAACCTGGCAGAAGAATAAATTTATCGACGATGGCAATGATTATAAGTACTTAAACCATTAATCGGAGAATTTTCTTGGCTCCATCTGCAAAGACGCATTCCAAGAGAATTAACTCAAAAATAGTAAAAATACCAGCGTCGCAGCTTACTAAACAATTGGTTTTAACAAAGAACTTATATTTATCTAAGTTAATAGTATCATTTTGTCCCCAATGCAGCGCCGTAAAGCCCGACCTGGGGAAGGTTGGTTTTCCGTCTTTTAGTAGGGAGTGAGGAGATGAGGAGATGGGGGGATAAGAAGAATAGTTGGGAGTTATGAGTTAGAAGTTAGGAGTTGTAAATTCTCACCTTTGACCTTCGTACCGATTTCTGAGGCGGGGATGGCTCCATGTGCGTTGATTGTTGAACCTAACAGCCAACCTATAGTTAAACTTCAAACTAAAATTACCAGTAGTATGCCTACGGTATTTTTCTTAAGTTTCTGATGATTGTGGCGCAAAATATTTGACATTCCCAGTTATCTGCAACTAATTGCCTTGAGTTACCATATTCATGGGGTAATTTCAAGAGGCAATAGTTTTTTTTAGGACTAAGAGCAGTGAAACTAAAAATTAAAGTTTTAGGGAATAGGTAATTGGAAACGCAAAATATTAATAAATAATGTGATGAATAACCATATTCTCACTTTCTTAGTTTATTTTATTTAATATAAATGAATAATGATTTCACTCCGAACGCAGTTGATTAAGAGAAAAGATGTCCCTGATGACTCTTGGAAATTCCAAAACTGTGCATAGTAACTCTTACAAACGATACTTAGTGTAACTACAGATTTTAACCCAAACAACAGCAATTTCCACTAGGTAATGTTACTCTAGCTATTTATGTCTAAGTAAATTCAACTAATAATTATTAGGACTTATGCAAGCCCGTTAAATTATATTGAAAGATATGCCCTGGATTCATTTAAAATTTTTAATTATTAATTTGTAGCTAGCAAAAAATTGAAAACTAATATGTCGCACTATCAAAAGTTACTCAGAGTTTCTACACTTGGTAAATCTTTGTACAACATTACTCCGTCTATTGAAGCAATAGTTGCTGATTCGGGAGTTGAAACCGGGCTTTGTACTTTATTTTTACGCCATACTTCTGCTAGTTTATTAATCCAAGAAAATGCCGATCCTAATGTATTGGAAGATTTAGCTAATTTTATGGCTAAACTCGTACCTGAGTCGGCTAACTACATCCATGATGATGAAGGCCCCGACGATATGCCAGCACATATACGTACTGCGATTACTCATACTTCAGAACATATTCCAATTAATCGAGGACATTTGGTTTTAGGAACTTGGCAAGGAATTTACATTTGGGAACATCGACAACGTAATCATTCTAGAGAGTTAGTTGTCCATATTTCTGGATAATTTTAATTGAGAATAAGGAATAGGGAATAGAAAATAAAGAATATTTTTATTTTAATATGTGTAATTAAATGCGAATTTTAAAACACTTATGCTTTTCTAATACTTGATGCTAAATTTTTCATAAAAAATAATTTGTTTTAGAGAGCATTCTAATTGTTGAAAAGTATTAAAAATTTCTTTATACTGTTCCCCCGTTCCCTTTTTTATTGTTTATTTTGTCATAACAAGTATGGCTACAGCTATAATTATAATCGTTTATTTATTGCTTGAAGTTTACTATTCATTTTTAATTTAAACTGACAATATAAATTGCTTCTCAATACTGGTGACAAAAAGCGAGTTATTATTTTTTATGCAGCTAAATTTTACACCTAGTAATTCTTTTCAAGTTTTAGATAAAATTCTTGCCCAACAAGTTACAAAACCTTTATCGCTGAATCCAAATCAATCTTTGATCACTAGTTTTGCCCAATTGGAAATAAAGGTTGTTCAACAAGTACCTGATATTTACTTGATGACCATTTTTCGGGATACTTTACAAAGAATACTTGAATCTTCGTTGCATAACTTCCCAGAAAATATATTTTGGGATTTTGATTTTATTGTCAGCAGTATGCTCGAACAAGCTTTGTCATCTGATGCTCCTGTAGACGTTTTAGAAAATTTTGGTAATAAAATAGTTTTGCTAATGGATATTTTCGGTAGAGAATCAGAAATTCGCTTTCGATATGTCCATGATTTCATGTATGGATTTGATTGGGCAAGGTGGGTAAAGAAAAAACCTCAACAAAGAGCAAATTCACAACCTTTCTGCCTTCATTTCTTGGACGATCTACTTTGTAAAGGTGAAGAAATTTTACAGAGCATTAAGAAAGATGATGTTAAATATCCTCAAATATCTGATAAACGTTATCGGAACCCTTTTTGCTTTTCCCGAGAACCCAAAGACGAACGTTGTCTGCTAAGTTATCTTGCTGCTCATGAATGTATCCCAGTTGCAGCATGGGAATGGGATGCTGTTGGAGTATGGGATAAACCTTTTTACAAGATTCGTGAAGAGGCTTCGTTGAAGTTAAATATACAGCGATAGGTAATGGGTAATTGGGCATGGGGCATTGGGCATGGGGCATTGGTGATAATTATTTGTCCTCCCCATCTCCTCTACTCCCTATAAAATAAATAACCGATGCCTTCATATTATTTAGTTGATGAAAATTACCGATTTAATTAGTTGGTTTGAGGAATGGGCGAATCCTGCATGGCAAGAAAAATGGGATAATTGCGGTTGGCAGGTGGAACCGGGGGTGTTAGATGATGATGCGGGGGTTTTGGTTTGTCTCACTCCTACTTTGGCTGTAATGTATGAGGCGATCGAGTTGAAAAATTCCGGTCATCCGGTTAATTTAATTTTTGCTCATCACCCTTTAATTTTTAATCCTCTTAAATCGCTACGTACTGGTGATGCAATTGGGGAAATGGTTCGTTTAGCATTTATTCATAATATCGGTATATATACTGCTCATACCAATTTCGACCAGGTAAATGACGGTACTGCGGATGTTTTAGCACAAATTTTAAAGTTGCAAGAAGTTTCTCCTATCGTAAATACTCAACCGGGTTTGGGATATGGGCGTGTTGGTGTTCTTCAACCGAGCTTAAGTTTACGGGAGTTACTCAAGAAAATTCAATCTTCTTTAAAACCACGCAATTTAATTTTTTCCCCAAGTGCGGATTTAGATGTGTCTGTGGAAAAGATGGCTGTTTTAGGGGGTTCGGGGGCTAGTTTTATTCAGTCGGTAAGTAAAACTGGTGCGATGGTATATTTAACTTCTGATTGTAAATTTCATCAGTTCCAAGAAAGCCGCGATGCTGGAATTATTTTAGTCGATGCCGGACATTACGCTACCGAACGTCCTGCTTGCGAAGCTTTAGCAGCGAAGTTTAATTCTTTCAATCTGCCTTTTGTGCAGTTGAGCAATCAAGATGAGGATTTTCGCCAATTTTTTCTTTAATCTTTTGTACGTATAAGGTCAGAGTAAAATTAATGGTCGGTGTTTAACCTTAACTAAAAATATTGAGTATTTATAAATACTCTTATCTCAGTATTTGTTTGACGAAATAAAAATACTTGTCATAATATTTATACTGCAATAGCTAGGTTTGAGAAAATGCACCCAAATAAGCTGTTAGTTGCTGGTCGTGATATAAGTCACATATTAACGGTGAATTGAATCACTTAAAGATAGCTAGAGTTGTTTCATTATAAAAAATAATGAAATGCTAATAATTGCTTTATTTAATGATGATTCGGGCACTTGTTGAATCTGCTTTTCAAACTGGATATTTAAGCGTTGAGTCCGAAGGTCTGCTGCATCAGATGCTAGCTACCAGAATATATAGAAGTGAAGATGTGGCTGCATTGACGCGGCTGTCCGATGCTGTTCGTGCGGGACTAGTTAAGCGAGAAGCATCTTCACATCTTTCTATGGAGTTTCTCGCGCAAAGAAAATAATCGTATCGTTGGTTTAAGATATCCTTACACCAAGCAAAAAAAATATGTTATTTTCCGATCCTGGGTGAAGCAAACATCTTTTTGAGTTAAGATCGATAATATAAGGGTAGATTAATCGCAGTCGGGTATCTCCCTCCGGGAGACGCGCTCGCCGCACGCTCCGCGTGAACCCTAACGGCAGTCGCACTCTGCGAGAAAGCCTCCGGCTCACATGGGGGAAACCACGCCAGTTCCTACGTATTGCGGGAACCTCCGCAACGGACTAGCTCCCCAATATCGCGCTGTCTCACTCCTAGCAACGCTAATGATTACAAGTAGGCAAAATAACCAACCTAATATTCACTTGCACTCTGAGTATCATTTAATTCATAATAATAGAAATGACTTACCAGCAATATATTATCTGGTCAGCGGGAATCTCACTAGATTTCACTTCTATGATGCAAATATTCCTTGAATAATCAGTTCATAATTTTATATTTTTAGTGCGGTAAACAAGCATATAATTTTCTTGAATCCAAAATTTACATTAAACTGATGGGAATGTCAGTAAAATATGCCGGTTTGGGTTCGATTACCGCACTCGGGTCATGGGTGTTATCGGATACGCGGGTTAATCCCAAGTTTTTACAGACAAAGAGTACGTTGAGAAAAAGGTAGAAGCACGCGAATGCTACACCGTAAGATTTATCAACTATGCTGTGATGCGCGGGAAATATGTATTTTCTTGCGGGACCAGCAACGCTGGATTGAACGCGCCCGCATTATAGATATTGAGGGAGATTTAGTCACCCTGCGCTATGAAACAGAAGAAGACGATGAAATTTGTTCTTGGGAGGAAATGGTTCGACTTGAAAGTATTGGTGCTGTAACTCAAAAGCTTGCTTCGGTTCCACGAGGTAATGTTGAGCCTTTGATGACGGAAGATTGTCCGGATGAGGAACGTATTCATAATCCGTCTACTGATTCTAATCCCGATTAAGAGAGCCGAAAGCTTATAGAAGTTCATCACTTTCAAAGGCTGGGCAGTAACCTTCTAATGTTACTTTAAAGTTATATAAAGGGGACGCGGTATTCCAACACCGTTGTCCCCTTTGATGTTTACAGGTTCCGCAGCATTCTAATGAAGACCAAATATTGCGATCGCTATTTTGGTTGAGCAGTTCTTTTTGATTTAAACCTCTTAATACCAGTTCTTCTCCTTGCCAGCGTGCTTCGATTAATCCGGTGTCGGCAAATTGTTGCCATCGGGGGTCGTTTTTGAGATTATCTGAAAGTGTAATTAAGATTGCTGTATCTAGTTGAGTAAGTTCGCCTTCATAGTTCGTATCTGGTGCTGCTGGTTGTAAAAATGTGTCACCGATAGGGAGCTGAACTAAAGTTTGAATTTCAGGAGAATGTACGTGATAGCGGTTTTGTAGTTCTTCTAGACTTGTTAAATCTGCCAGGTAAGCTGCCGAGCCGTGGACGAAAACAACGTGTTGGGGTCGTAAATTGTGAATTAATTGAGTGGTACCTGGGCCATCGCTATGTTGTGCGAGGAGGTAGCTTTCTACGGTACCGAGTTGGGAATATTGGGAAGCTTCAATTCCGGTTTTTTCTGGCTGTAAGATTAGCCAAGAACCTGTTTGCGATTGACAATATTCTTTTAAATCGGTTGTAGAGTCTGTAAGAATTATACAGGGAGAATTTCCAATATTACTTCTTTGAGAATCTTCTAAACGACGCACGCGGGGGCGCACTCGTTCATCCCAAAATAACGGTTGATGTCGGGCAAAGTTTTGTACCGACGGAGGAAGATGGGGCATCAATTCTAAATAGGCATCGCATCCGGCAGCAACATTCCCATCAACCCAAATATCTATATCCCTGCCAGTAAAGTGATGGTGACTGCGGAGCAGCATAAGTAATTCTTGACCTAATCCTAATGCTGGAGTAGGCATTAATACTGAAGACCCTTCTGCTATGGCACGATTTATTCTTTCTGCTAGTTGATTTTCTTGATTGCGGCGATGGGGATGACGAGCGGTACCGTAGCTACCCTCTACAATCAATACATCTAATTCGATTCCGCGCAATTCTTCTAAACGAAAACCTTCTACTAATCGGGAGTTAGATAGGAAAAAGTCTCCCGTATAAAGCAATTTATAAGCGCGTTCGTTCGTTGTATAGGTAAGTAAAATTGCCACTGCACCCGGTAGATGTCCGCAGGGGAAAAGCTCTACGGTAAGATTTTCTTTAAGTTCTACGGCTGTACGCAGTTCTAATGCTTGGAAGAGTAAGTAGGTTTGTTGACTATTTTTGTCTAACCAATTTAGTGGTAGCAGCTTACAAGTTACTTCGGATGCATAAATTGGTAAGAGAGGGAATGTTTCGTGTAGTGCTAACAATCCTTTCGCATGATCTGGATGAGCATGAGTTACTAGTACAATGTCGGCTGGTAAAGGAGTATTATCCGGACGTGCTGACTTTTTCAACTTTTTTGTTAAGGGTAAAATATCTTCTAAGCCACAGTCCAACATGATACGATAGGGACCCATTCGCACCAACAGACACATACCTTCACCATCTTGATGAACTCCGTAAGGTAAGCATTCTAATTCGCTTTGGCTTTCTCCTTCATCAAGAGAGACTATTGAATAGCCTTCGCTCATATATCCCCCCGTATAATTAATTTTGAATTTTAGATTTTGCAGAATCTTTCATTCGTGTTGATTAAAAAAAGAAAGAGGAGAGGAAAAGGGATGTACTACATTTCCAGAAAATTTCTCTCCATCTACTATTTAAATCAGCTCATCAAACCAGGTGAGATTAATGAGCGGAACCATTACCGTGATAGTTTTCTGAATCATAAAACCCATTTTTGGTGCCGAAAATCAAGCATGACACGCTAAACACGATTGTTAGTGCTACTAGAATTACTTTTACATCCATATTGTCTACCCTTCACTTTTATATATTCCTATCTATATAGGATACTTCTGCTATCGAGTAGATGGCAGAGAAAATTTTACTATCACATCTTTTTTTATTATGCAATGAGTAAACTTACTGCGATCGGTCAGATTGTAGAACATCTGTATATTGAATGTCTATCTATTCTTGTTACATATAGGTATATGGGGAATAGGTAAGTTGTTGCTTTATTTAAAACTATTTGTATGTATTTATACTAAATATTTATAAGGCTACCCAAACAAAGCCCATAAAGAAATGGTATTACGCTTAAGCTTGCATTATTTATAAATTACTACTCAGTTATATTACTGTTGCCTATTGCCCCCAAGCTATTCCCTATCCAGACAAAATATTTAATTAATTTTGCATAGGCATTAAGCCTTATTTTTTATTCCTTCTTACCCTTTATTTGAATACCTTTTTTTGATTTTTAGAGGGTAAATTCTGGTTAATTTACTAAGCATATAAAAACTTTGTTTCTTAAACAATTGTATGCGTATATATTATATTTTTTTATTTCTTACATAAATATTCAATATACTTATTAAACATTTAGATGTTTGATAAATGTTTAACTGTTTGAATGTTAAACAAATTTTTAAACGTCCAGATGTTTAGACATCCTGCATAATGCTGTAAAATTTGTACCGTATAAGTTTTTATATTGAAAAAATGATTATTACTGTAGCGGCTTTTAAAGGGGGCGTAGGTAAATCTATAACCGCACTACACCTTGCTACATACTTACAAACAAAGGCTGATACGCTGTTAGTTGACGGAGATTTGAACCGCAGTGCCTTAGACTGGTCTAACCGTGGTAGTTTGCCGTTTAAGGTGGCTTCGGAGGACGATGGAGTAGCAATAGCCGCTTTATACGAGCATATAGTAATTGATACTCCTACTAAGCCTAGTTTTGAGGAGTTAAAAAGCATTGCTCGCGGATGCGATTTAATAATTATACCGACAACACCAGATGCAATTGCATTAGCTGCTACTATGCAAATGGTTGAATTGCTTAATAAGTTAAAGGCTAATTATCGGATTTTGTTAACTATAATTCCTCCAAACCCAAATAGATCGGGAGCAGAGGCTAAATTAGCTTTTAAAAATGCTAAAATACCTATTTTTAAAACAGGAATTAAACGACTTGCGGTGTTTCAAAGAGCGGCTTTAGAAGGGGTACCAGTAAATGCTGTAAATGACGCTTACGCGCAGGTTGCATGGCGATGTTATGCTGAAGTTGGGAAGGAGATTTTATCTTGAGTAAAAAGAAAGCTAGCCGTTTTGACGAATTAATTGATGCTGCTCGTTCTCGACAAAAACGGGATAAACCGCAGGAATTAGTTGAAGAAAAAGTTACTTTTAAAAGCAAAAGTACCGATCCAGATTACGTTCGGACAACTGTTTATTTACCAAAGAAACTGCATCGAAGTTTGAAATTAGCTGCTGCTGCTGATGAGCGTCAAATGAGCGATATTATGACTGAGTTGTTGGAAAAGTGGCTTTCTGAAAAGAACAGTGAACAGTGAACAGTGAACAGTTAACAGTTAAAGATAATTATTGTAGGGTGTGTTAGACGCACTGTTATATAGTGTTTTTACAAATAATTTAATACGTCTAACGCACGGATTTTATTAATACTACACGGCTCATTTTTATTAATTTGAAATTACTGGATACGGTTTGTTAATAATAAAATAAGAATGGTGCGTGATGCTATAAGCATTGTAATTATTAACTATGTTGCTAAAAGCGTCACACACCCTACAATATTGATGAAATAAAAATTAAAAAGCCCGAGTTTAATTAAAAAAACCGGGCTTCTGAATAATTAACAACTATCAACTAACTACTAACCACTAACAAGTAACTACTTACAAATAAATTTCTTCCCCAGATTGGGTAAAAATAACGTTTTTGATGTTCCATTTGGGATTGCTGGTTAAGGTTTTTTCTATACTTTTAAATAAGGTGAATTGTTCGCAACTTGAAAGAGAGACTAGTTGTCTGGGAGAATCAGGAGGTATGCGGAAATCTACTGTAGCAGTTCCCTTGTTAACATTAACTCGATAGTTGGAGATGTTAATGTCGGCTGTGTTTTTTGCTGCGATAATTTTACCTACTGCATCTTTTACTGGTTCGTTAGCGGATACTGATACTTTTTGAGGTAGTAATTTCTGACACTGTAAATCGCTTGTAAATAGTGTGACATCGGAATTTTTGAGATTCCCAGTTTTGTTTTGATTGGGGGTTTCTGGTGTTGGGGTTGTTTCTACTCCAAATGGTGCTGTTTTTGCTGTTGGGGATGGTGTAGTCGTTATTTCGGCGGGGGTTTGGATTTCGCTGCTAGGTGTGGGAAATGGACTGCTGGCTACTGGAGATTCATCTGATGGTGTTTCGAGAGTGCTGTCAACATCTGGATTTGAACCACAACTGCTTGCGGCGATCGCCATTGCTGATAACATCAAAGGGAAAATATATTTTTTTGTGTTACGGAAAAACTTGTTCATAGTGTTATACCCCTAAGTATTTCTTTTTATTTCAGTATTACTTATATCTAGTCCGTATCAATCTATAGCCGATATTGCAGATTTTTTTTATGTTAGTAAGCTGCAATTTTGTAAATATAGGGAGTAGGCGGTAGGCAGTAGGAATTATACAGAGTAAGGAAATTAAAAAAAAATTGTAAAGTGAACATTTACTTACCAATTATTAATTATAATTATTCAAATTCTTCTACCTCTTAATTCAGGACTATTCCTGAAATTGTTTAAAAGATAGTAAAAATTGTTTTATGTCTAATAACCAATCTAGTACTTATAATCTACGCAAAGCCGAATGGGAAGGTATTCCTATAGATAAATGGGAACCTGGTAAATGGAAGCAATGGAAGGCTAAAGTATCTAAATCGGATGAGTTTATTAAGTTAGAGCGCGAGTATTTGCGAATAAAATATAGCGTGATGCAAGCTAATTTGGCTTTAAGTTTAGATAGAGTAAAAGTTAAGCTTAAATTAACTAATGCTAAAACTATCGCTTTGCAAGGTACTTTTCCCTGTAAATCCGGAGATATTGGTAAGAATAACAGTTCCAATAAACAGTATACCATTTCGTTAGGTTTTGCGGCTAATGATGTAGGTTTAAAAGCTGCTGTTGCGAAGGCTCGGGAGTTGGATTTATTGTTGATGACGAAACAGTTTCAATGGACTCCTGAATTATTAGGTAAACAAGCTCAGAAGTTAATACCGTCGAGAGATGAAAGCCCGGTTAAAACGATTGGGGAATTAATTGAAGATTATCAGCAAGAGTTTTGGAAGACTCATGAGAAAAATAGGCAGGGTATTAAGACTTGGGAAAGTCATTATTTACGGCATTTAAAAAAGTTACCTCAAGATAAACCTTTAAATAAAGATGCTTTAGAATTTGCTTTGAAGAATACTAAGCCATTCAGTAATTCTAGATTTTATTTGGCTTGGCAGTTAAAGAAGTTTTGCCAGTTTTGCGAGTTTGATGGTAGTAAGATTATTGATTCTTATGCAACTCCTTTGCCGCAACCTACTCTACGTAAAATCCCTACCGATGAGGAGGTTGTAAATGGTTTTTCTACTATTGGAGAAGCCTTGTCAAGTTATGCGAGTAAGGATGTAACTAAACCGGAACAGTGGCAGTGGCTATATGGTATGTTGGCTACTTACGGTTTAAGACCTCATGAATTGTTTGCTATTGATTTAGAAGCTTTTGTTGATAAAAATAATAAGTTTCATCTAGTTTATTTAAATCCTAGTTTGACTGAAGGGACGAAGACTGGTGAAAGAAGTTGCGGGATTCCTCCTTTGTATCCTCACTGGATAGAATTATTTGATTTAAAGAATGTTAAATTACCGCAAGCTGGGGGAAGTTTGAGTAATAAAACGGCTTTAATTCATATTAAATTTAGAAATATTGGTATCGGTTTTAAGCCTTACGATTTACGTCATGCTTTTGCAATTCGGGGACATCGGTTGCAAGTGCCAATTAAGACTATGGCTGATTACATGGGACATACGGTACAGGAGCATACCAAGACTTATCAGCGGTGGATGAGCGAGGATACTAATTTACAAATTTATCAAGAAGTGGTTATTCACCGAAATGGAACTAGTAAGGAAGCTTTAAAGGAGAGAATTAAGGAGTTGGAAGCAGAAAATTTAAGTTTGAAGGCAGAAAATGAGTCTTTGAGGGGGATTTTGATTAAGCATCGGTTGGGAGAGTTGTTGAATTGAGAAAAAATTTTTGTAGGGGAGGTAGTTTGCGGTGTGGATGCTCCTCCCGCAAAACTGCCGTTGTGTTAGACGCACGACTATATCATAAAAAAATAAATAATTTTAATTCGTCTAACGCACCAATTATCTTGATGGAAAAAGAGCTAATTTTAATTATTATAATTTGCCTAAAATCATGATGGTGCGTGATGCTATAAGTCTTATCGTTACATATAATATTTCTTAAAGCGTCACACACTAGGGTGTTGACTCTGTATCCTTTAGCCCGCAAGACTTCATGCAGATTCTGTGTCCATACTTTTTGGGTTGAAAGTGGCTGTTACAGCCACTTTCAATGCAGTAAAAGCAACACAAATAAATTTTCGGGAAATTTGCGAAAAACCATCAAAGTCAACACCCTAGTCACACACCCTACAATTTTTCCCTACTTATTGAAATGATAAACCTTACTAGACGCGGAGAACGCTGAGGTAAGAAGGAAAAGGAGGTAGGAATATGAATATTTTGAGACTATAAGATATAAAATAAAGTTTTTAGAACTATTCGGTAAATATTATTTCTTTTATGTTCCCCGTTCCCTGTTCCCTGTTCCCCACTCCCTAAAATTTAGGTAAATAAAGATGTTGTTTCCTAAGTGCTTTTTGGGAACTATAAGTATGAATTTTATATAAAATAAGCCGCTGTGACGGTTGATGAGACTATGGGAAACAATCTCATTACTATTGATAAAAGTATTTATGAGTCTTTGTTCGTGGAGTTGGTGAAGCTTCGGGAAAGGGTTTCCGATTTGCAGCAGTGGGAAGCTTTGCTTGATGGGATGAAGAATGCTACCAGTTGCTTGTTAACTACTCAAGATTACGATACGTCTATTAATACTGCTTTGGCTGAGTTGGGTAAAGCTACAGAATCGGATAGAATATATATCTTTGAAAATCATTCCCCGAAGTTAACGGAGGAATTGTTTTTGAGTCAGCGTTGGGAATGGGTTGCTGATAGGGTAAATTCGGAACAAGATTATCCTTTGTTACAAAATCTTTCTTACAATAACTTTTCACCTTTATGGTACGAACAGCTTCGATGCGGTAATTCTATTATTACTGTTGAAGATGAATCTCAATTTCAAGGAAGTCGTTCAATATTTGTTATCCCCATTCAAGTAAAAGGTAAATGGTGGGGTTTTATTGGTTTTGAAGATTATACAACTTTACGGCAATGGTCGGATGCACAAAAGTCTGTTTTACAAGCTTTTGCAATGAACTTGGGTGGTGCCATCGCCCAACATGAAACCGAATATGAACTAAGGTGTTTAAATAAGGATTTGGAGCGTCGGGTTGAGGAAAGAACTTTATTGGCAGTTGAAACTGAAACGCGATTGAACCGTCTTGCTGCTAATGTTCCGGGTATGCTCTATCAATACCAACTTTACCCGGATGGTGATGTCCGTTTATCTTATGTCTCTGAAGGTTGTCGCGAGCTTGTTGAATTAGAACCCGAACAAGTTCGACGAAACCCAGATATTTTTACGAATACGATCCACTATAAAGATATTGATGGTTTCAATCAATCGATGGCTGATTGCATCCCAACTTTAAAAAATTGGGAATACGAATGGCGCATAATTACTCCTTCGGGAAAAGAAAAATGGTTGCAAGGATTTTCTCGATTAGAAAAACAACCCGACGGTGCGATTTTCTCGAACGGCTGCATAATTGATATTACCCAGCGTAAATTAGCAGAAGCTCAATCCCAGGAACAAAAGCAGTTTCTACGCAGCGTTTACGATGGTTCGGAACACGCTATCTTTGTTGTTGATGTTTTAGAAGATGGGATTCTTCGTTTTGCTGGATGCAATCCCGCTTGCGAACGTGCTATTGGTATTCGCAGCGAAGAAATTACGGGTAAAAAACCAGATGAAGTATTTGGAAATATTTTAGGAAAACAAGTACAGCGAAAGTTTATCGAGTGTGTGGAATTATCTAAAACTATAGTTTACGAAGAATGTTTCAATTTTGATGAAACTCCAAGCTGGTGGTTAACAACTCTCAATCCTCTCAAAAATGTTGATGGTAAAATTTACCGCTTGGTAGGAACCACTTTTGAAATTACCGAGCAAAAAAAAGCCGAACAAGTTATCCGCTCCTCCGAACAAAATCTCCGAACTTTATTAGATAGCCTTTACGATGCGATATTTATTCACGACCTTGATGGAAATATTATAGATGTTAACGAGCAAATGCTCCTTCTTTATGGAGTAAATCGTGACGAAGTTACTAAAATGTCGATTCCAGTTGATTTTTCTAGTCCCGATAATCCCATTGAGGAATTACCCAAAATTTGGGAAAAAGTGATTAATGGCGATCGCCAGTTATTTGAATGGAAAGCAAAACGTCCCCACGATAATTATACCTTTGATGTAGAAGTCTTTTTACGTAGAGTTACCCTTAATTCTCAAGATATCATCTTAGCTAACGTCCGCGATATCAACGAACGAAAACAAGCTGAAGCGGAAATTCAAGCGAAACAGCATTTTATCCAACGAATTACCGATTCTTCCCCCAGCACGATCTATATCTACGATTTAGAAAAACAACAAAATATTTACGCAAATCACGAAATCGCTGCAATTCTCGGTTATTCTTCCCAAGAAATCCAAGAGATGGGTAAGAATCTTTTTCAAACAATTATTCATCCAGAAGATTTAGAAAAAGTAGCATCTGGTTTCCAAAAAATTGCTGCTGCTAAAGATGGGGAAATTCAAGAATCGGAATATCGGGTTAGAAAAGCTGACGGTGAGTATTGCTGGCTTTACAGTCGAGATACCGTCTTCACTCGCAACCCTTATGGTGACGTTACACAATTTCTTGGTGTTGCTACAGATATTACCGAACGTAAATTAGCTGAAATCGAATTACAAAACACTCTACACGAACTCAAAATTACCCAAGCTCAACTTATTCAAAGTGAAAAAATGTCTTCTTTGGGTCAAATGGTAGCGGGTGTTGCTCACGAAATCAATAATCCTGTCAATTTCATCCACGGAAATATAACTCCCGCAACTCAATACGCTCAAGATGTACTTGGAATACTCGAACTTTACCAACAGCATTACCCAAATCCCCCTGAAGATATCCAAGAAGAAATCGAAGCTGTTGAATTAGAATTCCTCAAAGAAGATTTCATTAAGATGCTCAATTCGATGAAACAAGGTACTCAACGTATCCGAGAAATTGTCTTATCTTTACGCAACTTCTCCCGTCTCGACGAAGCTCAATTCAAAGCTGTAAATATCCACGAAGGTATTGATTCTACCTTGATGATTCTGCAAAATCGTCTGAAAGCAAAACCCAACTTCCCCGAAATCCAAATTGTTAAAAATTACGCTTCTCTTCCCCTAGTTGATTGTTTCCCCTCTCAGCTAAATCAGGTGCTGATGAATATTCTCGCTAACGCGATCGATGCTCTTGAATCTCAAAAATCTCTTACTACCCCTCAAATCCAAATTCACACCAAGCTCCTCGAAAATAACCGAGTCGCAATTCATCTTTTAGATAACGGTTCCGGAATACCCGCACCAATTCAATCTAAACTATTTGACCCCTTCTTTACTACTAAAGAAGTTGGAAAAGGTACCGGCTTAGGTCTATCAATTAGCTATCAAATTGTGGTAAATAAACATGGTGGCAATTTATCATTGTTTTCAATCCCAGGTGAAGGAACTGAATTCCGGATTGAAATTCCCGTTAATCAAACTAAAAATTAAGCTGTAAATCAAACGCTTTTTCTCAACTACCACGTTAGTACATTAGTTTTATTTTTGTAATTGATTTATTACTCGTCAAAGAAGGGTAAAATGGTGATTCCCGATTTTATTAGTACTGCATTACTAATAAATAGAGTATAGAAAGTAAGAGGAAAGTAAGAATATCGTTTTAAAAGATACTCAGAAATATAGAATTAAAGGGAGATACAGAGAATGAAGCCGCGCAAGTCCCTTGCTCAGCATTGGTTACAGAGTGATAAGGCTTTGAATAGCATTATCAAGGCTGGTGAATTAAAAGATACAGACAGAGTTTTGGAAATAGGTCCCGGTAAAGGAGTGTTAACAAGGCAGCTTTTAGAAAAAGTTAATTCTGTATTAGCTGTGGAGATTGACAGGGATTTATGTAAGTTATTAGTTCAGAAGTTAGGAGATAGGGAAAATTTATTGCTATTGAACGAGGATTTTTTAAATGTAGATTTATCCGTTTTGGTAAAAGATTTTTCCCGATTTAAAAATCAAAATAAAGTAGTAGCTAATATCCCTTATAATATTACTGGCCCTATTATCGAAAAATTGTTAGGGAAGATTGGTAGTCCTAATCCGCAGCCTTACGATTCAATAGTATTATTAGTTCAGAAAGAAGTAGCAGAAAGAATTGTAGCGAAACCAGGTAGAACAAGTTTTGGAGCGCTGTCGGTAAGGGTACAATACCTAGCAGATTGCGAGATGATTTGTACCGTTCCCGCAAAGGCATTTTATCCACCACCGAAAGTTGATTCTGCGGTTATCAGGTTGCTTCCACGAGAAAGGGAAATAGTAGCTAAAAATCCCCAGAGATTAGAAACCTTGGTAAAAGTCGGATTTAGTGCAAAACGTAAAATGTTACGAAATAATTTGCAATCGATAGTAGAGCGCGAGAATCTGACACAATTACTAGAAAAGTTAAGCGTCAACCCTCAAGCTCGCGCTGAAGAACTTAGTGTCATGCAATGGGTAAACTTAGCTAACGAACTAGAAAATCAAGATGCGTAGCTACACTTTAATTGCTCCAGCCAAAATTAACTTATATTTGGAAATCATCGGCGATCGCCCCGATGGGTATCATGAGTTAGCTATGATATTGCAAAGTATAGAGCTTGCAGACCAAATAGAAATAGAAGCAAACGGAATAGAGTTGATTCGATTGCGATGCGATAATAAGCAGGTTCCCGTAGACAAAACTAACTTGGCTTACCGGGCTGCCGATTTGATGGTTAGCGAATTTCCCGATAGCTTTGCGACTTTTGGAGGTGTAGATATAACGCTTCACAAACGCATTCCTATAGCAGCAGGTTTAGCAGGGGGTTCAACAGATGCAGCAGCAGTTTTAGTAGGGATGAATTTATTATGGAAACTAGGATTAACTAAATTAGAATTAGAAGAATTAGCAGGTAAAATTGGTTCTGATGTACCATTTTGTATTGGAGGAGGAACCGCGATCGCAACTCGTCGAGGTGAAGTACTTTCTCCATTATCGGGTTTGGGAGATATATATATAGTATTGGCGAAGTATCGTAGTTTGGAAGTTTCCACACTTTGGGCTTACAATACCTATCGCTCCGAATTTGGCGATAGTTATATCAAGGATAAAGACAGTTTAGCAGCGCGTGCGAGTGCGGTACATTCAGGAGAAATAGTTAAAGCAATTCTGCGTCATGATGTGAAAGAAATCGCGCAGAAAATGCATAACGATTTAGAGAAGGTGGTATTACCAGAGTATCCTCAAGTATTAAAGTTGAAAGAAAGCTTTGCAAAATACGACATTTTAGGAACCATGATGTCGGGTAGTGGCCCAAGTGTATTTGCTTTATGCGAATCTAAAAATAAAGCAGAAGAAGTAAAAATAAATTTAAGAAACGAAATTCCCGACGAAGATTTAGAATTGTTCGTCACCAAGTTGATAACGAATGGGATTCAAGTGGTAAATTAAGAAACCTCACCCCCTTCCCCTCTCCGATGTTTTGGAGAGGGGTGAAGTTCTGAAATTAAAGCTTACATTTTATTTCTCTTCCCTATTCCCTACTCCCTTTCACAAAATCATGACTGAAGAAAACTTAACTAAACAAACTGAGAATCAAGAAGACAATCAAGAAGAAAATCAACCAACTCCCTTACGTTGCATAATTGGAGCAACGATGTGTGGGGGATTGGGATTTGCGATGTACAAATTAATGGTTTCGATTGCGACAACTTTTGCCTCGAAACCAGTTACTTCCGATAATCCAATGGTGGTGAGTATTTCCTCAGCAGTGAGAACATTAGTTGTAGGGGTAGTTGCTTTGGGTACCGGAATTTTTGGAATAGTTGGAGTTGGGTTGTTAGCTTTAGCAGTGCAGTTGGTTATTAAACAGTTGACAGGGAAGGATAAACAAGGAGCGTAGAAAACTAATTTAATTTAAAGGTATTATTTTTCATATAATGATAGAGCTTCAAAGCATTAAAAATTTCAGCAGTAAATACCGACGATATTTTTTTGAATTATTAGGTAGCGAACGCTATTCTCGACCTTATCGTCGGGGAGTAGGTGCAAAGATAGAAAAATATTTACCTCAGAATGGATTTTTTATCGAGGTAGGAGCAAATAACGGTTTTTCCGAAAGCAATACCTATTACTTAGAGCGATTTAGAAACTGGAAAGGAATTTTAATAGAACCGATTCCACATCTTTATCAGGAATGCGTCAAAGAAAGACCAAATTCAACCGTATTTAATTACGCTTTAGTGTCCTCGGATTCCCAGCAAGAAGTTGAAATGATTTACGGTCATTTGATGTCTCTGGTTCGAGGTGCTTTCGATGATGAGAAAATAGAAGCCGAACGTGCAGCTATAGCTGGAAGAAAATTGGGATTTACTCCTTACTCAATTAAGGTACCAGCTAGAACGTTAACTTCTATATTAGATTGAGCCAATGTATCCGAGATTGATTTTTTGTCTTTGGATGTAGAAGGATTTGAATTAAATGCTTTGAAAGGGTTGAATTTTGAGAAATATCGACCCAATTATATGTTGATTGAATGCTTGAACGAAAAGTCTTTTCAAGAAATCGAGACGTATATTGCAAATTACTATAATTTATTTGAACGAGCATCCCAGGTAGATTACCTATTTAAAAGTAAAAACTGCTAATTGATTGTTGTTTATTTGGTTCTTCAGTACTTGATATGCCATATAAATAGTCGTTTTAAGGCAGTAGGCAGTCGGCAGTAGGCAGCAGGGAAAAATAGAGTAAAATTAGCATAAATTAATTATATAAAATAAAAAATCCTTACACAGCCTGTATTTAGGTCATTGTTACTAACGGTTGAGCATAATAACAACTGATGAGTTGTTTATTTTTAATGGATTTATTCGAGCATTCATAACTCAAGTCGCTCAAATAAAGAATTTCAAAACCGGAATCCAATTTGATAGTCATTTAAATCTACTTGGTGTGTATATAAACATAAAGAAGAATGGAAATCGAAAAACAAAAGATTAGTATTAGAGAACTCTTGAGCAGATACGATGCTGGAGAGCGAAATTTCACCGAGGTTACTATATTTGATATTGATGACGGATTGCTCAAAGGTGTCGATCTCAGTGATATCAACTTGGAAAATTCTTACCTCTGGGCTGATTTTAGTGGTGCTATTTTGAGAAGAGTTAATTTTCGATATACTATCTGGGATATTATTGTTTGGGAAGATGTTGACTTCACTGGCTCTGACTTCACCGGGATTAATAATCTTGTAGGATGTGACTTCATTCGCTGCAACTTGAGTAATACTATCTGGACTAAAGCTGAGTTGTGGCAATCGAATTTCATTGGCTGCGAGGACGCTACTGCCAAGTTCAGCGATGCCAACTTCTGCGACGTTAAATTTTTTACTGAAAAGAGGTTTTTCGGTGAGTAAAGAAGCCGTGTTTCTAAGGAATTCAATCCTAGTCTTAAGTTCAAGTCATTAAATCAGTTAAATGTCCAGATGTCTAACCAGCTAAAAACAATTTTCAACCAAGAAGTTATTACTGATTTAGCACAAAGGATAAAAAAAGTTTTTCCGCCATTTGACAAAGTTGCTTTTGAGCAAGACGCTAATCAAAATCTTGATAATTTAGAATTAAAGCAGCGCTCTACACAAATATGTAATGCTCTCACATCATATTTACCTTTGGAATTTGAAAAAGCAGCGAGCATTCTTATTGAAGCGATGGGGGGAGATGGTAATTCTGGAGGTTTGGAAGGTTATTACGGATTTCGTTTTATGCCTTTTCTCGATTTCGTTGCTGCTCAAGGTTTAGATAATCCAGACATCGCACTTGATTCACTCGAAAAAATGACGCTTCACTTCAGTGCGGAATTTGCAATTCGTCCTTTTATTTTAAGATACCCAGATACAACTTTACCGCGTCTTCTTAAGTGGACATCTCATGCAGATTGGCGTGTCAGACGACTTGCTTCAGAAGGAAGTAGACCTAGATTACCTTGGAGTATACAATTAAAACCATTTATCGAAAACCCATCTTTTATTATTGGCATATTAAACCAACTATATAATGACCCGAATTTAATTGTTCGTCGTTCTGTTGCAAATAATTTAAATGATATTGCTAAGGATAATCCAGATTTAGCAGTAGAAACGGCACAACATTGGTGGAATTCTGGAGATGAAATTGCTCAGTGGACTGTACGTCATGGATTGAGAACGTTAGTTAAGCAAGGGAATAAACAAGCTTTATCTATTTTGGGTTTTGTTGGTGGTGAGAATATTCGAGTTGAAAACGTTCAATTTCAACCTTTGGTAGTGAAAATTGGTGATGAATTGAATTTTTCTTGTAATCTTGTTTCTGAAGAATCTGAAAACGTGAATCTTGTTGTAGATTATATTCTGCATCGAGTATTGGCAAATGGTAAGTTATCCAAGAAAGTTTTTAAGCTAAGACAAATAGAATTGTCACCTGGGGAAAAAAATACTTTGTCGGGGAAGCATAAATTTAAACAGCGATCGACAAGAACTTATTATCCCGGATTTCACAGTATTGAAATTGTGGTTAACGGACGCTCTGTTGATAAATTTGATTTTGAATTGATTGAAAATGTTTAATCAAAGCAATAAATGATGAAAATCATTATAGTGAGAACTATGTGTTTCAAGTCCAATTAGCCAATGTTGAGACACCTAACACATCTCTTTCCTCCGCAAATAAATCTAAAATCGCAAAGTCGTGAAATTTTCTTCCCCTCTCTCCCACATTGGATTTATTCGAGCAAAACTACCATCAACAAATCTCCCAACAAGCACCCCTCGTAGCAAGAATGCGTCCTCGTACTCTTGATGTATCGGACAAAGGCATATAAATAATTAATACCATTACATAGAGAAAAAGGTAAAATTAAAAATAGAAACAACCCGATCTAATTTAAACCAATGCAAATTAAAGGTATCAAACGGGGAAAAACTATAGAAATATTTGAGGAAATAGATATTCCTGATGGGCAAGAAATTATAATTTATACAACCTATGAAGAGTCTACAACAACAGTCAATAATCAAGGGAAACTTTGGGATAATCTAGAAAAATTCCGCCAGGAAGAAGACTTAGAAACAGCAGCAATTGAACCAGAAATTTTTGCTGATGTACGAGATAATTCACCCGGAAGAGAGGTAATTTGGTGAGTTGGCGGTTTTTACTAGATACTAATATTATTTCTGAACCATTACGACCAATTCCAAACACAAATGTAATGGAAAAGTTGCGGCAATATGAAGATGAAATTGTCACAACAAGTATTGTTTATCATGAATTACTTTTTGGTTGTTACCGTCTTCCAGAATCAAAGAAACGTCAGACGATAGAAAGATATATTAAAGTAGTAATTAAACCTAACATACCTCTTATTGCATACGATGCTAACGCGGCAAAATGGCACGCTACGGAAAGAGCGCGTTTAATAAAAATTGGTAAAACACCATCATTTGCAGATAGTCAAATTGCTGCGATTGCTAAAGTTAACGGTTTGATTCTCGTTACGAATAATGTATCGGATTTCGATAATTTTACAGAATTGGAAATTGAAAATTGGTTTTTAAATGAGCAATAACTTTTATTTAAGGTTTTATCGTTGTTATTACAATTATAAAAAATAAACTATCTTACAATAATTTTTAAATACAACCAATATACAGTTACAAATACTGCCGAAATCAAAATATTTTTATTTAATAACTTTATAACTGAATTTTGATTTATTATAGTCAAGCTTCCTCAAAACCATCAGATAAAGTTTGTTCCCATAATTCTCTTTCTTCTAATTCTTCTTGCCAAGCTTTTGGATTCTTTCTTAAATTTTCATAAGCTTTATTAGCAGCTTCTAAAAAGTTATTATGATTTTTTTTATTACGATAAGTTAGAATATCTTGACTAATTGCCTCATCTGTATTTAATTTTTGTAATACGATAAATGCGATATCAATTATTTCTTGGGGATTTTGATATTTACCCGTAGCCATTTGCTCTTGAATAAATTTCTCTTGCTCAGGTTTAAGTTGAATATTCATCCTTTCTACCTTTATCTACTTCCTAAAATTATTCTAACTCCAGTAACTTTTATAATTCCCAGGGCAAACAAACTACCTCTCTCTTATTCTCTTCCCTCAGCGCTCTCTGCGCTCTCTGCGGTTTTAAAATCCGTAATATAAAAGTAAATTGTATAACCTTCCTACCTATACTTAAAAAACAAAACTATAATTACCAATCATGACAACAGGAATCTGGATATTAGGCGATCAATTATATTCAACACAAACAGCTTTACAAAATTGCAACAACTCCTCACAAGTAGAAATTATCCTCATAGAATCCTACTCCCACATCAAACAACTTAGATATCACAAACAAAAGCTGGTATTAATTTGGTCGGCAATGCGGCATTTTGCAGAAGAATTACGTCAACAAGGTTATTCAGTAACTTACAAAATCGCGGAAGATTTTCAAACTCCCCTTCTTACATGGGTAAAAGAAAATCAAATTGACGAGTTACAGATAATGTCTCCCAACGACAAACCTTTTCTGCAAATAATCGAAAATTTAAAATTACCTTGCGATATCAACTTACTTCTCAACAATCAATTTTTATGGAGCGCAGAAGACTTTCATAAATGGGCTAAAAATCGCAAACGGTTGTTAATGGAAGATTTTTATAGGGAAGGAAGAAGACGCTTTGATATATTAATGGAAGATGATAAACCAGTTGCTGGAAAATGGAATCTCGATAAAGAAAATCGCAAACCACCCAAAGCTAAACTGAATACTCCCGAGCCTTTATGGTTTGAACCAGATAATATTACCCAAGAAGTAATTCAACAAGTTAATTCTTTAAATATCCCAACTTATGGAGACTTAAAAGAATTTCGTTGGGGAGTCACTCGCAAACAAGCATTAGAAGTACTAAAATATTTTATCGAAATTCGCTTACCAGATTTTGGCCCATATCAAGATGCAATGGTAACGGGAGAAGAAACAATGTGGCACGCAATGATTTCTCCTTATTTAAATCTTGGCTTACTTCAACCTTTAGAAATAATTCAAGCAGCAGAAGCAGCTTATAACGAAAATCAACTTGCATTAAATAGTGTGGAAGGTTTCATCCGTCAGGTGTTGGGATGGAGAGAATATATGCACGGAATTTATCATCATGTTGACGAAGATTATCCCCAACAAAATTGGTTTGAACATCATAAACCACTACCCGAATTCTTTTGGAGTGGTGAAACCAAAATGAACTGCCTGCATCAAATCTTAACCCAGGTAATGGATATAGGTTACGTTCATCATATTCAAAGATTGATGGTACTAAATAACTTTGGCTTAATTGCCGGAATATCACCGCAAGAATTAGAAACCTGGTTTCACTCAGCATTCATCGATGCTTACGACTGGGTAATGCAAACCAACGTCATCGGTATGGGACAATATGCAGATGGTGGTTTACTCGCATCCAAACCTTATGCCGCATCCGCCAACTATATTAATAAAATGAGCGATTATTGTAAAAGTTGTTTTTACAAGCATTCAAAACGCACCGGAGAAAAAGCTTGCCCCTTCAACTATTTATATTGGGATTTTCTCAACCGACATCGAGATAAATTGAAGAATGAGGGAAGAATGAATTTTATATTGAAAAATCTTGATAAAATGTCCCCCGAAGAATTAGAAACGATTCATACTCTAGCAGAAGAAGTAGAATAATTTGTGATTTATTGTTCGTAGTAAGCGATTTGTCGCTTTTTTAAAACAAGGTCATCATATATAAAATCTGAAAACAAACCAAAACAAGGAAAAATCATCTGATGCCAGAATCAGAAAATACTTCAAAGCCAAAACCAAAACCACCCGTACCCAAAAAATTTCAACCAATTACGGTGGTAGACTGCAACACTGATAGCCCGCGCCTTTTTACACAATGCTATAAATGCGACCAACCCCTATTAATTCAAACCCATCACGATGGTAGCGAACCAATAGATCATAGAGTACAGTGTCCTACCTGCGGAGGAATAGCGTTTTTTGCCCACGCACCTCAAATAAGCGCCGTAATGCCATTAGGAGAAGCACCTACACCTAGCGCTTAGCCTTCCCAGATAAATAAATTATTGTAAACTTCAGAATCCCCCTTTTTTTAGGGGGATATTGAAATTGCCTCAAAGCTCTTAAAACAGCAAGTTTACAACGGTTTTCACTGTCAGCACTGAGAGTATATATTACTACTAATTTAATTTTTCAGTTGAAAATAAAAAAAATCAGTAGCATCATTGGATTGCAGAGCTACTGATTTCAAATATAGTGTGTGTGAAGTGTGGAAATTTCGGTGAATAATGGTTATCTAAATCACCTATAACACTAGCATAACCGAAAAAGTAGCGAGCGCGAAGTATTATTAAAAAAAAATTTCAGATAATTTTTTGAATTAAGATACGAGCAAGCGAAATCATAAAGGTAGTATTCAGGTATAATACGTCACCTACAAAAATAGCAGATTTTTTCTTTGCTCAACTAGTACTCCACCACATTAATTTTGCGGGGTAACGCGCTCGTAGTGGGAGCGTCTCGCTCCCTCGTCAAGGCTAGCGAGCAAGATGCTCGCACTACGTAAACCCCTCATAACTTATGTGGTCTAGTACTAGTCAGGATTTACGCAAAGAGGGGGTTGGGGGGATCTTAACAGTTAGAATGCTTCATTTCTGGTTACGCTTGCGGCCATTCCTATTAGTTATCAAAATTTTCAGTCGCTGGCAAACCTTTTTTCAAAGTCACTGCATTACTTTGACGAATATTTAATCCCTTCACATTATTATCTAGGGCAACTTTAGAACTATAAGCTTTATTACCAGCAATACGAAGTTTAACATACTGCTTGCTTTTGCCATATAAAGAGATAGCTTTTTTGGCATTGACGAAAATATTATCGGTGAGTGTAATATTAACTAGTTTTTTATTTCCTCCCATTCCCATAGCTATACCATTACAGCTTTCAATCCAATTATCGTGAAACTTCAGATTTGCAACTCCGTTTCCATTGGGGCCAAGATTCATTGCATTACCGCAATCGTTAAACTTATTATCATGGATGCTGATATTTTTAGTCGATTTCTTCTTTCCACCCCAACCTTCTATCCAGAAAATACGATGTTTAAATCCACTGAAAGTATTTTCATAAAATTCGGCTCCCTTAATTCCTAACTCTAAACCCGACATATTGTCAGTAACACCAGGATTTGCGTGTAATTTATTCTTATAGAAAATCAAGTTACCAGTTTCCGCAATATCTTCGTCTTTATTCCATTGATTAACCAACGAAACCCAACCATTTAGATCGTTATTATAAATTTTATTTCCTTTCTGTAAATCCCAAATTTCAATAGAAGCTGATTTATTTACTGGTTTCTGTTTTGAACCTATAATATTAATTTTATTGTTATATATTTGAGTATCGCGAATCTTACTAGCAACACTTTTAATACCACCGCCAGAATTCTCTTCTATATAGTTATCGTGAATTTGCAAGTCTTTAGTGCCCATGAATCGAATTGCGCCGGAGAAATGTTGATTTTTCTTACCTTCTCTACCAGAAGCATTAATAAATCGGCAATTACTAATTTCACCATTTGAGCCAGAAATATCAATTCCAGCATTATTCAGGTTAGTAAAAGTAATATTTTCAAACAAAGTATTCTCTCTTCCCCAAGCCCGAAATCCTAAGTTAGCTGTATTTTTTCCATCAACATTAAAATTACGAAAATACTGGTATCCGTCACCTTTTTTGTTCTTAAAATCTTTCGCTTCAAAAAGTACACCTCGATAATTATTACCAGATACAATCACCGTTTTTTCTCCAGCGCCTTCTAAACTAACATGTGAAGGCACCTTTATCATCCGGTTAACTTCAAACGTACCTTGCCCCATCTTAATTAAAGAGTTTTTTTTAGCAATATTGAAAGCTTTTTCTAAAGTTCGTAATGGTTTATCCAAACTGCCATCACCAGTTTTATTGCTACCATCAATCGCAACATGAATAATATTTTTTGGTTTAGTAAAAGTTAAAATAGTTTGGCTTTTATTCTTAGGAACACCAACATCCTTTATTTCTGGAGCTAATATTACTTGGCTTTGGGCAACAGTTGTTGTGTTAACAAAATTTGACTTGTATTCAAAACAACCATAAAGCCCGATTAGGAAAAATATACAAAATAATAGTCTACGAAACATGATAAAAGGATGAAAGCAAAATAATAATCAAAATATAAATGTTTATTGTTAACTTTTTCTTAACCAGGTGTTAAGGTGATATTATCTTTTTTAAATAAAAATGTTCGCAGTTGCGCTATGCCCGCTTCGGGCACGCTACGCTAACAGCGCCTCTTTCTTATAGGAAGCGTTAAAGCGCGACTACAAGCCTTTTTATTTGTATGGAAGAACCATAAATACTAAATTCTATCTATTTCCCAATCTCACAGATACCAATTCGCTGGCTAACTCAATCGCAGCTTTCATGCTCGTAGCGTCAGCAATTCCCTTAAGTGCAATATCAAAAGCCGTTCCGTGATCGGGAGATGTTCTAATAAAAGGTAATCCAATCGTAGTATTAACTGCTCGATCGAAAGCCATTAACTTTACCGGAATCAAACCTTGATCGTGATAAAGCGCTAAATAACCATCAGCTGCTTGAATTTTAGATTCAATTTTAGAATTACCATACCAAGCTTGTCCCGGTTTCACCCACATTGTATCTGGCGGAATCAATCCTTCTAAAGTTAAATTTGGACGCTTTTTCTTCTCTTCCTCCAACCAACCAATCAACCAATCTGCTTCTTCACGCCCTAACTGTCCTTTTTCTCCACTATGGGGATTCAATCCCGCGATCGCAATTTTTCCATTGGTAATTCCAAAGTCTTTTTCTAAGCATTCCTCCAGCAAATCCAATTTACGTGTCATCAATTCCGGTGTTAGCGTTTCTGGAACTTGACACAATGGTATATGTGTGGTTGCAAGTAGAGTTCGCAGAGTCCAATTAGTATGAGGAGAACGAGCTACAAACAGCATTCCAAATTTTTCTACATCAGCCTTTTGAGCTAAAAGTTCCGTTTGCCCCGGATAATTATAACCCGCAGCCTTCCAAGCAGATTTAGCAATTGGCCCGGTAACGATTCCATCAAAATTACCTGCAAGCGTAGCAGCAATAGCAGCTTCCATATAAGCAAAGCTTGCCGCACCACTCGCCGCATTTTCAACCCCAACATTAACTTTATCCTTAATATTGTCGTCCAAACTCACATCTAAAATCGATAACTGAGCCGGATTCACCAAAAAATCTATGTTCTCATTTTCTTGCAAGCTAGTATAATTTTTGAATAGTAAATCTCGGTTTCCAACTACAGTCAAATCGCAACTTTTACCAACCTCCGGATCGGTCAAAGCCTTGAATACAACCTCCGTTCCAATCCCTGCCGGGTCCCCCAAAGTCACCGCCAAACGCGGACGACAGTTTAAACGAGTCTCAGGTTTTTGTTGATTCAATTGATACATCATAATAGTTAGTGGTTAGTTGTTAGTTGTTAGTTGTTAAAAGATTTTGGATTAAAAGTGAGAAGTTATGAGTTAACAATTATCTCTCCCCATCTCCCCATCTCCCTATTCCCTACCGCTCTGGTACACTTAACTTAATAATTAACTAATTAAGGAGAACTAAAATGGGCGGCGAAATGTTTAACGCAGCTGTATTATCCTTCGGCTTAATCTTCGTTGGTTGGGCTATAGGTACTTTGTTACTCAAGATTCAAGGTGCAGAGCCAGAATAAAATTAGCAATAATCTGCATTATATTGCTTCACTTGTTGGCTAGAGGCTCTTAAAGCAGTCTCTGCCAACTTAATTGCTTTAAGTAACAAATTTTGCTTTACTTTTGCTTTAAAAAACAATTCTGATAAAATTGTTTTAATAAAAGTTAACATTTTTTAATCAAACCTGATGAAAATATTGATAGTAGGTGCGACTGGTACCTTGGGAAGACAGGTTGCTCGTCATGCGATCGATCGAGGTTATGAGGTACGCTGTCTTGCCCGAAGTTCTAGGAAAGCATCATTTCTTAAAGAGTGGGGTGCAGAATTAGTACGGGGAGATTTATGCTACCCCGAAACCCTCGCAGCCGCAGTTGACGGTGTAGACGCTGTAATAGATGCATCCACATCTCGTCCCACAGATTCGCTAAGTATTAAACAAGTAGATTGGGATGGGAAAGTAGCATTAATTCAAGCAGCAGCAGCAGCCAATATTGAACGTTTTATCTTTTTCTCAATATTAAATAACCAAGATTATCCAGAAGTACCCTTAATGGAAATCAAGCGCTGTACGGAATTATTTTTGGCAGAATCCGGCTTAAATTATACCGTTTTACAGTTAGCTGGCTTCATGCAGGGCTTAATTGGACAATACGGTATTCCTATTTTAGAAGCACAGCCAGTATGGGTAACAGGAGATTCTTCCCCCATTGCTTATATGGATACTCAAGATATCGCCAAGTTTGCTATTAAAGCGCTAGAAAGAGAAGAAACGCAGTGGAAAACCTTCCCAGTGGTGGGAACTCGCGCTTGGAGTGCCCAAGAAATTATTAACTTATGCGAACGTTTATCCGGTAAGACAGCAAGAATAACTCGGATGCCGTTAAACTTACTTCGCACTATTCGTAATATGCTACGTATTTTTCAGTGGGGATGGAACGTATCCGATCGACTTTCATTTACAGAAGTTTTGGCAAGCGGCAAGCCATTAGATGCTTCAATGGACGAGACATACAAAGCTTTTGACATAGATAAAAGCGAAATCACTACTTTAGAATCTTATTTGCAAGAATATTTCAACAGAATTACCAAAAAACTAAGAGAACTCGATTACCAGCAAAATAAAAGTAAGAAAAAGAAAGAAAAAAGAACTCCTTTTAAACAATCTTCTTAACAAGGAATGGGGTATTGGGCATAGGGCATAGGGCATGGGGCATAGGTAAAACTTAACAAATTCGGGTGCTTGTTGTTTTTATGATATAGAAATACAAAGAACCAGATTTTTTAAGGAGTTGGAAAGAGCTTCTAATCTGAAAAACGGTATTTTGCCAACAATGAGCAATACCCAATCCCCAATACTCAATGCCCACTCCCTTTGAAAAAATCTGTACTAGATACACAAAATGTGTAACTATTAATTACATTAAAAACGTTTCCTTAAATTTGGATATTTGAACGTGCCGAAAGTAGGCATTATATACAATGACGAAAAGCCGATAGCGAATGATATCGCTGTCGAATTAGAAGAAAAATTCACCGATAAAGGTTGGGATGTATGTGTCGCAACTGGTATCGGTGGAATTTTGGGCTACTCGACTCCGAGAAGTCCTGTATGTCACACGCCGATCGAAGGGCTGACTCCCCCCGGTTTCGATTCGTCAATGAAGTTCGTAGTCGTATTGGGCGGTGATGGTACGGTTTTATCTGCATCTCGCCAAGTCGCACCCTGCAAAATTCCGATGCTGGCGATAAATACAGGTCACATGGGCTTTTTGACTGAAGCTTATATTAATCAATTACCCCAAGCATTAGAACAGGTAAGCCAGGGTAGTTATGATATCGAAGAACGGGCAATGCTTGCCGTCAAAGTGTTTCGCAAACAAACAGTATTTTGGGAAGCTTTATGTCTGAATGAGATGGTATTGCATCGCGAACCTTTGACTTCAATGTGCCATTTTGAAATAGGAATTGGCCGTCATGCAGCCGTAGATATAGCCGCAGATGGAATTATTGTTTCCACACCAACAGGTTCCACAGCTTATTCTTTAAGTGCTGGTGGCCCCGTGGTAGCCCCTGGTGTTGCAGTGTTACAGCTAGTACCTATTTGTCCTCATTCTTTAGCATCAAGAGCATTAGTATTTCCAGATAGCGAACCAGTTAATATTCATTCGGTAAATGCAACTCAATTAGTGATGACAGTTGATGGCAATGCAGGCTGTTATATATTGCCAGAAGACCGAGTTTATATCGAAAAATCAGATTACAGCGCTCGTTTTATCCGCCTTCAATCACCCGAATTTTTCAAAATTTTACGCGAAAAATTAGGTTGGGGTTTACCTCACATTGCCAAGCCTAGTTCTGTAGAGCTTCCTTGAGCAGTGAGCAGTGAGCAGTTAACAATTAAGAGATGAGATTATGGGATAAAAAGTTCACATCCCCTTGTCTCCCTATCTCCCTTCCCGAATATCGTAAATAAAACAACTCAATAGTTAATAAATTATTAAAAATATTGTATATTTTAATATTTGGGATTAATACTTGGACGTGCTAAAACATTCTAGAAAACGTACCCAGTATAAAATAATTGCAATCGAGGCAACCATTAGAATAATTTTACGTCTTATTTTTCACTCAGATGTAAGGTGAAATCTATGTTTTTCTGTGGCAGTTGGTAAAGAGAACCTCTGTGAAAACTTGAAAATAAGGTCTAATAATCCTCTTCCTAAATTAGATGTAGGTAAGTAGGGATTTTAGATTAAAAATAAATCACAAGCTGTTTTTGAAAAAAGAAGATAATCTAAAATCGTAAATCTAAAATCTAAAATCGAATGGTTCTTGCTCACAAAGAATGTGTATTGGTGATAGAAAGCGACGAAAATCTTGCCAGCCAACTAATATCCGATTTAAGAGAAATTGGTTACGAACCGATTTTAGCCTCGGATACAGTTTCTGGCTTGCAGCATAATCGCGATCGCCAACCTGCTTTAATTGTTGTCGATAGAATGCTGCACGGAGAATCGGGAATCTCGTTATGTAAAAATCTCAGAAGTAGCGGTGTTTGTACTCCGGTACTAATGTTAATGGCAAGAGATTCAGTAGACGATCGAGTAGCTTGTTTAGAAGCAGGTGCGGATGATTATTTTCTCAAGCCCTACCGTTCGGAAAATTTCATGAATCTGGTTCGCTTGTATTTGAAACCGGATGTTGATACTTCAGAGCAATTGCGTTTTGGCGATTTAATTTTAGACTTAGCCACTCGTCGCGCTATCAATAACGAACGAGTCATTGATTTGACAATGAAAGAATTCGAACTGCTAAAGTATCTCATGGAACATCCCCGTGAAGTATTAACTCGCGAGCAAATTCTAGAAAATGTTTGGGGTTATGATTTTATGGGCGAATCTAACGTCATCGAAGTTTATATTCGTTACTTGCGACTAAAAATAGAAGATGAAAGTCAAAAACGCTTAATTCAAACTGTACGTGGTGTCGGCTATGTGTTGAGAGAATCTTAATTGTAAAGTTAACCGAATAGACAATCCTCTCTAAGTAAAGAATTTTATTAGCGTGGCTCTTTGATTTTCTTCTATTAGCGATACAGTTTCTAGTATCCATTCACCCAATTGAAGTATGAAGAAAATCTTAATTTATACAGTCATTTCAAATATATGCACAGGTATACGGTAATACTCCGCTACATTAATTTTCATGGGTAATAAAGGTTCGTAGTAGGCGCTTAAGCGCTCCGGATTGAGGACTAAAGTCCCAACTACGAACCTACAAATTTTAATCTGGTGAAGTACTAATACTGTGTCCCATCAATATTGATTAGCCTTGCGACAGGGCTTGTCTAAAAAATAATCGGTTGCTTAATTTCTTCATACTGTTAAAATACAAAGTCTAAAATCATCAAAATAGGAGAGTAATGATTAAAAATTCCATGAAATATTGTCAAAGATTATTACCTATAGTATTAGGCATTTTACTTATAAGCTGCTCGCAACAGACACCAGCAAAAGCTCCCGATATCACCGTATCTCAAACTCCTGCAAGCGTGAATAATTTAGGTCAAGAATTACCAATTTCTGCTGTTGCGACAATTCCCGACGGTACGCAAATTCAGTTAGAAGTAGCGCAGACACCACAACAACAAGCTATGGGATTAATGTACAGAGAGGCTTTGCCTGACAATCGAGGGATGCTGTTTAACTTTGCTTCTCCTCAACCAGTCAGTTTTTGGATGAAAAATGTACCAGTACCCTTAGATATGGTTTTTTTGCGTAAAGGAGTAGTCCAATATATTGAAGCTTCCGCACCTCCCTGCACAAATGAACCTTGCCCCACTTACGGCCCCAGAACTCTTATCGACCAAGTAATTGAATTACGTTCCGGGAGAGCTGCTGAATTAGGTTTAAAAACAGGAGATAAAGTAACAATTAGTTCTAAGCAATCCCAATAATTACTTAATAGATAAAACTGCATATCTGCCTACATAGCTTGATAGGTATATACAGAAGCAATTATCGACAAAAAAGTATCAATAATAGTGGTATAAAAATCGATTGTGATGTTAAGATTTGCATTGCTGCTAGTCTATTACTAACCTTCTGAGTTCAAGTCAAGTCAAAATTTATATTCGATCGCAAAAATCTTCCTTTTGGTGTACGTGTAAACAGCTGCAAATAAGGGAGTATAGGCTATGGAATCTTTGTTACAAGAAATGAAATGAGCGATCGCTACTTAAGTAGAAATATTAAACTTTTTCCTGCTTAAGTAAAGTGCTACTTGAGACTATTGATATAAATCAAGCTAAAATATTTATTTCCCTTGGTTTTCCTTTGTTGTCTTGCATTGGACAAACTATACTCAACTGTTTATTAGATAACCGTGCAGTCACACATGAATAACTGGCTACTAGCTACGGATGAAGAATGGATAGTTATATGACAATACACCCTACTGAAGGAGGTGAGACAAAAATGACACAATCTACCTATTCGCGACTGATACGTTTTTTGCAAGACGATTTATCGATTTCTACAGCTTCGCTAGCGGTAGCTTTACGGCACAGCGAACAAGATCCAGGTCCTTTACCGATGATTTTGTGGCAGTATGGTTTAGTAACTTTAGAGCAGTTGGAGCAAATATACGATTGGTTAGAAACAGCATAGGCAAGCTCGTTTGCAATAGGGAGAAATTAATCATGTTGTTGCAAAGACTCCACTTTTTGCGAAGACTGATTCCGAATGTAATCATATACAAATTAAAAGAGCGAGTTGGTAATTCAACTCGCTCTTTTGATTTTGAGTTAGGAGTTAGCAATAATTCCCTGTTGCCTGTTCCCTATTCCCCCACATAAATTAATTATTTTGCGACCGCAATTAAATTTAATGGTATACTAGATGTCTATTTTATTATCTACATTATCTGTACAATAAATTCATAGATTAACATTCTAAAGCGAAAAAACTGTTGTAGGGCAAACAGTAAATTGTAGTTGATTAGCCCAAAGCGTTATAGCAATCCTCACACTTGGCTATATAGAACGGCGTTGAACTAAATCTATGCTCTCACGGTAAATAACCCAAGACAAAACTTAGGTGATACTTTTATATTAGTGTTGCCCTACTAGGAGTTATGGTAACTTCTGATTACTCAGAAGCTGCAATTTGTTCCGAACTAAGGTGATTGATAGACCAACGATGCGAAACTTCCATAGAAGAAACCTGACAAACTTGTTCCAAATGTTTTTGTTGCACAGCTGCTTTACGGAGAGTAATGATCAATTGATTTACCTGATTCCGTAAATTGGGATTTTGATTAACTGCATTCATGGTTTGCTTTTCGAGCAATTGCAGTAACAATTCATAATGAATTGGTGAAGGAAGAGGAATTTGCTCCATGAAGTTTAAAAAATAGTTGGTAGGGTTGAGATTCGCAATGGTTGCTTTTCGATGTGCAATACATGAATTGTTACACAGCCAACAGGTGGATTGTTGCAATTCCCCGAAAAAAGTTGGTTACGAAAATTTTGCGAACAGATTGGTAATAGACAAAGCTGGATCTGGTTGTTTTACCAAAGATTCACCAATCAATACAGCATCAGCACCACTTTCGGATACTAAACTTAAATCCGATGGAGTATGTAAACCCGATTCGCTAACAACAAGGATATTGCGCTCAATTAATTGTTTAATCCTTGCCTGTAATAACTTACAAGTAGTTTGTAAGTCAACAGAAAAATCTTCTAAATTACGATTATTGATACCAACCAAAGAAACACCATCTACAGCTAAAACGCGGTCAAGTTCTTCTAGAGTATGAACTTCAATCAAAGGAGTCAGTTTTAAAGCATTCGCGATTTTGACAAAATATTGTAAATCTTGGTCGCTGAGTACCGCTGCAATCAACAAAACTGCATCAGCACCGCGAAGTCTTGCCATATACATTTGATAGGGATAAATAATAAATTCCTTGCATAGCAAAGGTAAATCTACTTTCTCCCTAACTTTAGATAAATTTTCAAAACTGCCTTGAAAAAACTTTTTATCTGTAAGCACCGAAAGACAGCTAGCACCACCGAGTTGATACTTCAGAGCAATTTGTACCGGGTCGAAATCTTCCCGTAAAACCCCTTTACTAGGAGAAGCTTTTTTTACCTCCGCGATTAAAGCTGGTTTAGTTTTACCTTGACGTAAAGCTGCCAGAAAATCGCGAACAGGTGGAGCATTGCCTATTTGACGCTGCAAATCCTGTAAAGATTGCTTATCGCGCATTTGGTCAACTTCTGCTTCTTTATACCAAACAATTTCTTCTAAAATATTACTTGGCTCGGCATCAGCAGCAGCAATTTGATACCGCAATGACATTACGGCAATATCTGGATTTGGGGGACGACGACGGATTTGCATTGGTAATTGGTAATTGGTAATTGGTAATTGGGGATTGGTAATTGGTAATTGGTAATTGGTAATTGGTAATTGGTAATTGGTAATTGGGGATGAGGTAGAAAAATTAAATTCACAAATAGGGAGCGAGACGCTCCCACTACATTTCTAACTCATAACTCCTAACTCCTAACTTTAGATTTTCAATCTAAAATCCAAAATCTAAAATCCAAAATTCTTTAACTGACTGCCGCTTTTTTATATGCTTCATCCAAGACTTCGGAAAGTGTCGGATGGGCGTGGACTAAATGAGCGAGTGAATTAACGCTTTGACGATTGGCGATCGCCGCACTTGCTTCGTGAATGATATCGGCGGCGTGAAGTCCGAAAATGTGAACTCCAAGTACTTCTCCGGTATCTTTGCGATAGACAACTTTGGCGATTCCGTCGGCTTCTCCTTCTGCTAAAGCTTTGGAATTACCTTTAAAATAACTTTTACTTACACCAACTTCAAATCCTTGGGCTTCACCTACTTCTTTAGCTTGTTCCTGCGTCATTCCTACATAGCTAATTTCTGGATGAGTAAATGCTGCTGCGGGAATGCTTGCATAATCAATTTCCTTTGTTCTACCGCAAATATTTTCAACTGCTGTAATACCTTGAGCAGAAGCTGCATGAGCCAGCATCATCTTACCCGTAGCATCACCAATTGCCCATAAATGAGGAACGGGTTCACCTTGAGAAAGTACTGCCATCGAATCATTTACCGGAATAAACTTACGTCTATCTAATTCAACGCTCACCGAATCTAAACCGATATTTTGGGTGACTGGAATTCTTCCGGTGGCAACCAAACAAGCATCAACTTCTAATACGTCAACATCTTCTTTAGTTTTAAAATCAGCTAATTCAATAATTACTGGTGAACCAGGAGTAATTTTTTTAGCGTATATACCAGAATAAGTTTCAATATCACGAGGATTTATTAATACTCTTTCGGCAAGTTTAGCAATATCGCGGTCAAATCCCGGCATTAATTGGGGTAAAGCTTCGATCATGGTGATTTCGCAACCCAAAGCCGAGTAAACATCGGAAAATTCCAAACCGATGTAGCCGCTACCAACAATTGCCACCCACTGCGGCAGCCATTCTAACTTTACCGCTTGGTCGCTAGTAAATACGGTTTTACCATCAACTTCAATCCCTGGTGGGACAAAAGGAACCGAACCAGTAGAAAGAATAATATCTTTAGCTGTAATAGTTTTTTCACCATTAGGAGTATTAATAGTTACCTTTTGTTTTCCGGCAACTTTACCCCAACCTTGGATAATATCAACACCCAAACGCTTGAGAGAATTAGTTAAATCCCCTTGAATCTTCGCCACCAAATTATTCGCATGGTTTGCTATATCATCTCTTTCAAATCGAACGTTATCAACTTGAATACCCATCGACTTGAGATGGTAAGCATCGCGTAACTCCCGCACTCTTCCAGAAGCAGCAAGTAACGCCTTCGAGGGGATACAGCCACGGTTAACGCAGGTTCCCCCATATCAGCAGCTTCAATAATTGCAGTTTTCAATCCGCAACTAACGGCGTGTAAGGCAGCGCCATGTCCACCTACTCCAGCGCCAACGATCGCTAAATCGTAATCAAATGACTGACTCACCTTATAATTACTCCGCGTGCTTTACCGTATTAATTCTTAACTGAGTGCAGTGATACTGCAAGTATTTTTTATTTTAAAGTCTTGCCAAACTAATTATTATAGTTTTTGCTACGAATGGTAGTTAAGTTTACTTTGCGATTGTTTACAATAACTATGGATTGATATAAATGTGTCTAGGAATACAAATTGCTGTTTGATAGTAGAAATTGATCTGTTATCTTATTATCTATTAGTCTTCTCACTGTTTCATTTTTTCCTAATATTTTAATTGAATTCATCTAAACCTAGTATGTTAGATAGAGCAACTTTTAATTGCATCATATAATCCTCATTTAGCAGACCAATAACTTTAATAATTCTAGATTTATCAACTACTCGGATTTGTTCGCAAAGTATGACTGAATCTTGTGTTAATCCACCAACTCCGCAAGGCACAAAAACATGAGAAGGTAAAAGCGCACGTCGAATTTTAGAAGTAAAAGGTGCAATAATTGTATGAGGACTAACAGTATTTGCTCTATCTATTTGTATAATTACAACAGGTCTAATACCAGCTTGTTCTGTACCGACTACTGGATTTAAATCGCATAAAATAACATTTCCTCGCTTAATATCTACCACTGAATTTCACCACGAGCCAAACGATTTTCGTAATCCTCTAAATTAGATAAGTAGCTGGAAAAATCTGATTCGACTATTGATTGAGATTCTTCAGACTGTAACCATGATGAAGAGTCTTTAGCCGAATGCTTCCATAGCAAGTAATCGATAAAATCATTTACTTCTTCAACTAAGGAATCTGGAAGATTATAAATTTTAGCAATAGTTTTATCGTGTACTGTCATTATTCAAAGATTGCTAGTTTTAATTACTATTTATATTAAATAATTTTTGATTAAAAAGCAATTATAAAAACAACCATTAGGCAAATTGAATATTCCTAATTACCAATTACCAATGCCCAATGCCCAATTACCTATTCTCCAGAAATCATTTTTTTTAGCTCAATATACTTTTCCTGACTAAGACGATAAACTTCTGGTTCGGGTTTACCTACAATATGTCCTTGAACATAAATTACACCGATTTTTTTGAGCTGATACAAATTAATCGGAGTATGTTCATCTACACCTTCAACAATTACATTTGGTGGATACAAATTCTTGTCTTTAACAATTTGATGAACGAAACGAATAATTAGATCGTTAGATTGGTGATGTAGGATTTCGCGATCGATTTTAACGTGACATGGATTTAAACCAGCTAACCGAGAAACTGAAGCATAACCAACTCCAAAATCATCGATCGCAAATCGAATATTAAATTTATGGACGTATTCTAAAAGTTTATTTTTGAAAAAAACTAAAGGATTATCCAATCTAATACCATTGTGAAACTGTGGTAGTTCTGATTTTTCAGAAATTTCTAAGATCAAGTTTCGTGGTGAAATAATATCTGCTTGCAAAATTTCTCTAAGAGTTTCAAAATATGCCGTTCTAACTAATGATTCTGGATATACATTAACTGATAAGGGTACAACATCACTCAGTCTTCTTTGTTTTAATTTTCTAGCTTGTTTATAGCTTTTTGCTGCAACTTTAAGAAAATATTGGTCTAACTCAACTTTAAATCGAGAACCCCATAATTCTGCGGCTTGAAATAAATCGACGGGAGCAGTTAAGCTTTGGGTATCTCTAGCTAAAGCTTCCCAACCGCTGATAAAAAATTCATTAGCATCTATACAAATTACAGGTTCAAAATAAACAACCATTTTCTGCAACCGTTGGCAGAATAGTTGAAAACGTCTTTCGTATAAGGATTCAGAGACAAATTGAAAATCTTGTTTTAAAGCATCAATAATTGCAGCTTCTATCAATGCAGGTTCTAATAATTCTTGGCTACTTTGATAAAAACTAGATAAAATTCGTCCGTATACATCTCTTAAAAGCTGCGAATTTCGAGGTAAACCGCAAATTACCATAATTTCAGCTTCAGGGGGCATTTTTAACGGTATCATCACAAAAGCATTAGCAGAAGATGAAGCATACTCATGAATTTTGTAAGTGCCATGATGCGAGGGATTAAAAACTGATTTATGAGAGATAATTGGGAAAATAATTGTATTTAGTATATTAATATAAGCATTTTTATCTATATTTTCGGTCAAATTGCTTTGCGCTTTCACAAAACAGTTATCCTGACTATCATTACCGAGTATAAATACAAAATCCGCTTCCGAAGCTTCTCTGATAATTTCTAAAATATGAATTTCCAGTTCAGAATCAATAGAAAAGTTATTTTTAGAAGTATCAACTAAAAAACGGTCGGTGAATCTGGCAATTAAATTTTGAATAAAAGATTCAAACGGTTCTAAAAAGTTGGGCAGATAATCAACTTCAAATAGAGAATCATCAGTATTTTCTGGTTGTAGCGTTCTTCCTAATTTTAACTCACCAAAACTTATCCGATTTTTAACAAGCGGAAAACTTGTTTGGTTAGTTAGACATGCCTTTGCCAACTGAATCTTATAACCTTCTTTAAAAGCATAAATTTCAGGTTTAGATAATGGTGCAACTTCCTGCATTCTAGTACGGTTGTATTCATGCAATTCATCCACAGAAATTACACCATCACCATCCATATCTGCCTTGCCATTTTCAATTCCTTCGACAAGGTAGCGCGTATAAATTGAATGATTGCATGCTTGTTCTTCAAAAGAATATTGAGTAGAAGTAGAAGAAGTTAAAACAGCCCTTCCCTCCCCTCCTAATTGATTTTTAATATCTACATCACCATCATTTTTCACCGTCATACCTCTAGCAAAAGCACCGCTGAAGCAGCAATCAAGAATTATTACTTGTCTGCGAGAAGGGCTTTTATCCATAATATTGTGTACAAAACTTGCAGCGACAGTGCTTGAAGTAATCAATTGCCCGTTAGGATGCTTGCAAGTTTGACTGCTCGCTAAAAAAAGGTTGCCATTATCATCTTTAATTCCATGCCCAGAAAAATATAGCAATACCAAATCATTTTTTTGGCAATTAGAGAAAATTTTCTCAATTTCCATTCCCATATTTGGTATCTGCGGATTTTTCAATACTTTAATATTATCTGGGGAAAAATCACCCATATCTGGATGTTGTAAAACACGTTGCATTGCATCAACATCCTTAAGGGCACCTGCTAGGGGATTCAACTCGTAATCGTATTCGCTTACCCCAATCAGCAATGCCAACTTTTTCATTCATTTACCTATACAGCTACAAAAATCCGCACTAAAAACTGTTTTTTTACCTGATAAAAATTTGAATTCTTAAGAAATTAGAACCCGTAGACGTTAAACTCCGCTAAACGTAATATTAATTTTGAATCTCAGCGTTATCATAAACTTTGCTTAACGTCATCATTACTATTACATAATGACTGCGGATTGAAGCTACCTTCAGTGATACAAGTCACAAATACCACTGATAGTAATTCTTCGTTTCAAGATTATAGGCAGCAAAAAACCCACGCATATAAAGTGCGTGGGTATAACATAGCTTAAATTTAAAAACGGAGAGGGAGGGATTCGAACCCTCGTTACCCTTTCGGGTAAACAGCATTTCCAGTGCTGCGCCTTCAACCACTCGGCCACCTCTCCAGGTGCCACAAGAAGACATCTTACATTGAAATCAAATAAACTGCAATCCTTGAGAGAATAATTCTATAATAGACCTCTTGCAAAAGCTATGTAATCATCATGTCCTCTACATACAAAGTTACAGTTCGAGATAGAGCAAAAGGCATTACACACACCTTAGAAGTACCTGGCGATCGCTACATTCTGCACAGCTTTGAAAAACAAGGTGTAGATTTGCCGTTTTCCTGTCGCAATGGTGCTTGTACGACTTGTGCAGTCAAAGTTATTAAAGGAGATATTTCTCAACCCGAAGCCGTGGGATTATCTCCCAATTTGCAAAGAAAAGGCTATGCATTATTGTGCGTTAGCTATGCTTGTTCCGATTTAGAAGTAGAAACCCAAGACGAAGACGAAGTTTACGAACTTCAATTTGGACGTTATTTTGCTAAAGGTAGAGTTCGTGCTGGCTTACCGATTGAGGAAGATTAGCAGTGAACAGTGAACAGTGAACAGTGAACAGTGAACAGTGAACAGTGAACAGTTAGGAGTTATTACCTTTGTTTGAACCTTTGACCTAATAAATATTTTTCAATGAAGTCAGTAGTTATTATCTTATGTTGCTTGCTGTTGCTGGGATGTCAAGCTAAAAAAGATACATTTCAGGCGGGAACCGTACCAATAAAAGTGGTACGAGTTGTTAGCGGACAAACTTTACAAGTTATGGGTTTTCGGCAACAGCCTAATTTAGTTTCTGAGGTGCGATTGACTGGTATTAGCGCACCCCCCACACGTCAACGTCCTTGGGGAGAGGCTTCTAAACAACGTTTGACGGAGTTAATTGAAGACAAATCCTCACCCGTAAGATTGGAGTTTGATGTAAAAGCTAAAGATAAATTTGGGCGAACCTTAGCTTACGTATGGAAAGATAAAACGTTAATAAACGAACAACTTATTAAAGAAGGACACGCAATATTTATAGCGCGATCGCCCAATCACAAATACGATTCCCGCTTGGAACGCGCACAGCATTGGTCTAGACTTATGGGAGAAGGAATTTGGAACCCCGAAGATCCCATGCGGCTTTCTCCCTCCGAGTTTCGCCGGGTTTATCGGTGATGGGGCATAGGGCATGGGGCATAGGGCATGGGCAACAATTCCTAATTCTTAACTCCCAACTCCTAACCTTTAACCTAATTTATGGCTGATTTACAAATTTTCCTAGATATCGCAACAGAAGCAGCGCTGTCTGCTGGTGCTGTTTTACAAGGTTATTTAGGTAAGGTGGAGGATAAAACTGCGGAAAAACGTCCTGGGGATTTGGTGACGGCAGCCGATAAAGCTTCGGAAGCTGTGGTTTTAGAAGCTTTGCGTCGTCATTTCCCCGAACACGCTATTCTTGCTGAAGAGTCTGGGAAGTTAGGCAATCAAAATCAAGAATATCTTTGGGCGATCGATCCTTTGGATGGTACTACTAATTTCGCTCACGAATATCCGTTTTTTTCGGTTTCCATTGGGCTTTTAATTAATGGTGTTCCGCAAGTTGGTGTAATTTACGACCCTTTTCGCAACGAATTATACCGCGCCGCTCAAGGGTTGGGAGCAACTTGTAATCGCCGTCCTATAAGTGTTTCTAAAACTTCGGAATTAAATAAAAGTTTGCTGGTTACTGGTTTCGCTTATGACCGCCGCGAAACTTCTGATAACAACTATACGGAATTTTGTCATTTAACTCATCTAACCCAAGGAGTAAGACGTGGTGGCTCTGCCGCTTTGGATTTAGCTCATACAGCTTGCGGGCGTTTGGATGGATATTGGGAAAGAGGTTTGTCACCGTGGGATATTACTGCTGGAATAATTATTTTGCGGGAAGCTGGGGGTAAGGTAACGGCTTATAATGGTAGCGATTTTGAAATGGAATCGGGAAGAATTTTAGCTACTAACGGTTATATACATCAAAGTTTGAGTGAAGAATTGGGGAGAGCTTCTGATGTGTGGAAAGTTGAGAATATTGGTTAGATTGGTTGCAAAATCGAGCGAGCAAGATGTTTCTATATTAGCGAGCAAGATGCTCGCACTACTATCTCTCTTTATCTCTTTCCTCAGCGCTCTTTGTGTCTCTGCGGTTTTTTATAATCTGACGATATAAATTACAGCGCGGATATACATTATCTCCCTGCAATTTAACCAATCCCATGCTTTGTAATTTAAATTTAGTAACTGTTGATAATATAGGATTCTTGTTACTAAGTATATCTTTCATAGCGTCTGCTAATTCCGATTGTTGCGTCAGAATTAAACTTTGATAGCGTAAATGCTCCGCGTAAATACTTTTTGAACTTGTAGCATTTTCTAATATTTGATTTAAACTTACATTTTCACAAGCAATATGATAGATCGCAAGACGAATTAAAAACGGATGTCCGCTGACTAAACTCATTAATTTATCAACTTCGGTATCATGCCAATTTAGTTGATGTCTTTGCGCTAAATATAAAATTTGATTGCTATTAAATTCAGGTAATTCTATCGATAAACCAACATTGAACGGCGATTGATTGATATCGAGGGGAACGTAAACTTCTGTTGAATGTACAATAATTAATTTCAGCTTTTTCCAAATCTCTCGTCGTTTACCTTCTTCATGTAAAGCACGTAGCAATCCAAAAAAATCTCGATAAATTTCTGGATATTCAAAAACTTTATCAACCTTATCTAAACCAAGCGTTAGCGGTTTATCAATAGTTGGTAGTAAATACTCTTCAAAATAAGCTTTACAAGCCATACTGCTACCAACAATGTTAGCTAAATCCCAATAATCATCAATTTTATTAGGGATATTTAAAGCTAAACAGATGCTGACAGAAAACCAGCGTAAAAACTTATCTAAATTAACAAAAATCTCGCTTGCTGCAAGTTCAAAATCTAAAGTTACCGTACAATCTCCTTGACATTGAGATTTATCAATAATTCTTGCTAGAAGCGAAGTTTTTCCCATCTGTCTGGGAGCTTTGATTCTGATTAAACTACCGGGTTGTTTAATTTGTTCGTAACATCTTTCTTCAATTGGCGATCGCCCAACATAAAATGGCGAATATAAGGGTACTAATCCGGATGGATGTTCTAAAGAAAATTTTGATAAAGATATTTTTGAATTTGAGATTGTAGGTGTTATAGGTGAAGTTTCTACCGTTAAATCGGCGATATCTTGCCATTCTAAATTTAAAGCACGACAAATTTCTCTAAAATTCAAATAATCAACAGGTTTACCGTTAAGAAAACTGCTGATAGTAGATTGAGAAACTTGTAAATATTCAGCTAAGTCAGTTTGACGAATGTAGCCACTACGAGGTAGAGCAGACTTTACCTGGGATATGAATTCAACACGTACTTTAACAGAGCGTGGCATATTTTTAGTATTACGATTGCTAGATTTATTTGGCAAAAAGCCCCCCTTAGAAAGGGGAGCCACTGCGTTGCCGGGGTTCCCCCGGTTGTAGCAAGTGGCGTGGGTTGGGGGGATCTAAATTTGGTGTAACACTAGTTTTTATGTCTCTTACGGGACACGTTACGTTAAAGTTCAAGTTGCATAAGTCCTACTCGTTACAAAGTCGATACGAACTCGATATACTCCCATGTCAACTCAGATATCGTTGGGGTTAAATGAGATTAGTGGAGTATAACTAGCGACCAAGATGGTCGCACTACCGATCTAATTCTACTGAAAATTATTCTAAATTACTTAATTATGAAATTTCGATTATCTATAACTTCCATAATTGCTCATGCATCATCTGCTTTGCTGCTAATTTCTCTACCATTAATTACACCAATACTAGCTTCTGATAATCCTGATGAATGCAAAATTCCTAAGCCAGCAAATCTGAATACAGTAGCTGACTTCATAAGCATGGGAATGTTTCAACTGGAGTGCGAAAAAGACTCCCAAGCAAGTAATTGTAGGGTGTGTTACCGCGCAGCGTAACGCACCATCAAAAATCTAAGATACCTAATGCTTTTCTTATACGAATACCTCCCTCTAAACATTCACTTAATTTTTCGAGATAATTAAAATGGTGCGTTACGAGTACGATAACGCACCCTACATTCCTATTACATAATTATGAAATTTCGATTATCTATAACTTCTATAATTGCTCATACATCATCTATTTTATTTCTAAGTTTTTCTATACCATTACTTGGACAGATTTCAGTTCCCGATGATTACCATGAATGTAAAATCGTAAATCCAAAAACTTTTGATTCAGCAGAGAACATCTTGAAGATAGCAGGAGTTCCAAAAAGGTGCTTTGGTTACATACTTAACCAACATAAAAAAACTGTATCAGGCAAAGAGCGGTCGAAATTCTATGAAAAAGCAATGGCTTATGAGAAATCTGGTGATAAACAACAAGCAATTTTAAATTTGAATAGATACATAGATGGTAATGATTTTCTTGATACTGAAGCTTATATTCGTAGAGCTAATTTGTATCGGGAATTAGGAGATAAAGAAAATGCTATTGAAGATTATAAAATAGCGGAAAAAATATTGCAGCAACATCTAAATGGGGTTTTTGGCAATGGGCATATGCATGGAATTAGTAAAGAAAAGTTCGCTGAAGTTAGGACAGAGTTATCACAATTAGGAGTATCGCTTTCAGAACCCGATCTTACCACTGCCGAGATTTTAAATTCAATCGCCAAAATAGAAGTAGAAAAAGCAATAAATTCAGCAAGATTATCACCTCAACATCCAATGATTCAAGATTTTGACGCTAAACTTGAGGATTTATATAAGCAATTTGAAAATACGCAACCGCAGCCATATAAAGGCACAGTTGAAAGTTTAATAAATAATGCTGCTTACCAAAAAATAAATGAATTGAAAGTCCAAAAATTGCAGCTTTCAAAAAAGTATAGTCCAGTTCATCCAGAAATAGCGTTAATTGACGATCGCGTAAAACAATTAGAAGCGTTAATTAGCCGTAATCGGGTACAGCCGAAGGGTTTGTAACACATTGTCAAAACCGACAGGGGTTGCAAACCCCCGTCTAATAGCGAAAGTCCTATAAATAGGACTGAAAAAGGCTTTTAGTGCGTTTTAACGTACTTTGTATATTGGTTCCTGGGAATTTATTCCAAGGCGATTTATGAAGCTTGTTGAAAATAATGCATTCCAGTCCATTTTAATGGACTTCTGCTATTAGCTGGGGGTTTGCAACCCCTAGCGGATATGAACGCAAAAGAATAATTTATCTTACTATTCCCTACTCCCTATTCCCTACTTTAAAATGAACAACAATTTTTCTTACAAAGTTGGTGGAAGTCTCTCGGAAAATGCTCCCAGCTATGTAGTTAGAAAAGCCGATTTTGACCTTTACAACGAATTAAAAGCAGGCAACTTTTGCTATATTTTCAATTCCCGACAAATGGGTAAAACCAGCTTACAAGTTCGTACTATCAAACGATTGCAAGCTGAAGGAATCGCTTGTACAACAATTGATATTTCTGGAAGGGGTAGTAAAGATATCAATCCGGAACAGTGGTATGCAGGTATTGTTTATACGTTAGTTGCTAATTTTGAAATAGCTAATCCCAGCGAGTTTATTAGAACATCGTGGAAGGAAAACAGCGGATTATCACCTTTACAGCGTTTGGATATATTTATTGAAGAAATATTATTAAATAAAATAAAATCTAAAATAGTAATCTTTATTGATGAAATCGATAGTATTTTAAGCTTAAATTTTCCCTGCGATGACTTTTTCTCTTGGATTAGAAGCTGCTATGAAAAGCGTAATTTTAACAAAGAATTTAATCGGATTACTTTTGTGCTTCTCGGAGTAGCGACACCCAGCGATTTAATCGCAGATAAAGTTAGAACACCTTTTAATATTGGTAGTGCGATTCAAGTTAATGGTTTTAAAATAGATGAAATATCACCTTTAGCAGCAGGATTTAAAGAAGTTGAAAATCCCCAAGCTGTTTTAAAAGAAGTTTTGGATTGGACTGGGGGACAACCATTACTTACACAGAAATTGTGCGATTTATTAACAGGTTTTCCGCAATTAAAAAATCAAGATGTAGAAAATATTGTCAGACAGAAAATAATTGACAATTGGGAATCTTTTGACGAACCACCGCATTTAAAAACCATCAAAGATCGGGTTTTACGAAGTAAGCATAATACGGGTGCATTGCTTGGTTTGTATCAGAAAATTTTACAACTAGGACAAATACCCGCTGATGATAGTCCAGAACAAATCGAATTACGGCTATCAGGATTAGTTGTAGAAAATCAAGGGTATTTAAGAGTTTATAACCGCATTTATGCAACAGTATTTGATTTGAATTGGGTAGAGAAAGAACTTATGAATTTAAGACCATATTCGGAAGCATTATCAGCTTGGGTTGCCGCAAACTGTCAAGATGATTCTAGATTATTGCGAGGAAAAGCATTAGAAGACGCTAATATTTGGGCTGCGGATAAAAGTTTGAGCAAGCAAGATTATCAGTTTTTAAATGCTAGTCAGGAATTGGAAAAACAATGTTTGGCTGAAGAAAGTCGGATTTTAGCGCAAGCAAACGATACTTTAACTACGGCACAATATAAAGCTAAACGACAAATTCGTGTTGGTGGTGGTGTTCTTATTTGTTCAGTTATTGGAGCAATGATTGCTTTTTTATCTGCCAATCATCAACTACAAGAAGCTCAAGAAGGAACAAAATTAGAAAGAGCAGGAGTTACAGCCTTAAAACAGTTTGAAACCAAACAAATTGAATCTTTAGTAACAGCAATGGATGCGGGACAAAGGTTAAAAAAACTTGTTAACGATGGACGTGATTTAGAGAAATATCCTGCTACTAGTCCGCTTTTAGCTTTGCAGACAATAACCGATAATATTCGTGAAGTGAAGCAGTTTGTAGCTCATGAAGGTAATGTTACAAGTGTTAATTGGAGTCATGATGGAAAGTTTTTGATTACTGGTTCCACAGATAAAACCGCTCGAATTTGGAACTTGTCGGGTAAGCTTATAGCCGAATTAAAAGGACATGATGGAGGAGTTACTAGTGCTAATTTTAGTCCAGATGGAAAGCATATTCTCACCCGTTCTTATAATAAAGTAGTTCGGATATGGGACTTTTCTGGAAAGCAAGTAGCGATACTCAAACATCAAGAACAGGTAAACAGTGCCAGTTTTAGCCCAGATGGAAAACGTATAATTACTACTTCCGCAAATCCACGTGTTATGAGTTCAGATGGAAAGCGTATCGTTAATACCTCTAAAGAGAAAAGCGCTCGTATCTGGGATTTATCTGGTAATTTGCTATTACAACTTCCACATCAAGATGTAGTTAATAGTGCTAGTTATAGTCCAGATGGGAAATATATTCTTACTGCTTCTCATGATAAAACAGCGCGGGTTTGGGATGCATCGGGTAAATTAGTACGAACACTTTCAGGACATTCAATGTATGTTCAAAGTGCTTATTGGAGTCCGAATGGAAAATATATTTTGACTAACTCTAATGACTTTTTTGTTTGGGATGTTTCAGGTAAAAAAATCGCACAATTAAAACTATCTGACACTGACAACTGGGCAACTACTAACGCTGGTTTTAGTGCTGATAGTCAGCATATCTTAGTCTCAAATCCTGCAAAAACTTACCTTTGGGATTTATCTGGTAGGCTGATTAGAGAAATACAAAATGGTGAAGTAGTCAATGGCAATGCAGAATTTAGTCCAGACGGTCAGCGATTTTTAACAACCAACGACAATATAAAAATATGGAATTCATCAGGCAGGTTACTTAACGAATTGACACCAAAACAAGGAAATGCCAGTTGGAGTCCTGATGGTAAATACATTGTTAGTGTTGGAGAAGATAGAATTGTTCGTATCTGGGATTTATCCGATATAATGCCAGGAAATTCAGTAAATATTAAATCAAAAGATTTTATTACACAAACAAGCTGGAGTCCTAATAGTAAATATCTTGTTACCACAACGAATAAGTCTGTATTACTTTGGGATACAAATGGTAAACAATTAGCAAGATTTCAAGGACATTCAGATACTGTTAATAGCGCTAATTTTAGTCCTGATGGAAAACAAATTGTTACAGCTTCAAATGATAAAACTGCTCGTGTTTGGGATACATCAGGAAAACAGTTGTTATTACTTTCCGGACATAAGGATAAATTAGTATATGCTGCTTTTAGTCCAGATGGTAAGTATATTCTAACTACAACTGCCGATGGTATTCCAACTCCAAATAATGATAATGAAATTATAATTTGGTCGAACTCAGGTAAGTTAATAAATACATTGAAAGCTCGATATTATGCTTGGAGTCCGAATGGGAAATATATTCTGACTATATCTGATGATTACAGCTTAACTTTGCGGAATATTTCGGGTAAAAAAATAGCAGAGTTTCCAGCAATTGAAAAGAATTATCCTACTGTTAGCTTTAGCCCAGATGGACGTATTATTATAACTAATGGAAATACAGCAACAATTTGGAATACATCAGGTAAAAAGTTATCACAATTCAAAGCGAATCAACCGATTTATAACCCCAGGTTTAGTCCTGATGGAAAACTAATTATTACTACTTCCCCAGACTATAGGGTAATTATTTGGGATACCAATGGTAAACAATTAGTTGAAATACCGCATCAAGATGTCGTTAGAGATGCCAAATTTAGTTCGGATGGTAAGCGTATTCTTACAACCTCAAATGATGGAACTATTCGTATGTGGGATATATCGGGTAAGTTGATTGCACAATATAACTATTCATCTCCATTGATATTGCACGCGGGTTTCAGCCCGGATGGTAAACATATTTTTGCACGAGTCCTAAATAATCAACCCGCTAATGGTAGCGATATATTAATTTGGTCTGTTGACGATTTAGATGGGTTATTAACACGCGGATGCGACTGGTTAAAAGATTATCTTGATAGCAATCCCCAAATACGAGAAAGATTAAAGGTTTGTCAGAGTAACTAACGCTTTAGTAGCGCTATTTTGTTAATTTTAGTAGGAAGGGTTCGTAGTTGCGCCGTACTCGCCTCATATTTCCGAATCCGGAAGCGCTGAAGCGCAACTACGAACCTAAAATGTTCTAACCCGCGCAGGCGGGTTTTGCTTGTGTAGACGCGGTTTCAACCGCCGGATATTTTATCAAAACATCCTCCCATCAACCCCGTCTCAAAAACCTCACGGTAAAATCTTCCCGCTCTACATCTCTCTCGGTATACCTAACTCTATCAATCCGTCTCCCTTTACCTTGATTATCGTACAAACTAATTACCCCACCACGATTAGATAACATCACCGGATTTAAAGGCTGTATTCTCACCGCTTCCCCTGGTTTTAAAATTCTTTGTTGCTCTTTCAAAATCGAATTTAACTGCAACGATTCATGCTTAGTATCCGATAATGTCCAGCCTTCTAAATCAACTGGCTCCGAAGAAAGATTGATTACAGAAACCCATTCCGATGCTCTTTCATCTCCCGACGGATTCACCATCGCAGCAGCAATAAAAATAGGAGCATTATCTACAGCAACTGAATCCCTAAGTTCACCTTTAGCAATCATTTCAGCAGGTGCGTCAACTTCAATTCGTTCGGGAAATTGTTCGATATGAAGTTCTTCTTTCTTTTCGGGATTTTCATTGAATAACAAAGGATTTTTCTCGTAAATCTCGTCATCAAATTCTAAACCCGTTAATCTTTCAATTTCGGTAATTGTTACCTGATAAGTTTGAAAATTAAACAATTTATTACCTTCTTTGTCCCTTAAAGCTTCTTCGTCTTGGAACATCAAGAAAGCACGGACATCAAGTTCATTGTTATCTTTATTTACGAAGCAAACAACTTTGAAAAAAGCCGAAGGAATTAACGCCGATTCTCTTCCCGGTGGGGTAATGCTGCGAGGAAAATCCCCATAAACTGGCCCGGTAAAAACGGTTATTTTACCATTACTATCTAAATTGAGGTCAAATACCCAATTCTCTAGCGCTAGCCATTCATCTTGATTAAAATTTTCGTGTTGTAGCGCTGCATTGGAATAATAAAAAGTATCATCAGAAGCTCGTTTCGCTTCCCTTTCTGTTTTCCCCCAAGCCAAACTACCTCGTCTCGCTAAATGTCCTCGATCCCAAGGATTGTTGCGATAATAATCATTATCAAGTTGAAAATCCGCACCGATACGAGTATCAATATCCCATCCCCGTTTCCTTGGTACATTCTTGATCAGATTCTGGTCAATATTTGCACAAGTGACAATGGTTGAGCGTCGAACCCGATTGGTGATGATGGAGTAGTTAATATAGGTAGCAAAAATATCATCTTCTAATAAAGAACTGCGAAGAACATCCCCTGCAATGGATGGAGCAAAGCTTGGTACGGGAAGTTTTATCCCATTCCCTAAAAAGTCGGGATTGTAGCCTGCCATAATATTGCCCTTGTAAATTTCACTCAACAGTATGAAGTAGAACTACTAGGTTTTCAACCGAAGCAAGTTAGAAATATGGTTTCGTAGTTGGGCTTTAGCCCTTCCGAATTCTCTAACATGGGGCGCGGGCATCGCAACTACGAACCTTAATTAATTTTTAGCACTTCGGAAATTACGCAGGCAAAAGTTATCAAAACCCTTGCTTTATAAATATTCAATGAAAAAATCTATAAATTAATTTCAAATTAGTTTTGCTTACTCGAATGGAAAATTCAATAATTTTAACTAGAACAACATTTATGAATTAGTATCAAATAACGCGATATTAACAAAGTATTTAAGGGAATTTGCTGAAATGAAAATCTATACCATTTGATAAATACTGTGATATTTCCCTAAATTTTACCTTTGAAAACAGCTAAAAATATCAAAGCATGATTTGAACTGCGATGATTAACTAGTAACTGATACTGGTAATTAGTTTAAAATTTACGGACAATCAACTACTGACAAACACCCAAGGGATAGAAGTAAACTAGTAAGATTAATGTTCGCTTTAGTATAAAATCCCTTTATGTCTTTTCAAATAGAACGCGGCTTATTTAAGTATGATTTTATAGACTATCACGCAATTTTGTGCGTTCGAGTAGATGCAGATGCCAGCGAAATCCGCAAACACTACCTGAAAATTGCCCGTCGCTTGCATCCCGATAGCTGTGCTAAAGCTGGTGATGAGGAAAAACGGTTAGCAAGTGAATTATTGTCAAAATTAGTCAATCCAGCTTACGAACATCTTCATCAAGATAAGAATCATGCCGAACATAATGCTGTTTTAATTCAGATAGCAAAGCGTTTGGCTCAAGACTCTAATTCTGTAGAATTGACTACCGATAATGCCAGACAGTTGGCAAATACCCCTAATTTTGAAAGCGCTTATAAAAATGCCATATCCCAAGTAGCTAAAATTCAATACAATTCTTTACCGCAAGCTGTAGAAGCTATTTCTCAAATCAGCGAATTGAATTTAGTTTATTTGATGCGGAGTGCGGGTAAATCTTTAAAATCATCGTCTTCATCAACGGTGTCTGGTGGTAGTACAAATACAAATACTCATACTGCCCCAACAAATAATTCGGCACCACCCCAACCCAAAGAAGATCCAGTTTTTGCTGGGTATATGCGCCGCGCCCAAGAATTGATTACCAAAAATCAATTATCACAAGCTCGGGTTGAATTGCAGGATGCTTTGAAAATGAAGCCTTCGAGCAATCAGTGTCACAGCTTGATTGGAGTAGTCTACATGAAGCAAAATCAAATTAAGATGGCAAAAATTCACTTCGATCGCGCTTTGCAATTAAATCCCAAAGATCAAACTGCGTTAGAAGGGAAAACCAAAATTGATAAGTTTTTAAAGAAAACTTCACCCGATGCTGGAAAAAAGAGTACTGTAAGTGAGAAAGTCGCGAGTAAATCTTCAAAGTCTGAAAGTAGCGGCTTATTTGGTGGATTGTTCGGCGGGAAGAAAAAATAATGGTGTATCAACCTCCAGTGGGAGCCAGGGATTTATTACCCTTAGATGTAGCTCAAAAGCGCTGGATTGAAGACAGATTAGAACAAGTGTTTCAAGGTTGGGGTTATCACAGAATTATCACCTCAACCTTAGAGCGTATTGACACTTTGATGGCAAGAGGTGCAATTGAACGCTCAACGGTGATTCAACTGCAAAATATCCAAGATGAAGAATTAGGATTGCGACCAGAATTAACGGCTTCTATAGCCCGTGCTGCCGTAACACGTATGGCTGGCGCTAGTTATCCGCAACGGCTGTATTACAATGCCAACGTCTTCGGAAGAACTCCAGAATCCAAACACAACAGCCAGCAAGAATTTTATCAAGCTGGAGTTGAGTTATTAGGTGGTGGTGGTTTAGTTGCAGATGCAGAAGTATTGCTATTAGTCGCCGCTTGCTTGCAAGCTTTGGGGCTACAGAATTGGCATTTAATTGTTGGTGAAGCCGAAATTACTCAATCTTTACTCAAAGCCTTCCCCGCTAATTTGCAAAGTAAAATTCGCAGCGCCATCGTTCATTTAGATAGAGTAGCCATAGACACCTTACCTCTAAGTGAAGAACATCGCGATCGCGCTAAAGTAATGTTAGATTTGCGCGGGAAAAGTGCCGACGTTTTGCAAAAAATCGGTACATTAAATCTCGACTCCCAGCAGCAAGAAGCGGTTAACAATCTTTCTTCTTTAGTTGAGACGATCGAATCCCAGGGGAAATGTTCCTTAATTCTCGACCTCAGCTTAATTCAAACCTTTGACTACTACACCGGATTTGTATTTGAAGTAGTTAGCGACATCGATAACCAAGCGCGAGTTATAGGACGCGGTGGACGTTACGATAAACTGTTGGGGTTATATCATCCCCAAAGTAAAGACATACCCGGCACAGGTTTCGCCTTATTTATAGAAGATTTATACCACGTCCTATCAAGTTCTAAGCAATTACCGCAGCCAAAATTAGCCAGCGACTGGCTAGTAGTACCAGAAAATGACAGGGCGATCGCTGCCGCTTTCGCCTACGCCGAAAAACTGCGTTCCTCAACTCATTTAGTAAGAGTAGAAATGGAATTGAGCAAAAGAGAAACACAAGCAATCAAAAAATACGCACGCGATCGAGAAATAGCTCAAATTGCCTGGATAAAAGCCGACGGTTCAAAAACAGTTGAATCAGTTAGCAGTTAGTGGTTAGTAGTTAGTGGTTAGTAGTTAGTGGTTGAAGATTTACAATTTACATTGTAGTTACTGTTCACTGTTAACTGTTCACTGAAAAAACATGGCACACACGATTGTTACTGATGTTTGTGAAGGCGTTGCGGATTGCGTGGATGCTTGTCCAGTAGCTTGCATTCATCCGGGATCTGGAAAAAATGTCAAAGGAACCGATTGGTTCTGGATTGACTTTGCCACCTGTATCGACTGCGGCATTTGTATCCAAGTTTGTCCTGTAGAAGGTGCGATTCTTCCAGAAGAACAGCCCCAGTTGCAAAAAACACCGCAGTAGGGAGATGGGGGAGAGTGTGGAGAGGGGGTAGATAAATTATTATCAACTCCTAACTCCTAACTCCTAACTCCTAACTAATTACCAATTCCCTTCGGCCTCATGCCCATTCCCAAAAAAACAAAAACCCCCTCCGGAAAATTCTTTCAGAGGGGATTTACTTTTACTTATATATTGATTTGACAACAATAAGTAATTTTTTTTATTTAATCATCCTGGAGGTAAATCCGTAGGCGGGATTTTTTCCGGTGGTGCTTCTGCCGAGGGAGCAAGTTCGGCATCAGGGGCAATTTCTTCTACAGGAGGTATCGTTTTTTCTTCTGTATCTACATTTTCGGAAGCTTCTTCTACTAATTCTTGGGATGGAGGTTCTGGTGGAGTCGCTTCTGAGACAGTTTCAGCTGTAGTGGCTGTATCAGTATTATCAACAACAACTACAGAAGCATCCGATACTGGTTGATCTGTCTGAGTAGATGAAGTATCTTCATCAATCGCGTCAACTAAAGATTTGCCTATTGTTGCAGCAGAAGTATCTTCAGTAGTTAAAGGTGTAGATACGGGTTGTGTTGCAGTTGGAGTTTGAGATTTTTTACCAGGTAAGACATTGCTTACACTCTTAAATAAACCTCCCACACGTTCTTGTAGTGATTTTGCAGATGGTTCGTTAATATTACTACTTTTCACCGCTTGGGCACTGGGTACGCTCGTTTGTTGCATCGCGGGAGTAACTTGACGACGCAACGAAAACGTCTGCAACCCGAACCAAAATAGTAAAGCAACCGCAGCCAATTGACCTAGAAAAAACCATCCACCGATACGCGGCGCAAACACCCATAATACAAGGGCATAAAACAATCCTATGCCACTCAAGTAAAAATCATTTTTGCGGTGAACTTCAGGAAAAAAGAAAGCCGCCAAATAGATTGCTAAACTACCAAAACCGACAATCAAAGCCAAGATGTGTGTCATAAGAATTTTAGATTGGTAATTGGTAATAGGTAATGGGTAATTATTAACTCCCAACTCCTAACTCCTAACTCCTAACTCCCATCCCCAATGCCCAATAATTTATAGTAAATATTACAATTTAGCGAATTTTTCAGACAAATTGTTGATTGATATACAAATTAAAAATAATTATGTGTATCTATAATGCATTTTTACTCTTTAAATAAAGTCTTAATGTCTTCTTTAGAAGCGAATTGAAAATCTCGGACTACCCTAAGAGATAAAAGAAAGAATTTGGAAGAGTTAGCCACAAAAAATTTATGACACTACAAAGCTTTGGTGTGATTGGATTAGCTGTTATGGGAGAAAATATCGCTCTGAATGTAGAGCGTAACGGCTTCCCGATCGCAGTTTATAACCGCTCGCGTGAAAAAACTGATGCGTTCATGGAAAAACGCGCCCAGGGTAGAAATGTGAAAGCTGCGTTTACCTTAGAAGAGTTTGTGGGTTTGCTCGAACGCCCCCGCAAAATTTTGGTAATGGTAAAAGCAGGTGGCCCAGTTGATAAGGTAATCGAGCAACTTACACCTTTGTTGGATGAAGGTGACATCATCATCGACGGTGGTAACTCGCTTTATGAAGACACCGAACGACGCACCCGCGAATTAGAACCCAAGGGTTTTCGCTTCATCGGCATGGGTGTAAGTGGTGGTGAAGAAGGAGCGCTTAACGGTCCTTCCTTAATGCCTGGAGGTACCGAAAGCTCTTATGAGTACCTATCACCTATTTTCACCAAAATTGCGGCCCAAGTGGACGACGGTCCTTGTGTTGCCTATTGCGGCCCTGGCGGTGCTGGACATTATGTGAAAATGGTTCACAACGGTATTGAGTACGGCGATATGCAGTTAATTGCAGAAGCCTACGATTTATTGAAAAATGCAGCCGGTTTAGACCACAATCAACTACATGAAGTATTCGCCGAGTGGAATACCACCGAGGAATTAGATTCATTCTTGATTGAAATTACTACCAATATTTTTCCTTATATTGACGACGAAACTGGTTTACCTTTAGTAGATTTGATCGTTGACGCAGCCGGACAAAAAGGAACCGGACGCTGGACGGCAGTAGATGCACTTAACTTGGGCGTGCCAATTCCTACAATTGGTGCAGCAGTAAACGCTCGGATTATGTCATCCTACAAAGAGGAAAGGGTAGCAGCATCCAAGCAAATCACTGGCCCTAGCGGCAAGTACGAAGGCGACACCAAGAAGTTTATCAACATGGTGCGCGATGCTCTCTACTGTTCCAAAATCTGCTCCTACGCCCAAGGTATGGCGCTGTTGTACAAAGCTTCCCAAGAATTTAACTACAACTTGAACCTTGGCGAAATGGCAAGAATTTGGAAAGGTGGATGTATCATTCGCGCTAGATTCTTGAACAAAATCAAGAAAGCATTCGACCAAAATCCTTCACTCCCCAACTTGCTATTAGCTCCCGAATTCAAGCAGACAATTCTGGATCGACAAGACGCTTGGCGCGAAGTAATTATTACCGCAGCAAAATTAGGAATAGCCGTTCCCGCATTCAGCGCATCCTTAGATTACTTCGACAGCTACCGTCGCGAACGTTTGCCTCAAAACCTCACCCAGGCACAACGCGACTACTTTGGCGCACATACTTATCAGCGTACCGACAAAGAAGGAACCTTCCACACCGAATGGACACCAATTGACGAAGCTACCGTCAGCAATGAATCAGTAGTAAAAATGGACTAATAATTAATTAGCTTCTATTCGTTTGTGATATTAAAAACCCGGTTTCTTTGAGAAACCGGGTTTTTTTTTAAGTTTTTAGTTGCACTACTCTACGAGAAAGCTTCGCTTACAGCGCCAAATATCAAGCGCTTTAAATCGAGGTTTGTAGTTAACGAATCGTCTACCAGAAGGAGATAAAGAGCGCAACTAAGAAATATTTTGATCTAGTTTCAAACGATCGATCATTTTCTCAACTACAAACTGTAATCCTCTTGTTTTGCTGCTCTATATTTGGCGCTAAAGCGCAACTACAAACTAATTTTAAAGGTTTTAATCATCTTTTCTACAACGGGAATAAATTTATCGTAATCATCTTCTTGTGCAGTATAAGTAATAATATATGCCTTTCACTCCGTTCCACTCGCAATGACATATCTTGAATTTTTAACGCGGACTTACTTATTGCCCCTTGATAAATTTTTGCACTAGATAAAACTTTTGATTATCTTCAAAATGCGCTAACAATCGCGGAATTTTGTCATGATTTCCTAATTTCTTTAAAGCTTCGGCTTCTCGATCGAATAGAACTTTTCCTGCATTTAAAGTGTAAGGAGCAATTGCTACCGGGGAGAATAATTTAACCACACATTCCGGTTTTCCGGGGCGCTGTAAATCTTGGGAAATATAAGTAACGCCAAAACCGCCTCTTCCCAATTCCTGAACAATTTGATAACGTCCACTTAATGTTTGATTCATAAAATTTATCTAATATTTTTAAATTTATATTGATAGAAGTATCTTTTTGCACATAATTTTGGTTTTATGGATTATATCTAAATCATAGGGAATATCTAATATATAGGGAACAGGGAATGAGGAATATTGCTTTTATAATTTACATCTAACTGTTAGAAACCCGGTTTATTTACGATTTCACAACGAGATAATGGCGGCTTTCACCAGTAGAAACCGGGTTTCTCTGTGCTTCTTAAGACTATTAACCACTAACATCTAACAACTAACAACTAACAATTAACAACAAATTATGAAAATCAGCCTGTGCGCGATTGTAAAAGACGAAGAATCAACGCTATCAAAGTGCTTAAAAAGCGCAAAAAAGTTCGTTGACGAAATAGTAATATTAGATACTGGCTCAACCGATAAAACAGTAAAAATTGCTCAAGGTTATGGTGCTAAAATACATCATTTTGAATGGTGTAATGATTTTAGCGCTGCTCGTAATGAAGCTTTAAAATATGTAACTGGTGATTGGATTTTAGTTTTAGATGCCGACGAAATCTTAGCACCAGAAATTATTCCTCAGTTAAGAGAAGCAATACAAACTGAAGAATACTTATTAATTAATTTGGTACGGGAAGAAATTGGTGCAGCACAATCGCCTTATTCAATGGTTTCGCGGCTGTTTCGCAACCACCCCGATATTAAATTTTCACGTCCCTATCATGCTTTAGTTGACGATAGCGTCTCAGAAATTTTACATAAAGAACCGCATTGGCAGATAGGTTATATACAAGGAATAGCAATTTTACATTCCGGCTATCAAGAAAGCCAAATTACTCAAAAAAATAAACTTGTTAAAGCGCAAGCAGCAATGGAAGAGTTTTTAGCAAACAATCCATCGGATGCTTATATTTGCAGTAAATTAGGAGCATTGTATATAAATTTAGGGAAAATTTCTCAAAGTATCCAGTTGTTATCGAAGGGAGTTTCCTTAAGTAGCGAAAATTACGAGATATTATACGAACTTTATTATCATTTGGGCATCGCTTACAGTCATCTGAAAAACGATCGCCAGGCGATCGCCCATTATCAAGCAGCAATTAAACTACCGATTTATCCGCTAATGAAGTTGGGAGCATACAACAATCTCGGTAATTTACTTAAAGAAAAAGGAGATTTAAACGGTGCTAAAAAAGCTTACGAAACAACTTTAAAAATTGACTCTTCTTTCATTCCTGGATATTACAATTTAGGAATGACATTGAAAGCGATGGGTTTATTTAAAGACGCTATTGCAGCTTACGTTAAAGCGATCGATCTAAATTCACAATATGCTCAAGCTTATCAGAATTTAGGTGTTGTCTTGTTGAAAGCTGGTTATGTAGAAGATAGTTTAACGGCATTTAAAGAAGCAATTCATTTACACAACAAGCAAAATAATCTCTTTGCAGCAGAGCAGTTAAGAAAAGGGTTGAAAGATATGGGTTTGGAAGTTAAGAGTTAGAAGTTAGGAGTTAGGGGTTGAGTAAAATAATAGTATTATTTAATAGTTCCCAGTAAAGATTGTAATTCGCGCCTATCTAAATCTAAAAATAAGCGTACTTCTGCTTCAGTATCCGGCGGTTAAAACCGCTACTACACAGGCGAAGTCCACCTCCGTGGACTAATATTATTTTAACCCACGGAGGTGGGTTTTGCTTGTGTAGCTGCGACTTATAGTCGCCAAGTAAAGTAGTAACGCACCATCTGAACTATATTCTGGGTGCTGTCTTTCTGAAGCCATAACGAACCCTACTCGATTATTTTTATATATTTAAGCTTTTGAGTCTACTTTCAGTAGACTTTGTATATAAGCCTGGGAATTTACTCCAAGGTGGCTTACGAAGCTTGTTAAGATTGCTGCAAAATGTTATTTGAAAATAATTATGATATCTACAAATAATAAAAATATGGGCAAAGTTACAACCACAATCAATGTTACGAATCAAATCGATTTGATTGTCTTCTGAAAGAGGATTTATTCCTACAGAGCAAATTCGTTCAGTAACATTAAGTGACGTGTTAGTTGACACCGGAGCAACAAGACTTTGCTTACCTAAAAACATTATTCTTGATTTAGGATTACCTTTTCAAGGGGAAGCAGATGTGAAAATAGCAACGGGAGTAGAAAAAGTTCGTGTTTTTAAAATGTTAAACCTTTCTGTTGAAGGAAGAGAAGGCGTATTTAACTGTATTGAATTGCCGGAAAATTGCGAGCCATTGTTAGGGTTAATACCTTATTCGGAAGCAGAAATGTTAACCTAACTGTAGCGTGTCTATCAATTACAATACCAGAAATCACTTAGATACACGCTCCATAGCACCACCAAATGAAGCAGCAACCTTATAGCCAATACGAATACCGAAAAGTCTTGCATTGGGATATTTTTGACGCAGGTTGCGTGCTGCTTTTAAACCAGTTTCGTCTATCTCATAGTCACCTGTTTCAATATTACTGAATCTAGCGGTTAAAACCGCGTCTACACAAACAAAACCCGTCTACACGGGTTTAAAATTCATTAAGTCCACGGAGGTGGACTTTGCCTGTTTAGTAGCGGTTTTAACCGCCGGAAACTTTTAAAACATCCTCTAACCTCGACTTCAAAAAAAACAGTTACCAGCCAAAACTGATAACTGCTCGCTGTTAATTGTCAACCGCTAACTGACTTCACAAACTTCTCCAATCGATCCATACCTTTTTCAATTGTTGCCATATCGGTGGCGTAAGATAAACGAATGTTGTTATCTGCACCGAAAGCGACACCAGGAATTACTGCTACTTGATGCTCTTCTAACAATGTTTTGCAGAATTCTAAGGATCTTAAACCAGTTTCGCTGATGCTTGGAAATAAATAAAATGCACCCGAAGGTTGAGCGCAACTTAATCCCGGAATAGCGTTGATTCTTTCCAACATTACTTTGCGACGTTTCGCGAAAGCTTGACGCATTTCCTCAACGCAATCTTGAGATTCTTCTAAAGCAGCAATAGCGCCATATTGAGCAAAGGTACATACATTTGATGTACTATGACCTTGAACGATGGTTGCTGCTTTAATTAATTCCACGGGTGCAGCTAAATAACCCAAACGCCAACCCGTCATTGAGTAACCTTTAGCAAAACCGTTACTAACAATAGTGCGAGCAAAAATTTCGTCATTTAAAGAGCCGATACTCAGATGCTTTGCACCGTCATAAAGGATTTTTTCATAAATTTCGTCGGAAACAACCAAAATATCTTTTTCGACGATTACTTCTGCTAAAGCTTTGATTTCTTCGGGTGTATACACCATTCCCGTAGGATTCGATGGTGAATTCAATACGAATAATTTAGTCTTGGGTGTAATTGCACTTCTTAAAATTTCCGGCTGAATTTTATACCCATTTTCCTCATCAGTCATGACAATTACTGGATTGCCGCCGACTAATTTAACCATCTCTGGATAGCTTACCCAGTAAGGTGCGGGAATAATCACTTCATCACCCGGTTCAATCAAAGCCTGCATTAAATTAAACAGAGAATGCTTGCCACCATTCGTAACGATGATATTCTCCGCTTGATAATTTAGATTATTTTCCCTTTGCAACTTATCGGCTATAGCCTGCCTTAATTTGGGTTCCCCCGCAGCAGGGCCATATTTTGTCTTCCCTTCATCCAACGCCTTCTTTGCAGCAGCCTTAACATGGGCTGGTGAATCAAAATCCGGCTCCCCAGCGCTAAAACTACAAACATCAATACCTTCCGCCTTCATCCCTTTCGCTTTCGCGGCGATCGCCAAAGTTAGAGAAGGCGATACCTGACTAATTCTTGCTGCCAGCTTCATCTTTACTTCACACTTCTTTGTTCTTTAACAATATCCCATTATTCCTGAGTTAGTTGTTAGGAATGAGGAGTTATGAGTGAAGAGTTAGGAGTTAGAAAAGTTATTTAATCTTCCCCTCTTCGCCATGACTTCATGTTAGATAAATCACTAATATGGGAACGCTATACATATAATTGCTAGTTAAGTGGGATTGAAATGTTACACAATATTTTAAGAGGCTCGGCTGTAGAGAAAAAACACTCAGAGCAATCAAGTCTTTATTCCAACAGATTTTACCGTTTGATCGCTCAACGTCCATCTAGAGCGGTTAAAGCAACAGCAGTGCTAACGGTGTGTTTATTTGTACCTCAAATTATTTTAACTTGGCGAGCGTATAAACAATTTAAAAATATAATTGCATACGACTTACAACTTCAAAGCTTAAGTAGCGAATTTATCTATCTTGATGAAGGGTTAACAATGTCAGCACGGATGAATGCTGCTACAGGTAATCGGATATGGGAGAAAAGATATCGCCAATTTGAAGTAAAGTTAGATGATGTTATTAAAAAAACCAAGAAATTAGCACCCGATATATATTCAAGTGAGAATGCAAAAAAGAATGATGCAGCTATTAAAAAATTAGTGGAAATAGAATACCAAGCTTTTGATTTGGTAAAAAATGGAAAAAAAGAAGCAGCACAAGAATTGTTATCAAGTAAAGAATATCAATCTGAAAAAATAAAACATAATAAGGCGGTAGAAAATATAAATCTCGCTATCTCAGAACAAGTTGACAGTAAAATAATTGAATATCGGAATCAACTATTATTTATTAATGTTTTTTCTATTTTAATTTTAATCCCGTTAGTTGCAGCATGGTTGATAGTATTACAATTATTGAATGAATATTTGAAGCAGCGTAGTCTTGCTCAATCAGAGTTACAGAAAACCAATCAGCAGCTTGAAATAAGAGTACAGGAAAGAACTCAAGAATTAAGCGATAAAAACCATAAAATTGAAGAAACTCTGCAACAACTTCAAGATACTCAAATCCAGCTAATTCATACAGAAAAAATGTCTGGTTTAGGGCAATTAGTTGGAGGGGTTGCTCATGAAATTAACAATCCCGTCACCTTTATTGATGGAAATATTACTCATGCAAAGCAGTATACTCAAGATTTATTAAGCCTAATAGAACTTTATCAAATACATTTTCCCGAACCTCCAATAGAAATTGAAGATGAACTTGAAGCTATTGAAATTGATTATCTCAAAGAAGATATTTACAAAATTCATGAATCGATGAAAGTAGGAACTCAGCGTATTCGCGATATTGTGCTGTCACTACGTAATTTCTCTCGTCTTGATGAAGCAGATTTTAAACAGGTAGATATCCATGAAGGTATTAATAGTACTTTGATGATTCTGCAAAATCGTTTGAAGTTAAAAGCAGATTCAAAAGAAATTGCCATTAATAAAGAATATAGTAAACTTCCTTTGGTCGAATGTTATCCCAGTCAATTAAATCAAGCTTTAATGAACATTCTTGCTAATGCTATTGATGCATTAGAAAAAGAAATAGATAATAATAAAAACCAGTCTTTAAAACCACAAATTCGGATTAGTACAGAATTATCCGATAACAATCATGCGATAATTCGGATTGCTGATAATGGTTGTGGAATGACAGAAGAAGTACATTCAAAGTTATTCGATCCGTTTTTTACAACCAAACCAGTTGGTGACGGTACGGGATTGGGTTTATCTATTACTTATAAAATTATAGTTTCAAAACATAACGGTAAATTATCTTGTAATTCAGAATTAGGAAAAGGAGCAGAATTTATCATTGAAATTCCTGTAACGACGGCAACTTAAAACTTTTAATCAGAAAACATCTGCACCGCATAAATCCGTCCATCTGGGCTAGCAGCAACACCATAACCAAATTTTCTGTATTCTGGGGTGAGAAGGTTGGCGCGATGTCCGTTACTATACATCCAACCACGCTGCCATCTTTCTGTTTCACCGTAAGTCAAGCCCAAACCTTTAGTGCTACCCTTCGCTATATTTTCGCCAACTCCTAACCGGCGTGAGCCACCTACTATTACATAACGTTGACGGGGAGTTGTACCTTCAGGAGACACATGATTAAAATATCTTCTCGAAAGCATATCTTCTGCATGAAGTTGCGCTGCACTCGTAAGTAATTTATCTTCTCGCAAAGAAGGTAGATTATTTATATTACGATCCCTATTCACAAGTTCAAGAGCAAACTTCCTTAATAAAGGCAAACTACGCAATTGTTCTGCATTTAAAGCCGTTGTTTTACATTCACCAATTTTCCAATCCTTACCGCCGTTACCGTTGTAACAATGTTGAAAAAATCCGAATAGTGAAAGTTCAGTCCAAAAGTAGTTAACGTCCAATGGGTGCCCGATTTGCGCCTGTCTGATAAAAAATGAGATTGGTTTAAATGTTAAAAGTAATGTAAATAAAAGTACATATTTCCACCATGCCCCTGTTTTATTCTTGGTTTCCATTAGTTAGTACAAAATCTTAGTATAAAAAAAATAGCTCTGTTGTTTATCAAAAATTTTGCTCCGAAATTCTGAGTACAGATATAAAAGTTTATAAAGTTGCTTTTACTTTTGTAGTCAGGGCTGAAGCCCTGACTACAAACATACGCTGCCATAACTCCTAACTCTTTAAAAACCGACGTAAAAAGCCGCACTACAAAAAATCCCTCTACGGAGGTATCGCGCTGGTAAAAAATAATGCATATACTTTAAAACGGTAGAAATGTTTCGTACTCAGTGCCGGACAAAGGTTTTGAATAGAATCGGATATAAAACAATACGTATAAATCAGTAGGTTCGGCATCTTGACATCAGTTGATAAATGCTCTCAAAGTATTTATTCATAGGGAATTCCGGAAATTGAAACTATTGTCCGAAAACCTTAGTAATGGAGTGATTAAGTAACTAGCTCATGACCAACTACATGATTGGAAAGGTACTGCAAGAGCGTTACCAAATTGTCCAAAGCCTAGGTGCAGGGGTATTTGGACAGACATATATATCAGTAGACATTGAACATCCGCACAACCCTAGGTGTGTTGTAAAACAACTCAAGGTTACAAGTTTACAACCGAGTTTTTTACAAGATTTGAGGTTGCGTTTTCTTACCGAGACTCGTACTCTCAAGCATCTGGGACACCACAAACAGATTCCTCAGCTAATTTCTTGTTTTGAAGAAAACGAACGTTTTTATTTAGTACAAGAATTTATTGAGGGACATTCTCTAAGCGCGGAATTACCAATAAATAAAAATCCAGAGTTTTTTTGGAGCGAAAACGGCGTTGTTAAGTTCCTAAAAGATGTTTTGAGCGTTCTGGAATACGTTCATTCTCAAGGTGTAATTCATTGCGATGTTAAGCCAGAGAATTTAATTCGACGCTCAAGAGATGGTAAATTAGTATTAATTGATTTCGGCTCCATTCAACCAGTTGATTTTGGAGCAGACGAAGTATTACCTATTTATTCAATTCCCGTTACATCTTTAGGTTACATACCTCCAGAACAGTTTATTGGGCAAACCCAACTAAATAGCGATATTTATGCTTTGGGAATGATTGCTGTTCAGGCTTTGACGGGATTAACACCTTTACAATTAAAAAAACACCCATCAAATAATGAAGTATTATGGCGCAGTCGAAATACCGCAGTTAGCGATTATGTTGCTGCTGTAATTAGCAAAATGATTCGCTACAAACATCAAGAACGTTTTCAAACAACTTCAGATGTACTGCAAGCACTCAAGCGAATTCCTGTAGATCCAGCTTCTCAAATTATTGATGCGGAGTATACCGTTTACTCAGAATATTCTAGAAATGGTGAATATTTAAAAAGCCCATCTAGATCGAATTCATCTCCTTTATTAACGGGAATGAAAATTGGCTTAGCTGCTAATTCTGCGATTATCGGATTTGGAGCTTATTCTTTAATGAATCATTCTCCAGTATCCGGCGCAAATCAAACATTATCTGAAGCACAAAAGGAATTTCAATCTGGAGATTTGCAAGGTGCGATCGCCCTAGCAAAATCGATTCCAACTGATAGCAATGTTTATCCAGAAGCGCAAGCTACAATTGGTGAATGGCAGCAGGAATGGCAAATTGCTGCTGAAAAATACGAAGCCGCCAAAACAGCTTCCGAACAAAGTCGTTGGGGAGATGTAATTAGCAGTACAGTTGATATTCCCGATATTTCATATTGGCAAACAAAAACAGATGCGTTGGTAAAGCAAGCGCGGGCTTATATTGAGTTGCAGAAAGACGAATATCTAGCAAAAGCCTACGAAAAAGCCGCAGAAAAAGACTTTAGCACCGCTTTACACTACCTACGTCAAATTCCCTCATATTCTTCAGGTGGTGAATTAATCGCGCAAAAGTTAGCAGAATACGAAGAAAAGCAGCTTGTAAGAGCAACTTACCTTTTACAACAAGCTTATAACCAAGCGGAATTAGGTAAGTTTGATACTGCTATTAAATATCTGCAAAAGGTACCCAAAGGTACGCCAGCTTTTGCTAAAGCACGAGTAAAACTAGCTGAGTACAACAGTAAAAAGCGTATTATCGCCAAATTAGACAAAGCTGCGGCATCGCAACTCAACTCTGCAATCGATAATACAGATTCATTTATTCGCAGTACAACCACTACTCGAATCCAGGATTACCAAATGGGAACCTATTTACAAGAAATTAATATTCAGTAATCAATTATCAATGAACAATTATCAATTATCATCGGCAGGGTGTGGATCATCAATTATCGGTAACAACTTCATCCCATGTCTCGACGAGGTTTACTACCGCGCAGGTAATAGAGCGCTATTATAATTAATAACCAGCTTAATTGATCGTTGTTAATTGATAATTGAAAAGATGATAACGGGTAAGATTAAGTCAAAGGTTGACCGCCTTTTGACTACTTTTTGGAATAATGGGATTAGTAATCCCCTTTCGGCGATCGAGCAAATTTCTTACCTGTTATTTATTAAGCGATTGGATGACTTAGAGGAGAATAAGTTTTTCAGCGAGCCGATTTTTTCCCCGGAGCAACAGCGTTATCGCTGGTGTTTTTTTAAGAATCTCGCCGATTCTGAGCAAATGTTACAAATTGTCCGGGATGAGGCTTTCCCTTTTATCAAAAATTTAAGCACATATGTAAGTGATAATACTTATACACGGCATATGAAAGATGCCGTGTTTTTAATTGCGAGTCCCGCGTTGTTAGCAAATGTGGTGCAACAAATTGATGATATTCCGATGGAAGATAGGGATATATCGGGAGATTTATATGAGTATATGCTCTCGAAGTTGAACGCAGCAGGTACCAACGGGCAATTCCGCACCCCACGACACATTATTAAGATGATAGTAGAATTAATGGCACCGGGAGTTAAAGATATTATTTGCGACCCTGCTTGCGGTACCGGGGGTTTTTTGGTGGCTGCGGCGGAATATTTGGCTTATATGCAGAATTTGCCCCTAAATAGCCAGTTTCACGGATTTGATTTTGATGCTACCATGTTGCGGATTAGCAGCATGAATATGATGTTACACGGCATTGAAAACCCGCAAATTGAAGCACGGAATTCGCTTTCTCAAGATTATGGGGAAATTAGTCAAGCCTTTACCTTAATTTTAGCGAATCCACCTTTCAAGGGTTCGGTGGAAAAGTCTACTATTGCCAAGGATTTGATTGAGGTAGTTAATACTAGAAAAACCGAATTATTATTTATTACTTTATTTCTACGGTTGTTGAAAATTGGCGGGCGAGCAGCAGTAATTGTACCGAATGGAGTGTTGTTTGGAGTTTCAAAAGCACATATAAGTATCCGTCAAATATTGGTAGAGGAACATCAGTTAGATGCAGTAATTTCAATGCCTGCTGGGGTATTTAAGCCTTATGCAGGAGTTTCAACAGCAGTGTTGATTTTTACAAAAGCGGCGGTGACAGATAACGTCTGGTTTTATGATATGCAAGCTGATGGTTTTTCCTTAGATGATAAGCGTCAGCCTGTGGAAGACAATGATATTCCGGATTTATTGGGGCAGTGGAAGCAGCAAAATCGGCAGAAACGTAGCAATAAAGCGTTTTTTGTTGCCAAGGAAGAGATAAGAGAGAATAATTACGATTTATCAATCCATCGCTACAAGGAAGTTGAATACGAAAAGGTAGAATACGAGCCGCCAAAGGTGATATTACAGAAGTTGCAGAAATTAGAGAATGAAATTCAAAGGGATTTGAACGATTTAGAAGAATTGTTGGGTTGAAATCTAATTTGGTGATACCGGAATAAAAAACCGCAGAGGGCGCAGCGAGCGCCGAGGAAGAGGAGAGAAGAAGAATGATATGAAATCTATTTATCCAATTTTTCATCTTGGTGAGTTAGTAACTGTTAAAGGTGGAAAAAGATTGCCCAAGGGTGAGAAATATGCTCGGAGCCGTACACAGCATCCATATCTGCGTGTTTGTGATTTTGCTTCTGGATCGATTTCGGAGAAAGATTTGCGCTATTTAACTAAAGAAACACATTCCAAAATTTCGCGCTATACAATTTCTCACGACGATATTTATATATCTATTGCTGGAAGCATCGGTATTGCAGGTATTATTCCCAAACACCTTTGTGGGGCAAATTTCACTGAGAATGCAGCCAAACTTGCCATCAAAGATAAAAGTAAATTAGATAGAAGCTATTTAGTTTATTATTTGAATACTTTCGGTCAAAATCAGATTAAAAAACAAGTTTTGGCTACAAGTCAACCAAAATTAGCGCTGTTTAGGATTGAGAAACTGAAAATTCCCCTGCCATCTCTACAAAAACAGCGTCGAATTGCTGCTATCTTAGATAAAGCTGATGGAATAATAAAGAAACGGCAACAAGCGATTCAACTTACAGAAAAATTGTTGCGATCGCACTTTTTGGAAATGTTCGGCAATCCAGTTACTAATCCTTATGGATGGGAATTAGAAAAAATCGGTAACTTAGGTAAAGTTATTACAGGTAATACACCACCACGAAGCAATCCTGAAAATTACGGCGATTATATTGAGTGGATAAAATCTGATAACATTACCACCCCATATCATTTTTTAACTGAAGCAGTAGAAAAGTTATCATATCAAGGTAAACAAATAGGAAGAATAGTACCATCAAACTCAATTTTGGTAACTTGTATTGCAGGTAGTTTTAATAGTATAGGTAGAGCCGCATTAACAGATAGAGAAGTTAGTTTTAATCAACAAATTAATGCGATTGTGCCTAAAAAAGGGATGAATCCTTATTTTCTATACAGTCATTTTTTTGTAGCTCAACATTTAGTTCAAGCCAAATCAACAAATTCCATAAAGAGTTTGGTAACTAAAAGTAAGTTTTCCGATATAATTTTTATTAATCCCCCTCCAGAAAAGCAACAGGAATTTGGCAATTGGTTTTTAAAGTTTCACGCATGGCTAAGTAATTTATATCAAGATGCAAAACTAGCCGAAGAACTATTTAATTCTTTGATTCAACGTGCTTTTTCGGGAGAATTGATTTGATTAATTCCTACTGACTGTAGAGACGTAAAATTTTACGTCTCCCGCCGATTGTATGAAAAACGAACCAGTCAGATTTAATCCAGTCAACCACCACTAACTATTTCAGATGTATTATTAATTGCATTTGCATTTAGATTCTTATCCCGTTTTTGAAATTCATCTAATAAATTGAAAAATTTTTCAAAACCAGCTTTTTCATCATGACAGTACAGCATAATCATTTTAGACCAAGAACTTACTGTCGTTATTTCTAATCTTTTTTGCAACCAAGGCTGAAATTCTCCATAAAAATCTTCTTCCTCCTCAGTACTATTAATACCTAACTCACTACGAGAACACTCATATCCAACCAAAAACATAAATAAATCACTGATTGAAGGACGACCAATATACATACCAGGTTGGGATTTAATCTTAGCTAAAATTTCATATACTCCGCTCATATTATTTATCTCCTTATATTCTAATTTCAACTTATAAATTATCTAACTCTTCTATATTAAATCCACCACTACGACAGGAAAAATCATTTATCCACTCATTCCGGGGTAATCCTTGAGGTGAAAATGCTTGTAGTGATTATAGTTTATTATCTAAAACATTAATTTTTATAAATAGAATATTTTTCATTCTACCTTCTAAAAAAATTAAAAAATCCCGTTTTTTGCTCTTTATCTTTATCTTCTAATTGTTCTTCTAATCTTTCCTGTAGCTTCTTCCTGGCTTTAATTGCTTCCCGGTAATCTGGATTATATTTAATTGCTGTGTCGTAAGCTGTTAGTGCTTCTTTATCTTTGCCTAAATTAACTAAAACATTACCTTTACTATACCAACTTTCGGAATGGTCTTTTTTATAGCGAATTGCGCGATTGTAAGCTGACAATGCTTCAGGATATTTCTGCAAATTATAAAGCGAATTGCCGCGACTGTACCATACTTTGTAATTATTTCGCCGTACTGCAATGGCTTTATCGTAAACTGTAATTGCTTGCTCGTAACGCTGCATTTGATGCAATGCCCAACCTTGAGAATATAATGCATCAAAGTTGTTAGGACTATACTTTAAAACTTCTTGAAAAGATTCAATAGCTTCCGGGTAGCGCCGCATACTTATTAATACGTTCCCCCTCGATAACCAAGCTTGGTAAAAATTGGGTTTGTACTGTACTGCTTTGGAGTAAGCTTTAAAAGCATCTTTTTCGCGATTTAAGTTAACCAAAGCATTGCCGCTATTGTACCAGGCTCTTTCGTTATTCGGCTTTAAATAGATAACTTGTTCATAGGTATCCAGCGCATCTTTATAGCGTTTTAAACTATATAAAACCCATGCTTTATTATACCAAGCTTGGTCGTAATCTGGATTTAATTCTACGGCTTTATCGTAGGAATTTATAGCTTCATCATATCTCTTTAAATTGCTCAAAGCCTGCCCCTTAGCATTGAGAATTTCGGGAGATTCTGGCTGTAATTGCAAAGCTTTGTCAAAAGAGTAGATTGCTTCTTGATATCGCTTTAATTTATTTAAGACAAAACCTCTTCCTTTCCAAGAATCTAAATAATTTGGCTCTAGCTCAATCGCTTTATCATATGCCGATAAGGCTTTTTCATATGAATCTAACTCATATAATGCTTTAGCTTGTCCGTTCCATGCTTGAGCGTATTCCGGCTTAATTTCTATGGCTTGTTTATAATTATTTAACGCATCTTCATAGCGCTGTAACTCGTAAAATGTATTAGCTTTTTTATATAAATCGCCAGCGTTAGCAGAATTAATACTGTTAATAATAAATAGAGATGCCGTTGCCCCCATCCCGGTTAACAACAGCGCCATAAAAGCTTTAATAAATAGTTTCTTAAATTCTATCTTCTTACGAGGTTTGAAAATTTGTGAATGCGGGGCAACATTTAATACCATCGTATTGGAAGATGGTTTATTAGTTTGTGTATTTAGATTTCTAACTGCTTCTTTTGCTTGAGTTGCCGAAGCATAGCGCACTCGAAAATCATAACGCACCATCTTATCTAAAATATCAGCCAACTCTGGACTAACTTCAGCGTATTTTCGCCAAATAATTTCATTAGTATCATCATCTTTTTCCAACGCTTCGGGAGATAATCCTGTCAGAGCGCAAATACTCATTATCCCCAAAGCATAAATATCACTACTATATTTCGGCTCCCCCTGAGCCTGCTCGCCGGGAATGTATCCTGGAGTACCAATAGCTACTGTAATTTGGGTTTGATTCGCGGGAGAAACCATCTGAGTAGTAATTTGTTTTACCGCACCAAAATCGATTAAAACCAGCTTTCCATCTTTATCATTCCTGAGAATATTTCTGGGATTAATATCGCGATGAATTACCTTTTGCTGATGGACAAATTCCAAGATTTCTAGTATCTCTTGTAAAAGGGAAATAACCTGAACTTGACTTATAGGTTCTCCAGGTTTTATTTCTTCGTCTAAATCATGTCCGTAAATATATTCCTGTACCAGATAAAACTCTTGATTTTCTTCAAAATAAGCTAAAAGTTGAGGAATACGTTCGTGTATGCCTAATTTATACAAAACCTGAGCTTCCGTATCAAATAAACGTCTTGCAGTTTGCAGTGTAGCAGCATCGTTTGCTTGAGGTTTCAGCTTCTTAACAACACATTTAGGAGAACCCGGTAAATGCGTATCATAAGCGACAAATGTTTCGCCAAATCCCCCACCTCCCAAATTACTAATTATTTGGTATCTTCCAACAAGTGTATTTCCCAACATTTTTATACAGTTATCAGTTAACAGTGAGCAGTGAACAGTAATCAGTCACCAGTTATTATTATTCGATTATTTTTTAACTTTCAATTATTAATTCCAACTCCTAACTCCTAACTCCTAACTCCTATCTACTAACCACTAACCACTATCTACTAACCACTAACTCATCTATGATTCCTATTGGCGATAAAATCTTTCTTTTGACTAATAAAAAACCGTTAGCTGTTTGGTTTTTGATTGGTATAAATATTGCTTTATTTTTATGGGAAGTAAAATTAGAAATTAATGGCGAACTGGCTACATTTTTCAATAGTTGGGGTTTGATTCCGGATCAATTTAGTACTGCTTTTGGTAGTGCTGTAAATGGAAATCCGGCAGCTTGGTTAATTGTAGTTTGGCGTTCTTTTTCAATATTTTCGGCAATGTTTATTCATAGTAGCTACAGCCAAATTGTTGGTAATTTAATATTTTTGTGGGTTTTTGGCAATACTTTAGAGAAAGTTATTGGTAGCGGACGGTTTTTATTATTTTATCTATTTTGCGGTTTTTTGACCGGGATAGTGCAAATTATTGCCGAGCCTAGTTTAGCGGTTCCTTTGGTTGGTGCTAATGGCGCTGTTGCATCTGTTTTGGGAGCATATGTTTATAAGTTCCCCAAAGTTAAAATTGATTCTATTTTGCCGTTGGTAATTTTATATATCCCTGTTGAGCTACCAGCTTTTTTCTATTGTTTTTGGTGGTTTGTGCAACAGTTAACTTACGGTATTGGTAGCTTAAATGTTCCCGGTGGTGTGAATCTAATTGGTACGGGTTATTTGGCGCATGGTGTAGGTTTGTTAATTGGTGTGGCTTGGATGTTGGTAATGAAGCTTTGATGATGTCTAAAAAGCCACACCGTTATATTTTTTTTTCAAATACTGCTCAAAAAATTGTTTTTTGGCAATCGCTTGTCTGATATAATTATTTATTAATAGTATTTTTTATAATGGGAATGTTAACTTCGCTAAAAATTTGAGACGGATTTTCATTATAAAAATTTACCTATGTTTCTACATTTATAATTATCTCACATAGAGGACATTTTTATCTCGGAACATATAAAGAAAATTGTTTAGATGGGTTGGGCAAATTAGAGAAAAGTAGGCTCACGCCCATAAAACGTTCCGGATTGCCGATGCGATTCAAGCTTTGATGACGGAAACAAGCTTTTTAATCCAAAATCCAAAATCCAAAATAGAATTAGGATGTTTGATGATTACTCAGATAATAGTTTGTAGTAGCGCTTCAGGGTAAAAAAATGAGTAAAAGCAAAATTTTGCTAAAGCTGTAGTACTTCTGCATTAGATAAATTATGTGGCGTATAGCAAATTACTAGTAAATTGCGGTTCTGAAGAAAAATCTTTACATCGTAAAAATGCTAAAAATAGGTGACTAAATTTGTGTAGTGTATTTTAAGAATGATGTTGCGATCCGTGACAATCCAGCAGCGGTGCAAGGCGTTACTGAATTCCTTAACTTGTCACCAATGCTCAAGTAGCATCTGACGGAACAACTAATACCACTGTCAACACAAGATGAAGATGATTGGGAAACAGCACTTGCTCAAAAAGATAGTAATTTTTTTGCCATATTTGGGAATACTAACTCCAGAATCATTAAGGGGTAAAGTAGTATGGTTAACATCAAAGGATATTCTATCGTAGAGCAACTCTACAATGGTTATCGAACCTTAGTGTACCGTGCTGTTCGAGAACATGACCAAAAACCCGTAGTTATTAAACTGCTCAAAAACACTTATCCCAGTTTCAACGAACTGGTACAATTTCGCAATCAGTATACTATTGCAAAAAATCTTAACTATCCCGGAATTATTCAAACTTACAGTTTGGAAACATACCAAAATGCTTATGCATTAGTAATGGAAGATTTTGGGGGAATTTCTATCAAAGATTATTTTAATAATTTAGAAACTTTAAATAAATCCTCTTTGATCGCAGAATTTTTACAGGTTGCAATCTCTTTATGCGATATTTTAGAGACACTTTATCAACAGCGCATTATTCATAAGGATATCAAAGCAGCAAATATTTTAATTAATCCAGAAACAAAACAAGTAAAATTAATCGATTTTAGTATCGCTTCATTACTCAATAAAGAAACTCAAGAAATCAAAAGTCCTAATGTCTTAGAAGGGACATTATCTTATATTTCCCCCGAGCAAACAGGAAGAATGAATCGGGGAATTGATTATCGTAGCGATTTTTATTCTTTGGGTGTGACTTTTTATGAATTGCTGACAGGAAAGTTACCCTTTACATCAGATGATGCAATGGAATTGGTGCATTGTCATATTGCGAAACAACCTCGCTCATTAGGAAACAGCAAAGAAGAAAAACCTCACCCTAACCCTCTCCTTAGTAAGGAGAGGGGACAAGATATTTCTAATTCTAAATCTTCTGTTAGCAAGGAGAGGGGACAAGATATTTCTAATTCTAAATCTTCTGTTAGCAAGGAGAGGGGACAAGAAATTCCTCAAGTATTAAATGAGATTGTCATGAAATTGATGGCAAAAAATGCTGAGGATAGATATCAAAATGCTTTGGGATTAAAGCATGATTTAGAAATTTGTTTGTATCAAATAAAAGAAACGGGAAAAATAGAAAGTTTTGAAATTGCTCAGAAAGATATTTGTGACAGATTTATTATTCCCGATAAATTATACGGTCGAGATAAGGAAGTTGAGGAATTATTAGCAGCTTTCGAGAGAATTAGTAGTGGAAATAGCGAGATGATGTTAGTTGCGGGTTTTTCTGGAATTGGAAAAACTGCGGTAATTAACGAAGTTCACAAACCAATTGTTAAACAACGCGGCTATTTTATTAAAGGTAAATTTGACCAGTTTAATCGCAATATTCCATTGTCTGCCTTTGTGCAAGCCTTGCGCGATTTGATGGGACAATTGTTCTCCGAATCCGACGCACAACTGGCGCAATGGCGAACGAAAATTCTGCAAGCGGTTGGGGAAAATGGACAAGTTTTAATTGGCGTGATTCCCGAACTAGAACAGATTATTGGTAAGCAACCGATCGCCCCCGAACTCTCCGGTAGTGCGGCCCAAAATCGATTTAATCTACTGTTCCAGAAGTTTATCGAAGTCTTTACAACAGCAGACCATCCACTCGTGTTGTTTCTAGATGATTTGCAGTGGGCAGATTCGGCATCGCTTCAGTTGATCAAACTGTTGATGAATGACAACGGCTATTTGTTGATGTTGGGAGCCTATCGGGATAATGAAGTCTCACCTGCCCACCCGTTTATCTTGATGGTGGAAGAACTAAAAAAAGCCCAAGCGATTGTCAATACCATCACGCTGGCACCGCTGGCATTTGCCGACACCAATCATCTCGTTGCCGACACGTTGAATTGTTCGCTGGAATTAGCGCAACCCCTGACTGAATTAATCGATCGCAAAACCAAAGGTAATCCTTTCTTCACCACTCAGTTTCTCAAAGCACTACACGAAGAAGAACACATTACCTTTAATCGCGATCGCCGCTATTGGGAATGCGACATTGCCCAGGTGAATGCGCTATCGCTCACCGATGATGTCGTCGAATTTATGGCGCTGCAATTGCAAAAATTGTCAGCAGAAACCCAACAGGTACTGAAGCTAGCCGCTTGTGTAGGCAATCAGTTTGATTTGGCAACGTTGGCGATCGTCTTAGAACAATCCCCCAATGATACAGCAACCGCCTTGTGGAAAGCCTTGCAAGAAGGCTTAATTCTACCCACCAGCCAAAGCTATAAGTTCTTTCAGGATGAGGAACATGCCGACACACAAAATAGCGTCAATCCAGTCTATCGATTTTTGCACGATCGGGTTCAGCAAGCCGCTTACTCGTTGATTCGAGAAGACCAAAAGCAAGCGACTCACCTTCAAATAGGACAATTGTTATTACAAAATTTGACTCCACCAGAACGCGAAGAAAAACTGTTTGATATTGTCAATCACTTCAACTCTGGCAAAGCTATTTTGCTAAATCCAAGCGATCGCGAACAATGTGCTCGATTGAACTTGAGCGCGGGTCAAAAAGCAAAGACCTCAACGGCTTACAACGCGGCATTTGAGTATCTCACTACGGGCATTCAACTCCTTAACGACACCTGCTGGCAAACTCAATATGACTTGACGTTGAGTTTACAGACAGAAGCCGCAGAAGTTGCCTATTTGGGTGCTCGATTTGAGGAATTAGACGCGATCGCCCAAACCGTCTTAACCTCTGCCCAAACCTTCCTAGACAAAATCAAAATTTACGAAACGCAAATTCAAGCCTATTTCGCTCAAAACAAGTTAGATCTTTCAATCCAGACTGGACAAACCACCTTAAAGTCTCTTGGTGTGAGCATTCCCCAGCAAGCTAACATGGCGAAAATCTTTCTGGGACTCGCAAATACAAAGCTAGTCTTGGCAGGTAAGAAAATCCCCGATTTGGTGGACTTACCCACAATGCAAGCGCCCACAGATTTAGCAGCAATGCGAATCCTTGCTAGCACTTTGTCTGCGGCTTATAGCGGAGCACCCAAGCTATTGCCAATCTTAGCCTTTAAGCAGGTGAATCTATCGGTAAAACGTGGCAATACCGCCTTATCTGCCTTCGCCTATGCCTGGTATGGCGCAATTTTGACTGGGGTATTGCTGGATATTGAAACAGGCTATCAATTTGGACAATTAGCCCTTCAAGTTCAGGAAAAGCTCAATGCCAAAGATATGCGCTGTAGAGTTTTGCTTATGTTCAACGGCTTTATACGGCATTGGAAAGACCCCATCTATAGAACGATCGCACCGCTCCAAGAAGCTTACCAATCCGGACTCGAAACTGGAGATCTCGAATATGCCTCTTGGTCAGCCCTTGTGCGAGCAAAGCATGTGTATTGCGTGGGGCGTAGCTTGTCTGAGCTTGAACCAGATCTAAAAGTTTATGCCGAAGCTGTCAGTCAATTTAAGCAAAATAATGTTTTGGTGTATCTCAACATCTATCGTCAAGCAGTTGAAAACCTGCTGGGCAAGTCCGCTAATCCGATTGAATTAAGTGGAAATTGTTATTCTGAGCAGACTGATTTGCCAATTCAAATTGAGGCGGGCGATCGCGCCGGACTGGGCTTGTCCTATACCACGCAACTGGAACTATGTTATCGATTTGGCAACCTCACCAAAGCTCTCGAAAAAGCAGACCTAGCCAAACAGTATGAAGATGCTTGTGCTGGACTTTTAGTTACGGTTTCGCTTTACTTCTACGATTCATTAACAAGGCTAGGGATATATCTGGATGCGGGCACATCGCAACAAAAACAGTTACTGAAGCGAGTGGCCGCAAATCAGAAGAAAATGAAGATTTGGGCACAATTTGCGCCAGAAAACCATCAACATAAATATGATTTGGTAGAGGCTGAGCGTCAGCGCGTCCTCGGTGAAAAAAATCAAGCGATGGAACTTTATGACCAGGCGATCTCTGGAGCCAATGCCAGTCAAATGGTCAACGAAGAGAGTCTTGCCAACGAACTCGCTGCTAAGTTCTATCTCAACTGGGGCAAAGAAAAAATTGCCCAAGAGTATTTAGTCAATGCCTACTACGGCTATGCCCGCTGGGGCGCAACCGCCAAAGTCCAGGACTTAGAGCAGCGCTATCCCAACTTGCTCGCGCCAATTTTGCAACAGCAGCGCACGGTGTTATCAGCCACTGAAACGGTATTTGCACCCGCATCTCTAACCATATCTGGAACTTCCGGCACTCAATCCTCCACCTCTGGCAGCACCAGCATTTCGGCTAGCCTCGACCTGGAAACCATCCTGAAAGCGTCGCAAACCCTTTCGAGTGAAATTCAACTGGACAAGCTCCTGTCTATCTTGCTGCATACGGTACTCGAAAATGCCGGAGCAACCAAGGGTGCCTTGCTGATGCCGCGTGAGAGCCAGTGGTTTGTCGAAGCAGTAGCTACACTCGATCGGTCTGCACAGGTCGAATCTATGGTCTTGTCTCATAGTGCAGAGGTGCCGCATCGCTTGATTAATACGGTTCATCAAGATAATTCACAAACTCAGGTACAAAATATTCTTGATTGCCAATCAATAGATACTTTTCAAGATATTCCCATAAAAATCATCAATTATGTCAAAAATACCCAAAAAACCGTAGTCATTGATAATTGTCAAACAGATATTCCCGGAATAATTGGCGAATATATGCTCAAACATCAACCCAAGAGTATTTTGTGTACGCCAATTATTAATCAAGGACATTTAGTAGGTATTATCTACTTAGAAAATAAACTCACAGGTGGGGTATTTACTAAAGAACGCTTACAAATAATTAATTTGCTTTCTTCTCAAGCTGCAATATCTTTAGAAAATGCTCAACTTTATCAACAAGCACAACAAGCATTAGAAGATTTACAGCAAGCACAATTAAAAATAGTTCAAAGCGAGAAAATGTCAGCTTTAGGTAATTTAGTTGCTGGTGTAGCTCATGAAATGAATAATCCTTTGGGCTTTATTAATGCAACTCTAAAACAAACTAAACCCACAATTACTGATATTACCGAACACCTGCAACTATATCAAGAAAGTCTATCAGAACCAGATGAAGAAATTCTCGAACACGCCGAAGAAATTGACCTTGATTATAGTTTAGAAGACTTACCCAAGATGATTGATGCAATGGTAATGGCTTGCGATAGATTAAAAAATATCAGCACTAGTTTAAGAACTTTCTCCCGTGCCGATAAAGATTATAAAGTGGCATTTAACATCCACGAAGGCATTGACAGCACAATCTTAATTCTCAAACATCGCCTCAAAGCGAACGATAAACGTCCGGCAATTGAAGTCATAACTGATTACGCTGATTTACCGCAAATAGAATGCTTTCCAGGACAATTAAATCAGGTATTTATGAATATTTTAGCAAACGCAATTGATGCATTAGATGAATTTAATACCGGACGTAAATTTGAGGAGATCAAAGAAAACCCCAATAAAATAACCGTAAAAACTTCAATCGAAAATAACAACGTCAAAATTACAATTGCTGATAACGGTAAAGGGATGAGCGAAGAAACTAAAAATAAAATATTCGACCATTTATTTACAACTAAAGGAGTTGGTAAAGGTACTGGCTTAGGTTTAGCTATAGCAAGACAAATTATTGAGGAAAAACATGGAGGTACAATTGAGGTTGATTCTAAGCTAAACCAAGGAACCGAGTTTACAATTTGCTTAAGGCTTTAAAAAAAGTATTTCATTGCCCGTGAAATGAAGCATAACGGCTACCCTACTCTGAGCGGAAAAGAGCGGCTAAGCGTGTCTATAAGTACTCATTCAAAATTAATTGTGTATCGTTGCGAGTGCAGCGTTAGCGTTACTCTAGCGAGTCGTGCCGCGAATAAGGCTTGCGTCGCCCGTTAGCGGAGCGTGTCCGATAGGACATAAGGCGATACACGCTCCGCGTGTCTGTAAGGACATAGGGAGATAGCGAAACGAAGCATTCACCCGTTCACCGCGCTTGTTCGGCTCAGGGTGTGGATCATCGCAAGCGTTTGCCCTGTTGCTTCACTACGTTCGCAATGGCATAAATAATTTTGCATACCCACGTTTTTATCTTTTTTTTCTTTACTTTTATTAAGGGAAGATGCTCAAAAACCGATAAGATATTTACATGATATTGAATAGCTTTTAACAAAAAAAATAAGGGATATAAAGCATACAGTGGAAAAATTAAAAAGTTTGTTGTCAATGGCTCTTGATGAACTTACCGAATACAGCACCGATGCCCGCAAAATTGAAAAATTGCGACGGAAGATTTGCTTAGCTGTACCAATGGTAGAGCAGCAAAAACTAAAAGAAGAATTATTAACTCAAATGCCGTCTAGTGAAATAAATAAAATTATCGAAGAGCAGCGTCAAACAGTAGCTTTGCCGTTTTGGGGAATTGGTGGCTTAGGTTTGTTACTTGGAATTTCACTTCATCAACCCATCGGCTTGTTGGCTGCTATCGGTGGTACTTTTGCTGCCATCAAAATTCAGAAATTAGGTTGGGAGATGCAAGCCAAACGTCTTTTATTGCAAACACTTGAAGATATCGAAGTTCGAGTTAATAACTAAAATATTGGAAATAGAGATCTCCGAAAAAGAATGTAGAGACGCGTTAGCGAAGCGTGCCCGGAGGGCATTATATCGCGTCTCTACAAGGTTTATGGGTGACGCATATTTAATTTCCCGTAGATGTCTAATAGTTTTAATTACGGCGTTCTCGAACCTTTAAATTAATGGTTTTTGTATCGTGCTGTATTTAAGTTCTGCTAACTGCAAAAAAAAAGCCTCTCATTGTGAGAGACTGGTGGAATTTAGCGAAGACAATTTGAATTAACGATTAATTAACCTGGTGCATTGCTGAGTACAGCAAAAGCTCCAGCTACTGCGGAAGCTATTCCAGATACAACCGCCGTTGCCAGTAACCATGTAGCTGCTGAAGCTGCTGCTTTACGGGTTTCTTCGGCTTGCCTCTGGGCTTGGAGTTTAACTTCTTCCAAGCGTCGCTGTGCTTCTTCTTGGATTCTTTCGGCTCTTCTTAATACGGTGTTACGCGCATTCTCGATTTGATCGATGACTTTGTTCGCGTCGTGTTCGGAAATATCATCGCGAGAACTCATTAAAGCTACATAGGTATCTCGATTGAAGGATGATAACCTACCGCGTAAAGCATCAAATCCGGCTTGTGGATCGTAGAACAATTGACGAACATCGCGCTTGATGCCATCGTAATTTAGTTCGGGACGTTCTAGTCCGTTTAAATAATTACGAATATTGTCGAATACTCCATCTATTGTATCTTGAATCTGCCGCTGAATTCCTCTTACCTGAGCTACAAATTGCTCGCGTACCGACATGATGTTATCGGCAATTTGCTCGGCTTCCTGGTTGCTCATGTCTCCGCGAATTTTCAGCAAAGCAACAATGGTAGAACGATCGAAGTGAGAAAGGCGATCGCCTAAGCTATCCATTCCCACTCGCGGATCGTTTAATAATAAATTGAGGTCGCGTTTAATACCTTCAGGATTGAGTTCTTGCTTGCCGGTTTGGCGGAGGTATTCTTCTAAATATGTTTGGAAGTCTTGTACTCTTTCTTGGGTACGAGTAACCATACGACGCGGCGCACGGATGACTTGACGAATTGAAGATTGTACAGAATCGATTGTTTGGTTAACTTCATCTTCGCTCATATCGCGGCGTTGACTCAGTAGTTTTACCAAGGTATCTCTATCAATTTGCGACAATCTGCGTCGTAATGCAACGGCACCTTCTTGAGGATTTTCAAAGAGTTTGTTTAAATCTCGCTGAATACCTTCAGGGTTAAGTTCCGATTTACCAGTGTTCCGTAGGTAATCTGCAATTGTGGTAGTTACGTTATCGTACTCTGCTCTGGCTTTATCTACAACTTTTCCGGGAGCGTGACGAACGCTATTCCAAGATTGTTCTACAGTATCAATGGTTTCGTTGATTTGGTCTTCGCTCAAATCTTGGCGTTGATTGAGCAACTGTACCAAAGTATCGCGGTCAAAACGTGACAACCGCGCCTGAATTGCTGACATTCCCGCTTGGGGATCTTCTAATAAAGTTTTTAACTCACCACGAATTGCATCGGGATTAAGTTCGCCTTTGCCAGTATTACGCAGATATTGTTCTAAATTCAACCATAAACTTTCGGCTTGATACTTAGCTTGGTCTGCAAGTCCTTTGGACTCAATTAAAGCTTCGTCACGCTGTTTCTCCAATTCATCAAGAATTGGGTCGATTTCCCCAGAGGTAATATCGTTACGCTGTGCGAGTATTGCACGCATTTGTCCCCGATCGAATCGAGACAAGCGCATGGCTAAGGTTTCGTAATCTGCATCGGAATCTTTCACAATCGGCTTGAAACCTTGCTTGATACCTTCAGCAGTAAAATTCGATTTTGGAGTTACCAAAAGATAACTTTCTACCTGACGCTGCAAATCTTGGACTATTTCTTTTTCTTCCTCAGCCCTTACCTGTACCAGCACACCTTTACGAACTGCTTCCAACTGGTCGGCTATTTGCTTGATTTGAGCTTGAGTTAATAAACCACGCTGTTTAAGGATATCTACAAAATCGCTGCGATCGAGCTTCTCTAACTCTCTACGTACCGTACCGGGATCTGCTGCGGGGTCATAAAGTACATCGCGGAATTCTTGCTCAATTTTATCATTGCTAAACTGCCAAGCGAAAGTATTATGTAGATAATTTTCTACATCAGCACGAATGGTACTGTAAGACTGGGGTGGAGTGGGAAGTCCCATCTTATCAGCTTGTTCGGTAGCTTTATCTTTAGCTTGGGTAATTTGACCAAGAATCTTTTCTACATCCAAATCGGAAAGGTCAGTTCTTCCCATGACTATACCACTGAGGCTAGTCAAAGCTTGCTGCATGGTTAACTGCAACGGCCCCACCTGTTCCTCTGCTTTTTGCTTCGCATCCCGAGTATCTTGTTTCTGGGAACGCATTTCGCTAATAACTCGATCTAACTTAGCTTCGAGTTCATCAGTTTTGCTTTGTCCGGGTGTAACAGTTTTGAGATAATCAACCAAATCGCCCAAACCGTTTCCACCGCTACTAGAACTACCACTACCTTGTTGAGAGCCTACCGTTTGTCTCCAAACATCATATAAAGTATCGGCAATTCGTCTAACTTCCTTCTTGGAAAGGTCGGTACGGCTGCTAACTAATTCTACAAACTTTTGTTTATCAATATTACGCAGTTCCGCAGCACCTGCAAGGGAGTTAAGTGATGCATCTGAAAGTAAATTTTCAAATTCTTTACGTATTGATTGAACGTCTAACTCTTTAGGACGTACTGTATCCAAGTAGTCTTCTAAATTTTCCTTGATACTTTCGGGATCAATCGCATTACCTATCTCGTGACGTACCGCTGACGCTGCGGCTTCCGCAGTCGCGACAACTTGCTGATTTACAGCTTTTGCTCCCAATGCAGCAGTAGCCGTTCCCACAATTGCCTGGAGTCCAGAAGTTGCTGTACTAACTACATTACCAACCAAAGAACCCACTGCTGTCGAACTAACCCACACCAGCAGACAAAAGTACGCAGCCCAAATTACTAACCCCAGAATTGCCCCCAAGCCTACATCTAAAGTCAATAAACTGAGCTTCACCCCTAAGAAACAAGCAATGAAAAGAGAAATAGTTACCGAAACTAACGTTCCGAAACCCACAGCAGTACCTATTTTATTAATAGTGCTACCTAAACTTTCACTTTGGTCATTATGATTTGAATGGGAGTCCGAATCAGATGAACCGCCTAAAAAAGAAAGTCCAGCAGCCACTGCTGCATTTGTTAATACTAATTGAGTGGCGAAAGCTAAGATAATACCGGCAACCAAAGCAATAAGAAACTGTGGTCCGGAAAAAGCAACGGAAGCCTCTGATGGGCTTAAAGGCTCGGGTGGTTCTACTAAAATCTGCGCTATCCAAGTTATAGAAGCCGATAACAAAGGCATTATATGCGTACTTTCAATCATACTTTTAATTTCCTTTAGGCGAACTTTTGCTGTGGGGAGAACAAAAACGGTGTAATTAATACAAAAATCAATTTTGTTTATTCATGCAATACCCAGTTGTTAAGCTTAGAATCCAGCAATATAGCCCTTTCAAGCATCTCTCTCAAGTGAGAAATATTGCCCCAAAGCCATCGGGCATTAGATAGAAGTTTTTCTGCCTAAGTCTATTACCTATAATTATTTCAGCAGCCCCCGCATCCTAAATTACTTAATTAATTACAAGTTCTAATCCATGAAAGTGTTACGAGGATTTGCTTTCATTCAACGTGCAGCAATTATGAAGCGACAAGGCACATATCATTTGTTGAACTTAATGTCATGCTTGCGTAACATATGTTTAAAATTATGAAATTTTTCACCTCCTTTAGGTAGATTTATCAACGTGAAGAAATGTAACATAATTGTACCTTTAGAGGGAAACAGGTTTTGTTGTCAATCGTTACATTAGAAACATACAGATGAATTTAACCGCAATAATTAATTATGCAATCTCCAACAAAAACCGATTTACCACCAGTAGCACCAGCATATAACGGCAAAGACCGCAACTCTTTTCTTTTCGGCTTTAATCCTCAAGCTGAACTATGGAACGGACGTTTAGCAATGATTGGTTTTGTAGCTTACCTAGCATGGGATTTAGCCGGTTACAGCGTAGTTCGCGATATCCTTCATATCGTTGGATACTAATAGCAGACTGCAATAATAGATAAAAATTAATTATAATTGTAGAGACTTCGCAACTGCGAGGTCTTTTTAATTTGTTGGAAAAGGGGAGCAGGGAATAGGGAATAGGGAATAGGGAATAGGGAATAGGGAATAGGGAGCAGAAGAAAAAATGGGAATAATATTAGTTAAAGGAAACATAAATACTAATGTAGAGACGGGGCGCAGTACTATGTCTTACGGTGCGTTAACGGCAGCGACAACACACCCTACCGTTGCCCGTTGCCCGTTGCCCGTTCCCCATTCCCCATTCCCTCTATTACTCACCCACAACAACCGTCGGAATATCAGCCTCCACAGGATTTTTAGCCAACTTACCATCTTCCATATATACAATGCGGTCGGCTATATCTAAAATACGATTATCGTGAGTTACCAAAAGAATCGTACAACCTTGTTCCTTTGCTAAAGATTGCATTAAATTCACCACATCTCTACCGGATTTTTTGTCAAGCGCAGCAGTTGGTTCATCAGCAAGTACAATTTTAGGACTCGCTACCAAAGCTCTGGCGATCGCCACTCTTTGTTTTTGCCCTCCAGATAAATCATCGGGGTAATAATTAACGCGATTCCCCAAACCAACTAAATCCAGCATTTCAACAGAACGAATATGCATTTGTTTGGGTGAAATATTTCCCTGCACCTCCAAACCCATACGCACATTTTGTACGGCAGTCAAACTTTCATGTAAATTATGAGCTTGGAATATATAGCCATTATTGCGTCGTGCTTCCACTAATTGTTTCGCTTTAGCACCACACAGTTGCTTCCCCAACACCTGCAAACTCCCCTCCTGAGCCGAACGCAACCCACCAACCAAAGTAAGTAGAGTAGTTTTACCCGAACCAGAAGGGCCAGTCATAATAATAATTTCACCAGCACCAATATCCAAAGTGACATCAAACAATACCTGCTTGCGAAGTTGCCCTTTCCCGAAAAAATGATTTAGATTGCGAACCGAAATAACAGAATTCATTTATTAGTTGTTAGTTGATAGTGGTTAGTTGTTAGTGGTTAGTTGCGAAGAATTAACTGGTTACTGGTAACTGGTAACTGTTAAATGTTAATTGATAGTTGTTAGTTGCTAAAGATTAACTGGTTACTAATTACTGTTCACTGTTCACTGTTCACTGTTCACTGGTAACTGTTAAAACATATCTGCTGGATCGGCTGATTGCACTTTACGAGTGGCTACAGCACCGGAAATCATGCACATAATAATAGTCATCACCTGTACCTGAAGCGCTCTTGCTACGGTCATGTAAAGTGGTAAATTGGTTGCATTACGGGTAAGTGCGTATAGTCCGGTTGAAATTAAGGCTCCTGGAATAAAACCTAATATAGCTAGAATTATTGCTTCTTCAAAAACTACACTTAATAAAAAGAAGTTTTTATATCCCATCGCTTTAAAGGTTGCGTATTCTTTAATATGGGCATTAACATCTGTAGAAAGCACTTGATAAACAATAATTACTCCGACAATGAAACCCATCATTGTACCTAGAGCAAAAATAAATCCGATGGGTGTATTAGTTTCCCAGTAGGCTTTTTCAAATGCAATAAATTCTTCTTTTGTTAATACTTTAATATCATCGGCATTCCTAAGATGATACTTTAACTTTTCCGCAACTTCTTCAGCTTTATAACCAGGTTCTAAACGAACTAAACCTAAATTAACGCTTCCCGAATCTTGATTAGAAAACAGTCTTAAAAAGTTTTGGTCGCTAGTCATTAAAGTTCCATCGGCGGCAAAAGATGCCCCAACTTTAAACAAATTATCTACCGTTACAGTTCTTCCTTTTATTTCTGTTTTTACGGTTTTACCTTCTTTTATTTGAGCAATTACTTCGCCGTATTCGCCTCTAGTTGCTTCATCAAATAAAATAGTATCTGGGAGTTTAATTGAATCAATATTTTTATTCACCTCTGGCAAATCAAACGCCGGTTTATCAGGATTAAATCCAATAATCATTACTTGGGTTTTTTTGGAAGTCTGAGGATTTTTCCAAGTTACAAGACTGTTATATATTGGTTCTGCGTTTGCGACTCCCGGTACATCCATTGCTTGATAAAGTCGTCTTCTGGTAAAAGTAGACAAATCCTGTAAGTTAAGCGCTTGTGGACTTAACAAGACGATATCAGCCTTTAAGCTCTCATGTAATATAGTCGCGCTATTAAACAAAGCACTTCGGAAACCAAGCTGCATCAACATCAGCAAATCGGCAAAAGCAACACCCGATAGTGCCACTGCTAAACGTCCTTTTTGACGAGTTAATTGCAACCAACCTAAAGGAGTTCGTCTTTGTAATTGTTGGATAAATCCAATCATATTAATTTTAGATTTTAGATTTTAGATTTTAGATTTTGGATTAATATTGGGCATCGCGCATCGGCAGTTAAGAGTTAGGAGTTAATAAGACGAGTTTTTAATCTTTGACCTTTGAAAAAGTGATTAAAACTGTTTGCATAAATGAGAATATAAGCTACTAACCACTAACCACTAACAACTAACTTTATATTTCCACAACTGCTTTTACTTGTAAATTCGTAAATCTGGCAGCTTTCTCGCTGGATTCATCGTTTAAACGCACGTGAACTTCTACTATTCGCGAATCTATATTCGTTGATGGATCGGTGTTAACTACATTTTGCTTTTGTACCTGCAAGCCAATTTGATCTACTATTCCGACTAATTTACCCGGTACTGCATCAGCTAAAAGTTCTACTTCTTGTCCCAAACGTATTTTGTTTATGTCACTTTGGTAAACTTCTACTATGGCGTACATTTCGCTAGTTTGACCGATCTGGACTATTCCTTCATTTGATACTTTTTCACCTGGACGACTATTAATATCAAATATTTGACCGCTTTGAGGAGAACGCACGTAAGCTTGTTTTAAATCTGCTTCTGCTCTATTCTTTGCTGCTACAGCACGATTGACTTCTGCTTGAGCAACTATTACATCTACTGGACGAACTTCTGCAATACTTTCTAAAGTTGCTTTACTTTGATTTATTTGTTGTTCTAATGATGATTGAATCCGCTCTAAGTTAGCTCTCTCTTGTGCTAGTTGCTGTTGTCGGGATGATTGAATCCGCTCTAAATTGGCTCGTGCTTCTGCTAATTGCTGATCTTTAGAAGATTTGATCAATTGCAGATTAGCTCTAGCTTCAGCTAATTGCTCTTTTGCTACTTGTAAAACTAAATTCTTGCTATCTCTTAAAGATACAGAAATCGCTCCTGCTTTATATAAACCTTGATAGCGCTGGTATTCTAATCGAGCATTTTCTAACTGTGCCTCTAAACGAGCAATAGTTGCTCTTTGCGCTTCTATTTCTCTAGCTCTTTCAGCTTCTAAACGGTTAATAGTTGCTTGTTGCGCTCTAACCTCTGTAGTTTGTTCAACTTGCAATCGATTAATTGCTGCTTGTTGAGCTTTAATTTCTGTGGTTTTTTCAGCCTGTAAGCGAGCAACACCTGCTTTTTGGGCTTGGATATCTCCTTGTTTTGCACCTGCTTTAACTAAGGCAAGGTTGGCTTGAGCAACTCTTACGGCTTCTTTTGCTTCTTTAAAAGCAGCCATAAGTTTATCCCGACTATCCAAAATCGCGATTACTTGGTCTTTTTTGACCTTATCTCCTTCTCTTACAAGTAACTGCTCAATTCGACTTCCTTCCGCTCCCATCGCTGGTGCCGAAAGCTCAATTACTTCTCCCTTGGGTTCGAGTCGTCCCAACGCAGTCACCGTTTCGATCTTCGGAATTGCTGGGGCTGGTGTTTGTGGTTTTTGCGCTACTTCACCACCCCTTAACAGCCCCAACGTGTAAATACTGGCTCCACCCATAGCAAAAGCTCCTACCGTCACAATTAATCGCGACGGACGGGAAAGTTCCGGAGACGGTGATTTTTCTAGTCTAAGTTCGTCTAACATGGCATCCCCAAAAATACTGAATTTTTATTATTTCTTACTTTATAATACAATTAAACTAAACCGACTAGTTTAGTCTTGCTTTTAGTAAATTTAATGGATGCACCAACGGGTACGTATCAATTTACCTTAATTTTGACAGCAAATCTATTACGGTTTTATGCGGAAAATATACATATTTTTAGTAAATAGAGGATCGGTGGTAGCTAATATCTGATACTAGATTATGGCTAGTTGATATATTTTTTATTTGTTTTACTTTATCCCGATGCGATTGCTCAACTAAAAATAAGTCAAAAATGAAACTATTGAAACTTAGCGAAACTCACGCCGAAAATTCAAAAGACAAAGTAGAGCAAATCCTACAAGGAGCGATGCAAGAATTTTTGGTGCATGGCTACGCTGGTACGAGCATGGATAAAGTAGCAGCGTCGGGAGGTGTTTCAAAAGCAACTGTCTACAGTCACTTTCAAGATAAACAAGGACTTTTTAAAGCATTAGTAGAGAGATTAGCAAAAGAAAGATTCCGATCGGTTTTTGGAACTGAGGATTTAGTTGGAGAACCCAAAGAAGTACTGCACGAGTTAGCACTAAAAGTATTGAACGAAATGCTCCAAGACGATGAGTATATGGCGTTTATGCGGGTATTAATTGGAGAATCGGGGCGTTTTCCAGAAATGGCTCAATTTTGTGTTACGAGTTTAGTAAAGCCTGCTGTAGATACTCTTCACCATTACTTAGCATCTCATTCCGAACTTAATATATCCGATCCAGAAGCAACCGCAAGAATTATTGTTGGTTCATTAGTTCATTTTGTAATGACTCAAAAAATGATGCACGGATCGGATATTTTACCAATGGAAACTCACCGCATAACAGATACTTTGACAGATTTATTGTTAGGAGTTAAGAGTTAGGAGTTAGGAGTAAATCAACCTTTAACCTCTAAACTTTAACCTCTAAACTTGTTTCTATAGCAGTTTTCAATTGAGTCCAATACACTCGAAACCTCACCCCCATTCCCTCTCCTTACTAAGGAGAGGGGTGCCCGGAGGGCGGGGTGAGGTTAATCTGTATTCTATCCAAGTGAAACCGCTATATTTCTATTTCTAAATTAGTTCTTGCAATTTTCTCTTTTGTCTGCTGCATAAATTGGGTAAAGTAAATATTTTTACGCTGTAAGAAATTTTGTAATATTCGTTTTCTAGCTGCAATGTATTCTGCTTCGGGTACCCAAATATATTCTTGGCGAATTGCTTGAGTATATTTACTGTATTCATCGGGATTGCTACCTAGAATTGCTAAATCTGCATCTAGTAATATTTGGGTAAGGCAATCGCTGTTTAAAGCTTGATGATTTTTAGTTGCTAAAATTAGATTTTTAACGTTTTTAATCACATCAGACGGAATTGATAGCGATAAAAGTAATTCAACCGCGTATTCGGCGCTATGAACTTCGTTATCTTTTGCTTTGCTGTCGTAAACTATGTCATGAAACCAAGCAGCAAGTTGAATGGTTTTAGATTCTAAATTTTCAGTTTGAGATTCTAATGTTTGAATAACTTCCAAAACATGGTGAATGTGTTCTAAATTGTGATAATAGCGATTTGGGGTAGAGTAAGCTTCAACTATTTGAGTAAAAGTTTTTTCTGCATCAGTTTGATTAATATCGAAATTTTGCATTAATTCATGCCAATTCTGAAATAATTGATCTTTAATTTGATAAAAATTCGACATATCGTATTGTGATAGTTATATTTATTAATTTCCTACAATAGATAAAGTCATAGTGAATTTGGTCTGAACATAAACCAATTTTTTACGCTTTCTAATTGTGCTGTAGTAGAAACATCATAACCAAAACGTTGATAATAGCCGACATTTTTTTCTGTTTGAGTATCAAGAGCAACTCCTTGAGAATCAGAATGTTGTTCTGAAATTTGATGTATGTGTGAAAGAATTGCGCTACCAATCCCTTTTCCCTGACTTTGTGGATGTACACCCAGAGCATTGATGTAGAAATGAGGGGAAGAAGGTTTATTTGCCTTTTTAAGATTAGAATACGCTTCGATTCTCATCAGAGCTTCTTCTCCAATTGCCATTGCAAATTCTTCTTCTGAAGATGTTGGTGTGCTATCAACATCATGATTATTTTTTTCATTTTGCGGGGGAGTGATAAAAGCAACTCCTTGTAATTTTCCTTCAATAAAAGCACCTAGAAGCAAATTATCAACAATAGATTTTTCATCGCACATTGATTTTAACAAGTGTTTCATTGATTGTTTATATGCATTGCCGAAGAAGTATTGCATCAGCGGATAGTTTTCAAAGGTATTAAAAAATATTTCAATAATACTCTCTGTGTCTTTTGTAGTTAAATTGGTGATTTGGATGTTAGACATTTTTTGGATTAGTTATAGTAGATTAGTTTAGATAATTGTTATTAAATCTAATTAGACATATTAGGTTTTACTGCAATTTATCGAATTTATTCCTTTAATTTACCGTCTATACAATAGACATCAAGAAAATTTACTGATTATAAATACTTATATTTCTTTAATCATCAGTAGAGCAGTAATTTGAAAACTATTCGTCAGTAGTAGTTAAATAAGGCTTTTTCAATCCATTAATTAAAGCTGTTACAAGAGAATGCAAAACCGAACCAGGTAATCTGTTTTCTGGATGAATCACAATACCAACTGGTAATTTTAGGTCTAATCCTGAAATTTTTTGAGTAATTGTACCTGATGGAGTTGGAAAAATTGCGGCAGCAGGCATTACGCCAATTCCTAATCCATATATTACCATTTGCTTGAGCGCTTCTAAACTGACGATTTCAATGCCTGAAAAGGGATTAATCCCATGAGGAAGCAAGGCTTTTTCTAAGATGTTGCGATAAGGACAATGTTCCTCGGTGAGAATTAACCGCTCCTCAGCTAAGGAGGATACGGAAATATTCTTGCTGGCAGCAAGTGGATGATTTTCTGGAATCAGTAATGCAATCGGATCTTGAAATAGCAATTCAAAAGGTAAGCCTAAATTGGCGGCTGGAGGTGAACAAATAGCTAAATCGAGAACTCCACTGGCTACACGTTGACTAATAACTTGAGTAACTCCCACTTCTAATGTCAGACGAACTTTAGGATACTCGCGACAGAATTCGACCAATATCGAAGGCAAATATACGCTCGCAACGGGTTCAATCGATCCAATTCGTAAATATCCAGCTTCACCCGACACTAGCTCAGTCATAGTTTGTTGTAACTTAGCTGCTCGATAAAGTAATTGATCTGCGTTCACCTGAAGTGTTCTACCAGCGACAGTTAACTCTATACGTTTTCCATGACGTGAGAAGAGTTTTACTCCTAACTCCGCTTCTAGCTGTTGAATATGCAATGTAATCGTCGATTGAGCATACTGAAGTTTCTCAGCAGCTTTCAAAAAGCTACCCTCTTGGACAATCGCTTGAAATGTTTGCAGGTGACGGAATTCCATAATTGGTTACTATCAGTAAAAATGAATAAAGTATTCAGTTAATTCATTTTGACAAATAGATGGTAGCAATTTAAACTTTAGATAAATAAAAGCCTATGAGAAAGTATTTTAATGAACGCAATTGTTTGGTCAAATAAGAAAGATAGTCCCGCTCAAGAAGTTTTTAGTGGGATTCGCGTGCGTCAACTCTGGCAGGGGAAAGCAGGAGCGCAGGCAGTTATCGTTGAAATTGAACCTGGCGCTCAATGGGAAGGAATTGATTTTCATCAAGACAACTCTGAAGAAGTTTTTGTCATGAATGGAGTATTCAATGATGGCATTCGTGATTATTCAGAGGGTACATTTATTCATCACCCAATAGGTTCTAGCCATGTTCCTCAATCAAAAACAGGCTGCACTCTTTTTATTTTTTATCCAGAAAAACAAGTGTAGATAAAAAATAGATAGTTGGTAGTGCGAGCCGGAAAGCTCGCTGGTAGGTAAAAGTAAGATGCGAACACTTAATTACCTGTTTCCTCTGCAAAAATAGTTATAGATTTTGGATTTTGGATGATTTTTATAACCTTATGATGCGTTACGACATTATCAAATAAATAACCTTAAATCATGCATTATCGTGCCGTAACACACCCTACAATTTAAGTTTTCATCATAGATAATTGTTCATTGAAAAAACTACTGGATCTAACTTTTACCTAATGCAACAGCTATTTAACAAAACAATTGCTAAACAACTTTTGTTTTAAGACAAAAACTAGATCCAGTATAAAAGTGTTGTATTTTTTGTTGAAACTAATGATTTAGAAACGTTTGCCGCTTCCACGAGAAGGTACTAAGTTTAAGTAATCTAAGCTGGAAGCTTTAATGCTTTGAGCGTAGTTACCTTTGTTGCTAACAGAAGCAGCCATGTCAGCATATTTACGGGGGTCGCCTTCAGAAAGTCGCTGGTTTTTAGCCTTTTCGGAGTAGAATTTGTCCAAGGTAAAGCGCCAGTCGGTTTTGACGGTTCCAGCAGTTTCTCGGAAGTCTTCACCATAGCGAGGAGTTACCAAGTTGAATGGACGACCTTCCATGCGTTTGCGCTGGTAGGGTACAATGTTATCGCCGAAATTATTGGTGTACTCTTCACTATCTACGAGAGCATTAACAAAGCCTTTAAAGCCTAAAGTCGCAATTTTGATCGACCAAGCAATTTCTTCGTCTTTGTTGTAAGCTTTACGACCTAGTAAACGTCTAAGACAGATATCTACTAAACGATAGTTATTGTTAACTTCGACAACTATACGGTAAAAAGCTTCAGACTGAGCTAAACCACGAATAAAGTCGCGTACTGTAATGGAACCGTTTTTCAGCTGAGATTCTAAATTCTTTTGGCGGTTAAAGCTAAGAATTTCATGTTCGCTGAAAACTTGACGATATCCAGCCCAAATGATGTTTTGAATATCGGTGTAGGAACCTACGTCTTCTAAACGATAGATATAAGGTGTATCTTCGTTTCTGTCAGCTTTACCAAAGCTTTCAACTCTTTGATTTTGAGTTGTGGGTTTGTATCGAAGTAATGGCAATACCATTTGCAATTATCCTCTAATTTTATTAAACGATCGAATCAAGTCTTATTACTTATTTTCCCTTATTCAGGTCACAATGACCGTAATTATCTCAAGGGGAAACTCGCCGTGGAACTTATAGAAACCGGAATACCTTTGGGTTCGCTTTCTTTTGTCATGTCGGGAATTTCGATGTTAGCGGTGCTAATTGACTGAGGCTTAACTATTTTTATTGAAGCCGAATTTGCCATATCCATGAAATTGTTGATATCGCCCCATTTGTAGCGACTATCTTCTTGTTTATCGCGCCAATAGTCGGCGTAGCGAGGAGTTACTAAGTTAAATGGTCTACCTTTGTAGCGGCGACGCTGGTAGGGAACCGTATTTTCTCCAAAATTACTTAAATACTCTTCCGAATCAATCAAAGCATCAACGAAGTTACCCCAGCCCAAAGTCGCAATCTTGATGGACCAAGCAATTTCTTCGTCTTTATTATAGGGGGCACGTCCTAAAAGGCGTTTGAGACAGATTTCAACCACGCGATAATTAGAATTTGTCTCAACTACCAAGCGTCGAAATGCTTCGGATTTAGCCAAACCTCTAATAAAATCGCGTGTGGTTATTGCCCGATTTTTTAACTGAGATTCGAGATTTTCTTGACGGTAGAACTTAAGTATCTCGTGTTCGCTGAATACTTGACGATATCCCGCCCAAATTAACTGCTGAATATCGCTGTAGTTAGGAGAATCTTCCAAGCGATAAATTCTTGGTGTATCCTCATTGGAAACCTCATAACCATCAACGCGCTGGTTTTGAGAACTGGGTTTGTATTCTAATAGTGGAATTGACATGATTATCTCTGAATTGGGAATTGGGCACTGGGAATTGGGCATTGGGCATTGGGCATTGAGCATTGGGAATAGTTAGGAGTTAAGTCAGTATTTATAATTTCTTCTTATTTTCCTGTTCTCATCTTCTCTCCTCCCCATGCCCTGTGCCCCATGCCCTATGCCCATAAACTTAAGTAGTCTTCCTACCGGGTACGTAACGATAAGGTAAAGCAACTTCTGTAGGCTTGATTCTGACTTGAGGTGTGGTAGATTCGCGTGTCATATCCGGAATCTCCATGTTTCTAACTTGAGAAGTTACTGTGGCAATGGTTCTTTGATAGTTACGCTCTTCGGTTTTGATACCGCTAGCCATTGACATGAAGTTGCTGGGAATGACTTTGCGAATTTCTTCTCCGGTTGCGTATCCTCCGGAAGTACGAGCGGTATAGTAAGAACCACCTCCAAAATTGCGGATAGTCAAACGGTTACGGAAGTCTGCACCGTAACGAGGATTTACTAAGTTAAATGGTCTGCCTTTGTAGCGGCGGCGCTGGTAGGGTACGATGTCGTTACCGAAGTTTTGACGGTATTCGTCGCTGTCTACTAAAGCGTCGATAAATCCATGCAAGCCTTTGGTGGCAATAATAATTGACCAAGCAATTTGCTCTTTTTTGTTATAGGTAGCACGCCCTAAAAATCGCTTGAAGCTGATATCAACTAAGCGATAGTTGGAATTGGTTTCTGCTACTTCTTCGCGGTAAACATCTGTCTTTCCTAAACCTCGGATAAAATCGCTGACGTTAATCGCCCGATTTCGCATTTGCGATTCTAGATAAGGTTGGCGATATGTCTGTAATATCAGATGTTCGCTGAAAATTTGACGATAACCAGCCCAGATGATTTCATCAATATCTTGGTCTGAGGTGGCATCTGTCAATCTATACATCAGGGGCGTGTCTTCGCTAGGTACTTCATAGCCTTCGACACGCTGATTTTGAGAACTGGGTTTATAATCAAGTACGGGTATTGACATAAGTGCTATTTTATGTAGTTGAACATCTTCTGTAGAAATTACGCTTTAAGATTACCTATCTCTATAAAAACTCTTTCCTTTGCGCTCTCTGCGGTTTTTAAATCCGTAATCTTCTCCGGGGAAAGGAGTAATGCAAAATATAGTATTGTAATCTCCCCAACCCACACCGCTTCCTCGTATTGCGGGAAACTCGCTCCGGAGACGCTACATTAACAACACGAAGGCTTATGCTTTTTCTTAACCCGCAATTGTCTGGTGAGCCAAAGCCACGCGAGCGCGTACCGCTGCTTGGGCATCGTTTGCACGCATCAAGGAAAATCTCGCTGCAATTTCTGGCTCTAAACTAGGAATTTTTGCTAATTCCTGCAAACCAACAACAGCAGCGTAACGAATAGCCCAGTCTGCATCTTGAGTAATTGAGAGCAGAGTTGAAAGTGCTTTTCTTTGAGCGATCGCCTGTTGTGAGTCATCGAGTTTATGCCATTGCAAGTTGCCCAAACCTTTAGCGGCAGCGCGGCGCACGCTAGGAGCAAAGTCTTTTTCGGCGGCTTCTAACAATAACTCTAAAGCATCGGGGTGAGCAATTGCTGCTAAGGTGCGAATCGAATAAGCTCTTGCGCCATAGTTATAATCATCTATTTGTTCGAGCAGTTGCGGTACTGCTGCTTCTCCTAACTCTATTAATCCTTTAACGGCGTTAGCTGCTGCTGCGGGATTATTATATCCAAATACAGCAATTAAACTAGGTATGGCGGCTGTATCTTTTGCCGCCACTAAGTTTTGTACTGCCGACACCATTCGCTCTGATGAATCAGCATCGGCAAGTACGCGAATTAAGTTTTGGGTGTCGGTGTTCATGAGAAAAGTTAGGAGTTAGGAGTTAGGAGTTGATTGTAAATAGAATTATTACCTTGCGCCGTTTCATCATTCCAATAGATATGGAGACGTAGCAGTGGTGAAGTCTCTACAAGCTGACTTGCAATTAATCCGGCATCAACTAACAACTATCCACTAACAACTAACAACTACAAAAGTGAATCCATTATTTGCATCAATTTGATGATGTCGTCGTTGAGGGTAAGTGCATCTGTGTCTTGAAGTTGATGTTCGAGCAAACCCTTAAGAGCTATCAGTTTAAAACTATTTTCCACGGAGGCGATCGCAATTTTGTCTGCTGCTTCCATGTACCCAACGGCACCCAAATCGCTTAATGCCATGCGACGCAGTTTTAAATCCCCGTTTTGCAATACTTGTACCAAACGCTCTCCATATTCTGGTTTGCTTGTTAATTGATACATTGCTCTAGCAGCGGCGCACTGCACTTTGATTACCGAATGTTCGAGAAATGGTTGAATAACATCTATAGCTTCGGTTGCTCCGATTGCTCCTAAAGCCTCTAATACTGCTTCGTAAGGCTGGATTAAATGAGGATCTCCGGGTACATTGACAGCAGCCCCAACCCCTCCATCTAATAGCTTTAACAATGCAGGAATCGCTCTTGCATCGCCAAGCATTTCTAAGGATTGGGCTGCTGCTTCACGCACGTAAAAATCCGAGCATTCCAAGCATTTAATTAAACCTGGTACGGCTCGGCGATCGTTTAATTTACCTAACGCTCTTGCAGCATTACGCCGTAGAGGATAACCATCCAATTCAGTGCGATCGTCAACATCATCTAAAGCTGCAATCAAGGCATCAACTGCTTCTCGACTATTGACGCGAAACTTACCCAACCACCAAGCAGCATAGTAGCGGAGACTTAAATCCGAACATTGCAGATTCACTATTGCTTGCTGCTCTGTTAGCGGTGGTGCATTAGGAGCCGAATCTTCTGCGCTCGATTCAGTAATCATCGCCAATATTACTTTTGCTTTTTCTTTACGTTAGATTCACTATCAGGCTTAAGTGCAGATTCAGCAGTAACTTGCTCAATATTAACAATCTTGCCACCCATGCGGGTAATTCGCTGCATTTCCTCGTTCATCCGATTGTATGGTACCGTCATGAATACGCTACCGCTACGGCGAATTTGATAATTATTCTTATCAGTTTCTTCGTTCTGACGTAAACCTACAACTTCATAACGAAACATCCGGCTTTTAGCACTAGAAATTCCATTAGTACCAACTGTTGTCTGTCCGTACATTTTATTACTCCCTACTATAATTTTGGATTTTAGATTTTAGATTTTGGATTAAAGGAGAGTTAGGAATGAGGAGTTAGGAGTTAAGAGTTAGGAATTAGGAATTTCTATCTTGTCTCCTTGTCTCCCCATCTCCCCATCCCCCCATCTCCCCCTCTCTGCCTAAGCTGGCGTTACGCTAACAATCTTCCCGCCTTGACGGAGAATTTGCTGCATCTTATCTGATAGCCGTTCGTAAGGTACGACGATGGCGTAGCTGCTGCGTCTTGTTTTAGGATATTTTGGAAAAAGTTGACCCGTTACTTCGATGCGATACGAACGATCGCCTTTTCCTACTGCATTACCTATATTTTTTCTTGGAGATACATCGTTAGTTGCACGGTAGTTCCAGTTACTGTTACTACCTGATGGCCCCACAATTGAAGATGCGCCGTTGGTTCCTAATTCCCTTGCCAAACGGGACTTGTTTCCTTCTACCTGAGCGCTATCGCTATTTGCATAACCCCGGTATAACCGGAACATCCGATTAAAACCGACAGTTTTCTGTCCCGATTGAGTTGCAAATCCACGATAATATGGTACTATGTTATCGCCGAAATTCTCGGTATACTCCATCGAGTCAATATAGGAGTCTATTTCAACGTCGTACCCTTGATTATGATACAAATCATTGTGGTAGCTCACTTCTGACTCATCGTAAGGAGCGCGACCCAATAAATGCTTGTAATTTAGTTCAATAAATCGAGTTTGGAAGTTGTTATAGAAAAACTTATTCTTATACAATTCCGACTTAGCTACCGCACGAACAAACTCGCGGACAGTCATATTGCCATCACGCAAAAGTGACTCCGCACTCTTGAGTCGTTCCACAGCCATTAAATAATCATTTCCCAAAAGCTGCCGATATACCGCACGAATTACGCTTTCTATATCATCCTTTGTAGCGTTGGAGCGTAATTCAACTCTTGGTAATTCATCAAAGGCTTCTGTTCCTAGCCTGGATGCTGCTGATGTAATTGCCATTACTATTATTCCCTTTATTTTTACGCTTGCTTCGGAAGCGATTTTTGATAAATTTTTTTAATTGCTTGAAAAAAGCGATTTAAACAATGCCCGGAGACCAATACAACTGCTAGGTGATAAACCCCATCCAGCACTCGCATCACTCTCCGGGCAGAACGCTTACTAGCTTAAAGCGTTGATTGCATAGTCGATGTAGGTGTTAGCTTCGTTAGCAGCTTGGCCGTTCAAACCGTGGCTGTTTTTGATGTGCTTCAAAGCTTCTACATACCAGCTAGGAGACAACTCAAAAGAACGGTTGATTTCATCCAAACCTGCAATTAAATACTCATCCATAGGACCTGTACCACCAGCTACTAGGCAGTAAGTTACCATGCGTAGGTAGTGACCGACATCGCGAGCGCACTTGGACTTACCGCGAGAATCAGCAGCGTACTGAGGCCCTTGCATCTGAGTGGTGTAAGGATATTTCTGATATACAGCTTGAGCTGCACCATCAATCAACTTTTGAGCTTGAGAAGTTAAGCTACGAGCAGCTTCCATGCTAGCAGTAGCGCGATCGAAACGACCGTTAACAGCTTGCAATTCGGTGTTGCTTAAGAAACGTCCTTGGGTATCAGCAGATGCAATTGCTTCGGTAATTGGTGTTTTCATGTCTTACAATCTCCTTTATTTCTTGTTTTTTTTTGCCTAGATACCGATTATTCGGTTCCAGTCCCTAATCGCGTTTAATTAAACAGAATTTCGCTCTTACGCAACCGCAGCAGCAGCGCGATCGAAGTAACCACCTAATTCAGACATCAACTGGCTGCAATCGCCCTTGGTGATACCATTAGGATCGTTAGCCATCTTGATAGCTGTATCTTTCATTTTTTGAACGCCCTTCGCAACTGAAGAACCGGGAGTTCCCAAAGCTTGGTAAGTTTCGCGCAAACCATTCAAGCAACGATCGTCTAATACACTTGCGTCACCAGCTAACATAGCGTAAGTAACATAGCGCAAGATGATTTCCATATCGCGCAAGCAAGCAGCCATACGACGGTTGGTGTAAGCATTTCCACCAGGAGCAATCAACTGAGGCTCTTCTTCAAACAATGCACGAGCAGCATCGGTAACGATTTGAGAAGCACTACTGGTGATGCGGTTTACAGTATCCAAACGAGAATTCTTGTCCTTGATCATGTTGCTTAGAGCATCTAACTGCTCGCTGCTCAAGAATTCGCCTCTGGAGTCGGCTTGAGAAACTACTTTTGCGAATGCATCTAACATCGACTTTTTCTCCTGATTGCTTAGTTTTTAAGTATTGCCTTGATTAAAAATGGCAGCCTGTTATCAAAAGGATGGGATATAACAGATGTTGTAATAAGCGGCCAATTTATTCGCCTCATCATGCTAATTCTGCGTTTTGCAAATTAGAAATATGAGAATCTTGGCTTATTTTATGAGAAACAGACAATCTTTACAAATCGATTGCCCTTTTTAAATTGTGCCTGTTATTTAACCCCTCCAAATTATGTTTATACACCGCCATAACGACAGATTTTGTTACAAAATATGAATAAATGCGATAGTGCAATAAGAAAAACCTCAAATCCTTTACATATAAGAGATTTGCCTTAAAAAGCACCAGTTTATTAGTTACATAACTTCATCAATTAGCTCAAAGGCATTATTTTATTTCAGTTTAAGATTCTCTTAATTATCTAAAAAATCTATGTACGGCAAGGAATTGAGTACCAAGATACAATTTCAAAAGACTATTGACCCCTTAATAGTTGTTAACAAAAGCTAGTCATTTGCTTAATGTAAATTTTTGAAAATATTTTGATGGCAAAGAAGTTAAAAAAAACCCGAAAAGCCTGTAATTAGGGGGATAGAGGGAAAAGTTCCTAGCGAACAGTTATTGAAGGGGAAAGGGGATGGGGGAAAATTAACTTCTAACTGGTAACTGTTCGCTGTTCACTGTTTAGCGTCGTCTTAAAACTTGTAATAGAGTCGAAAATACTTGAGGAAGAGGTGCAACAACTTCAACTAAATTGTTAGTTAGGGGATGCTTTAACTGAAGTTTCCAAGCGTGTAAAGCTTGTCCGGGTAAGTTCACTCCTACCGAACGACCGGAACTATAAACGGAATCACCTACGATGGGATGATTTATTTGAGCGCTGTGGACGCGAATTTGATGGGTACGTCCGGTTTCTAATTGAAAGTGCATTAATGTATAGTTACCCAAACGTTCTTTTATTTGCCAATGGGTAACAGCTTCTCTTCCCCCTTTTTCCACGGGAACAACCGCCATTTTTTTGCGTTCTTTAGGATGACGACCTATAGGTAAATTTATGGTACCGGATTCTTCTTTAGTTACACCGTATACTACACCAAGATATTCTCTTCGCGCTGTTTTGGCTTTCAGTTGCGCTTGTAAGCTATGGTGGGCAACTTCGGTTTTTGCGATCGCGATGGCTCCGGTGGTATCTTTATCGAGTCTGTGAACGATTCCCGGACGTTGAACTCCACCAATTCCCGGTAAATTAGGACAGTGAGCTAAAACTGCGTTAACTAAAGTCCCGTTGGGGTGCCCTGGAGCGGGATGAACTACCAAACCAGCAGGTTTATTTATAATAAGTATCTGTTCGTCTTCGTAGAGAATATCTAAAGGAATATCTTCTGGTTGTAATTCTAAAGGTTCGGCTGTTGGTATTTCTAAAACAATAGAATCCCCTTGTTTAACATTTATTTTTTTAGAATTACAAATTTCACCGTTAAGTCGAACTTGCCCTTGTTCAATTAGTTGTTGAATTCTCGAACGCGATAGATTGGGATTATTTTGAGAAAGATAACTATCTAAACGCGAACTGTTTTGTTCGACTTTCAAAGAAATTGATTGATTTGCTATCATTTTAGGTAATTAGTAATTAATAATTGAGAAAAAAAATATAATTATTCCGACTCGCTTTTTAATTATCTTAATTAATACCATTGAGGGCGAATATTTGCTTCAAATAAAAACATATGATTTTTGAACTCAATAAATTTTCCGTTCCCAGTTCCCAAGTTCTGATTTCTTTCCTCTTAGACAAACTCTTCTAGATCAACCAGCAGTTAACTCGGAAAATTCTAACTCTCAGATACTTGATTTTTCGATCCGAATGTGTAAATTTTATAACATATTAAATTATTCATTCTCCGTAGTGGTAAGAACTAGCAAATTTTAACCGTTCTAATAAGTTAGCAATGATACATCATAGATAATTAAATAGTGACTGATTAGATAGAAAACTCATTGTTGACTGAGCTAAACTAAAAGCAATAACAATTAATTTTTTCGTAACGTTAGTTAGTAGCTGCTCAATGATTGAAGGTCAATTTCCAAAGGTATTTAGAAGGCTACTATCGAGCTATTTAGACAACAATACAAAGATTTGCGTATTAAAAATTACTATTTTCTGATAAGAATAAATTCTAAAATAGCTGAAATCAGGTTTTATAAAGGTTTTTTCCGAAAAAAAGCTTAAGTGGTGTATTTTTTGTCACATAAGTGATAGGATTAAAAAACTTACAATGAGTTCCAGCTACATTGCTTGAGAATTTAACAATAATTCTGAAATTTTAAAATTTCCCTATACGATTCGGCTCAAAGTTCTAGTGGAAAGTGTTCTACTATTTAAAATAGGAGCGCTATATAAAATGGGCAATTTGTGCTAGCAACTATTTAGAGAATTGAGTTGATTGTTTATTAGACATTTATTAATTTTCTTTATTTAGCGAAAGCACTATTGATACTAACTAGAAAGTAAACTAATTCGATATGCAAAATAATCAATCACCTTTACAACAATATCTTTTGTTTGATTTTGACAACCAATATCAAGCAGAAGAGGAGCGCAATACAGAAGATATTGACTTGTTTGAGAATTTGAACGATAACGATGATTCTTTCGATCAAAGTTATGCAGAATTAGACGAGCGAGATTGAAGCTTAGATAATTCTAGCTTAAACTTATCCGAAGCTTACACAAATCGAAATGATGATTTTAATCATAAGGGAGATAGCTTCTTAAGCACAACTATTAATTATACAGACTATGATTCGGAGAATGATGATTTTCAAGCTGAAGACAATGAAATCCACTATTTAAATTTTATTAGAAAATCTGAGATAGCAGTTTCTCAACAAAATGCTCAAGAAAATCAAAGTCATCGTTACGGTGATTACGAGCAAGAAGAGAATCTCAAAACTTATAGCATTGTTTGTATTGATGATAGTAGAGCGGTAGTAAATGCTATCAAAATGTATTTAGATGATAATATTTTTTCTGTAGTGGGAATCAACGATCCATTAAAAGCTTTAATGCAAGTTATTCGCTTAAAGCCAGATTTAATTTTATTGGATATCACCATGCCAACATTAGATGGATATGAATTATGTTCTTTATTGCGGAAACATTCATCTTTGAAAGACACACCGATAATTATGGTGACGGGGAAAAAGGGAATCATTAATAGAGTAAAAGCCAAAATGGTAAAAGCGTCAGATTACATTACAAAACCTTTTGGGAAAAAGGATTTACTCAAAGTAATATTCAAATATATTATTTGATGATTTGAGATAAAAGCTAAAAATCTGATTCAGTATTATTACGGTCATGCGGCTGCATAAAAGTAAAGTGTATAACAGTACTGATAATGTTATACAAAAGCTTCATGAAAAGCATTTACCTAAACTGCTCGGTGAAAGATTTGACAAAATTTGTTAGTTACAGCTTTGCTTCTACCATCTCTTTAACATTGCTGTGCTTCTCCTCACCATTGTTAAATATTACGACAGCATCAGCACAGACAACCGAAAATGCCAATCTCTCTCAAACAGGTACAGCAAGCATCGAGGGTGCAATATCTACTTTAATTCAAGTATTGAGGAGTCAAAACGTAGAAGCCAGGGTTAATGCTGCGCGTGCATTAGGTGGAATGGGTATAAGCGCCAAAATAGCCGAGCCAGCTTTGACGGTAGCGCTAAACGATAAAGAAGCACGGGTACGTTACACTGCTGCAACTGCTCTAGCAAATCTGGGTGGAGATACCAAAGTTGCTTTGCCCGTGTTACAAGAAGCATTACAAAATGAATCGAAATGGATTCGTAACGATGCTGCATATGCTTTGAATAACATGGCGCTGAATATGCAGACAAAGGCACGTAGCTTTGATGCTTCCGAATTGGATAGAGCAATTAAGGATTTAGAAAAGACTTTGGAAGTTATGGGAAAGTCGGAGTTTGAAATTTCCCCCCAAGTGATTAAATCTATCGGTGATTCGGTGGATTCTTTGGAGAGGGAAAGACAAAGGAAGTGATTTTGGATTGCATTAGCCCTCACCCGCTTATGGGTGGGGCTACAATTACGAAGCCCACCGTAAGGTGGGCTGAATATCGATTGTTGATAAATTATTTTTTGCGTTGTAGAAAGCGAATAAAACGAATAATTGCCCACAGAGAGATACTAGCGGTTATACCGGCGGCAAAACTGGATTTGAATGCTGCTGTTTTATAAAAGGGAATGTTTGGCTCTGGAGGTTTTTGAGCAAGAATTACGGCAGAAGCTAGCTGACTAGTTGCCAATCCTACTCCTAAAATAGCTACGGTATTGCTGAGGTTACGATCTTTTTTTGCTTGCTCTATTTCTACCATACCGCGAATGGTAGAGGTAACGTTTTCTAAGATTGCTAATCCAGGATTTAAACCCAAATAATCTTTTTCTAACTGTATCTGGTACTTATTTTTAACTATTTGACTGAATTGTTCCAGAAAATCAACATTTTGAAACTCGTATTCACAGATTTTTTCATAGTTACGTAAATTAACTTCTATGGTATGTTGCTGAGTTTCAAGAAGATTAATGTTTCTAACGTAAGTAGTTAAGGCATTAGTATTTTTTTGTAAATCCTCTTTAAGCTCGTCTAAATCTTTTGTAAATAAATTTGCTGAGTTTGTTAAACTCTCGTCGTATTGTTCTGAAAGCTGTGATTTTAACTTTTTACCATTTTGATAAGCCCAGATAATTTTATGTCTGTACAACAGCAATTCATGCCAATGTTTATAATAAAACTTAGCAGCTTGAGCAAATTTTACTTCATTAGGATAGACAATAACCATCACATGACTATCTTTCTCAATTCCCCGCAATTCCGTATCTTCGCGCCACATTTCCCAAACATTAGCACCTAAAAATTGTCCTATTTGTTGGTGTTGATATTTATGTTTAATTAAACAAGAATAAATTTTATCGGCGATATCTTCAGTAAATTCGTTATGATTATGCATCCAAGTAGATATCATCCAAGTTTTTCCTAAATAGCCATTTTCGGAAAGTCTTCCTGGATTTAGTTTTTCTATCTGCGGTAATACTGCTAATTCTTTTAGCTTATTTAGAAGATTTGTTAGTTCAGATAATTCAATTTCTTTATCTTGAGAACAGGCATAATTTAATAAATCTGTATCTTGAATAGTTTTACGAAGATAGGAAATATCTAATTGTTTGTCTTTATCTTCAGGTTTATAATATAGTTTATAATTACTTGATGATTCTTGAGATATTATTTTTGTATCTTGAAGCTTATTATCTAAATTATTCCAATATTCTTCGTATTCCTGCCGTGCTGAATCTGGTATGCGGTTGTAGTTATAGATAAATAAATCTAGAGTCGGATAGTTGATTTTGCTCATAGCAAACCTCGTCTTGTAGTTTGCTTATCTTCTTGTTCATATTTTTTAGCTTCCTTTACTGAATCTGAGGCTTGTAAAATAGGAATAGCTTTTTCTATATTCTCTAAAATATATGTTGAAGTATCTCTATTTTCGCTTTCCTTTTGATAATCACGGTATTTATGATTGCGCTCCTTAGTTTCGTATTCGCTTTGAATTTTTATCCGCGCTTGTTGATAAAGTTGATCGATGCAAGGATGTTCTGCTAATTTTACTAATTCATCGATCGCAACGGTTGGTTGTGTTGAAAAAATAGCACCAACTTGATTAATTTGCTTTTGTAAATCTGCTGGTAATGGTGCATCTAATTCCGCTAAAGCGGCGATAAAAGCTTGGAATGTGACTTGTTGTAAATGGTTAAGCATAGTATTTATAAGATAAAAGTAATTTAATCTAGGAATGGCCGCAGCAATAAGGGAAAGTATAGTGTTCCAGACATTCTTGATCCCCCCAACCCCCCTTTTTAAAGGGGGGCTTTTTGTAACTTGTTCCTTGGCTATGCCAAGGAATACGGATTAGAAGGCTCTGCCTTCCGGCATGAATTGAGGTAGAGTCTTGAAGACAAGTTATTCAACTTTACCAGTTAAAATAAACCCAGCCCAATAATAAGGATGAGCGTAAATTTGCTCAATCGATGTGATTTTAGTTTTGTCATTTTCAATAATCAACATTTCAGTTTTGAGATATTCCTTACATTGTGAATCGTGCAATTTTTCGCTTAAATTAGCATACCATTCTACTAATTGTTGATAAGTAAGTTGACGCAACCATTTTTTAGCTTGTTTCAAGGCAATTGTTGGTGTATTACCTAGCTCAATTAACTGGTAAAATTGAATCATTAATAAAGCAGTAGAACGTTCATCAACAGTCCAAAGCGTGCTAAGAACATAGGTTGCACCTTTGGCGAGAAATCCACTTGCTAAACCTACATATTCATCTACTAAACTGTAGGTGCTGGTGATTCCTGTTTCGCAAGCAGAAAGACAAATTAATTCATATTGGCTCAAGTCTAATTGTTGGTTATCAAAAATATCTCCTAAAGTTAGTTTCTGGGGTTTTACTAAAGCTAAAGCGGAATCTCTGGGATTATCTGGTGCGTGGTATCCATGTCCGCTAAAATGGAAGTAACCGCTATTATTTTGTAAAGCTGTAGTTAACGATTTTTGCGTAACTGTTTGAACTTCTAATTTATTGCAGTTTGGATATATGGTATTCAGGATGATCGATTCAATGGCATTAAAGACTAAATCATCATTGGTGACATTTAAGATTTGAGAAACTGGTTTTTTGATAAGTGGCGATTGAGCGAGTAGTTTTAAACCGATTTGAAAACTAGGTAAATATGTAACGTTAAAGCGTGGGGGGAATAAATAATCTAAAGGCAGTAAATGTAATTCTCGATGAGGAATTAAAATTACTTGTTCAATACCTCCAAGATATTCTGTAATGCGATTGATTTCTAAAATAGAAGATAAACTTTCAAGCAATCCCTTCATTTTCTTTCGCCAAGGGGCTGCTTTTTTAGTTGTATCTATAAAATCTTCTTGGCAGTAGTTTTGATAATCTTGCTTCCACTCGCTTATCCAACTTTGAAAACTTTGCAATTGTTTGAGATATGCTTTTGATGACTCTGAGTGTTGTGATTTCCCAAAAAAGCTGTTGAATGAAAATATATTCTGCTTTTTTTTCTTTCTGCTAGATTGAGGAGATAAAACTATGGTTGGCTGATTGTGTTTAACAATGAAAGTAGTAATAGCATTAGGGCTGATGTGCCAGAAAATTGCTGCCGTTTTAGGATTAAGCAGTTTCTGCATATCTTGGTAAGTTATCTTCGGTGGTTGATAATCCCACTTTTCTTGCAACCAACCAAGACAGGTATTTTTTCGTTTCTCCGCCAATTCTAGAGCAGCGATTTCCTTATTTGCATCTTTTGATTGAAGTTTAATATCTACTCGCAACTGATTGAAAGCAGCATATCTCCGCTCCAAGGTAATTTTCTTTCCTTGAGTGTCGCATTCTGCCACCATTTTTTCTAAACTTTGTGCGGCAGCTTCTATATATTTTTGAAACGCGCTTTCGTTACCTAAAGTAGAACATACTAGCAGCAATTCTTGTAATACTTGTAAGTGAAGTTGGGGGAATTTCTCGAAAGTTAGGAAAGTTAAAGCTTTTTCGTAGCTGCCTTTTGCTGCAAGCCAGTTGCTGAAAGGTTCAGATTCTTTTGTAGCGTAATCATGTAAAGTTTTGCCTTTTTGACGATGTAATTTACCGCAGCCTTCTTCATATTTAGGGCTGTGGGGTTTCAGCGCCTTGATGGCATCATCCCAAGTTTTGATTGCGACTTTGTAGCCTTGTAAATTGAGGAGTGCGATACCTCGATTAGCCAAAGCATAGAAATAATCAGATTTAATTTCTATTGCTTTGTCATAAGAAACAATCGCTTCTTCATACTTTCTCAACTCATTCAGCACAATACCCCGGTTTACCCAAGCATAGTAATAATTAGATTCAATTTCTATAGCTTTATCATAAGCAGCAACCGCTTCTTCATACCTTCTCAAGTTATCTAACACAAAAGCCCGATTTCCCCAAGCCTTATAATCATCGGGTTTGATTTCTATAGCTTTATCATAAGCAGCAATCGCATCTTCATACCTTCCCAACTCATCTAAAGCAAGCCCCTTACCTCGCCAATCCTCAGCATCTCCAGGTGTCAATGCAATAGCTTGCTGAAAATCCGCTTCTGCTTGCTGGGTTTTCTTCAATTCCTTATAAGCCATACCCCGCCGCGCTAATGCCAAAATATAATTCGGCTTAACTTCCAAAGCTTGATTGAGATATTCCACCGCTTGCTCATATCTTTCCAACCGATAGCAAGCCAAACCCAATCCATACAAAACCTCGTGATTTTGCGGTGCTTCTGCGGCTGCTTGTTGAAAAGTTTCTAAAGCGGCTGCGTAGTCTGCCTTATCAAGTTGTTGGTGCCCTTGCTCAATTAACGCTGCTGTATTAGGGTTTGGCGACATTTTCCCACACTCGTAACTGCTTGTTTGTAATTCTACTTAGATACAAACCTTTGTGTGAGTTTTACGAGTATTTTAGAATACAAATTTATGAAAAATCTATCTTTATGCGGCTAAACGTATATTATAGCGAATTTCACTTGAGTAGAATACACAATTACCTCACCCCGTCCTAACGGACATCCCTCTCCTTATTAAGGAGAGGGGAAGGGGTGAGGTTGAAACTGTATTGCACCCAACTGAAAACTGCTATATTGGGTTCCATTTTGTAATTACTGGATAATTAGATTAATTATAATGAGCCGCACCTGCGGTGAATAATTCATTTTCCCCAAAAACGTTTAACTCGTGGGAATCAATCGGATAAACCACTTGCTATAGATATTTAACCCACGGAGGTGGGTTTCGCCTGTGTAGACGCGGTTTAAACCGCCAGATTACCAACAAACATATTAATTTATTAACATATAAATATCCGGAAAAAAAAGCAGAAAAGATCCACCTAAATAATTATTTTTCAAATATACAAAGAAACTGTAATCGCTTCTACAGAATGAATTCCTTGAGTATAAGAACCCAAAATAGATAATTAATTATTTATCAAAAAACATTTGCCATTCACGATTTTTGGTTTTAATATGAAGCTCCACTTGTCAATAAAAACTTTCATACATCTTTTACTTTTTCTGCTACATTAGAGTAATCTAAAAGTTGGTAAGTTAATTGCTTGTCATCTACCACCTAACTGACGCTCTCTTTACTGGTTATGCTGTTAGTTGGTGCTTCTTCTCAATTGAAAATATCCAGGGCGACGATTCTTATAGAAGAATAACGTTTTTATGAATCTGTCACCGCTAATGGCTGCATAGTATCGCTGCAAAACTTCTCTCTTTGTTTGCTTGTGGTTATGTAAATTGCAACTTGCTGCATATGCGGGGTTAGCGAAAGATCGAAACAATACGTTTCAATGTTCTATTCACGAACAATTTTGAAAAAACATTTCCTGTAAATTGGTATGCGGCTTATTTTCGCTATAACCATTCTTAGTATTGCGGTATCTCTGTAGTAAATTAAAAGCCATTTCAATGAAAATACTTCCTATAAATAGATACAGATTTTTTCAAAGAATACATCCTATTACACTGTTAAAAAAAATTACTAATAAACCTGTTAGCGGGTGTTTGCAAGTTTTTAGTACATCTGATTCTTGGTCATTTTATTTCGAGGATAGCAAGCTAATTTATGCTTCTTGTACGGATAAAATGTTCAATTTGCTTTATACAAAATTGCAACAATATGGTAAGCAAATTCCCGCACTTGCTCAAAAAAAAGTATATCAGCAGTTGCGAGTCATATTTCAAAAAGGTATTGATAATCAAGCGATACTTAATCCGGATTATTTAGCTATTTGCTGGTTAGTTAATCAAAAGCTCATTACTCCAGCACAAGCAAAAATCTTAATCAAGGAGTTAGTTGTTGAAGTTTTAAGTTCATTTCTTACTGTTAAACAAGGAAGTTACGAATTTACTACGGAAAGTTTTATGGGTGATATGCCTAAGTTTTGCAACCTGGATATGAATTTATTAATCGAAAAGTGTCAGCAAAAGTCACGAAATCAAGAAAATTCTGGTTCGCAAGTTATTGCAAATCTACCACCTAGAAATACAGAACAAATCTCATCAAATACTAAAATACCAATTCAGCAACCTTTGCCAAAAGCAGGGATTAGTCAAGCTCCGGCTCAAACTCCAAATTATGCTTACAACAGCCGTCAGCCTTACAAACAGAATTATCGGAAAAAGGTTTACACCATAGTTTGTATTGATGATAGCCCTACAGTCTTAACTGCAATTCAATCTTTTTTAGATGAACAATTTTTTAACGTTATTGGTTTCAATGAACCCTTAAATGCTTTAATGCAAATTCTACGCACTAATCCAGATTTAATTTTACTAGATGTAGAAATGCCAAATTTAGATGGTTATGAATTATGTTCGCTGTTAAGAAAACATTCCCACTTCAAGGATGTACCCGTAATTATGGTGACGGCAAGAAAAGGTTTTATCGATAGAGCAAAGGCAAAAATGGTTAGAGCCAGCGGTTATTTAACTAAGCCTTTCGATCGAAGCGAGTTATTAAAAATAATTTTTCACCATTTGCTATGACAGGTAACAGTGAGCAGTGAGCAGTTATGAATCAATTATCAATTACCAAGAAAATATTTAGGAGAATTAAATTTGATTAGTTGTTCGTTAGTTACTGTATTAATTGTTGAAGACTCTCTAAGTGAATTGGAGCTAATGAGTCATTATCTTGATAATGGTGATTATAAAATTGTTAAGTCTACGGGTGCAAAACAGGCTTTTGATATAGCATTGAAAGACAATATAGATGTGATTATTACTGATGTAGTAATGCCGGAAATGAGCGGGTTTGAGTTATGTCGGCTACTCAAAAAAAATCAGGTTACGCAAAAATTACCTATTATTCTTTGCACTTCTAAAAATTTAGAAATTGATAAAATATGGGGTATGAAACAAGGTGCAAGCGCTTATTTAACAAAGCCTTATAACCGCGAACAGCTAGTTAATACAATTCAATCGGTTTTTGCATAATTTGACGACATTGAAACTAAAATAAGATTAAATATGAATGCATCTAATATCAAGTTATTAAGCCAACCGCAGACAAATTTGGGTGATGGCTATCTTCAATTCAAGCTAAATCAAAATACTACTGCTGTTTTACTAGTAAACTTTACCGAAGAAGTAGTTGTATTACCTTTAGGAGCAATAACTGCAATCCCAAATACGTCTGAGTTAATTGTGGGATTAATGAATTGGCGCAATCGAATTATTTGGGTTGTTGACTTACCAAAAATATTGGGTTTTGAGTCGCAATTTTCTCAAATGCGGCAATGCAATATTATTGTAATTCGTCATGAAGCAGAAACCATCGGTTTAATGGTTCCAGAAATCAAAGGTACAGTCAGATTTAATTCCGGTACTATTCAACCTGCCCAAAATCAAGCGAGCGATATAATTCATTATTTAAATGGATGTATTCGTGACGAAGATGAATTAAATTTAGTATTAAATATACAGGCTATTCTAAAATCCTCTTTTCTTCACGATAAGTAAGCTATACAGAAAATCAGCAAAGGGAAACAGGAAACGGTAAGTAGGGAGTAGGAAAAAATAAATTATATTGGTAATATAAAATCCAAGATTAAATTTTTGTTTGTTAATTCCGTTTCTTGTTCCCTATTTACATCAATATTTACAATTAAATAACATACAAGCTCGCAAAAAGTATTGAGAATAGCTGCATGATGAAGAATTTGAAAAAAAATCAAAACCCTAGAGCAAAAAACAGACATTCGCAGTCTGAATTCTCGAATTTTCCGAAAAATATCAATAATCGATCGAGACAATCGCCTACTGCTTTTTTGAAGCGAATGAATCGGTTAAAAAACATCAATTTAAGCGGTAAAGCGGTGATGTTATCTCTGGCTCTGTGCTGTTTACCCACTGTAGGAATTACAGCATTATCTTATCATTTTGGCAGTCAAATTATTACCGCAGATAGCAACACCAATGTTAAGACTCAGCAACAGGTAGAAGCATCTCAGAAACAACTGTTATTAATGTTGCAAATGGGTACTTTAGCTGCTGCCTTGCTTGCGGGTATCAGCGCTGCAACTCTTGCTCGTCGTTTGGTTTTACCAATTTATGCTGCTAATTTAGCTGTAAAAAAGTTAGCAAATGGCAATCTTAATAGCCGCATTCCCATCAAAGGTAAAGATGAGTTTGCCCTTTTAAGTCGCAATGTTAATTTAATTGTCGAACAATTACAAGAATTATTATTTCAGGAAAGAGTTGAAAGCGAACAAGCGAAATTACTTTCAGATACTATTATTTCAATTTCTCAGTCTCTTAATAGCGAAGATTTATTTAATAGAACTGTAAAAGAAGTTAGGCAAACTTTAGGAGCGCACCGAGTAGTTATTTATCATTGTAACTCTAATGGTGAAGGGCAAGTTATTGCTGAAGAAATTGCTCCGGGATTACCGATTACTTTTGGAGAAACAATCGAAGATATTTCTCTTGCCAAAGAACTTACGGAACTTTATAAACAATCTGAAGTTTTAGCTATCAATAATGTAGATGAAGCTGGACTCAGCAGCGAACATTTGGAATTAATGAAGCACTTGAAAATTAAAGCGATTTTGCTAACGCCTATTTTCAAGAATAACAAAATCTTCGGTTTTCTGATAGCGCATCACTGCTGGAATCCGCATCTTTGGCAAGCTTTTGAAATCCATTTATTAAAACAGTTAGCAATTCAAGTCGGATTGACTTTAGAACAGTTAACTAACTCGGAAAAACGGACAGCTATTCAACAATTGGCAATTGAGTTATCCAATTGTGTTAACCATCAAGAAATTTGTCATCTAGCAGTTGAAAATATCCGCAAATCTTTAAAAGTTGACAAAACGCTGATTTATAAATTTGATTCATCCGATCCATCGCAAAGGGGAATCATTGCGGAATCGGGTAATACTGATTTATCTTCCACTTTAGATAAATTTGATTTCTCGGAATTACAAGTTGACGGTGTTATTGCTATTAACGATCTTAATAAAGCCGGTTTACCAAATGCCGTTAAGCAACTAGAAGCATTAAATATTAAAGCAGCTTTAATTGTACCTCTGAAAGACGATAAATTATTTGGTTATTTGATTGCTTGTCACTGTTACCATCATCTTTGGCAGCAATCAGAAATACAATTATTTGATGAATCTGCTGGAATTGTAGAAGAAGCTTTGCAAAGAGTCAACCGTCTTTTTGAAGTTAAACAAATTTCTCAAGAGCAGCTTCAAAAACAAGAAGTATTACAACAGCAAATTGTTGAGTTAATTGAAAATATTGAAGCAGCAAGTAGCGGTGATTTAACCGTGCGTGCCGAAGTGACTTCCGGAGAAATTGGTACGGTAGCCGATTTTTTCAATTCTATCATCGAAAACTTGCGCGAAATCGTCACTCAAGTTAAGCTGAGTGCCACCGAAGTTAACAGCGCGATCGCAAATGACGAAAGTGCGGTTAATAAGTTGAGCATCAACGCTAAAAATCAAGCATTGGAAATAAATCGAGCCCTAGACTCAGTACAGGAAATGAGAAGTTCGATTAAGTCCATAGCCAAAGGTGCTAGAAAAGCTGCAACCGTTGCTAGTAAAGCCTTTCATACCGCAGAGCAAGGAGGTGTAGCAATGGATTTAACCGTAGAAAACATTCATTATCTCCGCGAAACCATTGGCGATACAGCAAAAAAAGTCAAGCTGCTAGGGGAATCTTCGCAGAAAATTTCTCATGTGGTGTCATTAATAAATCAGATAGCCATGCAAACCAACTTACTCGCTATCAACGCCGGAATAGAAGCCAGCCGAGCCGGAGAGCAAGGGCAAGGTTTTGCAGTCGTAGCCGAAGAAGTAGCAGCTTTATCGAATCGTAGTAGCGACGCAACCGCAGAGATTGAAGACATCGTTGCCGATATTCAGCGAGAAACCAGCGAAGTAGTCAAAGCAATGGAATTAGGAATTACCCAGGTAGTAGAAGAAACTCGTTTAATTGAAAATACCAAACAAAACTTCAACGAAATTCTTGATGTTAGTCATCAAATTGATGGATTAGTCGAATCTATTTCAGCCGCCACAGTCATTCAAGTCAAAACTTCCAAACAAGTAACTACTTTAATGAAAGAAATTGCCAAAATATCAGAAAACACCGAAAATGCATCTCAAAAAATATCTATATCATTACAGAAAACAGTTGATATCTCTGAGAAATTAGCCGCAAGTGTAGATACTTTTAAAGTCAGTTAACAGTTAACAGTTAGTTGTTAGGAGTTAGGAGTTAGGAGTTAGGAGTTAAGAGTTAGGAGTTAGGAGTTAGGAGTTAGGAATTAAGTAGTGGGAGCATCTTGCTCCCTATCTTCCCCTTCCTCCTCTCCCCCTCTCCCCATCTCCCCCTCTCCCCCTCTACCCCCTCCCCCCATGCCCCATGCCCCATGCCCCATGCCCTTCAAGTTATGTCCTCACAAAAAGAATTAGAAATCAAGATGCAGTTTCTGGAGGAAGCTACCGAGCATATTAATACTCTAGAAAATGTGATTGTTGAAGCTAAAAATAATCGTAAAATCGATCTACAAAGAATTAATGCTGCATTAAGAGCCGCTCATTCGATGAAAGGCGGCGCAGCAATTATGGGGTTTCATCCTTTAAGCGATTTATCTCATCTGCTCGAAGATTCTTTCAAGGTTTTAAAAACTGGTAAAAAGCCTTTAGAAGTTGATAGTTCGTTACAAAGTTTATTGCTATCTGCAATTGATTGGTTGCGTCAGATTGTAGAATCTATTTCAGTAGGGCATGATGTTGATGAACAATGGATAACTACTTTTTGCTATCCAGTCTTTGAAGAATTACGCGAGATTTTGGGTGAACCCACCCCGGAAGATGCGATGAGTATTCTTGCTACAGAAGACAATCCTCAAGAAATTATATCTTTATTATTTAAAACTGAAGTCGAAGGCTATTTACAACGTTTAGAATCTTTATTAAAACAAAAAGAATCTTCTATTTTACGGGAAGAAATGGTGATGATGTCTTCCCAATTAGGTGGTTTAGGAGAAATGCTACAAATTCCCGCTTTTGTTCAACTTTGCGAATCTATAATCCACCGTTTATCTACTGCGGTTTCCGATGCGGAAGTTGCAGAAATTGCGGAATTAGGATTGCAATCGTGGCGAAATACCCAGACTTTACTGCTGGCAAACCAAGTAGATAATTTACCTACAACAATCGACAATAAAAATGAAGATTGTCAAAAATTAGTTATCGATCCGGAGTTGAATTCGGTAAGTAACTTTGCTCCAAATGTAGAAGAAATTATCCAAACAACACCAGAATTTACTCCAGCAAACAAAAGAGAAAATCAAGAGCCTACAGTTAGAGTTCCGAAGCTACAACTAGAACAAATCAACGATTTATTTGGAGAATTAACAATCGGACGCAATACCGTGAGATTGCAATTAGAAAGAATCGGTAAATTGATTCGTAATCTGAGTATCCGATTAAAAACTCTTGAACGAGAAAACTACGAATTGCGCTTGTCTTACGAAAAATTTTCCTTACAGTTGTCTACGATTAAACCGAAATATTATCAAGCACAAAAAAACTGGCAATGGCACCCCACAGAAAATATTTCAGGCAGTAATAATAAATTTGATTCTCTAGAATTAGAACGCTATAGCGAACTGCATACACTGTCTCAAACAGTGATGGAAAATATAGTTAAAATTCAAGAAATTACAGGTGATATTACTCTTAATTTAGAAGATACAGAACAAGTAAATCTCCTACTTAATAGAACATCAAGAAAACTGCAAAACTCTTTAACAAAAGTAAGAATGCGTCCGCTTTCTGAAATATTGGAGCGTTTACCCAGAGCTTTGCATAATTTAAACGCAGAATATGGTAAAAACGTTCGTTTAGAAATCGAAGGTGCAGATACCTTGATGGAGAGAGGCATATTAGAAGCCTTAAACGAACCTTTGATGCATCTTGTCAGAAACGCCTTCGCACATGGAATCGAAGACAGTCAAACTAGAATTGCAGCAGATAAGCCTCTTCAGGGGTTAATCAAAATCAAAACCGTTCATAAAGGCGATCGCACTATTATCACCATCAGCGATGACGGCAGCGGAATATCTGTAGAAAAAATTCGTAGCCGTGCCGAAAAAATGGGTTTGGATGCTCAAATGTTAACGAATGCTAGCGATGATGATTTACTAAGTCTGATTTTTGAACCTGGATTTAGTACATCCGAGCAAGTCACCACACTATCCGGGCGCGGTGTAGGCATGGATGTGGTTCGTAACAACCTGCAATTAATCAACGGAGAGATAGCAGTTAATTCATTCTCTGGCAAAGGAACTACCTTTACCCTATCGGTACCCTTTACCCTCTCAGTAGCAAGAATCGTTTTAGTAGAAAGCAACGGAATACCTTTAGCATTTCCTACCGATGCAATTCAGGAAATCTGCTTATTAGAAAATCAACAGATTTTACCCGGTCAAAATGGTGAAATAATTAACTGGCAAGGTTCATTAATAGAGTTAATTAATATTAGTAACTACTTACATTTCAACAATATTCATTCCACATCATCCGTCCAAGAAATTCCACCGAGAATAGAAGACAAAATTGTATTAATTATCGGTACCGGCAATAAAATAATTGCAATCCAAGCAGATCGTTGTTGGGACGAACAAGAAGTAGCCATCCGTCGAGTAGAAGGCAAAATCCCTTTACCAGAAGGCTTTAACAACTGCACCGTTTTAGATAACGGTCGAATAGTTCCCTTAGTAAGTCCGGTTCAACTATTAAATTTAATTGCTAAAAAAGACACATTAAACTCAGATTCTCAACCTTTATCCTCCACTTCATTCTTATCACCCAAAAACCGTAAAAACAGTATATTAATAGTAGATGATTCCGTAAACGTGCGGCGCTTTCTAGCACTTAGCCTTGAAAGAGCCGGATACTTTGTAGAACAAGCAAAAGACGGACAAGACGCACTTTTCCAACTGCAAAGCGGCTTACAGGTAGAAAGCATAATTTGTGACATCGAAATGCCACGTCTTGACGGTTACAATTTTCTGATTCGTTTAAAATCTCACGATAATTTGCAACAAATCCCCGTAATTATGCTGAGTTCGCGCACTACCGAAAAATATCGTCAGCTAGCAAAGCAGCTAGGTGCAGCCGTGTATTTAACCAAACCTTACAACGAACATGAATTATTGCAGACATTGAAGCAGGTAGTGAGTGGGGATAACATTAATTGAATAATATTAATTTTGAATTTTGTTTGTAGTAAGGGCTGTCTTCCCCTCCAATAAACAACAGATACATTGATTATTATCCTCACAAATTTGTAGAGACGCGATATATCGCGTCTCTACATTTACCGAAATCACCCCAAATTGTTATTTAGGATTAATAATTAATATTTAACTATAAATCCCCTTCACCCATTCCCATTCTTTAGTTAAACCTTCCCTTAAACTAACTTGGGGTTGATAACCCAAAATCTTCTTCGCTTTACTCACATCCGCAGCAGTGTGACGCGCATCTCCCATAGCTCTTTCAATATGGTTTCTCTTAATCGGTTTACCAATAATTTCTTCCATTGTTTCCAAAACTTCTTTTAAAACAACTCTACTACCACCACCAATATTAAATATTTCTCCCACTGCATCTTCGACAGTAGCAGCAGCCAAATTTGCAGCAACCGCATCGCTAACAAAAGTAAAATCTCGGGTTTGCAATCCATCACCGTAAACGGGAATCGCTTTATCTTCAATCGCAGCTTTATAAAATTTGTGGAATGCCATATCAGGGCGCTGACGAGGCCCGTAAACTGTAAAATAACGTAAGGCTACGAAAGGTACGTCAAAGTTTTTGTGATAAAGCCCGCACAATCTTTCCGCAGCTAACTTAGTAATTCCGTAGGGTGAAACTGGTTTTGGACAAACTAATTCGCTTGTAGGTAAAGTTTCCGCATCACCATAAACGCTTGATGTAGAAGCATAAACTAATCTTTTCAAATTTTTCGCGTCTTTTGCTGCTTCCAACAGAACTTGAGTTGCGCTGATATTGCGTTCCGTGTAAAAACGAAAACCTTGTCCCCAACTAGCTCTTACCCCTGCTTGTGCTGCCTGATGGTAAACTACGTCAACATCTTTTAACAAAGAATTCCAGTCTAAAAACTGAATATCTCCCTGAATTAATTTAAACTTATCATAGCTTTGTAAGGATGTAACATTTTTATTTTTAAACAAAGGGTCGTAGTAATCGTTAAATTCATCAATACCAATTACTTCTTCTCCTTTTTTTAACAATGTTTCTGCTAAATGCGAACCTATAAAACCTGCCGCGCCAGTAACGATATTTTTAGTCATGTCTCTAGATATTTAGATATTTTCTTAACTCAATATTCACAGGTTAATCCGTATAGACAGGTAGTTGCCACTACTCTTAAAACTTTTTTTACACATTCTAACTAAGAAACAATTATTTTTTTAAATTCCGTATTTATATTTAATAAAAACCTAATTTATATCCATAGATATACTAATTAATCAAGTTGATTTGTGGAAAAATACAGTATAAATTCTGATGTTTTTTCAACAACAAGAGAACAGCAAATGGAGACAAGGAGATGGGGAGATGGGAAGATGGGGAGATTTAAACTTATAACTGCTAACTGTTCACTGCTAACTGTTCACTGTTCACTGTTCACTGTTCACTGCTCACTGTTCACTGTTCACTGCTCACTGCTCACTGTTCACTGTTCACTGCTCACTGTTCGCTGATAAGTATTAAAATTGGTGGAAAAATAATAGGACTTACGCAGCAATAACGGAAAGTATAGTGTTCCAGACATTCTAGATCCCCCCAACCCCCCTTTTTAAGGGGGGCTTGCGTAAGTCCTGAATAAGCGCATCATAATGGTCATCAAGGTGAATTCGAGGATAATAAGTGAAAATTTTAGTTGTAGGTAGTGGAGGAAGAGAACACGCTCTGGCTTGGAAGTTTCTTCAATCAAGTCAAGTTGAGCAGGTTTTCTGCGTGCCGGGAAATGGCGGTACGGCTAGTTTGCATGGTTGTGAAAATCTTTCTTTAAAAGTAGATGACTTTGAAGGGATAAGTGATTTTGCTCTAAAAGAACAAATCAACCTTGTAGTTATAGGGCCAGAAGTACCTTTAGCAAAAGGAATTACCGATTATTTGCAATCCAAAGGCTTAAAAGTATTTGGCCCCACAAAAGCAGGAGCGCAGATCGAAGCGAGTAAAGCATGGGCAAAAAGTATCATGCAAGAAGCTAATATTCCGACTGCCAATAGTGCGGTATTTAATAAACCAGCACCCGCAAAAAGCTATATCAAAAACCACGGGGTTCCCATTGTCATTAAAGCTGACGGTTTGGCCGCTGGTAAGGGTGTCACCGTTGCAACCGACTTAAATCAAGCCGTAGAGGCAGTTGAAGCAATCTTTGACGGGCAATTTGGTAGCGCTGGGGAATTTGTAGTTGTTGAAGAATGTTTAACCGGGCAGGAAGTATCTGTTTTAGCTTTGACGGATGGTTTAACAATTAGGGCTTTATTGCCAGCCCAAGATCACAAACGCATCGGTGAAGGGGATACGGGAGAGAATACAGGTGGAATGGGAGCCTATGCACCAACGCCCATAGCCACCGTTAATTTAATGGAACGAGTGCAAAAACAAGTTTTAGATCGAACTATAAATGCTTTAAAAGCTAAAAAAATTGATTATCGAGGCGTACTTTATGCCGGATTAATGATAACTCCCAATGGTGAATTCAAAGTTTTAGAATTTAATTGTCGTTTTGGCGACCCAGAAACTCAAGTAATATTACCATTATTAGAAACGCCCTTAGAAGAATTAATGCTTGCCTGTATTGAGCAGCGTTTAGAGCAAATGCCCCCCATCAAATGGAAACGAGGAGCCGCCGCCACCGTAGTTGCTGCTTCCGGGGGATATCCGCGAACTTACGAAAAAGGTAAAGTTATTACAGGTATCCCCGAAGCCGAAGCCGTAGGAGCAACCGTATTTCATGCCGGTACAAAATTAAAAAATCAAGAAATGATGACAGATGGAGGTAGAGTTTTGAACGTAACGGCAGTGGGAGAAAATTTCGACCAAGCATTACGATTAGCATACACCGGGATCGAGCAAATTAGCTTCGATGGAATGTACTATCGGCAAGATATTGGGAAACAGTTAACAGTGAGCAGTGAACAGTGAGCAGTTGAAAGTTAGGAGTTAGGAGTTAGGAGTTAGGAGTTATGAACTAATTTCCCCTTATCTCCCCCATCTCCCCCCTCTCCCCCCTCTTCCCTCTCTTCCCCAATTCCCAACTTTCTTCCCTGTTTGTCAACTTAGCTGTTAACTTTTAGTTGTTGGGGTTGTCTTTTAAAAAACTACTAACAACTTATATTTGAGATGCTAGCTATTTTTAAAACAATTAGAGAAGCGATCGCCCATTGGTGGTCAGATTTTAATCTTCAAACAAGGCTGTTGGCGGCTGTCACTTTGGTTGTATCCTTGGTGATGAGCGGTTTGACGTTTTGGGCGGTAAATACGATTCAGCAGGATGCACGCCTAAATGACACTCGTTTTGGGCGAGATTTAGGCTTGCTCTTGGCTGCTAATGTTTCGCCGTTTTTGGCCGAGAATAATTACACCGAAATAGCACAGTTTTCTCAACGCTTTTATAGCAGCACTTCTAGCGTTCGCTATATGCTTTACGCTGATGAAACTGGCAAAATATTTTTCGGTATTCCTTTTTGGGAACCAGAAGTAGGAAATTCGCTGACTATTGAACGCAGAATTCAGCTTCCCGAAGATTATGCTGCTGATGTGGAAAAGCCAATGGTGCGTCACCATCATTCACCGGATGGAGAAGTTACCGACGTTTTTGTGCCTTTGAAAGCGAATGGTAAATATTTGGGCGTTTTAGCAGTTGGTATTAATCCCAATCAAACTGCCGTTATTTCTACCAACTTTACCCGCGATGTGACTATTGCGGTGTTTATCTCGATTTGGGTAATGGTAATTTTGGGAGGAGTAATTAATGCTTTGACTATTACTAAGCCCATAAAAGAGTTGTTAGTGGGAGTCAAACAAATTGCTGCGGGAAATTTTAAGCAGCGAATCGAGTTCCAATTTTCCGGAGAACTTAAAGAGTTAATTTTCAGCTTCAACGAAATGGCAGAACGGTTGGAGCGTTATGAAGAACAAAATATTGAAGAATTAACAGCAGAAAAAGCTAAGTTAGAAACTTTGGTTTCCACTATTGCCGATGGTGCGATGTTGATTGACAACGAAATGCAAGTAATATTAGTCAATCCGACGGCAAAAACAATTTTCGGTTGGGAAGAAGCGGAGGTAGTTGGTAATAGCCTCTTGGATCGCTTACCTCCACAGATGCAGATAGAAATTAACCGTTATTTACACAGAATGACGGCGGGAGATTTAGAACGCGCCGAATTCCGCATTACTATCAACGAACCGATTAAAAGAACCGTTCGTATTCTTTTAACTACAGTTGTAAACCAGCAGCGAGAAAGCATTAAGGGCATTGCAATAACTATTCAAGATATCACTCGCGAAGTAGAACTTAATGAAGCAAAAAGCCAGTTTATTAGCAACGTTTCCCACGAATTGCGAACGCCTTTATTTAATATCAAATCTTTTATTGAAACCTTACATGAATTCGGCGAAGATTTAGATGTAGAGCAGAGAAACGAGTTTTTGTTAACAGTTAATAATGAAACAGATAGACTTGCTCGTTTAGTTAACGATGTATTAGATTTATCAAAATTAGAATCTGGACGCAGCTACAGCATGGATGGAGTCGATTTAAGTCAAGCCATCGAACAAACTCTACGTACTTATCAATTAAATGCTAGAGATAAAGGTATTGAATTAATTCAAGATATAGCTCCAGACTTGCCTTTAGTAAGAGGACATTACGATTTATTGCTGCAAGTATTAGCTAATTTAATTGGTAATGCGCTTAAGTTTAGTAAAGCCGGTGGAAAAGTAGCACTCCGAGCATACGAACTCCAACCCCAGCCACATTTAAATATGTCAATATCTCGCGTGCGCGTAGAAATTGGCGATACAGGAATTGGTATTCCTCAAGAAGATCAGCAAGCCATTTTCGACCGCTTTTTCCGCGTTGAAAATAGAGTTCACACCCTTGAAGGAACTGGTTTAGGATTATCAATCGTCAGAAATATTCTTGAAGACAAACATCATGCCAAAGTTTCTTTAGTTAGTGAAGTGGGTATCGGAACCACATTTTGGTTTGACTTAGAAATCTTTGAAGAAACCGTTAACAGTGGACAGTTAGCAGTGAGCAGTGAGCAGTGAGCAGTGAACAGTTAGGAGTTAGGAGTAATAACTGGTTCCTAGTCTCCGGCTAGGAATCAATGATATGAGGCTCTGCCTCACGGTATATTAAGAGGCAGAGCCTCTTGATATGTATTCCCAGCCGGAGACTGGGAACAAGAAGCAGCCGGAGACTGGGAACAAGAGGGAACTGATAACTGCTCACTGTATGTCCCTTTCGGGACACGCTTCGCTAACACTGTTAACTGATAACTGATTCAACGGTTGCTAAGACAGATTGCGAAAGTGTTGGTAAATCGTAACCGCCTTCTAAACCAAATACTATTTTGGGAGTGACTTTCAAGCAATATTGCGTAAATAAACCGTAGTCTTGTGGTTGCAAATTCATCCGCGCTAATGGATCTTCGAGGTTGGCATCATAACCAGCGCTCACTATCAGCAAATCTGGCTGAAAGTTTGATAAAAACGGCAATACTTCTTTTTCAAATGCCGGTTGATAAATACTAATATCGCTGCTAGGAGGTATGGGTAAATTTAATACATTGTTATTAATACCCCGTTCCGAAGTTTTACCAGTTCCGGGATAACAGGGATATTGATGCAGCGAGCAGTAAGCAATATCGGGATTGTTTTCTACGATTGCTTGAGTGCCGTTACCGTGATGTACATCCCAATCTAGAATTGCAACACGGTTAACTTCTGGTTTTTTCAAAGCATGAAAAGCAGAAATAGCCGCATTAGAAAATAAACAAAACCCCATACCATAATCGATTTCGGCATGGTGCCCCGGTGGGCGTGCCAATACAAAAGCCGGTTTACCAGTTTCTATAACAATATCTACCCCATCGAGCCAAGCATTCACCGCTAACAACGCCACATCATAGCTACGTGGAGAAACATAAGTATCCGTATCCAAAAAGCCACCCCCATCGGTAGCAATCTCCTTAACTTTACGAATATAGCGCGGCGAATGAATTTCCTCAATCAAAGCAAGCGGCGAATTTTCGTTTACGGGAGTTGGCGATCGCCATTCAATTTGTTGAGAAAAAGCAGCTTCCTTCAAAGCCTTTTCAACAGCACTTAAACGCTCCGGCTTTTCCGGATGTCCTCTTCCGGTAAGGTGTTCAAGAAATTCGTCCGAGTAGATTATGGGGAACATGGGAATGTGTGGAGAGAGGGGGGAGAGGGGGACAAGGAGACAAGGGGACAAGGAGAAAAATTTGTTACTTCTTAATTCTTCACTCTTAACTCCTAACTCCTAACTCCTGTAGACGTAGCACTGCTACGTCTCTACAACAGGTAACTGTTTTAATCGTCGAGCATTTCGGGTGATACTGCGGGATTACCTTTTAACTCTTCGGGGGATTGATTCTGAAGTGTATTGTTAATTGATGGGGGATGCTTAATTTTGTCAAGCATTTCCGGACTTAATTCCGGTGCTTCTTCTTTGGGATTATTTTTTTCAGCTTGATTTTTTGCTGTATCTTCGCTCATATTCTTTTCTTTTTTTCAATGTGACTTAACTTATCACCTTAGAAGATGCTTTGGAGATAACACACTATCTAAAGAATGAAATGCTTTTACCCTTATCGATAATAATTATTATTGGGAAAGACAATGCCCAATGCCCCATCCCCAATTCCCAATTCCTTATGCCTAATTCTATAAAAATCACCGTTAAACTATTCGCAGCTTATCAAGAAGCATACGACGAACCAGAATTAACCTTGGAATTTCCCGAAAATACGCCAGTATTGCAAGTAAGAGAATATTTAATTAAAGAACATCCCGAACTCGAACAGTGGCGGGATGTAACCAGATTTGGCGTAAATTTAGATTTTGTCGAACCAGATACTCCTTTACATGATGGCGATGAAGTTGTATTGATTCCTCCTGTTAGTGGTGGATAATCGATAATGCTTTAAATAATCACAAGACTTACGCAACCGCAACGATAAAATAACTATTAGCGCCGTTTAGATCCCCCCAACCCCCCTTTTTAAGGGGGGCTTTGCGTAAATCTTTAATGATTAAAAAAAAATTATTGTGGGGTGGGCATCCCTGCCCGTCCAACTTCTTCTACAATAAATGCATATCAAAAATATCTTGAAGATAGAAGATATGAAATTAGTATTATCGAAAGTGCCGAAGTAACGGGAGAGTTGCGGGGGAGGAAAGAAGGAAGAGAAGAAGGAATAAAAGAAGGAGAGAAGCAAACCCAAATTAAAATTGCGAAGGCAATGAAATCCAGAGGTGTTGATATAAATTTAATTGTAGAAACAACGGGGTTAAATATTGAAGAAATCGAAAAACTGTAATGTAGAGACGTAGCAGTGCTACGTCTTTGTGTTTATGGTTGTATTTACCATTTCAATATAGTTTGGCGTTGTATATGTCGTATTCGTAGGTGGAATATATGGGGTTATCTGTGTCGTGTTCGGGTTGCAGGGAGGGAGACGTAGCACTGCTACGTCTCTACAAATTATTTCACCCGTGCCCTAAACCTAACAAAACCGTAGGAAGTATTAGGAGTACCTGGATCTGTAGCGTTAGGTAAGTTACCTAAAGGATTAGTCGAATTATCTACATCCTGTAGGTTAACAACAATTGCACCGTTGGTATTTGTACCGTCACATTGAATATTAGGATAAACAGTCGAAGGTTCATTTCTAGCTGCGAAATATTGACCTAAATCCCCATCTTGAACGTTACTCAAAGATTCCTGTGTATCTTTGTATTCCCAGAGAATTCCTCTATCTGCACTTTGTAATCCTCCCGTTGCTTGATTTATTTCACCGTTAAAACTGTTGGGAATAAAAGTCACTGTTGCGGGTACTCTATCGCAAAATAGTACGTTTCTCGCTGGAACGTTTCCTGTAGACAAGAAGTAAACAGTATATTCAATTTCGTCACCGGGTTTTACTTTTCCTGCGTTAATTGCTCCTTTTAAATAGTTATCTGGCCATTTTGGATTATCGTCGTCATCTGAAGTATTATCATTGTCAGAAGAATTTAATAACAGAGTTCCATCGTTGGGGTTGGTGGTTTGATTGTTTATTGCGGTAATGCGCTTAACCAACACAACTTTAGGTACACCGTTATTATTTGCACCCGCACTAGTAACCCGACTTGCTGTATCATCGCTATCTATTGTTGGTAGATAATTTGCACAACCTTGAGTTTGAGCATTCGCACTTGTAGTTGGTTCCCAGCAAGCACTGGTGTTATCATCAAGTCCATTTTTGGTTAAACTGATGGATTGTCCATCGCTAGCACCAGCTAAGGCAGATTGATGAGTACTCTCCCATAGGTTGAAGGAAGTTGGCGGCGGTGTATTGATAGCATCACCGGAACCATATGCGACATAATCAACAATTTTACTGTCGGGATCGTACAGCCAAATATCATCACCAGTGTTGTTAAGCTTGGGTGCATTTCCTAACCAAGCTTCAAAAGCAGCCCCGGTTGCTTGACGATCTGGAGTATTAGTCTCATCACCAATCCAAATTACAGCGTATTCCCCAGGTTGTAAAGTCGTACCGCTGGGGAATTCATAAGGGCTAGAGCTACCAGTTATGCTGCCAGTATCATCGGTGTCGTTGGCAATAATATTACCATCCATCAACTTCCAACCAGTTAAGTCAACCGCAGAAGTAGAAGCATTGTAGATTTCAATAAATTCGTCGTTGGCAGCAGCAGAAGTTCCATTTTCGTTGTAGAGTACTTCGTTAATAATGACTTTACCTGCATCGGGAGATATTTCGTAATTAACTTCATCGAAGGGAAAGTCAGCGGTTTGATTATTATTTGCAACTAGAACTTTGATGGGGTTATCAGTACCGCCATAAGAACGAGAATTTAAGTCAGTATCGCGATCGTCAACTTTGACAAAGTAAGTGCCGTTTGCTAAACCGTTGAAGTTGTAAGTACCATCTGTACCAGTAACTGCATCTGTACCAACTTGAGTATCAGTACCTTCATCGTAAGTACCATTGCTATTACTATCTTGAAATAGCTGCACTGTAATATCACTAATACCGTTTTCATTAGTATCTAAGTTATTATTGCCGTCATTGCTAGCAGTACCGGAATCGTAGTCTTCAAAAACAGTACCGGAGATATCGAAAGTTGTAGCAGCTTTATCAAAACCAAAGTTTTGCTCTGTTACCGCAGCACCTGCAACATTAATTTCTATGTCGTTAGCCGTTCCCAAAGTATATTCATCAGGAATATCCGAATCTGTTGTATCTACTTGGATTGTGTAATTACCGTCAGCTATACCAATGAATTTATAAGCACCATTACTATCTGTAGTAGCAGTTGCAATCTGTTGATTATTATTATCCAGTAATCTTACAGTAATACCTGCTGGTAATTTCGGCTCGCTACCACCTAGATTATTATCACCGTCGGTATCTTCGTAAAGAATTCCTTCTACAGTTGTCAAACCATCCTTCATGAAGATTCCTCCACCAGCCATTAAGTCTAATCCTCCTGCCCCAGAAGCACCAGAGGTGTTTGTAGGAAAGTCGGTCAGATTAACTAGGTCATTACTAGCATTAATATCATTAGGGAATAAAGCGTAACCGTAAACTGTTTGACCGGGATTAACGCCGAGAGATGCGATAGAAGTATAGACACCCGATATTGTTTGTGAACCAACAAGGTGTGAAGGTCGGAATGCTGTTTCGTTTTCTTCACGACGCATTACAGCAGTTTTGAGATTAAAACTGCTTTTTCCCCAAGTAGGTGTTCCTACTTTTCTCAGCGGACCGAATCCATTCGGTTTACCATTTGCATCTAAAGATGTAATTGCAGCAATCTGAAATGGGTCATTTCCATTACGTTCTAAAACTAGAAAGCCGATGTCACCTGAAGAAGTTGCTGGAACTGGCAGCCCTGCTGAAATAATATAGTCAATCCGCTCAACGTTATTACTAGCAACATCACCATTTTCGTTAGAAAATCCATTGTCAATACCTCGGTTAATAACAGTACCAAGCATTGCTCCAGCCATTGTATTGGTGTAAGAAGAGCGAATTTTGTCACCACTGTTATATTCAAAGAAAACTAGTTGTCTTTCCCCTTTTACACCTGCATTATCTATACGCCGAAATTTAACATCATCTGCTAACTGGACTAAAGAATAATTGTCTGTTCCTACAGTAAATCCGGATAAAACTAGGTCATTAGTAGCACCATCACCAAACTGCATATTAATGTTGCTATTACAGCCTGACGGATAACCTCCGTTGCTAGTGATATTACACGGATCTGCTACCGTAGTAGGATAGCTGCTAGGAGTTCCATTTTGGTAAGTAGCATTAAGAGTACTTATACCTACTTGGGCAGCAGCAGGACTGGCTGTTGTGATGGCGATCGCGATAGTTAAACTCGTTCCTAATCCTATTTTGGTTCTGCGTGCGGTGGTATTTTTTTTTAATAATGATTTCATGATGCAGGTGATAAATATTACGGATAATTGTTTTTAAGGAATTAACGATGTAAATATAAAATTGATTTAAAATTGTTTTCTAACTGGCATTAAAACTTTTATTTATAGTTTTTGACTTCCGTATAATTACTAATTGAAAGATTCTTTTGTGCGTGAAAATACTATTTTTTTCAAATTTTGTGTTGTGTCCGGCATTTTGTAGATTTGTAGAGACGTAGCAGTGCTACGTCTTTGTATATAGGGTTGTAGTTACCATTTATCGACTAGGGTTTTTTGTATTCAGGGATGCTGGGGTTGTCTGTATTGTTTCCTAATTGCTGGGAGGGAGACGTAGCACTGCTACGTCTCTACATTCATAATTGGCGGGTGTTTCACATTCATACATTTATTATTGGCGGGTGTTTCACATTCATACATTTATTATTGGCGGGTGTTTCACATTCATACATTCATAATTGGCGGGTGTTTCACATTCATACATTCATAATTGGCGGGTGTTTCACATTCATACATTTATTATTGGCGGGTGTTTCACATTCATACATTTATTATTGGCGGGTGTTTCACATTCATACATTTATTATTGGCGGGTGTTTTTCATCCATACATTCATTATTAGCGGGTGTTTCACATTCATACATTTATTATTGGCGGGTGTTTTTCATCCATACATTCATTATTAGCGGGTGTTTTACATCCATAAATCTGGGGGATTATTTTTGTCCTGTTCCCATTTGGCAGGATTATTAATGATGTATTGGCGAATTCTATCTACAGAACCATCCGCACGAATGATGCTTTCATAAAAACGTTCTTGCCATGCGAAATATTCATGTTGATTGCGACGACACCAACGGGTAACAGCGGATTTGTAAGAACGGATAATAGTACTTAAGGAACCTGGTTTCGGCGATATTTGAGACATAAATTCATTTTGTGTAATGTCCGCTTTTATATTTTTCTGAGGTGATTTCGCAACATTTGTGGGTTTATCGATAATCACAATTCCGTGGACGTGATTGGGCATTATTACATATGCATCAACATAGGTATGTTTAGAATAGTTGGGAATTTCTAGAAAGAATTTTTCGGCAATTTCACCAATTGGTGTTAACTTTACCTCACCTGAAACAACCGGATTACCCAAATGATAAATACAATCTTTTGTACAAATAGTGACGAAATACCAACCATTAGCAGCATAATCCCTATCTGGTAAACGGGTTGATTCTATTCGGTATTTACCTTTGAATTTTGGTTGCGTCATGGTTAGATTTTCTAGGTTGTTTGCGAGAATGGTTTGGCTGGTTTACCAATATTGGTTGTTTCCGAGAATGGTGTAGAGACGTTGCAGTGCAACGTCTATCCGTATTTATGGTTGTAATTAGCATCTATCGGTTGGGGTTGTTTGTGTTGTGTTTGGGTTGTTAGGGTTGTCTGTATTGTGTTTGGGTTACTGGGGTTGTTGGTGTGGTGTTCAAATTGCCCGGAGACGTAGCAGTGCTACGTCTCTACATTCATTATTTTGGGGTTGTAACGAATCAATTCAGTATTTACCGTTCTATCTGCAAATCCCCTTCCTGATTTTCAAATTCGATATCAATTCCCCTTACATCAAAGAACAACACTTCAACTCGACGATTGCGTGCGTAGTCAACTCTATTGTTCTCCTCGGTTCGCAATTTCCTTTCCCCAAAGGAACGAATTGTCATTCTTTCTGGTGCAATACCTTTTTTAACTAAATAATTTCTCGCATTTGTTGCCCTTCGTTTTGCTAAGTCTTGGTTATAAGCAACGCTGGCGCGGGAATCGGTATGTCCCTGTAGTTCAATGACTATGTTGGGATATTGCTCCATGACGACAGCAATTTTATCTAGAACTTCTCCACTCTTTTGACTGATAAAGTCTTTATCTAGTGCAAAGTGGACGTTTCTTGGTACGCTCAAACGAATCGGTGTCGGTGGTTGGGGAATTGGTGGTTGGGGAATTACTGGTGGTGGAGTAACTGGACGGGTTATGCAGTTTGGTTGTGGAGACGCGATGTATCGCGTCTCTACATTTTTGATTTGGGAATTATTAACAGATTTAATCGCTGAATTAGCTGCTGGTTCTGAGGTTCCGTATTTTGGCAAAGTTGCGATCGCGCTGATAATTTCCCCTGGTTGCAGGTTGGTAAAGGTGGCTTTAAATCTACCTTTTTCGTCTGCTTGAACTCTTGCTATTACTTCCCCTAATGCTGAATAAGCGGGGTATAAATCTATTTGCTGTTGGCTCGACGGAACAACTTTATAAATGTCAATTTCGCTACCGGGGTCGGCTTTACCATCGATATTTACTTTACCGTTAATAACTATAAATTCGGAACTAAGAAATTCTGGTGCGTTGATGGCTCCGTTAGCGGTATCTAAACGACGATTTCCGGAATTTCTCGGTGGATTGGGGCCGTCTCCTCGTTGGAAGTCGCGCACGCTGGTGTTATGTCTGTGGTTGAGATCGATACTCAATCCTTCGATATTGGCAAAGTTGTTATCTCTAACAATGTTTCCTTTGCTGTCGGGATAAGCTGTAATTGCAACTCCAGAACCGGGTTGATTGGTGATTTGATTATTAGCTACTTGATGGTTGTTACCCATTAAATAAACGCCTGCTCGTCGCAAGCGTCTACCATTATATTTAATATTGTTTGACTGTATTTGTACTGAACCTTCTGGCTTAAACAAGTACACGCCGCTACCGTCGTTAGCGCAAATTAAGTTTGAGGTAACTTGAGAATTATTGATTTTACCTTCTAATCTAATTGCGTCGGGAACTCCTGCAATACCGTTACCAACGATGATATTTGATTGAATTTGAGTATTTTCTGCTAATTTTCCGGTAATAATTCCGCTACCTTCATGATTCGCGATCAGGTTGCGGCTGATATTTGTACCAGTTGCATTAAATACCGAAACCCCGAAAGCCGAAATTTTATTAGGAACTTGTTCTTCTGAGGTAATACCCAACCAGTTATTTTTAATGGTTACATTTCTCGGAGGTTGAGATCCCCCCAACCCCCCTTGAGAAGGGGGGCTTGAATTTTCCCCCTTTTTAAGGGGGGTAGGGGGGATCTGCGACATTTTAAAGTCAACAACAATAATATCTCCGGGAGGTAAACTAGCGGTATCGCGATGTTTAGAACTAAAACCGTATAAGCTCAATCCTTGAACTGTAATATTATCGGCAGCTACCGTTAAACCGCGAAATACTTCTTTGTCGGCAGCAGAAGTTATTTCTACCACCGGAATAGGAATCTCAATTTCTGCGGTGGCTGACTTATTCGCGTCGTAACCCGGTTGAGAAGTTCCGTCAACTATCAATCCTGGATTAATTAAAGGTGGGAGAACTGTTTCTAAACGAATTGTAGTTTGTCCGGGAGGAAGTTGGAAGCTAATTCGAGATTGGCTGCTCGATGAGACTAAAGATTTTTCAACAGAACTAAGTTGTTCTAATGGTAAATTACCGTTAACAATCGCAATTGCTTCTCTTAACGTCAAAGCATCATCAGCTTGAATTGCTCCATCTTGGTTGCTATTAACCGTTACGCTTAAACTTAAAGCTGTATTTGATTGAGCAAAAGCGATATTTGGAGCCGTCAGTAATAAAACTGGTAAGCTTATCAATAAACGCTTCGCTAGATTTAATTTATCAAAAGGTTTCTTTCTTACTTTTTTATACATTGTAATAGCCGTTATTTTACTGAAGACAGTAGAGCGAAAACCCTGCCCCAAAAGAAATAAGGGGATGAGAGCATATAAAGTAAATGTATATTTAGCTTCATATATCTTTCTTCATCTCCCTTGCCCTGTCGTCAGTCTTTGCAACAGCGTTTTTTCTCCTTTTTTGGGTTTATTTCCTTTTTTAATTCTTTCAACTAGTTTTTCTAAAGAATTTTTCCCACTATTTAGAAAACTTGAATTCTCCCCATTCCCTTGTAGGGAAGGGGGCTGGGGGGTTAGGTTCCCCGTTGCCCGTTCCCCATTCCCTGTTGCCTTCTCAATAAGACTTGAATTCTCCCCATTCCCTTGTAGAGAAGGGGGCTGGGGGGTTAGGTTTCCCGTTGCCCGTACCCCATTCCCCGTTCCCTTCTTAAGCTTATTCAACAAAATTTGCCGCTGTTCTATTTCCTTGCGAGGTACTCTTTTCTGCATACCAAAACCGCTGAATAACTCGTTGAGTTTCATCGTCACACCTAAATATGGCCCGCTAGCAGAACGACTTCCATCAAAATCGCGATCGTCTATTTCACCAAAAGCGTAACCGCCAGCTACTCTTAAATTCGGTGTGAGATAATAACCTGCTTCAACAACAAAACCTGTCTCTGTATAGTCAGATTGAGTGATTACCCTCGCTTCTCCAACTAAATCCCAACTGTATCCCAAGCGATAGGTAGCGCGAAGCTGTCCGAGATTTGTAGAATTGCTCGATGAGAAATCATCGGCTAAATAAGTAGTACTGTTGCGTAAAGCGTATTTACCGTAAAATTCCCATTGCCAATTCGGTGCGTAAATTGTTTCTATTGCAAAAGTATGATCTTGGGCACCCGAACCACTTCCGAGTAAAATACTTTCGGGAATCGTTGAAGGATTCTTTCGATATTCATAACGCAATAAAGCGTTGAATTTATCATCTTTAGGATTGCGATATGCTAAACCCATTCTTAGATTAGCCGTATCTCCTAACGCTCTTAAACTTTGATTGCTCGAACCTGCTTGTTGATAGCGTGCTAAAGCTGTCAGAGATGATGAAAGTTTACCCGTAGCACCTGCGGAAATTACGGTATTATTGCCGCTAGTTGAGTTTCTACGTTCAAATAGAGCGCTGGCTTTAAAGTTGGGATTATCAGTGTATTCCAAACCCACGCTATAGCTATCACCGGAAGCAAAACCTAAAGCCGCAGCACTTTGACCTACAGCAAAGGGTTGTCTAAATTGTTGCCCGGTGGCATTATTACCAAAAAAGTCACCAAAAACGCGCTCGTAAGCTAGATTTAACCGCAATCCGGGGGCTATAGTTAAACCTTGTTTTAAACCTAAAGCACCTTGAGTAGTTGGGCCGTCAGCAGCACCCAATACCGAGAAACGTCCGGTAACTGAGGTATCTTCACCAAATTTATGTTCGCCGTTGACGTTGAAACTGGTAATAGAATTACCGTCAAATTGTCCTTGAGTGTAAAACTGTTGCGTTAGCGAAAGGTTAATACCCGGAATCGCTTCCCAATTAATCCCGAAGATAGTTCTGTCGGGAAAAACTGCGTCTGTACTGTCAGATAATGTAGTTTCGTTTTGCGCCACAAAGCTAAGTTTCTTAGCAATAGGAACATTTAGACGGGAACGCAATTGAGTTGAATCTGTATCGAGGGTTTCTGGTGTTATCCTGTCTTCTCGTTCCCGCTTAATAAAATCTACGGATAAATTCGCTTTACCAATTCTTTGTACGACACCGGCAGAAATTGTAGTTAAAGAGTTATCAACTTCACTACCAGGAATAGCTGTTGTACGAGGTGAAAATAACTCTTCAAAAGTATCTAACGGTTGAGGTGCAATACCAAAGTTGGTTTCATGGTCGTATTGAAAGCGTAAATTAGTAGTATTGGTGACTCTTCCATTAACCTGCGCTCCGTAACGAGTTTGTCCGGGTACAAAGCTGATTGTAGCGTTGTTAGCAAATCCAGTATCTGCAAAACGGTAATAAGCACGAGTTCGTAAACCTTTGAAAAGTTCCGCTTCAATTTCCGCACGAGCCGCATCACCTTCCACCATTCCCATCTCGTCGGAATCGTTGCGACTCCGAGCGTATTCGGCGACAATTTTACCATTATTACCAAAGGTAAATTGAGCATCTGCACCGTACAACTCAAAATCGCGATCGCCTTGGTTTTCTTGCAGGTAAGTAGTAGCCAACCAGCTATCATTATTAACACCGCGAGAAAAATTATATTGCAATCTTCCCGCGTAAATATCAGTATCGTTTCCTCCTTCTGCTTCATATTGATAGGTAACTACAATTCGACGTACTAAGACTTCACCAAATTCATTGACATCCGTGCGTAAAATAGGTTCGCGGAATAACACCGTTCCTCTATCGTAATCAATCTCATAATCTGGCCCCCTACTCAACCGTTCTCGCTGCAATACAGTGCCGGGACGATTCAATTCTTCTAATTCGATAAAAACACTTTCACTACCAGGTACAGTTAATCTACGAGATAAAAAGTAAAAACCGCTGGTTCCGTCAGGGGGTAAGATATCGCGTTGAAAACCTTCTATATTATTTCCGTAGAAAGCCGTAGCTTGAAGTTTTCCGATGTTGTAATTAGCTTTGAAACCGTGTAGCTGACGGGTTAAAGAAGTAAACTGTTGTGAAGAACGAGAAAATTCTTCAGTATTATAATCACCCCACATTGCATAATCGGGACTAGCACCGGAAATCCCAGACGAACGCTCTAACCGTAAATATACGCTGTCGGTAGATGGGGTAGTTTGGTTAACTGAAGAACTATCGCCGTAAACTGGGTAATTTTGTTCGCTAAATTGATAGCTGCCAAATAAACGGTTGTCGCAATTACAATCTTCATTCAACGAACGACTGCTATCGTAAGCACCAGTTACCAACCATTCACCGATCGCGCCAGTTGCAAAGACAGCGGAGCGGAATTTTACTTCGGTATCGTTGTCTTCGTCTTCTGGAAGAAAATCTTTAAATCTACTGTAAAAGTCAGTACCTCTAGCTCCCAAGCGAAAATCAATAACCCCCGTCATCAAACTTGGACGCAAAGCAGTTTGAAATTGCAATTGAGTAAAAGCTTCTAATTTGCCAGCTTTCGCTTTAATTCGGACAGTTTTAGCATCTAAACCAGATTTTAAAGTAGCGGTAAATTCCCCAGCTTTTGCCTGTACCTGAAATCCCGGTTGCCCAGGTTTAAAATCTGGTTCGGTAAATTCTCCTGCTGTAGCTGCTAAAGTAACAACAGCATCATGACTGGAACGATTGCCATTTTCATCGAGCAATGTACCTTTGATAGTCGCTGTAGAAATTCCGTCAGCGGGAATCCGCGATTCTACCGTATCTATCTTTATTTCTTGCGCTCCACCCCTCACCATTATTTTTACGGTAGCGGGAGGTTCTTTTGAACCAATAACCTGAGCAGAAATTACGTTTTCGCCATTACTCAGAGAAACACCATACCATGTCTGCGTTACCAAATCGGTTTCGGAATCGGTTTCGGTACGTCCAATCAAAGAACGATCGGATAATTCCCCGTTAACTCGTAATTCTACCTCATTACCCACCGGAAACTGGACGATAATTGGAGTAGCTGCGACATCTACCAAAGCATCAGGAGTCGGTGCGAGAATTTTTACCGCTGAATTATTAGCATCTTTGGGGAATTGGGAAATATATTGAGTAGAATTTGGGGCTAAATTGGGATTTAAAGCTTCAATATTTGGTAATCCAAAAGGATATTTAGAATAAGAAGCCAACAGGTTACTACCTGGAAATTCTTGATTGCGATTATCTACAGAATTAAATGAGTTATAACCCGCAGCTAATCTCATCTCAGACGAACTTCGATCGTAATTATCCTTTAGAAAAGAAGGTTTTACGGCAACTAACGATGTAAAACTATAGATTTCATTTGTGAGATTATCTGCCGTCCAATTTTTAGCAATTAAAGCTGGTACGTTTTGAGGTGGTTGGGTTTTAGTTGATAATGACTCAAATACATTAATTGCAATTAAGCTAGAATCATTGTTAGACAACCATTCTGTTACATCTATTTTTTCTTCTGCTGCTTCTCGGTTTTGTGTTTCTACCAGCTTTTGAGCATCGAGAAAAGGTTCTAGAGCAAGTAAATAATTTTCTGTCGTAGTGCGAGCATCTTGCTCGCTCGAAATCATTAAGGAGCTATTTACCATCAGCGAGCCAGACGCGAACGCTACCATATCTTTTTCAGAAATTGGCAGCAGTTGATTTTGTAAAGATGCAGTGTATTCTGCCTCTTCAATATTTATGGTTTTGGGTTCAATTGCAGACGCAACAGACGCAATATATAAAGACTCTACATTATTGTTTTCTTCTAATAACTTTTCTTGATTGATAAATGGCTCTAAAGCGATTAGCTCTTTGCTTTCATCTAAAATTTCTAATGAATTTATCGAAGTTTCGCCGCGCGTTTGCTTGATTTTTTCTACTAACGATAATTTGGTATTAATGCTTTTTGCAGGTTTTAAAGCAACTAAATTATTTTCTGCTGCATTATTACGCTCATTTACCAATTTCTGTAAGCTAGCAGGTAAATTAGTATTTGTATCTTCTGTTTTTAAAGCAGTTAATATATATTCGGCAGCATAATCGCGTTCATCTACTAACTTCTGCAAGCTAACAGGCAAATTAGAATTTGTATCTTCAGCCCTATCTAAAGCAATTAGGTTGTTATTTTGGTTTTTATTTTTGCCGATTGCTTCAAGGGCTTCAACAAGTTTTTTAGAACGATTATATTTCTTACTAGCTTTGCTTGCTTTATTTTCAGCAGATGCTGTGGAAAACTTATTCTGTTTAAGTTCGTCAGATTTTGAGTTATTGGTAGATTCAGCACTGGCGACAAATGGATGCAATACCACACCCATAGCTCCTGCCATAGCACCGATTAACTTAAAATTGAAGATATTGGTATGCCTTAATTGTCTCATTTCTTTGCCTCCTCCCCAAAACTTGGAGTGACTGCGAAGTTCATTCTCACCATTCCACCGGGTTCTAAATTTACTAGCCGTGATTGACTGTTGCGTTCTTTGAATTTGACATTGGGGGCCAAAGTATAACCGGGTAAACTCTGTAAATCCAGAACGCCTGTATGTTTACCGGGCAATACATTTTTAACTGAATATAAACCGTCTGGGTCAGTAGTTATACGGTTGCCATTTTCTAGGAAAATTACTGCATTTGGGACTCCAGGTTCCCCTGCTTGTTGTTCCCCGTCAAAGTTTTTATCCACAAATACCCGACCGATGATAGTACCGCAATCGGAGGTAATTCCCGGACGAATTTTGAGTAAGTGCGATGCTGGCCCATCTTTGACGGCAAAATCATTATCAATACGTTCGGCGTTAACAGTCGCTGTATTCCTACCCGAACCCCGTACCGCATCGGGAGTTAATTTAGCAGCGTAGACTATATTAAGTACGCCACCTTGAGGAATAGTTGCATCAGTTCGGAAGGTAACGGTTGAGCCATTTGTTTCAGTTGTTACCGCAACTTCTTCATCCCCAATTTGACCGCGAACCGATTCTGGTAAAAACTTAAATCCGAGAGGGAATTGGTCGGTAACAACCACATTATCCAAACCAGTATCGCCAGTATTTCTTAACGAAAGACGATAAACCGTAGTTTCTCCCGGTTCCGCAGTAGCGCGATCGCCAGTTTTGGTAATGCGGATTTGTTCGGTGGAACATAAATTCAAATTAAACCGTAAGGCTAAACTCAAGCCGATTCTTTCTGCATCATTAACAACTACAACTTGTTCGGAAATCTGAGTTTCACTAATTTGAGTAGCGCTATCACCTGTAGCAGTAATTGGCTGACCATCTAGAGCAGTTGCAACATAAGTAAGAATATTGCCATTTACGCTTTGAATTTCTAGCCTTACTCTTCGTTCGGGGAAATTAGAATTCTCTGGAGGATTGACAACTAAAATATAAGTTTTACCTGCATCAGTTTGACCTCTAGCAGTATCGAATAAGAAGTTATAAACGCCTCGTTTAGTCTCGCCATTAATAGCGGTAACTGCGTTATTTGTTATCGCATAATTGTTAACGTTGGTGATATTCGGTGCAATACCTTGAGGAGTACCGCTCTCTAAGGTTGGAGTTAAGTCAATTAGTCTTCCTACTTCTGTTCCCGTCGGATCGTTTAAATCGGGTTCAAATAAACTAACTGTGAAACCCGTGTAATCATCTAATTCCTCTCCACTACAACCGAGAATTTGTCCGAAAGGGTCAATTAAAGGATTGCTTGGTGGTATATTTGGCGTAACTCCAATTTGACTGGAAGTACCAGATAGCTTGTTGCCATCTGGATCTTCATAACTATAAGTAGCTTGGTTCGTAAACTTGACACCAGATTTAGTGCTTACTTGCGCGAAGGCAGACATCGAACTGTGAAGCACGCTTCCGACAAGAAAAAATGTCGTTAATCGCCTCAAGCAATCCACTGAATATTTTATCTGATGTCGTTTTTTTTGACGACGCACGCTTATTATCTCCTGTAAAACTTCACCCTTCTTCTCCGAAGTTGGGAAAATTAATATTTTTTTCTAATTCAATTGATGTATAAATCTCGTTACTCAGCAGTATGTTTTGTAGAGACGTAGCACTGCTACGTCTCCAGACGTTACGCAGACAACGAACCAATTACAATTAACGACAAAGACTAATACATACTTGTACTAATAAATCGCCGATAATTTAGAAGCAGTAAAATTAAAAGTAAAAATTTAAAACATATAATTTCATATTTGATAGCTAATACAGCTCGTAAAAAAACACATCACTTACGCAAGTGTCATAAAACTTTGGTGGTGCGTGACACACAAAACATTATTACTACGTTCAAAGTTAGTCAAAGTGTCAAGTTGCGTAAGTCCTAAAACAAAATTATTTGATTCTTTATGAAAAGAAGTCTTGAGAAATAGGAATTTGTATTTTTAACTACTCTCAAGACATCTAATTATTCTTGATTATTTTATTCAAGAGAAACTAACGTACCTTTACTTGATAAGTGCCATTAACTGCTGATTTTGCAGGAACAGAATCACCAAAGTTCCAACGCACGTGGGTATAAGCAGTATCGGGTGCGGGACGGGTTTCTGTTTGGCCGTTTGCTAACTTAACTTGCACGGTGGGATTTGTTACATAAGTCTTACCACCGTTAATGCTGTAGGTAATTTTTGCACCAGTATTTGAATTGACAGTTGCAGAATTACGAACGAAAATCATTCCTTTAGGAATAGGCTGATTAATAGCAAGATTTTTGACAGCTTTGTTACCATTATTTGCACCAGTTACAGAGTAACGTAATACATCACCTGGCTGTACTTGAGCGCCATCTTTTAATCCTTGCCAAGATACTTTTTGCTTGCCTTGAGCATCTTTGCTAACAACTTTCTTTTCTGCTTCTAAGCGTAACTGTACTTGTGATTTCTTGGCATTTTGAGCAACAGCTGCTCCACTTTCAAATACATTTGCAACTACAGGAATCTGACTGCTAAATGCTGCACCTGCGATTAAAGCAACAGCACCTAAACTTGCAATAGAAACACGCTTCATATGATTTTCCTCCAATAAACTGTTGGGTTTTTTAATGTTTTTGCTAATTGTTGGGTGAGAAATTTGATGGGTAGGAGACGTAATATATTACGTCTCTACAAATTATCCGTATTTAATTATTAGATTGCAGCATCGGGATCGGGAGCAGTTGCACCAGTTCCGTTATTCGCGGTACCAGTTGGAGATACTTGGTTAACTCGACGTTGGAAAGTGAACGTCTTAGTTACTCCAGGAGCAACTTCGGCTGTAACTCTGTAGGTAGTAGTGTTCTCGTTATCACCTGAAGGTTCGTAAACAATTGCAGCATCAGCAGCTACAGCCGCACCAGCAATGTTGATAGTATCTAGTTCTCCATCACCATCGTTGTCCTTAGCCCAGTTATTCAAACCATCACCAGGAGTCTGGCTGAGAGTTCCATCCTCAACAATCTGGACGTTGTTAGCATTCAAGACTACGTTTCCTGGACCACCAGCTGCTTCGGAGATGTTTTCGTAGTTGATTTGATACTCAATGATGTTACCCGGTCTGGGATTCTTAGCAGTACCGCTGAATACACCTTCACCATCAGCAATAGCTGGACCAGTACCTTGAAGTATGCGGGATTCTTTAACCAATTTTAAGTAGCCAACATAAACGCGGTTAATAGTGACGTTTTGTGCAGCTACTTCAGGTGTATTTACATCATCATCGTCATCTACTGTATCAGCTACTCCATTACCATCGTTGTCAACGAAAGCTCTGACAGGTACGGGATAACCTCTTTCAACACCATCATTAGTAGAAAGGTCGGTATCATCAGGTAAATCTACAGCTACCGTGTAGCTTCTGGTGTCGTTAGACGCTACCGCAAGAATCTTGATCGGATTAGTTGTTCCTGCATTCGGAGTAAAGTTTCCTGCACCATCATAAGTATATGCAGCAGTTTCTAGAGTACCGTTATTATCGTAGGTAAGAGTAACTACACTACCATTAGGTAAATCGCCTACATTAGCTGGAGCTTGAGGTAGGAGAATAATATCAGCGTTACTGTTACCAGTATTCTGAATGGTGTTTGTAAAGCTGACACTATCTGGGTCAATCTGGCTACCAGGTTCGGAATCTTCTCCTGCTGGTACATTTGCAGATTTGTTGGTGAAGTCAATATTATTATCACCACCAACGTTTGCAGTAGGTGCGCCATCTGGGCCGTTAAGTAGAGAACTAACTCCTACAGCATTAATCCTGAAGACGTTGGCTTCACCACCTGCGCCCGTACCCGTGTTGTCGTTATTGGTATCGGTTCCAATACCATCGGGACCTTCTAACTCATCGGGAGTACCATTAGGAGTACCGCCACCGTTTCCATCGTCGTTATCAGTTGGGTCGATGTAACCGTCATCAACTTCAGTGTCGGGGATAGTGGTAGGAACTTCACCAGGCTGAGTAGTATTAGGGAAGAGTTGATTTACTTCATCGTAGTTACTTGGTTGTGCGTCACCAGATTCATCGTAAACGTCATTTCCATTAGAAGTTGCACCAAATAACTGAGCAACGTTCGCAACGGTAACTGAGCTTTCGGTGCTTGTGACTTCAACTGTAATATTGAAGCCCGGTACTGTTGTTCCTGGATCTACGCTGCCAGTTTTTACGAAACCAACTCGTCTAACTGTAGCTAAATCGCTTGGTGGTGTCGTGGTCCAAGTAGCCGCATTAGCATCAATTGTTGTAGGATCTTGAATGCTGTAAACTGCCGTCCAACCTGCTGGTGCTGTAACAGTACTAAGTTTTGTTCCGGCTGGAATCGCATCGGAAACTAAGATATTAGTTCCTGTTAAACCAGGAACAGCTTTACCTTGTAAAGCTACGGGGCTAATATTGTTGCCAGTTGGGTCGGTGTCTAGAACTTCTAAACTTAAGTTGTAGCCTAAAGTATCGCCGATAGGACCAGTCGCACCAGCACTTGTATAGTTGCTGTTAGTTTTGAGAATTGTTGCTAAAGCATAAGTTGCCAAGCTGGAGTCAACGGTGATTGTCTGAGTAGCGCTAGCTTCACGAACGCCGTTAACAGGGACACCTGCTACTTCACCGGATGTTCCATCTGTATTATCTACAGTGTAAACATCTTCGGGATTATCTGTCCGTGGCTGGTTCTGAGCGTCAGGATCTGTATTACCTAATTCAACGCTAATTTCGGCATCACTAGGTGCATCGTCATTAACTCTTACAGGTACCCGGACTTTTACTACATCACCAGGAGCAACTGAACCAGTTTCAAGTCCAGCTACTGGAACTTGAGTCCAGTTAGCGCCGCCGTCTATACTGATTTCAACAAACTCACCAGCAGGAATAGCACCAGGACCATTTACTACCGGAGCGCCAGGAATTTGGAATTTAGTAGGGTCGTTACCAACGTTTTCTACATCATATATAAAGTAGAATTCGTCTCTAGCGTTGAACCTTTCATCTCCGTTCGCATCACCATCAGGCTTAAATTCTGGGCCAGCACCAACAACGGTAATACCAGCTACTTCAGCAACGGTTACACTAACTGTATTAGAAGTTGCGTTGATTTCATTTCCTTCTTCGTCTTCGTAGGTAGCGGTTGCAGTGTTATCAATTGTTTGATTTGCTGCGGTACCTTCAGCTAAAACAGGCGCGATAAATTGAAATACACCATTAGCAATTAATGCAGATGCAACCAAGGAACGATAGATATGTCCCTTTTTGACAAAATTCTTTTTCTGTGACATTTTAGAATTAATAGAAAATTATGACTTCTCAGCCTGCGTGCTTGCACGTAGGCTTTTTTGCAACTATTTTTTAAATTGCGGTGCAGCTTTCTAACCTAGAAACCCTGGTTATTGAGTATAGCTTCGACCAAATCAACTTTGATATTTCCCCGACCTGATTGGTAGATAGACTTAGCCCTGATGTCCGGATGCTACTCTCTTACTCTTAAACATGGATTTTGTTTTAGGTTTTTTTGATTTAGCCGAAATATCAAAAGTATTTTTGGTAACAGATAAATCTTAATTGTAAAATTTTACTATATCGTCAGTATAAATATGGAAATATAGACAATTAGAATGATTATTCCGGATTAATATATTGTTCTATTGATTACAGAATATTTTAAGTATATTTTCTCTAATATTTCACAAGTTTGTCACAACTTATTTGTTATTACATAGAATTTTTAGCTTTTTAAACTAACTTTTTAGCATAGGTTCTACGTGGCGGCTTTAGCCCTAAATCCGAGAATTAAAGTCTTTACTACGAACTTTGAAATACAAAATAACGACAATTTTAATCCCGACAAAAATTATCGGGATTGTTTGACTGGGGATTTGAGCCATGTTACTATCAGCCGACAGTTGACAGTTAAAGGTTTTCCAGGGAGATACACCAAATGCAAGCGACAACCAACATCCAGAACCAAACTCTTACCCACGCTTTTCACGCTTTGAAGTGTAAAGAATGCGGTGCAGAGTACGAACTCGAAGCAAAAAATGTATGTGAGTTCTGTTTTGGGCCTTTGGAGGTAAGCTACGATTACAGCAAATTGCGTCAAACGGTAACTCGCGAAACTATTCAAGCGGGGCCTAATTCAATATGGCGCTATCGTCAATTTTTGCCTGTAACTAGCGAAAACCCCATTGATGTGGGAACGGGTATGACTCCTTTGGTTCGCTCCCATCGTTTGGCGCGTCGCTTGGGTTTAAAGAAACTATATATAAAGAATGATGCTGTTAATATGCCCACCCTGAGCTTCAAAGATCGGGTGGTGTCAGTTGCGATGACTCGCGCCAAGGAATTAGGTTTTACTACAGTCTCCTGTGCCAGCACCGGAAACTTAGCAAACTCAACTGCGGCGATCGCAGCTCATGCAGGTTTGGATTGCTGCGTATTCATACCAGCAGATTTGGAAGCCGGTAAAATTTTAGGAAGTCTTATTTATAGCCCGACTTTGATGGCGGTTAAGGGAAATTACGACCAAGTTAACCGTTTGTGTTCGGAAGTTGCCAATACCCACGGTTGGGGATTTGTAAATATCAACTTACGTCCTTATTACTCAGAAGGTTCCAAAACATTAGGTTTTGAAGTCGCCGAACAATTAGGTTGGGAACTACCAGATCATATAGTTGCACCTTTGGCAAGCGGTTCATTATTTAGCAAAATTTATAAAGGCTTCAACGAATTTAAAGAAGTAGGTTTAGTAGAAGATAAAAACGTCCGATTCAGCGGCGCACAAGCCGAAGGATGTTCCCCAATCGCCAAAGCATTTAAAGAAAAGCGCGACTTCATTCAGCCAGAAAAGCCAAATACCATCGCCAAATCAATTGCCATCGGAAATCCAGCAGATGGTATTTATGCAGTAGAAATAGCTAACAAAACCAACGGTAATATAGAAACAGTTAACGATACTGAAATTATCGAAGGCATGAAACTGCTCGCCGAAACCGAAGGTATATTCACAGAAACTGCTGGTGGTACAACAGTTGCCGTATTGAAGAAACTGGTAGAAGCAGGAAAAATCGACCCCGAAGAAACCACAGTTGTTTACATTACCGGCAACGGCTTAAAAACCCAAGAAGCCATACAAGCCCACATTGGCGAACCTTTGACAATTGACGCAAAACTCGATAGTTTTGAATCAGCCCTCGAACGTTCCCGCACCCTCGAACGTTTGGAATGGCAGCAAGTTTTGGTTTAATTAAAGTTAGGAGTTAGCAGTGAGGAGTTAGGAGTTGAAAGTAAAGAGTTAAAACTTCTACCCCCTCTACCCCCTCTTCCCCCTCTCCCCCTCTACCCTATTTCCATTTCTAATTTTTACAGATATGTCAGTTAAAGTTCTCGTTCCCACCGCACTTCAAAAATTTACTAATAATCAAGCAACTTTAGAATGTAACGGTAACACTATTACCGAACTCTTCGATTCTTTAGAAAAAGCTTGTCCCGGTATTAAGTCGCGTTTGTGCGACGAATCTGGAAAACCGCGTCGTTTTTTAAATTTGTATGTTAATAGCGAAGATATCCGTTTCTTAGATGGTGCGGCAACACCTTTAAAAGATGGTGATGAAGTTAGTATAGTTCCTGCCGTAGCTGGCGGTTAATCAGTGAGCAGTGAGCAGTGAGCAGTGAGCAGTTATCAATGATTGATAGTTTTTTATAAATTCTTTGTGGGGTGGGCTTCTAGCCTGCCTTTTATTTTTTATCTTGCCTATTCCCAATGCCCAATGCCCAATTACCAATTACCAATTACCAATTATCAATTATTAGTGACCAGTTAATAATTATCTCCCCCTCTTCCCCCTCTTCCCCCTCTCCCCCTCTTCCCCCTCTCCCCATGCCCAATGCCCCATCCCCGATTCCCAGTTCCTAATTGCTCATCATATGTAAAATAAAGGTGATTCAAACCTGAAGGATTAACCGACGTAATGGCAGAAGAAACAAATAAAAACGAAGCGGGAGAAGCTATTCCTAGCACGACGGATGAAAAAGCGCCGGAAGTAGCTAAAAAGAAAGCTCCTAAACCAGACTCTCCTGAAGCCACAGATATTCCGACTGCGAATGCACCCGATCCCAAAGCAGCGTCAGGAGACAATCCTAATGCTGCTAAAGCCAAACCCGCAGCTAAAGCAGCAGATGATAAGAAGCCCGCAGCTAAAAAGAAAGAAAAACCCCCAGCAGTTGAAGATAAACCGTTTGAGGAATTTATGCGGCAGCATTATGTACCTGCCTTAGAAAAGGCGATCGCCTCGGAAGGGGTGGAAGATTTACATTTGGATTTCGCCAAACAAAAACTTCCCATACCAGGGTATGAGAAAGCTGAGGAATGCTGGCAGGTTTTAGGCAAGTTTCAAAATAGCGATCGCCAGTTTAACGTTTATTTCCCAGATGAAGATATTAAAGGGAAAAAAGCGTTTTCTTGCAATGAAGGTAAAACTCCTAGCACCCTCGAATCATTTTTAATTGACGAGCGTAGAATTACTCTAGACTTAATGGTATTCGGAGTAATAATGCGTTTAAACGGTCAAAAGTGGTTGGGAAGAAATTAGGTAAGTTCGTGAAAAATATAGGTAACGGCTCCATTATCGGGGTTGTTACCTATGCCAACATAACCAGATTTGTGCATCTCTTTTAAAGTTGCTTCTACCTGAGAAAATTTTGCACCCGTCTCAAGAACTCCTTGAGTAACGCTAAGTTTGCCGTCGCGTTTTTCGGCTGCTTTTAACAACTCTACCATCAAGGTTTCTTGAGGAGATTCATATATTTCCGCAGCTATAACTTGAGGAGTTGATGCGACACCAAAAGGGGATAAACCCGCTTTTAGTCTCAATTTCATTTCTCTTTCTTCCACCATATTAGGAATGAGAAATAAGTCTACAAATTGACCAAAACCAAATAAGCCCAGGGTAAACATCCATAGCAAACCCGTAGCGACCTTACCGTTATACAAGCGATGCAATCCACCTGTAAAACCCAAGAATCCCAGAACATTGAGCATATAGGATATTTTCATCCGCTCTTTTTCTTTATCTGTATCCTTGTTATTACTCTTATCTTTGACTACAGCCTTCATATAATTTCAACTCCACCGAACGCTTAAGGCAACTGAAATGTTTGTGAATCAATAATTGTCTGTATTAACAGTTTAATTTTAATGTAATATTTTTATATCTCGCTACGTTTTGATGTAAATTCAAAATAAAGCTATAATTAAATGTTATTCGATTATAAAAATCATTTTAATTAGAGTTATCGAGTACTACAAATATATTTATAGTTAATTGCTTATCTAAAATATCGTAATGATTGCCGCCGAAGCGAATTTCTATTAGTTATAAAAGTGGATAATCGCATTCATAAGTAAAACTAATTTTTGAATTATCTACCTTAAAGATTTACATCCACCATCGTAATAAATCCGGTCAGTTTGGGAAAAGGTTAAAGGTTAGAGGTCAAAGGTAATATGGTTAAATTATTAACTCCTAACTCCTAACTCCTAACTCTCACCTATCTGCGATGCCCCATGCCCCATCCCCTTCGGCCTAAACATTCATTGTTGCAACTCTTAACGTTTGACTTAGTAATTACTACCAGACTCCTTGGTAAACTGATATTTATACTCAAACGCAATATTTTTGTATCTCAATTTTGAACGTGGCAATGTGTCCCGTTTAGACATAAAAACAGCGTGTACGTAGTTCTAATAAAAGGACTTGCAGCCGTAGGGCATACGGTCAAGATGCTTAGTGAGGGTAAATTCCTTGGAATCCCGGTGAACTAAGAATCCCTTTTTTTAAACATGGGGAGTGTCAAAAACCCGACATTTATAACAATCAGAACATGGTAGATTCCCTCAAAAAACCAGGCTTTGAAGAAATACGTCCGGGTGTTAAAGTTCCAGCGAAGGAAACTCTGCTGACACCCCGGTTTTACACCACTGACTTTGATGAGATGGCTAAAATGGACATCTCGGTTAACGAAGACGAGTTAAGAGCCATCATCGAAGAGTTTCGTGCTGACTACAACCGCCATCATTTTGTTCGGGATGAGGAGTTTGAGCAATCCTGGGAACACATTGATGGGGAAACTCGCCAGTTATTTGTTGAGTTTTTAGAACGAAGCTGTACGGCGGAATTTTCTGGCTTTCTGCTGTACAAAGAATTAAGTCGTCGTCTCAAAGGGAAAAACCCAGTTTTAGCTGAAGGCTTTAACTTGATGTCACGAGATGAAGCGCGTCATGCTGGTTTCCTAAATAAGGCAATGTCAGATTTTAATCTGTCGCTGGATTTGGGATTTTTAACCAAGAGTCGTAGCTACACTTTCTTTAAGCCAAAATTCATCTTTTACGCGACATATCTTTCCGAAAAGATTGGTTATTGGCGCTATATCACTATTTACCGTCATTTAGAAAAGCATCCCGAAGATAGAATTTACCCGATTTTCCGATTCTTTGAAAACTGGTGTCAAGATGAAAACCGTCACGGTGACTTCTTCGATGCAGTAATGAGAGCGCAACCTCAAACTTTAAACGATTGGAAAGCGCGGTTATGGTGTCGCTTCTTCCTGTTGTCGGTATTTGCCACAATGTACTTAAACGATATTCAGCGTGATGGTTTTTATGCTGCAATCGGTTTAAATGCACGGGAATACGACAAAGAAGTGATTGAAAAAACCAACGAAACTGCTGGAAGAGTATTCCCGGTTATGTTGGATGTGAAGAAACCGGAATTTTACGAACGTTTGGAAACTTGCGTCAAGAATAACGAGAAGCTTAGAGCTATAGTGAGTTCTAATACACCTAAATTCCTACAAATCTTCCAAAAGCTGCCTTACTATCTTTCCAACGGTTGGCAAGCTGTGAGATTGTACTTTATCAAACCGATTGATGCTGCTGCAATGGAAGGTAGCGTTAAGTAAATTTTGATTTTAGTTGGTTTTGGTAAAGATTAATAAATTTAGATTGTAAGATGGGCGGTTGAATGCTCATCTTCTTTTTTGTTCGTAGTTGCGCGGTGACTCGCCTCCGAATTCCGGATTATGAGGGGCTAAAGCCCAACTACAAACCTTTATTACCCCCCATAACTAATGGTTCACCACATAAGTTATGAGGGGTAGCACATTCGTAGTGCGAGCATCTTGCTCGCTGGCGCTATCGAGCGAGCAAGATGCTCGCACTACGCAAACCCATCAAAATTAATGTGGCGGAGTACTAATGGGACAGACTATTAGTGATCTTTTTCATTAGTTTTGAATGGTTTGTTTTCTCCCAAACGTAGGGAGGAGAACTTATCTATCAATCTCTACAACCCGTCAGAATAAATGAAAAGGATTATTAATTTTTGATTGCATAAATTCTGAAGGGTTGGTTTTGCCCGCAACCGTCGGGAGACGTAAAATTTTACGTCTCTACATTCCGTAGGGTTAGAGGTTATATCTGGTCACTGGTGACTGGTCGCTGATAAGCTTAATCTTAATAGTTTTATATAATTAAAATTTTTACGGTGTATAGTATGCTGTTACGTTCGCTGACAACTATCATTATTTCTTGCGTTATCGGAATATTTTGCTGGATTTATTCCCCTGCTGCTTTAGCAACAACGCAGATTCCTTTATCAAATATTTCTTACCAAGAATGTCCGCCGGAACTAGCTGAGGGGAATGTTACTAGCGGTGGTGCTAGCAGGGCTGCAAAATGTTTTCTAGTCACTGGTACTGCAAAAAATATGACCAGCAAAACTGTATATGATGCAGATATTTTTGGACGGATTTACGATGCGAATAATAATTTAGTAATGCAAAACCGTACTCGCGTTGGCTCTATTGATGAAGTACCGCCAGGAGAAAGTGATTTTGAAATGAGAATTACCGTTCCAGCAAATCAACCTACGCCATTAAAGTTGAAGCAGTTTAAAGCTTCGGGATTTACTTCTAAGGTTCGTTACTAAAGTTTAATTACAAAGTATGAAGGATGAAAAATAAAAATATGAATCGCGATGGCATTTAACAAAAAACAAAAATTTATTTAGCCGATCGCTGACGATCTTCTTCAGTTCATATTTCAAATGTCATACTTCATACTTCATGTTAAATTATGTGCCGAATTTAATAAGCTGAAGCTAATAGACTACCAGCTACACCAGCTAAAAGTCCGCTGACTACGTTTAGGGCTAGAAAAGCCAACAGCGGGGATAAGTCAATTCCTCCTAAAGGGGGAATTATGTTACGGAACAAATTAAGATAAGGATCGGTTATCTGACTGAGTGCGGCAAATGGTTGGCTCATCCAGTCAATTTGTGGGAACCAAGTTAATAAAACCCGAGCAATCAGTAAATAACTGTAAAACTGGATGAAAGTGAGTAGTGTCCTAATTAAGAGTTCCATAGATATTTGGTGTTTTGAGTTTTAGTGAAAAGCCGTCTTATTATTGATTTTAATTTAGCTGACATCAAGATGCCTTTATACTTGAATTTCGGTTTTCATCTTTTTTTATTTTGTACCGAAAAATATTTTGAGCGGCTATAAAACAATTTATCGCTTTATTACCGCTCAAGTTCCATTATGTTTGGTTAAGATTGTAATTCTTCGCTACGAGAGGGAAATTCGTTTACTGCACCAGAATTGTTATTAACATTGCCTAGTTGATCGCGCACTTCATCGATTGTGGCGTTTAACTGAGCAATTTTGTCTTCTAGAGAACGTCGCGCCATTTCCATTTCTACCCCGGAAGATGCCGTACCTCCCATCTGTCGTCGTTTGCCAGACGAATCGGAGTTTGAATTGCTCTTAATAGTGCCTAGCTGTTGAGCTTCATCTTCGGCAAATTCGGCACCATTGCGTCTTTGGGCTGCCAGCGCCCCGACAACACCGCCAACTACGCTACCAAAAATCGCTCCAGCAAAAAATCCGCTCGCAAAACCATCGCGTTGACTCATATGTTTACCACCAATAATTGCTACTTCCTACTTTAATCATCACAAGCAACCCCGCCCTCCAAACTGTATATTTTGTTAAGTTCCTTTTTAAGTTCCGAAAGTGCGATCGCCTGCATCTCCTAAACCAGGTACTATAAATCCTTGTTCGTTAAGTTTTTCGTCAATTGTGGCAGCGTAAACATTTAAACCCGGATAAGTTGCACTCAATTGTTGTAATGCTGGGGGGGAGGCAACTACGCAGACAATTCGCGTCAAAGCGGGATCGACACCTCGTTGAACTAACTCCGACATTGCAGCCATTATAGAACCTCCAGTAGCCAACATAGGGTCGGTAATTAACACTCTTGTTTGAGGATCAATTTTTTCTGGTAGCTTATTAAGATAACATTCCGGCTGCAAAGTTTCCTCGTTACGGACTAAACCCAAATGATAAATAGATGCCAAAGGCAGCAAAGTTTGTGCCCCTTCTAGCAATCCTAAACCCGCTCGCAAAATTGGTACTACTGCCACCGGAATTGCAGGATTAATAAATGTTGCAGGACATTCCTCTAATGGCGTTTGAACCGTTGATTCTTGAGTAGGCAACCATTCCCTGGCGGCTTCGTAAGTTAACCAGCGCCCCAACTCAGTCATTGCCGAACGAAACAATACTGAAGGCGTACCAGCATCGCGAGCAACTGCCAGCCAATGCTTGATTAAAGGATGGGGTGGAACATAAACGCGCAATTGTAGCGTCATAATAGATATAAAAGCTTCAATATATAAGGTATCGCAACTGAAACATCATAATACTCTTTCAAGCCGGTGACTAACATCTGACATTGGCATTCATAAACTTGGCTGATAACTTGTCTAATTTATTGAGAATTATTTTTATTACTAGTTGACATTTATTCTCAATCAACGCTATATTATTTTCCAGTGTTCTCCTCTCTTTAAGGAACGGCAGATGGGATTGGTCAGCAGTGGCGGACTTGTCCCTCTTTTTTTATTTGGGAATTGGGCATGGGGCGTTGGGCATTGGGCGTTGGGCATTGGGCGTTGGGCGTTGGGCGTTGGGCGTTGGGCATTGGGCGTTGGGCGTTGGGCATTGGGCGTTGGGCGTTGGGCATTGGGCGTTGGGCGTTGGGCATTGGGCGTTGCAAATTATATATACAGCGAGCGAGACGCTCGCACTACTGAGCCAGCCAAAATTAGAAATTACATATAAAGCGAGCGAGACGCTCGCACTACTGAGCCAGCCAAGATGTACTATTTAAAAATGCTTGATTCATACTTCTAATTCCTAATTCCTAACTCTTAAGTCTTAATCCAAAATCTAAAATCTAAAATCCAAAATTCTTTAAAGAGTAATGTACGACGCGATTATAATTGGCTCTGGTATTGGTGGTTTGGTAACTGCAACTCAGTTGGTGGCGAAAGGTGCGAAGGTGCTGGTGTTGGAGGGATATACTATTCCTGGTGGTAGTTCTGGCTATTTTGAACGGGAAGGTTATCGTTTTGATGTAGGGGCTTCGATGATTTTCGGATTCGGAGAAAAGGGAACGACTAATTTACTCACCCGTGCGCTACAAGCTGTAGATGTAAGTTTAGAAACAATTCCTGATAACGTACAGATTCACTATCATTTACCGAACTCGTTAGATTTGAAAGTCGAACGAAATTATGAAAAGTTTTTACAAAATTTAATTGCATATTTTCCTCACGAAAGCAAAGGAATTCGTAGTTTTTATGACGAATGCTGGAAAATTTTTAACTGCTTGAATCAGATGGAATTATTGTCTTTAGAAGAACCCGGATATTTGATGCGGGCATTTTTTGGGCATCCATTGGCTTGTTTGGGTTTGGCGAAATACCTGCCACAAAATGTAGGAGATATAGCGCGAAGATATATTAAAGACCCGGAATTATTAAAGTTTATTGATATAGAGTGTTATTGCTGGTCGGTAGTAAAAGCCGATATGACACCAGCGATTAATGCTGGAATGGTGTTTTCTGACAGACATTACGGCGGAGTTAATTATCCTAAAGGTGGTGTAGGACAAATTGCTCAAAAATTGGTAGAAGGTTTGATTAAAAAGGGTGGGGAAATTAAATATCAGGCTAGAGTTACAAAAATAATTAAAGAGAAAGGCAAAGCTGTAGGTGTAAAGCTAGCGGATAATCGTGAGTATCGGGCTAAACGTATCGTTTCTAATGCAACTCGTTGGAATACATTTGAGAAGCTGCTTTCACCAGTAGAAATACCAGCTAATGAGAAAAAATGGCAACTGCGATACAAAAAGTCGCCGAGTTTTTTCAGTTTGCATATGGGAGTGAATGCAGAATTATTATCTCCAGGAACGGAATGTCATCATATTTTATTGTCCGATTGGGAAAAAATGATGGATTCGGAAGGGACAATATTTGTCTCAATTCCCACATTGCTCGATCCACAATTAGCTCCAAAGGGATATCATATCATTCATGCGTTCGTTACAAACTCAATTGATGAGTGGCAGAATTTATCCGAGAAAGAATACGAAGCCAAGAAAGAAGCTACAGCTTGGCGGATTGTAGATAAATTAGAAAAGATATTTCCGGGGATAGATGCGAATTTAGATTATTTGGAAGCCGGAACGCCGAGAACACATCGGAGATTTTTGGGAAGAGTAGATGGTACATATGGCCCAATTCCTAGAAGGAAGTTGCGGGGATTGTTGGGAATGCCGTTTAATCGAACTGCGATCGAGGGATTATATATTGTGGGAGATAGTACCTTTCCGGGACAAGGTTTGAATGCAGTAGCGTTTTCCGGGTTTGCTTGCGCTCATCGGGTAGCGGTGGATTTGGGGTTGTAGGTTGGGGGTAATGAATATAATTCTGTGCGAACAAGTAATGTTAAACTACATTGAGCCGTAGAATATATGTTTAATAAAAGGAAGATTCGCAGTTGAAAGAGTTCGATAAACCAATTCCGCCAGAACTTTTAAACATTACTGAAAAAAAACGCTCAAATTTATTTTCTTGGCGGGGTCAATTTTCACCACAGTTAGTAGAAGCAATTTTTAACGCTTACTGTTTACCTGACTCAGTAGTTCTTGACCCTTTTGTAGGTAGTGGAACTATTTTATTAGAAGCAGGTACTTTTTCGCATGAAATATACGGTGTTGAGATAAATCCAGCGGCTTGGATACTTAGTAAAACCTATGAATTTATCAATAAATTCGATAAAAAAAAGACTATAAATAAAGTTAGGGAATATATAAATAAAGAATTTCCTTTCACAATATTGATAGATACAGATAAGGTAATTGATAATTTAGACGAGAAAGTTATTAAATTTAAACAAAATATAAAAAATGAAGATGCAGAAACATTATTTAATGCATTAATAATATTATTAGATATTACTAAAAATAAAATTACTAATAACTTTGTTCAAAATAAGTTTTTTGAATTAGAGAAAATGATGGATGATTTACCATTATCTAATAAGAACATAAAATCATTACTATCTGACTGTAGATGTATTCCTTTAGAAGATAATAGAATAGACTTTGTTGTAACTTCTCCACCTTACATAAATGTGTTCAACTATCATCAAAATTATAGAAAATCTGCTGAGCTTTTAGGATGGGATTTGCTCAAAATAGCTAAATCTGAAATTGGAGCTAATAGAGCTAATCGAGTCAATCGTTTTTATACAGTTGTACAGTATTGCTTAGATATTGCAGAGACTTTGAAGGAAATATCAAGGGTAAGCAAAAAAGATGCACGTATTGTATTTGTAGTGGGTTATGAATCCAAAGTTCTTGGAGTACCTTTCTATAATGCCGACATTATTGAAAAGATTGGAATTAAATCTGGGATGTATGCAAAAGTTTTAAGGCAGAAAAGAGAATTTAAAAATAGATTTGGCAAAATTATCAGAGAAGATTTAATAAATTTTTGTAATTTAAAAATTGAATGTACAGAAGAAATCATTGATGATATTGCAAGAGAAATAGCTTTAGAGGTTTTAAAAGCAGGAATAAACTCTGTCCCTCAAAAAAATTTAAAATGCTTAGAAAATGCTATTGAAAAGGTGGCAATCATCAAAAGTACCCCGAAATTAGACAGAATAGAATGTATAAATCAATTACAACAAGTTATTTTATAAAAACTTAGATATAAAAAATATTAATTATCAAATTATGCCCGAACTTTCTCGTCCACATTACGGAAAAGTAATTGCTTGTCTTGAAAATCCCCGATTGCCTGAAGCTGACAAAGAACGTTTAGAAGAAGCTATTAGAAAATATCATGAATGGATTGATGAACTTGAATCGGTGGAACGCGGTAAAGCTGATACGGTAGAAAAATTAGTAGAAATCACAAATAAGTATAAACGTTTTATTGAGCTTGATTTAATATTTGATAGTACAGATAATTTTTTATATAGGCAAAAAGGTCAACTTAAGTTAGATAATACTATTTTGGAAGAATTTTTACCTCAGCTTGTTTTTCGTAGTTTGAGAGGAATAGATGAATCTTTTGAACTTGGGCCTAGAAATACATTTGCAGGGCTTAGTTTTTTGTCATCTGTTGGTAATCCCGGTGAAGGTGGAGAACCAAATATAAGAACAAAAAATCAAGACTTTATTTTAGGAAAGAAGTTATATCTTAAAACATCTTTCGATGCGGATTTTCAAAATTACAAATTAATTGAATCTCATCTTGGCTATGTATGTGCAGAATGTAAAACAAATTTAGATAAAACAATGTTTCAGGAAGCAGTTGCCACAAGTAGAGATTTAAAAATAGCCGTTCCTGGTTCTCTATACTTCTTAATCTGTGAATTTTTAGACATGACACCAGTTTCCATTATCTCAACTCAGATTGATGATGTTCTAATAGTACGTAAAATGAAACGAATGTCTTCTAACATTAGGCAAGAATATCGTACACCAGAAGCGAGACGCATTCATAGACAGCAATATGTTGATTTTTTAGATGCTTCTAAATACTATGCTGACGTATTTCAAAGGATGATTAGCAAAATCCAAACTTTGATTGATGATACAAGCCCATCTGTAGATAAGGTTTTGAATCAAGGACATTTTTAGAAACCTTTTGACTTTTTTAAAATACATTCCGCAACCTCTCCCGGCTGCTCCAACTGGGGAGTATGTCCGCATTTCAACCAAATTAATTCACTTTGCGCGATCGCTCTTTTAAATTTATCAGCGTCTTGGGTACCCAAAGTTTCGTCTTTTTCTCCCCACAATATTAATGTCGGCTTGGAAATCTCTTTGATTCGCGGTGCTATCTCACTATAACCACCACTTTTGGTAAAACTAATCGTCGCTTCGTGCCAGTTGGGCATATCTAAATGTAAAGCTGCACATTGCAAGGATGTAAGTTCGGAATCTGTTAAGTTACCGAAATCAGCAAAGAAAAGCGGTTGGAGCTTGCGTTGTTTCCAATATTCTACAGCCAAATAATCAAAGGGGGGAAACAAAAATCGTCCTTGAGGAAAGCTACCGGAGTAACCGACGCTGTTAATTAAAACTAGTTGTGCGACGCAATCTGGGTAATTAAGGGTAAAATCGATCGCGGTTGCACCTCCCATTGAGGCACCAACTAAGATTACTGGACGATCGATTTGCGTTTTCCAGAAGTGGTAAAGATGGGTTTTGATGGTTTCTGGGGAATAATTAATGTTTTTGAGTCTTTCTGTAAAACCAAAACCGAGTAAGTCAACTGCAATTGTTTCATTTTTGGCGGCAAGTAATGGTATAAGTAAACGAAATTCTAATAAAGAACTCTCGAAACCATGTAAAAGTAAAATTGGTATTCCGCTGTTGCCTTGATGAATGTAAGCTGTTGAAATTGGTTGCGAGTGTAGAGGTGTGGTTATGGGAACTGTTTTGATCTTTTGAAAAAGGTTTAATACGTTAAAATCTTTAATTTTAGATGTGTCAATTCCAGATAAGGATTCATGCATAAATTCCAAATGTTGCTCATCAATTAACCAATTCTTTTAATTACTGGTTCCTAGTCTCTGGCTGGGAACCCTTTTCAAGTAGGCTCTGCCTACTGAAAATGAGGCAGAGCCTCTGGAAATGCATTACAAGGTAGAACCTTGTAACGAGATGAGAGATGAAACGAGATGAATTCAAATTATATTAATTTTATCAGCAGCAATTTTGGCTTTTTCTCTTGCTTCTTGAACATTATTTCCTTTTGCTAAAGCTACTCCCATGCGTCGATATTTATGAGCGCTGGGTTTACCAAATAATTTGATATCAACGTCTTTTTCTGCAAGGGCTTCGGCTACACCAGTATAGCTGATAGAATCGGATTTTTCTGAAGCTAAAATTACTGCACTGGCTGAAGGTGCGAAATTTTCTATACTAGGAATTGGTAATCCTAAAATTGCTCTTAAATGTAGTTCAAATTCATTCAAGTTTTGCGATATTAATGTTACCATTCCCGTGTCGTGGGGTCTGGGTGAAAGTTCGGAAAATATTACCTCATCTTTAGTGATAAAAAACTCTACACCAAAAATTCCCGCTCCTCCTAAAGCATCGGTTACTTTTGTCGCTATTTCTTGAGCTTGTAATATCATTTCTATGGAAATTTCCGCAGGTTGCCAAGATTCTTGATAATCACCTCTTTCTTGACGATGACCTATAGGAGAACAGAAAATAGTGGCAGCGTTCCATTGTTTAATAGTTAGTAAAGTAATTTCGATTTCAAAGTCAATAAATTCTTCTACAATTACTCTTTGACTATCACCACGAGAACCAGAACAGGCATAATCCCAAGCTTTTTCTACGTCTACCTTATTTTTAACTATAGATTGTCCTTTCCCGGAAGATGACATTACTGGTTTAACTACATTGGGAAAACCAATTTTATTACTAACTGTTATTAAATCATTTAAAGAAGAAGCATAACCATATTTTGCAGTCCGAACACCTAACTCTGTATGCGCTAATTCTCTGATTCTATCGCGGTTCATTGTATAATTAGTCGCCGCCGCAGTAGGAATTACAGTAATACCGCGCCGTTCAAATTCTGCTAACTTTTCGGTTCTAATCGCTTCAATTTCCGGGACAATAAAATCTGGTTGGTATTTGCTAACAATCGTTTCCAAATCATCAGCATTCAACATAGAAATTACTTCACAACAATCGGCAACCTGCATTGCAGGAGCATCTTTGTAACGATCGACGGCAATGACAAAATTACCCAAACGTTGAGCAGCTATAACAAATTCTTTACCCAGTTCTCCCGAACCGAGAAGCATGATTTTTTGTGGTAATTTTAGAGATTTTTTCATTAATTTTATTCTTAAACAATAATGAAACCTCACCCTCAATCCCTCTCCTTACTAAGGAGAGGGAAGCGATACGGCAGGGTGAGGTTTTGTATTTAATTAATCCCAATTAAATATCATCTGATTAATAATTGATTTTTCTACGACCAATTTGTAAATCTTTACGTTCGATCCGAATTCATACTTATCAAAGCAAAAATGCAATTAGTATTTTAAATTACAACCATCTTCATGGTATATTGGCTAAAATTACATAGAATCTTTGCAAAGCTAAGTTATAAATTAACTTAAATTTTGCTAGTCATGACTATCGCAGGGTGAAAAAGGCTGCTTCTACCAAATCGCAAATAAATCTACCACTATCAAGGTGTCAAATGTTATTTTTCTCTCGCTGAAGGGAATTATAAGTAGAAGTTGATTTTGTTGTGTTTTGGAGTAAATATAAATGTTGAAGAATACTCGGCTAAAGGCGAATTTGAGAAAAGTGTTCCCAGCCCTTGGAGGAGTTGTTTTAGCAACAGCAGCAATGTTAGGTGGTACGGAATTAATCCAGTCAAGCAATACTAATAGTGTCTCTAATTCTCCAATTGCATTAAGTTCAAAGCCTGTAAATGCAGCCTCGGATATAGCTGCGATGGAAAAATCGGTGCATCGGCAAATTAATCAATACCGCAAAAAGAAAGGTTTACCAGCGCTGAAACTTAACGGTGAGATAAGTAAAATTGCCAGAGGGCATAGTAAAAATATGGCATCTAAGCAGGTACCTTTCGGACATAATGGTTCAAGTTCCCGTTACAACAAGATTTCTAAGGTAGTTAAATATCGTGGTGTTGCGGAAAACGTTGCTTACAATATGGGTTACAAAAATCCTGGGAAAAATGCTGTTGATGGTTGGATTAAAAGTTCGGGGCATCGTCGGAATATGGTAGGTAATTATCAGGTAACTGGTATTGGTGTTGCGAAGAATTCTAAGGGTGAATATTATTTCACGCAGCTTTTTGTTAATCAGCGGTAGTTAATTAAAAAATGTAGAGACTCCGCAGTGCGGAGTCTCCAAAAATGTGAAATAACAACTTAGATTTTTAATTCAGAGACAGCTAAAAACCGCTATAATTATGTCTCTAAATTAGTTTAGTGTGAATCTAGGTTGGAATAGTGATAATAAATTCTGTACCCTCTTCCATTGCAGAATTCACTTCAATTATCCCCTCATGTTTTTCTACAACAATTTGTTTAGCTATAGCCAATCCCAATCCGGTACCTTTACCAACAGCTTTAGTAGTAAATAAATTTTTAAAGATATTTTTTCTAACTTCTTCGCTCATTCCTTTACCGTTATCGCGAATGTTAATACAAACCCGATTTGCAATCATTGCGGTACGAATCGTAATTTGTTGGGGATTTGCTTCTAATTCTTTGTATGTTTGAGTTTGTGCTATTTCATCAAACATATCAATCGCATTAGCCAAAATATTCATAAATACTTGATTTAGTTGACCGGGAAAGCATTCTATTTGTGGTATTTCGCCATATTCTTGATTAATAATAATGGCGGGACGCTTATCATTGGCTTTGAGACGATATTTTAAAATTAGCAGAGTGCTATCAATTCCATCGTGCAGATTTGCAGTAACTTTGTGTTCGGTATCGGCACGGGAAAAAGTGCGGAGACTGTTACTAATCGATGTAATTCGGTTAGTTGCTCCCGTCATTGCATCGAGCAATTTGGGTAAGTCTTCGAGTAAGAATTCTAAGTCAATATCTTCGGCATTTTCTTCAATTTCTTCATCAACCTCAGTATAATGTTGTTGATAAAGTTCTAAATGTCCAAATAAATCCTCAAGATAATCTTTGGCATTATTAATACTGCCTGTGAGAAATCCTACTGGGTTATTCACTTCATGTGCTACCCCTGCAACTAAGTTACCTAAAGTTGCCATTTTTTCATTTTGTACAACCTGTAGCTGCGATTCTTCAAGCTGCTGGACATATATTTGAGCTTGTTGATAAAGACGAGCATTTTCTAAAGAAATAGCAGCTTGAGTGCAGAGAAAATTCAGAATAAGTAAGCGATTGTTTGAAAATACACCACTAGCCAAGCTATTTTTTAAATACAGAATTCCCACCAGATGTCCTTGGGCGAGAATGGGTAAGCATAGAATACTCTTAGGTTGCTGTTGAAGCAGATAGTCATCGATAACAGGTAAGTCGGTTTTTATATTGTCAATTACCGCGAACTTTTGGGTATTTTTGACATAATTAATCAATTTGACAGGTAGGTTGGAATTACCATCAATTGGTTCGGAACAAAGTTTTATGGTTTCGGCTGTAGCAATCGCTTCAACACACCATTCTTTATCCGTATTTGGTAGGATTAAAGCGCAATAATCCCCGCCGGAATTTTGCAGAATAATTTGGGTGAGTTGTTGTAGTAATTCTGATAGTTCGATGGTACTCGAAAGGGTTTGGGAAGCTTTGATGATAGCAGCAAAATCAAGAACAGCGTTGATGCTGGTGCTAGAAGAAGAATTTCTGGTTGTAGAGCTATGAATGGAGAAATTCGGTGCGGCAATTGTGGCTAAGGTTTCTAAGGGATTAAAAGTTTGTGCGGCTTGCTCAAAAATTGGACGGAGCAAATCGGGATAGCGTTTTTCTAAATCGTCAGTTTTGGCTTTAGCTCCCCAACGGGAATAACAATAGTATGCTGATTGCATATATCCCGCAGCGACTTTTTCTTTGTTCCAATTGAGGTAAAATTTAGCTGCAAGTTCGTTTGCTAGAGCTTCATCTTGTAAATAATCATTTTCTTTGGCTCCGGAAATGGCACGTTCGTAATATTCTATTGCTCCTAAATATTGACCTAATATTCGATAACGTTCGGCTTCCACTAAATTCCATTTATGCAGCGAATTCATGGGGGCAAAATCTGCCCACTTTTTGAGTTTTTTCTGGTTTTTGCTGACTTGATGCAACAAACGCAACCGCTCAGTTTTATTTGCTGTAGAACATACTGCAAGTCGCGCTAGGGAATCGTACTGATAAAGCGGTACATTTGGCAACAGTGCCATTCCTGCTTCTTCATATTCTTTAAACCGATCGACTACTTCCACAGCAGCTTCAAACTCACCAAATAAATAATGCAGATGCAATTGATTCACATAGAAGAAAAATATTCCAGTGCGATCGCCAGCTTTTAGTTGTATGGGAAGATTCTCGGTTTCACTGTAGTGGGAACCTTCAAGCACGCTAGGCTGGGGGGTTTTTCCCATTAAGTTCAATGCAGATTGGCGATGAATATTAATGTAAACCAAAGCATTATTTTGCTTCGATTGCTTGACAGCTTCGCCGTAATGGTAAAAAGTTTGCTCTAAATCTCTGAGTTCGCTGCCATTCCAATACAGATGTATGCCATGTAATAAAGCTGACCAAGCTCCATATTCTACATCACCATTTTCAACCCCACTTTGATAAGCTTGTTGAAGTGCAGAAAAGGTAAGTTTAAGGTGCTGTTTCCAATGGAAAATAAAAGAATTCACCATAAACACAGTTTTACAGCGAAGATTTTGGGCATGGAAGCGTTCTAATACTTGCAAAGCCAACTGTCCAAATTGATAGCCTGCATCAATATCCACTAAAACTCCACATAGGATGGTTCCATACCAAGCATAGGCAAAGGCTGATAAAGGTATATTGCCATAACGCACCGACAAGTTGACTTGCTCGAAAACCAGTAGTGGCAACAATTTCGGGGCACCGATAAACGCCGCAGATAAAGCACTAGAGAGAATCCGCATGGCTGCCAACTTTTCTGGGTTAGTCATGGTTGGCAGATTCAGTAATTCTTGAGTTTTTTTACCTCTTAGAATCAGTTTGGTTTTGGCTAATCCGAGCAAAACCCGTGCCATATTTGGAGTTTGTGGTAAATCAATGTCAAGCTTTTTAAGAACATTGAGCGCAGTCTCGATTGCTTCTGAAAGCTCGTTTTGTGCTAAGTAAGCTTGAATTCGGGTTTCGTAAATCGCGATTTTATCTAATAAGGTTTTAGCAGACTGTAGCGTTACATTAACAACTGCATCTAGTTGTTCAAACTCTCCATTTAGGTAAATTGCTTCTGCTTTTGCTTCATATAAAGCTAGGGTTAATCTATATTGGGATTCCCAGCAATTCTCTTCTAATAATTCAATTCCAAAATTGAAATAAGCAATTGCAGCGCTATAAGCTGTAGCAGATTTGGCTTTAAGTCCGACTTCGAGATTGAGTTGAGCCAATTCCGAGCGCTTTGATATTTGAGTAATTAAAGATTTGCCAATATTAAAATGATTGACAATATCAAACAGTTTTTCTTCACGTTCTCTCTGGGAAGTTTGCTCTAACAATAACTGCCCAATCTTTAAATGCGTTGCTTGTTTTTGATCGTCGGGAATCAAGGAATAAGCAGCTTGTTGAACTCTATCGTGTAAAAACTTATAGTTAACAACTTGAGAAGTTTGTTCTCGATTAACTTGTTGTTGCTGTTCCCCGATATAAAATTTATAAATCTCACTTTGAGGTAAAATTAATCCGAATTGTAAAGCTTTCCATAGATCGACAGCAGTGTCAGCTTCTGATTTTTGACAAACTATAGCAGCAGTTGTTAAATCAAATTGATTGCCAATACAAGCTGCCAATTTCAAGATATTCTGGTTAGATTCAGGCAATTTTTGTAACTGCAAAGCCATAAATTCAACTACATTATCTGTTAGCGCTAAAGCTGTAACTTGAGAAATATCGCACTGCCAAAAACAATCATCAAAATTAAATTTAATTAAACCATCTTCATACAGAGATTTTAAAAACTGGGTGCTAAAAAATGGATTACCTTGAGTTTTTTGATAAATTAATTGAGTTAATGCTCGTGCTGCCGAGAGCGAACAAATTAAAGTATCGGCAACCAGTTGATTTAAACTTTGTTCGCTTAACGGTGCTAAAGTAATAGTATTAATAACAGCTTCAGCTTTACGAATTTCCTCCAAAGTCAACATCAAAGGATGAGCCGGAAAAACTTCATTATCACGATATGCACCAATTAACAATAAATATGCATTTTCTGAATCACTCATCAGTAACTGCATCAATTTTAAAGATGCAGAATCAGCCCACTGTAAATCATCTAAGAAAATAACTAAAGGATGTTCTTTGGTGGTAAAAACTTGAATAAATTTTTGAAATAATGAATTAAACCTATTTTGAGCAGCAGTACCCGATAATTCTGTAACAGTAGGTTGTTTATCAATAATTTGTTCTAATTCGGGAATAACATCAATAATTACTTGAGCGTTATCTCCTAAAGCTGATAATATCTGATTTTTCCAAATTGATAATTGAGCATCACTTTCGCTCAATAATTGTGCAATTAAATTTCTAAATGCTTGTACAAAAGCGTCTAAAGGAATATTTCGATTAAACTGGTCAAATTTACCTTTAATAAAATAACCGCGCTGTTTAACAATTGGTTTATGAACTTCGTTAACTACCGCAGTTTTCCCGATTCCAGAAAAACCCGCGACTAACATTAATTCGTTGTCACCATGCGATACTCGTTCAAATGCTGCTAACAGTTGTTGAACTTCATTTTCTCTACCGTATAGTTTTTCCGGAATCAGGAATCTTTCATTAATATCTTGCTTACCAATTTCAAAATTAGTAATTTCACCAGTATCCTTAAGTTGATACAAACAACTTTCTAAATCGTGCTTTAATCCCAAACCACTTTGATATCTATCTTCGGCATTTTTCGCCATTAATTTTATGACGATATCTGATAAAACTTGAGGTATCTCTTGTTCCTTCTCCTTACCAAGGAGAGGGTTAGGGTGAGGTTTTTTAATTACTGGAGGAGTTTTCGCAATATGACAATGTATTAATTCCATCGCATCATCCGATTGAAAAGGTAATTCCCCCGTCAATAATTCATAAAAGGTAACACCCAAAGCGTAAAAATCAGCCCGGTAATCAACACCACGATTCATTCTTCCTGTTTGCTCGGGTGATAAATATGCGAGCGTTCCCTCTAAACTATTAGGATTCTTAATTTCTTGACTTTCTTTTGGTAATAATGAAGCGATACTAAAGTCAATTAATTTAATTTGTTGTGTTTCGGGATGAATTAATATATTTGCTGGTTTAATATCTTTGTGAATAACCCGATTTTGGTGCAGTTGGTGAAGAATATCGGCAATTTGTACCGCAATTGATAGAAATTTTTGTAAAGATATATTATCGTGCGTTTTTACATATTCTTGTAAAGAAACCCCACCAAAATCTTCCATCACCAAAGCATAGCTATTCTGTAATTGCTCAAGACTGTAAGGATGAACTATTCCAGAAATATCAAGATTTTTAGTAATTGTATATTGGTTGCGAAATTGCAACAGTTCGTTGAAGCTTGGATAAGTATTTTGTAGTATTTTAATTACAACGGGTTTTTGGTCATTTTCTCGGACAGCGCGATATACTGAAGTTCTTGACCCATTGTAAAGTTGTTCGTTGATTTGATATCCTTCAATGTTGACCATGATGCTAAACCCCTAACGCTTATGGATTTAGTATTCCCAAATCATGCGAAATAATTATCATTAAGATAAAAATATTGATTGAAATATAAGGAGACGTAGCACTGCGGAAATCTTTACATTTTTAATATTTTTTGCCGCAATTTTTCTACAACAGCTTTCTCTTCCCTAGATAAATTTTCATCAAATAAAAGCTGATATATCAATGGTAATCCTAAATCTAACTGTTCTAAAAGTTGCCCTTGAGCAAATACATTTTCGGGTTTACCTTCAAAAACTAATTGTCCTTTATCCATAACAAATATCCAGTCAGCCCAGCGATAAACTAAGTCTAAGTCATGGGTAGACATTAATAATGTTGTACCGTTTTGATGAATTTTTTCGAGAGTTTTAATTAGCTGACGGGTATGTTTTATATCTAAATATGCAGTCGGCTCATCTAATAATAATAGTTTGGGTCGGAGTACCATCACATCTGCGATAGAAACTCGTTTTTTTTGTCCCAAGCTGAGATGATGTACTGGTCTTTGTGCTAATTCTTCTAACCTTAACTCAACTAATATTTCTTCTACTCTGGCTTGAATTTCTTTGTCTGGTAAATTCAAATTACACAAGCCATAGGAAATATCTTCTTCAATTGTAGAAGCAACTAATTGCTGTTCTGGATCTTGAAATATTAACCCGACTTCCTGACGCAAGTTACTTAAATATTTGCGGTCATAACGTAGCGGTTTACCGTGCCAACGTACAATTCCACTCGACGGCTTATATAAACCATTTGCTAATAAAAATAATGTGGTTTTTCCGCACCCATTCTGACCGATGAGCGCACATTTTTTACCAGATGGAATATTTAGTGTTAAACCGTTGAGAGAAGATTCTTGAGCGCCGGGATATGTATAATGCACTCGATCAAATTCAAGTAAATATTCTTGCATTCAGCCACCATTCTAAACTGATTAAGATTACACAACCTATTACTGCTTCAAGGATGTAGCGCCAGGATGGACGATATCTACGAGGAGCATAAACTCGGAATTCTCCGCTCATTCCTCGTGCTTCTAATCCTAAAGAAAATTGACTATATTTTTGCAAAGTTCTTTTTAAAAGCTGTCCGACTAATAGTGCTAAACTTTTAATACTTGTACGAAAATCGTGGTAGCCAAGACGAGATTTTTGAGCAATAGATAAATCGGTGGCTGTATTCCATAAAATGAAAATAAACCGATACATTAATAATAATAATTCAATTAACAGCGTAGGGAATTTGAATCGGCGCAGAGTTTGCAATATTTCCGTAAACGGAACTGTTAACATTAAAAAATATAGACAGGAAACAGAAGCAAAAGCTCTGGTAAATATGGTTAAAGCTTGTAAAAATCCACTACGACTAATGTATATATAGTAAAATCCCAAATTCAAACCCTGCCAAGAATCACTTTCTACCTGGGAAATATCTACAACAGAAACACCGTTAATAACTAAAGCCGGTAAACTAGTCAACCAAAAAAAACTAGCAACTGCCAATATTCTAATATAAATACCGGCAGGAATTTTCGCGTAAACAACAGTCCAAATACCCATCCACAACGCAATCAAAATTTGTACTGGTGGATGGGTAGCTAGAGATATTAGTAAAGTTGTTAAAGCAAAAATCAATTTGTGTTCCGGTGGCAATCCTCGCAATCGATTCGTATAAGCTAAAGTATCGAGTTTTAAACTCATTCTTCACGTTTTTGCTTTTGATTACGCCCTTTATACAAACCAACTGCATAACCAATTAATCCCGCACCTAAAGCAGCTTGAGAAGAAAATAATAAACTTTCAATTTCGCCGCTTGGTGGTTCAAATATGGGTGTAAACCAAGGTTTATAATCGGGTTGTATCTCGGTAATTGCTTCTTCAGCTTCACCATCGGCACCACCATATTCTCCCCGTACAAATATAATCGGTGCAACTGCTAAAGCAATGACTATTGATATCAACAGCCAATTATTCCATCCGCTATTAGACTGACTTGATTGTCTCATTTTGAGGCTCCCGCTTAATTAAATTCAATAATTCTAATTCTTGTGGGTTGTAAGATTGCAGCCAATTCCACACCAATACTGTCAGCAAACCTTCACTAATCGCCAAAGGTATTTGAGTTATAGCAAAAATCCCCGCAAACTTTGTAAACGAAGCCATCACACCACCAACTTCAGCGGGGAAAGCCAAAGCTAACTGGATAGAAGTAATAATATAAGTCAATAAATTCGCTAAAGCTGCCGCTAAAAATATCGCTAACCTCTGATTAGCGGATATTTTCATCGTTAACCGATAAATCCAAAAAGCCGCAAATGGCCGGCGATCGCCATTGAAAATGCATTAGCGCCTAATGTTGTCAAGCCCCCGTGTGCCAGTAATAGAGCTTGAAATAATAAAACTAAAGTCCCCAACACTGACATCGCTAAAGGACCAAATAATACAGCACCCAAACCCGTACCCGTGGGGTGAGAGCAGCTACCAGTAACCGAAGGAATTTTCAAAGCTGAAAGCACGAAAGCAAAAGCACCAGCTAAACCTAAAAGTAGCTTAAGTTGTGGTTTTTCCTTGGTGATGCGAGTTAAAGATATAAATCCTAAAACTATAAAAGGTAAAGAAACAGCCCACCAAAAAGCAGCCCAGCCAACAGGTAAAAAACCTTCCATTATATGCATTGCATAAGCTGGTTTTGGTACACCAATTACCAAATACAAGCTGATTAACGATATTCCTAGTAAATTTAACCGTTTAAGATTTTTTCGGATTCCCATAAAAAATGTGGTTGTGCTTTTTAGTAATTCAATAATTTACAAAAATATCCTCTGTTTTATAGCCAATAACAGGAACATATTAGTCAGAGAATAACAAATATTTACTTTAATAAGTGCAAATAAGAAACTGTAAAATTAGTTGCTGTTATCAACTAAAAAGTTCCCTCGATGAGGTTTAGCATGAAAAATTGTATTCATACTAACACGGTAATTCAGCTTTTGATATTAACAAAGATACGTTTTATTGTACGGGTATATTTATAATTTTAATTAATCAATAATATTGATTATAAGCTTAACGTTAACATTAACAATAACGCTGACATTAACATTAACATTGTCATTTGGATATGCGATTTTTTAAGATTATTGTGTTGCTGGGATTATATAGAAATAAAAAACCTTACTAGACGCAGAGGGCGCTGAGGAAGAAATAACGAGAGATTCCTAATTAATAGATGACTTACTTAAATCAGCTACCTGAGAAACACAATCGGGTATTTCTGTGATTGAATTACCATATAAAGTAAGTTTTTCCAGATTAGTCAGCTTACAAATAGATTTAGAAATTTCTTGTAATTGATTATCTTCCAAAAAGAGATATTTCAAATTAGTTAGTTCAAAAAGCTCCTCCGGTAGCTCTGTTAAATTATTTCCTCTCAAATCAAGTGATTCCAGATTTTTCAGTTGAGATATATTTGCTGGAAGCTCGTTTATCTGATTAAAGCTTAAAACTAAACCAGTTAAACTTGTAAGTTGAAAAATAACTGAAGGAATAGATACTAATTCATTTTCTTCCAAATACAATTCGTATAGATTAATCAGTTGAGTTAATTCTTCGGGAAGAGTTTCAATTTTATTATTGTCTAAAATCAAATAGCTTAAATTAGTTAATTGAGATATATTTGTAGGAATATTTTGTAAGCGATTGTAGCTTAAATCCAATTCACATAAAGAATCTATCTCAAAAATTTCGCTTGGTATTTCTGTAAAACCATAGTTACTTAAATTAAAACAACCCCAGTATTCTTCTTTTGCTTGTTTTATCTGTTTTTCAATATCATTCCAGTTGATTTTATTGTAAAGAGGCATGATTTATGTTTTACCTATGGATGTTAAATAATCAAATATTTAAAAATTCGTTTTCATTCTACATTTTCTTTTTGGTAGTGTAAGCTGTAAAATATAAATTATATAGTCCTGCTGAATCAAAATATAAAGTGATGATTTCAAATTGCTGGAGACGTAGCACTGCTACGTCTCTACAACAATTTCGCGTTTGGTACAATGTAGTGCGAGCATCTTGCTCGCTATGATTACAAAAACTTTCATTACCAATTACCAATTACCAATTACCAATTGCCAATTACCAAATCACTCATCAATCTCAGCCAATTCCATCCACCTTTCTGTTTTATTCTCAATCTCTTCTTTCAATTTCTCAACTTTGTCATAAAGTTCCTGCACTTCTGTATAATTCCCAGCACCTTTAGTCAAAGCCATTTCTGTTTGCGTTTTCTCTTCTTCTAATTCAGCAATCTTTCCTTCTAGCTGCTCAAATTCCTTCCTTTCCCAATTTGATAAACGACGCTTCTTTTTATTATCTTCTTTCTTAACTTGAGTTTCTACTTTCTGCGCTGCTGCCTTCGGCTTACTTTTTTCTAATTCAGCTTGCAACTGCTTTGCTTTTGCTTCTTCCGCTCTCTTAAAATCCAAATACACCGAATAATTACCGGGAAATTCCCGAATCTTTGTATCTTCAAAAGCAAAAATTCTATCGATAGTTCTATCTAAAAAGTAGCGGTCGTGAGATACTACTATTACACAACCTTTGAAATCTTCTAAATAATCTTCTAATACCGCCAAAGTTTGGACATCTAAATCGTTTGTTGGTTCGTCCAATATTAAAACATTTGGCGCACTCATCAAAACTCGCAACAAAAATAAACGCCGTTTTTCACCACCGGAAAGTTTATCAATTGGTGCATATTGCTGATTCGGTGGAAACAAAAACCTCTCCAACATTTGAGAAGCACTAATTCTAGTTCCATCGGCAGTTTCAATAAATTCTGCACCTTCTTGCTTGATGTAATCAATCACTCGCTGCGAATCATTTGAAGCACCAATCAATTCTTCTGAATGCTGATCGAAATAACCAATATAAACCGTGGAGCCAATATCAACTTCGCCGGTATCGGGTTGCTCTCTTCCAGTAATTATATTGATTAAAGTAGATTTTCCCGCACCATTTTCGCCGATAATTCCGACTCTATCTTCGGGACTAAATTCGTAGGTAAAATCCTTAAATAAAGTTCGGTTATCAAAAGCTTTCGAGATATTATTAACCTCAATAACTTTCTTCCCAATGCGACGACTAGCTGTAGAAATATCGACTTTACCTTGAGTTTGCTTAAACTCAGTTTCCCGCATCTGACTAATTCGATCTATTCTAGCTTTCTGCTTGGTACTTCTTGCTTTTGGCCCTTTTTTTAACCATTCTAATTCTCTTCGCAAAACTCCTTTGAATTTGCGCTGACTACTAGCGGCGGATTCTTCGGCTTCGGCTTTCTTTTGCAAATAATATGAATAGTTCCCGGAGTAAGTATAAAAATCACCTCTGTCAATTTCAATAATTCTATTTGTTACCTTATCCAAAAAATATCTATCGTGAGTTATTAATAAAAGAGCGCCATTTCTACGATTCAAATAACTTTGCAGCCACTCTACAGAATCAGCATCTAAATGGTTTGTCGGCTCATCCATTAACAATAAATCTGGTTCCGATAACAAAGCAGTTGCTAAAGCAATACGTTTTCTATAGCCACCAGATAAAGTACCAATCTTGGCATCAAAATCAGTAATTCCTAACTGAGAAAGAATTATTTTAGCGTTGGTTTCAACTTCCCAAGCGCCAAGAATATCCATCCGAGAAGTCACTTCACCCAAACGCGATAATAATTGATTATCTTCGGGATTTTTAGCTAATTTATCAGAAATCTCTTCATATTCGCGCACCAAATTCATTTGCTCGCTACTATCGGCAAATATTTGCTCTAAAACAGTGAGACTTTCATCTAAATCTGGCTGTTGTGGTAAATATATAACCTTAGCACCGGGATTTACAATAATCTCACCACCATCAATTGGTTCCATCCCAGCAATCATTTTTAATAATGTAGATTTACCGGAACCATTAGTACCAATTAAGCCAACTTTCTCATCAGCATTCAAGCTAAATGAAGCATCTTTAAGAATTTCCTTGATGCCAAAATCTTTTTTGACAGATTGTAATGTAATAACACCCATAGGATTTTAGATTGTAGATTTTAGATTTTAGATTAGGACTTACTTAAAGTTTGTAGTAAGGACTTTAGTTCTTAGATGAGAGGGCTAAAGCCCTGACTGCAAACTGAATTTATAAAAGTTGTAGGATAGGCTTCGCTTGCCCCGTCCGAAATTAGCTGTAATTTATACTAAAAGCCGTAAAACACCAACAAATCATGGTGCGTTACGGCTATTTCAAATCTTCGAGGTGTAATTACATTAATTAAAGCCGTAACACATCCTACAAATTATCTTCCAATGCCCAATGCCCAATTACCAAGATAATTTAATCAAATAAATCTAAGGGTAAATGTCCGTACATATGGTTCATTCCACCTTCGGAAGAAGATTGACAAGAAACTAAAACCCCACGATGATGTCCCAAATAGGAATCAATGTAACACAAGCCATTTTTACCATTCAATTTAATGTAAACAGGACCTTCAATTGATGGTAAATTACTTGGAGGCTCGTATCCCAATGCTTTGGAATAACTTTGCATTGCTTTTATTCCTTCTTCGGTGGTATCGGCAGAAATACCCAGAATTTGATAATCGCAAAGACTAGCAAGCAAAGTCAAAGCCCCACGGACTGAAATTTTCTCTGATGGCTTCAGTTGGGCTGCAATATCAACAAAGTCATATTTGCTCAATATTTTCTTGGCTTCTTCAACCGTAAGTTGGGTTTGGGGTTTGCTTGTCATAAGCCTAACTTGAATCTACTAGGGGTTTACTTGGTATGGCGTAGAGCTTCTACTCTACCAAAAATCTACAGTTACGATTGATCTTGTATGTTACTTAAATTAAACAAAAATGGCACGCTACTTTTAGAATCATTTCCCATGACTAAAACTCTTGGCATTTGGGCACCTCCACTTTTCCAAGCTTCGATAGCTTCTTTTTGCAGTACTAATTCTCCACCTTGCGCTTTCAAGGTTTCAGCTAACAGCTTTTGCGCTTCCGCTCTACCTCTAGCACGGTTAATGTCGGCGAAAGCTTCCTGCTCGGCTTCTGCTGCGACGTAAACCGCTCTTTGCGATCGCTGTTCGGCAATTTGCTTTTCTTCAACAGCTTTAGCAAATTCAGGAGAGAAGGTTAAATCAATGACGCTGGTATCTAAGATAATTATTCCATATTTATCCAAACGTTGCCCTAAAGCGTTATCAAAATCATCTTTTAATTCTTCTCTTTTGGTAATTGCTTCTTCTACAGTTCTTCTGGCTGCGGCAACTTTAAAAGATTCCTGAGTTTGCGGTGCAATAATCTTGGAGACGATATTTTCTAAACTTCCTTGTTTTCTTCTAATTTCAACAACTTCTACAGAATCTATGCGAAAGTTAATCGCAAATTTTGCGGTCAATTGCTGCAAATCTTTAGTAGAACTTTGGGCAGGAATTTCATATTTCTGTACCGTGACATCGTATACATCGACATTAGAAATTAGTGGCGGTTTGAAATGAATACCTTCAAGTAAAGCACCATCTTGAGCTTTTCCTAATATACTCAAAACTCCAGCTTGACCGGGATTTATAATTACAAATGAATTGAGGCCGAAAATTACAAGTAGTGACAATAAAACCCCTGCAATTGCCGATTGCAATCCACCTAATTGTTGATTCTTCAATTTATTGCTCCTTTTATGTTATGAATTGCAGTCTATTTAAACTAGCGTAAATATATCGTTATGACATAATTATCCAATTAACGATAATTGAAAATTGATAATTTTTCGTTGATAATTGACAGTAGCAATATGGTAAAATAGGTTCCCAGCATTTACCTAAAATTGTGGCTCAAGTACTTAAATCCAATCAGTTGCAAAAACAGCGTAGGGATTCAGCGCATCCGTTGAAACGCTTGCTTGACTACGGACATGATTATCGCCAAAAAATCTGGCTGGCGCTAGTTTGTTCTATTCTCAATAGGCTATTTGATTTGGCACCTCCAGTATTAATTGGCTTCGCCGTTGATGTTGTGGTCAAGCAGGAAGATTCTATCATTGCCAGTTGGGGAATCACAGATATTTTTTGGCAATTTTTAATACTTTCTTTCTTGACGGTTGTTATTTGGGTATTGGAATCGGTTTTTGAATACGCTCTAGAAACTCTATGGCGTAATTTGGCGCAAACTATTCAGCACGATTTGCGTTTGAATGCCTATAAACATTTACAAAATTTAGAATTAGCCTACTTTGAAGAACGCAGTACCGGCGGTTTAATGTCTATCCTGAGCGATGATATCAACCAGCTAGAGCGCTTTTTGGATGTGGGAGCTAACGACATATTGCAAACTGCCACTACTATAATCATTCTTGGCGGTGCATTCTTTATTTTAGCTCCTAACGTGGCATGGATGACCATGTTACCGATTCCGTTTATTCTTTGGGGAACTTTTGCTTACCAAGATTTACTCGAACCGCGTTATGCTGATGTTCGCGAAAAGTTGAGTTTTCTTAACTCACGTTTATCAAATAATTTAGGCGGTATTACTACTATTAAAAGTTTTACTGCCGAAGAATATGAAAGCAAGCGTTTAGAATCGGAAAGTGAAGCTTATCGTCGCAGTAACGGTAAAGCAATTAAACTTTCTGCTGCCTTTGTACCTTTAATTAGAATGTTAATTTTAATCGGGTTCACGGCACTATTATTATTTGGCGGAATGTCGGCGGTTAACGGTAATATGTCTGTAGGAACTTACAGCGTTTTAGTATTTTTAACTCAAAGATTACTTTGGCCATTAACTAGATTAGGACAAACTTTCGATTTATATCAACGAGCGATGGCTTCCACCAATCGCGTGATGAATTTGCTAGATACTCCGATAACAATTAATCCTGGAAATATAGACTTACCCGTTGAAAAAGTACGCGGCGAAATCGAGTTTAGTAACGTTACTTTTGCCTATCAAGATAGACAGCCGGTAATTAAAGATTTATCTTTAAAAATACCCGCAGGACAAACTATTGCCATTGTTGGTTCCACGGGTTCGGGAAAAAGCACTTTAGTTAAATTATTGCTGCGATTTTACGAAATCACTTCCGGAACAATTACTGTTGATAACATTAATTTACAAAATATCAACCTGCAAGATTTACGTCGCTGCATCGGTTTAGTCAGCCAAGACGTATTTTTGTTTCATGGTAGCGTAGCTGAAAACATCGCTTACGGAAGCTTTAGCGCCAACGACAAAGAGATCGTGACAGCCGCCAAAGTTGCAGAAGCCCACCAATTTATCATGCAGCTACCCCAAGGTTATCAAACGATAGTCGGCGAGCGCGGACAAAAATTATCTGGCGGGCAAAGACAAAGAATAGCTATAGCAAGAGCAATATTAAAAAACCCGCCGATTTTGATCTTAGACGAAGCCACCTCAGCAGTAGACAACGAAACAGAAGCGGCGATCGCCCGCTCTTTAGAAAGAATTACCGTAGATAGAACAACCATCGCCATAGCTCACCGTCTTTCCACCATCTGCAATGCAAACCGCATATATGTTGTAGAATACGGCGAAATCGTAGAATCGGGCACTCACGAAGAATTATTAGAACACAACGGAATTTACGCAAGTTTATGGCGCGTACAATCCGGGTTAAAGTCAGTGAACAGTTAACAGTTAACAGTTATCAGAATGTAGTATTCCACCACATAAGTTTTGCGGGGTAAGGCGCTCGTAGTGGGAGCGTCTCGCTCCCTCGTCAAGGCTAGCGAGCATCTTGCTCGCACTACGTAAACCCATCAAAATTAATGTGGTTTAGTAGTAGTGGTTCACCACATTAATTTTGCGGGGTAAGGCGCTCGTAGTGGGAGCGTCTCGCTCCCTCGTCAAGGCTAGCGAGCATCTTGCTCGCTCGATAGCGCCAGCGAGCAAGATGCTCGCACTACGAATGTGCTACCCCTCATAACTTATGTGGTGAACCAGTAGTAGTTCACCACATTAATTCTGAGGGGTAGCATAATGATATTTGTAGGTTGGGTTGAACGGAGTGAAACCCAACATCCGCGTTGGGTTGCGCTTCGCTTAACCCAACCTACGAATCAATCTCTCAACCTAGCAAAACTTATGTGGCGGAGTAGTAGTAGTCCATTTCATTTATTTTGATGGGTTGTAGAGACGTTATATATAACGTCTCCCAAGATTTACCGAAAAAAAACGAACCAGTCAAAATTTATGAAACGCACCAATTTGATAAAAAACCGGATTTTTGAATAGTAGCAATGTTGGGTTACGACACCAATATATAAAATTTCGTTACAAATCTAATTTGGTTTACGTGTCTAACCCAACCTACCAACTGCTCACTGTTAACTGATAATTTCCGGACATTATATAACTTGATAGAAACACTATTAGTAGTTATAACAGTGTTTTGAGTTATACCATTATTTATACTGATGAAGAATAATTCTCATCCAAAACCTTTTGGAATTATACTAGCATTTTTACTTACTTTCGGTAGTAGTGTTTTCGCTGGATTTTTAGCTTCTATATTGATTTCTAAATCTTATTGGGGATATTATTTCAGCCCTCCTGAATTGCCTCAAAAAGTTGAAGAGTTCGAGAAAATTCGTTCAATTACTCCTGTTTCTAGCATTAAAAGAAGTGATGGGAGCAGAATTTTTAAAATAGATACTTCAAATTCTTGCATAAAAGAAATAAACTCGGGTATTGAAAATCTTCAAAGCAGTTGCGGTACCGGAAAATGCAACACAGAATATTGCGATAGCACTCGTATTCTTGTAAATCTATCTGAAAAAGGAAAGCTGCCAAAAAAGACTTCTTATATTTCTGTAGATAAGCTAAATTCTTTATATAATTATTTAGAAAAAACCGAACTTTTATACGAAGGAAAGCCGGGATACAACGGTGAATTAGTATCGGATTCAGCCAGCGGAGATTTGATATCTAAAGGTGATGGAAAGCGGCTTGAGGGAATAGTAGTTGAAGCCGAAGATAAAAACAAGCAACCATATTTATTTATAGCAGCTAACGGCGGACAAGTTAGTAACGACCATTATCCATATTACGAATTTTTATTTGAGCTTCTTAAAAACGAATCAAGTCCCAAATTAATTGCCAACAATCGCTTCTTCTACGAGATTGCCGGATTAGAAGGAATTTTGCAATGGTATTTTATTTGGATATTTTTTATTGTCATTGGTTTTATTCTCAGCATTCCCATCACATTTTTGCTGATTAGGATGAAAGCACGTCTCAAACCGAAGCAACAGTTAACAGTTAACAGTGAACAGTAACGTTTTAGGAAACTAACCCTTTAAGGTGGGTTTTAATTTATCGGAATGCAGAAATTTTAACAAGCTTCACAAACCGCCTTGGAATAAATTCCCAGGCTAAAAAACGAAGTCTGATTTATCAGACTAGTACAGTGCGGCGGAAATAAAGCACCCATATTATGAGACACTAATTATAGTTAGGCCGCATGGGGGTAACACATTCGTAGTGCGAGCGTCTCGCTCGCTGGTTATAACGAGCGAGCAAGATGCTCGCACTACGCAAAGGCCGCAAAACTTATGTGGTGGAGTACTAGGCAAGGATTTTAATGTGTTTCAACGTACTTTGTATATCAGCCTGGAAATTGATTTCAAGGCAGTTTGCAACGCTTCCACCCGAATGGCGTTAACTGTTAACTGTTAACTGCTCACTGCTAACTGCTAACTGTGAGATGATTATATAACCGCATATTCTACCGATATAATCATGTTTGGTACCACTCAACCCGATACACCACAACCGAAATGGCTGCATAAGCTAGACAAATTTGTGAAAGCGCATCATCTTGAATTGGCGGCGCTAAGTTGGGCACTTTGGCAGCAAAATGGTAATAGTCAGGGTACTATCGGTATTGATTTGCAACCAAAGCCGCATTTTGTATACTGTCCTCAAGAGGCAATTGAAAAGTTTAACGATAATGTTGATAATAAGCTTCAGGAAATTTTAGGTTTAGTCGAGAATCACAAACCTGAAGTAGAAGTTTTAATGATCGGTATTGGTAAAGAGCAAATAAAGTTAGTTTATTTTGAACCAGAAACTCCGCCACCCATTTGTTTTGAACAAGTCGATCGAGATGTAGATGGATTAATGGATTTTTTGGAAGAGCGGATGGGTGAAATAATTGTTAATTAACTTTCGATCAATTTTCGATCAATTTAAACTCTTTAAACACCCGCAGGCTATAAGCCGCACCCTTCGAGGATGTCGGCTAATTTTTGAGAGCGATGGGCACGCTTAACCTTTAATTAACCATTAATAAGTCAAAGAATACTAATATAAAATGAGCGAACTTAGTATCTTTTTAATCAGAATATTACCTAAAACTGAAAGATTAAAGTGATTTATCCAACAATTAATTTATTGATGTGTCGGGTAGGATATTGCTGTAAAAGTTAGAAAAATGAATTAATCACAGGATTGGAGAATTAAAGGAGTGGATGAACAACTTCAACAACTAATTGAGGAAGTGTGTCGTTACGAAGAAGGTACCCTACAAAGGCAAAAAGCTTTAAATAAGTTGTTGATAATTGTTCAACAGCTTCCTGGGATAAAAAAGGATGGCCATCAAGACTATTTAGAAGCCTTGAATAAAACATGGGAATGGTTTTGTCGGAGTATTGATAAATTTCAAGCTACTCCAGGTGAATCTTTAAAAGTTAGTTTGGTTAGATGGATAAATGGCTATCTGAAGTGGCGTATCAAAGATTTATATGCTTTTGATAGTAATTATACGATTAGTTTAGACCAGCCAATAAGTAACGATGAAGGTAGTAAAGTTACTAAGCTAGATATATTGGCAGATCCGCATCACATTATTACTTTAGACTTGCTCGATATCAAAATTGCAGAAATACAACAACGCGATCGCCAAACTTGGGGTGAAAGAATTATCCAATTTATCGAGGAAGACGAAAAGCGCGAACTCAGACGTTGTTGTACCCGTAATAATACGGAATGTAACTGTCAATTTTTAGCAGAAAGGTTGTTATTAGCAAAACCGTCTCATAAAATTGCCGATATTGCCAGAGAGTTAAATGTAAGCAATCAAACCATATATTCTCACTGGAAAAAAAAATGCTTACCTTTACTTAAAGAAATTGGAATGAAGACTAAGGATTGATTAATGAACAGTACGCAACCAAACTATTTACAGGTTCCTTTGGGGAAAGATGCTCATCAAAAAGCTGAAGAATTTGCAGCGGAGCAAGATTCTGTAGATAAGGGTAAACAAGTTTATCTAAATACTTTAGCAGTTTATGCCATAAATAATTATCTTAAATGGCTAAATATAGAAACAGCTTTGCATCAAAGCGATAGCTGGGATTCGAGCATCAGGACGTTTTTCGATATTGCTGATTTGATGTTACCGGCAGTTGGTAAAATAGAATGTCGTCCCCTGTTGCCCGGTGAGAATGCTGTGGTTTTACCCCAAGAGGTAACGCAAGAAAGAATTGGTTATGTTGCTGTTAAGTTCAGCAAGCAGTTAGATTTTGTGGAAATATTAGGTTTTGCTTGTGCTAAAGCGATAATTGGACAATCAGAAATAATTGAAATTAATCAATTTGAATCTATTGATATTCTTATAGATATTATTAATCGACGCAAAAACTTAAATAATTTATGTCAGTGGTTAGAAGGGATATTTGATGGAGACTGGCAATCTCCGGAATTGGTTTTAACTGGTAGCTTCCGAGGAAATAAATACAGAAGTGCTGCCACAGTTACCCGTCAAGATAAAGATTATATAGCTAACTCTATAAGTCGCGCCAAAGTAGTTAATGTTGGCAGACGGATAGTATTACTAATAGAATTAACTCCTACAAATAGTGCAGTATTTGATATTCGTTTGCGGGTTTACCCTGCGGAAAATACCGTTCATTTACCTAGAGATTTGCAACTGACTATCTTTGATGAATCGGGTAATATTTGTATGGAAACTCAATCGGAAACCGCTGATGATTGGATGCAGCTAGAATTTGATTGCCAACATGAAGAAAAATTTAGCGTGGAATTGAAGTTAGGGGAAACAAGTATTAGTGAAGAGTTCATTGTTTAGATAAACCAATAGATTTACGATTTTGGATTGTCTTTTTATTGAAATAAGAAGTGGAGAAAATTTCAGGAAGCTCAAAACTTGTTCCAATCTAAAATCTGAAATCCAAAATTAGTAGAGAAAAATATTATGGCAATTGTCAAATTAAAAATCAGGGAAAGTAAACAAGGTTTTCAGGTAGATTTAACCGCGAATCAACTAGATGTTGAAACCGAGGGATTTCTACCTCCTCTACCACCCCAGTTAGAAGCGTCTTTCAATAACTGGCAACTAGCTTATCGTCAAATTGAAGCAGTACGCTCCTATATTGCACCCGCACCAGGAATGCGTATCACTCCTAAAAGTGTAACCAAGTATTCCAGCGCCGAGCATACAACCTCAGTTAAAAAATGCTTAAATAAATGGCTCAATTGTGGGGATTCCAGATGGTTGCCAGTGCGTGACAGATTGATTGCAATCGCGCAACAGTTGCATCAAAAAAAAGAAGAAATTCGCGTCATTATAGATGCGAAAGATGTTAATTTACGTCGTCTTCCTTGGCAAGAATGGAATTTATTTGAAGAACATTATCCCCAGGTAGAAATTGCTTTAAGTGCAGCGAAAAATACATTTAAAAAAACAACTCATGCACTTCCTCAAAGTTCAAAAATTAGAGTTTTAGTTACTGTCGGTAGAAGCGACGGTATTAACACTCAAAATGATTTAGAAATAATCAAAGAGTTGGAACAACATGGTGCAGAAGTTGTTTGTTTGATGCAACCCAAGCGTCAACAGTTATGTGAAGCTTTGTGGAACGAGCAAGGATATCATATTTTTATATTTACAGGGCACAGTGGAAGTAGAGAAGATGGGCATATTGGTTGGATTGAACTTAATGACACGGATAGTTTAAGCATTGAGGAATTCAAAGAAGCATTAAAAGAAGCTATTAATAAAGGATTGCAGCTAGCAATATTTAATTCTTGTGATGGTTTGGGGTTAGCTTCGCAACTAGCGCAGCTACATTTACCTCGATGTATTGTGATGAGGGAACCCGTACCCGATAAAGTTGCAATAGAATTTTTAAAGCACTTTTTTAAAGAATTTACTGGCGATCGATCGCTTTCCACAGCTTTGAATAAAGCCCGCAAGCGATTAGAACATTTTAATTTGGATTATCCCGGTGCGGTTTGGCTTCCTACAATTTGCATTGCACCCAATGTACAATCTTTGACTTGGGAATCGCTTAATGCAAAGAATGTGGTTCCTCCCGAAATAGAAAAAATACCAACTGACAAGGAGCCTAATAAAAATAATTATATTAAGTTGTTAATTTTATTTGGTTTAATTGGTTTATTTGTTAGCTGTAGTATTATTATTACTGGTAAAAATAATACTGCAAACTTGCTTGGAATATCACGAAATTCAGAAACTCAGAAGCAAGAAACAGATAATTCGGATAATCCGGTAACTTTTCCTTCGGGAACATTTTACTATGGAGGAAGCACCACTTGGGCACCTATTCACAACAAAGTGCAAAGAGTACTTGAAATAGTTCATCCTCAATTTAAAGTAGAATATACCCACCCGAAAAATGATTATCCGGGTTCCGCTACTGGAATAAAAATGCTTTTAGAAGGCGAAATTGATTTTGCTTTATCTTCTCGCATACTTACTTCAAAAGAAGAAAAAGAAGCAGAAAAACTAGGCTTTGTTTTAGAAGAAATTCCCGTAGCTATTGATGCGATTGCAGTAGCAGTAAACCGCAATCTCAACATTAATGAATTATCATTAACCCAGCTTGAAGGTATCTATACAGGCAAAATTCGCAACTGGCAAGAATTAGGCGGAAAAAATTTACCGATAGTACCATTATCTCGGCTTAAAGAAGCAGGAGGTACCGTAGAGTATTTTTCTCAATACGTTTTAAGAGAAAAAAAAATCGATACAAACTTTGTTCAACCTGTTTCCAATACTACACAAGGTATAGCCAAAGTAGCAGCACAACCAGGAAGTATTTACTACGCATCAGCTTCAGAAGTTGTTAATCAATGTAGCGTAAAAACTTTAAAATTAGGAAACACGAATAATAATACAGTTGCTCCCTATCAACAACCATTAATTCCTTATCCCGATTGTATAAAACAGCCGAATCAGGTAGATACTGATAAATTGGCTAGTGGCGATCGATATCCTATTACTAGAAGATTATATATTATTTATAAAAAAAGCGGTATTAATATGGATGAACCCGATTTACATAAAGATTTCCACTCAGTAAAAGAATCTGCCGAAGCTGCTCGCGCTTATGCAAACTGGTTAAAAACAAATGAAGGTAAAAATTTAATTAAGCAAGCCGGGTTTGCTCCTATTAATTAATTTTTGAAGCTGTTTACCACTTCATATTGTTTTCATTTATATTAGAATTATTTTTACTTTCTCTCTCTTCCTCTTCCTCTGCGCTCTCTGCGCTCTAGTAAGGTTATTTCGATCCTTCCGGTATAACCGGATTTGATATCAATTGTTGCAGCTTAATTCGCGTCAATGAAATTTTTAACATTCGAGAAACCCGGTTTATCTCTAATACAAGATTGTTTAGTTGTGCAACGTGGAAACAACCGGGCTAACTAATTATCAAGAATAATACAATATTTCAGTTAAAAGCAATCTCGCTAGGATTTTCTTTTATATTCTTCTCCAATCGAAAAGAACTAAAAAATTGTTTAGCGTCTCCAGCTTTATAATTAGAAACATCTAAAATATACAACCTTTGTCCTACTAAAAACAATCGACTTTTAGCAACTGCTTTTTGATTACCGTTTTCATATTCTACTTCTATACCTGGATACTTACCCAAAGTAATATCTTTCTGATTGATAAACTTGACATCAGCACCTAAAAATTCATTCAAAAACTTATGATAAACTTCATCAACTGTTAATTTACTTAAGTCATTATTATAATCAACGTAGCCAACTATATACGAACTTTTCTTGGTATCCGCATAATAAATATTTATAGAGTAATCTTCACTTTTAGAATTTAAATTAGTAATAGATGTGCTGGGTACAAAAATTGAAAAATTGCCTTCATCTGAATAAAACTGTTTCCATCCAGAAGTTGCTACTACGGAATTTTCAACATTCACTTGAGCAAACAGTGAGACAAATTCTGCTTGTGTTGTCAATAATTGCCGGGGAGAAAAGGTATCTGCTGCATCAACCTTTGGTGAGTATGCTATTACTCCGAATCCAAGCATTACAACACTTATTAATAATTTATTCATTTTTACGTCTCCTGTGATACTGGGGAAATGCTTGGGTACAAACACTAATACAGCTAAAATCAATTCAAATCACTATAATTATTTAAACTGACAGAATTATTTCTATTTACATTTAGGCACGATATACAATTTTTACAAAAAATTTCCATTTCCAGTAATTTACCGGCTCAAACATTGCAAACTGTCAATTTAACATAACAAATAAAGTTTTAGTCAAGAAATTAACCCAAGATTAGAGAATAAATTTATACAAAAATATTTATACTACTAATAGTGTTTTTTCGTTCAAGGAAGATTATAATCTAACCAAAGTTGAAATAACAAGGTCAAACATATTAGGAAAAATAAAAAAAAGTAGAAAGTGTCCAGAAGTCAATTTGTAATTAGTATCAGTATCGTGGTTACATTTACTCGGTATTGATATATGGCGTAATGCCTTTAGGCATAATAATTCTTATAAGTTTATAGTTTAATAGTTTATAAAAATATAAGAATTATTTCGATTGTTTTAATCCAACAATCATCCCTATTTATAGCGGTTTTCACGCTTAGTGCAATACAAATTGACCTCACCCTCGTTCCCGGGATGTCCACAAAACAGGGTGAGGTTTAAAATGTATTCGACTCAACCGAAAAGCGCTATATTTATCAGAGTTTCAAGCTTTTACGAAAAACTAATCAATAAAACCTTCTTCCCTTGCTCGAATATGAGTTATAACTCGAAGGTTCTTTCCTTGATGTTTCAGTTCGTTAATATTGATATCTAAGACTTCTTGTAACTTAAACCAATAATGACGTACCATTCGCTCGGAAACACAAATATGTGCAGCAATTGCCTTATCTTGCAATCCTTCCTCAAATGCTAGATTAAGCAGCCTTAACCACTCTGGTTTTAACTCTAATCCAGAGTTAATCGCTTTGATATCTTTGGTATGAGTCAATCCCTGCAAAGCCCATTCGACTCTATTCAAAATTTCTTGAGTAGAAAGAGATTTATCTGCAACAACAAAACCCGATGGATGATTGTCAATTTCCGATTTGATTCGCACTAAAGTATTAAGATAAGTACTTTGTACTAATATATTAATTTTTGGATGATTAGTTAATAATTCTTTTAGAAGCTGCATACCATTATTAATCCCGATTGCTCCCCCAATATTTTGTGCAACACAAATATCGGTAATAACTAACTCTGGCTTAATTGTGGCAATTTGATGTAAAGCGTTTTCTACAGTTGTAGCAGCATAAATTTTAGCATCAGGATAATAGGAACGTAATATTTTTACTGTTCCACTCAAAAATATCTCATAGCTATCAATTAATAGAATTTTAGACGATACTTTCTGTTGTAAACCTTGATTCATAACTAATTTCCCAAAATAATATATGTCTACTGAAGTTTCGTGGGAGATACGTACCTAAATACTTACCTACGTCTAATTGGTAGCAGCAATTAAGAAAACCTTGAGTCTAGTATTCGACAAGCGTAAGCACCTCTCATAACTTATGTGATGAAGTACTATCAATTATCCCCTGATACTGTATTACTTCTTTTTCATCCTCGTTTAAACTCTGCTTATTTTACAATATAACTCCGTAATTATGCTGTATATAGCTATATATGAAACATTTTACATTAAAATTCAGTAAAGCTCCGAATAACTCCGTAGATTTAAGTCGCTTGGGATAAATCAACTGTTTCAGTGTTCCCCGTTCCCTGTTCCCCGTTCCCTGTTCCCCATTCCCCATGCAAACAGAATGTTAAATTAATCAAGGTACAGTTACTTATGATGCCCGATTCGCGATCGCAGGACATGAAAAACGCGGGTAAAAGTCTAAGCTCTTCCCCGCATAGTCATTTATGCTTTTTTACGCTTGATTCTTTTTGATGGAACTAACAGATGCTTCAATGCTTAGAAACGATAACCAAGCCCAATACCGAAACCAGCATCAGCATCATTATCCAAAGGAACAATCAGATCGCCGAAAGCCACTACATTAGTAGCAATTTCTGTTTCTGCACCAGCGTTTAAAAATGCAGTCGAATCACCACTTCCGAAAGCCAAGCCAGCACCAGCATAAGCATTTGCCTTATCGCTAATAGGTAAATCGTAGGTAACTGCTGGTTGGAAAAAAGTATTGGTATCGCCACTACCGTCTATAACAGCCACGCTACCTCTGACAGAAATTGGAAACTCACGAACGTCATATCGTCCGTAAATGCTGAGACTAGTTAATCCACTTCCAGTTTGAAAACTACCACCAACGTAATGTCCTTCCAAACCTTTTTTGGACTGAGCGTTTGCAGACAATGTGGATACGAAAGTCAAAGCACAAGCAATCGCGGATACAGCAGAAGCTTTTGCAGCAGACTTGAGAAACTGACGCATAATATTGCCTAAGTATAATTTTTAGCTACAAACAGAATTTATTCGGATTTCAAAAGAATTGAGCAATTATCTTGCCACACAAGTTTTTTACTCCGAGTGTTTAGAATATTAGCTCAGTATTTTTTCTGATGTCAGTATGGAAAACGACCTATATAAAAGATTTTTGATGACTCCGAATAACTCTGAAAGTCAGGTAAAAAAAATAAGTACTTGTGCAAAATTAATTAAATATCTCTTTTGGGTAGGGAATGGGGTTGGGTGCAACAGGGAACAGTAATATAACTGAGCAGTAAATATGTAAATAATGCGGGTTTAAGTATTTAATAAAGGCGTTAAGAGAAATAAGTAGGTAGGCGTAATTAAATATAAGATGAGACCTCACCCTGCCGTATCGCTTCCTTACTAAGGAGAGGGATTGAGAAGCCACTGTGTTGCGCGGGAACAAGCGCGTTGTAGCAAGTGGCGTGGTGAGTTTTTATATTTGGTGGCAATGTATTACATAGAACCTTCACTATTTCTTTAAACTCCGAATTACTCCGATATACGTGAAAACTTTGAATAAGAAGGTAGAATATATTAAGCCAAAACAATTTTTAGCAAAATGTTCCCAACCGATTTTTTGACTGAAATGGCGCATAATCATGAACTTTCTCGCGATCAAGAGGAAGTTTTTTTACTGCGAATGGGCGAGGGCAAGAGCTACGAAGAAATAGCCTCGGAATTGAGTACTTCTGCCGATGCTTGCCTAAAAAGGATGGGGCAAGTTTATAAGAAGTTTAATGTTAGCGGTAGTAGTAGAGGTAAAGAAAATCGGCTCAGAATTTTTATTAGCAATCAATGGCAACAACGCAAAGACAGGAAAACGTCCGAAGATGATTCCGAACAATCCTATTTAAATAGTCAGCAGATAGAAATTGTTGATTTTGCTTCACTAGAAAGCCAAAAAACCCCAATCGTGCAAAACTTACCCGCACGGGAGTATATCACTTTTGTAGGACGCGATCGCGAAGTAGCGCGATTGATGGAACTCTTGGATTACGGGCATTCCGCCCATTTAATTAGCGTTGATGGGATTGGTGGGGTAGGTAAAACCACTTTAGTTGTAGAAGTTGCGTATCGCTGTTTTATTAATAAGGCACCTGCTTTTGAAGCCATAATATTTACATCTGCTAAACAAAATCATCTTACTTCGATCGGACTTTTACCGAGATTGATTTATCAGCGTACTTTACGCGATATATGCCGAGAAATTGCTCGTATTTTTGAGTTTTCCGAAATCAACAATTTATCTTTGCAAGAACAAATCGGAGTTATCCGTCATAAACTTTCCCAGATCAAAACTTTATTGATTGTTGATAACTTAGAAACCATTGAAGACAAACAAGAAGTTCTTTCCTTTCTCTACGACTTGCCACCAACGGTTAAAGTAATTCTCACTACCCGCGAACAAACTTTATTCGTACCGATACGTCTTAATAGTTTGCCCAGAGAACATGGTTTACGGCTGATTCAACACGAAGCCAACGAGAAAAACGTTCACTTAACCAATGCAGAATCGCAGCAAATTTACGAAGCAGTAAGCGGAGTACCAGCAGCGATGATTTACGCTATCGGGCAGATGGCTGCTGGTTATTTACTCGAAGACGTAATAAGATTAATTAAAAATCCTCAAGGTGATATTGCTCGTTTTTGCTTTACTGCTTCAATAAATTCTTTAAGAAACTCACCACCATTATATTTATTACTAGCTCTAACTCTTTTCATCGGTTCAGTTACCAAGGAAACCTTAGCCAGCATAGCTTTCGATCAACCAGATCCAATTGTCATATCTCAAGCATTGGTAAAGTTGCAACAACTTTCCTTGATTTATCGGCACTCAGAACGTTATTGTTTAGCAGCTTTGACTCGCGAATATGCTTGGGCAGAATTATATACAAATCCTCAATTCGCACAAGAAGTGCGCCAGCGTTGGGTTAACTGGTATCTGAAATTTTCCGAGTCATTTGAAGGTAAAGATTGGAAAGAATGGCATTTAAGCTATGAAAGTTTAGAAGTTGAATGGGAAAATCTGCAAGCAGTATTAGAGTGGTGTATTTCTGAAAATAGATATTCTGACGTAAAAACTTTGTGGTCGCGAATAAAAGGTTACGTTCATATCCGTGGATACTGGGAGGAACGTTTAGAATGGAGTGCCTGGTTAATCGAAGCCGCAAAGCAAGCAGAGGATTGGGTTATAGCCTTAGAGGCAATGTGCGATCGCGCTTGGACTTTAGTTAGAATGCGCTCTGTTGAGCAGTTGCAAGAAGCACAAGTTTTATTACAGGAAGCATGGGATTTACGGCAGCATCAGACGTTAGATTTTCAGTTAGAGTTAGCTGCAAATATGGTAATTCTGCACGTTCATCTTTCGCAGTTAGAGCAAGCACAAGAATGGTTGACGTTAAAACAACAGCTTTTGAAACAAGCTAACCTTGGAAAAAGAGAATATACTGTACAGCAAGTCCAGAATTTATATTACCAAGGACAGATATTTTATCGGCAAGGGGATTTAAGCCAAGCACAATCAACCTTTGAGCAAGCATTAGTTGAAGCACAGCAAATAGAATGGCAAAAAGCAACCGCAGCTATTAATAATTGGTTGGCAGATATTGCGCTGTTAAACGGCGATTTTCCCACTTGCCGAAAACTATTAGAATTTAGCCTACCAATGGCACAAAGGCACAAAGATAAACGGGTTATTGCTTTCCATCAAGCAACATTCGCTAAACTTGAAAAGGCTTGTGGAAATGGATTCCAAGCCCACCGTTTAGCAAAAGAAGCAGCGGAAAGGTTTGATAGTTTAAAAATGAGTGCAGAAGCTCAAGAAATGTATGCTTTACTCGCGAATTAAAATTATGGGCATGGGGCATCGGATATTTAAAATTATAAAAGTAATCTCCTACCCATTACCAATTACCAATTACCAATTACCAATTACCAATTATCAATTACCAATTACCCATTACCAATTACCTGCGGAAAGCATTTGGAATAATCGGTAAATCAGCGCAAGCAGCAGGATTAGTGTCTATAGGTAAATCGGCACAAGCAGCAGTCTGAAGCGATGTATGTTCTAAAATTCCTGCTCCGAATATCTGTTCAAATAAAGCTGTAGTTTTGTTGGAAGCTTCTCCGTAAATTTGACGCATTTCTTCAGTTTCATTTACAGCAGAAAGATGATTCAAAGTGTAACCAAATAAGTAGTTTGTGTCATAAATATATTGCAGTAAATTCACCTCCATATGAGCGTGCCAAACTGCATCCATTTCTAAGGTAGGAATTAATCCCGTAGCAGGATAAACTGACTTGAGATATAAGAATAATTTGTAGCGATTAATTGCCACTTGCGTTTTTTCAGGTGTCCATCCCTTAGAAGACATAAGTTTGTATGCAACCATCTCTAGGCTTAGGTTATTCAACTTATCCCAGAATGCGATCATCTTCATTTTTCTAATTATTTATAAACTATATATGGCGGGAGGATTTATTCTCAAAAGTCATCCTCTTATTACTTATCAGGACATTTCAAGTAATTTTACGAAAAATAATGTATTTATTTTTACTTTTCTCAGGGAAAATATTGAAATTACTTGCTTAGAATAAATTAAATTAGGTCTTTAGTAAGTACTTAAGCAAAATTATTTATATATTTACTACTTAGTTATATTGCTGTTCCCCGCTCCCTGTTCCCTATTGCCTACCTAGAAGAAGTGTTTAATTAATTTTGCATGGGTACTTATCATTTCAGAATAAATTGATTGCAGTGGCTTGTATAAAAGCGCAGTTACAAACTTAATACTTTTCAGACAAAAATTAAATCTTGTTTAAAAAAAGGGTAAATCTGCTGTTTGAGCTAAAAATTAGTCTTTTAGTAAACGGGATTTTTTCATAAATTTGTAGTAACAGACTGATTAAGTATTATATGGAATGCTTAAAAATCTGTTTTATTTCATCCCTCGGCGTTAGAGCAATAAATACGCAATTTTTAACAACAGCTTGAAAGACTCGGATTACGTATTTTTCTAAAGTTGTTAATTTTTTGACATTTAAGGGAATTCTATTACTGTTAGGACTTTTTATAAAGATTAACCGCTAAGTAAATTTACCACTATTTTCATTTTTATGAAGAATCTAAGATTGAAAAATTTTCAGAATATTTCTATTTGTATCTCCGTTTTGGGTGCTTTATTTCTTAGTGCTTGTGATAACGATCCAGAGATACCTTCAGCAGCATACGAAGGATTTGAAGTTAAATTTGTAGTAGGAAGCGCTTTAGAAGAATTTTGCGATCGATCCGCCGAAAAATTTAACGCAACAAAACCCAAATTAGAAAACGGTAAGGCTTTCTACCTCAATTGCGAAGCTAAAGGTAGCGGGGATGTAGTTGCACAAATGATTTCTTTATCTGAACAACTCAAAGCGGGAAATCTACAACCAGATGATGCGAAGTTTCCCACATTAGTTTCCGTTGATGGAGAAATTTACCATTCACAGCTACTTTATCAATTCAATCAAATCTTCCCCGGACAAAATTATATTCCTGAAATTACCGACGCACCGCTACTTGCAAATAGCCCGATGGTATTCATGGCACCCGCTGATGTAGCTGCTGGATTACGTAAACAGGAAGACTTATATAAAACATTGGTAACGGCGAAAACTCATAAAGAGCTTGATGCTAGCAGTCCCCAATTACCGATTAATTTTGTTCATACCGCACCCACTCGTTCTAACTCTGGGTTGCAAACACTAGTAGCGCAATTTACTAGCGTATCCGGGAAAAGACCGGAACAATTAACAGCGGCAGATGTACAAAAATATCAATCGCAAATTCAGAAAATTCAGAGTAAAGTGACTCGTTACGGAATCTCGACAAATACTTTGGCTACCGACATGGTGAAAAACGGTTCCTTTTGGGCATCCATTGGTTCGGTATATGAATCATCGGTAATTCAAGCCAACTCGAATTTACAACCCGGTCAAACTCGTTTTGAGGCGATTTATCCTAAAGCTACATTTACATCAAATATGCGGGCAATTTTACCTAGTGGAACTTGGGTAAATGCAGACGAAAAAGCCGCCGCAGAAAAAGTAATTGAATATTTAAGGACTCCTCAAATTCAGAAAATTGCTACAGAATTAGGATTAAGACCAGGTGTACCGGGAGTAGAACTAGGTGCCAAATTTACCCCACAATTTGGCGTTAAACCAGACGTAAAATATGATTCTCTACGTCCTCCACAACCGCAAGTAGTCGCAGCAATGCTCAAATCCTGGCAGGAATTCGCCAAAAAACCTTCACAAGTAGTTGTAGTCGTAGATTCTTCCGGTTCAATGTCGGGTGATAAATTACCTGCCGTACAAAATACTCTACGCAATTATATTCAAAGTTTAGGCCCCAAAGAGCAAATAGCAGTAATAGATTTTGACTCAGAAATACGCACTCCGGTAAAAGTTAACGGTACTCCCCAAGGGCAAGCAAGCGGAATGCAATTTATTGGTAACTTACGTGCCGATGGGGGTACTCGGCTGTATGACTCTGCACTAGAAGCGCGTAACTGGTTAGAGCAAAATCTTCGTAAAGATGCCATTAACGCTGTAGTTATCCTTACAGATGGTGACGATTCTGGTTCCAAGATTAATTTAGAGCAATTACGTCAAGAATTGGAAAAAAGTAACTTTAGCAGCGATAAACGTATAGCCTTTTTCACGGTAGGTTACGGAAACGAAGGAGAATTCAACCCCGACGTACTCAAACAAATAGCCGAACTTAATGGAGGTTATTACCGCAAAGGCAACCCCGAAACTATTTCTACATTAATGGCAGATTTACAAGTGGAATTTTAAATCAGTGAACAGTGAACAGTAACCAGTAACCAGTTAGGAATTAGGAGTTAAGAGATATATTTATAATTCCCAATGCCCAATTACCAATTCCCCATTCCCAAATTAATTATGAAATTAGCAAATCCTCTTTATTACCCAATTGCCGTATTAGCTGGTGGTGTTGTTCTTGTCGCCGGTGTTCGCTTTGTTGGATTACCCAATTTTGTTGCATTACCAGCATCTGTAGCAGTAGCTGCTGGTGGTGCTGCTGTAATGAAATCAAGAGAACCTGATGCTCAAAAAATTGCCCAACAGCAGATACAAAAAGAATTAGAAATATTGCAAACTTCGGCTAAAAGTTTGGCTGAAAAAGCAGAAACATTAGGTCAAGAAGCCAATCAATTATTAAATCGCGGCTCCTTTGAAATGGATTTATTAGTAGCGGTGCAAGAAGCTTGTCAAAGAGCAATTGAATTACCGACAAAAATTGATGAATTAGGTAGAAGAATTCACGGTGCTAATTCTTTATTATCAGTCAATGACTTACAACAGCAATTACAAGAAGTCGAAACAAAACGTTCTTCATCCTCCGGTATTGCGCGTCAACATTTAGATCAACTTAGCAACAGTTTACAGCGCAATATTCAATTAGCAAAAGAAGGACAAAACGCCCGCACCGCTCAAATTACCAGTCTCTATACTTTAATTCAAGATTCTGCTGGAGTATTGCAACAAATACAAAATAAATTACGTACCGCCGATTTAACAGATGCTCGGCAAGTTAGTCAGTTACAAGCTTCTACCGATGAACTTACTAGCTTGCAAGATAACTTTGCTTTTCTGGTTCGGAAGTGATATTAATTTGCAATTTGAGAGACAGGGAGCAAGATGCTCCCACTACATGAATTTTTCTCTTTTAAAATCTTCCCTCTGCGTACTCTGCGTCTAGTAAGGTTATTTTCATCCTAATTTTCCTTAATAATGAAAAATACTAATTCTAATCTTCAAAATCGCGCTTTTACTTCTGTTGGTATTATCCTCGCAGCATTGGGTTTAGCTTACGCTCCCATTCCCGGCTTACAGCAAACTGTTGTTATTGTCAGCGGTACGGAATTACAAGCACCGCTCGAACAGTTAGAAGAAAAATTTGAACAAGAAAACCCCAACATAAAAATAGAACTTAAATATCAAGGTTCTCAAGATATCGTTAACAAGTTTATCGATCGGAAAAACGATTTTAATCCTACAATATTAATGCCAGCTTCTGGGGAATTGCTTGATGAATTAAGCCAACGCTATCAAGCACAAAATAACAGCGAAGCTTTTTACAACAAACCCCAACCTATTGCTAAAACCTTGCTTGTCGCCATCGCTTGGCCGGAAAGAGGTAACGCTCTTTTTCCCAATAATCAATTTTCTTGGCAACGAGTAGAACAAGCAATGCAAGCTAATAGTTGGGAAGCCGTGGGAGGACAAAAAAACTGGGGAAGTTTCGATTTTGTAATAACGAATCCGACTCGTTCTAATAGCGCTCAAGCAACTTTAAATTTGTGGGCAATGTCGAAACTGAATGCTAACAATCCAAACAATATAGACTACAATAATCCCGCAATAACATCCTTATTTAGTACAGTTAAAAAATCAGTTTATCAACCACCGCGTTCTACAGACATTCTTTTACAAGAGTTTATCACTCGCGGCCCCAATGATGCCGATGTGGCAACAGTTTATGAAAGTATTGCTCTTTCTCGCTGGCAGCAATCTGCAAAAAATCAAGGTAAACCCTATCAAATTTATTACTTAAATCCCACAGTCGAAACAGTCGCAACCGCTGCAATCGTGCGTCAAAATGTCGATCGCACAACCGCAGACGCAGCCAAAAAATTTGTTGATTTTCTAACTCAACCAGAACAACAAAAAGTATTCGTACAGTACGGTTTTCGGACAACAAATAATAATATTGACTTGAAATCGGTTCCTAACAGCCCTTGGAGTCAGAATATTCCCGGCGCGCAAATCAATCCATCAGCGAAAACATTGCCAGCACCAAGTCAGAGAGGAATCGGAGAAATTCAACGGTTATGGCAGAGAGTTAATTGATTTAAGATTTTTGTAAGGTGCGTTACAGTACACATTAGCGCACCATAATTTTAATTTTGGATTTTAGAATATAGCTATTGATGGTAAAGAATTTAAAGAATATATTAGTGGTGTAATAGTTACAATTTTTACATCATAGTATATCAATGCCTACACAGAACTCTAAATTCCATACTATCAAAGATGGAGTTATTACTTTACACTCCAAGCATTTAGGCGATGTTGTTGAAGTTCATGTAAACAAAGATAAACGTCGTTTTTATGGTATTAAACAAGATGGTACTCAGATAGAATACAACGGCGATTATGGAAATGATTTTGCTCAACCCGTGATGCTGTATAAAATATTTTATTGTTTTAAAAATGATACGTGGAAAATGGGATATCAAACTAAAGATAGCAAAGAAAATAAGTGGATGAATGGTTTTAAAACAGCTAGGGAAGCTTGGTTATATAGAGAAACATTGATTGCTAGTGGTATAGCTCAAAGATAGAATAATGGTGCGTTACGGCAATATCAAATTTGTAATCTCAAGCAAAATTCTTGCAAGCCGTAACACACCCTACAAATCTTCTTCAGGAGTAACCAAGTTCACATTACACCTTGTAGCTGCTTCTGCTAACTTCGTATCAATTGTTGCTAATGGTAGTCCTAATCGCAACGCCAATTCTAAGTAAGCCGCGTCATAAGATGCTAAACTTTCCTGTTGTCCCAGCACCAATGTTGTACCCAATGCGTTTGCATCTGTAGCCGTATCAACTTGGATTAACAATGACTGTAATAAGGTAATAGCTTCATCTATTTGTTCAGTCGTCATGCGATCGCGTCGTTATGCCATTAGTAAAACATTTGCAATCTCTAACGACCAAATTCCCGGTACAAATGCTTCACAATTCGGCATCATTGTTAGTATGGCGTTAGCGTAATCGTTATTTTCATCCACCAGACACCAACTGATTGCTACAGAACAATCCAACACAAACTGCATTAAAATCTTCGTCCTTCTTCTATCATGGAGCGGATTGACGCTTTATCTAAAGCAACTTCTTGGCTCATTTGTTGCATTCTGATGATTGCATTGCTTATTGATTTTTTGGTTGTAGGTTTTCCCCAAGCGTTATAACGTGCTTCGGCTTCTTCGGATGTAACTACATTTGATAACGGTTGTACAACCACCACCACCTCAACAGAAGTATCTTTCAAATTAGTGGGCGTTTCGATTTGCAATATACCATCTTTTCCAATATGCCCTTTTAATTTTATGGTTTCCATATTCACCTCCGATGGCTTATCATCAATTCTAACAATTGTCTTAATTACGCTTCCACAAACTTAATTATCAAATGGTGCGTTACGGCAATATCAAATTTGTAATCTCAAGCAAAATTACTATTAGCCGTAACACACCCTACAATTACACCGCTACAGGTGTACTCGCAACTTTTTTAACAGGTTTTGCAACCATCTTCATTCCTGCGGGTGTGGCTAAAGTTAAACCTCGTCTTACTGGTTTGACGGCACGTTTATCGATTCTAGATACTTCATATTGCGATAAAATTTGAGCTAAAACCAGCTTCATTTCATACATTGCAAACGCTAAACCGATACAGCGCCGATTCCCACCACCAAAAGGAAAAAATTCATAAGGGCTAAACTGTCTTTCCAAAAATCTTTCTGGCTTAAACTGTTTTGGCTGCGGGTAAATTTCTTCACGGTGGTGCGCTAAATAAATACTAGGAATTATCCAAGTATCTTTGGGCAATTTATAACCACCAACTTCAATAGGATTTAGGGCAATTCTAGGAAAAGCATTGATAGCAATAGGATAAATACGCAAAGTTTCTTGACATACTGCTGTTAAATAAGGCAATTTAGCAACTACACCAGGTTCTGGATTATCGCCCAAATCATTCAATTCCTTGAGTAACTTTTCCCGTACTTCAGGTAAATAATCAACCCAGTAGAAAGCCCAAGTTAAAGCAGAAGCAGTAGTTTCATGTCCCGCAAATAGCAGCGTCATTAATTCATCGCGTAATTCTTCATTGGACATTGCTCCACCATCTTCATAACGCGCAGACATCATCAAACTTAAAATATCTTCACGATTACAATCCGATTCGGCGCGACGTTCATCAATTAAAGCATAAATTAAATCGTCAATTTGCTTCTGTAAGCGTAAAACCCTACCCCAGGGACTCCAACTGCCCCAATCCTTTTGTAAAAAGCTAAAAAACAAACTCGTAGACAACAAAGGAGAACTTATAAAATCAAGTAGCGAAGAAATATTAAGACGAAGTTGATCCAAACGCTTCCCTCGATCCAAACCAAAAACCGCGCTTAAAATTACACTTAAAGTGATTTCCTGCATCGACTCGCGGATATTGAAAGGCTTCCCCGTCTGCCATTCATCACTTACCTGCTGCGCTATTTCGCACATAGTCATCCCATAAGCCCGCATCCTATCCCCGTGAAAAGGAGGAGCCAACAACTTACGCTGACGCTGATGGCGATCGCCATCTAGTAAAATCATAGAATTATCGCCAATCAAAAACTTGAGAATCCGGTTTCCCCTACCAGCTTCCAAAATATTCGCATCAGCCGTAAAAATTTTCTCTAACGCTTCGGGTTGGCTAAAGTAAACCGTATTATTACCATCCTTAGTAGGAAGACTAAAGCTGTCACCATAAGCCCGAGCAAAATCCTCAACGTATTTCAAAGGTTGAAACACAAACTTCATCCGCCTTAACAATATAGGCATTTCCGGGCTGGGAGGTAGATTGTAACTCGATGTCATAATTATTTGAAGTTTTCAATACATCTTTACATTGTGACGAAAAAATCGGTTATCAGTGAGCAGTTATAAATAACGCCGCGCAAGGAAGGATACTCGTTTACCTACAAATTGACTTGTAGAGACGCGATATATCGCGTCTCTACATCTAGATATATCGCGTCTCTACATCTAGGTAAATAACTAACAATTGTTATTTAAGAGGATTGAAATACTTAATTTATCGTTCCGGTTGCCTAATTTCCATCGTCATACATCTTTGTGCAAAAAAGTCAATACCGCTTTCGGCAATCATAATATTTGAAAAACATATAAAATAATAATCGCGTTTACGTAAAATCGCTTACAAATAACGATATATGTATACAGCGTGATTCAAGAGTGCCTAAATTATATCTACTGAAGATTTGATGCTGGTCTAACTTTAATTGATTTCAGGTACTTTGATTGACCTGTATAAAAATATGAAAGAAATTAAAAAAACAATTATTCGCAGTTTGCCATACGTAACTTAGCGCGTTATGGTTTGAGTGCATTGCTCGGTATTGTCTTGGTGGGTGAGTTGGTAAGCGCGATACCGAAAAGCGAAGGCGTAGAGATAGCGCAACAGCAGGGAGTGAGTTCTAAAGAAGCGATTCGTGCGGAAGCGGAAAAGTTGAGAGATGAAGGATTTGAGTTATTTAAGCAAGGAACCGCAGAATCATTAAAACAGGCTATTAAAAAATGGGAAGAATCGCTTCCTTTATGGCGGAAAGCGGGAGATAAAGGATGGGAAGCAACAATTTTACTTAGTATTGGTCGTGCTTATAGCGATTTGGGAGATAAGCAGCAGGCGTTAAAATACTAGAACCAAGCATTACCTCTAATGAAGGAAGTAACTTATAAAAGTGGACAAGCAACAACCCTCAACAATATTGGTTTTGTTTACTTCAATTTAGGAAACAACCAGCAAGCTTTAAAACACTATAACCAATCATTACCGTTGAGCCGGGAAGTTGGGGATAAAACTCAAGAAGCAACTACTTTGAGTAATATCGGTAAAGTCTACAACTCATTAGGAGACAACCAGCAAGCACTCAAATTCCATAATCAAGCATTACCTTTAGCACGGGAAATTAGATATAAACAAAGGGAAGCAACAATTCTTCGCAATATAGCCAGGGCATATAGAAAAAACGGTAATTTACAACAAGCCCTCACCAACAGCAAAGCCGCAGTCGATATCATTGAAAACCTCCTGCGATACCACGGGTGGTTCTTCTGGAGGACCAATTTTAGCTCAAATCAAAGGGAAATATTATATTATCGCCCTTAATAATGCTGAAAGATTCGATGCTGATGGGGTAGCGATAGAAAACCGTGCGGTAAACGTTTCTTTCTTGAATCAATTGTTTGGTAGGAGATAGCTTCCTAAGTATTGGTTTGTCTCATTAATTTTATTGGGTTCGTAGTGCGAGCATCTTGCTCGCTAGCTACCACTAGAAAGCGAGACGCTCCCACTACGATAACCTAATAACTTGATTCTACATTTCTATCAACATATTGGGAACTTGATATTAACTAACTTCTTCACATAGTTTTATAAGTTAAAAGTTACTACGGCAGGTAAATAGCTGCATACTATTTTTAAGTCACTAATACTACCTATCTGAGATAAAAATTTTACAAAAATACCTGCTTTTATCAGCAAAATTCAATATTTATTCGTATCCTCAAGTACTATTAAAAGCTTTCAAAATATACTATTAGATTTACTGATGTTCGATTGATAAAAGTATAATAAATTATCAAAAATATTTTTAAAAAGCAAGGATAAAATACTGAATTTTATACTGATGTGGCAACTTTCTAAACTGTACTAAGGGTTGCCATATCGGTTTTACTTGAATGTACGGTAGTCGTATATTCCCCAGCTACGAAGTGTAAAGAAAAAAGAAGAGGGAATTAGTTATTCAGAGTAATCTACCGATGGAAGTTCATTAAATATGAGTGAAATATGGCTACTAAAAATCAGTTCGATGATAGTAATCTTCAAAGCCAAAATTCCTTCTCGTCGGTATCAAATAACGCTCTACCTCAATCTCCTACGAACAATTTAGATATTTCTGCTGCTACCTATTTAGGTGGAAAGGAAAATGATTCTACTAATGCGGTAGATATTTCTCTCGATGGAAATACCGTCATTGTAGGAGGTTCTTTAAAAAATGCCAACCTCGGAGGAGAAGAGACTGAACTCCTCGGTGGTGGTGACGGAACTATAGTCCGTTATGATGCCAAAACCAACAAAGTTATTGCTGTAACTCGTTTACCAGGAAAAGTACTGGATTTAGAAGTCTCGAAAAATGGGGACATCGCTGTTGCTTACGAAGGTGGAATCGCCGTACTAAACGCTGATGCCACAGAAGTAAAATGGAGTAAATTTATAGCTGACGTTGCTCGTATCGCGATTTCCGATAGTGGAAAAGTCGGAGTTGTTCGCGATCGCAATGGTGACGATAGAGCTTCTCTGTTTGACAGCAACGGAGAAGAGCTAAGAAAGTGGAGTACAGATAGCAGCAGGCGTAATTTTCTTGATATAGCTGTTACCGACCAAAATGGTGGTATGGTTATTACGACGGGATTCGAGCAAAAAACCGGAATTTTGCAGGTAGCCTTTACTGAAGCATTGTCTTATGAAGGAGAAAGTCTCTGGAAGAACTATGACTTCGATGATAAAGATATCTACAAAGAAAACTTGATGGCTGATACGCGGGGACAGCGTGTAGCAATCGGACGCGACGGACAACTATATTCTTCATACTATGTCAATGGCGGTACCGGCTTCTCTATTTTCTATCGAGATCCTTTCGATCTATCAGAGAAAGTTACTGCCGATAGAAAGATAGAAACAGACCAATATACTAGACCTACTAATGTGGGTTCGGTTAAGATGACTTGGTACGGTCGCTATGACCTCGAAACTGGCGATTTAATCAAAGGTCAATCATTGTTAAGTCGATTAGACAGTGGTAAAGGAAACTCTGTTGATGTAAGTTCAATTACAGCAGCAGAAGACGGTACTGTAATTTTAGGTGGAGATTCAGCATATAAGATTGCAAATCGAAGCGAACAGACTATCGAAGGACAGCCTGTAAGCGAATATACAGGCTATGAAGGATATATTGCAATAATCAGTCCAGACTTAACACAAAGACTTGCATGGACTCCAATTACAGATAGTGATGGAGCTGTAGCAGCAGTTCGTAATGGTACAACGGCAGTAGTTACAACCACCGATTTTGAAAAAAGCCAAATTACTCACAATGCCATACAAAATAGTGCAGGTGGTAAAAACGACGGTTATCTAATTGTGATTGGTGGTTCGGATGCACCTCCGGGAACAACACCACCGGCACCACAAGACAATCCTCCCATAGAAGAAACTCCTGTAAACACTGATGGAGACGAAACACCTCCCCAAAGAGATAATATTCTCGACATCAGTTCAGTTGAATCCTATGGTGGAAGTCAAGACAATCCTGATAATGGAACTGTTGAGATATCCTCTGATAATGAACTTAACTTGAGCGGAAACCGTTGGCAAAAGCTTGAGATTAACTCAACTATCACAAAAAATACTGTTCTACGTTTTGAATTCGCGGGTAATGGTGATGCTGAAATTCAGGGTATTGGCTTCGATAACGATAATATCGTTAGTCGCACACCAGATAGTAAACATTTCTTCCAGGTTGATGGTAGCCAAAGTTGGGGTATTGAAAATATCAGTAGATTCATTGTTGGTAAATCGGGTGACAAAGATATTTATGAAATCCCAGTTGGTGAGTTCTTCCTTGGAGATTTTGACTTCCTAACAATTGCTAACGACGACGATCGATCTAACCCCAACGCTGCAAGTACATTCAGCAATATTGAGATATTTGAATCGACTCCCGATTTACTTGATATTTCCATCAATGGAGAAACTCAAAGCAAAGAAATTCTATCCTACGGTGGCGAGAGTCAAAACACAAACATAATGTCAACTGTTAACAATAACAATGAATTGCAGTTAGAAGAAAACGGTTGGAAACGCTTGGATATTACCGGCTATGAAGTCACTGAAAATACTTTACTCAAATTTGACTTTGCGGGTAATGGTGAAGCTGAAATTCAGGGAATTGGCTTCGATAATGACAACATTATTAGTAGTAAAGAAGATAGTCAACATTTCTTCCAAGTTGATGGTAGCCAAAGCTGGGCAATCGAAGACTTAGACGACTATATTGTTGGTTCCGAAAACGGATTTACGCAATATTCCATAGCTGTAGGAGATTTCTTTACTGGTAAATTCGACTTCTTAACTATCGGTAACGACGATGATGTCGCAAACTCAACAGCAATAGGACAATTTCAAAATATTGAACTTGTTGGTTGATTGACAGTTTAGAAAGGTTCGTAGTAAGGACTTTAGTCCTAAGAGGGCTGAAGCCCTTACTACAAACTAATAAAACACACGTAGCGTGGGGAAATTAAAAACTTCTCCACGTTATTTGCTTTGTAAGATTTTTATATTTTTAATTTCCTGCAAAGGGCTAATATCACATCGATGTAAGTCAATACCGCTTTGTGCGATCTGCTTGCAGCAGCGCTTCGCTATCGCACTATTTTAAAAAGATATAAAATAATATTCGTTGTTGCGTAAAATAGCTTAATAATACCGATATATGTATACAGCGTGACTTAAGGGTGCCTAATTATTAACTTTTAATTAGTCGCATATTATATTGGTGAAGGCTGAACGCAACTAATAATTAACACTTTTGTTTTTTTATCAACAAAGAGATCGGCTTGGAGGTGATAGGGAGATAAGGAGAGAGGGGGAAGAGGAGCCACTTGCGTGGGTCGTCATCCCGTAGTACGAGCAAAGTGGCGTGGGGTAGAGCGGGTAAATGGGGTAGAAGTTTTAAATACCAATTCACTCCTAACTCCTCACTCCTAACTCCTCACTCCTAACTCCAAAATCGTTAGGCTTTTCTTGAGTAGTATTCCACTACTAGCAGTTCATTGACGCTCAAAGCCACCCATTCACGTTCGCAAAGACCGTTTACTTTACCAACCATTGAATTTTTATCAAACTCTAAATGGCTGGGAAGGTTTGCTAAGCCAGGATATTGCAAATTGGTTTCTACCAATTGGCGAGAAGCTTCTTTATTTTTAACTCCAATAACATCTCCAGGACGACACTGGTAGCTAGCAATGTTAACTTCGCGACCGTTTACTTGCACGTGTCCGTGATTAACTAGTTGACGTGCTGCGGGAATAGTTGGAGCCATTCCCAAACGGAAAACGGTGTTATCCAAACGCATTTCGAGAAACTGTAACAGTATCTGTCCGGTAGAACCAGTTACTCGTCTTGCTTTACGGATATAACGTACCATTTGCTTTTCAGTTAAACCGTAGTTAAACTTGAGCTTTTGCTTTTCCTCCAAACGGATAGCATACTCAGAGCGCTTTTTACGGTTTTGACCGTGCTGTCCGGGGGGATAAGCACGTCTAGCAGTTTTACGACTTAATCCTGGCAATTCACCCAGGCGGCGTGTAATTCTTAATCTAGGTCCTCTATATCGGGACATTATCGCTCCCTTAATTCAATCACGAATAAATTTTACTCACAGACATAACATTATAGAGGCGATCGGGAAGAATATGGAATGGGAAAGGGGGAAGAGGGGGAGACAAGGGGACAAGGAGAAATTTAAACTATAAATATTAAACTGTTAACTCCTAATTCCTCAATGATTACTGCTCGCTGAAAAATGAGATAGCATTACACAAAGGTGTTTGGAGAATTTCCATGCTCGGATTTCGTCGTTTCGGCAAGGTTAAAGGTTTCGGTTCTGTAAATTGTGAAACAAAAATGCTTTCTCGAATGCGCTTCGATTTTAATTTTTTTAAATTAACAGCTAAATTAACAGCTAAATCAGCACCACCAGTATTAGCTATGGCTGGTATCTTAGCTATGGCTTTACCTAGTAATGCTATAACTAATCTTCTTAGAAGAAACCAAAATGAGTATCGCGTATGTGCTGCACGTCTTTTAAGTGTAGGTATTCTACCGGAAGCTGCAAGTACTGCTTGTGCTGCTGCGCTTCGACCTAAAGAAGTATCTTCATGTGTAGGTCAAATTCAGCGGAGAACTCAAATCCCTGCGACGGATTCGCTCCCTTTCTGCGGACAAGCACGTCGTCCTAACGATTTAGCAACTTGTGTTGTTGGCATCGGCACCACAAGTCAGGAAACTGTTAATCCAGCTATTTTAAGTTACTGCAATCGCAGCTTATTACCAGTTAAGTTTGGCAAATGTGTTGTAGGTTTGCGTTCTGAAATCGATTTTTCACCCACACAGGCGATGGAAAGTTGTATTGACGCTAGTGAGAGAATCAGCAATGTTGTACCTTTATCAACACCTGGAGTTCCTCCATTACCCCCTTCTGAAGGATTTAGCCCTACTTTTGAAACTGTTCCGGTTCCTCCGGCTCCGTAAGGGGACAAGGGGATGGGGAGATGGGGAAGATGGGGAGAGGGGGGTAGAGGGGGTAGAAAATTCTTAACTCCTAACTCCTAACTCCTAACTCCTAACTCTTAAATCCCAATTCCCAAAAAACAGGCCGGGTTTGCACAACAAGTAAACCCAGCCTGAATTTTTTATTCAATTGTATTTTTACGTATTTTTGCTAGAATTGAAAAATTGGCAGTTAAAGGCAGTCGTTTTTATGACTGCTGAAAAACTATTCTTCTTTTTTACCAAAAACCATCTGGAGAGCCATTGGCGCTCCACCTACTTGATGGTATTTATCTGCCCAAGCACGGATGACTTGATCGAGTTCTTCTAGAGCTTCATCTATACGTTCGGGTGGAATATCCATTTCTTCCAAAACTCGCATTGTGTTCTGCTGTCTTTCTGACCACTCTCTCATCATGCGAAAAAATCTGGCGGTATCTTCCACCATAATGTAGGTGCGCTCTTCGTCACTTGCTGTCGCATAATACGGACGAGTAAGAGCGTAGAAAGGCATTCCCCAAGGTGAATCAACCCGAGTTACGGTGCTTGAGTAAAGTAAGCGACGCTTGATATGCTCCGCTAAAGCTTCGCTCAAAGGCATTTGATGTCTTTCAGGTAAGTCTTCTTGAGAACGTTTATGAAGAAATTCAATTAACTCCAAAAATTCAAAAGAGGTGATCAACTGGGCATCGGGCAGATTATCGGGCAATTTTTGCTCAATCTGTCTTTTTTCCTCAGATGTCAAACTGGTGCCCGGAATACGCGATCGCCCCGGTTGCCAAGGATATTTTTCCATCCATACATAAGGAAACTGAATCAAATAGCGCGGCTCCTGAGAACCAAGCATTTTCAGCAGTCTTCCTTCAGTCAGCGCTTGTCTGACTTCTTCTACAATGGCTTTCACCCGCTTCGGCTCTAAGTGATGCAAGTGACCAGTCATTCGCAGGTTTTGTCCCTGCTCCAGATAGGTCATATAAATCGCACACTTAGCTGCTGTTGCGGCAGCATCTAAAAATGCCCCGTGCCTGTGCCCGCTAGTTCGCATGGCACTGAAAGCCAAATAAAGCATGATCTGATCCATCGCGCTGGGGTCGAGACGTTTGATCAGATCAGTATCGTTATGCATATTACAAACTGTTGAATAGCAGGTTTACAAAATCAAGAATTACAGGAAAGTAAGTAGTATACACCCGAGCGCAGGTTATGTGTTTACTTTAATTTATCTATTATGCAATAACTAAGGGTGTTAGTGGTAATGATAAACAACATTTTACCCGTATTTTTACAGGAGAAAGTAAAAACTCACATTGTCATTAAAATTGCCATAACTTTTTGGTCAGTATCTTCACCTGCGTTATATTGGCAAGCAATTTAAGCCTGTCACCCCCAAAACAGCTAGTGCAATCCGGTTTCGATTGACACAGAATTTCTCCCATTACAACCAGAATTAGCAAGCGTGTCCTTTTTACATTCCCGCAAAGATGTATGTTAGCAGCTCTTAACTGCAAGTGTGGCTTACTATATACCAGTAATCAGTTATCAGTGAGCAGTGAGCAGTGAGCAGTTATCAGTTAAAAATTTTATCTACCCCCTCTACCCCCTCTACCCCCTCTCCCTTGTCCCCTTGTCCCCCCCCATCCCCCCATCAACTCGAACGAGGGGCTTTTCGCTGCTGCTGCAATTTCTCGATGCTGAAGGCTGCGGCTCCGAAGGTAACTAGTAAAACTCCGATAACCTGGATGAATGGTAAAGATTCTTGAATTATTATTCCGGCGAAAATTACTGTTAAAGCTGGCACGGTGGAACTGATGAGTCCGGCTCTTGTAGCTCCGAGTTTACGGATTCCAAAGTTATTTAGCAAGTACCCGCAAAGGGTTAGTACTCCCAAAATGAAGGTGCTTAAAATCAGTTCTAAAAAGTTCACAGAATTTATTTCTAAGTTCCAACCTGTTGGTAAAGGCAGCAGTATGGTGATAAAGCACAAGCCGATAAAGCACAAAAACAGCATTGTGGCAAAGTTAATCAAAGTAAAAGAAACCGGATGCAGTCGTGAGGCGCAAATACGGGTCAATATAACGTAAAATGCAAAGCTTATTCCGGCTAATATTCCTGTAATACTTCCAAGTGAAACGTTACCTGTATCGCTTGAGGCTCCACCCAATACTAAAGCTATTCCTAAAGCAATCATTGCATAAGCAAAAGCACGAAATAAGGTAGGAATGTCGCGAAATAAAAGCCATGACAATAGTCCACTGACAATTGGGTACACGAATAAAAGGGCGATCGCCATTCCGGTGACAACTTGGGCGATGGACAAGTAAAGCATTACTTGAGATAAAAACAAGAAGCATCCACTGATAGCTGATAGCATCAGTACTCTTCTAGTTGTAATAGTCGTAGGATTGCGGTTTGCTTTAATTGAGTCTATTAAATTTTGTAAATCGTACCAAACTCTGGGGTGCAAGATGGGTGCCAAAACTAACATCATGGGCACAACAACCAGCATTCTTAGCATTAAAACGAATAGGCAATTTCCTAAAGTTGGCGATATTAATTGATCTAAATCGAATACACCGTTGAATATTGCTTTAATTGCAACGTTGTAAATAGACGTAGCAACTGCGGACAATGCAATCAGTAATAATCCCTTGGGACGCTGCCTAAACCCTTCTATTTGTCTAGATAGTGGTTGTGATGGTGTGGCGGGTTCTCTGCTAGCTTCTGGTACCGTTTGAGGTGATGTTTCGGGCAAGGAAACGTTAGCTCCTCGAACGGTAGAAGTTGCGGTTGTGGTATCCGCAGCAGGAGGAATTATATTTTCCTGCTCCTCTAATAAACTTGTTGGAAATGGCTCTTGCCGTGTAGATTCTTCTTGAATTTCAGGAGAATCTGCTACATAATCAACTTCTTCTAATTGTTCCTCAACTTCAAAGTCCGTTTGAGCATCTTCGCTGGTAGTAGCTTGTAATTCTTGTTTGAGACGATTTACCAATTCTTGTAAGATAGCTTCCCCTTGTTCCTGCTGCAATGACATTCGAGACAATTGCTGGGAAAGGCTACTTTGATAATCTTCTAAATCTTGTTGCAGCGTGTTAAAAGCATTATTAAAAGCATTACCGATTGATTCGGATTCTTGATTCTGAGTAGTGGTATATGTTCCGGTTCCGGATTGGAGAGTTGTGTTTCCCGTTGGGTTCGAGACCAATTTTTCTAATGAAGCTTGTAACTGCACGGAAATATGATTTCCCAAAACTTGGGCTAATTGACGCATCAACACCTGTAACTCGTCAATTTGTCTTCCTCCTTGCAACTGCTCTCTTTCTTCTTGCAGACGTTTGATATCATCAGCCAAGCGGATTTTTTCACCTTGTAGGCGCTTGACATCATCCTGCAAGGATTTGAGCAAATTCCGCTGGATAATTTGTAATTCCTCAGTGACAGCCCGCAAAGCTGATTCGGCTGAACCGTATGGCTCGCCTGCTTTACCCGGTTTTTCTGGTCCGTTATCAAATCGTCCCATTAGTCTTTATCCTCTGCCCCTTGTTTGACCACCTTTGTGGCTTGCTATTGACCTACTTGGCGGCCTTGATTGCTACTAGTTTTTTATATTTTCTCAGTAATCGCTCTCTTTGTTTAAATCAACTAATGTGAAGTAATATGAAAGCTTCTTTAAAAAAATATCATTAATAAATAGATTTATAAAATTTTATAAAATTTGTTTCCATCGTCGAAGGTATTATTTTTAGCATTTTAAAATTATAAGTAGCATCGATCGGTTCTTATTTGAACGTAAATTGCTAGGTAAATAAGTAAAAATACAAATAGGATTAATGAGCTTTTTGTATCACTTTATAGTTTATGCGACTGTTATTTTGCGTATAAAGAGGGCTTGACAAAAATATCAAAGTAAACAGTATATACAATTTAGCTCGTTAAGCAGGAAAATGTTTGGGAGCAATAAATTTACTGTTTTGCCGGAGATAGGTAGACTTAATTTCATACTTTAAACATTATCTTGATACTTAATTATACGCACTGAAATTTATGATACATCTTACACTCAGAATCTCAAAAATCCGCATTAAAATTAACTTATTGCGCGAGCAATATAGAAATCTGCTTTGATTGATAAAAAGCTGCGGAAGAACCAGCTATAATTTTTTGTCATCCGGCAATAGGAATAAAATTAGGATACGGGAAATAACAAATTTTGCAATCACCCGAACAACACTTTCAACAAGTCGAAGCCATATTGCAAAAACACGCTGAAGCCTTAGAAGCTGAAATTCGCGCTCTAGAGCAAGCCGATGAGACAGGGAAATGGAGTTCCGCGTGGAAGCGAATTTATAACTGGCGCTTTGCTAATGAGGAAGGCACGTCAGAAAATTTTTCGTAACTGGGGTGCTGATGCTGCTGCGTGGGAGTTATTGCCGGAGAGATTTTATCCCAATCGCGGGAATAACAAAGGGTAGGAGATTGCTTTACTGTTGCACCATTACAACTAGCTATAGTTAGACTTTTGACATATTTTAATCTGACACAGATTCTCTCAACTGAGGGATAAATAAATAAAATTTAAAGTTTAACTTTGAATAAGTAGTCGATCGCTAGCTTCATAACAGAGGGTAGTGTTTTTTAATTTAATTGAAATCAGGATACAAAATTATGAGACTTAATTTAGTTTTATTTTGGGTAAGTATATCGTTTGTAGGTGTCGGAGCGATAATGCTGTTTCTCCAACCCTATATTGATTTTCATTAATTTCAAATCGCATAATCTAGATAAATTATTAAAGGCGAATTTGTTTTATGAATTATTTAATTGCTGTATTATCCGATCGCTTTCAAGTTGAAGCGGCTTACACGGCTCTGGAAAAAGAAAACTTTCCTAAAGATAAAATTACCATTCTTGGACAAGGTTATAAAAGTGCAGATGAATTTGGATTCATTCAGCCGAATAAACAAGCTGGAAAACAATCAAAAAAACTTCTTTACTGGGTGATTCCTTTTGGATTTGCGGCTGGCTATGCTTTTAATTTACTTTCAGGAATTGAAATTTTTAGCTGGGCTGGTAGTATCGGAAATCATGTTATTGGAGGTATTTTAGGCGCGGCTTCCGGAGGGTTGGGTGCAGTTTTAGTTGGTGGTGCTGTAGGTTGGACTGTAGGTAGCGGTGACGCGCTGGCTTACCGCAATCGTTTGAACGCTGGTAAGTATATCATTGTGTTTAAAGGAACTGAGGCTCAGATAAGAGAAGCTACAAGAGTAATACGTCAGTTTGAACCGGAGAATATTCAGGGTTATACGGAGCCAGTTAGCGCCTAATAGCTGCAATCTTAAATCATGCAATTGTCTTACTTTGCCAAGAATTTGAAACTACTCGTGGAATTGCGATAGTTTTAAGTGAGATAGAATAATAAGTAGTTAAGCCTGGATTATTTATATAATTACTACTCAGTTATATAATCGTTTCCAGATCCGGCGTTCCCTATCCAAACAAAATGTTAAATTGAATGTTGGCACGAGTACTTAGAAATAAGAAATAAAGATTTATATGATTGACGATACAGCATTAAATTCCCAGGAATTAAATCAAAATACAGAAGAATTAAAGCAAAAGTTATTACAGCTTACTCAAGATAAAGATAGCCAACCACTTAAGCAAAAAGTACAGTTTTATCAAGAGTGTTTAGCGCCTATTGTTACTGAGTTAAGCCAGCGCAATCCTTTTCCTCAAGTAGAAGAGCAAGTACCTTTAGTTCTCGGTGTATGGAAATCAGTTTTTAGTACAATTCCCTTTCAAGATACTTTACCAGGACGTTTACCGGAGCAATCTTATCAAATTTTTCATGATGATGGTTTCTATGCCAATATGGCTCGCTATGCGCCAGGTAATAAGCTCAAATTTGGTTGGCTGCAAAAATTAGCATCGGCATTCTTAGCTTTTGACTTAATGATAGTGCAAAAGTATCAAATTAAAGCAGATGAATGGCTGATTGAAAATATTGGTATTAAACAAGCATTAAGATGGCAAAAAATTCCTCTAAGTATTGAAAAAGCAGATAATTGGTTTACTAAGGTAGTGAAATCTTATCAAAATACAGAAACAGCAAATAACTATACTCAAGTGGAATTAAAAAACTTAGATAGCAGTACTGCGAAGAAATATAAAACAGCTTTGGGTGCTACTCCTGAATTTGAGCATTTGTATATAGATAACGATTTTCGTATAGTGAGAAGTCGGCGACAAGCGAAACAAAGAAATTCTTATACTATTGCACTCAGAATCAAATAATTTGGTTCTTTGTAATGACTAAAAAATTAGCTAGATACCAAAAAGTGATTAGCGATCGTTTCGGGCATATAGGCTATAGACATAAGATCGATCCAAAATCTAAAATCCAAAATTGAATGACAATTAACCAACTTGAATCAAATGCTGTTTCTAAATGGCTATACGATTGCTTTTTAAATTTTGTTATCTATCCTAGTATTTGGGTGGCTGGAGCAATTGCATCTTTAGGATTATTTACTCAAAATGTCCTAGAATTGGGCGACAATTGGCAACCAATAGCTCTAATTTTTGTGACTGCTTTAATTCCTTACAATTTAGACCGGATTTTTGATTCTTACGTCCAAAAAATTCCCGAAGCTAAAGCGCAGTTATTCTTCCAAAAACCGTATATTTTTGTTTTCTTATTTAGTGCGATCGCAACTACTGCTTTACTTCTTTACTATGCACCTTTAAGAGTCCGATATGTTAGTTGTGCGGGTATCGTTCCTTTAGTTTACGGTACGCCTTTATTTCCCTGGAAAAGTAAATCGGAATGGCAATGGTACCGATTGAAAGATATTCCCGGTTCAAAAGCCTGGATTGTTGGTAGCATCTTAACTTATGCCGTTATTGCTTTACCTTTAGCTTATGCGGGAGCTAAATTCGATCTAGCAGCAACATTAACAACTTTGTTTATGTTTGTATTTATTGTTTCTAATTCCCATGTTTTTGATATTCGGGATGTAGAATCTGACCGTAAAAAAGGTGTGGTGACATTACCAATTATGGTCGGAATTAAGGGAACAAAAATACTTTTAACAGCGATGAATATATTGATATTGCCGATAATAATTGGTGCATGGATAACAGATACTATAACTTATCATCCAGAAATGATTTTAGCTGTAGGGGTTAATCTCAGCTATATTTGGGCGGTTAAAGCGGAAACACCCCGTTCGGTTTACAGTATTTTGATTGAAGGATGTTTGTTTGTGCCAATTTTAGGAAATTGGGCTATTAAAACATTTGTTTTAATTATTACAAATTAATTCGTACAGATATCTTCTTCTTCTAAAAGAATAGTCGTCTCGGCACCTATTCGCCCAAAGTGTGGTTCTAAACCCATATTCATTTCAACGGTATAAATCCAAGTATCAACTTCTCTTTGAAGTTTCTTTACTTCGCCACTACCGCCAAGAAAATAAACTTTTTGCTGCTGATGAAACTTTGGACGTTCAAGACAATTAATACTCATAAATTTCTCTAATATGTTTTAATTACTTTTGATTAGTCTGCTTATTATCATGTTATTCGCTGATGATATCTATTAGTTCTATCCAGAGTCATAATTAAATTTATTTTGATTTAATTTTTGTTAAACCATGAGTTAGATTATTTGTAGTTTTATGAATATAAATAAACAATATTAGACTAAACGAAACTACATTAAATCAAAGATAATTTTCCCATTTATGGAACAGTCGCAAAATTATCCAAGTAACTAATGCTCCGGCTAAACCTAATTGCCACAAGCCACAACCAACTGCAATACCCAAAGCAGATGTCATCCAGATGGTAGCAGCAGAAGTTAAACCTTTAACCTCCGATTGACGTAAAATAGTTCCTCCACCGATAAAACCAACACCGCTAATAATTCCGGAAATCACTCGTCCTAATACATCTAGATTCTGTTGCACCACACCAATTTCAATTGGGATGAGTATCAGCAAAGTAGAAGCAAAACACACCAACATATTAGTTCTGAGTCCTGCTGACTTTTGTTTTGTTTCTCGTTCTAAGCCAATAATTATGCCGATAATCAAAGCAACAATTAAACGAAAAGTAAGTCCCTGCCAGCCGATGGGAGCAAATGTTGATATTTGTGCCAAGGTAAATTGATTAAACATTTTTTGAGCATACTTATCAACCTACATTAATAGATTTTCACGTTCTCCCGCAGAATAAAATAACAGAGAATTCTTGCTTCAACAATGCTCCCTCACACCAAGCGGTCGCGGCTACTATATCTAAAGATAGATATGCATTCCGATCTCTTGAAGCTAAAAGTACTATTGCTTTTAACCGTAATTATCAAATTTTGGTATCAAATATAATCATAAGTAAATTTTATTTATAACTGTAGAGCGATGTAAATTGAGCCAAAATGATTAATATTAGTAAATATAGCGAATATCAAAGAATGCCTATTAAGTATATTTACTTAGATAATAGAATGATTACTAATTATTTGGAACAGTGTAATTAAGGTTCCAGTATCTAAGCAATTAGTTTCGCTTCTTTGTCAGCATTCTTATCATTGCTCATAACTTAATTATGTCGTTTACTTGTAATATAAAAATGCGATCGCAACCTTTAGTCATGCAAAAAATCTTACCTTTATCGTTAAGTATGCTTCTTGTTCCTTTGGCATCGTGTCAAATCGAGAAAGAACAAGCAGCCCGCTTACCTGAAGTAAATATAAAACCCGGAAGATTACCAGAGTATGATATAAAAGGACCTGATGTGAAGGTTGGAGTAACCAAGCGCACCGTCACGGTACCCAAAGTAATTGTAGTGCAGGAAGAAGAAACCGTTGAAGTTCCATATATTGATGTTGATTTACCTGGGGTAGAGCGAAAAGAACGCACTATTACCGCAGAAGTAGAGGCTCCTTCTGGTGGTTACAATCTGGAAATTCAAGATGTATATGCAGTAAACAACGAACTGTGGGTAATTTCTCGACTTGAAGAAGAAAATCCCAATGCACCAAAAGCGATAGTACGAGTGTCAGATCGTATTGTTATCAATGCTCCGGATATACCAGTACGCCAATACATTGTTGGCGATCGCCCGTCGGGTAGCTTTAACGAGCAGTACACATTTATCAGCAACCGCGAACAGATTGACTCCCAACTAGAAGCAGGAAAGCAACTATATAATAAGTCATAACAGACTATTAGTATAGAGACGTTGCGCCCGGCAACGTCTCCGTAATTTACTACGAAGAAAATAACAACCAAAACCCACCCAGATAGAAGATTAAAATCACAAAACTTTCAAAGCCAATGTTTCCAATGCCGCGCTTTTCCCGTCGCAGTAAACCCAGCAGTAGAATCCCAGTTAACAAGATAGTTAAGGAGAATTTATAATTTTAGAATTGCGATAAATAAATTGGTGTTAGTGAGTCAATTTGAATTGATGATTTCATATTGCTAGAGACGTAGCACTGCCACATCTCTACAATGATTACGGATTTATTAAATATGATTTAACTTTCTGATTTTTGTTCGTGATACTCAGAAATCTGTTCGTATATCTCAGAGGGGAACTGCAAATCCTTATATACATTACAGGAATCTGGGTCATCAGGATTAGGGCAGATTGGAAAATCTTGATGAGACTGCCATTCCAGAATCCGCTCTCGTTGGGGTGGATTATAGTCTTTGCCTTGCACCTGTAAATACATAGAGCGAGCATCTTCTTCACTAAAATCCTTATCTTTTCTTAAATAACTAATTAGTTCAGATTCGCTTAAAAAGTGACGGGCTACCATTGCAAATACTAATCTACCATAATGACCAATATCTTTACCTTCATCAAGAGCAGAAAGCAGATGAGCCATCATATCGCTTTTTTGTAACTCTTTTACTGACATATATTTTTGCTCCTTTGATTAATTACATGGGAGTAGGGAACAGGGAATAATAGTTGCGGTTCACTTTTTTTTTCCAAGCGGCGCTGTTAACTTGCTCCATAAAATTCATAAAATTCAATTTGACTGCTGCTCTTGTCGCCATATTTGCCAATAAGCATTAATTCGATTGCTAAAAACTTCTGGTGATTCGACGTAAATTCTTTGTCCTAAAGACTTAGCAGCTAATTGTAACTGTTTTCTACGGCGATTTATCAATGAATTAACAATTTCAAATTCTGCTTTATTTGTCAACATTTCTTGCCGATTATTAACAAACTTATGCAGCACGGCTAAATCGTGGTCGTCTCCCAAATATTCAGCTAAATTATGAGTTTGGCTAGCCCATTCTTTAATTATATCTGACCAAACTGGACGTAAAATCCGCAGGTGATACCAAAGATATTTAACCCGTTTGCGCCAATCGTGGAATTCTTCTACTGTTGGTTGTTCTGCTTCTAATATAGATTGACAAGCTTGATAACCGCGTTGATAAACTCGCTGCAAACCATTATTTAATATTGATTTACCGTTGCTTGATTCTAGCGACCAATTAGGGATTCGCTCTTGGGCATTTTTAATATCCGCAAGCACTTCTAAAGCTGTATTTTCTGTTTCTAAAACTCGTTTGCAAGTGTTTTGATGATGCTCTACTAATATTTGTTGTAAATCTACGAATCCTTCTGGTTTGATAAATTCTGCAAAATGTTTTTCTAATTTATTAAAAGTTTCTAATAATACTTGAGCATCTCGCACTTCAGACAAACCACGTCCGGCATCTCGAAAACATTCGTTTTCTCGTTTATAGACTTCTTTTCCTAACTCGTCTCTAACTAATCTCACAACTGCTCGTATTTTTTTGATTCGTTTGCGTACATCGTGAATAGCTTCTTGGCGTTCGTTTACAGCAGATGCATTTGAGGAAGAATCAATATTATCGCTTTTAATTTCCTCAGTTAACTGTTCGATCGCTTTATCGGTTTGTTCCCAAGCAATTCGTTTAATTTCTGCACCGATACATTCTTTGTTTTTAAGTCGATATGCCATAGCTAAAAGATTTTATTGTTTAAATTTATTGTTAGAAAAATAAGCAAAATTTTCTCCAGATAGCAGAACTGAAGAAAACGTGCATTAAATGAACCTTGCCCCAAATAATTACAAAGCCTGATTTTCTAAACCAATATCGAAAGTAATTTCATGAACGCCTGGAATTTCTTTAATTTCCTCTACAACATGACGAGCAACTTCTTTATTTTCAACTCTTCCTGAAAGCTTAACTGCACCATTGGTAACGCTAACGATAAGGTTGTCGTTGGTATAAGGTTCGATACTTTGTTTGATAGTTTCGTCGCTTAAAGGACTTTCCTCGGCAGCAGTTCTAGCGCTATATTCAATACCGCTATAATGACCGCCTCCTGGGGTTAGCTTCAGGTCTTCTTCCATCGTTTGCTGTGATTCGTGGATAGCGCTATCTTTAGCCCCCAAAGCTGCTAAATTCGGTGTTGCTAATGCTGGTAGGGTACTGGAAGAATAAGCAAATATTACTAGAGATAAAAGGGCTGTAGTTGACGCGAATGAATACTTACGCTTAAGTAATTTAAAACCAACTATGATGGCGTTACGCGAAGCGTGATGCCAAAGGCATATCGCCATAGTGGCTGTAATAATTAAGTTAAATAAACTCATTTATAATATCCTTAATATTGCTTCAATCTTGATTAACCTTTAAAAACTCAAGCATAAAAATAAAAGTTAGTTAATTCTTCATTCGATAGATATAAAGACGTTAACCTTTTGTATAACTAAGGGCATAAATTGGCTCTGATTTTGACATCTTGGTAACAATGTAAGAAGATGTTTGGAAGTATAGTTTTTTCGCGCAGTTCTCGGATTATCCGCCCTTCCCCCTTATGAAAGCAGGGTAAAGTCCCTTTTTTTTTAAGGGAGTTTAGGGGATCTTAAAAGTTTCGAGTTGTATTAATAGCTTTCCAAACATCCTCTAAGTAAGAGTTGCAGAAGTTACAGTATTAAATAAGTCTAACTATTGATAGATGCCAAATTGCTCATAATCTTTCAACCGAAAGGATATAAATTCAAAACAAACCTTTATTATATTGTCAGGTAAGCAATTCATGTATTTCTAAATGTCTATTGCCCATTAGCTCTAACTTCTAATCTACTTCTTTGTATAGAAAAATATAATTTAATAATCTATCTAGCGATAAAGGTTTTATTAATACAGCATCACATAACATCGGGAGGGGGAAAGAGAATAAGATTAAATTCTGTTTTATTCGATAACTTCTCAATTGACCATTAGTACAATTAATTTTCTTGTTTAACGAAACGATTAGCATAGTGAAGGCACTTGCTTCGACCTTTATTCGACCTTAAAAACATCTAATAAAGAAATATTAATTGTACGCAATAAATAAGGAGAACTAACATGGCTATTTCCGCAGATAAAATTCCTGCTCAGTCTCAAGATAGGCAACCTGCATTAGAATCGGAAATGAACCCTCAACCGCAGTACGATCGCGAAAGCTATAAAGGCAGCGATAAGTTAAAGAGCAAAGTAGCTTTAATTACTGGCGGTGACAGCGGTATCGGTCGTTCTGTGTCAGTGCTGTACGCTAAAGAAGGTGCAGATGTTGCGATCGTTTATCTCAACGAACATGAGGATGCCCAAAAAACTAAAAAGTTAGTGGAAGCAGAAGGACAAAAGTGTTTGTTATTGCCAGGAGATATTAGCAACGAACAGTTTTGTGCTGAGGTAGTACAAAAGACTGTAAAAGAGTTGGGCAAACTAGATATCCTAGTTAATAATGCTGCCGAGCAGTACATGGAAAACCCTGAAACTTTAGAAGATATCGATTCAGCACGTTTGGGTAGTATTTTTAGTACAAACATCTTCTCGATGTTTTATTTGTGCAAAGCTGCAATTCCCCATCTCAAAGAAGGCAGCTCGATTATTAATACCACCTCGATTAATGCTTACAAAGGTAATGCTCCTTTACTCAGCTATTCAACAACTAAAGGTGCAATCCTTGCCTTTACTCGTTCCCTGTCTCAATCATTATTAAAGAAAGGTATCCGCGTGAATGGAGTAGCTCCCGGACCGATTTGGACTCCTTTTATTCCCGATGCATTCCCTGCCGAACAAGTCGAAGGCTTTGGCAAACAAGTACCGATGCAACGCCCAGGGCAACCAGTTGAAGTTGCTACCTGTTTTGTTTTTCTAGCATCAGATGACTCTTCTTACTTTGCCGGACAGGTATTACATCCTAATGGTGGTGTAGTAGTCGGAGCGTAGTACTCCGCCACGTTAATTTTGATGGGTTTGCGTAGTGCGAGCATCTTGCTCGCTCGATAGCGCCAGCGAGCAAGATGCTCGCACTACGAATGTGCTACCCCTCATAACTTATGTGGTGAACCAGTAGTAGTCGATCCCATTAGTTTTGAGGGGTGTATCCTAAAAACACAAACTTTTTTCTTCCCCCTCTCCCTCAACCGTCATTTTTTATGGGACAAAGCAGTAATGTGGTCTGTCCCATTAGTTCTGAGGGTAAAACATTGTTTGTACCTAAAGGCTAAAACCCTGAATATTTGGCGCTAAAGCGCAACTACAAACCCTTCAAAACCGCCTGTTGTGCAATCTGCAAACCTTCCTCAACGGGTATTACATAAGCGTGCAACCCAGAATCATTGGTACTAATTCGACCTTCACAATCGATGGTTTGTTGATTTCGATCCGAATCAAATTCTAATCCGCACCATTTAAGTTGAGAACAAATATAATGACGCACGAAAAGCGTATTTTCCCCAATTCCACCACCAAATACAATTGCCTTAGCTCCACCCAAAGCGGCTAAATAAGCTCCAATATACTTAAGAATGCGGTAACAAAAAATTTCCATTGCCAGACGCACCCGTTTATCATTATCAAAATGTTTCATCAGCACTCGCGTATCGTGAGACATTCCAGAAACACCTAAAAGCCCTGATTTATGATTAAGTAATTCTTCTATTTTACTAACTTCAACTCCTTCTTTTGTGGCAAGATAATTTATCAATGCGGGATCGATATCGCCGCAACGTTTCCCCATCATCAAACCTTCCAACGGTGTAAAACCCATTGATGTATCTATTGATTTTCCGGCTTTAATTGCCGTTGCAGAACAGCCACTTTCTAAATGCAGGGTAATAATATCAACTTCTTCTTTGGGAGTATCGGTTAATTGCGCGTATCTGGTCGCCATATATTCATGTGAGATACCGTGAAAGCCATAACGCCTGATTTGATAGCGTTCGGACAATTCAAACGGAATTCCGTAAAGGTGGGCAAACTCCGGTATATAACGATGGAATACGGTATCAAAAACAGCTACCATCGGCACGTCACCAAGTACGTCACGGCTAGCCCTAATTACATCTACACCGTTTGCATTGTGTAGGGGTGCAAGTTCTTCGAGAGCTTCGATATCTGCTATTACCTTATCATCAATTAATACTGGAGTAGTGAAGCGGTTTGCTCCATGCACTATTCGATGTCCGACAACATCAATTTCGCTATTTATTTCTTTTACCTTAAACCACTTTAATGCTTGTTGAGTTGCGGTATTATAATCATTAGCAGTTATCTGCTGCTTATCAATTACTTCTTTATCCTGCAACTGCGATAAAACCGTATGCCCTCCGATATGTTCGATGGAACCGCTGATTACTTTGTGCAACTGCTTCAGGGAAGGGTTATGAGAATCAGCCCGGATTAATTCAAACTTGAGAGAAGCACTACCCGCATTAAATACTAAGACGTTCATTTTTGATATTTTCCCCTTCTCCAAAGCTAGCAATTATTACGAATCAAGAATTTTAACCTTTAACCTTTTTATTGCCGTTATTCAAAACAGCTTTCATCTTTGCTAATAATTCCCCAAGGGTATAAGGCTTGGATAAAAATGCTTCTACTTTAATATCATTTGCTCCTATTAATTGACGATTGGATTCAAGTCCGCTCATAGCAATAATTTTGACATCAGGATTCATTCGTTGCAAAACTTTAATAACTTGAAACCCATCTATAGACGGCATTTGTATATCTATCAATACTAAATTAATTTCCTGTTTCTGTTTAACATACAATGCAAAAGCCTCGGTACCATCATTAGCAGTAAGTATTTTATAGTTATGAGATAAAAGAGAATTTTCGGTCATTTCTCGAATGTATGCTTCGTCATCTACAACCAGAATTAATTCCCCGTTACCGTTACTCATTCCATCAGCAGTTTGTTTTACTTCTTGGCTGTGGCTGGCAGGTAAATATATTTCAAACTGACTACCTTTACCTAGTTGAGAGAAAACCCGGACAAAACCACCGTGGTTTTTGACGATACCAATCGTTGTAGAAAGTCCCAATCCCGTGCCTTTTCCCACTTCCTTGGTAGTGAAAAACGGTTCAAAAATTCGCTCCTTAATTTCTTCCGGTATGCCACATCCGGTATCGGTAACAGATATCGCTACATAATCACCTACCTTTGCTTCGGGATTCATGCTGTGATAATTTTCATCAATATATTTATTTTCGGCTGCAATAGTGAGCTTGCCTCCTTCGGGCATGGCATCGCGAGCGTTAATACATAAATTCATCAATATTTGATGTATTTGAGTTGGCTGTGCTTCTACCGTCCAAAGATTATTTGTTGGTATTTTGGTACTAAATTCGATTCCCACCGGAAATGTACTGTTGACAATCTGCGTAATTTCTTTAATTAGATGTCGTAATTGCATGGCAACATGATGTCCTTCTGCTCCCCTGGCAAAAGATGTAATTTGCTTGACAAGTTGGCCACCGCGCTTGGAGTTATCTTCAAGCATTTTGAGAATAAACCGATTTTTTTCGTCCAAATCGGGAAGTTTACGCGGCAGTAGTTGAGAGCCTGTAAGAATCGGAGTTAGGATATTATTCAGATCGTGAGCAATACCGGAAGCTAAGGTGCCGAGGCTTTCCAGACGTTGCGCTCGATAATATTGTGCTTCTAGTTGTTTTTTCTCGGTGATGTCGGTATTGACTATCAAAATTGATTGTGGATTATTTTGTTCGTCGCGCATCAATATCCAACGGCTGTAAACAACTATCTTTTTACCGTTTTTTGTGAGTTGCTCCAACTCACCCTGCCAACAATTATCTTCGAGTACTTTAACAAAAGCTTCTTGTAATTGAAACGAATTGCGTTTATCTATATCTTGAATATTCTGGTTTACAGCAACATTTCTCTGCCATTGATACAAACTTTCTGCTCCCCGATTCCAGAACAATATCTGGTTTTCCAAATTGCAAACTATAATTGCATCTGTTGTAATATCAAGTAAAGCGGCTTGCTGTTTAATTTTCTCTTCTGCTTGCTTGCGTTGGGTAATATCGCGAAACATTAACCGCTTGCCTACCAGATTACCCTCTCGATCGTGGATACTAGTCATGGTAATTGTGGCGTTTATTGGCTCGCTACGTCTGGGCTTTATAGAACATTCCCAATCCTCCACCCGTTGCAACAAATTCACTTGAGTACGAAAGCTTCTGCGATTAGGCTCGGCAATAAAAATAAATATTGGTTTACCTATAAGATATTTATGGGTTACGCCAAATAAGTTGCAAGCCTTTTGGTTAGCTTCTTGAATCTTTCCATTGGCATCAGTCACCAAATATGCATCCGGAGCAAATTGAAATAAATCCTCATAACGCTGTTGCTGTAACTTTGCGTCTTCATGAGCAATCAATAATTCTTCGTTTTGCTGACGTAATTCCTCTTCAAAAACAGTTTGTTCTTCGAGGCTTACGCTCAATTCTTGGTTGACTTTGAGAAGTTCGGCAGTTCTTAGTGCAACTTGGTTTTCTAATTCAATCGAAGCTTGACGGTATGCTTGCTGGCTTTGCTGACGTTGATTAATTTCTCTTCGTAGTTGATGAGTTACCTGGATTAACTGAGATGTTTTTTCTTGTAACTTTTGTTCTACCTCAGTAAGCGTGTCTTTTTTTTTACAACTCGTTCTTTTAAACAACTAGATTGAGTTAAAATTCCGACTAATTCCCCTGCATCTCCGACTACTACCAGTTGCTGCAAGTTTCTACGCTGCATTTCCTCAAAAGCATCAAGCAGCGAATCAGTTGCACGCACCGAAAATAACGAGCTATTCATCACCGTTTTTGCCTGAATATTAGCTAAATCTAATTCCAAAGCTTGAATTAGCTCTACATCTCGCTGTGTAATTATTCCTACGGGGAAAACTGCTTTTCTTACTCGCGCTATTCCTTCTTGTGCAATTACAACACTACTAATTTTCTTCTGTGCCATAATTTGAGCGATGCTAAGTAAGTTCGCAGTTGGGGATGCATGAATTACCGTACTCTGCATCACTTCTGACACAGTTCGCATTTTCATTAAGTCGTTAGATTGCAAACTTTGAAGAATATTTGCAGGTTTCATTAGTTATATTAATATTTATAGAAAGTAAATATCTACAGAATTATTTTCATCCTTTTAGGACTTACGCAACTATAAATTGTCATTGCGACCAAAAAGCAGTGTAGGGAAGCAATCCCAGCATCTGAGGAGATTACTTCGCCTCTCGTGAGTAATGACGCAATTACGTTGATTTTGCGTAAGTCCTACCTTTAATTAAACAAATTTCTTCTTAAAGGATGTTTAATAAATATAGTTTTTAACGCGATTATCTGATTATCCTACCTTCCCACTTGAAAAAGGGACATTTAGGAAAAACTAAAAGTCTATGATTTTGGGAGCATTCCAATTGTTGAAAAACCCGCAGGTAGTGCGTTAGCGGAGTGTGTCTGAAAGACATACATCTTGCTCGCTCGGAAGCGCCAGCCACTACTAAGTTAAAAAAACTAGGGATGCTCCGGTGAGTTTTACTTATAACTTTCCTCCGCATCCTTTTAGTTATTGCTTAAGTTTAATTATTATAAATAATAGTTAAACTTAAGCGAAAAAATAATATACAAATATTTAAGTTTGAAGTTTATCGATATAAGAGACATTAATGTAGAGACGTTGCAGTGCAACGTCTCCGTATTTGCGTATTTTTTAATTAGTATTGATGAGCGAAAAATTATAAACCCGTATTAGTGCGAACACTTCCAGTTGTAGGAGAGTTATAAATTTCCCAATCTCGCACACCTTGATTGCTTAAAATCGATTGAGCCGCGTTAATTTCTGTTGAGGTTCCTTCAACCAGAACTACATAATATCCTTGGGAAAGTCTGTCGTTATAATAGTTTGCCCGTTCTTCAGGTACTCCCCAACCAATCAAAGCACCAAGTAAACCACCGCCAGCCGCACCGCTAGCCGCACCGATTAGAGTATTTGCCAGTAATATCCCTATTTCTGCTGCTGGGCCAACTCCAGGAATTGCTAAAACACCTAAACTGGGTATTAAACCAATTATTCCCCCGGTAATGCCTCCAGCTGTTGCTCCAGCTTTGGCTCCTCCGGCTGCTTGTTCGCCTTTTGATTTTTCGTAATCCGTACCGCTTACCTGTTCTTGTCCTTCAGTGTTTTTAACAACTACGGAAATTTTGTCCATATTAAAGCCAGAATCTCTCAATTCATGAAGCGCTCTCTCTGCTTCTGGACGAGAAGCAAAAGTACCGACTGCACGCTGCATTTCACCTGTATACATAATTTTCTCCTTTTAGATTAGAAATTAATTTTTTTGTCCGATCTAACATTGATACAAACTCTGATTTTTTAAATTGACCTTTTGATAGACTTCTTGCATAAATTTTCCGCAATTACCCGCGCTTACAATTATTATTATTTCTATCTACAGATACATAGTTAGTATCGATCGCTGCCAGGTTTTTTGACTATCTAGACTCCGGCTGCAACCTACGAGGCAGAGCCTCTACGAATGCATTCCCAGCTCGGAAGCTGGGAACGAGATAAAATGAGATAAACGAAGAAACTATCGTCGCGCAGCTGCTACTGCGGGTTCGTAATCGATGGCTTCACTACGCTTGCGAGCAATGTAACCTAAAATAACACCATAGATAACCTTAGAGGTAATATCGGCAATCGTATAAATAATTTGCCGTGCAACTACACCCCAGCCATCAAACCAAAACGCCGGGATAATATAGGCTATGGGATAAATTGACCAAGTTATAAACAGATAGGTGCGGACAAACCGCATCATTTTGGGAAGATTGTCCGGGCTTGTAGGTAAATTGTCAGCTTCTTTAGAAATCAATTTCCCAACTACAAACAAAACATAGATATAAAATACGGTACTAATTGCACCCCAAATCCAAAACGGAATTGGATCTGTTACTTCATAAAATTGTCCGATATATCCCGTCCAAATCATCAAAAGTCCGCCAATAGTGAATTTGGTCGCGTAAGATATGCCGCTTTTGCGGGTTAAGCCTAACACAACCACAAGTTGTATCAGCAAGATTGGTACGTCAATAGACCAATTTATATAACGGAAGCCGTTGGAGAAAGCATCATTAACAGGCCGCCACAAACCATCAGTAAAAGTAAATGCTTCTTTCCAATCTTGTGCCAGTCGCCACAATTCCAGGAAAGCCGATACCATCACCACAGCAGACAATGCAGAAGAAAGCCGATAGCGGGGAGCAATACTACCCATCGTTGACAGAAAATAAACCAAACCTGCTGCTTGTGCTGCATATCCAAGTGTCAAAAAGCCCCCAACAATCGAGTGCTGCATGGGCGTGTAGGTTAATAAGTTTTCAAAATTTAACCCTGTAGATATATTGTCAATATTAAGCGCTCCGACATCTGGAGTTTGAGACATAGCCGGGGATAAATTACCCAGTATTGCGACAAATAATGTAACTAAGAAAAATGGAATCAGATTTTTGATTAACCGCACGAATGAATTGTCCTCCTAATAATTAATGTTTGAATATAGGGTTAATTTGGAAAAGAATCCAAAAAAGAAATAAATTTTGTTGAGATTGCCAAAGCGTTTTTAGGTAAGTCCTAACGGTCAAAAATAAATAGAAGGGCAGTTTTGTAAAAAATTACTTAAAACTGTTTTATCTCTTTTTTGGCGTGTAATCACCACAATTAACGGCTTCTACACTTAAAGCTAGTGCGGGTTGTACCGCACAGGGAAGGTGTTGATTATTGTCAAAAAACTGGCATCTACGACAGGGAATGGAAGAAAAACGTTTAAAAGTAATTAGTTTGGTATATAAATTTTTCTGATATTTGACTTGTTTGAAAAAGATAAACGCCAAAGTAACGACAAATGCCACGGGAATAACAGCTAAACCAACTTGAATAGTTGTGACTTCGCTTGAAGGTGGAATACTTGGCGATATTTCGCGAGTGCTTGGTTGGGTTACGATTTCTACTTCAGGTGCCATCTTGATTTGAATCTATTGCAATTGTTAATGTAGTTTATGAAATATTAATTTATTTATCTCCCGACAAATTTAATGTTTTAATGATTTTTTGATGACGAACATCGTAGTAGCTGCATAATTCAATCAGCATCGAATTATTCGCAAATAAAATCTCTTGCTTAAAGCCTTACTTTGTATTCTGAGGCTCGTATAGCTAAAACTAAATCTACAATCTATTTACAACAAAATCTCATGTAGATGTAGGTAATGAAGAACTATAGTTAAAGTAATATCCTTAAAAGTAGTAACGATACACCTATCTGTGGTTAGGGTTTAAAAGTTGATGAGATGTATGTCTTAAGATAGTTATTTTATCAGTTTATATATGTAGAGATACATTTTTTTATAAAATATATTCTTTATGAAGTTTCTTAAAATAATGACTTACGCAAGCTTCTCTTAAATAAGGGAGTTGGGGGGATTTTAATGGTTGGGAGGCTTAATCTCTCGTTGTCGTTGCGTAAGTCCTGAAAACAAATAGCGATATTATAAATATTATATAAATTAGATAAAATATAAGAATTTTTAATAATGGAAAACCCGGTTTTTTTAAACTGGGTTTCTTGAATTATTATCATCAATTTAGGACTTACGCAGCATTGACGGAAAATATAGTATTCCAGACGACTTACTTAATTGCAGTAAATAAACTACGGCGAATCCTACAAAAAAACTCCGGCTAAAACAGTTACCCAAAAAGTAAATTTAGATGGTTGCAGTTGTTTCGGCAATATTCGCTGATTGAGGTACAGCGTTAATCCCGTAACAATGGGGATATATTTTTAATTTAATTAAACCTAGATTGAATGATAGTTGTTTAAGAACATTCATTCCTTTTTACCAATTACCGATCAATCTAAAATTGAAATCCTACCCTCGAAGGATAAACAGTATCGGCAATCAACACGGGTTTTTCGTTATACTTCAATTCCATCTCTTTCTTCAATCCTGTATCCCAAGTAAAATTATACTCTTTTTCCATTTCCGCAACTCGGAATGGACGCAGAACTCCTGTTACAGCCACTGTTTGGTCATTATTTACAGCCATTGCGGGTGTGGGATTAAAAACTAATAAATCTTCTTCACCGAGTAAATCGTCTTCATCCAAGCTGAACATTTTAGAATTCTTGATATTTTCTATTTCTCCAGTCAATGCCAAGCGTCGGTTATAGTATTTACTGGGGTTTTCGGCAATATCTTCTACTGCCGGAGCTAAAGCTATATGTTGAGCAACAATAGTAGTTGCATCTTTGTAATCTTCGTAAACTTTATCTTGCAATCTTAAACTAAATTCTTTTTCAAGTTTGGGTATATCTAACTGACGTACCGTACCCGTAACTTGGACTTCTGTATCTTTTTCTGTAGGAAGATTAAATACTCTACCCGATGCATTTATAATAATAACTGGCTTGCTTTGAATAAAAAACTTCCTTTTTTTGACAGCAAAAGAAGTAGGACCAAGTGTTTCAATATATTTGCTTCTGATAGTGACAAACTTACCAACTAAATTAGGATTTTCTCTTGCTACCTGCGATACTGTCATCATTCCTGGAGTAGCAGCAGGTTTCCGTACAAATATGAAGTAAAGCCCAACCAGAAGCCCAAAGAAAGCAATCGTGAAAATTATTTTCGGACTCCAATGAAAACCATTTTGGGTTTGATTAGCCATTGTTAGGGGGATAGGTAATAGTGGGTTTGTGAAAAATTAAACAGTCTAAAGGCTGAGATTATTGTTATCTCAGCCAAAGTTCAAAGAACAGACTTATATTAGTCGGAAATTGCAGAAGGATAAACGCTATCAGCTACAAATACAGGTTTGGTTTTGTATTCAGCTTCTAACTTCTGCTTAAGTTGTAAATCCCAACCTAAGTCGTATTCGCGTTCAAATTCAGCTAGTACAAAGGGACGAAGTACTCCAGTAACTGCAACGACTTCACCATCTTTAACAGCTACTTTTGGCTTAGCATTAAGAACTAACAAATCTGTAGCACCGAATAACTCCTCTTCATCAAGGGTGAAGGTATTAGCATCCTGAATATCTTCTACTTCACCAGTTACTGCAAGTCGCTTATTATAAAATTGTTCCGGATTTTTAGTTATATCACCAGGGTCGGGTGATAATGCAATAGACTGAGCGATAATTGCAGGTTTGTTTTCATAATCTACATAATACTGCCTATCTAAAGTCAGACTATACTCGCGTTCGACATCTGCAATTACAAAATTTTGAACTACACCCGTTACCTGGATTTCTGTATCGTCATCCGCAGGTAGAGTAAAAGTTTCTCCGGAAGCATTAACAACCAAGATAGGCTCGCTACCAAAGAATTTTTCATCCTCTACGGTAAAGGAAGCAGGACCTACTTTAGCTTTAGGTTCGCTTCTTACGGTTACAGTTTTACCATCTAATGCAGCAGTATTATCAGCAACTTCTTCAGTTGTAACGTTTCCCGCACCAGGAACATTTGCTTCATTATTACCGCAAGCAGGAAGTACTAAAGCCATCACAGCTAATATAATTGCACCCTGAAATCTCCAAATTTTATTCATAAACCTATTCTTACTTTTACTCAAATCAAACATATATTTGTCGTTACGTACTCGATCCATTTTTCTCCACACTTTTAAACTCAACCACACTACAATATTTTTGGCAATTAGTTCAAAAAGACTTGTCCATCTTCCTGAATTCTTAAAGCACCTTGGTTGTTATCAAATTTTGTTTCTTCATCCAAATTAATTGTTAACATACCGTCTTCTTCGGAAGACATCGGCATTACTCGTAACAGTCCTTTATCTTCTCTTACCATAGTGATAGTTACAGGTATAGGAATATCTCGTAAAATTACTTCTTCTCCACCTTCTAAATACCGAACTTCAGTATGCGTAACAGCTTGATAGGAAATGCGAGCGTTAGTATCGTTTTTCAACATCACGCTAACTTTACCCATCATTGGCTTGATAGTGGCAATAGCATTAGCGCGATTTTCGGGAATCGGAGGCTGAATAGGCTTTACATTTGTAACCGGAGCTACTATATTTACAGATTGATCCACAGCTTGCCCGGTTTTTTTCCAACGTTGAGTTGCGGCATTAGGTGTGCATCCTGCGGGTACTAATATTCTATTGTTGTAAGGTTCTTCGTAATAGATTTTAGGACAAGGATTGCGTTTAGGATTCGGACGTTTAGGAATTGCAAATGCAGCTAAGGGAAGGAACGGAATTAAAACTGCAAAGCCACTCAAAAATCTTCTTAAGGTTGTAATATTTTTTCTTTGCTTTAGCATAGACACCTCTTTAATGCTCAAATTAATTGGTTAATTTAGCAGACACACTAATATTTTATTATTTATATGTTTATCTATTGATAAAATAATATTTATTAAACTCAATAAAAATCTTTAATCAATCTTTTCGATATTTTTAAGATATACTATTATTTTGATAAAATCTTCTAGCTGAAGCATTACTTATTAATATTATGAGAATCTATCTTTAGAAAGAATACTAAATATCTCAAGAGATAGTTTGATTGTTTGTTTTAGCTTTTTTTAAGAAGTTATTTTTGCTAATTTACCTGTAGTCTACAAAATTAGATAAAAAAATAATGGTTCTTTATTTGTTAATATGCCTTCATTGCCTGTAAGAAACTTTGAAAGCTTTACTTTTAAAAGATTATTTGCCCCTAAATTAAGATTATTGATGCTTTGAGCCTATTTTTACCTGTTCCCTATTCCCTATTCCCTATTGTCTGTTCCTTTTTTTTTTATGATTTAATGCCGTATAGTATGTACTGAAGAACCAAAAGAATACAAATAAAATGTTTAATTACAAAGCTAAAAGTAAAACACTATAAACTGCTACACCTAATCCAAAAGCCCAAAAACGGCTTTCTCGTTCTTCGGGAAGTTCTTCTTTGAGTACGTTAAGAACGATTCCCCCTGCTAGAAAAGCAAAAAGAACGGCGATCGCAGTTTCTCCGATTTGAGTACCGCTACCGATCGCCCATCCCACAATAACTGCTGCTGCTAGTATCCAGCGTCCGATATAGTCATAAATATGCTTATGATTTTCTCGTAATCCGAAGTCGTTGACAACAAAATGCAGTGCCATTGCTAAACTATATAGCAATAAATTTTTTATATCTGGCTCTTCTCGGTGCATTAATAAGTAGCCAATCAAAGCATTGTAAATTGCGAAAGATGCAATATGTACCCAAAATACTCCTTGTGTTGTAACGTCTCCTTTTCCTGCTTCTTCTTGACTATCGCGAGATTCAGTAGCCATTTTCTCCAAACCGTAAAATGCGGTTAAGCCTAGAAGTGCTAGCAAGTAAACATGATGTTCAAAAAAAGAAATGAATCCTTTGCTTGATTCCTCCAATACTGCTTGATGTTCGCTTAATTCTGGCAGTATATGCACAAATACATAAGCAACCGATACCCCACCCGCACCACTCAGCCAGCGACTGCGAGGAAGTTTAGGAAAGCGTAGATTTTTACTAAATAAATGGATTAACGCTAGCCCAACAGCAATCAATGCAGTTGAAATCAGGGCAAAGTTTCTAGATGATGATAAAAATGTATTCATCAATAATTTATCAAACTCAAAAATGCTTACACGTACTTACAATATTTTTGCTAGCTATGTTGTTTTGCCGTAATTATAGGTTTTTAATAAGACTTTCAAAAGCATTTTTATATGTATCTAATATAGATATGTATATAGCAATTTTACATTTATAAAGTATTACGTTGACGAAGCTTGTCCTTCGCTAACCTACTACTAAACATTTCAATAATCATTTAGGACTGCTATAAATTTAGTTTATTTATCCATATATGTAAATACCTTTGCTTTTTCACATAGTTTGTCAGCTAGCCTCTATCTTAAGAGTGAATGCAGCTTATATCTTAAGAAATAAATAAAGGTAACGGGAAATACAAATTTAATAATACGAATAAAAAGATGTTTGTAGTTGCGCTACTCTAGGAGCCGAGTTAAAAGTATTTATCCGAACTTAATATAAAAACTTCTTGCCATATTCAGAAAAAAGTCTAAAGTTATTGCGTGGTTTGAGAAATCAGTCTGTATTAGATTCAACTAAAAATTGCTATCTCTTAGTTTTCAATGTATCAGCAAAATGTAGGATTTAGAACAGCTAATTTTTGACTTTTTATTTGTCGATAGAATGTACTATTTGTAGCTTAATTAAATTCCTTTTAATTACCAAAATTATTTTGTTCAACACTGAGTCAGAATAATTACTTAGATAAATTAAAACTTTTTAAAGTCTTCATTTATAATTTGGAATCGCTTTATATAAAAAAAATATCAAAATTGCCTTAATTAGCTAGTCTTGACGGTAAACAAAGGATATGCAAAGATTCTTTAAATAATAAAACACCTAATTTCGCACGGGTATATAAAGAAACCTTATGTTCCGGGTTAGCGTCTCAAGAGACTATAAATTATGTAATCGCCCATGAGTCGAAAAACTTTTCTTGGCATTGCTTTTACCACTATCGTGTTAGCTAGCGCTATGGCCACAAAGCCTGTACCTGGTCATACGTCTACAAGCGAACCGACTGTGAAGAAGCCATTGTTAATTCCACCACATGCACTTAAGCTATCTACTACCGTAAAAACTACCGATTTGGAAAAGTCTATATTTGAGAAAATAAATCAATATCGAGTTTCCAAAAAATTGCCAAAGTTGAAGTTAGATAGCAAAATTTCCAAGCAAGCGAGGATTCACAGCCAGAATATGGCTCAACATCGAGTCCCCTTTAGTCATAATGGCTTTGCTAAAAGAGTTGATGGTACTTTTATTCGCTATGACAGTGCATCTGAAAACGTTGCTTTCAACTTTGGCTATGAAGATCCAGTTGAGGAAGCTGTAAAAGGTTGGATTGAGAGTCCCGGACATCTCAAGAATATTCATGGCAAATATAATTTAACTGGAGTTGGTGTAGCCGTAAATAGCGAAGACGAATATTTTCTGACACAAATTTTTATTCGTAGTAGATGAGTTTGATTTATTATTTTTTTTAAGAATAAAGTAGCGTTCGCTTTTTCCGTAACAGCGAACACTACATTGATTTTTAAGGATTCATGGAATTACAAGATTTTCAGGTTTGCGATCGCGATTTTGATGAGGCTACTCTCTCGCAATATCTTAAGTGTGAAGCGATTGCTGTAGATACCGAAACTATGGGATTATTGCCTTTACGCGATCGTTTGTGTTTGGTGCAAATAGCAGATGATAAAGGTAAGGTGACGGTTGTGCGGATTGCTAAAGGACAAACTGAAGCCCCTAATATGAAAAAACTTTTAGAAGCGGATAATGTTGTAAAGATATTTCACTTTGCCCGTTTTGACTTAGCAACCTTACGTCATTATCTAGGAATCATGGTAAATCCGGTTTTCTGTACCAAGATTGCTAGTAAATTAGTTCGGACTTATACTCCCAGACATGGGCTTAAAGAATTGGTGCTGCAATTAGAAGAAGTAGAACTTGATAAAAGCGCTCAATCTTCCGATTGGGGTAACGCTGAAAATTTATCCGATGCTCAACTAAGTTATGCTGCTAACGACGTGCGTTATTTAGTTAGCATCCGGCGAAAGTTGATAGAAATGCTTGAACGTGAGGAAAGATTGGAATTAGCTGAAGATTGCTTTAAATGTTTGCCAACAATAGTACAGTTGGATTTGTTCCAGTTTAACGGTTTGTTTGAGCATTAGAAAATTACGATAATTCGCCTTGTTTAGTTAATTTCAATAGGTTCGTTTATCATCATAAAGCTATAGAGACGCGATATATCGCGTCTCTACAATTTGTTAGAAATCCGTTGTTAAAATTGACTTACTTGTCCATATTGGCTGCTTGATCTTTCATTCTATCGACGACGTTGTAATCATCCTTACCAACAGGAGTTCTTGATTCTACAATACCTTCAGTAGGGCCACCGATTGCTTTCCATGCAGCGAGTCCACCTTTTAATTCGGATACATTTTCAAAGCCTTTGCTTCTTAAAGCTTGTGCGGCTTGGGTAGTATCGGCATCGCTAGCACCGTAAACGTAGATATCGCGAGTTTTGGCTAAACTTTCCGCTGCTGCATCACCTAAACCATCCATCGACATTGATACAGCGCCCATGATGTGGCCATCGTTGTAGGTTGGGCGATCGCGCACGTCGAGAATGGTAAATGCAGGTTCACCCCACTCTAAACGAGACTTCAGCACGTGAGCATCAGATTTTTTCTGGTCTACAGGAGGTTGATTAGGAATGATATTTTCGATTGGATTGTTAGCCATGTGTTCTTCTCTCTTTTTAATTTGCGGAGGACAGTAAAAGCGTTAAAGGTAAATAACAGATAAACGGCAAGACGAAGATGGTATAATTGCTTGCGAAACTTAATGGTTATTAAACACGCAACTCAGTTCACAAGTAAAAATATTTACGTGTAGTATTTAACTACGATTTGCTATAAATTAACCTTTATCAACAGTAGCTTTGATACCGCTAGCCCTTGACACTTCTACAAGTATTTTATTCACTAATTAAAACTTAACCCTTGAAGCTACAAAAATTGCTCCTTCTTTAGAATGAATATTTAAAATATTTCTCTAACAATAGGATGAGTTGGTAAATATTTATAAAGACTCTATGATTTCTAGGTGATATTGGTCATAATATTTATTCGTAAATTATTCCTAAAAATTAGAAGCTCCCGAACCCCTAATAAAACATAAAAAAGGGCGCAATTGCTGCAACCCTTTCTTAAAAAAACTGATTTTTAGCTAACTTAAATTAAGCTAGAACAAAATCTACATCACTAGTACCAGCGGTTGTAGACTGCCCGGATTGCAGCTTATTACCATTAACTTCAACGGCGAAAGGTGTTGGATCTAAACTGAGATTGTAATCAGTTTTGTCATTCGTATATCCAACACTCGCAACCATCTTACGACCGGCATCGGTATACTTGAAGGCCATCATCTGATTTTTCTGTTGCTTGTTGTCGTAAGCCCAAATTACCATGTACTGTTCGCCTTGATATTCAAAAATCTTCGGTGGACGATTGGGAACGTAACGCCCAGCGTCACCAAAACTCGAATCTAAAAAGCCTTGAACCGAACTTGCTTCCACAGAAGCAAAAGCAACTTCATCTTCTGCTGGTGCTTCAGCATCGGGTTCGCTTTCTGGTGGTGCTTCTTCTTTTCCACGGTTCTTGAAGTAGTCTACAGCTTTCTTGGTACCAATTGCACCAGCCGCAGCAACACCCGCACCGATCAACAAATTACGAAGAGTATTCTTAGCCATGATTTATTTCAAAGAATAAACATCGAGGTAACATCCTATCACTAAGAGAGACTTATTCTAGATAGATTCATTTTTTTTATATAATCGCCAGAACAATGCAGGTAAAACTCTGATTAAGATCAGTTTATTCTTAAGGAATAGGTAATGGGTAATTGGGCATTGGTAATTATTTCTCCTCTACTCTTTCTACCGCCTCTCTCTACACAGGGGTTTCCAATATAGAACTAATGTACTATTATGTTTTTTAGGATTAAATTGTGAATGGCTAGCAGAGGTAATTGCGCTGTGTGTTTAGCCTATCGCAATTTATGGGAATAATAGCAGTGGTTTAGATATTTACATATAAATGTCATGGAAGAGAATCAAAAACCAGGAAAATATGATGCTGTATTGGGAGGGCAATCTCCACCTCCGATTCATAGTGCGGTGTTAGGTGGAATTGAGGGTGTAAAGCGTAGATTGTCGAATCCGGTAGTTGACGTAAAATTGGCAGCCCTTACCGATGCTCTTAACTATCAAGAAGCTGGTTTAGAGTTGGTAATTCAAGCATTGCGGTGGGAACCGAAGATTTTACAGCGTCATGCTTATAAGTTATTGCGGAAGAGGAAAGAAACCCAGGTAAAACAAGCTTTAGAACATTATCAGCCTTGGGATTTATTCGATAGATTGCAGGGATATATTGGTTATAAAGGGCAGCACGCCGGAAGATTCGCGAATCGTTTAAGTGTAGATTACAATCCGGAAGTTGGAATTGAAAACCCTGGGAATAAAGCTTATGCTTTACGATGGGATTACGATGGAGATTCTCCTTCCATAGCACAACAAATTACAAGCATTTCGCAGGATTCCCAAGCGGGTAAATTAGAAGCTTTGATTATTGGTTTGTGGGGTGATGATGTTGGAGATAGTAACTCCGAAGTCATTGATGGGCTTGTTGATGCGAAGGATAAATTAACTAATTTAAAAGCGATATTTATCGGTGATATTCACTACGAAGAAAGCGAAATTTCTTGGATTGTACAAGGTGATATAAGTCCGATTTTAAGAGCATATCCTCAATTAGAAGTATTGCAAATACGCGGTGGAGAAGGGTTACAATTTAATGCTCCAGTACGACACAACAATTTGCAAACGCTAATAGTAGAAACTGGGGGATTAAGTAGCGAAACAGTTGCTCAAATTTGTAATATGAATTTACCAGCATTAGAGCATTTAGAATTATGGTTTGGTAGCGATAGCTATGGTGGAGATTGTACGATTGTAAACGTAAAACCGATTTTAGAAGACTTAATATTTCCCGATTTAAATTATTTAGGATTGCGTAACAGTCAATTTGCAGATGATATTGCAGAAGCTGTAGTTAATTCTTCTTTAATTGAAACAATTAGCGTGCTTGATTTATCGCTAGGAAATTTGAGCGATAAAGGTGCGGAATTTTTGCTTAATTGTGCGGCGGTGAATGAGCTTGATATTCTTAACGTTTCCGAAGCTCGTTTATCAGATGAAATGGTTGGTAAATTGTCGGCGCTTAATTGTCGGTTGTTAGCAGAAAAACAGGATGCTGATTCTCATTATGATGATGAATATCGTTATTGTGCCGTGACTGAGTGAAAACCTCACCCCCAGCCCCTCTCCTTATCAAGGAGAGGGGTGAAGAGTTTTTTAACTGGTTCCTAGTCTCTGACTGGGAACCCATACACTAAGGCTCTGCCTTAATTTTAATATTGGAGATTGGAGGCAGAGCCTCCATGAAATGCATTACAAGGTTCTACCTTGTAACGAGTGAATAAAGAATTAGTTTTAACAAATATCAAATAATAAAAAAATGAATAGCAATCAAAATCAACCAAGAGAATTCGATGTTGTTTTAGGAGGAAACAATGCACCTCCGGTAACTGGTGCTGTGTTGGGAGGAATTCAAGGGGTAAAGCGACGGTTGGAAAGTGAAATTGTTGATGTACGAATGAAAGCGCTTTCCGATGCTCTTAACTATCAAGAAGCTGGTTTAAATTTAGTTATTGAAGCTTTGGAAGATGATTCATTACAGGTAAAAGGTTTTGCTTCGAGGTTGTTGAAGGAATGGGGAGGTGAAAAAGGTAAACAAGCGCTGTTGGAATTCGATCCTTATTTGTATTTTACGAAGTTGGAAGATTGGGAAGTTGAAGAGTTTGATTATGAAGTTGGAATTGTGAATCCAGAGGGTAAAGCTTATGTATTAGGATATGAAGAATTTCAGCCATTTGATTTTAATAAGTTTAAAACTTTTTTAGAAGATTCAAAAGTTAGGGAAGTAAAAGCTTTAATTTGTCATAAATGGGTAGGAAACCATGATTTAGGAAAATTTAGCGACATAGTTCAAGCTATCTGTGATGCTTCTGATAAATTAACAAGCCTTAATACTATTTTTATTGGTGATGGATACGATGAACAATACAAGGTTTCTTTCGTTAATTTAGGTGATATTAGTGGGATTCTTTTAGCATATCCAAATTTAGAATTTTTACAAGTATGTGGTGACGGTTGCTCTCTCAAATTCCAACCATTACACCATAAGAATCTTAAAACACTAATTATTGAGACGGGTTATGGAATAACTAGTAGAGCTATACAGCAAATTTGCACTTTAGAATTACCAAATTTAGAATATCTAGAATTATGGTTAGGTTCAGATTATAAATACTTAGAAGAAAAAAATAGTTCTACTCTTGATAGTTTATTACCTATTTTCAGTGGTGAGTTATTTCCTAAACTCAAATACTTAGGTATAAAAAGTTGTGAGTATTCCGATGAACTAGCAAAAGTTTTAGTGCGATCGCCTTTAATAAACCGTCTTTCTATATTAGACATATCAATGGCAAAGTTGACAGATGAAGGGTTTGATATCTTGGCAAATTCTTCAGCAGTAAATCAACTATATGCATTAGATGTTTCAATGAATCGTTTATCTGCTGCTGCAATTCAAAAATCATCACAATTAAGTTGCAGTGTAAAGATAGTCCCACAGGATACCGAAAGTAGTCGTGGTATGCGTTGTTGGTCATTATACGAATAAATCAAAATTAATATGAAATCCATGAAAAACCTTACCATCATAGCCAACCCCGAAAACCGTCGCGTCGGATTGCTGCAAAAAGCGATCGCCAATCTCAATCTACCACCCGCAACCGTCATCTCCTATGCAGACTTAATTACAGGAAAACAAAACCTCGAAGTTACACCCAATAACATCATCCGCTTTGATTCTCCGGAGAAGAATTTTGATGTTGATAAAGCGATTATTGCTGCGGGGGAAGGATTAGAGGGGGAAGAGTGGGAAGAGGGGGGAGAAATTAATAATTATCAAAAAATTAGTTCAGAAGAAATTGAGAAGTTGGAGTTTGATAAGGGACGAATTCTTTATCCGCGACAGTGGTATTTGGGTTGGCGGAATTTATTGCTGCGGTGGGAAAAGGAATTACAATGTCCAATCATGAATCATCCTGGGGATATTGCGGTAATGTTCGACAAACCAAGATGTCACGAAAGATTTAGCAAAAACAACGTTCCGGTAGCTCGTAGTTTGGGAAAAATCCACTGTTACGAACACTTACGCCAACAAATGCAATCTCAAGGTTTAGAATGGGTTTTCATAAAATTATCTCACGGTTCGAGTGCTTCTGGAGTGATCGCTTACCGCGCTAATTCCCGCTTTGAATCGGCTATCACCACGGTGGAAAGAGTACGAGAAGACGGTGAAACTTTACTTTATAATTCCCGGAGAATTCGTAACTATACAAAACGCCAAGAAATCGCCGATATTATCAATATTTTAACTGCGGAAGGGGTAATTGTTGAGGAATGGCTACCAAAAGCGCGGTTACAAGGATGCGGTTTTGATTTGCGAGTTGTGGTTATCGATGGTGAAGCACAACATACAGTTGTTCGTTTGGGAAAAAGTCCGATGACTAACTTACATTTGGGTAACGAAAGAGGAAATATAGATGAATTTTTAGACAAAGTTGGTGATGAGAATTGGCAGAAAATGAAACAGACTTGCGAACAAGCTGCGGCGTTATTTCCTAATAGTTTATATTGCGGAGTTGACTTGATGATTTTACCAGATTGGGAACAACACGCTGTTTTGGAAATAAATGCTTTTGGGGATTTGTTGCCGGGGATTAGTTATCGGGGTTTAAGTACTTATGAAAGTGAGCTAAAAGCGGTATTTGATAAATAATCTGCTCTAATCGCGCTTTTATCTTAGCCATAAAAACCATTCTCCGAAGTTCGGGGTTATTATGGTGAATGTTTTCAAGTATTTTCAATGCATCGTTAGTTTTTTTCATTATCAACCTTATGTCACTTTTAACTGAATCTCTAGAACAAATTCTAATACAACTAGAACAAAAAGACCCAGAAATTGCTGCATCTTTACAACCAGGGTTAACTCGTGAGGAAATTGATGAAATAGCAAAGGATTTACCCTTCCAATTACCAGAAGAAGTATATGAATTATATCAATGGCGAAATGGAATGTCGGAAGATGTAGGATTTGGTTTGAATACATACAATGGAATTTCAGGTATATTTCATTCGCTTAAATTAGCAATCAAATACTTTAATAAGTATAAAAAACGTGATTGTCCATCAAACTTTTTATTTCTATTTTCATTTATCCATGAAATAGGAGGTGATTATTATGGTGTGAAGTTAGACGGTACAACATATCCGGTATTTCATTTCACTGATGAGACAAATATTAAAACAATAGATATTCCTTTCATAAAAAAAAGAACTATTTCATCAAATATAACAACTCTAATGTATGCGGTAGCAGAATGTTTTAAAGATGCAATGTATTCTGATACTGACTCTGATGGTTATACAAGCTTGGAATATGACGAAGAAAAACTAAAGAATATTTTTGATAAATATCGTCAAGGTAATCTGAATATTCACAAAGATTAGTTTTAATTTAATTTTTTATTATTCCTCACACCAATGCAAAACATCAACCAAATCATCGGCACCCACGATATCGTATTCATCACCTTCGACACACTCCGTTACGACATCGCAACGGAATTACTCGCACAAAAACGCACCCCAAATTTAGCTAAAGTATTACCAAATGGTTGGGAAAAACGACATTCCCCCGGAAACTTTACTTATGCATCCCATCAAGCATTTTTCGCGGGTTTTCTTCCTACTCCCGTCACTCCAGGAATTCACCCCAGATTGTTCGCTTTGAAATTCGCCGGAAGTACCACAACTACCGAAAAAACCTGTCTTTTAGAAGGTGAAAATATAGTCAAGGGATTAGCGCGAAAAGGTTATCATACCGTTTGTATTGGTGGTGTGGGATTTTTCAACAAACAGAATCCTTTGAGTAACGTGATTCCTTCAATGTTCGCAGAAAGTTACTGGAATCGAGAAATGGGAGTTACCGAACCAAAATCAACCGAAAATCAAATCCTATTAGCCGAGAAAATCCTTAATAAAACACCTCAAAATCAACGTTTATTCTTATTTATTAATATTTCCGCGCTGCATCAACCCAATTATTTTTACCTTGAAGGTGCTAAAACAGACACATTAGCAACTCATGCCGCCGCTTTGGAATACATCGACATTCAATTAGGAAAACTCTGGAATGCCTTACAAAAACGTGCTTCTACCTTCTGCATACTCACCTCCGACCACGGAACAACATACGGTGAAGATGGTTACACCGGACATCGAATTAGTCATCCCGTCGTGTGGACTGTTCCTTATGGGGAATTTGTGTTGGATGCCAATGCTAATCATACCGATACCCACTGGGGGTTGCAAACCCCCAGCTAATAGCAAAAGTCCTATAAATAGGACTATGCAGGCTTTTCAGTCTACTTCAGTAGACTTGAGCTATTAGCCTGGGGTTTGCAACCCCAGGTGATTATGAAAGCAAACCCAAAATCTTACAAAGGCTTATACAAATAAAAATCATGATAACCACCAACCCCCAATCCAAAATCCATCCCTTATTAAAATCCAAATTCTTCCAATCCTACGTCTATTCCTACCCCCACAAAACCGCTTACCGTCCGATTTCTCCCCAAAAACCCCTCACCGAAGTATGGAGTCAAGAAGACAAAAATGCTTTATTCCTCTACATTCACATCCCATTTTGTGAAATGCGCTGCGGTTTCTGCAATTTGTTTACCACCGTCACCCACAATCAAGATTTTGTAACTCAATACGTTAACACCCTACAAAAACAAGCCAAACACGTCAAAGCAGCTTTAGGTAAAAGTTCATTTGCAAGGTTTGCCATTGGTGGAGGAACACCAACTCAATTACCGATTCACCATTTAGAAACAGTGTTGAATGTTGCCGAAGATACTATGGGCGCGGATTTGCAATCAATTCCCATATCCGTGGAAATGTCACCGGAAACCGCTACCAAAGATAAATTAGAATTGTTGCGATCGCGAGGTGTAACTCGTGCCAGTATCGGAGTCCAAAGCTTCTTTGAATCAGAGGTTGCAGCAGTTAACCGCCGTCAAACCACCGCCGAAGTAGAAGCCGCACTAACAAGAATGCGAGAAGCGGGTTTTCCCACAATAAACATTGATTTAATATACGGATTACCCGGACAAACAGTAGAAACCTGGTTGCAATCGATACGGGCTGCATTGCAGTTTGAACCAGAAGAAATATTTTTGTATCCCCTGTACGTGCGTCCCCTCACCGGATTGGGAACCTCAGAAAAAGAATGGGATGACATCCGCTTGAATTGTTACCGTCAAGGAAGGGATTTTCTTTTATCACAAGGATACACCCAAAAATCAATGCGAATGTTTCAACGCAATAATGTAGAGACGCGATATATCGCGTCTCCCAACGTACAGACGGAGACGCGATATATCGCGTCTCTACAATCTGCCGCACCAATCTACTGCTGCCAACAAGACGGAATGGTAGGAATCGGATGCGGCGCACGCTCCTATACCGATGATTTGCATTATTCCAACGAATACGCGGTAGGAGGAAAGGGAATCCGCGAGATTTTGCAAGGGTATATTAAAACACCAGAAGATTCCTTTGATTTTGTTAATTACGGTTTTCAGCTAGATGCAGAAGAGAAGCGTAGGAGATACATTTTATTGTCATTGCTTTCTCATGAAGGATTGAGTTTTAGTAAATATCAAACGCGATTTAATACAAAAGCTATTGAGGATTTCCCTGAGTTATCGGAATTATTTGATTTGAATTTAGCGATTGAAGATAAAGGAATATTGCGATTGACTCAAATTGGTGTGGAATATTCCGATGCGATTGGGGAATGGTTGTTTTCTGCGAAGGTGCGGGAATTGATGCAGAGATATGAATTGAAATGAAAACCCGACACCTGTGTAGAGACGCGAAATTTCGCGTCTCCCAACGTATAGACGGAGACGCGATATATCGCGTCTCTACATTAACCGGAATAACGAAAAATTGTTATATACAAAAAACCATGACAAACAATCAAAACCAACCCAATCAATACGATGTAGTACTCGGAGGAAACGCACCACCGCCAATTCACGGCGCGGTTTTAGGAGGTATTGAAGGTGTTAAAAAGCGGTTGGCTAGTTCTGATGTTGATGTACAAATTGCGGCTTTGAATGATGCTTTGAATTATGGGGATGTGGGTTTGGATTTGGTGATTGATGCTTTTCAAAATAAATCAATAAAAGTTAAAGATTCAGCTTATGAATTATTAGTAGATAGAAAGGAACCCGAATTAAAACAATTATTATCGTCCTATAAATTTAGTAGCGAGCGAGTTTATGAAGTATTAGATGATGAATATTATTTACCTTTTGAAGACTTTTACAATCGGGAGGTAAAAATTTATGACTCTAAGATAGGTATTGAGAATACAGATAATAATGCTTACGTTGTTGATGAAAACAACTTTGATAGTTTATTGAAAGAAACTTTAGCGAGTAAAATTGAGGCATTGATATTTAGAGGTGATTATGCTTGCTCATTTATTTCTTATTCAGATAGCTTAATTAATCTTAAAGCTGTTTCTATCGGTGCTTATGAATTAAAATATTATGAATTAGAAAATGGTTCTGAAACTATTTACGCATTTCCCATATGGAATATTGGTATAATCTTAAAAGCGTATCCTAAGTTAGAACTATTACAACTTCGTTGTGGGAAAGATGATTGTGATAGTTCTGGTTGGCGATATTTTACAAAATTTAAACATAATCATTTAAAAGCGCTAATCTTAGAAGCAAAAGGATTAAGTTACGAAAAGATTACTCAAATATTTTCTTTAGAATTACCAGCTTTAGAACATTTAGAATTATGGCTAGGTAACGATAATGATGATGATAATCCTTCCATTGAACACCTAGCTCCGCTTTTATCAGGAAAAATATTTCCCAAACTATATTATTTAGGTTTGCGTAACTGTGAATATGCTGATGAAATTGCAACTGCTGTAGTTAATTCTCCCATAATCAATAAAATCAAAATTTTAGACCTTTTTCAATGGGATTTTTAACAGATGCAGGTGCAACAGCTTTATTAAATTGTCCTGCTGTAAATGATTTAGATATTCTTAACGTTGCTAAGAACAGTTTAACAAAAGCGATGGTTGATAAATTAATGCAGTTAGACACCGAAGTTGTCGCTGATAACCAAGATATAAATAAAACTGTGTCAAACCGATATGAAGAAGTATGGGAATAGTCACCTTTTGAGTTTAAATATTGAATAGAAAATGCACTTAAAAATCCTCTACCGAGGCTCCCTCATCAGCTGTAACTACGGATGCGAATATTGTCCTTTCGCAAAACGTCAACAAACAGCAGCAGAATTAAACATTGACAAACAACAATTACAACGTTTCGTAGATTGGATTTCCCAACATCCCCAGCATCAATTTTCGATTTTATTTACTCCTTGGGGTGAAGCTCTCATCCACAAGCACTATCAACAAGCTTTAGCTCAGTTAACCCAAATGTCTCACGTTAATAAAGTCGCTATTCAAACCAATCTTTCCTGTAATTTGGATTGGGTGGAAGATTGCAACAAGGATAGTTTAGCGTTATGGGCTACTTTTCATCCCGAATGGGTATCCCGTCAAAGTTATGTTTCTCAATGTCTGGAATTGGATAAACGTAAAGTTCGTTTTAGTGCTGGTGTTGTCGGTTTTCCCCAGTACAAAAACGAAATTGCAGCTTTACGTCAGGAATTACCTTCTCACGTTTATCTGTGGATTAATGCTGTCAAAAAACAACTTTCTCAATTATCACCATCAGACAGAAATTTCTTTGAATCCATCGATCCACTTTATCACCTCAACACCCATCATTATCCCAGCTTTGGACGCTCCTGTCGTGCTGGTAAATCCATGATTTCCGTTGACGGTGAAGGTACCATGAGGAGATGCCATTTTATTAAACAGCCCATTGGTAATATTTATCACCAAGATTGGGAGGAAGTATTACAAGAGCGTGATTGTAGTAACCAAACCTGTCACTGTCATATCGGTTACGTGCATCTCGATTATTTGGAATTAGATAAAGTTTTTGGTGACGGGATATTGGAGAGGATTCCGGTGTGAGAGGGGTAGAGGGGGTAGAAAGTAATTCCTAACTCCTCACTCCTAACTACTCACTGTTCACTGTTCACTGATAACTGCTCACTGTTATAACAGTAAATATCTACCCAGAGGAAAAAACATGGCTGAGTATAGAAGAGTAGAATACCGCATTGGTAAAGACGGTAAAATTACTGAAACCGTCATCGGCGCTTCCGGTGCTGGCTGTACCGAAACCACTTCCGGAATAGAAGACGCTTTAGGTAAAGTCGAATCTCAAGAATTGCTTCCCGAATATTACGAAGGAGAAGAAAACATCACCTCAACAGAAAATCAATCATTAAAGAACAACAACGGTTGAGGTCAAAGGTTAAAGGTTAAAAATTAGAAGTTGCTTAATAATTTCTTTTGTCTCCTAATAATGTTTTTAATTCATTTTGATAGTTTCCCAGTCCTATTTATAGGACTTTAGCTATTAGACTGGGGTTTGCAACCCCAGTTGGGTGTCTAATCAAACCCACCATATTTAATTCCCCCATCTCCTCATCCCCTCTAAAAAAACATGACAATCATCTACATTACATCCGTTGCCATAATCATATCCATTGCCATATCCGTTGCCATCATCCGGTTTATTCTCACTAAAATCTACGCTACGGGAAATCGCAATGACGAATTACTCTTACAATTAATGCGTCAAAATAAAATCCTTAATTGGAATCAGTTACAACAAAAATCAGGTTTGAGTAATTCTGCTATGTGGAAATTGCGAGACACTGACGGAACTTCGTTAAGTTTGGAGGAATTGGAAACAACTGCGATCGCGCTCAACATACCATTAGGAAACTTTCTCGATAAATTGGGAATTCTTCCACCACATCCAGAATTAGAAAGTAAACGTCGAGAATGTTTGAAATTACAGCAGCAGATAGAAAAGTTGAATCAAGAAAAAGAAACTTTGCGAAAAGATGGTTTGCGATTGCATTCCGAATTACAACAGCAGCAACTTGAATTAACCGAGGAATTTCGTAAATCAACCTTTGAAAAACTGCAAACCCTGCTTGTCAATTATCCCAGCATTCATCAAATGGTAAACGTAAAACCAGAATTACCAGCCAAAAATTTGCTCTCTGGCTTCACTCCCCTCGACAACCTATTAAAAGAATGGGATTACCAACCCATCGGAAAACCTTGGGAACAAGTTGAATACAATCCCCAAATTCATCAACCAGACACCGGAGATATTAAAAAAGGAGAAAAAGTTTACATCCGTTTTATCGGATATCAACATCAAGGTAACATCCTTTGTCCCGCTAAAGTTAGTCGTACTCTTCCGGGTGCGGGGAGGTAGGGAGATGGGGAGATGGGGAAAAATTAATTTTCGTAGTGCGAGCATCTTGCTCGTTAACTCAAGCAAGCGAGCAAGATGCTCGCACTACCTTCTTGCTTTAAAATCACCTATCTCTCTCTAACTCTTTCCTCTGCGTACTCTGCGTACTCTGCGGTTTTTTATCTTCAGCAATATTTTATATTTTATCCACAAACCAGCTTTGGTGCGTGACGCGCTTATCTAAATTATAACTACGTAGATGTCTACTAATCGCGTCACACACCCTACAAAATATAACTCCTCACTCTTAACTCATAACTCCTAACTAATATGATTGTCATCGACTTCGGAACCAGCAATACCATTGTTTGTACCACCGACACTATTACTCAACAACCGCGTACATTAAAATTCGATTCGCTTTCTCGCCGTTTCAACGAAGTAAGCGTGATTCCTTCCCAAGTATTCGTCAAATCGCCAAATAATTTGATTTTTGGCGAACCAGTACGCTCTCAGAGATTGGGTTTTAGTCAACCACAGCGGTATTTTCAAGCATTTAAACGGGATTTAGCGGCGGATTTTGTTCCCCCTCCCCGCGTTTTGGATGATGTTAATTACAGTGCTGAAGCGATATCGGAACTGTTTTTAAAAGAAATTTGGAGTCATGTAAAACAACAATTGGAACCCAGTCGAGTTATTTTTACCGTTCCCGTGGGTGCTTTTGAACGATATTTGCATTGGTTTAACGGTTTGGGTGAAAAGCTGGGAATTCCCGAATTACAAATCGTTGATGAATCCACAGCAGCAGCTTTGGGTTATGCTGTCAAACGTCCGGGTAGCTTGGTTTTGGTGGTGGATTTCGGTGGTGGAACTTTAGATTTAAGTTTAGTTCGTACCGTCAAAAGTAATTCTCAATCTTCATCTGTACGTGCGGAAGTTATCGCCAAATCCGATGCTTTTGTGGGTGGAATTGATATTGATAATTGGATTATCGAAGATTATCTGAGAAAAACAAATTCGAGTCGGCAAGAAGTTGGGGAAGTTGGTTATCAGAATTTGTTGGAAATTGCCGAAAGATTGAAAATGAAGCTTTCTACTGATAGCGAAGCAAAGGAAGCTTGGTTTGATGATGAAAATTTCATGTCTCACGAATTGCAATTAAATCGAGATGAATTAGCGGATATTTTAGAAAATCGTCAATTATTAGAACAGTTGCGACAGACATTAGATGAAGTGTTGGCGATCGCCTTGAGTAAAGGTATCGGCAAAGCAGACATCGCTCAAGTTTTGTTAGTGGGGGGTAGCTGTCAAATTCAAGCGGTACAGCAATTAATTATTTCCTACTTTGGCAAACAGAAAGTTAAATTAGACAAACCCTTTGAAGCAGTAGCTCACGGTGGTTTAGCATTAAACGAAATGGTAGAAATCGATGATTATTTGCGTCATAGCTACGCAATTCGGTTGTGGGAACCCCATAGTAAAAAATATTCCTACATGACATTGATTGAAAAGGGAACGAATTATTTAGGGAATAACGATAAAAAAGCCAGAATTGACGAACCATTGATATTACAAGCAGCCATAGAAGGGCAAAAAGAAATTCGTTTGGATATCGGTGAAATTGCTGAGATGTCGCAAGCTGAGGTGACTTATGATGCAGAAGGTAGGATGACAAGCAGTCATTTGGTGAAACAGGAAACTTATCGCTCCTTAGATACCCAGCATCAACAGGTTTGTATAGCGCATTTAGAGCCACGAGGAGAATTGGGAATCGATCGCGTTTCAGTGCAGTTTGGGGTTAACGAGCAGAGGATGCTGGTTGCTACCGTGAGGGATTTATTGACGGGGAAAACCTTGGTGGTGAGAGAGGCGATCGCTAAATTGAAATGAAAATGTTGGCTCAATTCTTCTTGTAGGGTGTGTTAGATGCGCGACAATCTATCTCTTAAAGTGAAAAATTTTAATACATCATCTAACGCACCATCTAAGTGTTGAATGTCAGAAACCCGGTTTCTTGCTGGTAACACCACGAAAAAATCATGTTATGACAAAAAGAAACCGGGTTTCTTGAGGCTTGTGACGCACCATTGTTGAATTATTAAACCTTACTAGACGCAAAGAGCGCTGAGAAAAGAGTTTTAAGAGAGTTTTTAGAGAGGTAATTTGTGATGTCGGATAATCAACCTAGAGAATATGATGCAGTACTTGGTGGTGGAAATCAAGCTCCTGTTGATGGTGTGGTTTTGGGAGGAATTGAAGGTATTAAACGACGTTGGGAAAGTGGGAATATTCAACAGAAGATTGTTGCACTTTCAGAAGCATTGAAATATGGGGATGCTGGTTTAGATTTTGTAATTCAAGTTTGGCAGAAAGAGTTTGGAAAAGTAAGTTTTGCTGCTTATTTATTATTACGTCACAGAAAAGAAGCAAAAGTTAAACAAACACTGCAAAAATCCAGTCCTTGGTTGAAGATGGAGTGTATTCATACTTTGCAGGATGTTAACACTAGGTGTATCGCTATTGATTCAAATGGAAAAGTATTTTTTGATGGTTCAAACTCTATAAACATTTTTGATTTACATACAGGGGAAGTTGAATCAACTTTTATTGAACATGAAAACTTAGGACATATTTTAATAAGCCCAGATGAAAATAATATTATTAGTAGGGGTGGTACTCTTTACTTTAATAGTGGAATTTCGATATGGGATTTGCAAACTAAAAAGCGTTTATTATTTTTATACGAAAGTTCAGAGAATGTATCTTCATTAGCAATGAGTCCTGATGGAAATAAACTTTTCTATGGTGATAACTATCCTGGTACTGGGATTAGTGTGTGGAATTTAGAAACAAGTATACAAAAAAGATTTTCGGAAGATTATCGTCATGTAGTTCAAGCATTAGCTATAAGTAAAGACGGTAAAACTCTTGTTAGTAGTGCTTATGACAGAAAGATTAAAATTTGGAATGTAGAAACAGAAAAATTAATACATATTTTCAAGAAAGAAAAACATTTGGATGGTATTAAGTCATTAGCTATTAGTCCAGACGGTAAAACAATTGTTAGCGGTAGTAAAGATAAAACAATCAAAGTTTGGAATTTAGAAACAAAAAAACTTCAATTAACATTAGAAGGACATAAAGGTTGGGTTTACTGTGTAGCTATCAGCCCCGATGGAAGTACAATTGTCAGTTGTAGCAGAGACAAAACAATTAGAATATGGGATTTGTATACCGGAGAATGTATCCGTATTCTTGAAGGACATACAGATTGGGTTTACAGTATAGCAATTAGTCCTGATGGTAAAACTCTTGTTAGTTGTAGTAGAGATAAAACAGTTAAAATCTGGGGTTAAAAATAGAAAATAATTATATCCTTACCAAACAATATCAACAGAATACCGCTTAATTTGACTATCTAAAGTTAATATCGGCATTTTCTCAACTTGACTTTGAGCAATTATAATTCTATCAAAAGGGTCTTTGTGTAAATCCGGTAAATTCACTACTTGTAAAGCATGAATCAAGTGAATTGATAAACTTTCAAATCTATTGACCTTTAAACGATTTGGAATGTAAATTTCTGGTGGTTCTGGTAAAGTCAATTTACCCAGTCGTGCTTTAATCACAATCTCCCATGCGCTTGCTGTACTCAAGAATAGCTGATTAGCAGAATCGGTAATTATATTTATAGCTGTAGATGAAAGCCTAGAATCTTCTGTAACCCACCATAAAAAAGCATGAGTATCGAGTAGAGCTTTCATTACAAATTATCAACAGGATTAGTAAAACTATTTAAAATATCATCAGGTAAAGGAGCATCAAAATCCGAAGCAATCACCACTTTACCTTTATCTAAACCAGGAATACGTGGTAATGATTTATCAGCAATTGGAACTACCCGTGCAATCGGATTACCGTCTTGGGATATTACTACTTCTTCCCCGGATAATACACGCTGGAGTAATTTTGCAAAGTCTGTTTGATTAACAGGAAATTCTACGTTGTACATATAAAGTCATTCCAAAGAATTAAACCGTGTTTATAACGCTACTAGTATTCTGACACAGATAACTAATTTTATAATCCCATATCTAATGATGTAATAACTTCTTCCACAACTGGGAAGACTAATAATAGTGAAGTGGTAAAAATGCAATGTCAGACAATCAACCTAGAGAATACGATGCGGTGCTTGGTGGTGGAAACCCAATACCTATCTATGGTGCAGTTTTAGGAGGAATTGAAGGTGTTAAACGAAGATTGGCGAATCCTGTCGCTGATACAAGAGTGATCGCTATTACCCAAGCCGTGAATTATGGTAAAGAAGGTTTGGATTTGATAATCGAAGCACTGAATGATACTTCTGGAATAGTGCGAGGTGTTGCTTATGAAATATTAAAACGAAAAATTAAAAAATCACCCAAGACAGATGAAAATAAAAGAATCAAAGAAAAGTTAGCAAATTTCGATAAATTAAAAATATTTACTACCTTAGATGATTGGATAGTTCAGGACTTTAATCCTAACATCGGAATTCTTGATACAGAATTTATTGCTTACAATGTAAATAGCCTAGAAGAATTTAAAAATTTATTAAATAGCCATAAAGTAAGCGAACTTCAAGCATTATCTCTACATATTGAATCGGATGAGATTAATACTGCTGTTGATATTTTATTAAACAACTACAAAAAATTACCAACTCTACGTGCTTTGTGCATCGCAGAGAATATAATCAATGGGCAACATATTAAAGGTAATATAGATATTGGAGAAATTTTAAAATTATACCCTTGTATAAATTTACTAAAAATAAAAAATGTTAGTAATATTATTTTCAGTGTAGTACAACATGAAAATTTAAAAACATTGATTTTTAATCTTAGTTGGTTAAATAGTATAGATGTTCAATCAGTCAACTGTTTTAAAACACCTAATTTAGAGTATTTGTATTATTCTGGTAATGGTTTTAGAGCTTACGAATCTCTAACTAATTTATTATCTAATATGTGTTTCAAACAAATAAAATATTTAGCTTGTAAAGGTACTTCCTATTGTGATGAGATAGCTCATTTACTTATTCAGAAACAAATTATTAATAGTTTAATAGGACTTGACTTTTCAGATAGTGGAAGTTTAACAGATAAAGGTGCGAATACGTTATTAAGATGTTCGGCAACATACAATTTATATTATCTTAACGTCAGCAAAAATTATTTATCTCCAGAGATGGTTAAAAAGCTATCAAAACTAAAATGCAAAGTAATTGCTAACTCGCAAAAATATCGCCGTTGAAGCTGATTTTCATATGATACCTTCAGCATTATTTTTTCACAATCCAAAATCACCTAACTCCACCTCGCCACAACAACCCTAACCATACCATCTTCCATAACCTCATCTTCCTCCACCGTAAAACCTTGTTCCTGAGCCGAAGCCATCAAAGTATAATAACCATAACGCTGCATCACCTTACCCAACCATTGTTGATTATATCTACCACGGTCATATTCAGATATAATCGCTTGAAACTGCCCATCATCCTGTAATTTAAAACCAATATCATTACTAGAAGATCCAACATACTTACGGCGAATAATTACCTCAGCAGTTTCCGGGCGTACATCACCTTGAAAACCATATAAACTTTGTGCGGTTTCGTGAATTTCAATATTTTTTAAACCCACATCTGCCAAAGCTTTAATTAATGCTTCTTTGTCTTTAATTTGGGTTTTTATACTTGTGAAATGTGACATTATTTTTATTGTTTATTGAATAATTTTATGATTTATGAAAAGCCCCACTTTTTAAGGGGGGTTGGGGGGATCTCAAAGTCTGGAACACTATACTTTTCGTCATGGATGTTCCTATCCTAAATTTATAAGAATCCGTAACACACCCAAATCCGGATAATGGTGCGTTACGCGGAGCGTACACACCCTACAAAAATTACTCAAACTCTTGTGGGATGGGCATCCCTGCCCGTCTCCTCACAACAAAACAACCATTTATTGTGGGATGGGCATCCCTGCCCGTCTCCTCAATTAATTAAAATCACACCCAACTCCCCACAACAACCCTCACGGTACCATCTTCCAAAACTTCCTCTTCCTCAACATTAAAACCCTGCTCCGCAACAGTAGCCATCAGAGTTTTATGAGCATACTTTTGAGTAATTGAATTCACAAATTGCTTTTGATTAATCTTCGCACCCCAAAAGTCAGCTACGATTTCATAATCTTCACCTCGACGACGAAAACCCAAATCGTAACCATTATTTTGCCGAATCACATATTCAGCTTGAGTAGTATCCCCGTGATATCCTCTTACTTGAGTATTGCACTCGACTTGATAGCCTAACTCCTGCAACACCTGATGTAAAATTTCACCGTGCTTAATTTGAACCTTGATACTTGTAAAATGCGACATGATTTTTATTTGGTAATTGGTAATTGGGCATTGGGCATTGGGCATTGGGCATTGGGCATTGGCAATTAGAAAAGAATTGAAACTAGATTTATTAATTCCTATTACCCATTACCTATTACCCATTACCCATTTCAATCAACCTCCAATGGAGAAATCCCCTCGGAGCTATACTGTTTCAATTCTTCTACTAGCTGCACATCATTAGAAGCACTCCTCGCTCCTGCTTGAGCAGCCCATTGTTTTAATGCATCAATTTGCTCTTTTGCAATAGAAGCCAAGGGTACTGTAACTTCTATAGCTCTAAGAATATCTTCTGTAATAAAGTCCCGGCGATGTCCGTTAAGTTTACTAGAAAATGCATTGTGCATTGCTTCAATTATTACTTGCTCTATCTCCGCACCACTAAAATTTTCTGTTCTACTTGCTAATAAAGTTAAATCAAAATCTCGCACTCGGTTGGGACGTAATTTTTGTATATGAACTTTTAAAATGTCTTGTCTTTCGGCTTCCGTGGGTAAATTCAAGAAGAATATTTCATCAAATCTTCCTTTCCTTAATAATTCTGCTGGCAATATTTGCACGTTATTCGCGGTTGCAACAATAAATACCGGACTAGTTTTCTCCTGCATCCAGGTAATCAAGCTACCAAATACCCGTCGCGATGTTCCCGAATCTCCATCAACACTGCTGCTAATGTTGCCGAATGCTTTATCTATCTCATCTATCCATAACACGCAGGGAGCCATCGCTTCTGTCAATTGAATCATTTGACGCACGCGGCTTTCACTTTCCCCGACGATTCCGCCAAATAAACGCCCGGTATCAAGTCTCAATAACGGTAAACGCCATTCATGAGCGATGGTTTTTGCACTCAAAGATTTACCTGTACCTTGAATTCCTACGAGTAATGCTCCTTTAGGATTGGGAATTCCATAACGTCTGGCTTCTTCGGTGAAAGCATCTTGACGCAACTGCACCCATTGTTTAAGTTGATCTAATCCTCCGACTCGTTTCAAGGATTCGGAAGGTGTAAAGAATTCTAATATTCCGGTTTGTCGGATGGTTTGCTTTTTCTCTGCTAAAACACCACTAATATCAGACTCATTTACCTGCTGTTTTGCTGCCAATGCTTTCGCTAAAACTCGCTGAATCCGGCTCCGACTCAATCCCTGACAGGCTTTTACTAGCTGCTCTCTTGCCAAACCTGCTAATTTCAGCTTTTCGGGTACCACCAATTGCTCGACTAAATAATTAATCTGCTCTACATCGGGTAAAGGAAAATCAACAACCGTGACTTCTTCTTTTAATTCTTCAGGTATTTCACAAGTATGACTGGTGAGAATAATAGACTTACGACTGCGCTTCAATTCCCTGGCTAAATTTCGCAGCTCCCGCACAATCGGCGCACTTCTTTCCGTAGTAAGATTTTTGACGTATGGGTGCAAATCCCGCAACACGAAAATAACCGATTTTTGGGCATCAGTTTTACCAATCCGAGCCAGAGGTGCCATTACAGAGCCTTTATCGGCACCGTTATCGCTCCAACCCCGCACAACATCCCAATACAATATCTGACGCGCTGGTTGAGAAAGCGCAGCAACTTTAAATAAAACCTCTTCTAAAGGCTCTTCTTCCACGGCAACCATATATAGTAAAGGATACCGCGCTCGAATCATCAAATCTATTTGCTCGACAAGCTCAAAGTTAGGAATTCCCTTACTTGCACCTGTTTTATCGTGAGAATTATTCATATCACCCCTATCCCGAATTGGCGATAAACCGTCTTGTTTGATATTCTAAGTTAACAGAACATATGTACTTATTACTTCAGTGTATTCCCTTTCCTGTAAGATGCCAATAGGTTTTCAGAATAATATTCAAATCTTATCCAAAGTTTTACAATATTTTTGGGCATGGGGCATAGGGCATGGGGAATTGTTAATTGATAATTCTTAACTCCTAACTCCTAACTCCTAACTCTTTCTACCCCTCTTCCCTCTCTCTTTCCAAACTACATTCATGCTTACAAACTTATTAAAGCGCTGTTTCACAATCCTAATCTTTCTATTAATTACAATCGGATTTAACACAAAAGAATCTATTGCAATGCTGCGTCAACATCAAGACGCACCGGGAGTTTTACGCTATCATTCTCAAGTATCTATTAAAGATAAAGAAGAATATAATTGGCAGGTATTACTATTTAAAAAGATTAACCCAGGTGTAAAGCAAAAATTAGATTTAAGAATCGTCGGTTTTCCCGGTGTATTTGAATTCTCTCATCCCCATTCCTTAGAAATAATTACAGCATCGGGTAAATTATTAAGTGCATCCGATGTTTTTGCTACTTCGCCACCAGCTTCAAATGTTGGAGAATATAGCTTAACTGATGTTTTACCGAAATTAACTAAAATTGAATCATTAAAATTAAATTTACCGTTATTAGGTGAAGAAAAGAAGATTCTAGATATTCCTGAAACTGTGGTGAGTGAATGGCAATTATTAGTAACTGAAGTTGATTGATATTGTTCGTTCGTAGTTGCGCTTTAGCGCCAAAAATGTAGAGCGCTAAAGCGCAACTACGAACCAAGAAATATTGCGTCGTTTACCGCTTCACAAAACCTCAACAATTCTTCTTCCAAAAAATCCCTCTTCGCATAGTTAGCCATCAAGCTTACAAACTGTACATTTCCAAAAATATATCCTTTAGAAGAATCTATCCTGTCCAAACTAGCTGTCTTCGGGTGCAAAACATTATTATTCCACTCAGCAGTAGTCAGTAGTCTGAAGGTTATCTAACTTCCATCCTGTATATGGACATCTACCACTCTGTTGTTCCCAAAGTTCTTTTAGATATTCCAGGGTAATATTACATTCTCATCCATTGGTTTTTACTCGTCTCCTTGCAAGTCTGAGATGCTGACGAAATGGGGAATATTTGTCTCTTCTACTATTTATCAATGTACTATTTGAAACTCTTAAATATGTATCATCTATATCTATCAAATCATCATTACCCAAGATTCTATATCTATAAACGTCTTGACAAAATTTGATTAAATCTTCTTCAGTAAAAATATTTTTGGCAAAGTTGGCAATTACTGCAACAAACTGTATATTCTCAGCAATGTAACCCAATGAAGAATCAATACGATCGACGCTTGCTCTATCTATTGTTAATTTTGCATTTATATAATCTGTAGTACTAGGTAACAAAAGTAAATTCCAACCTGTATAGGGACAAATTCCTTTTTGTTTTTCCCATAATTCTTTTAAATCTGCCAGGGTAACTAAGCATTCGTGTTTTCTGCGCTTGGCAGATTTTTTCATCACCTTTAGATGATTTCGGAAAGGTGAATATTCGTCAGTTCTGATGATATTCTTTAAATGGGAAGTTGTTCTATTAGCTTTAACTTTAGAAGTACCAAGCCCCCTATATTTAGCATGACATCTTAAAGAACAAAAATGAAATCTTCCTAATTTCTGACTTCTATTAAACTCACTACGACTTTTATTAAATTCCTTAGCACAAGCAGAATTTCGACAGATAACAATTACTTGCGATTTATTCATCTTAAAAACAAATCCACCTCTACATTAAGTATAAGGTGGATTGAGTATTTATGTACTAGTGGATCTGGGCAGAATTGAACTGCCGTCCGAAATGGGTATTTACCCCCGCATCGTTCACAGGTATAGCCTCGTTAACCCTTGAGGCAGGGACCGTTCATTATCCCGAACGGTGGGATGCTTTGGTAAAGTCTTTTCTAATAAGTCCACCAAAGGGAATTTATTAGAGCATCCGTTGGGGGTTGCTCTCTAATGCTTAACGGAGTCACATTAGAGAGAAGCGTACGAAAAAAGTTTAAGCAGCTACTGCTTGACGCTTAAATGCTACAATGTTGTTTGCAGTTATTATTTGTTTTGAGCCTTTATTTACGAGATTTGACTCTCTCTCGACCTGAATCAACGAGTAGCTTTCACCACCCCGTCGAAACCATTACAGACCCATGTGGTTCATATTCTATTATAATGCGGATTTTTGAAAATTGCCACATGCAGAAAAGTTAGGAGTTAGGAGTTAATAATTTTCAGTTGGTTCTTAAGCGTTTAAACTTCCCTAATCTCTTAACTAAACTATTCTAAACTTGAATCAAATAGTTGAGACTTCCAACTCTTAACTCATAACTCCTAACTCCTCACTTTCTTTACCCAAGCGCTTGGGCACCACCCACGACTTCTAAAATTTCTTGGGTAATTGCTGCTTGTCGCGCTTTGTTATAAGAGAGTGAAAGACTCTTCATTAAGTCGGCTGCGTTGTCGCTTGCACTACTCATTGCTGTCATTCGTGCTGCTAGTTCGCTGGCTGCGGATTCTTGCAATGCTCGCAACAGTTGGTTGCTTAAATATAGTGGTAGTAAAGAATCCAGAATCTGTACTGGATCTTGTTCAAAAATCATGTCGCGAGGGAAATCACGCAATTGAGTTGTGACTTTCTCTCTCTCGACTTCAAATTCACCACCACGAGTTGTTAAACGGAAGAATTCGTCTTCAGCTGATAAACCTTTCGGGTTTAATGGAAGTAAAGTTTGTACTACAGGACGAGAACTAACTAAGGAAACGAATTTAGTGTAAACCAATTCGATTCTATCTACTTCTTCAGATAAGAATAAAGAAAGTAATTCGTCAGCGATGTCAGAAGCTTCCGATGCTGTAGGAATTTGTTCTAAGCCAGTATATGACTTTTCAATCGGTTGTTCGCGACGTTGAAAATACTGGTTGGCTTTACGCCCTACTAATACAAATTTATAGTTCAAGCCTTCGGACTTTAGTTCTTTGGCGCGATTTTCTGCACGCTTAATGACGTTGGTATTGTAGCCACCGCACAAACCGCGATCGCCAGAAATTACCAGCAAACCTACCGTATTAACTTCGCGCTTTTTCATCAGCGGTAAGTCTACGTCTTCAAAGGTTAGACGACTTTGCAAACCAAATAATACCTGCGCCAAACGATCGGCAAACGGACGGGTAGAAGTTACCTGTTCCTGTGCGCGACGTACTCTTGCAGCCGCAACCAGCCGCATGGCTTCTGTAATTTTTTTGGTATTTTTAACCGAACTGATGCGGTCCCGTATCGCTTTTAAATTAGGCATAATTTCTTTCAGTGAACAGTGAACAGTGAACAGTGAGCAGTGAGCAGTTAACAGCTAGCATTTAACAGTTAGAGAATCAAGAGTTAATGCTAAAGGAATAAGAATTAGAAACTTTTCTCCAAGCTATCAACCCCTCTCCTCCTATTCTTTACTGTTCACTGTTCACTGCTAACTGCTCACTGTTTTACGCTGTTGCCATGAAGGTCTTCTTGTACTCGTCAATCGCTTCTTTCAAAGCTTTCTCTTCGTCTTCGCCAAGTACTTTCTTCTCGGAAACTCCTTGCTTGAATTCAGTTTTGTTGTTCTTCAAGTATTCTTGAAATCCTTCCACAAAATCTGTAATTTTATTAACTTCGATATCACTTAAATATCCGTTAAGACCCGCATACAAGATTGCAACTTGCTCGTATACTGCACGGGGTTGGTTTTGTGGCTGCTTTAAGGTTTCCCGCAAACGCACGCCCTGAGCCAATTGGTCTTGGGTAGCTTTATCTAAGTCGGATGCAAACTGCGAGAATGCTTGCAATTCATCAAATTGTGCTAATTCTAACTTCAACTTACCGGCAACTTTCTTCATTGCCTTGGTTTGAGCCGCAGAACCCACGCGGGATACAGAAATACCAGGGTTAATTGCGGGACGAATACCGGCGTTAAATAAGTCGGAAGATAAGAATATCTGACCGTCGGTAATCGAAATTACGTTGGTAGGAATGTAAGCGGATACGTCACCAGCTTGGGTTTCAATGATTGGTAACGCGGTCATGCTACCTGCTCCAAGGTCGTCGCTGAGTTTTGCAGCGCGTTCCAATAAACGGGAGTGGAGGTAAAATACGTCTCCAGGATATGCTTCACGACCGGGTGGACGGCGTAGTAACAAGGACATTTGACGGTAAGCTTGTGCTTGCTTGGTCAAATCGTCATAAATAATTAAGGTTGCTTTACCCTTATACATAAAGTATTCAGCAAGAGCAGCACCAGAATAAGGAGCCAACCACTGCAATGGTGCGGGTTCGGAAGCACTCGCTGCTACCACAATGGTGTAATCCATCGCGCCATTATCTTGCAGAGTTTGAACTACGTTGGCAACGGTAGAAGCTTTTTGACCGATCGCAACGTAAACACAAATTACGTCTTCGGACTTCTGGTTGATAATTGTGTCGATCGCGATCGCAGTTTTACCAGTTTGTCTGTCACCAATAATTAATTCTCGCTGTCCCCTTCCTACAGGAATCATCGCGTCAATAGCGGTAATTCCGGTTTGCATAGGTTCGTGTACGGAACGACGAGCAATAATACCGGGGGCCATCGATTCAATTAAGCGCCCTTCTGTGGTGTTGATATCACCTTTACCGTCGATTGCTTCACCCAAAGCATTAACAACTCTGCCAATCATGGCATCGCCAACGGGCACCTGAGCAATTTTACCAGTAGCTGTAACGGTACTACCTTCTTGAATTTGGCGACCATCACCCATCAATACCGCACCAACGTTGTCTTCTTCTAAGTTAAGAGCAACACCAGCAGTACCATCTTCAAATTCCAACAACTCACCAGCCATAGCTTTTTCCAAGCCATAGATACGAGCAATACCGTCACCTACTGACAACACGGTACCAACGTTCTGCACTTTGACCTGTTGGTCGTATTGCTCGATTTGCTGTTGGATAATGTTACTTATTTCGTCTGGTCTAATGCTAATTGCCATTTTTTTTATCTTCTTTCTTACAATACGGAAAAGAAATTTAAGTTATGAGTTATGAGTTATGAGTTATGAGTTTTAAGTGATGAGTTTTAAGTGATGAGTTTTAAGTTTTTTCTGTTTTATCAGTTGGCTTCAAACTCTTAATTAAGTTCTTAATTCTCAGTCCTAACTCTTAACTTTTCACTCCTAATTCCTAACTTCCTTTTAGCTGTTCAAGCTCAAAGATAAGCGGCGTAACTGACCTCGTAAACTGGAATCAATTACTTGAGAACCAACTTTTATAATTACGCCACCAATAATGTCGCTATTAATCTTACTGTCTAACTCGACTTCGCGAGCATCAGTCATCGACTTAACTTTTTCTTTGATTGTCTGCTGCTGTTCGTCGGTAAGAGGAACGGCAGAAATCACTTCCGCTAATACTGTTTGATTCAATTCTCGTAACTTTGCTAAATATTCCTCGGCTATGTCTTCCACCAATATAATTCGCCGTCTATCTACTAACAGCATCAAAAAGTTACGGAACATTGGGTTGGTGTCATCGCTAAGTATCTTGCTAATAACACCTTTTTTATCTTCAGCATCAATAAACGGATTCGCAAAAAACTTTTGCAGTGGTTGGCTTTCTTTGATTAAGTTCAATAAAGAACGTACATCAGAGTCAAACTTATCTGCAACGTTGTTTGACTGCGCTATAGACATTAGCGCTTCAGCGTAAGGACGAGATACTGCTGCGGTTGCTGCTGTGTTACTTGCCATAATTAACTTCCTAATTGCGCGATGCTACGGTCAACTAATGTATGCTGAGCATCGTCGGCAATTCCACCACGGAGTTGCGACTCTACTTTCTCCAAAGCCTGAGCGACTACGCGCTGTCGCAGTTGGTTGATGGCTTTGTCTCTTTCTGTATTTAAATCTGCTGCTGCTGTCTGCTTCATTCTTTCCACATCCACAGCGGCTTGTGCGAGGATTGATTCTTTCGCTTTACCAGCGTTTTCTTGGGCTGCTTGCTTGATTCTTTCAGCTTCTGCTTGAGCTTGAGCCAATTTCTTTTGTTGGTCAGCTAAAGCAGTTTGTGCATCCTGAGTACGTTTTTCAGCAGCTTTGATCGCGGCTTCAATCTTCTCGCGGCGTTCTTTTAAAGTACTACCTAGAGCTTTCCGTCCAAAAACGAACAGCACTACGATAATGATTGCTAGATTAATCAGGTTAGTGTCAAAGATGTTGGTATTGATACCAAAACCTTCGTGACCTGCTTCCTCTACTAACTCACTTCCGACGGCGCTGGCTTCCGCCATCAATATCAAAAAAGTCCCCATTTTATTTCATCCACTATTGCGCTGCCTTCAGCATAAAAATACGATGCCTTATCATTCAAGCATCTATAAATGTAAATCTCTCTATAACCAAACAACTAGTAGTAATTTACTTTTTTTATAATTCGTAATTAATCAATTTTTATTTTAAGCAGTGTTATTTATAGAAAAATATTTTTCTACCTTTAACCGATCAATCGTACTTATAGATTCTAAACTTAATATTTTAAATAAAATCTCTACTAAAATGTCATTTAGCCAGAGCAATCCAAAATCCAAAATCCAAAATCCAAAATTCAATTGACCCTTTACTTACATATGGGGTAATAATTACGAATTACAAAGTAGCAATTACTGAATTCGAGTCAAGCGCAGACAAACTTTCCTTTATTGAGCAAGTTACAGTTTGTTAGCGCTGTGCTGCTAAATCCGCTCCTAGAAGCTTTTCTAATATTTGGCGAGAAAGACCATCAACTTCTTTTTCTAAAGAAGCTAGAGCCTGCTGTTTTTGCTGCTCGATCTCTTGAGATGCTTTTTCTCTTTGTGCTTGCGCTTCTTGTTGAGCTGCTGCTACTTTTTCAGAAGCAGTAATCTGGGCTTCCTTCTGAGCATCAGCAATTACTTTTTGTGCTGCTCTTCTCGCACCTGCTAATTCTTCTTCGTATTGCTGCGCTAATTTTTCCGCTTTCGTCAAGCGTTCTTTTGATTGCAATTGATTGTTACGAATAAACTCGTTTCGCTCATCAATTGCCTTGCCCAAAGGCTTGTAAAAAATTGCGTTGAGGATTAAAGCTAAAAGTAGAAACTGAATTGCCATCAAAGGTAGAGTTGCGTCTATATCAAATAGACCACCTTCTTGAGCAACTTCTTCTACAGCTAACAAAGTTGTCCAATGAATCATATTTGTTTGCTCCAACTTTTACTAGTTATGAGTTATGAGTTATTAATTTCAAGTTATGAGTTATGAGTTATGAGTTATGAGTTATTAATTTCAACTAGAGGAAATTCCTCGTTGCTTAATTTAGGGTACAAGTTTCGTCTACTATCAAAATTTTTAAAAGTAGATTTGCTTAACTCCTAATTATTAACTCCTAACTCCTAACTCCTCACTCTTAATTACTAACTCCTAACTCTTAACTTTCTTCACTACTCAGTACTTAAACTATGAGAAGGGGTTAGCAAACAATAGCACCAAGGATACAACCAAACCATAGATGGTTAGTGCTTCCATAAATGCCAAACTTAATAGCAAGGTACCGCGAATTTTACCTTCTGCTTCTGGCTGACGAGCAATACCTTCTACAGCTTGTCCAGCAGCGTTACCTTGACCGATTCCAGGTCCGATAGCAGCCAAACCAACAGCTAGAGCAGCAGCTAAAACGGAAGCAGCAGAAACTAATGGGTCCATGATAATTTTCCTTGGTTTACTTTTAGAGAATTGGTTTTCAATTTGAAATTTGCTAGTTGCTAGTTGTTAGTTGCTAGTGAATAACTAATCATCTAAACAATAACTTTCTATTACCAACAAATAACGGAATTATGGGAATTTTAATGTTCCCCTTCAGCACCGTGGTGGTCTTCTAACGCTTCACCGATGTAAGCGGCAGCCAAAGTAGCAAAAATTAGTGCCTGAATAGCGCTGGTAAATAAACCCAAAGCCATTACAGGTAGTGGCACAAATAAAGGTACCAGTAAGACTAATACTCCCACAACCAGCTCATCAGCCAAAATATTACCGAACAAACGGAAGCTTAGGGAAAGAGGCTTTGTGAAGTCTTCAATTATCTTGAAAGGCAACATGAACGATACTGGTTGGACGTAGTTGCCAAAGTACCCTAAACCCTTCTTGCTGAACCCAGCGTAAAAATACGCCAAAGATGTCAACAATGCTAAGGCAATAGTTGTATTGATGTCACTGGTAGGAGCAGTTAATTCGCCTTCAGGTAACTCTATCAACTTGAAAGGAACAAGTGCCCCAGACCAATTTGACACAAAAATGAACAAAAACAAAGTGCCTACAAATGGCACCCAGGGGCGATATTCTTTCTCGCCAATCTGGTTTTTAGCCAAATCTCGAATGAATTCGAGGGCATACTCCATTAAATTCTGTATACCGCTCGGAATCCGCTTAATATTACTGCTTGCTAACAGGGAAACCAGCACCAGCACGGCAATTACAAACCAGGAGGTAAGGAACACCTGTCCGTGTAATTTTAAGTTACCTATTTGCCAGTACAGATGTTTTCCTACTTCCAATTCTGCAAGAGTCACAGAATTAAAAGCGTTCAGAAAATCTACCATTTTCTTTTCTTGACCTAATCTACGTTTCGACCATATTAACTGGATAGATCGCGTTTTAAGTTACCCAGCTGTATGCTAGTCAGGATTGAATGCCACACGAATTACGTAGATTATCAGCGTTGCTTTATAGGTTAAAAAGCCTAAAAATATAGGCAATATTTCCAATTGATTCCACTTTCCTGCTAGCAAAATCAACAACACTAGTAAAGCCAACCGAGTTTTACTCAGCTGTTGCTTTTCTCTACCCAAGCGCTCAACATCTTTTGCTAACATCCTGAGATAAACTAAACCCGCACATCCTCCAATTAAATAATTGAGAGCAATGTTTAAGGAATAAGATACCCAAACAGAGACAAAAATAATCCCCGTTAAAGCAAGAGTAATAACTAACAACTCTTGATAGAGTTTGTAGAAATCTTGCATAGAATCTGCTGGAGCATTCTCAGAACCAGCTGGAGCATTTTCTATTGTCGAAGGCGCGGATTCAATCGTATTATCTGACAAGCTCACGGGACTTGAAACCAGTACATTCCGTTTGATGTTGACTGCAAATCCAGTCAGTTGAATCATATCACGGTTGGGTAACATTACTTTAGAAAAAAACAATTAACTTCTTGTTACCATCAAACATCATTCAACTAACTGTCCACCTTAATTTTTCGACACATTTACAAGCATAAACAACCTTAGTGAAGAAAAATTGTAGTAAAGAATACAGGAATACACGGATGACAAACCCCAGATTAGTATGCTTTCCCGTTGCTATCCGATTCGACATTCTTGGAGAGAAGACGATAGCTCGCAGAAAAACGCTTATCCAGGATTTTATCCCCCAATTAACAGGATTGTCATGAGCGATATTAGCATTTGCTCAAGGTTGAACTGTTAACTCGGAACAGTCTTGGATTGGGAATGGGTAATCGGGAATTGGGGATTGGGGGAGACAAGGGGAGTGCGAGCATTTTGCTCGCTCCACCTAGCGAGCAAGATGCTCGCACTACTTAATAATTTCAATGCCCAATGCCCTGCGGCCCAACCATTAACCACTAACCACTAACCATAATTAATTGTTGTTTCTGAAGTTCTTTGACTTTTTCTAAGTCCAGTTGAACGTTATTTAAAATTTCTCTTACGGTTGAGCTACTGTTGCAGGCTTTCATAAACTCAATCTCGTTTTCTGACAATCTAACTAGTTGATAATCGTAATTAAATATACTTGAAGCCGGAAACCCATCTATACAAGGATTTAATTCTGGAACTGCTGCTAGGATTGCATTATCATCATTCCAATTGGCTTTTTCTAAAGGTGGGCGACTCAGAAAAAATTCGTAGTGGCTAATATCTGGATCTAATAATTCTATCAAACGGTAACGTTCTCTTTCTGTTAAGTTTTCGGCTCTTTCAATTAATTCTGGTGAAGCAGCTAAAAGTCTTTCTAAATTCCAGTAGCTGGGATTGGAGAAACCAACGAAATCTAAACCCGAAGCGTCAATCAACTCGAATAAAGTTTCGATATTATAATCAATTTCTTGCGGATGAACGTACATATCGGCAAAGTTTTCGTCGCGCTGATTTTCTAAAGCCCATCTTTGTTTTTCTCTTTTGACTATGCGGTTATTTTCGGGGAGAGAATCGAAAATCTTTCTACCAACGCTGACACCATCGCGATAATCGCCACGCTTGTCGTTTTGGAGAAGTGCGATCGCCTGTTGCATCAAACGAATTTCCCAGCGTCCTAATTCAGCATATACAAAGATATGCATCAAACCACCGGGGGCTAATTTTTTGGCTAAAGCTTGAATACCCCGAATCGGTTCTGATGTATGGTGCAAAACTCCGACGCAGTTAATTAGATCGAATTCACCAGGTATTTCTTCTACATCGAATAAACTGAGATGATGAAATTGGGCACGATTCGCACCAGAGCGCTGACATCTTTCTTTGGCAACATTGAGCGCACCTTCACTTAAATCTATTCCTACTACAGTTGCTTGAGGATTGAGATGAACTAAATATTCCGTGCCCACACCAGTACCACAACCCGCATCAAGAATACGAATATCTTGTTTTTGCGGTTTTCTTCCAGTGCAAAAATTGTAAGCAGCTAGCCAATTCCAGCGCCAATTATAACCCGGTGGTGGTTCATCAAGTAAGGGTTCTGGGGGAAAGGGATATGTGTTATAAAGACTGGCTACGGCGTTGCTTACTTGTTGTGTATCGGACATGGGATTTTGGATTTTGGATTTTAGATTTGGGATTGAAGTGATTTTTGTAATTCAATGTAAAGACGTTACAGTGTAACGTCTCCCTATATTTAGTTTCCTACCATGTTTCGTAAATATTTGGGAATTCTAATGTAGAGACGCGATATATCGCGTCTCTACAAATTTATCGGTAAACAACTATATAATATAGGCGCTAAAGCGCAACTACGAACCTAAAGGTTAATTTATTCCATCTATCTATAGATACAGTTTTTTCAATTCTCAAATGATTGTACGATAGGAACTTCAAGGGAGTTTATTAAGTCTTATTAATCGTGAAATAACCTTTTAATGTTAATTTTCACATACCAAGAAATTGATTATTTTTTATGTTTAAATCAAAAGCTGCTTCTCGCTACCTGTTAGGAATTATCGGATTTGCTTTACCAATTTCTATAGCTTTAACATTAGCTCCGATGCAACCTGCTCATGCTTGTAGACCAGGACCTGGCGCTCAAGCATTAACTTTAGCTCAGAGAGTAGATAAAACTCCGATTGTTTTTCAAGGAGTTGTCAGAAGAGTTAAAGCAGACACGCTGGTAATTTACGTTAAACGATATTTAAAAGGTAATGGTCCCAAACTCGTAAATATTAAAGGATTTAATCTTACTTCCTGCGATAATATTATTCAGAAACCGGGGGGTAATTACATATTTTTTGCAGAGAATAAAGGAACTCAACCTTGGAATGCAGTTTATGATGGTGCTTTTGGTTCGGTACGCCCTTGGGATGCTAAAACTAGGGAAGAGTTGAGAGAATTAGGATTGATTGGTAAGAAAGTAGAAAATAAAAATAAATGCGCTTTTGATAGTAGAAAAACTGTAGCAACGGTTGAAAGTAAAGTTGGTAGAATTCAGCGGATTCACGAGAAGCTTTATATTATAGTTAGTGAAGATGGTAGAGGTAGATTTGCTCCTTGTAATTTATCTGAAGAATTCAAAAAAGATGGGTTAAGAATTGTCTTTAGTGGAGATGTGAAAGAGATTTATCCGAACGAAAGATGGGCTGCTACGCTGTTTAAATTGACTGATTATAAGGTTGTGGATTCGGAAAATAAATAAAAAGTACTGATATATAAATTGAGAATTCAAAAACCCGGTTGTTTCAAAAAACTGGGTTTATCAGCATTTAAAATTACTAGACTTCCAAAGTCAAAACCAAAAAATACATACCATCTTGCTCTCGTTTAAATTTTTGTACTTGTTTAAAACCAGCTTTTTCATATAGTCTTATTGCTTGCTGATTAAATTCAGCTACCGTCACGCGAAACAATGTTGTTGATTTAGGACTTTTTGCGAAATCATATACAGCATTGATTATCCTAAATGTAATTCCTTTTCTGGTTAAATTGGGATTCAAGCCAAATCCAATATCTAAAGCTTCGGTATCGTAATTACCACCTTTGACTCTTGCATCTGCACCAAAACAACAATAAGCAACAAGTTCATTTTTGTTATTGAAAATACTGTAGTAAGCATTTTCAGGATCTATAAATTCTTGTACGGTTTCTTCAATTTCAGAAGGTTTGGGATTATAAAAATCTAATAATTTATCATAGCGCCAATTTAAAATTATTCTGGCGCTTTCTTCGTTCATTGGTGAGAATATATAAGACATATATTCGATTATCAATTTTAAAATATAGCGGTTTTTAGTTGAGTGAGGTACGTGCAGCAAACCTCACCCGGCCCTACGGGCACCCCTCTCCTTATTAAGGAGAGGGAAAGAGTTATTAAATTTAAAAGAGCGTAACGCAACACAAACCTTTGACTACGAAGATATTACATAATTATTATTTTTTGTATTTGTGTGTAAACTGTAGCCATATTAATATTCCCAATCCCCAATCCCCAATCCCCTATTCCCTATTCCTTTCTTTTAATTTCAAAACTATTTCTTCATGCTTAGATTTAGTAATAGGATAAATAAAAGCAATAACAAAACCAAGTATTAAAAGTAAAGTTGGTATGGGGCCAATTATTAACCGAATTGCCCATAATACTGAATCTGGCTGTACGGGTGGTGCTTGAGTTGCTACTGCGGGTATTAATCCCGATGAATCTAATGTTTTGCCAACTAAAAATATCGCTGCTGCAACACAAAGTTTTTGCGTTTGTACGACGAATCCGTAAAAAATTCCTTCTCTACGTTGTCCTGTATTTAATTCATCTAAATCTACTACATCTGGTAACATTGCCCAGGGTGTAATATAAGCAACTGAAATACCAATTCCCGCCATAACTGATAAGATATACATTAATGTAGTTTGTCCCGGTTGCAGAAAGAAGAATCCAGCTTGAGCGATTATTGTTCCTGGTATACCCATACAGTAAATAGCTTTTTTACCAAATTTTTGTCCCATTATGCTCCAGAAAGGCATTAATATTAATGCTGTTCCTTGGATTGCCAAAGCCATTTGGGTAAAGTGAGTTTTTGGTAATTGCATCCAGTCTACGACGAAATAAGGTAATACTGCTGCCGTTACTTGGGTTCCCAACCAAGAACAAAGGTAAATTCCAATTACGCAAAGAAATGGTTTATTGCTTAAAGCTATTTTAATTTGTTTTAGTATTGGTTCTGATGGTTTGCGTTGAATTTTTTCTCGCTGATTTTGAATAACCTTGTAGCGTTTATAAGTTCCCCAAACGCAAAAGTAAACTGCTATAAATGAGATTAAACTAGCAATACCAGCCATATAGAAATAGCTTTGAGGAGCTTCAAAAATATCTAAAACTATTTGGGCTAAAATTAAAGCGAATATACTACCACCGATTGCAAAAGAAGACCTAAAACCAATAATGTCGGTACGCTCATTATAAGTAGTTGTTAATTCCGCTCCTAATGTAGAATGAGGAATCCATACCGAACTAACGGCAGCGTAATAAATTATAAAAATAATATTATAGTAAGCAAATTTTAGCCATTGGTTTGCGATTGGTGGAGTAAACCAAAGTAAGCAAAAAGATATTGCAAGAGGAATTGCACCAATTAGCATCCAAGGATAGCGTCTGCCCAAACGAGAACGAGTTTTATCGCTTAACCAGCCAATTAAAGGGTCATTAATTGCATCCCAAGCCTTACCAACCAATATTAAGCTACCAGCCAAACCTGCATTTAATCCGGCAACATTAGTAAAGAAATAAAGTACGAAAAATACTAAGATATTATTTGGAATTGCTCCTCCTAATTCTCCAGCACCATAAGCTAATTTAGTTTTGAAGTTTAATTGTTCTCTCTGAGAAGTAACAGTTCTTTGTGGAGAAGAATTATCCATGGTGGGAAATTGTAATTAAATTTACTTTTTCCCTGCATCATATATTAGATTTTTATCGAAGTAAAGTAATTAATAATGTAGTTGAATTTTTAGTTATTCATACATAAATACTTCCACACTCGCTAATAGAGTATAGAAGCATTTATCAATATATTATTGCTATTAAGTAGTTTTTTAAGAGAATTAAGAAGTTTTTAGCACGAGAATAATAAGTTTGTTGCTTTCAAGTTGGAAAATAGTGATGCAACCCTGTAGATTGTGGCTTAATTTCTAAGAAGAAGCTTTCTTTTTACGAAGCAATCCACCTAATCCAAAGATTGCGATCGCAGCGATACTTCCAGGTTCGGGAACTTTAACTTTTTTGGTGGAAGGTTCTTCTGCTTTAACGAAAGTAGGTTCTCCTGGTTGTGTATCGGAACTTGTTTCTTCGCTGGGTGCAGTAGTATCTTCTGATTGAGTAGGTGCAGGTTCTTGCTTGGTTGGGGTGGTATCTCCTTGATTTTTACCTCCTGGATTTTTATCTCCTTGATTTCCTTTATTTTTACTTCCTTGATTTCCACTTTTTTTAATTTCGCCTTCTGAGGTGCTTTTTTCCTTGTTACTTCTACCATTTTCACCTTCATTATTGTCGCTTATTTTATCGTTATTACTAGTTGTTTCTTGACCTTCTGAGTTGCTATCTTTATCATTAGACCATTCTCCTTTAATGTAAGTTCCAGTAGCACCTTTAGGCAAATTGCTTTCATCAAATTGATGATCTAAAACGAACAATTCACCTTCACCCGGACCCATATTTGAGGTATTCTTTCCAGCTTTGACAGTGTAAGCTATTAATTTTTGATCTTCATATTGTTGTAAAATGTTTTGCTGGTTATATTCTTTTGGGTCATTTGTAAAACCCTCAACTTTTACTTTAGTTATGTTTTTAGAAGCATCTTCAAGATAGAAAACAATATTGGAAATACCTTTACCGTTGGGAGTCCCAATATTACCATTTTCCTTGATTACAGCCATTGCTGAACTAGTAGCACCAAGAATAGTTGAAAATCCTATTACTGTAAAAACTGTGCTAGAAACTAAAACCTTTTGCAATAAATTCGCCATCATTTTAAACCTTGTTTGTTTTTGTTAAAAAGTGTTGTTTGCTTCAACAATCAAAATCTAACAAAAGCACCACTGGAGCGTAAATGCGAAAGACAACTTAGTAGAGTTATGAAGAAAAGCACTAACTTTAACAGAATTGATAAACAAGATATGAAGCTATCCTACCAAAAGAAGAATTTCCTTTAGCTGGCTTTGTTTGATTCAATTTTGATTTTTATACTAATTTCTACTGTTAAGCAAAAGCTAGTTAAAATATTTACGGGTTTTCGTATAAATAAACACATATTTTTTCTTATATAGCTTTATCAGATCCACATATTTTTTTTTGAGAATTAATTTAAATCGCTCTCGAACCTTTCATAACTGTTTCTCCAGCAGGTAAATCAAAGCCATCTTTTGATTCGATGGTGATAAAAACTTCTGTAGTACTTCCCCACTTTTGCAAAGGAATTTTCAGCAAGACTTTACCTTTATCATCCGGATTGAATTTCGCACATTTTATTTTTTTACCATCAACAAAAGCCCATAAACGATAAACTTTTTTTCCTGGTAAATCGGGAAGATTTTTTAAAGTTAATATTGCGGCTTCTGAGTTGGGTGCAATTACCAAGCTACCGGAAGAGGAAATATCAGGAGTTATACTTTTGAGTGCTAACAAACGGTTGTTAGGTTGCTTGAGTACAGATAAAGCTTCTTGATAGCGAGATAATTCTTGCTGTGTTTTTGATAATTCAGCTTTTAAACGATAATTAGATAAATCGGTTTCTGCTGTTGCTAGTTTTTGATGCAGTCGATAATTTAAAAATCCCAAACCCGCGATTATTCCTACTGCTGCTATTCCGGCTATTTTTAACCAAGGTTTGGAAGAAGGGAGGGGCGAGATGGAGGGAGTTTCTACGGTGGTTAATAATTCTTTTTGTGCTTGAAGAAGAATTTGCGATCGCAGTTTTTCAGGTGGTTTGGTTTCGGGTAAGGAGAGGGGAAACAATGCTAAAGTTGCCTGTAAGCTTTCGACTTCAGCAGCTAATTCTGGGTAAGTTTCTAAATATTGTTTAACTAAAGTTGCTTCTTCTGGGGTTAAGTCACCTAAAACATAACCTGTTATCAAAGCTTCCCAGTTTGAAGGTAATTTATCAGGTTCCATAATTAATCTACCAAATCCTTTAATAATTTTCTTAGTTTTAAAAGTCCTTGTCTGGTACGGGTTTTTACTGTTCCCAAAGGTATATTTAGTTGTTCGGTAATTTCTGATTGACTTAATCCTTCGTAGTAAGCCATTTTTAAAACTTGTTGTTGATTTTCTGGTATTTCTTCTAAAGCTTTACTAATAAGTTGAGATACTTCTCCCAAGGATACCTTTTCCATCAAATTACTTTCAGTTTGAGTGGGAATGCTGCGCTGACATCTTTGTAAAAGCTTCTGTTGACTGGACTTTTGATGCAAGCGATTAATTGCTCTACTTCTAGTCATTGTTAGCAAATAAATCAGCATCTTTCCTCGATTAGGGTCGTATTTAGCACTACGCCAAAATGCTAGAAAGATTTCTTGCGTCAAGTCTTCAGCTTCACTTGTATTACCTAAAATCCGCAGAGCTAGACGATATACAGCCTCGCCGTAACGGTCATAAATAGCACTTAAAGCCGATAAATCTCCCGCTTGTAATGCTTGGAATAATTCTGCTTCTGTCTGGTTTGATAAACTCATATCAGAAAAACCAACGAATGCCCGTAACTAAGTAAAAGCCACCCGCTAATATCAGTGCAGCGCTTCCCAAGCGAATAATCCATTGCGATTTGGTTAACAATATTTTTCTTTGTTTAACCAATCCTGTAAATAAACTGGCAAAAAATATTACCGTTGTATATCCGAGAGCGTAACTTATCATTGTTACCGTACTTAGAACTTGAGAGCCACTAGCCGCAGCAGTTGCAAGTACGGCAAAAAGTACCGGAGAAGCACAAGGAGATGTAACTAAAGCGAATGTTAAACCAGCACCGAAGGGACCTGGAATTGGTAAATGTATCTGTTTTTTTGGTAAAGGTAAGTGAAATAATCCAGCGAAACTCAACCCCATCAGCAGAATAATTGCACCAACTACAACATTAATATATCCGCGAAAATCCACCATTACAGATGAAGCGAAAGATGCGAATAATCCGAATAAACTGAATATACTTACTGCTCCCAAAACGAAAAAACTGGCTTTTAAAAATGCATCTTTTCGGGATTTTATATTTAGGGTACCGATGTAGCTGAGATTAACGGGAAGCAAAGATAAAATGCAAGGTGAAATGCTCGCAATTAAACCACCAATAAAAGCAATAGGAATTAGAAGAATAGGACTAGTTGAATTTTGTTTTTCTACCCATTTATGATAAGGAGCTTCTAATTGTCTGACTAAATCTTCGAGATTGTAATACAAGTTTTGGAAATGACTTCCGAAAACAACTATGATGATAGTTCCCAAGCAGAGAAAAGCTAATAAATAGAGATTATTTGATTTTAGTTTGTATTTCATAATTCAATTAATTTTAGATATTGGATTTTGGATTCATAAAATAAAATTCTGGCGAATAGAATATGCCGCACCTATCGGTGAACACTGCTACACAAGCTAAGTCCGCCTGCGCGGACTAATTGCAGCCTGCGGAGGCAGGCTTTGTTTGTATAGCCCCAGACTTACAGTGTGCGGGTGATTGCGATTGCGATTTTCAGATTTTATTTAATTATTTATCTGTTTATTAGTTGTATCCAAAGCCGCAACATAATCGCCTTTATTAGGATTCTTTTGAAATAATTTCACAACTTCACCCGTACCAGGATTCATTACAGCAACTGTCGCGGTTTTAGCTTTATATTTAGCGAATACATCTTCCAATCCCAACTCTTTAGCTTTAGCTGCGGATGCTTCAGTAGTCGTTTTATCAGTGACATTAAAAACCACAAAATTAGCTGTAGAACCGTATTCTTCCTTCAAAGCTTCTAAAGTAGGCTTAATTTTCTTACATCCAGCACACCAATCTGCATAAATATCTACAACCACAGGCTTACCCTGTAACTGTGGCGCTAATGCTTGATTAGCTGATGATGCAGTTGCAACTTCTTCTGTTTTTACTTCGTTAACGCCCTTCGTATTGTTATCGGTACCTGGACTACTACAAGCTGCTAAGGTAGTAACAATACCCGCAGTGGCTGCCAAAGTTAGAACTTTAATAGTTGTAAAATTTTTCTTCATCGTCATGTTTATCCCAATCGAGCTTTTTTTATATACAAAGCAAAAGCCGAAATGGATTTACTGTGGATGAAAATAATTATTGGGCAGCCAAGATACCCACCCCACAAGAATTGTAAGATTTATAATTGATAAACCTCTGACCGAAGAAATTTTAGTTTTAGATTAGATTATGAATTTTTTCAGCTATTAAAAAAACAAGCTCCTAAATTTATTTGTAGAGATAATCTAAAATCCAAAATCTAAAATCCAAAATCGACTGACATTCTTGTGTCACCTTTAAGCGTCAAAATAAAAATATTAATTCCAATCTTTAACCTTTAACCTAAAAATGTCATATTTATCAAAGCGATTTTTATCAGGTATCGCAATTATCTTTATCCTTGCTGGATGTTCGGAACCGCAAAATCCCCTAAAAAATTCATCAGCAATTGGTTCGGAATCAAACGATGTAATCGAATCTTCGGGTGATGTTCCCAAAGCTAATAATTTTAAGAAAACAACGATATTATCAGGTTTAGAACATCCGTGGAGTATGGCATGGCTACCGGATGGGACAATGTTAATTACCGAACGTCCCGGTAGATTACGAATTGTCCGCAACGGGCAACTCCAACCAACTCCTGTAACTGGAGTTCCCGAAGTATTCGCGGCTGGGCAAGGTGGCTTGATGGAGATTTCGCTTCACCCAAATTTTGCCGAAAATCGCTTTGTTTACCTCACTTATGCTCACGGTAACGCACAACAAAACCGTACCAGAGTTGCCAGAGCTAAATTTGACGGTAAAGCATTAAGCAACTTAGAAGTAATCTTTGAAGTATCGCCAGCTAAATCCGGTACTCAACATTTTGGTTCGCGTATCGTTTGGCTACCCGATAATACAATGTTGCTGGCGATCGGTGACGGTGGTAATCCACCACTGAAAATTGGCGGCGAACTGTCTCGCGAACAAGCTCAAAAACTTAACAGTCACCTTGGTAAAATTGTTCGTTTAAATGACGATGGTTCGATTCCAAAAGATAATCCCTTTGTTGAAACGAAAAATGCCAATCCAGCCATCTGGAGTTACGGACATCGGAATATACAGGGTTTAACCTTTGACTCCGAAAATAAAAGAATTTGGTCAACCGAACACGGTTCAAGAGGTGGTGATGAAGTCAACCTTGTAGAAGCAGGTAAAAACTATGGTTGGCCAGTTGTTACCTACAGTAAAGAATATACCGGAGGAGAAATTTCTCAACAACGTTCCCGCCCCGGAATGGTAGATCCTAAAGTAGTTTGGACACCAGCAGTAGCACCTTCAGGATTAGCATTTTACAACGGCGATTTATTCGCAGGTGGGTTGGTTTCGCAAGATGTGCGTCATATTGATTTGGACGGAAAAGGTAATGTCGTTAGTGAAAAATCTATTGAAATTGGCGAACGGGTAAGGGATGTTAAAGTGGCTCCCGATGGGAAGTTGTATGTAATTACAGATCGAAGTGATGGGAAATTGATTCGTTTGGAACCAATATTGTAGAGACGCGATATAATGCCCTGGCGGGCACGCTGCGCTAACGCGTCTCTACATTTAACGCAAAATTGATAAATTAGACATGATTTTCAATCAATCGGAATTCGATTTACGTTGTGAATGGGGACAGCAAGGAGTTACCCAACTCGCACCTATCAGTGATGTAGTGATAATAGTAGATGTTTTATCTTTTTCAACTGCTGTCGAAATTGCTACTAAAAATGGTGCGATAATCTTTCCGTATCGCTGGAAAGACAGTTCGGCAGTTGATTATGCAAAGTCGATGAAAGCAGAATTAGCAACAAATCGAACTTCGACTACTAGTTATTCTCTTTCTCCTCAATCTTTAACTAACATTTCTACCGGAACTAAACTTGTTTTACCTTCACCAAACGGTTCTTCTTTAACGTTACTTACCCAAAATACATTAACTATTACTGGTTGTTTACGAAATTGCGAAGCTGTAGCCAGATTTGCTCAAAAAAATGGTTCTAAAATTGCTGTAATTCCCGCAGGCGAAAAATGGGAAGATGGTTCTTTACGTTTTGCTTTGGAAGATTTAATTGGTGCTGGAGCAATTTTCAGTTATTTATCTGGAAGTTTATCGCCGGAAGCCGAAGCCGCTATTGCAGTATTTAATAGCTTTAAAAATGATTTATTAGGTGCTTTGAAAAAATGTAGTTCGGGGAAAGAATTGATTAAAAGGGCTTTTGAGTCGGATGTTGAATTAGCTGGGGAAACTAATGTTAGCGATTGCGTGCCTGTTTTGACTGATAATGCTTATGTCAAATTGAGCCGCACCTGAAAGCCCTCACCCTCGAAGGGTAGGGCTACAATTGCAAAGCCCACCTATGCCCTCCGGGCACGCTACGCTAACGTGGGCTATGAAAAATAAAGATTTTTAGTTTTTTTGAAGGAGCAATAGTCTCAGACATTGCTCTAAGAATACTAGCAAAACGCTCGTAATCTAAGTAAGTCACTATATGCTTATTTTCTAATACTTCTTGTAATGAATTCCAATCATCAATCAAAGAGCCTACTACTGCTTCGGGAGAAGAATCAAAATTACTCCATACATCACTTGTAATCAGCCAATAAAAATCAGTTTCAACCTCTATAAATTGAATGTTATCATCGTTTATTCGCTGAAGTAAAAGCTCGAATATTTGCTTGAGTTTATTTACTGTAATGCAAATTGTCATGGATTTATTCCTCTATTTTGTAACACGCTATCTTTTTTGTAGTGCAAAAACACATTTTTCTATAGTTTTTCAATTCCTCTAAATGAACCTCATGATGAAGATTACTTTGCAGAAGAGCCGGATTTAGATATAAACGCATTCAAATTTGTAGACAATTTCCTAAAAAGTCTAGATGCTTATATTCCCACTTGGAGAGGTGAAAGATTTTACCAAGCAAGTCAGCGAATTCATTTAAGAGTTATCGGATTCGATCCCGAAGACATCGAACAAATGGATTTTATTGCGATTGGTTAAATGTTAAAAATTTAAAAAATTACGTTTATTAATATATAAAATCGTAGTGCGAGCATCTTGCTCGCTAGAAAAAAACCTCTTGTTTACTATAAAAAAACTGCTTGTTGTTTACTAAAAAAAACCTCTTGCTCGCTAGAAAAAAAACCTCTTGCTCGCTAGAAAAAAAACCTCTTGTTTACTATAAAAAAACAAATTGCTCGCTAGAAATAAAATAATTGCTCGGCAGAAATAAATTGCATCCTCTGTGGTAATGCACGTAATCCTAAACCATTCAATTAAACGCCTCATCCACTTTGGAGGCAGAGCCTCCGTTTAGGTATTCCCAGCCAGAGACTGGGAACCAGTTAAATTCCTAATTCCTCATTCTTAACTCCTAACTCTTCCCTATTCCCCATGCCCAATCCCCTATGCCCCATCCCCAACTTTAAATTATGTGTTTTCGACACACTTCTTAACAAACACCCCGATCAAACTCAAAACATTCTAATCTAAAAGCTAGTGGGTTAAAATTTTTGGCAGTCTTGAAGGCAACACGGTTCAAGTAAAAACACACCGCTCCTTGAAGCCTAAAGGCAATCCAATATACGCACACGCGCTTATATCAGATAGGAGTTTAAGAAATCACATGAGTGTTAAGGCAAGTGGTGGAAGCTCGGTTGCACGTCCGCAACTATATCAAACTCTAGCTTTATCAACTATTATCCAAGCGGAACAGCAAGACCGCTTTTTGGGCAATGGTGAATTAAAGGAATTAAATAGCTATTTTGCTTCAGGGCAGAAGCGTTTGGATATTGCTCAGACTTTGACTGACAATTCCGAAATTATTGTGAGTCGGGCTGCGAACCGAATTTTCGTTGGTGGTTCGCCGATGTCTTTCTTGGAAAAACCAAGAGAACCGGAACCAGAAATGGCTATGGCGATCGCCGGTGAAGAAAGCCCGGATATGCGAAGACAAATGGAATTAGGAACCGTCACCTACGTGGAATCGAAAGGCGGATTCTTGGAAAATTTACGAAGCATTTTTAATTCTTCTCCTAGCGGTCCGACACCTCCAGGCTTTAGACCGATTAACGTTGCTCGTTACGGCCCGAGCAATATGTCTAAAAGTTTGCGGGACTTATCGTGGTTTTTACGTTATGCCACTTATGCGATTGTAGCTGGCGACCCGAATATTATTTCCGTAAACGTGCGGGGATTGCGAGAAATCATTGAAAGAGCTTGTTCTGGTGAAGCAACAATTGTGGCTTTGCAAGAAATCAGAATTGCTTCGCTGTCCTATTTCCGTAAAGATGCTGAAGCCACAGATATTGTGTCTCAGTATATGGATGTTTTGGTTAACGAATTCAAAGCACCTACTCCTTCTACTAAAAAGCGTCAGCGACCGACCGGCGATCAACAAGGTTTAGAACTACCGCAAATTTACTTTAATGCGGCAGAAAGACGACCTAAGTTTGTCATCAAGCCCGGTTTGTCGGGAATGGAAAAAGATATGGTTGTGAAAGCGGCTTATCGACAAATTTTTGAACGCGATATTAGCCGTGCTTATTCTCAGTCGATATCCTACCTGGAATCTCAGGTGAAAAATGGCGATATCTCGATGAAGGAGTTTGTCCGTCGTTTGGGTAAATCTCCGCTTTATCGGAAACAATTTTATGAACCATTTATTAATAGCCGCGCTCTAGAACTTGCTTTCCGTCACTTTTTAGGACGGGGACCTTCCAGCCGCGAAGAAGTACAAAAATACTTTGATATTATCTCCAGGGGTGGTCAAGCAGCTTTAATTGATGCTTTGGTGGATTCCAACGAATACGCCGATTACTTTGGAGAAGAAACGGTTCCTTACCTCAGAGGTTTGGGTCAAGAAGCTCAAGAATGTCGCAACTGGGGACCTCAGCAAGATTTGTTGAGATACAGCGCACCTTTCCGCAAGGTTCCGCAGTTTGTCACAACTTTCGCAGCCTATACCCAGCCGTTACCAGACCAGCACGTTTATGGTTCCGGTAACGACCCCTTGGAAATTCAGTTCGGCGCTATCTTTAATAAGGAGACAAGAAATCCTAGCAGCAGCCCTGCACCTTTCAGCAAAGATACCAAGCGGATCTTGATTCACCAAGGGCCAGGAATCAACAACCAAAACAGCAATCCCAGAGCGCGCGGTGCATTCCCCGGTTCGTTAGGTCCAAAAGTTTTTCGTTTAGACCAAGTTCCCAGTACTTTAAGTAGAGGAACTGGTAAAGGCGCAAGCGTTAAATATTCCGAAAGTTCTACTCAAGCGGTAATCAAAGCTGCTTATCTACAAGTATTCGGTCGCGACGTTTACGAAGGACAGCGTTTAAAAGTTGCAGAAATCAAGTTAGAAAACGGCGAAATTACCGTCCGCGACTTTATTCGTATGCTCGCGAAATCGGATTTATTCCGCAAAATGTACTGGACATCGCTCTACGTTTGTAAAGCTGTTGAATACATTCACCGTCGTTTGTTGGGTCGTCCAACCTACGGTCGTCAGGAAAACAATAAGTACTTCGATATTTGTGCTAAGAAAGGTTTCTACGCTTTAATTGACACCTTTATTGATAGCCCTGAATACGTCGAAGCATTTGGGGAAGATACCGTTCCTTACGAGCGCTATTTAACTCCTCAAGGTGTAGCTTTAAGACAACTGCGTACAGGTAGCATCCGCGAAGATGTTGGTACTCAAGTTGAAAAACAAGAAACACCAATGTTTGTCGAACTTGGTAGCGTTGCTCAAAACCGTACAGAACCAGATATCCAGTCTCGGATTAACCAAGGCGTTAGCAAGCAACGCGAACAACGGAAAATCTTTAAATTGGTGGCAAATACCAAGAATAAAGTCGCTGTAGAAAGCGTTATCAAAGCTGCTTACCGCCAGATTTTCGAGCGCGATATTGAACCTTACATTGCGAATGCTAGCGAATTCAAAAATCTAGAAAGCAGATTGGGTAATGGTGAAATCAACGTTAAGGAATTCATCGAAGGTTTGGGATGTTCGAGCCTATACCTCAAAGAATTCTATACTCCTTATCCCAACACCAAAGTAATCGAACTAGGAACCAAGCACTTCTTAGGACGCGCACCTTTAGACCAGCAAGAAATTAGAAAGTATAATCAAATACTAGCTTCTCAAGGATTACGTGCTTTCATCGGCGCAATGGTGAACAGTAACGATTACACCGAAGCATTTGGTGAGGACACCGTACCTTACAACCTCTACCAAACCTTACCAGCGGCGAACTTCCCCAACAGCCAAACCTTGTACAACCGACTTACCAAGCAAACCAAGGACATTGTAGTCCCCAGTTTCGAGCCGGTTAAATCCAAAATGCAGGCTGCTCAAATGCCGATGACGGGTAAAGCAATTGCAGATATGGCAGCTAGAGCTAGGCAAATCGACAAGAGCAGACCGCTGTTTATCCAGTTGGGACGTTCCTTTAACGATGGTAGAGGACAATCGGTAGAAGTAGGAGTCGGAACAACCCGTCGCAAGCCAACACGGATTTTCCGCATGACTGCTATGGCTAACCAAGCCGAGAAGCAACAGGTAATTGATGCGATTTACATTCAGGTAATGGATGTATTTAGCGGTCAAATTCCTTCATACTTCCGTCGTACCGATTTGGATAGTAAGTTGAGAAACGGTGAAATTACCGTCCGCGAACACGTTCGTCGCTTAGCAAGTTCGGAAATCTACCGCAAGCGCTTCTATACCCCGTATCCCAATACCAAAGTGATTGAATTCCTATTCCGTCACATCTTGGGACGCGCACCAGCAACACAAGCCGAAATACGTCAGTACAACAAACTGTTAGCTGACGGTGGTTTAAAAGCTGCTGTAGAAACAATGGTAGGTAGCGAAGAATATACCCGATTCTTTGAAGAAGACATAGTACCTTATCCTCGCTTCCCATCCTTACCAGCAGGTAACTACATCGGAAGCGTCAAAGCCGCAGCTGACTTAGTGAAGCAATCGTGGTCTAGCCTTAGCCCTTCCGTACTCACCGGACGTTATGGCGACAGGTAAGAGTTAGGAGTTAGGAGTTAGGAGTTAGGAGTTGGGAATAGCTCGTTCCAAGTCTCTGGCTTGGAATGCCATTTCCGTCTTGCTCTGCCTCTTATATCGACTGGAGGTAGAGCCTCCAGTTCTGTATTTCTTGCCGGAGATAAGGAACAAGGAATTATTACCAGTTACCAATTACCAATTCCCAACGCCCAAAACAGTCGAACATGAAAATTAATGTTACGAACTGTTAAAAAGAGTTATAAATACTCAACAAAATACTGGATAATTTCTGAGGATGATTGAGTTTCCAAGTTTGGTACTGGTGTTTACTCAAACAGGCTCGGAATGTACTTGAAGTTCCGGAGTAAAAAACTCGGTTATCGATTTTTTAATAACACCATTTTGAAATAAACTCAGGTTTCATTCGTATTGGAGGAATCCTTTTATGAGTATCGTCACAAAGTCCATCGTTAATGCTGATGCAGAGGCACGTTACCTCAGCCCTGGCGAATTAGATAGAATCAAAGGTTTTGTTACAGGCGGCGAGAAGCGTTTGCGGATTGCTCAAATGCTAACCGAAAATCGCGAGCGCATCGTTAAGCAAGCTGGCGATCAGTTGTTCCAGAAGCGTCCTGACGTTGTATCTCCTGGCGGTAATGCTTACGGTCAAGAAATGACTGCTACCTGCTTGCGCGATATGGATTACTATCTACGCTTAGTTACCTATGGAATCGTTGCTGGTGATGTAACACCCATCGAAGAAATCGGTATCGTAGGCGTTCGTGAAATGTACAGGTCTTTAGGAACCCCTATTGACGCAGTTGCTGAAGGCGTTCGCGCTATGAAGAACGTTGCTACCGGCATGATGTCTGCTGAAGACTCTGGCGAAGCTGGTTCTTACTTTGACTATTTAGTAGGTGCGATGCAGTAGGGCTAGTTATCGAGAAACTATCGAGAAACTATCGAAACCCTATAACATCTCCTTGTAAAACAGTTGGAAATAAGGAAATAATAAAATGCAAGACGCAATTACTTCGGTCATTAATTCTTCGGACGTTCAAGGTAAGTACCTCGATACCGGCGCTATGGAAAAGCTAAAAGGCTATTTCCAAACTGGTGAATTGAGAGTACGTGCTGCTACCACCATTGCTGCTAACGCTGCTGCAATCGTTAAGGAAGCTGTAGCTAAGTCCTTGTTGTACTCTGATATCACCCGTCCCGGTGGTAACATGTACACCACTCGCCGTTACGCTGCTTGTATCCGCGATTTGGACTACTACTTACGTTACTCCACCTACGCTATGTTGGCTGGAGATCCTTCCATCTTGGATGAGCGCGTATTGAACGGTTTGAAAGAAACCTACAATTCCTTGGGCGTACCCGTTGGTGCTACCGTACAAGCTATCCAGTCCATGAAGGAAGTAACCGCTAGCTTGGTTGGTCCCGATGCTGGTAAGGAAATGGGCGTATACTTCGACTACATTTGCTCTGGCTTAAGCTAGTAGCATTTTTAGAATTGCTTGAGTTAAATCTTGAATTATTTCATGAATTAGTTTAAGCATGACTAATGATGAAGGTCTGGAAATCAGTTGTGAGTGCTAGAAAGTCCGATCGCTTATTGTTTCAGAATTTGAATCAAAATTTGAGATGATATGTGTTGGCTGTCTGGTATTGATTATTGATTTCCAGCCTCGCAACAATCAAATAAAGATTTGCTTTTTTTGAAATAAATAATAAAGAAATTCAGGATAGACATTAATTCTGAAATTCTTCTAATAAAAAAATTCTCAGTTACTACCATAAGGAGATTAAATCCCATGAGGATGTTTAAAGTTACTGCTTGCGTTCCCAGCCAAACTAGAATTCGTACTCAACGCGAACTGCAAAATACCTATTTCACCAAACTAGTTCCTTACGAAAACTGGTTCCGCGAACAGCAACGCATTCAAAAAATGGGCGGACAAATTATGAAGGTAGAATTAGCTACCGGCAAGCAAGGTATGAATACTGGCTTAAAGTAGATATTAATTTTAATCAAAAAATAAACCAAAAATAAACCAAAAACAATTTATTTGGGGAGTTTTGAAGAGGTCAAAGATGGCCTTTTTTTTTGTGTATTTAAAGAAACCTCACCCCGCCCTCCGGGCACCCCTCTCCTTATAAAGGAGAAGGGAAGAGGTAACAAGGTTGAAGCTATAGCATCTAATTGAAAACCGCTTCCGGCACCCCTCTCCTTATTAAAGCTACGGTGTACATACAAATCCGCCGAGGGTTGCAAACCCCCGTCTAATAGCGAAAGTCGTCTAAAGACGACTGAATAACTAGTTATCATATTAGGTACAGTTAGTACGATCTGAGTCCTATTAATAGGACTTTTGCTATTAGCCAGGGACTTGCAGTCCCTGGCGGGATAAGGGTTTTAATTAGTTATCAAGAATAAATAATAGTTTTGTTAAAATACTGATATTGCCGGAGGTGAAAACCCATGAGCCAAAGCATTGAAGATAGAGTACGTTGGACAACAGCCGATATTGAATTACTGCCCGATAACGGCAACCGCTACGAAATAATTGATGGGGAGTTATTTGTAACTAGGGCACCACATTGGAGACATCAAAAAGTTATTGGATCTGTCTTCTCAGTTTTAAATGATTGGTCGGAAAAAAACCAGTCGGGACAAGCGATTCCTACCCCCGGAGTTATTTTTACTGATGCTGATAACGTAATTCCCGATGTGGTTTGGGTAAGTGCATATCGACTCCCCGCTTTGATTGACGACGCTGGACATTTAACTGGAGCGCCAGATTTAGCTGTTGAAGTACTTTCTGAGGGAGTTGTAAACCAGCGTCGCGATCGAGAAGCGAAGTTAAAATTATACGGTTTAAGAGGAGTACAAGAATATTGGATTTTAGATTGGCGATCGCAGCAAGTTGAAGTTTACAGACGCGATAAAGCTCAACTTAAGCTGGTTGCAACTTTACTTCGTTCTGATGAATTAACTTCACCGTTGCTTGCAGGTTTTGCTTGTTCGGTTTCGCGGTTGTTTCGGTAGTTTTGAAGGTGAAAATAAGTTTACGTAAATTGTTTAATGGGTGAATGCTTGCCCTTGGGTTGTTTTAGGAAGTGATGCTGTAAACCTCGTGATATCAAACCTGGATACTGTTATCACAGTACCATCATAAAAAAACTATAATTATAAATTTTTATCTAAAGCTGGAACGTCTTTATATTACAGTTTACAAGTCGCTGCGCGATTGAATAGAATGGAAAGACGATAGTCGCTGCGCGATTGGTACTTTTTATTCCCTTTAAAATATTCAAAATATTTTTCTTTTAATTCATTCCTTTTTCCACTACCTAAATATATCTTCCAGTTATCCACTACTTTATCAATATCTCCTCTCAGTATCTCATATCCAACTTCCCAGAATATCTGTCTGATAGGTCTGGATGGCAAAGTAATGCCTGAGTAAGTAATGCCTGGTAGATGCCCCCTTGGCGCTCGTAATTCCCAACACAAGTTTTGATCACTCACCCATTTATCTCCAACTTTCCACTCCACGCACTCTGCAAACTTTACCATAGTTTCATTGTCATGTTGTCCTAGCTTCCCCCCACATTCAATCCAGATTTGCTTTTGTACGCTAAACCCAAACTTTCCGTTGCTGGAAGCTAACCAAAGTTGGTCAATTGTACGCAAATCATGACATGGAAACTTGTTTATATCCCTAGAATCTAACCAACCTTCTTTTTCTCGGCGAGCAACCCAAAGCATTATCCTAAGCGTTTCTTTGTCTGCTGACCTAAAATCCTTCTTTGATAACATCGAAGCTAATGGTGTGTAATCTGCTCCTAAATCTGAGGCTTCAGAACCAGTAGTAGGGATGTCTTCTAATTCTTTGATAGCAGTGTTGCTAGGTTTGATTGTTTTTAAATCGTTTACAATTTTTTTTTTAAAGCAGGTATAGATTTTTGAGAAAAATCTTCCAATCCAATTGCAATCAAACCTTCATTAAAAGCTTTTTGAAACACATCTTGATTATCTTCTTGTTCGTACCCTAAGCCATCATAAAATCCTTGAGAAAATACAATTGCAGCTTTATCACCAATTGCTTGATTCATACCAATGACATAATTTATATGCTGGCTGATAGCATAGGCAGTTTTTACTGAATAGCAGGCATTAAATAAAACACAATTAACATAATCACTATGCTGCTCAAATAGTGCTGCTAGCCCTTGAGGTGGAACTGATTTATTATTTCCCCCATCGTCTTCTAAAAGTAAACTACCATCATCCTCACCGTGTCCACAAAAATGGACTATTTGAGGCTTTTCTTCTGCAATAGCCCTGCGAATATCCTGGGATCAATAGCAGTTCTTGTTCTAATATCAAACAAATCCCGTTCGTTCGCTCTGCGAATCGCATCTTCAATTTCTCGTATTTCTTTATCCAGCCTCAGTCCACGAGGAATGGCAGCTAAAATCAAGATTTTGACTTTTTCATTGATCATGAAATTAATTTCCTACCTTTGCTTCTATACTTGTTATCCTTTTCTCTAATTCCATGACTTTCCGGCTCAATGGCACATCCTCAATATTGCCAAGATAGTAAGCCAAGGCATCAATCATTACCCTTGATTTAGTTGTATGATTTTCCACAGCATATTCTTTAACCTTCTCGTCAAGCTCTGGGGGAATTCTGACACTAAATTGATCAGAAGCCATACTCGCAATACGGTGAAAATGAAATTAGTGTAGCAGTGTATTTAATTTCAACACGGTAAAGGTGATTACATAGGAAATGTTTTTTAATAAAAATAGCTTAATTATAAAGTTCCGATGAAGAATCAGTATTATTTATCTTTATATAAATCAATCAAATGAATATTTCGCCGTGTCTGTAGTTAGATAAACAAAGACAATTCGTTTCTATATACTCCTTTTTGCAATTCACTTTTTATTTTTCTTCCTAAAAAGGAACATAAGGAAGAAAAGGAAAGACATAGAAACAAATTTTGCTGTTTATCTGCGGTTTCCCAACAATGAATATCTTCCGCAAACAACTACATTTCACGCATTTACTCCGAAAATTAAGTTTCTTCGTACTGCTAATATCTACAGCAGTAACACTTTTAGTGTGGAACAACTTTAACGTAATATCCGCTAATACTCAAAGCTCGCAATCGTTCAAGTGGAATAACGTCAATATTCAGGGTATGGGTTACGTTACGGGAATGGAAGCTGCACCTGTAAAACCCTATGATGTTTACGTTCGCACGGATGTTGGTGGTGCTTATCGCTTCGATCGCAAGATTCAAAAATGGCTACCTTTGATGGATATGTTTGATACCAACTTTTCTAAAGGTGGTATCGGTGTTGAAAGTATTGCTATTGACCCGCAGAAGCCGACTCGTATATATGCTGCGGTAAATCGTGCAAACTCAATTATCACCGAAGGTAAAATTAACAAGTATAAATATTCTGGTGAAATAATGGTTTCCGAGGATAGGGGAAATACCTGGAAACCGACAGGATTGGGTAAAAAAAATGTCTTTATGGGAGCCAATCAAGAATACCGTTCCGATACTGGAGAACGATTGGCGGTAGATCCCAACAAAAATGAAATAATTTACTTTGCTTCTCGTCGGGATGGGCTGTGGAGAAGAAACGAAAAGCAAGAATGGACTCAAGTTAACAGTGGATTACCAGCTGCTAAAAGCCTGCCAGAATACAACAAAGCTGACGGCAAAGAAAATAAAGATATACCCGGTTTTACCTTTGTCGCCTTCGATAAAAATTCTGGAAAAGAGAACCAAATAACTCAGAGAATATATGTAGGAGTTCATGGGAAAGGCGTATGGCAAAGTAAAGATGGAGGTCAAACATGGCGTAATATTGCAGGAGGGAAAGATCCATTACGCGGTACAGTTGCTTCTGACGGTACGCTTTATGTTAGTTTCGGTACCAAACCGAAAAATGGCGGTAAAAAAACTGGTGGAGTTCGTAAATATAAAAGCGAAAAATGGGCTGACATCACCCCCGACAGTACTAACAAAGTTTATTCAGCCGTAGCAGTACAAAAAGATAATCCCAACAAGGTAATAGCGATTTCCGATAAATACCTTTACCGTTCTCAGAATGGTGGTAACAGTTGGAACAAGCAAACGATGTATATGGGTGCTTATGATGCTAATTATCCTAAAGATAAAGTCAATCCATCGGCTCCGAAATACTATCCATCCTATTCTGGAACTGGTGCATCGGTAGTTGTTTTCGATCCAGCAAACCCTAAACGAGTATGGTGGACAAACGGTTTTGGTGTAGCTTGTACGGATGACATAACCGTTAAAGAGCCGAATTTCAAATGGGTGATGAACAACTTAGAAGAACTTGATACTAACATCGTGCGAGTTCCACCAGTTCCTAAATCTCAGGGAGGAGCAGATTTAATCAGCGGCGTACAAGACATGATTGGTTTTCGTCATGTTAACCGTCACAAAGTACCCGACGAAAAAATTAACCCGACAAACATCGATGTTAATCCAGCTTTTAAATGGGCTAACCCCGACTGGAAAAAATATCCCAAACCCTTTCCTCATGTCGCGGGAGCAACGGGTATGGATTATGCTTACAAAAAACCAAAAAATGCTGCCTTTGTAGGTTTTCACCAATGGCAGGGATTTTACCCGATACATGGTTATACCAAAGATAACGGTAAATCTTGGCAGGCTTTCGAGTCGGTACCTACAGAAAATATGTGGAAAAAGGAGAAATCAAAGCGAGAGAAAACCATTGCAATGGGCGGACAAATAGCCATGTCCCCAACCAACCCAAATAACATGGTTTGGTCGCCGACTTGGGGACCTTACACGCACTATACTATGGATGGTGGTAAAACTTGGAAGATAGCGCGTAACCTAGACCATAAGCCGAAACCCGAACCTTTCGATCCCAACAGCGATAAAGACACCCACTACGACGCGTTACCCAAATCCTGGGCAAACAGCATCCATCCATATTTAAGTTCGTATATTTTGGCAAGCGATCGCCAAGATCCTCAAGGTAAAACTTTTTACTATTACGACGGTTGGACGTTTTACTACAGCAAAGATGGTGGTGCTAACTGGAGCAAAGGAGCAGCAGGTAAATTACCTACATGGAAAGTACGTCCGGCAATAGTTCCCAACCCCACAAAACAAAATGATGTGTGGATGAGTTTTGCTCGCAATCCCGAAGATGTAGAAGGAAATAAACTATTTCGTTCTACAGATGGGGGTAAAACTTTCAATCCAATTGCATCTGTAGACACCTGCGAATTCGTTACCTTTGGTAAAGGTAATTCAGGTAAAAACCCCTACGTTTATATATTTGGAAGAGTTGCTGGTGCAAAGAAAGATGCCATATATATTTCTAAAAACATGGGTCAAGCTTGGAAGCAAATTAGCAACCCCAACGTGCAGCAATTCCCTGGAATGACTTGGTTAGAAGGAGATATGCGTTCTGCTAACTTAGTTTATGCAGCCTTAACAGGTCGCGGAATTATGGTGGGGGAACAGTGAGCAGTTAACAGTGGCTAATATTTAATGGAATGTAGAGACGTAAAATTTTACGTCTCCCGACGGTTCGTTGTCTCGGTATTTGGGAGACGTTATGTATAACGTCTCTACATTCGTTACTGTTTAAAAATTTGATTAATCGAGATACATCAATAAAAAAATAAAAGTGAAATGTTAAAATTCTTAACCTTTCACTCTTACCTGCTATTATTTAAAATTAAAAAACGGGCGAGAAGGGATTTGAACCCCTGACACCGTGGTCCGTAGCCACGTGCTCTAGTCCACTGAGCTACACGCCCCTGTTAACTCAATAATACTAACATATGTCAGCCAAATGACACAAGAAAATTTAAAAAATTCGCCCAATTCCAATCCTCAACAAAGTTTGACTCATTTAGATAATCGTGGAGAAGCCCAAATGGTGGATGTATCTGCCAAAGCATCCACTGTTAGAGAAGCTGTAGCTGCTGGTAAAGTGCGGATGAAACGAGAAACCTTTGCTGCAATTCAATCGGGAAACGCTCCAAAAGGTGATGTATTGGCAACAGCGAGGCTTGCTGGAATCATGGCTGCAAAACAAACAGCGAATTTAATTCCTTTATGTCATCCTTTAGCGCTACAAAAAATCAACGTGCAAATAACCCCTTTATCAGAGCTACCAGGTTATGAAATTCGAGCGACGGTTAAAACCAAATCTGAAACCGGAGTCGAAATGGAAGCTTTAACGGCAGTTTCTGTCGCGGCACTGACTTTATACGATATGGCGAAAGCCTTGGAAAAATCTATTCAGATTGAATCAATACATTTGGTTAGTAAGAGTGGTGGGAAGTCGGGAGACTATTTGGTTTGAAAAAAATGTTGTATCGAAAATCATCAAAACCCCGCGATTAATATTTCAATTGGGAGCATCCCGAAAGTGCAAATTTATTTTCGTAGTGCGAGCATCTTGCTCGCTATTTATAGAGTAAGCTGCTAAGCATCTAATTTGTATATAGCAAGCGGGCAAGATGCCCGCACTACAATTATTTTACTTTTTTGCCTTATATAATTTAGCTGCATATCAGCTTACTAGCGAGCAAGATGCTCGCACTACATAATATCAAGAAGCATAATTTTTCATGAATCGCTTAGAACTGCTATGAGAGTTTGATTTCAATTTTTAATTAATGCTAACCATTGACAATCTTAAATCCTAGATTTTGTATTGAAATAGCGTAGTTTCAACATTCAAAACTCAATCCTCATCCTTTACGCTTACTCCATCGGAAAGAGAACAATTTTTGCTACCTGTTTTACAATAATTAGAAGATGCTTAACAAAACTTTAAAAATGCAGGCAGCTACAATTCCTTCTACAACTCCGATTCCCGGTCAATATTGGCAATGGCGCGGACACAATGTTTACTATGTCAAAGCCGGAGAGAAACATTCCCAACGTCCGCCTTTATTATTAGTACATGGTTTCGGTGCTTCCACAGACCACTGGCGCAAAAATATTGCCGAACTCCAGAATGATTTTGAAGTATACGCTATCGATCTTTTAGGATTTGGACGTTCGGCAAAACCTAAATTACAGTATGGTGGGGATTTATGGCGCGACCAATTACACGATTTTATCACCGAAGCGATTGGTGAAAAAGCGGTATTAGCAGGTAATTCCCTCGGTGGTTATGCTTCTTTGTGTGTAGCGGCGCAACGTCCCGATTCTGTTGCTGGTTTGGTATTGCTCAATAGTGCTGGTCCCTTTAGTAGAGACGAGCCTACAGCAGAACCCGAAGCAATGCAAACAGAAATCGAACCTCCATTAAATGAAAAACTACAAAAATTATTAGGTGATTTTGCCAAGTTAATTTTTAAGCAACCACTTGCTCAATTTATTTTATTTCAATACATTCGCCAACCTTGGGTAATTCGTCAAACTTTAGAAAAAGTCTATTTAGATAAAAGTGCAATTACCGATCAATTAATAGAAGAAATCCGTCGTCCATCTGGTGATGAAGGTGCTTTTGATGTATTTTGCTCAGTATTTAGTACTCCCCAAGGAGAGAAAGTAGACGTACTTTTACAGCAGTTAACTTGTGCGTTGTTATTACTATGGGGAGAAGCCGATCCTTGGATGAATGCGAAAGAACGTTCCCAGAAGTATCGCCAATATTATCCGCAATTAACAGAATACTATTTGCAAGCCGGTCATTGTCCTCATGATGAAGTGCCAAGTCAGTTGAACCCATTATTAAGAGATTGGGCATTAGGTATTGGGCATCGGGAATAGGGCATTGGGGATTGGGCATAGGTAATTGGTAATTGGTAATTGGTAATTACTAACTGTTAACTTCCCATCTAAAATCCAAAATCCAAAATCTAAAATCTAAAATTATTTCATGGGTTATAAACAAAGTATTGTCCGTGGAGCGATTTTTATAATTGCTGCGGAGTTGATGTTAACTATGAATGGAGTCATTATTAAGTTAGCATCAGATGGTTTACCAAATGAAATGATTGTTTTCTTTAGAAATGCGTTTGGTTTATTAAGTTTGATGCCGATTTTTGCTCGCGAAGGTACGGCGATTATACATACTAAAAAGCTGCATTTGCATTTAGTGCGGGGATTGTGCGGTGTAACAGCTATGTATTGTTTGTTTTACGTGATGGCAAACATTCAATTAGCGAATGCAATGTTGCTTAAAGCTACTATTCCAATATTTATTCCTTTGGTAGCTTTTAGCTGGTTGAAAGAAAGAATTCCGGTTGTAGCTCGTGTGGCGATCGCCATTGGTTTTTGCGGTGTATTCCTAATTTTAGAGCCTGGTACGGATTTCAATTGGATAATGTTAATAGGTTTAGTTAGCAGTGCTTTCGCTTCGGTTTCGATGGTAACTATACGTAAGCTATCGGCTACAGAACCGGCTGTCCGTACAGTTTTGTATTTTGCGATTATTGCTAGTTTAGTATCGGTAATACCTTTAACTTGGGCTTGGAAAACTCCTACTTCCCAGGAGTGGCTACTGTTAATGGGTGTAGGTATTTGCAGCACTGTGGTTCAATTGTTAACAACTTGCGGTTATGCATCTGCACCTGCTTCTCAAGTAGGAATTTTTTCTTATTCTTCAGTTATATTTGGTGCTTTAATTGGTTGGTTGTTTTGGCAGGAATTATGGGATATAAACTCGCTTATAGGGGCTATATTTATTGTTAGTGCAGGTTTCTTAACTCTTCGCAGTCGCGATAAAACGGTATCGGTAAATGATTAGTTGGTAATAATGTTTCTATTCTATAACTAATATCATTTTCTGTAGCAGTGCTAAATGTTTCTTGAAATTTTAAGTAGTGCGAGCATCTTGCTCGCTATTGCTTTAATATCGTCTTTTTCTCAATTGCCAATTCCCTGCTGGCATCCCCGAGCGAGCAAGATGCTCGCACTACTTAATAGATATAAATAAGCATTTCCCTACAGGCACCTTCGAGAGAACAAGATGCTCGCACTATTTAACAATATAAGATTTGATTTGATCTTCTAATTGATTGCTAATAATTTCTTTACCTATACCGGGGTTATCTAAATTAACTCGAATGTAACTTTTGGTATCAAATTTTTGATCGTTATCTGTATCTTTAGTTATTTCGAGGAATATTGCACCAGTACTTTGTACAACTTTCCAGCTATTCAATTGCGTGTTGTCTGGAGTGATTTGCTGCAAGTTTCTTCCTGATAAATCTGAAAGATATCCAGCGGTTGCATCCCGATAATCTAATTTATTGTCTTGGTTGGTATCTTTTTCAATAATTCTATACAGCCAAAATCTTTTTACTGGTTGTCCAATTCCTTTTTTTTCTATTAAGTCAAATGATTTAATAATTGCTTTTTTATTTAGTAATATATTTGTAGAAGCATCTTTTTTAGAATAGAATATTAGATTATATATAGTTTTTTTATCTCTATAAGAACGGGAAGAACCACTAGAAAAATTTAACCCATCTTTTTCACCTTGATTAGCATCGGTCAAGATACTAATTGGAATCATCAAATAATCTGATTCTTTTTTAATGATTAAATCGCCGTAAATAATTTTTGGCTGGGGAGTTTGCTGTGCATTAGCTTCCGACTGTTCCCTATTCTCAACTTTAGCATTACAGGAAATACAAAGTGTAGCTACAATAATACTTGCAATTTTGATTAATAAATTACTACGACTCACAAAATGCTCCTAGCAGAATATATTTATGCTCTATTCTATACTTTTGATTGTAGCTATACTTCCTATTAAGTTCGGTAGCATCGGCTTGGGATAAAAAACCGCAGAGGACACAGAGAGCGCAGAGGAAAAAGGAAAAGATAGAAAAGAGAAATAATTCCAATACAAACGGATCTAATATCAGTTTATATTGATAGATTTCCATATTAAGAAGACGGCTACTTATATTGAAACCGTCTTGCTAGAAAATATTTATTTTCAATCCAAAATTCCGACACTTGCCGTACTGCCGGGGAACCCGCCTAACGCAGTGTTCTCAAAATCTAAAATCCAAAATCGTGAAATTTATCACATCATTCTTCAACTTGCCCTTGACGATGGATATTAAGAATATCACTCATTTTTTTGATTTGATTGAAGACTTGCTCTAATTGTTTTTTATCAGATACTTCTATTCCCAAATCAATTAATGCAGGTTGATTGATGGCGGTTTTTACATTAGCATGAGAAACGTTGATTCCTTGGTCGCTTAATCGAGATAAAATATCTTTGAAAACTCCAACGCGGTCTAAAGCTTCAATCTGTACATTGACGCTGTAGCTTTGAGGACGATGCTTGATTTCTTCGCTGTTATTCCAGCTAACAGGTACTAATCGCTCGCAACCCGTGTTTTTCAAGTTATGACATCCTTGACGATGAATCGAAATTCCCCTACCTCTAGTAACTATACCGATAATGGATTCTCCTGGAATGGGAGTACAGCAACCGGCAATATGATACATTAATCCTTCTACACCAACTATTGGCGAATCGCTTTTACGAGTGGTAGTATTTCCTTCCCGTAATGCTTTTGGTGTAGAGGTTGGTAAATTAGAAACAACTTCATCCAAATCTGTATCTATGGGTTGTTGTTCTTTAATTATTTCTCTCCACCGATTTAACACTAAGTTCAAGGTAATTTCACCGTAACCTAAAGCAGCAAGCAAATCTTCAACGCTGTGGTAATTACATTTGTCTGCTACTGCTTGCATTGGTTCGGATTTAAGTAAGTTTTCAAAACCAGCTTTACCCAAATCTTTTTCTAATAGTTCTCTACCCCTGGCAATATTTTCTTCTCTGCGCGAACGCTTATACCATTGCTTGATGCGATTTTTAGCCGCTGAAGTAGCTGCAAAATTCAACCAGTCTAAACTTGGATGACTATTTTTCTGAGTCACAATTTCAACAATATCACCATTTTCTAAATTGGTAGAAAGCGGTACCATTCTTCCATTAACTTTGGCTCCAGCGCAATGGTTGCCGACTTCGGTATGAATGCGATAAGCAAAATCCACTGTGGTAGAATTCGGACTTAAAGCAACTAAATCGCCTTTAGGAGTGAAAACATAAATATCGTCTTCAAAAAGATTATCTTTGATGCTTTCTAAATATTCTTGAGCATCTTTGAGGTCGTTTTGCCATTCTAATAACTGTCGCAGCCAGGTAAACTTTTCATCTGCTGCGTTCATTTGAATATTATTAGAACCACCTGTTTCCTTATACTTCCAATGGGCTGCTATACCATACTCGGCAATCCGATGCATTTCTAAGGTGCGGATTTGAACTTCCATCGGACGACCCCACGGACCGATTACCCCAGTATGCAACGATTGATAGCGGTTGGGTTTAGGAAGTCCAATATAATCTTTAAATCTACCGGGAATCGGACGAAAAGAATCGTGAACCAATGCTAAAGCGCGATAGCATTCTTCGTTAGTTTTTACAATAATCCGCAGCGCCGCTAAATCGAAAATTTCATGAAATTCTTTATTTTGACGCTGCATCTTTTGATAAATACTATATAGATGCTTGGGGCGACCTGACAAATCCTTACAGTTAATTCCGGCTTCTTTTAAACGAGAACGCAAAGTCTTAGTTACGTTGGCTATTCTCTCTTCCCTGGCTCCTCGTTTATCCGTAACTAACTGCTGTATTTGACGATATGAATCGGTTTCGAGATACTTAAAGGCTAAATCTTCTAGTTCCCATTTTACGTGCCAAATGCCCAAACGATTGGCTAAAGGAGCAAATATTTCTCTAGTCTCCAAAGCTTTGCTGCGACGCTTATGTTCTGGCATTGCTTCTAAAGTCCGCATATTATGCAACCGATCTGCCAACTTTACAACTATGACGCGAATATCCTGCGCCATAGCCAAAAACATTCGGCGAAAGTTCTCTGCTTGAGATTCTGTTTTACTTTTAAAATTGATTTTAGAAAGCTTAGTTACCCCTTCAACTAAACGTCTTACCTCTTCCCCAAACAGTTCTTCTATTTGTTCAATTGTAACTTCTGTATCCTCAACTACATCATGTAAAAATCCAGCTGCTATCATAACAGGGCTGCCTCCTAAATCCCTGAGTATTCCGGCAACAGCAACAGGATGACAAATGTATGGTTCTCCAGATTTACGCATCTGTCCTTCATGGAGATTGTAAGCAAATTTGAATGCTCTACTAATTAAATCTTTATCCGCATAATCTGGATCGTTTTGTTTATTTTCTAAATTTTGATCGGATGTTGAATGCAAACAATCTTCTAACCATTTAGGAAGAGGAATATTAATTTTAGAATCTACAACTGTAGTGTTCATGTGCAAGGAAAGAGGTTTTGTATCTGAGGAAGTTGGACGGCGCAAACGACATTGCTGTCTTTGCGATGCTGCTTTCATTGTTAAAGATAAATTAGCTAATTTAAAAGGTTTGTTTTCAGCTAGCAATGTTTTTTTCATCGAATAAGTGTTCCGCATCATAATTGTTCTAAAAGGGTAACGGCAAATAAAGCCTCAATGGTTAACTTGAGGCGGTTGTGGAAAAATAATTTTTAAAGATTAAATTATTGTATGAGATAAAATTCTTAACATTAATACTATCTCATCAATCATTCCTATGTCTCTTAACAAGCAGAAATATAGTGCATTTAAAACCTTGTTGCAGCAATTTCGTGCCGATATCTCTTCTAATCTAACTAGTGCTTCCAAACTACGTCAAAATATGGCATCTTTGCAAAGCTTTTTCCGTGCTGATATAGTACCTTTGACCACTCAATATCCTACAGAGCAGTCTTATCAGACCGAAATGAGCAAGCAGTTACGGTTATTACAAATAGATATAATGTTTTTTCAAGGAGCGCGACAAGCTTCCACTATTAAAGGCAGAATAGATGCTCTAAGCGAACGTTTAACAACCCTGATTGGATACTGCGATGCCATTCTTAAGATGGATAAAGTAGATCCCGACGAATAAAAGCTTGAAATGAAAGCATTAATAAATTAAAAGCAACCAATAGTATTATCCTACAGCTTATTTTTTCTTTGAAAAAAGAAAACTGTTGTAAAAGTTTAGTATTGGCTTCTAAATTTTTTCAGCACTTCTACTTGGAGAGTGGTGTTTTGCTTTCAAGTTGATATTAACATTTTTCCTCGATATTTTGGTAAATAGGTCATACTCATCTAGAAGTATTTTATATTATGCGGTTGGGAATTAGTTATCAGTCGGTTATTTTTGCCGATAATGGTTAAAAGGATTAGATGAGGGCGCTATTTTTTTGTTTTTTACGATCTGAGTAGGAGAATAGTCAATCAATTTATATGAGTCCGATGTTGTTCGTTTTGTTTGCACAAGTGTAATCGATAATACCTCTATTCAATTTACAGAACTCGATCGATTGAAATAACAAGGTTTATGAAGCGAATCTGGTAAAGTATAAAAAATTTATTTTGTAAGGGGACGGGGAAAAGAGAATAAAAGAATAATAGTAACACGAATATTTAATAGTTAAGAAAGTAAAGAACGCCCTTTTTAGCTACTGATAACTAATAGGACTGAGTTAATAATTATGAGTGATGTTTTATTATCGATTGAAAACCTCCGTGTAGGTTACGCAACGAGTGGCACTGAAGAGGAAAAATGGGCAGTTGATGATGTATCTTTTACTCTGCAACCGGGTGAGCGGATGGGATTGGTAGGAGAATCTGGTTGTGGTAAATCAACTTTGGGACGTGCGGGAATGCGGTTGTTGCCAGAATCTACACGCATTGAAGGAAAGGTAATATTTCAAGGACGTTCTGTATTTGATATGACAGCCGAACAACTGCGTAGATTTCGCGGAGAAGCGGTAGCATTAATCTTTCAAGATCCGATGACGCGCTTAGATCCATTAATGACAATCGGCAATCACTGTCTGGAAACTCTCAAAGCCCATTCACCTCAAATATCCAACTTACAGGCAAAAGAAAAAGCGATCGCCACTTTGCAAAAAGTAAATATCCCCCCCGAAAGATGGAGTCAATATCCCCACGAATTTAGTGGTGGAATGAGACAGCGGGTTGCGATCGCTTTAGCTTTATTATTAAATCCCAAATTAATTGTTGCTGACGAACCCACAACCAGCTTAGATGTCACCGTTTCTGCCCAAATTTTGCAAGAATTAACCAGATTGTGCGCCGAAGAAAACATGGGATTGCTGCTGATATCCCACGACTTAGCAATGGTTGCCGAATATTGCGATCGCATTGGGGTAATGTACCAAGGAAAGATGGTAGAAACGGGTTTATCCAAGGAAGTATTCCAAAATCCGCAGCATGAATATACTCGTTCACTTTTACAAGCAGCATTGCACATACAGACATTTTCTGAAGATGATAACGCAGATACAGTAAAAGAATTATCAACCAGTCTCAACGAAAAATCATCCAACGTCACGCCATTACTGGCAATCAAAGAATTAAAGCAGCATTATACAATCGAACCCAACTTTATCGAAAGAATATTTAAAGGACAAGGGCAAACCATTAAAGCAGTAGACGGGATCGACTTAGAACTATATTCGGGAGAAATTTTAGGATTAGTTGGCGAATCTGGTTGTGGAAAAAGCACTTTATCGCGGACGATATTACAATTAATTCGTCCCACCGGCGGGAAAGTTGAATTTTTAGGTAAAGAATTAACCAGTTTGTCGCGTCAACAAGTACGCTCCGAAAGACGACAAATGCAGATGATATTTCAAGACCCCCACGCTTGTTTAAATCCTACAATGACAGTGGGACAAAACATAGCCGATCCGTTAATAATTCATCATATAGCCGAACCAGGAGCAGCAAAAGAAGAAGTATTGTGGATGCTCGATAAAGTTGGGTTAAACCCATCAGAAATGTACTATCAACGTTATCCCTCCGACTTATCCGGAGGGCAACAACAAAGAGTGGCGATCGCCCGTGCTTTAATAACTCGTCCAAAACTAGTAATTTGCGACGAGCCAGTTAGTATGTTAGATGCCAGCGTACAGTCGCAAGTTTTAGATTTGATGCTGGAATTAAAAGCAGAATTCGATTTAACTTACTTATTCATCACCCACGACTTATGGTTAGCCAGATTTCTATGCGACAGAATCGCCGTCATGAATGGTGGTAAAATCGTCGAACTTGGAGCAACGCAAGAAATTTTCGGCAATCCCCAGCATCCGTATACAAAAACTTTGCTCGCTGCCGCACCATTGTTAGCAAGAGCGTAAGGTGAGTTAGGAGTTAGGAGTTAGGAGTTAGGAATGAAGAGTTGGAAAAAGCCCTTGTAGTGGGAGCATCTTGCTCCCTTAATGTATTTAAAACAATTCCCAATTACCAATTCCCAATTACCAATTACCAATTCCCAATTCCCAATTACCAATTCCCAATTACCAATTCCCAATTACCAATTACCAATTCCCAATTACCAATTACCAATCCCCAATCCCCAATCCCCCATGCCCCATGCCCCATGCCCATCTTCAATTAAGCATCGGATAATTATTAACATTCTTTCCGTATAGTTCAATAAATCTTCTATAGAGCGACATACTTTTACAGTTAGAAACTTTGCCTAATTTGAGTAAGCTATCTCGATTTTTTTCAGAGAGATTGCGTAAATAAGGTAAATCCTCAAATAAAGTTAAGCAAGAAGCAAAATGTAATAATAATTGTAAAAATGGCTTAAACCATTGTAAATCGCTGTAAATATCAATAAAGAAATAATGCTCGTTTTCATTTAAAGGAACGGCATGAAACATTACAGTGATTCTTTTTTGATTGTAAACTGGAATACTTAATTCTACAGTGTAGGGATTGTGTAAAATTAAATCCACTTCTACAGTCGGTTGTCTCCAAATTCGTAAAGGGTTAAAAGGAGAATCCAACATAGTTTGAAATTTAATGAGTCCACCATTGTCTGTAAGCTGAAAATCACCGATCTCAACAACTTTCAAGTTATTTAAACTAAAATGGTGAATGCTTTCTAAATGCTTTAAATTTAATAAGTGATAAATTTGGCAGATATAAGGAAAAGGTAATATATATTCTTGACTAATCATGTATCTTTGCTTTAAATCTGACTTTAAACCCAGATTATTGCAGGGATTTCCTTGCAAAGCTAAGACATCATGTTCTTCTAGTGAATTTTCTGGTCTTAAAAACAACCAGCTTGCAAAGAATAAAGAAGCTGTAAATAACTGTACAACTTCAATTACAGATATATAACCGTCAGCAAACGCAGCAAAACTTCTGTCGCCAATACCAAACAGCCAAGATGGAATACCAAATAGCCAGATACCGCTTCTAATTCTACCTACAAGAAAAGCAATCTCTTTAATTTTGTGATTCTTTTGATTTTCAAGCGTTTTTGTGGTTGCAATATAATCTTGCATAGGATGTTACCATCGTATTGGCATAGCAAAAATTACCCACTTGCTTAAATACAGCAAGAGAGTTAGATCTGAGGAATGGAAATTTATCGAATAGATTTATACAGCTAAAAAAAGAAAAGTATGATGCACCAATTAAATTAGTTAAATAAGCAATTGTTTGTGTCCCTGCAAAAACACAAATATATAAATAGCATCTAGATAAACCTTAGAAATTAAATTTATTTTCCTCAATCTGCAAGTAAAAATATAGGGTATCAGGATACATATATGTATTTTAGTAAAAAAATATTGACTTTTACAGCAATAAGACCATTTATGTCCATAGTCTGACATATGCCGAAAAGATAAAAATTTACATCAGCCTAAAGGTAGTAATTCAGTGAGCAGTGAGCAGATATAGCAACGCACCATGATATGGCGATACAGGTAAAATAATAAAAAAAGGTTCGTAGTTGGGCTTTAGCGCTTTAATTCACCGCTTGTTTGCAATTTCCCAACTAATAGCCTTCATTCCTCTCAAGAAGACTAAATACACTATTAGACAGGCGTTGCTGATTTGATGTATGAAACGGGTTGATTGGAAAACCGAAACAGTTGTAGAGACGCGATATATAGCGTCTCTACATTTAAATTCATACACAGATTCAGCAACGCTATTAGACATCTCCAAACGTTAATTTCGTTAGTAACTGTTCACTGTTAACTGATAACTGACTTAGATGTCTGCATCGCCATCTGCATTAATCCGGGGAAGAATTTATAAGCAGCTGACATAAACGAGCCACTACCAACTACCACTTCATCTTTTTGATGTTTCACCGCATCCCAAACCGCATCTGCCACATCTTCGGGTTTGCTGGCTGCTGGTGATTTTAGAAAACTACTCATGGAATTACGGCGTTTTTCGGCTTCTTGTTCGTTACTACCGCGAAACTGCGCTCTTTCCATGAAATTACTGTCGGTAGCACTCGGATGTACCGCACCTACATGAATTCCTTTGGGCTTTAATTCTACACGCAAAGTTTCCGTCAACCCTGTAATCGCGTACTTGCTGGTACAGTAAACAGTCATTTCCGGTAAAGGTAATTTACCACCGATAGAACCTACATTGATAATTGTTCCAGCATTGCGGACTACAAAATGCGGTAAAATTGCGTGAATTGTATGAATATATCCCCAGAGATTTACGTCTATTACTCGATGCCAATCATCCAAAGAAGTATTTTCAATTGGACCACTCATGCAAACTCCAGCATTATTGATTAAAACATCAATGCTGCCAAAATATTCTAAAGCCTTTGATATCAAATTATTTACTTCTGAAGACTGACTGACATCACAAGGTACAGCCAGTACTTTTGTTCCAATTGTCCGAACTTCCGCTGCTGTCGCTTCCAAAACTTCTGGCGATCGCGCAGTTAAAACTAAATCATAACCTTTACGAGCAAACAAAAGCGCCGTTGCTTTACCAATTCCTTGTGAACTTCCTGTAATAATTGCGGTAGGCATAACAAATATTGTCAATATTTATGTATCATTTCTTAATATTGTCGTTCAAAAACTCGAAATGATTATCCGTCATGCGACTGAAAATGATTTACCTGCGATTGTGGCGATATACAACGCTTCAATTCCCAGCCGTATGGCAACAGCAGATTTAGAACCAGTATCTGTAATGAGTCGCATCAATTGGTTTAAAAAACGTTCTCCTGTAAAACATCCGCTTTGGGTAATAGAAATTGAAGAAATAATTGCAGGGTGGTTAAGTTTTCAACCGTTTTATGGAAGACCAGCTTATCATGCAACTGCCGAAGTGAGTATTTATATAGCTTCAAATTATCAGCGTTGCGGTTTGGGAGAGAGACTTTTAACAGAAGCGATTCGTCAAAGTCCGAATTTAGGATTGAAAACATTAATTGCATTTATTTTTGAGCATAATCAAGCGAGTTTAAAACTGTTTGAAAAATTCGGTTTTCAACGTTGGGGAGATTTGCCGGGGATTGCGGAGCTTGATGGTATAGAGCGCGGATTGGTGATTTTGGGGTTGAGAGTTGGGTGAGTTTAGGGATGAGGGAGAGGGGGTAGAGGGGGAAGAGGGGGTAGAAAATAATTGTAGGTTATTTGTAGGTTGGGTTAGGCGCAAAAATAATCTATATGAATGACGAGGAATATAAATGCGCCGTAACCCAACATCCGATTTTTGGTTTTCGACTAATTAAACATCAGTTTCAATAACAATATAATTCTCATCATCTCCTAAAGCTTCATAACTTTGCTTAAAAAGCTCAAAAGCATTTTCATCAATCCACAGCGAATCATTTGTTAAATTATTATTCCTCTTTGCAACACGCTTTCGCATAACTTCTTCAGAGCAGGTTACAAAATATAATTTCACCTCAGCATTAGCGATTTCAGCTTTGTTACGTGCATCATCGCGAGATTTTCTACTCCAAAAACCAAAATCTAAAATTACATCTTGATTTAAGGGAAGAAGTTGCATGGTAAGATTCCAAATTAAATCGGAAATTCGGTTGTAGTAATCTGAAAATTTTTCTTCTTCTGGATTATGCCCGTAGAGTTTTACCATCCACTCATCATGAGTAAAACGTATAGCTGAAATTTCAGTTTCTAATTTTCGAGCAAACGTTGTTTTACCCGCTCCTGTAAAACCGTAGATTAAGTGGAGATTTGTCATTAGTTAATAGTTAATTCGTAGGTTGGGTTAGGCGCACTAGTAATTAATATAGATAACGAAAAATATAAACGCGTCTCCTTCCCAACATCCGAGATTTTGATTTTGATGAGAATACCAAATACGTTTATAAACAAGCGTAGATTGTAGGTTGGGTTAGACGCACAAACAATTTAGATGAATTACGAATAATATAAACGCGCCGTAACCCAACATTTACATTTTGGTTTTAATGAGATTATTTCAAATATTTCCATCATAAATACTTCCATCTGGCATAATGGTTCTACAAAAAATGGAATGTTCGACCATTTCTTTGATAAACTTGGTTCCAGTTAAATCAGCATCAGTTAAATTAGCGCCAATCATAGTTGTAGTCCGGATATAAGCATTAGTCAGCTTAGCACCAGTCAGATCGGCGCTATCAAGATTGGCATGGCTGAGATCGGCACCAGTCAAATCAGCACCCCGCAAATTAGCTCCTCGCAGACAAGTTTTACCAAAATCGCTTTCTTTTAAATTGGCTCCACTCAAATTAATTCCCTGCAAAAAAAGTTCGTCAATATGGGAATTACTCAAATTAATCCCGCTTAAATTGGCATCAGACAACTCATCAGTATACTCAAGTTGAATGTTGGAAAAATCTCTCTCTCCTGAAGCATAACGTCGCAATAACTCCTCAGCTTGCATATTTTTTATAGTAGTTATAACTCTAACCCGCAAAACAAATTTAAGGTTGATTTTCACATAATGTTGGGTTTCGTTCCTCAACCCAACCTACAAATTACTGCACCTATTTTCTTTAACTCTAATTCGTAAAATGTTGGGCTTCGTTCCTCAACCCAACCGACAAATTACAAATAAATACCATCACCAATTTCTTCCTTCCAATCTGGGGGTAGTATAAATTTCTCCATCAGGTAGGATAACTCTAACGGCATCATCCCAGACATCCGGAATATACTCAGATCCAGTAAAATCAACATCAATAAATAGATTATCTCCTTCATCAGCGATATCAGCCCAATTAGTTGTTCTTAAAGTAGTTTCTTTAAAATCAGCCATTCTAATATCGGTGTTTCCGAAAGAGGCTTCATCGGCATTACATTCATAAAAGCTAGCTCTAATTAAAATGCTACTGTCAAAATTAGCTCGGCACAGGTTGGCATTTTGAAATCTAGCTCCGTCCAAATTGGCTCCTTTGAAACAAGCTCCTTCCAGGTTGGCATTATCGAACATGGTATCGCTCAAAACACATCTACTCAAGTTAGCTCCAACCAAAATAATTCCAGTCAAGTTCAAAGTATGCAGGCTGGAATCACTCCAATCAACTCCAGAAAAATCTCTTTCCCCGCTTTTGAATCTTTTTTGCAATTCTTCTCTATCCATAATTATTAATATTTTGCGCCATAGAAAACAAATAATTTGCATATTATTAGCCCACGCAGGTGGTGAGAGCAGCCCCGTGCGGAGGTTCCCTCCGTTGAGGGGACTGCCGAACCCGTTCACGCGGAGCGTGCGGCTCAGGGGCTTTGTTTGTATAGCCCCAGACTTCCAGTCTGAGGGAGGTTATTCGCATATTGTTGGGTTTCACTCCGTTCAACCCAACCTACAGTCTGAGGGCATCGATTAAGTTCTAAAATAAATAAAACCCGAAACAAACACCAACAAGATGAATTTAATTCTATGCCACACAACAGCAGATTTTGACACTTTAGGGGCTGCGGTGGGGTTGACGCGGTTGCTTGAGGGTAGCAAAATTGTTTTACCTGGTGGCTGTCACCCTACTGTTAAAGATTTTTTAGCGCTGCATCGAGATGAATATCCATTAATCGAACGACGTGCGGTAATTACTGAACATATCCGCTGTTTGGCTGTGGTTGATACTCAGCAGCGCAACCGTTTGGGAAAGGCTGCGGAATGGTTTGATTTACCGAATGTTGAAAAGGTTATTGTTTACGATCATCATTTAGAACAAACTCTGGATATTCCCGCTACAGAATCTCATATTTATCCAGTGGGTGCGGCTACTACTTTGGTTGTACAAGAATTACAAAAACAAAATATTTCTTTAACTACTACCGAAGCTACTGTAATGGCTTTGGGTATCCATGTTGACACTGGTTCCTTAACTTACGAGCATACGACACCTGAAGATGCTTTGGCTTTGGCTTGGTTGATGCAGCAAGGTGCTAGTTTGTCGGTGGTGAGTGACTATATTGAGCCAGGATTATCTCCTCATTTGCAACAGTTACTAAAAATTGCTTTAGAAGATATTCAAACTGAAAAAGTACGCGGTTACAAAGTTGGTTGGGTAATTCTCAAAACTGAAGAATTTGTGGCTGGGTTGTCGGGTTTAGCGTCGGAATTGATTGATTTAATCGAAATTGACGCTTTGTTATTGGCTCATGAGTATCAGAAGAAAGATACCAATGGTTTATCAATAATTGCTCGTTCCCAAATTCCCGATACTAATCTAAATGATATTTTGGCACCTTTTGGTGGTGGTGGTCATGCAAAGGCTGCTTCTGCAAGTTTAAAAGATGTAAATTCCCAGGAAATACTAAGTCAAGTTGTTGAAAAGTTAAAAAAATCGATTCCTCATCCACCAACTGCGCGAGATTTGATGTCTTCTCCGGTACGTACTGTCTTACCAGATATCACCATTGAGGAAGCGCATCGGACTTTGTTGCGTTACGGACATTCTGGTTTATCGGTAGTTGATGCTTCGGCGGATTTGGTAGGAATAATTTCGCGGCGAGATTTAGATATTGCTTTACATCACGGTTTTGCTCATGCGCCGGTGAAAGGCTATATGTCAAAGAATCTCAAGACGATTTCACCGGATGCGGAATTACCCGAAATTGAGTATTTAATGGTTACTCATGATATCGGACGTTTACCAGTTTTGGAAGATGGAAAGCTGCTGGGAATTGTAACTCGTACCGATGTTTTACGAGAATTACATCAAAAAACTATAAACCAACACAAAGAAGAAGAGAAAAGAGATAATCCAGAAACTCCGACTTTAGCTGAATTACGTAATCGACTTGCACCTGCTTTATGGGAGTTTCTCACCAAAGTTTCAAAAGAGGCAAAGCAACGAGGTTGGCATTTATATATAGTAGGTGGAGCAGTAAGGGATTTATTATTAGCAAATCCCGATGAACCATTATTAATTCCAGATATTGATATGGTGGTTGATGGTTTTCATAATGCTGCCGATGTAGGTGCCGGTGTCGAATTAGCTTCGGCGATTCTGCAAATTTATCCCGGTGCGCGTTTGGATGTCCACGGTGATTTTCAAACTGCTGCTTTGTTATGGCACAATGATGCAAAATTAGATTCTTTATGTATTGATATCGCTACGGCAAGAACGGAATTTTATCCTTACCCAGCAGCGAATCCGGTAGTTGAAGCAAGTTCGATTCGTCAAGATTTATATCGCCGCGATTTTAGTATTAATGCTTTGGCTTTGCGGTTAACTCCTCCTCAACCAGGTAAATTACTTGATTTCTTTGGTGGGTTATTAGATTTACAAGCTCAACAAGTTCGAGTTTTGCACGCTAATAGCTTCATTGAAGATCCAACAAGGATTTATCGCGCCGTTCGGTTTGCAGTACGTCTGGGTTTTCACTTAGAGCAACAAACTGAAGAATATATTCGCTACGCAATTGAAAGCGGAGTTTATGACCGTACAGCACAGCAAAATTCTAAAACACCGGCTTTACAAACTCGTTTGAAGTCAGAATTAAAATACATTTTGCAAACTTCCTATTGGAAAAGTGCTTTACAAATGTTGGGTGAATTAGATGCTTTGAAGTGCATTCATCCGACTTTGAAATTAGATGATGATTTACTCAAGCAATCGCATTTAATGGAGCGTTGTTTGCAAAAATTTGATTCTGGAGAAAAAATCTTCACTCATTGGCAGATGCGATTGGAAGTTATTGTGGCTCATTTAGCTCCAGAATATCGCGGTAAAGTAGCCAAAAATCTACAATTTACAGATGAGTGTATTAAAAGGTTAGAAGATTTAGCCGAAGCAAAAAAGAATGTTTTAGATAATTTAGATAAATGCGAAAAGCCTTCGGAAGTTGTTAAGTTACTGCGAAAATACGATTTACCAATGTTGATTTTTATCGCATTGCAAAGCTCGCGAATTATTAGAAAACAAATTTGGCATTATTTGACGGTGTTATCAAATGTGGAAGCACCTTTAAATGGTAACGATTTGAAAAAATTGGGTTATAAACCGGGACCACAATATAAGCAAATTTTGGATGATTTATTAGCGGCTACTTTGGATCGGGAGGTTAAGGATAAGAGTAGTGCGGAGGAGTTTTTAAAGAAAAATTATCCGATTTAACATAAAAACTATGTAGAGACGTAGCACTGCTACGTCTCCAACAATGTGAAATCACAACCTAATTTTTTATTGAGCAACGCCCGTTTGTGTAATGCAGAGGAGCGCCGAGGTACGCGGAGTTTCAGAGCTTATTCTATATTATTGGAAACTCATAATAATTAAGACAAGTCCTGAAACTTAATCAAGGTACTTTAGGAAATTTTGTATTATGTCTTCGAGGAGTTTTGAACGTTTTCAATTTATAAGTCTTGCGTTTTCTCTGCTCCTAGCGGTAGCTTGGGCTATTTTTGTATATCAAGTTTCACCATTTAGAGATCCAAGCTTTCAGCCTTATAGCGGAAATTGTAGTACATTAGTACCTTGGCTTTCTGGAGTGCGCGAGAGTGATTGGGTATTGTCGGCTCAGATTCTAGCTTTTGCACTATCTAGTAATGTTGCTTTTATCTTTGCTCAACAAGTACGTCATAGAGGAAGCCATTGGTTAGTACGTTTTATTGCCACAACTGGGATATGGCTAATAACGTTTATTGTTTTTAATTTTATATTTATTTTTTACTTATTAAGCGAGTGCTTAGTTGATTAAATTGAGTAACTAATACTAATGACATAGCAGAAAAAAATACCTCACTCCTAAGACATATTTACTCATAAATCCGCGTATATTTCTACTAATTCCCTATCCCCTGGATGAGGATTTCACATTAACCAACGTTGCGATATTATCTGAACGCAAGGAAGTTAAAGTAGTTTGAATTTTGACCGCTTTTGGGGTTTTTAAGAAATAACCTTGACTTCAACGTTCCAAGAGAGATATTAAGAGAGGACAATATTAATGGGATACGAATTACCATCTCTTCCGTATGACTACACGGCTTTAGAACCTGCTATTTCTAAAAGTACCTTAGAATTTCATCATGATAAGCATCATGCATCTTATGTAAGTAAGTACAATGATGCAGTCAAAGGAACAGAATTGGATAAAAAATCAATTGAACAAGTAATCAAAGAAATTGCCGGGAATTCTGAAAAGCAGGGACTTTTTAACAACGCAGCCCAAGCTTGGAATCATACTTTTTATTGGCAATGTATGAAGCCTAATGGTGGTGGTACTCCTGGAGGAGATTTAGCAAAAAAAATTGATGCTGATTTTGGCAGTTTCGATAAATTTGTAGAAGCTTTTAAGTCTGCTGGAGCAACTCAGTTTGGTAGTGGTTGGGCTTGGTTGGTATTAGATAACGGTACTTTAAAAGTTACAAAAACCCTCAATGCCGATAATCCTTTAGCTAGCGGACAAACTCCCTTATTAACAATGGATGTATGGGAACACGCTTATTATTTAGATTACCAAAACAAACGTCCTGCTTACATCGATGATTTCTTAGGTAAGTTAGTTAACTGGGATTTTGTTGCTCAGAATATGGCAGCAGCATAGTTTTTAATTAACTTTGGGTGGGTAGAAACTCACCCAATTTTTAGCTTTTTTATATTCTTAGATAGGGAATATTATAAATATTTTCCCTTACTTTATACTTAAACCAGAAGTAATCGCAGCACAAAATTAATGATAGAACCTCATTACCCAAAAATTATCATGTCCTTCACTTATCGTAAATGCAAAATTCAGATTGAACGCGATAAGTTTGACAAAAAAGATATTTATGCTGCTTGGGTAAATTATGACAAAGGTTGCGCGATCGCCGTACCTTATGCCGTAAGTCCAACTGAAGCTATCAGGAAATCAAAACAATGGATAAATGATAGATTGAACTAAAAAAATAATTTTAAAACTTGATATAAGATGAAAATATAATATGACTAACTGATGGTTCTACTCTGTCTATTAAATAAGGATGTAAATCTTGTTGGGATTGTATCGTTGATTCATATGCTTCGGATCGATCGTCTTCTAATTGAGACTCTGCATTAAGTTTGGATTGACTAAAAGCAGATAACTTTGACCATGCGACAGCAAAAGGATTTAAGATATATGTCGCTAAAGAATTATTTCTAACATTTTTCATGAGGCTTTTTACCTGCAACAAAGTTTAATTTTATTGTAGGGAAAATCATTACTTTTGCAGCTTGCTTTTTATTTCAAAATGTGAATATAAGTAAAGTTTTTATTGACTTATTTTAGAGAGCTACTATAAAATACCCAATTCTTCAATTTGGGGCTAGCGTCGGAATATACATAAGTATTTATCAATTGTCAAGATTAATAAAAACAATGATAATCTGACTGTAATTAGCACCACACAAGCGTTTTAGTTACTATTAGAATAATTTATTAGATATATTTCGTAAATAAACTTTACGATAATTCAAATTAAATGGTAAGGTAAGTTACAGAAAAGCTAAATCGGCAGTTACCTGGTTGAGTATCAAAGGTTAATAAAAGCCTTTGCCATTAAGCCGAAGATGTATTTGCAAGATATAGCTGAAACCGGCTGAATCAACCACATAGACAAACTTAACATTCGCAACTGCAATGAATTTCTATGATTGCTTTGAGCATACTATTTGTTCGGGGTTGATTTAGGATTCAGGCGTATATCTGTTTGAAAAATATACCCGGTAGCTGAATAACAAATAAGAATTACTGGAGATTTATAATCATGGCTTTAACTCTCGATTCTGCTCAAAATATTTTCAAAGAAACGCAACTTCCCAGTCAAATTCCCGCTACCATAGCGCTATTCGACCAACTTAGTGTAGATGACAAACTAGCCTATTTGTGGTACGCGTACACCGAAATGGGTAAAACAATTACCCCCGCAGCGCCGGGAGCAGCAAGATTGCAGTTAGCAGAAAGTTTGCTTACTCAAATCAAGAAAATGTCTGCCGACGAACAGACTAAGGTAATGCAGGATTTGGCTAACCGTGCTGACTCACCTATTAGTCGTTCCTATGGTTTCTTCAGCGTTAACACTAAGCTAGCTTTTTGGTTTGAATTAGGAGAGTTGATGAAGCAGGGAGTAGTTGCTCCTATTCCACCTAACTATCAAATGTCTGAGGGTGTAAAAATAGTCCTTGAAGCTACCAAAAAACTCGATGCAGGTCAGCAAATTACGGTGCTGCGTAACACCGTGGTAGATATGGGCTTCGATACTTCAGAGATGAAGCCAAGTAGCTCCAAACCCAAGTCAGAGCCGATCTTCCAACGCGATAATGACGCTGCGACTCCAGACGTAAGCATAGATGGTATTACTGAGCCTGTTGTAATCAAATATATCGAAGCGATGAACGAAGATAATTTTGATGCTGCTGTAGCTTTGTTTGCCGAAGATGGTGCGCTACAGCCACCATTCCACAAACCAATCGTTGGTAAGCAGGCGATCGCCAAGTATATGCGCGAAGAAGCCCAAGGTTTGAACATGATGCCCAAAAAGGGTATTTCTGAATCTGGCCCCTTCGGTTCCAAGCAGTTGAAAATCACAGGTGTAGTAGAAACACCTTGGTTTGGAGCTAATGTAGGAATGAATATTGCATGGCGATTTTTGGTAAATCCCGAAGGCAAAATCTTCTTTGTGGCAATTGATATGCTTGCATCACCTAAAGAATTATTGGATTTAGGTCGCAAATAGATTCGCAAATAAACTTAGAAAAGTTTGATATTTCAAATTTATTTCCATCAAAATTCTCCTTTTTATGAGGGGAATTTTTTATGACAGGGTTCCTAATTATCAATTACCAATTACCAATTACCAATTACTAATTACCTATTCCCTCTTAAGATTTACTATCTAGTTTTATTGCTTGTTCTAAAGCCAACTTTTCTTTAGCTCTATGTGCATAAGGCTGCAATTTACTTAAGTTCCAACCTGTAATTAAACTCATATCTTCTAAGCTCATTCCTTTCATTAACATTTCTACGCACCAGGTATGTTGAGCTTGTTCGATTGCTGGATTTTCTCCTTGTGGTGTTGATAATCCTTGGGTTAATTTTTGCCAATATTCTTGTATTTCTACTTCCGAAATTGGCATTCCATCATTATTGAGTAATAATGCTGAATGTTCGTCTTTACGACTTTTCAAGTATTTGGTTAATGGATTGTTGGTATAGGAACCATAGCGTTTTCCCATAATCCATTGATTAACGGGAACTTGACGAGCATTACTTTTAACTATCTGTAATAAATGTAGATTGGTGTCACAAATTTGATGATTTCGCTCTAAATTAGTAATTTCTGCTGTTGATAAACCTGCTGCAAATAAAATATAAATTAAAGCATAATCTCGCAATCCAGATTTTTTAGCACGCTGCAAAATCAACTGAACTGTATTGAAAGGTAAATCAATTACTTTTTCTATAGTAGCTAACTCCGAAGAAGTAACTAAACTTGTAGAATTAGTAGCTCCCGTCAAAAATAACCTTACTAAATCCTCTAAAAAATCATCTTTATTATGCCAAAGTTCGTGAAATTCACTCGTAAATTCCATCACGGCATACCCCAACAGCATGATATTAAGCAAACTTGCTAACTTTTGCGGTGGTAAATGCGCGTGTAATTGCTCCCTTTCCATGACTGTTGCTAAAAATTCGGCAACATAATGGTTTGCTTCTTTCAAACTTCTTCCCAGAGCTTGACGATTTTCTAAAGGATAATTCCCCGCTTCTCCTACCACCGAACGAACTAAGTCAGGCGATCGCTCTAAAGCTTGCAAGCGATCTTCACAATAGTTTTTTAAAGCTTGGTAGACGGTAGTTGTTTGAGTGGCTTGAGTTTTTAAATATTCGCTCAATTCCCGAAATACTTCCGACTCGGAAATTACCGCTAAAAGCAACCCGTGTTTGTTACCGAAATGTCGAAACAATGTTACTTCATTAACCTGCGCCGATTTCGCCACTGCTTTAGTAGTAGTTTCCGTAACCCCTTGAGCCGCAAATAGCTCTATTGCTGCATTTATTATTCGCTGTCGAGTAGAAATTATTTGAGAATTAGACATTATAGGTTAAAGGTTAGAGGTTAAAGTTCAAAGGTTTTTATGTTTTCAGAACTTACGCAAGCCCTCCTTTTAAAGGGGGATGGGGGGATCTAAAATGTCTGGAACACTATATTTCTCGTGACTGCTGCGTAATACCTAGTTTTTTATAAATACTGTAGAAACTTTGCAGTGCAACGTCTTCACCTATTTCGGTTTGTACAGATAATTCAATGAAATAGTATTAGCCCATAAATATGACAAAAGTCATGCAAGTGGTACTTGCATTTTTATTTGGTGTTTGTTAACGTAGAAATGTAAGCAGCACTTGCATATTCTAATCTACCAAACCGCAGTATTTCTTGCCCGCTTTCGATTTGAGTTTGGCTATTACAGCGAAGAGAAATACATCTAATTAGTTTTATTAAAAATACTCGCAGTCTAAGGAAATAATTATGACTATACGCTCTGCTGTCGCTGAGGGTAAGCAACCGCTTGCTCTGGGTTGGACTTTCACGTTATTTATAGGTTCGGTTCATGCTTTAGCTTTGTTGGCTCCCTGGTTTTTTTCTTGGTCTGCTTTGGGAGTAATGATATTTCTACATTGGCTTTTTGGCAGTATTGGTATTTGTTTGGGTTTTCACAGAATTTTAAGCCATCGCAGTTTACAAGTACCGAAATGGTTGGAATATATCATTGCTATTTTGGGAGCTTTGGCAATTCAAGGAGGCCCGATTTTTTGGGTAGCCGGACACAGATTACACCATGCTCATACAGAAGATGAAGACAAAGATCCTTACTCAGCAAAGCGTGGTTTTTGGTGGAGTCATATGCTGTGGATGTTTTATCCTCGTGAAGAATTTTTTGATTACGAACAATACAAAAAATATGCTCCGGATTTAGTACGTCAACCATTTTACCGTTGGTTAAATAGCTACTTTATATTACTGCAAATACCCTTAGTTGCTTTACTGTATGCTTTAGGTGGATGGTCTTTTGTAATCTACGGTGTAGTTCTCAGAGCAGTATTACTTTGGCATTCCACTTGGTTAATTAACTCTGCAACTCATATTAGAGGCTATCGTACTTTTGACTCAGAAGATAATTCTCGCAATCTTTGGTGGGCAGCTATCTTAACTTATGGTGAAGGCTGGCACAACAATCATCACGCACATCCGAATGTAGCGAAAGCCGGATTGCGCTGGTATGAAATAGATATGACTTGGTGGGCTATTAAAGTTTTGCAAAGTTTGGGATTAGCAAAGAAAGTAGTAATGCCAGTTAATGATTAGTTAAAGTTAGTTTCATAATAATGTAGAGACGTTGCAGTGCAACGTCTCCCAAAAGTTTCGAGAAAAACGAATATTTTTAGTGGGAGCGTCTCGCTCCCTGCTGGTAAGGAGCGAGCAAGATGCTCGCACTACCTCAAATCAATATTCGGATTGGTTCTATAGTGACGTTGCAATGCAACGTCTTTAGTTATTTTTATTTGTATTGATAATTTGGTGAAATGTTATATTAGATATGTAGTTGTATTTTATAGAATCACAAGTGGGAGAGAAAAGTAAGCGAAAAGGGGCTTTCCAAGAAAATATACTTGAATTACTTCAAAAAAATCTTCATGAGGATGAGGGGCTTACTTGTAACGAAATAGCGGAAAAGCTTGGTAGGAGCGTCGGTTCTACCAGTGGTACTTTGTCAGCGCTTTCTCAAAAAGGTTGGATTATTAAATCAGATAACTATCCAGCTAAATATTTATATAATAATAATTATAATAATTATAATATATCAGCCCCGTCTTCTAACTCTTCAGAAAAAAAATTAGACGATTCTATAAAACAATCAGATAATTCTATAGATCAAAACACTACAATGGTACATCAACAAAAACAAAATTTAAACCTAAATCAATTAGTGACTAAACTAAAGCAAGAAATAGAAGACCTGGATAGAGAAATAGAAGAACGGACTGAACGTCGAGATAAATATATTACAGCACTAGAAGTCATAGAAAAGAAAATCTGATTTTCTTGTATATTTTTATAGTATAATATAACATAATTAGTAAAATAAATTGTTAAATAGCTATGAAAGTGACTATTGCGTTTAAAATTTCCCAATTTTTGCAAACCAACCCTGGAAAGTGGTATAGTTCTCAAGAAATTTCTTCTAACATAGGTGAAAGGAATCAATCTGTCAGTGGCATTCTTTCTAATCTATGTAAAAATAAACAACGAAAAGTTCAAAAAAATCAGGAACATCCAGCGAAATATTCTTGGATAGATGTTACACATAATGCCCAGTTTCAAAACAGTAATCATGCAGATGCTATAGATAAACTAAGAGAACAGTTAAGAAATTTGGACATTAAAGAAGATAATATAAAAAAGGAGAAGAATAGAATTCAAACTGCTTTAGAAGTTATTCAAAAATTATAAACTTTTATATAGTTATTTTATTAGAAAATAGCAATGTTAGGTAGAGTTTTCAATAGACTCTACCTAGTTTTTTATAAATATCTAATTTGAAAATATTAGCTTTCTAATTCAACCCAATTCTCCAAATCAATCCCCTCAACTCTCCCCATATCCGAATCATTAGAAACCAAAATCAATCCGCGCGTAATAGCAGTTGCCGCAATCAAAACATCTGCATCTTGAATTGGTGTACCTTTTTTCTTCAAATCGGCATGAATTCTACAAGCTGTTTCGATAATTTCTATATTATCTAAATATAAAATCGGATATATTTGAAACAAAGAATTAAAATCAGCTAACTGTCTTGTAGCATTTAAAGCTAAAAGACCCCTTTTGATTTCGTAATAAGTTATACAGCTTACAAATACTTCTTCTCCTAAACGACGTACTTCTTCTAATTTCCGAGTTACTGCTACATTTCTTCTTTTTAAAATGTAACTAACAATATTCGTATCTAATAAATAACCCACCAGCGCTATCTACCTTCTACAACTTCATCATAAATTGCAATTTGTTCTGGTGTTAAGTCATTTAATGTGCCTGAAACTGCTTCTACGACAAGAATACTGTCAATCCTTTTTGTTAAATCATTCTCAGAAATAGCTCTAAATTCTTCTTCAGAAAAGCTTGCAAATAAATCTACTAACATTTTTACCATTTCATCTTGTTTCAATTTTACTTGATAGAGACTACTGCTTTTAATTAGTTTTTCTACTATTGGTTTGATTCGATTTTCCAGTTCGGGGTTTTCTTTTTTAACTTCTTGCATAATCAACTCCTATTTTTTATTTGTAGAATATTTATCTAGGTTAACGCAGTTCTATTTTACAGTTTTTTTTCGATTAACTGACTTATTGCGCTAATCAAAGCAAAGGTTAGATTTATTAGATTATTCTTTTTATACTCCAGAAATAGTGCTTAATTCTTCTGGTTTTTAACTGATTGTATGACATATCTATCAACCAACTATACAAAACACACTTTAAAAATAACTCATAGGTTTTCATTTATTTTTGTAACATCTTCAGTACTTTTACCCTTGAAAACATCAAGAGTGCTAAGCAATATTAGTCATATTGTATTATTTGAAACCACCTAAACGGTTAATAATTAAATGATTAATAAACAGTTAAGACGTTTATTTGAATTAGATGTACTTAGAGGACTAGCTGCATTAGGAGTAGTTATTTTTCATTATACAAGTCAGTATAATAGCGTTTATAAACATTCATCAGAATTAAACTTTTATTTTTCCTATGGAAGACACGGAGTTGAATTTTTCTTCATACTTAGTGGCTTTGTAATTCTGATGTCTATGGAAAGAATTAAATCAAGTTTAGATTTTTTAGTAGGAAGATTTGCTCGTCTTTATCCTAGTTATTGGATAGGAGTTATTTTAAGTTCTAGGGGAGCATCCCAAATGTGTGATTTTATTTTTTTGTAGTGCGAGCATCTTGCTCGCTTGATATACATAGCGAGCAAGATGCTCGCACTACCAAATTTTATTTTTGCAATATTGGGATGCTCCCAGTTCTATCGTTGTTACTTTGAGTCAACTTCCCGAAGAACAAATTTCTTTGACAAATATTTTGATAAATTTTACGATGTTCCAGGGTTTTTTTAACGTACCAAATGTAGATGGTGTTTACTGGACATTATATATAGAATTATGTTTTTACATTCTTATGCTGTCGTTGTTTAGAAGCAAACTATTGAAATATATTGAACCTATTATAACTGGATGGTTAGTTGTAGCATTATTTTTCTGTATCAAAACTTATGCAGCTAGATGGGGATGGTTTGCAGATGGAATTGACTTTGATAGCAAAGCTTTGCAAGTAAATATGAATTTAATTAATCAAACTGTTAATCAAGCCGGTTTTATTGACAATCTATCTAATACTTTAAGAAATATTTTAATCCTTAAATATGCTCATCTGTTTATATTAGGAATAATGCTATATAAGCAGTATACAAAAGGATTTACTCTTTATAGATGGGCTGTAATTGTCGTTTGCGTACTGGCACAAAGATTTGCATATTCTCATGAGCAATCTTGGGAGACAACAATATTCGTTGCTGGATTTACTTTATTAATTCTCCTCTCGATGCAAGGGTATATTAAATGGATTAATTTCAAACCTCTAATATTTTTAGGGAGTATTTCTTACAGCCTATATTTAATTCACCAAAATCTTGGTTATGCCATAATTAGAATGCTGTATACCTACAACATTCATCCTTATATAAGTATTATTATTGCGACAATATTATCTCTGGTAATAGCAGTTGGTATGACATTTATAATTGAACAGCCAGCACTCAAATTTATCAAAAATAAATATAAACAATCCCAGATGGCTGTAAAAACATAAAAAAAGGCGGGCTATTAAACCCACCTCAAACAAATATTCAATTATTCAATCAATCAACTATTTAGCTAAAAATTAACCCAATTTCTTCGCAGTTGCTACGACGTTATCAACGGTGAAGCCGAATTTCTCCATCACAACGGCACCAGGAGCGGAAGCACCAAATCGATCGATACTTACCATCGCGCCTTCCATACCAACGTATTTGTGCCAGCCAAAGCTTGCAGCAGCTTCTACAGATACGCGCTTTTTAACAGCTTTAGGTAATACAGATTCTTTGTAGGAATCATCTTGTTCTTCAAACAATTCCCAACAAGGCATGGAAACTACGCGGACTTTCTTACCTTCACCAGAAAGCTTTTCGGCAGCACCGACACAAAGCTGTACTTCGGAACCAGTACCCATCAAAATGATATCTGGTGTGCCGTCGCAATCTACTAGGATATAAGCACCTTTAGCTACTTTTTCGATCGAAGTACCTTTTAAGTTGGGTACACCTTGACGGGTGAACGCTAATAGGGTAGGGTCTTTTTTCTTGGCTCTTTCGATCGCTAACTTATAACATCCGGAAACTTCATTTCCATCTGCGGGACGCATTACGTTTAAGTTAGGAATAGCTCTCAATGAAGCTAAAGTTTCGATCGGTTGGTGTGTAGGGCCATCTTCACCTTGTCCGATGGAGTCGTGAGTCATTACCCAGAGCGTTCCAGTATGAGACAGTGCTGATAAACGGATCGCAGCACGCATATAGTCGGTAAAGATTAAGAAGGTTGCACCATAAGGAATTAAGCCCGAATCGTGCAGCGCCATACCGTTACAGATTGCGCCCATACCGTGTTCGCGCACGCCGAAGTGGACGTTACGGTTTTTGTAATTACCTTTCTCGAAGTCGCCCGAATCTTTAATTTCGGTCAGGTTGGAGTGGGTTAAGTCAGCCGATCCACCGATTAATTCAGGTAAAACCGATGCTAATTTATTCAAGCAAGCTTCGGAATATTTACGAGTTGCTAAACCTTTATCTTCGGGTGTGAATGTAGGCAATACTTTGTCCCAACCATCAGGAAGCTTACCCGTTAAATAACGATCAAATTCTGCCGCTTCTTTGGGATATTTTGATTTGTAGTTAGCAAAAGTCTTGTTCCACTCGTCTTCGTAGCCAGCACCGCGTTCCACTGCTTTACGCATATGGTTTAAAGCATCTTCTGGCAATTCAAAGGGTTCGTGGTTCCAACCCAAATTTTCGCGGGTAAGTTTAACTTCGTCAGCACCAAGAGCGGAACCGTGAATACCTGCTGTATCTTGCTTGTTGGGGGCACCGTAACCGATGGTGGTTGTCACCTTAATCATGGTGGGCTTGTCGGTGACAGATTTTGCTTCTTCGATCGCTTTAGCAATTGCGTCTAAATCGTTATTACCATCTTTAACGTGTAACACGTGCCAGCCATAAGCTTCAAAGCGCTTGGAAACATCTTCGGTAAATGCGATGTCAGTAGAACCATCAATAGAAATGTGGTTGTCGTCGTAGAACGCAATTAGTTTACCTAAACCTTGGTGTCCGGCAAAAGAGCAAGCTTCACTCGCAACGCCTTCCATGTTGCAACCGTCACCCAAAATACAGTAGGTGTAGTGGTCAACGATTTTAGCATCGGGTTTGTTGTACATTGCTGCCAGGTGTGCTTCTGCCATTGCCAAACCGACTGCATTACCAATTCCCTGACCCAAAGGTCCGGTAGTAATTTCTACCCCTAATGTCATGAAGTTTTCGGGGTGTCCGGGAGTGCTGGATTCCCACTGACGGAAGTTCTTGATATCTTCTATGCTGACGCTATCGTAGCCTGCTAAATAAAGCAGAGCATACTGCAACATAGAACCATGTCCGGCGGATAAAACAAAGCGATCGCGATTAAACCATTTGGGGTTTTTGGGGTTAAACCGCATAAACTTATCCCACAGCACGAACGCCATTGGCGCAGCGCCCATAGGTAGTCCAGGGTGTCCGGATTTTGCTTTCTCTACAGCATCAACTGCTAAAAAGCGGATTGAGTTGATGCAAAGTTGTTCGAGGGTTTGGGTTTGGGTTGCAACAGTCATAATACGATTGTTTTTAACGACGTTAGCGTTCTGTTATTAGTTCTATGTAGCTTCTATGAGGGTTATTTGGATTTATCCCAAGTAAGCTATTTTTTCATCATCCCATTGCGGCCTGTTGACGGACAAGAGGTACCATCGCAAGATTTTTTATGAAGGGACATGGGATTAATTGTATAGAGAATTGCCCCAGTCCTGTTAGTTTTTATTAAACAAGTTGCAAATAGCTTCGTGTATCGGCAGGTCAAAATAAACCTTCAAATGCTAGGGGCAAGCTGATTGTAAAGAGATACCGCTCAACAGAGCGCGACCTTAACTTGTTTTAAAGCCTGCCCCTGCATTGTACAGAAATTGCCACCCTGCACAAAGCGCCAAAAGTAATTGTTAAAGATGAAGCACGAGCGATTGAATTTTTACGAATTGCTTCATACTTGATAATTCCTTTATGAGACGTACTTCTTAAAGGCTAGCGTGACATTGTGACCACCAAAACCAAAGGAATTGGATAGCGCAACCTGAATATCTAAAGCGCGGCTTTGATTCGCGACATAATCCAAGTCGCATTCCGAGTCTGGATTATCCAAATTAATTGTCGGTGGAACTAGACTATTGGCGATCGCCAACACTGTGGCTACACCTTCGATTCCTCCAGAGCCGCCCAAAAGATGACCAGTCATGGATTTGGTAGAACTAATTGCTATTTTATAAGCGTGTTCTCCCAAAGCTTCTTTGATCGCAGCAGTTTCGGTGGGGTCATTTACTGAGGTGCTGGTACCGTGAGCATTTATATAAGTAACCATGTCCGGAGTAATTCCGCCGTCTTTGAGCGCTAACTGCATGGCTCTTGCGGCTCCTTTTCCACCGGGTACTGGTGAAGTCATATGATATGCATCACAAGTCATGCCATAGCCAATCATTTCAGCGTAAATTGTGGCCTTGCGACTTAAAGCGTGTTCGAGTTCTTCTAAAATCAAAATACCCGCACCTTCACCCATAACAAACCCATCGCGGTCTTTATCAAAAGGACGACTGGCTTTTTTGGGGTCATCATTACGGGTGGACAGCGTTCTTGCAGCAGAAAACCCAGCAATAGATAAAGGTGTAATTGCCGCTTCACATCCGCCGCAAATCATCGCTTGAGCGTATCCATCTTGAATAATACGGAAAGCATCACCAATGGCATTAGAACCTGATGCACAGGCAGTTACCGGACAGGAATTAGGTCCTTTAGCTCCAGTATGAATTGCCGTTAGCCCAGCTGCCATATTGGCAATCATCATGGGTATCATAAAAGGACTACAGCGATCTGGACCCCGGTTGAGGTAAATCGTTTGCTGATCCTCCATCACTTTAATGCCACCCACGCCGGAGCCAAGTATGACACCAACTTGTTCTGCATTCAGATCGTTGATGGTTAAATTGGCATTCCTCACAGCTTGTTTTGCTGCCGAAACTCCTAGTTGGGCAAATCTATCCATCCGCTTAGCTTCTTTACGATCCATATACTCGTGTGGATCGAAATCCTTTACCTCACCAGCAATGCGGCAATCATGGTGTGAAGCATCAAATGCAGTAATTTTATCAATACCATTTCGACCGCTGGCTAATCCGGACCAATATTCTTCTGGTGTGTTACCAATCGGTGTAATCGCGCCAACACCAGTTACAACAACGCGCTTACGTTTATATTCTGTCATGATGATATTTATGGTGGCTCGACGCTGTTGCCGCAGTTCAACACATAGGAACCGTTAGTGATTGGAAAGACGGGAACTAGGGATAAGAAAATTGTAATAAATAGCGAGACATTTCCCACTAACTTTTAACCGTTCTCGTTCCCCAATCCCCAATTATCTTTTATCTATTCCGTATGTTAAGCAGATGCGGCAACCTTGCTATTTATGTAGTCAACTGCCTCTTGAACTGTAGTAATTTTTTCAGCGGCTTCATCGGGAATTTCAATATCAAATTCTTCTTCCAAAGCCATTACTAGTTCCACCGTATCCAAAGAATCAGCCCCTAAATCATTAGCGAAATTAGCGTTAGGAGTGATTTTCTCATCCTCAACACCTAACTGTTCGGCAACGATTTTCTTGACTTTCTCAAAAATTTCCGCTTGGCTCATCGATCAAAATACCTCTGAAGGTTGCTTATTTTCGCTCTTTATGGATGTCACCGTTTTGAGCATATACATCTTATCGGAAAGCGCGTTCTCATACACGATATATATATTTCCATCACAGGAATTTTTATGTTTTTTTTTCTTTGAATGTTACTAATGGTTGGTATATACCACTCAAAGTCGCTTATAGTTCCGTCCTGTATTAGAAAGTTTGAGTAAAGAAAATCTTCTCTGCCAAACTTTGCGCTGTTCCAATAGATCAAATTGTATTCTATTCCAAATGCTTAAATACGCTTATTTTCCAGGTTGTGTTGCTCAAGGTGCTTGCCGAGAGCTACATTCTTCTACCGTAGCCCTTTCCAAAGTTTTGAACATTGAACTGATTGAACTTAAAAAAGCTGCTTGTTGTGGCTCTGGTACTTTTAAGGAAGATTCACAACTATTAGAAGATACAGTCAATGCCAGAAATATTTCTTTAGCAGAGGAATTGAATCTGCCTTTACTGACTCATTGCAGTACTTGTCAAGGTGTTATCGGTCATGTAGACGAACGTCTAAAAGCTTGCGGCAAAAACAATCCCGATTACTTAAATAAAGTTAACAGTTTGTTGCAAAAAGAAAGCTGTTCGCCCTATCGCGGAAGTACCCAAGTAAAGCATCTTCTTTATGCATTAGTTAGCGATTATGGTTTAGAAGAAATCAAAAAACGAGTCACAAAAAAATTAACTAATCTTAAATGTGCGGCTTTTTATGGCTGCTATTTACTACGCGCTCAAAATATGCCTGACGACGATCCTTTTAACCCTCTTGCAATGGAAAATATGTTCCGCACGGTAGATGCAACACCGATCCATTATCAAGGGCGTACTAAATGTTGCGGATGGCCTCTTTCTAGCTATGCCACTACCCAATCTTTTCAAATGGCGGGTAAACATATATCTGAAGCCATAGAAGCTGGTGCGGATTGTATGGTTACACCTTGTCCGTTGTGTCACCTGAATTTAGATTCTCGTCAGCCAGAGGTAGAAAAAGTTATCGGACGTAAATTGGGTTTACCAGTATTGCATTTACCGCAATTAATCGCCTTAGCCTTGGGGGTTAGTCCAGAAGAACTTGGTTTACAAAGACATATTGTTTCCACCAAGCCAGTTTTAGAAAAATTAGGTTTCTAATAATTGTAGAGACGCGTTAGCGGAGCGTGCCCGCAAGGGCATTATATCGCGTCTCTTTTCGTAATTAAATTATTATCTACGCAATTTAATTTCTTTTATATAAGCCTACTAACAAAACACTTAGAACAATTCCAAATATAAAAAGAAATGTATAAAATTGAGCAAATACCAAAGCAAAACCTGCGGCCGCTGCTGTATCAGTGAAATCTGGCTGTGATGTCACATAAAAATGGTCAATCCAAAGCCAAGTGAGAGGACATCCGATTATTAAAACATATGCTAAAAGTGCTTTCCACGACCATCTTAATAGTAGTAGTGGAGTTACAAATAAAATTATTGCTGGAATAACGATAAGTTCCATAGGTAAAACGTTTATTAAAGAATTATGATGCTTTTGATTATAAAGAATTATCTGCTGAAAATTAAGTAAGGAACCCGGTTTTTGAATGGAGTTGCTTAATTCTTCAAATTCTTACAATAAATATTTCCTCTAGAGAATTATACTAACTAAATATTCATCAAATTATTTTGAATTTAAACCTTAATATTTATATTTTTTTATCCGATTATCAAATTATTATTAATCCGGAAAGCAATAAGACTTTTATGATTGTTTTTTAATTAAAATATCATAAATGTAACTTCATTGATTCCATAACTATATAAAAAAAATAATAAACTATATTCAGTTTTAATGAAATTTCACAATATACATAAGCATATTCAACAATTGTCAAAATAGAAAAAAATATGGCACTGTAGGAATTACTCAGACACCATTAATGTTTAAGAGTTACTACTAACATTTTCTCCTTCTGGTGGCTGAATAACTGCGTAATTTATGCAGAAAAAACTCCCTATTTTTGAGAAAAATAATTTATGACTGGTACGTTAATTCAGTTAACACAGCAAAAAAATGAACTCCACGAAAATAATGATTTTACTAAAAGAATCAGTAGTAACAATCGCTGGCAATCTCTAGGAAGATTTAAAACCATTCGCCGTGGATACAGTATTTTCCAAAGTCAGTTACAGCGTTTTAGAAAGCAATTTTATCAACAGCGATTAAACATCAGCACAGTCTCAATTGTTTCCCCAGTTCAAGTTGACCGATGTGTAGATAACGTTCGGGAAACAGGGGTACATCTAGGATTGCAATTGAATATTGAAGATGTAGAAAAAATTAGTTCTTTCGCTCATTTGAATCTCTGCACCGAACCCAAACATGATGACTCTTTTTTTGTTTCAGATATCAAAAACGGACGCTTAAATGGTACAGATAGACCAGTTTTTCGAGGACTAGTTAGCAATATTGATAAATGTCCCAGTGTGGATAAAATTATCCGCGATAGGATGTTAATTGAAATTGCTCGAAAATATCTCGGTTATTACCCAACTTTAATTACTCGTCACTTAACTTGGAGTTTTGCTTCGGATTTAGATGAAGCCGAAATTCAGAAACTGTATCCACCTACCAATTTTCATTACGACGTGGCTGGATTCAATTTCGTAACCGTTAGTTTCTTTATTACCGATGTGGACGAAAATACTGGTCCTCACATCATGATCGAAAAATCGCACAATCGTAAACCATTACAAATGCTTTTTCGGTCAAATATCCAAAAAGAAGCAATGGTTTGGAGCTATTATGACCGTTCTAAACAACTTACTATTACAGGGAATGCTGGATTTGGATTTTTCCAAGATCCTTCTTGTATTCATAGACTAAAATTACCAAGAAATGGTAATCGTTTGATTTTACAAATTCGGTATTCTTGAAATTGAAATATATAAATTATCAGTTTATCAGTTGCGTGTATTATATTTTGTAGAGACGCGATATAATGCCCTTGCGGGCACGCAATACCTACGGTACGCTCCGCGCTTGCGCTAACGCGTCTCTACATTTTTTGCATTATTTAAATTTTCGCTGCAATTTTTTGATGTACTGATAAATTTCCGGTAATTTTTGCAGAATCGCAGAGGATTTTAAATATATCTTGTAAGGAATGGCTGGGTTTCCGGAGACAATTTCCCCTGGTGCAACGTTGCTATGAACTCCAGCTTTTGCGGATACAATCGCACCATCGCCGATTTTGACTTGATTTGCAACTCCCGATTGTCCGGCTAAAATAACCCGATTGCCAATTTTAACTCCTCCTGCTGTGGCTGTTTGCCCTGCAATCGCACAACCGAAACCTACTTTTGTACCGTGTCCTATTTGCACTAAATTATCAATAACTGTATTGCTACCGATACGAGTTTCTCCCACAGCAGGACGATCTACTGCACTATTAGAACCAATTTCGACTTTATCTTCTAAAACTGTATAGCCAGATTGCTCCATTTTGAACCAACCTTCTTTTGTGGGAACATAACCGAAGCCTTCAGCACCGATAACCGTACCGCTATTAATTACGCAATCGTTACCAATGCGAGAACGTTCGTGAATACTACAGTTGGCGTGTAAAACAGTGCGATCGCCTATTTTGACATCTGGATAAATCACAACGTTGGGATGGATGCAAACGTTATTGCCAATTTCTACGTTTTGTTGAATTACAACATGGGCACCAATATAAACATCTTTACCAATTTTTGCACTTTCATGAATTACGGCGCTTTCGTGAATTTCTGGAGCGGGCTGCCAAGGTTGATAAAACAGATTGATTGTTTTAGCAAATAATAGTCGCGGCTCTTTGGCTGCTATCCAAGCAATTCCTTTTTCTTGTGCTTTTAACTGTAATGATTCGTCGGCAGGTAAAATTAGAGCATTAGCAGTTGTTGTATCTAACGCACTAGCAAATTTAGCACCTTCTATATAGCTAATAGTGCCAGCTGCTGCTTCGTCAATCGCCGCTAATTCCTTAATTTCTGGATCGAGATTTGGCAAGTTAGCAAGACTAGAATTAGTGGCAGCTTCACCCAGTTTTTTTACTATGAGACTGAATTTCATTTTTGTAATTTGAGTGAGAATAATTTACAAGGCTTTTTAAGAAAGTCGTTTTTGGCAGATATTTTGTTCTTTTAGGGAATGGGGAATGGGGAATGGGGAATGGGGAATAGGGAACAGGGAATGGGAGGGTAAAGTTTGCTTATTATTTTTAATCGGACATCGAAAAGTATTGCATAAATTATGTATAAAAATAAGGAGTGAAGAGTTACTTTCTGTACGGTAACTCTTCACTCCTTTTGTGAAAGATAGGGTTTGACATTATGTTCTATGCCCTATGCTCTATGCCCAATACCCATTATTATTTCTTCAACAGCAAATAGTACAAACTTCCATTACCACCTGTAACACCAGCGCGATCGCCTGCTACTTTTCCGGTACCCATAAAATAATCAACTCTTCCAGGTGTCTTGATGGCGCTACCTGTATCTTGGTCTAGTACAAATCTACTGACTTTGCGATACTCTAACCTTCCACGGTATCCTACATAAGGAAAACTCGTGTTGATTAAAGCTAAGGCTCCGGGAGGCATTAAAGATTTGTCTGTAGCGATGGAACGTTCTGGAGTAAGTGGTAGGTTGATACTACCGATAGCAGGTATATTACCTTTATCTCTAAAGAAAACAAAACGCTCCCAAACAGGTAAATAATCGTCCATAGCGCGGGGATTTCGCTCGAAAAAGTTAATAATACCCGGCATTGTGGTTTGTTTCTGGGTTATTTTTCCGTCATTGAGTAATGCTCTACCAATGCTCGTCCAAGGATAATCGGTTGCACCAGCGTAACCGACACCTGTAACGGTACCATCCGTCAACTTAAGTTGTGCGGAACCTTGGATGTGAACTAAGTACGCATCAAAGCGGTTTTTAAACCAAAATAATTCTAAGCCATTTAAACGGCTATCTTCACCTAATAAACCATCTTTCCCTTCAAGTTCTAATCTTGTGGGATGTGGTTTTTGCCATTGTTTAAAGTCAGGAGGTAGTCGATAAAGGGGATACTTGAACTCTTCGGTACGAACACGACTTGCTTCGTAAACCGGCTTATAATATGCGGTAAATTTAACCGTACCCTTGCCGTCGTTGCCGGTTGATTTGTAAAACTGAAACTCGCGTCGAACTGCATTTTGCAATTCTGCTGCGGATTTCGATGTACGCACCAATTCGCGAAAACGTAACAAACTACGACGCACCCGATCTAACGTAATTTCCTTGACGGGATAATTTTCGTATTTTTTGGCGGCGCTGGGTTTTTCTAAATAACTCAAACTATTGTTGATAGATTGAATCAATGCCCAGCGATCGCCAGCTTTACCTTTGCCTTTTCCACCCCAAAACAATTGCTCATCCCAACCCAAACAAGCGTATTTAGGCGTGCAGTCGTTAGATAAGCCAATTGGTTTTAATGGAGGTACCGGAGCTACCCTCATTATCGGTTGCGGTTGCGGTTGCGGTTGCGGCACCGTTGTAGGAATAGTCCGTATTATTACAGGTCGCTGTGCTTGCTGTACTGTTCTTTTAAGAGAACTTGGTAGCGGAGGCCGTGTCATAATCGGCACTTGAGCGACAACCGAACGTACCTGGCTCACTAAAGCAATTCCCAGGCTCAAGGAAAACAAAGCAAGGGTTTTTCTCATCATTTATGTAAATCTATCTTTCAATACTAGAACTAAATATCGGCTCAACTCGAATCGCAACAACCTTATTCGGACGAAGTACCATGTACTCGCCGCTTATATTCTTAATTGGCACGTTTATAAAATCATCAGAAGCAGCTTTGGGCATAAGCTCGCCGCTGTACCACTTCTGAAACTCCTGAATTGTGGGAAAACGCACTTCTTCCCGGTGTCCGCTTTCCATTAATAGGTATACTGCGTATTCACTTGCACTTCTAGGCATAACTTTGAATCATCTGAGACACATACACCACATTGTTAACCCACCTGTTGCCCTAATGGAAAGGGGAAAAAACCGGAACAAAGAAAAATATATTAACATTTACAGCATTAGGTATGCTGAAGTCTCGTAATTATCAATTAGTTTTTGGTCATTAAAATCTGTTAGTTGTAATTAATAAGAACGACTAGGAGAACTACGAATTATTTCGTAGCAATCTAACTCCTGTAAAATGAACGATTCTCTTTCCCCTGATGACGCAAGATTAACGAAAAACTGTTCCCAAAAATCTACTTATTTCATCTATTTTTCTAACTATCTCAAAATTTATCTGGTTTTTTAGTAATAATTACCGTTTAAACATATTTTTTTTATTTAAGATTAATGCTGCGTTTATGACGAGTTTTAATAGCTTTTAGTTCCGATTAAAATCTGTTTTGTATTTCTACGATTGCACTCTTCATAACAGTAGATTTTTTACTGTTTATTCCTTTTATATAAGTTATAAATCCGATAAATATAATTCGTTAGTTATTATTATCTCAAATGTCAAGGACGAATAATTACTTTTTAATTTATGATTTTAGATGCTAATGGTGCAGCATTACTTTTTTTGAATGGTTGCGAATTCAATCTAATTAGATATAAGTTTAAGTAATGTAGGTGAAATTATAACCTGTACTATTAGGCTTACCACGATCGGCCGCAAAGCGTTAATCTTGTTTTTAGAGAATAATGACCAAAAAGCTAATCGCCATTCAAATAGTTAAAAATATATGAACTTAACATAAATACAGACATTTCGCAGTTAAATAGATCGCAGATAGCAAAAAAACTTTAATTCAAATTTACATAAATTTCTTACTTTCTATCGAAAAAAAGAAAATATGTACAAAGGTAGATGCAGCATCTACCCAGGGGTAACATATCATACTATTGAAACTCTATAGACCATTCATTAGAACTACCAAAATTTACCGCGCTAGGTAGATGCGGCGATCAAATAATCAATGTTTTACATTAACCACTCACGCCAAACTAATTCAGGTAAAAATATAGTGCATTCACAATTTTTTAAAGTTGCACGTATATTAGTATCGCTTATCGTTATTGCAATTGTCTGTGAAACAGCGTGGTTATTTACTTGGGATGACAAATTTCTGCTGTCTGATTCGGGATTTGTAATCCTAATGGAAGTCTTGATGATAGTCGCAGTTTTTTTTATTTTGATTTGGAAGGGTACCAAGATAATTGAAGGTGCTTTTATTCAACGCGATAAAGCGATGAATGAATTAAGAGAAAATGAAGCGAAATTTAAAAGTTTTGTAGATGCAAGTTTTGTCGGTGTTCTAGAAGTGAATGCAGATGGTAATATCTGTGTCGCAAACGACGAATTTCTGCGAATAACAGGCTATACAAATTCCTGTTTGCAAGCAGGTAAATTAAATTGGTTTGATATTACCCCGTCAGAGTATAAAAATGTAGAGAATCAAAGGTTTTGTGAAGCTAAAGCTATTAAACATTGCCAGCCCTATGAGACAAAGTTAATTTGTGCTGATGGTATGCACATAAAAGTTAAGGTAGGCTGCACTTATTTAGAAGAGAAGGCTAAATCATCTAGATATATTATTCATGTAAGCGAATGCAATCAAATCGAAAAAAATCTATCTGGGCAGCATTGGTTCGAGCATCTACTTGATATGATGCCAGCACCACTGTTATTAGTTGAACCCAAAACAGCTAGAATGACTTTTGCGAACAAAGCAGCTAACAAAATGGCAGGTGGTACATTTTTGAAGGCGCAATCTCAGGAAGAATACAGCAAATTGTACCGTTTCAGCGATGCTGAAGGAAAACTTATTCCCAGCGAATTTTCACCTTTGATAAGAGTTGCTTTAGGTGAAAGAATCGAAGGAGTTGAGATTAACTGGCATGAAGGAGACAATATTCATCAAGTAAAGGTATATGCAGAAACATTACCTCCAATAAATGGTTATCCAGCAACCTGTGTCGCTTTATTCCAAGATATTTCTCAGCTAAAGCAGTTAGAAGCATCTTTAGAATTGGGGAATGAAAGACTTGAATTAGTATTTGATACAACTAGCGATTTAATCTCTTCTCAACAGCCAGAAGAATTAATTGAAGTCTTGTATGGTGAAATTGCCGATAAATTAGGTTTAGATTGCTATTTATACCATTTAGCCGATAATAATTCTCAAGAAATAAAATTAACTTGTTACAGTGGAATTACTTGTTCTCAAGCAACATATTTTGAACTACAAAGAATTGGTCAAGGAATTTGCGGTACCGTAGCTCATGAGCGTAGCCCTGTAAATATAGAAAATGTAGCGCAGTCCAACGACTTGGAAACAGAATCGATTCGTAGTTTAGATATTTTAGCTTATTACTGTTGTCCGTTAATAGCCCAAGAGCAGCTTTTAGGGACAATAAGCTTTGCGAGTCGCACTCGTTCGAGCTTTAATAATTACGAAATAGGTATAATGCAGGCAGTCTGCAACCAAATAGCCGTAGCAATTCAACGAGCCAATTTAATCAATTCGCTACAACAAGCCAATCGTATCAAAGATGAATTCTTGGCTATTTTATCTCATGAATTGCGATCGCCATTAAATAGCATTTTAGGATGGGCGCAGTACTTACAGATTCGCAAGCTTGACGAAACCACCACATTACGAGCATTAGAATCTATCGAGCGTAATGGTAGAGAACTTGATAATGTATTTGAAGAATTGCTTGATATGTCGCGGACAATTCAAGGTAAAATGCGACTTACGATCCAAAGTTGTAATTTAGCTGCGATAATTGTCACGGCGATTGAAAACTTGCGCTCTGCAAGTCTTGCTAAGAAATTAGAAATAAAATTATCAGTTCATAAAGGTTTAGCCATGAATGAACATATAGAGAATGCAGAATTTGTAGATAGTTTGGAATCATTAAAGCATTTTGCATCTCTTAATACAATTCAAGTAGATCGTGAAGCGATACTGAAAAACAAAGATTTCTTGATTGCTGGCGATCGCGAGCGTTTAAATCAAGTGGTGTGGAATTTACTTTCCAATGCGATTAAATTTACCTCTTGTGGCGGTTGTGTAGAAGTACGCTTGTTAGAAGAGAAAACAAACGATTGTGAATTATCCTATGCGGTAATTCAAGTCAGCGATACGGGAATCGGTATAGATTCTGAATTTATTCCTTACGTTTTTGACCGTTTTCGTCAAGGTGATAGTTCCAGTACCAGAGCGCATAACGGGCTAGGATTAGGATTATCAATTGTACGTCATATAGTAGAATTGCACGGCGGTAGCGTTTGTGTAGAAAGTCCAGGAGTTGGATTAGGTTCTACATTTACCGTCAAACTACCCCTAGTTACATCAACTGAATCGCAATTCGTTGAAAAAAAAATTAAAGAAAAATATGTAGTGCATTAATTAACGTAAAAAAATAAGAACTAATTAATCAAAATTATTTATATGATTACTATTGGGTTATATAACTATTCCCCATTCCCCATGCAAACAAAATGTTTAATTAATCAAGGCACAAGTACTTATTTTTGATAATCCAAACAGATTTTATTTCAAGTCGATAAAGCTCGCCAAGTTCTAGGACCAACAATACCATCTGCTATCAAACCCCGACGACTTTGAAAAGCTTTAACAGCAGTTTCAGTTATAACCCCAAAATCACCATCAATATTAATTGGATAGCGTTTAGCGACTAAAAGTCGTTGCAAAATCCGTACAGAATTACCTCTATCCCCAAAACGTAAAGTTGGTAATCTATTCACGGCAGTTGGTTGTAACATCATAAATAGTTCTCGATTGAAATTTTCTCTCATAAAAAATCCTTAATTACACCTTATCTAGATAACCAAGCAATTGCCTCTGTGTACGAATAGCTTTTAAAGTTAACTAAATTTACACTAATAATTAATAGATGTTATCCCATTTCAGAAAAAACCACAGATAAAATTTTATCTGTGGTTATAGTTCACACCTCCATGAACTACGATTTCATATCTACAGCGTAATAAAGAGTAATAACTGTTTAAAGTACCCGTTGGGGGGAGATTGGGGAGATGGGGAGACAAGGAGAGGGGAAAGAAAAAATCCTAACTCCGGTGGTACTAACTCCTAATTTGTAATCCAAAATCCAAAATCCAAAATCTAAAATTCCTAACTCCTAACTCCTTACCCAATCCCTTCAATGACTGGATGGAAGAAGAAAGCGAATGCTAATACAGCGTAGGTTGCTAGTAGTAAAGTTCCTTCTAACCAGTTTGATTTTCCATCGGAACTAATGCTGTTGGCAATTAATACCGATGCAGCAACAGCTACTAGTTCAAATGGATGGAAATCTAAGTCCATTGGCTGTCCCATTATTTTGCCAATAATTACTAAAAGAGGAGCAACAAATAGGGCTATCTGCATTGTGGAACCAACGGCTACGGAAAGCGAAAGATCCATTTTATTTTTCATTGCTACGGTAACTGCTGTAGCGTGTTCTGCGGCGTTACCAATAATGGGTACTATCACTACTCCCGTAAATAATGACGTTAAACCAAGTTTTGATGTCGCTACTTCTAAAGAATCAACTAACAGTTCTGACTCAAAAGCTACGAATAACGTACATCCAAGCAGTACCCCAGCCCACAAGGGCAGATTTGGTTTGTCTTCTTCCGCTTCCATGAGTTCAGTTTCGGCTAAACCCACATCATATAAATATGAGTGAGTTTTCATTGAGAATAACAAAGTCAAAAGATAAACAACGATCAAAACTACAGCTACAGCAAGAGAAAGGTTTTGCAAAGTTGTTTCGCTAATTCCTTCTGAGGTATAGTTAACTGCTGTTGGTACCAAAATTGCAATCACTGCCAAGTTCATGGCTGCTGCATTCATCCGTGCTATTAATGATTGAAATGTTTGTTCTTTGTAGCGGAGTCCACCCAACAACATGGAAAACCCCATTACTAAGAGCAAGTTACCAATAATCGAACCCGTAATACTTGCTTTTACCACGTTTACATAACCAGCCCTAAGCGCAATTATGGCGATAATCAATTCCGTAGCATTACCAAAGGTGGCATTTAATAAACCTCCAAGGTTAGGTCCTACTACTACGGCAATTTCTTCGGTGGCTGTACCCATCCAAGCTGCTAATGGGATTATTGCCAATCCAGCCGCAATGAATATGGTTAAGTCTCCCCATTCAAGATACTTTGCTGCCACAGAAACAGGAATGAAGAGCAGCAAAACTAAAAATACAATCTTTTTTCCAGACATTTGTCACCTGAAGTTGACGTGGTTTAGCTGCCGCAAGTCTTTTTACAAGGACTGCGATCTTAAGTAGTAGTCTTACAAAAGCAGAATTTAACCTCCGCAATGTAAAACTTATTCCTTACTTCTGATTCAAACATCAATCCGAGCGGATTACTTGAATATTTATAAGACTACGACAACCACACTCCAAGATACTCCAAACACCATGCTTCGGTGGTTCCGAGATTTTACTGTTTTGCTTTTTTTTCCGGATATATAAAATAAGATTACGTTTTAAGTAGTGCGAGCAATCTTTCTTTGCAAAAATCAAAAAATCCGAATTATATTCTATACTGAGAATGAACCTGAATGTATTAAGAGAGAATTAAAATTTTCCTACTTGATTACCGGGGAAGATTTTGCTTGTGGGATCGAATAAAACTGTCACTTCTTTCTTGTATTTTGTAAAAGGACTTCTTGATAAAATTTCTGGCAGGCATTTAGTATAAGTTGTAATGCATCTGCTAATCTAAGAGCGCCTAAACAAACTTAAAATGTAATTATTTTTGTAAAGTTTTCATCTAAAATTTCTGAAAATACTGTTCTGTAAGAAAACGATTAAGGTTTTGTTCGGCGCAATTGCCTTTTTTTACCTCTAAAAGGAATAACTCTACATGACTTTGAGAGCTGAGTTACCAACTTCTGTTGGTGCAAATTTGATTGATAATGCAAATAACGTGGAACGCAGTCTTAACCCATTAAAAACGGCTGCTGGAGTCTATGTAACGGTACACGGACATTTCTATCAGCCACCACGAGAGAACCCCTATTTAAACGCTATTGAGCGTCAGCCTGGTGCCACACCTTTTCACGATTGGAACGAACGAATTCATCATGAATGCTATCGTCCCAATGCCTTTGCCAGAATCTTAAACGAGTATGGTGAAGTGGTGGGGATCGAAAACAATTTTGAGTATATGAGCTTCAATATTGGGCCTACATTGATGTCATGGTTGCAAAACTACGATATTGACGTATATCAGCGAATTATCGAGGCAGATAGGAAAAGCAGCGAGCGTTTGAACGGTCACGGTAATGCGATCGCGCAGGTATACAATCACATTATTATGCCGTTGGCAAGCGAGCGCGATAAATTAAGTCAGATTCGCTGGGGTAAAGCAGATTTCCGTTCTCGTTTCGGACGCGATCCCGAGGGTATGTGGTTAGCTGAAGCTGCTGTCGATTATGCAACTTTAGAGGCTTTGGTAAACGAAGGTATCCGCTTCATTATCCTTGCACCTTCTCAAGCCGAACGCTGTCGTCCGATCCCCACCCCTGACGAAACCGATTCAGAATGGCACGAAGTAGGGGGAAATCAAATCGATCCCACTCGCCCTTATCGCTGTTATTTACCCAGAAATTCAGAATATAATTCCGAACGTAAATATATCGACATATTTTTCTATGATGGCCCAATTTCGCGAGACATGGGCTTTAGCGATGTAGTTTATAATTCCAACCACTTTGCAGGGCGTATTGGTGCTGCGGTGCGTGGCGATCGCCGTCAGTCTCAAGTGATTTCGGTTGCGACAGATGGAGAAACTTTTGGACACCATAAAAAGGGTACCGAGAAGACTTTGGCTTATGCCTTTACTCAAGAATTTCCTAACAGAGGTTGGACGGTAACTAATTTTGCTCACTATCTCAGTTTAAATACTCCCACCTGGGAAGTTGAATTAAAACCTGTTACTGCTTGGAGTTGCGCCCACGGTGTAGATCGATGGCAAGATGATTGTGGCTGCGGTGGTGCCCCAGATTGGCATTTGAAATGGCGCAAACCATTGCGTGATTCCCTCAACTGGCTGCGCGATAAATTGGTAGATGTATATCAAGAACAAGGTAGTAAATATTTTATCGATCCTTGGAAAACACGAGATGAATATATTGAAGTTGTATTAGATCGCACTGCGGGCAATATTTCTAGTTTCCTGAATCGACATCAAAAGCACAAACTACAAGCATCCGAACAGGTAGACGCTTTACGTTTGTTAGAAATGCAGCGTCACTCGTTATTAATGTTCACTAGTTGCGGATGGTTTTTTGAAGAACTTTCCCGTCCCGAAGGAACCCAAATACTCCGCTATGCATCCCGTGCTATGGAATTAGCGGCAGAAGTGGCAGGGGTGCAATTAGAGTCATGTTTTCTACAATTATTAGAACAAGCTCCCACCAACATTGATATTTTTAGAACTGGTGCTGAAGTTTATCGTCAATTGGTGTTACCATCCCAGATTAGCTTCAAACAGGTGGCAGCTCACTACGCGATTACTTCCTTGTTTAACGGACATAAATCTGTAGAAAAATGGTCTGGGCTTGCGGACAAAAATAATCTTCAAGATTCGCAACTGCATCACAAACAGATTTATTGCTATACAGCCAACGAATTAGACCATCAATTACAGCGTTTAGGTTCCATCACGCTGGCAGTAGGACATTTGAAACTAGTGTCTGAAGTTACCTGGGAAAGCCAGCAAATGGCATTCGCAGTACTCCACCTGGGAGGCTGGGACTTCCATTGCTGCATCCAACCATTTGAAGGGAAACGGAGCTATACCCAACTCAAAGAGAAACTGCTAAATGCATTACAGCAAGGCAGTGCGGCTCATACTATCTTAGTTATGACCCAGCTATTTGGCGAAGAATCTTTTAATTTACAAAATCTATTTGCTGAAGAGCGGCATAGATTGATGCGGTTATTAACTCAGGAAACACTTTCACGAGTAGACCAGCTTTATACTCAAACCTATCGGGATAATTACGGTGTCTTGATGGCATTCCACCGTGACGGATTAGAAGCACCCAAAGAATTACAGGCAGCAGCAGAAATCGCCTTAGAATATCGGTGTATGATGACATTGCGTTCTTTAGAGCAAGATATTGACGAACCGCAATTAAGCTGGAATCATCTGGTAGAATTAGAGGCGATCGCCAACGAAGCCAAACATTTGCACTGTAATTTGAATCTTCCCGAAGGAAAGCAATTACTAGAGCGATTGAGCTTGCGATTGTTATGGCAATTGTTATATGATGCGAGCGGTAGTTTCGAGTTTCAGATCCAGCGCTTGGAAAGATTGATTGAAGTAGAACAATATTTGAATTTAGGTATTTCCTTAGAACGTTCTCAAGAATTGTACTTCAATTGCTTGTATGCTGAAATACTACCGAAAACAATTGCTGAAATTTTGAACGATAGCGATAAAAATCAACTGCGTCAACTTTTGAAATTGGGACAAAGGTTGAAGGTTGATGTTAGCTATTGGTTGAATCAGTTGGGTTAAAAAATCTGTAGACAACGGTATTTTCTTAATAAAACTGATTAATTATGACGTTGCATTGATTGCAGCGTTTTTTTTATTGTTTTGCATTTTGCAGCACTGTCATTATGTGGTTGTTAAGTTGAATTACCTAGCGAGCAAGATGCTGTCCTAAGAGGACACGCTACGCGAACGCACTACTAAATAGTTTGTATTTTGTAGGTTGGGTTAGACACGAAAACCAAATTAAACTTGTAACGATAATCTACATATATCGTGTCGTAACCCAACATTAAGATTGTGGATAAACAATGCAATGTTGGGTTACGGCGCAATATTTATTCTTTGTTGAAAACCATGTTTATAAATGCGCCGTGAAGCCAACCTACAAGCTACAAGCTAAACTATCAACATCACCTCTCCAAAAAGAGTTATGGTTACAACCACCCAACCGCTCACCCTAGAAGAATTCCTTAAACTTCCAGAAACCAAACCAGCAAGCGAGTACATCAACGGTAAAATCATTCAAAAACCAATGCCAAAAGGAAGACACAGCCGTCTACAGGGAAAGCTTTGCACTGCAATTAATCAAGTAGTTGAAGATAAAAAAATTGCTTATGCATTTCCTGAGTTGCGCTGTACTTTTGGAGGAGGTTCTATAATACCGGATATAGCGGTTTTTAAATGGGATAACATCGCTTTTACTGCTGATGGTGATGTTCCCAATAACTTTGAAAATCCACCAGATTGGACGATTGAAATTCTTTCACCAGAGCAAAAACCGAATAAAGTTATCGGTAATATTCTTCATTGTTTAGAATATGGTACTCGTTTGGGGTGGTTTCTCGATCCAGATGACTCAAGTATTTTAGTATTTGAATTGGGGAAACAACCCGTACTGTTTCAGGGAGAAGAGGTTTTATTGGTATTACCAGAAATTGAATTAACGCTTACTCCGAATGAAATTTTTGGATGGTTAAAAATGAGTTAGTGAAATAACCCACGGAGGTGGGTTTTGTCTGTATAGCCGTGTTAGCGCCTAGCGGAGCGTACCGTAGGTATTACGTACCCGGAGGGCATATTTAATTGCCAGGGATTAAAAAAAATATAATTTTAAAACTATTTATTAGATATTAAAAATGGTGCGTTACGGCAATTTCACATTCATTTTTTATTATTTAGATTTTCGTAGCCGTAACACACCCTACAAATCAAATACAACTATTCAAAATAACGCCGAAACCGATTATCAATGCTATCAGTTTTCTTACGATTACAAGTAAAACATAAAACTTGTAAATTACTGATATCGTTTGAACCGCCACGAGCTAAAGGAATAATATGGTCAATCGTTAGATCGGTTTCCCCATATTGTTTACCGCAGCTTTGGCATTGGTATTTATTGCGTTCAAACACATATTTCTTTACTGCTGAAGGAAGGGAAATACGCGGTGTCTTGCTCATATAAGTTTTTAAAAGACATTGTTTCTATATCTTCTATTGTAGGTGTATCTTCAGCTTCTAACTTTTTAAGAGAGAAATCTAACAAGACTTTCAAATCAATATATTGATTATTGTAATTTTCTTTACTTGAAAAGTCTAAAATAACTTTGATTTGTAATTCATTTAACGGTCTAATTTTATTCAAGGTAATTAATTCACATTGAATATCTTGTTTTAACCAAAATTTCCATTCGATGCGGTTATATATTCCTTGGTTATTTACTTCTCTAAAATATTTTCTAAGAAATTTATTTTTGCTACAAGAATTAAAAGAGTTATTTGTTATATGAAAACTATTAGTAATATTGTCTTTAATGAGATTAGTATTGAAAACAATATCGTTCAAAATAATAAACTCATTATCTTCGCTCAAAGTTTCAAATTTAGGATGCATACTTACTATTTAGTTTAATATTTTGGATAGTTGAATTTCTGTAACACCGTACAAATTAATATTTGTAGAGAAAAAGAGGTGACAATGATATAGATTTCATCTTAATCGCGTTGATGAAACCTTTAATTAATCCGATATTAGCTTATTTAGCTTATTTAGCTGTGAAAATTTATATCTAATAAAAATTCAGATATTATGCAGCATACATCATGTCGTCAAAAGACAATTTAGGCTGTTGAACTTGATGTTCTTCAGATAAAAATTCTAAGTTAAACTTAATTTTCGCTATTCTTGTAGAATCTTTCTCGTTGGGAAAGAAATCTATAGATGATTGAGTTCTGATCTTTCCCTTCTGCCAACTTGTAGCACCAAGTCTGAGAATTTCGCAATCATTTCCTTCTTCTGGGGAAGATAAGGTGACGCTGATATTGCAATAGCCAAAAGATGTATTGATTAATTCATATATTCTTTCTTTACTGTTACAACCATCATTTTCTTTTGTGAGAAGATAGTTCACCTTCTGCCACAACTCATTTTCTAACTGTTGCTTAAACTGGCTAAATTTGAGTAAGCGGCCATTGTATGATAAAACATCGTCATCGTTGCAACTCAGAGATTTGAATTTACTTTCCATATCCGCTTAAATCATCTACTATAATTTCCAATTAAGTTACCAATCTTTTTCAAGTTTCTCTGTTACCAAGACAACATCAATTGTAATCCCTTAAATAGTTTCAGCTACACCGTTATTTTCAAATGACGCACTATCAACTATTTCTGCTTGTGCTGACTCGATTGTGGGTAACAGATAATCGTACAACTGCATCGCTTCTAAGCAACCGTTAATAGCAGAAATGGATTGATTAAAACTAGCAATTTTTGTACTCACAGCATTTAGTAGTCGCTTGTTATGAGAAACCTTCTCTTCAGCTTCTTTTGCTAAAGTTTTCTCTAAATAAGCACGCGCTCTCGGATACTGTTGCAAAATTTCGTCACTCTTGATTTCCGCCATTGGTAAAAGCTGAGTTTTAAAGCTTTGATTTATGGTTTGTCGGAATGTGACGCGAATTGTTCTGCTAACTTTCGGTTCAAAATCTAACTTTAACAGTTGTTTAATTGCAGGTTCGGCTTCCACCATACTTTCGCAATCGAAAGTTTGAGAAGTTTGCTGCAATGTCTGGCGAAACTGATAAATTGAAAAAGTACCTTCATCATAAAATCTCGGACTTTCTCTAACAAATCTGTCGCACTCTACCCGCGCTGCATTTTGTAAAGCCAGAGAAATCTGCTTTTCTAACTTGCTTAATTCTTGTTCTAAACCTCCGTCATTACCAAGCAAACGGTACAAATGTTTATAGTAATCAGCTTTACGAATTCTGTCATTCAACCTTTGAAAAAAGTTGATCACAATTTGCTCGGAAGATTCTACTAAAATATCTTCTAATTGATTCGCTAGATAATAAAGTGCCTCTACCAAAATGGCAATTAAAGGTGCTGTTGCATTGCGAGGATGACTCAATGTGGCACGTTTATAAGTCTCGGCAACGGAAAAAGTATCTAATAATTCATCCAAACGGTGAATCATTCTGGCGCGTGATTGATTGAAGTCCGCTTCAAATTTATCGCAAGCATTCGTCACCACCTGATTAACTTCTGCTGCAATATGATGGCGAAATTCGTTTCCTACTTGCTGTAATTGTTGATTGAGATGTTGCAATTCTTGAGCTTTCATCGCCTCAATTTCTTGCGGTTGACTTTCTAAATTGCGTCGTATATCTTGATAGTATTTTTTAATTGGAATACAAATATCTTCTAAATCGTCAGCCAAATGTTTGAATAATTCGGGACGTTTTTCTTGAGTAAGATAGTGAGTAATTGCTGTTTTAAATTCCTTAACACCGCTATCTTGAATCAGTTGATTAATTAATAACTTTCCTTGTTCCGATAAAATTCTGACATAATTTTGATTCTGGCTTTCAAAATTATTTACAGAAATCCGAAATTTATCGGCAGGTAGCTTTCCAGAAGCAGTACAGTAACGTAGAAATTCGTATACAAACTGTGGTGTTTGTTCTTCTGATTCTTTTCGATCGCTTATTCGATCGCTTGTCTTATCAATTAATTTATGAATATCGGCAAAAACAGTATCTAAGCCAAACCTATCTTTTTGACTGGTTTGCTCGATCTGACTGCCATAAAATCCTAATAATCCGCTGGTTTTAAAAACCCTACTGCCATCCTGAAATTGAGTACTAATTAAATTATTCAGTCTTTGCTTCAAATCGTTATTGTACCAAGTTTCATCAATACGATTAAAAACGTAAAAAACTCTATCCCTAATTCCTGGATTATTACGTATTACTTCTAAAAGTTGAGTTTCAGCCTTTGTCATATCACCCATCGAAGCGGGTTTTAAGACACATACTACCGCAGAAGTATCGGGATGCTGAATTTTATCATAAGTCAACCGCGCATCTTTTTCTACCGGCGCATCAATTCCAGGAGTATCAATAATTACGTTGCCATCCTGCAAAAGTGGATGGTTGCAATAATATTCAATTCGCTTCAAAACCGCGCTATTACTTCCCCGACGCGCATATCCCGCAGCTTCCTTGAGGTTATTAAAATTAAACTCTTCCATCGAGTAAGTAGCATTATTTATCGTATGAATGTGCTGACGATTTGCTACATACCCTGACAATAATAAAATTAATGCTTGAGCCTGTTTTGCACGTTCGGATTTGCTTTCACCACCCTCTTGCTGAATGATAGCTTCACTTCCTTGACGCAATAATTCAATTGCATCTTCTTGATTAATATTCTCAACTTGATGCAATCCCAACTGCTCGCATAAGGAAAATACCTGTTCTCTAACCTCTTGTTCGCTCAAAAACGTGAGAACAACCTTTTCATTTTCCAGATGTGCATACTCTATTTTGCATTCGGTTCCCGTAGCGTGTCCTTCTGCACTATAGAGCAATTCTCGTCCCAAAAGCGCATTAATCAGCATTGATTTACCTGCACTAAAAGCACCCGCAAATACAATTTCAAACTTTGGAGAGATTGCTTTCCTCAGTGAAGTTTGTACTGGGATAGCATCATAAGAAGCCAAAGATGGTTCTTGCTGTATAAATCGCGTTAGAGAGTCAACTTGTTCCTTTAGATTTTGGCATTGAGGCAGCAGTTCTGCCATATGTAGCATCCCGATAAAATAAAATAGAAACTTTGCGTATATTCTAAAAATGTTTTTTTCTCTACGCTTCCGTAATGTTACTGATAATATTTCTACTTTATAAAGGTGCTTTACTTTCTATCCATGATTTCACTTTACTTAGAAGAATAATCTTAAAGCAGAATTTTACTTAATTAAATTACGATTATTTATTGCAATAAGGGGTTAGACCCATCAGAGCTAAATAATACTAGAATATCGATGGGAATATGCTTGCATTTGGTATTGCATCAGCCCGATTAATCTGAAATACTTTTATTGTGAGGTTAAATTAAATCTTTGTGCCGATCCTGCACGGCAACCAGCAAAGCGGAATAAGGCATTATATCAGCATTTTGATAAAATAGTATAGTCGATAAAATTATGAAAGTTTTTCCTATTAGACTAGAACCGAATGCAGATTTAAGAAAAAGTTTAAAAAGCTTGGCAATTGAACAAAATATTCAAGCAGGATTTATATTAACTGCGGTTGGCAGTTTAAAACAAGCCACAATCCGCTTCGCCAATCGAAATAATACTACGGTGTTAACCGAAAAATTTGAAATACTTTCTCTCAACGGTACTTTAGCAACTACAGGAATGCATCTTCACATTGCGATCGCCGACAGCAATGGTAAAGTTATTGGCGGACACCTGAGCGATGGTTGCATTATTTACACTACCGCTGAAATTGCGATCGGGATTGCTGAAGATTTCAGTTTTCACAGAAGCTTTGACGAAAAGACAGGATTTAAAGAGCTTGAAGTTATATCGTTAATTACAACGGGTTGGCAATAACGTTTAAGCGCCTCATAATTGGTAATTCTCAGGCGCTTAACTGTTATAGAACTGAGAGCAGCGATAACGTTACCGGAGCGTGTTCCAGACATTCTAGATCCCCCCAACCCCCTTTAAAAGGAGGGCTTGCGTAAGTCCTATGTTAAGTAAGTCGGCGTTAAAAAATCAAGGTATGTCATTGCGAGTGGAACGGAGTGAAACGAAGCAATCTCAAGAGTTTGATGATTGTTTACATTCTGTTACATGATTCGGTTTATTTGTGCCGACTTACTTATTACGAACGAATTTTATTTTATTAATACAGCATGGGGGAAAGGAGTAGTAATTGATTTATTTATATTAATATTCTATTTGAACGTCTTTTAATCCATCAAAACTAGCTACCACGCTATGAGTTTCTAATTGAGTAATCGGTGCGGGTTTCATTTCACCTCGAAAGTCTAGAATTTGCACCAATACAAGATAAGCAACAGCTAAAAGTATAGAAAATACACCTGTTATAATCGCGACAATTTTTCCTCTATCCATAAGTCTTCCCTATTATTAGAGATATTTTACCATTGCCATAATGATTCATGGGATTTAACTATGAAGTTTTGAGATGCGGGGATTTATTTTAGAATCTAAATATGCTTTTAAAAGTAATGCGCGACTAACAAATTTTTCGCAAAGGCGAAATCCACAAATATCCTGAACTAACTTGTACATTGGTTTTTTAGTTTTACGTTTAAAATCAGGACACAAAGCTAAGGATTTATTTGAAAAGCGTAAGTATTCCGGATAGTCTATATACATATAATCTCTGGCTAATTCAAAGTAGCCATGTGCTAAAGCACGACGATAAATAATTGGAATAGAGTAATATTTTTGTAATAATTTTTTTTCTACTTTTAGTAAAACTTTGCAATGATTTTCTACCCAACGCTGTTTTGAAGCAGTTGATACTGTTACGCTGCCGTATCTTCTATATATTGAATAACAACCGGGTTGATAAACAACTTTTGCACCAGCCATTACCACTGAAATGAAAAAATCTCTATCTTGTGCAGCCAAAAAATTTTCATCCCATCCACCGCTTTTCTCTACTGCTGTTCTTCTATAAAGTAATGATGCAACGGCAGTCCACCAATTTTCGATTAAAGATTGAAGAATATCTGCTTGCTTTCCAGGCTTTTCTACTTGTTCGAGCAATATAACTCCATTGGATTGATGCCCTTGAAATCGCCAATCACCATAAACAGCATCTGCTGTTGTTTCTTCTAAAAAGTTAATTTGTCTTTCTATTTTCTCCGGTAAAATAAAATCATCTGCATCTAAAAACTGAATATATTCTCCTTTCGATAAAGCAAACCCCCGATTTCGAGCGTAGCATCCCCCTTTATTTTCGGGGAGACGTTCCCAAGTTATTTTATCTCCATAGCTTTTAATAATTTCTGTAGAATTATCTGTGGAACAATCATCAATTACAATTATTTCAATATGAGGATAGGTTTGTTTTAAGCAGCTATCAATAGTCTCTGCTATCCATCTTTCAGCATTAAAACAAGGAATAATTACGGAAACTAGTTTTTGCATTTTATGTACCTATTTTTTCATTTATATTTTTAAAAAGATGATATCTATGGCTTTTGATAGCCGAGATAATTTTAGATTTAGCAAAAAGCTGCTAATTGCAAATAAGTTGTTTTTTCTAAAACCATCAATTTAAAATCGGTTAATTTTTTATACTAAATGACTTTTAAAAGGCGATTGTTGCTGGAGATACAAGGATAATCATGCAGACAAAAGGGGAGCATCCCAAATGTGTGATTTTATTTTTTTGTAGTGCGAGCATCTTGCTCGCTATGTATATCAAGCGAGCAAGATGCTCGCACTACCAAATTTTATTTTTGCAATATTGGGATGCTCCCGACAAAAGGTTATTCATCTAGCATAAAAATACGGCTACAACCATGTTTATATCATAAGTAGATGCACATCAAAGGTATAATTAAAGCAGTTAACAGATGTTATCTGAAAATTGGGAACTAAAAAGCGTTGTTAATAGATTTATGCAGTCGCTGCTTGATGCCAAAGGTTCGTCAGTAAATGCTTGTGTTCTTGAATATCTGATTTTTTCGCTTGTAAAAACCCAGCTTCTCTTATATCTTTGGAAACTGGTTTTTTGATAATATCAACGACTTCTTCTATTGAATCGTAAACAAACCCCGCTTCACCAACATATTCTTTAATATCTGGTCTAATATTTGGCACGCATACACCTACACCTGCCGCTTGTGCTTCGGCTACAGCCATTGGCCAGCCAACTGTTGCTAGATTAAAATCTGCCGTATAAACTAACCACTGATGTTTTTTATACTGCGGACTCATCTCGTTTGGTTCTATTGGTAAATTGATATTTACAGGATTATCTTTTAACTCGTTAACTAGCTTCAATCGATTGACTCTGTAACCGAGTGCATAAAGATTGAATTGCTTCTCCGGGATTAAAGTTGCAAGTTCGATGTAGTCTTCCATTTTCTTCTTGGGAATAACTGCACCAGTATTCATAATTGCCTCACCGTTGGGAGACTTATCGTGAAAAAGTCCGTAATTAATTGTCGGAAAGCAATCGATAATTTTCTCCGAGCGAACACCGTATGCTTCTAAATATTGTCGTGCAAAAGGAAAAGCTAAAACTCCCAAACAAAGTTCGTGGTTGATTCGGTGTAGGTTAGCTTTGATATGAGCAACTTTCTTGAACTGTGGTGTATTTCTTTCCAATATTTCTCGCATACGTCCCTGCCAATTTTTACGACGCAAACAAAGCGTGTCGTAAGAGTGCGATCGCACTGTAAAAGGAATCCCTAATTCTTCTGCTAACGGTGCAATAAAATCTAGTTGATTTAAATAGTGGGTGTGAAGAATATCAGGTTTTACTTGCGCGGCTAATTCTTTAATCGCATCTTTTTCAGTTAAATGATGGTAGGGAAAGTGATTTTTGTAAGGAATATCTGAAGGTTTGCGAGAAACAATAGTAATGTCGTAATCCTGGTAAAGTGCCTCAAGTTCAGTTTTAAGATAGGTTTGAGAAATTTGAGGATAGCCTCGGATAACGTACATTACAGACAGTTTTTTTTTCATCAATCTTGATTAAACAATTGCTTGGAGTTTATTAAAAGTTAAAAAGTTAAAAAGTTTAGTTGCTATTAAAAGCTTCTCGGAACATTTGCTTGGTGTAGCTTCGCAGCGTATATGTAGATAGCGATTTGATTCGTCCGAGAGTAGGCTTCAAATCTAGCTTCGTTGCCCGCAACAAACTTAAAATCGCTGCTTTTGGCTGACCTAGTTCTAAGGATCTTTCTGCGTGATCGCACAAGAAGGTAGCAAAGGTTTTAGGATGTAGTTTAAACAGCGATTCATGCTTGTTCACCAACCGCTCGAAATTTACTTGACGTAGCGCTGGATTGCGAGAAATTCTTTCTCCCTCATGAGCGGTAAGCTGATAAGTAACGGTTGGTAAACCCAAGATAGAACAGACTGGATTGAGCCTTAAAAACATCTCGGTATGAACCCGAGAGGTAAAGGTTTCGTCGTAACCGCCAATTTCGAGTAAAAGCTCTCTTTCTACAACTAATGTTTGTTTAGATAAATAAGATTTTGATGGTTCAATATCTTCGAGGAAGAAATGAGAACCACGAGGTAAAGTAGGAGGTAAGCGTCTGTCAATTACTTCACCATCGGGTTTGATAACTTCTAAACCAGAAAGTACTGCCACTGGTTTGGGCAATGTAGTATTTTTCAGAGCATCTAGAGATACTTGCGCCATCGACGGTAATAATTGGTCATCATCGTCAAGATAAGTGACATATTGACCTTTTGCAGCCTTTAAGCCTACATTGCGAGCGACTGCATTACCGCTATTTTTGGGTAGCCGAATTACACTTAATCGAGAATGTTCTGGTAGATTTACTGGCTTGTCGGAACCGTCGTCAACTACAATTACCTCTACTTCTTCTACAGTTTGCTGCAAAGCACTGTTAACAGCACGCGGTAAAAAATGAGGTCTATTGTAACTAGGAATGATGATACTAAGTAATATGCTATTCATTTCAACACACCCAAATGTGAAGTTTTAAGTTGATTAATAAATGGAACTATTTGTAAACCAAAAAGATTTTTTTTTGAGCTAATTTTGAGCTAATTTTGAGCTAATATATATCACTAAATATCAAGTGTATTTATACAGCTACCGCCACTGGACATATTTTTTATCAAACATTTATTTACTCAAAACCTGCCATGTTCTCGGTTGATAAAACTGACATCTACTAATAGTTTTATTCGCTTTAACTGTGAATCGAAAAGATTCAACTATGTCGTAGGATAATACGCCATTGCGAATATAAACCCTGGCACTGTATACGCCGGGAACCATCGAACAATAAGGCATATACATCCGTATTTCTGATTTCCCAATAGGGATTTCTAAATCTTGATTATCGCTATTAGATGTCAAATATAAAACAAGACCTTCTCCTCCCGATAATGCCGTAATTAGCATACCCAAATTAGCGGTCTTAATATGTTGATAGGATTTACATTCTACACTTAAATACGCTGATTCGCCAGTAAATAAAGTTTCTAAGTTATTATCTTGCTCATCTTTAAAGCATAGGGAAACTATATCTAACCCATTGCTTTTTTCTTTGGGTTTAGGTGGTAAAACCATTCTTCCCAAAGCATTTTCTTTACCGCTCAAACAAAGGTCTTCTTCATATGTACGAATAACTTTTTCGGTATCTCCAGAAGCAAGTAACTGACCTTTTTTCAAAAAAATCGAAGTTTCACATATATTTAATATGCTATGAGAATTATGGGTAACTAAAATAAATGCCGTGCCTTTTTTACGCAATTCAGATAGCTTGCGATGGCATTTCATTTTAAATTTGACATCACCGACTGCCAATACTTCATCTATTAATAAAATATCGGGTTCGATGTGAACGGCGCAAGCAAATCCTAACCGTGCAGCCATTCCCGAACTATAAGTTTGAACTGGTGCATCAATTGCATCAGCGATTTCGGCAAATTCTACAACTTCATCAAATCTCTTTTCAATTTCAGCGGTTGGTAAACCGAGAATTGACATATTAGCGTAAATATTTTCTCGTCCCGATAAGATAGGATTAAAACCCGCTCCTAAAGCAATCAAAGGAGCAACTCTACCTCTAACTTTAACGGTTCCAGTATCGGGCTTAATTAAACCGCTAATAATTCGTAAGATGGTACTTTTTCCGGCTCCATTAGAACCTACTAAACCGAGCGCTTCACCTCGATGTAATTTAAAACTAACATTATCAATTGCCCAAAACTCATTTTTACGCAGAGTATCGCTTTTTCTTTTACCACCAGTAACTTCTGAAGCGATGTCTCTTAAACCGTAAAATAAAGAGCGTTTTAAATCCCTACAGAACTTTTTAGAAACATTTTCGACGGAAATAACTGCTTCACATTCTTCAGGCTGGGTATCTATTTCTTTTGTTATTAAACTTGTCATAATTTAGGAACTTACTCTTTCAACCACAAAAGGCATTGCCAAACGAAAACCGATCCAGGTTACAAATAATCCAATTATAGTAATGATACTGACTATCCAAAACCCTACGGGTTCCGATATAATTCCCGTGGTTGCAAGTTCTCGCGTTGTTACGAGTAAGGGAGTAACGGGATTTAGCTTCACTATATTACCGAAAACTCCTTGGGTAGGAACTGGATAAACTACAGGAGTTAGAAACAGCCAAAAACTCGTGAATAAAGTTAACCCCTTTGATACATCTTGATATAAAACTCCTAAAGGTGATAGTAAAACACCGATAAAGGTACCCAAGAAAATTAAATGTATTAAAGCTACTGGTGCTAAAATTATTGTCCAACTTACGGGAACGCGAAACCAGATAAATAAGCCGATAATTAAAATTAACTTGATGGCAAAGTTAAAAAAAACTTCGCCTAATTTTGCTAAGATTAACGCTTCTCTAGGAAAGTTAACTCTTGCTAGCATCGGTTTAGCTACTGTTACCGCTTTTACGGGGCCATTAATAGCTTCTACAAAAGTTTGCCATAAAGCGGTGCTAAACATTACATAAGCAGGATAAGGTAAATCGGTTTGACCAATATTGATCACCTTGGCTTGACTGGCAAGAGTGAATCCGGCAGCCATGACTATTGGCGGGATAAAAGCCCACATGATACCTAAGAATGACTGACGATATTGAGCGCTAATATCCCTTACTAACAACCTCCAAGCGAGTTCCCGAGAACTTAGCAAGTCGAACCACATTTGCTTAAATAATCTGGCAGGATGTCTTAATAAACTTTCTGGGGTATAAATCGCTTCGTATGGTTGATTTCTATACTTATGTTTTTTCAATTTTCTTTTCAATATTTTCACCCTTTGTTTCAAAGTTTTTCGGAAACCCAGCGCCGAGAGACGTAATATATTACGTCTCTACACTGGTGATAACAATTATTAACCCTAAGATGATGCTGTAACCGCAGACGGTGGTTGAGTGGGGGGAGTTTGATTAGAATTATTTTTCAAATGTTTGCGAGCGTAGCTACTGGTAATGTAGCTGTTGAGCAATCTGTCTGCTTTACCAACTAATTTACCGACTACTTTAGATAAGAAACGATTGCCGAAGCTGAGTTTCTGGCTGATAGGATCGATGATAGTCATCTTTCTGCGCCATCCCAACCGCTTGTATTTATTTTGGAAATACTTGTCTTCAGTTAGATTCCACTTTTCGCGCAATCTTTTTAAACTAGCCATTTCCCAACCGTCGCTCCAACGCAACATATAATATCCGATATCCGACCATTCTAAAGGTGGCCCGGGTACGTAAGTTACTAAGGAATCGGGTTCTAAATAAATAGTACCGCCAGCTTCAGCTACCAAAATGCACAAATCTACGTGTTCTTTGGTATTTAGTAAGCCTTCATCAAGCAAACCGATTTTATCGAAAATTTCTGTACGTACCATCATGCAGTGAAATTCCGCCAATCCGGTTTCTTGACGCTGCAATTTAGGACGCACATCTGCAACTTTTTTTCCTTGTCTGAAAATCTTTTCAATAAACCGTCTTCTAGTGGTGTTATCTTTGGTTTCTACTTTGATTCCCGATTCACCACCGGCGCAATGTACTTCTTCGTGTAGCGGTAAGTATTGACATACGAGGGGGCTTACCACGGTTGCATTGGTTTCTTCAGCGCAATCCACAGCAGTTTTTAACCAACCAGGAGTAACCACTACATCGTTATCGATAAACACTACATACTTAGTATCAACTTGACGCAAACCAAGATTTCTAGCGTGGTTGGGAGAAAGATAATGTTCGGTACGAATTACTTTAAATTGCTTTTCTGCGGCTTGGGTTTCCAGATATTTCTTAATATGAGAAGGCGAACCACCATCAACATAAATTAATTTGAATGGTAGCTGTGTATGCTCGTAAATGCTTTCTAAAGATTCGCGAGTATAACTAAAACGTTCTCGTGGTGCAACAATAATAGTTACTTCTGGTTTGGAGTTCATGTTTTAATCCTTGATTTTATATTTATTGAGAAGGGAACGGGGAATGTTTTTCTAAATGTATTTGGGACTTGCAGAAAGAGGTGTAGCATTAAATTTTATATAAATACCTGGCGAATATAATTCACTGCTACACAAACTAAGTCCGCCTGCGCGGACTAATTTCAGCCTGCGGAGGCAGGCTTTGCTTTTGTAGCCCCAGACTTATAGTCTGAGGGCGTTTTAATTTGGTTTGATTTATACAAATCATTACCCGATACTTGTTGATACATTTCTACTAATTTGGAGTTAAGTTTGTTGGTATCATAGTGCTTCTCCACTTTTTTACGACCATGCAAACCCATTTGCGGCCAAATTTCGGGATGCTCTATTAAATAAATTAATTTCTGAGCAATTGCTTTTTCATCTCGTTCGGGAACTAAAAAGCCAGAAATCCCATCCTCAACTAATTCGGGAATGCCACCGTGGAGGGTACCAATAACTGGTAAACCCATAGCCATTGCTTCTTTCAAAGTATTAACTGGAGCATCTTGATTGCCGTCGCTTGCAGTGACGCTTGGCGCTACAAAGATATGAGTTTCATCAAGAATAGATATAATTTCTTTTTGATTTCTCCATCCTTTTAAATGTACTTTATCGGCAATATTTAATTCTTGAACAATCTGAATAAAGTGTCCTTTTAATTCCCCATCACCAATAATGTTGAATTCAACGTTGGGATAAACTTTTGCGACTTCAGCAATTGCTCGAATAGCATATTCTATGCCTTTTTTTTCGATTAAACGTCCTGTGGTAGCTATACGAATTTTGCCAGAAGCATCCGGATATCTGGCTTTAAATGTAAACCGACTGCAATCTATTCCCGAACCGTGAACGACAATTTTATTTTCATCGCATCCTAGTTGAATTACTCGCTGTCTGAAAAATTCGCAATTAGTATAGAAAAAGTCTCCTTTTTCAAACAGTCCGTCGTAGACATTTTCGCCATACTGATGTAAATACCAACTAATATCGTATCCGCGAAAAGTTGTAATAATCGTTCCTTTAACTGCACCAATCTCCCGCAGTACTACGCCTTCATAACTATAAAGACCGAACTTACAAATTGCTTGCCTGCCAAATTGACAGTGAATGATATCGTATTCAGGTGCATTTAGAAAAGGTAAAGTCGAATAAAATAATCTTAAACAAGCTGCTCGTTTTCCGTACTTAAAAATATTAAGAGAACGTAGTAAAACCAATGGAGCCTGGGAAAAGTTTTTTGCAAATAAACCCAAGGCATCAAAAAAACGAACCAGATAGTTTTTAGGAATTTCAGGTAAGTAGCGCGTACTTTCAACTAAATTATATTTCTCTACATCTGGATGCGGATTATTATTATCAGTATCTCTTGCATAAATATGTACTTCGTGTCCGCGATCGATCAAACCTGTAATTTGATTGATTACGAATGTCTCTGATAAAATCGGGAATACGTCTACTATAAAAGCAATTTTCATGGATGTAAAAAGATATGTAATTCAATAATATTTAGATATATATCGAAGTGTTAAAACTTGCTTGCTAGAGGTTCGCTTCTTACAATAATCGTTTTTGTTTTTAATAGCACATTTTTCCGGATAACTTCACTGTTTCTTTATTTGCAATCGTCAAGAATCAAATTTATTTAAAGTAGATTCTAAGTTACTGAAAGTAGGAATACGGGCGAAAAACGGCTTAAAATCTTTTCTAACATCACATTAACAGTCTTAGGGTTAAATAATATTTGAAAAAAAAATATTCATCTGTATATTGACCTACATCTTTGTGTAATTATACGTCCTGTAAATTTGAGGTCAATAACTAGCGTAAAAAAATATACTAATAGAGCTATTCGGTAAACTAATCTATATAGATAATCGAAATCAAAATAATGTATTTTCCGCATAATTTTCCTAGAAAGTAAGAAAATTAAATATATAAAGCTGCGATAACTTAACGGAAGTGATAATTATGTCTTTAACACAAAAGATTCTGTCGCAATTACCCGGTGATGTTTTAGGGGGATTACGTCGTGCAGATAGCATATTGACATCTATCAAATCAGGAAATACACCCGTACCGATGGTAGTAAAAGAAAGTAAACAACTTCTAAGTAATGTAGATTGGGATGTTGTTATTTCTGGCGGTACTTTAGGCATTTTAATTGGTTGCGCTTTGGTTTCACGAGGTATAAAAGTCGCGCTAATTGAAAGAGGAATTTTACGAGGTAGAGAACAGGAATGGAACATATCTCGTAACGAATTACAAGTACTTTTAGAATTAGATTTACTTAGCTCTGAAGAATTAGAAAAGGCGATCGCCACCGAATACAATCCAGCCAGAGTTAGTTTTGCATCTGGTACGGAAGTTTGGGTGGAAAACGTTCTCAATATCGGCATATATCCGGTTTATTTACTGGAAACTTTGAAACAGCGATTTTTAGAGAGAGGAGGAAAGCTATTTGAGAATACACCCTTCACTGAAGCGGTAGTACATCCCGATGGGGTGATGGTAAATAACCAATTCAAAAGCAGATTGCTAATTGACGCAATGGGAAATTTTTCTCCCATCACACAGCAAATGCGTCAGGGAGTCAAACCAGATGCGTTGTGTATGGTGGTGGGAACTTGTGCTTCAGGTTTTCCGGAAAACCACAGTGGTGACTTGTTGTTATCTTTCACCGAAATAGAAAACCAGTGTCAGTACTTCTGGGAAGCTTTTCCAGCAAAAGACGGTAGAACAACTTATATGTTTACCTATATGGATGCAGATTTGGATAGAATCGGTTTAGAAGCATTTTTTGAAGAATATCTGCGCTTGATGCCAGAATACCAAGGTGTGGAATTACAGCAACTTGACTTTAAAAGAGCGCTATTTGGTTTCTTCCCTTCTTACCGTCAAAGTCCTTTAAAAACACCATTTTCTCGTATTTTACCAATAGGTGATAGTAGCGGAAATCAATCTCCTTTAAGTTTTGGTGGCTTCGGTGCCATGATACGAAATCTTAAACGTTTAACTTTAGGAGTTGATCAAGCTTTGCAAACTAATAAATTATCATCAGCATCGCTATCATTATTGCAACCATATCAACCGAGTTTAACAGTTACTTGGTTATTTCAAAAAGCGATGAGTGTGGGTGTCAATCAAAAAATTGAGCCGAATCAAATTAACGAATTGTTATCAGTTGTGTTTGCTCAAATGCAAAAATTAGGCTCACCAGTACTCAAACCATTCTTGCAAGATGTAGTGCAGTTTTCCGGTTTAACAAAAACTCTTTTCAAAACAAGTTTAGCTAATCCAGGTTTGATTTTAAAAATTATTCCTCAAGTGGGTTTAATAACTTTAATAGATTGGATGTGGCATTACATCAATTTAGGTATTTATTCCGTTCTATTTAATATCAGTCAAATGTTAGAACCGTTAATGATAAATCTACCAGAAAGTTATCAATATTACTGGCATCGTTGGGTTGATGCTTGGAAATTTGGTTCTGGAAACGACTACGAACAGTGAGCAGTGAACAGTCAACAGTTAGGAGTTAGGAGTTATCAATATTTAATATTTTTTAAATAAATTTATGCGATCGATTTAGTATCTCAAGCATATCTAAAATAAATAATGTTTCTCTAAGAGCATCCTGGATTTGTAATTTTGTAGTGCGTTCGCGTAGCGTGTCCTCTTAGGACACGCTACGCGAACGCACTACCAAATATCTTTCCACAATTAGCATACTTCTATTTCTCTTCTCACCGTTGCCCGTTGCCCATTCCCTATTCCCTCTTTAAATAAAATGATTCAAAAACAATCTACAGTTAATAAATACTTTTTTGTTTTAACCAATTTGCTGCGAGAAAGACCAACTTTTTTAGAAGAAATTCGCGAAAAAGTTAGATTACAAACTAAAATTATTTCTTTATTAGTTTGCAGTTCTTTATTTCTTGCTGCCTATGGAGCAATTATCGGTGCTTACCATAGCTGGATGCAGGCTTTATCTTCGGCTGTTAAACTACCGGCGCTTTATTTAATTACATTATTAATTTGTCTGCCAACTTTGTACTTTGCGAATATAATTTTTGGCGATAAACGAAGTTTTGCTCAGTATTTTGCTTTGGTTTTGACTGCGGTTTCAGTTACAAGCGTACTGCTATTTAGTTTTGCGCCAATAACTTTGTTTTTTATGCTTAGTACTGGTAACTATCAGTTTCTTATTCTATTAAATGTAATTATTTTCGCAGCTACAGGATTTATCGGAATTTCTTCTTTATATAAAGCTGCAAAAATCATCTTAGAACAAGATGGTGAAAATAGTACAACGCGAAACAAAATATTGCGCGGATGGTTATTTTTATATGCTTTTGTTGGCAGTCAATTAGGATGGACTCTTAGACCTTTTTTCGGTACTCCAACATCACCTTTTACATTATTTAGAGAAAGAGAAGGGAATTTTTATCTGAGTATTATTCAATCTTTAGCTCACCTTTTGGGATTCAGTTAACAGTTAAGAGTTAGGAATTAGGAGTTATTGATTTTCCATTTTCTCCCCCTCTTACCCTTGTTCCCTGTATTCATAAAATTTAGAACAATCGCTGTAATAAATAATAATAAATCTATAAAAACAATGAATCAAGAAGATAAGATCCTAGAGAAAAAGACTGAGTTCCAAGGAAGCCAGCATTTTAATGTTTTACTTAGCTTGTTGCGCGATCGACAGGGGTTTTTAGAAGAGATTCGTCAGGAAGTCAAATTGCAGAGTAAAACCAATTCTCTACTGGTTTGTAGTTCTATTTTCTTTGCAATTTATGGCGGTATTATTGGTGCTTCTCATGGTTGGATGCAGGCACTAACCAGTACTATCAAGCTTCCTGCATTCTATTTACTGTCAATAATGATTTGCTTTCCAACATTGTTCTTTTTCAATGTTCTATTCGGATCTCGCAGTAGTCTAAAACAGCATTTTGTTGTATTACTTACTGCTGTATCTGTAATTAGCGTCTTGCTTTTCAGCTTTGCACCAGTAACGTTATTTTTTCTCATCACTACACCCGACTCTTACCAATTTTTCAAAATTCTTAACGTGCTTATTTTTCTGATTACGGGTTCTTTTGGAGTTAAATTTCTTTACGATGGAATGCAGCTACTTTCCGAACAAAATGACACTGGAAAAGGTACTCGCACTACTATTTTAAGGTCTTGGTTGCTACTTTACGGCTTTGTGGGTATGCAGTTAGGATGGTTTTTAAGACCGTTTTTTGGTGCCCCCGATACTAAGTTTGAATTATTCCGTGAAGTGCAGGGAAATTTTTATCTTGATATTGTTAAGGCAGTTTCGGAAATTCTTGGTTTTAGATAAATCAGTTAACTGTTAGGAGTTAGTTGTTAGTTGTTAGTTGTTAGTAGTGGGAGCATCTTGCTCCCTATTTCTATATTTACGCATAGGCTTTTTTTATTCATTTTATAGCGTTGCTGAATCGTAATATAAAATTATGATTTCACATTGTCGGAGACGTAACACTGTTACGTCTCTACACAGGTTTTGTGTTTTTCACAAAATGTATACTACACAAGAGATAATGCTTAGCTTTTTAGATTTTTATATGGAAAATCTGTATTTTGCAAAAGTATTCCTAGCTTTCACTTATTAACTCCTAACTCCTAATTCCTAACTCCTAACTCACTACTTGTTATCCTAGTAATTCATCAACTTCGACGCTAAAGCCATTTAGCAACCTTTGAGTGTAAACAATATCTCCCGAGCTAAATATAAGTTTTTGATTTTCCGTAATTATAATAATCCAGCGATTTTCGGGAAAAATTAACCAAACTTCTTCGCTACCGGAACGTAAGTACTCATGAGACTTGGCAATTAATTCTTCTGCTAAGTCAGCAGGAGAAGCAACTTCGGCTATCAATGGAAAACTTTGGGGAAATACTTCTAAATCGCCGAAATGCTCTGCTAACTGCGGTGTGATGTATGCAACGTCTGGCGATCGCCCTTGAATTTTGGTACGGCAGGGTACGTGATTGTACACTTCTCCACCTTGGGCGCTGGAGTCTTTATAACTTCTCCAATAATAGTAAAGATTGCCTAAAATCCTTCTTTGTTTGAGCGTTAAAATTCTTTGCTCGCCTAATTCTTCATTTACCCATTCGATTTCATAAGGTTCATCAACTTCTTCGTATGTGTCGTTAATTCGATCGAAAGGTTCTGATTTATCTCCAGAGTTTTGCATCCAATCTACTTCTAAAATATCTTGTGAATTTTCTGCATCTTTAAGCGGATTATTTATCCATTCTTCTAACGAAAAACTAGATGGAACTGCTGTAGAATCTTTCATTTACTTCTCCTCACTTACCAACGAATATGTTTTTTGTTTTTCTATAAACACACCCTACAGTCAGGAATTTTCCAACATTTATAGCGGCTAAAAGCTATTACTAACAATTAAGCTTTCGTTTTGTTTTAGGCAATATTCAAAGGAAATATCTACCGTTACCACTATTAATATGATACGGTTGAGAATTTGTATAACCCGGAAGAAGTTTATTTAATATCTGTGTAATTTCTCGCAGTGGATTTTTGAAACGAAACCCATCTGATATAAGACTATTTTAAATATCTTTAGTTCCCCACCCAACCCAATGTAGAGACGCGATATATCGCGTCTCTACAATTTATATATATCGCGTCTCTACAATTTATATATATCGCGTCTCTACAATTTATATATATCGCGTCTCTACAATCTAGCGTACAAACGATATCTTACAACTTACAACTTACTGCTTTATTTGACTAAATCCCCAATCCAACCAATGGGTTAAAGCCTCCATATCTTTAGATTCCACAGTTGAACCACCCCAAATACGCAATCCTGGAGGTGCATCGCGGTAGGAACCGATATCGTAAGCAACTTCTTCTTTCGCCATCAAAGATACCAACTCTTTGGCTTTGGCTGCTTGCTCTTCTTTAGATAAAGATTGATACCATTTATCAACAATCTTGAAACAAATAGAAGTGTTAGAACGAATCGATTTATCTTCTACTAAAAAATCAATCCAGTCAGATTTGGCAACCCAATCTTCTAAAACTTGTAAATTATTATTGGAACGCTCTATTAACTTCGGTAAACCGCCGATGGATTTCGCCCATTTTAAACCATCAATTGCATCTTCTACACATAACATTGATGGTGTATTAATTGTCGAACCTTCAAAGATTCCTTCAATAAGTTTACCGCCTTTTGTTAAGCGAAAAATCTTTGGTAAAGGTCGATCGGGAGTATAGCTTTCTAACCTTTCAACCGCCCTTGGTGATAAAACAATTACACCATGAGCCGCTTCACCACCCATAACTTTCTGCCAGGAATAAGTCAAAACGTCAATCTTCTGCCAAGGAATTTCCATAGCATAAGCGGCGGAAGTGGCATCGCAAATAGTTAACCCTTGACGGTTATCTTTTATCCAATCACCATTAGGAACTTTAACGCCAGAAGTCGTACCGTTCCAGGTGAACACCACATCGCGATCTGTGTCAACTATCGAAAGATCGGGAATTTGACCGTAATCGGCTTCATAAGTATTGATATCTTCGAGCTTCAACTGCTTGAGTGCATCAGTTACCCAGCCCTTACCAAAACTTTCCCAAGCTACAACATCAACACCGCGCTGTCCTAACATAGTCCACATCGCCATTTCCACCGCACCAGTATCCGATGCGGGGACAATGCCCAATCGATAATCGCTAGGAATTTGCAGGATTTCCTTAGATAACTCGATAGCTTCGGCTAACTTTGCCTTACCTAACTTAGAACGGTGCGATCGCCCTATAGTTGCATCATTTAATACTTCCAAAGACCAACCAGGACGTTTAGAACATGGCCCTGAAGAGAAATTAGGATTTTGGGGACGAATGCTTGGCTTTTGCGCCGATTTTTGTTGTGTTTGCATCAATTTATGGGGGGATATTGGACGGTAAAGAGTGATGCTAAATCGTAATTTATTCGCTCATAATACCCGATCGTGGGTCGGTGAGTGAATGAATAATTTTTATGAATTTGGGGTTGGGGTTATCTGATGATAAAGCACCTGGCGATTGGAAATCACGGCTACACAGGCGAAACCTGCCTCCGCAGGTTAAATGAAAAAGGAATAAATCTCTTATGCACGAATAATAATGTAAGTACAGTCATTGCGACGTAAGGAAGCAATCGCAAGCGGATGTGAGTGTCTAGTGATTGAATACCCGGCGATTCAAATCGCGGCTACACAGGCTAAACCTGCCTCCGCAGGTTTTATGAAAGGAAATCTCAAACGCATGGCTCAAACGATAGAAACCGCTAGCAAAACGGTGGAATCTGGAAAGACTTTGTGGGGAAATATCAAACCTGTTTTGAAGGAACTTCCGGTTTATTTTGGGGTTGCGGCGAGTTTTTTTGGTTTGTAGAATTTATTCATAAATAGGACTTATCCAGCGATAATAAAAAGTATAGTGTTCCAAACATTCAGATCCCCCCAACCCCCCTTTTTAAGGGGGGCTTTTCGTAAGTCGCGATCGAGATACGCCTAATGAGGGAGGTCCCGTGCAGACGGGCTTTGTTTCATTAGCGCCAGCCTTCCAGGCTGAGGGTGATTAAAGTTACTTTTGCAGTATTGCTTATAACCAGTCTTTTAAGTTATTTCTAAGTTCGACATCTCTAAAATTTCCTAAAATGACTCCTACGGTTGCCATCGAAGTTACTCAATTATCAAAAAGTTTCAAAGATAAACCCGCACTCAAAAACGTATCCTGCTCCATCAAACAAGGTGAAATGGTGGCTCTTGTAGGTGCTTCTGGTTCGGGGAAATCTACGTTATTACGCCATCTGAATGGTTTGCATAGTGGAGATTCTGGTAGCGTTGCTATTTTTGGCACAGCTTTACAAACCGATGGGAAAAATCATTCCAAAATTAGATTTTTAAGAAGTCAGATTGGCTGCATTTTTCAGCAGTTCAATTTGGTAAATCGCTTAACCGTCATTGAAAATGTTTTGGTTGGCAATCTGTCGCGATTATCTGTATTCAGTTCAATATTTCATCTATTTAGTAAACAAGAAAAACTGCAAGCACTCGCAGCACTCGAACGAGTTGGAATCCTCGAACAAGCTTACAAACGCGCTTCCATGCTATCGGGAGGGCAACAACAAAGAGTGGCGATCGCCCGTTGTTTGGTGCAGGGTGCAAAAATAATTCTTGCGGATGAACCCATCGCTTCTTTAGATCCCGAATCCTCCCGTAAGGTGATGGAGTTGCTGGTTGAATTGAATCAAGAAAGCGGAATTACGGTGGTAACTTCATTACATCAAATTCAAGTAGTACGTAATTATTTCCACCGTGTAATTGCCCTAAGAACTGGTAAAGTAATGTTTGATGGTGAAATATTAGAACTTGATGATGCCAAACTTAGAGAAATTTATGGTACAGCAGCAGACGAACTTGTGATGAGAGGACACGGAAATTTTGTGTAATTCCTGCCTTATTTAAACCTTTCCTCAAAACTGAAAATATTTATTAAAAATAATAATGAAAAGACGTTCTTTTGTTCAGCGCATCGGCTTTTTTGCACTGACATTAACAGGTACCGTAGTATTTGCGGCTTGTAGTTCTTCTAATAGCCAAACTCAAGATATTAATGAGCTAAAATTTGGCATCGTTTCTATGGAATCCCAGCTTAATCAAAAGCCAGCATGGGAACCTTTTATTAAAGAAATGGAAAAGCAAATTGGTGTTTCTATTAAGCCTTACTACGTTACTCAATATTCCGGTGTAATAGAAGCAATGGCAACTGGTGATGTTCAAATAGCTTGGTACGGTGGTAAATCTTATGTTGAAGCTGCAAAAAGATCCAACGCTGAAGTATTTGCTCAAACTATCAACCATGATGGAACCACAGGTTATACGTCTCACCTGATTGTAAACAAAGATAATCCTATCGCTGCTGAAGCTAAAGCATTAGGAGAAAACAAGGGTGATGAATATGTAATTAAAAATGCGAAAAAACTCACCTTTGCATTTAACGAACCTAATTCTACTTCTGGTTTCTTAGTTCCCAGCTTTTATATATTTGCTCAAAATAACATTAATCCGAAAAAAGCCTTTAAGCGTTTAATATTTGCAGGTAATCACGAAGCAACTGCATCAGCTGTAGCCAACAATCAGATAGATGTTGCTACCAACAACAGCGAATCATTATCTCGTTTAGAAGCAATCAATCCCGAAACCCGTAAAAACATTGAAGTAATTTGGACATCAGTTCTTATTCCCAGCGATCCGATTGCATATCGCAAAGATTTACCAGAAGACTTAAAAACAAAGATTAAAGACTTCTTTTATAACTATAAAGATGAAAAAGTTCTCAAGCCATTAAAATGGCAAGGATTTGTTCCCGCAGAAGATAAAACTTGGGATACAATTCGCGAGTTAGAAATAGCCAAAAAGAAAGCAGAAATTGAATCTAACAAAGATTTAAACGAAGAAGAAAAGAAAAAACAGCTTGCAGAACTTAATAAGCAACTTAAAGAAATTAATAAGTAATAATCAAGGGGTTTGTAGTTGGGCTTTAGCCCCTCCGAATCATGAGGCGAAGACGGCGCAACTACGAACCTTTTTACAAAAAAAATATATAAAATCATGAGTTGAATTTATTTTAATTCTCAATGAATCAACAAAATTCATCTGCATTTCGTCAAAATATTAATATCTCTCCTGCTGTATCGACAATGTTAGAGCAAGAAGCAAAACTAGTTACCAATACTAGAATTTTCTTTCTAATTATAAGCATCGTAATCTTAATATTATCTGCTATCCAAAGCGAATTAAATCTTTTCTTATTTCTCGAACCTCAACGTATCGGTAGAATAGTTAACTATATTCCGCAATACTTTCCACCTGATTTTACATATTGGAAAGTTTATTTAGAAGATACACTCATTACTATAGCAATGGGAATTTGGGGAACTTTATTGGCAGCTATTGCAGCGGTTCCTTTATCAATTTTGGCATCAAATAATATTTGTCCAGCAGTGATAGTACAACCAACGCGGCGGATTTTAGATGCGATGCGTGCTATTAATGAATTGGTTTTCGCGTTAATATTTATAGTCGCCGTGGGTTTGGGACCTTTTGCAGGTGTTTTAGCGTTATTTCTTCATACTGCCGGAACTTTAGGTAAATTATTTTCCGAAGCCGTTGAAGCAATCGAACCCGCTCCTGTAGAAGGAATTCGCGCTACGGGTGCTAGTAAATTGCAAGAAATTATTTATGGAGTAATACCTCAAGTTATTCCCTTATGGACTTCCTTTACCTTGTATCGTTTTGAAGCAAATGTACGCTCTGCTTCTGTATTAGGAATTGTCGGTGCTGGTGGTATTGGTGTTTCCTTGTATCAAAGTTTTGGAGCCTTTGAATATCAAAAAGTCTGTGCAATTTTAATTATTTTAATATCAGCGACAAGTCTTATTGATGTGGCTTCTGCAAAAGTTAGGAATTGGTTGGTTTGATATCGGCTTTTAATATTTATTTTAGAAGATTTATTTGTAGAAGAGGCAAAAAGCAGTGTAGATAAAATTGGGGCATTATTGCCGTTGTATTGTCACTGCCGTCAATGCATCAAATATCGAATTGTTACATAAAAATGTCCATCTCCAACGCCGTGAGGTAAAATTTGTATTGCTCAACAGTGTAAACAGCCATATTTATCTAAATCAAAACTTGGTGGTAAATTATGCAGCAAGCAAAAAGCGAAGTACTAATTTTAGAAGATGGACAAACTCCACCACCACAAACCCAAATCCCAGTAAGAAAGCCGCAGTGGTACGATACTTTTAGCTATATTGCTAACCCCGATAAATTTTGTCGTCACAATTTAGAAAAATACGGGGCAATTTTCAATACTGGAGTTTTCGGCGGTACAACTATTTTTGTGGGTGAGTCAAAAGCCATTCAGATGGTATTTAATGGCGATTCGCAGTATACAGAAATTGCCTTACCACCCACTACAATGGATATGTTCGGCGAGTACAGTTTATTTCAACGTCCTGATTTACATCGTCAGCGTAAAAGTGCTTTGCAACCTGGTTTAAATGGACGTTTATTAGAAGGGTATATACCGCATATTAATGATGTAATAAAAAAGGGGTTAGAAAAATGGAATACTCCCGGAAAAATTGCTGTTTATTTAGAAGTCGAAAAAATCTGTTTTGATGTACTAACTCCTTTACTATGGGGAGTACAATTAGATGATAATAATCCTGAAAGTTTTGCCGGTTTACCTGTAAAAAATAAAGCACAAGTTAAAGCTCTATATAAAACTTATTTTGATGGTTTCTATGGTTTATTAAAATGGAAATCGCCTTTAACAGCTTACGGTAGAGGAATCAAAGCACGTACAAAGTTAATCGAATTTATGCGTGCGCTAATTCAGCGAAGAAAAAAGGAAGAAATAAATCCCACATCTGATTTTTTAGCAATGATGCTAGCTAGTCAGCAGGAAAACCCCGGAGGTGTTTTTAGCGATTCTTTGATGGAAAACCAATGTCTTTTGCAGTTATGGGCTTCTCACTACGAAATTTCTGGTTTAGTTTCTTCCCTGATTTATCAATTAGGAAAGTACCCGCAGTTTGTTAATAAGTTACGTCAAGAACAAGCTAAATTAATAAAAGAGCAAGAAATCTTTTCGTCAGATAACCTCAAGCACATGGGATTTCTGGAAGCAATTATCAAAGAAACTTTACGAACTTTACCACCTAGTTCTACCGCGAACCGTCGCTTGACGAAATCAGTAGTTGTGGATGGAATACTTTACCAAAAAGGTTTTACTATAATTGCCGAACCGCGACTGGCTCATATTATGAAAGAACATTTTACAGAGCCAGACAAATTCGATCCAGAACGCTTTTTAGCACCCCGCAATGAAGGTAAAATGTACGAATTTATTCCTTTCGGTGGAGGCGTACACGCTTGTTTAGGGGCACAGATGGCAATGGTTGTAACAAAGATTTTTGCTTCTCATTTACTAAATAGATTTGATTGGGAATCAACACAAGAAGCTTCGTTTGTACAGTTTCCCTTAAAAAAATTAAAAGATAATTATCAAATTAATTTGCTTTCATCAAAGTCTTAGTATCAATTAAGTTTATTGCAGTTAATTTTTAATCAAAGCAATTGGATTAAGATTAATCTTCATTTTAGAAAACTTGAGTAATTTTAATGCCCATAATACTTAATATCAGATTTTGCTTGGGTAAGGGTATAAATGTTGGGTTGCGCTGTCGCTTAACCCAACCTACGAATTACTGTTAACTGTTCACTGTTAACTGTTCACTGTCAATTCCACCAATTACAAATGCAGCCCAATAATAAGGATGATTGTACAATTTTGTGTCGGCTTCCATTTGACTTGTTCTATATAATTGCGTCGCTAACTGGGCTTTCATTCTTAATCCTTCGGGGGGAAGTTGATCGAGCAGGCTTTCGTACCATTTTGTTAACTCTCCTGCTGTCAATTCTCTCAACCATTCAACGGCTTCTTTTAAGGCAACTACTGGTGTTTTAGATTGCAATCTGCGATAAAACTCTATCATTAGTAAAGCGTTGGCGGTTGATTCTACTCTCCACAAGGTATTTACTACGTTACTGACTCCTTGACTTAATAAACCGCTGGTTAAACCGGCGTATTCTGTAGTAATTTTTTGCTTGTTGGCAGCAATCTGGCAGCCTGAGAGGGTAAATAAGTTGTAACGGTTGAGAGGTTTTGTACAAATTTCATCTAAAGCGATCTTGTCTTCCCCTGCTAATAAGATTTCTGATGTTGAAGGATTTACTTTAACGTCAGATGCATAACCGTAAAAGTTAAATATATTGTAGTTTCCTATTAGAGCATTTTCTACTTCCGATTTCGTTGCTTTTAATCCCTGAATGCGATGGGGATTATCAAACATTTCGCTGATAGCTAAAGCTGCTAATTTAGCCGATTTAAAGGGAGGATAATTTTTTGTTTCGGGATTTTCTACACTAAGTAGTCTTAACGATGGTTTATTTGCAGGGGATTTTTTCTGCTGGAGATTTAATCCTATTTGCAGGCTGGGTAAATAGCTGGTAGCAAATTTTGAGGAAAATAATCCGTGTAAGGGCAATCGATGTAAATCGCGGTGAGGAATTAAAATTAAATTTTCGATTCCTTGAAGTTCCTGCTCGATACTGCCGATACTCAGTATTTCTCTGAGCCTTGCCAGCCGCTGTTCCATATCCCCGCGCCAGGAATGATTGATTTTACTTTGCTTATTCCTGGTTTCGCTGCGATAGTCGCCGTATTCATAAAGCCAATCTTCTAACCAGTCTTCAAATTCTACTAACCTATTTACTGCTTCTGGTAAAGGAAACTCATCTGGCGCTACATTCAGCATTGGTGTAAATACTGGAATGGGTTCTGGCGCGTTGGGTTTGATAATGAAGGTGCGTAAACTTGATGGGCTAAGATGCCAGTAAATTGCCGCAGTTGTGGGATTGAGTAACTGTAAAATCGAACTGTATAGGGGCGAATAAATTTGATCCGTCCAACCGTACAGCAGCCAAGTTAAACAAGCATTTTTACCATGTTCGGCGATTTCTAAGCCTTGGACTATTTCACCGTACTGGATGGCAATTTCAACCGCTAGCTGTTCAAAAGCAATATTTTTAAGAGTTAATTGCTTTCTACTTTCATCGCTGCGATTTGCTTGAGTTAACAATTCCTGCAAGAAGTCGGTGCTGTATTGATGCAATTCCTGGGCTTGTGTAGTTTCCGTCAAACCAACCAGTACTTTGATGAAATGTTGCAGTACTTCTAAATGCAGATTGGGAAAAGCATCTGCGGTTATGGTTACTAATGCTTGATTGTATTCATCTACCGCTTGATACCAATAATCGCGAGGGTAGGAATATCTTTTACCAATGTCGTAATAACAATTACCGATTGCTAAATGCAACCTACCCCAACCTTCTGGCTGAGTATCGTCACCGACATATTTTAAAGCTTCCAAATAGCTGTTTAATTTACCTTCCTCACCCCTCGCATTCAACGCGGAATTTGTCCCAGCAACCGGACTCGATAAACTTAATTCCCAATCAAAATTCTGGGATTTCTCTGCTGCACTACCTCTACCAAGCCAAGCTTCCCAATAATCAGCTTTGATTTCCAAAGCGCGATCGTAACAAAGAATTGATTGCTCGTATTGTTCCAAATAGAACAGCGCTACGGCTCGATTGTACCAAGCAAGGTGGAAGTTGGGTTCAATTTCTAAAGCTTTATCGTAAGATGCAACCGCTTCTTCCCTACGTCCCAAATTATCAAAAGCTACAGCCCGGTTAAACCAAGTTAAGTAGAAATCCGGTCTAAGTCCTAAAGCTTTATCCCAAGAAATAATAGCCTGTGCCCATTCTCCCAATTGTCCCTGAGCTACACCTCGATCGATCCAAGCATCATGTAAAAATGGTTCGATTTCCAGAGCTTTATCGTAAGAATCAATCGCTTCTAGATATTGTGCATTTCCAGATAGCGCTACACCCCGGTAATACCAGTTTTCCGGATCTAGAGGTTCCAATTCTAATGACTTATCGTAACTGAAGATAGCTTCCGAGACGCGCCCTAACTTCAGTAACGCCAAACCATTACTAGACCAAGCTTCCTGGTAATTAGGTCGAATTTCAAGTGCTGTATTAAAAGAAATAATAGCATCTTCTAAAAATCCCAATTCACCTAAAGCTCTACCCCGGCTGTACCATCCTTTATAAAAATCATTTTTAATTTCAATCGCTCGATCGTAAGAGGCGATCGCATCTTCTAAACGTCCTAAATGAAACAGCGTCAAACCTCGGTTAAACCAATATTCGTGTACGTTTGGCTTGGTTTGCACCGCTTTTTCGTACAGTTCAACAGCAGCTTCTAAATTACCGGCTCTAGCTTGTGCAAGTCCTTGGTAATACCATGCTTCAGCTTGCCGTGAAACTGTATCATTATCGATAGGTATGCCATTGACAACTAAAGCAGAAGATTTTTGTTCTCCCAATCCAGAAGCAAGCTGACGAACTAAACTAGCGCTTTCATCCAACCTTACCAACAAATCGTCTACAGTTTTTGCTGTAGCTGATTCTTCAGATGCTGTCTCAAATGTTTCTGTTTCTTCTTCCTCTTCGGTTTCCGAGGCTAAATCTAATAAAGCATTAAAGGTTTCTAACGATTCTTCATCTTCAACCGAATCTTCAATTGGTACGAAACTTGTATTTATAGCTTCGTCAACTTCGGTTAGATAATTTTGGGTTGGTACTTCAACTGCATCTTCAGTATCGGAGGGCGGATAATCCCATACCAAATCGCTCAAATCGTTGATAAACTCTTGTTCGTGAGCATTAATAGAACTTTCGTCTTCAACTTTTTCGGTTTCATCCTCCCATAACAATTCTCCCAAATTGCGTACCAAATCTTGCCCAGGAGTGACTTGTTCGGGTATGAAAGGTATTTCAGGTTGTTCAACAAAATCTTCTTCTAAATCTTCTTCATGTTCAAATACCCGTTCTTCTACAGTGTAAGAAAGTTCGGATACTTGTTCATTAGTATCAGAAGTTACAGGTTCTTCGAACTGTTGCTCCGACTCAAATACCTGTTCGTATAAACTATAAGATAATTCTTCTTCTAATGCTGCATTCTTAGTATTCTCAAGCGCTTCGGTTTGGGAATCGTACTCAAATACTTGTTCGTACAAAGCATCAGGAAACTTTTCTAAAGATGCCGGGACATTATTTGCACTTTCGGATGGTTCGTAATCTTCCCATAATAATTCCCCAAATTCCTTAATCAGCTCTTGCCCAGGAGAATCATTGAAAGAATTTAGAACCTCGAATTCACCATCCACCGCAATTGATTCAATTATCGGTTCATCTTCCCTATCAACCCCAAATGGTTCAATGATGAATTCTTCCGATACGGGTGAAGCAGGAGTCAACCCTTCAGATTCAGTAGAAATCGGAATGGAATAAACTGGTTGCTGCTTTGAATTGCGAGTTAACAACTGCACCCCAATATCGTAAGCAACATCTCCAATTTCTCCAATTTCGAGTTCCCCCAACTCCACCATTCTCGAAGCCAATTCGTAATTCGGAGCCGATGAAGCTAACACTTTGTTACCAAAGTGACCCAACCACTCCAACCAACGTTGCTGAGAAACCCGATGTTCGATATTTTGCAGCCACCTTTGCGCCCAATGTTGTCCTCGCGCTTGATGTACGCCTTCAAGAAGTTGGGTAAATAAAAATTCCAGATCTGAATTGGTCAGTTCTGGTAACTCCCTAACAGCGTGCATCTCCTTCAGTTTCGTCGAAGGAGTCTGCTTACCACCAAAAATATCCTGAATAAACTTTATGAACCTCTGCACTAGCCGCCTGAGCATCTGCTGCATTGTAAAATGTAGTTCACATCGAATTTTAACGAGTGCAATGTAAAAAAGAATAATTACGTAATAGGCTACCAAAGTATGTGAACTTTTCTACAAATGCAGCCAATTACGTCCGTAAAAATTCAACACGATAACAAATCAACGTTGATTTTTAGGAAGACTCGGTAAAATATTAATTTGTGGGATTAGAAGTAACATTGCCACTTCTGAGATAACTTAACAAAATTTTCGGAAAATAACTTGCTAGACAAGATACCCTTTGCAAACAAAATAAACCTATCCAAAAATTCCGTATATATAAGAACAATATTGACCATTAAAGCACTCAAAGTCTACAACATATTAAGGTATAAAAGTCAAATATTTAGACCCCCGATCGTAATTTTTGTGCGCTTATTATCCAGTAGTATGATATTGATTAACTAAAGCCTGAACGATGACTTCTGGGTCATCAGTTTCAATTCCCAGTTGTTCGGCAATTTGCGCCCTCAAATTTACGTCATCTTGCATCAAGTCCATTAACTCTTCGAGAGTAATAGTTTGATATTCCCCTTCTGCATTGCTTTCGGCTTGTTCGGCTTGTGCTGTTGTAACCGAACTTTCTTCATGGACAGCAGGCTCGATTTGAGCATCAGGTCCTTCATATTCCCATATAGGTTCTACTTGGTTGCGCGTTAGCAATCGCATCCCGATATCGTAAGCAGCACTAGAAACTTCGCCAACTCCCAATTCTCCTAACTTTACCAGTCGAGAAGCCATTTCATTATTAGGTGTTGGTGCAGCTAACAGCTTATCGCCAAATTTTTTCAACCATTCCACCCAACGTTGTTGAGGAACCCTATGTTCAATATTATCCAACCATTTTTGTGCCCAAGCTTCTCCCCGTGCTTGATGAACTCCTTCCAACAGTTCCGCAAACAGAAACTCTAAATCGGTATCGTTTAAAGGAGGAGGTGGTGACGAAGGAGAACTATGTAAAGGACTATGCCTATCCGCAGATTTTTTCTGTCTTGTACCAAATAGCCCTTGAAAAAACTTTTTAACCCATTGAACGAACTGTTTTAGCATAAGGGCACCCAGAGCGTATTAATTACCATAAGATTGTAGCTACTTGTAACGCATTTTCTTTAAGTATTTATTTTTTTAAAGATACAAATTTTACAAATCAGTTAACGGTGAGCAGTTAGGAGTTAGGAGTAGCAAGTAACAAGCTAGAAATTAATTTCTCCTTGTCTCCCCCCCTACGGGTTGCGCCACTCCCCTCAGCCGAGAGAACCGAGCCGCACCTCCGGTGAACGGCACAGGGGTGGCTTACCATCTCCCCTTGTCTCTCGTTTCGTTAAATCACGAATTAACAATTAAAATAGTTAAACCCCTCTTATTGGGGGAAAGCTTTCAGTGCGCTGTCTCCTCCATGTCTTACGAACCGCTACATCATAAGTATCGCCCGAAAACTTTTGCCGAATTAGTTGGACAAGAGGCGATCGCCACTACTCTTACTAATGCAATTCATCAGAAGAAAATTGCTCCGGCTTATCTATTTACTGGCCCTCGGGGAACGGGTAAAACTTCTAGTGCCCGGATTTTGGCAAAATCACTTAATTGTGTCAACAGCGATAAGCCTACGCCGCAACCTTGTGGAAAGTGTAACGTTTGTCAAGAAATTAGTAAGGGTACCACTTTAGATGTCATTGAAATTGACGCTGCTAGCAATACGGGTGTGGATAATATTCGAGAAATTATTGACAGAGCGCAATTTGCCCCGGTTCAATGTCGCTACAAAGTTTATGTGGTTGATGAATGTCATATGCTCAGTACTCAAGCGTTTAATGCGCTACTCAAGACATTAGAGGAACCACCACTACACGTCGTCTTTGTTCTCGCTACAACAGATCCGCAAAGAGTACTACCAACAATAATTTCGCGCTGCCAAAGGTTTGATTTTAGACGCATTCCCATAGATGCTATGGTGCAGCATTTAAGTGAGATTGCGAAAACTGAAAATATTAATATTACACAAGAAGCCGTTACAATAGTAGCTCAAGTCTCCCAAGGAGGATTGCGAGACGCTGAAAGTCTTCTAGATCAATTAGGTTTATTAGCGGGGGAAGTAACTCCGGAAAAGGTTTGGGATTTAGTTGGTTCGGTAAGCGAACAGGATTTATTAGATTTATTAAAAGCAATTGTAGAGGATAACTCAATCTCCGTAATTGACTCTACCCGCGAAATATTAGACCGTGGTAAAGAACCTTTGATTATTCTCCAAAATCTCGCTTCCTTCTACCGCGATTTACTTATTGCCAAAACTGCGCCCAACCGCCACGATCTGGTTGCTTGCACTCAAGGTATGTGGAAAGTACTTATAGATATTGCTCAAAACCTTGAAATAAATACGATCTTGCACGGACAGCAGCATCTGCGTACTGCTGAAGTACAAATCAAAAATACCACTCAACCGCGCTTATGGCTCGAAGTAACTTTACTAGGATTATTACCATCCGCAAATATCCCAACAGTGCCAGCTATTGGTTATAAACAAAGCCTACCCAAATTCCCCTCAAACCCAGCCAAAGCCGAAGCCGTACACCAAACACCACCCACAGTTCCACCTTCGGGGCATCTTTCTTCAGGGGGACACTCCGCTAACGCTAGTTTGCTTATGCAGGGGAACCCTTCGGCAGTCGCTACAACGGAGGGAACTAGGGCAACTGGCTCACCATCTCATCCACCCGCTTCCACAAACACAAAAACTTCAAAACAACAAGAAAACGGAACAAGAACACAACCTGTTTCTCCCCCCTCTCCCCCCTCTCCCTCATCACCCCCACAAGCCAACCTTAGCGAACTCTGGCAGCAGGTACTAACCAACCTCATACCAGTTTCCCGAAGAGAACTACTACGTCAAATGTGCCATGTCGTCGAGTTCAACGGTGCTATGGCTCGCGTTGCCGTCAAAGAGAAATGGTATGACAAAGTTAAAGAAGAAAAATCCAAAATTAAAACAGCATTTCAAGTAACTTTCAAAAGTGAAATCGAAGTAAATTTAGAAGTAGCCAACGCAGTTTCATCTGCAAATAATACTTCTAATGAAACCCCAACAGTACAGCAGCAGAACGTTACACCCACACAACCCGCACCACAACCACAACCAACACCACCTCCTACTCAAGAAAAAACACAACCACCATCATCATCAACCCCAACAGTTCAGCCTACAGCAGTAGCTAATACCGCTCCCCCTCCTCAAACCATCCCTACACCACTTCAACCGAGTCCAATAGCAGAAGATCCAGAAATGGATGAAGTAATGAAAGCTGCTCAGCGTTTAGCAGATGCATTAGACGGAGAAATTATTCAACTTAGCGAAGAAAATACAGAAATATCCGACGAACCCGTTGATTCATCGGAATTAGAAGAAATTGAAGACTATGATGTTGAGTTTTAATGATTGGGGATTGGGGATTGGGGATTGGGGATTGGGCATGGGGCATTGGAAATAATTAGTTAGAAGTTACGAATTTTCTTCCCCTTCTTCCCCTTGTCTCCCCCGAACTCAATCACTCACCTTGACGTAAGGTTTTTACCCACTTTAGGCGCTTGGGAAGTACTGACATCCGAGCGGTAGTGCTGCTTATGACTACTATCCAGTGGAACATAAATAGAATGCCCCGCAGGCTTTGTAGCAACAACATCAAATAGGCATAAGTTTTCAATCTTTTATTTTTATGTATCCGCTTAAGACCGGCAAACATTCCTAAAAATGATACTGTTACTGTCATCCCGGTTAATGGACTTAAAATAGGCAGCCGATGACGCGCGATCGCCATTAATAAATCCGGTATTGCTGCGGTTGGAATGATGTACTGAATCAATACAAAATTGATTAACAGTTCAAAGGTTTTCCACCTACCCATGCGATTACGAAGAATTAAGTCCCAGTAGTCGAGATAGCGCTGATATCCACCTTCTGCCCAACGATTGCGCTGATGCCAAAGAGATATTGCGTTAGTAACACCTTCTTCTTTGACTACCGGATAAAATACGCATTCAACATCCCATTTATCAAGATGCAGACGGAGTGTTAAATCTAAATCATCAGTGATAGTTTCTTCATTCCATCCGCCACAACTGTATAAAGCTTTACGGCGAACGAATTGACCGTTACCGCGTAATTCACCAATACCATTACCACTACTTCGCTTTTGTTGAAAAAACGTATCAACAGCCATTTCAGCCATTTGACCTTTTGTTAAAAAATTGGTTGAAGCATTAGCGATTTCTTTTCGTAGTTGCACCGCTCCAACAGTTTCTCTATTAAATAAAGGTATGGTTCGCAGCAAAATATCTGACGAAACTTGAGCATCAGCATCAAATACAGCAATGAATTCACCCTTAGTGTGCGGTAGCACTTGGTTTAATGCTCCCGACTTACCACCTGAAGCCCCAGGTTTTCGCCGGAATACTTTTAAATTTTCATATTTATCTGCTAATTCGCATAGCAATTGTGGTGTTTTATCGCTGCTATTATCGTCAACTATCCAAACTTCATACCCAGATGATGGGTAATCCAAGTTGCAAAGATTATTTACTAAATTGCCAATTACTAATTCTTCATTTTTCGCTGCAACTAACAAAGAGACGAAAGGTAAATCGCCTTTTATTTCTTCATCTACATGACGAGGTTTGGCAAATACGATCGTTAGAGAGTGAATACCTACAACGGTAGCTAACCCTAATACAAATAAAGACCCCCAAGAAACCAGGTGCAAAGCAATCGTACCGCTCCAGACCATTGTCAGAACTACAGCAGCTTTGCGCCTACGACCTTGAAACCGGGAAGGAACAGACAATTCTTGTGATTTTTGTTCTTCTAACTCTACATTTACCGACATATCAGCAAATATCGAGTTCAGGGAATCAAGTTCGTTATAATCTTTTTCGGGCCAGGAATTCGCTGGCATAGTTTACTTAATTTGAATGCAATTAATTTTATACAAAAATGCGCTTGATGCTAGTTTTGGATAACGCTACGCAAAACCATATTCATCAACCCAATAGCTTACTTTAAGACTGGTGGCATTTCTCCACCGAAGAACGTCTTGCAATAAAGCCCATGAGTTTGTTCAGTAATATCGCAATCCGACTAATTGGTTGTCAGATAATCTTGTCTTGCAGTAATTATCGCTTACAAACAGGACAATGACTACATTTACCTTACTTAAAGGAAATTGTCCGTCATTTTACCTCAGCCTCATAGAAATCAATGCAGCCTTATTGTAACCGACATTTTCACATTTCTTAGCACTCACCAGTCAGGAGTTAGGAGTTAGGAGTTGGGAGTTAGGAGTTGATAGTTGATAGTTGCTGGACCGCAGGGCATTGTTAAAAGTTAGGAGTGAGGTATTGTATTATTTCTATCTACCCCCTCTACCCCACGCCACTTTGCTCGTACTGCGGGAACCTCCGCACGCAAGTGGCTCCTCTACCCCCTCTTCTTGTCCCCTTGTCCCCATCTCCCCTCTCAAATAAACCTTTTGGTAATTTTTATAAAAAACTTGGGAATACTATGTATATCTACCAAATTTATAAATTCTCAAGTAAGTTAAGGAATATTATTGTATGTCAGCATTTGAGCAACTTCAGCCTGCTACTCCTCAACAAGCGAGCGTGTACTTGCCTTACGTTCAAAGTGGTAAGCGGAATTTTCTACCTTATGCTATAGGTCTTTATCGAAAAGGGGTTCTTGAAGGAAATCGTAAAATAGAAAGCAGCGAAAGCATTCCTTTCATCGCGACTTGGAATATTGCTACTCTCCCTTCAGACTTAACTCGTTGTCGAATGCAGTTTGATGGTAATGCCGAACTGAGTTATGAAGTAATGATGGCAAGTTTCGAGTTTATTAATTTTTTAATCGAAATACTTGAAAATTATAAGCGTCAACGCATGACTGATTTCTCTCAATCGTTCTACCGTAAGCTGCTGCGTCTGGAAGATTGAACTTTCCTCTCTGATTAGACATTTATCACCAATAATTGACAAACTGTATCAAAACAACCAACTATGGGGAAAAGAATTTTTTTCTTTTCCTCTAATTTTTGTGATTAGGAACGAAAAGGAGGATAAAGCTCTAAGTAGTTTCGATCGCTTTCCTCTGCACCCTTATCTAAAAATTGCCCAACTATTAACTAATTATAGATAAATTACAAAGAAGCCAAATATTCGACCTAAAATTAAAGAACGCCCAAACAGTTTTTTTAGGCTACTAGCAATCAATTTTTCAAATATGGTGCCAAGAGCCAGTTTATTGGCTGATGGTTGATAAACAAGGGCACTAACCGTTGAAAGTTTTATACCGTTGAAATTAGGAGTGCGTGCGTGCCGAAATCCCCTAAGTATTTACTGATTGGGTCAACCCAGGCTTCCAGCGGTAAATCAGCAACTATATTAGGTTTATCTAATCAATTACGTCAAGCTGGACTTAATATTGCTTATGGCAAACCACTTGGTAAGTCTTTAAAAGAATCTGAAGGAAGTTTGATTGAGGAAGATGTTGAGTTTATTAGTCGAAGCCTTAATCTTGAACCCAACCAAGTAGCACCTACAATACTTGCTTTAAACGAAATTACGCTACAACAACGCCTTTCGGGCAAAGACACAACCGATTATCAACAGTCCCTTGCAAGCGAATATCTACAAGACAACTTGGGCGATTTAGTTATGCTAGAAGGCCCAGGTAATTTATCTGAAGGTAAATTGTTCGATTTGTCTTTAATGCAAGTTGCGGATGCGTTAGATGCAGGCGTTGTTCTAGTATTCCGCTACAAGTCTTTGCTTTCTATTGAAACATTATTATCTGAATCGCAGGTAATCGGAAAACGCTTGATTGGTATTGTTATTAACGATGTTCCCGGTTCCGATTTGCTGACTGTCAACAATACCATGCGTCCCTTTTTAGAACAGCACGGTATACCCGTCTTAGGTGTATTGCCCAAAAGTAACTTACTACGCAGCATAACCGTGCGCGAATTAGTTCATCAACTCAATGCTGAAGTTTTATGTTGTGGCGATCGCCTTAATTTATTAGTCGAAAGTCTGGCAATTGGTGCGATGAATGTCAATGCAGCGGTCAAGTATTTTCGCAAACGTCAAAATATGGCAGTAGTTACGGGTGGAGATAGAGTCGAAATTCAGCAGGCAGCTTTGGAAACTTCTACTCAATGTCTGATTCTTACCGGACAGTTACCACCTCCATCTTTTATTCTCAGTCGTGCGGAAGAATTAGAAATTCCGATTCTTTCTGTAGATTTAGATACTCTTAGCACTGTAGAAATTATTGAGCGTGCTTTCGGTCAAGTTCGCGTCCACGAACCTATTAAAGTCGAATGCGTTCGTCATTTGATGAGCGAACATTTTGACATCAATCGTTTACTAACTTTAATGGGTTTGAGTCCCGCAACGACATTATCGTAGTTGTAAATAAGAAGATTGCTAATTCCCAGAATCAATAAACCCGGTTTTCTAAAACTGGGTTTTTCAACACCTAAAATTCTTACCACTCATATCGGATTGCTGCGTATCTTAAGAATTCTATTCGAGACGAGAAATCTTTACATAATGCATAAAAAGTCCTAATCCCCAACCAGAAATCGGATAAATAGCCCAAAAGTCGCGGGGAGTTGTGGTTAAATTCAGCACCAATAAGAATGTATTTACTGCTATAAATGAAATTAAATTAGTTCTAAATTCTCGACGCATAATTTTACGACGGGCTTGTTTTTCTTCGTTTGCTTTGGCTTGAATTGACCATTCTTGTTCTGCACTAGACAGCAATTCGGGAGAAATTCCTAACTCTTTTGCCATTTCTGAAAGTTGTTTCTCGGAAAAGGATTCTTCTTGCTTGCGTGCCATTGCCAGCTGAAGGATTTTTTGTACGTCATCCGAAGTATAAATCATGTTAAATATCTTTATGCGTTAATAAAAGGGTTTCTACAGCGTTCAAGCTTCATACTGACTTGAAACCGAGTAAGGATTGGTAATCAGCGAACGAAATTGCTTGAAAATTCCTATTCCCTATGCCCCATGCCCATTTTCCACAGAGCAACGTGCAGTTCAACCCTTCACAAAGGTATTCGCTATGAAACAGAGTGGGTTGAGTGCTGTGACGAAGCAATGGAGCTATTAAACAAAAATTAAAATAAAAATTAAAATAAAAATTAAACTAAAAAATTGTACGCTCTAACCTTAAGTAGGTTCCCGACAACTCTTTCACCTGCTAAAATATCTTGGTCGTTTAATAGCAGTTAAAATCGTCTTTGAGTCAGTCAACAAACGTAGTAAATAACATCGATACGTTAGCGCAAGAATTAGCGACTATTCAGCAAATGGGTTCCAAGCGAATCGCCGTGCTGGGTTCTCGTCACGTGCCTATTACTCATCAGAATCTAATTGAAATGATGACTTATGCCCTGGTTTTATCCGGGAATAGAGTCATTACCTCTGGTGCTACAGGTACAAATTCAGCCGCTATTAAAGGCGCAATGCGAGCCGATCCAAACTTTCTCACGGTAATTTTACCCCAAAGTTTAGACCGTCAGCCTTTAGAATCGCGCCAGCAATTAGAGCAAGTAATGCATCTGGTAGAAAACTCCAGTAATGACCATTTATCGCTTGCTGAAGCAAGTTACTTATGTAACAAGGAGATCATCTCCCGCTGCCAGCAACTTGTATCCTTCGCCTTTCACGATAGTCGCACTTTGCTACAAACGTGTCAGGATGCAGAAGAGCAACGAAAAGTGGTAACTTTGTTCTATTTTGATTAATCGGTTCAATATTCGAGTCGCTTTCTTATTAGTCATTAGTCACTTTTGTCGGGATACAATCCTTGAGTCGTTTAGGAAATGGTGAATGGATGTAATTAGCACGGTTACTAATGACTAGTGAAAATATAAAGCGTAGAGTTATGGTGATGTTGCTTAAATGACTTCCTGATTTTAAATAGGTCAAAAAATATGTCACTTTTTGAGTAAATTACGCTACGAAGTGTAAGAATAACATCTGGAAAAAAGTTCGCTTCCTCATTCACCCTAAATTCTATAGAAAACTTTGTTTTCTAATATTTATTTCCAATATCTATTTATGTCGATGATTGTTTCACAATTCTCCGTATCAGTTTTATTTTTATACTGTATTGCTGTAGCTTTTTTAGAGATTTACTTACCATTTTTGGTAGTAGCCTATGCTCGTTTGAGTATTGGTTACGATTATTCTGCACCTCGCGCCATGTTTGATAAACTTCCACCTTATGGACAACGCGCTACCTGGGCGCATCAAAACTGTTTTGAAGGCTTTATGATTTTCGCTGTTGCGGCTTTAATGGCTTACGCAACCGGCGTTAATTCACAAGCGGCAGCATGGGCAGCATTAACTTTTATTACAGTGCGTTTACTGTATTCAGTTTTTTATATTTTAGATATAGCCCTTCTGCGTTCGCTTATGTATGCTGTTGGTTTAGCTTGTTCTTGTACTTTATTTGTGTTGAGTATAATTCAAGCAAGTTGAGTTTAGATAGTAGATAGTGGATAGTAGAAAAAATAGCAACTAATAACTATTAAAATGTAAAATTACTAATAAAGGAAACTGATATTTTTTTATGGCTTCTACTTATTCTTTTGACGTTGTTAGCGATTTTGATAGACAAGAATTGGTTAACGCTGTTGACCAAGTTACCCGAGAAATTAAAGGCCGCTACGATTTAAAAGATACTAAAACTACAGTGGAATTAGGGGAAGACAGTATTAAAGTAAATACAGATAGCGAATTTACTTTAGACACTATAAATACTATATTGCGAGAAAAAGCGGCGAAGCGTAAACTGTCTCAGAAAATCTTTGAATTTGGCGAACCCGAATCCGCAGGTGGTAGTCGAGTTAATCAAGAAATCAAGTTGAAAAAAGGCATCAGTCAAGAAATTGCCAAGAAGATTTCTAAAATGATTCGTGATGAATTTAAAAAAATACAGGCTTCCATTCAAGGAGATGCTGTGCGAGTTACTAGTAAAAATAAAGATGACTTGCAAGGCGTAATGCAGCGGTTGAAAGAAGAAGATTTACCCTGTGCTTTGCAATTTACGAATTATCGTTAGTTAGTTGTTAGTTGTTAGTTGTTAGTTGTTAGTAGGTTGGGTTAGTCGCACGAAAAATAATGGTTTGTTACGAAAATGAATCTTCTTCGACGTAACCCAACATTTTTTTGTTGTAGGAACATCCCAATTGTTGAAAAATCCGCAGGTAGTGCGAGCATCTTGCTCGCTTGGGAACATCTTGATTGCTTGGGAACATCTTGCTTGCTTGGGAACATCTTGCTCGCTTGGGAACATCTTGCTCGCTTGGGAACATCTTGATCGCTTGGGAACATCTTGCTCGCTTGGGAACATCTTGCTCGCTTGGGAGCATCTTGATCGCTTGGGAGCGCCAGCGAGCAAGATGCTCGCACTATATACGAAATCAAAAATTTGAGATGCTCTCTTTATTGTCGATATTTAGCAATATCTGAATTTATCTAAAATATTAATGTTGGGTTACGACAGGAGAATATATATTATCGTTACATATTTAATTTTCTGCTCGTGTCTAACCCAACCTACAAATTAATCTTTCTTTGATTAACCCCTCGAACCCATAACCTTTTGAAATGCCGGACGTTCGGCAAGTTTCTTCATGTAGTTAGTAACGTTTGGATATTCGCTTAAATCCAGCTTGAGCATCATCGGAATATAGTTGAGCATAGAACCTACTGCTACATCAGCAACGGTAAACTCATTGCCTAATAAGTAAGGTTGTTTTGCTAATATTTCATTCAAAGGATTCATTAATTTAGGCATTTCTTTATCTCGGGTAGCTTCAACAAAAACACCAGGTCCCAAAGTAGCATTTGCGAACAAACTCCACTGAGAATAAATGCCGCGCTCTTCTGGAGAAAGAGTTTTTTTACTATATTTATCGGCAAGATATAGCAATATTGCGCCGGATTCCCAAAGTATGAAATCACCATCTTGTATTGCTGGAACTTTACCCATTGGGTTAATTGCTAAGAATTCAGGTTGACGGTGTTCTCCTGCTTGCATATCCAGCTTGATGAATTCGTAGGGAATTTCTAATTCTTCTAAATACCAGTGAACAATTGAAGCGCGGCTGAAGGTTCCACCGTAGAGTTTTATCATGGTTTTGATTGTTGGGGGAAGATTGATATTGTTGTATTTTACCTGGCGAATAGAATTCGCGGCTACACAGGCAAAACCCACCTGCGTGGGTTATGAATTGGTGGAGGATAGGCAATATATATTATTCACGATACGCTTAATAGTGCCTGTTTAAATGCTTTGGCGGTTTTGAAATGAATTTCTGGTTCTTCTATTAAAGATAAGTCAATTACTTTTGCTAATTTGTGAGGAATATTTGTGTTGCGATCGCGAATGGGTACTGGTTTATTTCGCAATACTTCTAAAAATATATCTTTACCTGTAAAATCGCGGGGATAATATCCGGTTAACATATAGTACAAAGAAGCCGCAGCAGCCCAAACATCAACTTCTGGTTTGGCATATTTGAAATCAAGTACTTGCTGTCGCGGTATAAATACAGGAGTACCAACTCTAAAGCCAGTTCTTGTTTGTCCGCTTAAACCAGCTAAATCAAAGGCTTTTGATAAACCATAATCGCCTATTTTGGCAGTGATTTTACCATCTTGATAAGTTAGAAAGATATTGCCCGGTTTCAAATCGCGGTGAACTAAACCTTTACCTTTTCCCAAGTTACCATCACCTAATTTAACATAGGGAATTTCTGCGTTGCGGGTATATGACAAACCATCTAAAACAAAATTTGAATAATATCGTACCCTTTTATAGCTAGTAAATTGCTATTTCCTGCTTTTGCTAATCCTAAAAGTTTTTTAATCTATTCCAGTAAATTTGGTGCTTCGGTTGGAGTATTATTAAAATCTATTGTGGGAGGAAAGAAGTGATTAATTTTGATTTCCTCTGGTTTGCTTTCAATACTGATTGCAAATACCGTATTACTCAACTTAATTTCATCATTATCTTGTAAATCAAATTCAGGAAAAATTTCCTTTGCTGCTTCTTCTGGAGTTTGATTATCTTGTCTTTGACCAATTTTTTTACCGTTTATATAAGTCCCATTTTTACTACCAAAATCACGGATGCGAATATCGGGGGGATTTATGTCTAATAAACAGTGATACCGAGAAATAGCAGAATGATTTTTATCGTTTGGTAGTTTTATATTGCAGTCTTTTGCTCTACCGATAATACAGCTAGTGCGGGAATCAAAAATATATTGTCTTCCTGGTAATTTTCCTTCGGTGATGGTGAGGATTACTTTAGCTGACATGAGATATTTGGATGATTATAGATTTTTAATTTATAGCTACAGAATGTTATTAATGATTTTCGCAGATAAAGATATAATTTAATTGAAAGATTAAGTGTAGTTAATAAAAATCTTTATTTATGGTCATAATGCTCAATGTAACGCCAGAAATGGAATTGTATTTGAATCGGGAAGCACAAAAGAAAGGTGTATCTGTAGAAGCTTATACTTTGGAAATGTTGACAGAGCAAATTTCAAATAAAGAAAAGCAAACCAGCTTAGTTGATGTGCTTGATTCTTGGTTAGATGAAGATGATGCTCATGAACAAGAAAGTACGGGTGAGTTTTTAATTAAAGCTTTGGATGAGGACAGGTTATCCGAACGGAAATTATTTCCTCCAGAAATGAAGGGTGTGTCTTGGTGAGTCAAGTTGTAATGTTAGATGCTGGACCTATTGGTTTAGTGACAAATCCAAAATTATCTTTTCTCTTCTTCTTCTTCTTCTTCTTCTGGCGTACCCATAATAAAGCTACCACCGGGGATTTTTATCATTTCTAGGGTTACGCCATTGCCTAAATCTTCTGTAAATCCTTCTGTTTCTCCGCGATAACGTTTAATTTCACATCTTTTGCCAAAGAATCCTTGTTTTACATTTAAGGTTGCGTACTCAAATTCAAATTTACGAGTTTGGATTTCTAGAGGTGTATTGTTTTGAGGAATCGTTTTCGTTAATCACTTCATGGACTTTGACAATATGAGGATGGCTGCATCCTTTTAAACGAAATGCTTCTTGAACAAACTTTACCTGCTGTTGTTCAAAATCTGGTTTGCTTTGATGAATGGGATTAAGAGTTTTTATTGCAACAAGATTATTAGTATTTGTATCTATAGCGCTATAGGTGACACCGAAACCACCACCACCTAAAATTTTTTGAATTGTGAATTTACCGTTTTGTAGCTGTTGGTTGGGTTGCCAGAGTTGCATTTTCCTGATGATTTTATAAGGGATTTAAGGTTAATCCATTATATTAACTCCATGAAAATGCTTATTTTTTTGATGATATATGTGTTTATTGTTGTAAGTAATTCAATATTTACCTGGGATTTTCATCGAAGAATTCATGGTGTAATCATATTTGGTGCGTGACGGTATAGCCAAGTTATTGGATTAGCTTTGAAAATTTATCGTAACCGTCACAGCACCCTACAAAAATACAAATGTACTTAGATTTACACGAGGCAGAGCCTTTAATAACTGCATTCCTTGCCGGAGACAAGGAACGAGCAATGCCCTATGCCCAATCCCCTATGCCCAATTCCCAATTACAAAACTTTATGAGTATGGGAATGCTGTTTCACGTTGTCATCTTTATTGACTACTCTCTGAGCGTTTAATACTCGCTTTTTCTCTATGGAGTATTGAAAGTCGCTGTAGGTTTCTCCTAAAGGAATTAAAGATTGTGCTTCTTCTTTACGCTTGTAGGTGCGTGCTGCTGCAAATGCTCTTTCACCAAAGTCGTTGACTATTTGTGCGGAGTTATCTAATTCTGGTGGTTTATGGGCTGTTTCACCATCAAAAACTTTTCCTAATGTGGTGGCGACTGCTGATTTATAGGATGTGGGAAGCCCTTTGAAGAGTGATTCTAAAGATGCGCTAGGAATAGGTTCGATTACGTCAACTTCATGCACTTCGCCATCTTCTTTGATAAAGCAAGTTGCTAAACCGATGACTATGTAATCATCTGCGGCTAAATCGGGAGCGTCGGGATAAGAAATTGTATTTACCATTTGATTACCTAAAATCAGTTATCAGTTATCAGTTATCAGTTATCAGTGAGCAGTTAGCAGTTTTGAAGTAGCTGGATTTGTAAAAGAAGATTTGGTTAACAGTTAACGTATTTTTTTTAGGAGGTATCTTTATCACTGTTAACTGTTCACTGTTCACTGTTAAGGCATTCTACCAGTTGCCAAGCTTGAGAATGTGGCGATCGCTTTAAATTGCAATCATTTGTTATTTTCTGGAATTGGTTATGAAGCTTTGGTATCTATTATTAGTTCCAAACCGGAGAGTATTTTTACGCGCCCGGATATTGGGATTAATGGATGATGAATCCTAATAATACAGGGGCACCACCACAAGCGGACGTACTAACCAACTCAGGCAAGGATGATATGAAGATTCACTTATTTTCAACATTCGGTGACAAGCAAGATAAGATCGGCAAACGTAATGCTGCGAGATTTACTGCTGATGACTACAGCCACGAGGATAGTAATTGTCAATTATACGCTTATGGAGACAAAGATTTACGCTCCTGTGCTTTGAAATCTGCTGAAATTGGCGATTTTAATAAGGCGATCGCAGCTTTGAATCAGTTAATTGAGCGTCATCCTGATAATGCCATCGATTACAATAATCGCGGTTTGGTTTATTTTCAATTTGGAGAAGAACAAAAAGCTGTTCGCGATTTTAATAAAGCGATCGAAATAAATCCCGGTTTGCCTAGTGCTTACAATAACAGAGCGAATTATTATGCTGGTATTGGAGATTTGGAAGCAGCACTAGCAGATTATGAAAAAGCTTTAGATTTAAATCCTACTCACGTTAGAGCGTGGATTAACCGAGGTATTACCTTGCGTGAATTAGGAGAATATAACGAAGCGATTGATAATTTTGAAACGGCGCTATTTTTCGGAAAATTAGAAAGCTATATTTTGGCTGAAAAAGGCAGAACTTATCATGCATGGGGCGATTGGAACTGTGCGATCGCCGACTATAATCGGGCTTTGAAAAAACTACCAACTCATGCAGCCCGAACTGATAACCAAACTCTGCGTCTACGCTTACAAGTAGAAAATTGGTTAAATGAATTACTACTTCCCATGCATCCTGAATGGAACATCGGTGAATGAAATACATTTAGTGGCGTTTTTAGCGTCTCGGCTCAATAATTTAAAATGGTAAATTTAATTGACGATATGCCGATCAGATTAATAGGGTACTTTGACTTAATTTTGTATGGGTTTTAGATTTTCGATTTAAGATTAGACTTCAATTCATAATTCGCGATCGGGATAATCCCTGCATCCAAAATTAAACGTAATTTGGCACGGGCTAATAGCTAATAGATGATAACTACACGCTGAATAATCCCACAAAATTAGCAATTAGTTATTAACTATTAGCTGTTAGCTTTGGAACTTTTTTGACAGCGTTCTGTACGCAAAGAGGAATCGCATTTATTATACGCCTTCAATAATATTGCCTCTAAATATTAAGGTGTAGATTCTTTAATTTCGGCCGCTGTTGTATTATTAGTCAATACAATTTGTTTTTGATTGAGGGGTATCCGATTTCCATGCTGTTGCATAATACTATTAGCTTGACGGGAATCGAAAGTATTACTAAATTCTGCCCTTAGATTATTGACACGTTCTTGAGCAGTTTTAACTTCAGTGCGTACTTGTCTTAACTTTTCTTGTCCCGACCAGTGATGGGGTAAAAGTTGAGTTAAAGCAGATACTGCCGCTGCGGAAATTACTAAGTTAACTCCTATTTTAACTGTTGTCTCAAGCGCCATTATTTGATAAGAACGTTGTCGTAAACGACGTTTAGGGCGAGGAACAGTTCTGCGACGCTGTATTGGTTGTAGCTCCGGGCTAGATGGTTGAATTGCGTTCATTAGACTCAATCTCCTTAAAAAACAGACATTTGCGGTTTACATTTGCTGCCATCTTACTTCATTTTTCTCAAACTGCTACACGTAGGAATATAGTAAAAAAATAACCCCGGCATTTCTAAGTAGGTTCTTGTAAGAAAATTACAGCTAATAGCTACAGGTTTCCGGAAAAGATACTTAGTGTTGCCAGGATTACAAACTCTACAGTTGTGTAAAGAAATAAGAATTATTTACTGCCAGAGTTTACTTGTAGAGTTCAGTTGCCAAACGCCAAGCCAAAATGCCTGGAATTAAAGCCACAACTAAAGCGATATAAACTTGAGTGTCTGAAATAGGCATCTTTTGAAATCTCCATTACTTACTGAACGACAGAATACTTCGTTTTCTACTTTTCACTGTTTTACCCAAATTGGGAAATAAGTTGTAACAAGATGCAACAATTGGAAGGGGGAATTGGGCATTGGGCATTGGGCATTGGGAGACAAGGAGACAGTGGGAAGAGGGGGAAGAGGGGGAAGAAAATTCTTAACTACTAACTACTAACTACTAACTCCTAACTTCTGACTTTGTAATGGTAATTGATAATTGTTAATTGTAAAAATGTATTTAGGCATAGATTTCGGTACTTCTGGGGCTAGAGGTGTGGCGATCGCCTCTGGGGGGAATATTGTAGAGGAGGTACGATATCCGTTTGAGATGTCGTTGGGAACCTGTCTAATAAATTTTTGGCAAACTGCTTTATTTAGCCTTTTAGAGCAACTTAGCAAGGAATCACGAGGAGAAATTACCCGCATTGCTATTAACGGTACTTCGTCAACTGTTTTATTATGCGATGCTGCGGGGAATCCTGTTGATGCTCCTTTGCTTTACAACGATGCGCGGGGAGCGGGAATGGGCAAAAAATTAAAAAACATTGCTCCGCCAAACCATACTGTATTAAGTGCTACTTCCAGCTTGGTAAAACTGTTGTATATGATGCAGTTGTCTTCTTTTACAAAAGCTAAATATTTTTTACATCAAGCAGATTGGTTGGGGTTTCTTTTACATGGAAAGTTAGGCATCAGCGACTATCACAATGCGTTGAAACTAGGTTACGACGTGGAAGCGTTGCAATATCCAGAATGGTTAGACAAATTGCAATTATCAATTCAACTACCAAAAGTATTAATTCCGGGGAATCCCATAGGAGAATTACGTCGCGATATTGCTGCTAAATATAACTTTCCTAAAAATTGCGTAGTGTGTGCGGGTACGACGGATAGTATTGCTGCATTTGTGGCTAGCGGAGCAAATTCTCCTGGCGAAGCAGTGACATCTTTGGGTTCTACATTAGTTTTAAAGTTGTTGAGTCGTACTCGTGTAGATAATTCCCAATATGGGATTTACAGCCATCGTTTTGGGGATTTATGGTTAACTGGAGGGGCTTCTAATACGGGGGGTGCTGTATTGAAAGAATATTTTACTAACGAAGAATTAGAAAACCTTAGTCGCCAAATAGATATAAATAAATCTAGCGAATTAAATTATTATCCATTGTTAAAACCCGGAGAGCGTTTTCCAATTAACGATCCTAATTTACCACCCCAATTGCAACCACATCCTGATAATGACGTGGAATTTTTGCATGGTTTATTAGAAAGTATGGCTCGAATTGAAGCGCGAGGATACAAGTTACTACAAGAATTTGGCGCAGATAAATTAACTCGTGTTTATACAGCTGGTGGTGGTGCGAAAAATCATGTTTGGAATGAGATTAGGAAGCAAAATTTAGGAGTTTCGGTAGTTTCTTCTATAAATACAGAAGCTGCTTATGGTAGTGCTTTGTTAGCTATGCGAGGATTGTAAAACAGTGAAGAGTGAGCAGTGAGCAGTTAATGTTTTAGAGGTATTTTTAAGAATTTAGATATAGTTTTAGCAATTTTAAATGATTTTTCTGGTGTTGCAAAATAACCTATATCGATATATTTATTCGATTTGAAATATAATCTAACTCGATAATTTTTACTATCATCACTATTGAGGTTAATTCTTTTAATACTAATAAATAAAACTTTTTTTAATGAGTATTTAGCAATATAAACTTCATTTTTAAATAATGCTCGACGTTTGTGTATAATTTGATAACCGCTAAGATTAATTGTAAAGTTGTTAGATTCGCTGGTATCGAAACGAATCAGCAACATACCAGGAATCAACAATAATAAAGAAAATAAGACTAAACTAAATTTAACTTTTAAACTATAAGAATCTGACAGAATCAAAAAGAATCCTGCCAGAATAAATACATTGAGAATTAATAAACGCAAAGAGAATTTTCGGCGATTTCTTACCTGTTTTAGATCGCTTAATACCAGCAGACTAACCGTCTTTTTTACAACTTTCATTGACAAGTAGCCTGTTTCTACTCGTAAGTATTTCTTTTGAGTTATAAACTCAGCAACTATTACCTGTCAAAATAGTACCTAAAATTATACTGTTAATTTGATACTAGCAATACTGGAATAAAATTTTTACCGAATATGTTTCAATAAGGTGGAAACAATCGTCTAAACCCGTGAAAAATAACTATCGCTAAAAATAAAATATTTCTGAAAAATACTGCATAAATAGGAAGTGGTAACGAAGATTGCTTTATATCTTGCTGACAAACTTCTGCTAATCGATTTCCCAGCGATTCCATCCACTTAACATTCCGGGGATATTCCCATAAATTATTCAGCCATTCTTGTGGGATGCCATCTTTACCGACAGCAGCACCGACAATACCACCTAAAATTGCTGCGGTTGTATCAGTGTCTCCTCCACAACGAACTATTTCTAAAATTGCAGTTTGATAATTTTGTTGATATCTTAACCAAGCTTGAATAACTACCGGCACTGTATGATAAATATAGCCGGTAATACCTTTATTTAAACCTATTTTTGCAGCAAAAGATTGAGTAGTTTCTGTAGATTTTGCACTATCGCAAGCCTGTTTGATAAGTGAGAGAAATTCAACTTGTTCGCAACCAATTAGAATTATCAATTGATCGTAATAAGTTTGGGGAGAAACTATTGAGTTTTGGCTAGCTAAGTAAGCAGCTAAAGCAACCGCTAAAGCTCCATGTTCTGCTTTAATATCTGTATGAGTTAAGCGAGTTGATGCTCTTACTAATTCGCGTAAATTTTGAATATTATTTCCGTAACAAACACCAATAATTGCGCTTCTCATAGCAGCACCATTACCAGCAGAAAAAACACCTGACTTATGAGGAGGAAAGCCAAACCATAATTTTACAATTGATTTTAAAGTTGCTCCACCAATTCCCGCAGGTAAACCGAGCAACCACCATCGCAAACGAAAAGCTAATTGTTTTGTAAATATCGTTTTATTTCCTGCGGATAAGATGAGAGATTGAGCAACTATACAGGTATGTTCTGTATCGTCGGAAATCATACCTTTCTTGAAAAATAAGTTATGGTTTTTTATGTTTGGATAAAGTTTATTTTGGCGTTGTTTTGATAAACCTTCGTAAGGTAATCCGAAAGCGTCACCAATTGCTGTACCAATTAAGCAGCCGATAATTGATTTTTGAAGATTCATGGAATTAATAAACCGCAGAGGGCGCAAAGGGCGCGGAGGAAGATTTAGGAGGAGATAATTATGCGTTTTATTCCTTGTTTTAGGATAGGTACGTTAAAGTTTATGAGTAATGCTAGAGGTTTTTTGGTGCTTTTTAAGTAAGAAATTACTTGAGCTTCGTGTTTTGGAGCTAGCTTTTCTACAGCTTTCAATTCCACAATTAAGACATCATCAACTAAGAAGTCTAATCAGGAGCATCCCAAATGTGTGATTTTATTTTTTTAATGTGTGATTTTATTTTTTTGTAGTGCGAGCATCTTGCTCGCTTGATATACATAGCGAGCAAGATGCTCGCACTACCAAATTTTATTTTTGCAATATTGGGATGCTCCCGTCTAATCTTCCTTCTCCAACAAGATTTCCTTTGTAATTAACAGCGATAGGAAATTCAATACGATAAGGTATTTTACGTTGTGAAAATTCTATAGCCAACGCTTCTTGATAAACTGACTCCAAAAAACCCGCTCCCAAAATTCTATGCACTTCAATAGCAACCCCAATCACGCTATAAGTTAACTGCTCCAACCCACCAAACTCTCTCATATACTCTTCCTCAGCGCCCTCAGCGCTCTCTGCGGTTTTTTTTACTCTTCTCCCAGTATTCCCCGCAAAAACCCAAAAATTTCCCTTCCCCATCCAAAAACTCTCTAATACCTCTTACCTCAGCGCCCTTTGCGCCCTCTGCGGTTTAATCTCTTCTCCCAACTTTCACCCTTTCCGCAAACTCCTCAACCCCAACAAACCAGCACCATAAACAGGTTCAAACCGTGGAAAAATCACCTTAATCTCAGGATTAACACAACTGACAAACCTTTCCCACATCTTAGACTTACTTTTCCAAACACTTCCCGTAGTAACAATCTCTAAAAACTCCCCCTCAGCAAAAATCCCATTAATAACAGTTACCGTAGCTTTTACCAACTCATTCACAGCATCATCAATTATCAGATTCGCAACTCTATCGCCTTCAACAACTGCATTATCAACAATTGGAGCTAAAGCAGCTATTTCCTTTACACCTAATCCTTTTCTATAAATTACTTCTACTAATTCTTCTATATTATTTAAACCAAAATAACTTTTAAAATCTTCTACCAAACTTGTAAAAACTCCCCGCCCATCATAAGCTTTTAAAGCCGCTTGCATTCCCGCAACTGCAATTTTATAAGCTCCGCCTTCATCACCTAAAATATATCCCCAACCACCAACTCTTTTAGTTTCTCCTCGATGATTTCTGCCGAAAACAATCGAACCCGTACCAACAGCAACAACGATTCCGACATCATCACCAATTCCACCAACCAAAGCAATTAATGCATCGTGAGAAATAATTGTATTTTGCGATTCGATATTTCTAGTAACAGGTATTTCTTTAACTATATTATTGACAACTTCTATATCTTTAGAACGCCCAACACCAGCTAAACCCAAACAAATGGCATCTATTTTAATATTATTTTTTTGTGTCAGTGCTGCATTAATTGCAGATTCTATAGAATATTTTGCAGCTTCGATTCCCACACTTTGATAATTTGAGGAACCAGCTTCACCACGCCCTAAAATTTGACATTGATCGTTCATCAAAACGCAAACTGTTTTACTTCCACCACCATCTATTCCTAAAACGTAAGACATCGGATTTTAGATAAAAAAAGGTTCGTTCGTAGTTGCGCTTCAGCGCCAAATAATGCGCTAAAGCGCAACTACTAACGATAAATTAACCCGCTTGACTCCTTTCTTCCTTCAAAGGAATAAAAAAGATAGTCGCCATACCAGGAATTGTTAATATAAATACCACTATAAAAAATACTGGATATCCAACTGATTGTTGAATTTGACCACTTATTGCACCGGGAAGCATCAAACCTAATGCCATTAATCCTGTAGAAATAGCAAAGTGAGAAGTTTTATATTCTCCTTTACAAATATGCATTAAATAGACTGTAAAAGCTGTAAAACCCAAACCGTAACCAAATTGTTCTAAGGAAACTAAAGGATAAACTAATTCTAGCGGTGGTTTAGCATAAGCCATGTAAACATAAAATAAATCGGGTAAATTTAACGCTAAAGCCATTGGTAGCAAGCATTTTTTTAACCCGTATTTAGCAATTACTAATCCACCCAAAATACCGCCACTAATTAGAGAAATTACGCCAAATGTTCCATAGACTAAACCATATTGCGCTGTACTTAAACCCAAACCACCATCAACTACTTCATCTAACAAAAATAAAGTGGCAATTTTGACTAGCATCGCTTCACCTAATCTATAGAGTAAGATAAATGCTAATATTGCAGCAATCCGACGTTGAGCAAAATACGAACGAATTACTCTGATAAACGGAATATCATTAGTTGCAGTTTGAGATTCTCTTCTATCTTTTACTTCTGGTTGCGGTAGAGTAAAAAGATGAAATACAAAAAGTATTGCAAAAATTACAGATGCGAAACCAAGGGTAATGCTCCAACTTAAAGGAATATTCTGGGTTGATTTTTCTAAATTTCCCGCTAAAAATACTAAAAATCCGGTACTAAATATAATCGCAAGTCGATAGCAGAGGGTACGAATACCAACGAAAAAGGCTTGTTTTTCCTCACTTAATGCCAACATATAAAAACCATCTGTGGCAATATCATAAGTTGCAGAAATAAATGCTCCAACTAATAGTATGACTAAGGAAATAGAGAAAAAACTTGATGATGGTAGTTGAAAAGATAAAGCTAATGCAGCCAAACACAAGCACATAGCAAACTGCATGGTTAGCAGCCATCTTCTTTTTGTAGAATAAATATCAACAGCCGGTCCCCAAAACATTTTAACAACCCAAGGAAGGTTAATTATACTTGTCCAAAACGTGATTTGAGCGTTATCAATTCCTAAATTCTTATAAAATACTACCGATACCGCATTAATAATCATGTACGGCATCCCTTCAGCAAAATAAAGACTGGGGACGTAAAACCAAGGTGAAATAGATTTGCTTCTCGGTTTATTAGTTTGAATTGTCATTCTATTTTAGATTTTAGATTTTAACAACGGATGCTTTTGATTTGGATTAATTTTCTACTTATTATCTGTAAATAGAGCAGAACTTATATGATTTTAGTCAGACGTAATATTGTTACAGCTTGTGCCATGAATTTAAGTAAAATGCAGCAAATGAAATACGGCAAGTCTAAATTAGAAAATTCGCCTACTCTTATAAAATTCCGATAATCTTTATAATTTATTACATTAACTATTTAGATGATGATGGTATTGTCTGCATAATTGTCTTTTTAAGTCAATCTTTGTTTATACAAGTTATCAGGGAACAGTGAAAAGTTATCAGTTATCAGTTACCAGTGACCAGTTATTAATTAGTAGTGGGAGCATCTTGCTCCCTGTATATTATTTTCTATCTCCCCATCTCCCCACCTCCCCCTCTTCCCCCTCTTCCCTCTCTCCCCATTCAACCACGAATGATAAAAGAGATTTTTAATGATTCGGTTGAGCTTCTGCAAGCTTGTGGCAAAATTTATTAAGTTTATAGAGTCTTTCTAAATTAGAACTTTCCCAGCATGACTACAAACCTTCCAAGTCTTTACGATCCTTTTTCCACCGAAGCTAAATGGCAGAAGTTTTGGGAAGAGAAACTTTTGTATCAAGCTAACCCCGATGGCGATGGTGAACCTTACGCGATTATGATTCCCCCACCCAACGTTACGGGGAAACTGCATATGGGGCACGCTTTTGACAATACTTTGATTGATTGTCTTGTGCGCTATCACCGGATGAAGGGATTTAATGCCTTGTATCTCCCTGGAATGGATCACGCGAGTATTGCGGTACAAACAATTATTGAAAAGCAACTTAAGGAAGAAGGTAAAACTCGCTACGATTTGGGACGCGATAAATTTTTAGAACGTGCTTGGGAGTGGAAAGCGGAATCTGGAGGTACGATTGTCAATCAGTTGCGGCGTTTGGGCGTGTCTGTGGATTGGACGCGAGAACGGTTTACGATGGATAGCGGTTTATCGAAAGCTGTTCTGGAAGCTTTTGTGCGTCTTTATGATGAAGGTAAGATTTATCGGGGAAATTACTTAGTTAATTGGTGTCCTGCTTCTCAATCGGCGGTTTCTGATTTGGAAGTCGATCAGAAGGAAGTTGACGGTAAGCTGTGGCATTTCCGCTATCCTCTCAGCGATGGTTCCGGCTATCTGGAAGTTGCTACAACTCGTCCGGAAACTATGCTTGGTGATACTGGAGTTGCTGTAAATCCCAATGACGATCGCTACAATCATTTAATCGGTAAGACTTTAACTTTACCAATTATGAATCGCGAAATCCCGATTATTGGCGATGAATTGGTAGATCCAACCTTCGGTACTGGTTGTGTAAAAGTTACTCCCGCTCACGACCCCAATGACTTTGAAATGGGTAAACGTCACGATTTGCCGTTTATCAATATTATGAATAAAGACGGTACCTTGAATGAAAATGCTGGGGATTTTCAAGGGCAAGATCGTTTTGTTGCCAGAAAGAATGTCATTGCAAGGTTAGAAGCAGATGGTGTTTTAGTCAAAATGGAAGATTACAAGCATACCGTTCCCTACAGCGAACGCGGTAAAGTTCCTGTAGAACCGTTGCTTTCAACTCAATGGTTTGTCAAAATTCGTCCGATGGCTGATAAAGCTTTGGAATTTTTCGAGCAGAAATCTCCAGAGTTTTATCCAGAACGTTGGGGAAAGGTTTACAAAGATTGGTTAGTCAAGTTAAAAGATTGGTGTATTTCTCGTCAGCTATGGTGGGGACATCAAATTCCGGCTTGGTATGCGGTTAGTGAAACAAACGGTGAAATTACCGATACTACGCCGTTTGTGGTAGCGAAAAGTGAAGCAGAAGCCTGGGAAAAAGCGAAAGCTCAATTTGGCGAAAACGTTCAATTAGAAAGAGATGCGGACGTTCTTGATACCTGGTTTTCTTCCGGATTGTGGCCGTTTTCAACTTTAGGATGGCCGGAAGAAACCGAAGATTTAAAGAAATATTATCCTACCAGCGTTTTGGTAACTGGCTTTGATATTATCTTTTTTTGGGTAGCCAGAATGACCATGATGGCTGGTGAATTTACTGGAGAAATGCCGTTCAAAGACGTTTACATCCACGGTTTGATCCTGGATGAAAACGGTCAGAAACAGTCCAAGTCCAAAGGTAATGGTATCGATCCGTTATTATTAATTGATAAATACGGTACGGACGCTGTACGCTACACCTTGGTTAAAGAAGTTATTGGTGTTGGACAAGATATCCGTTTTGACTACAACCGCAAAACCGATGAGTCCCCCTCGGTAGAAGCATCACGTAACTTTGCCAACAAGTTGTGGAATGCAGCCAGATTCGTAATGATGAATTTGGACGAACAAACACCGCAGCAATTAGGAATACCCGAAGCCACAGAATTAAGCGATAAATGGATATTGTCGCGCTTCCATAAAACTGTTCAAGAAACCAACAGTTACATGGAAAAATACGGCATGGGAGAAGCTGCCAAGGGACTTTACGAATTTATCTGGGGTGATTTTTGTGACTGGTATATTGAGTTAGTCAAATCTCGATTACAGGAAGATGCGGAACCAAAATCGCGAAAAGTTGCCCAGCAAACCTTAGCTTATGTACTAGAAGGGATTTTAAAACTTCTCAGTCCCTTTATGCCTCATATTACCGAAGAAATTTGGCATACTTTGACTCAACAACCAGAAGATTCCGCTTGTAGTTTATCCCTGCAAAAATATCCAGAAGCAGATACAGCATTAATTGACTCCGAATTAGAGTCAGAATTTGAACTATTAATCGGCACAATTCGTACAATTCGCAACCTACGAGCAGAAGCAGACGTTAAACCTTCAGTTAAAGTTACCGTAAATTTACAGAGCGAAAGCGTCAAAGAACGTCAAATTCTTAATACAGGAGAACTATATATTAAAGATTTGGCGAAAGTTGAGAATTTAACCATAGCCAATAAGCAAAAGAACGATACAGTAACTAAGAAGAAACCTAACAGTGCTTTAAAATTAATTATCTTAGGTTTTCTGACAATTACCTTAGCCAGAGTCGCTTACGCTGTAGCAATTTCAGTAGATAACATTCCTTTCTTTGGAACATTCTTTCAACTAGTAGGTTTCGGTTATTCACTGTGGTTTATCACAATTTATCTACTCAACCGTGAGAAGAGACAAGAATTGCGACAAAGATTTTTCAAACCATCAACTGACGCAAACCTTCCCCAAGTAGAAGAATTAGAACCTACAGATTTAGGAGAAGTTGCCACGGGTGTTTTTGGTACCGTACAAATACTGCTTCCCCTCGAAGGAGTAATAGATATGCAAGCATTGCGTGGCAAACTAGAGAAAAACCTCAGTAAAATAGAAACTGAAGTACAATCTCTCACTGGTAGATTAAGCAACTCCAAATTTGTTGATAAAGCACCAGCAGACGTAGTACAAGGAGCCAGAGATTCTTTAGCAGAAGCCGAAAAACAAGCCGAAATTTTGCGCTCTCGCCTCGAACGGATAAAGTAAGTTAGGAGTTAGTTGTTAGGAGTTAGGAGTGATGAGCGATGAATACAATTTTCGCTAGCAAGCAAGATGTTCCCACTACCGCAAATTAACTATTAGTTCTTAACTATTAACTCCTAATCCATAGCAACTAACAACTAACAACTAACCACGAACAACTAACTTTTTAATATCATGCTTTATCTAGCCAAGGTGCATAAAAATGAATTTTTAGTTCAATCCGAATTAAGATTATTAGCGCGTCAAGAAACCGACAATATGTGGGCAATGATTCCGGAAGATGCTGTTATTCTTTTGGGAAAAGGTAAGCATTATACCGAAAATTTGCTTGTTTTAGTAGAACTTTCTGCTACAGGAGAAATTGAAAGAATCGAAGACGCTACTAGTTGGGTATTAGAGCTAGTGCAAAAATATTTGACTACCGGAATCTCTCCAGAATTTTTACGTCAAGAAGCCGAACGCGCCGAAGATTGGCGACAAAATTTAACCTTACAAAATCAAGATTTAGCGCGTAGAACCTTGGAATTAGAAGCCCGTAGAGAACAAATTCAAGCTTTAGAAGAAGCCCTGCAACGCCATAAAAGTGAAAACCATCATCAAGATGAAAATGTTGAATCTTGAAAGTTGTAGGGTGTGTTACGGCATGAATTAATTTGATTTTAAGACTACTATTTAGATGATGCCGTAACGCACCATTTTGTTTAGCGGTTTTCAATTGAGTCCGATACAGGAAGAAACCTCACCCCCTTCCCCTCTCCTTGTTAAGGAGAGGGGTGTGCGAAGATTTATTGTAGGGTGTGTTACGGCGCAAATTAATTCGATTAAAAATTACCATTTAAATCATGCCGTAACGCACCATTTTGTTTAGCGGTTTTCAATTGAGTCCGATACAGGAAGAAACCTCACCCCCTTCCCCTCTCCTTGTTAAGGAGAGGGGTGTCTAAAGATTGATTGTAGGGTGTGTTACGGCGCAAATTAATTTGATTAAAAATTACCATTTAAATCATGCCGTAACGCACCATCAAATAAGAAGGTAAATATGGACGGGCAGGAATGCCCATCCCACAATAATTTATTTTAAATGACTGAAGAATTAACTCCACAACAACAAGCTTTATTTTTAAATTATTTAGAAAAATGGCGAAAAGTTGCTCTTTCAACTGAGCCAATTAACCGCGAGAAAGCAGAAGCAGCAATAAAAACAGCATATACATTAATTGACGAACCACAACCACAAATATTCTTTTTTGATAGCCCTTATGCTGCTGTTGTAGCGCTTGATAAATTAGAAGATGAAATAGGTTATTTGCAACTTAAGTATGATAATATGTTTCCTCGATTAAAGGACAAATTAAAAGATTATCTTATTGCTCCATCAGATGATAAATATGACAGACAAATAGAACTGCAAACTGATGAATTACATCAAATAATTATAGATGACTTACACGAATGCGATGAACAATCAAATGAGTATCTGATGATTCCTGACGAATTTGAGCCAGGTAATATACAACCAGATACTATTTGTAGATATATGCCCTGGTATGATTTTTGCGTTTCTGAATTAAATTACAATTACAATTCTGAAATTTGGCAAACTTTTCAAGGAATCGTTAATAACTGCGGATGGATAGCTTCTTATCAAGAACTTTGTGTGGTTTGTAATCGCCCTTGTTTACTTACTTTTGACGAGCAGCATAAATTACACGGTGAAGATAAACCTGCAATTCAATTTGTAGATGGATATAGTGTTTATGCTTGTCATGGTGAAAGAATATCAAAGTTTGATTAATTAAATGTACATATTGGGTTATAAAGCCATCATTACCAAATAATTGATATTAAATTCGATGCAGTAATATTTCGATCGCAAGTTAATAAAGCTACTTCTTCCCCTTGGTTTTTCAAAAAAAGCGTAGTTGCTACAATTTGCCTGTCATGCATTTCATTTATTGCAGATAAGTTAATTGTTAACTCAACAATATTAACGTCTAGGGGATATACAGTAATTCTTGAATCTGTATTGAGAACTGTAACTAACGCATTTGCATTAGGTATTGATGTTTTCCCTCGTTCGACAATCCAAACAGCTTCAGCAAATGCAGTTACGGGTAAAATTAACTTACTATCGGGATCTGAAAGTATTGTTTTAGCATTACTTCCTAAACGCGAGTTGCCTTCAAGAAACCAAATTAATGCATGAGTATCTATAACATATTTCATTACCATTTACAATCGATCTAAATTATTATCAGCATCACCATGAAATTCAGCTACTTTAAAATCCTCTTCTGTTGACTGATTTAAACCAGCAAACATTCCAAAAGACATGATTTGTGAAGTTGGCTGAACTGGTGTAGACTCTAGAAAAGTTACAATTACATAGCTTTGAGTAACGTCAGACGGTAATTCTGATAACTCTATTTTTCCGTCTTTATAAATTCCTTCAACTGACTTTAACATTGTTGGTCACTATCTAAAATATAAAGAACTTCTTGTTCAACAGCGTGAGGTCGTAAAACATTTGATGCATTGTCACATTTGCTGCACAATCTGACTGTTGCCACTGACGAAACCTAATATTTAGTTATTTTATCAAACTATCTATATAATAATTATTTCTATAAATATAAATACAAAATAAGGCTCATTTCGTCATTCCTGAATATAGTTTTTTTACAAAAATATTTTATTCATCCTAAAACTAATAATATAGTTATGCAGTTAGAGGAGAAAAAAATGACAAACGAACTTGAAAAACAAGGAAGTTGTCTCTGTGGTGCGGTAAAGGTTTCAGCAAAAACGAAAAACAATAACGTAGATGCTTGCCACTGCAATATGTGTAGAAAATGGACTGGTGGTCCTTTACTTGCGATTCAATGCGACGGTGATGTGAATTTTGAAGGTGATGATAATATATCTGTTTTCAATTCTTCTGAATGGGCAGAGCGGGGATTTTGTAGTAAGTGCGGAACCCATCTTTTCTACCGTTTAAAAGAACAAAATCACTATGCACTTCCTGTTGGTTTGCTCGATGATGAAGAAAGTTTTGTTCTCGAACTACAAATTTTTATTGATGAGAAGCCGTCTTTTTACAGCTTTGCAAATAAAACTAAAAATATGACAGGTGAAGAGGTTTTTGCTGAGTATTCGACTTCCTTGGAATGATAACAAAGTAATGTTGGGTTACGACGCATCAAACTTCTTCGCAAGCAATAAATCATTCGTGCGTCTAACCCAACCTACAAACTTAAAAATAATTTCTTGTAGGGTGCTGTGACGGCTAAAATAATTTATCTCTATTAATAAAATAATTATCATAATGCCATCACGCACCGTTATCAATCAATTGGTGCGTGACGGTGAATTCTCATTGTTTGTTTGTAGGTAATAAATTATTGTAACCGTTACACACCCTACAAATTAATAATTTAATAAATAAACAAAAAAATAACCCACGCAGGTGGGTTTTGCTCGTATAGACGCGGTTTCGACCACCGGATATTAATTACTCCTCTTAACTCCTAACTCCTAACTCCCCTGTGGTAACTGCTTTCTAACTTGAGCTTCTTCAGTCACCAACAATTCTCTCAAGAGTCTCGCTGCTGCTTTCTGCGCGACTTGAGAAGCAATTTTTTGTCCTATAGTTTGGACATTGGGATTAACTGCAAGCTTACTTACTTGTTCAATAGTTTTTGATAAATCAAAGTTACCGCCTTCTTGCAGAATTTTGATAATATTCTTGATATGTTCTAAAGTCTGCTGTTCTTCACTAGATGCACCGGGAGTTTCAGTAATCGCCGTAACACCAACTCTTTCTCTTAATAAATGGGTAAAGTTATGCATTACGTTCCTACTTACTGCATCAACTCCTTTAAATAACTCATCTACTAACTTGGTACGAATAAAAGCACCGCGCTCGGATGCTAAGAATTCTAATCCTTGATTCAATGCATCGCTAGAATCATAATCTGAAGAGTTGCGAGCATTTTTTAACAAGTTTTCTAAGCGATTCCAACGAAAACGACCATCTTTAAATAACAAATCCTTTAATGATGCTCTTAATTCCGGTGACGGATCGGTTAATAATCGTTTGGAAACGTAAGGATATGCTTCGCTGAGAACTTTAAAATTAGGATCGATATATATCGCCACACCTTCCAATGTTACCAAAGAACGAATAATCAAAGCGTAATAAGGAGGTACGCGGAAGGGATATTCGTACATTAATTCCGATAAATCATCAGTGATGGTTTTAATATTTAAATCCGCAACGGAAGCACCTTGAGCGTCAGCGAATACTCTAGAGAATGCTGGAATAATCGGTGTTAAATCGACATCCGGGGTTAAAAAGTCTAATTTAACGTAGTCGTGGGCTAAAGCATCAAAATCGCGGTTAACTACGTGAACGATCGCCTCAATCAAACCGTAACGTTGCTGTGGCTGAATTTCGCTCATCATCCCGAAATCGAGATAAGCTAATTTTCCGTCGTAAGTAGCTAATAAGTTACCGGGGTGGGGATCTGCGTGGAAAAATCCATGTTCTAATAACTGACGCAAGGAACATTGAACCCCTACTTCTACTAAATAACGAGCATCTATGCCTAAAGCAGCAATTTCGTTTACTTGAGTTAATTTAAGTCCGTTAATCCACTCCATCGTCAATACGCGACGATTGGTATATTCCCAGTAAATTTTCGGTACGTATACGTCTTTTAAATGACCGTAAAGCTGGAAAAAACGTTCGGCATTTTCGCCTTCGTTAACGTAATCCATCTCCTCAAAGATACGCTCGCCTAGTTCATCGAGAATACCTACTAAGTCGCTTCGCACCTGCTTAATGGCTTTTTGTCCCCAAGCTGCCAATCGACGCAAGATATATAAATCAATAGTTATACGTTCGCGTAAGTCAGGACGTTGAACTTTTACGGCAACTTCTTCGCCAGTAGCTTTTAATTTGCCTCGATAAACTTGTCCTAAAGAAGCTGCGGCGATTGGATCTGGTGTCAGGTCGGTATAAATTTCTTCCGGACGCGCACCAATTTCTTCTTCAATAAACTGATAAGCTAGCTCGTTGGGAAAAGGTGGTAATTTATCTTGTAACTGAGTAAATTCTTCTAAATACACCGGAGGAACTAAATCCGGTCTTGTGGACAATGCCTGTCCGATTTTGATATATGCTGGTCCCAACCTTGTTAGCAATTCTCGTAATTGAACTGCGCGACGGCGGTCAGTTTTTACCTTTTTACCGAGTTTACTATCAAACCACACACCAAAAGCAAAGCTGATAGCAGGAGCTAAAACCGTAAATATACGTCCCCAAACTTCTAAAGGTCTTTTTCGATAGTGCGCTGCAATTTCGCCAGCATTGTAACGCAATCCCAGATGTTCGCTGGTTGTCGCATCTAACAAACTAATTTTTCGTTGATTTACTGTAGCTGGGAATTCAACAGTAGTGGAGTCTATTTTATTCTCTGCAAGCACTAATTTTGTCTCTTGTGGTGTGGAATTAGGAGGAACTGTCTTGGTATTCATAAAATTATCGCACGGCAGTTCAAAAGTTAAGTATTGTAACAATTGCTTTCATTAGTGTAACTCATTAGGTCAAAGGTCAAAGGTCTGAAGTTAGGAGTTAGGAATAATAAGTAGCAAGTAGCAAGTTAGGAATTAATTTTTCCTTATCTCCCCATCTCCATATATTTCTTAAGAGTTACTACCTTTGACCTTTGACATGCAGACCCTTAACCTTTTAAACTAAATTTGGTACACTTGTTCGATAGTTAAAAAAATCAGATTTTAGTAACTATTTAAGTTTGTTTGCGTTTAATTTCTAGTATCTCAAACTGTAGAAGTATTCCGCGTCTGCCTTAACGGAGAATTTAGCTGAATGTTGCTCTCCCTTTATATAGAGAACTTTGCTTTAATTGATAAATTAGATTTAGAGTTCGGTGCTGGGTTAAACGTACTTACAGGTGAAACCGGCGCTGGCAAATCGATTATTCTTGATGCGATCGATGCTGTTTTGGGTGGAAAAGTCTCTAGTCGAGTAATTCGCACTGGCAGCAAACGAGCGACGATCGAAGGTACTTTTACTTCTAATTCTGCTTTGGCTGCTTGGTTAACAGAACAAGAAATTGATTTACTTGATGAAAATTCAGTAGTTATAAGTCGTGAAGTTACCGCTAATACTAGTAGTGTCCGCAGTCGTTCGCGTGTAAATGGTGTTTTGGTAAATCGCCAGTTAATGAACAATTTGCGGGAACGTCTGGTAGAAATAACTGCCCAAGGACAAAACGCACTTGTAGGACAATCTACACAGGTTCGTAACTGGTTAGATTCCTATGGTGGTGATGGGATAACGAAGCAGCGTTCTCTTGTGGGTGCTGCTTTTAGCCGTTACCACGAAGCGCATTTGTTGTTGGAACGTCGCCGTACTTCGGAACGAGAACGCTTACAAAAACTCGATTTATTAACCTATCAAGCTAAAGAATTGGGAGAAGCAAATCTTGACGAACCCAACGAATTAGAAAAGCTTTTGCAAGAGCAAGAACGTCTCAATCATGTTGTTGAGTTGCAACAGATGAGTTACAAAGTTTACCAAGATTTGTATCAAAGTGATGGCGGAGGTTCTACGGCTACAGACTTGCTGGGAAACAGCGAAGGTACGTTGATGAACATGGTAGAGTTCGACACCGAGGAGTTGCAGCCGCTGTTGGAATTAATTAGGGATGCTCAGTCAGCAGTTACGGAAGTAGCCAGACAAATTAATGCTTATGGAGATGCTTTGGAAGCAGATCCCCAAAGATTGGATGAGGTAGAAGAAAGGATTCGCGAATTAAAGCAAATTTGTCGTAAATATGGGCCGTCGCTTGCTGAAGTTATCGAACATTACAACGGTATACAAGCGCAGTTAAACGAATTAAACGATGGCGAAAAATCCATTGAAAGTTTAGAGAAACAAGAACAAGAATGTTTGCAGAAACTGAATTCTGAATGCAGCAAATTAACTAAATTGCGTAGCGCTACAGCAGCTTTATTAGAAGCGGAAATTATTAGTCAACTCAAACCCTTAGCAATGGATAAAGTGCAATTTAAAGTTGAGTTAGCACCCATTGCTCCCACTGCAAACGGCAGCGATAAAGTCAGCTTTTTGTTTAGCCCGAATCCAGGTGAACCGCTGCAACCGCTTTCAGAAACTGCCTCTGGTGGTGAAATGAGCCGCTTTTTACTCGCATTGAAAGCTACTTTTTCAGCTTCAGACAGCCCAGGAACAATGGTATTTGACGAAATAGATGTCGGTGTTTCCGGTAGAGTCGCTCAAACTATCGCCGAAAAACTGCATCAATTAAGTTTGCAGCTTCAGGTATTGTGCGTTACCCACCAACCCTTAGTAGCAGCAATGGCTGATAGGCATTTTCACGTTAATAAGCAGGTTATTAATCAGTTAAAAGGTGAAAAAGAAAATAACGGACATGGGGAAGAGCGTACCGTGGTGAGGATTACGGCTTTAGATAACTTGACTAAGCGACGCGATGAACTAGCGCAGTTGGCTGGTGGGAAGTCAGCAAATGACGCTGTAGCTTTTGCCGATTCTTTATTAGCGAAAGCAGCAACTCATCGACAGGGCGAGGAGAAAGGGAAAGCAAGGAAGAAGAAATCGTAATATAATATCGAACGTCCTTATTTAACCACGAATTGGCTTGTAGAGACGCGATATATCGCGTCTCTACATTTATGTGAATTAAAAATAAAATTTATGAATAATGCCTTACAAAGATTTTAGTATTTCCGAAGTAACACAAAAATTTGATTTAACATTAGTTGGAGATGAAAAATTTCTTCCAGAAATTAAACCCGTTTCACCAAGTCCTTACATAGCAGAATATTTAGAAGAAAGCATTCCTTTAGCAATTGCAATGGGTTCGGGGAAAGCACGTTCGGAACTTATTATTAGTCCGATTTTATTTGAAGTCAGAAAGATTTTGAATAAAGAAATTAGCTTTTTTTCGGGGGAAGATTTCGACGTTGATAAAAACTTAGAATTAACGGGCTGTTGCGATTTTATTGTTAGTCTTTCTCCCGAACAATTATTTATTGAAGCTCCAGCATTTGTAATTATAGAAGCTAAAAAAGAAAATTTCAAAAATGCTTTAGGACAATGTATTGCTCAAATGGTTGCTGCACAAAAATTTAACCACAAAAATGATGAATCTGTATCGGTTATTTATGGAAGCGTTACTAATGGAAATATATGGAATTTTTTGAAATTAGAAGAAGATATTGTCACGATTGATTTTACAGAATATAGAATTTTGCCAGTAGAACAATTATTAGGAACTTTAGTATGGATAGTGCAGGATGGGTTGGATTAATTTTTAAATAAATATTATGGTGCGTCACGCTGCGCGATAACACAACGGCACGGCAATAATGGGGGAAGAAAATCTACACCTTTGCCTTAATAAACCAGAAAGAATATCTACACTGCTTTTTGCCTTCCCTACAGAAAAACTCTCTTTACCTTCTTCCTCTGCGCTCTCTGCGCTCTCTGCGGTTTATCATACAATTCTCTATACCACAAAAGTAACCCAAAAATGACATCAACCCTCACCAAAACCTCCAATAAAACCGAACAATTACCAGGTGGCACAAATCCAAATCAATTTGATGTACTCGAAGCTTGGTATCCGATTCATTATATTGACGACTTAGATAAATCCAAACTTACCCGTTTTACTATCCTCAACAAAGACATTGTAATTTGGTGGGATAAACAAACTTCTGCTTGGCGAGTTTTTGAAGATAAATGTCCTCATCGTCTCGTACCGTTATCAGAAGGAAGAATTGCCGAAGATGGACTTTTAGAATGTCCCTATCACGGTTGGGCATTTTCTGGTAATGGTAAATGCGAAAGAATTCCCCAACAACCCGAAGGTAGAAAAGCTGAAACTTCTCAAAGAGCTTGTGTAAAATCTTTTCCGACAACTGTTAAACAAGGATTATTATTTGTCTTTCCCGGAAAGCCAGAAAATGCAGAAAAAATTGAAGTTCCAATTATTGAAGCCATCGAAGAAACACCAGACGAATGGGTTGTTTTAAATACTTTTCGGGATTTACCTTACGATGCTTTAACACTATTAGAAAACGTCATCGATTCCAGTCATATTCCTTTCACCCATCACGCTACTGTCGGAAACAGATCCAGCGTCTCACCCGTAGAATTAGAATTAGTTGAATCTGGAAAACACGGTTTTACAGGGATTTGGCAAGATGGCCCCAGAAAAGGTACTTTAGGAAAACAAGATACAAGTTTTGTAGCGCCGGGATTAGTATGTCACGATTTAACCGCAAAACAATTAGGTAGAACTTTGACGGTGGTTTATGCTACTCCCATCCGTAAAGGAGAATGTCGTTTATTTGCGCGTTTCCCCTTCAAATTCTCTGCAAAACTACCCGCTTTCTTTATTAAATTAACCCCACGGTGGTATTCTCACATCAGAAATAATCGTATTTTAGAAGACGATCAAATTTTCCTCCACTATCAAGAGCGTTATTTAGAAGAAGCTGGAGGAAGTTCTAATTTTAATAAAGCATTTTATTTACCTACCAAAGCAGATACTTATGTATCCGAATTGCGAAACTGGGTGAATAAATATAATGCAAATCCATTTCCTGGAGAAACTTTACCACCAAGATTATCAACAGAAGCACTTTTAGATAGATATCATTCCCATACTAAAAAGTGTGGAAGCTGTAGTAAAGCACTCGCGAGAATAGAGAAAGGGAGGGTTGCGTTCATCCTTGGGATGGTGGCTTTGCCAATCGCAGTTTTGGCAGCAATCACTTGGGCAACGATCCCTCTGACAACTTTATTACAAAGTGAATCAGTAATTTTACCCTTATCAATTTCAGCGATATTTCTTTTACTGGGTGGTGTATGGTTTGGTTTGGGGAGACTAGAAAAGCGGATGTATCAAGGTGAAGAAACACCTCCGCGTAATTTACCATAAATGATGTAGAGACGTAGCACTGCTACGTCTCCCAAAATTTACCGCATCAAACCAAAAATTTAATTAATACAAATTAATCCGTAACACAAGAATTTTATTGTTTTTTAACTTATAACTGATATAGCAGATTCAACAAACACCATTTGATTGAATTCTCGTTACAAATCGAAATGTGGGGAGACGTAGCAGTGCTACGTCTCTACATTAAATTCTAATTAAATAGCACCATAAAAAAACTCAATAATGCCTCAAATATCTCGTAGAAAATTTATTAAACAAGGTACAACCGCTTTTGCAAGTCTTTCTTCAATCAGCTTACTGAAATTACTTGCTGATTCAGTTTCCGCTGCTGAAACAGTAACTGGTAATCTGGAAACGCAAATCCCAAAGTTGATGCAAAATTCTGGAATTCCGGGAATTTCTTTAGCAATAATTCGGGATGGTGAATTATTTTGGAATAAAAGCTTTGGAATAAAAAATAAATATACGAAAACATCGGTTAATAACGAAACTATCTTTGCTGCGGCTTCCTTAACTAAACCATTATTTGCTTATGCAGTTTTAAAAATGGCTGAAAGAGGAGAAATTGATTTAGATGCACCTTTAACAAAATACACCCAGAAACCATTAATTTCTGATTCAAGAATTAACAAAGTAACTGCTCGTAGAGTATTATCTCACACAACTGGATTTCCAAATTGGAGCGGTAGCAAACCAGTGTGGTTTAAAAATAATCCGGGGACAAAATTTGGTTATTCAGGAGAAGGTTTTCTATATTTACAAAGTGTAGTTGAAAAGATTACCGGAAAACCTTTAGAAGCATATTTACAAGAGAATATATTAAAACCTTGGGGAATGAATAGTAGCAGTTTAATTTGGCAACCTGAATATGCACAAACTGCTAGTTACGGACACAATCGTCAAGGTAAACCCAGAGCGATGAGCAAGCCAAAAGCTGCGGTATCGGCGGGAAGTTTGCGTACTACCGCTGCGGAATACGCTCAATTTCCTATAGCTATGATGCAACCAGGAACAATTGATAGTAATAACTTGACGGAAGCAAGTATAGTGCAGATGTTAACTCCGCAAATTAAACTTAGTTATTCTTTAGATTGGGGTTTGGGTTGGGGATTAGAAAAAACTAATATTGGTAACTTTTTTTGGCATTGGGGAGATTTAGTTACTTTTAAAAGTTTTATCGTAGCTTCCAAAGATTTACAAACGGGAATTGTAATTTTAACTAATAGTCAAAACGGGTTAAAAATCTGTGAAAAAATTGTTGGTGAAGCTATTGGTGGAAAACATCCGGCATTTAAATACTGGGCGATCGATTATTAAGGTTTGTTCGTTCGTAGTTGCGCTTTAGCGCCTCTTATCCGGAAGCGCTAAAGCGCAACTACAAACTAATTATTTCGTCTTAGCCAGCATCATATTAGATTGATTAACACCAAATTTATAACCAATACCAAAATCTAAAGGCTGAATATCTTTACTACTTGTATAAACTCTTCTCAAATCTGATTGATAGCGATTGCTAAATAATCCAATCGGACGAGTATAGTTACCGTAGAATTCTAAATCCCATTTAGCGTTATCAAAAGATTTTAAAGGCATTCCAGAATCATCTTGCAACACATGGCTGCTGGTTGCCAAAATTGTATCTCTAATACCTGAAAAACTACCGTTATACATTAAGTAAGAAGCAGCTTTTAAATAAGTTACGGGATTATCAAGTTGACTGACAAACTGCGTCAATTCGGGATGCTTAATTAAGCCATCGTTAGATAAATCTGTAGAGAAATAATATAAAGTACGAGGTTCTGATTCCCCTTGAGGAACAAAAGCAATTTTTACTCCTGGTACCATTCCTTTTTCAAATTGTTTGATTTTAGCATTTTTATCCAAGCCAATATATTGTAAATCTAGGATACGGTTGTTTGTACGTGCCATGAATACGTACAAAATCGGTAATACTCCTTGCTTTTGTAAGTCAACTCTCATATCGTTGGTACGAAAGAAGCTAAATTGCAAGATTTCTGATAGTGAACTTCTTGCTTTACTTAATGCAGTCGTACTTTCATTAGCAGAAAGTTTTGCAAAATCTGGAACGCTACCTACTGGTTCTAAACCTACTAAAACCATTTCTTTAGCTTTAGGAAATAAAGAGAAAGAGTAAAGAAAATCTGGGCCGCTGAAAGGATAGAAAACAGTTTTAGTATTAATTCCTTGTAATTCCTTCTCACTCCATTTTCTTACCTTTGCTAATTGTTGATTTTCCAACTTAGACCAAGCATTTTTATAATAATTTTGATGGGAATTCCAACCTCTAACTTGTTGTACTTTAGCTAAAGGACTTTGACTATCAACTTCCATACCCGCGAGCAATTTTGCTGTATCGGTTAATTTCGCTGATTTCGCTTTGTCAAATTTCGCTAAAGGATCTAATTGTTTAGCTGGCTCAGCTTTTTTTATAGCGTTATTCGTAATTGAGTTACTATTAACATTTTCGCCAGAACCGCAGCCTTGTAGTAATAACAATGCACCAAAACCAGTACCAAAAATAGCAGAAAATAATTTATTGTTTTTCATGATTGTAGGGAAATGTTTCAAAGTAATTCATTAAGCCGGTTTTTATCTTAACCAGGTTTATTTTTGCTCGGTTTCATATGCGGAAATATAGTCTGATTCTTCCTTAATAGCAGACCAGCCCAACTTGTTTTTTGATGCCACATAATAGACAGCTAAACCAATCAACAGCGTTGCCATTCCTGTTAAAGATTCCACAGGTTTATCAATCAAAAGAAACACCAGCATCCATAAACTAATTGCTAAAAATATCAATGGTGTAAAAGGATAACCCCAAGTTTGATAAGGGCGAGGTGCATCGGGATATCGGAAGCGGTAAACAAAAACCCCTAAAACTGTCATGAATGAAGATAATGTCAGGGTAAATCCTAAATAAGCTAGTACTGCTTCAAAACTAGATGTGAGTATTAAAACAGTAACGATAAATAGCTGTACAAGAATTGCTAGATATGGAATGCCGCTGGTATTTTTCCTCGCAAGCATTTTAAATAAAGGGATATCTTCGCCAATTGCTTGAGTCACTCTTGGACCAGCTAAAACCATTGAACTAATTGAACTTATTAGTCCGAAGGAAATTAAGATACCCATTATTTTCGCTCCCACAGAACCAAATATTTGACTAGCAGCTATATATCCAATATCCAATTCTCCTGCTAATTTATCAATTGGCGTAGTGTACAAAAAGATAAAGTTTAATAATAGATACAACCCCATTACAATCAAAGTTCCGCCAATTAAAGAACGAGGTAGATTTTTTTCTGGCTCTTCTATTTCACTAGCTAAATAAACGGCTGCATTCCATCCTGAATAAGAATAGGTTACATACACTAAGGAAATAGCAAAAGGAGAACTAAAAATTAGATTTACATCTCTCGTTGCAGGTAAAAATCCTAATTGTTGGGATTCTGCTAAAAATAAACCGCAGACAATTAAAACTACAATTAATGCAACTTTCAAAATCGTAAATATCTGTTGAAAGTAACTACCAAATGTTTTACTTTTACTATGAATCAAAGAAACGCTGATAACTACAGCTAAAGCAATGGCTATTGAAGAAACTATCGGAAACACGCTATTAAAATATGCTCCCAAAGCCATAGCTGCGGCTGCTATTGGTGCAGCAAAACCTACCGTCACCGACACCCATCCAGATAAGAAACCTACTACTGGATGATATATCCGAGATAAATAATAGTATTCACCACCCGAATAAGGCATTGCCGCCCCTAATTCGCCGTAGCTTAAAGCACCGCATAAAGCGAAAACTCCACCCACCATCCATAGAAAGAGTAGAGTGAAACCAGATTTAATATCCACTACTTGAAAGCCCAAGCTAGTGAATACTCCCGTGCCGATCATATTGGCTACCACAATACAGGTTGCAGTAAACAAGCTAATTGCTTTTGGTTTTTGTTGCTGACTTGAAGACATTTATCTTTCTCAGCAATATCACTGAGCTAAAAATATTACATACGAATCATTTTTTAACTCAATCAATTAATCGATAGCATCCTGAAAAATGCCGATATTTATACAAAGTAAATTCATATTTCTCATGAAAATGCTTATTATCTAAGAATTAACACTTTATAATAAGGTGTTAATTTATACATTAATTTTACAAGCATGAAGCTGAAGGCTTTTATATTAGACTAAGACTAAGTACAAATATTGATATAAAATAATACTCAGTAATAAAGCGTAAAGGCTAAATGGGACGATAAATAATTAACGTTTTTATGCTATGTTCCAACCTGAAAAAACTTAGTTCTAATGAACTACATTTTCAGTAGGGAAGTTAAGAAGAAGAGAGATACAAGATCGAAAGCTAGCTCCGATCGAATACTTCGATTTAGAAAACTTATTTATTAACTGTCATTAATGCAATTTATTACCTTGCACCTGTTAATTTTGTCAAAAATTTGGGAATAATATCAACATAGTCATGTAAAAAATACAACTCTACTATTTAATACCCATTGTTGCTGATATCATAGCAACAAACAGTTTTAAATGACCGGGATAGTGGAACCGAATGTTTTTTTACAAGGCTTAGAAAAGTAATTAAGTAGCTACGGCTCTTTTACTTATAAGTATATTCACGTTAATTTTATAGCGATTAAATTAATGTGTTATTTTTCATAGTTAATTAAAAATCAAATTGGCAGTCATGCAATGTTTTGGTTATAAACAGGTATGAAAATATTTAAATTTAGGTACTTATCGTCGATCAAATGAATTTGTTTTTATTGTTTTATTGTCTACGTATCTTCGTCAGTGACATTTTCTTCGATCGAAGATTAAACTGTGGATAATTCTCTTATTTGATAAGACAAAATATGTGAAAACCATTTTTTTTCTTTCTTAGTCAGGATTTAAAGAAAAAAGGGCAATATGGCCGAAATGCATCTGTTTATTTCTTTTAAATGAGCCGATTTATCATAGAAAATTTAAAATTGCTTTCTTTGGCAAGATTAACTTAGAGCTATCGGTATTATCGCCCATAAAGAATCAATTAATAAAACAAATCTTATATCATAAGGCAGCTATGTCAGTCTACCAACGTAGTCGCAGTGAAACCACCGATTTAATTAATGGTGGAAACAGTCAGGGTAAGCGCGACTTTATTCAGAATTCTGCTCGATTAGATGCTCTTGCGAGTCAAGAGGAAGGAACTATTTCGACTTTCCTTGCTCCTTTGACCCAAGATACTTTTAAACAAGTTGTTAAAGATGTAGAGCATAAATTACAGATTGTAAATCAAACCCTATCAATGTTGGATTCTAAAGGGTTTGAAGCAATTTTGCAAGAAATGTTGCAATCTATTACTCTCAAAACTGGGGAGTTATTAGGTGCGGATAGAACAACAATATTTCTGTTAGATGAAGAGAAACAAGAACTGTATACAATTGTTGCTGAAGGGGAAGGAAAGCGTTCTTTAGAAATTCGCATACCGGCAAATAAAGGTATTGCTGGTGAAGTTGCAACTCATAAAAAAGTTGTTAATATTCCCTTTGATTTTTACAACGATACTCGTTCTTCTTTTGCGCGGGAGCATGAAAAAAGAACCGATTACCGAACCTACACCATGTTGGCTTTACCTTTGCTCAACGAACAAGGTAAATTGGTCGCGGTAGTGCAATTGTTAAATAAATTAAAACCAGATAACAATAGTGAAGCCCCTTTATGCGAACGTATCGATGATAGGGGCTTTACTGATGCTGACGAGCAATTGTTTCAAGAATTTGCGCCTTCGATCGGATTAATTTTAGAATCATCGCGTTCTTTTTACATAGCAACTCAAAAGCAACGAGCTGCTGAAGCGTTGATGAAAGCTATAAAATCACTTTCGCAAAGCAGTCTCGATTTAGAAGAGACGCTCAAGCGAGTGATGGATGAAGCCAAACAACTAATGAACGCCGATCGTTCTACTTTATGGCTCATAGATCGCGATCGCCAAGAATTGTGGACAAAAATTACCTTGGATGATGGTTCAACTAAGGAGTTGCGAGTGCCGATGGGTAAAGGTTTTGTCGGTCAAGTGGCATCAAGCGGTAAAATTTTAAATATTCCCTTCGACTTGTACGACAATCCCGACTCCGATACAGCCAAACAAATAGATCGTTCCAACGGTTATCGTACCTGTAGTTTATTGTGTATGCCAGTATTCAACGGCGACAGGGAATTAATTGGCGTAACTCAACTGGTAAATAAGAAGAACAAAAATCAATGTCCTCCTTATAACCCCGAAGATTGGCCGCAAGCCCCCGAATGCTTCCAAGCTAGTTTCGATCGTAACGACGAACAATTTATGGAAGCCTTTAATATACAAGCAGGTGTAGCGCTGCAAAACGCTCAATTGTTTGCCACCATCAAGCAGCAAGAACAAATGCAACGCGATATTCTTCGCAGTCTTTCCAATGGTGTTATTTCTACCGATGGTAAAGGCCACATTCTTGCAGCCAACGAAAGCGCTTTACGTTTGTTGGGATTAGAAGCAGAAGAACGTTTAGAAGGCAAATTAATCAACGATATTATTAATATCAAAGAAAACGACTTTGATAAATGGTGTCAAGATGCTTTAAATGCTGCCGATGATAAATTACGCGAACAATATTATCCCGATCGCACTCTTCTTACCCATCAATCTTTAGAAAATAGCATCAACTTGTCGATCAACACCATCGCTGACGCAAGCGACAATCGACAAGTTAGGGGTGCGCTGGTAGTAATGGACGATATCAGCGACGAAAAGCGGCTCAAGAGTACCATGTATCGCTACATGACTCAAGAATTAGCCGAAGAATTACTCAAATTAGACGATGCAAAACTAGGTGGCGATCGCAAAGAAGTTTCGATTCTATTTTCCGATATTCGCGGCTACACCACTTTAACAGAAAACTTGGAAGCAGAAGAAGTAGTGGGTATGCTCAACGAATACTTCGAGTCAATGGTAGAAGCGGTTTTCAAACATAAAGGCACCTTAGATAAATACATCGGTGATGCCATTATGGCGGTATATGGTTCGCCCTTACCTTTACAAAACCATGCTTGGATGGCCGTACAAACATCCTTAGAAATGCGCCGTCGTTTGGAAGATTTTAATACCCGTCGTCATGCAGATAACAAGCCAGAAATTAAGATTGGTATCGGTATCAACTCAGACGTTGTAATCAGTGGAAACATTGGTTCGAGCAAACGGATGGAATTTACCGCAATCGGCGACGGTGTAAACCTTGGTTCCCGTTTGGAAAGCGTCAGCAAACAGTACGGCTGTGACATTATTATCAGCGATAACACCTATGAACCTTGCAAACACTTGGTATGGGCAAGAGAACTAGATTTCATTCGCGTTAAAGGTCGCAACGAGCCAGTATCAATATACGAATTAATTGGTATGCGTGGCGACGAGATAAGCGGCGATAAACTGAGTGCGATCGAATATTATCATAAAGGACGCGAATACTATATCAACCGTCAATTTACCTCAGCCAAAAACCAATTCGCCAAAGTCTTGGAAATTGAAGCAGATGACAAAGCCGCACTATCGCATCTCAAGCGCTGTCACTATTGGCTAGATAATCCCCACACCCATGATGACTGGGATGATGGGGTTTGGACGTATAAGGAAAAATAGAGGTTAGTGGTTAGTTGTTAGTTGTTAGTTGTTAGAGGTTAGTTGCAAATAACTAATAACTAATAGCTAATAACGCTCCCAGATTATGTGATAATAACCAAGCCTTTCGCTTTCCCTCAAGGAACGTTTATTACCGTGCAGTCAACCGATAACATCAACGAACTGGTTGAAGCCTTACAACAGCCAGCAGATTTAACCTTCGAGCTACCAGATCCCGAAGATGAAGCGATTCCTGAAATAGAGTTTCTCCAGCAGTTAGATGTAGCTTGGCAGGTATGCGATAAATTTGATTTACAAACCGATATTTGGCGAGGAAGAATTCTACGCGCAGTTCGCGATCGCGAGAAAAAAGGAGGAGACGGGCGCGGTACCGGCTTTCTAAAATGGCTCAAGGAACGGGAAATTAGTAAAAGTAATGCTTATGCTTTGATTGAGTTAGCAAACAGCGCCGATACCTTGCTACAATCTGGCAAACTTGAGACAAGCTCTATCAACAACTTTAGTAAACGAGCCTTTGTAGAAACCGCCAAAGCCTCACCTGAAGTCCAGATAATGGTAAGTGAAGCCGCACAAAATGGCGATAGAATTACCAGAAGAGAAGTAAAACAACTTTCAGAAGAGTGGACGGCAATGTCCTCAGAGTTAGTACCCCAACCAGTAAAGCAGAAAGTAGCAGATAACACTCTTCCTCCTCGTTATCTTGCACCGTTAGTTAAGGAGATGGAGAAATTACCACAACCCCATCAAGTAGTAATTCAAGATGAAATTACCGCTAATCCAGACGTTGATACTCTCAAAAATGCTACAACAGAGGCGCGTTATCTAGCAAAATACTTGAAAGCAGCAGTACAAGTACAGGCTTTATCTAATGAAGAAGTTGATATCGAAACAGCGCTAGAAGAAGCCCAAAGAGTCGGATGCATGAATATAGCCGCTGATTTAGTCAATCAAGCATCTCAGATAGAACAAACTATAGCCAAGCTATATATGACTTGGAAACGCATTGGTAACTTATCAGATAGACTTTACGTAGATACAGGAGCTTCCACACCACATCTAAGAACGCTACTTGATTGTTTAGAACCCCTCGGTGGAGAAATCATGGAATTACAAATTAGCGGTACAACCGAACGCACGGTACGCTTGCAAATCCAAGAAACCGAGTAATCAGTTAGCAGTGAGCAGTGAGCAGTGAACAGTGAGCAGTGAGCAGTGAGCAGTGAGCAATTAAAAATAATCCGTAATAATTAATTAAGGCTTAATTAACGGTGGATATTTTTATCCAAAAAAGAATTGCGGAGAATATAATTCTATACATATTTTTTAAACGTACAAACCCATAATTGAGATAGATACTGTTCACTGTTTACTGCTCACTGCTCACTGATTAAAGTTCGCTGTCAACTATGAATATTGCTCCGCGCAATTGTAAATTAAGCTTTAGAGCCTTGGAAAGTCCTTTATTGTATCCAAATAAAGCATTTTCTACATTTGCACCATTAAGATCGGCATGGCTTAAATTAGCACCAACTAAATAAGCGTTACTTAAATTTGCTGAGGCTAAAAATGCATTTCTGAAATTTGTATAGCTGAAATTAGAATTAACCAGATTAGCGTAGCGTAAGTCAGCACCACACAAATTGACACAGCTAAAATTGGCATTACTAATGTCAGCACCGCGTAAATCAGCTGAAATCATTACTGCATCGCGAAAGTCAGCACCAGATAATTCAGCTTCACTCAAATTTGAAATGCTTAAGTTTGCATCTCGTACATCGGCACCTACTAATTGAACGCCGTTAAGCAAGGCTTGGCTAAGATTAGTATTCCTAAGTTTGGCACCTGCTAGGTAAGCATATTGCAGATGAATTCGACTCAAATCGGCACCACTAAGATCGGCGCGAGTCAAATTAGCTTCATTCAGTCTGCTGCCAGGAAAATCCCTTTCTCCTAATGCATAACGTTGAAGTAGTTCGCTTGAACTTGATGCCATTAATACAGCAGGTAGTTTCTTATCATCCAATGAATTCATATTGCAATAGATGCTCTTGTTTCAATCTAAAGCTTAAGTTAAAAACCTTTACTTAATGCTCGGAACCGATGACACTTTATTTCATTGTCCAAAAATCATAACCTCTGAGTGCATTTGTCCTTGCACCGAGTTATTACGGATATATGACACTTTATTTAGTGGCATAATATAAATTGGGCATTGGGCATTGGGCATAGGGCACGGGAGATAGGCAGAAATAAACTTACTACCAATTACCAATTACCAATTACCAATTACCAATTACCAATTACCAATTCCCAATGCCCCATGCCCCATGCCCAAATTAATTCTTAATTCCCGTAGTGGCGATACCGCGAATAAACTGCCGTTGACCGATGAGGAATAGTAACATTACGGGTACGGTGGCTATTGTGACTGCTGCCATTAATAAAGGCCAATTATTAGTAAATTGCTCCTGAAACTCTGCTAAAGCAAGCTGTACTGTTCTTAATTCGGGGCGGGTTGTAAATACTAAGGGTTTAAATAAATCGTTCCATTCGCCGATAAAGGTAAATAAAAATAACGTGACTAATGCCGGACGGGCTAAGGGTAACATTACTTGCCATAATATTTGCAGCCTCGAAGCTCCATCTATGGCTGCTGCTTCTTCTAACTCAACAGGAATACTTTGAAAATACTGCCGCAGTAAGAAAATACCAAAGCCATTGGCAGCAGTAGGTAAAATCAGTGCCCAATAGGTATTGATTAAATTTCCCCATTTAAGTACTAAAAATACGGGAATTACCAGCAACTGAAATGGGATTACCAACGTCGCTAATACTATCAACAGTAATAATTCACGTCCTCTAAATTTTAACCTTGCTAATGCATAACCAGCGAATGCCGAAGTTATAATTTGAAAAGAGGTAACACTAACAGCCACCAAGGTAGAGTTAACAAACGCTCGAAAAAATTTACCCCGCTCCCATGCATCGTGGTAATTAGATAAAGTCAGGTCATTTCTCGGTAACACGCTTTGAACTGCCCCCTCGGGTGCGAATGATGTTAAAAAGACCACAATTAGCGGCAATAGGATAATAGCTGCCAATATTAGTAATAGTACTAGGGTCAAAAAGTTACCGTATTTTCGCATCCGGTTTGGTTTGAACATAAATGAATCTTTATCTGAGCGTATTAGTTTTCCTGTTACCAGAGCGATCGCCCCCAGCAACAGCTAATCTATAACATAGTGGGTTGTTAAGTAAAATTAAACCAAGTATATTCTGTTGAGAATGAACAATGAAGCACCGAACTTAAATCCATCGATGCCGGTTCCATAAGAATACGTAATTTACATTCAGACTTTAGACTAATAATAGGTTTGATGTGTGTGGTAAATATATCGTTTTCTTTTGACTCGATCGATTTAGTTCAACTTCGTTCCAATTTCATCACTTGTCGAGTATTAAATACTTTCATATCGGGAGGGAATCCAAGATGCAGGAGCTTATAGCCCCATCTGAGCTTGATTATCGCAGCGAAACATACAAAGATGCTTTTAGCCGCATTAATGCAATTGTGGTCGAGGGAGAACAAGAAGCATACGACAATTATTTATCTCTGGGGCAATTGCTACCAGATAAAAAAGATGATTTAGTTCGTCTTTCTAAGATGGAGATGCGTCACAAGAAAGGTTTTCAAGCCTGCGCTAAAAATCTTGAAGTCACGGCGGATATGGAATTTGCAAAGGAGTTTTTCTCTCAATTGCATCAAAATTTCCAAGATGCAGCCGCAAAGGATAAGGTTGTTACCTGCTTGTTAATTCAATCTTTGATTATCGAATGTTTTGCGATCGCCGCTTACCACATCTTTATCCCAGTTGCGGATGATTTCTCTCGTAAAGTAACTGAGGGTGTTGTTAAAGATGAATATACCCACCTCAACTTTGGGGAAGTTTGGCTCAAAGAACATTTTGAAGAATCCAAAGCTGAATTAGAAGAAGCTAACGCTCAAAACTTACCTATCGTTTGGAAAATGCTTAACGAAGTAGAAAAAGATGCTGAAGTTATGGCAATGCCCAAAGATGCTTTAGTAGAAGACTTTATGATTCAATACGGAGACGCTTTGAGTAATATCGGCTTCACTACTCGCGAGATCATGCGTCTTTCCGCATACGGACTTAGAGCCGCCTAAATCGTAGTATCCTTTGTTACAAAGGTTAGTTACGATATACAATTTAACAATAGAATTAACCATGATTATTGCTCCTCACCTGCTTACAATCGGGTACCATTTACGGTTTTCTAGAGGAGCAGTTCTCATGTCGTCTATTTATGTTCCACGCCTTTAATCCTTTCACAAAGCATAAGCCGAAATTAATAGTTCATGTTTGGTTTAATCGGACATCTTACAAGTTTAGAACACGCGCAAAGAGTAGCCTCAGAATTAGGCTACCCAGAATATGCCGACCAGGGGCTAGATTTTTGGTGTAGTGCCCCTCCCCAAATAGTAGATAATATTACGGTTACAAGTGTAACCGGACAAAAAATCGAAGGGCGGTATGTAGAATCTTGCTTTTTACCAGAAATGCTGGCAACTCGCCGCATGAAAGCTGCTACTCGCAAAATACTGAATGCGATGGCTCATGCCCAAAAGCATGGTATAAATATCACAGCTTTGGGTGGTTTTTCCTCGATTATTTTTGAGACATTTAAGCTAGAACAAATTCCTCAAATCCGCAATATCAAGCTTGAGTTTGAACGGTTTACTACAGGAAATACTCATACTGCTTACATTATTTGTCGGCAAGTAGAGCAAGCCTCAAGAAAACTTGGTATAGAGCTTGAAAAAGCAACAGTTGCTATATGTGGAGCTACAGGAGATATTGGTAGCGCTGTCTGTCGCTGGCTGGATGCAAAAACGGATGTTAAGGAAATGTTGCTTATAGCGCGTAACACCGAACGTCTGACATCCTTGCAATCTGACCTTGGGCGTGGAAAAATAATGGGTTTAGAGGAAGCGTTACCTCTAGCAGATATTATCGTTTGGGTTGCCAGTATGCCTAAAGGTGTGGAAATTGATTCCAATAGCTTAAAAAAACCTTGCTTGCTAATTGATGGTGGCTATCCCAAAAACTTAGGAACCAAGATTGTGCATCCAGAGGTATACGTTCTCAACGGTGGCATCGTAGAGCATTCTCTCGACATTGACTGGAAAATCATGGACATTGTTCGCATGGATGTTCCAGCACGTCAACTTTTTGCTTGTTTTGCTGAGTCAATGCTGCTTGAATTTGAAAAGTTGCATACTAACTTTTCTTGGGGACGCAATCAGATTACCGTAGAAAAAATGGAGCAGATTGGTCAAGTGTCCGTCAAGCACGGATTCCGACCGCTGCTAGTGTAACAGTTAACAGTTAACAAAGGGGCTTACAAAAAACCATCCTCAACTTAGGATATTTTTGAAAAACAGTTCTTTAGTAGTTAACGGTTAACGATTAATTGTTATGAGTTAAGGGTAGGGAATTGTTAAAGCAGTTTCTCAACTCATGACTCATAACACTCGTAACTTGTAACTCACCAATCATTATTCAAACAATGGCTACACAACAAGGGCGTAAACCGCTACTTTTGGACTTTGAAAAGCCCCTAGCAGAACTGGCAAATCGAATTGAGCAGATTCGTAAACTGGCGGAAGAAAATGGCGTTGATGTAACTAACCAGATACATCAATTAGAAGCACGCGCCATGCAGTTACGTGAAGAAATTTTCAGCAGTTTATCGCCTACTCAGCGGCTGCAAGTTGCTCGTCATCCACGTCGCCCTAGTACTTTAGACTACATTCAAGCAATTACAGATGAATGGATTGAGCTACACGGCGATAGATGTGGTTCGGACGATCCGGCTTTAGTTGGCGGGCTAGCCCGTTTGGGAAATCAACCCGTAGTAATTTTAGGTCATCAAAAAGGACGGGATACTAAAGATAATATTGCCCGTAACTTTGGTATGGCTTCCCCTGGTGGATATCGCAAAGCTTTGCGACTGATGGAACACGCAAACAAGTTTGGAATGCCCATCATCACTTTTATCGATACTCCCGGCGCTTTACCAACCGTCATAGCCGAACAACAAGGGCAAGGTGAAGCGATCGCTTACAACTTACGAGAAATGTTTTCTTATGATGTTCCAATTATCTGCACCGTAATTGGTGAAGGAGGTTCGGGTGGCGCACTCGGAATTGGAATCGGCGATCGCGTGATGATGTTTGAACACGCCGTATACACCGTTGCAACTCCCGAAGCTTGTGCGGCAATTTTATGGAAAGATGCAGGTAAAGCTCCGCAAGCAACATCGGCTTTAAAAATTATTTCTCACGACCTGAAGAAGTTAGGTATTATCGATCAAATATTGACAGAACCAATTGGTGGCGCTCATTCCGATCCCCTACAAGCCGCAAACAGCCTTAAAGCAGCCCTACTGGAAAATTTAGAAGTACTTAACAATTTGACAGCCCAAGAAAGAAAAGAATTGCGCTATCAAAGATTCCGTAAGATGGGAGTTTTTACCGAAGCTGCTCGTTCGTAGCTTTTGTCCCTGCTTTTGTCCCAAAATACTATCGTCCCTCGGTAATGTTATAATCACCTATGGCACTTAATAGTTCTTAATTATTGTCTATAAAAATTATTTATGCCATAGGTAGTTGTAACTGATAACTAATAATTAGTTATTTGAAAATGCATTTAAACATTTTGTTGTAGATTAACCAATTTTTTCATTTAGTCCTTGAAAGCAAAGAACTAAATCCAGTTTGCTGTTTATAAAAAACTGCTGCGAAAATTTTTTAGTAATAACTTAATTTTGGAAGTAAGTTATAACACTTACGCGGATTTTTCTTGCATTTTTTGATTTGTTTTATATTCTGAAAATGTTTTAGGGTAAAGAGGTTTGAATGTTATCTATTTTGAAAAAACCGTATGACCGAACTTAAAAAAAGCGCTTTAATTACGGGTGCAAGCAGCGGTATTGGTAGAGAAACAGCCTTAGCATTCGCGTCTTCAGGAATAGAAGTTGCCCTAATAGGTCGTTCTGCCGAAAAACTAGCAGCAGTAGAAAATACTGTGACAAAAACCGGAGTCAAAGCTAAAACTTATGTCGTAGATTTAGCAAAAGTATCTGATGTAAAAGAAAACATCCATCAAATAGTCCTCGACTTTGGTAACATAGATATTCTTGTTAACAATGCTGGCATGGGTTATACCGGCACATTGAGCGAAACACCTTTATCCGACTGGCAGCAAGTAATCGATTTGAACCTTACGAGCGTGTTTGAATGTATTAAGGGAATTTTACCTTCAATGCGCCAACAAAATAGAGGCACAATTATTAACGTAGCTTCTATTGCGGGTAAACAAGCATTCGCGAACTGGGGTGCTTATAGTGTTAGCAAAGCAGGCGTAATTGCTCTTTCTCAAGCCCTTGCTCAAGAAGAACGTGCCAACGGAATTCGTGTAACTGCTATTTGTTCGGGTGCAGTAAATACAGAAATTTGGGATACAGAAACTGTAAATGCCGACTTCGATCGTTCAAATATGCTTACACCACAAATCGTAGCCCAATCGATTCTTCACGCTGCATTGTTGCCAAAACAAGCAGTTGTAGATGAATTAACTTTGATGCCCAGCGCGGGAGTTCTGTAAATCAGTTTTCAGTTAACAGTTGTTCACCCGGAGGGTGTAGATCGTAAAGTTTCACCCGGAGGGTGTGGAGCATCAAGTTGTTAACAACTATTTTATTGTTCATTAATTACTTGCACTAACAAGACGGTAATTAGAATCTTGGTGACTAAATCTTGTTATCGATTCTAATTAAAAATCAATTAGATGGCTGAGCATGGTGAAGATACACTATAAAACAAATTGTTAGATAATTAGTGACTGATAACTCTTAACTCTTAACAGCCTTCAAAAATTACTCATTTGTTGAATTTTTATTTAGACCCAAATCATGACTATTGCTAGTTCTAACGGTTCCGATCGTTCACAATCTCCTCTGATTCCAAACCTAGAAGATGCTGTAAATCCCAGATCTGACAGAAATACCAAAGATGGTTCCCAACCTAATTTATATTCTCCTTCAGAGGAACAAATGGAGGAAATGAAAGATGCCGTAAGAACAATGCTTTTAGGAGTTGGAGAAGATCCAGAAAGAGAAGGATTGCTCAAAACACCACTACGCGTAGCAGAATCAATGCGGTTTCTGACTAGCGGTTATAGTCAATCTTTAGAAGAATTAGTTAATGGTGCCATATTTGACGAAGGTCATAACGAGATGGTGTTAGTTCGCGATATCAACTTCTTTAGTTTGTGCGAACATCATATGCTGCCATTCATGGGTAAAGCCCACGTCGCTTATATCCCCAACCAAAAAGTTGTAGGACTAAGCAAACTAGCTCGAATTGTAGAAATGTACTCTCGTCGCTTGCAAGTACAGGAACGATTAAACCGTCAAATTGCCGAAGCTATTCAAGAAATACTCGATCCACAAGGCGTTGCTGTTGTCATGGAAGCTACACATACATGCATGACAATGCGGGGAGTACAAAAGCCCGGTTCCTGGACTGTAACAAGTGCCATGTTAGGAGTATTCGAGGAAGAGCAGAAAACTCGTGAAGAATTCTTTAGTTTAATTCGTCACCAACCAGCGTTTTTTTAAAGAGTTAGGAGTTGGGAGCTAGGAGTTAGGAGTTAGGAGTTAGGAGTTAGGAGTTAGGAGTTGGGAGTTAGGAGTTAGGAGTTAAGAGTTAGAAATTAGGAGTGGGAGCATCTTGCTCCCTATCTCTCCCCCTCTCCCCCTCCCCCTCTCCCCCTCCCCCTCTCCCCCTCTCCCCCTCTCCCCCTCTCCCCCTCTCCCCCTCTCCCCCTCTCTTACTTTCTCAGTTTTTCAAACAACTCACCAACCTTAGCTAAATCCTTATCCCCAGGGGCTGTTTCAACTCCGCTTGATAAATCAATGCCGTTGGGGTTTACTTTATTTAGGGCTTCTAAAACGTTTTGGGGGGTTAATCCTCCAGCTAAAAACCACGGGCAATCGGGACTGAATTGTTGCAAACTATCCCAATTTAATGTTTTACCCGTACCCCCTAATTGTTCGGGATGATAAGCATCAAGTAATAAGGTATCTACATATTTGGTATAGGTATTTGCTTTATCAAAATCATCAGCATCTCTGATTCGTAGGGCTTTGATAATTTCTACATTTGGTAAAGATTCACGCAACTGCTGACAAAATTCCTTTCCTTCATCTCCGTGGAGTTGTACGCCTGTCAATCCAGTGTCTGCAACGGTTTGAGCAATTTGTTCTTTGCTGGAGTTAGCAAAAACGCCGATTTTATCAGTTTGTTGTGGTAGCTGTTCGATTACGGCTTTAATTTGTTCTGAAGTCACGTACCTTGGTGATGAAGGTACGCAAATAAACCCTAATGCTGTCGCACCAAGAGAAGCAATAGTTTTACCCTGAATAGGTTGAGTGATTCCGCAGATTTTTACTCGCATAGAATTCTGAATATTATTAATATTTGTAGCGAAACTTCAAAAAATTGTAAATTATTGAGACATATTTAGGTTATTTTCTCAGCAATTTTTATAATTTTGATGGCTTAGATATATTTGTCTCTTCATTTAGGAGAAAAAGCTTTGATTTCATCATTATTGTTAGCAGTTCAACCAACAGTTGCCGCCACAGGTAGTTGGAGTCCAGCCGTAGGAATAATCATTAGCGTTTGCTGTCTGGTATCAGTTTTATTAGCTCCAAAGATTATTCGCTATCCCCAGGTAGGACCTAAATTCCCCGGTTTACCTTTGCCTCTAAGCGCACCAGCATTTGTTGGTGCTATGTGTTTTGGACACCTTCTCGGCGTAGGTATTGTTCTAGGATTACATAATATCGGTCGTCTTTCATAACTCTACTCTAACCCTCCTTAGCTTTTAAGGAGGGATGGGAAATGAGGAGATAGGGAGAGAGGGGAGAAGGGAAGAAGAATAACTCCTAACTCCTAACTCCATCCGTTGCCTAACTCCTAACTCCTAACTCCTAACTCCATCCGTTGCCTAACTCCTAACTGCTCACTGCTCACTGATAACTGATAACTGTTTAAACCGAACTATAAAAGTGAAGTTTACCGAATAACAAATCCAATATTGCATTTAATTTATTGTTTATCCTAAAAGATAGAGCGGTTTGAAAAAGCATTGTTTTATTATTTACGTTTTAAGTGAAAGATTAAATTTTATTGCTTTTTGAACTAAGTTTAAGAAAATCTGATTTAGGAAACATTTTATGCAAACAAGTTCAAATTGGCGAATCGGTTCCTTATTCGGAATTCCGCTATTTTTAGACCCTTTATGGTTTGTAATTTTAGGTTTAGCAACACTTAATTTTGGAATATCTTATCAGGAGTTGGGAACTGTTCAAGGTTGGAGTGCTGGAATAATAATGGCGCTGTTGCTATTCGGCTCCGTATTATTACATGAATTGGGTCATAGCTTGGTAGCACAAAAGCAGGGGATTAAAGTTAATTCAATTACCCTATTTTTGTTTGGCGGAGTTGCTGCTATAGAAGAAGAATCGAAGACACCAGGACAAGCATTTCAAGTGGCGATCGCAGGTCCTTTGGTAAGTATTGGATTGTCTGTTTTGTTATTTTTGACGGCTGCTGCGATACCGGATACTATTGCCCTACATATGATGTTGGGAGATTTAGCAAGAATTAATTTAGTTTTAGCATTATTTAATTTAATTCCTGGCTTACCTCTCGATGGCGGACAAGTTTTAAAAGCAGCATTTTGGAAAGCGACGGGAAACCGTTATAAGGCAGTACGTCTAGCAGCAAGAGCGGGACAAATTTTAGGTTATGCTGCGATTGCTTTGGGTTTGATAGTAGATTACCAGACGGGTGAATTAATAACGGGTTTGTGGATTGCTTTGTTGGGTTGGTTTGGTATTCGCAATGCTACTAGTTATTTGCGCGTTACTCAGCTACAGGAAACCTTATTAGAAATGGTTGCTAGCGATGCGATGACTAGGGAGTTTCGTGTCGTTGATGCAGATAAAAGTTTGCGTTCTTTTGCAGATGAATATTTATTGGCAAGCGATCGATCGCAAGTTTATTTTGCTGACAGAGATGGGCGCTATCAAGGAATGGTTTGTGTAAATGATTTGCAAGTTATAGAAAGAAGTTTGTGGGACACTCAAACCGTACAAAGTATAGTACGTCCTTTGGATGAAATTCCTTCCGTAGAAGAATCGACAAGTTTAGTTGAAGTCATTACCAAATTAGAAAACGAGAAATTGCAGCGTATTACCGTACTTTCGCCAGCAGGAGCAATTGCGGGTTTAATCGATCGAGGAGATATTTTACGCTCATTAGGGCAAAAATTAAATTTACGCATTGCCGATGCTGATATTAAGAGAGTGAAAGAAGAAGGCAGCTATCCACCAGGATTGCAATTAGGAATGATAGCTAAATCTACTTTGGAGGTTAAAGGTTAGAGGTTAAAGGTAATTTTGTCGGGTGCCGTGACACTTTGAGCAACTACGAAGGTATTAACAATGTTTTGTGTGTCACGCACCAACCGGGTACTGTGATAATTGCATAAGTCCTGTAACATATAAAATTTTTCAATCGAATATCTAAATTTATAAAATCATCTAGCTGGCACAAATCATGGTAATCTATGATGCTACGGCAAAGTAACGCTTTTATAGAAACAATTAAAACATCATAAAAATGAATAATCAACACACAATTTTAGTTTGCTCCAGTTGTGCGAGTACTTGGCAAGATGGAAAGCGTGTAGGTACCAGTGGTGGTGAAAAACTATTAAAAGAACTTGAAGAAAAACACCAAGATTGGGCGCTATCAAAAGAATTTACAGTTAAATCTGTAGAATGCATGAGTGCTTGCAGTCATTCTTGCGCTGTAGCTTTTACCGCACCAGCTAAGATGACATATTTATTTGGCGATTTAAACTACGATTCAGAAGCACTTTCGGACACATCAGCGGCAGTTTTAGAATGTGCAAGTCTATATTATCAAAAACCAGACGGTCAAATGCCTTGGTCAGAACGTCCAAAAGCATTGAAAAAAGGCGTTTTAGCAAGAATTCCCAGTATTTAAAGTTGGGCATAGGGGATTGGGCATGGGGCATTGGGAATTAAGTATTTTTTCTGTTTAATGAAACAGCTAGGGAGCAAGATGCTCCCACTACGAATGACTTTATAATTTTCTTCCCCATCTCCCCATCTCCCCATCTCCCCCCATCTCCCCATCCCCCCATCCCCCAATCCCCTTGTCTCCCCATCCTCCTCTCCCCGGTTACACTTTACCTGTCTTCGCGGTGGCTGCTGCGAAGGCTGCTTTAATTGATTTAAATAATAGTTTAAAAAGTAATTTAGAAAATAATTTAAGTAATAATTTAAGTAATAAAACAGAATTATCGTCGGTTTCTCTGGATTTACTTGATGAAAGTGCAGAAATTCCCATAGAGCAAGTTGCCGTTTTAGATGATAATACTGCTTTGGCGATCGCCTTAAGCAATCCCGGTGATAATTTAGATTTAACTAAAAATACTCCTATTTGGGCTTTAGTAAAGTTGTCGCCGCGACAGGAAGAAATACAAGAAAAAATATTAAACCTGGAAGCTGGGGAAGGTTTGGGAAAAACTGCGACGGGGGAAGCTGCGATTTATAGTTTTGCGCGTCGTTTGTTTGAAAAGAATTTATTGCCTTTAATTCCTGAAGATAAAACCGTTACTGTCAAAATTATTCTTCCTCAAGGTAGGGAATTAGCAAAACGTACTTCTAATGAAGCTTTTGGTATTTTAGAAGGTTTGGCTTTGTTGGGAACTAGCGGTATTTCTCAACCTCTTTCTGCTGCGGAACATTTGGAAGAATTTCGCGGTATTTTACGGGAGAAGGTGAAAAGTAATCCTAATTTAGTTTTTTGCATTGGTGCGAATGGTAACAATGTGGCGGAACGTTTATCTATTCCGGAATCGGTGATAGTTCCTACTGGTAATTGGTTGGGGGCTTTATTGGTGGAAGCGGGTTTGTATAAAGCAGAATCGGTATTGTTGTTGGGATATCAGGGAAAGTTAATTAAGTTAGCAGGTGGAATTTTCAATACTTCGAGTCATATTGCCGATGCAAAGTTGGAAATTATTGCTGCTGCGGTGGTGGAAGTTGGGGGAGATATTGAAGCTGTAAGAACTGTTTTGCAGGTTAAGACGGCGGATGAAGCCCATAAAAAGTTGATTAAATTGGGTTTAGCAGATGCGGTTTTTAGTAATTTAGCAGAAAAGATAAGTCGGAAAGCGGAAGCTTATGTGAAAAAGTATGCGGATGTAGAGATGAAAGTTGGGGTGGTGTTGTTTGATAGGAAAGGGGAAGTTATTTTTAGGGAGCAATTCTAAAATAAAAGTAAGAAATTAATCGGTGAAGTGGAAAATGATAGCACAATTACCAATCGCAACAGAAGTTATTCCAATAGTGTTAAAGTTTCATCCAGTTATTTGTAAGGTGATTATAAAAAACATCACCCTCACAATAGAATTGTGGGGCTATACAAACGAAGCCCACCTTCGTGGGCTAATAGGTTAATTAATCTCCAAGTAATTCTCTTCTACGCCGTTTTTTTCTTTCTGCTCAATTCTTTTGAGTGCTTCCCGATATTTTTTTACTGCTAAATAAGATTCATTTCGCATTTTAAGTCTTAATTTTATAGCTTCTACTAACAATAAAAATCCACAACACCCAAAATCATATCTTTTTATAGAGTTGCTCAAATCGCCGATTCTTACTCGCGATATAAGACATAGATTAATAATTAATGCAAATATATTAATTATGGATACTGCAAAAAAACTCGCTACTCTCAAACGGATTCGTAAATTTAGTCGGCTGATGGATACTGCCATCGGTATTCCCGGTACTAAATTCCGCATCGGATTAGATCCTATTCTTGGTTTAGTTCCCGGTGCTGGAGATATTATCAGTACGATAGTTTCTGGCTACATTATCTATCTGGCAACTCGTGTTGGTGTATCGAATGATAACCTCAAGAAGATGATTTTTAATGTTGGGTTGGAAACGGTTGTTGGTGCCGTACCTTTATTCGGTGACGTGTTTGATGCTTTTTATAAATCCAATATTCGCAATTTAGCAATTTTGGAAGAACATATTACAGCAACTGAACCGGAACTTGAAAAAGCTGATGCGGAGTTGACAGCTAAAACGCCCGTATCGTCTGTTTAGAAATGATATTTGATTGAATTATTTCACAATTGTAAATATTTTCAGATACTTGTAGAGACGCGATATATCGCGTCTCTACATTGTTTATGGTTTACCGTACCAAAATTTATACTGTTAACCGAACATAATATTATCTACTTTTAATTGGTCGGTTTTCTTCATTTAATTTGTGATAGAAACCGAATCTACACGAGCTTTCAGTTTCATTAATATAGTAATCAAAGGACACAACTAATACACACAATTCAAACACAATTTGTTTTCGAGAGGTAAATTAATATGGCTTTAGTACGTTACAATCCCTGGCAAGAAATGAACGCTTTGCAAAGAAGCTTCAATCGTTTATTTGACGATATGATTGCTCCCGATGATTCCAATTTTGGTAATTTTTCAAAAGTTCCTGCGGCTGAATTATCGGAAACTGACGACGCTGTTAACTTGAAGTTAGAAGTTCCAGGTATGAATGCAAAAGACTTGGATATTCAAGTTACTGAAAATGCGGTTTCTATCAGAGGAGAGCGCAAGGAAGAAAGTACAACTGAAGAAAACGGTACTAAAAGAAGTGAGTTCCGTTACGGTAAGTTTGAGCGCGTAATTCCTTTACCAGCACGCATTCAAAATACTGATGTGAAGGCTGATTATAAAGACGGTATTTTGAATTTACATTTACCCAAAGCTCAAGAAGAAAAGAATAAAGTAGTGAAAGTTAACCTTGAGCAAACCGACGCATAATGTAAGCGTGGTAACAAAATGGTCTGGATAGTTGAATGATTGAGCCTGGTTGTGTAAAAGCAACCGGGTTTTTTTGTAATATGTTGAAATATTAGAACTTGAGATTTAACTTATAGTTGCTATAGTAAAATGTTTGTCATTCAGGACATTGTTTAAGGTTTAATTAAGTCTCAAATTATTGATTGCTTTTACAAAATATGTTTAATAAATATTTCATCTGCTTGAGTTGTTTAATTTTTTATTGCTTTGTTACATCTTGTCAAGATAATAATTTTACTAGAAAAGATTGTCAAAACGGTATTGGATATGATGGTTATTTAAAGGGATACTATGCAGCTAAAAATTCTTTACAAAAAACAGTCGTAAATACGAATGAAGTATATGGTTATTGTTATATGCAAGGATATTTTGATGCTATAGGATAGAATTTTATCTAAAATGTTGTGAATCGTAATTTATTAATCCTCGGTGGAACTCAAGAAGCTGTAGAATTAGCAAAAAAAGCTGCTAATTTACCAAATATAAAAGTAAAAGTATCTTTGGCAGGTCGCACTAGTCAAGCTATAGCATCCCAAAATTCTCGCATCGGTGGTTTTGGTGGTGTTGTGGGGTTAATTGAATATTTGCAAGCAGAAAAAATTGATTTACTGATCGATGCTACACATCCGTTTGCAGCGAAAATATCCCAGAATGCAGCCATAGCAGCAGAACATTTAGGATTACCGTTTTTGATGTTAATTCGTCCTAAATGGGAATCTGTTGTTGGCGATCGATGGATAGAAGTGGAAAATATACAAGCAGCAGCAGAAAGTTTACCGAGTATTGCCTCGCGAGTATTTTTAACAATTGGCAGGCAAGAAATAACTGCTTTTTCGCAACTTGAAATTTGGTTTTTGATGCGAGCGATCGAGAAACCATCCGAGGATATTGTATTACCAAAAGGTTTGCTTTTACTCGAACGGGGACCTTTTAATAAGGATTCAGAAAAACAGTTATTGAATCAACATAATATAGATACCGTTGTCAGTAAAAATAGTGGTGGAGATGCAACTTATGCAAAAATTATTGCTGCACGGGAATTAGGGATAAAGGTAGTGATGGTAAAACGTCCGATGCTTCCGCAAGGGGAATGGGTGGAAGATGTTGAGAATGCTTTGAGATGGATTGAGGGATTTTAGATTTTAGATTTTGGATTTTGGATTGAAGCAGCACTACTTATAATTTGAAAGCAGCATTGTAAACTGATCGCGAATTTATTTCTAATCTGTATGTGCTTGTAAAATAAAACTATAAACTGCTAAAACCCTATTCCCAATCATGTCCCTAGCTAAAGAATTAGAGACTACCCAAGATATAACAGAAAATGTTATTGTTCCTCCAGGAGATTTATTCAGCGACGAACCACCTTTGGAAAGCGAACTACATCTACGGCAAATTATTTTACTTTTAAATTGTCTCGAATGGTTATGGCGAGATAGAAATGATTTTTATGCTGCTGGTAATTTGACTATTTACTACAGTCAAAATCAGCGTAAAAATGAAGATTTCCGTGGCCCCGATTTCTTTGTCGTATCAGACACCGAACGTAAAACCCGTAAAAGTTGGGTTGTGTGGGATGAAGATGGTAAATATCCCAATTTCATTTTAGAAATTCTCTCCGATTCAACCGCTAAAGTTGATAGAGAACTAAAGAAAAAACTTTATCAAAACACCTTTCGGACACCTAATTATTTCTGGTTCGATCCTTACACTTTAGAGTTTACAGGATTTAATTTAGTAGTTGGTGAATATCAACTAATAGAGCCTAACGATCGAGGACATTTATGGAGTCAGCAGTTAGAGTTATATCTTGGTATTCATCAAGGATTATTAAGATTTTTTACCGCAAATGGTGAATTAATTCCTACACCCGAAGAACAAGCTGAATCCGAACGTCAAGAGAAAGAATATGAACGTCAAGAGAAAGAAATTGCTCAACAAAAAGCTGAAAGATTAGCCGCTAAATTGCGAGAATTAAACATCGATCCAGATACAATTTAAGAAATTGGGAATTAGGTAATAGGTAATTGGTAATGGGTAATAAGTAATAGGGCATTGGGCATTGGGCATGGGAAAGAGGAAACGCTTTTTACTGCTTGCTACTCCTAACTCCGCGCCTCCTAACTCACTCCTTCACCACAACCCACTGCGTTACGGGTACCATCGCTTTCCATCCCAAAAATTTACCTACAGGTTGCGCTCTTTGGATGGCTATGCGCGTTAAGCTTCCGCCAACTTGACTATGCCATTCGAGTAATTTCTGCTCGCTTTCTACTGTCACTGCATTCGCTACAAAACGTCCGCCTGTTCGTAGTGCTTGCCAACAGGTATCAAATGTTCCTTGTGCTGTCATGCCACCGCCGATAAAAATTGCGTCGGGTGGCTGCAATCCTTTTAATACTGCTGGTGATTCACCGTGAATTATACGCAGATTTGGAGTGCCTAAACTTGCAGCGTTATCGGCAATATAGTTAAGTCGCGAGTAATTTTGTTCGATGGCGATCGCCCAGCATCGGGGATGAGTTCGCATCCATTCGATGCTGATGGAACCGCAACCAGCGCCAATATCCCACAACATTTGTCCGGGGATGGGTGCGAGTGCGGCTAATGTTATCGCCCTAACTTCGCGTTTGGTAAGTTGTCCGTCGTGGTGATAAGCTATGTCTGGTAAACCAGCAATTCTGGGAAGCTGCAATATATCTGCATCGGCGATACATTCCACTGCAATTGTATTTAGGTTGGCGATTTTGGTGGTTTCCCAATCGGCAGCAATACCTTCAACCATCCGCTCGCGCTCTCCACCCATGTATTCCAATACTGTTATTTTACTGTTACCGAAACCTCTGTCTACAAGGGTTTGCGCGACAATGGCTGGGGTATTTCTACCTTCACTAAGAATAAGTAACCGCGCACCAGGATAAATTACCGGATGCAAAAGAGATATCGGACGAGCTGCTAAACTTAAGGTTTCCACTTCCTGTAAAGCCCATCCCAAACGGGAACAAGCCAAACTGAAAGCTGAAGGTGCGGGAATAATAGTTATTTCACAAATAGGTATGCGACGGGTGAGAGTAACCCCAATACCGAAACACATCGGATCGCCACTTGCCAAAATGCAAACAGATTTTCCGCGTCGCTGGATAATTGCTTCTATAGAAGTGGCAATGGGAGAACTCCAAATTAACTTTTCCCTAATATCACCTTCTGAAAGCATCGATAAATGACGCGTACCTCCCACCAAAACTTCTGCTTTTTCCACCAGCTTGGAAGCTACCTGACTCAACCCAGGTAAACCATCCTCACCAATACCCACTACAGACAACCATTTGTGCATCAACCTGCGTTCGTTTGTTTTGATTACATTATATTAGGGTGGGGAATGGAGAATAGGAATAGGGAATAGGTAAGAAATAAGTGAAAAATATCTTACGAGCTAACTACTCGTGTTCGTGGTATTCTAAGCTTGAAAATGGCATAAAGCTTCAATTCCCCATGCCCAATGCCCAATGCCCAATGCCCAATAAAAATGGACTACATCCGCAATCCTAAAGAAATTTACAATCGTTCCTTTTCTATTATTCGTGAAGAAGCGAATTTAGAAAACTTACCTGCCGATTTAATACCCTTGGCAGTGCGTATAATTCATAGTTGCGGCATGACTGACATTGTGACAGATTTAGCCGCATCACCACAAGCAGCAACTATTGCCAAAAGAGCGATCGCAGCGGGAGAACCGATTTTATGCGATGCGGAGATGGTAGCAAAAGGTATAATTCAACGGCGTTTACCTGCGAAGAATCCCGTAATTTGCACGCTGAATTATCCAGAGGTGCCCGAATTAGCTTGGAAAATGGGAAATACTCGCTCTGCGGCTGCGGTGGAATTATGGGAATCTGATATAGAAGGAGCAATAGTAGCAATTGGGAATGCTCCAACAGGTTTGTTTCATCTTTTAGAATTATTCGATTTGGGATTTCCCAAGCCTGCGGTTATTCTTGGTTTCCCCGTGGGTTTTGTGGGTGCGGCAGAATCGAAAGCGGCTCTTGCTGCGAATAGCCGAGGGGTACCATTTGTGACTTTGCATGGCAGGAGAGGAGGAAGCGCGATCGCATCGGCTGCGGTAAATGCTCTAAGTCAGGAGGAACAGTGACGGGTTGTCTCTACGGTGTTGGTGTTGGTACGGGAAACCCTGAGTTAATTACTTTGAAGGCGTTACGAATTTTACAGTCTGTTCCGGTAATTGCTTATCCTGCTTCGGAAGAAGGTAACAGTTTTGCTCGTTCGATTGTTGCTGAGTTTCTCCAAGGCGATCGAATAGAAGTTCCGATAGTATTACCTTTTAAGTTAGAAAAATCCGCCCAACCCTTTTACGATAAAGCTGCCGAGCAATTAGCAGAACATTTAAATAATGGACGAGATGTGGCAGTTTTGTGTGAAGGCGACCCGTTTTTTTACGGAAGTTTTATGTATATTTACGATAGACTTTCACCTAAATATGCAACAGAGATAATTCCCGGAATATCTTCGGTAATGGCTAGTGCTGCGATGTGCGGAGTACCTTTGACTTACCAAAATGATGTTTTCATGGTGCTTTCGGGGATACTATCCGGGGAAGTTTTGCAAGAAAAATTGAAAGTTGCAGATGCTGCGGTAATTATCAAATTAGGAAGAAATTTTACTAAGGTAAAGCAGGTTTTGCAAGAATTAGGATTAGTTGAAAGAGCAAAGTATATTGAAAATGCGACTTTGGAGAATCAAAGGATATTGTCTGTAGATGAAGTTGAAGCGGAAACCGTACCTTATTTTTCCTTGATTGTGATTCCGAGTCAATCTTAGATTAAAAAGTTAGGAGTTAGGAGTTAAGAATTAAAAGTCATAATTTAACTTACACAGCTACGAAATCTATGCTTTTATACTAGAAAAATAAGTTTGATTATGGTCAGCTATAACAATTAAATAATCACCATCAGCAAGCTTATGATTAGATGGGGGATTAGAGATAACTTTACCTTCTGCACCTTCTTGAATAGCGATAATAATACTTTGTTTATTTTGTTTCATCCTGATAAAGATATCGATAAAACGAAGTCCAACTTCATGCTTTGGTACAGGTATTTTATAAAGCTGACTCCCATCTTCATAATTTAATATATCGGAAACGACATCACTAATACCATGATTTATAGCAGCACTGACAATTAGATTGCAATTTAAATTACTGCTAACAATTATTTCATCAGCACAGGCACGTTTACAAGTAGCACTATATGCCTCATTTAAAAGTTCTACAATTGTATAAGCATTCTTATTAATGCTTTCTACAGTTAAGGTAGATAATATCACTTTAGCATCGCGACTTGTATAATCTAATTTATCGTCTCCTAAAATAATTACAGTTTTTGCTTTATCTAATTTAGCTTTGAGCAAAGTTTCATCATTAACAGCACCTTTAATAAAGAATAAATTATCATCGTAAATTGGTTTTCTTTCGATATCGGCAATTAAAACTATGGGGACTTTTTTGGTTTTAGAATGCTTTCGTAACTCTTGAATAATTTGCTTAGAGCGATAATTCCATTCGCAGATAATAATATGTTTTTCCAATTTATAAGAAGCCATTCCTAATTCCTCCTTTAATTTTTGTTCTAATAAAATTCTAGCAACTAAGCCATTTAATACAGAAAGAACTCCAATCCCAACAATCATTACAAAAAGCGCAATTAAACGGCCTTCAGTACTTTTAGGATAATAGTCACCATAACCAACTGTAGTTAAGGTAACTATAGTCCACCAGAAACTATCTTCTATTGTGCTAATACTTGAGCTATCAGCCAAATCTTGAATTTTATTTATCTCAACATCATAGTTAGATTCAAATAAAATTATAAGTGGAGAAACAATGACAATAATTATTAAAATAATCAAAAGCGGACGAATCAGATTTTCATGGTTTAAAAAGTGCCAAGATTTTTTAATCCAATATTTTGACTTCAATAATAATTTTTGCATCATGTTGATTTTTTACTGCCAAACTTAAAAATTAACAATAATTTAGTTATTAACAAGATATTAATAATATTTAAAATTACACATTAATACAAAATATATGTGTAGATAAATACGACGTATTTCTACATACAAAGCAGTATACTTTTCTCAATCACAAGTTTTATCTCACTATCAACTAATCGTTGTCAAGTAACGATTTAACATTGATATTTGTGAAAAGTTCAAAAGCAGATATTTTGTCTAACTTTAACTAAAGCTTATATAATTTATAACTTACTGTTCTTAACTCTCTATAAATTTAGAAGAATAAGACTTACCACGACTGCCAATAAAAATTAAGTAATCATTTATCTTAAGCTTATAGTCGGGTGATGGATTAGAAATAGTTTTTCCGTCATCACCTTGCTGTATTGCGATAACGGTACTTTGAAAATCTTGCTTCATTGTCATGAACACATCTATAAAAAGATGTCCAACTTCTGATTCAGGAACGGCTATTTTAAATATTTGCGAACCATATTCATAAGTGACAATATCGGAAATAACTCTGCTAATACCATGATTAATAGCAGCACTCGAAATAAGATTACTAGATAATTTACTGCTGACAATTATTTCGTCAGCTTTAGCTCGATTGCAGTTTTTAATATTATTTTCATTTATAAGTTCGACAATAGTGTAAGCATCTTTATTAATGCTTTCTACCGTCAAAGTTGATAATATAACTTTTGCATCGCGTTGTTTATAATCTAAATTTTCGTCACCTAAAATAATTACTGTTTTAGCTTTGAGTAAATTCGCTTGCTGCAAGGTTTCATCACAAACCTCACCTCTGACAAAGAATAAATGTTTATCTTTTATTGGTTTTCTATCGATATCGGCAATTAAAACGATAGGAGCTTTTTCTAAATCAGTTTCTAAACGCAATTCTTTGAGAATTATTTCAGCCCGATAATTCCATTCACATAAAATTATGTGATTTTCAAAATTATAAGAATGCATTCCTAAATCCTTGGTTATTTTCTTTTCTACTAAAATACTGGCAACTGTAGCGGTAAGTAGAGTTAAAACCCCAATACCCACAAGCATATCAAGAAAAGCAATAAAACGTCCGGGAATTGTTTTAGGAGTAACGTCACCATAACCAACCGTCGTTAAGGTAACAACAGCCCACCATAAACTATCAATTAAAGATAGATTTGGTTCCACCCAAGATAAACTTAAAGAACTAATTGCAACAATTACAATAATAATTAAAAGCGGACGAATAAAATTTTCCGATTCTAAAAATTCCCAAATACTCTCAATCCATTTCCTAATTTTAGATAAAACTGATTCCATTAAAATAAATTATCAATTACCAATTACCAATTATCAATTACCAATTACCAATTACCAATTACCAATTATCAATTACCAATTATTACTCTACATTTTTGGCGCTAAAGCGCAACTACGAACTAATTACCAATTATTTTCGTAACATTCCCTGATAAATTCCTGGTGATGAATCTTCGATAACTGTTGCACCCACAGTTTTACGATAAAAATCCGCTACACCCTCGCCTGCACCACCGATAACTGCATAACCATATCCTTGTACCCGCATATCGTGCAAGCAAGCTAATAACAATGCTTTACCAACTTTTTTCCCTCTTGCTGCTTCACCAACACCGATAGGACCAAAAAAATTCTTACAAGTGCATTCATAACAAGCAAAACCGAGAATTTGCTGGTTTTCTACGGCAATCCAACAGCTAGGAGGAGAATTTTTGAAAGAAACGTCACATTCACTCATCCAGCGTGTATTAAATTGTTCCTCAACCCAAGCCAGAATCGTCTTTTTTTCCGGCGCGATCGCACGTCTAATAACTATACCCTGCTTTTCTTGCGCGGTAATCTCCGCTTCTACAGACGGCAGAGTATAAAGCTTAACTAACATATCAGCCATAATGTATTTTAGATTTTGGATTATGTAGGGTGTGTTGTCGCGGAGCGCAACGCACCATAGTAATATTTTGTAATTGATATATACATTATTTATTACTAAAAATGCAACCAAACCGACTCACACAACAATTACAATTCATTATCGAAATTGACAAGCTGAAAAATGTATTGCGTCAAACATTATTAATAGATGCTTCTCGTAGAGAAAATAGCGGCGAACATTCTTGGCATTTAGCGATGATGACAATAATTTTAGCCGAATACGCAACTGAAGGAACCGATTTATTTCGCGCCATGAAAATGTCATTAATTCACGATTTAGTAGAAATTGATGCTGGGGATACTTTTTGTTATGACGTGCAGGGATATGAAAGTAAAGTAGAAAGAGAATTACAAGCAGCAACTAGAATATTTGGATTATTACCGGAAGAACAAGCAAAAGAATTGCGACTACTTTGGGATGAATTTGAAGCAAGAAAAACACCGACAGCTAAATTTGCGGCAGCTTTAGATAGAATACAGCCTTTTCTCCACAATCAACAAAACGAAGGTGGAACTTGGAAAATACATAATATTAACCGCAGTCAAGTTATGAAAAGAATGGCACCAGTAGAAGAAGGTACGCCGGAACTTTGGGATTTTATATTAGCAGAAATTGAAAACTGTATTGCGAAAGGGTATTTGAAAGAAGCTTAGTTTGTAGTAATAAATTTATTCCTTATCTTTTAAATCTTTTAATACAGTGGTTTTTGATAGAGTTGAATTTAAACCTCATTCTGTCCTAACGGACATCCCTCTCCGATATTTCGGAGATGGAACGAGGAATTGATAACTGTTAAGTGTTAACTGTTAACTGTTAACCGCCCAAGCAATAAATCTCTCAGTATAATACAAAGCTAATTGATTGCTAACACCGTTAAAAATGCTATCAAAAGAGTGTTCTGCCCAAGGAATTTCTAAGAAAACAGCCGTATTGTTATCTCGCAACTTTTCATACATCTTTCTGCCAAATCTTGCTTCTACAATATGATCGCGACTTCCGTAAATTAACAAAGTTGGTGGTAAATCGGGCACCACGTAATTTATCGGTGAAGCGGTTTCGTAAAGCTTCGGTAACTGTTGAGGAGAACCCCCCAGAAACGCTTCTAAAACAGCACGAGAATTGATTGGATCGGGAATCGGTGGTTCGTTATATCCTTGAGTTAGATTCACCGGGCCGTAATAATTCACCACAGCGCGGATTGGTGGTGCATCGGGTTGGTAAGCTGCCAGCATTGCCAAATGAGCGCCAGCGGAGCGTCCAAATAATATCATTTTATCGGTATCTGCTTCATACCGATCGGCGCGATCGCGAATAAATTTCAATGCAGAGCGCACATCATCTAATTGAGCGGGGAACTTGTATTTTGGTGCGTGACGATAATCGATCGCAAATACCGTATATCCACGAGCCGCCATGTATCTATTAAATTCAGATTTCACCGATGGATTACCATTTTGCCAAGCACCACCGTAAATAAATACAATCGCTGGATATTTACCAACTTTGGCAGGTTGATAAACTTCCATTTTTAACGGTACTCCTGCGGGAGTCGCAAAATTAATATTAGTTATATGACGGGTTTTCTGTAAGCTAATTCCTCGAAAAACATCAGCTAAAACGAAAGGATGCTTTCGCATTTGTGCTTTTATTTGAACTGGAATTTGTTGTTCATAGTCGGCACCTAATGCTCGATTCATCGCTGCATCCATTTGCATTTGAGTTGGTATAATGCTCGCTAATTCCCAACTACAAATCAGCAATCCTAACAAGCTGAAAATGCAGAGTAATCGTTTTAATTGACGTTGAGAAATAAATAATAAAGTTAATATCAGATTAATAAAATTTAAAACGAACAGCCAAGGGCAAATTTCCGGAGCAACTACTCCGAATTTTAGTAAAAAGAAAGTTGGTGCGGAAAGTATAATCCAGGAAGTTAAGAAAAGGGTTATAAAACTGAGTATTAATATCAAAACGACTCTAGGAGATAAGATATTTTTTTTATTTTTATAAAACATATTTAGTTGATTGTAAATTATTTTAGAATTCAAACAGCTACGGTAATTACTCAAGACAAATTAACTATTTTGAGCTATTGATAAACAAGATATAATGTTTTATCAAATAGTTCCTTATGTTAGAAGCACAACAAATATTCCAACAAAGATATCAATTAAAACAAAAGTTAGCACAAAACGCAGGTCGTCAAACTTGGTTAGCTGAAGATATCTCAATTCAACCAGCAGAAACAGTAATTCTCAAATTTTTGGCATTTGGAGAACAGTTTCAATGGCAAGATTTAAAACTGTTTGAACGGGAAGCCGATATTCTTAAGCAGCTTTCTCATCCTCGTATTCCTAAATATCGAGATTATTTTTCTATCGAAGATAAAAATAGCTGGTTTGCTTTAGTTCAAGAACATATTCCCGGTTCATCGCTAAAGCAATTAATCGAAAGTAAACAGAGATTTACCGAATCAGAATTACGAAGAATCGCTACAGACGTATTAGAAATACTTTGTTATCTACATACACTAAATCCCCAAGTTATTCACCGCGATATTAAACCCAGTAACTTAATGTTAGGTGGAGATAAAAAAGTTTATTTAATAGATTTTGGAGCGGTACAAGATAACGCAGCAGCCAAAGGAACAACATTTACGATAGTTGGAACTTACGGTTACGCACCAATAGAACAATTTGGTGGTAGAACAGTTCCCGCTTCAGATTTATATGCTTTAGGAGCAACCTTAATTCATTTAGCAACGGGCATAATACCAGCTGATTTACCGCAGAACAATATGCGGATTCAGTTTGAAGATAAAGTTAGTTTGAGTAATGGTTTTATCCGTTGGATTGAAAAACTAACCGAGCCAAATGTTAACGATAGATATAGTAGTGCTTCTCTTGCTTTAAATTCTTTGACAACTGGTATCGTAGTTAATTCATCTTCTTACATTTCTAAACCCCACGCTAGCCGAATTGAGCTAGAAAAATCTGAAGATTGATTAGAAATAAAAATTCCGTCGCGAAAAAACATCCTATGGTTAATAACTGCAATATTATTAATACCTTTAGATATTATTATACTTTTACTTGCAATTACAGCCATTTTTTCACAATCAATTCCAGTATTATTGTTCTGCATATTATTTTTCGCTATTCGATTAATTATTATTAATATGAGTGCAGGGTGTTATATTCAATTTGACCGAAATAAATTTGAAATAGAATGGAAGCTATTTGGTTTTACCTATCGCAAGAAAAGAGGTCAAACTTCAGTCATTCATAATGTTGCTTTAAAAACTACTAATGTGTCAGCTAATAATGAACCATTTCAAAAGATTTCAATAGAAGCTGGTGCAAAAAAATATGATTTTGCTGCATTAAGTCCTCAATTAGTTGATATTGAGAAAGCGTGGTTGGTTCAAGAAATCAATGATTGGTTGGGTATTTCACAATTACCCGAAAATAAGCAAAAGCAGGATGAAGATGCATTAAAATTCTTACCTCCTGTGATGCGTAACTGGATTGAAAAAGCAGTCGAAGCTGATATTGAAGATAGATTCACAGCTTCTAAACCATCTAGAAGTAAAATTGAATTAAATCAATCTTACGAACAGTTAGAAATTAAATTACCACCGCTAGGTATACAGTTCAGTCACTTGCCTTTAATATTTGCCTGTATGATGATATTTACTATTGCTGGGCCAATAATTATTTTCAATCCAGAAGTTGCAATATTTTTATTTATACCTGGATTATTCTTTTTATTTTTAAGTATGCCTTTATTGACTGCTTTCGGAAGTCTTGATATAAGATTCAATCGAAATGATTTTACTCTTCAAAGGAAGCTGTTTGGTTTTACTTACAAAACAAAGATAGAGAAAACTTCGACGATTCACGACGTTACTAGAGATGAATCTAGTATTTTAGTAAATAATAAACACTTACCAATGGTGACGGTAAAATGCGGTGTAATAAAATATAGCTTCGGCGCATTTGCTCCTCGATTAACTTCTGGGGAAATTAATTGGTTAATTAAAGAAATGAAAAATTGGTTGGGAATAAAAATTCAATAATTAAAGATTACTTTTCTTCTGATAATGATAAATATCCATTCGTTTCTATAGAAACCGATTTCAGAAGATATGCTTTTTCTCTTGGGTTGAATGAAGCTGAAATAGATTGGTTGAATCAATAATTCTAACTAAATTCTCAAAATCTCTTCCCACTCAGCATCACTCAAAGCTTTCTCCTCAAACTCCACTCCAAAAAAACCTTTAGCAGCATCAACTAAAACATTAATTATTCTTTCAACTTCCAAATCTTCCCCAATTGCAACCCCATCAAATAATTCTTCACCAAAAACCTTTTTAAATAACTCCTTATCCGGTTTCAACCGCATCGAGCCATGTTGCAAAATTGCATCGCCACGTCTTAGCTGAGCGCTACCAATCAACTTATTACCATCAACAGTTATCAAATCCGCACCCGTTGCCGTACCGAAACAGTTAGGATTATTAATATAACCTCTCCCAGCGGTACCATAATGCAACTCAATACCTAAATTACGCCATCCTTTAATCAAAAACTCGCATATGTTTTTATACGCTTCCATCCGACTTTCAGAAAAACCAGAAGCCACCACAGCGTAAGTTAGATCGCCATGATGCAACACCGCACGTCCTCCAGTCGGACGGCGTACCAATTCTATTTGCTCGTTTTTCCAAATAAAATTTTGCCAGCTTTCGGGATACTTGCGCTGATGATAACCAAGAGAAATTGCCGATGGCGACCAAGTATAAAAACGTAAGGTTGGCGGATGTCCCGATTGATGCTGTTTTAACAACCATTCATCGATCGCCATCTGTAATTCACCATTCGCTGATAAAAACGGAATTAGTCGCCAAGTTTTCAAAATATAGTTGTTAGTGGTTAGTTGATAGTTGATAGTTGTTAGTTGTTAGTAGAAAAAAGATGTTATTTGAAATTTACAATAATTTGAGAATACATTATTTAGGTTACTTCAAAACTAAAAACTGGTCACTGTTAAATGTAGTCTACATAAATTAGCATCACAAACCATTAATATTTGTATCACCATTATTTACAAAAGCAACCAGTTACCTCAAAACTGATAACTGGTTACTGTTAACTGATAACTGTTACTTGCCGAACTTTAATTGTAAATCTTCGTCGTTATCATCGGCAATTGTTGCGACGATGGTGATTAAACGGGAAACTTCCGCAGGAGATAAATCTTCTAAAATGCGCGTTGTAATAACCACTACTTGGTTCTCTATAATACCGAAACGCGCTTCCAAAGTACCCGAACAATTCATTTGCAAAATATGCCGCATCATCGTAGCTTCGTCTTTTGCAGGTAACTTTAATACAGATGACCAAATTGTGATTGTATCTTCATCGCTTGTCCCCGTTAATTGGACAAACACCTCCACGCTTCCGTACTTAAACTTCCATAGATAAGTACCGCCGCCATCCGAGTGGCTAACCATTGCGCTATCGTTTTCTTCTAACGTATCGATAACGTTTTCAATTACCTCTACATGGTTGATGGTTTCCACTTCTGTCATCAAATCGTTCATTGTTTCGTCGCTTTCCGAATCGGTTTGGTAAGATGTCATACAAATTGTGCCTCATGATAATGATTATTCACACCTACTTTATACCTAATAAGATGAACTGAGGAGTAACTAAGGTTAAAGGTTAAAGGTTAAAGGTTGAAATTCTTTTTATAGTCATTCCAATTTATTTCCGTAGTGCGAGCATCTTGCTCGCTAGTATCGAGCGAGCAAGATGCTCGCACTACAAATCAATCGTTTTTTATTTGGAATCGCTATATCTACCCATCTCCCGCTATCGCGCAATCGGGGGAATACTTAGTCTGTATTTCCTTACCGTTTCTTAGTATGAGCTATTGTCTAAATCCCCATTGTCAGAAACCTCTAAATTCAAAGAATGCAAATAACTGCTCGACTTGCGGTACAAATTTATTATTAAAACAACGTTATCGTGCGATCAAGCCAATTGGGCAAGGTGGTTTTGGTAGAACTTTATTAGCTGTAGATGAAAGCAAACTTTTGAAACCACACTGCGTTATTAAGCAGTTTATTTTAATAGCTCAAGGTACCGATAATACCCAAAAAACTGCCGAATTATTTGAACAAGAAGCTTTAAGACTGAATGATTTAGGCAAACACAATCAAATACCCAATTTATTAGAATATCTGACTCAAGATGAAAACCAATTTTTAGTACAAGAATATATTGATGGACACAATTTAGCAGAGATATTAAACCTCAAAATATTATTCGTAGTAAAAAGGAGAAATTAAATTTAGTAGATTTTGGTGCTGCTAAAGTTGTCACCGGAACGGCAATATTGCAAACAGGAAAAAGTATCGAAACTTTTGAATTTATCGCATCGGAACAATCTAGAGTTAAAGCTATTTATAGCAGCGATTTATATAGTTTAGGAGTTACTTATATTTATTTGTTGACTATGAGAAGATTCTTGCTAGTAGTAGTGATGATAGTGATATTAAGTTGTGGGATATCAATACAAAGCAGGAAATATGTACTTTAACCGGACATTTAGCTAAAGTTAATTCAATAGTTTTTAGCCCGGATGGACAAACTTTATATAGCGGTAGCGACGATAAGACTATTAAAGTTTGGCGATGCGAATGATTTTTAATAGTTATATTCAATCTCCCCACGAAAGCCACTCCCGTGCCGCTTTTTCCGCAGCTTCGGGAGTATAATAAAGTTTCCTTTCACCGAAAACTTCTCCACCAGAACTGATGATTCTAAATTGCCACTCCGTTACTTCAGTGTGAAAAACCAACAATGTCAAACTTTCAATTCCAACAACTAGATGAACGGTTGTTTTAGTCATGGTATTGAGTAAGGAAAATGGCTGGGGTATTGCAATTACAGACTTTTTATACACCTTAGAAAAACAATTATCAAGTTTATTTTATACTTTGTATCAATTATCAATTGAGATTATAACCATACCTTTTATGCTCGGATACCAGCCAAAAAGTTCTGTAAAGCCTACTAAATAAAGAACTTCTTCCATTCATCCCTGTTCCCTCTCTTAAATCCTGTTATAAAAAGTCTCTTATTAATTACTCATTGTTCACTGCTAACTGCTCACTGCTAACTGCTCACTGAATTTCCTTCACATTCTCCATAACCTGCTGGTATAGCTGCTGGTTATTTTGTTCTTGAAAAATCTCTGCTGCTCGCTGCAAGTCTGCTAAACCAGCATCTTTATCTCCTAATTCTACGCGAGCATTTCCCCGATTATTATAAGCAGCACCGAAGTTGGGATTGAGGCGAATGGCTTCGTCGTAATCAGAAAGCGCACCTTCTTTGTCTCCTTGAGCAGCGCGAGCATTTCCCCGATTGTTATAAGCAACAGCGTAGTTAGAATTGATGCGAATTGCTTCGGTGTAATCCGCTATAGCCTCGTTTCTATCTCCATCTGCGGCGCGAGCATTTCCCCGGTTGTTATACGCCTCGGCATAATTGGGATTTAATTCAATAGCTTTCTCATAGTCTTTGATGGCACCGCTTACATCACCCTGAGCGGCGCGAGCATTCCCGCGATTGTTGTAAGCTTGGGCATTATCCGGACTAATTCGTAACGCTTCATTATAATCGGCGATCGCACCTTGTCTGTCTCCGGTGTCAAACTGTACTAATCCCCTGCCGTTGAAAGCTGCAACGTATTCAGGATCGAGGCTTAAGGCTTTTGTATATGAGGCGATCGCACCCTGGGTATCACCCTGAATATGCTTGTACTGTCCCTCAGCGTAAAATTCCTTTGCAGTGGATGGATTAGCTGCTGGGCTTGCTACAGGGCTAACTCCGATTTCAGTCACCAATACATCTTTATCGTTGCTGCAAGAAACAGTTACAGTTGCGATAAATCCACTCAACAAGGCTACACCAAATGCTTTGGAAACTCCTGTCAAATTTTGCTCAAACAACCACTGTTTCATAATTTACTTTTTATCAATACACCCACAATTTTGACATTCCTATTAAATAAATTCATCTTTCTTTACTTTTTATTGGTTGCGACTCCTTACCAGCTATATTAACTATTTTTGCACGGTTATTATGACAAATTTGTTTACATTTTACCTTTTATTCTTCACCTTCTCCTTGTTTAGAAATCAATCGTAAACTGCTAGTTTTTGATACATCTACAGCAAGTTGCTGTAGGTTATCCCCTAAGTTCTTTTGAATGTCTTTAGTTAGAGTAATATCAAAATCTAAATCAACATTTTTAGTTTCGATTAACCGTACCAGTTCGGAAAATGGCACTTTAGTTGTTGTGCGTTCGTAGCTATTAAGTTTAAAATGCGGGGTTTCGGATAAATCTTGAGCCTGCATTGCCAATTTTATCCGTTCTTGCAAATGCTCAAACTCGGATTTTAACAGCTTCCACTGATGTTCTAGTTCAATATATTTTTCACCAAGTAAACTTAAATCTTCTGTTGTAGCATCAAACTCTGTATTTTGAGTTATTTCTAACAAATGTGAATGAACTTGAGCAAGAATAATGCAGTCAAGATAAGCATATTCGATTTGTTCTTCACTAAGAGGTCTAATTCCCCAATCGCTGCTTTGCTGCTGCTTATCAATATTTTGAAAATTACAAAGTTCTGTAGCTAAAGTCTTTAACTGATAGTTAGGTAAAGGCAAAATATATAATGGTATTTGTTTCGCCATTTCCAAAGTACAAGTGACATTTTTAGCTTTCTTTTTACCTAAGAATCTTAAATCGTACTTAGCATTATGAAACACTTTTTCTATAGAGGAATTTATCATAATTTCGTCGATAAACTCGCTAACAATTTCTGGTTGTTCGAGTACATCTAAGATATAGACATTTTCTCCAGTTAAATCCGTGCCATCATCCAAAACTTGAATCAGCGATAGTCTAGGATTACGAGTATCATAATCGGCAACTTCTGTATCTAACCAAAGAGTTTTCGCAGTAGTATACTTAGCAACAAGAGAACGAATTTCGTCAGTGGATTTTAGGTAAGGCATTGAGCAATATTCCCTAAAAAAATTGGGTAAAAGTAACCACGTTACAATTTCCCAACTTAACATTTTGTATGTAATTTATTTGTATTGCTGTATCTCTTTATTCTCAGTGATTATTAGAATTAGATATTTTTTCAACTAGACGATACAAAAATATTGTTTTTAATAGAGAATTGTAATATAGCTTGCTAATTTAATTATTTATCGGATTTACGGCAGTTAAAGGGAACGGGCAACGGGAAACAGGGAACGGTTAAAAGAAGCAATACTAAAAAATAATGTTTGTCATCAAGCATAATTAGCAATTAGCAATATGTAAAAGAATACTGGATAACCATAAAATTACTTATTTAAAAGACTTTGTATAATTTATAATTTATTATTCCCAATCCCCAATGCCCAATCCCCAATTCCCAATTCCCAAATCTTAAATATCTAAGAATTACGAATAGAATTCGACTGAGCCAAATTTTCAGCTTCAGTTTGCATAATTTTGATATCTGATGCAGTCCATAAACGAGGCGTTTGACAATGATGAGCTATTAATAAACCCCATAAACCCTTACCACCTAAAATCGGTGCAACTAAATTAGCGCGAACCTGCAAACTACGTAAAAAATCGCGGTGACAATCAGCAATCGGTTCTAACTCAATATCTGGAATTGCCCGTACTCTTCCTTGTAAATACAATTCGGCATATCCATCATTAAAACATTCATCCGGGCCAGTAGAACCTAGAATAGACCATTTATCGGAACTCAAAGACTCAAAAGTAACTTGCCCATCCCATCGAGAATAAAAGTAATATAAAACAACGCGATCGACATCAAATGTATCTCGCAGACGGGATGTAGTTTCCGTAATTAAACTATCCCGCTTTATTGTTTCCGTTAAGCGATTAAGTACACTTTTTAGACCACGGTCAAAATTTTGATTAGAATTCTGTGTCACCGTTGCAATATTACAGTTGAGTAATAATTATCTTGAATAATCGTATGTTATCAACGACTTTGTTTAATGCGTTTTGAAATAATACTCTTTTAATGTTAGAGGAATATCGAATCAAAGGGAATTGGGAATTGGGCATTGGGAATTGGGCATTGGTAATTGGTAATTGGTAATTGGGCATTGGTAATTGGGGGTTGATTGTTGGGAGCATTAAGTTTAAGTAGTGCGAGCAAGATGCTCGTTAGTATCGAGCGAGCAAGATGCTCGTTAGTATCGAGCGAGCAAGATGCTCGTTAGTATCGAGCGAGCAAGATGCTCGTTAGTATCGAGCGAGCAAGATGCTCGCACTACTAACCTCCATCTCCCCATCTCCCCATCTCCCCATCTCCCCATCTCCCCCATCTCCCCATCCTCTGAGGTAATAGAATAAACAAGGAACGTTGCATCTATACTCCTTGAACGTACTTACTTATGAAAACTTCTGAAATCCGCTTTTTGATGTGTGCCCCGGAACATTATGATGTAGATTATGTGATTAATCCTTGGATGGAAGGAAATATTCACAAGTCATCTCAAGAGCGTGCGGTGCAACAGTGGCAAAAACTGCATAACGTGCTTAAGCAACACGCGATTGTTGAAAAGGTAAAACCCCATAAAGGTGTTCCCGACATGGTTTTTACCGCTAATGCTGGTTTGGTTTTGGGTGATAATGTAGTTTTGAGTCGCTTTTTACATAAAGAGCGCCAAAAAGAGGAGCCATTATTCAAAGCATGGTTTGCAGAAAATGGCTTTACCGTTTATGAATTGCCCAAGGATTTACCTTTTGAAGGTGCTGGTGATGCACTTTTAGATCGAGAAGGGCGCTGGTTATGGGCTGGTTACGGTTTTCGTTCGGAGTTGGATTCCCATCCTTATCTGGCAAAATGGTTGGATATTGAGGTATTATCTTTACGACTAACTGACGAGCGTTTTTATCATCTCGATACTTGCTTTTGTCCTTTGGCTAACGGCTATTTACTTTACTATCCCGGCGCTTTTGATGCTTATTCCAACCGCTTGATCGAAATGCGAGTTGCACCGGAAAAGCGCATTGCTATAGAAGAAACTGACGCAGTGAATTTTGCTTGCAATACGGTGAATGTGGAAAGCATTGTGGTAATGAATAAAGCTTCCGATTCACTCAAAGCACGTTTAGCAAAAGTTGGTTTTGAGGTGATTGAAACTCCATTAACCGAATTTCTGAAAGCTGGTGGTGCTGCAAAATGTTTAACATTGCGAGTAACCGAACCCGTATTAGAAGATGTACACGCCAATTCTCAGGTAGAAAGTCAAATTGTCCGCATGGAAGGACACCTACTCGATTCGGGCTTAATTAACCGCGCTTTGGACTTAATTATAGATAATGGCGGAAGTTTCAAAGTCCAAAATTTCCTTTTAGGGGAACAGCGTCAAAGTACTTCTGCTGCTGAGGTAAAAGTTTCTGCACCTTCTCACGAAGTTATGGAAAGCATCGTATCCCATCTAATTGACTTGGGAGCGATGAATTTACCAGAAGACGTGCGAGATGCTAAACTCGAACCCGTGATTCAAAATGGAGTCGCACCAGATGACTTCTACGTTAGTACTATTTATCCTACCGAAGTTCGGATTAATGGTACATGGGTAAAAGTCGATTTGCAGCGTATGGATGGCGCGATCGCAATTACCGAATCATCAAACGGCATTACCGCTAAGTGTAAAATACTGCGCGATTTACAAGCAGGGGAAAAAGTAGTTGTTGACGTACAAGGTATCCGCACCATTCGTAAACCCGAATCGCGAGAAAAACGCAACACCGAAGAATTCAGCTTTATGTCTGCTGGTGTTTCCAGCGAACGTCGCGTAGAATTAATTGTCGAACAAGTCGCTTGGGAATTACGTAAAATACGCGATACTGGTGGTAAAGTTATTGTCACGGCGGGTCCAGTTGTAATACATACTGGCGGTGGTCAACATTTATCACAGTTAGTCAGAGAAGGTTACGTACAGGGGTTGCTCGGTGGAAACGCGATCGCAGTTCACGACATCGAGCAATCAATCATGGGAACATCTTTGGGTGTAGACATGAAGCGAGGAGTTTCAGTACGCGGGGGACATCGCCATCATCTCAAAGCCATCAACAGCGTTCGTCGTCACGGAAGCATTGCCAAAGCCGTACAAGCAGGAATGATTCAAAAAGGAGTGATGTACGAATGCGTCACAAATAATGTACCCTTCGCCCTTGCCGGTTCCATTCGAGATGACGGTCCCTTACCCGATACTCAAATGGATCTAATTAAAGCACAGGAAGAATACGCAGAATTACTTAAAGGAGCAGACATGATATTAATGCTTTCAACCATGCTGCATTCCATAGGAGTCGGTAACATGACACCTGCGGGAGTAAAAATGGTATGCGTTGATATCAATCCAGCAGTAGTAACAAAATTGAGTGATAGAGGCTCAGTAGAATCAGTTGGTGTAGTCACAGATGTAGGATTATTCCTCAGCTTGTTAGTACAGCAACTAGATAAATTGACAAGTCCCTACACCGTACAAGCTGGATAATCGATCGTTATTAAACCATAATAATGTAGAGACGCGATACATCGCGTCTCTATAGGATCGGATCGCGTCTCTACAAGATTTTAGGGAAAAAACTAACTAATACCGATAAAAACAAGTTTTCATCAAATGCACTTAACAATCTCAAACAAACAACTCCAAATCAACTCCATAAGCTTTATTGCTGACTTCTTACTTACAGGTATGGTAATCGGACCGATCGCCGCTCCATTTCTGGCTGCATCTGGGTTGCCAATTTTACCTCAAATTGCAAACATCATTTATTTTATGGGTCATCATGTTTGCCCGCAACCTCATATGGGAGTTGAGTTAGCATCACCATTTATTATGGCTGTATGTATGCGTTGTTACGGTACAGTTTTAGGATTATTCGCTACTCGTTTACTATATATTACGGATAAAGGAAAAGCTTTTTACTGGCTGCATCAATATGGTTGGAATGGTGCGGCGATCGCGACTGTGTTAATGATGGCTTATCCCTTAGAAATGGCAGCGCAAATATTAGGTTGGTGGAATTTTCAAAATACTGTAGTTACACCATTCGGCTTAATTACAGGTTTAGCATGGGGATTGTTTACCATGCCGATTTTACACGGTTCGCAAAATGCAAAATCTTCCATTCAAATATAAATCTCAAAAAAATTCTTGTGGGATGGAGAGCAGCGCGTTGCGCGGGTTCCCTGCGTTGTAGCGACTGCGGGGCATCTTGCCCGTCCAATTATAAGTACTTAAGCCTAGATTATTTATATAATTACTCCTGAGTTATGTAACCGTTCCCTATTGCCTTTTCCCTATTCCCTGTTTAGAAGAAATGTTTAATTAATGAAGGCACAGGTACTTAGTATTCTTATCAACTCGCTATTCCCTACTGTCAGCTTTAAGTTTATTTTTTTATCTCTTCAAAATCTCAAAGTAAATATAGCAGTGCAACCCTGAGTATCCGTGTAGCGTAGATGCACAAAACTTATCTATTGTCAAACATTAAATATTGGTCAATTGCTCAACCAAAGCTTTGACATAGACGTGATGATTGTACCGTTCGTGTACCAGTCGATAACCATTTTCGGCTAAAGCTTCTCTCTGTTTAAAACTTCCCAACAGGCTGCTAATTGCTTGATTTAAGCCTTCCGAATCGCCGGAATTCACACCCATAACCGCTTTCGCATCGATTAATTCTTGGATAATTCCTGGCGAGCGAGTTATGATAACTGGCTTGCGACAAGCAAGAGCTTCAAACAAAGTAGATAAACCCGCTTGAAAATTATTTTTATAAAGGGTAATTACAACAATGTCAGCATCGCAGTAAAGCTGCACCAAAGATTTCCAATCATAGTAGCTATGCGACATATTCCCAGGAATAACTTCGGGAAAAGTCTGCGAATTGACAGTTTTAATTGGAGAAGCAGCGCTAATTTTCACATCAACATCAAGAGATTCCGTTGCTCGTGCTAAAGTTCGATAATCTCGTTGTTCTAAACCTCCACTAGCAATCAACGGACGCGATTTATTTGATAGAGCAAGTTTCGGAGTAAAGAATGACGTATCTGTAGGTTGATAAGGAAACAGACAAACCCGGTGTTCGGGTAAATCCAGATAATCGCGTAGAAAATCGACTTGTTCCGGATTCGCTGTCATGAATAGATTGACACGTTTTCTTATCTCAAACAGCTTCAAGGCTAAACGTCCTCGCATTCTGTTGAGATTATGAATAAACACAGCTATCTTCGGTCCTTTCTTTCTTCCTCCACAGATTGCTGCTACGGGTAATCCTACATTTTCGTCTGCACAAAATATTACATCTTCGCTAGTAAGTATTGATGATAAATTACGCGCTAAAAGCCAGTCATGTCTGCACCCGATAATTCTCTCGCATATCAAATGAGTTGGTAAAAAAAAATCTTTACGTGGTTGATGTATTTTTGCATCTAAAACTTGGCTAATATCAAATATCACATGAGCGGGACGTTTACCAATTTGAACATCTTGTTTTATATCCTCCAAATCGACAAAACTACTGAGCGCTAAATGATATGTCATTTCAAATTTGTAATTCAACTTCTGAAAGCGAATCCTAATATTGAAGACGATCTAAGTAGTTTTGTTCCCGATGTTTAACTTTATTTAACAGGTTATATTTTTATACTAAAAAAGAATATTCGCTTTAACGTTTAAAGAATTAAAGATAGTAGAATAAACGGCAATAATCAATCTCAGAACTTACGCAGCGATAACGTTCAATATAGTGTTCCAAACATTCATATTGCCCCAAACCCCCTTAAAAAAAAACTGGGGCTTTGCCTAAGTCCTGATTAGTATTAAATTAAACTCTTTTTTATGAATCTGAGTATCAATTATAAAGGGGAATCAATTTTGTACGGGTACTTATTTAATTTTGCATAACAAGTACGGAAGGACTTAAATTATTACGCAAATAAATCACCCTCATGCTTAACATAAGAGCGATTTATTTACGCATTCCTAGCAAGTTTTAATTGTTGTTAGCGTTCGCAATTCCCAATTCTCATTTTTTTTACAAAATGTTATCAATGGGTAATCCGAAGCCTAAAGAATTGCGGATGAAAAGAAACAAAGTGAGTATTCCGATAAAAAAAGCTGTTACCTGCATATCTTGGCGAATACAAGAGAGCTTTTCACGCCAAAGTCCATATAAATTAACTATATATAAAGGTAGATCGCTTAATGCTATGACAATAATTGCTCCCAGAATACCAAAACGGAAAAACGTTAGAGGCAATATTACACCAATCATAACGAAGCGAGCCAAGTTGCTTTGTGCGGAATACAGGGGTTTGCCGATTGCTAACAGAGCCGGACTAATAGTATAAAACAATAGCGAGAACCAAATTCCACAGCACAAAATTGGCATCATCCATGTTGCTTCAGCGTATCTATTGTCATAAAGCGTGCCAATAATTAAATCACCAACTGTTGTCAAAGCAGCTAATCCTACAGCAAAGCCCATCAGCATTTTTCCACGTTGACCTAAAATTTTAGCTCTTAGACTTGAACGGGGTAAGTCAACTTGACTGGAGATAGCAGGAAATAAAACCCTGTAACTAAGTTTTTTGATTACTTCTTTAGGTATGTTTGCCAAAGTATAAGCTACTGTATAAACCCCTAAAGTTTGAAAAGATAGCAGCTTACCAAGAATCAAACGATCGGATTGCTCGGATGCAAACATCAAAGCCGATGATATAAACATCCATTTGCCAAAAGAAATAATATCTTTAAGTGCAGTTTTATCCCAAGCAAAACTGTTTTTATATCCCGGTATTAACCAACGACTACCTATCATCCGATATATTGCTGCTATAACTACTCCCATTGCCAAAGCAAGGACACTCGGACTAAACCAAGCCCAAATAATTACCGTAGATAAAGACAATATTTGTACGCTTAAATCAAATATAGTGAATCTTGCTAAATCTAAGCGTCGCTGACAGGTAAATATTGCAGTTGAAGTAAATCCATCAAAAACCGAGTAAAGTCCTGCTAAAGGAATTAACCATAAAAAACGATTATCGTTATAGAAGTTTGCAGCAGGAAAAGAAATTAACAAGCAGAAAAACCATAGTACAAATCCACGAATCACCTGAAGCGTCCAAGCTGTGTTTCTAAAAGCCGGTTCATCACCCTCTTTATTATTAATAATCGAAGGGGAAATACCGATATCTGAAAATAACTCAATACCCATTCTCAGGGTATTAACCACAGCCATTAAACCGAAATACTCCGGTACGAGCAAGCGCGTTAAAATCAGATTGCTACCAAACCTGAATACTTGGCTAGTTCCATAACCGGCAAAAGTCCAAATTGCACCTTGAATGGCACGTTTTTTTACAGATGTCATAATTCAAATTGAAAAAATCGGTAAAGTCCGTGGACTATGCCCTAACAAGTTACTTTGTGAAAAAATTGGTAAAACGTTTTTAACTTCAAAAGATTTTAACCATCAATTTTAGTTTAATTACCGTCATAGCAGAAACTAAAATATTTAGCATGGCGTTGTTCTCAAATACACTGCATAAAAAGAGGAATAAAAAAATCAAGATCGTTCAGCAACTTTTCCTATTACCAGAAAGTTTAAAGCCAAATTTATGTTTACACACTTGTAATTCAATCTTCCTCAAGATAATACCAGTTTTTTTATGCAATAAAGCTTTCTGACTTCAAACAACTATAAGTGTCATTTTTCGCTACTTTAGCTTTTTAGTAGTTTTTCGCTTATTATTCAAAGTCTGAAACACAACATAATACTTTTATCAAGTAAAATGAATCCTATCGTGTAAAGCTTAGGTGTAGATGCTGTATTTTTTGTAAAGATATTGTAAAGATTGTTTTAACGATATCAGTTAGATATATGGGCAAAACTCTTGAAAAACAAGCAATAATCATAAGTAATTTCTAGTCTTGAGGAGCAATCAACAAACAGTTTTTAGCCTGGATAAAATATAACAATTGCCTTTTAAAAAGAAACAAATCTGCTAATCTAATGCAAAGAAGGTGATAGAAAAGTGATTTATCAACATAAGTCAAAAGCTTAAACATTAGGAATCCGGATGACAATATTTTATGAAATTACTAGTTACAGGAGCATCTGGTTTTTTAGGAAAATACGTAGTTGCTGAAGCATTGCAACGCGGTTTTCAAGTTCGTGCGGTGATTAGACATACTAGTAATGAAAAACGTTTACCTTGGCGCAATTCTGCAAATTTAGAATTGATACGTGTAGATTTAACGCGATCGCAAGGACTTGAAGATGCTCTGAGAGATATAGACACCGTGGTGCATTTAGCCGCAGCCAAACAGGGTAACTATGAAACGCAGTATGCGAATACTGTTGTCGCTACCGAAAATTTACTGAAAGCGATGGTAGCAAAGAATATCAAACGCTTAGTGGCAATAAGCACATTTAGTGTATTTGATTATTTAAGTATACCTGATGGTGAAATCATCAATGAAGATTCACCTATCGAAAATCAGCCTTTGTATAGAGACGTTTATGCCCAAACTAAATTAATTCAAGAAAACCTCTTTCGAGAGTTTGAACAGAGAGATCGTGGAGAAGTCACCATTCTCCGTCCGGGGATAGTTTACGGAAGGAATAACTTATGGAATGCTCACTTGGGAGTAAATTTAAAGAATCGTTTATGGGTTCGCATCGGTAGTAACTCCCAGCTTCCCCTTACTTATGTAGAAAACTGCGCCCAAGCAATAGTTAACGCTTGTATGCGTCAAGAAGCCATTGCTAAGACTTTGAATATTGTTGATAATGATTTACCAACCCAAAAAATTTATGCCGATAAAATTTTAGAAAAACTATCACCTCATCCTTCCAAAATTGGGATAAATTGGGCGTTGATGCGTCTATTATCCCGTAGCGCTTGGTTGTCTAACAAAGTGCTTTTATTTGGAAAAATGAAGCTACCCGGTATCTTAATTCCAGCAAGATTAGAAGCCCGCTTCAAACCGTTTCGCTACAGTAACGAAAATGCTCAAAAGATATTAGATTGGCAACCCTTATACTCTTTAGATGAAGCCTTAAAACGTAGTTGTAGCGATATAGATTTACTTTCAGATGCAGCGAGTAAGACGAAGATTGCTTCCTGATAAAAGGAGAGGGGGATGGGGAGAAAAGGAGAAATAATTCATAACTCCTAACTCCTAACTCCTGACTCTCACCTTTAACCTTTAACCTTTAACCTTTAACCTAATTTATGCGTATTGCTTATTTAACTGGAGAATATCCAAGAGCTACAGATACTTTTATTCAACGTGAAGTAGCTGCTCTTCGTCAACAAGGAGCGCAAATTGAGACATTTTCGGTGCGCCCTACTGGTGAAGAGCATATGGTAGGAGAAGAACAAAAACAAGAACGAAATCAAACTTTTTATATTCTCCCTCCAAGCCCGATAAAGCTGTTGCGAGCGCACCTAAATCTATTGCTTGCTTCTCCAACTAGATATTTAGCTGGATTGAAATTAGCTTTTTCAACTAGATTGCATGGATTGCGCGGAAATCTTTATCAATTATTCTATTTTTTAGAAGCTGGTATTCTTGCTTGGGAAGTAAAACGAAGACAAATTCCGCATTTACACAACCATTTCGGAGATTCTAGCTGTAGCGTTGCGATGTTAGCAGCAGAATTAGGAGGTTTTAGCTATAGCTTTACATTACACGGCCCTATATTTTCTTTCAGCCGTATCATTGGAGACTGGATGAGAAAATAAACAGAGCCTTATTTGTAAGTTGCATTAGTAACTATTGTCGCAGTCAGGGAATGATATTTGTACCGATTGAAAAATGGAGCAAACTGCATATAGTTCATTGCGGTATCGACCCGGCATTATTTAATCTTGCCTCGCATCAAGGCAAAGGCAAACACTTGCTCTATGTTGGCAGACTCTCCGCCGTTAAAGGCTTGCCAATTCTTTTAGAAAGTTTACTATCTCTCAAACAACAGCATTCAGATGTCATCTTAACAGTAGTTGGTGACGGTAGCGATCGCGCATATTTAGAACAAATGACTGCTAATTTAGGTTTGATGGACAATGTAAGATTTGTAGGCTATAAAAACCAAGCAGAAGTACGTAAATACTTTGAAGAAACAGACGTATTTGTTTTATCTAGTTTTGCGGAAGGAGTACCTGTAGTTTTAATGGAAGCAATGGCAGCAGGAGTACCTGTAGTTGCTACACAAATCGCCGGAGTCAGCGAATTAGTAGAAAATGACGTTAGCGGTTATCTAGTACCGGCCGGAGATACAGTATCATTAACCCAAAGCGTTGAAAAACTACTAAATGATTGCGAATTAAGAACTAAATTTGGTACGGCAGGAAGAAATAAAGTAGAAAAAGAATTTAATCTAAACATCGAAGCTCAAAAACTCTATCAAGTCATGAGCAAAGCAATAAACAATGAACAATTATCAGTTAACAATGAACAATTAGCAATGAACGATGAACAATTGATAACTGATAACTGATAATTGTTCTCTACTTCGCCCAATTCATCGGTTCCATAGGTTCAAAAGAAGTTTGCATCCTATAGGAGGAACCCGTTTCTAATGAGTTTTGGATTGCTAAAACAAGTTCGTTATTATGCAACGAAAATTCAGGTGAAAGTCTACAAGGACGATTTTCCATGATTGCATCGGCCATTTCTGCAACACCCCGACAGAAATCCATTTGTTGTGCCCCTCGATATCCAAATTTAGGGGCTTTCTTGACTAAAGGATAATTTTGCTTCCAAATACCTTCGAGTCTTTTACGCCCTATGGTTAGACTGCGGCGAATATAAACTGGTGTTCCATAATACCAACAATCATCAATACCAAGTATACCGTCATCGCCAATAATTTTTAAAGAGTGGTCGTGAGGTGCAACTATACTACAGGTTAATCTAGCAACGATACCGGAAGCAAATTTAATACAAGCTACAGAAAAGTCTGGAGCGTTTACATCTAAAGCTACATCAGTATGTTTATCTGGAACCACACAAGATGAAAATGCAGAAACTGTCTCCGCAGGACCGAAGAAAGCGGTAAGCCAGTTGACATAATAGCCTGCGTGTTCCAACGTACAGCCGACTTCAAATTCATCTTTGTAAGGCCAAGGTGTACCAGATTCGCTCAACCACTTTTCATAAGGCATTTGATGGACTAATCCGTCATCCATTTCGGCATATACTAACCGGACTTTTCCGACTTTATTTTCCCGCAATGCTTTCCATACTGTTTGTGCAGTCTCGCTTAATAAGCTGCATGGTGCGGAAGAAAGATACAAACCCTTTGCTTGTGCAATATCAACAAGCTCAGATGCTTGTGCCATTTCCATCGCAAAAGGTTTTTCAGAATAAACGTGCTTTCCGGCTTCTAAACAAGCTTTAGAAACTTCATAATGACTGCGAGGGTTAGTTAAATTTAAGACTATATCTACCGTATTATCCTCAAGGATATCGGCTAGAGTTTCATAAACGCGATCGACATTATGATATTCGGCAAACTTAGTAGCGCGATCGCCAATCTTATCCATAACTCCCACTAGCTTTAATTGCGGATGCATCAAAAGAGTTTTTAGGTAATAATCAGCAACGAATCCGCAACCAACAATAGCAATAGATTTGTAGGATAAATTATTTTTATTTCCATTTCCGTTAACTAAAGAGGTTGAATCTTTAAAAGAGGTAAAATCTGGCTTTCTAACTAAGTTAGAAATGTTAAACACATTTTTTAGCAGCATAGACTTTTCTTTTCTTTTCTTTTTTCTTAATAATTACTATTGACTGTAAAAATCCGGTTTTATTCTTGATACTGATGGGCAACAGGCAACGGATGATGAGAGAAAACCAAACTTTTTACTACTTGCAACTCAATTCTTAACTCCTAACTTATAACTCCTAACTCTTAATTAACAACCGCATTTTTATATTCAACGATAGTGCGTTTTTTCCCTAATAATCGAGATAAATGAAACTGAATCTGACCGACAAGCTGAGGAAATTTATCTAATACACAAAATAGTCCATAAAGCAATGCATCCGAGGTCGGAAGCTCTGTTTTTCTCGCATATTTATATACGCGAAAAAACAATATACTATAAGCTGTTAAAAGTAAAATTATACTTATCCCTTGAGTCAGCCAAGCGCTAGCAAAAGCTATAAATGGTAATACTAAACCCCAAATCCAAATTCTACGGCTTTCTTTAACCCAGTGTTTTTCCGGCGGTCGTCCGTGTATAAGGGCACCTTCAGCATAAGCATGACCGTTACGAACAGAACGCTTCCACCACTGTCTCAAATGCATAATTTGAGCATCATGTAAAGTCATTTCTGCATCTATACGCATAATTTTGCCACCCGCTTGACGCAACCGCACGCATAATTCTGGTTCTTCTCCAGCAATTAGAGTTGGGTTAAACCCCTCAACCTGCTTCAAAGTAGAAACCCGCATCATTGCATCACCACCGCAGGCTTTTGCTTCTCCCACGGGAGTATTCCATTCGATATCGCATAAGCGATTATAGATAGAGTTTGCAGGAAACTGTTCCCGCCTTCTACCGCAAACTACGACAACTTCGGGTTTAGCATTCAATACTTCACTTGCTTTTTCAAACCATCCGTCTACTACTAAGCAATCTCCATCTATAAACTGGACAAATTCGATTGATGGATCTATTTGCAGTAGATACTCAAATCCAGCATTTCTTGCACGAGCAGCAGTAAAGGGAGTTGATAAGTCTAATTCCACAACATGGACACCAAGACTGCAAGCTAATTCTACACTTCTGTCAGTAGAAGCAGAATCAACATAAACAATAGTACGTCCTCGATCAACTACTGATAATAAACATTTTTGAAGACGGTTCCCTTCATTTCTTCCAATTACAACAACTCCCACTTTATGTAACATTATTCTCCTTTTTGATAATTCAACAGTTAGACATAGACTATTATTGATTTTGGAATTATTTATGACTTATACAAACTGCCTTTTTTTTTGGAAATTTGAAAACGATTGCTATTCCTTCTAATGATAAGTAAGGTTTTTCCCGATTACCTTAACAAATACTAATTAATTATCTTATCGGAACTTTTTCTTTAATACTGTTATTTATTTTGGGATTTTTTTTACGGAGTAAGTTCAATTCTCTCACAGATTTACCTTTGTCCACAGAGAGGACAGTAGATATATATAAAACCCAATATATATTAGCCAAACGCAGTAAATAGCTCTCCATCATATTATTCATAGCTAAAAACAACAGAAAAGCTAAAGGCCATAAATCTGGAGAACTTTCCACTGCATAAGCTCGTTTTAACGACCTGATAAAAGCTATAGTAAAACTGATTAGAAACAAAGCTAAACCAATTAAACCTATATCCAAGACCAAATCTAAAAACCCATTGTGACCGTGAGGAGCAATAAACGAACTGGTAACGGCATTACCAACTTCTATAGGATACTTGGTTCCTTTCATCCAAAATGCACCTCGTCCATATCCCAGCCAAGGTCTATCTTCAATTCGCATCAGCATAACCTCCCACATGAGCGTTCTACCACTCATAGTGTAGTCTTTGCCTAAACTGCTTAAAATATTTATCCAGTTAGTCAGAATTACAGTACCAAAGCATCCTAAAAATAGAATAGTAATGTCTAAATAAATAACTGTTAATTTACCTTGCCAGCGATATTTACCATAAAAAATTAAAATTCCTACAAGTAAAAAATAAACTACTAAGGAAGTTTTAGAAGTTGATAATAAAACAACAGCTAAAGATATAGCAATTCCTGTAAGTTTAAGAATAAGACCTATTCTTTTACGTATTGGAGTTTTTAAATTCTCAATAGGCAGCAAGAAGTAGGCTAAAGACCCAATTACCATCATGCTGCCAAGAGTATTTTTATAATCGTAAATTCCTTTCCAAGCTCCCGGATGGTCCCATGAATGTTGTCCTATATAAGGAGTTGCTACGGCAAAAAAAGCACTAGTTACAGCTCCAATGCCGAAAGTCATTGCTAAAATTTGAACTTGTTCTTTCAAGTTAAAACGCGAAGCTAAATACAAACCAAAAGATGACATTTGCCAAATTTCGCGTCCTCCCAAATAGGTCATATCGGGAAAGTCAGACCAGATATATGATTGCAAAAGTAATGCTGTTAATATCCAAAGCCATATGTCTTTGCTAGCTACGGCCAAGGAATGCTTCCATCTCAGTCCAATTAAGAGAGTTGAAAATATCCAAACAAAATATCTAATAAATGAGATTAGCAAAGGGGAAACAAGCCCAGGTGTTGGCGGACTTGTACCTTGGTTTGCGCCAACACCAAAACCTCCGGAAAAAAAAGTTAAACCTATGATAGCAAATAGCTTTTCTGCAATATCTAGATACTTCGGATTCATAATTAATTATGTCAGCAATGCTTACTTAAACTCTATAAACTTACTATTGAGTACTTGTAGTTAAATTGCTGTTCTGATGTTCTTCCCTAATAGTAAGTAGAATAGATTTAAGAACTGCTCCCCAACTTTTATTAATGTCATAAAACTGTTCTTGTACTTCCAAACAAGCTTTTCTTTTACGTTCGTAAAGTTGGCTATTTTCATATAATTCTAATAAAGCATCCCCATAAGCTACAGTATCATTTGGCGGTACCTCATATACTGCATCACCCATATAAGATAAAGCCGGACAAACTGATGAAGTTACAACCGAACGGCCAGACAAAATACTTTCACATACAACCCGATTAAATCCTTCGATAAAATCTGTTCTAGTTGGTACCACTACAACATGGGAACGATCGAACATTTCTCGCATTTGCGGTTTTGATAAGTAACCATGACAGACGAAACAATCATCAACCCCGCTTTCTGTCGCAGCCAAACGTAATGATTCTAATGCCGAACCCGTACCACAAATATGGAAAACTATATCTTTATTACCTTCTCGTGCAAAGCGTTTAGCAATTTCTAGTAAATCAAATACGCCTTTATTCGCTTCAATTCTTCCCGCAAATAAAACCGAAAATGACAAATCCGATCTGGATGCTGGTTTCAAAAAAGCAAAGTCAGATCGACGAAATGTCGGAAAGAATTCTATTATCGGTTGATGGCGATCGCCTGTCAGTTGAGAAATTTGTTTTGATATATCGTGAGATACTGCCATTGCTGCATAACAATCTTTAGCGAAGAAGTTACGACTTAAAGCCAAAATTAATTTATCGATCCTACGTATGGGTAAATATTTGCACCATAGCGTACAGTGAACCGATGGAATTACTTTAATCCCCAGCCAAGAAAACAGTGAATACACGAACCAATAAGTTGTTCCGGTAGATGCAATTACTACATTAGCTCGAAAACGAATTGCGCTTACAAGTAAATGTAGTCCATACCAAATCTGTCTTAAATGATAAATTATTCCTGATGCATTTGGTAACGGAACCGGACGATGTTCAACAATAAAACGCTCATCTTTTACTAATTTCTTCTTGTCAGACTGTGCAATTACATAACATGCAGCGCCCAAGGTTTTACAAATTTCATAAAATTGACCTGAGTAAGGAACCGATACTTGTGAAGGAGCATCTTCACCTTTAATCCAGTAGTTATAGGCTGCCATAACATCTTCCGGACCAACAGCATAAAGAATTCTTATAGGCTTAAACATTTTGGTTTATATATAGTTTAGCTACAAAGTTTGTAAAATCATATTTATTACTATTGTTAATAATACATCCACTTCCTGCTCCCTTTTTAAACTATTTAATTAGCTAGCATCATAGATAGAATTACAGCCGTATTTTATAACTTAATCGTGGAGAATTTTTCTATTATTTTTTCATATTCTTGAGGAGACATACCAGCCTTAGAGGTAATGTGAACTGCTATATCATTAGGGCTAAGCTCATGAAAAAACTTATCTAATTCTTCATTTGATAATGCTTTAGTAAGCCAATAATCATGGCAAATTTGGTTTGATTCATAATAATGTCCTGAATCTGGCAGAACATAGTCAACAAACATTCCATACAAAATATATTCAGCTATTTGCCAACAGCTACCTACTGCTGCTGTCCATTCCCGCTCTTGAATATTTTCTATCCGTTCGTACATCTTTAAAAGATTATCTCGTCGCCAAGTAGGAAGCTGTCCTATATAGCCATGAACGGGAAATTGAATATTTTTGATACCTAATAAATTACCTGCTATTTCAACCCAAGTTTTATGTAGTTTATAGGCTTGAAAGAAATTATCGCTGTATTGATTATCTACACGAAAAAGCCGAACTTTATCATCTTTAACAAAACTTTGCGGGTCAAAATCACGTATAAATGCAATATCAGAATCCAGGAAAATACAGAAGTCTTCATGCATATATAAAGCAACCGAAAGTTTAACTATTTGTTGCAATATCCAACCGCGTATAAAACCATTTTTTGCACTTAACCATCCATTTTTCATGACGGGTATACGTTTAATCCACCAAGGCAATACAGATTCAACTGTAATAAGTTCTGTATTTTTTCTTTTTATTTGTTTAAAAAGCGCTAAATCTCTTTCAGGTACAATAATGTAATGATTAACAGAAGGCGGAACAAAATTCTCTATGCTTCGAGATAACAACTGACATCTTTCAAAATCTGGGCCATAGCTGGGGGTAACAATAGCACCATTAAGTTTATTCATTGTAACCTTTCTCCTATTTATCTTGATTTATCGCAGTTTGATTGTTTTTTCTATTTTTAATACAGCTACAAAACTTATTTAATGTCTGAAATCAATTTTCATAGACTTTAATAAAATTGTAATAGATAAGAATTGTTTTTTAGTAGTTACTATCTATTACAACTTTACCCGGTTCTTGAACTACATTTGAACTCAATCTATTGGTAATGCACCTCTTCTAATTACTACCTATTACCAATTACCTATTTCTAAGTAATCAAGAATCGCGTTCTGTCCGAACCCAACTATTTTGAGGTCGAATTAAAAACTTCAAATAAAGAGGTATTTTGAACAGCACATAAACGGGAATTGCTAAGAGTTCTACTAATGGTAAGTCCTTACGACCAAATCTATTCCAAGCTGACAGGATAGCAATTATTAATAAACATCCTGCTGAACTAGCAATAGTTAATGGCATCCAACTTCCTAATATTGCAGCTAAAAGCGAAAGTCCCATTAAAAGCGACCAGAAAACAACAAGTAAAGATAAGGGTGGTACGCACAAATCTAAAGCGGTTACAAACAAATCAATACGCTTTTGCTTTATCGATGCCTTCAATAATTTTGGAACATAATTAAGTAAAGTTTGCAAATGACCGTGTTCCCAGCGAGTTCTCTGACTTTTAGCTGCTTGTTGTTGAGAAGGTAAGATTCCAGTCACAGTTGCTTGAGGACAAAACAATGGTGGATAACCAGCAATGCTCAAATCGAAACCCAGCTTCATATCTTCAACAAGGTTGGCATTCGCTAAATCTACAGAACGAATTGCATTCATCGGAAAAGCCATGCCCGTCCCCGTCAACAAACAAGGCATCCTCAGTTTAGCTAATCCATATGGACGAACCAAATTTTTAACTTTAAAAGCAAATGCCGAAACTGATTCTTTGGGACTAGATGATTTGGGCTTTTCCATCAAATAAGTCGCTTGAACGGGCCTTTGAGTCGTTATCGCAACTTGAGATAATTGTTCAATAGCTCCTTTGGCTACTATGCAATCAGCATCGACAAACACTACTACATCGGGCGATTGGGATTCTATGTAGCGCAAACCGTAATCTAAAGCGTATCCCTTACCTCTCAAATTAGTATCGTAACGTTCGATAACCGTAGCCCCTAAAGTTCTAGCAATCTTTGCTGTTGCATCAGTACAATTGTCAGCTACGACTACTAATTCATGTTGATTTTTTAACTCTGTTTTGAGGTTTAATAATGTAGAGCGAATAACAGTTTCTTCGTTATGAGCCGGTACCAATACCGTAACTTTTTTATCTTTTATATCTTGTATGTCTCCATCGTCATATCTTTTTTGGTATGGAACGGTAGATAAACAAGCCGCCATACATTCCACAAACAATATTAAACAGAGCAACAACGAAAAAACGGTACAAACAAGCAGAACAAAACGGCCAAAAGTGACTAAAAATTGGCTAATTAACATTTAACGCACCTTGATGAATAATTTAAGGATTCATAGAAAAATGCAATCTAAATCCATTTATTTAATTATCTAACCTTAGAAGGATTAATAATTTTTGCCGGTATACCAACGGCAGTAGCCTTACATGGAACATCATGCAGAACCACTGCATTAGCACCAATATTTGCTCCGTCTCCAATTTTCACATTGCCGAAGATTTTTGCCCCAGCCCCAACATTGACACTTTTACCCAAACAAGGAGCATCGAAGGGACGCTCCAAATATCTGTTTCCCAGAGTCACACCTTGACGAATAATCGAATCATCACCAATAGAACAGTAACCGTGAATCACAATTGCACTTTGATGTTCGATAATTACACGTCGTCCCAAATTTACCGTGTAAGGCAATTCAATCCCATAAGTATTGCGGATTTTGCGAAACATCATCCGATAGAAAATACTCATGGGTGCCCGTAAAATTTTAGACTTAATTTTCATTCTCCAGACTCCAAAGCGGTGGACTGCTACCGCTCTAAATCCTGGCTTAGTCCAATCTTTCCCATGAGCAATCCAGTCTTCTTTTACTTTCTCCCACAGGCTTAAATTAGGAGTTTGTTCGTCATTAATATTTGCATCAAAGTCCATTTGCAGACTCATTTTTACCTTTTATATCCGCTTATTTTCAATACATTATTCATCAGAAACGGAATTTCTTAAGAAGAAACTACATTTTCTGGTTTATTAGTAGTGGACTCGGAACGGGATTCATCGTAGTAAAAGTAGTTTTGAGGCTCGTATTTAATATTTACGCCGTTAGCTACAATACCTAATACATTAGCCTCAGAACGCGCTAGTAAAGACTTTGCAGCCGTCGCACTATTTGAATTTACCAAACCGGGACGAACTACTACCAAAGCTCCATCCGCCATCTGAGACAGCACTGCTGAATCCGCAGTTCCCATTAAAGGAGGTGTATCAAATATTATGCAGTCATATTTCCCAGACAGCATATCGATAAATGTTGTCATCTTCTCTGAATCAATCAGAGCGAGAGGATTAGGAGGCATCACTCCAGCCGTTAATACTGATAAATTATCTGTCACTATTTGAACGGCATTTTCAAAATCATTATCGCCAACCATGACGTTACTCAAACCTATGGAATTAATTAAACCCCATAAATGATGTTGGCATGGTTTACGCATATCAGCATCTACTAATAGCACTCGTCTTCCAACTTGAGCCATTACCACAGCTAAATTAGCTGCAACTTCTGTTTTACCTTCACCAGATATAGAACTTGTCACTACTATCGAACGAACTTTCTTATCCAAGCTGATAAACTTCAAGTTAGCTTGAAGCATTTGGTAAGCTTCATGAATTACAGTACGTGGAGTAGTTGCAACAATAACTCTTTCAGAAACTAGATCGGAGATAGTACGTTGGGGTACCGATACACTATTGCTATCAAATTTAGGAATTAATCCCAGCAAAGTATAGCCAAATAGAGATTCTGCTTCTTTAGCTGTTTTAAGTCTTCTATCGATTAAATCAACAAAAAAGGCTGCTGCAACACCAAATAACAATCCAGCAAAAGTACCACCAACCGTGATTCCTAATTTCTTTTTCGTACCACCCGGACTAGGAAAAACTTTAGCAGTTTCAAGTATACTAGCGTTACCTACAGTTTGACTTTCTGCCAGTTGGATTTCTTGCAACCGACTTAAAAGGGTTTCGTAGCTTTTTTCTGCAACCAATAATTTACGAAGCAACTCACCTTGCTTCTTTTCTAAATTCGGCAGATTGTCTGTTCTACCTTTATAATTAGCTCTTAATTGCGATAAAGCTTGAACTTTTTTTTCCAAGCCCAAACGTTCTGACTGGAGATCGACAAATTCCTGAGCTAATTTCTGCTTAATCGTCCCCATTTGCAATTTGCCAAGAGGAATTTGTTTGTTGTATCCCAACGACTCAGCAACTGTCCGATCTAACAAATTTTTTAAACCAGCCTCTTTCTCTTTAAGGTTAACAATGGAAGGATGTTCGCTGGTGTAAAGGCTTTTTTGACCGATTAACTCTGTCTGTACTTCTTGTAATTGATTTAAAAGCTTTTGCACGCCTGCAATTTGACTTAAAGAAGTCACATCCACAGCTATATCTTCAGGCAAATTCATTTGACGACGAATTTCCGTTTGTTGTGCGCTGACATCTGCAAGTTGAGATTGAGTATTAGTTAATTGTTCATCTATAGAAGTTAAACTTTGGACTGCGGCCCTGTCTCTTCTTTGAGTTCAATTACATTATTTTTTAATTTAAATTGACGCAGATCCTCCGCCGCTCGTTCTAATTCTGCCTTAGTTCTTCGTAACTGTTCTTCTACAAATCCACCAGCAGACGTAGCTTTTAAACGACTATTTTTTATGTTCTTTTCTATATATTCTTCCATTGCCTGATTGACTACTTTTTTTGCCACTTCAGGATTTTCAGATACAAAAGTAACATCAATTACATCAGTTCCAATAACAGGCTTAGCATTAATTGACAAAAACTCTGGATTCAAAAGACCACCATCGGGTCCTTTTAAATCAAGTTCCTCAATCACATCTTTAGCTACTAGGTTTGATTGCACTAACAAAGCTTGAGTATCTAAAGGATTAGATTCCTGCTTGATAGATTCAAGATGTCCAATTTTGTCACCTATTTTAGTTAGTTCAGAAGTTCTATCATCCTGAAATAACAGTTTCCCGCTTGCTTGATAAGTAGAATCTAGCGTTAATAAAGCAAATCCAGCTAATCCGGTACAAGCTGCAAAAACTCCTGCCGCTACCAGCCAGCGACGTTTTAAAACCAACAAATATTTCTGGATATCTATCTCTTCAGGATAGTTTTGATTTTCCATAGTTCGTGATATAAACCTATGTTTAACTCAATAAGACAGCAAATACCGTGAATATGAAATCCTGTTGCTTACTATTTTTACGATTATAAAAGAAGTAAAACAAGTTCTACATTCTCTTAAAACCTCTGGATACAGACAAGATACGATCTCGATCGCGTTTCACTTTTGACCACGGGTTTTTATATAGTTGAAAGCGTTGTTTGCAAACCAATATTAGGAATGGGAGTGCATCCATTAAATATCTTTTCCAAAGCCGTTTCGGTTCGCTTAAAAGTCTATATAGCCATTCTAAACCGACTTCACTCATCCATTTAGGGGAACGTTTAATATTTCCTGCCTCGAAGTTAATTGTTGCGCCAATTGCCAAGAATATTTTGACTTTGTGTAAATACTTTCTATGCTTTGCAATCCACATTTCCTGTTTGGGAGCGCCTACTCCAATTGCTAAAACAGTTGCATCTGAAGAATTAATCAGCTTGATAATTTTTTGACATTCTTCTGGATCTTTTTCAAAACCAAAGGGAGGTGAGTAAGTATCAATAATCATATTTCTACCTACCTTAGCATTGATGTTTCTTCGAGCAATTTCAGCAATTCCTTCTTCAGCTCCAAGCAAAAAAATTTTTATACTTTGATCGTTTCTATAATGGGTATAAAAAGCTGGAAACAAATCGGAACCTGAAATTTTCTCCTGTATGGGCGTTCCTAAAAAGCGAGATACATACATTAATATTTTGCTGTCACAAACTGTGTATTCTGCTTGTTGATAAACTCCATAAAAATCAGGATCTCTTTGCAATTTCATTATGTGGTCTACGTTGGGGGTTACTACGAGACCACCACCTTGCAATTTATCTAGCAAGTCGCTCATAGCGACGTTGTTAATGTTTACATTCAGCAACTGCACCTGTGTCATCACTTGTATCCAAACAGCACTACTACGTTTAAAATTAAGTGTCTATCAATGACTAGCCAGGGGAGACCAATAATTAGGGAAACTCAAATAACACTATAGGATTAGCCTTTACGGGCACAATTATAATTTGAGTATTTTATTTAAGGATACTCGTCAAGCCAATAAGCCTTGCTGCTTGACGCTTGGCGTATCACACTAATTAACTAGCAGCCATAAATAGATACTCAGTCCGATTATCTAATGCTAAAGCTATCCAATTCGCATTAACCAATATTCGACCTTATAAGTTTCTAAACAAAGAAAATTCTATATTACATTCCTATACGCCTTCTATGTATATGTGTTATAAACTACATATGCGTAAAAAATGTTTGACTTTTTTGTAGATACACCTTGGCAATGTTGCATAGCTTTTACCCATTATCAGTTTAAGGTTACTACCACCGTACTTTGAGTGCGGTATTGTAACTGTTTAAAAATATCTGTCTAGCAATCATCTAAAAGCATTTAAACCAAAAGGATTGTTTTTGAAAATCGATTTAAATCGAGACAAAGTATAGCGATTTATATCGATTTCTTCATTTTTTTGCGAACAAACTTTAATATAGCTTCAATTGGAATAGTTTGAACCAATTACTGTAAAGTTAATGTGTAGAAGCTATTCTTTATAGTAAAGAAATTGTAAAGCTACCGTGAAAGCTCGTAAAAAAATTGCGGTATTCGGAATCAATAAGGCTTGTTTCTCAGGCGTTTCATCGTATTTCCCCTTATACCTAAGTGAAATCCACATCGGTATTTTCCTAGCTAGATATATAGACTGAAGCGTCATTAAATTGCATAAATTCAGTCAAAATGCTATGGGTCATCGATTATTATTAGAAATTAAACCGGAGGAGAAAATTATCAAATTATAGTTAGATGAATTCCTAATAACTATATAATTATTGATTTGAGTAATTTATTTTCAGAATAACTACTTTTCCGTATCGCGATCGCAATACGTATATAATCAAGAAAAAACAAAATAATTAACCTGTAGCGCTGATAAAATTACTTGTATAAATTTACCTTTGCAGCAAGTTAGATAAATCTACCTGTAGTTAGACATATATTAGATAAATTTAAATCCACAGTATAACTTTGGTTAGTTCTTAACTATTAGAAATATGGTATGGACTTTTACCTTATTCTCATGAAAAAAAGTAAAAGCCCATACCTCAAAAAAAATCCTGCAATCAACTGCAATTAATTAGTCGTCTTTAATTACAATCAAACTTTTACTGATTACTTCTGAACCACTTGACAATACCATCAGCAAGAGTCCGCGCTAACTTTTTCTGCTGCTTGGGATTATTCACCCATTCAAACTCTTCGGGGTTACTCATGAAACCCAACTCTAACAATAACGATGGTGCAGCTTCGGGACGAGTTAGCGCTAAGTTATTCCAAAATACTCCATAAGAAGGTCTATCTAATTTTTCAACTAAATAGTTATGTAGATATACGGCCAAACTATGAGCTTGGGGATGATACCAAAACATTCCTATACCCTTAGTATTTTCTGCATCACCGTAATCGGGAAGAGCATTATAATGAATTGACAGCGACAAAGTAGGTTCAACATTCGCAATTAACGATTGCCGATCGCCTAAAGATACAAACTTATCAACTTCACGCGTCATTACAACCATTGCGCCTTTTTTGACCAATTCTTCTCGCAACAGCTTGGATACAGTTAAATTTACATCTTTTTCTGGTAAACCTGTAGGCCCAATAGCTCCCGATTCTTTACCACCATGTCCGGGATCTATTAAAATCTTGATTCCAGATAAAGGTTTGCGTCTGCTACGACTTAATTCGGGAGGATGTCGTAACTTTAACTTTAAAGTTGTCCCCTCATATCCGAGCTTGTATCCCCACTGTTGGTTTTTCTTCAGATTAAAAATATATTGCACGTCACCTGAATTTACTCCTGGGGAGGGAGGTATTTGCTGCCAATCCATGCGCGATATAAATGGATTGTCATTGAACGGAATAGTGTCCGTTTGGGCAGTGGTATTGTGTAAAGTTAAAGTAAATTTATCCGACTCCTGCTTAACGGTTACGGGTACGGGCGTTTGCAAAGGAAAACTAACTAAAGTTGCATCCTTGGTTTGCTTGGAAGCAACGCTGCGAATAATTGTATTAGGAACAATCGCATTCGCTAAAGGAACAGTTTCCGAACTTTTAATCCAAGCCCCATAGTCCAGACGTAACCAATCACCAGTTTTTCCCGTTACAGCCGAACGAGTACCTTTGGGTAATGGGGTTAGTCTAGAATAATTAGTAGAAGGACCAGTGCGAGCCACACCAAACTCAGCACTTACTTCCACAACCGGCAAATTAGAAGGTTGTAGAACGGTAATTTTTCCAGGGGCTTGTTGAGTTATTGTTTCGCGGTTAAGCGTTAGTTGATAAACTGGCGTTGCTTCTATCGTAGCTTCTGCTGTGGTACAGCCAGAATATTCGCCGATCGTAGCAGCATCTTGAGGTTGGTTGGTTCCCGTTAAAGCCGCCAAATTGCTAGGTAGCTGGCTGAGCGGTGGTTGTAGCAAAAGAGGAACCCGTTTATTTTCACCTAAATCTACCAATACTGTAGCGCTTGGGGGTGCGATCGCGCTAAAACATATAAGTTCTCCTGGAAGTCGAGCAATATCAACTTTTGGAGTTAAAGAATCTTTAGCAAAGGCTAACCCTTGGGGTACCTCTACTTGGCTATTGGTTCTAGTGACTTGAATCTGAATTTCTTGGTCTTTATGGCGTATTGTAAATGTGTTCTCTCCTATCTGTAGGGGAAAACTGGGTGCAAAATGACCGGATTGGGATCTATTAATTGGCTTACCATTTATTAGAACCTGTCCGGTTGGTGGAGCCGTACCAATGAAAAAGATTTTATCTGAAGTTGTTTTGTGGTTTGTCGGGGGATAAACCACTTTCAGAGGTTGTTCTTGTGCCCAAGCTAAGTTGGGAGTTGCAATGCTGGCTAATACTACTAATCCTAACAGTGGTTTCACGTCTGTGGTTTACAACAAAATTCTCAACATTTACTGTGGCACAATGACGGGATGTAATTTTTAGAAGTTGCTTGAAACTTAAAAATCGTATGACGAAGTTCGTATTTGTTACTGGTGGCGTAGTTTCTAGTATCGGTAAAGGAATTGTAGCAGCAAGTCTGGGACGATTGCTAAAATCGCGAGATTATTCGGTATCGATTCTCAAACTCGACCCATATATTAATGTTGACCCAGGAACCATGAGTCCTTTTCAACATGGTGAAGTTTTCGTGACTCATGACGGTGCTGAAACCGACTTGGATTTGGGACATTACGAACGGTTTACCGACACTTCTATGTCCCGTCTCAACAGCGTTACAACTGGTTCTATTTACCAATCCGTAATTAACCGAGAACGGCGCGGTGATTATAACGGCGGAACCGTACAGGTAATTCCCCATATTACCAACGAAATCAAAGACCGTATAACTCGCGTTGCTCAAAACACTAATCCAGATGTAGTAATTACGGAAATCGGTGGAACGGTAGGCGATATTGAGTCTTTACCATTTTTAGAAGCAATTCGTCAGCTTCGTAAAGATGTTGGACGGCAAAACGTGCTGTATATGCACGTAACTTTGATACCGTGGATTGCTTCTGCTGGAGAATTGAAAACCAAACCAACCCAGCATTCAGTTAAAGAATTAAGATCTATTGGCATTCAACCAGATATACTAGTTTGTCGATGCGACCGTCAACTACCAGAAGGAATAAAAGAAAAGCTCTCGGCATTTTGTGACGTACCAGTCGAATGCGTAATTCCTTGCATCGACGCTAAAAGTATTTACGAAGTACCCTTAATTTTAGAGCAAGAAGGATTGGCAACTCAAACGCTTTCCTTGCTGCAAATGAAAAAGCAGCCACCAGATTTACAACAGTGGCAAACTTTAGTCAAAAGGATGTACAATCCCCAGCATCGCATAGAAATAGCCATAGTAGGGAAATACGTCCAGTTGAGCGATGCCTATCTTTCGGTAGTCGAAGCACTTCGTCACGCGGCGATCGCCACTCGTGGAGAACTACATATACGTTGGATAAATTCGGAAGAATTAGAAACCGAGCCACCAGAAATACACCTCAAGGGAGTAGATGCGATCGTTGTACCGGGAGGTTTTGGTTCTCGCGGAGTGGATGGTAAGATAGCTGCCATCAAATACGCTCGCGAACGGCAAATACCATTCTTAGGTTTATGTTTGGGAATGCAATGCTGTGTGATTGAATGGGCAAGAAACGTAGCAAAATTGAAAAATGCTCACAGCGCCGAATTTGATGAAGACAGCGTAAATCCAGTAATTAACCTGCTGCCAGAACAACAGGATGTTGTTGACTTGGGCGGAACAATGCGCTTGGGTGTATATCCCTGTCATATTATGCCCAATACCCTTGCTTTCAAGATATACCGTGAAGAAGTTACCTATGAAAGACACCGCCATCGTTATGAATTCAATAACGCTTATCGGAACTTGTTCTTAGAATCTGGCTATTTAATTGGTGGAACTTCCCCCGACGGTAAATTAGTAGAAATAGTCGAACTACCCGAACATCCCTTCTTTATTGCTTGTCAATTTCATCCAGAATTCTTATCGCGTCCTAACGAACCGCATCCTCTATTTACAGGTTTAGTAGAAGCAGCTATTGCCAATTCCTGCGAACCCGATGGATTAACGGCACCCGTTCAAGTATCGTAATTTTCCAGAGTATTTACTCACAACGAGAAGGCGGTGAAGGCTTTATACTCTGAAACAGGAGTGTTGCTAAAAATGTGTCGTCTAAATTCCGGGAAGGTAGAGAGGAGAAACTGTGGCGTATTGGGTAAAAATCAACTACGAAAAAAAAGAATATGTAGTTGATTTTGAGCGCGTCACAGCTTTCTGCTGCGAACCAAACGGTCGGGTAACATTTTGGCTGCCAAATAGTGCCATACCTATCGTGATCATCCCCCGCAACAACCAAGAAGACTACCAAAAAATCTTGGAATACATCGAACGAGTCAACAATTCGGAATCAGAAGATACTTACTGGGTAAAAATCTTTTACGAAAGAAACGAATACGTCATCAACCTCAAATGTATTTCATCGTTTTGTCACGAAAAAAACGGTAGGATAACTTTTTGGTTGCCTGAGAGCAGCATACCTATAATTATTAACCCCGCAAGCAATCCCGAATCATACGATAAAGTCCTCAATTACATTCATCAAACAACGGGATATACCTTGTCTGAGAGTTAGTTATTGGTTGTTAGTTGTTAGTTGTTAGTTGTTATTCTTTCTTACCACTATCCATTATCCACTAACGAGTTTTTCAAACGCCAACTTCGCAGCCCCCAACATTCCTGCATCATTACCCAATTGCGCTTTAATTATCTGTAAATCTACACGGGATGTGGGCATAACTCGCCGCTGAATTTCTGCTTTCATTGATGGTAGAAAAAACTCAAAACTCGCACTAATTCCACCTCCAATAACAACCGCTTCAGGGGTTAGTACGTAAATTAAACTTGTAACTCCAATTCCCAAATATTTACCGTATTCTTGCCAAAATTTAAGTGCTTTAGCATCTCCGCTTCCAGCTAAAGCTCCTAATTCGAGAGGTTCTTTACCAGTGCGGCGACGAATGGCGATCGCCGAGGTATGCTGTTCCAAAGAACCTTGATTGCCACTTTTACATTGAGGACCATCGGGAATTAAATTAATTAAACCCAACTCTCCAGCAGATCCAAATTTTCCGGTAAACAACTTACCATCAATAAAAATCGCTCCACCAACACCAGTTCCTAAAGTTAATAAAATAAAATTTTTATAATAACGACCAGCACCCAACCAAGCTTCTCCTAAACCCGCACAGTTTGCATCGTTTTCAATAATTGTGGGTTTACCGATTTTTGCTTCTAAAATATCTGCTAAAAGAATGTTCCGCCATTGAGGAAGATTAATTGCAATTTTGGCGATGCGTCCTTTCTCATCCGCAGATCCCGGAGTACCCACCCCGATCGCCACAGCATTTCCTTGTGGATCGACCATTACAACTGCATCAACAATAGCCGCCACCACCGCTGACGGCGTTGCTGGTTGGGGAGTATCCACAGTTAATGATTTTAAACAAGTACCATCAGACGTAAATCGTCCTAACTTTATTGCCGTTCCTCCCAGATCGATACCAATTACTTGATTTAGCACTTTTTTCAGTGAACAGTTAGCAGTTAGCAGTTGTAGGGTGTGTTACGGCATAAGCAAATCTTGATTAAAAGATTACCATTTGAATCATGCCATAACGCACCATCGAATATTTATCATTAGTTTTCAATCCGCAATAGTGAAAGACTTTACAAAAGCTTGAAAATCTTTCTCAGATTTGTTATAAGCAGCTTGTTTTTGATTCAATTCGCTTTGAGAAATAGTTTTATCTTCATAGTTTTTTTGAGCTAGTTGATATTCCAGCTTTTTAATTTGATAATCCTGCTTTCTCAACGTGCCTTCCACCGATCCAACCCAATTGTTAAACCCTAAAGTTTGGACATCCGGAGCAGTATTTCCAACTTTGGATACAGCTTTACTACCCAAAACAGGTTTACTTTTTTCAGTTAAAGCGCGGAAACTATTTAACGCTCCGTCAATCTGCTTTATCCTTTCAAGGGAATTATCAATAGAAAACCTTTGCTGCAAAGTATAGTTTATTGGCTCATCCGGGTGAACTTTTTGCAACTGCAAATCAGCAACCTTAGTCGAATCAAAACTATGCTGCGCCCGTGATGCCGTTACAGGTGCCCCTTGTAAAATACCACTTAGAGCCACAAACAATATAAAACCACCAGCAGCAGCAGCAACTAACGAAATTTTATCTTTTACCATAATTAATAATATTGGGGATGGGGCATTGGACGTGGAGAGAGGGGGAGATGGGGTAGAGGGGGTAGAGGGGGTAGAGGGGGTAGAGGAGGAAGAGGAGGAAGAGGGGGAAGAGGAGGAAGAGGAGGAAGAGGAGGAAGAGGAGGAAAAAATTTATTAAGTAGGGAGCGAGACGCTCCCACTACATTGATTCATAATTCCTAACTCCTAACTCCTAACTCCTAACTCCTTATCCTCAATCCAAAATCCTTTGACCTATTTTCGTTTCCTTGAACGCGGATTGACAAACTCACTCAACCCTTCACCAAGTAGTGATAACCCTACTACCATTGTTGTCATCGCTAATCCGGGGAAAAGTGTAGTCCACCAAATCCCTGTGGGTAAAGCAGCCAAGGCTTGTTTCAAATCGTGTCCCCATTCTGGTACTTCTTCGGGAAGCCCCAATCCTAAAAAGCCTAAACCACCCAACACTAAGATTGCATCGGCGGCGTTTAAGGTAAATAACACGGGTACGCTTTGAATCACGTTTAAAAATAAATATCGCGAAAGCACTTGCCAAGTATTGGCACCAATTGCTTGTGCTGCTTCTACAAATACTTCTGTCTTAACGCTTACGGTATGGTTGCGAACAACTCGGTAATATTGCGGTACGTAAGCAATACTAATCGCCAGCGCCGCATTGATTATTCCGCGCCCTACAACGAATGCCAGCGTCACCGAAAGCAGCAGACCGGGCAAGGTATAAATACTATCCATGATAAACAGCAAAACCTTATCCAACCTACCGCCAATATAGCCGCTCAACATACCCAAAGGCACGCCAACCAGCATACTTAATCCAGTAGCAAGTAAAACCACCTGTAATGCAGCTTGAGCGCCAAAAACAGTACGAGAAAAAATATCATAGCCCAAACGACTCGTACCAAACCAATGTTTTAACGAAGGTGGTGTATGAATTGGGTTATCTAGAAATTCAGTTGGATCTTGCAGCAATCCCAAAGCCTGAAGAATAGGAGAAAACAATGCTAAGAAAATAAATACCACAGTAATCGTTAACCCAACCAACATTAATTGTTGAGAAAGCGTCGGCTTTTTATTGATGAAAGGTAAAAATCTCGGCAAGAAACCTTTAGCAACTGTCATAGCTTTTTTAGTTAGGAGTTATGAGTTATGAGTTGTAGTGCATTCCGATCGCTTTGTCAACTCTAAATAATGGTAATTGGTAATTGGGCATTGGGCATGGGGCATTGGGGATGGGACATTAGTTCGTGGGTTGGGTTAAGCGCACGAAGAATAATGATGCTCAACAACAAATTAACAACAGCGCTCTAACCCAACATTTTCTGACGGCACAAGAAAATGTTGGGTTACGACACGATAATTATAAATTCGCGTTACGAATCAAATTTGATGTTCGTGTCTAACCCAACCTACAAACTACAAGCTAACTCCTCATTACCAATCCAAAATCCAAAATCCAAAATCCAAAATTCCTAAAGAGCGCTTTCCAACAACTCGCGATACTGACTCTTCTGCTTCACTCCTTTAAGTTCTTGCAACAATTCTTTATCTTTGAAAATCTGTACTGTAGGGGTTCCGGTGACGTTTGCTTGTTGGGCAATTTCTCTATCTTTGTCGATGTCGATTTCTACGAAGTGGATTTTACCGTCAAATTCGTCCACTACTTTATTTAATATGGGTTTGAGCGTATGACAAGGGCCGCAACCGGGAGAAACGTACTTCACCATTAACGGGCGATCGCCATCGTGAAATATTTTTCTCAGAGCATAACCACCTATATGACGGGTATTGTTAATATCAAAATCTTCTTCGGTATCGGCAGCGGTTTTTTCTTCTTCTTGAGGTTTTAATTCGTTGTTTTCTGGCTTTTGACTAAATTCTTGCAGCAATCCTTCTGCGGATAACCAACGCTCGGCTAACATCGCTCCCATGCAGCCAGAACCTGCTGCGGTGATTGCTTGACGAAATTCGTGGTCTTGTACGTCACCAACAGCATATACGCCTTCTACGCTGGTTTCTACTGAGTTGCCTTTGGTAACAACGTAACCGACATCATCAAGTTCTAACTGTCCTTTAAATAATGAAGTGTTGGGGGTGTGTCCGATGGCGTAGAATAATCCTTTAGCTGACAAATTACTTTCTTCGCCAGTTTGATTATTGCGGACTTTTATTCCCTGCATATGGTTATCATCACCGAATATATCTACAGCTTCGGTATTCCAATGCACTTTTATTTTCGGATTGCTTAAAACCCGGTCTTGCATGGCTTTACTAGCTCGCATTGTATCGCTACGAACTAATAAATTCACCGTATCGCCGTATTTAGTTAAGTAAATTGCTTCTTCCGCAGCCGAATCACCAGCACCAATCACAGCTAATTCAGCACCGTGAAATATCGGAGTTGCACCGTCACAAATTGCACAAGCCGAAATACCGCGACTCCAAAATGTATGCTCGCTAGGTAAACCCAAACGCTTCGCAGTCGCACCAGTCGCAATTACAATACTATTAGTTTTAAATTCTCGTTCGGAAGAACGCACCGTAAACGGACGCTGGCTTAGATCGACCGAAATTACATCCTCAGTATATAGCTCAGCCCCCCAACGTTCAGCTTGAGCTTTCATCTTATCCATCAATTGCGGGCCGGTAATACCTGCCGGGAAGCCGGGGAAATTCTCTACTTCAGTAGTTGTCATCAACTGTCCGCCAGGTAGCCCCCCAACTTCAAACCCTTCAAATACAACGGGTTTGAGGTTCGCACGTCCAGCATAAATAGCAGCCGTATAGCCAGCAGGACCAGAACCGATAATTACTAAGTTTTCTACTTTTGGATTTGTCATAATTTTTATAAATACAACTCATAACGACTACGCTTTATTTAGCATAGCAAATTTATAGTAGATTAGGCAATGGATGGGCAACGGATAATTGTATCGCGAGGTGGAGTAGTGATGAAGGTGTGGTGAAACGGATATAACTGGTTCCCAGTCTCTGGCTGGGAACCCATATCACGAGGCTCTGCCTCCCCGTCAACCCCCTAGAGGCAGAGCCTTTAGAAATGCATTCCCAGCCTGGAGGCTGGGAACGAATTATTTTGCTCGCTCCGCACTATTTAATTTAGCAGTCGTTTAATTAATGGCTCTTGCCCACACTCGCTCGGGGTTGCAAACCCCAAGCTAATAGCAAAAGTCCTATGAATAGGACTAAAAATGTAGATAGCGTCTTTGATTAAAAGATTTTGCTTATAACCTGATACCATGAAGGATTTTGTTTGTGTAGTAGCGGTTTCAACCGCTTGGTAATTTTTAAACTTGCTCTTTCACCCAAGCCCGAAAAGCACGAGTTGTCACCATCTCCCCGTTAATTCGAGTCTCTTGAATAAACCGAGGAATTTCCTTTACAGCTACCTGAGCAAAAGTAGGGCTTTGTTCGACTTCTATATATTGTCCGTTGTTGAGTATATAAATTCGTAAAACGCTGCCGTTAAAACGCCAAAATTCAGGAATGCCAATTGCAGCGTAGATTTTAAACTTGTCTACTTTCGGTTTGGTATATTCCACCTCTAATACTAAATCGGGAGGTGGATCGACATTTAGGTTTATTTTTTCCTTATTTCTTACGCGGTATTCATTTTGTATGTAATAGCTGCTATCCGGCTCTCCACCTCGTTCTAAGTCATCTCGCGTCAAAGTTAAAGAGCCAGAACGTTTGATTTCTAATTGCAATTCCTCACACAGCACTCCAGTAAATACTTCTATAACGCGATTTGAGTTTTCGTGTGGCATATCTGGAGCCATGATTTCTAATACTCCATTTTCGTAGGCTAATCTGGTGTTTCTTGAGCTTCCCATATCCGCGAGCATGGCTTTGAAGGTTTGCCAGCTAATGTTTTCAAGTAAAGTTCTGGTTTCTGCTGGTGTTGATATTGCCACCATGTTGAAATTACCTCGTTTAAACTAGTATTCCACCATATTAATTATGAGAGGTATATAGATTTTCTACCCCCTCTACCCCTTCTACCCCCTCCCTGTCTTTCTCAAAACCCTTATCAAAGCTGCCATACAGAAGATAACTGACAAATGTTTCCCAATTTCCAAAAAAACTTTTTTCAAAAATGTTAATTCCTTGAGTCGAAGTGGGTAAGTTACACCTAGAACTCAATAACCAATCCCCACTTAAAGGAAACTACTAATGAAAACCGAACTTAAAGCAAAGTTTTTACAAAATATCCTCAGCAAGAAGAAAGAAAACGAAGGTTTTACCCTAATTGAATTGTTGGTTGTAATTATTATTATCGGTATTCTTTCTGCTATTGCGCTTCCTTCTTTCTTGAACCAAGCGAATAAAGCGAAGCAGTCTGAAGCTAAAACCGTTGTTGGTTCTATGAACCGAGCGCAGCAAGCGTACTATATGGAGAATGGTCAGTTTGCGGCAAGTTCTAACGAATTCGGTAATTTAGGTCTTGGTGTTGCAACACAAACTGAAAACTATCTATACGACCTTAAGGGTAGCGGTACAAGTGGTGTTACAAACCAAGCACAACCACAAAGAGATGCGATTAAAGCTTACATCGGCGGTGTTTCGTTAGGAAGTATTGCAGCTACAAGTGAGGCTACGACTCTAGCAACATTATGTGAAGCAAAACTAGCAAGAGGGATTGGTAATGCTGCATCAGGTACTGAGACAATGAGTTTCACTACTACTGCTCCTCCTGATTGTCACACCGAATACAAAAAAGTATCTTAATAAACCATAGAGTTTGCACCATTTATTCAAACTACTTCAGACGAATAGTTGAGTATAACGGTGATTTTTTTAACCTAAGTTAGGTATTTGATCAAAGTGGGTAGAACATTCTACCCACTTTATTTGGTTTACACAATTTTTCATTCTTATTAACAAATTGTATGATTGTTGACACCGAAAACTGGCTTCAGACAGCAAAAATATGTTTAATCCAAGGTAAATATACTCAAGCTGCTTCTTTATATGAACAAGCAATTGCAGAAGCACCACACGTTAATACTTATTACTGGCATTTAGGATTACTTTTGCTTTTACAAGGACAAGAGACAGAAGCTCAAATGACATGGATGCTGCCCATGACAGAGGTAGAGCCAGAAAAAATAGAGTTGTATATAAAAGAATTAATTCAAGTTTTACAAGGGGAAGCAGAGCGACGCGAGACGTTAGAAGAATATTCAGTAGTCTGGTTGATTCGCCAGCATATCCGCGAAATTGATCCTAAGAATGTTGATAATTTACTAAAATGCATTTTACTTTCTATTCATTTGGAAAATTTTGAAGTAGCAGCAATAAAGAATTGGGAATTAATTCAACTTCTACAAGCAAAAGAAAATCTAAATTTTGGCAGCGATTTATTAATACAAGTATTACAGGATGTTTTAAACATCGCACCTTTACATACAATATCGTTGGAATTAACAGAAGCTTGTCTAACTTACTTTTCAAATCCTCATGATTGCTTTGAAGTACTGCTACCTGTTGCAATGAAAATAGGTCATACGTTCAAAGAACCAGCACAAGCTGTTCGTATTTTAGAATTGTATTTACAATTTGATACAAATAATTTAGAGGCTTTAAATCATTTAGCGATATTCTATCAAAACTCTGAAAATTATTCTCAAGGTATAGAAACGGCTAGATTATGCTGTTCTCAATCATCTACGTTGGCTGAACAAATATATTCTACTCATCTATTATTACGTGGCTTAATGAATGCTGGTGGATACTGGAAACAAGTTAATTCAACTTGTAAAGAGTTAGAAGCATTATATACAGAATTTATTCAAGCTCAACCTCTACCAATTAGTGAGCTAAATACTCTTCGTTTACTTACCCCTTCATTTGCGATACCCCATATCAAAGATGAACCTGAATGTTTTAGAAAAAATCATAATCAAACAGCTAAAATTTTTCAAAGTAATATTCAAGCTGTTTTTCCAGAAGAAACAAAAAATTATTCTCAACAAAATTTGAATAGACGTAGCTCAAAAAAATCAACTAAAACCTTAAAAATAGGATTTTTATCTTTTGCTTTAAGAAGACATTCTGTAGGCTGGTTGGCACGTTGGTTATTACAGCATCATAATCGCGATAAATTTAAAATTTATGCTTACATGATTAACTATAAACTTGTAGATGATTTTCTCCAAGATTGGTATGTAGATAATGTCTCTCATGCACGTAAATTAGGCATGAATGGGTTAGAAATAGCTGAACAAATTTATCAAGATGAAATTGATATTTTAATTGATTTAGATAGTTTAACTTTAGATATTGCTTCCGAAGTTGTAGCACTCAAACCAGCACCAATTCAAGCTACCTGGTTAGGTTGGGATGCATCGGGAATACCTGCCATTGATTATTACATAGCTGACCCTTATGTTTTACCAGAATCGGCTCAAGATTATTATATGGAGAAAATCTGGCGATTACCTCAAACTTATATTGCAGTTGATGGTTTTGAAGTCGGTGTACCAACTTTACGACGACATGATTTAGATATTTCCAGTGATGCAGTAATTTATCTTAGCGCTCAAAGGGGATACAAACGCCATCCAGAAACTACAAGATGGCAAATGAAAATAATTAAAGAAGTTCCAAACAGCTACTTTTTAATTAAAGGTGGCGCTGAAGAGGAATCAATTAAACGCTTTTTCAATCAAATAGCAGAAGAAGAAGGAGTTGATTGCTCTCGTTTAAAATTTTTACCACAAGTCGCTTTAGAAGCAAACCATCGGGCTAATTTAGGCATTGCTGATGTTGTACTAGATACTTATCCTTATAACGGTGCTACAACAACATTGGAAACTCTTTGGATGTGCGTTCCTTTAGTTACACGAGTAGGCGAACAATTTGCCGCACGTAACAGCTACACCATGATGATGAATGCTGGTATAACTGAAGGCATTGCTTGGACGGATGAAGAATATATTGAATGGGGAATTCGTTTGGGTAAAGATGCCAAATTAAGACAAGAAGTTGCTTGGAAGCTCAGACAGTCGCGACAAACTGCACCGCTTTGGAATGGCAAGCAATTTACTCGCGAAATGGAGAAAGCTTACGAACAAATGTGGGCAAATTATATTAGCGCTAGGTAGTATAGGTTTGTAGTTACGCTTTAGCGCTAAAGTGCAACTACAAACTTCCTTAACCTAAGATAGGGTTGGCAATAAACTACTAAATTCATCTAGTTGACAAATTGAGATGTTTTTCGCTTCGATACTTTCCAAAGCCTGCCTATCTTGACATTCCAAAACAATCCTTGCTTTAAGTCGTGGTAACAAAGCTTCCCACTGCATATCACCCAACTGCGACACCAAAGAAATTTCTAATCCTTCACTAATATCTAAATCTTGCATCAGCAGATTCATACTTACAGCAGATAAAAGCATTTCGGCATAATCACCATCACTATTGCTAACATCAATCAATAAAGTCATGTATTGACTATCAGCGTTAGTCGCTAAAGTCCCAATTACTTTTTCCAACTCTGCTGCAAGAATTTCTTCTGATTGCGTCCAATCTGGGAAAATAATTAAATTAATTTCTCTTAGATTTAAAGCTTGAATTGTAGTGTCAATTAACACCGAAGCCACAGTTTTTGCCATTGATGACCAAGAAAATTTCTTCGCTTGTTCAATTCCTCTATTAATTAATAATTGACGAATAGCTGGTTTTTGCACTTCACAAAGAGCATTTGCTAATCCTTCCGCATCATTATCGTTAATATAAATTGCTGCTTCTCCAGCAACTTCGGGAATAGAAGCATTAGCACAAGTAATTACCGGACAACCACAAGCCATTGCTTCGAGTATAGGTAAACCAAAACCTTCATATTTTGAAGGATAAACCAGTGAAATTGCACCACTATAAGCGATTGCTAATTCTTCATCACACAGTTGCAACATATGTACCGCACTACCCGATGTATAAGCTCTCCATTCAGGTGCTAAAACTCCACCGCTTCCGGTACAGACAATATCAAATCCATTATGACTTGCAAGTTGAGCAAATGCTTTAAAGAACAAAGTACTATTCTTATAACCACCTGAAGAGCCGACTATTAGAAAATAAGGTTTTGTAATTCCATATTTGGTTTTAAAAGCATTAATTTCTTCAGGTTGAGCAGGAGTAAATATGTTTTGAACTCCGCAATAAGCAACAGTTACAGATTCTGGAGATATATCTGGGAAACACTTAACTAAATCGCTGGCTGTGTTTTTGGAAATTGAAGTATATGCTGAAGCTTGCTGAATTGCATGATGTTTTTGTTGCCACATAGGATTACTTAAATCCCATCCCATGATTTCTGGTATCATGTCATATGCCATGAATACAGAAGGTGTTGTTAAAGGTGTAGTGTAGTAAGAAGAAATAAATAAGTCGGCACCTTCTTCATCACATATTTGCTGAAGCATTTCGCGATCGGTATCGGTATCGTTGTAGTTATATTGAGGAATTTGACGATATCTAATACCTGGAATTTTAGGAGCAGTACCCGCTCTATCTAAAACAATAATATGCTTTGCAAAATCATTATTTGACCATTCTTCTAAGAGCGATTTCCAAACACGAGCAATTCCCGTTTGATAGAGTTGGAAAAATACTCCATCAAATAAAACTATTGGCGATAGCTTTTTATCTAAATGTACATTACTCTTTTGAAACCAAACACCAGTGTAATCAATCTGGTTAAGATGAAACTTTTCTCCTTTTAAGGTTTCAAATTCATGTATTGCTTTTCGGCAACCTTCCCAATGACCATAATCATCTATCTGAATAAATCCATTAGAAATAACATTATCGTAAAGGTTGTTGAAAATATCCATTGTAGACTCATACCAGTCTCCATCGGCATGTAAAAGAGCTATATTACCTATCTCCGACTTATATTCAGGTAGTTTATCGGCAAATAATCCTTTGACTGGGATAACAATCTCTTCTACTTCTAACAACTTACAGATACATTCTATATTTTCAGCAATTGGTGCTTTTAAAGTTCCAACTCCAAATCCGCTTGAATTTGCAGGAATACCTTGATGGTAGTCGAACTCGGTAGGTTCAGGCATTCCTTCAAAAGTATCAAATGCATAGAGCGATCGCGGGCGTTTGCTATAACGTTGGATAACTGCTCCTAAAAGTGCTGCTGCTCCACCTTTGTAACAACCACATTCTACAAAATTACCAGCTATATCTTGCTGACAAATTCGTTTTGCTAAGGAATAAAGTGAAAACAATCTTTCTTCACTTAATAATGTATATGGTCGAACCACATTTAAAATTTCAATGAATTCGTTAGTTGGTTGTTGTGTCGAGGCACTTACAAAATAATGACTTAAATGCTCTGGTAAATGCCAAATAACATTTGGATCTGGCTGATGTTGCACTGGCTCAGCATTACCTCGCCAAGCAACTCCCATAATTTGCATAGTTTGGTAAACCATAGTATTCCATCCTTTTTCCTTAAAGTAGTCCAAACCTTGGGCTACATCAGGAGCGCTCAAATCATGAAACAGAATTAAAGCATTATCCTCTGCTAGTTGTTCGCAGATAATTGCATCATCAAGTGGTCCTGGTGCGTCATGATTACCATCAATAAAAATTAAAGACCATTTACGTTGTAATTGTGAGGCTAATTCTTCAACTGCTGTTGGACTGTAACCACCAACTAAATTGACTTTTTCAAAAACTTCGGCAGCTTTTAACGAATCACTTACATTTGTATAAAAATCTTTCTGAGTTAACAGAGGATCAATGACATCTAATTCAACTCCTGCTAATGCCATATGACAGGCAGACCAACCCAGCCAACAACCAATTTCTAACGCTTTTTTACCTTTAAACTTGAGTGCAGTATTATATAAGATATGAGCCTCATCTCGACTCAAAAATCCAATAATTGGTTGTCGTTTATCTACATACCAGTTATGAGGAATTTCTCGCCGTAGATACTGCCAAGTACAAGTTTTAGCATCCCCGATAATCATGTTAGGAAATGCTAAATCCGGTTGAATTATTTTAAATCCAGGTGAAACGTAATCGCCATTAGGTAACATTGCTTTTTCAATAACTTCGACTGTTTGCTCAATCATCCTTTCTTCCCTAAACATTTTTTCGGCTCTTTGTTTACAAGTCTCACCAATTGACTCACGCATTTGAGAATTAATAACCCAGTCTTGAATAGTGTTTACTAATTCCGCTACTGTAGCTTGTGGGTTAATTTTAGGGTCAGTCAATAATTTGCCTGTATTTCCTAATTCTTCTGGTATTCCACTAACTTCTGAAGCAATTACTGGTAAACCTTTTGCCATTGCTTCCATAATGCATAATGGCATTCCTTCTAATAAGGAAGGAAATACAAAAATATCAGCTATATTTAACCATTCAGAAACATCAGAACGCTGTCCCAAAAAAATAACTTTGTCACTAATTTTTAGTTTTTTAACAGCTTCTTTAAGTCCGGCTTCTAGTTCTGGCTGAAAAATGCCTCCCCCAGCCCAAACAAAGTAAAGTTGATGCCATATTTGACTATGCATCAATTGCTTAATTGCTTCTAGTTGATATTGATATCCTTTTCGAGTTTCTATACGAGCAGATGTGAAGCAAACTATAGCCTCAGAAGGAATATTTAGAGTTTGACGCAAATTTTCACGTACAGATAAATCACAACTAATGAAATATTCTGAAGGTCGTCCGTAATAAATAACTTGTCCTTGATTATTAGGAAGCTTAAATAATTTGTGTAATAAACTTAAGTTGTCATGAGAAACTGCAATCACTGATTTGGCTTGAGCGTAATGATAAGATAGCTCATCTAAATGTGCAGCAAGGCTATTTGATAAATGAGGTTCAACAAGTCCTTCGATAACTATGTATGGTATGCCAAATTGGATTGCAGCTTGTTTAATAACAAAGTTAGAAAAAGGATTAGAATTACTACAAATTAGTAAATCTGGTTTCTTCTCAGGTTTTGTAAAAATTCGCGGCAAATTTTCAATAGTGTTATCATCTAGCCACAAATGTTCAACACCTAAATATTTTTCATCAGTAATTAATTGCTCATTGAATGATTGAGGCTGTAAAGAAGTTACTCGATAACCTAATTTTCCTAATCCGCATAAGAGAGAGTGATTGTATTGTGCTACTCCTCCAACACCTGGATCATCTGTAGATAATAAAATGTGTTTACTCATATTTATTCATTTGTTGCAGTAGATACATCTATAAAGTCAAGAGTTTTAAATCTTTGCTGATAATCAAAACTCAATGCGATCGCCATTACCTTATTTCTTACTCGCTTCGTTCTTCAAATTCTCCAAACCCAACCTATAATCTTCCCTTTCAGGATTCAGCTTCACCAACTTTTCTAAAACTTCAATTGCCCCCTCCATATCGTTCAACCCTAACCGCACTTGCAATAAACCGTCCAAGGCTACTTGATTATTTGGCTCCCGTTGCAATACCAACTCAAAACCTTTTTCCTGCTGCTTTAATGTCGATTCCACAGATGCAGCTTGCGGCACATTCTCTTGTTGAAAAACTTCTTGTATAGCAGGAATTGCAGCCATCACCGTAGAACCAAAAAAAGATACTATCGAGATTAAAACAATTAATTTCTGCCGCTTTTTAGCTTTCTCACGGTTTTTAACTACGTATTCTTCCTTAGAACCATCCATGTTTTAGCAGTTGCTGTGGTAAATACTGAGTTTAATAAACTCTTTCAGTTCTCAGGATACCCAGCACCTCAGCAAAACTATCACGCTCTTATATATTTTTTTAAATCGCGATCGCATTACATTCACATCCAATCTTCTCTACACCGTCGGAGAATACAAATCTACGTCTTTAGAACTTACGTAAGCCCCCCTTTTTAAGGGGGGTTGGGGGGATCTGGAATGTTTGGAACGCTATATTTTCCGTTATTGCTACGTAAGTCCTAGTTTTATAGCAATCTCGCAACTTCTCACTCTACTTAAGTAGACTTTGTTTATAAGAGAGGGGAATTTATTCCAAAGTGATTATCAAAGCTCAATCTGAAGAGAAATTTAAACCGCACTAAATAAAATCTTTATTAAAAGATTCGCAAAGCTTACCCAAAGATAACAAAATCTATTTCATAAGATAGGTATCCTTGCATCGCAACTTTCATCCAAAAGTAAACCCGTATCACAATATAAAAAATTTGGCGTTGCTGAATCCGGGTATGAATTTAGATGTAGAGACGCGTTAGCGCCTAGCGGAGCGTACCGTAGGTATTGCGTGCCCGTAAGGGCATTATATCGCGTCTCTACAACCTATCGAAAACATAATAGTAAAATTATTTCCTAAATTTTACACACATCATATAACTGGCTTTAACATCAATCATGTCAAGATTTTTTATACAAAACAGTAAGTTTAATAAAATACAGTAGTCTTAATCACCAAAGTTTAAATTTTTATCGAAAGTAAATTAATCTACAACTTCTTGTTTACAAAAATTTGATAATTTAATCTGACTCATAAAGTATTTATAATTCCATAATGTCGAACAAAGAAACCAAAAACGCTGAATCGACTTCTTGGCTTTGACTACAACTCACCTCATGTTATCTCTGAGACAGTGCCAGAGAAAAGCAATTGTTAAATAAATATTAAAAAAATCTTTAGAAGGTATCAAAATCTGGATGTTTGCGATAATGTAAGTAACGATTAATAGAAAACAGTGAATTTTCATAGCTCGCTATTCTATATCACTGTTGTGCAAAATCATATAGTGAATTTCCGAATTTCCTGCTTTATATCGGATTTGTGATGATTTGTGCATATTGTGTTCAATTAAGCGTCTGAAGATGAAATAATTCTCGGATAGCTCTAAATCTATAAAGTTGCTGATAAATTAATTTGTTTGATAATCGAGCAATTGTAAATTTTGCTGAGTTCCAAAGTTTATTAGTGGTGATTACCGAACAAAACGAAATTAACAGTAACCATGTGGAATTAGTTATGCTATATTCAAGAATAGTGAGACTTGCTTTGCGTGCATTACCGAACTCTACGCAGAGACTATTAATTGCAAAACACAAAGCATTTTTGCCCCAAGCATTTACCCAAATTTTTATTAGATTTTTAATTGAGGTTATGGCTCAACAAGTAATTCACCCAATGGTGAAATTGCAACGCAATGTTCAATCGCTCGTAGATTCTCAGATCATCAAGCCTACAGATAGCATTTGGAAAATTGCTTTACTTTATGGCGACGAATGGCAGCACTGGAAACGCGAACTGGTTGATTTCGGCTTTACTATGCAAGACCCCGTCAAGGAGTTACTTGCAGTTGAAGGATGGGATGAAGAATAATTGAATTTGATGCTCATTTCACAAGGATGTATCTGTACTCAACGGTGAATAAAATATCTCCTTCTAGGAGACGCGATAGCTGCATATTGAAAGCGCGAACGCGGCTACATAATTAGAATCTGCTTAAGCTGATTACAAATTTGTATTCGCACAAGTTGACTTTAACCGTGCAGCAACCTACATTCGCCAGGTACAAAGTAATTCTCGCTTCATCCTACATTTTTTAATTAACTAACGTCATGCGCTCATTTGCAGGCTGCTAACGCTGCTGCAACTTCTTTCGCGGTTTGATATCTATCACGTGGCAAAGGTTCTGTAACTTTATCTATAAGTTCTTTTAACTTAGGGGTAACGGTAGGAACTTTGGTGACATCAAACCGAAAGCTTCGTCCTTGTTGGCGATAAAACTTGAATGGGTTTTCACCCGTGAGTAGAAAGATTAAAGTTGGCCCAATAGCGTATAAGTCTGACTGAGTTAATGGCTGTCCTCGTTCTTGTTCGGGGGCACAATATCCTTCTGCACCGATCCGAGTCCCTGGTGCAGTACCAATTTCTTTAACTGCTCCGAAATCCAGTACAACTATACGATTATTGGAATTTCGCACCATAAGATTAGCCGGTTTGATATCGCGGTGAATCAATGGTGGATTTTGACCATGCAGATAATCAAGAATGAGGCAGGTTTGCATCATCCATTCTATGGCTTGATTTACTGTTATGGGTCCTTTGCGATAAACAAATTTTTCTAAATCTTGGCCGTGGATTAATTCCATTGCCAGATATTTTTTCTTGTTTTCTATGAAGAAGTCGTAATACTTTGGGATTCCAGGATGATTGAGTAATCCCAAAGTATCTGCTTCTCGTTGAAACAATTCTTGTGCTTTAGCAATTTTTGCCATATCGGCATTCATTTGTTTAAGCACTAATAGCTTCGGATGGCTAGTAGCTACACCAGCAGGGTCCCACGCCAAATAAGTCGTGCCCATGCCTCCCTGTCCCAACGTTCGCAACACCTGGTAATGGCGAATTGTTAGCTGTATTGAGAGAGGTTTACCGCAATAAATGCAAAACAAGTTATCAGGAGAATTCCCTTCATGGGTGCAATTTTCCGATTCAGCAGCGGGAATTTGTGCAGATGTTGGCTCACCGGGGTGAAGTTCGCATTTAAAAATAGGGCCACCGCGAGCCAATTGCAGAAAACAATTACCAGCTAGCGGAGCATGAGTTACTAATACACCGTTGAGAAAAGTACCATTGGTACCCTTGCTAACAATTTCCCAGGAATCAACCTTCTTCGCAGAATTTTTTTTTCTCAGTTCTAAATGATATCGGGAAACTAAATTACTATCCAAAACAATATCATTATCAGCTGCTCGCCCAACTCGAATCACCGTGGATTCATCAAAGCGCCAATTTTTAATAGGTGTTTTGTTTTGCGCTTCTAGTAGGGTTAAAGTAATCACTATACTTAGGAACTATAAATAATGAAGGATAAAAATAATCAAGTATGAGAGCCGTCTTGAAATCCATACTCCCCGCATACTTATCTTAATATTCGGCGAATCAACTCTTTATTTACGTAATAAAAATGAACTTTAACGTAACTTAGGGATAATTATGCAAAAAGCTGCCGATTAATGTGTCACTCAAAACATTTAGATTTGATTGTAACAATATTTTGGCTTGATTATCTTGAAAGGCAACGGGGAGTTCCTATATAGTAAGCTGTCCAAGCTTTCTATTAGTATTCCACCACATTAATTTTGCTGGGTAACGCGCTCGTAGTGGGAGCGTCTCGCTCCCTCGTTACAACCAGCGACCTGTCCGGGTCGCACTACTTTGACTCCTCATAACTTATGTGGTGAACTACTAGTACTCCACCACATTAATTTTGCTGGGTAACGCGCTCGTAGTGGGAGCGTCTCGCTCCCTCGTGACCGCTAGCGAGCAAGATGCTCGCACTACGAATGTGCTACCCCTCATAACTTATGTGGTGAACCACTAGTACTCCACCACATTAATTTTGCTGGGTAACGCGCTCGTAGTGGGAGCGTCTCGCTCCCTCGTGACCGCTAGCGAGCAAGATGCTCGCACTACACAAACCCCGCAAAACTTATGTGGTCGGGTACTAGTACTCCACCACATAAGTTTTGCTAGGTTGAGAGATTGATTCGTAGGTTGGGTTAAGCGAAGCGCAACCCAACGCGGATGTTGGGTTTCACTCCGTTCAACCCAACCTACAAATACCATTATGCTACCCCTCAGAATTAATGTGGTGGAATACTAGTACTCCAACATAAAGGGAGCATCCCAATTATAAACAAATATTTTGCCTAACACCCTAGAAGGGTGAAGCTACATTTACAAAGCCCACCGTAAGGTGGGCTTTGTAGTATTAGCCCCAGGCTTATAGCCTGCGGGCTTTTTGCCTGCATTGGGATGCTCCCAACATAAAAGCTTAATAAACCAATATTTTGAACTATTACCAATTACCTATTCCCCATTGCCTTTTAAAACTTGACTTTCTAAATTTGGACGTACCTTTGCTCGCATCAGTACGGCGGTAATATTGTCATGACCGTTGTATTTATTGGCTAAATCAATTAAATTTCTTACACCTTTTTCTAAATTGGCTTCCGAACTAATTAGATTGAGTAAATTAGCCCGCCAGTGTTTTTCTAATAAATCATTATCCGATAAACCATCAGAAGTTAGAACAAACAGCGCATCTTCATTAATCTCTAAAAACTGTACCTCTGGAGCAATAAAATTATTATCTCTAGGTCCCAAAGCCTGCGTTAGCTGATAAGCATCAGGGCGAGAATAAGCTACGCTCGGCTCAACTCCACGAGATATTTCCCTTTGCCCTACTTCATGATCTACAGTAATTTGTTCCAAACCTCCTTTACGAGTAACCCGATAAAGACGGCTATCACCAACATGGGCCACCGCTACGCGAGTATCCTGGATCAAAACTAGCACTAAAGTAGTACCCATACGACCCACCCCAGAACGAGCATCCTGCTGGTTGATATGGTGAATAGCTTTATTAGCTTTGAAAACCCCTTCTCGAATAACTTCCTCATCTGGAAGCCCGTCAGATTTCCAATTTTCTTGAAAATATTGCCGTAAAGTACTTACCGCCAACTCGCTGGCTACTTCACCACCTGCATGCCCACCCATTCCATCGCAAAGAATATATATGCCCTTTGCTCCTGCAACTTTAGTTTTAGGCAACTCAACTTTATTAACTTTTGTTTCGATGCCAAAATAGTCTTCATTGCGATCGCGTTGTTTGCCGACATCGGTAAGCCCTGCATTTTCTAAGCTAGCGAGCTGCATTGGTAAGACTACCGTAGGTGTGTCGTCAATTTTGGTTGGACTTTGCTCTAATTCATCTAACTGCAAAACTGTAGGGCTTGAAGTCTCATTGCCAGAAGCAACAATTAAATTATCTACTTGCGAACTATCTTCGCTTTGATTCGACTCACCTTGCAACTCCGTAGAAATAAATTGCAATCGCGATCGCAATTCTTCGGAAGTAGCAATTTCACCATCATCTAAATTTCCCAAAAGTTCTAACAATAAACCAAATTGAGTACGCTGAGATTCTCTAAATAATGCTTGCCAAACTTTTCCTAAAGCTTTAATTGTAGGTATATCTTCTTCAGATTCAACTGCGGATTCTTTACGTATATCTGGGTACAAGCGCTGTAAAGCTAAAGACTGGTCTTCGTCAATTCGTAAGTTGTTTAAATCTAAAAGACTTTGACGACAGTTGAAGGATTCTAACAAATCCCACAGCTGAGTCATCTGATAAAAATAATGTATAATTTGCAACGATGTAGTTACATCATTCTGCCATAGTTCCAATAAATAAAACCAATCCGAACGGTCTTCAACTAAAATCACCTGCATATTCTGCATTTGCCATGCATCATGGATCGGAGGAATTCCTAAATGACAATATGGTTGTAAAGCGATATAAGTTTTAGCGAGACTGGAAATATTATTTTCCCCTACTGAGGTATTTGTAGATTGGTCTAATTGTCGATTCGCCAACATTGCATCTATTGGCGACACTTGATAGGGCTGGCAATCGAGAACTTTTACACAGGCTTCAGCTTTAACAGTATTTTCAAAAAAAGTTGGTAGCGATTCGAGCATTTTATAGCGCCCTTGTGAATCTAAATAAGAACCTGCTTCAAATAAATTAGAAATAGAATTTTTTTGATTTGTATTATCTTGATTATGTTGCTTTATATCTCCTAGATCGACCTTTTCTTCTTGATTATCTGCTTCAACAGTTTCCGAATCACCTTCTTTAATTGCGATCGCTAGCCAAATCTCCGAACAAATTGCATCACAGCTATGACACTGCACTGCATTTAGAGGGATATTGACTCCGCACTGCTGACATTCCTTTTCAGTTAAAGATGAGCCGCAGTCTTGACAAAACTTGTTGCTGTTAGGGTTTTCAAAATTGCAAGTCGGGCAAATCAGCATTATATCCGCGTCCTTACGTCCTTAATTCCCGTTAAGAAGGTGCTAGCCTAAAATTAGTATTACTGGTAGTTTAGCCTCTGCTTGCGGCAGAACGATAAAATATTTATACTTTTACCAGAATATAGATAAGCTGTTCCGCATTTAAACTATATAATCTAAATCATTTTAATTTTTGTGGGGTGGGCATCCCTGCCCGCCTTAATCTCTGAATTTTAGATGCTTTTTAGCTTATGACTGTTTTAATTGTGACGTATATTATCTTTAACTTTGAAATATCGGTAAATTAATTGTAAAGCATTTAATTGGCTTCTCTCAGAGACAAATAAAAAAGTCTATTATACCTTTCCTACTTCTTACTCCCTACTCCCTCTCAATAGGTAATTCAACGGTAAAACAAGTACGTAATAAACCACTTTCAACCTTGATTACGCCTCCCAAATGCTTCGTAAGCTTTTGCACCAATGCTAAACCCAAGCCCGTACCTCCTTGTTTCCAAGGATTGTTGCTAGGAATCCGATAAAACTTATCAAAAATACGTGGTAATTCAACAGAAGGAATTTCTACTCCAGTATTTATTACTTGAAAGTGAATATTGTCAGATTTCATTTTAACGTCAATAATTATTTGCTCATCAAGTGGACTAAATTTACAAGCATTAGTCAGCAACTCCACCAAAATTCGTTCTAAACTAAATGGATCGCAAACCATAGCCGGTAAATTCGGTTCTATGGCTAAATTTAACTTTTGCTTACAGCAATTGCGGTTGCGTGCATTGAATAACTCAACTACTCGCTCTAACCAATGGTGAACCTCAATTTTTTCTAACACCAATGGTTTGGCAATAGTATCAAGTCGCTGTAAATCTAAAAAATTATTAATTAAACTAATTTCTCGCTCGCATTCATTATTTAAGATTTGGAAATAACGAGATATTTTAGAATTTTTTGGAGAATTGTCTGGATAATTACTTACTGCTTCGTATGTCTCGGAAGCTTGCTGCTCTTTTTTAAGTCCAATTTCCAACATTTGAATTGCCATTTTCATATTAGTCAATGGCGTGCGTAACTCATGGGATACCGTACTTAAAAATTCATCTTTAAGGCGATTGAGAGATTCCATTTCTTCTAATTGAGCTTTTGCTGCTTTTTGACTCTCTCTAACTGCTATTTCCGCTTTTTTACACTCAGTTATATCAATGCAACAACCAATGTAACCTTCAAAATTGCCGTTGGATGCAAATCGAGGAACGCCGGTTTCGGAAATCCAACGATAAACACCTCCGGCGTTTTTTAACTGATATTGAATTTGAAATTTTTCTTTTTCCTTAAGTGCTTGATAATAGGTTGCTAAATATAAGTTTTTATCATTTTCATGTAAATTATTTAACCATACATTGCCCAATTCTTGCTCTATCTTACATCCGGTAAACTTTAACCAAGAAGAGTTAAAAAAGTTATGCAGTCCTTTCTCATCCGTCATCCACAACATAACTGGTACGCTATCGGCTAATCGACGGAAATTTTGTTCGCTTTGTTTTGAGGTTTGAGAAAGTTTATCAACAGTAATATCTTCACAAACTATGGAAATTCTTCGATTTTGCTCTGCATCAATTAATGTTCGTGCTTTGACTTTTACCCAGACAATTTTACTATCAGGGCAATCTAGATAAAATTCGCAATTTTCAACTTCTTCTGAGGAGTTTTTTAATAATCCTGTTAATAAATTAGATAATCTTTCGCGTTCAAAAGAAGCAAATATAGTAAAAATAGATTTTTGAGTTAATTCAGTTGGTGCATAACCCAAACAGTTTGCACCAAATTGATTTACAGACAAAATTTTCCCTGCAATATCTAAGGTAAAAAATATACCAGGAGTTCGATCGTACAAAGCACGATACCAATTTAGTTCTTCTTGAATACGACGTAGCGCTTCTGTCGTATATTTATCTAAATCCGATGTTGTTTCAGGCACAAGTTCCAAGCTTGCAGATTTTGCAGATACAAGATTTTGTTTTCGGCGAGTTTCATACCAGTTAAACGACCAATTTAAGCTCATAACAATAATGCACCCCTGTTGTTAAGCATAAGTAGGTTAATTTAAAAAAAAATATTATACAGCTTGGTGCCGCATTTTTTCAAAGATATTTTGTTACTAATTATGTAAAATAAAAAACATAGTAATGGAATAAGCTCGTGGTATATCTAATACCTTAATCCGATTAATAATTTTTTTTTAGTATTTGACATACTTATTAAGAATTTTAATAAAATATTGACCATTAGGGGTGATGGTTGTTATACCCTTTTCTGTCATTAGCAAATCACTTGAGAAAAGCTAGTTTGTGTAATAACTTTACTTCTTCGGGAGTTAAATCGCGCCATTCTCCGACTTGCAAAGTATCTAATTCAAGGTGAGCTATCTGAATTCGCACCAGTCGTAAAGTAGGAAATCCCACAGATGCAGTCATCCGGCGAACTTGGCGGTTTTTCCCCTCAGCTAAAGTCATTTCCAGCCATGAGGTGGGTACATTTTTGCGGAATCTGATTGGTGGAATGCGATCGGGTAAATGTGGTTCTTGTGACAAAAATTTTACCTTTGCCGGTTGGGTACGATAATTTTTAATTACTACACCTTGTTCTAACTTACTTAAAGCAGCAGCATCCGGAATTTTTTCTACTTGCACCCAATAAGTACGATGATGCCCAAAGCGAGGATGGCAAAGTCGATGTTGTAATTGTCCGTGGTTTGTTAACAGCAATAACCCTTCACTATCAGAATCTAAACGTCCCACGGGATACACATCGGGAACAGATATATAGTCTTGAAGAGTACTTTGATTTGCTGTGTCTTTAGAAAACTGACAAAGCACACCATAAGGCTTGTAAAAAAGAATATAGCGATATTTTTTTTTGGGCATGGGGAATGGGTAATTGGGCATTGGGCATTGGGCATTGGGCATTGGTAATGGGTAATCCAAAATTCTAAACCTTAACTCCTAACTCCTAATTCCTAACTTTGACAATTGATAATTGTTAACGTATTTCTTCCTTCAGCAAAAAAAGTGATAGGATAATTTCTCAATGCTAGGGGTGCCTGTTTTTAACGGGCTGAGATTACACCCTTTGCACCTGAGTCCGGATAATACCGGCGGAGGGAAGCTGTTTATTGAGGAAACCGAATATGCGTACACAATGGGTTGCTAAGCGACGCGGACAAGATAATGTTTCTCAGATGCATTATGCTCGTCAAGGTGTTATTACTGAAGAAATGCACCACGTCGCCACACGGGAAAACCTCCCTGTTGAACTCATTCGCGACGAAGTGGCGCGGGGAAGAATGATTATCCCAGCGAATATTAATCATACCAATTTGGAACCAATGGCTATTGGGATTGCTTCCAAATGTAAGGTAAACGCTAATATTGGCGCTTCTCCTAACTCCAGCGATCTAAGTGAAGAAGTAGATAAGCTGAAGTTAGCGGTTAAGTATGGTGCCGATACAGTAATGGATTTATCTACGGGTGGTGGAAATTTAGATCAAATTCGCACCGCTATTATCAATGCTTCACCAGTTCCCATTGGAACGGTACCTATTTACCAAGCTTTGGAAAGCGTCCACGGTAATATTGAAAATCTAACTGCTAATGATTTTCTCCACATTATCGAGAAGCACGCTCAACAAGGTGTGGATTATATGACTATCCATGCTGGAATTCTAATTGAACATTTACCTTTGGTAAGAAACCGAATCACGGGGATTGTATCTCGCGGTGGCGGTATTATTGCGCGGTGGATGCTGCATCATCACAAGCAAAATCCGCTTTATACTCATTTTGAAGATATTATCGAGATTTTCAAAAAATACGATGTTTCTTTCAGCTTAGGAGATTCTTTGCGTCCCGGTTGCACCCACGATGCTTCCGATGAAGCGCAATTAGCCGAACTTAAAACCCTCGGACAATTAACTCGTAAAGCTTGGGAGCATGACGTACAGGTGATGGTAGAGGATCCCGGACACGTACCGATGGATCAAATCGAGTTTAATGTTAGAAAGCAAATGGAAGAATGTTCCGAAGCTCCTTTCTACGTTCTCGGACCTTTAGTTACCGACATTGCACCCGGTTACGACCACATTACCTCAGCAATTGGTGCGGCGATGGCTGGCTGGTACGGAACTGCAATGCTTTGCTACGTAACACCAAAAGAACATTTAGGTTTACCAAACGCCGAAGATGTACGCAATGGTTTAATTGCCTATAAAATCGCAGCCCACGCCGCAGATATTGCCAGACATCGCCCCGGAGCAAGAGATAGAGACGATAAGCTTTCCGAAGCTCGTTATAACTTCGACTGGAATCGTCAGTTTGAATTATCGCTCGATCCCGAAAGAGCCAAAGAATATCACGACGAAACCTTACCAGCCGATATTTATAAAACCGCTGAATTTTGTTCAATGTGCGGTCCTAAGTTCTGCCCCATGCAAACCAAAGTTGATGCCGACGCATTAACCGAATTAGAGAAATTCTTGGCGAAAACCGACAAGCAAGCGGTAGCGCAAAGTTAATAATTTGAATTTTTCTACATAATGTAGAGACGCGTTAGCAAAGCGTGCCCGATAGGGCATTATATCGCGTCTCTACAAAGATTTATGTTTCAAAACGAATCAATTCGTATATCAAATCCGAATTAATCAGAAATCTCTTTATACCGCTCTTGAATATCAGTGATTGAAAACACAGCTTCAAACTGTAAATCTACTGATTGATAATATTCTTCCCCACCTTGCTTTCTATCTATCAGTGAAATTACCTTATTTACTGTATAACCAGCATCTCTAAGTCTGGTAACAGCTTTCATTGCCGATCGCCCCGTTGTAACAACGTCTTCCAGAACTATAATCTTAGCTGCTTCCGGTAAATTCGGACCTTCTACATAAGCTTTGGTTCCGTGACCTTTGGCTTCCTTACGTACAATCAAAGCCGGTATGGGTCTATTTTCCAATGCCGAAACTACGCTTACAGCACTAACAATAGGGTCAGCCCCCAAAGTTAAACCTGCTACGGCTTGAGTATCTGAAGGAAGCATATTTAAGAGAAGACGACCGATTGCTAAAGCACCTTGGGGATGAAGCGTTACCTCTTTACCATTAATGTAATAGCTGCTACGCGCTCCAGAAGAAAGAACAAAATCCCCTTCCTGATAAGCCACTTGACAAAATAAATCTAGCAAGCGCTGCCGAAGAATATTCAGATCGGTATCAGTAGCCCATAAATCTTCGTGGGTAGAGCTTTCAGTATGATAAACCATTACAAAACATTGAATTTTATGTTACACCGGACTAGTCGAACTTATATGAGTTCTGAAGTTAAGGATAAGTCAAAATTCGCACCAAAATCCAGGAGTTGTTTATATGCCTTTGAATTGGAAAACTTTAAGTGGTTTACTGATGCTTGCTGCTACTATTGGAACCCCAACTATTGCAGTAGCACAAACAGAAACATCCAGCTATCAAACGCCTAATGAAGTATTTGAAAAAGCTTTTTACGAGAACTATCCAGACTTTTACAACAATGACGGTTTATTTAGGGACATAGATTGGATACTCGGGCCTGGTTCTTTATTCAAGAATTCTTTTCCAGAACACGAAATTGAACGAGATGCTAAATTAGTAAACATTGTTTATCAAGATGTACTAAAGCAGCAGACAACCAGCGATCCATATATCCGGACTCCAGATTTACCAAATCCTTATAACACTTCGTTGTTAGCTTCTCCCCGTTTAAGAGCAACTCAGTTACAAGTTGGAACTGAATTCCGCTTTGATAGCTTACCACAGAGATACTAAATTTCGCTTTGATAGCTTACCACCTTGTTAGGATTTTGAATTTTGGATGCCCCCGGAAAATTATTGCAAATACATTATACGAGTGGGTATCCTTGTTTATAGAAATTTTCTAAGACACTAAATATGTAGCACAAGAAAATTTTCTCCCAAATCCATGTATTATACTCATTTTTCCTTGTTGATATAGAAATAAACAATAAGTCATTAGTTCTCGGTAAATAGTAAAGAACTAATGACTTATTATGTAAAATCATATATATTTTGAAATCCAGGGTGCAGGAGTTGAACCTGCCTAACACGAATTATGAGTTCGTTGCCTCAACCGCTCGGCCAACCCTGGCTGATTAGTAATTATATCGCAAGTTTACATTTTTGTGTAACAAGCTAATTAATTACCAGATTTTATGTTACATCATTTGACAACAAAATAGTGCAAACTAATATTTATTAAGTTTAATTCTTGCACCAGTTTCCTCAAACCCGTTTCTTTCCGATTTCACAACGAGATATTCCCGCTTTCACGTGAAGCTCAACGCATAGAAGTTTCTGTCCGGCAGACTTCACGACAAGAAACCGGGTTTCTTTGAGCGAAATTAAGAATGGTGCATTCCGGTTAATCAAGTTCCACGTGAATGTTGAGGAACTATAAATTTCCACTAATTTCTTTATCTTTAAGCCCCTCCAGCTATATTTACTCAGCGATGAAACTAAATTCCACTGTACTTTTGACGTTAATTTTGCTAACCCTGATGTTAGGGGCTGGTTCCGTAAGCGCCTTTTGGGGATTTACTTTAGGAAGTGCGGCTCTTAAAGGTGTCACAGCACCAGATACCCGTCCTACAACCAAATTTGCCAGGAAAGGGACAAGTGGTGGTCAAGACAAAGAAGGAGTAACCTTTGTCAAAGAATCAGAAGTCCTTAAAATCGTTAAAGCACGCATTGAAGGTAAAACTAAAGCGGCTAAATCAAAAAAGGTCGATGACTTAGAAGAAGGGAAAAAAAATACTAAACGCAAACGAGAACAGAAGCCACCTGAAGCCGAAGAGAAACTTCAAGCAGGATTCCCTGTGAATGCACAAAGCGAAGGTGTAACACTTTCAGTCCAATCAGCCCGGTATTCGGGAGGTGCTTTATTGCTGAAAGTAAAAATGGATAATAAAAGTGATGATTCAGTACGCTTTCTTTACAGTTTCCTAGATGTTACGGATGATAAAGGAAGAACTTTAAGTGCTTCTACAGAAGGTTTACCATCGGAATTAGCTTCCAATGGTTCAACATATTACGGTACCATCAGTATTCCCACAGCTTTACTTGATGATGTCAAACGGATTTCCTTAGCCCTTACAGATTATCCGGCACAGAAATTACGTTTAGAAGTATCAAATATTCCTGTAGAAAAATAGACAAGGGGAATATTGAATGTGAGATTGTGAAAATTTTGGTTAAATATTTGAATTCAAGGTGAATTCTTTTAATCTAAAATTTCAGTATCCAGGAAAAGCGCAATAGCAGCATCTATGTTTTACATGAGAAAAGGCGGTGGATGGTCTTCATAATTTAAATTGGACGGAAGTAGGGCTGAGATTGTTATCAGTCCTACTTCTTATTGCCATCAATGCCTTTTTTGTCACCGCAGAATTCTCAATGGTGACAGTACGGCGATCGCGCATTCATCAGTTGGTTCAAGCTGGGGATATTCAGGCGATCGCAGTCGAAGTACTGCAACGCAGCATTGATAGACTGCTATCCACAACCCAGTTGGGCATTACTCTTTCAAGTTTGGCGCTGGGATGGATTGGGGAAAGTACAATAGTTGAGTTGATTAATGTATGGTTGGAATCTTTACCCGCACCGGGGGGATTGAATGTTTTTATTGCTCATTCTCTATCAATTCCTATAACATTTTTTTTAATAGCTTATTTACAAATAGTGATAGGAGAATTATGTCCTAAATCCGTAGCAATGCTTTACTCGGAAGAGTTAGCAAGGTTTTTGGGACCTTCTGTTACGGCTATTGTCAGATTTTTTAGCCCGTTTATCTGGATTCTTAATCAATCAACTCGTTTCTTATTACGGCTATTCGGTATTGAATATACAGGTAAAAGCTGGAGGTCACCAGTTACTCCAGAAGAATTATTGTTAATTATTTCTACAGAAAGAGAATCCACTGGGTTAAGAGCAAGAGAGCGAGAACTATTAAAAAATATTTTTGAGTTTGGGGAAGTGACGGTTCAAGCCGTGATGGTTCCTCGCAGCAACATAGTAGCGCTATCTAAAAACACAACTTTACAAATTTTCCTGGGAGAAATGTCAAATGCCGGTCATTCTTGCTACCCGATATTTGGGGAATCCTTGGATGATATTCGCGGTGTTGTCTACTTTAAAGATTTGACACAGCCTTTAGCATTAGGGCAACTAAGCTTAGATACTCCAATTCATTCTTATATGCGCCCTGCAAGGTTTGTACCCGAACACACACCCTTAAATGAACTATTGCCTATGATGCAGCAAGAAAAGCTCGCTATAGTCGTGGTCGTAGATGAATTTGGCGGTACTGTAGGATTAGTAACTATCCAGGATATAATTGCTCAAATCATTGGTGACATAGGCGAAACACAAAATAGCAACGACTTGCTGATTAAAATGTTAGACGAGCAGACTTTTCTAGTTCAAGCACAAATAAATTTAGAAGACCTCAACGAAGAGTTAGAACTTAATTTGCCTTTAACAAAAGAATATCAAACACTCGGAGGCTTCATGCTCTATCAACTACAAAAAATTCCTATTATTGGTGAAAGTTTCCGCTATAAAAACTTAGAATTTACAGTAGCCTCAGTAACAGGTCCTCGCTTACAGCAAATTCAAGTAAAAAGGCTTTGAGGAATTAGGAGTTAGGAGTTAAGAGTTAAGAGTTAGGAATTAGGAGTTAGGAGCTATTTTTCTACCCCCTCTCCCCCCTCTTCCCTCATACCTTTAACCTTTAACCTCTAACCTCATACCCCACCGGATCGGTTAATCCTAATTCGTCGAAAGCAGCCAAACGTAAGCGACAAGAATCGCAAATACCGCAGGCTAAATCGCCACCGCTATAGCAAGACCAAGTTAGCTCCCAGGGAACTCCTAATTTATTACCTAGTTCAATAATTTCGGTCTTTTTCAAATCAATTAACGGTGTGACAATATTAATAGGATTTCCTTCTCGTCCTTGTTTGGTTCCTAAACGAAATACTTCTTGCATTGCTTGAATATAATCGGGACGACAATCGGGATATCCAGAATAATCTAAAGCATTTACGCCAATATAAACTCTTTCTGCGGCGATAGTTTCGGCATATGCTGAAGCAAAGCTTAAAAATATAGTGTTTCTTGCGGGAACGTAGGTAATAGGAATATTTTCAGACATTTCTTTCAAGGAACGCTCTTGGGGTAAATCAATAGAATTATCTGTAAGTGCCGAACCACCCCATTGTGTTAAATCAAATTTAATAATCTGATGCTGGGCAACACCCGCTTTTTGGGCTATCGAAAGTGCTGAATGCAATTCCTTTCTATGTCTTTGTTGATAATCAAAGCTTATAGCGTAACATTCATATCCATCCGCTAGCGCTTGATATAAAACCGTGGAAGAGTCAAGCCCTCCAGATAATAAAATAATAGCTTTCATTTTAAGAATTAGTTTTTCGCGCTACTCTACCATAAAATACCTGAATTTAAATATCCTACCTTTCAAAAAAAGTTAAATTAAACTGATTACTTATAGTCGCTATAATCTCATTATTGTTAATCGTAAAAATTGCAAAAACTTTACAGGACTTACGCAAATCGGCTTTTTTTAGCTGGGTTTATTAAGTATTAGTTTAAGATTTAGGGATACTAAAAATATTATTTTAAAAGATGTTTGAAATTCTCTATTATTAATTACTTTGATAAATAATTTTTATATTAGATACATTCAAAATCACATTATATACTTACTAAATACTTAAGATGGTATTCATCCTACAATCGGTCATTTATTCACAATTTCATCTAATATACGTAATTAATTTAACATATACGCAAATGCCCTTCAGAACAAATAAATGTATAAAATAATAGTAATCTTTAACGATAATTACTTATTTATAAAACTAACAACAAATTCAAATTATTAGCGAGAATTTGAAGCTAACGAAAAGAAATTATATTTTTTTTGTAAAGAATTAAAAAATCATCGAGAAAAACGGACTATACAAAATAAAAACAGATATCGGGAACTCATAGCAAACTTTGAAATTCTTCATAAATAGAGCCTCTATGTTACCATCTGGATGGTTTTAGGTGGCTACTTTTTTGGCAATAAAGTATAAAAGCCAACGATTGTAGCGTTTTTAAGTTGGTGGTTGAGGAGAGAAAATAAGAGTGCAAGATAGCAGCATGTCAGCGGAAGAAAAAAATGGATACGTACAGCGTCATCAACCACGCCCAATTCGTATAGGCGTGATTGGTGTTGGCAACATGGGAAAACATCATACCCGTGTACTAAGTTCGATGAAAGATGTGGAACTAGTTGGTGTATCTGATGTTAATGTCGAACGAGGATTAGAAACCGCTAGTAATTTCAAAATTAAGTTTTTTGAGGATTACTGCGAGTTATTGCCTCATGTAGATGCGGTTTGTATTGCCGTTCCTACTCGTCTACATTATGCCGTCGGAATAAATTGTCTGCTAGCAGGAATCCATGTTCTGATTGAAAAGCCAATCGCTGCCAATATTTCTGAAGCAGAATCTTTAGTCAACGCCGCAGCAGAGTCTGGCTGTATCCTACAAGTAGGTCATATAGAGCGCTTCAAGCCAGCTTTTGGAGAACTGACTAAAGTTCTTAAAAATGAGGAATTACTGGCGCTAGAAGCTCATAGAATGAGTCCTTATTCAAATCGGGCAAATGATGTCTCAGTTGTTCTAGATTTGATGATTCATGACATTGATTTGCTTTTAGAATTAGCTGCCGCACCAGTGGTTAAGCTATCGGCTAGTGGAACTCGTACTCCGAACTCTACTTATTTAGATTATGTAACTGCTACTTTGGGGTTTGCTAATGGTATTGTTGCTACCTTGACTGCTAGTAAAATCACTCACCGTAAAATACGCACAATAGTAGCTCATTGCAAAAGTTCATTTACCGAGGCTGATTTCCTCAAAAATGAAATTTGGATTCACCGATATCCTACATCTAACTCGGCAACAGATTTTCAACAATCCTATAGGCAAGATGGTTCGATTGAAAAAGTCTACACTTCAAATGTAGAAGCATTAAGAGCTGAACTTGAACACTTTGTTACTTGTGTGCGGGGTGGCAATCAACCTTCTGTTGGTGGAGAACAAGCTCTCAAAGCTCTTAGATTAGCTAGTTTAATCGAACAAATGGCTGCATCTGATAAAGTTTGGAACCCATTAGATAGTCAATCTGAGCCAATAATGCAGTCTTTCAGTCCTACTATCTAAGTTGTACTGCGTTCGATCGATTCTTATAGTTAAATCATTTGTAGTGAAAGCGTCTCGCTCGCTGGTTGTTAAAGGCGAGTAAGATGCATATCAAAGGCGGACACCCTTCGCACTACGAATCTTTATTACTTGTCAGGATTAATAGGGTTAACTACTGTCTTGATTTTAATCTTCTTAACGGGGGTTGGTAAATCTACTCCTGCGAGCAATGCCGTCGATCGTCCTACTGTATGAGGGAAGTAGGAGGTAGGCGGCGTTCACCTTTATGTGCTGTTTTAGCATCGGCGAAGGCTCAGAAGATACCCGAACGGAGCGATCTTAATGTTTATAACAGTAAGTGCATCTTACTTGTTACTTCTTCGATTTTGACAGCAAGTTTTACACGAATCAATAAAAAAAAATCTATAGTGTAGTCAATTTGACTTGATTCCGGACACAAAAATAATGCACTTTTTATGGAATATGCATTCAGTTAGTTTTGAGGAATATTGTCACAATTTAAAATATAGTATTGAGGTAGAATGTATCGAATATTTCATCAAAAATTTTTCGTCAGATGGAATTATGGTAAGAAAAAGAACAGAGCATAGCCGAAAAATGCCTCCGAAGATTAACGCTTTGTCGATCAAAACAGGCATAGCTCCGTCGGTGATTGTATTAAGCAATATTCAAACCAGTCAAAAGTTTGCCAAAATAATGGGTTGGTACTTTTAACTATATGGATATGTAACTTACGGATAATCTATGTAATTTAAAATTCATAAATACATTACTCTTTATCCTGAAAATAACTTACCTGTTTTACACATATATGGTGGCGATACATGGGTAGGTTTGCTAACATACTCAGAAAAAGCAACAACACAGTAGTCAGTTATAGAGTAATTTGTTAAGTCGCCTGCCACCCGTCTAAACAAATATACAAAGATAATCTGGCTATGTCGCTTACGATTAAAGCGATAAAACAGAAGTCGAGACGAGAGTAAGATAAGACAAAAAATTGCCTTCAAAGGGCGTTTTAGGTAAACTTACTGCCCTCTAAAACGGGCTTGAAATAACTTTGTTATCATTTGTATTTTGTTAACTCATCCAAAAACAGCGAACAGCGGCATTAGCTCTAAGTGAGATACCTAAGTAAATTTTGTTTGAGTTTCAATTAGAGTTGACACCTGAGTATGAATGGATGATAAATAAATGCAAGTAAGATTAGCATGGTAACTTGTTTAGAGCTAAGTAGAAACTAGGAATTTCCATGACAGACCAACCTTCCGCTGCTACCCCAATGAATGCCGCTGCTATACCAATGAATAGAGTAACGGCATCTACTCCGATTAATACAACTCCCAAACTTACCAACACTGGTGGTGGTGGGAGTAAGAATATTCTTAGCGTAAACCTTGGTAGAACTTCCACCAAAACCACTGTAAGTCGCGAGCCTAACAGCGTGGTTTTTGTCTCCTCCAACGTTAAGCAAATGACAATGGAACAGGTACGAGGAGGAGTTTTTGAAGCTCGTGCTACAGATCCTTTGATGGATCTTTGGATGGAATACCAAGGTAACGGTTATGCTGTTGGTCAACTAGCAGCAGACTTTGGAGCCGATTTAGGAGTAGGTCAATCTAAGGTTGAAGCTGCATTGGTCAAAGTATTGGCTTGTGTGGGATACTTCAAACTTAAAGATGACATTTCAGTAATTTTGGGTCTTCCTTACCTTTCTCAAGAACAGTTTGAAAAGGAAAAAGCACAGCTGATATCTCAAGTTACTGGTCCTCATGTAATGAACTTTCGCGGCGAACCCGTAGAAGTCAACGTGACTAAAGTTTGGGTTATGCCAGAGGGCTACGGTAGCTTACTATGGTGTGAATCCCAGCCTAAGAAAGCACCTGGGGCAGCCGACTTTACCAAAGTTTCTGCGGCTATTGTAGATATTGGACACCAAACTACAGATTGCTTGATGGTAGACAACTTCCGTTTTGCAAGAGGTGCTTCTAAAAGTGAAGACTTTGGAATGAGTAAGTTTTACGAACTAGTCGCAGCCGAAATTGAAGGTGCTGATAGTCAGTCTTTATCCTTGATTGCTGCGGTAAATAAGCCAAAAGGCGAACGCTTCTATCGTCCTAGAGGTTCGAGCAAGCCTACTAATTTAGATGATTTTCTTCCCAATTTAATCGAAATGTTTTCGCGGGAAATCTGTACTCGTGTTTTAGCATGGCTGCCAGAACGTGTTACGGATGTAATTCTCACCGGAGGTGGTGGTGAATTTTTCTGGGAAGACGTTCAACGTTTACTTAAAGAAGCAAAAATTAATGCTCATTTAGCTGCACCTTCCCGACAAGCTAACGCCTTGGGGCAGTATATTTATGGAGAGGCACAATTATCGGCCAGTCGCTCTTCTAGGTCTTAAAACTAATGTTCCAATGGTCAAAAAAAGTAGTTAAATCGGTTACGTTCAATCCAGGGGTAGCGGATGAAAGCTTGCTAGATGTAGTTGAAAGGCACTTAGAAAAAGAGCCTGATAAGACTTTCAGCGACCTCTGTAAAGAAGCTTTATGGCAAGCTTTGTGCGTGCCGGAATCTGTGCGACCAGATCCGCAGCCAACAGCAGCACCAAAACCAAAACCAACACCACCGTCTGAGGTGGGAGAATATATTTCTGACCTGGAAAGAAAAATAGCTGACCTTGAGGAACGTTTCTTTACTAGGGAATCAAATCGCTTGGCGACGATGGAACAACATTTGACACAGCTTAGTCAGCAAGTGGCTCAGTTGGCGATGATGGTCAATCAAGGTTCAGTCGTTCAACCTTCAAATCAATCAGCAGTACCGGAGGTATTGAATAATACTTCTGTACAAGCTTACGATATAAAAACTCCTCATGAAGAGGAAGACCCTTTAATCAGCCGCTTGAGCGAGCTTGTGGATGATTTTTAGGGCAAAGTAGGGTGTATATATTTTGTATTGCTGTCAAACATCCGACTACGGCAGTTGGTTGCTTCATTGAAGTTTTTCTCTACCGTCTTGCTACTTGGGTAATGATGTTTGACAGCTATACTTCTACGTTTTTTTCGGGATTTAAACGTTATTGAGGCTAATTTGTACTAATCGGCTACTAATAGACTTATTGCTCGGGGTATTATACTTTGAGCCAATTCACTGAGCAAAGTAATTCTCGATTATTACGAATCATTTAAAACACAACGTCAAAGAACTGTTTTTATTAAGATTTTTTTCAACGCAAACCGTAAATTATTGTTTTTAACTAGATTGTTTTTAACTAGTAATCGTATCATAACAAACATTTTTGCTCGGCAATTAACAAAAATCTTTACTTAGCTTTTACAATTTTACGTAAAACTTTTTTTACCCTTATATAAAGTAAATGCTAGAATCCATCGAGTAGAATTGTAAACATAGGATAATCAAATGCCTGTTGCCAGTAAATCCATTAAATTTGGTACCGACGGATGGCGCGGCGTTATTGGCTTGGAGTTCACTTTTGAACGTTTAGCCTTAGTTGCGCCAGTAGCCGCGCAAGTATTATTAAATACATACGGAAAAATGGTAGGCAATCGTACCATTATTGTTGGTCACGATCGCCGATTTATGGCGGAAGATTTTGCTCGTTTTGTTGCCGATATAGTAACTGATGCGGGCTTTGATGTAGTTTTGACCGAAGATTTTGCTCCTACTCCTGCTTTTAGCTGGGCAGCAAAGGCTCAAAATGCTTTAGGAGCCTTGGTAATTACAGCTTCTCATAATCCAGGGAAATATTCGGGATTAAAAGTTAAAAGTTGTTTCGGTGGTTCGGTACCGACCGATGTGACTAAAGAAATTGAAAGTCTGCTGACACAAGAAGTGTCTTTTAATAGAGAAAAAGGTAAAATCGAAACCTTCGATCCTTGGCACAGCTATACCCAAGGGTTAGAAGGTAAAGTAAATATTGACAAAATTCGAGATGCCATAAGTTCGGGTAAGCTGACTTTATTTACCGATGCAATGCATGGTGCATCCGCAGGTGGATTGGGAATGCTGTTAGGGGATAAAGTTCAGGAAATTAATAGCGATCGCGATCCGTTATTTGAAGGTGGTGCCCCCGAACCTTTACCGAAGTATATTTCTAAGTTTATAAATGTAATCAAAGATCACCGTAAAGCTAACCCTGAAGGTTTATCAGTGGGATTAGTATTTGATGGTGATTGTGACAGAATTGCGGCTGTAGATGGAAACGGAAACTTTCTCAGCTCGCAAATTTTAATTCCTATACTAATCGACCATTTGACTCAAAGACGGGGATTTACTGGCGAAATTGTCAAAACAGTCAGCGGTTCGGACTTAATTCCTCTGGTTGCAAAACTGCACAACTTGTCGTTGTACGAAACCCCCGTAGGTTACAAATACATCGCCGATCGAATGTTAGATGCACAAGTTTTGTTAGGTGGTGAAGAATCTGGTGGAATCGGTTATGGAAGCCATATCCCCGAACGAGATGCATTGCTTTCGGCATTATATGTATTAGAAGCAATTGTAGAATCGGGAATGGATTTGGGTGAGTATTACAGTCATTTGCAAAAACAAGTTAATTTTAATTCAGCATACGACCGCATTGACTTACCTCTCTCAGGAATGGAAGTAAGAGAGCGGCTTTTGCAACAATTACAAAAAGAACCACTAAAAGAAATTGCCGGAAAGCAAGTAGTTGATTGTAAAACAATTGACGGTTACAAATTCCGTCTCGACGACGATAGCTGGTTAATGATTCGCTTTAGCGGAACCGAACCAGTTTTACGCTTATACTGCGAAGCATCTAACCTTGATGAAGTACATAAAACCTTAGCTTGGGCGAAAGATTGGGCAGAGCGGTAGTTGAGAGTTAGGAGTTAGGAGTTGAAAGTTGAGAGTTAAGAGTTAGGAGTTAGGAGTTATGAATTTTTAATTAAGTAATTAAACAAAATTAATTACACATTGTCATTACAAGTGAAACGTTCGCGGAGCGTGTCCGAAGGACTCAGCAACCGCAAGGGCTGGGATTACTATCTCCCTCCGGGAGACGCTCCGCTAACGCTTCGCTAAGGTAATGACGGTAAATATTTTTGTTCACCTACTTATTAATTTTCAATGCCCCATAATTCCTAACTCCTAATCTATAACTCATAACCTTTAACCTTTAACCTTTGACTTTTGACCTTGTTTTACCTATGCAACTAGTAGTAGCCACATCAAATCCTGGTAAATTAAAAGAATTGCAAAAATATCTTGCGGATTTAAATTGGGAGTTGAAACTCAAGCCGCAAGAATTAGAAGTTGAAGAAACTGGCGATACTTTTGGTGCGAATGCTCGTTTAAAGGCTTCTGAAATTGCAGTTGCTACTGATAATTGGGCTATAGCAGATGATTCTGGTTTACAGGTGGATGCATTGAATGGCGCTCCGGGGGTTTATTCATCCCGTTACGGCGCGAATGATTCCGAACGTATTGCTAGATTATTAAAAGAATTAGGAGACGAAACCAATAGAGGCGCACAATTTGCTTGTGCGATCGCCATTGCTCGTCCCGATGGCACCATTGTTTTGGAGTCTGAAGGCGTTTGTCGGGGAGAAATTCTTCGTGAAACTCGCGGTGACAAAGGTTTTGGTTACGATCCAGTTTTTTTCGTACCTGAAGAACAATTAACTTTTGCTCAGATGACTTCAGAGGTGAAGCGCTCAATTAGTCATCGAGGTAAAGCCCTTGCAGGTTTACTTCCCCAGCTAGAAAAATTAAAACCATAGTTAATTACACAAAAGATGAAGTCCTCTACCTAAAGAATGAATTATTTACAGTTCCTTGCTTCAGACTTCGGACTTCATCATTTTCTTACACGGCTTCGGTATTCTTTTCTCCAGTACGAATCCGTACAACTTGCTCTACCGGCGAAATAAAAATCTTACCATCGCCAATTTCGCCAGTACGGGCAGCAGCAATAATTTTATCTACCACCATATCAACTTGAGCGTCTTCTATAACAATTTCTACTTTGAGTTTTTGCAGAAATTCAACGGTATACTCGGAACCACGATAACGTTCGGTTTGTCCCTTTTGCCGCCCGAATCCGCGTACTTCAGAAACTGTCATACCAACTATACCGGCATTGACTAAAGCAATTTTGACTTCATCCAGCTTAAAAGGACGAATAATCGCTTCTACCTTTTTCATTTGGCTTTCTCCTTACAAAAATTTCGCTTTATCTATCTAACCAGATCCCCAGTCTCATAAGGTAACTGGCTTTCCTCAATTCAATTAATTTTTACCATTTGCACTCTTTCAAAAATCAATATTCTAAGCCATAGCAATTTAGGTCATTGGCTACTAAGCTAAGGCAATTAGAAAAAATTTTCAGAAGTGATAAAATTAATTTTTCTGTCTTAATTGCATAAGCTTAATAATAAACTGACACATACATTAATTTTATCTGACTGTAGAATATTATCTAAAACTAATTAAATTCTAAGTAAATAATTTTTTCTGTCTAAATTACTAGTTTTATGGCTAATATCAATTTATCATTTCTGATACTTTAGCCCTCCGGTTGATTAGCTTGTTTTGTAGCTTTTAGAATTAATTTTAAATTATCAATCTAAAATTTAGAATTGCACAATTAGCCGCGAGTGTGATTCTCTAAAAGAGGACGTACAACTACATAACCGGCTCCAAAACCCATAACAATAATAAAAACAATTGCAAAAATCAGCCACCAGCCACTGACTTGTGATTGTGATTCATCATCGTAATAATAGCTTACCTGTTCTTCTTCTATAAATATTGGTTCTGGTAGGGGTTCAATATACTCTGTTACTTGAGGAGCAACTGGGGATTTACGCGAATGACGTTTTACTGGCTTTGAAGCTACCTGTTGACGTTGGTGTTGTCGTTTTTGTGGTGCATATTGCTTCTGTTTTGTTTCTACCGAACCTGGATCGAAAGCAGGCAACGAACTGCTATTATAGGCAACATTCGCAGAAGAATTAACTGCATTTTGTAAATGTAAAATAGCATTAACAGTTTTAGCGATTTCTTGACGAAGTACGTGGTTTTCTTGCGCTAAATGTTCGTTTTGTTGATTAAGTTGATGTATTGCTACTTGTGTCGCTTGTAACTCTGCGGCTAATTCACGGTACACGCTCAACGGTACGGAAGCTGAATAAGCTTGATTTGCTGGTGTTGGTGATTGGTTGTAAGCAGAATCTGTAATTGTTCGCATAGGTACTTGGTGTCAAAAATAAACGCCATTCCGGCTTACTATAACTATTGTCTGCAAATATTAAAAATTAAAAAGTATCCGATCTACCTGAGAATAATATAAGAAAGCTTTAAAAACAAAAAAAATCAAAAAATTAACTTTGCTCACTGGTATGGCAAAGCATACCAATAAACTTATCATTAAAAATCATATTTTTGAGATATTAAGGTGACATTTGTCACCTTATAATGAACCATATCAAACATTTTTAGAAATGATATGGATTATTATTTTAACAAAGGAAAAAAGTGTCCTACAGGTCCTTGTCCTTTGCCAATATCCAAAGCATTACTTAATGCATAAGAAACATATTCCTTTGCTTGACGTGCTGCTTTAAATAGACTATCTCCTCGTGCTAAATTAGCGGCGATCGCAGCGGATAAAGTACAACCAGTTCCGTGAGTATTTTTGGTAGCGACTAATTGTATAAATAGAGTTTCAAGGTTTTTGCCATCAAACCAAATATCTATTCCCCGCAAACTTCCTTGCATTCCACCACCTTTAACTAAAACGGCTTTGACTTTCAACTTTTCGTGAATGGTTTGAGCTGCTGCTTTCATATCATCAAGGGATTTAATTTCTAATCCGCTAAGAATTTGTGCTTCGTATCGGTTAGGAGTCAAAACTGTGGCTAAAGGTATAAGAGAATCGCGGAGGGTTTTCACAGCTTCATCGTCAATTAATTGCGCTCCCGTGCGGGACACCATCACCGGGTCTACCACTAAATTGGGAATTTGTAAAGTTTCTATTTGTTTAACAACGGTGGCAATAATTTCTTGGTTAAGCAGCATTCCAGTTTTAGCTGCCTGCACCCCGATATCATCGCATACGGCCTTAATTTGTTGCTCAACAGCAACTGAGGGCATTGCATCAACGCGTGTTACACCCAAAGTGTTTTGTGCAGTAACGCAGGTAATAGCGCTGGTACCGTGGACACAATGAAAAGCGAAGGTGCGTAGATCGGCTTGAATTCCCGCACCACCACCGCTATCGGAACCAGCAATAGTCAAAGCAACGGGCACCTTGGATGTTGATTTGGTGTTCATCAATCTATCTATTTAGGAATACGCATTACGAACTATGACCTTAAAATACAGGATTTTTTACGGTTTGATCCCGCCCAAGGTGTAACAATTTAAAATTGGATCTTCTTCAATTGTCAAAAGATGGGGGAGTAGGGAGTAGAAAATTAACATAAATTTGAATAATAAAGTTTGAATAATATTAGGGTTTACGTAGTGCGAGCTAGAAGCTCGCTCGTTACAACCAGCGAGCTAGAAGCTCGCACTACTCACAACCTTTATGGTTTCTATGCCCTATGCCCGATTCCCTATGCCCGATTCCCTACTCCTTCTCAATTCTTTGCAATTCCCTTTGTAGAAATTTACCCCATTCTCCGGCTAAGGGAATTTCTGTAAAAGGCACGCGAATAGAGTTAGAAACTTCGGGGAGTACAAATTCTAATTCAATTTTTTTAGCTTTTCTAGGTAATTCATCTATATTGATCGGGTTGTCGTCTATTAAAAGATTTATATTGTTAACATCGTTTAAAGAAAAAGTTTTTAAATCTACGATACCTTTGACAGTAGGTTTGCCCCAAGTCATTTCGTTGTCTTTCTGAGCCAATACTGCGTAGATATCGTACTTAGCTCTGTCAAAGTTTTCTGCCCAAATACGATAAGCTTCAACTTTTTGATATTCTCTAGAACCTTGCCAAGCTAACCAAAAAAACGATACTAGCAAAGGTAGCCATAAAAGTCCGCGTTCCATATTGTTACCTTAATTTTTGCTTCAATTACTCGAATTTCAATAGAACTTACGTAACAATAAATATAAATGTCGGATTTTAGGGATTAAATCCTGTAAAGAAGTAGGCTTGCGTAAGTCAGGACTAATGACGTTGATAGATATGCTTCTGTCTTCAAGCGCATATAGTTCTGTGTAAGTTATGGTAGTGTTCAAACTGACAAATAGCGACTTTTAGCTTCAGATGAAAAAACTTATATTATTCTGCATGTTTGTCATCGGCTTGAGTTTTGCCTTGTTAACTTTTGTTAACGTTAAAGGACTGGCAGCTCGCGGTGAATTTGAGACGATTGTGCTAGATTTTCGGGAGGATATTCCCCAAGAAGAATTGCAGCAAGATTTGCAAGCAATAGCGCAAGAATATAATGTAACTCCCCGATTAGATAACAAATTTTCTCAAACGGATAATGTTTATATTATCAAAGGGGATAAGCAGCGAGTAAAAAAACTGCGTAAATCAGAATTTGCCAAAGACACGGAATTTATTGAGCCAAACTACATATATAAAATTCCAGAGTCAGGCAATCCCGAACAATGTAAAATTGCGCGGGAGGCTGAATATTTACGGTCGTCCGACGATATCTTAGAAGAAGTAAAGCCCAGTCTCAAAGGTCCTAACGACCCCCTCTACAGCCAACAGTGGCACCTAAATAGCATCAACATTGAAGGGGCTTGGGATAAAACTAGAGGTAAAGGCGTGACGGTAGCCGTGATTGACACCGGCGTTACCAAAGTGCGGGATTTAGTTGAAACCGAATTTGTTAAAGGCTACGACTTTGTTAACGATAGAGAAAACGCTTCAGATGACAACGGACATGGTACCCACGTTGCCGGTACTGTTGCCCAAGCCACTAACAATAGTTGGGGTGTAGCTGGAGTCGCTTACGAAGCCAACTTGATGCCTTTGAAGGTACTTAGTAGCTATGGTGGCGGTACAGTAGCCGATATTGCTGAAGCGATTAAATTTGCTGCCGATAATGGCGCAGATGTGATTAATATGAGCTTGGGTGGTGGTGGTGAAAGCCAGTTGATGAAAGATGCAATCAATTACGCTCACAGCAAAGGGGTAGTAATAATTGCGGCTGCTGGAAATGAGAATGAAAATGCAGCTTCCTATCCGGCACGTTATCCTAATGTATTCGCAGTTTCCGCTTTGGGCCCCGATGGTTTAAAAGCACCTTATTCTAACTATGGTGCTGGGGTAGATATTTCTGCTCCCGGCGGTAGCGATGCTGGCAAAGTTTTGCAAGCAACCGTTGATATGGACAGCAAAGGCGAAGAAGTTTTTCTTGGTTTGCAGGGTACAAGTATGGCTGCACCCCACGTTGCAGGTGTTGCTGCACTAGTTAAAGCTGCTGGAATGGAAGAGCCGGACGAAATTGTTAAAGTTATAGCTCAATCGGCACGAGTTATCCAAGATGACGGCTTGAACTATTATGGTGCCGGACAGCTAAATGCTGAAGCAGCAGTAACCCTTGCCGAGCAAGGAACAATCAGTTTTCAAGACTTCTTCCGCTGGTTGCGCGATAGCGGCTATCTCAACCCTGGTTTCTGGATTGATGGCGGTATGGTAGCGCTTCTACCAAAGATTTTAATGGTAGTGGGTTCTTATTTATTAGCTTGGTTTTTGCGAGTTTATTTCCCCTTCACCTGGACTTGGAGTTTAGCCAGCGGTTTGGTTGCAGGTAGTTCTGGATTATTTTTCCTCAAAGGATTGTACATCTTCGATCTTCCTCAATGGCCTTTGCGTTTACTCGGTAGCTCCATTCCCGAACTAGGTAATACCTTACAGGGAACCAATCCTTTCAACCCATTGTTTGCCAGCGTTTTAGCTCCGATTGTGTTAATGGCACTGCTATTGGGAAATTCAAAGTGGAAGTGGTTTGCTATCGGTTCGAGTTTGGGAGTTGCAGCTTGTTTAGCCGTAAGTTCTGTAACAGATCCAGCAGTTTGGGGGTTAGGAGATGGTATGTTAGCTCGTGGATTCTTAATTGCTAACGCAATACTTTGCTTCATGCTGGCTCGTTTTACAGTCAAAAACGACGAACAAGTAGCTTAATCAGTTAACAGTTAACAGTTATCAGTGAACAATAAATAATTGATAACTGTTCGCTGTTGATATTTCTAGCAACTAACCACTAACTATCATGAGTATTAAAGTCAAAGGAACAGTTGAACGCCGCGATATTGGCATGGGCGCTTGGGCATTCGTTGGTGAAGATGGAAAAACATATGAAATTATGAGAGGAGCAGATAAAAGTTTACTTCAAGCAGGACAAAAAGCAGAAGTCACCGGAGATGTACGCGAAGATGTGATGACTGCTGCTATGATTGGTCCCGTGCTAGAAGTAAAATCTTTTGATATTACCAATTAACCTTTGAAAAGGTTATTTACGGGCAATTTCTAAAAATTGAGAAACCGGGTTTTGATAGGTAGGAGTTAAATATTCTCTTACTTAATTGAGAATAAACCCGGTTTTTCTATCTAATAAGTGGGTGTGCAAAATTAATTGTGTCATTATTCGCTGCGCGGTCTTCGTAGCGTCTCCGGGAGGGAGATAGTAATCTCAAAGTGTTGCGTTAGCGGAGCGTGTCCGATAGGACATTGAGCCGCACCTTTGGGGTGAATGCTTCATTTCACTATGTCCCCTTCGGGAACACGCTTAACCGCACATAAAGGTGAACGCTAACGTTCCACTCGCAATGACAAATACATAATTAATTTTGCCTAAGTACTTACTGTCTCTAACTAATTACTGCTTTCATCAAGAACTGATTGCAGACGAGTTCTAAATTCTCCTTTGGGATGTCCTCCTTTCACCTCACCTAGAATTGATGGTTCTTCTTCTGGAGAATCGCAGACAATATAGGTAGGCCATCCCATTTCTGATTTATCAGGATACTGAGTTAATAAAACTTTACGATATTTGCGATAAGTAGCAGTATCCTGCATTTTGACATCAATAAATTGTAAACCAAGTTCTTCAGCCACCTTTTTGTCGTAAAAAGACATTTTGTGACAAATACCGCAGTCTTCGCTAGAAAATTTAATTACAGCTAAAGGCATAATCTTAAAATTTTTGAGCTATTTCGTAGTTTTTAAAATACAACACGAAATCATACCATACAAAACAATTCCATTTTGGGGAACTTTTCATCTTTAAGAATCGACTGGTGATATCAAGCAAAGTATGCGGCTTTATACAATAAATGACTGGACGAAGCGATTTTTTTAGTTATAGGTTATCTGGATAAGTAATCTACAGTCGCGATAAGCCGGAGGCTGACGCTGAGCCGCACTATGCCCTTTCAGGACACACTCCCGTTAACGCGAACGCGTATAGTAATTTTAGGGCGCTATTTACCATCCATACGATGGACGAGTTATTGGCAGTAAAGGATAAATTATTCTTTTGTCAACTTGGTTTACGTAAATACAGGGAACAATTTCAAAATTATATTTACATTACTTGCTTTCTACCTAGATGAAACTGAGATCGGTAGAAATATGGAGAAAGCTTGATAATAGGGAAAGTTTGCAGTAATCGTTTTGAAGCTGCAATAAGATGAATTGCTTCTACCAAAAATAGTCATACCAAAGCTTACAGCAATTAATTTAAGAAATCTAAAAGGTTTTGACACAATGTCATTTTTCTCAAAAAGTATGTTAGATTAAATACACTACCTAAATGCATTTAACTACTTAGTAGTTCGTAGAGGTTATACTCAGAGAATGGCTAAGTCAAGGCAAAAAAGTTGAATTGTGTTACTTAAGAAAAGATACTTAGTGGTTATTGATTTTCTTAGGGTGAGTTAGTTATCAAGTTGTATCTAACAATTTCAACAATTTCCTTTATTCTGGTAAGATTCAAATCTCCGGAGATATCTGTCAATAAAGCTTTATTTTACTTTGCGAATAAAAACCCCCAGCTTGCTTGTAGGCTTACCAGGGGAGTTAGTTATCAGGGTGCATCTACCAATTCTATGTACTGTATTTAACAGCCCTTTTCCGGATAAAACTGTATAAAGATGTATGTCAGTAGAAATTTTGCATATAAAAATCCCCCAGCTTGCTTGTAGGCTTACCGGGGGAGACAGTTATCAGGGTGCATCTACCAATTCTATGTACTGTATCTAACAGCCACTTTCCGGGTAAAAGCTTAATTAGAAATATAGAAATAAAAACCCCCAGCTTGCTTGTAGGCTTACCGGGGGAGTTAGTTATCAGGGTGCATCTACCAATTCTATGTACTGTATCTAACAGCCACTTTCCGGATAAAACTGTATAAATATGTTGGGTGTAAAATTTAGCATACAAAAATCCCCCAGCTTGCTTGTAGGCTTACCGGGAGAGACAGTTATCAGGGTGCATCTACCAATTGTATGTACTGTATCTAACAGCCACTTTCCGGATAAAAGCTTAATTAGAAATATAGAAATAAAAACCCCCAGCTTGCTTGTAGGCTTACCGGGGGAGTTAGTTATCAGGGTGCATCTACCAATTCTATGTACTGTATCTAACAGCCACTTTCCGGATAAAACTGTATAAATATGTTGGGTGTAGAAATTTAGCATATAAAAATCCCCCAGCTTGCTTGTAGGCTTACCGGGGGAGACAGTTATCAGGGTGCATCTACCAATTCTATGTACTGTATCTAACAGCCACTTTCCGGATAAAACTGTATAAATATGTTGGGTGTAGAAATTTAGCATATAAAAATCCCCCAGCTTGCTTGTAGGCTTACCGGGGGAGACAGTTATCAGGGTGCATCTACCAATTCTATGTACTGTATCTAACAGCCACTTTCCGGATAAAACTGTATAAATATGTTGGGTGTAGAAATTTAGCATATAAAAATCCCCCAGCTTGCTTGTAGGCTTACCGGGGGAGACAGTTATCAGGGTGCATCTACCAATTCTATGTACTGTATCTAACAGCCACTTTCCGGATAAAACTGTATAAATATGTTGGGTGTAGAAATTTAGCATATAAAAATCCCCCAGCTTGCTTGTAGGCTTACCGGGGGAGACAGTTATCAGGGTGCATCTACCAATTCTATGTACTGTATCTAACAGCCACTTTCCGGATAAAATTTTAATTAGATACAAAGAACAGCTTATCTGTAGGCTTACCAACCTAGACGTTTATCAGTATGTATCTACCAATTAGATGTACTGGACGTGACAGTTATTTACTCAACTGAATTATAATTAAATATAAAAACCCCCAGCGTGCTTGTAGGCTTGCTAGGGGTGTTAGTTATCAGGGTGCATCTACCAATTCTATGTACTTTAGGTAACAGGGTATTTCCGGATAAAACTGTATGAATATTTTTTAAAATAGGTAAAACGGGTAGGCAAGCAATCTGAATGCATCTACCAATTAAATGTTATAAAATTAACCAGTAGTTTGTGGGTAAAATAGAACAATTAGTAATTATCGTGGTAAAAACCGTAAAAAAAACCCTAGTGGAAGGCAGTCAACTAGGGGAGTGAGTTATCAGGGTGCATCTACAAATTAAAGGTTCTAAAGTTAACCAGTATCTTCCGGATAAAATCATTAAAATGCTGATAAAAGTTGTATACCGAGCAACTTGTATTGAAGCGTTTTGTATATACTCGGACATTTTCCTTGTTACTTCTTAGTGTTTAACTATAACCAAGGGTTAACAACAAAAAATCAAATAAAAATATTAGTTCTACTGAGGGATTAAAGTACTTTTCGCATATATAACGGGCGTTAGTTCTAGGCAGATTTAATTGAATCCGGATAAAGTTGTAAAAGTAGATAAACTAAAAAACACTTTAAAATCAGAAACATGGAAGCTCTTAGATGCATCTAATGTATCAGGAAGAGCGAATAGACTTGAAACAAAAGCGTTTCCAACCAGATAAGTTAGGTAAACAGGAGAAGTTGTGACCCAGGAATTTCACATTTCCGTAACCCCAGTAGGGCAAAACGACTACTTGGTGCGGACGGAACAAGTCGCCCCTGGGGTACCCTTAGCAGAAGAACTGGTAAGGTGGCCGGTGGCTGATTGGTTAGCGGCTGCTGGGAGTTTAATGAACGACCCATTGCAGTCAGTATTGCAGGGTGATGCGATGGCGCTCTCTGCCTGTCTTGAAGAGACAAATGCAAGAAACTCAGTCAACTTGGTGGCACTGGGTCAACAACTTTATAATGCCTTGTTTCAAGGTACTTTGAGGGACAGTTGGATTACGGCACAAGGTATTGCCCAAAATCACCAACAGGTATTGCGTCTACGTTTGGGCTTAAAAGACACGAAGCTAGCTCGTCTTCCTTGGGAAGTAATGCATCAAGGCGATCGCCCAATCGCGACTGGTCCTTATATTGCTTTTTCTCGCTATCAAAGCGGAATGAGCGGGGCATCTCGTATACCATCGAGAAACATACCACAGTTATCTACGGATGGTGGTATTAAAGTGTTAATGGTAATTGCTTCCCCTGCGGATCAAGTGCGTCTGAACCTGTTAAAACAGGAAGCAGTCAGGCTGCAAGCGGAACTCGAACGTAAAATCCAAGGTGGGGATCACCTTCCAGAAATTGAACTATCAGTACTCGAACAACCTGGAAGAGAAGAGTTAACCCAAGCTTTAGAACAAGGAAATTACCACGTACTGCACTACTCCGGTCATAGTAACTTCGGTGCAAACGGCGGCGAAATTTATTTGGTCAGCGGTAGAACGGGTTTAACGGAAACTCTTTATGGTGATGATTTGGCTGGGTTACTGGTCAATAATAATATCCAAATGGCAGTGTTTAACTCTTGTTTGGGTACTTATGCTGCGACTTCAGATAGTAAAATAGATACCGGACAGCGCAATCTAACTGAAACTTTAGTTAAGCGAGGTATAAAAAGCGTTTTGGCGATGTCAGAACGCATTCCTGATGAAGTAGCACTGACATTAACGCAGTTATTTTACCGCAATCTATCTCAGGGATATGCTGTAGATTTGTGCGTGAGTCGGATGCGTCAGGGATTAATTTCTGCATACAGTTCCCATCAACTGTATTGGGCGCTACCAATTTTATATCTTCAACCAGAATTTGATGGTTATTTAGACCCAGAACTTTACTTATCTCAAAGCGGAGAATTATTTAACGAGTACGACCCCAACAGCAGCACAATATCAACACTTTACACAAGTAAATCTTCGTCAAGTTCCGATATGGTTCCAATGGGACAAGCAGTAAGTGATTATGGAACGGAACATTCTGAGGATTTAGATTTGTTAGGCGAAGATATGTGGGGGGATCTTGTTGATGAAATCGAATATGATGACCCTAGCTATTCAGAAGATTCGGCAATCGTTTCAGATATATTCCGTCAGATAGATGACGAAAATTCTTTAACAGAAACTCCGATGAATGCTGAGTTAGTCGGGCAGTTTGAAGATGATTACGAACAAAAACAATTGTCCCCAGATTTAAATTATCAGTCTGAGGATACTTTGATATGGGATGAAAGCAAATACCCATTGCCAATTAGTTCCTCTCAAAATGTAGTAACTAATCAAAGCCCTTCTCAAGAAAGCTTGGCATCATATTCGGGGCAAGCTGAAGTTACCACTGCATCCGCAAGAGCCGCAGCCAAAAAGCAAAAACAAAACCAGCGTTTGGCACTTCTTGGTGTGTTAGGAATAAGCGCGATCGCATTTGTGGGAGGTATTGATTATTGGCGTACTCAGCAGAAGCCTTCAAATCCTCAACAAATTGTCCAAAAACAATCCTCGTTTGATTTTGAAACTGCCCCAACTGAAGCTTTGACTGCACATGCTACCCAAAAGTTGGCGCAAGGTGAAATTAAGCAAGGCCTCAAAGCTGTAGAAGAACTACTTAATCGTAGTGCATTAAGTAATGCTGAAACTGCATTAGAAAATGTTGATAAAGAACAAATTAATAATCCATATGTAAACTTTGTTAAAGGGCGTTTGGCTTGGCAATTTATTCAAAAAGGTGATACTAAGTACAGTATTGATGATGCTCGTCGTTACTGGGAAGTTGCTACTGAAAATGACCCAGATTCATTTTTGTATAAAAATGCTTTAGGCTTTGCTTATTATGCAGAAGGTAATTTGAATCGCGCTAACGATTCTTGGTTTAAAGCTGTAGAATTATCTTTTAAAAAGAATGCCGCACAAAATGTATCTAATTCCAACAGTTTAATGTCAGTTTCTCAAGTGGTTGATAAAGAAGCTTTAACTGCTTATGCTGGACTTGCTTTAAGTTTATACCAATCTTCTCAGGAGCAGCCTTCTGAGAAAAAAGTGAAATATGTGAGTGAAGCAATTAAACTTCGCCGTAAGGTGATGAGAGATGATTCAAAAAGTTTTCAAACGAATAGCTTAGCTCAAAATTGGCTGTGGACGGAAAAAGCGATTGGAGATTGGCAATCTTTACTTAAACTAGATTCTGGAAGTTAACAATAAATGCGATCGGCTGCACTAATTTGGAAATTAAAAAAAATTAAGCTTTGTTTTTAACCTATCAATTCTTGTCCGAAGATATATTATTTTATTGCTGAAATAAATAAACAATTAATTTATTAAAATCAATTCGGATGAGAGTCTACTTCAATTAAACAATTACGACATAAGTGGTCACAATTTAGCTCTTTGAGAAACCCGGCTTATCTAATAAGGCGGTTTTCTTATAATTTTCTGTTCCCCGTTCCCCATTTCTTATATTTATTGACATTAAAAGAAAGCTAAATAACAAATAATAAGCGTAAAAGTGTAGCGGTTAGTTATAAAAGAATCAACTAAATCGTAATTGTCTTATTTTGTACTGGATATTTTGAATCAACAACACTGATAATAGACAGAATGGGTATTGAAGCGGTATTAACGGTAGTTTACTAGTTTCAAAAGTATCTATCAATAGCTAATTAACAGTTATCTTTTATATTTAAAACTGATAACCGATCGATAGTACCCAACAGGAAATAATGCTCGCCAATAAACCACACCCTACGAATAAAAACTGTTAACTGTTAAATGTATGTCTAGAAAAAAGGATACGTCCCAACAGCAAAATAAACCCTTTGTTTTTCGTTGTCGCGTGCAAATAGATTCGGGGTGCTTAACAAGAGAAATAGCGCAAAGACTAGCTCCGTTTCTAGATGAATCCCATACAAAGTATGCTATTAGCGATTATTTACGCAAACAGAAAAAAGCCGGTCAAGCTTTGGTAGATTTTAGAACTGATACGGGTGTTTGGCAAGTAGAATTTAGTGGAAGAAAAGGTGGATGTTATTTATGGGATTTATATTTTATTTCGCCTTATTGTGTTGCAGGTTAAATAATTGTAGGACTTAGGCAGAAATCACCGAAAATATAATGTTCCAGGCATTCGAGATCCCCCCAACCCCCCTTTTAAAGGGGGGCTTGCGTAAGTCCTGAATTGAATATTATCTTATTCCTTCTTTCTATGATAAAGAGGCAGTCAGATTTTTGTAATTGTTTTAGGAATTACGCAGCAATTGCAGTAATATAGTGTTCCAGACATTTCAGATCCCCCCAATGCATCGGGGGTTGGGGGTTCTATTAAATATTGTTAATTAAATGAATGTATTAGTATTTTCTTTTCCTACTATTCCCTACTCCCTATTTCCAAATTTATTTTATGCCTTCAAAAGGTCCCAAATAAGTTGGTTGAGGGCGAGTAATATTAACTTGCCATAATGCTTTAATCGTAGAAAGATATTCTCTAAAGGTGTAACGCATTACAGTTTCTTGACGATAATTTTCCCAGTCTGGGGTACCCAAGCCAGTACTATCGATACCTAATTGATTACAAAGATAAACCGCACGGGGTAAATGAAAATTTTGGGTAATTATAACCGCTTGTTTGACTCCAAAAATCTCTTTTGCGCGATAGCAACTTTCATAAGTTTTGAAACCAGCATAGTCTAAAGTAATATCTTTTTTAGGAACCCCCATTCTCACCGCATAACGCTGCATAACAGTCACTTCATCGTAATCTTCACTGCTGTTGTCACCACTCATTAACAGCTTTTTTACTCGTCCAAGTTTATAAAGTTCCACAGCAGCAGATATTCTGTCAGCTAGCATCGGCGAGGGTTGCCCGTTGTAAATTCCCGCACCTAAGACAATCGCAATACGCTGCGAAGGAATTTGATTTGGGTTATTGTAGCGGCGACTATTAGTAACAGTTTTTACGTATAAATTAAGTGTCAAAGTGGTTGCAGTCACAGTCAGAAGCAGCACTCCACATAATAAGCGCCAGTGCTGCAAAAACCATTTAGGTAGCATTTATATTGTGTGTGTTGTGAGGATTATTCTGTTTTAGCAGACGCAATTTATATAATCATGTTTCTGGGGATGCATTTTTGAGATACAAAACTACTGGTTCCTAGACTCTGGCTGGGAACCCTTGTAGGGAGGCTCTGCCTCAATTGGTGGAAGGTGGAGCCTTCGTGATATGGATTACAAGGTGGAACCGCGATTGTAACCAGAATAAGGTTATAAGTTAACTCAAACCTTCGCCACTTCACCCGCAGCAACATCGACATTTAACCGTTTCAACATTGCTTCGCGCCCTTGCATCGCTAAAGTATCATCCAAGGGTGTCAAAGAAACGGGTTGTTGATATTTGTTTCGTAGTGCAGTTTGAATTAACCAATCGGCAACAACCGGATTTTTGGGTAATAATGGCCCGTGAGAATAAGTGGCGATCGCATTCTGATAAAACGCTCCTTCGGTTCCATCTTCACCGTTATTTCCCAAACCGTAAACTACCTTACCCAAGGCTTCAACTTTTCCTAATTTAGTACGTCCGCCGTGATTTTCAAAGCCAACTAAATAAGGGGTAGCTCCACCCAACATTTCTTTTAAATCTTTCGCCAATTTAGAAGCGGTAACTTCTATGACTAAATTACCAATGCAGCGGCGAGTATTTTCACCGGGATGCACCGAGACTAAATCTAAGATTCCCAAACCTTCAATTCTTTGTCCTAAACCGGGTTCGTAATAATGTCCCAATAACTGTGGGGAACCGCAGGTAAATACTCCAGGGGTACCGTTATCAAGTTTTTCACGCATCGCATCAGCCTTTGCACCTTGCAAATCGCGCATCACAATTTCTTGCTGTCTATCCTGTGCCCCACCACCAACGATGACATCTACAGATTTAATATCATCAGCGGTAGAATTTTGGTCTAAAGGTACCACTTTTACATCATATCCCCGCCATTGAGTACGACGTTCGATGACGATGACATTACCCCTGTCACCATAAGTACTCATCAACGTTGGGTAAAGCCAACCTATAGTTAATTCAAATTTTTGGTTATTCATAATAATTGGTTATAAGGTTAGAGGGGAATAGGGAATAGGGAACAGGGAATAGGGAATAGGGAATAGGGGAGGAGAAATAAAAACTCTTAACTCCTAACTCCTAACTCTCTTTACCGAATTTTCTTACCTGTTAATGCTTCTCGCACGTCTAACATAGCTGTATATGTTGGTAAAATGTGCAAGGTTTCGTTCTCGGGGGTATTTTCTAAGGCGGTTGTAATTGCTTGTTGCAAATCTTCTTCGACAATTAGGTTCAAATTGTTATCGGGAGACTTTTGGCTGTAGCGCAGACGTAAAGCCAGATCGTAAACGCGATCGCCACTAACAACCAAAGTACCTCCGCGCTGTACCAATTTTTCGGTGTCAACATCCCAAATCCAGGATACATCTTCGCCATCCTGTACGCGATCGTTCAAAACTAGCAAAGTTGTTTTGTTACTGCTTTCGGTAACTACGCGAATGGTTTCATTTGTACCGACGGGATTTTTTGATAGCAAAATCCGGACTTTTTTACCATTAATATTTAACTCTTCCGCACGCCCAAAAGCTGGTTTAAATTTCGGAATTGCTTTACGAATGTTGGTTTGATCAATTCCTAATTCTTTGGCGGCTGTGGCAGCAGCTAAAGTATTGTATTTGTTATAAAGTCCTACTAAAACTTGTTCCCATTCTCGACTTTTTAAATCGGGTTCGCTTTTTTCAAAGCCGCATTGCGGACAAGTGTAATCTCCTAAATGCGATAGATAAACTCCTTTATAATCCAAAGAATGTCCGCACTTAGGACAATAAATTGAATCTACTGCGTGGGGAATTGCTTCTAAATACTTTTCTGGTTCGGTTAAACCAAAGAATACGACTTTTTGAGATAATTCTTGACCTAAATAAGATAAAGTAGGATCGTCTGCGTTGGGAATCACCACCGTATCTGGTGCGAGAGTAGAAATTGCTTTTGTCCACCGTTTGCTAATAGAATCTACTTCACCGTATCGATCGAGTTGATCGCGAAATAGATTTAAACAAAGAATAATTTTTGGTTGAATCGGTTGCAGTACCTTGGCAACAATATTTTCATCAACTTCCAAAATGGCATAATCTACATTTAGATTACCAACAGAATTAGCACTTTCCATCAAAGCCGTTACTAGCCCATTTTCCAGATTAGCACCAGTAGAATTAAGAGCAACGCGGTACCCCTGTTCCTCCAACATCGTGCGTAACAGCAAAGATGTGGTAGTTTTACCATTAGTACCAGCAATTAAAATAATACCTTTTTTAACTTGCTGACTCAAAGATTGCAAAAGCGCAGGATAAATACGTCGTGCGATCGAACCAGGTAACACCGAAGCAGCACCCAAACCAAAAGTACGGACTCCGAAAGTCACGCTTTTTGCAACAGAGACAGCCAAACCAAGCCGTAGTTTATCTATAAATTGAATTCCCACAAACGTACCCTAGAAAGATATAAGTTTTAAATTTAATTAGCGTGAGTTTAGCGAATCCCCGGAGAAAAAGCCAGCCTTGGGGTAACAAATCAGAAAGTTGGGAATTGGGCATTGGGCATGGGGCATAGGGTTGAGATGATGAAGGAGTTAGGAGTTATAAATCCATTTATACTGTTCGCATCTTGTTCCCTAGTTGTTTTTAATGACAAATCTCGAATTACCAATTACCTATTACCAATTACCAATTACTAATTCCCAACGCCCCATGCCCAATCACCAATTCCCAATATTCTCTTTGACCTTTTTACGGTTCTGCGTTCAGAATATTTATATATCCATATGTCGAAACTGAATTCAGCATAAACTAAAAACAAAATCTAGCTTAAAGGGTTGCTTTGTATGAATAAATTAAAATTGCATATTTTAGATATTTTCTCTTATGGTTGGCAGCGTTGTTTGTCTTTACTAATGCTGGTTAGCTGCATATTACTTACGAGTATGCAACCAGCATCAGCGGCTATCAATGACGATAGTTATGAAGGCAATATTTTTATGGTTTATGCTGGCAATGGCTCGATGGTTCCGGCACACGCGACTTTAGCTCAAGCTCTAGGAGAACATAAACCTACAATGCTAGCCTTCTATGTGGATGACAGCCGTGATTGCAAACAGTATGCTGTAGTTATTTCCCGTATCCAGTCATCTTACGGTAGCGTAGCAGAAATTATCGCTGTTGATGTAGATAGAATGTCACTTGAAACAAAGGATTCTCCTACAGAACCAAATTATTATTATTCCGGTGCTGTCCCTCAAGTAGTAGTATTCGATCGAGAGGGAGATGTAATTTTAAACAAAAAAGGACAAGTACCTTTTGAAGAAATAGATGACAAATTCCGGGAAGTGTTTGATTTATTACCGCGTTCTGAGTCGGTAGAATTAAAGCGGCGTTCCTTTAATGAATTCAGTAGTGAGTTATCTGAATAACTTAAAGTGCCGAAAAGTTTGTTCGGCACTCACTTTTTAGTGATATCTAATACTGCAATCTCTCGAATCAAGGGATAATATCTAAAGGTCAGCGGTAAAACATTTGTAAAATATTTATAAATTGCTGCTAACAAATAAACATAATTATTATTAGAGTGTATTCTGATGTCAGAAGTTTACACTACCGAGGAACTGATTCAAATTCTAACGGACGAGCGCCAAGCCTGTCTGACGGGAAAACGTTTGAAATTAGAGGTCAAAGTATCTGGTAATCCTGTAATTGACCAGTTTATCAAAACCGAAGGCTTGCAAAAATTTACTGCCTATCAAGATTTTAAATCCGCCATTCACGAATATCAAAGAGAGCATCAAATCTCTGGTATTGTGTGGCGAGAGATAAATGTTAAAGGTGAAAGTTTGCGTTATCCGGAAGTTGATGGACAGTTAGTTGCGCTACAAAATGACTTGAAAATATTAGAGTCTGCCAAAAGTTCAATTTTAAAATTTTGGTACAAAGTAACTGTTGGCATGGACTTTTATTTAAGTGTTAGTAACGGTAAACAGTATCAACAAATTAATATAGAAGATATTAAGAGAATTGATCGAAGAATGCAATGGTCTGGTTTGTGGAAATGGGAAAATTCTAACTTTTTAGAAATAATTTTGCAGTTGGGATGGGGAAAACCGGAAGAAGCTTGTTATAAAAGAGGATTTCCTGCATCTGGTAGCGAATTTATTCATGCGGTAAATCCCGGTAAACAACCGATTGGATGATGGAATTTTGGATTTTAGATTTTGGATTTTAGATTTGGACAAGTTTGTAGTAAGGGCTTAAGCCCTTATTACGAACCTTAATTAGCGACTTATGCTTTTTGATAAATAATTTTTCTTACTGTAGCTAGATGTATTTATCACATAAGCTAATATTTAATATTAATTATATTTCGGGAACGTTTTCACTAGAAATAAATCCCGGATACTTTATTTTATAGTTAATTTTAATATACATAATGGTTGAGTCAATTTTGTGGCATCTGTTTATTGCATTATTAATACTCAGCTTGATTGTTACGATCGGTTTTTATTTCCGGGGAGCCTTTCGCGATCGCGTCAAATATCGAGTTAAAAACGCGCTCAAGCCAGACGATCCAGAATTTCCCTTTGTCTTGGCTAGTACCACCAACTCTTTTATGAGTACTGGCGTAGTCACCGATTTCTGGAATCAAGCTGGTGCCATTCAACAGGCTCGTTTAGATGCGATCGGACAAGCACAACACACGATTGACTTTGAAACATTCTTTATGACTCCTGGCACTCGTGCGGATGATTTTGCTCTAGCGCTTGCCGAAAGAGCAGGAGCTGGTGTTGAAGTACGGTTAATTGTCGATCAATATGGCACAAAGGATATATCCAAGCAGTATTGGCAGCGTTTGCGAGCAACGGGGGTGAAAATATCTTTTTTTAATGCGTTTAATTGGAAAGCTCCTTTAGATTATGCCGGTCGTACTCACCGCAAGCTATTATTGATTGATGGCAAGTTTGGTTTAGTCGGTGGTGCTGGTATTTCCGATCTGTGGGATGGTAAGGAAAAAAAGGATGATACGCAGCCTTGGTTAGATGTAGAAATGCGTCTAGAAGGAGAAATTATTCGGGTTTTAACAGGTGTATTTTCGCAACACTGGACTTTTGCAGACTGTACGGCAAATTTCGCTAGAGAAAAATTTCAGCCTGCTGACGATAAAGATAATCAGCATTTAATGTTGGTAATACCGGGAGCAAACCCCAGAATCCGTTTTTCACCGATTCAAAATTTTAAATACAACAGTATTATTTGTGCCAGAAAACGAATTTGGTTAGCTAGCCCTTATTTTCTACCTGACGACAACTCGATCAATTTATTAGTAGAAGCAAAACAAAAAGGTGTAGACGTTCGTATTCTTACCACTAGTAAGCGTAGCGATAAAAAGCCCGTTTATTATGCTTCCTTTGAACATTACGGGAAGCTACTTGAAGGTGGTGTAGAAATCTTTGAGTTTCAGCCCAGCATGACTCATGCAAAATTGCTGTTAATTGACGATTTGTGGGCAACGACGGGGAGTGCTAATTTCGATCCTCGCAGCTTTTGTCATAACGAAGAATTAGATATTTGTAGCGCCCAACCTGAGTTAGTAAAAGGGATTAAAGATACTTTTGAAAAAGGTTTTGCTCAAAGCAAGCAGATTACTTATGACGATTGGAAAAAGCGTTCTTTAATTAAACATAGAATATTAGGTAATGTAGTTGATTTCTTCCAGTGGCAATTGTAAGTCTTTCAAATGCCGTGAATAACATTAATTAATGCAGTACACAATCGTAAAAGCGCAACCTTTTGCTCCGCTAATATTTTCAAAAATTATAGTTTGCATTTTATCAATATTTGCTAGAGTATTGTATTGAAGGAGTGAAAATATTACTAATGCAAATCTAACAGGAAATAGAGCATAGCTGATGGGAGCATCCCAATATTGCAAAAATAAAATTTGGTAGTGCGAGCATCTTGCTCGCTTGATATACATAGCGAGCAAGATGCTCGCACTACAAAAAAATAAAATCACACATTTGGGATGCTCCCTAGCTGATATTGTTCCTACCTAACATAATACTTTCCTATCAACATCATTTATAAAACATTTTAAATGCCTGACGGATAAAAGCTTTAAACTTATCTGAATAAAGTAAACGTCATGTCACCAGCAAAGCCTACAACGGTAAATTTGTTTAAAGAAGGAGCAATGTCGGAAATTATTCCTGACGCACCTCTTTTATCCAGCTATAAAGCAAACTGGCAAGGTATTCACCTCACCCATTATCATCAGCCTTCTGGGGAAATCCCCGAACATTATATTTCCCAGCACATTATCAGTATTTCAGTTATAAATCCAGAAATATTAGAAGTAATTTCCGATGGAAAAAGTTGGCAAACTTTATCAGAACCTGGAGACAATTTAATTCAAGTTTACCCTGCCGATCGCTCTTATAAAGTACGGTGGATTGGAAATTCTGAATTCATTCATTGTTATCTCGATCCTCAATCTCTCAGTAACATAGCTTATGAGTCAGTCAATCCAGATCGTTTAGATTTAATGCTGCAATTCTTTAGACCTGATGCCTTAATTTATCAAATTCTATTAGCATTAAAAACAGAATTAGAAACTAATCCTTCAAATAGTCGATTCTACGCAGAGTCAGCTGCAACATTTATTGCTGCCCACTTAATAAAGCATTACGCAACTAGCAAACCAGTCTTTAAAGAACATACTGGACTATCTCAATATAAACTGCGGCGTGCCATTGACTATATCCAGGCTCATTTAGCCGAAGATTTATCATTAGACACAATAGCAACAGAAATAGACATGAGTCGCTACTATTTTTGTCGTTTATTTAAGAAATCTACAGGAATCACTCCTTATCAATATTTAACTAAATGTCGAATTGAACGAGCCAAAGTATTACTATTACAAGAAAAATTCAGTGTTGCCGATGTAGCTGTTGAAGTAGGATTTGGAAATCAAAGTAACTTTGCAAAACACTTTAAACGTTTAGTGGGTGTAACTCCCAAAAAATTTTCTCAAAGATAGCAAGATTGTTTCAAAAATTTCAATAACGTAGTAGATATTTCTAATCCAACTCCATATCATCAATACAACATCTAACTTCATCGTAAAGAGTTTAGAAAGATATGAATATTAATGGAATTTCTACTGGGTTTGTAAGCCGTAAATTAAATTTATTGATCGTAACTGTTTTATTAACTCTAGGGCTTTTTGGTTTAATACCTAATCCAGCACGAGCAGATACATCAGTTGCCTTAGACACCTCTAACGATTTAGTTAAAGTTGCCACAGTTTATAAAACCAAGCCCAATTCTCAAGCTGAAGTTTTGTCAAAAGTATTGGAGTTTGAAGAATCTACGTTACCGCCAACTCCTGGGTTTGTCAATTCATCAATTCTCAAAGGGCAAGATGGTACAGAAGTTGTTGCCCTAACTCAGTGGCAAGATTTGCCTAGCTTTAAGGCTTACTCACAAAAACATATCAAAGATGCACCCAAAACGAATAAACCACAAACGTTTGTATTTGAAGTGCAAAAAGTTGAAACAAGAGGCTCTGAGCCTATTATTGCCGAATCGGGAAATATCATGTTTAGCCAATTCAAGATGAAAAATCCCAAAAAACAATCAGAACTGGCAGGAATTATTGAACAAGTTATGCCTACTGCTTTTGCAACCGTACCTGGTTTACAGTGGGCTGCAATGTCTCCTAGTACTGATAAATCTACTATTGCCCTGATTGCCCAGTGGAATAGTCGCGAAGATTTTGAGTCGTTAGGCAAAAATGCTGGTTTTGATAAGGAGACGAATTACTGGCAAACTTATGCTGATAACGAACACGATCTGTTTGATGTCGTGAAGATTATACGCTAATTTTTTTTAAGTAGAGAATTAGAAATTAATTCTACCAAACTAACTTTAAAAAATGTAGCTAATGATGCCAAACATCACAATCGACTCAATTTCTCAATTTGTTGAGTGTCTGGGAGAAATTAATCGAGGAAAACGTGCTATCTATCGCGGTCAGAGAAGGGAGCGTCCTCTTTTGCCCAAGTTAGCACGCTTGAATACTCCTATACCTCTTTTAGAAGCGGAACAGGGAATGCTTGATGATTTTAAGGGCTTAAGCGTTTCCCTTATCGACAAACAACCTGAATCCGATTGGGATTGGCTTGCTTTGATGCAACATCACGGACTGGCAACGAGACTACTCGACTGGAGTGTCAATCCTTTAGTGGCTCTGTGGTTTGCGGTCAATAAACCGCCAGCAGAAAGTCAACCAGGTATCTTTTGGATGTTTCGACCTGACAATCAAGATTACTTTATCCCTTCAAAGGAGGATAACCCCTTTGCTTTGAACCAAACTCGCGTGTTCAAACCGAAAGCTGTCACTAAAAGAATAGGAATCGGCTCACAGTTAGGCTGGTTCACTGCCCATCATTTCAACTCGGAACTAAAGCAGTTTGTTTCTTTAGAAAAAGATCCCGTTTATTATCCACGACTGACTAAGCTAATTATCCCCCCAGAAAAATTTGCCCAAATCCGTTTTCAGCTAGATCGCTTAGGGGTAAATGCAGCGATGATTTTTCCCGATCTCGATGGTTTATGCGCCCACATCGAGTGGTTTTATTCAAATCTAGCCGATGAAAATGATTCTAGTCTGCAAAAAATTTTCATTTTTGAGTAGAAATAATTTAGCTATCTCGCTAAGTAGCTTGGGTACTACAGCAAAACAGAAGATAGACAATAGGAGAAGTGCAAATGTCAATTCAAACTTTAACTCAATATTTGCCCGCTTTTTTAGACGGTATTACAGCCTGGGTACTTTTAGGATTGCGATTGATTTGGGGAGCAATCCTGATTAATTACAGTTTTCCGATGGTTAAAAATCCCCTGCACTGGATGGATCGAGGTGGTGAGTCTTCAGGTTTTCCTCCTTTGTTACAAGCCTTGGGTGCGCTGTCGGTTTTTGGTGGTGGTGTTGCTATTATTATTGGATTTCTGACACCTTTAGCTGGTTTGGGTTTGGCAGGGGCAATGGTTGTCGCTTTGGCTCTGCATCTTTCTCATGGGACTCCTTTTGTTAAAACTGCACCCGATGCACCAGGGGAATCTTACGATAATTCTCTTTTATATTTAGCGATCGCTTTGTTGTTCGTATTTCTTGGTTCGGGAACATTATCCCTGGACTATTTACTTTTTGGTTCATAGCCTTCTCAATCAGATTTTTCATCAAAAACGAGTATATTTACTTAATTAAAACAGGAGATTTAGCATGGCTGCCAAACCCGTAGTTCTTTTAGCTGGTATCACTGGAATGATGGGTGACAAAATTGCCCGTGAAATTCTTGATAAGAACGAAATGGAATTAAAAGCGATTGTTCGTTCTAGTTCGAGCAATGCCAGTAAACAAAAAAGACTCGACGAACTAAAAGCCAGAGGAGTAATTTTAGTAGAAGGAGACTTATTAGATAAACCGAGCTTGCTCAAGGCTTGCGAAGGTGTAGAAGCAATTGTCTGTGCTGCGAATGCTTCTGCTAACGACAAAATAATGGTCGAAGGACAAACTAATCTAATTGAAGCGGCTGAGGCAAGAAGAAGTTGCGGAGAATCAAGCAATACACGCTGCTAAGATGCCATTGGGATTATTAGCAATAATTTACGGTATCGCTTTAGTCTATATGATTAGTTTTTATACTATTCCCGTACAGCTACCTTTTTATTTACAAAAACTCAATGTTCAAAATTATATGCATCGTAACACACCCCAAAAATAAGATTAGGTGGACAAAAATAAATGCCCACCCAATTATCTAAGAAAGTTTAGAAAGTATTAAAGCAAACCATTGATTTTCATCAGTCCAGATTTTTTGTGTAACTAAACCTTTACTTTTAAGTAACTGTTGAATACCATTAATATCAAATTTTCGAGAAATTTCGGTATGAATAGTTTCGCCGAGTTCAAAGTTAAGTTTGAGGTTAAGAGCCTGTAATTCTGCGGTTTGAGCTTCTAAAGAACGCAAATAGGTTTCTATTTGATGTTTTGTCTCATTGTAAAATGTCCAATGTTCAAACTTACTTCGATCAAAGTTACCGTCAAAACGGCTATTTAAATGGTCTAAAACATTAAGATTAAAATCGGCAGTTACTCCCGCAGAATCATTGTAAGCAGCTTCTAAAATATCTTTGGGCTTTTGTAAATCTACCCCCAATAAGAAATATTCTCCTAACTGCAAAGCGGCAGTGATATGAGAAAGAAAATTTTCGCACTGCTCGGGAGTCAAATTACCCAAACTACTACCAATGAAACCAATCATACGGGTAGGTAATTCACTTCGTTGTAATTCCCCTAGGGCTTGTTCGTAAGTTCCCGCTAATGCATGAACTTGTAACGAGGGATAATCTATCAACAGTTGTCTAGCAGTTGCTTCCAAAATACCTGCACTTACATCAATTGGTAAATAATGCAAAGGAAGACCGAGTTTTTGGTAAGCATCCAATAAAACACGAGTTTTAGTAGAACTACCGCTACCAAGTTCAACGAACTCACAGGCACCAGTTATTTGAGCAATGTCTTCAGCACAGTCTTGTAAAATCGCGGCTTCGGTTCTGGTAACATAATATTCTGGTAACTCACAAATCTCTTCAAATAACTCAGAACCACGGTCATCATACAGATAATGTGGAGAAAGAGACTTAGGTGTTTGAGTCAACCCTTTTATTACATCGCTTCCAGCAGAAGATGCAGTCTTCGGCTTGTATTGAGGCAAATGTTGTACCTTTAACCTACTTTCAACGCTCTTAGAGTAACCAACACTGTCGCTAATAGTTTTAGAAAATGCCATTGAGTCTCCGATTGCTTAGGTTGAGAGGTAACTTTTGACGCAAACCTCAAACCCAACCTAGATTATCAGCAATTTGTTACCTGTGAACAGTTTTCAGTTAGCAATAAGGAGTTAGAAGTTAGAAGTTAGAAGTTAGGAGTAGTGAGCTAGCAACTAATTTCTCCTTGTCTCCCCCTCTCCCCCTCTCCCCCTCTCCCCCTCTCCCCATCCCTTCCTCAAGCGGCACACCGAAATCCGGCGAACATCTGACGCATATGAGGATGATACCAGTTACGAAAACTACTACGTAATGCCCAGGGACGTGTTGCCCAACTTCCGCCTTTGAGAACTTTATGCTGGTTGTCGAAATAAACTTGGGAGAAGCCTTTGTAAGGATAGTGTTGAAAGCCTTTGTAGGAATTAAACCAACTGTCAGTCCATTCCCATACGTTTCCTAAAGTATCGTACAATCCGTAAGCGCTTTGTCCTAATACGTAAGCGTTTACAGGTGTTGTTTGACCTTGAATATTATTGTGGTTGCAATGTTCGAGTGTGGGTTGTTTATCTCCCCAAGGATAAATACGACGACGTTTCAATTTTTCATCCCAACTTGAGGCTTTTTCCCATTCTGCTTCTGTGGGTAAGCGCTTACCAACAAACTTCGCGTAAGCTTCTGCTTCATACCAACTTACACCCCAAACCGGATTATTGTACCAAGCTGGGTTATCTTCCCAATAAAGCGGCTTTGTAACTTGTTCTTTTTGCAACCATTTCCAACCAGCTTTCGACCACCACTGAGGATTTTTGTAACCTCCAGCTTCCATAAATATTCGATATTGCTTGCAGGTAACTGGATAGCGGTCGATTGAGTATGTATCTAAATAAACTTTATGAGCAGAGCGTTCGTTATCAAGTGCATCTAATGAATTACTACCCATTTCAAATTCTCCAGCTGGAATTTGAATCATTTCGTTGAGAGGATTGCTAAGTAGGGGAGAAGAAGAGTAAGAAAGATGCCAAGAATTTTCCTTTTGCGTATCCGACTTCTGATTTCTCATCAACTCCAACACAAAACTAATTGTCTCGCTGTGCTGGCTTTCATGCTGTAGTAAAAAGCGCCATAAACGTTCTTGCTGTTCTAAATTAGTTTTTTCCATGTGATACAGAACTTTGTCTCGAACTGTATCAAGGTAATAGCGAGTTTCCGCCAAAGAAGGTAATTGAACGCGCTGATTTTTAGGTAAACCGTCTGCTGCATAAAGTTTACGGTATTGCGGAAACGGACAAGGTAAAGCAGCAGTACGCTCTAATATCCATAGAGATTCAGTGTAGGCAATATGTCCCAAATGCCAGCCTACAGGACTAAAATCGGGATGAGCCAAACAACAAAAAGTGCGATTCTCTATATCTTGAAATAAAAGGAGAGTTTTAGCGCGACATTCAATGAAAGCGCGAATAATACTCTCTTTTGTACAATAGTCTTTTAAATTAGATTTGCTCAATTCTAATATCACAATCTTCTCCCACACTGAGAATGCTATTTTCTGGAAACGAATTCCAATTACCTTTAAACAGCGGTTCGGAAGCAATAATTACGGAGTTGGGAAAAGTTGGATCGTTTTGCAGCCAATAAAGAGAAGCAGATGGAAGTTTTGTACTAAAGCGAGATGCTACAAGACGATTCCCATTGCTTACAACTAAGTTAGCTAAAGTGTAAGTCTCATGGCGCTCCACTAACTCTTTGAGCTTTAGCAAAGTTATATGCATGGCTTGTTCTAAACTTTTACCGGAGTTATTTTGCAACTCGTTAAGCAAGAGAGCAAAAATGTGTTCCGAATCTGTAGTTCCATTTACCCACTGATAAATTTCATCGTTTAACTGACTGCGTATAGGTCTGTATAGCGTCTGACGAAACCGATCAATTTTACCATTGTGGATAAATAATAAACTCCCCCTTTGGAATGGCTGACAATTACTTAAATCCAGTGCCTGCCCCGCAGTCGCACTACGAACATAAGAAACTACGCACCCAGACTCTACATAACGGCTGAGACTAGGCAGATTAACATCATTCCAAATAGGTAGCGTACTTCGGTAAGTAAAGGGTTCAGTATCTTTTTGAGCATGATACCAACCCACACCAAACCCATCAGCGTTTACAGTTCCCGAATTCATTTCCTGGGGCTGATAGCTCTGGGTTATCAGTGAATGTTCGTGGTTGTAAAGTAAACTTTCTAAGTATTTAGGTGAACCAAGATAAGCAAGTAATCGGCACATAAAAATTAGTTAGGAGTTAGGAGTTATGAGTTAGGAGTTATGAGTTAGAAGTTAGGAGTTAGAAATTTTACCTCCTGTTCCCCCTATCCTACCAATGCTCAACTAATCACTTATAGCAAAAATAGTACAAATGTTTAACTCTATTGCGGTGATTTTTCATACCGATTTGATTGAATTTGTACTCTGTGCCATTAGTTTTGAAAAGCAATAAAAGTTCGTAGTAAGGGCTTTAGCCCTTCCATACTAGGTAACAAATCCTTAGAGCCGGAGAGTTAAAACTCTTACTACGAAACTTTCTAGCCATCAGAATTAATGGGACAAGGGGATAGATTTTAATCTAAAATCCCTACATTACATAACTCCTAACTTTTAATTGTTCATTGATAACTGAATGCAGCAACTGCCAATGCACCCCAACCGGCGATAAATGCTGCACCACCGATTGGTGTTATGGCTCCTAAGATTTTTATGTCGCTAATCGCTAGTGCGTATAAGCTTCCTGAAAAAATAAATGTACCAATAATAAATAACCAGCCACTCACGATTAAGGCTGTTGATGGTGTTTTGCTTTGAATTAACAATATTGCAACTAGTAACAGCGCCAGAGCGTGATACATCTGATAGCGAGCGCCGACTTCAAAAATTTGCAATGCGCGATCGCTAAGTTTTTCTTTTAAAGCATGAGAAGCGAAAGCTCCAGCAGCTACGGATAAACCACCGAATACAGCTGCTAGGCTGATGAATATTTTGATCATGTTACTTATTGTATTTATGCACAAGTAGCGATTGATGATGGGTAAATAAATATGTAAATAAATATTTAGATTTCCCTGAAATGGCTTTCTACAGCTTGTGCTTGCTCAATTTTAGCGAAGTTTCCCACGATTAGGGATGATACTTAAAGCACTAAATTGAAAAAAACTTCATAAAAAAGATATCATAATTGAAGAATATAGTGCTAAGCACAAATTAAAAGTTATAGAGCTAGAAGTATAAACTATAACTTTGTATATTTTTTTGAATATTTTCAAATTACAACATTTTGTCTAAATTTAGTTTTTATGGATGATTTTTCTAGTAAGCTGCTAAAAATTTTACACGATGTTCATCATTCACAAAAGTTTGCAGAGACAAAAAATGCTATTCTGCTTGCTTTTTCTGGTGCTGGCATTACAGGAATCATTGATATTTTAGCTGAAGGCAATAAAATTCCAAAATCATTGGAGCTTGGTTTATCCCTAGCGATAATTTTTCTTTGTATATCATCTGTTATATGCTCATTTTCTTTTATTCCTAAAATAAATGTGGAGCGTATTTTATGGATGCGAACTAAACCGTATAAAAGATCAAAGTCACTTAGAAAGCATACAGATAATTTTTACTATTTTGGACATTTACAAAAATATAATTCACATGAACTATTAAATGCACTTAACGATTCTTACTTTGAAAGTAAAATTAATCGAGATTATAAAAAAGAATATAAAGATATAGCAGAACAAATTACGATTAATTCTGAAATTACATCTAGGAAGTTTAAAATTTTTACATACGCAGTATATTTTTTAATTTGTTCAATTCTGGTCATTCCAGTTCCAATTCTTATGAGTCTGGCTATTTCTCAGCGTTTTTAATCAGAGTTGAAATTTTGATTAACAATTATTAGACGATTCTTGTTGTTTTCGTAGATGTAGAGACGCGATATTATGTCCTTCGGACACGCTTCGCGAACGCGTCTCTACAAGCCAATTCGTGGGTAAACGAGGAGTTTCCTACCATTCGCTAAAAGTATCCTTAATATAGTCAAGTAATTTTATGGAGATTCAATTAACAGTAGTTGAGCTTGATTTGGTTAAGTCTTCAACACCTAGTAGTCAGCTTCATAAATATGGGGGAGTGAAAGCGACAAATGTTTTGTATGAGGATATTGAAGAGACTGTCTTTAAGGCTTCAAAATTAGTTGAGTACCATAAAATAATGTCTTTAGGTGGAGATGGGTATCGTATCTCATTTAAGGAAGTTAATAATGCGTATAATTTTGTTATAACATTTTCTAAATTGGTAGATGATTCCAATGAAGAATATAAACGGGATGGAAGGTATGAGCGAACATTTCGTATTAGCGCAGTAACCGGAAAAGTTTATTATAATCAATCGAAATTGGGTCTTGATATAATCAGAGGGGATATTTTACGGCAACTAAATCGCCTTCTTACAGGAACTGCCCCAGGCTGGTTTTATATTGACAAGGCAACGTTTGATTCTCTTCCTAGAGAAACACAAAATTATTTTTCTGAGACAAGATCAATCAAAGGAAAATCTTCTAAAGAGGGGGAGTTTAATGCTTATCGTCGTCAGGTTATTGAGAATATCTCTACACTCGAAAATTTACAATCTTTTGAGTTTCCAGTTGTAACAGTTGATGTTAAGGGAAATAAAATTTACACCGGAAAATATGAAGCATTTTCTTTTGTAGAGCCTTTAGGTAAAGATAAAGAAATTGAAATCGAAATGGTTCAAATACCAGGGGGAACTTTTAACATGGGTTCGCCAGAAAATGAACCAGAACGTAAGAAGTATGAGAGTCCTCAGCATAAAGTAACAGTCCAGCCTTTTTTCATGGGTAAGTATCCCATAACTCAGGCGCAGTGGAGATATGTGGCACAGTTGCCCCAAGTGCATCGGGAACTAAAAGCAGAACCATCACGCTTTAAAGGAGATAACCTTCCTGTAGAGAAAGTATCTTGGTATGGCGCAGTTGAATTTTGTGACAGATTATCAAAGCATTCTGGAAGAGAATATAGTTTACCAAGCGAGGCTGAGTGGGAATATGCTTGTCGTGCTGGTACAACTACACCGTTTCATTTTGGCGAGACAATTACATCAGAACTAGCTAATTATAATGCTAATTACACTTATGGTGATGCTCCCAAAGGAGAGTATCACCATAAAACAATGTCTGTGGGAAGCTTTGGTGTAGCTAACGCCTTCGGCTTATACGATATGCACGGCAACGTTTGGGAATGGTGTCTTGACGATTGGCATGGTAATTATAAAGGTGCGCCAACGGATGGAAGTCCTTGGTTTGATACCAATGAGAATGATAATCTTTCTCGTAAGTCTGGTAGAGCCGTTCTGCGGGGCGGTTCGTGGGTCAACAGTCCACAGAACTGCCGTTCCGCGTCTCGCAGCTACAACTTTACGCGCGTCTTCAACTATAACGTTATTGGTTTTCGTGTGGTGTGTGCGGTCGGGAGGGCTTCTTAATTGCCCTTTATTCTTTAGTACTTTAGTACTCTGCTCTTTTTATTTTTTGCTTTTTTTGTCGCCTGTTGGCGACTCGATTTTTTTTGCAAAATTATGAGGTTAGTTGCTTGTTGTGCCTCGTTCCAAGGCTCTGCCTGGGGAATGCTGCTCAAAAGGCTGCTGATAATGACTTGCAGTGAATGAAGGCAGAGCCTTCAATACTGTATTCCTTGCCAGAGACAAGGAACAAGTTGTATGCCCAATTACCAATTACCAATTACCAATTACCAATTCTTTTAAATATCGAAGTGGTAGGAGACTGCACCATCTTCACTTACTTTGAAGTTAGCATTAAATTGTTTGGCTTGGTCGTCTAGGAATTCTCTTGCGGTGGCTGCTGGTAGCTGGGATTGCATGGCGAAGCCTAAAACTGTGATGCGTCCCTGGTTTTCAGCTATCATGCGATAAAACATCGATTGCAAATGCAAGTCTATTTGTTGGGCGATCGCGCTTTGTTCTTTTTTACCTTGACGACGCATTCCTAACGCTAACCATCCACCCAGGGCTAAGCTAGGCAATCCAAAAATAAGCCCATTTACTGCTGTGGTATCTAGCTCTGCTACTGCATAGTGATTAATATGGTCGTTCTCACTTAGTCTATCTTTATACATTAGATGTTTATTCATCATCGCATGGGCTGATAGTGTTGTCAGCATAAACCCTAATGTAATTAACCAACCGGCAGCTAGCTTTTCAGCAGTTTTCATAATATGATTTAAAGTTTTTACTTTTAAGATTGATTCTAACCTCACTTTTATAGAAGATTCCAGTTGTTAATCATCAAATTATCACTATCTATAAGGCACGGAAGTATATTAAAGAGCAATTTTTCTCTATCAGATCGTTCTAGCGACTTAGGGCTTACGTAGTGCCGTAAAGTCTGAAGGGTTATCGTTAACAATTTCGAGGAATAAAGCTGCTGACTCACGGTTGCGACAGTGCTTGCATTCGAGCATATATATACATATAAAAATTAAGGTTTTAACATAGAAACGCGCTTATTGCAACGTTTCTACGATTTAATTAAAAAAAATCACTATTAAAATAAATACCCTGAACTAAACAGAACTTACGCAATTATCATAATATCCGGTTGGTGCGTGACACCCAAAACATTATTACTACGTTCACAGTTGCTCAAAGTGTCACAGCAACGGCAATAATACGGGAAGAAAATCTACACCGTATTTTGCCTCCCCTACAAGAGAAATGTGCCATTTGCGGCCATTCCTACTAAAGATGAAAGTGATAATAAACACCACCATTATGACTGTGATCGAAAGTCGCGTTAAATTCTTGAGCCTTTGAATCTAAGAATAATTTGGCTTCTTCTCCTGTTATTTCGGCTTCTTTAGCAAAGCGTAATAAGGAAATTTCTCCTCTTTGTTCTTCGACTAAGCGATAAAAAGTAGATTGAAGATGACTTGTTAGCTGTCTTTGATGTTGCTTTTTCAAACTTAACATCAGCCAACTACCAAATCCGATACCGGATAAACCCAAAGCGAAACCTAAACCAGTAAAGGCTTTATCTGCCATTTCTTGTTGTTGAGTCTCTTGATTATTAGTCGATAATGCCTCCACAGTTACGTGCATGAGAAGAATGGAACTAAACGAGAGTAGCAAACCAGCTGAAACTTTTGTGAGAAACTTCATAGAAACACGACAAGATATGATATCTTGCCGCGATCTTAACCTTACTTACGTGTAGCTTCCAGTATGCGGGAAAAGTAAAAGCGCGTGCGCGTCATTGCTTGACGTTGGATGCTAAAGCCGTTTTTTTGCAGAAAATCGACGATATCGGCTTCACGATGTAAATATGCACGGGTGGTTTTACTGGGCCAGGAAAGAAACCTCCGATTTTCTTTAATATACTCAGGGCAAAGGTTTTGGGCGCAAAACTAAGTATTATCCGCGATTCTGCGGTACTGCATAAATGAGATATCATCTCGGCAGCTTTTTCTTGAGGATAATGGATCAGAACATCCAAGCAAACAACTGTATGATAGTTACCACTTAAGGCTTCTAAGTCTTGCACGGCGAAAGTTGGATTATCAGCGTTTCCTAAAATATCTTCGGCTCTTTCTCTGCCTTCTTCGACCATTTTTTCCGAAATATCGCTAGCGTAAACCTTTGCTCCTGCTTGAGCTAAGGGTATGCTGAGACTACCTACACCACAGCCAGCGTCGCATATTGATATTTCTGCCAAGTTTTCGTCGGCTTTTAACCAGCTAAGTACCGTTTCTACGGTTTTTTGATGCCCTTTACGGATATCAAGCTGCACTTTATTAACTTCACCATTGCCATAAATCCGCCTCCAACGGTCAAAGCCCGTGGAATTGAAATAATCCTTAACAATGGTTTTGTCGTCTACTGCGTTCATAAAATTTAATATTTAAGGGTTTCAAATCGAGCAAAATGCTTATTATCGGTAGAATACATCAATTAAGGACGAGAAAACTTAATCAGAAAGCAGAAAACCACAAAATTAGCGCCGCACATTTGTGGTTTTTGAGAAAAATATTTAATTGTATGCAAATCCTTTTTAGGACAATAAGCGCTTCCAAGTTAATTCTTTGCTCGATTCATCGTAATTCCAGCGCAACAGATTGCTAGCATGAGCGCCTTCAATTGCTGATAAACCAATTGCTTTTCGCGGTGCGGTGGTTGCTAGATTAATTGCCGTTTCTAGGTTGCATATTCCCCATTTAACCAAATTTTGTACCCCTGCAAGCAGTGGTAAAGTTGTTCCCGACAAAGTTCCATCTGGTAAACGTGCGGTACCGTTGGTAACAATAATTTCTCGACTATCCCAGGGATAAGTGCCATCGGGCAAACCTAAAGGAGCCAAAGCATCGCTGACTAAGAAAAGTCCTTTGGTGTAATCGCTTGCTCGTAACAGTAAATCTATCATCATTGGCGAAACGTGCTTACCATCGGCGATAAAACCACACATTACCTTTTCGTGGATAATAGCCGCAGCTAGTAAACCAGGTTCACGGTGATGTAATGATGGCATTGCATTAAAAGCATGAGTCACCATAGTCGCACCCAGATCAAAAGCGCTTTTTGCTTGTTCTGCGGTGGCTTGAGAATGCCCTAAACTAACGATGATACCTTGTTGACGTAAATAAGGAATTACTTCGTTGTGCGAGTTCAATTCTGGCGCTAGGGTTATTACTTTAACAATTTCTGTAAAGTTGCCTAAAACCCGCTTTACTTCCCCAAGCGATAGAGGCAAAAGATACTCTTGCGGATGTGCGCCGCGTTTTTCAGGATTTAAAAATGGTCCTTCTAAATGCACTCCCAAAACTTTCGCTCCCGAAGTTTGGTTTTGCATAAAATTAGCAACTACTCCCAGGGAACGATGGATATTTTCTACAGAAGTTGTCACCACAGTTGGTAAAAATGCATCAACACCGCTATCCCAAAGATAATCGCAGATTCTTTGCAAGCTATCCGCATTTTCTATATGTAAATCTGGAAAAGCAGTTCCCAAGCCACCATTAATTTGTAAATCTACACCACCCAAAGAAATGCGATCGCCTTCTGCATCCAATATTTGTAAGTCGGTTATTGGAACTCGTTTGATGATGTTGCCCATCGGCACAATTTGTTCAACAATCCCTTGGTGGTTGATAAATAGCATTTGTTTATCTTCGTAACCGGGAACTAAAGCGTTAATAATGTTTAAAGGAGTCGCAAAATTGCTGAGTTTTTTTTGAGTCATGGGATAAACGCGAGATTTTAGTTATAACTGAGTCGATTTTGATAGAAGTAATAGCTATAAATCAAGAATAGGGAATTGGGGATGGGGAAAGAAATTTGTATTACCGTTTTTGTGAAATGCTCTAAAAGTGAGATGATTATTTAATTAACACTATTTTTTTGTAGGAAGTAGTACTGTGCCACATTAATTTTGATGGGTTTACGTAGTGCGAGCATCTTGCTCGCTCGATAGCGCCAGCGAGCAAGATGCTCGCACTACGAATGTGCTACCCCTCATAACTTATGTGGTGGAGTAGTAGTGCTTGACCACATTAATTTTGCGGGGTATGACATTTATAATTGTAGGTTGGGTTGAACGAAGTGAAACCCAACACCCGAGTTGGGTTGCGCTCCGCTTAACCCAACCTACGAAGAGGTATCTTAACCCATCAGAATTAATGTGGTGAACCAGTAGTAGTCCTTTTCATAAATTTTGACTGGTTCGTTTTTTCGGTAAACCTCGGGAGACGTTATGTATAACGTCTCTACAACCCGTCAAATTTAATGTGGTGGAATACTAACTCTTCCCTAATCCAAAATCCAAAATCCAAAATCCAAAATCACTATGACTGTCGGAATTATTATGGGTAGCGACTCCGATTTACCCACTATGCAAGATGCAATTAAAATTTGTGAAGAATTCGGCGTTTCTACCGAAGTTGCGATTATTAGTGCCCATCGTACCCCGCAACGCATGGTGGAATACGCTACGACAGCTGTTTCTCGCGGTATTAAAGTTATTATTGCTGGAGCAGGTGGTGCAGCCCATCTTCCCGGTATGGTTGCTGCTTTAACTCCTATAGCGGTAATTGGGGTTCCTGTTGCCAGCCGTCATTTAAAAGGTGTGGATTCTTTACATTCAATCGTACAAATGCCAGCCGGTATACCTGTAGCAACTGTAGCTATTGGTAATGCGAAAAATGCCGGACTTTTAGCAGTACAAATACTCGCCATTCATCAACCAGATTTACTAGAAAAAGTGATTTTATATCGTCAAAATCTTCGCGATTCGGTGATAGCTAAGCAAGAGAATCTGGAAAAATTAGGCTACCAAGATTATTTAACTCAAATGTAAATCTGGATAATTGCTACAGGCAAGACGCATATATCTGAATCTATCTTAATGTACCTGTATTAACTTAGCTGACTAGTGGTTTTACTGCTTTTAAAAATAAAAATAAAAGTTCAAAATATCAGATCAAATAATCTGTTTATAAATACTTATTTACATTAATTATAAAAAAAATCACATTTTTATACGTAAGTAAAAAACTAGTTTGTTTGTATGAAAAGTTAATATTTCGCTGATTTTTTTACAGTTGTAAAGTTATGGAGTATTGACAAAATACTCATTTTTTCGGCTATTTTTGGCTTAAAATGCCATCGACAATAATTAAAAATACTAAAAAATAGTAGCAACAGTTACAGAATTCACAATCAGGGTGCTGTAATTATTATCTTCTAACCGTTGTAACTTTTTTAAATGCGGCAAATGATGTAATAGAAAGGCTTTTAGATAGAAATCTAAATGTTAAAGAATTGATGAGGTTACTTGAGAGGTTTCCAAAAATACATAATAATAATCTTTTAAGAAAAACTAGTTACAGCAACATATGTATCATTGCTTTGTTGACTGGCAGCTAGATTGTTTGGTAACAAAATTGTTTAATAGGCTTTTTGAACAACATCCCTCATAGGTATAAGAATCAAACATGAATTGCCAAACAGTAATTTATGATGTTTGGAATAATTCTGCATTTGATATCTATTCCGAATTGAAAAGCTAGAGACTTTTCGCTTATTCTTGCTTAAAAAGGTGTTACGCAAAGAGCGCGGTGTTTTTTCCAGTTAAGGAAGTAATGGAAGTGAAAATGCAAAAAGTGACGCGAAAAATAAATAATAGAAATCGTAGACGGAGAAATTCACAACAGTCTACTAGCGCTACACGTAATCTCTCATTTGTCAAACAAGTAGGGCAAGGAATTAAAGGTTTAAATCCTAACTTGCGTGCCTGTCTGCCGATTGCAGGTTTTATTGTATTGGCTTCAGGCTATGCGGCAGTTGCTCAAGCTCCTACCGCAGATGCAGGGCCAACAACAGCAGAACTCAAGGTCGCATTAGATACGCTTTGGGTTGCAGTTGCAGCGTTTTTGGTAATCTTCATGAACGCTGGTTTCGGAATGTTAGAAACCGGAATGTGTCGTCAGAAAAACGCCGTCAACATTCTTTCTAAGAACTTGATCGTGTTTGCTTTGGCTACCCTGGCATTTTGGGTAATCGGCTTTGGTATTATGTTTGGCGATGGTACTCCATTCTTTGGTTTGAATGGTTTCTTACTCTCAGGTGCAGATAACAGCCCTGCGACAGGAGATGCTTATCAAGGCGTTTTCGGTTCTCTGAATTGGGCTGGCGTACCTTTATCTGCTAAATTCTTATTCCAGTTAGCATTCGCTGGAACAGCTGCGACAATCGTATCTGGAGCAGTAGCAGAGAGAATTAAATTTATTGACTTCTTGATTTTCAGCCTGTTGCTAGTTGGTATTGTTTACCCAATTACCGGACATTGGATTTGGGGTGGCGGCTGGTTAGCCGAAGCAGGTTTCTGGGATTTTGCTGGTTCCACAGTTGTACACTCCGTTGGTGGTTGGGCAGCTTTGATGGGTGCAGCAATTCTGGGGCCGCGTATTGGTAAGTATGCTGACAATAGAACCAATGCAATTCCTCCTCACAACTTGAGCATTGCGACTTTGGGCTGTTTGATTCTATGGTTGGGCTGGTTTGGTTTCAACCCCGGTTCTACAATGGCTGCTGATGCAAACGCAATTGCTCACATTGCTTTAACCACAAACTTAGCTGCTGCTGCTGGTGCGGTAACTGCTTGCTTCGTAGCTTGGGGTTACTTGGGTAAGCCAGATTTATCGATGATTATCAACGGTACCTTAGCTGGATTGGTTGGTATCACCGCTCCTTGTGCTTGGGTTAACTTGCCTAGTGCCGTAATTATCGGTGCGATCGCCGGAGCTTTGGTAGTATTTGCCGTTACCTTCTTCGATAAAATCAGAATTGACGATCCAGTAGGAGCGGTTTCCGTTCACTTGGTTTGTGGTTTCTGGGGTACTTTAGCTGTCGGTTTGTTTGCTGTTGGAGGAACTCCTGACGGTATTTATGCTGAAGGGCCACCTGCTGGTTTATTGTTCGGTGGTGGAATTGCTCCTTTATTCACTCAGTTAGCAGGTGCTTTGGCTGTAGGCGGTATGACCGTATTACTCAGCACCATCTTCTGGTATGTGTTGAAAGCTACATTAGGTATCCGCGTAAGTAAAGAAGAAGAATTAGAAGGCTTGGATATTGGCGAACACGGAATGGAAGCTTATAGTGGTTTTGCTAAAGAAGCTGACACTATTGGATATGGCGAATTAGATAAACCTGGAATCTCTAGACAAGGAGATATGCCTACAAGTTTGTAGTTTTCAAGCTTGTATTTCAATTGAATAAGTAAATTAATTAGCCCTACTTTCTAACTCGGAAGTGGGGATTTTTTTGAGAGCTTAGCTCTGGATTTGGTCGGTTTCACCAAATCCAGTTGAGATGATTAAGAGTTAGGCATCCTAAAACTAGAAGCACTAGGGGGAGAGGAAAGATTTAAAAATGTAATTAGCTTGAGTGTGCGACGGCGAATTTTCCAACGCCCATTTTGTTTGATTAATTCATCTTCATAAGTACCATTGGCTACATCAATACTAGTGTCAGAAATTTTGTGGGTTGCCTGTAGGTAAGAAGTCAAGAAATCATTATAGGAAAACAGCCTAACGTGCCAGAATTATCAGGTGCGGCGGCTCAAAATCGATTTAATTTATTATTTCAAAAGTTTATTCAAATTTTTACAACTAAAGAACATCCTTTAGTAATATTTTTAGATGATTTACAATGGGCTGATTCGGCTTCCTTGAAGCTGATGCAATTACTCATGAGCGAATCTAACAATGGTTATTTACTATTAATTGGTGCTTATCGAGATAATGAAGTTTTTCCGGCTCATCCTTTGATGTTGACTTTAGACGAAGTGAACAAAGCTGATGCAGTTGTCAATACGATTACTTTGCAAGCATTAAGTCAAAATAGCTTAAATAAGTTAGTAGCAGATACACTCAATTGTTCTAATAATTTAGCGCAGCCATTAACACAGTTAATTTTTCAAAAAACTCAAGGAAATCCATTTTTTAGCAGCCAATTTCTGAAGAGTTTGCATGAAGAAGAATTTATTAAATTTGATTTTAATGTAGGTTATTGGCAATGTAATAGGGAGCATCCCAAATGTGTGATTTTATTTTTTTGTAGTGCGAGCATCTTGCTCGCTATGTATATCAAGCGAGCAAGATGCTCGCACTACCAAATTTTATTTTTGCAATATTGGGATGCTCCCATGTAATATCACTAAAGTCAGAGAAGCAGCTTTAACAGATAATGTTGTTGAATTTATGGCATTGCGATTGCGTAAATTGCCAGAAATAACTCAGAATATTTTAAAATTGGCGGCTTGTATTGGTAATCAATTTGATTTAGAGACATTGGCAATAATTTCTCAAAAATCCGAGACTGAGACTGCTACTGCTTTGTGGAAAGCTTTGCAAGAAACTTTTATATTACCTCAAAGCGAAGTTTATAAGTTTTATATTCAAGAGCAACAAGTCAATCGAGAAAAGCTTCCCCAAGTTGTTAAATTTAAATTTTTGCATGACAGAGTGCAACAAGCAGCTTACTCATTGATTCCGGAAGCACAGAAACAACAGACACATTTACAAATAGGGCGATCGCTATTAGGTTGCATCCCCGTAAGCGAGCAAGCAGAGCATATTTTTGATATTATCAATCAGTTAAATATTGGCAGAGAATTAATTTACGATATTGGAGAAAGAAGCCAATTAGCTCAATTAAATCTTATTGCTGGGAAAAAAGCCAAAGTCTCAACGGCTTATACTGCCGCTGTGGAATATGCTTTGATTGGTTTAGAATTTCTCAGCGAAGAAAGCTGGAAAAACCAATATAAATTAACTTTGGAATTGCACGAATTAGTTGCTGAAGCTGGTTATTTGAGCGGTAATTTTGAGCAGATGCAACAGTTTACAGAAATTATTTTGCAACATAGCAAAACATTATTAGATAAAGTAGCCGTTTACGAAATTAAAATTACTGCTGGTATTGTTCAAAGTAAACAATTAGAAGCAATTAAAACTGCCCGCTTAATTTTACAACAACTAGGGATTAACTTTCCAGAACAGCCAACCCCCGATGATGTACAGCAAAGTTTTGAGCAAGTAATTGAAAATTTGCAGGGTAAATCAATTGGGGAGTTAGTTGATTTACCGATAATGAAAAATCCCGAAAACATTGCAGCAATGAAAATTTTAATGCGAGTTATTCCTGCTGCTTTTCAAAGCCATCCAGTGATGGTTCCCTTAATCACTTTTGAAATGGTTAAATTGTCGATAAAATACGGAAATACAGCCGTTTCTGCCTATGGTTATAGTTTATATGGATTACTTTTGTGTGGAGCCTTCGGTGATATTAAGGCTGGCTGTGAATTTGGTAAATTGGCTTTGGATATATCATCACAACTTAATACCTCAGAATTAAAAGCGAAGATATTGACTGTTGTTAATGCCCATGTAGTTCATTGGCAACAGCATATTAGAGAAACTTTATCACCTGCGATCGAAGGTTATACTATAGGCTTGGAAACAGGTGATTTGGAATATGCTGGCTATTGTGCTTACATTTATCCAGTTCATTCATTTTGGTTAGGAAAGGAATTACAAACAGTAGAAAAAGATTTCACACTTTATATTGATTCATTGAGCCAAATTAAGCAGCAAGTAGCTTTAAATTGGAATTGTATCTATCAACAAACTGTTTTAAACTTACAAGGTAAATCCGAGCATTTGTATAATTTAATCGGTACAGCTTATGACGAGCAAAAAATGCTGCCGCTACATCAACAAGCTAACGATTTATATACAATTAATCATCTATTTATTAATAAACTCTTACTTTGTTATTTATTTGAGCGCTATGAGATGGCATTAAATCATGCCAAAATAGCAGAAAATTCTTTAGGAGGAGTAACGGGGCTGGTTGTAGTTCCTTTGTTTTATTTTTATGATGCTTTATTACGATTAGCACTTTATCTAAAAGTTACAGTATCTGAGCAACAAGCAATTTTAGAAAGAATTCAAGCTCATCAGCAAAAAATGGAAGTTTGGGCAAATCATGCCCCAATGAATCATTTACATAAATTAGATTTGATAAATGCAGAAAAATCAAGAATTTTAGGCAACAAATTAGAAGCAATAGAGCTATATGACAAAGCCATTGCCGGAGCTAAAGCGAACAAATATATTCAAGAAGAAGCCCTTTGTAACGAACTTGCAGCTAAATTTTACCTTGATTGGGGTAAAGAAAAAGTTGCTGCTGGTTATATGCAAGAAGCTTACTACTGCTACGCTCGTTGGGGTGCTGCTTGCAAAACCTCGGATTTAGAAAAACGCTATCCCCAACTACTCACACCAATATTACAAGGACAAAATTCGAGTTTCCAAATCAACGAAACCTACATTCAACCCATTGATAAATCTTCTTTACTCACTCAAACTATCCAAACAAGTCGTTCAAGTAGTACCGTTTCTAATACTTTAGATTTTGCCAGTATTCTTAAAGCAACACAAGCATTATCCAGCGAAATTCAGTTAGAAGAGTTAATTTCAACTTTATTACAAATAGTAATCGAAAATGCTGGAGCAGAAAAAGCAGCTTTAATTTTTTTAAAGGAAGATAACTTAAGTTTAGAAGCTATAGCTACTAAAGATAATGGTGTCACTCACTTATCAATACCATACGAAACTAGCCATGATATTCCTAATACAGTGATAAACTATGTCAAACGCAGTTTAAAAACTGTTGTTTTGGATAATGCTACTGTTGAAAACAATTTTATTACCGACGAATATTTAGTACAGCAGCAACCTAAAAGTCTATTATGTACGCCGATTTTAACCCAAGGAAAATTAATCGGATTGCTATACCTAGATAATAAATTAATTAAAGGTGCATTTACATGGGAACGATTGGAAGTTATTAAACTTTTGTGTACGCAAGCTGCGATATCTTTAGAAAACGCTCGTCTTTACAAAGCTCAGCAAGAAACCAATACGTTGCTTAACTCACTTTTGCAAACCATACCAGATTTCTTTTTTGCTAAAGACTTAAAAGGAAGACATATAGCAGTAAATTCTAATCTGGCTAAGTTTTTTGGTAAATCTATCCCGGAAATTATTGGTAAAACAGATGCCCAATTATTACCTCCAGAAATTGCCGAACCAATTATGGCTAAAGATAGAGAAATTATGACAAAAGATATTACCGAAAACTTTGAAGAAGTGGTACCAACTAACGGAGTTGACTGCACTTATTTAACTATTAAAGAACCGTTACGAGATTCTCAAGGAAATACGATGGGCTTAATTGGTATTACTCGCAATATTACCGACAGAAAACGAGCCGAATCAGCGGTTATTGAAAAATCGCAAGAGTTAGAAAAAGCTTTAAAAGAATTGAATCTTGCCCAATTGCAAATGGTACAAAATGAAAAAATGGCAACTCTAGGTAATTTAGTTGCAGGAGTAGCACACGAAGTTAATAATCCGATTGGATTTTTAAAAGGTAGCATCAGCAATGCCGAAGAATATATAAAAGATTTATTTACTCATATCGAATGCTATCAAGAAAATTATCCGACTCCAGAAGAGTCAGTTATCGAAAATGCCGAAGATATTGATTTAGAATTTCTTAGCGAAGATTTGCCAAAGTTGTTAAATTCGATGAGGTTAGCAACAGAACGTATTAAAGATATTAGTACCAGTTTGCGTACTTTTTCCAGAGCCGATACTTCTGAAAAAGTTGCTTGCGATATCCATGAAGGCATTGATAGCACAATTTTAATTTTAAAATATCGTCTTAAAGCTGACGATAAACGTCCGGCAATTGAAGTTATCAAAGAATACGGAGAGCTACCACCTATTAAGTGTTTTTTGGGTCAATTAAATCAAGTATTTATGAACATTATTGCGAACGCAATTGGTGCTTTAGATTCAGTTGGAGAAGGAAAAACTTTTGCCGAAATAGAAGCAAATCCTCACAAAATAATTATTGAAACTGAACTTGTTACAGAGCTAAATAAAGTATTAATTAGTATCAAAGATAATGGTTCGGGAATGCCTGAATCGGTTCGAGAACGTATATTTGATAATCTTTTTACTACCAAAGGAGTCGGTAAAGGTACGGGATTAGGACTTGCTATTGCCAAACAAATTGTTGAAGAAACTCACAATGGTAAATTAAGCTGTAATTCAGTTGTTAGGGAAGGAACTGAGTTTGTCATTGAATTACCAATTAACAGTGAGCAGTGAGCAGTGAGCAGTTAACAGTGAGCAGTTAATAATGAGTAGTTAACATTGTTCAATTAACTAAAATAATGGGAATTGAACTCGATTCCAATACAGCCTGAGAAACAGAACCCACTAGAATTTTCTCCCAAGAATTATGTCCACGTTTACCCATGACAATATCAGTAACTTGATAATCTTGAGCAACCTTAATAATTTCTTCTGGAATTGAACCTGTAACGGTAACGAATTGATGGCGAATATCTGCTAAAAGCTTTTGAGAAATTGATTGTAGAAGCTCTATTTCTTGAGAATTATTTGTTTGAATGACGTGCAATACAATTACCTCTCCATCACCACGACGGGCTATATCGGCAGCTTTTGTTAATACTTTAGTCACTAAAGAAGAGTTATCAACGGCAGCTAATAACGTGATATTACGGGTAACTTCAACCTTTGTGGGATCGACTTCACCGCGCTCTAATAATTTTGGTGCAAAAGCGGGAATTGCCCAGGCTCCTAGAGGTGCAGTTACTAAAATAGATAAAGCGGCGATCGCCAATATTGTTTCTCCTCCCTGAATTCCTTGTGCTAGGGGAATCGCTCCGATTGCAGCTTGTACGGTGGCTTTAGCAGAATTACCGGGTAGCAAAAATAATCTTTCTCGCCAATTCCAATTACTTCCCAATGTAGATAAATACCATCCGCAAGCTCTGCCTATCAAGGTTCCAAGTGCAAGAATAATTAATCCTGGAACCAGAATTTTTTCTAAAACCTGTATTTGAATACTTGCTCCTAATAAAACAAATAAAATGATTTGCGCTACTACCCATAAACTATCGAAGCCAGAGCGCAATTTTCTAGCTAAAGGAGCATTAAATTCAATTAGGAAAAAACCCGTCACCATCACTGCTAAATAACCGGAGAAGAAAGGTAATTTCTCTGCTAAAACTACTAGCAATAATGCCAAACTTGCAGCGACTAAAGTATCCTGTACCGTATTTTGAGTCCAGTTTTGTTTAGCTAACAATAAAACCAGCACTTTTGCAGTTACTAAACCTATAATTACTCCCAGAACAATTTGACTAATAATTTGAATAGGAAGGAGTACAAAAGCATTCAGAGTTAAACCAAAAGGTAATGTTAAATCAGTTGCTCCCTGTGCCAAAAAATTCAGTAATAAACTAAAAACTAATAGTAATAAAACATCCGACAAAGCACTCCCGGTAAGTATGGCATCGGGAATTCCCTTATTAACTCCCCAACCCAGACTTTTTAATCGCAGCATTCCCGGTACAATTACTGCTGGCGATTCGGCTCCAATTATACAACCCAATAATAATCCTGTAGGAAAATCGAACTTAAAAATCCACATCGCAGCCAAAGCAATAATTAAAGCTTCGCAACTCGCAGGCAAAAACCCCAATCGCAGCGCCACCGTTCCCTGCTGTATCAGTTTTTCTCGATCCAAACCCAAACCAGCCTTCATCAAAATCACCATTACCGCGATCGTTCGCAGAGGAGCAGACGCTGCAAGTACGGCAGGATCTATCAAATCAGCAACTTGAGGCCCGATTATAATTCCCACCAAAACCATTCCCACTAATGCAGGAGCTTTCAGTCTTTGGGCAATTTGTCCGACGAAAAAGCCGATAAGCACAATTAAGATAAAACTTTTTAACATCACGCATCCTTTGAATGGGTAACGTTTACCCACGAATTAATTTGTAGAGACGCGATATATCGCGTCTCTACATTTATCGGTATGACAAAAAATCTTTGTACCCTATTTTATATATTCTGTATATTTAAAGCAAAATTCATTTTATCAAAAGCTTAAAAACCACATATTGTTTTTTTCTTCACAATTAAAATCGGGGTTACATTTACATAAAATCTGGTAATATTTTCTAACTCTACAGAAGACGAATTCTTTCAAAGATTTGAGATCAAATTTGTTCGGATCGTTACTCTCTGCGTTTTATTTTCTGTCTTTCGGTTACAGCTTAACTTCTTGATTGAAGTAATTGCATCTATTTACAAACACAATAATAGTCGGCGCACAAGGACAATAAAAAGTGTTGAAAAAAATTACATTGATAGTAGTTGCAACTCTACTTTTCTTGAGTGGAACAATTGATAAAGCATACGCTCAAATACAGTCACCTGGTTTTCCCTCTAATGCTAATAGTGGTTCGATCGCATTTATATTAATCTGTTCGGCGCTAGTGTTGCTGATGACACCGGGGCTGGCATTTTTCTATGGTGGATTTGTCCGCACCCGTAATGTCCTCAATACCCTGATGATGAGCTTCGCCGCGATGGCTATTATCGGTGTGACTTGGGTTTTGTGGGGCTATAGTTTTGCTTTTGCACCCGGTAACGCATTCTTTGGTGGGTTTGAATGGCTGGGCTTAAATGACGTTGGTTTGCAACCCAGTGAATATGCACCACAAATTCCCCATTTGGCATTCATGGCTTATCAGGGAATGTTTGCTATTATTGCCCCAGCCCTAATTTCCGGCGCGATCGCAGAACGTATGAGTTTCACCGGATACTCAGTGTTCGTAGTTTTGTGGTCATTTTTTATCTATTGTCCTATTGCCCATATGATTTGGGGTGTAGGGGGATTGTTAAGTTTATCTGGTGGTTGGGGTGCGTTAGATTTTGCTGGCGGTACTGTCATACATATTAGCTCTGGGGTATCTGCTTTCGTTGCAGCCATGTACCTCAAGCCCCGAAAAACTTTTCCCGATAAATTGAGTCCACCGCACAACGTACCCTTTGTTTTGCTGGGTGCTGGTTTATTATGGTTTGGCTGGTTTGGCTTTAACGCAGGTAGCGCTTTAGAAGCCAATAATATAGCAGTAATAGCCTTTGTGAATACCAATACCAGTGCCGCAGCAGGAGCTTTAACTTGGTTGATTTTAGAAAGAGTATTGCGCGGTAAATCCACAGCAATAGGTGCAGCAACAGGTGCCGTAGCTGGCTTAGTGGGTATTACTCCAGCAGCAGGATTCGTTACACCCATAGCAGCAATCTTAATTGGTAGTATCACCGCTTTTATTTGCTTCTATGCCGTTAGTCTCAAGCATAAAATCCAAATTGATGATGCTTTAGATACATTCCCCATACATGGCGTAGGCGGTACCGTAGGCGCAATTTTGACAGGTATCTTTGCTAGCAGAGCCGTCAACCCAGCCGGGAGAAACGGTTTATTATTAGGCAATCCCGACGAACTACTTTTAGAACTCGCTGCAATTGTCGTTACTTATTTTGTCGCTGGATTTGGTACCTGGATTATCCTCAAAGTAGTTGAAAGTACCGTTGGATTGCGAGTACATGAAAATGCCGAACTACAAGGTATGGACATCAGCGAACACGGTGAAGAAGCTTACAATTCCGAATATACAGACAAAATTAATTTTGGTAGAAAGTGATTGGGAATTGGTAATTGGTAATTGGTAATTGGGCATCGGGGATTGGTAAAAGGTAATTGATAATTGGTAATTGTTATACAGCTAGGGAGCAAGATGCTCCCACTACATACAGATTAATTCTCTCCTTGTCTCCCCATCTCCCCATCTCCCCCATCTCCCCATCTCCCCCCTCTCCGCAAATTTCCCAAAAAAACCGAAGCGTAGACTACAATCAGATCCAAATAGATAATTGATGTACTTCGCTACCCGTGTCTAGTTCTGTTAAAAGGTTTCCTGCTTGGGCATTTTTCTCTTTATTAAGTAACGTCATACTTTTACTAGCGGTAATCTTGCTGATTGGCAAACAGCAGGCTGTTACCGCTTTTTTGGCTAATGTTCTTTCTCCGACTCCGGAATCTATTCCAAATACTCAAACACAGCAAGCCGTTGCCCCTGAGTTGGGTAAACGTTATAAATTTAACTATCAAGAGTGGGTGGATATTCTTAAACAAGAGGCTGAAGTTGCAGCACAGAAGAAACCCCGAAATTTAACTGTAATGGCTGGAGATTCTCTGAGTTTATGGTTTCCCTCGGAGTTGTTGCCGGATAATAAGACGTGGTTAAATCAAGGAATTTCTGGGGAAAAAACTGCCGGTTTATTACAAAGATTAAATTTATTTGACAAAACCACACCAGAAAGAATTTTTGTGATGATAGGCATTAACGATCTAATTGCTGGTGTGAACGATCAAACAATTCTAAAAAATCAACGGCAGATATTGACTTATTTACGTAAAAAGCATCCCAAAGCACAAATAATTATTCAGTCAATTCTGCCACATCAAGGCGAACAAGCAACTTGGGAAGGAAAAGAAAAGCTTTTAGCTATTCCTAATAGTCGCATTCGCAACTTAAATCAACAATTGCGAACCATAGCAGCAAAAGAAGACGTAAAATACTTAAACCTATATCCTTTGTTTGCCGATAAACAAGGAAATCTCCGCTCAAACTTTACGACTGATGGATTACACCTTAATCCAAATGGTTATTTAGTCTGGAGTTCCGCTTTACAGTTAACAATGAACAGCGAACAGTGAACAATTACCAATTACCAATTACCAATGCCCTATGCCCTATTCCCACTAACAACTAATAACTAACAACTAACAACTAATATTATGGATACAAAAGCTTTTAAACGTGCATTACAACATTCTCCAAATTACCATCGTCGGGGATTTGGACATCAAGAAGAAGTGGCAACTGTGCTAGATTCGGAATATCAAAGTGGTTTAATTCAAGAGATTCGAGATCACAATTATACTTTAACTCGTGGCGATGTTACTATTCGCTTGGCGGAAGCTTTTGGCTTTTGTTGGGGTGTGGAACGTGCTGTGGCAATGGCTTATGAAACTCGCAAACATTTCCCTTCCGAACAAATTTGGATTACGAATGAGATTATTCACAACCCATCTGTAAATCAACGTTTGCGAGAAATGCAGGTTGGATTTATTTCTGTGGAAGCCGATCAAAAAGACTTTTCTGTAGTTGGCTCTGGAGATGTGGTAATTTTACCTGCTTTCGGCGCAAGCGTTCAAGAAATGGAGGTGCTGTCGAATAAAGGCTGTAAAATTGTCGATACAACTTGTCCTTGGGTTTCTAAAGTTTGGAATACAGTTGAAAAGCATAAAAAAGTTGACTGTACTTCTATCATTCACGGCAAATATAAGCACGAAGAAACTATTGCAACGAGTTCCTTTGCTGGCAAATATCTGATTGTTCTCAATTTACAGGAAGCTGAATATGTTACCAACTATATTTTGCATGGCGGTAATAAAGCAGAGTTCATGGCGAAATTCAGCAAAGCTTTTTCAGAAGGTTTCGATCCCGACACCGATTTAGAGAAAGTTGGGATTGCCAATCAAACTACAATGCTCAAAGGAGAAACCGAACAGATTGGTAAGCTATTTGAGCGTACCATGATGAAAAAATATGGCCCTACCGAATTAAATCAGCACTTTCAAAGCTTTAATACTATTTGCGATGCTACTCAAGAAAGACAGGATGCAATGTTAGAGTTAGTGGAAGAAAAGCTCGATCTAATGATGGTGATTGGTGGATTTAATTCATCAAATACCGCTCATTTACAGGAAATCGCAGTAGAAAAACAGCTTCCTTCCTATCATATTGATAGCGTTGAAAGAATTTTATCAGAAAATAGCATCGAACATCGTCTGTTAAATGGCAATATCGAAACCTCTCAACAATGGCTACCAGATGGGAAAATTGTGGTGGGGATTACTTCTGGTGCTTCTACACCCGATAAAGTAGTAGAAGATGCGATCGAGAAGATTTTTGAACTAAAGCAAGCAGCAGTTGTCGTTTAAATCGATTTACAATAAAATTTGTCAAAATTAAAAACCCGGTTTTCCAAAAAAACTGGGTTTTTGAGCATTTCAAATTCTTAGAGCATTTTTGAAAAGTCATAAATAAAACTCGCAAACTTTCAGATCCACCATTAAGGCTACCGTGTACACACAAGTCTTCTAGTTTGTTTTATAGCGTTTTGATCCCCCCTAGCCCCCCTTAAAAAGGGGGGAATCTGAGTTAAAGTCCCCCTTGGAAAAGGGGGATTTAGGGGGATAGAGCCGAGATGTGTGTACACCATAGCCTTAAAAAGGGGGGAATCTGAGTTAAAGTCCCCCTTTTCCAAGGGGGATTTAGGGGGATAGAGCCGAGATGTGTGTACACCATAGCCTTAAAAAGGGGGGAAGGGGGATCGTCCGATAATTGGGTTAAAAACGACACTTATTAGACATCCTCTTAGAGAAGCTTCCTATTTAATCCGCTAACACACCAGACTTTTTTATATGTAAGGGAACATACTTGTTCGAGTAACTGTCATCCACTGTGACAAACTTTACTTAAATTAGCTTAGGGAAGAATTTTACTCTGTATTATTTATTCAATTTGTCATAAATGCTGGCGGAAATGTTGAATATAAGAGTGAAGAAGATAGCGATGTATCAACATTCAAATTTCGCATAGCATCCCATATAGCGTATAGGCTAAAAAACATACCACTTATGAATGTAAAAATTACGCAATTAATGAAGTATTTGTTCGATAAGTATCATTCTTTCGATAGTTGCATATTTGATCTACAAATAAGACGATTATTTATGATATTCCCATAAATATCTCAATAAATAAGGCAATATTAAATTCTGGTCAGAGAAATTAAGATAATTTATCTATCAGGTTAAGTACTACCAATGCTGTATGATAATTAACACTAATAGCAAAGTTACTTCTAAAGATAAACATTTAATTGTAGCATAAAGTTATTGATTTATAACCGTAAAAACTAGTAAATTAATAGAAGCTAACTGCTATTCCTAGCCAAAATTTAGGTATATAAAGACTATTCCTCTCTCAACTAATTTCTGGGTCAGAGTGAGGGATTATCATCGTATGTCTAGATATCTACTCAAATTAAAAGGGTTAAGGATTATGATGAGGATCGAACAAAAATTAGCACTTGTAACTGCTTCTCTAGCGATATTTTCGGCTGTAGCTGTAAAACCAGTCAGTGCTATCAACAATAACTTATCAGGGCAATTGATTGCACAGTCTTCCTTGAATGATGAATCGTTTATTGAAGAGAAGTCAGAACAGCCTGAAAGTAGACAAAATAATGTACCATCATCTAACACGCAAAGTTCCGATGATTCTTGGATAATGCCAGTTTTGTGGGGATTAGGTGGATATATGATTGGAAGTCTTGTCGGAACAAACAAGACTTACACAAAGATGAACAAAGGTCGTTGAATCAACATATAACTCAAAGGATATACCTCTGAATCAAACAGTGTGCTTCTCTTCAAATAACTCGGCTTGAATTATAGATACTAGGACTTATGCAAACACAACCAGAAATTGAGTGTTTTAGGTCGTAATAAACTCCTAACCCCCCTTAAACAGCAGAGCTTCGCGTAAGTCTTGGATACGTGCTTCTCACAAAGATTTAATGGTGGACAATTGTTAGAGGGAACAGGGAATATGGAATAGTACAAGGGCGAAGTATCTATAATTATTTACTTCTTATTTACTTCTTATTTTCCCCTACCTTCCCATCCCCTTCCCTTCTCACTATCGTTGAGGTATTTCTTTACCAAACAACGTTAAGTACATCAAACGATAAATGTCTGTATTATCTACAGTAGTAGGTAATTTATCTGCATTTAATCCATGTGCTTTAGTAACAATAGAACCAGTAAAATCATTGAACCCTCCCCACGCGATCGCAAAGGGATAATTGTTTCCTTGTTTATCTGGCCCTGACATAAAAGGTAGTGTAGCGGTGCCATCTTTACCATCCCAGGGTGCGCCGTTGTCTCCTTCTTTTGGCACGGGTTCATCTAAAGGAAATTTTTCGGTGGTGCCTCCAATTACTTCTAATCCACCTGCATCGCTATCGGCAGCAGTAAGTAATAAAGTGTTAGGATTTTGATCGATAAATTCCATTGCCACACCAACTGCGTCATCCGCACGTTTGACTGCTTCTATACAGCCTTTAGCGTTGTTGTAATTGCAAAAGTTGTCGCTTCCTTCTTCTTCCAAAACAATAAAAAAACCATTTGAATTTTGGGATACAATTTTTAAAGTTGCATCTAGCATTTGGGAAACTGTCGGGGTATCTGAAACGTAAAGTGGTAAATTTTTCTCTTTTAAATCTTCTTCGGATTCGTCGTTATAAGTATCTGTCGCAGCGAATATTCCCAATACTTTTTTAGTATCTGCGGGTAAATCTAAAAGCTCGTCGCGGGTATAAACTACGGTATAGCCATTTTTTTTGGCTTCTTCAATTAAATTCAATCCGTCTTCTCGCTGACTTTCTTCAGCTTTAGCATATCTTCCCGCAGTACCTTTAGGCAGATAAAATACTTCACCACCACCTAAAATTACATCCACACCAGATTCAACTATTTGCTTAGTGATTTCTGTAAACTCGCGACGAGTCTTGGTTTTAGCGACAAATGCACCAGTTCCGGGTTCGGGTATAATACCGGAATTGATAATCGCCGTCGCAAAACCTGCTTCAACCGCTTCTTCCATAATAGTTTGCGGTTTACCGGAAGCTGCAACTATAGGTTGTCCGTTTTCATCTAATCCAAAAGAATCGTCATTTACTTTAACTCCCGTAGCGTGAATTACCGCACCTGCATTAGAAGTCGCTGTAAGTTGGTTTTGCAAATGTCCCAAATAAACGCCTAAATTTGACATCTTATCCCAATTAAGCCTACCATCTGGCCCATAATTGAGCATTCGCGCCGCACCCCAATGAGATGCACTAGTACCATCTGGATGAATAAATATTACGTTTCCTCGATCGCTTGGATTCGCGGTAGTTTGATTGGGTGTTAAGTTAGTACATCCAGCTAAAGCTACCATTACCAAGGCTGTTAAACCAACTATTTTTCTGTTAATTTGCAACACGGTTTTTTAGATACTCTATATATCTTTTTCTAATTTATTTATGGCTTTTATGATGTCAAGCCTGCGTTAGATATAGCAATGTGTTGGGGTTTTGTAAATGTCTTGTTAGAGGATGTTTTTGATTGATGTGTTAATTAATAGGACTTACGCATCTGGCACATTTTTCTTGTAGGGTGTGTGACGCTATGAGAAAATTTGAACGTAGCAATAAGGTTTGTAGCGTCACGCACCATCAACCATTTGTGACAATATCGTAAGTCCTGACTAAATTACTTTTTAGTTTAGTAAAATCTGTAAAACAAGATTTAAAAGATTTAAAAAACCTACTAGTAGTTCACCACATAAGTTATGAGGGGTAGCACATTCGTAGTGCGAGCATCTTGCTCGCTGGCGCTATCGAGCGAGCAAGATGCTCGCACTACGCAAACCCATCAAAATTAATGTGGCGGAGTACTAAACGCGAAGAATGCACAGGGAAGAAAGGAAAGTTTTTGTTGAGATTTAGGTGATTAGGAATCAACACGCTCAAAGATATAAACGTTGTCGGTACCAAAATTCCAATTGCGTGCGGGAGCAGTAACAATTATTTTATTTCCTGAGATACGCACTTCTCTAGCATAACCACGAGCTACTTGCTTGTAGTCTTTAGGTAAAAGCTTGACTGGCTGCGACCATTTACCTGTCTTGGGGTTGCGTTCAATGACATAAGCTGCTGTTTCACTTTTTCAGGACTTACGCAGCGATAACTTTACCGGAGCGTGTTCCAGACATTCTAGATCCCCCCAACCCCCCTTTAAAAGGGGGGCTTGCGTAAGTCCTAAATTAAAATCTTTAATACAAACTTTTGATTATTCTGACTCTTTTATGACGATTTAAATATTCTCTAACCAAATAAAAAAACGTGTGTTTTGAGCTACCATTAGAATAATAAATATCAGATTAATTACTGAGTTTTTTTTATCCAAACAAATTTTAAAAAAATCGTAATTTAAGATAGATATACATGATAAACAATATAGCTTTACATAGTTTTTAATAGGAAAGAAGGTGATTGATGCGATTTGAATGGACGAATATTTTTGCAGATATTGACCCAAGATTGCAAAGACTTATACAACGCTGTCGCCGTGGACTACCTACTCTACCTACAGCTTCAACAGAGGTGGGAGAAGTCGCGGTAATTGCGAAGGTGAACGATTTAAAAGCATGGCTTTCGATGACTGAAGTTAGAGAAGGTGCAGAGCTTGGAAGTACAACCGATGGAGATATTATTGTTACTGCCAGAGTCCCCGTGTCGCGGTTGCAATCTGTACGTACTTCCCCTTGTGTTGTCAGTTTACAAGCGTCGCAAAGTTTGCAGTTAGCTACACAAGACCTAACCCCCCAGCCCCCTTCCCTACCAGGAGAGCAGTGCGTTGCGGAGGTTCCCGCAGTACGAGCAACTGCGGGGAATGGGGAGAATTTAGAAAAGCCTCTCTCCTTGCACTTCGGAGAGAGAGATTCCTTGGGTAAACAGCAGGGAGAGAATGTAGTTGTAGGAATTATTGATGTAGGTTGCGATTTTGCTCACAAGAATTTTCGTCACCCAGATGGCTCTACCAGAATAATCGCTTTATGGGATCAAGATGGAATTTCCGAACCCGATAGTCCTTTTGGTTATGGAAGAGTTTACCGCAGTGCAGAAATAAATCAGGCTTTACAAGCAGAAGATCCTTATTTAGCTTTGGGTTACTCTCCAGGAGAACTCGCTCACGGTACCCACGTGATGGATATTGCTGCGGGAAATGGCAACGGTACCGGAAATTCTGGTGTCGCTCCGGCATCTGATATCGTATTCGTCCACTTTTCCAACGGTGCCGTAGAAGCTGTTTTAGCTGATGGTGGTTCGGCTGTAGATAAGTCTTTGGGGGATACTACCGAACTGGTGGAAGCGGTGGATTTTATTTTTGAAATAGCTCAAAACCGTCCTTGTGCGGTAAATATTAGTTTAGCGTTACATGGCGGACCCCACGATGGCACTGCTTTGGTTGAACAAAGTATAGATGCTTTGGTAGAAGCAAAACCACTACGAACAGTAGTTATTGCAGCAGGAAATTCTTATTACAAAGGAATTCATGCTTCGGGAAAGGTACCGCAAAATGGTTTTACCGATTTGCACTGGGATATCCCTAGAGGACATTGGCAGTACAAAGCAATGGAACTTTGGTATGATGGCGCGGATAAATTCCGTTTAGAAATAATTCCTCCCGATGGCGAACCTTTGGTAAGTCTGCAATTAGGAGAAAATGGAGAAATTGTAGACGAAGATGATAACACCGTAATTTATTTATCTCACCGTTTTTGCGACCCCAACAACGGCGATAATATGATCGGTGTTTTTATGGAATCCCGACTTCCGGGAGGCATTTGGACTTTACGATTGCATGGAGTTGAAGTAGATAACGGTAATTTTCACGCTTGGATCGAACGTGAAGATGGATCTCAAACCAGTTTTGTCCCACCTCACGATAATACTCATACCGTTAACTCCATCGGCTGCGGACATAATATCATTATGGTTGGTTCTTATGACCCCATAAAACCCAGCCAACCTTTATCATATTTTTCTAGTTCTGGCACAACTCGCGACGGACGACAAAAACCCGATTTTATCGCTCCTGGGCAAAATATATGGGCAGCCAGTTCACTTACTCAAACTAAGTCTTATCGGAAATCAGGCACCAGTATGTCCGCACCTGTTGTCACCGGAATCATCGCTTTGATGCTCGGTGAAGCTCGCGATCGCAATATTGAATTAGATATTAACCAAATTCGCGATATTTTAATCCAAAGCGCTGAAAATAATCCCCCAGAAGATCCGTTACAAAAAGCGCGTTATGGTTATGGCCCGATAGATGTAAATGTTGCTCTTTCACTCATTAGAGCGATGTGATAACATTGAGTGATAGAATATAATATTATTCGATTACAAAAATAAAGTTTTGAACAAGGAATGTTACCTATGCTTTACGTAGCAGGTAAACCAGTGCGCGTCAGAAAAAGTATGCTGCACGGCTGTCACAAAAAGGAACACGGCTCCGAAATAGCTCAATCGCAACAAGAAAGCAACGATCTTTTTGGCGTAACTATAAAAGTAGCTGAAGCTGGTTACGTCCCCGCAGGAGTCAAATTAAGAGGTCATATTTCAGATAATTTACTTACAGCAACCGTTACCTCAGAAGATATAGAAAATTTAGAAACTGATTCTAAGGTAGTTTCAATTAGTGCGCCAAGAAGACTGCACTCTGCTGGAAATGATTCTGTTGCCTAAATATCTTTCACATCAAACCGATAAATTGTAGTTGACAATGTAGCTTTTTTATGCGTATGTAGGTATTGTAGCGTAAATTAATAACAATTGTGAAGTTTTTTTCTTTGATTTTGATAAAAAAATGCGAATTTAATAAGAATACGATTGAGAAGGCGGCTAGTTAACTAGTACTTCACCACATTAATTTTGAGGGGTAGCATAATGGTATTTGTAGGTTGGGTTGAACGGAGTGAAACCCAACATCCGCGTTGGGTTGCGCTTCGCTTAACCCAACCTACGAATCAATCTCTCAACCTAGCAAAACTTATGTGGTCGAGTACTAGTACTTCACCACATTAATTTTGATGGGTTTGCGTAGTGCGAGCATCTTGCTCGCTCGATAGCGCCAGCGAGCAAGATGCTCGCACTACGAATGTGCTACCCCTCATAACTTATGTGGTGAACCACTAGTCGCCTTTTATTATTAGGGCTAGTAACTGTTATCTAACTTCTACCCATAAGTTGACATATATACTCATATTGTCTAGATATAGCGCTTCTTCCACCAGGGAGCGAGACGCTCCCACTACGAATAATTTACCCCGTTTCCATATTAATTTTAAGGGGTTGAGGGAGTGCGTTCGCGTAGCGTGTCCTCTTAGGACAGCATCTTGCTCGCTGGTTGACACGAGGGAGCGAGACGCTCCCACTACGCATAAATTGCTAATAAAAACTAATGTTTTACTAGGTAATAAAAAGGTTCGTAGTAGCGCGGTGACTCGCCTCCGAATCCCGAATCATGAGGCGAAGACGGCACTACTACGAACCTTTATTTTATTTTTATTTTATTTTTTCATCGGTAAACTCTTCCCTGCTTCCTCTTCAACCTGGGGATTGAGCCGATAACCAATACCATAAACAGTTTCAATCATATTATTAGAGGCACCCGCAGCTTTTAACTTCATTCGCAATCCTTTGATATGAGTGCGAACTGCTTCTTCTGTGGGAGCGTCTTCGTAAGACCAAAGATGATCTAAAATTGTGCTGCAACTAAATACCTGATGAGTATTTCTTAAAAAAAGTTCTAGTAAAGCGTATTCTTTGGGAGTTAAAGAAATTAGTTGACGATCGTAATTAACTTGATAACCTCTGGGATCGAGTTGTAAAGAACCCCATTTTAAAACGGGTGAAGATTTGATTTTTCCCCTACGCAAAAGCGCTCGAATGCGAGCGGTTAATTCTTCTTCATCAAAAGGTTTAACCATGTAGTCATCCGCACCAGCATCCAAACCTACAGCTTTTTCATGAGGACAACTTAATCCCGTCAGCAGCATAATAGGTGTTTGCAAACCTTCAGAACGCATTTGTCGGCATAGGGTAATACCATCTATTTTTGGTAATGTGATATCAAGGATAATTAAATCATAATCAAAAAGTTTTATAAATCCCCAAGCCTCTTCTCCATCGCAGGCAATTTCAACCACATAATTTTGATGGGCGAGAATCAGATTCAGTGATGAAGCAACATATTGGTCATCTTCTACAACTAATATTTTCATCCCTATAGCTTTTTTCGCATCAAAGTGGGAAAGAATTAATCTAAAATGACTTATTATTTTAATTTTAGAATATCAGATAAATTATGCTTTGCTTTACTTAACAAATATCAACTATTATTTATATTTATTCAAATTAAAAATATAAACCACTCCCCTAAAAATGAAGGAGTGGTTTATCAAAAACTGAATGGTTTATTAGATAAATTTCAATTGAACTATTAAGCATGAATAATATCAAGTTCGGATGAATTTATTAAGTCTTTCTCCCGATTAAAACTTGATTCTTCGATTTTTTGATGCATTATAGAAAGTTTTCCCGAGATTACTTCTGTCAATGAACGAGAAGCTGCTAGATCGCATACAGGCATTTCTTGCCAACAACTTGGGCAAAACCAGTAAATATGATTGTGACTAATGTGACACAAAAGTGTGTCTTTACAACAAGGACAGTAGTTCATGATTGTTTTTTTAACCTAATTTAATTATTTGCAATTATCGAAAGTCAGATAAAAAGTTTTTGCTAAAAAAAACTTTCGCAATGGTGATGCTTTTAGGATAGAAAATAAATGTGAGAAACTTGTGAGGATTCTAGCTTCATACAACTTAATACTCACGAAATCCTCATAATTTTTATCTATAAAGGAAGTAGTTAGCAGTTGAGTAGGAATAATCTATATGTTGAATAGAATTCTTGTAGCAATTGATAATTCGACATCGAGCCAGCAGGTATTTGATGAAGCGGTATCTTTAGCAAAAGCAACAAATGCTAATTTAATGCTTTTACACGTTTTATCGCCCCTTGATGAGCAATACATCGATCCTTTGTTTTTACAGCCGACTATTCTTTATCCGCAATTGCAAGAAAATAATAGTAAATATGCCAATGATTGGGAAAAGCTGAAAGATAATAGGTACAAATGGTTGAATCGGTTGTGCGAACAAGCGACAGAATCAGGAGTTAAAACCGAATTTACTCAAAATATTGGCGAACCATCTCGAATAATTTGCGATATAGCTCGAAATTGGCAGGCTGATGTAATTGTAATTGGTCGTCGTGGTCGTCGGGGAATCAGCGAACTTTTAATGGGTAGTGTTAGCAATTATGTACTTCATCATGCTCATTGTTCGGTGTTTACAGTACAAGGAATAATCCGAAGTACTAACGAAGTATCTCAAGTAAAAAATATAGAGTTTGTAGGTAAAATCTGAATAGTTTATTTAGTTTTGTAAACTGTAGAGACACGATATTGAAAGCGTCTCTATAGTTAATTGTTTATTTATTGAAAATCGCTACAATAGTAATATAAATTTTTACTTAAAATTTTACATTAATAAGTTGTGTTTCATATAAATTAATCAAAATTAGCCTATCATTATTGCCTACATTTTTTAGTAAAGCATTCTAATTATGTCATTTATAACCAATTCAAATGATTTATTTACTTTAAATCGAGTTATTGAAACTTATTGTTTGACAGTAACACCAGATACTTTGGTAAATGATGCAATTACTTTAATGCTGAATATAAGTTATACCTCGGAAGAGAAAGCAAATTGTGTTTTAGTTATTGAAAATTGCCGTTTAGTGGGAATATTGACTCAAGGGGATGCTTTAAGACTTACTGCTTCCGATCGAAATTTATCGTCTGTGAAAGTAGCTGATGTGATGAGACGAGAAGTAATTAGCTTAAAAGAATCGCTAAATCATGATATTTTTACAGCGTTACATTTAATGCATCAGCATGAAATTTCTCATTTACCAGTTGTAGATGATAATAATAATTTGCGCGGAATTATTGAAGAGAAAAGTTTGTTGCGAGTTTTTGTGAATCAAGATGATGGTATTATTTACAAACTAAAAAATGCAAATTCTGGCTGCCAACAAGAAGTCAACAATATTTCGGCAGCAGAAGCTGAAATTAAATTCAATGCAAATATTTTAGCTCACGTTAGCGATGCAGTTATTGCGATCGATAACCAACATAAAATTATTTATTTAAATAAACGGGCCGAGCAGCAATACAATATTAATGCCCAAGAGTTTGTTGGACGTAGTTTAACAGAAGTATATGAATATCGCTGGCTAAATTCAAACGATAGGCAGGTTGCGAAAGAAAGTTTATTAAAAAATGGTTGGTGGCAGGGAGAAAATATTCATATTAAGAAGAATGGTGAGGTAATTTATGTTGAGTTATCAGTTAGTCATTTAAATAATAATAGCGGTGAAAAAATCGGTTTGTTAACTGTGATTAGAGATATTACTCAACGCAAGCAAGCAGAAGAGAAGTTACGTCAAACTGAAGCTTTACTGCAAGAAGCGCAGAGAATTGCTAAAATCGGTAGTTGGTCTTGGGATTTGACTAAAGATGAAGCTTGGTGGTCAAAACAATTTTATCAGTTTGCTAATCGCGATAAAGGTAATTCTACACCTAAAATTGAAACTATTAGTCAATTTATTCATCCGGAGGATAGGGAGCGAGTAAATCGGCTAACTGTAGATGCTATAGAAAAAGGTATTCCCTACGAGACAGAATTTAGATTTATCCGCTCCGATGGTTCCATTGGTTATGCATTTTCTTGTGGAAAAATAGAACAAGACACGAAAGGAAATATCGTCCGTTTTTACGGTATTTCTAAAGATATTAGCAAGTATAAGCAGGCAGAATCAGCGTTACGAGAAAGTGAAGCAAGATTCCGCACTATGGCAGATACAGCCCCAGTAATGATTTGGATGGCCCGATGCGATAAGCTTTGCAACTATTTTAATGCTGTGTGGTTGGAATTTACTGGAAGAAGTTTAGAGGAAGAAATTGGTAATGGTTGGGCTGAAGGGGTTCATCCAGACGATAGAGATAGATGTGTAGAAATTTACGATAAAGCTTTCGATGCCCGTGAAGCGTTTTCGATGGAATACCGTTTGCAAAATAAAGATGGGGAATATCGCTGGATTTTGGATAAAGGCACTCCTCGATTTAATTCAGATGGAAATTTTGAAGGCTATATTGGCTCTTGTCTAGATATAACCGAGCGCAAACAAGCAGAAAAGAAAATTGCCGAGCAAGCTGTTTTGCTTGATGTTGCTACAGATGCAATTCTGTTAAGGGATTTAGAAGGAACAATTTTATACTGCAATCAAAGCGCGGAAAAGATGTATGGTTGGACGGCAGAGGAATTTTTAGGTAAGAGTGCCAACGAGGTTTTATTCAAGGAATATACACAAGAATTGGCGGAAGCGATGCTAGAAGTTACGCAGAATGGCGCGTGGCAGGGTGAATTAGAAAAAGTTACTAAACAAGGTAAAGATATTACTGTAGCCAGTCGGTGGACTTTGGTACGCGACGAAGCCGGAAACCCCAAATCAATATTGACAGTAGATACCGACATCACCGAGAAAAAACAGCTTGAAAGTCAGTTTTTCCGCGCTCAACGTTTGGAAAGCCTCGGTACATTAGCAAGCGGAATCGCCCATGATTTAAATAATATGCTCACACCAATATTGGCAATATCTCAATTGTTGCCGCTTAGACTTGGTGATATAGATAAAACTTCGAGTGAAATGTTGGTAATGCTCGAAGCTACTGCTAAACGAGGTGCCGATTTAGTCAAACAAGTTCTTTCCTTTGCTCGTGGCAATGAAGGTAAGCGCACGGTGCTGCAAGTCAAGCATCTATTGAAAGATATTGAGCAGTTTGCTAAGAAAACATTTCCTAAAAGCATCACAATTGAAAGAGATTTACCGCGAGACTTATGGACAGTTTCAGCAGACGCTACTCAACTGCATCAGGTATTTATGAATTTAGTAGTTAATGCCCGCGATGCAATGCCCGACGGAGGAATTTTAAGCATTGAAGCTCAAAATAAGTTTATCGATGAAAGCTATGCCAGAATGAACATCGATGCAAAAGTTGGTTGCTATATATTAGTTACTATTAGTGATACTGGAATTGGTATTTCTCCACAAGTTATATATCGAATTTTTGACCCATTTTTTACTACTAAAGAAGTAGGAAAAGGTACGGGTTTGGGTTTATCGACGGTATTAGGTATTGTTAAAAACCACGGTGGTTTTATTGAAGTATCTAGCGAAATCAACAGAGGTACTCAATTTAAAGTTTATCTGCCAAGCATCGAAGGAGATATTTCGCCGGTATCAGAAAACAAGCAGCTACCTATAGGAAATAAAGAGCTAATTCTAGTTGTAGATGATGAAGCGGCAATTTGTGAAATTATCAAAACCACTCTTGAAACCTATAATTTTCGCGTAATTACTGCTAAAGACGGAATCGAAGCAATTGCGGTTTACGTGCAGCAAAAAAAGGAAATTAGTGCTGTTTTAATAGATATAATGATGCCTTCAATGGACGGTGCAACAGCTATCCGCACTTTACAACAATTAAATCCACAAGTAAAAATTATTGCGATGAGTGGATTAGTTTCTAATGAAGCTTTAGCTCAATCTAGCGGTACTGGTATTCAAGGATTTCTTGCTAAACCTTTTAGTGCTTCGGAGTTGTTGAATACTTTGGAAAGGATTAAGAGTGGGGAGTAGAAAGTTAGGAGTTATGAGTTGGGAGTTAGGAATTATATAGCCCCTTTCTTGCTCTTAAATAGCTTCAAAAAATAATTACAGTAATTTTATATTTGAAAAATATATCTAAAGATGCACCTAAAAATAATCATCTAGAGTATTGACAGATATGTGCTATTAGTATCATAAACAATAATTATTGGTTAAATAATTGTTAAATTAAGTTTTTCAAGATTTATGTGAATTTAAAATCAAACAATAAATTTATCTTCTAAATACCAATAATATGTGTACCTTTTGCCTCTTTCTTAAGATAGAAGCCAGTTTGCCTTTAATGTTTTATTCTTGACAGAGTTAAATGTCTGAAATATTGCGGACTATTGCTTATCTAAGAGAAGTGGTTAATTTTTATATAGCTGCAAATCTATAAATAACTATTGAGAAGCAGTGTAAGGAGGATAGGAAAATTTTACAGAATAATCTATAATCGCCATTTCAGATAATGCATTTAAGTAATCAAGCATAACTGCAATTATTTAATACATAAATACTAACTTAAGGAGTAGAATTCTTCATGTTGAATAGATTTCGTTCAAAAGCTTTAGCATTGGCATTGGCAGCGGTAATTCTTCCAGCTTGTGCTGAGACAGCAGACAACGTTACACAACAAGAACAAGAAAACGTAACTGCTGAAGAAGTTGCAGATAACACTGATAAACTAATAGGTCAAAGCGTAACTATTAGAAGCAATGCGATAACTAAAATTAGTGACACTACATTTGCCGTCACCGATGATGACTTTTTTGGTGGAGATACCATCTTAGTTGTGAATGCAACCGGAGATACTCAACCACTTCCTGAAGATGTAGAGTTGCAAATCACTGGTGAAGTGAAAAAGTTTGCCACTGCTGATTTCAATAACGAGTATAAGTTGAAATTAAACGACAAAGATTATACAAAGTTTGAAGGTAAAGCAGCAATGGTTGCTCAGTCGATCGCACTAGCGCCAAAACCAGGTCAAATTACATCAAGCCCTGATGAGTACTACGATAAAGTGATTGCAGTACCGGGTAAGATTCAGGATACAACTAGCAATAATGTATTTACTCTTGATGGTAACTTGATTGGTGCTAATGATTTATTAGTTTTGGTACCAGACGATCCAAATGTAGTACCTTATTCACAGAATGTGAAATTAAATGAAACGGTTGTTGCTACAGGTACTTTGGAAAAGTTTGTAGTTGCTGACTTGGAAAGAGATTATAAATTTACTTGGGATGATGGTGTCAAGAGTAAATTAGAAGCAGACTACAAAGATAAGCCTGTTTTGATCGTAAAAACTATTTATCCTTCAGCATTACCTGATTCTGTAGAAAAATAAAATAAGCTGATGCTTTTACGTCGCTTATCTAAATAGATTTCTAAAGATAGGGGTTTTCATCTTATGTGAAAGCCCTTATTTTTTATAAATATTTCATCCTAAATACAGAAAGCTATCTACCTTTTGAAAGAAGAATTGTCTAAATAGTAAAAGATAAGCTAATAATATATCTGATTTTTATTGTACAGATTTTGCTAATACATTTATTTTTGCAAAAATTATAAAGGAGAAAATATTAATGCAGTCTAAAACATCCTCATCACCAAGTAAACGAGAATTTGCTGGAACTTTTCGTTTACTTGGTAGAATCAGCTTCTGGGTTCATTTACTTTTAGGTGTCGTCGCCGGAGTTATGTTGCTATTAGTAATGTTCAGTCGTAATTTTAGCGATATTAATAATCCATTTGTTGGATTTGGAATATTTTTAGGAGTATGTGGTGTAGTTGCAGTAGGTTTCCGAATATTTTGGGCTTATCGCTACACTAGTTTAGCCAAGCGTTTGCAGTTACCCGATAGCAATCTACACCCTAGAAAAGAAGAAATTATTCAGGTTTTACGTGTTGGTTTGATTATAAGTTTGCTAGGAATCGGCTTAGGTTTTTTAGCATCTGAAGTAGCAGCGATCGCCGCTTTAGGAAAAACCCTTGCTCAACCTCAAGGAGTAGCAGTTTATAATCCAGAAACGGTAGTACGCTCTATCGATCTACTTTTGATACTTGCAGATGTCACTATTATTGGCGCTCATTTTTTGGGTAGCGTTAATTCTTTAGGATTACTTGAATGGTTAGATCAATAATTTTGATTATTTAGTAAAAAGGGATGCTAATAAAATAGTAGTAAAGAAGGGAATAGGCAGTAGGGAACAGGGAACAGAAGAAAAATATTATCCCTGTAAATAATGTTAGTTATCCATTAGCTTTTATGCTAAATACTTTGTCAAAAACCTATTTCTTATTTCCGGAATTGAAACATAATTTGTAAATTTACATCTTGCACCAATGGCTTTATTCCCGGTTTATTGCTGATTTCACCATCAAACATTCACGCCTTGATGCGACTTATTATGGTTTTACGGATGTTACCGGGTTTCTTTATGCAAGTTGCTCATGATGCAAGATGTCAGTAAATAAATAATGGAGGTTAAACGTGCGCTTCGGGAAATTAATTAGCTTCCTGTTATTTGCAGTTTTTCTATATATTTTATGGCAGATAAGACAAGTTTTACTGTTGGGATTTACAGCAGTAGCTTTTGGGACGGTTATTAATAGATTGGTAAAAATAATTCAGTCTCGTCTTCAGATGAAGCGGGGGTTTGCTGTTGCTATCTCAATTCTTTTGATTTTAGCAAGTTTTATAGGAATTGCTGTGATTATTGTACCGTCTGTTATTGAGAAAATACCGCAGTCAAATGATTTATTTAATCAAGGATTGGAGCAAATAAAAGATAGTTACAATTGGCTACAAAATATAATTCCCGGACAAATACTTACCGATATTGGTAGTTTAGAAAATTTTTGGCAACGATTACTCAGTTCAGATTCTAATTGGTTTGGCGGCTTTTTTAAAGTATTTTCCAACTCCCTTGATTTTGTACTAAATTTACTATTGGTGATTGTTGTCACCATTATGCTTTTAGCCAATCCTTCGGCTTACAGACAGGTTTTTTTATTGTTATTTCCGGGGTTTTATCGTTCCCGTGCCGACGAAATTTTGACTCAATGCGAAGAATCTTTAGTAGGTTGGTTTATTGGCATTGTATTTAATATGGCGGTGATTACAACGCTAAGTTTTATCGGATTACTTTTTTTGGGAGTCCCCTTACCTTTTGTAAATGCGGTATTGGCGGGATTATTAACATTTATTCCCAATTTAGGACCAACTTTGAGCGTAATCCCTCCCGCTGCAATGGCTTTGACTGTCGCACCTTGGAAAGCTTTGGCTGTAGTAGCTCTTTACATAATTATTCAGCAAACTGAAAGTAATATTCTGACACCTTTGGTAATGAAGCGGGAAGTTTCTTTGTTACCTGCCATTACTTTATTATCTCAAGTTGCTTTTGCCGTGTTTTTTGGATTATTAGGTTTGTTTTTAGCTTTACCGTTGGTAGTAGTTTCTCAAGTTTGGTTAAGAGAACTTTTGGTGAAAGATATATTGAATGATTGGAAACCAAATAATAATCGTAGAATTACTATTCGTAGTAATTGAAAAGGTACGCATGGAAATATGTTCGTTCGTAGTTACAACAGCGCCTCTTATCGGAAGCGCTAAAGCGCAACTACGAACCACTAGTTTCGGAAGATGCGTTAATTTATTAGGTTTAATTAAGAGACATTAACATTAGTAATTTCACTTTCTCCGTCTGAAGTTGGTATATGTGCCCGCATTTTTATTTCAGCTATGCCGACAATTTTTAAATTGACTTCTAAAGACACATTTTCAGCAGTAACTTGTTTTTCTTTTACTCTCTGACTGGCAATTTCAATTATATTAATTGCTTTATCAACCGCTGCAACAATAGCTTCTTCTGTAATATCCTCAGCTTTATTTTTGGTAACTTCAGAAATATTATCAGCCATTTGTTGCCCCTTCTTTTTTACATTGTCTACTAAATCTTCAGCGGCTTTTTGACTTTGTTTAGGGATGTTATTTAAGTCCATAATTTCTGATTTTTATATAAGTTTCATATTTTATTTTATAGTAAAAAAAATACATTAATCAAGTAATGTATCCAAAAAACATCAAATAAATTATAATAAATTCTGATGTGCTACGAATTGTTGATGGTGCGTTACGGCAATTTCATCATTACTCAAGCTATGATAATTTTTTGTAGCCGTAACACACCCTACAAGTTAAAAATTAAAACCTAAAAGATTCCAATAAGTTAGGAAGGGAACGAATATGAATGCAGCTAAAGTAATTACTGAATAATGTAAGCGTGTAAATGTTGACCAGTATTTATATTTCCAAATTACAATAGAAAAAATTAGTAGTGCCAAAGTCAAAATAGTGGTTATTAATGGAATTATAAATAAAGCGAATACTATTGTCGGTACACCATAAACTAACTTCCATAAACCGATAAGCCACAGCGATAAAGGTAAGCCAATTAAAAATATCAAGTTTAAAGTACCTACCAAACCAGCTATTATCCAAGCAGCGTTAAATTCACCTTCCAATTTACCAGATTTTCCCCGCAAACCCTGAATAATTGGAACAATAGGGTACTTTAAGAATGCTGACAAAAATACAATTGCACAAAAAGCTGCAATACCAAGCTGTACCCAAATAGTTTCATACCAAGCAATTTTTTGATAAGCTCCTATTTTTGGAAAAAGCGGATTAAATGCAAATTCTATTTCTCCATTTTTATTTTCACCAAAGGATGTAAAAGTATTATCTGATGGTCGTCGAAATAAGAGTTTATCAATTGGTACTAATTCTTTATCGGGTATTTTGCTTACAAAAAATAGTTTTGGAGTATTTATAATTAAGTCACCTTTATCACCTTGTTTAATATTAATATCTTTAAATGGTGCAGTTACTTTTGCAAAGGTATTACGGGGATATTCTACATCTCGGTAGTTACCTGTAATTTTTTGTAATTGTTCTTGACTTAAAGGAAGAATATTAGCGTATTTAGGTGGTTTTGTAACTGGAAAATATTTATCGAAAAATTGATTTAGAAATGGACTACTCAAACCAGTAAAACTGTTGTTAGCAATGAAAATACCAATATTTTGCTCTGGCATTAAAGTAAGAGAAGCAGAATATCCTCGCAAACTTCCTAAATGTCCCCAAGTACGAATATTATTTACCCACCGCTCGCGGAAACTGTAACCAGTTCCTGGTAAAATCGGATGGTGAGTAAAATGTCTTTGCAGCATTTCGCGCACGGTATTTTCTTTAAGAATGCGCTTATCTTGATAGCGTCCATACTGCAAATATGCATTCATAAAGTGAGTCATATCTGTAGCCGTTGTAGTTATTGCTGCTGCTGGTGCAATATTTAAATATAGATAGGGAACGGCTTGATATTTACCTTTACGATACTGATACCCCGTAGCTAAATTATCCGCTAACTCTTCCGGTGGGGGCTGTTGGAAAGTAGTGCGACGCATCGATAGCGGTTGCAAAATATTTTTGTCAATATATTCAACAAAAGGAGTTTGAGAAATTGTTTCTACTAAATAACCTAATAAAGCAGTACTATGACTCGAATAGCTATAAAGTGTGCCGGGCTGCCACTCGATTGCGGGCATATACTTAGCTAAATAATCGCCTAACGGTAGCATTTTTTTGGGTGTGTCTGCGGCAAGTGCGATGCGTCGTTTGGTAGTACCATCAGTATGCATCATCATTTGGGCTGCGGTTACGGGTTGAGGATAAGGATTTTTGATTTTAAATTTTTTCAAATATTGATTTGCATCAGCGTGTATATCTAATTTTCCCCCCTCAGATAGCTGCATTGCTGCTGTTGCTGTAAATAATTTGGAGAGAGAAGCAACACGAAACAAAGTTTTATCCGCATCTACGGGAATATTTTTCTCTACATTCGCATAGCCATAACCTTTAGTAAAAAATACTTTACCATCTTTAACTATAGAAATAACTGTCCCAGGGATATGAGACTTTGACATCTCATCATTCATAAATTTATCTACCCACACAGTAAATTCTTGCGGGTTACTCAAACCCGGTGCGGAGTCAGATGATGTTACAGGTGGTTGTGGTTGTGTAGGTTGCTGTTGCTGAGAATTTATCGGTGGAGAAAATTGAGGTGGGATATCTCTAGCAAAACTGGTTAAGCCAGAAAGAGATAAGAATAAAATAAATCCGATAAGCCCAATGCACGAGCGCTTAATCGACTTTACAAATATCATGATTCTATAAATGGTATTTTAGTTTTCTAATAAGCACGCAGCGACTGTGGAGAAAATCAAAACTATTAGTCGTTAATCAGTACTAACCTTCAGATTACTTTGATAAACAACTATTTTGGTCTTTCTAGAGATGGATATTGCTTATTTTCGTTTCTATTACAGATGAAATCTTACTTACTTGCGGAGGAAGACACCAACCATTTAAACAGATATCCTAATATATACGCTGGTTGAAACTGGGAAAACACGGAGGCATTTTGTGCGTATAGGAAAATGGATTGGCTTATTTGCTTTTGTTGTATCAATATATATCTTATGGCAAATTAGACAAGTTTTATTGATAGTCTTTGCTGCGATAGTTTTAGCAACTGCTTTAAATCAAATTGTTAAAGCATTACAAAAAATTCGTTTTCCACGGGGCTTGGCTATTGCTGCATCAGTTGTTTTACTATTGACAATGATTGCGGGTTTTTTCGCACTGATTGCCCCACGAATTATTGAACAATTGCGCGAATTTACTTTTTTAGTTCCGAGAGTTTTAGAGCAAGTACGGACATGGAATAATTGGCTTTTGAAGGTGATTCCTGAAAATGTTTTAGACGAAATTCAAGGTTTAACATATCTGACTAAAGGTTTAGAAACTTGGTTAGACAGAATTTTAGGGAACTTTATTGTCATATTAAGTCAGTCGTTAAACATTGTTTTAAATTTTTTACTTTTCTTGGTTTTAACAATAATGCTTTTGATAGATCCTGTGCCCTATCGAAGCGGTTTTATATTGCTTTTCCCAGCCTTTTATCGTCGCCGTATGGACGAGATTCTTCACAAGTGCGAACACTATTTAGTAGGTTGGATCAAAGGTACGCTGCTTACTATGTTTCTTATCGGTGGTTTGAGCTACATCGGTTTGTTAATTTTAGGCGTGCGACTACCTTTAATTAATGCAATTATAGCAGGATTTTTAGAATTTATTCCTAATGTTGGCCCTACATTAAGTTTAGTTCCACCACTATTATTAGCGCTACTTGATGCTCCTTGGAAAGCTCTTGCTGTAGTTGCACTATATTTCGGCATTCAGCAGGTTGAAAGTTTAATTGTTGTGCCTTTAATAATGAGAACACAAGTTTCTTTATTACCAGTAGTAACTTTGTTAGCCGTGGTAATATTTGCTAATTTCTTCGGTTTTCTTGGTGTATTTCTCGCAATTCCTTTAGTACTTGTACTTCAAATCTTTATCCAAGAAATTTTAGTCAAAGATGTGCTTAATAACTGGCACTCAAGTAATGGTAAAAACGAACCAGAGACTAATCTTGCTTTTGTAAAAGTTAATCCAACAAATCCAGATATTCAAGATGATTCTGTGGTAAATAAAGAGTAAATCAATTAACAATTAACAATTAACAATTAACAATTAACAATTATTTTTCCGGTTTATCAGAGCGTGAGGAAAAGCCCGTCAAGGTATTTTCGGTTTTCAAAACTACGTCTTCAACTAGCCTTTCGCTGAAACCAGCAACGAAGGCGATCGCCATATAAAGGTAAACGTTACGATTTTCGCGCTCGGCAATTCTAAATATACCGGAAAATATCCCAGATTCAATTAGTGCTACAGCAAAAATTGCAAAAGACATACCGACAATCGGACGGAAAAAGCCGGTAAAAAATAAGTCCGATTCTCCTTCTTTTCCTTGTTCGATAAATTTATTCGCACGTACAATGACGCTGATTGCACTTCCTAAAGCACCCATTGAAACTGCTAGAGAAATAAAGAATAAATCTTGTTTAACAAACCAATCTGTAAATGAAATTAGTTGGTTATCATCTTTATCCAAATTATTTTCTGATTGTGTTTCAAGTTGAGAGTTTGATTGATCTAATGCAGCTTGAACACTTTCTGGATTATCTTTTTTAGATTCCATTTCATCCAAAATTGATTGTCTTTGTTGATTATTAACGCTTTTTAATTCATTATCGATGTTTGTCTGAATATTTGTAAATTTATTTCTTATTTCTTGAATTTGAGGAATAACTTGAGCATTAATTGTCAAATATTCGTCACTATTATTTACTTCCCCAGATAGCTGTTTAGTAATAGAATCTAATTGAGAATTTACAGTATCAAACTCGCTATTTACTTTGCTTAATCGAACTTGAAGCGCATTCGTAATGTCATTAGTTGTTTTTAGTTGCCCTTCTTTAATTGTTACTTCTTCTTTCAGTTGTGTAATACGATTATTCTCAGCAACTTCTTTTCTAGCACCCAAAAAATTTAATCCAACAAATGTTAAGCCTACTCCGAGCAAAGGGCAAACTACAAATATAATAAAAAACCAACTTAAACCCGAAAGTAATCGATTATAAGCACCTCCAGTACCTTTGATAATAGTACTTAAAGGATTGGGATATTCCCGCGATTGAATTGCTATCTGTCGTCGCGCTTCTTGGATAAAAACTAAGTTTCGAGAACTTTTATCCGATACTTTTTTGGGAAAGTTTGAATTTGTATCGTTTTGAATTACATCTTCTTTATTTTCTAGCAGAATCGAAATAGCTAAATCCAAAATATAAATTTGTTCCGGATTGCGATAATCTAATGTAGATATCAAACTTAGTAATCTCGCAAGCTCTCGCTGCATTTCAATACTTAATTGCTGCTGTTGCAAACTAACTTTAATTTGAGCCAGCAAACTTTGTATCTTAGCTTGGATTTCGCTATCGATGGCTATATCACTAGCAATGCTAGAAAACTGTTTAACTTCTTCTTGTAAATCAGCAGAGGATTGATTATTTTCTTCTTGATTTTCAGATGATGGTAGTTGCATCACAGTTAGCCTTATTTATTCTTAGTTCTAAATACATCGTAAGGAAAAATACACAGCCGTTTGTAATAATTACGCAAAGTTTCTCAAAAAATTTTATTTCAATCAGGCACTAAATTTTAATTTTCAAGTCTTAGTTTAGTGAATGGAATTACATATCATATTGAATCGGGAAACCAACTAACTTTCCATTCCCTATTCCCTATTCCCTATTCCCTTTTACCACTATATAAAAAGATTATGCACCGAATAATCTTGCATTACAGTTTTCTTCATCATAAAAGTATAATTTTAACTTTCAATTTTCTTTAGAATTCCCGAAAATAAATTTTGTTTGCTGCGGTTTAAATTATTCTCTGTTAAATAATAAATCAATCTGAAAATGTTAAAATTTGTTTTGAAAAGATTATCATTTTTACTTACAGTTAGCTTATTAGTTAATGGCTTACCTGCTTCTGCTTCTGAATTTGATACACTGTTATGTCTCGAAAGCTCCGGGAAAATAGCTAGGGATTACGGCGGCAATAATTATCGAAGATACGGCGATGGCAGGGATGGCAGGGATGGGCGCAGTGGTAGAAGCGGCAGCAGCGGCAGAGACGCTACCGTATTTGCCGATGGCTCTCCTGTAAGTCTGGATTTATCGGGTAAGGATGGTGGAGATGGCGAGGATGGTGAAGATGGATCTCGCCCTCGTTGTCGTCGTAGATATAGAGACAAGGCAAAGCGCGATATACATGCACCTGATGGCGGTAGAGGTGGCAATGGTGGTAGCGGTGGTAACGGTGGTAACGGTGGTAATTTAAGTGTTTACTACAATAATATTTCTGATTTAAAAAGCATTTTAGTTCGCAGTATGGGGGGACAATCAGGGCGTGGTGGGCGCGGTGGTGATGGTGCGATCGGTTGCAGATGTCACCGTCGCAGTTGGACTGTTAAATCCTGTACTGGTAAAAAAGGCACCGATAATTATAAGTGTAAAAAGCGTAAATATAGATGTTACAGCGGTAGCGATGGGCGTGACGGTTACGATGGTAAGGATGGAAAACAAGGAAGTTTAGGGATTTTGAGTTTAGTTAAAGGTAAAACACAGCTTGCAGCAGATAATCCCACAGCTGAATTAAATTTCTCTGAGTTGCGGAATAAATCAATTCGTTTATCAATAAATCGTTGGATTTACAATAATGGTGCCGTTTCGCTACTCGCTCCAGGCTCGGTAATTGCGGATAAATATCGCGAATTTGATAAGCGGATAGAAAGAGATTTTCAGGTAGTTTGGCAAGAAAAACAGCCAATAAGTAATTTTAGTAAAGCTAATCTCAAGTTGAATTTAAACAACGACGGTAAAATCGAAGTTGATTTTCCCAAAAATTTATGGCTTGATATTAGTAAAAAACAAGAAGGCGATTTAACAAAGTTAGTAGTTAACAATGCGATTCCCGAAAAACAAGTTACCGAATTAGCAGTTGCTGACTTTGTAGGCAGCGGTGAAAATTTGCAACTAAGTTTAGTAGATTTAGCACGCAAATCCGATGTTATCAAAACTCGGTTTCGGGTAGAATACGAAATCAGAGGTGACAACGGAGGAGAATACGAAGCAGACATTCCCCCCGAATTCGTAACCCAAGATTACAACCGCTTTATTTTAGCTTTAGGTAAACTACCAATTCCCCAAGAAGGATTAGAAGTTGGTACAAAAGTCCGCATCAAAGTTTCAGCAATCCGCTCCCTGGGTAAACGCTCCAAAAAGCAAACAATTAATTATAAAGGTAGAGTACGACAGTTGAGGTCAAAGGTTAAAGGTTAAAGGTTAAAGGTTAAAGGTATTTTGGATTAAGAGTGATAAAACCATTTGTAGTGGGAGCATCTTGCTCCCTAATAATTCCCCTCTTCCCCCTCTCCCCCTCTTCCCCCTCTCCCCCTCTTCCCCCTCTCCCCCCTCTTCCCCCTCTCCCCCCTCTCTCGTCTTCTCAATCCCCAATGCCCAATCAAAAAAAATCCATCATCCAGGGAGATGTACCTGTAAATATCTGCGTAGCGGTGGAAATTACCTTTTCTGTCGCTTCGATTCCGGCAAGCTGCAATTGTTGGGGTGAAAATAATCCCGTATATAAAGTTGCTAATCCTCGGATATCTAATTTCAATTCACCTTTACCACCTTTGACGATATTTCCGCTTCCGTTGGAGATAGACAAAATGAATTTACCGTTATTTTCTGCTATCAAATCATCTTCTATCTCTAAATGTAATTCTGTTTCAATTTGCGATAAATAACCGCGTGCTGATAATGCTTTCTCTACGTTTATTACTCGCATCATCCAACGTTGAATAAACCTATTTTTAGCAGTTTGTTCTGGCAATATTAACGTAAGATTATCAATTGCAGAACTACGCCAGCGTATTTTATCTATTTGAGAGCGATGATTGCTCAGAAATGACCAGAAACTTTTTGCTGCTGCATTTGTGAAAATTGCCCAATCAACTACACTTAAAATATTATCTTCTTGTAATGAATTCTGACTAAATATGATATAACCTTCCGGTTTTTCAATTGAACCGATAATATAGCTATAAAAAACATCTTTTTTATCCGGTTTGATGATTCTATCCCAGATAGTTTGATTCCGATTCAAATATCCATTTATACTTTTTGCTTGCTTTGCATATAGCTCGTAAAAGATTTCTGAATCTATCGCAACAGAAGTTATGGGTAAAGGTTGTTCTTTAATTTGAATACTTTGCGCCAAAATTTCCCAACTGCAAAAACTACCTCCTTGCTCGTATCCAGCCTTCCGATAAAGTCGTTGAGTTGCCGGATAAAGTACCGAAATCGGCACATCACTTGCATAAAGTTCTTTGAGTGCTTGCTGCATTAAACTCAACGCTGCACCACTACCGCGAGACTCCGGAGCAATACCAACCCCAGCAATTCCCGTCATCGGAACACTTTCGCCACCCCACCATTGCCCCATTGGGATAACTACCAATCCACCAACAACTTCTTTTTCCTCACAAATTAAACGTATATTTTCCACCCCCATCCGCTTCAGCCAACCTTCCTCTTCATCTGAGGAAGCTAAAAAACATTGCTTCAAAATGCTGCCAAATTTTTGCACATCTTCTGAATTAGCAACGCTACTGTATTCAAATCCCTGTTTCATAACATCTACTGTTATCGCTACTACTACAAAAATACTACAATGTAGGGGATTGGGTTTAACAGAAACAGGAGAATTAAAAGCCTGGGGTTTAGTTTATGTAGCCGCACCCTTACAGGGTGTCGGGTAAAATGTTAGTTCAAAATCGGGATGCTTCCTTTTTACCTTTGAGCCAATAAGTTTGCATTTCACCTTTACCTTTAATAGAAGTTACTCCTCTTTCTTCAAATAAAAAGTTATTTTTCAGAAGTTCGTAGGTAGTTTCACTAACATGAATTCGACCGGGAATTCCATGAGATTCCATCCTACTAGCAATATTTACAGTGTCTCCCCAAAGGTCATAAGTAAATTTTTTGATACCAATTACTCCAGCAACCACCGCTCCGCTATTAATACCGATACGAATTTGAAATGCTTCCCCAGTATCCAAATTAAATTGCGCTATCGCATCTAACATATCGATAGCCATAGTTGCTATGGCTGCTGCATGATTCGTTCGGGGATTGGGTAAACCACCAACTACCATATAAGCATCACCGATAGTTTTGATTTTTTCTAAATTATAGGATTCTGCAATTAAATCGAAACGGGAAAATATTTGATTTAGTAAATTAACTAATTGTTCTGGGGGAATACGACTTGATAAATTTGTGAACCCAACAATATCGGCAAACATTACCGTAGCATCATTATATCCATCGGCAATCATAATATTGTCGGTTTTTGTTTTTTTGCTGGGTTGAGATTGCTTGAGTCTTTGAGCAATGGGATGTGGCAGAATATTTAACAGCAAGTTTTCGGACTGTGCTTGCTCTAGTGCCAATTTTCCTAGAGTATCTTGAATTTTTTTAACTGCTGGACGAAATACTAATATTCCTTCTAATAACAATACTAATAACGTAATTCCCAGCAAACCATATTCAACTTGCTTAAGTCTATTTACCCCAGCAATTGTTTCTTGAGTATACCAATTAGAAACATCCTCCAACCCTTGCATTAAAATTTTTTCTTCTGCTAATAACTGAGCGATTGGTGATTGTTGGGATAATCTAGTTGTAGGAACGGTTGCACTATTTTCGCGGACAATTTTTGCTGCTGCTTCCCGAAATCCAACACCCGCAGGTTTCATTTTGGCTAATTTATCTTGTAGTTCAGCTTTTTGACTGGGAGAAAAACCAAGTGTATTTTGAGTAACGCTTGCAAGTTTTGTTCCGGAATCTTTCCAGTCAACCACTAGCTGTTGCAGCTTTTTTAACTCTTGAGGATTTTTTCTGGCTTCAGGTTCTAATTTTAATAATGCTACAAGCTTAATAACTTCTTGGCAAAGAGTTTGTCTTTCTTCTATTAAACTGACAACTTCTAAATTCTTTTGCTGCTGCGATAGCATTCCTTGTATCACTACTTGTCCTGAAATAGACAAACATGCCACCAAACTCAGCGACAAAGTATAAAAAACCGTTAATTTACGAGTTGAAGTGTTTAATGTAGGCTGTTCGGACATTATAACGATATTTTTTATAATAAATCTAAAGTATTGATTCTTATATTTCCCAAATTAGTGGATAAAATCAACATAACCATAAAAAAATACAAAATTAAATTTTATTCAGCAAGCTCTAAATAGCAATTACGCTAAACTCTATTTTTGTAACGGAGTTTAGCGTATTCCAAATGTTTAGAATATTCAGTTTCACCTCATTCGCCAAAACATAATGGTGCTACCAATCGTACCGATAATCATCCCGCCAGCAATAATGGCGAAAGTAAATATGATGGGAATACCGACAAAGTTGAAGCTGAAAATAAAAGAGCTACCGTCAAATAACGCTAAAAACCAACCAACGGTAACAAGGAAAATATTAGTCCAATTATTTAATAGTTTGTGGTGCTGTAATAGTAAAGCCGTAAAAAAACCACCGAGGGTACCACCTATAGTCATGCCAACAATCATACCTTTGCTGAAAATTGGACTTGAAGCATCGAGTAGAAATAATTGCCAACCTATAGTCAAACCACTGAAGAAACTAACTCCCCAAATAAACGTTAAAAGAGCGACATGAGATTCTTTGATTGCTGTTTTAGTCCACATCAAAACCATACCAATAGTCAACCCTCCGATGGAACCAATAGTCGTACCATAGCGGGTAAACTCTGACATAACATCTTTAGAGTCAAGATGATGCATCAGATTGGATAAAAACAGGAAAAAAGTACCAATACTAAAAGCAACAGCCCAACCAAAGGCTATAAGAAATATTTTCATGTTTTATTAAATCGTAAATGAGAGAATGAGGGGGAGAGGGGGGAGAGGGGGGAGATGGGGAGATGGGGAGATGGGGAGACAAGGAGACAAGGAGAAAGATTTATAAATAAATAATTTGTAGTGGGAGCATCTTGCTCCCTAATTGTTTCCAATCCCCAATGCCCAATGCCCAATGCCCAATTACCAATTACCAATTACCAATTACCAATTACCAATTACCAATTACCAATGCCCAATGCCCAATTACCAATTAGCAATTACCAATCTCCAATGCCCCATGCCCAATTACCAATGCCCAACAACTAACAACCAACAACTAACAACTAACAACTAACTACTAACTACTAAAATTATTTATGAAACAACGATTAACTGAAGGCAATGTTGGCTCTACCTTAGTAAAACTAACCATACCGATGATATGGGGTGTATTTGCGATTATTGCTTTCAATTTGGTAGATACATATTTTGTCGGGCAGTTGGGAACGAAACCTTTGGCGGCGATGAGTTTTACGTTTCCGGTGGTGATGACTCTGGGTAGTTTGTCGATGGGTTTGGGTGTGGGTGCTTCTTCGGTGATTTCTCGCGCTATTGGAGAAGGCGATCGCCAACGGGTGAAAAAGTTCACTACCAATAGTCTGACTTTGGCGGTTACTGCGGTTGCAATTTTTGTGATTATAGGTTTATTAACTATCGATCCTTTATTTACCGCTTTGGGTGCAACTCCCGATATACTGCCGTTTGTGCGCGACTATATGCAGATTTGGTACTTTGGTATGGTGTTTCTGGTAGTGCCGATGGTGGGTAATAGTGCGATTCGCGCTTCTGGCAATACGCTGACACCCAGTTTAATTATGATATTTGCAGCAGCGGTAAATATTGCTTTAGATCCTTTGTTAATTTTGGGAATAGGCGTTTTTCCTCGTATGGAATTGCAAGGTGCAGCTTTAGCAACGGTAATTTCCAGAGGAACTACTTTAATTGCTGCTTTATTTGTACTGCACTTCAGAGAAAAAATGCTGTATTTAAAGCTGCCAACTATTCAAGATACGCTATGGTGTTGGAAAGATATTTTGTATGTGGGTTTGCCTGCTGCTGGTAGCAGTATGATTAATCCGATTTCGATTGGTGTAATTACAAGTCTTTTAGCTGGTTTTGGTGCTGAAGCTGTTGCTGCTTTTGGTGTGGCATCCCGATTAGAATCCTTTGCATTGATTGCTGTGGTGGCATTATCTTCTTCAATTGCGCCTTTTGTCGGTCAAAATTGGGGTGCGAAGAAGTATGCAAGAGTTGGTAAAGCTTTGCAGTTAAGTATCTTGTTTTGTTTATTTTGGGGTTTGATGGTAGCAGGAATTTTAGCTGTTACCGCACCAACTTTAATTGCTTTCTTTAATCCAAATCCCGATATCGTTGCAATTGCTTCTCAATATCTATGGATTGTACCTATTAGCTATGCCGGTGCGGGAATTATTTTAGTAGCAAGTTCGGCTTTTAATGCCTTGGGTAAACCGATACCTTCGGTGGTAATGACGGTAGCCCGGATGTTCGTGCTTTATATTCCCCTAGCCTATTTTGGAGGACAACTTTACGGAGTTAACGGAATATTTGGTGCGGCTTGTATTTCCAATTTTATTGTTGGAATTGGCGCTTATTTGTGGAATCAAAAAACTTGTACTGGTAAAGCTATAGATAATGGTGAAGTAGTTAGTAATTAGTTGGTAGTAACGGCTTAAGCCCTGATTTTTTAGTATTAAAGATGCAACCTGAATTAAAAATCATCGCACTTTTATTAAGCATAAATTAACTTATCTCCTCAGAATCAAAGTCTGTATTACTTGGTCCCGGCATCCATTTGGGAGTATAAATAGGCGATTTTGCTTCGACTCTACCGACAATTGATGCTGCTGCACCACAAACAATTACTACTATTTGAGCGGCATCTTGTCCGTAGTTTACATCCTTTTGCTTTCCGTCTAATATTTTATCAACATTATTTCCTACAATAGGGGCGATCGCTGCGGTTGATGTGAAAATAATACCCCAAAAAGTTTTGCTACCAAATAGGCTTTTTCTTTCTTTATTAGTAGCTTTGGACTGTTGGTGGTTTTCTTCTTGTGGATGATTAATAGCTTGTGATTCTCGATCGTTTTGTTCTTGTAAATCGTTGAAAGCGGTCATGATGAAAATTTTTTCACTCCTTAGATAGGTAAGATAATTAAAAGTATTTTGTAATTTAAGCTTCACCGTATAAATCCTGGTTTCGGAAAAATTTGTGAAAAGAATTCTTAAGTTTACGTGAAACTACTGGGTAGATACTCGAACTATAAGGTTTTATAGGGTTTGTTTAGCTGAATTATGCAGTTTCAAGGTTTAATTAAATATCAGTGAGAGAATAAATATCAAAGAAGTTGATTAGGAGTTAGTAAATTGGAGCCAACCTTGGAGCAGTTGAAATCGCTGTATCGCGTCAATTTGCTAGCAAGTAGCTTGTTTGTGCCAATTAATTTAGTACGGCTTGACGAACGTAATAAACGGATATTTATTTTAATTGGAGAGACAGTCTTAGATAGAAATATATCCTAACGGAGTGGTTATAATTCGATGACACAATCAAATCTCAATGCACTCTCGGATAAAGAGTTGCTTGCTTATGTAAGAATGCATCCAGAAGATAAAGAAGCTTTTCATTTATACATGGATAGATTAAGTTCTCGCCCTGGGGTGGTTGTAAATACAAATGAGGAACTTGAAGCTGAAATGAGAAAGCGAATTAATCAATCCCAATTGCAGTAAATTTTGAGAGACGTAGCACTGCTACGTCTCTACATTTTTTGCATTACCATTATCAAAAATATTTTTTTAAAGCCCCTTGCACCTCACGACAAGTAGGTAAGTAGTGCGAGCAAAATGCTCGCTAGTATCCAGCGAGCAAGATGCTCGCACTACAAAATAATCAATTTGAGATCGCTGCTAATTGCTCACTGTTTCACCATTTCTAATAACTGCTCTTCACTCAACTGAGTAATCCCCAATTTCTCCGCTTTTGCTAACTTAGAACCGGCGTTTTCTCCTACTACTAAATAATCTGTATTTTTACTAATTGAATTCGATACTTTACCAGCAAACTTTTGAATTAATTCTTTGGCTTCATCCCGCGATAAACTTGGTAATGTTCCCGTCACCACAAAGGTTTTACCAGCTAATTTTTGATTAACTTGTGAAGCTGCTGCTGTTTGCGTTTCTACAAATTGCAATCCCTGATTTTTCAACCTTTCAATTAATTCTTGATTGGCTTCAATGCGAAACCATTTATCAATACTTTCGGCAATCTCTGCACCAATACCATAAATAGCTTCAATATCTGTAACTTTTGCTGCTGCTAACTTGTCTACGCTGTCAAACTTCTCCGTAACGGTTTGAGCAATCGTGCTTCCTACATGACGGATTCCTAAACCATATAATACCCGCGCCCAAGGTTTAGTTTTTGATTTTTCAATGGCTTCTATCAGCTTATCTGCCGATTTTTGCCCCATTCTATCTAAATTCGCTAAAGTATCTGCATTCAATTCGTATAAATCGGCTACAGATTTAACTAAATTCTTATCTACCAATTGATGCACTACTTTCTCACCCATGCCGCGAATATCCAAAGCGTTGCGGCTTACCCAATGCTCGATGGCACCTTTTAATATTGCCGCACAGGAAGTATTCACGCATCTCGTCACCGCTTCACCTTTTTCTCTGACTACAGGTTGCTCGCAAACCGGGCAGTGAGTCGGCATTTCAAAAGGTACGGTGTTTTCAGGGCGTAACTCCTTGAGTACTCGCAACACTTCCGGAATGATTTCCCCAGCTTTACGCACGATGACGGTATCGCCGACGCGGATGTCTAATTGAGTGATGCGATCGCCATTATGTAGTGTAGCTCTCGATACCGTAGTTCCGGCAAGCTGAACGGGCTGCATTTCCGCTAAGGGAGTCAGTGCGCCGGTTCTACCGACATTTACCGAAATATTCTCAACGCGGGTTGGTGCTTCTTCTGCTGCGTATTTGAGCGCCACTGCCCAGCGTGGATATTTATTTGTAAAGCCCAATTCTTGCTGCAACGGGAACGAATTGAGCTTTACGACAACGCCATCGGTCATATAAGCTAAATTTAACCTTTCGGTATCCCAATGCTGATAATATTGGGCAACTTCATCTAAGGAATGACAAAGTTGTTTATTCGGGTTTACTTTAAAGCCTAATTTTTGCAATAACTCCAAAGCTTCCCATTGACTATTTGCAATACTCGCATCATCTATACCGGGAATTTGTAAGGTATAAGCAAAGAAATCCAAACGTCTTTTATCAACTTTGCGAGCATCCAACTGTCTTAAAGTACCCGCTGTAGCATTTCGGGGATTAGCAAATTGACTTTCACCAGATGATAATCTTTCCTGATTAATTTTTTCAAATACATCCAAAGGTAAAAACGTTTCACCACGCACTTCTATTGTTTGTAAAGCATCTTGATTTTCAATTTCAATATCATCTAAATTTAATCTTAAAGGAATCGAACGAATTGTCCGCACATTTTGAGTAATATCTTCCCCACTCACTCCATCACCGCGAGTTACACCCCTTACCAAAACTCCGTTTTCATAAGTTAACGCTAAAGCATTACCATCAATCTTTAATTCGCAGACATAATCTACATCTTCTTGGGGAGGTGCATTTCTGCGCCATCTTTCATCCCAAGATTTTAATTCGTCAACATCAAAAGCATTTTCTAAACTGTACAGCGGAATATTGTGGGGTACTGAAGTAAAGCCAGTTGCAGGTTTTTCACCAACTCGTTGCGTTGGGCTATCGGGGGTAATTAGTTGTGGATATTGAGTTTCTAAATCTTGCAATTCGCGATACAATTTATCGTAAATTGCGTCTTCTATGGTGGGATTATCAAGGACGTAGTAAGCGTAACTTGCTTGGATTAAGAGTTTTCGTAGTTCTTCAATTCTTTGTGTCGTTTCTGGTTGGGTGGATTGCACTAATTATTCCTCCTTGGTTAAAAGTTTGGAAATAAAGTTTTAATATAAAAGGTGTTTAGTGCATTTGTACTAAATTTATTGGTGGTTGTCAAGATTTTGGGGATTATCAACCGCAGAGGCAAGCCACTGCGTTGGGCGGGTTCCCCGACTTGTAGCAAGTGGCGCGCGGAGAGCGCGGAGGGAAGAGGGGGAGAGAAGAAGTTTGTAGGGTGTGTTAGACGCACGACTATATACTGATTTAACAGATGAATTAAAATCTTCGTCTAACGCACCATATATTTAATAGAATAACGAGATTGTTGAAATAAAAAATGGTGCGTGACGCTAAAAGTTTGTAAGGTGCGTACAATATTATCGTAGCGTCACACACTAGGGTGTTGACTTTGATGGTTTTTCGCGAATTTCCCGAAAATTTATTTGTGTTGCTTTTACTGCATTGAAAGTGGCTGTTACAGCCACTTTCAACCCAAAAAGTATGGACACAGAATCTGCATGAAGTCTTGCGGGCTAAAGGATACAGAGTCAACACCCTAGTCACACACCCTACAATAATCTTTAAAAAGTTTGATTAATCTCCTAAAGTCAAAATATTTGAAGGTATATCCACAACTAACCGCTTATTTTTTAACCATTGACGACCTAATAAAACTTCAGGTACTCCATCACCCGCATACACAGGAATATCAAACACTTCACCATCAATTTTTACTTTACCAGCATAAATATCAAAGTTCGATACACCTTTTGCCATCAACATACTTCGCTCACCCAAATATTCCCAATCAAATCCTTCTAAATCTTGCTTGTCAAGAGCTAACCAATCAGAAAACCCCGTATCTAAAACTGCATCAATTGGTAACTCAAATTCATCAGATATAATTAATTCGATTTCAAAAATCAACTCCTCACCATCACCAAACCTTCCAGAAATCATATAGTTCCAGCAACTCCAGTCTCGTTAATTTTAAATACAAAAACTGGAGATTTCGGGTATTTTTCGCGGGACATTTTGATTGCATTCATTTCATTTTTATTAACAAAATATTCACCACTTTCTGGTTCAACTGCCATGTACCAGTTATAGTGAGTTTTAATTAGTTCGGGTTGGACTTTATCGAAAACGGGTTTGCAGCGCTTGTAAAACTCATCTTGCTCTGCTTTCCACTGCGCCTTTTGTTCTTCCGTCCATTGAATTTCGGGGAATATTCTTCCTCTGCGAGCGATGCGGGTAGATTCGGTCATGATTTTTATGGTGTTAATAGATTATTGGATGATATCTATATTAAAGCCACTCAGCACTGATTGAAACCCCGAATCCGAGTGCGATCGCCAATCAAATTAATAAGACGTAGGTTGGGTTGAGGAACGAAACCCAACACATAGTTAATCACAGTTAGAATCAATAATTTTTTTAGCCCATTCCCGTAGTTGTTCGTCGGGGTCGTTTTCTGCTCTATCTTTTAATAGTGGTAGCGTCTGGGGATGATTGGAGTAATGTTTGAAAATTATTTCCAATGCAGTTTGACGGGGGTTATATCGAAGCTTACCTAGAGAAAGGTAACTTTCACGCTTAAATGAATTATTAATCGCCACATTATAGAACAGTTCAAATATTCCAGGTTCATTCTTCCAATCTTGAGCAATTCCTTGAGCTAATTCTTCTATCGCAGCAAATTTTATCTCCAAGTGTTTATCAGTTTGAGCAATTTTTTTTAACCAAGGTAGAGTATTTTTATCATTTTTGTAGTTGCGAGCTAATACTTTCACCACAGAACAACGAAAAAAACTATCTCTATGAGTTTGAGCAAGTTTTTTTAACATAGGTATGGTATCGGGGTCATTCTTACTAACCCTAAGTAATCCTTCCAGCGCTGCTTCTAGAACCACAGGATGTTCGGGGCTTTGAAGAATTGACTTTATATGAGATTTCACTTCTGAATTGTCTTCCCAAACTCTTGCCAATGTTTTGATTGCTGGTGAGCGTACCCATTTGTTACGACCATGTTTGGTTAAATGCTTGATTTCTTCAAACAGGTAAGTATCTACTGATTTAATTAAATTTCGATTTTTTACTTCTAACAAATAATCAGCAGCAACAAATGGTTTAGTCTGTTTCCACAAATACTCAATAATCTCTCCCACAAACTTCACATCGATCGCACCTGCAATCAATTTCAATACTTCATCCCAAGCTTCATCCTGCCAATGCTTTCCGTAAACTTCGGTTTTTAATTGCTCTAAAGTTAAACTTTTCTCTTTTTCAAATTGAATCCGAAATGCTTCTGCACAAAAATATTCTAAAAATGTCCGATGTACGAAAGCATAATAATTATCCCCTGCATGACACAATATAAAATTGCGATCGCGTAGCTGATTAATTAATTCTTTCGCTGCTGTACGAGCATCAAGCTTCTGATATCCAATATTTTCTAAATAGCTCTGAAAAATCTCGTGTAAATCATCGTAATGAATTAAATTACCTGTCAAACCTTGATCGTTAGCCTGCATTTGGTAAGCAACTTTCCGTAACATCGCTTGCTTATCGGTTAAATCGATAGAAACTTTACCTTCTAAATATTTTGTTTCTGCATCCCATTGTTGTAACAGCACTTCCGCAGCTTTTTCATATAGCGTGCTTCTGTCTCTTGGTAATTCCCGATGACGGTTGAGTATTGCCATCATGGTTAACAAAAGCGGATTTCCGGCTAATTCTTGAATGGCTTTTGATGATACTAAAGCGCGGTTGAGTCGTGCTTTCTTTAATTCCGCATCGTTTTTATCGTTAAATGCTAATTGATGCCAGCGGTTGATAAAATCCTGAATTTGTTCGCTATCAAAATCCTGTAACATGAAGTGGCGAAATTCAGCATTGCGAAACCTTTCTGGTTTGTAACCAATTACCCGTGAAGTGACAATTACCTGTACGTTGGGATATTTATCGGTGAAGCGAATAATATCGGTAATAATATCTTCCCGTTTGGCTTTATCAAAGATTTCGTCTAAACCATCGAACATTACTAAAGCATTACCAGCTTTAAATAATTCATTTAATTTCAATTGATTTAAATGACAAATTGCACCGGGAGCTTGATGTAAGAAATCGAGAAAGTTTTTGCATTTATCTCGATCGAATTGTCGCACGTAGGTACGTAATTCAATTAAAATCGGTATCGGTTGAGAAAAGGAATTACTCAAGGTAGATTCTGCCCAATTCAAAGCTAAAAATTGCAGCAAAGTTGATTTACCCGCGCCTGGATCGCCCAGTATGATAATATAATCTCGGCTTTGACGATTGTTGATGATATCCGTTACCGGAATCGTTGGCGCTTCTGAATAAAGTTGGTGATCGCGCTCCAATTCCTTCAGATTAAATTCTGCTTCTTCTTGATTATCCCGCAACCATTTTTGATATTCTTTGGTTTTTTCCAAAGCTTGCGGTATTACCCGTTCAAATTCGCGGACATTTTGAATAATAAAAGTACTTCTTAATTTCAATTCGTTATAAGCAGAGCCGCTGGTATCGAGGGAATCTAATTTTAGATAACTATACTCTTGTCGCAGTGCTTCTTGATAGCGAGGTAAATTAAAATCCGTTGCAATACCGGCAATTTGTTTGGTATTATCGGCTATTTCTTCTAATTTGTAAGAATCAAATATTTCTCTGAGTTTATCTGACTCGCGTATTATTGCTTTTACTTTTCTAGAATACGGTTTATTCAACCTTATCCAATGGAATTCTTCTGGTAGCTGCAATAAATTTTTATCGTACCAAATTTGTTCTAATTTCTTAGTATCAATTTTGTCAATCTCTGGATGAAAAGCGCTTCCTAATATTGCTTTGACATCATCAATGCCAAGAAACTTTTTTAATGATTGATTATATTGTTTTACTTCTGTTTCTTCTAAATCATTAAGTAATTCCAATTCTTGCTGAAATATTTCCAGAAACTCTTTAAAAGCCTTGCCAACAGCTTTATTTATTTCATCTTTCTCTAACCTTCCCAGAATATTACCGGGTAAACCCTTAACAACATCCTTGAGGACATCTTTTAATATATCTTTACCTAAATCTTCCGCAAATTTCTGCATTACAGGTTTGAATAGAAACCCTACAGCATTACTTACTCCCCAAGCCGTTAACCATTCAATCACCATATCTGCTGCAATGTAGCTTTTCGATTACGAGTATAGCGACAACAAACAAATGCCCGCAAATAAACCGCCCTCACCCGCTTATGGGTATTGATAACTATCGCGATCGCATTTATTGTTCACTATTTCGTTTAATTGTCGTATAAATCACTATAATTACAGTAATTAATCGGTAACATTAACATCATCAGCGCAAATTTATCTTAATGTATTAAGCTTGATATATCAGGCAGGGGAAGTCTACTTAAGCGCAAATTCGGACGATAATTTTGTTCTCGAAGTTGTTTATTTAATACAGCTTTGACTAAAATAAATATTTGAATGTTAGGCTACGATTTAACGTACCCTAGTTACTCGCTACACGAAGCATTTTCACATTTGATTCTGAATATTATGCTGCGTCTAATAATTTTGGATTTTAGATTTTGGATTTTGGATTAAGAACAAATCCAAAATCGAATGACGTACATATTATTTAACTACTATCATGAATAATTCAGAAAATTTCATACCTAATTTTGATAATACTGACCTTTTGCCAGTTGACAATTCATTAAATACAGACATTTTATCTGCCGACAATAATCTTTCGACAAGCTTTCAAAATCCTATTTTATCAGAAGAGGATTTTATGGAAGCTTCTCTTAATTTAAATAGTCCTCTACCACAAGCTGCTTTAAGCTCAAATTCAACTTTTAGCTCAAATTCAGATTTAGAAAATGGCATATTTACTGTAGATTCCACTGGTGAATTTACTATTGATTTTCTATTTGATGCTGGTGGTTATCAAAGCGAACTTGGGATTTTCAACCTTACGGGAATGGAAAATTTAAATCCCGATTCTGATGAATTTATTCAGGAAGCTGCTCGTCGGGCTTTGAGTAATTCCTCAAACGGTTATATTGCTATTAATGATGATTCTGAAGGTGCTAGATTTACGGGAGAATTGGGAGAAACAGATCGGAATGAAGGGGATTACGAGGGAGTTAAAACCTTTAGTATGAATCCTGGGGATAACTTCGCTTTGATATTAGTTCCCCAAGGTAAAGTTGCAGAAGTTTTGGATAATCCAGCAGTTGATGATGATAAGCGTCCTTTATTTTCCTTGTCATTAGCTAACCCTAACAATTCAATTCAAATGATGCAGTTGGCAGGAACTGATATATTTGGAATGGAGGATTTACGTTTAGATGAAAATTCAGATTCCGATTACAATGATATTATTTTTCAAATTAAAGGTGCCGCAGGAAAAGCGAATGCTTTTAAAGAAGTAAGTTCTAATAATTGGGATGAAACTGAAGCAGGAAAACAGTTAATTGAATTTGCCCTTAATAATAATATTAATGCTGCAAGTGAGAATGCTGGTAAATTAGAATTTGAAAAAGCGGAATTTAATACTTTTGAATCGGGAATCCCAATTTTATCAGCTAAGGTGATTCGTACCGAAGGTGATTTAGGAGAAGTTAGCGCGACTGTTAATTTAACAAATGGTACTGCTACTGGTGGTGAGGATTTTGATAATACTCCGATTCAAATTGATTTCAAAGATGGAGAAATCGAGAAAAATGTAACTATTCCTATCTTCAGCGACGATTTAAAAGAAGGTAGCGAAACTGTTAATTTATCTTTAGAAAATTTGACTGGTGGTGCTACTCTCGGAACTCAAAATACTGCTATTCTGAATATTGGTGATGAAGATACAAGTAATATTATTTCTCAAACTAGCAGCGAAGATTCGGCGTTGTCTTTAGATACGGTAAACGTGTTTTTGAAACCAGATGAAGAGATAAGTTTCGATCTTACCGTTACGAAACCCCAAACAAATAATATTACAGCGTCAAATTCACCAATTCCTCAAAATGCTAGCAATCAAATAAATATTACTCCTGTCGGTGATGATGCTGGCTACATCAAAGAAATTACACCAACAAAAATCGAAGGAAACAGTACTACTTACAACGTCAAACTTGCATCCGATGGTACTGGTGGCAATCAAACCATGATGTTGCAAGCGGAGGGTTCACAAACAACAATTAATACAATAACGGGTTTAGAAGGACCTTATAATAGTTCTCCAAACCCCCAATCGGGTACACTACCAGTACAAGGATTTGTCACCGGAGGAAGCGAAGAAGGAGTTTTATTTAATCAAACTGTAGAAAACAATCCCAGTTTGCGTAAAGTCGGATTTTTAGAAGTTAATAATCCCACAGAAGCAGAACAAACCTGGTTGATAATCCACGGTTGGAATGACGCACCAGACGGAAAAATTGCCGATGTAGCCCAAGAAATTGCCAATACAAAACCAGGCGATCGCGTTTTATTATTAGATTGGAGAGAAGCAGCTTACAACAACTCGGAAAGGTTAGGTGTTCAATTTGGTGTTCCCGGTAGAGGAAATTTCCGAGCAGCGACTTGGATTAGCCCGGTTGCAGAATTCGCTGTCAAAGCTTTAAATGATTTTTACGGAATTGATATTCAAGAAGCTTCCCAAAGTTTGAATTTAATCGGGCATAGTCTCGGCTCTTTAGTCAATGCCGAAATGGGAAGAATTTACCGAGACGGACTTTTATTAGAAAATAATAACTTTTTATCAGGTAATACTCAAGGTGCCAGAACAATTACCGCTTTAGATCCACCAAGCGCCAGAAATCAGGATGAAAATCCTTTATTTGACGATCCAGATGAAGATATCTACGACGTAGATGGTAGAGAAGAAGGAACTCAAGCACCCGAAAAATTCGCCGATGTTTCCGTATTTTCCCGCAGCTTTGTAGGGGAAAAAAGCATCGCTGGAAATCCAGAATTAGCAATAACAGCCGACGAAGCTTTTCAAATGGATTTCGGCACAATATCTGAATTTGCTACCGATTTTGGTAGCGAACACGGTAGAGTAGTTAGAGCTTTTACTAATACAGTTAACCAGCAAGGTTTAATTGGCGATTTGCTGGGAATTAGGGCTTATGATTCCATAGATGAATTACCCATCGAAGATTTTGATAAATTAAGAATTCGTCAAGAAGACAACGGAGCTTATACAGGAATCATCGATGTTAATAAAGATAACGAAGCAACTTTATTAATTGGCAAAGCAAAAACGGGAAACAAAGACGATATAGTTATCGGTAGTTTTATCAACCAAGAAATTAACGGCGCTGAATTCTTAGGTTTTGGTGGAGATGGGCGCTATACCGGAGATGGAAACGATTTATTCTTCGGTGAATCCGGTAACGATACTCTTATCGGTAATGACAACGATGATATTCTTTTTGGTGGAATAGGTAAAGATAAATTAGATGGTGGCTCCGGAATAGATACATTTATTTTAAAACCCGGTGACGGTGGTGTTAATAAAGATGAAGCCGATACAATAGAAGATTTTGAAATAGGAACCGATAAAATTGGTTTAATAAATCTCGATTATGGACAATTAACCTTCCAAGAATTCCGTCGTCGGAGTGGATTATTTAGTCGTACCACAGACACAGCTATCATTGCTAACTCCGAATTTCTGGCATTAGTTGAAGATACAAAAATAGAAGAAATTCGCAAACCCGAATATTTTGTGGTTGTTGATGAAGAAGAATTGAGAATTGGGTAATTGGGTAAATATCCACAATCTTGGTGTTAGTAAAACATCTTTTTACCTTGTAGGTTGGGTTAGACAGGAAAACAAATTTGGTAAACACGAATAATTGATAATATCGTGTCGTAACCCAACATTAATATCTTGGATAAATAGAGATATTACCAAATACCTACAATCTGGGTGTTGGGTTACGACGCAAGATGAATTTTGGGTTAATAATTATTATTCTTCGTGCGTCTAACCCAACCTACAAATTAAAAATTTGAATACATCACAAAGCAGAATCAAAAATTTGTTGTGCTGTAAGATTCAAATCGGGGAATAAAGGAGACACTATTGCTTGATTCCCTTGAAATTGAGTAGTTTGATATTCACCATCCACCAATTCGCAAATCGTAATAGTTTGTTGTTTGGGATTACCGATAAATCGTTTACCACCCAAAGCTGCATAATCGATAATCCAATATTCGGGGATACCCATTTCCTCATAATCCCCAAACTTATCGTGATAATCATCTCGCCAATTAGTACTTACAACTTCAACTACCAAAGGAATTGATTCAGGTTGAATGAGTGTAGATTGTTTCTTCCATAAAGGTTCATTGACGAGATTATCATGATTAACCAACACAATATCTGGTGAATAGGTTGAATCATTATCGGGAGTTTTAACAAGCCCAGTTTTGGGGATACGGTAAGGTAATCCCTTCTGTAAATACTGAAGAGCTATTTGTCCAACTAAAAAGCCAATAACGTTTTCATGTTCCCCTAATGGTGGTGGCATTTCGACAATTACCCCTTTGTGCAATTCGTAGCGTATCCCGTTATCAGGATACCATTCAATGAATTTGTCAAAGCTTGTTAATTTGTTTATTGCTTGAGCCATACAATTTTAGATTTTGGAACTTTACAAAACCATCGGTAAACTAACACTAAAAGATGTCTCCCCCTCCGAATTTGGATCGAGCATCAATTCACCATTATGAGCGCGAACAATTTCACGAGCAAGACTTAAACCCAATCCAATTCCTTCTATTTTACGGTTGCGAGATGGATCTCCGCGATGAAAACGGTCAAAAATTAGGGTTCTATTTTCATCTTTTATTCCCTCGGATGCATTGACAATTATTATTTTAAGTAAGTTATTATTTTGCTTTGCATCAACTTTTATCCAACCGTCGGCAAGATTATATTTGATTGCGTTACTAAATAGATTTTGCAAAACCTGCATTAATAAATCTCTGTCTCCTTTAACTTTTAATCCTTTCGCAATATCAGTTCTTACTGTCAAATCGGGAGCTAGCATTTCCAAATCTTCTAACATTTGAAATAATAACTCCGATATATCCACCTCTACCAGATATAAACTCAATTGTCCCGCATCAGCTAAAGACAGCAGTAACAGTTTACGCACAATTCCACTGAGACGATGCACTTCATCCAAAAGGTAACTCAAACGTTGCTGTACTTCACTTCCGGGAGTCACCTGCTGTAATGTTCTTTCTAATTCCCCTTGCAGAATAGTTAACGGGGTTTTCAATTCGTGAGCAGCATCACCACTGAAGCGAGAAGCTTGATGAAAACTGCGTTCCAAACGTTCCAACATCTGATTAAATACCCGAATCAATTCTAAAAATTCCACATCTATTTTTTCAATGGGAATTCTTCTATCTAACCCTTTTGCACTTAAGAGTTTAATTTCATTAGTTAATTGATTTATCGGACGTAAAACGCTTCCAGATAGTAACCACGCACCAATTGCAATTAATAGAAATATTCCTAGAATTGAAATCAAGAAAATATTGCTAATAGTACCCATTTCTTGATTAACTACTTCTAAATTAACAGCAACTGCTATTTGAATTTTGCGAAATTTAGCTGTACCAGTTCGCCAAGTTCCTGTTTTTGTAGATGCTGTAGTTAAGAGAATGGGAAGTGGGGCAGGAGGTAATTCCTTGCCCGATAGGTTACGAGCAGTAATTAGTGGAGAGGGATTTATTGATTTTAGTTGCTTAGTAAGCAGACGATGCAAATCCTTATCTAAAATGATTTCCTGAGTTTGGTAAAGTTTATTACCTTCAAAGTCAAGTACTAATAAACCTGTAGGTATTTTTGTATTTGCTCCTAACACATCGGACAGCGAATCGGAGTATAGTTTCCATCTCTGTTCCTGGTAAAGTTGTGTAATATCTCGTTTTGGTGGACCATTTCCTCGCATCAATTCGTTGGTTATTTGTGCATCCAGACGGCTAATTTTGGCGTTGTAAATCTGGAACCAGGAGATTCCAGCAAACACAATCAAGGCACTACCAGCAAGAACTGAAGAGAATAAAGCAATTCGCAAACGAAACGAAGGTAGTTTCATGGATGAGCATCTGTTTGACGAAACCGATAACCAACCCCGCGAATACTTTCAATCCATCCTCCCTTGTGAATGGAGTCAATTTTTTTGCGAATCCGCTGGATACAAACGTCTACAACATTGGTATTTGGATTAAAATCATAACCCCAAACATGTTCCAATATTTGGGTTCGGGTAAAAACTCGTTCTGGCGATCGCATCAAATATTCAAGTAAATTAAATTCACGAGTAGTTAGTTCAATAACTTTGTGATTGCAAGTAACTTCCCTAGTAATTCTATCTAATTTCAAAGCTCCCACAGCCAGAAAATTCTGACGCTCTCCTACACTTCGACGAATTACAGCATGAATTCGAGCCACCAATTCTTCCACAAAGAAAGGTTTAGCAATGTAATCGTCAGCCCCTAAATTCAAACCTTGCAAACGGTCATCAAGTTCGTTACGAGCAGTTAATAAAATCACCGGAGTATTCCGACCTTCCCGACGTAATTGTTTGAGAATTGATAGCCCGTCTTTCCCCGGTAGCATAATATCGAGGACAATCGCATCATATTCATTTTCTACAGCTAATAAATAGCCTTCATCACCATTTGCACAGTAATCTACAGTAAACCCCTGCTCCTTTAACCCAGCCCGAACAAAGTCAGCAATTTTTGCTTCATCTTCAACAAATAGAACATTCACAAGTATTCGATAGCTTCCGTGCGTGATGCTTATATTTTAAATTCGCTACTCAAAAACTCAAATTACAATTTTGTAATCGAGAATTATGTAACTGTAACTGTTAGTGTCGGTGTCGGCAGGCTTGTGTCGTCTGAACTGTTTCCCCCGCAACTTTTTGGTACTCAAACTCCCAGCAATCCGATGAAGTCTTACGGTACACAACAGCACTTGTTACGCCAGGTGTAGTTAAAGAATTGAAACCCAAACGATATTCTCCATCTTTATTTTGCTTAAAATCAGTAATAACCGTTGATACAGGCTCACCATAGCTACCACCAAACGGGCTTGATGTACGCTGCGCTAGTGCATCGAAGGGGGGAGGTTCTATTTGTAGCGATAAGTCAAAAAATCCGTGATGGCAACCTACAACATAAGGCGGGGTTTTGGTTGTGTAATGCACATAACTACCATCAGGTAATTGCAGCGCGTTGCACTCATCGAGTTTTTCATCAGGTAGATAACTAAGATCGCTGTATCTACCACGTCCATAATAATCATCACCACCTTCACCGTAATAGATTGGTGTGCCGTCAAGACCAAAGGCAATTGGTAGTTCAGGATTATGTTTATCCATCAAGCAAACCGGGGCGTAATGATAATGATAATCTTCACCCTGCCCCGCGTGACCGCCACATTGATCTAGCTCACCCTGAACAACGGTATCGTTGCGCTCCTCATAATTATCTAACGAAGTTGAAACATCAGGTCGTCGTTCGTAATGAAAAATAGGTACACCATCAACTGCAACCGCTATCGGTCCACGCGGACTTGCTTCAACGGGTTCATTTAACCACTCAGGTTTGAGGGGAATACGCCACTGATAATCGTAGGGAATCGGAACTCTTTGTATCCAAGATTGGATGCCTACCATTGGTACATCTTCACTGGTTCCAGAAGTCAGATCGGGAAGACCTGTAGCCTTTACCTCAAGGGAATCAGCAGTACAATTAATTGTCTCAGAATCGAGGTGTAGTCCAAAAGCTTTTTTATAAGTTGTGCAGTCTGTTGCGGTTGGCAAACTTTGAGCGTTATTTGTTTCTTCGCCATCATTACGCTTACTAACATCAAATGTGTTTGCGCTGCTTGAATTTGATGTCTGTTTCGCGCAACTCAATGATGAGCTAGCCGCGAAAACTGCACTCAAAATAAGAATTGGAAGTCTTGCCTGCATATCATGCAACCTCTTACTTAAATATTACTGTTAGCCGGGATATCTTACGTATGATGAAAAAAGGGTACTAAGAACTGTGGGAACGTTGATTTTCAGAGCATATCAGCAGTTTTTAGTTATGACCCTACGAATACAGATTTTATAATAAAAAAATTGCTTTTGGACGGCAAAACTAAGGCTTAAAAATTACAATTTTGTAATCAAAACAGAAGGTAAATTGTAATAACGACGATAAAAATATAATTTCCTTCAATTAATCAAAGAGGAGTATCAACATAAGCAAAACTTTCACAAGCAATTAATACCTGTGAAAGTTTTGCATTCGCATTACAAAAAATCAGGATTGTTTTTCTTATCTGCGGACTCTAACTAATTTACATTCTCGAACAGTTCTAACACCTCTTCTGCCTCGAACACGTTTGTTAACGCAAACCTCCTTGAACTTCTTTTTATTAACTCTTCGCTTCTTTTGACCTCTTAAATTAACATTTACATCAACTACATCAACAACTTGATTTCTTCGATAACCTTTGTCAGAAGAACGGTATGGGCTGGCTGATACAGGCAATGCAGTAGTTGCCAACGATACCATTACTAACATTCCCGTGGAAACTTTATTCCAGTTCATAATTAACCCTCTTAAAACGAGTGGATAATCGAATCCTAGAAAATATTCTGATTCAAAACCTGTATCTTTTCTCCTAAAAAAAAGTGTCTTTTTTTCCTATATAATTCAGTACTTTTATCACTTGACATATTTTTTTAAGGTAAAAGAGGGAGATAAAAATATAATCCTCATTAATTTATCGGGCTTATCAAGATAAGCAGAATCTCCACAAGTATTAATGCCTTATGAAAGTTCTGCTTGTATTTGCTATAGCAATCCTAAAATTACAAAATTGTAATCAAAAACCATACTTAACCGTAATTTTGGACTGGCTTAATCATAAATGTAAGCAATTCGGAGTTGGATGATGAAATTTAATCAAGTATTGGCAATAACAACAATCCCGATACTACTCTCAACATTAGCATTCACTTCAATCAATCAAACCGACGCAGCATATACAAATCAAATTATGGCTCAGAATCAACAAACACAACAAAAAGACAGACGACGCGGACCAGATTTTGCCGCAGCAGCTACTAAGTTGGGTGTTACCGAACAGCAAGTAAAAGATGCTTTAGGAAAACCACCCTTACCCGATTTTGCCGCAGCAGCTAGTAAGTTGGGTGTTACCGAACAGCAATTTAAAGATGCTTTGGGAGTTCCCGAAAATATTTCCGAATTACCTGAAGGAGAAAAACCGCAACGACCAGATTTTGAAGCCGCAGCAACAAAGTTGGGAATCACCAAACAACAGTTAAAAGAAGCTTTGGGAAGACCACCATTACCAGATTTTGCCGCAGCAGCAGCTAAGTTAGGAGTCACCGAACAGCAGTTTAAAGATGCTCTAGGAGTACCCGAAAATCCTCCCGAACCTCCTCAGTAATTAAAAAATAGCCCCCCTTTTTTAAGAGCGTAGGTTGGGTTAGACACGTTTACAAATTTGATGAATAGGGATAATTTTTAATATAGTGTCGTAACCCAACATAAATATCTTGAATAAATAGAGATATTGCTAAATACCCACAATCTAGCTGTTGGGTTACGACGCAATGCTAATTTCGGGTTAATAACTATGATTTTGGGTGCGTCTAACCCAACCTACATCTACTTTAATATACAATAGCCCCCCTTTATAAAGGGGGGTTGGGGGGATCTAATACCTACACACCAACCCCAGACTCTTGATAAATAGGAAAATCTGTATAACCTTCCGCTTCAAAGGAATACCAAATAGCTGGTTCTGGATCGGCATTTAGTTCCCAACCGTTAGCAAAACGCGCAACTAAATCGGGATTGCTAATAATCGATCTGCCGAAAGCAATTAAATCGGCATTACCATCGGTAATCGCTCTTTCCGCACTTTCTCTGTCGTAACCGCAGTTACCTATTAAAGTACCGTCATAAATTTTTCTCAATTCTGCTAAAGTCATTGGCTCCCCAAGTTCGTGAAAACCAAAACCCAAACCGTCAAGTACGTGTAAATAACCTAATTTATAGCTATTTAACTGCTCGATTACATAAGTAAAGGTTTCTCGAAAATCTGGCGAACCCATATCATTGTAATTACCGTTGGGAGAAAGTCTTACTCCTACCCTTGCCGCATCCCATACAGTAAGAATAGATTCGATAATTTCTTTCAAAAACCGAAAGCGATTTTCTAAACTACCACCATATTTATCGCTACGATAATTGGATTTTGATTGCAAAAATTCATCGATAATGTAGCCGTTAGCACCGTGAATTTCTACCCCATCAAAACCAGCTTGTTTGGCATTCGCTGCGGCTTTGCGGTAATCTTCCACAACTTGAGAAACTTCTGATGTTTGTAGCGCTCTGGGAGTTTCGTGAGGCTGTTTCCCATTAGCTGTATGTACTTGGGAACCTTCAATTCTTATTGCTGAAGGTGCAACTGGTAACTGATTATTTTCCTGAAAACTGCTGTGAGAAGCTCTACCCGTGTGCCACAACTGTAAGAAAATCGGCGTTCCTTTAGCGTGTACGGCATCAACCACTTGTTTCCAAGCTTCTGTTTGCGCTTCAGTATAAATACCAGGAGTATGCAGCCAACCATTTGCCTGTTTGGAAATAGTCGTCCCTTCGGTAATAATTAAACCCGCACCTGCTCGTTGAGCGTAATATTCTGCCATTAAAGCGTTCGGCATTCTTTCTGTACCCGCACGAGAACGAGTCAAGGGAGCCATTACCACGCGGTTTTTTAGAGAAAGATTACCAAGATTGAAAGCACCCAGGAGATGGGAAAGGTTTGTTTTAGAAGTCATTCGATTTTGGATTTTAGATTTTGGATTAGATGAGCGCAAGTACTCACATTAAAGATTGTTAATTCTTAAAGTTCTTGCTTGGTAGGACGAATAATCATCTCGTTCACATCGACATCAACAGGCTGCTCGATCGCATAAGCAATAGCCCGCGCGATCGCATCGGAATCGATAGCCACTGAATACAGTTGATTAACATTTTTAGCTGTCTCTTCGTGAGAAATTGTATTCGTCAATTCAGTTTCTACCGCACCAGGGGAAATATTAGTCGAACGAATTTCACCGTTGGATTCGAGTCTAATTCCTTCGGAGATGGCTTTAACTGCAAACTTGGTAGCGCAATAAACCGTACCCCCAGCAAATACTTTGTGTCCCGCAACTGAAGAAAGGTTGATTATATGACCGGATTTTTGCTGCCTCATAATTGGCAATACCGCAGCGATAGCGTACAGCACCCCTTTAATATTCACATCTACCATTTTGTCCCATTCATCGACCTTCGTTTCATCCAAAGGTGATAAGGGCATTAAACCTGCATTGTTAACCAAAACATCTATACGTTCGTAAGCTTCATGAGTGGCTTTGACTAATGCTTCAACTTGGGAACGGTCGGTAACATCTGTAACTTGATACTTTGCAGTACCACCATCTTTTTGAATTTCAGCAACCAATTCTTTAAGACGTTCTTCTCGTCTGGCAGCAAGCATCAATTTAGCCCCATTCTTAGCCAATCTACGGGCAGTAGCTTCACCTAGACCGCTACTTGCTCCTGTAATAATAACAACTTTATCTTCGGTCTTAGACATAATTAATATGAAAGTTTATTAGATAATTGAAATACTAGTAGACCAGTCGTCTACTAACAGCTAAATATTAGTAGTTTAAACATTTAACTAAATCTAACTAGAGGTAGATTTACTTAAAACCCGATCGAATAAAATTTTCACAAAAGTGTGCATTGGTAAAACAGATTTCGTCACCTTAGCTTGTAAAATAGCTCCTTCCCAACTCGACAAAATAAACCGAGCTAAATCCTCAAGATTGGTATCCCCAATAATTTCTTCTTTTTCGTAAGCTGCTCTCAAACACAAGGCAAAATATTCTTCCCAATCAGTAAATATTTCATTAAGGCGATCGCGAAACAATTCGTTTTGTGCTGACAACTCTTGAGCCAGATTACCAATTAAACAACCGTCAGTACAGCAAGAGGTTTCCATCTCTACAATTTTTGACTCAAAAAAGTTACGCAATCTGGTTAAAGGAGAAATTTTCGCGTCTTGCAAAAGATATTTCAGCTTATTTTGATATTCAAGGGCAAAATTATCAATAATCGCCAGTCCAAAATCTTCTTTACTCGCAAAATAATAATAAAACGAACCTTTAGGAACGCTAGCAGTAATTAATATATCGTTAATACTTGCCGCATTAAATCCTCGTTGGACAATAATTTCTCTGCCAACGCGAATTAGTTCGCTACGTTTGTCAGTGCGTTTCATAGTATTAATTATAGTAGACCAGTCGTCTATGATTGTCAAATCAAAAACAAGCTTCCCACTGCTAACACAGATTAAATATTTCTTTAAGAAGATTGACTAAAGTCCCATTTGATTATATAAGAATTCAAAATAAACAATTTAATGAAAATAATAAACAAATAAATTTATAAATCAATTTATATAAGATTGTTGTACAATTTGATTAAACATTTTTAGGGCATAAGTATTTTAATCTGGGTGAAGGAAAATCAGATCAATTGGTGTTAAATTGAGATAGCGATAAATCGCAACTGAGCCGCATTCAGCGAACGCTGAATGTAGCTTAATAGAAAAAAGTATAGACATCTGTTAAATATTGACGGGAAATAAAGCAAATGGGTGCAATTGTTTTTTTGCTCAAAAAACGTTTTTTCAAAGTTTTTGATAGTAAGGCGGGAAAAATGTCTTATAACCTGTTTGGGTTAGTTAATAATTGCCGCGCTTTTTTAACAGAATCCGTACCATTTTTAATTGCCTGTGCGGTTTTTTTAAGCGTTGTCAGTTTACACAGTCCGATATTATTATTTTGCTTGCTGTTCGGTAGTTTAATTGCTGTGACAATGCAGCAAATTTCTTGGCGATTTAATTTACCTAAGCGTCAAATGGTCGGATTGCAAATTTTGGCGATCGCCCTTCTTCTAAGTTTATTTTGGTTGGATTATTTTGCAGCACCAGCCCAAGCACAATTTTTCGGTAAAGCTGAAGATTTTTTCAAAAACACTTTAACTGAAGGTTCTAATGATTCGGGCACTAATACAGCTGTCAGTTTAGTATTTAACGTTTTACGGGCGCTTTTCCTACTTTACATTGCGATTTCTTTAATTAGTGTAGTGAATGCGGTTCGTAAAGATGAAGATTGGCAAAGTATTGTTAGAACTCCTTTATTAGTAGTTGTCGCCGTCATAGTTGCCGATGTTTTAACTGGGTTTATTATTGGCAGTTGAATCAGTTAACAGTGAGCAGTGAACAGTTAACAGTGAACAGTGAAGAATGATTTATGAATAATAATGATAATTTAAAATTAAAAAACAGGGAACAGGGAATAGGGAGTAGTGAAGAATGACCAACGAAAATTAGTAAGCAATACTGATAACTGCTCACTGCTCACTGCTCACTGATTATGGATAAAGACTTTAGGCCAGTAAATCAAATTTTAGGAACTCAACCTTCATTAGGGCCACTTCCGGCAGACCAAATATTTCCTTGGACGGTAATTGCTTTAGCTGCTTATTTTATTGTCAATGGAATTTTTGGAGGTTTATTTGATGATGATTTTCAGAAGTGGCTGTGGACAGTTTTAATTGCTGGTTGGGGAATGGGAACATGGTGGATATTAACAGGTGGTAGAAGTTGGCGCTTTTTAAGCAAGTTTATTGGTGTCCCGAAGTGGACGAGGGGAATCGCACGTTATCAGAGCTTTTTAGAAGTAACCCATGAAGCCAAAAATCGGCAAAAAAAGCGTCGCAAACGTCGCAGGTAGTTCGGTTAGATTAACTCCTTTTGAGGATGCTTTACATCTGGCGACGATGTTAAGGATATCTCTTGATGGTCGAGATGTTGGCGGCTATATTTTAAATAAGGCTAATAAAAAAGATAGTTTTTGTTTTGTTTTCGGCTTTGATTGTCGGGGAATTCATACAACTTTAAGACCGGAACAAATTGATACTATTTGTAATAATATTGAAGCTGGGTTAAAAGATATTCCTGGTGGTGAAAAACTTACTTTCCATTTGGGTTCTTTCACTTCGGAAACCAAACGACAGCAGGAATTAGCAGGTTTAGTTAAACAAGCTGCTTCCCCTAATATCAAATATTTATTAATGGCAGAGCGTGCCAGGGTTAAAGAATTAACTCAAAGCGGTGTTCGCAAGCCGAAATTTTTGCGAATTTACGTTACTTTTACCGTCGAACCTGATAGCACCAATACCGAAGATTGGATCGAGAGGCTATTGGCGAAGGGTGAGAAATGGTGGTCTAATTTTAAAGGTGATTTAGCCGCTACCCAGCATCAACGCATCGAAACTGTAATTAGAAGCGCTTATAAACAGGGTTTTCGTCGTTGGGAGCAACTTTTATCTAATAAGATGGGTTTGGATATTAAGCCCATGAATGCAAATCAGCTTTGGGGTGAAATTTGGCGTAGGTTTAACGATACTCAACCAATAGATATTCCTCAGTTAGTAACTTTGGATGAGCGGGGATTGCATGAAGAGGTTTATTCCGACTTAGCCAGTACAAAATTGTTAATTGACAATCTCCACAGCACAACTTTGTTAATGGAAAAAGACGTACCATGCGCCGACAGAAGTTGGGTTAACGTTAACAATCGATACATAGGTGCGTTGACTTTTCTGGAAAAACCCGGAGGTTGGCAGAATAAATCATCTCAGCTACGCTACCTTTGGGAATTACTGGCAAGGGAAAGCGTTGTCGATACGGAGATATTTTGTCAGTTAACTGCGGCGAATCCGGCAATAGTCAAAACTACTCTGCAACGGGTTTTGAAGCAATCTAACATGACGGCAAGGCTAGCGGAGGAGAAGAGTAAAACTATCGATGTCGGCGCTCAGTTAAAGTTGAGAAAATCGGTAGCGGCGCAAGAACAGATATATGAGGGCGCTGTACCAATATATACGAGTGTAGTTATGTTGGTGCATCGCGATACTGTAGAGAAATTGGATGAAGCTGCTAGATATATTGAAAATAGTTTTCAACGCCCTGCTCAAGTAATAAGAGAAACCGAATACGCTTGGAAGATTTGGCTGCAAACTTTACCAATTGTCTGGGAAAGTTTACTCGCAAAACCTTTTAATCGTCGTCAGCTTTATTTAACCAACGAGGTACCTGGTTTGATTCCTTTGGTGAAAACTAGGGAAGGTGACGGCAAAGGTTTTGAATTAATTGCCGAAGAAGGGGGAACACCTATACAGTTAGACTTATTTAATCAGCATAAAAATTTAGCTTTATTCGCTACAACTCGCGCTGGTAAATCGGTGTTGGTTTCGGGAATTTTGACTCAAGCTTTAGCACATAATATTCCCGTGATAGCGTTGGATTTCCCTAAGCCAGACGGCACTTCTACGTTTACCGACTACACCGAATTTATGGAAGATTGGGGAGCATACTTCGATATTTCCAAACAATCGAACAATTTATTTGAGCAGCCAGATTTAAGGGCTTTGAGTTATGAGGAGCAGAAAGATAGATTTGGGGATTACGTTGCTTTCTTAGAATCAGCTTTGATGACGATGATATTAGGTTCATCCGGGGAAAGTCAACTGTTAACTCAGACAGTGCGCTCTGTAATTAACTTAGCGCTGAGTGCATTCTTCAGCGACGAAGGAATAAGGAAAAGATATGAAGATGCCATACATGACGGATTTGGTTCCGTAGCTTGGCAGAAAACTCCCACCTTAAAAGATTTTCTCACATTTTGTGCGCCAGAGCATTTAAATTTGGAAACTCAAGGTGGAAGAATAGAAGATGCATTGAGTCAGATAGATTTACGGTTGAGATTTTGGTTATCGAGTCGAGTTGGGCAAGCAATATCCGCACCATCAAGTTTTCCTACCGACGCTCAACTTTTAGTATTTGCCTTGAGGAATTTATCAGATAGCGAAGATGCGGCGGTACTATCTTTGAGTGCATATTCAGCAGCATTAAGAAGAGCATTGAGCAGCCCAGCATCGATATTTTTCATCGATGAAGCACCGATTTTGTTTGAATTCGATCAAATTTCCGATTTAGTAGGCAGAATTTGCGCGAATGGAGCCAAGGCTGGCATAAGAGTTATTTTATCAGCCCAAGATCCAGATACCATAGCCAAATCTAAAGCAGCATCAAAGATTTTGCAAAATTTAACCACTAAATTAATCGGCAGAATTCAGCCGGTTGCAGTAGATAGTTTTGAAAGCATTTTAAAATATCCCCGCGACATAATTAGTCGCAACGCATCAGAAAGTTTCTTCCCTCGTAAAGAAGGAATTTACAGTCAATGGTTATTAGACGACAACGGAATTTACAGCTTTTGTCGCTACTATCCTGGTTACGAGCAATTAGCAGTAGTAGCCAATAATCCCAACGAGCAAACAGCCAGAAACCAATTTATGCAAACCCATGAAGATAAATATGAAGCAATTTCCGCATTCGCACGTCAACTCGTAGCTTCTCTCAAGAATCAGTGAGCAGTGAGCAGTGAGCAGTTATCAGTGAGCAGTGAGCAGTGAGCAGTGAGCAGTTATCAGTGAATAATTTTCAATTTGTAGTGCGAGCATCTTGCTCGCTCGACACTAGCGAGCAAGATGCTTGTCCTTACGGACACGCTGCGCTAACGCACTACCACTTGTTTTTTCTACAGGAATGAATATATCAACTACCTATTGCTCATTACCAATTACCCATTACCAACTAACAATTAACAACTAACCACTAATATGAAAAAAACTATTTTAATTACATTTTCACTTACATTAATTGCGACATTCCCAGCAATAGCTCAAATAGGCAATGTTTGGGTTGATTTTCAGAATTACGCTATCGATTTACAAAATTATTTAACAGATAATATCTCAGATACGTTGCAACCTGTAGAATCGGAAACTCAAACTGCAATAAACAGCTTTAATGGGGAGTTAAATATTCCCAATCCCGTTGCTGTGAGAAAAAGTTTAAATGATGATATAACAATTAACTCGCTATCAGATAACTTTGAAAACAATCCAGCAGTAAACGCGGTTGCAGTTGGAAATGAAGTTGATAGACAATTGACTCGTGGTGTTGCGGTTGGGGTTTTGGGAGAAGAAGCACAAATACGTTCGAGAAATAAACTTGAAAGTATCGAGAATTCCCTTGAAAATACTACGAAAATAGCTCAAGAAGCGCGAGAGAGATCCAGTAATTTGTTAGATGAAATTGTAGAATTAGGTAGCAATCTTACCCCAGCAGGTTCAGTATTAAATCAAAGCCAATCAGAATTAGTTAGATTGCAATTACAAAGTATTGAAATAGAAAGCGAACAATCAAAAATGATTGGAGCAAACTTAGCTCAAACAATGCAGTTACATCAAACCTTGCAATATTCTAACTTGAATTTAGCCAATATTTCCCAAGAAATCGAAGAATCAAATCGTTCGAGAAGAGTTAATGCCTCGGCAGAAGCAGCACGACTTTTAAGAACAACCTCTCAAGTTGATTTAATTGGAAGGAGTAAATAGTTAGGAGTTAGGAGTTAAGAGTTAGGAGTTTTATTTGTAGGGTGTGTTACGGCACGAGGTATCTTGTTGAAAGGTTATCCTTATGAAAATGCCGTAACGCACCATCCGAGATTAATAGATTACAAAAAAATGTATGACTCGTTTCCAGGCTGTGCCTGGAAATGTACACAGCCTAGGCTCTGCCTCTAGGATTGACAGAAGGCAGAGCCTTCTTAAATGCATTACAAGGTAGAACCTTGTAACGAGAAACGAGAATTAAGAATCTAAAATCTAGAATCCAAAATCCCGAAATGCTATTAGCACAACTTGGTATCAATGAAATTTTAAATGATGGTGCGACAACTGCCCAAAGTATTGCGGAGGGTTGGGATACACAATGGGTAGATTTGTTGCAAAATAACACCGATAATAATTTATATGGAGCCTTAACAAATCTTGGTGTTTTTTTCGCCGTTGGCACTCTATTAATTTTTATGATGCAATGGTTAAAAGATACTATAAATGACGATTATTCTCGTCCGATATCGGGTTTGATTTGGCCTTTTATCGTAGTGTTATTTTTAACCAATACCGGAAATGGAACTGTATTATCAAATTTAACTTTGGGAGTACGAAACTTTGTAAATAGCATCAACGAACAAGTTATAGAATCAGCAGATATTAATCAAACTTACCAGCAAGCAATTAATATGAGTATTGCCGAAGACGTGGTAGGTTCTTTTTTACGTCCCTGTCAATCTCTGAATGGAGAACAACAAAGACAGTGTTTTGTCAAAGCAACAGAAAAAATTGATATCTTATGGGAAGAATATCGAAACTTATATGGCGATCGCCCTTGGATAACTAGATTAGAAAACCAGGTAAATCAAATTACTTTAGGAACAGGTGTTTTATCGGAAGAAGCATTTAATTCTTTAATTGGTTCCACCGTTCAAATTACTATAAAAAACTTTTTAATTTCCCTGCAATCAGCATTTCAGAACTTGATAGAAGCTACAATGCTATTAATAGCAGCTTTAGGACCATTAGCGGTAGGTGGTTCATTGTTACCTGTTGCAGGTAAACCCATTTTTGCATGGTTGACAGGCTTTTTCTCGTTAGGAATTGCCAAGATTTCTTTTAATATTATTGCTATTTTAACAGCAGCAGTAATCGTCAACGGCCCAGCGCAAAACCCCAACACCAATCCCGATTTAATGTGGTTTATCATCTTCCTCGGAATTCTAGCCCCGATTTTATCCTTAATAACAGCAGGAGCAGGAGGATTTGCAGTATTTAGCGCTATTAGCAATACCGCTTCTTGGGTGAGAGAAAGAGTTTAATAAGTTAGGAGTTAGGAGTTAGGAATCTATTAAAAATTATTCTAACTAATTTATGAAAAACCTTGTAGTGTCCGCTCCGCAAGCTCCTTAGAAACAAATATCTTTCTAATTGACTTTAATTCCAACTATTATTCTTAATTCTTAACTCTCATCTCCTCATTCCCAACTTACAACTCGGGAGCATCCCAATTGTTGAAAAATTCGTAGGTAGTGCGTTAGCGCAGCGTGTCCGTAAGGACAAGCATCTTGCTCGCTGAGGCTCCCGAGCGAGCAAGATGCTCGCACTACAAAATCGAAAATTTAGGATGCTCCCTACAACTCCTAACTCCCAACTCCCAACTCCTAACTCCTAACTCTTTGTCATGGTACGTTTACTCGAAAAACGAAAAAGAAAAGGAAATCTATTTGTTACCCTAGCTGTTGCTACTTTCGGGTTACATTTATTAACTTTACTTTTATTAATCATTCAAGGGTTGACAATTCGTCAATTAAGTGTGCAAAAACCTCCTACTTTTGTGCAGTTAGTTGATGGAAAACCTGTAAATAACAGAGATGAATTACAGCGAAAACCCGAAGCGATTGAGGAATTCGTCAGTAAAACAATGATATCAATGTTTAACTGGTCGGGGAAACTGCCAGCACAAAATGTAAATCAAGCCAACAATCCAGAAAAAGATTTAGGAATATCAATTAGAACACCTGGCGGTGGTAGTAAAAAAGTTACTACAAGCAGTTGGGTATCTAGCTTTGCTTTCTCTGAAGATTTTCGCAAAGGTTTTTTAGGTACGGTAGCAGAATTAACGCCATCAGAAGTATTTTCAAGTGATTCCGATCGAGCTATATTAGCAGAACTGAATATTGGTAGAATCTATCCCCCGCAACAGATTGAACCTGGTAAATGGAAAGTAGGAATGGTTGCAAATTTGGTTCAAAAACGCGGTAACGATAACAAAATAATTACACCTTTTAATAAAGATATTTTTGTACAGGCTGTAGATAGTTTTGACTACCCCATTACACAAAATCTTACAGACTTACAAAAAGCAATTTATACAACCCGTAGCGATAAATTAGAAATTTACGAAATCCGAGAATTATGTTTAACCGATAAATACGATAATCTAGCTACAGACGGATTTAATCGCTGTCGAAATCAGTGAACAGTGAGCAGTTATCAGTTATCAGTTACAAGTTAACAACTAACCTTAAATGCAAACCTTAAATACAGAAAAAAATCAGACTAATCTTGTTCCTTTGTTTGCAATCGGGACATTTAGCCTGCATTTATTCACATTGCTTTTGCTAATGTTTCATGGTGGAATGTTGCAGCAAGTTAAGCGTAAATCGGTACCCCAAACTCTGGTACAGTTAGAAGATGGACGAGTTATAACCGCTGATGCTAAAAGTAGTTGGCAGCGCGATCGCGAAACAATTCGTCGTTTTGTAGGTGAAACTATGACTTTGATGTTTACTTGGTCACCAAAACAATCTTCTACAGTAGTTTGGGATATTAGTTCCGAATTATTAAAAAATGATTTTAAACGCGAATTTGCAGAAAAATTTAATAGTTTTGAATTAGAAAGCCCCGAGCAAAATGTTTTAGTAATTCAAAAGATTTCTCAACCAGAGGTGATAAGTGATGGAAAATGGAAAGTAGAATTTTTCGCTCATCGTTTAATTTTCAGTCGCGGTGACAGTTTAGGTAAATCAGTTCCTTTTAATAAACAAATTTTAGTCGAAACCAAAGATGAAACAACTCCTTTACCGCGCTTTTCAACTCCCTTGAACTTAGCAGCTTACCGATTAGGAGAAGCAAAAATGCAAATTTATAATATCTGCGATATCGAAGATAAAAGTTGTTCGGATATTAAATAGTAAAGAATAAATCCTAGAAAATAGAAAGTAGAAGAATTTTATCATACTAATAAATATTTAAAACTTCTACCAATTAACAATTACCAATTACCAATTACCAATTACCAATCCCCAATTCCTAACTCCTAACTCCTAACTCCTAACTCTTAACTCTTAACATCATGACTAAAAATTCAATATCATCTCGAAATACCGAAACAGGGCTTACCGAATGGGAAACCCGCATGGCTAAGTTGGTGGGTTTGGAGCAATCCACTCCCGCAGATATAGAAGATGAATCCATCACCGAATCAAATCCGCGATCGCAACCCGACGAACCAAAAAAGACGGCAACCCAACAACCACTTTCTGCCAATCCCTTTGCTAAAGCAGGTTTAGTCGGTGCTGGTACTTTGGCTGTAGTTATGTTTGCTGGGGGATTTTTATCTCAAATGATGAGTAACGATAAGCCAAATGTCTCGCAAAATGTCATCCGCAGCCAAACCCCACCAAAGCCTCAAACAAAACCCCGTATCGAACAATTGCAAGAAGAAGTTGAGGGATTAAAAACCAAACTCGCACTTTCCGAACAACTTGAAGAGGTAAAAGCTGCACAGCAAAAGCTGAGAATGACTAAACCTACACCCTCAACACCCCGCATCGCAGCAAAACCGACTCCCCAACCAAAACCGCGAACAATTCCTCGTGACATTTCTATATCAAGGATTCGTCCCCAACCTCAACCACCACAAGTACGCTTTGTTGAGGTTCCCAAAATAGTCAAAGTCGATCGCGTTGTTAACGTAGCGCAACCCAAACCACAGCCAAAAAAAGTTTCAAAACCAGCACCAAAATCAATTCCAGTACTACCTCAAATCGTACCACCCGAACTACCCGCACCCATACCTCAACAACCACTAGTAGAAATTGCTCCACCACCCGAACCCAATCCCATGCAAGAATGGGCAAGATTAGCAAAATTGGGTAGTTACGGACAGGTTTCCTTTGGTGAAAACCAGACTGTTAGCAATCGAACACCTCCCCGAAAAGTTGAAGTAGCTAGAAAAGTTGAAAAGGAAGAAACTGCAACCAAATCAGAAAGAGTAACTCCAACCCGTACAGCCCGCCAATCTACTAGAAGAAACCCTAAAACAATACCAGCAGGTAGCAGCGCTAAAGCAGTATTAGCTACACCTGTATATGGTGAAACTAGCAGATCGTCCAGACGAAACGATGATGAAGAAGATAACAGCGTTTACGTAGTCCGTTTAGAACAATCTTTAAAAGCCGTAGACGGTACCACAGCATTACCCAGAGGAAGTCAGATATTTACCAAAATTAATTCTATTTCCGAAAACGGCTTAATGCGGTTAGAAATAGAAAAAATTATGGTACGAGAAAACGGTGAAATCGTAGAAAAAAGCGTACCTCAAAATGCGCTAATGATTCGTGGTAAAAAAGGAAAACCGTTAATAGCCAAACAATATGGCGGTAATAGATCATCAATAGTTAGGAGAGATGCAACATCATTTTTAGCAGGGGGAATCGGTAAAGCAGCAGAATTAATTAACCGTACCGAATCCGAAGTAGTCACCGGGGAAAACGGAACAGTAGCCGTCACAAATGTCAACCGCGACCCCAGCTTAGCAGCCGGTATATTAGAAGGCGGAACAAAAACCGTAGTCCCGCAAATATCCCGTCGCAACCAACGAGCCATTTCTCGAATGTCCCGTAAAACAGATATTTGGTATTTACCCGAAGGGAAAACAGTTGAAGTATTTGTCAATCAAGAAACGCAGCTTTAAGTAGTTAGGAGTTAGGAATTAAGAGTTTTAAATATATAAATTTACCTTAATTTAATACAAAAATAGTAGTGGGAGCATCTTGCTCCCTGTTTTATTCGTCCCTGTTTTATTCGTCCTAGTTTTATTCGTCCTAGTTTTATTCGTCCTAGTTTTATTCGTCCTAGTTTTATTCGTCTTAGTTTTATTGATTATAGTTTGATTTATATAGTTAGGACTTACGCAGCAATAACGGAAAGTATAGTGTTCCAGACATTCTAGATCCCCCCAACCCCCTTAAAAAAGGGGGCTTGCGTAAGTCCTAATAGTTTTAAATTTAGTATTTGATTACCTTTTCTATTATGCAAAACACAATTAAATTTTCATACTATTCCGCACAATTATGTACATAAATCAAAATGCAGGGAAATGTTGAAATGTCTAGCCTGTCTCTACCTAATTCGTATCGATCGCCATATTTTCACTATTTACCTATTTATAATTCCTAACTCTTAACTCCTAACTCTTAACTCTTAACTCCTAACTTACCCTTTCCCTCTCAATGAAAAAACCCCTCAACCTCACCATCACTTCCTTAATTTTCTCCGCAGCAAGCATATTAATGGCTGGTACGGTTTTCGCAAATAATGCCGTTTTGCGTTCAATTTTTTCCTGTCAAGCTCAAGGTTTGGGAGGTGCAATTCCTACTATTAAAGTTTGGTACCAACAAGGTACAAATTTAAGCTTTATTCCCGCCGGAGAAACTATAAAAAAAGTTTGGTTAGATGACCCATCGCAAGTTACTTTAGATTTTGATGGCCCCATGTGCCTACAATTTGGTGAAGATGCCGATACTGGAGATTGTGAAGACTCCGCAGCCAGCGTAATTCACCTGAGAAGAATCGAAAAACTGGATATTCCCGGACTTCCCGATACTGACAACACGCTTTTAACGGTAATTACAGAAGGAAACGGAAAAAAAAGACTTTATGCTTTTAGAGTACTCTATCAAGAAGGTAGTCCCGAATATAACACCTTAGCAGTATTTGCAGATCCCCCGAATTTCGGCGAAACACCATGCGTGAGAATGGAGCAGTGAACAGTGAGCAGTGAACAGTGAACAATTATCAATTATCAATTCAAATTCTCTCCTTGTCCCCTTGTCTCCCATCTCCCCAACTCCCCATCTCCTAACTCCTAACTCCTAACTCCTAACTCCTAACTCCTAACTCCTAACTCCTAACTTTCCTAATCCCCAAAGCCCTATGCCCCATGCCCCCAACACCCAACACAACCAATCGCCCCAACGCACATATAAAGTTTGTGTTTGTCGTCGATAAATTGTTTCGGCGTGAGTTTCGTAGGTATCGTGTCCCGATATCCACAATGTTTTGCCGTGGGGATTTACAAATGCTGAATATCCGGTATTCGTTGCTCTTACTGCCCATCTATCGTTTTCAATGGCTCGCATGATATCTTGAGCGTGATGCTGAAACTGCATTGCTGCACTGTAGGGGTCATTATTGGAAGCTGTAAGAATAAATTCCCCACCCTTTTGTGTTTGATTGCGGAATTGTTCGGCAAAGGCTGAACCGTAACAAATCCCAACTACAGCATTACCAAAAGGTGTTTTAACAATTTGGTTTGGTTTTCCCGGTATTTGTCTTGCTGTTACTGGGGATAATCTATTAATAATACCGCCCAAAATATTTTCAAAGGGAATGTATTCTCCTAAAGGTACCAGTTTCTCTTTGTCGTAATGACTGTAAATTTTACCTTCACCAGTAAAAGTAAATAAAGTATTAGTATATCTACCTTCCCCCTGACGCTTATAACCACCAACCCAAGCTAAAATGCCTTTTTCCCGCACTGCTGCAATTAAGGGGCTGCGAATAATTTCATTTTCAAAAAACGGTAATGCACCTTCTGGAGTTAAAACTGCTTCTACACCTCGATCTACTAAATTTAAATAACCTTCGGTATAATTTTTAATCAGACGTTGATTGCCTTTATCTTTAAATTTGATTCTATTTGGAATATTCCCCTGCACGATTCCTACTTTTAAAGCCGCTGACGACGGTTGATCGAGGGGACGAGAATACAAGCCGAAACCGATTAGATGACAACAAATAAATAATATAGTTGCAATTATTACCAACCGCTGAAAACTCTTACTATCTCTATCTTCTAATTCCGAAATATTATATTTTCCTTTATAACCTTGAGAAGAAAAACGAATATTCAAAGCTTCTGCGAATAACCCATTAACTGCAACGATCGCCGCCGTTACTGCTGTAGGCCCCGAAATTTGACCTAAATGTAAAATTACCAAATTATGCGGAGACTGTGTGTAAGAAAGCGAACTCCACCACAAAGGTCCCGCACTCCAAATTCTTTCTAAAGCACACCAAATAGCCGTACCAATAAGCACGCGAAGTAAAGGATTTTGAGTTGAAAATATCCCCATTAACTTAGCCCAAAGCATAACTAATATGCCTCCCCAAAAGGAAATAAAGAACCAGGCAAAGGCGGCGATCGCAATACTTCCCAACCAAGGTACACCCAGCCAAGTTAGTGGATGAAGTCCGGTAATCCAATACAATGCTGTTCCGTGATAACCCAAAGCCCATAAGAGAGAGGGGGGGAGGGGGAGAGGGGGAGAGGGGGGGAAAGATTTATTTTTGTGCTTTGGGGAATTTACAACTATTAACCACAACGGAATCATTGCAAACCAGGCTAAAAACCAAGCACCAACAGGAGCAACGGTTAAACCCATTGTAATTCCGGTGGCTAAAGCGATTATCGGTTTGGTAAAAATATTTGACTTCATTTAAATTAAATTAACTGTGATATTTTACCAATTTCTAAATATAAACCAAAACAGTTGTAGAGACGCGATATATCGCGTCTCTACATTAAACTGGTTAAAAAATTACCAAACGGTATTTATTCTTCGGTTTCTACATCATCTTCTGTTTCTTCGGTTTCTACATCATCTGCGGGTTCTATAACAATTGTTTCTATTGTTTCTGCTGCATCTTCATCCGATAATTCATCCGATAATTCATCTGATTCTTCACCACTATCGCCGGGAACTATTGCTACTCCGTTAAGAAAATCTTCTTGATCGAGGCGCTGTACCCGAACTCCAGTAGCAGAACGCGATTGGATGGAAATGGCGTTAACTGCCTGCCGGATGATGATACCGCGATTCGTCACCATCATAATCTCGTTGTCTTCACTAACAATATGTAAACTTGCTAGCCGATCTTGAGTTTTGAGGTTTTTAAACTTGGTTGCCATTAAACCTTGTCCGGCACGGTTTTGCAAGCGGAATTGTCCAACTGGTACCCGTTTACCGTATCCACCTTTGGTAATAACTAATACCCAAAGCCCAGAATTATTGCTATCTTTTACTTCTCCAGCTTCAGCATTCTCTGTATCTTCGGTTTCAACTACTTCAGCTTCAACTGTTTCAGTTTCATCTACTTCAGCTTCAACTGCTTCACTCTCAACTTCTTCAGTTTCAGTTCCGGCAGATGGGGTGATATCATTCAGAATATGGGCAGGAAGAATGTCCATTCCTACTAATTCGTCACCACCTTTACGCAATTTCATGGCTTTTACCCCACGAGTTGCTCTACCCAAAGGACGTAATTGTGAGTGAGTGCAGCGGAAATGAATCGCCATACCCATTCTAGAACCAATAATTACGCTGTCTTCGGCTCTGGCTCGACGTACCCAACGTAATTCGTCGCCTTCTTCTAAGGAAATTGCAATCAAACCGTTGGCGCGAATACTGCTAAATGCAGCTAATGCAGTTTTCTTGATATAGCCACCTTTAGTAAGCATTACCAAATATTCGTCTTGGCTAAATTCGCTTACAGGTACAATCGAGGTAATTTTTTCTTCTCTAGGAATCGGTAGCATTTGTACGATGGGCGTACCCCGACTGGTGCGGGAACCGAGAGGTAATTGATAAGCCCTCATACAGTAGACTACACCGCGTTCGCTGAAGAATAAAACGCTATCATGGTCGCAGCAGGTTAAGAAATGCTCGATATTATCATCGTCTTTTACCTTCGCTGCGGCTTTTCCTCTGGTAGCGCGGCTTTGCGCTTCAAAGGTATTAACCGGCATTCTCTTCATATAACCTTGCTGGGTAAGCAAAATTATGACTTTTTCATTAGCAATTAAGTCTATATCATCTAATTCCCCTTCCTTCAGAGTGATTACTGTACGACGGGGTGTAGCGTGTTTTTCTCTTAATTGCTTAACTTCGGTTTCAATAATTTCTAATATTCGTTCTCTACGAGCCAGAATATCTTGTAAATCGGTGATTTGAACCTGTAACTGATCGTGTTCCAAACGAATTTTATCTGCTTCCAAAGCCGTTAATCGTCGCAACTGCATCTGCAAAATTGCATCGGCTTGTGCTTCGGACAACCCATAATTAGTAATTAATTCTCCCTTCGCCGTTGGTGCATCCGCAGCATGACGAATCAAGGCAATTATTTCATCTAAATGGGACTGCGCGATTAATAAACCTTGTAAGATATGATCTCTTTCCTCAGCCTTCCGCAATTCATAACGGGTGCGTCTGGTAATCGATTCAATGCGGAAATCCAAGAAAACTTGCAAAAACCGCTTTAAAGTTAGTAATATGGGTTCTCCATTTACCAACGCAAGCATATTCGCGCCAAAATTAGCCTGTAGCGGAGTTAACTTGTATAAATTATTCAACACTACGCGGGGATAAGCATCGCGTTTGAGTTCAATAACTACCCGCATACCATCGCGATCGCTCTCGTCGCGAATATCGGAAATACCGTCAATGCGCTTGTCGTTAACTAGTTCGGCAATTTTCTCAATCAGCGCTGCCTTATTAGTTTGATAAGGTAGCTCGGTGATAATAATTGCTTCTTTTTCCGGTCTTCCCCGCTGCTGGAGAGTCTCAATATTAGCTACACCGCGCATGGTAATCGAACCGCGCCCAGTAGTATAAGCTTCCTTGATTCCCGAAGTACCGAGAATTTGACCACCCGTAGGAAAATCGGGACCGTGGATATACTGAGTAGTTAATTCCATATCCGTGATTTCCGGATTATGAATCAGCGCCACTAATCCATCAATCAACTCTCCCAAATTATGCGGAGGAATATTAGTCGCCATCCCCACCGCAATACCAGAAGAACCATTTAAAAGTAGCTGCGGAAGTCTTGCTGGTAAAACCGTAGGTTCTTGTTGCGAACCGTCGAAGTTGTCAGCAAAATCGACAGTTTCCGATTCGATATCTTGCAGTAAAGCGTCACTAGTTAAAGATTGCAGGCGGCATTCAGTGTAACGCATAGCCGCCGGAGGGTCATTATCGACACTTCCGAAATTACCATGCCCCGAAATTAAAGGCGACCTCATCGAAAAACTTTGCGCCATCCGCACCAAAGCATCGTAAACGGCCGTATCGCCGTGGGGGTGGTACTTACCTAATACCTCCCCTACAACACGGGCGCATTTACGAAAGGGGCGATCTGCCGTCAACCCCAACTCGTGCATAGCGTAGAGAATGCGACGATGCACAGGTTTCAGACCATCCCTGGCATCTGGCAAAGCGCGACCGACAATCACGCTCATCGCATATTCCAGATAAGACCTGGACATCTCGTTTCGCAGATCCGTCGGGATTATCCGCTCCTGAGAGGTTGTCATAACCTAAAAAACTCCAAAAATCGCAAATTTTAGGGCTTAAATCAGAAAAAAAGCCAAATTATTCCAAATGATGCTTGAATAATCGCCATTATTTGGTACAATTTTAGCACATTTTGCGTATTTTTGCAGAAGTAGGGTATTGGGCATTGGGAATTGGTAATTGATTTGTAAGGTGTGTAAGGGCTATCAACAATTGTACGCAGGAATTTATGTATAGAGCTTTACAGGTTACGTAGGATTGCTATACATTCAAATTGTTGATATGGGTAGGTTTAGTTGCATTTTTTTTCTTAAATGTCTGATGGTTAATTACATCAAGATTGGTAAGTTTGTATTCTTGATACCGAATTCCCATTAATCCAGCCAATGTTCCAGCACCTTGGAATATATAAATTAAAGCTTTAACTATTGCACTTTTTCCTAGAGCTAAACTGGGAAAAATTAAACATAAGCCAATTAGAATTAAAGATATACCTTTACAAAACCGGATTAATTGTACTTTGAACGAAGGTATTAATTCTTTTTCTACCAAACTATGGATTCCACGAGACCAGTAATTTCTTCGTAAAATCCATTTGATTGTAGTTCGACTTGCAGGAATCCAATCATGGACTATAGCTTCATCAGCCCAAACAATCTTACAGTTGTTTTTGTGGAGTTTTGTAAATAAATATGTATCTTCTCCTCCTGTAATTGCAAAGCGATTATCAAACACGGGATTCAGTTGACGTAAAATATTTCTTCTGATTAAGACATTATTAGTGAAAGCAACGTGTCTTTTTGCTCCAGTTTCATAGCGGGGGAAGTTAAAAAAGTTGCCTTTAACTGCCCATTGGGGAGGATTATTTGCTTGAAAATGAGCTAAAACTGTACCAGTAACTATATCAGCTTGATATTTTTGTTGAACAAACAATAATTCATCTAACCAATTTAGTTCGGGAACTTCATCATCATCAATTAAAGCGATAAAATTTGATTCAAGGCTTGCTAAACTAATAGACTTATTGCGGGCATAGGTGATACCTCTTTGGGGTTGGGTACCCGTTTTCAAACTCCATAAAAAATTAGTTTTGATTTCATGACAAATAGATTCTGCAACCTCAGCAGTATCGTTATCAACTACAATTACTTCAATATCTGGCTGTTCGACTTTATTAAAAACTAATTGTGATATTTTATTTAATAACCTCTTTAACTCTTGAGGACGTTTGTATGTAATGATGCATATAGAAACAAGCATATGAGAAGCAAGCTCGCATAAAATTGGTTCTCTAACATACATTCAATAATTATTGATTTTAGGCAATTAAAGTTACAAAAAATAGGTTATTAGCTAAATATTTACATAATTATTCTTTTTCTATTCTTAATCTTAAATTTTGATTAATTCAAAAGTAGGTAATGGGTAATTGGACACTAATTACTACTTACAAAACACCTAAGATGTAGGGTGTGTGACGGCTACCAAGACTTTCAAATAAAATAAAACCATTTGAAATTGCCGTCACGCACCGATTAATTGAAACGATAGTGTTTTACAAAATTTACCAATCCCCCATGCCCAATCCTTAATCAACCATTCTCAGCAGCCACAATCAACGTTTGGGCTTCCACATCATTACTGAGAATCATATTTGCAATACCAAAACTCAAACTAATATCAATAATCTTCAGCTTTTCAACTTCACTCCGTATCAATTGAGCAACATAAAACGCCCCATCAGCATCTGTATTAGGTAAAATTACAGCAAACTGATATTCTCGATTTCGTTTTTACCAGAACTGTGTAGAGACGTAAAATTTTACGTCTCTACAATCCGTCGGATTTAATCAGAATGAAGCGCAATATTTACGTCAAACTCCGAAATCTGATTATGTAGTTGGTTCCCAACCGACATTTTGGCGAAATCAAGGGGGACAATTTTGGGGTATGACTACTGTACAACGGTTTGGCTATACTCCACCGGAAACTGTAGGGGGTGGTTTTAGCCCATCTCAAAGAATGCGAAGCAATCAAATTGGACGTACTATTAGTGGGGAAGCAACGCCGGGAACTTTGGTACAGTTAACCCAAGGTTTTGGTGATAACGTTATTGCAGAAATCTTAGTTGATTATTCCGGGATTTACCGTTTTGAAGATGTTCCGACAGCAGGAAGCGGAATCGGTAATATTGGTGGAAGTAATTATCAAGTTCGTCTTTATCCCAACGGACAATTAACCGCAACTCCGGAGATACGGGATGCTATTTTTGCTAGTTTACCAGGTCAACTTAATAAAGGTACATCGGCTTTAATAGTTTCTAGCGGTTTGAATCGAGAAAATACTTCTAATTACTAATTAGAACTACTCCCGATAACTATCGCTTAGATTTAGATCCAGCAGGTTATCCCATCGACTGGAAACCAACCCAAACAGCTTATGCAGTAGAAGTTGCAGCGGGAGGTTTTACTCAATTACTCGTACCATTCGTTCCATCCTATACCGTTGCCGGAACAGTTATTAATGCAGAAGGTAAACCCGTTGGTGGTGCAAGAGTGGAAGCTGTAGTTACAGATAAAAAAGGTAAAGAAAAGAAAACAATGTCCGTAACAAATGGAGCGGGAATTTTCTTCTTAGAAAACTTACAGCAGGGAAATTATAAGTTATTAGTTAACGATAAAAGTGCAAATCCGGGAGGTATTAATATTGATGAGAATTCAGAAACTATGCAGGAAGTTGAGTTGAGGATTTATGATTTTTCTTAGATGGGGAGATAGCAAGATGGGGAGATAGAAAGAGAATTTATAATTATTTTTTTACCCGATTGCGATGTTGGGTTACTAATAGCTACTAACTACTAACTTACACAGTCGTCTTTAGACGACTTTCGCTATTAGACAGGGAATTGCATTCCCTGGCGGTGTTGAAAATAATATAAGATGTTAGATATAACTACTTCCAAATTATTCCTGCCATTTCTTGATACGTGCTTTTGCCTCTGCATGAGACATAATATCACCATCTGCGACTTGCTGTAGCCCTCGCTCTACCTTATATAAAAAGTAGAGACGCTCCATGACTTCAGGAAAAGAAACATCTTGTGGCATTTCCTCTAAAGCCTTGAGGATTTTTTGCTTTACTGTAGTGGTTGTCATGATTATAAAACCGTACTAAATCGCTACCGTTGTTTCTAGAATAATTTTACTTTAGCTTATTTGAAGAAGTTTCTCAGAGAAAGTATGTAGGGTGCGTGAGGGTTACGGAGAATTTTAGATACAACTATGACAATTTGATGTTGCCCTCACGCACCAATTAATTGAAACGATAATATTTTAAGGACTTATAATACTTACATAATTAATCGTTGGTGCGTGACGCTAGTAATTAGTTTGTTACTACGTTCAAAATTATTTACAGCGTCACAGCACCCTACGTCTAAATTATTTATTTTAATATTTTATTACCAATTACCAATTACCAATTACCAATTCCTGTTAATATTTTAAATTCAATTCCCCAAACGCTTCGTCTGATTCTTTTAATTTCAACTCACCTACAGATTTCCCATTAATCTTCAATTCATATTCCCCTTCCTGCAATCCTTCTAAATAATAAACTCCCGCACCATTGGTAACGGAAAATTTTCGTATATCTTTTCCAATAGCTTCTACTCTTGTACCTGCAACCGCTTCTCCGGTACTATCGGTGACAACTCCGGTGCGAGTATAAGAGCGAGTAAAAGGTATCATTATCGGAGTATAGCTTCCCGCTACTACATCTACAGCTAAAGCGTTTGTACTGGTATGCCAATCTAAGGGAAAGCCTGCTGCATCTAAGTCTAAGCGATAAGTTCCCGGTGGCATACGTACTGTAATTCGGTCATTTTGAACGTGCGATCGCCATCTTTTGATTGATTTATTATTCACCATTAACAGCAAGTCTGAGTTTTCTGTATATATTTTCTCTCCAGAATCTCTTTTACCGTTATTATTACTGTCTAAAAACGGTTTAATTGTCAAACCGCCTTGAGTACGAAAGTATTTTGAACGTCTATCTCCTGGGCGAATTCCCTGTTGTAAGTTCAATCCTGAAACTAAATTGATACTAAAACTTGAATCATTTCTAGTTAAAGATACTCCCTGATATCTACCTTGCAGCATAATTCCAGGTAAAACCGTAGTGCCTAATGTTGCTACTATGCCGTTACCTTGGGAACCCATACCGTAACCTAACTCCGCTTGCCACAGATAATTACCGTCAAAAGCGCGTTGTGGCGAACGATACCGCCATCCTAATGTAAGTAAGTTGTTGCTACCGTTGTTGCTGCGGGTGTCGTAATTTAAAAGTAACGAGCTTCCGGTATTGGAATATCTAGCGTTAGAAAAGTTATAAGCAAGTTCGGAAGAGGTGCCGATTTCGTTCCCTTGAAGATTTAATCCTAATTTACCGAGACGTTGCAGTAAATTCCATCGCAAATTACTTTCGGTATCTAAGCTAGCGCGAGCAAAAGTATAGAAATTTTTACCGCTAAAGTTAAATTGCAATCCCCCCTCTGCTGGGTTACGGCTAGAAGTATTCCCGAACAAACTCAAACCCGACAATACTCGCCAATTAACATTAAAACGATTGGAAAGGCGATCGCTAGTAAATGATGCAGTTAAATTATTTGATGGCTCGTAGCGAATATCTGAAATTACATCTATCTCATCACCCGCTAAAGCTGAAACTGCGACTTGTAAAGGAATATTTTTCGGACGATAAAATAATTCTGCTAACCCTTTCAAAGACTCGTCGTAAACTCCGCCAAACCCTAGCGTTAGAGTTTCCGACACACCCAAACGTCTGGCGATACCACCGCGAAATTCGGAAAAATTACCAAATAAATTATCATTTCCCGCAAAATCTCGCTGCAAACCACCCGATACAACCCAAGCCGAAGCACCAGCCGGAATTTGTCCGGGTACTGTGGTAAAAGTAGCGTCGCGAATTTCCGGTTGTGCTGTTAATCTTCCTTGAGGATAAAGAAAAACGCGGTAGTTACCATATCCTCTTTGAGTGGTGATATTTTCAAAGCGGTAAATTCCAGAAGAATCCACCAAAACTTCTGCAATAACGTTATTACCAAAACCCTGCACCAGTCTAACCAAAGTACCCGGCTCCGCTCTGCCAGTTACAGTACGTCCGATTTTATCCGCTTGCAACCGTTGACGAGGATCTGAAGTACCACCACCAAAAGTCTGCGGAGGCTCAAATCCCTGACGTTGAATAAAAGTCAAACCCCAATATTCACCACCAGTTCCCAATCTTTGCCAAAAACTTGGTTGAGAACCCACAAAATAATCTGCTTTATCGGTTTGTCGTAAATACTGCGCTTCAGAAATCTTCCAACTTCCCCTATCTCCCAAATCTGGCTGATTCGCACGCACAAACCACGAGCCATCAAAAGCCGTACCCACAGCTTGAAAATCTCCTCGAAAATTCGTCGAACCATTTTCACTACCGCTAGCATCTATCCTTTGTTCGACTGCTGCAATATTTAAATTTCCCGGTTGGAAACGCGGTAAACCATCTAAAATTACAGGAATTTCAGCTTGTCCGATTCTATTATTCCTTCTATTTTGCCAGGGTACATCAAAGACAACTGCATAATCATCAATATCGAACTTTGCACTTACCCCAAACAGCCTTTGCAAATCTGCAATTGAAAAAACTAACCCTAATTCCGAGTCATTGCGAAGCTGTTCTGGGTTGATACGAGTGACAATTCCCGGAGAGCGAACTTCTAACTGTCCATCTGGTAAAGTTGTTACATTCAACTTCAAAACTTGAATTACCGCATCATAAGGTAAAAGCCAACTTTGAAAATCAATTGCTTTGGAACCATCTTCATTTCCCCGCACCAAAACACCCGCTTTCACGTTGCGCTTACCGACATTCAAGCCCACAGGAAACGTAGTAAACTTATCTAAATCGATGTTTATCGAAGTATCAGAGGTATTTAAAGGCTTTTGCGAATTAATTTTCTCTTTTAATCGTAAATTTAGATAATTTTTTCTATTTTCGGCTTTAATTTGCTTTAATCTTTCAATTAAATCGTTAGAACTTTTATTAGTGCGATCGAGATTTAATCCTGTATTTTCTAACTCCGAATCATTAACACTTGATTGAGCAATTGCTTTCGGAATTATGTTAAAAATGGCAATATAAATAAACGCTGACAGCCAATATATTTTATCCATTGAAAATTTAAATAAACATTTTATTAAAAGTAACAATCTAAACAATCTCTATTTATCTCTTTCCTCTGCGCTCTCAGCACGCCACTTGCTACAACGCGCTTGTTCCCGCGCAACGCAGTGGCTTGTCTCTGCGGTTTTTTACAATAATCTCCTAGCAGAAAGAAAATAATAGTATTGTTTACCTTTGTAGTTTCAAACTACTAAAGTAAATTCATTTAAGTAGCTGTAATTGTACAGAAACATAATTACTACTAATTCCAGTAATCTCAGCGACTCATTTATAGCAACTTTACAATCGAATGATATCCGTGTAATCCACACTTATGCAGTCGAATTACAGAAATTCAATGCTTTCACCAGCTTTTTAATAAAAATATGTTTGCGTAATCTTGCTGACGACAAATTTGGTTTATCAAAGCCATGATTTTTAATAACGAATGGTTTATTGCCGTCGTGGCTGAGAAGATAAAAGTTTGCTTTATTCAAATCATTCAAGCTTTAACATTCTTGCTTTCTTAATAATTAATTTTGATTTATTCAAAGTTGATTAAGCAACATTTAAGCTGTTATTTTCTCAGTTTCAATTAATTAATCAATTTTCACTTACCGGAGATATTTTTTATGATTCGTCGCTTAGCTTTAACCGCTGGTTTCGCTCTTCTTGGTGCAATGGCTTTAGCACCCAAAGCTCATGCTCAAACTTCAGATGAAATGATGGTTCCGTTCAGCGGTACTGTTGGTTCTGTTTGTACATTAAGCAATCCTACACCTGGTACCCTTGCACTTGTAGATGGAGATCTTACTACTCTTGATTCAACTGCAACTGATGGTATATCAGGTAGCATTACAGTTAATTGTAATGGTGAGAACCAAGTATCTGTTACATCAGTAACAGCAGGAGAAGTACCTGAAGGCTTTACTGCACAAAGTACGATCGCAACACTTTTCGATGGTACTAATATTACAGATAATGATACCCTTACTACGCCTTTAAACGTCACTACCGACACTGATGTTCCTCTTGATGTAGATCTAAGAGTTGAAAGCGATACAGATTTACCTGAAGGTCTTTATGAATATAATGTAACTGTAACTGCTACTCCTTCATAGAAGATTTGCTTTAATGCTTTCAAACAAAGAAGGAACCGATTAAAACAAGATAATGGTTCCCTCAAAAATCGAATTTTAATTTTACTCAATCGGTTGGTGCCTGCAAGCTTCCAACCGATTTACTCAGTATATCCCGATATATTTTAATATCCTTTTCGTTTCTGTAAAATTACCCATCATTTATTTAAATTATCAATGAATTTCGCTTCTATCCGTAAATTTTCATTACCTTTAGCTAGCGTCTTGCTATCTAGCTTTTTACTGTCGGGAATCGCTAAAGCAAATATTTCTATTTCTCCGATGGTGGTTGAAACTGAAGCCAAACGGGGACAAGCTCAAGGTAGAATTACGGTATCTAATCCAGATTCTCAAGATTTTCGCGCTCGCGTTTACACTTCACCTTTCACCTACGATAAAGAAACCGGATTCAAAACTTTATCTGAGAGTCCCCAAGATTTAACACCTTACCTACAATTTTCTCCCAGAGAGCTACAGGTGGGAGCATCAAGCAAGCGCAATATTCGTTTTATCGTCCGTTTTCCACCCAGCTTACCCGACGGTGAATATCGCACAATGATTTTTACCGAAAACTTGAAAAGAGGAACAATTACAGAAACGAATCCCGAAACCAACGTCACCCTTCAAACTAATATTATTCCTCGTATCGGCGTTGCTTTGTACGTTCGTAAAGGTGATGTTTCACCAAATTTAAATTTCTCTAGCGCTAGAGTTAATCAAAAAAACAACCAAATCCAGCTATTAGTTAGCAACAAAGGTAAAGCATCGGCAATAGTCGCCGGAGATTGGCAATTAAAGAAAGGAAAAGAAGTAATTCAAAAAGGAAATATTTCCGATACAACAGTCTTAGCAGAAGGAGAGCGTTATCTTACCGCGAAATCTTTGAATAAAGAGTTGAAATTAGCACCGGGAGAATATCAGTTAACTGGTGAATTGGGATGGGGAGTAAACAAAAAAAATCGGATTCCTTTTAACGTTAAATTGATGATTCCCTCAAAGTAGTTTTTTCGTGTAGGTTGGGTTAGGCGCACTCCGGAATAATGGTTTTCATCTAGAAATTAATCTTGCGCCGTAACCCAACATCTTGTTTGTGAAGATTCAAAATCATTAAAATCAATTGGTGCGTGACGGCAAAATCAATTTATTTCGTTATATGTGAAAATTATCGTAGCCGTCACACACCCTACAAAATTTTCCCTCTCCTTAACAAGGCTATGGTGTACACAGAAGTCTTTTAGATTTGTTTCACAGCGTTTAGATCCCCCCTAACCCCCCTTAAAAAAGGGGGGAATGGATTTAAAGTCCCCCTTAACAAGGGGGATTTAGGGGGATCTCATCAGATGTGTGTACACTGGTGCCTTAACAAGGAGAGGGAGAGATTTACCTGATTGTTAAGCGAGGGTGAGGTTTTCTACTGCGGCGTAATCGTCACGCTAAGATTCACAGCATAATTATAAGTCCCCGGTGTAAATGAAACCGGACGTTCTACCCGCAATCCAACTTCTAAATTTGTATCGCCAGTAGGTAAATTAGCTGTAGCATTATTCCCTTCGCTTCTAAGGTTATTTGAACCAAATTCTAAGAATCCTATCTTGTTAGTACCACTAGGATCTGGCGAAGCACCAGATACCAAGTTAGGTGATAAAACTGTAATTTGAGCAGACGTGTCAGGAGGAACGTTGACATTAATATTTGCAGGTACTACTGACTCCAATACTTTCAAATCTCCTCCCGATTCAATAGTACCGGGTTCAAGATTACTGAATTTTACTTCAGCTAGTGCGGTTGGAGCAAAATTAAAAAAACTTGTGAGTAATAATCCTGAAGCGATTGCCAAACGATATAGCATTACAAAATAACCTAGTTAATCTACGCCGATTTATATCGGTATCTCGATTACTTTGTAGCTATTTTTTATAATAAACACTTCCGCGATATTACTTATTTTCTATGGATTAACCATAGTTACAGTAACGTCATAAGTATAAGTTCCTGGAGTATAAACTTGATTTTTCAATAACAAATCGACTTCTACAGTATTTTTACCCGCAGGCAAAGTCACATTATTACCGCTAATTTGACTCGAACCAACTCTTAAAGTCGGGATATGTCCTGTATCAATAGCATCGTTAGTAGAAAGCTTGGCAGAAGAAACGCTAATTGTCGTAGGGCTACTAGCTTGAAGATTAATTTTAGCAGGAGCTATGCTGTTAAAACTATTGGTACTTTTAGCGCCTTTACCAGAAAGACTTGATTCTATTTTGCCAGGAGTATAACTGTTGAAACTAGCACGAGGTTCGACTGTGCCGCTAAAGTAGACATTCACAGATTCAGCCAGCGTAATTTGATTTGAGATGCCGGTAAATGCGATCGTCAAACAAAAAGCTGAAGCAGCACGAATAAACATAATAATTAGTTTAATTATCTTCGGTGAGAGAAGAATATCATAAACCAAGTAATATTACTTAAACTCACCACTCAGCTTCACTAAAATTACGTAAATTCCACTAGTAAAGTCAAGATACAATAAACTAATTACTGCGAGCATAGCAATTTTTGAAAAATCCGCAGGTAGTGCGAGCATCTTGCTCGTTAGTGTTCCAGAGCGAGCAGGATGCTCGCACTACAAAATTAAAAATTTGGGATGCTACCCTAATTACTTATTTATCTGTTCCCCATTCCCCGTTCCCCGTTCCCTACTTCCTAAAAAACCTGCTCTAACTTCCTAAAATCGCGCTGCACCTCGTTAATCAAAGACTTGTTCTTAGGGTCGGTTTTCAAAGCTTTTTTAAGATAAATTCTTGCTTTAAGTAACTGTTTTTCAGAAATTAACGCCCGTCCCCAAAGCTGATATGATATAGCTAACCATTGCCGTACTTCAGCATCATGCGGTAAACGTTCCACCAAAGCTTCTGCTAATGCAATTGCTTGCGGGAAACGTCTTTCCTTGAGAAATGTCTGTAGCTGTTCGTAAGTCTTCCACTTCAAACGTCGCTCAATTTCTGCAACATGAGGAGGTTTCGGTTTTGGCTGCTGTGGCGGTTGCTTGGGTACCGAAGGTGCTTTTTGCTGCCGTGTCTCTTTAACCCGCGTCGGTTGTTTTTGCGGCGTTTCTACAGCTTGCGACACGTTTTTGTAAGAATTGTCTTCGGTCGGCGGTATAACTTGCAACAACAATTTATATGCCTCAGTCAAAGCAATAAACTTTTCCTTAGCTCTTTCATCATCCGGGTTAATGTCGGGATGATATTGCTGTGCAAGTCGGCGATAAGACGATTTAATATCGGGAAAAGAAGCTCCCGACCTTAAACCCAATAAACGGTAGCAATCTAGAAGATCCATTTCGAGCTATCAGAAGCACTTTTAACAGCTGTCAGCTTACCTAATTATTAAATTATTATTTTAAATAATTAAAGTAAGTGACTGATTATATTACATTTTCAGCAATTTGCTGAAGCCATTAATGATAAAGACTAAATTTATAATTTAAAGTTCGCTATGTACAAGTTTACGAAAGATGGGGCATTGGACCGAAGGGCATGGTAAGCCACTGCGTTGGGCGGGAACGCAGCGGCAGCGCGTTGCAAAGAGAACTTGCGTGCGCGGGTTCCCCGCGTTGAGCAAAGTTCGGGAGGAACACGACCGTTGTAGCGACTGCCGCCGACTTGTAGCAAGTGGCGCAACCCGTTCACGCGAGAGCGTGCGGCTCAGGGGGCATTGGAAATCACTAATTAGTAACCAGCTAAATGTTTTAAATTATTAACTCCTAACTCTTAACTCCTAACTCCTAACTCCCCATCCCCTTGTCTCCTCATCCCCCCATCTCTTCTAAACAGGTCGTTCTTCAATCACTTTGTCAATCAAGCCATATTCTCTGGCTTCTTCGGCTGACATGAAAAAGTCACGATCCATGTCTTTTTCAATTTTTTCGATTGATTGATTAGTGTTGTTAGCGTAAATGCCGTTTAGCTGATGGCGAATCCGGATAATTTCTCGGGCTTCGATTTCGATATCGGTTGCTTGCCCTCTTGTACCACCGGAAGGTTGGTGAATCATAATCCGCGAATGAGGTAATGCCAATCGCTTACCTTTGGTTCCACCACCTAACAGGAATGAACCCATTGAAGCTGCTAAACCAAGACATATTGTTACCACGTCAGACTTAATGTGCTGCATGGTATCGTAAATTGCCAAACCAGATGTTACAACGCCGCCTGGTGAATTTATGTACAGAAAAATATCTTTGCCCGGATCTTCGGAATCAAGGTACAACATGATAGCAATGATTTCGTTGGCTATCTGGTCATTTACCTCATCACCTAAGAAGATAATGCGATCGCGGGCGAGGCGAGTATAGATATTAACCCACTGAGTATACTGTTCCCCTGGTAGTTTATAAGGAACGCTAGGATAGCCTATTGGCATATTTTCGACTCCGTTTGTAATTAATTAAGAATGAAAACCAACGTAGGATGAAGCTATACCGCAAGTGGGAATATTTATCGTATAGCAATAATTGATTCCTATCCCCGAAGAAGCGATAAACTACTTAAAGGATGAACGTTTGAATAAAATTCATAAATTGAATAAAATTTATCAAATTCACCCTCTTATTTAATCTTTACTTGTTTATAAAACTCCAGCTGGTGCGGCAGATTCGGAGTCTAACTGTGCTTTGCTTTCAAAAACTCTATCGATCAAGCCATATTCTACTGCCTGCTCTGGCGGTATATAGAATAAGCGATCCATATCTTTTTTAACCTTTGCCTTGTCTTGTCCAGTGTTGAGAGCAAAGATATCAATCATTGCTTCTTTATTTACAAAGACTTCTTTCGCCATGATTTGAATGTCAGTGGCTTGTCCTCTTGTACCGCTGATAGGTTGTTTGAGAACAATAGAAGCATGAGGTAAAGCAGCCCTACAGCCTTTTGTTCCGGCACTGAGTAACATTGCTGCCATACCCATAGCTTGTCCGATACAAATAGTATGAATAGGAGGTTTTATGTACCTCATTGTATCGTATATAGCAAAAGCTTCTGTTTCAAAAGCAATAGGCTGGTCGCCAAAACTTGTACCAACAGAGTTAATATAAATTTTTATTGGCTTTTCTGGGTCTTCCGACTGCAAATAAAGCAATTCAGCAATAATTAATTTAGTAACTTCTGGCACCAGTGGCGCTCCCAGGTACACGATACGTTCCTTCAACAATAGTGAAGGTAAGTCTGGGGGTGGTGTGCGATAAAGATTGTCGCCCGTATAAGGCGCTTGCATAGCCTTGATGGGTGAATGTTCCATTTTCCAACCGTTGCCTGAATTAACGCTATTAACTGTAGAACATACTAACGCAACGGATAGCGACTATGGAGGTGTGGATTTCTCGCTTTTTACAATTTACAATTTAGGATTGGGCATTGGGCATTGGGGATTGGGGATTGGGGATTGGTAATTGGTAGTTGGTAATTGGGCATTGGTAATAAAATTTTTTTAACCTCTTCCCCCTCTCCCCCCTCTTCCCCCTCTCCCCCTCTTCCCCCTCTCCCCATATCCCTTGCAAATTCTTTTTCAAGCAAGTGAAATTATGAATATCATTTAAGGTATTGAACTACTAGCAGTACTTTTCCGTAGCGAGTTGGCTGCTTTCTGAAGTTATTTATATATAATATAGTCCGTGCAAGGAACCGCAACCCATATGAAAGTTAGCTTATTGCCCGAACTCAACGATCGCAATCTGGACGTAAATCAATCAAGTTCTCAACGTCAGTTAGCAGTTTCTTTAACCGCTAAGGTAGAAAATTTAGACCGTAGCGTCCCCCTTAATTTATGCTTGATTTTAGACCATAGCGGTTCCATGAATGGTCGTCCGCTAGAAACTGTTAAAAAAGCCGCAAACCGCATCGTCGATCGACTTAAAGATGGCGATCGCCTTAGTATTGTAGTTTTCGATCACCGAGCTAAGGTACTCGTTCCCAACCAGGTAATTGAAGATAGAGAAGGTATAAAACAACAAATAAACCGTCTCAGTGCCGATGGCGGTACTTCTATTGATGAAGGTTTGCGTTTGGGAATTGAAGAATTAGCGAAGGGCAAAAAAGAAGCCATTTCTCAAGCTTTTTTATTAACTGATGGTGAAAACGAACACGGCGATAACAAACGCTGTATGAAATTCGCTAACTTAGCCGTTGATTATAGCTTAACTCTCAATTCTTTAGGGTTTGGCGATAATTGGAACCAAGATGTTCTCGAAGAAATTGCCGATGCTGGCGGTGGTAGTTTATCGCATATCGCACAACCAGAAGAAGCCGAAGATAAGTTTAATCAATTATTCAACCGGATTCAAACCGTAGGTTTAACCAATGCTTATCTACTATTTTCTTTAATGCCCAAGGTTCGGTTAGCTGAACTTAAACCCGTTGCTCAAGTATATCCCGATACTATCGAATTGCCAGTGCAACAAGAAGCAGACGGACGTTTTGCAGTGCGTTTGGGTGACTTAATGAAAGATAGCAAAAGAACAGTTTTAGCAAATATTTATTTAGGACAATTTGCCGAAGGTAATCATACAGTAGTTCAACTACAGGTTCGTTACGACGATCCAACGAGCGATATGACGGGATTGCTCAGTGATACTATCCCCATAGAAATTAACGTAACCTCTTCATACCAACCCGTAGTTAATCCACAAGTGCAGCCTCATGTTTTAGCATTAGCAAAATATCGGCAAACTCAGCTAGCAGAAGCCAAACTGCAACAAGGAGATAGAGCCGGTGCTGCGACTATGTTACAAACCGCAGCTAAAACAGCGTTGCAGATGGGAGATAGCGGTGCAGCAACCGTTTTACAAACCTCTGCAACCCGTTTGCAATCTGGAGAAGAGCTTTCAGAAGCTGATAAAAAGAAAACCAGAATCGTTTCTAAAACCACATTGCAAGATTCGTGATAGGTAATGGTTAATAGGGGATTGGGAATTGGGCATTGGGCATCGGGTAAGGTGAGGGAGTGGAAGAAGAGTAGGCAGAAGATGAAGAAGGGGAGAATAAACAATCATTACCAATTACCAATTACCCATGCCCCATGCCCCATGCCCAACTCACAACTCCTAATATGAAAGTCAGCAAAATCCATCATGTAGCAATTATTTGCTCGAATTACGAAGTTTCAAAATATTTTTATACAGAAGTTTTGGGCTTTTCTATTATTCAAGAAACCTTTCGCGATTCTAGGAATTCCTACAAATTAGATTTACAAGTTGGAGAAAACTATCGAATTGAACTATTTTCTTTTCCTAATCCACCAGAAAGACTCAGCAATCCAGAAGCGTGCGGTTTAAGACATCTTTGCTTTGAAGTAAATAATCTAGAAGAAACTGTTCGCTATTTAAAATCAAAAGGCGTAGCGGTAGAAGATATCAGAATTGATGAAATTACTGGTAAGCGATTTGCTTTTTTCAAAGATCCTAATAAGTTACCATTAGAAATTTACGAAAGTTAAGTTTAACTGTAGCCAATACTATCATTTTTCCGTTTATCAAACAGGGGCTACTTTAGTTTGAGAATCTTTACAGTTAACGAAACAAATAAGCAAAAAAAGCATAGAAAATCATTTCAACTCTAAAACAGCTATTTTTCCTCTTTCGAGTGGAATAAGATTCTTTTAATTTATGACACTTTATGACACTTTAGAAAGTGTATTTAATACTATCTAGCTTAGCTATAATAAGTTACTCTTAAATATCACTTTGCAAAACTAAAGTAATAATGAAATAATTCAATCTAAATAAATCTAACTGAATCTAAAAATAACAACGATTTTGACTTGTTTTTTATCTGGATAATTTTACAGATTTATTCATCAAAAGATTATACAAACTATAATAAAAAGCTTTTGTAAAACAATTGATGATTACCTATGTATATTTGCTATGGTTATAAATACTAAACCTAGCACATTCCTAGTACTCCACCACATTAACTTTGATGGGTTTGCGTAGTGCGAGCATCTTGCTCGCTCGATAGCGCCAGCGAGCAAGATGCTCGCACTACGAATGTGCTACCCCTCATAACTTATGTGGTGAACTACTAGAGCTTAGTTAGATAAAGAGGTTTTTGTTTTACCTATAAAAGTCCTACGTAATCAAAAACAAATAAATAATTAAACATTTTTTTATTTATTTGCACCTTATTCAATCGTAAAATATATTAATAGATAAGTATCAAAGTATTTTTATAGTTACTGCTAATCTACGATCGACAGCTTGTTAACTTACTGCTGACAAGTTGCCAATAAGTTTTTTGCAGAAAAAGTAATTATCACTATACAGATTTTTATCCGATCGCAAAAAAATCACTATATTGTCACAGCAATATGACAAAATAATGAATAACCGTTTTTAAAATTGTCATTTTTCAAAATCAAAGTATAAAATTGAGTCTAACTTTATGAAAGTTTCAGTAGAAATGCAATCACAGCTGATCGTAACTTGTGTCAAAGACTTAACTAATCTTAAATATGGCAGCTTAAGTAAGTGGTCATTATATAGCAATTTCACCGTAAAATATGAATGGCACTGTCCGGAGAAAGATAGTCATCGCAAGCAAGAAATAGACTTTGAAAACTTGCCACTAGAAAACCAGATTCTAATTGCAAAAAAAGCGATTAAAAGTCCTTTACTGAAGACACTTGAAGACGACAAGCAGTTAATGCTGGTTCATCTTGCTGTAATGGATAATAAATAAGACGGCTAATGGGTATTTGATTGTAATGATTTCGTAGCGCTTCCCCCTTTTCAAAAGCTACCTTGCAATGGAATACTTCTAGACGGAAACTTCTAAGAACCATTGTGAAACGAAATTTAGTTTTTGTTATTTCTGTATTCCTATTCGCTTTGATTGCTGGTTGTCAACTGCTGTTGCAACAACCAGTCAATCGTCATTTAGCAATGGGTAATCCCAGTAATGCCGGGGAAAATCCGAATAACTATCTGATGATAAAACCCGAATACGCTTTATCATACAGTCGGGAACGAGGTACGCCAAATTGGGTAGCTTGGCAACTCAATCAAAGTTGGTTAGGTAATACCGAACGTCAAGACGATTTTCGTCCCGATGATTCGCTACCACCAGATTGGTATCGTATCAAACCGAGCGACTACACTGGTAGCGGTTACGACCGAGGACATATGGTTCCGAGTGCCGATCGTACTGCCAGCGTACAAGATAATTCAGCTACTTTTTTAATGACTAATATCGTCCCCCAAACTCCCGATAATAATCGAGGTGCATGGCGAGAATTAGAAGAATATTGTCGGTATTTAGTAAAGCAAGGTAAAGAACTTTATATTATTGCTGGTGTTGATGGTTATTCTAAAAAAATTGGTAGAAAAAAGGAAGTTACCGCTCCTAGATCCACATGGAAAGTGATTGTAGTTTTGGATAAACCCGGACAAGGTTTGCAAGGGATATCTGAAAATACAAGAGTTATCGCTGTAAACGTAACCAATCGTCAAAATACCGGCGATGACTGGGAAAGATATATAGTTTCAGTTGATGAAATAGAAGCTAAAACAGGTTACAACTTTTTGACTAAAGTACCGGAATCTATACAGCAAGTAATTGAAAGTCGAATTGATCGAAAAAGTTGATTGGGGATTGGGAATTGGGCATTGGGCATCGGTAATTGGTAATTGGGCATAGGTTAAAGGTGAGGAATTTATTTATAACTCCTAACTCTTAACTCCTAACTCCTAACTCCTAACTCTTAACGTTAAGTTTCCACAGCTTTTGTTGACAAACCAACCCAATCTCCCGATTTTAATTGCCCAACAATGTAAACATCGATTTCAACGTCACCTATCTTATAAACTTGGATATTGTTTAAATTTTGCTTTAAAGTTTCTACAAGGGCTTGATATTTTTTGGCTGTTTCTTTTTCTTCGTCGTCGTACCAGTCTTTTTCATCTGTAGCTCGCTGAAAAAACTTTTCCACATCTATTACTTTGACAGGAGCATCGAGGGAGTGATGAGTTTTTTGTAATAAATTCTGCGTGTTGACTTCTTTGACTTCTTGATTCGACCATGTAAAAGTATCAAAAGGATAATCAGATTCGCTCATCCATAGTAAATCTTGAGAAAGCGATTTTATTTTTTTGGGAATGTCAAGTTCGTTATTGTTCATAATTCAATAAGGTTAAAGGTTAAAGGTCAAAGGTTAAAAACTCCTTCTATAGCAGTTTTGAGTTGAGTCCAATACACTTCGCTAAACCTCACCCCGCCTGCGGCACCCCTCTCCTTACTAAGGAGAGGGGAAGGGGGTGAGGTCAAATTTGTATTGCACCCAAGTGAAATCCGCTATAACTCCTAGCTCCTAACTCCTCATTCCTAACTCCTAACTATTTAACATTATTTTTTCTTTGCTTTCCAAGTTCCACCATAAACATAAAATGGGTTATTTTGACTAACTTTTTCCCAACATTGGGGACATACAAAAACCCAATCACCATCTTCAAGATACTTGATTCTGTAAAGAACTGATGCAGGTTGACTGCACAGAAAGCAAAATTTACTACGTAACGGACGCGCCATTTGTTTTAATTATTAATTGTTACCTGTTAACCGTAAGGTGTTCTTGTAGGGTAGGGTGTGGATTCTCAATTTTCAATTTTTACCTTATCTAATGCATTTGTAGTGGAAGCGTCTCGCTCCCTGCACGGTATAGCTATAGCGATTTTAGGTTAATTACTATATTTCCAAAAAATATCGATGCAGTCAAACCACATCGATACCTAAATTCATGAATTTAATTGAATTGTTGAAATAGACTTCAAACATTTATGCAAATGCAGAAGCTTGGGGTTTAGCAAAAATCATTCTACCGGCAGAAGTCTGCAATGAGCTGGTAACAATTACTCGTAATTCACCACCAACAAAACTACTTCCTTCTTCAACTACCACCATCGTACCGTCATCTAAATAGCCGATACCTTGACTGGGTTCTTTACCTTCTTTGAGTATTTTCAAATCAATGTTATCCCCTGGCAGAAAATTCGGACGTACTGCATTTACCAAGTCGTTGACATTCAATACGGGGACTTTCTGCACGCTGGCAACTTTGGATAAGTTGTAATCGTTTGTTAATAAAGTAGCGTTGATTTCTTGAGCAAACCGAACCAACTTCGCATCTACCGTGGCAATTTCCTCGTAATCAAGGGAGTTAATTACAATACGTTCGGAGTAAGATTTCTTAATTCGGTTAAGAATCTCTAATCCCCGTCTTCCTCGCACCCGTTTTTGATCTTTACTAGCATCAGCGACTTGCTGTAACTCCAACAAAATAAATTGCGGTACGATAATTTGTCCTTCCAAAAAGCCGGTATCTAGCAGCGTTTCAATGCGACCATCAATAATACAGCTAGTATCTAAAACTTTGGCAGCAGCAGGCTTTAAAGTCCCTTCAGCTACCATCGTTTCTACTGTATTAGGATTAATTAATCGTAATAAACCGCGTCCGTGGGTATCTGCTAAATTCATGCCAGTATAAGACAGAGTGATACTGCCTACAACGGCTACTAATGGCTTGATAAAGCTAAAGTCATCGGGAATTGGCAGCAAAAATAGCGGCGCTAACATTAAGTTAGCTACCAACAATCCAATTACTAAACCAATTGAACGTGTCAGAATAACTTCAAGAGGTAAATCTCGGACTTGAGCTTCTAAACGACGATATCCGGTTTGGACTCGCAGCCCGACAGCACCACCAATGATGGCTGTAAAAGCGGCAAAGACTAAGCGTAAAGCTTCTAGGTTGCTTACACTATCTAACGTACCTTTAGGTAGTAAATCGGTGCTGTAGTAACCTATCCCTGTTGCTGCTAGGACGAATGAGAAAATTATAATAGCGTCAAACATGATTGTGTTGTTTTCCTGCAACTGCATTACTCGATCAGATCGAGTAACTTTGTATGTAATCGGGTTAAAAATAGAGATAAATATTTGCAGTGAACATAGAGGCTTGTTGATAAACCATCTGCAATCATTATAACCAAATATTCTCAGCTTTTTTATTCTGCTTATTTTGTTGTAAATCCATACAAAAATGTAGATTTCTCATTAATTTTTACTATTTCTAATTCATTTGTAATCTAAATTAAATTGTTTCTCATAATGTCCGAAAAGCCAGCTAATTCAATTACTTCAAGCTCTGCGAGCGCTGCTTACATACATATTCCTTTTTGCAGACGACGCTGCTTTTATTGTGATTTTCCCATATATGTGGTAGGAAACACCAAACGGGGCGAAACATCCACCGCAATTTCTCAATATGTTGAAGTGCTATGTCAAGAAATTGTCACGATACAAACTAATAATAAACCTTTAGAAACAATTTTTTTTGGTGGTGGTACTCCTTCATTACTTTCAACACAACAATTACAAAAAATATTAGAAATTTTAGATGGGAAATTCGGGATTGACAAATGTGCAGAGATTTCTATGGAGATAGATCCAGGTACTTTCGATAAACAACATTTGCAAGGATATCTAAATGCAGGTGTAAATCGTCTAAGTTTAGGAGTACAGGCTTTTCAAGAAGAATTATTGCAAGCTTGCGGACGCTATCACTCGGTTTCGGATATTTTTACAGCTGTCGATTTACTTCAAGATGCCGAGATTTCTAATTTCAGCATAGATTTAATTTCTGGTTTACCACATCAAACTTTAGATATATGGCAACAATCTCTAGAGCAGGCAATCAAAATTGCGCCTATGCATATATCTATATATGACTTGACAATAGAACCCGGTACCGCTTTTGGACGTTATTATCAACCCGGCGATCGCCCTTTACCAACGGATGAAACAACGGTAAAAATGTACCGTATGGCACAAGAAATCTTAACCAATGCAGGTTACGAGCATTATGAAATTTCTAATTATGCCAAACCAGGATATCAATGTCGTCATAATCGAGTTTATTGGGAAAATCGTGCTTATTACGGTTTCGGAATGGGAGCAGCTAGTTATTTTCAAGGCAAACGCTTCAACCGCCCTCGTAAAACCAAAGAATATTACGCTTGGGTGAATGATGGAAGTATAATTGATTGCGATGTCACAACCCCTCATGAAGTTTTATTAGAAACCTTAATGTTAGGGTTACGTTTGGCTGAAGGGATAAACTTGCAATTATTAACAGCACAATTTGGTGAAAATAAAATTAAAGAAGTATTACAGGTATTGCAATCTTATTTAGAAAAAGGTTGGGTGCAACTCATAGATGGCAGATTGCGATTGCACGATCCCGATGGGTTTTTGTTTTCTAATGTGGTGTTAGCAGAGTTATTTGAGAAACTTTAGTGCATCAAAAACTTTTCTATTGTAGATATTGTGCTATTAAGAGGGAACAGGGAATAGGCAACCCTAAGAAGATATGCACTATCGACAAGTAATATTAATTAAGTAAGTAGAAGTTTATTCTAAAATCTAAAATCTAAAAACAATGGAACCCTTTGTCAGAAATCTGATCGACATCGCAATTAGTACCTGTCAACTATTAGCCCTTTTTGTAATTTCTATAGGGTTAATCAAAGGTTTAATTATATTTTTACGAAATGCCTTATCTTTTACAAACTCAGCTAAAATGTTCCAAGAAAGCCGTCTACAGATGGGTTACTCGTTTTCTTTAGGATTAAACTTTTTGGTTGGAGGAAGTATTCTTAGAACTACCATAACTCCTAGCTGGGAAGATATAGGAAGATTAGCTGTAATTATTGTTATTCGCACAGTTTTAAACTATTTACTACTACAAAATATACAGAAACCCCTCCGTAAAGATAATCTATCTGAATCGGATATTTCTAATAATTCGAGCAATAAATCTTTGTCTGAGAACGTAAAGAACAAGATTCTTTGAAAGTAGGAAGCAAGGGCACTGCGGAAATGGAGAGAAAGGTTAAATAAAATTAAGAAACCGGATTTTTTGGAAAAACCGGGTTTCTTAGTCTCAATTTTTTACAACTCATATTAGGATCGCTATAATTTATAACTCCTAACTCCTAATTCCTAACTCCTAACTTATTTAAGGCACAATTAAAATCGGACAAGGGGAAAGATTAATCACGCGGTTGGTAACGCTATCGTGGGAACCTTCATCAGTTAATCCCAATCCGCGACAGCCCATAACAATTAAATTGGCTTTAATTTCATCGGCAACATCGCAAATCACAAAAGCCGGTTGACCAACTTTTTCCAGAATTTCTGCCTCTATTCCCTGACTAGAAAAGAAAGCTTGAGCATCGAGGAGTAATTGTTCGACTTTTTCTGGTGACTTCATTACATCATCGCTGGATGATTCTGAGACGGTAGTTTCTTCTACGACACTCAGTAATATCAGATTGCTTTGGTGCTTTTGTACTAACTGGGCAACAAACTCTGCTGCTTCCCGTGCTTCTCGACTTTGATCTACTGAAAAAACAATTGTTTTGAACATCGGATTCCCTGTGACCCCGAAACTCTGTAAAATCTTGATAGTTCTATTTTCAATCACAATAACAAAAAGGCGATCGGGAGAGTTAAATTATGTCCAAAAAATCTTTAGCAAATTTATCTAAAAGCGACTTGCAAGGTAAACGGGCTTTGGTAAGAGCGGATTTCAACGTTCCTTTGGATGATGCGGGTAATATTACGGATGATACGCGCATCCGGGCAGCTTTACCTACAATTCAAGATTTGATTAGCAAAGAAGCTAAAGTAATTCTAGCAAGTCACTTTGGAAGACCAAAGGGTGAAGTTAAAGATAAATTACGCTTAACCCCAGTAGCTAAAAGGCTTTCTGAGTTGTTAGGCAAAGAAGTTGTCAAATGCGATGACTGTATTGGTGATGAAGTTGCAAACAAAGTTGGGGCATTGCAAAACGGAGACGTGCTTTTACTAGAAAACGTCCGCTTTCATAGTGAAGAAGAGAAAAACGATTCTGAATTTGCGAAGAAATTAGCGTCAAATGCCGATTTGTACGTAAATGATGCATTCGGTACGGCACACCGCGCTCATGCTTCCACTGAAGGTGTAACTCACTATTTGAGTCCTTCCATTGCTGGATATTTGATTGAGAAAGAGTTGCAGTATTTACAAAACGCGATCGAAAATCCTCAGCCTCCTTTGGCTGCAATTATCGGCGGTTCCAAAGTTTCCAGCAAGATCGGCGTAATTGAAACTTTACTCGACAAATGCGACAAATTAATCATCGGTGGTGGAATGATTTTTACATTCTACAAAGCCCGTGGTTTGAATGTCGGTAAGTCTTTAGTAGAAGAAGACAAATTAGAATTAGCGAAAACTTTGGAAGCTAAAGCTAAAGAAAAAGGCGTAGAGTTGTTATTGCCTACAGATGTAGTTGTAGCCGATAACTTTGCTGCCGATGCTAATTCTCAAACCGTCAACATCGACGAAATTCCCGATGGTTGGATGGGTTTAGATATTGGTCCGGTATCGATTAAAAAGTTCCAAGAAGCCCTTGCAGACTGTAAATCAGTTATTTGGAACGGTCCTATGGGCGTGTTTGAATTTGATAAATTTGCCGTCGGTACCGAAGCGATCGCTCGTGCTTTAGCAAATCTCAGTAAGCATGGTGCTACCACAATTATCGGTGGTGGTGACTCCGTTGCAGCAGTGGAAAAAGTTGGTTTAGCCGACCAAATGAGCCATATTTCTACAGGTGGTGGTGCCAGCTTGGAATTACTTGAAGGTAAGACATTACCCGGTATTGCAGCTTTGAATGATGCTTAATTGATTTGTTAGTTGTTAGTTGTTAGTTGTTAGTTGTTAGTTGCGAATTAACAATTAAGTAGGTGGATGGGAAAGTTCATAAGTGCGTCATTGCGAGTGGAACAAAGTGAAACGAAGCAATCGCAATTGTTTCGAGTATTTAACATTCCGTTACATAGTTCGGTTTGTTTGTACCCACCTACTTAATACACAACTTTAAGTTCGTAGTAAGGACTTTAGTTCTACTTCCTTCCCGGTGAAAGAATACCGATTAAAATAGGCGCAAGCGCTTAAAAATCGTGAAAATAAAATAGGGAATATTGCATTGGGAAGTTAGTCAAATGCAGGGCTGAAACCCTTACTACGAACAAATAAAAAATTAGAACAATTAGAAGTAACCAATGCAACCCAAATGGTTAGGATGGGCGCAGAAAATTCAAGCTACTGCTCAAAATGGTTTGACGTATTCTGAAAATGCTTTTGATATAGAACGTTACAAACATCTACAACAAATAGCAGCAGAAATCATAGCTACTCATACCAATACTGAAGCTAATGAAGTGCTAGATTTATTTACCCAAGAGACGGGATATGCTACCCCCAAAGTAGATGTTAGGGGTGCAGTGTTCAAAGACAATAAAATATTATTGGTAAAAGAACGTTCTGATGGTTGCTGGACTTTACCCGGTGGATGGGCTGATATCGGTGAATCTCCCAGTGAATCCGTGGTAAAAGAAATTTTGGAAGAATCCGGCTATCATACAAGCGCTACAAAGTTGATAGCTGTTTACGATCGAGATAAACAAGGACATCCACCGCATCCAAATTATATTTACAAATTATTTTTTCATTGCGAACTTATCGGAGGTTCTGCTTCGCCAAGTATCGAAACCGAAGATGTTGGATTTTTTGCAGAAGATAATATTCCGCAATTATCATTAGGTCGTATTTTACCAGCACAAATCACCCGGTTATTTCAACATTATCGCAATCCAAATTTACCTACAGATTTTGATTAATTAGCTGAAAAAGAATAATCTTTTATTTCTAGGACTTACGCAAGCCCCCCAAATTAGCGGGGGGTTGGGGGGATCTAGAATGTATGGAACACGCTCCGGTACCGTTATCGCTGCGTAAGTCCTAATTTCTATATAAATTTTAAGGAATATACTCTACCTAAAGTAATAGAAATGATATTAACTACTACTTTTGATAGATTGGTTAAGAATCGAAGCCTGAGATATTTGTATACGAGTTGAAAATTAACTCGAAAGCCAGAAAATAATTTAGTATTTTTGATTTTTCAAGAATACTAAATTTTTGTTTTTCATTACAGTATTAATAAATACTTCATGATTTTCAGGTAGTAATTCGTAGAATACTATTAAGATAATTATACCAAAAAACTAATTGTTTTATAGTTATTACGAACTATTATCTGTCAATAATCTGATTATTAAATTTGAAGAAGAGGATAATCTAAAAACTGAAAAAACATCCGCTGTCAAAAACCATGCAAGGAGAAATATGGATACTGAATTACAATTTCAAACCGACGCTTTACTTCCAGTAAATCCTTTAGAAGAATCGATTCTTGGTGAAACCAATGTCAACACTGTGATGTCAGTGATGCCAAATAGTATGGATATTTTACCTGTTGATGTTATTGACGGTTCTAATTCGATAGATGCAGATATAGAACCCGATGTTTTAATAGATTCCAATAACCTTAATGATAGTAGCGATTCAGACCAAATTACAGGTAGTGAAAATGCTGCTGTTTTAGTAGGAGCATCAGTTACAGCAACTATCTCTCCAATTCCTCAAAGTACTGGTGGCAGGGTGTTTTACGTTTCTCCAAGCGGTAGCGATGAAAATTCTGGTTCCCAAGATAAACCTTGGAAGAGTATTAATTATGCAGTTAGTGAAGACTCTCCTATCGGTGCGGGTGATACTGTTTTAGTTCAGCCGGGTACTTATACAGAATTGATTAGCCTTGGTAAATCTGGTAGCGATTCGCAAAGAATTACCCTCAAAGCTAATGGTGATGTAACATTGCGCGATCCAGATCCTAATAGCGGTGGTTTTCCAGAAGGGGTAATTCAATCACCCGGCCAGAGTAATTGGGTAATTGATGGTTTTCGTATAGAAAATACATCTTGGGCTGGAATATCTCTGAGCGACGCTAAAAATATGACCGTTCAGAACAACGAAACTTATCAAACTGGAAGTTCTGGAATCATTGTTTTACCCAAAACCTTTTTTGGAGGTGGGGAAAAAGAAATTACCGGAAGCAATGTCAAAATACTTAACAATACTGTCGAACGAGCTAACTGGAAATGGGATGGCCCCGGAGATACCGACGGAGATCAAGAAGCATTGAGCATCTGGGGTGTTGATGGTTTTGAAGTTGCAAACAATACGATGATAGACGGGAAGCGCGAAGGTATGGATATCAAAGTAGGTTCTCGTAACGGTTTGATTCACGATAATTCCATCACTTCTCAAGCTTTGATTTCCGGTACTTACGACGGTTTTAGAGGTGGTGCCGCTATCTATGTAGATGGTAATCGAGCCGATTCATTCAACTTAGATATCTACAACAATGAAATTTTTGGCAATACTGCTGATGGAATTTTGATTTCAGATGAAATTGCTAGTGTCGGAGATGTATCCGACATCAATATCTATAACAACGTTATCTATGGGAATGGAAGACGGATTGAGAATGGTGGGGTAGGAGTTGCGATCGCCAACAATGTTCGGGATGTAAAGATTGTTAATAATACTATTGCAAAGAACGTTCAAGGTGTTTATATCGACAACAATGCTTCTACTGGCTATAATCCTCGCGATATTTTGATTCGCAACAATATCTTTTCAGATAACGAATACCAAAATGTAGATTTTCAAGATGCAAGTAACGTAACTTTGGACAATAACTTATTTACTAATTCAGAAGAAAATTTAGAAAAAACAGAAGTTCTGTATGACGGAGGAGAAAGAATCACAAATCTCAACGTTTTCGAGAATGAATTAGCGGAATCGGTTGATTTTGTCAATTTAGAAGGTAACGATTACCGTCTCACGTCCACTTCACCAGCAATTGATATTGGCTCTTCCTCAATTGGTGACTATGCAAAACTCGATAAGGATGGCGAACTACGGAATCAAGGTGCTGGTGTTGATGTGGGTGCTTATGAATTTAAGAAAATATAGTATTCCAGACATTAAGATCCCCCCAACCCCCTTAAAAAGTGGGCTTTGCGTAAGTCCTGAAAATAGTTTTTTTGCGAACCTCCTGATTACAATTTCCGCAACATCAAGATTAGGGAATTAGGAGATAAGAGTTAGGAGTTAGGAGTTAGGAGTTAGGAGTTAGGAGTTAATAACTTTCTTCCCCCTCTTCCCCCTCTCTCCTTGTCTCCCTATTTCTCCCCAGCACCAGCCATAAGACTTTCTTCAAGTTTCTGTAACTGAGGTGTTAATCTACCTCTGGGAATTTTCAAAAGTAGATGATTCTTCGCTTGAAAAGCTTTAACTAAATATTTACAGGCTTTTTCGGGTTCTGCATGTTCCCCACAGGTAAACATATCTACAGCGATATAGCCAATTTCGGGCCAAGTATGAAGCGAAACGTGAGATTCTGCTAACAGTGCTAAAGCCGTTACTCCATAAGGTTCAAACTGATGAGTTAGTTCCTTAAGCAAAGTTGAGTCAGCTTCTTTGACTCCTGCTTCCAAAGCTTTCTTAATAAAATCAACATCGTTAAGCAAATCTTTTGGACATTCATATAGTTCCAAAATACAGTGACTCCCTACCGGAACCAAAGGAGTATCTTTGTCTAAGTATGATTGATTTGCCAATTTTTTTCCCTACCGATTAACAACAAACCTCTGATTATATCAGTTAACAGTGACCACTGACCAGTAAATAAAGGTAATGGGTAATGGGTAATAGGTAAAATAATTAATTTCTTACCTCTTACTTCTCCCCATCCCTTCTAATTAAGGTTCCGATTCCTGAGTTGGAGTCGGGGTTGGTGTCGGGGTTGGTTCTGATGTCAGTGTCGGTGTCGGTGTTGGGGTTGGTGTGGGTGTTGGGGTTGGGGTTGGTGTGGGTGTTGGTGTTGGTGTTGGTGTTGGTGTGGGTGTTGGTTTCGGTTCCGGTGGTGGTGCGGGGTTTTCTACCTGCAAGCGCATCCGATAATCTTGAGGTTCGGTTGATGTAGAGACGACGACGAATTCGTAATATCCGTTTTCTCTGAGAGTACCAGACCAAGAGCGTCTTGTGGAATCTTCTAATAATACTCTTGTACCGGAGGGTGAATATATGGAAAATAGTACTTGGGGAGAAGCCGTTAAGTTGACTCGCATTTGTTGATTTCTGCTCAACTGAGCGATGAAAATTTTACCTTGCAAGTCTGCAAAATTACCGCTTCTGGTAACGGTTGTATCACCGCTTGCAAATCGCAGTTTTTCATAAGCGCTCTTTGCAAATACCGCATTTACTTTATCAAATACAAATCCATGCCAAATTTGCCCTACGGGTTCGTTGAGAAAACTTTTACCTCTTTTTTCGGGAAATATTCGGTAAAATGGTACGTCGGCGAGGTCGTATACGGAACGACTGCCGACATTAATATTGTTGACTCTAACTTTCCAAAGATCGCGGTCTGAAGAGGTAAAGGTTCCAAGTTTGCGGCGAGCGTCGGAACTTAATCGGGACATATTGTTGAGCAATTCGCTTGCTGTTTCATCCCATTGTTCGCGGAGTTCTGCATCTTGAGGTTCATCGGTTAAGGTACGTCCCTGTAAAGTGGGGTTTTTCTCCCAAAATATTTGATTAACAACTTTTACATAGAAGTTACGGTCTATACCAAGCTGTTCCCGTCGTGCTTTTAATCTTTCTTTGCGCTGCTTTTCTTCTGGGGAAAAACTTGAAGAAATTGCTGTTTCAGGATCTGATTTTGTTAGCTGAGAAATAGCAGCATAGGTTACACCACCTAAAACAACCATTGCGAAAAATAGCATGGCAATTCGTGCGGGTGTCCACCAAGGTGTAGATTTTGGTTGAGATTCCGAAAAACCGGGTGCGGCTGAAGTGATTTTAGGTTGGGGAGTAGGAGAAGCCGATTGTACTGCTGGTGCTACTGCAAAAGTTCGTTGTGTGAGTTGTTGAGGTGGTTGTATTGGTGGATTGTTCGTAGCTACAGGAGGATTCAGGGCTTGTAAAACTTGATTGGCGCTTTGATAGCGTTCTCCCGGTATAGCAGATAGCATTTTATCTAATACCACCCCAAATTCAGGACTAACATTAACGAATCGTCGCCACTGCCATTGCAGGTTATAGTTATCAATTAGTTCTGCTGGCTGTTTGCCCGTAAGTAAAACCAGAACTGTTGCACCTAAAGCGTATAAATCGCTGTGAGGTTCAACCGAGCCGGTTTGCATTTGTTCTGGGGGAGCATAACCTATTTTCCCTAACAAAGTTGGGATTGGAGTTGCTGGAGGTGTACCTGGTGCGTAATATTGGGAAGCTACAGTTGCTGCTACTTGTTTAACACCGCCAAAGTCTATTAATACTGGTAACTGGTCAATTTTACGAAGAATTAAGTTATCGGGTGATATATCGCGGTGAATTACACCCAAAGAATGAATGTAGTTTAATACTGGTAATATCTGCTGTAATAACTGTTTGACTTCGGTTTCGCTAAATTTACTTTTTTGTTGCAGACGATTATCCAGCAAAGAACGATAATTTTCTCCTTCTACATAATCTTGGACTAAAAATAAATATTCTTTATCATCAATACTTAACCGCAAGAGTTCCCGAAAGCGAGGTATTTGGGGATGTTGCAATTTATAAAGAACGCTAGCTTCTCGTTCAAAAAGTTCTTCTGATTTTTGTAAAACGTATTCGGTTTGAACTTGAGGAGAAAATTCTTTTAAAACACAAGGTTCGCGAAAGCGGTTAATATCTTCCGCTAAATAAGTACGCCCAAATCCTCCCTGCCCCAACTGACGTACTACTAAATAGCGATCGCTCAAAGTCGTTCCCGGCTGGATACCTTGATTTACTGGAGTATCAACCAACATTTCGCCACAGTGCAGACAAAAGCGACTACCGTGAGGATTTTCATGTCCTTTCGAGCAATTAAGGGATGTCATGGGAGGGTTTTGAGTTAAAAGTTAGGAGTTGTGAGTTAGGAGTTAGAAAGCATTACTCTCTTGCCACTCATAATAAACCGCAGTTGAGAACTGTATTAGAGTTATAAATTAGACATTTGTGCATAATTTTCTGTTTAGTCCTCTTGAGAGAACTTTGGCTATGAGATGGAAACTTTGAGTTCCCAGTGGATTAACGGATTATCATAATTTTATAATTGACAATAATTTATGCATGGTATAAACAAATATACTATTCAATAATTAAGATAGTTTTGAAGATTAGTTTAAGAGTTACCTACTATAAATTTAAAATTGAGCAACTGAAACTGCTCGCATTACTCATAAAGTTACAGCTTCTATAGGACGATCTAGCCCTCCACTACCGCTTTTTACAAAGTTATCAATAAATTCTCTTGTATTGACACTCCCCACGTAATCTTTATGTTGCGTTAAGTACTTAGGCAAAATTAATTGTGCATTTGTCATTGCGAGTGAAACGAAACATTCACCCCAAAGGTGCGGCTCAATGTCCTATCGGACACGCTCCGCTAACACAACAATTTGAGATTGCTATCTCCCTCCGGGAGACGCTACGCTAACGCTGTCGCTGGCAATGACACATATTGGTGGAAATTGATAATTATCCCCTTCTACGCTTACGTGAGAGGGGGAAGAGGGGAAGAAGGAAAGAAATTTTATAGGTAATCTTAAAACTTCAAGGCGAATAAGCAATCTTGAGAATTAGACATAAGAATGCACTTAACCCCGCTTCATCCTTCATAATTAAGAAAATGCTGCTTAATTTATCTTCACTCTCCCCAAAAGCAAGCATGAGCAAATATTCGATTAAAAATATTTGGTTAAAATAACTAAACTTAGGGGTGAGTGCAAAAAAGAGTCTAAAGGGGAGAATTACTAATTCATGGCATTAATCGAAACTCGCACCGAACCAATGGTGCTGAACATGGGACCGCACCATCCCTCAATGCACGGCGTTTTACGCTTAATTATGACGCTAGATGGTGAAGATGTCCTCGATTGCGAACCCGTTATCGGTTATTTGCACCGAGGAATGGAAAAAATCGCCGAAAATCGTACAAATATCATGTACGTTCCCTACGTAAGTCGGTGGGATTACGCAGCGGGAATGTTCAACGAAGCCGTTACCGTTAACGCACCGGAAAAATTAGCGGATATTGAAGTTCCCAAACGCGCCAGCTACATCCGCGTCATCATGCTGGAATTGAACCGCATTGCCAACCATTTATTATGGTGGGGGCCATTTTTAGCTGACGTAGGAGCGCAAACTCCCTTTTTCTATCAGTTTCGCGAACGCGAGATGATTTACGATTTATGGGAAGCCGCTACTGGTTATCGCATGGTAAATAACAACTACTTCCGCATTGGTGGTGTGGCGGTTGATTTACCCTACGGTTGGGTAGATAAATGTATGGAATTTTGCGATTATTTCTTACCCAAAGTAGACGAATACGAAAAATTAGTTACCAAAAACCCGATTTTCCGCCGTCGTGTAGAAGGATTGGGTGTAATTACTCGCGAGCAAGCGATTAATTGGGGATTATCCGGCCCAATGCTACGCGCTTCTGGGGTAAAGTGGGACTTAAGAAAAGTTGACCACTACGAATGTTACGACGATTTTGACTGGGATGTGCAGTGGGCAACCGAAGGAGACTGTCTCGCCCGCTATACCGTAAGATTGAGCGAAATGCGCGAATCGGTCAAAATCCTCAAACAAGCCCTCAAAGGACTCCCTGGCGGTCCTTATGAGAATCTTGAAGCCAAGCGGATGCAGGAAGGTAAAAAGTCCAAGTGGAACGACTTTGAATATCAGTACATTGCCAAAAAAGTTGCTCCTACTTTCAAGATTCCCGACGGTGAAATCTATTCCCGCGTAGAAAGCGGTAAAGGTGAATTAGGAATTTATTTAATTGGAGAGAATAATGTCTTTCCTTGGCGTTGGAAAATCCGTCCAGCAGATTTTAACAACTTGCAAATTTTACCCGAATTATTAAAAGGTGTAAAAGTAGCAGATATTGTTGTGATATTGGGTAGTATCGACGTAATTATGGGTTCCGTCAATCGATAAATTCAATTTTGGATTTGAGATTTTGCGAAAAGTTGATGGGATTGGTTTCCGTCCCATCAAACTTTTCAAGACGGATTTTGGATTGTTTATTCGAGTTCAAAATCTAGAATCTTTTTTTTATTATCTTAGGGGATAGAGTATTGAGCATTGGGAAATAAGAGATGGGGAAAAGAGGAACTTTGACCTTTAACCTTTAACCTTTGACCTAAATAATGCCGATTTCTAGAATTATATTTTTACTTTTCTTTCCTGCTTGCTTGGGGATACTAAGACAAGTTATGTGGAATACAGAATTAACCGATCAATTATTAGCCTTTGGAATATTTTTCTTTTGCATAGAACAAGCCAATATGGCAAATCAAGATTTACAAAAAGTAGCTAATGCTAAGAAGTTAGTTGAAGATGCTCGTTTAAATAATTTTCAGACAATTATAATTATTACCATTATTATTGAATTAACCGGATTTTATCTATCATCAATATGGTTAGGCTGGGGTTCTATAATAATTTTGTTTGGTTTAATTTGGTTTAACTTATTTGCTAATATAAAAATTAATCAATCGGCAAAAAATATAATTAAAACTTGGAATATTACCGAACGTTTACCAGTTTTAATCGCCGATCTATTAGGATTAATTTTAGTTAGTATGTGGATATTAAATATTGCTTCTTATTGGATATCTTGGGGATTATTCGCAATGGCTGTAGTTTACTGCGGTATTAAGCTGTTTTTGTTTAGTAAGTCTTTTAATTTGGTTAAATCTAGTTAAATCTAGTTCCCAGGCTCTGCCTGGGAACGTTTGGCAGGAGGCTCCGCCTCTAGAGGCAGAGCCTCTATAAATGCATTACAAGTCAGAGACTTGTAACGAGAAAATGAGAAGTTTTTGATATTTACATAATCACATTCAACATGGAATATAACCCCCAACTTTACCAAGAAATCTTCAATCGCATTACCGCAAATCCTCAGCAACGCATCACTTTTGCTGAATACATGGACTTAGCCCTATATCACCCGGAATATGGTTACTATTCCCAAAAAGCAGCAAACTTAGGAAAAGCAGGTGATTTTTTTACTTCGGTGCATCTTGGTGCTGATATTGGTGAAATGCTGGCAGTTCAATTTGCCGAAATGTGGTCAATATTAGGTAAACCAAAATCTTTTGATTTAATAGAAATGGGTGCTGGGCAAGGATATTTAGCCGCAGATATTCTCAACTATATCAAGCAAGAATATTCTGATTTTTTCAAAGCTTTAAAATATAGAATTATCGAAAAATCACCTGGATTAAAACAACTTCAAAAGGAACGTTTAAAAGAATTTGAAGTTACCTGGTGCGACTTAGAAGAAATCCCAAATAATTCCGTCACCGGATGCTTTTTCTCAAACGAATTAGTAGACGCTTTCCCCGTGCATCAATTCAAGATAGAAAACGGAGAATTGCAGGAGGTTTATGTTACGAATGTAGGAAATTCTACCCCCTCTAATCTTTTCACCGAAATTACAGACAAACCTTCCACACCAAAACTTATTGACTATTTAAATTCGTTAGAAATAGACATTAATAAATATCCCGATGGATATCGCAGCGAAATTAATTTAGCGGCTTGGGAATGGTTAAGTGTAATAGCTCACCGTTTGCAGCGCGGGTATGTGCTAACAATTGACTATGGATATATTAAAAACCGTTATTACAATCCCAGACGAGATACAGGAACCTTACAGTGCTACACTCGACATCATCGCCATAACGATCCGTATATTAACCTTGGGCAGCAAGATATCACCGCCCACGTTGATTTTACAGCCTTAGAAAAAAATGGCGATCGCCTCGGTTTGCACAAAGTTGATTTAACCCAGCAAGGATTGTTTTTGATGGCTTTAGGATTAGGAGAGCGTGTCGCAAGTTTATCTCAATCCAAGCAACCATTATCTACCATATTGCAACGCCGCGACTCACTACACCAACTTTTAGATCCGATGGGGCTTGGTGGTTTCCACGTTTTAGTTCAAGCCAAAGGATTACAAGAAACAGAAAAATATCAGCAACTCAAAGGCTTTACCCAACCATATTAAAAATGTATCTCAAAAGTTAAAATTTTATTCGTCTTACATCAGTTATAACCGATTGTTGGTCTAACATAGTAGCCATTGCAATACTATAAAAACACAACAAAGGTAATAATTATGTCTACTCACGACTTATTAATGTTAATTGGATTACTAACCCCCGGAATCTTACTTTCAGTAATAATTATGGTGACATTCGCCGCTGGAGGCTAAAAAAGTTAGGAGTTAGGAGTTGGGAGTTAGGAGTGTAGAGACGTAGCAGTGCTACGTCTGTTAGGAGATAGGAGTTAGGAGTTAGGAGTTAATTGTAGTGGGAGCATCTTGCTCCCTAGCGACAAAATCTACCCCTTGTCCCTTTGTCTCCTTGTCCCCTCTCCCTCTCCCTCTCATTTCAAATAATCATTTAAAGACTAAATATAAGAAAAGGAATTAAAACATGAAGGTGGCATTTCTGGGTACAGGATTAATGGGACAACCGATGGCACAAAGGTTGTTAGAACAAGGTGTAGAATTAATTGCTTATAATCGTACTCCAGAAAAATTAGAACCTCTAAAAGCAGCAGGAGCCGAAGTTGTAGAGCATCCACATCAGGCGATCGCCGCTGCTGAATATGTGGTACTTATGCTTACTAACACCGCAGCAATTTACACCACATTGCTTTCCGATATGTCTTCCCGCAGCGTCAAAGGAAAACAAGTTATCCAAATGGGAACAATCACCCCTACAGAAAGTAGAGAAATTAGAGATGCAATTGTTTCTGCTGGCGGGGATTATATCGAAGCACCAGTACTTGGCAGCAGACCAGAAGCCAAAGATGGTAAATTAATTGTCATGGTAGGCGCACAAAAAGATCAGTACAAACGCAGCCTAGAATTATTAAAGCATTTTGGCCCAGAACCCATACTTGTAGGTTCCGTAGGCAGTGCAGCCGCAGTAAAGCTAGCTTTAAATCAACTAATAGCATCCTTAACATCAGCCTTTGGTTTAAGTCTCGGATTTATCCAAAGACAGGGTATTAAACCAGACATATTTATGCAGATTTTGCGTGAAAGTGCGGTTTATGCACCTACCTTTGATAAAAAGCTGCAACGTATGGTAGATGGAAATTATGCCAATCCCAACTTCCCCGTAAAGCATTTGGTTAAAGATACAGAGTATTTTATTGAAGAAGCCAAAGAAGCAGGATTAAACGTTAGCAGTATTGAAGGTGTTAGAGAAATCCTCGATATGACAATGAAAATGGCTTTAAAAAACGAAGATTATTCATCTTTATTTGAAGCGATTAAATTAGGAGAGCATGGGGAAGGATGATTGGGGATTGGGCATGGGGGATTGATTTGTTAGTTAGTAGGTTGGGTTGAGGAACGAAACCCAACATAATTTGGAAAAATCAACTAAAATTCAATACAAAACAATATTAAATATCTAATGAAACCGCGCTTGGTTTAAAAATGTGGGTTAGATAATTTATAGGAAATCAAAATATCAATGTTGGGTTACGACGCAATTTTAATTAATCGGTTAATAATTAAATCTTTTTGTGCGTCTAACCCAACCTACTACTACTAAAAATAATATTAAACATCCAACAAAAAAACACACCTTATTTTAAAAATGTATGTTGGATAATTTATAGAAAATCAAAATCTTGATGTTGGGTTACGACGCAATTTAAATTGATCGATTAATTATTAGATATTGTCGTGCGTCTAACCCAACCTACGATTGATACTTGTGCTAGTTGATTGATGTGGGAGATGTGGTATGGATGAATTTGAGGAAATGCTCAGGTTGAATGCTTTGGAGGAAGAAATTATTAAACGTTACGAAGCTGGGGAGCGAAATTTTGCTGGTACTGACTTGAGAAATATCCGTATTAGCTATCCCTGTTTTCTCGACACCGATTTCAGCGATACTAATTTGGAATGTTCAAGCATTTGTGGTACCGATTTTATCAACGCTAATTTCATTGGTGCCAATTTGGAATGGAGCTATTTGCCCAATTTGTTGATCAACTCCAATTTGAGTAAAACCAATCTGCGAGGAGCTAAGTGGAGAGGTGCTACTTTTGTCAACGTTGACATGACTGGTGCTGACTTGACTGGTGCTGACTTGACTAGTTCCATTTCTAAAACTACTAAGTTGATTGGTTGTGACTTAAGGAATGCTAATTTGACTGATATTAAAATTGACGAAAGTGTTGTTTTTGCTTCCACTATCATGCCTGATGGCAGTATCAGGAATGACCCCACTAGACAAATTGTTGATGTTCAACAATTGCGCGAACATATCAACAAAGGAGGGAACTTCCAAGATATCGTCATTCATAATGCCGATTTTTCCGGAATTGATTTGCGTGGTGTCAAGATGTCCGGAGCTTATTTTAGCAATGTCAGTTTCAGGGACGCTGATTTGTTCAGAGCTGATTTTAACAGAAGTAGCTTCATCTGTTGCGATTTTAGGGGAGCTAACTTCGGAGCCAATTTGGAAGGAGCTAGATTAATTAATCTTGACTTGAAAGAAACTTATTTAAGTAGTACCAGCCTTTACCACGCTATGTGTATTAGAGTTGATTTTCAAGGTACTAGAGCTAATTTTTTAGGAGCGGAAGTCTCTTGCATTGAAACTATCATGCCTAATGGAGAATGTATTTCGATGAATCTTTAACGCAATATAAATAATTCCGGTTAATTATTAAATATTGCGCTGCATCTAAGCCAACCTACCACTAGAAAACTCAACGAAATAATTTAACTAAAAATAATCTTAAACATTTAACGAAACAACGCCCTTCATTCAAAAATGTATATTGGATAATTTATAGGAAATCAAAACACCGATGTTGGGTTACGACGCAATTTAAATAATTCCGGTTAATAATTAAACGAAGGAGTGCGTCTAACCCAACCTACCACTATTTCGACAGTATAAAAAATAACTATAAGGTTGATGATTGCGATTTAGCTATGTAATGATTTAAACAATCAGATTTAATAAAAAGTTTATATCATGAAACCGTTGCAAATAATTGTTGGACTATTGGCTGGCCATTTTATAGGTAAAGCCATGTGGGCTGCACTTTTTTGGCTTCCAGGAATGGTAGTTGCAGCTAAAAATCTTAGTGGGGGTGGTAGTTTACATTTAGGGTGGTTTTCGTTGGCATATATTGCAGCTGTAGCAATATCAATTGTATTGTGGATTGTTGGTAATCTTTGTGTTTATGCATTGCTACCTCGTGCTGGTGTCACTTCGGCCATTTTGTCAGCGATAGTAGGAATTTACATTGCAGTTTTATCACTACCCTGCCTATTATTCGATTGGGATGGAGGCTTATGTCAAACCATTATTTGGACAGGTTGGTGGTTCTAATTAGCTTTAAAAACACGCTAAAAAATAGTTTACGTTTCGTTTGAAATCAAGACACTGATGTTGGGTTACGACGCAATTTTAATTAATCGGTTAATCATTTAAAATTTTGTGCGTCTAACCCAACCTACAATTACCAATTACCAATTACCAATTCCCAATTTACAACTTTGGCAAAATCTCTGGTAACAATTGCCCTGGAACTTTGGATAAAGCTACATTTTGTCCCTGAATTCCTAATTCATCATGGAAGCCGCGAATTGTTTTTACTATATAACTAATGGTGCTTTGATGAGCTTCTGATTCTTGGTTTATTCCTGTTAAAGCCTGTAAATGATTATCTAATGCTTTTTCTAAATATTGGGAACGAATTTTTTTATCTTCTGTAAAAAATTTGTCTGTGCCTATCTGATAGTTTGCTAAACCTAAATTATTATGAGTTGCAAATAAATCAAAACTCAAAGATACACCTTTAAGTGAATGTGCTAAAGCTAAGGCTTCATCATAAGCTTCAATACACATTTTTAAATAATCTAATTTCTCATGTTTGTCTGTATCGGGTTGATTTGCTAAATGCCAATAAGCAGTACCCAAGTTATTTTGGGTGGCGGCGCAAGCTGTGGGAACGTTGGCTGGAGTACGATATTTTAAGGCTTCTTTATAAGCATTAATAGCTAATTGCAAATGCTCTACTTCTCGCTCGTATTGGGCAAGATTCCAATAAGCTGTGCCAATATTGTTTTGAATCATGCCGTATTTCAGCGGTTCTTGCTCGGAATTATAGTAAATTACGGCATGGTTGTAGGCTACCACTGCTTGTTTTAGGTTTGCTACGGGTTGATTATACTGAGCTAAATGCCAGTAAGCCGTACCTAAATTATTTTGGCAAGCTGCATACTTTAATGGTTCCATTTCGGCAGTACGAAAACGGAGAGCCTCGGTATATGCCGTTACTGCGTTTTGCCAGTTCCGATCTGGACTATTAAAACGAGCTAAGTCGCCGTAAGCTGTACCCAGATTATTTTGCACTCTGGCGTAAGTTTCTGAATGCGTTTCTGGTGAAATCAACTTTAAGGCTAATTCGTAGAATTCAATACCTTGCTCGATATAAGAAGGACCTTCCTGAGAATTGGGTGGAGTGCGGTACAGCATCCAATAAAGCGTACCTAGATCGTTCAAGACATCTGGCACTACAGATGAAGAATCATCATAGGAAATTGATTCCTGATATGCCAGGATTGCCACCATTAAGTTTTCTAAAGTCGATTGTCCTTCTTCGATGCGGATGCGATATATATTACCTAAACGATAATAAGCAGCCCCAATCTCTTTCTCGTCAGCTTGTTGCGAATGTAAATCCTCAATTTCTTGCAGGATTAGCTGTACTTGCTGATTTTGTTCTGGTGAGTCAACTATTGTGGTGCTAATAGTTGTTAATATTAGCTCGGTTAACTCTTTGCTAATATGAGGCAAATCCGAGGCTGACGGAACAATATTGCTCGAACGACTTCTGTTGATAGGTTCAGTATTTTCCTCCTGCTGCATTCCAGGAGTAAATATTTCTAATTGCGATAGCGGATTTTCTTCTTTTGCTACAAAAGATTCCCTTGAGGATTCTAAGGGATTTTCCGATGTTTGAGATGGTGGAAACTCGAAATCTTCCTCAAAATCTAAATCGCTAGGAGGCGTTGTCAACTCTTCGTTGATAACTGGTTCTTCTACAGAGTCTAAATCTAAACTTCTCTGAACCGAAAAACGTCGCCCTGCACTTCTATTTGGACTTGTTGGAGTTGGTTCCCCAGCAAACAAGAATACACCTGTTCGACAACGCCAAAACTGCGGTGCAGACTGTTGAATTGCCCGCAACCACGGACGAGGAACCCATAGTAACAAACTTGATTCTAAAAATCTGCTATTTGTTTGACTTGATAGTTGCTGCTCTGTTAAACGTAGATAATGTAAAAATAAACGTTGAATGGCAACAGGTTGTCTAGTTAATTGTTCCGTACCTACCATTTGAAATGACGGAATTGGCAAAGCCTTCCCCGGCACATCTTTAGAGCCACCGACAATTGGCGGCGGATAATTAGTTAACCATTGATTTATTTGCGCTATGGGATTCGGGTCGTTTAAATTCAACCTTAAAGTGACTAATCGCGGATAAGCTGGGGTACTAGCTTCAGATTGCGTATCAACTGGCTGATACAAAACCTGTCCTACCGGATATGCCAAAGTTGAATGCAAACGAGCCGCTACCTGATTTCTCAGGTTTAAATCATCACATACCGCTATGAAAATTTGTCTTCGCAAGTTCAAACCCAAAGCAAGTTTCAAGCGGTGATATACTTGCCGGTTCCAACTAGAATTATTAGAGTTTACAGTATCATTTAAGCTCATAGCGGCTCATCATCAGCCAAATGCAGTTTACCGAAAGTACTCCTCAAAAATGGGGAAACCTATTTGCAAAGCCTAGGCGGGTAACAGTAAGGTTTCGTCCATTTTTTATAGAGAAATTATTAGCTTCCCAAAAATGGGTATATATAAGCAGCAACCTTAGTTGTGACTATGACTACGGTTTTCAGGTATTTATTGCATTGTTCAGGAAAAATCCGCTCTTTCAGGTTTCACTGAGTAAAAAGTTTTATTTTATACTTACGAATTTCTGGCATTCTAACAAATAAAAAATCAGGCTCCTAAAAAAAATGGAACCTGTTATACCAAAAGTAAATAAATTTTTCCTATTTAACTTTTCTTAAGCAGCATTGGACACTGAGAAGGCGACAAAAAATACACCGCCAAGCAAGGCAGCAGCAGCAACTCCCAGTACAAGATAAGTAATTTGTTGTTTCTTGTTAGGAGGTTCAGCCTTGTAAACCTTTGGTTCGCGAGCGAAATTATTTAAACGACCGCCTTCTTCTTCGGTATAGGGCATAATTTAAAATCCTTCTTATTCTCTTCGTATTATTTTACATGACCAGTGTAAGCACTTTCTTCCCAAAGGTATAGAAATGGCAATAGGGAATGGGGCATAGGGCATTGGATTTTAGATTTTGGATTGAAAGTTAGGAGTTAGGAGTGAGGATTTAGGAATTTTTTCTACCCCCTCTACCCCTTCTACCCCCTCTACCTCTTCTCCCTCTTCTCCCTCTTCTCCCTATTACCCATTACCTAACTAACCGTTCCCGTCAACGGGGAGGAAGCACTGGCATAATCTTTGAACGGCATTCTTCCGGCTAGATATGCTAACCTTCCGGCAACTGCTGCCATGCTCATGGCGCTTGCCATTGCAGGTGGATTTTTTGCTAGGGCGATCGCACTATTTATCAACAAAGCGTCTGCGCCCATTTCCATTGCTTGGGCTGCTTCGGATGGGGCACCAATACCGGCATCTACAATAACTGGGATGTTGGCGTTTTCGATAATAATTTTGATGTTAGCGGTGGTTTGCAATCCTTGTCCGGAACCAATTGGTGCTGCTAAGGGCATTACTGTTGCACAACCGACTTCTTCTAGGCGTTTGGCTAGCATCGGATCGGCGTTGATGTAGGGGAGTACGGCGAAACCTTCTTTTACCAGTTGCTCGGCGGCTTGTAGAGTGCCGATGGGATCTGGAAGTAAATATTTTGCGTCGGGAATAACTTCTAATTTGACAAAGTTATTATCTTCTTGTCCGAGGATTTTCGCCATTTCTCTTCCCAAACGGGCTACGCGAATTGCTTCTTCTGCGGTTTTACATCCTGCTGTATTAGGTAACATCCAAATTTTATTCCAGTCTAAGGCTTCTGCTAAACCTTCATGTCCGGGAGCGTTGGTTTGAACTCTGCGTACTGCAACCGTAACTATTTGGCATTCACTAGCTGCTACACTTTGCTGCATTTCGGTAATGTTTCGATATTTTCCCGTACCCGTCATCAAACGCGATGTAAATTCTTTACCTGCAATAGTTAGTTTAGAGTCTTGAATTGAGTCTTGAATTGAATCTTGAAGTGATAACTGGGCTATATGGTTTTTTCGGGAAGACAGTGAAGAGCTATTACCGTTGGGATGAACCTTATATGTCAGCATGGGGGTAGTAGATGTTGAATTATGGAAGCGTGAATAATTGAAGTGATTTAGCAACGGATCGGATTTTTCTTCTAGAACTATATCGGCAACTAATTTTGCTGTAATCGGTGTTAGCAGAATACCATTGCGATGATGTCCGGTGGCAAATATTAAGTTTTTGCACCAGCTATTGCCAAGAATAGGTAATTCGTCAGGAGTAGCAGGACGAAATCCCCACCAAAATTCTTCAATGGGATAATTTTGCAGTTGAGGATATAACCGGATAGCTGCTTGCAGTAAACGAGTAATCTCTACTGGTGTATTTCCCTTAGTAAAACCTACATCTTCGCTGGTAGCACCAATAATGATTCTTCCATCCCGTCTGGGTACGATATAAATATCCGAACCATACAATACTCTACTCAAAGGTAAATCTGAGCCAGAGGATGGTATTTTGACGCTCAACATTTGTCCTTTGACAGGACGCAGGGGTAAAGGTAATAATTCGTTAGACCAGGCACCCGTTGCTAACACGTATTTAGAAGCGTAAAGCGTGCCAGCATCCGTTTGTACCCCTTTTACTTCTCCTTGCTGCTGAATAATTCCTTTTACGGTAATACCTTCAGTAATTTCAACACCAAGATTTTCAGCAGCATTTAAAAGAGTTTGAAATAAAGCACGATTATCAACTTGAGCATCTTCGGGGTACCACCAACCGCCGATTACTTCTTCACTCAATCCCGGTTGGTATTGGTGGATTGTTTGTTTGTCTAACCAGTATCTAGTGGAGGGGGTAGAGGGGGTAGAATTTTCTACATTATCTCCTTGTTCCCTTGTCTCTTTGTCCCTTTGTATCTCATAAACTGGGGCTAAAATACCGCAAGCCCAATAGCCAGTATCTAAACCTGTAATTTCTTCTAATTTTCTCGTCCAATCTGGATATAAATGTAGCGAACGATTGCACAATTGCAGCATAGCCGTATCGGCAATTCGTTCGGCAGAAGGTGCGAGCATTCCAGCGGCTGCTGTGGCTGCTGCTGCTTTGTTGTCTCGGCTGATCGCGGTGACTTTTACACCCCGTAGTTTCAGTTCAATGGCTGTTGCTAAGCCGATAACACCGCCACCAATAATTAAAATCTCACTAGTCATTGATCGGCCAGTCATTAGTTGTTAGTTATTATTAACTAGTAACAAATAACTAGTGACTTAGAGAAAATTTGTAAAGTAAATCTTAAGCTCTTGATGATATTGGAAAAACTGGGTTTTTGATAGAAAAGGTACGAAATAATTCAATACCCACTCAAGCGCAAACCCCCAGCAATGGTCTTAATGTTCGCTTTACTGATAACTGCTAACTGATAACTGCTAACTAAAAACTGGTATCTTTACCATAAAGCGCGAATCGGTGCCTTATTACCAGATGTATTTGTTTGACTCTCGCTTGACGATTGTGCGGTAGAACCAGTTCCAGTTGTCGATGTGTTGCCTTGAGCGGTTGTTGTTGGGGCACTTTGAATAGTTCTTGGATTAGCGTTAACGCTTTCCTGACCGCTTTGTGCAGCAGATCCACCACTAGAACCATTAGCGCCAGTCGCGGTACTATTAACATTAATATTGGCTGGAAGCACTTGCGATTGTCTTCCTTTAGTGGGAGCTTGTGCGTTGCGTCCGTCCATAGGAAAATTAATTCCTAACAATGTACCTAGCAAAATAGCCAAGCCTCCAGCCATCAAAATTAAAGGTGTCCATCTACCCATTTTCTGTTTTATCTCCTTTTCAAACGAAATGGTATCTTGTGTTACTTACCGATCTTTCAAATCTCCGGAATATGAAAAAGACTTTGACCTATGTCAAAAAATTTTGTGCCAATCACATTGTTCCGCACTGCGAACGTTGGATTTGAACTATACAGCTATTGCAATCTGTAAACTTACTCTTATTACTAACAGTTAATTGTTAATTACTGTATTCACTGCTGTTATAAAGGTCAATGCCATTTTGCTGCATGATTAAAATTTAGCCTTTGATTAGCCTTTGACTTGCAAACTGCAACACCATCGATTGCATACGAAATATTGTCGATTATTGAGCTAAAAGAACAGGCATCTTACGTTACCAAATTGGCAAATTATTGTTGTATATTGACACATTGCCATCTTCAGTCGTTGCTCTACTCTCTATCATTATGACCGTAAATTCCTCACACCAACTTTGGATCTACGACACCACGCTACGAGATGGTACTCAGCGTGAAGGTTTATCAGTTTCGCTGGAAGATAAATTACGTATCGCCTCAAGACTAGATGAACTGGGAATTCCTTTTATTGAAGGTGGTTGGCCAGGCAGCAACCCGAAAGACGTACAGCTTTTTTGGCAATTGCAAGAACAACCGCTTAAACAAGCACAAATTGTTGCTTTTTGCTCGACTAGACGGCCAAACAAATCCGCAAGTTCCGAACCAATGTTGCAAGCCATTCTTGCCGCAAGTACTTTGTGGGTAACTATTTTTGGCAAGTCCTGGGATTTGCATGTTACTGAAGGTCTGAAAACAAGTTTAGCAGAAAATTTAGAAATGATTCGCGATACTATCGAGTATCTTCGCAGTCAAAACCGTCGCGTTATATACGATGCCGAACACTGGTTCGACGGTTATAAACATAATCCCGATTATGCTTTACAAACGATAAAAACTGCCGTTGCTGCTGGTGCCGAATGGTTGGTTTTATGCGATACAAATGGCGGTACTTTACCTCATGAGGTTTCCCAAATCGTTACCGATGTAATTAAAAATTGTCCCGATATTCAATTAGGAATTCACACTCATAACGATTCTGATACGGCGATCGCCAATGCTTTAGCTGGGGTGATGGCGGGAGTGCAGATGGTACAAGGTACAATCAATGGATATGGCGAACGCTGCGGTAATGCCAATCTTTGTTCTTTGATTCCGAATTTACAATTAAAGTTGGGTTACAACTGCATTGCTCCTAACCAGCTATCTCAACTTGCTCAAGCTAGTCGGTTTGTTAGTGAAGTAGTTAACCTTGCTCCCGACGATCATGCTCCTTTTGTCGGACGTTCGGCTTTCGCTCATAAAGGGGGTATTCACGTATCCGCAGTACAGAGAAATCCGCTGACATACGAACACATCGAACCAGAGAAAATCGGAAATTGTCGCCGCATAGTAATTTCCGAACAAGCAGGAGTCAGCAACGTTTTAATGAAAGCCCGTGGATTTGGAATTGAACTTGATAAAAACCATCCAGCAACGCGGGAAATATTGCACCGTTTGAAAGAATTAGAAAGTCAAGGATATCAATTTGAAGCGGCAGAAGCTAGTTTTGAATTATTGATGCGCGAAGCTTTACAAAATCGTCCTTCCTGGTTCCAAGTAAAAGGCTTTCAAATTCACTGCGATTTAGGAAAAATTTTAGAAACAACCAAAGCACTCGCAACAGTTAAAGTCGCCGTCAACAACGAAGATATTTGGGAAGCAGCCGAAGGAAACGGGCCAGTTGCAGCATTAGACGCAGCTTTACGTAAAGCTTTGGTGAAATTTTATCCCCAAATCGAGACATTTGAACTAACAGATTACAAAGTCAGGATTCTTAACGGACACACCGGAACCTCAGCCACCACCCGCGCAATGGTGGAACTAGGAAACGGTACTCAGCGCTGGACTACAATAGGAGTTTCTAACAACATATTAGAAGCCTCTTATCAAGCAGTAGTCGAAGGATTGGAATACGGTTTACTTTTACACTCGCAATTGAATGTTGAAGTTGGGTAATGGAAAGATGGGGAGATGGGGAGATGGGGAGATGGGGAGAAATTAGTTCCGTTCCTCACTACTCCTAACTCCTAACTCCTAATTCCTAATTCCTAACTATCCCCAATGCCCAATCCCCCATGCCCAATTTCTTAAATATTGTCCCAAGCTGACGCTACGACTTGACTAAGCCAACGACGTTGCTGTTTATCAAGCACCGCATCTTCTGCTAAAAGTTGATTTGTTAATTCTTCTAATGATTGACCTTGAGAACGGACTAATTTTATTACGCCTGCTATTGCTACAGCAACAAGTTCCTCATCAACCGGCTGCTGCTTCATAGCAAATATTTCTTGGGGGTTATCTGGGATGGGATAATTCATGGCGTGTGTGTGAATAATTAAAGGAACAAAAAAACTTGCAAACTCTTAAACTTTCTTTACAGAATATTTATTCAACTGATAGGGCGGAGTGTACCTTGATTTATGACTTTCTTAAATCTGTCTTAATGAGTAGATTTTGGGGAAATTGCCACCAAATATGAAAGAAATTCTTTATTTAGAAATACCAACGACTGATACAGCAGTAGTAACGAACTGGTTGCAAACTGAATTTGAGCCGGGAACTTGTGACAAAATATTAACGTCCGATGGCATTCGCTTGAAGTCGTCAGATACTACAGCCGTCGTTGCAGATATTACGGAAAAGTTACCTAACGAATTATCCGTATTCGTATGGAATGTGCAGCGAACCACCTATTTAAAGGTGTTTCGATGGGGCGAGAAATTTCCACAAGAGACACAAATTTTACAAAAGCTAACTAATTTAATTCAAAATCGCTTTCCCCATCATTATCCCGAACCACCAGCGATTGATTTGTCCAAACAATCAATTTTTGCAGCTTTAGCTCCTTATTATCCCCTTACCGTTAAGTATTTTCAAAAAATGCCTAACGGAGAATACGATCTAAAGCGTGCTTACTGGTGGGAACAACGTTGGCGTGAAGGTGTAAGGAATCCCCAGCAGCCGAAGCAAGTTATATTCTCTCCCCCTCCCCCCCTCTCCACGCCATTTGCTACAACGGAGGAAACCTCCGCAACGCAATGGCTCCCCTCCCACCCTCCTACTTACGACTTAATCTACATCGGCGGCGCTTTGGGAGTTATCCATGCGGCAGTGATGGCCAGATTAGGCTATAAAGTGTTGTTGCTGGAGCGTTTACCATTTGGGAAAATGAACCGGGAGTGGAATATTTCCCGCTTAGAAATTCAAAGTTTGGTAAATTTGGGTTTACTGACTTCTGCTGAAGTGGAATCAATTATTGCTCGCGAGTATAAAGACGGATTTAATAAATTTTTTGATGCTTATATTCCTAATAAACTCAAAGCACCGATTCTACACACGCCAACAGTTTTAAATATAGCTTTAGATTCAGAAAAATTACTGAAGCTATGTGGTGAAAAACTGCGAGCAGCAGGTGGTGAAATTTGGGATGAAACGGAGTTTATCAAAGCTGATATTGATGCATCTCAAGTGATTTTGACTCTCAAAGATTTGCGATCGCAAACCCAAAAACAAGCTAGTGGAAGACTGCTAGTAGATGCAATGGGAACGGCATCACCGATTGCATGGCAGCTTAACCCAAAACGTGCTTTTGACAGCGTATGTCCGACAGTTGGAGCCGTTGTCGAAAGCGGATTTGAGCCACAAGTTTGGGATTCACAATACGGCGATGTTCTCAACAGTCATGGAGATATTTCGCGGGGAAGACAGTTAATTTGGGAATTATTTCCTGGAGAAAACGAAGAATTAACTATTTACTTGTTTCACTATCACCAGGTAAATGCAGAGAATCCCGGTTCCTTAATGGAAATGTACGAAGACTTTTTTACCATTTTGCCAGAATATCGCCGTTGCGATATGGACAAATTAACCTGGAAAAAGCCTACGTTCGGATATATACCGGGACATTTCAGCGTAGGAAGTCGCGATCGCACTGTTGCTTTCGATCGTTTAATCTCGATTGGTGATGCAGCATCGCTCCAGTCTCCCTTGGTATTCACCGGGTTTGGTTCCTTAGTACGCAATCTAGAAAGACTAACACAACTTTTAGATACTGCACTCAAGCATGACTTACTTTCTAAAAAGCATCTTAATCAAATTCGTGCTTTCCAAAATAATATTGCCGTAACCTGGATGTTTTCTAAAGGTATGATGGTTCCTACTGGAAAATTTATACCGCCAGAGCGCATCAACGCCATGCTGAATAACTTCTTTGGGCTATTAGCCGACGAGCCAAAAGAGGTGGCAGATAATTTCATTAAAGATAGATTCGATTTATCAACATTTAATAAATTGGCATTAAAAGCAGCCAAGAAAAATCCCGCATTACTCTTGTGGATTTGGCAACTTGCAGGTGCTAAAGATTTATTAAGATGGGTTGGTAACTATATCGACTTTACTCGCCATAGCTTGGTTAGTGCTGTATTTGGTAAATGGTTTGGGAGATTTATCCGCTCAATACAACCAAAGCTAGAACCTCGATTTCCAGCATTGTGGTTGCGACTTTTGGCGATGAATTATGCACTAAACGCCGGTAAAGCAGTTTCCCAAGAGCAAAATTATCAACCCAAAATTGAAAGCGATCGGTTAACAGTTAGGAGTTAGTGGTTGGTATTGTAAGGTGCGTTACGACTTTCGTCTAACGCACCAAAATCTATCGATATTTGACTAAAGTGAAAACCGCTATAATTTTAATTACTTGTTTAAATATTGATTATTATCTAATCGATTCAAAAAAACACTTATTTTGCTTTGTTTTATTTACAGAACTTAGGCATGAATTATGCGGTTACGTCATTACGAACGAAGTGAAGTAATCGCAAAGTCTTGTTTTTATCGCAAGTGTGTAAGCCCTAATTTAAACTGATATACAATTTATACTTTTATAGCTATCAAACCTCTACGTGACAACAGTTAACGATTCACAGTTTAAAAGATATTTAGAAGCTATCAGCGAAAAGTATAAAGACTGGTGGAATCTTTACACGTTGACGGATGCGGAAGGTAAGAAAAAGCAAGAACAAAAATCTTCATCGCTTTCATCACCTTTTGACTTTAGGTTGATGGTGCAGAGCGTGCAGCCAAAACAAGAACAAGAAAACCAGGAAAGAGAAAAACAAGAACAAGAAGAACAAGAAAACCAGGAAAGAGAAAAACAAGAACAAGAAAACCAGAAAAAAGAAAAAATAGAACGTTTACCCGTTTTAGAAGGTATTCGTAAATATGCTAATAATCATGTGTTGTTGGTAGGTAAACCAGGCTCGGGTAAATCCACGGCTTTAGCGCGGTTGTTGTTGGAAGAAGCAAAATCCGCGAGTTCGGTAAACGACACAACCATTCCTATACTTGTAGAATTACGCTATTGGCAAAGTTCAATTTTTCAACGCATCCAAGCATTTTTACAACAGCACAATGAAAACCTAAACCTTGATGAAACAACTTTAAAAAATCTACTGCGTCAAGGTAAATTTTTGCTCCTCATCGACGGTGTAAACGAACTTCCCTCAGAAGATGCGCGGCGACAAGTTGCAATATTTCGCAAAGACTATCCTCAGACACCAATGATTTTCACCACAAGGGATTTAAGTGTCGGTGGTGATTTGGGAATTGAGAAAAAGTTAGAAATGCAGCCCCTAAATGAAAATCAGATGCGCGAGTTTGTGATGTCGTATCTACCGCAGCAAGGTGAGGAATTGTTGCAGCGTTTGAGGGATAGACTGCGAGAATTTGGTAAAACTCCGTTGTTGCTGTGGATGTTGTGCGAGTTATTCAAACAAACGAGGAATATTCCCCCTAATTTGGGGATGGTATTTCGTTTATTTACCCAAAGTTATGAAAACAACTGGCGAGGAGATGTTGCAGTAACAGCAGAATCGAGACGTTGGTGGAAGTCTTTGCTAGAACATTTGGCATTTGTAATGATGCAGGGGAAACCTGTAACGGAATTTCGCGTTGCGATTCCCAAGGGGGAAGTAGAAGAGATTTTTAGTAAATATCTTGATGCAGAGAAATTTGATAAACCCCGCGATAATGCAAAGTCTTGGTTGGAAGATTTACTTAAACATCATTTAATTCAGGTGGGCAGTGGTGACAAAATCGAGTTTCGCCACCAGTTATTACAAGAATATTATGCTGCTGAATATTTGCTGAGAAAATTACCTGATATCAGTGATGATAAATTAAAAAGCAATTACTTAAACTTGATCAAATGGACTGAACCTGTTGCGTTGATGTTGGCTTTAGTTGAAGATCAAGAGCAGGCATTGCGGGTGGTAAAGTTAGGTTTAAATATAGATATGATGTTGGGTGCGCGGTTGGCGGGGGAAGTTAAACCGGAATTTCAGCAGCAACCGATTGATTGGATTTTAGAGAGAAAATTACCCAAATTACTAGAAACTGAATTTTTAGAAATTACTCATTCAGATTGGGCCGTTGATGCTCTTATTAATGCTTTAAAATATGAAGATTCCGATGTTCGTAGGAGTGCGGCAGATGCATTAGTAAAAATCGGCAGTGAAGGAGCAGTTGATGCTCTTATTAATGCTTTAAACCATCAAGATTCCGATGTTCGTAGGAGTGCCGCAGATACATTAGTAAAAATCGGCAGTGAAGGAGCAGTTGATGCTCTTATTAATGCTTTAAACCATCAAGATTCCGATGTTCGTAGGAGTGCGGCAGATGCATTAGTAAAAATCGGCAGTGAAGGAGCAGTTGATGCTCTTATTAATGCTTTAAACCATCAAGATTCCTATGTTCGTAGGAGTGCCGCAGATACATTAGTAAAAATCGGCAGTGAACGAGCAGTTGATGCTCTTATTAATGCTTTAAACCATCAAGATTCCGATGTTCGTAGGAGAGCCGCAGATACATTAGGAAAAATCGGCAGTGAACGAGCAGTTGATGCTCTTATTAATGCTTTAAACCATCAAGATTATTATGTTCGTAGGAGTGCCGCAGAAGCATTAGGAAAAATCGGTAGTGAAGCAGCAGTTGATGTTATTATTAATGCTTTAAACGATGAAGATTCCTATGTTCGTTGGAGAGCCGTAGATGCATTAGGAAATATCGGCAGTGAACGAGCAGTTGATGCCCTTATTAATGCTTTAAACGATGAAGATTCCTATGTTCGTTGGAGTGCCGCAGATGCATTAGGAAAAATCGGCAGCGAACGAGCAGTTGATGCTATTATTAATGCTTTAAACGATGAAAATTCCTATGTTCGTTGGAGTGCCGCAGATGCATTAGGAAAAATCGGCAGCGAACGAGCAGTAGATCCTCTTACTAATGTTTTAAACCATCAAGATTCTTTCGTTCGTAGGAGAGCCGCAGATGCACTAGCAAAAATCGGCAGTGAAAGGGCAGTTGATGCTCTTATTAATGCTTTAAACCATCAAGATTCCGATGTTCGTAGCACAGCCGCAGATGCATTAGGAAAAATCGGCAGTGAAAGGGCAGTTGATGCTTTTATTAATGCTTTAAACCATCAAGATTCCTATGTTCGTTGGAGAGCCGCAGATGTATTAATAAAAATCGGCAGTGAAAGGACAGTTGATGATTTTATTACTGCTTTGAATTTTCAAGATTCCGATGTTCGTAGGACAGCCGCAGATGCATTAGGAGAAATTGCAGGTTCAGATAAAATTGCTCAACTTTGGAAGTTGCTTTTAAATGGCACAGATAAAGCAAAAGATATCATATTAAAAATTCAAGAGCGGTGTAAGTTTTATAATCATGATTATTTTCCGCCAGTAGAAAATGAAAAATCTACTCAACCACAAAAAATATTAATATTAGCTGCAATTCCTCGCAACTTGCGTTTGGATAAAGAAATTCGCTCTATTGAAGAATGTATCCGACGTGCCGTAAAGCGCGATATATTCAAAGTTGAAATCAAAACTGCTGTTCGAACGCAAGATATTCGTAGGGCGATACCTTCGGTGAGCTTCGCTTAACGCCTTATATAAACCCCAAATTGTCCATTTCTGCGGACACGGTTTAGAAGATGGTAGTTTGCTATTAGAAGATGATGGGGGAAATGAAAAACCTGTTCCTGCATCGGGATTAGCTGCACTTTTTCAACTCCACGCGGATTATGTAAACTGTGTGGTGTTAAATGCTTGCCATTCCATAAAAGCTGCTGAGGCAATTTGTGAACATATTAATTATGCTATTGGTATGAACAAGCAGATTCAAGATAAATCGGCAATCGAGTTTGCTCAAGGTTTTTATGATGGATTGGGTTATGAAACTTCTAAAGAGCAAGATATGTTTCAAAGAGCTTTTCAAGAAGGTTTAGTTGCTATTAAATTAGATAACTTTTCTCAAGGTGAGATTCCAGTTATTAAAACTAAATAGGATTTACGCAAGCCCCCCTTAAAAAGGGGGGTTGGGGGGATCTAAAATGTCTGGAACACTATATCTTCCGTTATTGCTGCGTAAGTCCTACTAAATTATAAAATCAATTAATAATTATCAAGACAAAGACGTAGCAATGCTACGTCTCTATACTCCAATCTAAAATTTCATTACCCATTACCCGTTATTTTGATCGTTATTCTGGGGGAACTTCGGTAATTCCACAGATGCAAGTGATTTTCGTCCTTTGGGTGGGCGTTTGGGATAAATCAATGGTGAAGGAGAATTGTTATGGGAGTCTGTATCGCTAATTATCTCGAAAGATGCGGGATTTTCGGATAAGTCAAAAGCTGGATACTGCGAAACTTCTTCCCAATAATCTTCAGTTTCGTCGCTACTACTGTTATTCATGGATGAGGTAAAAGTTATTGTCTGCTCATCTTCGGTAAAGGAATTTTGATGAGTTTCAACATTCACTACATTATTATCATTATTAGTTCCACGAGGTTCGATAATTGTTGTCCAAGTAGGAGCTATATCTTCATCATCTTCATCGGTTTCTGCATCTTGCTCTTGGGGAGATTGTAGGGATACAGATTCTGTTTGAGCAGCAAAAAATGTTTGGATAACGCTATCTAATTGTTCTTCTAAGTCGGATGAATCTGACGGGGGAACTACTTCGACAGTTTTTTCCTCGGTTTCTGAATCTTTTGGGGGAACTACTCGATCGAAATTAGTTTCCTTAGTTGCCCGATTGCGCTCTACTAAATCATTATTTACATTATTATCTGTTTGAGTATTTTCTGTATGTTCTATTGTTTCGATATCGGGATTAGCTGTAAATTCCCAAGTAGAAGATTCTTCTTCAATTAAATTTTCGCTGTCATTAGCTGCCGATGCTGTCAGATTTTCTTGCCAAAGGTCATTTTGTATCTTATAAGACTCTGCGGGAGCCGACCAAGGTTTGATCGACTGCGTGCTGCTCATACCTTTAGTTCGCGATGATTTATTTGAGTGAGAATTATTTGTTAGATCGAGGAAATTGCTGTCACTATCATCAAAGGTATCGTAGCCAGGAACCGATGTTTCCAAACTCTTCTCTAAGGCAGCTTTGAATTGTAAAGTTTGACGCTGCTGGCGCTTAAGTCTAGTGCGTAATTCCCGACAAGCATTTTCCGATTGCGATAAAAGCCTCGTTTGTTCGCTGTACTTATGTTGGATTGAAGCACATTCGCGTTCTAACTGAGCCAGACGTTGCTGATTTAATTCCAGTTGTCCTTTATATGACTGAGCAAAGCCTTCTTGACGTTGAGCATTTTGCACGGAATTTTCTAACTGTTCAAACAAAGATTGTATCTGAGCTTGAGCAGCGTTTAATTCCTGAGTTTGTTGTTTCAACATCGATTCTGCAACGGTTGAACGCTTTCTCTGTCGCCCCAAAGCTGCTTCTGATTCGCTTAAAGCTGTAGTCAGCTGCTCAGCTTGCTCGTACAGTTGATTGTTAGCGTTTTGTAATTCTTCATTTAATTGCAGCAGCTTGTCAAATTCCGTATTAACTATCCCTTGTTGCTCCACATCAGGTTCAGCAACCCAATCCGAATCAGAAGCACTTTCTTTGGAGGTTTCCTCATCGAATGGAGGATCTCAATCCAACGGAGAATCAATAGTTATTTCGACTGTTGTATCAATATGTTCTGTGACTTCCTCTTCCTCCGAGTAATCCACAACTTCGCACGGTATGGATTCCTTATTAGCCGGGGCTAGCAACAGTAATTCTCTTACTTTATGTTCGCCAGCTAAAATCGAATAAAAAGGATTAGTCGCCCCTTCAGACGGCTGTGGCGAATCAACAGAATCTAAATTTTTAATATTAGCCCCATCATCCGGGGTTTGGGCTTCATACATCACTCTTCACCCACCAGCTTCAATTTGAAAGCAGACACTACGGTATAATTCTTCATTATTGATGCTGTCTTAACAAAATCTTCTCTTTAAGGCAAGACATAGTTCCTCCAAGGGTAAGTTTTTAATTATCGGCTTTGCTGCCAAACACCCTATACCAAAGCAAAAATCGAATTTGAAGAATCTTTACAAATTCAATACAATTGAAACAATTGTCATCAAACAGCTATTTTGAATTAATTCACCGTGCTTCACAATAACTTCAAATAATTTAGACATTGTATTCTAATGTAGCAAATTACTCCCCCTTATAAGCAAGGGATAGTTGTAACAGGGGGAATTGGATAGGGGATGGGGAGATGGGGGGAAACGAGATTTTTCTAGGGAGCGAGACGCTCCCACTACATTTTTAATATTTGCTACTTGCTACTTGCTACTCCTAACTCCCAACTCCCAACTCCTAACTCCCAACTCCTAACTCCTAACTGCTCACTGTTTAAGGAAGCCAACGAGGATAAAAACCGACCAAAGGAAGTTGTTCTGGCTTTAGTTCTGCGTTAAAATCGCCGTCGGTAATAGGTAATAAAGGCATTAACCATAGACTGCTTGTGCTAATTTCTTGTCCGTCGTCTGTTTTTAAAGGGTTTGCTCTGAGTGAATTAGAAGTATCTGTTGTTGGTACTATTTGGTCGAATAATAACCCCAAACCATCGGGGGATAAACTCATGTGTAAATCTCGTTTGTCGGGAGGTAATATTAATATTGGCTTTTGCTGTCCGGTTTTAAGATTAATTGCGACTAAAAATGGCTGCTCTTGATATTCTTCTCCAGGCAATAGCTGGGTTAATAAACAGTAAAGCGTAGGTGAAGCTGGATCGAATTCACATTTGAGAATCGAACCAGTAGTTTTGATTAATAGCTTTTCAGTGCCTTGGTTATCTACTAAAAATAAATCTCTTGTGTAATCTGTATTGAATTTGACTAAAACTGCTTGATTCTCTTTGGAAAAAGCTTGCAAAACGCCAAATTTTGGTAGAAAATCTATGGGTTCGCTAGCGTCTGTTTGTATCGGTAGTATTGCAGTTCCTTCTCCTTGAGCAACTGCTACCGCTTGAGAGTCAGGAGTTATCGTAAAGTCTCCTGCGGGTTTTTCGTTTTGTATTCGTTTGGGTTTGCTTTCTTTACCATTATCCCCAACTGATAGAAACCATAGCCCAAAATCGCTGGGATTATTTTTATGTGCCCTTTGTAAAACTATAGTTTTTCCGTCGGGGGATAAGTCAAATTTGAGGATTTGATATTCTTTACTATCTAGAACTAAATCAACTTTACCTGCTGGTTTTGTCTTTGTTGTTTTATCTGCTGCAATTCCTGTGGAAACTGTATATAATTGAGCCGATAAAGCATCTTGGCTATTTATTGTATGAGCCGAAAATAAAATTTTATCTCTTTGAGCAAATGGTTCAAAATCTAATACTACTAAATCTTTAGGAGTTAATAACTTTTTTTTCTGTTTGGTTAAATTGTATAGAACCAATCTTCCTCTTTCTTTTTTTTCAGCACCCAAATAAAGAATAACTCTGTCGCGGGAAGCAAAGTTACCTGTAAAAGGTTGGATAACTTTCTTTGTACCTTTAGCCGCAGAAAACTTATCTTTAGCATCCTCTAACTTTACTGCATATTCCTCTCCATAAGGGGCTGGTGTCAAAAGTGTATAAAACATCCTTCGTCCAGCCCAACTGATTTTTCCAGCCAAAGGTGGTTCAATTTTTAAATTATTTTCTACGCTTTCAAGATCCATTGGGCGGCTAAATCTGAGACTGAAAGATATATCATCCGCTCCAATTTTTGCATTTTCCCAGCTAAAGTTACGAACGCTTGGTTTGACTGCATCACCTTGCAATATTATCAATCCAATCAACACGGTTAAAATTAGTATTACTACTAAAGCCGCTTTATCTAAGGGTTGAACAATTTGTTTTTGGGTTGTCATATGATTAGATGTTAGTTGTTGGTTGTTGGTTGTTAGTTGCGATTAAAACTGAAGAAAACAATATTAACAAGCTCTAATTAATAAAATGCCTATATCCTACTTATGATACGGCATTAAATAGTTGTAAAAGTTCGATATCAGCTAACAACTAACAACTATCTACTATCTAATAACTATAAGGATTTTTTGGTTGAGCAATTTCTTTTAAAGAATTCGAGATAATTGTTAATTGACGTTTTCCGGAAAAAGTTTCTGTTGCCATTTCTCCTTCAACTTCGAGCCAACTATCTTTTTTGAAATCTTCTCTTGTTTGATTTGGCTTTAATTTTACAGGTAAACCTACTGGATAAGCATCTGCGGCGCAACAAGTAAGTACAAATCTAGCTAAAAATATATACTCATTTCCTAAATCTGGCGGGTGAATAACAAACCCTGTCACCTTTGCTTTTTGCCCTGCATACTTATCAGGTTCTGGATAAACGCTAAGGGTGCGCGTCCAATCTACTAAAGAACGATCTTCAGAACGAACGGAAGGACGAAATGATTGCGGTTGGAGACGAGAATTTGCTCCAGAGAAGTCGGCAGCACCTCTTTGTATTGCTTTATTGCTAGCAAAAACTTGTGGCGCGATCGCAAACCCTAAAATTGCAACTGCGATTAATAAAATGCTACCCAAACGAGGGGGTATTAAGTTCATATGTTGAACGTCTGGGACAGCTTTGCGTTGTCGTAAAAGCTGCATTCCTTTGGCAATTCCAATAGCTATTAATACGATGCCAGCTATAACAACTAATGCAAAGTAATTAGGATGAATAAGTAAATATAACTCCTGTGACAGCCAATATTTTAATAACAAAAATCCCCAAGCTGTAATTGCAATTACATCTAACCAGGGAAGTAAATTCTTTAGCGTTTTCGATGGGCGTTTTTTCTGGGAACTCATTGCTTGTTGGTTATGGGTGTGAGAAAGCGAAAATCACTATTAACACAGAGGCGAAATTATTCGTTCTTATAGTTAGTTGTTTTTATGCGATAAGTATTTAGATTAAGGTTTAACTTTTTAAATAAAATGCAGATTGAGTATCAGGCAACATAAAAAAGTTAATTGTCCAGCTAGTGCGAAAAGATAAATAACTGCTTTTGGTTTAAATATTGATAGCATCAAGCCAATTCCTTTCAAATCAATCATTGGGCCAAAAACTAGAAATGCTAATATAGAACCGCTAGTAAAACTGGAAGCAAAAGACAAAGCAAAGAAAGAATCAACTGTAGAACAAATAGATACAACCGTCGCAAGAACCAGCATTGTGATTATAGAAACGATTGGCCCTACACCTAAACTTAGAATTAATTCGCGTGGTGCTAAGACTTGAATTGCAGCTGCGATCGCACTTCCTAAAACAAGTACTGCACCTAGTTCCCGTAATTCTTGTATGGTATTATCTACAACAAGTCGCATTTTATCTGAGAAAGGCTTAGTTGGATTATAAGCTGGAAGATTGGCTTCTACAGCTACAGCTTCCATCCGCACCGCTTGTCCCCCTAGTTTCCCACCCAGCAAATAAGTACCGGGCTTTAATATACTTGAAACTGCTGCTTTCTCTTCTAAACTGGAATCTTTGAGAAGTTTTTCCGATTGTGTTTTTTGCGGTTGATTGAATTTTATATAGCGAGCAATTGTAGGTTGAAGGATTGGGGTTAAGTCTTTCTGAAAGCTAAAGACATAACCAATAATTGTGGCTATTAATAAAGAAAATACTACTCTTAATACTACTATTTCTGGCTGGTCGCGGAATGCAATCCATGTTGCCCAAATTACAATCGGGTTAATTGTTGGGGCTGCTAGCAAAAAACCAATCGCCATAGATGTAGGCGCTCCCTGCGTTATTAATCGCCGCGCTACGGGAACGTTACCGCACTCGCATACTGGGAACAAGAAACCCACCATACTACCAACTAAAGCTGCAAGAAGTGGATTCTTCGGTACTTTTTCCACCAGCGCCCGTTCATCAACGAAAAACAGCAGCATACTGGAAAATAAAACCCCTAGCAACAGAAAAGGTATTGCTTCCACTAATAAGCTAAGAAATATGGTGAAACCATTGCCGAGTTGATTCATGAGTATCGTTTATTTTGACGTTTTCCAAGTCCGTTTTGATATTATCGGATAAGTTCCATTATTTTAGCGAAATCGAGAATATACGCACGTAGGTAAAGTAAACTATACATCATTTCGATATTATTCCCGCAGGTTTATATAATTTTCAGGAAAATTACTTTTTTAACTACCACCGAAATAAAGGATTACTTTTGATTTATAAGCGTCGAATAGCCTATAACTCCATAGGTAAGATTTGAACCCCGTACTATATGTATTCTCGTCAATATCCTCTGAAGATATTAAATCAGTTCTAGAAAAAAAGACGTTCGGTAACTCACAACTAATAAAAAGCTTTACGGTATCAGCTTTTCACTTGCATAATTTATTTTTCACGAATGCATTGTAATTTTTATTTATACCTCAATAATTAAGAATATGATTTGGTTGTGTTGTAATAGCGTAATTTTAATCCAAACCCTTCTAAGTTAATAGTTTAAGTTTTTCTTCTCGCTATTGTTATCAATCTTTTTCTATACTTACAGTAATTTAACTTTATATGATGTCATCTTCGACGCATTTTCACAAAAAACCGATCCATTGTCTAAATTGATGGTATTTACCTTTTGGGTTCAAGTTGCTGTGGAATTTCCTTTGACAAAAGTAATCTGCTGAAATATTTCAGCTTGAGACTATTATCTTCCGGAGGAAGTCAGAACTGTGTTTTCTTAAAGACTATTTACTTGGATGCAAAAAGACTGCTGTCTTCAAGTGAATATTGTTATACCTTGCGATAGAGTTTTAAAAGATTGAAAAAAGTAGTCAAGTCAATTTTGCTCAAAAAAGGCGAAAAAATACGGGAATAGCGAATATTTTTGATTTTTACTGCTAATTCAACCTTATGCTCTCTCTTAATGAATACAGATATAAAGTATTTTTATTATTTAATAAATGAATATTTACTACTATTTGCTGCCATTTACTACTATTTATCTAAAGTTTCAATCGTTAGGATGAAGACATCTCGCTAAACTTAAGCGAAGATATAAACAGTTGATTCAAGGAGATGTTTCGCAACTCTTACACGACCGGGAAATAGTTTTAATTGCGTCGAAGAGACAATATGTAAAGCTTTATCTTGAATTATTTGATTATAAAGAGTTGCTTAGTGGTAGAGGAAATTAAATTATGAAAACTCAAATTATCGCAGCAGCAGCAGCACTAACTACAATGTTTTTAGGCGCTCCCGCTCAAGCACAAAAGCCTGTATCTAACCAGGTATTACGGTTAACTCAAACAGGAGAATGTTACGGTTGTAATCTCAGAGGTGCTAATTTAAGAGGCGCTCATTTAATTGGTGTTGACTTAAGAAACGCTGATTTAACTGGTGCTAACCTTGAGGAAGCTAACTTAAAAGGTGCTGATTTAACAGGTGCTGATTTAGAAGGTGCAAATTTGTCTGGTGCTTATTTTAGTGGCACAACATTAAATAAAGCTGACTTGGAAAATAGCGATTTGAGCGATTCTCAACTATACAGCGTTCAATTAGAAGATGCAACATTGGTAGGTGCAGATTTAACTGGTGCAGACGTATTTAATACCTCAGTAGGCGTTGGTGGACAATACTTGGAAGAAGAAGAATAATAAAGCTTTAAACTATTTAAACTATTACGAATAATTTTTTGGTAGAGCAAGTCAGGTTGTAAATTACTGATTTGTTATACCTGTTTTGCTGTCTTAACATATAACCAATGTAGAGACGTTGCGCTCGGCAACGTCTCTCTTGCTTTATTCTCCCGTAATCGACAAACCTTCAACCCAAATCCGGGGACAAACTCCTCCTGGAGTTAATTCTCCTTCCTTCTCTACAAAAACAATTGATTTAAGAAGTTCCCGAAAATCTCCAGCTATAGTTGCTGAGTCAATACTGGTTTTTTCTCCTTTATTCATTAACCAACCGTCAAATGGTAAAGAGAATGAGCCTTGCAAAGATTGAACCCCTGCATGAAGTGCCTGTAAATCATCAACGAAAACAACATTTTCAGCAGTTTCCAAACTAAATTGTTGTTCGGGTGCTGTACTTGCAAAAACGTGATAAAAGTTAGGGCTGATGGTAACTTTCGCACCAATATTAGCATTACCCGTCGGTTGAGCATTCATCCGCTTGGCAGTACCCGCGCTATGAAGAAAATTCTTCAAAACACCCTTTTCAATTAACGATACTTGACGAGTAGGAGTTCCTTCCCCATCAAAGGTTTCTGCGCCAATGTTTGCTGAATGCAGTGCATCATCGTAAAGCGAGAGTAAGGGAGAAGCAATTTCTTTACCTATATCATCGGGAGTAGATAAACTTTGCTTATCAAGAATACTTTGGGCGTTAAATAAATTAGAAAAAGCACTCAGCAAACTTAAGAAAGCATCTGGAGAAAACACAACCATATACTTACCAGTCGGAATTTTGCGATAATTCAAGTGACTGATAGTTTTTTCGGCAGTTTCTTTGATGCAGCCATCAATATCTAAATCATTAACACCGTAACTAATTCTAAAAGCGCCCGCACTGCGAGGTTTTCTACCTTCCTGTTCAGTTTTACTATAGAGAAAAATCGATGCTAAAGAATGAGATTCGGCTCTCATTGCACCATCACTATTCAGATAAAAGCGATCGATATCTCTTTGCGATAAAGAATTGTAGGGTACTCCCTTAATCGCTTCATGGGCAGCAAGTACCTCTTTCTCTGCCGTCAGTAAACTATCAATCAAAGTTGGAACTGGGGCAAGAGGTGCTTTCTCTTTAGGTGTATCGTTATTTATCTGGGCTTTAGCCTCTGGACTAAAATCGGGTACATTTTCTTTAACGCCAAACGTACTGGCTTCAAAGGCAGTTTTCAAAGCCAACTCTAATCCTTTGGAATCAATATCTGTAGTACTAGCGACACCCATTGTATTATCTTTATTCCAGACTCGAACGGTGACACCAGAAAGATTCGTGGCTTTAACTTGCTTTGGCTCACCTTGGTCAACTTGAACGCTAGTTGAATCTACTGACGAACCATAAATATCAAACTTTTTGATACCAATCTTATCGGCACTTTCCTTAGCAGAAGCTGCAATTTCCTGTATGTTAGGCATAGTTATTTTGGATAAAATAATTTCAATATAAGAATCTGGTTTAATTTATAGATAGTAGGGACTCGGAGGGAGTAGGGAATAGGGAATAGGTAAATTATTTTTAACTCCTCACTCCTAACTCCTCACTCCTAACTCCTCACTCCTAACTCCTCACTCCTAATTCTTTAGCGTCCGCCAACGGTAATCGAATCAACTTTAATATGTGGCTGTCCTACAGTAGTATAAATGCTACCACTAACAGAGCCGCAGAAACCTGGAGCTAAAGACAGATCGCTCGAACACATGGAAATTTTGTTCATAATTTCCTGAGCTTCTCCAATTAGAATAGCTCCTTTTAAAGGCTTAGTAATTTTGCCGTTTTCAATCAAATAGGCTTCTTCTACACCAAAGTTAAATTCACCCGTAGCCCCAACGCTACCTCCACCCATTTTCTTACAGTAAATACCTTTATCAACTGAAGCGAATAAATCCGAAGTAGAATGTTCGCCAGTGGCAATATAAGTATTTCGCATCCGACTAGCCGCAGCGTAAGTAAAATTCTGCCGTCTGCCGCTACCTGTTCTAGGATGTCCGGTACGTGTTGAACCCGTTCTATCTGCTAAGAAATTCTTGAGAATGCCTTTTTCAATTAATAGAGTTCTTTGGGCTGGCATACCTTCATCATCCATATCAATGGTGCCAAAGGCGTTATCGGTGCGTCCTTCATCCCAAGCTGTCAAAGCTTCATGAGCAATTTTTTCCCCTTTTTTCTTAGCAAAAGGAGTAGTATTGCGTTCAATTTGAGTAGTTTCAAGTAAATGTCCGCAAGCTTCGTGAAAGATTACTCCACCGAAGTGATTCGCCATGATAATCGGATAGTTACCCGATTCTACATAGTCAGCGTGAAGCATTTTTCCAGCAGATTCGCTAATTTTCTCTGCCGCTTGTTGAAAATCCCAAGTTTTGAGAAAATTGGGGTCGCTAGTATTACCAGCACGTTCGGCTATAGAACTGCGATGGGCACCTTCAGCACACAACAAACTTAATGCCACAGATTGAGTTAAGCGGATATCGCGAGCAAAAGTTCCATCACTAGCAGCAACTAAAACTTCTTGCCAATCGCGGAAATAAGAAGCACGGCGGGATTGGATATGCTTGGCTTTCTGCTTTATTTGAGTAGTACTATCAAGCAACACTTCTCCCATTTCGCGCATGGAAGTACATAAAGGCAGCCATGCATCTTTGCCTCTTTTAGTCGCGTAGTCTCTGAGCAATTCCAGGTTAATTTCCGCGATAAAAGCATTCGGCACGGGTAATTGTAAACCAACGATCGCCAAAGCTTTTTCTAAAGCTGATTTTAAACCATTAAACGAAATATCATTTGTGCTAACGTAGCAATCAGCCTTACCGCGAAATACTCTCACCCCTGCACCCGTAGAAAGACGAGGGGTAATGCTAGTAATAGTGTCTTCTTCTGCCAAGCAGCTGATATAATTTACGCGCTCTAAAAAGAATTCGAGAAAATCAGCACCCGCAGCGCGTCCCAAACCAAGGAGAGTAGATAATGGTGCTGCCCAAGTTTCATCAAACTGCTCTTGTGTAGAAGAGTATTGCAGATTGGGAAGTTCTTTAGAAAGAAGCAGAGTACTTTGCATTTTGGACCTTTTTGTGGAGGGGCGTTATTTTAAATTAGTTATTGCAGTTCTTATTATCAGAAGATACAACAAACTTTAAGGGGCTGTGTATCATCTTAGCTAATATATATTGCCTTGTTAGAGTTGTAACCGATAAAGATACAACCCCCGGAGCAAGAGAAAAATATTTGAGGGAGTAGGAAGTAGGGAGTGGGAGTAGAAAGTAAAAAACACGTGACATCAGCATTTTACTTGATGGTAGCGGATATTAACAGTTAGGAGTTAGGAGTTAGGAGTTTTTAATAATTTTCTACCCCCTCTACCCCCTCTCCCCTCTCAATAGCATAGGTAATCAATATCCCGAACAGCTATCTGTTAGCAGTTATTAGTTGTCACATCTTCTATCAGTTAAGGGAAGATTGGGATTAAAACTTGCGCCAGTGTGACCTGTAATCAACCAAAATATAGAACGAAATATATCGCGAGAAATGCGTACTAATGATTCTTTTGGTAACTTTGAAGGAACGCAAACAAAAGTAAAAGTTATACCATAACTGCCCAAAACAATTGTGGCGATCGCCTTTGCTCTGGGCATATGAAAATCAGAAGTAATTATATACAAGTGTTTGAGTTTGAGTTTTTCAAAGTCTTTAATTAAAGAAGTGAAATTAGTAACTGTATCTACGGCTCGGTAGTCAAGGTTAATTCTTTCTTCAGAAATTCCAGCTTCGCGAAAAATCCTGTTAGCTTTCTTGGAGGAAATACCACTAGAAACCCAAATATTTAGAGAAGGATGATTTCGAGCAAATTGAGCGGTAAATTTTTCTCTATCTCCTCCACCGCCAAGCATAAGAATAGCTTGGGGTTTAGGAGCTTGGTAATATGCAATAGCTAATTTTATAGATATTATTCCTAATAGAATCAGAAAGAATACTACAAGAGCGAGAATCCCATATTTAAGGATGAAATAAAGCCATTCCATTAATTATTTGATGTCAAACCTAAGACTTAGCTGCAAACTGGATATAACCCAGCTTTTCCAAAGTACCGATCACTTTATTCGTACTTTGCTCGACAGTTTCTTGAACGCTTTCACAAACAACTTCTGGATTTTTAGGAACCTCGTAAGGGTCATCTATACCCGTAAAACCTTTGATTTCTCCGGCTCTGGCTTTAGCATACAGCCCTTTAACATCTCGCGCTTCACATACTTCTAAAGGCGTATTAATATAAACCTCAACAAAATCTTGATTAATAGCTCGGATTTCATCTCTAATTTCTTGATAAGGACTGATCGTGGCAGCAATTACAATTACTCCATTACGACTGAGCAAATTAGCTACAAATCCCACCCGACGCACATTAATATCGCGGTCTTTTTTGCTAAAACCCAATCCTTGAGATAACCAAGTTCTAATTAAATCGCCATCCAAAACTTCAACTTTACAATTTTGAGACTTAAGTTCTGCTTCGAGACATCTGGCAACACTGGTTTTACCCGCACCACTCAAGCCTGTAAGCCAAATTGTTACACCTTTATGATTCAAAATATTTAACTCCAAAAAATTAAAATTTATACTTATATAATTACGTAAAAAGGTCAAAGGTTAAAGGTTGAAGCTGTAATAACTCCTTCCCCATCTCCCCCTCTTCCCCCTCTCCCCCATCAATTTACCAATTCAACCATTTCGCGGACGTTCCCTTTGACTCCACCGACTCCTTGAGTAAAATTACTGTCTTGTTGGCGAACAATCATTTTTACGCCATTTTTGGGTGCCATAACTATTAAACCAAAACGGTCTATTGTTTGGTTTTGGATGTATTCCAAACGGTATTTTTGCAATAACATTGATAGTACAATTTTTATTTCCATCATTGCAAAACCTGCGCCTATACAGATACGACTTCCGGCGCTAAAGGGGTTATATTCAAACATTGTTGGTTCAAATGTTTCCCATCTTTGGGGATTGAATTTCTCTGGTTGGGAATAAATTTCAGGCAGATGATGAGTTTGATAAATGCTCAGAAAAACTTCCGTTCCCTTTGGTAATTCATAGCCTCCGAGTTGGGTTGGTTGGGAAGTGACGCGGCCATTCCAGGGTACGGGAGGTAATAAGCGCATACTTTCTTTAATTACTCTTTCTAATAAAGGCAATTTCTGTAATTGTCCTACGGTTGGGGCTTCTCCATTTAGTACGAAGTGCAGTTCATCTACTACGTCTTGGGCTATTTGCGGATGTTGCGATAAAAGAAATAGCGTCCAGGTTATTGCATTAGCGCTGGTTTCATGCCCCGCACCAAAAATTACCCCTGCGTGCCCTAAAAGTTCATCTTCGCTTAACCTCAATCCGGTTTCGGCATCTTGCGCCCGAATTAGCATCGAAAGTACGTCACCATCATCTGTATTGCTTGCTTGTTTGCGGCGAATTAACTGACGCATTTCTTCATCGAGTTGCGCGAATAAGTTGAGTAAACGATGGTATGGAAGCCCCCGAATATCAAAAGGTAAAAGCGCGATCGCTAATTTTCCGTTCATCCGTAATGCTTCTTGAAGAATCTGTCCGCTTTTCGCACCTTCTTCACCAACATCGCTACCAAATAAGGTTTTAGTTGCTATTCGTAGGGTAAGAAGTCGCATCACTTGAGAAATGTCAACAGGATTGTCAATCGTTAATTGCTCAAGTTGCGATCGCGTAATAGCAACCATATCGTCGCGGTAAGAATCAATACGTTGCTTGTGAAAAGCTGGCATCAAAAGTTGGCGATGTTGCCGGTGAGTCGCGCCGTTTACACCAAATAAACCGACACCAAAATGCTTTAGAGGTTCAGTTCGTGGTGAATCGTTCCGCTTACTGTACATCATCCCGGATAAAGGATATTTATAATAAACTTCGTGCTGGCTGGCGATTATACGTACATTTTCCGCACCACAAGTAAAAACAGTACCGGGACATTCTGCAAGAGACGAGTATATATGAGTACCGCCCCCCGCCGCCATCGATACAACCGAACCATAAGTTTTAAATAAAGGGCGCGTATATCCAATAGAATCCTTCGCAAACCGTAAAATCATCGGTAAACGCCCTAAAATTGGATTTAAAGGCGGTCCGGGTACGTTTAATTTTGGTAGATAAGCGGTAGTCATTTTAATAGGTTAAAGGTTAAAGGTTGAAATAATTGTAATAATGCATAACTCCTAACTCCTAACTTCTAACTCCTAATTCCTCACTCCTAACTCCTAACTAACTACCGCTTTCGCCAATTATTTTCAGCTTGCTTTAAAACATAGATAGACACAGCTTGTATTTCTGATTCACTTAAACGATCTTTGTAAGCTGACATATTATTTTTACCGTATGTGACAATATTAGAAATAGCTTCAACCGAATCCATATTATATTTTTTTAAAGCTTTCGTTTTTAGGTTTTTGCCGCGTCGGAGAATATTACCTCCATTAATATGACAACCGGCACAATTTGCTTCAAAGATTTTTGCAGCATCGGCTGTATCTGCTAAAGCTGGTTGTTGTAGGTAATTTGCGAATAAGAGAAAGGTTAATAATATAAATTTTACAATTGTTCTCATCTGTATAAATTCAAGCTGGGATCGTATTTAACTTTATCACTTCTCAATTACCAATTAACAATCATCAGTTCTAACTATTAGACATACAACTTATGGAATAAATATTTTTTTTCATCGCTATTTTCTATCTAAAGGGTGTACCACCTTAATGAAATACTACGTCACTATATAGAGGCGACAATATGTCAATAACATTTTCTAAATTATTTACATAGGTATAGAATATGGCTGACAATATCAAAGACCAAATTAAAACAGACTTGCAACAAGTTAAAGAAACCGGACAGCAAAGAGTCGATCGAATTAGAGAAATTGTCAAGCTTGCTGTTGGTGGAGTAGTTTCTGAATTTAAAGAAGGTTCGGTTGAACTTCGAGTACTTATTAAAGATGCTGTTTCCGCTGTAGCTGAAAACTTACAAGGAAAAGGTAGCGAAATTAAAGAAGAAATTACTGCATCTATTGAAGGTGCTGTGGAAGCTGTTGATAGTAAGCGTCGAGAAGCTTTGAATAAAACTCAGACGGAAGTTAAGCTATTACAAGCTCAAATAGATGAAGAAGAAGACAAAATTCAGCAAGAAGTTGATGGTATTTTGACAGAAATTGAAGATACAACTCAAGATAAATCTACTGAAGCTCAAACTGCAATTAAATCTGCTGTTGAGTCTATTAAAAATAGCGAAGAAGCTTCTTTATTAAAGAAACGTTATGCTCAATTACAAGCACAATTAGCTATTGTACGAGCTAATTTAGCAGCACGTTATGGTGGTGATGGCGATAACGTACAAATTTTTCTGAACGATGCTAAAACCTGGTATGAAAAAGCTCGCCCTCAAGGAGAGGAAGTAGTTACCCAGGTTAAAGATAAGCATTCTGATATGGAAGTGAAACTTGCCGAAGCAGGTACTTCATTAGCCAAGAAAGAGCGTCAGCTAAAACAAAGATTAAGAGAGTTGCTTTTATCAACTGCTGACTGGTTAAAAGAAAAATAAATTAACAAATAACTAATAAAATTTAGTTGTTTGATTGAGGTATGAATATTAATGTAGAGACTTCGCAGTTGCGAGGTCTTTTTAATGTTTTGGGTTAATAAATCAGGCTATAGCTGTACTAAGTATGTTAAAACAATATTGCAAAAAAGGGAATAGGTAACAGGCAACAGAGGAAAAATATCTTAATTATATAAACCCAATATCTTCAAGATACCGGGTTTAGGATCTGCTATATTTCATATCAAGATTTTTATAACATATTCATATCCAAAATCAAAAGGGTGGACATTAGCCACCCCCCAAGATCCTATATCAGATGTTTGCTCGTATAAAAGATTATACTCCTCGTTCCAATTCATTATGCTTGGAAATTGCCCATATAGCATGAATACTTCCAGGAAGCCAACCTAATAAAGTTAATCCAATATTAATAAATAAAGTAGGACCAACTCCATAAGTTAAGAAAATACCAACGGGGGGTACGAGTAAACCAAGTAAAAGTTTCATAGTTGTTTTGACCTTTTTAATTACAGTTAATTGAAGTGATTCGAGACAAACCAAAATGTCTGATTCTATCTAAAGATATATTTTGGTTTATAATTTGAAAGTAGATGAATTAGCTAGATGGTAATTCAGTATTATTTGCTTTTCCTGCAAGAAGATTTTTCTCTCCAAAGTAGTTGCTGATGAAGGTGTTAGCAAAAGACATAACTACAGGAGCTAGGAAGAAAGCAATAAGTCCGTTCACTGCAAATCCGGGGGTTATAGCAGCAGCTAACCAGAAGCAAAGTCCGTTAACTACGAGAGAAAATGCTCCCAATGTTAACAAGTTAATCGGTAAGGAAAGGGTTGAGATAATAGGCTTGATTGAACCATTTACTAAACCAATTACCAAACCAGCAATCATCGCTGATGGGAAGTTAGCAAGGTTCACACCTGGAACTACTATATCTACTATTAGCAAGCTTAATGCAGTTGCTAAGGTTGTTAAAAATATGCCTAACATAATGTTTACCTGAAAAAAAATCGTTTTTTGAACTCTTATACATATAGTGAACAATTATGTTGAAGCAAACCTCTCTAACAAGATAGATTTGGTTTATATCAAAAGGTAGGGAATGGGGAATAGGGAATGGGCATTGGGCATTGGGAATTAACAAGTAGATTAATGTTAATAAATGTAAATTTTAGCTGTAAACTCCCAACTTTTAACTCCGGTGGTAATAACTTTTGATTTGTATATTTAATTGCAACTTTATTATTTTTCTGTATCCGATTTAAAGTAAAGGGAAGAGTTATATAAAATTTTTTCTTGATGAGTTTGTAAGGTGCAATCTGACAAAGGATAAGCAACGCAGGTGATAGTGTAACCAGCTTCTATTTCGTGAGAACGAAGAAATATTTGCTCGCTTTGGTCAATTTTTCCACTGATTATTTTTGCTACGCAGGCGGAACAATTTCCTTGTTTGCACCCAGAGGGTAAGCGGATATTTTCGTCTTCGGCTATATCTAATATATATTCGCTATCGGGTACTTCGATGGTGCTGTCTAATCCGATATCTTGGTTGATTAATCGTACTTTGTAAGTAGGCATTTACAATTTTGGATTAGTTGGTTTATCCCGGAAAACTTGTAGAGACGCGATATAATGCCCTTGCGGGCACGCAATACCTACGGTACGCTCCGCGCTTGCGCTAACGCGTCTCTACATCTATTATTTACCGACAATTTCAGAAACTTTGTCAGCCATCGATTTATCTAAGCGAGCGCCGTGAACTTGTACTATACAAGAAGCGAGATAATTTCCCCAGCGTGCCGATTGTTGAGCGTTTAAACCATTGGTTAATCCGTATAATACTCCCCCAGCAAAGGAGTCTCCAGCACCGACGGTATCAATGGCTTTAACCGGAAATCCGGGTACATGAACAATTTCTTTGTTTTGTACTACGAAACAGCCATTAGCACTATCAGTAATAAATCCGGTGTCAACTATTTCACCAAGTTTACTGACGCAATCTTGTAGAGATTCGCTACCAAAGAAATTACGAACTTCATCAGCATTGCAAAAAACTACGTCGCAGTAATCTGAAACTATTTTGTGAAAATCATCACTGAAGCGGCTGACTAAAAATAAATCGGAAAAAGTATAAGCAACTTTCACGCCCAAACGCTTGGATTGCTCCATAGTTTCAATGCTGGCTTTCTTGGGATCTGGTGCATCCCAAAGATAACCTTCCACATAACTATATTTACATTGACCTAATTTTTCTACATCAATATCTGTAGGAGCTAAATTCGTGGAAACCCCCAAATGAGTACACATAGTACGTTCTGCATCGGGAGTAGTTAAAACCAAACAAGTGCCAGTGGGGCCATGATTTTCCTCCGTGGGGTGAACATCAAACCCAATTCCAGCTTCAATTAAATCTTCGCGATAAAACTCACCATTAGTATCGTGAGAAACCTTACCCGAATAAAAACCCTTACCACCACTTTGCGCGATCGCAATCATTGTATTAGCAGCAAACCTCCGGAACTCAATTCCAGGGGATGATGTTTCAACTCCCGCAATAAATGACCTTGTTTTTCCGAATCCATAAGAGTCATACCGCCCTTACTCAGGTCATTTTTCTTAACGAAATCATCTTCTACCATTGCCAAGATGTCTACCATAGCGTTACCCACGCCAAAAACATCCACTGACTTAGAATTGTTTTGTCCTGCTGTCATTTGATTTACGTTTATGTTAAAGCTGCAATTTTAGTTTAGGGTAAATTCTGGAATTAATATAGTTGTGGTGAGGGATTTTGATGCATAAGTGATTAGAAAAATGATTTTAAAAAGCCCCCCTTCTAAAGGGGGGTTGGGGGGATCTGAAGACGGTGGAGTATAAGCCAGTAGAGGAGGCAAAAAGCGGTGTGGATTATCCTCTTGCTTTATTGAGGCAAAATGCGGTGTAGATTTTCTTCCCGCATTATTGCCGTGCCATTGTATTACGGCTTGAAATAATTTGCGGACATCACGAGATAATTTGGTATTGCCGTAACGCACCATTTAATGTAGAAACAATTACGATTTATTCGACTGTATTCACATCCGTCGGGGGTTGCAAACCCCCGTCTAATAGCAAAAGTCCATTGAAATGGACTGGAAAAATTATTAATAATTAATTGTATATTTTTCGGTGTTTTATTTAAATATTTAGTCATTTATTCGTAAGTTATAAAATGTGAATTAAGATGAATTAAAAAATAGAATTATGATTGCTAGGGATATGAGTGCTAAGGAGTTGTTACAGCTTTATGCTGCTGGGGAGAGAGATTTTTCTCGGTTAGATTTGCCCGGAATTCACTTAGAAGGAGCCAACCTTAGAAGTGCTAATTTTAGAGAAACTGATTTAAGTGATGCTGGTTTAGATTGGGCTAGTTTAAGTTATTCCGATTTTGGTCATGCTAACTTGAGTGGAGCGCGTCTGGGTGAAGTCGATTTGGTAGAAGCTAACTTGGAAGGGGCTGATTTAAGCAAAATTGTCTGCGGGCAAACTGGTTTCTTTGAAGCTAATCTTAGTCATGCCAATTTGAAAGGAGCAATTTTAACTGAAACGTCTTTTGACGATGCTAATCTTAGCTATGCCGATTTTAGCGGTGCTAAAAATTTTGATATTCATCATAGATGTAAAGGGGCTATTTTTAATGAAACTATTATGCCTGATGGAAGTATAAAAAACTTATAGATTGACTAAGATAATTTTAAATAAAAATAGTTAATTTTCAGTCGATTTTAATGGACTTTTGCTATTAGACAGGGGTTTGAAACCCCTGGCGGATGCGGATAAAATCGATAATTTATCAAAACATTTACTGTGCTTTTTAACTTAATCTATTTCTACATTTTTGCTGGTAATCTCAATACGGGGAGACGTAGCACTGCGCCCCGTCTCTACATCATTGATTTGTTTGTTTCAACAACAAAATGTTGGGTTGCGGCGCATTATCAATATCGCATCAAACATCAACATATTCGTGCCTTTAACCCAACCTACCATCTACCATTTAGATCGTTGATTTGTTTGTTTCAACAACAAAATGTTGGGTTGCGGCGCATTATCAATATCGCATCAAACATCAACATATTCGCGCCTTTAACCCAACCTACCATCTACCATTTAGATCGTTGATTTGTTTATTTCAACATTAAAATGTTGGGTTGCGGCGCATTATCAATATCGCATCAAACATCAACATATTCGCGCCTTTAACCCAACCTACTACTACCCTACCCGCCTCCTACTCCCTCTCCTTAACAAGGAGAGGGCTGGGGTGAGGTTATTGCCTCACAGCTTTCATCGACAAACCAATCCGCTTCAACTTCTGATTAACTTCCAACACCTTCACTTTCACAACTTCCCCAACTTTAACTATCTCATTTGGATCTCTCACAAATTGATTCGCTAACTGAGATATATGCACCAAACCGTCTTGATGCACTCCCACATCTACAAAAGCGCCAAAGTTTGCCACGTTTGTCACAACTCCTTCTAATACCATTCCTTCTTCTAAATCGGAAATTTCATTAACTCCTTCTTTAAAAGTGGCATATTTGAATTCAGCACGGGGATCTCTTCCGGGTTTTTCCAATTCCCCGATAATATCTCTTAATGTCGGTTCCCCTACTTTGTCGGTGACGTATTTCTTTAAGTCGGCTTTTTTGAGTTTTTCAGCTATTTGAGTAACAAGATTTAATTCTACTTTCAAATCAGCAGCAATATTCTTTATTACTGCATAACTTTCTGGATGCACTGCGGTGTTATCTAAAGGGTTTTCACCATCGCGAATTCTTAGGAAACCTGCTGCTTGTTCAAATGCTTTTGGTCCTAATTTAGCAACTTTTAATAACTGACGGCGATTTTTAAAAGCTCCGTTTTCGTTGCGATATTGAACTATATTATTAGCAATGCTGGATGAAATTCCGGAAACGGATGTTAAAAGTTCCTTGGATGCTGTATTTAAGTCAACACCAACGTAGTTTACACAACTTTCTACGGTTTCATCTAATTTCTTTTTGAGCAATTTTTGGTCTACATCGTGTTGATATTGTCCCACGCCGATAGATTTGGGGTCAATTTTGACTAATTCCGCTAAAGGATCTTGCAAGCGACGACCTATACTAATGGCTCCGCGCACGGTAATATCTAAATTGGGGAATTCTTCGATCGCGACTTTGCTGGCTGAATATATCGATGCACCGGATTCGTTTACCATGACTTTAACTGGTTGGCGCTGCATTTTTTGCAACACTTCGGCTACAAATTCGTCAGTTTCGCGGGAAGCTGTACCGTTACCGATCGCAATTAATTCAACGTTATATTTTTCCATAAGATTTTGCAGCGTTTTGGCGGCTTCGCTACGTTTTCCGGCTCCTGTGTGGGGAAATATGGCTTGATACTCCAGAAATTTGCCGGTTTCGTCTAATATTGCCACCTTACACCCAGTTCTAAATCCCGGATCGATGGCGATCGCCGGTTTCATTCCTGCTGGTGCTGACAATAATAAGTTACGCAGGTTGGTTTCAAATGTTTTTATAGATTCAATATCTGCATATTCTTTTTTCTCGGATATGACTTCATTCGTCAGCGAATTTTTCATCAAGCGGTTAAATGCATCTTTGAGCATTTGCTGATAAAATTTGCGAATTTCTGGCTGTCTGCTACGAATTTCTTCAGATTCTAAATATTCAAGTACATAATCTTCATCAAATGCAATTTCATAACTTAATATCTTTTCCTTTTCTCCCCGACACAAAGCCAACATATTGTGAGGTGCAATATTGCTAACTCTGATTTGATAATCGCGGTACATTTCATATTTTGTCGTACCTTCGGGATGTTCATCTTTAATTTTAGAAGCAAATACGCCTTCTTCTAACAACATTTCGCGCAAATATGCTCTTAAATTAGCTTTTTCCGCCGTTTCTTCAGCTAAAATATCGCTGGCACCTTTAAGCGCATCTTCTGAGGTTTTAACTTCTTTTTCTGGATTTTCTAGATTAATATACTTAGCAGCTTCTGCATTCAAATCGCTTGAAGCCCCATTTTTGACATTCAACGACTTAATTAACTCAGCTAACTCCAGCAGTCCCTTTTCCTTAGCAATAGTAGCGCGAGTGCGACGTTTGGGACGAAATGGTAAATATAAGTCTTCCAATTCTGTTTTTTGCAAACATAATTCAATTTGCTTTTTTAATTGATCGGTAAGTTTACCTTGTTCCTCAATAGCATTTAAAATTACCGATTTTCTATCTTCTAATTCTGTAAGATAAGTGAACCTATCCGATAAATCGCGCAACTGAGTTTCATTCATTTCCCCAGTACGCTCTTTACGGTAGCGTGCTACAAAAGGGATAGTTGCACCTTCAGCAAATAATGAGAGCGCGTTTTCTACCTGAAAAGGTTTAAGATTTAGTTCGGTGGCTAACAAATGGGGAATATTCAGCATCATCCTGCAATTCTTAAAGGAACACTACATAAAAGGTAATTTTACGCCCTATATTATTTTAGGGAGTAATATATAGTGATAAGCTAATATACCAAAACATAAGAAAACGTTCGGATTATTTATCCGATACGCTGTTTGTATAGACAAGATGTTGTAACCAAAAGCTGAAAGGTGTAATATTAGTTACATAATCTTTTGTCACAGTTTTACCATATTTGTGTAAAAGCAAATGCTTTGAATTCGGAGTTGAGAAAAGATGCCTTTGTTTTTTCTACTTCCACTTTCTATCTGTGTAATTACTGGCTATATTTTTAACAGATGTAGCGATGAAGTGGGATATCTTGCAGGCTTATTCGCCATTATTAGTCTTATTTTGAGTTTGATTTTAGCACCTTGGGAAATCCAAGCTTTGCTATTAGTTACAGTGTTAGTGACTACTAAGAAATTGTTGCAACGAAACGAATATAAACTTAAGAAAGGTAATAGGGAATAGGGTTGGGGGGAATAGGGAATTTTTATAAATTTTACTTAAGCGTCACGCATTTAATTTGTATTCGACTAGCGGGCAAGATGCCCGCACTGCAAAATTAAGAATTTGGGATATTTTCTTTAAATAGTCTTTTATCCCTTACCTATTACCTATTATTCCTACTCTTAGAATTGGCGTTTCCTGTTCCCTTAAAGATGGCTTAGTGAACAACTAGGATTTGGGATTGTCACTAAACAAAAAAGTGCAAAAAAATATGGGTTTGAGCTTAAAAAAGCTTGCATCTATAATTGATTATGGTTCTTAAAACCATGAGAAATAGGCATAAAACTATTCCCTATTGCCTGTTCCCTGCTCCCTATCCTAACCACAAAGCTTTTAGGGCAAACCCTAAATATCATCTATATAAAATAAAAATAATTATTCAGTTTTTTAAATATCAAAAGTACCCAATTAATTTAATTAAAATATTAAGCAGGTAAAGTAATTATGAATTTAGTTCCTTTTCCAGCAGTTGAGAAACAATCAATTTTACCGCTGTGTTTATCTACAATAATTTGGTGACTAATTGCCAATCCTAATCCGGTTCCTTTCCCTACGGGTTTAGTTGTAAAAGATTGCTCAAAAATCCGAGATTGTACTTCGGGAGTCATACCCAAAGCGTTATCTTCAATGCAAATTAAAACGGTGTTTTGTGTGGAATCTACAGATGTTGCAATTGTGATGGTGTATGGTAAATTTGTCGTTGAATCATCGGCTGAATGTAAATCGTCAAATGCATCAATGGCATTAGCGATGATATTCATAAATACTTGATTTAATTGTCCGGGATAACAAGTAATTGGTGGTAGTTCGTTATAATTTTTAATAATATCGATTTGCGGACGATTTCCTATATCTTTGAGCCGATGTTTGAGCAGCATTAAAGTACTATCTAAGCCTTCATGAATCTGATATTCTACTTGATGTGCAATATCAGTACGGGCAAAAGTTCTTAAAGATAAACTGATGTCTTTTAAACGAGTGATTCCCTGACGCATTGAATTCATCAGTTTTGGTAAATCTTCCATTAAATATTCTAAGTCAATTTCTTCAATTAGTTCTTCAATTTCTCGATCATCCGAGTCGGCTAACTTTTCCTGTTGAAGCTTTATGAGACTAAAAATATCGTTGATGTATTCCTCTATATTGCCGCAACTACCGCCAATGAAGCCAATCGGATTATTAATTTCGTGCCCGATTCCTGCAACAAGTTGTCCCAAAGTTGACATTTTCTCGCTTTGAATTAATTGTAACTGGGTTTGTTGTAACTGCCCTACAGATTGGGTTAATTCTGCGGTGCGTTGCTCAACTTGCTGCTCTAAATTGCGGGTAAGTAAGGAAAGTTTTAAATGTAATTTTAATCGAGCAATAACTTCTTCTTTTTGAAAAGGTTTAGTAATATAGTCAACTGCTCCAATTTCTAAGCCTTTAACTTTATCTGTAGTCTCAGAAAGAGCAGTCATGAAAATTATGGGAATATTTTCGGTAATGGGATTAGCTTTTAACCTGCGACAAGTTTCAAATCCATCAATACCTGGCATCATTACATCAAGAAGAATCAAATCGGGTTGAGCATATTCTGCTTGCTCGATTGCTGATTCACCGTCTGTTGCCATCAGTGCTTTCCAACCATATCCCCCTATAGCCTCAAACAATACTTTGAGGTTGGTTGGATTGTCGTCAACCAAAAGAATATTCATTGTTTGGGATAAAATATCGTTCATTTTTGAATTGACTCCTTAACTAAAAACTGTTTAAGAAATTTACGAATCTTCGCAGTTTGGAAACTAGCAGTAAGTTTACTTATTTCTGCTACGAAACCCAATAATTGCTTATCCTGGGTTGCGATTTCTTCTAGTATTCCCTCAATTGCTGGAATATCACCCATCATGGCAAAATGATATAGTTGCCGTACTATTTCCTCTGATGGGGGAATTATTTCGGTTGGAGTGGAATCTGTTTTATTAGTAGCTGAATCTTTGGATTTAGTTGTATTACCGAGATTAGAATTAGGGTTATCGTAAATCCATTCCAAATTTAAGAGATTTCCCAATATTTTGGTTAATTCTTCAACCTGTAAAGGTTTCGGTAAAAAACTTTTTGCTCCTGCTTCTAAACTGCGTTGTTTATCTGCATCAAAAACGCTGGCGCTAGAAACAATGATTGGGATAGAAGAAGTTTGAGGATTAGCTTGAAGTTTCATCATCAACTCAAAACCATCCATATTAGGCATTGCTAAATCCAGCATAATTACATCTGGCTGATTTTCTACTGCTAACTTTAGCCCTTCTACACCATCGGCTGCTTCTAAAGTACGAAAGCCAATTGACTGTAGTAAATTTGTTAATACATGAAGGTGATTTTCCTCATCTTCCACAATCAGAATTTGCGGTATATTTCCTTGAATACCAATTATTTTTTGTTGATTTGTAATTAATTCTGCTGCATATTCATTATTAATTGGCATTGTAAGTTTAACGGAGAAAGTACTTCCTTCACCCAAACTACTTTCTACTTGAATTTTGCTTCCCATCAACGCTGCGATTCTTTGGCTGATTGTTAACCCTAAACCAGTACCATCGGGGCGTTTTCCTGCATCACCAACCTGCTCGAAAGGTTTAAAGATTTTCTGTAATTGCTCGGATGACATACCCACACCCGTATCTTCTATACGAAAATCAATTGTACAATTTCCATCCTGCTGTGCAACCCGATTAACTCTAAGAGTAACTCCACCTTCATCGGTAAATTTAATTGCATTACCCATCAAATTAATCAAAACTTGCCGCAAGCGTTTTTCATCAACTTCTACAGCAGCAGGTAAATCTTTATCTAAAACAAGATTAAACGAAATACCTTTTTGTTGCGCTCGAATCTGACAAATTTCTGTAACACCATGCAAAAAGTCTGACACAAAAACGGTATTGGGAAACAATTCTAATTTACGGGCTTCAATTTTAGAAAGATCCAAGATATCGTTAAGTAACATGAGTAAATGCGAGCCGCATTGGTAAATAATGTTCACACCTTCTAAACTTTTTCCCGTAATATCTGGACTCATTTCTAATACTTGAGCAAAACCAAGAATACCGTTAAGTGGGGTGCGTAACTCGTGGCTCATATTTGCTAGAAAATCGCTTTTCGCTTGATTTGCACTATCAGCAGCAAGTTTCGCTTCTTTTAATTCATAAGTTCTTTCTTCAACTTTTATTTCTAAGGTTTTAGAATAATCTAGTAGTTGATTGTTAGCAGTTTCTAACTGACGATTGCTTTCCACAAGCTTCTTTTGTTTATAAGCATTAGTAGTTGCAACAACACTACTAATAAAAGCCGCTAAACTTGGAGTAACTGGAATTAAAAAACCGCTTAAAAATATCCAATAGCTACCGCAAATAAACCCCGCAGTAATTCCTACAGTTGCCCATAAAATATTGCCCCCCGGAAGACGCTTTTTTTTATAAGTTCTTGCCAAACACCAACTACCGATAGAACCGATAGTCGAACAAAAAATTATCCAAATCGGAAAATATCTTCCCGACAAACCTTTTAAATTCGCCTTGCCAGTTTTTGCTCCCTCTACCAATTGCAAAGCGATGTTGGCATGAACAATAACCCCTGGAGTCGGATTTCCCACAGTTAACCAAGAAGAGCTAAAAGGAGTACCAAAAAAATCATTAGTACTCTCAGCAGTCGAACCGATAAACACCATCCGATCGCTCATCAAATTTTTAGGTATTTTCCCTGCCAACACATCGCGCATTGATACCGTCGTAAATGCTTCTTCCGAACCGTACCAGTTGAGTAAAAGTTGGTACCCGCCTTCATCGGCTTTAGTATAACCAGCTTCCCCTTGCCCAACATCTAAAGGTAGGTGAATTTGTTTACCCAACCTGTATTTTCGCTGTTTTGCGTCAACAGGTTCTAAAGTAATTTTTTCCGCTTCCAGATACTTTAAAGCAACAAGAGTCGCTAAACCTCCCTTTTCAGCATCTCCATCATCCTTATCTATTTCCGTTAACAAAGCACGCCGCACCTGGCGATCGCCGTCTAAAACCAAGTCAGCTAAGCCCACTTGTCCTTTCTTTTTTAACTCCGGTGGTGGCTTAACTTTGTTGCCTATAATTTTTTCGACACCGAATAAGTTTGGAGTCGTTTGAAAGATTTTTACAAGCTGTTCGTATCCTTCTCCCTCTGGTAAATCTCGGTATATATCTAAACCTATCGCTCGGGGCTTTTGCGTTCTAATTTTGTCGAGTAAATCGGCAAGTACAGTATCGGGAACTGGCCATTCTCCTACTTGTTGAATATCTTTTTCATCAATCGTAACTACAACAACTTTTGAAACTAAATCTTGTTTGCTCTCTGATTGAGAACGCAAGCGAAAAAACCAATCTCGGGTTTGCCATTCCGATAAATTAAATAATCCTACCCCCTGTGCAATAACAACAGCAGCACTTACCGTAGGAGTAATAATAAAAATGCTTCGATTTCTTTGAATAAAAGACTTTAATTTGCACCACATAAGTATTTTGGATTTTAGATTTTAAATTCAAAAAAAAGGCTTATTTGTACTTAATTAGGACTTACGCAACTGGCACATTTTCTCGTAGGGTGCTGTGACACTTTGATTCATTTTGAACGTAGAAATAAGGTATTCAGTGTCACGCACCAGCCGGATATTATGACAATTGCGTAAGTCCTGTTAATATGTTACAAAAAATCAGATAAAAGGCTTGGGGGGAATAGGGAATAGTATTTACTATTAATAGGACTTAGGCAACCGCAACGTTAGCCCAGCGTGTCCCACAAGGGACATAAAAATAATCATTCTAACTGTTAAGATCCCCCCAAACCCCCTTTTTAAGGGGGGCTTTGCATAAGTCTTGATTAAAACTAAATTTGCGAGATTTTGTTAGATTTAATCTTGAATATTGAGAGACGGTTTCAATTGTGAAACCGTCCAAAATCTAAAATCTAAGATTGATTAACAGCCACCACGGGAGCTTTTACAATCTGTTCAAGTCCAACAGATTCAAGCAATTCTACCCATTCTTTATCTAAATTGGCGTTGTTTGGTTGAGTAGCCCGTAATTTAGCTAAACTAACCACGCAATCATACCAAACACCATGCTTACCGAAAGCCTTAGCTTGCTTAAGCAAATCTTTTTGCTGCATTGATGCTGCTATTTCTCGATTTGGACGAACGCGCTTAATCCAACCGTCAACATAAGGTGTTCTAGTAGTGAGTTCTCCATCGATTTTCAATGCTAAAAACCATTGGTAATCTTTGTCTATTTTCAATTCAATCGGAACTTCGATCGAAATAACTTCAGCTCTACCGGATATTGGTACATTCATTTCATGTACCGTATTTCCCTCAGCATCCTTGAGGCTAAAAACACTGTCTCTAGCTTGCGATTGAGGTACGTAAACTAAAATGGAAGCGCGTTGGGAAACTGTTGTTCCAAAATAGGTTTGAGGTAAAAGCGCCAAAATTGCCGCAGGTTGTTCTACGCTGGTATCGGGATAATTTAAATAACGTCGGCCATCCCGAGATGCACCAGCAGCATCATTGGGAGCAGGTTGACTCAATTGGGGAGCGAATGATTCACCCCTCGCAGCCCCACCCGCACTTCTACTACTAGATTGACCGGGTTTAGGACTAAATAAGCCTCTAGAAGCCCCACCAGTGCTTCTACTACTAGATTGACCGGGTTTAGGACTAAATAAGCCTCTAGAAGCCCCACCAGTACTTCTACTACTAGATTGACCGGATTTAGGACTAAATAAGCCTCTAGAAGCCCCACCAGTACTTCTGCTACTAGATTGACCGGATTTAGGAGTAAATAAACCTCCACGAGAAGCCCCACCAGTGCTTTGACTAAGAGAACCGTTGTCTGGAGGGGGACTGAACAAGACAGCATCAACCCTTTGCGATGGTATTAATACTGCGCTAGCAATCAAGGCAAAGCCTAGACTACTAGCAAGTAATTTTTGTTTCATTTTTTAACTCCATTTTTAATGGTAGATAATGGTAATAATCTTTTTTAATCGATCGCCACTCGCTAGATTCAAACTAAATAAAGTATTAAAACGCTTGTTTAAATAGCTTTTCTTCACCAACAACGAAATGAAAATCTATTTCTATTTTAAAAAAATTACCTCTCATACGAATTGAGGTAATTACTTATATTAGTGTTAAATGATATATCTAACTAAGAGTGGGGAGAGGGGGAGATGGAGAGTAGATAATTCGTAGTTTCTATTACCAATTACCCATTACCTTTTACAACTCCGGGCCTCCTAACTCCTAACCCCTAACTGTTCACTGTTCACTGTTCACTGTTCACTGTTCACTGTTCACTGTTCACTGCCAATTCCCAACTAGAACAAAGGCAGACCAGAAAAATGGTTCTTGGAAATCTGTTTTTTTCATGATGTTTATCTGCGCTTGTCTGAGGGCTTCTGCTTTTGTGGTTCCTGGTTTCAGTAGATTTTCGTAAAAGCTATTCATTAAAGCAACTGTGGCTTTGTCTTTTACCGGCCATAAGGAGGCAATTGTAGAACGTGCGCCGGATTTGACTGCTAAGCCTGCTAAACCTAAGACGGCGCGATTGTCTCCTGCTGCTGTATCGCAGGCGCTTAGTACTAATAAATCAATATTTTGAGATTGTCTGCTTTGACGATTTCGCAATAATTCCGAAAGTTCTTTGATATTAATCTGCCCATCCCAAGTAAGTAAAAATGTGTCGTCTAAGCGAGAACTAAATTGTCCGTGAGTTGCTAAGTGAACTACATTCGCAGAACCATTTTTTACTTTTGCTGAAAGACTTACTTCTGTGAGATTATCGTTGAGCAAAGTAGAAGCCGATTTTACCTTATTGGAGATTTGTTTTACTTCAGTCTTCACTCCTGGAAGCGAACTAAAACCAGAACGAGCTTCGCTAATACCCGCTACAACTGCTTTAATATTATTTGATTTTAAAGAAGTTCCCTGCATTAATTGCAATCCCGGTGAAAGAGTAACGGCATATTTTTCAATCAAATATTTCTCACCGTCATAAAGCGCCGACATCGGTATATTCCGCAGTAAGCCATCTAAAACGAATACTAGAGTCTTACTATCTTTGAGATTCGGTTGAGCTTCCAAGGGACTAATCAGCCAACTGTAAACTTGTTTAGATACAGAAAGGCGATCGCGAATGTCGGATACTGGATTTAAAGCGGCTGATAATTGCCTTAAAGTTTGTTCTATTTCTTGCTCAGATTTATTCGTAATACTGTAAGACAGTGGCTGTCCGGCTTTAGAATAAATAACGGCTAAGCGATCTTCAAGAATAATCGGATAAACTACCGTTGCTGTAGTATCGATTTTGTCAATTTGCTCGGCTTTATCCAAACAAGCTTCCCGTAAAAAGTTATCTAGCTCGGCAATCTGCAATGATTCAATTAAATCTCTAGCTTGCACGAGATTATCTTGAGCGGGTTTACCTTCAAGTAACAATCCTACCAATTCTCTATAAACTGGTTCCACACTTTCGCGAAATGAAAACTGTACGTCTGAATTCACTGCGACTAAATCTGTACGAATCGCTTTGAGAGAATTAACCGCTTCAGTGTAGTTGGCGATCGCCTGTTTATTTTTATTCTGCTGTTTGTGCAAACGTCCTAATTCCCAAGCAGCTTGAGCAATAATATCTTCTGATTGCAACTGACGAGCAATATTCAAAGACTGCTGAGTTAACTTTTCGGCTTCAGAAAACTGTCCGGTAAAACGGTAAAATTCACCCCATTGTTTGAGAGCATAAGCTTCTGCAAGATGATCTTCAATTTGTCGAGCTTCTTTGACAGTTTTTGCTAACATCTTACTCAAATCGTTCAAAGATATTAGTTGTAAAGGATTTTCTAACTTACTAAAAGCAGCAACAAAATTGATTCTGCTGTACAGAGATGTACGACTGGGTGGTAATTCTTGGAGTTGTTGGAAAAGTTGCGGAGCTAAGGGAGTTGCATAATCATTAACACCGTAATCGGCGAACAATTTAAACCGCTTCAAGCGCGACTGCAATTTATCTTGAGGATTAACGGCTGCTTTTTCTGCTTCTTCAAAAAATACTAAAGCATCATCGGGATTTTCTAAATCGACAGCAGTTTTACCCAAAGTTTGCAAAATACTACTGATTTGATTATTTGCTTTGATTTTTTTCGCAGTTTCAAAACCTTGGATGAGAACATCCTGACTCTGTTGAGAAATTCCCATTGACTGCAAAGTTACGCCAAGACTCCGCAAAGCACTTACCTTAATTTCTGAATCTGACATCAACAGCAGCTTCTGATTTATCGCTTCCAACTGCTTTCTAGAGCGACGATAAAAACCCAAATTTTGCAAAGCCTGAGCCTGATTAATTTGAGTGCCTAAACTTCCTTCCTTATCTCCCGCTTGCTCATAATATTTCTGCGCTTGCTGCCAGCTTAAGAGCGCTGCTTGAGATTTACCAATATGCAACTGTAAACCAGCTTGAGTATTCAACACCTGCGCCCAGATAATTGCATCGGCAGCAGGTTTAGCAGTTTTTAATAAATCCAAAGCTTTGCTAACTGATTTTTGGGAATTATCTAGCTGCTGTAATTCCTGTTGAGCCACAGAAAGATAGCTTAAGCTCAAAGCTTGGTTTAATGTATTCCCTTGAATTTGATATTGTTTTGCTGCCGTCTGCCAAACGTTTGCAGCTTCCGTAAACCGCCCTTGACGATATAGCTCTCTTCCTTGTGTTAATAAATTTTGTTTGATTAAATTTGCATCTGTATTAGCTTGTTTAACAGCAATTTTTGCAGAATTTCCTTCATAAGCAGTAGCAGGATTGAAACTCCAAAATAAAGGAAATAGTACCAAACATAAACTTAAGAAGCACAGACTGATATACAGCCAGCGACGTTTTTGAAAGTGGTAGATCATTGTAAGAGTATTAATAACAGATAAATTATGTAGAAACGGGGCGTATTGCTACGTCTCTATCAATTTGGATTAAGAACAACAATTTTACTGATTATTTCTGAAGTTATAGTTCCCATTCTCTTAGTGCTACTAACACAAACTTTAAAATCAAGTGTTATTACGTATTTGCTCGGCTACAGTTAGAAGCTTTCTGTGTATTAAAAGGCGTATTCTGAGCAGCAACAAGTTCAATTTCTCCCTTCTCATTACGGATGAAACCAGTAGCTTCGACAATCGCTGGTTTATTTAATATTTGGGTATTTTCACTAATATTATTATTTTTGCGATATGCTGATAAATCGCGAATATCCGACCAAGTTGGATTTGTATTAACTTGTTCGTTGGGGTTTTGTGGTATTCCACCTCTTCCGGTTGCGACAAAACTACTACCAGCTTGACTTGCACAACCCGTACTAATTTGTTGCGATGAATCTACTAATTCTGCGGATAATTCAATTAAGCCAGAACTTGGATCGATGCCAATATTATTAATTTTTACCGTACCATTGACACCGAATTGAGAACTTGCAGTAATATCACTTTCTTCTGTAAGTTCTTCGCGAAATTCTAAACCAAAAATACCTTGAGTTGTAATGTCGATATTACCGCCGTTTCCTTCAAAAGCATTGGCAGAGATATCGCTGTTTTCAAAACCAGCAATAACGGGAGAATTAACAGTGATATTACCACCATTACCCGTTCCCCCAGCTTCCGTATCAATCAAGCTGTTGTTGCGTAATATCAAAGAATCTTGCAAATTTAAAGCAATATTTCCACCTTCCCCTAACTTAGTACTGGCAGAAAGAACTGATTGATTATCAACGAGGAGACTCGAAGCATTTACTATTAAGCTACCTGCATCAGTTGGGCCATTATTGGCAACCGATATAGTACTTTCATCTCGGACAATAAAGCGATTGGTGTTGATATCTATACTTCCAGCTTTACCCGTTGAGTCTGTATCAAAACCATTATTTACACTACGTATGTCAGGAGAAGTTGCGGATGATGTGATGATACCGTTCTTAACATCAATAATTTCGCTTGCATTGATTGTGATACTTCCAGCATTTCCTTCACCAACTGTTGTTCCATTAATTCTGGCACCATCTCGCACGGTTAATCTTTGAGTGTTGACGGTTAAACTACCACCATTTCCACCTCGAAAACTACCTACTCTTAAATCAGTTGAACCATCAAAAACTGGGTCAGTACCGCTGAGATCAACATTATCAGCATTCACAGTAATATTACCTCCATTTCCTAAACCGTAGGAAGCTGTGGAAATTAATCCTCCATCTGAAGCAATAAAATTATTTGTAGAGATATTTAAATCTCCTGCTTTTCCAGTACTTGTTCTACCGTTAACCGTTAAGAAAATGCTGCTTAAAAAACGAGGGTTTAAAGCTGCTGCACCAATCACTTGAACCGATTCAGAAGCATTTATATTTACATCTCCAGCATTACCTTCACTAAAGGTTCTAGTAACAATTTGTCCACCATCTCTAAAAATCAAATCCTTGCTAGTAACTCTTATTTCTCCACTTGCACCAGTGTCAGTTGTTTCGGTAGTAAAATTACTGCGAATTTTTCCATCTGCTGTAGTACCAGTAAATTCCAGCAATTCAGAAGCATTAACAGTAATGTTTCCTCCCGTCATTGCAGATGTTGAATTTTGGACTAGCCCAACCGAACCATCTGTTATATTAATTTGTTTTCCCTTTATGTGAATTCCACCATTGATATCGGATTCACTCGCATCTAAAGAAGCTTTTTGAGCAAGTTGAATATCTTGAAAATTAGATACTTTGCTGTAGTCAAGGGCAAAACCTGTAGAAATTGGATTTAGTTTAACTTCACCACCGCTAACACTTCCAAGTTCAATTCTTCCTTTTTCTGCAACTATTTGTCCACCAGTAGAGGTGATACCGTTACCAACTAAAGCAATAGTATTTCCTGGTTTAACGCTCAAACCTTGAGGATTTGCTTCGCGGGTAAAAGGTGGAAAAAATGAGTTAGGTGAAAAACTAAGATTGTGTCCCGTTCCATTTACTTTAATTTCTCCCGGATTTGTGCCCATCTGCAAGCCAACAGGAACGCTAACTGTTAATAAAGGTGCATTTTCAGGATTAACAGCGCTAAATTCAAATCCATCCTTAAATAAAATACTTTCTGCTGTACTCCCAAAAAACGAACCACCAATATCTAAGGAAGCATTTTCTCCGAATACAATCCCCGCAGGATTAATTAAAAATAAATTGGCATTTCCCGAAGCTTTAATTAATCCATCAATATTAGAGATATTTCCACCAGTTACCCGGTTAATAATATTTACTACATCGTTGGAGTTATTGAAAACTGCCGAACTACCATTAGGGATAGAAAACTCTTTGAAGCTGTGAAATAAATTATTTCCTTTTTGAATACCATTAAGAATGTTGAAATTATTGCCGTTTAAATTAACAGTTGTATTAGTAGTGTTATCAGATGTTACTTGAGCCGCTGCGGGTGGAACAATTCCTGAAGTTAGTAAACCACCAATCAATCCAGATAGAAAAGCAATCCCTTTCATTTTGTAAAAATCTTTATATATTCTAGATTTATGGTTCCCTAACTTTTGATGCTACTAACACAAACTTTAAAATCAAGTGTTATTACGTATTGGCTCAACTACAGTTAGAAGCTTGCTGTGTATTAAAAGGCGTATTTTGAGCAGCAACAAGTTCAATTTCTCCATTTTCATTACGGATAAAACCAGTGGCTTCGACAATCGCTGGTTTATTTAATATTTGGGTATTTTCACTAATATTATTATTTTTGCGATATGCTGATAAATCGCGAATATCCGACCAAGTTGGATTTGTATTAACTTGTTCGTTGGGGTTTTGTGGTATTCCACCTCTTCCGGTTGAGACAAAAGTATTACCTGTTTGAGCGGTGCATCCAGCAGCAATTTGATTACTAGAATCGATAACATTTGTAGGTAATTCTGCTACTCCTAAATTAGAGTCAATTCCTGGAGTATTTAGTTCTACTACACCATTGAATTCTGCTCCTAATTCAGAACTTGCAGTTATATCGCTTTCGTCAGTTTCTTTATCTCTAAACTGAGTTCCAAAAATTCCTTCTGCGTTGATAATTACCTTACCGCCGAAACTGTTTTGGGCATTTGCGCTGATATCGCTATTTTCCAAGGCTGCCAAAGTATCGGTATCAATAGTAATATTGCCACCATTTCCAGCACCACCTGCCGATGTACTGATAATACTTTCGCGACGCATTTGTAAGCTTTGAGACTGTAACGAAATGTCCCCTCCTTCACCAAATGCTGTAGTTGCCGATAGTCTACCCAAATTATCTAACTTAATAAAATTTGCATTTACTTTGAGAATACCAGCATTCCCACTTCCTAAATTATCTACACTCACAAATGCTTCATCAGCGACTAAAAGGAATGGTGTATTGATAGTGATATCTCCAGCATCACCGCCAGGAACATCAGGTAGATTAAATAATTTCTGAAAAGGTGGATTAGGTTCGACAAATGAGTTTATTCTAGTAGACCTTTCATCCGTATTTTTACCAAATATTTGTAGTGATTTAGTGGCATTTATATTAAGATTGCCAGCATTTCCATCATTATGACTAACGTTAGTTACAAATGCCCCTCCTTCCATAGTCATATATTCGGTATTGATATTAATATTGCCAGCATCGCCTTTTCCGAAAGCAGAAGTAGAAATGCCGCTATCTGCAAACAAGCCTAAACCTGTACCCTTGACTTCTAAATTTTGAGCATTAATATTTATAGTTCCACCATCACCACTACCAAAACTTGCAGCGGAAACCGTACCGCTACCAAGTATAGAAAAGTTTTTCGTAGAAGCAATTACATCACCAGCTTTTCCATCTCCCAGAGTAATTGATGCGATCGCACTAGATACTGCTGGGTTAATTTCTGAAAATCCGCTGACTTGAATCAATTCAGATACATCTAAAGAAATATTACCGCCAGGTGCAGGGCTGAAAGTTCTATTACCAATACTACCTCCACCTTGAACAATTAAACGCGGTGTCACAATATTAATATTTCCACTACTTCCCCCTAAAGTTTCATTCCCCAAACCACTACGAATTTTACCGTTAGGTGACATCCCATTTATTTTCAAAGATTCCGTTGCATTAACGTTTATATCTCCTGCTGACTGCAACCCTCGATTTTGCACCAGCAATATGGAGCCATCTTCGAGACTTACCGAACTACCATTAATTGCAATTGAACCAGCACCCGCATCTATTAAAGATTTTTGCGATAGTTTAATATTTCCTAATATTGAATTTGGAGCAATATCTAACTGAAAATTTTGATTAGTTTGGTTTAAATTAACTTTTCCTTCTCTAACGCTGCTTAATTCAATTCCCGTTTCTGCATTTAAAATACCACCATCAAGTTGAATATCTCCACCAACTAACGCTAGGGTTTTACCGGGTTTTACCTGTAAAGAATTTAGGTTGCCAGGATTGATGTAAGGTGTAAAATTAGCATCTTGCGCGGTTAAATTATGTCCGCTTCCATTTACCTCAATTGCTCCGGGATTATTACCCATCTGCAATCCAATGGGAACGTTAACAGTCAACAACGGCTTATCGATTGTATCTAAAGCACTAAACTCAAATCCATCCTTAAATAAAATACTTGATGCGGTACTTCCAAAAAACGAACCACCAATATTTAAAGAAGCATTTTCTCCGAATACAATCCCCGCAGGATTAATTAAAAATAAATTGGCATTTCCTTGAGATTTAATTAAGCCATCAATATTAGATATATTTCCACCAGTTACCCGATTGATAATATTTACTATGTCGGTAGAATTATTAAAAGTTGCCGAATTACCTTTGGGAATAGAAAATTCTTTGAAACTGTGAAATAAATTATTACCTTTTTGAATACCGTTGAGAATATCGAAATTATTACCGTTTAAATTAACAGTTGTATTGGTAGTACCGTCGGATGTTACTTGAGAAGATGCTGGTAAACTTATCGCGCAACTTAGTAAACCACCGATCAATCCAGATAAAAATGTAATTCCTTTCATGTTTATTTTTTTTTATTCTGGATTTATAGTTCCCTAATTATTTGTATTGTTAACACAATCTTTTAAATGCAGTGTTTTTACGTATTTAATCCACTACAGTTTGGAATTTGCTTTGTATTAAAAGGCTTGTTTTAAGTAGCTACTAGTTCAATTTATCCATTTTCATTATGGATAAAACCAGTCGCTTCTACAATTGCTGGTTGACTTGAAATACTTGTAACTTCATCAGCATTATCGTTACGTTTACCAGATGTAGATATTAGAAGCAATAACGCTATATTGGCTGTGACGGTAGAACACAAACATTTGACTTAAGTATTGTTACGTATTAGTTACGCTACAATTAACAACTTTTTCTAGATTAAAAGGGCTATTTTTAAGAGCAACAAGTTCAATTTCTCCGTCTTGATTGCGGATAAAACCAGTGGCTTCGACAATGGCTGGTTTATTTGATATTTCTGTAGTTTGAATATTATTATTTTGTTTGCGAAATGCTGATAAATCGCGAATATCCGACCAAGTAGGATTTATATCAATTTGTTCGTTGGGGTTTTTTGGTATTCCACCTCTTCCGGTTGCGACAAAACTATTACCAGCTTTATTTGCACATCCCGACGCAATTTGCTGCGATCCATCTGCTAAATCTACGGGTAATTCTACTAAACCAGAACTGGGATCGATACTAATATTATTGATTGCTACGGTACCATTGACACCAAATTCGGAACTCGCGGTAATGTCACTTGATTCGGTTAGTTCGTCGCGAAACTCTAAGCCGAATATACCTTGAGTAATAATATCAATTTGACCGCCGTTACCTTCAACAGCATTAGCAGAAATATCGCTATTTTCAAAACCTGCGATAACGGCAGAGTCGATTTTAATGTTACCTCCAGTGGCTAAACCCGTTGCATTCGTCGTAACGTTACTACCCTCCCGAAGAATCAAGTCGCCAGCATTTAAAATAATATTACCTTGAGATCCGGCTCGGCTTTCAGCACTGAGGCTAGCAGTATTTCTTAAGCGAATTGAGTCGGCATTAACAAGCAGATTTCCAGCGTTACCAGTACCTAGATTGCTAACGCTGACACCCGCACCATCTTCAATTAATAATTTTCCCGTGCGAATTTGTAAGTCTCCCCCCGCTCCCGTTGCACCTTCAACGGTGTTAGCAAACAATCCACTCGCGGCTCCGGTATTAGAAGCATCATTGAAACCTGGTAGCTGACTCCGTTCGGAATAATTTGCATCGCTACCCGATAAGATAATTTTATCTTTGACATCAAAGGTAAGCGTACCTGCTTTCCCAGATGCAAAACTTGTAGATAAGATTTGTCCCCCGCTCAAAACTTCGAGTTTATCGGCATTTACGTTAATATCACCTGCACTTCCAGGTTTAACTGTAATCGTAGTTAAAAGCGCACCGTTAGTTACAGAAAGCAAGTTGGCGTTAATGTTAATTATTCCACCATTGCCATCGGCAGTTTCATTCACCGCACTCGTTGCAAAGCTGGAAACACCCGTTTTACCGAATCCATCAAAACTGGCAATATTTGCATCAATATTCATCGTGCCACCATCCCCTTTTCCTAATGTAGCGGTTGAGAGAAAAGCACCTTCTTTAACAAAGAGTTGATCGGTTTTAATATTTAGATCGCCTCCCTTCCCGATTCCTCCGTTTGCGACAGCAGTTGATACAAAACTAGAATTGCCGTTGTCATCTTGTCCAGTGAAGGTAGCAGTTTTAGTTTGGAAATTAATGGTTCCCGCGTTTCCTTTAGAAAGAGTGCTACTAGCCAAATAAGCACCATTAGTAACAGACAGCGATTCAGCCGTAATATTAAGTTCTCCGCCATTACCTGCAACAGCACCCGAACTAACACCTGTATACATAAAGCTGGGATAGCCGAATTCATCAATTCCATCAATAGAAACCGTTTTTGCAGCTTGAATATTTATCTGCCCTGCATCACCTTGTCCAATTGCAGCAGTTGACAAAAAAGCACCTTTATCGATGAAAAGTTCATCGGTTTTGATATTCAAATTGCCGCCTTTTCCGATTCCTCCTGCAACAGCAACCGATGCAAAACTTTGATTACCATTAGCATCTCGTCCGCTAAAGGTAGCAGTTTTAGTTTGTAGATTGATGGTTCCTCCATTACCTCTGCCAATCGTACTACCAGCTATATAAGCACCATTAGTGACAGACAGCGATTCAGCCGTAATATTGAGTTCTCCACCATTGCCAATCGCACCTCTATTAACACCCGTAAAAATTAAGCTTGGGTTGCCAAAGCCATCGATTCCATCAAAAGAAACCGTTTTTGCAGCTTGAATATTCACCTCACCTGCATTACCCGTACCTCTGGTATTAGTTACGATGTAGCTGCCGTTGTTTGCAATCAGCGAGCCGGTAACAATATCAATATTGCCTGCATTTCCCACCGTGCTTGTTGCCACTTGATTGAGAATGCCGCTTTCATTGATATTTATTGTATTAGAAGCATCAATGTCAATATTGCCTGCTTGTGATTCTGGTGTACCTATCCCCGAAATTCCCGATCGCAGTTGGCTTCCTTCACTCAAGTTCAAATTGTCAGCTTTAACTGAAATTCTGCCACCAGGGGTGCCACTGACGTTAACCCGCGCTCCATCACTCAGCGATACATCGGCTCGCTGTAAGTTTGGCATACTCAAACGTATATCGTTGCCATCGATGGTTAAATCTAACTTCCCTGCTTCCGCAACGCTCAACAATTCGATTTGTCCACCAGGCGATCGCAATCTTCCACCTTCTAAAGCAATTGTTCCGCCAGCTAATACCAAACTTTTTCCAGATGAAACTTCCAGCCCCACTCCATCAGCAGTTGAACGATTATTAATTGCTCCCGGATTCGTCCCCATCTGTAAGCCAACAGGAAGGCTAACAGTTAATAATGGTTTTTCTTGAGAATTAACAGCGCTAAATTCAAATCCATCTTTAAATAAAATACTTGATGCGGTACTTCCGAAAAACGAACCACCAATATCTAAGGAAGCATTTTCTCCGAATACAATCCCCGCAGGATTAATCAAAAATAAATTGGCATTTCCTTGAGATTTAATTAAGCCATCAATATTAGAGATATTTCCCCCAGTTACCCGATTGATAATATTTACTATGTCGGTAGAATTATTGAAAGTCGCCGAACCACCTTTGGGAATAGAAAATTCTTTGAAGCTGTGAAATAAATTATTCCCTTTTTGAATACCGTTAAGAATATCGAAATTATTACCGTTTAAATTAACAGTTGTATTGGTAGTACCGTCGGAAGTTACTTGAGAAGATGCTGGTAAACTTATCGCGCAACTTAGTAAACCACCGATCAATCCAGATAAAAATGTAATCTTGTTCATTTTTTTTCTTTTACTTTCTGGATTTATATTTCCCTAATTTTTGATGCTAGTAACACAAATATTTAATTAAGTGTTATTACGTATTTATCTGATTACAAGAAATATGTTTGGTTATAAAAAGCGTAGGTTAAAAAGCATAAGCCGACACTGCGTAAGGATACGGCTACAATTACGAAGCCCACGAAGGTAAGCTTCGTTCCTATAAGAAAATGTTGCGCTTTAGTTCCCCCACGTTCCAAAATGCTAAGATGATCTGTATCAAGAATATACATTTAAGAATCTACACATTCGAGTGAATCTGAATCCTTAGATTAACGATATTTGCGTCCTAATTTCATTGCTTCATCATAAGCTTGATTCTCAGCAAATGTTCCAGAAATTTCCTCCCACCAAGGTTTGTTTGCCCAAGAAGTAATCTTCAAGTGATTTTTGAGTAGTGCAACTTCAGCTTCTAAAGTTTCTACTCGTTTTTCAAATTGTTCGGGGATTGTTGACATGATTCCATTTCCCAGACATCCCTCTCCTTAATAAGGCTACGGTGTACACACATCTCGAAGATCCCCCTAAATCCCCCTTTTCAAGGGGGACTTTCAATCCAATCCCCCCCTTTTTTAAGGGGGGTTAGGGGGGATCTAAACGCTGTGAAACCAATATAGAAGACTTCTGTGTACACCGTAGCCTTAATAAGGAGAGGGAATGAGGGTGAGGTTTTAAATGTGTTCTACTCAACCGAAAACTGCTATATGTTGGGTTACGACGCAAATACAATATTTCGTTAAAACCATACTTTTTCGTGCGTCTAACCCAACCTACCTGCTACCTGCTACAAATGGATTTGCACAAAAGAATATGTTGGGTTACGACGCAAATTTCAATTTTTTGTCAAAACCATACTTTTTCGTGCGTCTAACCCAACCTACGAACTACGAACTATGCCCCATGCCCCATGCCCAATTCCCATTAACTCTTCCCACTACCAATTAAATAAAGTAAAGCCATCCTCACCGCAACCCCGCTCGTTACCTGATTTTGTATTAAACTAAATTCCGGATCGTCCATTAAATCCGAGCTAATTTCAACACCCCTATTTACTGGCCCCGGATGCAGTACTTTCACGTTATCGTTACAGTTTCGCAATTTTTCTCGCGTAATTCCAAATAACTGGTGATATTCTCGTAAGGAAGGTAATAAATGCGCTGTCATGCGTTCTTTTTGTAATCGTAACGTCATGACAAAATCGGCATTTTGCAAAGCTGGCTCTAATTCCCAATGCACAAATAGCTTACCTGCTCTATCTTTGCCGTAATCTGCAAAGAATTTCGGTAAAAGCGTCGGTGGTGCTGCTAAATGTAGTTCTGCGTCGGTAGCTGCGGTAAGGCTCCAAATATTCGATCTGGCAACGCGAGAATGCAGAATATCTCCGACGATCGCAATTTTTTTACCTTGCAAAAGTTCTAACCGGGGCTTCTCTTGGTCAAGTAAACTACAGATAGTAAACAAATCTAATAGCCCTTGGGAAGGATGCTCGTGCTGTCCGTCACCAGCATTGAGAACGCTAACTTTGACACCCAAACGATCCATTTCTGCTGCGATCGCGTTTGGTACTCCTGCTTCTCGATGGCGCACCACCATAATATCGGTGCCCATCGCTAAATAAGTTTTGGCTGTATCTAAAATTGTTTCTCCCTTTGTCATCGAAGAACTTGCTGCGGAGAAGTTCAACGTATCTGCACTCAAACGTTTTGCAGCCAGTTCAAAACTACTGCGAGTCCGAGTTGATGGTTCAAAAAACAAATTCGCCACCACTTGCCCCTGCAAAGTAGGCACTTTTTTCATCCTACGCGTTAGCACTTCCTGAAAACTAGCAGCAGTCTGTAAAACTGCGTTGTATTCAGTAGCAGTGAAATCAGCCAGGGAAAGAACGTGATGACGAGTCCAGTTTGTAGTAGGCATAGATTTTATCGACTCTAGCGTGCTGATTGCACGAGCGATGTTGTCTCTACAGTTACTTAGTTTAAGTATGCAGAGCAAATCATACCATCAAGTTGCAGTTTTAACTATTAAAGATATGGGATAAAAGATGAAAGGGGAGAAAGGGAAGGGGACAATTACCAATTATCAATGCCCTGCGGCGCCTGTCCAATACCCAATACCCAATTACCAATTCTCTACTTATCTAAAGATTCTTCTTAACTGCCTCGGCAAATTCTTCATAAGGTTTAACACCAACAATATTTTCTACTAACTCGCCATTTTTGAAAATTAAAACCGCAGGAATGCTGCGAACTTCGTATCTTTTAGCCAGCGGTTTATCTTGATCTACGTCTATTTTTACTACTTTAATATCTTGATGCTCTTGCGCTAATTGTTCAACCAAAGGTGCAACCACACGACAAGGACCGCACCAAGATGCACTAAAATCAACAACAAGTAGATTTTCAGATTTTAAAAGCGTATCAAATTCTGTTTCTTTGACCTGAGTTACTGTACTCATAATTTTCGCTATCTTTTACTAATTTTTAACAAATCCCTATTAGATATCAAATCGATTTGACATCCTCCCTGCCTTTATAGGGCGGGGCTTAAATCCCATTCTTTTTAGTTAATCAATGTGATGTAATTCGGCATTCACCAATTTTAAGTGATAATGGTCAAGTTATGAACAGTTAACAGTTATCAGCGAGCAGTTACCAATAAATACAAAATGTTCTTTGGTATAAGTAAGTAGGTAGGCGTAATTAAATATAAGATTGAGACCTCACTCACCCTGCCGTATCGCTTCCCTCTCCGAAGTCGCGCAGAGGGAATGAGAAGCCACTGCGTTGCGCGGGAACAAGCGCATTGTAGCAAGTGGCGTAGTAAGGTTTTATACTTTATTCGACCCACTTACTTACCTGTGCAAAATTAATTTAACATTTTGTCTGGATAGGGAACGCCGAATCTCGGAACAGGGAACAGTAATATAACGAGCGGAGTAATTATATAAATAATGCGGGCTTAAGTACTTATAAGTTTTGCAAGGTTTGTCTAGTGGGAGCGTCTCGCTCCCTCGTTACAACTAACAAGCTTATTATCCAAGCAAGCGATAATATTAGTGACACAGTACTAATAAAAAAGGAAACTTTTTCATGGAATACCTGCACACAATGGTTCGCGTTAGCGACTTGGAAAAATCCTTAGACTTTTATTGCAACAAGCTAGGATTAGTCGAAGTTAGTAGAAAAGAAAGCCAAAAAGGACGTTTTACCCTAGTTTTTCTCGCCGCACCCCAAGATGTAGATAAAGTAAAAGAATCAACATCTCCCCTAGTTGAACTTACTTACAACTGGGACCCCGAAGACTACGACGGCGGACGCAACTTCGGACACCTCGCTTATAAAGTTGACGACATTTACGAAACCTGCGAACGCTTGAAAAAAGGCGGTGTCACCATCAACCGTCCCCCACGCGACGGACACATGGCATTCGTGCGATCGCCAGACAACATCTCCATCGAACTGCTGCAAAAAGGAGACTCACTACCACCGAAGGAACCTTGGGCTTCTATGGAAAATACCGGAAGTTGGTAGGAGGGATGGGGAGAGGGGGGGATGGGGAGATGGGGAGACAAGGGGACAAGGGGATGGGGGGACAAGGGGACAAGGGGACGAGGGGACAAGGGGACAAGGGGACAAGGGGACAAGGGGACAAGGGGACAAGGGGACAAGGGGACAAGGGGACAAGGGGACAAGGGGATGGGGGGACAAGGGGATGGGGGGACAAGGGGATGGGGGGACAAGGGGACGAGGGGATGGGGGTAGTTAAACAGCGAGCAAGATGCTCGCACTACTCCCTAACTCCTCACTCCTCACTCCTCACTCCTCACTCCTAACTATTTAATTGACTCGTAAATGTTAATCTGGTAATGTAAAATCGACCAATCGGTCTGAACCCAATGATGTCTAAAGGCGAAGAAACCAAATCAAAAATATTGCATCAAGCAGCCGCGCTGTTTAATACTCGGGGCTATGCTGGTGCGTCGATTTCGGACATCATGCGGGTGACGGGATTAAAAAAGGGGGGAATTTATAATCATTTTCAAAGTAAGGATGAATTGGCGTTACAAGCCTTTGATTATGCAGTTGATTTGATTAAGCAGCGTTATCGTGGTGCTTTGCAAAATAAGCGTCATGCAGTTGAGCGTTTGCAAGGAATCATCAGCGTATTTCGTGCCAATATTGATAATCCAGCGATTGAGGGAGGATGTCCCCTTTTAAATACTGCGGTTGAAAGCGATGATGCTCATCCGGTATTACGACAACGCGCTCAAATGGTGATGGATTCTTGGCGAGATATGGTTTGTAAAGTTATTCAAAAGGGAATTACCAGAGGTGAAATTCGTGCTGAAGTGAACCCCGATGAAGTTGCAACCGTAATAATTACCTTACTCGAAGGTGCCGTAATGATGAGCAAACTGTATGATGATTCAATTCATCTTGAAAGGGCAATTAAGCATTTGAATAATTATATTAAAGTAGAATTGCAAGCTTAAATTCTAAACTTAAAACATTATTCGCAATCAAAGGTCTATATTTTTTTGACATAAAACAGACCAAGCGGTCTTATTTTCTTTCTTGTCTTTCTTCTCTTTGCGCTCTTTGCGCTCTCTGCGGTTTTATTAATTATCAATCCAAAATGCTCAGACAATTACAAGTAGAAATACCAATAACTGTAAAAACATACGATATTGATTTTGCAGGAGTAGTTAGCAATATCGTTTATATTCGCTGGCTAGAAGATTTACGTTTAAAGTTGTTTGATTCACATTTACCTCTTGATAAGCAAATCGAACAAGGCAATATTCCTGTTGTAGCTAAAACTCAAATAGAATACAAAAAACCAGTCAAGCTTTTTGATAATATCACGTCGAAAATGTGGATTAGTAAATTAGGTAAAGTAAAAGTGACAATGGAAGCAGAATTTATTTCTAATAATCTAATTGTTGCAACGGCTATTCAAACAGGTAGTTATATTAATTCCGAGAATAATCGTCCTGTAAGATTACCAGAAGAACTATTACAAAAATATTCACAATGTTAAACAATCAAAAACCGTTCCGTTTAATTACCATTCCCGTTAGTCATTACTGCGAAAAAGTAAGATGGGCACTCGATTACTTGAAATTACCATATGTCGAAGAACCACATATGCCACCTTTCTATAAAATTGCAACAACGAAAGCAGGAGGTGAAACTGTTCCCGTACTTGTAACTAAAGATGGAAATTTTACCGATTCAACTGATATTTTAAAATATTTAGATTCAATTGTATCTAGTAACGCAAAAATATATTCTACACATCCAGAACAGCATCAACAAATTGAAGAATTAGAAGAATTATTCGACGAACAATTAGGTACTGCTGTCAGAAGCTGGGCTTACTTTTATATCATTGATAATTCTCAAATTGTCCAACCAAAATGGACTCAAAACGTACCTTTTTTCGAGAAACTTTTATTTCCGGTAATTTTTCCACCAATGCGATCGCTTGTAAAGAAAAAGTATGATGTCAACGCGGAATCAGCAGCCAAATTTTACGAACAAATCGAGAATGTCTTTGAAAAAGTCAACGAATTATTAGCAGATGGACGTAATTATTTAGTAGGGGATAAAATTTCTGCTGCCGATATTAGCTTTGCTTCTTTAGCTGCTCCAATTTTGCAACCACCACAACATCCGATTAAATCTTCCGATTCGGAAAAATTACCAGCAGAATTTTTATCTAAAATCAAAAAGCTTCAGGAAACTGCTGCGGGTGATTTTGTATTACGCCTTTACAAAACAGAAAGAAATTGAGGCATAAAAAATGGATAAATTAGCAATTCAATTAACGCTTCATGGAGCTATTGTTTTACTTATTGGACTATTGTCGGGAATTCCTTACGGTAGAGCTATTACTAAAAAGCAAGATGAAGAAATAGCTCGTGCTTGGAGAGTCGCACATTCGGGTTTATCGATGGGTGGAACGACAATAATTGCAGTTTCTGCGGTTATTTCTGATTTGCAATTGCAGCCAATAGTTAGTTTAATTTTGGTTTACTCATTCGTAGTATCCGGTTATGGATTTTGTGTTGCTTTACCCTATGGAGCTTGGGTAGGGCATCGCGGACTTTCTGCGAAAGAGCCTACTCAAAATAGAGTTGTTTACGCCGGAAATATTGTAGGTGCAATTGGTTCAACAATAGGAACTATATTACTTATCTTTGGCTGTATTCAAAGTCTTGTATAGAATTTTATGAATAATGCAGTGATGGTTACTCGCAATCAAAAAGCTTTTTCTCAAGTTCCTGGTTTAGCATTAGAAGACTGGACACAATAAAGTATAAAATATCTTAACCAGCCATAATGATTCACTGCAAATAAAAATCATAACCCAATCCCCGTTATGTTCGGAATACTGTGTAGAGACGCGATATATCGCGTCTCTACATTTAACGGAACAACCCAAAATCTTCCGTAAGCACCCTAATACGAATTATTTTCAATCCAAGATCCAAAATCTAAAATCCAAAATAGAATTACCCATTACCAATTATCAATTACCTCTTCCCCATCACCCTCTTCATCAAAGAAGTGATAAACCGATAACCCTTACGAACAAAATTCAACAGCGAAAGCGGTACTTTTAACTTCAACGGGTAAATTAAAGGAAGATATATCAAATAATATGCTTTCTTGACATTATCCCACTTAGAACAATATTCTTTATCCAAAAAATCTGAAATATCTACAACCAATCCCCTACCTTCATGCATCATCACATTACGCGCATGAATATCATGAGGAAAAAGATTGCGGCTTTTTGCGTAATCCAAAGCTTTGTCAATATCTTTGATAACTCTTTTGGGAACGCGGATACCAAGTTGAACGCAATCCCATATAGTAACTCCGTACAGCCGTTTCAATACTAAAAAACCGTCTTCAGCGTGAAATAATTGCGAGAAAGCGGGATGTTTGCCCAAACGATTATAAACTTCTACCTCTTCGGAGAAACCCGGTCTTCCCGGTGCATAAATCTTTACAACCAAATCTTGAAAATCGGGATGATGAACTACCGCAGCATAATTTCCCGTACCAAGTAGCATCCAAGGGGGTGGTATATGGCGAACTTTTACCGGATCGTGAGGATTGACGCTTTCTATTTGAAGGTTGGGAAGTAGGAAGACGTGAATGTTCTCCACGAAGCGATTTACCTGCGAGGTTTCCATAGTTAATAAGCACCCTGGTTTAACGGTTGAAGAGAATTTACCTCTAACAGAAGTCACAATAAAGTTAGCATACGGCTAACATCTAATATAAGTGTTAACTACACACAGCTCTATTAGTTTTACGAATGATATGGCGACAAGGGGACAAGGGGATGGGGAGATGGGGGGATGGGGAGATGGGGGGATGGGGGGATGGGGAGCAAGGGGAGATGGGGAGTAAGGGGATGGGGAGATGGGGGGATGGGGAGCAAGGGGAGATGGGGAGTAAGGTTTTTCTAGGGAGCGAGACGCTCCCACTACATTCTTAACTCCTAACAACTAACCACTAACAACTAACCACTAACTCTAAAATCCAAAATCCAAAATCTAAAATCTAAAATCTAAAATATGAATCCTATAACAGTAATTGGTGGTGGTTTAGCTGGAACTGAAGCAGCTTGGCAAATTGCTCAAGCCGGAATTCCAGTCGTTTTTTATGAAATGCGTCCCACACGTTTTGGGGGAGCGCATCATACGGAACATTTAGCGGAATTGGTATGTAGTAATTCTTTTGGAGCAATGGCTAGTGACAGAGCAGCTGGTTTGCTTCACGAAGAGTTACGCCGTTTGGGTTCTATCGTTATTTCTAAAGCTGACGAACACAAAGTTCCTGCTGGTGGTGCGTTAGCGGTCGATAGAGGTGTTTTTAGTCAAAACTTAACGGAAACTCTTAGCAGCCATCCTTTGATTGACTTTCGCCGGGAAGAGTTACGAGAAATCCCTGAAGGTATTGTAGTTTTAGCCACCGGACCTTTAACCAGTCCCGATTTAGCAGAAGATTTACGTCGCTTTACCGGGATGGAATATCTCAGCTTTTTCGATGCTGCCAGTCCCATAGTTGTGGGAGAATCGATTAATCATGATGTTGCTTTCATGGCATCGCGTTACGACAAAGGCGAAGCAGCTTACCTCAACTGTCCGATGAATAAAGAGCAGTATTTGCAATTTTGGACGGAATTGCGTAATGCCGAACAAGTTGAATTAAAAGGCTTTGAAAGAGAAAACGCCAAATTTTTTGAAGCTTGTTTACCCATCGAAGAACAAGCACAACGCGGTGAAGATACAATGCGTTATGGGCCACTTAAGCCTGTTGGTTTAACTCCTCCTTCAACTGCGGGATGGGGTAATGATGTTCCTCTTCAAGAAGTCGCCGAGGGAGAAGAAGTTAAAAAAGAACGTCCTTACGCCGTTGTGCAATTACGTCAAGAAGACAAAGCTGGCAAGCTGTGGAACATGGTAGGCTTTCAAACAAACTTGCGCTGGGGAGAACAAAAGCGGATATTTCAAATGATTCCCGGTTTAGAAAATGCCGAATTCGTGCGACTCGGAGTAATGCACCGCAACACCTTTATTAATGCACCCCAATTAATGATTCCCACACTGCAATTCAAATCACGTCCCAATTTACTTGCAGCCGGACAGATTATTGGTACCGAAGGATACACCGCCGCATCCGCCGGAGGTTGGCTAGCAGGAACCAACGCCGCCAGAATTGCATTAGGAAAAGAACCATTAACCATGCCCAACACAACCATGATGGGAGCCTTATTTGACTTTATCAGTTCCGCATCCCCCAAACACTTCCAACCAATGCCCCCTAACTTCGGTATATTGCCCGACTTAGGAGTAAAAATAAAAAACAAACGCGAACGATACGGAAAATATCGCGATCGCTCTTTAAATCAATTATCAATTATCAATGAACAATTATCAGGGGTAGAGTTAGCGGTGAACAGTTAGCAGTTAACAGTTACCAGTTAACAGCGAACAGTTACCAGTGACTGATTAGGAATGTAGTGGGAGCGTCTCGCTCCCTAGAAAAAATCTCGCTTGCTTCCCCCTCTACCCCCCTCTACCCCCTCTTCCCCCTCTTCCCCCTCTTCCCCCTCTACCCCCTCTCCCCATCTGCAATTCCAAAAACGTGAAAGATGAAACAAACCGAGCGCTATTTATTTGATTTACAAGGTTTCTTAGTTGTTGAGAATGTTCTTAGCAATGAGGAAATTTCAACTTTAAAAAAATTGGTAGATAACAAAGTTGCGATCGAAAATCAGCCTGAAGCGTCTCGGTTGCGATTTGATAGCTTGCTTGCATGGGGAAAACCTTTTCTAAATTTGATCGATAATCCGCGAATAACTCCTTATTTATCTGAGTTGTTAGGGGGAAAATTTCGTTTAGATCACGATTATCTTCATATTATTCGTAAAGGTGTAGGTCCGATTGGTTGTTATTTGCACGGTGGGGGCACTCCCTACGATCCAACCCAGTATTACTCATTCCGCAATGACAGAATTTACAATGGCTTGCTTGCTGTTGCTTACGAACTAAATGACGTACATCCCGGTGATGGAGGATTCGCTTGTATTCCCGGCAGTCATAAAAGTAATTTACCTTGTCCCCAAGAATGGCTTAATTTGGAATTTCCCAGGGATATCGTCAAATCGGTTACTGTAAAAGCCGGAAGCGCCATTATATTTACTGAAGCGTTAAGTCACGGCACCCTTCCCTGGCAAGGAAAAAACGAGCGTAGAACATTATTTTACAAATATTCTCCTCATTCGTATGCATGGCTGAGAAATTACTACAATCCCGACGATTTTACAGATTTAACTCTATCCCAACGAGAAATCCTTAAAACACCGGGAGTTTACCCTTGAACAGGTTAAAGGTTAAAGGTTTTAACTCTTAACTCTTAACTCCTAACTCCTAACTCCTAACTTTTATCTCCATTTCTTGGGATTCTAGCCATTGCAAAACACGTTTTTCAAGCTGTTTGATTGTGAAATCTGACCATTGATAATTTTCTGTTTCTTGTTGCAAGATATCTTGAAAGCGTTGAAATGCTTTATAGCTATCGATTGTAATTTCTAATTTGTTGCGAAGCCATCCACTTTGAATTGTAGTGATAAATAATTGCATATCATCATAATCATAGCAACGCTTGTTAGATGGCAATCTAAGGAATCGATATTTGCTGGGGAATTCTTCTATAGGATAACCATCTAAATACAAAAAATTACCATCAATATCCATTGGATCGCAGTCGCCGGTTTGAAGTATAATTTTCCCAGTTATGGTGTCTAAGTAATAAATACACTGGTGTTCGCTAGGATTTTTGGTAAAAGCTTCTTTTAAATCATCAATTTCTATAGGTAAACGCATGGTAGGGTATTGCGATCGCACTTAATTATCAGATAATGTTCGTCCGCATTCCGATCTAATTTGCAAGAATTTAACCTAATTTCTCAATTCTCAGAAATTATTTAGAAGTGCTACATACTTTTTAACAATTTTTTATCGATTGTGCAGTAAGATTTTTTTCCATTGCGTAATTTATAAAACTTTCTCCTCTACGCTCTACTTGTTGTTTTTTGATGATTGAGAAACCCATATGTAGAAAAAACGGTTTTGCGGTAATACTGGCTTCTGTGTATAAACGATGTATTTTTAATTCGCAAGCCTTTGCTTCAATTGCCTGGTAAATTTTCTTGCCTACACCCATGCGCTGATAGTTTTTGTGACAGTAAAAACAATCTATATGTCCGTCAGATTCTAATTCACCGAAACCCGCAATAGTACCGCTATCATCGGCTACGTAAGTAAATCTTTCCGAACAAATACTTACCCAATCTCTAAAATAAATATCGTCTGGTGCCCAAGCTTTCACCTGGTTAACTGAGTAGTCATTAATATTAACTTCACATATTGTTTGATGAAACAATCTGGCGATTTGTTCGGCATCTTGTTTGTTAAACAATCTTATTTCTATGGAATTTGAAAATAAGTCATTAGGCATAATTTATAGAGAATGGGAATAGGGAATAGGGAATTGGGCATGGGGTTAATAACAGAAATCTTATTAAATGATCGTAAGTTGTTTATAGTCAAACTATCAAATATCCCAAATACTCCAAATATCCTTAAGAACTAATTTATAAGTTGAATATAAGTTGAAAATAATTTTTTGTAGCTCAAATATTTTCCACAAAACTAGCTTTAATTATTAATAAAAATACAATAAAAATGATTAATCAACAATATAAAAAAATAAAATTTACAATGCCCAATGCCCAACGCCCAATGCCCAATGCCCAATTTCCCATAATCACTAAATAAATCCCACACAACATTAAATCGATAGGGATTCATATATAGCAAATATGGCGAAATTATTTATTAGTTATTAGAAGATTGCCACCTTAGATATTGTATATCTGCCCAAGCTTGGTTCTGATGAAACATTTGAGCAATTTTAGACCATGTTGTTTTTGAAACTTTAGCAAGGTTATACTTTTGCAAGTCACCAAACTTACAAAACATTTTATATGCCCAAGTCGGTTCGTATCCCATGAATCTTGCTATAGCTGTCCAGTCTGCTAATGAAAATAATGATATGTCAATTTCCGTTTTATTTTGCAGGTCTTTGGAACTGATAGTCTTAGCTAATAACATGGCATTCCTATTTAAAAAAAATTCAGCAAACAACCAAAACTATACAGAAGCAGGATTTGTTGGTTGTCATAAATAAAATCCACCTCGGTTTTCACATATTTATTTTGAAATGTCAAGTAATTTTAAATGCAATTTTATAAGAATATTATTTTTTAGATTAAATTTAAGCTTCGTTTTTGATTTAGTTTTTGATAAATATGTGTTTTATGCCTATAAAGCATGAATTAAGATGCTAGTAAAAGTAAACTAGCCTTTATTCACTATGAAGAGCGTATTTTATCTATAAATATCGCTTTTAATCTGAATAGGTAAGTGGTATAGTCTTAAACTTATTCAAAAATATTTTATTAATATAGCGGTTTTCGCTGTGCCTATTTTCTCCTAAATATTTTTTTGCCTCTCAATGTTTAATCGTGCGAATTTTCTGGGAACAATCAACATGACGTTGCAGCCCAGAGTATAGTTAATCAGAAAAATGAGAGCATTATTCCCTCAGCAAAAGAAAATTAATTCTTGGTTATATCTTGTATTTTGCAGTGTTTTATGTATATTATTAGTCTTAACTCCAGTATTTTCAGTGTATGGTCAAGGAAGCTCCAAACAAACCGTTGACCAACTCAAACAGGAACGAAAGCAAATCCAGAAGCAGCATAAAGATGTAGTCAAAGAAAAAACACGTTTAAATAATTTGCAGCAAGAAGCTGAAAAACGTCTTGGTGGTTTAGAAGAAAATCTGCAAACTACCAATAGTCAGATTGAAGATAGTGAAACTCGTTTGCAGATTGCAACTCAACGGCTCCAACAATTGCAAGCAGATTTAGCTCAAGCGCAAGTATCCTACGCTCAACGTCAAGCGTCAACCGTTGCCAGACTTAAGTATTTGCAACGCTCCCCAGTTAGTCAAGGATGGGCTGTTCTACTGCAAAGCCGCAATTTAAATGACTTTCTTAGTCGCCGTCGTAACTTAAAATTAGTTTATCAAGCTGATCAAGAAGTTTTAGCAAAGTTGACCGAAGAAGCTAACTTGATAAAACAGCAAAAAACCGATATAGAAAGCAAAAAGAACGAAATAGCCTTGATTCGCCAGCAGTTATTGGCACAGAAAGCCGATTATCAAGGTCAAGCGGAACTACAAACCAACTTAGTACAACGTTTAAATACCGATCGCCTTGCCTTAGATGCAGCAAGAATGCAGTTAGAAAAAGACTCGTTATCTGTAGCGAACTTAATTCAAAGGAAAGTAGCTGAAGAAGAAGCCAGAATCGCAGCAGCTAAAGCTAAGAGTCAAGCAAGAAACTTCGTCCGTGGAAGCGGTATCATGGCATTTCCCAGCAACGGTTATATTAGCAGTCCTTACGGTTGGCGATCGCACCCAGTTCTAGGTCGCCGTCGCTTGCATACTGGTATGGATTTTGCAGCAGGTTACGGTTCCACAATACGCGCCGCAGATTCAGGAACAGTTCTATATTCCGGATGGTACGGCGGTTACGGCAAAACAGTAATCATCAATCATGGTAAAGGAATCACCACACTTTACGGACATAGCAGCAAATTATACGTACAAGCAGGAGAAAGCGTTAAACGGGGACAAGCTATATCAGCAATAGGTTCAACGGGATTATCAACAGGTCCCCACCTACACTTTGAAGTCCGCAAAAACGGTACTCCAGTAAACCCAGCAAATTATTTGTAGGAGTAGGGATTAGGGAGTTAAGAGTTAGGAGTTAGGAGTTGTAAAAGGTAATGGGTAATAGGTAATTAATCCTGCATTATTTATATAATTATTCCGCTCGTTATATAACTGTTCGGGCGTTTCCTCTTCCCCATTCCCTATCCAATTGCGTCATAAGTAAGTCGGCACAAATAAATTGTGCTATGTAACAAAATGTAAATTAGCCTCAAATCCTTATTGCTACTTGCTACTTGCTACTCCCTTGTCCTAATTACAATTTTCAACGCTGACTTACTTCAAATCATAAAAGCGTCTAACCCAACCTACAATTAATAATGCCTATTCGTAGGTTGGGTTAGACACCAAAATCAAATTTGATTGTAACGAAAATTTTAATCTGGTGTCGTAACCCAACATCCGAGTTGTGCATATAAGTAAAGATGTTGGGTTACGACGCTATATAAATTCTTAACTCAATCCTAAATTATAAAAGCGTCTAACCCAACCTACAACTGTCTATTTAGTCCTAACCCAATATCATATTTGTGAATATAAGAATATATGTTGGGTTACTTCAAATCATAAAAGCGTCTAACCCAACCTACAATTAATAATGCCTATTCGTAGGTTGGGTTAGACACCAAAATCAAATTTGATTGTAACGAAAATTTTAATCTGGTGTCGTAACCCAACATCCGAGTTGTGGATATAAGTAAAGATGTTGGGTTACGACGCTAGATAAATTCTTAACTCAAACCCTAAATTATAAAAGCGTCTAACCCAACCTACAATCTAATAATAAAAAAATACCCCTCTTCCTTAATAAGGAGAGGGGAAGGGGTGAGGTTATTCAAACTTTTGCTGTGGATGTTTGATCTACTTCCTGCAATTGTTTTGTTTCAATTTTCTTTTTACCGGAATAATCCCTTAACAATCCCATTAATGCAGGTACTACTGTGGGTGTCAAAATTGTAGAAAATGCTAAACCTCCGGTTAACACAATTCCCAATCCTTGATATAACTCTGCTCCTTTCCCAGGAATTACAGCAAGTGGTAACATTCCTAAGACACTCGTTCCTGCTGACATGAAAATCGGTCGCAATCTATCTTTTACTGCTAAATAAAGGGAATCATCGTAGCTTTTACCTTCGTTTTGCAGCTGTAAGGATCTATCTACTAATAATATTGCATTGTTAACTACTACCCCGGTTAAAATTACAAATCCCAATCCGGTTATCATATCTAAGGGAACTAATACACCGGGAATTGAATTGGCGAGGATTAAACTTAATAATGCTCCCGATATTCCTAAAGGTACCGTTGCCATGATTAACATGGGGAAGGAAAAGGAACGATATAAGGCAACTAAAAGTAAGTAGGTAATTAGTAAAGATAAAACGAAACTGGAACCAAGTTGTTGTAATGTTTCTGATAGCACATCTGCCGATCCAGCTAATTCTGCTCGGAATCCTGTTGGTAAGGTTTCGCGTAAAGGTTCTAAAATTTGCTGTTCGGTTCGATCTACTAATGCTCCTAATGGTGCTTCTCTTGCTACTCTAACCGTAAGAGTTATTGAACGTTCTAAGTCTACATGATTAATCGCATCTGGGCCGGTTGCTTCTACAACTTCGGCAACATCGGCAAGCTGTACTTGTCTGCCGTTACCGATATTTAATGGTAGCTGTCGTAATTGTTCTGGTGTTTCTACTGAAGTATCTTGCAATTCGACGGTGACATCAAGTTCGCGTTTACCATCTGTAAATTCGGAAGCACGCAAACCTCCTAAAGCAGCTTCGACAATTGCACCAAGTTCGGCTTCTGATAATCCAACTTCTGCTAATCTGACTCTCGACGGGATAACTTGTAATTCTGGCGCTCCGGTGACAAAATTAGAGCGGACGTTTTCTACTCCTTCTAATCCTCGGAGTTGTTCCATTACTTGTTGTTGGAGTTGATTTAATTGTTCTAAATCTTGTCCGACGATATTAACTTCAAATTCTTTTCCTGGATCTCTAAATATTGATACTCGTCGAGGAATTAAAAATCGATATCCGGGGAAGTTACTGCTCTGCTCGCGGAATCTATCTACTATTTCATCGAGTTTATTTCCGGTTGCTTCTTCTGACTTCACAAAAGCGGCGATCGCTCTTAATCCGTTGCGATGAACGTAAAGACTACGCATGATTTCGGGTTGCTCGCTAACGAAATCTCTAGCTCCCTGGGAAAGTTTAATGGCTTCGGGAATACTTGTACCGGGAAATGGTTCGGCGAGCCATAATATCAAGTTACGGTTTCCTTCGGGAAGGTAGTCTGCTGGAGGTAGTAGTTGAACGCTGATAAATAATAATGCGATGGGAATTGCTAATATTATCAAACGTCTTCCTTTTCTTCCTACTCCGATTGACCAATTTACTGTAGCTAAAAGAAAGTTTTCAAATTTCCGCTGGAAGAAAAGAAATATTTGGGAGATTTTTGTGATTAGGTTTTGTAAAAGATTATTAACCGCAGCGAACCAATTCCCGGAAAACCTCACCCCCTTCCCCTCTCCTTGATAAGGAGAGGGGTGTCCGTTAGGACGGGGTGAGGTAACATTTAAGTTAGAGGTATTGGTTGAATTTACAATTATTTGATCGGAAGCAAGTAATAAAGTATCGATTTGTTTATTACTAGTTGGAGAATTTTGATTATTCCCCATTCCTTGTAGAATTCTTTGCGCTTCTGCTTGGTTGAGAAATAATCCCGACAACATGGGAACTAAGGTTAATGCTGCAAATAGGGAGAATAAAACCGAAGCGGAAAGTCCAATTCCGATATCAAAAAATAATTGTCCTGCTTCTCCTTTAACTAAAACAATTGGTGCAAATACAGCTACGGTGGTTAAGGTGGAAGCTAACATTGCACCACCAACTTCTTCTGTACCTTCGATGGCTGCTTTTACTGGTGTTTTACCCATTTGCATATGAGTAAATACGTTTTCTAAAACCACGATGGCATTATCAACTACCATCCCCACAGCAAAAGCCAAACTTGCTAAACTAATTACGTTTAAAGAACGTCCTAAAGCTGCAAATACTATAAAAACTGTAATTAATGTTGTGGGAATAGTTATGGCAATAACTGCAACCGTCCGCAACAATCCAAGAAATAGTAATAAAATAAACGCTGCCAAAACAGCACCCATCATCAAATTCCCCTGTACAAAGGAAATCGATTGATTAATATAGTCATTTTCATCATAGGGAATATCAAAAGTAATACCTTCCCCTTCCCTGTCAAATCGTTTTTCTAAATCTACCAATGCTTGACGAATACCTTTAGAAATTTCCGGTACATTGGCATTTGGTTGACGAACAATTCCCACAGCAACCGCTGGTTTATTATCTCTAATTAAAGCCCTATCTTGAATTTTCCTTCCCATTTGGGCTGTAGCAACATCTCGTAAATAAACCGTTCCCGATTCATCCCGACGTAACACAAAATCTTCCAATTGTTTAACATCAGTCGAACGGCTAACGGTACGAACTCGATATTCCCGTCTTCCTAATACTAAAGGGCCACCGCGAATATCTCTGTTATTACTTCGCAAGGCATTTACAACATCACCAATAGTTAAATTCCTATCTGCTAAAGCTTTGGGATTAACAATTACCTCAACTTCCCTTTCCCTACCACCAGAAATCAGAAATTGTCCCACACCTTGAACTTGACGAAATCTAGGGACAATTACATCATCAACTAAATCCCGATAATGTTCGTCATTTGGTGTAAACCCCTCCTTAGCAACCAAAATCGTCCACATCATTGGACTACTACTACCACTGACAATTTCGACATTAGATTCCCCAGCTTCCGGCGGTAATGCTTCTACTTGCTGGAGTTTATTTAAAACATCTACCAACCGTCGATCGATATTGCTATCCCAATTAAATTCCAAATTAATCGTACTGATACCAGAAGCACTACTACTTGTTACCTCTTGGATTCCCTGTACTTCCTCCAACCTTTCCTCGATTGGACGAGTAATTAATTCCTCAACCTCCGAAGGGCTAGCACCAGAATAAGAAGTACTAATTGTGATTTCCGGGCGATCGCCACCAGGGCGCAATTCCAAAGGCAGACTTAATAATGATAAAACACCGAATAAAGCCAAAATACAAAATAGTACAAAAGTTCCGTGTCGCCAACGAACCGCCGTTTTGATTATGCTCATAATGATTAGTTAGTTATTAGTTGTTAGTTGTTAGTTGTAGTTAGTTACTAATCAACCATCAGTGAAATCAGCGTCATCCATTTAATCCGTGTTCGTTGTTAATTGTTTCCCCATTTTCACCGTGATAAATTCATCTTTATCTCGTAATAAAAACAAAGCAATCAATCCACCCAAAGCAGGAACAGCAGCCCAAAATAAAGTATTCGGACTTTCATAAGGATTAAATAATTGTTTATAAGTTGATAACACCGAAACAACATGCATCCCTAAAATTGCTCCATAAGTCCAAGTTTTAAATAAACCCACCAAGAAAGCAATTACAAATAAAGTTTGAAGTATACCAACTCCATAGGAAAAAATCGGCGATACTTCCATCATATAGAACTTAGAAAATATCTTTTGAGTTGATTCTGGCTGAATTATTTTTCGCAATGACCAAACTAAAAAGAACATTGCTGTAGAAATGCGAATAATGGCTAAACTGATTTGTAACTTTCTTTCGTCTGTCATAATTTTTTCCCTGCTTTATGAAATTTTTGAAACGTAAAGGTACGCTGAGAAGGAATGAGGAAAGAAAGAGTTTTTAAGAACAAAATAATTACCTTTAACCTTTAACCTTTAACCTTTACCTTCGCTCCATCTCTCAAACCATCCCCACCACGCAATACTATTTTTTGACCTGGTTGTAAATCGTTACCGGAAATAGCTACTTGCTGTCCCATATCTGCAACCATTTCTACTTCCATTTGCTTGGCTTTCCCATCTTCTACAGCAAATACCAACCATTTATCTTGTTTTCTAGTTAATGCATCGCGAGAAACAACAAACCCCTCGGTATTCGCTGCTAATTGCAAATTCCCAGAAATTGCCATTCCCGGCAATAAACTCTGTGGTGGATTATCCAATCTCACCCTTACTCTTTGTCTTCTCGAAGCAGCATCGGCTGAAGGTACAACCCCCGTAATCGTTGCATTTCCCTTCCACTGTGGTAAAGCGCGGGCTGTTAACTCGATTCTTGTTCCAGCAGCTACTTGTCCGCTCAACTGCTCCGGTAACTCTAAGAAAATATCTAACTTATCCCCAGCAACTAAGGTAACTATTTCACCACCATTTTGTAAGTAGTCACCGGGACTAACCTGTCTTTGTAAAACCACGCCACCGGAATTTGCTTTAATATTAGTACGTTGGATTTGTAATTTCGCTTGATTCACCACTGACATTGCAGCTGCAACATTAGCTTTCTGTGCTTCAACTACTTCACGAGTCGGACAGCTTTCGCTTCTGCTAACTCTGCCTGTGCTTCTAACCTTTCTCCCCTCGCATTATCTACTGCCGCTCTTGCTTCTACCAATAATCGTTGCGCGATCGCTCCTTCTTTTACTAACTTCGTTCTTCTCTCTAAATTATCTACAGCTTCCGCTTCCCTAGCTCTAGCAGCTTTTACCGCTGCCTCCCTTTGAGCTATAATTTCTGGTCGAGTTCCTACTTCTAATCTTGCTAGTTCGCTACGCTGCTGTGATAATTGAGCTTGTGCTTGGGAAAGTGCTAATCTTTGATCTGCATCGTCGAGTACTGCAATAGTCATTCCCCGTCTTACTCTATCCCCCGCTTGCACCAGCATTTGCTTGACTAACCCTTGAGTTTGAGCCTTGATAGTGGCTTGTTGGGGTGATTCTACCTGTCCTAATAACTGTACGTTTCTTGTACCATTTCCCCTAGATATTGTTGTTACTTCTACAGCAGGTGGTGCAGGTGTCTTAACAGCTGCTGTTGCTGGTTTGTCAGCTTGACGAGTCGGATTGAATATTCTAAAAAATGCTATTCCATTGATTCCAATCGAAATTAACAATAATAATGCTAACCAAGGCTTGCGTTGATTCTTGTCTACACTTGTAACGGAAGCATTAATATCTTGCTTTTCTGAGCTATGTTGCAAATTATCTTCTAAACTCGCTTTTAATTCCGTTTCTGAAACTGTATTTGGTGGCTGCAATTTACTCATGATTTTTTATTACTATTAGCTGTTAAGATTTGAAAACTTTATGCATACCAGTTGGTATGTTGATGGCTAAAAAAATTTTTCCTTCACTATTCCCTATTGCCAGTTCCCTGTTCCCTCAGACAAACTATTAATAAATCCATAAAATTTTTATCCCGATACACCTAATATTCTTAATAATCCCGGTTTCAAGTCAGTTTTAACAGAGTCTAAATCATTTTTAACTCTACCTATGGTTAAGACTCCTTGTACGAACACATACATATAGCGACCAATATCAATCGGATTTAAATTTTTATTCACTATGCCTTCTCGTTGAGCATCAGCAACCAGCGAAGTAAAATATTTACCCATCCGTTCAGTAATTTCCACGGAAATGTTCCTGAGCTTATCTTCATTAGTACTTTGACCAGTGGAGATAAAAGGACATCCAAGCACCCGTCCGGTTTGAGCGTGTTTTTCTGTCTGCATGGATATTATCAGTTCGCAGTAATAATCAACTCTTTCTAAAGATGTATTTTGTGGAGAAAATACACGGTCGAAACTATTCCTAACGTTTATCCAGCGTGCTTCTAGTGCTGCTGCGGCTAAATCTGATTTAGATTTAAAGTAGTGGTAAAAAGCACCTTTAGTAACTCCAGTTTGCGTACAAATTTGCACAATTCCCACGCAATCGTAATTGTTCTCCCAAATTAAATCCAAAGCAGTTTCCAAAAGCTTTTGTTTAGTTTCTCGATGTTCTACAACAGTTGCCATAATTAAACGAATATATATGATTATCCATCATACATACCAGTATGAATGTTCGACAACTCAAAATGGTAACTCCTAACTTCTAACTCTTAACTATTCGCTCGAAAGCAAATTTTTGGGAACGTTTTGTGGAACAGTCCATTGGTAAATGGTGTAGCTGCGACCATTTTTATCTTTTACCTGCTCAACACGCTCGGGTTTCCAATCACCCATGTCAAAGGCGTGGGAAACAATGCGGGTACCCGGTTTGAGTTCTTGTAATAACTTTGGTCGTAATTTCAAATTGACAGCAGGTAATAAATAAAGCGTCACTACCGTTGCATCGCTTAAATCTGTTTTAAATAAATCCTGCTGTAAAAAATTTACTCTATCGCTCACCCCGGCTTTTTCAGCATTTTTCTGGCTTTTTTCGACTAATTCGGAGTTGATTTCCACACCAGTCGCTTTTTTAGCGTTGTATTTTTTCACCGCAGCAATAGGGATACGTCCATCACCGCTACCAAGATCGTAAACAACATCATTACTAGAAACCTTAGCCATTTGCAGCATCTGCTCGACAACTTCATTCGCTGTCGGTACATAAGGTACATCAGCAGGCGGTGTTTCTGAGGTAATTAGTGACGGAGTTTCGGCTTGTAATGTAGAGCTTGATTCTGCTTGAACACTCTGTTTGCTACAGGCGATGGTTCCTAAAATGGTAACACCCAAACCGATAACAATTAAAGTTTTGATACGTTCTACAATCATCATACTTTCTCCTTTTGTTCTTCAAAAATATCCGCTCCGACAACAATCCCAACAATTAACGCGATCGCATCGACTAATCCCAAACCACCTTGCGGTTGAGAAACCTGTTTTTCCGATAATTTGAGCGATACAGAAAGTTTATTTCTTGAATTACTCATGCTAGTACCATTCTTTTGATTGATGCGAAAATTTATGATACTAACAGTAATATATCAGCCTCGGGACTGATGTAAAAATCCTTCCTTTTCTTCCACAACCAAAGTTGATTCATCACTCCATCACCCTAAATTCAATTGTGTTAAACATCCCATAGAAATGTGACACAGAAATGACAATGTGAAGAAAATATTAAGAGCATTGGGAATAGGGCATGGTAAATAGTTAGGAATTAGAAGTTAAGAGTTAATAATTATGAGATTTAATGATAGTTATTCACTGCTCACTGTTAACTGAAAATGAGTCTCTACTTCATCGCTTTATTACCACCACAATCAATTCAAGATTTCGCTACTAGGGTTAAACAGCATTTTGCTGACAACTACGACAGCAAGCACGCTTTCAAATCACCACCCCACGTTACGTTACAACCTCCTTTTGAATGGAATACCGATAAATTAACCGACTTGGAGGAATGTTTGCAAAAATTTGGCATGAGACGAAATTCAATCCCGATTATCCTTGATGGTTATAATGCGTTTGTTCCTCGGGTTATATATATTGATGTTGTTCAAACTCCAGATTTAATGAATCTGCAAACTGATTTAATGGTTTATTTAGAAAATAATCTGGGGATAGTGGATAAAGTGGGAAAATCTCGGGGTTTTACTCCTCACATGACGGTTGCTTTTAAAGATTTGAAGCGAAGTCAATTTAAAGCAGCTTGGGCTGAGTTTGAAAATCGGGAATTGCATTTCGAGTTTACTGCATCGAAGTTAACGTTGTTAAAGCACGAAAATAAAAAATGGAATGTTATAACCCACATTCCGCACCCCACAACTTCCAAAATAAGTTGACAGTCATTAATAGTACATAAAAACTATCAAGCAATTATAATTATTGAAACCAAATGAGAAAGATTACTGTTAATACTAGTAATTATGTATTGAGTAGCCAGTATTGTAGATTTTAGTTGAGATAAGAATTTTGCTGATAGGAAATAACAGATTTTTATAAGTTTTTAAGTACATAAAGTGTGAAAATACGAGCAAGGTGTTTTTCACATTTTATAGGTGCTATGTCTACTCTATCTGAAATTGAAATTAAAAATATTGACCATTTAGGAATAGTTGCCGGAATTATTGATTCAATTGGGTTAGTAGAAATAGTTAATAGCTTAGTTGGAGAAGATATTTCCGAAAAAATTAGTTCTGGTCATGTTGTAAAAGCAATGATTTTAAATGGTTTAGGCTTTGCTTCTGCACCACTGTATATGTTTTCAAAATTCTTTGAGAATCGAGCTTGTGAACATTTAATTGGAGAAGGAGTAAAACCTGAATATCTTAATGATGATAAGTTGGGTAGAACAATGGATAAATTATTTAATCAAGGATTAAGTAATGTTTTCTTAGCAATTTCATTAAATGCAGTTAAGATATTTGATGTATCATTATTATTTGAACATCTAGATTCTTCGTCTTTTCATCTACATGGTGAATATAACAAAAAAGGTTTGGAAGCAAACAAATCGGAAATAGAAAGTACAGAGCCAGAAGAAATTAAAATAACATATGGTTATTCTCGTGACCATAGACCAGATTTAAAACAATTTATTATTGATTTAATATGTTCTGGAGACGGAGATATACCAATTTTTTTCAAAACTGCATCTGGAAATGAAGTAGATTCTGCCAGTTTTGGTAAAATATTAGTTGATTTTAAGAAGCAAATAGAAGTTGATAGTTTGATGGTCGCGTTCGGGTGCTTTATATACTGCTACAAATTTAAAATTATTATCTGAGATTAAATGGTTATCTCGCGTACCATTATCACTAGCTGAAGCTAAAAGATTGGTTTCAACTATAGATGATTCTGAATTAGTCAAAAGTCAAATAAATGGTTACTCATATGTTGTAAAAGAAAGTAGCTATGCTGATATTCAACAAAGATGGTTAGTAGTTCAAAGTGAAGCCAGAAAGAAATCTGACCTACGACAATTAGAAAAAAGAATTCAAAAATCCGAAATTAGCGCAACTTCGCAATTAAAAAAATTACAAAGAGAACATTTTAATTGTTATGAAGATGCAATGAAAGCAGTATCAAAGTTATCTAAAAAATTCAAATATCATAATTTAGATAATATTCATATTCATAAAAAAACTTTATCTGATAAAACTGAAAATCAAAAGCTTTTTTACCAAATAGAAGCATCATTATCAAAAAATGAACCTGCTATAAGTAATAGTATTCAAAGTGCTGGACGTTTTGTTCTTGCTACAAATGTTTTAGATGAAAATATACTTAGTAATTCAGAAATGATTTCTGAATATAAAGCTCAACAATCTTGCGAGAGGGGTTTTGGTTTTCTTAAAACCCGAGATGGAACCTTAAAATAATGGGCAGGCTTTTTGTGAAAGATGCCGGTTGGTTAACGAGTTAATTGGTTTATGAAGCCTGCCCATTATTTTTGCGGAAATTGTAACCCTTTATTTTTTGCAGACAGTGTTTTTCTTAAAACTCCAAAAAGAATAGAAGCTCTTGGAATGATAATGGCGTTATGTTTATTAGTTTATACTCTTGCACAAAGACAAATTCGTGCTGCTCTTTCATCATCTAAATCTACTATTAAAAATCAATTGGGTAAACCTACAGAACGCCCAACATTGAGATGGATATTCCAATGTTTTCAATCTATTAACCTTGTATTTTTGAACAATGATAAACAAATATCTAATCTTACTGAAGATAGGAAATACATTCTAAATTTTCTACCAATTGAATGCTATCGATACTATCAATATTAGCTTCAATAGTTAACATAATTATTTATCAAATTATTTATTATTAGAGTTAGAAGCTTTATTTCTTTTACCTCTTAGTTTTAATACTATTTTTTCTACTTTATTATTCTAGACATTAGATTTATCTGGAATAATATAAATTATATATAATATTTTATTATCTATCAAGTATAAATACTTCTTCAAATATAAGACTCTCCTTATTGATTCTTATTGACATTAGTTTTGTATGGCGATAGCGAAGCGCTGCTGCAAGCAGATCGCGATTTACTAAACTAAAAAAAAAGATATTTGTGTAATTTGATTCTTTTTTGTTTAATGTATTACCCGTGATAACCGAGTATTACAGATTAGGGTGCGGAATGTGGGTTATAAAAGAATTTGAGTTTGTATCTTCAACCTCCTGATTTAAGATACCAAGTTAGATAATATACAGCTTATCTATTTAGCGATTAAGTTGTATGAATTCAATAATTAACAGATTAAGTATAGTATTTTTACTTGTAGCCCCAGGTTGGTTTCTTAATAATGGTGCATTAGCACAATCAAATAAGTTAGTCTCTCAATCGTTTGATTGTCGTAAAGCTAAAACTACACCAGAATTAACATATTGTTCGCGTTTGGATTATGAAACCGCAGATAAAAGATTAAATCGGGTTTATCAAAGAGTTGTTTCTAATGTACGGGGAGAGCGAAAAAATTTTTTAGTTAACGCACAGTTAGCTTGGATTAAGTTTCGCGATAATAACTGTAACTTTGAAACTTATCTTTCCCGTGGTGGTAGAGAATATAATATTTACCGCAATATATGTCTTCAAGAATTAACAGAAAGACGTACAAAAGATTTAGAGAAAAATATATTGAATGGCAACGCAAATAATAACGGAAACCGAAACATTACTACATTGCCTGATGGTAATTATCGTTTTGTAACCGCAGACTTTCCGCCACCTCCAGCTATTACCAGCGATGAAGAGTTAGTCAAAGCAGGTGGTTTTCTATATTTATTCCGCAAGCGTGGAGATCGAGTTGTGGGCATTTTGGGTCAAATTGATTCAAAAAATGTTATTTGTGTTAGCGGAAAAGTTGAAGGAAACAAAGTTATCGGGGAAGCAACTCAAATCAACGAATCACTGTTTAATTCAGCTAGAGTTATTGGCACTAACGATACTTTTGCTAAATGGGATTCAGGAGGTTATCTTGATGTACGTCGGGGTAAAAAACAAGGTAATAAAATTCAATACTCTAACGCTATTTTAAATCTAAATAGTTTTAATCGGATCAACGCAGGAAGTCGAGTTCCTCCTGATAGCTGCAAGTAAATTAATTGATTTGTATAAAAAATATATAGAAATGCGATCGAATAATCCTTATACTACCACTGTGTAATCCAGTTAACTTTTTGCAAAGAAATAATCATGGAAACCAAACAAGCTTACGAAGCGAAAGTAAAAGCTCAACTCGATCAACTCAACGCTCAAATCGAGCAAATGAAAGCAAAAGCTGCTGAAGCTAATGCTGATGCTGCAATTGAATACAATAAAATGATTGAAGATTTAACCAGTAAGCGCAATGCAGCACAAGTGAAGTTAGATGAAATTGGTAAAGCTTCTGAAGATGCTTGGCAGGATTTGAAAGTAGGTTTTGAAAGTGCTTGGAATGATTTGAATATTGCTTTCAAGAGTGCAATGGATAAGTTTAAATAATTTTCGATCTTTATTCCTCAATTCATCATCATAGCTAATATAGGGACTGGGTGTATCACCACGTCTCTAATTTTTTAGATGGTTGGGTAAATCTTAATAACAAGCAATGGTAAAGACATAGTATTTAAGAGTTACGTTAATATAGCGTTCTAAACATTTTAGATCCCACAACCTTTATTAAAAAGGGTGCTTTACATAAACCCTGTAAAATGTAAGCTTCATAAAAATTTCACAAAACTCGTATTTATACAAATATTTAATAAAGGTAATAAAAATCACTTATTAATACATTTAGCTTAGTATTATTACTAAGGTAATTCATTCAATACTCCGACTTGTGATAATGACTATGTATAAATACTCTTGGCTGGTTTACAAATAAATTGAAGTAAAATAACTATCTATGTTAATTTTACTGTCTCCGCGATTATCTTCGTCGATAATGGTGGCAATAGTTTTTGTTACCGTTTATCTCAGATGAAAAATGCTGTAATTACTGAGAATAGCTCTATATATTTCCGGAAACTTCAGCAAAGCTATGTAGTTATGAAGGCATAAAAGATACAAAGCGCGGAAGGTACTATGACTACTAGCTTTATTGTTCTTGAAGTAGGTGCGACTGGATTAAAAGTAACAAAATTGCAGTCGGCTTTAAAACAGCTTAATTTTTATTTTAGTGCTGTTGATGGTATTTTTGGTGCAAAAACCAAAGCTGCTTTAATCAAATTTAAACAGTCATTAAGTCATCTTCCTAACAATGGGCTTGTTGATGCTGAAACGATTTTACAGCTTGATGAAGATGTATGGTTGTCAGGAAAAGAGGTTTTGCGGGAAGGTTGTACGGGTGAAGAAGTAAAAGCACTTCAAGAAATGTTTACTGTCTTTGATTTACAAAGCTTAACAGCCGATGGATATTTTGGCAGAAAAACCAAAGCAGCTGTAATTTGGTTTCAACAAAATTGGAGTTTGCAGGCAGACGGTATTGTCGGAAAACAAACTTGGGCTGCTTTATATCGTCATCAAGTTCATGATGTGCCATTAGAAGATAGAGTTAAGGCTTTCTTTGGTGACTTAGATACAGATACATTTATCAAACTACCGCTTCAGAAGGGTGATGAAGGGCGCGATGTTTTAGTTGTGCAAAAATTCCTCAATCATGTTTCTGGAAGTACCCACGGAATTTTAGAAGATGGCAATTTTGGACAAGCAACCAAACAAGCTGTAAAAAACTTTCAGCAACGCAAAAGTTTAGTTGTTGATGGATGTGTAGGAATGCAGACTTATGAAGCAATGCTTTCTGAAGGTTTAACTCAGCAGTTAATAAATGAGTTGTTGAGTATCCGTAAAGGTAAGTCAATTGATTTTAGCAATGGCAAAGAATATGAAGTTGTAGAAGATGCAGCGGTAAGGGGTGAAACAGTTATTCACAAGTTTGAAGTTGCGCCGGGACAAGATTTTATAATTGTGATTGCTTCTTTGGAAAGTAATGCAATTTTTGAATTATTTAAGGTTGGCGAGCCGAAAATATATGCCGAGAAAGCAAGCAATATTCGATTGTTTTTAGAAGCAGGTGAATATTATCTTACTGTTAATGCTATTCGCGGTAATGCCACCTATAAATTAAAAGTGGAATCGATAAGTTATTAGTTTAGGAAACAGGGAATAGGCAACAGGGAACAGGGAATATTAAGAAAAAATATGAATATTAAAGCTATGAATAATTCCATGAAAAAATTAGCGTTCGCATCTATTTTTATTGCCAGTTCGTGGTTGTGGTTCTTGAATAATCAAGTGTCTGCAATTCCGAAACAAAATACTCCGCAATCTATACATTCTCAAGCTGCAACACCGCAAGATAAATGGCGAAGAATGAGCGAAAAAGAAGAAGTAAATCAAATAAAATCGCTTATTGATAGCCGTATGGGTGTAGCTGCATTAAATCAGTTAGCTCTAGAAGGTTTTATTGGTTTTGATTGTAAACGCAGCTTTTATGTTAACGAACGGTATGGTGGTTTTCAAACTTTGATGCGGGTGAAGTGTAATAAGCCTAAAGGTGCTTCGAGTGCAATTGGTTATGACGAAATCCGAGTTGTTTTCAATCGGTTTGAAAGCAATATAGAAGATTTTAAAATTGAAAGGGTTTCTAAAGAAACTGGTTCACCGAAGATTAAGTTACCAGATTGATTTTTGGTTTTGATTCTGACTATTAAATAATAATGTGATGAACCTGAGTTGACTGCAATCGACTCAGGTTTTATAACAGAATAGTATCCAATTATTTGCATTCCTGCATAAATAAAATGTCAAAATATTTTGTTGCTCTCAAAGAAGGTTCTACTGGGGATGCTGTCATTATGATTCAAGAAAGTTTGCAGCAACTTGGTTTTTATTTTGGCTCTATTAATGGTGTTTTTGATGAAAATACCAAAACTGCTGTAATTAAGTTTCAGAAGAATAATGCTATTACTGCTGATGGCATTGTAGGAATAGCAACTAGAGCGGCTTTAGTTCGATATTTCTGGAATTGACAGTATTTGATCGGTAGATTCTTTTATTTAGCTTATTGTAGTCAACTAAGGCATTTATAATAAAGATAAAAATATCATGACTGTTGCTTTCGTAACTCTCAAACAAGGCTCTACCGAAACAGGAAGGGTAAAGCATTTGCAAGAACGTTTAAAAACTTTGGGATTCTATTCTGCTGCCATTAATGGTGATTTAGTTAATAGTTTTACGATTATTTTTCTTTAAATTTAAAATAGCGGTTTGTTGTTGGAATTTGATACAGATTGTAGAGACGCGATATATCGCGTCTCTACATTATTATTTTTTGGTTATCAGCTATTATCTGCGAGCAAGTGTACCACCTGGACGCTGAATCATTATTTCTGATAACCGTCGCTTGGCTTTAGGATCGATTCCGAAAATACGTATGTAGTCGTTGTTATGTTCTACTAAACACGCTTCTAATGCTGCGATCGCTTCTGCCATATCTTCTATTTGATGCCCTGCGTAACTGTTCCAGGAACCCGTGCGGAATCTACGCTGGTCTACGTATTCTATACCTATGTGGCTTCCTGTTGCTAAGATTTCTCGCATTTGTTCTAATACTTCTAGCTGTAAATGGGCTGAAGATATCTGTGCGTTGCTTGGATTGCCATGTTGGTAGGATTGATAATTATTTCCCACGCCTTGTGGGCTACTGGTTGCTGTTGGGCTGTGAGCGGCTGTATGGGGATGAGGGAATGGATCGGAATCTGGATATTGGAAAGTTGAATCGCTACTTTGTTGGTTGTTATAAGTTTTAGCTTCCGGTGGATATTGGAAAGTCGGGCCACCTATGTGTTTGGATGTTTCTGGATATTGGTAAGTTGAACCTCCTATGTGTTTGGATGTTTCTGGATAATGGAATGTCGAATCGCTGCTTTGTTCGCTGTAATGTGGGGCAGATGTTTCTGGATAATGGAAATTCGGACCACCCATGTGTTTGGATGTTTCTGGATAATGGAATGTCGAATCGCTGCTTTGTTGGCTGTAATGTGGGGCAGATGTTTCTGGATAATGGAAATTCGGACCACCTATTTGTTTGGATGTTTCTGGATAATGGAATGTCGAATCGCTACTTTGTTGGCTGTAATGTGGGGTAGATGTTTCTGGATAGCGGAAAGTCGAACCACCTATTTGTTTGGTTGAATCTACTCTAGATGTTTCTGGATATTTGAAACTCGAATCGCTACTTTGTAGATTGTTATAAGTTGATCGTGTTTCTGGATAATGGAAAGTTGAATCCCCACTTAATTGTTTGCTGGGATATAAAGTTTGGGTTGGTGGATAATGGAAAGTTGAACCGTTGGTTTCGTTAGGATCTTGAATGATGGTTTCCATGACTGCCTGCTTGGTTTTGTAGTCGATTCCAGCTACGCGCACGTAATCATTATTGTGCTTAACTAAACATCTTTCCAAATCTCCAATAGCATCGGCCATATCATCTATTTCATGAGTAGAAAACTTTTGCCAATTATCCTTGCCATTGTCAGAATAATCGATACTCAAATGGTTTCCCGATGCCAGAATTTTCTGCATATAGCTGAGTATTTCCGGCCCCACATGGGTAGATGCAACTTCCTGATTGCGAGCGCTGTTAGGATTTTTACCCAAACTGCGGTTTCTACCAGTTACTAATTTACGAGAAGCGGGGACATCGGGGATATGTACGGCTTCTGCTGGTGTTTGATGGCTAGGTCTTGCTTGGTAAGTAGATGATGGTTCCGGGTCAAAATGCGCTGTAGGTCTTGCTTGATATACGGGTAATTCCGCATCAAAATGCGAAGTAGGTCTTGCTTGATACACTGATGTGTCTGCGGGCTGCGGTACAAAATGCCTCTGATGACGTAAAGCGCCGCGATTGTATTCTTCCACCAAATGGGAATCATCCACCCGATGCTGTTCCCCAACCATTAAATGTCCCATTTCGATCAAATCTGATAAACCAAAATTCGGTTTTCTGAAAGATGGAATATTGTTGCTATTGACAACCTGTGAAGAAACTTTATCAACTCCCTTGTTGTGGATAAACCCGCGAATTTGCTCGTCATAAATTCGCGATCGCAATGCACTATAAAAATCAACTGCTTGGTTGGGAAATTCGGAAACCAGTTTTTCTATATCTTGCTTTGAAAAACCATCTTCGCTAAAAATTCCCGCGACAATGCCAATCTTGTCATCTCGATTCGGTTCCCAGTAAAATTTTTCCATCCTGCCATCGCGAATCAACGGCGCATATAAAGTAGAAAAATCGTTCCCGGTGACAATAATTGGAACGCGATGCAAAGGCGTAGAATCATAGCTACCTGGTAACTGTACGTCGGTGGGATTATCCGCAATATTCATCAATGTAGCGTTTACTAACTGCGTATTCACCGTGTACTGAGTACCTTCATCAAAACGCCCAGCACCAGCATCAAGATCGTTAATCATCAACACGCACATTTTGCCGCGCACCTTGATTAATTCCGCCGTTTCCCGATAGCGCAACCGAATCAAACGTGCGGGATCTCCAGCATCGGGACTTTCCAACTCACCACCGGAGATGTGAGTTACCTCCACACCCATTTTTTCAAAAACCAACTCGCATTGAAAAGATTTTCCTTCACCCTTGCGCCCGTGAACGCCTAAAATTAAAGGTACTCGCACATTCGGTAAGTCGAGATAGTTTTTAGTAATGTGAACGGCAAGTTTATCTTCAAAACGGGGAGAAATATAGTAGCTCATGTAATAAAAGCAGAAATCTAACGTATTAGAACCATGTTAAATTTTTATGGCTACTATTTATCATGTATTTTTGTAAGCTAAATCTTTTTTTTACTTATAACCCTTATATTTTTATCTAATTACTGCTTCGTAATCTTGGCTGAGAACTAATCTAAAACTAATAGAATACACGGGTGCGTGATGCTTTCAGAAATATTGTACGTAGTTGTAACAATATTGTAAGTCTTATTGTTAGCTAAACAAAAAAAAACCGCAGAGACGCAGAGTACGCAGAGAGGGAAGATAAAGAGATACAAGTAAATTAATTGCAAACTATCATCTAAAGGCTTAACTCGATTTGCTTTAATATCTGCCAAGGCAGGCTGTATCAATTTATCCAAACGACCTTTATAGGCATCAGCTTTGATTTTCTCATCCCAAGCATCATCTAAGTAAATAGTACAGCCAATTTAATAATTGATGCGCTTCGGTTTGCGATAATTGTGTAATTTCTGCTTCTATTTCTGTTCGTGAATTCATAGGGTTTAATTATTAACGTACTGCGAATATTTTAACAGCGTGTTTTGAAGGAGATAGAACAAATGTTGGGATTAAGAGAATTGAAAAAAACAACATTTTATCAGGAAGCTTTTGAAGAAGGGAAACAGGAAGGCAAGTTAGAAACTGTACCTCAGCTTTTATCAATTGGTTTAAGCATCGAACAAATTGCTCAAGCTTTGAATTTGGACATCGAAACGGTTAAACAAGCTGGAAAATCACAATCTTTGTAATAGTTAGTATTAGAAATAATAATTATAGAGCGTGTTAGGTGCTGAAAATGCTCGAATAAAGCGCCTAACGCAGCTTTAATATTAAAAACATCTCCTAAATTTGGTTGCAAGAGAAAATTTATCGCTATCATTATTAAGGCAGCATCAAAGATAAAAAAACTTTATTAGATTGGGGTAAAGTGTTATGGGCAAATCAATTGTTGACTTAGTTAATAATCTACCTACTGATAATATTACTGTCAAAGTATTGAAGGCACTTGATTATATTGTTCCTGGCGAGTGGGAAAATTTTGTTGATTTCGACGATGCAATAAGTAAGATTACAGGAGAAACTAAATCCAAAAAAGTTAAGAAAATCCGTAAAAAAGCCGTTGAATTATACGATGATAAGAATAACGGATATCAAACAGCGATTTGGCTTTATCAAACTCTCGATGCAACAGATAAAGCAATTGGTGCGGCTGCTTTAGCGGATAAAGTCGGCGATACTTTTAGTTTTATACCTTTTTTAAAAGAATTGACTCCTAAAGCCGATACTTTACAAAGTATTGATTTAAAAATGAAATTGGTAGCGGAATTAATCGCTTACAGCAAACTTAATGGGCTGACTCTTTCTCCACAAAAATTTGCTGCTTCTCTAAAGGAAAATTATCAAAACGAAGCCTTAATGCGAATGGTAGCTTTAGTTTGCATTGATGGCGTACTTCCTCTCGGTGCAAATTTTGTTCCTAGAGTTGAAAATGATATTACTCAAAGAGAAAATTTGCAAACTAATCCGGCTTTTGCAGCCATTTCTCAATTTATTCCTAGTACGGATAAAACAGGTTTTATTAATGACAGTTTCAAAGCAGCTGATGAGTGGATGGCAAAATTAACCGATTCCGCTGGTTTAACTCGCGAATCAATAGCCAATCATCTAAGTAATTTTGTAGACATTGCCGATGACAAGTTAGATTATGTCGCAGCATTTTTAGACACAAGCACTAATTATTTTGAGCATACCGGAATTCAAACTGTTGCTCGTAAATTAATTAAAGATGCTTATCAACAGGTGGATTAAATTTTAATTTAGGGAACAGGGAACAATGGTATGAAGTTACATCAATCAATAATGTGAATTCAATAATACAATTCTCTTTGTATAACAACCTTTTCGAGCTTTTTTACAAGACACTCAGCATAAAAAGTAATGAAGAGCTAATATCAATTACTAGAATTGCTTTTTCTTACTGTTCCCTATTCCCTATTCCCTATCCCACCAATTTAACCAACCTTGCCAATTCTGCACAATTTCAGCAAATACTTGATATCCTGCCGCTCTGGGATGGGCACCATCATATTTTTTGACTTCATCCATCCAGATATTTGATTTTATCAATTCGGAGAAAATATCTAAATAAGCTACATTTAATTTATTGCAAACTTTAGAAAACTCTTTTGATAAATCAGAACTTCTTTGATTCTGTTCTTTATCATCTATTGGCGATGGACTAATTATTAAAACTGGGCTGCACCAATATTTAATTTAACCAGCGTAACTAACATACTTACTATGTAGATATAGCCACACTAATAAGTATGCAACATTTACGGATATCCGTACTGTATCAAAATGTTTAAAATTTCTCAATCTATTTTATGATTGCTCTATTGAAATACTGATTTTATTATGGAAAAACAAGAAGTTATCAAAGTTTTGCGGAGAGCTATTTCTAGCATTCGTAATCACAGAAGCAATGATGCTATCAAGGATTTACACATACTGATAGTGGACTTAGAAAGAAGGATAAAAGAAGATGATTTTGATAATGAACGTTATCTAGACAATCCCAACTGATGATTTAATTACGATCTCAGAGTACACAGTAACTAAGGGCATCTTTGCCCATCCAATTTTACATTTTTCTTTAGTAATATAAAAACTGTTGAATTATTTCCCTTTCCCTCTCAACCAAATTACGCCAAAATCAACAGCATCCCTAACAGCAAAAAATTTCGTTTGTGCGGAACCAACTTGTGAAGCTTTTACATAGCCTGCTTTCTCAAAATCCTCACCTATATTTATAAAGCAATTATCATCAAATTCGATGTCTGAATAATTTTTCCAAACTCGTTTTCCCTCTTCTATAATTGGCGCTCCATAGTTAATTGTTTTAAGATTGCCCATTCGATATTCCGACAAATGAAATGTTGTACAGGTATCGTATTGGGTGCCTAATAAAAGTACGCAACCGTTCAAATCGTAAAGACGAGCTAGAGGTGATTCTTCTCCAAGTGAATAATTCAAAGACTGATTTTTGATAATCACTTCAGCATTCTTCCCCCAAGCAGCAAAAGAATAATTAGGATGGGAACTTCTTAGAACGTTTTCACAAGTTCGGAAAACTTCAACAATTTTTCCCATCTTTCTTGTAGGGGTTATTCTTGCATCGTAAGCTGGCATGGTATCGCGAATAATCTGCCACCATTCGGAAGGAACTGGTGGATTTTGCCACGGCTCTGGATCTGAATAATCGGTAGTATGGGTAGGCATTACCAAGGTTCCCATCGGCGTAACAACATCCATCAAAGCTTGAACCACCGTAACCGCACCACCACAAACCCACCCCAAAGAACTTAGAGAGGAATGAACAATTACTGTTATTCCTGGGTTTAAACCTGCGTTAATTAAATCTTGTGTTAAAGTCTTGCGGGTAAGGGGCGATCGCGTTTTTGAAATAGTCTCTGATTCGCTCATTTAAAATAATAAGTACCTGTGCAAAATTAATTAAACATTTCTTCTAGGTAGGGTTGGGGGAACGGGGAACGGGGAACGGTTATATCACTGAGTAATAAATATGTAAATAATGCGGGCTAAAGTACTTATTCTGGGATTTAATAGCAAATTCCGAGGGTGTTTACAGCAATGCTTTGAGGTTCACCGCAGAGCTTTACACCACAAGAGATACTCGAAGGGAAGGATCGATTCGAGCCAAAATACCTATCCCTTCGAGCCGAATCTTTAATTAACTTTATGCCCTACACTTAAGGCATTAATTCCCTGCTTTACCCAACACCAACACTCGTATTCCGAGTTAAATAACTTTGGTGCGGCAATATTATTTAATGAGTCTGGCAAATAATGGTCATAATAATATTTACCAGCTTCCTGAGAAACGATAATTAGATTGTTGCGGAATACATAGCGATGTTTAAACACGTCATTATTATCGCTAATAAAATCTGAATTGTTATCTATGTGTTCTTTGGCAATGTTTATAATATTCTCAATGCTACTGCCGTATATTTTTGCCGGGTTTTCGGCTTTATGATACTTACTTTTCGACCCAAGTTGTGATAGCAATTTATACGAATAGATTTCGTAATTATCTGCTTTCCCAAAAATAAATGGTATTATGAGATATCCTTTATAGGATACCGATTGTTCGTAAAGTAGGTTTTTCATTGATACGTCCTGATATCTAAATGCTGCTTAAAGTAGTATGCTCGTATCGCGATCGCGATTGTTAAAGGTTCTAGCAGGTGGGATTACTTATTAATCCTTTAGCTTTACAGAATATATTGCTAATGGATTTTGGGAATTTTAGTTTATACCATTTGCATAATTTTTATTGACAGAACCTATAGATTTATTTTATAAAACTAAAGCGAACTGCCAAAAGTTTTAAATGGTATTATTTGCTGCTAAAATTTTATCCTACATAATTAGGATGTAGAATTTTACGGAGCTATTGAAGGCAGATGATTTTTGACACCAACCTTCAAAGAAATTTTATCTTTCTTTTTGCAATTAATTGTTATCTACTTTCAACTTACCATAACTAGCTAATAGTGCAAGTCACCATAGACTTAGTTGTTTTGAATGATGATTATTTTGTTTCCAAGGTAGGGGTCAGACCCCTACATCGCTTTTTTCTAATAAGTTTTGAAAGTGACGAGCTGCCCAGGGTGATTTTTTTTCCTGGGGGCAGTGGGCATGGAATAAAATATCATTATTAATATTCGTCTTGTCCTGGCAGATCCAAAGCAATTAATAGTGCCTTTTCCAACTGTGTCATCACACTACCAGAAACTATTCCCCGCATATTTAGAAGACGGGTTTTTGATAAAACTCTAATTTGGTCGGCCATTGCAACCGAATCTTGGTTTAATCCACCATCTGGTACTTGAATTAATACTTGAGTTGGATACAAGCGTTTATTTTTTCTATAAGTTGTACAAGGAACTGCTAAAACAACTGGACTTGATAGATTTATAGCATCGCGACTGACAATAATTACCGCACGGGTTCCACCTTGTTCGGAACCTTCGCTAGGTTCCAAGCGTGCATCGTAGATTTCCCCTCGCTTCATTCTGCCGATTCCTCGTCAGTCTGCAAAGCTTCCCACTGAGCAGATGCAAATTCTGCTTCCATTTTTAATACTTCGGCTTGATAATCGGGATCTTGCGTCATTTCTTTCAAAGCAGCATCAATTTCCACTCGCTTTATTTTTGCTAGATTCTCGACGTAAGGCTTGAGCTACAAATTCGTTACGGTTTTTGGCTCTACCTTCAGCTACAGCTTTGTCTGTCGCTTCTAATAGTTCGTTAGGTAAAGTTATGGTTGTACGAACAATCGAATTATCCATTTTATGATAGCTGTTTTGATGAGTATTTTGATGAGTATTTTGATGCTTTTATTATAGTAACAGCGAAATCATCAGAAATATTTTTATTTTTACACCAATACCAAAACCTCTCTCCGGATCTGGAAAGAGGTTATTTTGATAGCTTATTTACCTCAAATAGCTTTTCCCTTCAGCCCAATTACCCAATTAAATTAACTAACTAGAAATTGATTTTCAGCAACATCTACAAAGTATTCGGAATGTTGAATGTCTTCTACTTTAGTATTTTTTAGCAATGCGATAACTTCCGATCCAGCCATGATGACGGTTCCATCGGATGATTCTTGAAAAGTTAATTGATCGTAATTAATATTTGTCAGACCAATTTTATCGATACCAACTTCAAAATCTTCAATTACATCGGCATCTGATTCTGTAGCACCACCGTCACCGGGTTTAAAAATAAATGTATCTATCCCGGTACCACCATTGAGAATATCTCTACCAATACCACCGATCAGAATATCATTGTAGTTATTGCCGACAATCATATCGTTACCGGATTCACCAAAGAAAATATCGTTACTATCTCCAGAGTAAGAACTATTTTCACCAAAATTAAACAAGTCGCTGGCGTACATTTCTTGGTTCCCAGAACTACCGATAACGATATCATCTTGATTGCCTGTTTTTAATATCCCAGCTAATGAAGTTACCAGGTTATCTTCGCTAACATTAATGATTCCTTTGAAACCTTTACTGTTTCCTTCCAGGATTTGTAACTCTGCTAAATCATCAATGGGCATTGTTTCAAGTGATTCATAAGCCCCGATACCGAGTAAATCTCCGAGTATACCTTGTTGGTTAATCGTATTTGTGAAAGCACGAACTACTCTATCGTGTTCGCTGCCAAAATCGGTATATTCAGATTGAGTTCCGAAAGTCATTTCAAAGGCTTCGTCGGCACCAAGAGCTAATTGTTTATCTCCGGCAATGCTTTTTTCTCCTACAAATGCTCTGGAAAATACTGACGCATCAGCGTATTGTGTAGCAGCTTGAATACCTTCTATTCTGCCATCTACATCATAAACATCTTTAATCGGATCGACGGTAAATGGATTGTCATCGCCATTTCTTGCTGATGGAGGATCGAGAGCAGTGATTGTTCTAGCACCTTCGTTGTTACCCGTGACTACAGTTTCGTTATCTACAGTCAATCCATCTCGATAAAGTCTTCCGATTTCCGCGCTTACTAAAGAACCTAAACTATGACCAATTAAGTTTAAACTTTGTGAAGCTCCCAGACTATCTATTCCGTAATAATCGTTTAATGCTTCCACTGCGAATTCTGCAACCGGATTAATCCAGCTAGCTGCTCGGAAATTTCCCGTACCTAAAGCCCCGTACTCGATTCCTAACGTTTCCGTACTGTTAAAAGCTGCTTCTCTCCAGTCTAATAACAGAACGCGATCGCCACTATTTGCAGCAGCAATTTCTTGTGCTAAATCTGTAAATCTTCCATCGGGTGTATCGTTCCAACCGTGAACTATAACCCAAGTCTGTTCAGCGTCTGCGGGATTGTTAAATTCTCTAAAGCCTACGTTACGGATGCCGGGATTGTTTTCTATTTCTGAGTTGAGTAAAATTCCTTCTACGCTTCCACCCGTTACAGTGCCTTGAACTGGTAAAACGCCCGGATCTAAATACTCGCTCGAATCTTGAGAATTGAATGTTGCATCTTCAAAACTCTGTGTTTGCAATATGCTTTGATTATCGGATGCGGCTTGATTGTTCTTAGCGTGCTGGTTTTCTTCCAACTTACTAAGTGAAATGTCGTTTACATGACTAGCATCATCACCTACTGTTTGGATGTTTATTTCAAGATTGTTTACATCAGCAACTGCTAATGTATCGTTCAATTTAATGTTAGATTGAGGCGATGTTTTAGGAGCCGTAACCGCAGTATTTATACTCCCTAAAATCGCATCATCTCTAAAGTTTTTTGAAGATAAATTAACTATTTCGCTATTATCATGTACATCGTCATTGAAAACAGGAATGCTGATTCTTTTTCCCATTTCTCCATCAATAAACTCTACAGAAATAGGAGTTTCATTGAAAGCCACTTCCGATTCAACATCATTTAACTTCAAATCCGCAAACTGCGAAATTAAAACTTTATTTGTAACTTCACTCGAAAAGTCTTCTTCAAAACTAAGAGGATGGGATTGAGAAGATCCAGTTAATGAAGGGTTTTTCAGAAATCCTTCTAGATGATGCTCGGTAGAGAGTATATCTTTATGCAATGATTGGTGAGATGCGGAATTGTTATTCATTTGTAAATTTGTACCAAGCTTTTGTAGATTCATTTTAATTAAATAATATTTATGTCGCGTTTAAATGTAGTTAAAGAAGCAGTGTTGAAATTCATATATAGATATGATGGTTTTATAGCTCAAGAACCAGCGTAGTTAAGAGCATAAAAAACCTGCATTTGAATTGATAATGAAAATAATTTATGTTCCAATCTTTAAAGGGGTTGGAACAAGCTTTAAATCGATTAACTAGAAATTATTTAGCTAGAAATAATTATGCAAGATAAACTTGATGTTTATCATCTAACTAAAGAAATATTCTTGATGAAAAAGTTCGTTGCAGTAAGTATTTAAGCCGATTTTCATATCAAAATAATTACTTGGGATAATTTGTGAATTATAAATAGTTTTGTTTAGTAAATAGAAAGCATGGTGTTAATAAAATAAAGTTTTTAATGTTATTTATACTAAATTCTATTTTTGCAAAGGTAAAGTGACATTGTTGATATTAATATTACTTTTTTATATTTGGTTTTTGTTGTGTAGGTTACAGTTTTTATCTAATTGAAAGAGACATAGCATTGCTACGTCTCTACATAAGTTTCATGTCTATTACAAAGTGTAGGTAAATATAATTTATAGCTTAATATGGCTAACGGTATGCTCTGCTAAAAGCAACGCTATTTTTTTGACTTTCTAATTTAAACTTAGTCATAAAAAATCACACATAATTCCGTCGAATCCGATCGATCGCCGCATTCAATCCATCGCTATGAATCCAGCCCACAAAACCACCGTAAATCATATTGTCATTTCTATCGGCAATAAAAATATGGTCAACTCCAAAGGGATTTTTCCAAGTTTTCACGGTTGAGCCATCCCGAAGCCGAATTACAGGATTAGAACTTTTAAAATCTCGATGGTGAGCGCGAGTCATACCGGGGACGTTTTCTAATATCTCTATTACTTCTTGGCTATCATCTGCTATATTTCGACTAACTACAGTTGTACAACCACAACCATCTGTTACTGTAAACTTGAGTCGGTAGTCGGTAGGTTGGGTTAGACGCACGAGAATTTTGAATTAAACGAATGATTAGTATTGCGTCGTAACCCAACATTTGAGTTTTAATGATTAACAGTCGGTAGTCGGTAGGTTGGGTTAGACGCACGAGAATTTTGAATTTTAGCTAATAATTAATATTGCGTCGAAACCCAACATTCGATTGTTGATAACTAGCAGTATTTATTTAAAACCTGATGTTGGGTTAGGACAGGAGAAGGTAAATTGTAATCACCATCAAAATTAATTTCCTGTCTAACCCAACCTACAAAATATGTCGGCGTACAATAAAGTCAGTAGGTTGGGTTAGACGCACGATAATTTTGAATTAAACGAATGATTAGTATTGCGTCGTAACCCAACATTTGAGTTTTAATGATTAACAGTCGGTAGTCGGTAGGTTGGGTTAGACGCACGAGAATTTTGAATTTTAGCTAATAATTAATATTGCGTCGAAACCCAACATTCGATTGTTGATAACTAGCAGTATTTATTCAAAACCTGATGTTGGGTTAGGACAGGAGAAGGTAAATTGTAATCACCATCAAAATTAATTTCCTGTCTAACCCAACCTACAAAATATTTTGCATCAGTAATTACACTTACTCAACCGTCACAGATTTAGCCAAGTTTCTCGGTTGATCCACATCCAAACCGCGACGAGCAGCGATGTGATAAGCCAACAACTGTAGTGGTACTACTGTCAAAATTGGCGAAAGCAATTCATCTACGGTTGTAACCGGAATTAAATCGTTGAAGACTTCTGCTACTTCTTCATCGTCGGCAGGTGCAATTCCAATTAACCGAGAATCTCTTGCTTTGGCTTCTTGGGCGTTGGAAATTACTTTTTCATGTACGCTTCCCGGCATGGCGATCGCCACTACTGGAACTTTCTCGTCTAAAAGAGCGATGGGGCCATGTTTCATTTCCCCTGCGGGATATCCTTCAGCGTGAATGTAGCTGATTTCTTTTAATTTTAAAGCGCCTTCTAAAGCGATGGGGAAGTTAATTCCTCTTCCTAAAAATATAAAGTCTCTAGTTTCGGTGAATTCGTGGGCTAGTTGTTCGGTTAACTGTTCTTGTTTTTTGAGATTTTCTTCGATTTCATGAGGAATCATCCGCAATCCAGCTATCATTTCGACAATTTTTTCGCTGGAAACGGTTTTACAGCGATAAGCTAAATCTAAAGCTAATGCATAAAATGCCATCAATTGAGCAACAAAGGTTTTTGTCGCCGCTACACCGATTTCAATTCCGGCAAGAGTATTAATAATATGCGGTACCATCAATCCCAAGCTGCTTTCGGGACGATTGGTTATACCCAAAAGTCGTGGTTGGTACTTAGGTTCTTTAGCTTCCCGACGTTGTTTTTCCATCGCTAAAGCTGCCAAAGTATCCGCAGTTTCACCGGATTGAGTTACGCCAATAATTAAAGTATTTGGGGTTAAAGGAGTTGGGGAATAGCGAAATTCGGAAGCATAATGCACCTGAGTGGGAATTCCCGCAAATTGTTCTAATAAGTATTTTCCGACTAATGCCGCGTGCCAACTAGTACCGCAGGCAACTATCTGTATTTGTTCTAAGTCTGTATAAAGTTCGTCTGGTAAACCCAGATTTACTGGCGAATTTGTATAATCGAGAGTATCTTGATGGCTGAAATAAGCATCCAAACAAGCCCTTACCACACCTGGTTGCTCGTAGATTTCCTTGAGCATAAAGTGCTTGAATCCCTGCTTCTCCACCATTACAGGATTCATGTTGAGCAAGCGGGGTTGTTTTTTCAGCCTTTCCCCAGCAAAGTTATAAACCTCCACACCCAAAGGTGTTAAACGTGCCATTTCTCCATTGTCAAGATTCAGCACCGCACGGGTATGAGCAATAATCGCTGGAGTATCCGAAGCACAGAAAAATTCACCTTGCCCAAAACCAATTACCAAAGGTGCTTGCTGGCGTACCAAGATAATTTCATCGGAGAAATCAGCACAAATAACAGCAACCGCAAACGCACCAGTTAGTTGATTTACTGCTTTTCGTACAGCTTCATAAAACATCAGATCCGGATAAGTCTCCCCTAAAGCAACTTCTTCCTTAAGAAATTGAGCGATTAAATGGGGAATAACCTCAGTATCGGTATCCGAACGAAATTCATGCCCTTGAGACTTTAATTCTTCCCGCAACTCGCGGTAATTTTCAACAATACCATTCATGACAACCGCCACCCGCATAGCAGTATCCATATGGGGGTGAGCGTTGTATTCTTCCGGCTTACCATGAGTAGCCCATCTGGTATGTCCAATACCAACACGCGCCGGATTTTCCAACTGCTCTAACTTAGTACGAAGATTGTGTAATTTACCTTTTGCCCTTACACTGCTAATCTCACCTTCCGATATCGTAGCGATTCCAGCAGAATCATAGCCCCGATACTCCAACTTTTCCAACCCTGCAAGTAAAACCTCCGTTGCTACTTGCGTGCCGATGTAACCAACAATTCCGCACATAGTTCACACCACTCCGTTTTCAGTATGACTCAACTGGTTATAGTAGTTAACACATACTTCATAGGTAAGCCAAGCAAAACGGAGTAAGTTAATAGTTATTTTACAGATAGGTAATGGGTAATGGGGATTGGGAATTGGGCATTGCGAGTGGGGGTAGAGGAGCCAGAGGGGGAAGAGAGGGAAGAGGGGGTAGATAATTTCTAACTCCTAACTCCTAACTCCTAACTCTTAACTCCACTCCTCATGCCCCATGCCCATCTTAATAAGCTAATCCCATACTGCGAGTGGTTTCAGCGCCCAGATAAACCCGGATGCTTAAGAAATCAGTAGGGCAAGCAGTTTCACAGCGTTTGCAGCCAACACAGTCTTCGATACGGGGAGAAGCGGCTACTTGTTGAGCCTTACAACCATCCCAAGGAACCATTTCGAGTACGTCAGTCGGACAAGCGCGAACGCACTGAGTACAGCCAATGCAGGTATCGTAAATTTTAACGGTATGAGACATTTAAAAAAACTCCTTTCCGAGTATTCAACTCTATCGAAAGAATAATAATCAAGGGCTAGTTTACCTCAGTGCCTGAGTTCTTGTATTCAAAAGGCGACATAACTTTAAAGAATGTAATACAGTTAGCAGTGAACAGTGAGCAGTGAGCAGTGAGCAGTTAGCAGTGAACAGCTATAAGTTAGGAATGTAGTGGGAGCGTCTCGCTCCCTAGAAAAATCTCGCTCCCCCCTCTTCCCCCTCTTCCCCCTCTTCCCCCTCTTCCCCCTCTTCCCATGCCCCATGCCCCATGCCCCATCCTGCCAATTGCGAACTATTATCTTAATAAACGAGTCTTGTTAAATTTCTACTTGTAACCAGGATGGCAGCGTAATCACAAAATTTGACGAACAATGGCGGCAAATACACGACTGAATAACTGATAATTAAGTAGATTTACCATTCAATTCGCCTTATGAGAGAACTGGAGCGGTACTATAGAGTTTTAGAATTGGAGCCTGGTGCCTCGCTTGAGGAAGTTAACCAGGCTTACAGGGATTTGGCTTTTATTTGGCACCCGGATCGGATTCCTCCAGAAAAACATCGGTTGCAAGAGAAGGCTCGCAGAAAGCTACAGGAAATTAATGAAGCTCGGGATAAGCTGCGCTCGATTAAGGCAAAGTATCAATCTAAGCCTGCTAACAATCCGTCTTATCAACCGAGAAAAGCTGCTTCATCTAGCAGCCAATCTAATTCTGAGTGGCCTTCTTCGCCTTATCAACCGAAAAAAACTGCTGCACCGAGTAATGGTAGTAGCAGTAGTAGTAAATCTAATTCCTATGCGCCTTATCAGCAGAAGTGGACTCCTAAAGCTTCACCTACACCTAATTCAAGTTATAAGCCTCCCCAACAATCGGATTTGAGCGGACAAGATTTTCGTCGCGCTAATCTCAAAGGAAGGGATTTATCGGGTAGAAATCTTAGCTATGCAAAATTAAATGGTGCTAATCTTAGCGATGCTTTTATGCACAAGATTGTTTTGCGAGGTGCCGATTTGTCCAATGCTAATTTATTTAGAGCTAATTTACTTTTAGCTGATATGAAAGAAGCTAATTTACAAGGTGCCGATTTAATTGGTGCTGACTTGAGCGGTGCCGATTTACGCGGTGCTGATTTACGTGGTGCAAGAATTCGCTCTGGCGATCGCCTACTTGTTAAACTCATCGGAGCTAATTTATCTGGAGCAATCATGCCTGATGGTTCGATTCATGAATAATCTCAATTAAAATTGAAGTTTTATGAACCTCAGAACCAATTCCTTTACCTAAAAGCTGAATCATTCTCTGTCTCAGTTTGACTGTATGTCTAATTGCCAATCTTTTTAATTAATTATTTTAAATTAGATTTTAAATTAGATTTTAAATTAGTTGTCTGCGGAGACTTTTTATATACTGAGATTTATAATTTTTAACTCAATATTAGCAACATTAGCAATTTCATCCCGAGCGTGAATTGAGAAGCTGCCCCAAGATGCAAGTAATACTAAATCTATCAGCTTTGGTATTAAATATCTCTCTATGACTTGAATTTTATAGCATATAGAGATATTCTCTTTTTGTCAAAATATCCCGTCCGTAAATTAGATATTTAAACTAAAATCAGACAACAAACACGGAAGCAACTGTTAGTCAATGACTGTAAACAATATTACTAGTGTTTCGATTTTGCGATGAAGTGCCTGCAATATGAGAAACTTGGGCTAAGTCCTTATTAAACAACAAGAAAAATGAGCAATACAATATCTGACATTATAGTCAAAACTATGGATGGGAAAGATAAGAAAATAGGTGAGTATGCTAATAAAGTACTCCTAATTGTTAACGTAGCTTCCCAATGCGGTTATACTTCGCAATACGCAGGTTTAGAAAAATTGAATCAAAATTACAAAGAAGCTGGCTTAAGGATTTTAGCTTTTCCCTGCAACGATTTTGGAGGTCAAGAACCTGGAAGTAATGATGAAATTATAGATTTCTGTACCAGTAATTACGGTACAACTTTTGAATTATTTGATAAACTCCATGCTAAAGGCGAAGAACAGCATCCGCTGTATGCTAGACTCACAACTGCAATTGAACCAAAAGGACCCATAGCTTGGAACTTTGAAAAGTTTTTAGTTAACAAGCACGGTGAAGTAGTAGCTCGTTTCAAAAGCAGCGTCAAGCCAAATTCCCCGGAATTAATTGCTGCTATAGAAAGAGAAATAGCGCAATAGTTGGTAATTAGTGAAACACTGCGTTGGGCGGAGAGAAGTTCGTTGGCGAGGTTCCCTCGCTTAAAGAAACTTCGGGGTTCCCAAGGCAGCGCGTTGCGGAGGTTCCCTCCGTTGTAGCGACTGCCGCCGACTTGTAGCAAATGTTGTTAGCGGAGCGTCTCCCGTTAGCGGCTCATGAGCGTACCGTAGGTATTGCGTGCCCGGCGGGCATAGGGAGATACCCGAAGAGTAATTGGTAAGCAAGGGTGCTAGAGGTTTATGAATATTGCAATTATTGGTTGTGGATATGTAGGTTATGCGGTTGCTAAATACTGGAAGCAAGATAGCGATTTGTTCATAACTGCTACTACTACAACTCCAGCTAAGGTAACAACATTAGAAGAAGTCGCCAACAAAGTTGAAATTGTCAAAAGTTCGGATATAGAAGCTTTAAAATCTGTATTGCAAAATCAAGATGTTGTGCTTTTAAGTGTTGGGCCAAAAAGTCGCGATGCTTATGAAGAAACTTATTTAAAAACTGCTGAAAATATAGTTTCAGTATTGCAACAGAATCCCACTGTAAAACAGTTAATATATACGGCAAGTTATTCGGTTTACGGCGATCGAAATGGCTCCGAAGTTAACGAAGAAACACCAATCGCACCGAATAATCCTAATGGCGAAATTTTAGATAAAGCCGAACAAGTTTTGCTTTCAGCGTCAGACGAAAAGTTGCGAATTTGTATCCTGCGATTGGGAGGAATTTACGGCGAAGGTAGAACCTTGCTTAAAATATTTAGTAGAGCTTTTGGTGAAACTCGTGCTGGTAGTGGTGAAAATACTACAAATTGGATTCACCTGGATGATATTGTTGGTGCGATTGAATTTGCACGCAAACAGCAGCTACAAGGTATTTATAATTTAGTTGATGATGCCCATCTTTCGAGCCGAGAATTAATAGATAATTTATGTCAAAAATACGATAAACCAAACGTTACATGGGATGCTTCTCAAACAAAAACACGCTCTTATAATTCCAGAGTATCTAACGAGAAGATAAAAAAAGCAGGATACAAATTAATACATCCACAGATGATTTTTTGATTGATAAGTACATACGCATAAATATTTAGGCGTGCATTAAAAACAACTTAACCTGTATTCTTCACCTATTCCCTGTTCCCTGTTCCCTGTTCCCTATTTCCTATTCCCTGTTCCCTGTTCCCTTTACTATGATTACTCAAGATAAAACAGCGTCTTTCAGTCAATTTTATACTTGGAACAATTTACGTTGTGCTTATGATGTTTTAACTCCCATAAATACAACAGCCGAAGGAATTTCCTTATTATTAATTCATCCCATTGGTGTTGGTTTATCACGGCATTTTTGGCAAAGATTTTGCGATGAATGGTACAAACAAGGCAATCGCAACTTAATTTACAATCCCGATTTATTAGGATGTGGTGAAAGCGATATGCCCCATGTCGCCTATACTCCTATTGATTGGGCAGCACAATTAGAATATTTTATTCAAACTATAGTCAAAAAACCCGTAATTTTAGTAGTGCAGGGTGCGTTATTTCCCGTAGCTATAGAATTAGTTAAAAAGCAGCCAGATTTAATTGCTGGAATTATCTTATCAGGTCCTCCCGCTTGGAGCGTCATGACTAAACCAGCACCGGAATGGCAGCAAAAGTTATTATGGAATCTGTTATTTGATTCACCTTCAGGAAACCTGTTTTACCGTTACGCAAGACGTAAAAAGTTTTTAGAAGATTTTTCCATCAAGCAACTATTTGATTCCAAAGAAGACGTTGACGATGAATGGTTGGATACTTTGCAAGAAGGAGCGAAAAATCCGGCAACTCGCTATGCAGTTTTTTCGTTCTTAGCAGGATTTTGGCGAAAAGATTATCAAAAAGCCATAGAATCTATAGAGCAGCCAACATTAGCCGTATTTGGCGAAACAGCATCAAGTATCAGTCAAACAGGTAAAAAAGATACAACCGAAAAACGTATAGCTGATTATAATTTACATCTATCTCAAGGAAACGCAATTAAAATTCCCGGCAGAAACGTCTTACCTTATGAATCAACCGTAGAATTTGTAGAAGCCATAACTCCCTTCGTGAATCAGTTAACAGTTAACAGTTAACAGTGAGCAGTTAAGAGTTAAGAGTTATGAGTTAGGAGTTATGAGTTATGAGTTCAGAATTTTCTCCCCCCTCTTCCCCCTCTCCCCCTCTTCCCCCTCTCTCAATTATTTTGTGGTTAATTAAATTTTGGACAAATGTTCTAGCAGGATTTGCGGCGATCGCCACTATATTAAGTTTTGCTGGTAGAAAATGGTGGGTGTTTGCGTTAATGGAACATCCAAGAGTTCAGTATTCGCTAATTTTATTAATTGCGCTATTCGTAAGTTTATTTACTTCAAAAAAGCGGATTAATATTTGGAATATTTTATGTACAGTTACTTTATCGATTAATCTGATATTAATTTTCCCTTTATTTATTCCTCCTCAGCAGACTTTAAATCAAGCATCAAACGCTCCACAACAAACAATTCGCGTAATTCATGCAACGCTCGATAGTAAATAAACAACCAGATGTAACAAAAGCAATAGAGTATTTAAACCAGCAAAAAACAGATATTTTATTTTTATTAGAAGTCACTCCTCAATCGTTAACGCGGCTTAATAAAGGATTGACAAATTACCGTATACTTGCCACACAACCGCAATACAACAGTCATGGAATTGCTTGGTTTGTACCTCAAGAAAAAACAAAACCAATCGAATTGCGAAAAGTAGAATTTATTACTCTGCCAATTTACAGTAATCGGGCGCTATTGAAAGCCACAATTTCCTACAGCGGGAGACAAATAATTTTACTTTGCTTTCACGTAATTAGCCCGCGTAATGCCAAAACAGTAGCATATCAAGAAATAGAATTTGATGGTCTTGCGGAGTGGAGTCAAAGAATACAAAACGGCAAACAAGATTTAATCGTAATCGGTGATTTTAATAGTACTCCTTGGTATGGGCTATTTCGCAAATTAGTAAATGAAAGTGGTTTGATAAACTCTCAACGCGGTTTCGGGATACAAAGTACTTGGCATTCTGCTTTTCCACCAGTATTGAGAATTCCCATAGATCATTGCTTGCATAGTAAATCGTTAACTGCAATTCGTCGTTTTATTGGTGAAGATATTGGTTCAGATCATTTGCCTTTATTTGTAGAATTGAAATTGAATTAGTTAATTGGTTCGTAGTTGTGCGGTGACTCGCCTCCGATAAGAAGCGCTGTTAGCGGAGCGTGCCGCTTGCGGCATAGCGCAACTACGAACCTATGAATTATATTTGATTACTACTCAACCAAGCTAAAATATCTTGTTTACTTTTTTCCAAACCTTTATAAATTAAAGAATCTGGTGTCATTGATTCAATCGCAGAAAATAATTTATCATTTAAGACAGCATCTTTTTTAATAACCCGACAATCTCTAAAATAAGTTCTAATTGTAAAAATAGCTGCATTATATTCTGGCAACCCCCACATTACTTGACGCTCAATTCTGATAAATAATTTAGGATTTGTGATATCAAAATCTCTACCGTGCCATTCTTCTGATATTACATTAGATGGTGATTGGGGATGATGATTTAAACGGGTATCTGTACTCAAACCCCAAGCAAAACGTACCATCGGTTTTCTTTCAATCATTGTATTAACAATAGCTTTCGCACGCTGATTTATTTTTTCTATACCCGCAACTGGTAAATGAGTTGTAGCAAAATCTTTACCAATCTTTTCTTCTGCTGCCCAATGATTTGGATAGCATAGATGAATTGCACTCATCCAGTTATCGCCATCTTCGTTACGACTAATAACCACAATATCCGACTGTATTTGTGCAGCTAAAGCATCTAAAGTAGAAACATAAGATGGAATAGTTCGATCTGATTTGCATTCTAATAATTCTAAATTTGTATCTAAATACAAAGTTTCTTTAGTAAGAGAACTATGAAATACTAATTTCTCACCACGATCAAAATAATTAAAATATTGTGGGTATTCAGAAGTAAGACGGTTAATTATTAATTGCCCTACTGCCTTTTTTACAGAATTACTATAATTATAGGTTTGATAATACTTACTTAAACGTGAACTACGTGCTGCAAGCTTCACCTGGCGATAGCTATCAAAATTACTATCTAATTGAAACAAATTATTATCTGTCTTATTACCAAAATTGGAACCCAAAGGCATCATACCCGGCTTTACTTCATAAAGTCCGTTTTGCAATGGAAAATAGCAAGCACTGTCTTTTGATTCCTCAACAGTTTTAACTTCTTGAAATAAATCTGATCGCATGGATTGAATGTAGGGAATAGTTAGGAGTTAGGAGTTAGGAGCAAATTTATTGTAAACGGGAGCAACCTAATTCTGCAAAAAACCCGCACCCTTAAAGGGTGCCGGGTAAGGTGTTTGTTCAACATTGGAATGTTCCCTTATCATAGTTCGTTGCTCAACCCTCCATTCCCTGTTCCCTGTTGCCCATTCCCTATTCCCTACTCCCTATCAACATTTAATTCTTTTGCGTAAAAGTTGTTATTAATCTATGGAAAGATGACAAAAAGCTCTTAAGATTTCCCCAAAACATAATTTTTTGCGTATTGTTTTGAGCGAATGTTTTTAGTTGAGCAAATAAGTTTGCAAAAAACTCTAACTTTTCTGATATCTGCTGAGAAATTTGATGTGCCGATATTATATTTTGCTCTACTTTTTCAGAAGCTTGTTTTTGCAAAGTAGCTGTTTGGGTTATATTACTGGTTAATCTACTTATTTGTACGTTTCCGGTGACAATATAGTCAAGTTTTTCTTTGCTGGTTTGTAGTGATTCTGCCCAAGTTGATATCTGTTGGGTTCTAGCTTCCATTAATTCAATTATTTCACTAATTTTGACAATTTCAGAAATAACTAAAGGTTGAGTTTTTATTATTTTTTCAAATAACTGTTCTTTTTGTGAATTGCTTGTTTGCTGGGTTATAAGATTAGAAACATTTTGGCAATACCGATTGAACTGCTTGATTATGATTGCATTATCTTTAACAGCTTCTTCAAGTACATAAATACTTTCTAACGTCGATGCGATTTTTTCTTGTTCTTCTTTTAACAAATTATGATTTTGCTGCACAAGACTTTCTACTTGCTCGGCAGTTGTTGTTATAACTTTAGCTTTATCAAAAATCTCTTGAATTTGCTTGCGACAAGCAGCAATATAATTTGAAAGATTCAAAGCTTTACTCCAGAAAGCTTTAAAAATCATTTGGCTATCTTGAGATAAATCAATTACTACCTGTCTTAAATCTTCTTGTTGGGGAAGAAAAAGTCCTTTATTTAATTCTTTCACACGAGCGTTAGTTTCTATCAGTTTAGCATTTTCTAAAGCAAAACCTATTTGCATCGCAATCTGTGAAAACCATCTAATTTCATGCTCTTGCCAATTACGAAATCGAGAGCATTGATTCGCAACTAATAAACCTAGCAGTTTCCCTTCGTTAATAATTGGCGCAACTAAGTTGGCTTTGATTTCAAGTCTTTCAAGTTGCTCGATATGACAAGGAGTGAGATTTACTTGATAAATATTCCCAATTGCCCTAACCCGACCATTTTCATATTTTTCCAGATATTTAGCTTCAAAACAAGGATCTTGCATAATCATTCCCAAGCCTTTTGTGAAGCGAGGAGCAACCGATTCGGCAATTATTTCTCCGTAAGAATCCTGATTAAGTCCATAAACTAAAACGCGATCGCACTCTAATATTCGCCGGGTTTCTTCGGTTGCAACTTTGAGAATATCTTCTTTGATCAAAGATTGACGAATCAGTTTAACGGTGTCGGTAAAGTATTGCGTCCATTGGGTTTCGGTATCTGCTTGCTTTCTCAGATTCTCAGCTTCTGCTAATACAGTGGCATTCTCTAAAGCAAAGCCTACCTGCATGGCAATAGAAGAAAACCACCTGATTTCATGAGAATGCCAATCGCGGAATTTGGAACATTGATTTGCTACTAACAAACCCAAGAGTTTCCCTTCGTTAATAATTGGTGCAACTAAGTTGGCTTTGATTTCGAGTCTTTCAAGTTGCTCGATATGACAAGGAGTGAGATTTACTTGATAAATATTTCCAATTGCTCTAACCCGACCATTTTCATATTTTTCCAGATATTTAGCTTCAAAACAAGGATCTTGCATTATCATTCCCAAGCCTTTTGTGAAGCGAGGAGCAACCGATTCGGCAATTATTTCTCCGTAATTGACTTGATTGAGTCCATAAACAACAACGCGATCGCATTCTAATATTCGACGAGTTTCTTCCGTTGCAACTTTGAGAATATCTTCTTTTACCAGAGATTGACGAATCAGTTTAACGGTGTCGGTAAAGTATTGCGTCCATTCGGTTTCGGTATCTGCTTGCTTTCTCAGATTCTCAGCTTCTGCTACAACATTGGCATTATCGAGAGCAAAACCTACCTGCATGGCAATAGAAGAAAACCACCTAACTTCATGCTCTTGCCAATAACGCGGTTGGGAACATTGATGAGCAACTAATAAACCTAATAGTTTACCTTCGTTGATAATTGGTGCAACTAAATTCGCTTTGACTTCCAATTTCTCAAGTTGCTCAATATAACAAGGAGCGAGATTTGCTTCTTTTATATTTGGAATTGCTTTAACACGGCCATTTTGATATTTTTCAATATATCTAGCTTCAAAACAAGGATCTTTAATTGTTGCTCCCAAAGCTTTCGTGAAACCAGGAGCCACCGATTCGGCAATTATCGTTCCCTGGGATTCTTTCAAAGCATAAACAACAACGCGATCGCAACCTACTACTCGACGCACTTCTTCTGTTGCAGTTTTGAGAATATCTTCTTTTACAAGGGATTGGCGAATGTATTTCACAGTTTCGCTAAAGTACTGCCCCCATTCCAAATCGAGATTGGTTTGTTGCTCGTAGATAAGTAATTCTTGAGATTCTTCAACAGTAGCTTCAAGAAATTCTCTAGACTCAGACTCAGACAAATTTTGCTCTGAAGAAGAAAGCCTTTGACCATTTTTAGATCTATTAAAGTAATTATCAGTCATTTTATTGTGTATAAATATAAAAAAAACAAAGTATATTTACTGTCTGTTACTTGATATAATTTATAACACCGTATGACTTAGTTAAATGCATATCAAAAGTTAGATTTATTGCAAACAAGTAGTTAAGTGAAATTATTTAAGTTTATTCTGCCTTATTTGTATTTCAAATTACAAATAAGCCATACATACACTGTTTTAACCAGTATAGTTTTGTAGACATGATTCTAATAATTATTGGGCTAATTCTAAGTAATATACCAAAAAATATATCAAGAGAATAAAAAGAATATGCAATTACTATGTATTGCAATAAATTACAAATTCTGAATTTACTTTAATTAGATAATGGTCTATTCGACTACTCCCTTGCCGTTTTAAAATTACCTATCTTTCTCTACTTCTTTCCTCTGTGTACTCTGCACGGTAGTTGCTACAAAGGGGGAACCCCCGCAACGCACTGCCTTGTCTATAATGGTTTTTTTTCAGTAATCTTCTGCCGAGAAGCGACTAACTCAAAAAACTCTTGATGGAGCCTTCTCGGAACTAAAAATATCATCTTTGGACGAAAACCTTGAGGATACTCAGTAATTTGGATAAACTTTGGTTTTAAACGCATTTTTGACTTATCTTTAAATTTTATAAATCCAAAAATTAGATAATCGAGCTTCTGCGTAAACTTCAACAGGCGACTATCGGGAAAAGCTTCAGATAAAATTAAAGGTTGTTCCCTGGAAATTAAATTTTTTCCACCTAATAATACTAGGGAATAGGGAATAGGAAACAGGTAACAGAAAATTTATTTATAAATGGTGGTGGAAGTTTGGGAAAACAAAGTATTTAAGAATTGGTAATTGGAAGTTATTTAACCTTTAACCTTTAACCTCTTTTATCGCCACACCTTGATACATATAACCCATAAACTTAGGCGTTTTATCGGCATAAAATTCTTCCAAATCTACTTGATCGAAATGTTGCTTTACAATAGAGCGAATATTTCTATTCAGGTTACAGCCATCAGCAATAACATTTTGTATTGGATTAAATCTATTTTGCCAAGTTTGAATATTCGGCTCATTACTTAAACCATGTTCTATAAAGAAGAATTTACCGCCGGGTTTTAATACTCGATGAATTTCTTTAACGGCTTGTTCAACTTTCTCAATACTGCATAAAGTCCAAGTACTGACAACGCTATCAAATGTATTATCTACCATTGGAAGATTTTCGCCGCTTAAAATCCGATGATCTACAGTTATAGAAGATTTTTCAATTCTTTTTTGAGCGAGTTGATGAACTCCCGGATTATTATCAACGGTGATTATTTTATTAATCTCATCTGGATAGAAAGAAAGATTTAAACCAGTACCAAAACCAATTTCTAATACTTCTCCTTCTACTTCTGCTAAAACTTCTTGACGATATTGATTAAAAGTAGAATCTGATAGCGACCAATCAAGAAGATAAGGAAATATTTTCTGTGAATAGAATCCCATAATATGCAGCTATTAATAATTTTGAAAGGCTAAAGCCTCTACTACAAACTATAGCGGTTTTAATACTGCTCGGTTAAAAGGAGATCCTCCCTAATCCTCCTTAGAAAGGAGGGAACTAAGCCCCCTTTTTAAGGGGGTTTAGGGGATCTAACGATTACGTTCAATTACTTAACCGAGCAGTATTGATAGCGGTTTTAAGTAAGTGCTGAAAATTAATTTGAGATAAAAGTAATTAACTATACTAATAAAAAATAAATTTCTTACTGATAAATTATTGCAACAACAATCTACTCAAAAAAGCCGCAATTCCCTTACTCCGAACCTCACCTATATCAAATTGTTTTGATTTAACCACAAATTAACTTTCACTTATTTTTTGCTTAGTGTATTATTGTCTACATTAATTTTGATTTCTGAAAGCGAATTTACATAATTATCTTTCAGAATTGACCTGTGAGGAGTAGTAAGTGATACAGAATATTTTTAAGCTATCTGAAAGCAGCCCTGCTTTATTTAGTACTGCTTTAATAATGACAGTTATTGCTTCGGGTTTAAAAGCGGAAACAGCACAAGCAGAACAGTTTGTGAAATTTGAAAATTCATCGCAAATCAATCAGAATTTAGACAATACAATAAATTCCAAACCACAAAGAAAAGATGCATCGGGGGATATTACAACTAAGCTTGCTGATGCTAAAGTTAACGAGCAGAATATTACGCCAACTTCAAAAAATAATTTAAATTCAAATTCATTATCAGTAGAAAAACTGTCTCAAGTCGAGAAAAAACCAGTAAAATCTCAAGTCACTTCGGTTTCTCAACTATCCGACGTTCAACCAACTGACTGGGCATTTGCGGCTTTACAATCTTTAGTAGAACGCTACGGTTGTATAGCAGGTTATCCGAATGGAACTTATCGCGGAAATCGCGCTTTAACTCGTTATGAATTTGCAGCTGGTTTAAATGCTTGCTTGGATAGAGTTAATGAATTGATTGCTACTGCCACTGCCGATATAGTATCTCGTCAAGACTTAGCAGTTTTACAGCGCTTGCAGTCAGAATTTTCTGCCGAACTTGCAACATTACGCGGTAGAGTTGATGTTTTAGAAGCCCGTACTGCCGAAATCGAAGCAAATCAATTTTCTACAACTACCAAACTTGTTGGTGAAGCAGCATTTACACTTGCAGGTGCCCAAGGTGATGATGTAGATACTGAATTAGTCTTTAATGATAAAATTCGTCTCCAGTTTGTTACCAGTTTCACGGGTAAAGATAAGCTGTTTACTCGTCTAACTGCGGGAAATATTGGCAACACATTTCAAGATGAAATTGGTACTAATGAAGGTCGTTTTGCTTATGACGGCCCCAATAATAATGATATTATCCTCGATAGATTGCACTATGTTTTCCCTGTCGGCGATAAGCTCAAAGTAACTACAATGGCAAGTTTGGGAGCGCATCATTTCTATGCAGATGTGTTTAACTCCGGCTTAAATACTGGTGGTGGTGCAACTGGTGCGATGTCTAGATTTGCCGAACGAAATCCCATATATCGCTTAGGAATTGCTCGCTCTACAACAGGTGTTGGTTTTAGCTACAAGTTAGCCGATGCAATTAAAATAGAGGGAGGTTATCTTGCAAAACAAGGTTCTAACCCGAACGAAAAAGCAGGTTTATTTGACGGCAACTATTCCGCTATGGGACAAATTGTCTTTCAACCCGCGAAAAGATTTAAATTTGGTTTGACCTATATAAACGGTTACGATCCAGGTGATGGAACCTTCGCTTTTGGGGGCACTGGAACCAACTTTGCAAACGGTTTGCTTCCCGGTACGGAAGAAAGACGAATCAACAGTAATTCCTACGGAGTACAGGCTCAACTCGATTTAAGTTCCAAATTTAGCATTCGAGGTTGGGGTGGCTATACCGATGTCGATTTCAATAATGGTGGAGATGCCGAAATCTGGAATTATGCACTGGCTTTGGTATTCCCCGATTTTGGTAAAAAAGGTGGTTTAGCTGCAATTATTGCCGGTGCAGAACCCTATGCTGGCGACATTTCACCAAGACCAGCCAACTTTGAAAATGATACACCCATTCATGTTGAAGCGTTATATAAATATCCTATTAACGACAACATTTCTATTACTCCTGGAATCATTTGGTTAAAGTCTCCCAATCAAAACGAGGACAATGATGATGTCTTTATTGGTGCGTTGAGGACTACCTTTACTTTTTAACTAGCCGTAGGGAAGAGGGGGAGATAAGGGGACAATCAATTAATAACTGACTCCTTATCCCCAATCCCCAACTTATATCGAAACCAAAGATAAGGTAGATTCACCCTGGGATTGAGAAACCTGCTCAAAAATCTCTACCATTTCTCCTTCAAAAGCCACTTGAGCGCGATTGGTTTTACCACCAACGTACAAATTACCTTCTTTCTGCAATACCCATACTTGCGAGTGAGAAAAGTAACTCATCACTACTCCCATCATCAACAAAGCAAATCCAGCGTAAACCACTGGTATGCCTGGGTCTGCTTTGATTTGCAAACCAGTAGAACCAACTACTTCTAATATCTTGAGAGTAACGCCGTTTACCTCAGCCGACATTCCTTCGCGGACGGTATTAACTAATTTACCTTTAGCATCGTAAATCAATACAGTTCCTTGCAAGTCTTTAGCTAGTAGAGAAACTCCCTCACTTAAATCTGGTTTGGTAGGAATCCAAGTTCCCCAAAGTCTTCCTTTTCCTCCGGTGTCTAATAATGCCATCGGAAGTCGAAAAATCGGGCTTTTGTTAACTCGAACTTTGACTGCTGCAATTCCCCAATCTGTTTGGTAAAGGGTAACTCCTTTGTGCCGTAAGGGATGGTTTACGTAAATCGTGTCTTTATCTACTTCTTTCCCTTCTCGATCTAATACCGACATATCCGAGTAAAATTGATCGATTCCACCGCTGGAAGTGTAGTCAATCCAGAAACGATTTACTTTCACAGCCCAATCTTTAGTAACTTGCGGCGCTGCGAAAGGTCCGGCATCTATGATATTTTTGATTTGGAAAGTATCGCCACTGGCAACCATTTCCTGAGCCATAAACCCAGTCATGGCACCCAAAATTGAGCCAAGTAAAATAACTACGATGCCGATGTGAACTATAATCGGACCAATTTTACCGATGATTCCCTTACGAGCATAAAGTTTATCTGCATCTTCTTGAAAAACTTTGTAGCGGCGCTGTTGCAGAATTTCGGTAAGATTTTGGATAGATGTAAAATTGTTTTTTTCAACATCGAATTCCGCGCTTAACGCTAACTTTTGAAATCTTCGGGGTTTGTCAAAAAACTTCCAGCGACGTGCAGCTTTTAATGCAGGAAGCTGACGAGTAAAAGTACAGGCTGTTAAACTAGTGCCAAATAAGATAAGTAGAGATAAAAACCACCAGGTACGATAAACTTGGTCTAAACCCGCAATTATCACTACTTTCCAGGTAAGAAAGCCAAATAAAGCCGGACTTTCCGGATAATTTTCTTGATAGAAAGCTACAGATTGCCCCTGCTCAATCACCGTACCCGCAATACTAAATAGAGCGATCGCCAATAGCAAAATTATCGCTAACCGTAAATCTGTGAGTACTGGTAAAAACTCTTTGCGGATAAAGCTGGTAAATTCTTTTAAGGGAGATTTTGTTGAAGATTCTTCTAAAGACATTTAATTTTGGATTTTAGATTATTTGAATTAACTGTATATCTAAGAGTTTGCTGAATCAAAATATTAAGTTGTGATTTCGCATTATTGGAGACGTAGCAGTGCTACGTCTCTACAAAGGAATCCGAGAAATCAATGAAAATACGCCAAATCCAACTAATAATGCGCCGCTAACCGGATTAATCCAACCAGAAAAGCGACGTATTTCGATGATCTTTTTAATTGAAGCAGTAAAAGTACCCGCCAAAATCAATGGTGTCACATAACCTGCGGTGTAGGAAAGCAGCAAAGCAGCACCTAAAATCAAATCTTTGGTATTAGCAACCCATCCCAACAAACTTGCTAAAACCGGAGTGCTGCAAGGAGAAGCCACCAAACCAAAACTTAAACCAATACAATATGCTCTTGTGCTTTGAGGTAATTCTTGGGAAATCCATTCGGTACCACCCCAATCAGGAAGTTGTAGAGGTAAAGCTTCGAGTAGATTTAATCCCATCAAAATGGCAATGATGCTGACAATAATCGGTAAACCTATACCAATTTGACCGTAGACTTTTCCTACCGTTGCTGCTATAATCCCAAGCCCTGCTAAAGTAGTAGCTAATCCCAAAGCAAACCAAGTAGATTGAGCGGCAGCTTGTACGCGGCTTTTAGCTTCATAACCGCCGATATAACCAATAGTAATAGGCAGCATCGAAAGCATACAAGGAGTAAGACTGGTAAGCAACCCAGCCAGAAATATAATGCCGATGCTGATTAAACTGAGGTGATTTAATTGGTTAGAAACAAGGGTATTCGCGAATTGTTCTAATTGATAAAGTTGAGTTTGCAGGGTTTCGAGCATGAGGTAGATATTACAGGGAATGCTTGCGCTGCTTGAATTTTAACGCAACGGCGAATTAGTTATCAATTATCAGTTATCAGTTATCAATTATCAATTTGTAGGTTGGGTTAGGCACATTTATAATATTGGGTTTCAAAATTAGAATTTATATTGTGCCGTAACCCAACATTTTATCGGTGGTATTTTGAAGATCATTTTTTATTACTCGCAGTTATGATGTTGGGTTACGACAAACTGAAAATAGTATCTGCTTCGTTTATCTTATATTTTAATCTGATTTATATGAATAGCAATATAGAAAGTTTATTACAACTCTTACCTCAATTAAGCGATGAACAATTGAAGCGTGAATATTTGAATTATCTGGAATATACCCAGCCTATAATTGAAATTTTGCAGCGTGTTGATCAAGTGCAAATTTTACGAATAGTAAGTTTAGCTTTAGAAGTAGATTTACTTTTGGGTGCAAAATTAGCTGGTGCAGTTAAACCGGAGTTTCAAATGCAGACTGTGAGTTTGATATATCAATTAAATGTGCCCGAACAATTAAAGATTGCCTTACTAAGTATCACAAAATCTAATTTCGCTGTTTCTTTTATAGAGAAATACTTGGATAATGAAGATAACACTATTCGGAAACAGGCTAGAAATGCTTTAACAGCAATTGCTTCAGAATCTGCTATTGAATCTTTGATTTCAAGTTTGAATCATGAGTACGATTATATTCGCGGTGATTCTGCTGAAATATTAGGAACAATACGTAGCGAAAAAGCTGTTGAAGCTTTAGTTAAAGTTTTAAATGATAAAGTGTCATGGGTACGTAGTGAAGCTGCTTGGGCATTAGGTAGAATTGGAAGTGAAAAATCTTATGATGCTTTAATTCGGTGCTTAAAAGATGAAAGCCCTAGTATACGTCAATATGCTGCTTTGGGTTTAGGAAATATTGGTAGCGAAAAAGCAGTTGATGCTTTAATATTAGCGTTGAACGATAAAGAATTTAAAGTCTGGAGCAATGCTGCTGAAGCATTAGGAAAGATAGGTAATGACAAAGCAATTGAAAGCTTAATATCACTTTTTTTAAATGAAGAAAATTTTTATTATACAGAAATAGCAACAGAAGTTTTAAGTAAAACTAAAAGCGATATTGCGATTGATGCATTAATAGCAGCTTTAAATCACCAAGATTTTGCGATTGCTGCCAATGCAGCACAAACTTTAGGTAATATCGGTAGTGAAAAAGCAGTTAGTGCTTTGATTGAAGCTTTAAATAGTATAGATTTTTTTATTCGTCAAGATGCAGCAAAAGCTTTAGGAAAAATAGGCAGTGAAAAAGCAGTAGATGCTTTAATTAAAGCTTTAGAAGATGAAGATTTTGGTGTTCGTGGTGAAGTAAGTAAGGCTTTAGGTAATATCGGTAGTAAAAAAGCCGTTTCTGCTTTAGTTGCAATTGTAGAAGATGGTTATTATAGATATGCAGATTGTATTGGCGTACCGGCATATGCTGGATGGGCATTAGTAAAGATTGATAGAGAAGTAGGAATCAAATGTATCGCATCGAATTTAAATCATCAAGATGATGAAGTTCGTGCAAAAGCAGCTTCGCAACTAAGAGACATTAAAAGTGAAGATACAATAGATGCTTTGATAAGTAAATTGAGCGATCCATATGAGTTTACTCGCACAAGAGTTGTACAAGCGTTAGGTAATATCGGTAGTGAAAAAGCAGTTGATTCTTTAATATTTGCATTTTTAAACGACCAATCGAAGAGCGTTCGTTATGATGTAATAAACTCTTTAGGAGAAATCGGTAGTGAAAAAGTAGTTGATATTCTTATATCAGCATTAAATACCCAAGACAATATTGAGGATTATAGATGGAATGAAAATATTATAAAAGCTTTGGGTAAAATAGGTTCACAAAAGGGAAGTAGTGTTATTATATCTATCTTAAATAATTATGTTGATGATAAAAGATACTTTTATTATTGCAAATCAATTATAGAAGCATTAGCAAATATTGGTGGACAACAAACTTATGAAACTTTAATTCATCTTTTACAAAGTAGAAAGCACATCGATTCTGTATTAAAAGCACTCGTAAAAATTGCTAATCCTCGATCGTTACCTTATTTAAAAGATAGGCTGATGATTCAAAACCATTCACATTTTAATTATGTAATAGATGAAATTTATCGCGTACAACAACAGTGCGGCTTTTATAATTATGAACTTACTAATTAGCTTTTTAAATTTATTTATTTATTTATCTAGAGTAAAATTAATCTGAATAAAAAAATCTTGTTTATATATGATTTTCTCAGTCCATTTTAATGGACTTACGCTATTAGCCTGAGAATTGCATTCCCAGGTGGGTAAGAACGAAGTCTAGCAATTTATAATAAATATTATTGGTGCCTTGCGCTCCACGACAACACACCCTACATTTTAAAATAATACTTTTTTCTCAACTGTGATGTTGGGTTACGACACGATTTGTATAATTTCTTGTTATAAATCAAATTGGTTTATGTCCTCCAGACACGCTTTGCTAACGTGTCTAACCCAACCTACAAACTAACCCAACCTACAAATTTTAACTAAGATAATTTTTGTTTGCGATCGCCATGTTGGGTTACGACACGATTTATATATTTTGGTTACAAATCAAGTTTGGTGTACGTGTCTAACCCAACCTACAAATTTTATGTTCCTCTACGTTCAAAAATATATAATCTCAATATCAACAGATTTAATATAAAACGCATTATTTCAACCGATAATTAATGGTGCGTTACGGCATTATCCAAATAGTAGTATTTAATCAATATTTTTTGTGCCGTAACACACCCTACAAACTTTCTATATAACAATCTCTTGTGGGATGGGCATCCCTGCCCGCCTAAATTCTATTAACAAACTAAAATTCCCTCCCCACATTTAGCAGGAAGGGAAAATTTATTAAATATCTAAAAAGTAGAAAATATCTACTTTTAACTAAATTTCAAAAATCAAAACTTAGTATCTGTAACCACCACTTTGGTTGGGCTTGTGTACGATAAAGCTAAGAATTTGACATTGCTTAACGTTGTCAAAACCAACTACACGAATGAAGCAGGTGGGAAACTGTGAGCGGCAACCTTGTACTTCTGCTAATACTTCTTGTGGGCTTCTAGCATTGAACAAAGGCAACTTCCACATTGTCCAATACATTTCTGTTGGTTCGGAAGTTTCGTTAAATTCAATTGCAGGAAAATAACCTTGATCTAAAATATATTGAATCTGACGAGTGATTTGAGCGTCATTTAAAGGTGGTAAGTATGAAAGGGTTTCGTACCGACGCTCTTTTGGTAAAGTTTGCATATTTTCTATTAGTTGTTAGTGGTTGGTGGTTAGTTGTTAGTTGTTAGTGGTTAGTTGTTAGTGGTTAGTTGTTAGTTGTTAGTTGTTAGTTATTTCTAAAAACTCCTAACTCATAACTCATAACTCCTCATTCCTAACTCCTAACTGTTGTTTTCGCTGGAAGCTTCGTCCGAACTACTATCTGATGTTGATTGCTCTTCTGGAGTACTGGGGCTAGATAAATCTAATTGCGTAATTCGCTCAAGATGCTGACGACGATGTTTCATATTGGCTTGCGTAATCCCAGTGCTAACCATTTCCGGCAAAAATTCAGTCATTTCTTCCGCTAAGTGCTGCCTGACTGTCATTATTCTTAAAGCTAATTCTGGCTTTTCTAAGAATAATTGCTCAATATACGCTTCCCCATTTTGGATTCTTTCCTTGGTGGAAAAGCGATGCAGCCAAGCCGCAACATAAGGATTAGTTTCATTAATTTGAGCCGATACCGTTCTAACTGCCTGATATGTCAAGTAGCTTTGCAGCATCTTGGCTGTGTCTTTGGCAATTTGTTTTATATCCATATTTGACCCCAGCCCATAATAATTATGAGTTATAAGTTTTGAGTTTTAAATTAAAGTAGATTCTAAACTTAAAACCCAAAACGAAACACTCACAACTAATACATTTAGACGGTATCCATTGCCTCGAACTCGAACTTGATTTCTTTCCAAAGTTCGCAAGCTGCTGCTAGTTCGGGGGACCATTTACAAGCTTCGCGGATAATGTCGTTACCTTCGCGAGCCAAGCTGCGTCCTTCGTTACGTGCTTGAACGCAAGCTTCTAACGCTACGCGGTTTGCAGTTGCACCTGGAGCGTTACCCCAAGGGTGTCCTAATGTACCACCACCAAACTGGAGTACGGAGTCATCACCGAAGATTTCTAATAGCGCGGGCATATGCCATACGTGGATACCACCAGAAGCAACAGCCATTACACCAGGCATGGAAGCCCAATCTTGAGTAAAGTAAATACCACGAGACTTGTCTTGCTCAACGTAGTTTTCACGCAATAGGTCAACAAAACCCATTGTGATACCGCGTTCGCCTTCAAGTTTACCAACCACAGTACCTGTGTGGATGTGGTCGCCACCAGACATACGTAACGCTTTAGCTAATACGCGGAAGTGGATACCGTGGTTCTTTTGACGGTCAATTACTGCGTGCATAGCTCTGTGGATGTGCAGCAATATACCGTTATCGCGACACCAGTGAGCCAAAGTAGTGTTTGCGGTGAAACCTGCTGTCAGGTAGTCATGCATGATGATGGGCATCTTGAGTTCTTTGGCATACTCAGCCCGTTGGAGCATTTGCTCACAAGTAGGTGCAGTTACGTTGAGGTAATGACCTTTAATTTCGCCAGTTTCTGCTTGTGCTTTATAAATAGCATCCGCAACGAAAGTAAAACGATCGCGCCATCTTTGGAAAGGTGCCGAGTTGATGTTTTCGTCGTCTTTGGTGAAGTCCAAACCACCGCGCAAACACTCGTATACAGCGCGTCCGTAGTTCTTAGCGGATAAACCTAACTTAGGCTTAATGGTACAACCCAATAGAGGACGACCATACTTGTTCAACTTATCGCGCTCAACTTGGATACCGTGAGGAGGTCCTTGAAAAGTTTTTAGATAAGCAACAGGTATGCGTAAATCTTCCAAACGTAGCGCACGTAAAGCTTTGAAACCAAATACGTTACCTACAATCGAGGTCAAAACGTTGGTAACAGAACCTTCTTCAAACAAATCCAGAGGATAAGCTACATAACAAATGTACTGGTTGTCTTCACCACGAACTGGCTCGATATCATAACAACGACCTTTGTAGCGGTCTAGGTCGGTGAGCAAGTCAGTCCATACAGTTGTCCAAGTACCTGTTGAAGATTCAGCAGCTACAGCAGCACCAGCTTCTTCTGGAGGTACTCCGGGTTGAGGAGTCATCCGGAAAGCCGCCAAAAGGTCTGTATCTTTTGGAGTGTAGTCGGGGGTGTAATAAGTTAATCTATAATCTTTTACCCCAGCTTCATACCCTGATTTAGACTGAGTTCTCGTTTGAGAGTAAGACATATTTATCCAATCCTAAAAGTCTATCTTTTTGCTTACAAATTGCACGACAGCAGAAATTTTGATCGCAGAAATGCTCTCCTTTCTACAGGAAAGACTATCAATTTCTTTTGTTATAGCTTGAGTGCGATCGGCAGGATTTTTGTCTACCAAAACAAAGAAAAATTTGTAGAATCTCTATTTTTCGAGGTTCCTTTAATTCTTTGTCCCCCTTTCAAATTCCAAGCGAATCAAAAAAACTTTCTTTAATCTGTTTTTCCTACTCCTCTATACTTTCCCCGCTTACCAGATAACGATAAGAGCGAAAGTCAAAACTCTGTACTACGCAATCTGTAGCCTGTCTCACAATATATCAAGAATTCGACTGGTTATTATTTGAATATTTTTAACTTTTATATTTGAATTTCTTATAACTCATATACTTTAACTTTTTATTAAGAAAGCTTTACAGAAGTGTCGTTATAATAATGCTTTTTTTGGGAATTGGTAATGGGGATTGGGAATTAGCAAGCTGCCCCATAAAAGTGAGAAAAGTAAACTCAAGGATTAATCTTGATAAACGGTGGACGAGAAAATATTATCCCCATCTTGCAAAAAATATTCTTTTGTTGGACAAAACTTATACTTCTAAAAATAATTTAATGTATATCTACTAGATGAGCATTTGTACTTATTTTTTTGAGCGATTTGTTGTAAAAAAACTACAGTTAAAAGTAATATATTTTTCTTTGATAAATATAAAAATCTAATTTTAAATAAACCAGTAAATAAATTATTTTTATGCCATGTTTATATTTTATGGATAGAGTTAGCGATTCAAATCGCGATCGCAATCCACCCTTTGGTAGAGACTTCTGCAACTACTAGTCTGTAAAAAATGAGGGGTGAGGGAGAGAGGGGGGAGAAAAAAGTTTGTGTTTTTAGGATACACCCGTCAAAATTAATAGGACAGACTACTAGTACTCCACCACATAAGTTATGAGGGGTAGCACATTCGTAGTGCGAGCATCTTGCTCGCTGGCGCTATCGAGCGAGCAAGATGCTCGCACTACGCAAACCCATCAAAATTAATGTGGCGGAGTACTAGTAGTTCACCACATTAATTTTGCGGGGTAACGCGCTCGTAGTGGGAGCGTCTCGCTCCCTCGTTACAACCAGCGAGCAAGATGCTCGCACTACGCAAACCCATCAAAATTAATAGGACAGACTACTAGACTCCACCACATAAGTTATGAGGGGTATGACATTTATAATTGTAGGTTGGGTTGAACGAAGTGAAACCCAACACCCGAGTTGGGTTGCGCTCCGCTTAACCCAACCTACGAAGAGGTATCTTAACCCATCAGAATTAATGTGGTGAAGTACTAGTAGTTGATTGGATTAAATTTGACGGGTTCATTTTCTTTAAAACGTTAGGAGACTAAGCAGTACAGAGTCTCTACATTAGTTGTATGTATTTTTTTGCTGGAAATTGGGATTATTTGTTGCCAAAAGTTGAAAGGAGACAAATAAAAAAAAGTAAATAATTCTTAACTCAATACTCAATACTCAATATCTTTAAGTTATTTCTGATGAGTAACTTCAACAACAGTATGTACGTTACCGCGTGGTGTAAAGTCAGCTTTGAGGGTAATTTCTAAAGGGTCGCAGGCTGCAACAATATCATCTAAAATTTGATTGGCTGATTCTTCGTGGGAAATATATCTATCCCTATAACTATTAATGTAAAGCTTGATTGCCTTCAACTCAACAACCTTTTCATCGGGGACATAATTCACATAAATCGTAGCAAAATCTGGATAGCCAGAAAACGGACATTTACAGGTAAATTCCGGCAAAGTAATACTAATATTGTATCTTCTTCCCACACGCGGATTAGGAAACGTAATTAATTTCCCTTCTGAAATCTCGCGTTCGCCATATTTTACTTCAGTATTTGTCTGGGTCATTTATTTTTAATAATTATTAATAACTTAAATAAAGAATAGGGAATTGGGAACAGGGAATTGGGAAAAATTTCAAATCTTAAATTTAAAATCCAATAACTCTTAACTCCTAATTCCGGTGGTACTAACTATTCCCCTTCCCAATCAGGACAGCTTTCGTCTTCATATCCACTAGGATGCATCCCGCAAACTAGTAAATTACCGTTGTAAACTTGTCCGTGATAGTTACGGCAACCTATACAAGCTGGGTTTTGTTGTGCTGTAGGTTCAACAGGATAAGGAAAATGACCTTCCAAATCATCTCCTAAAACATCTTCAAAATCCCAATAAACTTCTAAAAATGGTTCTGCTAAATCCTGTAAATATTGATCTACCTCAGAAAGTAACGAACTTTGAACTTGTTCGCTAAGTTCTTCAGTCATTTCAATAAAACTATCTACTACTTCCGTCATTCCCACGAAGAAGCGTTCTACTTCCTCCGATACTGATTTTACTACGTCCGAAAAATCTTTTTGCCACTCATCCATATAAAAATAGTCCTCACTCTCTTAATAATAGGACATTTACTTCAACGCTTTTACTGCGTCTTCCGGAGGGTGGCAATTAACCTTCTACAACCATTTAGCACTTAAAAACATTTGGGAAAATGCTTGATATTGCGCGGGTTTAAAATACTAAAAGTACACCCCAAGAGATATTCTATAATAATAATTCTGGAATGTCTGTTAATAATTTCTTCAGAAACTACGGCTCTTTCGGTTAGTACACCACCTAATTAATTACTTATCGCGCTGTAACCGACGCAATTCTTCCTGCATCTGCTTCACTTGATCGCGTAATTTATCAACATCTTGGGGCTGCGATTCCTTTTGTGTGGGTTCATCCCCATCATCCAAAATTTCTATGCGACGAGGTTCCGTCCGAGTTGTAGTTTCACTGCTGCCAACATTTCCTCCAGTTTGCGCTTGTTTCATCATGTCTTCCACAAACTTACGGGCTTCTTCTGCATTCATTTCGCCCTTCGCAACCATTTCGTCTGCTAGTTTTTGGGCTTGCGATCGCAACTCGGCTAATGTTCCACCTGCTTTTTCGCTAGCGTAAGAAGCTAACCCAACACCAAGGTAAAAAGCTTTTTTAGCAATATCTCCGAAACCAGGCATTATATGAGAATTCTCTATAAAAACTAGGACAGCCCGGAGTCTACGCCTACTGTAAGCATCCCGTATTGCTGCTACCTTCCGGTCCTGACAAAGTTTGGGCGTTGCAGTTGCATAGGTCCGAGCCTGAAATCAATATAGCATTAATTTGTTTAAATGTGTAAGGTGCCCGAATGGAATTATTAGTTAATCAACTAGAAGTCGCCATTCGTATAGCTTATAGTCAACACAGTCATTTTCAATAAAAGGGTCGCGAGATACAATAGCTTGGGCTTCGTCCATCGAATCGGCTTCAAATAGTAACATTCCACCTCCATATTGCGCCCAATAGCCGGTTTTTGCCTTGTGTCCTTTCTTTTTCAACTCTTCCACATATGCTTTGTGAGCGGGGACATATTTATCAAAAATGGATTTTTCTACTTTACCTTGTTCTATTTTCACAAACGTCGGCATTTGATTTTATTTCCTTGAAAGTATTGTCTAAGACTATTTCAACAAATTTTAAGATATAAATTCACCGAGGGAGCATGATTCTCAACATAGTTGTAACTGGCAAAATTTCAACCTCGGCATTAGTTGCTGGTGCAGCCAAACTGTATTGTTTTCCTAAATCATTTATTACTATTTAATAGACATATCCGGAAATTAGATATGCGTCATCCAGAAACCTTGTAGAGACGCGATATTATGACCTTGCGGTCACGCTGCGCTAACGCGTCTCTACATTATTTTTCGGAGATGTCTAATGCTGACTATCTTAATAACTTAGCTAAATTAATCTCTGCTATTTAGTAACGAATTAAGTGTCTCTAACAGCCATTAAGATTACTTTAGTAGCCAGAAAAACAAATTAAGGCTATACTGTTTATTAATATGTAAGTAAAATATAGCCTTATAGTATGAGGGCGCGTAGCTCAGTGGATAGAGCGGCAGATTCCGGTTCTGTAGGTCGGGGGTTCGAATCCCTCCGCGCTCGTTTGTTGAAGAACGTTTCAAGTTCCATTGCCTAGAAACTCTCAGATAGAAAGTTCCAGTGATGGCAGCCTCTCGCTTGCTAGTAATAATTAATAGACATCTCCGGAAAAGAAAAAAGACCTCTTCCTCTCCATGAACGCGCCTAGCTTTAGCGTTAGCCTGTCCGTCAGGACATAGCGTACCGTAGGTTTTTTCCTAGAATACCTTTCCCCCAGAGAGAGTTCCGGCTCGATCGTTCCCCTTCCCTAATAGGGAAGGAGGTTAGGTCTTTATGTAAAAAAGGAAACCATACAAATGCTTTACCGCAGATGTCTAATCGTCAACAGCATTAATGCAGAGTAATAAAGGTATGTCCTAATGTCCTAACGGACACGCTCCGCTAACCTAATAACGCCATACTTAACTAGGAGTGCCAAATAACGATGCGAAGATAGCCCAACTACGAACCTCTGATAATTAATTCGGTGAACCACTAATCAGTAACAAAATCGCTGTGTCCTGTATAAATATAGTCAACTTGACGCGAACTGATCTGGTTTTCTAACTCCACAGCATAATGAGATTCTTCTTTTGCAATCAACTCTGCTTTATAATCTCCTGGCTGTATTACGTTCAATCGACTTGGATCTATATTTGATGATTGCTCGGAAGAAGGTTTAAGGAAAGTAGTATAATTAACCTTTAAAATACCAGATATAGTTGTTACTTCTTCTTTACCAACCAAACCATCGACAATTGCTGTAGCCATTTTTTCAGCATTAAACAATTTCATATCTTTGTCCGAACTGATAAAGCAGCATTCAATTAAAATTGCTGGCATTGAAGTCAGTTCTAATACTCTAAATCGAGCTTTTTTAACACCACGATTTAGAAATCCTAAAGATGTAATATTACTAAGTACTGATTGCGCTAAAGGTTTAGCAGCACTACGCATATCGTATACGTAAATTTCACTACCATTAGCTCTCGGACTACTAAAAGAGTTAAAGTGGATAGAAATAAAGTAATCAGTACCAAATTGATTAGCTTTTCTCGCTCTTTGCATCAAAGAATCATCGGTACTATAAGCAGATTGTGGCGTAACGGAAACGGCTTTATGTCCTCTTAGATTCAGCTTACTAATAACTAATTCCCCTACTAGCTTAGTTAAAGCATCTTCGTTGTACTGGCTAGTAACAGCGCCGGTATCGTATGGAGGACAATTGTGACCAATATCGATAGCAAAGAACATTCGTGCATCTCCTTGTCTAATACTACAATTCGAGACACCCTTGAAAAATTTAAGTATTTTGACTTGAATTATTTGAATATAAAACTCGAATAATCTTAGTCACAACGAAATAAATACATTTCGTGAAAATGTACTAATCGTTTAATTATTGATAATCGTAAAAAAGCCGATCTATCTAACTAATATTGTAAAAATTATTTCTTAATAATTAAATAAAAAAATGTAGTTTGATTAAAAATAAAAATAATTCTAACTAAGGTTAAAGTTCAAAGGTTAAAGGTTAAAGGTTAAAATCCTCCTTGTCACGCCACTTTGCTCAATAGGGAGAACCCCCGCACGTGGCTCCCCTTGTCCCCTTCTCCCCTTATCTCCCCATCCCCCCATCTCTACTTCACAGCAGGATGCAGAATAATTAAATGAAACTCAAGTCTAGTTTCCAGCTTGAGGAATCGTTGCTGTAAAGATTGCCATTGCTGCCATAAATCGTAACGATTTTTCGTAAGTAATGTTGCTAAGGTAGGAAGCTCTTTGCTAATTTTTGATGACAACACATCTTGCAGCCATTCATCTAAAACAGCGCTATCCTGCATGGAACCCAAAACTTCTTGGATATTTCTAACTTGTGCAAGATAATTCGCATATCCTTCACCATATAAATTGCTAAACAATTCCATCTGATAGCGCAGTCTTTTCGCTTGCTTGCGTAAATCGTGTAGATTTTCTGAAGCAGTTAATAATTGCTTATCAACTTTCTTCTCATCAAAGTCTGTAGAAATAACAACTTTATTTTCCTTTACTTCAGTTCCAACTAACCAACCTGGATGTAGTAGAAAACGACTAACTTCAGGCAAAAGTAAGTCTGGTAAAGCTTGCTGAATTGTCAAATTTGCTAATGGTTGATAGCTTGGTTCTTCCAACCATTCTTTTAAACCTGTCTTTAAAGATTTGTAACGCTCAGTTTTGAATAAAGCTTTAACATCGGCTGCTGCATCTAGACGTTGTTTTTCTAAAGTTTCAATAACGTCATCTAAAATCAATCTTTCTTTTTTAGGTAATTGTGGTTTATATGTCGTTGCTAAAGTTTCTTTTAAGACATCTAAATCTCTTAACGAACCAAGACAACCGGCAATTTTTTTAATGTTTTTATCGTTCGCCGATTTAGGAAAATTAACAATGGAATTGAGATTCGTTATGGTGGTACGCAAACGACGCATACCAACGCGCATTTGGTGTAAAGCCTCAGCGTCTTTATCATTTTTGACAGATTTTTCCCACTTCCAGGTTTTTTTGAAATGTTTTTCAATTGCACTGTAAGTGTAGTCTCTTAAAGTTTTTACTGTGGGTTTTGTAGCTAATACCATTGCACTTCAAATTATTAAGAATAATGTTTTACTTCTTTCGGGCATTATTGAATACTATCATCGCTTTCGATTCTATATCGAGGCAAAGATATTTTTTTATGTTAATTATTGATTGATTTAGTTTGCTATTTTTTATCCAATATCTGTCTAAAGAAAGATTACTGATATTTTTTTTCGATTAAACTCTTACTTAAGATATATATTAATAATATTATTATTTATAGGTATTAAATTATTAATATGATTAAAAGTTAAAAATAGCACTTAATGATTTTTAAGTTCATATAAGTATCAAAAATGCATCACCTATTTTTAACAAGTAAAGTTTTAGATAATTATTTGAAGGTATTCTAGGAGGGCGATCGCTATTAGTAGTTCACGATTCACCCGCAGCAAGTAGATTACCGGGTAAGGCTAGTATAATTGCCGATGTTTTACAGTTATCAGTGAACAGTTAACAGTGAGCAGTGAGCAGTGAACAATTTATTCGAGCAACAATTGATAACAACTAACCACTAACCACTAACAACTAACAACTAACCACTACCAATCACAAATTCGTAGAAATTGCATCCACCGGACAAGTAGGAATACACTGTTCGCAAACAATGCAGCGAGAACGAGTAAAGGTTAACTTAAAAGTTTGAGGATTAAGAGTAAGCGCTTGTGTGGGACAAACCCCAGTACACAATCCACAGTGAACGCAGGCTTCTTCATCGATGACAATTTCTCCCAAACTGAGCGAAACAGCAATATTCTGCTCGCGCATCCACTGTATAGCTGCATCCAACTGATCGATATCTCCAGATAATTCCACAACAAGCTTACCAATTTGATTAGGAGCAACTTGAGCGCGGATAATATTGGCCGCTACATTAAAATCCTTTGCCAGTCGATAGGTAACTGGCATTTGAACCGTGCGTTTGGGGAAAGTTATAGTAACTCGTTTTTTCATTTTAGATTTGAGATTTTGGATTGGGGAATTGGGGATTGGGCATTGGGCATTGGGCATTGGGGATTGGTAACGCCGGATAGTTCACAAAGTCAGGAATTAATTAATAATTATCACCTATTAGCCATCACCCATTACCCATTACCCATTACCCATTACCCATGCCCCATGCCCTATGCCCCATGCCCAAACCATGTTTTTATTTTCGTAACGGTTCTAATAAATGGAAGCAGAGGGTTAAACTTATATGAAATGACTTGTTAAGATTTTATAAACCTTTGTTATGAGTACGGATTCGCCCTTGAAATCCCAGGAAAAGCCAGAATCAACTTTTGGAATACGTCTGCGAAATTTTTTAATTGTCACGGTAGCTGCAATCTTGTCAGTAGCCTTATTTTTGGGACTACGAAGCGAAACCAATTCGGTTTCTTTAGCTGAATTGGATGAAAATTCCATACCTTTGGAAGTTGCTTTGAGTAATGGAAAACCATCTTTAATAGAATTTTACGCTAATTGGTGTACTGTCTGTCAGAAGATGGCACCCGACATTGCCACACTGGAAACTGAATACGCCGACAAAGTGAATTTCGTGATGCTGAATGTGGATAACAGTAAGTGGCTGCCGGAAATGCTGCAATATCGGGTGGATGGGATTCCGCATTTTGTGTTTTTAGATAAAAACGCTCAAACCCAAGCTGAAACTATAGGCTCGCAACCCCGTACAATCATGGGAAGTAACCTAGAAGCCTTGATTGCAGGTTCGGCCTTACCTTATGCTCAAGCTAACGGTAGAGTTTCGCAATTTTCTACCACTGCAACTCCAAATGGTAGTAATGAAGACCCACGCAGTCACGGCAGTCAGGTGGTGAATTAAGATGCTTGTTATGGCTTGTAGACTGGCACGTAGTTTTCTGCCAAGCAAGATATGCTTGCGTGGGTTTAAGATAGGTGAGGTTGTATTAGCTACAACATCGCTTGTAGTACTTCGTTCAAAACACAATTAACCTCAACTATTCTTCCCATAGCTGGGAAATATGATGTTACAGCTTATATTCGTTGTTATTTTTGTTATTTCAGGTTCAGCCCTCTGTTCTGGAATAGAAGCGGCTTTATTCTCGGTTTCGACGCTGAAAATTAGACAGTTAGCACAGTCAAAGAATCCATCAGCAGTAGCACTGTTGGCGATTCGCGAAAACATGAATCGACCGATCGCTACCATTGTAATTCTCAATAATGTTTTTAATATTGTTGGTAGTATTCTTACAGGTAATATTGCTAGAACAGTACTAGGAGATACTTGGTTAGGGGTATTTTCAGGAGTATTAACATTCCTGATTATCATTTGTGCAGAAATTATCCCGAAAACCGTCGGTGAACGCTACGCAGAACCAATTGCATTACTAATAGCTCTTCCTCTTGCAGGATTAACTTTGATATTTACACCTTTAGTATGGGTGTTAGAAAATATTACAGCACCTTTTACTAAAGGTAAAAAGCAGCCTACAACTAATAAAGCAGAAATCATGTTGTTGGCAGATATTGCTCATCAAGAAGGAATAATCGAACGCGACGAAGCTCAGATGATTCAGCGGGTGTTTCAGTTAAATGAACTGACAGCAGCAGACTTAATGACACCGAGAACAATCCTCACATATTTACGCGGTAACTTGACTCTCGCTGAAGCCAAAGCAGATATTATTAGTTCGCAGCATACAAGAATTATTGTTATTAACGAGACGATTGATGAAGTGATTGGTGTTGCCTTAAAGCAGAATTTACTTACAGCAATGGTAGAAGGAAGAAAAACTCAAAAAATCGGCACATTAACGCGAAAAGTTGGATTTGTACCCGAAACAATTCGCGCTGACAGATTAATGAGAAACTTTCTCGAAGCACGTGAACATTTAGCTGTAGTAGTAGATGAATACGGTAACGTTTCTGGAGTAATTACCTTAGAAGACGTACTAGAAGTAATTACTGGTGAAATTGTTGATGAAACCGACAAAACAATCGACTTGCAGGCGATCGCCCGTAAAAAGCGAGAAAGAATGTTGCAGTCGATGCGTTTTGTTTATCGCTCTGTAGAGAATAAACGATAAACAAAGGTTAAAGGTTAAAGGTCAAAGGTGAGGAGTTAGGAGTTAGGAGTTAGGAGTTAGGAGTTAGTATTTTAAATTTCTCCTTGTCTCCCCCTCTCCCCCTCTCCCCCCTCCCCCCTCTCCCCCCCTCCCCCCTCTCCCCCTCTATTCCCCATTCCCCGTTTCCTGTTCCCTTAACATTTGCATATAAGCTTTGGGATATATCAATAGGAAAAATCCCATCCAGGTTAATAAGGGAATGGATACTAAAATAGTTAACCAAATTTTGTGAAATAATAACCAGCTTGCAGTAATTATAGTTATTCCCGTGAGTAATATAGACCAAGGTTGACACCACCAGGGTTTATATTGCCATACGCTAGTCGGTTTTTGGGAAGTCATGGGTTTGATTTTAATTAATTTAAGATGTTTGTAAAATTGAATTTAAGGTACTGAGCCATTGATAGCAAGGTTCATCAATTGGAGCTATTTCTTGCCGGTGTTGGGCTAATGATTCAGTGTATGCTGTAATCCAGGCTTTTGCTAGTTCTTGTTCTGTAACTATATTATCTTCTACAACTTTATTGAATTGCTTTGTAACCCAATCTCTAAAAGTTAAAATTTCTACAGTAATATCAAAATATTCTTCAATTTCTTGAATACGAGATGTAACTTCCTCTCGTCTTTGGGGTTCTACACTAGTTACAAAACCAGCCAACAAAATTGTCGGATGTGCTTCTAGTTTTTCTGCAAGCTCTTCAAGTTCATCTCGTAAATAAGCTTTACCATACTTAGCATCCCATGATTCGATAATTTGATTGCTTTGTAATATTTCTATATCACCTATATTTCCGTATTTTTTATTTGCAGAACGCATTTGTGATAGTTTTCTTAAAATGCCTTGTGGAAATAAATTAAATTCTTGCATTGCTTGCATTAAACTATGCATCGCTATTTCCATAATTCGCGCTGCATAATCCGACTCATTAATGTGCCTTAATATCAGTTCGGTTATAAATTCTTGAGTTATATGTTCAGTTTGATGTAAAAAGTTCGTAAGATTATCTAAAGTCTGTGACACTAAATCTTTAAAAGTTTTTGCTTGATTGAGTAATTGTGATAAAAGATAATGTAAAGCTATTTCGGGATTAATTTCATTAATTTCAATTGCTTCTACAATATTTATCCATTCTAAACGGGCACCTCGGATATTAGCTTTATAAACTGATGAATAAGGATAATTTTCGGCAAGAGAACGTGTCATCATAATTCCATCTGCGTTCAATCTGAGTAAATCATATCTACGTAGTACGGGAGTTATATACTGCTTATCTAAAACACGCATTGGAATACCATCTTGCCATGAAAAATTGCTTTTAGTTCTACTACCTTTGTGTAACCTAATACTTTGCGCTGGCTCAATAGTTTTTATACATAGCTGCATAACTGTTAATCCAATTAATGCTCTTCCAACTTCACTTGTAAGAGAATCAACTAGCTTTTTAAGTTTATCTATATAATTTTGATCGACTTGTAAAAAATCAATTTTATCTGCATTATCGCGACAATAAACAATTTGCTTTTCTAAAAAATTATCAGAAAGCTCGCTAGTAATTTTTATATATCTTTGCTTGGCAACTTCACTCATGGCACCTTCAATAAAAACTTGTGTAGTGCCATCAGCTAAAACAAGCTCGCTTCTATCATTAAATACTCGTAAATACACTTCACTCATTGATATTTCCTAAACTTTTTCGTAATTGTACGCTTTTAGGTGTTAATGTCGGAAAAGCATAGGGGATTAAATATTTACCTTGAGGTATTTGAGAATTAGTATTATGATTTCTTACTTCATAACCAATGCTGCGTAATGATTGAAGATACGAAAATATATTTTCTGTTTCGACTGTCCATAAAGATGCTAATTCGTGAGCCGATAATTGCTTTGCAACTCCTATACCTCTGACTGAAGATTGAAGTATACGCCATAAAGTATCAGCTTTTAACTCGCGTTCAAAATTCATTATTCCAGTAATTTTAGGACTATATTGGTAATAACCAGAAAGCTGAACTAAATCTGCCAGACCTGTAATTTCTATAAGTTTTTCTTCAAAAGCTTTCCACAAAGCTGTAAAGAGATGTATGTCTAAAGTATTAGTACATAGCTTTACTTTATTAGTTCTTAATACCCAATTTTCATTACCCCAGCAAGGCAATATATCTATAACAACTTTTTCGTTATGTTCGGGCTTATCTTCAGTTTTACAACTAATTATCCAATTCTCCTTATCAAATGTATATTGAATTATGATTTTGTGGCTATCAGATATTTTACGTTTATTCCATGCAAAATTTTTTGATAGATATCGTACAGCTTGTTCTGTATTTATATTTTTTTGAATTAATGTAGATATTGTGGATTTATAATTATTTAATAATATAATTCTTTCTTTAGCCTTTTGAGCATATATTTTTGTCAACTGCCGTTTTCTTTTCCTAAATCCTAATTGTTTATCTTCTGGTAAGTAGTGCATGGGGAATGGTAATGCTACACCCATAACGCTATCTAAAATACTTAAAGCTAAAATTCTTCCTAACTGGGGTGGAACAGAATTTCCGATTTGCTCTATACAAACTTGACGATTCCCAATAATTTCATAAGCATCAGGGATAGTTTGTAAACGTTTTAATTCAGCAACCGTAAATTTCCGATTTTCCCAACTAAAAGGACCTGTATATTGTCCTCCCTGTGCCTTAATTGTCCTTACCGGCATTTCGGGATCTGCTTTATAAAGAAAATCAGAAAACTTGGAACGCCAGCTAAAGACAGGATTGGGATGACCCATTTCTTCTGTATAAAAACTATAGTTTAATCCTGGCGGTATATTATTAAGAAGATGTCCGTATTTACCGTTAATGCCTTCTTTAATTGATTCTGATGTATCTACTTCTATAAGTGCATCTTGAGCAGTTATAAAAGGTTCTTGCCCTGGAGAATCAGGACCGTGTGTAGGATAAGGAAAAAGATAATTACCTTGTTTCAAACCGACAATAAATAAACGTTCTCTATGCTGCGGAACTCCGTAATCTGCTGCATCGAGAATCCTAAAATAAATCTTGTAACCAGCATTCTTAAAAGCATCTTGTATTGCTTGCCAATCTTTGCCTTTTTGCGCTCCAATAATTCCGTAGACATTTTCAAATAGAAATCCTTTAGGCTGCAAAGTTTTCAGCAAACGGACATATTCTTCAAATAAAGTACCGCGAGAATCATTTGTACCCGAAACACCAGCCGCCCTCCGTCCAGCAGCAGAAAAACTTTGACAAGGTGGTCCACCAATAATAAAGTCTATTTGTAAATCAGTGCCGGGAAAATAATCTTTAATATCAATACAAATTGGCTGAGAATTTTCTAACCATTTTCCAGATATTGAGTTTTTTTCTAATGTTTTAACGTACTTATCTTCAAGTTCAACCATTTGCACTATATCGAAGCCAGCATCATGAAATGCAATATCTAAACCTCCACCACCGGAAAACAAGCTTAATGTTTTGATCGGAGCGTAATTTTGTTTGTCAAGCCACCGATGTATTGATAAACCAAATTTATCTGCTAATACAGATTTATCCTTAATATCAAGTGCTTCTAGTATTTGTTCAAACCATGTAATTTCTTGTAAATGTTGATCAAGAAAATTTAAAGGTAGCGATAATTGTTTCATCTCCGATAAGAACTAAAGTTCTGACTACAAATCATTATAAAAATATAGGGCAAGCCATTAGCCCACCCTACAAATAAATGATTTAATTTACAATTTACTTTAAAATCAATCCTCTACCTTTCCACAACTTCCCTTACCAACTGCGCTAATTTCTCAGCACTTTCGGGAACTGCGACAGTCTTGGCTTTTTCACTCATCTCTTGCAACTTTTCAGGAGACTTCAATAATTCCAACACCTGAGTTTGCAGTTTCTCTGCGGTTAATTCTTTCTGTTGAAATAATATCCCGGCTTCCGCTTTTGTGTATACTTGAGCGTTGTAGGTTTGATGGTCTTCTGCTGCAAAAGGATAGGGAATCAAAATTGCTGGAGTACCGCATACGGCTAATTCGGTGACGCTACCAGCACCAGAACGACTTATCGCTAAGTTTGCTCGCTGTAACAATGCTGCCATGTTGTTGTAAAATGGCATCGAAATATACTGGGGATGCTTTAGACTATCGGCTTCTGGATCTTGAGTACCTGTTAAATGCACTACATAAGCACCAGCTTCAAACCATGCAGGAGCGCTTTCGCGAACTAATCTATTTACCGAAACTGCGCCTTGAGAGCCGCCGAAAACTACTATTACGGGTACATCTTGAGGAATTGGTAAATCTAAAGATGCTTCAATTCCGGGTTCTAAAAATGCAGACCGTACTGGCGTACTAGTATATATAGTTTTGTTTTTAGGTAAATATTTTGCAGCAGCTTGAAATCCCACTGCAACCGCATTACACCAAGGACCAAAAAAGCGAGTTACTTTACCGGGTATTGCGTTAGATTCGTGAATAATTACAGGTAAACCCAGAGAACGAGCCGCAATTACCGCAGGCCCAGAAATATAGCCTCCGGTGGTGAAAACTCCCTCAAATTTACCTTGTTTTAAGATTTTTCTAACCTGTAAAATTGAACCACACAGTTTACCCAAGGTGAGTAATGAAGAAAAGCCCAAACCTTTTTGGAACCCTTCAACTCCAATAGTATTCAATTTATACTGTTTGGGAACCAGCTGCGTTTCTAACCTATCGGGGACACCCAGCCATTCAATTTGATAATCTGGCAATTGTTCCGCAAGTGCGATCGCCGGAAATAAATGTCCGCCAGTTCCGCTGGCTGCTATAAGTAATCGTATAGGAGCGTCTTGCATTAACCCTTTACCCTGTTAGCGCCTAGCTTGAATAAGATAAAACAATTTCCTGGTTTTTTGTCGGCTCATCCGGAATCTCACCTGTAAAGGGAAGTTCTAGAATGAATAATACATTAAAACAGCAAATAATTACTGTAGTTAAATTACCTACAACATTATCACCAATGCCTAACTTTAATACCTTAAGACCCGCAGGAAAATCAAGAGTGAATAGTAGCCGTTGGGCAATTTTATTTATCTTGACACTCGGTTTATCTACTGGTTGGAAATCAGCGGAGGCAAATGCACCAAAAAATACATCTTCTCAACTAAGAATTCTTTTAACGCAAAATAGAACCCAGAATGCACCCCCTCAAGTTAGAACTCTATTAACCCAAATTGATGCAGCTGCAAATCGTCGTAACGTCAAGGGTGTAATTAACTTTTACAGCCCTAATTTTGTTCACGGAGACGGATTAAATCGTTCGAGCATGGAACAAGCTTTAACTTCATTGTGGAAGCGTTATCCACGTTTGACATATAACACCAAACTGCAATCTTGGAAAACCCAAGGTGATAGTATTATTGCCGATACGGTAACAAATATAGTTGGTTTACCTTCCGCCAGTAATAATAATTTAGGCATGAATGCTACCATTACATCGCGTCAGCGTATTGTTAATGGTAAAATAATTCGTCAAGATATTTTATCGGAACGCACTGAGCTTAGCTCTGGTGTCAATGCTCCTAAAGTAGATATTAATTTACCCGACAAATTAAAAGCCGGACAGCGCTATTATTTTGATGCTATTGTCAACGAGCCTCTGGGTGATGATTTTCTCTTAGGTGCGGCACTAAACGAAGCTGTTAAACCAGGAAAATATCTTAATCCTACACCTGTAAACTTAGAATTGCTTTCCGCAGGTGGAATATTTAAAGTTGGAAGGGCACCCACAACTCCCGGCAGTCAATGGATTTCTGCGGTATTGGTACGAGGAAATGGTATGACTATGATTACTCAGCGCGTGCCAGTGGTGGCAAAATAAGAATTGAGTTAGGAGTTAGGAGTTATGAATTATAAAATTTTGTTTTGTGATTAATTCATAATTTGAAATTAGCTCTCAGACTCTTATGTCTGGGGCTACAAAAGCAAAGCCCCTGAGCCGCACGCTCCGCGTGAACGGGTTCGGCAGTCCCCTCAACGGAGGGAACCTCCGCACGGGGCTGCTCTCACCACCTACGTGGGCTAAAAAACTCGATTTTCCCCAGCCCACCTGCGTGGGCTTAGTAAATTTAGCCGCACCCTTCGAGGGTGTCGGCGATTTATAGCTCATCACTCCTAACTCATCACTCCTAACTCCTAACTCCTAACTCCTAACTCCTAACTTTTTATGGCTTCAATTCAAAATCAAATTGCATTAATAACTGGTGCAAGTAGCGGAATTGGTGCATCTTGCGTCAAATATTTTGCAGATGCTGGTGCAAAGTTAATATTAGCTGCGCGACGGTTGGAACGTTTGCAGCAACTTGTGGAAAATTTGCAACTACCATCCGAACAATTTCTTTTAGTAGAACTCGATGTCCGCGATCGTAATGCTGTAGAATTTGCTATATCGAAATTGCCCGCTCAATGGTCTAATATCGATATTCTCATCAATAATGCCGGTCTTAGTCGCGGTTTAAACAAGCTACAATGCGGTAGTTTCCAAGATTGGGAAGAAATGATTGATACCAATGTTAAAGGCTTGCTTTACCTTACCCGTTGCGTAGTTCCGGGAATGGTCGATCGCGATCACGGTCATGTTGTTAATATTGGTTCTATTGCGGGACATCAAACTTATCCCGGTGGTAACGTCTACTGTGCAACGAAAGCCGCAGTTAGAGCAATTTCTGAAGGTTTGAAACAAGATTTGTTAGGAACACCGATTCGTGTAAGTTCGGTAGATCCAGGTTTAGTAGAAACGGAATTTAGTCAAGTGCGATTTCATGGAGATAATGAAAAAGCGAAAAAAGTATATCAAGGATTAACTCCCCTCACCCCGGATGATATCGCCGATGTCGTATTATTTTGCGTTACCCGCCCATCACACGTTAATCTCAGCGAAATATTGTTAGTACCAGTCGATCAAGCGAGTGCAACGATGGTAAATCGAAAGGTTTAGTTAATTGTTAATTTGTATTTGGTAGGTTGGGTTAGGCGCACGTGAAATCATCGTTTCAAACTTAAAGTAATGAAAGCGTCGTAACCTGCTCAACATTTTAATTGTGGATAAATAAAACAGTTTCACTCAAGTTTGTAGGTTGGGTTAGACGCACGCGAAATCATCAAATCAAACTCAAAGTAATGAAAGCGTCGTAACCCAACATTTAGTTGTCGGTATTTTCTAACATCTTATATATCATTAAAAATAATATTGCTTATCTACAATTGTAATGTTGGGTTACGACACGAAAATATAAATTATCGTTACATTTTAAATTGATTTCGTGTCTAACCCAACCTACGAATTACTACGCTACATCAGAAAAACTTGGTTCGGGAAGCGCATCACCATTCTCTTGATAAGCAATAATTAATGATTCTAAAGCTTCAGTACCGTTAACAACAGCATCCTGATAAGTATCTTCATGAGTCCGCCATTTTTGACCGGGAAAATCAGGAAATCCGACTAAAAAGCAATTATCTTCATTAGACCATTGAATAACCATTTGATATTTAAGTTTATTCATCTCCCAAAACCCTCAACAAATCGCTAATCATTCCATAAGGATGCTCAATCATCGAAGTATTACAAAAAACAGCCAAACTTAATTTACGTCCGCAGAAATCCGGTAAATGCATCGCCCAAGTATTGTAACCTGGGCCGTCACCACCGTGACCGTATTTGATTCCATATTTGGATTCTGGATCTGCCATAATTCCCAAACCGTAGCAGGCTTTTTTGTACCAGCGTTGGCGTACACCTATATTTACAAGGGTTTGCATTTCTTTTAAATATTGATTATCTAACAATTTTCCCGTAAATACAGCATCAAAAAATTTAACTATGTCTTCTACATTAGAAACAATTAATCCCGTAGCGCACCAATCGGGATGATAGCGAGGAATTACATTTTCTATTTTGATTTCTGAATTTAAATATCGACAGTAACCTGGTGTTAAAATACCTTTTTTATCCACATCATGAGCAACATAGGTATTTTCTAAATTCAACACAGAAAAAATCTGCTCTTGCAATACCTCAGCAAAATTTTTATTGCTAACAGCTTCAATTACTTCATAAAGCAACATATAGCTGGTATTTGAATAATTAAATCCTTCACCTGGTTCAAAATCTAATTCCCCAGTACAGGTTAATTCAATTACTTTCTGGTGAGTCCAAGGAATTGAAAGGTTTTCTTTTACTGCGGATAAATATTCTTTGAGACTAGTATAGCTTGGTACGCCGCTGGTATGATTCAACAATTTTCGTAAAGTTACTGAATTGGGAAATGATATGTAGGGTAGCCACTTGCTAACTGCATTATCTAAATCTAATAATCCATTTTGAATTAAACGCAATAAGCAGACAGAAGTAAAAGTTTTAGTAATGCTGTAAATGTAAAATAACTGATTAATATCAAGTTTTTTCTGAGCATTTATATCCGTAAAACCAGCACTTCCCAACCAAAACCCGTGTTTTTCATCATTTATCGCGACGTTAACACCCAAGCAATTTGTAAAACGCAGCGATTGATTTAATTGCGCTTGTAATGCATCTTTTAGTTGAATGGGCATTGGGGATTGGGGATTGGGCATGGGAAGATTGAGAGATAGGGTAGAAGGGGAAGAGGGGGTAGAAACAATTCTGAATAACTATTTATAAATGTAATATTTTTAATCTAAAATCTTATAACTCTTAACTCCTCACTCCTAACTCTTACTTCCTAATCTTTGACCTTTAACCTTTAATCTTTAACCTAATTTATCATGGCATCAACTACTAAGAATCAAATAGATTTTACTCAGAAGCTGCTTGAATTAATGCAGAAAAGAGATATTTCTAGTTTTAAAGCTTTGAGTGAATTAGCTGGAGTTTCCGAATATCAGATACAGCGTTTGCGGAGAGGAGAAATTCAGCAGATGCGGTTAGAGTTTTTAGTAAAATTATCGCAAGCACTGCAAATAGATTTAAGCGAATTAATAATTAATTTCTCGCAAATAGCGTTAATCAAACAGCAAGCCTCAACTCAGCAGTTGTCATCAAAAGAAATAACAGACTTAAAAAAAGAATACGAACGCTTACAAAAGCAATTAGAAAATCAAGAACAATTATTACTTGCTAAATTTCAGCAATCGAGTTTACAAATCCTTGAATCATTGTTAATTCAATTTCCTACAGCAGCAAGCAGAGCAAGGGAAAATCGTCAGCTAAGTGCAGCGAATATGATTCCGCTGATAGAAAAACCGATTACCAGACTTTTGCAAGAATGGGGAATCGAAGCCATTGCTCAAGTAAATACAGAATTACCCTACGAACCCGAAATCCATCAATTAATCGAAGGTAATGCACAACCGGGAGAAAAAGTAAAAATTCGTTATACCGGCTACCGTCAAGGAGATAAGTTATTGTATCGAGCCAAAGTGAGTCCGGTTTAGGAGGATGGGGAGATGTGGAGAGTTAGGAGTTAGGAGTTAAGAGTTAGGAGTTAGGAGTTGAGAGTAGCGAGTAGCGAGTAGAAAGTAAACCATTTGTAGTCTCCGCTTTCTTGCTCCCTTATCATTTCACCGCCGAAAAAATCCTATTACCCTATTACCTATTACCCAATTCCCTAATCCAAAATTTCTCATGTTTTGTGTTGAAAGCCAATAAATTCCGGGAATACTAATTAAATGTATGCAGGGTGATGGGTTGAGTAAAATCGCGACGTAGCGTGCATTAAATAGAGTCAGCATCTAACGAAGGCTTGAACCTTTACTAAAAAGGATTTTAGGGATGAATAAAGAAAAAGAAATAAATGAATCGTTTTTTGAAGAGGTTACAGTAGAAGACGATTTGCAAACGCAACCAAAAGAAGATTTTTCTGCTGGTTTTTTACTAATGGTAATCAACGGTACTTCCGATCCTATTTTTGTCAAAGATCGTCAACACCGTTGGGTACTAGCGAATGATGCCTATTGTAATTATATCGGACGTAGTAGAGAGGAAATTATCGGTAAATCCGATTTTGACTTGTTCGATAATGAAGTTGCTGATGCATCATGGGAAAAAGATGAATTTATTTTTACTACATTTAACCAAAACGAATCTGACGAATGTATTACAGATGCAGATGGAAGAAAACGTTTTGTTGCGATCAAAAAATGCGTGTTTAAGGATGAAGAAGGAAATCAGTTTTTGATTAGTACCATTCGAGAATTAACACAGCAAATTAATCAGCAATTTCAAGTAGAAGCGCGATTGCGTGAGTCCAAAGCATTATTAGAACAAGTTTTAAATAATATTCCCCAAGCACTTTTCTGGAAAGATTGTAATTCGGTTTATCAAGGTTGCAATAGCTTTTTTGCAGAAATTGCCGGAGTCGGCGATCCTAAATTGATTAAGGGTAAAACTGATTTTGATTTACCTTGGAAAGAAGAGGAAGCTAACTGGTTTCGTATTAATGACAAGAATGCGATTGAATCTAAAATACCTGAAAGTATTGTTAAACCACAACTACAAGCAGATGGTAGACAATGCTGGTTGGAAGTCAATACAATCCCGATTTTCGATGGGAGAGGGAATGTTAAAACTGTTTTAGGAACCTTGCAAGATATTACCGAACGCAAAGAAATAGAAGTTACTTTACAGAAGTTATACGAAGAATTAGAAATTAGAGTACATCAGCGAACTTCCGAACTTACTAAGGTAGTCACCCATTTACAGCAGGAAATTAAACAACGTGAAGCAATAGAAAACCAGTTTCGATTGAGTGAAGAAAAGTTACAAAAACTGTCTGCAAATGTCCCCGGTATGCTATATCAATTCCAACTTGGGGCTGATAATAAATTTAGCTTTCCTTATATTAGTTCTGGCTGTGTTGATATCTACGAACTTTCACCAGGAGAGATTAGTGCTGATGCTAGTTTATTTATTTCCTGCATCCATCGAGATGAGCGTGAGGATTTTGAAAAATCAATCGCTAATTCTGCTCAGAGTTTGCAAGCTTGGCAATGGGAAGGAAGAATTATTTTAAATTCTGGAAAAACAAAATGGATACAAACCGCATCCCGTCCCCAAAAACAGCAAGATGGTTCGATTATTTGGGATGGGGTAGTAATGGATGTAACTCCTTTAAAACAAGCTGAAAAAGCTCTAAAAAGGGCTTATTCAGATTTGGAAAAACGAGTAGAAGAACGAACTCAGCAGTTAATGCAAAGCAATCGAAGCTTACAAAAAGAAATTAGCGATCGCCAATCGGTACAGTCGGAACTTTTAGCTTCTCGTCAAAGATTAGCGCTATTGGTAGAACAAACACCTTTAGCGGTAATTGAATGGGATATAGATTTTAAGGTTCAAGAATGGAATAAAGCCGCAGAAAATATTTTTGGATATACAAAACAAGAAGCGATTGAAAATCACTTCGAGTTTATAGTTTCGCAAACTGCGTTAGAACAAGTTCATCATTTAAAGAGTGCATTATTATCGCAGAAAGGTGGAACGCGAATCATCACTGAAAATATTACTAAGGATGGTAAAACGATTATTTGTGAATGGTATAACAATCCTTTGGTGGCTGTAAATAGTGAAGTGTTTGGTGTTGCCTCTTTAGTACTTAATATTACCGAACGGGAACGAGCCAGCGCAACTCTACAACAACAAGAGCAGTTTCTCCGCAATATTTATCAAGGAGTCGAACAACTGATTTTCGTTGTTAACGTTTTAGATAATAAGGAATTGGTTTATGCTGATTGGAACTCAGCTACCGAAAAAGCTACAGGTATAAATGCAGCAGAAGCAGTCAGTAAGTTTCCGGAAGAAGTTTTCGGTGACGTTCAAGGTGCAAAAATACGCCAACAATATATTAGATGTTTGGAAGCAGGTATACCTATAAGTTATGAAGACAATCTAATTTTTCAAAACCAAGAAAATTGTTGGTTGACTACACTTAATCCTTTAAGGAATGCAGAGGGCAAGATTTATCGGATTGTGGGGACATCATTTGATATTAGCGATCGCAAACAAGCAGAGACACAGTTAAAACAGCAAACACAAGAGCTAGAAGCTGCCCTTAACGAACTACAAAACGCTCAAATACAGCTGGTGCAAAGCGAGAAAATGTCTTCGTTAGGTAATTTGGTTACAGGGGTAGCTCAGGAAATTGATAATCCAATCAACTTTATCTACGGCAATATCGATCGCGCTAGTAATTACACTCAAAACCTTTTGAAACTGGTTCATTTTTACCAAATATATTATCCTCAACCTGCATCGGAAATAAAAGAATTAGCCTCCGAAGTTGATTTAGAATTTCTTTTAACCGATTTGCCCAAACTACTTAACACCATGAGAATTGAAGCGCAACGCATTCGAGAAATTGTTGCATATTTGCGTACTTTTTCCCGCATGGATGAAGGGATAATGAAAAAAGTAGATAAGAGTCAAGGATTGGATAGAAATGCAGATGATTTTAGAGAATCACATCTTTGATAAAGGCGATCGCCCAACTATTGAGATTATTAAAAAGTATGGAAATATTGCCACAGGTAGAGTGTTATCCGGGAATTGAAAGACATCATGGTTCAATCGAATGTATTTCCCAAGCTGAAGAAGAAAGTGAATTTATGGTTTCAATTGCGCTTCATCAAGAATAAGTAGTGTCGTAGTTTTCGTGAGAGACTATCTATCATTAGACAGCGTTCTGCTTTCACTACGAATGTATTTTGTATCAAAAAGACCGAAATAATACTAGTAGTAAATGTTTTAAAGAATACATATTTGTGATTGTAAATAAATTAGGGTGTCATCTTTGGAACTACTGCTTAATAATTTAATATGATATCGATTTATATAATTGTTTATATATTTAATATTTGAATTGATAACTGTTAATTAAGAGAGTATGCGTTGGCAAGTTGTCATTAAATGAATTATGATTAATATGGATTAAAATAATAGACGTTTTTTGTAGTAAAAATACTGAGAAACTATGACAGAGCATATTAAAGTAGTTCAACCCAGTGGTGTTTTAGATGCAACTAGATCGCAAGATTTTAGGGAAGAAATTATTCAATCGCTAGAAAGCAAACCAAAAATGGTGCTTGTAGATTTAAAAGATATTACTTTTATGGATAGTTCGGGTTTGGGTGCTTTAGTTTTAGCATTTAAAACTTTAAGAGCATCAGAAACCAAACTGGTACTTTGTTCTATTAATGAGCAAGTCAAAATCTTATTTGAACTCACTGGAATGGATAAAGTTTTTGAAATCTTTTCCAATCAGGATGAATTTAACAAAGCCGTACTTACACCTTCCGGGCTTAATTAAAGCCGATTTGGAGTATAGATAAATCATCATCGAAGGTGTTTTTTGAATTCAGATCGACGAGGCAATTAAGAATATTTTCTAGAGGGCTGCTAGAAACGTGATACAACCGCTTAACTCTTTGGATAAAATTCTCAAGTCCCATAAGTTGACCATCAGATAAACTTATTTCATAGGCACCATCACTAAAAATATATAGGGTGCTGTTTTTCTCAATTTTGCAAAACCCATTAGTATATTTAACCTCTGGAAACATACCAATTGGCATTCCAGGGGTTTTTAATAATTGGGTATCATTACTCTCAGATAATAATATCGCTGGTGGATGACCGGCGCTTGAATAAACTAACTCTCGCTTAATTTGATTGTAAACTCCATACCAAATAGTAAAGTATTTATCATTTTGATAACTCATTTGAAAAGTACTGTTTAATGCGTTAAGTACTTCTTTAGGTTGGTAGTAATTTAAATCTTTTAGGGCACGCGAACGCAGTAGATTCAATACCGAAATAGAAGGTAAAGTAGCTTTGAGTCCATGCCCTGCTGTATCGAGCAGATAAATTGCTAAATAATCTGGATCTAACCAATAATAATCAAAGCAGTCACCACCAAGTTGCTGAGAAGGAATAAATGTATAATTAATATTAAAAGGATGTACCATTGGCGTTGGTAAAAGAGAACGCACGTAATCCGCAGCCTCTGACAATTCTGCTTCTAAAATTTGCTTTTGAGCCTTCAAATCTTGACTCATTTGATGCAAGCGTAAACCAGCCCTGACCCTTGCTCGCATTTCATTTTGTTCTATAGGCTTGGTGATAAAATCATCAGCACCAGCATCCAATCCTTTAACGCGATCGGCTACGGAATCCAAGGATGTTAAAAGAATAAAAAATGTGGTTGATAAATTAGGGTCTTTTTTGATATAACGACATACATCGAGTCCACTTAATCCCGGCATTAACCAGTCACAAATAATCAGCGCCGGACGTAAAACTATAGCCATTTCTATTCCAGTTTCGCCGTTGCTGACCGCAACTACTTGATAACCCTGCTTTTCCAGCATTCTTTTCAGTAAAATTTGAACGGCTGGGTCATCATCAATTACTAATATTTGAAACATAAAAAGTAGCCGTTTAATAATAAAAAAATAAAAAATAAAATAGGAAAAATAGAAAATTAAATAAATCTCTATTAATTATGACCCCGATTTATTAGAAAATTACTATAAAGCAGAGCAAACCTCGGTACCCAGTAAAATCTATGCATACCATATGAACGATTATAGTGGCGATACGGGATTTAGCCATAATATCAAGCTACGTTTTAGCTGATTTAAATCCCGATATACTTCTTGCTTAAACCACTGTCCTAAAGCATCAAAGGGGTTGAATTCTTGACCTGGTTGCCATTTAACATCTTGACCTAAAGGTGTAAGATGGTTTCCTTTTAAGGTTTGCGTTGTTACCATATCGTCGAAACGGTTGTGTAACAATTGAGTTAAAGCAGCTGATTGATCGAGAGTATCGTTGCTAAATTTGATTAATAAATTACGACGAACACTGTAGTTTTCTTTCACCTGCCTATAAGTTTCGGTAGGTGAAGGAGTAAACTCAACATTCACCGCACTGTTGAATTGTTCCACCAAAGGAATCGCATCTCGCGCAGCATAATTATTAAATGATATGAGGATATTGCCCGCACGCTTGACTCCCTCCGAACAACCTATAAGCAAATGTAGCTTGCATCCCATACTGTGCCCCAGTCCATATATAGGAAGGTAGCCTTGAAAAGCAGGTTCTCTTTCCTCTAAGCGTACTAACACCCGTTCAAAATTTAGCAAAACTTGTTGGGCGATCGCGCTATGATCTAAAGTATTTACAAATGGGGTAGCGACAACCGCAAACCCTTCTTCGGCAAGATATTCGAGCAACAAACGATAAGTTACGTTAGGTGCGGTAGCGACAAATGCGCCACCCAAAAAATGAACGATACCGATAGGGCGCTGGGGAACAATTACCCAACTGCCAGCAACTTGTTTCCAGTTCATGCTTTTACGCGCAAAGGGTGAGGTATTTATATTTTCTCATGTTAAACTGTTTGGTTGTCTTGTAATCAAACTGCAAGTATTTCAGAGATAAAAATTATAATTTTTCAGCACAAGTTATGCCAAACTAAAAAACAAAATGCCAATTCAATAAGCATCTAACTTCAAAGTTTTCGGCTATAGCCGTATTTGATATGTTAACTATACATTTTAAAGAAGGGTTGGGGAGAACTCCCATCGGTAAGTAATATCGAGTTAAAATCCAATTGTCTTTATATAATAAGAATTTCAAGCTTTTTCGTCAGATATGCACGCATACTATGTACTGAACAAGCAAAACTAATAACTAATAACTAATAACTAATAACTGTTATTGCTGGCTCTGCAATCTTTTCATTTCCTGCTGTACGTCCATTGCAATCTCTAATGCTTCGTTAAGCAACCTGTCATGTTCGGAAGCTTGTTCGGTAACTTGCATTTGAGTTAAGGTAGCCAAATTATTTGCAAGTAATTCAGAATTATTAACAATAAATTTCTTATTTTCTCTCAAAATTCTTTCGGTTTTCAAAGCGCGAACTAAATCTGCTCTGGTATATTCAAGAGCTTGAATAACTCGTCTTCTTTCTTTGATCCCGACCTCTGTATTACCTGCCGCTTCAATTTTATCATTAATATCTATTGCTCTGATAACGGCATTAAATCTATCAACTTCGTGCAAAAGAGTATTCAACGAATATGTTAAATTCTCTTTAAAAATTGAAACTCTTTTTTTCCAGGTCATATACAACAGTAATTGTGTAATACCACCGCCAATAAAACATACTTTAATAAATAATAACCATGACGGAAGTTGAACCCAATTAGCAAACATTTTGATAACTAGATCGAATACAATATAACTGCTAAGTATTACAGCTAATCCAATAAAAATTGCAGTTGCACCTTCAGGGCCTTTAACTTTTTCAATAAATTGTCGTACCAACAATTTTAACGGATTAACAATAATAATTAATTCTTCCTTAATAGGTAGATTCGTTAACTTTCGCAGTTCTCTTTGATTAATCGCTAAGCCTTTTAAATCGTCACGCACAGCTTCCAAATCCCCAACACAAAAGTTTTGATTTATTATATCTCTGCTTAAATTAAGCGGCAATATACTTATTATTTATAACCAGCGATAAAATATTGATAAAACTTATTATTATCCCGATCTAAATATAAGATTAACAATAGTCATAGAATCATAATGTTTATTGTAATTCAAGTTAAAAAATATACGGGTAGGGCAGAAAATAGTCAAGTCTATTCTTGAAATAAGATTAGAATCGTTATTTTTATTTAAAATACGACAATCGGTTATTTTACCTTTAGCTATTTATAAAAAATAGACAATTGTCATACAAAAAGACGGATTTGAACTCAAAGATAGTAACTTTAATAGTGAGACTGTCCGAACAGTAACATTTATATTACTATATTAAGCACTTATAAGCGTTCTGTGTAGTTGCATTTTTACTCTTCGCAGCAGTTGTAGCTTCACCAGGATAACTTTCCGATCCGAGTAAAAATTATATACTTGCTTGCGATGAATACAGCAAACAGGAAATGTAGGCTCTTTACCAATGCTCAAGCTAAACGTCAATAAAAATCAAGCTGGATTCTTATATCGTTAAAGATAAATATATTAAATATCGTAACTTACACAACCGCAAGGATAAACTAAATATTTCCTAGGTTTAGGATTCCTAACCTCACCGATTTAATGGTTTTAGATAAGTCCTCAATATCTATAATATTTTAAAAATAATTTCGATAATAATCTATACAACTAAGTCAGTACAAATAAACCAAACTCTCTAACGGTTGGGTAAATTAGCTGATAAGCCTTGCTGCTACTTTCTTGTGCTAATTAAAATTTGGCTACGCCGATCTACTTCGTATTAAGCAGGGTTATTTATTTCTGTATTAAATAAACATCGCACTTTTAGCAACAAGTATGATTTATAATTATTAGATAAAAATCTTAATAATCAAAAATAACTTCAATATTATATTTCTCTTTTAAGATAATTTATGGTGTAGTTAGAAAATATAATTAATGTCCGAGAAAACTTCTTATCCGATATACCAAGAGAATTGTGTAGCTAGCGAACATTATTCTCAAGTAATAGAAAATAAGCGGACTAAGTGTGTAATCTGTGACTATAATATAGATGAAAAGGACGAATCTATTTATAGTGAATTTAACTGTAATATTAGAGCTTTCCAAAAAGAAGCTTTTAAAGTTTGGCGATGTCCTAAGTGCAAAACTATTCATACTTTAGACATTGTTGACATTGCGCCATACTACAAAGAATATCCCATAGCCGATGCAACATTAACATGGGAAATGCGCCTTTGTTATGGAAAATTAGCTCGACAGCTATTTAAGCATGGATTCACTTCGTCTCATTCCATCCTTGATTATGGGTGTGCAAACGGTTTATTTATCAACTACTTGCAACAACAAGGCTTTGAGAAATGCTACGGTTACGAGCCTTACACCTCTGAGAAGGGATTTGCGAATGAAGCTGTTCTCCTCGACTTTGCACCATTCAATTTCATCCTACTTCAAGATGTTATCGAGCATGTTGAAGATCCCAGAAAATTACTGTCTAAATTGGACGGTTTGCTTGCACCTGGGGGTTATATTCTGATAGGAACACCCAATGCAGAAAATATAGATTTAACTAAACCTAATATATCCGATTTCTATAACTGCGTTCACGTACCGTACCATTTTCATATTTATACTCCACAAGTTCTCGAACATTTAGGAAATGGTCAAAATTGGCAAGCTATCGAGTTTCGCGATCGCGCTTATCACGATACACCTTGGTTAGGGGTAAATACTCGTGCTTGGAACCAGTATCAACAAATATCTGATGGTTCTTTAGATGCTATTCACGAGCCTATCGATTTAAATAAAGCTGTTACTTCCTATAAAGTAATGTTCTATGCCTTTTTTGGATATTGGTTGAGCTATCACACGGAAATGTCCATGATGTTTCGTAAAGTTTGAGTTATCAATAACCCTGACTTTTCAGTTTGACGTTTTTTGTGGTTTTGTTTAAAAACGAACGTATGGCTGTTTTCATCTGAGATATTCTCTTCAGGCAACATTAACAAAGCGAATCAGGTGCGATTGTTAAATATATCAAAGTAATGAATCAATAATTACAAAAAATAATTGTAATGTAAGAGATTCTAAGCATAATATTTTTTTAGTTTGGCAGTTAAGATACTGTCAAACTATTTGTTGTTAATTATATTAATTAGGCAAACATTCAATCTCAAGTTGTAAACTCTTAATATGAGGTTAAAAACACTGTGATTAATTAGTTGTTAATGTGACAATAATTAAGTAATAAGTAACGTAAGATTGTGCGAATCGCTCCGACTATTATAAGCGGATAGATTTAGAGATGAATTGTTTAACTACTTTACGATTAGTGTAGGTTAAATTGTATAAAACTTGCCAATTTTTTTCCCAGTATCAGCTTCAAAGTACCGATTTGCTTAGTAATACCTTAAAACTAATAATTTTAATTAACTATTAATTATCATGTTCAAACCCCAAAGTCAGCCTAGAAAAACTGCTTTAATAACGGGAGCCTGTAGCGGAATTGGCTACGAATTCACGTGTATTTTCGCCAGCTATAACTACAATCTTGTATTAGTAGATATAAACGAAAAAAGACTTATCGAAATCGCCGAACGATTTACTCAAGAATATAATATCTGTGTCACTAGTATTGCCAAAGATTTATCTATTCCCACATCTCCAGAAGCTATTTATCTTGAATTACAGCAAGCATCGATTCACATTGATGTATTAGTTAATAATGCGGGATTCGGTATCTATGGATTATTCAACGAAACTAATTTGAAATCCGAATTAGAAATGATCCAGGTAAACTTAGTGTGTCTGACGCACTTAACAAAATTGTTCCTCAAACATATGGTAGAGAAAGGTGAGGGCAAAATTTTGAATGTCAGTTCTACAGCCGCTTTTCAACCGGGGCCGTTAATGTCAGTTTATTTTGCTACCAAGTCTTATATACTATCCTTCTCAGAGGCGATCGCCAACGAACTTGAAGATACTGGGGTTAGCGTCACCGTACTTTGTCCCGGACCTACACAATCCGCTTTTCATCAAAGAACGGGAACAGAAAATTCCCAGCGAATGAAGGATATGAAGATGATGGATGCAAAAACTGTAGCCGAAATTGGTTTTCGCGGCTTAATGAAGGGTAAAACCGTTGTGATTCCCGGCGCAAAAAATCGAATTTTAGCTGAGGCTGTGAGATTGTTACCTAGAAAGCAGGTAACAAAGATATCTAAAGTTGTACAAGGACATTAATCGACTCAAGGGTTGAAAACCCATCAAAACTAATGTGGTGAACTACTAGTATTCCACCACATAAGTTATGAGGGGTAGCACATTCGTAGTGCGAGCATCTTGCTCGCTGGCGCTCGTAGTGCGAGCATCTTGCTCGCTGGCGCTCGTAGTGCGAGCGTCCCGCTCGCTGGTTGTAACGAGGGAGCGAGACGCTCCCACTACGAGCGCGTTACCCAGCAAAACTAATGTGGTGAACTACTAGTACTCGATTGCATTAAATTTGACTTGTTTTTTTTCTTTGAAACGTTGGGAGACGTAAAATTTTACGTCTCTACAACCCGTCGAAATAAATGAAAAGGAACCACTAGTCAACTTTTATCAAACTTTGCTTGCCAGCAGAAGTAATTCACAATCAAGGCGATTTTAAAAATGATGCAAAATTTGAATTCAAACTAAACTAACTTCTCAGATTTTGGGAATACTTGATATATCTCAAAATCTCTGAGAATTATGATCGCTACTAATAACCAAAAATCCCCTACCCGACGTTTGACAATCCTTTATATTTCTTCTCTAGCTGTAGTAGCTTGTTTATCGATCGCCGGACAAGTTGTAATCCAGCGGTTGCTATCACAGCAGTATTTGGATATTGCTGGTATTGATATTAGAAGGAATATTAATATATCATCCCGCAATCAAGAAACTCACTACTACGTTTAATCAACTAGCAGAAGAACAAAAAAAATCCGAAAATTTACTACTTAATATATTGCCAGAAACGGTGGTTCATCGCTTGAAAGAACAACCAACCACCATTGCCGAAGCCTTTGGGGAAGTTACAGTTTTATTTGCTGATATAGTAGGTTTTACCCAGCTTTCAACTCAAGTTTCACCTCAAGAATTGGTCGCATTACTCAACCGGATTTTTTCAGCTTTCGACGAACTAGCAGAAAAACATGGTTTAGAAAAAATCAAGACAATTGGCGATGCTTACATGATAGTTGGTGGTTTACCCGTTCCTCGAAAAGACCATGCAGAAGCCATAATAGAAATGGCGTTAGATATGCAGCAAGCTATTAGTCAATTTAACCTTGAAACTGGCTTCGATTGTAATATTCGCATTGGCATCAATACCGGATCGGTTGTAGCGGGAGTCATCGGGATTAAAAAGTTTATCTATGATTTATGGGGTGATACCGTTAACATTGCCAGTCGCATGGAATCTCACGGAATTTCCGGTAAGATTCAAATCACTCAAAGCACTTACGAACAAGTTAAAGATAAAATTAAAGATAAATATACATTAGAATCGCGAGGCTTGATTGAAATTAAAGGTAAAGGAGAGATGCATACATATTTGGTGATAGCGCATGGGGCATTGGACATGGTTAGTACCACCAGAGCTATTTAGTATTTTGTAATTTGGTATGGGGCATTGATAACTTATTCCCCAAAAAAAAATTCATATCTTGCACCCAAACTAGAAACCCCCAACGAAGGCAAATCGCTAAACGAGCAGGATAGTGTTTTCAACATAAGAAACCGGGTTTCTTTATGCTTGCCCTAACCAGTTGAAATTTCACCAATACTCCTACAACTGCAATTAATGTTGTAGTTGTGGGAGTTAAAAGTATAAATGCTGACTATTTTTTTGTTGTAATTTTTATCAGTTCATATCTAACAATAATTGAAAAATGTTAATTGATTCGGTTATCCTGATGCATTGTGTGGGTGTTGTAAAGCACAATAATATTGCACGGTGTTGAAGGAGTGAAAATTATGTCTACTCGGGGTGTGAGGTTAACTCATAATCAAGTTAAACGGCTGCTCGGTGGAGCTATGCTCTGCTTGAGTTTAAGTATGATAGTCGCTTGTGGGCAAGCTAAAAAAAGTTCGTCTAATAATGATGCTCAAGACTTAACGGTACAGCCAGCTAATCGTAATAATAACGAAGATATCGCTAGCATACCGCAAAGAACACCGGGGGAAATCACGGTAAATCAACCATCGCCAAATCCAGACTGCTACACCACAAGCAAATCCGTCAGATCCTAATAACCCAGTTGCTTCTGTACCGCAAGAAACTCAAGGATCTAGCGATGGATCTGCTTCTGAATCGGATAATTCTATTCCTAAAGCTCTAACCGAAAAGCTTTCTCCTCAAGCTGCTTCTCAATCAAATATTCCCCAATCGCAACTAAGAGCAGAAACTCGCACTCAACCGACTTCCCCTAAACCTGTTGTTGAGAGTTTAAAAAAAGCTGCTAAAAATCCAGGGAGAAGAATTGCAGCTGCGAGCAATACAAATGTGTACCGAAGTCGCAGGTTAGGTGTTAATTTCAAGTATCCCAAAGGTTTTGTAATTAAAGAACCTCAAGACGCTTCTAATTCATCAAGGGTTTTGGAATTGTGGAGTCTTAAAGATTATCAAGCAATTGAATCGGGGAAATTTAAAAATACGTTTTCACCGGGAAATATGAGTATTTCGGTAGAAAATAATCCTCAAGGTTTATCTTTAGTGCAATGGGTAACTAATAATGATGAACTCGGAGATATCATCCCAGAAAGCTACGATACACACATTGTTGCTGGAAAAGAAGCAATGTCTTTTCGTACTGATGGTTTATATAGTTTCCAAAATTTAGTATTACCTAGCAGTGATGATAAACAGATAATTCTAATTAGTTTTGCTCAAGGAGATAACAGTTATCAACAGGTATTTGAGCAAGTTGTTTCTACTTTACAAGTGAATTAGAAGACGGGAGATAGGGAGATGGGGGCAAGGGGAGAGGGGGGAGATGGGGAGAATTTTCACCTTTAACCTTTAACCTTTAACCTTTAACCTTTAACCTTAATCATTCCTAACTCCTAACTCCTAACTCCTAACAATGTATGGTGAATTAATCTCTCTTGCTTGTCCGATTAGAACTAATACTTGATATACCATTACTGCTACTTCTGCGCGGGTTGCGGCTCGATTTGGGTTGAGTTTTTCTATGTCGGGATAGTTAACGATAAATTGATTTTGAGTGGCTGCTGATACTTTGTCTTTGCTGTCATTGGGAATTTGATTGCTGTCTCTATATATATTCAGATCGATTTGTGTTTCACTTGTTAATCTTAATCCGTTGGCTAGGGAAACAATAACTTGTATGCGGGGAATGTTTTGGTTGGGAAGAAATTTTTTACCTGGATATACGGAGATTAATTCGCCTTGGTATGCTTGTTTAATTGCTCGATGTGCCCAGAAGCTTTTTTTGATATCCTCGAATTCAATTCCTTCCCGTAAAGCTAGAGGATTAAAGGCTTTTACTAGTAATGCTGCATATTGCGATCGCGTGATTGTCGCATCTGGTCTAAAGGTTCGATTGGGAAATCCTTTGACTATCTCTAACTCAATTAATTTTTGTATAAATTCAGCAGACCAATGTCCTTTAATATCTGTTAAATGATTTATTCTTATTTGGGGTTTTACTTCTGGTTTTACTTCTGGTTTTACTTCGGGTTCGAGTTCTGGTTTTACTTCTGGCTCGGGTTCTGGATCGGCAAAAAACTGTATATTCCCGTTTACATTCGTTGCTTCTACTTGATTATCTATGGAAATCAGTTTATTAATGCTAGCGTTTTGGATATCAAACTGACGGTTATCGCGAAAAATATTGTTTCCCGAACTATTATTGTTTCCGATATCAGGTAATGCATTTGCAACCACGGTTAAACCGTCTTGTTTGTTATTTTCGCATACATTATCCCGCAGAAATGGGCGAGCATCACCAGATACAACTATTCCCGAACGGTTTTCATAAATTTTATTATCCATAACTTTGGTAGTAGCATTATCAGAGATAGCTATACCAAAACCTGTATTAAAACAACTATTACCTCTAATTTCCCCACTGGAATTTTTGGTAATTGAAATACCGTTTGCAGAATTTTGATTAAATATATTGTCTTTGATTGTTGGATTTGCACTACCAGTAATAAAAACTCCTTCACGTTGAGATTTAATAAAGGTACAATTTACCACTGCGGGTGAAGCTGATTCAATCCAAACAGCAGTACCCCGACTCGCGGAATTTGTTACAGTTACACCCCGGAGTTGAGAAGCATTACTTAATGCAAAAGTTATGTTTTGACGTGCAAATATACGGCTAATATATTCACCAGTACCTTCAATTACAACATTATTTCCAATGTTTACTTCATTACCTACAATCGTTACTCCAAACGGAACTATTAAAGGGAAAATTTCGCCGCTAGTAGCATTGTAATTACCTTCTTCAAGCTGAATTTTTGTCCCAGATGCAGATTGCTTAAGGGCTTTAGTAATTGTTTTTAATGGTGCTTGTTGGCTACCAGAGTTGCTATCATTGCCGGTAGTCGGATTTACATAAATTAATTTAAGCATATTATATTAATACTTGTTGATTTACGTTAAAATATTACCGCGAATAATCTCAGTATGTAGGTAGCGTTAATAGCATAAGTTAAATAAATCTAACCGGACAGCACCATTCTTAATTCCGTCTAAAGAAACCGGGTTTGGAGAAACTGGTGCAAGATTCGAGATAAATAAGACGTGATTTTTATCTTGTGTAATTTGGTATTGATAAAAACGGCAAAAAAATTCTATTCCCCGCTACAAGTAGTTAAGCCTGGATTATTTATATATTTACAGAGGAAGTTATATAATTGTTCCCCCTAACCCTATTCCCTTCTAAAATCTAAAATTTATCAAGACTTTTTAATGGTAATTTTGTTCCACAAATTTTGCAAAATTTTGCATCTTCGTCATGTAAATCTAAACCACATCCAGAGCAAATTGTTTCTACTTCATTTGCAGTTTTAACTATTCGTTTAATTAAGTCACCTACTTGCCAAGGAATCAGTGCGATACCTGTGAATATCATCAAAACTGTTAATAAACGACCAATTTGTGAAATTGGGGTAACGTCACCAAAGCCAACAGTTGTCATTGTGACTATTGAAAAATACATTGCATCTACAAAGGTAGTAAAAACTTCTGGGTTTACAGGATGTTCTACTTGATAAATTAAGCCTGAGTAGATAAATACAATTGCAAATAAAGTAAATAATATTCTCGTAAAAATAGTGCCGTCTTCTGTGGTAATGTTGCCGAATATAAATTTTCGATCGATATATCTAATTAATCGTAAAATTCGGAACCATCGTAATAAGCGAATATAGCTGAAATCAATAGTACCCATAAAGAAAGGTAGTATTGCAATTAAATCAATTATTGAATATAAACTAAATATATAATGTATTCTATTTTTCGCGCTCCACAGACGTAGTAAATATTCTGCGGCAAAAATATTGAGAATTAATATATCAATAACATTAAGAATAAAGCTAATAGATTCAGATATTTGATACGTTTGTGCTACAAATATTCCTGAAGACACCATCACCAAGATAACAATTGTTATATTAATGGTTTTACCTAATGGTGTTTCTAAGTCTCTTAAATAAAACTCTGTATTTTCTCTACTAATTACCATATTTAACTTAATTTAACTACTACAAAATATACAAATCCTAATTTATTTATGTTAGCGGTACCTGCTTTCAAGGGATAATACACCCTATAATACTTAATTATTTTAATTATCAAATCGGATTGCGATACCATCTATAGCTTGAGATACAAATTTTATTCAACTTATTTACCGAAGTTATACCGTTATATAATACTTTTGATTAAAAAAAATGATGAAAAATACTTAATCTTTTTTTAAGTTGTGAAAAATAATTGGTTTAGATAATCTGGCAGTAGAAGAAGTCGATGGGGAATCAGCCAATGATGCGAAGTTTGTGATTTTTATCTACTGTTTTTCTTTGATTATAGTTACTTTTAAATAGATCAAAAAGCCCTTACCCTATAAGGATGGGGCTACATTTACAAAGCCCACCTATGCCCTCCGGGCACGCTACGCTAACGTGGGCTAATAAATAGTTTGTATAGCAAGGTATTTATTTAAAATTTGCTTTATCAATCCTCATCACTCAAATATGATGCAAATGAATTTGCAAAAATTGCCGCTTGAGTTCTGTCTCGTAATTCTAAACGGTTCAATATATTAGTTACATGATTTTTAACTGTACCTTCGGAAATATAGAGTTTCTGAGCAATTTCTCGGTTATTTGCACCAGTGGCAATCAAACCTAATACTTCTTTTTCTCTTTTTGTGAGTTCGGCTAAACTATCTGGTGGAGAAATTGTTTGAGTTGCTGTAGTTGCAGGAAATTGGGTTAAAAGTTTTTTGACAATTCCCGGCCCCAATTGAGTGTATCCTCTATGTACCGCACGAATAGCAACAGCTAATTCTTCTGAGGGTGTATCTTTGAGTAAATAACCCATTGCTCCATGTTGCAATGCGGCTTTGATGTATTCGTCATCATCAAAGGTTGTTAATACCAAAATTTTGGTTTGAGCAAATTTACTTTTTATCTCTCGGGTTGCAGCGACACCATCCATAATCGGCATTCTAATATCCATTAATACTACATCCGGCTGCAATTTCTCGACCAATTCAACCGCTTCTTGACCGTTTTGTGCTTCTCCGACAACTTCTAAATCAGGTTCTAATTCTAATAGGGTTTTTAAACCTTGACGAATTAAATGTTGGTCATCTACTAGTAGTACTCTAATCATATTTAATATAGGTAATTGGTAATTGGGAATTGGGTTGGGGGCAACAGTTCAAATTTCCGCCTTGAAATCAAAATCCGAGGCTGATATACTTAGTCGTCTTTAAACAACTTTGTTTGCCCGCTTAGGGAATTTATTCTAAACCAGTCTGTTCCCTGTTCCCTGTTCCCTGTTCCCTGTTCTCCATTCCCTACTTATAAAGGAATATCAACCATAATTTTAGTACCTTTACCCGGAAGACTTTCAATATGAAAATTACCGTCCAATGCTAAAGTGCGATCGCGCATACTTTGCAGTCCGAAACCTGTAGTATTTTGGTTTACGTCAAATCCTTTTCCATTATCCTCGATGGTTAAATATAATTTTGTGGCTGCTGTAGTTATTTCTAAGTTAACTTCTGTAGCTTCCGCATATTTAGAGATATTTGTTAAAGATTCTTGAGTAATTCGATAAATAGCGATACTAATATCGCGAGGAATAGAATAGAATAAGTTAATTTGATAGTTTGGTTTAATATTTGTAGAATGATGGAAATTTTGTATTAGCATATCAATAGATGTTTCTAAAGATTGCTCTTGTAAAGGATTAGAACGCATTTTAGAAACTGATTCTCGAACATCTGTTAATGCTTGAGAACCTAACTGTTTGGCTCTAATTAAAAAATCTTTAGCTTTTTCTGGATTAGTATTTAATAGTTTAGTGCCAGTTTCTAATTGTAAGTTTAAAGCTGTTAGAGAATGTCCCAAAGAATCGTGAATCTCTCGGGCAATACGGTTTCTTTCTTCGAGGGTAGCTTGATTTTCAATTTTTAAAGCATATTGACGCAGCTTTTCGTTCGCAGCAGTTAGTTTATCTCTACTTTGACGTTCCGAAAGTACCGCATTCATCAATAGTAAAACAAAAACCAACGCTAATACAAATAGCAGCACAAAGCTAAATTGAAAGAAAAAAAACTTTCCTTGATGTAAAGGGTTACGTGCCTGTCGGAATGCTCTAAATGGTACGTTGTAAAACCGTTTTTTAAATGTAAATAAAAACAATGAAAAAGAAAGTGCAGCAACCATTAAGCGTCCGGGAAGCTGAAAAATTAAACAACTGCGGGTTACTAAGATTAAATTAAGGAACGGAAAAAGTCGCGATGTTCGACCACCAAAGGAATTAATAATTAAAATTAAAAATATTTCACAAGCGGTATAGATAATTTTATGCTTTTTATTATCAGTAGGTAATCTTAAACCCATCAATCCGAAAATAGCTAAACTGATAACTGTTAATTCGGGAAACCTTGCCGAAACTCGCTGAAAAGGAGGTAAAATTGAAGCAATCGCAGCAAATCCCAGCAATATCCACTCCAAATAAAGTAAGAATTTGAAAGGATGATTTTTAACGTCAATAGCACGGTTCATGAGTTGCGTTGCTCCGGTTATTAATTATTAGTTATGAGTTATTAATTAAATTATGCTTATAGCCATATATATAGCAATCCTGTTTGAATATTGAAACCATTGATTGTGAAAGGGAACAGGCAATAGGGAATAGGAAACAGAAATTGTACTAAGACTTTTTTGAAAATCTGTAGAGGATTCCTATAGTATGCTTAATTTTTAGAAAAAATGCTGAAACCCCTGCTGCAAAAAAATATTTTATCCTGTTCAAACACAAAAATTATTTTTCCCTATTCCCCGTTCCCTATTCCCTTTTCCCTTTTTTAAGGAGAGTTGGAGCTTTGTTGATAATGGTGCATTCCGGTAAATTTTAATTAATAGTAAACAACTATCCTTATCCGGAAGCATGACTAAAGTCACGGTTTGATATATGACTTTATCTAGATATCTTTGCACAATTACTCGTTACTTTTTACTCATGCAACTACTGAGACTGGCATCCTATGATGATGACATCGAACAAAACAAACCCAGGAAATCAAACATGAAACTCAAGAACTTATCTTTCTTAGCCGGTGCTGTTGCTTTAACAATAAGTGCAATTCCTTTTGCTGCTCAAGCTGATATCAGTTCCTCTTCACCTACTATCGTTGCTCAAAGTAGAAAGCAAGGTGGCTGGAAGAATAAGTTGAATTTGACTGAAGCACAGAAAGCTCAAATGCAGCAAATCAAAGAAAGCGCTCGTGCTGATATGCAGAAAATCTTAACTCCAGAACAATTACAGAAATTAGAAGCAGCGAAAGCTAGTGGAGAGAAGAAACGCGGAGTATGGCGTAGTTTAAATTTAACTGACGCTCAGAAAGCAGAAATGAAGAAAATTAAAGAATCTAAGAAAGCTCAATTTGAAGCGATTTTAACCGACGAACAAAAAGCGATTATGCAAGAAATGAAGCAAATGCGCCAAAATCGTCGCGGCAACCGTGGCTCATCAGCTAGCTAATACTTAAATTACCTCAAATAAGGCAGGCATCTCGCCTGCTGCAATATAAAAAAAGACCAAATTATTTTACTAAGAACAAACTAAAAATGTTGAATCTCAAACGTACATCCTTAGTTATTGCCGCTATTTTGACTGTAGGTACCGCAGGTGCTGCATTTGCTAACGCACAAACCAGTTCAAATAATTCTGTAATTATTGCTCAAAGTAGAAAGCAAGGTGGCTGGAAGAATAAGTTGAATTTGACTGAAGCGCAAAAAGCTCAAATGCAGCAAATTAAAGAAAGCGCTCGTGCTGATATGCAGAAAATCTTAACTCCAGAACAATTACAGAAATTAGAAGCAGCGAAAGCTAGTGGAGAGAAGAAACGCGGAGTATGGCGTAGTTTAAATTTAACTGACGCTCAGAAAGCAGAAATGAAGAAAATTAAAGAATCTAAGAAAGCTCAATTTGAAGCGATTTTAACCGACGAACAAAAAGCGATTATGCAAGAAATGAAGCAAATGCGCCAAAATCGTCGCGGCAACCGTCAACAACGCTTTAGCTAATTAATTAGATTTAAACTCAAATAGATTTCTGAAAATATTTAGCTTTTTCATGCTCCTTCAAGAAAAAGGGATTCGACACTCCCTTTTTCTTTTTTTTGTTAAAATGCTGAAGTAGGTAAATAAAAAAACCAAGATAGAAAAATCCAATTTAACGCGGATTATACTCATGGGCTTTGGGCAATGGGTTTCTATAATGGTTACATCAAAAAGCATAAATCCACGAGGCATTTAATGAAGCTTAAAAAACTATCTCTCTTAGCTGGTGCGATCGCAGTAGCGTTTAGTATCACTCCCTTAGCAGCAAACGCTCAAGTTAACTCTAATGCACCACAGAGGGTTTCTCAAGCTAATCGCCCGAGTCCCCAGATTTAAAGTTATCTCAGCAGCAAATCAACAAAATCACTCAAATTCGCACCAAAACTCGCGATCAAATTCAAGCTGTTCTCACACAACAGCAACGTCAAAAAATTCAAACTGATTTGCAAGCAGGTAAGCCTGCCCAGCAGGTTTTTGCATCCATCCAGTTTACTCAGGAACAGCAGAAGCAACTACAAAATATTATGGTAGGCTCTCAACAACAAATGGAAGGAGTCTTGAATCCCCAGCAGAAGAAAACGTTAGAACAATGGCGTGCTAATATACGCAGCCAAAGACAAAAAAAGTAAGCCATTAGTTTGATTTGAATAGCAGCATTTGAGGTGGGCAATTTTGTCCATCTTTTTTATTTTAGGGAGTAGGTAGTAGGTAGTAGGGAACAGTGGAAATTTATTTAAATAGAATAGTAGTCCGGCACAATAATTTTAACGGGTTTACGTAGTGCGAGCATCTTGCTCGCTCGTGACTGCTAGCGAGCAAGATGCTCGCACTACGAATGTGTTATCCCTCATATCTTATGTGGTGAAGTACTACTCTCTACTCCCTACTCCCTACTCCCTACTCCTAACTCATAACTCCTAACTCCTAACTCCTACTCCCTACTCCCTACTCCCCATTCCCCACTTTATGATCAATACAAAAAGCTGGATACTCGCCGTTGTTATTGCTATAGGTTTAACTAATTCAAGCTGCGATGCAATATCAGCAAATCAAATTACCGCAGATAATAAAATCATTTCTCAAGTTGAACCTCAACTTCAAAATTCAAAAATACTCCATATAATTAATCGTCTCAGTTTTGGTGCGGCTCCTGGCGATATAGAAAAAGTCAAAGAAATTGGCATTGATAAATATATCCAACAGCAGTTGACACCCGAATCGATACCAGAACCCCAAAACTTAAAAAATCAACTTTCTCAACTCCAAACTTTACGCTTAACCCCCGCACAACTATATTCGCAATACAGCATCAGTCGCTTACCAAAACCTACTCAGGAAATGAAGAAAAAAAGGCGAAAAAAAGAAAGATTGATTCGCCAACAAGCCGTAAAAGCACGATTGCTCAGAGCGACAGAAAGCCCCCGGCAGTTGCAAGAAGTAATGGTAGATTTTTGGTACAACCACTTCAACGTATATCAAAATAAAGGACAAACCCGTTTATGGATGGGAGCTTACGAAGAACAAGCAATTAGACCTCATGTTTTCGGTAAATTTCGCGACCTATTAGGTGCAACTGCTCGTCATCCAGCCATGTTGTTTTATCTGGATAACTGGCAAAATAACGCTTCTAACAATCGTCATAAGGGAAGATTCAAAGGCTTAAACGAAAATTACGCTCGTGAATTAATGGAATTACATACCTTGGGCGTTGACGGTGGTTATACAGAAGAAGACGTGATTACCTTAGCTAAAATTTTTACCGGCTGGGGCTTTCGTCGTCCCGGCCCAAGTTAAAAAACGGCTATGATTTCTACTTTAATTCTAAGCGTCATGACTTCACCGATAAAGTCTTTTTAGGCAAAGAAATTAAAGGCAGCGGCATTGCAGAAGGAGAAAAAGCCCTAGATATTTTGGCAAAACATCCAGCCACTGCCCGTCATGTAAGCTACAAATTAGCTCAGTACTTTGTTGCAGACAAACCACCGCAAACTTTAGTAGATAAATTATCAAAACGTTATTTAGCAACAGACGGCGACATTCGCAGCGTACTCGAAACTTTATTTAAGAGTTCAGAATTTTGGGATACTAAATATTATAACGCCAAATTTAAAACACCATATCAATACGTAATTTCCAGCATTCGAGCCACCGACACACCGATTCAAGACTTTGCTCGAATAAATAGCGTACTGCACAGAATGGGAATGCCATTATACGGAAATCAAAGCCCAAACGGATATAAAAACACCCAAGAAGCATGGTTAAATCCCGAAGGAATCAACTGGCGTTTAAGCTTCGCCAATACAATAGGTAGGGGAGGATTAAAAAACAGAAATAGAAGTAATAAAAATAATAATAGTAATAATAATAATAAACCCCGTCGTCCCAACAAACCAATTGATTCCACAGAATTAACAAACACCCTGGGAAACAACTTTTCAACAAAAACCCAAGAAATTCTAAACAGTAGCCCCCCCAAACAAAGAGCCGTTATTATCTTAGGTAGCCCAGAATTTATGTACCGATAATCAGTGAGCAGTGAACAGTAAACAGTCAGCAGTTACCAGTTAGAAGTTATAAGTTTAAATTTCTCCGTGTCTCCCCATCTCCCCCCTCTACCCCCTCTACCCCCTCTACCCCCTCTCTCAACTAACAACTATCAACTATCAACTAACAACTAAATGAAAAGACGTAAATTCATCCAAAAAGCCGGTATTTTCTCTGCTTCGAGTTTAATTGCAGTTGGGGCTAATGCTTGGTTAAGTAGAAGTATTTCAGCCACCCCCAACTCAAAACGTTTGATAGTTATCTTCCTCCGGGGTGCGGTTGACGGACTTAGTGTAGTGGTACCCTATACCGATAATGAATATTATCAAGTTAGAAAAAGAATTGCGATTCCTCAACCAGATAAAGCCGGTGGTGTATTGGATTTAGATGGAAAATTTGGACTGCACCCCAGTCTTGCTGCCTTAATGCCTTTGTGGAAGCAGAAAAATCTGGCTTTTGTTCATGCTTGCGGCTCTCGGGAATCTACCCGTTCCCATTTTGATGCTCAAGAATACATGGAAACTGGTACCCCTGGAATTAAAAGTACTAAAGATGGTTGGATGAATCGACTTTTGGCTTTAATGTCTGTAGAAAACAATCCCATCCAAGCTGTCAATATAGGTTACGATATTCCCCGAATTTTAAGCGGAAATGCTCCTATTGCTACTATTCCCGCAGGGCGTATTGCCAAACGCTTACCTATAGATAACCCCAACTTAACAACCGCATTCGATAAATTATACAGCGGTAACGATGCCTTAAGTAAAACCTATCGCGATGCACGGCAAGCCCGTAAAGCCTTGATGGAATCGGATGTAGAAATGCAGATGGCCAACAATGGCGCACCCTTACCCAAAGGTTTCTCTAAAGATGCCCAACGTTTAGCACGATTAATGGTGCGCGATTCTAGAATTGAATTAGCGTTTGTGGGTTTAGGTGGTTGGGATACTCACATCAATCAAGGTAATTCCAAAGGACAATTAGCACAACGCTTGCAAAGTTTGGGAGACGGATTAGCGACTTTACAGAAAGAATTAGGCGAAGTGTATAAAGATACGAATATCATCGTACTATCCGAATTTGGACGTACAGTCAAAGAAAACGGCAACGGCGGCACAGATCACGGACACGGTAACGTCATGTGGTTGTTAGGTGGTAACATTCAGGGTGGTCAAATTTACGGTGATTTTCCCGGCTTATCTAATAGTCAACTGCACGAAGGAAGAGATTTAGCTGTTACCACCGATTTTAGAGACGTTATTTCCACAGTTTTACAAAGTCACATGAACTTAGATAAAGCAAAGATCGGTAAAATCTTTCCCAATTACCAGCCTGCATCTACTTTACAGGTAAGTAGGGAGAGGGGGTAGAGGGGGTAGAGGGGGTAGAGGGGGTAGACATTTAAACTCCTAATTACTAACTAACTACTCCTAACTCCTAACTCCTAGCTCCTAACTGTTCGCTGTCAATTTTTCGCATTGTTGAAAAATATAATTAACTGCTCCAAACAACTTATCTAAATCCTGAATTACATACAAATTCTTATTTCTAGTAAAAACATCTAATTTGAGTTTTCCAAATTGCCATATTTTACCGTTAGAAACAATTCCAAAAGTATCATTCTCTAAATTATCATTCAGTCGCTGTATCGCTATCATTTGGGCTAAACACTGTCCCCATCCTTCTTCAAACTTGTCTTGTTTAGCTTCAACCGTCAAAAAATAAGGTTTATCAAAAACAATAGTCGCTAGGGGATTTCTTTGAGTAACCGTATAATCCGGAATGCCAGATAAATCCTCATCATAAACTAATGCTTGATGGCTCCAAAGAGTTAATTTACTTCTATAGGATTTCCAAACTTCTTTCAAAATTGGATAAATCAGATTTTCGCAAATAGCATCTTCAGAATTATCAACAACTCCATCTGTAAACAATAAATCAAGTTCCTCTCGAAACGACTCCTTAACCGGAAAATCCACCTCCAGCATAAAGTTTTCTAGAAAATACTTAATTTGAAACTTTTTAACAACCGCGCTAATACTTTTATAATTACTAAATGCCATTATTAGTTGTTAGTTGTTAGTTGATAGTTGTTAGTTGTTAGTTGATAGTTGTTAGTTGTTAACTCCTAACTCCTAACTCCCAACTCCTAACCCCTAACTCCCTACTCCCTACTCCCTACTCCCTACTCCCTACTCCTAACTCCTAACTCCTCACTGAAATTGTCTTCCTAAAACAGCCATATCTTCGGCATCCAATTCTACAGGTGTACCGCTGCGAATTAGTTCGGCAAAGTCTTCGTTAGGAACCATAATAGTTAAAGTATATAAGCGCCCAGAACCCGTATTTTCAATTAGATGAGTACCAGTAGCGGGAACCAGCAGACTATCTCCAGCTTTGATATTTACAGTTTTACCATCGCAAATTGCTCTACCTTCTCCTTTGAGAACAAAAAACATCTCCAAAGCAAACAAATGACGATTTGGCGGAGTCTTGCCACCCACATCAAAAATCTCTACACAACAAGTCAACGATGAATTGGCGATCGCCGGATCGAAAACAATCGCCAAACGGTTAGAATCATCAGGGCTAATCCGAAACGCTTGATAATCAGAAGGAGACTTAATAACCGGAATTACGCAACTGTTAATCATATTTGTTAGGAGTTAGTTGTTAGTGGTTAGTTGTTAGTTGGCGCGTTGTTGGGAATGGAGGATTGGGCATTGGTAATTGATAATTGATAATTGTTAGGAGTTAGGAGTTAGGAGTTAAGAATTAAAATTATTTTTCCTTGTCTCCTTGTCACCTTGTCTCCTTGTCTCCTTGTCACCTTGTCACCTTGTCTCCCCATCTCCCCATCTCCCTCACCCTATCCCCCTCACCCTATCCCCCTTCCTTGATTCCTTCAACAATTGCTGACGAGTCTGTAACAAAACCAAATAATTGTTTAACGTTATAAAGCGTTGCTAACCAGCAATATTCTGGTGAAGTGGTAGCGCTACAGTCTTTGATAAAAATACAGTCATATCCTAAAAAATTTGCATCTTGTAAAGTACAGAGAACGCATTGGTCGGCATTGACACCTGCAAATAATAATGTTGTTTTACCTAAATTTTTTAAAATGCTATCTAACGGAGTATCCCAAAACCCGCTCATCCTAAATTTGTCTACGTAAATATCATCAGGCAATTGTTCTAATTCATCTACTACCGCCGCAGCCCAACTATCTTTGGTGAGAACTTTGGCACTGTTGCTGGGCAAAGCATCTCCTAAACCGACACCTTCACCTGTAGGATTATAAACGTGACGCAAACCAGCGCTGATATTAAGTAAATCGGCACGATTGCCCCAGTTGAGCCAAATTACGGGTACGTTGTGCGATCGCAGCACTGGAAGTAAGTTTTGCAATGGCTCTAGAGGTTGCCGTGCGGGGGTTACATCAACTCCAATATGCGCCAACCAGCCATCGGGATGACAAAAATCGTTCTGCATATCAATGACGATAATAGCGGTTTTCGCCAAATCAAAGCGCACATTTTTTGTTTCTGTAGCTACAATAACGGGTTGTGGATCTAATTGAGAGCGAGTAATGTCTGCGATAGTATCATTTACCATCCAAGCATTCGGCGCAACTCCTAAAGGTTTTAATGGTTTCATAATAATTTGGGAATGGGTAATGGGTAAAAGTTAGGAGTTAAGAGTTAGGAGTTAGGAGTTTATAAAATATTTTCCCATACCTAATGTCTAATGCCCAATGCCCTATGCCCAATGTCCCATGCCCAATGCCCAACAACTAACTACTAACACAAAATGAACTTTACAATTCAAAATGTTTTAATTCCAACAGAGGATGATTACGCTGCGGTAGATGTACAAATCGAAGATGGGAATATAGCTCAAGTTTCTTCTGGTTTGGATGTTATCGGCGAAGCGGTTGATGGTAAAAATAAGTTGCTGTTGCCGGGATTTGTTAACGCTCATACTCATTCTTCGGAAATGTGGCAGCGGGGGATAATGTCGATTTATCCTTTGGAGCTATGGTTGGCTGAACTTTATGATTTTGCACCTCTGGATACGGAACAAGTTTATCTAAGCGCTTTGGGTACTGCTGTAGAAACTTTGCTATCGGGAGGTACATGTGTTGTCGATCATTTAGTTTTGATTCCTGGCAAGGAGCTTGAAACTATTACCGTGGCAGTTGAAGCTTATCGAAAAGTTGGTATTCGCGCAGTTATCGCACCTTTAATTCAAGATCAATCTCTTACTGCTGGTATGCCTTCGGGTGAATCGGAAGTAACTCATGAGGATTATTTTCGTTCGACTCAAGCGACTTTGGAAATTATGGAAGAGGCAATTAATAAATATCATAAACCCGAAGATGGAATTTATTTTGCCTTAGCACCGACGGGAATTCAGCTTTGCAGCGATGCTTTATTTAAAGGATGTATTGAGTTAAGTGATAAGTATAATCTTTGTCGTCATTCGCATTTATTAGAAACCAAAGCCCAGGAAAAGTTAGCTAAAGAAAAATATGGCTGTACGGCTGTCGAGCATTTACATAAAATTGGTTATTTAAGTAATCGCACTTCTTTAGCCCATTGCGTTCATTTAACAGACGACGATATTAATATTCTTGCAGAAACTAAATCTACTGTAGTTCACAATCCCTTGAGTAATTTACGTTTAGGAAGTGGAATTGCACCGATTTTAAAATATCGCCAAGCAGGGGTAAATGTGTCTTTCGGTTGCGATGGTGCATCAAGTAATGATTCTCAAGATTTATTAGAAGCAATCAAAATGGGTTCGATTTTACATAACATTACCGATTTAGACTATCAACATTGGATTACACCCAGAGAATCAATAGAAATGGCATCTTTAGGTGGAGCAAAAGGTTTGAATTTAGGAGAACAAATTGGTTCTTTGACGGTAGGTAAAAAAGCAGATTTAGTCATGTATGACTTAACAAGTTTATCTTTGTTACCGCGTACCGATCCAGTAGGTTTATTAGTATTAGGAAGACCTACAAATGTAGTTGATAGCGTTTGGGTAAATGGTAAACAAATTGTAGCTGATGGTAAAGTTAAAAATATCAACTTTGACAACTTACGACAGGAATTATTTAAACATAGTCAATGGCAAACCAAGCGTAAATCAAAAACCGTCAAAGAAATTGAAGCACATTATCGGGGAGTAATGGAATTGTAAATTGGTTATTGGAAGCATCACCTGTATTGATAAAACATAAAATACAAAGGGATATTCAACAACCTATACTTTGTTTGATTAATTCTGACGGATTGTATAGACGTAGCAGTGCTAAGTCTCCCGACGGTTCCGGAAAACAAAACTATTACTCCACCACATAAGTTTTGCGGGGTAACACATTGGTAGTGGGAGCGTCTCGCTCCCTCGTGGTGGCTAGCGACCAAGATGGTCGCACTACTAAGTATAAATTATACATTTTACAAAATCTTTATTTTAGATAGCTGTTTTTCACTTCATAAATAATAAATATTTTCTTGAAACACAAGGAATAGAGAATTTTGGCTCTCGAATTCAAAATGATTTTTAGATAAAGATAGATAGATACTAAAAATATGTTAGTAAAAAAATATACAGTTAATAGATATAAGTCTAAATTTGACTCGGCTAATCAAAATCCTATCTGTTAAAGTTTTCTATTATTGCTCTTAGCTATTGCATAGAGTGAAAAGATGCTTGTATGAGCGAGCGATTAGGTATATTTTCAATCGTCAATAAATCGGCTGAGATTCCCTGAAATTGAAATCATTAATTTTCAAAAATCTCTTCATGCCCGAATCTCAATCTTTTGGATAGATCGCATTTTTTAAGAATGTGCTTATTTCAAGCAGCTCGAATGTTCGAGTACAGATATGCCTGCGAAAAAATAACCCAAGTAACAAGGAAAAAAGAAAATGGATTTCAACCAATTAAACAAATTGATAGTACAGAAAACCGATCCACTTGCAGCAAAATTAGGCACTGATCTATTTTTGCTCCACGAAGAATATATGTCTTCTTCAGAAGTAGGTGTACTTTCAACCTCCGAAACTTCCGAAGCGAGCAATTCCATGTTGCGAGTGGATAATGGTTATGTTGTGATTGACTTTGTTGCAACAGATGATGCAGATACTTTGCTGGCTAAGTTGCAAGAATTAGGGTTAAAAGAAGGTTCGGTATATGGCCGTTACGTTTCGGGAATGTTCCCTATTGAAGCTATTGCCCAAGCTGCCGATTTAAAAAGTCTCAAGTTTGCTAGAGCAGCAATAGCAACAACTAATGTGGGGCTGGTTACGAGTGAAGCTGATATTGCCATGCGTGCTGATATTGCTCGGTCTACTTTTGATGTAGATGGCAGGCGTGTGACTGTAGGTGTGCTATCAGACAGCTATGACAACCTGGGTGGGGCTGCTCGTGATGTTGCGACTGGCGACCTTCCCGGTGTTGGGAATCCGTTAGGTAATACAACACAAGTTAATGTGTTAAAAGACTTACCTGGTGGTGGCTCTGATGAAGGACGAGCCATGTTGCAATTGGTTCATGATGTCGCTCCCGGTGCCGATTTAGCTTTTCATACAGCATTTGGTGGTCAGGCTGATTTTGCTAACGGCATTATCGAACTCGCTGCAACTGGATCTGATGTGATTGTGGATGACGTTATCTATTTTGCCGAACCGATGTTCCAAGATGGGATTATCGCTCAAGCTGTAGACAAAGTAGTGGCTGACGGTGCAGCTTACTTTTCCTCCGCAGGCAACGGAGCTCGCAATTCCTACGAAAGTGCTTTTACTCCTAGTGGTATAGGATCAACCGTATTTGGTGAATTTCATGATTTTGACCCAGGGGTAGGAGTAGATTTTCTCCAAAGTATTACAGTTCCAGTTGGTGCCGAATTTCTCGTGTCTTTTCAGTGGGATTCGCCTTTCTTCTCTGTCAGTGGTGGTGCTGGCTCTCCTAATGATTTGGATATTTTCTTGGTAGATGAATCGGGGAGGAATATATTAACTGGCAGTGCGTTTAATAACATAGGCAATGACCCGGTAGAAGCCTTCAGATTTGTCAATGATGGTTCCTTCGGGACAGATCAGTTCAATTTGGCAATCTCAAATTTTGCAGGTCCCAACCCAGATTTACTGAAATACGTATTATTTCGTAATACCACTATCAACGAGTATGCCACTAACAGCAGCACAACTTTCGGACACTCCAATGCTGCTGGTGCTGAGGCTGTTGGTGCTGCTTTCTACCAACGAACTCCTGAGTATGGTGTAAATCCAGCTGTAATAAACCGTTTTTCTTCTGCTGGTGGTACTCCCATCTTGTTTGATACAAATGGCGATCGCCTACCAGTACCCGAAATCCGCCGGAAGCCCGAAATTACTGCTCCAGATGGTACGAATACCACATTTTTCCCTCCTTTCCCTGGACAAGACATAGAAGGAGATGGTTTCCCCAACTTCTTTGGTACATCGGCTGCGGCTCCCCATGCGGCTGCGGTTGCGGCTTTAATGCTCGATGCTATTCCTAGCGCAACTCCTGCTGAAATCTATGAAGCTTTAGAAAAAACAGCCTTGGATATGGACGATCCATTTACCTCTGGCTTTGATGTTGGCTTTGATTTTAAAACTGGGTTTGGTTTAATCCAAGCAGATGCAGCGATCGAAGCATTGATAAAAGATAAAGCGATTGTGGGAACAGACAATAGTGAGTCTCTTTTCGGTACAGTCGGCGATGATATTATCTTCGGAAAAGGAGGCAATGATCAAATCTTCGGCAACGACGGTATGAATACTCTTTACGGTGGTACTGGTGATGACACTATGTATGGTGGTTCTCAAGCCGATGATATGGATGGTGGCTCTGGGAATGACCTGATGTACGCTGGTGAAGGTGAAAATATCGTATTCGGTAATACTGGAGATGACACTATGTATGGTGGTTCTCAAGCCGATGATATGGATGGTGGCTCTGGTAATGACCTGATTTACGCTGGTGAAGGTAAAAATATTGTATTCGGTAATACTGGAGATGACACTATGTATGGTGGTTCTCAAGCCGATGATATGGATGGTGGCTCTGGGAATGACCTGATGTACGCTGGTGAAGGTGAAAATATTGTATTGGGTGGTACTGGTGATGACACCATGTATGGTGGTTCTCAAGCCGACACTATGTATGGTGGCTCTGGTAACGACGCTATTTTCGCTGCCGAAGGCGACAATATTGTATTCGGTGGTGCTGGTGATGACACGATTTACACCGGCTCTGGTAACGATAAAATTGATGGTGGCTTAGGCAACGATAACATCTGGCTTGGCGGTGGTGACGATATAGTTGTCTTAGAATTAGGTAAGGGAATTGATACTATAAACAACTTCCAGTTAGGTCAAACCACCTTTGATATTTCTGGTAATACCGATGACCTCTCAATTGTTGATGGTGTCAAAGGTGCTGAAATTTCTCAGTTTGGGGAGCTTTTAGCAGTTGTAAGTTGGAATTCAGCCAGCACGTTAATCGATAATATTGATACCGTGTTTGCGTAATCTCATCAAAAATACTGGCTGAAATCATAGTAGTTTTTACTTAAGAGAAAACATCATATGTCCTAGATATTACAATAGTAAGTCTGGGACATATTGTTGTAAATTTTATGCATATGAAGATAATTCTAAATATAAGTTGCATATAAAAAGTAAATTTTCAACTATCTGTCGATCTCACCGGAATTTCAATCACAAACTCAGTCCCTTTACCTATTTCCGAATTAAAATTTAAACTTCCTTCATGTTTTTCTACAATAATTTGACGGGCAATTGATAAACCCAAACCCGTACCTTTTCCTACTGCTTTAGTTGTAAATAAATTATCAAAGATTCTCTGTTGAAGTTCTTCGGAAATTCCTAAACCTTTATCAGCGATTTTAATTGCTACAGATTTTTTGTCTGCTGTTAAACTTGTGGTAATTTCAATTTGATTCAAATTATCTTCAATTTCTTCAAAACTTCTTTCTTGATTTGATTCTTCTAAAGCATCTATAGCGTTAGCTAGTAAATTCATAAATACTTGGTTGAGTTGTCCGGAATAGCAATTAATTAAAGGTAAATCGGCATAGTTTTTTATTATATTAATTGCAGGATGTGACTCCGAAGCTTTTAAACGATGTCTAAGAATTAAAAGAGTGCTATCAATACCTTCATGAATATTAAATGGTATTTTATGCTCGGTATCTCCTCTGGAAAAAGTACGCAAACTAGTACTAATATTACGAATGCGTTCTGAACCTATTTTTAAAGAATTAAATAGTTTAGGTAAATCATCGCGCAAATATTCTAAATCTATTTCTTCGATTTGTTGTTCAATTTCTGGTTCCGGATTTGGATAGTATTCTTGATATAGTTCAATTAATTCAAACAAATCCCCTACGTATTCTCGCGCCATTTTTAAGTTACCGGCAACAAACCCAATAGGATTATTAATTTCGTGTGCGATTCCTGCAACTAAATTACCTAATGCGGACATTTTTTCACTTTGCACTAATTGAAGTTGGGTATTTTGCAAAGTTTCTAAGGCTTGAGTCAATTTGATCGATTGTTCTTCAATAATGGTAAAATCGCGATAGGAACGTAAAGCAGTAATAGTTGTAGTAATCAACTTTTGTCTGGTAAGTTCGACTTTAAGTTTGTAATCGTTGATATCATAATTAATAATTACCGATTCTTCTGGTGCATCTCCAGGTTGCCCAGTGCGTAAAATAATTCGGACTCGTTTATTTTCTAATTCTTCACGAATATGTTTAACTACTTGTAAACCTGCATCATTACTGTCCATTACCACATCAAGTAAAATTAAAGCCGTATCGGGATGAGCGGCAATTAATTCTTTTGCTTCTTGACTGGAATAAGCAGAAAAGAAAGTTAAAGCTTTACCATCAAAAACAAAGTTTTTTAGAGCTAACTGAGTTACTTGATGTACTGCGGGTTCATCATCCACAATAATAATTTTCCAAGCTTCCTGCAAAGATGTATCTATCGCAATATCATCGGTTTCTTCAGGCTCGAAGACTAAAATATCATCATCTATTTCGGAAAAATTTAGATTGGTATTAACTGTCATATATAAATTTGAGTTATTTTATAAAATTACTTGTGCGGGTAGGGAACAGGAAACAGGAAACGGGCAACAGAAGAAGTACTGATTTACTTATGATTCATTCTTGAAAAGCGTAAAAAAACCAGGTTGCTCGTAGTATTTCCCTGTTGCCTATTCCCCCCAACCCTTTTAATCAACCCAGTGGCAATGCGATTATAAATATTGTTCCCAAATTCACTTCACTTTTAACATCAATCTTGCCTTGAAGTTTTTGAGTAACTAGGTTATAGACTATATGCAACCCCAATCCGGTACCACCTTGGTTTCTTGCAGTGGTAAAAAACGGTTGAAAGATTTTACTTAAATTTTCTGAGGGAATACCACAACCATCATCGCTGTATTCAATTAAAACTTGATTTTGCTGTTGGGTAATTTTGAAGCATAATTGTCCTTTTTCTCCCGGTTGATAAGCGTGATTTAGAGAATTCATGGCGAAATTTGTGACAATTTGCGCTAAAGCACCGGGAAAAGTATCTAATTTGATGTGATTATCACCTTCTACCATATAAGTGAGAGCGGTATGTTTGAATTTAGGTGCAAGACTATTTAAAATTTCTTCGATATATGGTTTGATGGCAAATTCACGTTTTTCTAAATTGGAAGAATCAACTGCTACTTGTTTGAAGCTTTGAATCAAATCGGAAGCACGATTAAGGTTATTTAAAATCAAATCAGTAGTTTCGCTGGCAATTTCTAAATAGTTATTTAAAGATGAGCGTTTTAATTTTCCTTCCATAACATCATTATTGAAGCTAGTTGTTTCATCTTTTAAAGTGGAAGCAGCAGTGATACTGGTACCTACGGGAGTATTGATTTCGTGAGCAACCCCCGCAACAAGACTACCTAATGCAGCCATTTTCTCGGATTCTACAAGTTGTTTTTGAGCAGTTTGTAAATCTTCTATAGCTTGAGAAAGTTGTTGAGTTCTTTCTGCTACTTTTTGTTCTAAGGTGTTGTAAAGAGTTGCATTTTTGATCGAAATAGCCGCTTGAGAACAAATAAGTTTGAGTAATCGCAAGCGTTGCGGGGAAAAAGCTGCGGTGGTAAGATTATTTTCTAGATAAAGAATCGCGATTAATTTACCTTGATGTAGAATTGGAATGCATAAAACAGATTTGGGTTTTTGTTCTATAAAATAAGCATCATCAGCAAATTCACTTGTTTCATTTGCTTCATCAAGTAAAACATCCGTATGGGTTCTAACAACGTAATTAATTACTGAAATTGGTAAATTATTGAAAGCTGTAACGGGAAGAGAATTGTTTTCTTCTAATTTACCATCAGCGTTGATTGCTGCTTCAATAAATAATTCCCCATCGCTAACAAAAATTAAATATCCTGCTTGCGCTCCGGCATTTTCAATCACAGTATTCATCAATTTATGAATCAACTCCGCCAACAAAATTTCGTTAGAAATAGTTTGGGAGACTTTGAAAACAGTATCTATATCTAAAGATTCTCCCAAATTACTAGTTATAGAATTTTGAGTTATAGTTGTTTGAGAATTTGTAGATTTTGCTAATCTGGGATTTAACCAAAAAGAATATTGACTTTCCAAATCTGCTACTTTATTTTTCGCACCCCAAGTTTGATAGCCATTGTAAGCTTTGCCGAGATAAAATTGAGCGAAATCTTCTTTATTCATTCCCAACCAAAATTTAGCTGCTAATTCATTTGCTAAAGCTGCATTTTGAACAAATCCATATGTCTTTGCAGAAGCAATTGCTAAGTCATATAATTCCATTGCTTCTAGTTTATTACCAGAAATTCGCGCTATTTCTGCTTCTATAATTAAATACTTGTGTAAAAAATTAGCTTCGCAATTGTTAGCCCAAATCTTCATTTGCGTTTGATTGCGTTCTAATTGATGCCAATATTGTTTTTGTTCGGCAAAAGTTGCAGATGAGTATAGTGCTGTTAAAATCAGAGATTGATAGAAATTTTGGTCGGCAATTGTAATTATACCAGCAACATATTCTAATAATTTTTCTGCTTCAATCACTGCTTCCAAAGCTTCAACTGGTTTATTGTAAAGATATAGTATGAAAGATTTAGAAGTATAGTAATAAAACAAAGGTATATAGCTTTTTTGTTCCCAACAGTCTTGCAGATATTCTGCTTCGCTTAAATCGGGACTATCAAAATTAAGTATTTCTTTCGTTTCTCCATTTAGGTTGCTTAAACATAGTTTTGCAGCCCAAATAATATCATTTGCTAGTTGATTGTTATTTTTATTAACAAACAACAAACTATTATTAGCTTCTATAGTTAGTTGTGAGATACTTATACCTTGATGCAAAATATTAAATAGCTGAGAAGCTAATGTATAACCAGAAAATTGTAAATTTCCAGATTCTACACCTGCTTGAAATGCTGACTTAGCAATATCATTTGTAAATTTTACGTGCTTTACCCAAAACATCTGAGAATTGGTTAAAACAAAACAAGCTTTACATTTTTGATTAAGGTTACAATATTTTTCACTAATATTCAGAGCCAGCTTTCCAAACTCATAACCTTTTTGATATTCTCCCCAAATTTCTCCTAGTAATGTACCATAACTACTATAAACTGTAATATAATCTGCTAAATTACCATATTCTAAAAATAGGTTCAGCATTTTAATTACAACAATATAGTAAAGCTGTTTATTTATTAGGTAGGATGGTGAGTCAATATTTGTAAATAACTTAAGAGCAACAATTTTGTCTAGTATTTTTATTTCGGAATGATTTATTAATGAAGCTACTTCCTTTCCTTCAAGAAGTTTGTTAGCTTTAATAATTTCAATTTCTAAAGCTTCATCTAAATTCTCTTCTGGTAACTTAACCCCGACATATTCCAATCCTTTTTTACCTAATCCTATAGCTTCACTTAACTTACCCAGAGTCGTATATTGAATAATCAACAAATTGTGAATATCCGCTTTTTCTTCAGGTGTTCTAGCTTTTTCAACAATTAAATTAATCAAGGATTCCGATCTTTCAAAATCACCGTTTAAATATTCAATTTCAGCAAGTAATTTATAGATATCTAAAGTAAGTTCGTAATACAGAAACCAACTGTTTTCAGGTAATTGTTTTACGCAAATATTTAAATAATCTTTAGCAGCAATATAAGCAATCGCATCTTTAGCTTTTTTAGCCGCAGTTAAATTCAATTTTACTAATTCAATTTTTTCTCGATTGTTAATAATTAATTCTCTACCTAAATTAAAATGGTCTACTAATTCAAAAATATGTGCTACTTTTTCTTGTGGAGAAAAACTAGAATGCAGCAACCAGCCAATTTGTAAATGAATTGCTTGTTTTTCGTATTCTGAAATCAAAGAATAAGCTGCTTGTTGAACTCTATCGTGTAGAAACTTAAAATTATAAATAACAAGTTGCGAATCAAGCATTTTACCATTAACAAACTCCAATCCAGAAGTCGGTAAAATGAAACCTTGCTTAATGGCGATCGCTAAATTTTGAAAAGCTTCTATAACCGAAAGTTCGCTAACAATTGCCAGAGTATTCAAGCTGAAGCGATTACCGATACAGGCTGCTAAACGTAAAACTTGCTGGGTAGATTTTGGTAGTTTAATTAATTTAGATATCATTAAATCGACAACATTATCGGTGATATCCATCGCTTCGATTTGAGCAATATCCCATTCCCATCTAGGTCTTTTTGCCTTTTGCGACGTGTGGAAGTAAATTAATTTTTCGGAATATAAATTAGACAGAAATTGATTGACAAAAAAAGGATTTCCACCCGTTTTATCGCTAACTAATTGTGCCAACATTTTCACATCATTGATGTCTCGATATAAAGTATCGGCAATTAAATTAGTAATATTATCTCGATTGAGAGGAGTCAAATTAATTTGGTTGATAGATGCATTAATATCCAATCTTTTTAGCAAAATAATTAAAGGATGGGCAGCATCAACTTCATTATCTCGATAAGCACCAATTAATAACAGATGATGCATTTGCTCGTCTGTCATCATCAATTCAATTAACTGTACACTCGCCGAATCAGCCCACTGTAAATCATCCAAAAATAAAACTAAAGGATGTAAATCTTGACAAAAAACGCGAAAAAAACTTTTAAAAACCGAATTAAACCGATTTTGAGCTTCACTTCCACTTAATTCTTCTACATTCGGTTGCTTACCAACAATTAATTCAACTTCTGGAATTACATCAATGATAATTTGAGCATTTGGTTGAATAGCAGATAATAACTTTTGCTTCCATTCCTGTAGCTGTAATTGCGTTTCACTTAAAAGCTGTTTTACCAATCCGCTCAAAGCTTTAACTACAGCAGAATAAGGAATATTGCGTTGAAACTGATCGAATTTACCCGAAACAAAATAACCCCGATGACGAGTAAGTGGTTGATAAATTTCTTTTACCAAAGCAGATTTGCCAATACCAGAATAACCCGTTACCAAAATCATTTCTGTTTTACTATTCGCGGCGATAACTCGTTCAAACGCATTTAATAAAGTAGAAATTTCTTGTCCTCTACCGTAAAGCTTCTGAGAAATATTAAACTGTGACGAAATATCTTCTTTACCCAAATCAAAATCAATTATGCAGTTATAACTTTGTAATTGATGCAAACAAGTTTCCAAATCAGCTTTAATTCCCCAAACACTTTGATAGCGCTCCTCAGCCGTTTTTGACATCAATTTAGCGATAATAGCTGAAACCATCCGAGGAATTTTAGGATTAATTTTATGAGGAGAAACAGCTTTTTTAGCAAGATGACAATGAATCAACTCCATCGCATCATCGCTTTTAAAAGGTAACTCATGGGTAAATAATTCATATAAAGTTACCCCCAAAGAGTAAAAATCCGTGCGGTAATCCAAACAACGATTCATTCTTCGGGTTTGTTCGGGAGAAATATATGCTAAAGTTCCCTCTAAAGCATTCGCACTCTTTAAAACAGTATGTTCGCTTCCCAATTTTGTGGAAATACCAAAATCAATAACTTTCAGTTGCTTAGTAATGGGATTAAAAACAATATTGCTAGGATTAATATCCTTATGAATAACTTGTGCTGCATGAATTTGAGCCAAACTATCAGTAATTTGACAGGCAATTTCCAAACATTCCATCAAATTAAATTGATATTTATTTTGAGAGAGTAAATTCTTCAGCGACTCTCCCCCGAAATCTTCCAAAATCATCATCAAAAAATTATCGTGTTGCAAATCGTAAGCCTTGATAATTCCTTGATGTTCCAGATTGCAAATGATTTCATACTCCTGCTTATAGCGAGTCAACTGTAAGGGATTCAAACAATCCTGCTTAAGAACTTTAAGAATAATTGGCTGATTATCTTCCTCTCGTCTTCCCCGGTAAACCGCAGAATTTGAGCTTTCATAAATTTTTTCCAAAATCTCATAACCAGTAATAACAACCATTCTTATATGCTCGTTTTATAAAGTTCTTATATTAGAGTTCCCCGTTGCTTCGTGTTTCTATCACCGAAGGTGCGGGAGATTGGGGAGAGGGGGAAGATGGGGAGATGGGGAGATGGGGAGAAATTTCAATTCATAACTTTATTGTTAGAGGGGAGCATCCCAGTTATTGAAAAATATTTGTAGTGCGAGCATCTTGCTCGCTGGCACTTCCGAGCGAGCAAAATGCTCGCACTACAGTAAAAATTTGGGATGCTCCCGTATGGAGCGAGACGCTCCCACTACCAATGCCCCATCCCTAACTAACAACTAACCACTAACAACTAACAACTAATGAATCGTTTAATATCGTTGCTTGGAATCTTTGCATTTGTAGGTATTTCTTACGGTTTATCTGTCAACCGTCGCGCTATTCGTTGGGTGCCGGTGCTGTGGGGGATTGGTTTACAGCTGATTTTCGGAATACTGATTCTACGAACAACACCCGGTTTTGTGGTATTCAAATTTCTGGGAGATGTAGTAAGTCAATTTCTCAACTATTCCGATGCCGGAGCAAAATTCGTTTTTGGTGACAACTTTGAAGAACACTACATCGCTTTCAAAGTACTGCCGACAATTATCTTTTTCTCTTCCTTCATCACCATTTTGTACCACTACGGCATCTTGCAAAGAATAGTGCAGGTAGTAGCTTCTGTGATGATGAAAACCATGAAAACATCGGGTTCCGAATCCCTTAGTGCTGCGGCGAATATCTTTGTCGGACAATCTGAAGCACCGCTATTAATCAAACCCTATGTAGCAACCATGACTCGCTCCGAACTACACGCCATTATGACGGGAGGATTCGCCACAATCGCGGGTGGAGTCATGGCTGCATATATTTCCTTTGGGGTGTCAGCAGAACATTTAATCGCCGCTTCCGTAATGTCTGCACCCGCAGCATTAGCGATTTCCAAAGTTCTTTATCCCGAAACTGAAGAATCTCCCACCGCTGGTGAAGTTAAAATCGAAGTAGAAAGCGCTTATTCCAACGCCATCGACGCAGCCGCAACTGGTGCCAGTGAAGGAATGAAATTAGCTTTAAATGTAGCCGCGATGCTGATTGCTTTTTTAGGATTGTTAGCCTTAGCCAATGGAATTTTAGGTTATGTTGGTTCGTTAATAGCTTTACCACAACTTTCATTAGAGTGGATATTTTCTTACCTGCTCGCCCCCGTAGCATGGTTGATGGGCGTACCGTGGGCAGATTGCAGACAAGTAGGAATATTGCTCGGTAAAAAGACAATTTTAAACGAATTTATTGCTTACCAAGACCTGCAAAAAATGGTCGCCGACTCAGCTATTTCGGAACGTGCGCGAATAATTGCTACCTACGCCCTCTGTGGATTTTCTAATATAGGCTCAATCGGCATTCAAATCGGTGGAATTGCTGCCATAGCTCCCAACCGTCAAGCTGATTTAGCACAAATGGGTATTAGAGCAATGGTTGGTGGTGCGATCGCCTGTTTTATGACGGCTTGCATTGCCGGGATGTTGCTGTGATTTGGTAATTGGGCATGGGGCATTGGGCATTGGGAATAGGGCATTGGGAATAGGGCATAGGTAATAGGTAATAAGTAAAAAACATTAACTAACTCCTAACTCCTAACTCCTAACTCTTTTCCTCAATCTTCGTATATCCCAACTTCCAATTTTGTGGTTGCTTCAACTGTTCTTCTTTACCTTGCATCATCAACTTGATAGCAAAGCGAGTATTTAACATTCCCTTCATTAAATAATGTCCGGGTTTGGCATACACACCATCAGTTGCAACAGTACCACCATAAGCAAGGATACCGCAGTAAGTCTTAGTACCCGGTATTTCTATCTTCAACATTTTATCGTTAAGATAGCCGCCTGGAATTTGAAATATACCATATACATGATGCTGTCCTTTCCAAGGTTCTACTACTATCTTTTCCGGATAAGTGTAGTATTTTTCAGCTTTAGAAGAAAATCCCCAGTGACTGCAAGCTACGGGTGGAGATTTTTCGCTTGCGTAGGAGAAGCTAACTATACAGATTAGACTAGATAATAGTAATAAATAAGTAAATTTACGCAATATCCCCAACAAAACAAATTATGTCTACAGCTAAATTACTACTACAGTTTATGAAGGGATAATCGGGATATCAAGTCATGTTTTACTAAAATAGTATTTATTGAAACCCCTTTAATACCAGAATTAAAAGATTTTTGCTAATACAATTGCTCTTTGTGTTGATTGCTCCGATCGCACAAATCCGTTTTCAGCAAAAAAGAGATCTGTAATGCATTTTATTATTCCGACGGGTTGTAGAGACGTTATACATAACGTCTCCCAAAGTTTGCGAGAAAACCAACCCGTTAAAATTAATGTGACAGAATACTAACTCCTAACTCCTAACTCCTAACTCCTAACTCCTAACTCTTCATTCCTCTCAATACAAATGTCAAATTTAGTACTTATTTGACTTTATTTTTTCCAGGTAACGATAGCATAATCAGTGGCAGAAAAAGTCAATTTAGATACAAGCTATTTGAGTATAATTATGACATCATCTTCTGCCCGCTTTCCGGATATTACGAATCATTGGGCGCGTCCATTTATTGAAGCCTTGGCGCGTCGCGGTATTTTAAACGGGTATCCCGATGGAACGTTTCGTCCGAATAATTCGGTTACCCGTGCTGAATTTGCAGCTATTATCACCACTACGTTTTCCCGAATTCCTAAAAAACGCGAATATGTCTCATTTATAGATGTCTCAGATAATCTTTGGGCAGCTTCTGCAATTAAAAAAGCTTACGAAACAGTATTTATTACTGGGTTTCCTAATAATTATTTTCGTCCTGCAAATAGAATTCAAAGAATTAATGCACTTTTAAGTATTATCAGCGGTTTGGGAATGACATCAAAGGTGTCATCGGATTTACTACCCGTGCTTGTGCAAATATACCGAGATGCTTACCTCATTCCCGAATATGCTAAGCCAACCGCAGCAATTACTACCCGCGCTGGTATGGTGGCAAGTTATCCAGATATTAAATTACTCAATCCAACTTTAGCGGCAACTCGTGCCGATGTTTCAGTTTTTGTTTATCAAGCTTTGGTTTGGCTGGGTGAAGAAGAACCGATTCCTTCACAATATATAGTTGAGCCACCAGCAAAGGTAAACATTCCGACACCACCACCCGGAAGCGTTCAAATCGACCATCAGCGGGAATTCCGTGGTGCTTGGGTTGCGTCGGTTTGGAATAGCGACTGGCCGAGTCGTGCGGGATTACCAGCAGAACAACAAAAGGCTGAGTTGATTGAAATTGTTGATAAATTACAAGAGTTGAATTTTAACGCTTTAATATTACAGGTTCGTCCGGAAGGAGATGCTTTATATAATTCCAAATACGAGCCTTGGAGCGCTTGGTTAACCGGAATTCAAGGAAAATCGCCCGGATACGATCCTTTAGAGTTTGCGATCGCCGAATGTCACAAGCGCAATATTGAGTTTCACGCTTGGTTTAATCCTTACCGTGCCAGCACTTCTTATCGGAGAGTCAAGAATGTTTCTCCTCACATTGCCCAGACTAATCCAGAAGTGGTTTATCAATGGGGAACTCAGCTATGGATGGACCCCGGCTCGGAGGTAGTACAGGATAGAATCTACAATGTGATTATGGATGTGGTGCGACGTTATGACGTTGATGGCATTCATCTTGATGATTATTTCTATCCTTATCCGATTAGCAATCAATCTTTTCCCGACAGTAAAACCTATGCAGCTTATCGACAGCAAGGTGGCAGATTAAGTTTAAATGACTGGCGCAGAAATAATGTCAATATAATGATGCAGCGCCTCTGGCAAGGTATCAACTCAGCCAAATCTCATGTCAAATTTGGCATCAGTCCTTTCGGAATTTACCGACCGGGACAACCTGCCGGAATCAAGGGTTTAGACGCTTACGACGCACTTTACGCCGATGCTAAGAAATGGTTGAGGCAAGGTTGGTTGGATTATATCGCACCGCAACTATATTGGCGTATTGACCAAACCGCGCAAAGCTATCCCGTATTGCTGCGCTGGTGGACGAGTATTAATTCCAAACAGCGACACGTTTATGCAGGTAACACGATTGCACGCTTGGATGGTAAAGCTTGGAAACAAAGAGAAATCATCCAGCAAGTAACCATCAGTCGTAGTTTAAGAGAACAGTTGTCGCTGGGGAATATTTTCTTTAGTGCTAGTGGTATTAAAGAAAATCGTCAAAATATTGCCGAAAAATTCAAGTCAGTACTATATAAGGAACCTGCATTAGTTCCTACAATGCCGTGGAAAGATGCAATACCACCAGCATCACCAGTTTCAGTTAAAACTGACAATAGTAAAATCACCTGGGCTACTGGGGGTGGTGAAATCCGTTCTTGGGTTATTTATAAAAAGAGTAGTAATAGCTGGAAACTTCAGCGAGTTTTATCAAAAGGTACAACATTTGCCACCGTCGAAACTGGAACTTATGCCGTGTGCGCCGTCGATAGAATGGCGAATCAAAGTGCAGGTGTAGTTGTAACAGTTTAAATAGTTGGCAATCTATCTGGTGTTGCGCGTCTATATAAAATAACCCTCTTTGGAATTTCGGAGAGGGTTAGAACTAGGTAAAGCTGAAATTACCAATAATTAACTATAAATCATATTTAATATTATTCGCTCTTGACAAATAGCGCGACTAATGGATTTTCAAATTAACAATATTGATAACTTTTGGTGTTAAACCTTCATATTTATGGAAAGCATTATCTCATAGTAAGTTATTCTTTAATAACAAAATATTGCTTCAGCAAAAGTAATATTATCTGCATTATTTATACTTGAGGCAATGTAACAAATTTATTTATATATAAAATCCCATCGATACATAATCTGCGATTTAACTTGTCTTGCGTACAACAGATTGAAATTAATAATTAGTATTTAATCAAACTTAATTGGGAATATTCCGTATCATCCAAATAATCTAACAGTCTCCGTATTTACACTACTTTAACCGCCATAGCACAAAATATGCTTTAACGCACGGGTGATTATAATAACTCAACACATACGGTGATTATGATATCAATTTCTAAAGTGATGAGATATGGTCTAAGTATTTGTTAGCTAAAAATAAGGTCTAATTAAATACTTTAATAAGACTTGTAATTGTATAAAATATCATGTAATAAACAAAAGTTAGACGATTGATTTAATTTTTTAATAACCCAAATTATAAAAACTAAATTTTGTAATTTATCAAAAAAATGTTACATAGGCTAAATCAAGAATTGGTAAAGCTTTTAGGCTTGAAATGCAAATTGATTGTTTGATATATTTATTGTTACCTACGCCCTTACTCGGATACCCAAGTCAACAAGTTCGTGTTAGTCTGTTGCAGTTAATAAATAAAAAGTGAAAGGTCAAGAAACGAGATTAGAGGATTATTGTGAGCAAACGGTGCATTCGTTCCGGGAGTAATCAAACCTTAGTTCTCAGGTAACTTTATTTAGTATTAGACGCATGAATCAAAGACTTTTGTGGACTGTTGTAGCTGTCATTTCAACCGTTGTTGGAACACCTTCTATTGGTCGCGCTCAGACGGTAAATGAAGCATCGATTACCTCTCAAGAAACGCCCGAAAAAAGTGCAGTAGAGGTAACTAATAACGGCTCTAATTCTGTCGTTACCAAGGTTTACGCACACAAATTAGCAGACCGTGAGGCAGCAACTCTCTACATTCGCAACATTCCTGTTTTTACCTTTCTGAATTCTGTACCTGTTGCAAATTCAGAGAATAAAGTAACCGTAGTCAAGAATGCGGTAGCAGTTGATAGCAACTATAGCGATCCGGTGGAAAAAGCAACCTTTGTTGCCGCTAAAATCAACGATTTAGTCAACAATAAAGTTGATGCCAGCAAAATTACCGTTAGCTGGAACGGAAATACCGAATCTAAGTCTGGAACAAAAACTTTAGACGAACGCTACACAATCAAAGTGGACGGCTCCGAACTTGTAGAAATAAACGGTAATACAAGGCTTCCCGACGCAACCAAAAATCTCAGACAAGATGCCCTGCAAGCAACCAATCGTTTGCGGAGACTAGTAGGTAAAGCATCTCCTCTCAAAACAATTGCTGGACTACCTCCAGAACTAACAGCAGTCAAAGCAAAGCCAAAAAAACAAACAACACAAGAAACAGCCTCCCAAAAGCACCATACAAAAAAAAGCAGAGTTGCAAGAAGAAGCAGAAGAGGTTTTAGAGGTATCGCTTCCTTCTACGGTGCTTACTTTGCCGGTAGAAAGACCGCTTCTGGTGAAAGATTTAATCCATCAAGAATGACAGCAGCCCATCGCACCCTACCTTTCGGAACCAGAGTTCGCGTTACCAATATGCGTAATGGACGTTCCGTGGTAGTAAGAATCAACGATAGAGGACCCTTCATTCGCGGTCGTGTCATCGACCTTTCTAAGGGTGCAGCCGGAGTTATCGGAATGATTGGTAGAGGTATTGCGCCAGTTAGAGTTGAAGTTTTAGGAAGATAACGAATTGGGGATTGGGAATTGGGGATTGGGCATTGGGAATAGTTAGGAGTTAGGAGTTAGGAGTTAAGAGTTAAGAGTTAGGAGTTAGGAGCTAAAATTATTTCTACTTGTCCCCTTATCTCCCCCTACCCTTCGGGAACACCTCCGGTGAACGGGTTGCGCCACTTCTCTCAATGCGGGGAACCCGCGCACGAGAGTGGCTTACCATCTCCCCATCCCCCCATCTCCCCCTCTCCCCCTCTCCCATGCCCTAAATACGTTAATAATCTTGATAATCCTCTATCTAAATACTCTCTTTCCCCGAATTCGGATATACACTAACGGGGGAAAGCTAGTGTAGATAGAGGATTTTTTGTGCGCCTGTTGACAACGGTTGTAGCTTTACGCTGCTATTTGGATAAACTCCGTTGGCGAATCTTGCCAAAGCATTCTGAGGAGCCGCTACCCCTTGAAATGACAACCCGCCTCCAAACAGCAGTAGGCTTAGTGCCCACAATGGGAGCTTTGCATCAGGGTCATTTAAGCTTGATTAAACGGGCGCGGCAGGAAAATGCCATTGTCATAGTCAGTATTTTTGTTAATCCCTTACAGTTTGGCCCTAACGAAGATTACGAAGATTATCCCCGTACTCTGGAGCAGGATAAAAAGTTCTGCAAAGAAGCCGGGGTAAATGCTATGTTTGTACCAAATCCGGAAGAGATTGGGGTTGCTCGGAAGAGTATACAAGATTCAATTGTTACACAAGTTACTCCACCATCTGATATGATATCAGGCTTGTGTGGTAATACTCGGCTAGGACATTTTCAGGGTGTGGCTACTATTGTTACCAAGCTATTTAACTTGGTGCAGCCAGACCGGGCTTACTTTGGTCAAAAGGATGGTCAGCAACTAGCGATCGTTAAACGATTAGTTGCCGATCTTAATTTTCCCATAGAAATTGTCGCTTGCCCAACCGTTAGGGAAGCGAATGGTCTCGCTTTAAGTTCCCGCAATCAGTATTTAACTGCGAGTCAAAAAGACGGAGCAGCTGCCTTGTATCGTGGCTTGCAAAGAGCTACGGCTGCCTTCCGCGAAGGAGTTCGTAAAAGCAGCATCCTGATTGAAGCTGTTTGTAAAGAAATAGCAATGGTCAGTACTGTATCTGTGGAATATATTGAATTGATTGAACCAACTACGTTAATACCATTAGATGAAATTAAGGAGGAAGGAATGATCGCGATCGCCGCTCGTCTTGGCTCTACACGATTGATTGATAATACTATTTTGCGCGATCGCCAACCGATAATCGCCATTGATGGACCCGCTGGTGCCGGTAAATCTACTGTAGCTCGTCAAGTTGCAGCTACATTGGGGTTAGTATTTTTAGATACAGGTGCTATGTACCGTGCCGTTACTTGGCTGGTATTGCAAAAGGGAATTTCAATAGAAGATGAATGTGCGATCGCCGAGTTGGCTAATAGTTGTTCGATAAAGTTGACTCCGAGCGAAGACTTAAAGTCGCCGGTGCGGGTTTGGATTAACGGTAATGATGTAACCAAAAAGATTCGCACGGCTGAGGTAACATCAAAAGTATCGGCAATTGCAGCGCAAAGCGCCGTGCGTCAAGCTTTAGTAAAACAACAGCAAAGCTGGGGTAAGAAAGGCGGTTTAGTCGCGGAAGGAAGAGATATCGGTACTCAGGTTTTCCCCGACGCTGAAGTAAAAATCTTCTTAACAGCAACCGTTTCCGAACGCGCTCGTCGTCGTCAACAAGATTATCAAAAACAAGGACAACCCGAAGTTGGTCTCGAAGAACTAGAGCGGAGCATTAAAGAACGGGATTGGAAAGACAGCACTCGACTGGTTTCACCTCTAATGAAAGCAGCAGATGCCATAGAAATAATTTCCGATGGTTTAACGATTGATGAAGTAACAACAGGAATTGTGAATCTTTATCAGCAATGCTTGGCGAAATGAATAGCCACCGCGAGCAGCTAGCATTTATTTTCCTATAAAGGATAACGACGGCGACCAGTTTCTATTTTGGCATTATAAAGAAACTCTGTCATCCTTTTGGGGGGTATTCGTTCTCAAATTAAAGTTAGAAATAACAAAATCTTCTGTTAGCACTTTTGGTGGTGACAGAAGAATATCATTTGGATATTTAATAGAGTTGAAAAGAAAAAGATATATTTATATGGGTGAGTTACCTATTAGGATGGGTTGCTGTGGTTCCCTAATAGCACTAAGCTATATGGGGTAGGGGGGGATAGTTGAGTAAAAAACCAGCATTTTTATGCTCCAATCTCGCATTTAGTCGCTTTCTACCTTCCAAATTGAAGATAAGTATCTCTAAATATCATGTTCAAAAAAATTGCTGCTAAACTAATTTCCGATTCTCCCGCACCACAGGTACACGCTCACTGCGACGGACCTTGCGGAGTCTATGACCCCTCTTCTGCAAGAATTACAGCAGAAGCAGTAGTCTCCATGACCAAGAAAATTATGGATTTGCAGCATCCAGAAGTTGGTGACAAAGCATCAATGATTAGTTACCACAACACCTTGTCTCGCTTCGTTGCCATCAAAGAAGAACAAGCTCAAAAAACCAAAGAAGATTTATTAATTCTTTGGACAGATTACTTCAAGCCAGTACACCTTGAAAAGTATCCAGACTTACACGACACCTTCTGGAAAGCAGCAAAACTTTGCTCAGCTTGTAAAGTAGAAGTGAACCTAGACCATGCAAACGAATTAATGGAAGCCGTACATAAAATCCATGATATGTTCTGGGCAACCAAAGACCGCGATGTTTCTTGGTACAAAGCTAGCTAAGATAGTATTTTAGATTTTAGATTTAAAATTTTAGATTTAAAATTTTGGATTGAAGATTCTTTCTTGAAAATCTAAAAGTTTCTCAAGTCTCGAATTTATTGGCGGAAATCTATTATCCAAAATTGCGATGAAATGGTTGTTTTATTTACGCGGTGTTGTACTAGCTTGACTACACGGGGTTAATCTAAAATCTAAAATCTAAAATCCAAAATTGTTTTACAGAGTCGAGAAAGCGATATTGGCTGAATAAGCAATGGAGGAACTACAAACAGCCTTAAAATTGCTACAGTTGCTTTTGGGAGTACGCAAAAGATTACGCGTTAGCGGTTCTTCAATGCTTCCCAAGTTTCAGCCAGGAGAGGAAATATTATTCAATCCAAAAGCTTATCGACAAAAGCCGCCAAAAGCAGGTGATATTGTAGTTGCACACCATCCCTACCAAGAAAAACTAATAATTAAGAGAGTGGCTGTAGTACTTGAAGATGGTTCTTGTTTTCTTACAGGAGATAATTCTTCTTCAAGTACAGATAGCCGCTCTTTCGGTTTTATTCCCCTCAACGAAATTCTTGGCAAAGTTACATCGAAATTCCCGTAATCAGTGAACAGTTAGCAGTGAACAGTGAGCAGCGAACAGTAAATAATATGAACAGTACAGAATTAGGAAAATATATAGAAGCAACTGAAGGTATTTCTAAACCTTGGCTACTAGTACAGTTACGTCTTTTAAAATTAGAAGAAAATCGAGCCGATATTTCAGAAAACGAATACGCCGAAAATCTACAAGACATCCATGAAGATTTAATGAATTTAGGGGAATGGTGGGTTGGCATCGAAGACAAAGTATTTTGACAGCAAACCGCAAATCATAAATAATGAACACTATTAAGAATAAATAACTAGTAACTGATGACTGTTAACTGCTCACTGTTAACTGCTCATTGTTAACTGTTCACTGGTCACTGAAATGGATTATCGGGATGCAGGGGTTGATGTTGCAGCTGGACGCGATTTTGTTGGTCAAATTCGCGATTTAGTTCACAGCACTTTTAGAAAGGAAGTAATTGGGGGATTGGGTGGCTTTGGTGGTTGCTTTGAGTTGCCAGCAGGATACAAGCAACCCGTTCTAATTTCGGGTACTGACGGTGTTGGAACGAAATTGAAAATTGCCAATATTGTTAATCGTCATGACACGGTTGGTATTGATTTGGTGGCTATGTGCGTTAACGATGTGCTGACATCCGGTGCAGAACCTTTGTTTTTTTTAGATTATTTAGCCACGGGTAAACTGAACCAAGAACAGTTAACTCAGGTAGTTGCGGGTGTTGCTTCTGGCTGCAAGCAAGCGGGTTGCGCTTTATTGGGAGGAGAAACCGCCGAAATGCCCGGATTTTATCAAGTGGGAGAATATGACTTAGCTGGCTTTTGTGTGGGAATTGTCGAGAAAAGTCAGATGCTTGATGGAATAATGGTAAAAGTAGGAGATGTGGCTATTGGTTTAGCTAGCTCTGGAGTACACAGCAATGGCTTTAGTTTGGTAAGAAAAATTATTGGCGATAAAGGATTGAATTGGGATGATACCCCAAGTTTATTTAATGGTAAATCTTTAGGTGAAACTTTTCTAACGCCGACGCAAATCTACGTAAAATCGGTATTAGCAGCGCAAAAAGCTGGTTTAGAAATCCACGCGATGGCGCACATTACAGGTGGTGGATTACCGGAAAACCTGCCTAGATGTTTGGGAGAAGGAAAATCTTTCAATATAGAAGCCGATAGCTGGATGATTCCATCCGTGTTCGAGTGGTTAGCACAAGTCGGTGATATTAATTCTCAAGCTATGTACAATACTTTCAATATGGGAATTGGTTTCGTTGTCGTAGTTCCAGCAGATAACGCACAACAGACAATTAGCTTCTTTAAATCTCAAAATATTACAGCTTATAACATTGGTGAAGTAATTTCTGGTAATGGAGAACTAATTGGCTTACCAGATTAGCAGCAATATTTTATACATAACTACCAATTATTTGTAGATTTATTGTAATAGGAAAAGCTATATATCGCTTATATAGACTGTGTTATGACTAGTTGCATCAGAAACACTAAAGGTGGCGAGTACTTATTATAATGATTGATTTATTACTTTTCTACGGAGAAGGTATAAAAAATACTCATGACCATAAAGATTAAAATTTGCTAAGTTAGTCTTAACATATTGAAAAAGTTTGCTAAAGACACGTACAAAGTTGTTACCAATACAAAATTAAAGCATTAATGTTTTCCGGAGTACAGGTGTGGCTTTGTGGAGTGTGAAGAATAAATAATTTTACAGAAGAAAAGGTTATGGTTGTAAATTTTGCCCTCACTTGTGACTCTAAGACGCTTTTAAAAGAAGTATTCCAAAACTTAGACGAGCAAAGTTGCCCGAATAATTATAATTTTCATATGCATACCGTACATTCTGATGGTCAAATGGAGCCTTCAGAAGTAATTGAGCAAGCAATTGACAATGGTTTAAAAGGACTTGCAATTACCGATCATCATAATGTAGGCGGTTATCTAGCGGCTCTAAAATGCTTGGAAGAGTGGAAATTGAATAATCCTGATGCTGATGTGCCTTATTTATGGAGCGGTGTTGAAATCAATGCCAATCTTTCTCACTGCGAAGTTCATATCTTAGGTTATGCTTTTGACCCAGAACATTCCAGTATACAACCTTATATTCAGGGAAAAGTAGTTACGGGTTCCGAGTATGAAGCTGTAAACGTAATTGCTGCGATTCAAGAGGCTGGAGGATTTGCAGTACTAGCTCATCCAGCACGTTATAGAAGGAAAAGCCATTTTGAGTTAATTCCTGCTGCTGCTGAATTAGGAATCGATGGTGTAGAGAGCTTTTATGCTTACAGTAGTCGCAAACCCTGGAAACCAAGTCCCACCCAAACGCAACAAGTGCAGCGATTAGCCATCGAATATGGATTGTTTAGTACTTGCGGTACGGATAGCCACGGTTTTAGCTTACTCGAACGGTTGTAAGTAGTTAGTAGTTAGTGGTTAGTGGTTAGTGGTTAGTGGTTAGTAGTTAAAACAACTATCAACTATCAACTATCAACAAACTAATTATTCTTGAAATTCCGACAATAACCAAGAAATAACTTGACTATGATTCATTTGACGAGAACGACGAAAAGCTTCTTCAAGAATTGAAATATTTAAACCTGGTAGTACTTGAGATTGAGTGATTCTTCTACTACCTTGATTTTCTATTAAAAAAGCTATAATCTGAACGTTTTTTACGTCTACAATCCAGTATTCATTTACTCCTAACTCTTCATAAAGCAAACGTTTTTCACCTTTATCATCGGCTAAAGAAGTATTGGCAACTTCAATTACTAAATTAGGTGGTGGAAAATCGTCAAGAGTAATTATAGAAGTTCCATAAGGAATTGCATCGGCATTGTCGCCAATATAATAAGAAACATCGGGTTGAGCTTCCCGATACCCAGTTTTACGAAAGGTACAATTATCTCTTCCATTCATTGGGATACCTTTGATAGCTGCGTAGTTGCTAGCAGCTAAAATAACCAACGCATGGTCTAATGAATGGTCATTTCCTAATGCCGACATTTCAATCCTCATTCTACCGTTGTAGTAGTAACCCTTAGCTTTTTCGTAAGCTGGGTTTTCGATTATTTGGATATATTCATCCCAAGACACTGCTACCCAAGCATCAGTTAGTATTTCTGTTTGTAAATTGCTCATAGTTAATTTGAGCCGATAGATAATAAATAGTATATTTTATTATGACAGCAGCATTTAAAGTCGATCGCAATTAAAAAAATTCACTGTTGACTGCTAACTGTTAACTGTCAACTTGTAATCAATTAATTCTGGAAAAAATACCGAAAAATCAGCTTGAAGTTGCTGATAGTTAAAAATTAATTCTTCCACTCCACCAAACAAATTATTTTTCCTTTTGATTCTACGAGAAAGTCCGTTAATGGCTCTATCAATTGTAGATATTTTTTTATATGATGTCAGCCAATCACGATCGATCATATCTGGAAGAATACTTTTTAATCTGTCAGGGAGTATATTCTTATTTTCTTGCAATACTTTATAAACATTATTTGTAAAATCACCAATTTCAATACTTGAATATTCAGACCAATTCTTAGCTAAAAAGTGGTCGTAAAATACATCAATCATTATTCCAGAAAATCTGCGTCTGTTAATACTAATAAGCCTTTTACTCGACCGAAATATTGAATGAGAATCGGTAAAACTATCTATTTTGCGATGTAAATAAATTCCTTTGATTATTTGCTTTGAATAAATATTTTCTATCGAACCTTTGACAAAATCTCCTAAAAGATTTCCAATCAAAGATTCTGGTGTACCATCTGATAAGAATAAATGAGCTAGATAATTCATTATAAAGAGGCAAATTTATTGAAAATAGTACTTAAGCACTAAGTAACAGCGTAAATCTTTAATACAATGTAATACTGCTAACTTTAATTCTGAAACAAGTAATATTATAAATTAATTTGGTAAAATACATAATTTTGTCGCCTAATGTAGCTCAAACAGTTATTTATGAATCAACTTTGGAATGTTTTTAATAACTCGTATCAAAATGAAAATTTGATATCAAATGACAGCATGGGATTAATATTATTAGTAGGAATTGCTATATTTACCGGAATTATGTGGCAAAGTCCAAGTGGTAAAATAATTCTCTATCCCTTAACTTTACTATCAACTTGGTACCATGAAATGGCACATGGTTTAATGGCTGTGTTGTTAGGAGCGAATTTTAAGAAACTAGAGATTTTTGCTAATGGTAGTGGATTAGCTCGGTATGAATATCGCGGCTCCTTATTTTTAGGAGCAATTGGTAAAGTACTAGTTTCTGCTGCTGGCCCAATGGGACCTCCTATTATCGGTGCTGGTTTTATTTTGGCTTCTCGTAGTTGGCAAACATCCCAGCGACTTTTAATTATTTTGGGCAGCTTTATGTTAGTTTCTGTTCTAATTTGGGTGCGTACCGGGATTGGAATTTTGTTAATTAGTCTACTTGGTTTAATCATTTTAGGAATTGGATTAGAAGCATCCCCACAAATAAAAATTTTTGCAATTCAGTTTCTTGGTGTACAAGCTTGTATCAGCACCTTCCGCGATTTTGATTATGTTTTTCGTTATTACAACGGTTATTCAGATACTGCACAAATTGCTAAAGTATTGATTTTACCTCACTGGTTTTGGGGTATTTTGATAACAATTTCATCACTTTTTCTTTTAATACAAAGTCTTCGTATTGCTTATTTTTCAAATTAATTGCTGTCCGAATATTTTTTTTTATTTACTTCCATTTGCCGTTTTAAGCAACACCGAAAGTAAAATCCTGGCTTATCTAATAGAATATTTTTAAGCTTGAAAGTATTGCTCTTAATGTTTACTGCCTACTCCGTTGTCCCTTGTTCTAATTAAGATTTGGCTGCTTTATGTGAAACACCAAATCTTAGCAGCAGAGAATTGTTAACAGATTATGACGCTAAAGAAGGTTTATATGTTTTACCGTAAATTTTCACTAAATCAATATAACAAGGGTAAATACTTAGCAAATAAAAAACTATTGTTACTAATACTACAACTGTGTTTTGATTAAAATTCCAGCTAATTTTAATAGACTTATGCTTTTTACTTTTTTCCTGCTCTAAAATTAGTTATCTCTCTTAATCTCTTTCCTCTGAGTCTTTGCGGTTTTTTGAACGGTAATCTTCTGCGGGTGAAGAACTGGCAGTTACATTCTCAAACGGATATAAATACAGTCGAAAGTCAGTATATACTTAGTAGGTTATATTACAATTTATTTGATTAAAACAGAATTATGAAGCACCAAATTCCCCTCCGAACACTACGCTTAACGTAAAGTTCTTGTTAAAAACTGCTTCAGATAGATGCGTAATGCCCCATCAAAATGATAAATAAATAATCATTGACTTTATTAAATCAATTTAATTGATTCTCGGTTGCGGTGAAGCTCGGTAGAAGAATCCTCTTCCGCCATACTTCACGTGAATCCTGGCATTTGCTTGCCTCAAATTCAAATTTAATTACACTCCTCGCACTTTACTGATACCCAGCCGAGTCAAGTTTAAAAGTACCAATCGACAACCGCGCATACACTGATGAAAGCATCTGCAAAATTCGACTTTGAGGACGAGAAGTTCAATGCACCACCTTCTCGTGTTGTCCCTTGGTGTCAAATGATTAATCCGAAATATAATATTGATGACGCTGATGGAATAAGTTCCTACGGTTTAGCGATTAAGCTAGAAAATGCCCGTGCTGTTGGCTTTGTACCCGATGACAATTGGCAGCAGGTAGAACATCAATTTAGTTCGGGAATTGAAACAGTTTTTATTAGCACAACCCCAAATATAGTTATAGTACGCCGGGGACCTTTATCAGTAAAAGACCGAGAAACAGGTTTAAAATTAGGAACCCTCAAAGATAATTATGATGCTTTTAAAGAGGACAAACTTAAATTTAAAACTTTTACTCGCTATCTAATTTTTTTAGCAGGGGAAGATAAGAATTTTTTACATGAATTACCACTACAACTAACTTTAAATGGTGCGGCAGGAGCAAGTTTTAGTAAGTCTTACTGCGAATATCAGCAAGGAAGGGCAACTGGGGGATTTGTTGCCGAATTAGAAAGAGCATATGCAGGATATCGCAGACAAGCCGCAACTCCAAAAGGACCTTTATTCCACGCTCACGGCATTTTCTCACCAATAATTGAATGCGAAGAAAGAGGAATTGCCACAAATACCGTCTTAATTGCTGCAACCGTAGACTATAAGCATCCTACAGTTTCCACATTAACTAACTATTTGATTGCTTCAGACTCAAAGGAATCTGGTTTGATTTCCAAGACTTTTGAAGAATACAAAGATTTTGCTAAGGAACCAGTGAAAACAGAAACGCGCCCGATGGCTGTAGCAACAGTTTCCAATTCTTACGTTTATCCAGACGAAGATGATTTTGGGTATCCGCCGTATTAAGGAATTGGGCAACATAGGGCATGGGGAATAGTTAGGAGTTAGGAGTTAGGAGTTAGGAGTTAGGAGTTAGGAGTTAGGAGTTAGGAATTTTCTACCCCCTCTACCCCCTCTACCCCCTCTCCCCCTCTATTCCTCCCTCACTCCTGCCCGCCCATTGCCAAGCCAGCTAAATACGCGGTTGTCCAAGCGCTCTGAAAGTTAAAACCGCCGGTAACTCCGTCTATATCAAGGATTTCTCCTGCAAAGTGTAATCCTTTTACTAGACGGCTTTCCATTGTTTTAAAATTAACTTCTTTAAGCTTAATTCCACCGCAGGTGACAAATTCGTCTTTGAAAACTCCTTTACCGCTAATGCTGTATTGCCCTTGAGTTAGTTCTTGGATTAATTTGTTTAAGTCTTTTTTGGTTAATTCAGCCCAGCGTGTATCTTTATCAATTCCGGCGCGGGATATAAGGTATTGCCACAAGCGATGCGGTAATTTTATTCCTCGATGTAAAAATACAGTCCTTTTTCCAAACTCAATTCTTACCTGAATTAATTCTTTTCGCACTTGATCTTGATAGGAATCTGGCAACCAATTAACAGTGACGGTTCCTTTATAGCGGGATTCGTGGAATGTTCTCGCACCCCAAGCCGAAAGTTTTAATACGGCAGGGCCACTTAAACCCCAATGAGTAATTAGTAACGGACCAGTTTGTTCTAGTTGGGGTTTTCCCGGTACTGATAAGCGTATCTGCACGGGATTAACGCTCACCCCAGCTAATTCCCGCAACTCTTTATCTAAAATATTGAAGGTAAATAAAGAAGGAACGGTTGGTTCAATTTGATGACCAAATTTTTTGGCGATTCTATAACCTACGGGGTTGCTACCAGTTGCCAGCAATAGTTTATCGCATTGCAGCATTTCTCCGGATTTAAGTAAAATTTCAAATCTAGATTTATCGTCTTTATGTTCTAAATTATCTGCTGATTCTTGATAATTGACAGAAACTACGGGTGAACTCGTGCGAATTTGCACGTTGTAAGCTAAAGCCGTTTTTATCAAACAATCTACAATTGTTTCCGAATCATCTGTAACGGGAAACATCCTTCCATCAGCTTCTGTTTTTAACTGTACTCCAGCCTGAGCGAACCATTTGACAGTATCTTGAGCTTGAAAACGAGAAAAAGCACCCAGTAAAGCTTTTGAACCCCTAGGATAATTTTGGATAAAATTCTTCGTGTCAAAAAGTGCGTGAGTGACATTACATCGTCCCCCACCAGAAATACGAACTTTAGCCAGTAGCTGATGACTAGCTTCAAGTAAAACAACAGAGGCATTTTGGTTAGTTTTAGCAGCCGCGATCGCCGCAAAAAAACCCGCAGCCCCACCTCCAACAATTACAATTTTTAATGGTTGCAAATTCCGAAATTTTTATAAAGGAATTATATAGAATGAGTAAAATTAACGATTATACCCTTCATTCTACATACAAATAAGGTTGCTTATCTAAAAACGCAACCAAGTTTTTTGAACGTAGCTAAGAATTCCAAAAGCTAAAGCCGCTAGAAATAAAATTAAAATAATACCTCCAGGAATAAAAGTAAGAATACCCAACCCTCTGAGAACCCATACAGCTATAGCAATACCCAGAAACATCCCAAAAGCCTGGGTTAATCTTTGATTCAGCTTAGAAGATTGACTCACCTAATATCCCTCTTAAATCAACAGTATTTGTGACATTCTAGCGGTTTAAACAGTTATCAGTTACCAACTCCCAAATCCTATCTGTATAAAGATGCGCCTAATTCAGCCCATGCAGGTGGGCTTCGCTTGGGTAGCCCCACTCTTTTAGAGTAAGGGTGATTTACCGCAGCCTCATACAGATTCGGTACAACTCCTAACTCCTAACTCCTACCTCCCAACTCCCAACTTTTTGCATTAACATCAATGCTTCACAATATTAGTGATAATGGTGACATATTTTTGGGTAAATTTTGGGAATAATAGATTAAACTCACAACTAGTTCCGGAATGCTTTTGTATTTGAGCGGAATTAGAATAATTGAATAAGACAGTCATCGGAATTATAAATTCCGTATTGTTTTAAGAGTGTAGTGTGGAAAATTTAGGAGCGAGCGAAACATTATGTCTGCGTCTATTTTCTCAGACTTAATCAATACAGGTTCGGATATGGCTTGGAGTCAGGACAAGCAAGCGGCATTTTTGAAAGGTGAAATTTTTGTAGAAACGCGCTCCCACAATGCTTGGGGTGGGTGTGTTAGTGCAAAAATGTATCTACCATTAGTGCGATCGCAAGTTTGGCAATACATAACAGATTATCCGCGCTGGGTGCAGTACTTTCCTGATATCACCAAGAGTGAGATTATACACAAAGGAGAAGTTAAACGTCTGTATCAAGCAGCACAAAAAGCTTTTATGTTTTTTACGGCGCAAGTAGATATTTATCTAAATGTAGTAGAACATTTTGGGCACAAAGTTCAATTTAAGCTGGAGAAGGGCACCTTCCATGATTTCAGTGCGGATATAGAATTGCAAGACTACGGTAGCGGTACTCTATTAAGTTATTCAGTACAGGCTACTCCCATAATTCCCATTCCCTCAATGTTTATTCAACAAGCAATGAATTTTGAATTGCCCGCAAATATGCGTAAAATGCGACAAGTCCTTTGTAAGGGAATGTAAAAGCGATGTCACAGGCAAATGAAATTCTTGACTTTTGGTTTGGTAGCCGGGATGAACCGGATTACGGTAAGCCCAAAAAAGCTTGGTTTGCAAAAGAACCAGAGTTTGATGAAGAAATACGAGGGCGTTTTCTTACAGATTACGAAAAAGCAGCAGGGGGAGAATTAGATGAATGGAAGGATTCACCATCAAGTTGCTTAGCTTTAATTTTGCTACTAGATCAATTCCCTCGGAATATTTTTCGCGAAGATCCCCAAGCTTTCGCTACCGATTGGGAAGCGCTCTCAACAGCGCATCAAGCCATAGCCCAGGGCTTCGATCGACAATTATTAAATGTACAGCGTTGGTTCGTGTATTTACCTTTTGTACACAGCGAAAATATCGAACATCAGCGTCAAGCAGTGAAACTGTATCAGAAACTTAGCGGAGACAGGGAAAGTGCAAGCGCGATTGAAAACGCAATCCGTCACAGATCGGTAATCGAACGTTTTGGGCGCTTTCCCCATCGCAATATAATTTTAGGACGACCTTCAAACCCTGAAGAAAAGGAATTCTTGAAACAACCAGGGGCGCGATTTTAATAGCAATTTATAAGAATTTTAACTAATAGGAAGCCCGGTTTTTATCAAAAACCGGGCTTGTTCGTTTTTTATAATTTAATTAAAATAGAACCAGAATTTCGCTGACTTTAAAAGAATAATTTTTAAAATTAAATTACTTACTAGTAGCCAACCACAAAAGTTATGAGGGGTAGCACATTCGTAGTGCGAGCATCTTGCTCGCTGGCGCTATCGAGCGAGCAAGATGCTCGCACTACCGCAAACCCAGCAAAACTAATGTGGTGAACTACTAGTATTCCACCACATTAATTTTGATTGGTAATAAAGGTATGTCCTAATGTCAAGCACGGACACGCTCGAAGACCGTAGTAGCGATGCCCGCGTATCATGTTTCCGAATTCGCAGGGGAAGACGGCCCCAACTATGAACCCAGCTGTTCGTAGTACTGCCTTCGCAGCCTGAAAGCTCGCTATTTAACACAAGGGAGCGAGACGCTCCCACTACGAATGTGTTACGCCTCAAAATTAATGCAATCAACCAGTTAATATACTAAATATATTAAAACAAAGCCCACCCTTAAGGTGGACTAAAATAAGCGCATCTTTATACAGAAACGGTATAAATAATAAAACTGAAAAAGCTGTCTAAGCCTTTAGAATAAACGATTAGATTTAAAATTAATTCCCGACACAACTTATTAACGTAAATTCAAAGTTTTATTAGAATCTATTGCTCCAGTATCAAACAAAACTTCATCTAACTCCGGCTCTGTAAATTCGTAGCCTAAAGTAGCAGCAAAATTAACTATCTTTTTCTTATCCCAATTCCATACACCAAAAACGCCCTTTACAGAACAATTTTTATAATATTGTTCGTAAACTTCTTGATTCGCCATCAAATTTTCGTAGAAAGCATCAACCTGTTCAAGTGACATAAAACTCTTTCTCCTCACTTACGTGACTTATTTATCAAAAACTACATACTCAAAGTTGTAGATTTAGTTTCAGATAACTTGTTATTCAATGGTTGGAAGTAGTTATACGGATAAAACTGATAGATGCCCATAAAAAAATATTGTTCCTGTATAACAACCTCAGACCAACCTCTGAAGCAATCCGGAACAAAAAAACCGTTTTGGATATGTATTATTTTATTTAAGTACTGCTTGTCACGCATTGAGGAAAATACGTATTCTCAGTAAACAGCGAACAATTACCAGTTCTACAAATATTGAATTTATAACTCCTAACTCCTAACTTTTCACTCCTAACTCTTTAATCACAAGGCTGTACTTGGTCATAAAAAATCCAACCTTGAGTGTCATCTTCAAGTTTAATTTGTACAAAATCACCTTGAGATTTGAGAAATAAAACTTTTTCTCCTGGATTTAAAGTTTTAAATCCTTCGGCTTCTCTGTAAGGTTGATGCCGTAATTCTGGTAATTCTGTTGATTCGGGGGGATCGACGACACGACACAGTTGGGGTTGTTGGGATAGAAAATTATTATGTTGCGAGTTAGCTTTACCAAAATTACCAGTATTAAATAATGCGAACCCTCCAACACTAGCTAAAACAGTCGCTAAACCTATGCTTTTTATCCCCACAGGTAGAACATTATTAAGTATTGGTATTGAGGGAGTTGCCTTTAAAGGTTTTGTAGTGGAGGGTTCTTCTGGTTTAGTAGCGATTTTCGGAAGTCGAGCAGTTTTAACTATTGGTTGTTGTGGTTGGCCTGCAAAATTTTTACTCTTGTAATAAGCTGGAATCGGATTGTTTGTATACTCTGTGGAAGTAATATCTTTTACTTTAATATTCTGCTGTCCCAAACGTAGTACGCTGTTTGCAGAAAGCGACATCTCTCCGGCCAAAAGTAACTGCCCGTCAAGAATAGGTGGATTTTTCTGACGAAGATTTCGCAAATAAAATTTTTCTTTTTCTCGATTGAAAAATATTTCTACGTGCAGCGCGGACACTGTTAGTTCTGATAAAACAATATCACAATCTTGGGGGTCGCGACCAATACGAATTTTCCCTGGAATTTTACTAAATTGGTTATTAGTAATTTTATAAGTTTTAATATCGTTGGATTCTATCCACTCTAAAGTTAGTTCATATAAACCATTCTTTGTATTGCTTTCTACTACATCGGGTTCAAGAGTTGGTAATTCTTTTAAAGCTTCTATTACTTCATCAACAGTTTGATAGCGCTCTTTGAAATGGTAGCGCGTCATCTTATTTATAACTTCGGCAAATGCTGGATCTACTTCTCTAAGGTGTTCCCAAAGTATTTCTCCGGTATTCGGATCGTCTTGAAGTTCGTAGGGATATACACCTGTTAACGCTTGAATCGCGATCATTCCCAAAGCGTAAATATCACTTCCTGGACGCGGTAAACGCCTAATTTGCTCGGAAGGCATATAGCCGCGAGTTCCTACAACTAATGTGACATTTTGCTTTGCCGAATTAGTTGCTGTTTGAGAGCGTAATTGTTTTATTGCGCCAAAATCAATTAAGACTAGCTTATTATCTGAAGCGCGTCTTATAAGATTATCGGGTTTGATGTCGCGATGAATTACTCCTTGACTATGGACAAACTGCAAAATAGCTAATATTTCGGTCAAAATGCCGATTGTATGGCTTTGACTTAATTTTCTTCCTTGAGGTAATTCTCTGCTTAAAGAATGTCCTTCAATTAATTCTTGTACCAGGTAAAACTGGTTATTATCATCAAAATAAGCTAAAAGTCTGGGAATTTGGTCGTGATTTCCCAACTGTTGTAGTGTATCGGCTTCTTTTTGAAATAATCTTCTAGCTGCTTCTAAAGTTTCCGGCGAGGTACTAGTAGTCTTTAAATGCTTTAGAACGCATTTAGGTTTTCCGGGAAGGTGAATGTCCGAACATATATAAGTTTGTCCAAAGCCTCCTTCAGCTAATATTTGGAGTACTTTGTAGCGTCCTGCTAGTAACTGACCAATCATGCTAGTACGGTGTTTTAATAAAGTAATTTTTGCACTTCCTTGTCTGATTTGTAACTTTATCTAATAATCCAACATGAATTTTATACCATACAAGGTAGCCGAAGCGTTTTTCCGGCTTCAGAATAACGTGCGTAATCATCTTTCGTTGCTGGATAAAATTGTTGTGTTAGCTACAAAAAATATCTAAATTATCGCAGTCAAAAATCTAGAATGTAGATGCAATTAATTTATACAAAAAGATCGGAAAATAGTGTTTTTTTCGCTTCCTAATCGTTGAACTGTAAATAATTATTCAACACTTTAATTTGTAATCCCTATTGCAGCTTGAATTAAATACATTGCGAGAAAGACGCTTTTAAAGATGAATTGAGTCAAGCTGGTAAATAAATGAATAACAAATTTTAAGATAGCTTGTTGCCAGTTTGGCAGTTATTTACAAAATCAATAAAATAACATAAAGCTACTTATTCACGATCGTTGTTACATTTTTAGCAACGATTATAAATAAGCAAAACCAAAACGGCTAGGTTCATTTTATCTTTTTCAGTATTATTAATACTCTTCACTAAATTATACAGGAGTAGTTAGACCATTCAAGTTTTAACTTAGTATTTGCCAATATGTCAATTTAGTTATCTAGTTAACAAATCAAATAGATAATCTCTGTTACTGTTTTTGATTATTAGCTTTGATTCTTATTGTACCTATTGGTAAAAAGCATAATATACAGCACGATCAATCTTATTATTCGATAATTAGTGTTTTGGATAACCTTACGTTTATTTTCGACATCAACAATATATTTTCTCTACTTAAAAAGTGATTCATAAACTAAAAGCAAACTATAGTTTAATCAAGTTTGTTAACTACAATACTATTAGAATGCTTGACACAGTAGACAAATTCATTAGATATTTTTTAGTTGAATCAATGGATACAATTAACGTGATAAGCTGATATGCAGCTAAATTGTATAAAACAAAATTTTGGAATTATTGTAGTGCGGGCATCTTGCCCGCTAGTACTATACAAATTAAGTGCGTAACAGCTTAAATATATAAATAAAACCCAGTTTCTTTTCGGAAACCGGGTTTGTAATTAACTATTTAAACTCGATCGGACACTACATAGTTACTAACTCTGAAGGAACGCGCTTAAAGACAAGACGCTCGTTTTCTACATCCACAAAGATAGTATCGCCATCGTTAAATTCACCACGCAAAATTGACTTCGCTATTTGAGTTTCTAATTCGCGCTGAATCGCACGTTTTAACGGACGCGCACCGTATACTGGATCGTACCCAACTTCTGCTAAAAAGTCTAAAGCAGCATCGGCAAGTTTCAAAGACATTTTGCGATCTGCTAATCTGTGACGCAATCTTTCCACTTGTAACTGGACAATCTTGCGTAATTCGGATTTCTCCAAAGCATGGAAGAAGATGATTTCATCAATACGGTTGAGAAATTCTGGACGGAAGCTACTCCGCATCGCTTCCATAACTCGGCTACTCATTTCTTCATAACGAGAATTATCTCCAGCAACATCAAGGATAAATTGCGAACCAATGTTACTTGTCATGATGATAATGGTGTTTTTAAAGTCCACCAATCGTCCTTGAGAATCGGTAACTCTTCCGTCATCAAGGATTTGCAGCATGATGTTGAATACATCCGGGTGTGCTTTTTCAATTTCGTCAAAGAGAATTACTGCATAAGGGCGACGACGAATAGCTTCGGTAAGTTGTCCACCTTCTTCGTAACCAACATATCCTGGAGGGGCACCGATTAAACGAGAAACGGCGTGTTTTTCCATGTATTCGGACATATCAATCCGCACCATCGCTTCTTCGGTGTCAAACATATAGGAAGCTAAAGCTTTACCCAATTCGGTTTTACCAACACCAGTGGGGCCGAGGAAAATAAACGAAGCTATAGGACGATTAGGATCGGCAAATCCCGCACGAGAACGTTGTATGGCATCGGAGACAGCCGTTACAGCTTCATCTTGTCCAACAACGCGGTTGTGCAATTCATCTTCAAGATGTAATAACTTCTCTTTTTCGGATTCCACTAATTTGCTGATGGGGATACCCGTCCATTTAGAAATTACTTCAGCAATATCGGCTTCGGTAACTTCTTCCCGTAACAGAGATTTACCGCTGTGCTGTGCTTGGGAAAGTTCGGTTTCAGCTGTTTCTAATTGACGATGTAGATCGGTTAACTTACCGTATTTCAACTCAGCAGCCCGATTTAGATCATAATCTCGTTCTGCTTGCTGAATTTCTACGTTAACTCGGTCAATTTCCTCTTTTACTGACTGAATCTTCGTAATTACGTCTTTTTCCGACTGCCATTGACCGCTTAAAGCACGCTGCTCTTCTTTAAAATCGGCAAGTTCTTTTTCCAATCTTTCCAAACGTTCCCTTGAAGCCGCATCGCTTTCCTTTTGTAACGATAGCTTCTCCATTTCCAACTGCAAAATCTTGCGGTCGATTTCGTCTAATTCTTCTGGTTTAGAAGTAATTTCCATCTTCAACCGCGCTGCCGCTTCATCCACCAAATCTATCGCTTTATCTGGTAAAAAGCGGTCAGTAATATAACGGTTAGATAAAGTAGCAGCCGCCACCAAAGAACTATCCGCAATCCTTACCCCGTGGTGAACTTCATACCGTTCCTTTAAACCGCGAAGAATCGAAACAGTATCTTCTACACTGGGTTGTCCGACATAAACTTGTTGGAAGCGTCTTTCTAAAGCTGCATCCTTTTCAATATATTTACGATACTCATCCAAAGTAGTCGCACCAATACAGCGCAACTCACCCCGCGCCAACATCGGCTTAAGCAAATTACCCGCATCCATCGCGCCTTGTGTAGCACCAGCGCCGACTACGGTATGAATTTCATCAATAAATAGAACAATATTTCCTTGAGACTCGGTAACTTCTTTTAATACAGCTTTGAGACGCTCCTCGAATTCACCCCGGAACTTGGCACCCGCAATCAAAGCACCCATATCCAAAGCTATCAACTTGCGATCTTTGAGCGATTGCGGCACATCACCCGCAATAATTCGCTGCGCTAAACCTTCGGCGATCGCCGTTTTACCAACACCAGGTTCGCCGATTAATACGGGGTTATTTTTAGTACGTCGCGATAAAATTTGAATAGTACGGCGAATTTCATCATCCCTTCCAATTACAGGATCGAGCTTACCTTCACTGGCAGCTTCAGTTAAATCGCGTCCATACTTTTCCAGAGATTGATACTTACCTTCTGGATTTTGGTCAGTCACTTTTTGACTCCCCCTAATTTGTTTAATAGTGTCTTTTAATTTCCTTTCGTCTATGCCAAATTCTCGGAATAAACTTTTACCAAAACGGTCATCCCTGGCATAAGCGAGCAATAAATGTTCGATAGAAATATACTCGTCACCAAACTCCTTGCGGTACCCATCTGCTCTATCTAAAAGCGTATCTAAGCTGCGTCCTAAGTATACAGAACTGTTGCTACCCGATACTTTTGGTTGACTTTTGATAAACTCTTCCGTGCGCTCTTTTATTTTTTGAGGATTCGCACCCAATTTAGTAAAAGTAGGTGTAGCCAATCCATCTTGCTCCAACAGAGCCTTCATTAAATGTTCGCTTTCAATCTGCTGCTGTTGATATTGTTTTGCAGTCTCGGGAGTATGGGTTATAGCCTCCCAAGCTTTTTCAGTAAATTGGTTTGGATTAGTAGGTTGCATAATCTTTGTAAAAAAGGTAACAAATCTATTACCACAAAAAAATCAAAAATAAACAATTCTTTCTATAAAACATTCTAAAAATAAGGTGCAACTTACAGGATTGGTGTTCACCCCCTTAGTTAGAGGTATTTCCCTAACAAAGAGTTAGGAGTGTAGAGACGTAGCAGTGCTACGTCTCTATAGTTAGGAGTTAAGAGTTAGGAGTTAGGAATTATTTTCTCCTCCTCTCCCCCTCTCCCCCTCTCCCCCTCTCCCCCTCCCCCTTCCGAGTTAACATAATTACGAGAAAACCACGGCAAGAAAATGGCTAAAAAACAAAAATTTCCTTATTTACTGGGTTCTAAATGGACATCTGGGCACAAAATTGATGGTTGGCGGCATTTTCAAGTTATCAACCGTAAAAACCAAGGTAAGTGGGTGTATGCAGAAATGGTCGCTTCTTGCGATTCGGAGGTTCGTTTCTGGATTAATGCAAAGTTGTTGCAAGATCGATCCAATTGGCAACCAGGTTGGCAATCTTTACAGGAAATGGCGCAAACCAAGGAAGAAAATGCTTGTTGAGATTTTCCTAAACGGAATTATATTTAAAATATAGTTCAAGATTTGACTCTTAATTTGATTTTTATAAATAAACTTGCTGGCATATTACATATTCAACAAAAAGCTTAAATCATAAGCTTTTTTTTATATTTATATTTACAAGCTGCTATTTGGTTATCGGTTAGAAAGTTATTCAAGTAAAAAATTGGCAAGAAATTAGTCTATTTTTATAAATGTGATGATTTTTAACATTACTGAATTTAACTTCCTTAAGCTGAAATCTTTATCTAATAAGACTTTGAAATTTTGAAATCTAGCAAATGCCCTCAGCAAACCTACTTATTTGAATAAACATATTATTCAGCCGTATCTGATTTTTTTAATTAACTTTTTTTTGTAAAGATTACGAATATTTACTTAGGTACGCAGCAAGCTAAAATCTGTAAAAATGTTGTTTTAAAAGAAGTTTGGCGCTTATCGATAGTTTTACCGATCGCACTGAGAAAAAACTAAAATATAACTAAGTACTATCTCGCTTAGGTGCAGGCGATCGCTCTATTTCTCAAACTAAGGCTTCTCCAGATTTGAATCCTAGCTGCTTTAATTTAGCGGCTTATTAGATCAAAAAAGTGCGTTATAGGCTTTTATCTAGACTGTTTTTCAAGCCTTATACTGCTTGTCAATGAATTAAATTTACCAGCACACCGAGCGTACATATATTAATGGAATTTATTTTTTTTGCTTATTGTAACTATTTTTATATAAATAAATAAACAAAAACTATTATTACGTTAATTTAACGACTGATAGACTTTTACAAAAAATAGTGGTTTAAATATTAGTTAATGAAGTCAAATAATCGACTATAAACTCAATTATCATCTAAAAGCTTTTTTGTTTTGGGTGTAACTTGGACATTAACGAGCAAAAACGACCTACACATTGCAACCCTTTGTCTGCCTAGATAAAGGAAAGTTATGAAGTCAATTTGACAAGCAACTATAAGAGGAAACAACAGTGAGACTAGCAGTTTACGGTAAAGGCGGAATCGGTAAATCCACAACGAGTTGTAATATTTCCGTTGCCTTAGCCAAGCGCGGTAAAAAAGTTCTACAAATTGGTTGTGACCCCAAACACGATAGTACTTTCACCTTGACAGGATTTTTGATTCCGACAATTATTGATACCTTACAAGAAAAGGATTTTCACTACGAAGATATTTGGCCCGAAGACGTTATTTACAAGGGTTATGGCGGAGTTGATTGTGTAGAAGCTGGCGGACCACCCGCAGGTGCTGGATGTGGCGGTTATGTTGTTGGAGAAACCGTAAAACTACTCAAGGAACTCAACGCTTTTGATGAGTATGATGTAATATTGTTCGACGTTCTTGGTGATGTGGTTTGTGGTGGTTTTGCAGCACCGCTCAACTATGCCGATTATTGTCTAATCGTTACTGATAACGGCTTTGATGCTTTATTCGCTGCTAACCGTATTGCCGCTTCCGTAAGAGAAAAAGCCCGGACTCATCCACTGAGACTAGCGGGTTTAATTGGCAACCGCACCTCAAAACGCGATTTAATTGAAAAATATATTGAATCCGTTCCCATGCCAGTTTTAGAAGTTCTACCTTTAATTGAAGATATCCGTGTTTCCCGAGTAAAAGGTAAGACTTTGTTTGAAATGGCGGAGACAGAACCTTCCCTAAACTTCGTTTGCGACTATTATCTCAGCATTGCGGATCAGCTTTTGGCACGTCCCGAGGGGGTAGTTCCACAGGATTCTCCAGATCGAGAACTGTTCTCATTGTTGTCAGATTTTTATCTAAATCCGAATAAACCACAGGTTCCTAATCCCGAAGAGGAACTAGACTTAATGATTGTATAAATCATTAGTTTATTTCTCAGGATGAGGAGATATCATGGCTTTCTTTTATAGTTTCACGGATTCGTTAAAGCAGAAGTGGTTGCAATTCTACGCCTCGAATCGCGACTGGATTAAATTACACATGGAGGTGGACTCGGTTTACACACCAGATGGTGGTAAACGCCCGTCTTCATACCTCATCCTGGGAGTAGCAAACGCCCTGGAACCCAAGTTAGCGCAGTTAATGTTGCCGTTTTCCAAGTTGAATGCAGATGCTGATACCTTGATTGAAGTACTCGATTTGCACTTCGATCCGGATACAGCCCTTGGAGAACAGCCCATGCAGCAAGTATCTGAAAATCAAGAGGCTGATGAATCGGAATTTTCTGTAGATGAAAATGATGAAAGCTCAGACGAATTTGCTGGTGTTGCTTCCCTTCAGAACGATTCTGAAGAAGTAGAAAATATACCAGATATGGACTTGGGAGATTCTCAAGACGGAACTTTGGTAGTAGAAGAAGCTTGGGGCGGACAAGAATTAGAAGAAACCAATAGTAGCGAAGACAGCTCCTTGGATGACATCCAAGCTGAAGGTTTGGGAGATATATCTGATATGTCTTTAGGTGAAGAACAATCGGACTCAGAAGAATCCGCACAAACCACAAGCGCAGATGATGACGCATTTGGCGATATTTCCTTTGACGAATTCAAAGATGGTGATAGCACTGGCTTCGGCGATGCGTTAACAGACGTGTGGGGCGAAGAAGCTGCACAAAAAGATAAAGATAACGAAATATTTTCAGGGGAAGATATGACAGACGGTTCTATTGACGATTCGGAAATAGCCCGTCTCTTCCCCAACAGCTAATAGAGTTGTAGAGACGTAGCACTGCTACGTCTGTACAGGAGTTATGAGTTATGAGTTATGAGTTAAGAGTTATGAGTTATGAGTTATGGATTAAGAATCTAACTCCTCACTCCTAACTCCTCACTCCTAACTTTCGCCTAACTCCTAACTTAAAAATTAAAGGGGAGATTATAAAATGACAGTTGCTGAACCACAAGCTTTAAATTTTGAGTGTGAAACAGGTAATTACCACACTTTTTGCCCGATTAGCTGCGTAGCTTGGCTATATCAAAAAATCGAAGATAGTTTCTTTTTAGTAATTGGCACAAAGACTTGCGGTTACTTCTTGCAAAACGCAATGGGGGTAATGATTTTTGCAGAACCCCGTTATGCAATGGCGGAGTTGGAAGAAGGAGATATTTCAGCACAACTCAACGATTATGAAGAACTCAAAAGATTGTGCTTGCAAATTAAACGCGATCGCAATCCTAGTGTCATCGTCTGGATTGGCACCTGTACCACTGAAATCATCAAAATGGACTTGGAGGGTCTAGCCCCCCGTTTAGAGTCCGAAATCGGCATTCCCGTGGTAGTAGCGCGAGCAAATGGCTTAGACTATGCTTTCACTCAGGGAGAAGATACCGTTTTAGCTGCAATGGCTAATCGCTGTCCCAAGGAAGCACCAGCAGCAGAAAATAAAGAAGAGCGTAACGGCATTCAAAAGCTGCTTAATTTTGGTAAGAAAAAAGAAGAAGTCGTTCAATCCGATTCGGAATACGTCGATCATCCACCATTGGTTCTTTTTGGTTCCTTACCCGATCCAGTTGTCACTCAGTTGACTTTGGAATTGAAGAGACAAGGTATCAAGGTAACTGGTTGGCTACCTGAAAAAAGATTTACAGAATTGCCAGTAATTGAAGAAGGGTATTATGTCGCTGGTGTCAATCCCTTTCTCAGCCGCACCGCTACAACTTTAATGCGGCGACGTAAATGTAAATTAATCGGCGCACCATTCCCAATTGGGCCAGATGGTACCCGCGCTTGGATCGAGAAAATGTGTTCGGTGTTCGGTATTACTCCCAAAGGTTTGGACGAAAGAGAAGCACAAATTTGGGAAAACTTGGAAGACTACGTGAAGTTGATTCGCGGTAAATCGGTGTTTTTCATGGGAGATAACTTGCTGGAAATATCTTTAGCAAGATTCTTAATTCGTTGTGGAATGACAGTTCCTGAAATCGGTATTCCCTACATGGACAAGCGCTATCAAGCTGCTGAATTGCAACTTTTAGAAAAAACTTGTCATGAAATGAATGTACCTTTACCAAGAATTGTTGAAAAGCCGGATAACTACAATCAAATTCAGCGAATTAACGAATTGAATCCCGACTTAGTAATTACCGGAATGGCTCACGCGAATCCTTTAGAAGCGCGGGGAATAAATACAAAATGGTCGGTAGAATTTACCTTTGCTCAAATTCACGGCTTTACCAATGCAAGAGATATTTTAGAATTAGTAACTCGTCCTTTGCGTCGTAATAATAGTTTGAAAGATTTGGGTTGGGATAAGTTAGTAAGAGAAGAAGCGAAAATTTAATTTTACAAAGATTTTTGTTTGAGGTTATTTGTAAAACTTCAGAAACCCGGTTTTTTAGAAAAACCGGGTTTCTTAGCGTTTCAAATTATTAAAATTAAAAAGTAGGGTGTGTTGTCGCGCAGCGCAACGCACCATCATAAATATTTTGCTTAATACATTAGGTTTTGTCACAACCATTAATGATGTAATATTAATTAGTTTTATTCCAGCTTTAATAATTTATAAATCAGCTATTCATATTTAGCTGCTTCTCAAACTACCATCTGGCATGATGGTATTTTTGATAATAGCTTCCTCAAAGTCAACGCCATTAGCATTCCTGAAATTAGCAGTAGTCAAATTGGCTCCATAAAAGCGGGCTTCAGTCAAAGTAGCTTTGATTAAGCTAGCGCTGGTAAGATTGGCATCAAAAAACCCAGCTTCAGGAGCCATAACTCTATCCAATTTAGCTCCACTCAAATTAGCGTTGGTGAAGTCGGCTCTGAAAAGCCGCGCTCCATTCAAGTTAGCTCCACTCAGATTACTACCTCTGAACAAGAAAACGCTCAAATTAAGCTTCGACAAATTGGCATGGCAGAGAATCAAGCCTTGGGAATACATCCGAATGTCACTCAAATCGGAACCTCGGAAGTCAACTCCGCTCAAATTAGTTCCACTCAAACACCTTTCCCCAATTCCCGATCGTCTAATACCTTTACCGAACTGATCATCCCTAGCCTCTCCGCTTTCATCCCGTTCGTACACATCGAAGATCAAGCTAATCTTTCTAAAATCCCGCTCGCCTTTTTCGTAACGTTGCAGCAATTCTTCCAACGTAATATTTAACATTCAATTTTTTAACCCATTTATTAAACCGTTAAAACTAATTATATTTCAGGTTATTTATAGTACTTTAGTTTACGTAACCATGATTGGCGATCGCCCTTCGGAGAAAAATTTTTGGTTTACTCTAATTCTCTAAATTATTAGTTATTATGGTGCGTTACGCTCCGCGATAACACACCCTACGGCTAAAACTATATAGCCTAAATACACCTGTACAAATTTTACTGATTCTTAGCCTACGCAGGTAGGCTTTGTTATTATAGCCCCAGACTTATAGTCTGAGGGCTTCTTTCAATCAACAATTACCTTCTTATCCATGACAGCCAACATCACCGATAAATCTGGAGAAACTTTTTCTATCAAACCCAAATCCTTAACAGCATCATCAAAAGTTTGACCTTGTAAAATATTACTTCCAACTTCTAAAACTTGATCCCAACTAATATCGCTTTCCAAATAAGCTTTCGCCACAGTATTTAGTAAACCTACATAATTATTTCCTTCAAGTTCGGTTCCCATTGTGTGGGGAATATTAAATAATTTATCAAAGCAGAAATACCAAGATAATGGTTGTTTATTGATTACTGATTCAAATAATTCTTTCAAGTCGTTACGGTTAACAACTGCATCGCTTTCACTTGTGATAATAAACATCGGCGATGATGAATTATTTTTCACTTTATCAAGGATTTCTTGACCCATATCTAAAAATATTCGTAATGCAGGAAATTTAAAGCCTTTATAGCCAAAATTGCCCGGATTATCTTTATTCAACCATTCAAAATATATCGGCAGTACTTCCACCGCGAAATCTACAGCTGCATTTTTACTGCTTAAGTAAGGAGAAAATAATAGAGTTTTTTCAATTTCTCCATCGAATTCTAATGTCAACCAAGCAGCTAGAGTTCCACCGCTAGATAATCCTCCAACTATGACTTCATTGCCCAATTTTTGAGCAGTTTTTAACCATGAAATTGCATATTTTTGATAGACTTCCCGTTCTAATGGCAGAGGAGGAGGATTATCACCATCAAAATTTCCTGCGACTCCATGACCTGGTTGTAAAGGAATTAGAACATTATAGCCAGCTTCAAACAACTGTTTTCCCAATGGTTCAAATTGATAGGGACCAGCGGTAAATCCGTGAAAGAAAAGGCAAACCTTTTGAGTTGGGTTAGGGTGAAAAAAGAATTTTGAAGCGCAAGATTTATTTTTAATTGGTAATGCTTGTTCTAAACTTACAGCTTGCTCAATTATGGTTGCTGTAGTGGCAGAATAATCATGCATATTTTTGATATTCGGGGCGGCAGGAATAAAATATAAATCTGTTATATTTTAAGTATCTTTCGTGACGATGTTAAATATGTCTTGAGGAGGAAGATTGTTGTAAATTTGTGTTCAGGTAATGTATGACTATACATTCTATTCGTGAAATTAGTAATTCAAATGACGTTTATTTTAAAGAGCGTAGTAGATGGTAACAATTCGCTGTATGAGCTTCTGCCCGTAGCTTGTTAAACTAAATCTGGCAACAGCCGCACAGAGGGTTTGTAAAGGGGCTTTTTATGGCAGTAAGCGTACAAGAAATTGGCGGATATCTAGACCAACTTGGCTGGGACTATCGTATTGATGAAGAAGAAGACCGTATTGTTACGGGTGTAGAAGGCGATCGCGTTGAAGATTTTTTGATTGTAATTCAGTTGGATGAAGATGGAAAATTTTTCCGTGTCTTTGCACCTCAAGTGCTAAGTGGGGTTAAAGATCATCCGCATAAGGCAGAAATATTACAAACAATGTTAGTTATTTCTTGGGAAACCAAAATGCTGCAATGGGAATACGATCCATCCGATGGGGAGATTCGCGCAATTATTGAGTTTCCTATAGAAGATTCGACGCTTACCGAGAAACAATTTAATCGTTGCTTGAGTGGGTTAGTTCAACTGGTTGACAGTGTAGCAATACCTCGTCTTCAGGAAGTGATGGAAACTGGTCACGACCCAGGTAATGTAGAAGTAGGCGAAAGACTGTTACTGAGCATTCAAGAACAAGCTCCTGGACTGTTGGATCTTCTAGAAAAGGCAATGGAAGCAAGGAAAAAACGCGGCAGATTTCCTAGTGAATAAAATCGAATTGCCTATCATATAGCTATACTCCTTGTAGGGCAACCTCACTATATAATTTAGTAAACGACGGTAAGTGGTTTTATGACATCTTACGCAACCTCTTCCGCAAAAGCGGAAATGAGCGAACTCCGGCGATTAAAAGGCTTACTACCTCCAGAATTACAAAGCTGGGTTACGGTTGAAGGCACCACCGAGGTTAATCCACCCCTGGTTCGTAGCGAAGAAATTGGTAAGATCAGGTAGAGATTCAAATTGACCTGGCAAAATGGGATGAGTTGGCAATGGATCAGCGAAATCTGTTATTTTGGCACGAAGTCGCTCGGATTCAAAATGATACTATCCCTAAAGATGGTTGGGAAATGGCAGCCTTGGCAATAGGTTTAGGCGGCGCTGTAGGTGAATTGTGGGTACAAGATGGTTTGCTATTAGTACTTGCATTAGCCTTGTGTGGCGTTTCTGGCTGGCGATTGTTCCAAAAGAATAGTGGCGAAAAGGTAGCTAGGGAATTAATTGAAGCAGATGAAAAAGCTATTGCTTTAGCAACTCGCTTTGGTTATAGTTTGCCCAACGCTTACAAGAGTTTAGGTAGCGCTTTAAAAACTTTAATTGAAAAATCTCCTAATAAGCGCCAAAGGTCGAAATATGAAGCCCGACTTTCTGCACTCAAGCGCAGTGCGAATAAAGCTAAATCTAAATCTCGAAATATGGATGAAGGCGGATATTGATATTCATAAGTGGGGATGGGGATTCCCCCCACCCTACCAAATTAACTTTTTAAGTTTTTAAGGGTCATTTTGGATTGTCTTGTTAATAAATAGTTTTAGTAATCAAGCATATTTTTTCTTCGATCGCTCGCTAATCATCTTTTACCTTGCTCGGAAAAATCGGCACAAGATTATTTTTTATTTAAAAGTATAATTAGTTACTTATTGTATTCTGAATATTTTTATTGGAATAAGGTTCCGATCGGATTGTGCTTAAAAACTTAAACCAAAATACTTAGGCTTTATTTTTTACGTGCTAATTCATTAAGAATCTATAGCAAAGCAATTTGAATTACATTTCTATAGTTTTTTTTATAAAACTCCTCCGATATCAATGGTTTACACAAACTTATTTTTTTCTTAGCAATATCTTCACAAAATAGTTTTTAAAACATAAATACGGAAACATTGTAAACTTTGTCGATTGCGCTATAGCAACTCCAAGCCTGCTTGAAATAAAGGTTGTTCGGACTGCATCTACGTATATTCACCATGAATTATAAGTATGATTCAAAGCTGGCTAATCATCTTGTGAGTTTGAGGTACTACGCGGACTGATTTAAGGAATTTTTTCATCAAAGCTTGCCAATCAATAACTTGTTTAGGAGTCGGAGCCAGCACGGGTAGATCCGTAAATTGTTGGGTCGAGCTTAATGGCGTTACAGGCTGTAAAAAGACTGGTATGGTGGGATTTACCGCTGCTATTAACTCAGCAGAACGTTTTAACTCGGCAGAGTCCGTATTCTGAGAAATGATGATTTTAACGAATACTTCAATTCGAGCTTCATAACATATTTGGAGAAAATTTTCGTGTTCTTGCCAACGACTTTCACCACTAACGCTAGGTAGCTTTAGATCCATTCCTACAGAGTCTAAGTAAGGTAGAATCATAGCGAGTTGTTCCGGGCGATGTCCCCCAGATTCTAGGTATATAGGTAAACCAGTGGCTAAACTGATTTGTGGTAGGAATTTTGACAAAAACCTGGCATGGAGTAAAGGCTCGCCTCCAGTTAAGCTAATGCTATCGTGTAGGCGAGGTATATTTTGCCGCTCAACCCATTCGGTTAACATGGGTAATGAAACAGGATTTGAGCAAATTTCAAAATCGCGATACCCAGGGGTTTGCTCAATTCTACAAGTGGCAGGTGCATTCCAAGTATGAGCGCTATCGCAAAAGTGACAGCGCAAGTCACAAAAAGCAAAGCGAATAAAAATTTGCCGGGTTCCTACATTCAGCCCTTCTCCTTGAATTGCGGAGAAGACTTCTATCAGGCTGGCATTTTCATTAACAGCAGTTTTGGTAGTCATAAGTCGATGAATGGCAAGGTATATAAGCGCTTGACGATACAATAATGGAAGTTTTTTTACACAATTTTCAATTATGAGGTCGGATTTTTGGTTTATTCTCAAATCAGCGTGACTTTCGATTACAACTCAAAGGCAAGACAAAATTAATGTTTCGCAATCTATCGAATGGCACTTACCGGCTTTAGTTGACTTCTTGTTCTATTGTGAACCGTCATGGATAATATTCGATTTCAATCTAAATTTTCAGCTAATTATTTCTTATCAGCTAATAAATAGGCTAAGTTAAACGGTTCCTAGAACCTGCGTGATGTAAGTAGTAAAACATTCATATGGCAACTAAAGTTCAAAATTTCATGGGTAACGAACCTATAGAAGTAGATTTTCCAGTTAAATCATTATCACAGGACACGGTTAGATTAGAGATAAGCATTCGTTTGAGCGTTCTTGAAGCTCTAAATTTTAAGCAAGCTTGTGAACAACTAATTAATGCAAATCCAACCCCCAAAAAAATTATTATTGATTTTGGACAGACTACTTTTATGGATAGTAGTGGTTTGGGTGCTTTAGTTAGTAATTTCAAGAATGCTCAAGAAAAAGGGATTGACTTAGTATTGCAAAATGTTACTCCTCAAGTGATGGCAGTACTGAACCTTACAGGTTTGGTTGATGTCTTTACAATTGAAGAAGGAGAACTTAAACCTTCACAAAATAATCCAACAAGAGGGGAAGAGAAACTGCCCGAGACTCATCCTTCTGTACGTTCTTGGACAAAAAGATTTATTGATATTGTAGGTGCCTTAGTAGGTTTGGTAATTACAGCAATATTATCTATTCCGATTATTATTGCCATCACCATCGACAATCCAGGCCTATTTTCTTTGGTCAAATTCGTTGTGGTTGGATGGGTAAGCGTTTTCGGATGTGGAAATTCCGCTCGATGTGTGTAGATGCAGAAGCGAAAAAAGCGGAACTGCAAAAGCTCAATCAAGTTCAAGGGGCATTTTTCAAGATTGATAAAGATCCTAGAGTAACGAAGGTAGGTAAGTTTTTACGTCGTACTAGTTTAGATGAACTGCCACAATTTTGGAATGTTCTTAAAGGAGAAATGAGCTTAGTAGGTACTAGGCCACCGACACCCGATGAAGTTGAATGTTATGAAGTACCTGAATGGGAACGTTTAGATGTTAAACCAGGTATGACTGGAGAATGGCAAGTAAACGGACGTTCTAGTATTCGCAATTTTGAAGATGTAATTCGTTTAGATTTACAGTATCAGAAAAACTGGAGTTTAATGTACGATTTAAAGCTTATTTTTAAAACAGTTGCGATTCTATTCAATAAGAGTAGCGGCGCTATGTAATTAACGGCTTTATTTTATTTAAAGTAATTAATTAGCAAAATTTTTATTAAGAGGAGGTATGAAGGATATTTTTCCATTCAAACCTCTTTTTTTAGGTTTTACAGTTTAAATTTGGGGGATTAAGAATAGGGGATTGGGCATGGGGCATTGCAATAGTTAGGAGTTAGGAGTTGGGCATTGGACCGCAGGGCATTGGTAATTGGAAGTAAATTATTCTTCCCCTCTTCCCTCACCCAGAATTATTTTTAGGACATACCACTAAGGGTAGATTTGCAGTAAGTAATGTTAGCTAAGATACTTGTAACTTAAGAACAGAAGCTATAATTAAACAATACTTTTTATATAATCGCTTGGTTACATAAGAACTTCGCTAATTTTGTTTGCTCGTAATTTCAGCAGATTCTGCGATCGCGCTGTTGACAAGACAATATAACATCTAAGCATCAATCTTTTTTGATTTTTTGATGCTTACACTTAAGTATTGATACCAGATAGTAAATCGGAATATTATTTAATTCTAGCACATCGCCTTTACAGTAATACTTCGCATACTGCATCAAATTTTACTCAATCTTCAACGAAAATAGACTGACGTTAAAAGATATTGCAAGGAGAATAAAATACAAGCGCTTTTTTAGCGCAGAACGATTTTAGAAATAATGTTGTCTTGAAAAGAACCATTACTGGGTTCGAATATTTCTTACTATGCGAATTTTAATTTACTCATACAACTACCATCCAGAACCAATCGGTATTGCTCCCTTGATGACTGAATTGGCAGAGGGCTTGGTTAAGCGAGGGCATCAAGTACGTGTGGTAACAGCTATGCCTAACTATCCAGAGCGTAAAATTTATCAAGACTACCGGGGTAAGTTTTATCTCACAGAATATAAAAATGGCGTAAAAATTCAAAGAAGCTATGTTTGGATTCGTCCCCAACCCAATCTGCTAGATAGAGTAATGTTGGATGCGAGTTTTGTGTTTACTAGCTTCATGCCTGCTCTTTTCGGCTGGCGACCCGATGTAATTCTTTCTACATCACCATCTTTACCAGTTTGTCTACCAACTACCCTTTTAGGATGGCTGCATAGATGTCCGGTAATTTTAAATCTACAAGATATATTACCAGAAGCTGCTGTTCATGTTGGTTTGCTCAAGAACAAATTCTTAATTCGTATATTTTCAATTTTAGAAAAATTTGCTTATCGCTCTGCCGATAAAATTAGCGTTATCGCTGATGGATTTGTAGATAATTTGGTGTCTAAAAATGTAGCACCGGATAAAATAGTGCAAATTCCGAACTGGGTAGATGTGAATTTTATTCGTCCGATGCCAGAGCAAAATAATGCTTTTCGTGCAGAACATAAATTAGAAAATAAGTTTGTAGTTTTATATTCGGGCAATATTGCTCTTACTCAGGGTTTAGAAACTGTTGTTAAAGCTGCCTCATTATTACGCGATATTAAAGATATAGCTTTTGTGATTGTTGGGGAAACTTCTGGATTGCAACGACTTCACGAAGTTTGCAATAAATGCGGTGCAGACAATGTATTGCTTCTACCTTTCCAACCACGAGAACGTTTACCAGAAATGTTGGCTGCTGCTGATGTTGGATTGGTGGTACAGAAAAAAAATGTGATTTCTTTCAATATGCCATCAAAAATCCAAGTCTTGCTTGCCAGCGGTAGCGCAATAATCGCATCGGTTCCCGATAGCGGAACTGCTGCAAGAGCTATTCGACAAAGTGGTGGTGGACTCCTTGCTCCCCCAGAAGAACCATTAGCTTTGGCCGATGCTGTTTTGGATTTGTACAAGCATCCAGAAAAAGTTAAAACTTTAGGATATAACAGTCGTAAATATGCTGTTGAGCAATATGCTTTCGAGCAAGCTTTGAATAATTACGAGTCTTTGTTTGAGTCTGTCAAAGATAACAGATCGACAATTGATACTAGGGTTGTATCTAAGCAGGAAGTCTAATTGACTTTTTTGGAATAATTTCTAATGTGGAGAAAAAATTCTGCAATTTATATCCGCTTATCTTAAATCGCCCAACCCCAGTTTTGATAGCTGGGGTTAATTTTTTGCAAAGCTTCGTAATTTTTTGCAAAGGTCTAAAACGAAAAGTTCGTTACAATAAAGTTATGACTGTTTTAACTGTAATTGTTTTTTAAGCAGCAATCATGTTGGGATGCGCGAACAAGTATTAACTTATTTATCACAAAACGTTCCGCCTTCTTCGGGTAAAGCATATTCTCAGAGTCGAACAAACCGCTGCCTCTACAGCTGCTATTGATAATTTAGATCGGCAAAAAGTTGCAACCGCCGGTAAACAGCACCTCAAGGTTAAATGTCTTAAACCCCAAGGGCTTTTGCCTATGGCACGAGAAGAGGGATTGAATATAGATGAAATATTGTCCGCAAATCCTCTTCTTTTACACGCAGATGTCAGTGTTATTGTAGCCTTAGATACATTTGCGGTGAAAGATACAGAAGTGTTAAATGCTATAGCTTGTCACACTTTAGGTAGACCCGATATGAGTCCGCTATCTTGTATCGTATTTTTAGTCGATGATAAAGCGGTATATTTGACTCGCGGCCGCACTTTGAAAAAATTGCTGGATAGTCCTCGTTTGACTCATCCACGACTAATTGCAACCCGAAATAAATTTTTAGATAGGTGGAAATACGGTGGCGAATGATGACATTATTTAAGTGATAAATATCTGTTTTTTGCTAGTATTTAAGAAACAATTATGACTAAAATTTGCAGTTAACCGTCGCAGTTGCCGCCCGCTAACTCCCGAAAAATCTGAAACCCTCACCCACATTTATCAGAGCAAGGTTTAATGTCCGATCATTTCCAAGCCGATTTGCAATCCGAATTTGTTAGTGTTACTAATCGCAAAATTGATTCTCAACAGCTTGAGACACAAGATTTTATTGCAAAAGAACTAGCTTTAACCATTGCAGAAGCAGGGCTAGATCGCAAAGCAGGCGATCTGTTGGTGCTTCGCGTAACGGATGTATCTTACCTAGCCGATTATTTTGTCATGATGAGTGGTTATTCCAACGTGCAGGTAAGGGCGATCGCCAACACCATAGAACAAGTTGTTGAAGAGAAGTGCGATCGCAAACCTTTAAGAACAGAAGGCAAAGCTGAAGCAAGTTGGGTATTGTTGGATTACGGTGAAGTCATCGTTCACGTTATGATGCCCTCGGAGAGAGAATTTTACGATCTAGAAGCGTTCTGGGGTCATGCCGAACGTGTAGATTTTCAAGCTTCCCTCAAAGGTGAACCAACATGATTGATTATGAGGTATCGAGTTGTCCGGTTCCTACCGAACAGCAACCGTTAAACGAGTACGAACAGTTAAAAAGCTCCTGGCTATTCCGCGATTGTAGCCTTTCAATGCGCTCTTATCTAACCAGAATAGCGTGGGTATGGGGTTTATCGTGGTTGGTAGCAGGACCCGTAGCTTACTCAAGTTTCCCCCCACACAAGTACGCGGCTCAGTTTTTCTTGTATGGAGCAGCAGGAGCCAGTATTGGGGTAGTCTTAGTTATATTGCGTTTGTATTTGGGTTGGTCTTACGTGCGCGATCGACTAGCGAGTGCAGTAATCTTTTATGAAGAATCGGGCTGGTACGACGGTCAAAACTGGATGAAACCCCAAGAAGTATTAGATCGCGATCGTTTAGTTGTCAACTACGAGATTAAACCGATTATTCAAAGGTTACAAATAACTGCATTGTGTTTAGTTATTTTGTTCGCTGCTGGTATGACAACTTGGCAATTCCTATAAATGTTGGTTAAAAGTTGTGAGTTAATAGGTAATAACTCATCACTTGTGGCTAAGGATTGGTAATGGCAAAACGAACTCAAGCACCCGCAATAGAAGTAAGATTGTTGCGTGAAGGAATTGTTGAATCAAAGCATATAGTCCAAGCCGTACTGTGTGACGATCGGGGACGAGTGCTTTCTGTTGCAGGAAACGCCGAAACAGCTACATTTGCCCGTTCGGCACTTAAGCCATTCCAAGCCCTAGCTGTAACTACTACGGGAACTTTGGAACGCTACAACCTCAACGATAAGGATTTAGCAATTATTTGTAGTTCTCATGCTGGAAGTATAGAACACGTTAGGCAGGCATTTAATATTCTTTGGCGAGCCGATATAGATCCTACAGCATTACAGTGTCCCGTTCCTCCCGATAGACGCAGCAGCTTGGAATATAACTGTTCTGGCAAACACGCCGGAATGTTAGCAGTAGCTCAGCAGTGTAATTGGCCTTTAACGAATTATTTAGAGCGCAAGCACCCAGTACAGCAATTAATATTAAACAAAGTCTCGGAATTGTTACGGATGCCCGCAGCAGAATTCATCAGCGCTCACGATGATTGTGGGGTACCGACTTATTTAATGCAACTCTGTCAAATTGCTACGCTGTATGCTCGTTTATCTTCAGGTAATAGTTTGGATATGGAGCGTATTGTCCGTGCTATGACTCATCATCCGCAGATGTTAGCGGGTGAAGGCAAATTTGACACCGAATTAATGCAGTTAACTCCAGGAGAATTGATCTCTAAATCAGGTGCCGAAGGATTGCAGTGCATTAGCAGGCTTGGTGAAGGCATGGGTTTAGTAATTAAAGTAATGGATGGAGCCAAGCGAGCAAAGTATGCCGTAGCCATTCATCTATTAACTCAACTCGGTTGGATTACCCCCAGCACCGCCGAAGCCCTAGAAGAAAAATTTATGACATTGGCTCAATACAAGCGTTTGGAAGTCGTTGGAGAATTATCAATTTTGTAGTTGACAATTTACAGACCAATAGGTTATATTAATTAAAGACGACGCGGGATAGAGCAGCCTGGTAGCTCGTCGGGCTCATAACCCGAAGGTCAGTGGTTCAAATCCACTTCCCGCTACCAAATAAAATATAAATGAATCCCTACGATTTATATAATCGTAGGGATTTGTTCGTAGTTGCGCTTTAGCGCCAAAGGATTAGTTCGTAGCAAGCAATTTATCGCTTTCTTATACAGTAGGCTTCGATAAAAAAGACGCGCATTCCTTACTACAAACATACCAAGCCAACCAAACCTCGTTTCAAATTTTATCTCTACACTTAATAATCAATTGAACGAGAAAATCTATAAAAATCAAAACCCTTTACTTTCATGGTTGTAATTCTTTATTATTCTTGATTTTGATATACTCTGGAAAATATTAATCATCCATTGTAATGGCGGTAGATTTAATCATGGGTTGGAAATTAAAGCGTCCTATTTTAGTGGGAGGAGTGGGTTTATCCTTTACTCTGTGGATGTTAGAAAGTTGGCACGATAAAGTCATGCAGTTTGGTGAATTTAGCTTACTAACTTTGCTTGCTCTAGGTGGCGGTTTGTGGTTAATCAAACAAAATCTTCCCAAACGTACCGATGAGCAGTTAGATGAAATGGCTATTGACAGAGCCACAGTAGAAAATACTATTTCCACTAGTGCGATCGCCATAAATAAATTGGTAGAAGAAGCGGGTGATTGTAAAGAAGCGCTACAAAAAGCGGCTTTACTACAAGAAAAAATTCCCTACTTACAGAATGAATTAGATAGAAAATCAATTAAATTAACAGTTACTGGTGGTAAATCGGTGGGTAAAACCACATTGATTGAAGTTTTACAAAATCAAAATCTAGCTTGTGTAGAATTTCAAGAGACATCACCTTTATTTATCCAAGGTAATTCGGATACAGAAGCAATAGATAATGCTGTCAAATCCGACTTTGTGCTGTTTCTTACTAATGGTGATTTGACGGAGACAGAATTTCAAAGTTTAGAACAGTTAAAAGTTAAAAATCAACGGTTGATGTTGGTTTACAATAAACAAGATCAATGTTTACCGGATGAACGTGCTAGTGTTTTGCTATCTTTGAAACAGCGAATCAATGGAAATGTTGCAGCAACAGCAGCTTCTCCTCAACCCATCAAAGTACGCAAGCATCTTGAAGATAATTCCGTGCAAGAATGGATGGAAAAACCAGCACCGGATATTCAAGATTTAACTCAAAAGCTGGATAAAGTATTAGCTCAAAGACAGCAGTTAGTATTAGCTACTACGATGCGAAAAGCCAAGTTGCTTAAAACCGAAACCAAAGACTTGTTAAATGGAATTAGAAAATTAAGAGCAACTCCAGTAATTGAACAATATCAGTGGATAAGCGCTGCTGCGGCATTTGCAAACCCAGTGCCTGCCCTTGATATACTAGCGACTGCGGCAATTAACGCTCAAATGGTAATAGATTTGGGTGGAATTTATCAGCAGAAGTTTTCTTTAGAGCAAGCGAAAACCGTTGCTGGAGAAATGGGAAGCCTGATGTTAAAACTTGGTTTAGTGGAACTTTCTACCAAGACAATTAGTACAGTATTAAAAAGTAACGTCATTACCTTTGTCGCTGGTGGAGTTGTACAAGGTGTAAGTGCAGCTTATTTAACTAGAATTGCCGGTTTAGCTTTAATTGAGTATTTTGAGCAGCAAGAAATAGCTGCAAATTCTGGAAGCGAATTCAACTTAGAAAAATTCGGACAAAATTTACAGCAAGTATTTGCCCAAAATCAGCAAGTAGTATTTTTGCAAAGTTTTGTTAAGCAAGGTGTCAAGCGTTTGTTGCCAGAATCTGAGAATCAAGTTGTTGCGATTGAGAATGCAGCAGTTTAATTTCACCCAACGCAATATTAATGTAGAGACGTAGCAGTGCTACGTCTCATTGCTTGTCTGCGCTACGGCTCTACATGAGTAAAATTAGGAATTCGTTTTGAAATTTCTTCTACTGACATATCAAAAGGAATTGCTTGAGCTTTATCAGGAATATGTACTCTTGATAAATGTATTCCATGTAGACAAAATGCACACCATATTGCCATATAACCAATTCTGGTTTGCAAATTTCCAATAAATTGAAAATCGATTCCCAATTTATGGCAATTTGGACAAATTAAGACTGGTACATTGGGTAAATTCTTGTAAATATTAGTTGTTATAGATATCCATTCTTGAAATTTTTGTTTTCTATTCTTATTCATATTAAAGTTAACATTTTCTAGCTATATAGAGATTCGAGAATTTGAATAAATATAAATTGCCGTAATGCAGTTAATCTCGGATGGTGCGTTAAACGTATCCAGAATTATCGTTAAAATCAAATATTGTCGTGCGTTTAACACACCCTACAATCTCAAAAAATAAATAATCACATTCTAATTCAATAAAATTTTTTCAAAGAAACGTCCAATTTATCAAAAATAGTATTACTCTACTTATTGAGAAGAGTAAACAACAATTAGTATAAAAAACGATGGCAGCAGAACATTCCGATATTGATATTGCGCCATTTATCGATCACTCGTTACTTCATCCTATCGCTACTCAACAACAGGTTGAGCAATGGTGTCAAGAAGCTGATAAATATCATTTTGCGTCAGTTTGTATTAACCCTACTTGGGTACGTCTTGCAGCGGAACTTCTGCATGGAAAACAGCCGAAAGTCTGTACTGTAATAGGATTCCCTACTGGAGCAACTACCTCTGCCGTGAAGCTGTATGAAGCGCAGGAAGCAGCAGAAAACGGTGCAACCGAGTTAGATGTGGTAATGAATTTGGGCTGGTTAAAGGCTGGTAAAACTGAGGAAATACACCGCGAAATTTCGGCGATTTGCGAAGAAACTGGACAAGTAATTAAAGTAATTTTAGAAACAACTTTATTAACTGATTCCGAGAAAAAACTTGCTGCCGAAGTATCGATGGATGCAGGTGCGGCGTTTCTAAAAACTTGTACTGGTTGGAATGGTGGTGCAACAGTAGCAGATGTAAAGCTTTTAAAGGAACTAGCTAAAGACAGAGTTGAGGTTAAAGCTTCTGGAGGTATTCGCACTGTTGACCAAGCTTTAGAATTAATATTAGTAGGTGCTACCAGGTTAGGTACTTCTAGAGGTGTTGATTTACTTCGTCAGCGGGAAGAAGGAGTTGGGAGTTAAGAGTTAGGAGTTAAGAGTTATGAATGTAATAATTCTTCTTGTCTCCTTATCCCCTTTTTACTAACAACTATCAACTATTAATTATCAACTATCAACTAACCATTAATGAGTAGAACCTACAAGGCGACTGGAATTAATTTAAAAGCCCAAGCGTTTGGTGAATCGGATCGGATTGTGACAATTTTGACGCGAGAATTTGGTCTGATTCGAGCCATTGCGACCGGCGCACGCAAACATCTTTCCAGTTTGGGCGGTAGAAGCGGGATGTTTGTGGTGAATGAATTACTGATTGCAAAAGGACGAAGTATCGATAAAATTACTCAAGCACAAACTATCAAAACTTACCCCGGTTTGGGAGGTGATTTGGGTAAATTAGCAGCTTCTCAATATTTAGCGGAAATAGTAATTGCTCAAGCTTTAAGCGAATATCCTCAAGATGAGTTGTTTGAGCTTTTTAACGAACATCTAAATCGTTTGGAAAAGTTACCTAAAAACCGGAGTGTTTTAGCATATCTGGTACATGGTATTTTCCAACTTTTAGCTTTGGCTGGTTTTAAACCTCAAGTTGAAGCTTGCTGTTTAACTGAGAATCGGGTAATACCAGATTTTAGCAATCCCAAAGCATTGACGGCTTTCAGCATTGATGCGGGTGGTGTGGTTTCGATATCGGCTTGGGAAAATCTGCGAACAATAGCAGAAAAAAGAAGAAGAATTGAAGAAAACAATTTGCTAGAAGTTGCGTCTGTTGCTAAAGAGTCGGGTGGAGTTTATTCTACTCAAACAGAATCTTCCTCCCAGATATACGAAACCATTATCCATGAAGAGGAATTACCGCCTTTGCTGCGTCGTTTGAGTGCTTCGGAACTAAGTTTATTACAGCAGCTACCGCAATGGTCGATAATAGAAGAAACTGCGATCGACGAAGACTGGCTATATGTTGAACGTTTGTTAAGACAATATGCTCAATATCATTTTGGTCGTTCAATTCGTTCGGCAGCTTTAATAGATTCTTTTTTTGTTATAACTCATGGCTGAGTTTAAACAATCTGTGAAGATATTTAGGATTTTTGCGGCATTATGCCAAAAAAATAATTTTAAAAGCCAATAAGCTGGTATTTTTTGGTTAGTAGCGTTATTGTTTTTGATCGAATTAAATTAACCACGCTTTCTCAAGTCCACCATAAAGTAGATTAGAACTACAAACGAAATGTCAGCAGGAGACGTTTCTAAAAACGATAGAAATAACAAAACGCCGATGTCGGAAATACTTAAATCCGACACCAATAAACGTCGGGAAAATAAACCCAAAGATGAATTATATTCCCATAAAGGCAGCAAAAATAAGCTTGAAGAAAATTCCCAAGCTGCTGCTAAATTAGCTCATAAGTCCGATTCATCTGTAGAAAATAATCAAAAAAATAATGAAAAAAACAAAGTAAATACAAGCCAACAAGGTTTTTTACCCGTTTTAACAAATACTAATTTCCTTGCTCTGTGGGCTGGCCAAGTTTTTTGTCAGCTAGCAGATAAAGTATATCTAGTACTGATGATTGCTTTGATTAATACTCAGTTTCAGTCTGAAGGAAGCAGCATTAGCGGTTGGGTATCGGCTTTGATGATGACTTTTACCGTTCCCGCAGTACTATTTGGTTCTTTAGCGGGGGTATTTGTCGATAGGTGGGTGAAAAAGCAGGTGCTGGTGTCAAGTAATATTTGGCGCGGCATTTTGGTTTTAGCAATTGTTCCGCTGCTATGGTTAGTTAGGGATTGGCAGGATATAGGCAGTATTCCGGCTGGTTTCTTAATGATTTTGGCAGTAACTTTTTTGGTTTCCACCCTAACGCAGTTTTTCGCACCCGCAGAGCAAGCTGTAATTCCTCTGATAGTAAAACCGCATAACTTGCTAAGTGCAAATTCGCTTTACACTACAACGATGATGGCATCAGTAATTGTCGGATTTGCCATCGGTGAACCACTTTTATCCGCCGCAGATGCTTTGTGGCTGCAATTGGGTGGTAGTGGTGAATTAGGAAAAGAAATCTTAGTCGGCGGATCTTATATCGTTGCCGGATTGATTTTACTGTTGTTAACGACGAATGAGAAACCCAAAGAAAAACAAGAACAATCCAACCATATTTTTTCTGATTTAAAAGATGGTTTGGCGTATTTGGGAAAAAATCATCGCCTTCGCAATGCTTTGATTCAGCTAATAATTTTGTTTTCGGTTTTAGCTGCGTTAACCGTATTAGCAGTTCGTATTGCAGAAGTTATACCTTCAATTACAGCCGAGCAATTTGGCTTTTTACTTGCATCTGGTGGTGTTGGTATCGCCTTTGGTGCAATATTATTAGGTCAATTTGGTCAAAATTTCTCAACTTCGGGCTTAAGTTTGGCTGGTGCTATGGGAATGGCTGTTTCCCTGGCTGGTTTGGCAATATTTACCCAGCAATTATGGGTTGTACTTTCTTTGATTGGTTTCTTAGGATTGTCTGGTGCTTTAGTCGGTATTCCCTTACAAACTGCCATTCAAACTGAAACCCCAACCAAAATGCACGGTAAAGTATTTGGTTTGCAAAACAATTTAGTTAATATTGCTTTGACTTTACCTTTAGGATTAGCAGGCATTGCAGAAACATTTTTTGGATTGCAGACAGTCTTTCTAACATTAGCTGCTATCGTATTTTTTGCTGGTATATTAACTAGGTATAAATCAGCTTAATATCGATCTGCGAAAAGTCAATATCAAGTCTGTTAGAGGGAACGGGCAACGGGGAATAGGGAACAGTGTCAAAATGTAATAATCATAAAAAATCTTAATTCAATCTTCAATTTTATATGAAGATATCTTGCACTACAAGCTTTTTAATCGTATATTCAGCATCAAAGGTCGATTGAATCATTACTATTAATTAGCTTGACATTATAGCTATCTTTACAGAAAGCTTTGAATGCCGTGGTAAGATTACATGAGCATTAACCTGTATCCTCTAGTATTGAGGAGCAAATGTGCTTAGAGTAGAGGCTATACATAAAGTCTCAATTGGTTATATAAAAACGTATAGTAATTAACAGCATTACTATGACATAAACAAACTATAAACGAACTAGTTTTAAAAACGTAAAAATTTGCGTTGCAAATAATAAGGGTGGAGATATTATGATGTTCACTAAGACAGAAAATGCAACTGTAAACTCACATCAGTTCGATTCACTCAAAAGCCGATCGAAAAAACCCTTTCCAGATTACTAATCAAGAATGCGTATAGCGTGGATTGGAAAAAAAACGCCCTTTTGTGGCAATGTTACTTATGGCAGAGAAATTACAAATGCCTTATTAGAGCGGGGACACGAAGTTAGCTTTCTTCATTTTGCCCAAGAAGTATCGCAAGGCTCAAAAGAGTTAAGTTGTGCGGAGGTACCTTTACCTTTTATTTATAAGTCTCAGGTTTATACAATTCCTACATTTAAAGCGACAAAGGTTTTAACTAAGTCGCTGCAAAGAATTAAACCAGATATCGTTCATGCTTCTCTTACTTTATCTCCCTTAGATTTTCTGCTACCAGAAATTTGCGAAAAACTGAATATACCCTTGATTGCTACTTTCCATACTCCATTCGCCGGTAAAGGAGCAAAACTTGTATCGGGAACCCAACTTTTAGCGTATCAATTGTATGCACCTTTTCTAGGTAATTACAACAGCACTATTGTATTTTCCCAGCTTCAGCGAGAATTGTTAGCACGTATGGGTGTACCCGCGCAAAATATTGCCGTTATTCCTAATGGAGTAGACGTTGATAAATATTCTCCCGGTTTTTCAGCCATCAAAGCCGAATTTCAAGCCGAGCGTTTATTCGTCTATCAAGGCAGACTCGCTACCGAGAAGAATGTTGAAGCCCTGCTGCGTGCTTGGAGACAGGCAGAAATGGGTTCGCAAAGTAAATTATTAATAGTTGGTGATGGCCCCTTAAGAGCCGGTTTAGAGCCATTTTACGGCCCCGAACATGGCATTAACTGGTTGGGATTTATTGCCGATGATAATCGCCGTATAGAAATTTTACGGGGAGCAGATGTATTTATATTACCGTCCTTGGTGGAAGGTTTATCTTTATCTCTATTAGAAGCAATGGCTTGCGGTTTAGCTTGTTTGGCAACTGAAGTAGGTGCCGACGGGGAAGTATTGCAAGATGGCGCGGGTGTAGTGCTTGATACAAATAGAGTGCGATCGCAATTACGCACTTTATTACCATTATTCCAAGATCATCCTGAGTTAGGATTAATGTTAGGGCAAAAAGCGCGACAGCGAGTATTAGAGCGTTATACTCTCAGCAAAAATATAACCCAGTTGGAAAAGCTGTATGAAGAAGTAGCAAGAGGAAAAAGCCTGCATTTTCGTCCTCAACAGACAAAAAAAGTCGTTTGAGTTTGACAAACTCACCTATTTTTTGTAGTGCGATCGCATATCGCACTATATTTTTTAGGGGTTTTTACGTGAATAACGTGAATTTGAATCTTGATTTTTATCTCAATATAAATAAAATCAAATGGTTTCGTAGCGAATTATTAGCTTGGGGAGAAAAACACCGCAGAAAATTTCCTTGGCGAAATACTAAAGACGCTTACGCCATCTTGATAGCAGAATTCATGTTACAGAAGACTAATGCCCCCTTAGTTGCTCCCTTATACGAAAAATTTATGGAGCAATATCCGACAGTAGAAGCTTTAGCAGCAGCAGAATTTATAGATATAAAGAATATTTTACAACCTTTAGGACTTTGAATCCCCCTAACCCTATTTTTTGCATTACTATCATGCCAGATGGAAGCATCCGAAATGATAATTGTGGAGATGATTCGTTAAAACAAAACACCTAGTTTTCCCACCCCAAATTAGTACTCTGCTGATAAATCTTCTTCAAAGTATTCACATCTCTAGCAGAAACCAGCGGTGGATTCCTAACTTGAGAAAAATATAGAGCATCACCTTGATTTTTACTGTGTCCCCAAATTCCTAAAGCATGTCCTAATTCATGGCGAGAGGCTGCTAAAAGATATTTTCCTGCTTGACTGGGACTTAATAAGATAGTAAATCGGTGGTATAAAGTATTGTTTTTAGTATAGGTTGTGTAACGAGTTTCCGCAGATCGAGCGCGAGGGAATTTATTTCCGGGAGTAAACTTTAATGGTGGAGATTTCCGAATAATTTTAATATCCGCTTCTTCTGGATTTTCTACTATTTTTAAAGGTAAATAATTATTCCATTCTTCTATTGTTTGCGAGACTGCATTAATCCATTGTTGAGATTGATTGCTGTTATTAATATTTGGTGTTTCTAAATAAACTTTAACTGGAAATTGCGACCAAATTAAATAACCGTATTTTGTAGGTTTAATTTCAGAAAAATAATCGCCGCTATTTGTTTTATCTTGCCATCTTGCCAAAGTTGATGGTAAAGGATGATTTTTTTGAGAAGATTCAGAAGCAGTTTGAGAGATAGTATAGTGATTTTTGGTTGAGTCCAATACATTTAAAACCTCACCCTCGTTCCCTCTCCTTACTACATCTAAAACCTCACCCTCGTTCCCTCTCCTTAGCAAGGAGAGGGATGTCCGTAAGGACAGGGTGAGGTCAATTTTGTGTTGTATCGAAGTGAAAAACTCTATATTTTCCTTTCCCCCTTCCCCCTTCCCTACTTGTATATCTCCTTCATATTGCGGCAATTTTGTAAAGTTATTTTTCAACTCAAAGTTTGTAAAAACAGCAAAAGACTGCGCGTTAGTAAAGATAACGAGCAGTGCTGTAGTAATTACCAATCCTAAAGCTATTTTTATTTGTTTAAATAAGCTTAGATTTTTTTTCATTCCAACAAAGCTGTAATTTCTACAGTTTAGAAGTTGAAGAAAGTAATATTATGGTTCGGAAGAATCCGAAGGAGCTGGAGAAATAGCAGGAGCTGGAGTTACGGGGGCAGATAAATTGGATGGATTTGAGGGAGCAGGAGCAGAATTAATGGGAACAGATGGATTAGAGGTTGTAGGAACAGAAGCTCCAAGCCAACCAGCGCTTAAAACTACACTTAATCCCAGAAAAACTACTGTTAAAGTCCATGTAACCCGATTTAAAGTATTTTCAGCACTTTTTGTACTGCTAAACAATTGCGCTTGTCCACCGATAGCTCCAATTCCATCACCTTTAGGACTGTGGAGCAATACCAAAATTATTAAACCGATAGCAGAAAATGCCCAGATGCCTTGTATTATGTTTGAAACAGTCATGAATTTTATGAATAGTTGTTAGTTGTTAGTTGTTAGTTGATAGTGGTTTATAAACCTACTAATATTTGACAACCAATAATTAAACAGATTTTAACTTATAGTTATTACAAATAGAAAACAGATGTTACTTAGTGCGAGCATCTTGCAATCTTGTATCAAACAAGAAGATGTATTATCTATTTTACCTTGGTTGACTCTTGTTGAATGCCCATCCCTGCTTGCTCAAAAACTATTTCCATTAAACCAATGGTTAATTGTCAGCAGCCAGCAATCAATCTAACTACTAACTACTAACCACTAACCACTAACCACTAACCACTAACTATTAATTATTCTGCATCACCAAGTTCATGGGGCTGCGAGGAACTTTTACGTCATACTCTGCTGGCTTAAACAAAGATATTCCAGTCATTTCTGGTGGCTGGGGAAGCTGCAATATCTCTAGAATACTGGGAGCAATGTCAGCTAATTTACCATCAGTTCTTAAATTCAGATTGGTAGCATGTCCGGCAATTTTCGCTTTCTCTCCTTCGACTACAATGAAAGGAACTGGGTTGGTAGTATGAGCAGTCCAAGGATTTCCTGTCTCATCTATCATGTATTCTGCGTTACCGTGGTCGGCTGTAATTAATGCCGTACCTCCAGCTTTGCTGATTCCTTCTAATAGTTTTCCTAAACATTTATCTACCGCTTCTAATGCTTCAACGGTAGCTTCCATGTTTCCTGTATGCCCTACCATGTCTGGGTTGGCATAGTTTACTACGATTAAGGAATAAATACCCTTTTTAATGGCTGCTAAAACTACATCGGTAACGGCTTGTGCTGACATCGAAGGAGCTTTATCATAGGTAGCTACCATTGGAGAGCTTACCAGTTCTCGGTCTTCTCCTTCGAGTTCTTCTTCTAAACCACCGTTGAAAAAGTAGGTAACGTGAGCGTATTTTTCGGTTTCAGCGGTACGAAACTGCTTTAAACCATGTTGAGAAATTACTTCACCAAGAATATTATTCAGATTCTGAGGTGTAAAAGCTACATTTACTGGTAAATCTTGCTCGTATTGGGTAAAAGTCACAAAAGATAGCGGTTTTATTTGCTGTCTTTCAAAACCATCAAAATCTGGCTTAACAAAAGCTTGAGTTAATTGTCTGGCTCTATCGGGACGGAAGTTATAAAATATTACTCCGTCTCCAGCTTCTACGGCTCCGGGAGCTATTCTCACAGGAACAATAAATTCATCTGTTATCCCTTCTGCATAAGATTCTTGCACCACTTCTACAGCAGAAAGGCGATCGCCTTTTACATCTTGCGTCATTACATCGTAAGCGGCTTGGATACGATCCCAACGTTTATCTCTATCCATTGCATAGTAGCGACCGCTAATAGTTACAATGCGTCCTACTCCTATGCGATCTATATAATCTTGAATAAGTCTAATTGATTTAATCGCCTCACTGGGCTTAGTATCGCGTCCATCCGCGATCGCGTGAATGCAAATTTCTGAGATTCCAGAAGCTTTAGCTAAATCTAATAAGCCGAATAGATGACTTAAATGCGAATGTACGCCACCTTCCGAGCATAATCCGACTAAATGCAGTTTGCTCTTCTTATCTCGTACTTCTTGACAAATTTTAACTAATGCTGGGTTTTGATTAATCGAACCGTCTTCTACAGCATCGGAAATTCGTACCAACTCTTGCGGTACAACTCTTCCAGCACCGATATTCAAATGTCCTACTTCTGAGTTGCCCATCTGCCCTTCTGGCAAACCTACCGCTTTCCCGGAGGTGTCGATCAACGTGTTTGGATAAACCTTCATTAAGCTATCCATTACAGGTGTTGAAGAAGCGGCAACAGCGTTTCCTTTAGTCTCCTCGCAGTAACCCCATCCATCTAATATTACTAGCACCACGGGAGAAACAGGTGCTTGTGTCATAACAAAAATGCCCTTTACTTTTCGTAATATCCGAATAATACCATTGACACTCACAACCGCAAGTGAATTTTTGCTTATTAATTTTTTGCTTATTAAATTATTTTATGAATTAACTCTACTTTTCATATATATTTCTTGCAATTATCTTGTATTAAGTAAAGTTTTTGTAACATCAGGTCGTTGACATATTCAATTTTGTTGTAAGGAATGACTTATTTATATGAATTTGGTTAGATTAATTAAATTATTATTTAAGAAAGGGAATAGGGAACGGGGAACAGCGAATAGGGAATATATTAAATTTTTAATAGTATTATAATCCCTAATTTGAGTGCGGTCTATCCCAATATATATTTATCCTTATCTAACTATTGATTTGAAATTTTAGATTAATCTAGATTAATCTAGATTAAAGAGATATCTTGCACCCCGAACTTAAAACCGCCTTGGAATTTATTAATGTGGCTGATATATAAAGTCGCTCTTTTGACCACTGAGTAAGATTTTTAGCGCGTTAACTATTTGGTTCATTAGCTGCATCAATTGATTCCAAGGCAAGAATTTGGATTTAACAAGAATGATGTATTCGGGTAAATTCAACAAACATTTCCAGATAATCCAAAATCCAAAACCTAAAATCCAAAATCTTACTTACGCTTTGCTGCGGCTTTCTTCTGTTTTGCAGCTTTCTTTGCAGCTTTTTCTGCCTCGATCGCTGCTAATCTTTCTTGCTCTTTCTCTTCAGCGATTTTATCCAAATAATAGTGATAATCTCCTAGATAAACTCGGAATTCACCATCGCGAATTTCAACTATTTTATTAGCTACTTTGGAAATAAAATATCTGTCGTGAGAAACTACAATTACACTACCGTCGTAATTTTGCAAAGCTGATTCTAGCATTTCTTTGGCGGGAATATCTAAGTGGTTTGTCGGCTCATCTAAAATAAGTAAATTTGCCTGACGTAATAGCATTTTCGCTAATGCCAAACGTGCTTTTTCTCCACCACTTAAAGCATCAACTTTTTTGTAAACTGTATCGCCACTAAACAAAAATCTTCCTAACAAAGTGCGGACTTCTTCGTTTTTCCAGTCGGGAACTTCATCATGGATTGTTTCCATGACGGTTTTATTCAAATCCAATGCTTCGGCTTGATTTTGCTCAAAGTAATTAGGTATAACGTTGTGTGCGCCTAATTTAACTTCACCTTCGGTAGGTTTTTCCATACCCGTTATCAACCGTAATAAAGTCGATTTTCCGGCTCCATTGGGACCTAAAAATGCAATTCTATCACCTCTTTCAATTAATAAATTAGCGGACAAAAATAAGATTTTATCGTCATAAATATGAGTTAAATCTTTGATTTCTACAACTTCGCGTCCGCTGCGAGGTGCCGGAGGAAATTTAAACTGTAAGGTTCTAACTCCAGCGATAGGAGCTTCAATACGTTCGACTTTATCAAGTTGTTTTTCGCGGCTTTTTGCTTGAGTACTACGAGTAGCACTAGCGCGGAATTTTTCTACAAAGGCTTGTTGCTTATCTAATTCTTTCTGCTGACGCTCGAATGCACTTAGTTGTGCTGATTGACTTTCCGCTTTTTGTAACAGGTATGTTGAGTAATTTCCTAAATAAGTCGTAGAAACACCACGTTCGGTTTCGACAATTTGAGTACAGAGTCTGTCAAGAAATTCTCGGTCATGGGAAACTATTACCATTGGGGTAGTTAAACCTTTGAGGTAATTTTCCAACCATTCAATAGTTTCTAAGTCTAAATGGTTTGTAGGTTCGTCTAATAGCAGTAAATCGGGTTTTTGCAGCAGAATTTTACCTAAACCCATTCGCATCTGCCAACCGCCACTAAAAGAACTTACCAGGCGATCGCCATCTTCTTGATCGAATCCCATTTCTGGTAAAATCTTGCCGATGCGAGCTTCTAAACCGTAACCATCTAAGGATTCAAACTGTCTTTGTAATTTATCTAATTTATTAATTAATTTATCAAGTTCATCTGGCGAAGCGCTTTCCATATCTCGCGTTACCTCAGCCAAAGCTAACTGTACTGCGTTGGCTTCTCCAAATACTGTCCAAAATTCTTCGCTGACGGTGCGAGTCGGATCTACTTCAAATTCTTGGTTGAGGTGAGCTATATGCAGGCTGTTGGGACGAATAATTTCGCCGGATGTCGGCTCCATCTCCCCAATGATGATTTTCAACTGGGTGGACTTTCCCGCACCATTCACGCCAACTAAACCAATGCGATCGCCAACTTTAACTTCCCAGTTGACATCCTTGAGAACTTCGCCAGTGGGATAAATTTTACTGATATGTTCTAGTCGTAGCATCAAGTATCTCCAAGGTAAGGGATGGTTTTAATAAGGGAACGCGCTTTGTATTGTGTCCAATCTTAACAAAATTTAACTACATTTTTCGTGTTGGAATGTAGTAGTCGGTAGAAATTTTGGTTTTATCGCAGCGAAAGAAGACGTTGCACTGCAACGTCTCTACATTAGGTATCGTGTTTTGATTAATAGATTCAACTGGCTTTTGCTTCATTACCAATAGATTCAGCAGCAGCAGATATTCTTGCCACACCAGCTTGAACTATTTGAGCTACATCTGTTAAAGGCATTTTATTCAATTGTCTAAGAATTACTGCTAAATCTGAAGGTTCTGATGCAGGCTTTATACCTAAGTCACCGAATAATTCTTCTATGGAATACTCTGCTCTATCGGCAATTTTAGCTAAATTCTGAATATCTGGAATAGAATCGCCTCTTTCCCATGCCTGTATGGTGGTATAAGAAACCCCTAAAAACTTCGCAAACGTTCTCTGGCTCATGGAACCACGAGCTTTTCTAGCAATTTTAATCAATTTATCAACATAAGGCTTACCTAATTTGCTTTTCGACTGTTTATGTTTAACTAATGTGTAATTCAAGCAAGGTAAAAAATGTTTAATCGTGGCTTCTTCGATTTGAGGAAGCAAAGATTCATCGTCGCAACTTAACCATGCAATACGAACGTTTCCTATTTCTTTTAATTCCAAATATCTATGATGCCTATTCCATCTACTAGCTAAATTTACTGAGCGTCCAATGTAAAGAATCTCTCCATTTTCTGCAATTGCAAAGTAAATTGCTGGCAACTGAGGTAGTTTATGTTTTTCTAAAAGAGCAACTGAAGGTAATTGTAAGGGGTTAATTTTTGTAAACTTACTCATTAAACTTTTAATGCTTAAAAAAATTTTTTCCTATATTATCATTTTTTCAAATAATAATTGGATACATTATAAAAGTCTAAATAAGTAATTTAATTAGCTACATTTTACTAACTTGCTTTGACCTCATTATCTGTAGAATCAGCCGCAGCAGCCAATCTATCCATAATAGCTTTACCAACAATTGCGGCCTGAGACAATGGCATATTGCTAACTTGCTTCAAAACTACACTCAATTCAGAAGCTTCAGGTATACGCTTTCCTTCTAGATGAGAAAATAATTCTTCAAAAGTATAACCAGCACGAGCAGCTATCGAAGCCAAATTAGCTGTGTCTGGAACTTTTTCTCCTTTCTCCCAGGATAGGACAGATGTTGCAGAAACTCCTAGTTCTTTACCAAAAGCCCGTAGGCTCATTGAACCGCGAGCTAGCTTAATTACTTCTATTAGTTTTTGTCTAGCTTGTGTATCCACGTTTGAAGAGTTTAACTTAACTATAAAAATTGAAAACTTTCGTTTCCATATTATAAGTTTAATTTTTTGTTGACAGCTCTGTTTGTAAAGTGTATTGTTAATTTTAGCAAACTAAAGTAAATGTTAGCTTACAGAATAATTGCTGTTCTAATTTAGTTATTAAGGTACATCATGACTAGAAGGGATTTTTCAATTGGCGTAATGCCATTACTAACAATAAAAACTTAACTAGCTTTTGCCTCATTATTGATTGACTGAGTTGAAGCAGCAAATCTAGCAACAGCAGCTTGAGCAATAATGGCGACTTCAGATAACGGCATATTATTTATTTGCCTGAGAATCACATTTAAATCAGAAGCTTCTGGAATTGGCTTTCCTTCTAGACAGCATAATAATTCTTCAAGAGTGTAGCCAGCGTGAGCCGCGATTTGAGCTAAGTTTTCCGTGTCTGGAGTTTTAAGTCCTTTTTCCCACATTTGAACGGCTGTTGCAGAAACTCCCAACTCCTTACCGAAAGCACGCTGAGAAAGCGAACCACGAGCTAATTTTATTATTTCTATAAGTTTTTCTCTGCTTTTTGTATTCACGTTTAAAGGCGATCGCTAATTAACTATAAAAATCAAACACTTTAGTTTCCATATTACAAGTTTAATTTTTCTGTTGACAGCTCTATCGCTTTCATGCAACTATAGTTTTATATCCAAAACTTGAGTTGTAGCTTGAATAGCTGCTCTTTATCATCTACTCGATTTAATCATCTACTAATTTATCGGTTATTTCTGCGAATCATCAGACAGGTTGCATCATGTCCGGCAAAAAATTTAAAAAGAAACCATACCGCCCAAGGGGTAAAAATTTAATTACCTCTAATAAGATTAAACCAGATTTATGGTGTCTTTCGGCAACGGAAGCAAAAGTTGCTTTGAGAGCGACTGGTTTAGATGTCAAGGAAATAAAAAAAATTACTTTACTAAAACACAGGATTTGTATTTCTTACTGGAATGAATCAGGTGGGGTTTGTAGTGGGTTTTTCAGCTACCGTATTTTCCCGACTTGGCAGAAGGAAGTAGAGGTTTTGATTGAAAATAGCCCTAACTACAAAAGATTGCAGCTAATAAATCACATTATGGAGCGGGAATTTAAGTGTTATCCCTATCCTGTGGAGATGGAAGACGCAATTTATAATGCATTACAAAACCGCCTATGTGTATTGAAAGCAATGGCACAAGAGACGGCTTCTGATGATGTAGGAATGGCCTTGGAGTGGGAATTTTTTAAACCTTTTGTATCCAGTTCCTAATTCTTTAATTGTCTATCAATATTAATTGTTCACTGAAGCAGCGAGTTCGGCTAAACGTTCTTGCTGATCTTGAGATATACAAGATTGGACAATTGGGTCTAAATCGCCTTCTAATACCGGGTTGAGCGAATAGTTTTCACCAAGACGGTGATCGGTGGCGCGGTTGTCTTTGTAGTTGTAGGTGCGGATTTTCTCGGAACGCGAACCAGTACCAACTTGCGATCGCCTTAGATCGGTAACTGCTTCTTGTTGTTCGCGCAGTTTCATTTCGTACAATTTGGCGCGGAGAATTTGTAAAGCCCGTTCTTTGTTTTGCAACTGGCTGCGTTCTTCGGTACAGAAAATTCTGATCCCCGTAGGTTTGTGGTAAAGATCCGCTGCTGTCTCAACTTTGTTTACGTTTTGTCCGCCAGCACCGCCAGAACGAGCGGTAGACATTTCGTAATCTTTGGGATCGATATGGATTTCTACATCATCTACTTCCGGCATTACCGCTACTGTAGCAGTAGAGGTGTGAACCCTTCCACCAGACTCAGTTAAGGGTACGCGCTGCACTCGATGAACTCCGGCTTCAAATTTGAGTTTGCTGTAGACGCTATCGCCTTTAATTTCCAGCACAGCTTCTTTAAAGCCGCCCATTTCAGCTAAAGACTCGCTGAGTAATTTTACTTTCCAACCCTGAGTATCAGCATAGCGAGAGTACATACGCACTAAATCACCAGCCCAAATACTCGCTTCATCACCACCCGTTCCCGCACGAATTTCCAACATGATGTTTTTCTCATCGTTAGGATCGCGGGGTAAAAGCAATACTTTTAAACGAGTTTCGAGTTCTTCTACTTTCTGTTCGAGTTCCTTAACTTCCAAAGCTGCCATTTCGTGCATCTCTGGGTCGCTTTGCGATTCTTTAGCGACTTCACGCGCTCCGGTTAATTCTTCTTGGGTAGTTTTCCAAATTTCATAGGTATTCACTACCTCTTCTAATCCAGCACGCGCCTTTGCTACTTCCTGGAACTCATCCGGGTTACTGGCGGTATCGGGGTCGCCTAAGCGACGAGTCAATTCGTTAAAGGTTTGTTCAACGGATTGCAGTTTCTCTAACAAATATTGTTCGGCCATTTTGGTGCAACGCTCCTAAAAAAAATAGATTTACAGGCTGCATACTAAAAAACCGACTCAGTAAAGCTGAGTCGTTTGATTGAAGTATTGCCTGGTGGCTATTTTTTATTTTCGTCGCCCTTTTCTTCTTCGTTCTTTTTGGTTTGACTGCTAGACATACCGTATTTACGTAGGAAGCGTTCTACGCGACCTTCGGTATCAATAATCTTCTGAGTACCTGTATAAAAGGGGTGATTTCCAGACCAAACATCAACGTGTAATTCGGGTTTGGTAGAGCCAACGGTCATTACAACTTGACCGTTACAATAAACTTTGGCTTCTGGATACCACTCTGGATGAATTTCTGGTTTTGCCATTTTTCTTCGTGGTGAGCTTATATCAATTATGACGTACCTAACTCCAATTTTTCAAATATAGAGTTGGCAAGAAGTCTGTGTATTAACGCTTGGAGTACTGAGGAGCTTTACGAGCTTTATGCAAGCCGTATTTCTTACGTTCTTTCGCTCTGGGGTCGCGAGAAAGATACCCTTCAGTTTTCAACGGGGGACGGTTATCTGGGTCTAGCTGACATAAAGCGCGAGCTACTCCTAAACGAACTGCATCTGCTTGTCCGGTTAAACCGCCACCATTAGCTCTGACTAAAATATCGTATTCGCTTTCTAATCCCAATGTTTCTAAAGGAGCTTTAATTCCTCCGATGTAGTTGGGGTTAAATTGGAAATACAAATCACCTTCTTTACCATTAACGGTCAACTTGCCGTTACCTGGAACGAGGCGTACTCTTGCTACTGAGGACTTGCGACGACCAGTTCCCCAGTATACGGCGCGTCCGCTATCTGTATCTGTTGCTTGCATTAATTTTGTTCTCCTGGAATTGTGTCAATTGTTAATTGTTTGGGCTGTTGTGCGGCATGAGGATGCTCCGCACCCGCGTAAACTTTTAGCTTCTTGAATAGCTGTCGTCCTAAATTGTTTTTAGGCAACATACCTTTAACGGCTTTTTCGATAATACGTTCTGGTATACGTCCTTGTAAGTGTTCAAAAGTTTCTGTCTTCATTCCACCAGGACGACCGGAATGACGGCGATAAAGTTTCTGAGAACTCTTTTTACCAGTCACTACAACTTTTTCTGCATTAACGACAACTACAAAGTCGCCAGCATCCATATGTGGAGTAAATTCTGGTTTGTTTTTGCCACGTAAAACCATAGCGATTTCGGTAGCTAAACGACCGAGGCGTTGGTCTGCGGCATCTACTACATACCAATCGCGTTGTACTGTTTGTGGGTTGGGAAGATAGCTTTTGTTCATTTCTTACTACGAGCAACTATTAATAAATTTACATTTTTATGCGGTAATTTCACTTAGGCAATTATCTGATTTATTTACAAAATTTAGAAGAATAATTATCTGTAAAACTAAATAAGGGCTGAGTGTCGTACCAAATTTCGGGGGGAAAAGGAAATTCGTCATATCCTACCCGTAATAAACATAATCCCTGTGGAGGTGCGGCATATTTTACTTCTTCTCGGCGTTCTTGTTGCCAGATTTGAGTAAAATTTTCTAGAGTTCGCTCTTTGGTAGCAACTTGAACCAACATTCCTACCAACAAACGAACCATACCATAGAGAAATCCATCTGCTTGAATTTCAATATGTACTAACGCTCCATTACGATAACATTCTACGTCTTGGACGTTTACCCATGAATGCTTGCGTCCAGAATTAGCACGATGGAAAGCTGCCAGATGATGCTTGCCAATTAACGGTTTGAGCGCACGATAAATTAAGGATTCATCTAGGGGAGCATGGTAGTAATGCCAGCTAAAAGGTTTAACAAATAGATTTGGTAGTTTCTCGTTGTATAGCGTATAACGATATCGTCGATAGGTTGCATCAAAACGAGCATGCCAATCATTGCTAACACCAGCAGAGCTTCTTATCAATATACCCGACGGCAAATAACCATTCAAAATAGATGCCCATTTTGAAGGTGGAATTTTACTTATGATATTGAAATGAGCTACTTGAGCGGCTGCATGAACTCCACTATCAGTTCTCCCAGCACCGTGTAAAGTGACTTTATCGCCTACTACAGCAGAAATTGCTTTCTCAATTTCTTCCTGAACGCTACGATATTTGGGTTGCCACTGCCAACCATGAAAATGAGTGCCTTGATATTGGATTACCAAGGCAACCCTTTGAGTAAGTTCTGGCGGTTGGTCTGACATACAATAATAAGGATGTTGCTCAAAGAAACTACATCCCCAGATCCAATTACACTAGTTCAATAATTGCCATCTGGGCGTTATCACCGCGACGAGGCACTGTATGCAAAATCCGGGTATAACCACCTTTGCGATCGCCATATCGAGTTGGAACTTGTTCAAACAAAGCATGAACTAAATCTTTGTCATAAAGATACCCAATAGCTTGGCGGCGTGCATTTAACGAACCATCTTTAGCTAAGGTAATCATTTTTTCTACTTCCGAACGTACCACTTTAGCTCGGGTAATAGTGGTAGTAATTCGTCCGTGACGAATCAGTTCTGTAGAAAGCGCTCGTAGCAAAGCACGACGCTGATCGGCTGGTTTACTAAGTTTTTTGAGTTTAGAACGATGACGCATGGTAACAAAGTACGTTTTTACGTTTAATTATTTGTTTAATTTAGGGGTGTTTTGAAGCCCTTTCTGTTGGCAAAGTGATGCCCAAGCGTCGCTGTAAAGCTTCTACTACTTCTTCTGCTGACTTCTGACCGAAGTTCTTGATTTCTAAAAGGTCTTCTTGGGTATAATCCAATAGGTCTGCTACCGAGTTAACTTGCGCTCGCTTGAGACAGTTATAAGCTCGCACGGAAAGCTGTAATTCTTCGATGGGTATTTGAGCCGTTGGATCTTGGTCAATTTCTGAAACCGTATCCTCTGGGTTAATTTCGATGTTTTTCAGCGGATTAAATAATTCCACTAAAATCGCAGATGCATTTGAAAGTGCTTCTTGTGGAGCAATACTACCGTTTGTCCAGACTTCTAAAAGCAATCTATCTTTCGGATGCCCGTTCTCTCCACGAGTTTCTTCAACGCTGTAATTAACTTTCCGTACCGGCATAAAAATCGAATCAATTTGCAGAAAGTCTAAAGATGTAGCTTCTTCACGACCTCTTTCTACCGTGCGATAGCCTTTACCTTTCTCAATCCGAAATTCCATTTCCAGCCTTCCACCTTCTGCTAAGGTAGCTATATACTGGGTCTGGTCTATCACTTCTACTTCACTTGGTAAATCGAAGTGTGCTGCGGTAACTGTTGCAGGGCCATTAACCAGCAATCGACCAATCTGTGGTTGGGGAGAATGACTTTTGAGAATAAGTTCTTTCATTCTCATCATGATTTCTAAAACATCTTCACGCACGCCTTTAACGGTGGCAAATTCATGAGTTACCCCCGCAATTCTCACTGCTGTAACAGATGTCCCCTCTAAATTAGCCAGTAAAACTCTTCTCAGAGCATTGCCAACTGTAATTCCTTGACCCCTCTCTAAAGGTTCTAAAACAAATTTAGAATAGTGGCTCCGACTTTCTTCTGTATTGGATTCTACACATTCAATTTGAAACTGCGCCACGAAGTAGCCTCCCTTCTGAATCAGGTTCTATCGCGGCAGGCAATTTTATATTATTGCCTACCCTTTGTATGCAATTAAATTCCCGCTTTGCGAAGAAAATTATCGATTTTTCGACTTTTCAATAACTCTTACTGCTACCGGGATATTATTTATTTTTTTGTAAATATAAGAAACGATTATAGCTTTTTTGGCAAGCTATTTAATTTCTACGGACGGCCACTGTCTTGAGTGAGGGGAATCGGCTTATCTTGGATAAGTGAATATTATTGTTGCTTGTTTCGCTTAGCAATTGGAAACTAAACGAGACGATTTTAGATTTTATATTTTGGATTAAATTATCAGTAGTAATGGCTTAATCTTTTACCACTAATTTCAGTTAAGTTAATCCAAAATTCGAGAAACCCCCTTATTAAGTGGGAATTGATGAATTTAAATCATCAATCTAAGATCGGCTAACACAACATAAATACATACTTATTACCCAAAGCCATATTTTCAAATTCGCAATATTTAAACTCTACGTCGTTTGGGTGGACGGCAACCATTGTGAGGGATTGGGGTAATATCCCTAATTAAAGTTATTTCCAATCCTGCTCCTTGAATTGCCCGAATAGCTGTTTCTCTACCTGCTCCTGGACCGCTTACCATTACTTCTATCTGACGCATCCCTTGATCCATCGCCCGTCTTGCTGCACTTTCTGCTGCTGTTTGAGCGGCGAAAGGTGTTCCTTTTTTCGCTCCTTTAAAACCACTTGAACCCGCAGAAGCCCAAGAAACTACGTCTCCCTTGGGGTCGGTAATCGTAACGATACTATTATTAAAAGTAGACTGGATATAGCCTATTCCATTAGGTACGTTACGTTTCTGTTTTCTGCTTCCGCCTTTTTTTCCTGATTGTCGCGCCATATCTTTATAGTTGAATTAAGCTTTATTTTTTCGATTATCCGTTTCAAAGCGTACTTAGGAGGGGCATCAAACTAACTATTTTACTTACCCGGTGCCTTCTTCTTACCAGCTACTGTTTGTCTTCTTCCTCGACGTGTTCTGGCATTTGTACGAGTTCTTTGACCTCTTACTGGTAAGCCCATACGATGACGGCGACCTCGGTAACTACCAATATCAACTAAGCGCTTGATATTCATTGCTTCCCAGCGTCTTAAGTCACCTTCAACCTGATAGTTTTTCTCTACCTCGGCTCGTAAAGATGCAACATCGCTATCGCTTAACTCTTTAACTCTTGTATCGGGATTCACACCCGTACTAGCTAATATCTTTTTCGCGCTTGTCAAGCCGATTCCGAAAATGTAAGTTAGACCTACTTCAACACGTTTGTCGCGTGGTAAGTCTACTCCGGCAATACGTGCCATTATAGAAGTCTCCTAATGTTCCATTTGATTCAACATTCGTCTATAGCCGCTCAAAATATTCGGATGTAATAGATTCCTTCCATACCGAAATGTTGAGCGATAGCGTTCCTAATCGCTATTAATGTAGGGATTATCCTTGTCTTTGCTTATGCTTTGGATTTGGACAAATAACCATTACGCGACCGCGACGTTTGATCACGCTGCACTTGTCACACATTTTTTTTACGGAGGCTCTTACTTTCATTGACTTAAAATCAAACTCCAAATAGTAAACTATAACACAAAATCAGTAATTATTCAGTTAAATGGCTGTAAGACAAAAACTATTAGATTGTAGTATAATATTCCACATAGACTTACTTCTTACGCAATCGATAGGTAATTCGACCTTTTGTAAGGTCATAAGGGGTTAATTCTACTTTCACGCGATCGCCAGGTAAAATTTTGATATAGTTCCGACGAATCTTACCAGAAATATGAGCGAGAACGTTAAAGCCATTATCTAAGTCAACACGGAACATGGCATTAGGCAACGATTCTGTCACCGTGCCTTCCATCTCAATTAAATCTTGTTTGGACAATTTGTTTTTCCTTCAACTCAACAGTCTTTTTTAGTTGCAGTTATCGACTCTGCAAAATTAAACGATAATAATATATCAACAATTTATTAATATATCTTATTCAAAATTTTATTGCCAAATTAAGATGACGGTGCTAAGAGTAAATAGGCAGATTATCCTAATTTAAATAAACTATTTAACCTCCCGCCCCTTATAGCGAGCGTGCTAGCAATTAACTGCTAAGTCCTTAAGATTAGAGGTAACAACAGATGGTGATTGATTGCCATTTATGACAACTAGCTGTTGGCGATCGCCATAATAATCAATCAAAGGTGTAGTCTCGGAGCGGTAAACTTCCAAACGACGACGAATAACGGATTCAGTATCATCTCTCCGTCCGCGTTCGAGCAAACGCCCTACTACCACATCATCGGGCACATCAAGGTTAATTACCATCGCGCCACCCAAATTCATTTTTTTCAACAAATTATCTAAAAAAGCAGCTTGTTCTACGGTGCGAGGGAAACCGTCAAGAATCCAGCCAGAACTGGTATCCGCTTTTTGCAACCGTTCTTCAACCATATCCTGTACTAGTTCGCAGGGAACTAACTGACCGCTATCCACAAAACTTTTAGCTTTTACACCCAAAGGCGTTTGTTCTTTAATGGCTGAGCGGAGGATGTCACCAGTCGAAATATGGGGAACTTTCCAATGATCTGCTAAAGTTTTAGCTTGGGTTCCTTTACCAGCTCCAGGGGTTCTAAAAAAATTATTCGTGCCATTCGATTTTAGATTTTGGATTTTAAATTTACGTGTTTCCAAGCGTTTCCGTTTACCGCCCGCGACGTTCCCGCTCTAGTAAGACTATTTGGATTGTCCTCTTCTAAAAAGAAGAGGTTTGCGGATGCAGAAATTTTAGATTTTAAATCAAGATTATAGTTTTGGGAGATTAAATTTTACGCATCTCCGGTTTAAATACGCTTGGAGCAAGATTTTACTTAATCTAAAATCTAAAATCTAAAATAGCTTCGACCACTATTGTTTCACCATCCCTTCATAACGTTGAGAAATAACGTAAGTTTGGACTTGTTTTGCTGTATCAATAGCTACACCAACTAAAATTAATAAAGATGTAGCACCAAAACCTCTAAACACTCCTGTATCTAATGCTCTTTCTACAACGGTAGGAATAATCGCAACCAATCCTAAAAAGCCAGCACCTAAAAAGGTGAGTCGATTAATTGTCCTTTCTAAATATTCGCTCGTTGCTTTACCAGGACGAATTCCCGGAATGGAAGAACCCATTTTCTTCAAATTCTGAGCAATATCAACTGGGTTAACAATCAAAGAAGAATAGAAGTAGCTAAAGAAGACAATTGAAAACAAGTATATTAATGCGTAAGCCCACCATTGACTACCACCCGGACTTAGAAAAGTGCTGACAAAGTTAGCTATTTGCGGGTTTCTGGTAAAATTGCCAATTAAAGAAGGCAAACTCAAAATAGCAGTGGCGAAAATGATCGGCATTACTCCACCCTGGTTTAGTCTTAGAGGTAGGAAGCTACGCTGTTCGGCAAGAACTCTTCTACCCACTTGTCGTCTAGCTGAAATAATTGGGATACGGCGCATCCCTTCTTGCACAAAGACGATACCAACAATTGTCGCTAAGAAAAGTACTAATAATATAATGACTTTTCCTGCTTCTTCACGACCTCCAACTTGAGCAGATGTAAAAGCATTTCCCAAAGTTGTAGGAAGCGAAGAGACAATATTAAGGAAAATAAGTAATGAAGCTCCATTACCAATTCCTCGCTCTGTAATCACTTCCGATGCCCACATCACGAACATCGAACCAGCTACAAGAGCCAAAGTCGTTTCAAACACAAAAATTGGACCAAAGTTAAGCGCAAAGCCTTTGAGCCAAACACTAGAGATGAATATGCTCTGAACAATTGCCCAACCTAAAGCCACATATCGTGTAATTTGAGAGATTTTTCGCCTTCCAGCTTCACCTTCGTCCTTCTGTAACTTCTCTAAACTTGGAATTGCAGCAGTAAGTAGCTGAATAATGATTGAAGCATTAATAAAGGGTAAAATACCTAAAGTGAAGACTCCTAAAGCAGAAAATCCACCACCAGAAAAGATATCTAAAATTCCCGCTAAACCATTGCCTTGAGACATCGCAGCACTAAATCGCACCCGATCTATCCCTGGAATAGGTATATAAATACCCAAACGAATCAAAAGTAAGATACCTATGGTGACAAACAGCCGACCTCTTAAACCGGCCGCTTGTGCCATCTGCATAAAAGTTTCTTGAGCGGATGGTGCTTTATCTCGACTTATCATAATGACGGTCTACCTTGAAATGTTAACCAGGCGCTGGATGTCGGAAGTGCTTCATGCTACTTGTTTCTACTCAATCGCTTACACAACTTCACAACTACCGCCAGCTGCCTCAATTTTGCTACGAGCCGTACCCGTAAAAGCAGCGGCCTGTACCTTTAGAGAAACGTTTAATTCCCCATCTCCTAGAATTTTTAATGGCCCTTGTAGGTCAGTGAGAATACCATTCTCCTGTAATATGGTCGCATTAACTTCTGTATTAGCAGGGAGCGAAGATAGCTTCTCTACATTAATCGTAGTGTATATTTTACGATTAATAAGCGGAAAACCTTTAAGTTTAGGTACCCGACGATAAAGGGGCTGTTGACCACCTTCAAAACCAGGTCTAGTTCCACTACCAGAACGAGATTTTTGACCCCGCATACCGAAACCGCAGCTAGCGCCCTGACCGGCTGCAATACCGCGTCCGACACGGCGACCGCGATTTTTTGAACCCTTTTGAGGCCGAGCATCGTGTAGTCTCATAGTTATTTATCTTTGTATTAATTTACACGATTAATCATAAATAAAACTCTTACCGTGCCTAGTTACTGTGCGTAGAGTTTTTCAATACTGACATCTCTATCCTCTGCAACTTCTTTAAAGTTACGTAATACAGCAAGAGCGTTCATTGCAGCTCTGGCATTGTTAAGAGGATTGTTAGAACCGAGTTGTTTTGCCAAGATGTTACGAACTCCTGCCAATTCCAGTACTGTACGTACCGCACCACCGGCAATTACACCAGTACCTGGTGCTGCTGGTCGCATGATGACTTTAGCTCCGCCACCAATACCGTCAGTAGGATGAGGAATAGAATTGGATTTGGTAATCGGAATGTCTACCAAATGCTTCTTTCCATCGGCTACGCCTTTTTTCACGGCTCCGATAACATCACTAGCTTTGCCTACGCCGACACCAACTTGACCGCGTTCGTTACCGACGACTACGATTGCTCGGAAGCTAAGTTTTTTACCACCTTTTACAACCTTGCTTACCCGTCGGATTTGAATTACCCGTTCTTGCCAGTTAGTTTCTTCTTTTTTTGCTCGGCTCGTTTTACGACGATTGTTTGCCATGTTTTAAACACTTACACATTGAGTGAATTTACTTATCGGTTGGATTATAATTAACATTAATTTTTACTTACTGCTAACTTTCACCAACGATATTAGACGTGACAGTTCGGCAATCTAAAAACTCAAACCACCCTCTCTGGCAGCATCAGCTAAAGCCTTAACGCGCCCGTGATAAAGGTTTCCCCCACGGTCAAAAACAACTTGATTGATGCCTTTTTCTATTGCACGTGCAGCTAAAGTTTTACCAACTTCAGTGGAAGCTTGCTGATTGGAACCAGAGCTTAATTTGGATTTTAATTCCGGTTCTATACTCGATGCTGTAGCTAAAGTCTGATGACTAGTATCATCAATTACCTGAGCGTAAATATGCTCGTTAGAGCGATATACTGCCAAACGAGGACGTTCGGAAGAGCCTTTGACTTTGCCTCGGATGCGTCGATGACGACGCTGTTTTGATTGTTTGCGGGTAAATTTCATGATGCCTATTTACTTCTTACCACCTTTACCAGCTTTACCAGCCTTACGTCTGACAACTTCGTTTTCGTGACGAATACCTTTACCTTTGTAAGGTTCAGGTGGACGAACGGCACGGATTGTAGCTGTTGTATTACCAACTATTTCTTTGTCGTAACCGCTGACAACAATAGTCAAACCTTTGTCTTCAATCGCGAATTGAACGCCATCGGGTGGAGTAATTTCTACAGGATGGCTGTATCCAACGTTTAAGACTAAATCCTTTCCCTTAACAGAAGCTCGATAACCAACCCCTTGGAGCTGTAATTTACGCACGAATCCTTGAGAAACGCCTTCAACCATATTGGAAACCAAACTACGGCTCAATCCGTGCATTTGGCGGCATACTCTGGAATCATCTTGACGGGATACAGTTAAAGTATCACCTTCTTGAACCACACTTACCTGAGAAGGAAGTTCGCGAGAAAGTTCGCCTTTAGGACCTTTAACAGATATGGAGGCTCCATTAATATTTATTTGTACCTTGGCAGGTACTGCTATTGGCTGCTTACCAATTCTAGACATGGTTTTTTGTCCCCATTGCGTTGACTACCAAACGTAGCAAAGTACTTCGCCGCCTACATTTTGTTGACGTGCTTGACGGTCGGTCATGATGCCCGAAGATGTAGAGATGATGGCTATGCCAATGCCACCCAATACTCTTGGTAAATCTTTCTTGTTGGAATAAACTCGTAAACCAGGTCTACTTACTCTCTTGAGAGTAGTAATAATTGGTTGACGATTTTTCCCTTTGTATTTTAAAGAAATTACCAACTGGCTGCGAAAACCTTCTCCGGCTGTCTCATAATTAGTGATAAAGCCTTCTTCCCGCAGTACTTTAGCTATACTTTGGGTCATCTTTGTCGCTGGCACTTGCGTAGTCTGATGCCGAGCCATATTGGCGTTGCGGATGCGCGTCAGCATATCTGCAATTGTGTCGTTTGCCGCCATCTTTTCCTCTGTTAAATGAACTTATTGCTCCCGGAAGGGCATTCCCATTTCTTTTAGTAAAGCGCGACCTTCTTCGTCATTAGACGCTGTAGTAATGATGGAAATATCCATTCCACGAATCTGGTCAATTTTGTCGTACTCTACTTCTGGAAAAATTAGTTGTTCTCTAACTCCCAAAGTATAATTTCCACGACCGTCAAAGCTTTTCGGACTAATACCGCGAAAGTCGCGAATCCTAGGCAATGACAAGTTAATTAAACGGTCGAGAAAGTCGTACATCTTAGAGCTTCTTAGAGTTACCATTACTCCTACAGGCATACCTTCACGAATTTTGAATCCGGCGATCGCCTTTTTTGCTCTGGTAACTACTGGCTTTTGACCAGTAATCAGCGCTATTTCGCTTAAAGATGCTTCTAATGCTTTTGCGTTTTGAGAAGCTTCCCCTAATCCTCGGTTAATAGTTACTTTTATCACCTTCGGTACCTGATGAATATTTGAATATTCAAATTGCTTCATCAAATTGGGGACAATAGTTTCAAGATATTTATTTTTTAATCCTACTGCCATTTTTTTCTCCATTTCCCTGGGCTTGGTCAGGGAATAAAATTGTTAAAAACAAGGTTTAAGGTCAAAGGTCAAAGGTTAAAGGTTTACTAATTATTAACTATTAACTCCTAACTCTTGACTATTTGTCCAAGATTTCCCCGGTTTTTTTTAACATACGGACTTTCTTACCCTCTTGGGTAAAGGTGTAACATACGCGAGAAACTACGTTTTCCTTGGTGGAATAAAGCATCACGTTAGAACTGTGAATGGGGAATTCCTGGGTAACAATTCTCCCAGATTCACCTTCTTGCTGTGGCTTTACGTGCTTAGTTTTGACGTTTACACCCTTGACAATAACTTTACTATCTTTAGGAATTGCCTGAACAATTTCACCAACTTTGCCTTTATCTTTACCAGAAACTACCTGTACGGTATCTCCAGTTTTGACGTGCATTTTATGAAATTGAGGCTTTGTTTTTTTCTTAACTGCCATTACAGTACCTCCGGTGCCAGAGAAACTATTTTTGTAAAGTTTTTCTCGCGCAATTCACGCGCTACGGGACCAAATACCCGCGTTCCTCTGGGATTTCCATCTTGGTTAATTATGACTGCGGCATTGTCATCAAAACGGATAGTCATGCCACTGTCACGATTTACGCCTTTTCTGGTACGGACGATTACAGCCTGAACCACATCAGACTTTTTGATCGCCATGTTAGGTTGGGCATCTTTAACTACAGCGATAATTCTATCGCCAATGCTGCCATAGCTACGGTTTCCGGCACCCAGAACGCGGATGCACATTAATTTACGGGCACCGCTGTTATCTGCAACATTAAGGTAAGACTGGGCTTGTATCACGATTTTTCTCCGTTGTAAAGTTGCTAGCTATGTAACAACCGCGATTTTACTAATTATTCCTACTGCTGAGGACTTCTTTAACTTGCCAGCGCTTGGTCTTACTCAGGGGTCTAGTTTCCTGAATGCGGACGCGATCGCCTTCTTTGCAGTTATTTTCTTCGTCGTGTGCTTTGTAACGTCTAGTTGTAACTACAATTTTGCCGTACTTTTTATGACTATCACGGTTTTCTACAGCGACTACTACTGTTTTTTGCATTTTGTCGCTGACCACTAAGCCAACTCTTTCTTTAATAGCCATTAGTTATTAGTTGTTAGTTGTTAGTTGTTAGTTGTTAGTTGTTAGTTGTTAATAACTCATAACTAACTACTAGCCCGTTGACGCTCACCTTCTACCGTCATCAATTGAGCTAAACGGTGACGTAAGTGTTTAAACTGTGCGGGTTTCTCTAATTGTTGAGTTGCCTGCCGCAAGCGCAAGTCAAATAACTGCTTTTTAGTAGCATTAATTTCTTCTACTAACTGCTCGTCACTCAAATCTCTTGCTTCTGAAATCTTAGGGAAAGGCATAATTTATGAAGAAGACTCCTGATCTTCACGGGCAATAAACTTAGTTTTGATTGGTAGCTTGTGTGAAGCCAAACGCATTGCTTCGCGAGCAATCTCTTCAGTTACACCAGCAATTTCAAACATTATCCTTCCTGGCTTAACCACGGCTACCCAATATTCTGGATTACCTTTACCAGAACCCATTCGAGTTTCTGCGGGACGCATTGTTACGGGCTTGTCGGGAAATACTCTTATCCAGATTTTTCCGCCCCTACGAATGTAACGAGTCATTGCTCGACGGGAAGCCTCGATTTGACGTGAGGTAATCCAAGAAGGTTCTTGAGCTTGAAGAGCAAATTCACCAAAGTTGATATTACAACCTCGCGTTGCTAATCCTCGCATCCGTCCGCGATGCTGTTTGCGGAATTTAGTTCTTTTAGGACTTAACATGATTAGTTATTAGTTATTAGTTATTAGTTATTAGTTATTAGTTTTCAGTTATTAGTTTTTAGCTATACTTACCGCCCTACTAACAACTATCCACTAACTACTAATTACTAATTTTCATTTGAACGGTCTTCAAAAGAAGGACGACGACGGTTTTGGCGGCGACGAGGTTCGCGTTCGTTTCTAGGGTTAGAAGTTGGTGTTTCTTCTTCTCCTGGAATAACTTCTCCTTTGAATACCCAAACTTTAATGCCAAGAATACCGTAAATGGTTTTAGCGGTTACGTAGGCATAATCGATGTTGGCTCTTAAAGTGTGTAGTGGAACTCTACCTTCACGAGTCCATTCTGTACGGGCAATTTCTGCACCGTTTAAGCGTCCGCTAACTTGAATTTTGATTCCTTGTACGCCAGCACGCTGCGCTCTTTGAATCGCTTGACGCACTACTCTTCGGAAAGAAACTCGTCGTTCTAGCTGTTGGGCAATATATTCGCCAATCAAAAAAGCATCTGCATCAACGCGCTGTACTTCAACTACGTTGATCCGAATTTGACGATTACCGCCTAATTCTTTTTGCAGTCCCGAACGTAATGCTTCGATACCTTGTCCGCCTCTACCTACGACCACACCTGGTCTAGCGGTACGTACTTCTAAATCAATCTGGTCTGCTTTACGCTCAATTTTTACTTCGGAAATACCGGCATTATTTTGAGCGTTTCTACCCAGCTTATTCTCTATATACTGACGAAGTTTGTGGTCTTCTTGTAGTAATTCTGGATACCGAGAAGGATCTGCAAACCAACGAGATTGGTGTTCTTTTGTAATTCCAAGGCGAAATCCGATTGGATTAATCTTTTGTCCCACTTATGATCTCCTAAAGATGTTTCTTAGCACTCTATTTTTTTACCGAAAAAAATCGACTGAATTTTTGAGTGCTTACTCCGCTGCTGGATCGGCAGTCACTGCAACGGTTATATGACACGTGGGTTTGCGAATTTGATAAGCACGACCCTGCGCTCTGGGCTGATAACGCTTGAATACGGGACCTTGATCTGCAAATGCGGTGGAAACTATTAAAGAAGCTCGGTCTAATCCTTCATTATGTTCGGCATTCGCAGCAGCACTTCTAAGAACCTTTAACACAGGATCGCAAGCTCTATAAGGCATAAATTCTAAAATTATCAATGCTTCCCGATAGGAACGTCCCCTAATTTGGTCAAGTACTCGGCGTACTTTAAAGGGTGACATCCGGATATATCGAGCAATTGCTTTTACTTCTTTAGTATCAGTAGCCATAATATTTTTCCCTCTTATACTAATTGCATCAACTTGCTCTTAGTAACGTTGGTTATCTTCCTCCTTTTCTATCTCTAGAGTGACCTCTATAAGTACGAGTAGGAGCGAATTCTCCTAACTTATGACCTACCATTTGATCGCTGATAAAAACTGGAACGTGCTGTTTACCGTTATGAACTGCGATGGTATGACCAACCATCATAGGCAAAATGGTGGAAGCTCTCGACCAAGTTTTGATAACTTCTTTTTTATTGGTTTCGTTGAGCTTATCGATTTTTTTCAGTAGATGATCCGCAATAAAAGGACCTTTTTTAAGAGAACGACCCATAAGACAATTTTAGATTTTAGATTTTAGATTTTGGATTGTACGTTTTAGGTTTTAAATTCTGGATTCTAGATTTTGAATTTGAGATTTTATAGTTTTAGCTTTCAGTAGTGCGACCATCTTGGTCGCTAAGAACAGCAGCGAAAATAGTTACCACGGAGCAAAATTCACTTAATTATCAAGGAGCAAGATGCTCCCACTACCACCGATAAACCAAAACAATTTTAAATTTGAATTAAAAATCCAAAATCCAAAATCCAAAATCCAAAATCCAAAATCCAAAATCACTAAGACTGACGACCACCGCGTCCGCGTTTTCCGGCCTTACGACGACGACGAACAATCAATTTACTGCTTGCTTTTTTAGGCTTACGAGTTTTCTTACCTAAAGTCGGTTTACCCCAAGGAGTTACAGGACCGCTACGACCGATAGGAGCGCGTCCTTCACCACCACCGTGGGGGTGGTCGCAAGGGTTCATTACACTACCTCTAACCTTGGGTCGGCGACCTCTCCAGCGATTTCTACCTGCTTTACCTAAGCTTTGGTTTCTAGCTTCTACGTTACCTACTTGTCCGATGGTGGCATAGCATTCGCGCCTAATCATCCGGACTTCTCCGGAAGGCAATTTCAAGGTAACGTAATTACCATCTTTCGCCATAACTTGAGCAACCGCACCAGCCGAACGTACTATTTGACCGCCTTTTCCAGCAATCAATTCTACGTTGTGAACGCCAGTACCCAAAGGCATATTTGATAAAGGTAAGGCATTTCCGTTTTCAATCGGAGAATCTGGTCCAGCAGTAATTGTGGTACCAACCTTCATTCCGTTAGGCTGTAAGATGTAGCGCTTCTCGCCATCTTCGTATTGTACGAGAGCAATTCTTGCATTACGGTTGGGATCATATTCAATTGCTTGAACAGTTGCAGGCATATCCCGCTTATCTCTTTTAAAATCGATAATTCGATAAAGACGTTTGTGTCCACCACCCCGGCGACGACTGGTAATTACACCGCGATTATTCCTACCTTTAGCTCTATGAATATGCTCAGTTAAGGATTTTTCCGGCTTTGACTTTGTAATGTCGGCAAAGTCAGAAGTTGTCGCTTGACGGTTACTAGGGGTGTAGGGACGAAATGAACGAGTACCCATAATTTTTAACTTTAAACTTATTTAGAAAATAGTTTTGGGGATGAGGGACAAGGAGAGGGGGAGACAAGGGGAGGGGGAGATGGGGAGAAAATAATTAAGTATTAACTCTTAACTCTTAACTCCTAACTCCTAACTCCTAACTCCTAACTCTCTCACCTTTGACCTTTAACCTCTAACCTTTGACCTTATTAAACGTCTGGGAATAGAACCTGACGAATCTTGTCTTCATCCCCAGATGCTAAGGTGACGGTAGCTCGTTTATACTGAGGTTTGAATCCGATAAATCTACCGACGCGCTTCTTTTTCCGAGGCTGTACTGCGGTATTAACTTTTAAAACTTTGACATCAAATAAACCTTCAATTGCGGCTTTTATTTGAGTTTTAGTTGCTTTTGGCAACACTTCAAAAGTGTATTTGTTGTACTCCATCTGGATTGTCGCCTTTTCGGTAACAATCGGACGACGCACTAAATCGGGAAGATTGCGGGGGTCAAATTTAGGCACCGTAGACCTCCTGAATTTTATCTAATGCTGATGAAGTAACGACAATTTTATCTGCGTGCAGTATGTCGAAAACATTTAATTGATCTGCTACCATCAGCCTGACGTTTTCGATATTGCGAGCTGACAAATATATATTTTCCGAACGTTCCGACAAAATCAATAAAGTCTTTTGTTCGGGTTGAGAACCCCAACGAGAAATAGCTTCTACCAAATCTTTTGTTTTTGGGCGCTGTAATTGTTCGTTAAATTCTTCAACTACAATCATGTCTTCAGCACGGCTGCCGAAAGCTGTCCGCAAAGCCAAACGTCGCTCTTTACGGTTCATGTTTAAGTTGTATTCCTTGGGTTTTGGCCAAAGATTACACCACCACCGCGCCATAATGGCGAACGAGTAGAACCGGCACGAGCGCGTCCCGTTCCTTTTTGTCTCCAGGGTTTGCGACCACCACCTCTAACTTCGGCTCGGGTTTTAGTACTAGCGTTTCCTTGGCGAGCATTAGTCATTTGTCGAACCAAGGCTCTATGGACGACATGAGAAGCACTTTCTTCCTTGGCTACTTTCAACTCCAAGGTTTTCTGCCCGACTTCTTCTCCCTGCCAATTTTTAACTGCACAATCTACCATTTCTATGTCCTTTTTAAATTAGTCATTCGTCCTGCGTCTTTTAGTTATCTATCATTTGCTTTACCGCTAAGTAATTATGCTTGCGGAAAATCAATGACCTAATTTCAGATTTCGATTCATGAGTTATTCAATCCAAAATCCAAAATCCAAAATCCAAAATCGAATGACTATTTCACCTCTTTTGCAGCAACAATATTAACTAATGCTCCTGGTTTGCCAGGAATAGCTCCCTTAATTAACAATAAATTTTTCTCTGCATCGACTCGCACGATTGTCAGCTTGCGAATCGTAATGCGCTTGCCTCCCAAACGTCCTGCCATCTTCTTACCAGGATAAACACGACCGGGAGTAGTACCAGCACCGATAGAACCAGGTTCTCTATGGTTTTTAGAACCGTGAGACATCGGACCTCTACTAAAGTTATTTCGTTTTTGGTTTCCCGCGAAACCGCGACCAATACTTGTTCCAGCTATATCTACCAGCTGACCAGCTTCAAAAATATTAGCGCTAACCTGCTGACCCAAAGAATAATCATCCGTATTTTCGGCGCGATATTCTTCTAAATGCCGCAAAGGCGGGGCTGAAGATTTTGCTAAATGTCCCAATTTGGGCTTATTTAAAGCTTTTTCTTTTACTTCACCATAGGCTAATTGAATGGCGGAGTAACCGTCGGTCTGCTGCGTTTTAATTTGGGTTACGGTACATGGCCCGGCTTGAACGACTGTAACAGGAATTGCTGTTCCTGCATCGTCAAAAACCTGAGTCATACCCACTTTGGTGCCGAGAATACCTACAGACACAGTTACAAGTCTCCAATAAGATAAGTTTTCCGTTTTATTGCGGAACTTTAGATGTTGGAGGCAATCGTGGAGTCACTTTTTCAAGAAACTACCCGCCTTATTATCAAGAAAACTCAGAAGTCCGGAAATGCTTAGGTAATAGCTATCTAACTTCCCTTACTAGAATTCTTGTCCTTCATCCATCTCTACTGCGCCAAAAATAGAAATTAAAATATCTAACTTCGATTTATTGGCGCATTCAAAAGTACCTTCCAATCTGGAAGGACTAAAGATTTAAAATAATGCAATGCTTATGAAGCTTTGCGATTCGTGCAGTATTGCCTTATTCAAGCAATTACTTTGGCACTTTTAGATCGTTCATACCGCTGGACTTAAGCGGCTAAATCCGCTCAGTATCCTTTTTTCAAAGGCAGACGTTATGCCGTCACCAACATCACCGCTTTGTTTGTAAAAATCTTAAAAAATTATTAAACAATTATTTAAGATTCAGTCAAACGTCCTAAGTTTACCTCAAGACTTCTTAATTTACCACTCTCTTGTCAACTTTGACTAACTTATTTTTAGAGATTTTTTCTACAAATTCTTAAAAATATCCTTAGCCAAGAATTTGACTTACAAAACGGCTTGTTTTTATAAATTGTCCACAACCCGACATTATAATTTATCTATTTTCATTTGTCCAGACTTTTTTCGGTGAACAGTTACCAGTTACCAGTTAGCTTTAGACTGTAAGTCTGGGGCTACACAAACAAAGCCCACCGTAAGGCAGGCTAATAATTTACGATGCTGTCGGGAGGGCTACTAACTGCTTTGCGTAAATCTTAGTTTAATTTATAAATTTATGAATAAAAAACTTTTAACTACTTGCTGATGATCCACACCCGACTGTTGAACAATTGCTAACTGATAACTGGTCACTGATAACTGGTCACTGATAACTGTTAACCGTTAACCGTTAACTGATAATAGAATTATCAAAGCGATATTTGAAAAAGGTCTATGGCATTACTAACTACTGGTGGCGGTTTTATTCGCAAATTAGAGAAATTTGGCGCTCTTGGGGTTTACGTACCTTTAGAAGGCGGGTTTGAAGGTCGGTATCGTCGCCGATTGCGTGCTAAGGGCTACAATGCTTTGTGTATTAGTGGTAAGGGATTGGGTGATGTGGCTGCTTATTTGACTGGAGTTCACGGTGTACGACCTCCACATCTAGGTAAAAAAAGTACAAGTAATGGTGCTGCGGTTGGTTATGTATATTACGTACCGCCAATTATTAGTACTCAGCTAGACACCTTACCCCCTAAATCTAAAGGGTTAGTATTGTGGATTATTGATGGTCATATTCTTGACGATCAAGAATTACAATATTTAGCTAATCTGCCCAAAATCGAGCCAAGAGTGAAAGTTGTCATCGAAAGAGGCGGCGATCGCGCTTTTCGGTTTATGCCTTTAGAAGAAACTTTGGCTGTAGCTAGCTAATAGTTGGGAGTTGGGAGTTGGGAATTGGGCATGGGGCATGGGGCATTGTTGATAGAGGTAATTGGTAATAGGTAATCAACAACTCCTAACTCTCTATTTCCTATTCCCTGTTCCCTATTATTTTGTAATTTAGTTAAAACATTATTGCTAAAGTAACGGACAATTTCATTAAATAATCGTCATACTTAAAGAGGGAGATCTTTTTTCACTACTCCCTGTTGTCCGAGGCGTGAAGTTCAAAAAATAGATATGACACGTAGATATAATAATAGGTCGGCTAATACCTCTTCAAGAGGTTCTAATCCTGTCACCTCAGTATTTAATTTTACAACTATTGCCATTCTGGGGGGCATATTTATTTTAGGTATTGGTATTGGTATCGCTTTTAGTTCTACCGCAACTTTGTCACCGTCTAATGTCGCTTCTCGTGAGTACATTGATACTAAAGCACCAAATCCAGAGGTTTGTGTGCAGTATGGTGCTAGTGCGATGGTTATGGATGCCAGACTGTTTGTAACTCTTAACCCGTTTAACGTTTACGTTGCTCAACCTAGTATGCGTCCTGGATGCGTTTTACGTCAAAGTAATTGGGAAATTTTAAGACAGAAAAACTTAGTAACATCAGATCAGGTAAGAGATTGCAAGAATCGTTTAAATACTTTTGGCTTTACGGGTAGATTAGACAGTAAAGAGCTTGATATAAAATGCATCTATCAGAATGATGCAGCGAAAAACTTCTTTAATAACAACGAAGGAGCTATTAACTTACCAGGAGAAACGGAAAGATTTTAGAGAATTATTCTTCTTAGTTCTTAATGTTGTAATTAATACTAATAATCTAGATTGATTTAGAGACGCGATATCAAACGATCGCGTCTCTACTAGTTTTTATTCACTACAAAAAAGTTTTCATTGAGCGAGAGCCGGAACGGGTTCTCCAAATTCGATGATTTGGGAACCAGAAGAATCTACTGAATCTGTTTGTGTATTAGTTGTTGGAAAGTTAGCTGGTGGTGTAGGAAAAAAGGATGGAGAAGAATTAAATCCTGATGGTGAAGGAAATGTTGCAGGTGGAAGAACTGAATTTGGAATTTGTGGGGATAAAGGCGATAAATTTGTTGTGTTAATTGGTGGTACGCTGACAGATGGTTGTCTCATATTCCTATTATTCATAGGTGTTAATGGTAAAGGAGCCGGGAAGGAAGAGGGTGCTGTATTTATACTTGGTGAAAGTTGTGGATTATTGTATATTGCACCGGGTGGAAGAGTAACTGATGGTTGTAGAGGTGGAAGAGTACCAGGTAGTTGTTGCAGTGGAAGAGTACCAGGTAGTTGTTGCAGTGGAAAAGCACCAGGTTGTTGCAGTGGAAAAGCACCTGGTGGTTGCGGAGTGTAGGGATAATTTGATGGTAATTGCGATGGATTGTAAGCACCTGGGGGTAACTGACTACTAGCACCTGGTGGTAATTCACCTCCAACAGATGGATATGCCGGTGATAAATAATTTCCGTTACCTACAATTAAAGGACGAAACACCCAGCGAGTAGGATTTTGCCAGGAAAATGGTTGTAGTTGTACTTGATTGCGATCAAATTGTGTTCCCGGTGCCAAATCCATGACAATACGAGTTATGTCATCATTTAGCTGAGAAACTCGAATTTTCTCAACTGCTCCACTGTAATTTTGTTGAATAGGAACGTAACCTAACTTGGTACCGGGTAGATCTACAACAATGCGAGGAGGTTGAGATAAATAAAAATACTGAGGTCGAACTGGTGTAGAAACAGAGATTTCCAGCTGCGAACTTTCTGGAGAAAATCGCCAATCTTCTAATTTTCCTGCGGGTGCGGCAAGACTGCTATTAGTATTAAACGCAACTGCTGCATACAAGCTAAACAAGCTAATACGAATCAATCGGTTACACTTCCGTACAAACTGCCTATTTTTGAATTGCTTATTCATTATTTTTATCCTTAATAGGTTAAGCCTTCTTTGGACTTATTAATTCGTTTCCAGACAGAATTATCAATGCAAGGTTTTTGAGAATGATATCGTTACGAAACTTGTACTTTGGGACTTTAACGCGTGACTAAAAGGCTCTCACAATTTATAGTTGCTTAGAGCTAAAAGCGAATGAAGTTATTATCAATCAGTAACAAGTTTTTCGCAATTATTTTTTTATCTGGAAATATCGATGTAATTTTTTATTCTATGTTTAGATAGTATTTTTGCCTGGTATGTTAATAAACCAGGTTTATTGAGTTGCTATAATATGTAATATGTGAATTTAAACGCAGTTTGTTTGTTAACCTTTAAATTGATTTCAAACCGATATTCTGGACTTAACAAAATTTTTACATTATTACTATCATAAAATTTTATTGATAAATATGGTTCTTCAACATATAGTATGCTAAATTGCTGAATCAAAGTATTGAAATGCTTTCTATATAAAGGAAATTAGCTTTATTAATCGATATTAATCACAAATACTATTTTTAATTCCCGCCTGTTCCCTATTCCCTGCTGCCTTTTCATTATTTTTTCAGCATACCAAGTGTTGATGAGCCATAAATATTAATATTTTCATAATAGTTTTTGTATTATTCAGGACTTATGCAACCAGAACGGTTTTCGTGGTGTGTCTTGTAAGGGACTTAAAAATTGATGTTCTATGAATTTTGATTCCCCCTCAACTTCCCGTATTATTAGGAGGCTTTGCATAAATCCTGTTGTTAATCAAATTAAAAGACTTCGCAGGTACGAAGTCTTTAGAAGTTTATACAAATTTAAGCAAAAGTCTCTAGAGCCACTGCCCGCCAAAAAAGCGCCAGCGGACGAAAAGAACCCGCATTATGCTTTGAGAAGCAATGAAAACCGCAAACCAAACAACAATATAGTGAAATATTACCCAAAATAAAGGTAATTCTTCTTTTGGAATAGGTGTAGGTAAAAAACCTAAAAATTTTACTCCGCAAACTATAAATATAAATTCCCAAATACCGGCAAATAATTGGTAAACTGCTGGCCAATCTCTATCCCAACGATACTTTTGTATTTGGTCGTATAAAACATCCCAGCCTAAACCAAAAATCGCTACATAAAAAAGTATCCAGAAATATACATTGCTTTGCGGGGAACCTATCAAACCAATCGCAAATGGTAGGCTAACGACTAAACCTACTGTAAAAAGTAATAATAAACGAGTTTGCCAGCGACCGAATAAAGTTGGAGTCATAGAATTTTGAATTTTAGATTTTAGATTATAAGTTAGGAATTAGGAGGTGTTTCCTATTTCCATTTTGATAACATAACAAGCACAGGTATAACCAAAAAATATTAAAAAACGCCATCCATATTGAACGATTCAATACGCTTGTGGCGCTTTCGGCTTGTACTTACGTTTGAGAATAGATTTGTAAAGTTTCTATGAAGTTAAGCGGGAGCGATCGCCACAATCAAAACGAGCAATTGCTTCCCAGTTTGTTACGTCTTGTAATAAGGTTTGATAACCTAGCGTATTAGGATGAAGACCATCGCTACTCAAACGATTAACTCTCCAAGTTTCGGGATGTTGCATCCATTTGTCAAAAATATCTAAATAAGGTATTCCTTGTTTTCGACAAGCAAGTCGGGTTGCTTCTTTATAACGATATTGATCGTCGCGATTGTAGTACAAGCAGTTAAGAAAAGGCATTTTCACTTCATCCACTGGTACCATGCCTACAAATAGCACCGGGCAAAGTTTTTGGGCTTGTTGCAGCAAAGAAGTAAGCTGTTGTTCAAAATTGGCGAAATTGGTGTAATTCTTACCGTCAGGACGACCTACTCGGGCAGAATCATTTACTCCTACCGATAATATAATTATGTCAGGAACGCGATTTCGTAACTCTCCCCGATGACGAAATTCGACTTCCAGCCTTTTTGCTACTTGGAATGTGCGATCGCCACGCACACCTAAGTTATAAAGAACGTGTCCGGCACTTTCGGGTAACATCCAAGTTCGTCGCAATCTTTCAACCCAGCCACCTCCATCCGGATCGCCAAATCCATAAACTAAACTATCCCCTAGTGCGACAATTTTTAAAGGTTGAGCGCTATTGGCTACTACTGATAGCTGCATTGAGGGAGCTACAAATGTTTGCATCTGAAAAGACTATATTTTATATCTTTAAAAGATTCTATACATTTCTACACCATTTCAGGGTATTTTATTTGTTTATTAAGAAGGAATTGCAATTTTTAGCAAGATTTGTTAAGGAAATGACTTTTTTGTTTAAAGTTTGTGTGTAGAAATTAGATATTTCTTCTGAGTCGATGTAATAAATTGAGCATAATAATGTTTTTTCCGCTGATTTGAGTTAAAGTAAATACGTAGAAAAATAATTTTATCAATAAAAAATTTACTAAATTTTTGAAAATTTTTCGGAAAATACTTACATAGTCAAGTATTTTATAAGTAAAATAAGAAAAAAGGCTCGATGGGTCAATCGAACCTTCGGATACGTCGTAAGTGGGATGTCAAGTGATTCCGTTGATTATATTTTCATAAGTAATCTTAGTGTTCAAGTGAAATGAGCTACATTTAGTTCTCAATGAACAATTATTAATTATCAATGAACAATTGGTAGTAGTTCATATTTGGGGATAATATAGCGGTTTTCACTTGGATGGAATACAGATTAACCTCACCCCCTTCCCCTCTCCTTATTAAGGAGAGGGGTGTCCGTTAGCGAAGCGTGTCCGTTAGGACATAGGACGGGGTGAGGTTTCGAGTGTATTGGACTCAACTGAAAACTGTTATATACAAAATCATCAGACACGTTGCACCGTAACGTCTCTATATTTTTAAATAAAGCGGACATCAAACCAGCAACGGTTAACTAAAAATTATTTACTGCTCACTGATAACTGATAACTGCTCACTGATTTAAGGTGATTGATTTGACACCCATTTCATCCATTGTCTGAAAGAAGAAACGGCATTCAACCTTTTGACTCCAGGAGTGCGAGCGGTTGCTAGTCCGTCTACACTTCGTAAAGCGGAATATTGTAAACCAAGAAAGCTATCTACTGCTGCATAAGGTCCACCCAAGGTAATTGCACCCGCAGCATACATTTTACCTTTGTCGTTACGCATTTCTACTAATTCAAAGTCATTTGCTACAACTAACCTTGATAAGTGATTTAATGGCAAACTATAACGTTCAACTAAATCTTCTAGTAACGGAGTTGCCTGGACTTTAGCGTCTAAGCCGGTTGCATCAATAATAAAGTCTGCATTGATAGTAATTTGCCCGTTAGAACCTTTTTCTTTGATGCGGGTAAGAGTTCCATATTGAGGATCGCGTTCTACACTTTGCACTTCACCAAATTCAATTTTATACCAACCATCTCGCAAACTTTCTTCTGTTATTTGCTGCCAATCTTGACGATCTGCGGTGGTAGTACCTCCCCAATCAGCCAATAAGCTCTTGCGCTGTTCGGGGCTTGCATTTTCTAACATTACCCGTAACTCGCCACCCCAACAAGCCTTGGGCCAGTTAAACGGCTGAAATTCAAAATGATGCTTCACCATTCGCTGAGTTTTACCGAATTTATTACCTTTCGGTTTAGGCGATCGCATTAAGTGCAAAATTGTAATCTTGGGATTCTTTTTACGTGCTTCATAAATCCGCTGAATAATCCGAGAAGCTACAATACCACGTCCTCGAATCAATACTTTACCACCTTGACGTTCTAATTGTTCGTAAACGTGAGTGTGGTCTTCATAAGCATTAACTACAGATTTAAAATCGCGATATTTTTCCCGATAAGCCTGCAAATCTGGTAAAAACTGAATTGCTGGATAACCCGTTGCTAAATGTAAAAAACGAGCCACGTAAAAAGCGTAGTCTCCTCTTCCCCTTGAATAAGCTACACAATATCTACCATCATCAGTTTTACGAATCGCTCGTATTCTTCCATAACGATAGATTTGTTCCCAATTAATCCGCTTCGCTTCCCTTTCTATAGAATCAAAAACATTATTTGCACGGGGAGTATAAGTTTCAGCATAATCCGGTTCGGCGAAGACTTTCCATAAATATTTGAACGAATCATTTAACCTTCCCTTATTAAAATCGCGCCAAGCTTCTCGCAAACCATAACTTGGCCAACCCCAGATATTATCGGGACAAGAATCAGAATTAGAACGCAATCTTTCATGCAAAGGTATTTGGGAATTGAGACATAACCGTTTATATCGAGCAAATGGTTCTTTATCTAAACCCAAAGCGACAATTCTTTCGCTATTAACACCATATATCCTCAGTAAATCCACCCAAATGTAACTCCCCAAACCCGCTCCCAATGCCAAATAATCAGTTTCATCTACTGGCAAACCTGTAGCGTGAAGTGCTTGTACCGGCACCTTCTCTTCTTGAAAAATTGGTGGTGGGAAACTCGAACCGTGGGGTATTGCTGCCGCTTCTGGAGGTAAAGTAGCGTCAGGTAAGTTGGTACTAGGATTAAATTGGATCGTAGAATTAGTTGGGGTTGGCGCTGGTGTTTGTGCGGGTGTAGATACAGGTGTAGGTGTATTTAAACTAAAAGAAACAGTAATTTCATAAGGACCAATTTGTAAAGTATCGCCACTATTAATAACGCTACGTTTCTGACGATTAGCATTAACATAAATACCGTTAACGCTATTTTGATCGATTACAACTAATTGGTCTTGTTCATAATCAATCAGCCCATGATATCGGGAAACTTCACTACTGTTAAGCAGTATTCGCGAAACGCGCTGTCCTTGAAGTTCCGCAGGCATTTGAGAAAACTCTCGACCAAAAGCAATAGGCAACCTTAAACTAGGTTCTCGTAATTCTCCAGTAGCTGGATCTTCCCAACTTAAATGAATTTCTAAATTATTTGTCATATATATTTTGGTTAGTAGTTAGTTGTTAGTAGTTATTTGTTGATTGGTAACTGCTCACTGTTAACTGTTCACTGCTCACTGTTAACTGGTAACTGTCAACTGTCTGGTGCAACTAAAACACTTATTGCAGCAGCTAAAGAAGTGCCGCACCAAGGACAACCAACTTGGATATGATCGATAGAAGATAATTTATGACAATTCGGGCATTGCAAACTATAAGCACTCTTTGGTAAAGGTGCAGTTGATGAAGCCGATTTTAACGGTGGAGCAGGAGTTACAGGTTGGCTATTTTGACCTGGTTTTGGCGGTTCCAAAATAGTCGCCGGGAAGCTATTAACTTGCACAATACTAATATTAATAACTTTTAATTCCATTTGCCCTAGGCAGAGAATACTGCCTTCATTCAAAGATGTATCTCCTTTAACCAACTGCTTCCCATCCACTAAAGGAGGATTCTTTTCTCTTAAACTGCGGATGTGAAAACGTTTTTGCTCAGAATTAAAAAATATTTCGACGTGTAAACCCGATACCGTAGGATGACTCAAAACAATATCGCACCGCTGAGGGTCGCGGCCGATGCGGACAGTACCAGGATTTTTACTAGGCTGCTGCTCGTAAATTATCTGAGTTTTTTCTTGACCAGCATCGTGCCATTGTAAAGTTAGTGAATTCATTATATTAACAAGCTCTAAGCTTCTTTCTAACTAAGCAACTTCAATCATTGTCTGTGCGATTCCCAACACGAGCAAGTATAAGCAATCAAGCTTAAAGGTCAAAGTTTAGGAGTTAGTTGTTAGTTGTTAGTTGTATAAATCTTCTCTTTGTCTCTCCATCCCCCATCTCCTTCACCTATTAGAAGCTAATTTATCAGCAATTCGAGTAGTTTCGGGTAAACGATATTTCGGAGTACAGCGCAATACATATTCAATTGCGGTTGGTAAACTAATACGATGACCGCTGGATACGTATACTGGTTTTACGTTTGAGCGCGTGCGTAAAACTGCTCCTATGGTTTCATTGTGATGTATTAAAGGCTGCCAGCTTCCTTTTTCTTGAGAAACTTCTTTATAATCACCTATCAGCCAAGATTTTGCCACCCCAATGGTAGGCATATCAATAATTACACCTAAATGACTGGCAATTCCCATTCTTCGAGGATGGGCGATTCCTTGTCCGTCGCACAAGATTATGTCTGGTATCGTATTTATCTTTTCTAAGGCATCTAATACTGCCGGAATTTCACGAAACGACAGAAAACCGGGAATGTAGGGGAAGGAAGTCGGACGTTTAGCTATACTTTGTTCTTGTAGTTGTAAATCCGGAAAACTCAATACCGCTACCGCAGCACGACTTATTTTTCCATTATCTTCAAAACCCATATCGACACCAGCAACGTATTTTACTGGTTCTTTAAATTTATTTTCGGTAATAACTTCTTTTTGCAATTCTTCTTGAATGACTTTCGCTTCTGATGTGGTTAAATTCCAATCATGACGTTGTTTTATTTGCATATTTCACCTTGTAATTGTATTGAATTTTTTTATAACTTTAACCAATTAACAGCCGAAAACTAATGTAGAGACGCGATATATCGCGTCTCTACACAGTTGTATTATTGGCAATTACTTATATTTATTTTACTCCAGCAAAACTCGGTGCTAAAGAATTCAACCAATTATCAATACTGCTGCCGGATAAATCATTTAAAGAAACTACTTGTTCTATTCGGTTAAAATTCTGCTGCATCGATTTACAATAAGTCGGATCGTAGTGTGATTCCAACATATCTTCGACAAATGATTCCCACTCTTGGTTGTTTATCATCCGATACCATTTACTTATTCTCTTCCAACCGCAGTTAGATTTTAATTTTTCTAACTTTACTTTGAGAATTTCGGGATTATTTATCAAATGTGGATATTCTGCTAACAAAAATTGGACTCTAGCATCAAGCGGCAGTTTTATTTCTATACAGCTAGATTGCTTCATTTCCTTCCATAAAGATTCAGGTAAATGAACTTGTCCTATTTTGCTACTTTCTGATTCTACCCATACAGTTCGATCGGGATTAAAGTTTTTCAGTGCTTGCAATAATTTAGAATCAAAATACTTTTGCGTGGGCTGGGGAGAAAGTTTACCTTGCCATTCTTCACCTAATAAAGAACCGCGATGATTTGCCAAAGCTTCCAAATCTAAAACTTGAAAACCTCTTTGACGCATTTTTCGTAAAATATGGGTTTTTCCGCTACCAGTTAAACCGCATAATATCTTGTAATTTAATTGCTGCGGTAAAGAATCTAATTCTTGACGTACATAACTACGATAAGTTTTATAGCCACCTTCAAGCAAAGTTACTCGCCAACCAATTTGAGATAATACTGTAGCCAAACTAGCAGAACGTTGACCACCTCGCCAACAGTAAATCAAAGGCTGATAGTTTTTTTCTTTGTTAGCAAAGTGTTCGTTTAGGTGTTTACTTATATTTTTTGATACGATTGCAGCCCCTATTTTCCGCGCTCTAAAAGGTGAAAATTGCTTGTATATCGTTCCTACTTCAGCGCGTTCGGCATCATTTAAAACCGGCAAATTAATTGCACCGGGGATGCGATCTTCTGCAAACTCGCTATTTGAACGAACGTCGATTATCTCACTATAAGTTTCCTTATGTGGTTCTTTAGTATATTTGAGCGAAACAGCCATTGCAGTCAAACTCTATTTTTTCAATTATGACATTCTCGGAAAGCCTTGAGACTTTGTATTGAAAGCAATTTTTAATAATTACAGCAAGACGCAAGCATCGAATCAAATCTACTTTACCTTAGATCAAGCTATTTGCTTGATAAATTTCTATTAAATATCTATAAGTTGATACTTGAGAAACTGTATGATTTTATGCAAAGATAAGCCTTTTAGTTGATTTCTAAGTGCAACGCCGATATCTCAAACCTGATGCCGTCTTTTTTATGGGAGCAAATTTGATGTATTCGAGATAATTTTTCACCTCGGCTTACCTAAATAGATAGCGATGTTTTTTTAACCGTATTTGGGGCATCAACCATTTACATAAGTTCATAAAATTAATACACAGAGTATTCCCTATGAAACGAGTGCCATCATTGCCCGTATGGATTCCCTATCCAAATGCTTGGTTAAGTGCTTTAATGTTGTCTGTATTAATGGGTACATTTTTAGGTATCCTTAGACGTTATGCCGATTCGCTTTACAATTTACCAAAATGGTCAAATGCTCCGGAACAATTGACCGTAATTGTGATTTTATTTTTAATTTTACCCATACCGGCGATCGCACTTTTTCATCATTTATTCCTCAGTCGTTTTATGTCTCCGATTCCAGGAGAGAAAATAAACGCGACTTCCGGATTTTTCCCCGGATTAATTAGCTGGTGGGAAAGTTTATATAGTTGGATGGTAATTGTTTTATCTACGCTGATAGCAACTTTAATTTGTACGCCTTTTTTACCATTTTTTCAACTTAACTATGCAAAAATAGCTGCAACATATGTAGATAATCCTAGTAATTTAAGATTAGCATTTGCTGGTGTGTGGATTTTATGTGCCGCTATATTTTATCAAGTTGCATATTTATTTAAAGCGCGTCTTGTTTTTAGCGATAGTACAGATAATATAAATACTGCAAAGGGTAAATCAAAAGAAATTGATACTGAAGATGAAGAAGACGAAATCATTTCAACAACTGTAGTAACTCCAAGCGATACAACCAAAAAAAGTTCGGATGATTCTACTGTTGTAGTTAAAAAGAAAAAAACATCAAAGACATTTCTAAATATTTTTGTTCTGAGCTTAGTCGGCGCATGGCTGTATATGTTTTTTACCTTGCCAGACGTTCAACAGAGTATATCCGATGGTAATTTCGGAGAACAAATTCAAAAAAGAATTAGTACAGAAGCCAAAGTAGTTAATACTCAAATATCTAAATTAGAAAATCAAGGAAGCTCATTCAGCGAAGCATTGACACTTGCTAACAGTGCCGCACAAACAGAAGAATTCGCAACCACAAAGGAAGATTGGAATAAAGTCGCAGGTAAATGGAAAGCAGCAATGATATTAATGCAAACCGTACCACCAGAAAACGCTAATTTTATAGTTGCCGAACAAAAAATTGGGGAATATCAGAAAAAGTTAAATGCAGCAGAGAAACAAGCTGTTAAAGCTGAATAATTTGCGATGGTAGAACAAATATTTTATCCAACACCCTGGAAGGGTGGGGCTATACAAACAAAGCCTACCTGCGTAGGCTAGAAGAATTATAAACCAGCTTAAGGTGGGCTTTGTAAATGTAGCCTCAGACTTCTAGTCTGTGGGCTTTTTTTAATATCGGTAATTACTGAAAAATAGTAAATAACGTTAGCTTTGTCTTTTGAATGGGAAAAATATATGTAGAAGAGTATTTTTTATAAATTTTCATCTACCAATCTTTCTCATGACAAAGCAAAAATCAAAAAAATTTAATTGGTATGTATGGTTTCCATATCCTAGCTCTTGGATAAAAGCCTTATTTATTACCATATTTTTAAACGTAATTATATTTATTGTCAGTATTACTGCAATTACAGGTTTCTTAACAGCAGAAATCACAAATAGTCCAAATACGATTGTTTTCTTCGGAATATTTGCGTTACTAATTCCCATTCCGGTAATAGCCTTAGCTCATCATCTTTTACATTTATTCCTTGGTAAATATATACCAGGAATTCAAACTCCGGAGATGAAAAATACTCAAGGTATGAAAGTTAAAATATTTAGCTGGTGGGAAGGTTTATATGGTTGGCTTGTGATTGTCATTTCGATAATGATAGCATCTGCTTTGTGTACATTTATTTTACCTTTATTTAATTTAAATTATTCAATAAAAGTTGCTCAATATACCTCTTACCAAAAACAGATAATAACAATATTCGGTATTATTCTTCTTGTGACAGCGGCTTTACTTTACCAATTTGAATACTGCTTCAAACGTAGTTTGCTTTTTATTAATTTGAATACAAACAACTCTAACTAAATTTAAGGTAGAGAGAGATGCTTATTCTCGAAAAACGTATTTGAATAAGAATGAAATCTGCCATTTCTCTCTTTACTTATTTCCTCTGCGTTTTTTTTATTTAATAAAAAATATAATTTTTGTTTATAATGCTTTTAAATGGGGAATCCTAGAAATTAATGGTAATAATTTATTTTGTTATCAGGGGTACTGTTTATGACACGGGAAAATATTTTATAACTTGCTAAATAAGCAGATGCGAAGATAAATCTTACATATAGAAAATAGGAAGATTCAAGTCAACTTATTTATTACGATTTTGATTAAATTCAACATTTAATAAGGCATAAATATGACTCAAGCTGACGAAATCATAGATTATTCATTTTTACTACTTCCCCATATTGTCTGTGCAGATGGACAAATACATAACAAAGAAGCTCAAGCTCTGCATGAATTAGCACAACATAGCAACACGGGAAAACGCACCATAGAAGAAATGGAGAAAATTCTTGCTCAAGACGAAAACTCACTATCAGTAGAGCATATAGCAGGTAAAGTTACTCCAGGTGAGCAAGATGGAGCAATGCGACAAATGCTTGCTATTGCCTAGGTTGACGGTTTCTTTTCACCGCTAGAGCGAGAAATGGTGGATTTAGTCGCAGAAATTTGGAATTGGCAAACAAAGGAAGTTAAACGGCTTATTAAAGAAGCAGAAAGTTTGGGTACATCTCCAAGTATTGATAATGACGAAAAAGAACAACTACAACTTTCTTTCGGTGCGCGACTTCTCAAAGGAGCAGACTCAATACTTTCACATAAATTAGTAGATAAATTAGGGGAAATTGCTTCTGAAAATGTTGGTTTACAAATTGAGCGACTCCGACGAGAAATATTATTAACTGGTGCTGAATATGATGATGCTATCGAGCAATGTGCCACTGTTGCTGTTGAGGATTATGAGTTTGCAACTCTTGCTTTGAAAAGAACAGGTTTAGCGCTGCAAGATTTAGGAAAAGGTATCCAAAAACAATTAGAAGCGGTTAATACAAGAAAAACTATTAAAGGTAAAGCCAAAACAGCTGGTGAAGTAGCAAATCAACTTGAAGATACCAGAAAATCTCTTACCGAAGAAATCATTGAAGAAATTAAAAGTGTACGGGAGTCTCTTGCAGCTAAACAACGCGCTCTCAATCATTTTAGTATTGCTTTCATAGGTAAAACCAAGGCTGGGAAAAGTACTCTCCACGCTATTGTTACAGATGGTGGCTGGGATGCTATCGGTGTAGGTAAACAGCGTACTACTCGTTTTAATCGAGTTTATGAATGGAAAAATATTCGGATTATTGATACTCCCGGTATTGGTGCCCCTGGTGGTAAAACTGACGAAGAAATCGCTCAAAGTGTTATCGAAGAATCTGATGTTATTTGTTATGTAGTCACAAACGATAGCGTACAAGAAGCTGAATTTAAATTCTTAAAACTATTAAAAGAGAAAGCCAAACCGCTAATTATTTTACTCAATATCAAAAATAATTTACGGGATTCTCGACGTTTAGAATATTTTTTGAAAGAGCCAAACAAACCATTTGCTAAGACAGGTAAAAATGATTTATCTGGACATATTGAACGCATTCGACGTTATGCAAAACAATATTATGCTAATGACTACTTCGATATTATTCCAGTTATGCTGCTTGCTGCTCAACTTTCCGCTGAGTCAGAACATCAGCAGCATAAAGACAAGCTATTTAAAGCCAGCCGAATGCAAGATTTCCTTGATTCTATTCGGGTTTCTTTAGTCGAAAATGGTGCTATTAGACGCTCTCAAACTTTACTTGGCTCTACAGTAAGTGCAATTGATAAACCCGATAAATGGGTAACTCAACAAACACAAATTTATCAAGAGTTAACCAAAACTCTTAAAAAGAAGCATAAGACTATCAAAAGAGATATTCGCAAAGCCGCAAATAATAATTGTAATTATTTAAAAGTAGAAATTCAGACTATTTTTAAAGAAGCTTTCAATGTAATTCCTCAGTTTTCTTATGAAAATTGGAACTCTGACGAAACGACATTAAATATGAATTGGGAGAAAAAAATTAAATCTCTTAACTTTGATGAGCGTCTGCAAAATATTTTTGCAGAAACTAGTACAAAATTTCAAGCAGAAATTCAAGAAATACTTGAAGAAGTTGGAAGCGAATTAGAGTTACTTGTCAAATTAAAAGGTGGTGATTTTAAATTTATTCAACAAGATTCAAATAGTTTTAAAAATTTATTACGAATTGGTGGAGATATTATGGGTGTCGCAGGAGCTGTTTTATTTTTCTTTGCTCCTCCTGTTGGTATTGCAATCGGGATAGTAGGTACAGCTATTAGTTTTGTTACTAGATGGTTTAAATCAAAAGAGCAAAAACAGCGAGAAGCTGCTGAAAAGATTTCGGATTCTCTCACCAGTCAACTTGATGATTATCAATATAAAACTCTTCAACAGGCTGAACAAGAATTTAATCAATATTGTAATGGTGTTGCAAATAGCGTCAGCAATTACTTTGAAGAATTGATTACAGGATTAGAAGGAATTGCAGAAGAACTTAATACGGCTAAAATCAAACTTGATAATAATGCTAATTATCTTAATCGTGCTTATGCTAAACGAATCATTGATTGGAGTCTCGGTAAATACGAACCATTGAATCATAATACGATTCTCAAAGCTATTGCTAAAGTAAAGCGTGATTTCGGCAAAACTATGACCATTCAAACCAAATCTGAGATTAATTTAAGTAAATCTCCAGAAGAAATTAAGCTAGTTTTACAAGAGGATATTTCGATAAATCCTATTGATTTAAAACCTATAAACGAAACTAACTTATTTAACTAAATCTTTGATAAACAGGAGTAAATTAAAATGAATCAAAATAAAATTTCCTTTGACGCTGCTGCTGTCGGCGCTGAATTCAAAAAAACTTGTATAAAATTTGATGAATTACTAGCTCAAGCGAATCATCCCGAACTTGTAAATATCCGTAAAAAATTAAGAGAACAATTAAAAGAACATAAAGAGAAAGGAATTCTAACAGCTGCTTTTGTTGGTCAATATAATGCTGGTAAATCTACCACAATTTCTGCTCTTACAGGAAGACGTGATATTCGTATTGATTCCGATATTGCAACTGATAAAACTGCTAATTATGACTGGAATGGTATTAACCTTATCGATACACCGGGACTATTTACAGATAGAAAAGACCACGATGAAATCACTTATGAAGCTATTAATAAAGCTGATTTACTGGTTTTCTGTCTCACCTATATGCTTTTTGATTCAGTAACAGTAGAAAACTTTAAAAAGCTAGCCTATGAAAAAGGTTATCGATGGAAAATAATGCTTGTCATCAATAAAATGTCTGATGAAGCGGGAGAAGAAGCACAAAAAATTGCTAACTATCGTCAAAGTTTAACAGAAGCAATTAAACCCCATAATTTAGACGAATTTCCTGTCTGCTTTATTGATGCTAAAGATTATTGCGAAGGTGTAGACGAAGACGAAGAATTTCTGATTGAAATTAGCCGCTTTCAAACTTTTATCGATGCGCTGAATAATTTTGTCGAAAAACGTGCAGCATTGGCAAGATTCGATACACCAGTGCGAATTGCATTAAGTTTGGTTGATGAAGCTCAGTTAAGTTGTACGCGGAATTCTACTGAAGATTCAGCTTTTTTAGAAGTATTAACACGACTATCTAGAACTGTAAGAAAAGAACGCGATCGCCTACGAACTAAAGTTAAAAGTATAGCCCTAGAAATGTCCGCTGCAATTGCTAAAGAAGGTAATATACTAGCTTCTGTTGTTGCCACCGAACAAGACTTTGAAGAATTTAATAAAAAAGCCGAATTAAATGTTCAGCAACAATATGAAAAAGCAGAAACAAAACTACAAGATGCTGTTAATTCAGCAGTGGAAGACATTCGAGAAGAAGTCAAAGAAGTATTACAAGGAAATTTAGTACAAACTTTTATAGCTTGTTTAGGAAATGCTCAAAATGTATCTGCTGAAAATTTAGCTTCTAGTTCAAATACACAACGACTTCAAGAACAAGTTAATTTTCTCAAACAAATTGGTGAAACAGCAGGATTAAACTTAAACAGATTTGCAACTAGTAATTCTGCAAATATTGCTGGAAAAGGTTTTCTTACTTCCATGAATGTAGCCGGAAGTGGTTTACATCAAACTGTTTTAGCTGTAGGAAAATTTGTCGGCTTCAAATTTCAACCTTGGCAAGCTGTTGGTATCGCCAAAGGTATTGGTAATGCAGCCATATTTTTAGGTCCAGCTTTAGCAATTGTATCAATCGGAATAGATTGTCACCAAATGCATCAGGAAAAGGAGCAAGAAAAAAAGATAGCTGATGTCAAGTGGGAGATTACAAGTGAGTTTCAAAAAATAGCCAAAGACTTAGAAAATCAAATTGAATTACAATTATGGGAATTTGAACAACAAGTTTACGGAGAAATTGAAAAACAAATAATGGCTGCACGGCAACAAGAAGAACAAGCTATTGCTACTTCAAATACCTCAGTAAAACAACTTTTAGAAATCCGCAATAACTTTAATGAAATTATTACTGATATCCAAAAGGTAACAGCAAATTCAGCAGGTAAAAAATAAACTCAATATATGTAGGCTAAATACCCTTATGTAGCCTGCGGAGGCAGGCTTTGTAATTGTAGCCCCACCCTTCGAGGGTGAGGGCGATTTGTTTTATTGGCGATGCCGATTTGTTTTATCTAATATCCTCTTCCTCGCTAAAATAAAACCAGCAAAGTAATTTTACCCCCCAATCATGTCAGATAAAACCACGCGACGTGACTTCTTAATTACCAGCGCGGCTGTTGCTGGCGGTATTGTCGGATGTAACTCATTACAAAAAAATACCGCTAGTAATGCTGTATCTATTGCACAAGAGCAAAATACCTCTAGCAATGCTGCACCACCTGCTAAAATGCCAGAACAAATTCTGGGTAAAACTGGTGTAAAACTTCCTATCTTCGGTTTGGGTGGTGCGGGGCAAACACCACTATCTCAAAATGGAGCAGAAAAAGATGCTGTAGCTCAAATCGAGAAAGCTCTACAACTCGGCATTACTTATTTTGATACTGCTGCAAGTTATGGCTCCAGTGAAGATTATTTAGGAAAAGTACTTCCACCCCACCGAGAAAAAATCTTTTTAGCAAGTAAAACAGCCGCTAGAGATAGAGATGGTGCTTGGAGAGAATTAGAAAGAAGTTTAAAACGATTAAACGTAGATTATCTCGATTTATGGCAATTGCATCACGTTTCTTTCTCCGAAGAATTAGATACAATATTTTCTAACTCCGGCGCAATCAAAGCAATTGAAGAAGCAAAGCAACAAAAACTGATTAGATTTGCAGGAATTACCGGACATCACGAACCTGATATTATTGCCGATGGGTTGCGTCGCTATCCTTTCGACACCACTTTGATTCCCGTAAACGCAGCCGATAAATATCATCCTCGTCCTTTTCTTCCCGTAGTTTTACCTGTAGCGCGAGAGAAAAACGTCGGCGTAACTGCCATGAAAGTACCGGCATACGGCCGTTTATTCAAACCTGGTGGATTATCCGGGATGAATCAAGCTTTGGGATACAGCTTATCTCAACAAGGCGTACACTGCTGCATAGTCGCCGCCGAGAATATCAAACAATTAGAAGAAAACGTCAATGTAGCAAGAAGTTTTCAGAAATTAAACAATAAAGAATTAGCCGCAATCGAAAAGCAAGTTGCAGGAATTTGGGAAGACGGCAACTTTTTCCGAGCTTGGACATGATGAGATGGGGAGATGGGGAGACAAGGGGATGAGGAGTTATAAAAGCATTTGTAGTGGGAGCATCTTGCTCCCTTGCTGTTTTACACATAAAAAAATTTTAATTACTAATTCCAATTACCAATTCTCAATTACCAATTACCTACTCCTAACTCCTAACTCCTAACTTTAATATCTCCTTCGCAGCCCGATCGCAAACTCCAATTTCTCCGACAAACTGCTGCATTTCTTGATAGTCAGCTTGCATTTTTTGCTGTCGCTGTTCGTTTAATAAAAATTCCATCGCTGCTTTCACAATATTCTCGGATGTGGCTGTTTCTTGAATAAATTCGGGTACAATTTCCCGCATTACTAATAAATTTGGTGGGGAAGCGTAGGAAATTTTTACTTTGAGTATGTTTTTACCAACCCAGTAGGTGAAGGGATTTAGACGATATAAAACTACTTGTGGAATATTTAATAATCCCAATTCCAAATTAACCGTACCTGATTTGGCGATCGCTAAATCCGCAGCTGCTAATACTTCTTTCTGTTGACTTGATACAACGGTTGCTCTCAATTGATATTTATGTACTTGTTTTTCTATTTCTTCTCTATATATTTCCAAAGATAAAGGAATCCAAAAATGTACTTCTGGTAATTTGGTTTGAATTTCCCATGCCGCTTCAAACATTACGGGTATCAGATGTTTTATTTCTTGGGAACGAGAAGCAGGTAAAAGTGCAATACAAGTTACATCATCTGCAATTCCTAATTCTGCACGCGCTGCTTGTCTGCTAGGAAAGCTTTGCATTCTATCCACCAAAGGATGTCCTACCCAAGTTGCATCAGCACCTTTATTTTGAAAATAACGAGCTTCTTCGGGAAATATTGCTAGTATCTTATCGCTAATTTTTATTAATTGTTCTGTGTCTTTTTCCCCGATGGAAGTAACCCAAACTTGAGGTGCAATATAGTAAACTGTAGGTACATCAGGCATATTACGACGAATATACTTGCCCATTGGTATATTCCCTCCCATATAGTCAATAAATACGACTAAATCGGGTGGATTCTCTTCTAAAAAAGCAATTGCTTGTCGCTGTATTTTTAAAGTTGGCAGTACAAAAGGCAAAGATTCTAAAAGCCCGATGGAGCCAATAGAAGTAGTATTTCCGATCAAAGTCGCGCCAGCAGCCGCCATCTTCTCGCCACCCAAAGCCACAATTTCTAATTCCAATCCAGATGAAGCGGCTTGGTTTTTGAGCGCAGTAATTAATAGTGAACCTTGTAAATCTCCTGACACTTCGCCAGTACTAATAAATATTCGCATTTAATATTTGATAGTTGTTAGTAGATAGTTGTTAGTGGTTAGTGGTTAGTTGTTAGTTGATAGTTGTTAGTTGATAGTTGATAGTTGATAGTTGATAGTTGTTAGTTGATTAGCCACAACCAACAGTTAAAATTGTTAGTTGATACGCACTTTTCAAGTGAAATTAGTAGTCGCCTTATAAAAATATACTTTTCAATAAATATTAGTAGTGGGAGCATCTTGCTCCCTATTCGCAAACAATATAATAAATTCTAACCACTAACAACTAACAACTAACCACTAACCACTAACCACTAACAAATAACTATTCCCTACCAGGAATTAAACCACGTCTTCCAGGCATTTGAGAAAGTAATAAAAATCTACGTAAATGTTTTATATGTTCTGTATCGCCTAAGAATTCTAATTTTTCTATAGCTTCTTTGAATGTGACATCGGAGCGGTAGAGAATGCGGAAGGCTTTTTTGAGGATTTGTAATTCATCAGTAGAAAAGCCAGCGCGTTTAAGTCCGATTAAATTAAGCGTGCGAATGCGTGCGGGATTTCCTTCTACCAACATATATGGTGGGACATCGCGATCGATGCGTGCCATTCCCCCTACCATTGCTCGCGCACCAATATGCACAAACTGATGAACGCCTAAAACACCACTTAGTCTTGCACGCGACTCTATATATACATGACCTGCTAACGCTACTGAGTTAGCAATTACTACAGAATCTTCTAAAACGCAGTTATGACCGATATGCACGTAAGCCATCAACAGGTTGCCGTTACCAATGCGAGTTTCTTCACCCGCACCAGTAGCGCGATTAATAGTAACGTATTCCCGAATACTGTTATCGTCGCCAATCTTAACCGTACTAAATTCCCCAGCATACTTTAAATCTTGAGGTTCGGAACCAATAACCGCACCTGCATAAATCCGATTTCGCGCTCCTATTTCCAGAGGCCCTTCAAGCACTGCATGAGAACCGATAATCGTTTCCGGACCGACTTTTACGTCTCCCTCAATCGTCGCATAGGCACCAACTTCAACGGTCGGGTGCAATTGCGCTTTAGGATGAATTACAGCAGTTGGGTGAATAAGTGTCTTCAAGGGTGCATCTCCAGAACAGTTTGCGCGGCACGAGTAAGTTAAGTATTCAGTAGCCGAAAGCATCGATGATTCGCAACGATTATTAGAAGGGCAGCGAAAATTCGGAATTTTTACTATACTATATTGGCTTGTTTTTTTACCGATATTCTTATAATTCAGAATTCAGTAAAGGCACATAAGTACTAGTGCCTTTACTCACTAATCGTATTTCTTAATTAACAAGAGAAAACATTAATTCGCCTTTGGCTGCGAGCTGGCCGTCCACTTCGGCGCGACGCTTTGCATCTTACCAAAACGACGACGCTTAACCCACAACAGTTCCAAGGTCATTACGAGTTGATCTCCAGGAACTACTTGACGGTGAAAGCGCACTTTATCAATGCCAGCAAATACAAAAAGTCCGCCTTCATACTCGGGTAGTTGAGTCATTACGACACCACCGACTTGTGCCATCGCCTCAACAATTAGTACGCCTGGCATAATAGGCTGTCCGGGAAAATGCCCTTGGAAATGAGGTTCGTTAAAAGTAACATTTTTTAAACCAACGGCTTGCTTTCCGGGAACATAGTTGGTAATTCTATCAACCAATGCAAAAGGATAGCGATGCGGTAGCAGCTTTTGGATTTCTTCTACCGTAAAAATTGTTTTGTTCTCGGTTGTGGTTGTGTTAGAGTCAACCAATTTATCTTCAGTGGATGCTGGCGCGTTCGCTTTGTTGGTATTAACTTCGGTAACAATTGACATTTGGCTTTTTTGGGTTGAATTTTTTCTGACAGGTATTGAGAGTAGACGATTGCTACAAAAGAAAATTCCTCGACGATGCAGGGATTTTAGATTAATTTTCCAATCTAAAAATCATATCGCTTCTCAGTTCTAAGATTCTTTGAGCCAGTTGAATATGTAAATTGTGGCTGGCTTTGTAAGCTAAGAAGTGAGCGCGGGGGAAAATTCCTAATAAACTTAAATCTCCTACTAAATCCAAGATTTTATGACGTACAGGTTCATTTGGAAATCGTAGTGGTGGATTAACCCAGCCATCTGGGCCACATACAAGGGCATTTTCTAAGCTTCCACCTTTAATTAATCCGGATGTTTTTAAATGTTCTATTTGATGCATCAAACCAAAGGTACGGGCAGGAGCAATTTCTGTAACGAAGCTTTCATAAGAGTTTTGCGGCTCAACAGCAGGTTGCCAACTGTACCATTGATTACCAATCGCCGGTAATTCAAAATCAATTCCGTAGCTAAAACGAGTTTGCGGTGCTGGCATAGCACTGACAAAAGCATCTTCGTGACGTACCCAAATTGGTTCTTCTAAACATAAAGCGTTTTCAGAAACAGTAGAATCTTGCTCTACCGTACCGACTAATCGTATATTCTCCGCCCATATTCGTGCCGAACCATCTAAAAGCGGTACTTCCGGGCCATCAATTTCAATACGGGCATTATCTACCCCCATACCAGCCAAAGAAGCCAACAAATGCTCTACAGTACGAACGCTGGCTTCACCATGCCTTAATTGAGTCGAGAGAACCGTCTGACTGACCGCAGCGATCGATGCTGGAATAGTCGGTGCATCAGGCAAATCTACACGTACAAAATAGCGTCCGCTTCCCGGCTTTGCCGGTACTATGCTGACGTTAGTAATTATCCCACTGTGTAACCCAGTTCCTGTTTGATTGATTGAGGAGGCTATTGTACGCTGCTGCATAAGGCACCCTTTTATATATTTTTTTATATACAGTATAAATATTGAAAAAGTTAGCAAAAATAGTGTATAAAAAATAGCTGCTTCCAAAAACACAGTTAAGATTCTTAGAAGCAATACTTTAGGTAATAGTATTGAATTAAAAGTAAAAATTAGCAAGATAAACCGAAAACAGTTGCAGGAATTGGTAATTGGTAATTGGTAATTGGGAGACAAGGAGAATAACTAATTAGCAACTCCTAACTCCCAACTCCCAACTCTTAACTCCCAACTCCCAACTCCTAACTCCTAACTCCTAACTCCCTATTGTTCACTGTTCACTGTTCACTGATAACTTAAAACCTTTCCCCAATACCAAAGTTAATTCGGCTGTCTCCGTCATCGTTAAGACCGTAGTCAATCCGAATTGGTCCAAGTGGTGATTGTACTCTTACGCCAAGTCCGTAACCAACACCAGTACCGTTTTTATTAAGTATTTCTGCGGGTTCGGTTGTCGTTCCTAAGTCACTACCAACATCAACGAATAATGCACCGCTAAGTACTGAGAATAGTGGGAAGCGATACTCTACAGATGCTTCTACATAACTGCGTCCGCTACTTAATCCACCTTCGTCATAACCGCGAACTGAGTTACTACCACCTAATGAAAAAGCTTCATAAGGGGGTAAGTCACCCAAAACTGTTCCAGCTTGAAAGTTAAAAGCTAGAGTTTCAGCTCCTTTAGTAAAATTGGTAAAGTCTACAGGTATGTATTGGCTGTAGCTACCCCTTAGTTTTGTCATTGCAATAGTACCTTGTCCTACAGGTACTGACTGGTCTATACCAAGACGCAAAAAAGAACCTTTAGTCGGCTGTAACGGGTTGTTTCGCTTGTCGCGAGATGCTCCGAGTTTGACCAACAATAAGTCATCTTTACCAGTACCAGACTCGCTGAGTTCAATTTGCCGTGAAGCTATGTTATCACCTTCAAAAATCGCGCCTTGTTCTCTTGTATCTCCGTCTCCATCGGTAATGTTAACTCTTTGATACTGTAAACCAGCAGAAGCTACCCATTCCGATTTTTGGAAAGGATTTTTAGCTAGAGGGCGGGTAAAGTTTACGCCACCACCAGTACGGACAACACGAGGGCGATCGCGTGCGTCATCATTACCGCTGGGGTCGTCTAGATCGAATGTCTCAATTTCCTCTTCGTCGCCGTCAAAAATTAAGGAAATCGACCGACGGCGGAAAGCATTAACTGTATAGGAAGTACGGAAAGGGTCGCCAGCTATCCAGGGGTCTGTAAAGCGGAGGTCAAACAATAATTCCCGCGCTCCTACCTGTAGTTCTGCTCCTAAATCTTGGTTTCTACCGTTGAGGTTTTGCTCTTGATAGCTAATAGTTCCAAATAGTCCGCTCGCAGAACTAACACCGGCACCTGCGGCGATAGAACCGCTATTTCGTTCTACAACATTGACGATTACATCTACTTGACTGGGGTCTTCACCGGGGTCGAGAGCAACGTTAACATCTTCAAATAAACCTAATCCAAATACCCTTTGTAAATCTCTTTGTACGGTATTGCGGTTAAATACTTCTCCTGGCTTGAGTTGTATCTCTCGTTTAACAATGTATGGTCTGGTTCTTCCTTTTACAGGTTGTCCGTCTTCGTTAGTTACTTCACCATCTTTGTTACGAAACTGAACTCGAATGTCCTCTACCAAACCTTCAGCTACTTGTAGAGTAACTACCCCATCAGGCGATACTTGAGGCGCTCCAATGACGTTGGCCAGTACGTAACCTTGGTCTTGATAGGTTTTAACTAGCTGTTTAATGCCTTCTTGCAATTCCCGCAAGTTGAGAATTTGACCGTACTGTCTGCTAAATATGTCATTAACAGCTTTTTCAGGTAGTACGGAGGGAACATTAGCGCCCGGATTTGCATCTATTTGGACTTTTTGTAGAACTGGGTTGGGTTGAACAACAAAGCTAACCCGGACTCCCAATGGTGTATCTTCCGGTGCTACTTGCACGTTAGAGAAAAAACCAGTTCCAAAAATAGCGTTAATATCTTCTTGTAATTGCGAACGGGTTGTAGTTCGTCCGGGTTGAGTACGAATAACTCTATAAACTTGTTCTTGTAATTCTCGTGTTAATTGTCCGCTTTCGGATCTAACCAACACTTCCGATACTAATACTCGGGTTTCGTCAGACTGCTGGCTGCTGCTGTTGCTGCGTCCCCGGAGCCTGGAATTGTTGCTGTTGCTGCTGTTGCGTCCCCGGAGTTTGAAATTGCTGCTGTTGCTGCTGTTGCTGCTGGATTTCTGGAGAATTTGTTCTTTGCTGTACCGGAGGCTCGCTATTTTCCAGAGTTGGAGGAATTTGAGGCGTTGTCTCGGGAGCATCTTCAGGAACAGGATTTGGCGCTGGCTCACTATCGCTAGGTAAATTATTCGGTGGAGGAATTTGTGGAGCATTTTGGGCGATTGTCGATTTAGTTGTTGGTATAACTACCTGCAACTTTTGTGCATCTGAAGATTTCCGCGATACTCCGACGGATTCATCTGTTCCATCGATGCTGGCTGCTTTGATATTTTGTAAGTCTTTAGAGGTATTGGCAGTTTGTGCATTTGCATTTGGAGAAACTCCCAAGGTTGTTGCAAAAGCCATCACCGCCACTAAAAAGGGAGATAAGCGCATAATATTAAGATTCCTATTCACTTCCACACACCATCGTTCAACATGATAATCATTTGTCATCAGTCAATAGTTGTTTGTCAAGCACAGTCATAACTCATGACATCAAACAAAATCTAGTTAACTAGACATTCGCTTCTACTGTTTTTAACACTCTTTCTAAAACTTCTTGGTAAGCATTTTCCACATTCCCTAAATCTTGTCGAAAGCGATCTTTGTCTAAAACCCTGTCTTTGGCATCATTGGTAGAGTTATCCCATAAACGACAAGTATCGGGACTAATTTCATCTGCTAGAAGTAGTTTTTGTTCGGAGTCCACACCAAACTCTAACTTGAAGTCCACTAAAGTAATGCCGCATTTGCCAAAAAAGCCTTTGAGAAAATCATTGATCCGCAATGCTAGATGAATAATCTCCTCAACTTGTTCCTGGCTAGCTAGTTCTAACAATAGTAGACGTTCTTTAGTTAACAATGGATCGCCTAATTCATCATTTTTGTAATAAAACTCTACTAAAGGCTGCTTCAAAACGGTTCCCAACTCCAAACCTGTTTGCTTACAGAGGCTTCCAGCCGCTATATTCCGCACAACTACTTCCAAGGGAATAATTTTTACAGCTTTAACCCGCATTTGGTTTGAGTTCGGGTTATCCAAATAATGAGTATTAATACCGTTTTGTTCTAACTGTTGAAATAACTTGCTAGAAATACTACAGTTCATTGTCCCTTTGTTAATGATGCTGCCTCGTTTTTGGGCATTAAAAGCAGTTGCATCATCTTTAAAATCAGCCAGTAAGATTTCTGGTACATCAGTCTGATAAAGAATCTTGGCTTTTCCTTCGTATAACTTAGAGGTAACAGACATGGTAAAAAAATTATTTAGTGCTTCATGGAACCGATGCCTTTTTATGGCTTAACCATTTTATATGAAGGTTATTCATTAATAAGCATTAAGTTAGGTATTGGAAATTGTAGTTATGACGAGGGAGTTGGGAGTCGGAAATAGGCAATAGGCAATAGGCAATAGGCAACGGGGAACAGAACATACAATTGCTTGTCTTTTATGCTCTTTAGGCACGCAATACCTACGTTCTCACAAGTTGCGTTCCAAAATTCTGTGGAGAAATACCTACTCCCTACTCTCTACTCCCTTATCCTGATTACGATTTTCAACACCGACTTACTTAGCCATCTTTGATTTAGACTTGAGACGAACAGTTTCAATATCTGGAGATAATAAAAGTGGAAAAAGAAAATTTTCTTTACCCTCGCAGTCGTTACTACGGTCAAGTAAAGCCAGAAAACTTAGTATTTAATGCTAATTTACAAGAATTTGCTCAAAAGGTAAGCTTAATATGTAACTTAGAAACTTCAGGGAAAGTACCTCCTGTAGAAGCTTACGAGCAAATAAAAGCTTTATGGAAAGAGCTAAAGCAATCAAAAAAACAACTTAATATTGGTCAAAACTTCTCGGAAGGAGATCCAGGGAACACTTAAAATTAATCAAAGCAGTTCTTCCGTACCTAGTATGCAGCATTAAATAGTCGCTCTTAGGCAATGGGGAACAGAGAATAGGGAACGGGAAAAAACACAAAAAACCGCCAATAATGTTATTTGATGACTCTGGTAAAACTCTTATCGTAAAGTTTTGAGAGTTTTTACCTGATATGAAGACATCCTAACTATTAAAGAAGCATTTTAACTAAACTGCTAACTGTTCACTGCTAACTGCTAACTGTTCACTGTTTACTTATCAACCATTGTCCAAACTCCACTCCAAGATTCCTCGGGAGGCTGTCTTAAATATTTGTTACAGCGTGCGATGTGAATATTGACAGCTCTATCTTTGGATCGAATTCTTTTTGCAGCTTCAAAACAAATCAACGCTTGTGGGAAATTCCGGGATGAATAAGCCGCACGTCCCGCATGATAATGAGATAAGAATTCTTGAGTATTGGCATCCAAACAAGTAGCGCGATCGCCAATCAATTCATAGATTTTTACTGCTTGATGTTTACCTTTAACTCGAATCTTGTCGAGTTCGCGAACAATCACTCGTTCGCTACATAGCTGATAAGTAAATTCGCTGATAACAATATCGCAACCATACTGTTTAGTGATTGTTTCCAAACGCGAGCTTAGATTCACTCCATCCCCAATTACGGTATAGTCCATTCGCTTGCGGGAGCCAATGTTTCCCGAAACTACTTCTCCGGAACTAATGCCAATCCCAATTTTAATTTGTGGCTGTTCTTGAACTATTCGCCGGTCGTTAAATTCTTTGAGCCGATGTCGCATATCTAACGCAGCCTGGACTGCTCGCCAAGCATGATTTTCCGTTAAAGGTAAGGGGGCACCGAATACTGCCATCAAAGCATCGCCAATAAACTTATCTAAAGTACCTTCGTAGTTAAAAACGGATTCCACCATCGTTTCAAAATATTGATTCAGCAGCGATACTACTTCAGCAGCGCCAAGGTTTTCGGTAAGTGTTGTGTAACCTCGGATATCAGAAAATAAGATGGTAACGTCTTTGCGTTCTCCCACCATCAAGCCGTCTTCACCCAATGCCATAACTTGTTCGGCTACGTGAGGAGTTAAATAACGGTACATAGTAGTTTTAAGACGCTTTTCTTGGCTGATGTCTTCTAACACCACCAGTCCACCACGCACGCCACCTTCTGGATTAGTTAAGGGATTAACTGTAAGATTAATACTTCTTTCTATTGGTTCGACGCTCGTTGAATGTACAAACTGAGATTGGGGAGTCAAGGGATGATTCCAAGGAATAAAAAGTTCTGGATTAGTCGAACTTGGTAATGCCAGTATATATTCTTCCGATTCTTCCGATTCCCCTGGTAAATAATACAACCCTACTATCAAACTTTGTTCGGGGACGTAATGTCTTGCCCCATTTTTCAAACTATCTTCTAATCGAAACTGTAAATTTTCAATTGGTACAACTTCCCATAACAATCGCCCAGCTAAATTTTTTTCCCAAAGAATTTTGTTATCTCTGGTACTTGCATCTCCACTCAGCGGACAACCCAACAATTCCAATGCTGCGTCGTTAATGGTGACTATTCGACCTTCCATATCTGTAGAGATTACAGCATCTGATAAACTTTGCAGAATGTCTTTTTGATATTGTTTTTCCAACAATACACTTTCAAATAAACGGGCATTTTCTAAAGCAATTCCTGCTTGTATATTAAAAGCCCGCATAAATTCTTCATCTGATGCAGTAAAACTTCCTTTTTGCTTGTTAATTAACTGTGTAACGCCGATTAATTCATTAGCTGAATTAAAAACCGGCAAACATAAAATATTTCGGGTAAAATAACCCGTCTTTCTATCTGTTGTGGGGTCGAAACGAGGATCTTTGTAAGCATCGGAAATATTTAAAGCTTCGCCTGTGGATGCAACATAACCAACAATTCCCCGATTGCCGGGAATGCTAATTTCCATCATTGTTTTACCATCAGCAGCCGCAACTTTAGTCCACAGTTCGCTCATTTCTTTACGATACAAAAATAGCGTACTGCGGTCAGCTTGCATCAAAATTCGGGCTTGTTCCATAACTATTTGCAAAGTTACTTCTAAGTCCAAACTTTGACCGAGTGTTTGAGTTGCTCGTAAAAGAGCCGTTGCACCTCTTTGATTGCGTGCTGCAACATAAAAAGATTGACAGCTTTCAAGAATAATACCAATACTTGCTGCAAATTCCCGAAAACAGGTTTCATCTTCGCTATCGAAAGGAATGTCTCCTGCTTTATTTGCGAGTTGTACCACAGCAACAATTTCATTTTTGCTGCTTACAACTGGCATACATAAAAGATTGTCAATTTTATATCCTAATTGCTTTTCTAATTCCGGGCTAAATAAAGGATGAGTTGTTGTTTCAGCGATATTTAAATGTTGTCCCGTACTTGCAACATGACCGGGAATTCCCACCGAAACGGGAGTACGAATTTCTAATGCCTTATTAACATTATTTTGCGGCACTTTTGACCATAACTGACCTTTATCATGGTCAACTAGAAAAATAGTAGTATGTTCTGCTTGAAGAATTTGACCTATTTTGAGCGTAATTGCTTCAAGTACTTTCTCTAACATCGTTTCTAGAGCTTCATTGTTTATTAGTTCTATTGCTCTAATAAACTGTTGGAACTCAGCAGTGATAAAATCCAACAAGCAAACAAATTCATTTACAGAAAGGTCTTTGACACGCCGCAATAGAGCGTGGGTACGATTAACCTGGGTAAGTTCAGTTAACGTAGCTAGTACGCTACCTGGATTTAAGAGTGTCATGGGAATTATAAATTCAAGATAATAGAGGTTCGATTCTGGGTACAATTTTATACTTACACCAGAATGATAATCTAATTTTTGCAATTTATAACTATATATAAATGCAGATGCTTGGTTGCTTATTTGTCTAAACGAGTTTTATCGATGTATTTTTGGATGAAAAAGCAGATATTATGCCTATTCTATAAATGCAGCTAGAAACATCTTTTTATAAAAGTTAAATATTCAAATATTTTCAATAATTAGGATTGAGATTTTAGAATTATCGTAATTATTTGCTTGTTAAAAATGATTTTGAGAAAAATATAGCTGCATATCTTTTTATAAGCACTCGTGCAAAATTAATTTAACATTTTGTTTGAATGGGGAGTGGGGAATTTTAAAAAAGCGCTGAAAGACTTATAGGAATGGCCGCAACTTGACATTTTTATTGTAGGGTGCTGTGACACTTTGAGTAACTGTGAACGTAGTAACAATGTTTTCAGTGTCACGCACCATCAGAGTTTTATGACAGTTGCGTAAGTCCTGACTTACTAAGTAGCATATTAGTGCTAGGACTTACGCAATTGCAACGGTATGTTAGGCATTCCAGACGTTTAGATCCCCCCAACCCCCCGCTAATTTGGGGGGCTTTGCGTAAGTCCTGAGTGCGATCTACATAACATTATTTCTTAGTATCGTCTTTTTTCTCTTTTCTCTGTTCCCCCCAACCCTATTGCCTGTTCCCTTTAAAATTAATTAAGCCGCTGTTGGTATCTGAGAATCAACAACTCCTTCATAAAAATCTTGTAGCTGACGAGTAGCAGCACTCCATCCCCAACGTTCTGCTTCTTGACGAGCATTTTGACGGATAATTTCTCGCTCTTGTTTTTCTTCTAAAAGACGGATTGTCGCGGCGATCGCACCTGCATCATCAGATTTTGGCTCGAAAAGATATCCGTTAACTCCATCGGTGACAATATCTGGAATGCCTCCGGAACGTGCTGCCACAACCGGACATCCAGCAGCCATTGCTTCTAATAGCACTAATCCCAAGGTTTCTGTACGAGAAGGAAACACAAAAGCGTCAGCGCTAGCAAAAGCTGAAGCTAAATCCGTTCCGGCAAGATATCCGACAAAATAAGTATTAGTTCCTTGAAAGTGTTTTTCTAAGGCTTCGCGATGGGGATCATCCCCTACCAAAGCCAATCTAGCTTGGGGAATACCTTCTAAAATCGGCTTAATCCGCTCAATTTCTTTCTCCGCAGACAAACGGCCTACATAAAGCAGTAAAGGAGCATCTTTATTATTTTGCGACAACTTTTGACGCATCTGTTCGCTGGCAAGACTTGGATGAAATAATTCTGTATCAACTCCTCGCTGCCACAAATCTACACGTTCGATGCCGCGAGCAGTTAACTCTTTTACCATTGCCGTCGAAGTACATAAATTTAAAGCAGCTTGATTGTGGCCTGCTTTAAGTAACTCCCAAAGCAATCCTTCTAACATTCCCAAACCGTAATGTTGCAGATATTGCGGCAAGTGAGTATGATAGGAAGCTACTAAAGGAATGTTATGTATTTTACTATGAATAATCCCAGCTAAGCCTAAAACCGCTGGATTAACTACGTGAATGACATCTGGGTTAAATTTTTCTAATACTTCACCAATAGCCGGACGAGGTAATGCTAACGTTAGCTCCGGATACATGGGTAAGGGAAAGCCAGAAATTCCATAAATTTTAGCTCCCTTGTATTCCGTTATTCCACCATCAGGACAAATTATTAATACTTGAGAGCCGTTACGCTGCAAATGTTCGACGGTATGACGAAGGCGCGTTACAATTCCGTCAACTTTAGGTAAAAATGTTTCGGTGAATAAGGCAATTCTCATACAAAACTATTTAATAGAGCAAGGTAACAGGACAATTGCATTTAGCATCGTTGGTAAAAATTCTTATTGTTGCGATGTGCGATGGGATATTGGGGGCGCGATCATATTTTTTAAGAAAGCCAAATATCTTTGTTGGGGAAGGCTCTCACCAGCTAAAACATTTAAATTTGAATAAAATTTAAAGCCATAGCATAGATATTAAGCGATGTTAATTGTTTCAGAAGTCCCATGATGAAATTTTTAGTAGCTAGCGATTAGACTATTGCTTTACAACTAAACAACTAACTACTAAAAATTTATTTCTCTTATTTTCTATGCCAAGAGACTTTCGGCAGAATTTGGTTGTTATCAACTCTAGAGTGATACTTCACCGCAAAGTTGAGCAAGGAATCTAACAGTGAGTCAGAAAGCAGGTGAGGCTGTAAACCCAAATCCAGAAGCTTAGTGTTTTTGGCATTAAAGTAGTGTTGCTCTAACTCTACTCTAGGGTTTTCCAAATGATTGATATCTACATTTAGTCCGATTGCGTTACCGGCTTTTTTCACCATCATGGCTAAGTCGCTGATGCTGAAAAGTTCGGTGAACTGGTTAAATACGCGGAATTCTCCAGGTTGTGCTGGGTTGGCGATCGCCAATTCAACGCATCTAACAGTATCTCGGATATCCAGGAAGCCTCTAGTTTGTCCACCTTTACCGTAAACGGTTAGAGGATGATTAATAGCAGCTTGGATACAGAAACGGTTTAATGCGGTACCAAATACACCATCATAGTCAAGACGGTTAATCAACATTTCGTCCATACCCGTTTCTTCGGTTAAGACACCGTAAACTACCCCTTGGTTCAAATCTGTAGCTCGCAATCCCCAAATTTTACAGGCAAAATGGATATTGTGACTATCGTGAACTTTACTCAGGTGGTAGAAACTACCCGGTTGCTTGGGATAAGGTAAAGTGTCTTTCCGTCCGTTATGCTCGATGGTGATATAGCCTTCTTCTATATCGATGTTAGGCGTACCATATTCACCCATTGTCCCCAACTTGACTAAATGGCAATCGGGGAAATCTTCACGCATCGCGTAAAGGATGTTCAAGGTGCCAACAACGTTGTTAACTTGTGTTAAAACAGCGTGTTCTCGGTCAATCATGGAAAAAGGAGCCGAGCGCTGTTCGCCAAAATGCACTACTGATTCTGGCTCAAATTCATGCAGAGCTTTCTGGACAAACTCATAGTTGGTAATATCGCCGATAAACAAATCGATAGATTTACCCGTTAAATCCTTCCAGCGCTGGATACGTTGTTGAATTGGCGCAATGGGCGTTAAAGTCTGTACACCTAATTCATTATCCCAGTGCCGTCGCACTAAATTATCTAAAATTCCAACTTCATAACCACGATTTGAAAGGTAAAGTGCGGTTGCCCAACCGCAATAGCCGTCTCCACCAATAACCAGGACTTTCATTTTTACGCTTTTTATACTCGCTGATAGCTAAATCTATCAGGTTTGTGTCCCCTCTAAACCATCATGGCGATACTAACTTAAAGTTTTTTGGCAAATAAGCCTGAAAAATATACTCTCATCAAAAAGTAAATTATTTTTAACTTTTTGCCGTCACGCCCCTATTTACCACCCAAAAGCCTTCTATTATTGGTTTTCATATTCCTCCTTCATGGCAGTTAAAACCTTTATTTTTGCCTTATTGTAAAGAAGTGTTACAAAAATAGCGTCAAAACGCTTTGCAGTCTTGACAAGTAATGGGAGAGTAGATATCGTAAGATACATACCCGGGTAAGAACGCATTCATAGTTATATGCAAGCTAAGCAAAAAGTTACTTTGTATCTATCCCCAGAACTGCACAAAAGTTTAAAAATACGTTCAGCAGTTGAGAGCGAACCAATGTCAGAGCTTGCCGAGCGTGCCCTCGTATTTTATCTAGCGAATTCAGAATTGGTAGATGAGGTCGAAGGTTCTTACGGAAGAACTCACAGGGTTTACTCGTGTCCCAACTGCGAAAGTTCACTAGTCTTGCGTGAAGGGGAATTGGTTGCTCTAGGCAATCAGCCAGGAGTAATTGGTAAAGATGTTTCTGTCAATAAGATAGAAGAAGATTGCGAAGTTAATCAAGAAGACTCCGAGGAGTTGGTTCCGTGTTAACAAAGCTCGAATTATGAATAGTTAATTCATAATTCTATCTTTACCCAAATTTGACTAAAATTTGAAATGATGAACGATGTCTGTAGTGTCTTTAGGTCTCAAGTAGGTTGATATATGAAAGAAGAGCTCAGTATACTAATTCAGGCTCAATATCCCTTAATCTACCTTGTTACCTCCGAGGAAGAGCGGGCAGAGCAAGCAATTTATTCCATCGCTCAATCTTCAAAGCCACAGCGTCGGTTGTATGTATGGACTGTAACCCACGGCATCGTGGAGTATGGTCAAGGTAGAAGCGTAACTCAACACAATACCGTTTCTCCAGAAGCGGCGATTGAGTGGATTATCCGCCAGAAAGAACCTGGTATATTTGTTCTTAAAGATTTACATCCGTTTATTGATGCACCTGCAACAACTAGGTCTTTACGAGATGCGATCGCCAGCTTTAAAGGTACTCAGAAAAATATAATTTTGATGTCACCAGTGCAGCAGGTTCCCATCGAGTTGGAGAAAGAAGTTGTGGTACTTGACTTTCCGTTGCCGAATATGTCCGATCTAAATAAAGTTTTAGATGGTCATTTGGGTTTACAAAATGCGAAGAAATTAACAACCGAAGCAAGGGAAAAGTTATTAAGAGCGGCTTTAGGACTAACCAGAGATGAGGCGGAGAAAGTATACCGTAAAGCTCAGGTAACTAAGAAACAGCTAACGGAAAAAGAAGTAGATATAGTTTTATCTGAAAAGAAACAGCTAATCCGACGCAATGGAATATTAGAATACATTGAAGAGGATGAAACGCTCGAAGCTGTTGGTGGTTTGGAAGAATTAAAAAATTGGCTAACCCAGCGTTCGGATGCTTTCACTGAGAAAGCGAGAGAATATGGTTTACCGCAACCGAAAGGAATGTTAATTCTAGGGGTTCCGGGCTGTGGAAAGTCTTTAATAGCAAAAACCACTTCAAAACTATGGGGATTACCAATTTTACGGTTGGATATGGGTCGAGTCTACGATGGCTCAATGGTAGGACGAAGTGAAGCCAATCTGCGTAATGCCTTAAAAACAGCGGAATCTATTTCTCCAGCAATATTATTTATTGACGAATTAGATAAATCCTTTGCAGGTAGTTCTGGTTCTGGCGATTCTGATGGAGGAACCTCCAGCCGAATTTTTGGATCTTTCCTAACTTGGATGCAAGAGAAAAAGTCACCCGTGTTCGTAATGGCAACAGCCAATCGGGTTGAACGCTTGCCAGGAGAGTTTTTAAGGAAAGGTCGATTTGACGAAATTTTCTTTGTGGATTTGCCTACATCTCAGGAAAGGCAAGATATTTTCACAATCCACTTAAATAAGCGCCGTAAAGACATCACCAGATTCGATTTGGAACAGTTATCCAAGATGTCCGATGGCTTTTCTGGGGCAGAAATTGAACAAGCGATAGTAGCGGCAATGTACGAAGCTTTTGCCCAAAATCGTGAGTTTACCCAGTTAGATATTATTGCTGCACTAAAAGCGACTTTACCGCTGTCTCGAACGATGCAAGAACAAGTCACTGCGCTTCGAGACTGGGCGAGACAGCGAGCGCGTCCAGCAGCAGCCTCCGTAGCTGAATATCAGCGAATGGAGTTTTAAAAAGCTTTCTCCTGTTAATTCAGGAGCAAAGGCTAGCGAACCCAAAGCTAGCAAATAAAAAAACCGCGTAATTTAAACGCGGCTTAGCCTAAAAAACCGTTGTCTTAATCTCAATCTTCTTTTTGGAGGAAACCCAAATGTCTCACTTTAGCACTCTACGTACCAAAATTACTGATTCTGAAATTCTTAAGTCTTCTTTGAGCGACTTAGGTATCACCGTTAAGTCTGAAGCTGATGTTCGTGGTTATAACGGTCAGCGCGTTCGTGCCGACATCGTTGCAGTTTTGGAAGGCGAATATGACTTAGGTTGGTCTCGCAACAGCGATGGTTCCTTTGATTTAATCGCGGATCTTTGGGGTGTTGCTAAGAAGCACAACCAAACCGAGTTAATCAACTCCATCAACCAGAAGTATGCTGTTAACAAGACTTTGACTGAAGTTAAGCAGCGCGGTTTGCAAAATGCTAACGTTAAGTTGGTATTGCAATAGAAATTTTTCTGCGCGTTCCCAAAGCTGCACGGGTTAACTTAATTAAATAGATAGCGGTTAACCCGCTTTTTCGGGATTGGGACTTACCCAGTCCCTTTTGCTTTGCTTATGTTTAAATTTAACATCTTTGAGGCAAAACTTCAGTTGTCTGTAATTCAATAGATAAAAAAACCGAATTTATCGATTAGGTAAACCCGGTTTTGATTAATTATAGTCTTCTTTAAATTTGGACAACAGGAAGCTGAACTTCTGTGATAAATGAATCATTATCCTGTTCTTTCCCACCTTGGCTTAAATTTTTCTGTTGGTTCTTGTCCACAGTATTCGTTAATCGAAGTTTTGGTAAGCAATGGCAGAATTCTTGCGGTTTACAATCTCTTCAAAGTGATTGCGGATGAATGTTTTATTCTGTTCGAGTGTTTGTTCCATAATGCTCCCGAACTCCATGTTTCGAGTTGACCTTAAAACTGTAGATTTGACCATCACTTCAAGCAAGCATCGTGATTTGATTTGTTTATGGATCGATTTACTGTGATTCCACCATCAACAATCAAAAATTAACTCAGTTCGCCTACTTTACATCCAGCCCCGTCCAGTGCGCGGCAAAAGCCCACATATCCGCCGTTTCCTCGACGATCTTGTCGGTAGGTTTGCCTGCCCCATGTCCCGCCCGCGTCTCAATGCGGACAAGGTGTGGCTTGTCGCCGATATCTGCTGCCTGGAGTGCGGCGACATATTTGAAAGTGTGTCCTGGCACCACGCGATCGTCCGTGTCGGCGGTGGTGGCGAGAATCGCGGGATAGGTCTTGCCGGACTGGATGTTGTGATAAGGCGAGTATTTTAAGAGGTTACGGAAATCCGCTTCCTGTGACGGAGAACCATATTCGTCTAACCATAATTTCCCACCTGTGAACTGGTCGAAGCGAAGCATATCCATCACACCAACCTGGGGTAACGCAGCGGCGAACAGATCCGGTCGCTGATTGACCACTGCACCAACCAAGAGTCCGCCATTCGATCCGCCCTGAATCGCCAAGCCGTCTTGTAGCGTGATTCCCTGTGCCTTCAGATACTCGCCCGCCGCGATAAAGTCGTCGAAGACATTCTGCTTGTTTTGACGACGACCCGCTTCGTGCCATGCCTTGCCATATTCGGAGCCGCCGCGAATATTGGCGATCGCGAACACTCCGCCCTGTTCGACCCACCCCAGTGGCGCGGGCAAGAATTCGGGAAGCATGGGGATACCATAGCCGCCATAGGCATAGAGTAGGGTTGGTGCGGCTGCGGTCACATCCTTACGCCGAACAATAAACATCGGGATACGGGTGCCATCCTTGGACTTGTAGAACCGCTGTTCGACCGCGATCTGGTTGAGATTGATCGCCACTTTAGGTTGTGCCCACACCCGCAACCTGTTGCTGGCGACATCGTATCGATAGATGATGCTTGGAGTGTTGTAGCTGGTGAAGACGAAGAAAGTTTCCTGGTCGTCCGGGTCGCTCTTAAAACCGCCAGCGGTGCCGATACCCGGCAGCTTCACCACACCATCAGCCTTGCCATCCAGCGTGTAGCGTCGAATTTCCGTCTTCACGTCAACACGAGAGGCGACTAGCAACCGTCCGCCGACCAGCGACGCATTACCCATAATCGAATCCTGCTCTGGCACCACATCCGCGATCGCTGGGTCGGCAGCGGCGATGTCCATTGTCACCACCTTGGAGCGTGGCGCATCCTGAGTCGTTTTGAGGAAAAACTTCGTCCCCACATTGCCAACGACGCTCCATTGATCGTCGAGAGTATCGACTAACTTGCGGGGTTTCCAGTGGTTGCTCTGGAGATCCACGATAGTCAGTTTGTTGCCGATCGCAACGGGTGTGGAATAGATCGTGAGATAGCGCCCGTCTGCGGTGATATCAACGGTATGCACTAGGGTTGGCTGATCTGGAGTGGCATAGACCAGCCGATCCTGCGTCTGGGGTGTGCCGAGCGCATGAAAATAGACGACATGGTTGGCTACGCCCGCCTGGAACGTTTCGCCCTGCTTCGGTTCAGGGTAACGGCTGTAGAAAAAGCCAGATCCGTCCTTGATCCAGGCGATGTTGGTGAACCTTGCCCATTTCACCTGATCCTCCAGTACCTTGCCCGTGTCCACGTCCAGCACCCGAATCGTGCGCCAGTCGCTGCCGCCATCCTGCACCGCATAAGCCACACGCTTGCCATCGTCGGATGCTGACCATTCAGCCAGTGCAGTCGCTCCGTCTTTTGACCAGCGATTCGGATCGATCAGCACACGCCCTGCACCGTCTACGCTGTCGCGGACATGGAGAACTGGTTGGTTCTGAAGTCCAGAATTATAAAGGTAGAAATACCGTCCCCCCTGTTTGACCGGAATCGAAAATTGCTCAAAGTTGTACAACTGCTTGAGTCGATCCTTGAAAATATCTCGACTCGGCAGCGTATTGAGATAAGCGTTGGTAACTTTGTTCTGCGATTCGACCCAAGCGGTGACTTCCTTGTCGTTGCGGACATCGTTTTCCAGCCAGCGATAGGGGTCGGCAACCTTCTGCCCGAAATGTTCCTCGACGACATCGACTCGCTTGGTTTCGGGATAGGTGATTGTAGGTATCATTGTTGTGGACTCCGATCTGGCGGAGGCGAAATGGGTGGTAAACAGCAGCGCAAGCGTAAAAAGGGCTACGCGGCGTAGCGGTATCTTTTGAATTTTTTTTGCGAATGACATTGCTTTCTCCTTTGTCGTCTGAAATGGTTTGACTACATTTTTGTGGCAGCTTCTAGGGAAGAATGCCGTCCTTTTGTAATTGCTTCTGGAGCGTTTTCGGTAGGCTTTTAATGTTGCAAAGTTTTGCAGAATCGCCGTCATAGCGCCAGGATTGAATCTCGCTGGAGCGATCAAACTCGACATTAATCTCGCAGAAATCACGATCAACAATCGTGTTGCCCCCGGTAATCAACGTAGTTCTCTCGCCTCGACGGTTCCGAAATTCATTCACATTGATTGGCTGCTTAAACGACTGTTCTCTATCCGTTCTGTAAGAATAGATTGTGTTCCCATTGGGTAACTTGAGGGTCGTCGTGGGTGCGCCATATTTGCGAACAAACTCATTGATATCCCGACCAATCCAACTGTTCATCGTGGCATTCAATCGCTCTTTAGATCGCTCATCGCACCCAAACAAGCTCACACTCGCTAAAATTAGCAGCATCGAAATCCAAGTCTTCATATTCATCCCTCTGTGTTGAAAAGTTCTAATGTATTGACCTTTGAAAGGCATGAGGCTGAAATCCTCTGCTTCCCTCAGCATTAATCTCGTGTTGATCTGGAGTGTACTAAGTTCTAATGCTTGATTTCTTCCAGATTCTTATGGTGAAGAACGAGTTCGTTTCGGCATCGTCCGATTGAAACATTAAGGTTCAGAATTCACTCGCCACGTAATCACAATGAGTTCTGTATTTATTAAGACAACTAATAGCCATGAAAGCGCTTGTAAAATGGCTTCCATCGTCCAGCTCTGACTCTGAACCTCCCAGATCATCCAAATAATGTTCACTCCAATCACCAACCAGGGTAGGATGACCGCTAAATTCCGTCTACGGTAGAAGCGGATCGTCCTCTCACGCCAAAATGGAAAGGTACTGAGGATACATACGACGTAGGACGTTCCTGCACTGACGAACAAGCTTCTTTGAAGACCCGAAGGCAGGCTTGAGTACCCAAGCGCGATCGCACTCAGGCAAACTCCGAGCGCGAGGTACAGGAAAGTAAACAAGGTAAATCGTTTCATTATTTCTTCTCTGGTGAAGCTTATTCTCTGTACCACACACGCACACATTGAAAGCATTTGATTGCAAGACCCTGACTGATCATCACTGGGTGGAAAGCATTACTGGTCGTCACTCCGTAGACATCATCACTTGTGCCTTCGATCCGATCGGGTAAAACAACAGTTTCAACATTGATCACTTGTATCGTTGTACTTTCGATCCACTGATTGACAGCACTCACAACCTCAGAGAAGGATTCGTAATCGGAAGGTCCGCCGAAGGGTCCCCGTTCAGTAATCCGAGGCGCAAAATCTTTGTATTTAATCATTTTATTCACCACCTTAAAACTGTAGAATTGGCAATCATTTATTCAAGCTCATGTTTCATCTGCAAGAACAGTCCACGCACGTTAACTTACAATTCCAGAAATCTGCCTTGGGCTAAAGTTGCACTTGTCGATCGTTCAATTTCGGAAGTCAGCTAAATGCCGTTGCATAATCGCGAGCAAAGTCCTTAAACTGACGCGGCGCTTTGCCAGTCGCATCCGCTATCCCTGAAGCGATCGCTGCTGCTTCATTGCGCCGATAGTGGGCGTAATCTTCAATGAGTCCGTCCGCTTGCCAGATCGGGAAGCCAACACCGAGCAACGCATCCCGCATCGCTTCAGGTGAAATATCGACGAAAGTAATCTGACGACCCAGCACGGCGGAGAGGCGTTCTGCCATCTCGGTATGTGTTAGCGCCTGCGGTCCGGTGAGATCGTAAATCTTTCCCTCGTGCCCAGCTTTGGTTAGAGCAGCTACAGCAACGTCAGCAATGTCGCGGACATCTACTACGCTCACCTTCGCATCACCGATCGCAGCGTAAAAGGTGTTTTGCTCAACGATCGACGATCGGAAGTTTAACAAGCCCTGCATAAACAGATTGGGGCGCAGAAACGTATACGCCATCTGGGTTGCTTGGATCGCCGATTCGACAGCCGCATGGTAGCGTAAAAAGCGCACAGGTGAGCGGGCATCGGCTGCAAATTGCGACAGTTTAACGATGTGCTTGACACCGCTTTGTTGTGCCGCTTCGACAAACGCGAGTTGCTGTGCTTCGGCGCGTTCTGTTGAGTTGGTGACGAGGAAGGCTTGATCGACCCCTGCCAGGGCAGAGGGCAGTGTTTCAAGGCGATCGAAATCAGCCTCGACCATTTCGATGCCCATATCTGCAATTGCTTTGGCTCGATTGCGATCGCGCACCATCGCGTGAGCTTGAACGTTTTGCGCGGCGAGACGCTTGAGTACCTCCAGACCGTTATTTCCAGTTGCGCCAGTTACTAAGATCATTTGAATCTCCTGATTAGATTTTGAGCATTCTTCTGCTCCAACACGCCGGACAATTCTGATAGGAAAGCAAAGCTTTCAAAAATTGTCCGAACTATTGTTCTATACAACCCCTAACGATTTCATCTGACATTGACTGCGCCCAAAATCGTGGTTGCTTGAATGATGAAAATTGCCTTTGAAACTGCTTTGCCGACCAACTCCCCTTCTGCGATCGCTCTAATTCGCGATCGCGCTTCAGGACGTTCTTCAGGTCTGAACACCGCATCGGTCAGGTGAGAGGCTTGCATCAAACTAATCAATGCTACCATCCGAGAATTCAGTCCAATGCCTTCTAACACGGCTGTACGAACTTGCTGGACAATCTCGCGCTGAATCGATTCATCGGTGAGAAAATATCGCCGCGTTGGGAATAGACCCAGAATGCGTTGCTCTTGTCGTTGCAAAACACCTAAATCGACTAAGTTCTGCAACACAATCGGCTGAAACCATCTGTATCTTCGTCTCCAACGAGTCACCCAGAACCTTGCAGTTCGAGGACGAGACGATGCCAGAACTTCATTGAGGTGTCGATCTAAGAATTCATTGCCTGTGTTGCCTGCGTTCGCACCGATCACCCGATTGTCGTTGTCGATCTCAAGTTTGTCTCGTAGGATTAAGTCTAGTAACAAAGAACCGACCAAGCCATATTCGAGCGCCGCGTACCAAGAGAAGCGAGTTTTTCCAGTTTCGGGATTGAGTGCAAGAAGGATTAAGTCCTGTGAAAGATATTGCATGATAAATTCCTGATTGAAGTATGCTGTGGTTCCTTAAGGGGGCAGTGCTAGCCCTACGATATCTATTCCAAAACTTAAGCCAACCTTGCCAGTAAACCGCTAAGAACAAAGGTAAAAGCATGAACGCTGATATGAGCTAACATTGCCGCTTCTAGCGAATATTGCCAAAAGAGCCAGCCAAACCCAATCCCTGCAATTCCATTCAGTAACAACGCCCGAATAATCACAACTGGAGTGAGGGGAACGATCGCGGCAGTCGCTGGCAGGTGTAGTAGTCCAAATACCAACGCGGCTAGAACGATCGCACCCTGGTAAATCCCTTGACTGGGCAACGTAACGCCTTGTTTTAGCCCTTTCCACGCGATCCAAATAAGCAGCGACATTAAACCCCAGCGCATCAAAATTTCCTCAGTGATGCCGCCATAGAACATTGCTGTAAGCAAATTCAACCAACTTGGTTCTGTATTGGCTGCCCGTAGTGCTTCAGGTAGGGCAGGTTGCATCAACCGATCGAGCAACAAGAGAACGATCGCCGCCGCTGCACCCACACCCAAGCTCCACTTCATCTCAACGGCAAAAGATGAAGACTTAGCGGTGTGAAACACCCAATGATCAATCAAATGGGAGCTTAATCCAACACGATAGGCACAACCAATTCCAATCAGAATGCTGATTACTAGTAGAACTGTAGGCAGTAGTCCTTGCAACAGCATTAAAACCCACAATGGAGGCACCTTTTCGAGCATTTCTGGAGACAGTTTTGCTAACTGTTGCTCGACTAAAGGAATAGACCCGATCGTGAACATGAGAATTCCCACACTGCCCAATACAAATAAAATCCCAAATTGTTTCAGAATTGCCATTAATCTAATCTCCAAGTGATGCCTTGATGACTCAACTTAACGTTTCGTACATCCATATTGCTGTTGGATAGCATTGTTTCTGTACACTTCTAGCGTTCCAGATTGCTGGCTATCCAATGTTCCATCCCAAACCCAGTATTGATAATTACCATTCTGGAATTTGTAAACTCGAACGCCTTCTGTTGCTTGGCTTGTTCCTCTTCCCAAGCTCAAATTTCCGTTGGAACTGGTTGAGCGATAAAGGAGTTCGCCTGATTTTTTAGTTTTCCAGATATTGACGTTGTATCCGCCTTGGCATTGCAAGTTGAGGAGCAAATTAGCGGTAGAATCGGCTTTTGCAGGTAAAGCGAAATGAACTATCATGCTGGTTGCTAAAGTCAGAAGAGTTGTGGAATAAGTTAGGAATGCTTTCATGGTGTTCCCTCTAAGTATTTGAGTGGTAGGTTTACGATAGAGCAGTCGTGAAATCACTTTACCGATGACCCTTTCGATCGCTCTAGGAAACGGGTTTGGATACCCCGTCGCGCTTGAACACTCGGAAAACGATCGCCAGAAACACAGGGATTGCAACCAGCACCGATAGCGCCCCGTAGGTCGCGTGGTATTCGCTGATTGTGAACAGAGCCGGTGTGGTCAAGGCACTTCCAGTGATGTTGATCAGGAGTATGCTGCCGATGTTGTTCGCGAAGTGTACGCCGATGGCGAGTTCAGTGGTTCCGTCAATCAACGAGACCACGGTCCACACCAGACCCGGAACGAGGAAGTAGGTGAAAAAGACCGTCAGCCAGCCACCTGCCTGCGCCTCCGGGTTTAAGAGATGCGGTATGGTGAATATCACGGCTGACACGATCGCCAGAAAGACGCGGTTGGTCCAAATGAGGCTTGCGCCCTGTACGATATATCCACGGAAGAAAAGTTCCTCGGTGGTGGTCTGGATTGCGGTAAGAACCAGCGCGATCGGTACGAAGAACGCGAACGACACGAAGTCGGAATTGAAGGAGAAGCTGTCGGGGTAGAAGAAGTACTGTCCCAGCCCACCGATCAGGCAGAATGGCACGAACCACGCCACAAACCCGTGACCGATACGCCGCCAGGTTATCTTCTCGTGCGCCGTGACGAGCGTCAGAGGATGACGGCGGTGGATGAGGGAGACGGCGATGAGAATCCCGCCGAGAAAGAACGGGAAACCCGCCATGTTAAACAGGAAGTTCCCTACGGGGTCGAGCAGGGTGTAATCTGCCTGGCCGCTGAGCGCGAACGCGATGAGTACGCTGGCGAGACTCCCGATAACCAGCCACGAAAAGAGGATGACCATCAGTCCCAGAACATACCGCCACCCCCGATACTTACCCCAACGGGCAGCCTCCACGTAAGTCGCGTCTTTCACTTCCGTTCCGATTCCCTGATGTCCTTTGATTGCTTTGATCTTCATCATGTTTGTCTCCTTTACGCTTGCGTGTATGTAGTGCTTGGATCGAGTTGCTAGTTGCCTTTGCTATTGTTTTCAGGGATCGACGGGGTCGCCGACGGCTCCACCAGTGGCTACGCGCACGGCGTGAGCCATGTGCTTGAGCGGGTTGCCGATAGAGGCGCGATCAGCTCCCGCCATAAGGGCGGCACTGACATCTTCACTAATAACGCGCAAGACTGCGGTGGCAGCTGCCGCGTGCAGACGCACCTGGATATCGTCAGCCGGGCGGCGCAAACGATCCGCGATGATCTCGACCAGATCGCGCTCTATTCGATCGTGAGCCATTAGCCAAGCCGCACGCAGATCCGGCTCTTTTTCAGCTAGCACGGTCATCTTGATCACGGCATCGTCGTAGGACTGCTGATCGGGATCTTTGGAGCGATTCGTCGCCCACTCGACGAGGTGCTCTTCGAGGGAAACCTCCCGAGGCCAACGGCGCAACACCGCCACACACTCCTCTGCATCCTGCGCTAAGACTGGCTCGACACAGCTCTCCTTGTTGCGGAAGTACCGCCAGAGGGTACGTACCGAAATGCCTACTGCGTCTGCAATCTGCTCGCCGGTTGTAGCAGTGACACCTTGCTCCCAGAACAAGCGCGCTGCTTCACGGGAGATTTCCAAACGCATCCGCTCGCGCCGCTGCTCACCCATCCTTTCCTAACTCTTGATCGCTTGTTGTTATACCAGTTACGGTGATACTCCACACAGTGAGCATTTTTTCCATTGATTGGCATCAGGTTCTATTTTTTTGTCACTAAATGTCAGTATGACACTAAATGACATATTTTGACAAGGGGATACTGCACAATAGTTGCTTTTGCCGTACCGCAGCAAGCCAATGTATAAAACTGGAGAAATTTTGGTCGCTCAGGTTGAGGGGCTGAACTTCTACGAGGTAAACATCCTCCCGCAAGGGAAGAGTCAATATGCTTCTGAAATTTTTTGTGTAAGCACTGATTTATATGAGATGCTGATTAATTAATACTGAAATTTTTTATTAAATTAAATTTACTTTGATGTCTGTTTCTTCTGTCTGCGTAACCGTTCCTGCAACTACTGCGAATCTAGGTCCCGGTTTTGATTGTATTGGTGCAGCTTTAACGGTTTATAACGAATTAAAATTTATTCGAGAAGAAGTTAAGGCAAACGAAAAGTTAGTTATTACTGTTACCGGAAGCGAAGCAGCGAAAGTAACTACCGATGAAAGCAATCTTGTATATCAAGCATTTGTAAGATTATTTCACCATATAGAACAAACACCACCCCCAGTCAAAATTGAGATTAAGCTAGGGGTTCCATTAGCAAGGGGTTTGGGTAGCTCCGCAACGGCTATTGTTGGTGGATTAATTGGTGCGAATATACTCGCAGGTGAAGTTTTAACTCTAACCCAAATAATGGAATTAGCTATTGAAATAGAAGGGCACCCAGATAACGTAGTTCCGGCACTTTTAGGTGGTTGTCGTTTGGCTGCTACAAGCGATAAGGGATGGGAGATTTGCGATATTCCTTGGAGTAAAGATGTCATTCCAGTTGTAGCAATTCCAGATTTTGAACTTTCAACCAGCGAAGCGAGACAAGTATTACCAACTCAAGTAAGTCGTTCAGATGCGATTTTCAATACAGCACATCTGGGCTTACTGTTAAGGGGATTAGAAACTGGCAATCAAAATTGGTTGCGGGCTGCTTTGCAAGATAAGTTACATCAGCCCTACAGAAAAAAACTGATAAATAATTACGATGCAATAAACGCCGCAGCCTTATCAGCCGGTGCTTATGGCATGGTTATCAGCGGTGCTGGTCCCACATTGCTTGCATTAACTAATACCGCTAATTCTCAAGCTGTCGCGGCAGCTATGGCTCACGAATGGCAAAATAAAGGTATTAAAGCACAAGTACAAACGCTCCAAATTGATAACAAAGGAGCAACAAGCATCGTTCAAGGATAAAAAGCAATTATGCAGGATGTTCGGGCAGAAATTGAGGTGATTCGTTCTCAAATAAATAGATTGCGCCGAGAAGGTGCTTCTCTTGCCGTAAATATTACGCCTTCTGAAGATGATGATAATTCACCACAAGCAATAGCAGAAGCTTATCGTCGTCAGGCAAGAGAAAATCCTCAATTGTTTGCCGAGCTAAAAGGTATAGATGAAGCGATCGCCGCTTTACAATTTCAGCTAGCACAAAAAGAAACAATCATTAAAAAATCTCGTTCGGGATACATAACCCGTCTTTCCGAGCAGATAGAACAATTAGAAGAAGCTAAAACCCAAGCTAAAGCTCATGCAGAACGCATAAATCAGCTAGCAGCAGAACTCGCCACAGAAGTCAACAGTCTTAAGACTTGTGCCGACAATCTTACTCCGCTTTACTGGCAGGTATATTACAAACCTTTTATCACAGGTTTTAAAACTATTTCCGTTCCTTACGTTCGTTCCGATGGAGAAGTTTGGACGATTGTTAATCGGGTTGTTTAAGTAAAGAGTAGGGAATGGGGAATAGGCAATAGAGAACAGTTAAGAATGCGTGCGCTTGTAAATTTTCTTTATTTATAGAAATTGCTTTTCGCTTCGAGCATACATTTCTATATTTTTGGTTAACCATTAGAAACTATTATTTGTTAACCATGAAATGAAGTTTATGTTACAAATCTCAGCGGTGGCTATAGTCGCCGCTATTTTTTTGTTAACAAAAGTTTATAATTTGGATGAAAAATACTATTTTTTTGAGTAAATATAAGTATTTATTACTAAAATTAGTAGATTTTTTTAATTTTATAGGGGTAAATTCTGTTTACAAAACTATAAATTGCTTAATATAATGTAAACATTAAGAGAAATTTTAAAGCGATTGTCAGTAATGAGCGAATTCCCTTGGTTAACTTCTATAATCTTGTTGCCCTTAGCGGCAGCACTAGCTATTCCCGTACTTCCCGATAAAGATGGTAAAACCGTTCGTTGGTTCGGTTTGGGAGTAGCTCTGGCGGACTTTACATTAATGATTTGTGCCTTTTGGCAGAATTATGATTTTCAAGATGCATCGTTCCAACTAGTTGAAAAATACGCTTGGGTACCCCAGTTAGGTTTAAATTGGTCGTGGCAGCTGACGGTTTGTCAATGCCCTTGATTTTATTAACAGGCTTAATTAATACTTTGGCGATTTTTGCGGCTTGGAGAGTCACAAATAAGCCACGTTTATTTTATAGTTTGATGATGGTGATGTACGCCGCTCAGGTTGGCGTATTCGTCGCTCAAGATTTATTAATGTTCTTCTTGATGTGGGAAATTGAGTTGGTTCCCGTATACCTGCTAATTTCCATCTGGGGAGGAGAAAAACGTCGCTATGCGGCAACTAAATTTATTATCTATACAGCCGCAGCATCTATATTTATTTTGGTAGCAGCGTTTGCAATGGCATTCTCTGGCGATACCGTAACTTTTGACATGACAGCTTTGGGAATGAAGCAATATCCCAAAACTCTAGAAATGCTTGCTTATACAGGTTTCTTGATTGCCTTCGGCGTAAAACTGCCAATCTTCCCTCTTCACACTTGGTTGCCAGATGCTCACGGTGAAGCTTCCGCACCGGGTTCGATGATTTTGGCTGGCGTATTGTTAAAGATGGGTGGTTATGCATTAATCCGCATCAACATGGAAATGCTGCCCAACGCTCACGTTGTTTTTGCTCCCGTATTAATAATCCTGGGTGTAGTTAACATTATTTACGGTGCTTGCTGTGCCTTCGCACAAACCAACTTGAAGCGTCGTTTGGCTTATTCTTCAATTGCTCACATGGGTATCGTGTTAATCGGAATCGCTTCCTATACCGAAATTGGTATGAGCGGTGCGATGTTACAAATGATTTCCCACGGTTTGATTGCAGCGGCATTATTCTTCCTTTCCGGCGTAACTTACGAACGCAGCCACACCTTAGATATGGATAAAATGGGTGGAATGGCGAAAGTAATGCCTAAAACCTTTGCTTTGTATACCGCTGGTGCAATGGCTTCCTTAGCACTACCAGGAATGAGCGGTTTTGTTGGAGAATTGATGGTATTCCTCGGTATGTCTAGCAGCGACGTATATAGCTCCAGCTTTAAAGTTGTAGTTGTATTGTTAAGTGCTGTAGGCGTGATTTTGACTCCAGTTTATTTACTATCTTTGTTAAAGCAAGTATTTTACGGCAAGCAGAATGAAGAATTACAAATGGAATCAATAGTACCCGATGTAAAACCCCGCGAACTTTTCATCGCTGCTTCCTTATTACTTCCAATCATCGGTATCGGTTTGTATCCGAAATTGGCAACACAAACTTATGATGTGAAGACACAAGAATTAGCGGCTCACGCACGTGAAGCGCTACCAGTAATCGCATCCGAACAACCATCAAGTTTGTATTCTAAAGTTATTTCCGCACCAACATTAGCAGATTCAAATGTTGCTGATTTGGTTGATATTGCAGAGTAGTTAAGTACGAAATTCAGGGCTGGTGCTATTAAATCGTTGTCGAAATATTTGGTGGGGGTGATGATGCATCACCCCCATTAATTTTGGTTATTTGTTCGTAGTAGCGCTTCAGCGCATCCGATAAGAGGCGCTGAAGCGCTACTACAAACCTAATTCCACTCACCTTGTAAAGTAAAAGCAGCCTAACTCGAACATCGTGATGTTTTTTGCCCATGATTCTGATTTGACTTTAAGTAATTTTTTTTACGGCTATATTTATATATTTCTAGGGTTTTCCGAATTATGCAATTATTCTCTTTGCTGAAGAATTAGTGATTATAAAACCGCAGAGAGCGCGGAGAGCGCTGAGGATAGAGGTACGGAGGAGATAAAGGAATATTATTTTAAAAAGATTTAATTCACGTAGAACAAATTATTAAAGCATTACGTACTTAATGTGTATGAATTTAAGTATAAATACCTTCAAAAAATAAATGTTAAAAAATATTACTAATTTAATAAGCTATACATTTAGTCCATTTCAATGGACTTCTGCTATTAGCCGGGGGTTTGCAACCCCTGGCGGGTATGAACACAGTCGAATAATTAATAATTGTTTTTAAAATTCGTTCTCAGGTGCAAAGTATGATACATTCCGCGTTTGTATTGCAATTATTCAACATATAAATAAAAACTCTGCGTCCCTTTGCGCTTCCCTCTGCGTCACTTTGCGTTAAAAAACATATAACTCCGATACTAACGGATTTGATATGACGCACCATACAATTTTTTATTTACATCTTGGATGGTGCGTGAGGCGCTTATCTAACTTATAACTCCGTAGATAGTTTATTAGCCGCGTCACACACCCTACTAACCACTAACAACTAACAACTAACCCTTTCATAGAAAAAACCCGGCTGTAGAAATAAGCCGAGTTTTTACTTAACTAAAAGTTGTTTTTTAGATGGATGTATTAGTCTTTGCCAAATTCCTCCAGTAGCTTCTTTTTGTAAGTTACTGTGGCGACAGTAACTGTCTGCCCTTTGATACGATAGATAATTCGATACATATAGGCAAACTGTTGTCTGACATTTTCGTCATCGAATTCTGGTACAACTTCACCAACAGTAGGACAGTGATTCAAACTGCGAGTGACATCAAGTATTTTCTTGACTACCGCAGCAGCATAAGAAGCAGAATCACGAGAGATATATACGGCGATCGCTTCTACATCATCTAAAGCTTTAGGCGACCATTCTACTTGATAAGCCATTTGCTTAAACGTTCTTTGGCCTCATTGTGTGTCCTTGTTCCTCTAGTATCGGCTACTTCTATGCTACGTCGCACTTTTTCGCTCACATACAAATGATATTGAATATCTTCAACAGAACAATTATCTGGTAACTGTCTCAAAATAGATTGGATGCTTTCCTTTGGAGTACTCATAATCTTATTTTTTGGGTATTTATATAAATTCGGAAATAGCGAGTGGGCTAATGCCCACTTCTATTGTCTCCTAAAAGTTGCTGTAATTGGTAATAGCATTCTTCATATTGTCTAGTACTTCGGATACGGACATAGTTCCTAAATCTCCGGAAGCACGGGTACGAATACTTAAAGAATTGGATTCTACTTCTTTTTGTCCGACTACAGCCATTACGGGAATTTTCTGTTTTTCGGCATTACGTATTAGTTTACCAAGTCTGTCGCCACTAGTATCAACTTCCGCACGAATACCTAACGAAATCATTTTTGCAGCGACTTCTTTTGCGAAATCTAATTGCACTTCTGTAACTGGCAATAACCTTGCTTGGACTGGTGCTAACCATAAAGGAAAATCACCGGCATATTCTTCAATTAAAATACCAATTAATCTTTCTAAGGAACCAAAGGGCGCACGATGAATCATTATTGGGCGTTGACGAGAACCATCTTCAGCAACGTATTCTAGTTTGAAGCGTTCGGGTAAATTATAGTCAACTTGTACCGTTCCTAACTGCCATTCTCTTTCCAAAGCATCTTGAAAGATAAAATCTAATTTGGGGCCGTAAAAAGCAGCTTCACCTATTCCTTCAAAATGCTCCATTCCTAACTTTTCAACAGCCCTACGAATAGCACCTTGAGCTTTTTCCCACGCTTCATCTGAGCCGATATATTTTTCCTTATTTTCTGGATCGCGAAAACTTAATCTGGCTTTAAAATTCTTTAGTTGCAGTTTATTGAATACCGATAAAATTAAATCCACAACATTGAGAAATTCCTCATCAAGTTGTTCGGGAGTTACAAATAGGTGAGAATCATCTACTGTAAAACCTCTTACTCTTGTTAAACCTCCCAATTCACCAGATTGTTCGTAGCGGTAAACTGTACCGAATTCAGCTAAACGTATTGGCAATTCTCGATATGAACGCAGTTCGTTGTCGTATATTTGAATGTGAAACGGACAATTCATCGGCTTCATGACAAAACCGTTTTCTAATTTGGCAGCTTCCTCATCTTCCGCCATCAACGGGAACATATCTTCTTTGTATTTCTGCCAATGTCCTGAAGTTTTAAATAAATCAACTTTGGCAATATGAGGTGTTACTACAGGTAAATATCCCCGCTTTAATTGTTCTTGCTTGAGAAAATCTTCTAATAAAGTTCTTAATAAAGTACCTTTGGGAGTCCAAAGCGGTAAACCAGGCCCTACTAAATCGGAAAATATAAATAATCCTAACTCTTTACCTAATTTACGATGGTCGCGACGCATTGCTTCTTCTTTACGCCGCTTGTACTCTACTAACTGCTCCGGATTTTCCCAAGCTGTACCATAAATACGCTGTAACTGTGCTTTATTTTCATCTCCACGCCAATAAGCACCAGCAAGACTTTCTAATTCAATCGCTTTAGGAGTTAATTCCCCAGTATTTTCTAAATGAGGCCCAGCACATAAATCCCACCATTCATCCCCCAAATGGTAGATTGTGATTGGTTCTTCTTTAATATCTTCTAAGATTTCTAACTTATAAGGTTCGTTAATTTCTTTAATTCGACGTTCGGCTTCTTCGCGACTAACTTCTTCTCTGATAACGGGTAATTTACGATTAATTATTTTCACCATCTGCTTGTAGATGGCTTTTAAATCTTTCTCGGTAAAAGGTTCTGGATTCTCAAAGTCATAGTAAAAGCCGTTTTCAATCCAGGGGCCAATCGTAACTTGCGCCTGGGGAAACAACTTTTGTACCGCCATTGCCATGATGTGAGAAGTCGTATGGCGAATTTTTTTTAAATCCTCAGATTCGCTAGTACGCGGTAAATTAATTTTTTTTGGTTCTTCCGAATGATTATGAGAATCGGGAGGCGATATCGGCTGTTTAACCATTGGCGAAGTAATTACTCTATATATTGTGGAACTGCATCTATATTAACGACCAAGCGGTAGACTGCATCACCCACCATAGAATGTTGTTAATAGTATTTACATATTTTTTGAAAAAACAGGCTATATCTACCTCAAAGGTTAAATATTACGTCTTTTGGATATGTACAAATTACAAAGTCAATATATATAATAAACAAAGTGTAATAAAACTTACAGATTATTTTAAGGTTCTAGCTTTGAAAACATACTGCTTGAAATGTTAAGAATATTAAAGAAGGTTAATATTAGTAATAAAAATTGAATTTTTCCTCTCATTTATGCGAGACTCGAATTTACCGGAGCCGGAGTTGCTAAAGATAGTCTTGCAGCCTTTGTTGGAAGACTTTGAATATTGGTTTGCTCGTTCGCAAACCTTGCTAGAAACAGAGCATCTATCATTTTTGGATGAGCAAGATCGATCTGACCTGTTGACGCGAGTCAAAGTTGCAGCCGATGAAGTAAAAGCAGCCAAAATGTTATTTAGAGTCGCAGAAGGAAAGGTAGGGATTGATATGGCTACTCTTATGCCTTGGCATAAGTTAGTTACAGAGTGTTGGAATGTTGCAATGCGATTCCGCTCTGGACGTGATTCGCAAGAGCAACACGAATCATAAAATCATAAATATTTTTTCTAAACTTCTTCAAAATTAATGATGTTTAAGAGAAAATGTACTAAATGCTACAAAAGAATATTTTTGTATAGTCTGCTTCACTTGAATTAACTATGGGTCTCCCTCAAGCCGTGGAAGCAATTTTTACATTGCAGCTAGGAGCGAACGGTGCTGATAAGCCCAATTGAAATGAACGTTTAAAAACTTGCTGCCCCTAAAAGGAAAAAGAAGATGCTGTTACAACTGCTTTACATTCTCGCTTTTACTACTCTTGCTTTTATAGCCGTTGCTAATTTGATTCGCAATTTAATAATGTTTAGTTTTGATAGACAAGCAAATTATCCGGCGCGATTCGCGAGGATGGATCGAGGAAATCAAGACAATTATTCGCTATCTACAAGAAGACAGTTTGTACCTCATCCAGAACTACTAGATAATTCTGGCAATATTGTTAAAGAACCGTTGTTGGTAATGCGTTCGATCAATGTTGAAGATGCTCGCCAACAGCTTGATGCTCTTTATGAATCATCCCCAGGAAGGAAGGCTGATAGTTCTGAAGAAGCTTAATTGGTAATTGGTAATTTAAAAATTTGTAGAGACGCGATATATCGCGTCTCTACATTTTGATATATCGCGTCTCTACATTTAAATATCTACAGTTGGTGTTGTCTGAATTCAGCAAAATTTTGTTGTGAATTATGCTTCGATAACAACTCTGAGGTTTCCACGTTTCTTAGCAACACGACAAGCTGTAGTACTGCCAGAACGCTCAAATTCTAAATCAAGAATTGTTGGGCCAACTCGTAAATTATGAAAGGAAAGACTATTTATCGATTCTGGTAATGCCGGATCGATAATCCTCAAGCAATTGTTGGGTGCATCAGGAACCAAGTTGACCATCATTTGCAATAACTGGAAAATAGAACCAGTTGCCCAAGCTTGGGGAGTACAAGCTACAGGATATCTGACAGGAGCTTCATCACCGTTACGTTCGTAGCCGCAAAATAGTTCTGGCGGACGTTGATAAGGCTGCATTGAAGTCATGTCAAATAAACCTTGGAAAATTTCCAAAGCTTGATCGATTAGTCCAAGCGATCGCAATCCCGTGGCGATAATGGCGTTATCGTGGGGCCATACCGAACCCACGTGATAGCCCATCGGATTATAAGCTGGAGACAAACTACTTAGAGTACGGATACCCCAACCATTAAACATATCGGGTGCCCGCAATCTTTCGGCAACGCTATAAGCATTTTCCGGAGTAAAAATACCCAACTGCAAGCAGTGACCTGGGTTAGAGCTAATGCTGTCTACTTGGTTGCCATTACCATCCAAAGACAAAGCACAGAAATCCTGGTCTTCAATCCAAAAATCTCTATTAAAACGAGCTTTTAAATTTTTAGCATCTTCTTGCCAACGATCTGCTAAATCGAGTCGCTTTTTCATCCGAGCAATTTCTGCAAGACGCATTTTTGCCGAATAAACATAACCTTGCACTTCACAAAGAGTAATTGGCCCGTTTGCCAATTCTCCTTTACGGTCTACAATACAGTCACCAGAATCCTTCCAGCCTTGGTTAAGCAAACCCCGCTTGGATTTACGAATGTAGCTCAGGTAGCCCGTTTCCTTTAAATTGCGGTCTATCCAATCCATTGCGGCTAAAGCATTTGGCCAAAGTTGCTCTAAGGTTTCCCCATCATGAGTCCAAGCAAAGTATTCAGCGTAAAGCATTAACCATAGAGGGGTAGCATCCACCGTACCGTAGTAAGGTGTATGAGGAATTTCTTGAGTACGAGCCAATTCTCCGAAACGTAACTCGTGAAGAATTTTACCGGGTTCTTCTTCGCGCCAATCGTCATCAACTTTACCTTGATACTTAGCGAGTAAAGTTAAAGTTTCTTTAGCGATTTCCGGATTTAACATCAATGTTTGGTAAGCGGTAATCAACGAATCCCTACCAAACAAAGTAGAAAACCAAGGAACTCCAGCCGAAACAGTCATCGACTTGCCAAAAGACTGACGCAACAAATACATATCTTGCTCGCCGCGCTCGATAACTCGATTAAAAGTACCTTTATCCGAACGAATTTGAGTAATCTTTTGTACCCAATTTTGTTCCTCCATCATCTCGGCGGATCTAGCTTGAACCAAAGTTACGGGGGCGCTAACTGTGGAGGTGGGTTTGTTATTAGTAAACATATTAATCCGATAACCCAGCTTTTGGGTTTCGTGGCTGGCTAGTTCCAACTGCCAAACAGCGGTATAACCTTTAAAATAATCTGGCTGCCGATGTTGAAAATGGATGCGCGATTCCATAATCATGTTATCCAAACCTTGATAAGCAAGGGTTAAGGCAACTTCATTCCTTCTTCCATTTTCATCTTGTGATGATGCAACTCCTTCCTTATTCATGGCTTCTTCCGATTGCGGCTCTACTAAACGCAGTAACCTACCGCGTTCATCCCTACTGAAACCCCTGACTTCAAATAGATCGACGTAATCCGCATCAAAGCTAATACTTAATTCAAAACTAACAGTAGTCGTACTATAGTTAGAAACTTCTATCTCTTCAAATAAAGCACCGTTAAGTACTAGCTCCCTACGAATCCCTACAGTATCCGCTTGCAGTCGATCTTCAATCCTGGGATTCGTACACAACACCGAAAGCGAGAACCCTTTATCCGCAGTACTGCTTAACAAAATGGGCGATCGCCCTTCAATTTGGAAATCCAATCGACTTAAAAAGCGGGTATCGCAGCAAAACAGCCCCATGCTAGGATTAATATCGTTAAGCGAGCAACCTGCGATATTACCCAAAGTGTCTGTGACCAAAAATAGGTCATCGTCTTTAATAGTTAACGATGCCTGGGATCTTCGCTGAGAACGCAAGGCCACTCTGGGATGGGGATTTGGTCGGCAGGAACAAAAGTTTTTCCGTCTAGTGTGATTTTGTCCGGTGTCATCAGGGTATCCGGTGTCATTAGCAAAAATTCCGTGTACAGGTGTATACTTTGTTTTAGGAATACGTCAATCTGAAAAACAGACGCTTATTAAAACTCGTTTGAGCCATTGAGTTAAAATATCAGTCGCGTACAGATGAGCAAGGGAACGTATGGCAGAGCCAATATCTCAAATTTTTATGAATCTGTATATTTAAAAAAGTATTCATTACAGCAATATGCTTATTAAATAAAACCAACCATCAATTTGGTTGATTTGTACTGTTTTTTTTACAAGCGCTATTTAGTCTTAAAAATAGAGATATGATAATTATGCCGGAGTGTTGCTAGCACTAATAGAGCAAGCAGCCAATGTAATTTTTATCTATTAACTTTTACCGTAAATTATTTAAACACATCATATAATTCTTATCTATATTTTTTATATATACGTAAAGCAAATATAACCATACCCATTACCCATAAACATTATTTTTTATCTTGAGTAGAGAAAAACAATGCATTTTTTAATATATACCATAAAAAGCTAACGATTATTCCAAATCATAGATAATTGATTTTTCAAGTATTTTAGTATTTGTTAAAAGGTATGTATTCCAATATTACTTAATCTATTAGCTTATTTAATACTTCGACCGCAACTACTATAAAATAATGCTATTAAACACTTCTAAAATATACCAGGACTTACGATATTGTTACAGATGTTTGATGGTGCCTCACACACTCTACAATAAAAATATACGCCGTTGCCACCATTCTTATATACTTAACAATTTCAAGCCCTCTTAAGATTTTTGGTTCTTCCGTACTTGTTATGCCAACTAAATAGTCGTATAAGAGGGAAAAGGGAACGGGGAACGGGGAACACAAGAAAAAGACAATATTAATTTTTAATGTGAGTTTTTTAACTTAACAATCCTTTCATAACGAGTGTTTTAAGGCTTTTTACTTTATTTTCAGCATACTATGTAATGAAGAACCAGATTTTTTTACTTTGATATTTTCGACTAGCTTTAAGAGGGTTGATTACAATGAAAAAGTCTACCTATAGGCAGACTTCTACGCTAAAAGCTGGTAATGTCAGAATTACATCAGAAATCAAATAAGCTTTCTTCGTAAGGAAGTTTATCTAGATTGGGTAGAATTCAAAATCATTGAGTAAGCTTTTTCATACTCATCAGTCATCGATTCCACACTAAAACGATTAACAACATATTCCCTGCAAGTTTGCCGGTCTAATTTCGTAGCTTTTGGAACCATCTCAATCATTTTGTCCGTAGAGTCGCAAACAAAACCTGTTTTTCCATCAACAATAACTTCTGGTACGGAACCCAAATTCATGGCGATTACAGGGGTACCAGCAGCCATTGACTCAATCATCACTAAACCAAAAGGCTCTCGCCAAGTGATGGGGAACAATGTTACCGTTGCTTCACCTAAGAGCCTTACCTTATCGTCATGGGAAATCTCGCCAAGGTACTGAATTTGTTCGCCATCAATTAATGGTTCTACTTTCTCTCGATAGTAATCAATGTCTACTAGATCAACTTTGCCAGCCATTTTCAAGGTTAAACCAGTAGCACGAGCAATTTGAATCGCTTCTACGGCTCCTTTTTGCGGCGAAATTCTACCTATAAAAGCTAAATAAGCAGGTTCTATTGGTTGAGAATAGAAGGGATAAACAACCGTATCAATTCCGTTATAAACTGTATGGACGTAATTCAAGTCCAAGCAAGGTTCTCGCTGCGAAGAGGAAATACTAATTAAAGGTTGCTCGCTAAAACGCCGATGTATTTTGATGGTATCTGCTGAAAATGCTCCGTGGAGGGTATGCACGGTGGGTGTTTTGACGAAACCGCCGTAGGGAAGAGCGGCATAACCTATGTGGGAATGAATGATATCAAAATTGGCGTATGCTTCTTGATAAACATCAGCGAGAATCATTTGATGGTAGATATCTGGCTCTTGAATAGAAGAGTCGAGCCGTAAAGCACGATCGTGAACTGAGTGTAACTTTGCGTTTGTAATCGAGTCTCCAGAAGCGAACAAAGTTACGGAGTGTCCTCGCCTAACTAATTCGTCCGTGAGAAGTTTGACAATTAGTTCTATTCCGCCGTAGCGAAAGGGAGGAACGCGCTCCCATAAAGGAGAAATTTGAGCAATTCTCATGTTTCACCAATTTTGTGGGAAATAAAGCATATTAACCTCGCATTGATTATTTTTTCTAAAACAATAGAAAATTAACAACCATTTATTCTGACGGGGTAGATTTGCTATCTTTTGTTTTGCTGTCTTTGTAGGGTTGCTGCACCACGCTTGTTAGCTGCATTTACATTAATAACAAGGTAAAAGGGAACAGTTAAACTGCAATTATATTTAAACACTTTCTAGTATTTTTCGAGCATTTAAATATTTTTTGCTAGCATTGCCGATTGTTTCGCGATAATTAAGCCGATGAAGAGTATTGACTCTCGACTTAGTTACGATTGAATAAGCATATGTCTCCAAGCATTATTTCAAGGCTGCTCAATAGTGATTTAACAATCTTTAAATATAGACAAAGCAATATTACATGAAACAGAAACATGATGCAATATACTTATTTTTTTGTGTATATTTAATTTTTGGTATTAACTTAAATATAGCATATGTTAAATTTTTTTTTTGGCGGAATAGTAAAAAAATGATAAAAAATATACAAACAGCTTTTAATCTAAGATAAATAGCTAAAAATATTAAAACTGCGATATCCATAGTATTTGAGCAAGTTACGCATGAATGTAATGACTGAATATGTAGACAAATATTATTTAAAAGTATGCTGAAAAATAAGTAATTAAGTGCGATTGCTTAACTAATATATAGTTATTTTTCTACGTATTTTATTAACGAATCAAACAATTTTAATTTAAAAAAATATACTGTTAAAGCAATTAAATTATGTATAAATTAAACATAGGCAATATGTTAAATAAAAACATTTTGGTGATATTAGTGTTATCTTAATAGACAAAAAAATAATTAATTTAGAAAATATAAAAAAATAATATTTATGATATTTAGAGTTTCTGTAGATAAAAAAAGAGAAATATATTTTGAATAATAAAAGTAGCGTTTGTTGCATTTGAAATTGTAAAAATAGTAAATCAGCACCAATAAATTAACTGCAATATTTAAAGAATTGTTATTGATAGAATATTTTCATATAAAACGTCTTACACTTAACAAAAAGAGTCGGGTTAGTTCGACAAGTGTAGAAATAGAATGTCCGAAAGTAGCTATAGATTCTTTTCTAAAAATATCACTCAACAGCAAGGTAGAATGTTTTCATGGATTAAATATTATTTATTTGCCTGCCCTTTTGCCATTAGCTGCTATTTGATAACTGCGATCGTTTAGACGGCTTCTTGAAGCTAATAGAAACATTGTTTACAAATCGCAACATTTTGTTCGTTCTGAGATTGCCTTGTAGTTTGTACAATGCAGCTGTGACGTGGATTCAAATCCAGATTGTTGCTCCGCCATTACGACATTCATGAGCATTTCGACTTCCGTGCTGAGTGATTTGCTACAGGCACTACCGTACCTGCGGCCCCAAATATACTTCAAAGCTTCATTAACAGCGCTCTCCCACGCGATGGAAGACCAGGTTTTGGCTGCCACAATGGAGCAGCCTTTAATAATTGCCAACTTTCAAAGGGAAAGATTTTATCGTCAAGAAGCCCATCGCTATCAGCGACTGTCGCAAATTAGCAATCAAGTATACGTATTGTCCGCACCAGAAACAGATTTTAGCAGCAGTTCCGAATATTATGAAAAGGTAGCTTTTGAGCCAAAAGATGCTCTTGCTCAAGAATGGCATTTGGTAGTTATTGCTTTTAATTATGCTACTTGCTTAGTTTGCCGAGAATATCCTGCTTCCATACTTAGAAGAGAAATGTCCCCAGAATTAACTCCGAGTCTGGATATGGACACGGCTCGGAGGTTTGAAGGAATTTGGACGGCTGAAAGAGGTGTAAGCATCAAAGCTGCTGACTTGTTACTAGATAAAATACTTATTTATCGTCCGCAATTAGCTGACAAAATTGAGCAGGCGCGTCAACGCTTTGGGATTGGAAATAATTATAGTGAAAAGATTGTAGACGATAAAAACGAATATGCTTGCGACATTGATACGAATCCCTTCGTGCAGCGTTTAGTTACCTATTTACAAGCCAGCCAATATAAATTACACAAAGCTTATCGGTCAATTGCCGCGCAAGCACGAAAAGAACGTTTAGTCAACTCAATTAGTACTGCAATTCGGCGATCGCTAAATCCGCGAGAAGTGTTAGAAGTCGCGGTACAAGAGTTAGGGGAAAATTTGGCAGCTAGCCGATGTTTAATCTATCGCGCTCAAGCTGCCGACACGAACGCCATCATCGAACACGAATTCCGAGACACTAGTGTTTTATCGCTTTTAGGACAAACCAGAGAATTACAAAAAAATCCCATATTTCAGGAAGTAGTAGAAACGGGGGAAGGTGTTTGTGTTTCCGATACTCTTGAAGACGCTCGCGTAACTGATTTTTCAGAACTAGCAGATTTTGTCAAAAGTTTTTCTATTCGTTCTTGGTTGATGGAACCCGTATGGTTTCAGGGACGAATGTTAGGCATTATAGAGTTGCAGTATTGCGACGATCAACCCCACGAATGGCAAGCTGGAGAACTAGATTTGGTAACAGCGATCGCCACCTCTGTGGGAGCAGCTTTAATTCAAGCCGAAGCCTACGCCAATTTAGAAGATTTCAACCAACAATTAGAAGCATTAGAACGTACTCGTAGCAACTTGATAGCGATTACCGGACACGAACTGCGTACTCCGCTTTCCACAATTCAGGTGTGTTTAGAAAGTCTAGCCACCGAACCAGATATGCCCTTGGAATTGCGCGAAATAATGCTAAGTACGGCACTTTCCGATTCAGAAAGAATGCGGAAACTAATTCAAGATTTTCTAACTCTTTCCAACTTAGAAAGCGGTCGTATAGAATGGCATCCAGAAACTTTGACTTTACAAGAATGCGTAGATTTAGCAATTAGTAGAATTAACGCTCGCACAAAAATAGAAGAGTTGCCCAAAGTATCGGCAATAATATCTGACAATTTGCCTTTAATTAGAGCAGATGGTGATTGGTTAGTAGAAGTGTTAGCAAAACTGATGGATAACGCTTGTAAATTTACGCCACCCGAAGGAGAAATTACCATAAAAGCGACTAAAAACGGCAATCAAATGGTTGAAGTCACAGTTGCCGACACCGGAAGAGGAATAGAACCCAATCGTTTAGAAATTGTTTTTGACCGCTTTTATCAAGAAGAAGGAGCCTTGAGACGCACCACGGGAGGAACGGGTTTAGGGTTAGCAATTTGTCGTCAGATAGTCATTGGGTGGGGAGGAAAAATTTGGGCAGAATCATCTGGTAAAGATAAAGGCTCCAAATTTCACTTCACCGTACCGAGTGTTGAAGGAAGTCAGGAGGAGAGATTTTCGATGGCTGTGAGGAAGTAGAGGGAGAGGGGGGAGATGGGGAGACAAGGCGAGAGGGGGGAGAGGGGGAGACAAGGCGAGAGGGGGAGATTAACTTGAAAATAGTAGTGCGAGCATCTTGCTCGCTGGTTGGTAGTAGCGAGCAAGATGCTCGCACTACTTATAATTTCAATTTCACTAATTACGCCTAATGTGAATTAAAAACGTTCCTTGTTTTATAAGGGTTTTGAAGCTCGTTTAAATCTCTATTTTTAATTTTTCGACGTAATAATAACGGTTTGAGCGTCTAATTCACATAACACGTTAATTATTAAATTTTCTATAACTTATAACTCTTAACTCTTTTAATCCAAAATTTAAAATTCCGGCGGTTTGCTAGTTCTAACTCCTAACTGTTTTAATCCAATATCTAAAATCCCATAACTCCTAACTCCTAACTCCTAACTATTCCCCAATCCCCAATTCCCAATGCCCAATCCCCAATTTTCAGTCTTTGTTAAAGTTCCTAACGCAATCGTAATATGGTCGCGGTTGGAGTGTTACGATGCCGTAAAAACGTTGAAACGTTGAGAGGATTTATTATGGCAGAAACACTCTCCGGAAAAACTCCATTATTTGGTGGAAGCACCGGCGGCTTGCTTAAGAAAGCGGTAGAAGAAGAGAAGTACGCTATTACTTGGAGTAGCCCCAAGCAGCAGGTTTTTGAAATGCCTACTGGTGGCGCTGCAACGATGAATGAAGGCGAAAATATGCTGGAAATTGCTCGTAAAGAGTACGGCATTGCTTTGGGCGCTCAATTCCGGAAAATGAAAATCACTGATTATAAGATTTACCGGATTTATCCCAACGGCGAAACTCAGTACTTGCATCCGGCTGATGGTGTCTTCCCTGAAAAGGTTAATGAAGGTCGCGAAAAAATACGTTTGGTTAACCGTAAAATTGGCGACAATCCCAGCGCTGCAAAACTTAAGTTTAGTGGCGTAAAACCCTTTGACGCTCCTAATCCGTAGTTGATTCAGTGAGCAGTGAGCAGTGAGCAGTTAGCAGTTAACAATTTGATTGGGAATTGAACAAACTATATGGGGAATATAGCGGTTTTCGATTGAGTAGAATACATTCATAACCTCACCCTCATTCCCTCTCCTTATTAAGTAGAGGGATGTCCCGAGAACAGGATGAGGTTAAATCTGTATTACATACAACTGAAAATTGCTACAGATATTCGGTTGGGTCTTTTAAACTCGATGTCTTTCCCTATATTCTCCTGTTTGACAGATAACTGTTCACTGATAACTGTTCACTGATAACTGATAACTGTTCACTGTTCACTGTTCACTGTTCACTCTTGTATAGATTCGTAAAGTAACTGCACTAACAATCGAATGCCGTCACTTTGCTTGAGTTCTGCATAAGATGGTTCGGGACGTTTGCCAATTTCGCGTAAATCGCTGAGTAATTCTGGATGAAATTGACAGGTGAAAGAGCGACGCATTTTTTTGGTTTCAAAGTCTTTGTAGTTGATGCAGGTACAAGAACATTCGGTTAATATTTTTCCGTCTGCTTCTGTTGAAGCTAAAATTTCTACCGAATAAGGTAGTTGTAAAAGCCAAGAAAGACTGCTACCAGCTATGATATGCCGATGGGGAACAATGGCGTTATGAAGGGAAATGTACGCCCAATTGGCGAAAAGAATCGCTTCTTCGTTAACTTCATCGTAGTGAAACATGGAAATCGCAACATCACGTCCATGTTCTAAAATCATGTTGTCAATTACTCCTTCATGCTCGTAAGCCATAATTTTATGAGCTTCAAGGAGTTCGATCGGAATTATTGAGTTTTTAGCGTTTGGGGTACGGTAAGGTAATAGATGGCGATCGCCTATTTCTTTGTCTTCATTGAGAACTACTGCAAAATTGGCATCATCCCAGCCTTGAGCAACAATTCTACCATCTCGCTTTTCGATTTTAAGATTTTTTCCCAATGACTGAATTTTCTCTGCGATTGATTTAAGAGAAATTATTGCTTCCCCTTCAACATCGCGAGCTAAAGTATCTGTATTAAGTATTTCTTGGACGGCACGTTTTAGTAAACGAACGTGACATTCTGCTGCCAGTTGATGGCTGACACAAATCATAATAACCGGAGCGCTTTGAGGAGAGCGGGATAAAAGAAGTTTCTCTACCAAAGCCAACATATCTTCTCTAGAACAGTTACAGTCAGTCCATTGAGAAGAATCGTGAGCCGAAGCATTACCACCTTCTAATATCACTCCCATACTAGAAGAAAGAATGGGAACTACCGAGTTTAAATCGAGAGTTCCTACGTCCCAAGTAGGGAATAAAATTGAGTCACAATCAGCTAATTTTTGAACAATGAAAGCTACATTTTTAGATGCTCTGACTTCTTCATTTAAACTGTTAAAACCAACGTGTTTCCAAGGTTCGACAATAAAAATACAATTGCGAGATATCTGAGGATGCTGAAGTAAAAATTCCCAATCTTGTGGAGAATTAATAACTTTTTCTAGCGGTGATGTATGTCCCCATTCAAATTTGCCATCTTCAGAAAACAAAGATTTTTCTGGTAAAGGATCTTCCGAACTTCTATCTGTGAGAAAACGACCGAATAAAATCAGCATTGTTTGCAAATCTGAGCCATTTTCTCTTAAATAACCAGGTGTCGATCGCCATTGATGAGAAGTATCTTTTTTTTGCGATGAAGTCATAAATACTCTTGATTTTTTCCAACCTTATAATATTAGGACGAAAAAGTTCAGGTTAAACAATGAGAAAATTTATTACTGATATAAAAATTAGCCGATTGGAATGGGGATGTTAAAGCTAAACTTTAGAAAGAATCAGGTTAAGGACGTTTAATTCATTAGAAGTCAACAGATATTTATCAGTAAAACTCTTTTTTCTGATTTCTCCTAAACTGTAACTTCTAAAAAGTACAAAAGGAAATTCTTTGTAGCCATCACCAATAGGTAATATATTATTGACGGGATAAAGTAAACGAACATAAGTTGCAAGAATATCTCTAAAGCGTTCGTCTTCAGGCTCTTCCTTTAGATTGGTAAAATATTCTTTGAGTATTTCACCACTGATAAATGTAAATAATGGTAAGACATAATATTGGTCGGAATTTTGGCTAAATTGTTCGAGTTTTTGCGTTTTATCAACTTCTTCTTTAAGTTTATTAATTAATTCGATGGCATCTTTAATAGCAAAACGTAAATTTTCGGGATAGGATTTACGACGACTAATTATTTGCATATTCTGCCATAATTGTTCGTTTGCGTAAGTGGCTATATCTAGCACTCGCATTTGATATGTTTCTTCTAAAGTATTTTGAGGAATTGGTACTACTAATAAACTTCCGCTAATATAAGCTAGTTCAATATTGCCGAAATCTAATAAATTATCTAAGCTACTACAGATTCTTGAGAAGCTATTGTTAAAAGTTTTATATAAATCAAGATAATTAGAAGATACGGTATCTTTGACGGTAAATTGCGCCGTACCTAATAATTGTTCTAAATTAGTAGAAACTTGTTCTACTAAAATATCGCTTCTATTTCTACGTTTTTCTTGTTTTAACTGTTTAATTAGGTTTGCTATCCGAGCGGAAAATGTTTGAGAAGCAGTAAAAATAGATTTACCACCAATGGGAACGATAATAAATTTTTCTCTCCCGATGTTTCCATAACCAAATATTCTGGTATTGATGGAAGCTTTTAAAATTAATAGGATATTTAATAAAGATAATACGCTTTCTTGGATAGCTACTTGTTGATTCTCCAAGTCATCTTGATAGTAAACTGACTTTTGAGCTAAGTAAAAGATGAGTTCTTTATCTTGATTATCAATTCGATCGTCTCCACGCCCTCTATATATTACCTGAATGACTTCCATAAGGTTTTTCTCAATTTCAAATCCAGGAATTTCAACTAAAATATGTTTCGTTTTAGGAAAGGATAAACCTCTACTTCCGGAAGCTGTCATAAAAACAATTTTGACATCATTTTTACATTGATTAATTTGCTCTTTTTCTAGCTCGGATATATTGGCGTGAATTTCGATATAATCTTTAAAAGGTTGAAATTCTCTTTGCCGTTCAATTTTTTCGATTAATTCACCTAATCTTTGTTTGTCTTGAATGTAAACTATGATTTGTTCGACTTCGGAACGATTTAATAAAGCTTCTATATCTTGAAGAATCTCTTTTTGTAAACTCTTAATTAAATTATTCCGATCCTCAAGTCGAAATTTTTCTAGATAAACTTGAGATTCAACTATGATTTTATATGTAATTGATAAACTTTTAGCTGGGTAAGAATTAGCATTGATGAGTGTTGATGGTAAACTTTTAAATATAAAATGCTCGATTGAAAGTGGTTCAGATATATCAGAAATTCTGCGAAAGTATATTTTATCTGGTTCCGCTGTTTTATCACCAAGATGTTGATTTATAACATTTTTATCAACTATAGAAGCATCAGCAATAATTACTTTGGTGTTAAAACCATGCCGAGCATCTGTTAATTTATAGTCAAATAAAATCTTATGGATACCGTGTAAAAATTCCACACCACTATCATCACCAGTTATTTCATCAATCATGATGAATAAATGCTTTATTCTGTTAGAAATAGCTTTCATTCGTTCGGGTATAACAACACCTTCTCTTTCGTTATAAGCATTTCTAAAAATCTTCTCAAAGTGCTTTAAAGTATCGTTACCATCGGCTGTTTTTTTCAAAGATTGAATTGAAGCTGTAGCGACAATATTATTCGATTTTTGTCGATCTATAACTGTAGAAATAGCTTCGCAAACACTATTTAATACACCTTTGTTGCCTTTTCGGGCATCTTGAATGGTATCTTCTGTTTTTCGATTAAGTCTATCGTTACGTTGCAAACGTAATTCAACATTGCGGCTATCGCGAAAATGTACCGACTGCAATCGAAAATCTCCCTGACGTTGATTTGATAAATACTGAACCGTATATTCCCCTTGATTATCGTTAATTAAATTACTGTGACTATTAATAGCTAAAATCCTGTCATCGCATAATTGATTTGAAGTTTTATCTTTAGTTTTATCCTTAAATTTTTCGATAATGTCAAGATTTACTTGCTTGCGGGGGCTAACATAAAAGAATAGAAAACCTTCATCAACACGACTTTTGAGAAAATTGGCGATCGCCGTTGTTTTACCTATTCCAGGATTTCCCGTCAAAAAGATATAATTAGAGTCAGAAATAAGCTGTTTTTTAATCAATTCTGCATGAGCATTTCGTAAATCCAAAGTTCCGCTTAATTCCAAGTTATCCATTAAAGGTTGAGGAACTTTTCCTACAGAATTGAAAAAACCTTCGACTCGCTCTTGATGAGTAATAGTAGTTGTATTATTCGGAGGAATATCTAAAAGAGCATCAACAAACTGTTTCCCTTTGATAAAACTACTGTAAGCACTACGTCTGATACGATATAAAACCTGTTTTCGAGCTTCATTTATATCTTTACGACTCGAATCATGGATATAGATTTCATAGCAATTTTTTAACACAGTTAAATTCTCTGACTTTACAGACATAGCACTTACCCCTCTATCGCTATATCCCACCGCATTAAATATTATCGATTCATTATTAATGATATTTTTATCTTTGAGAAAGTTATAGAAACTATAAGCATAACCACCAGCTTGAATTAACTTAGCGCTTTCCTTGTCTCTATATTTAAAAGCAGTAAAATAATTCTTTAAATCGTCGGTAAACTCGAAACCTAAAGACTGGGTATCGATACGAAGTTGTGAAAAAACACTTTTTGAACGTAAATAACTGATATCTCTAATTAATAAATTTCTTAAAATCTCCACAAAATCCAAATTTTGAACTTCTCGATTGGATTTGATTGAAAACACCGATAAATCTACACAGAGAATTCTGATTTGTTTGCGATTTCGTAGCAGTATTAAAGTATCTGCATTAACAAACTCACCTTTTTTACCTAAATCTAAATCTTGCCAAAAATATTGTTTGCTAAAACCTTCAACTTCATCATAATTAAAATTCCCTAACTGAGTTAAAAGTTGTTTAAACCATTCTATTTTATTTTTACCTTCATAAGTTCCAATACTGTTATCGCCACTAAATTGACATTGATAATATAAAATTTCTAGATTTTTGATTTTACGCGGCTCATCCCAACCGATAGACTGTAAATATTCGGCGAAAAAATTCAATCCAGATAAAAACCCTTTTTGTAGATAAAACGTACTCCATTTTTGTACCATCTCTCTTTCAAGAGTACTGATAACTTGACTGACAATACGTTTGAGCATTTGAGGAAACTTTAACTGCTGTAATTCTTCAACATACAAATTTCCCAAACGATGCTTTATCTGCTTCTCTTTTATATAAGCTAGGATTCCAATATTGAAACCAACTTCAAATAAACGCCCTAATTCTTCCGAAATTTTAGATGACATCCCGATTCAATTTATGATTTATATTTATTTTCTTGAAGTACATTAGCGCAGCGTATCTGTAAGGATATGCATCTTGCGTTGTATCAAGCGAGCAAGATGCTCGCACTACGAATCTAATAATTACTCCTTTCCCCCTCTAAAATTATCTATCTCTTTTTACTTCTTTTCTCTGTGCTCTCTGCGTCTCTGCGGTTTTTTTATCCGTCATCATAAATAAGGAGTAATATGCTCCCTATTCCCGTACATTTAAAATCTTCTTCACTTCAGTTAAAAATGCTAACAAATTAAATAACGACTTTCCTCTCATATGATTAAACAAAGAAAGTGCCCCAACCGAATCATCACCGATTAAATTTTCATAAGGATTTAACTTGAGGCTAATTTTGTCCGCTTTCTCATACCGCGAAAAATGAAACAAAGTTAATAAATTTAATATTTCATTCTTTAAATCGCCGTTAAAAATCAAACCTTTGTAAATATCTTCATCATCCAAAATACCTTGGTAGATATTAGCAAAAGTAGCATAGGAAATTACACCATTATAATTGCCATCAGAACCTTTGAGATTAAAACCATTAAATAAATTGAAAAATACAACAGATTTTTTACTAGGATCGTCTACAATATTCGCTAATTCTACAGTATCTTGAATATATAAAGAATTAACTTCAATTTTACGAAACTTGTTAGCGTAATATTTATCAAAAAACATCGGATAAATTTTGATATTATCGTGTGTAGATTTCAAAGCTCGAATCACTTCTTTTGACATGAAGAATAATCCATCATCTTCTTCCTTTTGCGTCATATATAAACTACTGGTATAAGGTGCTTTAGCAATGTAAATAAAGCGTCTGTATCCTTTCTGATAAAGCTTAGCGACTTCATCAATTATGACAGTTGGATGACTAAATACCTGCTGTTGTTGGTAATTATCGGAAAAAGTCTTAATCAGTTTAACTTTCACAGCATCATTTTGACAGGTAAAACCTAAAATTTCTCCCATAACGTTAGATATTTTCTGAGAGCTTTTCCAACTTCTATCGCTTTCCCGACTTGATACTATAATAATTGCTAGTTTGTCTACTATTTGCGGAGATTCTGACGCATCATTAAAATTAAACTTTTTAGGAAGTACCGAATACAGCGAGCTAAATACATTAGGTAGTTTATATTTTAAACTTCTAATATCAACTCCTTGAGCATTAGAACGATGTTCTTCGTTCAATAAGTGAGATAATGATTTAGATAATGATACTATCGACTTTTCTATTGGTGCATCATCTTCTTTATTATGTAAATGCAATCGTAAAATTGGGATGAATAATGGTTTCTGCTCGTGCAATAATACTTTTAAACTCATGTAGGTTAATAGAGAAAAAGTAAAATTGTAAATAAATAATTTATGAGACTCTAATTGATTATCTTCTAATCGATAAGGAAATAATATTAGCTTGCGCTGTTTTAAATTTTTATGATAAACATTTTGACAATTGCTATCTTCAAAAGGTAAAAACAATATGGGTAAAGCACGAACGTTTTTGATATCGTACTGCATATTAAAACTTTGCTGCTCGTTGGATGAAGCGTAATGAATGTCGTTGATGGTGATTTTAGCAGGGAGAGAGCAAAGGGTATTAGTTTTTGTATTAGCTTCACCGATGGATATATATTTAAGAAGTTGTTTGGGATTGCCTCTTAAAACAGGTTTAAAAAAAGTATTGCTATCAAATATCTCCTGAATATCTCTTTCGAGAATGCTTTTACCGACTGAAATATGTAAAGGATATTCTCTAGTAGGAAAATTCCGCTTCGATTGAATCAGATTTTTTAAAGTTTTCTTGAGAATTATCACTTTGTTATAAATATCATACTTTTCAAAACCCTTGATAATTCCTCTAAATAGTTTTCTTTTGGCTTCATCATCATCACCCTTGAGAATTGGTATTACCTTTTGATCAAATCCCGGAATTGGATTGTATTCTAATTCCCAGTTTGGATTACTATCACCTGTTGTCGGATTTGGACGAAAAGCAAACATCAAATAATATAAAAATACGATTCTTAAAACTTTTCTGCCAAAAGTCTTTTTTTTCAAATCATCGTTTAATTCTTCTTTATGTTCCTTACTATCTGGATTTAGTAAATTAAGATAATATTCAAAGACATTTTTTCCACCATAAGCCTGTACTTTGCCATCAAATTTGAGTTTCAAACCAAAAATAAACTGAATTTCTCCTTTATCTTCATCTTTTGTCTCTCCCAAATAACCTTCAACTTTGGGAATAATCGGTAACATATCAAAAGCTTCACCACGAGAAAAAATATCTCTGTAATTTAGATCGACTCCTGCATAATTCACCAAATAATCACCATCTGCTTTATTGATATCGTTAATATAGTCTTCGACTAAACGCAAACGTCTGATAGTATCTTGCAAATAAACCACAGCTTGAGCATTATTACCAGTATCTACCTTCAAATTCTCCTGAAGAAACTCTAAATAATTTATTTGAGCTTGTTTTTTGAGTTTTCCTAAAGTTTGTCTATCGATAATTTCTCTGAGTTTATAAAAATCGGATTCTAATTTATCTTTATCTTGATATAAATCATCAAGAATATAACTTAAATCTTCACGCTCAGATTCACTTCGATCGCTAAATTCCGCTTTAATATACTTTTCTAAACCTGCTCGTAACTGCTCGTTAAATTCTTTAGTCTTCTGTACGCTAATAGTTAACTTATGAAATCGTAAAAGTTCCTTCCCTTTCTCACTCTTCCCCGAAACAGTTAATCGCTGCTTCTGTAAATTCTGATAATCACTGAAAGGATAGCTAAAATCTAATTTAGAACTATTACCTTTAAAACTCTCCAAATCTGTGGTTAAACTATCTACAAATTGCTGAATTGATAATGAGTGTTGCTCCACTTGAGATGCTAATAAATCCTGCAAACGATTGTTAATTGCTCGAATCTGATGGGGAAACTTTTCTACAAAACCCGGACTAAAATTTACGGTACTAGTCTTAGCACTATTACTAGAAGCACCCAAAGGGCTATTTATTGGTAAACTTATAACTTGATTCGCAACATTATTAATGCCTATTAATAATCGTTGTTTATCGTCAGATATTTTGAATAAATTTTGATGTTGTGGATTATTTAAAACTTGTAAAATTTTATCTAATAAATCGCTGTAGTCTACATAAACTAACTCGTTGTTTCCCGATTGTAGAGTATTCACCCGGTAGCTCCTATTTTTTACATCGCAAATAATTACTACTTAATAGGTAATCTTTCTTGCTAATCATGCGCTACCGTTATTTAACGTAAGAATTAGATTAATATTGCTACTTTGTAAAATCTTTAAATCGAAATATGGGGAAAGAGGAAGTAGGGAGTTGGGAACAGCATTTTTTCAAACTTCCGGCTCAATTCCTGCTGCTCTAAGTTGTGCTGCTAAACGTTCTGCTTTTTCCGAACCCCATAGTAAAAGATTGCCATTTTCATCCCACCACCGCAACCAGTAACCCGTGCGATTTTCTCTATTTCCTTCCCATACTCCTAAAAATAACTGCATTTGAGCAATCCAAAAATGGTTATTTGTATCAGGTTTTTGCAGATGATACCGTTTTGAATCATCCAATTGATAAACTTCTATTTCGCCACTATCTGGTTCAAAAATGACGTAGTTGGGAACTTCTAAAACTTGTTCGTAGAAGAACCATTTTCCAGGAGGATAAGTAGGTTTAATCGAATACTCTCCGCCTTCGGTATCGGAAATAAATTCCATAACGATAACTGGAATATCACCTTGAAGTTGTGGTGTGTAGCTGCGTTTAATTTCCTGTCGCGATACGGTAATATTAGGTACATAAGCCCAATCGGGTGCTTTTACTATCATTTTTTGATTTACCGTAGCGCAGATTCCGTAGTTGGTAGAAGTAAGGGAATTATCTGGTAATTTATTTGCAATTTCTAGACTTTCGGTTAATGCAGCAGCAAGCAATGGTTGATTAATATTATCCACGGGTTCGTTGTCTAAAACAAAGTCTTCGGGGAGTTTTTCCCAGGTGATTTGGTAGTTGGGAGCGGTGGAAAGCATGGGAGAAAATGAGAAGGTTTTGTTTTAGTGTAGCGGTTGGGGACGTTAAAGCCAGAATTGGGGATGCGCGAGTAACCTTATTGCTTAATTAAATAGATAATAGTAACTGCTACCCTGGTATTATGATCTTCATTACTGCATAAGTTGGGAATGAGAACAACTATTTAAGTATATTGTTACCTATATCCGGTATCGTATTTTAATTTAAATAAATGCAATACGGTTTTAAAAACAATTTAAAGGATAAATATATGGCTAATTTCCAAGTGGTGATTGAAGGGCAAGGTGCTGTTTCAACTGCAAAAGAATTAGAGAAAGTATTAGCCGAAATAGGTGTATCTGTAAATTTAGAGATTCCAGAACAAGAAACGAGTAGAGATTTAGGTACTATTGAAGCAGCTATTCTTACTTTTGTTATGACTGTAGCAGCAGAAGTAACAGCAGACCAAATCAAAGAAAAGATTCGCAAGCACCAAGGAAGTCAGCCAAAAAACCAAATTGAGCAGGTTGAGAGTCAAAATCAATCTGAGAAAAGTGTTTTATTTATTGCTCCTGATGGCAGTCGGGAACGTAAAAATTTATCACCGGATAAAGAACAAAATATATCAGAAATATTAGAAGAAATCCGCAAAATGTTAGAAGAAGATGAGGATGTTTAATCAGCGGAGATTATTTTCGCGAAATATATAGAACAAGTTAAGTAGAAGACATTAAGCAGATTTAAAAATTGCAATAACTAGCAATGAGCATCCTTCACCTTGACCTTAAACCCGTTGGAGATGATTACGCCGAGTTCCGGTATTTCTGGGATAATCCTAATAATTACCACTCCCGTGAGCTACCTTTGTCGGAAATATCTGAGTTGATAAAAAATGCAGAAAGCGACTACTACACTATACGACCAGAAGATTATGTAAAAACGGGTCAAGCACTTTATCACTGGTTGGATGGAAGCGATCGCATTCTTGAGCAAGCTATTGAAGAAAATGGAGGCTCAGAGATTGTTCTCGCCATCACTACAGCCGAAAGACTAGCCCACCTACCTTGGGAGGTTCTACACAATGGAGATGAGTTTTTGGTAGAACGCATACCTGCCATTATTCCAGTAAGGTGGAAAACAAATAGGAGTGGTCAAAAATTAACCTGGGATGAGCAGAAAAAAAATCGAGCGCTGAATGTCTTGTTTATGGCAACTTCCCCTCTGGGAATAAAGCCAGTGTTAGATTTTGAGGCAGAAGAAGGGCGCATTTTAGAAGCAACGAAACGCATACCTTTATCTTTGACAGTTGAAGAAAGTGGTTGTCTTGAAGAATTAGGTACTTTAGTACAGGTGTATGATAAAGGATACTTTGATATTCTACACTTAGTAGGTCATGCAACTTTTGAAGATAAAAAGCTAAAACATTGTTTCATCACTGAGACAGAATTAGGAGATCCAGAATACACCAGTGCAGAAGAGATTGCTCAAAAACTGCGAACTCGAATGCCAAAGATAATTTTCCTTTCAGGATGTGGGACTGGATTTCGTAGGGACAGAGGTACGCTTCCTTCAATGGCAGAAGTACTATTAAAAAAAGGTGCAACTGCTGTTTTGAGTTGGGGCAATAATGTTCGAGATTCGGATGCTATAGAAGCCGCAGCAAAGTTATACAATTCTCTATCAGCAGGATATACACTCCCAGAAGCAATTGCCCAAACCTACCAAAAACTAATTGAAATCCGAGCTAGAGATTGGCATTTGTTACGCTTGTATGTAGCTAAAAAACTACCGGGTGCATTAGTTACAGCGTTGAACGAACCAGGACGTAAACCTGCACCTCTCCCTACTGCTACTAATAAGTTTTTAGATTCTCAAGAAAAAGTTCGAGTTGCTACCCGAGAGACTTTTATTGGTCGTCGTCGCCAGTTACAAAACTGTCTGCGGGAACTTAGAAATCTCCAGCAAGACAAGATTGGGGTTTTAATTCATGGAATGGGAGGATTGGGAAAAAGTACCATTGCTTCTCGACTATGTGACCGATTATCTGAACATAAAAAAATTGTTTGGTATCGACAAATTGATGAACCTAGTTTGATCGATCAGCTAGCAAATTTGATTAAAAATCCAGAAGAACGAGCAGCATTTAGAGAAGATAACAACGAACTCAAATATCGATTGCAAGATGCATTAAGTAAGTTGAACAAATTAGTGCTAGTATTTGATGACTTTGAGTGGAATTTAGAACCTGGTGATGAAGGCTATGTTCTTAAATCTGATGTTGTCCCAGTTTTGAAGGCTTTAGTGTGGGCAATTAAAAATCAAGAGAATATTACTAGACATCGGATTATTATTACCTGTCGCTATGACTTTAAATCGGATATTTTAGAAAACTTTTACGAGCAACCGTTAGAAGGTTTACGTAAAGCTGATTTACAAAAGAAACTGAAGAAATTACAAAATTTTCAGTATGGCAAAGATGATAATGAAAAGGAATTAATCGTTGAAAGAGCTTTAGAACTAGCTGATGGAAATCCTCGTTTATTGGAATGGTTAAATGATGAGGTGTTGTTAGGAGAAAATGTAGATTCAGAACTCAGTAAATATGAAGAAAGTTCTGAACTTTGGAAAGATAAGATTATTTGGTTAAAAGAAGGTGATCCTAAATTACGAATAGATGCTTCTGTTAAGGAAATAGTTAATCAATGTTTGGTATTTAAAATTCCTGTCCCCATACAAGCATTAGAAGCTGTTTGCAATTCTATTTCCGACTACAAAAAACAATTAGAACGAGCAATTGAATTAGGACTTATAGAAGTCAGTGCCGAAGCAGAAGAATCCAAACGGGTTTATCGAGTCTCCCGCATCCTACCCCGCATCATACCTACTATCCAACGACCTGAAGAACCATACGTCTACAAACTGTACCAAAAAGCTTATAAAATATTACATGAGTTGTGGGGGAATAAAGAGAATGAAAGTAGAGAAAAATGGCAAGAAATTTTTCGGTTGAAATTTGCCACCAACAAGGAAAATCCTCAACGATTCAGGCAAGGCTTCTCTGAGATGTTGGCAGTTCAATATAACCCAAAAGCCGATCAAGCTTTTGAAACCGAATTAAGAAAATGTAGAGATGACTTGGTAAAAGATGGGCTGTGTAAAGCACTAGAAAGCTATTTGCAGCAACAACAGTGGAAAGAAGCAGACGAGGAAACTGCTTGGATTTTTTACCAGGTTATGGTTAAAGAAAACTATAAAGATTGGCAAGACCTTTGCGCGAATTTCCCCTGTGAAACTCTTAGGGAAATTGATCGGCTTTGGGTGCTGCGGAGTAACAAGAAATTTGGCATTAGCATTCAGAGGGAGATTTACCAGGAGAATGGAGAGGATTTGGATAAGTTTGGCGATCGCACAGGTTGGCGTGTAAAAGGAAATTGGTTGTCCTATGATAAAATCATTTCAACATTAATAACCCAAGCCGATATGACTCATGGTGAAGCTCAGCCAGCAGAGGAGGCACCACCAACAGGTGGTGTAGTTTTGCCAATATTAATCTACACCTTAAAAGCGGTGTTTAGATTTTATTATTTGATTTTGGATTCTCTCTTCTCTCGCGAAAAGACTTGTAAAGTCTAACATTTAAAGCTTTCAAAAGTTTGTAAACATTTCTTACAACCTTCTTTTCCACGAAGTAATCAACGTTTCGCAAATCCGATACCTGGCACCGTGGGACTATAGCAGTTAGCCTGAATAAACTTTTCTGCTACTTCATGTACTTCAGTACTTTCAGTTACTTTCTGCTTATCCCAAGGTAGGCTCATCTGTCCAGGTGAAGATTTTTTTGACTTTTTGCTCTTCGTCACCGTCGGTAAAAAACGACTTCCCCAGTGATTTCGCTTCTCTGGCTTTGCCTTTGGTCGATATTTCTGACAAAATCTACGATACTTTGCTGCACACTCTTCTAAAGTACTGCCTAATTGTAGAAACGCCGGATGCCATTGTGTGATACCGTCACTAGTTAATCTATCGTGAGTTCCATAATTACTAAAGTTATAAAAAAACCCTTGCTGCATCCGTGCTGCTTTAGGGTTTGCGTGGATATATCGCAAGGTATTTAAAGCCCGTCGCTTATCTGTATTAGGAAACCCCGTACTATAGTATCGCTTCTCCCAAAAATGTCCTGTACGGTTGAGCATTCGATTAAAGCACATGGCTGTGTACCAATTGAGCCAGTGCATAATTTTGGGAAGATGTTCTGGTTGCTTTGGTTCGAGCAAGTAATGGACATGGTTGCTCATGATACACAAAGCATAGAGTTTAAAATCATACTTTTGTAGCGCTTTTTTGATGGCATAAAGCAAGACTTCACGACATTCCAAACGTGTTAAGCGAAACTCCCGATTGTTACAACGGGTGGTGATGTGATAGCAATAATTTGGCTGAAGGTTACGTGGAAGACAAGGCATTACAAAAACAGCGGTTGAATTAATAAAAGAGATTTTAAAATAAAAATTAAAAAATATTTGGGTTATTAATTGGGTTATTTAATTAAAATAAAAACGTAAAATGAACACTTCACTAGGGAGCATCCCAAATGTGTGATTTTATTTTTTTGTAGTGCGAGCATCTTGCTCGCTTGATATACATAGCGAGCAAGATGCTCGCACTACAAAATTTTATTTTTGCAATATTGGGATGCTCCCCTTCACTAATCAATCCCAACTCCACCTTACAACTAAAAATCGACCTAACCGACGAACAATTTTGGCAGCTATGTCAAAAAAATCAAGAATGGAAATTTGAACGCTTAGCATCGGGGGAACTATTAATAATGTCACCAACTGGAGTAGAAACAGGAAACCGCAATATTGAAATCGCATATCAATTACAAGGTTGGAGTCGTAAAAATAATTTAGGTAAAGCTTTTGATTCTTCCACTGGTTTTAAACTACCCAACGGTGCCGATCGCTCTCCCGATGCTTCTTGGATAACAGTAGAGATGCGATAAGTAGTCGTGCAAAATTAATTTAACATTCTAAAATCTTCAAAACCCTGGGATTGCTTCGTTCCTCGCAATGACAATATACAATTAATTTTGCCTAGGTACTTATATCGCGTCTCTACAACTTATCATTTTCAATTTCCAACACCATCTACACATATTCCGTTCGCTCTGAATAACATTGGTATTATTCTTTCTTGAATGTCGCATTAATTTTAATTAATATTCAATACTTGTTTAATTCCTATTTCTGCTCTAGTATCTTGTCTACAAGACAGTAATTTATTGCGAATTGCTAGATGAGTTTCTGGTTTAGTTATCCATTGTTTCAGAATAGGTAATAGTTGACTTGGATGATAAATAGTGGTAGATATATCTCGTTTTTTAAAGTATTTTACTGCTAATAATTCCTGGGGCATAATTCCACCCAAACCATTAATTATAATGGGGCAACCTAGATGCAAGGCCTCACAGGGAGTTCTACCAGCTCTTGCAACTATGGCATCACTAATTTGCATAATTTGGTGCATTTTTTCGGTAAATGCTAAAGCACATACATTAAAGTCGGGATTTTGTTGACTCCATTCTCTAACCTGATTAATAGCATTTTCATTGCTACCGCATAATGCTATAACCTGTAAATCATTTTTTAGATAAATTAAACTATTTAAAAATGCAATATGATTCTGGGCACCAGCCCCACCTGTAGATAATAATAGAGTAAATTTTCCTATATTTAAACCTAATTCATGTACCAATAAATTATTTTTTTCTATTGCCGAAAGAAACGGATGATAAAAGTTACGGGGGAAGATAATTCCTAAATTTTTAACTTGTTCAGGTTTCATTCCTAAATTAATTGCTGTTTGTACGGTTTCTTCTGTAGGTGCCCAAAATAGATTGGCAGTCTTATTAACCCAGTTACGACTAAATCCATAACCACCCTGAATTTCAGGACAATAGATTACACAACGAGTATGAGAACCAAGAACTTGTTTAGCTAACTGGAAATATCCTTTATTTAAAGCATCATGTACGCTGAGAATAACTTGAGGATGAAAGTCTTTAAGTATTTGAATATAATAATCTCGACCTAAAGAAACTGTACCTGGATTAATTATTTCTTGTAGTTCGATTATGTTGTAATAAATGTGATGAAACCAAGGTGCATTTCTTTGGATATAGTTATAAAAATTAACGGCTTTGGCTAAAGTTGGACTAGAATTTTCTAGTAAATGTTCAATTTTTATTTCTATTTGAGAACCATATAAATAAGTAATCCAATCTACAAATGCATCAGCAGCAGCGTTATGTCCATTTCCAGTACTTGAAGTTAAAATCAAAATTTTCATTTATTTACGTACTTTCTTGACAATCCCATCAAAATACAAATTAAGTATTAGAGTAAACAGACTATGCAAAACTTATAATAATTTCATCTCTAACCCAGGTGTAATTACAAAATATTTAATTTTAATACTGGGTAAATTAATTTTGCAACACCCCCAGTACTTTATTTCTTGGGTTTAACCATTTGATTACAGCAATTAATCAGTTTAAATTCTTTTATCCATCCGGATAAAACCACCTAATTTATATCTAAATTATCCGGAAAGTGACACAAGAGGGATATTACTTTGAATTCCCAACCCCATCACACATTTTCCGTTCGCTCTGGCTCACATTAGAATTATTCTTTAAATAATCGCTCACCCAATTACAACCGTGAGCTAAGGAATCTTTACTTAAAATACGCTCTAAATTCCATACAATTAAAGTTTTATCTTCAGAAGTAGAAACAATTTTCTTTCCATCAGGGCTAAAAGCTAACATCCAAACCGCACCTTTATGACCTTCAAGAGTATGTAATAATGTACCGTCAGGTTGCCAAATTTTTATTGTTTTATCTGTAGAAGCAGCAGCAATTTTTGTACCATCCGGACTAAAATCTACACCTCTGAACCAACCGTCATTACTTTGAAAGGTGTTAAGCAAAGTACCGTCTGTTTTCCATAATTTTACAGTTTGATCTAAAGAAGCTGAGGCTATTTTTTCTCCGTCAGGACTAAAAGCTACTGCAATAATCCCATTATTATGACCTTCAAAGGTATGCAATAAAGTACCATCAATTTTCCAAAGTTTAATGTTGCGATCTAAGGAAGCTGAAGCTATTTTTTCTCCATCGGGGCTAAAAGCTACTCCGACTACAGGCTCACTATGAGATTCAAGGGTTTTTAACAGAATCGGTTTTTTGTTATCTTCAGTTGCCAAATTTTTATGGTGCTGTCAGTAGAAGCCGAAGCAATTTTATTACCGTCAGGGCTAAAAGCTACTCCCAAAACCGCTCCAAAATGTCCTTGAAGAGTATGCAACAAAGTACCGTCTAGCTGCCAAATTTTAATGGTTTTATCGTCAGAAACCGAAACTATTTGCTTTGCATCGGGACTAAAAGCAATGTTGTGAACGTGACCTTGATGACCCCTAAGAGTTCTTATAATGGTTCCGTCTGGTTTCCAAAGTTTAATGGTTTTATCGTCGCTTCCAGAAGCAATTAATTTACCATCGGGACTGTAAGCAACTCCGGTAATAGTAGAATTATGACCTCTAAGAATTGTTCGCAAAGGATGGTCTAATCTAAACATTTGCACATCTTTGCTGGTTGAAGTGGCAGCAATTGTTTGACCACTACCCTTACCAAGTATATCAATTACGGGATTAAAACTAACGCTGAAAAATCTATCTTCGTGACCTTTAATAGTTTGCAATAAGGTAAGATTTTCCACATCCCACAACTTAATAGTACTATCCGTAGCAGCTGAAGCAATTATTTTACCGTCAGGACTGAAACTAACACTTCTAACTTGGTCTTGATGACCTGTAAATGTGTTGATTAAATTACCATTTTCAACATTCCAAAGCTTGACGGTACCATCAAAAGAAGCTGTGGCTAATGTTTTACCGTCGGGAGAAAACACGACTTGTTGCACAACTTCTTGATGACCTTTAAGGGTTTTTATTACCTTACCGTCGATGTTCCAAAGTTTAATTGTTTTATCTGTAGAAGCCGAAGCAATTTTGTTACCGTCGGGACTAAATGCAATTCCGTTGACGGGAGCAGTATGTCCTGTAAAAGTTTTAATAATCGTACCTTTTCTATCCCAAAGTTTAATTGTTTTGTCGTTAGAAGCTGAAGCAATTATTTTACCGTCGGGACTAAAAGTAACATCGTAAACGTTAGAAGTATGTCCTATAAAAGTTTGAAGTAATTTACCGTTTGTATGCCAAAGTTTAACTGTCTTATCCCAACTAGCAGTGGCAATTGTCTCACCATCGGGACTAAAAGCTGCATCTTGAATACCAGAAGTATGTCCTTCAAGAGTATGAATTAGTTTACCGCTTAGGTTCCAAAGTTTGACTGTTTTATCCCAACTTGTAGTGGCAATTAACTTACCATTAGGGCTAAAAATTACATTTTCTACATCAGCTTCATGTCCCGATAAGCGGTTGTATTCAACTGCACTGTTTACTGCTTTTCTTAATGCCGATTCAACGGTTTTCCGGGTGTCTGTATCTACCCAAATTACTTTTTTAAGTTTTTGCTTGGCTTTGATTGCTTCTACCAAAGCATCTAATGTTTGATTTGAAGTCAGTAATCCTTGAGAATGAGCGCTAACAGCTTTAATTTCATTGATTAAAGAATTCTGCCATTGGAATCGAGCAAACCCAGCTAAAAACAAGGCTAAAACCAAACCAATAATAAGCCCTATAATCGTAATTCTTCGTCTGCGATTTTGATTTTCAATTTCGCGATCGCAAACTAACTGAGAACTTTGAATAAACTCTTTTTCTTTAACACTAAGTTCTTCGGAGCGTTTTTGCTGCCAATCTTGGGCTATGGCTAAAGGTACACCCCGCAACAGCGCACCTTTATCTCGATCGCTTTTCTCCCATTGATATATTGCTGCTCTAAGCTGTTCTTGCCAGCGTCGAAAGTCACCATCAAGCTGTATCCATTGTTCTAAGCGTCCCCAACTTTTAATCAGAGCTTCATGAACAATTTCTACCGTTTCTTCACCAGTGGAATCATTCCGACTTGTGACTAACAACCGAGCAGATGCTAAATGAGTTACCAAATCCCAATTATTTACCTCAGAGCGAGTTGCTAATCTGCGAGTAGCTTGGGTACCTTCTGACAACCGCACTAATTGAATAAATATCCGTTTTGCTCTTTGGCGATCGACTTCAGAAAGTTGAGCATAGATTTGCTCCCCATACTCAGCCAAAGCACCCTCGACGCAACCAATCTCAGTATAAACTTCGTGTATGAGTTCACCGTTGTGATGTCTTTCCCACAACTGAGTTAAAGCAAATTCCAGCAGCGGTAAATTTCCTAACTCACCCCATACATCATCAATTAATCTATTTGATAACCCATACTCAAGCTTGACTTTCATTTTTGTTGCAGGTTTTTCAATTGCTGAGTGCAATTCTGCTTGACTCATGGGGCCGAGATTAAGTACCGCTCCCTGCAAAGCGTCGCTAAATGGACGATAAGATAAAGCATGACCGTAAAAGTCGGCTCTTAAGGTAATAACTAAAGTAAAAGCTGGAGCTAAACTGACAGCAGCCAATAATACATCTAAAAAAAGTTGAGTTTCTGACTCAGAACAAAGAGTGTAGAGTTCTTCAAACTGATCTGCTATTAATACTAAACGACTATTAGGATTTTGTTTTGCAAATTCTGCAACGATTTTTTGTAATGCTTGACGATCGTGTTCTAATCGTGCAGTTAGTTCTTGTTCGAGCAAATGACGGCGATCTTCAGAGTGGGTTGTATTATGTTGTAAAAAATTAATTGATAAACACAAAGGTAATAAAGCAATCGCTAATGCTTCAAAGGGTTTATTACCCGCACGAAAAGAAATAGTCAGCCAATTTGTACTATCATCTTGTCGCAACCAAGGAACCAAACCAGCAAACACCACACTGGATTTACCGCTTCCGCTCGCACCAACTACAGCTACAAATGTTTTGCTTTTTACAGCTTTTAATAAATCATAAGTAAACTGCTCCCTTCCAAAAAACAGGTCTGCATCTTCTTCTCTGAAAGCAAATAATCCCCGATAAGGACAAGGTGGCATTCCTCCCAAAGTTATCCAATTGGGCGGTTCTATCGCCGGGTTTTGAAAAATTACGGGTAAACACGAAGCACCGGGAAATTTATGTTCAAATCCTTGTAACTGCCTGCGTGCTTTTTGAAATGATATGTATAAAGAATTTCTCTGCTCTGCAAAAAACTCTAAGAAAAATTTGAAAAAAACTTGTGCTACCAGATTTGGTACTGGCTCGCGCATCACAATTGTGGTACGTATATTTAACTTTTCCAGCACCGAAGCTAGTCCCAACCCATCGCAGGAATTAAATATTGCTAATTTCAAACCATTTTCAATGGCAGCTTTGAGTGCTTCTTCTAACTGTTCGAGAGTTAAACTATTATTTGTTTGATTTTCATTAATATAAATCCTGCCTTTTTCGTTTTCAGTTAAACTATGCCCTGCAAAAAACAGTATGTCCCAACCAAGGGAATCCCAAAGATATCTATTAAATTCTTGACGCGACGGTTGAACAAGAAACTTAACGTCTGAATCTTGTAAGTTGTGCAGAAACATTTTTTCTGCTTCCAAATCAATACCAATACTGTTACCAATAACAGCCAAGATTCTGACTTGATTTTTAGTTAATCTCGACTGTGGAAAGACATTAGTTCTTCTATACTCCGGTCTAAAAAGAGCTATTTCGGCTTTGGGATAATCACTGAGAAAATCCCACCAACACCAAGGTATGCGTCGCAGCCATAAATCGCTAGTTTGAATAACTATCTGTATTTCCTCTTCTCTACCTAATGCAGAGCGCAATTGACGTTCTATATTCAAAAATTCCTCAGACTTTAACCAAGCATTAATACTCAATCCTAAATGCTCGGATAAATTATCAAAGCTAACATCAGAAATATTAGTTACATCACTTTCCTCTATTTCTATTTCATCATCTTCAAGGGATAGCGATCGCAAATTTAAGCAATCGTAAAAGCTGCGATACATAAATTGCCAGCGTTGATACATTTCCACCAAATGTGGTGCTGCTGGCAATGAGCCGACAAATTGTTCTGGAAGGGGATCACCACAAACCCACAATTGAGCCGTTATTTGCTCGCATCCTCTATATAAATCGCTACTTCCGAGGTTAATAACAACTGACTTGCTCATTAAAAATTATTATTATGATGCAACAGCTTTTAAAAAATTACTTTTGCAAGTAGTAAACAACCAAAAAACAGAAAGATTTTCTGAACCTTGATTAAGCTTTAACTTCATAACTCCTAACTCCGGTGGTACTAACTCTTACACTCCCACCAAAACATCCAACAAACCTTTAAACAACTTCAACCCATCAGTATTGCCCAACATCGCATCAGCAGCCCTTTCAGGATGGGGCATCATACCCAACACATTACCGTCTTTATTGCAAATACCTGCAATATCTCTTAATGAACCGTTGGGATTTTCACCTTCATAGCGAAATACAACTTGGTTATTATCTTCTAACTCGGCCAAAGTTTTCTCCGAGGCGTAAAATTTTCCTTCACCATGAGCCACAGGTAAAGTTATTTGCTCGTAGTTTTGATAACCTTGGGTCCAAGGTAAATCTTTACGCTCAACCTTTAACGGAATTCTGTCACAGATAAAATGCAAATCTCGATTTTTAATCAACGCACCAGGCAAAAGTCCTGACTCAGTTAACACCTGAAAACCATTACAGATACCCAAGACAAACTTACCCTTTTGTGCGTGTTCGAGAACAGAAGACATTACCGGAGAAAAGCGAGCGATCGCACCGCAACGAAGATAATCCCCATAGCTAAAACCGCCAGGTAGAATTACCACATCGATATCAGAAATATCCGTATCTTGATGCCAAACCATACGAGTTGGTTGAGAAAGAATATCTCGCGTTACATAAGCAACATCGCGATCGCAATTAGAACCGGGGAAGACTATAACGCCGAATTTCATAAGGTTAAGGTTGTAGAGGGGGAAGAGGGGGAAGAGGGGGAGAGGGGGGAGATGGGGGACAAGGAGACAAGGAGAAATATATTCTTAACTCGCTACTCGCTACTCGCTACTCGCTACTCGCTACTCGCTACTCGCTACTTATAACTCCTAACTCCGGTGGTACTAACTACTCAAACTGCCCCAATAACTGATTCTACTTCAGTTAAATCGAAGCGATAGTTTTCAATCACTGGGTTTGCTAGGATTTGGTTGCATATTTTTTCTAAATCTTGACGTGCTGAATGCTCGGAATCAGAGGTAATCATCAATTGGATATATTTTCCAATTCTTACTTGTTCAACGTTGTTGTATTCCATCTGCTTTAGCCCGGATTGTACGGCGACACCAGCTGGATCTAAAACTGAAGGACGAAGAGTTACAAAAATTTTTGCTTGGTATTTAATCGGCACTTAATCTTACCCAATGCTGCTCTGGATATACTATATCTTTCTGCTGTAACCAAAGGGAAATGATATTCTCAAAATTATTCAAGTAAATTTAAAGTAGACGTGGTAATAGAAATTCTTTATTGCAGTTATTTAAATAGTTATTGTTTATGAAACCTATACGTACCCGTAGCCAAGAGCGGATTTTAAACCTGCTCAAATCCAGTAAACAAAGCATTTCCGCCCAAAATCTATATGTGGAGCTGCGTAATTGCAATCAAAGTATGGGTTTAGCAACAGTTTATCGTTCTTTGGAAGCGTTAAAACTCGAAGGCTTAGTACAAGTAAGAACCCTAGCTAACGGTGAAGCACTTTATAGTTTAGTACAGCAAGACAAACATCATTTAACCTGCTTGCAATGTGGTAACTCAATTCCTATCGAACAATGTCCGGTGCATCAATTAGAAACCGAATTAGAAACCAGCCAAAATTTTAAAATCTTTTATCACACATTAGAATTCTTCGGCTTATGCGAAAAATGCCACGCAGAGCAAGCTTGTTAATTGGTAATTGGGGATGGGGCATGGGGCATAGTTAGGAGTTAGGAGTGAGACAGCGCGGTCTTGGGGATTTCCCCATGAGCGACTGCGAACCCGAAGGGTTAGGAGTTAGGAGTTTAGGAGTAGTAAGTAGTGAGTAGCAAGTAGCAAGTTAGGAACTAATTTCTCCTTGTCTCCTTGTCTCCCCATCTCCCCATCTCCCCCTCTCCCCCCTCTCCCCCCTCTCTCCTAACCGCGTTGCTGATGATTCTTAACCTGTTCGAGCATCGAATTATCACCTTGGGTATCAGAGACGATAGAGCGTATACCCTCTAAAGTACCGGGAATTGTGCGTGGGTCCATAAACATGACTTTGGCACTTTCGCTTTGTCCGATTGCTGCTCCCATGTCTAAGTAACCCAAGGCTAACAGCACTTCTAATGCCTGCTGGGCTTTAGGATTCTCTTTCATTTTTTGAGCAAGAATTTCTGATGATTCGGCAACGGCATGAGCTTTTAGTACTTGCTGCTGGCGTTCGGCTTGCGCTTTGAGAATGGTAGCTTTTTGCTGTGCTTCTGCCTGTAAAATTACGGCTTTTTGATTGGCTTCTGCTTCCAAAACTTGCGCTTCTGCTCTACCTCTGGAACTATTTACCGCCGATTCTCTTTCCCCTTCTGATGTCAAAATTGCTGCCCGCTTGCGTCTTTCTGCGGACATTTGCAATTCCATTGAGTCTTGTACTGCTTTGGAAGGAATAATATCGCGCAATTCTACACGGGTTACTTTAACACCCCAGGGATCTGTGGCAATGTCTAAATCTCGCAATAAAGTTTCATTAACCTCACTCCGAGCGGTAAAAGTTTGGTCAAGTTCTAATTGTCCCATTTCGGAGCGAATTTGAGTCAAGACCAGATTCACCATCGCCGCTTGGAGATTTTCTACTTTGTAGTATGCTTTACTCATATCGACAATCCGCCAATAAACCACAGCATCCACTTCAATAGCTACGTTATCGCGGGTAATACACTTTTGCGGAGGAATATCTATAACTTTCTCCCGAATAGTTTCGCGGTAAACTACTCGATCGAAGAAAGGAAACATGAAGTTAAGTCCAGGTTCTAACTTTTTGTTGTAGCTACCTAATCTTTCGACTAAAGCTTCATTTCCTTGGTTGATAATTTTTACGCTACCAGCTAAAGCACTTCCACCAAAAACTAAGGATATTAGTAAAAATAATTGTTCCATTGTCTTTTCTCCTAATATATTTTTCAAACATGAAAATCAAAAACGAAACTCAAACATGAAAATCAAAAACGAAACTCAAACATGAAAATCAAAAACGAAACTCAAACATGAAAATCAAAAACGAAACTCAAACATGAAAATCAAGCACGATTAAGAATGCAAAATATTCTCGGGCATGACAATTAATGTTGTACCTTCGCGCCTGACTACGTACACTCTTTGATAAGGCGCGATAAAAGCTTGTTCGTCATCGCATCGCGCTCGCCAAGAATTGCCTTCGTACAAAACTCTTCCCGTTTTACCCGCCGGTATTTCTGTGATAGTTTCCCCTAAAACTGCATCCCGAATTTTCGATTTACGGCGTGGTGGTGAAATATATTTACGGGTAAGCACTATTAATGATGTCGAAAGCAACAACCAAGCCAATGCTTGCAGCCATAAATTTCCTACTGCTAAAGACAATATCGCTACTATAAAAGCGCTAATGCCCATCATAAAAGCGACAAAAGCAGTCGGGATAAATAATTCCGACAAACAAAAACAGGCTCCGACTATCAGCCAAATTAAAGTTGTATAAGGCATATATCATCCTAAAATCTACATTCAGGATAAATTGATTCGCACTGACTAGTACACCGCACGGCTTAAGTATCAAGTATGAAAGTAAAAAACTGAAACTACAAGCTTGCTAACTACTTCCAAAATCAAGATTTATTTAAGCCTCACCGTACTAAATTAAATACATTTGCGTGCAAATAATTTCCAGATAGTAAAAAATTGTTCTTTTTAAGGTAAATTTTGATTACTTCTAAAAACAGACTTTGGTTAAAAGAATACTTATCAAGTCTAATCCAAGCCCTAATTATTTGACTCGTTTGTAACTGAAATTTACCTGTTGATTTTAGTAGATGGAATTTATACCTGATGATTTCTACTCAAAGGATAGTTTATTGCCCGAATCCTCACTGTACCGACCCCGTTAATACTGTAGGCAATCGCCTTTGCGCTAATTGCTTTACTCCCCTTGTTTACCAATATGTTTGGGCTGTAGACACTAAAAAATATAATTTAGAATCAGGAGAAAAAATTGCTTCTCGTTACGAAGTCATTTCACCTCAAATTTGGCTGGATACTCAACCTATAGTAATACCAGAGTCATTAGAACAATTACCTACAAAAGTTTTACCCTATCTACGCTTGCATCAACATCGGTTGCACGTTCCTCATGTATACGGATTTACAAAAATACCTAAAGATACTGAAGATAATATCCTGCTGCTGGAAAATGCACCTATTAACGATAAAGGCAGTCTGCATCCAGCAATTACCGATGTCTGGGATTCAACGGCTGTAAGACAAGTTTACTGGTTGTGGCAAATTCTCGAATTGTGGAAACCTTTATCTGAATTAGGAGTTGCCGGTAGTCTGCTGGTTCCAGAAAATTTGCGCGTACAGGGCTGGTGCGTGCGCTTGCTGGAACTAATTGAAGATACAGATACGCCATCTTTGCAGCAGTTGGGAGAATGTTGGCGACCGATTGTAGCAATTTCTCACACAAAAGTTAACAATCCCTTAAAAAAAATTGTTAAACAGATGTGTAGCGGTGTGGTTGATTTTGAAGCAATTTCTAACCAGCTTAATCAACTATTGCTATCAGCAGCAGCAGAATTACCTTTAACTTTAAAAGTATATGGAATTACAGATAAAGGAGAACAGCTAACCAGAAACGAAGATAATTGTTTTCCTACAGTTAAGGATGGAAAAGAAGATTCTTTATTGCCTAAAGTATCCCTTGTATGCGATGGTATCGGCGGGCACGAGGGTGGTGAAGTTGCTTCCACTTTGGCCGTACAGTCAGTAAAATTGCAAATCAAAGCTTTACTAGCTGAAGTCGCACAGCAAGCCGAAATCGTATCCCCAGACTTGTTGAAACAGCAAATCGAAGCCAGCTTGCGAGTTGTAAATAACTTAATTTGCAATGCCAATAACCAGCAAAAACGCGAAAAAAGAGAGCGTATGGCTACAACGCTGGTTATGTCAGTACAGATACCGCAAAGCGTGCAAACTACCGCTAATTGGCGTTCGGAAAATGCCTGCGAACTTTATCTAGCAAGCGTCGGTGATAGTCGTGCCTACTGGATTACTCGCGACTATTGCCAGCTACTTACAGTTGATGACGACGTTGCAAAGCGAGAAGTAATTCACGCACGCAGCCTGTATCGTAAAGCATTACAGCGTCCCGATGCTACAGCCTTAACTCAAGCCTTGGGTACTAAAGAAGGTGAATTTCTTCATCCTCAAATCACACGCTTTATTCTAGAAGAAGATGGAATATTGCTATTATGTTCCGACGGCTTAAGCGACAATAATTTGGTAGAACATTATTGGCGTGATTATGCATTACCAGTATTAACGGGTGAAGTTTCCCCCCAAGAAGCAGCCGAATCTTGGATTAAATTAGCCTGCTCAAGAAACGGACACGACAATATTTCAGTAGTGATTACTCATTGTCGCGTCATTCCAGATTATTTAGCTATAGTCAGCCCTAAAGCATCTGATATAGAAGTGTTGGAAGGGGAAGCAGCACAGCCAGAACAAGAATTAGCAGAAAGTTCCCAAGCATTATTAGACTTAAGACTTTCCGAGGATGAACCCGTTACGAATAACGCTCCCGCAGCTAGCAAGAAAAAGCCTAAACGCAATCCAATAGTATTACTATTCATTTTATTGCTGCTATTAATCGGAGGTACAGTATTAGGATTGCTCGCATGGTGGTTAATTCAACCCAAATCATTTAATACAACCTGCAAGCAACTTCCTCCACAAGTGCGGGGAGTTTGTCCTCCTTATTGAGGCTACGGTGTACACACATCTCGAAGATCCCCCTAAATCCCCCTTTTCAAGGGGGACTTTCAATCCAATCCCCCCCTTAAAAAAGGGGGGTTAGGGGGGATCTAAACGCTGTGAAACCAATATAGAAGACTTCTGTGTACACCGTAGCCTTATTGAGGAGAGGGGAATTGGGCATAGGGCATAGGGCATGGGGGATAGAGAGACAAGAAGAAATTGCTATTCGCAATTACCAATTACCCTTCGGGTATGCGCTTCGCGCACGCTTCGCTAACAGCAGTCGCTCATGGGGGAGACCCCCAAGATCGCGCTGCTTCACCAATTACAAATTACCAATGCCCCATCCCCCATCCCCAATTCCTAACTCATAATTCCTCACTACTCACTCATAAGGCTAGTTGACCAATGTCTACTTTTGGAGTGAAGATATAGAGATGAAAACTCTTGCCTTGATGTGAGGGAGGTTTTATGTATGGCTTCTATACCGCATTTATCAAGCTAAAACAAAATTTAAAGTGGCAAGCAGTCTATATTTTGATAAAAAACAAATTCATTGAGGGATAGCCGTGACGACTGTTGTGGAAAACCAAAAGCTAGATGTAAATAGTGATATGAAAGTTGGCGATCGCGTTCGTGTAACTGAATCAGTAGTAATTTATCATCATCCCGAACATCGTGGTGAAGCTTTTGATATCAAAGGCATGGAAGGAGAAGTCTTTAATATTGCTACAGAATGGAAAGGAAGACCAGTTAGTGCGAACTTCCCTATTCAAGTGATGTTTACTAAAAAGTTTAAAGCTCACTTGCGTACTAATGAACTAGAAACAATCTAAAATTTAGCGTCTGCGGCGAAACCACTGAAATATATTCAGTTCGCCGCGCATTTTTTCTAATTCTTCACGATTGCTTTTAGCCGTAGCATAATACCATTCACAGTGACGATTAAAATCCGAGCGTACTTGAATTTCTCGGTAAAATTGACGAGTCGTTTGATTAACAGCAATAGTTTCTTCTATTTGAGATGAGCCTGACGGAACTATTCTTTGTAATTCTTGAGACATTATTTTAGTTGTTAGTTGTTAGTTGTTAGTTGTTAGTTATTGGTAACTGCTCACTGCTCACTGTTAACTGTTCACTGTTCACTGCTCACTGTTAACTGTTCACTGTTCACTGTTAACTGTTAACTGATTACTGTTCACTGTTCACTGTTCACTGACTCAAACCCACCCACGTAGACGGTATACAATCATACCTACATACTCTTTTAAAGCAAGGGTAAAGTTTTCTAAATTTCTGCTATCTGGTAATAAATTTAAAATTGCACTTTTAGGGGTGCTGCCTATTGATTCAAGTTCGCCTTTTGTCACCAGAAAATCAGTAGGTGCAGCAATTGTTTCAATATCCTGATGTTTAAAAATTGCCAGCGAACGCGGCATATGCATTGCTGAAGTTACTAATAGTATGCGGTTAATATTACGTTCTAAGAGAATTTTTTTGACGTTTACGGCATTTTGATAAGTGTTAAGCGAAGTGGGATCTTGTAAAATATCTTCCGATTTTACTCCCATAAACGTAAGTAATTTTGCGATATCTTGTGATTCTGGCGTACCGCCTCCAGCCCAATCGATACGACCACCGCTAGCAACGATCAAAGGAGCTTTTTTTTCACGGTAAAGTTGGGCTGCGTAAACAACTCTATCGCCTGCTTCGTTTAAGTCTACAGCGGTTCGAGGTGCGTAAGCAGACTTAGTTGCACCACCTAAAACTACAATGGCTTCTGCTGTAGGCAATTCTCCTTTAGGAATATTTTGCCATTCGAGGGAACTGACAATAAGGCGAGAAGACCAAGCATTAGAGGTAACTAGCACTACAAACAATCCTAACGCAATAAAAAATGCTGCTAAACGCGGTCTTTTCCAAAGCAAAATCAGCCCTAAAATACTACAAATACATATAAATCCTAGAGGATAGAAAAAAAGGGGTAGCAGTTTGGAAAGATATAAAAACATGGGAACTACTTATGAAGACAGGAATTAGGAGTTAGGAATTAGGAGTTAGGAATTAGGAGTTAGGAGTTATGTAGCTTGTTGCTGTTTGAATTCAATAAAACCTAAAAATAAAGGTTTCTAGAGCATGAATTCAGAATTTATGATTTATTTACGATTGAGAAACCTTGTTTTTGACAAAATTTCCAAATATTAAGTTGTAACTCTTAACTCTTAACTCCTAACTCCTGACTCCTGACTTTTAACTATTAACTTTCAGCTACTTTTCCCAAAACTTAATATTGATTCCAGAACGACGACGGTAACGACGGGCTACTCTTCTAGTTCGCGGCGAGTTAGTTCTCTGTGCGGGGGAAGCTAACTCGTCGTCATCGTCAGTTGCGATATCTCGCTGAATCTGACTTCCTACTTTAGTAACAGTTGGTTCCTTGCTTCCCCACCAAGCAAAAATAAAGCCTCCACTCAAACCAGCTATTCCACCTAGCAAAATACTTATAGGGGGTTCATAACCTAAAAGTAAAAAGCTGAGCAAGAAAAATAACCAGTATTTCAATCCAGCATCTACACCATCGGAAGATGCTACGGTTTCGGGATGAGGGCCAGTTCTTGTAGATGTTGTAAATAAACCTAATAACAATCCTCCTAGTACTCCAAGGAAAACGCTTAGGCCAAGTCGTTCAGACGACAGGTAAAATACAAACGCTAAAAATGACCCGAATATCAGTTGAGAGAGAAAGCTTTGGGAGAGAGGTAAAAAATTACCAGAACTTTTTTTTGCCATAATTCGGCTATTAGCTAATTAATCTCTTTTAATTGTGCATCTCGTGGTTGAGTTGTATCTAGAATTTTAAGATATAATTTTTCTTTGTTGGTAACTATCGTTCTCTACAAGAGATGGGGCAAGCTAGTCACATAAATATGGACTTAAGGTTAATGTTAAAACAGAAGGCTTTTCAAGAAACTTACCCCACAAATATAAGTAAAGTTTGATAAATAGCTCTATAGTTTTCATTTGTGATATTAACAAATCGCCACTACGATCTGCTAGGTCATTATTACACTTAACTAGATACAAAAAAACCAGGAGCTAACCCCTGGTATTTTAAATTTAATAAAGTATCGTTTAAGTAGTTGCAGGTTCAGCTTGTGCTTCGCTTGCGCCTTCAGCTTCTTCATCTTCTGTAGCTGCATTGACTTGTGGTGGTAAAACGCTTACAACAAGTTCTTCCGATTCTGCTGTTAATGTTACGCCTTTAGGTAATACGATTTGATTGATGTGTAAGCTGTCTCCAACATTCAGGTTACTAACGTCAATATCAATTGAATCGGGAATGTTCTCCGGCAGACAGTTTAACTGCATTTGAGTAATTACGGTATCTAATATACCGCCTTCTTGTTCTACACCAATTGCTTCGCCGACAAAGTTAAAAGGTACTTCAACTGTCATTTTACCGTGACCTGCTACAGCGAAAAAGCTGAGATGGTAAGGTTGACCTGTGGCTGGATGAGCTTGAACTTCCCGCAGTAAGGTTTGTCCTGCCCAAGGAAGATCGCTAATTTTCAAGTCAATCAAGGTATTATTCACCGAAGCTTTTTTGAGCAAGCGCTCGACAGTTTTAGCGTTAATTACCAAAGATATTGATTCCGTACCTTTATGACCGTATAAATTGGCAGGAATCTCTCCAGAACGACGCAAAGCCTTTGTTTTGCTTCCTTCTGGTCGCTTTTGACATTCGACCGTCATTTCCATAGTTTTGTTCTAATTTAATTATGGGTCAGTTTACAGTTAAGGCAAGGCAGTTTTTTTACTGCACTTCTAAAATATACAGACAAAGAAAACATTGTACCTTATACAGTCTCTAAAGAAACAGGGGTACCATCAGCTTGTAGTAATGCTCTTTTTGGCCCGTGAATTGGATCTTCAACAATTATTGTTTGATCGCGGCTTGCACCTAACGAAACAATCGCGATGGGAACCTCAACTAATTCTGCCAAAAATTTGAGATAGTCGAGTGCTTGTGGTGGTAAATCTTCTAAAGTGCGACAATCACTTGTCGATCGCTTCCATCCGGGTAAAGTTTTGTAAATAGGACGACATTGTGCGAATTTTCTAGAACTAGTAGGAAAATGTTCGGTGCGAATAGCGGAGCTAGATCCATCGTCGGTATCGCCATCAATTTCATAAGCGACACAAACTTTAATTTCTTCAAGTTGGTCAAGAACATCTAATTTGGTAATTGCTAAACAGTCCATACCGTTAATACGTACTGCATAACGACCGATAACCGCATCAAACCATCCACAACGACGTTTGCGTCCGGTAGTTGTACCAAATTCAGCTCCTATAGAACATAAATGCTCTCCTATTTCTCCGTTAAGCTCGGTAGGAAATGGACCTTCTCCAACTCGCGTGGTATAGGCTTTGGCGACACCAATCACTCGGTCGATGGCGGTTGGTCCCAAACCAGTACCTACACAAGCCCCGCCCGCCACAGGGTTAGAAGAAGTGACAAAAGGATAAGTTCCGTGGTCTAAATCTAAAAGAGTACCTTGCGCTCCCTCAAACAAAATATTGCGACGTTCTCTAATCGAAGAGTAAATTTCCAAGGAAGTATCGACAACGTGAGGACGCAAGCGTTCTGCATACTCCAAATACTCTTCAATTACAGCAGCAGCATCTATCGGTGGTAAATTATAAAGCTTTTCGAGAATGACGTTTTTAGAATTTATCGTCCAGTCGAGCTGTTCGCGCAATCCTTTGGGATTCATCAAATCCAACATCCGGATACCCGTGCGCTCGGATTTATCAGCATAAGTTGGACCGATGCCTCTACCTGTAGTACCGATTTTATGAGTACCCCTTCGCTCTTCTGAAGCTTTATCAATTAATCGGTGATACGGCATCGTGACGTGCGCCGTCTCAGAAATTAACAAATTGCGAGTAGAAATATTTAAACTTTCTATTTGATCTAATTCAGCAATTAAAACTTGTGGGTCAATTACAGTTCCAGAGCCGATAATACATTTGGTATCTGGATACAGAATACCTGAAGGAATCAGATGCAGCTTAAAGGTTTGACCTTTTACTACAATTGTATGTCCCGCATTTACTCCACCTTGGTAACGCACCACCACATCTGCGGAACGGCTGAGTAAATCGGTTATTTTTCCTTTTCCTTCATCGCCCCACTGGGCACCTATAACAATGACGTTAGCCAAGAGATTTTATTAAGAATACGGTTTTCACAAATGATTATTATCCACACGATTAGTAACCTATGTCAAGACTAGTAGGTAACATTTTCAAAAAAAAGTTTGATTAATTATAAATTCATGACAAATTTGACATTTTATCGGATTGGAATTGATTGATACACTACATTTTAAATTTTTATTTCTGGTAAAATAATTAACAATTTAACACCGTAACTTTTCATTAAAACTACCAATTTATATTGATGGATACGAATATGGTTTGCATATCAGTTTTAGAACAAATGTATAAAATATGTATAAAAAAATTCTAGCTTTATGTATAGTCTATATTTCATAATAAATCTGATTTATGTAATTTATATGTGAGGAGGTAATAGCAGCTTGATAAAGATATTGGTTTAAGTAAATATTAATTTGCCAGATAAAAATAATATTTTGGGTAAATCCGATATTCTCTAATTTACATATTTTGCAAAAGTTGCGGTATTTTATTTAGTTTCTCAAAACAAATATTTCACGCGATTTTCTTGTCAGATATATTTTTCATCATGAATAGGAATGGCACAGAAAGTCCTTAAAATATCCTTTATTTAAGGCGTTGCGGGAATCTTAATGTCTGGAATACTATATTTATTGTTGTCACTGCACAACTATCAATTGTCAATATTACACTTTAAATAACAGAGTAAAAAGTCATATGAATTGAATTATATATTTATCTGAAAAAACGGCATTTTTGATTAATATAACTAACTTGTATAACCGATTATTTAATTAGGTTCAAGAATGTTGTATTCATCAGAGAAACAAAAATTATTATTATAAAAAAAATGAATTTTTCTAAGTATGATCAAACCATTTAGCATCAAAAAATTAAGAATATTATTTTTATTAATCCTTTGCTTAGTATTTGTGAATACAGCGATTTCATATAGCAATGCTGTAAAGCTAAATGCAGACCAACGAATTGTAAATCATTCAAACGAAGTTATTATTCGGCTTGAAAAAACACTAACAGTATTCAATAATGCTCAAACAGCGCGTTACAATTACTTAATCTCAACCAATACAAATTATCTAAAATTATACGATTCTGCACGAAAAGAAATTGACATAAATATTCAATCATTAAAATATTTAACTAAACATAACTACGAAAAACAGCAACAAATTTTGTTGCTCAATCGCAACATAAATAACCAACTCGATTTATTTGGGCAAAAATTAAATACTACACAAAATTTCGCTTTAAATAATGAAATAATAAAGCTTATTTACGATCTTAAAGAAACAGAAGCAAATGTTTCATTAAATCGAATAAATTTATTAAATATTAACTTTCATAAAGCTGTAATTATTTTTTTTATTACTGGTTTTGGCAACTTAGCATTAATTGCACAAGTTTATTATCTAGTGAAAGACTACGCAGTCAGACTAAAAAAAACAGAAGTTGCTTTACGACAAAGCGAAAACCGCTTGCGGGCGATCGCAGATGCAAAACCAGAATCTATTAAGTTAATAGACAGCGATGGCACTCTTCTAGAAATTAATGCCTCTGGGGTAGAAATGATGGAGGTAGAAAGCGCCGATATTATAATTGGTAAATCGCTATGTGCGGCAATTACTCCAGAGTACCAAAAAGCCTATAGATTAATGCATGAAAGCGTTTGTCGGGGTAATAAGGAAACTTTGGAATTCGAGATGATTGGATTCAAAGGTACTCGTCGCTGGATGAAAACATACGGTGTACCATTACCGAACGAACATAACAGAAGTTTTTTGCATTTAGCAATAACTCGCGACATCACCCAGCGTAAACTTTCAGAACAAAAGCTTCAAACACAAGCAGCGCTACTAGATGTAGTGACAAACGCAATTTTAGTCAAAGACATTCATAATCGAATTTTATATTGGAATAAAGGGGCTGAAAATATCTACGGTTGGCAAGCTCACGAAGTTTATAGTCAAAAATCATCGCGATTATTACATAAAGAATTGAATTCAGAACAAGATGATGCATTGTTGAGCGTTATTAATACCGGAAACTGGCAAGGAGAATTGCATCAAATAACCAAAAAAGGTAAAGAAATTGTTGTTGAAAGTCGCTGGACTTTATTACGAGATGAAAAAGGACAGCCAAAATCAATTTTGGCAGAAAATACAGAAGTAACCCAAAAGAAACAACTTGAAACTCAACTGTTAAGAACCCAGCGTTTAGAAAGTATCGGCACCTTAGCAGGTGGAATAGCCCACGATCTTAATAATGTGTTAGCACCAATTTTAATGTCAGTGCAACTATTAGAAAGAAAACTCTACGATTCGCAGCATTTAAGATTGCTCAAGACTTTAGAAAATAATGCTCAACGCGGTGCTAGTTTAATCAAACAATTATTGTCTTTTGCTAGAGGTATTGAAGGTAAACGGACTATTATTCAAATCAAATATCTAATTGCAGAAATTGAGCAAATTGTCAGAGAAACTTTTCCTAAATCAATTCAATTAGATGTAAATATACCGTCAGACTTGAATTATGTTTACGGAGATGCCACCCAATTACATCAGGTACTAATGAACTTAGTCGTTAATGCCCGCGATGCAATGCCCAACGGAGGTAAGCTGGAAATTTCTGCCGAAAATCTCCTCATAGATGAATATTATGTTCAAACCAATATCTATGCCAAAACAGGTGCTTATACTGTAGTCACCGTGACTGATACGGGAGTAGGTATGCATCCTGAAGTTCAAGAACGCATTTTTGAACCATTTTTTACCACAAAAGAAGTAGGTAAAGGTACGGGTTTAGGTCTTTCTACTGCTTTGGGTATTGTTAAGAACCACTGTGGTTTTATGAATGTTTACAGCGAGTTAAATAAAGGTACTATCGTTAAAATTTATTTACCCATACAACCGGGCGAAGAAACAAATATTTCTTGGTGCGATGAATCTGAAGACTTTAATGGTAGTGGAGAATTAATTTTAGTAGTTGATGATGAACCAGCTATCCGTAAAATTACCAAATCATCTTTAGAAGCATATAATTACCGCGTATTAACAGCATCTAACGGAATCGAAGCTGTAGAAATTTATGCCAAACATCAACGAGAAATTAATTTAATCTTGCTGGATATGATGATGCCTGAAATGGATGGGGAAACTACTATCAAGTTGTTACAAAAAATCAACACCAAAGTAAAAATTGTTGCTATTAGCGGCTTGGTGTTAAATTACGATTCAGCTGCAAACAAAAGTCTTAACGTAAAAGCATTTATGTCAAAACCCTGTACTGGTAAGGATTTGTTGCATACTATAGCTAAAGTTAGCAGGGAATTAAGATAGACTTTACACAAAATTTTTTCGAGTATCCATTTTTTTTATCTTTGTTTTTGTTACCATTAATAAAATTTTTAGTATGAAATATCAGTTATGGCTTTATACGCTGAATTGCATAGACATTTGGGAGGTTCGGTTGTACCCCGGATTTTATGGGGATATTTCGAGCGTCATTCCAACGAGCAAGTAAAAAACTTTCAGAATTATCAAGAATTTGAAGAGTTTTACACTAAACCGCGCAATACTTTAGAAGAATATCTAGAACTGCATACTTTAGTTGAAAGCGTGCAAAATGTAGACACTTTGCCTTACTTTATTTATCGTTTGGTACGCGGTGCATATATTTTTGAAAACTTGGCTTATTTAGAATTGCGCTACACCCCCTACTTGCGAACTCCAGAAGATTTAAGTCAATCTCTTAGAATTGACAAAATGGCGGAGATTGTGGACGTTGTGGGTAAAGCCAGCAAAGTATCAGAATATCCGATTGTGACGAGTCAGATATTGTGCATGCACTCGCGGCTTCCTTATGAGGTAAATAAAGCGATTGTAGATTTAGCCGCTCAAAACAGACAGTATGTATGTGCTGTAGACGTAGCCGGAGGAGACAGCGCTTATAAAGAACGTATGGATGAATGGAAAAAGCTTTACGAATACGCTTTATCGGTTGGTTTAAATACTACCGGACACGTTTATGAAACCCAAGCTGGCTGTCATCCGGAATTACTGCCTTATTTGATGCGAATTGGCCACGGTATCCAGATCCCGCTTTTAACCCCAGATTTACTTAAAGATGTAGCAAGACGCGGACAATGTTTGGAAGTGTGTCCAACAACTTACATTAAAACCGGAACCTTGCAAGATATCCGCCAGTTAAAGTTGGTGTTTGAACGTTGTTTTGATGCTGGGGTAGATATCGCTATTTGTACTGATAACGCCGGGTTACATAATGTGCGCTTACCATTTGAGTACGAAAATCTTTTAACCTACGATATTATCAGCTTTGAAATGCTCCAAGCTTGTCAAGATGCCGCTTTCCGTCATGCTTTTGCTTGGCCATACGGAGGCGAACGTCCGGCGCAGTTGTTAAATGGTTTACTCCAACCTCAATCGCAAAAAACTGTAATGGCTAATAGATAGTTAGAAGTAATTAGTTAAAAAGTGATTTTTGTTGCAGCGAGTGAATTTTTATTTTTTAGTGAAGAGTGAATTATCACTCAATTCCTAATTCCTGTTTAAATTCTTCAATGGTTTGAGGTTTAATTTTTCCTGCCTTAGATTCTTCCATAGCATCCAGCAGACGACTCGCATTTGCAGGATTTCTAAACAAATAAACCGTCTCTATCAAACTTTTCAAATCCGATTCTGTAATCAATCCTAAATTCTCGTCATTGTAATACATATTTATATTCTAGTGGTCAACCATATTAGTTATGAGCGGTAACAATAACTTCTTAGTAGGTTGGGTTAAGCGGAGCGCAACCCAACACCCGCGTTGGGCTTCTCTTCGTTCAACCCAACCTACAAATACCATTATCTTACCCATCAAAATTAATGTGGTGGAGTACTAGTAGTTCACCACATTAGTTTTGCTAGGTTGAGAGATTGATTCGTAGGTTGGGTTAAGCGAAGCGCAACCCAACGCGGATGTTGGGTTTCACTCCGTTCAACCCAACCTACAAATACCATTATGCTACCCCTCATAACTTATGTGGTGGAATACTAGTACTTCACCACATAAGTTCTGATGGGTTTGCGTAGTGCGAGCATCTTGCTCGCTGGTTGTAACGAGGGAGCGAGATGCTCCCACTACGAACGCGTTACCCCGCAAAATTAATGTGGTGAACTACTAGTACTCCACCACATAAGTTATGAGGGGTAGCACATTCGTAGTGCGACCATCTTGGTCGCTAGCGCTATCGAGCGAGCATCTTGCTCGCTGGCGCTATCGAGCGAGCATCTTGCTCGCTAGCCTTGACGAGGGAGCGAGACGCTCCCACTACGAGCGCCTTACCCCGCAAAACTTTTGTGGTGGAGTACTAGTACTCCACCACATAAGTTTTGCTAGGTTGAGAGATTGATTCGTAGGTTGGGTTAAGCGAAGCGCAACCCAACGCGGATGTTGGGTTTCACTCCGTTCAACCCAACCTACAAATACCATTATGCTACCCCTCAGAATTAATGTGGTGGAATACTAGTGGTCAACCATATTAGTTTTGCGAGGTTTGTAGTAAGGAATGCGCGTCCTTCAGCAACAGCGAAAAATCGCTTACTACAAACTTTGTCACGTATCAAAACTTGTGGGACAGACTACTAGTAATTAAACATTTAACCCCAACTTCTCAAAAAAACTAGCTGCGTATAACTATAAAATCAAACCCAACAATAAAAAGTTTTGAACAATGAATACATTATTTAACTGTATAATCACGTTTATAATGTAGTAATTTTTATTTACGTTATTAAGATGAAAGCCTTTGTAATACTATGTAAATAGTAGATAATTAAGCAATTAACGGTTAAATTAAAAACATAATCAATATTTTACTTTAAGTATAAATAAAATCATTAAGAATCATTTAAAAGAGTGAATTTCTATTAACAAACTCAATAAAACATGGTTGTGCGGTAGAGTAAATTGTATCTTCGCCAACAATGTACGTTATGGCATCTACTATCCAAGCTCTACCTTCAGAAGTCGTACATTTAATTACAGCCGGAGAGGTAATTGATTCTTTTGCTTCGGTGGTACGGGAATTAATCGAAAATTCCTTGGATGCTGGTGCGACAAGAATTGTGATTTCTTTGCATCCGCAACAATGGAAGGTACGGGTATCAGATAACGGTTGTGGAATGAGTCTAAATGATTTGCAGCAGGCAGCAACCGCCCATAGTACTAGTAAAATTCGCTCCCCAAAAGATTTATGGAAAATTAATAGCTTGGGTTTTCGTGGTGAAGCGCTGCACAGTTTGACAACCCTAGCCGATTTAGAAATTATTAGCCGTGCAGAAAACTCCTCAGTAAAAACAGGGTGCAGTGGTTGGCGGATTGTATATGGTGACAAAGGTGAACCTTTGCTTATGGAAGAAGCGGCGATCGCCCCAGGTACGGTAGCCGTAATTTCCAATTTATTCGGCAACTGTAATGCTCGCCGTCGGGGTTTACCTTCGATATCCCAGCAAATGAAAGCAGTGCAAGCAGTAGTTCAACAAACTGCTTTGTGTCATCCTCACGTTACTTGGCAAGTTTTGCAAAATGAACGCGAATGGTTCGCTATTTATCCTACTAGCAACATCAAGGAAACTCTGTCTCAATTCCTGCGAAGAGTGCATCCATCAGACTTACAAGACTTGAAAATCAAGTTAAACGATTGCGATTCGGCACTTTCATTAGTCATAGGATTACCCGATAGATGCCATCGTCATCGTCCAGACTGGGTACGTGTTGCAGTAAATGGACGTATGATTAAATGCTCCCAACTCGAACAAACCATCCTCTCGTCATTTCATAAAACATTACCGCGCGATCGCTTTCCAGTATGTTTTCTCCACTTATCTATTTCCCCAAATCAGATTAACTGGAATCGCAACCCCGCAAAAACAGAGATTTATCTCAATCAACTTGATTACTGGCGCTCTCAAATTGCTCAATCAATCGATCAAGCATTCAGCATCAATTGTTCGGGCATTAAGGAATCTCTACAGGTAACGCGAGTAAGTAAATTAATCAAAGCCGCAGAAACCAAAAGCGGTTACAACTTCAACCGTAAGAATCTGTTAGAAAACAATCTTGAAGAAAATGAAATTAATCAAATTAATCAAAATAATACAACCCAATTTAAATCCCAAACTTTAACGCAATCTCCCCTTTCAAATTCCATTGCTTTAAAAGCAGTTGCTCAAATCAACAAAACCTACATAGTAGCCGAGCATCCGGGAGGAATGTGGTTAATAGAACAACACATAGCTCACGAAAGAATTTTATACGAACAAATTTGCCAACATTGGAAATTAGTACAATGCGAGCCACCAATAATTCTGTACCAATTATCCCCCGAACAAATAGAGCAATTACAGCGAATTGAATTAGAAATAGAACCTTTTGGCGAACAACTTTGGGCAATTCGTCAAGTACCCGCCCTTTTACAACAGCGCGAAGATTGTGCCGAAGCAATATTAGAACTTAGTAAAGGAGGAGACTTAAAAACAGCCCAAGTAGCCGTCGCTTGTCGTAGCGCCATTCGCAACGGTACAACCTTGAGCCTGCCTCAGATGCAGCAACTACTAGACGAATGGCAGCGCACCCGTCACCCCCGCACCTGTCCCCACGGAAGACCAATTTATTTATCATTAGAAGAATCAGCCTTAGCTCGTTTCTTCCGTCGTAATTGGGTAATTGGTAAATCGCACGGAATTTAAACAGTGAGCAGTGAGCAGATAACAGTGAGCAGTTTAAGAATTTTGGATTGGGGGCATGGGATAATAAATAGTTAGGAGTGAGGAGTGAGGAGTTATGAGTTATGAGTAGAGAGTAGAGAAATAGTTATTTTTTCCCCTTGTCTCCTTGTCTCCTCCTCTTCCCCCTCCCCAATGCCCAATGCCCAATGCCCAATTCCCAAATTCTATGAGTGCAGAAATTATTTGTGTCGGTACGGAAATGCTGTTGGGAGATATTCTTAATAGCAACGCTCAATATTTAGCGTTACAGTTAGCTCAATTGGGTATTCCTCATTTCTATCAAACTGTTGTCGGAGATAATGTAGATCGCATAAAGCAGGTTATTGAAATTGCCAGTAAAAGATCGGAAATACTAATTTTTACAGGTGGTTTGGGACCAACTCCCGATGACTTGACTTGCGAAACCATTGCCAATTATTTTGATTCTCCTCTAATTGAACGTGCTGAAGTTATTGAAGATATTACTAAAAAATATAAAACTAGAAATCGTACAATGAGCGCGAGCAATCGCAAGCAAGCTTTAATACCCAAAGGTGCGGAAATTCTGCCCAATCCTACGGGTACGGCTCCGGGTATCATTTGGCAGCCAAAGCCTAATTTAACGATTTTTACCTTCCCTGGCGTACCTTCAGAAATGCATCGGATGTGGGAGGAAACCGCCGTTCCCTACCTGAAAAATCAAGGTTGGGGCAAACAAATTATTTATAGTCGAATGCTGCGGTTTTGGAACGTTCCCGAATCTGCTATGGCTGAAAAAGTTTCTGCTTATCTTAATTTACCCAATCCAACAGTAGCTCCTTATGCGAGTAAAGGGCAGGTGAAATTACGAGTTTCTGCAAAAGCGAGTAGTGAAGCAGAAGCGGAAAGTTTGATTGTACCTGTTGAAAAGCAAATTAAAGAAATAGCCGGTTTAGATTATTTTGGTGCCGATGATGATACTTTAGCTTCCGTAGTTGGAGATTTGTTGCGGAAGTGTGGGGAAACGCTTTCAGTTGCTGAATCTTGCACTGGCGGCACTTTGGGAGGAATGTTAACTGATATTGCCGGAAGTTCCGATTACTTTTGGGGTGGCGTAATTTCTTATGATAATGCGGTGAAAATAGGGTTATTAGGAGTAAAATCGCAAGATTTAGATGAATATGGTGCGGTAAGTGCAACTGTAGCCGAACAAATGGCTATGGGAGTAAAAAACCGGCTTTCCACCACTTGGGGATTAAGTATAACAGGGATTGCGGGGCCAGGTGGAGGTACGGAAACTAAGCCCGTGGGTTTAGTATATGTTGGTTTGGCTAGAGATTCGCAAGTTGAAAGTTTTGAATTCCGATTTAATCCGGTGCGCGGTAGAAGTTTGATTCGCCATTTCAGCGCTTGTAATGCTTTGGATTGTTTGCGGAGGAAGTTGTTGCGGGGGTGAGTTTATGGGTTTTAACGCAGAGGGGCGCAGAGGTAAGCGCAAAGGAACGCAGATTATTTGTAGATGGTAGGTTGGGTTAGACACGATTGAGGAATTTGATTTGTAATAAGCAATTAAATTAATCGTGTCGTAACCAAGTTATTAAAATAGGCACTTATTTTTTATACACAATGCTCGCGAAAATAGATTGACTTAGATGTATCAAACTCCCAATTTATACACAACATCTATCTAAAGTGATAATAAAAATCGCTTTAAGGATAAATATTCTCAGTAGTCAACAATGGAAGTAAAGCGGAAACTTATAGCAAGTTTCTCTTAAACCCCTCCTCTAAAACAAAAATTTACAAAGGCTGAGGATCTACTCTCGTTTTCGATCGATGTCGATTTGTAAGCTAGCAATAACATTTCTTATTTGTGAAATAATTTTTTACTATAAGCGAAAAAGTTAAAATCGAGTTTTATCAAGGCTTTCGTGAGTTAATATATTAATTATGACAAGCATTTTGTGTTTCATAATCAGCATATTTAATCTCTAGGAGGTTGCTGAGAAGTTCACAATTTGTTACAAAAATACAAAGAACTTCTAGTAACCTGTAGTAAAAATGTTTGGCGGACTTACTGGTTTTAAAGATTCTCAAGGCAGCGACTGGGGCGAGCAGATGCTCAATACTGTCGCGAGTCAAACTATTCGCCACTTGTTTACTAAAAGCGAGTCGGTAGAAGTCTTTGTCCGCTGTTATCCCTCCAGCAAGCTTTTACAGGGCAGTATTGACAGCTTTAAGATGGGCGGGCGTGGTTTAGTAATTCGTAAAGATTTCTTCGTTGAGGAGATGTCGTTTGAAACCGATGCGGTGTCTATTGACTTTAGCTCGGTGCTAAGCGGTAAATTACGATTAAAGCAACCCACTCAGGCGATCGCTCAGGTAGTGTTGACTCAAGAAGGTATTAATCAGGCTTTTAAAGCTGAATTAGTGAAAAAGCGCCTGATAAACCTTAACGAACCAACGTTGACAGCCTTATCTGACGGCGAACCCGTTTCTTTTACCGATGTTCAGGTAGAATTACTGCCAGACAATCGGTTAAAGATTTTCGCTAAAGCTGACTTAAACAACGGTGAATTAGTACCGTTGAATATGACTGTAAAAGTAGGTATTGAACGGAGACGCAAAGTTTCCTTCAAAAACCCTGAAATTGACTTGGAGTCGGTACCAGAAGAGCAAAGAGAAATTTCGGAAACTTTATGTACTGCATTAGCAGAAATTTTAGATAATATGGTCGATCTAGACCGTTTTGACCTAGACGGAGTAAAAATGCGCCTTAATCGCTTAGAAACAGAAGGTCGAAAAATTAATCTTTAGCGGATATGCCGAGATTGAGCGCATACCACGTACTTAAGTTATGATTCGCGAACAGTTATCAACTCAAATTTGATAATTGTTCCTCACCGTAATTCCTTTAGGAAAGCGTTTAAAAAATGTCACCAGAGTTAATACCCCCTTGTAGTCAACCAGTCTTCTGGAAGATTGCAGGGGGGTAATTATGTTGGGGGATGGGGAGAGGGGGAGATGGGGAGAGGGGGAGAGGGGGACAAGGGGACAAGGGGACAAGGGGACAAGGGGACAAGGGGACAAGGGGACAAGGGGACAAGGGGACAAGGGGACAAGGGGACATTTGAAATATAGTCGTTTCAATTCCTAGTCGTAGTGCGAGCATCTTGCTCGCTCGTGACGCTAGCGAGCAAGATGCTCGCACTACGACTAATTTCTAATTCCTAATTTCTAATTCCTAATTCCTAATTTCTAATTCCTAATTTCTAATTCCTAATTTCTAATTCCTAATTCCTAATTCCTAATTCCTAATTCCTAATTCCTAATTCCTAACTCCTAACTCCTAACTCCTAACTCCTAACTATCCCCACTTTAGTAACCAAAAACCTATATAAAAAAATGTTGGAATTGTACAATCAACCGCAGGAGTGTAAAAGGGAAGGTGTGTTGTGTCGCTAAAAACATCATCGCCGCAACTGCGACGGGAGTTAGGAGTTGTAGGGGCAACAGTGATGGGGCTTGGTTCGATTATCGGTACTGGGGTTTTTGTCAGTATTGGTATTGCTGCTGGAATTGCTGGTAATGCGGTAATTTTAGCTGTAATTATTGGGGCTTTGGTTGCTATTTGTAATGGACTTAATAGCGCTCAGCTTGCTGCGAATCACCCTGTAAGTGGGGGATCTTATGAATATGGCTATAAATATTTAAATTCTTGGTTGGGTTTTACCGCTGGGTGGATGTTTTTGTTGGCAAAATCTGCATCTGCGGCTACTGCTGCTTTGGGTTTTGCTGGCTATTTTTTGAATGCTACGGGTTTAGCTGGACGCGGTTTACTGATACCTCTGGCTTTAGCTGCGGTATTTGTAATTACGGCTATTGTTTTAAATGGTATTCGTCGTTCTAATCGAGTAAATATTGCAATTGTATCTATAACGGTTTTTAGCTTACTGTTCTTTATTCTTGGGGGAATTCCGACAGCGATCGCCACAAATAGGGAAAATTTAACGCCTTTTTTTAACGATTCTTTCGCTACGGTGCTTCATGCCAGCGCTTTGATGTTTGTGGCTTATACTGGCTACGGTAGAATTGCGACTTTGGGAGAAGAAGCAAAGGAGCCGCGAAAAACTATTCCTAAAGCTATTATCGTCACCATGATAGTGACAATGTTGATTTATGTGGGAGTTGCCACGATCGCTGTGGCGGCTATAGGGGCAGAAAAGCTTGGTGAATCGGCTGTAACCGGGCAAGCTGCACCTTTAGAAGTGGCTGTGCGTAGCTTCGGTATTCCGGGGGGAGCGCAAATATTGGCGATTGGGGCAATTTTTGCAATGTTAGGAGTATTGCTTAACTTAATTTTAGGTTTATCTCGCGTCTTGTTGGCGATGGGAAGAAGACGAGATATGCCTTCGATTTTCGCAAGGTTGAATCAATCGGGTACAACTCCAACACCTGCTGTAATTGCCGTTAGTGCGATAATTTCTGTTTTAGTTTTAATTGGTAATGTCAAAACAACTTGGTCATTCAGTGCTTTTACTGTTTTGATTTACTATGCTGTTACTAATTTTGCTGCTTTTTCTCTACCGCGTCACGAAAGACTTTATCCTAAATGGTTGTCAATTCTTGGTTTATCAGCCTGTATCTTTTTAGCTTTTTGGGTTGAACCTTTTATTTGGCAAGTAGGTTTAGCGCTGATTGTTGCAGGATTAATTTGGCACGCAGTCGCGAAGATAAAAAAATTAAATAATTAAAAATGTAGAGACGCGTTAGCGCAGCGTGCCCGGAAGGGCATTATATCGCGTCTCTACAACCGTGTATTAATTCACTATTAGATAGAATTTAGCGCCCAACACCAATGTATTGGAATCCTGCTCTAATGATTGCTTCGGGATCGAGGAAGTTACGGCCGTCGATGATAACGGGATGGTTCATTAATTTAGCCATCTTCGCGTAATCGAGACTGTTGAACTGTTCCCACTCGGTAACTACTACTAAAGCGTCGCAGCCGTCTGCTAATCTTTCTGCATCGGTTTCTACCTGTACTCCAGAAAGACCGTGACGCATACCGGATTGTGAAATAATTGGATCGTATGCTTTAACTTTTGCTCCCAATCGATTCAATTGCTCGATTAAATTCAACGCTGGAGCATCGCGCATATCGTCGGTATCTGGCTTAAAGGTTAAACCAAGCAAACCTACAGTTTTACCTTTAAGAATCTTCAACGCTTGCTGCAATTTTTCCATTGCGATCAAACGCTGACGTTCGTTAACGCTGATTGTGGCTTTGAGTAACTGTGCTTCGTAACCGTAGTCATCAGCGGTGTGAACCAATGCTGACACGTCTTTGGGGAAACAAGAACCACCCCAACCGATACCGGCATTTAAGAACTTGTTACCGATCCGGGAATCCAAACCGATACCTTTAGCAACTTGAGTTACATCAGCACCAACGCGATCGCAAATGTTAGCAACTTCGTTAATGAAGCTAATTTTGGTTGCTAGGAAAGCGTTAGCAGCATATTTTACCATCTCAGCAGAGGACAAATCTGTTGTTAGTACGGGCACTGGTGGTAAAGATTTATCTTCAGCGTACTGACGCTCTACAATCGGAGTATATAGTTCTTTCATCATCGAAAGAGCTTTTTGAGAATTACCTCCCAAAACAATCCGGTCGGGGTTGAAAGTATCATAAATTGCCGAACCTTCGCGCAAAAATTCGGGGTTGCTAACTACATCAAAATCACCAGTAGGCAACTTGTCTTCATTCGGTGCCCCACCCGCAGGTACTAATTCTTTTTGGCGTTCGGCAATTCCATCGAGAACAATCATCCGTACCCAATCACCCGAACCAATAGGTACTGTAGATTTGTTAACGATAACTTTATAACCGCCATTTAAATGACTACCGATACCTTTGGCAACCGCTTCTACATAACGGGTATCGCTTTCACCTGTAGGTAAAGGTGGAGTTCCCACAGCAATAAATAGAATTTCTCCGTGAGAAACGCCCGCAGCCAAATCGCTGGAAAACTGAATTTTTCCTGTTTTAATAGCATTCTGCATAATTTCTGAAAGCCCAGGCTCAAAAATTGGCGATTGCCCAGACTTCATCAACTTTACTTTCTCTTCGTTATTGTCTATACAAATTACGTCATGCCCGACGTGAGCCAAGCAAGCGCCAGTTACTAAACCAACATAACCAGTTCCAATTACGCAAACTCGCATTTTATCTAATTCCTCACTTTTTTGAAGTTGTTCAACAAATTTTTAGTAGTCGATATTCCATTCGTCTATAGGTTTTCTATAGTCAAAAATTGGAGCAAATTGCATCTATTTACTTGGTGCTACTATTTACGGCTGGCTTCTCAGTAATTTTTACCCGCTCCCGGAAATCTTCTATAGTCTGTTTTAACCCTTCTTGAAGAGGAATGGTAGGTTCCCAATTTAACAGAGTCCTTGCTTTGGTAATATCGGGGCGGCGGCGACGGGGGTCATCGGAAGGTAGCGGCTCAAAATTTATTTTTACATCTGGATTAACCATGTTTTGCACGGTTTGTGCTAATTGAAGAATGGTGTATTCATCCGGATTACCCAAATTAATCGGACCAATATGGTCGCCATTCATCAAGCGCATCAGTCCATCTACTAAGTTATCAACGTAGCAAAAACTACGGGTCTGCGAACCATCTCCGTAGACAGTCAAAGGTATACCTTGTAAAGCTTGAACTATAAAATTGCTAACTACTCGGCCGTCATGTTCAAACATTCGAGGGCCGTAGGTATTAAAAATACGAGCAACGCGAATATCAACATCATTTTGTCTGTGATAGTCGAACATCAACGTTTCAGCAATCCGCTTACCTTCGTCATAGCAGGAACGAAGTCCGATAGGATTCACGTTACCTCTATAATCTTCCTGTTGAGGATGAACCTCTGGATCGCCATACACTTCACTTGTAGAAGCTAGTAAAATTCTTGCTTTTACACGTTTAGCCAACCCCAGCATATTCAGCGTACCCATCACATTGGTTTTAACTGTTTTTACGGGATTGTACTGGTAATGTACTGGCGATGCAGGACAAGCTAAGTGATAAATCTGTGCTACTTCCAACCTAATTGGTTCGGTGATATCATGACGAATCAGTTCAAAGTACGGATTGCTCATCCATTTGACGATATTCCGCTTATGCCCCGTGTAAAAATTATCTAAACAAATAACTTCATGCCCATCATTCATCAATCTATCGATCAGATGGGAACCAATAAATCCAGCTCCGCCCGTCACCAATATTCTCATAGTTGACCAGTTAATTACAAATTTTTACGTTATTCGATTGTGCTTGTCTTTAGGATACCCAGCTTGACGTGAAAAATAGAGTAAAAGTACGGATTATTCAAAAAAAAATTGAACTAGCCTATTTTCCTGGTTGATGCAATATGAAACAATCTTTACCTTTAATTTAAATTTATCCCCTTGACAATTCCATAAGAAAAATAACAAACATTATGTAGTGACTGTGAAGTATCGTTCAAAAGTTTATCAAAAATTTAATAAGTTAAAGTTATTGTAGGGAATTACATTTACAAGAAATTGGGAATTGGGCCGCAGGGCCGCAGGGCATTGGCAGAAGAATAATTAGCTACTCTTAACTCCTGACTGGTAACTGTTCACTGCTCACTGTTCACTGCTCACTGCTCACTGTTCACTGCTCACTGTTCACTGCTCACTGCTCACTGTTCACTGCTCACTGCTCACTGTTCACTGATAACTGGTAACTGGTAAACTGCTGGGATAACCTGCTTTCACGGTGGCATTATTATTGGTACGCTGTGATGGTTCTCCAAGCATGACAATAGAACATGTTAACTGAGAAGCTAACTGAGTTGTCACATCACTAATCGCTAACCCCCCAGGAATAGTACGATTGCGAATAAAAGGTAAAACCACTAAATCGTATAGTCTGGCTGCTTGCAATATTGCTTGAGCAACATTTTCGTGAGCGATGATTTGAACTTCTGGTGGATTGGATAAACCTAACTTGGATACTAATAGTGAAAGTTGCGATCGCCGATGAGATATTTTACTCGAACTAGTACGGCGGTCGCACACGTTGAGTACGGTAACTTGGGCTTGATTTGATTCCCCTAACAAAGTTGCAAACTGCAATGGCTGCAATATAGGTGCAGTCAAGTTTTCTACTGGTACTAAAATCCGCTGAATTTTGGAAGGTGATTCAACAAGACGGGTAACTGCTACCGGGCAATGAGAGGCCCATAACACACCATCAATTACATTACCGAACAAACGCGCTTTCAGTCCGGTACGCTTACCCCAGCCCATAACAATCAAGTTTGCCTTTTTTTCTCTGGCAGCTCTACTGATTCCTTGAGCAAAAGCATCATCTATTCGTAATAATGGTTCTGCTTCTACATCTAAGAAGCGGCTTAATGCTGTAGCTTTGTTCAATAATCTTTCGCTTCTTCGCAGCGAGTTTTCTAACTGGGGTGCATCCATGCTCGCTGTTGCAGTGGCTATTGCTAAAGGCATAATTTTGCCTTGAGCTTGATGAGCTAATAATGCAGCCATTTCCATTAAATGCTGCTGCGTGTGAGGATTATAAACGGGTACTATGATGCTAAAAGGGCTATCTATTTGCTCGGAAACAGGTACATATGCTGCTGTTTCTTGCTGCTTAAGTAATGAAGAGTTTAAGCCTCGTGCTACCCGACTAGTAATTATTGGTCCAATAAATGAAGTTACTAGAACCAAAACTATAACGCTATTGAAAATTTCCGAATTTAATAATTTTGCTTGATATCCAACAAAAGTTACACAAGAAGTTACAGCTACTTGAGGTAGGCTTATAGACCACATTGTTAACACTTCACGCCAATTGTAACGATAAATTAATTTAGCTAACAATGCGGCAATAAACTTACTCGCAACTAAACCACAAACGAGAGATAGGGTCAACCAAACCAAACCCATATCTTTCAAAAAGGCTGGTAAATTTAACTTCAAACCAAGATCGACAAAGAAAATCGGAATGAATAGCACGCTACCCACAAACACAATCTTTTGTTTGACTGGCCCATCTCCGATAACTTCATTAACCGCTAATCCAGCAAAAAAGGCTGCAACAATTGTTTGTATACCAATTAATTGAGCCATAAGCGCAGCTAAAAATACTGCTGTAACTACAAATAAAAACTGATTTCCTTCGTCTTCTCCCGTTCTTCGCAGAAATTCTTTGCCAACCCAGTCAAAACCTACCAAAACTACAACACAATAGACTGCCAACCAACCCAGTAATGCAATAGTTTGCCAAATATTGAACTGTTGTAAATGTATGGCAACACATACAGCCAACGTCAACAATGTGGCAATATCGGTAAAAATGCTTGCTCCAATCGTTACACCTACAGCTTCATTATTGGTTAATCCCAGACGATTAATAATCGGATAGGCTAAAAGGGTATAGGAAGACAGCAAAGAGCCAACTAATATTGAGCTTAACCAATCAAATTCAAAAACTCTTCCGAGTAAAGTTCCCAGCACCAAAGGTATACAGAACGCAAAACTGCCAAAACCAAAAGCACGATTTCGCTGACGATTCAATTGTTCTAAGTCAACTTCTAAACCCGCTACAAACAATACATAAGCTAATCCAATAGTTGACAGTAATTGCCAAACTGAATTATCTATCTCAAATAAATGGAAGCCAGACTGACCAATTAATATTCCCGACAAAATTAAACCAATTAATCCCGGTAGTCGCAGTCGTTCAAATATTATAGGTACGACTAGAATAACTACCAATAAAATAGCTAAGGGAATAATTGGTTCGTTTTCAATAAGTTGACTGTATGGTAAGACTGCAATTCGCTCTAAAAGTACCATATTTTATTTATTGCGGACAAAGCAAAAACGTGCTACTTGCTGCTGAAATCGCAGTTATGATGTACAGAACTTTAAATATCTTTTTAAAATACAAATTTTAAATACGAAGAAAACTTGTTACCGCTAAAAAAAATTAAAAATTATACCTAGAATACCTTAAAAACTGTCTATAAATGAACTACCTACGGATGTATTTGATTCAAAATGAATCGCAGACGGTCGTAGTCATCTTTAAGCAACACGCTTAAGTAACGTCCAGCTTCAACTAACCATTGTCGGTCAGCTTTGCGTAACTTGTATACATCCCGAATTGCTGCTGCACTCAAAGCTTCAACTGGGGCACCATTAACCGAAAGTAGGGTTTGTAAAAAATCAAATTTTTCGGTAAATTTTAGCACCTCAACGGAATCGCATCGATGAACCGCTTGATGAATCTGGGGCGGTCGAGGTGGTAAATACTGATATATTTGATTATCTTGCCCCTGCTCAAATCCGACAATCGCGGCACGGAATTCGGTTTTGAGCATGGCGAATATTTGAGGTTGTTCCTCTCGCAAATCTTGCAGGGATAAACCTAAAGCTACAGGTCTATGTACGGAATCTATGGGCATTGTGGTTGCATGAAATACAACAGCAAACACTTTATTTGCTGATTCTTCATCTACCGAACATACCCAGCTACCGAAAGGAGGCATTGCTGGAAAGCTCAAATCTTCCGGATCTAAACACTGAGCTAAAAAATCGCAACTAGCAGTTTCAATCACTTCGGCAAAGTGATTGGGATGACGATTATTGTTACTAAACTGCGGTAAAGGAAGGCGCATAAATAAACTTCAGTTATGAGTTATGAGTTATGAGTTATCAGTTGGGAATTATCGGTTAAAGAATAATAACAAATAATACAAAACTCTTAACTCTAACTCGTAACTAATTCCTACTTTATTTTTTGCGTCCTGCTGTGGGATCTACAGCCTCTAACTCACTGAATCTAAAGGTAATTAATTTATCCCAATTACCACCTTCAAACAGTACAGCTACTTTACCGTCGCTGACTCGTTGTACAAGCCCTTCAAAACGGTAATAAGTATCTGCGGGGTTTTTAACGCGAACGGTTGCTCCAGGCAAAATCATAATTCTTGCTCTTTATTACTTTCTTCTCAATTATCAATTATCGGTTATCAATTATCAGTTATCAATTATCAGTTCCCATACTGCGCTGATACTCACAAGCATTGCATATTATTCTCCGATAGAGAAATTCAACCTATAGCGATTGGCTTTTTACCGGCGTTGCTTGCCGTTATTGATAATTGTTCACTGCTCACTGTTCACTGTTCACTGTTCACTGTTCACTGTTCACTGATTGCTAATACTTATTAAAGTTGCGAAAGTTCGCTACCGATTCAACTAATCCAATGGCTATAAAGTTAGCTAACATTGCCGAATTACCATAACTCATAAATGGTAAAGGTATTCCCGCAACTGGTGCTAAACCTATAGTCATTCCAATATTAACAGCCATCTGGAAGACAATCATTGCCAAAACGCCAATTGCTATTAATGAGCCGAAATTATCTTTAGCAGTCAAAGCAACGTGGAGCAATCTTTGACAAATTAAGCAAAATACCAGCATTAATACCAAACAGCCGATAAAACCAAATTCTTCGCCAACTGCTGAGAAAATAAAATCGGTATGCTGTTCGGGAACGAAGTTTAATTGAGTCATTGGGCCGTTAAATGGCCCCCAACCATGCCATTTGCCAGCACCAATGGCGATACGAGATTGAATCAAATGATAACCCGTTCCTAAAGGATCTTGTTCGGGGTTAAGAAATGAGGTGATTCGACCTTTTTGATATTCTTTAAGTACGTTATTCCAAGCAAAAATTCCTAACTCTCCACCCAAAAGATTTAAAGCTAAGGCACCAATACCTCCTAAAGCAAATCTTTTACCAGGAAGCGTCAAGAAGCCTATCAAGCCCATAGCGAACGACCAAATCAAACCCAAAGGTGTAAGCAATATCCCTTCAACTAAAACGTATGGTTCGCTCCAAGGCCAAGATATACTAAATAAAATCGCCGCTACGACTGGAGAAATTAACAGTATTAACCAACCAGGATTAGCATTTGCCCAATACAGCATTGCTAATACAATCGCGGCAAATACCAATGACGTTGCTAAATCTGGCTGCAAAAATACTAATCCCCAAGGAACTGCCGTTACCGCTAAAGCTCGGAAAAAGTTGGGAAGGGTTGAAGCGGTGCGCTTGTTTAACAGTGCCGCTAAAGTAATAATTGCTCCGATCTTGGCAAATTCCGACGGTTGAATGTTGTAACTACCAATACTAATCCACCGCTGCGCCCCTTTAGCACTGACACCTATGGCCATCACCGCTATCAGGCTGGCGTTGGTTAAAGCAAAAGTAACCCAGTGCCATTGTCGCAAACCTTCATAACGACTGCGGGCTATTAATAAGGCGATAAAACAACCCACAATCGCAGATAATAAGTGTGACAACCACTTAGTTTCTCCTTGACTTAATTCCGTACTGAAAATCATAAAGCCGCCAAATATGCTGACGGCAATGGGCAGCAATAATAGCAGTAAGTCTACTTGGTGCCAGGGCTTAAATAAATTTTGCCAGCGATTTCTGTTTCGTGAGTAGCGTGACTTTTTTAGTAACATCTAGTCTTATTAATACCTGAGCTGATAAATACTTGATAATTGCGTCTTTTTATCTTTATTCTCAGTACTCAGTACGCTACCCAGACAGAAATACATCTAATTTTTATGTCAGGGCAGCCACTGATACTTTTCCGGCGATCGCCAAAGCAATTTCTTTTAAAGCTTTTGCTGAAGCTGAATGCTCGTCGGCTACAACTATGGGTACGCCGTTGTCTCCACCAATTCTTGTAGATATTTCCAACGGTACGCACCCGAGTAGAGGTATTCCTAATTCGGTGGCTGTTTTTGAACCACCACCGGAACCGAAAATATCATACTGTTTATTTGGCATATCTGGGGGTATAAAATAACTCATATTTTCAACAATCCCCAAAACTGGTACGTTCAATTGCTCAAACATCCGCAAGCCTTTACGAGAATCTAGTAAAGCTACATTCTGTGGTGTAGTTACTATCACGGCACCGGCGATGGGTACCGCTTGTGTCAATGTTAACTGAGCATCACCCGTTCCCGGAGGCATATCTACGATCAAGTAGTCGAGTTCTCCCCATTCCACTTGATATAAAAACTGGCGAATAACTCCATTGAGCATCGGTCCGCGCCAAATTACGGGTTGATCTCGGTCGATCAGAAAACCCATTGAAACTAACTTAACTCCATGATTAAAAGCAGGTTCCAAGATTTCGCCTTTTTCACCTTGGCGCACGGTAATTTGAGCGGACTCAAGTCCTAACATTGTGGGGTCGTTGGGGCCATAAATATCGGCATCAAGCAAACCTACTTTTGCTCCGGTTTGAGCTAATGCTACGGCTATATTTACAGCTACCGTACTTTTACCTACACCACCTTTACCGCTAGAAACAGCAACAATATTTTTGATCCCAGGTACCCCATTCCGGTCGGGCAAACTTTTTTGTTGCGGTGTTTCTGCCGTAACTTCTACTGATACATTACTTACTCCCGGAAGTTTTTTAACAGCCTTTTCACAATCTTCAACAATAAATTCTCGTAAAGGGCAAGCAGGTGTAGTCAAAACCAAAGTGAAGCTAACCTTACCATCTTCGATTTCGACATTGCGAATCATATTCAGTTCCACCAGACTTTTACGAAGCTCCGGATCTTGAACTGGTCGCAATATTTCTAGAACCGAACTCACCGAAAGAACATCTTGCATAGTATTTGCACTCTTAATCTTGAAAACTTTTGTAACAAAAAAATATTATCTAATTAATTGGGCATTGGGGATAGGGGATGGGGCATGGGGCAGAGGAGGTAGGAGAAGCAATTATTTTTTTTTACAATAAAACTAATTATTTATTTATTTTCTTCCTCCGCTTCCTCCGCTTCCTCCGCTTTCCTAACTCCTAACTCTTAACTCCTAACTATTCGCAATGCCCCATGCCCCATGCCCTTCTCAAAATAGTTCCGATTGCAAAGTTGATTTCCTTTTTCTAGACACTGCCTTAATTGCCGCTTCTTCAGCTGCTTCGATTAAAGCCCGCGCTACTTTGTCTGCATAAGGGCGAGAAAAAGACCAAACTAAGGGAGACAGCCAACCGCGTAAAGTAACGGAATAAGATAAGCAACTACCGCAAACAGTGGACTCTATTTTGTAACTAATTCGTTCTTCTACACCAGGAATTGCTAAAATTCGCACGCTTAGTAATTCTCTGGGATTAACACGTTCGACAAAAATACGGATTGGAATTGGTGAAAGACGGGTAACAGCTTGGTAAATCAATCCTGGTTTTGGTACTAATCCGTAAGGTACGTTAGTACTTTTAAATAATGGGTGCCAAGAAACATCTGCCAAGTCAACAACTTTATGCCATATTTCATCTACAGAAGCAAAACTAATTTCGCGATAACTTCGCACCAGAGAAACGCAAACTCGACGACGCTTGCGGTTGATAAATTTTGATAACCAACCTTGCATTCTCTTAATCCTCCCGGCTACACACCGTATCTGAGTTAGTCTGGTAATTTGGGTTTGTTGGGTAACTTTTACTAGTTCCCGTTTCATAAAATTTTCGGAGCTTTCTTAAATCGTTACCTGTGGAGTTTCTTTATACAGATCGGATAAACTGCTTTTAGGATGGCGGCTGGTGTTTGAAGCTGCACAAATATTCTTTAAGGCAAGATTCAAGATGCTGTGAAGACAGTGCTATGCGAGCAAGATTTTTATATGCTGCTTTCTTTTAATACATTAAACAAGCTACTAATATCTTCTTTCTGCTAGAGGAACTGCGTGCTTATTGATGTAAGCTACGATATAGATTCTTGACTTTGCTTCACCCAATCTTACAGAAAAAACTTTAAGATAGCGGCAGTTACAGTGATTCAAGTAAAGCTTAAGTCTCTAAGTACAGAACGCTCCTGCTTTCTTGATAACCACTTGCTTGATTGAGTATTCTACCCCTTCTTAAGTCAATGCCCCTTCAGTTCAACTGTTGCTTACAAGATATTGTTACAGAATTTAGTCTTAATATTAGAGTACTCACATAAAAAAGTTGCAAAAAGTTAACCAATTTAAAAGCATATACCTATTTGAGGGAGAATAAGTTAATTCACGTTACCGGAAAATTACGTGGATTATTTATATTCCATCCCGAGCATTCGGGTAAAACCTCAGTGCGGGATTTAATACCCAAATAATTCCGCTCGCGGAAAAATTAGAAATTTTCATTTAGATCTAGAAATTTATGTTGACATCGCCAACCTCCCCCAAATCACCTTCTTCCCAATCTTTACCGCCATCTGACGCTAAAACTAGAGTCAGTGCTTTCATGAAGCAGCTACAAGACTCCATTTCTCTATCTTTAGCTGAACTCGATGGCGTGGGACAATTTCAAGAAGATAGTTGGGAACGTCCCGAAGGTGGTGGAGGACGTTCGCGAGTTTTACGTGAGGGTGCAATTTTTGAACAAGGTGGTGTAAATTTTTCGGAAGTTTGGGGAACTAATTTACCACCTTCAATTTTGGCTAACCGTCCGGAAGCCGAAGGACATAAGTTTTATGCGACGGGAACTTCAATGGTGCTGCACCCCCGCAATCCGTATTGTCCTACCGTGCATTTGAATTACCGCTACTTTGAAGCTGGCCCGGTTTGGTGGTTTGGTGGTGGTGCGGATATGACCCCTTACTATCCTTTTGCTGAAGATGCGACACATTTTCATCAAACTTTTAAACAGGCTTGCGATAATCACCATCAAGAATATTACCCAGTGTTCAAACGCTGGTGTGATGAATATTTTTACCTCAAGCATCGCGATGAAACTAGAGGTGTCGGTGGTTTATTTTTTGATTACCAAGATGGAAGAGGTGCTTTGTATCGCGGCCCTCATGCGGATAAAGCTGCTGCTGAGTACAGCAATGAAATTGGCGAACTACCATCGCGAAATTGGGAAGAAATATTTGCCTTTGTCCAAGAATGCGGTAAAGCATTTTTACCCGCTTATCTGCCTATCGTCAAAAAAAGACATCCGATGGAATACGGCGATCGCCAACGAGATTTTCAGCTATATCGCCGGGGCAGGTATGTAGAATTTAATTTGGTTTACGACCGGGGTACCATTTTTGGCTTGCAAACCAACGGACGCACTGAGTCCATTTTGATGTCCTTACCACCCTTAGTACGCTGGCAGTATGGGTATCAGCCAGAACCAGATTCCCCAGAAGCCGAATTGTACGAAACCTTCCTCAAGCCTCAAGATTGGGTTAACTGGAACCAGAGACATACTTAAATAATGTGAGTTAAACTACAAAATATACCATTTGTGCCAGGTGACAATTAAGGCTGTAGCTTGCTAAACTCTCGCTACAGCATTAATAGTTTTTTACTGATGAAATTCCTTATATTGAACCATAAGGTATTTTTATAACAAACATAGAGAATAGTTATATATTTCACCAGTATCTTGCACAAATTGCTGTATTTAATTAGTTAGTTTGAAGAGTGCTAGGGGAAAACCTTATGATTCATATAGAACAAAAAACTTATACAACTCAGGACGAAAATACCGTTATCGTTTTATCACCTACAGGTCGTTTAGACATTACCACAGCTTGGCAGTTTCGTTTAAAGCTACAAGAATGTATTTCTAAACTCAGTCCCCATGTAGTTGTAAATTTAGGACAAGTAAACTTTATTGATAGTTCTGGACTTACTTCTTTAGTTGCTGGAATGCGGGATGCGGACAAAGTAAAAGGTAGCTTCCGTATTTGTAACGTACATCCAGAAGCAAAACTAGTATTTGAAGTAACGATGATGGATACGGTATTTGAAATATTTGAGACTGAAGAGGAAGCTTTAGAAGGTGTACCTCGCAGTATTGCAAGCTAAAAATTAAATTAAGAGTTAGTTGTTAGTTGCTAGTTCTTAGCAGTTAAATTAAATACTTGCGATTCTTATTTACCATTATTGTTTGAGTGAATTTGAATTAGCCTTTCAACATTGAAGGCTTGTCAAACAAATATTCATAACCTGTTTTCTTTTTATTTCATGTTCTTGGGTACTCCTAATTTCTAACTCCTAACTCCTAACTCCTAACTCCTAATTCCTAACTTTCTCAATACTGTTGCAGCTTGGTGTAACGATAAGGACCCAAAATTGCTCCCCAAGTTGCTTTTCGCGTTTCTGGATCGATTCCTTTGTCATAGCTGAAAAATTCTTTTTGGGTTGCTTCAAATCCCAAAGAAACTTCTACAGTATTGCCAGCATAATTAAACGTGCAGCGAGTATCTGGTAAAGGTTCTGCAATAAATTTGTATCGATCTTGAGCCTTGTTTTCTATGTTAACCGTCAGAACGCATCCCGGTAGTATATCTAAATTTTCGGTAGTAATAGTATTCAGTAATTGAACGTTACGACCTGCACCCTGCCATGCAGTTGGGTCTTTAAACATATAATATTGAACTTTAAATCCATCAGCGCTACTGGGTGTAATTCGCATGACTCGCTGCCGATAAGGCTGTTCTAAATTAAGAATATTTGCTTGCTCGGCAAATAACGCTATACTGTCTTCTTGAAACAAAGATACAGGTCTTTGCCACATAATCAAGTTAACGTACCAAGCAGGTTCTGACATTGCTTGTTCTTTATTACTAAACTCACCTGCTAGATATTGGGCTAAGATGCTTAAGTGTGGCGAAGAAGTCATAAATACAAATGAAATATTAAACTATTATGAAACTATTATTAAACTATTATAAATATGGGTTGATTATATAGGGAAAGGGGTTTGTATAACAATCGCCATACTTAAATTACGGTTGTTACCTTTTGATTGGGGTTCCAAACAGCAATTTATAAAACTGTAATTGTTCCTATCTGATCGAGGATTGCTTCTAATTCCGTTGTAGAGGTTCCCAACTATTACTTGGCAAAGTCGCCTACAAGCGCGAGAATAAGTTTACATTGACCTTAAATTTCATAAAAATTTCTTCGTGAATAACGTCCGTACCGTTTCTGAAACAAAAAGAACTTTCTACAGCCTTCACACCCGTCCAATCAACACGATTTATCGTCGGGTGGTAGAAGAGTTAATGGTAGAAATGCACTTACTTAGTGTAAATGCTGATTTTAAATACGACCCCATTTATGCTTTGGGTGTTGTGACTACTTTTGACCGATTTATGCAGGGCTATAAACCCGACGAAGACAAGGAATCGATTTATAATGCTTTGATTAAGTCTATAGAAGAAGATCCACAGAAGTATAGACAAGATGCTCAACGGTTGGAGGAATTAGCTAAAAGCATACCGGCAAAAGATTTAGTTACTAATTTAAGCCAAAAGCGTTTGGGTAATGATTCGGACTTGCAGGCAATATTAGAAAGCATTGCTAACAATCCTTCGTTTAAATACAGTCGTTTATTTGCGATTGGTTTATATACTTTATTGGAATCGTCAGATCCAGAAATGGTTAAAGACGAAAAACTTCGCAACGAAGCTTTGAAAAATATTGCAAGTGGGTTGAATTTATCTTCAGATAAATTGAGTAAAGATTTAGATTTATACCGCTCTAACTTAGATAAAATGGCGCAAGCTGCGATAGTAATGGCAGATATGATTGCAGCGGATCGTAAAAGACGCGAGCAACGCGCTCGGGAATCCGATGCTAAAGTTGCACCTCCATCTCAAGAATGAACCTACAAATTTTGGATTTTAACAAAGGATGCATTTACTTTGGTTTATTTTAGATTTTGGATTAAATAAAGTAGGGGATAATCTAAAATACCCAAATCTTAAAATCTTTAATTTAAAGAATAAAATCTGAAATTGGCAAACCTCTTTTTTGAAGAAGAGAACAATCCAAAATCTAAAATCTAAAATCTAAAATCGAGTAGACTGATATCTCAATTACTCGTGAAGAAGTTAGGAGGTAAATCAAGGTTTCTCGCTCCTAACTTTCGAGCTTATAAAGGTAAAATAGAGTAAATTATGCTGCTAACAACTGAGAGTGTTAGCGCTCCTATTATTGCGCTCCAAATTTCGTAACGCTGTCTTTAAAAGTTGCTCATGGGGGAAACCCCCAAGACCGCACTTTTCGCAAGCGAAATCCTTGCACTAGAAAAGCTGCAAGACCGAAACAAATAACGGAAATAATAAAGGTAAACAAACCTTGAAATAAAGTTAACGTCAGAACATTTGGTATTAGAAAAAATAGACTAAAGATTGGTCTAACTAATACGTTAATAATACCGAGAACAGCCGCAGAAACAAAGCTTTTATTCAAAGAATCAACTTCAACTCCTATCAATGGGATTTTGCTGATAATCAAAAAGCTAACAGCCGTTACAAGCCAAGCAACTAAAAGTGCGACGATATTCATAATAGGTTAAAGGTTAAAGGTCAAAAATAGTTAGGAGTTAGGAATGAGGAGTTAAGAGTTAGGAGTGAGGAGTTAAGAGTTAGGAGTGAGGAGTTAGGAGTGAGGAGTGATAAATATTACTTCTACCGCCTCTCTCATCTCTTCCCCCTCTACCCCCTGTCGCCATCTCCCCATCTTCCTTACTGAGGACTAGGATTAGTCCCGTTCGGCGCAGCAGGTGCAACGGTTGCGCCCGGTGCTGGCACTGTTGGAGCGGATGCTGGAGGAGTTGTGGTACCTGGATTACCGCCAGGATTCGTGGGAACTCCTTGTCCGTTTTGGGGTTGATTGGGAGTGCTAGGAAGTGGAATTTGAGTGCTACCGGGAGGTAGGTTAAGGCCGGGTTCGTTTGGTAAGTCAGGAGCGGGAGTGAGTGGTGAGCCTGGTAAAGGTATTGCCTCACCAGGAGTAGGTTCTGGATTAATATTGCTAGGGAAACCAGGATTTGGCTGCAATGGATTTGCTGGCTGTTCTTCAGAGCCAGGTATAATTGCTAAAGATACTCTGTCACCACCGACTTGTCGCAGCAAATCTAATATTTCAATTACGTCATTATAAGTTGCCGATCGCGAAGCATATAATACTAAAGTACCTTTGGGATTTTGTGTAAGATAGTTCTTTAAGATACCTCCTAACTGTTCGCGTAGTACTGGGTTTTTTTCTACATAAATTTGACCAACCGCATCAATGGTAACGGGTAAAATTTCTCGCTCTGTCTGTGGTGTTACGCTAGATGTCGCGGTATTAGCTTGGGGTAAATCGATGTTGATTGACTGTTGGCGAGTAAATTGTAACGATGCCAAAATGAAAAATGTCAGAATGCAAAAAACAACATCAATTAACGGGATAATTTGAATTTGAACTTCTTCGGTTGGATTATTTAGGTTTATTTTCATCTGTTAATTCTCACCACATTATTATTGGCATCAAATGATTGGGGGAATAAGTACTAATTGCTAGTCAGTCATTGTCTAGCCGAATATAATTAAATAAGCTTGCGTCAGCCCTGATAAAGAAAAAACACGGCGTTGTAGATGACTAGATTTACGCAGTGTGTGTGTGGAGCGTTTATTCTCAATTACGAATTGTAGCGCGATTATTTTTCTTCAGATTCGGGTGAATCGGATTCTACTGATTGAGGAAATTCGGATAACTTTTTTCTCCCTCGCTTGCGCGGAGTTGTAGAATTTTCGCTTTTTGTCTCTTTATCTCCCACACCGACTTCAGGTAGCGCTCTGCTAACAGCAGGAGTAGGTTTAAGATTGCTATCAGTTGGAGGAAATTGGCGATAAAGTAACTCCATTTCATTCCCAGATGCGCGGAAAACTTTGACTTGATTAAATAGCAAAGCTTGAAAATATCGATAGAAAATCAAGCTGACGATCGCAACTACTAATCCTGCTGCGGTACTATAAAGCGATTCCCCAATACCAGTGGTGACTCCAGCACTAGCTTGCGTACCCAAGTCAGAAATTTTAATTGATTCAAGAGATTGAATCAAACCCCAAACGGTACCAAACAATCCCAACAAAGGTGCAATAGCAATTACCAACTCTAAAACTTTTTCGCCACGACGCATTAAAGCCAACTCGTTTTCTGCACTTGATTCAAGAGCCAATTTAAAAGTTTCGGGGTCTCTTCTTGGTAAACTTAAAGGCGCATAGAGAAACCTACCGATAGGTTGACGATCTGCTCGTTCTGCAATTTCTGTAGCTAGTCCCCAATCATCGCGAGCTGCGTCTAATACACGATCGACAATCTTTCTTTCCTGAGTTAAAATTCTCAGCCAGAACCATAGCCGCTCGAAAATTACGCTCAAAGATAAAATCGAGAAAAAAAGTAAAGGCCATACTACAGGGCCTATCTTACGTACAATATCTTCAATATTCATGGTTTAAAGTCTCCTCCGTTCATCCTCAACCAAATTCACACCACTTTAATTTTAGAGATTAATGCACAAGTTCTACATTTTTGTGAACTATCGTTTCTTAGGTGTACTAAACAAGCAGAAAGTTAGTAGCATATTCCATACCATAATAGGGCGGTTATTCCCACAGTTCGTAATGGTCATATTTTGTCAAAATTAAAGGTATGTTGAGGTAAAAAATATGAATTTCTCAATTCAATCAGTTTATGAATGGTATCGTGGTTTGATTCGTAATCCCAAGTACCGCTGGTGGGTACTTTTGGGAACCCTAGTATATTTTGTTAGTCCGATTGATGTAATTCCCGACATTTTCCCCATTGTTGGACAAGTTGATGACGTTTTTGTATTAACGTTATTAGTCAGTGAGTTTTCACAATTACTCATCGAAGGTTTTAAATCACGCAGGGGAGTTAGTGCAACGGATACACAAACAACAGATAATACTTCCGAGCAAGCCCCAAAGAGTGCCGATACTATTGATGTTGATGCTGTTTCCGTAAAATAGTATTCGTAGCGAAATAAAACTTAAAACTTATTAACCTCCTTTTTCTGCTTGCCAATGCGCCGAGAAAGGGGGATATTTTTTTCAGCGAACAGCGAACAGTTAGGAGTTAGGAGTTAGGAGTTAGGAGTTAGGAGTTAGGAGTTAGGAGTTAGGAGTTAGGAGTTAGGAGTTAGGAGTTAGGAGTTTTTTAGGTTTTAGATTAAAATATTCTCCTTGTCCCTTTGTCCCCCAATCTCCCCATCCCCCCTCTACCCCCTCTTCCTATCTATACACATGAAAAATCTACCTGTTATCGGATTAATTCCCGCTGGTGGAAATGCTACGCGAATTTCTCCTTTACCTTTGAGTAAGGAATTATATCCTGTGGGTTTTCGGGGTGATGAGGATATTAATAATCAAAATAACCATCAAAATAATTTACGTCCTAAAGTTGTTTCTCACTACTTGCTCGAAAAGATGAGAAAGGCAGGTATTGATAAAGCATATTTTATTTTGCGTCCGGGTAAGTGGGATATTCCAGCTTATTTTGGCGATGGTGCAATCCTTTCGATGAATTTAGGATACCTAATTATGGGTTTACCTTATGGGGTACCTTTTACTTTGGATAGTGCTTATCCTTTTGTAAAAGATGCTGTGGTAGCTTTGGGTTTTCCCGATATTTTGTTTGAACCGAAAGATGCTTATATAAAAATATTAAAACGTTTGGAAGCTAGTAATGCTGATGTGGTTTTGGGGCTATTTCCTACGGATAAACCGCAGAAAGCGGGGATGGTGGATTTTGACGATCGAGGTAAAGTTCGTTCGATAATTGAAAAGCCACCTCATTCAGACTTGCGTTTTATGTGGGCAATTGCTGTTTGGAAGCCTGAGTTTACTGAGTTTTTGCACGAGTATTTAATTACAATTAAAGAAAATATAAATTTAGCTAAATTACCTGAAATACCCATTGGAAATGTAATTCAAGCTGCTATAAGTAAGGGTTTGCAAGTGGATGCGGAAGCGTTTGCAGATGGTAGTTATTTGGATATTGGTACTCCTGATGATTTGATTACAGCGGTAAGAGGGTTTGCTGGTGATTTTGAGTGATTTGGTAATATTTATTTATCCGGCGACTTCAGTCGCAGCTACACAAGCAAAACCCACCTTCGTAGGTTTAAATAATCATTTTTATTGCAATTTTTCAAGTTTAATTATCTGGATTAATCCAGGCAATTCTTAAGCAATAATTTACAGTTTTAACTTTTCTAGGATTTACGTAAAGCCCCCCTTAGCAAGGGGGGTTGGGGGGATCTTCCATGTCTGGAACACTATATTTCCCGTGATTGCTACGTAAGTCCTATCACCTTCAATTGTTCTAAATCGGTAAATTGAGGGATTTGTGGCATTAATTGCAATTCTTCTTACTGAATTTAATTTCTAAATTCATTTGAATTACTGATACTAAATATAGTGTTTCACCACATAGTTCACTAAATACTTCACATCTTATTAAATGCTTATACCAAGAGAATTCGCGCTCATGCAGCTATATCCGAGCTGATGAAAAGTTAGACTTATACGCTATCTAATATTTAATTAAATTCACCTACTTATCTAAAGATGAACTTATATTCTCTCGGAGGAATGAGAGGAATGTAAACCCAATCTTGGTATTCTATATTTCATTTGCGATTAGAAGAGGTTGCAGTGAAGCTGAGAACCAAAATTCTCGCTGGTTATGGTGTTAGTCTTGCCTTAATTCTCCTTGTTGGTGCTTGGGGTGTGGCAAATCTTTGGCGATTGGGGCAGGCTAGCGAGGCGATTTTGCGGGAAAATTACCGTAGTATTCGCGCTGCTGAAGGTATGGTGGATGCTTTGGAACGTCAAGATAGCGCTACTTTGATTTCACTATCGGAAGGCGGTACGAATGCGATTAATTTATTTGCAGATAATCAAGTTGAATTTTTTGAATGGTTGTCGCGAGCTAAGGATAATATTACGATTTCAGGGGAAACTGAGATTTTAGCTAAGTTGGAAAAAAGCTATCGACAGTATCTTGGTAGCGTTGCTCAATTTCGTTCTTTACAAAGTCAACCTGAAACGGCAAGAAGTTTTTACAATCAATCGGTTTTACCGAAGTTTGAAGCGGTACGTCAAGCTTCTATTGAGTTGCGAAATTTGAATCAGCAAACGATGGAAGCAGCTTCGCAACAAGCACAGGTAACATCAAGAAATGCCATTGCATCAATGATTTTTGCAGGTTCTTCTGCGGCTGTTTTGGGATTAATTTTCAGTTTAATTCTTTCTAAGAATTTAACAAGCCCGTTGAAGAAAATTACGCAGGCTACTGAGGAAATTGCTGGAGGTAATTATGATGTAAATATTTCGCCACAATCGAATGATGAATTGGGACATTTAGCGGGAGAAATTAATTCTATGAGCCAAAAACTCAAGAATTTTCACGCTTTAAATGTTAATACTATTATTGCTCAAAAACAGCGCAATGAAGCGATTATTGATAGCATTACTGATGGAATTATAGTAGTGGATGACCGCTGTAATATTATTGATATTAATCCCACGGCTGCTTCATTATTCAATGCTAAACCTAAGTTAGCTGAAGGAAGACATTATTTAGAAGTTGTTGAAGATAGAACTTTATATAATCAAATTCAAGCTACAGCAGAATCTGGCGAGCCTTCCCAATTAAATGCTGAAGAATCGGTTTTAAATTTAGAAAAAAACGGTATTGAATATTTTTATCGCTACGTTACCACTCCGGTAAAAACTGAAGATGGTAAACGTTTGGGTGTAGTTTTGCTGTTGCAAGATGTAACCAAATTTAAGCAAATTGACCAGCTAAAAAGTGATTTTGTAATGACTGCTTCTCACGAGTTGCGAACTCCTTTAACCGGGATGGCAATGAGTATCGATTTACTTTTGGAAACCGCACAGCAAAAGTTATCGGAACGAGAACAGGAATTGTTACAAGCTGCTGCGGAAGATGTACAGCGCTTGCGGAGTTTAGTTAACGATTTACTCGATCTTTCTAAGATAGAATCCGGTCGAATTGATATGGAAAGGGCACCAATTGAAGCTAATTTTATTATCGATAAAGTAATATCTTTGTTTAATGTACAAACTCAAGAAAAGAATATTCAATTAAATAAAAAAATCACAGAAGAATTACCGCAAGTAAACGCCGATGCTAACAAAATTACTTGGGTTCTTACAAATTTAGTCGCAAACGCTTTACGCTATGCAGAATCGCAGATTGAAATTGCAGCTACAAAACACGGTAACTCAATTTATTTTTCGGTAAGCGATGATGGTGCTGGAATCGATCCTGCATATCAAAGCAAAATTTTTGAGAAGTTTGTGCAAGTCAAAACAAAGCAAGATATCGGTGGTAGCGGTTTGGGATTATCTATATGTAAGGAAATTATCAAAGCTCATGGAGGGATTATTTGGGTAGATTCCACAGTGGGTGAGGGTAGCAAATTCAGTTTTACACTGCCAATTAACACACATTCCAATCAACAAGGAGAATTAACTCATGTCTGAAGCACGCATTTTAGTTGTAGATGATGAGAAAAATATTAGATTAACGGTAGCACAATGTTTAGAACCCCAAGGTTACACCGTTAAGACTGCGATCGACGGGCTAGATGGACTTGCTCAACTTGCAGAATATGATGCTGATTTGATGCTATTAGATTTACAAATGCCGGGAATGAACGGTATAGAAGTACTCCAAAGAGCAAAAGAACTCAAACCCGATTTACAAGTAATTATGGTATCGGCTCATGCTAACGTCGAAAATGCCGTAGATGCGATGAAATTAGGAGCGGTAGACTTTATGCAAAAGCCTTTTACTCCCAAAGAAATTCGCGAATTAGTAGCAAGAGTGTTAGGTAGAGAAAACGTTTCCGATTTACCAAAAGATTACGATTCATTGATTTCAACTGCCAAACATCGCGCTAGCAAACGCCAATTTGAAGAAGCGATAACGTTAGTCAAACAAGCAATTGGTGTAAATCCTAATAACGCAGAAGCATTCAATATGTTAGGAGAACTTTTGGAAGTAACTGGGGACAAACTCCAAGCAATAAAAAATTATCGCGTTGCTACAGATTTAGATCCAGCTTACAAGCCAGCACAAAAAAATTTGGAACGAGCTACAACTTCGCCAAAATCTCGTTTGAAGATGTAGGAATTGGGCATTGGGCATTGGGCATTGGGCATGGGGCATGGGGCATGGGTAATTGGTAATTGGTAATATTTAAACAATTAACAATTAACAATTAACAACTAACAACTAACAACTAACTCTTGCCTATTTTCTTAGTTTAAATTTTTAAATTCATATGCAGAAGTACGGAATTAATCAAAAATACTATGGCAAAATCTCAATATATTGTAGTTGTCGGTTGCGGGCGTTTGGGTTCGATTTTAGCGAGTCAATTGAGTGGTGAAGGTAATTCTGTTGTAGTTATCGATTGCCACGAGTCTACTTTTGATAATTTAGGAGGTGAATTTAGCGGTTTTCAAATAGTTGGTGATGCAACAGAATTGGCAGTATTACGAAGTGCGAAAGCCGATAAAGCCGATTGCTTGCTAGCCGTCACCGATTCTGACAATATTAATATTATGGTGGCGCAAATTGCCAAAAAGTTGTTTGAAATTCCTACGGTATTGGCTCGCGTATTTGACCCCAATCGCGAAGCAATTTACCGCGATTTTGGCATTGAAACAATCAGTCCGACGCAACTTTCTGCGGAAGCTTTTGTGAAAACGTTAGGAGTTAGGAGTTAGGAGTTATCGGATTTTAGATTGAGAGTTAATAGTTATAAATCAATAATTTAAAGCTTTTAACTAGGGAGCATCCCAATTGTTGGAAAATCCGCAGGTAGTGCGAGCATCTTGCTCGCTCGGAAGCGCCAGCGAGCAAGATGCTCGCACTACAAAATTAAAAATTTCAGCCAGCGAATTAAAAATTTCAGCCAGCGAATTAAAAATTTCAGCCAGCGAATTAAAAATTTCAGCCAGCGAATTAAAAATTTCAGCCAGCGAATTAAAAATTTCAGTCAGCGAATTAAAAATTTCAGCCAGCGAATTAAAAATTTCAGCCAGCGAATTAAAAATTTCAGCCAGCGAATTAAAAATTTCGGCCAGCGAGCAAGATGCTCGCACTACAAAATTAAAAATTTGGGATGCTCCCTTTAACTATAATTCTCTTTAATATACAAATTTATTTCCAATGCCCAATGCCCAATGCCCAATGCCCAATGCCCAATGCCCAATGCCCAATGCCCAATGCCCAATGCCCAATGCCCAATTACCAATTACCAATTACCTATTTATAATTTATGAAAATCATTCTAATTGGCAGTGATAAATTAGTTTATTTTTTAGGCAGACAGTTTGCTAGTAAGGGTTATCAATTAATTATTATTACTCCCGATGAAACGCAAGCTTTAAGTTTATCTCGCAAGCTGAAGGCAACGGTTATTAAAGGTGACGGTAGCAATCCGACAATTCTTCAAGAAGCTGGTGCTTATAGTGCTGATGTTTTGTTGGCTTTGACGGATCTTGATCAAGATAATTTGGTTGCTTGTCAAATTGCTCAAGATCGTTATGGGGTACCTCGTACTATTGCTTTAGTTAATGACCCTGACAACCGCGAGGTTTTCCAAAAATTGGGTGTTACTCAAGCATTTTCAGCAACAGAAATTCTCGGTTCTTTAATTGAGCAACAAGCTGATATTCAAGATATTAAAAATTTATTACCTGTAGCAGATACGGAAGTTACTTTAACAGAAATGACGCTGCAAGATGATAGCCCTGCTGTTGAGAAAACCCCCGAACAATTAAACTTAAATGGTGCTGCTATTGCCTGTATTATTCGCGGTGGAACTGTCTTGCAAGCTAGGGAATACAGCCGTTTGCGGAGTGGCGATCGCCTAATTTTAATCAGTCAATCAAACCAATGTGCTAAAGCTCAACGTGTAATTATGGGGGAGAAGGTTTAACATGAGTCGTTACAAAAGCTTTTTACGCCAGCGTTACCGCGCTATCTTCGGCTATACGGGTTTGGTTTGTCTGATTTCCGGATTCGGTATTCTTTCACCCTTGATTGCTCTAATTTTTTACCCCGAAGAAATTTCATTAGCTTGGGGTTTTCTTGTTCCCGGTATCATACTTTGCGTTTTAGGCTTGATTTTATGGCGCACTTTAGCTCCGAAAAAAGCCACCAGTTTGACATTACAAGAAGGTGCGGTAATTGTTGTTTTATCGTGGTTGGTAGCAATTGTTGTCGGTACGGTTCCGTTAATGACAATCCAAGGATTGAACTTTACCCAAGCAATGTTTGAATCTACCAGCGGTTGGACTACTACAGGGTTGTCGGTGGTAGACGTAACCAAAGCTTCGCGGCTGATATTACTTTACCGCAGCACCATAGAACTGTTTGGTGGCGCGGGATTGGCGATTATTACATTAAGTGCGATCGCGGGGCCTAGTGGTTCTGGTTTAGCGAGTGCTGAAGGGCGTACAGAACAGCTAGTTCCTAACGTGCGGCGATCGGCAAAGTTGGTTTTAGGTATTTATTTAGGATACATAATTGTAGGAACTATAGCGTTAGATTTAGCGGGAATGAGTTTCTTTGATGCGATTAACCATTCCTTCGCTGCCGTCTCAACTGGGGGTTTTTCCACTCGTCCCGAATCTATCGGCTACTGGGATAATACTGCTGTCGAAGTGGTAACAAATGTATTGATGATTGTCGGCGCGTTCAACTTCGTTACCAGCTATATGTTGCTGACGGGTAAGTTTAAATCAGTGATGCGTAACGGAGAAATACGACTGCAATTTTTCTTATATGTCTTATGTTCTATTGTTTTACTGGTTGGTGTAGTGCTGCCACTTTATCCCAATTTAGGTAAAGCAATTCGAGTATCTATATTTGAAACCATCACCGCTCTTTCCACAACTGGTTTTTCTACTGTGGGATATACTGACTGGAACGGTTTAGGATGGTTAATCTTAATACTATTAATGTTAATCGGTGGCGGAAGCGGTTCCACAGCAGGCGGTATAAAACAGATGCGCGTATATATCCTTTACCGCGCTTTAATGTGGGAAATACGGCGGATGTTAATGCCAGCAGGTACGGTGAATGAAGCTCATATTTGGCAAGGCGATCAACGTCAGTTTCTGCAAAACGACCAAGTTAAACAAATTAGTATATTTGTATTTCTTTACTTAATGGTTTTTGGTATTGGAAGTGCGATTATCGCCGCTCACGGTTACACCTTGCAAGAAAGTTTGTTTGAATATGCCAGCGCAATGGGAACAGTAGGATTATCGGTAGGAGTAACCGCTGCCGATGCCGCACCAGCTTTATTGTGGGCAGAAACTGTAGGAATGTTTTTAGGGCGTTTGGAATTTTTTACAGTATTTGTGGGAGTAGTGCGTTTGTTGCGCGATACTCGTCCAATTTTGGCGTGATTTTTTGAAAAGCAAAGTTTCGCAGAGGAGAGATATTACTTTCTTTTCTCTCTAAATTTCTTCCTCTGCGCCCTCTGCGCTCTCTGCGGTTTTTTTATCCCTTATTTTGTATTAAGAAGAAATTAATCCCCGCAACTCTTCCAAAGAATTAACAGTTTTAACACCCCGTTGAATCACCTTTAATTTTTCTAAATCGGTAATTTGAGAGATTTGTGGCATTAACTGCAATCCTTCTTCACCAAATTTAATTTCTAAAGCCACTTCAATACCAGATAATCTTTCTTCTCGTCTCCCACGTGCTTCCCCTTCCCTCAAAATCTGCTGATACCAAGGAGATTCACTTAATATTGCCATATCCCACCTCATGATTTGTTGTACTAAAGCGCTATCTAATACGAAGGTAGCAAAAAACGCTAAAACGGTTTCTAATTGATTTAAGTCTTCATCAGCACGAAGCTTTTGTAATGCTTGCTGTATTATTGATTCTTCTGCACCATCTTTGAGAATTGGTACAAAGGGTAATAAAGAAGATAAGTTTTCCTCAAATGCCAAATTAGCATCAACTTCCCACAGGTTAATCACGCGGTAATCTTGACGTGCTGTTAATCCAGCAAATTCCGATTGGTAGCTGTTAGGTATTTCGGTTTCGCTGACTTTGAGAATATTTATCAATACGGGATAGACGGGAAGATTATATTTCTCTTCAGCTAACGATATATAAGCCCGCATTCGTTTGGGCATTTCTGTTTTATAACGCAATTGTAATTCGTTTAAAGTAAGAAATTCACCATACTGTTCACTTTGAGCGCGAATAAGTACGTCGGATTCGCGGCTTATCCATTGAAATTCGGAGTCGAGAATTTCTGTTGCTGTAATGTCGGGGATTTGAGTTACCCACTTTACCCATTTATCTGGTGCGAGGCTGATTATTCTTTTACTGCTGATGTCAGCGGTTTTTGTCATGGAAGGAGTAGATGCAGGAGTCGAGATAATTATTTTAATCTTTTGTGGGAGGAAATTACTTAGTAGGTTGGGTTAGACGCACCGCAAGATTTAATGATTAAGCAATTAATTATATTGCGTCGTAACCCAACATTAACGTTTTGATTTGAGATGAATTACCTAATATTCATTTTTGAATGAAGCGAGTTGGTTTGTTGGGTGTTTAATATTGTTTTGAGTTAAATTATTTAGTTGGGTTTTCCAGATTATGTTGGGTTTCGTTCCTCAACCCAACCTACAAACTTTGAGCGCGGATAAGTACGTCGGATTCGCGGCTTATCCATTGAAATTCTGAGTCGAGAATTTCTGTTACTGTAATGTCGGGGATTTGAGTTACCCACTTTACCCATTTATCTGGTGCAAGGCTGATTATTCTTTTACTGCTGATGTCAGCGGTTTTTGTCATGGAAGGAGTAGATGCAGGAGTCGAGATAATTATTTTAATCTTTTGTGGGAGGAAATTACTTAGTAGGTTGGGTTAGACGCACCGCAAGATTTAATGATTAAGCAATTAATTATATTGCGTCGTAACCCAACATTAACGTTTTGATTTGAGATGAATTACCCAATATTCATTTTTGAATGAAGCGAGTTGGTTTGTTGGGTGTTTAATATTGTTTTGAGTTAAATTATTTAGTTGGGTTTTCCAGATTATGTTGGGTTTCGTTCCTCAACCCAACCTACAAACTGAACCCGAAGGGTGGCGTGGGTTGGGGGGATATCTCAGATGGTGCGTTAGACGATTTTTTCAACTATCGTTTATTTGATAATTAATCGTGCGTCTAACACACCCTACAAGAGAAGAAAATTAAACTTCTACTTCGACTTCATCAACTACAAATTCATCGCCAAATTCCATTAAGTATCTCAATGCTTTAACTATACTTCTGGCGCATTCTTGAGGAGAAGTATTGTAAAAATAGCGCCATGCTGCGGCTTTGTCTTCGTCGTATTTATCGCTTCTTTGAGGTTGATTATTAAACCAGTTCAATCGCACGGCATGACCAATTAATACATCTAAAACGATATATTCTCGGATTTGTAATTCGGGATTATTTTTGGCGATTGCCCCTAGTTCCATTAATGCTTCAACGTTTGCCTGTCGGTATTCTGGGGCTTCGATTTTGTTTAACAGATGCTCGACTCTTAGGGCAAAGTTCTTTTCTAATGCCGTCATTTCCGATACTAGAATACTATCCAAGCGGTTGCGACGTTCTAATTTATCGCCGATTATCAAACCTTTGCAGTGATGCATCAATTCCCAAACTCTTTCAAAGAAGTCTTCGGGTACGCGGTTGATAGCTCCTTCTGCTTGCCGATATCGCCGCCATCCTCCGGTTGGTACTTCTATTTTTTCTACATTTACTGACTTTACTATCCAATCAATTTCGGTTTCTTTCTGCTTGACGTGCAGTGATTCTTGCTGACGTAATAACTGATTCATGCCGGAGTATTCCAACAAACAATCTTTCAATCGCGTTTTTACTTCAAAAGGCGATCGCTGCATTAAATTTTCGTAGGCTTCGTCTTGGGTAATATCTAATTCTCTAGCGAGTTTGCTGGTAATAAATAAAATTAGATGACTTGTTCTAATAGTAAGTAATCCTTTGAATATTTCTGGTTCGGAATTGATTAAGGTACGCAGATAAATTAGAATTTCTTGAGTTAAAACTCCGTCTCTCACGTCTTCACGACAGAAATCTTTGATTTTCTCGACTATTTCTTTGTGGGAAAGCGGTGCTGTAATTAAAGATGCTTCGTTGTAAGCTCTACCAACTGCAATTTGCTTACCCCGTGCTAAAAGACTGGTGACTATATCCGACAAGCGCATATCTGCCATTTGTAGCAATCCGGCAGCGCGACGCACAACCGCCCAAAGTCCGATTTCACCTGCTTTATAGTAAACTTCGTCGAGCAAATCCGAAACTTTGATAATGTTACCAGATTCGCCAAAGCCGGTATCGAAATCAAGTCCCTGCAACCGGGTTAATGTCTGCAATAATTCAATTTGTTCGTAAAGGTTATCGGAGCAGCGCAAGGAATCAAGCAAGAATTCTAAGTTGGTTTCGCATTCCATTTGGAATTCTTGGGTATGTTCTAATAACCAGTTGTTTTCTGGATTATAAAGTAAATAGGAACTGCGAGGAGCAATTTTTGTAACTGGCGATTCTTTGAACTCAAAGTTTTGCTGTACGTTAACTCTTTGAATGTTGGCTGTCAACATTAATTGATTAAGCCTTCCCAATTTAACTCGTACTCCATTACATACGCCTTCTTTCAATTCTTCCATCAAGGATAATAGTGCTTCGCTACCTGTTTCTAACATGGTGCGAGTTAGCATTAATGTTAATGTCGGACGACCTAAATCGCTCCAATATTTCTGAGTGTAAGCTAGTTCGCTTTTGAGATTAGCTACAAGAAAGTGATAATCTAAGGTTAAGTAAAATTGCTCTGAATCTAGAAAAGAAGGTAGAAATACAACGTTTTCGTTGCCGACACGGAAAATTCTCGACGTAGTTAAACTTCTCGGTAGTCTTGCTGGTCTTCCTGTTAAACCAAGTTTTTCATTACATCCAATTCCTTTGTAAATTGCAATTAAATCTGCTGCTTGCCTTACTTGAATTGGTTTTATTTGTGATAGCGTTTCCGTTTGAATTCCGCGAACTGCTAATTTAGCTTGTAAATCTTCATCTTCTGCTAATAAAGCAATTTGTACTATCGGTTGCCGCTGTCTTCCTACAGATAAATGTCTCCCTAAAGGATCGATATCTCCCACAGCGAGCAATTTTTCACTCAGCATTTGTCCCAGAAAATACAAACTTTGTGCCCATACTAAAGGTACGTTTTCGTTTGGTAAACGTTTTTGGGTTCCGGGTGCTTGTTTCTCGGCTTCAATACTTTCTTCAGGTACAAAATAAACTTCTGGTAGCAAACGCATATTATCGCGATTGACTAAAGTATATTCTAAACTTTGCTGATAATGCTTGATTCTATCCTGTTCGCCGCGAAATAATGCATCTAAATGCAAATAGGTGAAAAATAACGGCCATTCGCATTCTATATGTTCAAATTGTTTAAGCTCGCTGGGTTCGTAATGCAACCTCTGACTATCTTCTAAAACTGTTTGATGCCCGTCGCGTAAAAATCGCTTGCAACCGTAATTACCTTCTAACTTATTAATAATCTCTTCTAAAGTACGCTGACGTAAACTTTCATCTTCCACAGCAAAAGCCGGAAAACTAATTACGCTCAAAAGTGCTGCATCAATTTCTTTAGAAGCCGATTCTCTAGGCAATAAATACTCTAACGTAATTCTAGCGCGGGCAATTTCATCGGGTAGTACGTGAATTACCGATGCTTTACTTCCATGTACCCCAAATAAATCCAGTCCGTTAACTGCTTCCAAAGCAGCTTTCGCCATCCCAACCGAACTAGCATTTAATTCTGCATTACCATGATTAATTTTATTACCTCGTTCCCAAATTCCGTAATCTGGGGTGCGGTAAGCTCGTCCAATATAGTAAACCAGGTTTTGTACAAAATCTACTTCATCGAGAGTGTAAACCAACTGCACTCCCGAAGCCGTCATTTGCGCCAACATCAGCAAATATATTGATGTTGCATCAAGCTGTAAATGCCCCCATTCATCGTCGCCAACCACAATATCGCCAGTTGCAGTATTATACTTGGCGTGTAGCGAATCAGTATGCGATTGAGTATGCTTGAATTTTTCTACTTTATGTGCCTGTCGCATCATCGAGAATAATAATCCTCGCATCAACTTGATAACGCTGTGTTCTAATTCGTAAGTGCGCCCCTTATCTTCATCCACCTTACGATAAGCTAACGCTAATCCCCAAACCGCTAAAATACTGTAAACGTTATCGCGTACCCAAGCGTCTGTATAGTCTCCGTGGGCTGTTATTGCTGTTGAAGCGGGGAGCAAACCAGTAATCGGATTTTGACGCGAAAGAATAATAGTCTTAACTTGCTGATAGTAATATTCTAACCGGGGAAGTAACTGTAGAGTTCTAAACATAATTAAATTCAATAACTCTGATTCGGGTTTGATTCTATCTCATAGTCGTAAAGTGAATTATAGGAGTTTTATCGCTTTATTTCTGCAATCGCTGCGATGCCCTTATTACAAACAAAGATTAACTCGGCGTTGCAATATCTTCTTCATTTATTTCTATGAAATATAAAAATATTGTTCAACCCAGCAACTTGCTTAACAGTAAATATGACTGTTTTTTTCCAGATTGTCAGCAAGTTTAAATATTTAGCTTTTAAATCTCTACGCCGTAAAACATTAAAAACCCCTAAAATTTTTGTTAATTTAAATTCCTTACAACCAATCTTAATGCTAAATATTCCTATTATTCTTTGCAAAAAGTCTATTGTTATCAAGCTGTTTGCTGCGATGAATTATTTGCAATATTCGATCGAATTAGATACTTATTTTTATTGCCTCAAAAATGTTGACAATAAAATATTAATAAGATATGGGAGCCTAGCGAATAAAAGACTATTGTTAAGTTACTGTAAATTTTAATGCCGCGAGGAAAGTCTTGATCGCGCATAGGTTCTTCGGAATTTGGCAGTAGTTTTCTTGGATATTACCAGGGTGTTCAATCTAAGTTGAATGTCATCCGTTTCCCTATTAACTGGGAAAATAGAAACCTTATATATGTAATAGTACTGATTTTTATTCGATCGCATAAAATAATAACTACTTGCTACAATGTTAATAATTTGACTTGTAAAATGATTGTGCAAATCAAAATATTACCTTGACATAGATAGCAGTAGTAGTAAAATCTACTCTATTGGAATGAAAATCGGGGCATAGAGCTATTCAGTAGTGCGTAATATCACATAATCATAGTACTGAATCTCAGCATCTACCGGATTACACAGTTCCGGGTTAGTATTATGACTTAGCGATGCCATCATAGGTAATCGATGTTGATTTTTTAAATATTTATGGACAGAAGTCCGGAAGACGGTAGTACCATCCTCCTCTAAGCTGTAGAGTTTATCTCTCGGCGAGGGGGAGATAAAAGGAGGAAATATGCTTATTCAAGATGTTCGCAATTATGCAATCAACATTGCTGATTTTGGCGTTACAGATTTAAATGAACTCAAATGGGATTTGAATCATTTACCAGCCGTTGATGTAGGAGAGTACATCACCAATTTATCTAGAAAACAGCGTGCGATCGCCTTTCGTTTGCTTAATAAGAATCGAGCCATTGATGTATTTGAACATTTACGTACAGAAGTACAGGAACAGTTAATAAATTCCCTGCATGACGTACAAGTCGCTTCAATTTTGGAAGAGATGAGTCCTGACGAACGTGCGGAATTATTCGACGAACTACCCGCAAAGGTTGTTAAACGGTTATTACAGTCATTAAGTTCCGAGCAAAGACAAGTTACTGCAACGATTCTCGGTTATCCAGAAGGAACCGCAGGCAGAGTAATGACTACCGAATACGTGCGGTTGCAGGAAGGATTGACAGTCAGAGAAGTTCTGAATAAAATCCGGTGTCAAGACGAAGACAAAGAAACTATTTATTATGCCTACGTTACCGATAACAACCGCAAGTTAGTTAGCGTTGTATCGTTACGACAATTATTATTTTCCTATCCTGACGCTTTATTGCGGGATATTGCTGCTGCCAAAGTTATTAGAGCTACCACAGACACCTCACAGCGAGAAGTTGCAAAATTGATGAAGCGATACGATTTAATCGCTTTACCCATAGTCGATCGAGAAGACAGACTCGTTGGTATTGTTACCATTGATGACGTAGTAGATATTATTGACGAAGAAGCTACAGAAGAGATTCAAAAACTCGCAGGAGTTAGCGGTGGTGACGAAACTGCTTTGTGTTCCCCCAAAGTAACTCTTCGCAAACGTTTACCCTGGCTGCTGGGAAATATTGGTTTGTACATTGCTGCTGCTAGCGCGATCGCACCTTTCCAAGAAGTGATTAAAGTAGTGCCGGTTTTAGCAATTATCATGCCAATTTTAGCCAACAGTAGCGGTAATGTAGCTTTTCAGGTTCTATCAGTAACAGTACGGGGATTGGGTTTGGGAGAAGTAACACCCAAAGACACTTTAACTTTACTCAGAAAAGAACTCACGGCAGGCTTAGGAACCGCGATCGGATTGGGTTTAGCTTTAACAACTTTATCAATGATGTGGTCGCCTCCAGATGAACGCTGGGTATCCTTTGTTGCCGGAAGCGTCATGGCTGTAAACGTAATGATAGCCGTAACTTTAGGAACAGTATTACCAATGGGTTTGAAACGCTTAAACCTCGATCCAGCATTGATTAGCGGTCCTTTAATGACCACAACTTTAGACGCAGTTGGTTTCATGACATTTTTATCTTTAATTTCCTTCGCTTTGCAAGTATTGTCTTAACAGTTATCAGTTACCATCTAGTACTCCACCACATTAATTTTGCTGGGTTTGCGTAGTGCGAGCATCTTGCTCGCTCGATAGCGCCAGCGAGCAAGATGCTCGCACTACGAATGTGCTACCCCTCATAACTTATGTGGTGAACCACTAGTACTCCACCACATTAATTTTGCTGGGTAAGGCGCTCGTAGTGCGAGCATCTCGCTCCCTCGTTACAACCAGCGAGCGAGACGCTCGCACTACAAATAAAATCCTTGACGCTAAAGAATTTCGCCACGAAAAGTGCGGTTTTGGAGAATAGTTAGTGCGTAACACCAAAAAACTTATTTTTAGGTACAGAATTTATCGAAGTGTCATACACCCTACAAAAAAACAATCGTTGGCTGCTATTCACTGTTAACTGTTCGCTGTTTCAAGGGAACACTGTAATTAGTTGTTTTCGTATAAATTATCATCGTGGTGTTTTTTAGTCAGCGTACTAGTTTAATAGTTTGTTCTTCAATACTCGGTTTAGTAGCATTTTCGGGTTTTAGCGATCGCGTTTTAGCGCAAAAACTTCTTCGGGTTAAGCCTTCAGAAGTAACCCCCGCTTATCCTGCTGCACCACCACCACCGCGCATACAGCCTTTACCAAGTCAAAGACGACGGATAGAAAATAGACAAGAAACCGATTTTCGCGTCAAAGCTTTGCAGCCAGATTACACGGGGAATCTTTGGGTAGGTTACGGAAGGGGTTTAACGCGAATTAATCCCCACACCGGAGAAATTTTAGCTCGCGTTAGTTTGCCAAATCGTGCTATCGGGGCAATGGTGCAAGATAAAGTTGGACGCTTGTGGGTGGGAAGTTATGAAGGATTGAAAAGAGTAGATCCCCGCAGTAATGAAATTACAGCCCAGAATTTATTTTTACCTTCCAAAAGAGTATTATCTTTACAAGTTGATAAACGCGGTTATGTTTGGGCAGGTACCGATAACGGTTTGGCTTTAATTAGTCCTGATGAAGGTTTAATCATGACTACCTTGAAAAAGCTTCCCGGTGTCAGTGCAAATGCCATGACTTTAGACGCTGAGGGGCATCTTTGGGTTGGTACTTTAGATGGTTTAGTAAGAGTCAACACGAAAAACGCTTTCGTGATGCAGCATATTACAGAGTTGCCGGGTACCACCGTACAAACATTAGCGATTGATTCTTTAGGATTAATTTGGGCAGGAACACCAAATAACTTACTAGTTATCAATCCAAAAAATGGTTCAATATTGCGTTCTGTTACACGTTTGCGAGGACGTAACGTGACATCCATAAGTTTTGCTAATGATAAAAGCGTTTGGGTTGGTACCGATAACGGTTTATTACGATTAAATCCATATACCGGAGCCGTATTAGATGAAGTTGCCGGACTACCTTCGAGTAGAATTATTTCTATTGCTCCCGACGTTGGTAACAAATTATGGATTGGTACCAGCGAAGGTTTAGCCTGGTTAATGCCAAAAATGGAAAGAGCAAAACCGCATTTAGCATTTACTAGAGCAGTGCAATGACAAGTTAGGAGTTAGGAGTTAAAAGTTAGGAATTAAAAGCTAAGAGTTATGAACTATTAGTTAAAAATTAAGAGTTTTAACCGCCTTAACCTTGACATAACTCCTCACTCCTCACTCCTAATTCCTAACTCCTCACTCCTAATTCCTAACTCCTAACTAATTAAAATGCCTATTACTATCCAAAAATTAATTCAATACAAACAGCAAAAGCGTCCGATTGTGGTGTTGACTGCTTGGGATTATCTTATTGCTCAGTTATTGGATAATAGTGGAGTCGATTTAATTTTGGTTGGTGACTCGATGGCTGGGGTTTTGGGTTATCAAAATACTCTGCCGATTTCCCTCGAAGAAATGCTATATCATGCTAAAGCTGTGAGACGGGGAGTGAAACAAGCTTTGATGGTAGTCGATTTACCGTTTATGACTTATCAAGAAAGCGTTACACAAGCGATGCATTCGGCGGGCAGGGTATTAAAAGAAACGGGAGCTACCGCTGTAAAATTAGAAGGCGGATATCCGCAAATGATCGATACCATCTCTCGTTTGGTACAAGCGGGAATTCCGGTAATGGGACACGTTGGTTTAACTCCGCAGTCAGTAAATCAAATCGGTTTGCGTCAAAAAGGTCAAACAGAAGAATCGCGAAACAGAATTTTGCAAGAGGCGATCGCCCTGGAACAAGCTGGTATATTTTCGATAGTTTTAGAGCATATTCCCGCAGATTTAGCATTAGAAATTACTCAAAAGATTAGCATTCCTACTATTGGTATTGGCGCAGGTTCTCACTGTGACGGACAGGTTTTAGTCACTTCGGATTTGCTTGGACTTTCGGAAAAACAACCTCCATTTGCCAAAGTTTATACAAATTTGCGCGAGACAATTACTCAAGCTGTAAACGAATTTAGTCACGAAGTTAGAGAAGGAAAGTTTTAAAGAATTAGTTATTCGTTGTTAGTGGTTAGTTGTTAGTTGTTAGTGGTTATTAGGCAACCAGGCAATCAGTTGATTTTTTTTGACTGTTCCCTATTACCTGTTCCCTATTACCCATTACCTATTACCAGTTACCCATTACCAATTACCTGTTTGTAAATACTGTTACATCAAGCAATTAATGAATATTTTTAGCTTTCTGAATTTTTAATAATATAGATGAACTGTAGTCGCTATTCATGTTATTGGTGGATTATATATTCTCTGTCCGAACAGCATAGTTAATGCATGAAGAAAAACGCTGCATGGTGCCGGTGGAAGTTTATCCGAAGCCTCATAGTATAGGTCGGCGTGTCATTCTCATGGGATGATGTTGAAAATAGTAATTTGTATACGAATCGTCGGCTTTGTTGGTATTTAAGACCTAGAGTTCCCCCCTACAAAAACAAGTAAGCTTTAAAATATTTCTGTTATGTCTAAGGTTCTAGTTTCGGATTCAATTGACCAAGCAGGGATTGACATACTTTCCCAAGTTGCTAGTGTTGATGTCAAATTAAATTTAAAACCGGAAGAATTACAGCAAGTCATTGGTGAATATGATGCGTTGATGATTCGTTCGGGTACTCGGGTTACTGAATCCGTAATTGAAGCTGCCACAAATCTCAAAATTATCGGTCGTGCTGGTGTTGGTGTTGATAATGTAGACGTACCCGCAGCTACGCGCCGAGGAATTGTAGTAGTAAATTCCCCAGAAGGTAATACCATTGCCGCAGCCGAACACGCTCTAGCAATGATGATGGCTATGTCTCGCAATATTGCTGATGCAAATGCTTCGGTGAAATCCGGCGAATGGAATCGCAAAACTTTTGTCGGAACTGAAGTTTATAAAAAAACTTTAGGAATTGTCGGTTTAGGTAAAATTGGTTCTCACGTTGCTAGTGTTGCCAAAGCAATGGGCATGAAATTGCTGGCTTTCGATCCTTTTATTTCCAATGAAAGAGCCGAACAGATGGGCGTTCAACTGGTAGATATGGATTTATTAGTTCAGCAAGCCGATTACATTACGCTGCATATTCCCAAAACTCCAGAAACTACTCATTTAATCAACGCCCAAATGTTGGCGAAGATGAAACCCAACGCTCGCATTATTAACTGCGCTCGCGGTGGAATTATTGATGAGGATGCTTTGGCAGCAGCACTCAAGGAAGGTAAAATCAAAGGCGCGGCGTTGGATGTTTACGAATCCGAACCTTTAGGTGAATCTCCTTTAAAAGCTTTAGGAAAAGAAGTTGTTCTCACACCGCATTTGGGAGCATCGACTGCTGAAGCCCAAGTAAACGTTGCTATTGACGTAGCCGAACAAATTCGGGATGTACTATTAGGATTGCCAGCACGTTCTGCGGTAAACATTCCAGGACTTAATCCTGATGTCTTGCAAGAACTCAAACCTTATATGGAGTTAGCCGAGACACTGGGTAACTTAGTCGGACAGCTTGCCGGTGGCAGGGTAGAAACACTTAACGTTAGCCTGCAAGGAGAACTGGCAACGAACAAGAGTCGGCCTTTAGTAATCGCTTCCCTCAAAGGATTGCTTTACCAAGCTTTGCGCGAAAGAGTAAATTACGTTAATGCCAACATTGAAGCCAAAGAAAGAGGAATTCGCGTCATTGAAACGCGGGATGATTCGGTTAAAGATTACGCCGGTTCGCTGCATTTACAAGCTACGGGTAACTTAGGAACTCATTCTGTAACGGGTGCTTTGTTGGGTGGTGGAGAAATTCGCATTACTAGCCTTGATGATTTTCCCATCAACGTACCACCAAGCCGTTATATGCTATTTACCGTACACCGCGATATGCCTGGACTCATCGGTAAAATTGGTTCTTTGCTGGGTAGTTTTAACGTTAATATTGCCAGTATGCAAGTAGGACGTAAAATTATTCGTGGTGACGCAGTAATGGTTCTCAGCATCGACGATCCATTACCAGACGGAATCTTGAAAGAGATTACCAAAGTACCAGGCATTCGAGACGCATACACGGTAACTTTGTAAAAAAGTTAGGAGTTAGGAGTTATGAGTTATGAGTTCAAAGTTGGGAATTGGAAGTCAACACCTAACTTTTAGTAGTTGGAAGTTAGAAGTTGGGAATTAGCAGTCGTTAGCTACAAGTTAGGATTCTACAGTTAGGAAGCCGGGAAAACGGAATTTTTACTTTGAGTTTTTTCTAATTTATTGCTGTTCGCCTTTAATTCTCAACTCTTCACTCCTAACTCTATGTCCTGACGGACACGCTACGCTAACACTCCTAACTCCTAACTCTATGTCCTGACGGACACGCTACGCTAACACTCCTAACTTCTAACTCTATGTCCTGACGGACACGCTACGCTAACACTCCTAACTTATTTAACCGTGGCAAAAACTTGGTGGGAATTACAAATTCTATGCTCTCCAGAGATTGAAGATTCGGTCTATTGGCGACTGGAGAAATTTGGCTGTCGGGGAACTGCTAGTCAGAAAAAAGGTAACGTTATTTCAGTACAGGCTTATTTACCGCAATCTCAAGCTCATCTATTGGACTTAGCTGCACTATCGCTGTGGCTGCGTCAAGATGCTCTTTGCTTTGAAACTTCTTTATCTTCCTTACAGTGGAAGCTAATTGATGAAGAAGACTGGTCGAGCAGCTGGAAACAACATTGGGAACCTCAAGAAATTGGCGATCGCTTCTTAATCAACCCTTCTTGGATACCGGCTCCAGAAAAAACCGAACGCATTATTTTAAAGCTCGATCCCGGTGTAGCTTTTGGTACTGGCGCTCATGCTACAACTCAGCTTTGTTTGGAATCGCTAGAAATGCGTTTTAGCGATATTCCGGAATCTTTTGTTGGTGCCGCAGAGAAAAAAAATCATGTGGTAATTGCGGATATTGGCTGTGGCTCCGGTATTCTTTCTATTGGGGCATTACTGTTAGGGGCAGAAAAAGCCTACGCAGTAGATACCGATTCATTAGCAGTAAGCTCAACCATCGAAAACCGCGAAATTAATGGGTTTGCTCCAGAGCGTTTGACAGTAGCACAGGGCAGCGTCGAAGTAATGCAGCAATTGGTTACCGAACCAGTAGATGGCATTGTCTGCAATATTTTGGCTGACATCATCATGGAAATACTTCCTGCCATGAGCGCGATTGTGAAACCAACTACTTGGGCTATTTTTAGCGGCATTCTATTGGAACAATCCAACGCCGTTACTGAGGTTTTAGAGAAAAATGGCTGGGTAGTTGCGACTTTGTGGAAGCGGAAAGAATGGTGCTGTTTGAATGTGAGGAGACAGTGAGCAGTTATCAATTATCAATTATCAATTACCAATTATCAATTATCAATTACCAATTACCAATTACCAATAGACATCTCTGGAAATTAAATATGCGTCATCCAGAAATCTTGTAGAGACGCGATATATCGCGTCTCTACATTCTTTTTCGGAGATGTCTAATCAAAGTTTATACAACTTAACCACCACTGGCTGATTGCGTTTTTGTTGAGAAGAAAGATTATTTGCTGAAGAATTTGCGCTTCTTCTGGAAATCACTATCTTGTGTTTCAAACCAAGATGACGTAGATAACCGGCTGCTTCTTCACCACGTTGTCTGGCAATTTGCTGGCTAAATTCCGATTCTCCAGAATTAGAATAAATTCGTATGGCAACAGTTTGAGGATCGAATTGTGCAATTTTCTTTTTTAATTGATTTAAGCTTTCTACACCTTCGCTAGTAATTCTGTTAGAGTCATACAAAAATTTGATTTGTGCTTGTACTGGATTTTGGGCAATATCATTTGCTGTTTTTAACTTTTTAGGAGTAGGAGTAGGAGTAGAGATAGGTGTATTTTGTTCTGGTTTTAATTTGTTAGACTCATTGGCTAAAGATGTAACTTTGCTATCTTCTGTATAAGTATATTCAACATCAGAATGCGAACCAAACCCGAACTGATAAGCCGACCAAATACCAGCAATGCTAAGACCGAAAGTAGCTACTAGAATCGAAATTAATCCAACCGGACTTTCACGCTTACTCATAAGATATCGTCATCGGCATATCATCCGATTATCGTTAGCCTAGTTTTTTTACCATTGTTTTCTCAGTATTTTCTAGTGAACGCTGTTACTAAGTACGTAGATTGTAACCATGAGAAGGGAATAGGCAGCTTTAGCTAAAAAACAAAACCCGGCTTTGTAAAAAACCGAGTTTATAGCATTCATCTGTTGCCCGTTCCCCGTTCCCCGTTCCCTTACATAAATGCTTGCAGATGTTGAACTAATTGCGGTGCTTGCATTACACCTTCAATTTTGTCTACCGGCTTACCTTCTTTAAACAATACCAACGTAGGTAGAGCATAAATCTGGTACTGAGAAGCTAGTGCAGGATATTTTTCGGTGTCAATTTTAACAACTCGGATTTTTCCTGCAAGTTGAGAATTAACTTGGTCTAAAATTGGTGCCATCATTTGGCAAGGTCCGCACCAGTCAGCATAAAAATCGACTAGTACTGGTACATCAGCACCAGATAACATTTCCTCAAAGCTGTTGAATTGCTTTTTAGTAGACATATAACAAAGCCCGTTTTTCTAATGACAGCAGTTTTATAGTAGTGCCTAAAACAAAATTGGCGTAAATCCGATGTACGAATCAGCCTATTATATTTAGCGGGTTGAAATGATGAAATTATATTGAGGAAAACTAATGGAACTATTGCCAGAAAATTTGCAAAGCTTGCGCGAACAGGTTGCCGTTATAACTGGTGCTTCGCGAGGAATTGGCAAGGCGATCGCACAAGAATTAGCTTCATTAGGGGCAAGCGTAGTTGTTAATTATGCAAGTTCGAGTCAAGCTGCCGAAGAATTAGTATCTGAGATTACCGCAGCCGGGGGGAGTGCAGTAGCTCTGCAAGCAGATGTTTCTCAAGAGGAAGAAGTAGACAAATTAATTAAAACTGTTTTAGAAAAATTTAATAAGATCGATATTTTAGTTAACAATGCTGGAATCACTCGCGATACTTTGCTTTTGCGGATGAAGCCAGAAGATTGGCAAGCTGTAATAAATCTTAATTTAACAGGAGTATTTTTATGTACTCGTGCTGTTAGTAAAGGAATGTTAAAAAAGCGTTCTGGAAGGATTATAAATATTGCCTCAGTAGCCGGTCAAATGGGCAATCCAGGGCAAGCAAACTACAGCGCGGCCAAAGCGGGAGTAATTGGTTTAACTAAAACCTTAGCTAAAGAATTCGCTTCTCGCGGTATTACCGTCAATGCTGTTTCTCCAGGCTTTATCGAAACTGATATGACAAGCGAGCTTAAATCAGAGGAAATTCTCAAAGCGATTCCTTTAGGGCGTTACGGCAAGCCAGAAGAAATAGCAGGAATGGTACGTTTTCTCGCCGCAGACACCGCAGCAGCTTATATTACCGGGCAAGTTTTTAACGTCGATGGCGGAATGGTAATGGCTTGAGTTAGTGGTTAGTGGTTAGTAGTTAGTAGTTAGTGGTTAGTCAGGTGGTTGAAACCAACGGATTAATTGTTGGCTGCTCACTGCTCACTGCTAACTGATTTTCTCCTGAAATAGACTATTAAAATTGCGGACAAACATAATCCAGTTAAATATTTAATTGGGTTAGGAATAGTTGGGTTGGAAGAGAAAAAACCTTCTATAATACCGGCAATAATTAACATTGGTACGATACCAAATACCAATTGTATCGCTTGAGAACCATGAAGCTTTATCGCATCCAAACGTCGATATTTTACGGGGAAAAATAAAGATTTACTAATTAATAATCCCGCACCTCCAGCAAGAAGGATAGCAGGTAATTCTAAGGAACCATGTGGAAATACGAAGGCCCAAAAAGGATAAGCTAAATCATGTTGACCTACTAAAGCTGCAACCGCACCAATTAATAAGCCATTAAATACCATTATATAAATAGTGAATGCTCCGGCAGTAATTCCACCTGCAACGGCACCCAAAGATACTTTCAAATTATGAATGGTAATCCCAGAACATACCTTCTGTTCAACACCTACAATCGAACTCGTCCACAATTCACCATCTTCACGAACTTTGGAAATAATTCTTGATGGTACTACTTGCGAAATAAAAGTTGGATCTTGCCAAATATACAGCCAAGCTATTAATATCCCTAACACAAATAAACCAGTAGCCAAAGCAATATAAGGAAAAGTCTGCTGTACTATCGCAGGTAAACCCCAACGGTAAAATTGTACGACTCCCAAACATTTTTGTCGTCGCGAACCTTTATCAATTTGTTTATAAGCACGAGTTTTTAAAGTATATAATTTTTTTACTAAAGCCTTGCCTAAATTTTGAGTGCGAGCGCGTGTCAAATCTGCAACCACACAACGATACAAACTTGCTAATTCTCCGATTTCCTGTGCTTCGAGAGACTGCAAACCTTTTTTTTCTATTCTTCTCAACAAGGAATCCAAGCGTTGCCAATTTGGTTCTCGTCTTGCAATCCAACGTTGAATATTCATAGCTCATACTTGGTGACTTATTCTAACGAAGTGCTATCCATTAACTGCGTTAACTTCTAGATTATCTTCTTGCCAACAAATCAATCAAGTAGGGAGTAGGAGTGGCGGCAACGGATGGAGGCGCGGAGTTAGGAGTTAGGAGTTGATTTTCTACCCCCTCTACCCCCTCTCCCTATTCTCCCCTTCTCCCCATCCCTATCTCCCCCTTACTCTCTAGCTACTAAAAACCAAAACCGGGGAGTCTGATTCTCGGTAAAAACGAGTCATGTCATCGAATTTACGGAGTTCGGCACGATGCACTTTTAGAGTAGGTAAATTTTCAGTCCATTTTTGATTTAGCTCTGAAAGCATGGTGGCGAAATTGTCGCGATTTAAATCGGGTGGAATATCACCAAAATAACCTAAAGTTATATGTGCTGTGAAATTATACTGTTGTTCAATCCCCAATGCTATTAGCTTTGGATTTTGATAAATTGCTCGACGTAAATTAACAATTTGCTCGTAGCTATCTTTATCCAACGGTACCAAACAAACCGCTACAGCCCTGGGCATAAGCATTAATCCCAGCATTTGCCATCTGGGAGGATTGTCGGCGATCGCTCCTTGTTGATACTGTTGAAAAATATCGCTAAAGCATAACCGTAATTGTGCTTCAAAATCCGGATTATTTTCCTTAGCGTCGCGATAGGCACTGTCCCAAATTAAATCCGCTAAAGTTAAATGAAAGCTATCGCGAGGTACCGGAATAATAAAATCCGAACCCATCGGTAACTGTAATATTTCCTGTTGATAATCCTGCAATTTTGAGTAAAAAGCAGAATTTTTGGAATCTTCTTCCCCATCAGGAGGGGTAATTAATGTATATCCAGGGAAAGATACAGCAATTCTATCTTTTTCTGGATGTGATACAAATTTAGAAGATTCCTTCAGATGCTGAACCCCAGAAGTGTAAGCTTCCGGTAGCGTCATACGCGCCACCCGGTTCATATAAGTTTGATAATTATCGTCCAACCTTGATATTCTCCCGCACTCATTGGATAAATTGTAGGCAAAATCACTCAATTTAACCAAGAGTTTGAGAAGTTAGAGAATGTAAGTTAGGAGTTAGGAGTTAGGAGTTAATATCTTTCTCCCCCTCTCCCCCATCCCCTCATCCCTCCTCCTACCATGCCAATCAACATCTACTGGGGCGAAGATGATTTTGCGATGGAAAAGGCGATCGCTAATTTACGCGACGAAGTTCTCGATCCGAATTGGACTTCGTTTAATTACACGACTTTTCCCCCAGATTATCCGAATGCTGCGATCGAAGCCCTAAACCAAGCAATGACACCGCCTTTCGGGGCTGGTGGACGTTTAGTATGGCTGATGAATGCTAATATTACGACTCTATCTGACAATAATGTGTTATCTGAATTACAGCGGACTTTATCCGTAATCCCTGATAATTCTTATTTACTGATTACTAGTCCTAATAAACCAGATGAAAGATTAAAATCAACAAAATTGTTGAAAAAGTTGGCTCAATTTCGCGAATTTGGATTAATATCGCCCTGGAAAACCGATTTGCTGCTTAAATCTGTCAATGATACGGCTAAATCTCTAGGAATGAAGTTAACTCCTAAATGTGCGGAATTTTTAGTTGAAGCTGTAGGTAATGATACTCGCTTACTTTATAATGAACTAGGAAAATTGCAGCTTTACGTGCAAGATAGCGATCGACCATTAGATGTTGATACCGCCGCTCAATTAGTCCGAAATTCAACTCAAAATAGCCTACAATTAGCTGGTGCTATTAGAATGGGAGACACAGCCAAAGCATTAAGTGTAGTTGCGGATTTGATCGATGCTTACGAACCTTCTTTGCGAATAGTTGCCACTCTCATCGGTCAATTTCGTACTTGGTTGTGGGTTAGAATAATGATGGAAACTGGGGAACGTTCCTCACAAGCTATAGCTCAAGCTGCCGAGGTTCGCAATCATTTTCGCATCAAATATTTACTTTCCGAAGTTCAATTTCTTTCGGTGCAGCAATTAAGATCTTGTTTACCCATATTGCTTGAATTAGAAGTTAATCTTAAACTTGGAGCCGCACAAAGTTTAACACTCCAAACTAAGGTTATTGAACTGTGCCAAATATGCCAAAAAAGCCGACAATGAATATATTTGCTTGATATTTATTTGATTCTTTCGATTTTTTAAGGGAACAACTCCTGGTTGAAACAATTCAAAGTGATTAACATCTTCTTACTGTAATCAATTATCACACAGCATATGAAGAGAATTACTCATTATTCTAAGGAAACTAACGTCGCTCGAATGCTTTATAAGTCTTTTTACATAGGTTCTTTAGCTGCTTTCGGTTTTTTCGCTAGCAGTATAGTTTCGAGTGCAAAAGCTGATGCTCAAGCAGCTTCATCAGTTGATAATAATGAAATTGTTAAATATTCTAGAGCTTTATTAACAATAGAGCAAAGTCGGCTTCAAGCATTTGACGAAATCAAAAAAATCTCCGGGGGCAACGAAGTACCCGCGATTGTTTGCAATAAACCGCAAACTATAACTGCTTTGCCTAGAAAAGCTAGAGATATTGCTACTAATTACTGTCAGCGCTCTCAGACAATTGTTAAAGATAGCGGGCTAAGCATTCAACGCTTTAACAATATTACGTTGAAACTACGAAATGATGACAGCTTAAAAAAGCAAATTCATAACACATTAATTCGCTTGCAAAAAAAGCCTAATTCTCAATAGATAAAACTTAAACAAAACGTAATTATTTATCGAATGAAAAAAATGTTTCCCCCGGTAAATCCGGGGGAGTTGAATATTTTTTTATTTAACTTCAGCACAAATAAAATCAACGGCGGTAACGCTTGGGTAAATAGGCATCAAAGCTTTGCATAAATTTGCCTGCTCCCTACTCCCTGCTTGCTAAAATAGGTAGTCTTGGATCGGGATAGGAGTAATCAAGCTGGATAAAACTTTTGCTGTTTGGCACGAATATTTTTAATGTGCTTTTTTACTGTATTGACGGTAATAAAAAGCCGAGAAGCAATCTGTTTATAGCTAGATGCGGCTCGATAGAGACTCCATATTTCCGCTTCACGCTTGGTTAAATGGTATTTATAAGCTTCGGATAAAGCTACATTTTGTAAGGATTGGTAGCGATTCTCAATTGTTACCAACAAATAAGGTTGCTCTGATAATTCTAAATTGAATCGTCTTACTCTTAAACGAATAACAAGCGACTGACTAACAACAATATCTTCAGAGCATATAGTTAGATTGTCACAATCAAGTTTATTTTTGATCGATGATTGACAAAGATTCCAAATTACAGATGGTACGGAATTTTCATTTAAGCTAAATTGATTAATTTGACTGCAAATACCGATGGCGCTGACATTACGATGAACTAGTTCACCAGTTTCAGTTAATATCAAAATACCATCTTCTAAGTTTTCTACTATATCCTGTAAAAAATATAGCTGTTCATCAAATCTTTCTTCTGCTTCAGTTATAGTTTGGATTGAATTATTCATATATTTTTGGTAGATACATTAAAAATCGACAAACGGTATTTGCTCTGGGCTGCAATATGCGTCAGTTATAAATAGCTAGGCTATAAAAGCAAATTTTGAAAGTTAATTCTTTAGCCTTCAGGCGTTATGTTTTTTTATACAGCTTGAGTGTAATGTATTTCGGATTTGTCAAAATATAGAACTTACGCAGCGACAAATTAATAAACCCAGTTTTTTAGAAAAACCGGGTTTATTAAAAAGATAAGTTTTAATACTAAAGCTAGAGAAGTAAAGCCCCCCTTTAAAAGAGGTGTTGGGGGGATCTGAATGTTTGGAAACTTATCATACTTTCCGTTGTCCCTACGTAAGTCCTAGTTAGATGAAATTAACCCCAAACAAACACTTTTGCTTCAAAAGGTCCTAAATCGGTCATAATGCCATCGTCTCCAGCTTCAACATCATAATTAGCAGTCCATTCGTGCCATTTACCCGCAGCAGGGAAATTAGTCACTTGATAACCAGCGAAGAAATTCTCGGAGAAGTTAGCTACAACTACTACGCGGGAACCTTGATCGTTCCAACGGCTGTATGCTAAAACTTTGCCTTCTGAATTCTCGTGGATAAAATCAATATTTTCTGTATATAAAGCATGATTGTTTTTACGCAGGTTAATTAAACCTTTGTAATATTCAAACAATCCCTTGTTTAAATCATTTTCTAGCAATCCCCATTCGATTTTTGATGACTCTTGAGTTTGGGGTTTGTATTCGCCAAATTCTTGTCCCATCCACAGCATTGGTACTCCAACTACTGTCATTAAAATAGCTGCTGCAAACTTTAAACGACGAAAAGCTTCTTCGTCTAAAATTTCGCGATCGCCTAATTCCACCATAATCCGATTATGGTCGTGGTTGGTGAGATAGTTGACAACATTTGTCGCACCCATGAAGCCTTGACGCTTGGGATCTATGACATCTTTAAGCTGTTCTAAATCAAACTTTTCACCAGCAACGTGTTCTTTTATGCAATGATAAAAGCTGTCGTGCCAGCAACCATCCATCGGACCATCTACATTAGTGATGCTGGTAGTTTCGGGAATATGTTCGGCAATATTATAAAAAGGTTTTGCACCAGCGGTTTTTTTAGCTTCATCTACTATCCAATGCATGAAATCGTAGTTAGCAATTTGCCGCGCCGCATCGTAACGAATACCATCAATATGATATTCTTCAATCCAGAAACGTATGGTATCGCCGATAAATCTTCGCGCTGGATAAGTATCTAAATTATCATCATATTTTTCGTAATTAAATTCCGGTCCCCAGTTATTATCAGGGTCGCGAGGTTCGTGGTGATACCAGTAATCGTGGTCGATTTGTGTTAAAGGTGATGATGATTCTGAATGGTTAAAAATACCATCCATAAATACACGAATTCCCTTACCGTGACATTCATCAATTAACTTTTTTAAATCCGCAGTTTCACCATAGCTAGTTTCAGTTGCGAAAAAATGACGGGGGTTATATCCCCAGCTATAATCACCGGGATATTCTTTAATTGGCATTAACTCAATGGCGTTAATTCCCAATTCAGTTAAATAATCTAGCTTTTCAACAACGTGTTGATATTTTCCACGTGCATACTTATCATCTTCCCCACCGGAGAAATCAGCAACGTGCAATTCATAAATGACTAATTCATTATCTGGAGGTAAAGGTTTATCGTCATGCTGCCAAACATAGGTATCAAGAATTCTTTCCCCATCTTTAACGCGGATAATGCCATTTTCATAGCCACCCAATGCATCAATATTAGTTGCATAAGGGTCAGTTACATCCACCCATTGATCTTCTTCAAAGAACCAAGACTTTGAGCGTACTTTAAATTTATACTTATAAATACCGTCTTCTAAATCAACTTTGACACGGAAATAGCCATCTTCACCTTTTTCCATATCAATTGATTCCCAATCTAAAAAGGAACCAACTAAAGCTGCTTCTTTGTTATAAGGAGCAAAGAGCTTGAATTCAATGGGCTTTGCCATATTATTGTTTAAAACCTAAAAAGTATAAAAATAGGTTTAGGAAATAAACATACTCTGCTCTTACTGCTTTTGGCTAATAGTTAATATCTAAATAGCAATGGGCAGCTATCGAGTAAAAAGTATTGTTTAATTACTCGTACCTTGTAATAATTATTTTGCACTTTAAGGTTTGTAAATAAATCTTTCGTCAGGAATAATTTAGTTAAATGCAACTATTTCTGAGGAAGTATGGTAAAAAAAATAATTAGGGAACCGGGAACGGGGAACAGGCAACGATTATATAACTTCCTCTGTAAATATATAAATGATGCGGGCTTTCTAATGCAAGCTCAACTATCTTTTTTTCCCGTTCTTTAGTTCCTACTTCCTAGTTTTTAATAAGCGCCACTTTTTTGGATTACAACCCTGACAGTTGAGAAAAGTATTTTCAAATCCAGCCATAGCGACCAATTTTCTATATAGGTCATATCTAGTTTTACTCCTTCTTCAAAGTTCTCAATATCGGAGCGACCGGAAACTTGCCACAATCCGGTAATGCCTGGTAAAACTTCTTGACGAATAAAATGTTTTTTATGGAATTTATCTACATCCCTAGTAGGAAGAGGACGAGGACCAACTAAACTCATTTCTCCAAATAAAACATTAAATATTTGCGGTAATTCATCCAAACTATAAGCACGTAAAAACTTACCAATTTTAGTGATACGAGGGTCATTTTTCATTTTAAAAAGAACCCCATCCTTAATTTCATTTTTCGCTTCTAAAGATGCTTGTAAACTTTCTGCATCATTTACCATTGTGCGGAATTTCCAAATATGAAAATACTTACCATGTAAACCCACTCGTTTCTGCTTAAAGAATACAGGCCCCGGAGAATCCAGCTTGATGGAAATTGCGATCGCCAACATAATCGGAGATAGGAAAAATAGTAGAACATACGCACAGCAAAGGTCAAAGCATCGCTTTATCCAGAAATCACTACCCGTAATAATTGGTGCGGGGATAGTCATACAGGGAAGTTGTCCAACCATTGTCATCCTTGATTTCGGATGGCTAACTTCACTTAAGCTAGGCAATATTCGTAAAATTACCCCAGCAGTTTGAAAGTTCCAACAAACATACAGTCGATTTTTGATTGAACTCCAACTCACGAAAGCTTCTTCTATTCCTTGTTGATGCAGATACCTAAAAGTTGCCTCACGGTTACTTACATCCAAACAGCTAGCATCAGCAATACCTTGTACTTTGTAGCAATCTTGTTTTTTAAGAATTTTGCTATATTTTTCTTGCTCAAATGTCTCAGCAATCAAAAAAGCCGAATGACGGATTACTCCTTGATGGCGAAGTATTTTAGTAGAAATATCAAAAATAAACCGATTGAAACATATAAATACTACCGAAGACAACCAAAATAAGATAAAACTTGAACGCGATAAATAGCTATCCGGTTCGTAGAGAAAAGCAATTATCAGCAGAAAGACATTTGATAAAGATACTGCATTAATCAAACTTAAATAATTACGTCGATGAAACCCAGAATTGTACAATCCTTTGTTGGCGATCGCACCAATTCCTACCAGCAAAATTAATAATATAAAATATTGGTTCTGCGTCCAAGGAGAAACTATATTAGTTCCAGAAATTAATGCTATATTCCAAGCCAAACTAAGAGCAATAATATCAAACAGAACTAGAGTTACTACTCGGATCAATCTGATTAATAACCCTCTTTGTAATCTAGTACCTCTTGCGGATCTTAAATCTAATTTATAGCTTTCAACTGAAGTAGTTCTGTATTTCATAAGAATCTTACCTTTGTGTATAGTTACCCTGGTAGTCACAAACAGAACTGAACAAAAGTCTATTTTTTGAATTATTTAATTACAGTCATTAGGTCGCACACACACAAAACATATATAGCGAAGCAGCTCGCACATTTTAAATAGCTTTTATAATACAGCTACTTCATCAAACTTTCTATTTAGTCTCTCATTTCTAACTTGTATAGTTAATTTATGTCAATATTAAATAATAAAAAAGTTCCCTTCAAACACCATTAATTATTGACTGCAAAAAACTAGCTGCGTTCAATAAACCACAACATTATCTTAGCTATTTTAATTAATCAAATTGACCCATATTTTAGAGAAATAAATATTATGTTTTACAATAAAAATTGCCCAAATGAATTAAAAATGGTTATCTAAAAAGCCTAAATTGTTCCTTTTTGAACAACAATATTTTTATCAATGGACATTAAAAACGTCAGCCCATATCAAATACTCGGTTGTTTAAAAAGAAAGATTATATTCTTACTAAAAATTGCTGCACAAACTCGATTAACTTTAAAACCTACAAAATTTGTTTCAAACTTTTCTCCCTTATCAGGAGTTAAATACAACAATATTTTGTCAGTTGTTTGCTAATCGATCGTTAGTAAGCATTGCACCCGATAAAAATTTTCTAATCGCTATAGTAGATACCGAAATCACACAGTTTTAGCTTTCGCATAAAAAAGCAATAATCAAATTTTCTCTAAGTCAGTGTATTACCACGGTCGTATAGAGTAGCATTTATTACTACTTTTTCTAAGGGAATCGTAACATTGGCTATATTCTTTTACAACTTTTTTTTACTTCTTCATAAAGTCTTTATATCAGTAGAATATTTTCTCACCGCTATTAATTTGTATCTAGGTTGCTAATTTTATTGATTTTTATATTCTTGTTGTTCTACCGTTATTGACGATGGTAGTTCAAAAAAACTATATATATCAGTTATAAAAATCCAGTTTTTTTAAAACTAAAAATATATATTTATAATATCGTTATTTGCTCAAATAGCCAAAAAAAGCTATTAATCTAATGCTTTTATATTTAATTTAAGAATAATGTCTTATAATTAAAAATACAATTACCAGTTTTAACAACAAAAATATTTAATTGTAAGCAACAGCAATTTATACTTTGAATTATGAAAGTAAATGATTATTTGATTTTTATAGGGCACATATTTTCATTTAGCTACAAAGAAACATTATGCAAACTAAATCATTTAATTCTCATAAAATTTACTACTTGCAGAGAATAAAAAATTTTACGATTAAGATAAGAATTAGTAAAAATATGCTTAAATTTGACCAATAATCGTTAAATAGTTATTTACCGATTATTAGCTGTAAATATTGTGACTAACATGATCCAACTAAACAAACAACATTTACAAATAATCTTTAACCATGCCCAAAGCACCTATCCCGAAGAATGTTGCGGTGTCATCTTAGGTGAGTTAGATGTGTCCGAAAAACTCAGCGTCAAGCCTCCGGCTTATGGCAAAACAGTAGTTGAAATCATCCCTACCGAAAACGCTTGGAATTCAGAAACAGCAAGTGATTTCCCAGATAGCAACCCCGATTTCAGCAGAAAACGCAGATATACCATAGCACCTCAAGATATGTTAGAGCTGCAAAAATCTGCCAGAGAAAAAAACTTAAATATAATCGGCATTTTTCATTCCCACCCCGATTATTCAGCCATTCCTTCAGAATTCGATCGTAACTGTGCTTGGCAAGAATATTCTTATATCATCGTTTCCGTAGAAAAGGGAAAAATCGGTGAGGTTAACAGTTGGGTACTTGATGATAATTCCCAGTTTCAGCAAGAAGAATTGAGGGAGTTAACAGTGAGCAGTGAGCAGTGAGCAGTTAGCAGTTACTACTGAGCAGTGAGCAATGCCCAATGCCCAATCCCCCATGCCCAATCCCCAATTAATAATTACGAATTACTAATTATGAATTACTAATGATGCCATTTTTCGGTAGGATAATAAGTCTGCTCCTCCAAGTCCCAATTTGTTATGCTTAATCCCAACTTGGACGAAATCCAACTGACGAAGGACGATTACGAACGCTATTCCCGCCACCTGATTTTACCTGAAGTTGGGCTGGAGGGACAAAAGCGTTTGAAGGCTGCGGCTGTTTTATGTATTGGTACTGGTGGACTTGGTTCGCCATTACTGTTATATTTGGCTGCTGCTGGTATCGGACGAATCGGTATTGTTGATTTCGATGTTGTCGATCATTCTAATTTGCAACGTCAGGTGATTCACGGTACTTCTTGGGTGGGTAAACCCAAGATTGAATCTGCAAAAAACCGCATTCACGAGATTAACCCCGACTGTCAGGTTGATTTGTACGAAACTCGCATTAGTAGCGAAAATGCTCTTGATATTCTCAAACCTTATGATGTCGTAGTAGATGGTACCGATAACTTCCCGACTCGGTATTTAGTAAACGATGCTTGCGTATTATTAGATAAACCCAACGTTTACGGTTCAATTTTCCGCTTTGAAGGACAAGCTACGGTATTTAACTATGAAGGTGGTCCGAACTATCGCGATTTATACCCAGAACCACCACCGCCGGGAATGGTTCCTTCCTGCGCTGAGGGTGGAGTTTTGGGCGTTTTGTGCGGAATTATTGGCACTATTCAAGCAACCGAGACTGTAAAAATTATCATCGGACAAGGTAATACTCTCAGCGGACGCTTGATGTTGTATAACGCCCTTGATATGAGTTTCCGAGAATTAAAATTACGTCCCAATCCCGTGCGTCCGGTGATTGAAAAACTGATAGACTACGAACAGTTCTGCGGTATTCCCCAAGCAAAAGCACAAGAGGCGCAACAGCAAATGGATATTTCAGAGATGACTGTCACAGATTTGAAACAATTAATTGATAGCGGTGCGAAAGACTATGTACTGCTAGATGTTCGCAATCCTCACGAATACGAAATTGCTAAGATTCCCGGCTCGGTTTTAGTACCTTTAGGAGATATCGAAAACGGTTCAGGGGTTGATAAAGTAAGAGAAATGCTCAACGGGCATCGTCTCATAGCTCATTGTAAAATGGGTGGACGTTCCGCAAAAGCTTTAGGGATTCTCAAACAAGCTGGAATTGAAGGTACCAATGTTAAAGGTGGTATCACAGCTTGGAGTAAAGAAGTTGATTCTTCGGTGCCAACTTATTAAACAGTAAACAGTGAACAGTGAACAGTTATCAATCAAAGGTTTTTTAACTGTTCACTGCTAACTGCTCACTGTTTACTGATTATGATGAAGCTAGAAAACGTGGTTCCTTGGGGACGCTGTTTTGATGAGTACGTGAAGATGTTTGATTTAACGTCAGACGATCTCAAGTTAAATATAGTTGATTGCGGTGGGGGACCTTCGAGTTTTAATTTTGAAATGATGCAACTCGGTGGTAAGGTTATATCTTGCGACCCTATTTATCAGTTTACCGTTGAAGAAATTCAAAATCGCATTCAAGAAACTTATCCCAAGATAATTGCAGCGCAAAAAGCGAGTTTAGATAAATTTGTTTGGCAAGATATTGCTTCTCGTTCGGAATTAGGAAAAGTAAGAATGACTGCTATGAACAAGTTTCTGGCTGACTTTCCTCAAGGTATTTCACAAAAGCGCTACGTTAATTCGCAATTACCAAATCTTCCCTTCATTGATAGTGAATTTGATTTGGCGTTATGCTCTCATTTTTTGTTTACCTATTCCAATATATTATCGGCCGATTTTCACGTTTCCTCAATTGTGGAAATGCGGCGAGTTGCTTCCGAGGTGCGAGTTTTTCCCGTAGTCACTCAATTTAACGGTGAAACTTCTCCCCATCTCGAAACTGTAATTAGTCAATTAAGCGATCGCGGTTTCCAAGTTGAAGTGAGAAAGGTTGATTACGAATTTCAGAAGGATGGTAATCAAATGCTTTGGGTAAGGTAAATATTGGTTTTAGTTGATTTTTAGAGGTTAATTATTTAGAAAACAGACCATATATAGGCGCACCTATTCCCATTATATTTTTATAGTATCATGATTTGGTAAATAGGGGAATGGGGAACGGGGAATAGGGAACAGAGGAATTTTGGTCGAAAAATTCTTTATCAAAAGCCCCCCAACTCAGCGGGGGGTTGGGGGGATTGAATTTATGGTTCAGGTTACTAATTAAAATATTTCCTCTATCAATCATCATAACTAAAATTCAAAGCTACAAAATCATTAGAATTAAGAGCTTGACATAATACTTCCTTTCTCCTCGATCGCTCATCTCTGACACACCTTACCTGACGTTTAAAAGCTGTCAAATTATTTTTGTATTTACCGGGATCTATGCGAAGTCTTCTGCGAAATTGTCCCCAAGTCACATCAAGAATTTTATCACCGCAAGCCATTTCCACTTCCCCGCGCTCAACATCAACATCACCGAAATCAACTTCAACTTCCGCATCTTCGATTTCAAGAATATTGCAGGCTTCCATCGTGGTGCGATTTCCACAGGCTGATAATGTTGCGATCGCGCTAAGCGTAAACCCGGTTGTACAGATGATTGATAGTATTTTCATTATTTCTATTCCCTATTCCCTGTTTCCTGTTCCCTATCTTTTAACTGTAATTCGCACTGCCCAAAAACATAGTTTATCGCAGCGAATAACTTTTCTAATTCCTGAATTGTATAGAAGATTCTATTTTGTGTAAAAATATCTATATTTAATTTACCAAACTGCCATATTAATCCATTAGAAACCATACCAAATATAGTTTGTTCTGGCATTTGATTCAACCGCTGCACCGCTATCATTTCAGCTAAACATTGACCCCAGCCTTCAGAAAAATCGCTTTCTTTCTTAGCTTCAACTAACACGAAATAAGGTTTATCAAATACTACAGAACCCAGAGGAGAGCGTTTTGCTAAAACATAATCGGGAACTCCACATAGTTTTTCATTATAATTTAACGCTTGATGGCTCCAAAGTAGAAAATTACTGCGATAAACTTTCCAAACTTCTTTTAAAATAGGATAAATAATATTTTCACAAATTGCGCTTTCGGAATTATCAACAACTCCTTCGTTGAAAACTAATTCTAATTCTTGGCGGAAAAACTCGCTAATTGTAAATTCGGTTTCTATAATGAAATTGTCTCGAATGTATTTGATTTGAAATTCTTTGGCAACGGTGCCGATATTTTTGTAACTGCTGTAAGGCATTTTGAACCATCCGGCGGTTGAAACCGCTGCTACACAAGCGAAACCCGGCGACCTGGGTTAAATTACGCGTATTATTATATAGAAATTGTATAACGATAAATTAGCACGTTATTTATATGAATTGTAATTAGGGTTTCCGAAAAGCCCCCCTTGATAAGGGGGGTTGGGGGGATCTTAACAGTCCGAATGCTTAATATCTATTGCTGAAACCACCGTCGAATCAATTCAACTTGGAATTTATATCCGTTGCCTACCTCTTCAATTAATTCTCGCTGTAATAATAACCTTATAGAACTACAATAATCTGTATTCTGAAACTCTCGCGCTATACTTTCTTTATTAACTACTGCTTTTTCTCGCTTAGCTGCGATAAACCGAAGAATTTCTAAACCCGTTGCATCAACTTGATTATTTTGGATATCGGCAAAAAAGAAACTACCTACATTTAAAGCTTCTGGAATTGTGGCTTCAACATCAGCTAAAGTCGCCAAACGCCGTACTGAGGGATCTTGTTCGTTTTTCAACGCTACAAGTTCGCTGCATAAAAGCTGTATTAAAAAAGGATGACAGCGCGTTAGTTGTAATATTCTTTCTACAGCATCCGTTTCGTAGCGTAAAGTAAAATCTTCGATGGGAGTTTCTATTAATTGACGGGCTTCATGTTCGAGTAGATAACTTATGCCAACAACCTGTACATTGATTAAATAACTAGCCCAACGCTGATATTCTTCGATAGTATGGGAACCTGCAATTAACACCTTAAATTTAGGACGGTGTTGGATTAAATTACGCAACATTCCTAAAACATCTTCTTCATCAAAACGTCCTTTATTGATAGCACTATCTAATACTTCAAACTCATCGAGCATTAGCAAAGCGGTATTTTGTTCTAAAGTTTCTTCTACCTTATCTAACCATTCATCAAAATCAGTAAAAGGGTCATTTTCTAAAGTTTCGCGGGTGAGGGGTGGTAGAATTACTGCACTTTGATCTTTGGCTGAAATTATCATCTGCTTGGCAAGGTTGAAGAGAAAACCCGTAGAATTTTTTGCTGATGAAGGTGCGCCTTGTAAGTCTACAAACATGGGAATAATCGAATTAGGTAATAGTTTTCCCAGATTGTTGAGAAGGGAAGTTTTACCCATGCGGCGCTGCCCGTAGAGTAGTAGAGGTGGACGACGGCGATCTAAAAGTAGTTGTTCGATGCGAGTTCCGATATCATCGCGCCCAGTGAATATTTGCTGTTGAAGTGTTAGAGGTACGCCGATGATGTAAGGGGAATCGATTTCTTGGCGGAGTTCGGTTTCTTTGGCAAGTTGTTCTATTTCGTTGCTGATAATATCGCGCCATTTTATAGCGATAGGATAGAAACGAGGAGCATATTTATTATCGCTGCGGTTAAGTCCTTGTATTTGTGCTTCAAGTTTTTCACAAATGGGTTTGAGTACTAATCTTTGATTGTAATTGCTGGTTTGTTTTAGTGCTGCTTCTGTATCTACGCTGATGCGCTTGAAATTATTTAAGATGTTGTCAATAGGGCTTTCTGAGGAAACTTCAAGCTGTGATGCAATTTCAGCAATTTCATTAATGATTTTGCAAGCTTCTAACGTCCGTGCGTCGAGTTCAATTTGTACAGCTTGTACTGCCCAACGCTGACGAGTTGTTAATAGATAATTGATTGCAGCTTTTCCTTCATCGGGGTTGCGTTTTGCGATTAAAAGAATATACTTATCTAAGTTAATTAAAGGAAGGCGTTGCCATTCATCCCAAAAGGCAGAATGATAGCGTAATAAATGAAGATTATGATTAGCTATATGTTTATTGTCACAATAATGTATAAAATAATTCCATGCTGTCAAAAATGGATAAAGTACAGTTGATAAGCATAAGTTTATGGTTAATCCATAGAATATGAATGGGAATGCTTCTCTAAACTCTGGCTTTACAATAATTAACCATAGAATAGTTAAAGTAAATACAACAAAAAATAACCAAATAAAAAATGGTATTATGTAGATTATAACTGTTAGTAAAGTTGATGTAAGTTTACTCGCTTCTTGAGTTTCCTGTTCCTCTTCAGATTCATAAACATGATTTAAATCTATAGATGGAAAATGTATAAATAGACCGAAAAGAATACCTAATGGTATAGCTAAAAGCAAACCGGATATTTCGTTATTAATATTGAAATTTAGACTGTAAATTATACCGATAATTATATTAGTCCCTACACCAAAAGATACACCAAATATTAACGCATTTACAACCATTATTCTAAGAGAACCCATCATCATTCCTGCACCCAAAACTGCACCAAATGCTGTAATACATAGTACGCTCAATAATGAACTTAATGTAATTCTTTCTGTTGGTGTATTTAGTAATAATAAAACTAAGATAGTTATTAAATAGGTGAGAGAAGGTAATATAAGAAAAGCTTGTATAAATAATTTATGCAAAGCAGAGTTTTTTAAAATTAAGCGATTTTTATTTAGAATATTTAAGTCTAAAGCAGCATCAATATGTTTTAAATGATTGCGGAAAGCTGTAGGACGAAAGAACATCCAAAACAATAATTGTAGACTACCTAATATTAGATTTGGATGTTGTTCGGGTGCATGAGTGTAGATTTTTGAGTAGTCGGGTTGGGTTGTCATGGCGGCGACATTGTTTTGTATAAGATTAATTCTCAGTTAGCTTTCACAATCGCCTTGGATTGCAAATCCAAGTCTAATAGCTCAAGTCCATTAAAATGGACTAATGTCAAAGCTCTATAATCACATCTTATAGATTATTACCAGTCTTATTTATAAGACTTTTGCTATTAGCCTACGGTTTGCAACCGTAGGTGGGTTATCGGTTGTAAGGATATGTCAAAATAAATAATCATTGCAGTGCTTCCCAATCTTCTAAAGGTGTTGCAGGCTCAAATGGATTCTCATAATGAATAACCGTATTACGCATAGAACTAAAAAAGTGATTTCTGATTATGCGATTCACTAAATTCAAATAATCATCTAATTCTTCATATCTGTTTAACTCCGAATCTTCTTCAAATGTAAGACTTGATTCTTTTTGTTTAATTAATAAGGTTTCAATTATTGTTATTACTTGTTCCGAAGCTCGAAAAATAGGAATTCCTTCTATTAATTCAATACGTACTGCACCTTCTAGCGGCAAAATTTTTGGTAAATGTTCTAGTTTAATAGGTAAATTATTAGTCATGGCTTTAAATGCATAAACGGCTTCATCTGCAACAACCCGTCTTCTTTCCATTTCTCCCCATCATCCCCTTCTTCTAAACTAAACAATCTTTCGCTACACAGAATTTGCAACAACAACGGTACGCAATTACTTTCCTGTAAAATCCATTCCACATCATCTTCAGCAAAAGCTATCGGTGAACTCGCTATCAATTCCCGTGCTTCTGATTCTGTAAATTCCTTTAGATATGCTGTATAACCAAAAATATTAAAAAACGGCGAACTATGCCCCGTGCTTGTTGCTAATTCAGTTGGTGATTCGTGAGTAGCTAAGATAAACGCCAGGTTTCCCCTGGTATGATTGGTTGCTAATGAACGTAAACTTTCCCAAAATTCATCATCTAATTCTTCGCAGCGTTGCAAACCGACACCAATTTCATCGAGCAATATAATAGTAGGATTTTGTAAGTTGTCGCTAACTACATTCATAAAGTTATCTAAATCGCATGGTGTGGGTACTTTCAAGTTCAAATTTTCTAAAATATGATTTAAAAAATTCTCTCTACTAGCCATACGCGAATCTTGAAAATCTACAAATATCCACTTATAAATTTCTGGATGTTGTAGCCAATCCGATTTTTGTTGCTGTCGTAATTCTTCTTTGGGTGTAACGGTAATATTTTTCAGATAATGAAGCAGTGATGTTTTACCGATGCGTCGCTTCCCGATAATTGCAGCGTTTTGTAAGGGATGCCGTTTGAGCATCTGAAATAAGCGCTTGAGTTCCTTTTGTCTTCCAAAAAATCTGCTCGGATGTTTGATAGGGGAACCTGTAATGAAGGGTGAGCTTTCCTCGATGGGTGGGCTGGTATCCGCTGCTAATACTTCTTTCTCCGATATTTCTTGCCAGTCTAAACCTAGTTTTTCGCAAATTTCGCCGAAATACTCAAAATCAACCGGCTTCCCGGCGAAGAAGTTTTTCACTGTAGACAATGATGGCGTTACGTGTTCGGCAAATTTTGACTTGCTGGGATAACCGTTACGCTTCAATGCAGAATTTACTTTTGGCAGATATTCACAAGATACTTTTTGCGATCGCGCCATTCTTATCAATCAAAAAACTGTTTAAATTCTACCGTTTCTAATACCAGCGCGAATAACTCACCCAAATATCAGCTAAAAATCATCCGTCACTCAACTACCACTCAACCGATATCTCGACTGCTGTCCGATTTTAATCGAATTATCAGATAAATTTCACGGGTAAGAGAGATGAAAAATCAAAATCAAATCGTAAAACAAAATCAAGAAAATCTTCGTCAAGCGCGTGCAATATTTGATTTTAGATTGAATTTACTCAAGTTAAGCATCATAACCAGTTTCGCTAGTATTCTATTAATGTATTCTGGGAAGGTTCCAGTTGAAAAAGTTGAAGCAGCACAAGCGGTTATCTGTAGAATAGTTTTGCTAACTTTTAAAGTTACTAAAGATGTTAATAACAGGTTAGATGACGAAAATAAGGATTCAGATTAATTTACGTAGTGTTCGCATCTTGCTCCCGGCGTTGCTATATATGAAATTCATTTGTTATGTAACCGAAAACCTTGTAGAGACGCGATATATCGCGTCTCTACATTTTTTCAAAAACCCCAATCGCATGAGGAATCTTCCTCGGGGTATCTATCAACGGTTTTCCATCTACAATTATTCCAGTACTTCCACCACCGTCTAACATTGCACTCGCATTAGCACCAAAGCACGTTAATGCATTCCTGGCATCTACTTGACGTGCATAATTACTCGAATAAAATATAACTGTTTCATTGAAATTATCGCCGTTGTCATCTCGCACCCCCACAAAAGTTCTGGGTAAGTACTTTGTTGCAGCTTTATTCGCATTTGCATCAAGTGCCCCAACAACTTCCGGAAAGCGTCGAAATGATTCTGTAGAATAAGGTTGGATGCTGGCGTTACCAGCTTGAGGATTGAACGAAAACGTGCGAATTTCTTCGGGATATTCGTTGGCGATGCCGTAACCGTAGGTAATGATTTGATCGCGGGCTTTTAAACCAAAGGCAATTCCTGTAGGGTTTTGTTTAGTAGAAAAAAATGTACCGTTGATGACAACTCTGGCTTTTTGAGTCGATGTATTCTTATTAACTGCTTCTTGCCAAAATTGAGCAAGTGGTTTTTTGCTGACTCGACTTGCAGGAACCTTGAAAATAGTACCAGTTAAATTTTCTATTTTCGCTTTCGTAGTTTGTATTACAGTTATATATTCTTTTTTGCTACTTTTTTGATTTTTGTAGTAGACTTTTACTCCAGAGGCTTTTAATATTGGTTGAAAGCCACAAGTGGCTGGTATCGCTTTTACTCGATACCCTATACTAGTAAAAGTCAAGTTAATAGCAATACTTAGAGTACATATTTTCTGGAGTTTGGTTCCTTTTTTATACATTTTGTTCCCAATTAATAGACAAAGATTACCGTCGTATTTGTCAGTAAATTAAGTTTTTTGTCGAACAATGTCAAAAGTACTCAAAAATATGGCTCATAAATACTCTAAGCCTTGTTAATAAAAATTCCGGTTACTTAATTTAAACACTGGAAAAATATGACAGATTGTTTCCGAAACGTGTAGTTTTGTACGTTTGGTAACTAAATGTGTCAATTCTTATCTTTTCTTGCATTTCCCCGTTTAAGGACAAATTCTTAAGCAAATCTATCTATAGAGGGAAATTGCTGTTAAAGGCTTTATATGAATGCCGCTTCTAAGCATTTTTGCTGCATTCAAGTAAAATGGCGACCGAAAACAGGAAATCGTCACAAATATTTCTGGTAAATCCAATCCTATCCCAGCACAGTACAAGGCGCAGCGAGGCCATATAAATAATGTTAAGTTTATCAATTAATAATTCTCAACAATCGTATCAACTGAATGATTCCGAAGGCTGGGAGATTATAGAAACAAGTTTTAATCCAAGCGAATTACATCATAAAGAAACAGTTTTTACTCTCGGTAATGGTTATTTAGGAGTGCGGGGTAGTTTTGAGGAAGGATACACCCACGAGCATTCCGGAACAATTATTAATGGGGTTTACGATGATGTGGCTATAGCCGCAACTGAAATTGTAAATTGCCCTAACTGGCTACCTTTGACAATTAAGGTGGCTGGAGAAACTTTTGGTATGGACAAGGGTGAGATACTTGAATACAAGCGCACTCTTGATATGCGTTTGGGTATTTTAACCCGCGATGTCCGTTGGAAGTCACCATCGGGACATACTTTAGATTTACATTTCGAGCGTTTCGTTTCTTTGGCTAGTCAACATTTTTTAGCAATTCATTGTGAAATAACTTCTTTAAATTATGCCGGTGAAGTTGAAGTAACTGCTGGCTTTGAAAGTGAACCTCATACCTTGGGGATCGAGCATTGTCAGACTATTAAAGAAGGTGGTACCGATAAAATCATTTGGCTGCACGGTAAAACTTTGCACTCAAACATCGAATTGAGTATGGCTGCAAAGTTAGTGGTAGAAAATGAAGCCGATACCTTTGCGCGTGAATTTGAATGTAGTTCCCAACTAACTAAATGCTTTCAGATACAGCCGGGAGAAACTGTAAGTGTAGAAAAGATTGTTACTGTCTACACTTCGCGTGAAACATCTACTCCCGCAGAAATCGCTTTAATGGATTTGGTAGAAGCACCCAGCTACAGCACAATGCTCGCGACTCATATTGCAGCATGGGAAAGAGTATGGCTAGATAGCGATGTGATTATTGAAGGTGACGAAAAAGCCCAGTTAAGCGTTCGTTACAATATCTTCCAAATTCTAGCTGCAACACCCCGTCACGACGATAAAGTCAGTATTCCTCCTAAAACTCTATCGGGTTTTGAATATCGCGGACATATCTTTTGGGATACGGAAATCTTTATTCTTCCCTTGCTTACCTTTACTCAGCCAGCACTAGCTCGCAATCTCTTAAATTACCGCTACCATACTCTACCGGGAGCAAGACGCAAAGCTGAAAATTTAGGGTACAAAGGAGCAATGTTTGCTTGGGAAAGTGCATCCACCGGGGACGAAGTAACTCCTTCATGGGTTCCCGATCCCAATGGTAAATTAGTCCGTATTTGGTGCGGGGATCTTGAAATTCATATCAATGCAGATATTGCCTACGCTAGCTGGAACTATTGGCAGCATACCGGCGATAATCAATGGATGCGCGACTATGGCGCAGAAATGATTTTAGATACTGCTGTGTTTTGGGAAAGTAGAGTTTCCTGGAACGAACAGCGTCAAAGTTATGACATACTCAACGTTATTGGTCCCGATGAAAATCACGAGCAGGTTGATAACAATGCCTTTACTAATGTAATGGTGCGCTGGCATTTACATACAGTTGGCAAATTATGGGAATGGTTGACAAAAAATCATCCCGAAAAAGCAACAGAGTTGGCAGTGAAGCTAAATATCAATCCCCAAAACTTAGAAAACTTTGCTTTTATTGCCGATAATATCTACTTAAATCAAGATGCGGAAACTGGTTTAATCGAACAGTTTGATGGCTTCTACGATTTAGAATATGTAAACTTTGACGATTACGAACCGCGCAACAAATCAATGCAGGGTATTTTGGGAGTTGAAGAAACCCAAGCCAGACAGATACTCAAACAGCCAGATGTATTGATGATGTTTTACATGATGCGCGATCGCTTTAGCTTAAAAACCATCGCAGCAAACTGGGATTATTATACACCACGCACCGACCACGTTTATGGTTCTTCCTTGGGTCCGGCAATCAACGCCATTATCGCTTGTGATTTGAATAATCCGCACGAAGCATATACTCATTTTATGCGTGCAGCCTTAGTAGATTTAGATAACGTTCGCGGTAATGCTACTCAGGGAATTCACGCAGCAAGTGCCGGTGGAGTATGGCAAGCAGTAGTCTTTGGATTCGCGGGTATTAGAGTTACAGAAAACGGAATTACCGCTTATCCCAGTCTTCCCTCTCACTGGAAGCGGTTGAAATTCCGCTTGAAATGGCGTTCGGAATGGTACCAAGTTGATTTAAATGCTTCTAAGGAAGGCGATAAAAAAGAAATTGAAATTATTCCCACTTCCACTCCGATAATTTCTACCTCCTCCCAACCTTCCGCTACTGATTCTAATTCTATAGAAGGAATCATCTTCGATTTAGACGGAGTAATCACCGATACCTCAGAATTTCATTACTTAGCTTGGAAAAAGTTAGCAGATGAACAAGGCATTCCCTTTGACAGAGAAGCTAACGAAGGCTTACGAGGTATACCGCGTAGAGAATCCTTGATGGCTATTTTGCAAGGTCGTTCTGCTACTGAAGAACAGATTCAGGACATGATGGAACGTAAGAATAAATACTACATCGAACTGATGCAAAGTATTACACCTAAAGATTTGCTTCCTGGAGCTGGTGAGTTATTAGAAGAATTGCAAGCAGCAGGTATAAAGATAGCTTTGGGTTCTTCGAGTAAAAACGCTCGCACAGTAATCGAACGCTTGGGAATCGCAGATAAATTTGTGGCGATCGCCGACGGTTACAGTGTAGAAAAATCCAAGCCAGCACCAGATTTATTTCTCTTCGCAGCCGAGAAGTTAGGAGTATCACCTCAAAACTGTATTGTCGTAGAAGACGCAGCAGCAGGAATAGAAGCGGGGCTTGCTGCTGACATGAAAGTTGTAGGATTAGGGCCAAACGAGCGAGTAGGAAAAGCTCACATTGTATTGCCTAGCTTAGAAGGTGTTACCTGGAAAGATTTGCAACAGCATTTAGCAAATTACGATAAGCAAGTTGAACGGATAAAAGCGAAAATTTAAGTACTGGTAATTGGGCATTGGGCATTGGGCATTGGGCATTGGAAGTTATTTCAATTCTCCATGTCCATTACTTTTTGTTAAATTGAACACATTGAAGATCGAAGAATAATCCGTTAGACTTCGCCTATCACATTATTGGAATTTAAGGATGTTTCTGTAGACGTTTTTACCAAACGGAAACACCTTTTTTTAATTTAATAGTATTCCCCTCTCCCCCCTCTTCACTCCCCATTCCCTTAATATTTTATTAAATAATTTTTCCTAAGAAAAAAGGCATTCGGGTTGGATTACGATTATCCCTTATGCCAATACCTCGTGTGAGCGAGAAGAACCGTTGGACACAATTTTAAATGAACTATTTTGTGTCCCATATCTGTGGCTACTTATTAAGTAACAAAACTTGTAAAAAATTCTAACCTCGATTAAAAATAGGAATTCGCTTTTCAAAACAATACATCTACTTTTGTCGCGGAATAAAAACCAGCGTTCAAGAGATAATTTGTATTGCAGGTTTGAGGAATTTAGGTAAAAGGTTGCAGATAAAGTTAACTTAGCAAAACTTAGAACATTGAATATTAGATATATTCAAGGCTTATATAAAATCTAAAATTTTCAAGTTTTTAAACTTTATTTAAAATCAAATTCCATAAGTCTTGATATTCTTGCAGTTGTAACAAAGTTGAAAAAGTTCTTCCTGGGAAATAAATGGCACCTAGATCGGAACAGAGTTGATTCTGGTTATGTTCAACACCTCTGTTTATTGTGATTAGATAGAGATGCGGCGCTGCCGCACCTCTAGGTTAGACTAATTCAATTAGAACTTGAATGTTGTACGAACTGTACCAACAAACACGGTGTCTCTAGAGTTGTCATGCTCGGGGTTGAAGATAGCCAAGATACCAGGTGTAACGGTGATTCTGTCGTTAACCTTCATCTTGTAAAGACCTTCTAAGTGGTACGAGGTGCCAGCGGTATTTTCGTTGAAAGTTCCGCTCCCACCAGTTACTTTAGGAGGCTGACCGAAGATAAGACCCAAGGTGTTACCCTTAGAACCAAAGTCCTTCATGGCTAAAGTAGTAGCCCAGTAGTTGATATCTGCGCTACCTGCTGTACCGTCTTCACGGCTAGCATCAGCGAAACCGTACCAACCAGCAAGAGTGGTCTTTTTGTTTAGCTTGTAGCTAGCATTTACGCTGTAGTAGTTAGCTTCAGTCGCAACTCCACCGAAGGGGCTGTTAGCTTCATCGCTACCAGTATCTCCAGCAAGTTTCGCACCATTACTGCGATTAGCATGAGCGTAAGCCAAAGCTAGGTTTAACTTCTTACCAGCTTTGAACTCAACCTGACCGAACAAGGTATCATCACCATTGAGAAGACCAGTATTGGGGTCGTCAGAGTTATTAGCAACATAACCAACAGCTAGACCGAAAGGAGACTTTTTGTCACCGTACTGAACGGTAACAGCACCTTGACCGTTAGCTACACGGTAGATGGGGTTGAAACGACCGTAACGAGAGATAGCACCAGAACCACTGCTCGCTAATGAGGGGTTAAAGGTATTAACGTTACCTTGCATTTCAGCACCAACAGCGTCAATTTTAACGCTGAGTTTGTCGCTAGCTTTGAAGGAGTAGTTTAACTCGTCGATTTCAACGTTATTATTTTCGTCACCATCGAAGCCTAAGCGAGTCATGTTACCAGCTTCTTTGATTTTAGGAGTATTCTCAGCTGCTAAACGCAGGTTCAACTTATCCTTACCATTGAAGCTGCTTGAGATACCCAAACGAACGCGGCTAGAAAGAATAGGCTTGTTGTTGTCACCAGAGTTCTGGTCTTCACCACCGAAAACATCGGATACTGCGAAGATTGCTTCACCCTTTAATTTAGCGGTGGTAGAAAACTGATTACCTTCTAATTCAGAGGTGCGGAATTCTAAACCGTCAACCTTACCGCGTAGAGTAGCCAATTCTCCTTGGAACTCTTCACGTAGCTTGTTAACAGTAGCCATATCTGTATCAGATACACTACCGTTACCGCTAGCAGCGATTAACTGGGTGATGCGCTCTAAACAAGCGTTTAAACCAGCAGCAAACTCATAACGAGTCGGGAGCAACGCGATTTTGTGAAATCAACCAGTTTTATCGCGATCGTTAACAACAAATATCAGTAATATTAATACAAATAATACAGAGTATGGAAGTAATAATACTGTCTAAGAAAAGAGATGTGTGCCGCTTTGCGGCACACATCTCTTAGTTATAGATATAAAGTCAGCAAAAAATACCCCAGCGGAAGGGTGCTAATAATTACATAATAAAGAAGAAAAAGAATGATTGGTATAATTTATGCAATCTGTATCGGCTTAACAAGTGCAGTTAAAATAGAGTCACAGAAGTTGTTCCAACAACCTGCAATCCATTGACAACGAAGGTGTAACATAATTTCAGCATTCTCTTTTAACCAAAATTTACTATTTCCTTTCAAACGTAAATTAACAACTTGTCTGATTAAACTTTCTACAGCACCGCTGCCAATAGGTAGTTTAAGAGATGAAATTTTATGGTAATTGAAACGTCTTTCTTTATTCCCTTTGATAAAATAATTGATTTCTCTATCTACATTTTTGCGGCGCTCACCAGTAAATTCTAAGGTGAGTTTATTCATTTCTTGAATAATGGAATTTATCTTACCTTTTTTCAATGCAGAACGAGTTTGTTTAAACCATTTTTTTCGCTCTGTTTCTTTAGAAAAAGCATTATCTGCAAATACTTGTAAGTGTTCTGTAGCGTGATAAAAGTCTAATAATTGATAAGTTTCTGTTGGGCAATTTAATTTTTCAAGAAGTGGAGGAATATGTTTCCATATCCATTCGGCTCCATCGGCAATTAATAGCACTTGTCTAGCTTGATTTATTCCCAGACTAACAAGGTACATTTCTAGTATTTTAAGAAATCCGCGGTAATCTTCATAAGTTCCGTCATTTATAATAGGGATTTCACCATTTTTATTTTTTTTACCTTTCTCATCTACGGTGTAGATAGTCAAAACTTTTGGCTCAATCCATTCTCCAGTAAAACCATGCCTGTTTGTTTTAGAGTTTTTGCGACCTTTTTTATCAATACGAATCCTAGTCCTTCCGCCGTCGGCAGCTATCACTACCCGTTGGTTTTTTAATGTATTACCTGGTATTAAATTACCAATTTTAAGATTAAATATTTTTGATTCACGTAAGCTCAATCCTATTTTACCAAAACAATAAGTCAATCGTTCTATACGTTTTAAACTAATATTAATACCCCAGTCTATTAATGTTTTACGAGCAGCTTCAAAAGACGAGCTTATTGCACCATACTTTGCAATGTTTGACCAGACCAATGGGGTAACTCCTTCTTCCATGCCTAACCATCTTAGAAAAGGACAAAACCCTTGATTTAAAGTTTTATTTTTTTTATTATTACGTTCTACAACATAAGGCAATGTAAGATTTAATTCTACATTTCCTATAGTTAGTATTTGACGATTTTTATATCCATGATTTTTCGTTCTTGTACGCCACCATGATTGTGTTTTCTTATTTGCTGTATTGATAGCAGTTGTATTATGAGAAAGATTATATAATAGTATTGCGGTACATTGCCCTGCTAAAATCAAAGCAATATTCCTTATTTCTTCTTCTTTATTTTTTATTTTTATTCCATCCCAATTTTCAACATCAGTCAATTCTAAAATTTTCATAACATTCTCTTTAAATTCTTTCACAGATTTGTTTAAATCTAAAGTTGCATATATTTTATTCATCTTGGTAAGCACTCCGCTCTCGGAGGGTTTTGCTTTTCAAAACCCCTGACAATAAGGAATCTTACCTTTTTTTGTTATTAAAGAATAAGGAGTTGCAGCTTCGCTGCAACTCCTTATTTCTATTTATTGCGTATTTATACATATAATATGTGTACTTTTTGTGTTGCACTATTTAAGTGTAGGTATGGCGATCGCACTGGTTTTCACAAAATCGCGTTGCTCCCTAACGAGTCATAGCGCGGTTCCCTTTGAAAGTTCCATCGGGATAACCAGCGATACAGCCATAGCGCTCAACCAAAGATTGAACGGATTGGAAAGCCCAGTCAGAAGGCTGAACATCAGACAACTGAGAAACAGATGTTACCTGAGCTAATTCATCAACAGAGGTAATCTTTTCAGCAGCGAAAGCACCGTTAGAAACGAAAAATGTAGCAGCTAAAACAACTGGACTTAGCTTCAATACGTTCAGCAAAAGCTTCGCCATGTTAACTTGTCTCCTCACACTATTGGAATTTGGGGAAGTTTCAGATTCAGGCTGATATCTCATCTGGGGAACTACTGCATCAGCAATCGATCAAGAAGTTTTGCTCAATTGCTTTGTTCTCGTTCATTTGAAACCACTGCCTTTTAAAGACATAGGGTTAAAATTATAGAGATGGGTAAATGCTTACTTGCTCCGAACGCAATGCAATAAGCGCTCTCGATACTTCTTACTTCTTTTCACAATTACTGACACAAAAACGTCAACCACCTGACAGTATTAATCTCTAATAATTTCGGACTCCTTCCTTCTCCGATTGCATAATTCAAAGCTTCGTTTCTAACGTTATGCGGAGTCATTCGCTCTAAAGATTTACTGCTTATCATCAGGCTCGGTTGTTCAATTCCTTCCTTGAGCTATCTGTACTAAATCTATCAGATGATATCTATTTTTTGGTGTGTGTTCGAGAACATTCTAGTAAATAAATAAAAAAATATTATTATTTTGTTGTACTTTATTTTAATGCATTCTATTTATTAAGTATTCTTTTTTGTTAAGGTGATTAAACTTAAAATTTTGCTTTTAAATTACATCTGTATATATATTTATTATTTATTTATTTTTATATTCCTAATGCACAACCCCGACCCATCAATTATTGAGGAAGCATTGATATTTTAAAATCTATTTATTTTTAATATATATAACATTTTAATTTTATTAACAAAATAATACACTTAGCTATATTTGCTATCATTTAAAACAGTTTGTTATCGGCAATATATATTTTAAAAATAAGTATTAGGTAAGTAATTAACACTATATATTTAATTCACAATTTACTAAAAATATCTTAAATATTTCAAATTGTAGCGAGAGTATCTTGCTCAATAATTATTATTAGAGAGCATTCGATTGCATTAAATTTTATGGGTTTGTTTTTCCTGAAACATCGGGAGACGTAGCACTGCTACGTCTCTGCATTTTCAAATTATTCGGAATATTCTTCCATCGAAGGACAAGAACAAATCAAATTCCTGTCACCGAAAGCAGCATCAATGCGCCCTACAGCTACCCAGAATTTATGTTCTCGCGTCCAAGGTGCTGGATATGCAGCTTGTTCGCGGGTGTAAGAATGATTCCATTCACCTACAATTAAACTTTGGGCAGTATGTGGTGCGTTTTTCAAAACGTTGTCTTGAGCATCCACCTTGCCAGCTTCAATTTCAGCTACTTCCTTGCGAATCGAAATCATCGCATCGCAGAATCTATCTAATTCCTCAAGAGATTCGCTTTCAGTTGGTTCTACCATCACGGTACCCGCAACAGGCCATGATACGGTAGGAGCGTGGAAACCATAGTCCATCAAGCGTTTGGCAACATCATCAATTTCGATACTTGCCGATTTTTTCAAGGAACGTAAATCTAAGATGCATTCGTGAGCAACTAAGCCATTTTTCCCGGTATACAATACGGGATAGTGTTTTTCTAACCTTTTAGCCATGTAGTTGGCATTGAGAATAGCTACCTTGGTTGCTTCGGTTAAACCATCCGCGCCCATCATGGCAATGTACATCCAGGAAATTACTAGAATGCTGGCACTACCCCAAGGTGCAGCAGAAACCGAACCATTTGAAGAATCTGCTACAGGATTTCCTGGTAGAAACGGTACTAAATGGGCTGCTACGCCAATTGGTCCCATGCCCGGACCGCCGCCACCGTGGGGAATACAGAAGGTTTTATGTAAATTCAGGTGACATACATCTGCACCAAAATCACCGGGACGACAAATACCCACTTGGGCGTTCATATTTGCCCCATCCATGTAAACTTGTCCGCCGTGAGTATGGACAATTTCACAAATTTCTTTGATTCCTTCTTCAAATACCCCATGAGTTGAAGGGTATGTCACCATCAAAGCCGCTAACTCGTTTGCGTGTTTCTGCGCTTTTTCTTTCAGGTCGTTGATATCAATATTACCTTCCGAGTCGCAAGCAACAGCAACAACTTTCATACCGCACATTACCGCACTCGCCGGGTTTGTACCGTGGGCAGAAGTGGGAATTAAGCAGATATTGCGACGTGCTTCTCCACGGCTTTCGTGATACCTCCGAATTGATAAAAGCCCCGCATATTCACCTTGAGAACCGGCATTAGGTTGCAGAGAAATTCCTGCAAAACCCGTTATTTCTCCCAACCATTTTTCAAGTTGTTCAAATAAAAGCAAATAACCCTGCACTTGCGATAAAGGAGCAAATGGGTGAATTTTACCAAACTCAGCCCAGCTTACGGGTATCATTTCTGCTGTTGCGTTAAGTTTCATCGTACAGGAACCCAAAGGAATCATCGAAGTAGTCAACGATAAATCTTTGGCTTCGAGTTGATGCAGATACCGCAATAATTCCGTTTCTGAATGGTAGCGGTTGAAAACTGGGTGAGTTAGGAAGTCGCTCTTTCTGAGAAATTTTGGATTTTGGATTTTAGATTTTGGATTTTCTAACTCTTCCCAGGAGAAAGTTGATTTTTGTTCTAAAGAGAAAATCTCTAATAAATCCTCGACATCTGCTTCCCTGGTGGTTTCATCTAAGGAAATTCCTACGGAATTATCGTTGTAAATGCGAAGATTAATTTTCTTGTTTTGAGTGCGTTCTAAAATCTCTTTTTTACTGCGCTTTCCCAAATTCACTCGCAGCGTATCGAAGAAATATTCATTTTCAATACTGTAATCAAGCTGCTTCAATCCTTCAGCTAATTTTGCAGTTAAAAAATGAATCTTTTGAGCAATCTTCTTAATTCCTAGTGGTCCATGATAAACTGCATACATACTTGCCATTACTGCTAACAATACCTGTGCGGTGCAAATATTGCTAGTTGCTTTTTCGCGGCGGATGTGTTGTTCGCGGGTTTGTAATGCTAAACGCAAAGCGGGTTTACCTTGAACATCTTTTGATAAACCAACAATTCGTCCCGGTACCTGACGCTTATACTTCTCCTTCGTTGCAAAATACGCCGCTGATGGTCCCCCAAACCCCAACGGAATACCAAAGCGTTGAGTACTACCAACAGCAATATCAGCGCCAAATTCCCCTGGTGGAGTCAACAAAGTTAAGCTCAAAGGATCGGCAGCCACTGTTACCAAAGCGCCCGATTCATGCACTTTAACCACAAAATCGCGATAATCGTAAATCGAGCCGTCAGTAGCCGGATATTGAACGATCGCACCAAAAATTGGTTGAGCAAAATCAAAAGTTTGGTGGTTTCCAACAACAATTTTAATTCCCAAAGGCTCTGCCCGTGTCCGCAACACGGCGATTGTTTGGGGATGACATTCTTGAGAAACAAAAAAAGTATCTGCCGCCTTTTTGCAAACACCATAACTCAAACTCATTGCTTCCGCCGCTGCGGTAGCTTCATCAAGCAACGAAGCATTAGCAATTTCTAAACCTGTTAAATCGGTAATCAAAGTTTGGAAATTCAACAAAGCCTCAAGTCTTCCCTGAGCAATTTCCGGTTGATAAGGAGTATAAGCAGTATACCAGCCAGGATTTTCCAAAATATTTCTTTGAATTACCCCTGGAGTAATACAGTCGTAATACCCCATACCGATAAAAGAACGAAAAACCTGGTTTTTTTCAGCAATTTCCTTTAACGTTGCCAGCGCCGTATATTCGCTTAAAGCTGACGGCAACTTTAAGCTACCTTCCGAGCGAATCGTTTGCGGTACTGCTTTATCAATCAATTGCTCCAGATTATCAAAACCCAAAGTCTTTAACATTTTTGCGACATCATCAGAATTAGGTCCGATATGTCTTTGGGCAAAAGAAGTCACAGAGTAACTTTCTTGTGCGATCGCTTGCTCATCCGACGACGAGTTACGAGGGGCGTAAATTACCACTAACTGACTACTCTCCACACGTTACTACTTAATATTCTGCAACAATAACGGCGATAGTGGTTAGTTGTTAGTTGTTAGTTGTTAAGAGTAGGGAGTAGGGAATATTAAAAATGTAGTGGGAGCGTCTCGCTCCCTAGAAAAAATAAATATCGCTCCCCCTCTTCCCCATCTCCCCCCTCTTCCCCCTCTCCCCCCTCTTCCCCCTCTCCTCTACTTCCCTTCCACCTTGGAGCTATACTCAGAAGCACTCATTGCGTCGTCAATATCGCCGGGATTTTCCACTTTGACTTTTATCAGCCATCCTTTAGTGTAGGGTTCATCTGCTAAATTTTCGGGAGCATCAACCATTGCGTCATTACATTCGGTGACGGTACCAGTTACAGGAGCATTCAAGTCTTCTACAGCTTTTACAGATTCAACAGTTCCGAAACTTTCTCCTTTAGTAATGCGATCGCCAACTGCGGGTAATTCTAAAAATACGATATCTCCCAACTGATCGATAGCAAAAGCACTAATACCAATCGTGGCATTTTCCCCTTCAAGCCGCACGTATTCGTGACTATCTAAGTATTTCAAATCTTCTGGATATTCAAAAGCCATGTTATTCCCCGATCAATTATCAATTATCAATTATCAGTAATTTAGGTCAAAGGTCAAAGGTCAAAGGTTAGAGGTTATAGGCACCTAAAATAACATTTATTAACTTATAACTCCTAACTCTTAACTCCTAACTTTTTTTGCCCCATGCCCCATGCCCAATTACCCATTACCAATTACCAATTGTTCATTGTTCATTGATAATTGTTCATTTACTAACGCGACTCGTTGATTTATAAAACGGACGCTTTACTACAGTTGCTGGATAGGTTTTACCGCGAATTTCTATTTCTAATTGGTTATCAACTTTTGCTAGCTCTGTGGGTACGTATGCTAAAGCTATGGGATAACCAAGTGTCGGCGATAATGTACCGCTGGTGACTTCTCCTACTTTTTCTCCTGCGGATAATATTGGATAACCATGACGGGCAATGTTGCGTCCTTGCATTTGCAAACGTACCAGTTTGCGTTGAACCCCGTTGGCTTTTTGCTGTTCTAATGCTTTACGTCCAATAAAATCGCCTTTCGTATCTAGATGAACTAACCAACCTAAACCAGCTTCTAAAGGAGTGGTTGTATCATCAATATCTTGTCCGTAAAGTGCCATTGCGGCTTCTAATCTCAAAGTATCTCTGGCTCCCAATCCACAAGGAACTACACCTGCTTCAATCAATTTTTGCCAAAGTTCGATTCCTACACTTGGTTCAACCATTACCTCGAATCCATCTTCCCCGGTATAACCAGTACGAGCCAAAAAAGCAGATTTACCTAGTACTGTGGCATCCAAATGACCGTATGCTTTAACAGGTGTTAAATCTTCTGGCACAAATTTTTGCAGAATTTCAGTGGCTTTTGGCCCTTGAATCGCTAATAAAACCTTTTCTGTAGATAAATCTTGAAATTCGATCTCTTTAGTATCAAGGTGTTCGAGCAACCATGCTTTATCTTTAGCTGTGGTTGCTGCATTAACGATAATAAATCCCTTTTGTAAACCAGTATTATCTTCGCCTTGATAATAAAAAATTATGTCATCAATAATCCCACCGTTCGGATTTAATAAGACAGTGTATTGCGCTTGATTTGGTTGCAAACGGCTTAAATCCGAAGGAACCAAACGCTGAAGTTGGGAAACTAAGTTTTTACCTTGTAAACTAAACTTCCCCATATGGGAAATATCAAACATCCCAGCAAAACTTCTAACAGCCTCATGTTCCTTACTAATGCCAGAAAACTGTACCGGCATTTCCCAGCCTCCAAAACTGGTAAGCCGCGCTTTCAATTCCTGCACAACCGTAAATAAAGGCGTTCGCGCCATCAAAGCAATTTCTTCTTTATTAGCCACAAACAACTTCGCTTTTTCTAGTCAACAACATATTTTAATATCCTACGACGATGTTGTTGTTAGTTGTTAGTGGTTGGGCATTGGGCATTGGGCATTGGGCATTGGTAGTTGGTAATTGGTAGTTGGTAATTGGTAGTTGGTAATTGGTAGTTGGGAATTGGTAGTTGGGAATTGGTAGTTGGGAATTGGTAGTTGGGAATTGGTAATTAGACGTGGTTGAAAAAAAGGGAGCGAGACGCTCCCACTACAAATATTTCACAACCCCCATCTTCCCATCCCCCCATCCCCCCATCTCCCCATCTCCCCATCTCCCCATCTTCCCATCTCCCCATCTCCCCATCTTCCCATCCTCTTCGTTGCTAAGTATGCTTAAATGTGGGTGTATTGAGTTTTATTAAGTAGAAATTAGAGATAGATTATGAAATTTTGGCAAGTATTAACTGGCTTTGTCTTGGCTATTATGGTGCTTTTCTACCCTTTGTCGGCCCAAGCTGCAAGTTCGTCTAGTATTTCTCGTGCGGCGGGTAATGAATTGTCTGGTAAAGATTTATCTGGTCAAAGTTTGGTAGGAGAAGAGTATGCGACTTTAAGTTTAGAAGATACTAATTTTAGTAATGCCGATATGCGCGGTGCTGTTTTTAACGGTTCATTATTACAAAATTCCAATTTTCATGGTGTTGATTTCACCGATGGCATAGCTTATTTATCAAGCTTTAAGAATTCCGATTTAAGTGATGCAATTTTTACAAATGCAATGATGTTGCGTACTGTTTTCCGTAACGTTGATGTTACCGGCGCTGATTTCAGCGGTGCAATTTTAGACCGTTTAGAAATTAAAAAACTTTGCGAAACCGCCAGTGGAGTTAATTCAAAAACCGGCGTTTCTACTCGCAAGTCTCTTGAATGTAGCTAGGTAATGGGTAATGGGGATTGGGCATGGGGCATGGGGGTAGTTAGGAGTTAGGAGTTAAGAGTTAGGAGTTGAAAATTGTGAATTTGTAGTGGGAGCGTCTCGCTCCCTTTTTTTTTTCAAGCAAACTCAATTACCAATTACCAATGCCCCATTCCAAATTACCAACAACTAACAACTAACAACCAACAACCAACTCCTATCATTCCGCTTTCTTTTCTTCAGCTTTCTTGTATTTACCTGGATACTTACGCGCAAAATAATCTTCCATAACTTCTTTTACCATTGGTGCGGCGACGCTACCGCCACCACCTCCGGAGTGTTCGGCGAATCCTAGTATGACGACTTCTGGTTTGTCTACGGGCGCATATCCGCCATACCAAGCATGATTTGCTTTGACACGACTTGGCAACCATGCTTCTGCGGTTCCCGTTTTACCTGCATTTGGGGGAAGTGTTGGCGAATTCATTAACTTAGCCGTACCATCTGTGATTACTTCTCGCAATCCTCTTTGAATCATTTTTGTGGTTGAAGGTTTCATGCCGATGTTTTCTCGCCATTTCTTTTTCTCTTCGTTGTCTTTAAGAACGTGGGGCTTGACTAAATAGCCGCCGTTTGCTGGGATGGCGAACATTCTTGCTACTTGTAAAGGTGTAGTTAGTAATGCTCCTTGCCCGATGGACATATTCACTGAATCGCCTACTGTCCAATCGCGTTTCCATAATTTTCGTTGATAAGCGTTATCGGGTACAAAACCTCTGGATTCGCTGAAGGAAAATTCCGAACCTGTTTGCGAGCCAAATCCAAATTTTTTAGTCCATTTGATTAATTGCTCGCCGCCGATTCTGGCACCTACTTGATAAAAGAATGTGTCGCTACTCCAAGCTAAAGCCCCTGAAAAATTCAAGGGACCAAATCCAGCATGGTTCCATTCATTAAAACGGTGCCCGCCAAAAACTCGATAACCATAAGTTTGCAGCACCGTACTTGGAGAAAATTTACCTGATTCCAAACCTGCTGCAATGGTAACGACTTTAAAAGTACTAGCAGGTGGATAAGCTCTGAAAGCACGATTGAGCATTGGATGCTTTTTACCTAAGAGTATTGCCTGCAACTCTTTTTGCGAAGGATTTTGTTTGGAAAATATGTTGGGATCGAATGCAGGATAGGACACCATTGCCAAAATCCCACCGTTGTTGGGATCTAAAGCGACAATTGTGCCAGTACGTCCTTGCAAAGCTTTGTAAGCAGCTTTTTGTAAATCCAAATCGATGGTTAACTTGATATCTTGACCGGGTTTTGCTTGTTTTACACCTAATACTTTGAGCGGACGACCTTTACCGTCAACTTCCACTTGCTGACCGCCCCATTCTCCCCTTAATGTAGTTTCAAAGGCTCTTTCTACACCCATTTGTCCGATTACGTCTCCGAGACGGTAGCCATCTTTCTTTTTCTCGGCTAACTGTTCTGCGGTGAGTTCGCGGGTGTAACCGAGTACGTGAGCTAGTTGTGCGCCATGAGGATAGTAGCGAACGGCTTCTCGGTTAATTTCTACGTCGGGGAGTTCGCTTTCATACTCTTTTAAAGCTGTAATTTGCTGAAGACTGATATCGCGAGCAATCCTTACTAAAGAACTGCTATTCGGGCCTGCTTTTTCTAGCTGCTGTTGGATTTCTTGTTCGGGGATACCGAGAATTTGAGATAAAAGTGGAGCTACTGTTTGCCAAGACTCTTTTTTGTGAGCCATAGGCCACAAATATACGGAGTGAGGATAGCGAGTTGTAGCTAAAAGTTTACCGTTTCGATCGAAAACATTACCTCTTTCTGGCTGCCGTAAAATTAAACGAATCCGATTTTCTTCTGCTCGCTTACTAAAGCTTTCTCCTTTAACTACTTGTAAATACGCTAATCGACTTAGGATTCCGCTTGTTAAAAGCAACGTAAATAAGATTAAGAATATCGATTGATAGCCTTTTCCTACAGAACGCTCATCTTTTTTCTTGCCGATTGATGGTAGTTGTAATAAGCTCATAAAACAAAAAATTATAGAGAAAATAGCATTATCTGTATACAATTGTGCCTCCGTAAAAACCGGGAGACGACTGTTAAATAATTGAAAGATTATATTCTGTTTTGGTGTATTTTTAGCTACTTAATGCTAGATCGTAAAGAACCATATTGATTTTAGATTTTAGATTTTAGATTTAGATTATGTCTTACTCTACGGAAATACCTTGCGGCAAACCGACACATCTTGCAAACAGATTTTGGTTTCAGTTAAAAAAAATTTGGATAACCGCTATTTGCTTTCGCGGACGTTCTAAAATTCTCAAGCTTAGGGCTAAATCCGGGGATTAATCCAAAACACAAGAGCGATGAATCGCCGATGGCACGAATGACTTTATACTTCATCAACAGCGCTTTATGGCAAGTAAATTGTTTTTGACGTATACAATAAATCAAAGTGCCTATAATAGTTAGCTGTCGAGACTACATATGTTGGTGCAGATACGTACAAATACGCGGATTTATAAAAGATTATGTCTCAAATGATAACTCAGCAGCAAGAGGACGTGACTACTTTTGAGTCGCTTGATGTCGAACTATCTGGAGTATTCAAGTTTTTCAACAAAGAACCGGCATTGCACGGGATAGATTTAGATGTCAGACAAGGAGAATTTTTTAGTATTCTCGGCCCTTCCGGCTGTGGAAAAACCACTGTATTGCGCTTGATTGCTGGTTTTGAGAGAGCGGATGCAGGAACGGTTTTTATTCAAGGTCGTCCAATGGCTAAAATTGCCCCTCATCGCCGACCAGTTAATACCGTATTTCAGAGTTATGCTTTGTTCTCGCATCTCAATGTATGGGATAATATCGCTTTTGGCTTAAGGTTAAAGAAACTACGTAAAGCCGAAATTAGCAATCGAGTCAAAGAAGCTTTAGAACTCGTGAAAATGGAAAGTTTGCGATCGCGATTTCCTTGGGAGCTTTCTGGCGGTCAACAACAGCGTGTTGCATTAGCACGGGCTTTAGTCAATCGTCCTGCGGTTATATTGTTAGATGAACCATTAGGGGCGTTAGATTTAAAGCTTCGTAAGGAGATGCAGGTTGAGTTATTAAATTTACATCAAAATTTAGGCTTAACTTTTATTATGGTAACGCACGACCAAGAGGAAGCATTGTCGTTATCCCAACGTATTGCGGTAATGAACCAAGGCCAAATCGAGCAGATTGGCACCCCTAACGATATTTACGAGCAACCACTGTCACCGTTTGTAGCAGATTTTATCGGCGATACAAATTTGTTAGAAGGCGAAATAGCTGATGTAGACGCAGCCAATATTGAGGTGATTACCAAAGCCGGACTTAAAATCATTGTCAAACGGGATTCTCATACTCCCACTGGCGTATCCCAAGATGTAGTCTTGAGCGTGCGTCCCGAAAAAATACAGCTTTCTTTGTACAAACCTAGCGTCCAAAATAACTGTTTTGAAGGACGTTTAGTTAACATTATGTATTTGGGAACTCACGTTAATTATGTTGTTGAATTAACGCCTCTTTTACGTATTGTTGTCATGCAACCCAGTACATTTGGAATGTTGCCAGATCCCGAAACACCGATTTATGCGTGGTGGGCAGAAAATGATTGTCTCGCTTTAAAACAGACGAGCAGTTAACAGTGGTAGAAGAGATAAAAGAAATATTCGATAAAAAAATATTCTTGATATATCTGAAGGAAATAGGGAAAACAATCCAAAATCTAAAATCTAAAATCTAAAATTAAATTGATGATTAGAAGAAGAAAATTTTTGACAGGGTTAGCTGCACTTTCTGGATTAGCAACTGCAAGTTGTGGTTGGAGGCTGGGTAACGTAAGAGCCACTTCTCCTATAGCTGGTGCGCTTGATGAATTGCATCTTTACACTTGGACTCAATACACCGATAATCAATTATTAAAAACTTTTAGCGCTCAAACTGGAATCAAAGTACTTGCAGATGTATACGATGCCAATGAGGTAATGCTTGCGAAACTACAAGCGAGTGGTGGTGGTACTTATAGCCTGATTTACCCATCCGATTACGTAGTACAAAAGATGGTAGATAAGGGACTATTAAAGCAGATCGATCCAGGGCGTTTAATCGGGTTAGATAATTTGTTTTCCAGGTTTCAAAATCCCGAATACGACCAAAATAATAGTTACAGCATCCCCATGAGTTGGGGTACTACAGGCTTTATTTATAATTCCGAAAAACTAGAAAATCCGCCTCAAGATTGGAATTATCTTTGGCAAAATCAAGAAAAACTTTCCAAACGAATCACTTTACTTAACGATGCGCGGGAAGTGATTGGCGGCGTTTTAAAAATGTTGGGTTATTCTTATAACGAGCAGTCGGAAAAGTACATCGAAGCAGCTTACGAAAAACTGCAAATATTAAAACCCGATATAGCCGCTTTTAGTACCGATGCATGGCGGAATCAAATCATGTCTGGGGATTTGCTTTTAGCAATGTGCTATTCATCAGATGCTTTTCAAATAACTAGAGAAAATCCCAAATTCAAATATATAACACCAGAAAGTGGTTCATCTTTATGGACAGATACAATTGCCATTCCCACAACAACCAGTAATATAGATGGTGCCTATGAATGGATTAACTTTATGTTAAAGCCAGAAGTAGCAGCCCGCATGAGTCAACGTTTAGGTGTTGCAACTCCAAATCGCGCCGGTTTTGAATTATTGCCCGAAAAAATTCAAAATAATCCGACTTTATTTCCACCAGAAGAAGTGTTAGAAAAATGCGAACGTCTTAGCCCTGTTGGAGAATTTGAAGAAGTTTACGAGCGTTATTGGACTAAATTAACAAGTGGTTGATGTAGAGAGCTCCGTACTGCTACGTCTCTCGCAAAGTTCTCCATCCGCTGCCCAACTCCATCCGCTGCCTAACTCTTAACTTTTTACTCCATGAATACCCAAATTCAAAATCCCCAACCAAATAACAATCATAAAATTAAATCAAGAAGATCGGCACAAAACTGGTTTCAAGCTTTAGTATTGCTGGCTCCTGCTGCTGTTTGGCTATTGTTATTATTAGTCTTACCAACGCTGATAATTATTCAATTAAGCTTTGTACCGGGAATTAGACCTGGAGATATTGTAAATCCAAGTGGCTTTGAAAATTATTTACGTATCTTAGATCCTCTTTATTTACAGGTAATTAAACGCTCTTTACTTTTAGCTTTAGCTACTACGGGTATTTGTTTATTTGTGGGTTTTCCGGTTGCATTTTGGATTGCGCGGATGGCACCGAAAAGATGGCGTAATCTACTACTTCTGGCTTTTATTTTACCTTTATGGACTTCCTCTTTACTTCGTTCTTATGCTTGGATTACAATTCTACGTCCCACAGGTTTACTCAATACTGTATTAGCAAATTTCAATTTACCAACTTTAGATTTACTTAATAGTACTTCAGCTGTATTAATTGGTATGAGTTACAATTTGCTGCCTTACATGGTTTTGATTTTATATGCTTCCTTAGAAAAGTTAGACAAACGCTTGCTTGAAGCAGCATCCGATTTAGGAGCAAATTCCATACAGGTGTTCGCCAAAGTTACCGTACCTCAAGTTTTTCCCGGTATTGCTGCTGCTTCGATGCTGGTATTTATCACGGGCTTGGGAGATTACGTTAATCCCGAATTGCTCGGTGGTGCAGCTAGCATGACAGCCGCACGGTTAATTTACAATCAGTTTCTTGGTACTGCTCAAAATTGGGGTTTTGGTTCCGCTTTGAGTACCGTGTTGATTTTGGTGGTAAGTTTAGCGATCGCCTTTTTAATCAAGTTTGGCGACAGCGCACCCCAAAGGTAATTTTAGTTGTTTCCTACTTATGGTATTAGCATTAGATAATTGTAGAAAAGGGAACGGGGAATAGGCAACAGGCAACAGGCAAAGAAACCCAGTTTCTTGTCGTGAAAACGTTAATATCCCGTTGTGGAATACTATTGAAACCGGGTTTGCGGAAACTGGTGGAAGATTTGAGTAAAGCCTACTAAATAAAGATTTATAAATTAGTTAGCTATAATCTTTTTCCCTATTCCCCGTTCCCTCCCATACAAATATTTATTGCCGAAAATTGATAGTTAAATAACTACCCATTTAAAAACATCATTTTGTTTTTTATTTTAATAAAATATTTTCGTTTTAGTAATTTGATTTGTTTTTTAGATAAGCATAAATACTTATATATTAAATATTATATTATTGTGCTAAAATTTGCTTGCTTCAACGTAGGTATTAGAATAGTGTATGAAAATAAACAAAAATATATCTAGTCTCAAAGCTTGATTTTAATAAAAACTTATGAAAAATTGTCTATAACATCAATCTAAAATCTAATTCCTGTAGAAAAGTTTTGAAGCTCAAGCTAGTTTAATATAGTTTTTCGTTTCAAGAAAATAATTTGACCCGTTATTAATAATTGATACTTTATATTGCAGAACCATTGAAGATATGGCAGCATAATCAAGTAATTGGTTGATAAAGAGACCATTAGCTACATTGATAATCGTTTAGTGATTATAAATGCTAAAAAGAGTTTAAAATTATACTTCTTTAGTTAGAACACAATTTTAAATTAATACGTTATCTCTAAAATAGTAAAAGGTCATAAAGCAGATTTCAAGCTTTTCCTTTTACTAATTGATTGTGCAAAAAAATACACAAAAATTAAATTATCGGAGTTACCATGTCAAAATTAATACAATCGGTTTTAGATAGTAGAGAAAAAAGCGATTTTAGGTCTTTTTTAAGCGATTTACGACAACAGGAAAACAGCTATCTACTACGTAACGATATACTTAATGCTTATAGCGACTATTGTTCTAAATATAAAAAATTAGAAGAGTTTTATACGGGTTCTAATTTAAGTAAACTGATTTACTATACTCAAGAAATTATTCGAGAAGAAGAAAGTTTTTGTTTTATTATTCGTCCCAAAATTGCTTCTCAAGAAGTATTTCGTTTAACGGCGGAGTTAAATATTGAGAATATGACGATAAAAGAACTGTTGAATGTACGCGACCGTTTTGTCAATAAATATAATCCGCAAGAAGGCGATTTATTAGAGCTAGACTTTGCTCCTTTTTATGACTATTCTCCACAAATTCGCGACCCTAAAAATATTGGTAAAGGAGTAGAATTTCTTAACCGCTATCTATCAAGTAAGTTATTTGCAGATTCAAAACATTGGCTGGAAAGTTTATTCAACTTCCTACAACTACATCAATATAATGGCGTTCAACTGCTAATTAATAATAGTATAAAATCCCAACAGCATCTTTCCCAACAGCTTAAAAATGCTATAGATTTTGTCGGTAATCGTTCCCCAGAGGAATCTTACGAAAATTTTCGCTTTCACTTGCAAACTATGGGTTTTGAACCCGGTTGGGGTAATACAGCTTCTCGCGTTTTAGAGACTCTAAATATTCTTGACTCATTAATGGATTCTCCAGATCCTCAAACATTGGAAGCGTTTATTTCCCGGATTCCGATGATTTTTAAAATCGTCTTAGTCTCTTCCCACGGTTGGTTTGCTCAAGAAGGAGTTTTAGGTCGTCCGGATACTGGGGGGCAAGTAGTTTACGTTCTCGATCAAGCCAAGACTCTGGAAATACAACTCCAAGAAGATGCACAACTTGCTGGTTTAGAATCGTTACACGTTCAGCCAAAAGTTATTATTCTAACTCGTTTGATACCTAACAGTGACGGTACTCTTTGTAACCAACGTTTAGAAAAAGTCCATAGTACTCATAATGCTTGGATTTTACGGGTTCCGTTCCGGGAATACAATCCTAATATGACCCAAAACTGGATTTCCCGGTTTGAAATTTGGCCTTATCTAGAAACTTTTGCTATTGATGCAGAAAAAGAATTACTAGCAGAGTTTCAAGGCAGGCCCGATTTAATTGTTGGCAACTATACCGACGGTAATTTGGTTGCATTTTTACTGTCGCGTCGTCTCAAAGTAACTCAATGTAACGTTGCCCACGCTTTAGAAAAATCGAAATATCTATTTAGTAACTTATACTGGCAAGATTTAGAAGATAAGTATCATTTTTCATTGCAATTCACCGCTGATTTGATTGCAATGAATGCAGCAAACTTTGTAATTAGCAGCACCTATCAAGAAATTGTCGGAACGCCCGATAGCGTCGGACAGTACGAATCTTATCAATGCTTTACCATGCCGGATTTGTATCATGTGGTAAATGGAATTGAACTGTTTAGCCCCAAATTTAATGTAGTACCCCCAGGAGTTAATGAAAATAGCTTCTTCCCTTATTCGCGAAAACAAGAACGGGTGGAAAGCGATCGCCAAAGGTTAGAAGAATTGCTTTTTACTAAAGACGATCCAACTCAGGTATTTGGTCAACTTGACGAGCCAAACAAGCGCCCTTTATTTTCAATGGCGCGTTTGGATAGAATTAAGAACCTTACAGGTTTAGCAGAATGTTTCGGTCAGAGTCAGGAATTACAGGAACGTTGTAACTTAATCTTTGTAGCAGGTAAATTGCGCGTTGAGGAATCGGGAGATAACGAAGAACGCGACGAAATTATCAAACTTTATGATGCTATCGAAAAATATAATCTTCACGGTAAAATCCGCTGGTTGGGAGTACGTTTGTCCAAAGCTGATTCTGGTGAAGTTTACCGAGTAATAGCGGATCGTAAAGGAATATTTGTTCAACCTGCATTATTTGAAGCTTTCGGTTTAACAATTTTAGAAGCGATGGTTTCAGGATTACCAACTTTTGGAACCCAATTCGGCGGACCTTTAGAAATTATTCAAGATAAAGTCAATGGATTTTATATTAATCCGACAAACTTACAAGAGACAGCCAACAAAATATTAAATTTCGAGACAAAATGCCAACAAAATCCTAACTATTGGAATGAAATTTCTCAAGCTGGCATAGATAGAGTTTATAGTACTTATACTTGGAAAATTCACGTTAATAAATTGCTTACATTAGCGCGAATTTATGGTTTCTGGAATTTTACTTCTAAAGAACAAAGAGAAGACTTGCTGCGCTACCTCGAATCATTATTTTACTTAATGTATAAACCAAGAGCGCAACAACAATTAGAACAGCATCAATATCGCTAAATATATCCCAAATATATCCCAAATATATGCCAAATATATAAATTCAAATACTTACGCTAGACTCGGCGAAATTCCCGCCTTCGCTTCTGTGCCAAGGATAAACTGGCCGATCGCCAAGCATGGGGATTTCCATCGGGTCTCTTTTTGAATAAAATCTCTTATATCTCGTCAGTTCCCGCCAAGTCAGAGATCCAACTATCCCATCAGCGCTCAACCGTCGATTCGCTTGAAAAGCTTTTACCGCTGTCTCTGTAAGTACATCAAACCTTCCATTTATACCCACACCGTAACGGTTATAAGTCAATAGCGTTTGCAATACTCGGACAGCATTCCCGGTATTACCATAACGTAAAACTGGTAGTGCTTGACCTCGATAATATTGCGCCAGTAAACGTTCTTCCGCATCATATAGGGGCGTTTGTGGCGTATCCCATTCTTTCCTAAGAGTGAATGGGAGATTTTTGTTCAAGAAAGACTCGGTATTCATAGAATAGTCTTTTAATACAGGAGAAAAAGTAACTTTTCTCTGATGCTTCTCTATTGAATTCTCAAAACCTAATCGAGGAATTTTACTTAGATGGCAAGTAAGTATACTTTGATACTTTGCTGGATGTTTTGAACTTAATGCGGACAAGTTGGATCGAGATCCGTTACGAAAAACGAAAGTAGACAAGCGGTGACTAAAAAGTAAACCTTGGTGAACTTTTTCCGGTTGAACGTTAACTAAAATCGAAGATGTAGGCAGAAACGGTTGCCCCTGCGTTATAAAGCTTGCCACCAGCAAACCCAGTACGGTCATCTATTTGACCTCCTAATACCTACACTACTTATGACAGCACCATAAGTTTACATCCGGAAAAACTCTTAGGTCAAATGTATTATAAAACACTGATGCTAATCTTTTTTTTAAGGTATGATGCAAAGTATTCTCTTCTACATTGTGATTACCTTGTTAATTGTTGCCAAGTTTGTTGTCCAACTACACCATCTATAGTCAAATTCCGGTTACTTTGGAAAGCTTTTACGGCAGTTTCTGTAAGTGCGCCAAAATTACCATCAACTCTAATCGGATAACCATTGGCTAATAGCAGTCGCTGTAGAATTCTGACGGATAGCCCGGAAGTACCAAAACTCAAATTTGGCAATCCTTGAGTGTAACTGACAAAAAACTTTCTTGAGTTCCTTTGTCTGAGGTTAGAAGTTCCTGCAAAAGTCTGTTGCAATTGAGGAGTAATATAAGGAGTATTTTCGATAGCGTCTGTCAAACTAGGCGGAGAAGTTGAAGGCAATATAATTTCCGCCGTTTTTGAGATTGAATTATCTCGCGAGGAACTTTCTAAAATAATTGGTTCTTTTGTTGCAGAAATAGCCTTGCTTGCCAACCGGCAACAATCAAGGGAGTCAATTCTATTTCTGATTTTTTTAAGTACATCTTCATTCTTTTTAGAAAAAACTGTTGAGGCTATCTGAATTCCATTTGTCTGTATAAATTCTGGTGGTGTTATCCGAGCATGAGTACGATTAGCAGTTGATTGAATAAGGTTTGATTCTTTAACACCTAAATCAAGCTCAACTGCTGTTTCATTAAATAAATAGGGCACAGATGGATGTCCTGTTATGAGGGCGCTCGTTATCAGCAATCCAATATCATTCATGGTATTTCATTTTACTAATACCCATATTTTCTTTACACAGAGTTTCCTACTGTTCTTCCGGAAAACTGCGTACTTATACCTAAAAAAAAATATTCTTGGCAAAAATAAGAATAGTTCTCTATTGTCCTTATAGAAGTATGTAAATAGGAGTGCGGATATTTTTCAAACATTTTTCTTTTTCTTAAGAATGCAGATCGTCCCCTTTAAGGTAAACACAAATAGTAACGCTAAGAGATATCCCATCTTTATGAATAAACATCATTTTTTACTTAATATCTGAATTTGATTGGTATTTGTGCAATTGTAATCTGCAACCAAATTATAGAACTGTAATTCCTGTTACCCACTACAAAATCTGTCACAATATATCTTGAATTTCAGAAAAAAAGTGCTTTTTAATATCTTTTATACTTGCATTCAATTTTTAATCAGAAAATAATCCATAATATAGTCCGAAAGTATTAGGCAAAAAAACTTACTGCTAAGTATATAGATGTAATTAATATGAATTAGTGCCCCAAATCAATATATACATCAAAGCAAACATCAAATTTAACTATAATCAAGTGTAATTAAACTTACTTAGTTTATTCTTTAGTGCTTCATTTAACAGCGAATTGCAATCGCACAACTGTAAATATTACTTAAGGGTAGTTATTAATGAACATTCTTATTTAAAATATTGCTTTGAAAAGGTTGAGTTTTTTAGATCACTTTGAGCAACCGTGTTATTAACATCAAAGATCGGACATTAGGCATCACCAAGTCATAAATCCTTGATATTAGCTTTTGTCTACTCAAAAAACACTCGCAGCTAACTCTACATTCAAAGTAATTATTCTTCCCTTCCCCATTCCCTTGTTAAATTAATAAAGCTTTGGATGTGAAAGGAGATTCACGACGCAATATTTTGATTAAATATATAATTTGATGGAATTGCTGCATTTTTCCACAATCGCGAAAATATTCGGCAGCTTGAAGAAAATCAACACTTGCTTCCTGTTGTCTACCAGTTTTATAAAAAGTAAAACCTCTGCCAACGTAGGCTGCACCTTGTTTGTGATTGAGCCGAATTGATTCGGTAAAGTCATCGATTGCTTCGCTATATTTTTCTAACTGACGAAAAGCATAACCCCGATTGGCATAAAAATTTGCATCTTCCACACCTAAAGAAATTGCGCTTGTAAAATCTTCAATAGCAAGTGAGAAGTCTTTTAGTTGTAGGTACGTTAACCCTCTATCGTTATATATGGCTACCTGTAACTGAGTATTATCTTCAGCTATTAGTTCTAATGCTCTGTTATAGTCACTGAGGGCTTTTTGATAACTTCTTTTGTCGAAATATGTTAAACCCCTGTTATAGTAAGCTCGGAAGTCATTTGGATAATTTGTAATAAAATAATTAAAATCGGCGATCGCTGCTGCGGGTAGTTGTAATTTGTAATATGCTAAACCTCGATTTAAGTAAGCCTCAAAAAAATTTGGGTTTTGCTCTAAAGCTGTATTACAGTCTGCGATGGCGTGCTGGTAATCTGATGAATGCAGGAAAGCCAAACAACGATTGTAATAAGCTTTAGTATAATTGGGGTTAATCTCAATTGCTTGAGTAAAATTTTCAATCGCTGCGGTATATTTATCGCTTTCAAGTTGCTCAATTGCTAATTTAAATAAATTTTGCGAGCTATCCTGGTTTGATGCCAAAGCTCTAGTCGGAAAGGAAAATAGCATTAGTACGATAACCATCACCAAACTGAGAAAGATTTGGTAAAATCGCATGAGTATTAATAAAAAGATAATGGGTTGGGAGAGAACTGTTAATACATAATAATTAGTGCCTAATAGTTATTTTTTTCGTAGTTATCTATACGAAAAAACAACTATTAACCACTAAATTCTCGGTGGAGTTACTCTTAGAATTTCAAGTCAAACTTTTACCAACCTTTATCAGCTTGAGCTAAAACATATTCAGCTAAACTTTCTATCTGCTCGGTAGATAAACGGTTTCCAAAAGCAGGCATTGCGTTTTTACCATTAACGACTTGGTAAACGATGGCTTCTTTAGAATACATATCGTACTTCTCAAGAGCATCTTTTTTCAATGTTTTTTGGGCATTAACCAGGTTCCCTCCACCTGCATGACAAGCCGCACAATTTTGTTTAAACAGTTTAGCGGCTTCCTCATGAGAAGCAGCCATAGCCACAGGTTTCACTACAGATTCTTCTTTGGAAGTTACCTCAACAGATTCAGCAACTGCTACAGTTTTAGCAGGCTTAGCAACTGTCTTGGTTTTCTCGACAACTTTTATAGCTTCAGCTGGCTTATTAATTGTCTTAGTTTTCTCAACTGTTACTTCCATAGGAGCAACTTTTTCAACATTAGGGACAACATTAGCTTGAGTTTCCTCACCACAAGCGTAGGTGAAAAACAATAAAGGTATCACCAAAAACACAATAGATAAGATTTTTCTCATAGGTATTATTTCCTTAATTAACCATTACTTATTTACGATTTGCACGCTCAAGCTTATCGCTAAATATGCGGTTATTAAATGATAGGAATATACAAATATGAAAAAAGCAACGGGGAAGAGACAGTGGTTAGTGGTTGGTGGTTAGTGGTTAGGAGTTAAGAGTTAGGAGTTAAGAGTTAGGAGTTGTAAATTTAAGATTTTAACAACGGATGCGTTTGGTTTGTTTTGGATTTTGGATCGAAGAGTTAAGAGTTAATTTCTCCTTGTCTCCCCATTCCCCCCTCTCCCCCTCTCCTTGTTTCAAAAGTTTTTTGGTTGACAAACATACTCATAACGACTACGCTTAATAGTTGTATTTATCATCATAGTTTTATTTATGTTGCCTAACAAAGAAGGACAAAAAGTACCTAACGTGAAGTTCCGGGTTCGCGAGAATAATGATTGGAAGGATATCACCACAGATGACTTATTCAAAGGTAAAACTGTGGTTGTCTTTTCTTTACCTGGAGCGTTTACCCCAACTTGCTCTTCAACGCACTTACCAGGATATAACGAACTTGCCCCCGCTTTTAAAGAAAATGGGGTGGACGACATTATTTGTATTTCGGTAAACGATTCCTTCGTAATGAACGAATGGGCGAAAGATCAAGAAGCAGAAAATGTAACTTTAATTCCCGACGGTAACGGTGAATTTTCTGAAGGGATGGGAATGCTCGTTGATAAAACCGATTTAGGTTTTGGTAAGCGTTCCTGGCGCTATTCCATGCTTGTGAAGGATGGCGTAATTGACAAAATGTTTATCGAGCCAGAAGAACCAGGAGACCCCTTCAAGGTATCCGATGCAGAGACGATGCTTAAGTATATTAATCCCGACGCTGCAAAACCCAAAAGCCTTTTCATGTTTTCTAAAGAAGGTTGTCCTTTCTGCGCTCGTGCTAAAGAAATACTCAAAGATCGAGGTTTAAATTACGAAGAAATTACCTTGAATAAAGATTTTACTACTCGTGGTTTAAGAGCTGCTACGGGTGCAACTACAGTTCCTCAATTGTTTATCGATGGTAGATTAATCGGGGATTCGGAAGCTATAGCCGCTCACTTTGGCGCTAAATAGTTTATATCCGGAGATGTTGCAGTGCAACGTCTCTGTTTTAATTATTTTGAATTTTCTCAGCTTAAGCGAGTACTTTCTCAAAAACGAAAGCATCTTCGTATTTATCTTCTGGGTTAAAAATCATTTCACCCACCTTCTTATAACCAGATTTTTCGTAAAATTTCAATAATTTTTGATTTATTTTAACTGCATCAAGTCTTACCGCAAAATAATTACGATTTGTTGCAAAGTTTTCGATTTGTTGCAAACACCAAGTACCGATTCCTTTTCCTTGAAATAACGGTAATACTGCTAATCTATGGATGTAAAAGGCTGATAAACCTGGATTTTGCCAGTTTATACAACCGTATTTAAGATAACCAGACGGCATTTTTGTCTCAATCGTAAAAGTACCAACTAGCTCCGAATTAAGCTTGATTGCATAAAAATCCATATTATTAGCATCATTAATCATTTTCCCCAATGGGTAAGGTGGCACCCAATAACAAAGATTGAATCTTGCTTTTAAATTTAAACCGCACTCGGCTAATATTTGGTGTAGAGCAGGAATTTCTAAAACTGTAACTCGTGAAATCGAGAGGCTCATTAGAACATTAAAGTAAACCAAAAGCTGAAAATTGAAAACGAAAAACGATTTCAATAACTACTGTAATATTCCTTGATTTTCAAGTTTCGTAATTAATCTTAATTTTTTGTTAATAAACTCAGAAATATATAATTGAACACATTTAACTTTTTAACTAAAATGTTACATAAATGGTAGCAAGTGGAAAATATTAATAAAAATTGATGCTTGATATAAACACCATCGCAGAATTTTCTCGAAACAACTGCGTAACTATTTGTGCCTTCTTGGTTCCAGCGAACTTAATCGCCACAATATCGACAATGATTCTTGCTGCACTTCATCGTCCGTTGTCTCAAGTTTCGCAATCGGCGGCTGTTGCTGGTTTTTTCGCAGTAATAATGATATTGCACGTTTACACCTGGTTCGCCATCGGTATCGTTGGCATTCCTACTTATATTTTATTGTGGCTAGCAATTACTTGTTTATTTACAAATTTGGGCGCGTTTTTATTTCAAAGACGTTACATTCGGACTTACTTTTTGATTGAAAATAGGTAATTGGGGATTGGGCATAGGGGATTGGGGATTGGGCATAGGAGAGGAGAGGGGGAGACAAGGGGACAAGGAGATATTTTTTTCAACTCCTCACAACTAACAACTAACCACTAACTCCTAACTCCCAACTCCTAACTCCTAACAACTAACAACTAATTCCTAACTCCTAATTCCCAACTCCTAATTCCTAACTCCTAACTCCTAACTCTTGGCGTAGTTGATTTACGACTTTATCGAGTCCGACTGAATGGGCTGCTTTGAATAAAATGCGATCGCCATCTTGAATGTATTTTTTTAAGTTGGTTGTTAGTTCGTTGTGGGTGGAATAGCACTGAATGGGGATACCTTGGGCACTTGTAGCTATGGCTCGTGCATCGGCACACTCAGTTAATACCATCAAAGCATCTAAGTTTAGAGAGCTTGCGGTTTTTCCTACGAGTTGATGCAATTCTTCGGATTTATCTCCGAGTTCTTTCATTGCTCCTAATACGGCAATGCGTCGCTTTCCTGGAGTTTCGGCTAATAAATTTAACGCTGCAACCATTGCTTCTGGTGCTGCATTATAAGTTTCGTCTAAAATTACCACGTTGTTAAGTAAGGTAAATTGTTGGGAGCGCCCTCCTGGCATATTTACCGCGACACCATTTTTAAAAGTATTCCAATCGATGCCTAATACTTGTGCGACTGCTAAAGCTGCCATGTAGTTAGCTGCAATATGTCTTCCCGGCATTGGTAAAGGTAAGCGTAAACCGTCTATTTCTAAAGTATAGTTATCAATCAATTTTCCGTGGATGTCCCCACCAGTAAAACCGAAGCTAATTACTTTACCTTGCCAAACTTTTGCTGCCGTTTCCATTAATAAAGAATTATCGTAGTTGAGGATAGCTACCCCATCCGGGGGCATTTCTGCTAATAATTCACATTTTGCTTGAGCTATGGCAACTTCGGAGTGGAGTAACTCGATGTGCGCCGTTCCCACATTGGTAATTACAGCTATTGTCGGACGAGTTATTTGAGTAAGTTCGGCAATTTGCCCAAGCCCCCGCATTGCCATTTCGATAACGGCGTAATCATGCTCGGCAACTAAATCTAAAAGAGTCTTTGGTACGCCAATTTCATTGTTAAAATTTGCGTAAGTTTTGTGGACTCTTCCCTGAGTACTTAAAACCCCAGCAATTAACTCTTTAGTTGTAGTCTTACCCACCGAACCCGTTACCCCAATTACGGGTATTGAAAATTGATTGCGCCACCATTGACCAATTTTTTGATAAGCTTCCAGAGTATTTGTTACTTGCAATACGGGAAATTGCGGATTATCGTATTCAAAATCAACAATTGCGACAATAGCACCTTTTTCGATTGCTGTAGCGACAAACTTATGTCCATCAAACTTTTCACCGCGAAAAGCTACGAATACTTCTCCTGATTTAATAATTCTACTGTCTGTTTGTATACCAAAAAAAGATTGTGCAAGTGCTGTTTCTGAAAGATTTACGCTTTTTGCACCAAGCAATTCAACTAGCTGTTTGAGAGTGGCAGAACAAGGCATAATACCGGGTATTAGGGATAATGATGCGTTAATTTATTAAATTCAAAGAATACGAAGAATTGTTCGCAAGCAACCTTCGCAAACAAAGTCCTTTAATCCTATAGTTCTTTTAGGTAAAACATAAAGTACCGGATTTAACATTTTTACATATTCTTGTCACATTAATTGAAAAAATGTAGACAATTGGGAATGGGTAATGGGTAATTGGGAACGTTTAATCAAAGTACTATTCCACCACGTTAATTTCTTCCCCCTCTTCCCTTTTCTACCTTCACTTGGCATTTTCGCAGCTTTACTAGTCTTTTTGATAAATTTTGACTGGTTTGTTTTCTTTCAAACGTTGGGAGACGTTATGTATAACGTCTCTACAACCGGCTTAGAATAAATGATTTGGACTACTATACTACATTCATCCCCAGAAAAATGTACCACCACAAGTTGATACTCATGATGGCACATTTCAAAAACTTAGTTATTCAATTTGATTTATCAAATTGTGGTATTAGAAAGCAATGATTAAGGCTTAATATAGTACTTTTTTATTTTCCACATTGCTTCTACCGATGCACTGATTTAGAAAAATATTAAATTTTAACGTCGTTTTAGCTGCTATCCCCGATTCTTTATAAACATCACTTCGATGATTTTTTGACCTATTTCACTGCGAATACGCAAAGCTTGGTACAACTCACTCAAGAAGTCTTCTTCTTCGGCAAGGATACCATCAGCTAAAACTAAATCTGTCGCGATCGCAAAAGCTGCTTCTCTTAAATCCTCTGAAAGAGAATCTTTCGCAGCATCAAATAAACTATTTATACCTTCGTGTCTAATAATACCCGATAAATCGTCAAATATTGATTGCATATCAGCTTCAGAGTGGCTGTTTAACACCTTTAGATGAGATAACGATTCATAAATATCGCGTGCTTGTTTCTGTGAAACATTGCCGTCTGAAGCCACTGCAATTAAAGCGATAGCAATAAAAGCTTCTGCCTGACTGAGTGCGCTTTGGACTCTACTTTGAGAACCCGATGCTCTATCAAATAGACTCATTACAACTTATTCCTTTAATAAGGTCTTTATAGTAGTGTATATACTTAAATTTTTATTTTTAAAGTAAATAAAGCTACCAAAAAGATGTATAAGTATAGTGTTCCCAAGATTAGTCAAAAGCGAACATTTACACTCAGTTTTTTAATATAAAATTATTCTTTTTCCGTAGTTTATCGAAAATGCTTAGGATAAGAATTGCCTTGGTTTTCCTCTTCGATTGTTTGGACAACTGCCAAGCCGATTCCAGATATGGTAAGTAGTAAGATTATTGAAGCCAAGAAAGCTTTTACAAGTATGTGTAGGGCTTCATCAAAGAAAATGTAGGTAGTCATAACTTATATACCTGAACTTGGTGGTAACTAGCGCTATTAAGTTCTCCAATAGGGCGACGTTGTATTTCCGCCAAGAAAACGCGCTTTATTGGTATCTTAACAAAACTTTAGCTTTCCAAACGATCTCTTTATCACATTTTGCTTTTACATTAATATGACTTTTATATAGATATGAATTACCCTGCGGTTTATGGAAATTTGGTTGCTTAATAAAATTGTTATTAAATTAGATAAAAATATAATTAAACAGCAGTAAATTTAGTTACATCGGCATCATGCTATTAAATTTAATTTTTACGTATTTACGATTCGGTATTTGACAGAAACAACAAGCAGGGAGCAGCGAATCGCAAGTCAAAATATAACGTTAGTTGCCGATATGACTATTGCTATATAAAAATTTTGGAGTATAAAAAGTGAAACTAGCTTCATACCTTATTAATAAAATATTTCAAGAAGGGGTACAGGTAAATCACTTTTTATTGGATATAGAAATAGAAGGTAATCGCCTTTTACTAAAATCTATATCGTTAGCATATAAAAAACCTATATTTGAGAATTTTACAGAAGAAATTACAACTTATATGTATCCTCGTCCGCCTAAGAATACAGCACAAGCAGCATCATTTATCAAAAATTCTTTGGAAGGGATGAAAAACGAACATGAGTTAATATTGGTAATTTTAAAAAAAGATTCTCAGGAATTTTTAGGTTGTGCCGGAATTCATCGCATCAATACCAAGCATCCAGAATTTGGTATTTGGTTGAAACAAACAGCCCATCGTAAAGGTTATGGGTTAGAAGCAATTACAGTCATGAAAAACTGGTGTGAAGACAACCTAGATTGCGAATACTTTACTTACCCAGTAGACGAAGAGAATTATCCTAGTCGCAGAATACCAGAAAAATTGGGTGGGGAAATTGTCAGAGCTTATAAAAAAAGAAATTTAAGCGGTAGGATTTTGAATCTGCTTGAATACAGAATACAGTTATCAGTGAGCAGTGAGCAGTGAGCAGTTATCAGTTATCAGTTAATTCCTAACAACTAACAACTAACAACTAACAACTAACAACTAACAACTAACAACTAACCACTATCTAAGAGCGTGAAAGAACTAATAGAAAACATATTAATAGCAAGCCAAAAATCATTAATAAACCTTGGTTGCGTCTTATCCAACTATTAATGCTTGCATTCAAGCTGGGTTTTTGATTTTGAGAAAGTAGTTCTAATTTACGTTCTTCTTCATTTTGGTAAAGAGTACATTCTTTAGCATGGGGACGTTTGGGATAGTTACAAGTATCATCAATATGGTAGGTACAGGTTTCGCAAAGATACTCATCCCCCGTAGCACGATGTAATGGAATACCTGGATGTCCGTAAGCTTTAAGCTGAGTGCGACAAAAAGGACAGGTGACAGCCTGAGAGTTTACGGTTTGTTTGCAGCGAGGGCAAGTTGCAGTGTCCACAGCCGATACTAAATATTGTGTTTGAATATCTTGATTTTAACTGAACGGGGAGAAGAGTTAGGAATTAGGAGTTAGGAGTTATGAGTTAGGAATTTTCTCCCCCTTCTACCCCCTCTGCCCCCTCTCCCCCCTCTACCCCCCTCTCCCCACTCTTCATTTCTCGAATCTCGGCTCTTAATGCTTTGATTTCTTCGTGTAGAGCAATAATGGATTTAGAACTTGCTACTGATGTTTCTTCGTCTTCCGCATCTCTACCAATAAAGAATGTCGCTATTGCTGCTGTAAAATAACCAAATACGGTAAAGGCATAGAGAGCTAAGATAAAGCATAATACTCTACCCTGTGGAGTTTGCGGGGAGTAATCGCCTCCGTAGGTTATCATCAACATTGCCGTCCACCATAGGGCGTTGCTGTAACTTTTAATTCCACCGTCGGGAAGATCGCTTTCAAATGCATACATTCCCGCAGCACCCACGAAGGTCACAATTAAGGTTAGTCCTAAAACATAACCGAAGTTTCGCCGAGTCATGGTAGTTCTTAAAGCTCGCATTCCACGATTGAGGGAGCCGACTATCCGCAATAGTCGCAGGGAACGTGTAGCGCGAGCAACTCTTGCTAAACGTAACACTCGCACAAATCGAAAAACTCGTAATGCTGGAACTAATAGGGAAATACCTATAAGCCAGTTATTTTTTAGATAATTAAATTTGCGTGGAGATATGCTAAATCGCAATATAAAATCAAAAATAAATATAATCCAGATAGTTGTGGAAATAGCATCGAGTAAAGGAATCATCCCCCAAATTAATTCGACGACTAATAGCGCCAGCCATACGAAGCCCAACACCACCATTGGCATTTCTAACCAGTCATCGAGTTGTTGAACAAAATCAGTTAATTCTCGTTCTAGCTCAAATTTTTCCGTTGGATTCATTTGTGACATTGGTTGGTGCTGTAAATCAAGTAACAATTCTTCCTCAAGGAAGCGATATAAACACCTTTGGAAAGATGCCTTTAGATAGATATTTTTAGTATGAATGAGTGATATGAAAAGTCACATCCCGCTACAAGGAGAATTTTGATGAGTTTAAAGCAGATTTGGAGGTTATTAAAAGAAACTTTTAAAGAATGGAATGATGATAATGCGTCTCGATTGGCTGCTGCTTTATCGTATTACACAATTTTTTCTTTAGCGCCATTGTTGATTATTGCGATCGCGATTGCGGGTGCTGTATTTGGAGATGAAGCTGCTAGTGGTGAAATTGTTCGACAAATACAGGGATTGGTAGGTAAAGCTGGTGCGGAAGTAATTCAAACGGCACTGGAAAATGCTCAAAAGCCAGATACGCGCAATATCGCTTCAATTATCAGTGTCGGGGTTTTGTTATTTGGTGCGAGTAATGTTTTTGCTCAAATTCAAGATGCACTTAACACCATTTGGGAAGTAGAGCCGAAACCAGGGCGTAGTTTTTTGCTAACGCTTCGCAAACGTTTTTTATCTTTTGCAATGGTAGCGGGTGTAGGCTTTTTATTATTGGTATCGCTGATTGTCAATACTGCTTTAGAGGCGATGCTTAAATACTTTAATAACTTATTGCCGGGATTTGGTTGGTTATGGCAAATCGGTAACTTTGCAGTTTCTTTTGCAGTTATCACCCTGCTATTTGCTCTGATTTACAAATTTATTCCAGATGCCAAAATTGCTTGGAATGATGTCTGGATTGGTTCGGCTATGACTTCATTATTATTTGTAATTGGTAAATCTCTTCTGGGTTTATATTTAGGAAACAGCAGTTTCGGTTCGGCTTACGGTGCTGCGGGTTCGTTGATAGTCCTTTTGGCTTGGATTAACTACGCTGCCCAAATCATCTTTTTTGGTGCCGAGTTTACCCAAGTTTATGCCAGTAAATATGGTTCTCGCATTGTACCAGATGAAAATTCAAGGAAAGTACCTCAAGCAGATGGAGCTAACCAAGGAATGAAACGGAGAAATTCTCCTCGAAAAAATAATGGTTCGTAGTAATGCTCATAATTAATTTGATTGACTACTAGTAGTCTTTTTCATTCATTTTGACTGGTTCGTTTTCTTTCAAACGTTGGGAGACGTTATGTATAACGTCTCTACAGCCCGTCATAACTTTTGTGGTTGACTACTACTGGTTCACCACATTAATTTTGATGGGTTAAGATACCTCTTCGTAGGTTGGGTTAAGCGGAGCGCAACCCAACTCGGGTGTTGGGTTTCACTTCGTTCAACCCAACCTACAATTATAAATGTCATACCCCTCATAACTTATGTGGTGAACCACTACTACTTCACCACATTAATTTTGATGGGTTTGCGTAGTGCGAGCATCTTGCTCGCTCGATAGCGCCAGCGAGCAAGATGCTCGCACTACGAATGTGCTACCCCTCATAACTTATGTGGTGAACCACTACAAGCTTGGTTTTTTGAAAAAACCGGGTTTCTCTGTATCTAATTTCTCCTGCATTCTCAGATAACTCTTACCATTACCTCAGTTCCCATTCATTAGCGATTCAGCATCATCCTCCATACTCAATATCAGCAACTTAGAGATGTGCATAACTCCGAGGCATTCATCCCTAGTTAATTAATGTTCTAACAAATCAATCAAAATCAACTTTGGAGATATTGAATCATGGAATTTATCAAAAACTGGGCTTTGTTTGTATTTATCTACGTCGCTATTTTATTTAGTGTTGATAGAAGTACAGCTAACGAGTTTTTAGAATATGTATTTGTTTATGAGTGAATAAGCAAGTACGTTGGGTTAGACGCACTACAAAATTTGATCGTTAACCAGTTAATGCACGATTACGTCGTAACCCAACAAAGCATATTTTACTGTTTCGCGCTTATATTTAATATTGTTTTTAGTTAAATTATTTAGTTTAATCGTAGGTTGGGTTAGCACGATTGCGTTGTAACCCAACATCAATAAAACTTTGCTGCTTTACCAGTAAGTTAGTTGAAGATTTATTTTTGCTTCGCTTAATTTTCCATAGCCACCATCCGCACCATGCGGAGCCGCTTCAACTTAAATAAGGGCGAGCTAACATAAAACTCGAAATTGATTTAGAATCTACTGGCTCTCCTTCTAAAATTGCTTTTTCCAATTCTGCCGGAGTTAAAAACAAAACTTCTATATCTTCATCTTCGTCTAAGTCTAACGGCGTTTCCAATTTTTCTAAATTCTCTGCCAGATATGCGTAAATAATTTCGTCGGAATATCCAGGTGCTAAAGCAAATTTTCCTAAATTCTGCCATTTACCGGCACTATAACCCGTTTCTTCTTGTATTTCTCGTTGGATTGTTTCCAAGGGACTTTCGTTTTCTTCTATTGTACCGGCAGGAAATTCCAATAATCTTCCGCCAACTGCGAAACGATATTGACGCAAAATTATTAATTTACCTTCTGATGTTACGGGTACGGCTAAAGCACCACCAGGGTGACGAATACATTCCCAGTCTCCTTGCGATTTATTGGGTAAACGCAAGCGATTTACTTCAAAATTGAATTTGCGCCCTTCGTAAAATAAACGCTGCTTTAATAGCTGCGGCAACTCTCTATCTAATGGCATAGTAATCGTTTGATATTGTTCAACAACTAATTATTTCAACGAAAAACTTGATTTTTAATCAATTTTGTTGTACCCGCTGACCGTCTCCGGTTGGATGCAGAAATTTAAGATTCAAAACACAACTCCGACTCTAAGACGAAGTTAATTCAAAATCCAAAATCTAATTGTCTGTCAATAAATATACACCCGAACAGTCCACCTCTTTAACTAGTTCTTTAATCGCACGTTTGCTAACCGGCTCTACCCAATCTGGAGCGATTTCGGCTAAAGGTACCAGTACAAAAGCCCGCTGTGTCATTCGCGGATGGGGAATTTTTAGAGTGGGAGTATTTAATATAAAGTCATCGTATAATAACAGATCTAAATCTAAAGTCCGCGCTCCCCAATGTTCTTTTCGTTCGCGTCCAAATTGATTTTCTATTTCTAATAAAATTTCTAACAGCTTCAAAGGTTCGAGATCGACAATGAGACTGACGCAACCGTTTAAATAATCTGGTTGTGGTGGGCCAATAGCTTTGGTTCTATACCAACTAGATTTCATCCGATATGTAATACCCGATATTTTATGTAGAGTTTTTACAGCTGCATCTAAAATTGTCAGTGAATCCCCTATATTACTACCAAGGGCAATAACGCTATCATGCAATTTGACATATCTCCCAAATACAAATAATTGCAAAACATTATGATAAATTAGTTGATATTACTGATTAAAATGTGTTGTGAGATACAAATTTATGTAAGGAAATCTAAAGAAAAGCTGGCAAAATAGTGAATCTATTTAAAAATTTATAGGATATTATACTAACACGAGTATGGGGCAAAAATCTGGAACGCTTTTCGTCGTGGTTAGGTTGCAATTAGTAGAAGGGAGGAACTAACGTGGCGAAGTTTACCTCTTGGTTCAAGCAAAGAGCAAATAGCTTGAGTAACGGACTTAAGAATGAGTCGAGTTTAAAATTGGATCGAGTTGATGAGAACTCCGAACAAATTACGCAAGAAACGCTCCCAAGCGAGTTGGTGGGAGCGAGACAGGATGGCGATTCGGAAGATTTACACATAATTACTAAAAAATTGTCGCCTCCTCCTCATTGGGTTGAGATTGAGCGCGATGCTGACAAGACTGAAGAATCACCAGAATCAGTACCAAAAACTTTAAGTGGAAAAGCAAAGTTATTTTTAGGTAGCACAAAGCAATTTTTTGGTGGAGCGAAAAAAGTTTCTTCCAAGCTGCTTGATAAACTTCCCGGCAAGGGAAAACCGCTTTATCGTCGCTACTGGTTTTTGACTACTTTAGGTGTCAGCGGTGGGGTAATGGCACTCAGCTATGGTGTATGGACGATAGATAAAACATTACCTTCCAAAGACCAATTAACTGCTGCTTCCAGAGAAAAAACTTTGACAATAAAAGCTGGTAACGGTGCGATTTTGTACCAGCAGGGAGAAGCAACAAGAGAAAAGCTGAAGATAAAACAAATTCCCGAACAATTACAACAAGCTTTTATTGCTTCTGAAGACAGAAGATTTAGAAAACACGGTGGAATCGATCCTCAAGGTATTTTGCGGGCTGCTACAAGTAACTTGCGATCGCAAGATGTGGTGCAAGGTGGAAGTACCATTACGCAACAGTTAGCACGGATTCTGTTTCTGAATCGCAATAAAACGGTTAATCGCAAACTGCAAGAAATTCGTTTGGCTCAGAAGTTAGAGGAAGAGTTAACTAAAGACGAGATTTTAGAACGGTATTTGAATTTAGTATATTTAGGTTCTGGTGCTTACGGTGTAGCGGATGCGGCTTGGGTTTATTTTTCAAAGCCGATAGATGACTTAACTTTGAGTGAAACGGCGACAATTGCCGGTTTAGCTCCCGCTCCCAACGTATTCTCACCCGTAGAAAATCCAAAAGTTGCCCAGCAGCGGCGAAATTTAGTATTACAAAGGATGCTAGATGATGGATTTATTACAGCAGCAGAAAAACAAAAAGCAGTATCTGAACCTTTAACTGTTAAAGCTAATTTACCCAAAAGATACAAAGTACAAGCGCCGTATTTTATCTCTTACATTCAAAAAGAATTACCCAAATACGTAGAAAAAGATGTATTAGAAGTGGGAGGGTTAGTAGTAGAAACTACTTTAAATCCTACTTGGCAAGAAAAAGCAGAAGAGGCAGTAGATAAAACTTTAAGAAATCAAGGGCGCTGGCAGCGATTTAAACAAGCTGCAATGGTTTCTATAGATCCGCGCAACGGCGAAATTAAAGCAATGGTTGGCGGTAAGGACTTTGGTAAAAACAAGTTTAATCGCGTTACCCAAGCCCAAAGGCAACCAGGTTCTACATTCAAAGGATTTGTTTACGCCGCAGCAGTAGCAGCTGGAAAAAGCCCCCTTGACGGTTATTTGGATGCCCCAATAGTAGTTGATGGTTACGAACCGAAAAACTACGACGAAGGTTTCCGGGGCTGGATAAACATGAGAGATGCTTTCACCAGGTCAATTAATATTGTCGCGGTGAGAATATTAATGAAAGTAGGGTACCAGCCAACCATCGATTTAGCCCATAAGATGGGGATTGAATCCGAAATCAAACCCGTTATTTCTATGGCTCTTGGTTCCAATGAAGTAAATTTATTGGAATTAACCAGCGCTTACGGTACCTTTGCTAATAAAGGAATGCATATAAAACCTCACGGTATTACCCGCGTTCTTAGTCGTAACGGTGAAGTAGTTTGGTCGGCCGATTTTAAAGGAAAACAAGCATTAGACGCTGATAGCTCCGCAATTACAACTTGGATGTTGCAAAATGTAGTCACATCCGGAACCGCTACCCGCGCTCAAATTGGTCGTCCCGCAGCAGGTAAAACGGGTACCACAGATGAAGCTAGGGATTTATGGTTTGTTGGGTTTATTCCTCAATTAGTAACGGGTGTATGGTTGGGTAACGACAATAACAAACCCACCAACGGCGACAGCACCACAGCCGCGTATACTTGGCGAGAATTTATGAAAGAAGCTACCGATGGAATGCCCGTCGAGAAGTTTCCCGAACAACCAAAGTTAACCGGAAGAAAAGCCAGTATCAAAGTACAGCCAATCAAACCCAAACGATTTATTACCAAAGCGGCTCCTAAAAAAGGCAACGATTCCGACAACGATACAGCAACTACTACTAACAGAAATTCTTCACGACGCAGAAGTACAAGAAGAAGTACTACTAATAGCAGTTCTGGAAGTAGCAATCGTCGAACCAGGAGTACAACAACTCGTCGTAGAAGGAGTACTCAAACCCAACAAAAATCAACTCCTACCAGAACGCGTCGTCGCAGTAATGCAACTTCGGGTTCATCTAGTACTCAACGGCGCAGAAACACTCGTAAACCAACTTCTACAAGAAGCAATAGAAGACGTTCATCACCACCCGTAAGGAAACAGCGTTCGGCTCCAGTAAGGAGAAAACGCTCAGTAGCTCCCAAGCCCAAAAAACGTCCGGCACCAGCACCAGTCAAGAAACAATCGGCTCCAAAATCATCGGGTTCATCATGGCGCGAGCGACTCAAGCCGGGGAGTTAACAGTTAACAGTGAGCAGTGAGCAGTTAGGAGTTAGGAGTTAGGAGTTAATAAGTATTATCTCCTCATCTTCCCCTCTCCCCCAAAATGGTACGCTGGATTTAATACATTCATAGGTAATGTTGCCTGTTTTAGGAGAAGAAATTTATGTCTTTATTAATGCAAGCTGCCACTCAAGCAGGGGCTAATACTGGTTTTCAGTTTCCTTTAGCTTTTACGCTTGTTTATGTAGTTGGCTTTATTGCTGCTGTGGGTATTGGTTCGATTGCTTGGTACAATTCTAAACGCCCTGCTGGTTGGGAAAGTAAAAAGCGTCCTGATTTTGTACCTGAAGTTGAAAAAGAAGAAAATCCCGGTTTAGGTGGAAAGTAAATTTAAATCAAAATTGATCAAAAAAATAAGCCGGAGAGTTACACTCCGACTTAGTTTTGTTTGTTCACTTTATTTGATGTCGCTAAAACAATCTAAAATCTAAAATATTAAGCAGCAGCTTTCTGTTTGATTTTTTTGGTTGCACGCTTACGACGAGTTGCGACTAATCCAACTCCTACCATACCAATTCCAAATACTGTAGTTGGTTCTGGAACTGATGTATTTGTAAGACTTACTTCCCCACCTTCGCTAAGAAACGATCTTGCTAAATCGGTATTAACACCTGTTATACCAGATACTAAGGTGGCAGCATTATTCAAATCTTCTGAGCTAAATACAAAGTCGAAGTTATCTGCTTGAAAATTATCATCTCCTAAATCAAATCCAAAAGTGAAATTGAGATTCTCTTCTCCAAAATCACCATCCCCTATATAATTAGATTTTTCTCCTGCTAATACACTTGGTAAAATACTTTGATACTTATCTGGCATAAAAGCCTCGTTAAGTGCAAGGAAAGGATTTGGATTTGCTCTTACATCGTTCAAGGTTAAACTCTTACTAACTCCAAAAGCTCCAAAAGATGAATTAAAATCTGTTAATTTGTAGCTGAAGAAACCAGAATCTAGTTCAGTTTTGGTAAAAGAAAAGCTTCCCGTTGCAACTTCACTATTTAATCTATTTGAAGTAACGCTAAATTCGGAAGTGTAAGATATAGTTGCAGCTTGAGCCGAATTCGCCATCATTGTTCCGGTTAAAGCAACTCCTGCAACAGTACTAGCTCCAAATAAAGCTGCTTTTTGAAAAATATTTGAAAACATATTATACAAGTGAATATTAAACTTATTGCAGCCTAACATCGGCACTTTCAAAGTTTCCAGAGCAATCGTCAACTCTTCATAAAAGTAAGATTAATATCTTTATAAATAGTGTTTGCACGTATGAAGTTTATTAACCGAACACATTTTTCTAGGGTTCGTAGTAAGGGCTTTAGCCCTAAATCCGGAGGCGCTGTACGCGGAGCGTTCTCGTAGAGTAGCGCTTACTAAGAACCTTTATTACCAAAATACATAAAAATAAGCCGGAGATTTTATTTTCTCCGACTTAACTACAATATTGATTAAAGCTTTTTACTGCAATTGAAGACTCAATTCTCTTTTACTTTTTATTGCTAGCAGGGTTGTTAACAGAAACGGGTTGATTATTATTTGTTCTCTCATTAGCGGGTTTAGTAACGGGAGCGGTAGTAGTTTTACTAGGTTGATTATTATCTGTTCTTTTACAAGAACTAACTGAATGTGGTTTAACTGAACCTGGTTTACAGATTACCATACCTCTTTTAAGACTTATTACCTTCGTTCCTTCTGTTTGCGATTGATTAAAAGATGAATTTCCGGTTACGGCTTCAGAATTTAAAGTATCTAAAGTTGCAGCTTGTGCTGAATTAGCCATAAAGCTTCCATTCATGGCAATACTTGTTAAAGCTGTAATTCCAATTAAGGTTGCTTTTTGAAAGAGATTTGAAAACATATTAATTATCCCTTGAAAATTGTAACTAAGCTGTACTGATTTAACCTACAGCTTGACAGCTAGGATTTCCAAGGTTTTCGGCAATATGATTATTTCTTTATTCAAGCTATAAATATGTCTTTATATTTAGTGTTTTTACTTAGATATAATTTTGTGTAAGGAGTAGTAAAGAGTGATGAATTAGGAGTTACTCCTAACTCTTAACTCCTAACTCCTAACTTTTTTTCACTTCTGCACTTCAACCCAACGCCGGTACATTTTCTGCACCTGTTTAAGAATGGTATTTAATTTTCCTTGATTTGATTCGCTTTTGTCTGACAAGCCTTGTATTTTAGCTAATAATTTAGCTTCTTCAATCGCTACCTCACCATCGCTATAAATTAAACCACCGATCTCTTGAATTAGATTTTGATAATCTTCAGTGGTGGGAGAACTTCCTAAATATTCCTTAATCCATTCGTAACATTCTTGTGGTTTAACAGGAACTAATTCGTACAGCCAAGGTTTGATTTCTGGATCTGTGGCGATATCTTTTTCTTTAGCTATTTGCTGAAGATACTGTCTTTCTTCCGGCTGAATCTTACCATCAATCCAGGCTGCTGCAATTAAAATCTTTAACAATTGTTTGACATTAGGGTTCTTTATCATGTTCACCTCCTTTAAGGAATTTTCCCTTAACAAAATCTTACAATTTTAATCGTGCTTTTTTCTCAAACGCACCATAAAAAAACCATCCATATTATGTTTATGAGGCAATACTTTAATCCAACCTTCGTTCGTTTGATATTTACTAATGGGTGAATCTGCATCGGCAGGTTCGATTTCCCAATTGGGATGCGATTCCAAAAAAGACTTGATAACACCTTCATTTTCTGCTGGATGCAGCGTACAGGTAGAATAAACTAACGAGCCACTATCCTTGACGAAAGTTGAAGTATGTAATAGTAGTTCCGCTTGAAGTATAGAAAGTTCCTCTATATTTTGCGGAGTTTGTCTAAAACGTGCATCTGCATGACGGTGGAGAGTTCCCAAACCGGAGCAAGGAACATCAAGCAATACCTTATGGGCTGAATTCTTAAATTGACTTAGATTGCGACTATCACCCACACAAATTTCAATTGATTTTAAGTTGAGTCGTTGAGTATTTTGTTGCAGCTTACGCAGACGAGATTCAGTGCGATCGCAAGCCCAAATTTTGCCTGTATCTCCCATCATTTCTGCTATGTGGGTTGTTTTACCTCCAGGAGCGGCACAAGCATCAATTATTACTTCATTTTTTTGAGGATCGAGTAAATAACTCACCAGTTGAGCGCTGCTATCCTGTATTGTCCACCATCCTTCATGGAAACCGGGTAAATTTTTAATCGCACCAGGAGAAGTTAATAAGCGCAAAGCATGCGGTAAATTAGGAATCCGTTGAGTGGAAATACCTTCATCTTGTAAAGCTGCTTCAACTTGCTCCACAGAAGAACAAAGTTGATTCACTCGCAAATCAATACTTGGGGTTCGATTCATCCATTCACATAACTTCTGTGTCTCCGAAAAACCGAACTGTTGTATCCATATATTTACAATCCAGTCGGGAAAACTATGTAAAATACCCAACCTTTCAACAGGATTTTCAGGCAATTGTATGGGAATTATTTGTTTTTCTACCCCCTCTCCCCCCTCTCTCTTCGCTTCCCCAAGCCGAATATACTGCCGCAACAAACCATTAACAAAACCACAAAGACCAGAAAAACCGTTATCCTTAGCTAATTGAACGGTAGTATTAACAGCAGCACTTGGAGGAATTCTTTCTTGAAATTGCAGTTGATATAAACCCAAATGTAAAATGCAGCGAAGTAATAAAGGCTGCTGATGAGATTTTTTTTTCGCTAACCCATCAATAATTGCATCAAGAGTTCGCACTCTTCTGACGCTACCGTAAACTAATTCTGTCAGCAAACGGCGCTCGTTATCAGGTAAATCAACTTTTCGTAGCACTCTATCTAAGGCTACGTCGGCATAAGCCCCCTTGTGAATATCTCGTAGGGCTATTAAAGCTTGTTGACGAGAAGATGGGGAATTGGGCATTGGGAGATGGGGAGTTGGGGAGAAGGGGTAGAGGGGGATGGGGAGACAAGGGGACAAGGGGAAAGTTAGGAGTTGGGAGTTGGGAGTTATAGATTTAACTATTAATTAATTACATTGATTAGTGTTGAGCAATTACCAATTATCAATCCCCCAATTAACAAACAAAATAATCCTTCTCACTTTACCTTAAATCTGTGAGAAGGATTACGAAAAATGATTTATTAGTATTTCCTGTTGCCCCCAACCCTGTTCACTGTTAACTGCTCACTGTTAACTGCTCACTGTTCACTGTTAACTGCTCACTGCTCACTGCTCACTGTTAAGCATCAAAGCTATCAATTTCAAATTCGCAAGCTCTTGAAGCCTCTTGTGGAGTAAACGGCTCGAAATTAAGTAATGATAAATGAGATGGTTCTTTAATCATCTCTTTTGCTAATAGCAATCCGGCTACTGTCCAAGTTTGATATTTTCTGGATTGTTTACCAATTAATCTTCCTCGCTTACCATCATAATATTCTGGCCATTCATCTTCTTGAAGGCGTGACTGAGCAACGTGAATCGCTCTCTCGGCAATACATATTTTGTTTGTTTTAATTGCAGCAGCGGTTAACATCCACATCAATACAGGCCAGTTTCCACCATTATGATAAGACCAAGGAATATTTTTGGGGTCGCATCCAGTTATAATTTTATACTCTTCATTTTCTAATGCAGGAAATGTAATCTTCATCGGCATATCTCCTACCAAATCTTCCCATCTTTTTTCAACGAGAGTCATAATGGCTTCTGACTGATCTTCACTTGCTAAATCGCAAATAATCGCCATTAAATTTCCTAAAGAAAAGAAACGAGTATCCATCTGTGATGGGCCAATATTACCTGCTAAAAAACCACCTTTTTTGGGCAGCCATTTGGCTAATTCATTGTAAGGTAGCGAATCTACATACACGTTAAATTCATTTACTGCTTCTTTTCCGTACTCTTCACCTTTGTAGCGATAAATAGCATTAAGACGTTTAATATCTATCCAATAATGCTTGCGAATATGGGCACGTAAAATAGGTAAACGATTATCAATTGCAATCACCCAATCTTGATTGCCATGACAAATTAACATTTCTCGTGCCGCACGCAATGCTGCATAAAATAAAGATTGAATTTCTAAAGGATGCCCGTAAATACCCAAACGTCGATCGATCATGCAAGCTCCATCGGGAACTAATAGCGTTGGGTACATATCAAAACGAGTTGCTAAACAAAGTTCTAAAATTAACCCAATACCTGTTTGAAACTCAGGTTGATATACCAGTGAATAATCTTTTGTCGCAACTACATAAGCACGTAATACAATCAGCCACCATAAACAAGAATCAATTGGTGTTACTCTTGCGATCGCGTGTTCGCCAAAATCCGCTTCTAAATGTTCTTCTCCATTCTTAGACACCACTTTGAAACTAGCTGGCATTAAGCCTTGCCCTGGTTTATAAGCATCCAACTGATTGTCTTTTGGCTGCAATTTCAAAGTTTCTATGAGAAAGTTACGGACTATATCCGTTTCTCCTTTAATCAAAAAAAGTAGAGCTGATGAAACAAAATCTCGGACAAAACACTGATCGTAGTTTAATGAGTCAACACTTCCATCTAAAGCTGCTACAGTACCAATAGGACGACCTTGAAAATAGATGATTGTCTTCTGGAGTTGCTCCCAGCCTTCTTTTTCTAATTCGTCGATTGCTGCCAAATCTTCTAGTTGCATATCTAGTAAAACTCCCTTGTGCGGTTCATATAATTAGTACAAGCTTTTTATAGATTCCCCTACCCTTTCTTTTATCGGGTAATTTATGGAAAAATCTCATGCGTGATATTTATCAATTAGTAAAATACTCACAATCAATCAATTCGTTACCGATTTATTGCCATTATTTAGTTCATCAAGTAGGTACATTTCAATCCCATGTTATTTACTTAAAAATAATGGAAATATCTTTGAATAAACCCACTTCAAATTGATATAGTTTTGATTTCTCTGTGTGGCTGCATTATTTATAATTATAACAATAAATTATTTGTGCAACAATCTTTTATTATCTTATGTAGCTTTTTTTTAATAATTAGATATTAGTAATCCCTGGTTTTAATGGTTTATTTGCTAATAACTTATAAGACAAACATAATCCTATAGCTTACAAATATTTACTCATAAAATAAGCTAAATAACTATCATCTATACGACATTTATCTATAATTAAATATTTAGATATTTTGAATAAAAAATACAGATAATTCTCAATTAAGCAAGCCAAATATGTTTATAGAAATAATTTTTCCTATAGATTAAAAATATAACTAAGTCTGTTCCTGCTATTTCGACTTGATAATATATAATATAATTGCTATTTAACCTAGTTTACTAATAATTGCAACTATAAAAAAAACTAAAACATTTAACTGTATATACAACTACAAAACTAGTTACTAGCCTCATAACCTATACAAATAGTTGCAGATAGATATACAATTTTAATTGTCTAATAATCAATGTGTAGACTATTACGTTGAGTAAAAATTGAGACAAATTTCTTACAATAAAGTTTGACCTCGATAATAGGAATAAATATATTAGCGTTCTGTTTGTTTACTTAATATAAAGCAACCGGCAAGCAAATCAAGCTTCCAATCTAATGCTGCATTGTAGCAACCAACTATAAAATAACGATATTCTGTAACCGTTGCTACAGAAATTATATCAAATCTTAAAGACAGTTCAAGTTTTTCATCTGTCAACTATACAAAGAATTGGTAAACTATGATGAAAATCTGATAAAGTTTTGATGAATTTATGATTTAGAGGATGTTTAATAAGTATTGTTTTTGAGGAAATTCTTGGATTATCCTGCCTTCCCCGATTAAAAGTGAGTAATCGGGGATTTGAAAGTCTGTAAGTTTTATTGATAAATTTCTTATGTATCTTCTTAAATAAAGACTCCATCGTAAAAACGGTTTGGAGTAATACTTATACACCGTTGTAGCTATATAAGTATAAAATTCATTGTTGAAAAGATTATTGTTTGTAAAACTACGGTTTAACAAAGACAGTTTATACCCAGATGTATCCACAGGCTCCAGTGTTTATACAGAATATAATATTCCCCGGTCACAAATATTCAGTAAAAGTAACTATTTATATTCGCTTGTAGTAGCTAAAAACATTTATGACGACGAAAATACTAAAATAACTAGCTTTAAAACAAGATAAAAATGTTAAGACAAGTTATTTTCATAAAAATTAGCTAAGAATTTAATTTATTTTACTTGTATTATATTTACACTATATTTAACATACATTTTATCCAACATATAAAAATCTAAGTATTTTAGTACAGCGATTATTATCAATCAACAAAAAATACAAAGGAAAAATAAATGCTAAAAGCCTCTAAAATTACCAAAACACCTTCATCCGAACGCTTGCTTAATCTTTGGGCACGACGTTATACACCTGAAATATCATCTCTGTTGGCGAATACTTCATCTTGCCAACAATTACTAAAAGCATCAACACCAGAAGGTAGAGCTTCAACTGCTGATAAGTTAAAAGAAAAAATGCTGGATGTAAATTGCCAGATGGGGTGGATACAAACCAAAAATCTCTATGGCTATATTCCTAACGTCTTAGATTTAACTGAAGCAAGACGAATTACAAAATTCGCTTTCCGCGTATATAAAAAATTAATCGAAATTTATCAGCAGCAATCGCCGAAAATAGAAGTAGAAAATAACTCTCTTTCTCAATGGGTTATACCAGCAGTTGAAGAACTTGCATATGCTTTAGAACCTATATTGATTATATTTCAGGAGCAGCACGTAGCATCTAAAGATTGGCGCAGTCTGGGTTTTATGACTTCGCAATTGAATTTTTCTAATAAATTAATTATGAAAAGGTTGACAACAGCCGAACAAGTTTTGCTAGCTCCTTATTTGAAATTTGTCGAAGAGCAAGTAGCAATGCCTTGGCAAAGAGTTTGTGCTAATGCTGCTAATTATGAATTAAATTCGCCGGAATTGAAGCTTGTAGAACAAATAATGCCAGCTTCATCAGAAATAGCCCACTCAGTTTATCGCAAGCTAATGGAATTGTTACCTAACAGTCGTAGTAGAAGAGGAAAATTAGCAGATAGGGGTATATCTCATTCTTGCCACCGCGACTTGAATATGTTCCAAGCTTATATATTATTATGCTTTTTAGAAAAAAATATGATGCCAATCGAACAAGAATTAATTCCTTTATGCGCGATGGTAGTAGAAGGGGTTGAAATCAAATGGGAATTAACCCAAAAATGGTGTGAAGTATTAGCCTCTGAAATAGAAAGCCGTTTAGATTCCGAACAAAAGGATTTATTACTGCCTTATACTCAAGGAATGAAACAGGTGTTTTATCAAGAGCGTAAAAGTTTGGGTTGTCAAGAAGAAATGGCAGCAGAGATTGTTTAATTTTTGATGGCAAAGGGAACAAGGCTATAGTCAAAATAATCAATCGTTTAAAAGTTGTTTTTTGAGCATTTGTAATTCGTCTTCAATTTCAAGTGCTGCAAATTGGGGATTTAAATCTTCGCCAGATAAAAATGCTTGTAACTCCTGTTTTGCTGCCGAATAAAAATCCATCTCCAAAATTTTTTCTTCCATTCGCTCAAAAGTCTGTATTGGTGTTTCGCTTATTGCTGTTTCGCTCAACATTTTAGCAACACCATAAGCAGCAAGCCCGACAATTCCGCCAACAGCTGCCATAGGTAAAGTACTAATACCAATTGCCAATCCTATTTTTGGCGCAACTAATCCCATACTTCCTATCAAACTTGAAGCAGTTGCACCACCTATACTACCAATGGCGATTGCGCTCATTGCAGCCTTATCTCCTTCGATTGCTTTCACAGCACCATAAGTTGCTGCACCAGTAACAGCGCCAGCACAAACTACAGGTGCTGCTCCAATTCCGATGCCTCCGAAACTTCCAACTAAACCCATTCCCCCTATGGTTGAAGAAAGACTAGCACCTGCAATAGCTCCGGCAGAAATAAAAGCGACTCCTGTACTAATATTTTTTTGTTGTGCCTGCTGTATATATATTGATGTTTGAGAAACTTGATTTTGATGATTTAATTCGGATATTTGCTCGTTAATAATATTTTTTAATCTATTGGCAATTTCTTGACAACGCTGTTTTTTATATTCAGCGCGAGAAATTAAATCATCTCGATTTGACTTAAGAGCAAGTTGATATACTCTAGCCCATTCATTTGCTTTAGCTTCAGCTTTTTCAAAATCTCTCTGAGCAGCCTGTAGTTTTTCTAACTTATCCTTCTGTTGGTTCATTTGATTGTATAATGCCATGATTTTCCTATCTTTATACTCATTAAACCAAGTCTAAGCGGACAAAACTTGCTACAACCTCGGAATAATTTGGGAAATATTTCAATTCATTATTAGAGTTTGCTTGAAGTCTTGTATTGAGCGAAAAATAGAATGCGAAACTATGATAATTACATTTCATCTAATTCCTTTCTCAAGGATTCCAATTCTGAATCAACTTTTTCCTCTAATAAATACTTATTAATCATTTGAGCTTTTAATTGAACTAATTCTCCCTTACCCTCCAACATTCGCTTTACCTTTTCTAAAACAGATAAGTTATCTTGTATGAGAGTTAGTGTTGCTTGCTGTTGTTTTAATTGATTTTCTATTATATTGGCACATTTTTTTTCAAATGTTTTAGATATGAGAGCATTCAAAGCTCGATCGTCATCATCGTTTTGCAAAGCTACCTGAGCCTTCGTATGCAATTCTTTAGCTTCTTTCTGAGCTTGTTCATATTGTTTTTGCATCCCTTTTTTATTGGTAACAGTTATCTGTAAAGTTTCTTCTGTTTGTTCGATAGCTTCATTTAGAGTCTTCTCGAAGTCTTGATAATCTTGAGTTTTATATTGAGATTTATTAACCAACTTACCTTTTAACCGTGCTAATTCATCCTCCATGCTTTCAACATTTTCAAAATTAACTAATTCGCTTTCATCGATAGTATTGTATGACTGTGAAACTTCTTCTACATCGGTTTGACTTTCTAACAATTTATTTTCTATATTCTTGAAGTCACTGAAAGTATTATTATTAGGTTCTGGAAGCAAAGCTGTAGTTTGTTCTTCAGAAGGTGTTTGTTTCCAAAAATTATAGTTTCTCTTAATTTGATTTAATTGTGATGTTTGCCTATCAACAAAATTTTTTAATTTGCTAACAATTTCTTTGCAGCGCTCTTTCTCATATTTTGCGTGAATAATTAAGTCTTTTCGATTTGCATCAATAGCTAATTTATGTCGCTTTGTCCATTTATATAGTTCTATTTGAGCTTCTTCAAAATCTCTTTGAGCCTTTTTTTGAGCTACGCTAGCGTCAATTGTTGCTTTACGTAGTTTTTCCAATGCATCCTGTTGTGAATAATTCATTTGGTAATACTTGATAATTTCGTCGTTTTGAGCTTATTAACCAAAGCTTAAGCCGATAAAACCTACTGAAACCTCGTAGAAATCAATGAAATATTACAATTTATTTTTAAAGTTTATTTGAAGTCTTGTATTGAGCTATGTTTAGTTTTGACTTCCTTCACGCTCCTACAATTACTGGTTAAAGATAAAAAAACCGCAGAGACACAAAGAGCGCAGAGGAAAGAAGTAAAGAGAGAAATTAATATTATGTATTGATTTAAAGAAATAATTGAGTACTCATTTCTGGCATATTAAGAAATAAGTAATCATTTTATAACGATTTATTTTTAATGACTTCTACCCTTCCTCACAAAAAAGCTAAAGCCCTTAAACCCGGAAGCCCCCGCCCTGCAAAGGAATTATGCAGCGAATGTGGACTGTGCGATACATATTATGTCCACTACGTCAAAGAAGCCTGTGCTTTTCTTAATCAACAAATAAAGGAACTTGAAGAACAAAGTCATTCGCGATCGCGCAATCTTGATAACTCTGACGAACTTTATTTCGGGGTACAGCAAGAAATGATGGCAGCGCGGAAAAAAGAACCAATCCCCGGTGCCCAGTGGACGGGTATTGTTAGTTCTATTGCGATTCAAATGCTCGAAAGTGGCATTGTAGAAGGCGTTGTTTGCGTACAAAATACCAAGGAAGACAGGTTTCAACCAATGCCGGTGATTGCTCGCACGGCAGAGGAAATACTGGCAGCTAAGGTAAATAAACCAACACTCTCACCGAATCTTTCCGTATTAGAACAAATTGAAAAATCGGGAATGAAGCGGTTATTGGTAATTGGTGTTGGCTGTCAAATTCAAGCTTTACGTGCTGTAGAAAAACAGCTTGGATTAGAAAAGCTTTATGTATTAGGTACCCCTTGCGTTGATAACGTTACTCGCGCCGGATTGCAAAAGTTTCTCGAAACAACGAGTAAATCCCCCGATACAGTAGTGCATTACGAATTTATGCAAGACTTTCGAGTTCACTTTAAGCATGAAGATGGTTCGATTGAAACAGTACCTTTCTTTGGTTTAAAAACAAATAAACTCAAAGATGTATTTGCTCCTTCCTGCATGAGTTGCTTTGACTACGTAAATTCACTATCCGATATCGTAGTTGGGTATATGGGCGCACCCTTTGGCTGGCAGTGGATTGTAGTTAGAAACGAGCGCGGTAAAGAAATGCTCGATTTAGTCAAAGACCAAATCGATACTCAACCAGTAATGTCCCAAGGGAAACGTCAAGCCGCCGTACAGCAGAGCATTCCTGCCTATGACAAAGGCGTGACTTTACCCATGTGGGCAGCAAAATTAATGGGAGTGGTAATTGAAAAAATTGGGCCAAAAGGTTTGGAATATGCCAGATTTTCCATAGATTCCCACTTCACCCGCAATTATTTATATACAAAGCGGAATTATCCAGAGAAATTAGAGCAACACGTTCCCGAATTTGCCAAGCGGATTGTTGAGCAGTATGAATTGCCGGAGTAGGAGAGAGGGGGAAGAGGGGGAAGAAAATTCCTAACTCCTAACTCCTAACTCCTAACTCCTAACTGTTCACTGTTCACTGTTCACTGTTCACTGTTAATTGCTTCAATCGCAGCTTCGAGAGCGATCGCCACATGAGTCCAGTGGGTTCCTCCTTGACAGTAAGCGATGTAAGGTTCTCTTAATGGCCCGTCGGCAGAAAATTCTGAGGTGCTGCCTTCGATAAATGTACCTCCAGCCATGACTACTTTGCTTTCGTATCCCGGCATTTCGTCGGGGATAGGATCTAGATAGGAACCAACGGGAGAATTTTGCTGGATGGCTTTGCAAAATGCAATTAGTTTTTCTGGAGAACCTAATTTAATTGCTTGAATTACATCGCCGCGAGGTGCAAAAGGTGCGGGTTTTACTGCATAGCCTAATTTATCAAAAACATAGCCAGTTAGATGGGTTCCTTTCATTGCTTCTCCTACCATTTGCGGGGCTAAGAATAATCCCTGAAATAACAGACGGAGTTGGTCAAATGTGGCACCTCCTTCTCTACCTATTCCCGGAGCCGTTAAGCGACAAGCTGCTGCTTCTACTAAGTCTTCGCGTCCGGCAACGTAGCCGCCAGCAGTGACGATGGTTCCTCCTGGATTTTTGATTAAGGAACCGGCGATCAAATCCGCACCAACATGGGTGGGTTCTTGGGTTTCGATAAATTCCCCGTAACAGTTATCGACAAAACAAACTGTGTTCGGATTTTGCTGCTTGACTAAACGGACAATTTTCTGTATTTCGGCAATTGAGAGGCTAGAGCGCCAGGAATAGCCGCAGGAGCGCTGAATTAATACTAAACGTGTCTTATCCTCTATCGCATGGCTCAAGGCTTGCCAATCTATCGTTCCTTCTACAGTGAGATTTAATTGGCGATAGGTTATGCCAAAATCAATTAGTGAACCTTGATTTTTACCTCTTAAACCTATGACTTCTTCAAGAGTATCGTAGGGTGCCCCTGCCACTGCTAAAATTTCATCGCCGGGACGAAGCACGCCAAATAAAGCACAGGCTATTGCATGGGTTCCGGAAACAAACTGTACCCTTACAGCCGCGCTCTGTGCCCCCATAATTTCAGCAAAAACTTGATCTAAAGTATCCCTGCCTAGATCGTCATGACCGTATCCCGATACACCTGCGAAATGGTGTGCCCCTACACTATGATGGCGAAAGGCAGTAAGTACTCGTTGAAGATTTTGCTTGACCTTCTGGTCAATTCCAGAAAAAATCGTTAAGAGTGCTTGTTCTGCTTTTTGCAGCTGTTCCAAGCTGTTCATTAGTAAAACCGTTCTTAAAATAATTATGCGGATTGTGGCGCTATGGGCGCTACCAAGAGCGTGAGAAACACGCAAAAAGCCCTAAAACGGGCATAACGGACGCGCAGATAATTGCTAAACAATTCTCAAACAGGTTACCGCATGACAATTGCTTCATCAACAACTAAAGGACCATTAAATTGGTTGCACATTACATTTTTCGTCGGTTTGCACTTTGGAATTTTGCTTGCCTTATTCCCCGCTTTTTTTAGCTGGAAAGCTGTCGGCGTAGCTTTACTTTTGTACTGGGTGACTGGAGGCTTGGGTATTACTCTCGGATTTCACCGTCTGATCACTCATCGCAGTTTTGAAACTCCTAAGTGGCTGGAGTATTTCTTAGCGTTTTGCGGAACTCTTGCTTGTCAAGGAGGCCCAATCGCATGGGTTGGAATGCATCGCATACACCATTTACATTCCGATCAAGAATTAGATCCACATGATTCCAATAAAGGTTTTTTCTGGAGTCATTTACGTTGGATGTTTTACCATTCTCCAGCTTTTGCTGATGTTCCCCGCTTTACTAAAGACATTAAAGATGACCCATTCTATCAGTTTTTAGAAAAGTATATGCTACCAATCCAGTTCGCTCTAGGTGGATTGCTATTACTTTGGGGTGGCTGGTCTTTTGTAGTTTGGGGTGTTTTTGTTCGTCTTATTTTTGTATGGCACTGTACCTGGTTTGTCAATAGTGCAACTCATAAATTTGGCTATCAGACATACGATGCTAAAGACCATTCTACAAACTGCTGGTGGGTAGCTTTACTAACCTATGGTGAAGGCTGGCACAACAATCACCATGCTTTCCAATATTCTGCTCGCCACGGGTTGGAATGGTGGGAAATAGACCTTACCTGGATGACTATCCAAGTACTACAATTTTTGGGTTTGGCTAGAAATGTCAAACTTGCACCAGTAAAGCAGTAATAGAGGTTACAGGTTAAAGGTTAAAGGTAATGAGGAAATATTAAGTGTAATTATCAAGAGTACCTTTCTTCTTTGTCCAAACCACCATTAACCACGGCAATCATCAAATATTATTTACCTCCGTTTATGGATTGTTAGCTATGAAATAAGCGGGGGTGTCGCTTATTTTGCAAAGAAAATAGATTTTTCTCTAATTAAGCGGGGTTAATTAATTGATATAATCCAAAACGCGAACGTTACGAAACTTCGTAAAAAGCGACTATGCTAGTTGCTTGTATGCGGAGCTTTTTATTTATAAAATTCATTCATGACAACATCAGCAGTAAACACACCGAACAATTTAGGGCCCTCGTCGCTTCCCAACTCCGAACTAAAGCTGACAGACATCGTTAAAAGCCTCCCCCAAGAGTGTTTTGAAGTAGATGCTCGTAAAGCTTGGTTTAGTGTAATTAGCAGTGTTTTAGCCGTTATTCTAGGCTACTTTTTTTTGGCGATCGCACCTTGGTATCTTTTACCTTTAGCGTGGATATATACAGGTACTGCTGCTACGGGATTTTTTGTCATCGGACATGATTGTGCCCATCGTTCATTTGCCAAGCGTCGTTGGGTAAATGATGTAGTAGGGCATTTATTTATGATGCCGTTGATTTATCCTTTCCACGGTTGGCGGATAAAGCACAATTATCACCACACTCATACCAACAAGCTAAAAGTAGATAATGCTTGGCAGCCAGTAGGTAAGGATGTTTATGACGATAGTGGAATAGTCCTAAAGTGGCTTTTTAAAAGATTTTTGTACAACCGTTTGTGGTGGATAGGCTCAATAGTACATTGGGCAATGCATCATTTTAATCCTTCTTTGTATCGCAAGCAAGACCAAGCAGATGTTAAGCTTTCTGTGGCTGTAGTAGTTTTGTTCGCAGCTATATGTTTCCCTACTTTAATTGCCACAACTGGTATTTGGGGATTCATTAAATTCTGGTTTATCCCTTGGATGGTGTACCATTTTTGGATGAGTACCTTTACTTATATCCACCATACTGCTCCAGATATCGCTTTTGTACCGGCCGATAAATGGGATGCAGTTACAGCCCAGCTATCCGGTACGGTTCACTGCAATTACCCGTTTTGGGTAGAATTCCTGTGTCACGATATCAACGTACACGTGCCTCATCATATTTCCACAGCAATTCCTTCTTATAACTTGCGTATGGCTTATAGCAGCTTAAAAGAGAATTGGGGAAGTCACTTGTATCCAGAATGTACGTTCTCTGTGTCTTTGCTGAAGTACATAACTGACAGATGTCACTTATATACTCCAGAGAATGAATATATATCCTTCAAGGATTATTACTCACAACAATAATAAGTCCCAATATTTTACGGGATTTACATCTTTAACCCCCATTTAGTAATTTTAATAATTCTAATAATTTTAATTATTTTGATTGGGGGTTAGAAATAACCTAAAACTTAGTCGTGATAAAGGTAAGAGACTATTTTTTAAGTACATGACTAGATTTTTGTGATGCGTACTTTTAAAAACTTAGTCTTTTATACAAATTAATCTGACTGACTTTGATTTGTTTAAAAAAAGTTCACTCTATATCCGGTAACGTAACAAGCGTGACATCTTCTACAGTTAACACAGGCAGTATTCCTCAAGATGCGTCATCCGAGGAAATAACCAAACTTCCCTTTACTCTTGGGGATGTAAAAGCAGCAATTCCAGCAGAATGTTTTCAGCCTCAAGTATGGAAATCTCTGTTTTTCTTCTTTCAAGATATATTAATTATTGCCGGACTTTATGCTTTAGCTTATTATCTAGATTCGTGGTTGTTCTTTCCCATTTTCTGGGTAATGCAGGGAACTATGTTCTGGGCTTTATTTGTTGTAGGGCATGATTGCGGACATCAATCATTTTCTCGCCACAAATGGTTGAATGATTTGATCGGGCATTTATCTCATACACCAATACTTGTTCCCTATCATGGATGGCGTATAAGTCACCGAACTCATCATAAAAATACTGGTAGTTTAGAAAATGATGAAAGCTGGTATCCCATATCGGAATCAGCTTACAACGAAATGGATATAGTTGAAAAAGTCGGCAGACACTACCTGTTTTTACTGGCTTATCCAGTATATTTATTTAAACGTTCTCCCGGTAAAACAGGTTCTCATTTTTCACCCAGCAGTCCCTTATTTAAACCCTCGGAGAAATGGGATGTAATTACCAGCACCGTACTTTGGAGTGCAATGGTTGGTTTACTGGCATTCCTTACTTATCAATGGGGTTTCATGTGGTTTCTTAAGTACTACGCTGCCCCATACATAGTTTTTGTAATTTGGTTAGATTTGGTAACATTTTTACATCACACCGAGCCAGATATTCCTTGGTATCGCGATGGAGAATGGACTTTCCTTAAAGGGGCACTTTCGAGTGTCGATCACGATTATGGTTTTATCAATCATATCCACCACGATATCGGTACCCACGTTGCTCACCACATCTTTTTGAATATTCCTCATTACAACTTGAAGAAAGCAACCGAAGCAATTAAGCCGATTCTTGGAGAGTACTATCATAAAACTGACGAACCGATTGTAGCTTCTCTGTGGAATTCCTTCAGAAAATGTCATTTCGTTCCAAATGAAGGGAAAAAGGTTTATTACACCTCTTACATGAAATAGATGTAATTAACTTTTCTTTTAGCACTAATAACTGGTTCCCAGTCTCCGGCTGGGAATCCCTATATAGTGAGGCTCTGCCTCAATTATATGACGAGGCAGAGCCTCTACCATGTGTTCCCAGGCAGAGCATAGGAACAAGACAACAAGAAACCCGGTTTTTTCAAAATACCGGGTTTTTTTTAGATTTTAGGTAAGTGCGTCAAATTGTAATTTACATAATTTGGGGTGTTGCTTGATTTATTTGAGGAGGATTACCCATTATTTTTAACCAACGATAGTTAGCGGCAATTGCTTTTGTGAAACTTGGATATACGTTGTACTGCACGTTGTATTCTTCACAGACTTGCGCTAGTATCGGAGCAATTTTTGGATAATGTATGTGACAAATGTGGGGAAATAAATGATGGACTGTTTGATAATTAAGTCCCCCTAGATACCAGTTTAAAAACTTGTTTTCTGGAGCAAAGTCCACTGTTGTTTTAACTTGAGCGATCGCCCATTCATCATCTACTGTATTATCCGGTAAACTAGGTTCAATAAATTCTGCTGGTTCGAGTACGTGAGCAAGCATAAACACGTTGCAAATTAATACCCCGTAAACCATATTTACAATGCACAATCCGATAATTATTTCAATCGGACTGTATCCCAAAGCGAATGGTATACCAGCATAAAGCCCCAACCAAACTAATTTTGCACCTATCAAGGTCAATAATTGTAAGGTTGTTGGTTTCGGAATATTATGTTCGTGGTATTTGCGTTTAAATAAAATTAAATTTACATCAGCAAAAGACCAATAAAATGGAATTATTGCATATACAAAGTTAATCAATAAATGCTGATATTTATGATATGGTTTATGCTCTCTTGCTGGAGACATTCTGACTAAACCATCACCATCAATTTCTACATCATGACCTAATATATTTGTATAAGTATGATGCAAATAATTATGACGAAATTTCCATAGATAGCTAGAAAGACCTATGACAAAATCATAAGTTAAGCCAATAGTATTGTTAACCCATTTTTTCTTAGAATAACCGCCGTGGTTGGCATCATGGCCTACACTAAAGCCAACACCAGCAAAACCCATCCCCAGCATGATGCAGCCAAGTATTTTCATCCACATTACTGGAGGAGAAAAAAGAATAAATATCCACGAAAAAAATACCGTTCCTAAGATAATTGCACTTTTGAAGTACATCGCAACATTATCTCTAGGAGTAAGATTCTCAGACTTAAAATAAGCATCAACTCGTTTATTTAGTTCTTTTCTAAAGCCAATATTTTTGGCAAATGTCACTCTGGTAGCTTGAGTTTGGATCATGAAGGATATTTTTTCGCTTGAATTGGAGATTGATTTACAGCAAATTCCTCTTTTAAACTATATCTTGACGCACAAGGATACTCATGCTACAAAAAGTTAGTTAATGTGAAAAATTGCATTAAGCATATCTTACACTCTCAACTCAAAAATTCCTAAAAATCGGTTTGTTTTAATCAATCATTAAATTAATTCGATTACTATTTTTGATTAACATAAAGGCAAAGTATAGTAATTTTTATTTTGCTATTCAAGAAAAATACACCCGATTCATTTGAGAAATTTCAAGGTGTAACGTTAAACTATTGTATTTATTAAAAGCGTCTAAACTACTATTATCTCAAAACCTTCCGTTCCCTTGAACAATATGTTTAAGCGTAGTCAAACTTTCCAAACCAATTAATCCCCTACGATGTCCTTTTTGATTGGACATTCCTAAAAACACCGCATCTCCCCATAATGGATTCCGGCTAAAACGCGGAGAAGCATTTATGTATGTAGAAGCACTATTTACGCCTAAAGCAAATTGCCTGCTTTCTTGATAAGATTCAGTCACAATACAGTCGGCATGTCCGCTACTGTATCGATTAATCCAATTAATTGCCGAATCTAAATTCTCTACAAGTTTAAACGCAACTGTCTTGGTGAAATAAGCACTTTCCCACTCAACATCTTTGACTGGTTGCAATTGAGGAAATGATTCTCTTAACTCCTCATCTCCCCTTAATAAAAAACCTTTTTCCTGCAAACTTTTTAACAAAGTACCGAACGAAGATGATAAAGTTTGCCGGTTAATTAATACTTTTTCAATTGCATTTACCGGATCGGGAGAACTTGCATGGCTCTCAATAATCATCCAGCGCACCATATCCACCAAGCTACCATTTGGCGACCAGTATAGATAGCAATTACCCATAGCCGATTTTAAAACTGGTGCCGTAGATTGGCGTACTACCCGCTGAATCAAACTAGTACGTCCGTAAGGAATCACTAAATTCAAATAATGCTCTTGACTAACTAATTCCTGGATTAACGTATTATGTTCGGCCGTAACCAATTCTATTGAGCCTACAGGTAATCCTGCTTCGGCAACTGCCATTTGCAGTACTTCAGCAATGGCTGCATTAGAATGACTTGCTTCCGTGCTTCCTTTGAGAATAATACTGTTGCCACTTTTGATACATAAACCTGCGGCAATAGCTCCTAACTCAGGGAATGCTTCATAAATAAATGCTATTACCCCCAAAGGTGTTGATTGAGAATAACTTTGTTCTTCACCAAGCTGGTAATCAGCAGTTCTCATTCGCCGCAGTGGATCTGATAACTCCTCCAACCGTTGCAAAATTTTTACCGTCGAATCTAAACGTTCCGGAGTTAACTTCAGCCAATCCAAGACTAAATCTGGTACCGCCATTTCCCGGCAAGCTTCCAGATCCAAAGTATTAGCTTCTAAAATGTTGTCAAACGAGCGTTCTAACGCCTCAGCCATCGCCATTAAAGCGCGACTGCGCTGCGCTCCTTTAGTGATGCCCAATTTTAGAGCAGCACCATGCGCCCGCTTGGCGATACGTAAAGCGTCGCCTTCTATCGCAATCGGTTGGGGGTTTTGTGCAAAAGCATCCACAGTAATAATTAGCGCCTTAACGTCTGTAGGTCAGCCAAACCATAAGTGCTGGCAAAATAGCTAATAACACCGCTACCAGTGCCCAAGTAATAATGCCAGGGCCACTAGCTAAACGCAATGCTAACGGTAGCCATATAATCACTAGCACGAATATAATACCTAGCGCTACTGGTAAATAACTTTCTCCCAGACGTGGATGAACAACTTTCCACCCAGAACCCGTCCAGCGCCAAGCTCGTTTATAAGGATAAGTCGTAGAAAGCTGCTCTAAAACGCGAGCATTCTCCTCCACCACGAATATCTGCTGACACCGATCGCAACCGAAGGCTTCTGTCAGGGTAATCGGAATTAAACGTCCCCGACGGCGACAGGGACAAGGGTATTCGTTATTGAAATCGATTTTTTCGGGCTTTTGTGATTGCACTATACGGCTCTTCTTGACTCTCGCGGCGTTTACTAAGTCGGAATATTTTTAATATCCCCTTTAATTTACTATGAGCGAGAAAACTGTTTGATACCGCAATTCTCTCTTCATAAATAATTTTAAATAAGCGAGCAGTTTACCCACTAAAATTTCTTTATATCATCAACTGTTGAAAGCATTACTCTTTCTATATACATATTTCTCATCACACAACAATAATTATTGTTATCTCAATTGTATAAACTACATTCAACAAGCAAAGCCCTAAGCTTTTACCATCATCCAGTGTAGTCCATCCCACTGAAAACAGAACTTTATTTTTGATAAATGTAAAATTTTGTTAATTTTGATAAACAAATTAAAAAACTAAAAGATGCAAAAACTTGATTTTTTTGCATCTTTTCTGCATCTTTTAAATAATTATTTTTGAAAGCGGGTGACGCGATTCGAACGCGCGACATTCACCTTGGCAAGGTGACGCTCTACCACTGAGCTACACCCGCATTTAATTGCTAAATATTAATATCCCACATGAGTTTGATATTGTCAACCCCTTTTTTGGAAGAGGGAATTGAGTTAGGAGTTAGGAGTTAGGAGTTTCCCCTTGTCTCCCACTCTCCCACTCTCCCCCTCTCCCCCTCTCTTCTTACGCTTTCTCTTCGGATTGAGTTGGTAAGTTGTTTAAGTTTGCGCTTTTGAGAGAACCTGCCAAGGCTCCAGAGTTGGATGAATATTGCTGTTGCATACTGGGACGCAGTTGACGCATCAAACTAGCCATTTCTAAAGCATTCATTGCGTAATCCCAGCCATGATTGCTTTTGATTCCTGCTCTTTCTAAAGCTTGCTGCATCGTGTCGGCTGTCAAAACACCAAATATTACTGGTACTCCCGTTTGAAAAGCTGCTGCGGCAATTCCTTTTGCAACTTCTGCCGATACGTAGTCAAAATGGGGTGTTTGTCCTTTAATTACCGCACCCAAACAAATTATCGCGTCGTATTTACCCGCAAGTGCTAATTGTCTGGCGACTAATGGTACTTCAAAGCTTCCGGGCACCCAAACATAATCAACTTGCGAGCCGTGGGGATTAGTATCAATACCGTGACGCTTCAAACAATCTTGACATCCTTCCACCAATTTGGTGGTTACTAAATCGTTAAATCTACCAATTACTAATGCAAAACGTAAGGGTTCCGTTTGAGCAAAAGTTCCCTCGAAAATTGCCATAATTACCTCATATAATCAGTGAGCAGTGAGCAGTTATCAGTCAACAGTGACCAGTATTTATCTAAAACATGAGTTTTGTCAGTTAATAGTAAACAGTAGTTTAGAGTTTTCTAACGGATTTGAACTTCTTACATATAATGAAAGCTTGCGTCCGGAGTCACATTACTTATAAACTTTATTAATATAAGTTAATACGGTAAAATTTAATACATTAGATTTTAAATTATTTTTTACTCAAAACTGAAAAGGAGCAGAAGATTACCTGCTTTGCAAACGGTATCTCTCTGCTCCTATAGAATTTGTCGGCTTATGGTTAAAGCAATAGCTTAAACTACGAAAAAGTTTAAAATTCCAACTACCACTACCAAAGCAAACCAAGCAGCCGAACCAATCCACAGAAATCTCTTGGATTCAACCCAGGTTTGAGGAGTAGCATAAGCAACGGGTACGCCAACTACCATAACGAAAGATAAAGCAACTAGAGCTATTAAAGCAATTTGGAATAGGATGGTCATTTTTCTTTTCTCTTAGACGGAAAGTTCTTAAAATCTATATTCTCTACAACCAATGTACATTATTGGTGTTAGATTCCAGACATTCTACTAGTTTAGATTTTCGGCGCTACTTGCTGCAAGGGGATGAGAAGGTTTTCGATTTAGAATACGTGGCGGTTTAAACCGCGTCTACACAAGCGAAACCCACCTGCGTGGGTTATGCAAAATTGTTATGTACACTTTGTACCCATTTCCTAAATTCTCGGATTCTGGCATTTTCTCCTTTTTGCGAATCTAGCTGCATAAATCTTGCTAATTCCTTTACCGGAAACGAACCAAAAGCTAAACTGGTTTCTGACTCGACGTAACCCGTGTCTGTCAAAATATTAATTGTTAATTTACCTTCTGAGTATCGCCAAACTTCTGGTACTTTTAATTCAAAATAAACCGCCATTTTATCAATTGATGAACTTGTTAAATCAATTTCAATTGCTAAATCGGGAGGAGGATCAATTTTTAAGTCAATATTTAATTTATCGCGTACTGCGGCTTCATTTTGAATATAAAAACATTCATCAGCTTCTTTACCGGCAGCTTTCGGTTTTGAACGCCAAGTTGAAGATTTTAAACCTCGAATTTCTAAGCCGAATTCTTCAGTCATTACCGCTATTAGTCTACCAAGAGTCCAGCTATAGGTTTCATGTTCTGGTAGCGGTGTCATAAGTTCCAAAGTACCTTGGTAATAAGTAATGCGAAGTTTGGGATGTTCTGCAAAAGCTGACAAAAGTATTTCATAAGTTTCCCAACTAACACCATGAAGTACAAGATGAGAACCTTCAACTGGTGGTGTAGGTGCTGTTAAAATTTGAGTCATAATATTAAAAAATTGCACTCATTTACCAAATCATCTGTAAATCTAATACAAAACCGGGTAAAATATCTTCACCTGACAAATTATCTGGATTATCTAAAATTTCTACTTCTTTTCCAATTCTATAAATTTCAACTTGCCGATTTTTACGATTAATTAACCAACCCAAACGTACACCATTACTTTTATATTCTGACATCTTTTGTTGAGTCACTTTTAAACTATCGCTCTTGTAAAGTAACTCAATGACAAAATCGGGAGAAAGCGGTAAAAATTTTGTTTTTTGTTCGGGGGTTAATTCATTCCACCGTGATAATTTTAGCCAAGAAGCATCCGGAGAGCGATCGGCACTATTAGGAAGTTTGAAACCACCAGAGGAATCAAAGACAATTCCCAGGTTGTTTTTTTGATTCCATATCCATAATTGAGCAGTTAATCCTGCATTACGATTGCTGCTTTCCCCTCCAACTGGTGGCATAATTACGATTTCCCCGGTAGCATTGCGTTCAAATCTTAAGTTTTGATTTGCTTGACATAGTTGAAAGAATTGCTCGTCAGTTAAATCAATAATTGAATTAAAATCTACTGTTAAGGCTTGCATGATAATTAAACAAATAGATTATATGTATACTTATTGTAGGTTGGGTTTGATTTTCCAAGCATTGAATTTCTCGTAGTTGACAAAAACGCCCTCAGCCTCCTTATAGATTGTAGGTTGGGTTAGGCGCACGAAGAATATAAATTTTAATTAGGAATTGAATTGCAACCTAACCCAACATTGATTGTCGGTATTTTAAAATATCTCACATTTAATAAAGGATGATATTATTTATCCACAATCTTGGTGTTGGGTTACGACACAATAAAGATATTTTTGTTTCAAGTTTAATTAGCAAATCGTGTCTAACCCAACCTACGACTATGGTTTAAGTCGCACACTTTAAACTCTTTAAAATAAAGACGGATAATCTCTATAACCACTAACTACACGTAAAATTTCAATTCCAATATCCGTAACTCGGTAAAAAATAATGTAACCATTTAAAGATATTCCTCGTAAATAATCTTTAATATTTGAATAACTACGTCCCATATTAGGAAAATTTGCAAGATATCTACATTTTTTATTAAATTCATCAATAAAACGCTCCCCAGCCTCTATATTATGAGTAGCAAAATAATCAATAATTTCTTCTAAATCCTTATTTGCCTCTGGGGAGATAGTATGTTGTTTCATGATTGATTATCTCTCGCTTTACGTAGCTTCTCTCGCAGTCGCTCAACTACAACTTCCCCATCAATACCTTCACCTCTGTCTAATTGCTCAACAGCGACTTCTACTTTTTTACGAGTTTCTTCAACCCATTTTTGATAGTCTTTATCGCACTCTTCTAGCAGTTTTAGTGCCTTGCTAATAACTTCTTCAGGATTTTCATATGTACCTTTAGCAATTTGCGCCCTTATAAATTGCTCATCTTCGGGTTTGAGTCGAATATTCATGATTTTTTGATTATGAATAAGTATGGAAGTACTTTTTATTATGACGCAATGGCTTTTAACCGTCACAGCATCCTACAATTAAGCATTAATAAACTTTTCAGCGGCATTCGCTAATACTTCATCCATCCAAGCATTAATACTTTTACCAGATTTTTTCGCTGCGATAAAAATCTTACGGTGATTTTCTGGAGTTGTACGAAAAGGAAGTTTTCCAGAAAAAGGTTTTCGTGGTTATTCACCTAAATCTTCGCAATAAGCAAGGTAATCATCAACTGAATTATGAAACTCTTGACGCGCTTCTTCAATCGTTTTTGCTTTGAATGTTATTACGTCATTAATGTCAATAACTCTGCCAAATAATATTTCTGCTTCTGTGTCTACTTCGATTATTGCTGAGTAGCCTTTGTAAGTCATCATGGTTCGATTCCAGCTTTTGTCGATGATATCATCTGAAGATATCAAGAGAAGTACGATCGCATTGGTGAGGTTTTCTGAATATTGCACTTCTCGTAATTAGCAAAAACTGTTATGCAATATTTTGCATTTGGGGAAGGACAATATTGTTTATTCACAACCATGATGTTGGGTTACGACACAAGGGAATGAATTCTCGTTTCAAGTTTAATTTGCAATTCGTGTCTAACCCAACCTACGATTCACAGCAGCTTACGAGAAAAAGATTAATTTGTGTTGTAGTGCGATCGCCATTTTTAATTTCTGCTGAAAAACAAGCCAAACTACTAATTGGTATTCACTCAAAAAATATATGGTTATTGAAATAAGCTATATACAGCGCTAATTTTTTCACCAGATAACTCTTGAGGTTGTTTCTCATTCCCATCTCTTATGTATAATTTGTTATCATACCATACAGGTTCATTTCCTGCTTTTATTTCAATCATTAATACTGTATGGTCATGATATGTAATAGAGGTTAATGCAGTATTAATACTAGTTTTTAGCCATTCAGGTAATTTCGAGTCTCTAATTTTTCGGCTAATTTTTAGTATATATTGATCCAGGGTTATTTTTTGAATTTTTGCTTCTCTTTCTATCCCGACAATACCAAATGGAAAAAAACTAGGTGCAGATATTTTATCTAGATTTTCAATAATTTTAGTATCTTTTTCTGTGTCAGATATTCCCAAAAAAAGATATCCTTTTTTTGCTTTGCCTAAATTTGCCATTGCGGCAATATTTTGACAAATTTTATTAAAACAATTGTCATCAAAAATACGATTAGAAGGATTTAATGAAAGTAGTCCTTGTTTAAAATCATAATTAGGAGCTTCCGTTTTAGAACGCCTTAAATAATTTTCTAAATCTATAGCATAAGAACCACTACTACGAGTTGTAGATGTTGACAATTTAAAATAATTCTGAATCAATCCTTTAGTAAGATTTATATTTTTGGTTCTTTTATCTGTTGTAATACTAGAACTAACTTGAATTTTTTCCATAAGTCCCGTCACAGCATCAAAAATTCCCTGATAATCAAAAGGTTCTTTGGATTCTTTAATAATTAAATCGTAAAAAGCCATAAACAATGTATAAAACGGCTCTTTTACTGGATTACTAACTCCTCCATCACGACTCAAAATTCTTCTGAGAAAGTTTTTATCATTTCCTGAGTCTGTTGATGATAGAGAATTAACCGCGTTTTGGATATGTGATAATATGGCTTTAACATCTTGTCTCAGATGTTCTGTTCCATATCTTGTAACGGATAATTCTATTTCATCTGATTTATCTGTATCACCTTTGCCATAATAAGAATCAAAATTATCTTTTTTTGCTGCAAATGGTTTTCCTAAAGCTATGGAAAGTATTATATCTGCCAATAATTGTTCATCTGCACTCTCCCGTAGATCAGAATTCTTAATAATTCCTTGGCGACACCAAAATGTATCTTCTGCAAGAACTCCATATCCTAAATCAATCGATTTATAATCAATACTAATCTCAGGCATTTCTGTAAGAGGAATAATTTCTCTTGATACATCACCTCTTATTTCAGAACCTAAAGATTTTACTAATTCTGCAAAGTTATTAGTAACTCCAGCTTGTCGTACTTCTTGAGCTGATAAGTGTTTTCCATTTGAGTTAATTCTATTAAACACATCTTCTATTTCTTTTTCACTGTTAGCTTCATAGATCGTAACAGCTAATGAATACTCTAAAAAATCCACGCACTCTTGAGCATTTAATAAATTTTCTATACTAGTATTAATTTTCTGAAATAACTTCTGATTGCTTAATTCATTCGCCAAAGGATGTTTTGTCACATCAAAAAACTTGCTATCTATCGAATATTGATTCTCAATAAAACTAAATATGGCATTTAATCTTTGCATACCATCAATTATTTCATACATATCCATTCCTTCTTTTTTGAATTTTCCAAACAAGATTAGTGGAATAGGATATTTTAAAAGAATGCTTTCTATTAACGAGGTTTTCTCTGATTTACCCCATACCAGTTTACGCTGATATCTACGATTGACAATAAGATTATTCTCTCTATAAAGACGATATAGTTCTAATACGCTCATTCCTTTAGGTGTAATACTCATAATGTATCCTTTGTTATTTGTATTAATTTATATACACTTAAATTGCAAGGTAATCAATACTGTTAACAACAACATATAAGTAAGCTATTTTTTGTTCACCCCCTCCACGAACCTCCGCGTCACTCTGCGTTAAAAAACAAAAAAACCCGCACAAAGTACGGGCTTAAAAAACTAAAAATTAAATTTCTACCTACTCAATCCCTTCAATCTTATCTTCAACCTGCTGATACAATTCCCGCAACTTATCTAAGTTACTTTCATCAGTATCCCAGTAACCTCTACCATTAGCTTCCAACAATGAAGTCACCATCTTTCTAAAGGAATGCGGATTTAAGTTCAACAACCTTTCCTGCATTTCCTTATCTTTCATGAAGGTGTCGTTGGTATCTTCATAAACCCAATTATCCACAGCATCTGCTGTCGCACTCCAACCCACGGTATTAACCAAGCGTTTGGATAATTCTCTCACTCCTTCATAACCGTGAGATAACATTCCTTCATACCACTTCGGATTCAACAACTTAGTCCGAGAATCCAAGCGCACGGTTTCCGATAAAGTTCTAACTTGGGCGTTTGCTGTGGTGGTATCTGCCATGTAGGCTACTGGCTTTTTACCATCTTTCCGTAAGCTGGCTACTACTTTGGTGGGATCGGAATCGTAGTAATGAGAAACATCGGTTAAGCTAATTTCGGAGGAATCTAAATTTTGGAAGGTGACATCAGCGGTTTGCAATGCACTTTCAAAGATTTTCCGCGAGTTTTCCATCATTCCTGGGTTGTCTGCGGTGAATGCAAAGGATTTACGTTTGAGGTACATTTCCTGTAATTCACCTTCTTCTTCCCAAGTACTGTTTTCTACAGCTAAGTTGATGTTGGAAGAATATGAACCACTTGCATTAGAAAAGACGCGGGTTGCTGCTTGACGCAAATTAATTCCCATTTCTTCTGCTTGCTTAAGAGCGTGTTTGCGAACAAAGTTCATTTCTAAGGGTTCATCGGCTTCTGCTGCCATTTTCACCCCTTGATCTAACAGGTTCATTTGGTTAACGAACAAGTCGCGGAATACGCCGGAGCAGTTGATTACTACGTCTATTCTCGGTCTGCCCAACTCTTCCAAAGGTACTAATTCTAACTTGTTGACTCTACCCAATGCATCGGGAACCGGGCGCACGCCTACCATCCACATTATCTGTGCCAGTGATTCCCCGTAGGTTTTAATATTATCTGTTCCCCATAATACACAGGCGATGGTTTCGGGATATTCGCCGCCGTTGTCGCGCATTTGTCTATCTAACAATCTATCTACAACGACTTTCGCAGATTTCACCGCTGCCATTGTGGGGATTGATTGCGGATCTAAAGCGTGGATATTTTTACCTGTAGGTAAAACGTCGGGGTTACGAATTGGATCTCCTCCGGGGCCAGGTAAAACGTATTCACCTTCCAATCCTTTGAGTAATGCGCCTAATTCGTTATCCGCACATACTTGTTGTAAACAGAATTCCAAGTATTCAAATAAGGGTTTCAAGGCTTCCTTATCAACATTGGGATAACCTGCTTGATGTAAAGCTTCTATCCAAGGTGCTTTTTTGCCCATATTGAAGAAATTCAATTTGGAAACTCGGGAAACTCTTCCTTCTGCGTCGATTTGCGCTTTAACTAATGCAGCAACGGTTTCGCGGGTAGTAGTTGTTATGTGTTGCAGCAATTCCACATCTTGTAAAACACCTTTATCGCTGTTGCGGTAAATTTCTTCGATGTCGCGTCCGATACTGTTAGCTATAATCCTTGGTAAGCTAATTAGTTCAGACTCTTCTCGATCTAACTCAGCTATATTAACCAACGTAGCGATTGCTTCCTCTGCCGTGGGGGGCTTACCAACTACGTGTAAACCACATGGCAACAGTCGCGATTCTATCTCCATCAACCGACGGTAAACGCTACCAACGATATTATCGCGCTCTTCTGCGGACATATCCTTGCAACTATCTTCCGGCAAGTCGATATCTTTATCTAAATTCACCATCCGGGCTTTATCCATGATGGTATCGACGATCGCAACTCCTCTTCCGGTATCTTTGAGGGTTTGATATGAACCAATTAATTCGCTTAATTCTTTCAACCCTTTGTATAAACCGGCGTTTTCTGCGGGAGGTGTTAAATAAGATATCGTTTCCGCGTAGCTACGACGTTTGGCAATTGTGGCTTCGCTGGGGTTGTTCGCAGCGTAATAATACAAGTTGGGAATCGTACCAATTAAACTATCGGGATAACATTCACCCGACATTCCCATCTGCTTTCCTGGCATGAATTCCAAAGAGCCATGAGTACCGAAGTGCAGTACTGCATCAGCACCCCAAATTTTTTCCAGGTAGGTGTAGTAAGCAGCAAAACCGTGATGGGGACTTGCAGAGCGGGAAAATAACAACCGCATTGGATCGCCTTCATAACCAAATGTTGGCTGTACCCCAATAAATAAGTTACCGAAATGCTTCCCGTATACTAATAAATTCTGTCCGTCGCTGTTCAAATTTCCGGGAGGTGCCCCCCAATTTTCTTCCAAACGTTGAGAATATGGTGTTAATTCTTCGTATTCGGGAACCGACATCCGATAAGCAATATTTAGCTCAGGGCTGGCATACTGTGCCTGTACGTCGTGGATGACTTGTTCCATCAATTCTTTGGCACTACCAGGTAATTCGGGTAAATCGTAGCCATTATTTTGTAACGCTTTCATTACCTCAAATATCGAACCAAACACATCCAAATATGCTGCGGTTCCGACATTACCTTTATCCGGTGGGAAGCTAAATACAGTAATCGCCACCTTCTTATCTAACTTGGGCTTACGGCGTAAATTAGCCCATTTCATCGCCCGTTTTGCAACTGCTTCAACTCTATCTTGAAGAGCGATCGCCTTTCCAGTAGCGCCATCTTTACCGGATAAAATTATCGGCTCAATAGCTCCATCTAATTCGGGTATGGCAATTTGTAAAGCCACCTGAATCGGATGCAATCCCAAATCGCTTTCCATCCATTCTTCGGTAGTTTGGAATACCAAAGGTAAGGCGACCATATACGGACGATTCAACCGCTTCAACGACTCAATCGCCTTCGGGTGGTCTTGTCTGGCGGGTCCACCTACAAGTGCAAATCCTGTCAAAGATACTACAGCATCGATTAAAGGAGTGCCTTCCTTATTGTTTTTCGCTAAAGCAGAAGTTTCGTAAAAATAAGCGTCCACCGGCTTAGAAAAGTCCAAACCACCAGCGAAAACGGGAATTACCTTAGCTCCCATCGCTTCAAATTCCTGGACAAGTGCGACATAATGTGCATCATCACCAGTTACTAAGTGAGTCCGCTGCAATACTAAACCAATACAAGGTGCTAAAGGATCTTTTAAATCGTCAGAAATATCCTTGCGGCTACTATACCAGTTGAGATACTCCTTCACATCCTCAAACATCGTCGGCGCTAAAGGATGCCAAACTCCCATATCGGGATACACAACCGGAGCTTGATACTCTTTTGCAAAAACGAAATTGCTTTGATCTACATCTTTTAAAACATATTTATCAGCCAGCATTAACAGGAAGTTTTCCAAATTCTCGGAAGATCCTCCCAACCAATACTGAAAACTCAACATGAAATTACGAGCATCTTGAGCCTTTTCTACAGGCAAATACTTTAATACAGAAGGCAAAGTCCGCAGCAGCTTCAACATTCCATCTTGGAAAGAAGAACCGGATTTCTCCTTCCGCTTCTTCATAAACTGCGCGATCGCACTCTTGGATTGTCCCAAATTAGCCAAGGAAAAGCTACCCATCTTATTCAGACGCATAACTTCGGGCATCGAAGGGAAACATACAGCCACATCGAACTTATCGCGATGAGGCTGCACTGCTGCAACTACCTTTTGAGCTAAATCTTCAATAAAAATAAGTGAAGCGATAAAAACATTCGCGGTTTCTACATCCTTCTGAAACTGTTCGTAATTTTCTGGCGAACGAAGTTCCTCAATCAAATAACCGCTGATTTCAATAGCAATATTGGGGTGATTATCGTTTATAGTCCGTACCGCTTGTGATAAAGCACTCTGATACTGGGACTCTAACACGACATAGACCACCTTAATTAAATGTCGCCCTTCGAGGTTATCAGGCTTGATGTGTCTAATGGTGGACTTGACGTGAGTAAACATACGTTTCCTCGCTCCTATGATGCGTGTTCTCTGGTTCGGCACTAAATGTTTTTTATCAGAAATGGGCTAGTTATGGACGTTTTGTCGTCTAACTGACACAATTCGATAAATTTAAACATTTTTTGCTTTACATTACTTTACGTTTTTTTGGTGTGCTTACTCACATTTAGTAAATTATTTGTAATATTCATGTTTGGTTATTTGGTTATTGAGGGATAAATATTTAGAGTTATAAAACCGCAGAGAGCGCGGAGGGCGCTGAGGGAAGAGGTTGAGGAGAGATATTGGTGTTTTTTGAACCTGGCGATTTAAATCGCGGCTACACAAGCGAAACCCACCTGCGTGGGTTATAAATTAATCAAATAGGCATTGCGATCGCCCGATATTACTTTCTGGTCGGTTTGCTCCCGTTCGGAATTACTCGGATGCGGGGCATTGAAAGAACTAGATTCAAGAAGTGGTGAAGTCAAATCAATGCGTACTGTCAAGGCTTACCGTCGTAGGGGTGTTGCCTCGAAAATTCTTGAACACATCATCAAAGAAGCCCAACAGCGTGCTTACGATTGCCTGAATTTGGAAACAGGTGCTATGACTGAGTTTACCGCAGCACGAGCCTTGTACATACGGTATGGGTTCGAGTACCGAAGTATCTGGATCGACACCCAATTCTTCCAACTTTTTTCTCAACCTTTCCGCTTTCTCTTCACTTTCCTTAACCGCTTGAGCTAATTCACTCGCAGCTAGTAATTTCTTTCCCGTATCTTCCCTATAAAAAGCAATTAATTCCTTGTTAAATTAAAATCGCGTTTTACTCTCGAAAGCGAGAAATTATCATAGGGCATTATAGCTTAGGGAATAGGGAACTCTTAACAGGGAATAGAAGACAAAATCATTGTGAGAAGTTGTATTTTGATTCCTTACATTATTATTAATACTTCGGTTGGTGCGTGACGCTATCTTCCTATTAGTAACCAAGTTCACAATATCTTGCAGCGTCACACACCCTACAAATAAAAGAATGTTTTTCACTGTTAACTGCTCACTGCTCACTGCTCACTGAAAAGATGTTTGATATCCTTATTCTTTCCAATGGCCCCGGTGAAATCACAACTTGGGTTCGTCCTGTTGTAAAATCTTTACGGGAAAAGCTTGGTAACGATCGCGATAAAGTCAGAATTTCCGTTGTTTTATCCCCTTGTGCCAACGCTAGCGGTAAGGAAGCCGATATTGCTCTTTCTTATCCGGAAGTTGATAGAGTTCAATCTGCAAAACATTTCTTCCCCTTTCTATTAACCGGGAAAACAGTTGATAATTGGGATTGGAGAAATAAAGGTGTTGTACTATTCCTTGGTGGAGATCAATTTTTTCCCGTGGTAATTGGTAAAAGGTTGAATTATCGTACTGTTATCTACGCCGAATGGGATGCAAGATGGCATTCTTTAATTAACCGCTTTGGTATCATGAAACCCGAAGTCGCTGCCAATGTTAAATCTAAATATGCCGATAAATTTACCGTCGTTGGCGATTTGATGGCGGAAGCTTCTTTGAAAGAGGGGGAAGAAGGGGTAGAGGGGGAAGAGGGGGTAGAATTAATTGGAATTTTACCTGGTTCTAAAGCTGCTAAATTATCTCAAGGTGTTCCTTTAAGTTTGGCGATCGCTCAACATATTTACGATAAATTACCAGCAACAAAATTCTTCATCCCTGTAGCTCCAACTTTAGATTTACAAACTTTAGCTAGTTTCGCCGACGCTAATAAAAATCCGATGTCGCAATACTTTGGAGGAGTTTGTGCAAAGTTAATAGATATAGATTCCGAAAAACCATATTTACAAACAACAACAGGTTTAAAAGTAAAATTATCTTTAAAACACCCCGCTTATGATATATTATCTAAATGCAGTATCTGTATAACAACTGTCGGTGCTAACACTGCCGAACTTGGTTCTTTAGCTGTACCAATGGTTGTTTTACTGCCTACTCAACAATTGGATGCAATGCGCTCTTGGGATGGTATTCCCGGATTACTCGCTAATTTACCTTTTGTCGGTACCAGTTTCGCAAAGTTGATAAATTCCTATTTCCTTAAACGTAAAGGTTTATTAGCTTGGCCTAATATATGGGCACAAAAAGAAATTATTCCAGAATTGGTAGGGAAATTACAACCGTCGGAAGTTAGTGATTTGATTCTTGATTATTTACAAAATCCCGAAAAGTTAGCTGATATGCGAGCTAAGTTAAGAAACGCTAGAGGTGAAGCTGGTGCTGCTGATAAGTTAACTCAGTTGGTATTTGAAGAGTTGAATCATCAACTATAACTAATTATTCTGCTTTCTTCTCCAGCACAAAGTTGTTTCAAACGACTTTAAATATCCAACCTACTTAAATAATCTATATTTCGATTTTCCCGTATAAACGAAATGTAGATTAACGGATTTACATCCCCCTTTTATCGATAAAATACAGCTTCAATCAAATAACCTTTCACCTTGTATATATAGAAGTTGTTTAAAACGACTTTGAAAATCCTTTCAAATTCAATCGTTTATATTTCGCTTATTCCGTACAAATGGAATATGTTTGCGTGATTATATGACTTTAATAATGTTGTTGCAAGCAAATAACCGTAATGATTAGGAATAAAAATATTATTCTTGTGATTGATTAGAATAACAAAAGCTTTTACTGTAAATTTGGTCAAATATCCCTGACATTTGAAAATTATGGTTACGATTTGACAAGGGTTTCAAGCTGCGGTAAATTGATAATCACGCTCAGGCGTATACCCAATTATTTTTACGGGCTATAAAGCTGATAAATTCGTTGGTTTAATTTAGACGAAATATAGAATTTACAGTTTGCTTAATATAAACTATTTTTACCATTTTTACTACGGTTGACATCTTAATTATAAAATGCGGTCAAGAAAATATTGGTGAATTTTATAGAAAGATTGCGATCGCTCTTGGGATGGGTGAGCGGCTTATTGCCTTTGGTTGGATAGTTTAAGGATATTGTGTTTTAAACTAGAATTAGTATTTAGTATTTAGTATTTAGTTTAAATAATTATATTGAATAGCTTTGAGCAAATCTTGATGAACGGATTCTGAAGTTGCGATTACTAATCCAGGAAGTTTATAATCTTGGCAACTATTTAATGGAGGTAAAGCAGAGCCGTCTAAGTTGGTAACAATACAATCAGCTTCTTTGGCAATAAAAGCTAAAGCAGCACCATCGATAAATTGACCAAATTTTTTTACAGCACCACTCAATCCACCAGTAAAGATAGAATTAAGATTAGGCATTTGAATCGAGCTAGAATAATCTTCAACTGCATTGATAACTGCGTATTTATCTTTTAACGCGGATGTTAAAGAATTCATAGAAGTGCCCAATAATATAGTAGGTTTTGCTGTAGAGTCTACTTTTAAAGGAGTGCATTCTGATAAATCCATTTTTAGATTACCCTTAAAAGCACCTTCACTTCTAATAGCGTAGAAATAAACATCTTCGCTGGGAGAAATAGCAATTACCGCTTCATAATCATCAGTATTGAGAATGCTCAGAATAATTTGATAATTGGAATGTCCATCTATATAGAACTTTGTACCGTCAATTGGATCTAGAGTGACTAAATAATCATCTTTTTCGCCAAAATCAACAGCGCGAAAATACTTTGTATTGGGAGAGCTAATATATTCTTCTCCATAAAAACGAATATTTGGGAAATTGCCTAATAATGCAACTTCTACAAAATTTTGAATTGCTAAATCGGCTTCAGTTAAAGCAGCAGAGAAAAAGCTTTCTCCTCCATCTTTATCGGGTAGTGCAGCAATTTTTGGTTGCAGAAAACGAGCGTAACCTGCTGCTGCTTTTAAATGTGGAAGTAGAGTTTCTAAAATAATTCGGGGAGATGCCATGATAGGTAATAGGTTAAAGGTCAAAGGTTAAAAACTTATAACTACTAATAATTCTTCACTTTCAATTCAATATCTAAAATAAAGGCATCCTTTGTTTAAATCTGAAATTATCTAACTCAAGACTTTTAATTACTTACTCCTAATAACTAAGTAACTAGCAACTAACTTCTAATCCGTTGCTAAACTCTCCAAGTCCTAACTATTCTTTGTATTCTCCATCTCGTCTTCCTAATTCATAAACACCGCAACTCATACAAGCGAGAATTCCCGTACTGATACCCCAACTGCCTCCCAAACTAACTTCTATAATCCAATTAGATAAAGCGCCAAAAATTAAAAACGGTATGATGCTAAAAAGCGATGCATAAAAAGCATTTTGCGATTCTCTTGCTTGACGGGTTTTTTCAAATTCAGTTTTACTGGTGTACATAAATTGCTCGGCAAAATTGAACCAGCGGTTTAGCTGTTTTGTTACCCATTCACCAAGCGGGGAAAAACCTAGATACAGTGCTAAAGACCATAAAGTTGCTCCGGCAATGGCTATTGTGTCTATATCGAATCTGAAAGGGAATATATCGGTTAACATGATTTGCAAAAATACGAGAAATTCTTAAATTCACTTGCAAGCTTTATATTATCGCGAATAATAATTCTTTTTAAGGTTAGATTTTACCGCATTTGTGGTGATTGGCAAAACTTCTCTTCAAGACTTGCAGTAATGGTAACGGTATTTTAGCTAATTTTCGATCCAAATTATACCCTGGGGGAGATGTTGTTTTAACTGCCTTTCTTTTGACTATTCATATTTTAGTCTGAACTTAATTGCTGGGAACTTTATTACTGGTAATTGATACTTATTTATAGGTCAGCTTGGATAAAGATGGCAGGATGTTTAATTATTTGCCCTTTAATATACGCGAAAATATATAAATCCTATTCAAGCTATATTTTTTTGTCAATTTTTAATCATTAATTAATTGTTAAGTATTATCCCAGATTATTTGGTTTTTATCAACGCTTGTTAATTAACTTTTGAGCATTTTTACTGAAGTCAAATACATCTAAAAAACTTTAAAAAATAGATAAACTTTGGTACTTGACATTAGTATATCCACAAGTAGGATAATGCAAAGGGATACATATACAGATAATTACTATTAAAACTAAATTTATAGTAGTTTTAATAGTAATTTTGAATTTGACCGCAATATAACTACAGCCCATCGGAAAATTTTAAGCATAAAAATATGAATAAACGAATAGTTAAGCTCAAAGTTTTAGGATTTATTCTTATAAGTTTCACAGTGGCGATATTAGTTAGTTCAAATACAGTAAAAGCTGTAGAAAATAACTCTACACTTTTAGCTTCTAATAACGTTTGGTCATCAGCTTCTTTTCCCGTCGAACGTTTTCAAGCTTACACATCCCCTTTCGGATATCGTCGCTCTCCAAGGGGTGGGCGTGTGGAGTTTCACAATGGGTTGGATATTGCCGCACCCCAAGGTAGCTACATCCGTAATTGGTGGGGAGGTACGGTAATTAAAGTCGGCGATCGCGGTGCCTGCGGTACCCATATTATCGTTGAGTCGGGCAACTGGAAACACAGCTATTGTCATATGAAGGGAAGGGTAGAAAAACTAAACGGTCGTCTTTATATAGTTGACCGTGCCGGTGGCATTCAAATTGCTCAAGGTCAGCGCATACCGGCAGGATTTAGAATCGGACGTATAGGAATGACAGGACGCACTACGGGGCCTCATCTTCATTGGGTACTCAGATACGGCAACAACTATGTTGACCCAGGTAAAGTCCTCCAAGCCATGTATTCCAAACAAAAACTCTCCAACACATCAACATCAAATATTAATGGTTCTCAACGCTATCAAATTAAACTTGAAGAATCGAAGGTAATTAATGACCAGTGATTAGTTTATGGAGAGAGGGGAGAGGGGGGAGATAATTATTAATTCCTAACTCCTAACTCCTAACTCCCTACTCCCCACTTCCTACTCCCTTAAGTAGAAGCCACTAATTTACTTGCAGGTAATTCAGTGTATTCAGAAACTATTTTACGAAACTGTTCGCCTTCTATGGTTTCTTGTTCAATCAATAGATCGACAAGACGATCTAATAATGCACGGTTTTCTCGCATAATTTTACGTGCTTCTTGATAGCAAGATTCAGCAATTTCTCGCACTTTTTGATCGATTTGGGTAGCCATGTCTTCGGAATACTCGTTGCGATTCCCCCAATCACCACCCAAAAATACGTCTCTATTCTGACTTTCTAAGGCTACTAGTCCTAAATTGGACATCCCAAACATTGTGACCATTTTCCTAGCTAGATTTGTCACCTGCTTCAAATCGTTACTAGCACCACCCGTTATTTCTTTGTCGCCAAAAACTTCGGCTTCTGATGCCCTTCCTCCCAAGGTCATGGTAATGTTATCTTTGAGCCAAGCTTTACTATACAAACCGCTATCAATTATCTCTTCATTAGGTGTTTGCTGAGAAAAACCACCAATTCCACCGGAACGAGGAATAATTGTCACCTTATTTAAAGGATCTGCGTTTTTTAAAAGTGTTGCGAGTAAAGCATGTCCGACTTCATGATAAGCAATCAACCGCTTTTTCTTACTATCTAACAGCGGATTTAAAGTTAAGCCAATAGTTAACCTATCGATCGCATCATCAACCTCGATTTGAGTAATTGCTTCCTTACGTCTTCTCGCAGTCAAAATTGCCGCTTCGTTGAGAAGATTCGCTAAATCTGCTCCCGTAAAACCCGGAGTACGACGAGCAATAACTTCTAAAGAAACTGAAGGATCGACTTTCTTATTGCGAGCGTGAACTGTTAAAATTGCCAAACGTCCCTTGCGATCGGGTGCATCAACAATCACCTGTCTGTCAAAACGTCCCGGACGTAAAAGCGCTGCATCCAGTACGTCAGGACGGTTTGTGGCTGCAATGATAATAATTCCATTGTTACCTTCAAAACCATCCATCTCCGTAAGTAGCTGGTTTAAAGTTTGCTCGCGCTCGTCATTACCACCGCCGATACCTGCTCCCCGCTGTCTTCCTACAGCATCAATTTCATCGATGAATATCAAACAAGGAGCGTTTTCTTTGGCTTTCTTAAATAAATCCCGTACCCGCGAAGCTCCAACACCCACGAACATTTCCACAAATTCCGAACCGGAAATACTAAAGAAAGGCACTCCCGCTTCCCCGGCGATCGCCTTTGCTAATAAAGTTTTACCAGTTCCCGGAGGACCAACTAATAATACACCTTTAGGGATTCTTGCTCCAACCGCAGTAAATTTCTCCGGCTGCTTGAGGAAAGTCACAACCTCACCAAGTTCTTCCTTGGCTTCTTCTATCCCCGCTACATCATCAAATTTAATCCCTGTTTTGGCCTCTATCTGAAAACGAGCTTTGGATTTACCAAAATTCATCGCTTGCGAAGATGTATTGGCTGTACGACGCAAAAACAGCAGCATCAAAGCAACCAAAGGCAAAATCCACATCAAGTTGAATAACAAAGAAACAGCAACCCTGCTATTCTCAGAATTAATCTCCCCAAACTCAACTTTATTCTCTCTTAGTTCATCAATTAACTCGCGGTTGTCATCCAGAAGCTCTACCTGTATGGCTTTATCGGGATCTTCTTCAGCTAAATAAACCTTGGCTATCCGCTCAGTTTCATCAAGCTCCACTCGCTTAACTTCACCCAGCTCGATCTTAGAGAGCAATTCACCATAAGATAAACTGTTGTCTTCCTGCTTCTGCTGCGCCAAGGCTTGCGTTCCACCCAAAGCCCCAGACAACAGCAAACTGGCTGATAGTAACCCACTAAGAACTTTTCCCTTGAGAGCTGAATGTTTAGTTAACGCCTTTTTGTCAAAATTTTTCATAGATAGTTACCCTTTGTCTGTTGCTGTAAGGTGGGGTTAATTTTAATGGCTGCGATGTTCAACAATCCAAATAATTTTATTCTCAATAATAAGAGTTTAGCTTCTACAAAAAAAATACGTTTCCCATTTTTTTCACCCGATTGCTAACTTTTCAGGACGCATACTTCAAATTTCTATAACTAACACATCTTATAGTAACTATTTTTACACATTTTTGACCTACAATTACCGCTCGCTATAGCATTCAACTGCCATAAAAACAACTATTTGACACTATAAATCATTAATCGCTAAGATATTCATAGTCGTAATGACTTCATGTTAATTATAACAAAAAGAATATAGGAGTGTTGGATAGTGAAGATAGTTGGAATTGCAGGTAGTTTAAGAGCCGAATCTTATACACATCAAGCATTAGGTATAGCAGCGCAAAGAGTACAAGCTTTGGGTGCTGAGGTAGAAATACTGGATTTAAGGCAGATGAATTTGCCATTTTGTGATGGAGGGGATGAATATGGGGAATATCCAGACGTGAAGCGATTGCAGGAAACAGTGAAGCAAGCAGATGGATTGATATTAGCAACACCAGAGTATCACGGTGGAATGAGTGGGGTATTGAAGAATGCCTTAGATTTGATGAGCTTTGAAGAGTTGTCAGATAAAGTTGTGGGAAATATAAGTATTTTGGGTGGGCAGTCGAATAGTAATTCCCTCAATCAAATGCGGATTGTCATGCGCTGGGTACACGCTTGGGTAATTCCCGAACAAATTGCCATTGGACAAGCTTGGAAAGCCTTCGATCAACAAGGTAAACTTTTAGACGAAAAATTATCTCAACGTTTAGATAAATTTGCCCAGAGTTTAGTTGAGAATACTCGGAAGTTGCGTGGAGTTTAGTTAGAGGGGGGAGAGGGGGTAGAAATAAAATTATTAACTCCTAACTCCTAACTCCTAACTCTTAACTTTACCCCTTCCCAATTTCTTAAAATAGAAGAAACATACGCTGGTAATTTAAGAATATGAATACTGCTTTTGAATTAGACCTTGATAATATCAACTTAACTGACGAGCAGTTTTTTCAACTTTGTCAGAATAACCCAGATGTAAGATTTGAGCGTACAGCTTCGGGGGAATTAATTATTATGCCACCAACGGGAAGTATTACTGGTAACAGAAATTCCGATTTGAATTATCAGTTAACAGGTTGGAATCGGAAAAATAAGTTAGGGAAAACCTTTGATTCTTCCAGTGGTTTCAAACTTCCTAATGGTGCTGAACGTTCTCCGGATGCATCTTGGGTGAAAATAGAAAGATGGGATGCTTTGAGTGAAGAGGAGCAAGAAAGATTTGCTCCTTTGTGTCCGGATTTTGTGGTGGAATTAATGTCCCCCAGCGACACCTTAGAGAAAACCAGAAATAAGATGCTCGAATATATGGAGAATGGTGCTTCATTGGGATGGTTAATTAATCGCAAGCAGAAGCAAATAGAAATTTATCGGTTAAATAAAGAAGTTGAAATTCTCGAATCACCACAAACTGTTTCGGGAGAAGATGTTTTACCTGGGTTTGTTTTGGATTTGGAAGAAATTTGGTAATTAAGAATAGTTAGGAGTTAGGAGTGAGGAGTTATGAGTTAAATAATTTTATTATCTTCCCCCTCTTCCTCTCTACCCCCTCTACCCCCTCTCCATATCACTCACTTCCTTATCCACACCTTTAGTTAAAACTTCACATCCGTCTTCGGTGACTAAGACATCATCTTCAATACGAATTCCGATTCCCATCCATTTTTGATCTACTTGCGGTTGTTCTTCTGCGGGTTTGGCTCCTGGTACAATGTAAATTCCGGGTTCTACTGTTAAAACTTGTCCTGGTTGTAAAATTAAGGGGTTATCTTTACCATGCTGGTAAACTCCGACATCGTGGACATCTAAACCCAACCAATGTCCGGTACGATGCATATAATAAGGTTTGTATTTTTCTTCTTCGATTAATTTATCAACTTCACCTTTGAGAATTCCTAATTCAACCATTCCTTCCACGAGTACCCGTAATGCGGTATCGTGGATTGAAGAATAAGCATTTCCTGGTTTAACTTGGGCGATCGCCGCCTTTTGTGCTGATAAAACTAATTCGTATAATATCTTTTGTTCTGTGGTGAATTTTCCACCTACGGGAAAGGTGCGGGTGATATCGGAGTTGTAATAATCGTAGGAGCAACCAGCATCAATTAAAAGTAAATCTCCATCTTGCATTTGACGGTTGTTTTCGATGTAGTGGAGAATGCAAGAATTTGCACCAGATGCGACGATGGAAGGATATGCTGGCCCTAATGCACCATGTTTTCTGAAAATACGCTCCATCTCTGCTTGGATTTCGTATTCGTAAACTCCGGGTTTTGCCATTTCCCGAGCTACATTGTGAGCTTCTACGGCGATATCGGCAGCTTTTCGCATTAACGTTAATTCGGAATCGCTTTTAACTAAGCGCATACCATGTAAAATTGTACAGGTATCTTGAATTGCTGTGGGGCCAGTACCGCGTTTGGGATAAGTGCGTAATAATCTTTGGTAATGAGTGATGACAGTTTCGTTAAAAGGTTTGTCTCTTCCCAATCGATAATATATTTTATCTGCGTTGAGTAAATATTGGGGTAATTTTTCGTTTAATTCGTTGATGGGATAAGCTTCGTCAGCACCATACTTTTCTTTAGCTGCATCAACTCCAGTAACATAGCCACTCCAAACTTCCTTGGTAATATCCTTTGGTTGGACAAACAAGATAAACTTGTGTTCTTCATGGTGGGGAGCTAAAACAGCTACAGCTTCCGCTTCGTTTAAACCAGTTAGATAGAAAAAATCGCTATCTTGACGGTAAGCATATTCTACATCATTATGCATTACAGCCATAGGGGCACTGCGAAAAATTGCCGTACCGTTACCAATCTTTGACATTAATGCATCCCGTCGCTGTCTATATTCTGCTTGCATGGTTATTCGATATTGCGTTGCTTATATTTAATTAGGGTAATACTATTTTAGATTTTGGATAATAAAAGGCACTTATGGCAATGCTTTTTGTAATCTCTGTGGAATTTATTTCACGCTTCTCGATATAACCCTAAATACGGAGAGACGTTGCACTGCAATGTCTCTACACCATGTATAAATATTTTCAAATTTAATTTGACTGGCAGTTTGGCAACTTTTTCATTAAGAAATCAATTTAAATATTTGGTATTTCATCTAAATCAAAATTTATCGAATAGGGTTAATAGCTATGTGCATTTATCATTTTTAATTGAATTAAGCTGAAACAAAATTAATGCAATCAAATATCAATAAAAACAATCGCTTAGATGCTTTACTTGCTCTACGCGGTTTTGCCTGTTTAATGGTAGTAACTATTCATTGCGCTCCACCGAGGAAATCGATTATTTACGACGATGTTGACTTGAGTTGGTTGATGTTTAGTCATGGTGCGATCGCCGTTTGGATTTTTTTCGTTTTATCGGGTTATTTGATGGGGAAGGTTTTCTATACAAAGCGCTACACTGCCGATATTGCGGGGGTTATCAAGTTTTGGCGCAATCGAGCTTTAAGAATTTTTCCGCTATATTATTTTGCGGTACTAATTTTATCTATATTCGTTTATCCAGAAATACTTAAATTTTCTAATTGGGGTTTTCTATTTAGGATATGTACGTTTACTTATCATCCCTATATTAGTTTTGACATTGTAAAATTCAACGATGTATTTTGGTCTTTATCAACGGAAGTACAGTTTTATTTAATTGTTCCTTTTGTTTATAGTTTGATTCAAAATAGTTTACGTTTAAATAATCACAAAAAAGTATTTATTATTAGTTCGATCGTAGTTTTAGCAAGTTTTGTTTTAAAAGGCTTGCTTTGGATAAGCTTTCAAAATGAAATAACTCAAAATATGGGATATGCATTTAAGTATTGGTATACTCCCTTAATTACTAATTTAGATTTATTTTTATGTGGATTTTTCGTGAATGGATTGATTCAAAATCATAAATTTAAGTTTAATCCTAGAAAATCGCTATTTATGAAAATATTTGCTGGAATACTAATTATCTTATTATATTTATTCACAGCACATCATTTATATCATCAAGAATTGTGGAATTTACCGACTCGTAGCGGTGGCTGGAGAACATTAACGACAATATTAATATTACAACCATTGACGGCAATTATCACTTCATTTTTTATATTTGCTTTTGAAAAAGATGTTTATCACGAATTTAGCAAACGTGAAAAGTTATCATTAAGTAATATTTTAAAAAACCCTTCTAGAATATTAGAAGTAGTTGGTAACTTATCCTACGGTATTTATATTTGGCATATGCCAATCATTGTCAGAACTTACGATGTTTTTAATTCATCCATTCCTATAGAAGCGTTTTATATCAGATTAACAGCAACCGTGATTTTATCAACAGTGTTAGCAACAGTTACTTACTACTTAGTTGAATTACCCTTCTCGAAATGGAAGAATTTTCATGCATAGTAAAAGTTCGTAGTAAGGGTTTTAACCGTTGGAAGACTAAAGTCCTTACTACAAACTTTTCTAATTAAATATGACTAATTACACTTGTAATTTTTGAAAAAATAATTAGAGCGTTATTACATACAAAAAGTATATTTTGCCAACATTTTATAAAATTGCTAGATGTTCTAAATTAACAGAATCTTTATAAAAACAGAGATAAAAGTTATATGAAAGCTGGTAATTAATAAACACAATGTTGGAATCCACAAATCCCTTAAAGAATCAAAGTGCATTGCAATCTGCGACAATCCAAGATAATAGTTTTGTTCCAGAAAACGATTTAAATACGATAAATTTACATGGTTCTTCGCAGTCATTAAATGATGAAGTATTAACTTCTGATATTAATGCTCAACAGAATCCTAATCCCAGTCCTTATATTAGCAGTCCGGCTGTTTTTGCTGATTTTAATGGAGATGGCAAACACGATAATTTTTGGCGTAACACCCAAACTGGTGAAAATGCTATTTGGTTGATGGATGGCTCTACTCCTACTGGTGCTGCTATCAATACTATGGGTACAGAGTGGGATTACAGCATTGGTGACTTCAATGGCGATGCTAAAACCGATTTAATGTGGCGCAATGGAAGTACTGGGGAAAATCTTCTCTGGTTGATGGATGGTACTACTATTGCGGCTGAAGGTGCTTTAGAAACCCTTGGTACGGATTGGGATTTCAGCATTGCAGATTTCAACGGCGATAGTAAAACCGATTTAATGTGGCGCAATAATAGTACGGGTGAAAATGCCGGTTGGTTGATGGATGGTGTCAGCGTTTCGGGTGCTGATTTTCTACCTCAATTAGATTCATCTTGGACTTATACCGTTGGTGAATTTAATCCTAATTTCACTACCGATGTGTTCTGGCACAACGAACAAACTGGTGAAAATGCCATTTGGTTTATGAATGGCTTGAATGCTGAAGCTACTCAATTAGAAACCTTTGGCGCGGGTTGGAAATATGAAGAAGGTGATTTCGATGGTAACTTTACTACCGATATCCTTTGGGAAAATACCAGCACCGGCGAAACTAAAGTTTGGTTGATGAATGGCTCTACTGCAACTCCAGCAGATTTACCCACTTTAGGTGCTGGTTATGAATCCAATATCGGCGATTTTAATGCCGATGGTAAAATGGACATCTTATGGCGCGATGGGTCAACTGGACAAAACACCGTTTGGATTATGGATGGCGCTACAGCTACTCCCATTGACATCCCTCAAGTTGATGCACAATGGGATGTAACTCTCGGCGATTACGATGGTGATGGCGATACAGACGTTTTCGGACGCAATACTCAAACTGGTGAAAACATCTTACTACGAGTAGACGGTGCAGATGTCGTTGAAGAAGAGTTACCTGTATTGCCTACTGAATGGGTATTAAGTTAATAGGTAATAGGTAATTGGTAATTGGTAATAGGTCATTGAACTAATATCTGTTTAGCAAGTCCTAACTCCTACTCCTACTCCTATAACTTTTTATCTGACATCCAACCAATTTATCAGGATTTAGGAACTCGGTTTTTTCAAAAAACCGGGTTTTTCATCATAAGTATCTTCTTAAAAAAAAATCAAAAAATATTTATTAATCATTTTTATTAACTCATATCTATTACCAACTACCAACTAGCCACTAGCAACTACCTATTCCCTAATTAACTTGATACTAAAAATGTTCATCATAAACAACAGTTAAGAATAAAATATATGTTAACCTTTAACAAAAAAAAAAGAAAAAATCAGTTAAAACTGATAAATATTAGTGATAATTAAACACAATGTTTTCAGCGAAAAATATCTCCGGTGTATCTGTAAACGCTTTGAATACAGAATATGCCTCCATTTCAAACAATACTTTTGACGAGAAAATCTCCTTCGATAGCGATTTAACTTTAAAGGGTTCTTCGGAATCGCTATTAAATGATGATGGGCTTGTAACTGCTAACAGAAACTCTAACCCGAATAAAATTTTTAGTGGTGCAGCAATTGATGTTGATTTCAACGGTGATGGTAAAAATGATAAATTTTGGCGCAATGCTCAAACGGGTGAAACTGCAATTTGGTTAATGGACGGTATTAATCCAAATGCAGAGATTGTTAGAGATGTTGATGCAGGTTGGGATTTTAGTTTTGCCGATTTCAATAACGATAACAAAACCGATATTTTCTGGAGAAATCAAAGTACCGGAGAAAATGTCGTCTGGCAAATGGATGGTACTAATATCAATTCCCAAGAGACAATTCAAAAAATTGATTCCAATTGGGATTTTAGTATTGCTGAATTTAACGGCGATGGCAAAAGCGATATTCTTTGGCGAAATACCCAAACAGGTGAAAATGCAGCTTGGATAATGGATGGTAAAGAAGTCACCAATGCTGCTTATCTACCTACAACCGATTTAATCTGGGATTACAGCGTTACTGATTTCAATAATGACGGTAAAACCGATCTGTTTTGGCGCAATAGTGTAACGGGTGAAAACGCTGCTTGGTATATGGATGGTACCAATGCTAATGGTTATGCCGTGCAAGAAATAGATACTAGTTGGAATCCTACCTTTGGCGATTTCGATGGAGATTCACGGGCTGATATTCTCTGGAGTAATCAAGCTAGCGGAGAGAATGAAGTTTGGATCTTGAATGGTACTTTGTTTAACGATGTGATCTTCAATGAAGAAAGTTTAGATCAACTAAGTTCTGCTTGGCAAACTAATACTGGGGATTTCAACGGTGATGGTAAAACTGATATATTTTGGCATAATACCCAAACTGGTGAAAATACAGCTTGGTTAATGAATGGAGGAAATGTTTTAACTAAAGCTTTCTTACCTTCCAATGATTTAGCTTGGGAACCCACCTTTGGAGATTACAATGGCAACGGTAAAACTGATATTTTCTGGCGCAATAGTACCACCGGAGGAAATGCCGTTTGGATAATGGACGGTACTATTGCTGAAGGTGAGTATTTACCTGAGAATGAAGCAGTTTGGAATGTTTATTAATAGTAACTAGTTAACAGCGAGCATTTATCTATCAATTTGAATACTGTTCGTTGATTAGCGCAGGGGTTTGTAGTTGCGCTGTCTTCGCATCATAATTCCGGAATCCGGAGGCGCTCAAGCGCAACTACAAACCTTCATTAGCCCCTTGTAATTTATGTGGGCGAATACTACTAGTTCGTTTTTTCTGCAACTATAGGGAGACGTAAAATTTGACATTTGGCACAACCTGTCATATCAATCCTTTGCTGCTCGTCCATATCCCTGCCAAGGTTCGACTTTCAATCTATTTGATCGTGAAAATCTTACTTGATAATGAGCCAAAGGTTTTTCGTTTAAGTCGGTTACTAAATTAGATTTAGAAATTTCCGAAAATATTTTTGGTAAAGGTGTTTTGCGGAAGTTGTCAAAAGCAGCTTTATTTAATGGTTCGTAATCGGCAATAATACCATCTTCTGTTACCGCTACTCAATATTTTAAGTTTCTTGCATATGTGGAATTATCTCCCCATTTAGAGATATTCTCATAGAGTTTTTCATCTAACTCTTTAACTTGATTTGTATTGGTAATTTGTGTTCCCAGTAAATCCGGAGTTTTATAGATATACCCAATCCAAGGATTAACTGTTAAAGTCCCACCTTTGACAAATTTTACCCGAAATTGAGCAACGGGTTCGTTGGTAATTGGTGTTTGATTATTTGATGGATAAAGTATCTCGGCAATCGGTGTTTTATTAATATATTTCTGTGCCGATTCATCTAGAGGTAGGTAACTTAAAATTGCACCATCTCCTGCTGCAATTACACGATATTCTAAATCTTGATTTAACGATTGACGATTCTGCCACTTTTGATTAATTTGTTCGTCAATTTGGCGTTTCAATTTTCTCAGACGAGATGCATGTTTGATTTCAGCAGCTTCATTTAATATTGTTTCTATTTTGTAAGATACAGGTTTAACTTGAGCAACTTTATTAGAATTTTCATCCAGTTTATTATCTGAATTAATGTAACCTGCAAATAATTTGTTGGAACTTAATGCCTGAAATCCTAAAAATCCAAATACAATCATCACGAAAATACCCGCTATCGCATTTTTCTTTGAGTTAAAGATTTGAGTAATTGGATTTTTACGAGAATTTTCGGATGGATAAACTTCAATCTCTCGCTCTTTTACCTGTACTGATGTTTGGCTATTAGCAGATTGATTATCTATTTCTATAATTATTTGACTATTAATTGCGGGTTGTGTAGAAATTTTTGGTGATTTTTTGTTAATTAACTCTTTCTTTTCAGTTAAAACTCGTTTTTCAATATCAGCAACATCCTCATTTCTAAGTCCTAAATATTGCTGGAGGTCTTTTATATCCTTCTGTATTATTTGATTAAATGGAAATTGTTTATCCGCCTGTTTAATCAGCGTTTGCTCGTAATCGTAACATTTTTTTTCGTACTCTCGATAGGGTTTAAGTACCTCATCTTTAATTATATTCGCTTCTTCTTGAGATAATTTTAATTCGTTGCGCTTTAATTCTAAAATTCTCAATCCAGAAATAGAAAACGCACCATGAGTTTCTTTTGCACGACGCTCTACTTCTTTGCGGTATTTTAACTTGGGGTCATCTTGATGCGACTTCGCCAATAAAATCTTATAACCCTCTTCCATCGGGTAAAATTTTGGAGTCATCGCTGGGGATGCTTCTTGTACCTTTTGGCTCGCATATTCGTGTAATTCATCAATGCTTATCTGCCCATCCCCGTCTGTATCCGCTGCCCCCGTATTAATCCCTTCCACCAAATAACGGGTATAAATAGATAGCGAAGAACCTTCTTGCTCAAAGGAATATTGCGTAGAACTTGAAGAAGTCAGAATTGCTCTTCCCTTACCACCTAACTGTTCCTCTAAATTGATACTACCGTCATCTTTCGCCGTCATTCCACTGGCGATCGCACCACTAAAACAGCAATCTAAAATAATCACCTGTCTTTGAGAACGACTATAATTTATACTTTCATGCAGATAACTAGCTGCAACAGCCGAAGCCTTTCGCAACAAACCATTATTTTTTGTGGTAGCGCGGGTTGAAAAATACAACTTTCCCCTTTCATCTTTAATTCCATGACCGGAGAAGTAAAATAATAGCAAATCATCCTTATGGCGATTGCTAAATAAATCCTCGATAGCATTTCTCATCTCTTGCGGTAGAGGATTTTTCAACACCGTAATATCATCATCCACAAAACCACCCATTTCCGGATTTACTAGCACTCGCCGCATCGCTTCTACATCTTGTACCGCAGCTGGTAAAGCATTTAACCCCGGTTGATATTCACTTATCCCAATTAGTAGAGCTACCTTCGCCATCTTGCCACCCTTTAGACTAAATACTTTTGGTATTGTTGAGAAAATTTTCTGCTAATTGCATCGCCGATGCAAAATCCTCTTCATTGCTGGCTTCTAAATTTAATTCCCTACCATCAGGAGCTTTGAGTACCAGCTTAATTGTTTCAGGTTTACCAGCAAAGCGATCGCGCAAAAAACCAAAAACATTTTTCAGATGTTCTTTATCTAGAACCGTTTTTAACATCCCTAAAACGTAGCCAGTTAGAGATTTAGAACTTTCGGGTACTTCAGTTACCTCTACTAAACCCGCTTCTTCTACCCCATGTACTTCTCGAATCTGAGGTAGCAAATTTTCTACTTGTGCTTGTAACTCTTCGTCATCTAAATCCAGTTCCGATAGGGAAATAGTAAGTTGAATATTTGAAGTTGCGATCGTCGTCATAGCTCGAATAATTTGATCAATTACAGATGCATCGATCGCCATACTACAATAAAGCAACCGTATTTTCCACAGTTATACTAGATAATATTTTACCCTTCTCAGAGAATAATTAAAACAGGATTTACCCCGGCATAACCTTCCTTGTAGTGGTTATAAGTAGTGCGTAGGTTGGGTTGAGGAACGAAACCCAACATCATATTGGTTTTGTTGGGTTTCGCTGTCGCTCTACCCAACCTACCAACTACTCAACAGTTACCTTGGCAAAATCCATTCCTTTGATAGTAGAAGTAGTTAATACAAATTGGAGAGACGATTATTATAAAAAATACGGTGAATATTCGGGTATTGGGATACTAGAATATTGGATAATTGATTATTTAGGTTTGGGTGGAAAGGAATTTACAGGTAATCCCAAGCAGCCCACAGTTACTGTTTGCTTATTAGATAATGAATCGGAATATATTAAAAAAGCTTACAGGGGGGATGAAATAATTGAATCAAAATTATTTCCAGAATTGAGGTTAACTGCTTCATAAGTGCTTAGCTCTACGTAGGTTGGGTTAGACGCACGACAAAGTAATGATTAACTAAATTAATTTATATTGCGTCGTAACCCAACAAAATAAAGGACTTTGGTGGATACTTTATATTGTTTTTAGTTAGATTATTAGGTTTAATCTTTAGATTATGTTGGGTTTCGTTCCTCAACCCAACCTACGAACTGCTAAAGAAGTGCTTGGTGTTTAAAATAATTGTTATCTTATATGTTAGATTTTATAGGCAAGATACCATGCTAAAACAGCACCTACAAATATACCAATAATAATCGCTAAATCTCCAAAGTCTGGAAACACCGAAATAATAGAAAGTGCAACCACCCAACCAATCCACAAACCAATCCCCAAACCAATACAAATCCTTATAAATCTAGATATAGACAACTGAGTTTGGACTGGCTTTTTTGAAATGTGTGAAGATAAATTTTTATTTACAGAACTTTTAGCTTGTTTTTGCTGTCGCAGTTGATGTTTTTGTCGAAGATTTTCTTGATATTGTTGTCTTTGTGTCCTCGGAGTTTCATTTTGATATTGTTGTCTTGGTCTTCTCTGTAATTTATTTTGTTCTTCTACTTCTCTCTCATCTAAAATTGGCTTCTCAATTAGAGCTACATCTTCATCACTAAGTTCTAAAAGCTGCTGTAAACTTTGAAGTCGATTGCGAATAGATTCATTAAGTGGGTATTTAGCTTCAATTGCTTGGACAAATTCCTGTTTATATCGCCGCAACTTGTATTTAAATTCTTGCGAACTCTTGGCTTCTTCTTGTTCTGGTTGTAGTCTTTGCTGAGCAACTTGTTCCTGTTGTCGAAGTTGTTCTTGATATTCTGCTCTTTCCTGCTCTCGCTTTAATCTTTCTTCTTCCTGCTGACGTTCATATTCAGCTTGCTTTGAAACCAAAACTCGTTGTTCAATAACAGCAATATCTTCATCCCTTAAACCCAAATATTGCTGATATTCTTTTATCTCTTTTTGTATTACTTGACTAAATGGATAATGCTTTTTAACTGCTTCAATTAATGTTTGCTCGTATTCGTAACGTTTACGTTCGTATTCTCGATATGGTTGTAAAACCTCTTCTTTAATTGCATTTGCTTCTTCTAAAGATATATTTAACTCTTGGCGCTTCCCTTCTAAAATTCTCAAGGCGAAAATAGAAAAAGCACCTTGACTTTCTTGGGCACGACTTTCTACTTCTTGACGATATACTAGCTTAGGGTCATCCTTCGGTGACTTCGCTAATAAAATCTTATGTCCTTCCTTCACTGGATAAAATTCCGGAGTCATGGCTGGGGATGTTTCTTGCACCTTGCTCTTAGCATATTCGTGCAATTCATCAATGCTTATCCAACCATCTCCGTCTTTATCCGCTACACCCGTATTAACACCTTCCACCAAATAACGAGTGTAAATAGAAAGTTCGGAATCTTGTTGCTCGAAGGAATATTGAGTAGAAGTAGAAGAAGTGAGAATTGCCCTTCCTTTACCACCTAATTGTTCTTTGACGTTGACGCTTCCATCATCTTTAACGCTCATACCTTTGGCGATCGCACCACTATAACAGCAGTCTAAAATAATTACCTGTCTTTGGGAGCTACTATCATTGATGCTGTCGTGTAAAGTTCTAGCTGCAACAGCTGAAGGTTTTACTAACTTACCATTGTCTTTTCTGGTATCGCGGGTTGCAAAATAAAGATTCCCCTTATCATCTTTAATTCCATGACCGGAGAAGTAAAATAAAAGTAAATCATCTTTCTGACGATTGGTAAATAGTTCGTAGATAGCATATCTAATATCATCTGGTTGGGGATTTTTCAACACCGTAATATCAGCATCGGCAAAACCCCCCATTTCTGGGTTTACCAGCACTCGTCGCATCGCTTCCACATCTTTCACGGCAGCTGGTAAGGAATTTAATCCCGGTTGATATTCACTTACCCCAATCAGTAAAGCTACCTTCGACATCTTGCCATCCTAAACACTTCTGGTATTGTTGAGAAAATCTTCTGCTTTCTGCATTACGGATATAAAATCCTCTTTATTGCTAGCTTCTAAATCTAATTCTCTGCCGTCGGGGGCTTTGAGTTTTAATTTAATTGGTTTATTTCCGAAGCGATCGCGCAAGAAGCCAAAAACATTTTTCAAATTTCCTTTGTCTATCAAAACTGTTTTTAACATCCCCAAAGCATAACCAGTCAGAGACTTAGAATTTTCGGGTACTTCTGTAACTTCAACTAAATCAGCATCCTCTACCCCGTCTACTTCTCTAATCTGTGGTAGCAAATTTTCTACTTCTGCTTGTAAATCCTCGTCGTCTAAACCCAGTTCCGAAAGAGAAATAATAACTTGAATATTTGATGTTGTAATCATGCGGATAACTGGAGTAATTTCGTAAATTATAGATGTTTCGATACTTAAATACACTAAAGTTTCCGTATAATCCGCAATTTAATTTAAAAATTCAACCCCATCAGATAATATTTTGATGAAGTTACACGTTAACTTGTAAAGTTTGTTTTTATTCCCTATTAAACAGCGTAAGTCTATTTTTGGCAGCGTTTTTTTGATTTCAGCAATTTAAAAAGGATATTATACCACAATAACCTTACTAATATTTTTTATTAATGGTTAGGCGTTGTTTTTGATAATATAGCCTTAATAATTATTCAGTATTAACGAATTCGATAATAATCATAAGTGCGCCTTTAACCCAACCTAACAACTATAAAACGCCATTGTTCCCTGTGCGAAGCAATGATATATCGTAACAGCGGACATAGTATTATTCGTCAAGCATGAAATAAAGAATTATTTTCCAGTCTTCTTTAGAAGACTTTTGCTATTAGCCGGGGGTTTGCAACCCCCGGTGGATTGTAGGTATTACCCATATCCTCATCCCCAATCCCCAATTCCCCTACTTCTTACTAAAAACCACGAAATACAACCAGGTACTCAATTCTTTGATGGGAAAGAAGATATAAGTCAAAGGATTAACGGTAACGATAATATTGCGAAAATCTCTCCGAGCTAAAAATACAATTCCTTTCGCAACTTGCCGCGCTGACATCACACCATAAGGATTTAAATTACTTTTAAATGGCCCCAATATTAATTTACGAATCGTACAAGGAGAATCCAATCTTTTTAAAGTAATAATATTCCCCAAAGTTCTTTTACTCAATTCATACAACGGGCTTAAAGCTGGGGATACTTCAGCTTCTGAAGTATTAATCCAAATTTCCTTTGTCGCTTTCGCATCAGCACCCGTAACGGTGGAGAAAAATACGTCCATTAATCTCACTGCTGAAAACGTATTTACTTCAAAGGATTTATCAATATCCGACTTTTCACGGCTACCGTGAACATTGATGCCGTGGTTAATAATTAGGATATCAACTTTTTGTAAACGCGATCGCAATTCTTCTTCTTTCCCGGATTCCCAAGGTATTACACTTACTTTTGGTTGTTCGACAATTTTTTCGGGATTGGTGGTTAATGCCACAACTTTGGCGTTATTTGCAATCAACTCGGCTGTTAAAGCTTGCCCTAAAGTACCGGATGCTCCGGTTATAGCAACCGTTTTACCTTTTAGTGAAAGTGCGGTTCCCAAAATTTTATCAACTAGTGGAAATACACCACTATAATAAGCGTTTACGTCGTCAAAATGATGCCGCCAATGGTAAGTACGATTTACCCACCACACAGAAGGAATAACGGATAAAGCTCCCGGCTTATGCGTATAATCGGTTTCAACTTTACCCAAGAAATATCTTAACGACGCTCCATAAAGAAAAGTTGCAGCGTAAAGCACACCCAACCATAAACCTACCGGCTGAAAAACAATTGCGATCGCGCCGATTAAAATTAGCAGCAATATCGATTCAACAATATCGTGATAAAGCTGAGAATCCTTATAAGCTTCCAAAGAAATAATCGATAAATCCCGCTTGTATACCTGATGGTGCTTGTTATGCCATTTGGATAACCATTGTACGTGATGGCAAGCAGCATGATAGCTATCTCGAATCACCTCAGCAATCAAAATTGAGAGAAATCCCCAAGCGACAAACTGCATAGCATACGTCATCGCTACAACCCAATTAATTTGTAATCCTGCTCCCATCACGGTTTTAATCTCAGCTAATGATAATTTATGTATTTTTATTAAATACACCATACATTCTATTTTTCACCATAGAAGCAGCAATATTAAAGATATATAGGAACAGTTTAATATTTTTCGATGGTAGGGTATTAATAATTGGGCTGTCATTACATTTGAGTAGGTTACGTTAGGTTTTATGAACAAAAAAATATTTGCGATCGCACAACGCCGGATATGGTATCGGTTAAAAAAATCTCAATCGATAAATTATTAAAATTAACTACTCCCAACGCGCTCTAAAATTACATACCTCTCTTTACTTCTTTCCTCTGCGCTCTCTGTGTCTCTGCGGTTTATTAATCGGTAATCGTAGAGCCGGGAAGGGGTAAAAGAAGATGAAGCGGGAAAACTAAGAAAACTCGTCTCTGTTAAGAAAGCGCTATGCTCATTTCTATTCGCTGCCATTGGAAATATCAAAATGAACAAAAATACTTTACGAATAGCTACATTCAGTTTATTCCTAGCCTTATTGAGTTTACAGCAAAGTTGCGGCAATACGAATGCTAAAACATCAAATATCGTAGATGATAATACCAAAGTAGAAAAGTTATTCGGTGGCTTAAAATTTACAGAAGGTGCTGTTTGGCACCCCAACGGCTTTTTGCTTTTCAGCGATATCCCAGCAGATACTATATATAAATGGAATACTAAAGATAAACTTTCTACATTTCGTAATCCTGCGGGAAATCCCAATGGTAATACTTTAGATAAGGAAAACAGGTTAATTACTGCTCAACATAACCGGAAATTAACACGTACCGAAAAAAATGGTAAAATCACTGTCTTAGCAGAGCGTTACGGAAATAAACGTCTTAATAGTCCTAATGATGTTGTAGTTAAGTCTGATGGTAGTATTTATTTTACCGATCCACCTTATGGAATCAAAAAAGAAGAGGAAGAATTAGGATTTTATGGTATCTATCGTTGGGAAGAAAATGGAAATTTAACTTTATTGAATAAAGAAATGGTACGCCCAAATGGAATCGCTTTCTCTCCCGATGAAAAAAAATTATATGTCAGTGATTCTGAAAAATTACATATCCAAGTTTTTGATGTCAAACCAGATGGCACTTTAAGCAAAGGTAAAGTATTTGCAGAATTACCTGGTACAGATGGTGTACCCGATGGAATGAAAGTAGATGTTAAAGGCAATGTCTATTGTACAGGTTCTGGAGGTATCTGGATTTTTTCACCAACAGGTCAACTTCTCGACAAAATTAACGTTCCCGAAAACGCTACCAACTTAGCTTGGGGTAATAAAGACTATAAAACACTTTACATCACAGCAAGTAATAGCGTTTATCGGATTCGATTAAATATTGCTGGAATACAACCCTCGCAGTAGACGAAAAAACGATAACTAATTAACTAATTAGTCAAATCAAACAGCAGCAATACCCTCGTCAATAATTTAATTGCTTTTATATGAAAGGTTTTTCAAGTAAGATACTTAATATCTCTGTGACGGTTTATGACAAGGCTGATTGATATAACAGCGCGGTTTTTTGCATAAAAATACTGCTTTTTGAGTTTATTAGTGATTATATTTACAAAATAAAGGTATATTAGCAATGAATTAATCATGTTACTAAATCAATTATATTTTTCAATTTATATTTACATCAAATACAAAAATGAATATTTCGAGCAATATCAAGCTTAAACACTTACTACTGTTTTGTTTGGGATTGTTTCTTACAATTATTTGTTATTTAACCGTAAACACCAATATGTCAGAAAAAATTACAGTTACAAAAACTAATTATCAAGGCTGGAAAGATTCTTATATTTTAAGTAATTCTCAGGTTGAAGCAATTATAGTTCCAGCAATTGGAAGAATAATGCAATTTCGCTTACTTGGTGGAGAAAATACATTTTGGGAGAATTCCCAGATATATGGTAAAGTACCTAATATCAAATCTGAAGAATGGGATAATTTCGGTGGTGATAAAACTTGGCCAGCGCCACAATCTGAATGGGAAAAAATGACAATTAGGAGTTGGCCACCACCCGCTACATTTGATTCCTTACCAGTTAAAATAAAAGTCCAAGATAATGAGATAACCTTAATTTCTGAAATTGACCCATTCTATGGAATCAGATTCTACCGTAAAATCACCCTTGAACCAAATAAACCAATTATGAAAGTCACCACCACTTTTGAAAAAGTTGAAGGTGATTCACAACAAGTCTCTGTTTGGACAATTACACAGTTAAATGAACCAGTTTCAGTTTACGCTGCAATACCTCAAAATTCGATTTTTCCTCAAGGTTATAATCAGCAATCTGAAGATAACCCACCTAACTTGAAAATAGATAACGGTATTTTATCATTAAAACGCGATCGCAATAAAGCTCATAAAATCGGCACTGATGCGAGTACATTATTATGGGTAGGTGAAAAAACCTTAATTCGCATGGATTCGCCCAGAATAGATAAAGTAGTTTATCCCGACAATAATAGTAGCTCTGAAATTTATACCAATTACGATCCAAAAGCTTACGTTGAATTAGAATTCCTCAGTCCGCTCAAAACTCTACAAATCGGCGAAAAAATAGATTTAACCGTCACATACACTTTAATTGAAACTACATCTGAGAATATCCAACAACAAGTTCAAAAAATTCTAGAACGATATAATGGTAATTAATATCAAAGCCTATAATCTATTTAATCCTTATATTTAGAATATTTGACGTTCCCTTTATCACAGATACAGTTGATATAACCCTCGGCTTTTCTGCAAATAAATACTTATTTTTTTATTTCCCTGTATTTATAATCACTTAATTATGTATTAATTTTAAGCGATAAAAAAGTGCGTTTTTTTTATAAAAGTAACGCTTTAATGGTATTATTATTTTTAGAGAGTATTTTTATAATGGAATAGCGCTTGCTTTAAAAATTTTACGACCATCCCATTATGATATTATCAAGCTCATAACTTCATTATCCCATACCACGACCATCTTTAAAAAAAAATTCTTTGAAAACAAATTAAAAAAGTAAAGCTATCAATAAAAAAACGATTTCAAATCAACCCATAAGAATAACGTTGTCGATCGCATGAATTACACCATTATCAGCTTCGATATCTGCTGCCAAAACGGTGGAATTTTTCACTTCAAATCGCTCGGTACAATTAATATTAATAGGGGAACCTTCCACAGAGTTTACAGTTTTCAATTTTGCTAAATCAGCCTGCATTAATTTGCCCATTACAACATGATACGTGAGAATTCTTGCTAGCCCATGAGGATTTTGCAACAAAGTTTGAATGGTTCCGGGCGGTAATTTTGCAAAAGCTTCATCATTAGGTGCAAAAACTGTAAAAGGTCCGGGACTTTTTAATGTTTCTACTAAATTAGCAGTTTGTACAGCTTGAACTAGGGTATTAAAAGAATCAGCACTAACAGCAATATCGACTATATCTGCCATATTTTCACCATTACTCTAATAAATATTATAAGGGTTATGGAGAAAACGTAGCGAAGTTGCGGCTTCATTTCCTTCTTTTCTACACGATATTCAAACTATATAAATTTTTTCGGGCAGATGTCGATTAAATACTACTAGCCAAATCAATCCTATTAACTCGGCAATAATCCTAAGAGCATCTGTAATTACCGGCGACTTTCCCAACGGATCAACTTCGTACAGCGATGGTGGTACAAGCAAGTTTGCGGCATCCCGGTGGTATCGACACCCAATTCGAGCAGCCATAATATCTGTTGCGAACGTGAATTATTTTTCCGGATCAACAACAATCATATTTTACCCCACAATAACTATATATATTCCTCCTAAAGAGCAAAGCATAAATACTGCGATCGCGCATCAAGTATCTAACATTTTTTTGTTCGTAAAATAGATATTAAAAGTAAATTTTTGTCAATATCAGTATTTTGGAATGCTATTTCTAGTAATTTAAATTACAGCAACCTTTACATTATTTCACAAGAACATCGAGCATTTTAACAGCTTTTTCCTCGATGTAATATACCTATAATACAAGCAGCAGGTTACTTGCTGCTTTTTAGAAGAATAATTGATTGATATTGAGGAATAATTTGAAGAGTAGACAAACTGCTTCCCTCAAGATAACAATATCATATTTTGGCGCAAAGTCTTGTAATCTCGTAAATTAATTGAGAATGGAATCAATAACAATGTTTATGTAAACAGGTGTGAAGAGGTTGTAACGGAATATGAATATAGAAGTTTAATATATAGACAATAAATGGGTAAGCTTTAGTTATATTATTTGAGATAAAAAAATTTAAATCGTTAAATCTTAAACTTCAGACTTCAGTGTAGGATTAGAGCTTAGATAAAAAAATAGAGGAAAAAGTTACTTTACTCTTTCCCCTATTTTTGATTGAAGATTATTTATTTTCTATAACAAGTTGAGTTGAGGCTTTACCTTTCAATTAATCCGTTAAATATTACTTCTTCAAAATTATCCAAACAGCGTGAATAATTCCTGGAAGATATCCAAACAACGTTAAAACTATATTAATCCAGAAATCTATACCGATGCCAACTTGTAGAAATACTCCTAAAGGAGGAATAAAAATAGCACAAATTATGCGAAATACATCCATTATTGTCTCCTGCCAAGATTTAATTAATTAGCATTTTATCTATATCCCAACCATAGCATTTCTATAATTATTTGGCAGTTAGCAGTTAGCAGAAAAATGTACTTAATTTACCCACCGCTGATTTTAGCTTTGTAACCCTGCTTCTTCAAAATTTCGAGAATTTTTTGCTTGTGTTCCCCTTGAATTTCAATTTCATTATCTTTAACGGTACCGCCGCAACCGCACTGACCTTTTAACTGTTTTAATAAAGCTTGTAAAGTTTCTGAATTACTTTGAAATCCCGTAATTATCGTCACAGTTTTACCTTTACGTCCAGCCCGAGTAGCCTGTACCCGTAAATCTTGTTTTTCAGGGGGTAAATTGGGGGTTGCTCTTTGAGTCGCAGCATTATCGTCACCAAATTCTCGCCAACCGGCGGATTTATTAGAAGATTTACGTTTTGCAGCAGCCATAAGCTATATATATTTATTCTTATATTTCTTTTATAGTTCTGATTTTAACTTTACCTGGCGATATTTAATATAATCGTTCTAATTAATTTTCGTTGTCAGAGTCGAATAGCAATCGTCTGTTTTTGTTTGAGACGAGATATTATATATGCCTTACGATATTACTTTATGTCCGGGACAAAATTGTCCGATAAAACAACGTTGTTACCGTTTTACGGCTAAAGTTCGGGGTAGGAAGAATTTTTTTGCAAAAGTTCCTTATATTTTCAATACTAATTCCTGTGAATATTTTATTATCAATCGCCTAGATGAAGATCGAATCCGTTTGAAAGCTTATGAAATTTGGCAACAAATGGGCTGTCCGAATGGCTACTCTATACAATGTTGGCTTCAAGCTGAAAAAGAATTGATGTAGAAGTTTCAACTATATTAAGCGAATAATGCCGGTGGAGGGTAAGGTAGAGTTTTCAACGGTTGGCAAAAGGCGATCGCCACTTATACAGCAGTTTGAAAGTTGCTGCGGATGTACATTCTTCTACTCCCTACTTCCTGCTCCCTGATAACGATATGTCTTTTACTTCAATCATCTAGGTAATCGCTATAAATACTTGTGCTTGTTTGGGAAGGCAACAGGGAATGGTTATATAATTCCCGAAGTAGATATACAAATAATCCGGGCTTGACTACTTATAATTAATTTTCAATGTTGATGGAGAATTATATTTAATTTTGGATCTCAATTAGCGCAAACCTGTAAATAAACTGCTGTTTGAGCGAACAAGTATTAATACCCTCTGAGCAAAAAAGGCTGAAAAAATTATAAAAAGTAGTCAAACAATTAACCTACAAATATAACATTGTATCAAGACATAATTTTAAAAATCCAGAAATTTTGTAATAATTAACGAATAGACCCTCATTTGTAACCAAATTATGACACCAGATGAGATAGAAGTAGCACTGCAAGCAGCTTTCACTCATTGCGATGCAGCCCGCTGTCCTCTCACTGATGGGCAAAAAATCATCTTGCTGCAAGCATTAAGCGAGCAAATCAATGGAAATTCGAGTCAAGGTTTATCAGATGACGTAAATCCTTTAAAAGAATTAAGTTCTGAAGAATTCCAAATTTTTTACCAGTTCGTTATCGAGCAGGAGCAACAAAATCGTTCCTGGAAAATGCAATTACTTAACGATTGGCTGCAAGAGAAAGATTCTGGTGTCGTGCAATTTATCCGCGAACGCTATGGTATACAGTGGTTAAACAAAGTTGAAAAATACCATTTTGATGAATTACAAACCGCAGCAAACCTCAAATTAAAAGTTGGCGATCGCATCGAAGTTTGCAATGGATTATGGGAATGGGTACAATCGGGTACAGTTTGCGAGCCTCAATGGTTTTTATGTACGGTAATTAATATTGAAGAAATTGTCGATAATGATAGCAAGTATACCACTTGCACTATCCGCTTCAACGATGGTGTGGAATATCAAATCCAAGGTGTTTATCAATGGAATAGCTACCATTGGCGCTGGGCTAAAAATTAAGGGATGGGGGGAGTAGGAAATAGGGAATTATCTAGACTTGGTATAAATCATCTTTTTAAACTTAAATATTTCTTATTTTGTCCCAGATATATTTTTTGTATCTGGGACTTTAGTTATTTATATTAAATACCTGTGCAAAATTAATTCAATATTGCGTCTGGGTAGCGAACGGGCAATAGGCAATGGGGAACAGTTATATAACTAAGTAGTAATTATATAAATAATGCAGGCTTAAGTAATTATTCTAAGCTTTGCCTAAGCGAATATTTCCCAATTATCAATTACCAATTCCTTCAAACAACTAATCTTTTACCGAGAAACAATTAACTTTGACAATATTTAAAACTTTCTGTATTTGAATAAAAAAGTAACAGAAACAACAATAAAACAGAGTTAATTCTGTACGGTTAAATACAGTGAATATTTATTACGAAATATAACATAAAGTTGTTAGGATAAAAGCGAAATTATAAAGCTACTTAATTGGCTAAATATGTAGAAGGAAAGACAATGCTTGAGAAATTGATTCCGCATTTGAATGAGCATAATTTACCTTATCCAGATACGATTCACCCTATCGTAGTTCACTTCGTAATTGCGATGGTTTTATTTGCTTTTATCTGCGACGTGGTAGGTTATTTTACTAAAAATCATCGACTGTTTGAAGTTAGTTGGTGGAATATGTTTTTTGCTACAATTTCAGTTTTTGTAGCAGTAGTTTTTGGTCAAATTGAAGCGGGTTTGGCGTTAGCTTATGATGCAGTAGAACCAACTCTTAATTTGCATACCTTAATAGGTTGGTCACTTTCAGGATTTATTACTGCAATGACGGGATGGCGTTATGTGATTCGTATCCGCTACCCCAAAAGAATACCAGTTACTTATTTAGGAATAGGATTACTTTTAACAATTCTGCTGTGTTTTCAAGTTTATCTTGGAGACAAACTAGTTTGGGTGTATGGATTGCATACTTCTCAAGTTGTTGAAGCTGTAAAAGAAGGGGCTTTGTAATGGATTCAGAAATTATCAACAAGTTAGATGTCGGTGCAAATGGATTGCCATACACTATTCCAATTCATCCTAATTTAGTGCATTTAACATTAGGATTATTTATTATCGGTATTACCTTCGATATTGTCGGTGTATTTTTCACATTAGAAAAACCAATCTTCAAATTTTTATCTATTCGTGTAAATCGTTCCAACTTTTTTGATGTTGGCTGGTATAACATTGTAGCTTCTGCCATAATTACTTTTTTTACAGTTGCGGCTGGCTTTTATGAAATCATGTTGGCACAACCTCAAGCTGATGTAAAAAGTGCTTGGGGATTAGGAGCGATGGAAACAATGCTTTGGCATGGTGTCGGAGGAGTTGCACTGCTAGCATTAATTGTGGGAATGGCAGTTTGGCGAGGATTTCAACGGTTCAAATTTTGTAAGGATAAAGCTTTGCAAGTTCAATTAAGTTATTTATTAGTTGGATTAGCCATCATGTTTGTTATGTATCTCCACGGAACATTAGGAGCGCACATGGCTGGTGAATTTGGTATACACAATACCGCAGATAATCTAATTAAAATGGGGCAAGATCCGAATACTTTTTTGAAATAAATTGATAATTGATAATTGGGCCGCAGGGCATTGTTAACTATCAACTATCAACTATCAACTAACAACTAACTATTATTAGTAATGAAAAGACGCGAGATTATATTATTAGCGATTGGCACAATTATCCTAGCTATTGTTAGTCTGGGGATAGGAGAACTTTCTTGTTCTTGGCTTCCTCCCCAAGCTGCGGCTGAATCTATATTATTTGATGATTTATTCAGCTTTTTGGTGACTTTAGGAGCATTTATTTTTCTAGGAGTCACGGGAGCGCTGGTATATTCAATTATCTTCTATCGTGCGGGTAAGTATGATATTAGCGATGGCCCTCACATAGAGGGTAATCTGACTGTAGAAGTAATCTGGACGGTAATTCCATTTGTATTAGTAATTTGGATTGGAGTTTATAGCTACCAAATTTACGACAAAATGTCTATCCTTGGTCCAATGGAGCATCACCATATGTCGATGGGGATGAAATCAGCTAATGCAGAACCAATTAAAACATCGGAGATACCCCAAGATTCTAAAAAAATTGAGGTAATATCAAAACAGTGGGCTTGGATTTTCAATTACCCCGAACAAAATATCAGCAGTACACAATTACATCTACCCGTAAATCAAAGAGCTTATCTAACTCTGAAATCAGAAGATGTGATACATGGTTTTTATATCCCTGCATTTCGGGTAAAGCAAGACGTTATTCCCAACGAAACAATCAATTTTGAATTTACCCCTATTAAGGTAGGTAAATATAGACTGCGAGATTCTCAATATAGCGGTACTTATTTCGCAGCAATGCAGGCTGATGTGATTGTTGAATCTCCAGAAGAATACGATCGATGGTTAAAACAGGCTTCTAAGCAAAAACCATCTCCTGCTTATAACCAAGCAATGTCTGAATATATCAGAAAATCAGACCATGCAATTGACACTAATTGGGCTACAGTTAAGCCTGCTGAACCTCCTGTAGTGAATTATCACAGTTAATTAATCAGTGAGCAGTCAACAGTGAACAGTGAGCAGTTAGCAGTTAGCAGTTATTACTCATACTCATATCTTACATCTGTCTCGTAAACTGCCTTGGAATAAATTACCTTATCTTATATTCAAAATCATTTAAAGATGACTGGGTAAGGAATAAGAGTGCGTTTTAACGAACTTAACGAATTATAGCGATCGCCGCAATTAAGGTCTATGCAATCTTGAAATTTATTTAAAGGCGCAAAATGGGACTTCCACCCGAATGGTACAAGATGTAAACATATTCATCAACTTACAAACAATCGAAAATCCAAAATATAAATGACTAATACTCAATCTAAAATTGAGGCTGTACAAAATCTTCCTCAGCCTCAACATGAATCTCAACATCACCATCATCCACCAACAACCTGGAAAACCTATTTTACTTTTAGTACCGACCATAAAGTAATCGGAATTCAATACATAGTTACGGCTTTTATATTTTTCCTAATAGGGGGAATATTGGCGATGATAATCAGGGGTGAATTAATGACTCCTGAATCTGATTTGGTAGATCGCACCGTTTACAATTCAATGTTTACGATGCACGGAACGCTAATGCTATTCATGTGGACATTCCCCATACTGGCTGGCTTAGCAAACTACCTGGTACCCTTACAAATTGGGGCTAAAGATATGGCATTTCCTCGCCTAAATGCTCTAGCCTTCTGGATGGTTCCGCTGTTCGGAATTATACTTATGTCCAGTTTCTTCGTTCCTGGTGGTTCCGCACAAGCAGGCTGGTGGTCTTATCCTCCTGTAAGTACCCAAAACCCTACTGGTAACTTGGTTAACGGACAATTTCTATGGTTGCTAGCTGTAGCGGTATCGGGCGTTTCCTCTATTTTGGGTGCGGTCAATATTGTTACCACCATTTTTAGAATGAGAGCGCCAGGAATGGGCTTTTTCAAAATGCCTGCTTATGTATGGACGGTATTAAGCGCTCAAATCATCCAGTTGTTTGGATTACCTGCACTAACTGCGGGTGCCGTAATGCTGCTGTTTGACTTAACCGTGGGTACCAGTTTCTTCGACCCCGTACAAGGTGGCAACCCAGTACTATACCAACACTTTTTCTGGTTTTATTCTCACCCAGCGGTATACGTAATAATACTGCCTATATTTGGTATTTTTTCCGAAATATTTCCCGTTTACGCACGCAAACCTTTATTTGGCTACAAAGTCGTTGTCGTTTCATCCTTAATTATTACTGGATTGAGCGCTGTGGTTTGGGTTCACCATATGTTTGCTAGCGGTACTCCCGGTTGGATGCGGATGCTATTCATGTTCTCCACAATGCTGATTTCCGTACCCACAGGAATCAAGGTATTTGCCTGGGTAGCAACAATTTGGGGAGGAAAGTTACGTTTAAATACACCAATGTTGTTTGCATTAGGTGGATTAGTGATGTTTGTATTTGCAGGCATCACTGGTATCATGCTATCCTCCGTTCCTATCGACATTCACGTTAATAATACTTACTTCGTCGTCGGACATTTCCACTATGTTATTTACGGTGCGGTAGTGATGGGTATTTATGCAGCCATCTATCACTGGTTCCCCAAAATGACAGGGAAGATGTATTACGAAGGTTTAGGTAAACTGCACTTTTGGTTGACTTTTATTGGTGCAAACATCAACTTTTTCCCCATGCACCCATTAGGATTGCAAGGAATGCCCCGTCGAGTCGCTTCCTACGATCCACAATACTTAACTTGGAACGTAGTTGCTAGTCTTGGCGCGTTTCTGTTGGGAATGTCTACATTACCGTTTTTACTTAACATTATAAGCTCTTGGATTGACGGTAAAAAAGCACCAAATAATCCTTGGAATGCAATTGGTTTGGAATGGTTAGTATCGTCACCGCCACCCGTAGAAAACTTTGAAAAACAACTTCCCATTGTAATAGAAGAACCATACGGTTACGGTAAATCTAAACCAGAAGATTTAGTCGCAAATGCATCTGAATTGAATTAAGAATTAAGAATTGGGAATTGGGCCGCAGGGCCGCAGGGCCGCAGGGCATTGAGCCGCAGGGCATTGAGCCGCAGGGCCGCAGGGCATTGTATGAAATAAAAGGGAGCAAGATGCTCCCACTACAATTATTTTTAATTCCTAATTCCTAACTCTTAACCACTAACCACTAACCACTAACAACTAACTAACCTTATTATCATGAGTACTACAGACGGCAAAACAATACAGTTAGAGCATGAGAATACATTTGATGAATTAGAGTTAATCGATCGTGGAAATATAGCTGCTCACGAGCATGATGAAGAAGGCAACAGTATGTTTGGCTTCATCGCTTTTCTATTGTCGGAAAGCGTAATTTTCTTAAGTTTTTTCGCTGGATATATAGTTTACAAAACAACAACCGTTGATTGGCTACCACCGGGAGTTGAAGGATTAGAAGTTAGAGAGCCATTCATTAATACAATAATTCTGGTTTCTAGTAGCTTCGTTATTTACTTTGCAGAAAAGGCATTAAAAAATCATCAAATTTGGCTTTTCCGCCTATTTTGGTTATTAACAATGGCTATGGGAAGCTACTTTCTCTATGGGCAAGCAGTTGAATGGAGCGCTCTTGAATTTGGCTTTACATCTGGTGTATTCGGTGGAATGTTTTACTTATTAACAGGTTTCCACGGATTGCACGTTTTAACAGGTGTTTTATTGCAGCTAAATATGTTAATTCGTTCCTTCATTCCAGGTAATTACGAAAACGGTCATTATGGCGTAGATGCAACATCATTATTTTGGCACTTCGTTGACGTAATTTGGATTGTTTTATTTGTACTTCTTTATCTGTGGCAGTAATCAGTGAACAGTGAACAGTGAACAGTGAACAGTTATCAGTGAACAGTTATCAGTGAACAGTGAACAGTGAACAGTGAACAGTGAACAGTGAACAGTGAACAGTGAACAGTGAACAGTGAACAGTGAACAGTGAACAGTGAACAGTGAACAGTTATCAGTGAACAGTTATCAGTAATTAATCAATCGACTATCCACAATTACTAATTTCCAACAACTATCAACTATCAACTAACAACTAACAACTAACAACTAACAAATAAAAATGATTATTGACGACCAACATTATGATGTAATTATTATCGGTACTGGTGCTGGTGGAGGGACTTTAGCGCGTAAATTAGCACCTACTGGCAAAAAAATTCTTGTTTTGGAACAAGGAGATTTTTTAGAAAAAGAAAGTTCGCAGTTAGTTGATGTGGAAGTCTTTAAAAAAGAAAGCTTCCATGCACCAGAACAATGGTATGAAGAAGACGGCGATACTTTTTCTGCTCAAACGAGTTATTCGGTAGGTGGTAATACCAAAATTTATAGTGGTGTGCTGCAACGAATGCGGGAAAAGGATTTTGAAAAAGTTCAGCATCAAGATGGTATTTCCCCGGAATGGGAAGTTAAATATAAGGATTTTGAGCCTTACTATACAGAAGCTGAAAAACTCTATCAAGTTCACGGGAAAGCTGGCGACGACTCAACAGAACCCTCTCGTAGCGAAGATTTTCCACATACTGTAGTTGATAGCGAACCTCAAATTGAAGATATTTGTACTCGCATTTCTAAACAAGGATTAAATCCAGCATATCTCCCTATTGGAGTTGGCAAACAAGGACGAACTGATTCGGAAGATACGGGAATATTTCCTAGTATCAACTTCTACGATAATGTGACGCTAAAAACTCAAGCAAAAGTCTTATGTTTACTAACCAATCCTTCAGGAAAAGAAATTAAAGCTGTAGAAGCAAAAATTGGGAAACAGTCTTATTTGTTTTCAGCCAATATTATTATACTTTCCTGTGGTGCGATCAATTCAGCCGCGTTATTATTACGTTCTGCTAACGAAAAACATCCCAAAGGGCTTGCTAATAGTTCCGATTTGGTGGGACGTAATTTAATGAAACAGTTGATGACGGTATTAGTGCAAATTACTAGTACTCCGAATTCGGGATTGTTTCAAAGAACTCGTTACATTAATGATTTTTATTGGGGTGATGAAAACTTTGCTTACCCAATGGGTCATATTCAAAATTCTGGTGGTATTCTTCAAGATGTAATTTTCTGGGAATCGCCACCACTTTTATCATCTGCGGCAAAATTGATGCCGGATTTCGGTTTAAAACAGTTAGCTAAACGTTCTATCGGTTGGTGGTTGCAGACTGAAGATTTACCAACACCTAAAAACCGCGTTCGCGTAGGGGGTGACAAATTATATTTAAGTTACACCCCTAATAATACCGAAGCACACGACCGTTTAATTTATCGTTGGATTGACGTACTTAATTCCATCGATGGAAAACAAACAATTTATCCCCGTAGTGAAACACCTATAGAAGTAGTAGCTCATCAAAGTGGAACTTGTCGCTTTGGGGAAGATGCAAAAACTTCAGTTCTCAATCTTAACTGTCGCACTCACGATATAGACAATCTCTACGTCGTCGATAGCAGTTTTTTCCCTTCCATCTCTGCAACCAGCCCCGCTCTTACTATAATGGCTAATGCTTTGCGGGTAGGGGAGCATTTGATTGACAGTTTGGGGTGAGGGAAATTAAAAGTTAAAAGTTAAGAATTCCTGAGACTACACATTAATTTTCAAAGGTTTGCATAAAGGATTTTTCTTCTTAATGCAAACCTTTTGTGGTTTTTTGAATACAAGCTATAACCTCACTCCTTTTCGCTTTTCACATTTTAGTAGTACAAGTTACATTTTAAACCGCTTGTATTGAATACTGTAACATTGAAGTTTTTATTATTACAATAAAATTATCAGTGCTAAATCACATTAAAAGTCACAGAATCATAACATAAGTCTATATATAATATTTAATCAGAAACTACTTATGTTTAATTATGACCAGTTGTCATTCTTAAAATAATCTATATTTAGAGAAAAAAGACTACCAATAACAATAGAATATAGCCGTTTCTGTTTAATTGCGTACAATAAAGAAATATTACAAAAAAATCGCTTATTATTGCTAAGATTGAAGCGAAAACTTAATCGCAAAAAGTTTGCTATTAATGTAGAGGGGAACACAATGTTTGATAATCTTCTTCCAGCTTTAAACGAGCATAATTTGCCATATCCAGATACAATTCATCCCATCGTCGTTCACTTTGTGATTGCGATGGTTTTATTTTCGTTCTTCTGCGATGTTATTGGCTATTTTACTAAGAATACTCGACTTTTTGAGGTAAGTTGGTGGAATATGTTGTTTGCAACAGTTTCTATCTTCATTGCAATTATTTTTGGTCAAATTGAAGCGGGTTTAGCGTTAGCTTACGATGCAGTTGAGCCAGTACTGAATTTACACACTTTGATTGGTTGGTCGCTTTCAGGAATTATTGCAGCAATCACTGGCTGGCGCTACGTTATCAGGTTACGCGACTCTCAAACAATTCCTATCTCTTACTTAGCTGTTGGGCTATGTTTAACTGTTTTGGTGTGTTTCCAAGTATATCTAGGAGATAAACTAGTTTGGGTTTACGGACTGCATACAAGTCCAGTAGTAGAAGCTGTGAAAGAGGGGGTTTTATAATGAATTCTGAACTGATAAACCAGCTAGATTTAGGAGCGAATGGATTACCGTATTCTATCCCAATTCATCCTAATTTAGTTCATCTCACATTGGGATTATTTATTATTAGCATAGCCTTTGATATAGTTGGCGTATTTTTTACATTAGAAAAACCAATATTCAAATTTCTAGCTATTAAGGCTACTCGTTCTAGTTTCTTCGACGTTGGCTGGTACAATATGTTAGCCGCGTCAGTGATTACATTTTTTACAGTAGCAGCAGGTTTTTACGAAATTATGCTGGCACAACCAGAAGCTGGTGTCAAAAGTGCTTGGGGTTTGCAAGCAATGGAAACAATGCTTTGGCACGGTGTTGGGGGTGTTGTATTGTTAGCATTTATTGTTGGAATGACTGTTTGGCGAGGCTATCAGCGCTTCCAATTGCGTAAAGACAGACGTTTACAAGTCCAATTTAGTTATTTGTTTGTTGGACTATTTATCATGTTTCTCATGTACCTACACGGAACATTAGGAGCGCACATGGCTGGTGAATTTGGCATACATAATACCGCAGACAATTTATTGCGATTGGGACAAGATCCTAATACTTTATTGAAGTAGGTTAAAGGTTAAAGGTTTTGAGTAATATCAACTAACAACTAACAACTATCAACTATCAACCTTCATTATGAAAATAGGCGATATTTTATCAGTAATTGTCAGCGCGATTGTTTTAGCTGTTGTTAGTCTATGGATTGGACAACAGGCTTATTCTTGGCTTCCTCCACAAGCTACTGCTCAATCTCTATTAGTAGATGATTTATTCAGTTTTTTGGTGACGTTAGGAGCATTTATTTTTCTAGGAGTTACGGCAGCAATAGTATATTCAATAATATTTAATCGTGCTGGTAAATATGACGTTAGCGATGGCCCAGCGATAGAAGGTAATATCACTTTAGAAGTGGTTTGGACGGCTATTCCATTTGCTTTAGTGATTTGGATTGGGGTTTACAGTTACCAAGTATACGACCAGATGTCGATTCTCGGTTCTATACAACATGAACATATTTCTATGGGAATGAAATCAGTGATTGCAGCACCAGTTGATAATTCTGAAAAAATTGAAGTTATATCTAAACAATGGGCTTGGATTTTTAACTACCCAGAGCAAAATATTAGCAGCACTGAATTACATTTACCTGTAAACAAACCAGCTTATTTAACATTGCAATCAGAAGATGTTATACACGGTTTTTATATTCCTGCATTTCGAGTCAAGCAAGATGTAATTCCTGGTGAAATAATCGATTTTCAGTTTACTCCCATTCTTGAAGGTAAATATAGACTGCGAGATTCTCAATATAGCGGTACTTACTTCGCAGCAATGCAAGCTGATGTGGTTGTTGAATCTCCAGAAAAATATCAAGAATGGCTAAAAGTTGCTCAAACCCGCGAACCATCCCCGGCATACAATCAAGCAATATCTGAATATACCAGTAAATCTGATAAAGCGATTAATACTAGTTGGGCAACAGTCAAACCAGCAGAACCACCCGTAGTTAATTATCACAATTAATAGAAATTGGGCATTGTAAAAGAGATACAAATTTAATTTTACCTCTTACTGTTCCCTGTTCCCTATCCAAGATTCAACTGAGACAAGAAGAGATAGTAGGAGAAATTAATATCTCACTCTACTCCCATTATTTATTATCCCATGCCCAATCTAAAATCTAAAATCTAAAATCTAAAATTGAAATGACTAGTACTCAAAACAGAGATAATGAAGTTGTCAGCGAACAACATCAAAGTCAACATCATCCACCGACGACTTGGAAAACCTATTTTACTTTTAGTACCGACCATAAAGTTATAGGTATCCAATACATAGTTACCGCTTTCGTATTTTTCCTGATTGGTGGTATTTTCGCCATGATTATTCGGGGGGAATTAATTACTCCTGAATCTGATTTAGTAGACCGCACCGTTTATAATGCCATGTTTACCATGCACGGTACGGTAATGCTTTTTATGTGGACTTTTCCGGTACTGGCTGGTTTAGCGAACTACCTCGTACCTTTGCAGATTGGGGCGCGAGATATGGCGTTTCCTCGTCTAAATGCTCTTGCCTTTTGGATGGTTCCAGTGTTTGGAATTATACTGATGGCTAGTTTCTTTGTTCCTGGTGGCCCCGCACAATCGGGTTGGTGGTCTTATCCACCCGTAAGTACCCAAAATCCTACAGGTCTTTTGTTTAACGGACAGTTTCTGTGGTTGATAGCTGTTGCATTATCGGGAATATCTTCGATTTTGGGTGCGGTAAATATTGTGACTACTATTTTCCGCATGAGAGCGCCAGGAATGGGCTTTTTCAAGATGCCTGCCTATGTTTGGACGGTATTAAGCGCCCAGATGATTCAGTTATTTGGATTGCCTGCATTGACTGCTGGTGCGGTAATGCTGCTATTTGATTTAAGCGTCGGAACCAGTTTCTTTGACCCGGCAAAAGGCGGCGACCCGGTGTTATATCAGCATTTTTTCTGGTTCTATTCTCATCCTGCGGTTTACGTAATAATACTGCCTGTATTTGGAATTTTTTCCGAAGTATTTCCGGTTTACGCTCGCAAGCCTCTATTTGGTTACAAAGTAGTAGCTGTTTCATCCTTGATCATCACCGCTTTGAGTGCTGTGGTTTGGGTTCACCATATGTTTGCTAGTGGTACTCCTAGTTGGATGCGGATGCTGTTCATGTTCTCCACAATGTTGATTTCGGTACCAACTGGAATTAAAGTATTTGCTTGGGTTGGGACAATTTGGGGAGGAAAATTACGGCTTGATACACCAATGTTGTTTGCGTTGGGTGGATTAGTAATGTTCGTATTTTCTGGAATTACGGGTATTATGCTGGCTGCGGTTCCGGTTGATATTCACGTTAACAATACTTACTTCGTAGTTGGTCACTTCCATTATGTGATTTATGGTGCAACGGTGATGGGTGTTTATGCTGCTTTGTACCATTGGTTCCCGAAGATGACTGGAAGGATGTATTACGAAGGTTTGGGTAAATTACACTTTTGGTTGACATTTATTGGTACAAATCTCAACTTCTTCCCCATGCACCCATTAGGATTGCAAGGAATGCCAAGAAGAGTTGCTTCCTACGACCCAGAATTTGCCTTTTGGAATGTAATTGCTAGTCTTGGTGGATTTTTATTAGGAATGTCCACCCTACCATTTTTACTTAATGTAATTAGCTCTTGGATTGACGGTAAAAAAGCACCAGATAATCCTTGGAATGCAATTGGTTTGGAATGGTTAGTTTCTTCACCACCACCAGTAGAAAACTTTGAAAAACAACTTCCTATCGTAATCAAAGAACCCTACGGTTATGGGAAATCAAAACCAGAAGATTTAGTCGCGAATGCATCTGAATTAAATTAATTAATTTGGGAATTGGGGATTGGTAATTGGTAATTGGTAATTGTAGATTGTATTGAATATGTAATAAAGTAAAAAAGGGAGCAAGATGCTCCCACTACAATTATTTTTATAATTCCTAATTCCTAACTCCCAATTCTTAACCACTAACAACTAACCTTATTTTTATGAGTACTACAGACGGTGAAGCAATGCAGTTAAAAGGTGAGAATTCATTCAGCGAATTGGAACTAACAAATCATGATGCAGCCGAACACGAACATGATGAAGAAGGCAATAGTATGTTTGGCTTTATTGTCTTTCTACTTTCAGAAAGTGTAATTTTCTTAAGTTTTTTTGCCGGATATATAGTTTATAAAACAACAACTGTCGATTGGCTACCACCGGGAGTTGAAGGATTAGAAGTTAGAGAGCCTGCAATAAATACAGTAATTCTTGTTTCTAGTAGTTTTGTCATTTATTTTGCGGAAAGATTTTTAAAGAAGGATAATATTTGGGGTTTTCGCGTATTTTGGCTGTTAACAATGGCAATGGGAAGTTACTTCCTTTACGGACAAGCAGTTGAATGGAATGGTTTAGAATTTACTTTTACTTCTGGTACATTCGGTGGAATGTTTTACTTATTAACAGGATTCCACGGTTTACACGTTTTTAGTGGTGTGTTGTTGCAGTTAACAATGTTGATTCGTTCTTTCATTCCCGGTAATTATGAAAATGGTCATTATGGAGTAGATGCAACTTCATTATTTTGGCATTTTGTTGATGTAATTTGGATTGTTTTATTTTTACTTCTTTATGTTTGGCAGTAATCAGTGAACAGTGAACAGTGAACAGTTATCAGTGAACAGTTATCAGTAATTAATCAATCGACTATCCACAATTACTAATTCCCAACAACTATCAACTATCAACTATCAACTATCAACTAACAACTATCAACTAACAAATAACAAATAAAAATGATTATTGACGACCAAGATTACGATGTAATAATTATCGGTACTGGTGCTGGTGGAGGAACTTTAGCTCATAAATTAGCACCTACGGGTAAAAAAATTCTTGTTTTAGAACAGGGAGATTTTTTAGAAAAAGAAAGTTCTCAGTTAGTTGGTGTGGAAGTCTTTAAAAAAGAAGATTTTCATGCATCCGAACAATGGTATGATGGTGAAGGTGAACCTTTTCATCCTCAAACGAGTTATTCAGTTGGTGGTAATACCAAAATATATAGTGGTGTATTACAACGAATGCGGGAAAAGGATTTTGAAAAAGTTCAGCATCAAGATGGTATTTCCCCGGAATGGGAAGTTAAATATAAGGATTTTGAACCTTACTATACAGAAGCTGAAAAGCTCTATCAAGTCCACGGTAAAACAGGTGATGATTTAACCGAACCCCCTCGTAGCGAAGATTTTCCACATACTGTAGTTGATAGCGAACCTCAAGTGGAAGATATTTGTACTCGCATTTCTAAACAAGGATTGCATCCAGCATACCTCCCTATTGGAGTTGGACAAGAAGGAAGAACTGATGCCGAAGATACTGGTATTTCTCCTACAATTACATCCTATGATAATATCACTCTGAAAACTAAAGCTAAAGTTGTTGGTTTGCATACCAATCCTTCAGGGAAAGAAGTTAAAGCTGTAGAAGCAAAAATTGGCGATCGCCTTTATTTGTTTATGGGCAATATTATTGTACTTTCCTGTGGTGCGATAAATTCAGCAGCATTATTATTGCGTTCTGCTAATGAAAAACATCCTAACGGACTTGGTAATAGTTCTGATTTGCTGGGATGTAATTTGATGAAACAGTTGATGACGACTTTAGTACAAATTACTAATAATCCTAATTCTGGATTGTTTCAAAGAACCCGTTATATAAATGATTTTTATTGGGGTGATGAAAATTTTCCTTACCCAATGGGTCATATTCAAAATTCTGGTGGTATTCTTCAAGATGTGATTTTTTCTGAGTCACCACCGCTTTTATCCATTATTGCGAAACGAATGCCAGGATTTGGTTTAAAACAGTTAGCCAAACGTTCTATTGGTTGGTGGTTGCAAACTGAAGATTTACCAGTACCTAAAAACCGCATTCGCGTAGGGGGTGACAAATTATATTTAGATTACACCCCTAATAATACCGAAGCCCATGACCGTTTAATTTATCGTTGGATTGACGTACTTAAATCCATAGATGGGAATCAAAGTATTTACCCTCGTGGTGAAACACCTATTCAAGTAGTCGCTCATCAAAGTGGCACTTGTCGCTTTGGGGAAGATGCAAAAACTTCAGTTCTCAATCTTAACTGTCGCACTCACGATTTAGATAATCTTTATGTTGTTGACAGTAGTTTCTTCCCCTCTATCTCTGCAACCAGCCCTGCTTTGACGGTTATTGCTAATGCTTTGCGCGTTGGGGAGCATTTGATCGATCGCTTGGGGTGAGATGGGGTTTGTAGTTAGGCTTTAGCCCCTCCTAAAGTAATTGATCTTGTGAGAGCTTGGGGGCTACTACAAACCTTAATTACCCGTAAATATTATAAAATTAATACCGCAGTTAAGAATTACTTAGAAATAAATTCATTAAGATAAGCAAGAGATTTTGTCATAATCAAAATATTTTTTAAGTAAAAAACTGGATGTAAAGTAAATTAATAGCATCAATAATTTCATTTATTTCACGTTCAGTTTTCATTATTATGTCCTATATACTTCTTTATCATTTACATACTCTAAAAAATCATTCAACTTGTAGTTAAAACACTTATTTTTTAACTCTTAATTCCTAAGCTTTAACCTGAATGTGGTTCTCCAAACAATACCATCGAACAATTATTGATTGATGAAAGCAATTTATTGGTGACATCGCTAACTGCTAATCCTCCGGCGGTACGACGATGTACCGATCGCAAAATTACCATGTCGTAGGAATTAGCTTCTTTGATGATAACTTTGGCTACGTCATCGTGACGAATTGTTCTGATAACTACTTCTTTTTGAGATTTACTATTACTTAAATAGGAAGAAAGCTCGGATTCAAATAATGCAATTTCTTTATCTGTAGTTTTGCGGGGTCGGACGTGTAATAATGTTACGGATGCTTCGTTTGTATCGGCAAAAAGCTGGGCAAATTGAATTGCACGCAATATTTCAGGGGTAATGTTTCTCACGGGAACGAGAATACTATGAATATTTATTGGTTCATCTAGCAAGCGCATTACCGCAATCGGACAATGTGCAGCCCAAAAAACATTGTCAATAATATTACCGAATAAACGCGCTTGTAAACCGCTGTTTGGACTCCACCCCATAACAATTAAATCAGCATTTTGTTCTCTGGCTGCGCGACTAATTCCTCGTGCAACATCATCATCAATACGAATAACTGGTTTGGCTTGAGCTTGGAATTCTTGACAAATTTGTAAAGCTTGCTGTAATAATTTCTTGCTTCGTTTAATGGAAACTTTCAATCGTGGTTCATCCATATGGACGTGTGCTTTGGGAATCGATAAAGGCACAACTATCCCTTTTTCATGATGAGCTAATAATGCTCCCATTTCAATCAAATATCTTTCAGTATGGGGATTATAAACAGGTACTACTACCTTGAAAAGATTATTGTAAATGAAATTATCGGTATCTAAATTGAATTCTGCATCTTCTGCTTCTACTTCTTGCGTTTGAGATTTTTTCTCCAAACTTGCTTTCGGTACGGTTAATTTACTGCCAAACTTTGCTGTTAATATCGGACCTAAAATAGCCGTAACTAACATTAAAACGATTACAGTATTAAAAACAGCATCTGTAATAATTCCCGCAGTTTTACCTACTAATGCAGCAGCTAAAGTTGCAGCAACTTGAGGTAAAGATAAAGACCACATTGTTAATGTTTCATTCCAGTTGTAGCCATAAAGTACTTTAGCTACAAATGCAGCGATAAATTTACTAATAATTAAAGCACCAACAATTCCAATTGTTAAAGGTAATTGAGTACTAAGACTGGATACAAATCCTGAGAAATTTATCAGCAATCCCATCCCGACGAAGAAAAACGGAATAAATAAAGTACTTCCAACGAATTCTACTTTCTCTTCTACCGGGGAATGTCCGACTACATCATTTACTGCCAAACCTGCTAAAAATGCTCCGACAATTTTATCTACATTTATAATCTCCGCTCCTACAGAAGCTAAAAATACTGCCAATAATACGAACAAAAATTGATTGCTTTGTTCGTCTCCAGTGCGACGAAAATATTCTTTACCAGCCCAATCAAAACCGAATAAAACTATTGCTGCGTAAATTGCTAAAGTACCTAATTGAATACTCAAACTGACAGCAGAAAATTCTCCAGCACTAATTGAAACACAAATTGCCAGCACCAATAATGCCGCAATATCGGTAAAAATTGTTGCCCCGATAGTTACGGTAACGGCTTGATTGCTGGTAACTCCCAAACGGGTAACTATAGGAAAACCCAGAAGAGTATGAGAAGCGAGCAGAGAACCAATTAAAATTGAAGCATTCCAATCAAAATTAAAAAATCTTCCTACCATAGCCCCAAAAATCATCGGAACTAAAAAAGTTGCAACTCCGAAGCCTAAAGAACGATCTTTATTTTTACGAAAATCTTCTAAATCTATTTCTAAACCAGCAACGAACATTAGATAAATCTTACCAATGTCCGACAGCAATTTCATGGTTTCAGTTTCTGCATTTAAGATACCTAAACCATCGGGGCCTAAAACGACTCCTGCTGCTAATAATCCCACCAAACCCGGAAGTCGTAAACGTTCAAAGATTGGGGGTACTACTAGAATTACTAATAAAAGAATCGTAAATGCGGCAATAGGACTTTTGGAAAGCTCTTGTAACATTTGTTCCATAAGTATATGGTTTGTAGGTAATTGGTAATAGGTAATTGATAATTAGTAATTAGGGATAATGATAAAAGTTTATATAAATAAAGAGTATTTTTTGTAGGGTATCCCGAATTCTTATACAACAATAAGTTTAACAAGAAAATTTACAAAAAAAATTTGCATCAAAGATAAGTGAGTGTGCAAAATTATTTGTGTCATTGCGAACGAAGTGAAGCAATCCCAAACGCTTGCGATGAACCGCAGCTTCCGCTGATTACTTCGTTTCGCTTCGCTCCACTCGTAATGACAATATACAATTAATTTTGCGTGACTACTTAGTGTCTCTCGTAGACTAAGGAACATTGTGTAGGCAAGCAATCCCATTACCTATTACCGATAAAAAAAGCCACCATAAAAGGTGACTTAGTGATTTTTATAAAGCTAAAAAAGTATTGAATCTTTAACTAGCAGCATCTGCTTCTTCTACAGGTTTAGCTCCATCACCAAACGCAATCCGTAAAAAAGGCGGCGCTAAAAAGGTTGTCAGAATCACCATAATAATAATTGCCGCTTGCAAAGGCTTATCAAGTGCGCCGCTAGCTGCACCAATTCCCGCAAATACTAGCCCAACTTCTCCCCGTGGAACCATTCCTACACCGATCGCCAAACGATTAATTCCGGGTTTACCGAAGACTGCCCAACCCGTGATTACTTTACCGATAATCGCGACTACAATCAAAAATACCGCTAAAATTAAACCTTGACGATTTTCCGGAACTATAGGATTAAGTACGCTTAAATCAACACTGGCTCCTACGGTGACGAAGAAAATCGGCACCAGTATATCTGCAATAGGAATCACCTGCTCGTCTAATTCATTGCGTGTATCGGTTTCATCCAAAACCAAACCAGCAGCAAAAGCACCTAAAATTGCTTCTAAGTGAATTGCATTGGCAACAAAAGACATGAACAATGCAAAAATAAACGCCGGAATTACAATGTTTCCCCTGGTTTGAAAAAATTCGGCACTCAAATGAAAAGCTTTATTGAAGAATTTACCCAGTAAAATCGAACCGAGTAGAAAAGCGCTGGCACTAATAATCAGGTAAATTACATTGAAAATATCAACTTCACCAGTTTTTGCCAAACTTGCGACTACCGCTAAAACGATAATACCTAATACGTCATCAATTACCGCCGCACCGACAATTATTTGCCCTTCTGCTGATTTGAGATGTCCTAATTCCGATAAAACTTTCGAGGTGATACCAATACTAGTTGCAGTTAAAGCCGCACCTGCGAAAACAGCCGGAATTGTCGGCACATTAAAGAGAAACATCAAACCCGCAGTACCAGCCACAAAAGGAGCAACGACTCCCACTATCGCTACAACTGCTGCTTGATAACCGACTTTTTGCAATTCCCTCAGATCGGATTCCAAACCAATTTCAAACAGCAGCACAATTACACCCAATTCTGCCAAAATCGAAATTGCTTCGCTTTGGCTTGCAAAAATTGAATTTACCGCTTCTGGACTGATGTCATCAAAAAATTGTAAAACAGTCATCAGTAACGAGTCGGAAGCAGTCGCACCGCTTTCGGGGAACACTAGGAGATTTAGAGCCGAAGCACCAACTACTACACCACCAACTAATTCACCCAAAACTGGGGGAAAGTCCAGCTTTCTGGACAACTCACCACCTAATTTACTCGCAAGATAAATTACAATTAAACTCAGCAGTACCCCTGCAAGGACAATGGGTGCTTCTTCAGCTTCGGTCGTTGCCAGCAAGTAATTGCTTGGCTCTGGGAATTCAATTAGATAATTCATCGGACGTATTTATTGTTTCTCCTAATAAATGGGCTAGTTAATAACAGCTCCCGATCGCAATTGAATCGGATTTCTTAAGGTTTTGACCAGTAATAAGGAGTTATCTAAGTTAGCTGAATTTTTGAAATTCTGTAACTTCTATAACTCCTTTAACTTGTAATAATCTGTAACTTTCGTGACTCGATTTGAAATTTTAGATTTGCGAACAAAAACAAGACTGAGGGAATTTTAGATTATATAAAGCCCCCGACGGCTCCACCTGAAGGCTTGTATTTAACCTTAAATGCCGGGAGCATCTAAAATACTTACTGTCCAAAAGCAGTTTCGTTAAAGCCACTAGTGGGATAGTTTTCGGAAACATCATCGCTGCGATAGCCGACCAAATTAAGTGCTTGCTTTAATGCTTCTTCACGAGAGCCAACTATGTGATGTGGAGGCAACATACTAAAGATTCCCAATTTTTGTAATCTCTGCTTAATCTTGCCTGTAGCGCCGACAATAAATACGTGACGACCTTTATCTATAGCGTCTTTAATCGCATTTTCTATCGCTAAGGAACTTGTTACGCCCATATGTGGAACTTCACTCAAGTCTAAAATCAATACATCATGGTCTTTCATCGCGGTTTGTTCGCGGGCGATCGCCTTAGCAACACCGAATATCATCGGTCCTTCTAATTGGAACAGCAACACGCGATTGTTAGCACGATCCAATAAATCTCTTTCTACATCGTTCAAGAGAATTGCATCGTCAGCATCGGTAACTGTCTTCACATCTTCAGAACGCAGGTTACTTAAACGTTCGATGGTCAAGATATTTGCAACGAATACCCCAACACCAACCGCAACAATTAAGTCAACAAATACGGTGAGAATTATTACCCCGTACATAATCAAGGCAGCTTTGGGAGATACCTTATGAGCGCGTTTGAGGAAGCTCCAGTCAATAATGTTTACACCTACTTTCAAGGCGATCGCTGCTAATACCGCTAGGGGAATTACAGAAGTTAAAGGTGCAGCCCACAAGACTACAACTAACAAAATCAAGGCACGAGTTATACCAGAAACCGCCGTGCGAGCGCCTGTTTCAATGTTAACAACCGTTCCCATCGTTGCGCCAGCACCAGCCAAACCGCCAAATAATCCAGAAACAATATTACCTATACCTTGACCGATTAATTCTTTATTAGAATCGTGTTCGGTGCGAGTCAAACTATCGGCAACTACTGATGTCAATAAGGCATCAATACAGCCCAACATACCCAAAACCAAAGCGTCGATCAGCATGGTTTGGAATAATCCTGCATCAAATCTAGGCGTTACTAATTGAGGTAAACCTGCTGTAACTTCGCCAACATCGCTTATTCTGCGGATATCAGCATTGCCAAAGAATACAAGAGAAACAACTGTTCCTATAACTAAAGCCGATAGCTGCGGGGGAATATACTTATTTATCTGCTTGGGAGAAAATACTAGAATGGCAATAGTTAACACAGCCAAAATAGTTTCAATCGGTTGAATATTTGCAAGCAGGTTGGGTATACCTTGCACCGTACCAAGCACCCCACCCCCAGGACTTTTCTGTCCTAAAAACGGTGCTGTTTGCAAAATAATTAGAATTATCCCAATTCCCGACATGAAACCGGAAACCACCGTATAAGGCATTAAAGTAACGTATCTTCCCAACTTCAATGCACCAAGGATAATTTGAATTATCCCAGCCATTACTACTACGGTAAAAGCCAACGCTAATCCGGCGGTCCTATCCCCCCCTTGCGACGCTATCATCTGAGCAATAACCGAAGTCATTACCACCGTCATCGGTCCGGTAGGTTCGGAAATTAATGTTGGAGTTCCACCGAACAGAGCTGCAAAAAAACCAACTAAAATAGCTCCATAAAGTCCAGCAGCAGGACCTGCACCGGAAGCTACTCCGAAAGCTAAAGCCATCGGTAAAGCAATAATTGCCGCAGTTAAACCACCAAATATGTCACCGCGCAGGTTCCTAAAATGGATTTGATTGGTTATTTGCATATTTTAAATACCATATTTTGATTAGTAATTGTTTTTTATTACTTGAACTATTCTTTTTTTAGATTTAGACAATAATTCTCCCAACCTGCTCAAACATTTAAGCTTAGCAAGCTATCAAGGAAACTATTATTGACAATCGGTTATTTAATTACCAAAAAATTTCGCACAAAACCCCGAACAATAATAAATATCAACTCAGATAATAAAGAATATTATCATCATGATGATGATTTTTTACTTATTTATTTTGAGACCAGAACATAATGGTGGCAGATTACATTGCTAATAAGTCTAAGCTAATCATAGATTAATATTTTCATGATTTTTTAATGATTAACATAGATGAAACTCTATGAATGTATCATTTGCTATAACCAATAATACGACAAATGTGTAAAAAATAAACAAGTTAAGATTAAAAATTACTAATTAAATTTAAAGTTTCAACTTATCAATTATCAACAATCGGGAAATAGTCAATAGTTAAAAGTAAAGATTTATTTCTTTTTAGTTATCTTTGGTAAAGCTTTTGCTGCAAGGTTTGACGCATTATATCTACCCGAACGGATTCCTGTTGCAGCCATATCTTCAAAGCTGCTGCACCTTGTTGAACTAACATTTCTAATCCGTCGATCGCAGTTTTATTTGCTTGTTGGGCATATTGTAAAAATTTTGTGGGGCTAGGTGTATAAATCAAATCGTAGACAATTGTATCTTTTGGTAGATGCGTAAATAATTCTACATCGATTGGTGAATTTTCTACCTTGGGATACATCCCTATAGGGGTTGTGTTAATTAACAAATTAGCCTTATTAATTATTTCTGGTAAAGAATCCCATTGATGAACTTCTAAATTTATTTGTATTGGGGAATCTTTCCAACTATCACGAAATTCTTTTAACTTTTCTAAATTACGCCCTACCACATGAATTGACGCACAACCCAATTGAGTACAACCTGCGACAACAGCCCGAGCAGCACCACCATTACCTAAAATTACCGCAATGGTTTGACTCCAATCTCTATCTAAGGTTTGCAACGGTGCGATAAATCCTTCAACATCAGTATTAGTGCCGATCCATTTGTCATTTCTACGAACGACTGTATTAACGGCACCTACAGCTTGAGCGATCGGTTCAATTTCTGAAAGTAAAGGAATTATTGCCCTTTTATGGGGAATAGTAGCGTTAAATCCGACAACATTAATAGCTGCAAAACCATCGAGGGCTTGTTTTAAATTCTGCGGTTGAACGGGAAAAGGAAGATAAACATAATCCAATCCCAACTTCGCCAAAGCTGCATTCTGCATTAACGGCGAAAGCGAATGTTCTACCGGATGTCCGATTATTCCAAGTAGTTTTGTGGTACCTGCAATCATGAGTTGTTAGTTGATGGTTATTAGTTGGAACGTTGTTAATTACTATTTACTCATGAAAGGTACATATAAGTACATTTCTTCTAAGTAGGGTTGTGGGAACGGTTACATAGCTAGCGGAGTAATTATATTAGGACTTACGCAACTGGCACATTTTCTCGTAGGGTGCTGTGACACTTTGATTCATTTTGAACGTAGAAATAAGGTATTCAGTGTCACGCACCAGCCGGATATTATGACAATTGCGTAAGTCCTGTATATAAATAATGCAGGCTTAAGTAATTGTTTTGCTGCGGAATCGATAGATATATATAGATAGGTGTAGCTGCAAAGCCTATTGTTACTCTACAACACACTAGCAGTAGAGTTTTTTTGCGTATCTGATGTTTTAAGATTAGTGAGATGAAAAGCTTCTATTAAATATAAATAGCAAGGTTTTTACTGTTCTACTTTTTAATTATTATGACAATGCAACCTCCGACGTTATTTGATAAAGTATTTCGCGATTCGGATGGCAATATTGTAATTGCTCAGCCACCAAATCCACCGATTATTGTTTGGGGTGTAGCTAGTTTACTGCAACTATTTTTTACTCAAGGAGATGTAAATACAGGTTTAGAAGTACTGGCTTTCGGCTGTATATTTACCTGGGGTTGGCAGGAATTATTTTCGGGAGTTAATTATTTTCGTAGAGGATTGGGTTTAATTGTTCTGATTGGGGTTCTAGGATTGAGAATTTTGGCTTTGATTTAGTTGCAGATGGTTAGTTTTTACCACAACTGTCGGGAGACGTAAAATTTTACGTCTCTACAACAGTTATTATAATTCTTCTAATTTGACTTGTTTGCCTTTGTCATCAGTACGATAAACAAACTCGCGCTGCCCATCGCTGACTACAACTTTCCAGCCGGGAACTATTACTTGAGCGCAAAGCGTACCACCTTCGGCTAATCCCAAACAACTATCTCCCCAACTTTCTTTTTGGGTTTGAGTAATTCGCAGTGCAGCTACAGGTTTACTAACACGTTTTGCTGCATCTGATAAAACTGCACTTTGCACTGTTGTGGGCAATGTATCGGTAGATGAAGTAGTTGCTGTGGTAGGTGTTTCAATAGCTTCAACTTGTGGAGAATTATTGGGATTATTGCTACAGGATATAGTAGAAAATACCAATAAACAAACAATAGTTAGGAGCGTTATTTGACGAAGATTTTTTAACCAAATATATTTAATCATGTGTTTTAAAAATAAGAAGGATGTTGGTTATTGTGTAGTTAGTATGCTAATTAAATTATTTTAAAAAGGCAATAGGGAATATAATAATTCGTAGTAGCGCTGTCTACGCCTGATTATTAGGAATCAGGAGGCGATAAATCGCTTACTACGAGCCTCCGCATAAAATCTAAATCATCCAAATCCACCGCCACCAGGAGTTTCTATAACAAAAACATCTCCAGGTTTCATTTCTACTGTTGCGGTACTATCTAATTCTTCTTGGCTTCCATCTTTACGTATTACCAAATTGCGTCCAACTTTCCCCGCTTCTCCATTATTTAAACCAAAGGGAGATATCAAACGATGACTGCAAAGAATATTCGCTGTCATATTTTCTAAAAATTGGATGCGACGAATCACTCCATTACCACCGGAATGCTTTCCTTTACCACCGCTACCAAGACGCAAACTAAAGTTTTCTAAAAGTACGGGATATCGCGTTTCTAATACTTCTGGATCGGTTAATCGCGAATTCGTCATATGGGTTTGCACTGCATCCGTACCGTCAAAGTCTTCACCAGCACCGGAACCACCACATATTGTTTCATAATATTGATAGTTTTCGTTGCCAAAAGTAAAGTTATTCATGGTACCTTGAGAACCAGACATTATTCCTAAAGCACCATACAAAGCATCGACAATAGTTTGAGAAGTTTCCACATTACCTGCTACTACTGCTGCTGGATAAGTTGGGTTGAGCATACAGCCAGTTGGAATAATAATTTCTAAAGGATTGAGACAACCTGCATTGAGGGGAATATTATCTTTGACTAAAGTACGGAAGACGTATAAAACGGCGGCTTGAGTTACAGCTTTGGGAGCATTGAAGTTACTGTTTAACTGGTTAGATGTGCCGGTAAAATCTATTTTTGCACTGCGATTCTGTTTATTGATGGTAACTTTAACTTGAATTTTTGCACCGCTATCCATTTCATAACTAAACGAACCATCTTTTAAAACATCAATTGCTTTTCGTACTGCTTCTTCGGCATTATCCTGGACAAATTTCATATAATTTTGTACGACTTCCAAGCTATATTGCTCAACCATTTTAAGAAGTTCTTGAACTCCGCGATTATTGGCAGCAATAGAAGCTCTAAAGTCAGCTATATTTTGGTCGGGATTTCTGGCTGGATAAGTATGATTTGCCAACACTTCCCTAACTGCTTGTTCTCGAAAATTATCTGATTCAACCAAGAGAAAATTATCAAATAAAATACCTTCCTCTTCTATAGTTTGACTATGAGGAGGCATGGAACCGGGTGTAATTCCGCCAATATCGGCTTGATGTCCGCGAGAAGCAACGTAAAATATGGGAGTATCGGAAGAAAAAACGGGGGTAATTGCTGTTACGTCGGGAAGATGAGTTCCACCGTTGTAGGGATTATTTGATAAATAGACGTTTCCCGGTTTTAAAGTATTTCCTTTATCGTTAATTAAACTGCGAACGCTTTCACTCATCGAACCCAAATGTACGGGTATATGAGGAGCATTTGCAACTAATAAACCCGAAGAATCAAAAATTGCACAGGAAAAGTCTAAACGTTCTTTGATATTTACCGATGCTGCCGTATTTTGCAGCACGATTCCCATTTGTTCGGCAATAAATTGATAGAGATTTTTGAAGATTTCTAAACGAACTGGATCGGGTTGTGATTTATTCATGGTTTTTTTTTATTTAACTGTTTGTAGCTCTTAAATTAGAAGGCTAAAGCCCTGACTACAAACCTATATTAACTATCTATTTTTTTCACCAAAATTACGACAATCATCTAAAATTTGATTAAATTGAGAGATTGCTTTCCTCGGGTTTTGCCCTTTCATTGCAGCTGTAACTATAAATTCATAGGGATTTCTTTTGATTCGCATAACTGTTGATATGGCTTGTTGATTGGAAAATCCCCGCTCGTACACTAACCATGCTGCCAAAACCTGTCCGGTGCGTCCAATTCCGGCGGAGCAGTGAACTACTACTTTTTCATTTTGGCGATCGCCTTCTACTAAAAATGGTAATATTTCTTGAATTAATAATTGCTTATCAACTAAATTAAAATCTTCAATAGGTGCCCAACAAACTTGTTTTAATCCAAATTCCTTTTTATATATTTCCAGTAAATTTGAATATTTATCTAATTGACGAGGAGCAAGCAAACAGCAGATGCGCTTGATATTCTGACTTTGCATAAACTCAATCCATTGCAAAATTTGTTTATCTTGATATCCAGGTCTTGCAGAACCATGTACAATTGTTTCATGTTCGCTTGCTGCTGCAAATCTGTACATTCTATTTAGTTTTTAACTAATAACCTTGTATCATATAATGTTGAAGTTAGCAATCATAGTTTATATTTTTTAAGCTTCTGAAATGCTGGTATAATTGATGGAATTTAAAACCGCAATCAATGACTCAATTCATAGCTTTACTAATTTCCTTAGCTATTGAAATTCCGATTGTTTTATTGCTAATTCATTATCTACAAAGATTTTCGTCTTTAGTAGAAGTATTAGCAATGTTTGCTTTGGCTTGCGGTGCGACTCTTTTAACTCATCCCCTAGCATGGATGAGCAACCAAATAATTATTTATAAATTAATATTTCCAGCTAGGGTAATTATAATTGAAGCGATTGTTATCTTTGTTGAAGGTTTTTTATATTCGCAAGTTTTGGATTTAGGATGGAGAAAAGCACTGTATTTATCAATGATTGCTAATATTGCTTCTTTTTGTGGTGGAATAATTATTTCTCATTTTATTTAATTGTTATTTTCTCTTCACGGGGAATTGCTAAAGCTAAAAGTAAAATTGGAAATTCTACCCAAGCGTGAATCGCTGCTGCGATTGAGTATAGTTGACGCGCATCGGTAAAAGATTGAGCAAAGTAAATGAATATTAAGGTAGGTAAGCCTGCATTAATTGTATATTTACTAGTCAGTTATATAGCTGTTAAGAGTTCCCTGTTCCCTATCCAAACGAAATGTTAAATTAATTTTGCACGGGTACTTACCTCCGCGCTCTTTGTGTCTCTGCGGTTTTTTAAATCCTGAATCTTCTGCCAACAATAAGAAACCCAATTTACTGTAAATTATAAGATTAATCCTTACTCGCATATAATTTACATTTATGAGTGCTGCATCGAAAAATCAACAGGGTGAAATTGGGATTGCTGTAGTAGGAACGGGATTCGGTAAAAAAGTCCATATTCCCGGATTAAAAGCCCATCCCAATACTCAAGTAGTAGCCGTTTACAATCGGGATTTAGATAAAGCCAAGGAAATTGCCGAATCTAACGACATCCCCCACGCTTGTGACAATCTTACAGATATCCTGCAACTACCCGAAGTACAAGCAGTGGCAATTTCAACACCACCATTTTTACATTATGAAATGGCAAAACAAGTTTTACAAGCCGGAAAACATTTATTATTAGAAAAACCAGTTACTTTAAACGTTGCAGAAGCCAAAGAACTTTATTATTTAGCTCAATCAAAAAAATTAGCTGCTACCGTAGACTTTGAATTTCGCTTCGTACCCGCATGGCTGCTGTTTTGCGAATTGCTGGCTCAAAACTATGTTGGAAACAAGCGTTTAATTACAATTAACTGGTTTGGCTCCTCCCGCGCTAATCCCGATCGCCCTTGGAACTGGTATTCTCAAAAAGAAAAAGGTGGTGGTGCTTTGGGTTCCCTTGGTTCCCATACTTTCGACTACATTCACTGGTTATTTGGAGAAGTAAGTCGAGTCAACGCTCATTTTACCACCGCAATTCCCCAAAGACCAGATGCCACAACCAAAGAGATGAAACCCGTAAATACAGACGATACCTGTGCTTTGATGTTGGAATTAGCCGACGGTACCCCCTGTCAAGTTTCTCTTAGTGCGGTAATTTACGCACCTCGCACTCATGTCATAGAAGTTTACGGCGATCGAGGCACCTTGATATTAGCTAGCGAAAATCAAAAAGACTACGTACACGGATTCCGCCTTTGGGGTGCCCCTTCAGGTAAACCAGTTGCAGAAATCGAAATTCCCAATCGATTAACCTTTCCTAAAAACTATGCAGATGGACGTATTTCCGGATTTTTGCGAGTAGTAGATCAACTCGTTGAAGCGATTAATAGCGGAGAATCAATAACACCATCTTTACGTGAAGGAGTTTATTCTCAGTTGTTAATGGATAAGTCTCACGAGTCAAATGAAACATCTAATTGGGTGAATGTACCAAGTTTAGATACTTTGATATAGGTTCGTAGTTGCGCTTTAGTTTCTTAAGCACAAAGAAACCCGATATTTTTGAAAAACCGGGTTTCTAACGCTTCACTTCCACATCTTTTGATAACTGCTCACTGCTCACTGTTCACTGTCTTGCGACGGTAAAGTTCAATCATATTTTGCCCAATTTTTACGTCGTAGTTACCAAAAAAATCGTGTCCTAAAAGTCCAGTTTCGGCTCTGGGGGCTATTGCGACTCGAACGTTGTTAACCATAGCACCACCAGCACCAATTGATTTGACTTGCCCCGTCTTCAATTTTACGATCGAACCATCGGCAATGCTTGCTTGAAGAGTACCCGAAGGCTTGAGTTGTAAAGCATTTGCCATTGTAGCCGTAATTAAAGTACCGCTAGCACCAGTATCAAATATCATCTCAAAAGTTTTTTGACCGTTGAATGTAACATCTATTATGGGAGTATTGCCGCTGCGACGTTTGATCGGAATTCGATAAACTCCCGTATCCGCAGGTTTGACAGGTGCGATACCGCAAAGGCTTCCTAAATCAAGGGTTCTACCGTCTTCTGTAGTCATGAAACAGGCTCCTGGATCAGTAGCCCGGGTGGTATTACTCGAAAGTAAAATTAATAATGTAGATATAAATGTAACTTTGGTAGTCCACCGACTGAAAACACCTTTCATATAAAATTTTCCTAATTTTGCCGAACCTACTTATTATTAGGGTACCCAGTTAGAGAGAAAAATTTAGCCCGTTTATATAAAGCTATGGTGAACAGTGAACAGTGAACAGTGAACAGTTAACAGTGAACAGTGAACAGTTAGCAGTTAACAGATAAATTAAACGATACTTGTATTACATTTTAAGTTTGTAATTGTAAGTACTAAAGCAGTTAGCAGTTATATAACTGTTCCCTGTTCCCTATTGCCCCCGATGTCTAATTAATTTTGCACAGGTACTTAATAACTGTGTTAAAGCAGAATTTAGCGACAACAAGTCAATGTTGAAAGATTTTTCATATTTAAGATGCCGGTAGTAGATAAAAATCCTCCATTGGTAACTGGTAACTGGTTGCTGGTAACTGTCAGAATATGTTTAGTCTTTATTTAAGTGCTTAATATTGATTAAGGGTGGTGCTAAATCATCGCTTTTGGAAAGAACGCTAACATATATATTAAAATATGAGTAATCAGCAAACTAAATCTATACATGGTTGGTCTTTAGAACAAAGAGATCCAAAATTTATTGAATCATTCATGCCGATTTGGGAGTGGTTTTACCGCAATTATTTCCGGGTGAGAACGGATGGTTGGGAAAATATTCCTCCCGAAGGACAAGTAATGGTAGTTGGTTCTCACAATGGGGGAATGGCAACTCCCGATATGATTATGATGATGTACGATTGGTTTCGTAGATATGGAACCGAACGTTTAGCATATGGTTTGATGCATCCTTATGCTTGGCAAGTCAGTCCCTTTCTGGGTGATATAGCTCAAAAAACAGGTGCGATCGCCGCTCATCCCAAACCAGCGAATGCAGCTCTAAAAAAAGGTGCCAGCGTTTTGGTATATCCAGGGGGACAATATGATATGTTTCGCACCTACAACCAGCGTTACAACATTAATTTTGCCGGGAATAAAGCATTTATCAAGTTAGCTTTAAGACACGAAGTTCCCATAATTCCTGCAATTTCAGTAGGGGCACACGAAACTTTAATTGTTTTAGGTGATTTCTACGAAATAATGAAACAATTAAACGATAGGGGTTTACCGTGGCTATATCAATTAGATCCTGGAGTATTTCCCATATACTTGGGTTTACCTTGGGGTTTAGCGATCGGACCTTTACCAAATATACCGCTTCCCGTACAAATTCATACTCGTATTTGCAAACCAATTGTTTTTGAAAAATACGGTCGAGAAGTATCGAAAAATCGCGATTATGTAGATGCTTGTTACGAACAAGTTTGCCGAGAAATGCAGCAAGAAATGGATAAATTGGCAAGGGAAGTAAATAAATAATGGGAATCGGGGATTGGGGATTGGTAATTGGTAATTGGTAATTGATAATTGGTAATTGGTAATTGGTAATTGAATATGGAAGTAATCTTAAACGACATTACAAAATTAAAAGTTGATGCAATAGTTAATGCTGCAAATTCCAGTTTGCTCGGTGGTGGTGGAGTTGATGGAGCAATTCACAGAGCAGCAGGAAAAGAGCTTGTTATGGAATGTCGTTCTTTAGGAGGATGTAAAACTGGTGATGCGAAGTTAACTAAAGGATATAATTTACCTGCAAATTTTATTATTCATACAGTTGGCCCGGTTTGGCAAGGTGGTAATAATGGAGAGCCAGAGCTTTTAGCTAATTGTTACCGTAAATCTATACAAATTGGTGTAGATAACAAGTTTGAATCTTTGGCTTTTCCTTGTATTAGTACTGGTGTTTATGGTTATCCCAAGGAGAAAGCTGCTGAAATTGCTGTGAAAATATGTTCGGAAGAATTACAGAAGAATACTATGCTAAAAGTTATTTTTTGTTGTTTTGGTAAGGATAATTATGAGATTTATCAGAGAATTTTGGGTGATATTAATTAATTTTTAATCATCTTAAAACCATATTTTTTATGTTGTTTTAGGACTTACGCAGGGACAATGGAAAGTATAGTCTTCTAAACATTCAGATCCCCCAACCCCCTTTTTAAGGGGGGCTTTACGTAAGTCCTGCTATTTTATAAAAAATATGATTTTAAGATATACCAAACACCTCTACATATATTCAAAATTCCAACAAATATAAGACCTTTTGTAATAATAACAAAGCCAATTCCTAAAGCAAAAGTAGCTAAAGTAATTAAAGCACCTAGCAATAGCAATAGCGTTCCTGATATCAAAGCTTGCTTTGCAGAATCTCTATACGCTTTTGCTTTCATTTCATAAATTTTTTTGACAACAGCAAAAGCGATTGAAAGAGGGACTCCTTCATCATTCAAAATATCAATAATTTTTCTTTGATTATAACCTTTTTTTGATAGTAAAATAGCTGCTTCAGCTATAGCATCTATGTCCACAGATGTACTTTCATAACCCGCTTTATTTTTGATTGATACAGGGTTATTAGATTTACTATTTGTCCTAGATTTTTTATATTTTAAGATATGTACTTACCCTTTAGAAAAATTGGCGATAAAGCTAGGATAGCCATTTTCATCTCGATAGTCTTGTTCTTCACCATTACATATATGCGTTGCTGTGCCTCGATCGAAAGCAATTTTCGCAGCTTCTTGACGGATGCAGAAAGAGGAATTCTGGCGTTCAAAATTATTTTGAGGACTAAGCTTTTGACATTTTTGATTGCCCATGATTTATTCCTTGCTTATTTAAGTTAATTTTGTGTACTAAACAATCAATCAGTTGGAAGTAAAAAGATTACGGCATTTTTTAGTACCTATGAGGGTACTATTTGTAGTTGCACTTCAGCACCTGATAATTCGGGATTTGGAGGCGAAGACGGCGCAACTACGAACCTTTATTACCCCTGGTAATTTCTCTGGTGAAGTACCAGCAAGGTTTTTCATTCCTAAGTCCTATTGACTTATATTGATTTTGTAGTATAACTGTAATATAAGAATAATTGAAAATTCTTACTTTTCCGAAATCTCGGAAAGACGTACAACATTATTAAATTAGGACAAATATCATGGTTCCCCGAACGCGCATCCGAAATATCGGTATATCTGCTCACATCGACTCTGGTAAGACGACATTGAGCGAGCGCATTCTCTTCTACACGGGCAGAATTCATGCAATTGAGGAAGTACGGGGAGGTGGTAAAGGTGCCACTTTGGACTTCGATGATTTGGAGAGGGAACACGGTATCACGATCTCTTCCGCCGCTACTAGTTGTCAATGGCACGATACGCAGATTAATTTAATTGATACGCCTGGACATATCGATTTTACGATTGAAGTCGAACGCGCTTTACGAGTACTCGACGGTGCTGTGATGGTACTTTGTGCTGTGGCTGGCGTGCAGTCTCAGTCGATTACTGTCGATCGCCAGATGAAACGTTATGGTGTACCTCGCGTAGCGTTTATTAACAAGATGGATCGAATCGGTGCAAATCCGTTCAAAGTTGTGGCAGCAATGCACGATCTGTTGGGGTTAAATGCGTTGTTGCTGCAATATCCCATTGGTGCTGAAAATAACTTCCAAGGGGTTATCGATTTAATTGGAATGGAGGCTCATTTCTATGAAGGTGAACATGGCGAAAATTGGGTTAAGCGAGAGATTCCTGATAATTTGAAGCAACAAGCGGAAACTGCACGGGAAAAAATGCTCGATACTTTATCTTTGGAGTCTGAAGAGATGACAGAGAAATTGGTAGAAGGTGAAGAATTATCGCAAGAGTTGATTTGGAATACCATCCGCAAAGCAACTTTGAATTTAGAGCTTGTCCCCGTATTAATAGGTTCGGCTTTTAAAAATAAAGGCGTGCAAAATCTGTTGGATGCTGTTTCTTTATATCTACCTTCTCCTGTAGATAAGGATTTCGTTAAGGCAACAGCTTTTGAAACGGGTGAATCTGTCGAGATTGCTTTGAATTCGGATGCTCCTTTCGTTGCTTTAGCGTTTAAATTAACGGTAGAGTCTTTCGGACAGTTTACCTATATCCGCGTTTATTCGGGTATTCTCAACCAAGGCGACACTATTTATAATTCTCGTACTGGGGAAAAGGTGCAAGTTGGAAGATTAGTAAGAATACACGCCGATAAGCGAGAGGTAATAAACCAAGCTGTTGCTGGGGATATTGTGGCGCTTTTGGGTGTTGATTGTGCTTCTGGTGATACATTCTGTTCGTCAGAACGAGTATTTTTAGAAGATATATTCGTACCAGAGCCTGTGATTACTTTGGCGATCGAACCTAAGAAAAATCAAGATTTAGATAAGATTTCCAAAGCTTTAAACCGTTTTCAAAAGGAAGATCCCACCTTTCATGTAAAAGTAGATTCCGAGTCAAATGAAACATTGATTTCCGGTATGGGTGAACTGCATTTAGAAATTTACGTCGAACGCATGAAGCGGGAATATAACGTAGAGGTGGCAGTTGGTAAGCCCAAAGTATCTTATCGGGAAGCTATATCTCAACGAGCTACCTTTGATTATCGACTCAAAAAACAATCGGGTGGCCCCGGTCAATACGCTCACGTTGTAGGGTATATTGAACCATGCGACGAACCGTTTGTATTTGAGAATAAGGTATTTGGTGGTGCGATTCCCAAGGAATATATTGCGGGAGTGGAGAAAGGTTTCCGAGAAGCGATGAATTTGGGAATGTTGGAAGGATATCCAGTTACTGGGGTGAGAATTGTTTTAGAAAATGGTTCTTATCATCCGATTGATTCTTCTGAATTCGCTTTTAGAATGGCAGCACAGCAAGGGTTTGCCCAAGCTTTTCAGAAAGCCAAACCTCACTTACTCGAACCAATTATGCAAGTTGAAGTGGAAACACCCGACGAGTATTTAGGAAGAGTGCAAGGTGATTTGTCATCAAGACGGGGTTTGCTGTTGGGTTCCCAAGCTATGCAAGAATATTCCATTGTTCGCGCTGAAGTGCCATTAACGCAAATGTTTGGATATTCGGGTAATTTGCGTTCCTTAACTTCCGGCATGGCGACATTCTCCATGCAGTTTGGTTGTTATCGCAAAGCATAGCTAATGTAGAGACGCGATACCCTTGCGTCTCTACATTATTTATGAAACCTGAAAAACTTTGGAAATATTTTTTAATAATTCCTTCTCTTCGGAAGAAAATTCTGCATCAGCCATTGCTAAATCGTTGCACACCAGCAAAACTTGAGCTTTGACTAATTCGCTTTCTATACGAAAGTTGATATCTTCTAAAAGAGCATTCATATTCTCTTTATCTGACAAAGCCCTTCTAACTTTGGGTGTCACTTTACCGAAAAAGAATTCTAAAGATAAAGGCGATTCCCATTTAACACTGCTTGTATATTCTTTGATTGCTTCATCTTCTGCAAGCTTAAGGGTTTTATCGCTGTACATTATCAACATCATTAATTCGATAATCGCTTCTCGTTCGTTTTGAGTGACATCAAGATTGGCGATTTCATTTAAGGATAAACGTAATTTTTCCCGCATTATTTTTCTACTTAATATAAATACACCGTTCTATGATACGTAAGTTAAAACCATTATTAAAGTTATTCATCATACAAACACTTTCAAGTACACTCAGTACATTTAAAATTCTCAAAAATTATTTAGGATTGCGATAATTCTTTTAATCCCAACTTCTAATTCCCAACTCCTAACTCCTCACTCCCAACTCCCAACTCTTCCATTACCTGCAACCATTCGTAAGGCGATCGCAAAGTTTGTTTGAGGAAATCGCTGGTAATACCGCTGGAATTTGCTTTATATAAAAGGGGTGCGTAGCTGAAATTACGGGCTTGCTTTTTAAAATTATCGGCACCGTGAAGGGAAATTAATTCGGCTAATTTTTCTTCTACCTTGAGAATGATTTTAGGAGCATTGCCAAGTAAATCGTTCATCCATCGCTGTTTCTCAACTAAAAAAGCTGTTAATTCTGGATGTCTTGAATCCTTAAAATCATTGCAAATCGCTTTTATTTTGTCCCACTTATAGCTATTCCAAGGTTTAGCCTTCATGACGGGTAATTGCCATTTAACCAACTCTTCTTTCCAATAATCTTTAACAGACTGCACCTGAAAAGTTTCAAAGCTCGGTAAAACCAACCCAGTTAATCTTGCCCCATGACAGGCTCCAGTATCGATACCGTAAGCCTTCCCCTCAACTATCATCGGGCGATCGCCAACAACATGATGACCAAAAATCACTGGTTTTTCACCGTTATATAACTCAGTCCAATATATATTTCCGTAGCGTTTACTTAAATGCTTTTCACCAGCAGTACAACCACATAAAACCTCTTCTGCTTGTTTTTCAATGGGTATTCCATTTTCTACAGCAGCATGAACCAAAATAGCTTGATCGGTTTCGTGATAGTAAGGTAAATGACTCACCCATTCCAGAAATTCTTCGTAGCGATCGCCAAATTGTAATTTAACGATTTCTTGAGAGTAGGAAAGAGTTTGACGTAAATGCTTGCGTTCGTGATTGCCCATCAACACAACTGTATTGGGACGATTTCTGAGAAAATCATACACCTTAACTGAATCGGCACCCCTATCTACAATGTCTCCCAGCGAAACCAAACAATCTTCATCTGTAATTTGTGCTTTGGCTAATAATTCCAGCAATTCTTTATAACAGCCGTGAATATCGCCAACTACTAAAGTTCGCATGGTTAGAGTTTGACACTTAGGGGGATTTTTCTTTTAAAGTATAGCAAGCGGGAATATTTTTTTGATACAAAGTGGATCTTTCCTATGGGTTTAGCTACCAACCCAATATAAAAAAAATGCTCATTTGTTAAGTCTAGTTTCTTTCATGTTAGAAGTAGCAGAAATTGAACCGTAAATAACATTCCTCTCCACCTCTTCCTTCCGCGCTCTCAGCACGGCAGTTACTACAACGGGGGGAAATCCCCGCAACGCACTGCCTTGTCTATAATTTTCCTTAGCATCTAATGGTGCCCTGCGGCATAATCCGGCATAGTAACCTTAAAACAAGATTTACTTGTACCGCAGGGCACCCTACAATTGTTCAATTAACAAACCTCACCCCAACCCTCTCCTTGTTAAGGAGAGGGAGAGGTTTACCGTAGGTAAAGCGAGGGTGAGGTTTCACAAATTTGATAACCAATCTTTTACAGATTGTGGAGAAGTCAAATGCACTATATTAAGGTGCGAATATTCCGGTTGCTTAAACGATATCGCGTACTGTTTTGGAATTACCATCAACAATCCAGCTATTACCAGTTAAAGATTCTTCCGCACGACGACGGAAAATATCAGGAGTTACCGTTACCCAATTTGTTTCCCAGTAAAGAGAATCTAACTCAAAATGTGGAATATTCAGCGAATGCGAAACTTGACGAGCCAAAGTTGTTTTACCCGTACCGCTAGTACCGATTACACAAATCCGCTGCGGTTGAGAAGAGTTATTCATATTTCTCAGAAACCTCTTATTAAATTCTCATTTACTATTTATTGCTGTCTCAGTTAGATACAGCATTATAGAAATTAAGGAAAACAACTTATTAAATCAAGGAGCCGCGAAAATGGAACGTTTATTACTTGCTGCTGTTAGCACAATTTTAATCGCAACTGCTGCTACACCTCCTGTTTTAGCTAATAAAACTGCTGCTAATTCAAATGTTAATCAAAGTCAAATTCACAATAATATTACACCATTTAATCTAGTTTCTTTAGCTTATCAAGGAGAATTTAAAAATCAAGGTGTTGGTGGTTATAATTCTTTATTGACAGCGATTCGATTTGATGAAATTAGCGGAAAAGATTTAGTGCAAATCGGAATAGATACTGGAAGATTATCTGCTGAAACTATTAACGATTCTAATTATGTTAGTTCGGTTGATTCTCAATTGCAAAAATTACCTAAAAATTAGTTGTGGTGCGTGACGGCACAATTTAAAGTTTCGTTATTTTTGATAATTTATCGTAGCCGTCACACACCCTACAGGATGCTAAATTAATTTTAAATTCCTTTAAAACCAACTTCATTATCCATTGATTTAGTTAATTCTTCTCGATTAGCAAGACGCTTATTTTCTTTACGAATGCCAATTTGACTGATAAAAATACCAAGAATGACTATACTACCGCCGATATATTGAGCCAGAGTTGGAACTTCTCCTAAAACAAAAAAAGCCGCAGCTATACCAGAAATAGGAATAAAAGAGCCAGCTAAAGAGATTTTAGAAGATGGAGAACCTTCCAACCCGATAAACCAAAATGATTGTCCTAACGCAACAATTACCGCACCATAAAGCAACATCCACTGCCATAAAAATGGTGATAAAACATCGGTAAAATGACTGGGGCTGTATAAAATTAAAGCAGCAAAAAAGAAGATAGTTCCTCCTAAAATCGTGCGAAATAAACTGTAAAATCCTGGAGTAATTTTATCTAAACTCTTTTTACTTAAGATTGTTGCAATTGCCAAACTCACAGCCCCAATTGCAGTGAAAATTTCTCCCAATCCAATAGCTAAAAATCCCTCTGCACTCATCATATTTTCAAATATGGTTTGCAGAAGTACTATTGTACAAATTCCAATAAAAGAAGTTATGGCACCGATTACCTGTAAGACATTAACTCTTTCACCTAAAAACAAAAAAGATAAAGCCAAAACTAAAGGAGGTTCAAGTCTGCTAATCAAAACTACATTAGTTGCTTGAGTGCGAGCCAATGCTTCAAAAATTAACGCCGGTGCTAACGCTCCAGATAATATTGAAACAGCAATTAAACTCAACCAATCTTTTTTTGAAAGGTGTTTCCAGTAACTAGGATGTAATTGTCTGCCATATATTAAAAGCAATACTAATGCAGCACAAACGTTACCCACAAATAGAACATTACAAAAAGAAATTGGATTTCTACCATCCATCAAATTTTCTGCACCAATTTCTGTTAATCTTTTAGTAATTGCATTAGCTGCACCAAATATTATTACAGCTATCCAGAGAAATAAGGAAGCTGGTAAACGTTTGAATAAATTAGTCATTTAGATTTTAGATTTTAGATTTTAAATTACAAATCATGTAGAGACGCGATACCCTTGCGTCTCTACATTAATCTCACATCAATCATCAAATATCAAGAACAATTTTTTCCGTTTTCGGTTGAGAAATACAAATCAATACTTCACCATCATCGGGAGTGCCGCTAGGCTCTTCTTGATAGGCAACTTCACCCGAATTTATTTTGCAGCTACAGGTTAAACATACACCTACACGACAGCTAAAAGCAGGATTAATTCCGTTTGCTTCTGCAAATTCTAAAATTGTGCCGTCTCCTTGATTCCAAGTTAAAGTTTTACCAGACTGGGCAAATTCAATTTCGGCTGTTTCAACACCACCAATTGCTGTAGAAGATTCTGAAGATTTTTTAGGAGCTTTACTAAAAGATTCAAAGAAAACCTTATTTTCGGCAACTCCCCATTCTTTTAATCCTTCTCGTAAAGAATCCATAAATGCTGGGGAACCGCATAAATAAAATTCTGCGTTTTCATGCGCTAATTCTTTAATTAAATCAATGTCAACATAGCCAGTGCTGTGACAGTTTCCTCCATCTCCATCTTGAGGACGGCTGTAACGATAATGTACTTTTAAGTTGGGATTTTGTTTGGCTAAACCCATTACTTCTTGTTGAAAAGCGTGAAATTCACCGTTTCTCGCACCATGTACAAAGTAAACTTGACGCTGAGGATTTTCATAAGCACAAGCTTTTGCCATACAATACATCGGAGTTATTCCCACACCATTACTTATAAGTACCACTGGTGTCGATTTCTCTACATCAAGATAAAACTTTCCATTGGGTGGTTTCGCTGGAATTATGTCACCTTCTTCAATAGAATCGTGCATAAAATTAGAAGCAATACCTGGAGGAACATCCAAATCTTTAGGAGCAGGTTCGCGTTTAATTGAAAGTCGATAATATTGATTTGTCGGACTATAATCGGAAAGTGAATAAGTACGAATTACAGGTTTATCAATTCCGGGAATATCTAATTTAATTGTCAAAAATTGTCCTGGTTTAAAACTGGGAATTTTAGCTTCATCTTGGGGTTTAAGATAAAAAGAAGTTATTTCGGAGCTTTCTTTTACCTTTTTGAAAACTACAAAATTGCGCCAATCTTGCCAGCTTTCATCCGTTACCTTAGCTATAGTTTGAGCTGGTTTAGATTCAGTTCTACTTTCTTTATCCTTGAGAACATAACTTAAAACAGAACCAGCAGTAATACCAAGTAAAGAAGCACAAACACCGAGTTTATTAGCGTCTTCATCTTTAGGTTTGATTAAACCGATAGCTGCACCAGCTACAATTGTTGAAATCGCGAAACCCATGCCTGCATATGCAGTAGTTTTAAGCCAGAGATTGTCAATTTTTCTAAAACTTTCAACCATATGTATTCTCCTTAAAAAGAAAGTAGACAATCCAACGGTTGTATATTAGTATGCGGGTTCTATCTTCTACAAGGGATATTTTACTCTTGTTAATATGAATTAACTTTTAATAAAAATATGGAAAACTTTAGATTTTGTGATGTTCCCTGAAACAAAAAGTCATGTGTATAGTGTTTGAGTACCTTGAGAGTTATTCAAGGCAATTACCCGTATTTACTATTTGGTGGTGTATTCAGTTTTCCAAACTAAACTTCCTGGGCAAGCAACCCAGAAAAATTGATCGCCATTTTTATACCGCAACTGCATAAGTTGATTTTGCTTACATCCATATATACATAGAAGTCAAACTTGAAAAGGTTTAACTTCTATCCCATCAAGCATCACGTAAATCTCGAACATCAATTGATGTCTTGATTTCAGTTTGATTAGTGTAGGAATAGTAAGTTGGAAAAGGTAAAATGACTCGTAATTTATACGCATTACTCGTTGGTATTGATGAATATCCCAATCCTCGCGATTGTCTGCAAGGTTGTGTAAACGATATTACAGCCGTGAAAGAATATTTGGAACAACGGCTTGCTAGCGACAGCTACGAACTTCAAATCAAAACTCTTTTCAACCAGGATGCTACTCGTGACAATATCATTGATGGCTTTAGGGGACATTTATCTCAAGCCAATAGCAATGATGTTGTTCTCTTTTACTACAGCGGACATGGTTCTCAAGAGGAAGCACCCAAGGAATTTTGGCACTTAGAGCCGGATAGATTAGACGAAACTTTGGTATGTTACGACAGTCGTTCTAAAGGTGGTTGGGATTTAGCAGATAAAGAGTTGGCAAAACTTATCGCTGAAGTCTCAGAAAATAATCCTCATATTTTAATTGTTCTCGATTGCTGTCATTCTGGCTCTGGTACAAAAGATCCAGTCATAGCAACCGGAGAACGTCGCGCACCTCTTGACGAGCGAAAACGACCATTGGATAGCTTTATATTTTCCTTGTCAGAATTAAAACAACTTGTAAATTCTGATAATTTAGAAGATGATTCAGAACATCCCACAGGTTGGAATTTACCTAAAGGTCGTCACATTCTTTTAGGTGCTTGTCGAGATACTGAAAAGGCTAAGGAAATTATAGTTAACGGCGAAAAGCGTGGTGCTTTCTCCTATTCTCTAATGCATACATTGCAAAACACAAACGGAAAATTGACCTATCGAGACTTGTTTGAAAGGTCAAATTCATTTGTACGCAATCAATTAAAAGGTCAAAAGAGTCAGTCTCCGCAATTTGAAGTTACCCATCCAGGGGATGAATTACAATATTTCCTCGATGGTGCAATTGCTAAACGCATTCCTTACTTTTTTGTAAAACATCATAAAAAATTAGGTTGGGTGATTGATGGGGGTGCTGTACATGGAGTTCAAGCACCTTCTGGTAATGAAACAACTGTTTTAGCGATTTTCCCCTTTGATAGCAGTAGTGAAGATTTGCGTCAGTCATCGAAGTCTATTGGTGAAGCTGAAGTTACTCAGGTATTAGCGCATCAAAGCGTGGTGAGAATTAATGGTATAGAGGATTTAGACCATAAAAACTACTTTAAAGCCATTATTATCGGTTTACCTTTACCACCAGTAGGAGTTTACATTCAGGGAGAAGAAACTGGGGCAGATTTAGTCAGAAAAGCAATACAATCTTTTGCTGGGAATAATAAACCTTCAGCTTATGTCAGAGAGCAAAAGGAAAATAATTCACAGTTAAAACTGCTGTGTCACAACCATAAATATCAAATTTACCGTTGCTCAGATAACCGTTCTATAGTAACAGAAATTAACGGTTATACTCATGAAAATGCATACCAGGTAATTGAATATTTAGAACATATTGCACGTTGGATTAATGTTAATAATTTGAAAAATTCTACAACCAGTCAGATTCAAACTGGTGATATAGAAATGAAGTTTCTATTTGCTGATGGTAATGTAGACAAATCCTCACAGATACGCTTGGAATACAACAAGCAAAATGGTAAATGGCAAGCCCCTGCTTTTCGGCTCAAACTAACAAATAAAAGCGAGAAAACACTACACTGTGCTTTACTCAATTTAACAGACCGTTTTGCTGTTAGCGCCCCATTTTTTACAACAGGTAGCGTGGGCTTAGAACCAAAAGAAGAAGCTTTTGCTTTAGATGGAGAATTTTTAGAACTAGAAGTACCAGATGAGTTATATCAGCGCGGAATTAACGAATGCTTTGACATCATCAAGTTAATTGTTAGTACTGCTGAGTTTGATGCCAGATTAATTACTCAAGAAAAACTTGACGAATCTCGGCGAAATACGCGAAATTTACCATCCCCACGTCAAAGTACTCTCGAACGCTTAATGAATCGAGTTCAATGTCGAGATATTAAACCCGCAACTCAGGGAAGGATAGACGATTGGTACACAGAACAAATAGAAATTGCTACCGTCCGTTTCTAGCTCATAATTTCTAATTTTTTCTTCTTGTAACCCGAAAAATCAATTATTAACCTACAACATATTAGATAGGATATTTTCAACATGACTACTTCAAAAAATGAATTCCAACGTAGTTTTGCAGTGATTATTGGTATTGATGAATATGATGATTCTAGTATTAGCAACTTAAAAACGGCAGTTGCAGATGCACAGAAACTTGCCGAAATAATTGGGACAAGACATAAAGAACTGAAAGAGAAGTACCAACAAGGAAACAAATATGATGTAAAGTTGCTAACCAACCCAACAAAAGGTGAGTTGGAAGAATTACTTGATGACTTCAAACAAGGAAAAATATCTATACATCCTGACCGAAAAGAAGAAATTAATGAAAATGACCGCTTGCTATTCTATTTTGCTGGACATGGAAAAGCCTTCTATGCTTTGGACAACCAAGAGGGATCTGTTGGTTACTTTATTCCCAGAGATGCTAAAAATGGCAATCGGGAAAGCTATTTGGCAATGCAAGACTTATATGATGCGCTGATTAAACTTGAATGTCGGCATATGTTAGCGATTTTAGATTGTTGCTGTGCGGGTGCCTTCAATTGGGTAAGGCGAGACGTTAAAAGCATAGGGAAAACTTATAAAGAACGTTACGACCGTTTTATTGAAGATCCAGCATGGCAAGTTATCACTTCGGCAGCCTACAACCAAGAAGCTTGGGATTCTTCTAAAGTCAGAGGACAAATAAAATACGGGGGAAAGGATCATTCTCCCTTTGCTGCTGCACTTTTTGATGCTTTATTAGACAAATCTGCCGAATTAACTCTAGATGTAAATTCAGATAACGTTATTACTGCAAGCGAACTTTATTTGTATTTAAAAGAAAGAGTTTCATTTTATACAGATAAAAATTCAAAACGACAAACTCCTGGCTATTGTCCATTAAAAAAACATCAAGATGGCGAATTTATCTTTCTTTTGAAAGATTTTGACCGAGATAATTTAGATGATGCACCACCATTAAATCTAGAAAATAATCCCTATCGAGGATTGTCTTCCTATGAATACAATAAGAGGGATAGTGAATTGTTTTTTGGGAGAGAAGAATTAATTAAACAGCTTGAGGAGAAAATAAATTTTGAAGAGAGAAAGCCAGAAAAAAAAGTTGATCAAAATCCTCAAGTTGAAGAATTAGTTGATAAAGCTCCGATAACGAAATCAGCAGATCGGGCTATCGGCGAAAATAATCAATCTAGCCGCGTTGATAACGGATTAACGGTAGTATTAGGCGCTTCTGGGACTGGTAAATCTAGTTTAGTTAAAGCTGGACTTTTACCTCGTTTAGAAAAAGGAGGCAAGTTTAAAATTATTACTCCTATGCGACCGGAAGAAAATCCAGTCCAGTCTTTAGCTAAAGTTTTCTTACCAATTATTAACACAGAGGCGGAGAAAGAACTAAAATTAACTCAGGAATTGGAAGATGCCAAATATGCTGTGAAAGATATTATTAATACAGTAGATGGTGCTAAGAATAACAACAATAATGAACTTTTGCAAGCTATTGACCAATTGAATCTGACGAGAAAACAACAGAAATATTTCCAAAAATATAGCGATGTCGATTCCATTGATAATAACAGTAAAAATCTACTTAAACAATGGTTAAAGGATTATAAAGACAGAGAAGAAATATATAACAAAGAACAGAAGAGAGCATTCCAATTTTTTACGTTAGCGTTTTTAAAGGGTAATGAAAACCTTAGATTACCATTATTGATTTGGGTAATATTTTTACAAAAACGAGATACCCCCAATCAAAAAGAGCCGAAAGATTCAAGTACTCGTAAAAAAAAGAATGAAAAAGAATTAATCCAAGAATTAGTATATGCTAAAGCTTCAAAAAAATTAATTGAAGAATTAGAGAATGAAGAAGACGCTGTAAAGAATTTCTTAAATCTAATTAAACAATGGGGAAATAAACAGGAAAATCAAGGTAAAAAGCTTTTACTTGTAATTGACCAGTTTGAAGAGTTAATCACTCTAAGAAAAGGTAGTAAGAATAAAGATAAAAAGCAGCAACAATTTCAATTACTGCTCAAAGAAGCAATCGAAAAATGTTCGGATATATTTCATGTAATTGTAACTTTGCGGATTGATTTTGAGCCTCAGTTCCAAGACTCTCCACTATATGAATTTTTGCGAAAAGAACAATCCTGCTTCACAATTGGACCAATAACTCAAGATGAAATACGAGAAGTCATCGAGAAACCAGCAGAAAAAACAGCAATATTTTTTGAATCTCCTAAGTTAGTAAACCGCCTGGTTAATAAAGTAGTACAAATGCCTGGAGCCTTACCTTTACTTTCTTTTACCCTAAATGAATTGTACTTGAATTTTGTTGATAGTAAAAAAGACGACCGGGTAATATCAGAACAAGATTACAAAGATATCGGCGGTGTTGTCGGTTCTCTGGCTAGGAGCGCTAACAAAATATACGATGAGTTAGTTAAAGATCCTGCTTATGAGAAAACAATACGTAAGGTAATGTTGCGAATGGTTGCTGTAGGTGGAAATGAATTAGTTCGTCGCAGAGCATTTCTATCTGAGTTTGAATATACAGATAAAAAAGAATATGAGCGGGTTCAAAGAGTGCTTAAAAAGTTTGTTGAAGCACGATTGTTGGTTAAAGGAAAAAACTCAGAAGGGAAATCTTATATTGAACCCGCTCATGATTATTTAGTAACGGGATGGGATAAGTTGACACAGTGGAAAAATCAGGAATTAGACACCTTGATTTTACAACAACGTTTAAAAACTGCCATAGATGATTGGCAAGAGATTAAAAACCAAGAAGAAGAAAAGCAAAACATATTGCTCAAGCCACTGTCACAAACTGAGTTTTACATCCTTGACAAAATACAATCAAGAAATCTCAAAAGAAAATGCAGCAAACAGTCGGCTTTATTGCGAATAAAAATCCTTAAACCCAGCGTAAAAAACTCAAAATTAAAGAGAAAATTTTGCACGTTCGCTGTTTTAAGAGGGACTGAAAACTTTTGGTTGTACTTAATTTGGATAATGCTTTTCCAAAAACGGGATGCTCCCAAATTAAATACAGATATTGAAACTCCAACTGCTAAAAAAACAAATACCAAATCTGGACAATACCTCTGGCATAACAATCCACGCTTGCCACAGTTAAGTGAAATGCTCGTTTCAGAAGACAAGTGGCTGAGCAGAGATGAAGATAGATTTGTACGACACAGTATTGTTAAAAAAAGTAGAAATACCTTTTGGGCAAGAAATTTTGCTCTATTAATAGCATTGCTCATGTCTGGATTCGGTGTTTGGGCTCTGAAGGGGCAGCGAGAAGCACAGATTGGCGAAATTCGTGCTTTGAGAAAATCCGCTGAAGGTGAATTGAAATCAGATAAGGATTTAGAGGCAACTCTTAATATTTTACGAGCCAAAAAAGCACTTAAAGGACTTTTACCTTTTGGATTGTTCCCAGATAAAACAGAGGAAAGAGAACTGCAAGCAATGTTGCACCAGGTGTATTATGAAACCAAAGAAAGCAACCGTATCCAATTAAATCACGGCAGTGTATACAGAGTAGCCTTAAGTCCAGATAATAAAAAGCTGGCAACAGTTGGATTAAGAGATACACTCACCTTATGGGATACATCCGATTCATCCAATATAAAACTACAAAAGCAATTTAAAACAGAGCAAGATGATGTTTGGGCTGTGGCATTTCATCCCATTGATAGCAGCATTTTTGCTACTGCTGGATTAGGTGGTGATATTAAGTTATGGCAAATTGACAATGGTAAAATCGTTCCTTGGGAAACCGAAGACAATAAAGTAAAACCTGCACAATTGAGTATAGGCAACAATATTGTTCATAGCATTGCATTTATTAATGATGACAAAATTGCTACACTTGAAACCAACCGCGAAAATAATTCTAAAACTATAAAAATTAGGGATACTTCATCAGGTAAGGCACAGAAGAATACACTTGAAATTGAAGAAACTAGATCCATATCGTTGGTTACTCCCAAAGACAAGAAATTGCTAGCGATCGCTGCAGGGGATAATAAAGTTGCTTTGTGTCCCATTCAATTTACAGAACCAAATACTCCTCAGTTGTGTGACGAAAACGAACTAGAAGAAAACACACATTCCATAGATAAAAAAACTATTAGGAGTGTCGCTTCCGACCAAAACGGCAATTTAGCGATTACTGATGAAGGCGGTAAAATAAGACTTTACCCAATTGAGGAGAAAGATAACAAGATTTCTTTGAAGAAAACCGAATCTAAAGAAATTCCATCCTCAGAAGGGATTTTACCTTACGTGGCATTAAATGAAAAATTTATGGCAACCATTGGAAACAACTTTCAAATGGTTTTAAAGAAGCGTGGTAGTAGCCAATCAATACTCACTCAAAAACTACCAGCAGAAATGTCTCGTAACAATAGTGTTGCCTTAAGTTCCGACGGTTCACGAATAGCAACTGCCGGTGAGGATGGATATGTTCGGTTATGGGATTCTTCAGGTAAACTTGAAAGAACAATTAGAGCAGATTCTAAGAATGTTCGTAGTGTCACATTTATTCCTGAGCAGACACAAAAGCAACTTCCAGACCAGAATAAAACGCTAATTCTAACTGGTGGAGATGATAAGATAGTCAAACTATGGGATACCTCTAGTGGAAAAAGACTTTCTCAAACTCCTCCTCAGTCAAGTAAAATTATTAGCGTAGTTTTTATTCCCAATCAACCTCAACAATTTGCAACTTTTCACGAGAACGGAAATTATAAGATATGGGAAATTTCCTTTGACAATAAGATCGAGGAAGTACGTCTTCCGTATACAACAAAAGAAACAGAACTAAAGGAGTACAAAAGTGCAGCATTCACTCCAACAGGAGATGAAGTACTTACACTAGGAGAAAATGGCAAAATAAAAATATGGGAAAACACACAAGAATCCATTGGTTTACTGGAAAATTTTAAACCTGATATAAATAGCTTCACGCTTACTCCTGATGGTACGCAGGTAGTAATTGGTGATAAAGAGGGCATAGTTTGGCTGTGGAATGGGAGGAGTGAACCAACACGCTTTTTGTCAACTCAACAAGGAAGTATTGATGCTTTGGCAATGACTCCTAACGAGAAACTAGTTACTGTTGGTGAAGACGGTACCTTGAGAATATGGGATATTAGCAAGAAGCAAATCCAACTTCCGCAAATATCACGAAAAAATGGATTTGATCTTGGTAGCATTGCATTTAGTTCCGACAGCACTAAACTAGCAACTGTTAAAAATGGTAACGTCCAATTGTGGGATACCTTTGGCAATCTGCTCAAGCATATCCCAACCCAAAACAATAATGCTCCTAGCGTGGCTTTTAGTTCTGATGACAAATTCCTAGCAGTTGCTGGAAAAGACGGCACAGTAAAAATACTGAATAGCAAGGGCAACAAATTAAACCAAGTTACAATTCCACAAGGTGTTGTTAACAACCTAAGCTTTGATAACGACGACAATCTGTTGGTGAGTAAAGAATACAATAAGAGCAAAACAGAAGACAATAAGAGCAAAACTATTGTCTACAAGGTAAAAATTAACGATGAAACAAGTAATTCCAGTAATACTTCAAACCCTAAACTTGTCCTTGAAGGAAAGCCAGTTATTTCCGGTAAGAAAGTGGCGTTGAGTAAAAACAGCGATAATGTAGCATATGTTGATAAAACAGATCCTAGCAAAGTTATTCTGAATGGTAAAAAAGAATTTCTAATGAATGGTAAAAAAGAATTTCTAACGCAGCAGGGTGATATCACTAGTCTTGCTCTGAGTGATAATGGCAAGCTATTAGCTACTACTGGAAGTGACGGTACGCTTCTACTAGAGAATACTAAAAGTGGAAGTAGAGAATTTGACAAAATTCCAACGTTGCAAGGTAATAATATCACAAGTGTAGTGTTTAGCCCTGACAGCAATTTAATAGCAACAATTGGAGACAAAGAAGAAAACAATGATACTAAAACAACAGTAAAACTGTGGCAAATTACGGAAGCAGAAAAGAAACTACGTCCATTTAAAACTTTTGATAATGTGTCAAATGTAGCCTTCAGTCCTGATGGCAAGCTCTTAGCAACTGCTGACAATAATGGTGAAATTGAACTCCACAAAGTTGGTGAAGTCGAGGACTTGTTCGCAAAAGTTTGCAATTCTGTGAAAAACTATCTCAAAAATGGGCAGAATGTAAGCAAAAGCGATCGCAATCTTTGCGAGGGAGCATCACCTCCAATTATCCAGCCAAAAACTAGCATAGGTGAAAAAATCCTCGTAACAACTGGCAAAACTCAGAATAAACAGGATGGGGTAAATGGGTTTGCTGCGAGTGATTTTACAAACGCAATTGAAGAACTCGAAGATCACCTCACTAAAAACCCAAACGACCCAGAAGCCTTGATTTACCTAAACAATGCGAAGGTCGGCACTCTGCCATACTACACTATTGCAGTATCAGTACCAATCAGTAGCGATGAAAACGGTGCTTTAGAAATGCTACGTGGGGTTGCTCAAGCTCAAAATACAATTAATCAAGGGGGTGGTATTGATGGTAAAAAGCTACGGGTCTTAATTGCTGATGATAAAAACGACCCGGAAGTTGCCAAAAAGATTGCACAACAATTCAGCAATAACCCTGATGTATTAGGTGTTGTAGGTCACTATGCAAGCGATACGACTCTAGCCGCGAGTGAAATTTACAAAAAAGAAAAACTCCCAGCCATTTCCCCTGTTAGCACCTCTGTTAGGTTATCAGGCTTAAGTAAATACACTCTTCGCACTGTTCCTAGCGATAAAGAAGCTGCACGGAAATTAGCTGAATATATGCGAAACAAATATCCTCAGAGCAAGGCTGTTGTTTTTTATAATTCTAAAAGTGAATATAGCGAATCGCTAGCGGAAGAGTTTATGAATTACATTAGCAATTTTACAAAAATAGACTTGTCTGATGATAATTTTGGTGCTGCTGAAAGTCTTAAAGAACTGGAGCCAAAAACAGTGTTGGTTTTGATGCCTAATGTAGAAAAACTTGACAAAGCGCTTGAGGTTGTAAAGCAGAACTCTGAACGCCAGCCGAAATTACCAATGTTAGCGGGAGATGATATGTACAGTCCTAAAACTTTAGAAAAGGGACAAAAAGATGCTCTGGATATGGTAGTTGCTGTTCCTTGGGATATTGATGCTAGTCAGAACCCAGAATTTAAGAGTAAATCTGAAGAACTTTGGCGTGCAGAAGTTAACTGGCGCACTGCGATGTCTTACGATGCTACTAAAGCTTTAGTTGAAGCAATTGAACGTGTAAGAAAAAACAATAAGCAACCTACACCAGAAAGGATAGCTGAAGAACTTGGGTTAGAAGATTTTGTGGTAAAAGGGGCTACAGGTAAAGTGAAATTTTCAGATAATGGCGATCGCCAAAACCCAAATATTCAACTTGTGAAAATAGTGAGCGATTCAGGTTCCGAACACGGCTATAATTTTGAGCCAATCATAACTATAGCCTTATAAATTAGCATAATATGGCGCATCTGCGCCATATTACCAAGGTTGTATATTCATAAGTAGCAACATCTAATATCTTTTGTTTGAGCAAAATTTTAAGCTTCATCAGTTTGATATATCTGACGAATTTCTTCTAAATTATTTTTCGTGCGTATACCTTCTCTAATTGCAGTTAAAGCTTCAATATTTTTAATTTGAGATATTTCTGACATCAACTGTAAACCTTGCGAACCAAATTTAAGTTCCAAACCTAATTCAATCCCTGAAATTAAACCCTTTATTTCTCCTTGATTCAAAATCTCGTTATACCAGGGTGATTCCTGCAATACAGTCATATCCCACCTCATAATTTGATTTTGGCATATATTCACATATATAAATTATTCACTCAAAGCATCAAGCTTAGCTAATATTTTTAAACCTTCTTCTGGATTGCCAGTTGCAGCTATTGCTTTAAATCTTGTATTGGCATCAAATTCTGCTAAAGCTAAAGTGGAAAGTTCTTCAATCAACTTGTTAATACTTATGCCTTTCGCTTGAGCAAGTTCTTTCAATCTACTATGTTTTTCATCTGGTAAACGAATAGTTAAAGTTGCCATTTTTGTTTAACTCCTGATTATTTCTTCGGGTTTTAATATCGATAAGTTGGGAAATAGCAATTGAGCATTTTGGAAATCTTTGAGATTGTCACGTGAAGAAACACATCACTAATCGTCTTATTGATTTAATATATAAAATTTACTCGTTATAAAATCAAAATTCAGGAGACGTAAAATTTTACGTCTCTACATTATTGCATCAGGTTGTATACTCGGCATTAATTTTCACGTAATCGTAACTCAAATCGCATCCCCAAGCTTTCCCTTCACCCTTACCATCACCAACATTTACTTCAATTATTACCGGATTATCTACTCTTTGCGTCTTTACCGTATTCCTATCAACGGTTAAATCGTTACTATTATTAGTTGCGACAACATCTTTTGATAAAGAAGATTCTTCTGATGTTTGTTTTAAATATGCGCTCGCTGCTTTTTTATCAAATTCAAGGGGTTGCCCTTTTTCCATTAATAAAAAGCTACCCAATTTAATTCTTAAATCGCTTTGCTCGAAGGGTACTCCCGCACGCCCAGCAGCAGCGGCAATTCGTCCCCAATTTGGATCTCTACCGAAGATTGCAGATTTCACTAATGACGAGCCAGCAATGGTTTTAGCGATTTGTAAGGCTGCTTTTTCATTCACAGCACCGCTAACTTGCACTTCAATTAAACAAGTTGCACCTTCCCCATCGCGGGCGATCGCCTTTGCTAAATGCTGACAAACTGCGGTTAGCATTGCTTCCAATTTCTTAGCTTCGGCAGTCATTTCGGTAATCGCTGGGGTGCGCGATTGTCCGTTAGCTAAAGCGATTAAACTATCGTTGGTACTAGTATCCCCATCTACAGTAATTGCATTAAAACTCTTGTCAGCAGCGCGACTCAACATTTCTTGCCACAATCCAGGGGAAACCGCAGCATCGCAAGTCACGAAAGCTAACATAGTCGCCATATTCGGATGTATCATTCCCGAGCCTTTACTGATTCCGCCAATTCTTACGGGTTTATCATTTATGGTTGTTTCTAGCGCAATTGATTTTGTTACTAAATCAGTTGTAATTATTGCCTTCGCTGCTGCATCGGAACCCGTTTCCGAAAGTGCTTCCACTAACTTTGGGATACCTGCTTTAAAAGCATCCATCTTCATTCTTTGCCCGATTACCCCAGTTGAAGCCAATAACACTGATTTTGAAGAAATTGATAACGCTTGCCCCAACATCATCGCAGTTTCAAGGGCATCCAACCAACCTTGTTTACCAGTAGAAGCGTTAGCCTGTCCCGCATTACACAGAATAGCGCGAGCGCTGGTAGACGATAATAACCGCTGACGACAATAGTCAACACAAGCCGCAGTTACCTGAGACATCGTAAACACACCTGCGGCGATCGCCTCTACATCTGAAACAATCAACGCCAGATCCGCAGCACCCGAAGGCTTTAGCCCAGCAGCGATTCCGGCTGCTTTATATCCTCTGGGAGCCGTAACACCACCACTTATTTCCTGCCATTCACTCATTATTCTTCCCCCGCATTTCTACTCGCTGCAATAGTAGGGGATTATATCAATTATTAGTTGAGTAGGGCATGGTAACTTATTAGTTATTAATGGGAATGGGCATAGGGGAATGGGCATAGGGCATGGGAAGAGTTGGGAGTTAGGAGTTAAAAGTTATGAGTTAGGTGTTATTAATTTAAAATTATTAGTCTTATTACTTCGAGAAGTTTTTCAATATCCAATTACCAATTACCAATTACCAATTACCAATCCCCCATGCCCCATGCCCCATGCCCCATCCCCAAATACCGTATAAATACCCAAAAAAAAAGAGAGCTACTTGGCAGCTCTCCGGATCATCAGGGTGCATCTACTTAACATAGTATATCACTATTTGCCCAGGGGGTTTTACCCCTCGGTTAATTTTAGTTTAAGTTCTGGTAAAGAAATTATCTTTAACTTCACAGTATTTTTATCTAGAAACAGAATAAACATAAAAAAAAAGAGAGCCACTTGGGTAGCTCTCCGGATCATCAGGGTGCATCTACTTAACATAGTATATCACTATTCGCCTAGGGGGTAAGACCCCCTTACGTAGATTTTGATAAAAACTTTGCGAAGAAACCGCAATTAAATATAAAGAAATAAAAAAGAGAGCTATTTAAAGTAGCTCTCCAAACATCAGGGTGCATCTGATTATCATATTTTACCATTTATGGCATGGGGGATTATACCCCTTGGTATTTTTTTTTGTAAAATCTTCTTTTAAGGCATTATATCAAGGAAGCAATAAGCTGAAGTTCATTTATTCGTCATTAATATCATTACGGCATATGTAAAGCGGGATTATACGGAATATTATCTAAATTTTCGCAAAAAAAACGGAGAGCTACTTGGCAGCTCTCCAGATCATCAGGGTGCATCTACTTAACATAATATAGCATCTTAGGCGTGAGGGGTGTCACCCCATAAATAAAATTTATGTAAAGTTTTTGTAAAAGAAATTTGAAAGAAGTAAGTGCTGTAATATTTATTTAATCGTACTTAAGTAAAGATTACTAGTTAACTTTTGCTATATAAGTATTGATGATTTTATGGGTAAAAATACTGTTTTATTGAATTTTAGGTAAAACTTAAATACAGGGAGACGTTGCACCCGGCAACGTCTCTACATCGATTTTCTATTCAACCAAAGCTTTGAGTTTTTTGTCTACGAGTTGATTGGTTAACTTTGGATCTGCACGTTTGCCGGTTTTTTTAAGAACTTGTCCGACGAAAAAGCCTTTAACATTGGTTTTACCGCTGCGATATTTTTCGACTTCTTTGGGATTTCCAGCTATGGCTTCATCGATAAGGGGTTCGAGTACAGCTGGATCTGTAATTAATTTTTCTCCTGCAAAAACATCTTTGGGAGATTTACCTTCAAGCAAGTCTGGTAATTTCTCTTTGGCTTTAGCGTTACTAATCTCACCTTTGTCAATCAGCTTGACAACATCGGCTAAGTTGCTTGGTGTCAAATTAATTTCAGAAATATTCAGCTTTTGTTTGTTGAGATAACCAGCAATATCTCCCATAATCCAGTTTGCGGCAGTTTTAGCATTTGCTTTCTTCTCGACAACAGCTTCAAAATATTCAGCCGTTGCCCGCTCTTCGGTTAAAACTCTAGCATCATATGCAGAAAGTCCCAACTCGGTTTCATAATAATGCCGTTTTTTCGCGGGTAAATCTGGTAACTCGCTTTCCCAATTTTTTAATTGTGCATCAGTTACCTCAATTGGAGCCAAATCGGGTTCGGGGAAATAGCGGTAATCGGAAGAGCCTTCCTTAACACGCATACTAATGGTGCGTTGAGAACCTTCTTCCCAAAGCCGAGTTTCTTGAATTATTTTTTCGCCAGTTTCATTCGCTTCGATTTGACGTTCAATTTCGTATTCAATCGCTTTTTGAATAGCGCTGAACGAGTTCATATTCTTAATTTCGACTTTTGTGCCAAATTCCTTTTGTCCGACGGGACGAACGGAAATATTCACATCGCAACGCAGCGAACCTTCCTGCATATTTCCGTCGCTGACACCGAGATAGCGGACAATTCGACGTAATTCTTGAGCGTATTCCGCAGCTTCTTGCCCAGAGCGGATATCGGGTTCCGAAACAATTTCGATTAACGGAATACCGGCTCGATTGTAATCTACCAAAGAATAACTCGATCCACTTAGGCGATCGCTACCGGCGTGAACTAATTTTCCTGCATCTTCTTCCATGTGCAGACGAGTAATACCAATCTTTTTACGAGTAGGATTACCTTGATCATCAACTAATTCAATCTCAATATGACCGTGTTCTGCAATGGGTAAATCGTATTGAGAAATTTGGTAATTTTTGGGTAAATCGGGATAAAAATACTGCTTGCGGTCGAATTTGCTATATCTAGCGATTTGACAATTAAGAGCCAAACCTGCTTTTACGGCATATTCTAATACTTTTTCATTGAGTACCGGCAACACTCCAGGTAAACCCATACAAATTGGGTCGATGTTAGTATTGGGTTCAGAACCGAATTCTGTAGAGCTATCAGAGAAAATCTTAGTTTTAGTAGCGAGTTGACAATGGGTTTCTAGACCAATTATCGCTTCGTAATCAGTTTTTACAGTTGTAGCAACAGTCATAAAATTTCAATATTCGAGCAATATTAGCAATCAATAGGTATTGTAGCTGTTTGAAGCCAATAACCGATGGATGTTTACGCTCGTTATTATGGTGAGAATTCCGTCCACTGAGAATTATTATTCAAAATTTGAATTTTAAATAGTGTGCTGTGGCTAATAATTTGTAATCTAACTTAAAATATCTTTACACTTACCCAGGTATCTTCCTTGATAGATACTTAATAATTACCTTTACTTTTCAAACAGTAAACTTTAGGTAGATGCACGGCAAGCTATATAACTGTTATCAAGTGTATAGTTATTATTTACGTGCATATTTGATTAAAAAATAGCCAATATATTATTGTAATTAATCATATTACAAAGAATATTTCTTTTAGATCGTAAGCATTTTATAGAAAGTGAGATGCTTATATATTAGGTATTGAAATAATATTTTTTAATACTCGAATGAAAAAAATGTAACAATAAATTATGCAGTCAAAATAATGTCAACATTATTAATAATACTAGGAATAGCAATACTAACTTATACGACTTTTGATGTATTGGTAACGACCTTAACTGTAGGAGGAGGAGGACCACTTACCAGTAGAATTTCTAGCGGGATATGGTGGTTAGTATTGCAAATTCATCATAGAAAATCTAGTCACCGATTGTTATCAACTACAGGTTTAGTTCTACTAACTGGAATAGCCTTAGCTTGGTTTATATTAACTTGGATTGGTTGGGCATTAATATTTTGTGCTGAAAATTCTGCTGTTGTAAATGCATCTTCCAAAATACCGGCAGATATTTGGGAAAGAATTTATTTTGTCGGCTATACGATATCTACTTTAGGAATGGGAGACTATCAAGCTCAAGGAAGAATTTGGCAAATAGCGACAGCGATATCATCAGTAAGTGGTTTTTTCCTAGTAACATTGAGTATTGCTTATTTATTGCCAATTGTTTCAGCAGCTTCGGAAAAACGCGCTTTTGCTATTTATATTTCTTCGTTAGGAGGAACAGCTGACGAAATATTAATTCGAGCTTGGAATGGTCAAGATTTTGGAGGCTTATCTTCCCATTTAAGTTCTTTGACACCAACTTTAACTCAGCAAGGAGAAAAACATTTAGCATATCCAATTTTACATTATTTTCATAGTGTAGAACGAGCTAGATCGTTACCTTTAAGTCTGATTGCATTGGATGAAGCTCTTACCTTACTACAATACGGAATTCCAGATAAATATCAACCGGAGCCTGGGGTTTTAGGTGCTGCAAGAAGAGCTAGCGCGGCTTTTTTGAAAACACTTAAATCAGCTTATTTAGAACCAGCTTCTTACAATCCTCAACTTCCTTCTTTAGAAATGTTGCGAAGTAAAGGTATTCCCACTGTTAGCGATGAAGAGTTTTGGGAAAATATTAAGATTATAACCAAACGTCGAAGATTTCTTTTAGCTTTAGCAGAAAATGATGGTTGGACTTGGGATGCTATTTGTTCTAGTTTGACTACTAATAGAGCTAGTAGTTTAGATGACGAGACAATGATTGATGATGTGATGTTGCATTAAATATATTGGTAATAGGTAATTGGTAATGGGTAATAGGTTATGTTTGAGGCAATTGGAGACGGGATTAATTATGCTTTAGGATTGGATGCTAAGGAATTAAATTCATGGCAGATGGGGTTGAGAGCGGCGGTTATTTATTTTTCTGGATGGATAATGGTAAGGGTGGCAGGCGATCGACGATTTATTGGTAAACACGCTGCTTTTGATGTTGTTTTAAGTATTATTTTTGGTTCTACTTTAAGTCGTACTATTAATGGTTCCGCACCTTTTTTTCCGACTATCGGTGCTAGGTTTGTGTTAGTTGGAATGCACTGGTTATTTGCTGGCATTTCGTTTCATTTTCCGGGTGTAGAACAATTAATTAAAGGTTCATCTCGGGTATTAATTAGAGATGGTGAAATTAATTATAAAAATATGCAAAAGAGTCATCTTACTCATAAAGATTTAGAATCATCTTTACGTTCCCAAGCCAAACTTACCGAAGCTTCTCAAGTTAAAATTGCACGTTTAGAAAGTGGTGGAGAAATTAGCGTTTTACCTCAAGAAAAGCAGCCGCAAGTTATTGAATTAACTGTGGAAGAAGGAGTTAAGATAATTCGGATAGAATTGTAGCAAAATTTTGTAGGGTGTGTGACGGTTAGGATACATTATCGGATATAACCGAACAATTTGATTTTACCGTCACGCACCGATTAATAAAACGTAGGTTGGGTTAGACGCACAAAAAATAAGGGTTTTTAACCGAAAATTAAAATTGCGTTGTAACCCAACATCTTAATTGCTGGTATTTCACAATATCTCAATTTATCCAAAATGTTAATGTTGGGTTACGACACGATTTATCAATGATTCGTATTATTCAAATTTGTCTTCGTATCTAACCCAACCTACAAGTCTTATACTCCGGAAATGGTGCGTTAAGACATTATAAAAATAGTAATGTACACCAGCCAGTAGGTTGGGTTAGACGCACAAATAATGATGCTTTTTACCGAAAATTAAAATTGCTTCGTAACCCAACATCTTAATTTTGGTTATTTCACAATATCTCAATTTATCCAAAATGTTAATGTTGGGTTACGACACGATTTATCAATGATTCGTATTATTCAAATTTGTCTTCGTATCTAACCCAACCTACAAGTCTGGAACAATAATAATGAAAATCGAAACCGAAAAAAAAACAGCTAACAAGAATGAATTGCTGAGAACTATTGCTTATAGCATGGATTTACTAATACCTGGAATTTATATCTGGTGCCCTTGGTTTACATTAATAATCGGTGGTAGTACTCCCGATGATAATCCTTATAAGTATCCTGGTATGATTCACAGTTCTACTGGTTTTGGGTTGGTACTACCAGGTTACAAGATTTTTACTTCTTATCAAGGTAGTTATGACGCTTGATAAGCATATTATACAGGGATTAGCTGCATTTACTACTAAAACACTACCATCAAACGAATTTGAAAAAAGAATGATAAATGCTGGGTATTTTGAAGTTGGAAGCGCACCAGCACAAGGTAGAAGAATTAAAGTATGGTGGTCACATGATGAATATCCTAGAGTTGAATCAATATATAGTCTTGATAAAAAGATTGTGTTAACTGCTTATCATGTGTAAATTCTACAAGGCATGACTTCTCATTAAAGGCGATCGCCACGTTTAATCTTGTGAATTTCCTCAAGCACTTTTTGCGCTTCAGCTTTTTGCCTCCCCTACAAAAATGTAGAGACGCGCATAGTATCGCATCTCTACAAAGATTCCGGTTTTACAAACGAACTAATCTATAATTCCAAACACCACTTACGAAAATCATCACCACGTACTTCAAAGTTTGCGTACTGGTCAAAACTTGCACAAGCGGGGGACAATAATAATACCTTCGCATCATGCTGCTTTGCTAATTCCAATCCATGAGCAACGGCTTTTTCCATTGTTCCCATGTCTTCGTAGTTGGTATATCCTTCTTCTTCAAAGCGTTTTGCAAATATCGGTGCTGCATCACCAATTAATAATACAGCTGCGGCTTTTTCTTTGATTTTTTCTATCCAGGGTTGATCGTTACCAGCTTTCGCTGCACCTCCAGCAATCAAAATTACCGGACTTTTGACTGATGCTAAACCAACTTCGGCAGCGTCGTAATTTGTGGCTTTACTATCGTTAATAAAGTCAATTCCTTGCAAACTACGAATATGTTCTAAACGATGAGGTACTCCAGCAAATTCTTTAATTGCTTCGTGAATTGCTGATTTTTCAATCCCTGCTAACCTTGCTGCTGCTATTGATAACAAAAGATTTTGTAAATTATGTTCTCCTACCATTCTTAGAGCAGAAACTGGCATAATTTTTTGATCTTCGGATGCAGATGCAATGTGAGTCTCTACAACCCAGCCATCTTGAATGTAAAAACCTTTACCGCCGATTAAATTATCTTTACCTTTAATGCTCGTCCAATAAGCATCTTGCCAATCGGTTTCACCCACTTGTCTTAAAAATGGGTTATCAGCATTGAAAACTTGCATTTGAGAACGCTGCAATAATTGGGCTTTAATATTGTAGTAGTTCTCTAATGTCTTATGACGCGCTAAATGGTCTGGCGTTAAAGTCGTCCAGATGCCGATTTTGGGCGCTATTGAATTGGAAGATTCAATTTGGTAACTGCTGAGTTCGGCAATTATCCAATCAAATTTAGAGGGGGAGGAGGGGGTAGAGGAGGTAGAAATATTTTCTTCCTTGTCTTTTTCTTCAAGTGCAATCTCAGTAGCAGCAAGACCAATATTACCGCACGTAGGTGCGTGCAAACCCGCAGTCTTAAATATTGCGCCTACTAACGATGTGACAGTAGTTTTACCGTTGGTGCCAGTAATTCCTATCCAGGGGATGGAACGTAAATTGCGCCATGCAAATTCCATTTCCCCGATGGTTTCAATTCCTTTTTCCCGCGCTGCGATTAATGCGGGGATATCCCAGGGTACTCCGGGACTAACTACGATTAATTTCGGTAATTCGGTATCGTTTAGTGTTAGGGAATACTCTAATTTGACAGTAATTCCCTCAAGGGCAAGTTCTTGTTGTTGTTTGAGGAGGTCAGGGGAGGTTTTTGTATCACCAATTTCCACCTCCCAACCTTCTCGATTCAACAATCTCGCCGCAGCAACACCGGATTTTCCTAATCCAATTACATGAGCTTTAGGCATAGACTGTACGCAGACCCTGGTTAAGCATGACTATAGTAACGTTTATTGGCATAATTTACACCATGTTTTGATGATTTTCACTACAGATTTTTTACAATTGCGCCAAAATCAGCTAACACGCGAGCGTGGTTACGCAACAACCCTAGTAAGTACAGACGATTTCTCTTGATATCCGGATTGTCATCCATTACTAACACGCTTTCTGGGCCGTCAAAGAATGTACTAACTGTTGGTGCTATTTCCGTTAATCCTGCTATTAGTTGTTGGTAATTCCGCTGTTGTTGTGCTGCCTGGGTTTGCGGTACTAAGCCAACAACGGCGTTATAAAATGATTCTTCGGATGATTTTTGAAACAAGTCTTTTTGTACTAGGCTACTGGGATCTAGTTGCTGGGTATCAAGATCGCCTTGCGCTGCTAATCGGGTGGAACGATTTACGGTTTCGTAGATTTTATCTAATGTACCGTTGTTGCGAATTTGTTGTAAGAATAAAGCGCGATCGCGAACGTCTAGTAAATCCTGCAATGCCCGCTCTGTATATTCTTTGTCGTTTTCACCTAAAACAGCGTTAACTAAGTCGTAGTCGATATGCTTCTCTTCTTGTAATAAAGTACGAATCCGCTGCAAGAAAAAGTCTTCTAAGGAAGCGATTAATTCAACTTTATCTTTGTTATAAGTATTAGCGAATTCCGTTGCTGTTTCTGCAAGTAGCTGCTGTAAGTTAATTGCTAAATCGCCATCCCAAGTAATATTAACAATAGCAGTTGCCGCTCTCCTTAATGCAAAAGGATCGGAGGAACCCGTAGGAATCATTCCTAAACCGAAAATACTTACTAAAGTATCGATTCTATCGGCTATGGCAACAACTCTACCCGTAACAGTTTGCGGTAAAATATCATCGGCACCTCTGGGTAAATAATGTTCAAAAATTGCATCGGCAACAGCTGCGGGTTCGTGATTTAAAGCGTATTTTTGACCCATAATTCCCTGCAATTCCGGGAATTCATATACCATCGAGCTAACTAAATCGGCTTTACATAATAAAGCTGCTCTTTGAGCGTATTCCTGTTGTTGTGAATCTAAATTTAACTGTTTGGAAATTTTTTCGGCAACACTACAGATGCGATCGACCTTTTGACGTAAAGAACCCAAATCTTCCTGAAAAGTTACCGTTTCCAACTGCGGTAAAAAGCTTTCTAAAGATTGCTTAATATCGTTTTCGTAAAAATATCTACCGTCGGATAAACGAGCGCGAATTACCCTTTCATTACCTTTAGCAATAATATCTGATTTTTCCGGGTCGCCATTAGAAACTGTAATAAAATAAGGTAGCAATTCTTTGCTATTTTCAGATTTAAACACCGGAAAATACTTTTGATGAGATACCATTACCGTAGTAATAACTTCCGGCGGTAGCTCCAAAAAATCCGGTTCAAAATTACCGACAACAGCAGAAGGAAACTCAACTAAATTAACAACTTCTTCCAACAAATCGGGATAAATTTGAGCGTAACCATTATATTTCTTCGCAGCTTCCTGTACCTGTTGAGTTATGGTATTAACTCTTGCTTTCACATCTACAACCACTGAAGCCAAATTCAAAGAACTTAGATAATCAGTAGCTTGAGAGATGGTTACATTATCCGGATGTAATACCCGATGTCCCCTGGAAGTTTTACCGCTTTTGACAACTTCCGAATTATTTTCAATTTCAATTGGTAAAACTTTGTCATCCAACAAAGCCACCAGCCAGCGAATCGGACGAGAAAACTTTAAATCCCCGTCACTCCACCGCATTAACCGCTTACCTTCTAACTTAAAAATCCAATTGGGAATTGCTTCGGCGAGAATATCAGCAGTAGATTGTCCTTTGATACTTTTCTTAACAAAAACAAAATCACCTTTGTCAGTAGGACGAATTTCCAAAGCTGAAACATCCACACCCTGCTTTTTCGCAAAACCTTCCGCCGCCTTGGTGGGCTTACCATCCTTAAAAGCAGCCTTTGCGGGTGGCCCTTTACCTCTTCTTCTCTATCCGCTTGTTGTTGCGGTAAACCCTTAATTAACACAGCCAATCTGCGGGGAGTACCATAAATTTCCACCGCTTCATTATCGAGAAAATTTTCCTGTAAAGATTGGGGAATTAGCTGCTTCCATTGAGTTATTGCACCACTGAGAAAACTTGCAGGTAACTCTTCCGTTCCGACTTCCAATAAAAAATTAGCCATAACACACGCGAATATCTTTCACAATTTCAACAGTTTACCGTGGGTTTTGGTTTGGTTGGTGGGAATGTTGGGTTTAATATAAAACTAATTTGCCGGACTCCTAAGAATTAAGATAGTTAAGCAAAATCTTGACTATCCAAACACTGAAAAATTATGCTGTGTACAATTGTGCATACTATAATTTTATGGAGTATGAGTGGGATACTAACAAAGCCCAATCCAATCGCCAAAAACATGGTATAGATTTTGCGGACGCGGTATCAGTATTTGCAGATGGTTTTGCTATTACAGTGATAGACGAACATCCAGATGAAGAGCGGTTTGTCACGATCGGGATGGATGGGTTAAGTAGAATTATAGTGGTTGTTTATACGTGGAGAGGGGAAAGCTGTATTCGGCTAATATCTGCTCGTAAAGCGACCAAAAGAGAACGTCAACAGTATGAGGAAGAGGTATAAAATATGGATGCTGAGTATGATTTTAGTCAAGGTAAACGTGGCGCGATCGAGCCTACAGCCGAAGGTAAAACAAGGATTACAATTCGCTTAGATGATGATATTTTGAAATGGTTCCGCGAACAAGTTCATCTTGCTGGTGGTGGAAACTATCAGACTTTAATAAATAATGCCTTACGTGAATATGTGCAACAGCGTCGGGAACCTTTAGAGGAAATTTTACGGCGCGTTGTACGTGAAGAGTTGAGTCAGATAAATGTGCGGGTTAATGAGTAGGATGATTTGCTTCCGAAGCGCGATCGCACCGCTCAAAAAGCTTGCAGGTAACTATAAAGGTTCCGACTTCCAATAAAAAATTAGCCATAACACACGCGAATATGTTTCACAATTTCAACAGTTTACCGTGGGTTTTGGTTTGGTTGGTGGGAATGTGTGGGGAGAATTATTTTTTTAACGCAAAGGAACGCGGAGTTTTTTTTAGTAACATGATTGAATAATTCCAATGCAAGCAGAAAAATATTAGCCGGATGTCATTTCCCTTTTTACAACCGAGAATTATTTTCTAAGTATGTATGTATATGTTATAAGTTTATAAAGACTTAAAATCAGCACAATTACTACCAGTATGGAATTATCTGTTCTAGCTTTACAAGCAGTAAATATTGCGCTTTGGGCAATTGATAAAGCTTCGGGTGGGGCTTTGGAGAAAGCTGGAGCAGATGTTCTAGAATTATTAACACAAAGATTTCAAGGCAAACTTCAAATCCAAGGTTCTGAGGCAAAACGCTTAGAAGCAGCTGTATTAAGTGAAGCCGAGTGGGATAAGAACTTTCACGAAAATCTCGAAAGATTGGTAACTCAGTATCAACAAATACAAAATACCTCCAATGTATCCCAGAATACTGAATCTGGTGTAAACGTTAATGTCGGTAAAAACCCCGGAACAGTAATTGGGCAGCAAATAGGGCAACAATTTTTTCGTTAACCAAGTTTATCTTGACCTTCAAGACTCAGATTTAAAACCTAACAGAAATTTATTCAAAAGGCTTTTTAACTACATTAAAGTAGTTGTGTTTTTGATATGCGCTCTACTTTTTTGGTTCTTATTTGGTTGGTTGGCAGATTATTCGTTTCCCTTTGGGCAAGCTTTAGAGTTAATGCTTTCTTGTTTCACAGGTACTATCTCAGCACGGATTAATAGGCTACAGCAGCAATTACAAAGAACAGATGTAGTATCCCAACCCGATAATAAGCAGCAAGTTAAAAAGCTCAATAATTTAGAATCTCAAGCATGGTTATATGAAAGTGTCTTGCTACGTCTTAGTGAAGACATATCTGTAGATAGCGAAAAGATTGCAAGAACGGTTGAAGCTTTAGAGTATAAAAGAAGCGAAATTCTCCAAGAACTAAAGCCTAGAAGACCTAAGCGTTATCGTGTTCTAGCAGGAATACAAAATTCTGCTCGCGAACTTTTAGCTAGTAAGGCTGAAAAAGATTATGAACAGCTTCAGAAGATTGTAACTAATACTGTTTTATTTGCGAGAGATAGGCAAGCTTCACAAATTATTATTTCAGAAGTAATCGAAAAGTTAGCTGCGGAAATAACACAAAACAAAAATAAAATCAGCCCTTATCGTCTTCGTCTTGCTTATAAAGTCGATGAATTAATAAAAATTTTATCAGCAAAGCTAGTTTTAGGTTCTGATACCTCTGGAACTGATAGTGACTATCAATCACTTGTGAATGAGTTACACTCTCGCTTAAAACTTTTGTCTAAAGAATTTAACAGTTTACTTGTAGCCAAACAAGAAGATACAAATGAGCTAAATAGACGTATACGAGAAATCTTTAAACTTAATAAAAATATTTCTAATTTGCATAGAGATATATCAAATCGTGATGCGGATATAGTTGCTCTACAAAAAAATATCCAAAACTTGACAGAATCGTCTAAAGATAAACAAACTCAGATAAATAGTTTACAAGATTCAATATCTGATTTACAAAGGGACATCCAAAATTCAACAGAAGTTGACCAAAGAAAGCAGGCTCAAATTAACTATCTGCATGAACAATTGTCTCAACTAAATCAACAGAAGCAAGATATCCAGGAAAGAATGCTAAATATTGCTAACCATGCTCAGAGGAAGGAATCTCAGCTAGCAGATTTAATCAGTGAAAAATCCGAGTTAGTATCTCAAAAATCGGATTTAGAGCGGCGATACCAGAATCTATACCAAAACTATCAAGAACAACAAAATGAGATAAATAATTTAAAAGAAAAAATCAAAAGTTTATCCCAACCTAATCGTCCACAACCTTCTAGCTATAGCTTTCAAACATCGCAAAAAGCTTCTCAAGAAACTAGGTCAAAAATTACTACCGAAGAATATAAGAGAATAGTTAATCAAAATGATTATGTGTATGTAAAAGCACATACACGCAATGGTTCATATGTCAAAGCACACTACAGAAGACGACCAAATCGATGAAAAATTTAGCACTCCAAAAACTTGGTTTGAACTGCTACCACAAAAGTATCTAATCCTCATCTACAATAATGCCCCAAAAATCAGCTAAAGTTATGATTATATAGTTAGAAACGGTATCTCAATGGTTGTGGAAAGCGAACTTCTACAAAATATAGGTAAGGTCAAAAATTATCTCGCTTCATTAGACTCCATACCTTTATTTTTAGAAGCCGATACCTATACACTTTTAAAGCTATTTCCCGAAAATTCTATTGACTGTGTAATTACATCCCCACCTTATTGGGGACAAAGAGCTTACGCTAAGGTCGGAATTGGGCTTGAGTCTAGCTGGTCCGACTATATTAATAACCTGCTGGCAATCTTCAGTGAAATAAAGCGAATATTAAAACCTAGCGGCTCTTTTTGGTTAAATATTGGAGATTCTTATCAGCGTAAATCTTTGATTGGTATACCTTGGCGAGTTGCTTTAACAATGACGGATAAGCAAGGCTGGTTGCTTCGTAATAGCGTGATTTGGAATAAGATAAAAGGCTCACCTGACAATACAAAAGATAAACTCCGCAATATCCACGAGCATTTTTTTCACTTTGTAAAATCAAACCGCTACTTTTATGATGTTGATGCAATTCGCTCCAAACCTAGACAAGCTAAAGTTGTCAATGGTTCTGTAGTTTCTGCGACAGGTGTTTCCGGTGTTCGCTACCGACGACAAATTGAATTATCTACAGCACTTAATGATTCTGAAAAAAATAATGCACTCAAGGCTCTTGATGAAATATTAGAAACAGTGCGGGAAGGTAAACTATCTGACTTTCGGATGATTATTCGCAAGCAGCAACGAACAACCCATTCTGACTCAGTGAAAGTTTCTGGAAGAGCGCGTGAACTTGCTCAACGTGGCTTCTATTTTCTTAAATATCATCCGAATGGCAGTAAACCCAGCGATGTTTGGGATATTTTACCAGAAGATACTCAAAAGCGAAAACTTCACTTTGCACCTTATCCTGAAGATTTATGTAAAATTCCAATCCTTGCTACCTGTCCCCAATCCGGTGTGATATTAGATCCATTTATGGGAACGGGGACAACAAGTTTAGTTGCTAGTCAACTACGACGAAAATCGATTGGAATTGACGTTTCAGGAGAATATATTAATATTGCTCGTCAAAGGTGCGGTTTACCTTCATGACTAAAGTTACTGAATTATGCGGTAATTCTACAGAAAAATCACTTGCTTGGGGTGATATTGTTTCTGATCAGAACTGTCCTTTTCTATCACGTAAATGTCTTAAAAATCGTAAAAGCGAACCTGATATTACGATTGGTAGCTGTACGGTGTCCTATGGCAAACAAGCTAGAAATATTATTATTTGTCCATTTCGACTTCTCGAACACAGCCAAATCTTCACCAACTGCATTCATTTGCTGACACTGCACGAACCCGGTAACGAACTTCGTATTGTTCCTGAAATTTCAGTACCGGGAGGTAGCATAGATTATTGTCTTGCTTCTGTGCGATCGGGAAAAGTTATCGATTTTGTTGGTATGGAACTGCAAACTCTCGATACTACTGGTACGGTGTGGCCCGAACGTCAACGTTTTGTTCAAAATCATGGTATTGAAGTTAGAGATGCGGATGTTGCATCGAAAAAGGGATTTGGCATGAATTGGAAGATGACAGCAAAGACAATTTTGATGCAACTCCATCATAAAATTAAAACTTTTGAGCATTTGAATAAACATCTTGTCCTGATAGCTCAAGATTGCCTTTTTGAATATATGCAGCGAGAATTTTCCTTTGAACATATTCAAGATGCTCGTCTGGGAAATCCCATGCATTTTCATTCCTATGAATTGCTTGCTGAAACTTTTGGTTATCGCATTCAGCTTAAACAAAGATGGAGTACAGACGCAAATGGAATTGCAATGTGTCTGGGTTTACAGTCAAGTCCAAGAGTCGAATTAGAGGCCATTTTGAGACAAATTGAAGGAAGATTATCGCAAAGTACTTTGTTATTTGTCGGTCAACCTTTACCTGCTTCTACAGATGATGACCTGGCTGATGATAGTTAACTGACAAAAAACCGTTACGATTTGAAGAAATTATATAACCCGCGCAGGCGGGTTTTGCCTATGTAGCAGCGGTTTAAACCGCCGGATATCTCCCCCAAACATTCTCTCAAAATAACCGAATGCTCGCACTACCAAATCTCTTTCAACATTTAGGATGCTCACATTTTCAACTTAAGCACTCCACAAACTAGCGAAACCAAAGGTAGCATTAAATTCTTCGCACCAAATTCCTACAGATTTATAGTTAGCAAGATTTACATTGTTAGGAATTGCATAGCGCTGTTTACCATTAAAGCTTTTGATTCTACCTAATGTAATGTAATTGCCTTCTCTAATATTAAGAGGAATGCTGCTATTTCTGTGTAAAATAATTTTAACATCGGGACCGTTTCCTGTTCTAAATGTTTTATCAAATTCTAAGTAACGCTTACCGTTGATGTTGACAATTTTTGCTTTACCGCTAGTTGCTTTCTCTTGATTAACGAAGTTACCGGATGCAATCAATGACTTAGATTTTGCTGCAACTCTAACTCTTTGAGCTTGGGCTGGTTGTGCGCTAATTGCTAATTGTCCAACGCTGCCGAATAATAAGATAGATGCAATTCCGAAACCAGCTAATTTGTTGAATTTCATTTGTCGTTACCTCTTGTTTTAGTTCGTTGTTTTCTTTTCCTTGATTACTAATATGAAGGATGATGCTGAGGAACTAATGATTAACAACTGAGGAAACAATAAGAGTTATCTGAGAAAACTGAGAATTGGGTTTCTATATTAGTTTGTAGTTGCGCTTATAGCGCCAAATATTCAGGGTTTTAGCCTTTAACTAGAAACAATGTCTTACCCTTCATAACTTATGTGATCGAATACTAGTGGTTCACCACATAAGTTATGAGGGGTAGCACATTCGTAGTGCGAGCATCTTGCTCGCTGGCCTTGACGAGGGAGCGAGACGCTCCCACTACGAGCGCGTTACCCCGCAAAATTAATGTGGCGGAATACTAGTGGTTCACCACATAAGTTATGAGGGGTAGCACATTCGTAGTGCGAGCATCTTGCTCGCTGGCGCTATCGAGCGAGCAAGATGCTCGCACTACGTAAACCCATCAAAATTAATGTGGTTTAGTACTAGTACTCCGCCACATAAGTTCTGAGGGGTACAAAGTTTGTAATTGTAGGTTGGGTTGAACAACGTGTTAGCGAAGCGTGTCCGATAGGACATAACCCAACATCCGTGTTGGGTTGCGCTCCGCTTAACCCAACCTACGAAGAGGTATCTTAACCCTTCAAATAATGAATTAAGTTTCAGGTACTACCGCAACTCCAGTTTCCTGAAAACTTGCAAAGAAAGAACTATATTGTTCTTTAACTTCGTCTAGTTGAGCAAAAATGCCGTGGGGATCTGCGATTCCATCACCTTGGTACTGAACGACAACTCCCGTATATGGTGTTCCGTTTGAAGATAATAAATTATTGGCAACTGGATAAGGAACAATACCATCCAATCCTTCAAGAGCAAGAGATTCTTGCATTTCTGGCCAAAATATTGTACCAGCTTGCTCTACTCCGGAAGCAAGAGCATTCGCATTAAATACGGCTTCAGGAACTTGGGTATCTCCTTGACCAACGGGCTGATATATTGAACGTACAGGATTGCCAGGTAATGGGTTTTGAGCAATACGAGGCATATAGACAATTGGATCTACTACTTCTGTAGCAGTTCCTCCCAGTAAATTAAGGGCGGGATAAAGAAAATTAATCGGCTGTAGCGTTCCTAAAAGCAAACCAACAGCAGGAGCAAATTCTTGTTCGCTAATTAATAAGGGGAAATAGCTAGGGGAACCAGTTGGTACTACAGCGCCAATTTTTGGTTCTATCGCACCCATTATATTAGCTACTTGCGCTCCGTAAGACTGGCCTAATGCCATTACGGGTGAACTTTGAAATTTAATTGTTTCTCCATCCAAACCTATTACTTCTGAGGAAATTTCTAAATCTTCTACTGCTTCTAATAGTAGCCGTTGCTCAATTACGCTTTGTCGAAAGGTATCTCTGTATGCTGCTAAATTCAAAGGATTGAGGTAGGAATCGTCTCTATTATCGTCAAAACGTTGGGGATTGAGTGGTAAAGCACTACTTATAGTAGCAAATCCCTTGTCAGCAACTACAAATGCTGGCCCCAATCCAGGAATTGGTTCTCCACCGGGTTCGAGTATGGGGCCTCTATCTACTACTTGAGTACTCAAACCGTTTGAACTATGGTAGTAAGCTACTAAGGGATAACCCTCCGAAGGTATCGGTGTTTTAGGGATAGTAATTGCAACCGGAACTTCTTCGGTACGTTGTTCTATAAGTGAACCATCTGAGTCAAACTCGAAAAGTCCTTCAGTATTGTATGGAGGAGTTCCCTTTTGAAATTGTGGCATCGTAACTGTTCCCTCTAGTTCATAAAACCGGGGATTACTCGCACCATCGGTCGCTAATTGTAAATTTTCAATGGTAACGTCGTAGCGCTCTAAAACTTCATCAGTTAGTTCAGCAAAATCTGATACTACATCACCTGTAGTAAATACAGTTGCTGCTGCCACTTCTTCCGAATCAACTTCAATTTCGTCGAGTGTTTCCCAAAGTGGTTGATAAAGTTCTTGAGCTTCAACCCCAAGCTCACCTTCAGGTATTTCACCATCAATTAATTTATCTAGGGTTGGGGAAACATCTAAAGGTTGCCGAATGCATCGTCAAGAGAGCGTTTTACTACATAGGCATATGTGCGATCGGGATGAAGTATTATACCTGGCGCTGGTGCAACTGAAAGTAAAGGAGATGGGATGTAATTAAGGTCTTGTCTAAAAGTTGACGCGACAGTTGGTAGCAATTCACCTCTATCGGGAGAGTCTGGATCGATATCTATTAGTAAAATCGGTGAATCGGTATCTGCTGCAATTACCTCATTAACATCTTGTCGAGCAACGGGTAAGTTAAATTGAAAATAGCCCGCAGAGTTGACAGGAAAACCCTCTCTATCCCCTGCAATACTCTTTAGACTTTTAGCAAAAATATTATTGTCCGGAATTGGCAAGCCAGATAAATCGGGGCTTCCATCTGCATTCAATCGTAAATCGTTCGGATAAGGAAGATTATAAAAATCATCCTGATTTGTAAGATCGGCTTCTAAGTCGAAAGTAGATACTGTATTAAATCCTGTAATAAAATCGGCAGTAGTATCCGATATATCTGAGATAGCTTGTTCTATTTCTAATAATTCAGTCGCGAACACTTGATTCAAAAACTGTTCGGTGCCTAGTAAAGAATTTTGACTGCTAACATTAGGTAATAATCCTTCGATTGCATTGTTTAAATTAAACCCTTCCGTATCAAAATCTAACAATAATGACAAATTATCATCTAATCCAACAAAAATGTTATCCATGCTACTATTGGTATATTTTATTAGCTCAACTAGCAAGATATTTACGTATAAATACTTGACAAGATTATAGTCTTATTATTCATATCAAAACAATAAGTAAATTTAACCATTGCAGGCGATTACATAAAGGCTTTGGCTTTACTTTACTTAAGTAAGTCGGTACAAATAAACCGAATCATGTAACAGAATGTAAGTAGCCCTCAATCCTTTGGGATTGCGTCGCTCCATTTCATTGCGCTCGCAATGACATACCTTGGTTTTTTAACGCCAACTTACTTAACGCCCGCAGTAGTGGTGTACTATCCAAAGGACAATCAATGACAAATTACATATATGTAGCAACCAGCTTAGACGGATTCATTGCTACTGATGATGGAAGTATAGATTGGCTGCACGAGATTCCCAATCCCGAACAAAGCGATTATGGGTATGCCAAGTTTATGAGCGGTATTGATGCGATCGTCATGGGAAGAAATACTTTTGAGCAGGTTTTAACTTTTGGCGAATGGGTTTACAATAAACCTGTATTTGTATTAAGCAATAGTTTAACCAAGCTTCCTAAAGAAATTCTTGGTAAAGCTGAAATTGTCAGCGGGGATATAAAAAGTTAGTTAAAAAATTGAATCGCTAAGGATATAATAATTTATATATTGATGGCGGTGGAGCAATACAAAGTTTTCTCAAAGAAGGTTTGATTGATGAAATGATTATTACTCAAATTCCTATTCTTCTAGGCAGTGGATTTTCTTTATTTAAAAAGCTTGATAAAAAGCTGAAATTTAGATATCACAAAACGGAGGTTTATAATAATACTCTTGTTAAAAGTCATTATATTAGGGATAGGGAATAGCGATCTGTCCCATTAATTTTGACAGCTTTAGGTAGTGCGAGCATCTTGCTCGCTATATATCTCAAGCGAGCAAGATGCTCGTACTATAAAATTAAAATTCGGAATGCTCCTACAAAGAATAAGGAATAGAAAATTATTAACTTCCCACTCCTAACTCTTCACTCTTCACCCTTAATTTCTAACTCTCCGCCTCTTGCTTCATTCCCATTCCCATTATTATTACCGTTATGATTACCGTTACCGTTTAAGTTATTGCTGAAATTGACGTTTATATAAAATTTAATATTAATTAAACTACCTTTTTTACCGCTAAATAAATAACCTAAGATTAATCCTAAGATTAAAGATAATAAAATCATATTATCTTGCTAAAAGATAAAATATAGAAATGCAACTATTCTATCGATTAATCTATCGAAAAAATGTTCAATCAAACATAAAAGCATACCTTGTTAATGATAATAAGATTACTTTTCACTTTTAGAGGATGTTTATAAAGCCAAAAATAAGACCAGAATACTTTCGAGATCCCCCTAAATCCCCCTTATTAAGAGGGACTTTATTTAACCCTCCTTTTTAAGGAGGGAAGGGAGGATCGAAGCAGTAATGAGGTTACAACAGACACTTTTCAAGGGAGCATCCCAAATGTGTAAATTTATTTTTTGTAGTGCGAGCATCTTGCTCGCTATGTATATCAAGCGAGCAAGATGCTCGCACTACCAAATTGTATTTTTGCCTGCATCGGGATGCTCCCCTTTTCAAACATCCTCTAAGAGAGTAAGAAGTATTAAGTAATGAAAAACCTTGTACGGGCAGAAATACCCGTACTATCAAACCTCATTTTTGGTTGAAAATAATCAAAAACGATAACTCTTTACTACAACTTTAACGCTGAATGGTTTTAACTCTAACGAAACGCTTCCTGGATGACCTAATAATGTAGCTAAAACAGTTGTAGAATAAATGGAAAAAAGACAAGACAATACAACGAAAACGTACATATTCTTAATTATCTTCATTTAGATTCTCCTCTTTTCACATCATCCAAAACCTTAATTGTTTAGCGAAAAGATTCGATTAGTACTGCTGCTCCAAGTAAACAAAGTAAGACGATTCCAGCCCTCCAAATACAGGCAAATACTATCGGGAAAAGGCTGACGGTTAGATGTGATGTACCAATCATTGCTGATAAACAAGCGGCGAATATGAAACCTACTACTATCAATACAAAGTATTTGAAAGCTTTTAAAACTAATCTGAATAGAGGGCTGAATTTATTGGTAGTCATTGTCAAGGTACTCCCGATTGTTTGGTAGAGAAAATTCAAGTATCTAGAGCTTGCTATTAAAAAAGCCGGGAAGTGCAATAACACTTTCACCGGCTCGTAAACTTCCTGTTTATCGATAGCCAATTGATTTTTAGTTTGGTTTGTAGTAAAGACTTTATTCCTGGTTAGGAAGCTTATTTGATAACTGATTCGGAACAATGCCATTGATTCCAAGTATCGGTAACTTGATAATAAGCATTCTGGATTGGTTCTATTTGCTGGGGTTTGAGTAAATATCGATAGCAGATGTGGCTGCCTAAATAAACAGCAATTTCATGATTCTTTTTTTCGCTACTAATCCGAAATTCCCCATGCCCTGTTTCACATAAGGCTTGAATTAATAGAAAACTCATGTGGGAAAACACCACGGGTAACACCAGTGTATTCGGTGGATTTAATTGTGTTGCTATGGATGCTTTCTTGGCAGATTTATCTCCTATCCGCATATACATTCTCATCGGTTGCGCTGTTTCAAGGAATTGTTGCAATTGTGGGAAGGTCATATAATTTTGGATTTTGAATTTTGGATTGTAATTTTCCCCACCGATAGATTAAGGGGTTTGCCGATCTACTATTTATTTTTTAGAGAGACTTGCTTTATACCTATGTATTATAAATGTAAAGCTGTTTGTTGTGTAAATGTTACAAACAGTTTTAGGATAAATCAAGTAGTTCTTGATACAATGTACAGCAGATTTTGCTTTTTAGTGTTAATTCAGAATACACCTTTGGATAGATATTTTCTCATTTCGTCAATTAAAAGCATTTATTTGTAATCTATGTTGACTACGAACAATTTTCCGGTCGTTAAGCTTGAAGTAGTTATTGTATAAGCGTTTCAGATTTTTGTATTTTTTAGATAGCCACGATCGCAGTTTAAAAACAATATCTCAATTTATGTATTTGTTGGCGGCTATACCAAATATTAGTAAATTTGATTTACAGTTAAATGATGTTGACAGAAGAACGATTATAAAATGAGTAGCGATAAAATTAACGATCAAGAAAAGCTGCGAGAAATGCTGAATTTCTTTTTGGATGAGATGGGAGCGACACAGGTAGAATTATCTAAGGGGATGGGTGTTAGTCGTCCTTTAGTAATAGAATTTCTCAATGGGCAAAAGGAATCTTTACCAGTTAGTAGCGAAGGTTTGATTAAGCTGTGCGAAAATTTGAGGAAACATCGACCTTCTAAGAGAAAGCTGAAGAAAGATAACCAAGATGATAATTCAGTTTTGTATAGAAAGAAATTAGGAGAAATCGGTGCTGATGAGCTTTTAGAGTCTGCTGGTTTTTTACCAGATCAAACTGAAAGTATTCGGGTTACTCCAGAAAGATTTTTTCAAATTACTCAGATAGTTGCGTTACTTGAGTTATTAGAATTTGAAGATTTACTTTCTACCACAAAGGAATTTTTAGCAATTGCTAGCGATAAGTTAACTATTGCTAGTACAAAGTTGTTTAATGATGTAACTCCTCACGATGATGCTTTAGAAGCTTTGATCGTAAAACTTTGGGAACCTCACCCTACATTGGGTTTAAAGTTAAAGATACAGATTATTAAAAAGCTCGAAACCGCTCGAAGGAATTTTAACAGTGGTGGTAAAACACAATTTAGTCGTAAAGAAGCAGTATCTCTGTTTCTCAGTATCCTGATTAAGGAGAGAATGAAAAATGAGACTTCGCTGCACGCTAGAATTAAAAAGCTGGAATTTCAAACTTTATCTCGCTCTATTGACTACAAGGACGAATATAGCGATATTTACTATCAATTAGAAGCAATTGCTTTTAATGCCGAGTATAAGCTCAAAACTCCCGGTCTATCTCTGGAAAAAACTCCAGAAAGCCGAATTTTAGAATCTCTTCAACCCGTAATTATGGCGATCGCTACTTGTAGTTTTGGCTCGAATAAAAATAATAGCGAACCTTTAGAGTGGGTATATACATCTAGCAACACTATGATAGAAAACGCTATTAGTGCTTGTACTTTAAATATGGGTTTAAAGGAAGATACTTTATTAACGATATCTACAAATACCCTCGATAGCAACGTTCATTCTTTGGTTGAAACAACAGTAATTTTAGAAGAAAATCAGCAATATCAAGGTATTTGGGTCGATCGAGATTCTATGATTGTGATGCTGCAAGCTATTGTTTGTGCTGTAAAACAATGGTTTGCAGATAAAAACAGAAAAAAACAACTTGATAGTGAAATATATATATCAGCCTGTAGAAATCTTTCCAATTTGAGAAAAAGACTTACCTTAGTTAGAAGAGCATTTCATAATTTTCAATTTTTAGATGAAGGATGTCAAATATCGGAAATTAAGAAAATTGCTGATGAAGCCAAACAAAATTTAGAAGATATTCCTGCTGAGGAGATTTATTTTACTTACCGCTTGAATTTTTATCGCTGTTACTGTTTAGCAAAGCGATTAGAATTAAGATTATCAAATTTTCAAGGTAATATCATTAATGCTAAATCTTTAATAAAAGAACTAAGTCAAGCACTTGATAATCCCGCACAGTTTGACTTACACGTCGATCAAAATGAGCTTGCACCAATATCGGCTTTAATTCGCTCAGAATTTTATTTATACGAGCTTTCCTCCGGACACAATTCCGAGCTATTTGAAGATAATCGCCATACATTATTAGAATTAAAAGAATGGAAAAAGAAAATTAGAAAGGTGATTAAAACTAGCTCTTGTTACAAAGATGCTGGTTTAGATGTGTATGAATCTCTATCAGAAATTCATGGCAATGCAGCTAGAATATATTTTTATATTTCTGACGATAAAATTACTTTACAAGAAGCTGCCCAAAACTTTCTCAAAGCGGCATATTATGCTTTACGTATCGGTTTAATTCAGCGTGTATCTAGATGGATTGCTTTAGCAGGAAGAGTTTGGGTAAGGTTGGGTGATAGCAAATTTGCATTACAAGCCTTAATATTATCAGAACAACTTGCTAAAAAAGACTTAACAACTGGTCACAGCGACAACTTCACTCAAGCAGTTCTCTCGGAAATGAATTTACTGCATGGTGAATATCTACTATTAATTCAAAATAACGAAATTACAGCATTAGAACATTTTATCCAAGCTCTCAAAGGTTCCGTATACTTAGGTTTAAATCGTCGCATCTGCGATTCGTTATTTAATATATCCAGATGTTCCGAGAAGTTAGGAAATTATAGTATAAAAGAAGGATTGAGTAGAGTCTTTCCCGAAGAAGAAAAGCCGATTAAATCAAATATCAATAAACTCAATCCCATGAGCAACAACAATTCAGAAAAAGTCTTGGAATTGCTTTGTAGTTTATACAGCAGAAAAGACAGCCCAACTTGGTTTCAAATAGGCAATGAATTTTCCATCCTCGCAGCCGAAATATGGCAAACGTGGCATCAAGATACTTGCGAACGAGTAAATACTATACATCCTATTACGGAGAAGATTAAGCAAGGAACTTGGCTTCGTCAGGTTAAGTAGAAGAGATGGGGAGAAGGGGAGATGGGGGGATATATAATTCTCAACTCCTCACTCCTAACTCCTAACTCCCATGCCCAATGCCCAATGCCCAATGCCCAATGCCCAATTCTTAATTCAAATTGTTAAAAAATCCCCAATTTGTTATTATCTTCTCACTCAACCCTATTAATTGCTGGTGTAGTTCAGATAGCTGGTATTATTTGTTTGCTAATGGTAACTTAACCGTAAGTAAATTTTTCCCATAACCGCAGTATAAACTTTGGTTATGTCAAGAATTGCAAATAGTCCAAATCTGTTATCTTCTTGAGGGTTTATTATTCAGAAAGAATTTTGAATTTAAGTATTTAAATACTTCTATAGATAGATTAAATAATGTTTGAATTTATGTGATGGGAGTAATTTTAGATACTTTAATAAAATATAAACACGAGTTCATTATTATTGCTCGTCACGGTAGAGTTGAATTCAATCAATTGTCTACAAATATAAAAGTAAGTATCTAAGTATCTCTAAAAGCATAACAACAACATAACACGGAATATGAAGAAGAGCGCCTCTCCTCCACATAAATTCAAACAACAAACATTGTTTTAACTGTAGGGGGGCAAGTTGTTTCCTCTAGTAAGTAAATGGGGCATTATGTGGCATAAACAAAAGAACAAAAATCCAATCATCCGCTTGGCTTTATTATTAGCATTGGCATCAACTCCAATGATGACTAGCTTGTTCAAGTCGGAATATGTACTGGCACAAACACCTGAAACTCCGTCTTTTGAGCTTCCAACTGAGGTGGAGAAGGGAACCACAATTAAGGTAGATGGTTCTGCTAGTATGACAAGGGCTAATGAAGCGTTAAAGCAGCGTTTCGAGAAGGAATATTCCGGTGCTAATGTTGAAGTTGCAAGCAATGGAACGGATGACGCGCTCAGGGCTTTGCAAGATGGCACAATAGATATTGCTGCAATTGGACGCAGTTTAACTCCGGAAGAAGAAAAGCTGGGTTTGGAACAGCAGCGTTTGCGCCGGGAAAAAATTGCGATAATCGTAGGTAAGAATAATCCTTTTAAAGGCGATTTAAGCAATCAGTTGTTTACCCAACTTTATCGCGGACAAATTACCAATTGGTCGGAGCTAGGTGGCCCTTCAAAGGAAATTCGAGTTATCGATCTTCCCGAGTCTAGCGATACGAGGCAGGCTTTTCGCAATTATCCTCTTTTTGATGGTAATTTAAACACTGGCTCTAATGCTGTTAAATTAGATAGCGACGATCCAGCCGCAGTTATCAACGAATTAGGTGATGATGGTATCGGCTTTGTTTTAGCCAATCAGGTAGAAAAACTGGGCGACGAGGTGCGTGTTTTAAGTATGCACAAAGTTCTACCAACCGATGCCAGATATCCTTACTCGCAACCGTTGGTTTACGTCTTCAAGAAAAATCCTTCGCAAGCCGTTAAGAATTTTGTTGGTTTTGCAACAGCAGAACCTGGGCAGGAAGCTTTAAAGGCAGCTAGAGACGAAGAAGCCGCAGCGGTTGCAGCTGTTGTTGCTCGTGGGGTAACAAATGATGCACCCGACGCTATAGCAACTCCCCAAAGTACTGAAACTCCTACTGCTGAAGGTACGGCAGGTAGTCAAAATCAAACAGCTAATAGTGGTGCAGCAACGCCCGGTGTTGAACCTGCAACCAATACTTCTGCTTCTAATGGTAGCAGCAGCAGAGATCAAGCATATTTACAAGATAGTACGGTTGTTTCTGAAGCTGGCGAAGGAACAATACCTTGGTGGTGGATTTTACTACCTGTTGCAGCTATTGGTGCATTAGCGCTGTGGTGGTTGTTAGGAAGACGTAAATCACAAGAGGACGATACTGTTGCTCGCGGTGTATTGCCAAAAGATTCTCCCCCTCCTTTTACTCCCACTTCTACTAGTACAACTGGTGCCGTTAAAGAACCACTACCCGTTGTCAATACTCCTGACGAACCAAATGCAGCAACTGTAGAATTTCCACGTACTACATCTGATGTCAATGAGGCGGGTGTTGCCGGATTGGGAGCAGCAGCGGCGATGTCTTCTAGAGATAATGAAAATGCTGTAGCACAAACTTCTGCGGATTTACAACAGCCGGATGTTCCTGATTCCGGATTAAACACACAATCAACCTACTTACAGCAATCGGATGTTTCCAACCAGGAATTAGATTTAAGTTCAAATTTAAGTTCAGAAACACCCGACGACGATCTAGAACAACCCGATATTCCCGATACCAGCTTGGATTTAGAAGCACCAGCAGCTGTTGTTAACAGTTCTTATCATTCTTTACCGCGAATTAACACCTCAGTTAATAATGTAGAAGCACCGCCAATTACAGAAGAAGTAGGCGATAGCACTCCGACAGATGATAATCAAGTTGATAATCTCGTGCAGTCAGATTCTCCTCAATCCGAATTACCATCGGCTTCTACAAATAATTGGTTAGGAAATTTTGGTCTTGGTGCTGGTGTAGCTGGTGCTGCGGCTGCGGCTGCTGGCGCACAAAGAATCAAATCGCGGTTGGCTGGCAGAGAGCAAACGGAATCGGTTGAAGATGAATCTGAAAAAAATAATCAAACCGTTGCATATCCTCAGCTACCAGATGTTTGGGATAGCACGCAATCGCAACAATCAAATACACAATTAGATAGTTCGGATTCAGATAACGGTACATTAGAAGACAGTAATAATACTGTTGAAAACAGCGATGTAACTTCACCCGACGATTTATGGGGTCCCTTGGAAACAGCAGAACCCATTACCCAAGAGGAGGAAGAAACATCCTTTAGTGGATTAATTCGCAACAATGTTGATAATGTAGAGCGATCGCCTCAAAATGAGGCTTCAAGTTTGTGGGAAACTCCGGAAACAGTAGAACCCATTACCCAAGAAGAGAAAGAAACATCTTCCGATAGTGGATTAATTAATGACGATGTTGATGCCGTTTCCGCTAATAACGTAGAGCAACCATCTCAAGATGAGGCTTCAAGTTTGTGGGAAACTCCGGAAACAGTAGAACCCATTACCCAAGAAGAGGATAGTGGATTAATTAATGACGATGTTGATGCCGTTTCTACTAATAACGTAGAGCAACCATCTCAAGATGAGGCTTCAAGTTTGTGGGGAACCCCAGAAACAGAACAGCCAATTACTGAAGAAACACAAGAAGAGGAATCATCCTTACCTAATGGTGGTATAGCAGCAGCCGGAATAGTCGCAGGAGCCGCCGCAATTGGTTCAAACTTGTTAAACCGCGATAATGACGATACATCCGATGAAGGTAATAATGCGGATGAACAAAACACCGATAATCAAGAAAATGCATCGAATAAAGGTGGTTTAGGTCGCGGGTGGTTCTTTAATCGTTTTAGAAAAGATACACCAGATGCAACTGATGATACTCAAGCCGCTGAAATTGTAGAAACCAGCGAGCTACCATTCGTTCGCATCACAAACGAAAACGAATCAGCAGATGCTCAAACAACACCACCACAAGAGCAACGAACAACTGATGGTTTACCAAATGTTTGGGTAACTCAACCTTTGCAACAAACTACTACTCCAGAAGAAACCTCACAAGAAGAAATTGCCCAATTTGGCGTGTCATCTACCTCGGGAGAGAACTCTACATCTACTGATGGTGCAGTATTAGCAGGAGGAGCCGAAAAAGCTGTTGGAGCGTTTACCCTTGGCCAGATAAGCAGCAATGACGAAGAATCTGACTCCTCAGACGCTCAAGATCAAAATGCAGCCTTAGATCCAATAGATCGAGAAGAATTTGACTCTTCAGATGCTCAAGGTGAAAATGCAACCTTAGAAAATAGCCAACAATCCAACTCTTTAGATGCTCAAGGTGAAAATGTAGCCTTAGATCGGATAGCAGATCAAGCTGAAATAGATACACAAATTCGCCTACCCGAGCAACACTCAGATCCAGGAGACACCGATTGGGATAGAATTTACGGCATTCACCATAATGGAGCTACAGGAGTACCCGGTGAAAGCAATATATTATTAGCAAATCGCACTCCAAAATGGGCTTATGCTTCTTGGAATATTGCCCCTGCCGATCGCGAAGCAATGCAAGAGCGGGGTGCAAATCAGTTGGTATTGCGACTCTATGATGTAACCAACGTTGACTTAAGTTATCAAAAAGCTAAACTAGTACAACAGTACGAATGCGAAGAATCAGTTAGTCATCGTTATGTAGCCATACCTAATACTGATAGAGATTACATTAGCGAAATTGGTTATCTAAATGGTAATAAAGAATGGTTGTTAGTATCGCGATCGCCAATAATTCGGGTATTTAGTCGTCCCCATAAAGACTTTTGGTTTGAAGCAGACGCGGAATTGATAATTCACGGTGCAACGGAACCAGGTTCAAGCGTAACCATTGACGGACAAAATATCAAAGTCAAGCAAGATGGTACTTTTCATCTACGGGTTCCCTTTACCGAAAGCTTGATTAACTATTTGATTACTTCAGTAGCACCCAATAGCGAACAAGCGAAAACCATTCATATGCAATTTTCGCAAACTGAAAGAAAGGACAGTTAGCAGTTAACAGTGAGCAGTTAGGAGTTAGGAGTTAGGAATAATTGAATTAATTTTGAATGCTCTGGTAGTTAAGATGCCGGAGCATTTTTTTATTGAGTTCAAGTAGGTTTTCACTAATTAGAATTTTCACTGCTTTCGGTTAACCGAAACTAATTTATTCTTACAAACCGAACCTTATTTAATAACACCTCTGTATTCATATATAAAATTAAAATTCTATTCACTGATAACTATTTACTGTTCACTGCTCACTGCTCACTGATAACTATTTACTGTTCACTGCTCACTGTTCACTGCTCACTGCTCACTGATAACTGTTCACTGCTCACTGCTCACTGATAACTGTTCGGTATTCATCATCTAATTGTTCATAAGAACCGAATTAACAATATTTTAAATCTAATTAATATAAGAAATAACAGAGCAATAAATAAATTATTAATTCCCAAGTAAAGGTAGAACCATGTCAACATTATTAACCTGGAATCCCTGGCAAGAATTGAACGCTAACATCACTCAATTGGATAGGGATTTTGTTAAAGTACCCGCAGCAGAGTTACGAGTAGATGAAGAAGCAGTTTATCTAAGATTGGAGCTTCCTGGAATGGAAGCAAAAGACTTAGATATCCAAGTTACAGAAAAAGCCGTTTCCATCGCTGCTCAAAGAAAAAATGCAAGCGAAAACGAAGAAAACGGTACTTTCAAAACTGAATTCCACTATGGTAAATTCCACCGTGTAATTCCTCTTCCCGCACGAGTTCAAAATACTAACGTTATTGCAGACTATAAAGACGGTATTTTGAAATTGACTTTACCAAAAACTGAAGCTGAAAAGCACAAAGTTGTTAAAGTCAGCTTGGGAGATGCAGCGTAATAGTAAGCAATAAAGCCTACCATCAAGGTGGGCTAATTAAATTAATTATATAGGTTTGTAGTTGGGCTTTAACCATCTTAAAGCTGTTAAATAAGGGGTTAAAGCGTAAATACGAACCTAATTTTTTTTTGTTTTTTTTAAATGTTAAGTACCTAAGCAAAATTAATTGTATATTGTCATTGCGAGGAACGAAACAATCCCAGCGTTTTGAAGATTTTAGAATGTTAAATTAATTTTGCACGACTACTTATATAAAATTCTCACCTATGAGAGATAACGATTCTTCCCTAAGATGTACGAAATATTGTATGTCAGCTTGTTAAATATAAATATGGAATGTTATTACAAGAGGTAAAAATGAATAAACCGCTAATATCAGTTATAGTATTTGGATTTTTACTATTATTCGTTTTATCTCCTTTCAGCGCTCTGGCGGGTTTAATGCTAATATTATTAGTTGCGGCAACTTATAATATAGTTATTAATTTATTTCGAGCATTTATCGGTAGCAGCAAAGCCGATGCGAAAGAATCATGAAAGCAAGATGGATAATAGTTACAGTTTCTACAGCTATTTTAGTCATAGGTAATTTACTCAGTTCGTTACAGGATACCTGGTTTCAAAACTTAATCCGTCCAGATTGGCTCACTTTTGAATTTCTAATTCCATTTATCTGGATTTTTATTTGGATTTGTACGACGATTTCTGCGATTATAGTTTGGGAAAAGGCTGAAAAACGCGATGCAAAGTTATTTATAATCCTGTATGCATTAGTTGCTATCTTAACTTCAGCTTACAGTCCCGTGGTTGTTGAATTAAGAAGTTTAATCGGTGGACTTATTGTTGGTGGTTTAGCAACTTTAATTGTGTATATTTTGGCATTTAGTGTCAGAAAAATATCCCCAAAAGCATCATTATTACTTTTACCGTATTCATTATGGGGTCCGATTGGTACCTATATTACTTGGATTTTGATTGATTTGAATTCGGTTACTCAGGTTTAATTAATTCAGGAAATAGGGTATTGGCTAATAGGTAATGGGTAACAGGTAAAAATGAATTTATAATTCTAATATCTTAATAAACTTCTTACAATTTATCTTTTACAACATCCAACATTGATGACGAGTCCAATTATCATCAGAATCTCGCTGATATAAACGTAATTCCCATTTTACTGATGCTTGAGGATTAACGATCTCTTGTGCGATCGCTTTCAATTTGTCTTGCTTTTCTGATGTTTCAACCCGTACCGAAGCTGTAGCTGTGGGTCTCATCAGATTAGGTTCGATGGCTGTTGCTCCCGCTTAACACTCGCCACGCATAGAATGCGGGGGATTCTTGGTTCACGGATACAACGTCAAATTATATTTATGAGTAAATTGTTAAGCGTTGCAAAGTAAAAGTAAGGAAACCGCAACTAACCATTAACGCTCAAAGATATGACTGCAACCTATTCCATCCTTAAACTCGACATCACAATAGCTTAAATCTCTAATAATTGTAGCCTGATTATAATTCACTACTATTAACTTATGTATTTAATAAAGATATATTGTTAACATTAGTAAAAAAGCTGAAAAAATTTGGGGACTAATACTGCTATGGGTCGTGTAGGCGTTTTATTACTTAATCTTGGTGGGCCGGATAAACTTGAGGATGTACAGCCGTTCCTTTACAATCTGTTTTCCGATCCGGAAATAATCCGTCTGCCTTTTAGCTGGCTGCAAAAACCTTTAGCCTGGTTTATCTCGACGCGACGAAGTAAAACGTCTCAAGAAAACTACCGTAAAATTGGTGGTGGTTCTCCGTTGCGGCAAATAACTGAAGCCCAGGGAGAAGCTTTAAGGGAAGAATTAGCCCAAATTGGGGAAGAAGCAAACATTTATATTGGAATGCGTTATTGGCATCCTTATACCGAAGAGGCGATCGCTCAAATTGTTGCTGACGGAATTGATAAATTAGTCATTTTACCTCTTTACCCCCAGTTTTCTATTAGTACCAGCGGTTCTAGTTATCGTATTCTTGAGAAACTTTGGCGAGAAAACCCCAAACTTCAGCAAATTGAATATTCGGTAATTGCTTCTTGGTACAAGCAACCGGGTTATTTGCAAGCAATGGCCGAACTAATAGCTCAAGAATTAGACCAATTGCCGAATCCCGATCAAGGTCATATTTTCTTCAGCGCTCATGGAGTGCCCAAAAGCTACGTAGAAGAAGCCGGCGATCCATATCAGCAGGAAATTGAGGAATGCACTCATTTAATTATGCAAACTCTCAATCGTCCGAATCCCCATACTTTAGCTTATCAGAGTCGTGTAGGTCCGGTAGAGTGGCTGCAACCTTATACTGAAGATGCTATAGAAAATTTAGCAGAAAAAGGCGTTAAAAATTTAGTAGTCGTACCTATCAGTTTTGTTTCCGAGCATATTGAAACCTTAGAAGAAATCGATATCGAATATCGCGAAATTGCCGAAGAAGCAGGAATTAATAACTTCCGCAGGGTTCCAGCGCTGAACGTACATCCAATATTTGTTAAAGCTTTAGCGGATTTGACTATTAATGCATTGAAATCTCCAAGTATTTCACTCGCACAAGTTAATCAGATGAAGAAAAAAGTAAAAATGTATCCTCCAGAGCGTTGGGAGTGGGGTATTACAACTTCCGCAGAAATTTGGAATGGAAGAATAGCTATGCTTGGTTTTCTGGCTTTGATGATTGAAATACTTACCGGACATGGTTTATTGCATGCGGTAGGGCTGTTGTAGTTAAGAGTTAGGAGTGAGTAGTAAGTAAACGTTACTCGCTACTTTGAGAATATTTTTCCACTCCCTTGCGCCGGATTGCTTAAGTTTCAAATAAAAAAATCGGTAGGACTTTTGTAAGTCTTACCGAATTGAAAAATGCAATATTAAGACAAGGTTTTTCTTTTAAAAAGAAAGGTAGCAAATAATTTAATAGTAGATAAATAACTTCAAATTATTTCCAGTAAAATCACTAATATGAAATACTACTTTAATTGCAAAACAGTATTTCGCAATCAAGCATTAATAGCTCAATTCGTGGGAGCATCCTAAATGTGTAAATTTATTTTTTTATAGTGCGAGCATCTTGCTCGCTCGTGGCTCCTAGCGAGCAAGATGCTCGCACTACCAAATCGTATTTTTGCAAAATTGGGATGCTCCCCAATTCGTTATTAATAATTATTTCGTAAAGGTCAAAGATTAAAACTACTAACCACTAACCACTAACCACTAACCACTAACTACTAACTCCTAACTTTTATTCCCCCGATACCAGTCATACCAAAGTTTACCGCTATAAATTGCCAACCATAGCAATACTAAAGCAATTAAACCTCCAGGTGTTGGAGCGCCGAAAGCGAATAATACTAAAGCAATGCATAAAGCATCTTGAATAAAGACAAACCATAACGGTAAACCCTGCAAACGGAAAAACCAGCCCAATTGAACTAGCTGGAGTACCAAAGCAAATAAACCTCCGGTTATACCAATCAACCAAGGTGGAGATTGAGTTGCTGAAACTACAGCTAAACCCATAATTGCGCCCATAACGGGGGAAATTAATATTTCGACTATTTGTAATATTCGTTGTCCCATGAGCTTTTTTGAAGCTGTTAGCTCAATTACCGACCAACTTGTTAGTAAACCCAGTAAGAATGGCGAAGAAATATTGGATAAAACCGGCACCTCAGACCACAGTTGCTGACCTTGCAAAAGTCCAAAAAACAATACTGGAAGGGCTACTCGTATCCCAACCGCCGCAGAAGCCGATAGTACAGCTAAGAGTTCTATCATACAAGCACCCAGAACAAGGAATTACAGAAGAAGGTAATTGTTTAGACATTCAGTTGCGTATTTAGTTTAACCGGAAGAAAAGGGGGATGGGGAGAGGGAGAGAGGGGGTAGAAGGGGGAGAGAGGGGAGAGGGGGTAGTTAGATAGCGAGCGAGACGTATGTCCTTACGGACACGCTACGCTAACGCACTCCTAACTCCTAACTCCTAACTCCTAACTCCTAACTCCTAACTCCTAACTATTTTAAATTCCTAACCGTTGATAAACTTCATCTAAATGCTGTAGATGGTGTTTGGGGTCGAAACAGGCTTCTATTTCTGAAGATGATAGCTTTTGTGTGACGCGGGTATCTTTGGCAATTAAGTCATGGAAGTCTCCGTCTTTTTTATTCCATGCTGTATGAGCGCTTTCTTGAACTATTTTGTAAGCTTCTTCGCGGTTCATTCCTTTCTCAATCAAGGTTAATAAAACTCTTTGGCTGAATACTACACCACCGTAGCAGTTCATATTTTTCGCCATGTTTTCGGGATACACCAATAAATTTTTAATTAAATTGACTGCTTCCTTTAACATGAAATGGGTCAAAATACAAGAGTCTGGTAGAATTACTCTTTCTACCGAACTGTGAGAAATATCTCTTTCGTGCCATAGTGCGACGTTTTCTAAAGCTGCGACGGCGTTTCCACGAATAATGCGAGCCATTCCGGTTAATCTTTCCGAACGGATGGGATTACGTTTGTGGGGCATTGCCGAAGAACCTTTTTGTCCTTTGGAGAAAAATTCTTCTACTTCGAGGACATCTGTTCTTTGTAGGTTACGAATTTCTACAGCGAAACGTTCGAGAGATGCGGTTGTTAAAGCCAACTGTTGGAGAAAATCAGCATGGCGATCGCGAGAAATAACTTGAGTGGATGCGGTGTCTGGTTGGAGTCCAAGTTTTTCACAAGCGAGTGCTTCTACGCGGGGTTCGATATTGGCATATGTTCCCACAGCGCCGGAGATTTGACCGACTGCAATGGTTTTGCGTAGGGTATGCAAGCGCTGTTGGTTGCGTAAAACTTCAGCTAACCATCCAGCTAATTTAAAGCCAAAGGTGATGGGTTCGGCATGAATACCGTGGGAGCGTCCAATCATCACGGTGTAGCGATGTTCTCTAGCTTGTTCGCGAATTGCTGTAATTAATTCTTCCTGCTTTTGAATAATTAAATCTAAGCTGGCGAGCATTTGTAGCGCCAAAGCAGTATCCAAAACGTCTGAGCTTGTCATTCCCAGGTGGATGTAGCGTCCAGCTTCACCTACATATTCGTTGACATTAGTAAGAAAAGCAATTACATCATGGCGGACTTCTGCTTCAATTTCGAGGACTCGCTCAACGTCAAAATTTGCCTTTGCTTTAATTTCCCGTACAGCTTCGGCAGGGATATAACCTAAATCGGCTTGTGCTTCACAAACTGCAATTTCTACTTGCAGCCAAGTTTGAAATCTGTAAGAATCAGTCCAGATATTGCCCATTTCGGGCAGAGTATAGCGTTCAATCAAGGTTCGCGCCACCGAATACAACTAATTCATTGTACCTCTACGTTGTTAGTTGTTAGTGGTTAGTTGTTAGTTGTTAGTGGTTAGTGGTTAGTGGTTAGTTGCTAGTTGCTAGTAGATGAAGAGTTAAATTTCTGCTTGTCTCCCCCCTCTACCCCCTCTACCCCCTCTCCCCATCACCTTCTTAAAAAATCCCTCCCCGGCGCATCAAATCATCTTTCACCTGTTGGGAAATTCCGGGATTATTGCCGAATCGGGTATTTTCAACATTGGCTCCTTTGAAATTGGCAGCATCTAAATAAGCGTTGCTGAGGTTGGCACGTCTGAGATCGGCACTAATTAGGTAAGCTGCATCAAGGTGAGCGTTACTAAAGTTAGCACGTCTAAGATCGGCACGAATTAAGTTTGCGCCGCTCAAATAGCTTTTTATCAAGTTGGTGCCTTTAAGATTGGCATCGCTGAAGTTAGCACGAATCAGGTTAGCACCATTAAGGATTGCATCGCTGAGGTTTGCGTTGCTGAGGTTTGCATTACTGAGGTCGGCATTAATGAAGTTGGCACAACTGAAGTTAGCATAGCTCAAATCGGCATAGCTCAGGTCTGCATTGGTAAGGTTAGCATTGCACAAATTTGCATTATTAAGATCGGCACCTTCAAGATTGGTATTTGTCAGATTAGCTGCTTCAAGGTTGGCGTTTTCGAGATTAACTCCTTCAAGAATGGCATCGCTGAGGTTAGTATCTTGGAGGTTAGCACCACTAAGGTTGGCATTAACTAAATAGGTACAGCTAAGATCGGCACCAACAAGCTTTTGTTTATCAACTTGCTGATTGACAATTTTCCAAACTAAAAGCCACTTATTATCAAGCTTTGTATGAGAATCAATTATTGTACGACTAAGATTAACATAAAAAAGATTGGCTCCTTCGAGATTAGCTTTTTCAAGGTTTGCACCACTAAGATCGCAACCGCACAAGTCTGCACCAGCAAGATTGACACCTTTAAAATCGGCATCAGTAAAGTCTTTTCCAAAAGCTCCATTTTCTAAAATATCTCGGACTAAACTCGATTCTTGATTATCTCGATTATCTTCATCCTTCGTCTTGTCACTCAAAAAATAAATATATTCAATGGCAATCCCTAAGACTTCAAGCAATTTCCCTTCTGTAAATAATTCTTGAAGTTTTTCCAGAGATAAAAGCGAACCTTTTAATTTAATGCTTCCTTCTTCTATATCGCTAACTATTAACTGCGTATCTCCTGAAATTTTCCGCAAATGGGTTTCAATTATTCTTTGTCTTACAGGATTTATTTCATGTACGCTACCAGCAAGAACAAGTATTAACTGGTGGGGAATATTTACTGGATCGGCTTGAATATAATCATTTTCAATCTTATCGCTATAATTACCATCATTCGGTTCAAAGTCGTTTGATTTAGGTAATTTGCTATCAGTCATCTCAATTTTAGATTTTGAATTTTCTATTTACCAATTGCTAACTTAAAATTATTCATTTTGCGAGTTAATTTATCAAATCTTGTACGTTAATATACATACTTCATATAGAAGTTTATAATTCTACGATGGTTCCACGCGAGCAGTTAGCAGTTAGCAAAAAATAATAATAATACTGTCAGGACTTACGCAAAGCCCCCTTAAAAAAGGGGAGCCACTCTCGTGGGTCGTCATCCCTCCGTTGAGAGAAGTGGCGTGGGTTGGGGGGATCTGTGTATCTAGAACACTATATTTTCCGTTATCGCTGCGTAAGTCCTGACTGTTAGAAGTTGATGAATAATGTGGAGGTTTATTTGCGCCGACTTACTTAATATTAGTAATAAAGATTCTGACGGTGAGGTTTTATTTATAATTCGTTTTCACTACGGATGCATAAACTTCTCAAACCCACCTCTATCAAATAACAGAGCGGTTGAAACAAACACAAACTTTACCGCACACATCAAAAATTTCACTCACTTAATACACATCGCAGAGGTATCTTGTTATGGACACTAAATTTATGTTGCAAATGTCTGAATTAGCTAACACCAAATCAAAGCATATCACCGTCTTGGGTGCAGGGGTTGCTGGTTTAGTCGCTGCTTACGAACTAGAACGCATGGGTCACACAGTTGATATTATGGAAGCTAGCGATCGCATCGGTGGTAGAGTTTGGACTCATCGCTTTGGTAACGAAGATGACGCTCCTTATGCAGAACTCGGTGCAATGAGAATCCCTGGCGACCACCAACATACTCTACACTATGTTAAAGAAATGGGTTTAGCTGATAGATTATGTAAGTTTGTCACGGTATTTGAAGAACAAAATGCTTTCATCAACATTGAAGGAAAAATCTTCCAAATGAAAGATGCTCCTCGGATTTTCCAACAACGCTATCAAGGAATCTTTACTGACGAACGTTACAGCGAACAAACTAGATTATTTGCAGCGTGGTTAAAAACCATTGTCGATACCATCTCTCCAGGTAATTTACGAGAAAGTTTAGATAACGATCTTAAATCTCACTTGATGGATGAGTTGGAAAGATTGGATTTAGAACCATATTTCTTAGAAAACGGTGAAAAAATTGATTTACAAGCTTTTGTTAAAGAAAATCCTAGTTTCCGCGCTCGTTGTAGTAAAGCTTTAGATATGTTCTTGGGTGATATCGTAGTTGAAACCAGTCAGGATTTATTGCAAATTAAAGGTGGTACTCAACTTCTGATTGACCGTTTAGTTGATTCTATAAAAGCTGAAATTAACTGCAATAAACCAGTTGTCGGAATTAAAGTTAAAGACGGTTATACTCAAATCGATTATTTAGAAAACGGTGAAAGACTTACTCGTAATTGTGATTATGTTCTTTGTACAATCCCCTTCACCGTAATGCGGAAAATGGAGTTAGAAGGATTTGACGACAGAAAATTAGCTTCTATTAAAAATACAGTTTACTGTCCGGCGACAAAAGTTGCTTTCCACACCAAAGAAAATTTCTGGGAAAAACAAGGAATTAAAGGTGGTGCTTCTTTTAGCGGTGCTGGTGTGCGTCAAAGCTACTATCCTTCTGTTAAATTCAATCCAGAACTCGGTAGCGTAATGCTGGCTAGCTACACAATCGGTGATGATGCACAGCGGATGGGTAATATGTCCGAATCCGAACGTCACAATTATGTAAAAGATGTTGTTTCTAACGTACATCCTGAATTACAACAGCAAGGAATGATTAAAGATGTTGCTTCCATTGCTTGGGGTAATTACGAATGGAGTGCTGGTGGTTGTACGATACATTGGGATGATTCCAATCACACCGCTAATTATTTAGAAGCTGCAAGAGCGCAAAATACTTTATTCTTCGCTGGTGAACATTGTTCTAAATACCCAGCTTGGATACAAGGTTCGATTGAATCTACTCTTGAAGCTGTTTACGATATCGTTTCTCATAAAGCAACTGTACCCGCAACAGTTTCCTACTCCTCCAAAACTGTTTCTCACAAAGAACTTGTGGCTGCGTAAATCAGTTATCAGTAAACAGTTATCAGTTATCAGTTAGCAAAAATTGATTACCCAGGAGGTTCAATTAACGGCAATCCGATTTATTTTAATAACTAATTAAAAATTTGATGTGTATTATTGTGTATTAGAAGGGTGTCCCTAGTGTTCGGGACATCTTTTTTATTTAATTTATTTAATTTATTTAATTTTTTCTGTTGTAGGGTGTGTGACGGCTACGATAAATTATCGAACATAACTGGTAAATGTTAATGGCGGCCGTCACGCACCAATTGTTGGAAGGTAGCAGCAAAATGCATAAAGCAATAATTTCACTACCATATATATAGTTTTTAAGCAGAAGCCGATTGGGGTACTTCACAAAACTATGGTTTGAATAAAACGATAGCCAACATCATATTGCTTCTGCTTTCGTAAATGTCCGTATTTTTTATCCCATCTTCCCGTTTGCAAATCTTCTTTTAAATGCAAAATCCCTTGCTCAACTTCAAGTCGATCAATTTTCGCAAAAGAAGAAATACCATTACGAATATTTATATCTAAATACAATTCCGGTCTTGCCCAACCAACAGCTGCAAAGGAATCTGATAAATTATGCGGCAACCGAAAAGGAATGATGTTTGCGTGATTCCCAGTTACCGAATGAATTTCATTAGTTAATTCCGACATCGATATAAAAGTAGATTCAACATCTTCAATAAACGAAGGAAAATATTTAGTTAACCAAAAGCTACTTATCATTGCCGGATCGTAAGTAAACACAATTATTCTACCGTTACCAACAACTCGATGAATTTCGCGCAATGCTTGCCGATAATCTTGGAAATGGTGGAAAGCAAGCATGATTATCGCCGCTTCTGCTGCGCGATCGCCTAATGGCAAATTTTCGGCATATCCATCAATCCACTCAATGGCTGGATGGGATATCGCTTGATTTCTCATCGTCGCTGAAGGCTCTACTGCAAGAACTTCATAACCATACTCGGCAAGAAAAAATGCGTAAGAGCCAGTTCCAGCACCAATATCTACAATTTTTGAAGCTTGAGAAGATTCCAGAAGCTGTAATAGTTTTCTTGCTATACGCGAATCGCTCTTTCTAGTATGGGCGTAGGTTTTGCCAATAAACTCGTAAAGTGTCATGCTGTTTCCTCCATTTTTTAAAGTAAACGTAGCATTTGCTTAATGATTCCATAAAAATGACTGCATTATTCAATTAAAATAAGCTTTTTTTTAATAAAAAATTTGTATTGTCAATACCTCTAAATATGGAAATATATTTATATAACAAAAATTTTAATAACACTTAATACTTAACTATTTATATCTTACAAAAGAAAATACTTGTAATATTTTTGTATTTTACGATACTTTACTATTAATAAGATGTAAGAGAAAATACTTTCAACATTTTAAGCTGCTACGCATTTAATTTGTATAGTACTAGTGAGCAAGATGCTCACACTACAGCCTTTTCAAATTTACGCATTATCTAATTTAGCTGCACATCAGCTTAGGATGAAAACAAATGAGCCGCACTTGCACTATACCTCCTAAATATGCAATGAAAGCAACTATAAACCGTAGATAAAAAATAATAAAATGGAAAAAGTAAAAGTTGAATTTTCTAATTTAGTATCGCAATTATTCCTCAGATTTGTTTCAGAAGAACAATTTATGGTGCCGGTACCACCGCCTAAAATGTTTGAAGATTTTACTATTTGGTACGAAAAAAACATTCTCAACTTAGACATTAGTAATATTACCATTGACCAACCTATATTCTTAATTGGGTTACATCGATCGGGTACTACCATGCTGCAAGATATTCTTTGTACCCATCCCGATCTTGCTTATATAAACAATACGATGGATATGTATAAACGCAGTTTTTGCGCTGCTGAAGATATTCGCAAAAAGTTGAATCTCAATTTCAATATGGAGAGATATTTAAAAGATAGTGTAGAAGTAAAAATAGATTCGCCAAATGAAGGATATATGTTTTGGAAAAAATGGCTCAAGGAAGATCCTTGTAATTTGGATTATGTAGAAAGAACCATCTCTGATTTTTCTACAAAAGAGTTAGAACATATAAAGAGTTCGATTCGCAAAATAATCTGGTGTTATGGCGGACAAAACAAACGCTTTTTCTGTAAAAATCCGGCTTTGCTTCCCTATGTTCCTTTACTACAAGACATTTTTCCCGATGCCAAGTTCATTCATATAATTCGCGACGCACGTAATTGTAGTAATTCTATGACAAAATTCTATGGATTAACCCAAAAACAATTCAATAAAATTAAATCTAAACTCCCTGATATTGCCTGTAATGGAGATTTTATTCCTTATCCCCGTTTACCTAAACTAAAAGAATATATTCAAAAATACGGTCGGGAGATATTCGTACAACAGCAAATATTTGGAATGATGGCATAAATTTTGTAGATCAAAATAAAAATCGAATTGCGAATTTTTACTCTGTCCGTTATGAAGACATTTTAACTAATCCCAAAGCAGAAATTTTCAAAATTATTGAATTCTGCGAACTTGCTGCTATTAAACCCGAACAAGAAAGATTTTTTCAGAAACTAAACCAGGTAGGAAAAGTGAACCATACTAAAATTAATAAGTATGGTAATTTTGATACAATAGAATCAATTTGCCAGGATAACTTGCTTTTATACGATTATTTACAACCCGCTGTTAAATCAAGTTGAAAAGATGTTAAAACGATATTCAATTCTCAAACGTTTGGGGAATCTACTGTTTTTCTCGGAGTAACTATTACGGTTAATCTCTTGCAATCCCAACTTGAGAAAATAATCTATTTCTTCTAAGGATAAAGGATATGGTGGTCCATCTGGTTCTTCAGGAGTATCGCGGGTAACTGTAACAACTAATAATGTTCCTTTCTGTGCGACTAATTGAGCAACAGCTGACATTGCTTGCTCGCGAACTTTTAAAGGTAAAGATTGAATTGTTCTGGCTTCAAAAACAAAATCAAATTTTCGTATCCATGCTTTATCTAAATCAAATAAGTCGGCAACAATATAGTTAACTGAAGAATCGGGAAATCTTTGTTTACACCAATCGATCGCTGTAGGAGAAATATCAAAAGCCGTCACGTCAAATCCTTTCTCGGCTAAAGCTTCGGCATCGTCTCCCAATCCGCATCCTACAACTAAAGCTGTTAAACCTTTGCCAAATTGCGGATGTTGATTTAACCAATCCTTGAGATAGGCATTTGCAGTCATATTTGCCCAAGGAACTTGATTCGAGTCTCCTTTGGCTTTGATATATAGGTTGTCGAACCAGTTTTGGGTCATTTTGGATTTTAACAACGGATGTTTTTCTTTTAGATTATAATTCTAGAACTTTGGAACCTTACTCGTAATGCGTCCACATCCGAATTACCTTAACTATTTTTTCAGATTCAATAATCTCATAAACCAATCGATGTTGGACATTTATCCTTCGAGAATATGCCCCCTCTAAATCGCCAACTAATTTTTCATACGGTGGTGGATTTTGAAACGGATTTTCTGCAAGAATAGCGAGCAATTCTTCTGCTTTATCCTTTAAGTTGCTAGAAGCTAGCTTTTTTGCGTCTTTTTTTGCTTGCTTTGTGTAAAGTAGTTGCCAAGAAGTTTCTTCTTCCATTTACCAATCCAAATCGCCATCACAATCTTCAATCGGAGTTGCTAAGCCGGATTTGATAGATTCTCGCATTCCTGGGATAGATAATAAATAAAGCGTTTCCACAATTGCAAACCAGTCTTTTTCAGCCACCAGTATCGCATTACCGCCATCGCCTTCAATAATAATCGGTTTACCCTCCTCTGCTGCTTGATCAATTAATTTTTGTAAATTGTTTTGGGCTTCATGTACCGTTCGTGAAGACATAATCGTTTTTTCGTTTGACTATAATTTTACTGTAGCGCCTCGTAACCTTTTAGATTTTAACAACGGATGCGTTTATTTTGGATTTTGGATTAAGTATTTTTTTAAACTATACGTTAAAGAGAAATGGCGCAGTTTTCTTGTAGGGGAGGCAAAATGCGGTGTAGATTCTCTTCCCGCATTATTGCCGTTGTGTGACGCTACGAACAAATATGAACGTAGTAATAATACTTGTAGCGTCACGCACCTTCCCTGGAACTATGACAATAATGACGCTACCGCATCACGTTGCGCTACCGTAAGTCCTGTCTAAAAGGGATTTTTATTTCTTAAGGAGCCATGTATAATACTTAAATAAACAAAACTCTCTACTGCATAAGTAGCAACTTGGCTCATCTATTATAGATATATAGATACAGTACTAAATATAAAAATATTCTGCGATGAGCGCTGAAACTCCCGTTAAAACAATCTTGGTATTATCAGCGAATCCTAAAGGTACGTCACCACTGCGTCTGAGTGAGGAGATTCGTGAAATTGAACAGGGGTTACAAAGAGCGAAGCAACGGAATAGTTTTGCATTCAAGTCGGGACAAGCAGTGCGTGACTTCGATATTCATCGCTCTATTTTAGATCACGACCCCCAGATTATTCATTTTTCTGGACATGGTACGGGGGAACAAGGTTTAGTATTTGAAGATAATATTGGACAACAGAAGCTAGTAGATGCAGAAGGATTAGCTGGATTGTTTGAACTGTTTGCACCGCAGGTAGAGTGTGTAGTACTTAATGCTTGCTATTCCGAGATTCAAGCCAAGGCGATCGCCCAACATATTGATTATGTTATTGGCATGAGCAAGGAAATTGGAGATGCAGCCGCAATTAAATTTGCTGTGGGATTCTATGATGCTCTGGGTGCGGGAAGAGATGTAGAATTTTCACATAAGCTTGGTTGTAGAGTCATCCGCATGGCAGGTATTTCAGAGGATTTAACACCTCAATTATTTAGAAAAAAAGATTATTCTGGAGAAAACATAAATACCGCGACTGTATCCACTCAACTCCCACAGGATGCTCGTATTGTTATTTCTCCCTCACCTACACCAAAATCAGCAACTACTCCCCTTGTACCCACACAAGAAGAAACTACTATTACTGAATATCGTCAGAAAGTTGAAGAATTTGCTTCTGATGGTGTAATTTCTGATATTGAATCCCTTATATTAAATCATTTAAAAAAGCAGCTAAATTTAACGGATGAACAAGCTAGTGAAATCCAAAAAGAAGTATTAGAACCCTACCAAATTTACAAGCAAGAATTTAACAAGAAAATAGCCGAAGGATACCCACTGAGGGAAAAAGCGAAAGCTGAACTAAAAAAGTTGCAAACTTACTACAAGATTAAAGACGAATATATAAATTTACTAAACCAAGAAGCCGAAAAGCAAGAAGCTGAAAAATTACAACAACAGGAATTCCAGAAGCGACAAGAACAGGAAAACAACCTAAACCGTTATGAACAAGAATTGTCTAATGCGTTAAAAGCTGGATATCCGCTAGATGAGTTTGTTCGTAATGGATTGAAAAATTTCCAGCAATCTTTAGGACTCAGTAATGAAGATGTCGCACCCATTGAACAACGATTGCTCGCATCAAAGCAAGCCGAATACAAACTTCAGCAGCAACAAGCGGAAAGATTAAGGCAAGAGCGAGAAGAAGAATTAGAATATCAAAGACAACAAGCCGAATACCAACGTCAGCAGGAAGCAGAAAGATTAAGGCAAGAACAAACAGAATTACAAAAACAGCGAGAAACACAATCCTCTTCAATCATTCAAACCCAACCATTTGAATTCGACACAGCCATTCTAACTGTCAAAAGCTCAGGCATTTTCGGTATCGGAAGAAGCTATGAAATTAACCGCAGTCGCAAACGAGCCGAGTCTTTTCAAGAAGATTTAGGCAATGGTGTATTCCTAGAAATGGTGGAAATCCCTGGTGGTAGCTTCCTCATGGGTTCTCCAGAAAGTGAACTAGAACGATACGACAATGAAAGTCCGCAGCACAAAGTTAACATTCAACCTTTCTTCATGGGTAAATTTCAAGTCACCCAAGAACAGTATCAAGCAATTATGGGTGAAAATCCTTCCCACTTCAAAGGCAATAAAAAACCTGTTGAATGTGTAAGTTGGGATAATGCGGTGGAGTTTTGTGGTAAGATATCTAAGAGAACTGGAAAAACCTATCGCTTGCCCAGCGAAGCTGAATGGGAATATGCTTGTCGTGCTGGAACGACTACGCCATTCCATTTTGGTGAAACTATTTCTACTGAGCTAGTGAACTACGACGGAAATTATACCTATGGTTCTGCATCCAAAGGTGAATATAGACGACAAACTATAGATGTTGGTAGTTTCCCTGCTAATGCTTTTGGATTGTATGATATGCATGGGAATGTATGGGAGTGGTGCCAAGATAATTGGCATGAAAATTATCAAGGAGCGCCTAATGATGGTACTGCTTGGTTAGTTGATGATAATGAGAATAATTATCGTCTGCTGCGCGGCGGTTCGTGGGACTACAATCCGAGGAACTGCCGTTGTGCGTTTCGCGGCAGGTACGAGCGTGACGACAGGTACAGCATCATTGGGTTTCGGGTTGTTTTCGTTTCCCCCAGGGCTTCTTAGCCCTTGGCACTTTAACCCTCTTGCCCTTTACACTTCTTTACTTTGCCCGCGCGCGAAGCGCGATTTTTTTTTGAGGTGCTGGATGGATGATTTACCTATCATACAGAGAACTTACGATTTAATCAAGTGGTATGTACCAATTTTAAATCGTCTGCCCAGAAAGCATAAATTTACTTTGGGAGAACGGATGATAGTGGGGCTGTATGATTTTTTAGATAACCTAATAATAGCACGATACGCCAAGCAGAAGTTAACGATATTGGAATCTTTAAATAGTAAGTTGGATATTCTGCGCTATCAAACTCGCTTGCTTTTAGATTTTAAGTTAATCAATACCAAACGTTATGAATATGCCCAACAATTATTAAACGATATTGGTGGCGATTTAGGGGGTTGGATCAAACAGCAAAAAGCGAAGACAACACTAAGTGGGTAAGCAAAATTAATTGTGTCATTGCGAGCGACAGCGAAGCAATCGCAACACTTTGAGATTGCTTCGTTTCACTCGCAATGACAACTATACAATTAATTTTGCCCAAGTACTTATGAAAAGATACGGAAACCTGAGTCATGAAATTACAGAATTTTCTAATTTATTATTAGCCGCCAAAAAAGCACAAAAGGGTAAACGTTTCCGAGAAAATGTTTTAGCTTTCAACTACAATTTAGAACCAGAATTATTTCGACTGCAAGCAGAACTACAATCAAGAACATACCATCCGGGAGCATACACAACCTTCGAGATTTTTGAGCCAAAGCCACGGATGATTTCAGCGGCTCCCTATCGAGATAGAGTTGTGCATCACGCTCTTTGTAACGTGATTCTCCCCATATTTGAACGCACCTTTATCGATGATTCTTACGCCAATAGAATTGGTTATGGTTCCCACCGGGCTTTACGTCGCTGTACTAAATTTGCCCGTTCGAGTAAATATGTGCTGCAATGCGATATTCGTAAATATTTCCCCAGCATCGACCATGAAATCTTAAAATCGCAGCTACGTCGTAAAATTAAATGTCCCGATACAATCTGGCTAATTGATACTATTATTGATAGCAGCAACAGTCAGGAACCAGCAATTGATTATTTCCCTGATGATGATTTATTAATGCCGCTACAAAGACGACGTGGTTTACCCATTGGTAATCTCACCAGCCAATTTTTTGCTAATGTTTATTTGAATGGCTTAGACCATTTTGTGAAAGAGCAAATCAAAGCAACTAAATATCTTCGGTATGTAGATGATTTTGCTTTATTTTCTGATGATAAAAGCTTTTTAGAACAAGCCAAAATAAGAATAGCAGAATACCTAACTAATTTAAGATTGAAGCTTCATCCAGCCAAAAGCCAAATATCTGCAACTAAACACGGAACTATTTTTGTAGGATTTCGTATCTTGCCTTCGAGGATTCGAGTACGCAATCATAATCTACGTCAAGGGCAAAAAAGATTACAGCAGATGCTTTGTGACTATAAAAATGGTGAAATAGAGCAAGAAGAAATATCTCAGTCAATACAAAGTTGGGTTGCACATTTAAAACATGGTGATACTTGGCGACTACGGCAAAAAATCTTTACAGATTTTCAGTTTTGAATTAATATTTTTTACTGGAGGCAGAGCCTCGAAAGCCTAGTTCCCAGGCTGAGCCTGGGAACCAGAGCAAATATCGTAGTGCGAGCATCTTGCTCGCTAGTATTATAAAAATTAAATTCTTGCTCGCTAGTATTATAAAAATTAAATACTTGCTCGCTAGTATTATAAAAATTAAATTCTTGCTCGCTAGTATTATAAAAATTAAATGCGTAACAACTTACCGTGTTAAACTTACTGATGGGGTAGGCAATTCCGAATGCTGCGCGGCGGTTCGTGGAACAACAATCCGAGGAACTGCCGTTGTGCGTATCGCAACAGGAACGAGCGTGACAACAGGAACAACAACATTGGGTTTCGGGTTGTTTTCGTTTCCCCCAGCACTCTTATGTGTCAGAATTGGTGGATGGGAATTCACCGAGCGTACCTTAAATAAGAGTCCAGACTTACTCCAGTGAGATTATTAACATTCTCCGAAAATAAAACCGAGTCGGATAGCTTGGTAGGCTGCAAGGTTGAAGAATTATTCGGCTCATCTAATTTTAAGGTGAAATAAAAAGGCGATACCTTTTCTGCGGAAGGCTACGCTAACGGTGAGCTTGGCTTAACGCAATCCAACCAACCCATTAAAATATCCCCACTACAAGTTGATTTTGGTAAGGATTTTGGATGATATCGAACCTTTTGAAAGAGCGGTGAAGGGTTTGCCGGGGAGGTTGTTGAGTTGATTTCTAATTACACGGCACTCGTACATTGGGAGTGCCCCGAATGTGGCTGGAAGGATGATTTGGTGTAAGGCAACGATCGCTACTCAATTCGCATAACCGCACTTTTACGGACGGACACCACTACAGTTACAAACATTAAAATTGCTTAACATTTCGTTACTATAGATTTATTGAGAGAACAGTTTGACAAGTCTCTTGATGTAGAAAACAAAGGTAAACGCATGAACAACACAATTCGTGTTGGCAACCTCTTCGGAATTCCCTTTTATATTCATCCTTCCTGGTTTTTAGTATTGGGTTTGGTGACTTGGACTTATGGTAGCGGGCTAGGAAGTGCATTTCCTTATTTGGGAAGTGGTTCTGCTTTGCTGCTGGGTTTAATCACAGCTTTGATGCTTTTTGGCTCTGTTGTTGCCCACGAACTAGGACATAGTTTCGTTGCCATTCGTCAAGGGATTGATGTTAAATCTATCACCCTGTTTATATTTGGAGGTTTAGCAAGTTTAGAAAAAGAATCAAATACTCCGGCATCTGCTTTTTGGGTAGCGATTGCAGGTCCTTTGGTCAGCCTGTTGTTGTTTGGTGTATTTGCAGCGATTGGTTTTGGTACTGGAGCATCTGGAGTATTCTCAGCAATTTTGGGACTGCTCGCTTCTATTAATTTGGCACTATGCTTATTTAACTTAATTCCTGGCTTGCCCTTAGACGGTGGAAATATACTTAAAGCGATAGTTTGGAAAATCACAGGTAATCCTAACAAAGGAGTGGTTTTTGCAAGCCGAGTTGGACAAATCTTTGGTTGGATTGCAATTGCAAGTGGTTTAATTCCACTATTCTTAACTGGCAGTTTTGCTAACTTCTGGAATTTGTTAATTGGTTTCTTCTTGTTGAGAAATGCTGGCAATGCAGCCCAAGTTGCAAGGGTGCAAGAACAGTTTACGGGTTTAACTGCTGGTGATGCGGTAAGTAGCGATAGTCCGATTGTTGCCGATAACCTTACCCTCAGAGAGTTTGCTGACGAGCAGATAGTAAACGGACAAAAGTGGCAGCGGTTTTTAGTTACCAATAGTAACGGACAACTGGTAGGAGCAATATCTGCTGATTATTTTCGTTCTATTTCACCGTCATTATGGTCGGAGACTCAAATTAAAGATGTAATGCGACCAATTGCAGAATCTACCACAGTAAAAGCCGACCAGCCTTTACTCGAAGTAGTGCAGTTAATCGAACAACAAAAACTATCTGCATTGACTGTGATTCGTGAAAATGGGGTGTTAGTGGGAATTTTAGAAAAAGCTGCAATTCTCAGCTTGCTTCAGAAAAGGATGCTTTCCAATCCTGCTTAATTTCTCGAACTAGTAAATAATTAATAGTGGTGTTAATGAAGCGAACTTGATGTATCGCTTCATTTGTCATTTAAAGGTAAGCTGAACAATGCAGTAGCGCGATCGCCTTATGATTTATCTATCTAAAGATAGATACATATTTTGATATTTTAATTAGCCCAAATAATATATATGGGTGCAAACAAAAGCAAAGAGATGCAGTTAACGCGGGCGATCGCACTACAACGGCGAAGAAATTATCCAGCTGCCGCAGCGGTGGAGCCGGGAACAGCAATTAGAATTTCTCGATACCCACCCGATGTTTACTGGTTCTTGTCCTGAATGCGGCTATATGTTTGAGCGAGACTAGATGGCACTCGTACATTGGGATTGCCCCGAATGTGACTGGAAAGACGATTCGGTTTAATAATTTTATACCCCTTTAAAAACTGTACTATAGCCAAAAAACCATAATTATAAGCTTATGGATATAGATTACACACATCTTGAAAGCCTACTTGCATCAAGTAAATGGCGAAACGCCGATGAAGAAACGAATTTAATAATCCTTAAAATAGCTAATCGCGTTGATGCAGGCTGGTTGAGAGAGCAAGATTTTGCAGAACTTTCTTGTTTCAACCTCGAAACCATTGACGAATTATGGGCAAATCACAGCCAAGGGCATTTTGGTTTTACTGCTCAAAGTCAAATTTGGAAGACTGTAGGCGAAGATTACATCAAATTTAGCAATGCTGTGGGTTGGCGCTTAAACTATAAGTGGCAGCTATATTCGCAACTTAAATTTAATTTGGAAGCCCTACCCGGACATTTACCCGCCGCACCCTTCTACAATTTAGACAAGGAAATTGCCATTGGTTGGGCAGCTTCTTTGCCGTCAAAGTTAGTCGATTGTTTAAACGAAAGTTTTTAATTGTGCTACCGTATCAAAAGAAGACAGTTTCAATAGCTACATAGAATAAGACGATATCGCATCACTTACTAATTGGTTCAGCTTTTTCGACTGAATTATCTCCTACTCCCAAAGTTAGTTCTAAGGGTGTACGAGAGGGATATGCTTTTACTACTTGTCTGTAAACATCGTAATTTGTAGGTAACGTCCTTTGCTGCGTACCATCTGAATAAATAAATTCGTACTTCACAGATTTTAATAATTCGGGTTTACTTGCCTCAAGTTCCGAACCTTGGCGTTGTTCCACCTCATCAACTGTCGGGCGCGGTGGTAGTGCAGCCCACCACAAACCTCGATTGTCTGGTCCTGTAACTGCTCCTGGTGGTTTCAAACCATTACGATTGAGCAGGGAAGTGGTAGCGAACTCTTCTAAGCGTGGTGATGGTTCCGTAGTTAGATTGTTGGCATATTTTACTTGCCAGGTATAGGTAGTAAGTGCTGTAGCTTCATATTCGCTTGTAGTTACGTTACTACAACCAGTCATTACAGCAGAAAAAAGAAACGAAAATAATATCGGAGCGTGGTGTTTTGATTTCACTACTTTCTTTATTGCTCGAACTGCTTAAAAAACTTTGGATTCCTATATATTACCGTTTACTTAAAAGATACATATTGTTAGATTTTAAATTTTAGATTGAGAATCCATTGCTTGTTGATTATCATCACCTTGTACGGCTTGCATACCACCATGCACTTCTCCACCACTGATATTTTGAGAGATTCCACCTGGTTGATTGCTTATATTATCTACTTTTTCTATTGAAGTATTTGAATAAAAATTAGGTCGTTGTAACGCGGTACTTATCATATTTTCTAAACTAAGAATCCGATTGTCTTTTTCTGTTAATAGCGCTTGGATTTCTTGCTGTGCTAAAGCTTTAACACGATTGTAAGTTTCAAAATATTCTGCACTTAATTCCGACTTATCAGTAGCAGGTGCAGTTTTAAGACGAAGTAAAAATTTATCATCACCTTTTGCTTCCATGCCGACAAGTCGCAGTTGAGCATCAGGATTATTTTCTGTTAACTGTTTGAATGAAATTGCGATCGCACGGGGATCGACATCTTGTTTGTGGTAAAGATCAAGTGTATCAACTATTGGTTTAATAAAATCGCCAAATTCACCATCAGCAAATACTTCTGCATTGTTATCTGGTTTGCGCCAAGGATTGGGATTTACTTTAGTGGGAAGTCGCATATAAACGTACTCGCAGCGTACCCCATCAAACTTAGTTTCATTAGTAATACCCCAATCTTCTATAATCGCTCCGGTGAGAATAGCACCTGTAAAGTCAGTTGCATCTAACTGTGTATGTTTTAATATCGCTCTGGATAAATTAGCGTCTTGTAAATTGGCTTCGCTTAAATCTGCACCAATAAAACTAGCATCTATTAAATTAGCTCCCTCAAAATTAACTCCTCGCAGATCGATTCTGTCAAAGTTTTGATTTTGTCCTCGTGCCGTAACTAGTAATTGACGAACTTGTGCTTTTTGGAGGTAGGTAAAACCAGGACGAACTAAATCTAATTTCTTGGTTTGATGAAATTTGGTACGAGTAAGAATAGCTTTTCTAAAATCTGTATTTTTTAATGTCGCTCCTGTAAAATCAACTCCAGTCAAATTAGAATTACGAAAGCTAGTACTATTTATAGAAGCTAAAAAAATAGCACTTTTGTAAATCCAAAAAAACTTTTCGTTTCCAACCGAAGCTCGCCAACTAATGTAGCTTGCTGCCATAGCTATAGTAGGTACTACAGTGAATGTCGATCCTCTTATTGGTAAATATGTAGATGAACCCGTAGCTATACATATAGCGATAAAGATAGCCACAGGTACAGACTCAAATACAATTATAATTACAGCAGTAGCTAAAGCGATAATTATGGAACTAATTGCAATTAGAGATAAAGCTGGAACTCCCGTAAACCAAGCTTCACTTATTTGTTGAATCACTTTAGGCAAAGGATCGGGGACAATTAAGCCTAAAACTAATCCTGGAAGTAAAACTCCAATTCCAGAGCATAAACCAGCTAGAAAACCTTTAAAGCAAGTAAAAAATAAGAACAGTAATAAGGAAATTAAGACTATTGCATAAGATATTGAATAGTCCTCTGTTGGAAAGAGATAATCTCCACCTAATTGTGAAATTATACCTGCTATAGCTATTAGCAGTAATGAAGCAAGGAACAGAGAAAATCTGACGTAATTCTGTGTTCCAGAAATTGTATAACTAAAGTTGGCATTTGTCAGATTAGTGTTAGTAAAATCTACTCCTCTAATATCAGCACCTTGAAAATTGGCATTAGCTAGATTCTGACCTTTAAAGGATTTACCACAAAGTTTTGTGCCGAGAAAATCATTAACCATGAAACTATAATTTCATTCTTTCATACAATTATTAAAACATTGTTTATTCTGATTACTGTCTCTAACTTTTATACACTTTGCTTTGCAATATGTTTTGCTTTTTTCTCGCTCGTGTATATCCATTGTACCCGGACCACTAACGTTAGGAGAAGCCAAAAACGTTTTGATAGGAGTTGTTTCTTGAATTTGTATTTTTTCAATCAATAAATCCAATCTTTCATTTATTACTATTTCATTCAATTCTCCTTCACTATTAGAATCATTAGGATTATTTAATGAGTTAAGAAAACGCTGTCTAGCTTCTTCATCTTCATCATTTTCGATTGGTAGTTCAATCCAATCTAAAAATAATTTTTTTTGCACAAGCGTGTATTGGTTGAATTCTGGGACTAAATTAGTAATATCCATATTCCTGGTTTTCCTGACTTTTAACTGTTTGCTATAAAAGTTATGGGTGAAAGTGAAGTCAACTTATGCAGTTTTTACTAAGGGGAAACGCTAACGGCAGTGGTTAAACTTCTGACAATATCGAGATCTACTACGCTATTTATCTGGTTAACGTTGACTGACAAAAGGATGCAACGCTTGGTAAGGTGAGGTATAAATTTTTTTAAAATTATTGCTGTAAGTTGCAATTTATCATTGACATAACCTAGTTAGCCATAAATACATATAAATACACAAGTATTTTAAATGACATATTTTTGTCAACTTCCGCTTCCAGTTTTTAATTAAATACCATACGCAACTTAGTGAGTGCTTTTGTATCAGGGCTGACTTCTCTTGAAGCAAGCTTTGCTTAACGCACACCAACTATCTCAAAGATGGTGCGTGACGCTATTATCTTCCTTATAACCACCAACAAAATAATCGAAGCGTCACACACCCTACAAGAATGAATTTACAATATCCCCCTCTCCCCCATCTCCCCAATGCCCCATCCCCCATTCCCAATCTTTCCCAAAAACCCGCTATCATATAGGCGTTAACTATAATTACCAACAGACAAGGGAAGGGAGTTGTGACTCGTTTTAATTCAAAGATATTTGCTTTGGTTTCGTTCGGCAATATAATGCTTTCAACCCTTTTATTGTCTGTTGGGGTAGAGGCGGCGAAACCGACTTCACCGAATTCCAATTATGTTGTTGCTCAAGCTCCGACTCAGCAGCAGATTGAACAGTTGGAGAGACAGCAGGAAACTACGAATAAATTTATTAATCAAACGGCTTTTCTATTTAATACGCTACTCGCTACGTTAGTTGTATTAACGATTGGGTTAATTATTGCTATATTCTTGTTAAGGCGTGCGGTTTTTCGGGAAGTAACCAAGTTGGTGGCAGCACGTTTTAAGGAATTGGGAGATTTAGAAACGAGAATTGCTAGTGCTAATAAAAAGGTAGAAAAACTCATTGAGGAAGCAGAAGATACCGTTGATGAGTTAAATAATGAAGCTAAGATTTTAAGCGAAGATATTGGCGGTAAGCAAGAAGGTTTATCAATTTTAGTTTCTGATTTATCTGCGTCGAAGCAACAAGCTTTGTCGGAAATTGAATCGCAAATAAACGTTTTTAAGCAAGCTTTGCATAAGTTGGATACGGAATTTACTGGTAAGCTATCGGAAGTGCAAGCTAATGCTCAGCAACAAGGTAATTCGATTGTTGAAAATTTGGAACGGTTGAGCGCCGAATTTGTACCGCAGATGCAGGGGTTGCAATCGGATGTTTTGCAACAAAAAAATGATGTGGTAGAAACTCTCAAGCAGTCGCAAGTTGATTTTGTCAGCGAGTTAAAGGAATTGCAATCGGCGGCAGAGCAGCAGCGGGATTTGATTTTGGTTTCTTTGCAAAGTCTTTCTGCGGAGTTTAAACCCAAGTTAAATGTACTAGAAGCTGATTTAGTACAACATAAGGATTTAGCAGTAGAAAATCTTAAGCAGTCGCAAACCGATTTTACAACTGAGTTACAGCAACTTCAGTCAGCAACTCAAGCCCAGCAACAGCAAATTTTACAGCAATTACAGCAGCAAGAAGCGAATTTTGCTCCTCAACTTTCCGCGATTTTGACTCACGTACAATCTCAAAAAGATGCGATTATCGAGAATTTAAAACTTTCCGAAAATCAGTTTGCTTCTCATGTTTCTCAACTACATACCGATTTACAAACCCAAAAAGAAGCAACTATCCAAAAATTTGCGGGTACAGAATCCGAGTTTGTTAATCAACTGTCTAAACTTCAACAAGATGCTCAACTTTATCGCGATGCAGTTTTACAGAATTTACAGAATTTAGAAACCGATTTTGCTCCCCAATTAGATGATATTGAAGCGAAAGCTAGAGAAAAAGCAGAACAACAAAAAGATGTAACGCTGCAAAATCTGGAAAAATTACGCGACGAAATTAACGCCGAATTGCAGCAAGCGCAAAACTTGATTCAAGAGCAAGTTAATTTAACTCAAAATAATGTAGTTAATCTCGAAACTTCCGTCACTGAGGAACTTACAGAATCGCGATCGCAAATTCAACAGCAAAGACAGCAAACTCTGCAAAGCTTGTCGCAGTTGGAAACAGATTTAACGTCACAATTCGCTGTTTTACAATCTGAGGTACAAATTCGTAAGGATTCCGCTTACGAATTATTGCAAAATCTCGAACAAGAAGTTAACAACAAAATTTCAACTTCTACATCAGGAGTAGAATCGCAACAAAATCAAACTTTAGAAAGCCTACAAAAATTAGAAAAAACCGCTCAGGAGCAACTTGCGGCTTTACAATCGGAAATTACCGCTCGCAAAGATTCCAGTTTGGATAAGTTGGATAAATTGGAATCTACTTTAAGCGAACAATTGAAGTTAGTGCAGTCGGATGCGGAAGTTGAAAAGCAGCAGATATTACAAAAGCTATCCGAAATTACACCGACTGAAATCGCCTCTTCTGCCGTTGGTGAAATCTTGCAGAAGTTAGAGAAAGTAGTTGAACCTATAGAAAAATTAAAATCAAATCATCCCCAATTATTTATTAATCTTGATGAATTTGTTACTCAGGGTAACGAGTTATTTGCAGCCGGGAATTACCAAGAAGCAATTGTTGCTTACGATAAAGCCTTAGAAGTACAGCCAGAAAACGAAAAAATTTGGTATCAGAAGGGTTTAGCGCTGTGGGAATTGCAACAATACGAAGACGCGATCGCCACATTTGACAAAGTATTAGAAATCAATCCTTCACATACCGATAGCTGGTACCATCGCGGTTTAGCATTGATGGAAATCAAGCGTTATGAAGCTGCAATTTCCGCTTTTGGTAAAGTCGTGAAAAAGCAGCCAGACAACGAAAAGCTGTGGTTTGTCTTGGGAATGAGCTTGGGAAGAATCAAACGTTACGATGATGCAATTGCAGGTTTCGATCGAGCGTTGAAAATTAAACCAGATTACCATCAAGCTTGGGTTGATAAAGGTGTAATTTTAGGAAAATTGCAGCGTCACGAAGATGCTTTTAAATCCTTTGATAAAGCCGTAGAAGTAGAGCCAACCGACGGTGTAGCTTGGATGAATCGCGGTATGGCTTTGGAAATGCTAGAGCGTTACGATGATGCTGTTGTTTCCTTTGATAAAGCGATTGAATTTAATCCTACCCCCAAAGCTTATGATAAACGGGGTTATGTTTTGATTGAATTAGAAAGGGATGAAGAAGCATTAACCAGCTTTGATAAAGCCTTGGAAATTGATGAGAATTACGCCAGCGCTTATTACAACAAAGCTATTGCTTATAGCTATCAAAATAATGTTGATGAAGCGGTACAAACTTTGAAAAAAGCAATTGAATTGAATCCGCAATATAAAGAAGATGCTGTAAATGACCCAGATTTTGAAACAATTGCAGAAGATGAGAGGTTTAAACAGTTAACAGTTAACAGTTAACAGTTATCAATTAATTGTAGGGTGTGCCACGGCTTGAATAACTTTGGTAAGAAAGAGTTAATTTGTTGATGCCGTGACGCACCATTTTAAAATTTATAAAGAATAAAAAACCCTTCTAGACGCAGAGAGCGCAGAGGAAGAGGAAGATAGAGAACATATAGATAATTCTGATATAATTGATTAAATATGTACTTAAACTATGCATAGTGTCAAGCTAGTAGGTTGCGCTCGCGGTGCTTTTCGTAAATATGGTTTTAAACCAAAGAATAAGAAATTGCACCGTAACCCAACATTATCTGTGGTTATTTCAAATTAATTATGTTGGGTTACGACACGATTCAAAGTTATCGTTTTCAATCAAATTCCGGCGACGTGTCTAACCCAACCTACTAAATATAGGTACTATAAGTTTTCTATAAAACCCCGTAACCCAACATTATTTGTGGTTATTTCAATTATTAATGTTGGGTTACGACACGATTTAAAATTATCGTTTTTTATCAAATTGATTTTAGTGTCTAACCCAACCTACGAACTAAGGAATAAGAAATTGCACCGTAACCCAACATTATTTGTGGTTATTTCAAGTATTGATGTTGGGTTACGACACGATTCAATATTATCGTTTTCAATCAAATTAGCTAGTTGGTTGCAATCGCGGTGCTTTTAGAAATATGGTTTTAAACTGCATGAATAAGAAATTGCACCGTAACTCAACATTATCTGTGGTTGTTTCAAATTATTGATGTTGGGTTACGACACAATTCAAAGTTATCATTTTCAATTAAATTCCGGCGACGTGTCTAACCCAACCTACAAATATTATTTTTTCTCTTCAACCCCGAATCACAGTAATATCTCGTTGATTTTCAGTCTTCACAACTTCCGTTGATAACCGTTGTTCAATTGGTAAAGCATTCTTACGTCTATCAAAAATAAATAACCAACCTTCATTCAATCCCAAACGTGCTAAATAGGATTCTAATTGCTCGATTCCATCATTTTGAGGGTCGCGTTTTTTCTCACGCCATACTTTTAATTCTATCCCCAAGGTAACGCTTTTATAACGTAAACATAAATCCATTCTGTCACTACCAATTGCATATTCTCTTTCCAAGGTTCCACCACCGTTGACAACCCGATGTAAGAAAGCCATTAATACAATGTGAGGTGCAATTTCATGGTAACTAGTGCTTCTTAATAATGGTTCTCCATGCTGTCTCCAGAATTTAATAAAAGCTTCCAATAAAGCATCTTTATTTAACTCACCTTCGGGGGTTAACCAGCTAGGACTAATAATAGGTAAACTATCTTGGGTTCCTTGTACTAAAACACGAGGTATTACTTCCCGATAAATTGGGTTAGCAATTACTAATCCTCCTGCTGGATCGCGTCGCAACAATCCCAAATCGATTAAATATTGTCGGTCATCGTTGGAAGTATCACCTAATGCTTGTCCGGATAATATTGGTTCAACAATATTTTTAACTCGTTGTTCTCTGAGTTTTTCTGCAAGGGAATCGAGATGAGTATCTTGTCGAGCAATTAATATTTCTTTTGCTGATAAAATATGTTCTTTGGTAATAGGAATATTTCTATCCTTAACCATTTTTTCTACAACTTCTTTAGCTAATGCATTGACTAACCAAGGTTGTCCTTGTGTTAAATCAAATGCTGTTTCTGTTGCTTCTGAAGTAAAAGTTTGTCCCGTTTCTTCTGTATGCTGCTGATATAATTCTTCTACTTCTGCTGCATTAAAATTTCTTAAAGTAATAGAACTAACTTTTATATTAAAAGGACTGGCTGTATTTAATCTGTCACTTCCACCTGAAGCAACTTTGTAATCCCTTACGTCTCTTAAACCAATTAATCCTACAGATGAAGGAAAATTTTCTGGACGATTGGGAAAACCATCCCGTAATTGTCGTAACACCGAAATTAAGGTGTCATTTTGCAAAGCATCAATTTCATCAATAAATAATACTACTGGACGCTTAATCATTTGCGACCAAGCTCTTAAATTTTCCTTAATTCTCTGCCCAGAAGCATTATAAACCCAAACAGGAGGCTGTAATTCTTTAGGTAGATTATCTTCAATTGCACCCCACCAAGAACCTAATATAGCTAATTCTGCTGCACTGGGGTCATTATTAAAAGCACTTCCTACTTCTACCGATACCATGACTGCTGCATAACGTCCGCTTTCGGTTAATTGTTTCGCAAGTGCTAGCATTGCGGTTGTTTTACCTGTTTGTCGAGGAGCGTGAACGACAAAATAATTTTCTTGGTGGATGATGGTTTCTAAGTCGGGTAAGCGACTTGTAGCTGGGAGCATATAGTGCTTATCTGATTTACATGGGCCAGCAGTATTGAACCAGCGAGACATTTAGTTAAAGCAATTAGCGGACACTTTGAGTTTAGACGATTTTGGAGAAAAAAGTTAGGTTTCCGGAGTCAAGAAATACTTGAAGAGCATGGTTTTTGGAAAGGTAAGTATCACGATTTAGAGCGGTTTATATTGACTAGAGATGAGTTTGTATTTTCCTTTACGTAGCTATTAAGTTAGTTATTTTTGATAAATATGCTTTTCAATTAATAAATTATAAATTGCACCGTAACCCAATATTATCTGTGGTTGTTTCAAGTATTAATGTTGGGTTACGACACGATTCAAGATTATCGTTTTTAATCAAATTCCGGCGACGTGTCTAACCCAACCTACCAAATCATAAGTTAAATCCTACCCAAATACGCAGTTATTAAAGTAACATGGTATTACTTATATTCTTTTTTAAAATAAAAACGATGGATTTAACTCAATTGATGTTGATACTCGCGACAGTAGCTGGTGTAGTAGATGGGGAAACGATTCGCGCTAAAAATAATCAAGGAGAAACAGCGACTATAAAACTTGCCTGCATTCACATACCGACTCGAAAATCCCGCAGAGATCAAGCTAATGCAAGATTGAAGCAGCTTTTACCAAAAGGTAATCCGGTGGTGATTCGATTTGCAGATACCTATGGAAACGACCAAATTGTTGGGGAAATATTTTCAAATAATACATCGATAAATCTGCAAATGGTGAAAGAAGGTAAAGCTGTTGTAGATAAGTTATCTGTAGAACAAAATTGTTATGAAAGTAGAATCCAGTATTTAGTAGCAGAAGCGAATGCTAAACAACGAGGTTTGGGTTTGTGGGAGAAATCTAGATATGTGATGAATCAGTGAGCAGTTAACAGTGAGCAGTTAGCAGTTAACAGTGAGCAGTTAGCAGTTACCAATTAAGGATTTAGAAACCCGGTTTTTTGGAAAAGCCGGGTTTATTATTGCTTCAAATTGCTATGTAGTGGAAGCCGAGCGGCAACAAGTAAACTATATTACCAATTACCAATTTCGTAAATTGCCCAGAAATAAACTGTATATATATTAAATACATTCGCGAGGATTGTTTATTTGTTTGTAGAGGGAATAGAAAATATGGGAAATTCTGAGTGTATTCCCGTATTACCAATGCAAAATAACAGATAGTTGTTTGTAGGGGTTTTCTCTAATATCGTACTATCATCAATATATAAAATTCAAAATAATATAGACATGGGAGAACATCAATCAGCTACAGAAGAACGCTTTTTAGTTTGTGGTTTGGGGGGATTGGGGCAGCAATGCGTAGTTGCGCTGAAGCAGTTTGGCGTAAAGGTTGTGGCAATTGAGTTAGTACAGCCCAATAGTTGGAGAATTCCCAATTTAGATAATTATCTTGATGAATTAATTATTGGTGATTGTCGTCAAAATAGTACTTTTGAGCGTGCAAAAATCGAACTTTGTCGCGCTGTGCTGATTGTTACGAGTAACGAACTGATTAATGCCGAAACTGCGATCGCTGTGAGACAACTTAACAAAAACGCTCGTTTGGTAGTTCGATCCACCAAGGAAAATTTGAATCAACTTTTAGAAGAGCAATTAACCAATTTTGTTGCTTTCGATCCGATTCATTTATCGGCAGCATCTTTTGCTTTGGCAGCTTTGGGAGGAGATTCGCTAGGTTTCTTTAATTTAGACGGTAATTGGTTGGGAATATTTCAGCATACAGTTCATTATGGAGATAATTTTTACCGTCGCCAGTTGTTTGAGATAAATTCCGGCTCTCGAAAACTGCTTTGTTATTTACCAAATAATGATTATAGCTTTGATTGCTTTTATGATTGGGATTCTGAAACGATAATTCAAGAAGGTTCAACTTTTATATATGTAGAACAATTCGATCGATTGCTATCAAAACAACAAAAAAACTCGGTTAATAACCCTCGTAGGAAAAAGCGAATATGGCAAAAGCCTACTGATTTTATGGGTAAAATTCAACTGAGAAAGAAAATTTTGGAACATTGGCATTCAGCTTCGCAAATTCGCCGCGTAGTAATTGTTTCTGGTTTAGTTACCATTAGTTTAGCAATCTTTGGAACGGTACTTTTTGAATTTTTACTTAAGAACTATACTACTGTTACGCTCAATCCTTTTTATATCACAATTAGTTTGCTCTTAGGAGGATATGCGGATTTCTTATATACCGAAAAGCCAGAATCTTTAATTGTGCAAATTGTAGCTTTAGCATTGGCGGTAGCTGGAACTGCTTTTGTCGGTGTATTGTACGCATTAGCAACCGAAAAACTTTTATCTACAAAATTTCTATTTTCTAACCGACGCGCTCCGGTTCCCGAAGAAGAACATATAGTAATTATTGGTATTAAAAGAGTTGGCAGCAAGGTAGCAAAATTATTACAGGAATTCAACCAACCTGTAGTAGCTATTGTTTTAGAAGACGACTTTGATAACAATCATTTACCGAATATACCTTTATTTACAGGGGATTTAAACGAATCTTTGGTTAAAGTAAATATTTCCACGGCCAAAAGTATAATTGCTACGAGCGAAGACGAAATGTTAAACGTAGAAATGGGGTTAAAAGCTCGTAAAATCAATCCTGAAAGCAGCTTAATAATTCGTACCTTTGGGCAAAGATTAAGTGAAAATTTAGCTCAAATTCTACCTAAAGCTCAAATTATCTCAGCCTATGCAGTTGCAGCAGAAGCATTTGCAGGAGCCGCATTTGGTGAAAACATTCTGGATTTATTTCGTCTCCACAATCAAACAATTTTAGTCACCGAATATCTATTTAGCGAAACCGATACTTTAAATGGTTTAATGCTTTCGGAAATTGCTTATGGTTACGGAGTCGTACCAATTTTATATCAAAATCCACCACGTCCAGTGGAATTAATGCCCAAAGATTACAAAAAAATCGAACCAGGTATTCGTTTAGTTGTACTAGCAACCATCGACGGATTGAAAAGAATGGAACAAGGAAGAATTGGTATTTATCCCAAACATTGGCAAATAGTAATTGAAAGCGCAATAACAGAAGAAGCCAAATTTGAGGGTGCAAATCAAATAGCCAAGATTTCTAACTTTCCTTTAAACAAAGCTAGAGAATTAATTAATCATTTACCTCAAACTCTACCTGTACCTCTATATAAACTCCAAGCACAACATTTGATTGGAGTTTTGCAAAAGCACCAGGTAATGGCTAGTTTGAAAAAGATTTAAAGAATTAAGGATAGGTAATTGGTAATTGGTGAAGCATTGGGTTGCGGAGGTTCCCGCAGTATGTAGCAAGTGCTGTTAGCGTTTAAGTAGTGCGGTTCAGCGAGGCGTTAGCCTTACCCGAAAGTTAATTAATAATTTAACCATATAGTAAACAATTAGACGAAATCGATACAGGTAGTTATGAGTTAACAATTCTATTATTACTTTTTAATACAAAGTTTTAAATGTAACTTGATTATTTCTATTGTGCTGGGTTTAATGATTTTATTAATATTTAAACTAGCATTACTGAATGAAATTTATACATTTATATTGTATTGCACTGATTGGGGTAACTATAGTAAACATACAGACTAGAGCAACTCCCACACAGCAGAAATCGATTAAAAGTTTTAGCCAATGGTGTAAGTCCAAACATACTTTACCCAAAGAAACTAAGCATACAGTTAAAGTTTTACTACAAAAAGCTGGTACTACTGATTGCGATCGCGCCGAGCGAAAACTTAACAAACAGCAGGTACTCGATCTTTCTTCCCATAAAATTAGCGACTTATCACCCCTTGCCCAATTGACTAATTTGAGGGAACTTTATCTTTCTTACAATCAAATCAGCGACTTATCTCCCTTGGCTCATTTAACGAACTTAAATTTTCTTTTCCTTGAGTCAAATAAAATCGGCGATTTATCCCCACTTTCCCAATTAACCAATTTGACTTGGCTTTTTGTAGGGGGAAACCCAATTAAAAACAAAAACTGTCCCGTGAAACCGGAATCTGTATGCGAGTTTGAGACAAATGACGGTGAGGATCTGTTATTACCTGAAGATGAGGAAGTAATAGCGCGGTTGTCATTTCAAAGCTTGTTTGTAGTAGCGCTTTAGGGTATGTTTTCAAATGGAATAAGCATTGATTATGTTTGGGCTAATTATCCATTTACAGATTGAAAGGCTTCGAGGGCTTGCATCTGCAAGCGCAGTCATCACGGCTTTGACAGCAGTTTCATCTGCAACCGATGCATTGAGCGTTTCCATGTTGTTTCTCCCAATTTACTGCTGGAAACTGAATTTCATGGCATGAGAACGATTTAGCCATGAGTTAACAATAGGGAATTCTGGTTGTTGAAATAGGAAAATCTTGCGCTTTTTTGACGATTCTTGCTATTGATGAACGTAATTGCTTCGGCGTAAGTCCTGTAGCACGCTTCAGATGGCGTGTTAGTTGGCTTTTTCATCCTCAAGTCAGCTATCTGGATCGTATTCAACACAGATTATTAGCCCAGCTAAGAGTTCTTTTAAGCGTTCAGAAGATATTTGTCCTAAACAGCGAACAAACCGTTCAGTCGATAGGGTACGAACCTGAAGAACATTTCCGGCAGACTCTCGCTCTAATCCATTGTCAGGTGTGGCTGGAATCTTCACCATAAACGGTCGATTAGTAAATTTGGGTTGCCATGTCGTTACTGGAATGATAATTCGCAGCGAAATTGGCCCAAATAAATCTGAGCTAATTACAACAACGAGGCGGGTTTTCTGCAACTCTTGCCCTCTGCTGGGGTTGAGATCCACCAACCAAATTTCGCCGCGACTGGGGTTAGACATAGTTAACCTTCCCAGTCTTGGGTATCGAGAATTGAAAATTCGGTGAGTTCGGAGTCGGTGAGAAAATCGTCTGCGGTATCCCGAATGTAAGCAGCCAGAATTTTATGACGTTGAGCAACCGAAAGTTTAGCAATCTGTTGCAAGGAAAGATTTAAAGGTTGTTTAGTTGTTGTTGCTTGCAGCGAACGAGCAAAGTTAAGAACAGCTTCCTGCTGAGCTTGAGACAGCGATCGCCATGTTTCAAGCATTTGTTCAAAGTCAGCAGTTTCTGCCATCTATTATTTTCCTTTACTTATTTCTAACTTTGATTCTATCAACTAAGCTGGCTAAATTTTCTGGGGCTAAGTCGATTATAAATCTGGCATTGCTGATTTTTTGACGATTCTTGCTATTTATGAACGCAATTGCTTCGGCGTAAGTCCTGTAGCACGCTTCAGATGGCGTGTTAGTTGGCTCTGCTCGCTAAATCCAACCCTCCAAATTAGCAGGGGGTTGGGGGGATCAAAATTCATGGAACACTAGTTTTCTCGTTCTGGTTGCCTAAGTCCCGATCTATTACCCATTCCCAATGCCGCAACAGTTCTTATTATTACTTTTAAACTAAACTTGTCCCCTTGATAGATGTTTTCTGTTACACCAAAAAGTAGGAATTTAAATCATGCTAGCAACAAAGGAAAAAACAAAGGCGATGGAGGGTTTCTGTAGCTTTTTTACCTACGATAATATTTGTCTGCCGGAAAGATTTTTTTGATTTACCTATCTTATAAATCAAGTTGCTGGGAGCGAGCCAAATTTCAAATTAGCAATGTTATTAAGGTACATCTTCGAGAATTGCAACCAAGTACGATCAATTTAACTAGATACTGGCTCCTCATTAAAATAACTCTTATGACATACGAATCTCGCGTTCAAGCAATCAACCACATCACCGAACGCGAACCAATTTCCGTCGATTCTCCTAATCATTTTGAAGAACTTTGGGCAGTAGATGTTTTTAGCCTCAGCAAAATGAAGCAATGTCTGCCCAAAGCTGTATTTAAATCGCTCAAAGAAACTATAGAAGCAGGCACAGAACTTGATGTTTCTATAGCCGATACAGTGGCATCGGCAATGATAAACTGGGCTATTTCTAAAGGTGCATCCTACTATGCCCACGTTTTTTATCCTATGACAAACGCCACCGCAGAAAAACACGACGGGTTTATCTCTACCCAAAGTGATGGTAGTGCGATCGCCGAATTTGCAGGCAAGCTTTTAGTTCAGGGCGAACCCGATGGTTCATCTTTTCCTAATGGCGGCATTCGCTCTACTTTTAGAGCAAGGGGCTATACGGCTTGGGACGTGACTAGTCCTGCCTATCTGATGGAAACCGACAACGGGTTAACTCTTTGCATCCCCACCGTTTTTGTTTCTTGGACGGGTGAAGCTTTAGATAAAAAGACTCCTCTGTTGCGCTCGATCGCGGCAATGAACAAATCGGCTACACGGGTATTAAAACTGTTGGGAAACAGCAATATTGCTCCCGTCAACTCTAGCTGTGGTGCGGAACAAGAATACTTTCTAGTTGACGCGCATTTTGCTAATCTTCGTCCCGATTTATTATTAGCTGGCAGAACTTTGTTTGGTAAACTTCCTGCTAAAGGTCAGGAGTTTGACGACCACTACTTTGGGGCAATTCCCGAACGAGTTCAGGTGTTTATGCAGGATGTGGAAAAGAAAATGTACCGTCTCGGTATTCCTGCCAAAACCAGACATAACGAAGTAGCCCCCGGTCAATTTGAAATTGCGCCTATTTTTGAAGCGGCAAACGTAGCCTCCGACCACCAGCAGTTGACTATGACTTTGCTACGTCAGACTGCGAAAAAGCACGGTTTTGTCTGTTTGTTGCACGAAAAACCCTTTGCTGGTATCAACGGTTCGGGTAAACATGTTAACTGGTCTGTCGGTAATCCCACTCAGGGAAATCTACTCGATCCTGGTGACTCTCCTCACCAAAACCTTCAGTTTTTGATTTTCTGTGCGGCAGTAATTCGCGGCGTACATAAGCATGGAAATTTACTGCGGGCGGTAATTGCCAGTGCCGGTAACGACCATCGTTTGGGTGCTAACGAAGCGCCTCCCGCGATTATGTCGGTTTATTTGGGTTCTCTAGAGGAATTATTTAACAATATTGTTGCTCAGGGAAAACTGAACGTTGAGTATAGTAACAGGGGCGAAATTAACCTTGGGGTAGATACTCTGCCAACGTTGACAAAAGATGCGGACGACCGCAACCGTACATGTCCCTTTGCTTTTACTGGCAACCGTTTCGAGTTTCGGGCAGTCGGTTCTAGTCAGTCGGTTTCAGGCCCCCTGATTGCGCTCAACACGATGCTAGCCGATTCTTTAAGCGCAATCGGCGATTTATTAGAAGCACAATTGGGCAAAGGAATAGAAATCGAAGATGCAGTAGTTGCTGTTATTCAAGAAATAATGGGCAAACACCGTGCGGTTATCTTTGGTGGCAATGGCTACTCGGAGGAATGGCACAATATCGCTAAAGAGAGAGGTTTGGCTAATCTACGTACCACTGCTGATGCTTTACCCGTACTAAAAGAGAAAAATACCATAGAACTGTTTGAGAGAACATCCGTTCTTTCATCCGCCGATTTGGAAAGCCGCTTTGAAGTCTATGCCGAGCAGTATATTCTCTCGATTGAAATGGAAGTTAAGTTAGTCATCGATATGGCTAAGACACTAGTGTATCCTGCGGCAATGCGTCACTTAGATAATATTGCTAATACCCTCACAAGTCTAGAAAAAATGGGCGTTAATCTCAATCGAGACCATATTAACGGCGTTGCCTATTTGACTAACTCTCTGTGCGACAACATAGACAAGCTGCAATCGGCGTTAAGCGAAGCTCTACCGGAGGTAATCGCTAAGTCGGATTTTGGCACTACTGAAGAACATATGCAGTATTTTGCTACTACTATATGTCCTTTGATGAAAGATGTTCGGGCTGACGTTGATGCTCTCGAAGCGGAAATTGCAGACGATTTGTGGCCCCTACCAACTTATCAAGAAATGCTGTTTATCAAGTAGTTTTATCTGGCAATATATGCAAGATTTTTTACAAATTTAAATCTATTCTAAGGTCGCCATGCGACCTTTTTTGCGTTTGCGTTAATCCTAATGGTTTGTAGAGACGTTATACATAACGTCTCCCTACGTTTGGGAGAAAACAAACTTGTCAAAACTAATGTGGTGGAGTACTAGTGGTTCTTTTCATTTGTTTTGACGGGTTGTATCTTAGTCCTATTTATAGGACTTCTGCTATTAGCTCGGGGTTTGCAACCCCCAGTGGGTGTGAAAGAAAACCCATCAAAATTAATCAAACGCACTACTAGTATTGCATTTCATTTGTTCTGACGGGTTGTAGAGACGTTATGTATAACGTCTCCCGAAGGTTACGGGAAAAACGAACCCCGTACTAATTTATGCAATCAACTACTAGTACTTTGTCCCATTGTGAGGGGTTAATTTATATAACCGCAGAGAGCGCAGCGGAAAGTGCGATTTGGGGGTTTCCCCCAAGAGCAACTTTCCAAGACAAAGGGCGCAAAGGAAAAGTGAGGAGAGTACATAAGTTTATTTAGCTATTAAGATTAATGGGACAGACTACTAGTAAGGTTTGATTAACTCCCATGCCCTATCCCCAATCCCGCAACAGTTCTTATTATTACTTTTAATCTAAACTTGTTACCTTGATAGATGTTTTCTGTTACACCAATAAGTGAAAATCAATTTTCGTCGTAATTGGGAATTAAAATCATGCCAGCAACTAAGGAAAAAACAAAGGCTCACGAGGGTACAACTGTGGTAGTGGAGGCAGAGCCTCCGGAAATACGTTCCCAGCCTGGAGACTGGGAACGAGGAATTAGCCTGGAGACTAGGAACGAGTAATTACCAATTCCCCATGCCCATTCATCAAATAGAACGATCCAAATTATAAGCGGCGCTAATCAACGCTAAATGTGTAAAGGCTTGGGGAAAGTTTCCTAATGCTTCCCCACTAGTACCTGTCTCTTCTGCATACAATCCCAAATGATTGGCGTAGCTTAACATTTCTTCAAATATTAATCTTGCTTTATCTAACCGTTCGGAATTTTGTCCTCTTCCGGCACGAGTCAAGGCTTCTACTAGCCAAAACGTACACAAATTAAAGCTTCCTTCTTCACCTTCTAATCCGTCGCTATAGTCTTTGGTGTTGTAGCGATATACTAAACTGTTGGATAAAAGCCCTCCTTCCTGTGGAGACTTCATGATTGCATCGATTGTTTTAAGCATTCTGGGATCTGTGGGTGACATAAAAAATATCAAGGGCATGATTAGATTGCTGGCATCTAAGGTGCTGCTACCGTAATACTGGACAAAAGCTTGTTTTTCTTCGCACCATCCGTTTTCTATGATATCGAGGTATATTTGATCGCGAACTTCAAGCCATTTTTGGCGATTGGCAGGGAAGGAGCGTTTTTCAGCTAAACGCAAACCGCGATCGATTGCTACCCAACACATTAATTTTGAATAAACAAATTCTTGTTTTCCGTCTCTGGTTTCCCAAATACCGTGGTCTTTTATATGCCAGTTATCGCAAACCCATTCGACATATTTACTCAAATTAACCCAAGTATCGTAGGATATCGGCATTCCATACTTGTTAAAAAGATACACTGCATCCATCAATTCGCCGTAAATATCAAGTTGGGTTTGATCGTAAGCACCGTTGCCGATACGAACCGGAGATGAACCCTTATATCCTTCCAAATGGTCTAAAATTTCTTCTTTAAGGTCTTTTCTACCATCAATACCGTATACTATCTGCAACTGCGAATCATCTTCTGAATGCGACGGACAAAGCGATATAATCCAATTGATAAACTGACCTGCTTCGTCTGTAAAGCCAATTCGGATCAATCCATATAGGGTAAAAGCAGCATCGCGAATCCAACTGTAACGGTAATCCCAATTACGCTCGCCACCTAAAGCTTCGGGTAAACCACAAGTTGGTGCTGCTATAATTGCTCCCGTAGGCTCGTAGGTAAGCAACTTTAACATTAACGCCGAACGTTCTACAGTTTCCCGCCATCTACCTTTATAAGTACATTTAGAAATCCAGCGCCGCCAATAATGTATAGTATGCTCAAATATCTGCGTGGTTTCTTCTGGATTCAAAGGTAAACCGCAACCGCGATCGCAATTAACTTCGCGCAAGATAAATACTGCCGATTCTCCTTCAGCTAAACTAAATTCGGCAAACGCTCCTTTGTCATCTTCCTTGAGGGGGATATCAGTTACCAATCCTAAATTCAAATCGGATGAATTGAAAATAACCCCGCCTTCACTAAGCTGTGTTTCATGCTTGTCGCGAGCATAATTAAAAGCCGGGTAACATTCCATGCGAAACTTCATACTGTTTCGCACGCAAGTTACTTTCCTTACCAACCAGTGATAGCCATCTTCATCGGAAGATAATCCTACGGGCATAAAATCAATAACTTCCCCGACACCGCAATCTGCGAGAAAGCGCGTTACTAAAACATTAGTTTCTGGCCAGTAGAATTGTTTGTGAGTATTATTGCAAAGTGTAGGAAAAATTCTGAAATGTCCGCCTTTCTCTTCATCGAGTATACCGGCGAAAACGCTTGGTGAATCATGTCGGGGGTAGCAAAACCAATCGATGGAGCCATTCTTCCCCACTAAAGCGGTGGTATGCATATTGCCGATAATGCCGTAATCTTCGATTGGTTGATAACCCATAATAATTCGTAATTCCTAATACGTAATGCGTAATTAATTATCTATTCTTTTGCGACTTATTGAATTACCAATTAAAATGCTAAAATATAGTAACTAAACAAGTAATTTAACATAGGTAATTCTAGTCTAATTTAATACTTAATCTCGCGGTTGAAACCGCGTCTACACAAGCAAAACCCGTCTACACGGGTTAAGCATTTATTAGTCCACGGAGGTGGACTTAGTTTGTGTAGTAGCGGTTTTAACCGCCGGGCCGAACTTCGGAAATTTTCATCGCTTCATCAAGTGTTGCTTCGGGGTTGTCTTGTTTAGCACGTTGAACATAATTAAGTTTTAATTCTTCTAATAAATCGGAAATCAACGGTTGTAATTCTTGTTGAAGTTGCTTATCTTGAAGTTGTTTGCGTAAAGCAACTCGAAAATTATCGGTTAAATTCTCGAATAGTAAACGCCCTTGGGTATCAGCATAGGAAGAAGCTAAAATTTCATAAGCAGTTTCAGCGATATAATCAGCTAATTGTTCGCTTAATTCTGCGGGAATCATATTCACCCCTGGTATATTTTTCAATACTTGATAAAAATCAGATTCTTTCAAAGAACTTTTGAGACTATGTTGTAAAAACAATTCTACATCTGGCTGAATTTCCGGTAAAACTCTGTAGATAACTAATTTTAGTACGCGATCGGTAATTGCATCAAAATTATCAACCTCCCCAACTTTTAAGTACTCTTTTGGTTTGAGTAAAGAGCGTACTGCATCTCCAGATTCAACTGCATCTTGAGTTTGATTAATTAACCGTACCATTAAGAACATTGATACGCGATTGGCTAAATAAACAACGGGTTCGTAGGTAACTTGTTCTAATATTCGTTCAGTATTAATATAGCTCGATCTATGCAACTTTACCGCAACGGGAATTACTCGCAACCACTGCCATTTTGGTAATAAATATAATCCATCGTACCAATTTCTTAAAATTACATCCCACCAGCTTAAATTATCTTGCCGTTGAGACACCCAGAAAGTTCTAGCTAAAAGCTCAAGAATAAAAAAGATCACAAATCCAATATCAATTAACCAAAACTTATCTACAAATAAACCGTTTTCATCTATAACGCGGTAATAATTAACTTGTAATAGCGGTCTAATTTTACTATCAAAAAAAGATAAAGCTTCTTCAATTCCGACTTGATTAAAATAATCTTGAGTCCAAAACTCAGTAAAAGATTTTCTCGCTGATAAAGTATCCATTTGATACTCCATTCGTCGATTTAATGTCGCAAATGTACTAAATTTATTCGCCGATGAAAAAGGATTTTCTGTAAGTATATCTATACTTTGTTGTCGTAAGCTGGCAAATATCGAAGCTGTTGAATTAGCTTGTAAATTATTTTGCTGAAGTTGGGTTTCTAATAAATCAACTGTATTTAGATAGCGTTGAGTAACCGGATGTGGTTCGATACTTTTAACCGAATCATAAACAGTAATAGCAGGAATATGCTTTAAATAAACATCCCTTAAAGGAATATAGCTGAAGTCAAACAGTACTAATACAAGGTTAATAACTGCAACTACAGCAATAAAGTTTTTCCACCAATTGCTTTTTGAAGGTTGGGGTTGCTCGAAAGTCATCTGCGTAATTTTTGAAAATTTTTTACAACTTCCTGAGTTTAGCAATTACCAATTACCAATTACCAATTACTAATCCCCAATTCCCCATTAAATTATTGCTTGCTTTGCATTCCGGGAATTTGTACTCCAAGAGACACCATTAATGTTGCCATATAAGATGTCAGCGATAACCACAGCAGATGATTGTTTTGAAAATACCAACCTATAGCAGCTACTGGAGCGAATCCCAATCCTAAAGCAATCAAAGCAGAATTACGCAGTCTTGCTCCTTCTTTTAACCCCACAGTATACCCTTCAAACATAAAGGCGATCGCACCACAACTTAGCAGTGGTAGCAACCAATCCCTATAATTTACAACCGATTGACTGATATCTGTATGACTGGTTAGTAAACCAAAAATCGTCTGCGGAAATAAAATTGATACCGAAGCAAATATAGATGCAATTAACACCCCAGTGAAAATTGATACTTGCAACAGCGGTATCATCTGTGCGGTTTCTCCTCTACCTTTAAAATTACCTATCAAAGACTGAGTAGTTAAACCAATACCGTTAACCGTAAACTGACTTAATAATACGATTTGCAGTAGTAATCCGTTTTCTGCAATTACTTCATCTCCCATCGCCGCACTTAAGTTAGTAAAAATAGAATAAGCGGTAATCATAGCCAAATAGCGAATGAGAATATTGCTTTTGAGTACTACACTCGCTTTCAGAGCTTGCCAATCAAATATATCTTTGAAGGTAACGGGTAAAGGTTTGCTGCGTAAACTAAAACCGACTCCAATTAAAGCCACTAACAGCGCTAAATAATGACTTAAACAGGTAGCTAATCCCGCTCCTGCACTTCCCCAACCCCATTGAGAGATCGTTAAATAGTCCAAAACCACATTAGAAGCATTACCTACAAAAGAAATCAGCAACACTAAAATGCTCATTTCTCTACCCAAAAACCAACCAATCAACACAAAATTTAGTAACACCGCAGGTGCAGCCCAAATGCGAGCATTAAAATAATCTATACCAAAAACTTCAACATCAGCAGAGCCAGCTAAAATAGCAAAACCAAACTTTTGGATGGGATACTGAAAAACTAATATTAAAACACCTATAAACCCAGCAACTAAAGCACTTCGTAATAAAGCCAGTAAAATCGCTTTGTCATCATTTTGTCCCACAGCTTCAGCGGTAATAGCGTTGGTACCATTCCTAAAAAACTTCAGAATCCGATAAAGATAGTCAAACAAAATGCTCGCTAAAATTACCCCTGCCAAATGACGAATATCTGCCAAATGCCCAAGGAAAGCAGTATCAACTATTCCAGATAAAGGCACCATCATATTAGAGATAATACTGACAGATGCCAATTGAAAAAAGCGAGGTAAAAAGCTACTGTAGCGAGAAGGAAGCTTGAAGGATAAATTTGATGAACCCATAGAAAAGGTATTTTTTGTTGTTAGCCTTGAACTCGGTACTGTTCAAAGCAATAAATGCTAGATCCACCTTAATCTATGCTGAATCGAAGCAGATAAAAGTTACAAATTGGGCAAAAAAAGAAATCAAAATAATAATAAATCATATAAAAAATGTAGAGACGTTGCACTGCAACGTCTCCCTACCCCTATGATTTGTAACGATTGCCTAAATATTCAATCAGCCAGAGTCAAAATTTCCACACCATCATCGGTGACAGCAACGGTATGCTCAAACTGAGCCGAAAGTTTTCTATCTTGAGTAATTACAGTCCAACCGTCTTTAAGAAATTTTAGTTTATGGGTTCCTTCATTTAACATTGGCTCAATTGTAAAAACCATTCCTTTTCGCAACTTCAACCCGGTATTTCTTTTGCCATAATGAGGAACTTGGGGTTCTGTATGAAACACTCTGCCAACTCCATGCCCAACCATATCCCTTACCACAGAGTAACCATTGGCTTCAGCATATTCCTGAATTGCCGCACCAATATCACCAATTCTGCCATCAGGTTTAACTTGAGCAATTCCCCGCATCATTGATTCACGAGTAACTTCAACTAATTTCTTAGCTTTATCCGATACATCTCCAACCAAAAATGTTCTAGAAGTATCGCCATGATAGCCGTCCAAAATTGGAGTCACATCAATATTAATAATGTCTCCATCTTTTAGAATTTGCTTTGAGCTAGGAATTCCGTGACAAACAACTTCGTTAACACTAGTACAAACGTGGCCTGGATAAGGTGGATGATTTGGAGGAGCATAACCGATAGTAGCGCTAACACTACCATTTTCTTTCATAAAACGAGCTGCTTCATCATCTAATTCTTTGGTACTAATTCCCGGCTGCACCATTGGCTCAAGATGATTGAGGAGACTTGCAGCCAGTTTTCCCACAACGCGCATTTTGTCTAACTCCCTAGATGAAAGCAACACAAGTCCTTTCTTTTGTTGTGTCTTATTTCCACCTATAGAAAGCAAATTTTGATTGTTCATATTTAATATGTAATATTCACGTTTTACATTTAGAGATGCTATGCTATGCTAGCACAGCAAGGACTAGCATATTGCTTGTATGCTTAATATAAAACAGCGAAAAAAAGCAAATTTAATATGGGTGGTAAAACAAACTTAGATAGAGTAGTTGCTTATATTCCTCCCGAGTGGAAGAAAGAACTAGAAGAATGGGGAGAAGCAGACGAGCGCTCAGTTTCGTGGTTAGTTGCGAAATTAATTGATAAAGCTTTGCAGGAAAGACGAGAGCAAAAAAATGGAGTGATAGTTGGAAATATGCGCTGAAGGGATTTTAGATTTTGGATTTTGGATTTTAGATTTATGCCTTATTTAAACAAAATAAGTAGTATTTACTTACGGTAGTGCGAGCATCTTGCTCGCTATATATCTCAAGCGAGCAAGATGCTCGCACTACGATTGTTTTGAATATTGTGTCATGCATAAAGCGAACATTAACCTGACTCCCATTGAAATTTCCAACTTGTTCGCTAACCCAAGAGCTATTAGTTTGTGAAAGTTTATTTGCAATATCTAGTAGATTGACCATAGCCAAATATTTTTAGGATTTTCTACTCTTCATTATGCAGTAAAACGAAAAACAAAGTATTGTAAAATCAAATTTGAAATTATTTGAAACAAACAATGATACAAATGCTTGAAACATCTCGTTTAATTCTTCGAGAATGTTTGGAAAGTGATTAATAAAACCTTAAAGTTTTCAGATCCCCCTAAATCCCCCTTGGAAAGGGGGACTTTAACCCCCCTTTTTTAAGGGGAGCCACTGCGTTGCGGAGGTTCCCGCAGTACGTAGCAAGTGTCGTGGGAAGGGGGGATAATCCGAGAGTTGGGATAAAAACTATACTTTTCAAACATCCTCTTAGAGAGTTAGAATCTTCAGATTTAATAGCAGTATTTAATTATTCATCGGAGCCTGAATACGCTAAATTTTTACCTCATCTCCATGCCGCATCCATTGAAGATTTTAAACCGATTTTTTAAGACATAATTGGCGATCGAGAAGAAAATTGTTTATGGGGAATATGTTTTTCTAGCAGTCATCAATAAATCGGTATGATTCAAATTACCCATATAAAAATCCTGCATTATTTATAATAAATTTTATCCCAAATTCCCAGCTTTAATCGGCAATTCAATTACTAATTCCGTACCTTCTCCCACCTTGGAAGAACATTTAATTGTACCGTGATGTTTCTCAACTATAATTTGATAGCAAATAAGTAAGCCCAATCCGGTACCTTTACCTATTTCTTTTGTGGTAAAAAACGGATCAAAAATCTTATTTTTTACTTCTTCTGATATTCCTAAAGCATTATCAGCAATTTTAATTACAACTTTGTCGTTAATTACTTCTGTGTTTATTTCAATATTTAAAGTAACTTTTGCCGATTTTTCATATTTATAAAATTTTTCTTCTAATGCATCAATGCTATTACTCAAAATATTCATAAATACTTGATTCAGTTGAGCCGGGAAGCATTGCAATAAAGGCAACTCACGATATTTTTTGACAACCTCAATTCCTGGATATTCGCCATTTGCTTTTAATCTGTGTGCCAAGATAAGTAAAGTACTATCTAAACCCTCGTGAATATTTACTGCTTTCAAATCAGCTTCATCTTTACGAGAAAAATTACGTAGTGACAGCACAATTTCACGAATACGCTCTGCTCCTATTTTCATTGAGTCGAGTGTTTTCGGTAAGTCGGAAATAATAAAATCTAGGTCAAGTTCTTCAATTTGTGTTTGAATATCCGCTGGTAATCGATCGAGATTTTGGTGATAAATATTAACTATTTTTAGCAAATCCTGCGTGTACTGAGTTACATATGTTAAATTACCAAAAATAAAGCTGACAGGATTATTTATTTCATGGGCAACTCCAGCTATTAACTGTCCCAAACCTGCCATTTTTTCACCCTGAATCAATTGAGCTTGAGTTTGCTTCAATTCTTGTAAAGCTTGAGCAAGTTTTGTGGCTTGAGTTTTAGTTTTTTCTAATAATTCTGCTTGCTGAATCGCGATTCCTAATTGCGTACCAACTTGTGCGAGTAAGTTGACTTCTTCATCTTTCCAGTAGCGGGGTTGGGAGTTTTGATAAGCTACTAATAGTCCCCACAATTTCTCACCTTGGGAAATAGGAACAAAAGTTTCATTGCGGGGTAAATTATCATCATCATCATCATCGTCATCATCTGAAAATGTTGGTTGAACAATTGGTTTTGTATTAATAACTGGTTTCCAATCATCTTTAAATGAATCTGCTACAAATTTCCCCCTCCAATCGGAATTAAAACGGTAAATTGCAACTCGTTCGACTTCCAGCAATTCTCGTACTGCTTGAGTAGTCGTTTTAAAAATAGTTTTGATATCAAGTGACTGGCGAATTTTATCAACGGTTGCAGCTAACAATCTTTGCCTTTCAATTGCTTTTTCTCTTTCGGTGGCTTCTGCTAGCTGTACCGCTTGAGTTTGAACTTGTTTTAAATACAAATCTTGTTTCAAAGCAATACTAAGCTGCTCGGCAATTTGGCTGATAAATTCAACTTCTGAAGATTGCCAGTTACGAGGATTGCTGCATTGATGAATACATAATAAACCCCATAATTCCCCTGCTTTTAATAAAGGAGCAACAACATTAGCGCGTACCTGAAACTTTTCTAAAATTTCTAGGTAGCAATGCTTAAATTCTTCTTGATGAATATCGGCGATCGCATTTACTCTCCCGACACGATAAAGTGGGGCAAATTTATCGCTAAAGCAATGATCGTATATCTTATTTGCAATGGCTGAAGTCCAACCACTAGCTACATCTTCATAAATAAATTCTCCTTCCCAATCAGTTGCGGTATCAAAACGAAAAACCCCGACTCGATCGACTTTGAGAAGTTGACGCACTTGGCTAACGGTAGTTTTGAAAATCGTTTCTAAATCTAATGATTCGCGAATTTGGGTAATAATACCAGTTAACGCTTTTTGCTGTTCTGCTTGATACTGAGCTTCTAATAAAGTTTGATTGTGCTGGAGAGCAACTCCTAAATTGACTGCAATTTGACGGATAAACTCAATTTCTTCTTGTTCCCAATTTCGAGGATTACTGCATTGATGCACGCATAATAAACCCCATAAATCGTCTCCTTTAAGTAAAGGAACAACCAAATTAGCACGAACTTGGAATTGAGCTAAAATTTGTTGGTGACAATCGCTTAATTCTTCTGTGTATATATCTGCAACTGCTTGTATTCTACCTTGTTTATAGGCAGCAGCAAATTGTTCTCCAAAACAATGATCGTAAACTTTGGCTGCAACAACAGAATCCCAATTAGGAGCAACACTTTCCCAAACAAATTCTCCTTCCCAATCTTGTTGAGGATCGAACTTAAAAACTGCTACTCTATCCGCTTTGAGCATTTGCCGAACTTCAGTAACAGTTGTTTTAAAAATAGTGTCTAAATCCAAAGACTCGCGAATCCGGGTAATTACTCCGGTTAAGGTTTTTTGCTGCTTTGCTTGACTTCTAGCTTTAGATAATAATTCGTGTTGTCTTAGTGCGACACCAATTTGCGTTCCCATTTGAGAAATTATTTCCACTTCATCTTCAAGCCAGATTCTAGGTGCGGAATTTTGATAAGCAGCAATGATTCCCCAAAGCTTTTCTCCTTGAAAAATCGGAGCAGTTGCAAAACTTTTCGCTTCAATTTGTTCTAAAAGAGCAAGATGAGATTCAGCTAATTCTGCTCGATAAATATCATTAACTGTAAATGTTTCATTGCCAACGTAGCGCTCACCTTGAGTTTTTTGTAAATAAGTATCATCAATTGTAGGTTGAACGTTAACTAAAGCAGTCCATCCTGGTGCAAAAGATTCAGCAACAAAATTACCGCTCCAATCTGAATTAAAACGAAAAATAGCAACGCGCTCGGCTTGGATTAATTCTCGGATATCTTCAGTTGTTGTTTGAAATATAGTTTCAATATCAAATGGTGTGCGAATTTTATTAACAATTTGAGTAATTAACTTGTCACGTTGAGCCGCTGTTCGTAATTTTGCAGCCTGTAATTCTAACTTTCTAAATTGTTCGGCTTGTTGAATAGCAACGGTGAAATGTTCGGCAATCAATCGAATAAATTCAATTTCCGATTCTTTCCAATTGCGAGTATCGCCGCATTGATGCACGCAAAGCAAACCCCATAAAACATTATCTTGCAGCAGGGGAACAATCAAATTTGCACGCACCTGAAACTGACTGAGGATTTCAATATGGCAATCGCTCAAACCTGCGGCATAAATATCAGCAACTGCTTGTACCCTACCTTCTTGGTAATGAATCGCAAACTGTTCTCCGAAACAATAATCGTGGACTTTCTTAGCACGCGCCGAATCCCAACCAGATGCAACATCTTCTGAGACAAACTCCCCTTCCCAATCATTTTCAAGATCGAATTTAAAAACAGCTACCCTGTCAGCTTTTAGTAACTGTCGCACTTGAGTTGCAGTAGTTTGGAAAATAGTTTGCAAATCTAACGGTTGACGAATTAGCGTAATTACACTTGCAAGTGCTTTTTGCTGCTCGAATTGCTCTTGAATTTGAGCATTTAAAAAATGTGACTGTTTATCTGATTCTTTTGATTGAGATGTCATAGCTTTTAAGATTAATAAATTTATATATACATAGAGTTGTCGTCAACCTAATTTCGTAAAATAAAATATTATACAATATGTACTATATATAACATACTTAAATATCTATATTGGTAAAATTTGAAAGCTTTTATTGTTGTAATATGCGTTTTTATACGGTAAATTGTCAGCTATTAGCATACTTCAATCGAAAACATTTGATTATTTGCTACTTGAAGTAAAACATAATAAAGTATATAAGAATACTTCTATTGATACTAATAGAAAAAATACTTAATAGAATTCCCTGTTCCCTACTCAGACGAAATGTTTCATTAATAGGACTTACGCAAGCCCCCCTTTTTAAGGGGAGGCACTCCGTTGCGCGGGTTCCCAAGGCACTGCGTTGCGGAGGTTCCCTCCGTTGTAGCAAGTGCCGCCGCGTTGTAGGAAGTGGCGTGGGTTGGGGGGATCTAGAATGTTTGGAACACTATATTTTTCGTTATCGCTGCGTAAGTCCTGATTAATAAAGGCACGAGTAATTACAGCATATTTCCCAAGGGGTGAAGTACATTTGGGCGGACAGGGATGTCCACCCCACAATCCTGTTTATAATTTATGGCTGTACCTCCTGCAATCTGCAAAGCGCTGCATTTGTGCAACCTTTGTTGATGTTCTACCATGTCAAAAGTAGTCACGCAGAACAAAATGAACAATTCTTCTACCGAACAAATTTGGCAAACTCCCCCTCAACCCATCAATCAAATCCTGAAAGCAGCACCCCCACCGCAAATTCACATTTCTCCTGACAGACAGTGGATGGTAGAGTTAGAACAATCGCAATTAGTTCCAATCGCTTTACTTGCAGAGCCGGAAGTTGCTGTAGCGGGTTTTCGCTTAAATCCGCAAACTAACGGTCCCGCTCGTCAGAATACTTACTACAGTATGAAGCTTAAAGCAGTGGATTCTCCCGAAAACACAAGAACAATAGAATTACCAGAAAATCCCCGCATTGGCTTTGTAAAATGGTCTACCGATAGTCAAAAGCTGGCGTTTACTCTTACCCAAAAAACAGGTTTAGAGCTTTGGATTTTACGCGTTGGGGATGCAACTATCCAATGTTTAACTGCACCCGTACTTAATGCTGCCTATGGAACTCCTTACCGCTGGCTTGACGATCGAACGTTAATTTGTAAATTTGTTTCTCAAAGCGGTGAAGTACCTACTTTATCCAATGTTCCTCAAGGACCTTTAATTCAGGAAAACTTGGGTAATAAAAAGCCAACTCGTACCTATACTAATTTACTTAAAAATGCTCACGACGAAGCATTATTTGAATATTATTTAACTTCAACTTTAGAAAAAATTACTCTTGACGGAAACCGCACTCAATTAATTTCACCTTGTTTAATTAGCCAAGCTATACCTTCTCCCGATAGCAATTTTATTTTAATTTCTAGCATACAGAAACCGTTTTCCTATCAAGTTCCCGCAGCCCGTTTTCCCAAACAAATAGACATAATTGATAAAAACGGAAACCAAATTTATCAAGTTGCAAAATTACCCCTTGATGAAGAACGTTCGATTAAATTTGATGCGGTACGCAAAGGTAGAAGACGCACATCATGGCGCAGCGATGCAAAAGCTACATTAACTTGGGTGGAAGCACTAGATGAAGGCGACCCTAATATAGAAGTTCCTTACCGCGATACTTTATTTATCCTTGAAGCACCATTTACGGTAACACCAACCCAATTATGGAAGTCTGAATATCGCTTTAACTCCATAGTTTGGGGAAAAGCAGATACGGCGATCGCTTATGAAAAATGGTACGATACTCGTCGTTCAAGAACCTGGCGAATTTACCCAAATAATCCACAAACACCGCCGCAATTACTATTTGACCGCAGTTTTGAAGATAAATACAACGCTCCAGGAACACCGCTAACAAAATTGGGAGAGTACGGCTACAAAGTTTTGCGTTTCGCACCTGGCGGTAATAGTATATACCTTAGCGGACGCGGTGCATCTCCCGATGGTGTATATCCGTTTTTAGATAGTTTGAATTTGGAAACTCAAGAAAAAGAGCGGTTATGGCAATGTCAAGACCCTTATTACGAGCAGATATTTGCCATCCTTGACGACGAAGCGCAACAATTAATTACCGTGCGTCAGTCTCAGACAGAACCACCCAACCTGATGCGAGTTTCTCGGAATGATAGTCAAGAAAAGATACTTACAGATTACCAAGATCCCGCACCACAATTAGCAGGAATTCATAAAGAATTAGTCCAGTATCAGCGAGCCGATGGAGTGCAGTTGTCGGCTAAACTATATCTACCTCCCGACTACGATCTTGAACGAGATGGCCCCTTACCAACAATATTATGGGTGTATCCCGAAGAATTCAAAGATAAAGAATTTGCCTCTCAAGTAACTACAGCCCAAAACACTTTCAGCCGTCCCATTCGTGCTTCTATATTATTTTTATTAACTCAAGGATATGCCGTACTTTCTGGAGCCACTTTACCAATAATCGGTGAAGGAGATAACGAACCCAACGATACTTATGTAGAACAATTAATAGCCGGAGCGCAAGCCGCAGTAGATTATGTAGTGGAAAGAGAAATTGCAGATCGAAAATATATTGGTATCGGCGGTCACTCCTACGGCGCATTTACCACCGCAAATTTACTTGCACATACAGATCTATTTTGTATGGGAATTGCCAGAAGTGGAGCTTATAACCGCACCCTAACACCATTTGGTTTTCAAGGAGAACAGCGTAACTTTTGGGAAGCACAAGAAACTTACATAAATATGTCACCCTTTACCCATGCATCCCAAATCAAAGCGCCATTACTTTTAATTCACGGTGAAAACGATAGCAACGCAGGAACATACCCTTTACAAACCAAACGTTTATACGAAGCACTCAAAGGATTGGGAGCAACCGTGCGATGGGTAGAATTACCAACAGAAGCACACGGTTATCGCTCCCAAGAAGCAGTCAGTCACGTACTTTGGGAAATGATTAATTGGTGCGATAAGTATCTAAAAATTAGAAGTTAGGAGTTAAGAGTTAGGAGTTAAGAGTTAGGAGTTAGGAATTAGGAGTTATTAATATGCAGGCAACTAACAACTAACAACTAACAACTAACAACCAACAACTAACAACCAACTATTTTTTACCCTACGAAAACTCAAATTTTAAGACAGCATCATTGAAGTCATTATCGCTAACACCAAGATTACCGGCAAGGTATTCAAAGCCAAAGGTGTTATCTCCAAGGGATTTTAAATGTGCAACTCCATCAGGATTCGCTTCAGTAAAACCGAAGTAAGCAACTACATCCTCGATGAATTCAGCAGCATTATTAAATGCACTGTCTTCTCCATTTTCATTCTCAATAAACCCTTCAAAACCTAACTCACCACCATTCGCAATTACAAAAGGTGAATAAAAACGACCTCCATTGAGAATAACATCGCCAAATTCTTCGGCTGAGGTGTTTTGATTTTCATCTCCTGATGAACCAGCTCGCACCATAAAATTGTTAACGCGATTCTCAATTGCAGCTTGCGCGTAACCGTCTTGTCCGGGAAGGAAATCGGCTACACCATCACCATCAGTATCGATTCCGCCGTTTGCATCTACTATTTCGTATAAACCTATAAGGTTGTCAAAGGCTGCATCCGTTCCTAAATCCAATACATCATCAGCAAGTTTAGTAACCACATTAGTCCCGACACCTGCTGGGGTAGTATCAAAAACGAAACCATCGATTGCATCGCTTTCATTAGTACTGAAAGCAATTTTCACAATTTCGCTACCTTCAGATGAATCATTCACTTCTGGTGTAGGTTCTGGTTCTGGTGTAGGTTCTGGTTCTGGAATTGGCTCTGGCTCTGGTTCGGGTTCGGGAATTGGCTCTGGCTCTGGAATTGGCTCTGGTTCTGGTTCGGGTGCTGCTTCAACACTTATTGTGACTGTTGCTTCCTCTGAATTAGCCTCTCCATCGCTGAGTGTATAGGTAAAGCTATCGGTTCCACTAAACTCATTATTCGGCGTATAGGCAAAAGATCCATCACTATTTAAAGTGAGACTACCGTTATCTGGAGCATCCGCAATCGAAGCAGTTAATTGATCTGCTTCGTCTGCATCGCTATCATTTGCTAATACTCCCAAAGCAGCATCTATATTCAATATTTCACCCGATTGAATATTGTAGCTATCATTTTGAACAACTGGAGGGTTATTTGTTGGCTCGGGTTCGGGTTCTGGTTCCGGTTCCGGTTCTGGTTCTGGCTCGGGTTCGGGTTCTGGTTCTGGCTCCGGCTCGGGTTCTGGTTCCGGCTCGGGTTCGGGTTCGGGTTCTGGTTCCGGCTCGGGTTCTGGTTCTGGCTCGGGTTCTGGTTCTGGTTCTGGTTCTGGCTCGGGTTCTGGCTCGGGTTCTGGTGTTGGACTCTCCGCATCTTCTATGACCAAAGTTACCGAACTAGCATTTGGATCGACTGTATACCCCTCTCCAGGTAGAACTGAAAAAGTAAAATCATCCACCCTGTCAGGAACATCATCATCGGCAATAGGTAGACTTAAAGTTGCTGTCTGTTCAAAAATTCTAATGTTTAAAGTATCACCGCTAAAACCTTCTAACTCAGCATTCTCAAATGCAGTACCGAATATAACTCCGATTATCTCGAATTGCTGTTGAACATTTTCAAGGTTGCTAGTAATACCGACAACCAAACCCCCCTCTGGTATCGGTTCGCTCGAAGTGAGCGTAACAGTAAGTATAGTTCCTTCTTCTTCTATAAGAACGTCGGGAGTTGCACTAATTCCAATTGCCATAATTTAATTAATAAAACCGTGCGAACATTAATATTACACGTAATATACTCCACAATACGGGTAAAAGAAGTATTTTATACTACCCGGATTTTGGTACAAAATAAGTGTTATTCCTTGAAAAAAGCGAGTTTAATCCATAATTTACAGATGAAAATAGTTTTACTTAATAAAAGTTAACCGTCATTAGGTAGCTAACATTCCAAAGTTCTACCCTGCATCTTAGGAGGATTTATAGGAATCGCGTATAATAGCACCCTACAAAGTATTTAAATTTCAAAAAGAACAGTATATTTTTTGGAAAGCACAATATAAAAAAGGGAATAGGGAACGCCGGGTATGGGAACAGTGAAAAACATCTTTTGTTAAATAACTTCTGTATTTGAACAGGATATTTTGTTTCGCAGCAAGGCTTTCAGCATTTTTTTATAAAAATGAAGCATACTGTGTACGGCTATAACCAAATTAATTCTGCATGGTTAATTATAAGAGGATGTTTTAAAAGTATAGTTTTTATCCTATCTGCCGGATTATCCCCCCTTCCCACGCCACTTGCTACGTACTGCGGGAACCTCCGCAACGCAGTGGCTCCCCTTAAAAAAGGGGGATTTAGGGGGATCTAAAGATTTGTGGTATTATCTGAGACTTTCCAAACATCCTCTAAGAAGCATCCAAAAGATGAAGAGCAACCGTGCGATGGGTTAAATCAACAATAAAAGGGCGCGGTTATAGTCTTTTAGAAGCAGTTAACTGGTGCGATAAATATTTGAAAATATATAATTTGAAATATATAATTTGATAATATATAAAATTAAAAGTTGAACGAGGCAAATAGATTTTGGAAAAACCCAAAATCTAAAATCTAAAATCTAAAATAACAACATCACTATGAAATTTTAGATTCAGGCTCGCCCATTTTTTTGAGAGTTCGCTTTTATCTAAGCCCCGTTGACAGTTTCCACTGCTAAACCAGGCTCTTGTTTTTTAAATTTCTCCGTCAATTCTAGTAAAGCTTCTGGTTTAAATCGAATTGTTCCAGAGCTTGAATGGCGATAACGCTCACCAACAAATACTGATAGCGTGATGTTGGTTTTATCTGGATTAGAGACGTACTTAACCGTGCAAACCTGCATCTTATTATTGAAGTAGGCAATAATGCGATCGCCAGGTCGAATATCTAACGCTTGAATTTTCATACATATTATGGTAACACTTTAACGGATAGAAACAGAAATTATTATTTTTAATCTAATTGTTCGTCAAATTCTTGCTCTTGGTCTAAAATATCTTCAACTTCGCTTGTTGGCTTATCCAAAAGGGACTTATCGGATTCATGGGGTTTGAATCGACCACTACTTTCTATCCATTTGAAAACAGATTCACTGTCTCTAGGGGCGATAATCAATGCTGCTTCGCCTATTGGTGCTTGATGAAGCGCGGGGTGGTTTTTATATTTCTTACTTATTTTCATTTTTGCTCATTCCTAAGCCTAGTCCGTTAAATCTATTGGGGTCTTTTTTTTGCTTCTTTGTCCCATCCGATTCTTTTTTTGGTTTTTTAGATTCTAATAATGCCTTTGTTCTTCGTCATAACAATTCCTAAATTGAATATTTATTTAATTGACAGATATCAGCGATAGCTCCGGTGTTAGATTCGAGAATGTGTCTAACTGAGCGGGAGCATAGCAAAGTTTTAGATTTTTACTTACTTAAGCTTAAAAATCGATGTTTAATTTATATGCACGCGTTCTAAGTTAAGCAGTTGTTTTGGTGATGCGAGTACGTCAATCGCTACAAGGAAAGTTTGGTCTTATTGAAAATTTGCCATGTTGATTAAATACTTAGTCTTGTTTTACAGGCATAGATCATCAACTTTCAATTGGATACTATATAGCTTTAGTTACGTCTAGCTGGCTGCAAATGCAATTAGTAATGTGGTGATAACAAGTAGCATAGCTCCTGCTCCCAAGAAGACATAACGTTTTTACTGTCTTGGTGATGGATAGTCTGTTAAGGACATATCGGTTTCGGTTGCGTAATTATTAATGATTCCCTCATCATTAACGGTGTAACCTCTTGAAAGAGGTGTATTAGGTAATCGATTGTTATCAAAGCTTGTATTTGCCTGTATCTCGGCGGGGATTAGTTCCCTTCCATCACTAATACGATGCGCTACTACCTTATTTTCAAGGGTGATGGTACTAGATTTATTTTGTTTTTTCATATTCAAAGTATAACATTTTTTAACAAATATTGCTCGTGATTAAAATATTTGGTATGATAAAATTATTTTTTTAAAAAATACAGCATTTAATCAAATAAACCTTCTACTTTTTGTCGAAAGGCTATTAATGCGTGAGATCCCTGAAACTGTTTGAGTTTTTCAAGTAGTTGGTCGGATATCTCTGGTGTAACGATAGTTTTAACTTCAATATTAGTGTTGTAACCAGCCATATCTCCCATACGTTTTCCGTGACTACCCGCACCCTGCGCCGGAATAATCGTATACCCAGAAACATTTAATGCTTGTAATAATTTTATCAACCGCTCTTGTAAAACCGCTTCACAGATGATAGTGACAACCATACCCTGACTAAAAGAAGAAGAAGACATAATAATTCCAAAAAAGATTGTGGTGCGGGGTTGTTGCCCGCTTCTCATATACAAACGTTGAAATGTAACAGATTATTGCCTAATCGAGAGCAGCAGCTAAGTAGTCGAAATACATTCCAACTTCAGTAATATCTTCTACAGGCAAAATCGAGGTCGCGATTTCTTTCATAGCACGGACACTTTTGGCAACGGACTCAATTGGGGTGCCAAGGGATTGGTACATTTGGCGAACACCAACGATTCCGATCTCTTGAATTGGCGCACTATCTCCAGCAGCAATACTGTAGGAAATCAACCGCAGGTAATAGTCCATATCTCGCAAGCAGGTGGCAGTCATCTCTTTGCCGTAGGCATTACCACCTGGCGAAACTAGGTTTGGACTTCTTTGAAATAGTTGACTTGCAGCTTCTTTAACAATGCGATCGCGATTAGTCGTTAAAGTTTTCACAATTCTTAGACGGCGATCGCTGCTCTTAATAAAGAGATTGATTTCCTCAAGTTCTCCAGGGGTAAGATAGCGAATATCAGCATCTGCATTGATAATTATTTTGGTAATAATACTCATTCATTAACTCCTAAAAGGTTTGAATTTTATCTATGTTTTTCAAATCTTAGATAACTAAGTAAGTCGGTAGAAATAAACATTCTATTACATAGTTATGTTTATTACCTTCAAAGCCTTACCCTTACTGCCCACTGCATTGTGATAATTACTATTTTAAACGCCGACCTACTTACTTATGTCTACAACATTAATCAAAATACTTTGACTAATGGTGGATTATAGCTAATCATTGAATAAGCAAGCACAGTCAGGAAATGATTAATATCCAAGGGTTTGGTAAACCACAGATCGAATACATTTGAGAGAGCATATTGACGTATCTCTTCACTGATATAAGTTGTCGTAGCAACGATTAACAACGCTTGCCGTCGTTCTGCTGCGATTGTTCTTATCTGTTGAGCCAGGGTAAAACCGTCTACTTCTGCCAAGCCAATATTGCTCACAAGTATATCTGGTTGCCATTCTAAAAATATTTTTACAGCTTCCTGGGCTAAAAATGCTTTTCTTACCTCTACACCATAGAGTCCTAGCTGGAATTCGAGCAAATCGCAGCAATCAACGCTTTTGTCTACAACAAGCACTTGCAGCCCTTGAAGTAATGGAAGATTAACAGCAAATAAATTATCTTTGTCCATCCCGCTCACCATATGCTAATAGGATTGCTGCCTAAATTACTTATAATGTGACAGAGCGATGTTTAAAATGATGTTTTGGCAAAAGTGCAAGATGTATAAAATAAGTTTGTAATGTTTGATTTCGTTACAAAAATTAAACCTAAAATATTTATTCAGAGTTAGAAGTATTATTTTTAGATATTATTGTCACAAATTAATTATCCCATTCCCTATCTTCAAGTTCTTTCTGGGGCAATAATAAGGCAGCTTCAATCTCTTGACGCACTGCAACTGTTACTTCACAGTTACTATTAAGGCAATCAACCAGCAACTTATTCGCATCATAATAGTGTTCTAGAACTTTCTGCTGTTCGGGGCTAAAGTGCCAGTGAGACTGTATATTGCGATGAAAGTAAATTGCCGTTTTTAAACGCTCAGTCCAAGCAAGATGGTTGATTTGCCACCATGACTGAAATATTGTTTGATTGCAATCTGGATCGGGGAGTTCTTCTTTGAGTTGTTGCAAGGATTGCTGTAACCCAACATCAAGTACAATATTTAGGGCATTGCTGAGGGCATGGACACAAGCACGAGCATGAGCAAAATCGGTGGAGTCAATAACGCATTCCAACACCAGGTTATCTAATAACGCATCGAGAAAAATACCTTGATCCAGAGTACAAGCAAGAGCGAAGTGAGGAGCAACATGAGGAGTTTGCGTAAGACCAAGATAAAAAGCACGAGTTGCAACTAAAGTAGGTTGGGGTATAACCAGAGATTTTTGACTTGCCCAGGTTAAAAACTTTTGGAGATAAGCATCTTGGGCGACTAGGGCATCGATTTCTTGCTTCATCAATTGTACGAGGTAGTCTGCACTCCGCAACATAGCAGTAGTCAACAAAAAGATTTCGCGCCATCGTGGTTCGGTGATGTGACTAACTAAACCTTCTAAGGCTCGTAATGACTGTAAATTATGACTGGCAACGATTTTTCGGGCAGTGAAGTATTCTTGAAATGTTAAAGAGGAAAAAGAGAAAATTCCCCGTACTCGTTCCGCTAATAGTCCGTGTTGCAACTCAATTGCTTTTAGCACCACTTCGCTATCGAGTTGTAATTCTTCCGGCTCGGTAGGAGCATTTGGTAAATTGATGATAAAATCGCTGATGTACTCTTCTGCGGCTCGTTGTTCAAAAAAATAATTCCCATGTTCAAATGTTACGGCAGCAATCTGACTCATCAGTTTGAGCTTTTGTGGTAATAAAAACCCATGATAAAATTCATCCCGTTCAATGCCTCTAATTTGATCCCATTTTCCTAAAAGAAGGTCTAGACATTGCTTATAGAATTCGGCTTTCTTGGAGGGAAATTCTTCTTGCCGATGGAATACCCAGCAAGCAAGATGTAGAAACAAGGGTGTCACTGCGAGTCGCCGAAATGGCAAGTTTTCGGGTAAATCCAGTTTTTCGATGAACTGAACTGCCATATCTATGTCTATTACATTGTCTCTAGTAAATACGGAGAACCACTTCTGAGCAAAGGCTACAATTTGCGATTGAGTAAAGGGAGCGATTTCGACATCGGTAAAGCCTTTGAGATTAAATGCTTTGGCAGCAGTTCGGCAGGTAACGATAAACAAATTCTGAGGATATTTCTCAGAAAATTTGCGAATTTCCTTCAAGATTTCGTTGTTGTCTTGATGCAGCACTTCATCGAGTCCATCCAATAACAGTAATACTCTTCCCTCACGCAGTAGGATTTCGGTCGCAGGCTGTTCTGACTCGCTGAAAATATTTGAACTAATGTAGTTTAATAAGCTGAAGGCCCCGATCTCTTTTGAGTCGTCAGCAAAATCCTTTAAGGTAATAAAAATCGGAACTAGATTAGCAGCAAAGTTACTTTGGTTGCATTGAATGGCGAGATATTGCAAAAAAGTAGTTTTACCACTCCCAGGCTTACCTAATACCCTAAGCTTAGAATGGGTTTCAACTGCCCTCATGCCTGGTATTTGTTTCTCAGAAATCTGCCCTAACCCAAAACGGTCAAATTCTTCGGCAGTAGGATTTTGCAAATTAGAAATATCTAACCACTGTTGACTGGCAATCTCCTGCAATATATTGACATCTATATAAATATTTTCTATTTCAACTGGACGGTTAGTATCTAATAACTGCAAAGTACCGCACTGTTGTTGAATTTTATCTCGACATTGCGATCGCATTTTTTTTCCCAGGGCATCAATATTTATTGATACTTCTTCTAACTCGGAAAGCTCCGAAGGGGGATCTATCGCAATTTCTCGCCAATTTAGATCCAAGACAGAGCAAATTTCTATAAAAGTATAGCGTTCTATCGGACGACCTGTAAAAAATCTCCAAACTGGCTGACGAGTTTTTAAATTCACTTGCCCTGCCAGGTTTTCTTGAGTCCAGCCCTTATTGTTAAAAGCTTTTTTGGCTTGTTTTACTCCTGTTGGCGATGCCTGGAGCGACCGTTTTGCCACAAGAAAAAGACCTCATCCAAGTTTTTTATTGAGATATTATCGTAGTATTTACAAATCATATTTTTAAACATCTACTCTTCTATCGTAACGTTTTCCTCACAATTAAGTTATACAAATATCGAATTAATTAAATTTTATTTTATTAACGAATAATCAAAAGAGTTCAAACCCTCTGCGGATAAGAACTGTAGATAATTTTGTATTGTAAATTTGTATAAGTTAATTTTTAATTTTCGCTGATTGCCGTTGATGGAGCAATAATTTTCTATAGTATTACTCCACCAACGCTATCTATTTACGATGCATCGCAGTTGCTTAGGAAGGCATCAAAACTGTGTCAATGACATGAATAACACCGTTATCAGCGGTAACATCAGCTTTTGAAACAGTAGCATCATTAATTTTGACACCATTACTAGCGTCAATTTTGATTTCTGAACCTTCAACTGTTTTAGCTGATTTCAGTTTAGCCGCGTCAGCCGCCATGACTTTACCTGAAACAACGTGATAAGTCAAGATTTTCTTCAGTTTGGGAATATCCTGGAGTAATCCATCTACTGTGCCATCAGGAAGCTTCGCAAATGCGTCATCGCTAGGAGCAAATACGGTAAATGGACCTTTACCTTTGAGAGTATCTACCAAACCAGCAGCCTTAACAGCAGCAACTAAAGTCTTAAAAGAACCAGCATTAACTGCGGTATCTACGATATCAGCCATTTTTGTCACCCTTATGTATAATATATCTGACAGTTATTAGCATGACATTCTGCTGTTAGAAATCATGTTTAAGCAAGCGTTTGAGCAGCGTATATTTTGTATGATTTGTCTGATAACGATACAAAAGGTTACATCTTTTTTCTAACAAAAAGGATTTATTTAATTTGAGAATATTGAAATTGATTTTACTGTTACTTTAAAAACTCAAAACCGTCCCTGACTAGCAAGAACGGTTAAGAGAATTTGTTAATGAATTGGTTCAAGAAATAGACAAATAGTAAGCTTTGTAGATATTTGGGTATAAATTAGCTTACAGTTGATTTCCTCAAATTCATCAATTCCTCAGAAGATGCCAGCACGTCAATTGCTACGAAGAAAATCTTGCCTTCAGGATTGAGCAAAAACCGCCAGGCAACGTTGATGACAACACTACCGCCAAACCAGTGAGTTTGCACTTTCCCTGTCACTTTAATCTGTGTGAACTCTCCTTCTCCTGGTTCAGATACCCCTTGTTCAGGCATAAGCTTAAGTCCGTAGCAGTCTTCACGCATATAGCCCAGGATGCTCTCTTGACCTACAATCGGTTTATCGAAAGGGGGTTGTAGGGCACCGTCTTGGGCAAATAAAGCTACTGCTGCCTCGAAATCAAAGGCGTTCATATTCTCCATGTAGCTGAGGATTGTAGAGTTATCGATGCCCTTAATTATGACCTTCTTTCGAGGTGCAAGTTCTTGAGGTGGAACAACAGGTTCTTTGATTGGGGTACCCTCAGTTGAGGCATACCCCATTTTGGCAACAATATCCTGTAACACGGTGAGTTGCTGACCTCCGTCAAGTTGACGGATGGCTTGGAGCGCATCTGAAGCGGAAGCAGATGGTTTATAGCCTTTTGGAATCGGAGGAACAATTTCCTGTTTCATCCACTCGCTTAACTGATACCAGAAGCCCAATTTAACATTCGTGCCGAAAGACGAATAGGTACGGCAGATAGGAGTGTCAGTATGGTTAACCAGATCGCACATAACTTGCGTCTGCTCAGCCCGAGGCATCTGTTTGATTTGAGTTAAAGTTTTTTCTGCGAAGACCATGTTGATTGCCGACATAGCTGCGGGAGTGATGCTAACTCCCATCTCGGTATAGGCAAACCAAAGTAAAGCTAACTGATCCTCAGCACTGAGTTGATTTAATGATTCGATTGTAGCCCGAACCGCATCAGCTACTTGAGTGTCAGGGAAAATTGTTCGAGCCGAGTCGATAGTATATGACATGATAAAAGTCTCCAAAAGTCGATTGAGCTATTTAGTTAAAAGGTTAATTTGAAACAGTGAGTACTGGTAAGCGTGACCATTATCTGTCTTATTTGCTTACAGCTTACTCTGTGTTTTCTACTTTCTATGCATCTTGTTCATCAAATCTTTGGTCTTTTTCTGCTCCCAACTTGAACCGAGGAAACCTCCTATTCCGAACACGGCAAACCCATGAGCAGCAATCCCCACTCCCCATCCTAGTAGCGGCCAGTAGAACCACCAACCTCCACCAGTTAGCAGATCGATTAATAATAAAAGCAGCATTACTCCGACATAGGTAGCTAGGTGGATGTAAAACGCTTTGATTACGCGAACTCGACGTTTGGCACGGATGTATGTTTCGTCGCTTTCCATTTTCATCTCCCGATCGAGTCGAGGCTGCTTAAAAAAGAAGCCTTTTGATATAAAGTTAGACTAAAAATATGAGGAAATCGTGAGGAAGAAGATCGGATATCTTAACTTGCTGCCGGAACAGGAACGCGATTATAAACAAGTATTTCCAGATATTGTTTGGGCTTAAATCAGATATTAGATTTATTCTACGACAAAAGTATTTTGCAACTTTGACTTCCTATTCGTTATTTTGACTTCCTACTCGTGATTTAAAGATCGATTATTGATAAATAATGTTATACTTAAGCCTGAGAACCAAAAGATTAACGATTAAGTTGGTATTCAGTATCAAAGGTTTTTCCATAAAGTATTGAGCTATTTCTTTTCCAATAATCTTCTCTCTCTAAACACAACACTCATTGAGAAGACAATCAAAATATGTCAATTTACGTTGGTAATTTATCTTATGAAGTTAGTGAAGAAGGCTTAAATGAAGTCTTTACCAAGTATGGGGCTGTTAAACGGGTTCATATTCCTACCGATCGCGAAACAGGTCGCGTCCGGGGATTTGCTTTTGTAGAAATGGAATCTGAAGGCGACGAAGACAAAGCTATTGAAGCTTTAGACGGAGCAGAATGGATGGAGCGCAGTTTAAAGGTTAATAAAGCTATACCTCGCGAAGACAGAAGCTCATCTGGTGGTGGTGGTGGTCGTAGAAACAACCGCTTCTAAGTTTCAAAGTTAAATCAAAAAAATAACGCTTCTGGAAATCAAGTAGATTAGTTCTACATCGCTTTCCTAGAGGCGTTTTTTTGTATAAATGAGAAATAATACAGTGTTGCAAGTTGATTTATTAAATAAAATTATTAAATAAATTGCTTTTTGATAAAAGGAGAAGTCATTGCTGCGAGGAGACTACCGTAATCGAGGTTGAAATTTACTCCAACTCCAATTTTCAAGCAAAGGTTTGGAGTGTCAAGAACAAGATGATCGCTACTAGAACCTAGTATTTCTAAATCACGATCGCAACTTAAGCCAGAGATCAGCGTATCCTGCTTTCCCAGAGCGATAATTGCTCTTTGATGGATACCGCGATCTGCTTGCAGCAGCGCTTCGCTATCGAGAAAAACAGGAACATTACCAAAAGCATTTCTACCGATTTCCCCATAAGGTAGAGAGGGCTTTGATTTTGACTCGATAACTTCCGCAATCAATTTAAAAGCGTTGGTATTTAATGTTGGAATGGTTTTGCTGTGTGCGGTTTCACGTCCTAAAAGAATTGATTCTCCGATACGCAGGTTATTAATTCGTCCCACTTTCCGTGCAGATTTGTACCATTCATAGTTGGCAGAATTTCCCCCAGAAGTGATGGGTAGATTAATTTGAAATTCCTTTTCTATAGCTTCGGTTAAGTCCGATAGTTGCTGCATTTTCTGGTTATCGGGCTTAATTCCTCCATAACAAGCCAAATTACAGCCTAGTCCGACGATTTCAATCTGAGGTAAGGAAAGAACTTTTTTAATGAATGAGAAAACGTCGCGAGGAAGTATTCCTTCTCTCAAATCACCCATTTCCACCATTAAAATTATTTGATGAATCTTATTCTGTCTCTTTGCATAATAATTAAGCTCTTGAATCGTCTCAATTTCCGTGTTGAGGCTAATGTCTACATCTTCAACAACAGATTCTGCTTGACTTAAAGCGGTGCGGAGTAAAACAAAAGTCGCCGAAATTCTCGCAATCTTCATCCTTTGAATGTTTTCTAATCGAGAGTCAGCAATATACTTTACACCACCTCGAATCATAGCTTCTGCAATTAAAGGCTCTCCCAATACCGCTTTGGAGACTCCCATTAAAGAAATACCCTGTTGTCCGTAAAGTTCGCATAATATTCGAGCGTTATGCTGTATTCTGGATAGGGAAATTTCGATTCTCGGCATAAACGCTTTCATGTATTTTATTTAAACGTTTTGCGTTTACCTTATCGTTAATAAAGAAGTTGTCTGAGAATTTAGTTTCTTTTGACGATCAAGACTTGGAAAACGATTACCTAAAGTACGAACGAGTTTTTGACAGCCAGAAGTTAAAACATCTGTAGTTGGTAATTGCAGACGATCTTCATAACTTTTGATAATTTCCTGAGTTTCTGTTTCTGTCAAATTTTCATGGCTTAATGCGATCGCAATTACCTGAGATTGAGAAATTGCTTCAATCAAGAGAATTTCACTTTCAATTGTCGGCATTGCTAAATGGGGAAAATCGCAGCGAAATTTTCTTGCAGGAGGATGTTGCAAAATAATTCCATCGGGCATACTTCCTTTCAAAATGCCTACAGAACTCATAAAAGCAGGATGAGAGACTGCACTTTGTCCTTCCACTAAAATAATATCGGGACTTTCTCGTTCAAAAGCTTGGACAACGGCATTTTCTATTTCTCCGATGACAAATTGAGACACCAGCGCGTCGATGGATACACCATACCTTGCCCCTTGCATCAAGCCAGTTTGACCTGTGGCTACCAGCACCGACTTGATGCCCAAATTATTTAAAGCTTTGTTTAATTCCACAGCGGTAGTCATTTTTCCGCAAGCGCAATCAGTACCCAAAACCGCAACTACAGGAATATTAACTTTAGCGATTTGTCCTGTAAATACATGAAGATCTTTTAATTTCGGAGGTTTTCTGATGTCTTTAATTTCAACTTTATAGCTCGTAGCCATTTCGCTAAACTCAGAATCTTCAGAAAAGAACTGATGCAAACCATTAATAATATCCATACCTTTGGCCATTGCTTCCAAAATTAAAGCTCTTTCTTCAATGGGTATGGAAGCCTCTAAAGGAGCTTTACCGTAAATGTAGCAATCGGGAATCTCTGCTAATTTATCTAAAGCTGACTCTAAGCTAGCAAAAATGGGAATATAGTTTTTTTTATTGTCTAATTCTTCTCCTGCATCCTTGCCAGCTAACGAACTATCGATTACGCCGACAATATTATAAGTTTCCGAATGTCTAACTAAACCGGCTGCGGTTTTGCCATCCATTAAGCCAAATTGATTTTCACAGTAAACTAAAGCTGTTTTTTTTGCGATTGACATTAAGATTATTTTTCTAATATTTACTGATTTGTGCTTCTTAATATTCTGACCGTTTTAGTCAGCAGGGCAGACACTAGACGGGGCGTTTGTAAACACCCCCGTCCTTTTAAACGCGGTGCTGTACCGCTGACTCATCGAAATAAGCTCCCTTCAAGTCAGCTCCCTCTAAGTTAGTCTCTTTCAAACTAACTCCTGTTAGGTCAGCCCCTCGGAGATTGGCACCTTGTAAATTAGTATCCCGCAAGTTTGCTCCCCGTAGGTCTGTTCCTCCTAGATTAGCACCCCGCAAGTCTGCCCCTCTCAAGTCAGCGTCTCTCAAATCGGCTCCACTTAGGTCAGAATCAATCATTTCGGCATCAATCAAGCACGCTTCAACCATTTCCGCATCAGCCAGATTTGATTGATTTAATTTAGCTTGATTCAAATGAGCTTTAGTTAGGTTTGTTCCTTGCAAGTTAGCTCCAATTAAGTGCGCTCCATTCAAATGCGCTCCAATTAGATTAGCGTTAGTTAAACATACTTGAATTAGACTTACATGACTAAAATCTCTTTGTCCTGCTGCGTATCGTTTTAAAATCTCTTGAGCATCCATATTTGATTTTCTCCTGAATATATAGTTAAAAATTTTGTTGAGTAATCGGTTTTAAAACTGGCTTTTTTGAAAATAGCGATACAGCTTCGGTGTCGGCTTCACCTATCCCAAAGAAGAATAAATATCTGCTTTCATATAAAAGAAATCAGCAAGTAACTAACTTACCGATTGTAGAATTCGAGTCAGATATAGCTGTATTATTTTAATCGTTTCTCATTGTTGGAATCGGTTAGTTCTTAATGCTTAAAATAGAAAGGTTTTTTGCTTCCAAAACTTGCAGGCATTAAGCGATGTCTTTTTTATTCGGGGATAGGAGCGTTTTGCAGCCACAAAAACAGTTGAGCTAAGTTAAACAAAAGATAAATTGCTGATATAAATTTGACATAGAACATCTCCTCAATGAAAGGGTGTAGAGATTATAGGTTCGGAAAGGAGTCTAGGTCGTTAATCTAAATACCCGAAAGTACTTCTCATGCGATATCATTTTAACGAGTAAATCTATACCAATACGAGAAAGATACAACTCTTATTAATACAAGAATTGATAAATTCTAGATTTTGGATTTTGCCGAAAGTTGGGGGTATAGGTGTTTCCCCCCCAAACTAAATATCAAAGGATTTTGGATTGAAAATCTGAATTAGGAGTTAGAAATTATAAGTTATTGATAATTGTTAATTGATCAAAACTTCTGCATTTTATTGCTAACTGGGTCAAAATTTGGAGTGAAGCGAGTGCTGTCATCGTAGCAAGCTCTGGCGAGATTAGCTCCATAAATCTTGGTAAATTTGAGTTTGGCACCTCGGAGGTTGGCATCTTTGAGATTTGCGCCGCTCAAATTAGCTCGGATTAAATTAGCATTCGCTAAGTTCGCACCTCCTAAATTAGCTCCCCATAATTTGGCTTTAGCTAAATTAGCATCGGTTAAATCGGCAGCAAAAAAATTAGCTCCAACTAAATTAGCTCCAATCAACTTGGCTTTAGCCAAATTAACTGCTGTAAAATCTCTTTCTCCTGCGTCGTAACGTCGCTGTAGTTCTTGAGCATCCATATTTAATTGACCTTCATTAGCAACTGTGAAGCTATTTGATCCCATTCTTGATCTAAACTTACTTTAGATTCCGGTTTGCCGCTACGGTTGTACCAGTAACGAGCATTGTTTAAATCTCCTTCCCTACGATGCAAGTATGCATGAACCCAAGCACTATCAGTATCGCTAGCATCTCCTAACAACTCATGCGCTTCATCCCAACCATACTTTTTTTCGTACCATAAACCTTGTAACGATAAAGGTAGGGAAGCAGGACATTTTTTTAATGTTTTTATTGATTCCTTAAATTCTTCTAAAATCATTTTGCCAGAAAAACTACTAACTATCTAAATTAAAGATATAAGTTAATTATTTCTACTTATTGAACCAGTGACTTGTATCTTAAGATATAAATTAGGTTAAATAAGATATATAAGTAATAGCCTTAACTTGATATAGCTTGAGTCAGAAAACTATAATTGCTTTACTTTACATATATTAACTTGATTTTTGTTAATTTTGTTGTTAAAAAGCTGATAATTTTGGAGCTAATAAAATGATTGTAAATAAAATTAAAGGCTTATGGATGATTTTTACTGCTTTTATGCCGATTGTTTGGATAATGATTTTTCTCAATATACTTTTTGACGTAAACCATCTAGCGCATAGTTCTGTAAATACAATTAACAGCACTTTTTCAGGAATGACAGCTACATTTAATAATTCTGCCAATTCCCTAAATAATTCTATAGAGCCGATTCGCAATTTAGAAAAGTCTTTATCAGAAGTTTCCCAGAGAGTTAATAATATTCCGGTAAATATTCAAACACCTGACATTAGTTTTCCCGATGCAAGATTACCTTTTGAATTACCTACTATTCCCAGTTTCGATATTTTAATACCCGGACTAAAGGACGTAAAAAATATCTTAACTCAGAATTTTGATATATTAGATAACTTTAACGAACTAATTGGCAGCATCTCCAATTTTGAGCAAAATCAAGCATATTATCAAGAAATTATTTTAGGAATACAAAACTCAATCAAAGAACTGCAAACTATCGCCATCAAAGTCATAATTTTAGTTGTTGTCGGAGCAATAATTATTATTCCCTTTTTAATTAGAATATTTATTACTCCTTATATTAGATGGACGCATAATAGGATTACTACAGGATGGAAGTTGATTCATAGTTAGAAAAGCAGGTTGAAGGTCAAAGGTTGAAGGTTAAAGGTTAAAGGTTTACCACTCCTAACTCCTAACTCCTAATTCTTAACTCCTAATTCCCAACTCGCAATCCAAAATCTAAAATTCTTTAACGGGTTCTCCATCGAGAAATGTGAGCAATTCTCCCGGCTGAATTTGCGTCCAAACTTCGTTGTCTGTAAGGGGTGTAGTCGCGATCACGGCAACTCTATCGCTAGGGCGAGTTAATTCGTTGAAGTCTACCGTCACATCCTCATCAATTAAATGAGCAGCAGCAAAAGGTGCTTTCCGAACAATGTAACAAAGTTTGGTTGAACTGTAAGCAAAAAAATGTTCGCCATCAGTTAATAGATAATTAAATATTCCATGCTTGCCTATTCTTTTAGTGATTCTTTTGAGGGTTGCAAGTAATGATTCCAAAGGTGGTTTCACCATCGGAAACTGCTGTCTCAAACTTTCTAAAATTAAACAGAAAGCCTTTTCGCTGTCAGTATTACCCACTGGTTCGTAAAAATCCATAAATGGCAAATCAAAATCTTTCAAATCGCCATTATGAGCAAAAACCCAATGTCTACCCCATAATTCCCTACGGAAAGGATGACAGTTTTCTAAAACAATTTCACCTTGAGTTGCTTTACGAATGTGGGCTATTACATGGGTAGAATGAATCGGATAACGTCGCACAAAATCCGCAATTTGGGAATTAACAGAAGATTGAGCATCCATAAAAATCCGACAACCCTTTCCCTCAAAGAAAGCTATACCCCAACCATCTTTATGATCGTCTGTTTTACCTCCCCTAGCTGAAAAGCCTTCAAAGGAAAAGCAAATATCAGTGGGTACGTTGCAATTCATTCCCAGGAGTTGACACATTTATCAGTTATTCAGTTAACAATTAACAATTATCAATTATCAGCGAACAGTTAACAGTTAGCAGTTAACAGTTAACAGTGAGGAGTGATTTGACAAGGTAGTTGAGTATTAATACAATTCATTTGTTCTATATGTATAATTAGCGGTTATGGTAATTGAGTAAATTCCTAACAATTATGAGATGAAATCTTTTAATATACAAGTCGGATTTAAGATTTTAACAACGGATGCCTTTGTTTTAGATTGTAATTTTATAACTATTCCCCATTACTCATTACCTATTCCCCATTAAAAAAATGATTGACGAAGGTTATATCAAATATCAATGCAACTGGATTAATTCAGAACCAGTGAGTTTCGATCGGATAGCAGAACTTAATGAATGGCGTTTAAAGTTTTATGAATTAGGTTTAATCGGTGAATATGATAATGGTATTGGTTTTGGGAATATCAGCATACGTTATTCTCAATCGGGACAATTTATCGTCTCCGGTACTCAAACAGGTAATTTATCAGTTTTGAGCGAACAACATTATACAAAAGTCACTAATTTTGATTTAGAGCGGAACTGTTTGACTTGTTATGGCCCAATTAAAGCTTCTTCCGAGTCTTTAACTCACGCTACATTATATCAGGCAAACCCTACAGTTAATGCGATTATTCACGTTCATCATTTAGAGCTTTGGCAAGAATTAATGGATAAAGTTCCTACTACGAATAAAAATGTTTCTTACGGAACACCAGAAATGGCAAAGGAAATTATCAGATTATTTCAAGAAGATAATTTAATAGAAACAAAAATATTGGTTATGTCGGGACATGAAGAAGGTATTATTTCCTTCGGAACAAGTTTAGAAGAAGCAGGAAATATACTTTTAAATAGATTTAACAAATTGATTGTTCCAAAAGCGATTTAAAATGATTCAAATTTGTGTATTAAAAAATACAAAAAATGGCACATCACTAAATCATATTTTCCGGATGGCGATAAGCTTTATTTAATAGATTCCGATAAACAATCAATAGTTTAAATTATCAATGATTCAACTAATACCCGTATAACAATTATATCTATGCAAAAATAGTCTTAGCAAGGATTTCAAACAAACGAGCATCTATTGAAAAAGTAGTTTAATATGGCAAGAAAGAGCATTCATATTTCTTAACAAAAACAATGCTTGATCCTTCTTTATGTCATCGCCCTGTCAGTCAGTGGCTTGAAATTAAGTCAGCGATCGCCGATTGGTTAATGACTCCCATTTTAGTCGTATTGCCACTGTTATTTTTGATTTTCCTACCTTGGATAGTTCCCAGATTTCGCTGGAAACGTCTGTGGAGTGGATTCGCAACTTTATTATTAGTAGGTTATTTTAGCGCACAATTTCCTTTAACTACAGCCGTTGCCAATAAAGGTTTAGTTGCATTTGTACCTCCCGATAGAGGTCAAACAGCAGATGCTATTGTAGTTCTAGGACGTGGAGGAGCATTTAGAGATTCCAGAGTTAAAGTTGCAGCAAATCTTTGGCAATCGCAAAGAGCGCCTTTAATTTTCGCCAGCGGCTCTGGTGATGGAAGCGAAATAGTTAACAAATTAGAACGTATTGGTATCCCTTCAGAAGCACTTGAAGAAGAACATTGTTCTCAAACTACTAAAGAAAACGCTTTATTTACTGCTTCGGTGTTAAAACCTCAAGGAATTAACCGAATTATCTTAGTTACAGATCCTCCTCATATGTTGCGATCGCTCTTAACATTTCGCAACGTCGGTTTTGAAGTGATTCCGCATCAAAGCCCCGTTCCCCATTTAACACAAACCAGAAAAGCAATGATGATGTTCTATGAGTATATGGGCTTAGTTAAATACGGCTTAAAAGGAGAATTTGCACCTCAAAACATGGCTCAGCAAGAACAACCGCAGATTGTAGGTCAGCAAAGGTCAAAGGTTAAAGGTTAAAGGTCAAAGGTGAATAATTAATCTTAAAGTCTAAATAAACAATTAATTAACATACCTTTTATTAGGGTGCTATTTCAAGCAGCGCCCTTATTTTATTTGAATTTATCTTAATTTTCGTAGTGGGAGCATCTTGCTCCCTCGATGTTAGGGAGCAAGATGCTCCCACTCCCACTCCCACTCCCACTCCCACTCCCACTCCCACTCCCACTCCCAATTCCCAATTCCCAATTCCCAATTCCCAATTCCCAATTCCCCATTCCCCACTCCCACTCCCAATTCCCAATTCCCAATTCCCACTCCCAATTCCTAATTCCCAATTCCCAATTCCCAATTCCCCATTCCCCACTCCCTATTCCCAAATTCCAAAAAATGCTATTGTATTTGATTGTCCACACTTTAGTACAATAGAACTATTAAAGCCAGATATATGTCCGATTTAATTTTGTTTTGGCATCGTCGCGATTTACGGATTTCTGATAATACTGGAATTGCTGCTGCATTGGAAAAAACTCGTAAGGTAGTGGGTGTTTTCTGTCTCGATCCTAATATTCTCAAGGGCGATGATGTTGCAGCGGTTAGAGTAACTTACATGATTGGCTGTTTGCAGAAACTACAAGAAAGATACGCTCAAATGGGCAGCCAATTATTGATACTTTGGGATAATCCAGTGAAAGCTATTCCTAAATTGGCAACTGCTTTGCAAGTTAAAGCAGTATTTTGGAATTGGGATGTGGAACCATATTCTCAACAGCGAGATGCAGGCGTTATCGATGCGCTTCAAGAACAAAGTATTGAATATTTGGAAAAGAATTGGGATCAAATATTAAAGACACCGGAAGAAATACGCACTGGTTCCGATAAGCCTTACACAGTTTATACACCGTTTTGGAAGAATTGGATTAGTAAACCAAAAGATTCTCCTGTGAAAATTGCCGAGCGATTCGAGGGTTTGACGGCAGAAGAGCAAGAAACAGCGATTAAAGCAGGAGCAGTTGAGTTACCGACGGCTAAAGATTTAGGATTTAACTGGGATGGAGAATTAATTATTGAACCTGGAGAAGAAGCAGCGCTGCTGAGGCTAGAAGAATTTTGTTATAGCGCTATTAATGAGTATCAAGAACAAAGGAATTTTCCGGCAATAGATGGTACATCAAGATTAAGTGCAGCTTTGAAATTTGGTGTCATAGGAATTCGTACTGTTTGGCAAGCTACCGAAGATGCGTTAGAAAATAGCCGCAGTGACGAATTAACAAATAATATTCGCACTTGGCAAAAAGAAATAGCTTGGAGGGAATTTTATCAACACGCAATGTATCATTTTCCGGAATTAGCATCGGGTGCTTATCGGGATGCTTTCAAAAACTTTCCTTGGCATGACAATGAATCACATTTTCAAGCTTGGTGTGAAGGAAAAACCGGATATCCGATTGTTGATGCTGCAATGCGACAATTAAATCAAATGGGCTGGATGCATAATCGTTGTCGGATGATTGTTGCAAGTTTTCTGACTAAAGATTTACTATTAAATCCTCAATTAGGTGAAAAATACTTTATGCAAAGACTAATTGATGGGGACTTATCTTCTAATAATGGTGGTTGGCAATGGAGCGCTTCCAGTGGAATGAACCCAAACCAGTAAGGATTTTTAACCCTGCATCTCAAGCCCAAAAATTTGATTGTGAAGGTGAATATATTCGGCAATGGCTGCCAGAATTAAGTTCAATGGATGCCGAACAATTAGTAACCGGAAAAATCGCACCTTTAGAACGTCAAGCTGTAGGTTATCCCGAACCAATTGTAGAACACAAAAAGCAGCAGAAAATGTTTAAGGAGATGTATAAAGATGAAAAACAGAGGATTGAAACTTTAGGTTAAAGCTTAGCCCTGGCGACTGTAAGTCGCGGCTACACAGGCAAAACCCGCCTAAGCGGGTTATTTATTAAGTCCACCTCCGTGGACTTGGGAAGGTGTAGTAGCGAATTATATTCGCCTTGTGTTTAAATTTCTTACAAGTGTATTAGCCGCATCAATATATTAATACGGCGGTTGATGAGAATAGTACAAAATTTAATAAAAATCAGGCTGGGTAAGGATTTGAGTGCATTTGAACTTGCTACGCCATCAATTCTTAGTGAATAAGTCAAATTTGCTTACATCTATAACAAACCAGAAGCTTGAAAATCATCTCAAGTTTTTGAAATATAGATCGAACTACAAACGTAAGCAATACCAAATTTGAATTATGTTGAATAACAAGCAATTAAAAGATGCTCAATTATTTCAAAAAGAGCAGAATGTTAGTTTAGCACTATCAGATTTTGCCGGTGATTTTGTTCGACAAAGCGTTAGCTATAGACGGAATAATCGCTTAAAGTTAATCGGTTTTGGTTTTATTCCTTTTGTGTCAGCAATATTTTTGGGATATACCGTTCAAAGACAGATGCAAACTCGTATAAATTTGGAAGTTTTTCAAATTGAACAAGACCAAAAATATGTTTCTCCAAGTATTTCAGTACCTCCAGAGCTAAAACATCTAGTTACTTTTGCAGATAATCAAAATCTTCATGGTAATAATACCAAGGCTACTAAGCTAGGAAGTTTTCTTCTCCCACACGATAGAATCGTCACTACTAACATTAAATCAACAAACCTCGAAGGTGCATATCTTCCTAATGCCAAGCTTCAAGGTTTCAATCTCAAATATGCCAATATTTTTGGAGCATATCTTGTAGGTGCTAACCTGCAAAGCACCAATCTCGAAAGTACGAATCTCATTGGTACAAACCTACAAAATGCTAACCTCAAAGGTGCTAATTTTAAAAATGCTGAATTTGGCTGTATCCAGGATTCTCACGTGAGAAATTTATGTACCGATTTCAGACGTGCTAAAAATTTAACTCCAGAGCAAGTAAAACAAGCAAAAAATTGGCAATCGGCACACTATAGTCCCGAATTTCGAGCCAAGCTAGGATTGCCACCACAAAATAAAAATTAACTACCATCTATTGCACCAGAATAATAACCAAGCTCTTGTAAATCCTGCTGTAATCTAATTACGTCTGGACCTGTTGAATTTTGTCTTAAGGTTGGTAAATTATCGTTCATAAGAGTTCTCCATAGTGACATTCTTTGCTACAAGAACAATTAAACGATTCCTTAAACACTTTACCAATGTGATTCAATAACTGAAGTGTCATAAACGACTCACACCAAGATATGCATCTAAGGAATGATGTAATTATTGTGTTACTAGGATGAGTTACATTATGTCATCCCAATCTAATCGCCCGCTTAATTTTGAAGTCAGGCTTCCTTCCGAGCATCCGCAGCTATTGCAAGGGCTTGACGAATTATTACGCTTAAATTTGATCTCAGATATTCAAGTTAAGCATATATGCCAACAATACCTAGTTTGTCAGGTAGTTTTAGAACCTCAAATACCACAAAGGCAAATCCAAAAGGTAGTTACTAAGCCTCGTAAACCTGCGGATAAGCCGAAAGTAGCTGCTACACCAAGCTTAGTCAGTACCATGTGGCGATCGCTGCGGGCTGAATTCAGCGTGCGTTGGTTGCTGTTTCTGGGAATGTTTACTGTAATAATCTCTTCTGGAGCGCTTGCTGCGACTCAGTGGGAAAGATTTACGCCTCTTTTACAATATGGGGTTTTATTTGCCTATACCGTATTGTTCTTTGGGCTAAGTTTTTGGACTGGTATACAAGCAAATTTACAGTTGACAAGTGGCGCTTTGCATATTGTCACAATGCTACTGATTCCAATCAACTTTTGGGCAATAGATGGCTTGGGTTTGTGGCAGAATCCGATAAACTTGATTTTAGTTGGTATTGCTGCAATTATTTTGACGGCAATAACTGTATTACTCTCCAAGCAGTCAATATTTACCGGAAGTGTTCCAGTTAATAAATTATCTCTTATAAACATTCTTGGATTAAGTTACCTGCATTGCGGTTGGAAGTTTTCCGGATTCCCTTTAATTGCAGTTTATTTAGCTTTTATAGGAACAGCTATAATTACCGTTTTTCAAAATCTTCAAGCTGCTAGGAGAGAGGGGGAAGAGGGGGTAGAAAAAAAAGAAAAAAGAAATTTATCTCAATTCTCTTGGGGTAAAAATGTACCTGCTGCCGTAATTATTTACTCCTCAATCATATTATTGCTACGAGCAATTTTTGGTGCTGGTATAAATGTTGCTCAACTAGGTTTAGCAATTGGTATTTGTGGTTGGTTAATAGCTTGGTTAGCACAGCAAGAAGATAAACAGAAAAGGAGACAACGAGACAAAAAAACTTCTCCCCCCTCTCTCCCCACCTTCCCCTCACAAACCATCGGCGGTTTCTTATTATTTCTCGGTTGGTTTGTGACTGTTTGGAGTAATCCTTTACAAGCAATTTCTGTCAGCGCTTTGGGGTTATGGTTTTTCCACAGTCGCTTGGATTTATATAGTTTAAAAAGGGATTTAACTGCTTTCTTTACGATTGGTTTGCAATCAACGTTGTTGGGTTGGCGATTATTACCGGATGCATTTCAATCTTCAATTATTACATTTGCTACTCAACTTACTAATTCTCAAGATAATTCCTGGACATTATTAAGCGTGGGGCTTTTTCCCTACATCATCTTTATGGTAGCGTTTACAAATAATTTGAGACGCAAAGCACAAACCGTAAGGCTTTCCCGTAACCAGCAAGGTAATTTTAAATCTAGCGAGCAAGGTAATTTTAAATCTAGCGAGCAAGATGCTCGCACTACAAATAAACCCAGCGAGCAAGGTAATTTTAAATCCAGCGAGCAAAACACATTTGATAAATCCAGCGAGCAAGGTAATTTTAAATCCAGCGAGCAAGGTAATTTTAAATCCAGCGAGCAAGGTAATTTTAAATCTAGCGAGCAAGGTAATTTTAAATCTAGCGAGCAAGGTAATTTTAAATCTAGCGAGCAAGGTAATTTTAAATCTAGCGAGCAAGATGCTCGCACTACAAATAAACTTGATTTAGCAAGCTTTGGCGAAATATTAACCCTTATTTTAGGATTTACTTTAACCGCAATAGCATTAGAAAATTCCGCATTACGTTCCCTAAACTTACTTTTATCAACAATTACCCTCTTCATCGTCACCCACCAACACTTTAATAAAATATCTCTTCCCCCCATCTCCCCCTCCCCCCATCTCCCCACCCCCTCTCTCCTCCCCCTCACCTACTTAACTCACACCACCGCAATACTTACACTTTTCTCTTGGATAAACTTATTCTTCCCCAGTCTTCCACAGCAAGTTTGGGCGGTTGTTTGTTTGGTTGTTATGGTAGCGGAATGGTTGTTTAGCGTTGGTGATGGAATATGGCAAGATACTTCATGGCACATCGGTTTGCTGCTTGCGGGTTTGAGTTATTTGCTGTTGCTGACGAATCTAGAATCAACTTTGAATGGTATTTATATAAATCAATCAAGTTGGGGATTAACTTGGTTAGTCACACCTGTAACGCTGACAGCTATTGCTAGTCGCAGCGGGGAAGGAACTCAAAATAAACTAAAAATTAGTGTTTTAACAACAGTATTGGCTCAGTTATTAACTTTAACGTTACCAGGAATTAGGTTAATAAGTCTGGCTGTTGGTACGGCGGTGATGTTTGTTAATACAAGATATTTAAAACATCAAAAATATGCGGTAATCACTGTAGGTTTATGTTTAAGTTTGATTGCTGCTGCGGTATGGGAAAATGTTTCTTTATCCTATGCAGGTTGGTTTTTATTAACTGCGGTTATTACTTTATCTTTGTGGCTAAGTCGCAAATTCTTGCAGCAAGGAAATGAATTAGCAAATATATATGCAGTCGCTACAGATTTTTGGGCAAGTACGCTTTGCGGTATCGAGTTATTACTGTTAAGCATTCATGCAATATCGATTTATTTGTTTGCTGAATCTAATATCTTATTGTGTGCAATTTCCGCAGTTGTTATTTTAGTAGCTTTATCTTTTCGCCATTTCTACGAATTCACAAACTGGACTTTTTACGGTATCGGGTGGACTGTGGAATTGTTGGAAGTGTACCTGATTGAAATATTGGAATTTGGCATTTATGAAGTTACCAATGATAGTTCACCACAACTTATTTATCTTGCTGTTGCCAATATTTGCTTAGGTTTAATTACGCAATTTATAGGTGAATGGTTGCAATCAAAGCACTATGGTGGAAAACTTCCCAACCGCTGGCACATTTTACCTTTATTATATGCAGGTTTCGGAGTGTTGCTGCGCTGGAGTGTTTTTGATAGCTGGACTGGTTTATCGACGCTGGCTGTTGCTTGGATTGTAATTAGTATAGGAAGACGTAATAAAAAATTAAAACCGCTGCTGTACTTAGGACTTTTCGGCGTATCAATAGCTGCATACGAACTGTTAATTTATCAACTCACGCAAGCGTCGGGAGGTGCAGTTGGTGATGGTTGGATTCTTTTAGCTACCCTTGCTACATTTATTGCCTATACTTATCGTTTATTGTCGCGTTGGTTGAAAAGTTATCTAAAACTCAGTTCCCAAGAATTGCAAATGTTTGCTCATTTTCATTGGGCTTTGGGTAGCGTGTTATTAATGGCGACAATGGGTAATCCTGTAGAAGCTTATAAATTGGCATTAGCAACGGGATTATTATTAAGTTGCTACGCAATATTTCAAGCAAGATATATTAACAACTTAGCATCGCAACCAAATTCGGAAAAGATTGTAGAAGCAGATATTTGGGTTTACATTGGTTTAATACAAATTGCTGTATTTAGGTACTTTATACCACCAGCTTCTATAGTCAGCATTTTCTTACAGCAAATACGTCCTTGGATAGCAGGAGTTTCCTGCATAGTGGCTTATTTAGTTTATATTTTACCGTGGGAGCGTTGGGGCTGGCGTAAAAAACCTTGGCAAATAACAGCGTACATTCTGCCGTTATTTTATTTGTGGGAAACTAGAATACAAATTTATTCTATTTCCTTATTGCTTGTAGCTGGTTACTATATTTTCATTGCCAAAATTGTAAATAAATTCCGCTTTACATACATCAGTTTGGCATTAGTTAATTGGGTTTTGTGGCGTTGGTTTATCGATTCAAGTTTAACCGATGCTTTATGGTACATTTCCTCAATCGGTTTATCTTTGCTATATATCGCCCAATTCGATCCGCAACTCAAACTACCGCAAAACAAAGTATATCGTCATGGGTTACGAATATTAGGTACTGGAATTATTTGTGGATATGCGACTTTATTCCATCAAAATGCATTTTTTGTACCGGGAATTTTAAGTTTAGTTGCGATATTTGCGGGATTGGCATTAAAAATACGCGCCTTTTTGTATATTGGCACGGCATCATTTTTATTCACTGCTTTCTATCATTTAGTAATATTTACCCTAGATTATCCCTTCCTTAAATGGGTAATAGGTTTGCTAGTTGGAATTACACTGATTTTCATTGCAGCCAATTTTGAAAGTCGCCGTCAACAGATGAATTTTCTACTTCGGAATATTAATAGTGAATTAAAAGAATGGGAATGAATTAGTTATCAATTAACAATTATCAGCTGGAAGTTGTGGATTGTAAATTACCGCTTGAAAATTAATTTTAGGCGGTTTTGGTTGAATGCAATACAAATTTGACTTAAAGTACCATTATTAGCGGGTGGTTGTGGGGATCTAATAACGCTACATATTTAGAAAACCCGAATCGTGGGGATACAATGCCTAATTAATTGAAAAGCTATTTAACAAATTGATTAAACATTTTAAGTTGCTTAGTTAAATAAAATATGTTTTCTCTGTTCTCTATTTTCTTTCTCTAACTAAAAAATTGCTTCATAACAACTTTATTCTTACTATTAAATGAAAATTGCGATCCAAATATTTATATTTAAAAATACAAGTATTTTTATGAATACTAACAGTCTTCGGGTTAACAATAAAAACATAACTTTACATTTATACTAGTAAATAGCACTTTATTTTATTGTTCTGAGTAAATTAATGGTTTGCTATACAGCCTTTTTACTTAAAAGTAAAACCTAAAAATGCAAATTGAAAATGATGGGTATCCAAATCCACAAAAGCAAGGAAACTTAAGTGGTTGTTTGATTACAATTGTATTATTATTTTTATTCTTAGGTTTTTTCCCTTTATTTAATAGTCCGAGCAAAAAAGAGATTCCTTACAGCCAGTTTCGCAATCAAGTAAGGGAAGGTAAAGTAGGTGAAGTTATTGTAAAAGATAACAAAGTAGAATATTTCCTAAAAACCGATTTAGATAAAGCTCAAAAATCTAAATCTGGTAAATCAACTCGTCCAGAGAAAGTCTACTTTACAATTCCTTTACCAGAAGACCAAACTTTACCAAAGTTATTAGAAGATAATAACGTGGAATTTGGGGTTCGATTGGCTGGTGGCGAGAATTGGATATTTACAGCTTTGGGTTGGTTTGTTCCACCATTTTTATTGTTTTTGATGATAGCTTGGTTCGCTAACCGCGCTCAAGCCCAAGGAGATGGTTCAAACTCTCTAAGTGTAGGCAAAAGCAAAGCTAAAGTTTATCTAGGAAACCCTAAAGGAAATAAAGTCACCTTTGCTGATGTTGCTGGAGTTGATGAAGCTTCTTCTGAATTACAAGAAGTAGTAGATTTTCTCAAAAATCCCGATAGATACACTCAGTTAGGGGCAAAAATTCCTAAAGGAGTTTTATTAGTTGGGCCACCAGGAACAGGTAAAACCCTTTTGGCTAAAGCTGTTGCAGGAGAAGCTGGAGTTCCGTTTTTCAGTGTCTCCGGTTCTGAATTTATGGAGATGTTTGTCGGGGTAGGTGCTGCAAGAGTCCGAGATTTGTTTGAACAGGCCAAGCAGTTGTCTCCCTGTATCGTATTTATCGATGAATTAGATGCTTTGGGTAAATCTAGAAGTGGTTCTGGGGTGTTTGCTTCAAGTAATGAAGAACGCGAACAAACCTTGAATCAGATGTTGACTCAGATGGATGGTTTTGAAGCGAATACAGGAATAATTATCATCGCTGCAACAAACCGACCGGAAATATTAGACCAAGCTTTACTTCGTCCGGGACGTTTTGATAGACAAATAGTTGTAGACCGTCCGGACAAGCTAGGACGTTTGGCAATTTTAAAAGTACATACGCAAGAAGTTAAGTTACAAGAGAACATAGACTTAAGCATAATTGCGGCACGCACACCTGGTTTTACAGGTGCAGATTTAGCTAATTTGATCAATGAAGCCGCGCTGTTAGCTGCAAGAGAGCATCGAGAAGCGGTAACGATGGCAGACTTCAATGAAGCCTTAGAAAGATTAATAGCAGGTTTAGAGAAAAAATCCCGCGTACTCAACCAAGTTGAAAGAAAAATAGTTGCTTACCATGAATGCGGTCATGCAATAGTTGGTGCGTTAGTATCGGGTCAAGTAGAAAAAATTTCCATCGTGCCCAGGGGTGTAGGTGCTTTAGGATACACACTGCAACTACCGCAAGAAGACCGTTTTTTGATGTTAGAAGGTGAACTTCGTGCTAGAATTACCACTTTATTAGCTGGACGTAGTGCTGAAGAAATCGTTTTTGGTGAGGTTTCCACAGGTGCAAGCGACGACATTCAAAAAGCAACCGATTTAGCCGAAAAAGCAGTTACCCTTTACGGTATGAGCAAGAATCTAGGACCGATCGCACTAGAAAAACCACAATCTTCATTTTTAGATGGTTCGTCAAATTCCCGTCGTCCTGTAAGCTCGATAGTAGCAGCAGCGATTGACACAGAAGTCAGAGAAATTATTGAAAACGCCCATCATCAAGCGCGATTAATTCTCAAAACTAATCGCGATTTACTCGAAGAAATGACCAAACATCTTCTAGAGCATGAAGTCTTAGAAGGTGAAGAATTGCGCTCTTATTTGGATAGAGTACAAGCAGTGTAGAGGAAGATGGGGAGAGGGGGAAGAGGGGGAAGAGGGGGGAGATAATTTTACTAACTTCTAATTCCTAACTCCTAACTCCTAACTCCTAACTCCTAACTCCTAACTCCTAACTATTAACAACTAACAACTAACCACTAACATTATTTTATGATGCAATGGCAACAACTTTTAATAAGACAAAGACTAGGTAAAAATAACAAGATTGATTCTGATTCTGTACGCACTTGTTTTCAAAGAGACTACGATCGCTTGGTGTTTTCTTCTCCTTTTCGCCGTTTAAAAGATAAGACTCAAGTTTATTCTTTGCCAGAAAATGATTATTTACGTACTCGTTTAATTCACAGTATTGAAGTTTCTTGTGTTGGGCGATCGCTAGGTACAATTGTCGGCAACGAAATTATTCAAAGGCATAATCTTAAAGATTACAATCCTTGCGATTTTGGAGATATTGTTTCTGCTGCAAGTCTAGCTCACGATATCGGCAATCCTCCTTTTGGTCATTCTGGGGAAGATGCGATTCAAAGCGGATTTAAAAATTGGTATGCAAATACACAAATATCTCTCAACGAGACTCAGGAGACTGACTTTAATTTATTTGAAGGTAATGCTCAAGGCTTCCGGATTATCAGCAATCTGGAAATGCAGCCTCGAAAAGGAGGGATGCAACTTACCTGTCCAACTTTAGCCGCCTTCGCTAAGTATCCTAGAGAATCCTACATTCCTGAAGATATACTTAATAGTTATCAAGGTAAAAGTATTGCTAAATATAATTTTTTTCAAGCAGAAAAAGAGTTATTTACACAAGTAGCACAAACAGTCGGATTAATTCGTCGTAGTAACAAAGTTGCATGGTGGGCAAGACATCCATTAGCCTTTTTGATGGAAGCTGCTGACGATATCTGCTATCTAATTGTAGATATAGAAGATGGTTTCCGCATGAGATATATTCCTTTTGCTGATGCCAAAAAATTACTCAACGCGATTGCTCAACGTTCGGAATCTGACATCCAAGCACAAACAAACACCGAAGAAGAACAAATTAAATATTTACGCGCTCGTGCTATTAGCAAACTTGTCAAAGAAGTTGCCGATATTTTTCTACTAAAAGAACCAGAAATGCTGACTGGTGAATTTGATACCGAATTGCTTGCTTTGAGTCAATATGCTTCCGTACTTGAGGATATACGTTACGAAACTAAAACTAAAGTAATAACACATCCAGAGATTGTTAGTACTCGCATCGCCGGACATGAAATATTAGTACAATTGTTTAATGAATTTGCCAATGCTGTTTTATCAAAAGGAGACAAAGCCGAATTCCTCAAACAAATGATACCTCAGCAATATCTATTTAGTGAAAATCAAGATTTTTATCACAAAATCCTGCAAGTTACCGATTATATCTCCGGTATGACTGATTCCTACGCGACTAACTTGTTTAAAAAGCTCAAGGGAATTTCTTTGTAATCAAAGTTCGTAGTAAGTGCTGTTTTCGCTCTAAGAATTGAAATTAATCGGATTTACGCAAAGCCCCACAAAGAGAGGTTGCGTAAAAGAATGTAGAGACGCGTTAGCGCAGCGTGACCGCAAGGTCATAATATCGCGTCTCTACAAGGTTTATGGGTGACGCATATTTAAGATATAAAATCGCTTTGTTCAATCAAACTACTATTAACCCGATTCAAAGTAGCTAAAACTTGATTACCCAAAAGGATATTAGTATTGCTTCCATTTGCTTGAATATCCAAATCATTGAACGTTAAACCATCCGATAAACCTAAACTATCAACGCCGTTTTCAAAATCGTAAATAGTATCTTTGCCTTGAATATTAGTTAAAACGAAAGTATCTTTACCGCTTCCTCCGTAAAGTCTATTATTACCAGCACCACCGTTAATTAAATCATCACCGTTGTCACCTTTAAGGTAATCATTACCGCTTCCTCCCATAAGAGTATCGTTACCACTACGTCCGTAAATATAAGTACTGCCACTAAAACCAGATGCATCAATTTGATTAGCGCTATTCCCTCCACTCAAAATTGCTCTTTCAATACTTGTTAAAGTATCCGTACCGTTACCAGTTAGCTGAGTGTCGGTAAGAGTAAAGTTTACATCTGCTGTTTCTCGCAGAGTATCAAAACCTTGTCCCCCATCAATAGAATCATTCCCTTCTTCACCATAAAGGTAATCGTTGCCGGAACCACCTTTGATTGAATCATCCCCTTGCCCACCATAAAGGTAATCGTTGCGGCTACCACCATTTAAAGTGTCGTTACCACCACGTCCGTAAATATAAGTACTTCCACTGAAGCCAGATGCATCAATTGTATTATCGCTATTTCCGCCAGTTAAAATGACTCGTTCAATACTTGCAATAGTATCCGTACCGTTGCCGATTAGCTGAGTGTCAGTAAGAGTAAAATCAACATCTTTTGTTTCTCGAATGATGTCATAACCCTTTCCTCCATCAATCAAATCATCTCCTTGCTCGCCGTAAAGGTAATCGTTGCCGGTTCCACCTTTGAGAGTATCGTTACCAGCGCGTCCGTAGAGATAAGTATTTTTGCTGTATTGCGATGCATCAATTAGATTATCGCTATTTCCTCCGCTTAAAATTGCTCGTTCAATATTTACAAAGTTATCCGTACCGTTGCCGATTAGTTGAGTGTTGGTAAGAGTAAAGTTAACGTCGGCTGATTCTCGCAGGATATCAAAACCGTCTCCACCATCTATCGAATCATCACCTTCACCACCATAAAGGTTATCGTTGCCAGCCCCACCTAAAAGAGTATCATTACCACCGCGCCCGTAAAGGTAATCATTTCTTTCTTTTCCGTCAATCGTATCGGATTCTAAACCTCCGTAAAGTCTTCTATCGCTTGAGGCTGTACCATTAATTTGTTGTCCTGCAATATCATTAAGATTAACTGTTACGGTTGTTGGAATGCTAGTATCAGTTCTGTCACTAGCACTTACTTGTAATTGGAAACTGGGGTTGGTTTCAAAATCTAAGTCGTCAGCATCGTTAACTTTGATTTCTCCGGTGATGTAGTTGATAGAGAATGCGGCTCTACCGTCATTGTCTACGTCTAAGTTTCCGTCGGTAATTTGCCAGTCTAGTAAAAAGTCGCCGTCTGCATCTGTTGCAAGTACCTTACCAACTGAGGTGAAGATTTTGCTGTTTTCGTCGATGGTGAAGGTTTGCTCTGGGTTAATGGTAGGTGTTTTGTTAACGTTAGCGACTCTTAAGGTAAAACTACTTTGAACAGATTCCCCATCATTATCAGTTGCTGTCACTTTAACTTTAACAAACCCAACATTTTCGTCTTCGGGAGTACCGCTAAAAGTCGCAGTTTCAGCATCAAAGGTTAACCAAGTTGGTAATGGTGAACCATCTTCTAAAGTTGCATTTAAATTAAGCTTATCTCCATCTATATCTTGGAAAGTATTTTCCGGTATGGTGAAATTGAAAATTGTTTCTTCATTGGTGGTTTGGTTAATAATAGCATTTGCAACTATAGGTGCATCGTTAACAGATTGAATGAGGATTTCCCTTGTAGCTGGCTTGCTATCACCGTTATAATCACCGTCATCAACTCGAAATTCAATTCTACGCGAACCTATTAATGGATTTTCCGAACTATTAGCGTAAGTAATATTACGCATTAAAGCTTCCACTGCTTCTGGAGTAGCTTGAGAATTAAATCTAATCGAGAGAGAATTAGTGCCAGTGCTGTTTATATTACCGATCGCATTACCATTGAAGAATACTTGTTCACCGGAAACCGTAATTTGTTGGGTATTAGCGATATCAAGATATTCGTCGGGAGTCGCAGAAAGTATGCGAACATTTAGACTGCCTCTGTCGAAGTTTGGTGAGTCAAGCTCGGTGAGAATAATTTCGGGAGCAATAACAATCGCGGGGTCATTTTCTGTATAGGTAACGCTTTCTAGAGGATATAAATTAGTATTTCTAGGGTGAGTTATCAGCGAAATATCACCTAGTTTTACATCTGCTCCAGTGTAAGCATTATTATCCCCTAAGAAAATAAAATTGGATTTGTTGTAAGGATTGGGAAAATTTCTATCCGGTTCGGTAGTGGGGTTATAATCCGAATAATCCCGCAATCTTCCAGTCAAAATTGATTTGCGATCGGCGTAAAGAGTGTAAAATTCTCCCAAGATTGCTAAGTCATAATCAACAGATTTAGTAGTATCGAAATCGACTCCTTCTACCTGAGTAAATAAAGTTGAGTAAGGATTAATACCATTAACAGGTTGTGAAGTTGTATTAGTAAATTCATCTTGCTGTACCCAAATACGATTTTCCCAGAAACCTAATTCAATGCCTTTGCGATCGTCACTGAGTAAAGTAACGCTAAAGCCCGCTCTGTCTGCTTTTCCGTCACCGTTTTTATCGTTGTTACCGTAGCTGGTATGGTCTTCTGCAAGTAGTTGAGCGTTGAATTTAAGTATATAACCTTCGTCGCGAATGAGTTGGGGGAAATAATTATTAACAGGAGAAGAATAAAAACCTGTATTAGAAAATCCGTAATTACTTAAACCAGCATAAGCTTGATTATCAGAAGTTAGTTGAATGCCATTTTCAACTATATTTAGATTAGCTTGATAGCCAATAGATTTATAATCTAACCAGGCATTAGTTGCAGCATCGGGTTGTGTGGGTTCTAAACCAGTACTGCTATCGTAGAGAAACTGATTGTAACCAACAAGTGGAAAATCGTTTCTAGCAGAGAAATTTACAGTTTTACTGACAGCTTCACTAGTATTACCGTCACCGTCGTTAAGTAAAATTTCTACGGTGCGGGGAGTTGTGGAAGGATTGCGAGAGAAATTACTATAGGTAATGCTTTGCAATAATTCTTCAACAGCTAAACGTGTAGCATTGGCATTGAAATCAATTACCATATCCTCAACACCGTAGCTAGGAGTTAGGATACCGATTTCACTATCTCTATATTTGACAATTGTGCCGTCTAAGCTAATGTATCTTCCATGTATACCCAAGCGATCGTCGGCATCACCACCATCGGTAATCCGAACGATTAATTTACCGTTATTAAAGTTATCAGAATCTGGATCTATAATTCTTGCATTTGGAGCAATATCCGCAGGTCTGCTATATTCAACAAATCCCCAACTTTCTACATAGTTGGCATTGTAAGTTGATAGCTGAATTTCGGGAGCTTGATTTTCCAAAGCCCATATTTGTGGATTACTACCATTATCTTTAACAAAGTATAGTTTGCCGTCCACTGCGGTTAAATTAAAATCTTCAGAAAAGCCGCTGTTACGGTTGACATCATCTACAAACATTGCATTCCCGTTACTTTCCACTTTCCAAAGTGTTCTGGAATTACTATCAGTAGCGGTAAAGTAAAGCGTGTCATTCAATATAGTGAAATTTGATAAACTAGAGGAACTATCATTAATATTCTCAACTGGTTTAACTTCACCATTCCCATCTATCCACCATAGCCTTGTACTATTACCATCGGTAGCAGTAAAATAAAGCGTGTCATTGACAACTGTTAAATTATTAGGGTTAGAAGAACCATAGGAATCGGTATTTATATCGCGAACAATTTCAAAACCACCCCATTCTGTTAATCTCCACAATTCCTTGCCTTTTGTGTCATCGTTGGCAGTAAAGTAAAGCGTGTCATTGACAACAGTTAAATTTTCAAGACTCAAGAATATGGGACTATTATAAAAGGGTTCCGGTTGTGGTTTTCCATCGCGATTTGTAACTACCCACAATTCGGTACCTCGATCGTGATTAGTAGTGAAGAAAAGCGTGTTGCCCAAAACAGTCAAATTTTCGGGGTTAGAAGATTCTCTAAGGTAATTAATATCGCTAACACGCTCCGAATCACCATTTTCATTTATCCTCCATAATTCCCTGCCATATTTATAATCTTCAGCAGTAAAATAGAGCGTATCGTTTACAAAAGTGAGATTTTCGGGATTTAATGCCGGATTGTTATAGCTATCATCATTAATCTGTTCTGCTTCACCTCTTTGATTAATCTTCCAAAGTCTTGCATTATTTTCCTCATCGCTAAAAGTGAAGTAAAGCGTATTGTTAACAACAGTTAAATTATCAACATTTAATGGTGGATAATTGCCGCCAAAGTAAAAATAATCAACAGGTTGTATATTACCTAGATCGTCTATTTTAACCAGTTCATTTGTATCTTCATAAACATTAACGGTGAAATAAAGGGTGCCATTAAAAACAGTGAAATTGTCAGGATTGAATTGAATTGAACTATTGTTGATTTCTTCAACGGGTTCGGGAATACCGTTGTTAATTACTCTCCACAGTTTTCTACCATCACCTTCACGTTCGGTAGTAAAATAAAGCGTATCGTTAAGGACGGTAAAATTAGATAGATTTGACGCACCATCAATAGCAGTATTGTTAACAGGTTCTGGTACGCCGTTGCTATCAATTCTCCATAATTCATTATTAGAATATCTAGTAAAGTAAAGCGTACCGTTGACATTGATAAAATCCGATGGAGCTTCGCGAGTTTTTCTATTGATTTCATTAACAGGAATGGCGCTGTTATTGTACTCTTCAACTTTCCACAATTCATTACCGCTATAGTTATCTCTAGCAGTAAAATATAGCGTGTCGTTAATAACTTTTAAATTTGTAGGATTTGAGTTCTCACCAAGATTCCTAACATATTCAACGTTGCCGCTTTCATTTACTTTCAAAAGCGCTAAATCATTACCGTAACTTTCAGTTAAATAAAGATTATTATCAGCAGCAGTTAAATCTGATAATTTCGATGAATAACTACCAATTCCATTGACGCGGCGAGCATAAATACTATCATCAATTTGCCATAACTCGGAATTGTTAGCAACATAAAAAAGAATATTATTTACAATCGTAAAATCGGATAAATCTGTATAATCGCTAGTACCGCTAATCTGTTCTCCATCACCGGATTCGTTTATTTTGTATAGCTTCGAGCCGTTATTACCACTAACGCTAAAGTAAAGAGTATTATTAAAAACGGTAAAATTAGAGAAACTAGATGAATTCTGTGAATTATTTATGTAATAAACTGGTTCGCGATCGCCATTTTTATTTATTCTCCATAATTCTAGGCCATTGTAGCTAAAAGTAGTGAAGTAAAGAGTATCGTTAACAACCGTAAAATTAGATGGATTAAATGAATAATTATCATTTCCATCTACTTGTTCAACTTCTCCTATGGCATTCTTTTTCCACAAAAAGGTTTGATTTTCATCTCTATCGGTGGAGGTAAAATAAAGCGTTTCGCTGACAATTGTAAAATTAGATGGGTTGTAGAAATTATAACTATCAATACTATTAACTTGCTCTACATCCCCGAAATTATTAGTTTTCCACAAGGAGGTTTGATTGTCACTATCGGTAAGAGTGAAATAAAGCGCATCGTTAGAAACTGTCAAATTTCCAAGGTTAGAAGATTGAGCATAAAGGTTAGTTTCTTTTACAACCTGCGGTTTTCCAAAACTATCAAGCTTCCATAATTCTCTACCATATTTGTCATTCTCGGCGATGAAATAAAGCGTATTATTAAAAACCGTAAAATGATCGGGATTGGAAGAATTTGTACCTAAATTAATATCTTTAACTCTTTGAGGAAAACCAGTTTCACTTATTTTCCATAACTCTCTCCCTTCTTCTGTAGTTTCAGCAGTGAAGTAAAGCGTATTGTTAATAACTGTCAAATTTTCAGGATTAGACGATGCGAAACCATAATTAATATCACCTACTGGTACGGGATTACCTGTTGCATCCAATTTCCAAAGTTCTCTTCCGTTTCTTCCATCATCTGCTGTAAAGTAAATAACTCCGTTAACATCGGTTAGTTGTGAAGGGTTAGAACCGATTAGAGGAGAATTGAAGTTTGTTAATTGCTTTGGTGTATTCATCTTTTTGTTTTAGTAAGTGTTTAAAAATTTTTATTGCTGTCAAGACTTTTATGAAAATAAATACAGCAATTTAAGCTGTTTTTTAGGAAGCGTTTTAGCGCTAAAGCGCAACTACAAACCTTTAAAACAGCAATTATTAAGCAGATATTCAAAAAAATCGTATTTATTATCTAATAACTATTGTCCGGATTACTGGTATAAATTTCAACCATAATTCTTCTGAAATATTTTAAAAAGAAGCTTGAAGAGAAAGTCGTTTAGTATAATTTTTTCGGTTTACACTTAGATAATTACTATTTGAAATAATTAACTATAAACACGTAAACTAAAACTAATTTAAGTGTTTGTATGCATAAAAATAAAGACGTTGCACTGCAACGTCTCTACATTAAGATTACCTATTACCTATTACCCATTCCCCTGCATATCTTTAGCATTAACATATTTATCTGGTGTATCAATGGCAGGAAGTTGAATTACTTGTTGAAGATTTGGTCTTTTTTCTAGTTTAAATTCACCAAGTTTGACGGGTTTTCCTGTTTTGGCTGATTCGATAATTGCTCGAATGATACGAACATCTGCAAACCCTTCACTCCCATTTGGTTCGGGTTCTTTATTATTCAATACGCAATCGGAAAAATATTGAATTTCTGCACCAAATTGATCTCCTGCTGGAAATGACTGCTCTTGTTTTTCACCGTCTACGGTAATTTCTTGTTTTAAATCTCCCCCATAGGTATAAGCGCTATCCATCCGCAAGTCGCCTTTTGTCCCTACTACTCGAAAAGTTGCTGTAGAAGCTGCTCCAAAACTACTTGTAAAATGAGCCAATCTTTCTTTAGGAAAACGCATCGAAACGCTTGTCATTTCATCAACTTTCTCGAAACGTTTTTCACCGTTATTAGCAATAAAAGCAAATACTTCTGTCGGTTCGTCTTGAAATAAATAACGAACTGCATTAATACAGTAAATTCCCATATCATAAAAGGAACCACCACCGTTTTCAAGCGGCTCTGTTAATCTGACGTTTCCTTCTACAACCTGTTGAGAAAATACGGAATCAAAGAAACGAGGTTCACCAATTTTTCCCGATTGAACTATGTTTACCGCTTCCATATTGGCTTTATCAAAATGCAGACGATAAGCAATCATTAATTTGACGTTATTTTCTTTTGCAGCGTTAATCATTTGCTCGCATTCATTCTCAGTTATAGCCATTGGCTTTTCACAAAGTACGTGAACTCCTGCTTTAGCCGCTCTTACTGTATGCTCTAAATGCAAATGATTCGGTGAACCAATATATACTGCATCAATATTTTCTTTTTTCAAACATTCTTCGTATTGTTCGTAGGTGTAAGCAGGAACATTATACTTTTTACCAAGTTCTTTACGTTTGGTTTCGTCTCCAGATATTAATGCAGCTAATTCAGAATTGTTTGTATTAGGAAATGCTGGTAAAACATCTTCTTGAACAATCCATCCCAATCCTAAGACTGCATAGCGTATTTTCTTTTTACCGTTTTGTGATGCCATAGTTTTTTACCTATTTTTTAGATATTCGTGTAGAAGTGGTTTGAATAATATTTTTTACTTCTGCGCTTCAATCTAAACACTTGAGCTTGTTGGCTCCATCTCCCCATAGATTGAAAACAGTTCGAGGATACTTTCTTTCTACAGAGGAAGCGTAAAGATGCAGTTGATGATATAGTTGTCACACTTTAATTGTGAAGTCTGCGGTTATACCATTAATAAGCACGATCGAATTAGATGCTTAAGCTTCAAAACGCAATCCAAGTAACGACAATCATCTAATTTATAGTTGAGTTGTATAAGTATAGCAATCCGAATTTGAATGTAAGAAAACACGTAGATGTAGGATTAAAATAATAAGTAATTTTTTATTCATACCCGGCGACTATAAGTCGCGGCTATACAGGCGAAACCCGCCTGCGCGGGTTGTTTTATTAAGTCCACGCAGTAGCGGTTTTAACCGCCAGATAAAGTATCAATTTCTTACAAATCATTTAGGATTGCTATAGTTTTGGTGGTGGCAGCGGCGATAGTTGGTGAAATATTATTTTTATCAGCTTGCTAGTACGGTTAAAAATATCCGTACCATCCCCTAATTTATTCTTTTTAAATAGAAATTTTTATATTGATGCAGTTTTTCTTATTCTCGATCCAGAAAACGAATCTAAAGTGTTCCCTATTACTATTCTGTGGGAAATCGGATACAACACCGGCTCAATTCTTCTTCAATCAACTCTTCAAAAGAAGAGTCCCATCTTGTGCTATGGAAACGTCTTCAAAGAGGATTATTAATTCAACTAAGTTAGAAACTAAAAAGGGAAGACAATTATCAATGAACAATGAACAATTATTAATTTTTATTGATAATTGATAATTGATGACTGATAATTGATCCACCATAATGCTTTACTAACAAAATTTCTTGATTGCAAGAAAGTTTTTGAAAATCTTAGCGTTTTTAGTATTTAAAGCGTCTCTTGCGCTGCTTGGATCTGGCGATCGCCTTGCGCTTATGTTTTTGTAGAGGTGTTTCAAAGTGACGATGCTTCTTTATATCTGGCATAATACCAGCTTTAGAAACTTCGCGCTTGAATCTACGCAATGCTGATTCGATTCCTTCGTTTTCGCCTACAACTATTTGGGTCATTCTTTCTCCTAATTTAAAGTAACGCTGTCCGCTATGGCAATTAATGCTCAAGTGTCAAGAGTAGCATTAACCGCGAGCAAAAAAAGGGCAAACTCAATTGTATGCCCTTGATACTCAAAAGTTAAATAATGTTTCAATCGAGTAAGGTAATGTCTATTATATCGTTCGACATTATTCACTTACCACCTACCACCACCACCGGAAGCGCTTCTCTCTGGTTTTGGCTTGGCTTTATTTACTCGTAAACTGCGCCCCATCCATTCAGCGCCATCAAGGGATTCGATTGCTGTAGCTTCCTCTGCATCCGAACCCATTTCAATAAATGCAAAACCTCTAATACGTCCTGCTTCGCGATCCATTGGTAAATAAATACTTTTTACTTCTCCATATTCAAGGAAGACTTGCTTTAGCTCATCTTCTACAACCTCATAAGAGAGATTGCCTACGTAAATCGACATACAACGTCTCCAGAATTAACAGTGTGATGAGATTTACATCCGGAGAAGTCTGCAATACATAATCAAACAAACTGAACCACCGAACTCAATCTTCTGACTTATACCATAGCATAAATAGTACGGCTATGTTACTTCTACATAGTCGAGTTGTCATCAGCATTTGAACGGAAAAAATTCCGCTTTATCGAGGAAAATCCGAAATATCAATACTCCCAACAATTATTAAATCATAATTTAGATTCCAAATTTAAATTTTAATAAATTTGGAAGTTCAACTCAGTTTTATATTTTGCGAAAAGTTAGGGGTGTAGATTTTCTTCCCCCTAAACTTTCCAAGACAGATTTTAGATTTTAGATTTTGCAGAAAGTTGCGGTGCAGGGGTTCTGCCGCCCTCGCAAACTTTCCAAAACGAATCTTGGATTTTCCTCCTCAAAACATTCACAGCCACGATTTGAATCTAAAATTAAAAATCTCATCTAGGAAAACTTGAGGAAGGAACAACTTCTTTCCCACAACTTTCCGCAAATTCTAATCTCTAACCTCTAACCTTTGACCTTTAACCTTTAACCTGTTCCATTACTCGATCGACAATCTGTAACGCTGTATCTACTTGAGTTTCCGTCACAATTAACGGTGGAACGAAACGAACAACCTTCTTCCCTGCTGGAACTAATAGTAAGCCTTGTTCCATTGCAGCTTTAACTATATCAATAGCATTTAACTCAATATTGGAAGTCAATTCCATTCCGTTAATTAAACCCCAACCGCGCACTTGTGCGATATGTTCGGGATATTTTGCAGCAATCTTTTGTAAACCCTGGCGCAGTTGTTCGCCTCTGTGGCTGACATTTTGGAGAATATTTTCTTTCTCTAAAGTATGACAAACGGCTCGAGCCACGGCGCAAGCAAATGGATTACCGCCGAAAGTACTAGCGTGTTCTCCTGCTTCAAGTACATTACAGAATTTCTTCGCCATCATGGCACCAATGGGGATACCACCACCTAAACCTTTAGCGCTGGTGAAAACGTCTGGCTCAACTCCAAGCTGTTCGTAACCCCATAATTTACCAGTACGTCCCATTCCCACTTGTACTTCATCGAAAATTAATAAAATACCAGTTTCATCGCAAATCGAACGCAGTTTTTTAAAATATTTTACATCTCCAGGACGAACGCCGCCTTCTCCCTGCAACGGTTCTAACAAAATAGCGCTGACAGCATAATCACCTTCATCTAACTCGCTAATTGCTGCTTCTACCGCATCAATATCGTTGTAAGGTACGTAATAAAATCCGGGTACTAAAGGATTAAAGTTTTTATGATACTTCGGTTGTCCTGTAGCGGTAATTGTTGCTAAAGTGCGTCCGTGAAAGCTGGAATTTGCTGTTAAGATAATTGGCTTATCGATATCTAAAACGGTATGAGCGTATTTCCGTGCCAGCTTTATCGCCGCTTCGTTGGCTTCCGCACCAGAATTACAGAAAAAGACTTTATCTGCACAGGAGTTATCAACTATCCAACGTGCCAGTTCTCCCTGTTCGGGAATGTAATATAAATTTGAAACGTGGTGTATTTTTTGTATTTGTCGAGTAACTGCTTCTATCAATGCGGGGTGGGCGTGTCCCAATGTACAAGTAGCAATTCCGGCAACAAAATCAAGATATTCTTTGCCTTCAGTATCCCACAAACGGCATCCAGCACCTTTCTCCAAGGCTATAGGAAAACGTCCGTAAGTGGACATTACAACTTCATCAAAGCTTTCTTTATTAAAAGGGGTAGATGATGGGTTGGCTTGTTGAACAAGAGTCTCAATGCTCACGGCTTAACTCCTGAAAATCAGTATATTTACACAAATTTAATCAATTAGGTAAAAGAGAATGGTTACATAAAAGCAACTACACTTATTTCACCAAGACAGCAAAAACAAATTAATGCGAGAAGTTTATATTGTAGTGTGAATTACTTTTTTTGGAAATAGATTGCCAGGGGATGGGGAGCGATACGCTACCACTTATATAGATTTATATTAATCCCAAATCGGCAACCGATCGACTTTATCCAATAATAAACCGACATAAGTGGTTGCGGTACTATCTACCGTCTCGGTGCTAAAGTAACCATTAACCCCATCATGGGTATGGGAACCTGTTTCAACAATTTGATAACGTCCCCGGCGTACTGCTTGAATAAAAGGAGAATTTACCATCCAAGACCAGCGGTCAGCAAATATAATTTTAGTAACATCTTCCACCCAATCGCGGCTACCTCGTAGATGATATACTTTTTCAACTGTATTAAAACCTGTTTCACCATCGAAACTACCACCGATGGAAACTACTATTAACCGTGTATTTAACCATTTATCCAAATATTCCACCGCACCTAAAGATACTTGCGCTCCTCCACTGGTACCGATAAGGATAATTTTGATGGGTTGTTCTGACGTAGTATTTATGGGAGATGCAGCATTCATACGCTCTGCGATCGCCTTAGCAATTCCCAAGTTATAAACCGAACCATAGCGACTATCGGCAGAAATAGCAAAACGCCATAAGTTACGAATTTTAATCAAGACATCTGCATTTTTCAACCAACCTTGCCCTTTGGAAGCAAAACGCCATACAGGTGCTAAGAAACGCTGTGCCCCCAAGCTTTTATTTGCTGCTGAATAAGGAAATACATCATCTACAATTGCACATTGGGGATGAAGTTTTGCTAATTGATTGAGAAATATTTCTTCTCCCGGAGTTAATTCGTTAGCAGAAAAGTCTCCAACTCCGGGGAGAAAGATTATATAGCAATTTTTATCTCCAGTATTTTTTAGATTCAAATTATTTTTAATTAAATCTGGAGTCGGATTTATATCAAATCCCAAAGCTTGAGTACCCGTACTTAACCACCAAGATAAAGTGCCTACCGGGGCAGTAATTCCCCAAACAATTAATAATATACCTGCGAAAATTAATAACTTTAAAGTTTCTCCTCGCAGCCATAGCAAAATCCGATTGATAATTTTTAGCATTTTATATCATGGGGGATTGGGGATTGGGAATTGGGAATTGGGGATTGGGAATAAAGATAATATTTGAAAATAAAGTTAATTACATTTTTAAGGTAAATTTTTCTAACTTTTTAGACAGACATTTTGTATTAAACCTCCATCGAACCATATTTATATTTTGAAACTAGCCTGCTATAAATAACTGCTTGTTAATTTACGGATTCCCATTCCCTGTTCCCCATTCCCTGTTCCCTCTTAATAATTCTTGCACATTCATCAATACTCGATTATATTCAAAATTTCAGCAATGTCTAACAGAATAATATGAATGCGACTCAAGATACATCCAAATGGCAATTATTATACACAATTAAAAATGCTTTACTTTTAAAAGAACAACTTTATGATAATGCCTGTAATACACCTTACAATAATCAATTAGCTTTAACTATTGTGATTTTGGCTGGTGTTTCTCATGCTTTAGGTAGTATTTTTATCTTATTAATTAATCGAGCATCAATCTATTTATTGTTATTAGCGCTTTTAATTGATGCTGTTTCGATAATTATCGGATATTATGTTTGGACTTTAACTATTTGGAAAGTTGGACAATGGATAAAGTCAATAGATCCAAAATTTCGTAGTTTATTAAGTCCAATTGGCTTTGCTTATGCACCTCAAGTATTAAACTTTCTCACTTTAATTCCTTTATTAGGAAGACCAATAGAATTGATTTTAGCAGTATGGAGTCTTTTAGCGGTAATTGTAGCAACTACTCAAGCCTTAGATATTACTACTCGTAAAGCAGGTTTTATTTGTTTAATTGCTTGGCCATTAATTCAAATTGCTGTTGGTTTTATTCAAGTTTTGGAACAGAAAGTGGTGCAGTTTACAAATTAGGGAATTGGGCATTGGGCATTGGGCATTTGGCATTGGTAATTGTTTCATTCCCTTTGTCAAATTACCTTAATATTTCATTATCTAGTTCCTTGACTACTCGTAAAAATAATTGATCTTGACCTAGAGAATTGATATAATTTGCATTCAAATAACGGCGATAACTTGAATCGTTAGCTAGATAAGTTTTGAACATTGCCAGAGCTAAATAATTTGTATAATTGCGAGCCAAATTAGGAAAAGGACCGATTACTTGTGATGGTACGGGAATCGGAGCATTAGGTGATTCTGCAATTGTAGAAAAGTGCGTTCCACCGTTCATTAATACTAAATATTTGTTTTCGTTTGTTAACCAAGTAAAAGGTATAATCTGTTCTGGATATGCAGGAGCAACTGTATCGGCAGTACCTGCTATAATCATGACTGGAGTATTTATTTTACTTAAACCTTCTTTGCCATAAACGCTGCTATCAACTGGATTAATTGCAACTGCTGCTTTAATTCTTGGATCTGATAATTTATAATCAAATTTGGGCAAACCTAAAGCTTGACATTGTAATAATAACGAAACATTTAAAGTATTTCGGTCAACCGGACAATCCTTTTGTAACTGCGGAAAATTAATCTGGGCACCTGCTAATCCTAAAGCAGTATAACCTCCGAAAGATTGTCCGATTACCCCGACTTGTTCCATATTGAAACGTCCTTTGTATTCCGGATCGGAAGCGGATAAACCTTCGAGGCGATCTAAAATGAATTTTACATCCAAAGGTCGGTCAACAAATTCTCTGGGGTTCGTAACACTATCCGCAATACCTGCTAACAATGCTTGCAACTGTTGAGCGTTACTGCCGGGATGTTCGGGTACTGCTACTACGAAACCATGAGAAGCTAGAAATTCTGCTAAATAAGCAAAGCTAGTGCGATCGGAACCCAATCCGTGAGAAATTACAATTACCGGACGAGATTTTGTTGTTGATGGTAAGTAAATATCTAGAGGAAAACTACGAATGCGAGATACATCGGTGAGGGTTCTGTTTTTTTTTGTATAGGTAAAACTTCCTTTTCGCAATACATCTGAAATAATATTATTTGAAACGGTTTCGCCGTTAGCTTCTTTTACAGATTTGTCATCAATAAGTGCAACTGCTTTTTGAGTTCTATTTATAATATTTCTGGCTCTTAATCCGATTTCCAAACTGCGGAATAAATCTATAGAAATAGTTTTAGAAGGAAATTTACGTAGTATATTAATAATATTAAAATTTTCAGGTTTATCGGCTGCCAAAATTAAAGCGGCACGAGTTCCATAAAATCCACTGCTGCGCCGTAGTTTGTTACGAGTTGTTTGTCCCCGATTGCGGAATTCGCTTTGAACTACCTGCGAAAGATTTTCCAAAAGCGTTTCACCAATAGGTGAATATAAGAATTGAGAAACTTGAACAGCCCTTAAAGGAATGGGAGCAAGCAATGCTTCTCTTAATTCTCCCCTATTTTCTTTAGGGACATATTTAAAATATGCTGCTAATTCGTCGTTTACTTCACCAGTTTTGGCATAAGTTTCCAAAGAATCAACCGAAACCGATCTTTCAACTATCCCAAAAGAAAGCTTCAACCTTTCGGCACTCACAGCACGATTAGCAGTCAAAACAGGTACGCAGGCAATAAAACAGCTTAAAGCTGCATTTAATAAAATTGATTTTTGCATATGAACAGTTATCAGTTATCAGTGAGCAGTGAGCAGTGAACAGTTATCAGTTACCAGTTATAGATTTACAACTCCTAATTCTTAACTCCTAACTCCGGTGGTACTAACTCCTATCCCAATCCACTCCAGGGTTCGAGGAAGTCGGGATAAAGTGTCAATCCACCGTCAATGTATAAAGTTTGTCCGGTGATGTATGCTGCTTCATCGGAACACAGAAAAGCTGTTACGGCTGCCATTTCTTCGGAGGTGCCGACTCTACCCATTGGTATATGGCTTTCTACATTGGCTTTTTTTTCTGGATCGTCAGTCCAAGCATCGTTGATGGGGGTGATAGTTGCACCGGGGGCGATCGCGTTGACTCGAATCTTTCTTCTAGCATATTCTAGCGCTAGAGTACGAGTTAAGTTTTGCATCCCGCCTTTACTAACTGAATAACTTATATACTGCGGTCTGGGTATAATTTGGTGAACGCTGGAAACGTTGATAATACTTCCACCATTGCCTTTATCGAGAAACATTTTAATTGCTTCTCTGGCACATAAATAAGCACCTTTTAAATTAACGTCGATTACTTTTGCAAATTCTTCAAATGGAATTTCGTGTGCTGCACCAGGTATTTGAATTCCCGCATTATTAATTAAAATATCTAATCCACCGAATTCTTTTTTTACTTCGGCGAACATTTCTACAATATCTTCTTCCTTAGATACATCTCCTTGCACTAAAATTTCTCTACCTTCGCAACCACAACGGGCATCGGTGCAGGCTTTGTAAATTAATTTTTCGGTATCTTCGGCATCTTCGGGGCTTTTTCTGTAATTAATCGCCACATTGGCACCTTCTTGAGCAAATCTAACGGCAATTGATTGACCTATACCTGAAGTTGCACCCGTAACTAAAACGTTCTTTCCGCTTATGCCTTTCATGATAATTAGTAATTTAGGAATACAGTGTTTCTTGGTTGAGTGTATTATATTTACGCGCTTATCCCTTCCATCTATAGTTGTAATCCTTATAGTGAAATACAAAAACCCGGTATCTCCAAGATACGGGGTTTTTGATGCACATAATTTTGAAGCGAATATTCTAATTTGAACTATTAGAATTTGACTCTGTAGTTTGAGGTGAAGGTGTTGGAGATATTTCTGTAGATAATGATTGATTTTCTACTGTTCCATCAGTTACGTCAGGATTAAGTAATTGTTGTATTGTTTTAACCAAAACCGTCATAGATTTTTGGTTTTTATCAATTTTGGTATCTAATTTACTAATTTGTTCTTGATTGGCTTTAATTTCGGTTTGTATTTGAAGTGATAGGTGATAATAAAACATTTTTAATAATAAATATTTAATAGTAATTGTACCGGAATATAAAAAGCCGGTTTTTTGAAAAACCGGGTTTCTATATTAACCCAAGTTGCGGGTTACAAGACTCCGAGTGCGAAGCACTCTGGAGTCGCCTAAAAAGGCAGATGAAAAGGTGTGCGGTTGCGCGTAGCGCAACCGCTGCAGAGGTCTATAACTATAAGTCTAAAAAATTACTTATTCTATAAATGCTTGCTTTAAAGTAAAAGCAAAAATAAATGCTTCGATTTTAAGTAGAAACCCTTGATAAGTAACTGCATGAATTGACTTCGGAAAAAGACGTGTAATTGAACTAAACACAGTTTCAATATAATGTCTAATGTGTTGTTTTATATATTGATTCCACGGCTTATCCGCACGTTTAGAATTCTTTTTACGCATCACTTTTAAAAAAATTTGATCTGTGATTTCAAGATCATCCTCACAACTGTAATCAGTATATGCCGAATCGCTATATACTTCGCTGCCTGGAGGTAGATTTAGCGGAAGTGCATTTAGCGCTCGAACATCACTGGCTTTACCAGGCATAAAAACGAATTCTACTGGAATACCACTTTTTGTTGTTAATAACTGAACTCTAACTCCATAGAAGTAGCGTTTTTTTGATGCAATATAACCTCTATAATCTTCTGAAAAAATTAATTTGACATTAAAAATACGGATATTATCACACATCGGCACAGGGAAAGAGTCTAAAAGATATTCAGTACAATTACTACTTTCTTTGAGTATCATCCCTACTTGGTGAAATAAGTCGTTCATCAACATTGAGATATTATGTAATCGTCTATTGAATCGTGATTTTTCTAACATTTTAGGTATTAAATTATGGTCTTTCATATAGCTGCAAGCCGCGCTATGATTACCATTAAAAAACATTGCTGCAATAAGTGCCGTTGTTATAATTTCTGCATCACTCATATCTCGACGACAATCTTCACAGTGTCCAATCGCTTTTAGTAAATCATCGGTGATAGCATAAACAGTAATTATTTCGTTTAGCATTTTCCTCTCCGTTTTTTGTTCTTGGAGAGGATTTTATTATGAATGCTGACCTCAAATACCAGCGCTTCGCGCTGGCGATCGCATAACTAGCAACTTGGGTTAATAGTAGGATCGGATAGCCAGCGTTGGATATTTGTAAGTGATTTGGTCATTTTTATTTTAGATTTTAGATTTTAGATTGAAAATATGAAATATTTGTAGGGTGCGTTAGACGTATAAGTAAATATGACAAGAATTAATCAATTTAATTACGTCGTAACGCACCAATCTTGCTCGAATGGTGCATTATAAGCATAAAAAAAACAGATTGTAGTGGGAGCATCTTGCTCCCTAGTCCAAGGGAGCAAGATGCTCCCACTACGAAAATTAATTGGAACGACTGACTATACCAATCACGTTACACACCCTACAAAATCAAGCCTTTACTACAAACAAATAAACCTATTCTTTACCTTCTTTAGTTTGATTTTGATTTGAATTATGAGTCTTATTATTCAATAAATCAAGTATGTTTCTTTGAGGAAAAATTCCCCAACCTGGTGTCGTATAATTTTTAGGAAGATAGTCTTCTGGAATTGTAATTTGACTTCCATCTCGCACTGCGGAATAATGCGGTGAAAGAATTTCTATTCCTGCTTCGTTACATTTATCTTGAATGTTTTGATGCAGTTCTGAATAAATGCGAGCCATTATACTCGGATTGTGAGTAAAAGCATTTAATTCGTAACTTACATAAAAGTCATCTAAACTCGTTTGTAGGACAAATGGTTCTGGTTCGGAAAGAAGATGTGTGGTAGATTTTGCTGCGTCAACTAATACTTGATGTACTTTCCGCCAAGGTACATCGTAACCTAAAGTTACCTTAGTATGCAAAATTAACGGCGCTTGATTGGGATCTAATTCGGCGGCAGTATAGTTAATTATTTGGTTAGTAAAAACGCTGGTATTAGGAAGGGTAATAATTACGTTTTTAACAGTACGCATACGGGTAACAAATAAAGTTTTTTCTACTACGTCACCAACAGCATCACCAATTTTAATTCTGTCTCCAATTTGAAAAGCGCGAGTGTAGATTAAAATAATTCCAGCAACGACGTTAGCTACTACGACGCTAGAACCCAAAGATAATAGCAAACCTAAAAACAGCGAAATTCCTTGAAATGCGGGAGAACCAAATCCCGGTAGATAAGGGAAAGCAATTACCGCTGCCAGGATTACAATCAAAAATACCGATAACTTAAAAGTAGGTTCTGCCCATTCTTGGTAAAAGCCTTGAAGAGTTAGATTTCCGTTACCTATAGAGGTAAAGAAATTTCTCATTAACCGGATTAAGTAGTAAGTAATGAAAAGAATGATGCTAAGGGCAAAAAGATTCGGTAAATAACTGAGAAATGCTTCCCAAGAGGTTTCTAATGTTTGTAAAAAATATCTATATATCCTTAAACTAATTTGCCTCGTCCAAGGAAAGAAACTCATTACCAAGGGTACGTAGATTACAAGTGCGCCCAAGGTTAAGAAAAATCTTAGTAATTTGAGTAAACCAATTAACAGTTGAGAGATTCTAGTAGCAGCTAATAGTTCAAAGTTTTGAATTCTGATTGTTGGAAATCGTGAACTTTGTAAATTATTTACTTTTTGATAAAGCCAGGGAAAGATAAAGCCAAGTAAAATTAGTGTTGCTACAAGTAGAACTGTTGCGATTAAGCTATTAAATATTCCTTGGCGAATATAATCCGGACTGCGTTCGATACGATACTGAGTTATTGCCTTCTGAATCTTCTCTTGGTAGTTTCTAGCTAATTCCTGTCGGGATTGGTCGGCAGCGCGAGCATCTGCATCTGTTATAGTTAACAGTACGCGATTATCTACGGTTAAATTAGTAGTTAAAGGTTTGTCATCGATTGTAATTCTTTGTGCTGCAATTGTTGGATCGTCGGCAAGTTTGAGAATACGATTGCTTACGGCTTCAGCACGCTCTTCAGGAGAAAATGCTCCGACTCCAGCCCGAATGTTAAAAAGTTCTTCTCCTCCAAGTTCTACAAGTGCCCCTTTATTTATAGAAGTGGTAGCGGGGGTTGGTGTAGGTGTGGGAGTTGGTACCTGAGCGTGAGTTGCACAAAAGGGAACAATAGTAAGTAAAAAATACAGAGTAATAGACGCAACAAAATAAAAAAATCTTTTCAAGAAAGGATTTAACTTTCTTTTTTGCGGTTGCCGATAACTTTTCATTTCAGATGATAAAACTGGAGTGACAATAATATAGTTGAATAATTATTAATTCGCCAGTCTGTCTGGTAATGTATTCCCATTCTCATAGCCGAAGCCTTTTTTCATAAGACTAAAAATAGAATCACGTTTCTAGTGCGAGCCTGTAAACGAGTTTATTTCTCATTAAGGGTGGGCAAGTCATAAAAAGATTAAAAATAACATTTTGAAATTCTAGATTATTCTTTTTGATACTTAATATTACGATCAAGTTGCCCGAACCCATACCCCTATTTTTTTGAAATAAATTATATAAAGCCTGGAATCTCTAAGTTTTCTATATTGAGTACACAACATAATAAGTATTAATATTGCCATTACTTAGAATGAGATATTAATACATCAGGGTTTATTTTATCGATAGTAATTAAAAGTTTGAATTTAAAATCCTTTTAAATATATAGCAATCCGGTTCAGCAGTTGTAAAAAAAATTATGTTTATTTATCTCTATAAAATAGTGCGAGCATCTTGCTCGCTAGTAATAGCATCTTGTCAGGTATGCCAGCTAGTAATAGCATCTTGTCAGGTATGCCAGCTAGTAATAGCATCTTGTCAGGTATGCCAGCTAGTAATAGCATCTTGTCAGGTATGCCAGCTAGTAATAGCATCTTGTCAGGTATGCCAGCGAGCAAGATGCTCGCACTACTCTCCCCATTCCCTTAATCTTATTTATAGAAAAAATTATGAACAAGTTTGCCACAATCGATGGAAATGAAGCTGTTGCTCGGGTTGCTTACCCTTTAAATGAAGTTATTGCGATTTATCCCATCACTCCTTCTTCGTCGATGGGTGAATGGGCTGATGCTTGGGCTGCTGGGGGAAATCGCAATCTGTGGGGTACCATCCCGAGCGTGGTTGAGATGCAAAGTGAAGGTGGTGCTGCGGCTGCGGTGCATGGTGCTTTACAAACAGGCTCGCTGACTACTACTTTCACTGCATCCCAGGGTTTGCTGTTGATGATTCCCAATTTATATAAGATTGCCGGGGAACTCACCAGCGCCGTTATCCATGTTGCAGCACGCTCTTTAGCTACTCATGCTCTATCGATTTTTGGCGATCAAAGTGATGTAATGGCGGCTCGCGCTACGGGTTTTGCGATGTTGTGTTCGGCTTCGGTACAGGAGGCACACGATTTTGCTCTGATTGCTCAAGCTGCGACTCTTAAAGCAAGAGTTCCATTTCTGCACTTTTTTGACGGCTTCCGCACTTCCCATGAAATTCAAAAGGTAGAACTTTTACAAAAACAAGATTTGGAGGCTTTAATTGATGATGATTTAGTATTTGCCCACCGAAACCGCGCTTTAACTCCCGATAATCCGGTTTTGCGCGGTACTGCACAAAATCCCGATGTTTACTTCCAAGCCCGCGAACGGATTAATCCTTATTATGATGCTTGCCCCGAAATTGTCCAGCAGGTAATGGATGATTTTGGAAAACAAACTGGTAGATATTACCGGATTTTTGAATACTACGGTGCCCCAGATGCCGAGCGGGTAATAGTTTTGATGGGTTCCGGTTGCGAGACGGTACACGAAACTATCGATTATCTCAACGCGAATGGTGAAAAGTTAGGTGTTGTCAAAGTTAGGTTATTCCGTCCCTTTGACGCGCATCAACTGATCCAAGCTTTGCCTAATACGGTAAGAGCGATCGCCGTTTTAGATCGCACCAAGGAACCCGGTAGCGCTGGGGAGCCGTTGTATTTAGATGTTGTGACGGCGATTTATCAGAATTGGGATAAGGAAAGTTTCCCTAAAATAGTTGGAGGGCGTTACGGACTTTCTTCTAAGGAATTTACCCCGGCGATGGTACTGGCTATTTACGAGAATTTAGCTCAGAAAAAACCGCAGAATAATTTTACTGTCGGTATTAACGATGACTTAACAAATACCTCTTTAGATTACGATTCTAGCTTTTCAACAGAACCCGATAACGTTGTCAGAGCGATGTTTTACGGTTTGGGTTCGGATGGAACTGTAGGAGCAAATAAAAACTCTATTAAAATTATTGGTGAGGAAACAGACAATTACGCTCAAGGCTATTTTGTCTACGATTCCAAGAAATCCGGTTCGATGACGGTTTCTCACTTGCGTTTTGGCTCTCAGTTAATCCGCTCTACATATTTAATAGATAAAGCGAATTTTATCGGTTGTCATCAATGGACATTTTTGGAGCGAGTTGATGTACTTAAAAGTGCCGTAACTGGAGCAACATTTTTGTTAAACAGTCCCTACGATGCCGATACCGTATGGCAACATCTTCCCGCAAATATACAGCAAGAAATTATTGACAAGCAACTGAGATTTTACGTTATTAACGCCGATAAAGTTGCTCGCGACAGCGGCATGGGTAGAAGAATCAATACCATAATGCAAACCTGTTTCTTTGCTTTAGCAGGTGTGTTACCGCAAGATGAAGCCATAGAAAAAATTAAATATTCTATTAAAAAGACTTACGGTAAAAAAGGCGATAAAATCGTCGCGATGAATCTACAAGCAGTGGATAATACCCTAGAAAACTTGCATAAAGTCGAAATTAATGACATCTCATGTAGAGACGTTGCACTGCAACGTCTCCCAGAATCTACGCTGCAAAAAATGATGACTGGAAAAGGAAACGAATTACCTGTAAGTGCATTGTTAAATGCCGACGGTACTTTTCCTACTGGTACTTCCAAATTAGAAAAACGCAACGTCGCTCAAGAGATTCCCGTTTGGGAAGCGGATGTCTGCGTTCAGTGCGGTAAGTGCGTTATGGTTTGTCCTCACGCTGCGATTCGCGCTAAGGTTTATCAGGAAGGCGAATTAAGTAATGCTCCGGCAACTTTCAAATTTACCGATGTTAAAGATAAGGCTTTTGCCGGAGAAAAGTTTACTATTCAAGTAGCTCCCTCCGACTGCACCGGATGTACTATTTGTGTTGATATTTGTCCCGCGAAAGATAAGAACAATCCCGAACGTAAGGCAATTAATATGGAAGCTCAATTGCCTTTACGCGAGCAGGAGACAGAAAACTGGGATTATTTCCTTAAATTACCGAATCCCGACAGAAATAAACTGAAATTAAATCAAATTCGCCAGCAGCAATTACAGGAACCCTTATTTGAATTTTCCGGTGCTTGTGCTGGATGTGGCGAAACACCATACTTGAAATTACTTAGCCAGTTATTTGGCGATCGCGCTTTAATAGCCAACGCTACGGGATGCTCGTCAATTTTCGGTGGCAACCTGCCGACAACACCTTGGACGAAAAATGCCGAAGGAAGAGGACCCGCTTGGAGTAATAGTTTATTTGAAGATAACGCCGAATTCGGTTTTGGTTTCCGGTTATCGGTGGATAAGAAAGCCGAATATGCAGCGGAGTTGTTACAAGAATTGGCTTATGGAGAAGATTATAAAGGTTTACTTCCCCCAGGTTTAGCAGGATTTATTTTAAATGCACCTCAAAAGACAGAAGCTGATATTTGGGAGCAACGGGAAAGGGTTGAATTATTGAAGCAACACTTACAAAAAAACTCCACAATCCAAAATCCAAAGCTTGTACTGAGCGAAGCGAATGTATCTAAAATCCAAAATCTAAAATCGCTTGCTGATTATTTAGTTAGAAAGAGCGTTTGGATAGTTGGCGGTGATGGTTGGGCTTACGATATCGACTTTGGCGGATTGGATCACGTACTTGCTAGCGGCCGCAATGTTAACGTTTTAGTAATGGATACCGAGGTGTATTCTAATACTGGCGGACAATCATCCAAATCAACACCTAAAGCAGCAGTCGCCAAATTTGCCGCTAGTGGTAAGCCCGCAGCGAAAAAAGATTTGGGATTGATTGCGATGACTTACGGAAATATCTACGTAGCGAGCGTAGCATTAGGAGCCAGAGACGAGCATACCCTGAAAGCATTTTTAGAAGCAGAAGCCTACGAAGGGCCATCATTAATAATTGCTTACAGTCACTGTATCGCTCACGGAATAGATATGGGTACGGCAATGAGCAATCAAAAAGCATTAGTAGAATCGGGAAGATGGTTGTTATATAGATACAATCCCGACTTAGTTAAACAAGGTAAAAATCCCTTGCAGCTAGATATGAGAGAGCCGAAAAATTCACCAGAAGAATCGATGTACAAAGAAAATCGGTTTAAAATGTTGAAGAAAAGTAAACCGGAAATTGCAAAAAAATTGATGGAAGAAGCGCAAATAGAAGTTAATCAAAGATGGAAAATGTATGAATATTTAGCAGCTAGGAAAGTTGTTGAAGAATAAGGAATAAATCATAAATTAAATTTTGTAGGGGAGGCAAATTGGGGTGTAGATTTTCTTCCCCCAATATTGCCGTTGTGTTACTCGCGAAAGCGATAACGCACCTTTGTTATTAAATTGATAATATTAATTTTACATCTTGCACCATTTTCAACACCGTCAGGGGTTGCAAACCCCTGTCTAATAGCAAAAGTTCTATAAATAGGACTGCATATAATTTTTAACAAGCAAATATTCAATATTACAAGATATTTGTAAAGCGCTTTGTTGAAATTAAAATTAAGTTTTTAAATAGATATTTAGTCCATTTCAATGGACTTACGCTATTAGCCTGCGGTTTACAACCGTAGGCAGATGTGAAAGCAATCTAATCAACTTTGTATATATTTAATCTGATGGAAAAATAAAATCTAAATGTTGGGTTGCGGCGCATTTTCATCCTTGGTAAATAATTTAATTATTCTGCGCCTTTAACCCAACCTACTATCTAGCAACTTCCAACCAACCTTGAATAGCATCTTCTAACATTTCTAATAAATGTTCGTAACTATTACCCCAAGTGTGACAACCAGGTAAAGCAGGAACAGAACCACACCATACATCATCTTCTTGCCAAATTACCGCTTTAATTTTCATTGCAGATTCTCTTATGTAAAGCTATATAAGCCATTTTAGCCAATCGATAAAACTCCTAATCTCTCAAGCTTGTAGGTTGGATTGAACGAAGTGAAACCCAATATAAGCAAGCATTCATTGTTTCTGTTGGGTTGCGGCGCATTTTCATCCTTGGTAAATCATTAAATCATTTTGCGCCTTTAACCCAACCTACTATTCATTCCGAATACTTCCATCTGGCATAATAGTTTGTAGGTTGGGTTAAACGAAGTGAAACCCAACATAAACGACAACTGCTTTTGTTGGGTTGTGCCGTTCAGCTTTGCTGCAGCTCAGGCACACCTACGGTGAACGTTCCTCAACCCAACCTACTATCTTTGTTCAGTGTCAATCGTAGTATCTCAGAGAATAGAATTTTTACTAAGCCATTTTTTAAGCAAAAATCCAGTTATTACCAATGAAGTTGTATTAAATGAATATAAATCGACAGTACGTAAATGTATGCATTTAACACTTACTCAAATTGGAATTATAGTAGTTTCTATTTGTGTATGTATTGCATTTATCTGGAATAGAGGTATCTCTGGAGCCTTTTCAATCACTCTCTTAGGATTTGCTTTGGGGTTTGGACAAGAGGCAGCGAAATTAGAAGCAAAAGCCAAAACCCTTGATTGTGCTAATAGTGACTTAGAAGAGGAATATAAAAAAATCTGTAATGTTTGGGGGAAAAAACCTCTTCCTAATTTTTAATTAGAATATTTACTCGAATTAAAATCTAAATGTTGGGTTACGGTGCATTTTCATCTTTTGTAAATGATAAAATTATTCTGCACCTTTAACCCAACCTACTATTTACTTATCCAATAACAGATGGTGCTGCCTTACGAATTCCAAATTTATCGTCAAACCACTACACAGTCGTGCGTCTAACAGCACCCTACAATTTAAAAAAATTTCCCTTCCCGTAAAAACCTTTATTAAATAACGATAACTCTTGTAGAGACGTAGCACTGCTACGTCTCCCCATCATCTATGTTTTTAAATAACCTATTTCCAAAAACCAAAACTATGCTAAAAGTATTTGCAGACAGGGGTGGAACTTTTACCGATATTGTCGGCGTTACTGACAATCAAACCATAATCAACCAACTCGCAAATCATCCCCAACGGTTTTTAATTGTTCCTCTTCCCAATCAACAATGGGTAATCGTTTATAAACTACTCTCCGAAAATCCCGAACAATATCAAGATGCAGCAATTCAAGGTATTCGCGATATTATCGGCATTCCCAGCAATCAACCGATTCCTACTGAAGAAATTGAAGTGGTAAAAATGGGTACTACTGTCGCTACTAATGCTTTATTAGAAAGAAAGGGCGATCGCGTTTTACTTCTCACTACTAAGGGATTCAAGGATGCGCTGCGAATTGGTTATCAAAATCGTCCCGATATTTTTGCTCGTCACATCGTTTTACCAAGTATGCTTTACGAGCAAGTTGTTGAAGTCAACGAGCGCTATGATGCCAAAGGTAATGAGTTAATCCCGGTAAATGTTGAAGAAGTAAGAAAAGATTTACAAGCTGTTTACGATACGGGAATTCGTAGCTGCGCGATCGCCTTAATGCACAGTTACAATTATCCGCAACACGAGCAACAAGTAGCTGCAATTGCTCGCGATGTCGGGTTTACGCAGATTTCGGTTTCTCACGAAGTTAGTCCTTTAATGAAGTTGGTTTCACGGGGAGATACTACTGTTGTTGATGCGTATTTGACTCCTATTTTACGTCGCTATGTTGACGCTGTGGCTAGTCAATTGCCCGGTGTTAAATTAATGTTTATGAAGTCGGATGGGGGCTTAGTTGATGCCCAACAATTCCAAGGTAAGGATAGCATTTTAAGCGGCCCTGCGGGTGGTATTGTTGGTGCTGTACAAACTAGTTTACGGGGTGGTTTTAATTCAATAATTACTTTTGATATGGGGGGAACTAGTACTGATGTTGCCCATTTTAACGGTGAATACGAGCGGCAGTTAGAAAACGAAATTGCTGGAGCTAGAATGCGGGTTCCTGTGCTGGCAATACATACAATCGCTGCTGGTGGTGGTTCTATTTTATCGTTTGATGGTTCTAGCTATCGGGTGGGGCCGGAATCTGCTGGCTCAAATCCGGGGCCTGCTTGTTACCGTCGCGGTGGTAAGTTGGCGGTAACTGATGCGAATGTGATGTTGGGTAAAATTCATCCGCAATATTTTCCTGCGGTGTTTGGGCACGATGGGAATTTACCTTTGGATCGAGATGTTGTTACTGAAAAATTTATACAGTTAGCGCAAGATATTGAAACTGCTACCGGAAATAAACCTACACCCGAGCAAGTTGCTGCTGGATTTATTTCCATAGCTGTGGAAAGTATGGCGAATGCAATTAAAAAAATAAGTCTGCAACGCGGTTATGACGTGACTAATTACGCGCTTTGCTGTTTTGGGGGTGCGGGAGCGCAGGTTGCTTGTTTAATTGCGGATACTTTGGGGATGAAGAAGATTTTTCTACATCCTTATGCGGGGGTGCTTTCTGCTTATGGTATGGGTTTGGCTGATGTGAGAGCGATAAGGGAAGCTGGGGTAGAAAAGGTTTTGGATGATCAAGTGGTGGGAGAAGTGCGGGGATTGATGGAAAGGTTGGAAAGTCAAACAAGGGGAGAATTAGAAACGCAGAGGAGCCAGGAGGAAGAGGTTGTAAGAAAAGTTAATTTGAAGTATGAAGGCACTAATTCTGTTTTAGGAGTTGATTTTAATCTAGATGTGGGAATGATGCGCTCTGAGTTTGAGCGAGAGCATAAATTGAGATACGGTTTTGTGCAAGCTGAGAAAAATTTGATTGTGGAATCGGTTTCGGTGGAGGTGATTCAAAAAATGGATACTCCGGAGGAAGCTTTAGTTACTCGAAGTCGTGGTTTAGATGAATTTCCGATTGCTGTGGAGACAGTGAAGATGTTTACTAATGATGAGTGGTATTCAGCGCCAGTTTATCGCAGGGAAGATTTACAACCGAGGGATATTATTCAAGGTGCGGCGATTATTGTGGAAAAGATTAGCACGATTGTAATTGAGCCGAATTGGCAAGCTGAGTTAACCGAGCGCAATCATTTGCAGTTATCAGTGAGCAGTTATCAGTGAGCAGTGAGCAGTTTCTCGTTTTCTCGTTACAAGGTTCTGCCTTGTAATGCGTTTTTGTGAGGCTCTGCCTCTAGTTTCGGAAGGCAGAGCCTTCCCTTATAGGTTCCCAGCCAGAGACTGGGAACCAGTTATAGCCAGAGACTGGGAACCAGTTATAGCCTGAGACTGGGAACCAGTTATATTTTCTACTGCTAACTGCTCACTGTTCACTGCTCACTGTCTGCCTTTCCGACGAATAAATGAAATTATTAAGTAAATTATAATTGAAGCAATGATAATTCCGGAAATTGGCGCGATATATTTTTCTACTTGCTGATAATTATTTCCTAATACGAAACCCGCATAAGTTAACAGTGCCGTCCATATCAAGCTACCCGCAAAGGAATATACTAGAAAAGGCAATAAAGGCATATTATCTAAGCCTGCGGGAACGGAAATAAAGGTACGAATTCCGGGTACAAGACGACCAAAAAATACTGTTGCTTTCCCGTATTTATCTAACCATCTTTTCGATCTATCTATATCCTTACCCGATAAAGTTAACCATTTACCATATTTATCTATCCAGGAGCGCAAACGTCTTTCACCCACAAGTTTACCGACGTAATACCAAGGGAATGCACCTAAAACTGAACCCAAGGTTCCTGCTAAAATTGCAAATTGCAAATTAAGCTTTCCTTGAGTCGCGGTGAATCCCGCTAAGGGCATTATTAATTCCGAAGGTATGGGTGGAAAGACGTTTTCTAAAAACATTAAAAAACCAATTCCTAAGTAGCCAAAGGACGAGATTATATCTGTTACCCAATCGAGCATTTTGTTTTATAGAAAGTAGGGAGTAGGAAAAAAAGGAATTACTAATTAAATTATTTTACTTATATTGCCTATTAAATTGGGAAATAGAAAGTAGGAAAAAGAGAAAATACTAATGAATCAATAATTTCAACTTTAGACATTTTACTTGTCTATTTGGTCAAATCAATTACAATGCTAATCAACCGATCTGCATCAAAAGGTTTTGCTAAATGAACCTGAAAACCCGCATCCAAACACTTTTTCCGGTCATCTTCCGTAGCAAATGCCGTCAGGGCGATCGCAACGATGTCACCTCCTCGATCTCGCGGAAGCGCCCGTATCTTTTTCAACAAACTAATCCCATTTTCTCCGGGCATTCCAATGTCGCTGATGATAATATCGGGTAAAAAACTCTCAAGTTTATCCAAAGCTTGTTTAGCCGAACCTGCTAATTCAATTTCAGCACCTTGCTCTTCTAAAATAAAAGCTAATAATTCACGAGCATCGGGTTCGTCATCAACTAATAATGCTTTGATTCCATTAAGTTGCCGATCGCTATCTTTTGATTCTAGTAACGCTTCTGACTCCACATTCCTAATTTTTATCGGTAATTTTACTGTAAAAGTTGCCCCTTGTTCTTCTCCAAGACTTTCTGCTGCGATTGTACCACCGTGGGCATCTACTAAATGACGGGTGATTGCCAAACCCAAGCCCAAACCACCTTTAGAACGAGTTGTAGAACCATCAACTTGATGAAAATATTCAAAAATCGAATCAAGAAAATCGCTACTAATACCAATCCCCGTATCGCTGATTTGAATCTGAGCGGTTGAATTTATTTCACTTAAGTAGATTTCGACGCTTCCCCCATTATGTGTGAATTTAATTGCGTTGGAAAGTAAATTCCACAATATTTGAGAAATGCGATTGGAATCTCCAACTATATTTTTAACGTTACTATCTAAATTAACCTGTACGTTAATAGATTTGGCTTCTGCTGCTAAAGCTAGAGTTTCTACAGTTTCTCTAATTACTTCAGCTAAATTAACCGAATTTAATTCTAAATGAAGCTTACCGCGAATTATCCGCGAAATATCCAGTAAATCTTCGATTAATTGCGCTTGTAAAGTTGCATTTCTATCAATAACTTCCAACGCTTGCTCAAATCTTTCTGGTTTGATTCTGCCACTACTAATTAATTTAGTCCATCCCAAAATTGCATTAAGTGGAGTTCGCAATTCATGGGAAACTATGGCTAAAAATTCATCTTTGATCCGACTGGCTTTTTCCGCATCCGCACGAGCTTTCTGCTCTCTTTGCAATAAAACTCGACGCTCTGCTTCTACTTGTTTGCTTAAAGTAATATCAACCGCAGTCATTATAAAACAACTGCAATTTCCGTCAGAATCATGTATTGGAGCGAGAGAAACATTAATATCAACTTCGGAACCATCTTTTGTCAGATGACGAAATTCCAAATTTTTTAAAGTTTGATTTTGCAACACTCTTTCTACACAACCTACAAAGGCATTTTTATAAGCTTCAGGAATAACTGGTAGCGGTTGATGTAAAATTTCAAACGATTTCCAACCGTAAATTTGCTGTGCTGTCTTATTCCAAGTTAAAACTTGATAATCCAAACTTAAAGTTATGATTGCCACCGGAGAAGCGTCAACTACAGCTCGCAGCATATCATCCGTTTGACGCAATGATTCTTCTGCACGTTCAAGCTCGCGGCGCTCTTGGCTTTCACGCAAGGCTCGTTTTACGGAGGGAAGCAAACGCTCTAACCTTTGTTTGAGAACATAATCCGTTGCTCCTTCTTTAAGCGCTTCTATAGCTCTTTCTTCTCCCAATACCCCAGAGACTAATATAAAAGGTACATTAGGACGAGTTTCTGTAGCTATCTTTAAAGCCGAAATTCCATCAAATTGCGGAAGCGAATAGTCGGATAAAATTAAATCTAAATTATCGTTTCGCAATTCTGCCACAAATTCTTTACGAGTTGTAATGCACTTTAACTCGCAATTTATACCACCATTCTTCAGGGTAGCGCGAATTAACTCGCTATCTACTGAATCGTCTTCTAACAATAAGATATGCAGCATTGTTTGAGAAAGCCGATTGTTGAATAAAGTGTTTACTAGCAGAATCGGTACCTCCTAAGATGGCTGGTAACTAATTTAGATAAATCAATCTCAACAGAACAATACTAAAGTATGTTTTTTTTATCGTCTATCCCCGGAGCAGCTTATTTATATTTCCTTAGATATAAATTTAGGGGAGATAGGGGAGAGGGGGGAGGAGTTAGGAGTTAAGAGTTAAGAGTTAAGAGTTATGAATTCACTGTTCACTGTTCACTGTTCACTGTTAACTGTTCACTGTTAACTGTTCACTGTTCACTGGTAACTGTTCACTGTATCACTGTTCACTGTTCACTGTTAACTGTTAACTGTTAACTGTTAACTGGTAGAGAAAAATAAAATATCGTACCCTCATTTACTGTTGATTCTACCCAAATTCTTCCTTGATGACGATGGATGATTCGCTGTACGTTAGCAAGTCCAATTCCGGTTCCTTCAAACTCTTCGCTGGTATGCAATCTCTGAAAAATGCCAAAGATTCTTTCGACGTAGCGCATATCAAATCCGACTCCGTTATCTTTGATAAAAAAAGTTATTTCTGAAGAAGTAGTGCTGCTACCAATCTTAATTTCTGCAATATCTTTCTTACCAGTATATTTTACAGCGTTTTCAATTAAGTTTTGCCAAACTCTTCTGATTAAAGTGCGATCGCCTTTTATAGTTGGCAGCGATGCGATATCCCAAATAATTGCTCTATTTTGGGTTTGCGATATTATCTGCTGCTTAACTTCTTGCACCAAACGATTCATATCGATGGTGCTGTAGAGCATTTCAAATCTTCCGGTACTGGAAAATTCCATTAAATCATCGATCATCTTACCAGCTCGTTTGGTAAGTTTTAGAATCATTCCTAAATAATTACTAATTTCTTCGGAAAGGTTAATAAACGGCAGCGACTGTTGTAATAATTCCGCAAAACTGTAAACCTGACGAATTGGCGATCGCAAATCATGAGATACTGAATAAGCGAAGGTTTCTAGCTCTTTGTTGGTTGCTTCTAGTTGAACTGTACGCTCTTTTACACGATGTTCGAGAGTTTGGTTAAGTTGTTGAATAGCAGCTTCACTGGATTTACGCTCGGTAATATCTTGAAGCAAACCATCGATCGCAGTTTCACCATCTAATTCGGTGAGTGTCTCGCTCAACATTAACCAAGTAGACTTTCCATCGAGCAATAATTGAACTTCTTTTTCCCAAGGTGGTTTTCCAGGAGAATTAGCTAAATTTAATTTAGGATAAGTACGAAAAAATATTCGTGCTTCTTCCGGAGTATTCAAATCCAAAAGATGCAAAAAACCATCGCTACATTCAATTAGTTCCCCATCTAAAGTAGCCCGAAATACTCCTACATTCAGTTGATTGAGTAAAAATTGTAAACGTAACTGCGTCTGAGCTAATCGAGCGCGAGTTTGAGCATTATTCCAAGCCAAACGTACAGCTTGACTTAAACGCACAAAATGTTTAGGTGATTTTATGACATAATCATCTAATCCCGCTTTCATTGCTGTAACGGCAACTTCTTGAGTACCGGAATTCGTAAACATGATTACTGGAACATCTGGATGACGAAATTTAAAAGCACCCAAAACATCAAGCCCATTTGTCCACTTCAATTGATAATCTGTAATCACTAAATCGTAATTATCTGCTTCTAATACAGATGCTAACTCCGAGGCATCAATAATTTCTACTATGTGCAAGTCAGAAAACTCTTTTCCAAGTTCTCGAATAGCTAAAAGACGGTCATCTGGGTTATCATCAATAACTACAACATTTTTTAATGGACGAGCCTGATTCATACATAATTATACGATCTCTACAATGTGGAGCAGAATAATGCAGCCTTCGGTGCATTAATTTGGTAATAAATTAATCATCAAACTCGTTTTATTTCAGATAATATAGATACACGATATAGCTTTCAACAGAATAATTATTAGTCAATAATTACCAATTAGTAATTGTTAAATCGTATATCTAAAAATTTTAAAGGGAGCATCCCGATTTTGCAAAAATACAATTTGGTAGTGCGTTCGCGTAGCGTGTCCTCTTAGGACAGCATCTTGCTCGCTTGATATACATAGCGAGCAAGATGCTCGCACTACAAAAAATAAATTTACACCTGAAGGGATGCTCCCATTTTAAATAGTTTCTTTTTTTCATGTTCTATAAAATGAACACAAGAAATAAAAATCAAATTATAATGAATAATTAAATAAAATTATACTACGAAGCTGCGATAAAAGGATAGCAATTTAAGCGCAGCCAGAAAGCATCGAGCGTCTCAATCATCTCATTTAAAGCATTATGGTTAACTGGTTTTAATAGATATGAATTGACCCCAATATCGTAAGCTCTATCTATGTCTATATTTTCTTTAGAAGAAGTTAATATTACAACCGGAATGCGTTTAATTATAGGTTGCTGCCTCAGCCATTCAAGAACTTCTAAACCCGAACGACGCGGAAGTTTGAGGTCTAGAAGAATCATACCGGGTAAAGGATAAAGATTTCTATCCGCGTAATCTCCACTGCCCGCAAGATAAGCAACAGCTTCATCTCCATCGCGTACAACCTGAATGGGATTCTCTAACTTACTGCGACGAAAAGCCCGTTGCATAAATAGGATATCGTTGGAATCGTCTTCTACCAACAGTATTCCGGACTCTTTTAAACCCATCATATTACTCAATATTTTTACCAATCTTAAATCAATCATCACCCCAACCCATACTAAAGGCTGGCTTTTTATATTTTATTATTATACTTAGATAAGTTGTTTTGAAAGTTTACATATGTTATCAAAAAGCAATTAATAGGTATATCAGCTTTCAATTCTTAACTGTTAACTAAGTTTGGGTAATTCAATCCAAAAACGGCTACCTTGGTTAAGAGTAGAACAAACCCCGACTTTACCACCCAAACTTTCTATACCACGTTTAACAATTGCTAAACCAATACCCGTACCGACGTAGGATTCAATTCCATGTAACCGCTCAAAAACTTGAAAAATTCGTTCTTGGTGTTCCGGAGCAATACCAATACCGTTGTCTTCTACCCATAATCTGATATATTCACCCCGTTGTTCCGTCCAAATTTGTACAATTGGATGAACATCGGCATCAACAAACTTGATACTGTTAGTTATCAAATTGGTAACAACTGATTTTAAAATACTTTGCTGGCTTTTAACAATAGGAAGCGCTGTTTTAATGATTATCTGCGCTTGGCTTTCCTGTAATTCAGATTCAAGTTCGCTAAGTATTCCTTTAATTAAAGTTGCTAAATTAACTCGTGTTAACTGGATTTGATCTCTTCCCAAACGGCTATATGCTAATAAATCTAAAATTAAAGTATCTAAATGCGCTGCTGCTGCTATGATGCGATTCAAATATTCTTGTCCGATATCGTCGAATAAACTTTCATAATCTTCCATCAAAACTTGAGCAAAACCTTGAATAGCGCGTAGCGGTGCGCGTAAATCGTGAGAAACTGAATAGCAAAATGCTTCTAATTCCTGGTTTACTGCTTCTAATTGTTGAGTACGCTGTTTTACTCGTGCTTCTAAGGTAGCGTTTAGCTCGCGGTTTTCGTCTTCTGATTGTTTGCGAATAATTGCATTTGATAAGACATTGGCAACTGATTGTACAAAGTTCGCATCATCTTGGCTAAATTGATGTTTTACGGTGGAATGTGCTTCTAATACTCCAAAGGGTTGGTTTCCTTTTCCTGGAATAATCGTACTGACACCGCTAACATATTGATTTTGACGTAGTAAAGACGAACCTGTAAAACGAGTTTCTTCTTCAAGGTTGCCTAATATAACGGGTTCACCAGATAATAAAGCGTAACCAGCTTGGGATTGAAAATTGATTTCTACTGTCGCGTTTCCTATTAAGTCTTCTTCACAACCTGTACCAGAAATTAATAGTAAAGAATTATCTTCGGGAAGCATTTTGAGAATTTTGCAAGCATCAATATTAAGACTTTGAGCAACTAAAAGAGTTGTTTGCTCAAACAAAGTTGATAATTTAATTTCTGATAAAGCAAGTTGTCCCAATTGTGCCACAACTGCTTGTTGTTCGAGTCGAGTAGTAAGAGATTTTTCAGCTTTTTTACGTTTGGTAACTTCTATTACTATACAGCCAATGGCATTGCGATTATCAGTAATTGGCAAAGGAAAATAACAAGCTTCCCAATTTCTGATGATACCTGGTTCTTTGGGAGTTTCTCCAATAATTTCAATTTCACATACAGGTTTACCCGTAGCTGTAACTTTCTGATAAATCGATTCTAATCTAGGAGCTAATTCGGGTAGAGTTTCACGAACACTTTTACCAATATGCTCTTGTGGTAACTTACCATTAATATCAGCTAAAGTTTTATTTATTACTACGTGTCGCCATTTATCATCAAGAATGGCTAAGCCAATGGAAGCATTATCAAAACAAGTTTGGATTAATTGCTTTTGTAATTCAAATTGCATTAATTCGACTTGATTTTTTTCATAAATTTCAACGACTACCAGCGATGTTTTCCCTTTTTCGTTAGTTACGGGAGTAAATAACAAATCGCAAGTAGTAACCGGATCTTTTGGTTGTAATAATTCAATTTCAAGCCGGATTAATTTACCGAGAGCAGCTTGACTAACAGCATTCTGTAATTGTTGTTGATTTTTAAAATTAATAACCTGCGAAAACACTTCCCACAAGGGTTTACCGCGAATATCTTCTTTAATTAAATCGTAATATTTCAGCGCCGAATCGTTAATTTCTAATAAACTACCATTGAGTTTAATTAAAAATATATTTTGAGAACTGTTATTAAAAATGTGATGGTAGCTATGGTTTATTTGAACAACATAGTGAAGACGTTTTGACAGATAAATATTCCAGCAAAACATCGCTATTATAATTAAAATACTGCCTAGCACAAAGGCTTGTAGTTCCACCACTTATATTTAACCGATAACTACGGCAATTTTAATGATAGCAACCATTAGCCATTGCAGTGCTAAATATCTATATATTTGTATTTAAACTATTCACCAACACTTAATTGAAGCAAAGATATTTTCTTGCTAATTCCTTCTACTGCTAACTTTAAAGACTGCATTAATTCTGAGTTTTCGCTATAGTCCGCAGCAGCTAAATTTGCTACTCTTTGACTGCGAGAAATACTAGTTTCTTGGCTCCATTCCTCAGACGTACTATTTTTATAAACTGCGATCGCAATTCCTCCTTCTTCATTCAACACCGAGAAGCAAGGTATATCAGATGTTCCATCACCAACATAAATCATTTGAGTTAAAGGAATATGCATTTCCTCTCTTGGCATATCGCGAAAAAGAAACATTTTTCCATCTTTTTCTAGATTATCGATGCCTTTAGCTATTTGAAAAAGATACCGGGTTTTTTCCGTATGGCTAACAATCTTTTTCATAAACTCAATCCCGCCATCTTTATTGTAGTGAAATTCGCAACCCCACATTGCTTTAAATTTAGATGCGACGGGGTTATTCCGAGCAACTTCCACCATGCCGCTACTAATTAAATAATATTCAATTTCTATCTTAGGATTGATAACACGGGCAGCTTCTTGCAAAGTTTCAAACATTTCTAATGCACCATCAAAGGGAGTTAAAGATTTACCAAAAGCAGCAAGATATTCTTTATCGATCTTGTTACCTTGTCTGCTAGATTCTTCAATTAATGCATAAAATCTGGCTAAAATTTCATCCCAACCGTGATTAATTAAAGGCTGCATTCTTTCTTGACGAAATTTATTCGCATCAATATCGCAACTTTCTAAAAGACTGTCAAAACTATCAGGTACTAAAGTATCGTCGAAATCGAAAACAATCGCAATCCGGTTAGAAAAATGTTTAGTTGCTTTAGTCATGGAAATTCATATTTTAGATTTATACCTTAAATTTTACGTACAGATACCTAAAATGCAAGTAAAAGTTAAAAATATTTTCTGAATCAAATTTTAATCAAGACTAAAGGAAAAGAAAGTAGGCAGTATGAGCGAGGCTTGATGCGGCAATTTATATTTTGTTATATACTGCGGGTTTATTATTGTCTATCGATTTAAGTTGCTTGGTAGATGCAGATGGCTGTTTGTATTATTGCGTGCCCAAATAAAGATAACTAAATTTTTCACGAATATCAGTCTTATTAAACAAATTAGGAGTTAGGAGTGAGGAGTTAAAAATTAAAAGTAATTAGTTCGTCTATATTTCAAATCTTGTGCATTCATTTTCCGTAGTGAGAGTATCTTGCTTCCGATGATATATGGGCAACGCCGAAATTTTTAATCCTAAAGATACAAGTATTTTGTCAACTCAACATCATACTATTAAAAAATAATTTCAGCACAGCATATATTTTTCTGTACAAATTTAGGATTTATCGTGAATAAAAAAAGCAAAAAATCAAAAAAAGATTCTCAAACCCCAAGCGCAGACAATAAGCGTCCAGTAGATTCAAAAAATTTTGAGATCGACCATACTTTTAACGAAGACGGCGAACGTCCCGTTGCTAAAAGCGATCTTGATATTGAAGAAACCTATAACGTAGAATATCGTCCTCCAATTGGTAAAAGCGGCAATCGCCCTATTGATGAGAGCGAATTAGAAATCGATCGTACCTTTAATGAAGATGGCAAACGTCCCGTTGAAAAAAGCAATCTTGAAATTGAAGAAACCTTCAATGTGGAAAATCAAGCTTTAATTACAAAAAGCGATGCAGAACAAGATGGATTTATTCATGTAGATGGCAATCGCCCTATTGATGAGAGCGAATTAGAAATCGACCATACTTTAAATATAGATGGTCGTCGTCCTGTTGCTAAAAGCAATTTTGAAGTAGAAGAAACATTTAATGTAGATGGTAATCGCCCAATTGCCAAAAGCAATTTTGAAGATAATGAAACCATTAGTATAGATGGCGAACGTCCCATTGATGAAAGCGATTTAGAAATTGACCATATGATGAATATAGATGGTCAGCGTCCCGTTGGTAAAAGCAATTTGTAAAATTGGGAATTGGGGATTGGGCATTGGGCATGGGAATATAAATATAGAGTAGGGAATTGTGAATTGGGAATTTGGAATTGTGAATTAAGAATGGGTAATTGGTAATTGGTAATGGTTAGTAGAAGATAAATAGGGAGCAAGATGCTCCCACTACAAATATTTTATTAACTCCTAACTCCTAACTCCTAACTCATAACTCCCTATTCCCTATCCCAACAACAAACGAACTAAACTAAAAATAACCGCACTTAAAACCGCACTCACCGGAAGCGTCACAATCCAAGCAGCAGCAATTCCTTGCAAAGTTTTGAACTGCACCGATTTAATATCTTGAACTATTCCAATACCAACCACACCACCAACAAGAGCATGAGAAGTAGAAACAGGTAAACCCAAACGAGAAGCAAGAATTACCGTAGTAGCAGTTGCAAGCTCCGCACAAAAACCACTACTGGGCTGCAAAGTAATAATACTTTCACCAATAGTCGCAATAACTTTTTTACCCAAAACCGCCAAACCAAAAACAATCCCACCACCACCAATCGCTAGAATCCATACGGGAATATCCAAATCGTAAATAGGAACTGTCCCGGTTTTATTAACATAAGTTATAGCAGCCAGAGGCGCGATCGCATTTCCCACATCATTAGAGCCGTGAGCAAACGCCACAAAACAAGCACTCAACAATTGAAATCTACCAAATATACGCTCAACAGGATTTGGGAATTGGGAATTGGGAATTGGTAATTGGGCATTGTTTTCTCCCCCCTCTCCCCCCAACTCTCGCCAGCTATAAACCGTAAGCCCTACAGCCGCAAATGTACCGATAAAAAGTGGAACATCATGAGACGGTATATTCCAACCAACTTGATTAATTAAATAATTGGCGAGTGGTTGAGTTATTTTTGGTAAAACAATAATTCCGAATACTCCTAATAGCAAAGCACTCAACCAAGGAATCCACTCATTTAACTGTTGTAATGAGTAGGGTTGATCTAAAATCCAACGCTTGATTTGACTGTAAAATAAAGCAGCAATACAGCCGCTGATAACTGGTGTAATTACCCATCCTAAAGTAATCGTGCCAATCGATGACCACTCAATCGAATCAAACCCAGCAGCAACAATACTAAAACCGGCGATCGCACCAACAGTTGCATGGGAAGATGAAACTGGTAAACCACGCAATGTCGCTATTTGTAGCCATAAAGCACTAGCCAACAGCACCGAAAACATTCCTGTTGCAAAAACTTCGGGTATATTCGCAAATAAAGCCGGATTGCTAACCTCCGTTGCTAAAGTTTGCGATACTTCATGTCCGAATAAAATAGCACCAGTAAATTCCAAGATTCCGGCAATTATTAAAGCCTGTTTTAAAGTAATAGCCTTAGAACCCACCGAAGTACCCATTGCATTAGCAACGTCGTTTGCTCCCAGATTAAAAGCAAGGTAGAAAGCTAATAAAATAACGATAATAATAGGGATTGTCATTTAATTATTTGATAATTGATAATTGATAATTGATAATTGGTAATTGGTAATTGAGAATTAAAAACTCATAACTCCTAATTCCTCAGTCCTAACTTCTAACTCCTTTATTATCTCTTTCTACTATCAAATGGTAATTAGTTCCACTTGTTTACACACAACATATTAACGGGATACGGACAGGTAATTTGTCCATCCGGGTTGGTTTTACTAATTTCACGTAGATAATCTAGAAACATTTGCTTTTGGGAAGCCGAAAAGTATTTGGTATCGACTCCAAGAATAAAATCGAGCAATTGTTTGCCTCGTTTCAACTGCGAATCGAAACAAGTTGAAATGTCGAGAGAGGCTGAAATAGCTTGTTTTGAATAAGGAATTTGGCGAATATCGAAGGTTTCTTCAATTTGATGACTATACAAAGGAACCCTACCCCACAGCTGATTTGAAATCGAGAAAAATGGAATAGCCATATCTTCCAAAGGTGCATTCATGACGATAAATCTACTGTCAGAATCGAGAATATCTCTAATTTTTGCAAGTGTTGATTCGAGATCGGAACAATAATACAATACATGAATGCATAAAATGGCATCGAAAGATTGCTTGAAGGAGCAGGAATTAAAATCTTCGTTAAAAATCTCAAACGAAAATTTTTCGTTTTCAAGAGCAAGTTTTTCAAGTTTTTGTTGAGTAGCCAAAGTCTGTTCTTTGTTAGAATCTATGCCCACAAAATGAATCTTTTGATTTTTGGCAAGCAATTTTTTTAATAAAGGTACTTCAAAAGATCCGCTTCCACAACCAACACTCAGGATACTGTAAGTGCTTCGATCTTCAAATGTTTTTTCAAAATAACTAAACATTGCATCAAGCATTTTAGCTTGCTGGTTTGTACTGTGGCAATAAACTTCATGGCATTCCAAGTAATTTTGACCTTGGAGTTCTATCAAATTGAGATTTTCAACTTCCCGATGGAAATATGAAATTTGACCAAATTCAGTTATCCATCGATCGATTGAATGTGATTTACGCATTTTTAGAAATATTTAATCACTCGAATTGTACTACACTCTCTTGACCTAAATACCATTGCACGTGCTGATTGATAGTTAAGCAATAAATACATTTTTTATTCCCTGTTCCCTGTTCCCCCCAACCCTAAACTCTACGAATTTTATGGCTGCGCTAACAGAAACCAAAACGGATTCTTATATCTATTAATAATATTTGTTCAAATTCAACTTAAAATAAGCCAAAATTACTGCCTAGAAATTCCGCAAGCACTAAATTACGATTCATTACCGTTGGCGGGTGCTTGGAATAATTATGGTGCAGAAAAATTCTGTTCCCTCTTAGGGAATGGAACGTTAGCGCAAGCGCGGAGCGTACCGTAGGTATTGCGTCTCCCTCCGGGAGATAGCAATCCCAGGGTTTTGAAGATTTTAGAATGTTAAATTAATTTTGCACGGCTACTTACTATCTCAACTTAGTCGTCGCTACGGTTTGGCAAAAAATGTTTTTCCCTCTCCTCCCACCTACCCTCACCGAGCAATATTGGGTTTAACAAGTACTAGCGCGATCGCCATTCCAGGGATTTACCTGTAAGAGCATTACAACGCCACTTTATTAAATGATCCAGAAGCACCATCAGCAATAGTTTATGCAGTTCAATTTATTACCAGGTAATCCCGATTGGCTGAGAAACCAACTGTATTATTTAGACAATTTGCATGATTACTCTGCTAGTGATAACTATCTCGACACATCTAGAATTAAGTACTCATACGGTAAGGAGAATACAGTGCAGCTACGGAATCTTTACTGTTTTAAAGGCATTTTCCAGGGTATACCTCAGCAAGATTACAGATTATAAATCACCGCTCCAATTGTATATAAAGGATGCATTTTTCAACTTGTCACTTTAAGCCCAGCTACAAACTTAACCCTACAATCTTTACCTGATAAGATATACGCAGTTATTTTTCGTCGTCTCAATCATGCAGGTAACTGGTTATTAGTAGAACACATTACCAATTATAAAAATATTTAAAAATAGAGTAAAAAAAAATACTATTTGGCAAAATTTCCGGATGCAGTAATTAAAACTAAGTACTAGTGAAGTGGATAGTTCAAAAATAGACATCTACTATGCGTACAACCATTTCACTTTTAGTTACAAGTTTCGTATTCGGCTCCTTAGCTGTTAACTTCCAAGCAACTGGAAATTCTTTAGTAAATGAAGTGTTTTCCACCTCTGGAGAGCAAGAATTACTATTGAGCAGATCCAGACGCAGACCTAAAGCACCCCATAGAGGTAGCGGACGCAGAGAGTTTATGGAATATTCCAACAACGCTTAAGTCTGCTGCATCGCTACAAAAGTGCAACGCATAGAACCTGTAAGTCGTGTTATATCAAGTACATTTCCTGTATAACTTGTAGGGTGTTAAAAATCACTGTTTAGATTATTTGCTTCGTGCAGATATAATCTTTACTACACGACATTGTTAGATAGTTTTAGTTATCATTTATTTCTGATTGTATAAATAGTCAGTCAAACCATATATATCAATGGTTACTTCATTGACTGTCTAGTTCGATAGGATCGTAATCGCACGCTCCGCAGAGAAATTTTCCTCCCGCCTATAAAGTTTAGCCCTCTATTTATTTTCATATTTGAAATATGATTCCTGCTCCACTAGTTGACAGGATATCTAATTTTAATATGCTTAATTTCAGAAGAGGAAACAAACGATTGCTTGTTTTTTAATTGAGCAGATACTATCTGCTATCGGGAGGCTGTAATTTTTTTTGAGGCGATATAAATTAATCAAATTATCGAGTTGATGTAGCTATAAAAATAAGCCACATCTCAAGCTCAACCACTATTAAATAAGTAGAAGTATTAAGTAACTTAATTTACGCTCCGGAGCGAATAATAAAAGTTACAAAGTTATTTTTGCTTAGTTGCAATGATTTCTATAAAAAGGTGATTCATTTACCTAAATTTTATGCATCCTACTATGCTTGTTCATGACTAGAGGCGAGAATTCGTCTCTAGTATTTGCTTTGTTTTGATAAAAAAAAAGCCCCCCTTTTTCAAGGGGAGCCACTCTTGTGGGTCGTCATCCCTCCGTTGAGAGAAGTGGCGTGGGTTGGGGGGATCTCAATATTTGAAAATTATTATTACCTCAGTTTTGAACCAAAAATCTATGAAGACGTAAAATTTTACGTATCTACATTATTATTGAATCGAAGAAACCTATGCTGATGGTTTACGAGCAATCAGATATTTGCTCATATGATGAACCTGCATTTCAATATTCTCAAAACCAGCCGTTTCTAAACGCTCTACTAAATTATCAGTCACATAGTTCATGTAGAAAGGTTCATGGAATGTTTCGTGGAAGTTTTCCATTGCAGGTTCTACTTCCGGTGAATCGCTCATTTGCACTGAATCGCAAATAATAAAAGTTCCACCCGGCTTTGTAACTCGGAAGGCTTCGTTAATTACTCGCTGACGTATTGGTGCTGGTAATTCGTGGAAAAGAAAAATACAAGTTGTAGCATGGAAATAGTCATCTAAATAAGGCAACTCTTCGGCATTAGCTTGCAAAAGTTGCGGTAATTCTCCAGGAATTTCCGATAGCAACTGATTAGCTTTTCGCAAGTAAGTTGGTGACAAATCCGTACCAAACAGCGAGCAGTACGGTAAAGTTGCTCGAATCATCTTCAAAGTGCGTCCAGTACCGCAAGCTATATCTAAAACACGCTGTTGACGTGGAGATACATTAGCGAATACTTTCAACCCTTCCTTTAATGGAGCCAAAATTCTGCGTCGCATCGCATCAGCGGCACCATTAAAGAGAATTTCTACCTGTAAATCGTACAGGTTGGCAGATAATTCGCTCAAATAACCATCGGTTTGATGATGAAAATTCCGCACGTAGTATTGCGGATAATCTGTAGTATCTATATTTGGGGAGAATTCTTTATATTTATCAGACTTAGCTCTCTCCCATATTTGGGGTAAATCCATCCATATTTGGGGATAATAAAGGAAAAAGTCTTCCCAAGGATTATCAAACAGCAAGCTTTTGGGATAAACTCCTCGCTCTGCATCTTCCCAGTCAGTTTCTAATAAATTATTTAGACGCTCCTGTAATTTGAGTAGTAACTCTGTGGGAATCGGCGTTACCTTCTTATCCACCGGAGATAAAGCTTTCATCAACCCCGTGCTAAGGGTTTTATGAGCTAAACCAAAAATACTTTTACTCTGTTGAAATGTCTGGTAAGTCAGTTTTGTTAAAGTGTCTGGCATAGTATCTCTAAATTTTGTAACCTATTCTCATTTTATGGAAATATTTCTTAATAAACAATCATAAACATTTAGAAAAAATCTGTGTAATTGCCGAAGACCTATCGAAGGGAAGATGTTAAATATGAGTACTTCCTTCCGGTATATTTTTTTTCAAAACTAAATGTACTCTCTAGTGGTTCACCACATAAGTTATGAGGGGTATGACATTTATAATTGTAGGTTGGGTTTCACTTCGTTCAACCCAACACCCGAGTTGGGTTGCGCTCCGCTTAACCCAACCTACGAAGAGGTATCTTAACCCATCAGAATTAATGTGGTGAACCACTAGTACTCCGCCACATTAATTTTGATGGGTAACGCGCTCGTAGTGGGAGCGTCTCGCTCCCTCGTGACCGCTAGCGAGCATCTTGCTCGCTCGATAGCGCCAGCGAGCAAGATGCTCGCACTACGAATGTGCTACCCCTCAGAACTTATGTGGTGGACTACTAGTCTCGTTACAAGGCTCTGACTTGTGACGCATTTCGGGAGGCTCTGCCTCCAGGTTAGATAGAAGGCAGAGCCTCACAGTATGGGTTCCTAGCCGGAGACTAGGAACTAGGTGCAGTGCAAATTTGAAACTTCACATAAATTTATATATATATTTCATAATAAAGTCGGAAAACCGTAGTCATTGTTACAGAATTATTACTATAATTGAGAGAAGCAACAATAACCTTACTAGATATTAATAAAATATAAGGAGTTCAAAAATTATGACTACCCAAGAAAAAGCCCGTGCTTTAATGCAAGGTCATTATCAAACAATTAAAAATCGTCAACAGTCAATGCTCGGACGTGCTGGAGAAGAAATTGGTCAACAAGCGGGAAGTTCTCGTTATTGGAATCCCGTTCAAGGAAAGATAAATCCCAGCGCTTGGGGAAGTTGCGATCGCTCTAATGCGACGATGAGCTAATACCCTAACGGGAGTTAAGAGTTAGGAGTTAGGAATTAGGAGTTAATGATTTTCTCCCATCTCCCCCCCTTTTCCCCCTCTCCCTCACGAATACAAAAGAAAGCCACCTCTACAAGGGTGGCTTAATTTATGATTGTTAATTATGTATGGTTGACCGAAATCTACAAAAAACTCGAACTAACAGTCGTAATAAAGAGAAAATTCGTAGGGATGAGGACGTAAGCGCATGGGGTTGACTTCAGTATCTAACTTGAAAGAAATCCAGTTTTCTATAAAGTCTTTGGTGAATACTCCACCTTGAATCAAGAAATCATGGTCTTTTTCAAGAGCTTCCAATGCCAAATCCAAAGAGCCTGGTGTAGAAGGAACTTTAGCTAGTTCTTCAGGAGAAAGTTCGTAGATGTTCTTATCTAAAGGTTCGCCGGGATCGATCTTGTTTTTGATCCCATCTAAGCCAGCACAGAGCATTGCAGCAAAGGCTAGATAGGGGTTACAAGTTGCATCGGGGCAGCGGAACTCTAAACGCTTGGCTTTGGGGTTGTCACCAGAGAGAGGAATACGCACGGAAGCGGAACGGTTTCCTTGGGAGTAAGCCAAGTTTACTGGTGCTTCGTAACCGGGTACCAAACGCTTGTAAGAGTTGGTGCTAGGGTTGGTGAATGCTAAGAGTGCTGGTGCGTGCTTGAGAATACCACCAATATAGTAAAGTCCCATTTCGCTCATTCCCGCATACTTATCGCCAGCGAATAAAGGCTTACCGTCTTTCCAAATCGATTGGTGGGTGTGCATACCAGAGCCGTTATCTTGGAATACGGGCTTGGGCATGAAGGTAACAGATTTACCGTACTTCTTAGCTACGTTCTTAATTACGTACTTGTAAGTCATCAACCAATCGGCAGCTTCGATTAGCTTACCAAAACGGAAACCCAATTCGCACTGACCGCCAGTAGCAACTTCATGGTGATGCTTCTCAATGGGAACGCCGCATTTTTTCATTTCCAACAGCATTTCCGTCCGCATATCTTGAGAAGTATCGGTAGGGGAAACCGGGAAGTAACCTCCTTTATAATTCGGCTTATAACCCAGGTTAGGGCCTTCTTCTTTACCAGAATTCCAACGACCTTCTACGGAATCTACGTAGTAGTAACCTGCATTTTGGGTTTGGTCAAAACGAACATCATCAAAGATGAAAAATTCAGCTTCTGGGCCAAAAAATGCCGTATCACCGGCACCGGATGCGACTAAATAATCAATCGCTTTCTGGGCAATTACCCGAGGACAGCGGTCGTACCATTCACCAGTGCGGGGTTCTTTAATACTACATACAATACTCAGAGTAGGTTCTTTCATGAAAGGGTCGATCCAAGCAGTATTTGGATCTAGAACCATTGACATATCTGACTCATTAATGGCTTTCCAACCCCGAATACTCGAACCGTCGAATGGGACACCATCGGTGAAAGAACTTTCATCGATTTGGTCTTGGAACATTGTTAAATGCTGCCAAATTCCTGGCATATCGATGAATTTCAGATCTATCATCTGAATTTTTTGGTCTTGAATCATTTTCAAGACTTCTTGTGGGGTTGTCATGGTTACTCCTTATCTGCCAATACACAATGGATTAAAACGGAAATATTCAAAAAAACTGTTGACCCTTAGAAGCTGAAACCACTTGTTTATACACCTGGAATATCCTAAATAGAGGTACTAAAAAAAAAGTGTATTATTTGTTACAGAAAATAGATTCTAAAGGTAATGTTAACCTTTTACTAAATCATCTATACAAAAATAAAAGTTCATCTTATAGGGGTCAACTTTGGCTTAGAATCCTTAAGTAGTATGGATTGCTTTTTGCCAGATTTTTGGCTAACTTACCACAAAATAGGTTTTTTGATGGACTTTTAGCCAAATTAATATCAAATCATAATTAGGAATGACTGGGGGATAATAAAAATGCAGGATGCCGTAACAAATTTAATTAAGAATTATGATGTTACCGGACGGTACTTCGATAGAAACGCAGTAGATTCGCTTAAGTCTTACTTTGAAAGCGGTACCCAAAGAGTACAAGCTGCTGCGGCTATCAACTCTAATGCAGCATTTATAGTTAAAGAAGCCGCAGTTCAACTATTTGAGGATCAGCCAGAATTAATTCGTCCCGGCGGAAACGCTTATACAACTCGTCGTTATGCGGCTTGTTTGCGGGACATGGATTACTATTTGCGTTACGCCACTTATGCTTTAGTTGCTGGCAGCATGGATGTGCTGGATGAGCGAGTATTGCAAGGTTTGCGCGAAACTTACAATTCTTTAGGAGTTCCCATTGCTCCTACAGTTGCCGGTATCCAAATCATGAAGGAAATGGTTAAAGAGCAAGTTGCCTCCGCCGGTATTGACGATACCAGCTTTGTAGACGAACCGTTTGACTATATGACAAGAGAGTTAAGCGAAAAGGATATTTAATTAAGATGGAGAATGGGGGATTGGGCATGGGGCATGGATATAGTTAGGAGTTAGGAGTTAGGAGTTAGGAGTTCAAACTCTTTCAACTCTACCCCCTTTCCCTTCTCTCCCTTTCAATTCCCAATTCCCAATGCCCAATGCCCAATCCCCAATGCCCAATTCCCAATGCCCAATGCCCAATTACCAATTACCATTTACCAGTGAAACAAAGACTTGATGTTTTATTAGTTGAACTTGGTTTATCTTCGTCTCGTCAGCAGGCGCAGCGGTTAATTCAGGCTGGTGAGGTATTAGTTGATAATCAGTTGGTGGATAAAGCGGGGACTTCGGTTGATGTAGCGGCGGAAATTAGAGTTAAGCAAAAGTCGCGTTTTGTTTCTCGCGGTGGAGAAAAGTTGGCTAAGGCTTTGGATAATTTTGATATTTCTGTGAAAGGACGTGTTTGTTTGGATGGTGGAATTTCTACGGGGGGGTTTACGGATTGTTTGTTACAAGCGGGAGCTAAGTTAGTTTACGGTATTGATGTTGGTTACGGGCAGGTTGATTGGCGTTTGCGAAATGATGCTCGGGTGGTTTTACGCGAACGGACTAATTTACGTCATTTGACTCCGGAAGATTTGTATGGAGAGAAGGAGAGAGGGGGAAGAGGGGGAAGAGGGGGAGAGGGGGAGAGGGGGAGACAAGGGGAGAAAGAACAAAATTTACCTCCCCTATCTGAAATAGGAGAGGTTTATGAAAGGGAATTACCCGATTTGGCTGTGGTAGATGTGTCGTTTATTTCTCTAACTAAAATTTTACCCGCGCTGTGGCAACTTCTGCAATCTCCTCGGGAAGCTTTGTTACTAGTAAAACCGCAGTTTGAAGTTGGAAAAAATAAAGTTGGAAAGAAGGGTGTTGTGCGTAACCCAAATGACCAAGCTGATGCTATTTTTCAAGTTTTGCAAACCGCTACAGAGTTAGGATGGTATTACAAAGATTTAACTTGGTCCCCTATAACTGGCCCTGCTGGTAATATTGAGTATCTTCTATGGCTTGGATGTGAAGATCAAACTATTTCCTTAGATTTATCAGCCGTTAAGCAAATTACAACTGAAGCTGCTGCTAGTTTGAAGCAGAACAATAATTAATACTAAATATCGTACTAAATATCGTATACCCGACATTCAAGTGCATTGGGATTGCGATAAGCCCTTCGGGCATGGCTTCGCGTAACGCAATAATTATCCAGTGAATTTTTAATTTTAGCTGCTTGTTTTTGATGGGATTTCTCAGCTTGTAATTCTTCCACAATATCCCAAGCTACAGCACAGTCACTAGAATTGCTTCCTTTTACTTCGCAAGTCGAACGAGCTTCTGTAACAGCTTCGAGAATAGTAAATATTCTTCCAAAAATCGTGCAGTAGTAAAAACCGAAATATATTCAGGTAGTTTCGCAATAACTGTATGCAATATTAAAATCATACTTTGGATAGACTTTTTAGTTTAATATTTGATACAGATTTAAACTCACCTAAAAAATACTTTTTAGTGAAAGAGAAATTAATCATAATTTTATAAATTAAATATGGAATCAGCAATGCAGCAATTAACCGCACGGTAGTATCATTCAAAAATGAAATTTTTTGTAAGCCTAATTGAATAGGTTGATGTAAATACATAATTGCCATTGAAGCAGTACCGACTTGACGGGTAAGGCTATCGATGAACTTGATTTTATTTACTATTTGTGCCAAATGTTGAACAATAATAATGCCTGAAATAGCTATAAGTAAATCAACCATCGGTATCCCATAATCTCTAGTTTTCATATCAAAGCTGATGTCAAGTGAAAACCAATTATCTATTAAAACATTAATTGAAAATACAATAACGGCAATAAAAAATAGTCTTTTAGAATTAAAAATAGCCGGTTTTTTAGATGCCATATGTCCAAACCAATAAAATGGAAGTGCCATTAATACAACATTAATATTCCAAGGGAAATTAATATCGGTGAAAAACCAGCAATCAATCATTGCTAAACAATAAAAATCTAGCATAATTATGTTTATTAAACATTTATAACTGCCAAATTTAGTATAAATAAAGTTATATAATTGTTGAGTAAAAAATAGGCAAGTTACAAACCAAAAAACACCAAATCTACCAGATAATATTTGACCGCCATACAATTGTCTAAAGGTAAACGAGAGTAATTTATATATTGAATCTAATTGTTGAGTTTGCCAAAATTCCTGTAAATATACTGCTAAAGTAGGAAGACTAAATAAAATAAGAAATGATATATAAGGAACAATTAAATGAAAAAACTTCTTTTTAAAAAAAGACTGGTAATTATATTTTTCTTTATATAGATATCCGCTGATAAAGAAAAAAAGCGGCATATGAAACCAGTAAATATACTTTGCAACTTTCAAGTCTGAAAAAACATGACCTGCAACAACTGTAGCTATTGCAATACCTTTCCAGCAATCAATCCAATTAAGCCTTCGTGACATTAGTTGATATCTCTCCAATTCAAGCAATTACTAGCACTACAAGCGTTTTCGCTTGGTAAAGCTTTGTACGGAGTATCAGTGTATTTTTTCTTTGGGTAAAAATATATATATTCCTTAACAATTCATTGAAAAAATAAACAGCGGATTTATGTTGATATTCTATACAAGGCATATACCGTAAGGAGTAGGTATATTTTTTGGGTATATACATATATAAAGAATTAATGAATCCAACTAGTGACTGGGTATAGGGTTACGAGGTAAATCAATTTTTTATTTATTTATCTTATAATCCCTCGATTTCTTTACTCCTGACTATGTTGGATTACGCAAGACTGGTAAACTAAAACTCATGTTTCCTAAATTTCTTCCTAATGGGGTTGAGCAATTAACGGAACCTGCTTCGATTGCTCTTGCTCAAACTATAGAGCAAACACCTCTTACAACTCCTTTAATTAAGCAACCGATTGCTACAACTTACGTGCATCAAGGCAGTGATGGTACGCCAATTTTGCTTCTACACGGGTTTGATAGTTCGGTGTTGGAATATCGTCGTCTGTTTCCTTTGTTAGCAGCGCAAAATGAAACGTGGGCAGTTGATTTATTAGGTTTTGGTTTTACTGACAGACTTGCGGGGTTGAATTTTAGTCCAAATGATATTAAAACCCATCTTTATTGTTTTTGGAAAAACTTGATTAACCAGCCCGTAATTTTAGTAGGTGCTTCGATGGGAGGTGCTGCGGCGATCGATTTTGCCTTATCTTATCCAGAAATCGTAGAAAAACTGGTATTAATTGATAGCGCAGGTTTGACGGGTGGTTCACCAGCAAGTAAATTGATGTTTCCACCGTTAGATTATTTTGCAACAGAATTTTTAAAAAATCGTAAAATACGGCAAAGTATCAGCCGTGCAGCTTATAAAAACAAACAGCTTGCAACAGAAGATGCTTTCTATAGTGGCGCTATGCATTTACAGATGGCTAACTGGAATAAAGCTTTAATTGCTTTTACAAAAAGCGGTGGTTATCAACCTTTTAAAGCAAAGCAACTTGAAGAAATTAACCAAGAAACACTGATATTGTGGGGAGATAACGACAAAATATTAGGTACTAAGGATGCCTATAAATTTGAACGGGCGATTCCTAATAGTACCTTAACTTGGATAAAAAATAGTGGGCATGTTCCTCATTTAGAACAGCCACAAGCTACCGCACAAAATATTTTGGATTTTGGATTTTAGATTATATTTAGTTGTTAGTTGTTAGTTGTTAGTTGTTAGTTGTTAGTTGTTAGTTGTTAGTTGTTAGTTGTTAGTTGTTAGTTGTTAGTTGTTAGTTGTTAGTTGTTAGTTGTTAGTTGTTAGTTGTTAGTTGTTAGTTGTTAGTTGTTAGTTGTTAGTTGTTAGTTGTTAACTCCTAACTCCTAACTCCTAACTGTTAACTGCTAACTGTTCACTGTTCACTGATTAATCTAATAACCACATTGGAGCAGAGCTATCATTATTTGGTTTTTCGGGTAAGGGCCAGTCGGACGAGAATAATGTTTTCTGTAGGCTAATGAAGATGAATAATCTTTCTTTGGTTGAGTTATCGCCGATTGATTGGGAACTCGTTGTTTTGCAGCAGGTTGTCTGGTAGCAGGTTGTGGTGCAGCAGATTCTATTTCGGCAATTTTTTGGGCTGTATTGACTTCTGCTGTAAGTTTGGTATTTGCTTCTGCTAACTGTAGAGCATCTTTTTTGGCTGCATAAAGTTCTGTGTTTAATTTTTCTGTTAATTCATCTTTCTCTTTTAAAGTTAGCTGTAACTCTCCAATTAGCTTCTCTAAGCTTTTTTCGTTTTTACGTGCTGCTGCTAATTCTTGTTTAAGTTCTTCTACAGTATCTTGTAAATTTCCTAATTTTTTCGCTTCATCAACTTCTTTCTGTAACTGCTTAAATAATTTCTCTTGTTCGGCAATTGTAGATTGAAATCCCGACGCTTGCTTCTGTAAAGTTTCTTCGTTTTTTCGTGTTTTTTCTAAAGTTTCTTGCAATTCCTTGACGGTGGCTTCTAAATCAACAGGAGCAGTTTTAGTTTGTTTATTCATATCTTTTACCTCAGATGCAGGGACATCAATAGTTGATTCGTCACCTGCTGGTTTTTTTACTTCTTCTTTTAATAAATCTGAAAGATTTTTTCTAGCCATTATTTACTCCAATCACGCTGTAATTCGTCAGCCACGCGGCGATAGTCAGATTCCGCCTCCCGTGCGTTTTTTCCTCGCCATTGAGTAATCGCGACTCCATCTAGCGCCGCTCTTTCATGGGCTTTGTAAATACGGATAAACGCATTACAAGCGGGAATTCCCAAACTCAAAAGAGTATTTTGAGCTTCGATTGCTTCTCTCAAACTTCGCGTATCCACTTTTGTTAACAGTACTCGATGGGGAGTACCCGCAGGAGTGACTGCTTCTTTGACTGTATCAACCAAAGCAGCTAAATCCATTGGCGCTGGGGGTGTTGGCAAAACCAAATAATCTGCATTTTTGACTACTGCTGCTAATGCTTGAGAATGCAGGGCTGGAGGCGTATCGACTATTACTAAATCGTAACCTTTTATAGAGCGTAAACTACTTAATAATTTCGGATTTGTCTCTTGAGATAGATCGAACCCCATCCCCGAATCACTTCTTGAGAACCACCAGCTAGCCGAACCTTGGACATCCGCATCTACCAAAAGTACCTTTTTTTTCTCCGCAAAAGATGCTGCAAGATTTATTGAGGTAGTAGTTTTACCGACTCCTCCTTTCCCATTTAGGATAGCTATAACTTTTGGCATCTATCCTGTACCCCCAACGCTTATATCAGAAAATATACCGCGTTTTGGGATGAGGGGATAGGGGGATAGGGGGATGGGGTGATGGGGGGATGGGGGGATGGGTGGATGGGGGGATGTAGAGACGCGATATATCGCGTCTCTACAAGGTTGCGGGAATAAACAAATCAATCAAAACTAATTGAAAGATCACTAATTTCCATTTAAAGCCTGTTCGATACTAGAAATTTTCACTGCCAAGTTGGTAATATCTTGTCCAGTGTATATATTTTTTTGTTCGGCATTATTCAGAGCAACAATATAGGGATTACCACCAATTACGCCGATGATGGCTCCACCGGAAGAACCACCTGCTGTGGCGCAATCGTGCAATAATGAGCCATTATCTTCCTTTGTAATGCTGCATCCTGCTTCATAACTTGCAGTCCATCCGGGACCGGCGGTGAAATATTTCTGATATTTTTGAGTGGGGAAATCACCTGAATAACCGACAAAGAAGAAAGCTTTTTTATTGCGAGTTAGTACCGCAGAAGCTAACGATTTCCATCCCAAATAACCATATTTTTGACCTAGAGGTGAACTAATTTTCATTATTGCCCAATCGTTTGCCATTTTATTAGGGTCATTTTTGAAATTAGTACCGTAAATTACTTGCTCAACTTGCGCTTTGTCTTGCCAATTCCCAACCCAACTTTTGAGAAACCGGAGCGAAAACAAGTTTGCTAAGTTGAGTTGCAGCTTGAGTAACTTCTTGAAAATCTTTAGCCTTTTGTGCTGCGGATAAATCTTGGCAGTTTATTGGTGACTGTTCGCATTTTTTCAATAATTCCTTGAATTTCGCTGCTGCTGTTTCAATTTCTTCGCGTTTTGGTAACTCGTAACTGTCGAGAGAATCGGGAGTTACCGTTTATAACCAGCTTGGCGGCTTAAAAGTAATGCTTGGTTGTAGAATTTCAGCGCTTGCTATTTTGCTCCCCTCTCCTTAACAAGGAGAGGGGTGCCATGATTTCACCATCACCACCCAAAAGGCGAAAACAAAGAACTATTATTTCGATAAAAATGTAGCCTTCCATAACCTAAAAATTGCCCGTGGGATTTTTCACCCGCAGGAAATGCGGTAACTCCAAATAAATAAACCCCTTCAACCGAGGGATTGCGTATCGGCTTCAAAGCAATAGTAATTGTTTTACCAGGTTCAACTGGCGGGTTAAATATCACCGATACTGTTTTTGATTTTGGTTTTTCGGTAATCTGAAGCGGCAATTTCTCTTTTTTACCGTTGCTTTTCGATATTGCAAAGCTATCTTCTAAATCAAAATGTATCTTATCTAATCCCGAATGCTGATTAATGGTTATGGTTTGCAGAGGTTCACCAGCATCGGAAGGAACCTTTACGGTAAAGTAATATGTCGCACCCCATATATTTACATCATCAAATGTGGTTGTTGCCTTTAACAAACGAGGCACTTGCACAAAATATACTTTCCCATCTCGCAACTGTACTGCTTGACTTAAGCCTAATGTCGAAATCTCGATACCGATGATGCAACTGAGAAAGGTGCTTAATATAATTGCTTTTCGCATGGTTATAAGTTAGGAGTTAAGAGTTAAGAATTAGAAGTTAGGATTTAATATTTATTAGTCCACGCAGGTGGACTTTGCTTGTGTAGCCGCGACTTCCAGTCGCCAGGTAAAGTACATAAAATTCAATTATTAAGAAATGTTATCCAAAAAGTACGGTTAACACTATATTTACCGTAAAAATACGACTGTTTTGTAAAGGTTAGTTGAGATGAGTAGTCAAAACAACTTTCTATGTTTCACACTAAGAATATAGCGAGCAATTATTTCTTTTCATGAATACCATTTCCACTTCCAGCGTAGAATTTAAGCGCCCAGTTTGGCAAAATGTTGTTATTTTAACTTTGGGTTTCTGGCTCAGTGCCAGCGTCATTTTAGATTGGGTAATTATGCCTAGTCTTTACGTTTCTGGAATGATGACTCAATCTAGTTTTGCATCAGCTGGCTATACAATTTTCTGGAGTTTCAACCGCGTTGAATTATTGTGTGCGGCATTGGTATTAACTGGGGTTTTAGCTTCTAGTCAAATTAATTTAAACTGGCAAAAAAAGATTATTTTCGGTGCAAATTTATTAGTTGCAATTGCTTTAGTTGACACTTATCTTTTAACTCCAGAAATGTCTGCTATTGGACTGCAATTAAACTGGTTTGAAGCGATAGCTGAAACTCCCGTGCATATGAATTTATTGCATGGCGGATACTGGATTCTTGAAATAGCAAAATTAGTAATCGGCGGTACTCTTTTTACTTGGTGTTGGAAACAGTTAACAGTGAGCAGTTAACAGTGAACAGTTAGGAATATTTTGCATTGATATCTAAAATTAAATACTGATAATTATTTACTCAGTTCGATCGATTAATCGGGCTGAGTGTTGTTTTTTAATTCTTTTACTAATGGTTTGTCCCATAAAAATGATGGGTTCGTAGTTGCGCTTTAGCGCTAAAGCCCAACTACGTTAGCGAAGCGTGTCCGTGCTTGACATACCTTTATCCAACTCATCACAATTAACGGGACAATAAGAAATGGTACGTTACGCTGTCGCGGTAACGCACCCTACTATCTAACTACCAACAACTAACAACTAACCACTAACAACTAACCACTAACAACTATGAAAGAACAACAACATCCGCAATACAATCGCGATCGCCCTTTGCTGGAAAATTTGTTGGTGGGGGAAGCGAGCGATATTAATTTGGCGGAATTAGCTCGGTTGCGGATTCGCTATCAGAATTTTCCCGGTGCCTTTGATATTCAAAGTGGCTTGGATGAGGTGTTACAAAAATGGGGAATTACGGAAGCGGAACTTTTTGAGAAAACTAAAGCTATTCACGCCGTCGGTGGAATTTACCGCACCAAAGGGAAGAAGGAAGAACAGGATTGGAATTAATCAGTGAGCAGTGAGCAGTGAACAGTGAGCAGTTACTAGTTACCAGTTACCAGTTACCAGTCAGCAGTCAGTAGTGGGAGCATCTTGCTCCCTATTTGTCTCCTTGTCTCCTTGTCTCCTCACTCTCTAGTCTTCTGATATTCCCGAAGTTGCTTTAAAAGTTCTTCTTGGGATGAGGAATTTTGCTGTAGGTTTTTAGTTTGCTTGATTCTGGCTTGGTTTTTTAAAGTTTGAGATGAGGAGTTAAATCTAAAGGGTTGTTTTCTAATTGGTGTTGATGTTTGATTTGGTTTGTCTATGCTGGCTTTCACTGAGTCGAGGGTGGCGGCAAATTTTACTTGCTGTTCGACTTGTTCGGTGGAGGAAACTAAGCCACTTAAACCGTTGACGAGTTGTTCGAGATTTTGCCTGAATTGTGGATTTCCCGTTAATTCATCTAAATCTGATGTGATTTTCTGGGTGTTCTCGAAGGTGACTCTGGCGGAATCTAATGTTTGTTGCAGTACTAAAAGGTTGTTGGGATCGTTGAGTGTTTTGGTAACGTCTCGTAGGTTTGTTGAGGCTTCTGCTGCATTGGCTGAAAGTGTTTCTAGGTTTTCGAGCAATTGTCCTTTGGTAAATCTATTGATGCTTGGGGATAAACCGTTAAGTGTTGTTCTTAATTGAGAACTGGTTGCTGTGATGTCGTTTAATGCAGTCACTAGCGAGGATCGATTTGTTGTAACTAAGTTATCGATATTATTCAGCAGCTTGTTTGCGTTATTGGCTGTGGAACCAATTTGATCGGCTGTACCCCTAAATTGTCTTGCTGTTGTGCTAAATTCTCTTGCTGTTGCATTTAACTGCGACGCTGTATTACCAAATTGGTTGATAGTTCTATCAGTGGATGTACTGACTCGGTTAGCTGCTGTTGCTACTTCATTTGCGGCGGAAGCAAAGGTTTTTAATTCTTGTTGGGTAGTTTTTGTCAAGCTGGAAACATCGCGAGTCAATTGAGCGACTTGTGCTGCTGCTAGAGATGTATTTTTTAAAGCTTGATTGACGTTTTCGTATACATCCGGTCGGCTGTAAACTTCTGATAAACGGCTGCTGTAGCGAATTAGTTCGTCAACGCTGATACCAATTTCGCCTCTGAGACGGGAACCATCGCAGACAATCAGTGTAGGATCGCAACCCTTTTCTAAAGGTTTGGCATCTACATTCGCACGAGTAATAGTTCTTTCTGGTGTAATCTCAATAATGCTTTCGCTGATTAACCCAGATTGATTGGCTTCAATTTTGACATCGCGGGGAATTATTAAGTCGGGGTTATTGATATCAAGTTCTACTTCTACACCATTCACATTTGGTTTAATACTGGCGATATTTCCTACTTTTACACCCCGATATTGAACGACGGCACCTTTTTGCATTCCACCAGCGTCCTTAAAGTCTACGATAAAGCTATAACTACGACCGGCGGCGTTTATTCTGTTAAGCCAGAGGAAAAGCATTCCAAAGACTCCCAAACCTAACAAGATTAATAATCCAACAGAACCTTCTCTAAACAATCGCGATCGCATTTTTCACCTCCCTTTAAAATTACGCTTTAAATTTGTAACTAAATTTGTAAATAGGTATTTATGCATTCTGTTATCGTTTATGATTTATAAATTTGTAATTTATCCTCTAATTCAACCTAATCGCGAAGATAAGTTTTGTTTTAATTTTCATGCACCAGCAATATTAATTGGTCCGTCAACGTTTCCACTCATAAATTGTCTAATAGAAGGATTGTCTGTGTTATCAACTTCGGCAACTTTTCCTTCCCACTGCACTTTACCTTGGTACAGAAACACAACTCTGTTAGCAGTACGACGAATCGTACTGTGTTGGTGAGTAACGATAGCGTAGCTGCTACAAGTTCCGTTTGCATCCTGCAATTCCCGAATTAAATCTTCGATGACAGTCGAAGCAATGGGATCTAATCCGGCTGTAGGCTCATCGTATAGCAAAATTTCTGGTGTTTCCTCGGGCTTGTCGGGATTAGACATAATAGCACGAGCAAAACTGACTCGCTTCCGCATTCCTCCAGAAAGTTCTGCGGGAAATCGATCCGCAACTCCGGGTAAACCTACCATTTCCAATTTTTCATCAACGAGTTCTCGAATCCTTTTTTTAGAAAGATTTGAATGCTGGTAAAGCAAAAAACCTACGTTTTCATCCACCGTTAGCGAGTCGAATAAAGCCGCTTGCTGAAAAACCATGCCAATTCCCACTGCCGAGGCTCCATCTTCTATCAAACCTTCTCTTAGCTCGCCAGAGATGTAAATTTCTCCTTCATCGGGAGGAGTTAACCCGGCAATTATCCGCAAAATAGTAGATTTACCAGTACCGCTAGGACCAATTATTCCTAATGCGTCTCCCCGGTAAATTGTAAAATCTACCTGATCTAAAATCTTATTGCTACCAAATGACTTAGAAACGCCTTTTAATTCAATTAGTGGTTGTTCTAATGGTTGCTCTAGTAGTTGTTCTAATGTTTGTTCTGTCATTACTACATTCTGAAAATAGGTAGATAGTGGTTAGTAGATAGTGGATAGTGGATAGTGGTTGGAAAAAACTACAACTAACAACTAACAACCAACAACTAACAATTAATCATGGAAAATTTTGATGTCATAGTCATTGGTAGTGGTATCGGCGGGTTAACTGCTGCTGCATTGCTCAGTCGTTACGGAAAGCGGGTAATAGTCTGCGAAAGCCATACAGTTGCAGGTGGTGCCGCTCATAATTTTCGACGACAAGGATTTGAATTTGATTCTGGTCCTTCATTCTATTGTGGACTGAGTGATGCTCGAAGTTTGAATCCTGTAAAACAAGTATTGGATATTTTAGGGGAATCTCTCCAAACTGTACCTTACGATCCTCTCGGACACTATCATTTTCCTGAAGGTAGTTTTGCAGTTTACTGTAATTACCAACGCTATCGGGAGGAAGTGGCTACAGTTACACCTCAAGGAGCAAGGGAATTACAACAGTTTGAACAACGCTTACTGCCGCTATATGAGGCAATGAAAGGTATTCCCACTTTGGCTTTACGTAGCGATTGGCAATTAATTCCGATTTTATTGGGACGTTATTTGCCATCTTTATTAAAAATGCTGCCGAATCTACCTTTAGTACAAAGTTCGGTAGGTTCGGTAATGGATGCTACGGTAAAAGACCCCTGGGTACGAAGATTAATTGACCTCGAATGCTTTCTACTGTCGGGTTTAAAAGCAAGCGGTACTATTGCTCCGGAAGTAGCATTTATGTTAGGAGAACGTTCTAATACTGCTATTGAATATCCTTTGGGAGGTGGTAGCGCCATTGTGGATGCTTTGGTAAATGGGTTGAAGCGCTGGGGAGGAGAATTACGTCTGGGATGTCATGTAGAGCAAATTATCGTAGAAAATGGTCAAGCTGTAGGAGTAAGATTATCATCCCCCCAGCCGCCTTTAAAAAAGGAATTATCCCCCCAGCCCCCCTTAAAAAAGGGGGATAATCAAGAAGTTATCAAAGCTCCGGTGGTAATTTCCAACGCCACAATCTGGGATACCTATACTAAATTGTTACTTAGAGAAGATTTACCAGCGTCTTACCGTCAAGCAGCTTTAGATACTCCTGCGGTGGAAAGCTTTATGCATTTACATTTAGGCTTTCGCGGCGAAGGTTTAGAGAATTTGACGGGACATCATGTAGTAGTACACGATGCTCAACAAGATATTAGCGTACCGGGAAACACCTGCATGATCTCGATTCCCACCGTTTGGGATGCTTCTTTAGCTCCAGAAAATCATCATGTGGTTCACGCTTATACTTTGGAACCTTATTTAGGATGGGAAAAAAATCGAGATTATGAAGAGAAGAAAAAGCAAAAAGCCCAAACCTTATATCGAGCTATAGAAAAAGTAATTCCAGATATTAGAAAACGTGTAGCTTTAGAACTAATTGGTACGCCGTTAACTCATGCCCATTATTTAAGAAGATATCAAGGTACTTACGGCCCGGCAATTGCTGCTGGTAAGGGGATGTTTCCCAACCAAAATACACCGATAAAAGGATTGTACCGGGTTGGTGACAGCACAATGCCGGGAATTGGAGTTCCTGCGGTGGCTGCAAGCGGTATTTTGTGCGCGAATTCTTTAGTGAAACCTTCCCAAGTGATGGAACTTTTGGATTTGTGAATAACAAAGGTTCGTAGTAAGGGCTTAAGCCCTTTCATCCGAAAAATGAAGTTCTCACTACAAACCGCAAATTGCTTTTAAAACTTGTAATAATTCAACTGCACGTTTTGGTTCCATCAAGTTTAATAATGGCATCAGGTGATAAGTTGTAGGATTTCCTTGTTGGATATATACGAATTGGTAATATTGTCCGTTGGAAACTAATCCCCAAACAGATGTTTGATACTGTAAGCTTTCAGAAGCATATGTTAACAGTTGAGGTAAACCTTCAAATGGGGAAATACTGCTGTTTTTAGATTCAATTAATAATACCCAGAAAAAAGTTTTGTCTGTGAGCTTTCTAATTTTGTTGACAGCTAAAATATCTAATCTGCCAGTAATAGTTGTATTCTCATCTTCTATTTTTATTTCAGCGATATCTTCTTCTAGTTTTATTTGAATTGGATATTTATAAAATCCTGCTAAACGCATTAAAGGAGCAATTACCAAAAATTTAACTTGTCCTTCGGAAACTTTACCTGCTGTCAGATATCTATCAAAATCATCCCGAATCTGTAAAAGTTCCTGCTGTTCTACTTCTGTTAAAGCTTCGAGAGACAATAATGAAGTAAATGAGTCATTGTAATTTTCTTGAAATCCTAAGAGACGTTGAACATCTTCTAATGATAAATTGCCATCGTTGATAAGTGTCATGATTATATAGCGATTGATTAACTATATAGAACTATATAGACAGTTATAAGAAGAAACTAATTAAAATATTCTTTTTTGTTTATTTTAATAAGACTATCGCATCTACCAAAAGAAAGGAAATGAAAAAACTTTAAATTAGACTAATTTCATTTATTCTCCTTCTAGAGATAGAAGTGATATTTAGCTAAGTTATTTAAGCTACTATTAACAAATGTTTATATTCAGTTTTTGGTTTTAATGGATTCTGATGCTTTTGCCTCATGTTTACTCGTTATAAGAGATCGAGGGTAACGTGATGGCGATTAAAGTGTAAATGAATAGCAATTACTGATTCCTAAAAACTGTATATAGTGATGTATCGAGGAGATTGACAGATGATGAATAGACTTAAAGATAATAGCGATAATCTTAAAAGAGATTTTCAAGTTGGTAATTTAATTAAGAAAATTGTTAAAGCAAACGGCGCGATCGCAATAGCATCTTTAGCATTATTTCTTGGTGCGTGCGATACAACAAATGACACAATAGGTGAAGTAGAACCAACAGAGCAAGCACCGGGAGCGACAAATACCGGAGATACAGCTACAGAAGTACCCCCAACTACAGGAACTACGGGTGCTGCATTACCAGACGCTACTGATAGCACACCCGAAAGTGCTGGATTACCTAACGCCGAACTAGTTGGAGAAACTGTTACAGTTAGTACTAAAGTTAAAGAAATAGTCGGACCAAAAGCATTTATTGTAACCGATAAAGAATCTCTACGCGGACAAGATGTTTTAGTCGTGAGCAGTGAAGATGCTCCTCCTGTTGGTACAAACATCGAAGTAACTGGTGATATCAAAACCTTTGACGCTGCGGTAATCAAGGAAGATTACGGTTGGGATGTGACTCCAGAGATAGCTAATGTTTATGTAAACAAGCCTTATCTTGCTGCGAAGGCTATGGAAAAGGTTGATTAATTTTAAGTTAATTTGAATAGTTAAGTAACCCGGTTTTTTAGATAAAGCCGGGTTTTTTGAATTGTATTTACCAATTAAGCAACAGCATAACCTGTATGCTTTCTAACATTAGGTGGATGAAAACCTAAAACAATTTTATCTTTAGGAATTCCAGCTTCTTCTAAGTCGTAAGTTACGCCATCTTCTGTATCATCGCGCTGCACCCATATTTTGCCATCAATAATTTCTAAATGGATTAAACAACCGTGAATTCGTTTCGGACCATGCCATCCTAAAGTTACTATACAATAGCTTTGATTTTCGTCATCAAAAACTGTTCTATATTCAATATCTCCGTAAGAATAGGGAATTTTGGTATATTCAATTAATGTTTCTTTGATAATATTTTGATAATAAGACGGTATCCATTGCACTATTTCCTCTTCGTCAACATTAAATACGATTAGATAAATGTTGTCACTTTCTACTAATAGTGTACCAATTGGTTCTTGGAATAAAGTTTGTATCATTTTAGTTGATTTCCATAGTGCATTAACGCAGAATGTCCGAAAGGATATGCATTTTTATAGCTTGAAACTAGCGAGCAAGATGCTCGCACTACTATATATCGTTTCCGTTTGTATTAAGATTATTTAAACCTTCTCTCTCTCTTTCTCTTCCTCAGCGCTCTTCGCGTTCTCTGCGGTTTTTTAAATCCCCATCTGGTGTAACCAGAAATGATATCACATCCAGTTGGTAATGCAATTCCCAGACAAAGAGCAAAAATCCTCTAAAGATAACTAAAAAAATATTTATATTACTCCTTCAACTAACACCAAATCCCCACAACTTTTCCCGTCAATTCTTTCCCCAACCACGGAGTATTACTCGATAAACTATGCAAATTCTTACTCTCAACTTTCCATTTTTTCTGAGGATTAAATAAAGTTAATTCGGCTTTTTCACCTGCTTCAATTTTACTTGGACTTTGTTTTAAACATTCCGCTGGATTGGTAGAAAGCGCTTTCCACAATTCTAAAGCTGTAAATTCACCTGTTTCTACCAATTGCCATAGTAAAGGTAACGCTAATTCCAAACCTATGGCTCCTGGAGGCGCTTGAGCAAAGGCTACGGTTTTTTCTTCGTAAGTAAATGGTGAATGATCTATCGCTATGGCATCTAAAATTCCTTCGCGCATCCCCCGACGCAATGCCATCATATCTTCGGGATTACCCAATGGTGGCTCTAAATTTAATCCTGTATTGTAACTTTTCACAGCTTTGGTATCAAGTAATAAATGCATCCAAGTGGTGCTAGCAGTAACAGGTAAACCTTTGGCTTTCGCATCTGCAATTAACTCTACGCTTCTTTTGGTAGAAACTCGCATGATGTGGGTGGGGGTGAATGTGCTAGCAACTAATTCGAGTAAAGCAGCCATCGCAGAAGTCTCGGAAGTTGCGGGATTTCCCGGTAAACCCCACTGAATCGAATTTGCACCCTCACGCATGATTCCATCCGCACAAATATCGCGATCGCAACACCAAAAAGCTGCGGGTTTTCGCAACGGTTGCAGATATTCCAACACTCGACGTACTAAGGCTAAATTGTTCAAAGCATCACCGTCAGCGAAACCAACAATTCCCGCATTTTTTAAATCTGCTAATTCCGTCATTTTTTCGCCTTTAGCATCTTTGGTAATTGCACCCCAAATATTAAGCAGAGGAAGAGAGGAAGAATTTGCAGTTTTATGAAGTTGCTGCAATTGTGCGACAACTGCGGGATTATCAACACGTGGGGATGTATCCGGTAAAAGAGTAACGCGAGTAAAACCACCAGCCGCAGCAGCTTTGAGCAGAGATGCCACAGTTTCTCTTTCTTCAAAACCTGGTTCCCCAGAATGACTGTACAAATCTACCAATCCGGGGCCTAAAATTAAAGATGCACAATCACGAATAGAAGTATCGTCGGGGATATCTGAAATTGTATCGTTAATTAACTTAATATAACCATCCTCAATCAACACATCAGCAACTCTATCGGTATTAGATACAGGATTAATAACTCTTACTTTTTGTAATAATTCGGTTGGCATAATATAACTAGTAATTTGTAATTAATAGAGATGCTAATAAATCTTAACTCTTAACTCCTAACTCCTAACTCCTAACTCTTTACACCGCTCCCGTTACAGTTTCATCCAATACGCTTCCTGTTAAATAAGAAGTAAAATTAATTCCTTGCACTACAGGAAAACTATCTAAGCCTTTGGGATAATCAATTACATTCAAGCAACAGTTGCTCTGGCGAAAATTCCAAAAATGTTCTGCTGATAATCCTAAAATATGACATAGCAAAATTTGATTGGTACCCCCATGAGCGACTATTAATATAGTATTTAATTTCTCCGTTAATGCTGCTTTAATAATTGACTCGTAAACTTCAACTGTACGCTGCCAAACTTGCTGAAAATTTTCTCCCGCAGGCATTTGAAATTGTTCTGGTGTTTCGCGCCAACGCTGCAATTCGCCGGGAAATTCTTGCTCTATTTCTGTTTCTGATTTCCCTTCCCAAGCGCCGTGAATTATTTCTTTAAATCCATCGTTTAATTCTAAATTAACGTTTTGATGCTGCTGTAAAATAATTTCTGCGGTTTCTTTTGCACGCAACAAGGAACTACTATATACTTTATCAATGGAAATATCTTTGAGGAATTCGGCTACTTTCTCAGACTGTAATTGACCATTTTCGTTAAGTGAAATATCAACTTGCCCTTGGTACCTACTTTGCTGATTCCAGTCAGTTTCTCCATGACGAACTAATAATAATCTGATTCCTTGATGATTGGGACGCAATGAAGGTAATTTTTGCCCCATATGTTGAGTTTGATTGAATGATTCTATCTGAATATCCTCTAAATTATCACCAAAATTTAAGACGTTAATGCAACAGTTAGATTGCTGAATGCGCTGCATATAACCAGGTTCAATTTTAATTGCAGTTTGAATTAAACATCGATTTATACAGCTATGAGCAACTACAAGAATAGTTTGATTTTGATGTTTGGGTAAAATTTCTTGCCAAAATTCTTTTGCTTGTTCGTATAGAGCCAAAATTGGAAAATATTCGACGGTTGTTTCACCATCTTGAACCAGCATCCGCAATTTCTCGGGGTTTTCTTTCCAAACTTTATGATCTTCGGGAAATTTTTCTTGTACTTCTGTAGCAAGCATTCCTTCCCACAAAGGTAGGTGAATTTCCTTGATTTTTAAATTTTCTTGCAGAGCGGGGATATTATCTAAATTAGCTTTGATTTCACCGTGGATAATTTCTGCGGTTTGTTTGGCTCTTTTGAGGGGACTGCAATAAATCGCATCGAATGAAATATTACTGAGTGCTTTACCTACTTTTAGCGCATCACTACAACCTTTTTCTGTTAATACCGATTCATCTAGATGTCCTTGAATGCGTCTAACGGTATTATAAGTGCTTTGCCCGTGGCGTACTATTATTACTCGCGTCAAAATTCCCCTCCTTTCTCTCAAGAAATAATTTTACTTGAAATTGACCCCCAAGGGGAGGTTAAAGGTCAAAAATATTAAAGCGACTACAAACTTCCTCTACAAGCTTATATTTGGTCTTGATTTGTGTTTAAATCCTACTGAATGCATATGTTGATTCAACTTACACTATTTAAAATTAGTACTAACCAGAATCTTTAATAAACGACTGTTTGTATATCAAAATCGCGTATAAAAACAGATGGCATATGAAAAAAACTATTACAGGTGATTTGGGGGAAATTATATAACCACAGTTGACGGATAAACCAATAGATAAAATCAAAACCCGCTTTCACGGGTTTAATTATTATTATTCAAGTTAAAAAGCCTACCTGGGAAAAATAGTTATAATATGTTTGAGAAAAATGCTCTCGAACGATATCTTTATTTCACATTCTTCCGTTTCTCGGTATTAGTCAAATCAAACTGCACCTGGAATCCATCATTACCATTAAGGCTTTCTTCACCGGGTTCTAGATAAACTGGTGTATTGTCTATTTTAACTGGCTCTGTGCTGGTTCTACGAAAACTCTCGGTATTTTGTCTTCTACTATTTATTGGTGTTATGGAAGGTTGAGTATTAAAGAAAACCGGAAAATGCTGATTGGCTGTTCTTTCGTTAATTCCCATCAGTGAATCGCTTGATAAAGTATAGCCTTTGCCATCTGCATTTCTAGAAGACTGTGCGCTGACAGGATTGGCAATACTTACAACAACTGCTGCTATTCCCAAAGCAGCTAGATACTTAATTCTTAACATTCTTATCCACACTCCGTTATATATCTGCGATAACTTGCTTATAAAAGATTCAGTCGCCATTATTATATGCGACTCTATTTTGGAATACCTTAGTCAATATACCTATTTTAACAAGGTATTATTTATTTCTAAATTTCAATCTATCCCCAATTTGAAACTATTTTAATTTTGATTAATTTTCTTTTGAAACGAAATAAGCAAAAGGTCAAAAAATAGTTAACATTTTTTGACCTTTAAATATAGGACTTACGCATCAATAACGGAAAATATAGTGCTCCAGACATTTTAGATCCCCCCAACCCCCCTTATAAAGGGGGGCTTGCGTAAGTCCTGAAATATTTAAATATTTATTATTTAAAAACTTTATTTATTGCATTGCAAGCTGAGAAGCAATTTGTTGACGCAATTGCTGGGGAAGTAGTACGCGGTTAACTGCATGAATTACTCCATTGCTAGCTGCAATATTTGCATTGGTAACGCTGGCATTGTTAACAATTACTCGTTGAGGAGTCACGCGAACTGCTAATCCACCATATAATGCATCTACCGTACCAGTTGATAATTGGTTAGCTGTTACCCTACCGTTTACTACGTGATAGCTAAGAACTTTACGCAATAAATCTTTATTTTCGGGTTTGAGTAAAAATTCTACTGCTCCTTCAGGTAAAGATTGTTCAAATGCTTGGTCAGTAGGAGCGAAAATAGTATAAGAACCATTTACTAGTGTGTCTGCTAAACCTGCTTCCTGTACTGCTTTCACAAGAGTATTAAAGGAATTACTTGCTACTGCAACTTCAACAAGATTTCTGTTAGTTGTTGACATTTGCATTTTATTCATATTTCCCATTTCACCGTGGTTATCGGCTCTTACTGGTACTGTTGCAAAAGCACTGATACCGATTACACCAGTAATTACAGCAAGCTTTTTGAACAGTTTAGTTAAGTTGTTAGTATTCATAAATTATGATTGCGAATTATTGCGAAATGTAACTTACCTCTCATGTTAGTAAATCTTTTTAAAGCTTCTATCCCCTAAGAGAAGTAATACTTTCGATAGAGTTGATGCCTTGGAAAAAAATTTAATAGAATAAAAATAGAAATAAATCTGACTATTATATCAGTAAGAGCGAGGGTATTTTTTAAACATAAAAAACAACCATAAGCCTTGTCATGCAAGGATTTAGGGTGCATTATAGTTCATGATTATGCGAAAAAATATCGTAAACTGCTTAATCTTAAATATCTATAGCAAATTGAATCGTAAAAGTGGTGTTACCTGCTTGACTATCTAATTCAACAGTTGCATTTAAAAGTTTTACTAACTTCTTTACTAAAGCTAATCCAATACCAGTTCCTCCATGCTTCCAAGGATCGTGAGAGGGAATGCGGTAAAATTTTTCAAAAACAGATTCTTGCTCTTCTACAGGTATTTCTATTCCCGAATTACTAACGCTCAGATAAATATTTTGTGCTTTTTCTTCAGCAATTATGCTAATTGTTTCTTGTGGTGGAGTGTATTTACAAGCATTAGTTATTAATTCGTTAATTACCCTTGCTAAAAGCGCAATGTCTGACTGCAAAGGAGATATTTCTTCAGGAATATTAATAACTAGTTTTTGCTGTTGTTGTTCAATCTTTTCCTTGAAAGGCTCTACTAATTCAGGAATAAACGTCCATAAATCTATCGAGACGGGGATTAAAGTAGCATTATCAGCATCAAGATAACAAAGTGTTAGTAAATCATTTACCGATTTATTTTGTTGCTGACAAGAGCCTTGAAAAATCTTGAATACGCGCTGAAATTGCTCCGATCTAATACCTTCTATCCCTTGAGTCTTTATTAGTTTTTCTAAAGTTTGCGACCCTAATAATATACTCGTCATTGGAGTACGTAGTTCGTGAGAAATGGTTTTGAGAAAATCATCTTTGAGAGTATTCAGCTTTTCCAGTTCCTTTATTTGATCTTGAGACTTCTCATAAAGTCGCGCTTGACGAATGGCGATCGCACATTGATTGGCTACTTGTTCTACCAAGCGAATTTCTAATTCATCGAATACTTCTTCTTTGAATCTCAGCAACCAAATATTTCCTAAAATGCCTCGATCGTCAAAGATCGGACATACTAATCGAATAATTTGGTTTTTTTGCGGACTCAGCAAAGGAATTCTTTCTACAAACTGGAAAGATTGTTTCTGTATTAGCTGTTCGTAAAGTTCGGGATAATCTGCGACTTGTTTGGTTATTCCCTGGCTTTGAGGCTGCGTTGCTGCATATTCATAAACAATAGTTGCTAATGTCTCATAATTATCATAAAGTTCTATTTTGCAGCGTTCAATATCTAGAATCTCTCCCAATTCTTGGGTTACTTTCTCTAATATCTGAGTTTCATCTAAACTATCTCTAATTTTCTCCGTAACGCGCCTGATTATCGCTTCAAACCGAACCGCTTTTTCTAATTTAGCAGTCCGACTTTTAACTTTGCGTTCTAAATAGGTATTTAGACTTTGCACCTGCTGATAAAGTTCGGCTTGTTGAACTGCTATTCCTACATGATTTGCTAAAAGTTTGAGTAATTCAATTTCTGATGAATCCCATTTACGAGAAGATTTACAATGTTGAACAATTAAGAGTCCCCATAACTTTTCCTTTGCGATAATTGGCACTACTAAATTGGCTTTTACTTTAAAATTAGCCAGAAATTTCAAGTAGCATAAACTTAATTGAGCAGTTTCAATATCTTCTATTACTTGAATTTGCCCTTGTCTGTATTCTTCTACGTGTTGCTCGGTAATACAAGAATCATCAATTTTGGAACCAATAACCGCTGCATACGGTGCGATCGCCGATTCAGCAATCATTAGTCCACTCCAGTCTGACTCAAACCGATAGACTAGCACCCGATCGGTTTGAAGAAATAATCTAACTTCTTCTACAGTCTGGTTGATTATGGAATCTAAATCTAACGATTGCCGAATTCGCAGGGCAATTGCTCCTAACAATCGTTCCCGCTCGACTTGAGATACAGATATTTTGTTGTGGTCTTCTGAGATCGGTTTAGACAAGAATACTCAATCCACAATCTATAATTACAATTCGTTTGAAAATTTAACATTTCCTTTACTATCTTAACATTCTACTTAACAATTTGTTATTTTCGATCGTCACGTCTGAACAAATTAGACTGAAGTCAATTATTAACAAATACTTAACTAAGGATTAGCGCTTAAATTCTCATGTTAAGTTTTATTAATGTAACTAAAGAAGGCGCTCTTCTCAAAAAAAATGTTAGTAACAGAGGTGATGAAAAAAGAGGAAATTCTAAGGCGATATATATTAGGAGAAAGAGATTTTAGAAAAATAGATTTGTCTCAAATAACTCTTTGTCAAGCAAATTTATGTACAATCGATTTTTCTCAAGCGATTTTAAAGAAAGCTAATCTTAAAGAAATTAATCTAAGTCAAGCATTATTGGCTGAAGCTGATTTAACCGAGGCTTTTTTAGAGCGAGCTATTTTATGCGGAGCTTCCATGAAGTTAGCGAATTTGAGTCAAGCTGTTTTAACAAAAGCCGATTTGAGAGAAGTCAATCTTTGCGAAGCGCTACTATATCAAGCTTCATTAAGAAAAGCTCAGTTGCAAAGAGCGAATTTAAGTCAAGCTATTTTACGAAGGGCATTTTTGCGAGAAGCAAATTTGAGTCAAGCTAATTTAGGGCAAGCTGATTTAGGGCAAGCTAATTTGATTAATGCGGAGTTGATGGGAGCAGACTTGAGTGGAGTGAATTTAGAAGGAGCTTCTTTGGTAGAAGCGAATTTAAAAGGAGCGAATTTGGAAGGAGCGAATTTGAATCGGGCAGTTTTGACAGGGGCTGTGATGCCTGATGGTAGTGTTTATGGTTAGGGAATTGGGCATGGGGGATTGGGGATTGGGCATTGGATAAAATGGACTCAAATATTTTCTTGATGTACCCTTTTTTTTGTAGGGTGTGTAACGCACCACCCTGCAATAATGATTATTTTTAGTTTGTCATAACTGCGATTTTATTGAATTTGATGACTATATATATTTAGATAAAGTTCAAGTAATAGAAGATGCCAAAACTTTAATATTGAAAGAACTCTCATCTAACTTTCTACTAAGGTGTACGACAGTTGAAATATGGGATAAAAATAAATATGATTCATACGAGTCGGAATTATCATTTAAACTACGTGAAAAGAGATATGGTGTCAGAAAACCAATAATGTCTGTTGAAGAATTACCGTAAAATTTCAGTATTACCTATTCTCAATGCCCCATGCCCCATGCCCAATCCCCAAATTCAATCCAAAACCGCCAAAACAGACTTCGGTAACAACTTATCTTTAAACCAAACTATTTTTGCGGGGACATTATCTAATTTAACTCCGGCTTTATCTAAGTTTAAACGCTCGGAAATTGCTAAAATTAAATCGTTGCGTTCGGCTGTTCTAACCTGGTAAAATTTCTTTTGTAAATATTCCGGTCGCCAGTATCCAACTATTTCTAATAAATAGGTTCTACCATCGGGATGAACTAATCTAAAATCGGGAATCATTACGCTACCGGGAATGGGAATCAAATCAACTTCACGCTCTAAAATCCATTCCGTTTTTGCTGAATTCCATTTATCAACAAAAGACGCTTCCAACATACTATCGTATTCTTTTGCCGGTGGATAGTGAGATACTAAATCGCATTCGGAATTAAGGGTAAAACGTCCGGTTTTCCAGTTACCTGAATAAAAATCTTTGACTTGTAGAGTTGCTGCTAAACTCCATCTCGTGACGTGAAGTAAAGCCGGAATTAACTTGGCGATCGCCAGTCCATATCTGGTACTAGGATTGAATAAACTCGTAGGGCCATCAACAGTAATTGTAAACCCGTGGTCGGCATCTCCTTCGATATAAGACATCAATTGAAACAATTTCAAATAGCGAAATAAAATCTTATATTCACCGGGAGTATTGCGGTGGGCATTTATAATTAATTGACTGGCTTTATAAAAAATACCTTGAACTTGTGAAAGATTATATCTATGTAACAAAGCTTCAGGAGTCGGAGCATCAAAAGCCGTTAAAATCTTGTTTTCATTCAAATCAGCATATAAACCTTTACTAACTTGTTCCGGTAAAACTTCCTTATCAAGTTCGTGACTTAATTCATCGGCAACTTTTCTCAAAGTAAACTTAGCAGTATCGCGACTAGCAACAGATTTTGCAGCACTAGCGAACACCCTTTCACGTAACATCGGAGGTTCCAAAGGACTAACTATTTCAAAAGTAGAAAAACTGCTTTTAAGAATATAAGCCAAACCCCTTTTTATCTTATAATCAGTATTATCCCCTTCCATTTGGGCCAGCCGACGTTCAAGTTCACCCTGAGTCTCACCAACGGCTTTGTTATAGCAATCAATCAACTCAAGCGCTAACTTTAAATGGAATTTATCAATATTTAATCGCTTTGGAATAATTTGTTCGCCATTTTGACGAAACATTAGTAAATCAGTTGGTAGCATTTCAGTGAGCAGTTATCAGTTATCAATAGGGGATTGGGCATTGGTAATTGGTAATTATTTTCCACTTCCCATCTCCCCATCTCCCCCTCTCCCCCATCCCCTTGTCTTAGTTATCAAAGTCTGTCTCTTCAATCATTTCCAATGCATAAAAAAGTGCTGCATCTGCATCGGTAAGGGTAGTAACCCCATTTTTAGTCAGATGCTTATTAATAACTCTCCAAGCTTCTGGATGAGTCTTCCTGAACTTTTGTAATTCATCGAAAACTGAGCGTAAATCCTGATGTAACTCTTGTTTTTTCTTCATGATGTAATTGGTAATTGTTAATTGGCAATTGGTAATTGGTAATTGGTAATTGGGTACTTTTCTCACCTGGAAAACGATAAGGAGCAACATTGCGGACACTACCAATGGTTAAATTCATAATTCATAATTCCTAACTCCTAATTCTTCCCCTTCTCCCCCCTCTCCCCCCTCTAATCTTCATCCTCTTCCCAAATATTCATCTGCTTATTCCGAGTTTTATATTTACTATTAGATTTCTCTGCTGCTTTATAATTTCTTCCTCCACTAGTTCCATACATCACCTGCAAATTCCCGGTTCCATCTCTGCGTTCTCCGCGTCTGTGCGTATCAACTCCTCTCCTTCTTTCCGATGTTCTTTCTTCGCTAGTATCTTCCGCAACGACTTCGTATAAAATAGCCTGCTTATTCTTCACATTTCCCTTCCGCAAAACTCTTCCCAATCTTTGAATATATTCCCTTGCCGAACCCGTTCCCGACAATATAATGGCGATGCTGGCTGCTGGTACGTCTACACCTTCGTTCAATACATGAGAGGCTACCAGGGATTTATATTCGCCTTCTTTAAATTTGGTTAATATCGCGTGCCTTTCCTTCACCGGGGTTTGATGAGTTATAGCGGGAATCAAAAACTCGTTAGAAATTCGATAAACTGTGGTGTTATCGGCGGTAAAAATTAACACTCTTTCTGGATAATGTTTTGCTAATAAATCCGCTAATATTCTAATTTTTCCATCGGTACCCAAAGCAATCTCTTTTGCTTCGCGATGGGCTAACATGGCGCGTCTTCCAGATTGGCTTCTAGCACTCATCTGCACAAATCTTTGCCAACCTTGAATGCTTCCTAAAGATATTTTTGAGTCTTTTAAAAAATTGTTGCGGGTTTGCATCAATTCGCTGTATCTCTCCCGCTCTTTCTGCGATAATTTCACTTTAATTTGAACTATCTCATGCTCAGCTAAAGCTTTCCCGGCTAAATCTTCGGCTCTTTTACGATAAACTTCCCTACCAATTAAATAATTTAAATCGGCGTGCTTGCCGTCGGTGCGCTCTGGTGTTGCACTCAGCCCTAATCGATAAGGTGCAAGAGAAAATTCGGCAATAACTTTATTAAAATCGGTTGGTAAATGATGACACTCATCAAAAATTATTAACGCATATTGATTCCCTAACGTTTCGGCATGAATTGCGGCACTATCATAAGTTGAAACTAATATAGGAGTGCGATCGCGACTGCCTCCACCAAGTAAACCAATTTGCACATCGGGAAAAGCGGCTTCTAAATGAGCGTACCATTGATGCATTAAATCTAAAGTTGGTACCACAATCAAGGTAGTGCGGGGCGTGGATTCCATTGCCAACTGTGCCAAATAAGTCTTCCCGGCTGCGGTAGGAAGCACCACTACACCCTGTCTTTTCGCTAACTTCCAAGCCTTGAGAGCTTCACTTTGATGGGGATAAGGTTCCATCACCAAACCGGGCATCATTTCTACAGGATAGAATGCTTTAGCTTCATCAATAAAATCTGTTGATTCTGCTTGCAAAGCTTCCACCAAACGACGGTATTCAATCGCTTTGATGCGGAATTTTTCTACTCTGTCATCCCACGTGGCAAAATCCATCCATGCCTTACCCCGTGGAGGTGGATGCAAAATTAGCGTACCGCGATTAAATGTTAGTTTTGGTATGCGACCCATTTAGAGTTTACCCAACTCTTATATATTTTTATTAATACCTTATAACGGTGCATAATTAGTCACTAAAACCAAAATTCAACTTAAAAAATCGGCGATTAATTCAGAGAAATTACAGAAAATTAAAATAAATAATGTTTTTTATCTAACTGCAAATAATTGAAGTACTGAATTTAATTAAAAATGTAGATATAAAATTGCTATATTCTCTGGATAGGGAATGGGAAATAGGGAACAATTATATAACTCAGGAGTAATTGTATAAATAATTTTGATTGATTACTTGCTATATACAGTTGCAATAATTTCAACTATTGAGAAATCCAGCTTTGAAAAAAAACCGGATTCCTGAATTTTACAAATTATTTAGCTAGTATTAATGTGTTAGCATTAGCGGTAACGCACCAATAGGTAATAATTTGGTACGTTATGACATTCCATCTAACGCACTTTACTTAAGTTAACATTTTTTCAGTTTTAAGCAAGTAGCAACTCGCTATTACAATTAGAATTAATAAACAAACCTTTTATTATTACTACTAAAGTGTCTGAATTGTCATTACGGGATAAATATCTGGCTTTAATCGATGAAATTGTCCAAGCTACTCTCAAGGGCAAAATTAGCTCGCAAGGGCAAGTATATCAAATGCTGCTCAAAGGCGTTACCGTGGGAACCGGAGAAGTATTTGAGTTAGTTTTGAGCGAAAATATAGATACTACGACTTTTCAAGCTGAAGCTCAAACTGATGAATTTAAAAAAGCAAAGGCTACCCGTAGTTTGAGAGCATTAAAGACAATTCAGACGCAATGGAAACAAGTAGAAGAACAAAACAAAGCTACAGAATCAATTTTATCTGCTGCTAGAGAAATTACAACAGCACCAGAAAACGAACGTCTGGCTATATTTTTGCGCGTTACCGATCCTAACCGCAAGCATCCTTTGAATCAAAAACAACTCCAGCAGTTAGCAAAATCGTTGCAAAAAAATGCCGAGACTTTCAAATTAGATTATTTATCAGAATTTTCTCAAGGAATCGCTCGCGGCATAAATTCCAGCAGCAAATTGCAGCAACATTTGATAAGCTGGATGTACGAACAAAATCGCGCATCGATTGGATTTGGTGGAGTACCGGGAGAAAATGGTCCTTGGGCAACTTGGGGAAAACAAGTTGATGGGGAATTTAGCAAAGGTTTATTTAATACTTTAGCGAAGCAAGAATCTCCTGTAGAATTTGCTCAAAATAATCGCAGCATTAGTCTTAGCGATTGGGTTGAATTAACGATTAGTTTGCAATATTTGCAGCGAGGATTAGTTAACTGGTTCGATCAACAAGCTTACAATGTTAAAGCTGGTTCTAACTTGTCAATTTCAACTTTTTTAACTTTTTCGATTATTTGGAGTCAATTAGGAAATGGCTTTGGTGCGGATACTTCCTATGGCAGTGCAGCTTGGCAAATAGTGTTACAAATATTGCGTAACTTTTCTCAAAGACCGTATTTTCCTTTATATGGGGGAATATTTGCTTCGTTTTCAGGTGATTATTTAAAAGACGCACTTTCTTATTTAGATGAACCTTTAAGAAGAGTTGAGGGAACCCAAGAAAAAGCTAGGATTTTGACAATTATCGGGTATTCTCAAAGAGCATTGGGACAATATGAAAGTTCGGTCAAATTTCATCAACAAGCTTTAGAAATAGCTCGTAATGCTGAAGATAAAGCTTGCGAAATTGCCAACTTAAATCATCTTAGCCGTACTTACGTCGAGCAGAAGAATTATACCGAAGCGATAAACAATTCTCAGCGAGCATTAATATTAAGCAGACAAGCAGGTGATAAAATTTCTGAATCAAACGCTTTAGCGAATTTGGGTTATAGCGAAGTAATGCAGGCTCAATCGGAAGAAGCAGAAGCAGATTATGAAATGGCGATAAACTATCTGCAACAAGGTTTGAATTTATCGGATAAATTAGGTGACTTGCAAAGTAAGGCTTTATGCTTGAGTAGTTTGGGTATAGCTTATATAGTTACCCAAGAAGCTGCAAAGGCAATCAAACATTTAGAAGAAGGTTTTAAGACAGCCCAAACTTCGGGAGATTTGTATTTACAAGGTTTAAATTTAACAAATTTAGCCGAAGCGAATTACAGTTTAGCTAATTTTGAAAGAGCGATTTATACAGCTTCCTTGGGAATGTATATACTCAATCAAATAGCTTCGCGAGAATGGCACAAACCAGCAAGATTACTATCAATTTTACAAAATCAGTTGGGAGAATCTGGTTTTAAAGAATCCTTGGGTAAAAATCGTCCTAAAATGATTTCATTTATTGGCGTAGATGGTTTCGATCATATTCCCGAATTGATAGAAGAATATCGCAGAAATTCTTAATTGTTTGTAGTTGCGCGATGACTCGCCTCTTATATCAAGATTGTAGGTTGTGTTACGACATCGAGTTAATTTGTTTGAGGTTATCAATTTGAATCGTCGTAACGCACCATTTAACTTCGTGAAAAAAAGATTAATGAAAAAAACCGCAGAGACGCTGAGGGCGCTGAGGAAAGAAATATAGAGGGGGAAGATTGTAGTTATCAATTTGGATAGTAGTAACGCACCATTTAACTTACTAAAAAAAACCCAAATCTGATAAATAATTGCTTTGTAGGGTGTGTTACGACATCGAGTTAACTTGATAGAGGTTATCAATTTGGCTAGTATTCCACCACATTAATTTTGAAGGATTTACGTAGTGCGAGCATCTTGCTCGCTCGTTACAACCAGCAGGGCAAACGCATCTTGTCAATAAGAGCATCTCAATATCAATAAAGCCCAAAATAATCGCATTAACGCCCGTTTATTGACAACATTTTAGGCGATCGCCTTGAGGCTCGGAAAATAAATTAAACGTCCAATCCTTATGATTAGGTTGATTCATAAACCCAGGTTTTTGTCAAGAGTAATTTAGATGCGTTTGCCCTGTTACAACCAGCGAGCAAGATGCTCGCACTACGAATGTGTTACCCCTTATAACTTTTGTGGCAGGGTATTAGTCGTAACGCACCATTTAACTTAATTAAAAAAACCTGACATTTTCAAATAATTTTTCCTCTTCTGTTAAAACTCTTGTGGGATGGGCATCCTTGCCCGTCCTATTTTATTATTGATAATAACGATAACGGTGCGTTGCGCTCCACGACAACACACCCTACAATTATTGTTTTACAAACTGAATCCAAAATATAAATGACTAAAATAATTTTCGACACAGATCCCGGTGGTGATGATATATTTGCTTTATTATGGCTGCTAAGTTTACAAAAACAAGGTTTAGCTGAGTTAATCGCAGTTACTACTGCTGAAGGGAATATCAATTCTAAATTGACTTTTATTAATGCTAGTAAAGTTTTGAGCTTGGGGGGTTTTGAAGAAGTAGAATTAGGTAGAGGTGTAACGGTAAAAAATCCTCAAGCCGATGCTGCTTATATTCACGGTATGGATGGTATGGGTAATATATCTAATCAATTACCAGCAGCTAAACATAATTTTGATAAAGCTGTTTATTCCGATGACTTAATTATAGATAAACTTAATGCTCATCCTGGAGAAATTACCATTCTCGCTGTTGCACCTTTAACTAATTTAGCTGCTGCCGAAACTAAAAGCCCTGGTATTTTGCAAAAAGCGAAAGAAATTGTCATCATGGGAGGTGCTTTCAAAGTACCGGGAAACGTTACTCCCCATGCTGAATTTAATATTTTCTATAATCCGAAAGCCGCAGAAAAAGTATTTGCTAGCTGCAATAATATAGTAATTTTACCTTTAGATATTACCGAGCAATTAATTTTTACCCCAGAAATGGCTAAAGATATTGTTCGTAAATCTGAAAATAATCTAACTCAATTTATATCTGATTTATGCAACTTTATGACAGAAGCTAACTTACGCTACCGTCAGATAAAGGGAACAAAAGGTTTTTTAGTTCATGATGGTGCTGCCGTTGCTTATCTTTTTTATCCCGAAACTCTACTCTTTCATCGTGCAAAAGTAGATATTGAAACTAAAGGAAATCATACTTTAGGTAAAACTCTTTTTGATGAGAGATTTACCGCTAAATGTAATGCGAATGCTTGGGTTGCTTTACAGGTTGATAAAGTTGGTTTGTTGTCTAGTTTGCTGGAGGATTTAACATTTTTGTGTATGAAGAATGAATTTTAAACGCAAAGGGGCACAGAGGTTTATAGAAAAATCCGCGCTCTTCTACGTTTCTAAAATTATCTCCAAAAAGAATTATATTTTCAGTAAATATTTAGTTAACTGTATTTAATAAAACTTTACTTATACCGATTCCGCAAGTAAAAGTATAAGTGTTTGATTTAACTAAAAACCAAAATAATTAATCTGCCTTTGAGGGTAGTTATAGCTGGTACTAAATATACTATAGGATGATGTCAGAATACTCGGTTGCACCATAAATTAAGAAAGTAAGAAAATCTAGTTTAGTTTAACTTAGTTATTCTATAATTCAAATTTAAAATTTATGTATATCTAACTATGAAAACCCTAGCATCGCATTATCAAAACATTAAACATAAACTCAAGTCTAATCTAGAAGCTGCAAATTCGGTTGAGGAAGTAGTTAAAATAATTAAAGATGAAATAAACCAACTTACCGATCTTAACGGCGAATATATCAAAGAATTGACTCCACCACAAGCACGTCTGGCACGAAATATGTTAGGGGGAATTAAAGATAATCTGCAAATATTGAGTTCGGTTGAATTACAAGATTTAAGTGTAGATATTCCAGAAAAATCCTTTGATATTTCCGAAGTGCAAGCGGAGTTGAATAAAAATATTTTATCACCTTTGAGTACGGCGATTCAAACTCAAAAAAATATTCAAAATTGGACATCACCTGATTATTATAAGCAGATATTTTTACAGCCCTTACAAAAAAGTCGTGTAGTAGTTAGTAGTTTACTTGCAGCAGGTTTAGCGGGAACTTTGGAAGGAGGAATCACCTGGGGTTTGGTGGGAGCAGGAATCGGTTTAGTTTCTGGAGGTGTTTTTAGTAAAGTTGTTAAACAGAAGCAATTATCTGGTGTAGGTTCTAATTTGCAGCAAGAAGTTATTCAAAATCAACCTAAAATAATTATAGATACTAATAAATTATTGAGCTATTTATATCATAATTTCCAATCAATAGACCAAACAGTTTTGCCTTACGGTGTAAAAGAAGAAAAAACCAATCAACCCGATTTAGAAAATAACTTAGATTTATTAGAATATCTCCAAGAATTAATGGCAGATGCCCTTGATGAAGAAACTCAATTACCAATTTCAGTACGCAGACGCATCGAACAAGCAATCACAATTTTAAGAAGTTACGGAATTGAAGCCAAAGTTTATCAACCTTCTTTGGAAGCAAATAAAGCTTGGGATATGTTCTATTTTGAGCCAAGTATCGATCCCAATATTACCGATTATGTAACCTTAAAACACGCTTTTGTGAAAGATGAAAAAGTACTCTTACCGGGAAGCGTGATCGAACCCGCATCTAGTTAAATAAAAGAGGGAACAGGGAACGGGGAATAGGCAACAGAGGAAAAAAGAAGATATAGGAGATAATATAAGAAAATGCAAGATTACCATAACACTAGAATAATTGGGTTTGATTTAGGACATGGGGAAACCGCTTTAACCTGGGTACGTGCGGATAATCAGGAGACTAATCCCCAAAGCTTACTAATTAATAATCGTAAAAGCCAAATAACTGCGATCGCGCATCATCCGCAGCGGGGAATCATCATCGGTGAAATGGCTTGTCAGCTTGCAGATGCAACTATTTTAGAGATAGCTTTTAAAACTAGGAAGTTTCAGGATTTTTCTTATCAAAAGACGATTGAAGAATTTGTCAACGCAATTTATCAGCATTTAATCGATACAAATCAAATTCAAACTCAAGACACCAATTACTTTTTTATCGGTTGCCCTTCGGGATGGTGGATAGAAGAAATTCAAACTTATCAACAAATACTTTCCGAAACCGTACCGAATGCGACAGTTGTTAAAGAGTCGCGGGCTGCTTTGATGCACGCCAAAGAAAGCGGTATTTTTACAATTCAAGAATTAGAAAAATCTGTATTAGTAATTGATATCGGTTCTTCCACTACTGATTATACCTTAGTTAAAGGTATGGCAGATACTCCCATTGATTTTGGACACGATTTAGGTGCATCTTTAATAGAAAAAGAAATTCTCAAAAAAACTTTAGAGTTACACAGACAATATAGAGAGAAACGCGAAGATATTATCCATTTAGGAAAACACCTTAACGAAGAAGAAATCTGGACGTTAGAAGAAATTGATAAATTAGAAACAATCCTCAAACAAAGTCCGATATATCGAAATCGTTGCGAGCTTCGCTGCCGTAAAGCCAAGGAAGAATATTTTAATTATCAAGATACCTATCAAGATGATTTTGTTAACGTTGGTAGCGAAGATATTCAGCGCAAGTTTAAATTTTCACCTTTGGTAAACGGGAAAATTATGAACGAAATTCTTAATCTGCCTTTACAGCAATTAGATAACAAAAGCTGGCGCGATGACTTCGGAAGTCAGTTAAAAGTAGTCAAACGCAAATTAGACGAACTATCTATTGTACCAAGTGCAATTTTACTCACTGGTAGCGCTTCTAAAATGAGTTTTGTGTTGGAAATGTCCCAAGAAATCTTTCCTAAATTACCTTGCAAACGCGATGGCGAGCCAGAATTATGTATTGCTAGAGGATTGGCGCGTTGGGGAAGAGTGTATATCCGCACATCCGGTTTTATGGATGAAATTAGTAAATTTTTAGATAATGAATTGACGGGAATTGTCGGAAATCACGTTCCCGCTTTCTTAGATAAATTATCAGAAGAATTAGCCAACGGTTTAGTTGAAGAAGTTGTAAAACCTTGCGTTAAATCTTGGCGAAATCGAGAAATTATTACGTTAAAAGCCTTAGAAGTAGAAATTGAAAATAAAGCTAAAATTTGGCTGACGGGAAGCGATGGTAATGATAAAGTGACCAAATGCTTATTAGCTTGGTTGGGAAACGTACAAGATGAAGTAACAGAAAAAACTGATTCTATTTGTAGTAAATATGGTTTGCCTTTAGGTACTTTTGGTAGTAAAACAATCGACTTAGGAGATCATACCGGCAAAGTTCCTACATCCATTTCATTTGACGATTTAAGCGGACTTTCAGTATTCGTCGGACACCTTGTAGCTATTATAGTTGGTGTTGTTATTGCTAGTTTATTCCACGTGATACTTTTTGCCGGAATCATTGCTCCAATTATCGGAATTGTTGCTTATTTTGCTGGTGAATCATTAGTTAAGGAAACAGATATTCCCGGTTTTGTACGTAAATTTGTTTCTGATAGTAGAATCAACGATTTAGCGGTTAAGAAAAAGCCGGAATTGCAGCAGAAAATCTACGAAACGTTAACAAAAGATCCAACAATTGCCATTAAGTTGGGTAAATCAATTAGCGAATGGTTGAAAGAAACCGTACAGGAGCAAGCTGATAGAGCAAGGCTGTTAATTGCTTAGTTGGCAGGAAATGGGGAACAGGCAACGGGGAACAGATCAAGCTTATATAATAGATATTATGAATGTTTTTTTTGGTAGTAGTAGGTTGGGTTGAGGAACGTTAGCGAAGCGTGTCCGCAAGGACATAACCCAACATTTCCTAAAATAATTGATTACTCTAAATTTTATTTTATCTATCTAAATCCTTAGTCATTTGATAATCTACTCGTCTTAGTCTCAACCAATATCTAATTCGTGCTGCTGCTTGATCAATTCCTGACACATAGTTAGAAGATGTTTCATTGTTGGAATTTATTCTCTGCTTCTTATCATCGGACATTTTGAAATATACTATTTTACCGTCCATAGTGGTTAAAGATAATATATTTGCATATTTTCGTTTTTCTTCAGGATTTTGCAGATTTAACGAAGAACGCTCTCTAGTTTTAACAGAAACTATACTATCAAATAGATATTCACAAGTTTCTTCATCAACATTATCTCCTTTCAAAAAATTCCAATAGCATCGATAGTAAGAAAGAACATTTTCATGTATATATATTAAGAAACACTCATATACTCCATATCTGTATCTTCCATCATTTCCTTTTTCTTTATAAAAGTCGTTTTCATTTATTAATATTTCTTTATAATTTTTGTTAACCTTTTCTAATTCTCTATCTGTAGTCAAAATGTAACTGTCAGATTTGTCAGTAGAATTAATTCCAACAAATGAAAGAATAGGTTCAAAATCTACTCGTTTAATTTTCAATTTTTGAATTCCTAGAGCAATTAAATATGCTTTATCTTCCTCTAACCATTTATCAATTTTTTCTTCTAAATCTGAAATGTCATAAATTTCAGATTCTCTTATTTGAGATTCTAATGCTTCTATTTCATTTTCTTTTCGCTTACATAGTTCTTCTAAAACAATAATTTTTTCTTTGTAAAAAGTTCGTAAAGCTTTTAGCTTAAAATACAAATAAATAAATGCAAATAATATTAATACAATCCAAATCCAATATTTAAAATTTTGACTAATAAATGAAGCTATAATATATGTGACAATCGAGCAGATAAATGCAACGAAAATTATAGCTAAAAATACTTTTTGTTTTGATAAATTTATGTATGTTAATTTATCATCTATTTTATTTGTAAATGATACTAGTTTTGTTGTGATAGATTTAAAATCTCTAACTATATCGTCAATAATAATCTGTACTATTTTTTTTGATAGGTAAGGAGGTATTGGAATTGGACGTACTAAAAAAAGTTCTATCTCAGCTAGAAATAATTTAGAAGCTTCTTGTTCTTTTCTTAAAACTATAAGCTCTGCTTCTAAATTAGTTTTGACATTTTCCAAAATAGGATAAGAAGCATTTTCACGATTTTCTTTAAGTAAATTAAAATAAACTCTAATCAAATTTCTTTTATACGAATATTCAAAATCCATCAGAACTTTCTAGTTGTTTTACAATCAAGGACATTTTCTTATCTGCAATCAAATCACTTATTTTTATTGATTGAATCCTTATTTTCTCTTGTGTATTTGCTATTTTATTTAGTTCAAATAAATAGTCTTCTTCTGTAAAATCAGCAAATTCTTCGGAGCGTGCTTTACCTGCTTGAGAAAAATAATGACAGTAGTTAATTATCAAATTTAAAACTCTAGTTTCAAAAGCCGTAAAATATAAATTTTCATCGTGAGGAGCTTGTCGTAGCATTTTCAAAATTTCTTTACCGTGTTCCGGATGTAAATCTTCTAAATAATCATATTTTTCATTAATCCATTTTAGAAGACCACAAAAGCTATTTTTATTATTATTAGGTTGTAATATTTGATTTACCGTTTGGGTCAAGTTTTCAATAGAAACATTGCCACCAACGTAGTTATCACAGAAAGCGTTCTGCTGATTTTTTTTCTGACTATTTTCAGGGTAATTGCTCATAATTTAGCTTTCCTGATTTAGATTCCCAAGCTTAATATTCTGTGCTTTTATATCCTTAAGCATTTCTTGTTCTACTGAACTGCCAAGTGTAGCTTTTTGGTTCATATCTTCCGCTTCTAAATCGGCAGACAATTCGATCCCACTTGCCATAACCTGTCGAATGACACCTGTAGACTTAAGTTGCTCTATCAATTCCTGAATTTGATGACTAAAGGTTTCATCTTCACTAATTTGAGTTTCAAGTTCTGCTTGAAAAATGCTCTTATTGGACTCTGTAGGCTTGTTTTGTGTACGTGTCAACAGACCTTCAGTTCCGACTACTTTGAATTTCTCACGAATAATAGTTAATAGTCGAGCTACTTGTTCGGAAGCACTCTTGCCTATATTTTTTCCACCTTCTTTCAAAGCTTCTGCAAAAATAATAGTTGTAACTGCGGTGGCTAATGCTACAGGTTCCATTTTTTATAAGTGACATTAACAAGTTGATTTATGTAGTCTATATTTTTTTTATGTAGTTAGCAATACTTAAATTAATTTTTTTTTAGCAATTATAAGTCTTATTCTTTCACCTATGACACCATAGAAATAACTCATAATTCCAGTCTCAATCCATGCTCAACCCTACTGTCACTATACCCGAAGCCTTCAAAGTCACTCACGAACAATTTAAAGAATTAGCAGTTGCGAACCGTGATATAAGATTAGAACGCACTGCTACGGGAGAATTAATAATTATGGCTCCTACGGGAAGCGAAACGGGAAACCGCAACTTAGGTATTGAAGCACAACTATGGCTGTGGAATCGTCAAACTAAGTTAGGAATAGCTTTTAATTCATCTTCAGGATTTCATTTACCTAATGGTGCCGATCGCTCTCCGGATGCTTCTTGGATTAAATTAGAACGTTGGGAAGCTTTAACAGCAGAAGAAAAAAAAGGTTTTGCTCCTATATGTCCCGATTTTGTGGTTGAGTTGCGCTCTGCTTCTGACAATATGAAACCTTTGCGAGAAAAGATGCAGGAATATATTGAAAATGGAGCAAAATTAGGCTGGTTAATTGACCGTAAAAATCTTAAAGTAGAAGTGTATAGACAAGGTTTTGATGTCGAAATATTAGATAATCCCGCTTCTTTATCGGGTGAAAATTTATTACCGGAATTTGTTTTAGATATGGCTGAAGTGTGGTAGCTTTCTGTAATTAAATTTTGAAATTAAATATTTTCAACTCACATTTTGCAGTTGTAGAGTGTGTTATCGCGGAGCGTAATGCACTAATATTAACGGCAAGTGGTGCTACGGTGTGATTTTTATACTTATATGTATGCAGCAGTTAATAAGGAGAGAGAAAGCAGGGTGAGGTTCATTTATAATAGAGAAAATTAGTAATCTCTTTTTTGGTAGGATAAAAATGAAAATTAATAATCTGCACTTTGCTTCTTTCTTCTGTATCTGTAGTACATTCGCGTCAGTTATTATTGGTGCTATGGATGCAGCTTTTGCAGAAACTACTGTACCAATGCCTAATCAATCTGTATTAAATGGTTTGTATTCTCCAACAGCATCTGAGAGATTCTTTGAAGAAGGAAAAAAGAAGATAGAAAGAGAAACAAAAATTTTAGTTAATCCACGACGTTATAAGCGTGAAGGTATTCTTAAGAACAATATAGTTAACACTAAAATAATCGAAGAATTAGAGGAAACAAATCCTATTTTGAATTTTCCCAATGATGGTTTGCAGTAATAAGTGATATTAAGTCCGGAAGCATCGGCTTGGGATATAAAACCGCAGAGAGCGCAGAGAGCGCAGAGGAAGAAGGAAGAAGAGGAGCGATCTGATTCTATATTGAACGGATTAGCTACATACACAGTAGAATTTATGCGGCAAAATTGTAGACTGTTAGAAGTTTATTAAGCATATACTAAGTTAATTCAAGCTTCAACAAATTTCAACGCCACGCCATTCATGCAGTAGCGTTTACCAGTAGGTTTGGGGCCATCGTTAAATACATGACCTAAATGTCCGCCGCAGCGATGACAGTGTACTTCAGTACGTCTCATAAAAAATGAATTATCTGCCTCGGTGTCAACTGCACCTGGAATTGCAGCGTAAAAACTAGGCCAACCCGTACCGCTGTTGAATTTAGTATCAGATGTAAAAAGCGGTAAGTCACAGCCAGCACAGATATAAGTACCATCTGCATACTGTTTATCCAACGAACTGCTGCGAGCGCGTTCGGTTCCATGTTCGCGCAATACATAAAACTGGGGAGGTGTTAAAATTTCACGCCATTCTTCTTCAGTTTTAGTAATATCAAACTCGTTGCCAGCAGTTGCTATAACTGTTGATTTACCAATTAAATATTGCGATAACCATGCCGTACCTAATATTACTCCCCCCGCTTCTAAAAAATATCTTCTCTTCATAATTTGGATTGGTTTTTTTAATAATTAACCCGATGGCAATTGTAAACTTTAATAGTGAGTCTAGCCTGAAAAAACGATTAAAGCCAGATAATAATTATACCGCGATTACCTGCGACTAACTTTAATATTGAACGCTAAACTATGACATTATATAAGTAACTGAAATTCCAGTTTCAACTCATGCTTAATCCCACCGTCATCATTCCTCAATCTTTCAAAGTCACTCACGAACAATTCAAAGAACTGGCGATCGCCAATCGCGATATAAGATTAGAACGAACCGAAGAAGGAGAATTGAGAATAAAGCCTTTATTTGGAGGTGAAGCAGGAGCAATAAATGCGAATATTACTGCACAATTATGGATTTGGAATCGTCAAACTAATTTAGGAATAGCTTTTAATTCATCTACAGGTTTTCATTTACCTAATCAAGCAATACTTTCCCCGGATGCTTCTTGGGTAAAATTGTCACGTTGGGAAGCTTTGAGTGCCGAAGAAAAAACAGGTTTTGCTCCTATATGTCCCGATTTTGTTGTGGAATTGCGTTCTGCTTCCGACAATATGAAACCTTTGCGAGAAAAGATGCAGGAATATATTGAAAATGGAGCAAAGTTAGGCTGGTTAATTGACCGTAAAAATTGCAAAGTTGAAATATACAGACAAGGTTTTGATGTTGAAATATTAGACAATCCTGCTTCCTTATCGGGTGAAGATATATTACCAGGATTTATTTTAGATATGGTTGAAGTTTGGTAGTTTTTTTTATTAAATATATACAATTAATTTGTAGAGACGTAAAATTTTACGTCTCCAATTTGAATCTATTAACCTTCTTCCGGCTTAAATTCCAACGAAACACCATTCATACAGTAACGCTGCCCGGTAGGCTTGGGGCCATCACCAAATACATGACCTAAATGTCCACCGCAGTTACTACAATGAACTTCAGTTCTAGTCATAAACAACTTTTTATCTACCGAAGTCTCAATTGCATCATCCATAGATGCGTAAAAACTAGGCCAGCCAGTACCGCTATTAAACTTAGTTTCCGAACTAAAAAGAGGATGACCGCAAGCAGCACATACGTAAGTCCCCTTGTCATAATTTTTATCCAAAGGACTCGTACCAGCAGGTTCCGTACCGTGCTTCCGCAGAACTTTAAACTGCTCTGGTGTTAACTCTTGCTTCCACTCTTCCTCAGATTTACTAACTTTGAATTCACTATTTGAAGTTGTCATAATTACCGAAATTCCGAAATCAATAGCCTAATAATTATATTTAACCGCAATATAAAGTTACATAACACTATCTTTCGATGGGAATGGGGGTAAAAAGTTAGGAGTTAAGAGTTAAGAGTTAAGAATTTAATATTGATAACTCCTAACTCCTAACTGTTCACTGTTCACTGTTAACTGTTCACTGTTCCCTATTCCCCACTCATGATTTTCGGTACTTTGAAATATTCGCCTTCTTGTTCTGGGGCACTTTGAAGGATTTCTTCTCTATTGGGGTAAGGTTGAAGATTGTCTTCGCGTGTGACGTTGCTGACATCGATCGCTCGGGTTGTGGGTTGCACGTCGGTAACGTCTAATTCGCTCAATTGCTCGAAATAATCTAAAATATCGCCTAATTGAGTGGTAAATTTATCTTCTTCTTCCGCTGTTAATTCTAGACGGGCAAGATGAGCTACTTTACGTACTTGTTCGCGATCAATCATATGTTTTAGTGATGAATTAACAATTAGAGCAATGGTACTTAATCATAAATAAATAAGCATAGACGAGCAAGATACCCGTCCCCAAAAAATTTCTAAGGGGTTTGTAGTTGCGCGGTGACTCGCCTCCGGATGCCGGAATATGAGGCGCTGAAGCGCAACTACAAACAACTATTAACACCTAAAAATATACGTCAATTTGCGATCGCCCTGTAGTCTTGAGCCAGTTTTGGGCTTCGATGTAGTTGTTGGGAGCCATGCGAATAGCGCGAATCCAGTAATCTGCGGCTCTATCGAATAGTGCTTCTCCCCCATCGCGATCGCCACCTTCAATGGCTTTTTCACCTTTGTAGTGAAAAATAACGGCGATGTTATTCAAAGCTTGAGGTAAACGGGGATTATATTCTATAGCTTGATGATATAGTTCTAGGGCTTTTTCATGGTCGCCGTTACTAGCGTAAATTAAGCCCATATTGTAGAGGATATAGCTTTTATCGTTAGTATCTTCTTCTAGTTCTAAAGCTTCCTCATAGTTTTCCAAAGCTTCAGCATATTCACCGTCTGCTTGGGCTGACATTCCATCTCGATAATAAACAAAAGCTTCTTTTGCTCTTTTGTTCGCTGGCAGAAGCTTTAATATGAGGTCTGCCATTACTGTAAAGGACTTGTCGATAAAGTTATCGTTCTTCTGAGTTCTTGGCATATCTAACAATAATTATGGTAACTGGTAACTGATGAGTGCTAATAGCTAATTTAACCAATAAAAACCGTATTTTCTGTTAATTTTTCTCTCTTTCTGGCTTAATGCACTCCGGACTGGTATGCTTGGGATCATTAACTTTTGTGCTAACTGCGGTCATCATCATTTTCTCGGCTTCAAATGGGTGCAGTAGTTCCTTTAATAGTTCAGTTTGATGTAGCTGCGGGTCTAACCACTTTTCGTAATCCGAAGAGGAGAGAATCACCGGCATTCGATTGTGAATTGGCTGTAATAATTCGTTAGCCTCTGTAGTCACAATTGTACAAGAAGTTATCTTTTCGTCTTCGGGAGATTGCCATTGTTCCCACAAACCCGCGAAAGCAAAAGGTTGTTTATCTTTTAATTGAAAGTAATATGGCTGTTTTTTGGTTTCGGTTTTTTTCCATTCGTAAAAGCCATCTGCAAGTATTAAGCAGCGTCTGCGTTTAAAAGCAGAACGGAAAGAAGGCTTTTGTGCTAATGTTTCCGCTCTGGCATTGATCGTTCTTGCGGCCATTTTAGAATCTTTCGACCATGAAGGAATCAATCCCCAACGAAGCGATTGACATTCGCGTTCTTTGCTTTCTCCATTACATATAACAGTGGCGATGTTTTGCGTTGGTGCAATATTGTATCGAGCTTCCCACTGACAGTTACTTGTATCCGAAATATCAAAAATTTCCTTTACCTTGTCAGGTTCTGCTATCAAAGTAAATCTTCCACACATATAATTATGGACTCTCGATCTCAAATGTCTATTTAAATACCTATAATAAATTATCTTTTGTAGAAAATCAGATAATGGTTACCTGGGTAAAATAATCCATCAAAAGTAGTAGTTAAACATCTAACTTATGTATAGCCTAAAAAACTACAGGTATCTTTCCTTTATATAATTTTTAATACACGCAATAAATAGTGTAATTTATAATTTAAAAGTTATCCGTACATCGGTTAAAAAAAATCTCCGTAGAATTTTTATATGTCAAAAAAGAGTTTCTAAAATTGTATAAATTATAAAATTTTCTAATTTATTTTCTGTTTTTAAGTCAATGTATTGTAATTTAAATTTTAATTGAATAATCATTACATTTTTATATTTACTAACATGGAAATGCTGCGTCTGTATGATTTTTTACCTTCAGGCAATGGCTACAAAATACGTTTATTATTAACGCAAATTGGTATGCCATTTGAAAGAATAGAGATAAATATATTAAAGGGAGAAAGTAGAACCCCGGAATTTTTAAACAGAAATCCTAATGGTAAAATACCAGTCTTAGAAATTGAAGATGGTAAATACTTAGCGGAGTCAAATGCAATATTAATGTATGTAAGCGAAGGAACAGAATTTCTTCCTTACGACCGTTTTTTAAAAGCGCAAGTATTGCAATGGTTATTCTTTGAGCAATACAGCCACGAGCCATTTATAGCTACATCTAGATATTGGATTTCGATTTTAGGTAAAGTGGATGAATATAAAGAAGCATTAAAAGAAAAACACGAACGCGGCTATGCAGCACTTGAAGTAATGGAAACTCATTTAACTGGGAAAACTTTCTTTGTAGGAGAGCGTTATACAGTCGCCGATATTGGTTTGTTTGCTTATACCCACGTAGCGGATGAAGGAGGATTTGATTTAAGTAAATTTAAAGCGATTCAAGCTTGGATCGAAAGAGTTAAAGCGCAGCCAGGATTTATTGGTATAGGTGAAGTTAAGGAGGAATGGGGAGATGGGAGAGATGGGGAGATGGGGTAGAAACCAATTACCAATTACCAATTACCAATGCCCCATGCCCCATGCCCAATTTCTTGCTAACTATGCACTAACACTATTAGCCATCCGAGAGGGAAGAAAACCTGGGTAGCATACTTTGCGACGTTTATTTCGTTGTTCAATCCGTCTTTCTACTACTTCTAAGCGATGCTGCAAACCTTTGAGAACCTTGATGGCCCTAGGATCTTGAAAGCTGTTTTTACCGAAATCCGTAAATGCCTTGGGGTCGCTTTTTGTGCCAACTAAAGTTATAAACTGAATTCGACTAAGACTTAGTTTTGCGTCAGGTAGGAAACTAGTAAGGCTGTTTTCATTGGCGAATTTTCCTTTGGTTGTAGGAACAGGCTGAAAAAGCGCTCCAGGCATATTAGGATAAAAAGCCATATACTGATATTGAATCCAAGCAATAGCTGAGTGCTGCGGACTTGCGGTGAAGATAATTATTTTCAAAATATCTATCAATTGGTCGCGGTTTGTTAGGTTTTCTGGTAGAGAAACTATACCCAAACCACCTTCGTTAACGGGTTTTCTTAAAGTTTTAAACCAATTTTGTAGCTCGAAATCCTGACGTACATCTTGGTCGGATTTATAATATATTCCGATATATCTATTCACGTAGTCTTCCAAGGTATTCCAAACCAGCAACCCGTCATCTCGGTAAGGAAAATCTCTCAATGTGGAACGATTATCAACACCACGCTTACGTAAATAGGTGGGGAGGGCAAAGTCGCTGAAATTTTTGAAATAATCAGATATACCTCTATTAGTTAATTCCAGCGAGCTTTCTAAAGTACCTGCTAAACCAACCTCTACACCTCCTCCGGGATTAATTAGTATCTCATCAGCAAAGCTATTGATTGCCATTGTGAACTCAAAATGAGGCTTTAAGAGTACATTCACCGGATGTCGAGCAGCTAGCTGACGTACCGTAGCTAAGGCTATTGGTTCCATTACTAAATGAGTCTGCCCCAAGTGGCGGTATAGCTGATTGACATAGTAGTCACCCAACTGAGCAATTAGCTTGGCGATCTGCCAGTCTATGCCATCGAGTGGAGTACAAAGTAAACTTTCTCCCGGCACCTGTCCTAACTGAATAGCAATGGGGATTAACTGAAAGTCACCGCGAATCCTTTGGGCAGAATAGAGCGCAATTGGAGCGCTCAGATATTGATTTTCTTTCGGCTGAACGCTTTCAAGTATCTCATAATCGGTAACAAACAAACCGCCTTCTTGAATAGCGCTATCGAGAGTTTGGTTAATGCGTTTTCTGCCTGTTTTCGCACTTAACACAGCTTGAAAAATTTCATTCGTTATCCCGAATTTATCTTGAAGATTGTAATCAAGTGTTAAAACATTCTGTAGTTCCATCGGATTGGGGCCAGAAAGCCGTTGTTGGGCAAACACATCATCGTTGCGGAAGTCTTGAGCAATATCGGGTAGCGGTAGAACTGGAAACAGCGCAGCGTAGTCATCCAAGCTTTGAAATGGTTTAGGATTATCCAGAAATGCTTGTTGATTAGCTCCTATTTTCTCAAATAATGTTGCTCGATTATTTTCATATCCTTCAGAAAATGCTTCTCTCTCGGGTAAAGTCTCTACTTTTGGTGAATTTGGTAGTCGTAACTCTAACTGATATTCTTCGCGAGTTTTTTGCAACTGCATTTGGCGTTGTTGTTGAGTTGCGCTCGAATCCTTCTGAGGTAAGCTCGGGATGGTGGGATTATCTGGTGCTTTCGGTTTAGAGGGTTCTGTCTCCACTCGGACAAAATTTTCTAAGCCAGAAGTACAAGTTAGAGCCATCAGTCCCATCATGGTACGGCGCGAGAAAACGTACTGCTCGACTAACTCTTGTCGTCGTTGTTTTGGAGTTAACTTTCGCATTTTTCTTTTCCCCTAAAAAATTAGCAGTCCTTTATATATATATGGGTATTATTACTTCAAAATATGCACTAATTAAAAAAAATAGTCATAAAATATTGATGGTAAAAATTACAATCAATAATAATTACTTCAAAGCTTCGCATTCAATTGCAATAATCTATACATTGATTATTAGTAAATATTAAATAGTTAGAATACGGGCTTTTCAAAAAATAATAGAGAAAGAAAGAAATCGATTATAAAAATTGTTACCCAACTGCTGACAACAGCTTTAGTTGACGATTCACCAACTTCCTTAGCACCTCCACAAGTAGATAAACCGTAGCAACAACCGATAAAAGCAACTAAGACTCCAAAAATAAAACCTTTGAATAAGATAATAAATAAATCTGACGGTTCTAGAAACTCTCTTACCGATTCTAAAAAGATTTCTGGAACTACCTGATAAAATTCTCCTGCGGCGAAAATTCCACCAATAATTCCCGTAACTAAGGAAAAAATCGTTAATATTGGTAATAATAAACAGCAAGCAACGACTCTTGGAAGAACCAAATAATCAATAGGATTAGTTCTTAACATATAAAGCGCATCAACTTGCTCGGTAACAATCATTGCACCGATTTCCGCAGCAAAAGCCGAACCAACTTGCCCTGCAACTATACTAGCCGTCAAAATTGGGGCTAATTCTCGACAGAAAGCCAAAGCAAAAGCACCACCAACAGCATTAACAGCACCAAAATTGATTAACTCTCTCGCAGCTTGAATAGTGAAAATCATACCTGCAAAAAAGCTTACAAGCAGCACCGGAGAAATCGAACCCGGCCCGACTTTCACCATATGCTCTAAAATATTCCTGTAACAGGTTCTTCCTTGCAATAAACGCAACCAAACTTGACCAAATAGCAGTAGAGCGGAAATTAAACGCACAACATATATTTCCTGCTTGCTTTTGGTTGCAATTTTACAGCTATTTACTATTTAGATGCGAATAATAATATGGGGAATAGGGAATAGGGAATGGGGAATGGGGAAAAGGCAAATAAATATAGGGTAGTCAATATTTAATTATCCGTATCAATTTCAATCAACTTTTGACGCGAGGAAGCACCAGATTTAATCCGGATATAAGATTTAGGTACGTTATATTTTTTTGACAACACTTTGATTAACTCTTCGTTAGCCTTACCATCTACAGGTGGCGATTTTAAACGTATGGTAAAACTACCATCAACTTCTTCAATAATTTTTTGCTCTTTAGAATTGGGCTTGACTTTAACGTTTATTTGCATACATAAAAATTGAGCATTGGGCATGGGGGATGGATGATTAGATTAATACACGTAAATAGTTTGGGAGCGAGGTCACGCCCTGCTCTTTTAAGGCAGGGTGGAAAAGCGACTCAAGCAGATTTATCTGCCTAGAACTTCAATGCCTATCATGATGTGGGTCATTTATATAAGCCATTACCTTAGAAGTACTAACTTTCCCGGAAGTGTCATAAAAATAGCTCCTAGTCCAAAGTGACGGGAGTTTTTTTAAATCCGGGAACTCGTCACGCAACAACTTAGAGCTTCTCCCTTTAAACGCTCTAATAACATTACAAATAGGTGTTTTTTCATCGTATTCGACTAATAAATGTACGTGGTCTGCTGCAATTTCTTTTGCTTTGATAATCCATTCGTTGTCATTAGCGACGGAATCAAGTATTTCTGACAGTCTTAGCTTCACTTTACCTTTCAAAACTGGCTTTCTCCTTTTCGGTATCCAAACAAGGTGAACGGTAGCCAGACCTACTGAATGGTCGTTATGTCTGTATCCTATGGAATCTTTTCTCATTTCGCTTGGTTGATAGATTGACATACATCAACCATTAAGCTAACATGCGGAAACATGGATAAGCAAATTGTTTCAGGAGGTGATTTAATTGTTCGGCTGTCAGCAAATACTGATAAAAACGGATAAAGAAACGCAAGCTATCATTGAATATCTTTGCTATCAATCTAATAATTTATATAACTGCACCGTTTATTATGCTCGACAGGTGTGGTTTAAGACTGGAAAGATTGTCAGCGGTTATGATTTAACTGCTCAAATGAAAACTAACAAGCATTTTAACGCTGGTTATGCTTCTTCAATGCAGCAAACTTGTTTAAATGTTGGTGAAGCTTTCAAGTCCTTTAAAAAGTTGTTATCAAAAGCTAAAAAAGGAGAATTAAACCAAAAGCCAAAACCGCCAAAATACAGAAAGTCTGGTGGTTTATTTACTGTCACCTATCCTAAAAGATGGCTTAGATTAAAAAATGGTTTAGTTAGATTCCCATTAGGAAAACAGGTAAAAGCATGGCGCGCGGAATATCAGATTTCTTTTTACCATTGCCAACTAATTTGAATTGGTCAGAAATCAAAGAAATAAGAATATTGCCTCGTAACGGTTGCTTCTATGCTGAGTTTGTTTATAAAACTTCTGTGGAACCCATAAAACTAAACAAATCAAATGTTTTAGGAATAGACCACGGGTTGAACAACTGGCTTACTTGTGTCTCAAATGTAGGTACATCTTTTGTTGTGGATGGATTGCATCTGAAATCATTAAATCAGTGGTATAACAAATCCGTAGCCAAAATTAAAGAGAACAAAACGCAAGGATTTTGGTCTAAGAGATTAGCAAGAATTACTGAAAAACGTAATCGCCAAATGAGAGATGCAGTTAACAAAGCAGCAAGAATTGTTGTTAATCATTGCTTAGAAAACAATATAGGCACTCTTGTTTTTGGCTGGAACGAAGGACAGAAAAGTAATAGCGACATGGGGAAGAAGAACAATCAAAAGTTTGTTCAAGTTCCTACAGCAAAGTTAAAAAATCGTATTGAACAATTGTGCGAACAATACGGTATTGAATTCGTAGAAACAGCTATATTCTTATACTTCTAAAGCTTCATTCTTGGATACTGATGAACTACCTAAACATGGTGAAAAACCCGACGGGTGGAAGGAATCAGGTAGAAGAGTAGAGCGCGGTCTGTATAAATCAAGCAAGGGTTATTTGATAAACGCTGACTGCAATGGTGCGGCGAATATAATCCGCAAAGTAGCGGCAAAGCTAGGTTTAGAACTTAGTGGAATCAGTAGAGGTTGTTTAAGTCAGCCTAAGAAAGTTCGATTGTGGACTCGTAAGATACCCCGCGTCTTCAGACCGGGGAAGCTTAAAAAAGTGCGCTATTTTTCATAACGCACCTTAGAGGATGTTTAACAAGTATCGTTTTTAACCCAATTATCGGATTATCCCCCCTTCCCCCATTTTTTAAGAGGGATTTAGGGGGATCGGAAAGTTTGTGGTTTTATTTATGACTTAGAAAACATCTTCTTACAAATTCAGGACTTACGCAATTGTCACAATGTACGGCTGGTGCGTGACACTAAAAAGCTTGTTACTACGTTCATAATTAATCAAAGTGTCACAGCACCCTACAAAAAAAATGTGCCGCTTGCGTAAGTCCTAAAATTGATAATTGATAATTGATAACTGAATTAAAGTTCCCCTGGATTACCGTTACCAATTACAGAAATTTTATGTCGATAAACTAATTCGCCACCGTACCAACCGGAAACACCGAGAAGTGTAGCTACTACAGTAGAAAGTGCTAATCCCCAAGGTAATACTGCTCCTACGGGAGAACCCAACCGTAATCCTAAATTGATTAAAGTTAATAATAGAGCTGCTATATTAAGAGCCATATGCGCCCAACCAGCAGTGCGTAAACGGGTTCTTCCTATTCTGAAAAAGTCTAACATTCCAGTTATTGCTGCTAAAATACCGGCTGCAAAACCACCTATAATTAAATAGAAAGCTGCTCTTGCCCAAAAGACATCATTAGTAAACCAGAAAATACCATCTGATAAAAAGGCACCAACTAAAAAAGCAATTGGAAACTGTACAAGAATCGGGTGAATTGGATGTCCTAAAACAGCTACGGTACTAGGTACGCCAGCATCCCGAAATTCTCTATCATCCGTTTCTAAAACTTTAGGAATATTCGGAAAAGGCGATGTTCTTCTGTCTTGAGTATTCATAATAAAAGGTTAAAGGTCAATTCAATTTTAGATTTTAGATTTTAGATTTTAGATTTTGGATTATCCTCATTGTCAAGCAAAGCCGCAGTTTAATTTGAGATTTAAAATCTAAAATTCATCCAGGTTTAGTCGGAGGTTAAAGCTATAATTTGCTAACTGCTCACTGTTAAGTACTTAGGCAAAATTAATTGTGGATTTGTCATTGCGAGTGAAACGGAGTGAAACGAAGCATTCACCTGAAAGGTGCGGTTCAATGTCCTATCGGACACGCTCCGCTAACGCAACACTTTGAGATTGCTTCACTGTCGCTCGCAATGACACAAATAATTTTGCACACCCACTTAACTGTTAACTGTTCACTGCTCACTGTTAACTGCTAACTGATTACTCAGTGGGGATTTTTTCAACGTAAGCTTCGGCTTGCATGATTAATTTACCTGCTTCTACTTCTAAACTTTTTACTGTTAAATCCATTCCTTCTAAATCAAAGTTGCTTAGATTTAATAATTCGCTGGTTTGATTTACTAATGCTTGTGTTAATTCAGACGAAGTTTCTTCTTTATCGCCATAATCAACGTTTTCCAAATTTACAGTTTTACCATCACTACTTACAGTCGGCACTGCGGAAAATGCAACTTTATGTGTTTCCCCTGATTCTTTTAATATTAAAGTGGCTTCTAACTCTACTTTGCCACCACCAGGTAAACGAAAATCTACTTTTCGAGGGACGATACTTGTAGATTTTCCATTAATATTAATTTTCTGGCTCATTAACTGTTGCTGTACGTATTCAGAATAGAAAGCGCGGTTAATATCTTCTTCTAGTAAAACAACTCGCGTACTGCCTTTAGCTGGTTTGGTAAGTTCAATTTTTCCAAAAGCTGCTTTCATAGGATTGATAGCCACATCCTCAATGTGCATATCTAATTCTTCCATACGAAGGTCTTTATTCATTACCAAACCGTCGCCATCAATATCAACCGATTCTACCTCTCCCTGAACCGCATGGAGAGCATCTGTTTTGATATCAACATCTAAATCTTCAACTTCATCTAACTGACTAGACATTCCGACTTCTGCGGCTTTGTTTAGCGCTTCTTCCCCTAATCCTTTAGTTTCTGGCATTCTGGTGCTTTCTCCGATCGCAGCTTTCTTTAAGTCAATTTATGGGATTTATCAACAAAAGTTATCTCTCTAATGGGGTAGGGAAGGTGTTTTCTTTATCAGTCTTAAAGGATAAATTTGAATTTAGAGCAGTAAAAGGTTGATAAAAATTTTTGAGTAATAATTATAGATTAATTTGATGAGATTGAGTTATTTTTGATAAAAATCGCAATAACTAAAAATCCCCTTCTCGGAAGTAGAGAAGGGGATGAAAATACATTGAATTAATCGAGATGATATTTGATCTCAAAGTAAGAAGAGGATTAAAGATAAATTTCTCGTATTTCTTGTAAGGTATTTGTTGTTTTAATTTCAGTTTTCGTAAAGTTGTTTTACTTTGTATTTATCTCAATCCCTTCTCTTTCAAAACCCCATCCACCCAAACCTTCTCTTCTTCATTCAAAGCTGGCACTGCTTCTTGACTAAAATCTACGACCAAATCATAATCATATATCTCATATACTTGATTCAACAATTCCTGCAAATTAATAACAGGTTCTCTATCATCACTACGTAAAGGTAAAGAGAATGAAGGAATTACATTTTGTAAATTAAAAGCATATAAATCGGCTATTGGACGAGTATCGCCACGATAAATTAAAATTCGATAGTTACTTTGAATCTTATTCTCAACTATCGGCATTGGTTGACCTTTTCGTAATAAATCAATTTCTACTAAATTGGTACGAGTTTCTAAAATAGTTTCTCGTTTCTTCAAATATTTTTGTCTTCCTTTTCCAGAACGTTTATTGCTAGGCGAAAGAATTTCTATTGTAGTTATTAATGCTTCTGTACCTACTTCTCGAACTTCTAAGTAACCTTCTTTGATTGTTAGAGGGATAGGAATTCTAACTTTTACAGGTTCTACAGTCGGTTCAGCAACTGCTACATTAGTTACTGTAGAATCTTTTAATGTTTGCCGACTTCTTATGGTGACATCAGCAATACCTACCTGTAATGAATCTTCATCCGAAGTTTCATATGTTCTGACTTCAACTGCAACCCGGTATTTAGGACGTAATTGAGGAGATAAAAATCTGGCAATTTCACTAATTAATAAGTGATGTAATCCTGGAAATAGTTCGGGATGTTCTAAATACGGATTCATTCCGGGAAATGGAGAAGACATAATTTATCTTAATTTTTGTTCTTTTAAAAGTTCATCTACCCATATTTTATCTTCTTGACTCAAAGCTGGAATAGCTTCCTCTGCGCTCTCTGCGCCTCTGCGGTTTAATTATCTTTTATTCATAATGATAGATAAAAACAAATATTATTTCGATGGAATGTTGGTTGTGTTGCCTAAATTTGTGTAGAGACGCGATATATCGCGTCTCTACATTATTGATTGGTTTTATTTCATGTCGTAACCAAATAGGTTAACGTCAACTTCTCCTAATTTCAAATCATCTAAACCGTATTCTGCCCATCTTCTTTCTACCATTGCGGCTACTTCGTCATCGGATTCTAACGGCGCACCCCATTCGTGTTCGGTTTCTGGAGGCATTTTGGTTGTTGCGTCAATTCCCATTCTTCCTCCTAAGCCTAGTTTTTCGCTGGCAAAGTCTAAGGTGTCAAAGGGGGTATTCGGTAAAATAAATACGTCTCTAGTGGGATCTACTTTGGAGCTTATTGCCCATACGACTTGACGCGGATCGCGAATGTTTATATCTTTATCTACTACAATCACGAATTTGGTGTAGGTAAATTGCGGTAACGCGCTCCAAAATGCTAAAGCTGCCCTTCGCGCTTGTCCGGGGTATGCTTTATCTATAGATATTATCGCCGCTTTGTAACTCAAGGCTTCCATTGGTAGGAAGAAATCTACGATTTCCGAAACCTGCTGTCGGAGTATGGGTGTGTAAATTCGGTTGAGTGCGATCGCCATCATGGCTTCTTCTTTTGGTGGACGACCGCTAAATGTTGTCAAATACACCGGCTCTTTTCGGTGTGTCATGCATTGAAATCTTACCAAAGGCGAATCTTCAACGCCGCCGTAGTAGCCCATGTGGTCGCCAAATGGCCCATCTGGCAGTACTTCCCCTGGGGTAATTGTTCCTTCTAAAACAAATTCTGAATCTGCGGGTACTTCTAAATCGACGGTTTTACATTTAGCTAAACTAACACCAGAACCACCGTATAAACCCGCAAATAACCATTCGGATAAATCTACCGGAATCGGTGTTGCTGCCGCCATAATAATTAACGGATCGACACCTAAAGCAATTGCTACTTCAAGTTTCTTGCCATTCTCCGCAGCTTTGCGTAAATGTCTTGCTCCACCGCGCACCGAGAGCCAGTGTACCGTCATGGTATTGTTAGATTGCAGTTGCAAGCGATACACGCCGACGTTTGGCGTGCCGGTTTCGCAATCTTTGGTAATTACCAAACCTAAAGTAATAATTTTGCCAGCGTCACCGGGATAAGGGCGGATTAAAGGTAATTTATTTAAATCTAAATTATCTCCTTGCACCACAACTTGATGACAAGCAGGGAAAAAATCTCTTCCCGGTTTCGCTTTAACAACATCAAATAAAACCTTACCAAAATCAACTGCTTGAGAAATCTTTTTCGGTGGCTTTGGCTGCTGCAACATCGCCAACTTTTTCCCCAGAGTTTCCAATTCCTGGGGATGCTCCATATTCATAGCCCAGCAAATCCTTTCCACAGTGCCCATTAAGTTCACCGCAACCGGAAAATCAGCACCTTTAACATTTTCAAAAATCAAACCGGGGCCACCTTTTTGCAGCATCCGGTTAGAAATTTCGGCAATTTCCAACTCAGGATCGACTTTAGCGGTAATTCGCTTTAATTGTCCCCTTTCTTCCAGAATTTTGATAAATCCCCGTAAATCTCTTGCCATTGTATATATAAATCGTAAAGTTATTTGAAGCGTTATTTATATTATCAGGCATAAGTGGGGATTGGGTAATGGGTAGTTGGTAGTTGGTAGTTGGTAGTGGGTATTGTTATTTTTTGGTTGATTTTGGGAATTATAGAGATGTCGTTGTAATTTTAAGAAAATAATTTGGCAAAACCTGATTTTGAGAATTTAATAGTTTATCAGTTAGCTGAGAAGTTGGCTAATGAAATTTGGAATATTGTTCAATGTTGGAATTATTTTGAAAAAGACACAGTTGGTAAACAAATAGTTCGTTCGGCTGATAGCGTTTGTGCGAATATTGCTGAAGGAAGAGGGCGTTTCAATGACCAAGATAATCGTCGCTTTGTTAGAATCGCTAGAGGCTCGTTGTATGAAACTATCTGTTTTTTAAGATTAGCTTATGTCAGAAAACTACTAACTAAAGAACAATCATTAAAACTCAAACCAATAACTGATCAACTATCACCCAAACTCAACGCCTACCTTAAATCTATAGGTAATAGAAAATAATCCAATGCCCCATGCCCAATGCCCCATGCCCAATCCCCCATTCCCAATTACGGAGTCAATTCCTTAATTCTCGCCATCGCATCTTTATAATCATTCTCTTCACCTGATTTAATAAAGATGTCTGCTGCTGATTGAAAATCTTCAATTGCACCTGGTACTTTTCCTAAATCTGTACGTAATAAACCACGATTATAATAAGCAGAAGCATATTGGGAATTTAGTTCAATTGCTTGGGAATAATCTTTTAATGCTTTGTTCCATTTCCCTAATTCTAAATAAGCGTTAGCACGATTGTTAAATGCTGTTGCGCTATTTGAATCTAGTTCAATTGCTCGATCGTAATTTTCGATTGCTCCTTCTATATCTTTCATTTTAAAGCGATATTTACCTCGATGAATGTAAGCTTTAGGATCTTCGGGATTCATTTCTATGGCTTTTTCGTAGTCTTCGTAAGCTTGTTTGGGATATCCTAAATCGTTGTAAACGTCTGCACGAGCAATATAAGCATCAACGTATTTAGAATCTAGTTCAATGACTTTGGTAAAATCTTTTTTTGCAACTAGTTTTTCGTTGAGTGCGTAGCGTGTCTTACCGCGTTCGTAATATGCTTGTGTATATTGAGGATTAATTTTTATTGCTTTATTAAAGTCTTTGATGGCTTCTAGTTTTTCTCCTATTTCGCGATGTATAATTCCTCTTTGAAAGTAGGCTGAAGCGAATTTAGGGTTGATGGCGATCGCTCTATCCAAATCTTCGATTGCTTTGGGATTTTCTTTGATTTCGTGACGGGCTAATCCTCTACCGTAATAAGCGTTGGCATATTCTGAATTGAGTTTAATTGCTTGGTTATAATCTATAATTGCGCCGTTAAATTCTCCAATCAAATAAAGACTAAAGGCTCTATCGTAATAAGCATTTGCATCTTTAGGATTGTGACGAATTGCTGCACTGGAATCTTGCTGAGATTTTTCGTAATTTCCTAACCGATAATAAGCGTCTCCTCGCGAATTATATGCTGAGGAATATTGGGGGTTTATATTAATAGCTTGGGAAAGCAGTTTGATTGCTTGTTTATATTCGGCTTTATTATATTTTGCGATTCCCTGCTGGTATAGCTGTCTGGCGTGATTTATATTTTTGGGAGCAAATAAAATTAAACCTACTACACCAACAAAAATGAAACCTCCAATTCTAGCAATTATGTGAGAATTATTTGAGAATTGTTGTTTTAATTTTTGAGATAATAAATTTGACTGCGGTTGATTAATTGCCTGTAAATCTTTTAATACTTCTTCTGCTGACTGATAGCGATTTTGATAATTCAAATCCACCATTTTATCAACAATTTTGGCAAGTTTTGGATTAACTTTATCGCTGCGAGAATGCCAAACTATTTTTTCTGCATCGGTGTTTTTCTGATTTTTCTGACTTGTAATTTCCTTAGCAGTTAAACCAGTCAATGCTTCAATGGCAATTATACCCAAAGTATAAATATCGCTGTTAAATTGAGCATTTCTATAGGTTTGCTCTATGGGCATATACTCTGAAGCAGCAATCAAGTTAGATACTGCTTCTTGAGGGGCACCAAAGTCTACTAAAACTAACTTCTTATCGGATTCTCGGCGAATTATATTTGCTGGTTTTAGATTGCCATGTATTATACGGCTTTGATGTATAACTACTAATATTTCTAATACTTCTAATAATATATTTAGCACTTGTTCCGAGTTTAATTTAACTCCCGGAACTATTTCTTTTTTTAAAGATTTTCCTACAATATAATTTCTAACTAAATAAAAGTTTTTATTCTTTTCAAAAAAAGTTGTTAAACTCTCAATCCTATTATCTCGCCGTGCTAAATTTTCTAAAGGTTTAGCTTCTGTTTCTAATACGTTGTGAGATATTTTTAGTAATGCAGCATCTTTACTTGGCGGTAGAAACTGTTTGATTACACATTCATTAAAATTTGACTGGCTGGCATCTTCACTTAAGTAACTTCTACTTCCTAGAGTGCCGTTAAGTAACTCTATGATTCGGTAACGTTCGAGAATAATATTACTCATGGTAGATGACGAATCTAATTTAAACAGCTTTGCCATCTTAATTGAAGCAACTCGATTAAAGAAAGCAAACTGCGCTTCCTTTTACAACATAAAATTACCAAAATAATCTATATATAAAAGCCTTATATATTAAATATATTTTTTATGGAATTGCAACTATTTTGCAATAAATCTCTATTATTTGAATATTTTTTATTTAGATATTTTCAATTATCTTTTTATCCGATTTTGCAACATTTAGTTGTGGAACAAATATTTGAATTCTCGCGGTGTTTGCGTCTTTTTTAACTTCATGATGTCGAATCTTTAAATTTTGCTCTGGGATGTGGTGGTAACAAAATTAAAAAGCCAAAATAGAATAAGGGCTTTATTACCGAAGCCTAACATTTTACATGGAGCGTGCTATCAGTGGTATTACAGGTTGAAAAAGACATCTACGAAGCGAAAACTCAGGAAATTGCCAAGCAGTTATTAAGCGCAACTGGGGAAAATCGTTCTTTATTCTCGGCTTTGCGCGATCAAATGCGCCCTGATGATAAGTTATTAGCATGGGCGATGAGCAATCCTGGTTTGCGGGTGCAGCTGTTTCGGTTTATCGATACTCTTCCGGCTTTAAAAAGTAATCCAGAAATTGCCGCGCATTTACAGGAATATCTCGGCGATGAGTCGGTAGAATTACCTTCAGCGTTGAAGGGAATGTTAAATTTCGCCAATCCCGATTCGATGCCGGGGAAGGTTGCCGCGACAACAGTTTCTAAAAGTGTGGAAACTCTAGCGCATCGATATATAGCTGGCGAAAATATCAAGCAAGCTTTGAAAAGTATCGAAAGATTGCGTAAAGATAAGATGGCTTTCACCGTGGATTTATTGGGTGAAGCGGTGATAACGGAAGTCGAAGCGCAGTCTTATTTACAAAGATATACGGATTTGATGGCGCAATTAGCCGAAGCTTCTCAAAAATGGAAGAATGTAGCATTAATTGATGAAGCTGACGGGGAAGCTTTGCCGAAGGTACAGGTTTCGGTAAAGTTGACAGCTTTTTATTCGCAATTCGATCCGTTGGATGATAAAGGTAGTGAAGCAAAGGTAACTTCCCATATTCGTACTTTGCTGCGTCGTGCGAAAGAGTTGGGTGTTGCCATCCACTTTGATATGGAGCAGTATATTTACAAGGATCTTACCTTGAATATCTTGAAAAAGCTGTTGATGGAAGATGAGTTTAAACAGCGCACTGATATCGGCATGACAATTCAAGCTTATTTGCGTGACAGCGAAGAAGATGCTAAAAGCTTGATTGATTGGGCAAAACAGCGCGGTAATCCGATTACAATTCGCTTGGTAAAAGGCGCTTATTGGGATCAAGAAACCATTACCGCAGAGCAAAAACATTGGCAGCAGCCAGTTTATAACGATAAAGCCGCTACCGATATTAACTTTGAGAAGATTACCCAATTATTGCTAGAAAATCATCAATATATATATGCTGCCATAGGAAGTCATAATGTCAGAAGCCAAGCTAAAGCGATTGCAATTGCTCAAAGTTTGAATATTCCCCAGCGCAATTTTGAAATGCAGGTGCTGTATGGAATGGGGGATAAAATTGCTAAATCTTTGGTTGAGCAAGGTTACAGAGTGCGGGTTTATTGCCCTTATGGTGAATTATTACCGGGAATGGCTTATTTAATTCGTCGTTTATTGGAAAATACCGCCAATTCTTCGTTTATCCGCCAGGATATGGAAAATCGTCCCGTTGAAGAGTTGATTTCACCTCCGGTTGTAGAAGATAAACAAGAAACTTCTTCCCCCCCATCTCCCCCTCTCCCCATCCCCCCCTCCTCCTTCCATCCTGCTGCCGATAGCGATTATGCAATGGAAGAATTAAGGCTCAAATCTCAAGGTGCTTTTGAAACGGTTAAAAATCAGCTTGGGAAAACTTATTTACCTTTAATTAATGGCGAATACGTAGAAACCGAGCAAAAAGTTGATTCGGTTAATCCTTCTAATTATTCCCAAGTTGTCGGTAAAGTTGGTTTAATTAACGTCGAGCAAGCTGAAACTGCCATGCAAGCGGCGAAAACAGCTTTTAAAACTTGGCGTAAAACTTCTGCAAAACAACGCGCCGATATTATCCGCAAAGCTGGCGATATCATGGAGCAACGCCGCGCCGAATTATCCGCTTGGATTGTTTTAGAAGTTGGTAAACCAGTGCGGGAAGCTGATGCAGAAGTAAGTGAAGCCATAGATTTTTGCAACTACTACGCTGCGGAAATGGAACGGTTAGACGAAGGTTACAATTATGACGTAGCCGGAGAAAATAATCGTTATATATACCAACCCCGTGGAATTGCCGTAGTGATTTCTCCTTGGAATTTCCCCTTTGCGATCGCAACTGGTATGACTGTGGCAGCTTTGGTAACTGGCAACTGCACTTTACTCAAACCAGCGGAAACTTCTGCGGTAATTGCAGCGAAAATCACCGAAGTTTTGGTGGAAGCAGGAATACCAAAGGGTGTGTTTCAATATGTGCCCGGAAAAGGTTCCGTTGTTGGATCTTATTTAGTAAATCACATCGACACTCACGTCATAGCTTTTACAGGTTCTCAAGAAGTAGGCTGTAAAATTTACGCAGATGCGGCCATATTAAAACCCGGTCAAAAGCATATGAAACGAGTGATTGCCGAAATGGGAGGCAAGAATGGGATAATAGTTGACGAAAGTGCAGATTTAGACCAAGCCGTTGTCGGTGTAGTGCAGTCAGCATTTGGTTACAGCGGACAAAAATGTTCGGCTTGCTCCAGGGTAATAGTTGTAGAAACTGTTTACGACACCTTTATTAATAGATTTGTAGAAGCAACAAAATCCCTTAATATTGGAGAAACAGAATTACCGGGTACTCAAGTAGGGCCTGTAATTGATGATAAATCTCAATCTAGAATCCGCGAGTATATCGAAAAAGGCAAAGCAGAAGCCGAAGTTGCCTTAGAAATGTCTGCACCAGAAAATGGATATTTTGTTGGCCCGGTAATATTTGGTAATGTTCCAGCAGATGGGATAATTGCACAAGAAGAAATTTTTGGCCCTGTAGTCGCCGTAATTAAAGTTAAAAACTTCCAAGAAGCCTTACAAGTAGCCAACGGTACCAACTACGCCTTAACCGGGGGGCTTTATTCCCGCACACCTTCCCATATCGCACAAGCACAGGAAGAATTTGAAGTTGGGAATTTGTACATCAATCGTACTATTACAGGTGCAATAGTTTCCCGGCAACCCTTCGGCGGCTTCAAACTTTCCGGAGTCGGTTCAAAAGCAGGAGGCCCCGACTATCTACTACAATTTTTAGAACCCCGTACTATAACTGAAAACATCCAGCGTCAGGGGTTTGCGCCGATTGAGGGAGCGGAATGAAAAGTTAGGAGTTAGGAGTTAGGAGTGAGGAGTTAGGAGTTAGTCATTCTTCTTGTCTCCCCCCTCCCCCTCTCCCCCCTCTGCGATTTATTAATCCGTAATTATGAGAAAAAATAGTTAGAAGAATAAATCTAAAAGTTTCTAATTTTAATGTTAGATAGTACCACTACCGAACATAATATAAGGAACAAACCAGATTTAAGATAATCGTATGGCTGAAATCACGGTAAAAGTTGTTGAATGGGAACAGTATCCGGTAATTGAAATAATTAGAAGAAGGGTATTTCAAGACGAACAAAATGTACAACCAGAATTAGATTTAGATGGGAAGGATAAAAATTGTCCGCAGTTGATTGCTTATTTGGATAACGCTGTGGTGGGTACTGCGAGAATCCGATATTTAGATGCGAAAACGGCGAAAATTGAAAGGTTAGCGGTTTTATCTTATGCCAGAGGCAACGGTATTGCTAAAAGGATAATGCAAAAAGCTTTGGAAGTAGTAGCCAGCGAGCATATATCCGAAGTTACGATTCACGCTCAAGAATATATCAAAGGATTACACCAACAATTAGGTTTCGAGCAAGTAGGAGAAAATTTTTTAGAAGCCGGAATCCCTCATGTGAAAATGGTAAAAACAGTTAACAGTTAACAGTGAACAGTTATCAGTTAAGAGTTAGGAGTTAGGAGTTAGAGGTTATAGAATTTTAATAACGGATGTATTTGTTTTAGATTTTGGATTAAAACTTTTTTATTCAAATTTAAAAGTAGGAGTTAAAATTATCTACCCCCTCTACCCCCTCTACCCCTCCCCATGAATTTGCTGATTCTCACAACAATTTGGCTGCTCGGTGCAATTTGCGATCGCCTTTGGTTTTTTTTGGATAAATCTATTCCGTCATGGGATCAAGCAGATTATTTAACTGGTAGTTTAAATTATTTACAGGCTTTACAAAATCCGGATTTGTTAAATGGGGAATGGTGGCAAAATTTATGGTTATTATCTTCAAAAATACCGCCGTTTACTTATATACTTACGGCTTTTATTCAAAATATTTATGGTAAGGGATACAGTCAAGCAACTTTGGTAATGCTGGTTTTCAGCGCTGTTTTAATTTTATCGGTATATGGTTTAGGCAAAATACTATTTAGCAATACAGTTGGCTTATGGGCGGCAGCTTTGTGTCAAGTAATGCCCGGTTTATATCGATATCGTCTGGAATTTCTCTTAGATTATCCCCTCGCAGCAGTCGTTACTTTAAGTTTCTTTTGTCTTACCCTCTGGTTTTTCAGCGGATACAAAAATACAACTTTCAGAAAACACAAAAATAATCTTAAAAATACTTCCCCCCCTGCTCTTCTTGGCGCAATATACTTCGGTTTATCCTTCGGTTTAGCGTTAATGGTGAAGCAAACTGCACTATTTTTTCTCCTAATTCCGATAATTTGGGTAATAGTTATATCGATACGCAAAGGTTTGTGGGGAAGATTATTACAATTAATTGGCGCTTTTTGTTTATCTACATTAGTGTTTGGCTGGTGGTATCGTACTAACTGGTTGCTGATTTTAACTTCCGGGAAACGAGCAACGGTAGATTCTGCAATTGCTGAAGGTGAAGCACCTTTAAATAGTTTAGATGCTTGGACTTTTTATTGGCATCAATTACCATCACAAGTTTCTTTACCTTTATTATTAGTTCCTATATTTGCCTTATTACTTTACTGGGGAAAATCGAAAACAATTAGCAATTCGCAATTTCTCCCTTCGGGAGATGCTTACGCGAACGCAATTCGCAATTTAAAATGGTTAGCAATCTTTTTAATTGGCGGTTATTTTTTATCGTGTTTAAATCCTAATAAAGATTATCGTTATGTATTGCCGTATTTACCAGTTTTATCAGTATTTTTAGCCTATGGTTTAACTCGTTTTCAAGGAATTTTAGGAAAGCGTATTCGCTGGGGTACTTTTGGTTTAGCAATTGTTTTAATGTTATTTAATTTATTTCCTATCGGTGGAATTCCCGGATATTGGATAACCCAAGCTTTGAGCAGTAAAGTACAACATCATCCTGATTTGAAAGCAAAACTTCCTCATTCCCAAGTAATAAGCCAAATTATTGAAACCGAACCATATTTGATTTCAACATTGGGAGTATTACCTTCAACCCCGCAAATCAATCAGCACAACTTAAATTATTATGGAGCTTTAGAAAACTTTCAAGTATATGGAAGACAGGTAGGAACTAGAAACAGCTTTGTAGAGAAAGACGCTGCTTCAATATCTTGGTTTTTAACTAAAACCAAAAAACAAGGTTCCGTACCCAAAGCACAAAATAAAATTACAAACATTGTCGAACAAAGTAGTGATTTTCAGTTAAATAAAACTTGGAATTTACCCGATAGCAGTCTGCTTAAACTTTTTCACCGAGAGAATCCGCCTGTTGTTGTGGAAGAGATTGAGGATGGGGGTAGAGGGAGTAGAAATAATAATATTAGTTTGAAAAATGTTGAAGTACCCGAAGTAGTACCACCGGGAATTCCGGTTCCCGTAACTTATATTTGGGAAGGAGATTGGGAAGAATTAAGCAATGGTTTGGTATTACTAAGTTGGAAAAACAACGAAAATAAATGGATTCATGACCACGGAATTGCTTTAGGAAAACTGTATCCTTATGGTATCAAACCTATTGGTAAATTTCAGATAGCTGAAAGAATAGCAATGCTACCACCTGCCGATATTAAAAACGGAAATTATACCTTAGAAGCAACTTATCTTAATAAAAATACCGGAGAAACTTATCCCATAAAACTTCCAACAATAACCTTACAAATTGATTCCCAAGCAACACCTACCCCAGCACCAGAATTAGATTTATCAACACAATTACGTAACTTAGCAGCAACATTACCCCAAGGAATCGAAGCATTAGATAAAGTATTTAGCGAGATCGGACGCATCAATCAATACGACCCCAACCAGGATTACTTAGTACAAACACGTAAAGCATTAGAATATCGCTTTCAGAAAGAACAAAACCTGAAATACGCCTATAGCATTGCATTAACTAATATATTGCAGCGAAAACCAGAAAAGGCGATCGCATCTTTAAAGAAAGTCACTCAATTAGACTCAGACAACCCCTATGCTTGGGCTTACTTGGCATTTGTGCAACTTTACGACTTCCAAGGTGCAGCAGCCGAAAAATCCTTACAGCCAGCGTTAGCAAAGTTACCAGATGTCACAGAAATTCAATATTTATCGGGAGTTGCCGCACTCCAGCAAGGTAAATTAATTAAAGTATGGCAAGTTGTCAGACAATTATCAATGAACAATTAACAATTATCAATTGTAATAACGCACCATCCGAATATTGCTTGTTTATCAACTAAGTAGGTGGGTACAAACAAACCGAACTATGTAACGGAATGTTAAATACTCGAAACAATTGCGATTGCTTCGTTTCACTTTGTTCCACTCGCAATGACGCACTTATGAACTTTCCCACCCACCTACTTATCAGCTATCAACTAACAACTAACAACTATCAACTACAAAGTATAGTAACTCAAAATCTGATAAACCTCATCCACCGCATTATCTCTACTAAATTGAAATTCTCTTGGCAAATCATCGCCAGAAATCCAAACTTTAATTTCAGCATCTAAATCTACAGTACCAGCACTTTCCTTACTAAAATATTTAATTGACTTATAAGGAATCGATAAAAATTCAGTTTTCTTACCAGTCATTCCTTGCTTATCAATTAAAATAATTCTTTTATTCGTAAAAACAACCAAATCTCTAATTAACTTAAAGGCTTTATGCATACTTTCTCCTTCAATCATTAAAGAAGCAAGCTCCCTTTCCAACTTCTCCGGATTTACTTCCGATGCATTACCCATCATTCCGCTAAAAAGTCCCATAATGTTGCCTCTGGTAAACAATAAATTAAAGATTGTTCAGTACTTAGTATGCAAAAATAATTCATAAAATGCCACATCTATAAATATCCGATTCGGAATAAAATTGAGTTTGATCGCAACGTAACATTTTACAACTCCTCCTGAGTAAGAATCAGACTTGCAAAATATTGCCCGGATTTACCTTCAATGGGCTTGAGACTCATTACTCCTTGCCAAATACGGTTTTCTTGATCTTTAAATCCCCATATACTGAAAATTGTTTGAGCATTTTTAGTATCACCTGTTTTTGTCCAGCCAGCTTGCTGCATCTGGTTCATATAATGTTGATTTAACTGTTCAATAGTTAAATTGGATTCTAAAGTTGCTACTGAATTTGACGTTTGAGGGCTAATATTTCCAGTTAATCTGGGAGTAACTTTTGTATTTGCTGGTGGCTTTAATGATGGTATGTGAGCAAAAGGTAAACCTATATTTGATTGCGGGCAAGAAAAATTTGGCTGTTTTACTTGATTTAGGAATAAGCTAATTTCTGTGGAATTATCTTCGTATTGATTAAATTTTAAATGTACTAAAGCACCTTTTTCTGAATTACAAAAACCTAAGTTTTCATTACTTTGATTTTCTGATGTTACAAAAGCTGGTTTTGGTGGAGAAATGATTTGGCTATTTTTCCATCCAGCAGCAGTTAATTGAGTTTGATAAAAAGATTTGACTTCTGTAGCAGACTGAGGTGCATTTAATTCTATTTGATAGGAAGATTTGCCACGTATCATAGTTCCTAAAATCTGAGATTTAGAAGGTTGTGGTATTTGTATAAATAAGTTGTCTGGTAGTTTTCCGATTATCAGTTCGCTTTCTTCTAACATAGAAGGATTTAACAATCTTTCAACAAGCCGTCGGGAAATCATCTCATCATCATTATTAGGAGTTTCTGCAACTGCAATCGGAATTACAATTGTAGAATTTAGTATTATTAATGGTAGGAGAATTAGTTTTATTAGATGTAGTCTTTTCATCTTTATAGATAAGTGTTACTAAATTTTAAACCGTTAATATTGTTGAGCTAGTAGGCTTATCTGAGAATAAGATTTATCGATGAACTTACTAGTCTTGAACACATTAATTTTGCAGGGTTAAATAAAACCTTACTAGGCGCAGAGAGCGCGGAGAAAGAGAAAGAGAGAGTAAGCTTAGAAGTTAGTTACCCATCAAAACTAATGAAATAAACTACTAGTACTCCACCACATTAATTTTGACGGGTAACGTTCTCGTAGTGGGAGCGTCTCGCTCCCTCGTTACAACCAGCGAGCAAGATGCTCGCACTACTTCAACCCCTCATAACTTATGTGGTGAACTACTAGCTATTTAATTTCAATTTACAAATAAATCAGATTTTATCTTGCAAAATTAGCAGATTCGCTGAATAATTACCAGATTTACCTTTAACGGGTTTAATTCTCATTATTCCTTGCCAAGTAACATCTCCTTCTCCTTTAAATGTCCATATACTTAAATTAATTTCAGCATCTTTAGCATCAGTAGTTTTCGTCCACCCAGCTTGTTGCATCTGATTTATATAATGTTGGCTTAATTTTTCAAGATTTAGCTGAGATTCTAAGGTAGCTTTAGAATCAGACATTTCAGAACTAAAAGTTCGCATTGGGTTAGGAATAACTTTTGTATTTTCTGGTGGCTTTAATGACGGAACTTCTAGAATCTCAAATGGTAAACTTCCGCTTAAATATCGACAAAACGAATAATTTGTATCATTATCTAAGCCAATACTAACTGCTGTGTCATTATTGTCTGATTGGCTAACATTTAGATTTAACGAAGGACCTTTTTCTGATTTACAATAACTCATATTTTTCTTAGATTCGTTTGCTGATGTTGCAAAAGCTTGTTGCGGAGAAGGTTGTTTTTGTTGTTTCCATCCCTGCTGTATTAATTGTTTTTCATAAAAAGATTCTACTTGATCCGCTGATTGTGGTACGTTTAATTCTATCTGATAGTTATCTTTACCCCGTTGAACAGTTCCTACAACTTGAGTATTTGCAGGTTGTGGAATTTCTACTGGTAAATTATCTGGTAGTTTCCCGATTAAAAGCTGTTTTTCTACTCCCATAAAATCAGGTATATTTAATCGGAGCAGTCTTTCTACAATCCCTCGGGGAATCATTTCATCGTCATTTGGAGTTTCCGCAACTGCTGTGGGAGTCGGAATTAAGATTGTTGATTTTAGTATCAATAACAGTGCAAATAATTTTAGTGCGTGTAATTGATTCATATTTCGATATAAAACTCTAAGACTATATATTTATCTCAGGCTTCGATCCCAAATTTTTGGTGATGCGATCAAACTTTTTACAAAACTTAATAATTTTAATTTTGATAAACCTGCATTGTGCGAAGGTATCCCCAACCTCCATTCCATCTAGCTGCATAAAACCTGACATACCTTGCTTTAGTGGAAGGAAATTTTAAAGTCTGGGATTTACCTACCGCAGTCGGAATCATTACGCTAGTCGCGACTTTACGCCAATTTTGAGCATCATCGCTCACTTCTATCCAGCTTTGGGCAGATGCTCCATACTTATTATCCCATCCCCAACGAACTACAACTCTACTGATTTCAAAGGTATTGCCCAAATCGACATACATCCATGCTCCTGTGGATTGGGAGCTACCCCAAGATGTATCTAAACGGCGATCGATTGCTCCTTCTGGACTATAATTTTGCCAATACCCACTAGTTTTGACAGGTTTGTTATAAGCTAAGTCTGATGAATCAATTGGAAGCTGAATTTGTTCCGGTACAGTAGGTGTATTCGGCACCAATGTATCAATTACTTGTTGATTTTGCTTTTGTATTTCAGCTTGTTGACTTCGATATTTTGATAATTTATTTTGATTAAAATCACATAAATTTCGTTGATTATCGGTAATATCAGAATTATTTTTGAGATAATCATTCAACCAATCGCAACCTTTAAGTAATAGTTGATCTAAATCTAAACTTTTCCAAGTTACTGTATGGTCAAAATTATTGAAAGCAAGCATTCTACCATTAGGAGTAAAACTCAACTGATTAATGTTGCTGCTTTTGAAACTTTGTAATTCTTTTCCAGAATAACTCCATATTTTGATACTCCCAGGAATATCCCGTACTTGAGCATCTCTTGAAGCAATTTTTCTGCTATCGGGACTAAATGATATACTTCTAGCCATACTATTATGTCCCCTGAAAATTTGCAGTTTTCTACTGTTTAAATTCCAAATTCTTACAGTATTATCAACACATGCAAAAGCAATTTTTTTACCATCTGGACTAAAACTATCTCTTTCAAGAGGAGAGCGACATTGATGAAAATTCGCCAGTAAATTACCGTCAAGATCGTAAAAATTTAACACACGATCGGATTGAGAATCTTCATTTAGGGCAACAAGTTTTTTCCCATCTGGGCTAAAAGCAATTTTCAAAATCATTTGATCTTTCGGAACAGGAAAAGTCTTTAATAAAGTCCCATTACTTTTCCATATTTGTACTGTGTTTCTTTTATTATCATCGCTAATTAAAGCAAACATTTTACTATCCGGGCTAAAAGTAACGTTTCCTAATTCTCCGTTGTATCCTCTGAGCGTTTTAAAAGCACGTTGGTTATTAGTATGCCAAAGTCTAACAGTGTGGTCATTACTATTAGATACCAGTAATTTACTATCAGGACTAAAAGTTAAAGCAAGTGGTTGACTATCATTTGATAGAGTTGCGAGCAAGTTGCCATTTTGAATACTTCTTTTGGTAATTGTACCGTCAATATTTCCGTAAGCTAAAGTTTTACCGTCGGGACTGATACTTACAGAAGTAATAATATTCACATCTTGATGATTTCTAAAGTAGTTAATTGAAGAACCATCAATTTGGAAAAGTTGTACCGTTTTATAGTCGTTTTTCTTGATAGCAGCCATGACTTTTCCGTCTTGACTAAATACCGGATTGTAAGCTGCCAAACTTTCAGATTCTCTACCTTCTATATTCCAAAGCTTGATTTTTCCATTAATATCTGCCGAAGCTAAAGTCTTACTATCCGAACTATAACTCGTACTAACTACTTGAGTACCATGTCCTTCAAGAGTCGTGAGTTCTTTGCTATTTGTATTCCAAATATTTACTGAGTTGCTACCACTGGTAACTGCCAACCATTTACCATTTGGACTGAAAACTAGACTGTTTTTCGCTCCCCTAGTAACAGCAGGTGGCTTGAATGTGTGAATGTCTTTACCATCAATTCCCCAGAGTTTGACAGTACCCATGCTCAACGCAGCAATTGTCTTACCATCAGGACTAAAACTAATACTTTGAAATTGATTTATAGAACCATTTTCATTTATAATAGTTCTAACTAAGCGACCATCAATACTCCAAATTTTGATGGTATTTTTTTCATCTGTTACCAAAGCTGAAGCTATCATTTTACCGTCGGGACTGATGCTTAAAGCTGTGATATTGGTATTATAGTCTTTAATTGTTCTTTGCAAACGACCATCAATAGTCCAGATTTTGATAGTTCCCAGAGAATTAAATGATGCAAGCATTTTTCCTTGAGAACTGAAACTTACTTGCTGAAAAGAATCGCCATCTTCATTAAGTATTTGATTTGAACTCCCGTCAAGATTTACAAGCTTGAGAAATCCATCTTTAAGTAATACTAAAGTTTTACCTTCTGGTGCAAAAATAACTTCATCGGCACCACCTAGATGATGATTATTATTATTAATTTCCTTACCATCAAGATTCCAAAGCTTTAAACCCTCACGACTAGCCGATGCCAAAATATTTCCATCGCTAAAACTTACACTTTGTCCCTTATCTAAGCGATTGCGTTCTCTGACTCCGTAAACAGCCTGTTGCAGTGCGAACATAACTTGCATCTGAGTATCATTACTTATCCCAAATGACTGCTTCAACTTTTTACCAGCCCGGATACTTTCTATCAATGCTTCAAACTCTTGATTTGAAGCAAAGAGTGCTTGAGAATTTGTGCTAAGACTGCTGAGTTCGCTATCAACTCTGCGAATTTCACTAATTCCAGCAAAAGTAGAAACTAAAATCAAACCACCAACCAATCCACAAATCGTAAAACGTCGTCTGTGCTTCTGTTTCCGTCCTTCGCGATCTCGATGTAAGACACTAGCCTTAATAAAATCTTGCTCCAAACAAGTCAGTTCATCCCCACGTTGTTTGAACCAATCTAGTGCGATCGCCAATCTACTACCTTGTAATAATACTTCTGAATCGTATTCTTGATTTTTCCATTCCCGCACATCTGGCTTTAACCTTTCTTGCCAAATCCGAAATTCACGGTTAACTTTTATCCATTCTTGTAAACTTCTCCACTCCTGAATCAACGCTTCGTGGATAATTTCTACAGTTTCTTGTTGATTGCTTTCATCCCAACCAGTTACTACTAAACGCTTGTTCGCTAAAAATTCCACTAAATTCCAATTCTCTTGTCCCACCTCTGCACGGGTAGCTTTACGTTTAGTATCATCCGTACCTTCACCAGGGTTAATCAGTTGAATAAATATGCGCTCGGCTTTTTCTTTATCCGCAGCAGATAAAGGATTAAAAATATTATCCGCATATTTAGCTAAAGCTTTCTCCAACCCACCAATTTCTTGATAAGCTCGATGGGTAAGATACCATTTATCGTGTTTATCCCAAAGCAGCGATAAAGTAAACTCTAACAAAGGTAAACGTCCTGGTTGTTTACCAAGGTCATTAATTAGTTTATTAGCTAATCCTTGCTCTAACTCTACCTTCCTTTTAGCTGCTGGTTGTTCGATAGCTGCTTGTAACTCTTGGGGTTTCATGGGAGTGAGTAAAACTGGCGCGTATTTTTGTAAAGCTTCTCCCATCGGTTGATAATCAAGCACTTTACCCATAAAATCTGCCCTTAACGTCAGCACCAGACAAAAAGATGGCGCATATTGCACTGCATACAGCAATGAATCAAGGAAAATTTGGCGTTGTTTTGCGTCGGTTAAAGTGTAAAGTTCTTCAAATTGATCTGCAATTAATACAAAACGCTGCAACGAGAAAGAATTAATCATAATTTTAATCGCGTTACACAGTTCTTTCTCATCGTGGTGCAAGTTTATCTCTAATTCCAATTGCTTCAACCGGCAATTTTCTCCTGTTTCTTTTAGTCCATATTGACTCGGAGAAATCACAGCTACAGCCAAAGCATCAAAGGGATTTTTCCCCGGACGAAAAGATACAATCTGGACGTTATTAAAATCTCTTAACTGAGGAACTAACCCGGCAAAAACTACCGAAGACTTGCCACTTCCAGAAGCACCAACAACAGAAACTAATGGTTTATTATTTACAGCTTTGACTAAATCTCTAATAAAATTATCCCTACCAAAAAAGAAATCCTTATTTTCTTCTCCAAATGCGGACAATCCCTGATAAGGAGAGTCAATAAGTTTACCAGTCAGCCCACCTAAATCTTCCCATTTAGGAGGTGTATCTGTAGTATTTTGACAGATAATTGGCAACCAATTGACTCCCGGCAATCGCTTTTCTTGCTCAGAATTTCCTGCAAGTTCTACAAGCTTAACCCTTGCATCTCGCACCGAGGAAAATAAAGATTTACCAGACGCATAAGAGTTCAGAAAATACTCCAAAAACCTTTGAGCAATATTATCCGGTACAGGCTCGCGCCAAACTATAATTAACGGTAAATTCAAATCTGACAATTGTTGAGCTAAACCCAAACCATCACAAGAATTAAAGAGTGCTAGTTTCAAGCCTTTTTTGATTGCTTCGCGAAAAGTATTTTTAACTTCTTCTAAATTTAAACTTTCCTGTTGATTAATTTGTAGAAAACCAACTTGACTATTTTGCTCGCTATAGCTATGACCGCTATAAAACAAAATATCGCAAGGTTCATGCCATAATTTGATCAAATCTGAACGTTTGGGTTGCAAAAGAATAATTAATTCTGCTCCTCGCTGATTTAATTTTTCAATTAATTCTCTATCAACTTTAAGATTAATCCTTTCACTATCACCAAATATACTGGTAATTCTAACTCTTCTAAATATTTCTTGATCTTTTATTTGATTACCGATAATATTGTTTTTTTCATTTGAGTGAGACTCATTCAAACATAATGCAGCTTCTAAATAATAACTTTTAGTAAAATAATCCCATTCTCGCCAAGGAAGTCTATACAGTATATCTTTTATACATTGAGATTTTATATTTTGACTATTAATAATAAATATGATTTCTGAATCGGGATTCAATTCAATTACTGATTCTAGCTTTAACTTAATACCCGATAGCCATTGATTTAATTTACTCCGTAGCTCTTGGGCGATTTTTTCGCATTCTTGATAGCGTTCGGGCCAGGAAAAACTAGTGACTTTTTTTAATTTTATACGTGTTAATTTGGGATTAGCTAGCTCAATATATTTATCTTTCCATTTTTTATATATAACAGGAATCTCTGGTGCAGGAGGAAGTTTGATTTCTATTAATGTTGAGTTGCCTTCACTACTAACTACAACCACCGAGTTTTGTTGAACACCAAAACCTTGATAAAAATCACCATCATTAAATTTCAAGCTTATCTGTATCTGCATTTCTATATCCTTATAGTTACTATAGTGCAGTTGCCAATTAAGCCGCTTCTAAATAAATAGTATACTCATCAATTTTTGGTATTTACATTTGCAGAAATAATTGTTTATAACACGAAAGCAAGCCCTCTTGGATAGAGAACTTGCGTAACCCCTGTTATATTCGTTCAACCCTATGACTTCTTAAAACAAAACAATATCGAATTGTGTTGAGAAATCAATGGGTACATTGTCAATAGTGGCAAATAAGATTCCATCGAAGAACAAATTACCGTTGTAATTGTCGTAGAAAAAATCATCGGTAGAGCTAGTACCAAAGCCGAATTGAGAAACCTCGATTTTATCCCCTTCTTGCCAATAAAAATCGGCTATGACATCAACACCACTATAGGGAGAATCGAAGGCAAAAGTATCAGCACCAAAACCACCTAAAAGATAATCATTTCCAGCCTCACCAATCAGGTAATCATTACCATCAAAACCTAACAAATCATCATCCCCAAATCCACCATAGAGATAGTCGTCACCATGAGAACCATCTATATAGTCATTACCACTGTTACCAAAGATATCATCATTGCCACCATAACCATAAGCAACTAAATCGTCAGAGTTGTCGTGTACGTAGTAGTCATTACCTTCTGTTCCGTAATAGTACTCGGTAGCCATATTCAAATCCTCTCTTGTTGATAATTGTTTCACCAAATTTATTTGGAGTTTTAACAGGTTTCTAGCATCTTAGAGAAGCGTTTTCAGTTCCCAATCAGTGAGCATATCGGGTTTAAGAAAATTGAGACATAGCATTAGTAGGAACTAAAAAGCATCTACTTAACCATGTAATTTAGCTGCATAACCAGCAGCACCATCAGTACCAACATTTTCATCAAATGGATCGTCTCCCGTTACCTCTATATGGAAGTAAGTCGCACCCCAGAGGTTACTAGGAATCTCAGCATCAAAATGTACCAATTCAGCATACTTATAGCCTTTATCGTAAGCTGATAAACTTTTTTCAGGATTTGTTGAGCGAATTGAGTATTCTGTTGCGATCGCATTCTTCCCTGGCCAGTATTTATTAATGTCTTTGAGGGACTCTAAAAAAGTTTTCTCATTGTAAATACCCGCATTTCTGAAGTCACCATTTGGATCGTTGGTGTAGAAGTGGAAACCGACAAAATCACAACGGTTAACTTGGTCACGCCAATCCCGGTTATTGTACCAGCCATCGGGATTAAAAGCCTTGTTAGGTGATAGAGCAGTGCTGCATAACTTAGCACCCGGAAAATTCTGTTGTAGTTTATCAATTGTCTGACTAAGATACTTTGTGTACTCGCCAATCTCAAATTTCCCTGCATTAGGTTCATTACCTATCTCAATTATTAACTTGTCGGCTCCTTTTGCGTCTTTCTTCAAATCGTAGAACCGAGTTTCCTGTATTTCTCGCAAAGCTTTCTCTGGGTTTAAATCAGTAGTGATATCACCTGCCTGGGTACGCACAATAGTAAAATCACTTATTGTGCAAGTAGTCCACACATGGTCGGGACTCTCTCTCCAAGGTGCTCCCCAACCAGTAACAACTTTGTTAAGATTGTGCGCTGCTTTACGACATGACTGCTCAAATTCAGTAAAACCACTTGTCAATACTGGACCGTGAGCGCGTGGTACTAAGCCATGTGCCTTTCGAGCTTGCATAATGTTAGCAGCACTAATAGTTGTAGCTGTTGCAGTAGCAAGAGTTAGTTTATTGAATTGTCGTCTAGTTAATTTTGGCATTTGAAGTCTTTCCTTAACTACTAGAGTTTTCATCATTGATCTGTGGGTGCTACGGGAGTCTTTGGCAAACTCCATTTTTGGTCTGTGTCTGAATTATTATCGCGATTACGTCCAGATAATTCGCAATCGAAAAGCTGTAGTGATGCAGCGTTATCTCGTTCTGGTGCGCCAGCTACATCAATACATTTAGCCGACAAACTATTAACAATAAAGCTTTCTGATTTGCTTTCTGCATCGCTTTGTTGCCCATCAATAATAAAATAGAATCCAATACCTAAAGTACTAACGAACAAACTGAACAGGACTTTAGCGGTAAGTTTGATTGCAAATATCTGTTGTAAATTAGCTGTCATTTGTACTACCTCAAGTAAGTTGTATTCTTGTTTTACGGACAATTCCCTGATGAACGAGGTCTTAAAATATTCTTTAAATTTGAAGGAGAACCCAAACCTCCTATATTTTTCTCGGACTCTAATCCAAAATTTTTGGTGATCTGATTGGATATTGTTACAAAACTTAATCAGAAACCAATAACAGCTTAATATCTGGTTTTTAGCTATCTACTATCGAAAAGAACCGCAAAGCGTCATACAACTAGGAAGCGAAATCTGTGAATCTAAAGATGTATATTTAACGGTTACTCAATATTTTTGAAAGCAAACTCTAGAAAGATATAGTCCCCATCTTTATGGATGAAAAACTCAAACAATTAATTGAGTCGGTACGCAAATACCCTGATGGAAGTCGCGAGCAAAGAAAAGCTATGCAGCGCTTACTTATCCAACTTCAGCAATTACCAGGATTGCTAAAATCTTCCCATCCAGAATATCCAGATGCCTTAAATCGAACTTGGGAGTGGGTAAGCCAAAATATTTGTACCAGCTTTGAGCAGCGTAATTCCTCGATTGAAGACAGTTTATTAAACTGGATTAATGGATATCTTAAATGGCGAATTAAAGATTTAACTTACCAAAAAACTTCGCAATATATTAGTCTAGATGTACCAGTAGGTAACGATGAAGCAAGAAAACCTCTTGTTGACTATTTGTCACACACAGGTTTAAATATTCCTAAGCTCAGTGGTCTTGATGGTTACATTGAAAGTCTTCAAAAGGAGAAGACACAAAGGCTGGGTTTAACAGTTGAACGATATATTCAGCAAGACCCCCAAAAAATATTACAAAACTGCTATCCTCGTACAAACCCTGATTGTGATTGTTATTTACTTAGCCAAAAAAGATTTTTAAAAGAACCTCCCGACACATTCTCCGAAATTGCTCAACAATTAAACATGAGAACAGAGCAAGTCACAAATCATTGGTACGGTAGATGTAAACCCCTTCTACAAAAAATTGTCCGAGATTTAATAATTCCAGAAGATGAAAACTTATGAATACTACTGAAATACCCCTTTTTATTCCACTTGGTACCCAAGCTCATAACGCAGCTAGTAAATTTGCAGTTGAACAATCCACTCCGCAAAAAGGTAAACAAGTATACTTAAATACTTTAGCTGTCTTTGCCGTCCACACTTACCTAAAATGGCTGCAAATAAAAACCGATTTAAGTCTTGGTGAAACTTGGAAACCTACTCTAGCTGCATTCTATGGAACAGATTTAGTTATTCCCGGTATTGGAAAGTTAGAATGTCACCCTATACTCCCAGAAGAAACAAATTTAACCCTAAGTCCAAGCATAAATACAGACTTAATTGGTTGCGTAGCGGTTAAATTCGACGAACAATTAGATAAAGCACAATTGTTAGGATTTATTCCTACAGTAGAAGCTGCTGAACTTCCCGAACAAATATCAATTTCTAATCTTCAACCTCTTGATAATTTGCTCGACTGCATTCCCGATATTTTTGATGATGTAAATGCTTTAAATTTCAACATTGCTCCAGTGAACTTAAGTAGTTGGCTGGAAAATGTATTTGAAACAGGTTGGCTGCGTGTAGAAGAGTTACTTTCTACCCCAGTAGATAATCTGGCTTTTAATACTAGAAGCACCTATCCGTCAAATAATCAAGAAAATTCAGAAGAAGAAAGTGTTAGTCGGGGAAAGATAATTGACTTAGGAGTGCAGCTAGGAAATCATCCATTTGCCTTAATAGTGACTCTTACCTCCGCAAATAAGGATGAAGAAGTAGACATTTATTTGCGCGTTTTGCCAACTGAAAATCAAGTTTATATACCAAGAAATTTGCAGATAACTGTATTAGATGAAAATGATAATACCTGTGTAGAAATGTCTGCTAGAGAAGAAGATAACTGGATGAAATTAGAATTTACTGGCAAACCAGGAGAACGTTTTAGTATTAAGTTAGCATTAGGGGATATAGGTATTACTGAAAATTTCATAATTTGAGGTTAATTAATTTGGCAATTTAATCCACGCAGATGAATTTTAGCCGTTCTTAGTATTATATATAATTGAAAAAACCCCCTACAATAATTCATTTTGTCATAAAAATATTCTGCACCATCTTCTTATCACTACTTGCTGCTGCCTTATCCAATTCTGCAATCTCTCCAGCATCCAATTCCCAACTCAAAGCCCCGATATTCTGCTGCGCTTGCTCTGCATTCTTAGCCCCAGGAATCGGAATCGTACCTTTACAAATACACCAATTAATAGCCACTTGAGACATCGTTTTATTTCTAGATTTCGCCACTTCTCGCAAACAATCCAATAACGATTTTGCACCGGGAATTAATTGTTTAAATAGAAAATTTCTAATACCTTTGGGATATTTACTTTTATCTGTATACTTACCCGTCAAAATCCCCAAACATAAAGGGCTATAGGCAATTAATTTTATTCCTAACTCGTCGCAAACTTGCTTGACTCCCAACTCCGTTACCGGATAAGTTGATAACAATGAATACTGTACCTGTAAACTTTTAATAGGTATCCCTCTTTCCGCAAACTTTTTATGTACCTTTCTCAATCTTTTAGAGCCATAATTCGATAAACCCACACCCTTAACCAAACCTTGCTCGTACAAATCTCCCAAACCATCTAATAAAGCCCATTCTTGCCAGGGGAAATAATTCGCCGTTGACCAGTGCATCTGTACCAAATCAATATTTTTCCCCAAACGTTTCGCGGAAGCTTTACCAGCAGACACCATTGCACCTCTAGTTAACCTCCAAGGATAAGCAGCAAGCTTAGTCGCAATGCAGATATCGTCTTTATTTACACCGTCATATTCTTTTGTAAAACGTCCCAAAAGCTTTTCACTCTGCCCGTTAAGCTTTCCCGTACCGTAGGAATCACCAGTATCAAATAAAGTTACACCATTGCTTGCACAAAGGTTAAACACTTCCTGTAAATCATCATCCATGCTTTGAGAGTATCCCCAAAGCACCTTGTTACCCCATGCCCAGGTACCGCAACCCATCTTAGGAAATAAAATTTGGTTATCCATCTTTAAATTAGTTTTGAATTATAGTAGATGTGCTAACTTTATTATTTATGAAAAGAGTGACTTAATATATTTTATTGATTAAAGATCGATCGATCCTTATCTATAGATAGCTGTCTTTCAATCATCTCTATTTCTTTAAGGTGATTTCGTTTATTTAAGTGTTTTGATTTCAAAATATTAGATATATGAGAAATGAAACTTACAGCATCCTTAAAACTATTTGATTCTCGTAATGCTTGATAAAATTCACGAATTTCAGGAGGTGAAGGATCGACAAATGTTCGTAATTCAGTAATATCAAGTCTACGATTAAATTCGTTTACAATATCTCGCCATTGATGCAAAAGCCAAAACAAATCTCGATATTTACGTTCGGCAAAAACACCAGATGTAATAGCTGTTTCTGTCACTGACATTAATAATCGTGGGTATACTACCGGATGCTCAATAGTATCTATATTTAGATGGAAACGAGAATCCGATAAAATTGCTTTATTACCTTGAAACTCGCGATATAAAGCAAGTAAAAGTACTCTCCGCTCTTCTTTTACAGATGCCCATCTTTCAGCAAAAATACCAGTTAACGTTGCTAGTAAACCAATAGCTGTTAATGCTGGTTCAAAAATATTATTTTTCTGTGAATCAATAATAAGCCAGGTAATAGCTAAAATTAAGCCACTAACTAAAGAACAGAAAGTTATAAAACTAACAATATTTTTTATATTCATTTTTGATTAATTATTCCATACTGCACTTGCAAGCGAAGAATTATTTTCATCATCACTTACAGTTCCGTTAGGAGCAAGTAAAATTAAATCCATACCAAATTTATTGCGATTATTTGATTCTGAAAGCGTATTTATTCTATCAATAATTGATAATTTACTTTCTGATATAAGTTCATCAATACCAGAGCGAGTATATTTTCTAGTCAATAATAAGCGAATCGTATCTTGTTCGAGAAAATTAATTATTGACCTATCGAGTAACATTACTTTATCTGGTTTTCCAGTAATGTTACGATAAACTGCTTTTAATAAAATTGCTTTATCTGACTTTTCGATAGAACTTTCAAAGAAAACGCTATTTAAATCAATATCTAAATCTGTGTGTTGAAGTAAAGCGCTAGTTACAAACTCTTTAAAAGATTTACTATTGTCGTACTCATTTACCGTATCTTGTAATGCTTGATTGCTCAAATCTTTCGTAGAGGCTACTTCTATAAGAAATTTATCTTCAGAACGCATTAATTTTGATAGAGTTTGCAAAACTTTAGCATCATCCTCAAAATTACCAAGTGTATTTCCTAAAAGAGAAAATAATACAGGGGTATCTCCTACAACTCGATCTAATAACTTTCGTAAATCGCTGATACTCTTAGAAGTTGAAAAATCCACTTGAACTGGTAGAATTTGGCTACCTTTTAATTGCAATCCTTTAGCAACTCCTTGAACACCCAACCTGAGCATTTCCGCACTCATATCAACCGGAAAATAGAGTAAATCGGGATTAGTTTCAAGAAATAAACGTAAAATACTTCTATCCTTCATTCCCGTACCTACACCTAAGCTAACATAGTGATATTTTTTATCCTCCAGTTTTGACTGAATTTGATGCCATCGACCTCCGAACGAATCAATACCTTCCTTCATAACTACGTACAATGGATCGTTACAGGCATAAGCCCAAGCAATTGTCGGACCTATCCCCCAGTACGCAAAACCCGATGGAATCTGTTTTTCATCTCCGGTTTCAGAGAATCCTTTTCTTAGATGCTTGGTGAATTCGGTTAATTTCTTTGATTGTTCTTCTCCTCCTACAAAGCAAAGAGTCCATCCTAAAACTCCTTCGCTGACAGAATCTTCAAGTAGCTCCTCGAAATTAAAGTTCACCATACTGTCTTTTATCCTTGGCTGCACGCTTGCTTTAATGTTTCATATAATTCTAAGGTAAAGCAAGCATACTTAAGTATATTTTTTACTTTTAAATAAGAAAGAGTAACGGTTCGATTTTTGCTTACATTTATAACAGAGTAACAAAGTCATCTACACTTAAACCTGCTTGACGAATTATTGCACGTAAAGTACCTTTGTCTAATTCTTTATGATTTGGAACGGTAACTGTAGTTCTAGGTTCTTCTCGAATAAAAATAATATGACTTCCACGCTGTCTATCTACGACAAAATCTACTTTTTCTAAAGCCTTTATACATTCTGCACCAGAAATTACAGGTAACTGACTCATACTACTACAATTTCAATTTCATCTTCTGGAACAAACTCACCTCTATCTTGTAAAACTTCAATGTAAAGTGATATAGCTTCTTCAATATTTGCTAAAGCTTCTTTACGAGTTTTTCCTTGACTAATGCAGCCAGGTAAACTAGGAACTTCAACAACAAAATAACCATCCTCACCAGGATAAAGTAATACTTTACGTTGTGATTTTGTTTGAGATTGTGACATATTTATTATTTAGTACCTTATATAAGATAATTTTAACTCATCATATATTTTTCTATAATAACTTTCGGGATATCATATTAATACCTTCTAAATTTACATCTAATAAATCAGGTAAATTTATAGCAATAAAATCTCTTTCCCCTCGTTTTTCCAGAAAAATTTCAGATATCTATTTTTGATTACCTTTAACTGCTTCAATGTAATTCATTTTTATAAATAAAATTAAAAATTTGTTTAACTTTTATTTTAGTTTGGTTTTATATTTATCTCTAAACTCTTCCTTTTGATAGTTGTACAATCATTTTCTTAAATACAATAAAGCCAATATATTAGATTAACCAATCAAAATTAAAAAATGTTGTCATTCTTGATACATAAGCACTTATACTAGGCACGGCACTATAAAAGACGAAATACGTCAATCATCCTGCCGCGATAATTTTGCTCGACCTAATGCAGCAAAATAAAGCGTATTCAATCAAACTCTTATAGAGTAAGCAGACATACCTGTAGACTAATGATCAATCAATTCAAAATTCAAAGTTTGCAAGTCCGCGCAAGGCTAGTTAACTTATTTAGAAAACTAAATTGGCGAAAATTATCACCCAAACGGCTACTCAAGCGCTGTCTTCCACTTGTATTTGCAATATCATTTTCTACGGTATTGTTACTAGATAATTTGCCATCATTTGCTCAATTTACTCCAGCAACTATAATTCAACCGGAAATAATTCAACCGCAAATACTGCAACCGCGACAGCTACCTCGTCAGGAAATTCGCGGGGTATGGATGAGTACCAATGATTTCAATGTTCTTAAAACTCGTACTGGAGCAAGAGATGCTGTAACTCAGTTGCGCCGGTTGAATTTCAATACTATTTATCCCGTCGTATGGAATTCTGGTTATACTAAATTTCCTAGTTATACAGCCAAACGCGCTGGCATTCCTTTTTTTTTCAAAGGTGCGGATGGACAGGATATCCTCGCAGATTTAATTAACCAATCCCATCGTCAGGGTTTATTGGTACTTCCCTGGTTTGAGTTTGGTTTTATGACTCCGGAAACCTCGGAATTAGCTTTAAATCATCCTGAATGGTTAACGCAAAAACTGGATGGAAGTCGAACTTCTAACAGTGCTGCTGGTGAAGTTGCATGGTTAAATCCTTTCCATCCCCAGGTACAGCAGTTTATTCAAAATTTGGTTTTGGAAGTTGTCAGTCAATATGATGTTGATGGCATTCAGTTTGATGACCACATGAGTTTACCTCGTGACTTCGGTTATGACAAGTACACCGTTGCTTTGTATACTCAAGAAACTGAGAATCCACCACCAGCAAATTCCGCAGATGAAGCATGGGTAAAATGGCGTGCGGATAAAATTACCATGTTTATGGCACAACTCAACCAAGCAGTGAAAGCCAGAAAACCTTATGCAATTTTCTCTGTATCTCCTAATTACTACAACCACGCTTATAAATTGCAATTACAAGATTGGCTCAACTGGGTACGTTTGAGTATCGTTGATGAATTAGTGATGCAGGTTTATCGCAACGATTTGGGAAGTTTTATTAGCAAAATTAACCTCCCAGAAATTATTGAAACTAAAAAATATATACCTACTGGTATCGGTATTATGACAGGTTTGCGAAATCGTCCGGTTTCAATGCAGCAAATTAAATCTCAAGTACGAGCTGCACAACAACGCGGTTTGGGTGTAACTTTCTTTTATTATGAAAGTTTGTGGAATTATGCTCAAGAAAGTGTTGAATTACGGCAAGCTGGATTTAAACAATTATTTCCACGTTTTGCTCGTCGTTCGAGAATTTAATTGTTGATACGGTATTCAAAAATATTTTACCAATTAAGAAACCCGGTATTTTGAAAAAATCGGGTTTCTCTGTATCTCAGTATCTCCAATTTTTTAAACGCTAGCTCTTTTCTTCATTAAATAATTCCATTAAACCAATCGTACCAACAAAAAAAGTATAGACGCTGTATTTATACCAAATCTTATTTTTAGAACCTGCATTAAAAGCCGCTATTATTGCTTCAATTAAATGCGCTCCAACAGCAACACGCTCAACCCAAAAGATTGGTTTAATACTATTAGGTATTTGAAGCTGATGAGTTACGGCATAAATATTCCATAATTCTAATCCTATAGCACCTGTCATTAAAACTGTGGAGATAATTTTAATCGCGAATAAGTTTTTTTTCATTACCTTTAATAAATGTAATAGTTAATATGTGAGAGATCGGAAAAATACTTATTTTTTAATTGATAAGTCTGAGATTGTGAATTTCTACATAGCAAAGTTTCTATTATATCAAAATAAATCAAAAAGCCCGGTTTCTTAAAGAAACCAGGCTTTTAATTAATGTAAGTAATTACGATTTACATAGAATTACTACTACTTAATTGCATCTGTGACTTTCTGCTCGCTGCTGCTTGCTTCATATGCTTTCTCCAATCGCATAATTTGCTTGGCTTGTGCTGATAATGCACTTTTATCAAGCCAATTTGCAATCAATGCATCGGTGGAGAATAAACCCGCACCGTTAATGGTGAAAAATAGGAAACAAGCTGCGTAAATTGCGGATAATTCTAAATAAGGAATGTTGAATCCTGCAACTAAAACGTGATGATACATCGCAACGCACATGGTTGAGAATAAACCGAAAGCTGCTGGACGAGCAAATAAACCAAGTATCAACAATGGGGCACCGATTAACTCGGTAAAAGCTGCTACATAGCTAAAGAATATCGGGAAAGGTAAACCGATAACCTTAACGTAAGCTTCTGCAAAGCTTTCGATGTTACCTAATTTATCTAAACCGTTGTGAATCATCACGATCCCAACTACGGCTCTCAACACAGCCCAACCTGTTTGTGAGAGAAAATTAGGGCTGATATTTGGCTTGAAGATTGTTGTTATTAGGGCGTTATTACTCATGTGTCAATTCTTGATGCAGACAAATTGATTGTATTTATATTAATAATATTAACAAATAAGTTAAGAAATGTAAATATATTGTGTCGCTTATAAAAGTTTTCTGAGAAAAAAGGAATTTTGTAATTGAAGCAAGCATCAGATAAGCGCTTATTTCAGGCTTTTGAAGGCTTGATGCATTTTGCTATTAGATGAAAAGTCATAGATTTATGTAAACTAATTATTAGTTGTATGAAGCGGCATTTTTATGTATATGTATTAGTGTGCGATTATCCTTCATCCTAACTTGAAGTAATATCGCGGAGATAAAATATTCTTTTGCTGTATAAAATACAAAAAGTGTTTAACAAAAATTACTTGAAAACTGGGTAAGCAGGGAATGTACTACCACAAATAAATTCTCAACATCGACATAATATTGATATAAATACTTGTGGTATGGCTAGTAAACTGTTTTATACAAAAGTGCGATTGACAAGACTGTATGTAAAAGGTGCGTCGCTGAAAAAACTTTTACCATTATTCTTTGTGCTATCGTTAATTTTTTGCTTCTTCTCGAATAGTTTTGCTGTTGCGATCGCACAGCAACCGCGTCAAGAAATTCGCGGGGTTTGGATGACTAGTAATGATTTCAATATTCTCAAGTCTCGTACAAAAGTAAACAATGCTGTGGGTTTATTGCGAGGGTTAAATTTTAATACTATTTATCCTGTAGTTTGGAACTCTGGCTATACAAAGTATCCTTCTCGCACTGCACAAAGAGCTGGTATACCTTTCTTTTATAGAGGTGAGGAAGGGCATGATGTTTTAGCAGATTTGATTTATCAAGCCCATCGTCAACATTTGCTAGTAATTCCTTGGTTTGAGTTTGGTTTTATGGTTCCTCAAAGTTCGGAATTAGCTTTGAATCATCCTGATTGGTTGACGCAGAAACAGGATGGAAGTCAGACTACAGTAGGAGTTGCGGGTGAAAATGCCTGGTTAAATCCATTTCATCCGCAAGTACAAAATTTTATTTCTGAATTAGTCACAGAAGTAGTTACTCAATATGATGCAGACGGAATTCAGTTTGACGATCATATGAGTTTACCCCGCGAGTTTGGCTACGACGAATATACCGTCGCTTTGTACCAGCAAGAAACCGGCAATAATCCTCCGAATAATCCTGAAGATACAGATTGGGTGCGTTGGAGAGCGGATAAAATTACCGAATTTATGGTAAAACTCAATCACGCTGTAAAAGCCAGAAACCCTGATGCAATTTTCTCGGTTTCCCCAAATTACTACGACTTCGCTTATAAGCTGCAACTGCAAGACTGGCTCAAATGGGTAAGAGAAGATATTGTAGATGAACTAATCGTGCAAATTTACCGTAACGATTTGCAATCATTCGTTGCAAATATCAGCCGCGAAGAAATGCAAGAAACTCAGGAGAAAATACCAACCGCTGTGGGAATTATGGCAGGATTGCGAAACAAACCAGTTTCAATCGAGCAAATTCAATCTCAAGTTAGAGCATCTCAACAACGCGGTTTGGGAGTATCCTTCTTTTATTATGAAAGTTTGTGGAACCGCAGCCAAGAATCAAAACAGCAGCGAAAAGCTGGATTTCAGGCAATGTTTCCCGCACCTGCTTTTCGCTCGGCAATGAGGTGATTTTAAAATCATATAATTAATGTAGAGACGTTGCACTGCAACGTCTTTCTTTATTGTTGTTTTAAACTTCATTTTTAGTATTTAAGGAAAAATCAGCTATTAAATTTAACGATGCTACCCCTCCACCCCATTTCAGATTTCATCGACATTAATTATAAAATCAATAATTCAAATCCTACTTATTACTATCAAGGATATTCTGCTAATGGCGAATTATTACAGCTTCCTCGCACTCAAGAAGCAGAATTAATCGCTCGTGCTTTAATGCAGCAACTTGCTAATAATGAAATATATTCCCGTGAAGGTAAAATGTACGGGATATTATTAGTACAATTACCAAATGGTGAAAAAGGAATACTCAAAGCTTTTTCGGGATTGCTTAATGGTAGCAGAGTTATTCAAGGTTGGGTTCCACCAATTCCTGGTAGAGAAGAAGTTGTATTAGAAGAAACTCGTACTTTAAAAGAATTAGAAGCTATTAAACAAGAACTAATTCAGCTAAAAAAATTAACTCAAAGAAAACAATATGAAACTGCAAGGTTAGAGTTTGAACAACGTTTACAAGAAATGAGTAAACGTCATCAAATTAGCAAACAACAACGCGATCGAAAACGCCAGTTTTGTTACAAAAATCTCATAGGAGAAGCATTAAATATAGAGTTAGAAAAACTCAAAGAAGAAAGTCGTCAGCAAGGAATTGAAAAAAAGCTACTTAAACGGCAGCGCGATCAAGTTTTACAACCCCTGCAACAGGTGATAAATAATGCAGAGATGCGGATTAGGGAATTAAAACAGCAGCGTAAGCAAATATCCCGTAAATTGCAAGCGCAAATGCATGAGGCTTATTCGGTAATGAATTTTTTGGGTAATTCCTCAAGTTTACAGCAATTAATGCCGCAAGGTTTACCCACTGGTACGGGTGATTGCTGTGCGCCGAAATTACTGCATTATGCTGCTAATCATAAATTAAAACCGTTGGCGATCGCCGAATTTTGGTGGGGAGAATCTACTCAAGATAAAATTTCGGGAGAATTCTACGGTGCTTGTGTGGAGCGCTGTCAGCCATTAATGGGTTTTTTATTATCGGGTATAGATTTAAGCTTTTCTTTGGGAAAAGAGGTTTCGATTATCTATCAAGATGAATGGTTAGTTGCTGTAAATAAACCATCCGGTTTACTATCGGTACCGGGAAGATATCATCATAATCAAGATAGCGTTGTTAGCCGCTTAAATAATTTATTATCATTATCTGATGGCGAAAATATGGTAGCGGTGCATCGATTAGATATGGATACTTCTGGTATTTTACTGTTAGCAAAAGATAAAGAAACTTATCGTTTATTAAGCAAGCAGTTTGAACAAAGGCTGGTGAGTAAAGTTTATGAAGCAATACTTACGGGTAAATTAATTAATAATCAAGGAACGATTGAATTACCACTATGGGGAAATCCTGAAAATCGTCCTTATCAACAAGTAAATTATCAATATGGTAAGCCTTGTATAACTCAATTTAAAGTTTTAAATAAACCTGGAAATTACACCCGCATTCAGTTTATTCCTTTGACAGGAAGAACTCATCAATTAAGGGTTCATGCTGCCGATTTAAATGGTTTGGGTATGCCTATTTTGGGAGATAAACTTTACGGATGCTCTTCAGATACAAGTCGTCTACATCTTCATGCCAAAGAACTTTTATTTGAGCATCCCTATTTAGGAGAAAAAATACATTTAGTGGTGGAAGTGCCGTTTTAAGGATCGTAGTTGGGCTTTAGCCCTAAATCCGGAGGCGCTGTTAGCGGAGCGTGCCGCTTACGGCATAGCGCGACTACGAACCTTTTTTATTCCCAATCAAAATCGTAGAGCCGTGAAGGCAGTAACATCTTGGTTTTAATGAATCTGCTTGAAATTAAGGCGATCGACGAAAGCCATATTACAATTCCCGATCTAATAAAAGGGGAATAATTAAAAGTTTTTTATGGCTAATAAAGAAAAATAGGTTGAAACCCCCTATCCAACACCCGACCTATTTTTGATAATCTACTAAATATACGGCTTCTAGTGGAGCAATCGAGATGGCAATTATTGAGGGCGATCGCACAGACGATATTCTATTAGGAACTCAAGACGATGACTCGCTATTTGGTTTTGAGGGAAATGATATTTTAGTTGGCAGGGCTGGTAATGACAATTTGGATGGGGGCGATAACAACGACATTCTTTTAGGAGAAACTGGACTCGATACTTTGGTTGGCGGTAAGGGCGAGGATCTAATTGTTGGCGGTAAGGGCGATGACACCTTAATCGCAGGAGAAGATATTCAAACGGGGCCAGGAGCTTTTGGTAACGACTCAAGCAATAATATCTTGTGGGGAGGTAAGGGCAACGACCAAATATTTGGCTCTTTAGGTCGAGATATAATCTATGGTGGTAGCGGCAATGATGTAATTGTTACGGGTTCTTTTGGTGAAGATTATCTTGACGGTGGCGACGGTGATGACTCAATAGAGGGTGGCTTCAGTAACGATACTCTTGTGGGTGGCGATGGTGATGACACTTTGTTTGAGAATATCTTTAGGGCTGCTGGTGGCGACGATTTGCTCAAAGGAGAAAACGGAAATGATTCTCTTAGCGGAGAAAATGGTAATGATACCCTCTACGGTGGAGCCGGAGATGACACTCTTACGGGGGCTGGAGTAATTAACGCACCCGAACCATTTAGTAATTATGGATTTGGAGAAATAGATACCTTTACTGGAGGTGTTGGAAAAGATACATTTATCTTCGGTAGACTTGAAGCTTTTTATGACAGTGGTGAAATAGAAGAAAATGATTATGGATTAATTACCGATTTTAGCTTGGAAGAAGATACTATCCAGCTTTTTGGAGTTGCTTCTGATTATGTATTAGGTTCATCTCCAAGTAGTTTACCAGCAGGAACGGCAATCTATTTAGATCGAGAACAAGATGAACTGATTGGCATCGTTCAAGGAGATTCAAATTTAACTCTTGATAGTAATGCTTTTAGCTTTGTTTAAAACAGTTTGTAGGTTGGGTTAAAGGCGCACAAATAATTTATATAGCTTATGGTTGAGTTTACAAACGCATTTAACTTAATATTAATTAATATTAAATTGAACATAAGCAAAGTATTAATCAAGATGTTGGGTTACGGAGCATAGTTTAATTTTTCGTGCCTCTAACCCAACCTACAATTACTATGCCCTATCCCCAATTCCCTAAAACAATCGCAATCATTGCAATCACAATCATTATTACCAACATAAACTTACCACCAGGAACCAGCGGTTGATTTAATTCCTTGTATTTATCTCGCTGTATCCAAGCAACCGCAGCCGGAATTACACCTCCCAAAATTGAAACACTGAAGGTGCCAGCATAATCTAAAGCAGCGAAAAAGATATTGGGATTAATTGCAGAAAAACCCATTGGCGGAAATAAAATCACCGATATTATCGGCAAACTAAATGTTGAAGTATCCGCAAATAAATTCATGTCTTTGAATAAATCTCGCAAACCGTAGAAAAAACCGATAAAAGATGTTGCGATCGCAAACTCGGAAAACACTGTAACTAAAATCCCCAACCATTGCCCAGCATCACCCGCACGCAATACCTGCAAAGGATCGAAAACACTGCTGCTACCAATATTTTCTAACATCGTCGGAGTTACGCTTCCCAAAATTACCGCATTCCACAGCAAAAACATTGTTAAAGGAATAGCAGATCCCACAACGATTGATTGACGAACTTTAAGAGCATCACCTTCTAATTGAGTGGCAACCACCGGCACAATATTATGAAAAAACAGCGCTACCAACATCACCGAAAGCGCGGGAGGAAGCGCACTCCAATTTTGAGATAATAAAGAAGTTGGATGTATTTGCGTTACTCCTAAAAGTAACAACCCGACAAACGAAGCGATAACAATTGCTACAAAAAAGCTATTTAATCTTTCAATAAATCTGTCTCTTCCTAGATATAAAATCACACCAAATATTAAAGCAAACCCCGTACTTCCCATCCATGCAGGTAAATCGGGTAAATCCCATATTTTTTCTACCGCAGAGATTAAAATTTCCCCACCTTGAGAAACATAGGCTATCAATAAAGCATAATGATAAAACAGATAAGCAGCACCCGTAGCCTTGGCTCCTACTCCACCCAAAGTATTTTCTACCATTGCCAGCAAACCGTTACTACCGCTTCCGTTGCAACGCATACCGTTTAACGTCACCTCGGCAATCAGCAAAGCAGAGATTACAGCATAAAGCCAAACACTAATTAATAAAGCTGTAGATGGCAATACACCAGAGGGTAAAGTTACAGCAGGTAAAGCCAAAATCCCCGCACCTACAGTAGTTCCAGCAATCAAAGCCGTACTTTCAAAAACGCTACCTGCTTTATGAATTAGCTTATTTCCATCAAAAGATAAATTAGAAAACAACCGAGTAGTTTCTGGAATATTCAACTTGTCAATTGTCTTCATAAAATCGAATATAAACTTTTATTAAATATTTTAGCAAAATGTTGAGGATTGCTTCAAATTGAAGAACCTCACCCCCATCCCCTCTCCTTGTCAAGGAGAGGGGTGTAATTAAAAACATATTTCTCGTTTTATTACCAATTATCTATTAATATATGTACGGTGCAAATCCAAACGAAAAACATCCGATGAAGGGATTTCCGCAAATCTGCTTTATCAAAAATACAGTATCAAATCCAAATATAATTATTGGAGATTATACTTATTACGATGACTTAGAAGATTCCGAGAATTTCGAGCGTAATGTTCTCTATCACTTTCCTTTTATTGGCGATAAATTAATTATCGGTAAATTTTGCGCTTTAGCAACAGGTGTAAAATTTATTATGAATGGTGCAAATCATAAAATGTCGGGGTTTTCTACCTATCCTTTTCAAATATTTGGTAATGGTTGGGAAAGAGTCACACCAACAGCAGATCAAGAAACAAGTAAAGGGGATACTGTAATTGGTAACGATGTTTGGATCGGTTATGAAGCTTTAATTATGCCGGGAGTCCAAATTGGCGATGGAGCAATTATTGCATCAAAATCAGTCGTTACCAAAGACGTTTCACCATATAGCATAGTAGGTGGAAATCCAGCCAAAGAAATAAAAAAACGCTTTGCTGATGATGTTATAGATACGTTATTAAAAATTGCTTGGTGGAATTGGGATATTGAGAAAATTACCCGCAATCTAGAGAAAATTGTGGATGCCGATATTGATGCTTTGAAGAGTTGTGAGTAATTGATTGATTTTCTTGTAGGGTGTGTTACGGCACAAATGATATATCTAAATAAATGACAATTTTGCGAAGCCGTAACGCACTATTTATCTGAATGATGACCAATTAATTCAAAAAAACATTACCAATTACCCTTTCATTACAACCATAAATTATGTTGGGTTACGGCGCTTATTTAACGTATCATTATCAACCAAATTTATTTCATACGCCTAACCCAACCTACATTCTATAATCTTTGTAGGGTGTGTTACGGCACAAATAATATATCTAAATAAATGACAATTTTGCGAAGCCGTAACGCACCATTAATTTAAACAACGATCAATTAATTCAGAAATACAGTCCCAATTACCCATCCCCTCAAATCTTCAAACTATCCCCAATAACCTTAGATACGACATCTTTTTTATTTTTAGAAATCTCTAGAAAAGAACATTTTTCTAAAGGAGAATCAAATAAATGCAAATCGAATTCATCGGATAAAGCTTCAAATACTTTAATACCTCTAACGCTATTACCTCTAGAATCAATTAAAGGAGAGAAAACAGCAATACCAGCCTTATCTGGAATTACACCAATTATTCCTCCTGAAACTCCGCTTTTTGCCGGAATTCCGACTCGATAAGCCCATTCACCAGCATAATTATACATTCCACAGGTATGCATGACGCTCAAAATATCTCTGATATAACAAGATTTTACTGCTTGTTGATTTGTGATGGGATTAATACCTCGATTTGCTAAAGTTGCAGCCATAACCGCTAAGTCGTGACAGTTAACAACTAAAGCACACTGTTGAAAATATAAATCTAAAATTTCTTCAATATTATTGTCAATTATGCCAAAATTAAGCAGTAAATTCGCTAAAGCGCGATTGCGATGCCCGGTAGCTCTTTCTGACATAAATACAGGAGCATCAATGAATACATCATGTCCGATATAGCGACGAAACATTGCTAATAAACGATTAAGTTTATCAGTGGGATTTGCACCTTCAATTAAACCAGCAGTGGCGATCGCTCCAGCATTAACCATCGGATTATCGGGGCGTTTAGAATTTTCATCCAAGCGAATTACCGAATTAAAAGGATCTCCCGTAGGCTCTACACCAATTTTTTCTAGTAGTGTTTCGCGATTCCGATCTTCCAAAGCCATGCCATAGACAAAAACTTTGGATACAGATTGAATGGTAAAATGTTCTTGAATATCTCCAACTTCAAAAATTTCCCCTTCTTTAGTAACGATGGAGATTGCAAACCAATCTGGATTAGCTTTAGTTAATTCGGGAATATAGCTAGCTAAAGAGCCATCATCAAGAGCGCGGTATTTTTCATAAAGATATTTAATAAATTCTGGCAAGTCAGACATTGTATATTTTATTTCTTTAATTTGACTGACTTTTATCTTGCCATAATATGAGGTCAAAGGTATTAAATTCTTCGTAGGGTGTGTTACGGCACGAATCACTTATCCTAGAAAATTACAATTTACCGAAGCCGTAACGCACCATTTAATTTCATATTTAAAATTCTATTTTATTCTGAAAAAATTATCTTATTTTAACCATAAATTATGTTGGGTTACGGCGCGTATTTAAGTTAAAATTATCAATCAATTTTATCGTGCGCCTAACCCAACCTACGAATATCATAAATTAACTACTAACAATAAATTCAAATGGCTTACCAGATTTTTTCGGTTCCCATCCGGCTTTTATTGCTTGGTTTATCCATGATGCAACTTCGATGGGTGTAACGGGTTTCATTTGAATTAAATTACAATCTTTAATCACTGGTCTATTAGCCATAATTATCAGTTTAGAACCTGTTCCTTCTGCATATTCTACTGCAACATTAAGATAATCAATGTAAGGTTGTCTTCTAATTAACCAGATGAAATTCTCTCCATCTACGGTTATTTTTCTTGAGCCTTTTTTTGGTATACCCATAATTATTATTTTTCTATTATTTATTTGTTAAAGTTCAAAGTGAATGTTGGGTTACGGCGCGTATTTAAGTTAAAATTATCAATCAATTTTATCGTGCGCCTAACCCAACCTACGAATATCATAAATTAACTACTAACAATAAATTCAAATGGCTTACCCGATTTCTTCGATTCCCATCCAGCTTTTATTGCTTGGTTTATCCATGATGCACCTTCATATTAAATTGGTATAACAACTAACTCCGATTAACTAAGTCGGCACAAATAAACCCAACTATGTTACGGTTGGGTGAATTACTTTCTACTTCCTCTTCATAATTACAATTTTCAAATCCAACCTACTTGTATTAAACATATTTTATATCAAATGAAAATTGAAACCCAAGTACACAAAAAATCTATTTTCTAAAATCTATTTTCTAAAACCCAAAATCGAATTAACTACCCGAATGCTTTGCCGCAACTTTACCGAATCGGATAAGCAGGTGTGTTTCTCAATTCACCTTTATCTTTGATTGAAGGAGTCATCCAAGGGGCTGACGGTGGTAAATTTACGGGTGTATAGTTACCGTAACCGGGAGATTTAGGTATACGAGCTGGCGGCATTTTATTATTTAAACCTTCTTCAACTGGGGGAATCCAAGGTGGTGGTGGCGGCATCGGATTTACACCGCCTTGTTCGGGATTTAACATTGCATCCATCGAATTTTCTAGCTTGATAGCTTGATACTTGACGCTATCGATTTTACGTAAGGCAACATTCTTTACTGTATTTGTCCAACCGGGAAAAGTAGTTAATAACACTGTTGATATCGCAATTGTTAAACTAAGAATTTGCTTTTTCATATTTATAGCTCCCGACAACTTGCAAATTTAATTTATCTATGTACTCAGCTAGCAGATGCGATAGCTCGCAAGGCTGGCGCATTAAACGCAGTTTTTCATGACCATCTATCGAACAGCTTTGTATTGATATATACTGACATTAGCGATACTGTGCTAAAAGATGACAATGTACGTTTGATTCACCATCTAAGCAAGGCTATTGAGCAGCTTTGAACAAATCGAAAGTCACTACAATTGTCAGCAATTATACTAATTATATTGTATTCAAATATGCTCTGTCACCATTCCTTAACTAAATTTATCTTTATTCGATTTATAGTTATTCAGTGATTTTTTAATTTTATAGCCATATCCCTAAAACTAAAAGACTTTGCAATAGCAAAATCTGTTTCTGGTATATCATAATTTCCAAAAAACCAGAATCGCTATTTTACACCTTTAACAATAAGATTATTTGTTCTCCACTAATCTTAATAAAGTAAAAACACCAAGAAATAATACCGATGAATTTTAAGCTATCTTCAAGAAAATAAGCTTCATCTTTTTTAAAGATAAAACTACTTGTAGGAAGTATTTGGTCAATAGCAACTGATAGAAATAAAAAGCTAAGTGCTATAGCAATCCTAAATGATTTGTAAGAAATTGATACTTTATCTGGCGGTTAAAACCGCTACTACACAAACGAAGTCCACCTGCGTGGACTTAATAAAACAAGCCGCGCAGGCGGGTTTCGCCTGTATAGCCGCGACTTATAGTCGCCAGGTATGAATAAAAAATTACTTATTATTTTAATCCTACATCTACGTGTTTTCTCACGTTCAAATTCGGATTGCTATATTAATAATGTTTTAAAATGATTATTAATAATTATCTTTCTAAACTTATAAAACAAGTATATAATTATTATGCCATAGATCGTAAAAGTGATTTTTTCTGATAGTTTAAACCAGTAGGGGAAAACTTATTCATGCAGCATAAAAAAATCATCTATTACTAATAGCAACGTTAAACCAGGGACAAGGAGAGAGGGGGTAGAGGGGGTAGAAAAAAATCCTAATTCCTAACTCATAACTTTTAACTCCTAACTATTACATTTTCTGTCCTTTTTGTTGATAAACTGCTGCTAAGTTATTTTGAGCCATTTGCCATTCTTCGGGATATTCTTCGCGGGTATGAACTTGTAATGCAGCTTGATAATGGTAAATAGCTTTGTCAAGATTGTCTGCTTTATTTTCTTTAGCTCTGTTGCTGTAAGCAGTACCCAAATTATTGTGAATCATTGCCCATTCGTAAGGATATGTTTCGCGGGAATGAACTTTTAATCCAGCTTGATAGCAAGAAATCGCCTTTTCGATGTTTTCGGCTTTTTGCCCGCTAATTCTATCGGTGTAAGCATTCCCTAAATTATATTGAGTAGCCGCCCATTGTTCGGGATAATTGGACGAATTAAACACGTGATTTACCACTTCATAACCTGCGATCGCAATTTCTAGGTTATTCAAGCGCTTACCCAAGGGAAATTCCTGAATCAAGCTGCTGAAAATACCAATAGTTGCAGCAATATCTTCAGCTTCTTCAGAAGTTGATTGAGAGACTGCATCCATAGCCCAGCTTTTTAACACTTCGGCAAATTGTTCGTCGAGTAATTCTATATTCTTGTGTAGTAAAGGATATACAGCTTGTGGATTACCTTCGCTTTCTTCAGTGATTAACAATGCTTGTATTAATAATTCACCTCGATTTTCCGCACTAAAATCTGATAATGATAATCCTAAAGCTTCAGCCAACTGAGTTGAAACACTTATCAAAAATTCCGCAGCATCTTCCTTACCTTCTTCAGAAAACCCTTGCGCTACCTCTATCATTGTCTGTACCAACCCTGCATCAATATATTCAGGTTCGGTATCTAAAGCTATTTCTTGTTCGCTGGCAGCATTGGTTAGTAGCTGGTTGATTATATTGAAATAAATTTGCAGACGCTTTTCATCCATTGGATTTAAAAATATTTTTTCACTGCTTTATTAGAAAACTATTCATAAAGATTTTTCAAGAGTGTGTAAATACATTTGGGGTAATTGGGGATTGGGCATTGGGGATTGGGCATTGGGGATTGGTAATAGCTTCGTAGGTTGGGTTAAGCGGAGCGCAACCCAACGCAGGTGGTAGGTTATTCGTAGAGATTGCTCCGCTTACACTCCCTTCAACCCAGCATAAAATTACTCCTAACTCCGAACACTGATTAAATGGATTACGCTGATTCCACGGATAATTGTTGATTAACTCCGGTGGTACTAACTCCTAACTCCCTACCCCTACCCAAACTGCATAAGTTGAAGCGATCGACATCCATATAAACTAGTAGTAGAACTTTTGGAATTATGCCTGTGGATTACTCAGGGCAAAACCTACAGGGAAAGTCATTTAAAGGACAAAACCTGACAAACGCTGATTTTAGCGATGCAGATATTCGCGGCGCAAATTTTACTGGTGCAATTTTAACGGGTGCAAACTTTAGGAGCGTTAAGGCTGGGTTGCAAAAACGTCATGCGATTTTTCTGGTGTTTGTTTCCTGGTTGATTGCAGGGTTATCGGGGTTTTTCTTTACTTTTAATGGTTACTTGGCATCATTGATCTTTAAAAGTTCAAATTTAGAAGATCAAGCAGTAGGCTGGGTTACGATAATTGCATTACCCACCTTGTTTTTCATTATAGTTCGCAAAGGAATACAAGCTGCTTTGGGAGCCTTCGCCGTAGCCGGAGCCTTCGCCGTAGCCGTAGCCGTAGCCTTCCCCGTAACCTTCGTCTTAGCCTTCGCCGTAGCCGGAGCCTTCGCCTTCGCCGTAGCCGGAGCATTCATCTTCGCCTTCGGCTTCACCGTAGCCTTCGCCGGAGCCGGAGCCTTCGCCTTCGCCGTAGCCGGAGCCGGAGCCTTCGCCTTCGCCGTAGCCTTCGCCGGAGCCTTGGCCGTAACCTTCACCGGAGCCTTCACCTTCACCTTCGCCTTCACCTTCGCCTTCGCCGGAGCTGTCGTTAGTGCTTACATTGCTTGGCAAGCTATCAAAGGAGATAAAAAGCAGGCTATCATCCGTAATTATGCTGTTGCTTTTGCAGCGTCTGGTGGTACGAGCTTTCGCAATGCCGATTTAACTGATGCTAATTTTACTTTGGCTAATCTGAAAAATACCGATTTCAGAAACGCTATTCTAACTCGTACTTGTTTCCGAAAAGTTAAAAAACTTGACTTTGCAAGTCCGGGTAATACCTATTTGAAAAGTTTTCAATTGCTTCAGGTGCTAGTTGAAGGGAATGGACGAAATAAAAATTTTGACCGTCAAGATTTACGGGGAATTAACCTGCAAGGAGCAGATTTAATCGATAGTAGTTTTATTGCTGCCGATTTAATCACAGCTAATTTACGGGATAGCAATTTATCCAGAGCCAAGTTAGTCCAAACCCAGTTAGATGCAACGGATTTTACTGGGGCTACAATTACCGGGGCTTTTATTGAAGATTGGAATATTACCACTCACACAAATTTTAATGGGGTGCGCTGCGAATATGTTTATATGCGACTTCCCACCGACGATAATCCCGAACCTTTACGCAAACCAGATAACAGGGAAGAAGTATTTGGAGATGGAGAATTTGGGGATTTTATCAAACCAATAGTTGACACCCTCGATCTTTATCATAACCGAGGTGTCGATCCCAGAGCGATCGCGATCGCATTCAAAGAATTATCAGAAAACAACCCCGATGCAAATTTAGAAATCGTAGCGATGGAAAAACGGGGAGAAGATAAATTTTTACTTCGTGCTAAAGTCGCTGCGGAAACTAAAAAATCTGAATTAAGCCAGCAGTATTTTGAAAGTTATAATCATCTCAAAACTTTGTCTCCCCAAGAGCAAATACAACATTATTTAAATCAGATATCGGTAAAAAATCAAGAAATTGAAGGGCAACAAAGGCAGATTAGTAGTTTAGAAAATATGGTAGGAACTGCATTAGGTCGTCCGCAAATGCAGGTAGAAAATTTTCACTCTCAAGGTGATGTAATGTCAGATAAAGACACTGCCAATTATAATATGAATCAAGCTAAATTTGGTGGTGGTTTTGCTGCACAAGGAAATCAAACTGGTGGGAATTTAGGTGATAATTCTACTAATAATACAGAATCTCAGCAAGCAAGTTTAGTTTTAATTGTTTGTCGAAAATGTGGTCATAGAAATCCCGATCGTTTTAAATGTTGTTCTGAATGTGGTGAGAGATTAATGTAGATATGCATTTTGAAATATTCCCATTTAACTGGTTTTCATCGCAACCCGTCGGGGAATGCAATTCCCCGTCTAATAGCAAAAGTCCTATAAATAGGACTGACAATTTTACCCAGTCGTCTTTAGACGACTTTCGCTATTAGCAGGGGGTTTGCAACCTCCTGCGGTATTAAAAATTGTGCAAAATATCAGTCAAAATATTTTTATTTCCATGTCAATTAACATAACAAAATCATGCCAGAATCAAAATACAATCTCAGCAATGCAAAATTCGGTGGTGGATTTGCAGAAGGAACTCAAATCGGTGGTACTTTTAATGATAATTCCACGAATAATTTTATAAATAATAATCCTGAAAATGTAGAAATAAAAAGTAACGATGTCAAAACAATTTTAGTATTAGCTGCTAATCCCAAAACTACTTCACCTTTACGATTAGATGAAGAAGTACGAGAAATTGATGCTGGTTTGCAAAGAGCAAGCAATGGCAAAGGTTTTAATTTACAAGTACGTTGGGCTGTACGAGTTCGAGATGTGAGCCAAGCTTTGTTAGATTTTAACCCGCAAATTGTGCATTTTTGCGGACATGGTGGTGGTGATGATGGTTTAGCTCTAGAAGATGAAACTGGAAGATTACAGTATGTTTCTACAGCAGCAATAGCGGAATTATTCGAGCTATTTAGTCAAAGAATAGAATGCGCGATCTTAAATGCTTGTTATTCCGAGGTGCAAGCAACTGCAATTTCCCAACATATTCCCTACGTAATTGGAATGAATAAAGCTATTGGAGATAAAGCCGCGATTGAATTTGTAGTAGGTTTTTACAGGGCTTTAGCTGCGGGAGAGTCAATTGATTTTGCTTATAAACTCGGATGTAATAGTATTGCAATGGCTGGAATTCCTGAAAATTTAACTCCTGTAATCAAGGTGAAATGAAAGGATTAACAGCAAAGTTAATTTCAGATAATTTGGGAGACGTAGCAGTGCTACGTCTCTACATTTTTTGCGGTGAAATATTAAATTATTAATTGGCAAACAGCAAACGGCGATCGATTTCCCAACTGTTAACTGTTAACTGATAACTGTTAACTGTAAAACCTACACCGCACAATTCAAATCCCCGGCTTTTCTAGTAAACCGCATATTTTCGCGATAGTCTACACGACAATCAATTACGGCGGGAACATCTTGCGCTAAGGCTTCTTTAAGAATGGGTACTAAATCGGTTGCAGCTTCAACTCGATAACCTTTTAATCCCATGCTTTCGGCAAATTTTACAAAGTCGGGATTACCAAATTTGATAAAAGATGCTTTACCTTCACCAAATTGATTTTCCTGTTTCCACTCGATTAAACCATAACCGCCGTCGTTAAAAATCAAGGTTACAAATGGCGTACCAACTCGTAATGCTGTTTCTAATTCTTGACAATTCATCATGAAACCACCGTCACCGCTTACGGCAATAACTTTACGGTTGGGATGAACTAATTTTGCTGCTAATGCTCCAGGAATTGCAATTCCCATTGCCGCAAAACCATTAGAAATAATACAGGTATTTGGACTATGACAGTGATAGTGACGGGCAATCCACATTTTATGTGCGCCAACATCAGATATTACAATATCTTCTGGCCCCATTACCTGCCGTAAGTCGTAAATTAACTTTTGCGGTTTCATCGGGAATCCATCATCATTGGCGTAGCGCTCGTAATCCGCACGGATATTTTCTCTTAGTTTAATCGCATAAGGTGCAGCTTTCTCATGTCGATTTGCGACCTTCAAAATCTCGTTTAAAGAATCAGTTATATCACCAACGACTTCCACTTCAGGAATATAGCTACTATCAATTTCCGCTAACTTTGAAGCAATATGAATAATCGGAATTTCCCCATCGGGATTCCATTTTTTAGGTGAAAATTCAATTAAATCGTAACCGATTGCAATTACCAAATCGGTATTATCGAAACCACAAATACTAAAATCCCTTTGCTGTAATCCTACAGTCCATAAAGCCAAAGGATGAGTATAAGGAATTATCCCTTTACCCATAAAAGTATTGGCAACTGGAATATTTAACTCGGTAGCAAATTGAGTTACTGCATCGCTGGCTTTAGCACGAATTGCTCCATTACCAACTAAAATTATTGGATTTGTAGCTTGAGAAATTGCCGCAGCAGCAGCCCTAATTGTAGAGAAAGAAGCAAAACTTTTTTCTACATTATCTTTACCTAAAGGCTTACCTTCTACTGGCATTGCAGCAATATTTTCCGGTAAGTCAATATGTACCGCACCGGGCTTTTCTCTTTGCGCTCGTTTAAAAGCTTTACGGACAATTTCCGGCGTAATACTCGGACGAACAATTTGCTTATTCCACTTAGTAACTGGTGCAAACATTGCTACCAAATCCAAATATTGATGGGATTCAATATGCATTCTATCGGTTCCCACCTGTCCGGTAATTGCCACCAAAGGGGCACCATCAAGGTTTGCATCTGCTACCCCAGTCATCAAATTAGTAGCACCGGGGCCAAGTGTAGATAAACACACCCCAGCTTTCCCCGTCAAACGTCCGTAGACATCCGCCATAAAAGCCGCACCTTGTTCGTGGCGGGTAGTAATAAACTGAATCGGAGATTTTTTCAAAGCCTCCAAAACGTGTAAATTCTCTTCTCCGGGGAGTCCAAATACATATTCCACCCCTTCATTTTCCAAGCATTTAACTAGCAATTCTGCTGTATCCATTGTGATTCCCCAAGTTTTATAAAGAGTTATGAGTTAGGAGTTAGGAGTGAGGAGTTAAGATTTGTTAGTTAGGAATTAGGAGTTAGGAGTTAGGAATTAGGAGTTAGGAGTTAATACTTTATTGAAAGCTACCAACTACCAACTAACAACCAACAACTAACAACCAACAACTAACAACTAACAACTAACCAATTTATTTCACCCACACAGTTTTAACATTGACAAACTCATGTATGCCTTGAATGCTTAATTCTCTTCCATAACCGGAAAGCTTGGTTCCACCGAAGGGTATTCTGGGATCGGATTTGACTAAACCGTTGATAAATACTGCTCCTGCCTCGATTTCGGAGATTAAGCGCTGTTGTTGTGCGGTGTCATTTGTCCAAGCACTGGCACCCAAACCGAAGGGTGTATTATTAGCAATTGTTATCGCTTCATCAATATTCTTAACTCGGAATAGCATTGCTACCGGGCCAAAAAATTCTTCTTTAGCCGTGGCAGAATCGGGAGAAATATTGGTAAGAATTGTTGGTGGGTAAAAGTTTCCTTTCATATTTAATAAGGGCTTCCCTCCCATCAATACTTTGGCTCCGCCATTAATACTGTTTTGTACTTGCTCGTCTAATTCTTTGAGAATATCGTGAGTAGCCAAGGGACCTATATCAGTATCCATCTGCATAGGTTCCCCGATTTTCAAGGCTTGAAATTGTTCTAAGAGCAATTTTTCAAATTCGTCTGCAACGGCTTCTTCAACGATAAACCGTTTGGCTGCTATACAAGATTGCCCGTTGTTCAACATTCTTGCTTTAGTGCCCGTGACGGCGGCAGCTTCTATGTCAGCACTTGCTAACACGATAAACGGATCGCTTCCTCCTAATTCCAAAACCGTTTTTTTGAGATGCTTTCCCGCTGCTGCTGCTAAAGACGCTCCCGCACCTTCGCTTCCCGTCAAGGTGGCAGCCTTAACTCGTTCGTCGGCAATTATATTTGCTACCTTGTCCGAACCTATCAACAAACTTTGAAAAACGCCTTGGGGAAAACCCGCTCTTTGGATAATATTTTCAATAGCTAAAGCGCATTGAGGCACGTTAGAAGCGTGTTTGAGCAAACCGACATTACCAGCCATCAGCGTCGGAGCAACAAAGCGGAACACCTGCCAAAAAGGAAAATTCCACGGCATCACCGCTAAAATAACACCTAAAGGATGGTATGCAACATAACTTTTATTTGCATCGGTTTCCACGTAAACATCGGCAAGAAATTCAGCAGCCTTATCCGCGTAATAACGGCATACAGAAGCGCACTTTTCAACTTCAGCAACAGCGCTTTTATAAGGCTTACCCATTTCCAAAGTCATCACTTGAGCAAAATCCGCCTTATCTTGCTCCAAAATATCGGCAGCCTTAAGCATCCACTCAGAGCGCTGCTCAAAACTTGTCTTGCGGTAATCTCCGAAAGCTTCATGCGCCGTGGATACAGCATTCTTCACTTCCGCATCACTCAAAGGCTCAAAAGACTTGAGAGTTTCCCCAGTAGCAGGATTTATCGTGGCGATCGCCATTTTTTCACCCCTCGAATAAATAGTGTGAGGTAACTTCATAGTCTTACACAAATTTTTCAAAAGCTACTACTTTTGGGATGAGAATTGGGAATAGGTAATTGGGCATGGGGGATGGGGAATTGGGGGGAGATGGGGAGAAGGGGAGACAAGGGGAAATCTTAACCTTCAATCTTCAACCTTTAACCTTTGACCTTTGATTTACAATTACATAGGAATGATTAGTAGGTGAATCATGGCAGATATTCAAGTAGCAATTGAGGGTGAGGATTCAGTTGCGGCTACGGAGGCTCTTTTATCAATTTCTGGTGTGTCGGGAAGCTATGTTACACCTGCTGAAACCGAAAGAGAGCTAACGGTTACGACTATTGCAACTATTGTAGGAATTGTTGGGGGGACAATGGCCATTGCCGAACAAATTCGCAAGTGGTATCTCGAATACAAGCAGCACAAATCGGGTAAAAAAATCGCCAAGGTATTAATTGTAGGGAAAAATGGCGAAAGGTTACTTTTGGAAGGGGCTAGTGTGGAGCAAATCCAGCGGATTTTGAGCAGTTAAATTAATACTTCTCATACTTCCATCTATAAAACCGTTACGCATGGGTTTTATAGATGGAAGCAATGTTTCTAAATGCTAATCATTTGAAACTGTTGTAGGATGCATACCTCTGAATCTGATTAAAAATTAGATGTAAGTCATTCAGCGAGCAAAAAACTGAACGGCAAACATCGTTAAAAAGAATAAGGAAAATAAGTACATTAAACTATCTGTATTTAAAAGCATGGTATCTGTTCCCTAAAAACTTAAAAGCATTGACTGAGTATTTTTACATAATTGTTCCAAGAATCAATATCCGTATAATCACTAATTTGAATGATTACAGATATATTGATAATTTTTTTCAATACTTATATTTGTCAATAGATCCAAATGTATAAATGATTTCTAATATATGGTAAAGCTGTCTTAGGATCTGCTTGATAATCCCGCACAGCTAGCTTTTACCTATTTAGTTAAGTTTCTAACTTAGTTAACGAAAATATCCGGAACTATAGTTGTTAACATTGATGCTAATATTTGTCACCCCTAATTCTCCGGATTTATGCAAATCCTGCATTTCTACCTTCAGGAAAATCGGAACCAGAATAATTACGTAGAATTACGCTACTTTGGAGATAATCCCAATATCTATCAAAGTCGCTCTCTTGCTGTAGCTGAAATTGCCGATTTAATTCAATTGTCGGAACAAGATTACTATATTTCTTTACCAGCAGACTATAAGAAAACGGGAACCAAGTTATTTAACTGGCTGGATGGAAATGACAGATTTTTTCAACAGTTATTGGATAAGCAGCGAGGAAAAAAAGTTGTTTTAGCTATCAGTGCCCAAGGGAATCTTGCTCACCTACCTTGGGAATTATTGCACGATGGTAAATCTTTTTTGGTGGAAAGAAAACCGGGGATTATTCCGGTGCGGTGGGTGTCGTCGGATATTAATAAGCAATTAAAAATTAAGTCAGAGCCAGAAAATCGAGCTTTGCAAATGTTGTTTATGGCGGCTTCTCCTTTAAACGTAAAACCCGTGTTGGATTTTGAGCGGGAAGAAGCCAGCATATTAACAGCTACAGCGCGACAACCTTTGACGTTGACGGTGGAAGAAAGTGGATGTTTGCAAGAATTGGGATATTTAGTAGCAGATTACCGTAAAGAAGATGGTAAAAGCTATTTTGATGTTTTACATTTAACTGGTCATGCGACAATAAAGGATGAAACACCAGCTTTTATTACAGAATCGGCAACGGGTGAAGCTGTAGAATCCACCGCCGATGATATCGCTGAAGAATTACAGTTTCAGCTACCCAAATTAATTTTCCTTTCTGGTTGTCGCACTGGGCAAGCAGCTAACTGTGGTGCGGTGCCTTCAATGGCGGAATCTTTACTTAATAAAGGTGCTACTTCGGTTTTGGGTTGGGGGCAAAAGGTTTTAGATACTGATGCAACTGCTGCTGCACAGAGTTTATATCAAGCTTTATCTTCAGGAAAGTTATTAAGCGAAAGTTTGGCGTTGACTTATCAAGCTTTAATTAAGAATAATGCGCGAGATTGGCATTTATTGCGGCTTTATGTCAGGGATAGTTTACCGGGAAATTTGGTGACATCTTTACGCACTAGGGGAAGAAAAGCAGCAGCACCTCCTTCGTTTGTGAAAATATTGCGGATTTGGGTAACTATATAGATAAAGCTATAGCGCTAGGGTTATTGGAAGTTAGCCCGGATAAGTCGTTAAGGGTGCCGAGGATTTTACCTTTAGAGTTATCGGGTGATGTGGATTTGTGTAATAAGGCTGCGCGCGTTTTATATCTGTTGTGGTAAGCTGATGTGCAGCTAAATTGGATAATGGGAAAATCTGAAAAGATTGTAGTGCGAGCATCTTGCTCGCTAGCATTATACAAATTAAATGCGTAGCAGCTTATGAAGAGCAAAGGGCAACACAAGAGCAAGTTTTAGAAATTCATCGTTTGGCTTTGTTGGGGAGAGAAACTGAAATTGCAGCGGAAATTGCAGATTTTTTAGGACATCATTGGATAGACACAAGCCGGTTTCGGGAAGCTGTGAAACTTTGCAAATCAACTCTTGATATTACAGAAGACTATCGCGTTTTACATGACTTAGCACTCTCGGAAGCACAATTAGGTGATATAGAATTAGCCGAGCAGCACTATCAACAAGCATTAGAACTTTGCCCCCAAGAAGATGAAAAAGAAAAAGCCGCAATAATTCACAATCTTGCAGGAATTTACGCCAGCCGTGGTGATGTGGATGAAGCGATCGCTCTTTACCAACAATCTTTGGAATTAGATGAAAGAATTGGTGACGTACAAGGAAAAGCTGCTTCGTTACACAATCTTGCTGATATTTACGAGAGCCGTGGTGATGTGAATAAAGCCATCGCTCTTTATCAACAGTCTTTAGAGTTAGAAGAAAGAATTGGTAATGTACAAGGAAAAGCTGCTTCGTTACACCAACTTGCAGGTATTTACAAAAGCCGTGGTGATGTGGATGAAGCGATCGCTCTTTACCAACAGTCTTTGGAATTAAAGGAAAGAATTGGTAATGTACAAGGAAAAGCTGCTTCGTTACACCAACTTGCAGGTATTTACAAAAGCCGTGGTGATGTGGATAAAGCGATCGCGCTTTTCCAAAAGTGTTTGGAGTTATACGATAAAATTGGTGACGTAAAAGGTAAGGCTGTAAGTTTAGTAAATCTTGGACAACTTTCAGCTGATGAAAAGCAAGATTTTACAAAAGCACTTGATTATTTACAGCAATCTTTGGAAATATTATTGCGTATCAAGTCACCGGATGCTCAAACTGCAAAAGAAATAATTGATAGAGTTAGCTCTGCACAAATTAGATCGACAAGTTAAGATTCCAGTAACGGGATTATTGCTTTTTGGCGAAAATTAATTAATAAGATAAGAAGTTAGGAATTGGGTATTGATAATCATAATAGCGTGTTGGGTTGCGCTGTCGCTTAACCCAACCTACGAAGAAATTTTTTATTATCAATTAGTTTTACCATGCTTTTCTTCAACATATAAATAACCTTTAATAGCATCTTTGATATTTTCCACCGCTTCATCCAACGATTTACCTTGACTCACGCAACCGGGAAGCTCGGGTACTTCAGCAACGTATCCTTGATATTCCGCATCGAATATAAAAATTACTTGAAATTGGGGATGGGGCATAGGGGATTGGGCATTGGGGATTGGAAATTTCTCGTAATCCGATAATCTCATAATTTAATTTACAATTGAACCCAGGTTGCCGGGTTTTGTTTGTGTAGATGCGGTTTCCAACCGCCTGCGTTATTCAGATCATAATTTTCTTAATACATCCGTGGTGCGGTACGGCATTTCCAAACGGATAGCCTTTCAATCAAATTCCTCGCGCCGTAACACACCCTACAATTACTAACTCCTAACTTCTAACTCCTAACTCCTAACTCTCAATACCGTTTCCGATTGTGATAAACCGTAACCAACCGCTTAATTCCTTTAAACCGATATTTTCCCATGAGTTGAAATCTACGGGGTTTGGAAAGCATTTTGTGAGTTTCTTCGCTAACTACACATTCCCCAGGGTTACAAATCCCTTCCATCCGTGCTGCTAAATTAATTGTGGCTCCTAATGCTGTATATTCTACTCTTTGAGAACTGCCTACATCACCTACCACTGCTTTACCGCTGTTAATCGCAATTCTTAACTGTAATGGCTCCTGCCAAAACTGGTTGTAATTCAAGTTTTCTAAACGTGCTAACATTCTCATGGCGGCAACTACAGCCCTGTCTGCATGGTCTTTCTGCGGCTCTGGTGCGCCAAAAAATGCCATTATGCAGTCACCGATATATTTATCTAAAGTCCCGCCGCAAGCGAATACTTCTTGTAGCATTTCTTCAAATAATTTGTTGAGTAATTCCGCAATTTCCGTAGGTGTAAATCGTTCGGACATTGCTGTAAACCCGACTACATCGGCGAATAAAATGCTGATTTCGCTTTCTTTGGGTGGTAAACGTCCGTCTGGTAAGGCTCCTAATGCTATCAACTGCTGTACCACTGCTGGTGAGTGATAGCGTTCCAATCTTCGTCGAATTATTTCTTCACTTTTAAGCTTTTCTATTAACAACCAACGTTGAACGCTCGAAGAAACCAGATTTCCTAAAGTTGAAAAAAAACTCAAATCTTCGGAACCTTCTTTTACCCAATGATAAGAAGAAAAACTTGCATCAGCATAAAGCACGCCTACAACTTTACTTTCATCCCATAAAGGTACTGCCATTGCGCTGCGAATCCCCTTGAGAAAAACGCTATGCTCTTCTTCAAATCGTTCATCTTGATGGGTATCTGCTGACTGAATCGCAACTTTTTCTTCAAATACTTGCTGACATATGCTTTGACTTATCCAGCTATCATCAGACATTAATTGTTGCTTATTATTAATATTTCGACTTGCAGCATTTACTAATACTAATTTGCCACAATTTTGAACATCAATTAACAGCCCTAAACGGTCAATACTACTAAGATAGCGGAATACAACCTGCTGTACTTGTGAAAAAATTCCTTCAATTGAAGTAGCTGCGGAAAGATTCTTAGCTATATCCACTAAATCTTTTAGACGGGCGATCGTTCTATCTTTACTGCTGATATTACCATCTTTACTATCAGCATCTATCCACTGCTCTTGTAATTGTTCAACATTACGAAATATTGTTTTGCCTTCAGAAAAACCTGTATAAATGCTTTGGGGTAGTTGAGGAGGAAGACTTAAAAGCACCACCAGAGAAATATCTCCTACCCAAATTACATCCCCATGAGAAACTACAGTAGGTTTAATTACGGGTTGTTCGTTTAATATTGTGCCGTTTTTACTACCCAAATCTTCGATCGCCCACAAACCATTCTTTCCTTTCGTAAACCGCGCATGACTACGAGAAACACCTCCAAAAGGTAAACTTAGGTTACATTCTGGCAACCTACCAATAACATAAATATCTTGATCCACCGTCACCGTTTTTTGGGTATTTCCCCGTTGGAGACGCAGTTTCAACTCGTCAGTCATTCGATTTTGAATTTAGGAATTTGGATTTTGGATTGTCTCATGCATTTGAAAACGGCTTTTAACACGCTTCGTTAAGCTGCCGCTAGCTGATTTATGTAAGAGTAAAACTAATACATCTCATTTATGACACTGCAAACGGCACTCCGACAACTATAACTCTTGTCTGAGAAACCATTAACCAACTTGTGACGGAAGCCAAATCCAATATTCTCTTTAGATGTCGGAACGTTACAACGTAGGTTCGGGAAGCCTTTACGCCAGTATTGATGACCAAAAAAATTTTGGATTTTAGATTTTGCGGAAAGTTGGGGAAGAGAAGTTGCGTGCGGGGGGTTGGGGGGATCTAAATATCTGGAACACTATATTTTCTGTTATCGCTGCGTAAGTGCTGTTATAAATGGTTTCAAGCAAGATCGTTTACTAGGTTAAAATCTTGCGGATGCCCTACGGGCACGCTCGAAGACTGTGAATCCAAAATCCTCAAGCCTCTAAATTTATTTATGGGGACAATCTAAGATCGTAAATCCAAAATGGATTGACTATCCCTTCAGATTTTTTCGGTAAGTTCCCCGTTTTCCGTTTTTTGTTCTGAGCCAAACGCTAGGAACAATTCATTAAGATCGATCGAAATATTTAATCAATTCTTTACATAACTAAAGTCACATCTGCCATGTGTGAAGAAACAATACAGCAAGAAGCGTTACAATCGAATTTAATAATTTACCAAAGTTAAACTATTGATAATAATCGATAGTTTAATAGCTACAGTAGTATTGTTTATGCCAAAAAACTTATTTATGAAACAGCATTATAATTCAAAAAACGAGCGATTAAATCAACTGAGAAATTCGGTTTTTTTGATTTTAGTTATTTTCAGTATATTAGCAGTAGTTGTAGCAACACTTTATCCCTTTAACTTTTCATTACCAGACAATATTTCTAAGCGAGAATTAGTTAATAGCTTTGACAACAACAGCTTTTTTAACGATCAAGTAAACAATGTCATCCTATTTTTACCTTTAGGTTTTGGCTTGACGGGTTTATTACAAAGACGAAAAGCGAAATTAATTGTGCAGGTTGTAGCAGTAATTTTAGCCAGCGCTGCATTATCCTCAAGTGTTGAATTGCTGCAAATTCTGGTACCTTCAAGAACACCAACACCCGCCGATATTTTTAATAATAGCTTTGGTGGCTTTTTAGGGCTAATTTGCTTTTATATTTGGAATTCTAAAAGCTTTAAAGCCATATTGCAAGGTATAGAAAATAGTAAAGCCAGCAACTCAATTAGCAAGATTACCTTATTTTTTACAGGCTATATAATCCTCACATTTTTGCTCACAATTCCCTGGCAGGCTACAACTAATTTAAGTGGTTGGAATTATAATTTTCCGTTAATAATTGGTAATGAAAGAACAGCAGATCGAGGTTGGGAAGGTTATATATCCGAATTGAATATTACCAATCAAGCTTTACCTCAAAACCAAGTCAAACAAGTATTTTCTGCAAATAATAATTTTATAAATCAAAGAGATTCTCTAGTTGCTTCCTATGATTTTACAGGAAAAGCACCATATAAAGACAAAGCAGGAAAACAGCCGGATTTATTATGGAATAGGGAATCAACAACTCAAAATCAAAATCAAAATCAAGTTTTTATAAGTCCAAATCACTGGCTACAAACAGCAACACCTGTCGAATCATTAAGCGAAAGTATTAGTAAAACCTCTGAATTTACTATTAGTACTACTCTTACTACTACAAAAACAGAACAAACCGGACCTGCGCGAATTATTTCGCTTTCCAACGATTCTTTTCGTCGTAATTTTACCTTGGGACAACAAGGAAGCGATTTAGTTTTTCGAGTTAGGACTCCCCTTACCGGAGCAAATGCTGCCGATGTCAAGTTAGATGTTCCCGGTGTATTTAACGATGAAAAACCGCATCACATACTTATTACCTACTCTAAATCCTCTCTAATTATTTATGTAGACAACATTGCGAATATCCACACCTTAAACTTACTTGACTTAATACCCAAAGAAAAAAGATTTTTCTATTACGGACTAACATTTATTCCATTAGGGCTTTGTTTAGCCCTGCTAACAACATTAGCAAGAAAAAAAATCAACTTTTACCGTTTAATGCTACCCGCAGGAATAATATTACCTTCCTTAATATTAGAAGGAATTCTGGTACAAGAAAGCGGCAAAAACATCAGTCCGAAAAACTTATTTCTTGGAGTCTTATTTACAGCCGGTACTATGTTGATATTAAAAGCAAGAACGGGGAACACTGAGCAGTTAGGAGTTAGGAATTAGGAATTAGTAGTTAGTAGTTAGTAGTTAGTAGTTAGTAGTTTAGAGTGAAGAGTAGAGGATGTCTTAAAAGTATTTGCGAATATAATTTGATCCTAGACAAGCAAAGTCCAGAGCAAAGTCCAGCAATTTAAACTAATGGATTTTAACCCGCTGCCACGGCGGTGAACCCACCCCCGTGCGCGGGTTCCCCGCGTTGAGGGGAGTGGTATTAGCGGAGCGAGGCGTTAGCCTTACCCGGAGGGATTTTGTTTGTGTAGCAGTGGTTTCAACTGCCAGGTAAAGTATTAATTTAAACTTTTCAAATTTCTTCTCACTCCTAACTGCCGTACAGACGTAGCACTGCTACGTCTCTACAATTCCTAACTGTTAACTGTTCACTGACTCCGGCACTTCTAAGGGAAATTGTCCTAAAAGTCCTTTACGATAATCGGTTACAATAGTTCTTGCACTACGCTCTACATCTCCTTTATATTTATGTTCGGCTAAAGCGTACAAGTATTCTTCTCCGGTGTATGGTGTTGATTCAAGGTTGTAACGGGATAAAAAAGGATTTTCTGGTAATACTTTCGGAGCAGTTTCCTGTATTTCTCCAACTATATCTACGAATGCTGCTGCTACTTTTTGATTGTCGTAGGATGCTTCTCCAATATCGTCGCAAATTGCTAATTTTAATGCTGCTTCTTGATTGTCTAATTTGAGAGGAATCACACCGGGAGCATCTAATAATTCTAATTCTTTGGAAATTCGCACCCACCTCAAAGCACGAGTTACACCAGGGCGAGCCGCGCTTTGCACCACGCGTTTTCCTAATAAACGATTTATCAAAGCTGATTTACCTACGTTAGGAAAACCAATTACCACAGCACGTATCGGACGAGGTAACATTCCTCGTTCTTTACGTCGTTGATTAACCGCACTTCCGGCAGATTGTGCTGCTTTAGCAACTCCATTTACCCCTTTTCCTTGTTTGGCATCGGTAAAAATAGGGACTTCATTATTAGCCCTAAAGTAATCCGTCCATAATTCCCTTACCTCAGATGAAATCATGTCCAACCGATTGACTACCAACAACCGTGCTTTATCTCCTATCCATTCGGACACTTGCGGATGATGAGTTGATAAAGGGATACGTGCATCTCTTACTTCTAAAACAACATCAACTAATTTAAGTTGTTCCTTTAGCTGTCTTTCAGCTTTGGCTATATGGCCTGGATACCATTGAATTAGATTTAATTTATAATTTTGAGTTATGGACATAAGAATGAAGAATTGGAAATTGGGAATGAGGAATAGGGAATTGGCAATGGAAAACTTATTAAGTATTTTTTCTATAGGTTTTTGAATAGCTTTCCAACAATTAAGTTCAAGTATATAGCTTTATAATTCCCAATTAGTGGCAATTAGTGGCACTGCTGAAAAACCGAGTTTCTATTTCACCCTTGCATCCATAACTTAGAAATACTGTATAAATTAACTTTAACCTTTAACCTTTAACCTTTTGCATACGACTGATGTAAAATAATCCGATTGCCATCAATGTCGTAAGCGTAAACCTCTCTACCGTGGGAAGCGCGAGTAATTTCGCCGAAAGCAGGATGACCTAATGTTTCAAGATGATACATCACACTTTCTAAATCTTTCACTTCTAAACATAAACTAACGCTACTTCTAAAAGAATCATTAAATTCAGGAACATGAGTTTCTTTTGGTTTAAAAATGGCTAGTTTTAAACCTGCAAGCTGAAATTCTGCATAGGTATTAGGAATATGATTGCTAGGGTTTTGATTGAGAAATTGAATGTAAAAATCAACTAGTTCTACAAAATTTATCGTAGCAATAGTTACAAATGCTTCAGTATATTGAAAAGACATATTTATATAGAGGTCTGCATATTAAAGGTTATAGGTTATAGGTTATAAGTAGAAAATATAATAAGCTTCATTAAGAAGGTCAATGAAAATATTCCACATAATTACTAATACAATACATTTTCTCATAAATTCTAACTATTTAGCTTTTTCTATGATTGTTAGTTAAATAATAATTAATTGTCATGATAGTCGTAAACTGATAGCATAATTTTGTTTTTAAATTTAGAATTCTTAAGTTATAAATACAGATTTATAGTCTGTAAGTGAATGAACTATATAAATGATGTTAATCATTCAAAAGTAATTGATTATCAGTATCAGGTTGGTGGGAGCTTAGAAAATGATGCTGCTTGTTATGTTGTGCGTCAGGCTGACGAAGAACTTTATCAAGCTTTAAAAGCTGGAGAGTTTTGCTATATATTTAACTCTCGACAAATGGGTAAATCATCAATTATGGTACGCACCAGCTATATATTGAGAAAAGAAGGATATCAATGTACTACAGTAGATATGAGTTGCGTTGGTAGCGAGCAAGTAACTCATACTCAATGGTACAAAGGAGTTGTTGCTGAATTATGGCGAGGATTTCGTTTATTTGGTAAGTTTAACTTAAAATCTTGGTGGCGTGAAGAAGAAGATATTTCCGTACTTCAGCGGTTGAGTCATTTTATTGAAGATGTACTTTTAGTACAATTCCCAGAAGATAAAATAATTATATTTATTGATGAAATTGATAGTATTCTCAGTTTAGATTTTCCTGTAGATGATTTATTTGCTTTAATTCGTTTTTGCTATAACCAAAGAACGTTAAATCCAGAATATCATCGTTTAACTTTTGCTATTTTTGGAGTAGCTACACCTAGCGATTTAATAGCCGATAAAAATCGGACACCTTTTAATATTGGTACACCTATAAATCTCCGAGGGTTTACGTTAGATAGAGCGCAAAAATTAGTTAAAGGTTTAGAATGTAAAGTCCGCAATCCTCAAGAAATTTTATCAGAAATATTAGCTTGGACTAACGGACAACCATTTTTAACTCAGAAGCTTTGTAAAATGCTAACGAGTGGCGAATGGGTAATTGCAGAATCTGGAGATCAAGTCCAAGTTGAAGTTGAAAAATTAGTCAAAACCCAGATTATTCATAACTGGGAATCGCAAGATGAACCCGAACATTTAAAAACTATTAGAGATAGAATTCTTCAACAGCAGACAGCGGGAAGATTATTAGGTATATATCAGCAAATTTTACAAGGAGTAGAAGTAGAAGCAGATATTAGTAAAGAGCAAACGGAATTATTTTTATCTGGTTTAATTGTTAAGGAAAATAATCGACTTCAAGTAAAAAATCGGATTTATGCAGAAGTCTTCGATTTAAATTGGGTTGCCAATAAATTAAGTTTATTACGTCCTTATTCGCAAGCTTTCGATGCTTGGATTGCTTCAAATAAAACAGATATTTCACGACTTTTGCGGGGACAAGCTTTAAAAGATGCTAAAAAATGGACTCAAGGTAAAAGTTTAAGCGATTTAGATTATCAATTTTTAACTGCTTCTGAAGAATTTGATAATCAACAGATTCAGCAGCAGTTAGAAACACAAAAGTTTAAAGAAGTTCAAGCACGTTTAAAAGCTGAAACACTCAGCGCAAAACGTTTAAATTCATTGTTATTAGTAGTCAGTAGTGCTTTAGTAGTTGTTAGTACTTTAGCTGGTACTACATATGTAGCTTATCGGCAATCAAAACTGAATGAAGTTAAAGCAACGGCTACTTCTTCAGGAGCATTATTTGCATTAGAAAAACGTTTGGATGCATTAGTTCAAGCATTAAGAGCGAATAAGAAAATAAAGGAATTAGGTATAGTTGATTCTCAAACGAGAACACAAGTTAGAACTGTTTTAAGAAAAGCTATTTTTGCAGCAGTTGAACAAAATCGGATTACTGGAATTGATACTCAAGTTTGGGATGTTGCTTTTAGCCCTGACGGTAAAATAATTGCTACGGCTAATAGAGACAATACAGTTCAACTTTGGCATCGTAATGGTAAAGAAATTGCCACTTTAAAAGGTCATCAAGGTGCGATAAAAAGCGTTAATTTTAGTCCCGACGGACAGTTTATTTCTTCTACGAGTAGAGATGCAACAATCAAAATTTGGAATCGAAAGGGTACTTTATTAAAAACTTTAACAGATCATGAAGATGTAGTTCTAAAAGCTATTTTTAGTCCGGATAGTAAAACAATTGCTTCTGCTAGCCAAGATAAAACAATCAAAATTTGGTCTATCGACGGTGAATTATTGCGTAGCTTCAAAGCTCATGATAATTGGATTATAGACATTACTTTTAGTCCCGACGGTAGAACTATTGCTTCTGGTAGTCTTGATAATACTGTGAAACTTTGGAATCTAAAAGGTGAATTACTACGAACTTTTAAAGCTGATAAAGTTTTTTGGACGGTAGATTTTAGTCCAGATGGTAAAACAATTGCTTCAGGAGGTGCTGATAATACTATTAAACTTTGGCGAGTTGAAGATGGTGAATTAATTAATACTTTAAAAAGCCATCTAGTTGGAGTATGGAAAGTTGCTTTTAGTCCCGACGGTAAAACTATTGCTTCTGCAAGTTGGGATAAAACCATTAAATTATGGAATAGCAAAGGGGTTTTATTAAAAACATTAAAAGGTCATAATGGTAGAATCCGAGGATTAGCTTGGAGTCCTGACGGTAATACGATTGCTTCTAGTAGTGAAGATAAAACTATCAGATTTTGGAATTTAAATAATGCTTTAGTTAAAACTATTTACGGTCATACAAATGCAGTAATTCCAGTTGCTGTTAGTTCCAACGGTAAAATCATAGCTTCTGCTAGCGATGATGGTAGCGTAAAACTTTGGAGTCGGAATGGTAAACTAATTCAAACTTTAAAAGGTTACGAACAAGGTGTTCTTGACGTTGCTTTTAGTCCTAACAATCAAATTATTGCTTCGGCAAGTAACGATAGCACCATCAAATTATGGACTATTACAGGTAAAGAATTACATACTTTAAAGGCACATCTTGCTCCAGTTTGGACGGTAAATTTTAGTCCCGACGGTAAAACATTTATTTCAGGAAGTGAAGATGGTACCGTTAAATTATGGAATATTGATGGTAATTTATTAAAGACTATAAATACAGGTCAAGGGATTATTCGAGCGGTTGCATTTAGCCCAGATGGTAATATAATTGCTTCGGCAGGTAAAGACAAAACGATTAAATTATGGAACAGTCAAGGTAAATTATTAAAAGTTTTAAAAGGTCATAACGATACTATTACAGCAATTGCATTTAGTCCAGATGGTAAAATAATTGCTTCTGCTAGTTTAGATAAAACTATTAAACTTTGGAATTTGGAAGGTAAGTTAATTCAAACTTTGCAAGGACACGATACTGATGTTAGAGCAGTTGCTTTTCTTTCTACTCCCTTAAATTCTTTTAATAATAAATCTTTTAATAACAAACAGCTTCTTCCAAAAAATTACATAAAAGATTATATAATTGCTTCGGCTGGAGGAGACAGCACTGTTAAATTGTGGAATACAAATGGAATAATAACGACTTTGGAAGGGCATAGTGGTGCTGTATGGGATGTAGAATTTACTCCCGACGGCAAAACCCTTGTTTCCGGAAGCGAAGACAATACCTTGATGCTGTGGAATTTACCGCTAGTTATAGATAGCGATCGCGTACTTACCTACGCTTGCAATTTAATCGGCGATTATTTGCAAAATAGTGCAGAAGTTACTCCTGAAGATAGGCATTTATGCGAACAGTGAACAGTGAGCAGTGAAGAGTTAGGAGTTGTTTCTAAATTCTCTACCCCCTCTACCCCAATTCCCTGTTCCCTATTCCCCATTCCCTTTTAACAAAATAGTTTTTGTCAAACTTTCGGTATAGGTTGAATTTAGCTAGCATAGCTACCATCAAAGACGGAAGCTTATAACGGACGATATTATGACTAGCATCTCAACTGTACCGGATTTTATCGAATCTTTGCTTGGCAACGAAGCCAAAGACTTGCTTACCCACAAAGCCAAAGTCTCTAAAGATATGCTTCACCTACCCGGAAGCGATTTTGTAGATAGAGTTTGGATTAATAGCGATCGCAATCCCCAAGTGTTGCGTAGCTTGCAAGCGTTGTATTCTACGGGAAGACTTGCCAATACTGGTTATCTCTCGATTTTACCTGTAGATCAAGGCATCGAACATTCGGCGGGTGCTTCCTTTGCTCCCAACCCGATGTATTTCGATCCCGAAAATATTGTCAAATTAGCAATAGAAGGCGGTTGTAATGCGGTTGCTTCAACTTTGGGAGTATTAGGAATTGTTTCCCGTAAATATGCTCATAAAATTCCTTTTATTGTGAAAATAAATCACAACGAATTGCTCAACGTTCCCAACGGCTATGACCAAGTTATGTTTGGTGATGTAGAACAAGCTTGGGATTTGGGTGCTGCTGCTGTCGGTGCAACAATCTACTTCGGTTCGGAAAATTCTACCAGACAAATCCAAGAAGTAAGTAAAGCCTTCAAACGCGCTCACGAGTTGGGAATGGCAACTATATTATGGTGCTATCTGCGTAACAGCGCTTTCAAACAAGACAAAGATTATCATCTCTCCGCCGATTTATCATCTCAAGCAAATCACTTGGGCGTGACAATCGAAGCCGATATTATCAAGCAAAAAATGCCCGAAAATAATAACGGATACGGTGCAGTTGCAAAGGCGATCGGTACAAGTTACGGAAAAACTCACGATAAAGTTTATACCGACTTAACCACAGATCACCCCATCGATTTAACCCGCTATCAAGTATTAAATTGTTACTGCGGGCGTGCTGGTTTGATTAACTCCGGTGGTGCAGCCGGTGAAAACGACTTTGCAGCAGCAGTACGCACAGCAATCATTAATAAACGTGCTGGGGGAACCGGATTAATTTCCGGACGTAAAGCATTCCAGCGTCCTTTTGAAGATGGTGTAAAATTATTCCACATGATTCAGGATGTTTACCTATCTGATGCCGTGACGATCGCTTAAATAATAGGTAATTGCTGATTGGTAATGTATTTTGTAGGGTGTGTTACGGCATTATAAATGTTGCGGGTAAACGCGATAATTTTATTCGCCGTAACGCACCATTTTTAATTGAGTGCAATATAAAAAATTTTAACTAAGCTTGTAGGTTGGGTTAGGTTCACGAGTAAGTATAGCTTAGAGCGAATAATTTATATTTGAACCTTTTCCCAACATTCTTCGTTATCTTTCTAACCCACCGGGGAATGCAATTAAGAGGCTAATAGCTTGTAGGTTGGGTTAGGTTCACGAATAAGTATAGTTTAGAGCGAATAATTGATATTTGAACCGTAACCCAACATTCTTCTTATCAATTCCTAAGCAGGTAATTGCGAGAACTTGTTAAACATAATTCGTACCGATAAAATTAACTATAATTCATATTTTTTAGATGGTGCGTTAAGCTAACGCTGTAACGCACCCTACGAGCTAAATGAATAAAAATACCTATAACGGTGATTGTTACTACGGTTTAGTAGTAGAAACTTATAATTTATTGCATCCTCAAGGAAATATCAATGACGCTGCTTTTTACAAAAAGTTAATAAATGAAGTTGACGGTGCGGTTTTAGAAATTATGTGTGGCTCTGGCAGAGTTTTAATTCCTTTGTTGCGTCAAAATATTGATATTGATGGGCTTGATTGTTCAAATGAGATGCTTGCAAGTTGTCGCGAACAACTTTTAGAAGAAAACTTAAATTGCAATCTCTACGAGCAATACGCTCATGAAATGGAATTACCTCGTAAATATAAAACTATTATTTTATCTTATTCATCCTTTGCTCTGATTATAGATAGGAATCAAGCTTTAGAAACTCTACTTAGAATTTACAATCATTTAGAAGACGGCGGACAATTGATATTAGATATGGCTATACCTTGGCTTTCAAATAAAGAAGCTGATGCTGGAATCTGGAAATTAAGCCGTAAAGGTATGTTATCGGATAACCGCTTTGTTTATATAAGTAAAGCTTCAGAATATAACCACTTAGAACAATTGGAAAATTCACAAATCAAATATGAAGTTTATCAAAACGGTAAATTAATCGATACATTTTTGAATGAAATGCAGTGCCGTTATTACGGTAAATATGAACTGCAATTGTTATTAGAAAAAGCCGGTTTTTGTGAAATTCGTACTTATGGTGATTTTAAAGATAAAAAAGCTGCTGATGGAGATGAAGTAGTTAGCTTTAGATGTTTTAAGATTAGCTAAATTAAAATTGTATTTCGGTACCAGGAGGTGAGTTATTGTACTCGGCAATTTTCTGCTTGACTACTACTAATCGATCGTAAAGCCTTATCTGAGGATGCAAGTGACATTGTTTACGCACCATTTCGTCAACTTCTTCACTGAAAGTTTCATAAGCCTGTTTTGAGCTTGTACCAGTAAATAGCTGCGTTATTTCTTCAGTACCAATCGCGATAGCGTAGTCTTCTCCATCAGTACAAAAACGAAGATAAACCCAATCTGGTTGCCCTGAGAAAGTAGCGGTAGTCCATAGTGTAATATCTTGATGATTCATTAAGTCAGAAATACCTTCAACAGAAGCTTCCGCCGACACGCAAAAATCAGTTAAATGTATCCAGATTGAGATGATTTCATCATGTTTATATTTCTGAGCAGCTTTGAGAAAACCTTCTCGAATACGATCGGGGTAATAAAATATCCCAGTTAGTCTGGGAACTGCGACTAAGTTTTCCTGCTTAGTTAGAATGATGTGCGATTGCAATTCCTCACCTTCACCAGTTGTTACTACTTTTATTATTCTTGCAAGCCTTTGTTTGGCTTCTAATAAATCTTCATCGATTAAGTTTTTCATTTCTTTCATCTTATCTTCTATTATTCAGACTATATTTTAAAATAAACTAAGTCCTATGAAGAAAATAAACAACCTAGAATTCCAGAGGGATGGGAAGGTAAAGTAACAATCTCGGATGATTTTGATGATGAATTACCTCCAGAAATCTTTGCTGGTTTTACCGGGAAGATTGAAGTTTCTTCTCGATTTTTTCAATGGTGGGTTAAGCTGAAGTTATAACGCACCCTACCATCTCATGACTCAAATATTAAATAAAACAATAACATTTGAAGAGTTTATCGAATGGAAGCCAGAAAATAAATTATATGAACTGCACAACGGGGTAATTGTTGAAGTGGCTCAACCAATTGGTAAACATGAAAATGTTGTCGGATTTTTAACTGAAAAAATATTAGTTGAGTATGTTCGCTTAAAATTACCTTATTTCATTGCTTCTAAAGTATTGGTAAAACCATTAGATAAAGAATCTGCTTATTTACCTGATGTATTGCTACTAAATAAGCAAAATTTAAAGAATGAGCCATTGTACGAGCAAGAGTCTACTGTTTCTCAAAGTGAATCAATACCGTTAGTCGTAGAAGTTGTAAGCAGCAACTGGAGTGATGATTATGCTTTAAAATTTGATGAATACGAAACCATAGGTATACCAGAATATTTGATTATTGATTATTTCGGATTGGGTGGTAGAAAATTTATTGGTAATCCCAAACAACCTACTATTACTGTCTGTCAATTAGAGGATGGTGAGTATAAAAGTATTTTGTATAAAGGTGATGAGATAGTTCAATTAAAATCATTCCCTGATTTAAAATTGACTGCTGAAGAAATTTTTCAATCTGCTTATATCGAAAATTAAGTCTTGGCATTCCTTCCAATCTCCTGTTCCCTTCATTCCTTGTAGAGGAGGCAAAAAGCGGTGTAGATTCTCCTCCTTTATTGCCGTTGTGTTACGGCAATATAAATATTGCGGGTAAACGAGATATTTTGATAAGCCGTAACGCACCATTTTTAATTGAGTGCAATATAAATAATTTTAGTCAAGAACGGGCTGGAAGCCTATCCCACAAAAATTCTATAATTCCTTGACGATATAAAAATAATTTCAGATACTGAGTATATTGATTTACTAATTGCCGGTTAATAAATACGGATATACCATGCTAGCAGTTAAAGCAGACAGATTTAAAGAAGACGAAATACTGCAAACAAAAGTTATTAATAAAATCAACAATGGTAAAAAGGTTACTTTTAAATTTGAATCAGAAGAAGATAAGATAGATTTTTTAGAGCAATCTTGTAAACTTGCAACAGAGGTAGGCTTTGTCGCAGGTTCGGCTATTGGTGCTATAGCTGGAACCGCTATCGGTGGTCCAATTGGCGGATTTATCGGTGGAGCTATTGGTGGTGCCATTGGTGCTTTAATTGGACGTATAGGTGTATGGCTGGCAAACTTTCTCTGGAAAAATGTTGTTAACAAAAGCGCTTTGGTTTTCAAAAAAGCATTTTATTGGTTTGGATTGTTTCCTAACCGAGTGATTGTGAAAACAGAAGAAAGAAGGGAAGCAGAAGAGCAACCGCTTATCCTCCGTCAACTAACTCGACAAGTTGGAGAATTACCCCAGCCCATTCGTCAGCGTGTTGAAAATCTTTCCTCAGAACAATTAGAAAATCTTGGAGAAGCGTTACTTGATTTTAGCAGTATGGCTGATTTAGAAGCTTGGCTCGAAGAGCTTGAAAGTTAGGAATTTGGAGTTAGCTTGTAGCTTGTAGGTTGGCTTCACGGTTCACGAGTAGGTAAGTTTAGAGCGAATAATTTATATTTGAACTGTAACCCAACATTCTTCTTCTTAATATTTTTCATCATCACGATGTTGGGTTACGACACGATCAAAAAATTCTCGTTACAAGCCAAATTCTTAAACGTGTCTAACCCAACCTACGAACTACGAACTAGATTGTACATAGATTTAATCAACTCAAATTCATCATTTTCAAACGGTGCGTTATAGTCTAAGCTGTAACGCACCTTATTATTTTTTAACTACGAACAAAAAATGCTATTAATAATGTTAAAAATCAATAAAATCATCTCATGCGCCGAGATTCCATATTCTATAAACTGTTTCAACAATATCCAAATTTACTGTTTGAATTGTTGACAAATCCACCAGAAAATGCATCAGAATATAAATTTGATTCAGTAGCTGTCAAAGAACCAAAATTTGAAATCGATGGGGTATTTCTCCCACCGGAAAATCAAAGTCCAGGTGCGGTTTACTTTTGCGAAGTACAATTCCAAAAGGATGAAAGACTTTACGAGAGAGTATTTGCTGAATCCTCACTATATTTCTACTATAACCGCGACAGGTTCAACGACTGGCAAGTTGTAATAATTTATCCATCTAGAAATACAGAACAAAGCGATATTTATCCTCATAGAGGACAACTCAACAGCCCACAAGTCCGAAGAGTGTATTTGGATGAATTAGGAAATATTCGCGACTTACCCTTATGGGTAGCGCTAATGGTTCTGACTACGGTAAATGAGGAACAAGCACCTGAAGAAGCTAGGTATTTAATCTCACGTTCATCCCTCGAACAGCCAGAAAATACTTCTCGCGCCATAATAGATTTAATTACGACAATAATAACTTACAAATTTGAACAACTCAGCCGGAGCGATGTTCGAAGAAATGTTAGGAATTACTCTTAAGGAAACGCGAGTTTACCAGGAAATTAAACAAGAAGGAAGAGAAGTAGAAGCGCGATCGCTGATTTTTCGTCTACTAACTCGAAGAGTAGGAGAATTACCACAAGAAATACGTCAAAGTGTTGAAAGTCTCTCCCTAGAGCAATTAGAAAATCTTGGAGAAGCGTTGCTTGATTTTAACAGCATGGCCGATTTACAGACTTGGTTAGAGGAAGTTAGTAGTTAAGAGTGAGGAGTTAGGAGTTAGGAGTGAGGAGTTATGAATTAAGAATTTTTCTTTAATCAAGTTAGTGCGAGCGTCTCGCTCGTTATCTCCCCCTCTCCTCATCTACCCCATCTACCCCCTCTCCTCTATTCCTCCATCTCTTCCACAACTTCCTTCCGATCCGTCAACGGCTTCACAACTTTCGCAATAGCTTCCGATATAAAAGCCTTGACAAATTCATCCCGACGATTCAATTGAAACTGCCTTTGTACAACTTCCGTCATTCCTCCATCACCCCAATCTTGATCGTGACGGAAATATTCAATAAAGCTTTTACCGGCAATTCTGGTTAAATAAGCTGCCGTTACTCCTTGAATTGCTCTACCTATAACAAAAGTGGCGACGTTTAACTGTAGCGCTGTCGAAACTAACTGCAAAGCACCCTTCACAATACCCAAACTCGCTAAAGTCTTCGCTAAAGAAAGAGCTAGTTCCCTTCCCCTTTCCATATTTAATTCGCAACCGTAAACCCGCCCAATTTCTACTACCATTTGCGCGTTTACGGCGGCGGTTGCCAGCAAATCCACCATCGGTAAAGGTGTTACTGAAACTACACCCGCTCCAATCCACTGAAAACGATCTACAATTTTATTGGCTTGCCGACGACGTTGAGTATCGATCAGTTTTCTGGCTTCTTCTCCCAATCTTATTGATTGCAGCAAGATATTATCTGCCACCAAATCTTCACCTTCTGCCCGTAAAATTGCTGCCATTCGTCGTAACAAAGGTACAATTTCCGGCTCCGAACGAAAGATATCGCCGTTTTCTAACTCTACCTCTTGCGGATTAGCGGCGATCGCCACGACATCGTTTGTAGGAATAAAGCCCCGCACTCGCTCGCGCAATTTAGCTAAAATCGCTTGGGTATCTTCTTCTGTATACATATCGGTTTTGTTTAAAACCACCAGCGAGCGTTTACCAATTTCTGCTAATGCTTTTAAAGGTTCGTATTCGGAGCGTCGTAAGTCGTTATCTACTACAAACAATAATAAATCGGCACTTGTCGCCAATTCCCTGGCTAACTGTTCCCTTTCCGTACCCGCAACCCCAGCTTCTAAAATTCCCGGCGTATCGGTAATTAAAATTCTGCGCTCCATCCCCTTAAGACGCAAACAATAAGTTTCCCCAACGGTAGTAGTTCCCATCGGTGCATTTACCTTACCCACCATCCTTCCCATCACCGCATTCACCAGAGAAGTTTTACCAGCACTTCCCGTACCAAACACCACCACTTGAATTTCACCACGCGATAAATTTGCCTCAATCTCGCGGGATTTACTCAGCAAAGCTTGACGAGAAACTTCATCTTGAATTTGTGAAACCTGTTGCCGCACGGCTTCGAGAGTTGTAGAAGCGGTTTCGGTTTTCTTTTCAGGAAGCTTAATTGTAGGGCGTTTGCGACTGCTACGACGCTGTTCCCCAGACTGTATTTTTAAAACATAATAAACAAAAGCTGCAATTAAAGCCGCAACCAAAATTACCAGCAAAAACAGCAGCAAATTACCTAACAATGGGGAATAGGACAATTGCCAGTAAAGCCGAGACAGCGAATCTATCAGCCACAGACTCAGCCCGAGGATGACAATTAAACCGACAATTAACGTAACTAAGCGGGATACAGGTATTTGGCGCATTGGGGAAAGGAGTTAGGAGTTAGGAGTTAGGAATTAAAAGTTATTAATGATATTAATATTGCTCGTTGAGTACCTTTTATTATCCTAAATTATCAATATTGTCTCTTTCCACTGTTCCCTGTTCCCCATTCCCCGTTCCCTATTAATAAAAGATTTTCAATCCAAAATCCATAATCCTATAACTCCTCACTCCTAACTCCTAACTACTTTTAAAGATCATTTTTATCTAATATAAACAGGAAGGCACTTTTTGATAAACCAGGAGAAATAAAACTATGGGATTATTCGATCAAGTTCTTAATGCGGTGAACAACCCTAACACACGGGGCAGTATGGACGATATTGGTGGTATCCTCAACACCGTACAGCAGTTGAGCGGTAATGCAGGTACAAATTCTTCTACAATGCAATCTGCTATGGGAGTTGTAGGTAATTTTGTGCGTTCTTCTTTACAAGAAAAGCGAGTTAATGAAGGCGAACAGCAGGCTCAATCTATAGTAGATCAATTTAGCGGTACTTCTCCTAATTCTCAAGCTGTAAATACTCTTTTCTCTGGTGGTATGCAGCAGCAAGTTGCCCAAGCTATTGCCCAACGTACTGGCTTGGATGCAAATATGGCTATGCAAATGTTACCGATGTTGGTTCCTTTGGTGCTGAAATTTTTACAATCGGGTGCTAGCTCCCAAAATCCCCAGTCTGGTGGAAATTCGGTTCTCAGCAATTTCCTCGACGCTGACGGTGATGGTGATGTAGATATTTCTGATGCGATCGGCATGGCTAGCCGCTATCTAGGACGATAATTTCAGTTATCAGTTATCAGTTATCAAAATTGGTTGGTAACTGATTCATCTAAAAGTACTTAAGTTAAGAGTTAATAATTATATAAAAAATATAAATAAAATTTGTAATCGGGTAAGGTTTGGAAGTCACCTTCCTCCCCTCCCCTAAGAACCGTGAGTGACATCCCAACATCAGATTTTCTGAGTCGTCAGGTATACCAATTACAAATTACTCAAGTTCCCTTGCGATTGCGAATATGTTCCGGCATATGATAGCGATCGCCCAAAATTTCCAACAACGGACCGTGAACGTCAAATGTAACCATACTTACCGACGCGACTAAAATATTAACTCGATAGCGATAGCGACCTAGATCGATACCTAGTAAACTGCAAAGCATAATCCGAATCGTAGCTTTGTGAGAAACCACTAAAACATTACCTTGGGGATGTTTATCTTGGATTTCCGCAATTACAGGCATAGAACGGTTCGCGATGTCTACGGCAGTTTCTCCACCTTTGGGCGCATTCCAAGCCGGTTCTGTCAACCATTTAACATAGTTTTCAGCGTAATTCTCTTGAGCAAACGCTTTACTTTTATTTTCCCATTCGCCATAGCTACCTTCTCTAAGTCCGTCACGCAACTGCATATCAATTCCCACAGCATCGCAAAAAGGCTTTGCAGTCGCAACAGTACGCTTCATCGGACTAGCGTAAACGGCTTCCCACTTCAGCTTCTTGTAAACATCAGCGAAAGCCTCCGCCATCTGCACACCTTCCGGTGTTAACTCCGCATTAGTTTCGCCGCAAAAATTACCACTTCGACTAAAAGTAGTTTCTCCATGTCGCAGTAAATATAAATTAAGAGTCATAAATCGTATCGCGATTAAAGCAATAAATAATGTACCTAGCAATCCTATCGGATATTACGAGAAACAGTTATCAGTTAACAGTGAGCAGTGAGCAGTTATCAGTTTTAATTCCTAACTCCGGTGGGTACTAACCCCGCGCCTCCTAACTCTTAAAAATAGTACTCGGCGCTACGGGTAAAATGTTATTGTCAAATCCTCCCACTTGATTGCTTCTTAAAACCCATGCCATAGCATTTTGTTTGAGAAAGATTTTGGTGGTTTCGTCTTGCGCTCTTTTAGGTAATACGGTTCGCCAACTTTTGAGCATTTTGATGGCAGTTGTAATAATGTTGTCGTTTTTATCGTTAGTTCCGAATAAATCTTTGGCATTTTGTCGCCAGTCTCGTCGCACAACTCCAAGGGGAATTAACTGTTTTTCTAAAATATTTCCTAAAGATATTAATTCGTTAAAATACTGAGTTTGCTTATCTTCTGGATGCTTTTGTAACCATTGGCTAATTTTGGGATTTGACTTTACTAACTTTTGTATATCGTAAATCGTGGAGTAGAGCGCTTTGTTGGAATCTTGAACGCAAGAAGCTGTTGGCGTTATTATTGATGCACCCGTTCCATCTCCGACACGATAACGGGCTGTAATTTCTCTAAGTTCTTCGATAAATTCTGTTAAAGGAGATAATTTAACTCCATCAAAATCATAATCGCTAGTTATCGGCTCGTACTTTATCAAAATATCACTTACCGGACGAGTTCCCAACCAACCCTGCCACAAGGAACCCATGTAAGTAGCCCAAGTTGAAGCCCCAGATATTATTCCGTCTAGATTATGACCGTAAACTTGATAGTAAACTATATCAAAGCGTAATTCCGACGTGATGCGATCGCGCACTACCTCTGCAATCCCGTAGGAAAAGTGACCTGGAACCAAAAGCCAAGCGGCTGCTTCTGCTTTTTTGCCGCCGATACCGCCAAATAAATGCATCGCCAAAGCTTTATCACCCAAGCCCCACTCATACAGAGCGCTTTTTACATCTCTATTTGGTGCTAATAAAACTGTCTGGCATTTTCCTTTTTGTAATTTGGTTTTTGCCCACATTCCTCGATTTATATATTTAAATACTTGCTCGGATTTCGTAATTACTTTTTGTGGTTCTACTTTTACCAGAGCGCGAGGTTCAATAGCCCGTACCACAAAAGTACCATTGGCATCGGGTGCGCCGTAAATATACCAACCTTGAAAATTCAACGGCGATTTTTCGATATTTTTGTTACTTGAACGAGGAATTCCCCGTATGTCTAAGGGTACTTGTGGGATGCAAATAGTTTCTTTAATTCCCTTGTAAAAGTTTTTAGTTGCTTTGTTGTAGTGACAAACTCTAAATAAATCGCTATATGGTTCTATTCTTGCTAAAATTTTTACTAAGCCAACAAAACGTCCGCTAATTTGAATGGGTTCACGATCGATAATTAATTGTGTTTCTCCTGCAACATTGGTTTCTACTTTCGGTTGCAATAGCATCACGCAGACATCATCCATCGCCCTTGCACCTGCTAAAGATTCCAAAGGATCGACCTGTGAACGTCCATCCAATCTTACAGGATGAACTTTACCTGCTTGATGACTTTTCTTCGCTTGCTTAGTAAAGTTAACGTCAAAGCTTACCCGTTTAACGTATTCTTGTACTTTAGTGTCGTTACTCCACTGCAATTTCACAACCTTACCGAGCAAGTGCATATATGAGTCCGGAGCGTTTTGAACTTCAAATTCGACAAAATGCTCGTTTTGACGTTCAACTGGTAAAATTAAGCGACCGCTCCATTCTGCCACAGGTTGATATTGTCGATTAACTGTTTGATTAATGGGATAATAATCGCTATGAAATAAAGGTGAACTACTGTTAATTTTATAGTTTGATGATTTAGTTTGTACGGACTTTTTAGAAATAACCAAATAAACAATAAAGCCAATTGTGACCCAAACTACAAATATGACTATATTTTCCATAGTTTTGAATAAATTATTACCATGTATTTTATTTATTTAATCAATCTAAGAATATAAAAAATTGTGACTTGTATCATCTTAACTTGTAATCTTACAGGGGAATTACTGTATTTTTAACCTACGTAGAAATTTTAAGATCCACCCTGGTGGTACGAGGAGTGAGGATGTCTAAAAAAATTGCAATCGCAACTTTAAGTTTGCTATTAACAGCAGCGCTACCTAGCGTTGCTTCAGCAGAAACCGTGATGCAAAAGGTAAAACGCACGGGTGTACTGACAGCAGGAACCAGTAAAGATGCTTTCCCTTTTGCATATCAAGATAAGCAGGGACAATTAACAGGTTACTCTGTGGATATGCTCAATCTTATCCAGCAGCAGCTAGAAAAAGAACTCGGTAAAAAAATTCAACTGAAATTAGTCGCACTCCCCCCAGCCGGACGTATTCCTAATATAGTTGGTAGAAAGGTTGATATTGTTTGCGATGCTAGCAGCTTTACCTGGGAACGTAATAAAAACGTCGATTTTTCCTTTAGCTATGGTGCAACTGGTACCAACTTGTTGGTTAAGAAAGCAAGTAATTTAAGTTCTCCCAAAAGCTTGATTGGTAAGCGAATTGGAGTTTTAGCAAAAACCACAAACGAACAAGCTATCAAACGGGTACAACCGCAAGCAAAACTAGTTTATCTAAAAGATAGATGGCAAGGATATACAGCTTTGCAACAAGGAAAAATAGATGCTTTTGCTGATGATGGTATTCTTTTAGAAGCGTGGTTAGGTAGAAAAGAAAATTCCAATACTTATAAAGTAGTACCAGATCGTCCCTACTCTAGAGAAGGAATTGCTTGTATGGTTCCTGAAAATAATTCCGATTTTTTAGATACCGTAAACTATACCTTCTACGGGTTTATGCAAGGATTTGTGAATAATGAAAGTCGATACGTAACAATATTCGATCGCTGGTTTGGCGAAGAGGAGCAATTCCTTTAAATAACGATTTACGGGAATTAACTGTAGAAACGATGCGGATAGTTATAGACTCCTATCAAGACACTAGCGAAAAGTAATCAATCTATTCCTCGCGAGGTATTGAATATAATTTCGGTTCAACGCTAATATATTTTTATACCGCCAGACTACTTGGAGTAATCTGGCGGTATATAGGGAACACACTAAACACATTAATAGTCTTCCAGGGAAGAAAACTACTCGGTTTGCTAGTAAATTGGGTATTTGATTGAATTTTTATTTTGGCATATACGAATAATCATCTTCAATGGCAGTTAAGCCAGTTAAGAAATCATTTAAAATACTTATCCCCTGCATACGCAAATAACATCTATCAACTATATCGGCTTGTTTGAGCGAGCATCTGCGAACAAGTTTGTGAAGTCTAATAGACATCTGCGGGAAATTAAAAAAGACCCCTTCTCCGTTGGCGTAAGCCTGCCGTCAGGCATAACGGAGAGAAGTGTTAAAACCTCAATTTCCGCTTTTGGGAAGAGGGGTTAGGTTTTGTGTAAGTTTAACAACACGAAAATGTTTTCCGAAGATGTCTAATATAGCGGTTTTCACTTGGCTGCAATACAGATTAACCTCACCCCGTCCTTTCGGACACCCCTCTCCTTAGTAAGGAGAGGGATGGGGGTGAGGTTTCGAGTCTATTGGACTCAACTGAAAATTGCTATATATCTTGATAAAAGGATGCTTTAATCGCATATAACTATTTAATAATTTGATAGTCCCAAAGCATTTGACTCCTTGTTAATACGTTAGTATTTCTGGTATCACTAATTAGGTGTTTACCAAAATGGAGGCAGCTAAACAGAGGCGAAGACGAGGTATAGTACTGACTGCAACGGGTTTGAAAAGACTGCAAAACGCTATACAGACAGCCCAGTTGCAGGAAAATAATGGAAACCGTTTTACTCAGGAAGAATTAAGCAGTCGCATCGGCGTTTCTACTAATACACTATCGCGATTGTGGTCTTTGAAAACGGGATTAGATTCGCGATCGGTGAAACTTTGTTTTAGTGCTTTTGATTTAGAGTTAACTTCGGAAGATTACATTATCTGGGATGAGGTAGAAAAATTTGACGAAATTGAATATCCTAGCGGACCTATATCGATATATTCCAAACTGTATATTCCTCGTCCACCGATTGAGGAAACGATTAATCGGGAAATTTCCCGTCCAGGATGTATGATTCGCATCAAAGCTCCCAAGGGGATGGGAAAAACTTCCTTAAAATTTAGATTGCTAGATTATGCAAAATCATTAAGTTACTATTCGGTACATCTAGATTTAAAGTTAGTAGATAATGATAAATTTCTAGATTTAAATACTTTTTTACGCTGGTTATGCAGCATTGTTTCTAAAAGTTTGGATATCGAACCTCATCTGGATGAATATTGGGATGAAGAAATTGGTAGTAAATTAAGCTGCACTTTTTATTTTCAAGCTTATATATTAGAAGCTCTCAACAATCCCTTTGTTTTATCATTTGACGAACTCAACCGTGTTTTTGAATATCCACAATTAGCTCAAGAATTTTTACCTTTATTACGTTCTTGGCATGAAAACGCCATGTATAATCCTGTATGGCAAAAATTGCGTTTAGTTGTGGATTATTCCACAGATATCTATGTTCCTTTAAATTTGAATCGTTCGCCATTTAATATTGGATTACCGATTCAACTACCCGAATTTACACTTGAGCAAATAGAGGATTTAGCAACACGTTACGGGCTTGATTGGCAACAAGGGAATCAAGGGCAGAAAATAATGCAATTAATCGGGGGACAACCGGCTTTAGTTAATATTGCACTTTACCATTTAAGTCAAGAAGGATTAACTTTAGAAGAGTTATTAGAACAAGCAAGTACGGAAAGAGGAATTTATCGGCATCATTTACGAGAAAAATTAGACGATTTACAAAAAAATCCCGATTTAGCAGCAGCATTTTCTCAAATACTCACAGAGCAAACAGTTATAAATCTTTCACCTACAGTTGCTTATAAATTAGAAAGTATCGGATTAGTTAAATTGACTGCCGACGGTGCAATTATAAGTAGAGAATTATATCATTCGTATTTTCTGGAAAATTTAGATGATATTGTGCAGTAAATACTTTAAATGTAATACTATTAAATTTTATGTTTTATTCTACCTAAATGTAACTAAGCTTGATCAAACAGGAATTGAAATTAAAAATTCGGTTCTTTTTCCTAATTCCGAATTTACTTCCAAATTACCACCATGTTTTTCTACAATAATTTGACGGGCTATAGATAATCCTAAACCCGTACCTTTCCCAACTTCTTTGGTAGTAAATAAATGGTCGAATATCTTTTGCTTAACTTCTTCTGACATTCCTTTGGCATTATCAGCAATACTTATTTTGATATAATCATCCTCAGAGAAAGTTTTGATCGTAATTTGATTGGGATTTGCTTCTATTTCTTTAAAACTAAGTTCTTTGTTTGATTCTTCTAAGGCATCGATAGCATTTGCTAATAGATTCATAAAAACTTGATTTAATTGTCCTGAAAAACATTCGACTAGAGGTAAATCGTCGTAGTCAGTTACTATTTTAATAGCTGGACGTTTTTCGTTAGCTTTGAGACGATATTTTAGAATTAATATTGTGCTATCAATACCTTCATGTAAGTTAGCACCGACTTTGTATTCGGTATCGCTTCTAGAGAAAGTACGCAAACTATTACTAATACTTTGAATGCGATTTGTGGCTTTCTGCATCGCATCAAAAATTTGCGGTAAATCTTCGTCCAGGTATTCTAAATCGATATCTTCAGCGTGTTCGGTAATCGTATCGGTAGGGCTTGAATATTCTTGTTAATATAGCTGTATATGTTCAAATAAATCTTGTACGTTATCTGTAGCATTGCGGATGCTGCCATTTAGAAAACCCAAGGGATTGTTTATTTCGTGAGCAACCCCTGCAACTAAATTTCCTAAAGCGGACATTTTCTCGCTTTGAATTAATTGTGTTTGCATCTGTTGCATTGAAGCAAGGGTTTGTCTGAGTTCTACTTCTGTTTTTTTACGTTCAACGACTTCCTGCTGGACTTGAATTTGCACGTTTCTTAAATTCAAATGTACGTTTACTCTTGATAGATAATCAAATATAGGATAAAAATTGCTGATGAATGTTTGTAAAACCTCACCCTAACCCTCTCCTTAATATTGTAGAGACGCAAGGGTATCGCGTCTCTACACAGGTTTCTATTTTCATTTATAAAAAAAAGGACGCGATCGCATCGCATCCTTTTAATTCTTAAGCTTTTAATTTTTTATCAACCAAACTTCTCATTTTTGAGAACTTTATGAAGAAATATTACAAAGATGGAACGTATTGTGGTTTTTCAGGTACTTCAGCATATTCAGCCACAATTTGACGGAACTCATCACCATCAATGGTTTCTTTTTCAATTAGTAAATCAACTAATCTATCCATCAAGCTGCGATGTTCGCGCATGATCTGTAAAGTTGCTTGAAACTGTTCTTCAACAATTGAACGAACTTGAGAATCAATACGAGATGCAATTGATTCAGAATATTCGGATCGTGTTGTCCAGTCACGACCAAGGAATACTTCTCCCTGCTGACTTTCTAATGACAATGGCCCCAAATTGGACATCCCGAATCTTGTTACCATTTGACGTGCCATACCAGTTACCTGTTGCAAGTCATTTCCAGCACCAGTAGTAATTTCATCTCTACCAAAAATTACTTGTTCGGCAGCACGTCCACCCAAAGCACCAGCAATTCTCGCTTTCAACTGTGAACGGCTAATTAAACCTTGGTCTTCACTAGGAGTAAACCAAGTTAAACCTTGTGCCTGTCCGCGAGGAATCAAGGTAACTTTTTGTACTGGGTCGTGGTCTTTGATTAAAGTTCCGACTAAAGCGTGTCCGACTTCATGGTAAGCAATCAAGCGTTTACTTTTACTGTCTACCAAAGGAGTGCCTTCCATACCGGCAACTACCCGATCTACAGCGTCATCAATTTCTGTTAAGGTAATACCTTCTTTGCGCCGTCTGGCGGTAAGAATTGCTGCTTCGTTGAGTAAGTTAGCTAAATCGGCACCTGTAAAACCAGGAGTACGACGAGCAATTGCTTCTAAAGATACGCCTTTATCTAATTTCTTGTTGCGTGCGTGGACTTCCAAAATTTCTAAACGTCCTTTGATATCAGGTGCATCAACAATCACCTGTCTGTCAAAGCGTCCGGGACGCAATAAGGCTGCGTCTAATACGTCGGGACGGTTGGTAGCAGCAATAATAATGATGCCGGTGTTACCTTCAAAACCATCCATCTCAGTTAGTAACTGGTTGAGGGTTTGTTCGCGCTCATCATTACCACCACCGATACCCGCACCACGCTGTCTTCCCACAGCATCGATTTCATCAATAAAGATAATACAAGGAGCGTTATCTTTAGCTTTTTTGAACAAATCGCGAACGCGGGAAGCACCCACACCCACAAACATCTCCACGAACTCGGAACCAGAAATACTGAAGAAAGGTACACCAGCTTCTCCAGCAATTGCTTTTGCTAATAAAGTTTTACCAGTTCCCGGAGGCCCTACTAACAATACACCTTTGGGAATGCGTGCGCCTACAGCAGTAAATTTCTCTGGCTGCTTAAGGAAAGTAACAACTTCACCAAGTTCTTCTTTCGCTTCTTCAATTCCGGCTACATCATCAAACATGACTCCAGTTTTCGCTTCCATTTGGAAACGTGCCCGAGACTTACCAAAATTCATGGCTTGTCCGGGGCCACCTGGAAGATTGCTCGAACGGCGGAACAAAAGGAACAGTCCGCTAATCAATAAGATGGGGAAAACTAAATTACCTAATAAACCCCAGATAGCTCCATCATTTCTTGCAGGATGGGCATCAAAGCTGACGTTTTCTTCCTTGAGCTTAGTAATCAACTCTGGAGCGCTAGCAGGTAAATCAACGCGGACGCGCTGAATCCGACCTTCAAGGTCTGGGTCAACAGCTTCTACAATCGCCGTTCTACCACCTTCATACAAATCCACCATCGTCACCCGACCAGCGTCTAAGTATTCCAGAAAACGACCGTAGGTCATGCGAGTGCTAGCTGCATTTTTGCCCATATCAGCAGGAGTATTCGCAAACGCTCCTTGCCAAAAGAAAAAGCCTATCACTAAAGCAGGCAAGGTCCAAAGAACTAGGACTCTCCAAGAGAATTTCATTTTAATTTGCCTCTAGATACCAATGGGATGCATCACCCCGTTAACATGATTAATGTGAAACGGATGTATATAAATCCCGAAAAAGTTTAATTTTCTTCTTTATGTATGACTTGTCATCTTAACCCGATCGGGCTATACGACATTTGCCAAAACATTATTATTATTCTTAATTAAATGTAACTTAATTTTAAGACTTTTTACCATATCAGTTAACAGTGAGCAGTGAGCAGTGAGCAGTTAGCAGTGAGCAGTGAGCAGTGAGCAGTGAGCAGTTAGCAGTGAGCAGTGAGCAGTTACCAGCAAGCACAAGCAATTAAGATTTCTTGAGCGGCGGCTCTCATAGAACTAACTTTTCAGCTATTTTCATTGCGATCGCGCTTTAATCTCCCGAAATATCAAAGCCTCTCTAATACAGGAGAGGCCGTGAGGAATCATAAAAACGGTTTACTTAACCGATCATCGGGGAGAGATAACTTTTCACTGTATGTCCCTCCGGGACACGCTGCGCTAACACTGCTCACTGCTCACTGTTAACTGTTCACTGTTAACTGCTCACTGTTAACTGCTCACTGTTAACTGTTTACTTAACTTCGGTAATTTTTAAAGTATAGGGAAAATAATCTCCTTTCTTGTAAGAACCGATCCAAACTTGGTAGTTACCTTCAAGCCATTCGCCGACGATACCGGGATTTTTACCTTCAAATTCATCATTACACCAGGTACCACCGGGACCTTTAATTATTAAAGTGGTATCTTCAGGGCTTTCTATTACCAGTTTCATGTAATCAAATTTGTTTTTTAACCGCAGGTTGTGATCTGGTTCTTTATCCATGTAACCAGTACAGGCTCCCGTTGGAGTATCTTTTCTATCAGAAATCTTTTTTCCTTCTATAGTGCCACCACTCATTCCACGAACTGTTAGGGGATCTTTTGATAAAGGACGCTCTATGGTTATATCCCCAAATATTGGCGGAGGAGTCTCAGTCGCTTTAACTGAGGTATTTATTCCGGATGCTGTTGCCAGCGATAAGAATACAAATGATAGCTTTATGACTCTACTTAACAATTTATTAGACATTTTAATTACATTTTTTTCTAAGTATTTGAGATGACAATAAAATCACATATATTGTTCCTTTATCTAAGAGTAATTACTATTTTTTACCAAAATTAAAATCCCATACATCATCTGAAAATATCGGTTAGAAATGAACAAAAAAAACGGGCAACTAAAACTGCTCGCTCGTTTTTAGTGACAGCTGCTGCTTTCTTTAAGATTAGTTTTTGAAAGTTAATAATTGTTACAGTTAAATATTTCCTTTTCCGAGAATAAATAGGGGCACATGGAATGTGCCCCAAAGTAACTATTCAAGATTTTGACTTACTTCACCCGATCGCAATGCTTTTCTTCATGGAAAATTAATCACCCGGTTTGACCGATCGCCTTTTCCAATCGAAGCTTATCTAAACCAGTGTTGTTAAGCAGTACCCAGGAATCTACAATGTCTGGGCCATTCATTTCTCCAGTTAAAGCAGCCCGCAAACTCCGCATCAGTAAACCTTTTTTGACGTTTTGCTCTTTAACTACCCGTTTTATAATTTCTTTGGCATTTGCAGCATTAATTTCGCTATCCAAAGCCGCGACAACTCCTTGGAGAGCATTTTTAACTCCTTCTTTTTGCAGTTGTTCTTGGGCTTCGGAATCAAAATCGACTGTTTCGGTGGTAAATATTTTGGCAACCTCTACAGCTTCGGTTAAACGAGATATACCGGGTTGAATTAAAGCAACTAATTTTTCAATCCAACCACGTTCCTTAGTTTGGGAAAAGTTATATCCTGCTTCTTCCCAAAAAGGTACGATTAAATCGGTAAGTTTATTTACCGGCATACTGTGAATATACTGACTGTTGATCCAGTCCAATTTTGCCCAATCGAATTTTGCACCAGCTTTATTAACGCGGTCAAAAGTAAAGTCTTTAGCAGCTTCCTCTAAGGTAAATATTTCCTGAGTAGAATCCGGGGGCGACCATCCGAGCAAGGTCATATAGTTAACCAAACCTTCCGCTGTAAAACCCATTTTCTTAAAGTCAGAAATAGAGGTAACACCATCTCGTTTGGAAAGTTTGCGGCCTTCCTCATTTAAAATTAGGGGAGTATGAGAAAATTCTGGAACTTTTGCATTAAATGCTTCGTAAAGTAAAATTTGTTTGGCAGTATTGGCAATATGATCTTCTCCTCGAATCACATGGGTAATTTGCATATCCATGTCATCCACCACCACGGCAAAATTATACAGCGGTTGACCGATACCATCTTCAGTAGCACGAGCGATAACCATATCACCCCCCAAATCACTACCCTGCCAACTCATCTCTCCCCGCACCAAGTCATTCCATTTTATCTCGCGGCTGTCATCAATTTTAAAGCGAATTACAAAACTACGTCCTTCAGCTTTTAACTTGTCTTCTTGTTCTGGTGTCAAATTGCGGTGACGATTATCATAACGAGGAGCTTGATTTCTAGCTTTTTGAGATACTCGTAAAGCTTCTAACTCCTCAGAGGTGGTGTAACAGCGATAAGCCAATCCCTTATCCAGTAAACCTTGCACCGCTTGCTTATACATTTCCAAGCGCTCAGTTTGAAAAAATGGGCCTTCATCCCAATCCAATCCCAACCAACGCAATCCTTCAAGAATATTATCGGTATATTCAGGACGAGAACGTTCGGTATCGGTGTCTTCGATTCGTAAAATAAATTTACCGTCATGATGACGAGCAAACAACCAGTTAAATACAGCAGTTCTTGCCGTACCAATATGTAAATTCCCAGTTGGACTGGGAGCAATACGCACTCTGAAAGTCATATATTTCGTAATATTTGAGATTTTAGAACCACAAGCAATTTCAAGAAAACTGTCCGTTGAGACTTACTCAATTTTTTCAAGTGGCGCGATTTTAGATTTTGATTTATCTGATTAATAATTGCAATAGACAACTCTATTCCTCCACCGTTAATCAAAAGGTAAAGGTTGGTTCGCCATAATTGAAATTTCACCGTTTAGATGACTGATACCATATTCAAATCAAACCACTAACGGCTTATTTTGCAAGAAATATTTAACATGAGAACGGGACCGACGGGATTCGAACCCGCAACTTCCGCCGTGACAGGGCGGTGCTCTAACCAGTTGAACTACGGTCCCATGTATTTGCGACTTTATAAGTATGTCTCTTTTATTCTAATTTGTCAAGGGGGAATTTTAATTAGTTTGGCAAGCGGTGAAGGGGAAATGGGGAGAGGGGGGGGACAAGGAGAAAAAGAGTGCGGCTCGTTCAAGTCAGGAACCAAGCGGTCAGCAGATTACTGACGCAAGCTGGTGTATGGACTTGGAGAACACGCGAAGATTAAAAATCTTCAAAATGTTTCTTAACTGTAAGAGGAATGTAGGTAATGTAGAAATACAAAGTCCTACCCTTCAGGGATGAAGTGACTCCTTATCTGACCCCACCGAGCGAGGATTAATCCACCCAGAGGTGCTAAGCGGAGTGAAGCGGGTAACAGGGCGCGATTAACGCCCTTCCATTGGAAGGGGACTAACTAAGTTAGCGCTAACAGGGAGTAGATAGAGTATGATGGGCAACCGCATACCACTGATGAAACTTAACCTAGAAAAACGTCTTACTCGTTGGCTGAAAACAGACCACGGTACTTATAATCCCGCAGCAATAATCTTTTGTTAGCTGCAATCCTGGGGTGGTATCAGGCGGATTGGTTACATCTAAGTCTACAGAAAAATCTCTCTTACGGAACGAGTAAAAACGTCTAGTCAGTTCAAAGACGGTCGAATCTTTGATAGGTGGTGATTTACGGAAATCTGACCAGACGGGTAGGATGCTAGCGGAAACTGCTAGCGGGTATTCAGAAAATATTTATGGAGTAGAAGCATGGTTAGACTAGCCCCCTTGGGTAATGAACTTTGGAAAAAGCTACCTTGGAAGAAATTCCGAAAAAAACTTATTCCGCCTACAAAATCGAATATTCAAAGCTATTAGAAATGGGGATATGGTGAAAGCCAGAAATCTTCAAAAGCTTGTTCTGAAATCCACTTCAGCAAAACTGTTAGCGATACGACAAATAACGCAACTGAATAAAGGCAAGAAAACAGCAGGCGTAGACGGAATAAAATCTCTGAATTTTATTCAAAGATTCCATGTGCTATTTTTCCAAATCAATAATGTAAAAGATTGGGAACCAAAGGAACTTAGGAGGATTCCTATCCCAAAGAAAAATGGAAAAGTAAGAATATTAAGCGTACCCACAATCTACGATAGAATCTGGCAATGCTTGATAAAATACGCACTTGAACCCGCTCACGAAGCAACTTTTCACGCTAAAAGTTGTGGATTCAGACCCGGCAGAAGCGCACATGATGCTCAAAAGATGGTTTTTAACAATCTTCGTTCAATATCCAATGGGATAGAGAAAAGAGTTATCGAACTTGACATCAAAAAATGCTTCGACCGAATTTCACACGAATCTATAATGATAAAGCTACTAGCTACATCCGGAATGAAACAAGGAATATACCGCTCCCTAAAAGCCGGTGTATTCCCAGAATTTCCCGAACAAGGATGTCCCCAAGGTGGTGTATTCAGTCCGTTACTTGCCAATATCGCTTTAAATGGAATCGAGGACATACACCCTAGCATACGCTATGCGGATGACATGGTGTATGTCCTTAAACCAAATGATGATGCTGAAAAAGTTCTTCAAAAAGTCAAAGACTTCCTAGAAGAACGTGGAATGAAGATAAGCGAAGAGAAGACAAAGGTTACACCAGCTACGACAGGTTTCGATTTTCTAGGCTGGCACTTTAAAGTGCAGGCGAATGGAAAGTTTAGATGTACTCCTTCTAAGGAGAATCACCAAGTATTCCTAAAGAAAATCAAAGAAATCATCAACAATTCTAATTATGGTGCCAAGGTAAAAGTGCAAAAGTTAGCACCTATTGTACGCGGATGGAGAAATTACCATCGATTCTGTAGAATGGATGGCTCCAAGTTTTCATTATGGTATATCCAGAAGAGAACAGAAACAATATTCCGTAAGCAGAAAAGTATTAACAGACATAAGTCAGTCATACTGGTGAAAAAAGCTTTTCCTGCTGTTAAATATTCCGAAAATAAGTTTGTCAACGTAAAAGGAATTGCGAGTCCCTACGATGGCAACCTAGTTTACTGGAGTAAAAGAAACAGCGACTTATACAATGGCTTATCGGCTTCATTATTAAAAAGTCAAAACCATACTTGTGCTTATTGTGGGCATAAATTCTTGACTGATGAAGATGTACATCTCCATCACATTGATGAAAACCACAACAACTGGAAAAGAAAGAATCTAATAATGATTCACCAATCTTGCCACCAGTATATACACATGAGCAAAAACCCACAGGGTTAAGAATATCTAGGAGCTGTATGCGGGGAAACCAGCACGTACAGTTCTGAAGGAGAGGTGCGGAGGGTTATACCTCCCATCGACTCTAACATTAACTAACTAACTCTTAACTCCTAACTCCTAACTCCTAACTCCTAACTCATAGCTCCTATTTAACCAATTTGTGGAAAAATTTGGAAAACTGAAATATCCAAGCTTTCATGTCTGGTTTTTTGTATTGATTTTGTACTACTTTTTGGAGAATTTTAGGTTTAATTTTTTCGTATTGGGCTTTGAGAATGCTTTTACTTTGGTTGGGTGAAATCAAGGTTTGAGAATTTTGAGATGTTTCTAACCAGTTGAATAATTGTTCCTGCTGATGTGGTGTAATCGTAATTGTTGTTACATGAGCGCATTTTGTTGGTTCTTCTAACGCAAAAAAGAGTAAATGATAGTAGCCTTTTTCTGCTAGCTGCTTAATCATTCTTTCTCCTCTTTTATCTTTAATATCTAAGAAGCAAGAAAGCCAGCGTGTTAAAGAGGAATTTTGCTCGTGTAAAACCGTTACCCACATAATCATTGGGTAAACATTGATTTTTTGGATAAATTCTGTAGTATTTTTTTGTTCTAAAAATTTGGATATTTCTGCATGCGGTAACATTGCCCAAAAAGTGGGGATTTTGGCTTGTACCGTATAAAGCAGGTGAGGAAAAACAATCGGTGCGATCGGCTTGCAGGCAGGCCAAGTTTTTTGTAGGCAAATATGCTTAGATATTAATGTTGATGGTGTTAAATCTACCGCCGATGAATTGGCGACAAATTTATCATCTTTTTCTTGATATTTACTAGTTCGACGCTGAACTGATTCTAATTTATCTAGTATCTCTGTAATATTTTGAGGTCGATTGTTTGCTTCTTTGGCTAAACAACTCATGATAAGTTTTTGCAAATCAAGAGGAATCTTGGCCTCTGGAATTACCTCATTTAATAAAGCTGGTGTTTCAAAACGATGAGCTTGATACCATTCACCAAAAGAGTAACTTTTTAGTTGAAAAGGATGCTTGCCATAAAGCATCTGATACATGAGAATTCCTGAACTGTAAATATCGGAACGTATATCTAATAACTTGCGCCCTTCCATATGTTCTGGAGAACAATAAGGTAGACTGCTCATAAATGATTGAGAAAGTGTTGCTCCGGCTCTTTCTTTTAAAAATTTAGCAATACCAAAATCTAATATTTTTACTATCTGACCTTTTTTTGCGTCTTCAATTATAAATATATTTTCTGGCTTTATATCTCGGTGAATAACTGGGCAAATTTCTCCTTTAATACTGATACCTTTATGGGCGCATTGTAAGCCCACACAAATTTGAGAGGCAATATCTAAAAAATTGTCTAATGATAAAGGTTGATCGTTAATTACTTCTAATAAATTTTGACCTTGAAGATATTCCATTACGTAAAATGGAATTTTATCGTCAGTAATGCCATAGCCTAATACTCGGACAATATGCTGGCTTTTACGTCCTAATTGCGTACCAATAAAAATTTCTCTAGCAAAGCGTTGAGATATCGTTTTATTATCTAATTTCAAAGACAGAATCTTTACTGCTACTGGCATTCCGCCATTGGTACAGTCTTCTGCTAAATATACTTTACCTCCTCCTCCTTTACCAATTAAATCCCTGATTAAGTAACGGTGATTTACAAATTTGCCTATATAAGGATCTAATTCTGTTTTATGTTTTTGAGTAAACATCCGATCAATTTCTTGTTGCAACATAAATCAATGAATTAATAAATTTTCAAGTTCTAGAAAGGCAATAGAAGATTTACTAAGTATTACTGAAAATTTAAATAATATTTTTACAGGAATTTAACTTTACTTTTTAAATATATATTTTGACCAAATATACCGAGATTACTAGGAAACACACTAAATATTATGTAACACAGGCAATTAGCAAAGCCTATGAGAAATTTTACTGAAACGCCTTCAAGTACTACGTGGAGTCAAGGAAGCCTTCTCAGTGAATATACTTAATATCTCGGACGACAAATCAATTTATTAGACTAAAAATCCTTGTATATCAACACTTTTAGATGTTTCTCTAAGTATTAAGCTATTTAATTCTATTTAACGGTTTCAATCATCTATTCTCAAGATATCAAAGGAAATATACGCAGGTTAAGCCCAGTTTGAATATGGGGTTTGGCTAAGTATTTATAATTACGGCAGTATTTCACTACATAAGTTATGAAGGGTTGTAGAGACGTTATACATAACGTCTCCCAAATATAAGCGAGAAAATGAACTAGTAAAAATTTATGAAATAGACTCTACTAAAAACGTTCGCGGATTAAACGTAAAAATCTTTCAAAACGTGACTCTATCTCAAGTTGGAATGCTAAAAACTGAGTTCGTTGTAGGTTGTTGAAGTTATTATCACTGACTAAAATTAGCGAAGGTTTTCCGTTTGGTAGAGTTGCACCAATGGTTAAGCCTTCGGTGTTATCTAATGCCACGTCTAATTTTCCTAAATTCAGTAACAGTTCTTTCTTTGCAGGTTTAATAGTTTTAGAATCAACTTGTTTAAGACTATCAATATTCTTGATATCGTCAGCTTTTGATAAATAAACTTTGAATAATGAATTGACAAATCCGAATCCAGTAAAAGTTCTTTCTATACTTAAAAAATGTCCTTCACTATCCAGTGCGATTAAATCGGTTAATCCGCTAGAAAATCTACCAGTAAGTCTAAAAAAAGGTTTTACTATTTTGGTAGGATAGAGATATTCTTTTTCTAATTTTTTAGTTAGTAAATTGTATTGCAAAATTCTACATAAACTGCTCTGGTTAGGTTTGGCTTCCTCGCCATCTTGTATCAATGCATTTTCGGTAGCTGAAAACAAATATTTTTTATCAGGTGTAATAGTCAAACTTTCAAAAGCTAAGTTGTTACGAATACCTTGTTTTCTATCTTGAGAGGTTAAAAATTTTGGAGGTATGGGTAAACTGGAAATTTCTTGTCCAGAATCAAATGAAAACTCTTTAATAAATGGATTAATTCCTTTGTCTGCATCACCTTCAGATGAAACGAATATAGATGAATCATTTAATGCAATTCCTTCTGGATCTATAGTTCCAGCAGGAAAAGTCTTGCCATTTTTATCTTTTAAAGTTATTACCGTAACCGGCTCAATATCATCTTTTTGAAAAGAATCTCCGTTGAGATTAATCCTAAAAGTATAGAATCTTGCTGCTGATTTCACAGAGCGATCGTCGGATATAGCATAATAAACCCGGCGACGAGCATCATAAGTTATTCCCGACAACCCTCCCAATTCGGTATTTTCAAAATCGGTACCCGTAGGCAAAGTTGCTTCCCCGATAAAATCGATAGCAGTTACCACTACAGCAGAAGGAGTCAAATTTGTAAAAGCAAGAGTGACAACTATAACTGTAATAAAAAATACAATTATTAACGGTAATTTCAATAGTTTTTTAATTCGCACGGCAAATTATTAATTATCTGTGAAAAGCCACAAATAAGATATCACAGGAGCGGAGGGATGGGGGGATTGGCAGAGGGGGTAGAAAATAAACTCCTAACTCCTAACTCCTAACTGTTAACTGCTCACTGCTCACTGCTCACTGCTCACTGCTCACTGATTCCCCGATTGACTTTCAAAAAAGCTGACGAGCCAGTCTTTTAGGCTATGGGTAGCGCGACAATCATCTTCGTTGTAACGTTTGATGATTTCTAATAAATTGCGATCGCCGTTTTTCAACCATTTGTCATACCAGTAAATACATTTAGCACCGCTAGCTTCTTTATCACGCCATTCAAATCCCAACCACCGAGCAATTGATTTTAAAGCGTAGCTTTCTAATGGTAGTACTAATGTCTGAGTCAGTTGTTCGTAAATATCTACGAATCTGTCTAATACAGGTAATACTCTTTTGGAGGGGGCACGATAAAGTTTTGCTAGCCGTTTAACTGTATCGAACTCATAAACGCAAAAGTGATAAATTGGTGCGTCGGGGTATTGCCAAACCAATTCTAGAAATTGCTGCCAAATTAATTCTTCTTCTGATGGTTTTTCTGCTAAAAAAGAATAAAATTGCTCGGTGTTGTTTTCTCTATCAACAACTAAAACACCTAACAAATAATTTAAATTTAAATCTGGCTGGGCTTCGATGTCAAAGTAAAGTTCTATAGGGGCTGTATAAGTAATAGTTTCGTATACTACTGGATCGATTTCTACATCTGTTGGACATTCTATTATTGTGTTGCTTGTTTGTGGTAAAGTCAGCTCATATTCTCCATATGAGAAAGGCATTTCTTCATTGACTGTTGGTTCAATTAATGCTTCAGGTAAGACAATAGGGCTATTTTTGAGTAAAGATTTTGCTTGCAAAACAAGATTTATCGCGACTTCATTACCAAAACCGGGTAAATCTTCTAATTCTGAAGGTAAGGTTTGAGCAAGTGATTCTAACGTCGTAATATCAATATTTTTTAATTGATTGTAACGTCCTGGGGTTACTCCCGGTACCAGCGAAAGATGTTTTTGTTGGGAAGCAGTTTGATGGCAGTTGCTGTACCAATTACATAAACTGCACTTTTGACGCGAAATAAATACTTCGGGGGCTGTTGGGAAGTGCAATGTTTGGACGCATTCGTCTAAAATTTCTTGCATCCGAGGAATCCATTTGATTAAATCGACGTTGTATTTAGTTTCTTTTCCCCGCAGCATTAACCAAGCTGATTTTGGTTCAACTTGCTGCACTGCTGCTAAAACAAAAGCATAAAATGCGGCGATAACTTGGTATTCTTGTTTGGGACGCTTACCTAGTTCAACCCTCGCGGGAACATACATCCAGTTGCCGAATCTTGAATTTCCTTGTTGTTTGATCAGCAAATCTGGACGGGCTAACAAAGTATGGCGATCGCCCTCGTAACTTGATACGATTAATCCTTTGTAAATGCATTCAACTCCCTGCTGCATCAATTCTAAAGTTGCCGCTTCTCCAGCTTGCAATTCTCCCTTGGGAAACCTTGGGCGCTGATAATCAAGCTGTTCTAAAACCTTTTTCTTATGAACGTATTTATCCTGATACAGCTTCAACAACAAGTCACTAGGCGCATCTTGCTGAGTTTTATCGCCGCGAACATTCAAAAAAGGTCGGCGTTTACATTTTTGATATTGCAGCAGTATTTCGGCATTAATTAGCATTCTTTTAAATTAACAATAATTAGCGCTTGGCGGGTATTAACAAAGGTAAATAAACTTGACATTGTACAAAATACATGGTTTTATACACTGCCTCCAAAATCTTTTTTGAGAGAACTATATGTATTAGAGGATATGAATATGCTTGAAATATCTAAAAGTTGAATATCTATGAAAACCAGTAATACAGCTATTTTATAAAGCTTTACCATCGTCAGAAAATGCTAACTTTTAAATTGTTTTCTAATCCCAAATACCTTTGTCAAAAGTAATTCTATATATGAGAAATGCGCTTTGTAGCACGTTACTCCATATACTTAACGTGTTCTTCAAATCCCACGTCTAAAATTTGTCTTAAAAAGCTGGGAGAAAGATTATGTCCCCTAAACTTAGCGCAAAACAAAACAAACGCATCCGTTGTTAAAAACATCTGTTGTTAAAATCCATAATCCAAAATTGATATGACGAGTATATCTGCTACACAAACCGATTTACATCAGTACCGGCAACAATTTCCGGCATTAGCGAATAAAGCTTATTTTAATTTTGGAGGTCAAGGTCCCATGCCTTCTTCGGCTATGAATGCCGTAATTGAAGCCCAAGATAATATTCAAAGAGTAGGTCCTTTTGGTAATCAAATTAACGCTTGGCTAATCCAACAAACCTTAGCCACAAGAGTAGCAATTGCAACTGAGTTAAATGTACCATCAGAAACCATCACTCTTACCGAAGATGTAACAGTTGGTTGTAATATAGCCATGTGGGGTATCGAGTGGAAAGCAGGCGACCATATACTGCTTACTGACTGCGAACATCCAGGAATTATCGCCACAGCCCAGGAAATAGCACGCAGGTTTTCCGTAGAAGTTAGTACTTGCCCAATAATGGCAACTTTGAATGATGGCGACCCGGTAGCAATTATTGCTCAGCATTTGCGACCAAGTACCCGTATGGTAGTGTTAAGTCACGTACTGTGGAATACAGGACAGGTTTTACCTTTAAAGAAAATAGCACAAGCCTGTAAAAGCAATAATACAAAGTTAATGGTAGACGCAGCACAATCGGTAGGATTATTACCATTAGATTTGGGTGAATTAGGAGTAGATTTTTACGCTTTTACAGGTCATAAATGGTTGTGCGGGCCTCCAGGTGTAGGCGGTTTGTACGTGCGTCCCCAAGCACGAGAAAATCTTTACCCTACCTTTGTAGGTTGGCGTAGCGTAGTCATCGATGGTCAAGCTCAACCAGTAAAATGGCAAGAAAGCGGAGAAAGATACGAAATTGCAACTTCGGCTTATCCTTTTTATATTGGTTTAACCGAAGCAATTTCAGTGCATCAGAAATGGGGAACACCGCAAAAGCGTTACGAACAAATTTGTCGTAATAGCGAGTACCTTTGGCAGAAATTGATGGCACTTCCAAGTATAAAATGCCTGAAAAACTCTCCTCCCGAATCCGGTTTAGTTTCCTTTCAACTAGAAAATAACCAATCTAAAACCAGTTTAGAATTGGTCAAATTTTTAGAATCAAAAGCAATATTTACCCGTACAATTGCCGATCCCGATTGCGTGCGTGCCTGCGTCCACTACTTCACCCTGGAATCGGAAATGGATCGGTTGGTTGAAGAAATTCGCGATTTTGGGAAATAGGGATTGGGCATGGGGTGATGGGGAGACAAGGAGACAAGGGGACAAGGAGACAAGGGGACAGGGGGTAGAAAATTTTTTCTAATTCCTAACCCATAATCGTCTTGTTCATTTATTCCGACGGGTTCGTTTTTCCGATAAACTTTGGGAGACGTTATGTATAACGTCTCTACAAACCATCATGACTTATTAAATTGACTCCTAACTTTTAATCCAAAATCCAAAATCTAAAATCCAAAATGCAACGTCCTATTATATATATTGCAATTACTAATCATGGTTTCGGACATGCAACTCGCACTGCTGCGGTAGCGGCGACTATTCAGGATTTGTGTCCGGAAGCGTTGTTGATTATGGTGACAACTGCACCGCGTTGGTTATTGGAAGGTTATATCAAAGGCGATTTTATTCATCGTCCCCGTGCTTACGATTTGGGGGTGATACAAGCTGATAGCTTGAAAATGGATAGATCGGCGACTTTAGAAAAATTATTAGAAATCAAGAAAAATCAACCTTCGATCGTTGCTTCTGAGGTTGATTTTATTTATCAAAATCGGGTTGATTTAATTTTGGCGGATATTCCCTTCTTAGCCGCAGAAATTGGTAAAGCTGCTAATGTTCCTTGCTGGGCAATTAGTAATTTTGGTTGGGATTTTATTTACCGAGATTGGGGTGGTGATTTTGTTGACGTTGCCGACTGGATTGGCGAATGCTATGGAAAGTGCGATCGCCTTTTTCGACTTCCTTTCCACGAACCGATGCAGGCGTTTGACAAGATTAAAAATATTACTGATGTCGGTTTAACTGGTGGTTCTCCTTTTATTGATGCCGAGGAAATCAAATCCAAGTACGAGATAAACACACCTCGCGAAAAAACCATATTGCTCACCTTTGGCGGTTTGGGTTTACAACAAATACCCTATGACAACTTAAGAAAATATCCAGATTGGCAATTCATTACCTTCGACAAATCGGCACCAGATTTACCAAATTTAATCAAAGTTAAAGACTTAAAAATCCGTCCCGTTGATTTCATGCCAATTTGTGGAAGAGTCATTTCTAAACCTGGTTTCGGTACTTTTGCAGAAGCGACTAAATTAGGAGTGCCAATTGTTTCAATTACTAGAGATAATTTTGCAGAAGCGGCTTATTTGATAGAAGGAATATCCCAGTACAATTATCATCAAATTCTGACTCCTGCGGAATTATTTGAAAGTTCCTGGGAATTTCTCAAGCAGCCTTTAGAATCACCGCGCTGTAAAGAAGCTATCGCTATTGATGGGAATGAAGTGATTGCTAAAACTGTAGTGGATTTTTTGCAGTGAGCAGTTATCAGTGAGCAGTAAGCAGTGAGCAGTGAGTTGTTTGCTGGCGATCGCCGAGCAAGATAGAGAAAAGTAGCAGAATTAAGTGTCAAAAGTCTTCAACCATTAGCTCGCACTCTACAAAAAATTATCCCATAACTGCTCCGTATTTCCTGTTCCCTGCTCACTGTTTACTGCTAACTGTTAACTGCCTGATTAGCCTCAGCAGTTTTATCTTCATCTAGTTTTAAAACTAATACTCCTAAAGGTGGTAGACATAAATCCAAGGAATGCTCTTGATTGTGCATTGACCAGCTATCCGTCCATTTACCGCCTAAATTACCCATGTTGCTACCGCCATATTCTCGGGCATCACTGTTGAATAATTCGGTATAAAATCCGGGTTCCGGTACGCCGATACGATAATGAGAATGGGGTTGTGGTGTGAAATTACAAACTGCAACGACAAAACCATTTGAATCTTTATCGCGACGGATAAATGAAACTACACTGTGACGGTTGTCGCTACAGTCAATCCATTGAAATCCTGGTTCTTCAAAATCTTGAGTATATAAAGCGGGTTCGTTACGGTAAAGTTTGTTTAAATCTTGGAAGAATGTTTTTAGCTGTTGATGTGGCTCAAACTGCATCAAGCTCCATTCCAAATCTGCCCAAGCATTCCATTCGCTCCACTGCCCAAATTCCATGCTCATAAACATGGTTTTCTTGCCAGGATGAGCGAACATATAGGCAAACAAACAACGCACGTTTGCGAACTTTTGCCATCTATCTCCGGGCATCTTACCAATAATATTACTCTTACCATGCACTACTTCGTCATGGGAGAGCGCCAACATGAAGTTTTCGCTGTGGTGGTACCACATACTAAAAGTAAGATTGTTTTGATGAAACTGACGGAACCAAGGGTCCATGCTGAAATAATCGAGCATATCATGCATCCAACCCATATTCCACTTCAAGTTAAAGCCCAATCCGCCGGTGTATGTAGGCCACGATACCATCGGCCATGAAGTCGATTCTTCGGCAATGGAAAGAGAACCAGGAAAATAACTGAAGATAAGGTGATTTGTTTGTCGGATAAATTCTGCTGCTTCTAAGTTTTCTCTACCGCCGTATTGATTTGTAACCCATGTACCAGGTTCGCGACAGTAATCAAGATAAAGCATTGAAGCCACCGCATCAACGCGAATGCCATCAATATGGTATTTATCAAACCAGAATAAAGCATTCGCACTCAGGAAATTACGCACTTCATGACGCGCATAATTAAACACCAAGGTTCCCCATTCTTTGTGTTCGCCTTTACGGGGGTCTGCGTGTTCGTAAAGATGCGTCCCGTCGAAGAAGGCTAAACCATGCCCATCTTTAGGAAAGTGACCGGGAACCCAATCTACTAATATACCAATGTCGTTTTTATGACATTCATCCACAAAGTACATAAAGTCTTCGGGACTACCAAAACGGGAAGTAGGAGCGTAATAACCAGTTACTTGATATCCCCAAGAACCATCGAATGGGTGTTCGGCAACTGGGAGAATTTCAATATGGGTATATCCCAATTCTTTAACATAAGGAATCAGTTTTGCTGCTAATTCTCGATAAGTTAGAAAACGTGCCCCTGGTTTTAGTTCCGAAACCTGCACCATTGGCTCGGATTCACCATTTGGTAACAAGGATGGTTCGTCAGTACCTGCGTGCAGCCAAGAACCCAAATGTACTTCGTAAACCGAAACAGGATTGCTTAGTGGATCGGCATGACGGCGTTTTTCCATCCATTCGTTGTCATTCCACTTGTAACTGTCTAAGTCAGTAACAATAGAAGCAGTTTTAGGACGAACTTCCTGAGCAAAACCGTAAGGATCTGACTTTTCGTAAATATGTCCTGCGGGGTTTTTGACTTCGTATTTGTAGTGTTCTCCCACTTCCAATTCGGGAATAAATAACTCCCAAACTCCGGTGGAACCTTTACGCATCTGATGCTTGCGTCCATCCCAATTGTTAAAATCTCCCAGCACTGACACATTGCGTGCATTCGGTGCCCAAACCGCAAAATAAACACCTTTAACACCTTTTATTTCAGTGAAATGCGCTCCTAACTTCTCGTAAATCCGATGATGATTTCCTTCATTAAACAGGTGTAAATCAAATTCAGTTAGCTTAGGAGAGCGAAAAGCATAAGCGTCATAGAATACTCGTTCTTGATCTTGTTCCTTAACTTTAAGTTGATAGTTAGCTAATTCTTTAGTATCTATAATGCATTCAAAAAAATGGGCATCATGAACGCTTTGCATTTGGTGTTCCTTCCGTTCCTCCGGAAGAACCACCCATGCAGCGTTCGCATTAGGTAGATAAGCTCGCACAACCCAGTAAATATGGCCATCCTTTTCTATCTGATGGGAACCGAGTATCTCAAAAGGGTCGTGATGTTGGTTCCAAATGATGCTGTTAACTTGTTCTGGGGCAATAGTGGTCATAGACATGAAGCTGATTGTTTTGGATATTATGGACAAGCGTGAATCTACTTTTTATGTATCTATATATATTCTTTACATTTATTCGTAATTTTTGCCCGCCCCTTGAGGAGGAAAGATTCGAGATGGGGATGGAGGTATGGCGAGACAAGTGACAAGGTGACAAGGGAAAGTTAGGAGTTAGGAGTTAGGAGTTAAAATAACCTTTAACCTTTGACCCATGCCTATGTTCCAATTAAAAACCCACAAATGGGAAAAGTGTTTTCAATATCTTGCGTAAGCGCAGCAGGAATACTGTTTCCCGGACTTTAGGGTTGAGCTTGGGGGGATAAGGACGTGTTTTTATTTGAGCCTGTAGCTGAGCATATTCTGCGGCACTCAGAGGTTGACCGTCAATTGGCGATCGCGCTTCTAAAATAATTTCTGTTCGCAATATTTCTTCTGGAATATCAATACTTGGGGGTAGTGCAATTACAAATGTTTTATGATATGCGGTTAACTGTAATAAAATTAGTGATATGGCAGTTAAAAGTATTAAAAAAACTGCTTTTTGTCCTTTCTTTCTCCCCATTTTTTATTATTTCATCTATTTAGTTCAAAAATACTAACTTCTGTTTTTAAATTTAGAGATTTTGTTGTAGAGTCTTTTATCTCCAAGCATATAGTAAACTCTTAATTTTATTTTTCATTTTATTTCTCAAGACAATAATCATGAACTTGAAAGTCTTGCTAATAAACGCCCATTCAAATTTTACAACTTAAGTAGGACAAACATAAAAACCTGGCAATCTAGATAATCATTACCAGGTCTAATTTTTTTATCGAAGCTATAAAGGGAGTAAAAAAACATTAATCCCTGCTTCACAATACATTATTCTAAAATTGCTCGGAGCGACATTTTGCTTTGCTTCTTACTTTTGGGTAATAAAGTAAGAGAAAGTGAGGAGCGACCTACAAAATATGGGCGGCAGCAATTCTATCTGCTTGCTGTCAACTATGGAGTAGCGGTCGGTTCGGGGGTAGCATCAACTGCTGGAGGGGGAGCAACATCTGTGGTAGGCGTTTCTTCAGCGCCTTCGCATGCTCCCAGAGTTGTAGCTAAACCTAACAATAAAGCAAAACCAAAGATTCTTATTTTCATAACTCCTCTTTCACCAATTTAATCAAGAAATATTTTTAGCCTGTTGAATACGATACCTTATTTGTTGATTTTTTTAAATATTGTAGTTTTGATTAGTTATTTGCGAAGAAATTATTCCTTTTTATACTGACCATTACTTATATCAGCCGTTTCTATAATTAATACAAGCGCTAAATGATTGTAAACTTACTACAACTAGCTTTTTTAGTTGTTTTAATTACAAAAAAGGTTATCATACCAGAAATTACCATCTTGTGGAAGCACGATTTTTCTTACCAATAGATATTTTCATACTTCAGATGCTATGCGGAGGAGGAACTAATTGTTAAATTGTAGCGCTCATAAGATTAAAGCTAACTAAAGCCATTTTTACAAATTGGAAAGGAGAAAAAATACTAAATTTATAGGATGTAAAAAATATTACATATATTGTGTTAAGATTTGCTCTCTATCTAAAGTACAGTATTTCTAATGTAAAAACTTATGGCTGCTATTCGTAAATCAAATTTAAGAGGGAAAAAACGCTGGTTAGGGCGAGATTCTACTCGTCAAGAAACCAGTTTAAGGAGTTATAGGGTGCCAGAACATACGAGCCTTCCACCCTTACCTAAATCTCAACAGGAATTATTAAGTAGAAGAAAACGTTCGACTCTTTCTTTTTGGTCAAAGAATAGTTCGAGCGTTGCTTCGACTACACCACAATCGGGAGTCAAGCCCCAGCGTGTAAATAATCGAAATTCGAGTTTGCGCGATCGCAAAGCGATACCTGTAATGCCAGACGGCAGTAAAGTGCCCGTATGGTTAATGCGCTGGAACTCGCTTCACCGGCATAGTGCTGCGATCGCTTTTTTATTAGTGAGTGCAACTTTGGTAGTTTATGGTTGGACGGTATACTCCCAGCATCTTTGGAGTAGTTCCTATAAAAAGTTGCAAGAATTACAGCGGGATGAGCGTCAGCTAACAAAACATGATGAGGCGCTCAAAAATAGAATGGCACAAGAAGCTGAAAAACCACATTCTGGATTAGTATCACCGACTCCAGCAAACACTATTTTTTTGGAAGAAACCGCACCATCAAGTTCGCAAAAGGTTGATAAAGACTCAGAGGAATCTGAATCCCAACCTTCAAATGCAGTAGGATATTAAAATCGGCAATCTTCAATCAATCTTTTTCCGCGTTTCCAATTCAAATACACTTATCCAATTTGAGTGTTAAAACAGAATTCCGTTGGATTTCGGAATAGAAACTGTATTACGCGAAATCCAAAATCCGGTGCAGGAAAGTTTTGGGGTTCGTGAATCTACACCCCAACGCCACTTCTCTCGTACTGCGGGAGACGACTTACGAGAGTGGCTCAACTTTCCGCAAAATCTGAAATCTAAAATTCTTTAACGGGGATCGGCGCAAGTTTTCCTCAAGACTGTACGAAGGAGCAGCGATGTATGCAGAAGTTTCCAGGTAAAACCAATAGAATTTCTAAAAAGGATTATACACAATCGCGTTTTAATCGCAGTATTCCCAAAATTAGGAATAAGCGATTTGCAGCAAAATCCTCACAGATTTCACCGAACCCAAAAAGGCGACTGTTTATGGTTTGGGGTGTATTAATAGCTGCTTGCTTGGGGTTGGGAATAAATTTATACCGTTTACAAATTGTTGATGGTGCCAAACTAACCAAAAAGGCACGGAATCAGCAGATGTTTAGTATGCGTCCTTTTATTCCTCGTCGCCAAATAGTAGATCGCAATAAAAGGGTTGTAGCGATCGACCTACCAATTTACACCTTGTACGTACATCCGAAGATGTTTGACAAGAATAAGTCAAAATCTGAGATTGCCCGCAAGCTTGGAACTATTCTGAATACAGATGCCTCGGAATTAGAAGCAAAATTTAATAAACAAAAAAGCGGTATTTTTATTTCTTCTAAACTACAAGAAGAAGTTGCAGATCAAATTAGTGCCTTGAAACTTAACGGCATAGATTTAAGGAAAAAGTTCTCTCGATACTACCCTTCCGATAGTTTGTTGGCTGATATAGTTGGTTTTGTAAATTCAGATCGTCGCGGTAAAGCAGGAATAGAATATTCTCAGGAAAAATTGCTCGAACGTTCCATGAAAACGGTGCGTTTGTCAAGAGCGGGAAATGGTGCATTGATGCCAGATCATGCGCCAGATGGATTTCTGAATTTTGACAAATTAAGGATGCAGTTAACTATTGATAGTCGCTTGCAACGGGCTTCAAGATTGGCACTCACCGAACAAATAGAAAAATTTAAAGCTAAACGCGGAGCAGTAATAGTCATGGATGCCTGGGATGGTTCGATCCTAGCCTTAGCCTGTTCGCCGACTTACAATCCCAATCAAAAATTCACTAAAGAAGACTATGCTTTATTTAGAAATTGGGCTGTAGCAGACTTATACGAACCAGGTTCAACCTTCAAACCGTTAAATGTGGCGATCGCTTTAGAAACTGGCAGCATTCAGCCGAACGACGTGTTTAATGATACTGGATTAATCAAAGTAGCAGACCGTGAAATTAGAAATGCGGAGAAAAACGCTAATGGAAGAATCAGTGTTGCTCGAATTTTGCAAACTTCCAGCAACATCGGTATGGTGAAAATCATCCAGCGAATGCAGCCAAGTATTTACTACGGTTGGTTGGAAAGATTAGGATTGAGGCAGAAATCCGATACAGACTTGCCATTTGAAACCAGCAGTCGTCTCAAACCCCAAGAAGAATTTACTAATTCGCCAATCGAACCAGCGGCAGCTTCCTTTGGTCAAGGTTTTTCGCTAACGCCATTACAATTAATTCAAATGCATGGAGCATTAGCCAATGGTGGTAGATTGGTAACTCCCCATGTAATCAAGGGATTGATAGATGATAAAGATCAAATCCACGAAAAGAAAGAATTAGCAGCATCCCGGCAAATTTTTTCGCCAACTACAGCTCAAACTGTAATACAGATGATGGAAAGCGTGGTTAATAAGGGTTCGGGTGAAGCCGCGCAAATTCCTGGATATCGTATTGCCGGAAAAACTGGTACTGCCGAAAAAGCGAGTCCTAGTGGTGGCTACGATCCTGATAAAAAAATTACTAGCTTTGTGAGTATTTTGCCAGTAGAAACACCTCGCTATGTAGTTTTGACATTAGTAGACGAACCGCAAGGAGAACATACTTACGGTAGTAATGTTGCAGCACCCATTGCAAAAAAGGTAATGGAGTCGTTGATTAGTATCGAAAAAATTGCTCCTTCAACAGGTACTCGGTGATGTTAATTGCTGCTAATTTCAACTAAAATTTCACCTGCTTGTAAAAGTTCCAATGCTTGGAGAAAAGTTGCATCTAAAATTTATCGTAGTCTAGCAAAAGAAGTATTACAGACGTTAAGATTTCCTAAACCCTCTTTTTAAAGGGAGACAGAAAATTATCTATCATAAGCTGATGTGCAGCTAAATTGTATAAGAAATAATTCTGAAATCATTGTAGTGCGGGCATCCTGCCCGCGTCTCATATACAAATTAAATACGCAGCAGCTTAGCAAACAACTAGGAGGAACTAAATGATTTCAACAAACAAATCATCTGCTCAGAAAGGAATCAAACAAAAGTTAGCACTAGCTATGACTGGTGCAACTATAGCCACTTTTTTACAATCAAATATCGTATTGGCAGCCGGTTATTTTACCAAATCATGTTCAAATATAACCTTAAACCAAGGTCGTATATTGGAAGCTGATTGTAAGAGAAGGAATGGAAGTACTGCACGTACTGGTATAAACCTGAATAATTACATTACAAACATAAATGGAACGTTAGTTTGGACAGGGCGTGGTAATTACATCGCAACTAGTCGAAATTGCCATGTAGTCTATAAACCAAATGATAGTTTTTTGAAGTGTGATGTACATAAGGGAAATGGTATCTGGATATCATCAACTTTGAATTTAGATAGGCATATTGCAAATTTAAATGGAAACCTTAGCAGGATAAGCATACTTAAAATTAAGTAAGTACAGTGAGAACGCTGCGGCTGGTGAACTTTACCGATCGCTAACAATAAATTTTAGTATACATATATAATAAATCAGACATAGATACATAGTGATAATACAGATATATGCAAGAGAGACGTGTCGCGAAGCGGCACACCTCCCTAGGTTTGTTACGAGTGAAGTTAAAATAGAGTCACAAAAGTTGTTCCAGCAACCTGCAATCCACTGCGCCACATTAATTATCAAGGGCGATCAAAGTTCGTAGTAGTGGGAGCGTCTCGCTCCCTAATTAACATCTTTTTCCCTATTCTCTATTCCCCATTCCCCATTCCCCATTCCCCATTCCCCATTCCCCATTCCCCATTCCCAATTCCCTATTCTTCTTGATTCATAGATTCCCAAATTTTAGTCACAGCTTTCTTTGTAAAAACAGAAAACTCTTTTTCCATCATCCATTTATAATAATTTGGCTCTTTCTTGAATGATTCAGCTACAGGTTTACCTTTGTATTTACCAAAATTAAAGATTATTTCGTTATTTTCGTCGTAAATAACTCTTTTCGTTGGATCGAGAAAATCAAAAGGTACGAATTCTTGTAATTGATCCATATCGTTTTTTACAGGATAAGATAACTTGCCATCCTTATCCTCATATTCTTCATTTTCATAACGTTCTAATTGCGCTTTGAAAACTTCGTATGTAGCGCGAATATCGTTTTCTGCATCGTGAGCGCCGACCAACTTTTCCCCACAATAATATTTATAGGCTGCTCTTAAAGTACGAGGTTCCATTTTATGAAAAATGGTTTGTACGTCAATAATTCTTCTTCCTTCAAGTTTGAAATCGATATCAACACGGGAAAATTCTGCTATCAGTACGGGAATATCAAATCTATTAGAATTGTATCCTGCCAAATCGCTATCATCAATGTAGTTTGCTAAACTATCGGCGATTTTTGCAAAAGTCGGTTTATCTTTTACGTCTTCATCGTAAATGCCGTGTATTTCTGATGAAGCATTAGGAATAGGAATAGTAGGATTAATAACCCAGGTTTTCATTTCTTCATTGCCATCAGGAAATACTTTTAATACGGCAATTTGTATAATCCTATCTTTAACAATATCGATTCCTGTTGTTTCTAGATCGATAAATGCCATTGGACGTACTAAATTTAACTTCATGAGAGATTCCTGTAACAATTACGAATAAGTAGAATTAAATATAGTTGTATAAATATTTAACAGATTTATTGAGAAATGACTGTATTTTAGAACAATTATCAAGGGAATAGGGAGTGGGGAGTAGGGAACAGATAAATGCTATCAAATTAGGGACTTCCAAATTTAAAAATATCCAATCACGGTAGTGCGAGCATCTTGCTCGCTATATATCTCAAGCAAGCAAGATGCTCGCACTACGGTTATTTTGGATAAATTATTTTTTGGAAATCCCTTATAAAAATAGACCAAATTAACTATTTAGTCGCTAATAAGATGGATTATTGGTACTGATATACTGCTTAGCCTTATATATTATCAATTTTGGCTCTTCAGCACCTTTTACGCTAGATTATCATCTAAAAAAATTTTATTGCTTCTTTCCCCATTCCCCATTCCCCGTTCCTTTTTTAACTAGAAACTCCCGAAACTGCTCGTTTTTTCAAATTTAATTGAGTGCGATCGCCACTTTTTAGTTCGAGAACCTGGGCTGATATATTATGTTGCTGTAATAGGGAACTGAATTCTTCAACGGTTCCTTCTGGCTTGATAAAATTTATCAGCAATCCTTCAAAGGTTATATCACCACCAGCGGCTGTTGGTAACATTATCTGGGGTTCGAGCCATTTAGCGACTTCTAAAGCTTTTTCTTTACCCTTAATGATTGGTCCGATTAACGGCAAACCTAAATCTATCAATGGGGTGATGACAACATCGATGGGAGCGGATTTCTTCAGCGACTCAGAATGATAACCGTGAGGTTCGTAGTAAAGAGTAAAGCCGGTTTCAAGTTCTTTAAGCAAATATCCGTTTTCAACTAAAGTCGGACCGATGGGAGAACCGGGGGTTGCTGTAATTTCTACTCTACCGTTAAGAGTAAAAGTTTCACCGTGAGCGAGTGAATTTACATGAAGGTAATCTAACTGATTTACAACTTTAGCCGCATTTTCAGAAGCAACAACGGGAATATCGCGCTTGAGTTGCTTTAAAGTCGGTGGATGAGCGTGATCTTCCAAACCCTGAGATAGTAAAATCAGGTCAATTTTTTCCGGTATGGGACGTTCTTGAGGACGAGAACCCTTGAATAGCCAATCTAAATTAGCAAAAGTTAGGGAACCAACCAGCCAAGGATCGATCAGTATATTTTGACCCCCCATTTCAACCAACCAGCTGTTGCTGTCTAAATAAGTTAAATACATCGTTATTGTAAGAGCGAGCTTTTATTTATTATGAAGTATTTTTGCTCAACGAAGTTAGAGAGGGGGAAGAGAGGGAGAAAAAGTTAAGAGTTGAGAATTAAAAGTTTTGACCTTTAACCTTTAACCTTTCTTTGACCTTTAACCATTTTTCTTGGTATATCAATTGGGTAAACAACAGAATCTAATAAAGATGTTAATTTCCAAAATGCGTTTTGTAGTAGGTAGTATCGGTTTTTTGTTAACTGCAAGTCTGAGTAGTTATGCTTATGGTTTGACTCAAAATAATAATTCTCTAGCAAACATAAAAAATATATCTTTTAAGCAGCAGAAAATTTCCACAACACCTAAACAAGATAGTTTGACAAATTCAAGTCTTACATTGAATCCGAATTTTTCGTCTCAAACCAAATCGTGCAATCAAAATACTTCTCTACCTTGTCAAACTATTCCACCAATCAATAATCTATATCAACCTCAGCTACTGTCCCAGGCTTATAGAGTTATTGACGAATTAAAAAAATATCGATATAGCATTAATGGCAATAAGCTTTTTAGTGCTGCCAAGTTACCCAGCACTAACAAAGTTAGTTTCAATCAAAAAGATTTGTTATCGACTTTAATTAATACGAGACAATATTATCAAGACCACGCTGATGATGACCCAAATATTTCACGTCCAGGGGTATTAGGTACTCAAGGAGTATCTGTAGAAGATATTATCAAAACTCTTGATTTTATGATTGCTGTATTGCAAGAGGATATTGCTAATAATCGTCCAACTCGTTTACAAGATCCCAATTTTATCAACTCTAATTTTAGAGTAATTAGATGGTCTGCTTATAATCCTAAACAACCCCAACGTAAAAATTTACGAATTACCAAATACGCTGTTTTCGTTCATCCAGGTTCTCGTAAGAAAACTGCTAAATTCAACGTTCCTCTTTACAGCCTCAAAGATACTCCATTAACAGAAAAATTCTACACCAAATATACCAAACAAGATGTATTATCGGGTATCTATGAACCTGGTGGCAAAGAATACGGCAAAGTTGAACCTATTGTTTACATGACTAGAGAAGGTTTAGAAGAAGCTTTGATGCAAGGAACTATACTTGTTGATTTAGGTGGTGGTTCTTCTGCTTATTTCAATGTAGATAGAAGTAATGAAATTCCTTATGTTAAAGGAATCGACCGTCGTAAGCAAAAGCGTTACTGGTATTTCCGAGAAGTTAAAGATATTAAAGGTTACGGCTATAAAATTGATGAGAAAATATCTATTAAACCGGGAGTAACTTTTGCTGGTGACGTACTCAATGTTGGTTTGGGTAGAATGATTGTCATCGAGTATATGAAAAATGGACGCAGACACTTAAGAATGGGAGTAGTTGCAGATACAGGGGGTGCGTTTTTACCTAACTTCTATCAACTAGATTATCTGGCGGGTATTTTCAAAAGTCAAGCCAGTTTCAATCGGTATATTAAGCAATTACCAACCTACGCTAAAGCATATGTGTTGATAAAAAAATAAAGGCTTTTTCATCAGCTTTGATGTTAAATATTAGGGAAGCTGTGAAGACAGAATTGGCGTAAATTATTAAGATTACTTCTTTCTCCCCGTTCCCTATTCCCTATTCCCTTGTTAAACACTAAATGCCTATTTGCGATTGTGTATTCGTAAATAGGCGCATCAGAGTTTGAGGTAAGTTAGTAATTTCTTGAATTAAATCTTCAGAACCGATTCCGAAAATACCTAGAAAAATCACAATTATGAAAACGGCGATCGCCGTACTAAAAGTAGTTTTCACTACCTTTAATAAAGCCTGGAAAACTAACCAAGCGACAATGATTGCAGCAATTAAAACAATTAATTCAGTTGGCATAATGAATAAATTAACACCTGTTGGATTACGCGGAGAAACCATAATACCTGATTAAGAGCAGAAATAATCATCCTAATTTTGACGATTTTTACAGACAGTAAAGTTGATAACGAGTAAACTAGGATACAATTTTCTAATCAAATATATTTTTTGCATAAGTATCACTTACTGCCTACAACTTCAGTAACGCTAATTCAGGATATCTTGCAAATTTGAGACCATTTCGGTGCGTGAAGAAACTTGCAGTTTACAAAACATTCTTTTCAAAGCTTGTTTTACCGAGTTTTGCGTAATCCAAAGTTCTATACCAATTTGTTTATTAGTTAATCCCCGTGCAACTAATTCGGCTATTTGGATTTCGCGGGGTGTTAAACAGTTAGCAGAGGATGAATTAAATATATTTTGTTGAGTTTTTAAGGCTGCAATACTAGCTGAAAGATGAATGCAAACGCTGCTCAAATCGGAAATATCTTGATAGTTAAATGCGGGTGTTTCACCAATTCGAGCAAAATGAATCGCGCCGATAAGTTTTCCTTTACCAACTATAGGTCCCGTCATAATGTGTTCGTGGTCGTAATAAGCACAGCAATTTTTGTACAGTTCGCATTGCTTCCAACCTCCCGGAGGTAAAACCATTTCTTCATGGGCAGGTGCATGACGTTCGGTGACATAACGTAGCACCGGGTCAATATTACAACCAACTTCTGCATAAAGTTCTACGAAATTATCCACATTTGGCATACCGTAAACTTCAACTGCGCTATAGGAAGAATCTTCGTTAAACATATAAATTCCCCAACGCTGTACGCTAAAATGCTCGCCAATATTATCCATAAAGCGCATTCGCAATTGATGTTCGTTTTTTGCCGTAGCGATAGCGTGAAATAAATTGTGTAGAGAATTCGTCATTTAACTAAAAGTGTACCCAGTTGAGGACTATGCAAATTTTGATGTCGTTTTTAGCATAGTAAATAACACCGATAGATTTCGGGTTCGTTCCAAAATCTGTCTTGAAAAGTTCTTCCTGGCTAACGCATCCGTTGTTAAAATCTAAAATCCAAAATCCAAAATCAATATGACAAATCAACCTAAATATCACATTGGCTTAGTTATTTACCCAGGAATGACTCAGCTTGATATAACTGCACCGCATCAAGTATTTTCTTTTATTCCTGAAGCTCAGGTACATATGTTGTGGAAGAATTTAGAACCCGTAACGAGTGGTGAGGGATTAACAATTTTACCGACAACTACCTTTGATGAATGTCCGCAACTGGATGTTATTTGTGTTCCTGGTGGTGGGATGGGTACCATAGAAACAATGGCCGATTCGGAAGTTTTAGAATTTTTAAAACAACAATCTGAAACTTCAAAATATATTACTTCTGTATGTACTGGTTCTTTAATTCTTGCTGCTGCTGGTTTACTACAAGGTTATCGCGCTGGTTGTCATTGGTTGTTTCGCGAATATTTGGCAATGCTGGGAGTAGAAGTTGGCACCCAAAGAGTCGTGGTTGATAGAAACAGAATTACTGGTGGTGGTGTAACTGCTGGTATTGACTTTGGGCTAGTGGTTGTCAGCCAACTTTGTGGAAAGGAAACTGCAAAAAGAATTCAGCTTTTATTGGAATATAACCCCGCACCACCGTTTGATGCAGGCTCTCCAGAAAATGCTGGAGAAATTTTAGTCGAACAAGTGAGGCAATTTGGCAAACCTTTATTGGAAGCAACTTTGGCTCAGACAAAGATTACAGCTGCAAATTTATAAAAAATAAGAAACACACAAACTAAAACCCTTATATAAAAACCCGGTTTTCTGGGGAAAACCGGGTTTGTAAGTTCTTAATTAAGATAGAGTAAATAGTTAGAGGTAATATCTTTCTCCATCAAAAAACTCAAGCATCCTCGCCTGAGTGATAACTAAATGAATTTTATGGACTAGATAAGGTAATTAGCTATTAGAGCTAAATAAGACCTTAGTAGCGGTTGTTAAAATTATTTCTACGGTTGCCTCCTCCTCCGAAGGAATTTCTTTGCTCTCTGGGTCTTGCCTTATTAACTTTAAGGTCGCGTCCCATCCATTCAGCACCATCGAGAGCTTCGATGGCAGCTGCTTCTTCATCTTCTGAATTCATTTCTACGAAGCCAAAACCGCGCACTCTACCTGTTTCGCGGTCAGTAGGAATTTGAACTCGTCTTACAGTGCCATATTCTGCAAAAACGGCATTCAAATTTTCCTCTGTAACGTCGTAAGAAAGATTACCTACGTAAATCGACATGGATCGTCTCCGAAATCATTAGTGTGTAGAGATTTACATTTCGGAGATAAGTCTGTGAATACTAAAAACAAACGCTGTCTACCGAATTCTATTCTCCTCGGTAAGTATAACATAAGGGTCAACTTATGGGGAGGGAATAATTCGTAGTTCGTAATTAAAGTTATGGGGAAATATAAGGTGCTTGTTTTCCACCCGTGAATTTTTACATCGAGCTAAATGTTGATATTGATACTTGTCCCCATACGTAAAAAATTAATAAAAAAGGTATTTATCCTTGCGTAAATTGTCAAAGCGTCATACCTACCCTATTATTGTTCTTGTTAATATAATCACTTTTTTTTAAATGACTAAGTAATTATACTTGATGCATCCTTGCAAATGTCCTCCCAGCCAAGCAAAGTCTAATAACCATCTGACAAAGCTTTCTTTATCCCGAACTTTAATGAGAAATTTGAGAGGAAGAATTGCCGCATCTTTAGACAAATTCCTCCATCCGATCAATTTTGGCATTCCCATCTTTTGATGTTTTTGATGCAGCAAAATATCGTAACAGGCTAATCTCCAACATCGACGGTACATACCTTTTACAGTATTGCGAAATCGAAAATAAATCACTGCCTTTGATGCGGATTCCAGTTTGATGCCAGTTTTTTGTACTCTCCAGCAGTAATCTATATCTTGGAGCAACAGCATCGTTTCATCAAAACCACCAACTCGATCGTGAATAGAACGCTTAATGCCAAGATTATTTCCTGCTGCATAAGGAAAATATACATAATCTTTGATTCCGTTAGCTTCTCTTACTCCGCAACACTTTACTATCCACGGTTCGTTTAATTTTGAATAATCGCTATAACCAGCTACAAAGTCATTTTTAGAGAGTGCTTCTATCATTGCTGCTACCCACCCTGGAGTGACTTCATCATCAGCATCACAAAATGCTAAATTTTCAGATAGAGCTACACTTGCACCTACATTACGAGCATGAGCAGAACCTTTGATGGCCGATCCGTCAACTATATGTAAGTTAGGTAAATTATGCTGATATTGCTTTACAATATTTAAAGTTTCATCTGTAGATCCGTTGTCAGCAATAATAATTTCCCAAGGTTCGGAGCATTGCTGTTTAGTTAAAGCTTCTAATTGAGCTGCAATAGTATCAGCAGCGTTAAAGCATGGAATAACGACACTTAACTTCATAAAAAACTAGTGAAAGGAAGGTAATTTGATTGTTTCTATTTCAGTAATTCAAAAAATAGTTAATTTATACCTGTTTAAATGTCATAGATAACACTCCATAATTGAAACGATCGATACAAATCAGCAATGTTTATTTACTTCCTTTTAACTTACGATATAAAGCTGTTAATAACCTTTAATTAATGGTGTTTTTTTCGTAAAGATAGTTAAATTTAATAAAAATAAAAATAAAAATAAGTTCTTTTACCTAAACCATTAGGGCAATAATAAAGGTACTGGAAATCTTAACTAAAAACAGGGTATTATGGAAGGTAATCAGAATTCGGATACTACATCTGACGTAAACGTTGCTGAAAGTAAATCGTTAACAGCAGAACAGTATCGTAAAAAAATGCGGCGGCGTAAAGAAGTGCAAGACCAAAGAATCGCAGACGCTTCTCTTGAAAAAGGTTTAATTGTTGTTAATACTGGTAATGGTAAGGGAAAAACAACGGCATCGTTAGGAATGGTGTTACGTTCCCTCGGACACGGTTATAAAGTGGCGATTATTCAGTTTATTAAAGGTGCTTGGGAACCTTCTGAAAAAAAAGCATTTAGTACTTGGAAGGAAAACGGTCAACTAGTTTTTCACGCAATGGGTGAAGGATTTACTTGGGAAACTCAAGACCGCGATCGCGATATTGAAAAAGCCCAAGCAGCATGGGATAAAGGGTTAGAATATATCCGCAATCCAGAATATAAATTAGTACTTTTAGATGAAATTAATATAGCAATCAAACTAGGTTATTTAAGAGTTGAAGAAATACTAACTGGATTAGAACAAAAACCAGAAAGAAATCATGTAATACTAACGGGTAGAGGCGCACCTCAATCGCTGATCGAGCGAGCTGATTTAGTCACTGAGATGAGCTTAATAAAACATCCTTTCCGCGACCAAGCTATTAAAGCACAGCCGGGAATTGAATATTAAAGAAGGTTAGTGGTTAGTGGTTAGTGGTTAGTGGTTAGTGGTTAGTGGTTAGTAGAACAACCATCAACCATCAACCTTCAACTATCCAAAATCATTAAAAATTAGCTTTACACTCTTTCAAGATACGTTGGTCATCTTCACCAACGCTATCGATCTGATGATAATCTTGCAATGTAACTGAGTAAGCGTAATTTGCTAATTCGTTTTCATCTTCTCTGGGCAGCCCATCTCTTGAAGCTACTTGAGTTGGATTAAAATCGCCAGCATAACCTTTAACTGTCATCGCGATTTCTCCGGAGCGATCGAGAGTCCCTTGAAAGCAATTAAACTCGGAAGAAGGCATATACATCCCACCAACAACTTTACCAGCTTGTTTTTCAAAGACTATATATCCTTGACCAAATTCCCCGGCTCTTTGCGAACTCCCGTAAAGAAATACGCCATTACCGTTAGGAAAATTATTTGCAGGTATTGTTCCTTTTATGGATGCTTTCTCTGAAGAAAAACTTGTTTGAGCCGGAGATATATTATCTAATTCTTGCGTTACATCTTCGTAATTAGAAGAACTATCTCGCTGTATCCAAGTATAAGTCTCACCAGGAGATACGCTCGCAGTGTCAGATGGGGACTTAGAAGACGAACTGTCTAATACGCTCCGCAATCGCGCTTCCTTAGAAACTAATTCGGGATTAATGTCAGAATTATTTTTCTGCCAATTAGTTACCGCTGCTTTTTCTTCCAAAGTTTCTGGTGAAGATACTGCTTGCAGTCGAGCAATTTGTTTGGATAAAACTGGTTGAGCGCGTTGAGCTACTGCACCAATACTTAGAAATAATCCCAGCAAAGGAAGTGCAAAACGGCGGGGCGGAACAATCTTCTTAATATTTTTAAGCACCCAACTTCTCCTATAATATAAATATTTATCTTTACGTATTAGGTCTTAAATTAAACTAAGTGTTTGAATTTAATCTACTATTAAAACTCTAATTTATATTGTCCGGTTAAAAAACCGTAAGCTGTTAAAAGTTTTGTTGTAATTTTGTAAGTCAACTTTATACTACCATCACATAAGTATTCGTAGATCGTCCAAAAGGTTGAATCGAAAGGATGAAAGGCAGAAATATTAGATAATTATCAAATCGTAAATTAAAAGTAAAACTTTTGTTTTTTTCATCTTTCTATTTGCGTACTTTAATTAGTAAAAACTTATTTAAAAGATTATATTTTTGTCATACAAAAACTATTGAATGTAATGCTGTAAGGCGTTTTGGGCATTCATGAGCTTATTTTTTGTAGTTTAAAAAAAATTATGAACGACAGTCTATCTTTGAAGGCATAAGATATGTTGATAATTTAGCAGTTTTAACACGATGCTTTATGTATTAAAAAAATTTGCTTACATATTCTTTAGGAAAATATTGATAAATTACATAGAAATTTAACGCTATATAATACTCAAATATGTTATGAAAATTTAATAATCAAGATAATTTAAGTCCTGTTTAATTGTTGCAAATGGCTTTTATCAATAAATAAATACAAGTAGGTAAGCCTGCATTAATTGTATATTTACTAGTCAGTTATATAGCTGTTAAGAGTTCCCTTTTCCCCCCCAACCCTATCCAAACGAAATGTTAAATTAATTTTGCACGAGTACTTATACTGTGAGTTTTGGAAATAAAGAAGAGGGCATTGGGCATTGGGAGTTAGGAGCAATTTCATTTTTTTTAGTCTTTTCTCCGCTAGCCCCCCTCGGAATAAAACTAACTTAGGCAAAAAAATCGCCCCCCTTGTGGGAGGCATATTGCTTTTGGAATATTGCTACATCGAACTATTATTAACTTGCAACATATTCCTTAACATTGGCACGACGGCGACGTAAATGAGCCAGTGCTTGATGCTCTAACTGACGAACTCTTTCGCGACTGAGGCTTAAACGTTCGCCAACTTTCGCTAAGGACATTTCATTACCATCTGTTAATCCGAAGCGTAAAGCCAAAACTTGCCGTTGTTGGGGAGTAAGTTCCGCTAACAAGTTGTTCAAGTCTTGACGTAAGAACTCTTGAGTTGTGTAATACTCTGGCGAAGGGCCGTCATCTTCGAGCATTTCCTGCAACTCGGTGTCTTGGTTATCACCAACCCGTACATCCAAAGAAACTGGTTGACGAGCCATGTTCAAGTACTCGCGAATTTGTGCGGGTTCCAAACTCAACTCTTTGGCAATTTCTGTTGGAGATGGCGATCGCCCTAATTTCTGAGCAAGTTCGCGCTGTACTTTTTTGATTTTATTCAGCTTCTCGGTAATATGAATTGGTAAGCGAATAGTTCTACCTTGCTGTGCAATGGCGCGAGTAATCGCTTGACGAATCCACCAGTAAGCATAGGTAGAGAACTTATAGCCACGAGTCGGATCGAATTTTTCTACACCCCGCTCTAACCCTAAAGCTCCTTCCTGAATTAAATCCAGAAACTCCATGTTTCGCTTCTGATACTTTTTGGCGATCGCCACAACCAAACGCAAATTCGCTTCAATCATCTTTTGCTTGGCGCGTTTACCCTCAAAAACTGTCTTTTTCAGTTCTGCTTCAGGTAAATCAACAACTGAAGTCCACTCTTCTAAAGTTACTTCACGACCAAGCTTTTTAGCCAAAGCTTCTTTAGCTTCAACTAGCTTCATCATCTTCTGCACTTGCTTCCCGAAAATAATTTCTTGCTCGCGGGTAAGCAACGGTACTCTACCAATCTCGCGCAGATAGGTTCGCACCATATCAGCCGTAAACTTGGTATTGTTTTTTTCAGTTACAGTGTTTTCAATGGGCATTGGTGCGTTTTCCTCTACTCCGTAAATACTATGAGTATTTAATTACTTAGGGAGGGTATGGAAAATACTATTGGTGGAACCGGCGGAAATGCCTTCTTTAAATCCCTACTCATACAGAGACTTTTCAGACGGTGATACTTCCCCATTAGTTCCTCTGCCTCCCCCTATTTATCAATCCCCTAGAAGTAAAATTTTATGGTTTCAACAATTTATTTATTTTCCTCAATCGCCAATAGCGAAAGCTTAAATATGAAGTCAGTATGAGTTTTACTTAATCTAATATTACGACAAATTTTGTCGATAGTAAAGGGTCATTATATAAATCTTCCCATTATAATCCATTAAGAGTCGGTTTGCCAAAAAAGAGAACAAATAACCTTTTTACAACAGCCGATATGTATATATATATAGTGACGCGAAAAAAGTTAATTCGGTTCTCTCCAAATAGCCGGATAACCGAACTTACAGGGATTTGTCATGGGTGGAAGTTACTAAATAAATATATTGCGGAATCGATAATTCTCAGTTTGTAGTTAACAAGTTGTCTTCTTATCAGTATTTTCGCTGTTTAAATTCCTTCTTCTGCTCTATCTCAAGGTTGATTTTGGATTGAAGAAAAATGTTTCACTACAATGTATCGTTTGCGCTAATATTTTAGCGAGTGCCATTTATCAAAATTGACCTTAGCGAAAAAAAGAATGATATAACCCTGCCACTATTTTTAAATCAGGTCAAGTAAAGTAGATTACATTTATGAAGATGGGAATGAGGGGATGGTAAGCCACTGCGTTGCGCGGGAACAAGCGCGTTGTAGCAAGTGGTGCAACCCGTTCACCGGAGGTGTTCCCGAAGGGTAGGGTGAGACAAGGAGAATCTCTTAACTCCTAACTCCTAACTGACTAAAACCCTAAATCTGCTTTTGCTAATTCGGCTGCTGCGAAAACTTCTTCGTCTGGTTTGCTTTCCCATTCAGGGTCGCCAATTTCCTGGTAGAATGCTGCATCGTAAGGGCGGGTACGAACTACTACTGGCATGGGAACGGCATGACCTAAAATTAATGCTTGTTGTTTGGAGTCTAATTTTGCTAAAACCGATTTTAAGCCTCCTGCACCGGAAACTCCTGTAAAAATCGCGTCAATATCTTTTTCATCGTTGAGTAAAGCTGTGATGCGGGTTCCAACTTGGGACATAACTTCATTATCTATCCCTGAAGGTCTTTGATCTACTACTAATAAAGTTACGAAATATTTCCGCATTTCGCGAGCTATAGTACCAAAAATCGTACTTTGCACGATCGCCGAGTCAAGGAAACGGTGTGCTTCCTCGATGGTAATCATTAACTGTAATGGTTTATCAATGGGATTTTTTGTTTGTAAAAACTTTTCGGCTTTACGAACGTATTGTTGGTGAATGCGCCTGGTAATCATGTTCGTCACCAACATATAAGAAAGCATATCCGATTGAGAACCGAATTCTACTACTACGTTTTTCCCAACTTCGAGGGCACGCATGATTTGAGTAATATAGTTGTGCGGGCAAGCAGCACGCATATACTTCATGTTGTCCATCCGCAGCAGTTTGCGCTGTAAGGCGGTAATTGAACCTTGGTGTCCCCGCTTTTCTTCGCAAAACATTTTGATTTCTTCGTTTGTCATGTTCAACAGTTGAACAATCCAAGATTTACCAAATTCGGCGTGAAGAATATTAGCATTATCAATACTCGCATCGGAAAGTCCTAATTCACGAGAACATAACTTAATATCTTCTACTTCTATTTGGTCGTAACTTAAATAAAGGTCTTGAGCGTGAGGTACTCCACGACGTTTTGTAGATTCTGGATCTAAGGTGTAAACTTCTATTTTGCTGGGGAATAACTGCTTTAAACCTTTGACAGTACTCAAATTTTTACCTTCGGAAACTGCTTCCCAACCGTATTCCGAGTGCATATCAAAAATTAAATTAACTGCTGCATTTTTCTTAATTGTCCCTGCTAAAAGTAAGCGCGTCAAAAAGGATTTACCCGTTCCAGATTTACCAAAAACACCATTACTTCTTTCTACAAACTTATTCAAATCGATACAAACGGGTACATCCATATCTAACGGTTGCCCAATGGAAAAATTCTTCCTTTGCGGATCGTCTTCCCAACCAAATACTCGGCGAAAGTCATCTTGGGAAGCTTCATAAACTTGGCTAAAATGACTCGGAATTGTTTTAACCGGCATTAATTCCATCGTAGTACTAGTTTGCGCTTGAAACGATGCCAAACTAGTGTTTAGTGCTGTTTTTAACTTTGCAGACTTATTATCTCCCTCAAAATCGGATTCGTTAGATTCGGGAGTAAACATTAACATCGGCGCGAGATTAATAGTACCGTAAGTACCGCTTCCTGCCAAAATATCGCGCATAAAAGTATCTTCCCAACTTGGTGGATAAGCCACAATCCTTTGGTTCGCTATTCCCAAAGCTACATCAGTTAGCATACAGAAAAATCGCGATCGCACACCTTGAACAACCAGAAACTTACCCACCCGCATATCTTCAACCAAAATATCGGGATGCAGTCTAACTTCTAATCCCCCAGTTAAAGAACCTTGAATAACCGAACCTAATGGTTGTCTGCTAATAGAATTCATATAATCAACGCATAACTTTATTCGTTCTTGTTAAAAGAATTTTAATTCTACTGTATTAATTATGCGAACAGATGTACGAACAAATTTTAATAAAATTAGAAGTTAGGAGTTAGAAATTAGGAGTTAAGAATTTGTAATTCATAACTTACATCTAATGTGTAGGAAAAGCTAAAAGCTTATATATAAGCGATAAAGACGCGGTACAATAAGTTGGTCTTAAGCTGTTCATATTAGACGTAACTCATTACTTCGTAGGCGATCGGTATTCAGCTAGCAGTCATGAACTATAATTTTTTAACTCCTAACTCATCACTCCTAACTCCTAACTTTTTCAGTCAATCTGAATTGATGTTGGCGCACTGGGGCTGTTGATAGTGGAGCCGATTATTGGTTTGCGGAATTGAACGTAAAGTCTATCGCGCCAGTCAAAGAATGGTTGGTAAATTGGATTATCTGCTAAACCAGGTACTCCTTTACCTTTAATTGTTTGTGGTAAATCTAAATAAGCGCCATCTGGGAACTTTAACAATATAGATAAACCTGCTACCGCAAAATCGGCTAGACACGGTTCATCTCCGAGCAAATAAGGACTACTTTCTAATATCAACGTCAAAGCTTCTAAATCTTGCTTTAAGTCCCTCATCGCATCTTTTACCGCATCGGGACTGTAACCGACTCCGACACCTAATACTTTTAGTACATCACCCGGAACTCCTTCGATTAGAGTTTTCAGTACATCTGGTGCTGAATTGGGTAGCAAAGACTTGCGGAAATACTGATCTTTACTAATGGCAGAGAATAAAGCTTTTCTACTTTTAGTGCCGATGGATTCATCTGCCCATTCTTCCATCATTAAGCATAATCCCCGAGTTTTGGGGTCTTGCGGCATCAAAGGACGCTCTGGATACTGTGCATCTATATACTTAGCTATTTCAGTAGAATCCGCAATATATTTACTACCGTCTTTAAGTACGGGTACTTGACGCTGCCCTGTTTTTTGAAATAATTCAACCTGCCCGATTCCAGGTGTTACCTCTATTTTGCGGTATTCAAGACCTTTATAATCCAGAATCAAACGCACTTTTTCTGAGTATTGAGAAAGTTCAAATTGGTATAGTTCTAACATAAATAGCACTTTAGTAATTTGTTGACCTATAAATTCTACAACTTTATTTTTGTTAAGAATAATTTCAAGTTATAAATCAAGATTTTTATTACCAGGGAATTATGTCTAAAGAGCGATAAATTTTTTGCTTGTTTATGCTTGCAAAACCAAAAACTTATTCAAATTTTGATGAAAAAACATTTTGACTGAGATGATTTGAAGAAAATTTTCAAAGAATACTCAAATAAGTACTTAAGCCTGCATTATTTATATAATTATTTATATAATTACTACTCAGTTATATAATCGTTCCCTATTGCCTATTTCCCCCAACCCTGACTAGAAGAAATGTTTAATTAATTTTGCACAGGTATTTAATTAATTATTTATGAATAACTAAATTCAACCAAATATTTTTATATTAAATTAAAAATGCTTACCCAGCATGACATTTAGCTTTTGGTATCGAAGTGCTATTAGTTATAAAGGAGAAAAAAATCAAATATTTATTAGCAGAAAAAATTCAAACCTGACATTTTTTTATTTATTTTATATTTAGCGGACTTATGTAAAAAAGTTATCTTTAAATATATGCGTATGCTAGAATAATTACAAATATAGAATGCGGAACTAAAATAAAAATTGAGAGTCCTTACTGTTAAAATATCGCCATAGCCTTATCCATAAAGTTAGTCAGATGATTTTGGATAAATAGAGTATCACCAACATTACCATAAAGCAACAAAAATCCGACTCTACGAGTTAGATTTTTTGCCTAAGAAAATGGTATAAGTCTTTAATGTAGAGTGTGGAATAAAAGCCAGATAACATCACCATGAAGGTATATTACAGTAATTTACTGACTAAATTAACTGGCATTGTGGGAGTGACCAGCATCAGTTTACTGATGGGTTTGTCAGCGAGAGCAAACAACGCGCTCAATCCTAATCCCAGTGTTTTTACAGAAGCTCCTTATAACCGCAGTCAAACAGTTCCGGTATCGGAAACAAATAATCAAGCAGTTGTACGGACTTCCAAGAGCAATAAGCCAAGTAAAATATTAGCGCAAAGCGGTGGGGTACTTAATCCCAGACCAAGTATTCTAGATGAGTGTCCGTACAATCGCGCTGCTTGTGGAAATAGAATACCATCAACAGCACCCGCGCCGCTGCCACCAACTGTACCAGCACCAATACCAGCACCAGTTCCGGGTGCCGTACCTCCATTGCCGGGAACCGAAGTTCCTACAGCACCTCCGGTAACTCCCCCAGGTGCAGAAACAGAAACACCCGAACCATCAGCAGAAACAGAGAATCAGGACATCATTGATGTAGCGTCGTCAAATCCTTCGTTTACAATGCTTACTAAAGCTTTGCAGGCAGCAGGTTTGGTAGATACTTTGAAAGGAGATGGTCCTTTTACAGTTTTTGCACCTAGCGATGCGGCATTTGCAAAATTGCCACAAGACGCAGTACAAGATTTGTTGAGGCCAGAAAACAAAGAAGTATTGGTGAAGATTCTGTCTTACCACGTAGTACCAGGTAGAGTACTTTCCACCGATTTGCAATCGGGTGAAGTGAAAAGTGTCGAAGGCGGCCCAATAAGTGTAAAAGTTGACCCAGCTACAGGCGTGCAGGTAAACGATGCTACCGTAGTACAGCCTGATGTCAGGGCTAGCAACGGTATAATTCACGTTATCGATAACGTGATTTTGCCTCCCGATTTGTAAAAAGTTGGGAATAGGGAATAGGGAACAGGTAATAGGGAATAGGGAAGATTAATTTGTAAAAAATAATTTTACTCCTAACTCCTAACTCCTAACTCCTAACTTTTCCCTATCTCCCTAATTCCGCGTATAACGATGCTTCACTCCTTGGGGAAAATACTCCGCATCTCCCATTGGTAATAGTTGCACTTGCGGTGTTTGATATTCTTCGGGAACGTAATTAGCGAATTCGCTATTAAGTCTTTTAAGTTGAGTCAGAATAGAATCCTCTACAGCTTGTTTTTTCTCTTCACTGGCTTCAATTTCAGGTGCTAATTCTACAACTATAGATACGAAATTATTTTTATCTGCATCTTCTAATATTTGCATGACAAATTTACCCGTAACCCAATCTCTGATATATGGTTGTTCTAAACCGACTTTGATATTTTCTGGGTAGATATTTGCGCCGAAGTAGGAAATTGTAAAATTAGAACGTCCAAACACGAAAACGAAAGGTAAATTACGAATTCCTCTGTTATTAGATAATGCTTCTAAGGGATTAAAGCCCCATTCCAATAAAAACTGAAGCATTGCATCATAAGTAATTATTCCCCCGTTATCTAAAATGTTGTAGCGTATCAAAGGAATTCCATTGTCTCCAGAAAATAATAACGTACCTCTGGAAATGCCTTCTTCATTAGAATCAGAGGAATTTGGTATGACTTCAAAAAAGCGATTCATTGGGTCATACTGAACTAACGTTGGTAAACGGGATTCTCCAAATAAAATACGGGCTGCATTAGGGTTTTTTGCTAAAAACTGGCGAATGCAGATACTCAACGGCGTTTCATTTCCTAAAACTCCCGCATCAGCCGTACCGTAAAGCGATGCAAAATCATAACAAGAATTTTGGGAACCAACTCTTTCCCCAACTAGATTTCGCCATTCCTCGCTAAATACTTCTCCAGCCATGACAAATTTGAGATTATATGGCTCTAATTGCATACCTTGAGAAATAGCAGTATCAACTACATCTTTCAGAAAAGGCGGATATCCTAATAAAACAGTTTGCTCAAAATTAGGACTTAATTCTTCCATTACCCGTAAAATTTCTGCTTTATTAGTACCTGGAGAGATTACAGTAACTGGATAACCTTTACTAGAAAGATAGCGACAGCAATTAGTAGTGAACATTCCCCCAACCCAAGTTCCCAAAGCAAAGCAAATAACAGCTAAAGTCGGTTTCGTATCTGCAAAAAAACTATCGTAAAATATCTGCTCAAACCTCGTGGCGATCGCCAACTCATCTGTAAAGAAGCGCAGCCAGAAAGTAGGTTTACCTGTAGAGCCAGATGAAGCCGCTATCATATCGCAGCTTTCTATTTTTCCATGACGGCAGAAATCTGCTAAGGGATAGCACTTGAGGTAGTTATCTTTAGTAAGTGGTGGTAATTTTTGGAAATCGGCAAATGAATGAATATTATCGGGATTAATTTGTTGTTGAGTCAAAAAAGCTTTATAAGCCGGTACATTTGTAGCCACATCTTTAAATAACTTGATTATTTCCCCGGCAGGATTTTTATTAAGATGCTGTTTTAATAGAGTAGAAAGAGGAGTATGTAAGAATTCCTCAAATCCCTTTATCGCACGTTGACTTTGTTGTTGGTAGTTCATAACGCTTGTTGCAGTCGGAAAAACAGATTATTGTGGACATTGGTAATTGGTAATTGGTAATTGGGCATTGGGCATTGGGCATTGGTAATTGGTAATTGGTAAGACAAAGAGATGGACAACCTTTAACATTAAATCTTTCAATCCAAAATCTAAAACAAAAGCATCCGTTGTTAAAATCTAAAATCTAAAATCTAAAATCTAAAATTTTTTAACTCCTAACTCCTAACTCCTAACTACTCCCTATGCCCCATGCCCAATTCCCAATCGTAAATTATACGTAAATCCTATTCATAGCATTGTAGTTATTAGCAAAAACCCTTTCATTTTTGGGCATCATGCAGGTTTATTGCACTAGAAACCACGAAAACACTTCAAATAATCGCTTTTGTACTGTATGTGGCGAACCTTTGCCTCTTCCTTCTGGAGAGGTTATTATCGATCGCTATAAAATTGTACGACAACTTGGTCAAGGAGGGTTTGGACGTACTTATTTAGCGGAAGATATGCAGCAATCCGATCGAAAATGCGTGCTGAAGGAGTTTGCACCGCAAGTCGAAGAGGATAAAGATTTACAAAAAGCGAAGGAATTATTTGAAAGGGAAGCCAGCGTGTTAAAACAGCTTCAACATCCGCAAATTCCCCGCTTGCATTGTTCCTTACAGGTACAGTTACGCAATAAAGATTTTTTCTTTTTGGTACAAGATTATATTGAGGGTGAAAATTATCAAGATTTATTGCAAAAACGTCTCGATCGAGGACGATGTTTTAGCGAAACAGAAGTATTTTATTTATTAACGCAAATTTTACCAGTCTTGAATTACATCCATTCCAGAGATGTGGTTCACCGCGATATTTCACCGGATAATTTGATTTTACGTACAACAGATAATTTACCAGTATTAATCGATTTTGGCGGTGTCAAGCAATTACCGGCTTCTCAAGGTTTTTGGTATACGAAACTTCCTGCAAATCGCACGTTGTTGGGTAAAAAAGGTTACGCACCTGAAGAACAGTTGCGTCAGGGGAAAGCTTTTCACAGCAGCGATTTATATTCGTTAGGGGTGAGTGCTTTGGTATTACTTGCCGGAGAGGAGCCACAGAAACTTTACGATAGTTATGAAGGTAGATGGCGTTGGGGGGAGAAAATCAAAGTTAGCGCCAACTTTGAAATGGTGTTAAAGAAGATGGTTGCCTATAAACCTAACGATAGATACCAAAATGCCGAACAAGTTTTAAAAGATTTACAGTCTTCCACTCCTGCTACGACTGCTGCTTTTACTCCTAAAACTGTAAACCCTAATATTAGCAAGATTCATACAGCGGTAGTTGCTCCAGGGCGCAAACGTGCGGGTGCTGTTGCGACTCAATTCAACAACAAAACTCAAGCTTTCGCCCAAGCAATCCATTTACCTATTTGGTTGCGTCCTTTTTTCGTTAGTTTGGTAAGTACCAGCGTTATTGTGTTGGTTTTTGCAGGTACATGGGCATTAATTAGTGGAGTTATCAATGCTGTAACTTCATTTTCTCTTCCTACTGTTTCTTTACCGCAATTACCTTCAGTTGAATTACCAAGTTTGCCGGGAAATGATGATAATTCCGATGGAGGATTGAGCCGCAAGGAAGCAAACAATATTAGCAAAATTATACGGCAGCGCGAACGATTAGGAATTGCAGAATTGTTTTTTAATCGCACTGTAAATGAAATTTTTTATACTCAAAATCCCCAAGCTCGCGGTCGTACTTTAACCGGCAGTTCGGAAGATGAAGTTTTGAGGAAGAAGTGGTACGGCATTGCTCAAGACTTGCTCGATAAGTTAGAAAAAGCCGATCTCAGCAAGCAAACCCGACAAAAATTAGGAAGCTATACCGGACAAGATTATCAAAACTGGCAACGACAAGCGCAAGCGGGAGAATTCGGTAATTATACTATCGAAGATTTAAACAGAGATACAAACAGTAAGTTTGACCGATTATTTCCTGGAGAGAGACAGGGAAACCTTAAACAGCAAACTTTTGGTCAAATTTGGTATGCTTTGGCTGATGAAGAAGTTAGTAAAAGATGAAATATTCTAAAAGGGTAGGCAATATAATGTTATTTATGGTTATTGAACGATTCAAAGATGATAGGACAAAAGAAATATATTACCGTTCTCAGAAAGAAGGGAGAATGTTACCTGAAGGTTTGAAATATGTAGATAGTTGGGTTGAAGTTAATTTGAATCGTTGTTTTCAATTGATGGAATGCGATGATTTAACATTGTTTCAAGAATGGATATTGCAATGGCAAGATTTAGCTGAATTTGAAGTAATTCCTGTTGTTCCATCTAAGGATACTTCAGAAATGGTGTTAAAAGATTTGAATAATCAAGAACCTTTTTAAATTTCAATTATAAAATTATGAAAAAATAGAATTTGTTATGCATTATTATCAAAATATTTTGGTGCGTTACGGCTTGAACTATATCTTTCATTTTCCCGAACAGATAAGCTGCTACGCATTTAATTTGTATAGTACTAGTGAGCAAGATGCTCACACTACAGCCTTTTCAAATTTACGCATTATCTAATTTAGCTGCACATCAGCTTATAATGCCGTAACACACCCTACAATCTATATATAATTCTTGTGGAATGAGCATCCCTGCTCGTCCAAAATTATCGCAACAATTAAACATGATTAACCAATCGCCAACACCATCGAATATAGAAACACCTAGTTTTTCACATATTCCCGTTTTAGGAAAAGAAATAATTACAGGTTTAAATATAAAAGAAAACGGGCATTATTTAGATACAACTGTTGGTGGTGGCGGACATTCTCGTTTAATTTTATCGGCTGTACCAAATACAAAAATAACGGCGATCGATCGAGATGAAGATGCTTTAACGGCAGCAAAAAACAATTTAGCTGAATATGGAAATCGTGTAGAATTTGTCCGCAGTAATTTCGCTGAATATAATTTTCCCCTCAATACTTTTGACGGTATTATTGCAGACTTGGGAGTTAGTTCTTACCATTTGGATAATCCGGAGCGGGGTTTTAGTTTTCGTTACGAAGCTGAACTTGATATGCGGATGGATAGAAGACAATCTTTAACTGCTGCTGAAGCAATAAACCATTGGGATGAGGTGGAGTTAGCAAATGTTTTCTTTAAATATGGTGAAGAAAGATTATCCCGACGCATTGCCAGACGTATTGTGGAAAAGCGTCCGTTTCATACTACAACCGAGTTGGCTGAAGCGATATCTTATAGCGTTCCTCGTAAATATCGTTATGGCAGAATTCATCCTGCAACACGGATTTTTCAAGCTTTACGAATTGCTATAAATGATGAATTAAAATCTTTAGAAACTCTTTTAGAAAAAGCACCGAATGCACTTGTTGAAGGCGGAAAAATTGCAATTGTCAGTTTTCATAGTTTAGAAGACAGAATAGTTAAGCATAGTTTCAAAGATTCGGATTTGTTAAAAGTATTAACCAAAAAACCGATTATTGCAGAAGAAGAAGAAATTAAAAATAATCCTCGCGCTCGCTCTGCTAAATTAAGAATCGCTGAATCAGTGAGCAGTTATCAGTGAGCAGTTATCAGTTATCAGTGAGCAGTTATCAGTGAGCAGGTATAAATGAAATTAAGTTTGTAGTGAGTGATTTCTCGCTTGGGAAAGCGCTAAAGCACTTACTACGAACCTGCCTAAATATAATATTAGAAATTAATATTCTTGTTCAAAAGCTTTTTAATAAAAAACTAATCATATTATTAGTAACAGTTCACTGATAACTGTTCACTGTTCACTGTTCACTGTTCACTGCTAACTGCTCTCGGTAACTCTACGCGAAAGGTTGAACCTTCACCAAGTAAGCTTTCTACGGTTATAGTTCCTCCCATTAAATCTAATAAATGTTTGACTATCGCTAATCCTAATCCCGTTCCTTGAGAAGTACGAGTTATGGTCTGATTTAGTTGTCTAAATGCTTGAAAAATATATTCTAAGTCTGTTTCTGAAATACCAATGCCTGTATCTTGAATAGTTATAACTATTTTATCTTGATTTAATTCTTCTAATTCAACTGATACGCTACCAGTTTCTGTAAATTTAATGGCATTATAAATTAAGTTGGTTAGTAGTTGTTGAACACGAATCGGATCGTTAACAACTATCACGTTTTGGATATTTAGATGTGTTTCTAAACAAACGTTTTTCTTATTTGCAAAAAAGCTCAAATCTTCTGTAATTTTTGCACTTAATTCTTTAATATTAAATTGTTGCAGATTAAGAGAAAATTTACCTTCTTCTAATCTGGCAAAATCAAGCATATTATTAATCAACTTTAATAGCTCTTTGCCATTTCTGATAATTGTTTCTACTATATTTAGGGACTGAGGAGTAAATTTATTTCTGTTTAACCGTAAGAGTAGATCGGAAAATCCTATAACTGCGTTTAAAGGTGTTCGCAATTCATGGGATAAAACTGCTACAATTTGCGATTTTAACCGCGATGATTCTTCTAGTTTAATATTTTGCAGTTCTACAAAGCGCATTTTGGCTTCTGCTAATTTACGAGCGCTAATATCTCGTAATAGCCAGCGCATACCAATACAGTTACCGTTTTTATCGTTTATAGTGCTGCTGTTGATTTCACAGTTAAATAAAGTTTTAGAATAATTTTGTAAATCAACTTCCCAATCTTTAATTTGTTTGTTTTCGTACAAGTAGCGTAGCTGTTTGCGAAATTCTGCACGTGTTTCTTGTGGAACAAAGATAATTATCAGTTTTCCAGCGAGTTTCTTTTTATCAATTGCTAATAGTTGTGATGCGGCAACATTCGCTTCGAGAATTTTACCATAGGTATCTGTTACAAGGTAGCCATCGGGAGCAAAATCAAACAATTCTTGATAGCGTTGATGTTCTTTTTCTATTTGTTGCTGATACTCAATTAATTGCTCGTTTTGCTGGCGTAATTCTTCTTCTACTACTTGAAATTCTTCTACACTGATACTCAATTGCTCGAAAGCTTCTAACAATATTTGTTCTTGCTGCGGAGGTACTTCTTTGACAAAGCGGCTTTGCAGGGAATTAGCTTTATGACTTATTCCTTCTAATTTACGAACAAAATTATCAAAATTCACTTAATTCCTCTGTTTTATTAATCAAAATTTAATATTATATTTCCATTTTATATGGTACAACAACAACAACAAATAGTATCTATCTTTATATGGATTTATATTACTTTGTTTGTATTTCTTAATGATGAAATTGAATAGCTTTTTGACTAAAATTTTATCTATGTCTAAGTTTAAAAATTCCCTGAAAGCCTTAATTCACATCTTACACTACTACCAGAAACCGGGTTTTAGAGGCTTGTTTCACAACGAATTATTCATTTTTCTACTAAAAGAAACCGGGTTTTAGAGGCTTGTTGAAAATACCGCAAGGCGCGAGTTTGATTTAGTTACTCCCAACGCGCTCTAAAATTACTTATTTCTCTTTAATTCTTCCCTCTGCGTTCTCTGCGTCTAGTACTCCACCACATTAATTTTGCGGGGTAACGCGCTCGTAGTGGGAGCGTCTCGCTCCCTCGTCAAGGCTAGCGAGCATCTTGCTCGCTCGATAGCGCCAGCGAGCAAGATGCTCGCACTACGAATGTGCTACCCCTCATAACTTATGTGGTGAACCACTAGTATTCCACCACATAAGTTTTGCTAGGTTGAGAGATTGATTCGTAGGTTGGGTTAAGCGAAGCGCAACCCAACGCGGATGTTGGGTTTCACTCCGTTCAACCCAACCTACAAATACCATTATGCTACCCCTCAGAATTAATGTGGTGGAATACTAGTAGTTCACCACATTAATTTTGCTGAGTAAGGCGCTCGTAGTGGGAGCGTCTCGCTCCCTCGTCAAGGCTAGCGAGCAAGATGCTCGCTCGATAGCGCCAGCGAGCAAGATGCTCGCACTACGAATGTGCTACCCCTCATAACTTATGTGGTCTAGTACTAGTAAGGTTTATTCCATCAGTATAGTGTTCCATAAATTAAGATCCCCCCAACCCCCCTTATCAAGGGGGGCTTTTTGTAAAGAAATACTGAATTTATTCTTAATTCTTAACTCTTAATTCCTAACTCCTAACTCCTAACTCCTAACTATTGTATTGATTCTTGTTGCTCGCGCTCTTCCATTAATAAAATTACTCCTTGAATGTTTGATGTTGAATTATTAAGAGGAGTCAAAATAATTTTACATTCGATTGCTTTACCTCTACGGTTTCTGGCATTCATTTTTAATTCATGATTTTCGGCTTCACCATTAATAATTGCTTTCAAAGGCTGTCTGAGTTGCTCTGTGGGTAAACCGATATCCAGACTCATGAAATGGTTTGAAAAAACTTCGTCGAACCGCAATCCCCACATATCTTCTGCTTTACGGTTCCAAATTAAGATGTGCAATTCTGGACTGACAACTACTACTCCAGAGCGTAAACTGGTCAAAATAGATTCTAAAAAGGTGTTTACCCGGTTGAGTTCGTCGCTGCTTTGACGCATTTCTTCGTTCATTGTCTGCAACTCTTCGTTAGTAGATTGCAGCTCTTCGTTCATTGTCTCTAATTCTTCGTTGGTAGATTGCAGCTCTTCGTTGGTAGTTTCTAATTCTTCCACGGTAGATTGCAGTTCTTCGTTGGTGGTTTCTAATTCTTCGTTGGTGGATTGAAGTTCCTCATAAGCTGTTTCTAATTCCTGATTTGCGCTGACTAAATCTTGTTGCAAATGTTTGAAGCGGGTAACATTGCTAAAGATGATTTTGACTCCCAACAATTCATCGGTATCACCGTTTGTTAGGGGTATAATCTGTACGTCGAAATAATAATTGGTTTCGCGATCGAGATTGAACCATTCTATGTCTTTTAAAGATATCGGATACCGATTGCTATAAACCTGGTCGATTCGCGATCGCAATTCTACAGGGCGATAGGAAATTTCTAAATCTTGCAGCAGACGACCGATATCTTTAAGGTTAATGTTAAATATACTACGGGCTTGTTGGTTCGCTAAGACAATTTTACCGTTAATATCTACGACTATATGAGCAACTGGATCTATTTCAAATGCTGCTTCGTAAATGTGATTCCGGTCAATTATTTCAGGAACTTGTTGTTGATCGTCGGAAGTTGGCATTCCCATAAGCATTTGTCGGAAGTTGCCATTAGGAAGCTTGGTAAATACTCGCTGCCTTAAGTCTAACGCTGAAAATAAATGATTGCGACTAAACAACATTTCAGCTTTACCCAGAAACAAAAAACCACAGCTATTTAATGCAAAGTGAAAGCGATCGAGAATTTTGCTTTGGGTTTCGCTATTAAAATACATTAAAGTATTGCGGCATATCAATAGGTCAATTTTAGATATAGGAGCATCCTGAACTAAATCGTGACGACCGTAAATAACCCCCCGACGTAGTTCTTTTTGAATGCTGAAGTGACTGTTGATGCGTTCAAAATATTTTTCTAAAAGTTCTGATGGAATATTCTGGATTTCTTTGGAGGTATAATTTGCGTGACGGGCATGGCTGAGTGCTTCCATATCCACATCTGTCGCAAATACTTTCACCCACTGCGAATATTTTTCCATACCCAAAGCTTCTGCCAGCAAAATAGCTATGGTGTAGGTTTCTTCTCCCGAAGCGCATCCAGCACTCCATATCCGAATTGGTTTATTAGCCTGTTGTCTGTTAATAATTTGAGGAATAATCTCATTTGCGATATATTCCCAAGCTTTTGGTTCTCGAAAGAAAGATGTAACGTTAATTAAAACGGTGTTGAACAACTCAACAAATTCGTCGGGATGAACCTCTAAATAATCTAAATAATCGGCGTAGTTTTCTACATCAATTATTTGCATCCGTTTGCGAATACGACGGCTTAAACTCGCACGTTTGTAGCCGATAAAATCAAATCCACGGTTGCTTTTGATGTATTGTAATAAATTTTCTAATTCCGGATTTTCTGGTGTATCGTTCAATATTGTTACCTCTTCTCAAGAGTAGGGAGTAGGGAGTAGAGAGTAGCAACTAGCAACTAGCAAGTAGGGTGTGTTATGGCTTTAGAAAGACCGCACCAAAATCTAGTTTAGTGGTGCGTTGCGCTGCGCGACAACACACCCTACATATTTTTTTTAAATTAAATAGTAATCCTATCGCTTTTTGCTAAGTAATTGATTCTTTTTAGCTTACTATATGTCTACAGCAGCATTTAATATTTACTATTTAAAAAATAATAAGATTTATTTTATATCTATCTATTTTTCATCTCAAAAAATCTATTTATAGCAAGATAACAGATATTTTTATCAAAATTTTATTTTACAAAATATGTGAGTGAGCGCTCACTTTATAAAAAATTTAATTTGTTTATGACTTACGCAACCGCAATGTTAGCGTAGCGTATCTTGTAAGAGACATCAAATTAAACATCTAAATTCGGTCTAGTTTCGACAATCGTCTTGCCCTTGAGCAAAGTTTCTCGGATTACGTTAGCACGAGCAAGAGCGTCTTTTTCTTGTTCGTCAAATCGTTCTGCGGCTAAAAGATGATTGCGATCGCGCATTCTTTTTGCCATACGTCTTGATAAAGAGGCTTTCTCTTCCAAAGCTCGCAAAGCAAACCATAATGCATCTTCTAAAGCGTCAGACTGCTTTGCTAATAAGCTTTCCAAGGAATAAGCATGACCGATACGACATCGAAAACGCAACAAATTTTTTTGTTCTAATTCCCAAAGAATACCACCGCAATCGGGACAAGCTAAAGTAGAAGGTTTACCCGCTCTATCGTCGTTACTTAAAGTTTCCACGTCCATATCCACTAAATCAGTTTCAATTTCCATCTCGTGGGAAACAGGTTGTTCTGCTTCGGCTTCAATAGGGCTATTAGCTAGTTCTACTAAAACGGCAGCAATCTCCGACAAAGGCAGAATATAATCAATATCATCAACATTCTCAATAGCGCTGCGCGGCATTCCCGGATACACGGCATCTTCGGGCTTTTGCACAATTGCGGTACCACCGCGCATTTTTACCGCTTGCAGTCCAGCAGTACCATCATCAAGTACCCCCGTAAGCACCACCCCCACTACTTGCCGTCCGTAAGCCCGTGCGGCGCTACGGAATAAAGGATCGATAGCAGGACGATGATTGTTTTCTCTTGGTCCTCGCACCAAGCTAAGATATCCCGGCTTGACTAATAAATGATAGTCTGGGGGAGCAATATAAATACGACCTGGAATAATTTTTTCGTTATCTTGAGCATGAGCCGCTGGTAATTTTCCAGCCCGGCTAAGGATTTTCGGCAACACGCTGGTAGCGTGGCTGGGTAAATGTAAAACTATCATTACAGCAGCATCTAAATCCGCAGGCAAATGACTGACTAGGTAAGAAAGCGCTTCTACCCCACCAGCCGAAGTACCGATAACGACGATCTTTTTTGTCTGTTTGATACGTCCTCCTAAATGCAGCAATTCAGATATTAAAATAAATTCATGCCACTAATATTAAATTAACAGTTATTGGGGATTGGGCATTGGGCATTGGGGATTGGGGATTGGGGGTTGGAGAGTTAGGAATGAGGAGTTAGGAATAATTAAGGTTAAAGGTTAAAGGTTAAAATTCTCCCCCTCTCCCCATCTCCCCCTTCGGGTTCACCACTCCCCTCAACGGAGGGAACCTCCGCACGGGGGTGGATTCACCATCTCCCCATCTCCCCATCTCCCCCTCTCCCCCCTCACTCTTCACACGCAGGTAAATATATTTCAAACTGACTACCTTTAGCTACCTGAGTGGAAATATTGATAAAGCCACCGTGTTTTTTAACGATGCTAATTGCCATGTAAAGTCCCAATCCGGTGCCTTTTCCTATTTGCTTGGTGGTGAAAAATGGTTCAAAAATTCGCTTTTTAATTTCTTGGGGTATACCGTATCCGGTATCGGCAATGGTTATCACTACATAATTGCCTACTCGTGCTTCTGGATTTACGCTTATATTTATATTGTTTCGATCTATAAATATATTTTCAGTTGTAATAGTTAAGTTACCTCCCTCGGGCATGGCATCGCGAGCGTTGATACATAAATTCATTAATAATTGATGTATTTGGGTTGGTTGTGCTTGTACCGTCCAAAGTTGAGATGAGATATTAGTACTAAATTTGATGGATTTAGGAAATGTAGTTTTGATAATTAATTCAATTTCATTTACAATCTGTCCTAAATCTATGCGAACGTAATCTCCTTCTACTCCACTGGCAAAAGATGTAATTTGCCTAACAAGCTGGGCACCGCGCTTGGAGTTATCTTCAAGCATTTTGAGAATAAACTGATTTCGCTCGTCTAAATGAGGAAGTTTTAATTGCAGTAGTTGAATACCTGTAAGAATCGGAGTCAGTACATTATTCAAGTCGTGAGCAATACCGCTCGCTAAAGTACCGAGCATTTCTAAACGTTGCGATCGATAATATATTTGTGCTTCTTGTGCTTCGATTTGCTTTTTATGGGTAATATCGGTATTAGCTATTAAAATATATTTTGGTTTATTTTGTTCGTCGCGCATCAATGTCCAACGGCTATAACTAACTATCTGTTTACCATTTTTTGTAAGTTGCGCTAATTCACCCTGCCACGAATTTTCTTCCAAAACACTAATAAAAGCTGTGTCAAATTCAGACAAGTTGTTTTGATGCAAAAGTTCTTGAATATTCTGGTTCTTTGCTTCCTTTTCGAGCCATTTATACAAAATTTCTGCTCCCCGATTCCAGAACAATATCTGGTTATCCAAATTGCAAACCATAGTTGCATCTGTTGTAATATCGAGTAAAGCAGCTTGCTGTTGAATTTTATTCTGTATCTGTATGTGTTTGTCGATCTGGCGAAGCATCAAGCGCTTACCAACTAGCTTACCTCGAAAGTCATAAACGCTAGTCATAGTAATTGTGACATTAAAAGACTTGCCTTTTGGTAGCTGGATGCAGCATTCCCAATCTTGTACCGGCTCAGGCAAATTTACTTGAGTACGAAATGCCCGCCGCGATGACTCGGCAATAAAAACAAATATTGGTTTACCTATAAGATATTTTCGGGACAAGCAAAACAACTTTTCTGCCGCACGATTGACTTCTTGAATGATTCCATTTACATCAGTTACTAAATATGAATCCGGCGCAAACTCAAATAAATCCTCACAACGCTGTTGCTGCAAGTTAGCATTTTCAGTAGCTATAGACAATTCTTCGTTCTGCTGGCGCAATTCTTGTTCAAAAACAGCTTGTTCTTCCAGACTTTTGCTTAATTCTCGGTTAATTTGGATAAGTTCGGCAGTTCTTTGGGCAAGTTGTTTTTCTAATTCAATAGAAGCTTGAGAAGATGATTCTTGTTTTTGTTGATGTTGGCTAATTTGATTTTGTAATTGTTGGTTTACCCGTCTTAAACGAGCTATTTTGTCTTTTGAGTGTTGCTCTAAACCTATTGCCGGTGCAGTTATTTCTAGATCGTCAAATACTTCTAACAAATTGCTTTGAGTTACACTTCCTATTAATTCACCTGCATCTCCAATTACTATCAATTCTCGCAAATTTCTCCGCTGCATTTCTAAATGAGCTTTCCACAGCGAATCAGTTGGGTAGATGCAAAATAAAGGGACATTCATTACCTTTTCTGCCTGAATTTCAGCCAAATTCACTTCTAAAGCTTGAAATCTTACTATGTCTCGCTCTGAAATGATTCCGACGGGATAAATTATTTCCCCTACTCCTACTGCTGCTTTTTGTGCTATTGCAATACTACTGATTTTCTTCTGTGCCATTATCTGAGCGATTCTGAGTAATGTTGCAGTGGGGGGTGCATAAATCACCGTTCTCTGCATCACTTTTGACACAGATTGCATTTTCAGCAAATTGGTAGATTGCAAATGTTGAAGAATATTTGCGGATGTCACAGGTTTTAATTAATTAATAAGAGCGTAATGGATAAGTAATACCTTCATTTACACAAGCTTTTCTAAATACGGCTGGGTTAGCTTTATTAAAAGTCTGGAATGCCAAATTTCCTGCTTGCTCAGGACTTACGGAACCACAACGATAAATTGAGTATTTCAGCCGTTAAGATCCCCCCAACCCCCCTTAAAAAGTGGGGCTTTGCGTAAGTCCTATTGCTATAAAATTATTTTATCAATTAGTTTCTTCCCAGTCCTATGATTCACGATTGAAATGAGAAGAAATCACATAGATCATTTTAAAGCTTGTTGGGGGCAATCGCAATTTTCGTTACATTAAAATACAGTCTTAAGTAGTAATACCGTTCTATTCTGCCTTCTTTCAAACTTTTAATAATGGGATAATAAGTACGTTTTCAGACATATATTTGATTATTTTGAAATAATAAATTAGTTACATTATCCGACCTAATTGTATGGAATGACGACATAAAATTACAAATAATTAATAAATTCTATGGCTATGATTATAAAAAACAATAGACTTGAGAGTATTTAGAAAATAGAAATCAAGCCAGCAAATTTAATGAAATGCTGATATTTATTTACGATGATTACAGTATTAGATACATTAAAGAACGTGCAATAGATTCAAGAGGTACAATAAAATCTACGTCTCCAGTTTGAATTGCCGAATCCGGCATACTGGAATATTTGCAAGTAGCTTTATCTTGAGCAATAACTATACCACCCATCTTCTTGATTTCTTGCACTCCCGCAGCACCGTCTCCATCCATACCAGTTAAAACAACTCCAATACATTTTTCCCTGAAACTAGCCGCAACTGACTTAAATAGTACATCACCAGAAGGCCGAACAAAACGCACTTTTTCTGAGTGAGATAAAGATAAAGAACCATCTGGATTTACTAAAAGATGTAAATCGGGAGGAGCAATGTAAACCTTACCTGGATATAATTTGTCTCCCGCTTGAGCTTGCTTTACAGATAATGGCGATCGCCTATCTAAAATCTCTGCCATCATACTAGGGCGCTTGGGATCTAAATGTTGCGCTATGGCAATAGGTGCGGGAAAATTTGATGGTAATCTTGATAAAATTTCGCTAATAGCATTAAGCCCTCCAGCAGAAGCCGTAATTACTACTATATGGCTTTCAGGTTTCATTCTCGTATATTTATATGTAGCGTTAGTCTAACAAATTTATCGGTTAATAATTGCTTTAAAAAGTATTTTTAAAACAAAAATTTCAGTTTTTCTGCCTTATTAATTTGAAATATGTCGAAATTTAAACCCGAACAAAACAGTTCTATTATTTATCAATGGCAGGAAAAGATAAAAGTTGCCAAGCGAAATTGTAATAATGATGCTTGTTGATTCATCTTTTGATGCAAATTGTAATAACTGCGGTAGCGATAGTGTTGAGCGAATTTCCTGCGGGCAATTTCCAGAGGGAGCATCCCAATGCAGGCAAAAATACGATTTGGTAGTGCGAGCATCTTGCTCGCTCGTGGCTCCTAGCGAGCAAGATGTTTGTCCTCCGGACACGCTACGCGTTCACCGGAGGTGCGGTTAACGCACTATAAAAAGTAAATTTACACATTTAGGATGCTCCCTTTCCAGACGGGTGAAATCAATTATCAGACTATTAGTTAAAACTAAAAACCCGGCTTCTTAAAAAAAAACCGGGTTTAAAAATTTATTTTAAATCAAAACTTAACGAAGAGTATCGTCTCTCTTATCAACAATTTCTACTACATCGCGATCGACTACAGTTTTTCTATCAACAACTTCTTTCTCAACAACAGGAGTAGCAGGAGCAACAGGAACAACTGGAGTTGCTGGAACTTCTTTAACCTCAGTTTCAACTTTAGGAGCTTCTGCCTCAAATACTTTCCAGTTACCAATATTATGACCGCTTAAAACAGAACCTGCACGGTCTATTTCGTCTTCATAACCATCTACTATTATTAAGTAGTAACCGTTATTAATATGACTTTCATAATCTTTGGCATCCTCTTCCGGAATGCCCATACCAGTCAATCCACCGATAATACCACCAGACAAAGCACCCAAACCAGCACCAGCTAAAGTAGTAGCAATTGTTCCTGCTGCAAGGAAAGGACCAATTCCAGGAATTAATAATTCATTCAAACCTAAGAGTAAACCGCCCAAACCACCTAAAACAGTACCAGTGGTAGCACCAATTCCAGCACCTTCTTGGGCTTCATTCCCACCGCTTTCGTTCTTTACGTCAGCACCAGCAATATTATCGTTGCCGTCTGCATTTTTCGCTAACAGAGAAACTCTATCCATCGAAAAGCCAGAATCTCTGAGCTTGTAAAGTGCTTTTTCCGCATCTCCACGACTTGCGAATGTACCAACTGCACGCTTGTATTTTCTATCTACCATGTTTTCTCCTTGTGTAACGTAAGAATCTATTCATGAAAATCAGCTTTAACAGTAATGCTTTTTGTCGAAGCTACCCTTGTCAAATTAATCCAGCAACCAGTATTTCTTGATTACGCCAAACAGTGCTGAATTATTGGTAAAAAATCCTTAAATATTGTTTGTAACCCGCCATTTAAATATAGGGTCATGATGGATTGCAAATTACAGATTAATTCAACAGGTTTTTAACTAATTTTCTCTTCACAGTGTCTCCTATTCACTTGCAAAATTAATCACCCTTTGGGTTTAAATTTTAAATATTTTTATCTGTCAAAAGAGAGGTTGTACTGGGTTTTATTAATACTGGCACTACTGAAAGATGATTCAAAAACATGGATTTAAGCTTCAATTCTTCAACTTCAGCTTAAGTCGATAAAAACTATTCCTAATTCCAGATCGCTGCGTTCGTTTTTTTTGCAATTCTAAAACAAGATGTAAACTGTCCTATAGCTTCCGACTAGTTATTAATTCACATGAATTACAGAATTTCTCGTGATGCTCAAACGAAAATAACAAGGAAAAAGGTTAAAAGTTAAAGATCAAAGGTTAAAGGTTGATAACTCCTAATTCCTAATTCCTAACTCCTAATTCCTAACTCCTAATTCCTAACTCCTTGCTGATTCCGCATCCTTTCTGGACTACCTGTAGGAATAGATGCAATTAATTTTCGAGTATATTCTTGTTTTGGTTGCTGGTAAATTTCTTGAGCGTTACCTGTTTCGACTATTTCACCGCGATTCATCACCAAAATTCTGTCGCTGATGAATTTAACTACGCTCAAATCGTGGGAAATAAAGATATAGGTTAATTCAAATTCTTCTTGTAATTCTTTAAGCAGATTAAGTACTTGTGCTTGTACGGATACGTCTAAAGCGGAAACCGATTCATCACAAATAATAAACTTGGGATTCAATGCTAAAGAGCGAGCAATACAAACCCGCTGACGCTGCCCTCCTGAAAATTGGTGCGGATAGCGATTCATTGCATCAGCATCTAATCCTACTCTTTCTAACAAGTAAGCGGCGCGTTGCTGTCTGTCTTTCTTCGTCTTACCGATAGAGTGAATTACCAAAGGTTCCATCACTGCATCACCTACCTTCATGCGCGAATCCAAAGCGCTAAAGGGGTTTTGAAAGATAATCTGCATTTCCCGACGCAGTTTTTGTAATGGTTTTCCTTTGAGTTTGGTAATGTCTCTTCCTTCAAAAATTATTTGACCGCTTAAAGGTTCTACCAATCGCAGTAAACTTCTACCAAGAGTTGTTTTACCGCAACCAGATTCTCCTACCAATCCCAAAGTTTCTCCTTTTTTTACCTCGAAGGAAACATTGTTTACAGCCATAAAATGACGCTTTGTACCACCGAACATTCCCTTTATGGGATAACCAACCTTCAAGTCACGAATTTGCAAAAGCGGTTGTTGCCGATCTAATGCTGCTAGTCTTTGAGCAATGTCAGCAGAAGTTACTTCAGGAGGTTCTGCTGGTTGTTTTGCATTAATTACTACATCTCCGGTGGCTGTTTCTTCTACGCTCATGTAGTCAGAAACTGTCAACAGCTTTTGGGGATGACGATCTAAAGTCGGACGACAAGCGAGCAACCCTTTGGTATAAGGATGTTGGGGATTTGTAAATATTTGCGCTGCGTCACCTTGTTCGACTACTTGCCCTTTATACATTACCGCTACTTTATCGGCGATTTCTGCAATTAATCCCAAGTCATGGGTAATAAAAATCATCGCCATGTCGCGCTTCTGCTGCAATTCTCCCAGCAAATCGATAATTGTCGCCTGTACGGTAACGTCTAAAGCGGTTGTGGGTTCGTCAGCAATTAGTAGTAAAGGGTTACATGAAATTGCCATTGCAATCATCACGCGCTGCAACTGTCCCCCAGAAAGTTGATGGGGAAAGCGTTCTAAGATTGCTTCTTTGTGTTGCTTTACTAACTGAGTAAGCTGTTGTTCGTCTAAAGCTTTTGGCGATGTTTCAATTAAATTCTGACGAATCTGCTCGTCGCTAGGAAGAAGTTTAACTTCTACTAAACTATCGATTGCTTTTTGACGTGCTTCCGTACTCGAAATATTCTGATGTCGTAAAATTGCTTCTGTTAATTGAAAACCAATGTTAAAAACCGGGTTTAACGAAGTCATTGGTTCTTGAAATATCATGGCGATATCCCCACCCCGGTAAAGCTGCATTTCTGCTTCTGGTAGTTCGACTAAGTTCAATGCTTCGCCATTTTGCTGGGGACGAAACCAAATTTCACCACCACTAATTTTTCCGGGATTTTGCAACAAACCCATTGTTGCAAGGGATGTGACCGATTTTCCACTCCCCGACTCTCCTACTATTCCTAAAGTCTCTCCTCTATGTAATTCAAAAGAGATTCCGTTTACTGCTTTGACAACGTTGCCATCATCGGAGAATTCAACTTGCAAATTGCGAACGTCTAGGACTGTTTCTCTCATGGAAGTCGGGGGTAGATTCTTAAAAAGGATTTAACTTTAACTTAATTTAACTGGATTTTAACAACAGATTGAGATTTGTCAGTAGTAGAAGGTATTTTTTTTTGATATTTTTACATTTAATTTGCAGATTTGCTGTCAAAAGTTGCTGAAAAAGATTAATTTCTATATATTTCCGGTTTCTTTGGAAGAGTAAATATTATAGATAGGTTATAGCAAATGTTGCAAGCTATACGGTAACGAATGTAACGAATGTTTGATTTGTTAAATTTAGGTAAAGAGGACAGGAAAATACAATAAAGACGTTGCACTGCAACGTCTCTACACTGCGTAATATTTAAAACGGGATGTCGTCTTCTTGAATGTCTTCTTCTACCATTGCTGGGTAGGTGCTTGGTTCGTAATTTGCCTGGGGTACGGGTTCCGGTTGCGGAACGTTCTGAGGCGGTGCTGTGTTCGTCGTGTTTCTAGTGGGAGCAGGTGCAGCTACTTGAGGTACGGGATTTACAGTTTGTGCTTGGGCTGCTGCTACGGGTGCTGAGGGTATTGATTGATGTGCTTGCATCGGATTTGTATCAAAACCTGCTCCTGTATGCTGAATCTGCTGGACTGTCATTTCAGCACGCTTCTCCTTGAAACCCTCCGGACGTTCGATTGTATTCATGCTCAATCGCCCTACTAAAATCACGCGATCGCCTACATGATAATTTTCTTGAATCTCTTTTGCTAATTTACCAAAACTTACCACTTTTAAGTTTGCTGGCGGATCGTTATCTCTTGCTCCCCAAAATTGTACCAACATTTGTGTAATTTCTAGTTGATTGTCCGCTGTATAGCGCAGTTCGGGTTGTTGAATAATCTCTGCCATCAATACGCAACTGTTCATTTAATTCTCCTTATTCTCCGTATTATTATGCTTGCTGTGACGAATATCATTTATGTTTAACTTTTTTTTGTTTTTCAAACTTTCTTAACAAAAAATTATTAGATAATCGGCGATTGCAAGCTATTTTAATGATAAAAGCCAAGCGAAAGCACCAACAGTCATAAATAACAGTTCGGTAACTTTGCCTGACTAATGATTCTGCTATATCAGTACTATTGTACCATTGCGAATAAATTTTAAAACAGCTTTTTTTATTTTTTAAGGGTAGAGACAGGTTGGTAAAGAAAATACTGGTAAAAGCCGATATAGCGGATGAAAATTAGTTTGGGGATTACTGCTATGGTTAAATTATCAATTTAGATCGAGATTTTTGGCAAGCTATAATTCGGGCGATCGCCGTGATTACGGTAAATAAACTATATTTTGAACCTATATATTAATTAAGCAAATGTTTGGATATTACATAGAACAATCTAAAAGACTGAACTTAGGCGCTAATAACAATGATGCGACTGAGGTTGAGGGATTCAGGACAAGTATTAAAGGCTTCAAGACAAGGGAAGAAGCACAAAAAGCTTTGCAAGAAGCGGAACAAGAAGTTAGAGAATCTCACGATTATAGGATTGTAGACAGTAGAATTTATGAATATGAAGATTAGCTAACCGCGACGGGCGGCTCACTCACAAAATTGGCATAGAAAACCTCGATCAATTTCTCGGATGGCAGCCTTTATAGCCTCTACAGGAGATTGAGTGCCACCTTCATCCACACACATTAATTCATAACCTTTCCATATCCGATATCCCCATTGCTTATCTAGTGCTTTATGAGAATGATGATAGGGCTGTATGACATAATTTTTATACTTAATTAGTTCTTTGGTACTATACATAAAGTGCCTTCACAAATATATTCGTCTGCGCGGGCACACCTGAATCGCTGTTAAGCAATATCGAGCAAAGAAAGACAATGTTGTTTTTCATGCATGAGAAAAACTTTACATATATATTTTTAAATGTAAAAGGCTGACGAAGATAGATTCAGAAATCACAAAACAAAGATTTTTGATTGAAATTGAAGGGAAAATTGGTAAATTGGCAACAGTATTATCACTGAGTATCTAAAATAGTTTGATCGAGGTATCAATACTTGAAATAAGTCTATTTACTTTCTTTTAACAAATTAATGGCTGTATTATTAGCGCAAACCGTTGTGTTTGATTAAAGTCGTGGCGCAAGTTGTTTTAGAAAACGTTTACAAGAGTTTTCCTGCCCGCAAAGGCGATGTTAAAAATACTCATCGCGGCGAAAGTGTGAATGTATTGCGGAGAATAAATCTTACCGTCGAAGATGGCGAATTTATGGTGCTGGTAGGGCCTTCCGGTTGTGGAAAAAGTACATTGCTACGGTTGATTGCGGGTTTAGAAGATATTACGGGGGGTAATATTTGGGTAGGAAATAGTTCTATAAACTACCTTCCACCTTCTCAAAGAAATATTGCAATGGTGTTTCAGAATTATGCCCTTTATCCTCACATGACGGTGTATGACAACATTGCTTTTGGATTGAGAATTCAAGCAGGAAGAGGAGAGGGGGGGAGGGAAAAATTACTCAAAATCGCGAATAATTTATTGGTATCGGTTACAAGAAAGTTGCCTAAAGGTTTGCGGTACGTTTCGGATAAAGAGCAAGTAGTAAACGAACGGGTAATTAATGTAGCTAAGTTGTTGCAAATTGAAGAGTTATTAAATAGATACCCTAAAGAATTGTCCGGAGGGCAAAGACAGCGAGTAGCTTTAGGGCGTGCAATCGCTCGCAACCCGCAAGTATTTTTAATGGATGAACCGCTATCTAATTTAGATGCAAAACTACGCACGCAAACCCGCGCCGAAATAGTCAAACTGCAACGCCAATTAGGAATAACTACAATTTACGTCACTCACGATCGAACAGAAGCAATGACAATGGGCGATAGAGTTGCAGTAATGGATCGAGGTCAAATAATGCAGGTTGCTCCCCCATTAGAAATTTACAATTATCCTGCAAACCGCTTCGTCGCAGAGTTTATCGGCTCCCCACCAATGAATTTTATTAATGTAAAATTTCAATCGCCTCGCTTGATAACCAAAGGGGATTTTCGGTTAACCATTACAGAAAATTGGGGTAATGCATTACGAAAATACAACGGACGAACCCTAACATTAGGAATTCGTCCGGAACACTGGAATTTAAGTTTACCTGCGACTAAGAATTTACCAGCACAAGTAGAATGGTCGGAAAATCTCGGTAACGATAGTTATCTTACAGTCAAACTGATTGAAACAAAATTTCAACAAGATTATTTAACAACAGATGAACTACAAGTCAGAGTACCACCAGAAAAATTGGTAAATACCGGAGAAAAAGTTTGGTTATCCCTAAATCCAGAGAAAATTCACTTTTTCGATCCAGAAACCCAATTAGCCATATTTCCTAAAAGTAACTCCCCGTCTTTACCGTTTGAGAACAGTTAACATTCAGCAGTGAGCAGTGAACAGTGAACAGTGAGGGGAAGTAGGGGAAGAGGGGGAAGAGGGGGAGATGGGGAGATGGGGAGAACTTTAACCTTTAACCTTTGACCTCTAACCTTAATTATTCCTAACTCCTAACTCCTAACTCCTAACTCCCATGCCCCATGCCCCATGCCCCATGCCCAAATCTTAAACTTCCACCACAGCTTGCTCTTGTTCGGTTTCGACGAATTCTTGAACGCGGGCGCGGTATTTTCTTAAGGATTCGTCTACCCAGTCGCGATCGTTGCTGTTAACGAATAGATGCACTAATGGTTCGCTTGCGTCTGGTAGAACTAGTACCCAACTGTCTTCGTAGGGTTGACAAATTTTCACCCCGTCAATTAATTCCAATTGCTCTGGGGGATGAGTTTCTACTAAGTGACGCATTAATGCACCTTTAACCGTCCAAGGACAGCGAGTAGTGTAAGTTTTGTGAATTACGCGGGGTAATTCGGAACGAACTGTGGTAAGAGAACGTTCTTGAATTGTCAGCATTTCAATCAGCTTGGCAATACAGAACATCGAATCAAATCCGGGATGCAGTGCTGGAACAATAAAGCCGGTGTCGCCACTACCACCTAAAACTACATTCGGATTCTTTTGACAAGCTTCCATTAATGCTGTGGAATTTGCTTTGGTGCGAATCACTTTACCGTCATGACGACGAGCAATTTGTTCTACAGCAGAGGAAGAATGAACTGGTACTACTACACTTCCTCTTGGGTTGGCAGTCAATATCATGTCTACCATTAAGGCTGTGAGCATTTCCCCACGAATGGGAATACCGGATTCATCAACCAATATCAATTGCTCGCCGTTTGCCGTTACCTGTACGCCAAAGTTAGCTTTGAGTGCTTCGACTACATGCCCTAATTGCGTTAACAAAGCTTCGCGATCGGTTTCTGAAGTGGCAATTTTATTTAAACTGGCATTGAGTACTACCGCATCAGCACCAAATTTATCTAACATCTGCGGTAATACGGCTCCAGATACCCCATAAACATAATCAATCACCACTTTTGCCCGACTGTGGCGGATTGTATCGATATTTAAGAGATTTTCAAAAGCGTTGCAGTAACGATCGACTAATTGAGTGGGATAAGCAACGTTACCAATTTCATCAATTTGTGCCCGTCGCATATCTTCTTTAAAGTATGCACCTTCGATTTTCTTTTCTTTGGCTTTGGGAATATTGATTCCTTTGTTATCCATGAATTCGATCAGGAGATAATCGGCACGGTTGGGATGTACCCGCACGTGAATACCGCCTGCTACGTTCATATTCGGTATGATGGTGCGGGCAATTGGTATAGCTGTTGCATCTAAATTTTGGATTTCGATGCCTACAGACATCAAACCAGCTATCAATGACCGAGTTACCATGCGGGAGATAGTTCGCTGATCCCTAGAAACCGTAACTTGAGAACCTGGTTTCAAAGTAGAACCATAAGCAGCACCTAACTTGACGGCAAATTCTGGGGTAATATCAATATTTGCCGAACCCTGAACACCCCGCTGTCCAAATAAATTACGCTTAGCAGTATTACCCCAAATTAAGTTTATATTTAAGATTGCACCGGACTCAATCTTTTTACTCGGCCAGACGCGCACTCCAGGACTAATTTGGGCTTCTTCTCCCACCGTGGAAAGCGAACCAACTACTGCTGCTTCTAGTACGTGAGCGCGACGGTCTACACGAGTACCGCGAGAAATTACGCAGGCACTTAATTGAGCTTCGTCACCAATTATTGCTCCATTCCATACAATCGGGCGTTTCAAATTGGCATCGGCACCAATGGTAACGTTATCCCCAATCGCGGTTCCGGCTTCGATGTGGACTCTATGACCGATACGGCAGTTGTCGCCAATTAAAGCTGGTGTTTCAATGACTGCTGAAGATTCAATGTGAGTATTTTGACCAACCCATAAACCGGGTGAAACTTCCTTGTAAGGAAAATCAGCTTTAACTTTATGGTTGAGTACATCATACTGAGCTTCGCGGTAAGCATCCAAATGTCCCACATCGCACCAGTAGCCGGAAGCAACATAACCATACATTGGTTCGCCTTTTTCAAGCAGTAAAGGAAATAACTCCTTAGAAAAGTCCGATTCTTGGTTTTCTGGCAGATATTGTAAAACTTCAGGTTCCAAAATATAAGCGCCAGTATTAACCGTGTCGGAAAAAATTTCGCTGGTGGAAGGCTTTTCTAAAAATCGCTTGATGCTTCCTTCTTCGTCAGTAATAACCACTCCAAATTCAATTGGATTCGGAACGCGAGTCAAAATTAAAGTTGCCTTGGATTTTTTTTCTTTGTGATATTTAATTGCTGCGGTTAAGTCAAAATCGGTAATACTATCTCCACTAATCACCAAAAACGTATCGTCTAAGAGTTCGGCAATGTTCTTTACACAACCTGCCGTACCTAGAGGCTGGTCTTCTTCGACAGCGTAAGTCATCTGTACGCCAAAATCGCTACCATCTTGAAAGTAGTCTCGCATCGTATCTGGTAGATAATGCAAGGTAGCGATAATTTCTGTAATGTCGTGCCTTTTAAGAAGATTGATAATGTGTTCGGCAATTGGTCGATTGAGGATAGGCACCATTGGTTTGGGTAAGTCGCAAGTTAGCGGACGAAGCCGCGTCCCGGAACCTCCAGCCATAAGTACTGCTCGCATAAATCCTCCATTTCATGTATTTTCTAAAAGTCGTAGCTTTAATACTGGTATTGAATTGAAGTGCTGGGTATTAAAATACTAGCGTTTTGAGAATCATTGATAAGTTACTCGGATAGAAAACCTATAGTCCTCAATTGATAGTATGCTCTTAGCCAGCGAATGCAACCAACTTCCAATACTTGTTAGATCAAGTTTGGTGGTTCTATATCTAGTCTCCTAGGTCTCCTGAAATTTAAGGAACTTCCTAAAGATGCATATGGTCATAATTAAATTATCTATAAAATCGGCACATCTTAACAAAGAAAACATATTATGGGTTTGATTTAAGTTGAATAGTTTGAAAATAAGCCGTTAAAAAAACCCCGTTTCTAGATTCCTACATCTAGTTAATACTCCTAGCCCGAGATAACCACACATTAAGAATATCTTCTGATATTTGAAGTGATTTAAGAAATTCTTGCATCGATTCCAATTTCCACTCTAAAGGTGCAATAGGCGATATCTCAACTTCACTCATAGCATAACGAAGAATTGCCTCGCATAATGCCGCAGCTTCGATAATTGGTTGTGAATCAAGCCAAACTGGAAAAATACGAGCTTCAAAGGTAAGTTTATCTGGAATGGGATGAATTAAATTTTTTAGATTGAAATCGCAGTATTTTGTTAATTCAAGTTTCGCAATTTTTGTTCTAGCTTCTTCCCACGGTAATTCTCGAAAGCTGGATTCGTTGACTAATTTGAATAAAGCTATATTCCAATTTCCCAAACGCCGACACCTATGGTTAGTTCCCACCAATCTTTTCAGATTTCCCCCATGTGCGTGAAAAACATTAACTAAATTAGCAAATACATCAGCAGAACATAATGGTTTTGCATCAAAATGGATGTGAGTTGCACCTTCTACAGGAATAGTGAAATTAAGTAGACGCGCTGTTTTTAAAAGAACTTCTAATTTTTCTAAGTGATTTGTATCAATTGGTGGTGTAATTAGCTCGCAGGGACGTTCTCGCTCTCCTGGTAAAGGTGCGGCGATCGCAATAGGATTACCTGTATTATCGGCAACGCGCACCATCCCTTCTACTCCTTGTTCTACATGAGTGCCAAATAAATCGGCAATCGGATTAAGAACTTCAGATTTACTTTGTTCGGCTTTTGCTTGACAGGTAATTAATTGCAAAAATCGAGTGTCATCGCTAACAATTCGATACCATCCTGGTTTCGATGGATGTGATTTATCTAAATCATCTTGAAGAGTTAAATCGTCAACGCATTTCGCAATTAAATTTCCTTGTCGATCGATAACTTCAAAGCCTAAAGTTAGATTATGAAATAAAGGCGTTCCCGGCACTTGACTTGGTTCGGATTGAGGATAAAATATACGACGCACAGTTCCATTATTTTCTCGGGCGATCGACTCTGCTAAATCCTTTCTACTTAATCCTTTTGGTGCCAATAGTTCAATTTCGCAGCCAATTTTCCAGTTTAATTTAGACATAGTTGATAGTTGATAGTTGATAGTTGATAGTTGTTATTAAAGACAAAAAAATAGGCAGGTAATAAGCCCACCTAGTAAGATATTTAAAACATCTTGCGATACAGCAACATATTTAATGATTAATTTAATAATTAATTGATTTATTTATCTTGCTCTTAAAGCTTGTTCAATTACCTCTTGTTGACCTAAAATTAAATTTTTCTCAATCCGTATTTTCGCTTCATAAGGTGAAGAATCACCCCAAAGTTTAGCAAGTTTTGCTGCATCATCGTATTTGTACTTTGATTCGCCATATAATTCTAAAGAAGGACTAGAACCTTGAATGTTCTGCAAAGCTTTAAATCTTGCATCTACCAAAAATTGTTCGAGAATTGCAACATCAGATTTACCCCAGAGAATTTTTCTACCCATTCTTGCTTTTGCTTCACCGATCGATTGTCCCCAGTAATCTGCAAGTACACGAGCATCCCAATAATCATATTTACTACTAAAGAAGGCTTTCCATTCTCTATCTCGAACTTGCTTTGCTGATGCTTGAATAAAGTTGTTTTGTTGAAGGCTTAAAGAATTTTTCGATGAAGCTTGATTGGGTATTTGAGCAGTAACAGCACTAATAGTAGTAACTGAACTTAAAACCAGTCCCAAAGATAATAATAGGACTTTCAAATTACATTTCATGTTCAATTTCTCCTAATTTATGATTTCTAGATAACAATTTACGTGGCAATGAAAGAATACAACCTGCATAAAAGCTAAAACACCCGCAGCCTAGAAGACTGAGGCTAACATTACAAAGCCTACCTGCCTAGGCTAGATTATGTGCATCTTTATACAGATACGGTATTACTATTTATCTATACACTTAATGAATCTGTTATTACTGAAAACTACACAAATTTAACTTCTGTTTGTAGCAATAACTAAAGCCTTGACTACGAATAAATTAAGAGGATGTTTAAACAGTATCGTTTTTAACCCGGTTGTCGTATTATCCCCCCTTCTCCCCTTTTTAAGGGGAGTTAAAGTCCCCCTTTTTTAAGGGGGATTTAGGGGGATTTTGAAGTTTGCAATTTTATTTACAACTTCTAAGCATACTATGTAAAAAATAAGCTACTTTCACAAAAATAAAAGCAGCAATATTTTGTAATTCATTTTAATAAATAATTTATTTTGTCTGAATATATACTTACAAATTAAACAGATCGAGATTTTAAATCTTGCTGCATCCATTCCAGATGTTTCGGTAGCAACTGCGCTAAATCGTAATTTTGTAAAATAGTTTCTCTAGCTTTTTCTCGAATTGAAGACATCTCACCAGGATTATTGAGTACTTCCTCAACGCGGTTACATATTTCCTGTGGTGAAAAGAAATCTACTAATAAACCGTTAACACCATCTTCAATTACTTCGGTAACTGGTGCTGTATTTGAAGCGACTATCAAACAACCTGTAGATAAAGCTTCCAACATTGACCAAGATAAAACAAAAGGACGAGTTAAATAAATGTGAACTGAAGAAGCTTGCAATACTTGCAGATATTCACCGTAAGGCAGCAAACCTGTAAAATGGACTCTTGTCATATCTAACGGTACTTTTTCAAGCATCAACTGCTTATAAGTTTGATTATCGGGAAGTTGCTTTCCATAAGCAACTCTATCTTCTCCAACAATTACAACGTGACAATTCGGTCTTTTTTGTTGAAGTAACGCAACGGTTTCGATAAACTGCGGAAAACCTCGATAAGGTTCCATACCCCTGGCAACATAAGTAATAATTTCTTCTACACCAGAAAGATCGAGCTTAATTCTGGGTAAAATTAACTTGGCTCCTGGCTGCGGTTTAAAATATCCTGTATCAATCCCATCATGAGATACAGTAATTTTACTTTGATATTCACCGGGAAACTGGTGACGCTGCCAATCAGTAGGAGATAAACCGCGATCGCAACTGTATAAGTCAATCAGAATAGGAGCATTCTTGATCCGAATCCGAGCTTCATCATCGGGAGTTAAGGGGTCTACGGGGTCAAAATCAGCGTCGGAGCCATGTGCTTGATAGAACCATTCAAAATAACAAAGTAAAGTAGCATTCGGAAAAGCATCTTTGATAAATAACGTCGGCCCCCAGCCGGAATGACCGTAAACTATATCTGGAATAAAACCCTTTTGCTTTAATTCTTCTGCTAAACGGTAGACACCTTGTCCTTGAAGAACAGCTTTTTCTAAAGGTCTCACATAATGGTGAGTTTCCGGACGAACTTCCCGACTAGAACTATAAATAGCTTTGACAACCCCAGGTAAAGAGCCTTCACGACGATTAGTGCCAAAAACAACTTGATTATTTGGATTTTGCGCTAAAGCTACAGCCAAATGACGAAATTGAGCCGGAAAATTTGAGTGTAAAAATAAAATACGCATATATTCAGCCCGGAGGGTGTGGATAGTTAGTCATCAATTATCACCTAGAGCGTGTGGAACATCAATTATCACCACTAGTACTTCACCACATTAATTTTGATGGGTTTGCGTAGTGCGAGCATCTTGCTCGCTCGATAGCGCCAGCGAGCAAGATGCTCGCACTACGAATGTGTTACCCCTCATAACTTATGTGGTCGAATACTAGTACTCCACCACATAAGTTCTGATGGGTCGAGGTAGTGCGTTCGCGTAGCGTGTCCTCTTAGGACAGCGTCCCGCTCGCTGGTTGTAACGAGGGAGCGAGACGCTCCCACTACGAGCGCGTTACCCCGCAAAATTAATGTGGTGAACTACTAGTGATGGTCGATCGATTTAGGTATGCTAGAGGCTGAAATTAAGGTTCTAACGGACATAGTATGCTTAATATTTAAGAAAAAAGCGCGAAATGCTTACTAATAAACGACTTGAGAAACATTAGTTGGTTATTTACTATATTTATCCTTTTTAAAATTATTTTTTCCATTCTGCCTTAAAACGACTAATTAATTAGCATACCAAGTACTGATGAGCCAAATTAAGTTAAGTTTAATTGTTCATTGTTTCTCGTTGCCAAACCTACTTTTTGACCAATTAAGCTCAAAAATGCCGTGCCAAAATGTTGAATTTCTAAAAAATTTGCTTGTTCGGATGCAGCTTTATACACTCTAAATGTTTTCATAATTCCCAAAGTTGCAGCACTTTCAAGGGGTCCAACAAAACTCGTATCGCGGTCAAGAAAATAAGGTTTTTTAGCCCAGTAATCCATTTGCTCTGTATTTAGAAAATAGCAACCAGCATGAGGATTTAGAGCGCGACCAAAATTTATTGGCATATTCATCACTTTGCCCTGAATAATTGGTTTTTCCTGCACGTTTTGAAAAGGTGCAGTTACTCGTGGAGCCAAATTTCCATCAATATATGCTTTATTAACTAAACTTTTAGAAGAAATTTCATAACGATTTGGCTGAAGTAAGTTTAGATTACTTAAATTTTGGTTAAACCAATTTAATTTAACAAAAAACCAAGGGTCATGCATTATCAAATCATCTTCTAAGAAGCAATAATAATCATATTTTCCTAAATAATCTCTAAGAATTGCCTGACATTCAAATCCTAAAAGTAAAGGTTCTACCTTTGTGGGGTTGTGTATATAAAAATTTTGCGATATATGAAGTTGATTTAGTAAATGATAGTCTCCAGTAGTACAAATCAAAACATCTATTTCGCTTTGTTGAAATTGGTTAGCCCCAAAAGCTAGCTTCTTTTCGATATCAATGATATTTTGAGATTTCCCAAATAACTGATGCAGTGCTGTAATATTTGTGCCTAATGCCTGTAAGCGAAAACGAGATTTAGCTTGTCCTGAAGCGTGCTTACTTCCGATTGTGAAATTAAAAAAGTGAGCAATGGTAAAAAGAATTCGCATACTTATCCCCTAATTCTTAATACATTAGAATACTACTATATTAAAGGTGCTATAGCGGGTTAGGTTAAAGAATATACAAGAATATAAGACAGTATAGAATAAATAATGTATAAGGAAAAATTAACAGTTTAATTAATATGTAAAACTTTATAAAGCTGTTGCAAAAGTTACTCTATGATTTTGCTAACATTAAAATAGGACTTACGCAGCAATAACGGAAAATATAGTGTTCCAGACATTTTAGATCCCCCCAACCCCCCTTTTTAAGGGGGGCTTGCGTAAATCCTATAAAAATTGATGATGGCTACAATATTTCAGTATTTAATCTAGTTTAACCAGCTGCATAGTTTTGATTATTTCAAAGTAGTTCGTCAAAAATTTTAATCATCAACTTCACGACGAATTGCTTCAATAACTTGCGTACAATTCAGTATAAATACTGCAATTATTTTGCAGCTAAAAAGCAATTGTTGAGGGTTTAAAAAATGGCTAATATTACAGGTACTGATAATTCTGAGTTACTTTTCGGCACTCCAGAGAATGACTTAATTTTAGGATTGGGAGGGGAAGATACCCTTTTCGGTGGAAAGGGAAGCGATACTCTTAGAGGCGAACATGGTACTGACTTTTATGGTGATGATGGTAACGATACTATAAACGGTGGGAATGATTTACTTTACGGCAACGAAGGGAATGACTACCTCTACGGAAACAACGGTGATGACATTCTTAGAGGTGGTATTGATAATGATTTTCTTGCTGGTGGAACTGGAAACGACACCGTAGATGGGGGACAAGGTGATGACTCCTTTCTTGGTAGTGAGGGGAATGACAGCTTATTTGGTGGAGAAGGTAACGATTCTCTTGTAGGCAGTTTTGAGTCAGGTAGCGATACTAACGATGATGACCGCATCTTTGGTGGAGAAGGCAATGATACTCAAAGAGGTGGAGTCGGAAATGACAGTTTATTCGGTGGAAACGGCGATGATTTGATCGATGGGGGCATAGGTAATGACTACCTTAGTGGTGGAGATGGTGAGGATAATCTACGTGGCGGTGATGGAATTGATACTCTTTTCGGTGGTAAAGGTATCGACATCTTATTTGGTGATGCTGATAACGATATACTAATTGGCGGTGAACATAATGACTCTTTGTTCGGCGGAACGGGTGATGATGTTCTAAGAGGAGGAGACGGTGACGATCAAGTTTTAGATTATTTTGGTGGTAATGATACTCTCTTCGGTGGAAAGGGAAATGACAACCTTGAAACAGATAAAGGCAATGAACTTCTGTTTGGAGGAGAAGGCAATGACGATCTTTCATCCGGAAGTGGTAATGACACACTTTATGGAGGAGATGGTGTTGATTTTCTGCGCGGAGATACTGGTGATGACTTCCTTAGTGGTGGAGATGGTGAGGATAATCTACGTGGCGGTGATGGAATTGATACTCTTAGAGGCGGTAAAGGCATCGACCTCTTATTCGGTGAAGCCGATAACGATATACTAATTGGCGGTGAAGATAATGACTCTTTGTTCGGTGGAACGGGTGATGATACTCTCTTCGGCGGTGACGGTAATGAAGATGCGCTGATAGGAGAGGCTGGGAACGATGTCATATTTGGAGGCAAAGGCGATGATGGTTTAGAAGGTAGGGATGGGGATGACAAGCTAAGTGGCGGAGATGGTGATGACCGTTTTAGTGGTGGTTCGGGCAATGATACTCTCACAGGGAATAGAGGTGTTGATAGATTCGGATTCTCTACTGGAGATACACCTTTTAATACAGCTAATTTCGGTATTGATACTATCACTGACTTTAAACCTGGTATTGACAAAATTGGCTTATTCAAAGCTACCTTTAATTCTCTATCTATTACAGCTAACGGCTTTTTAGATCCTAGCCAATTCTCTATTGTTAATAATGATGCTGCTGTAGGTAGTAGTAGTGGTTTAATCACTTATAGTTTAGGAACAGGTAATTTGTTCTACAATCAAAACGGCGCTGAAGAAGGTTTAGGAAGCGGGGGACAGTTTGCCATAATCCAAGGTATTCCATCTTTAGCCAACACGGATTTTACTGTAGTTTAAGCCATCTAAATTATCGGTTCTACAAACAGTTTGATCCAATACGAACCTAAAACCTGGTTTTTATAGCTGGGTTTTTTAATGCCTCAAAATCTTATAACTGCTATACAAAATCTTTATAATAAAACAAAGCTAGTTTTGGGTTTTACTCCGTATTGCTTCGCAACGCTTCGCGAACAACCCAATCTACAGTAACTAATGCTGAAACCTAAATCTTGTGTTTAGAAACCCGGTTTTTTTGGTCTTGTTGAGAATTGAGCAAGATATGATGTTATTTAAGCACGGTATTGTAAACGAAACAAAACTTTACTCAACTTGCATACTGACCTTCGACAAAATACCAATTCTTCTTCAATTTTGTCACGGTCTCCCTGGGGTCAAAAGGTGATGTAGTCTGATAAACAAAAAAAACTCGAGAGCCGAATCTGTGAGGAGCTTTAAAGTATGTAAAATAAACAGAGTTTGGAAAATAATTCACTTCACCTAACCATGAATTTTCAACCTTGATGTTTTGTTGAAAATACTGATTAACTATCTGTTGCCGAGTATTAAATGTAATAAAAAAGTTGAACTCTGGAATAGCCAAAAAACAACCATATAATATTGTCAGCCCTATCAGTATTCCTAAACCGTATCTCCGCAGCCTATACCTACTGCGTCGAATAAGAATTATCAACAATGACACAATCAGAAAAACTATAATTACCAATAGAAGCTGATAAAAGAGAAAAATAAATGTCGCTAGCACAAAAAAGAAATAAAGAAGTGCCAATAATGAGCATGAAATACCTAAAAAAAACAAAAAACGGAGTATGCGCTTGAAGATTTTTAATGTTTCCTGCATATAACTTATTGTTCAAGGATAATAATTACTGCTTAAACTTGTCCCCATCTCCCCATCTCCCCATCTCCCCATCTCCCCCTCACTCTTCCATATCTTCCATCTCAATATCATCCATTTCCAAATCTTCATCCGTAAGCGTCTGCTGTGGTATGGCTGCAATAATAGCGTCTATCACTTTGGAAACTGGCAATATTTCGATATCTAATTCGGGAAATTTTTGCCCTTTAGGAACGATCGCTCGTGTAAATCCGAGTTTGGCTGCTTCTTTTAACCTTAATTCCATTTGCGATACCGATCGCACTTGTCCCCCCAATCCCACTTCACCAATTAATACGGTACCGGAATCTACAATCCGATCTCGGAAACTGGCAACAATCGCGATCGCAACTCCCAAATCGACTGCTGGCTCTTCTACGCTTAACCCTCCAGCGGAAGCGACGTAAGAATCCAGTTTGGACATGGGGATTCCGACTCGTTTTTCCAACACTGCTAAAATTTGCACCAAACGGCTGTAATCTACTCCGGTACAGGCTCGACGCGGAGAAGAGTAACTTGTCGGACTTACCAAAGCTTGTAATTCTACCACGATAGGACGAGTACCTTCGCAAGCTACTACAATAGCAGTTCCCGGTGCTGGATCGTCGCGACTACCTAAAAATAATTCGCTGGGGTTGGGGACTTCTCGCAAACCGTGTGCAACCATTTCAAAAATACCAATTTCATGGGTAGCACCAAAACGGTTTTTTACGGTTCTCAATAATCTGTGAGAAGCAAACCTGTCTCCTTCAAAATAGAGTACGGTGTCAACCAAGTGTTCCAGAACTTTGGGGCCTGCAATTGCTCCTTCCTTGGTAACGTGTCCTACTATTAACATGGTGATGTCTTCATGCTTTGCCACTTTCATCAAAGCCGCAGTACATTCGCGCACCTGTGCTACCGAACCGGGTGCAGATGTTAACGCTGGAAAAAATACCGTTTGAATACTATCAATTACTGCCAAATTTGGTCTGAGAGATTCAATTTCTTTTAAAATTTCTTCTAAATCTGTTTCGGGTAATATATATAAATCGCTATTAACTTTAGTTGATTTGTTGTCCTTGCTCCCGTTAGTCTCCGAGGCTACTGTAATTGCACCATTGCCGTTAGCTTCTTCATGCTCTTTCTGAGCAACCCCCAAACGCGAACCCCTTAATTTAACTTGTTGTGCGGATTCTTCCCCAGATATATAAAGAACGCGATATGCTTGAGACAACGCATTTGATACTTGCAATAGTAGAGTAGATTTACCAATACCTGGATCTCCACCAATTAATACCATAGAACCCGGAACCACCCCACCACCTAATACCCGATCTAATTCTCCATAACCAGAACTCCAACGCTCAACTTGGCGATCGCTAATTTGGTCAAGTTTTAAAGATGCTCGCGGCTTGGCTGGTTTATTAGAGGTTTTCTTCTTACTCATCTGAGAGTGCCAAGCACCCACACCGCGAGAAGGTATATCTGTGGAGGATTGTACGGCGATTTCCTCTTGCAAAGAGTTGTAGGTTCCGCAAGCCGGACACTTACCTAACCATTGAGGAGTTTCCGCACCACACTCAGAGCAAACGTAATAGGTTTTTGGCTTAGGCATTATTAATGTTATTAAATAAACTTAAATAATCAAAATGTTTCTTTTAAGTTCCTGAACGAAGCAAAATCTAATAATAGTAATACCTTCAAGGTTTTTACCAATGAATAATTGGAATGATATCTTAATAAGATGGTACTAAAAATGGTACTAAAAATTAACATGAAGAAAAACTTTAGTTAAGGAGCGTTGAGATTGGAGAGTCATAAAGAGAAAATCCTCGTGGTAGACGATGAAGCCAGCATTCGCCGGATTTTAGAAACGCGCCTTTCAATGATTGGCTACGATGTGGTTACTGCTGGTGATGGGGAAGAAGCTTTAGATACCTTTCGTAAAGCAATTCCTGATTTAGTAGTTTTGGATGTAATGATGCCAAAGCTAGATGGCTATGGTGTCTGTCAAGAATTACGCAAGGAATCCGATGTCCCAATTATTATGCTAACAGCTTTGGGAGATGTGGCGGACAGAATTACCGGCTTAGAACTAGGTGCTGATGACTATGTAGTAAAACCATTTTCCCCTAAAGAATTAGAAGCTCGCATTCGTTCCGTACTTAGACGAGTAGATAAAACTAGTGCTTCTGGAATACCCAGTTCCGGGGTTATACATGTAAGTACTATCAAAATCGACACAAACAAGCGTCAAGTCTATAAAGGTGACGAACGCATTCGATTAACAGGAATGGAATTTAACCTCTTAGAGCTTTTAGTAAGTCGTTCGGGAGAAGCTTTTTCTCGTTCGGAAATTTTACAAGAAGTCTGGGGATATACACCCGAACGTCATGTTGACACCCGCGTAGTAGACGTACATATTTCTCGTTTGCGAGCCAAATTAGAAGACGATCCTTCAAATCCAGAATTAATTCTGACGGCAAGAGGTACCGGGTATTTGTTTCAACGTATCATTGAACCGGGGGATGAATAAAGATAGTGAGGAGTTAGGAGTTAAGAGTGAAGAGTAAGTACAAATAGTGAGGAGTTAAATGTAATGCGGTACTTTTTGTGAAATTGAGAGTGACGATAAACAATTTCGCAAAAAATGCAGCATACAACCAACTTCTGCATAGATTTTAAACTTGAGATTGAACGAGCCTTACGGTTTAGCGAAGAGAACAATCCAAAATCTAAAATCCAAAATTGAATTGACTCATAACTCATGATTCATAACTGATAGCTCATAAGTTATATCTAAATTCTTCTTCATGGCTAATCCAAATCCCAATCGCTTTTATCGGCGTCTGCCTATCGTAGTAGGTGGGTTAGGCGCTGTACTTTTGTTAATTAATCGCATACAGTCACCTCAATTAACAGAATCTCAAGCTCGTGCTGATGTACTTGGTGTGATTTTAAGCGCTGTTTTGATATTGACAGGTTTACTTTGGCAGCAGGTACAACCTAGAACACCAGACACTGTAAAGCTTGTAGGTGAAGAAGGCTTTATTCTTGCTCCCGATTTATCAGATGCCGTAAAAACAGAATTAGCTTGGGCATCTCACTTATTATTGACAAATACAGTAACTCGCTGCGTAGTTGTTTACTATCAAGGCAAAGTTTTACTGCGTCGTGGAATTTTAGGAGAAAAATCGGAAGTTACACCGGGAGCAATATTAAAAAGAGTTTTAGAAAAGCATAAGGCAGTTTATTTAGTAGATTTAAAAGTGTATCCCGGAAGAGTTGAATTTGATTATTTACCAAGTAATACTCAAGGTGTAATTTGTCAACCAATTGGCGAAGAAGGAGTCTTAATTTTAGGAGCGCACGCTCCCCGGAGTTATACCAAACAAGACGAAAATTGGATAGCTGGAATCGCCGATAAATTAGCCGTTACTTTGAATGAGTGAATTGGAAATTGGTTCGTAGTTGCGCTTGAGCGCCAAAAATCTTGAGTAAAAATTGGTAATTGGTAATTGGTAATTGGTAATTGGGAATAGTTAGGAGTTAAGAATTAGGAGTTAGGAGTTAGAAGTTAGGAGTTAATAGGAATTAAGATTCTACCCCCCCTTGCCCCTTGCCCCTATGCCCTATGCCCAATGCCCTATGCCCAATGCCCTATTCCCTCTTCCCTATTCTCATACTTAAAATTAAAAACTAAGAAATATGCAAATTATCTACGGTTTAATAATTATCTTGATGCTCGCGGGTGTAATTGGTGCTGTTGTTCCTGGTGTTCCGGGGACGAGTTTGATTTTGATTGGAATTATTATTTGGGGATTTGTTAAAGGTACTTTTGCTGCTATTAGCGTTCCCTTAATTATTACTGGGGTGGTTTTGCTGTTGAGTATGGGAATTGATTTTTTAGCTGCATACTGGGGAGCAAAAAAAGCTGGTGCAAGTAAATGGGGCCAAATTGGTTCAATGATTGGTTTGGCTGTCGCATTTTTTGGGTTATTGCCGCCTTTTCTACTTGTTGGTGGCCCCGTAATAGGTATTTTTATTGGGCCGCTTTTAGGAGCAATTATTGGTGAATTAATTTATCGAAAAGATTTAGTAGTAGCAGTTAAAGCTGGTTTGGGAATTGTTGTTGGTAGTTTGATTGGAAATATTATCCAAGGTTTTTTAGCTCTCGCAGCAGTTATACTTTTTGTTTTTACTACTTGGGCGCAGGTGTTCGGAAGTTAAATCTTGCGCTAAAACCTCATAACAATAAAGTAAAATTGGAGCATAGAATTTTTTCTATACTCCAATAAAAATGTCACATCAAATTAAAAACTCTATACACAAAGCATGAGACGAAAGCCTCCTATAAAAATAATTGTTATTTGAAATTGGATACATCCGCATTTCTTGTAAAAGGTATATTCGTGCAGATTGTCAATAGCGGATTAAAAAAGCTTTCAAAAAAAGGTTTTGCGATGTTCGTTTGTTTAAATAACCTACTTTTTAATATTTTTGCGCTTCTTAACACCGAACATACCAGCGACTGCTAAAGCACCAAGGCTGAAGGTTGTTGTAGGTTCGGGTACGGATTGAACAACTTCTAGTCCAGAAATAGTTACACCATCACCTTTTCCTCTACCGTTATCTTTACCTAACTGTAAGACTATAGAACTTACATTAGTAAATGTTCTTGATTGGATATTACCGTCACCTTGTTTTTCTAAGAAATCGTTAACACTTTCACCGTTGATTTCAAGGATTCCGGTGAAGGGTGATGATTCTGTATCAAAGAAGTCAATGCTAATTTCTTCAAGTACTCTTTCAAAGTCAAATCTGAAGCGACCTACTTCTAATTCTCCTCCTTCAGAGGCTACTCCATCGTCTTGGATAGCTGCTGCACGGAGCCAAAACTCTCCTTCATCTTCAGTTGTTCCACCATCTTTAGCTTTGAATTTAACAGCACCATAATCATTTGCAGTACCTTTACTATCAACGAATAATCTGCTGAGTCCGTAATTTACCTTCTGAGAATTATCAAAGTCAAACTGTAAACTTGTAACGCTGAAGCCGAAGGCACTAGTATCAATAGCCTGATTTGCATCGAGAGCTTGGAGGTTGGTTAATTCAATTTCACCTTCTTGTTGAGGTATCAAACTTAAACTAGCAGCATTTGCAGCAGGCGCAGCAGCAGCGAATCCCAAACCTAAACCACAAATTGCAGCAATAACGTTAAACTTACGCATGATTAAATTCCCTTGTTCTCTTTGTTTAAATGAGGCAGTAACTAATTTGTTTTGTTCGCCTCGATTACTTACTAAGCTAATAGACAAACTTGCAAAAACGTAAGCCCTAAACAACAGAATTAATCCAAACTTTATTTTGAGAGAAAAATCGAAGATTCTTCCGAGAAATTGCGTTGATTGCAATGAAAGTAATTATTGAAATCAATTTTTATTTGCTATCTATACCGAATAAATACTGATTTATATCGTTTTTCAAACGTCTTACTTCAAATTACTAAATATTTTTTCAGTGATAACTTTGAGAGTTAAGTAGAATCGCTAATATCTTAAAAGCCAAAAAAAAGAGTAGTTAGATAACTTAACCCGCGAAGGTGAGATTATCTATCTACTCAATAAAGTTTAAAGAGAAGGGAATATTTTTATAGGTGTAGATGCCTAAATCCTGAAAATTTTTGCAATTGTGCAATAAATAATATAGACAATAATTTAATGGTGAGATGCAACCCCTTAGCTGAATAAGTAAGGGGAAATTAGCAGTTGAATTCAAGCTTTATGTGAAGCTTTCTTACGACGCTTGAGGGTAATTACTCCAGCCACTGCTAAAGCGCTCAAGCCGATAACGTTTTCAGACTCAGGTACGCTCACTTGTAATGAAACACCGTCACCAGTACCGAATCGACCTCCTGGTTCGCCAAGCTGAACTGTGAACTTACTCAAGTCTTTTAAGACTACACTTTTGATATTGCTATCAGGGCCGTTCTCTACAAACAAATCTTGGATATTTTGTCCGTTGATTTTAACGACTTGAGTGGAATCTTCATACTCAACATCAAAGAAATCAAGCTTTATTTCACCGATAGTTTTGCCAAAATCAAACTCAAACAAACCAGCTTCTAAACGTCCATCTTCAAATACTGCACCATCTTTGAAAGCTACCGGACGTAACCAATATTGTCCTATCTGTGGATTTGTTCCTTCATCCTCACCTATGAATTGAATCCCCATTCCGTAGGTGTTTTCAGTTGCTCTATTATCAGAAAACAAACGGCTGGCATCGAAGTCTTGAAATGCAAAACTTGTAACTGTGTAACCAAGTGCTGATTGTGTATCAATACAATTGTTAGGGTCTAAACAACCAAGGTTTGTTTTGATTTCACCTTCTGTTTGAGGAACTAATGAAGCTGCTTGTGCTTCTGAGACGGATACTGTAGCAATACCTAAACCTAAAGTGGAAACAGCGAGGGTTTTTACTAACTTTTTGATGTTTTTCATTATTAATTTAAGCCAGAAAATACTGATTTTTTAAACTGTGTTTTGGATAGGCGGGTTTGTGTGTTTCCTCGTATCCATATTTGTATAGTATTTCGGCGTAAGTGAATATGTCATCCCCTAACCATAGTATTTATGGCAACTTAATACTGGTAGTAAATTACGGTAAACTACCGATCAATCCTTCAATTAAAAATACATCTGATTCCGTAGTTGATGTAATACAAACAGCTATCTAAAAGTGAGTTATTCTTATACTTTGTAAAAACTTATAGATGTTTATAATAAAACTTTGTAAAGCTGAGCATTTCAGCAAAATACTCGTAGTTTTATGGCTTTAGCTTCTGCAAAAAAGGTGATGGCAACAGCCCTGGTATAAGCCGCAAAATACCGCATTCTCACAGATCGACTTGGAAAATGTTCTTGGGGCTGCATCAAAAATGTTGTTCTATACTTTACTTTTTCTTTTACTTTCAGGAAAAACTTTTCGCCCTTATGCAGTATTTGGAGATTCCGCTCTGTAGAGATCCACGATAATTACCTACATCTAAATCCCAAGAAAGACTTTTTGTAGCTACAACTTTCAATAAATGAGTTCAACTAAACTACTTTCACCTACTCTTATAGGTGTATCCCCCAGTATTTGCCCTAATCTATGGCTACTGAAAGTGCTTTACTACAGTCTCAAATTATTTAAATAGCCCAAAAACCTCAGCTTACAGAAGCATCAAGCTTCACATTTCTACATACTTGCTGCGGTTTTTAATATATGAGAAGTGATAGCAGGTGATAACTGCTCACTGTTCACTGTTCACTGTTCACTGTCTCAAAACCAGCCTTCTTGTTCGAGAGTTTCGATTAATTGGAGTCCACGTGGATCTCCGACTCCTAATAATGCGGCTTTAGTATCCTCACGTACTCCTAAATCTTCGTCTTCAGCGAAAGCTTCAATCAAAGCATCAATAGCAGTAGCGTAAACAATATTAGAAGGTAATTCGCGGCATAATTGTCCAATAGTCCAAGCGCAATTACTCCGTACCGCTGGCACAGAGTCTTTTACCAAGCCTTCAATCAAAGGTGGCATCGCACCTACAACAGTTTCATAACCAACCTCTGCCATTTGTGCTAGAGAACTAGCAGCCCACAATCGCACGGCAGGAATATCGGTTCTTAAAGCATCGGCTAAAGGCGCTAAACAACGCGCATCTCGACAATTACCCAACGCCCAAACTACACCTTTTCGCACGTGGCCATTCCAATCTTGATTATATTGGTCAATCAATGGTTCAACTGCATCCGGACTGGGATTGCGTCCAATGCCATATGCTGCACTTACCCGCACTAGAGGACAAACATCTGTTAACAATCGAATTAAATGAGGAGTAGCCCGAGCATCTTCAATATCACAAAAAGCACGTGCCGCCAGCATTTTCTGCTGTGGCTGAGGATTTTCAAGCAGTGCTAGCATAGCCTCCGGTGATGGTTTATCCGCTTCCGACTCCGCGCTCACCGGCTCCATCTTATCTAGAGGGCTTTCTAGTTCCGCTTCGACATCAAGTAGGTAATCGTCATCTGCATCATACATAATTTTAAAATTACCATTACCCAGTAACTTTGGGAAGAGGAGGGAGAGTTAGGAGTTAGGAGTTAGGAGTTGGGAGTTAGGAGTTAGGAGTTGAGAGTTGGGAATTAGGAGTTAGGAGTTAGGAACAGAGTTATTAGTTACGTAGTGGTAATTGGTAATTGGTAATTGGTAATTGGTAATTGATAACTGCTCACTGCTCACTGTTCACTGCTCACTGTTCACTGTAAAGGTTTAACCATCCATAAGGATTGGATTTGATAGCCAAGGTGATTGTAGAGATTTAGTGCAGGGCTATTTGTTTGAAAAACTTGGAGTGCTATTTGCTTGTCACCTCTTTTTTTAGCCCAGTTTTCGGCGTACTGCATTAAGGCTGTTCCGATTCCTTTGCGTCGATGTTCTGGGGTTACGTAGAGAAGAAATATGTGTGCGTGACGCAATCCACTAATTTGATCGATGGCGTTTCCCATCCACAAACAAGCAATTGGACGGGTGGGAAATATATCTACTTGTTCTTTTTTCTCTGCTGAATATACCCACCATAAAGGGGTGTCTGGAGAAAGATACTGCTCGACTGTTTGCGATAAATGTGAAAAATCTTGTTGCGGAAACATACCTTGGTAGGTGCGCTGCATGAATTTTACTAGCAGCGCTCTATCCAAGCTTGAGCCGGAACGAACTGTATAATCCTGTAGTAGTTTTTCTGCCACTAATGACCTATTCGCTCGCTTATTTATACTTGTGTATTACTGTTATTTTCTAAGCTTGGAGAATTTAAAGATACAAATTGTGATGCACCCGAATCCCACATTCCTATACCTCCATCTTCTTCGATGGGTGCAGGGGCTGCCATATCCGACGGTAAAAAGATACGGGCACTGACTGCTACTAGCGCTAAGCCGAAAATTAGTACGGCGATTAAGGGAGCGATGTATTGACGTAATATTGCCATGTGTAGAATTAGTAATTAGTTTTTAGTTTTTAGTTTAGTTCAGTTCAACTATTTTAACGCCCCCTGTCCCTTTCCAAGTCGGCGATCGCCCTTTGCCAATACCAATTTTCTGACATATCGGGATGATTTCGCTTTAGCTGTTCGACTAAGCGGTTTGCAGTACCCCTATCCCCACCAACCAAAGCGAAGAGTTGATTTTGCAAATGTGCATCGGCTGTGGGTTCTGGTGTTGGATATGATGGTTGTGGAGAAAACGAGCGCGACTGACGCTTTTTAAATTCCCAAAATAAAACAAAATATAAGGTACCGAAAATAATTATTAAGCTAAGGGTTCCTAAAAAAGTTATTAAATTCAGCGTTAAATATCCCAAAATTAATTGAGAAAGAACATAGCCGAGTATAACCCCTATCGCCATCAGAATTACAATCGATACAATACCAACGAATTCTTGCCCCATAAGTCTACTTCCTTTTTTCCTGGTTTCTGCTTTCTAAAAATTCTTGGTTCCAAGGAGCAAACACTGGCAATCTAAATTTAGTTGAGCGGGTGCAGCGTTTTTAATCGTAAACCGCTAATCGTAATTTATTTTACTCGCTGCGTACCAAAGATTAAGCGATTCAAATTAACATTTGATACTTGATATACCCAAAAATAATTCTTCAGCCAGAGTCCCTGTAATGGTTGTAAGTAACCCTATAGCAATTGTTTGCTGCAAATTTTGTTTTAGTAAACGCGATTCGTAGCATTAACAGCATAGATATATTTGTTACCAAAGCATCGATTGATTTGTAAAGTATTACAAATTACGTCTCTTTATTACTTGATGCTTACACCCTGGCATGAGAAAAATTTATTCGATTAAAACATGAACGATATCTTGACACAATTGCATTTTTTTGTTGTGCCAATACGCCGAATGGGGGATGGGGAGACAAGGGGAGTTAGGAGTTAAGAGTTAGGAGTGTAGAGACGTAGCAGTGCTACGTCTCTACAGTTAGGAGTAGTGAGTTATTAATTAATAATTATCTTCCCTTGTCCCCTTGTTCCGTTGTTTCTCTTAATCGCTCAATTACCAATTACCAATTACCAATTCATGCCCAATGCCCAACGCCCTATTCCCAATGCCCTATTCCCTTTTTCTAACTAGATGTTCTTTAATTTCTACATCATGTTCTTCTAAACATTTTTGCCAGCCGTTACGGGTACCGATTTCACTGGGATTTTCAAATAATCCTGCTTGTTCTTCAAGTTGGGTAAGTTGGTCAAATTGTTCGTAGAGTGGATATTTGGGAGTTACAAATGTTTCTTTACGGTGCAATATGGGGGGATTTTCTCTGGTGGAGTAGTCACCGCGAGTAATTTTGAATGTTTGTAAGTCGATTACTATACTTGCTTTTAACGCTGGATGAGCGTCGGTATCGAAATCGGGGTAATGCAGATAAGATATTCTTGGTTGTTTAATATGAAGTTTGATTAATGTTGTTTCTTCAGGTCGCCCAAATACACGACTGGCACAACCTTCGTAGATTCGCAGTAAAGGTTCTAATTCTCCTAATGCCGTAGTATGAACGTAAAGAGCGCTTGGTGTAAGTTTACCAACTTTACTTTGGTTGCAGGCTGCTTTAATAATTTCGGGTTCGCCTAAACTGAACAACTTTTGATCGGCTACCTCGCAAGCATCCCGATATGTACCGAAAAAGGCTTTGATGTCGTATCGGATTTCCTCGGGTAGTTCTGATAATCTAGGACGTTGTTCCTCAAACTGCACTAAGGCAAGATAAACCTGGATATCCAAAGAACGACGGTAGGCGATCGCATCCCATTCGGCTTCGTCTGTTGCTTGCAATATTACTTTGAAGGCGCGGCGAATGCTGGTAAATTCTAGCAGGATTTTTTCTTCAGCTTCTGGTTCTAATTCTCCTTCAACCGGCAGTCTACCGCGTTTTGTATAGAATTTAATTAATGGTGCTAATTCCTGTTTGCATTCTTGATATTTTTTAGTAGCAAGAATAATTCTCGGCGCAATTACTCTTGAACGATAGCACTCGACGCGAAAGTTTTCTTTTTCTTGTTCGTCGCGAAACACGAAATAAATGCCTAACGCCACGGGTACGGCATCAACTTCTAAGCTGCTATCAATATATTTTTTAAGTTCTGCCTGTTCGTAATATTTCTGAAATGTATTGCGAAGAGTTACTACACCATCGCCATAAGCTATTTTATTTTTGCTGCTAGGGGCACTTACCAATACTTGAGCGGCTACTATTAATACTTTTTCAGTTAGTTTCCACGCATTTTTAAGACTGGATAGACGTTCTTCAGTATCTTCTATGACGTTGAGAATGTAGCCGAAATTGACTACATCGGCAGACTTCAAAGGCGCATCGGGTTTGTAATAAGGGTCCCAACCCGCACTTTTAACGTTTATATCTGCCAATCTTTTTACATCACCACCATGTCCGCATCCATAATCGAAAAATGTAGTCTTGGTATTAATAATTTCAAACTCGACTGCCAATTTTGTTGGACGAGATAAGTCTGTGCGGTAAATTGCTGCTCTGTGGCGTTCAATTGCTAAATCTTCTAGCATCTCTACAAATCCAATTGGCAATTGGCAATTATTATCTCATAGAAGTGAAATGGGGAATAGGGGATTGGGAATAGGGCATGGGGCATTGGGAATAGTTAGGAGTTAGGAGTTAGGAGTAGTGAGTAGTGGGTAGTGAGTAGTCAGGAGTTTTAAATTTCCCCCCATCTCCCCCATCTCCCCCTCTCCCCCTCTCCCGATCCCTTACTTTTCGATCGCTAATTCAATCAAGTCTTCAATTTTCTTAATATTCGGATCTCCTGCTAAATAACCGATGCCGCGATGTAGATGTAAGCGAAATTGGGTTACAAGGGTTTCTTTGTCAGTTCCTAATCCGTCATTATGACAGCGTTGTTTGAGTGCCATGAGCAACATATCGGACATCTCACCGCCAAATATTCGCCAGTTTAATTCGACGTTACTATCTTGGGGTATCGGTACGGGAGAAGGAATGCTTTTTTCGGCGAGGGAACGACAAAAGCCCCAGCGGCAAAGGATATTCCACTGATCAATTTTGGTAAAGCGTCTCAGTTTTAAAAGTTGATCTTTGCCTGTCTGGGATAAGCGGATGCGTTCGATTGGTGATTCCATTTTTTAGTTAGGAGTTAGGAGTTATGAGTTCGGAGTTATGGGATTTTGGATTTTAGATTTTGGATTTTGGATTTAAGGAGTTAGGAGTAGTTAAGGTTATAGGTTAAAGGTTAAAGGTTAAAATTCTTCTCCCCATGCCCAATCCCCGATGCCCAATCCCCCAAATTATTACCAAAAATACCCGGATTCTACGGTTGTTTGTCGAGTTTCTTGGGAATATTTGAGGACGTATTCGCGGGCGATCGCCTCATTCTTGCGGAGGGTTTTTACTTCTTTTTCTGCTATTTCTGTGTCGGTGGAAAGTAATATTACTTGATGGGATGCTGAGGGAAAATATCTTTCTACTAGGTTGCTGCGGTGAGATGAGTCTAATCTTCCTAATGGGGTGTCAATGGCAACGGGTAATTGATGCCCGGATACTCTTGCTAATGCCCAAAGGAAGGCGATCGCCAATAGTTGTTTTTCACCTGCGGATAAACGATGTTTGTCAACTTGTTTTGAGTTTGAGTCGTATAGGGAAAGGCTGAAGGTGTTGGTGTCGATGATGATGCGATGTACTAAGTCGGATTTGTGGAGCAGGTAGCGGAAGCATTCTGTGACTTCGGTTTCTAATTTATTGAGTTTTCTTAATGTAAGTCGTTCGCGAAATAGTTTGAGGGTTTGTTGTACTCTGGTTGATGCATTAATGATGTTTTCTTTACTTTTATGTTCGATGGTTTGAACGCTATATTCTGTTAAATCTTTTTTCAATTTATCAATTTCTGTTTGTAGTTCTATTAAGCGACGAGTTACTGTTTCACAATTACTTTTGATATCGGTAACTTGATTTTGGGCTTCTTTGACTGATTCTACTAATTTTTGATAATCTTCTGGTGCTGCTGCTGCTTGTATTTGTCTTTCTAAAGTGATAATTTCTTCTTCTTTATTTTTTAATTGTTTTAGTTGCTGTTTGGCAGTAATTTTAGTAGTTTGCAAGTAGTACAGAATATTACCTAATTGACTCAAGCTTTCTGCATCAGCGATTAACCAAGGTGATTCTTTTAAGGATGTATTTATAGTTTGTATGTCTTCGTCTAAAAAGGTTTTTATTTGAGAAAATTTATCTGATGTTATATCTATTTTTTTTACTAAATTAAGTAAACGTTTGTCTCTTTCTACTAATATATCTCTGGCTATTTGCTGCTGTTTAACTAAGGATTCTACTTCACCTCTTTCTTGAGCTTGATTTAGTAGCGGCTCGATTAATGTTAATGGTAAAACGCCTGCTGCTAATTCACCCATTTCCTGGCGAGTGTTTTCTGCTTCTTTAGCTTTTGCTATTTTCTGTTGTTCTAGCTGACTGCTTTCTGAAGCAATTTTTCCGCCTTCACTGACAAATTTATCAAAAGCTTCTTGTTGATTTTTTTCTGCTTGCTGTAAAAATTCTAATTCTTGCGCCTCTACATTTTTAGTTTCTGCGTATTCTTCTTGTAAATCCTTAAGCTGCTTTTCTATTTCTTCTAAGTTTGCAAGTTCTTTTGTATCTACAAGTTCTTTACGTTTACGATTGACTAATATTTCTAAGTCTGCTGTCAAACGTTCGGCTAATTCTAAACCTAAAAGAGCGCGAATTGCTTCTACTACAATGGGAGGTGTAACTTCAAGTTCTGCTAATTCTTTTACTTGTTCGCCATCAAATAAGAATAGGTTAGAAATTCCTAAAGGTAAGAGATTTTCAATATATTCATCCCAAATATTTACTAATCCTTCATCCAGCCATTCATCGTTTTCGCGAATATCTAAAATACCTAAATGATCTTTACCATCTTTAGGATTCTTTTCCCAAGTTCTAACTACACGATATCTAACAGGTTTATCGTTTTCAATATGTTCAAAAGCTAGCTCAATGCGAGTTTTTTCTGTAGGTGATTTATGAGTGTTTACGCATTGATTGAGAAAGTCATAATAACTCAAATTTCCGCGAGTCGAACATTGAGCGCGATGTCCGTAAAGTGCCAGACGAATCGCATCCATAAATGTTGTTTTTCCTCCACCATTCATTCCACCGACAAGAATAATCGGGTGGGGATTATCATCATTATTTGGTGCTAAATTTATTACTTGACGACCGCAATAAGGGCCAAAGTTTTCTAAAACAAGTTCGAGAAATATCATATTCAGTGAGCAGTGAGCAGTGAGCAGTGAGTAGTGAGTAGTTAACAGTTAACAGTTAACAGTTAACAGTCATTACAATTTTAGATTTTGCCGTGAGCAGTATCTTAAAGCAATAGTCATCATTTATTAAGTTATTAAGTACGAACATAGAGTTAAATTTCCTCAATAATTTATCGGATTGTCTCAGAGGTTATTTGAAAAGTATCCGGCGGTTAAAACTGGGACTACACAAGCGAAGTCCACGCAGCTGGACTTAATGAATTTTAAACCCGTGGAGACGGGTTTTGTTTGTGTAGCAGCGGTTTCAACCGCCAGATCGAGGAATAAATTACACTTCTAAAACATCCTCTTACCAACCCATAGCAGTATATAATTTTCATAAATAACTGCTCACTGCTCACTGTTCACTGTTCACTGTTCACTGTTCACTGCTCACTGTTTTGTTTTTTAAATTTTTTATCTGCCCAACTTTGGGGTTTTTCTGTTTTCTCTGCTGTAACGTCACCTAAAGTTAACTGTTTTACTTTGTCAATATCGCCTTTACCAGCAGCATCTTTTAAGTCACGTTTGAAGTGGGCGTTTTTAATTGCGTCTTCTTGAGTTCGCGAGCTTGTTTCAAAACATTTTTCTAAGGCATCGTAGATTCCTACTCGACGCGATTTTTTGCGATATTGCCGCTCTGTATCTAACAGTTTCGCCATCAATTCTAAATGCATCGCGTCGTTGTCACAGATTTCTTCTAATACTGCCCACTCATCGCTACCTAATAAACTGTAACCCGCTCCGGGGCGGGAGTCTACAAAAGGTTCTCCTGTCACTTCTTGATAAATTCGGGGTAAACTATCGTCAAATTCGTGTTTTTCTTCCAACCAAATGCGTCTGATTTCACTCAATTCGTCTGGGGTAATTAAGGTAATATCGCGCATATCTTCCGGCGCAGTTTGACGAGCTTGGGTTTGTGCTGAGAGTACCCTTGTCAGCCAATGTTCCCGCCAATATTTAGTATAGGGGCCAGGTACTGGCTCTACTGTTGTTTTACCATCTTTATGGTTACGACGCTCAAAAAGCTGCACTTTGCCCCAAATTCGGCGAAAATCTCGCTTATCGTGGTCGTCTTGAATATCTAGCTCGTTACGAATATCTAAAAGCGGCTGCATCCATTCTTTCTCTTCGTCATTTTGAATCATTGCCTCCATTGATTTATCTTTAGTTACCATCGTGCAAACCCAACAGCCAAAGCGCGAATCGCCGCAACTGGGGGTAGAAGTATCGACAACTAAAGGACATTCGTTATCTGCCGTCGCACCACGATACATCGAAAATAAATCTTTGTTATTGCCACCCCAAGGATTTTCACATTGGTTGAGGTAAATCCACACATCGTTGTTGCTCCAATCTTCGATGGGGGTGTAAATTAAAGAGTTTGGTAAGCTGGCATTTGGACTCAAACGCTCGCGGATTCTACCCGCTTGATGCTTTTGCATTGTGGCAGCCCGTCGCGAACTTTCGGCTTTGCGAGTACCTAATACTAAAATTGTTTCGCCGTTAGCTCTAACCATTTCCCGAATAAATTGGTTGGCTGGGTTGATTTTTAAACGCGGCGTACACCAGCGAAACTGATTGCGGGGAGCCGGATAACCCCTGCCGATTAAATTCACCCAAAATGTATCTTGAATTACTGGCAGCAGCAAATGAGGCTCGATGGGCATTCCTCTTTCTTTAGCCGCAGTACCCAGCAACTGCATCGAATTTTTAACCCATGCCGTAACTATAGGATTTTCTACCAACGTATCCGTAGTAATTACATGGATTTTTTTGCTGCGTTTCTTTGGCGGTAGAGTTGCGATCGCATTCCAAATAAGCTGCAAAATCGTGCTGGAGTCTTTTCCCCAAGATACGCCAATAATCCAAGGTATTTCGTCTAGTAAATATAGTTCCTGAATTTCTTTGGTAATCTCTGGAATTTTATCGATTACCGTAGTGGGTGCTGGCTGGCTTTTTTCTGATTGTTGGGCAAGAGTCATTCAATTTTGGATTTTAGATTTTGGATTTTGGATTAGCCGCGATAATTACTTCTATGCCGCTCTAAAATTACCTATTCCTTACTTCTTTCCTCAGTACTAAGAGCGTCTAGTAAGGTTTTTTTTGATAATTTTCTAGGGGAAGGGAGTAATTGCCAGATATTTGTATTTATAAAAATTAGAGCAAAAACTAGTATTACATATTTTTGTACCAATCGCGGTTTTTAAAAACTTTTAATTTAATATTTCTTTTTTGAATCGTTTTTATATATAGTATTTGGATGTCAGTATTTAATTGTTTTAAGATTTGTAATGAGAAAAAGTACATCTACCTCAGCAGCGGTTATTTCTAGTCCAGATAAAAAAAAATTTTCTGATTTACTAACTAAATATATTGGCGAAAATAAACAGTTATTAGTCCAAAAAACGGAAATGGGCGGGACTCAAGCTTATGTGGGTTCGGTTACTTTAGAATGGTTTGCATCTCAAGTTCATTTTGCATCATTGTTGCCATTATTGCGAAGTAAGTATAATCCCGATACCGATAATATCGAAATTGACGCAGAAAGTATAGATGATATTCAGCAACGCCCCTTAGATTGGTCGCGACAAGCACCTTTAGTTCAGTATTTAGCAGCACGTAAAAATCATAAATTTCCTCCCGTATTAGCTGTAATTAGTCAGCCTTGGGTTGATAATTCTAAAGCATCTGAATGGGATAGTAAAGGACGAGCCAAAAAATCAACCACGGAATTTACTAGTTTAGATGAAAATGGTCAATTTGGCTTGCTCGATATTAGTACAGAAAATGTAACTATTTATGCATTAGATGGTCAGCATAGATTAATGGCGGTACAGGGTTTGATGGAGATACTTAAAACTGGTAAGTTACCGCGCTATAAGAAGGATAAAGCTAAGAATAATAATTTTATTACGATTGATAATTTAACAGAAAAATACCGAGTTGAAGCCGAATATTTACAACAATTACCCCAAGAAAAAATCGGTATAGAATTTATTTGTGCGGTTGCTGCTGGAGAAACCCGCGAGGAAGCAAGACGCAGGGTAAGGTCAATTTTCGTACACGTAAACTTGATGGCTGTACCCTTGAGTAAAGGACAGTTAGCACAGTTAAATGAAGACGATGGTTTTTCTATTGTTGCTAGAAAGATAGCCGTTAGCCATCCACTTTTAGAACAGCGTAAAGATCGGAAATCTCGCGTAAATTGGAATAGTGCTACAGTTGCGGCTAAGTCTACAGTTTTGACAACTTTGCAGGCTTTAAAAGAGATGTCAGAACGTTATTTAGAACACAAATATCCTCATTGGAAACCCTTAGATAAAGGTTTAATTCCCATGCGCCCAGAGGATGAAGAATTAGAAGAGGCTATAGAAGATTTTAACGAGCTATTCGATAATTTAGCGACTTTACCAAGCTATAAACTTTTAGAACACGAAGATACTCCAATGTTCCGAAGGTTTAGTTTTGAAAAAGATGAGGGAGAAGGTAATATTTTATTTCGTCCCGTCGGACAAATGGCATTAGCGAAAGCTTTAGGTATCTTAATATTTGAAAAAGGTTTCTCTATCGAAGATATTTTTGCCAAGCTGCAAAAATTTGATAGTAAAGGTGGTTTTAGTGGAATGGAATTTCCCAAATCTCTTTGGTATGGGGTTTTGTATGACGCGAATCGCAAGCGGGTATTAGTTGCGGGGAAAGAATTAGCAACCAGATTACTCGTTTATATTTTGGGTGGAGTTAAAGACAAGATGGAAAAAGCGGAATTGAGGACAGAATTAGCGAAGGCAAGAACTATTGAAGATAAAACTGTGGATTTTAAAGGTAAGTTTGTGGAGCCGAAGCAGGTGGGGTTGCCGGGGGTTTTGTAGGGGGATTTTGGATTTATTTAATAATCCGGCGGTTCAAACCGCTACTACACAGGCAAAGTCCACGGAGGTGGACTATAAAACCTATCAAATATTGCTTACACCCGTGTTTGATTCTGGTGAATTTTGTGGAGTAGTTTTAACCACCATCACCACCACCTCCACCATCACCTCCTCCGTCACCTCCGTCACCTCCGTCACCTCCGTCACCTCCTCCGTTAAAGCTACCATCACCTTTATTACCGCCAAAAAGAATACAGCAGATTGCAATCATAATTAAAACATGATTAATGTTTGGAAAAGATGAACTCTCTGAATAAACATCAGATACATTCAAAATTCCTTTGGGAAAGGTAATTTGAACTTCTAATTCGGTTTGAGGAGCTAATTCTTCTTGTGCTATGAATTGAATGGTTGTGTCATCTATTTTTTTAGCTTCACTCGGTATACCAAAATTTTGATATTTTAATATTTTTCCTGCTAATTCTTCGGGGAAGGTTACGGTAACTCGACTTTTTTTAATTGAAGAATTTCTTTCTGAAAAAATCGCTTTCCAGTAAACTTGTAGATTGTCTCCCGATTCATGTAATCCTCCAACTACACGATATTTAATTACAAAAGTATGACTTTCGGGTGGATTGAGTGGATGTTTCCAGCTTATCCATAATTGATTATTTTTAGTTCCCGTATTCGATGGAATAATTTGATCGTTTTCGGAAACGGATACATCGGTGATTTCTTTAACTTTATCAAGAGGTATGTAGCGATACCGTTGATTTGTGTGGTTGCTGGTAAATGTATATTTTTGAGTTTCGGTGACTAACATATCGCCGTTATTTTGTACTGCGATATCAACGTTGATAAATTCCCAGTAAAATGGTGTTGTTTGAGCGTTGACATGAGTAATTGAAGGAATCAGAACTAGGAATAAAGCGTTAGCAAATAGAATAAATCGTTGGATTATTTTTGTTAATTTCATTCCAATTTTCCATACTTCTTAATTTGCAAGTCAAATCACATAGGTAATTTATACTTACCTGGAATTAAGACTCTCTATAAGGCTTATCTGGGAAAATTTGAAATTTTACGAGAAGATGTAGTTTTTTTAAAATTGCTATCAGCGAAAAAAAACACGGCTAATTAGGCACTAATATTTCAAATACATTAGTATATAAAAAACATATAGAGAATTAAGACTACAGCAATAGATAGTTTGATTTGGGGGGAGCATCCCAAATGTGTGATTTTATTTTTTTGTAGTGCGAGCATCTTGCTCGCTATGTATATCAAGCGAGCAAGATGCTCGCACTACCAAATTTTATTTTTGCAATATTGGGATGCTCCCGATTTGGGTTCTATATAATCCGTCAATTTCAACCGCCAGATACAGAATTATTTTGAATTACAATATCTTTTGTTTCATCAGATTCACAATCGCTATTTACCGTAATTAATTGCGCTAAATATTCTGATTCATGTGGTGTTAATAAACGCGAAAATGGTACGCATAAAATATGCGCCATTGAATATTGACTTTGAATTGGTAAAAGATGATTGGGTTTATTTAGTTTTGCATCAATAGCAAATAAACTGCGGTTTCCCCTAGCACTATCAAAACCTTCCCCACGCAATTTCGTAGCCATAGTATCGGGGGAATCTATTAAAATTGGCATTACCCAAAAGGAATTATATTCAGCTTTTTTACCAGGGATAGTAAGATTATCTGGTAGCATTTTTAAAAAATCTTTGCCTCGTTGAATACGCTCTTGAAAATCATCGCAATGACTCAATCTATAGTTTAAAAACCATAGTAGATGTTTCGGATTACGATAGCGAATTTTAGCGAGTAAATCACCTTTAGGGAAACCGAGGGTTGCTTTTTTTATTGTTGATTCGACATCCAAACTTAACAGCCGCATTAAATTGATGATTTGATAATATATGCTCGGCAGCGAAAGAAGTTTTAACCAATAGAATTTAAATACTCTTTTAAAATACCAAAATTCGCTTTTTTGGGGATATTCTTGCTCAATCGATTCCATTTTATCAGCTAACTGTTTATCTTTAATTAATGCTACTGCTCCACCCAAAGCAGTACAAGATTTAATAGCACCAAAACTAAATAAACTCACATCAGCTTGAGGATAACCAAAATATTGTTTTCCTGCAAAAGCTTGAGCGCAGTCTTCTACTAATGAAATATGATGTTTTTTACAGAAATCAGCGTAAGGCTGTAAAGGCACAATTACGCCAAATAAATGCGCGATTAATAACACTTTGCTTCGAGGAGAAACTAGTTGCTCTAATATTTCTAAATTAGGCGCAATAGTATCAATAGAAACGTCAATAGGAACCGGAATTAATTTATGACTGCGGATAATTCCCGCCATTTCTCGGATATTAATGGCGCTCATCAATACTTCCGATTCAGGAGGTAAATTTAGCGATTGTAACAATAAATCTAAACTTGTTCTTACAGATAGCGTTACTAAAATTTCCTTATCGGTATGCCAGAAAGATTTAATATCATTTAAACATTGTTGTTTATTGATGATACTAAAGAAAGAGCCGAAGCAGGCGTTTAAATCGGCAAAGCTAACATCTAATTGGATAGTAGGGTGCGATCGCCATTTTGAAGGAGTTAATTTATTTGATGAATTCATTAGGTTTTACCCGTTTTTATAATCAATTGTAATAAGAATTTCGGATATAATCCGGCGGTTGAAACCGCAGCTACACGGGCAAATTCTACCTGCGTGGAGTAGAAAAAACTCTTAAATGAAAATACTGATTTAACCCGCGCAGGCGGGTTTTGACTGTGTAGACGCGGTTTCAACCGCCACGTAATTTTATAAAAACGCATTCTCAATTAAGAAACTTACTCAAATCAAATTCTCCCTGCTTATCTTCCTTAAACCTTTCTCCACTCAATATCAACAACAGCCTTTCCGAATAATCTACCGCACCTCTTAATTCAGTTTGCAGTATTTCCAAACCACCATTCGTATATTCTTCAAAAATATTATTACGTTCGGTTTGAGATTCTTCCTCAGTTACCGAAAGTACTTTTATATCCTTAGTTTCGGTAATGCCAATCAATTTAATTACCCAGTCGTATCCCATTGAAGCAAAAGTTTCGACTTTAATAGGTGAAGGTTCCCTTTTAGAAACTTCCCCTAAAACTACACGGCGATTATGCTTTTTTCCCAAAGTAGCCGCAAAAACAACCACGTCAGCAAAAGTTTGAAAAGGTCCCGTTGCACCATTCCAAGATGTTAAACTTTGTACTAACTCCGCTTTGTCTTTTGCAACCCTGATTCTTCCAGTTTCAGCCATTATCAGTTATCAGTGAACAGTTATCAGTTATCAGTTATCAATTCATATTGATTATTAATTTTGGTTTGCTTCTTTAAATGAAATTTTACATATTGCATTTGCCTTAAATTACCAAATCTCTTCAACTCTTCCCTCCGCGCTCTCAGCGTCTAGAAGGGTTTTTTTTAATTCTTTCAATTATAAAAATGGTGCGTTACGGCATTTTTAAATCTATTCTTAAAATCAAATCTTCTTGTACCGTAACACACCCTACAAATTACCAACTCTCTTTAATTCTTACCTCAGCGCTCTCTGCGTCTAGAAGGGTTTTTTAATCCGAATATTGGTGCGTTACGACATGTTCTAACTTATAACTTAAAATCAAAGTTTCTCGTGCCGTAACACACCCTACAATATAATGTTTATTGATAATTGTTCATTGTTCATTAATTACTCTCTCTCAACTTCCACAATTTCACTGTATTCAAACTCATTCGGACTTTGCTTCACCAGCATATATCTTTCTCCACTTAATTCAATAAAATCTTGTTCGCAATCGGGTTTGGAAGAATAATAAGTCAATACATATTCTCTACCAACTCGGTATGACATTTCGTCTTCAACTTCACCCCTCCATTGAGTCTTTGTTACCAATACGATTAATTGATTTGCTAACTTTGGAATGATTTGAGCTATGTGCTTTCGGTAAATTACATCTAAGCTTCCGAAAGGTGAATCCATCACAATCGGAAATGTGCTGCTATCTGCTACCATGAGCATTTTATTTTGACTCCAATCGCGCACTCTATCAATAATGCTGCTAATAAACGATAAACTCAAAACTTGATTTTCCCCCGTCGATGCTGCAACTGGCATTGCTAAACCAGAGGTATTTTCTATTAACGTTAATTCGTATTTTTCGCTGATTGTGGGAATATAAGGTGTAAAAGAAATTTCGCTAAATATCTCCTGTACCCGTTTTTCTAATTGCAAGCGGAATTGCTCTTCCTGCAAAACTTTGACTTGGGTTAATCTATCGATCGCGTCTTGTGTGGCGCTGATGCGACGCTGGGCTAATATTTGTTTTTCTTCGTTTAATTTTTGCTTAGATATTTGTTTATTCAAACTTTCCAATTCTGTTTTTAAGTTAATTACTTTCTGCTGGTTGGCACCTTGTTCTAAAGTTAACTCTGTAATCTTTTCTTCAATTTTATCCAACCGCTTTTGTAAACTTCTAATTTCTTCACTAGGATCTTTTCTTAATCTTTCTTCAATATTATCTAACTCTGCTTCAATTTCAGCTATAGCCTGTCTCAACTGACTGATTCTAGCTTGTTCCTTGTCAATTTCTTCCCAAAATAATCCTGTTTGCTTATCAATTTCATCAACTTGAGCGCTGATTCTAATTGCTGTTTCTTCAACTTCCGAGGAGCCAGCTTTCTCCAACCAAGTTTCGACATTTGCGCGAGTTGTACTTTCCTCACTTAAACTCGTACCACAAATACAGCTACTTGATTTTAATAACTCTTGAATAAATTCTCGCGAAATTCCTGTAGTTAATTTTCCTTTCTGCTTTAAATTATCTATAATTTCTCGAAACTGTACTGTTGTTTCCGGTAACAATACTGTATACCCGCGTGTAGATATAGCTTTTTTGATAGTTTCTCTGGTTTGTCGTAAATTATCTTGATGCGACGCTTTTTGTTTTTCTAATTCCTGCCGCCTTTCCTGTAAATCCTTTGCCGCATTCAATTCCCGCAAACGTTTACTAGTTTCTTTTTTAAAAGTATTTTGATATTCTAATTCTTTAATTATTTCTTGCTGTCGTTTGCTAATTATTTCAATTTCGAGTTCAATTTTACCCTGCTGTTTCAATAATTTTTTAATTTCCGAATCACCAATTATTCTCAACTCATTTTCTAAACTTTTCTTAGCTTCTTGTAAATGTCTAATCGAACGATTGATTACCTCTACACCCAAAAATATTTTAGTAGCTTCAGCTATTTCTGCCTTTTTATCGGAACGAACTATTTCTTCAATTCTTTCGCCATCAAAAAAGAAATATTGATGTAAACTTGCAGGTAGAATTTGTCCGATAATCTCTTCCGGTTGTTGCGGTGGAAGATACCATCTACCGTCATCTCCCGCTACCTGCATATATATTTCTGTTTTACCAACGTCAATATCATTTTCATGTTTATAAACCCGACATTGGCGTTTTACTCGATAGCGTTTACTGTCGTGTTCCCATGCTAACTCCACCCAACATTCCACACTCTGCCCAATTTTCGCTTCGGCGATCGCTCTTTTATTTACAAGTTGGTCAATCGAAGCAAAAGCTGCACTAAATTTTTCGTACAATACCCATGTAAATGCATTCAATAAACTCGTTTTTCCAGCACCATTATTACCATAAATAATAGTAGTATTGTTTGAGTTTGTCCCAGCAAGAGTTATTTCACAAGTTTTACCGTAAAAAGAGCGAAAGTTACAAAGCTTGATAGAAGTCAGCTTCATTTTACAGCTTCCTTAACGATTGCTAAAATATCTTCGTTAATATGACCAAAACTTTTTTTATCAAGTCTGCTTTTTTCTAAATGCCATACTTGCTCGATAATTTGCCTTACTTCTGGTGAAGCGCACTTTATTGGTTCTTGTACTTCATCTATATTATGCTGTTTTTTCATCACGGTTTTTAACATAGCAATTCAAGCTATATTTTACCTGGAGTAGCTATACTCTGTTATCCGTAAACTCACTGTAACGATGTTTGCTCGCATTATGCTTTTAAAGCTGATTCTTAATAGTCAACTGTCTTACAAATGTATTATTTAAAACTGTAAATCCTTTTGTTAAAGTTTTTTGCTGAAACAATTTTTAATACAAAAACAAATATAATTTGTAAGGTGGGTTAAATGCACGCTTATTTATGAATCTAAAAGATATTTTTGATGCATCTAACCCACCATCCGGGATTAGTGTATTACTAAAAGATAACAATCTTATATACAACGCGACGTTATAACTCAAATTATTTATCGCTTTTTAACATATCCCACAAAAAATTTTTTTTATTTTAGAGGCGCTTTTGTGATATTATTTTTATATAGAGTATCTTATTATAATGGGAATATTAGCCGCTTCAAAAAAATTACCGTATCTCCATTGTAATATTATTTCTCTCTATATCTTAATTATCCCACATAAAGGGCATTTTTATTCTCACAACAAATAAAATAATAAATTTTTTTGAGAAAATCGCATTACTCAATGCCCAATGCCCAATGCCCAATTTAAACATCCATCAACCCATACCGCTTCTGCAAATCCAACAATTTCATCCTCGCTTCACCAGCATTGTCAGCTAAATCAGCAAACTCAACAAAGCGACGCAACTCTTTTCTTAACAAATTACGCTCCACTTCTAAAGTATTTCTATCTAAATCAGGAGGCAACACAATCATGTCAAAAATAGTTGCACGCTCCTTACCGGGATGAGGGCGTAAAACTCTTCCTCTACGCTGGATAAATTGACGGGGATTACTCGAAGAAGCTAAAATCACGGCTGTTTTAATTGCAGGAATATCAACTCCTTCATCTAAACAGCGGATTGCCACTAAACCTTGTAATTCTCCGCTTTCAAATTGATTTCTTAAAATTTCTCTTTCCACCAAAGAAGTTTCCGCCGTATAAGTACTAACTCTATAACCCAAATCAACTCCTAAAATGCGAGTTACTTCCTTCAATTGACGTAAATTCGCTCGCCCTTCTGCTTCTTGGGAACCATCGCTACAATAAAATAATGTATGAGTAGTTTCGCGACGACTTAACATTAATTTCCGCAAAGCATTTAATTTATTTTCCGCAGCACTTACCAACCTCGCACGCTGAATTAATAAAGATTTGATATCTTCATTGTCTTCAATATCAATGAAATCGCCATCTCGCTGCTTATACATCAAAACACGTCCGATTTTTCGCGTCAATTTCGCATAAGCAAGACTTTCAGATTCAGTCAATTCTATTAGTACCGGATAATAAAGATAGCGTACCAAAGCACCTTGAGTAATGGCATCTCTCAAAGTAAATTCCGGTTGCAAAACCGTACCAAAATAATTAAACACCGACTGAGTTCCTATCTCATCAAAATATCTTTCCGGTGTTGCTGATAACCCCAACCTCAAGCCTACATTGCGCGGTAAACTTTCCTCTAACTTGGGTGAACCTAAATTATGCGCTTCGTCACCAATAATCAAAGTTTTTTGGGGAAAGTATTTTAACTGAGATTGAAAACCATCACTTATCAAAGTTGAATTAGTAGTAATTACCGTGAGAAACTGTTGAGAATTAGAACGCACGTTGTAAAGCTGCTCCGAAAGTTGCGTTTGCCAAGTACGGACATTCTCAAAAGCTAAAATTGGCTGCAAACCAAACTTTTCGCACTCCCGCGCCCATTGGGTAACAAGATGACGGTAAGGGCATACCACCAGCAATACCTGCAAATTAATTTGACTGTATAATTCCCAAGTAATTGCCAGTGCTGTAATAGTTTTACCGCTACCAGTCGCCATTTTTAAAGTACCCCTACCATTATTCGCAAACCAGTTATTTACAGCTTGCTTTTGGTAGTCTCGCAATTGCAGAGATGGTGGAATTTTCGGACATCCCGGCAATAGCTTTTTTGCTTGATAAGTACCCTTCTTTTCCCCTGCATGATAAGGAATTTTTAGGCGAAAAGTAGTTGGTGTCTTATGATGTTTTTTTTGCGTCAGATACATAAAATGGCAGCAACCCTGGTGATAAATCGTGATTCGTAATTAAAAAGAGGGGGAGAGGGGGTAGAGGGGGGAGAGGGGGTAGAAAATAAATTATTTACTTGCTATTTACATACTCTTAACTCCCAACTCCTAACTCCTTACTATTCCCCATGCCCTATGCCCCATCCCCAATTCCCGATTCCCTTTCTCAGTTGTAATTACGCCAAACGGCAACCAGCGAACCTTGCACCTGTACCTGCCCTGCATCAACTTCAATTGGCTGATATTTAGGGTTTGCAGGTTCGAGGGTAATTCGTTCGCTACTTGTACGATAAAACCGCTTTAATGTGGTACCGTGCCCGTCTACCATTGCGGCGACAATAGTACCGTCTTTGAGCATATCCGGCTCCTGTACCGGACGCAAAAATACCATGTCTCCATCAACTATGGAATCCTCAATCATGCTGTCGCCAGTTACCCGCAAAGCATAAGTTTGGAATGGTAATTTTATCTCTTTAAAATCTAAATGCTCCACAGCATCGGTAAAGGGTTCAATTAAACCACCAGCAGCTATTGTTCCTAAAATCGGTACGCCCGGTTCTTCGGGATGCAATACTCTAATAGTCCGCGCTTTACCTTCACTCCACTCAATATATCCTTTGTTGCGTAAATGCTCCAAACGGCTTTGAATGGGTGCAGGAGATTTCAAATTCATCGCTTGCATCATCTGACGAATTGAAGGTGAATGCTGACGCATTCGGATGTATTCCGTCAGCCAATCGTAAAGTTCTCTTTGTGCTTCTGTCAGTTTTTCCATAGATTTATAGGGAAGTAAAATACAAATGCCCCTAGAACATTAGTACTACAAAAAACCTCATAACGGCAAAGTTTTTTGCCTTTTATATTGCAATTTCTTAAATAAATTTTGAATCTTAAGTGGAAACCGGGGAGATTTTGGATAGTAATTAAGAGAAAATCCAAAATCCGTCTTCCTAAAATCTAAACTGGTTCAGCTTCTAAAATGCTGGCAAGTAAAGCCTTTTGTGCGTGGAGTCGGTTTTCTGCTTGTTCCCAAACTCGCGAATGTTCGCCTTCAATAACATCATTTGTTATTTCCTGATCGCGATGCGCTGGTAAACAGTGCAAAACAATCGCTTTTGGGTCAGCAAAACTCAACAATTCCTGATTTATTTGGTAGGGTTTGAAAATTGGCATTCGGTCGTCTGCTTCTTCTTCTTGTCCCATACTTGCCCAAACATCAGTATAAAGTATATTAGCATTCTTTGCGGCGATTTGAGGATCTTTGGTAATAATAACTTCAGTTTTTCCACCTGAAATTTCGCGTGCTTGTTTAACAACCTCTGAAGAAGGTTCGTACCCCGCAGGTGTGGCTATTATGACATTCATTCCTACCAGCGCACACCCCAACATCAAGGAATTTGCAACATTATTACCATCGCCAACATAAGTTAAAGTCAAACCTGCCAAAGTTTGAAATTCCTCTTGAATTGTCAATAAATCCGCTAAAATCTGACAGGGATGCTCTAAATCTGTCAGAGCATTAATTACCGGAATTTTGGCATAATTTGCGAAGGTTTGTAATTCTTGCTGTTCAAAGGTACGAATTGCTAAAATATCAAGATATCTATCCAAAACTCTTGCCGTATCTTGAATAGGTTCGCCGCGACTAACTTGAGTAACATTAGGATTAAGATCGATAACCTGTCCGCCTAACTGATACATTGCAACCGTAAAACTTACTCGCGTTCTAGTAGAAGCTTTCTTAAACAAAAGTCCCAATACTTTATTACATTGCAACTTCAACTCTTGTGATTTCAACCTCGTTGCCATTCGCAAAAGTTCTTCAACTTCCACCTGACTCAAATCTGCTATGCTCAATAAATCTCTTTGGCTTAACGCTGTCATATTTTTTTAATTACTTTTAGGGACAATTAGGTATTATGGTGGATCTATTTAGGCAATTATCAAATAAAAGTTCAAATCCTCTAGCTATCTTTGAAATGCCCGAAATTTAAGATAACTTGTAGAGGTAGCAAAAAAGTTTTATTTTTTTTTATGTTTAGCATTCTATTTTTCTATTAGAGTACTCATGCTTTCCGCTGCGGGTAAATCACTCTCTGGACAGATAAAATTATTTAACTTCTGTGCTGGTTTGAAATAAATCGGGGGCTTTACAATATTATTTTTTCTGGTACAATTACAAAGTATGACTTTAGCCAGCATGGCTCAGTGGTAGAGCAACGCACTTGTAATGCGTAGGTCGTCGGTTCAAATCCGACTGCTGGCTTTTTGATTAATGTTTGATTTTTTTATTGTTTGTGTAAAATATCAAATGACTAAATTAGTGTAAAAATGCTCTTAAAAATAAAAGCTTTATATCATAAGGCTTTGAGTAATTATTTTGCGACACTAATTTCGGAAGCTACGACGCTTAATTTATAGCGTTAGCTTGGGTTATCTTTTATTTGGATTTCTTGTTCGTATTGTTCAATTGCTTCTTCAATTGTTTCATTACCGACATCAGAAATATCGGATTTAGAATAGATTGTAGCAAGGATTATTCCCCAATCGGTCTTCAAATAGTAAATTACTCTATAGCCTCCACTTTTTCCTTTTTGAATGTTGCTATTTTTGAGACGAACTTTGAAAACCTGATATTTAACTCCAGCAATTCTATCTCCAGGGATTTCACCAGCTTGAAGGTGCTCAATCAAAGGTTGAATATCGCTACGAATTGAACGAAAGCGTTTAGCAAGTTCCCGTAAATCCTTTTTAAAACGAGGTGTAAGAGCGATTTGGATTGGTGATGATTCATTCTGCATCAATTCCATCCCACATTTCTGAAAGGGGAATAGTTTGCCCGCTTAATGCCTCTCGTATCCCTTGATGAATACCTTCTATAGCTATTTCTGTCGGTGTTTCATCTGCATCCTCAGCTTCGTCATCTTCGGAAAGTAGAACAATAATACGAACGCGCTGTGGTTTGGTAATTTCTAGCGAACAATCTAGTGTAAGTTCGCCATTTTCATTAATTGTGGCTGTGGTTTCGATTGCTTTCATATATGGTGATAGGTGTGAAATAACGATATCAATCTCGGGAATGTATAGCAATATAAAGTTTTACTAGTCTTAATTGTCTTATTATCGGCGCAGGAAGCGATAAATTAAAGCCAATAAAAACGGTGCGCTGACGATAAAGCTTAAGACGAATGCAGGTGATAGCATTACAGAAGCTATAGAAATATCGTAACCCTGGGGATAGGTTTGCTGTGGTTTTGGTAAATATTGTGTAGCTACGCTAGCTGTCAAACCACTAATTGCTAATCCTACACCAACCAAGGCAATGGTATTATCGAGTTTGCGTTCAGCCTCACGGCTGCGGACATCGCTCTTTGTTTGTTCTAGTTGAATTATCCCTTGTAAACTATTACTAAGGTTTTGAGCTACGGTTAATCCTGGAATTAAATTAGCATAGTCAGTTTCTGCTTGTCGTAAATATTTTTTAGCGTATATTTCGCTTTGACTAAATTCTTCGAGACAGCTTAAGTTACTTGATTGATGTTCGCTGCTGATTTTTCCTAAGCGATATTGATAGTTTTCTAGATTGGTTTTAATGGTGCGTATTTGGTCGTCAAGATAGTTTAATTCAATCGTATAATCTGATAAAGATACCAGGGTATTAGCTAAAGTTTGTTGTAATTGATTTAAATCTAATTTACCTGTATTTAATTTTGTTTGTAAACTTCGTGCTGTATTAATAGAATCTTGGATTTCAATAGATTTTTGTTTTAAATTAGCTTTTAAGAACCTACTCTGATAGTATGCCCAAACTATTTTATGGCGGTAGTGAAATAAACGGATAAAATCTTGATATATATTTTGAACCTGGTTTCTCATATCCGCAGCCGAGATATTTTCCGGGAATAGCCAAATTAAAACATGATGGCTTTCTGTTCTAAATTTATCCCAAAAATCTTTACCTGTTAAATTTAATATTTCTGGGTGATACCACAACTCAAAAATTTTTCCTCCAAATAATTCACCTTTACCAATTAAGTCATTATTCCATTTATAATTGCTAGGGATTTGAGTATATAGTTCTTGAGCAATATCCTCAACTTCCTTGTCAGATTTATATTCTTCTAACTTTCCCCAAGCTAACCAAGTTTGTCCAATTGTTCCGGATTCGTAAGAATTAATTTGATTATTTTGATCTCTGTTTTTGAGAAATTCGATTTTGAATTTCCTTTTTATATTTTTGAAAAAACTTAGTGTTAATATCTTGTGGTTTATCGTTAGATTTATTATTTGCATTTGATTTTCCCGAATAGTCAACTAAAAGAGCGTAAGTATCGCTGAATTGTCGGGGATAGTAATAGCCATCATCAGGTGAATCAAATTTTCTAAATCTAGTTTCTAATAAATCGATACCGTCAGCTTCGCTATAACGGTGTTTTTTGATTTGCTCGTGTTTTTCGTTAAAAGTAGTTTCGTCTAAATCGCCGAATATTTTTTCACAAAAAGCTTTGCACCTGCTATCAATAATTGTTTCATCTTCACCCAAGCCATCCTTTAAGTCATAGAGGAATAAATCAAGCGTCGGGAAAATAATATTAGTTGGATTTGACATTTCATTTATTGCCAGTAAATAAATTACCGATTCGTTTAAATATACTCTGAGGTTGTTTCAATTTTGTTGCTGCTCCTACCGAGTCTTTATCATTAAATACATCTCTAGCAGTATTGATAATTTCTGGAGTTTTTTGACTGGTTTTTTCTTCTAGGGGTAAATTCTCAATTCCTTTATTTTTTTCTGCTCCAGTTGCTACTAAGGATGTTAATTCTGTTTGGTAAAATACATTTAAGGATTCGTAAGATTTGGCAATCGTATCAAGTTCGCCAATATTTGTCGAGTTAACTGTCAGCGATTCTCCAAATTGATTTAATTGATTTTGGATTTCCATTGGTAAGGGTTGATCCAATTGAGAAAGCGCGTTGAGGAAAGCTTGTAAAATAATAATGTCTGTTGGTTTCATGGTAATTTTTGATTGTATTTAGCCGACTTTAATAGGATGCAATATTTACCGCACCTCAACCTCACCCCCTTCCCCTCTCCTTATTAAGGAGAGGGGTGCCTTTAGGCGGGGTGAGGTATATAATTCACTTAAACCAAAATATCTAAACACCAGTAATTATAAAACCAGCCCAGTAATAAGGATGGTTAAAAAGTTTATCTTTGTTGTTCTCAATTGATTGTAAATACGCTTCTAATATAATACGCGAACTATCTCCCTCACTCAATTTACTAAAACTAAATCTATAAAATCGTTCCAGCTTTTTATAATCAAGACTTCTCAACCATTTTATTGCTCTTGCTAAGGCAATCTTTGGAGCTTTACCTTTTTTAATCTGCCTATAAAAATAAATCATCAGTAAGCTGGTACAAATTTCATTTACCGTCCACAAAGAACTAACTACATAAGATACACCTCGATCCAGAAAAGCACTCACTAATCCCACATATTCGGCTTCTACAGTTTCATTTCCAGTAATTGCGGTTTCACAAGCTGAAAGAGAAACTAACTGATAGCCTTTCAAGTTAAGATTATGGATTTCTGGTAATGTTAAATCGGGGTTTATTTTCTTGTCTGTTGAATCGTAGTTGAGGTAAATAGCTGAGTTTTGGGGACGTTTGCTGTCATAGCTGCCATGTCCGGAAAAGTGCAATATATTGTATCCTGCTAAAGCTTGTTTTACGGTGTTTTTATCAGCTTCATTATCGGATATATATTTATAATTGGTATTTTCAAATATTCGGGCTATAGTTTCTGATTCTATTTGCGAGTAAGTTAATCTTTCCAAACCTTCATTTTCTCTACCTGCACCAGAATATTCGACAATCAATAAATTGGGATTGATAATATTTTGATGTAAATTTTGGGATTGAGAATTTAACGTTAATCCGATTTGAGCGCTGGGTAGATAGTTAACGTTGAAATTATCGGGGAAAAGTCCATGAAGTGGGAAGCGGTGTAAATCGCGGTGAGGAATTAAAATCAGATTTTGAATCTGAGAATTGGAATCTTGGATTGTTTCGGTAATATGGGAAATGTTGAGAATTTCGCTTAGTTGTTCGAGTAATTCTGGTAAATTATTGCGCCAATCTGGATTTGATGACTGTTGTTTTTTAGCTTTGCGATAATCTTCGTATTGTTTATCCCAATTTTTGATCCAAGCTTCTAATTTATCTGTTCTTTGTGTGGGGATAACAATGGGTTGAACCGCACCGGGTTGAATAATAAAAGTTGTCAGAGCAAAAGGGCTGAGATGCCAGTATATTATTGCGGTGTTTGGATTAACTAACTTTTGAATTTCGGTGTAGCTGGGGCTAAGGATATGTTCTTTTTGATTATCGAGTATCCAGGTGAGGTAGAAATTTTTGTCTCTCTCCGCAGTTTCTAAAGCGGGGATAAAATCGCCATCTTCGATTAAAACGTCAACCCGCATTTGCGAGAAGCCATAAAATTCGGCTTGTAATTTGCGCTTTTGGAAAGAAGATTTATCTAGGGAATTTAGTAAATTTCTGAATACTTCTAATGCTTGTCTTCGATGTTGTTTTGCTTCGTCATTTTTTCCTAAGCCAAATAAAACGCGAATTAAGTCTCGCAATACTTTTAAATGTAATTCGGGGAAAGCTTCTGAAGTTATGGTAATTAGGGCTTGTTTGTATTCAGATTCTGCTTGAAGCCAGTATTGACGGTAATTTGGTTTGTCTTCTCCCTCGTAATAGTGAGCTTTACCTATTGCTTGATGTAACATTCCCCAGCCTTCGGGATGGGTATTTTGTTGGCAATATTTCAAGCCTTCGTGATAGCTTATCAGTTCTCCTTCATAATCACGTTTGTTTAGTTCTGGATTTTGTCTGACAATGAAACTCATCGAAGCTAGAAAAGAATTGCAGGCAGACAAATTTTTGACCGTAATACCTCGGTTGAGCCAAGTTGGGTAGTAGTCGGGCTGAATTTCTATAGCTTTGTCGTAGGATGCGATTGCTTCCTCAAATAGTCCTAAATTTTTTAATCCTATGCCTCTGTTATTCCAAGCCAAATTATCATCCGGTTCAATTTGGAGGGCTTGATCAAAAGAGGCGATCGCTTCTTCAAATTGTCCTAAATCTCGCAGACACGCACCACGATTACTCCAAGCTTGATAGAAATCCGATTTTATCTGAAGGGCTTTGTCGTTAGCCGAAATAGCTTCCTCAATTAGCCCTAACCTTTGTAATCCCAATGCCAGGTTATACCAGGCTTGGTAGTAGTCAGGTTTAAATTTTATGGCTTGTTTAAAAGATTTAATCGCTTCTTCAAATCGCTCTAAATAAATCAGCGCATAAGCCCAATCAAACCAAGCTTTATGTTTATCAGGTGTAGTTTTGAAGGCTTGGTCAAAGGATGCGACCGCTTCTTCAAACAATCGTAAATGGAGCAGCGCATAAGCCCGGTTATTCCAAGCTAAATGAGAATACGGTTTAATTTCAAGCGCCCGATCATAAGATGCGATGGCTTCTTCAAATCGGTTTAAATCTGCCAACGCATCCCCTCGATTTGACCAGGAATGATGGTGATTAGGTTTTAATTCTATAGACTTATCGTAAGATATGATTGCTTCTTCAAATCTTTCTAAGCCAGACAGTGCAATTCCCTGCTTATTCCATATCTCAGAAGACATCTCATCAGTATTAGGTAAACCTAATAAAATATCTATAGTTTTACGACAAGATGTGATCGCTTCTTCAAATCGTTTTAGTTTATTAAGTGCTTCAATTTTATTATGCCAAGTATAGAAATCTTCAGGTTCTATTTCTATTGCTTTTTCAAAAGATTCCAACGCTTCTGCGTATTTTTGCAGATTGTCGCACAACACAGCTCCTCGACATCTCCAAGCGTCGTGAAAATCTGGTTTAATTGCGATCGCTTTGTCATAAGAGACGATTGCTTCTTCAAAATCCCCTATATCAACTTGTTGTTCACCTTGGTTGAGCCAAAAAAAAGCTTCAGTTGTAGTCACAATCACTTTTGAGTCATCCGCGTCAATTCCTAGTTGTTGAGCAACTTGCTGACGTAAGTTATCATCCTGCTGCATCATTACTAATAAATCATCCAAACCAATAGCTTGTTGCATTTCTTCTTTCCCTACTTCCTCTTCTCCCCCTCTTCTCAACAATTCTCTGCCAATCTCACCAGCAAGCTGACTTAACTCCCCAAAACCAACTTCACTCAACCGCATCATCCGCTGTGCTAACTTACGATTCTCCCCATCCCTAGCTAACAACTTCTCACCAAAACCCCGCAACCATCGTACTAAATCCGACTCAACAATATTATTCCCATCTAATAAAGCTTTAACTCTTCCGCGACTCCAGCTTTCATCGTTCACCTTATCCAGCAACTGCCTAAAAAACTGTTGATATTCTGCATCGGATAACTTTGGTATTTTTACTTTACTTTCAGAATCTTGAGGAAAAACAGCTTGCTTTCTACTAAATAAACGCTGCCAAAAATTCTTAAACCACTGCCAAAGTCGCTTAATCATGATGCTGCAATCTGTATCAGTGTGATTACTTAGATAATAGCAAAATTAGTTCAGCAACAATGGTTTAAAATCGTTTTATCTAATAAGCCGTTTAAAAGTTAGACTTTTGCTACCAAAGTTTATTAGTAATCCGACTTCTAATTTATAGACTTTTAAATAATTAAGAGCTTGGGCTAAGTGGGCATTATCAAGTTGAATGACAGCTTTTAGCTCTACAAGGATTTTATCTTCGACTACAAAATCGGCTCTACGTGTACCAATAGGTTCAGGAAGGTTTTTGTAGTAAATTTTTTGTTCGATTTCACGAGCGAATTTTAGCTTTGCTTGATGCAGCTCGTAAGCTAAAGCTCGCTGATATATTACTTCTTGGAAGCCATTACCTAAAAAATTATGCACTTCAAAGGATGCTCCGATTATTTTTTGAGTAATATCGGCGTATTTTAAGTTACTCATCATGGAACACGGATTAAACGGATTAAGGGATTAATGGGATTACATGATTACATAGATGTTTGGTTAGTGTCATCCTCTAACGCAGAACACGGATTGAATGGATTATGTGATTATACAGATGTTTTGAAATCTACAGATGGTTTATTTCTGTTTTCTAATCCGCGTCATCCTATAATCCGTCTAATCCGCGTTCTTTCTCTACCCCCAACCCAAAATAAGTTAAAACCAATTCATCAGTACCATTATTGACAACTTCATGAACTTCTCCCGCTTCCACAGCTACACAACTACCAGGAAGTAAAGAATATTCTTTATCATCAACCAGAATCAAACCCGAACCCGATTCCACAAAAAACACCCCACACATATCCTGATGAGCGTGCGCTGCTGCCGATTGCCCAGGAGCAAAACGTGCCTGAGAAAAATTAGTCAGGTGAGGTAAATCCCCAAATCGCAACATCACCTTTTTCTTAATTTCAGGATTATGGGAAACAGCTTCTTCGGATAAATTGTTTAACGAAGTAAATTTCATATAAAAAGGTCAAAGGTTAAAGGTTAAAGGTCAAAGGTTAATATTAAATAATTTATAACTCATAACTCCTAACTCCTAGCTCCTAACTCATAACTCCTAACTCATAACTCCTAACTCCTAACTCCTAACTCCTAATTCCTAATTCCTAACTCCTAATTCCTCAATCCGGTCTTAAATCATTGGATATCTCTATAATCCCTCTAGAACCATCGATCCGTACTCGCTGACCGTCTTGTAGTAACCAGGTAGCATTATGTACGTCCATGACTGCGGGGATTCCGTATTCTCTTGCAATAATTGCACCGTGAGATAATCTTCCGCCAGCTTCGGCAATCAATCCGCCAGCCCTTGCTAGTAAAGCAACCCAGCCAGAATCTGTGTAAGGAACTACCAGAATTGTTTGTTTATCTATATCTGGAACAGCCTGTAAATTCCGTAACACCTTAACTTTACCTTCAACTTGTCCGTGACTGGCGGGAATCCCGGTTAACATTCCATCGGGAACCAAAGAAGGACCAGATAAGAAAACTGATAGCGGCGGTGCATTACCGTAAACTAGCAGCGGTGCAGGATTAAGTTGACTATCTCCGTCAAGCTGGGTTCTTCTCCTAGTAACTAACTCGCCTATATTGCTTATCAGTTGATAATCTGAATCTCCGATAATTTTTCGTATTTCTTCAATTTCTAAGAAAAATATATCTCCGGGTTTTTGAAGCGAACCGTTTTGCAGCCAATTCCGCTCTAAAGCAATAAAACTCCAGCGTAACTGTGCGAGCAATCGGGAATAAACTTCTGTAACTCGTCCTTTCAAGTCTACGCGACTTTGTGCAACTCCTCCCCGCTTGCGCTTGTTTGCAGGGGGTTGGTTTCCTTGCATTAACTGAATAAACAGTAGTTTTACAGCTTCCGGCTCTTCTCTCCAAGTGGGAACGGCGATATCGGTTCCTACATCGCTCAAATAACCGTAACGATTAAGCAAAGTTTCAAAGTCTTCGAGAATTTTTTGTCCTGGTGTGGAAACTGCCAAATCCTCAAACAGCGTTTCTGAATCAAATTCTGGTAATATTAATTTTGCTTCTGCGGCTAGTTCTCCAAGTTCTCGTAAGGCTGCAACTTCGGGAGCCGCACTGTTATCAATGTCACTATCTTTTGGTTTAAAAATTCCTTGTCTAATCGCAGCGCTCAAAGGAGCCATAATACTGTAATAAGTGGCGCTGCGAAGCAATTCCAAAATAAATTCAATTCTTTCTAATAGCTCAACTTGCGAGAGTTCAAGTAATGATTTTTGCGTTAATTCAGATAATCCTGGCTTAAACCGCTTGCGATAATCTCGCTTAAAATCTTTTGCTAAACTGAACTCCTTTGCTAGCAACCGCAGCAATCCGGGCAAATTGGACAAAGTAGAATTCAGAGGCGGTTTGCTCATTTTTGCGCCTCTAGTTAAAAATTCCAAACTTTCGGGAGGCAATCCCATGCGTAGGAAAATCTTTCCTAAAAGACTGGCGTTAAAGTAAGCTCTAGAAAAGTGAAGCGTTGCAGTTTCGTTAAAATCTAATCCTATAGCGCGTTCGCCCAATACTACCGCAAAAATTCCTCCCCAAGAGCCACAAGTTAAGGGACGATTAATTGACCAAGTTAAGGGGTGGATAATTCCGGGAATTACTTCAGCGGCAATTTTGCGCGTCCAAATCGGTAATAAAGTGGTGATCGGACGAACTTGCAATATCCACAAAGTTTGACCATCATAACTCCACTCAATATCTTGGGGAATGCCGTGATAGTGTTGTTCGATTTGGCGGGCTAAATAAGCTACTTGCTTGATTAAAACCGCAGGAATTTGTCCTTCACCTTCCAAATGCACCGAAGACAAATTCTCTGTTTTGACTACAAAAGCCCGATATTGTTCCGGCGTGTATCTCCCGGAAACTACTTGAGCCGCACTACCTGCTGCTGCTTCAATTACTACAGCATCACTTTCTTGAGTAATTGGATCGCGACTAAAAGCAACCCCAGAAAATACTCCTTGAATTTGTTGCTGAATCAACACTGCCATTGCAGTTTCTTTTAAATTGCGATCGCGACGATATTGAGCTGCTGCTGGATGTTCGTAGGAAGCGCGAACTGTACTAATAGCTTGCTGTAAACCTTCTTTCGTTGTAACGTTCAAAACAGTTTCGTACTGTCCCGCTGCGGAAGCTTCCTCCGTATCTTCCCCTAACGCTGAAGAACGTACTGCAAGAGGAGATAAATCCGACGGTTGAAGAAAATCTATCAGCATTTCTGGCTCATCCATCGGAGTCAGCACCCAACCTTTGGGAACTGGATAACCAGCACGCTTCATTTCCGAGGATCTAGCAGCTTTATTTCCTACAATTGCAGCATCCAAGTCATCATCCAGAGAAAGTATTTTTTGATCGCCGCGCAATAATTGAAACATTGCTTGCGACTCTGGTTTCACTTCCGATGCCTTTAAATTTAAGTCATCAGGAATTTGTTGGTAAATGTAGGCAAGTAAACCCGCTAATACTACCGCCGCCAAAATGTGGGGTATATTGTCAAAATGCAGTACCGCGACAATCAAAGGAAACAATATCAACACCCCATATTTGGCTAATTCCTTAGAACGTAAAAGCAGGAAGCTGATACTACCGACTAAAAATACAAACGCTGCCGCCATCGGATCGTGTACCGCAAATCCCCAGACAACGTTAGTAGTACCCGCCCCCTTCCCCATCCAAAATCGACCTATAACCAAGGCGATTAAAGCAATTAATTCCCAATAGGAACCACTGCCAAAAAAAGCACGTGCGATTAAAACTGCAATAACTCCCTTAAGGGCTTCCGACAAAACTGCCAGAACACCTACCAAAGTTCCACCGTGATAGAAAGCAGCACTAACGCCAATATTACCAGTACCGATTTGGGCTAACCGACGCTTCGCCAAAGCATTGGTAATCCAGGAAATAACTGGTAATCCCCCTAAAAGGGGACAGAAAATAAAAATAAATAAAGCACCCCATAGTTCAAACATATAATTGATTTTTATTGCTCTTTAATCTAAAATCTAAAGTTTTATTTTGAGAAACGGGAAAACGGTCTAAGGGGCGATAATATTATCCGCACCCCTTAGAATCCAACATAAACTAAGAATCAATTGTCACCGATAAACAAAAATTAAAAATTCTTGTTGTGCTTTTGTTCAACATTACTTTACAAAAAGGTAAGTAAAGAAAAGTCTACAGGATTAACACATAGATAATACATTTCGCGCCTTGATATAAGCGAGTAGCTAGTTTCCTAGTTTACCGCGTAAGCCACCTGTAATGCCCAAAATATAAGTAATGCGATCGAACCTAGAAGCAGAACGGTAGAAATAGTTACAGCTTTAGGAGTATCCGCACCCTTAAACTTCATTATTCCTCGATTTAAATCGGACATAAAAATAATCCTCCCTTATCAATTTCCACGAAACGATCCGCCTTGATTTTAGTCCGTTACTTCCTATATAAGCAGATATAAGCAAGACATTCCGATAACAATTTCCTTAAGAAAAGTAAACTAAGGAATGGGAATGGGGCATTGGGCATTGGGCATTGGGCATGGGGAATAGTTAAGAGTTAGGAGTTAGGAGTTAAGAGTTAAGAGTTAAGAGTTAAGAGTTAAGGGTTAAGGGTTAGGAGTTAAGAGTTATCTTCCCCTTGTCCCCTTGTCTCCCCATCTCCCCATCTCCCCATCTCCCCATCTCCCCGTCTCCCCCTCTCCCCGTCGTGTATATTGGTGTAATTTGTGCCATCACACGAAAAAAGGTATTAAGCGGTGAGATTTATTTTATTAGTTATTGTTGCGGCGATTATCGGATTATTTGTAGTTACAGAAATTGGATTGCGCTTGTTGTTTGGTTTTGGCAATCCTTTAACTTATATCGGCGATCAAAAAATTGGTTATTTATTAACTCCTTCTCAACGTACCCGTCGTTTTGGTAATCGTATAGAAATTAATCAGTATTCGATGCGAGGTGCCAATATTCAACAAACACCTTTACCTTCAAGCCTGCGAATATTGCTTTTAGGAGATTCTATAGCTAATGGTGGTTGGTGGACAAATCAAGAGAATACGATTTCTAATTTGATGATGGGTTCTTTGACATCTCAAGTCTCCCGTATATCTGAGAATATTACGCAAGTGGAAGTATTAAACGCTTCAGCTAATTCCTGGGGATCCGAGAAATGAATTAGCTTATTTAGAAAAGTTTGGTAGTTTTGGCTCAAAAGCTATCGTGTTACTAATTAATACCGATGACTTATTCTCAACCACACCCACTTCACTACAAGTAGGACGCGATCGCAATTATCCCTCGCAAAAACCACCCCTAGCATTAACAGAAATATTGAACCGCTATATCGTCAAGCAAAAGCCCATACCGGGATTGAAAGAAATACAAAATGAAAGTGGCGATCGCGTTGGTAGTAACTTAGAAGCCATTAGTAAAATTCAAGAATTCACTCGCGAAAACAAAGCTTTATTTTTACTGGCTATGACTCCCTTGAAGCGAGAAATTGGGGAACCGGGGCCTCGCGACTACGAAATTAAAGAACGCCAGCGCTTAAAAGAATTTACTCAAACCAAAGGTATTATCTATATAGATTTTCTACCTATATTTAATTCATCTCAAAATCCAGAAACCTTGTATCACGACCACATTCATTTCAATTTACAAGGGAATAAGTTAATTAGCCAAGTAATTGAACAAAAACTTAATAAATTATTTCAGCAAGACGCAAAAACTAACTCTAAAGTAGAATTAGCTCAATAATAATCAATATAATCAACTTTTAGACGTTGCAATGCAGCTTCTAAAAGTTAAAAAAATAATAGAATTAAAAACTTTATGTAAGAAAAACAAACTTTTTAATACTTTTGCGTAATTACTTTAAGCAAACGTTCCACATCAGAAAAATTTTAGCAGAATAAGTTTATTGAGTTTAACTTAAATTTCGAGAAAGTAAATAACGAGGCGAGGTAATTTAACAGCGTTACCACTAATAAATACATCTCGATTTATAAACTTATCTATTGCTAAAAGCAAAAAGGTGAAAATATGAACGTTAATAAGCTTTTAAGCCGACACGGAGCGGGAGAAAAAGATTTTAGTGGAGCTATTCTCCATCAAGCAAATCTTAAAAATACTGACTTAAGCGGTATAAACTTATGTGCAGCAGATTTAAGCGGAGCCGATTTAAGTGGGGCTAAACTTAAAGGATGTAATTTAAGTCGAGCAAATCTAACTGATGCTGATTTAAGTGGAGCCGATTTAAGTGCTGCAAACCTCACCGAGATAAATCTAATTGGCGCAGATCTAACTAATGCCAAATTAGAAAGAGCCAATTTACAAAAAGCCGATTTGCGGAGTGCAAATTTAGCAAATACCAATATGCATGAAGCAAACCTTGCAGAAGCAGAACTTAGTGGTGCTGACTTAACTGGAGCTAATCTCCAAAATGCTAATTTAACCAATGCCAATGATATGGATTTAATAAAATCTAATATTATCAAGCAAGAAGTCACAGAAACACCAACTTATGCAGCGATGTCCCCTAGATGGATAAGCTGGGCTGGAAGTCACTAACATTTTTTATTTTTTGTAAAGACGTAGCACTGCTACGTCTCTTTGTTTTAAGTGCAAAAATCAATTCGACAAAAAACCAGCAATCTGGGCAAATAATGGTTGCGCTCAAATGAACTTTCTTAGTAAAGAAACCTAATTACTGCCCCCGGTTTATTGATGATGGTGCATTTCGCTTGACTTACCCAAAACTGGGTTTGTGTCGGATTAAATTCATAAACTCCTCGCGAGTTCTGACATCTTGAGCAAATACTCCTCGCATAGCACTGGTAACAGTCCAAGAACCGGGTTTTTGCACCCCTCGCATTACCATACACATATGACTAGCTTCTATAACCACAGCCACCCCTTGTGGTTTGAGCAAACCTTGCAATGCATCAGCAATTTGTACGGTAAGTCGTTCCTGTACCTGTAAGCGTCGTGCATACATTTCACAGATTCGAGCAACTTTAGATAATCCAATTACCTTTCCATTGGGGATGTAGGCAACATGAGCGCGACCAATAACTGGTAAAATGTGATGTTCGCAAGAACTGAAAATATCAATATCTCGCACCAATACCATTTCATTGGCATCTTCTGTAAATACTGCACCATTCAACAACTCATCAAGAGACTCATGATATCCCTTAGTGAGAAACTGTAAAGCTTTGACAACTCTTTTTGGTGTATCTTTTAGTCCTTCACGTTCTGGATCTTCTCCCAATCCAATCAGCAAAGTACGTACAGCCTCCATCATTTCTGCTTCGGTTACATTTGAAGGCTGAGTTTCCTGTTTGGATAAAGACGATAACGTCCGATTAGAAGAAGGAAGTTCGGGACGAATAGATAGAGTCATTATCTGATTTCCATTACTTGTCAATAGTTAGTATTTAGTCATTGGTTGTTAGTTTCGGCTAGCATCACCTTCATCCCAACTACTAATTACTAACGGTTTCTTAATACTTTTTAATCATACCAAATTATTATTAGCTAAAAAAATGATTTATTTTTGATTTTTATTTTCAATTAATCGATTACAACGTTTTTTTCAACAGTATAATTTATGATTTATTTTATATTAATGTGCTTTCTATAACTATTATTTTGAAAACAGATAAAATCAATCAAATAGTTGTTTGTAATTATTTTTTAAAATTATACATTAATCATCGATGGGACTTACGCAAAGCCCCCCTTTTTTAGGGGGTTGGGGGGATCTCAACAGCTATAATGCTTCATTTATCAGCGTTTGCCTAATCCCTACAATTTGAATTGTAATTATTTTGTACGAGCAGATAAATATCTGTAGATTCAATATCTGTAATTTTTTTATGAATTTTATACTGCTGTACGGGATTAGTCATCACTGAAATTACCGTTTCAATAGGCGGACAATCTTCTTCCTTACACTGTAACTGACTAAGAGAGATAGAAATATCATCATCAATTTCAAAATACTGATAAATCCATTTTTTGACTTGCTTAATTTGTTGAGAACTTACCTCGCTCGCAACTCTACTGAATGAAAAATTCATATTAATTCTTCTATAATTCCTTTTTCATCGTTCTAAGTAATTATGCTTCGTTCCTTAAACAACATAAACATAACTACCTGATATTAGAACCATTAATTATTTACTAAGTTCCCTGAATAAAAATTAATTAATATTTTAAATTACCCTCTCGGGTACCTAATCTTCTGCGAAATTATCAAAATATACAGTGTTGCTTTTTTCTAGAAATTAATAATTATGGAAAAATATTATGCCTCAAACTACACTTGGATACAAAACTTAATTTGTGCCGCACGGGAATATTACTGCCGTACAAATCAATACCCGCGCAGAGTAACTTTGAAAATGGGGTTGCAGCTTAATTACTTTCAAGCCTCAAAGGGAGTAGGCAACATAGTTCCTAACTTCTAACTCCTAACTACTCCCTCCTCCCTTCAATTAAAACCTGAAACCAACACCACCCTGTACGGAAACAGCAGTACTACTTTTGTCACGATAAGCATCAAAAGCAATAATCGCATTACCGAAAATCACAGTATTGCTGTTGGGTACCATATAATCAACACCCGGTTGCAAAGCAACACTGACTTTATTACCGACGGGGGAAGGTGTATCTCCACCAGCCAAAACTAATCCAGCCCCCAGATAAGCATCAGTTTGCCAATTGAGAGGAACATCGTAAGAAACCATCGGTACAACAGCCGTATTTTCACCTACTAAAGCTTGTGTACGGAAAGATATAGGTGTTTCTAATAGCTTATAGCGGACGGCAAGAACTCCTCCAATTTGAGCGCCATCAGAGATACCAATAGTTGGCCCAACACCAACATAACTACCGTATGCAACTTGAGCTTGTGCGGGTTTTACCGATAAAGCTAAGCTCAAACTCGAACTAATCAAAACTGCGGACGCTAAATAATTAAGACACTTCATTTTCTCACCCGTGAACAGTGAACGGTTATCAGTGAACAGTTATCAGTGAACAGTTATCAGTGAACAGTATTAGCGCAGCGTGTCCGAAGGACATACAGTGAACAGTTACAAATCACTGATTAACAAGTATAAGTTTTGAATTTATAACTCCTAACTCCTAACTCTTAACTCTTAACTCTTTTTACGGACAATACTTATTATGAAGACCTCCTTGAGTACAAATATAAGCTTTTTGATTGTCGTCTAAATTTTTAACTTGGCTGAAATCAACTCCTTTAATGACAGCAGATTGACTTCCTGTTGTGGGGGTTTCTACAAATTTGTCTGCTGGATTTTGCTGTCTTGGAGAAAGTATTGTTCCTTGTAAATCTGCTCCTGCTAAATTTGCACCCCGTAAATCTGCAAGACTAAGATCGGCATTTCGTAAGTTAGCGTTTTGCAAGTTGGAATAGCGTAAAATAGCACCAGTAAGTCGGGTGGCACTTAGATTAGCATCGCTTAGATTGGCGCGGTCAAGATAAGCTGAAGACAAATCTGCTCCTTGCCATTCAGTCTTGATTAAATTAGCGTTAGACAATTGTGTGCCAATCGCGACAACGCGACCTAAACGAGCGCCGTATAAATCGGCATCGTTTAATTTCGCTTCACCTAAATCTGCTCCTGTAAGGCTGGCATTTTCTAAAACAGCATTGCGTAAATCGGCTTTTGCTAGTAGGGCGCTACTGAGGTTGGCACCAACCAAACGTGCGGCAGATAAGTTGGCTTTATTCAAGTTTGCACGGCTTAAATTAGTGCGAACCATTAAAACGCGACTAAGATTAGCGCCGCTTAGATCGGCTTGCTTCAACTGGGCTTGACTAAAATCGGTAATCCAATCATCATAAGTATCCCAACGACCATCTTCACCAGATCCCCGGAAACGACTACCGCTAAAACTGGCTTTATCCAAATTTGCGTACTTGAAATCAATTCCCCATAAATCAACTTTGTCTAAGGCCAAGTTGAAACCAGAATTTTTCGTAGAATCGTTTTGAGATAATTTGATCCGGCTTAGATCGATACCATTTGTTTTACCGTTATAAACAAATAGAATTTTATTAATTGCCTGCTGATTGGCATACAAACTTTTTTCTCTGAATTCCCGTTCTCTGGTTTTACTACTAGATAAAGAATCCAACTCACGTTCTAATAAAAGATTCATCCTCTTAAGTTCTGGAATGGCGTCGGGACCAATACTTACTAAAGCTTGCTGGATACTTTGTAATAAATTTGGGTCGTTTTCTTTGACTAACAAACCAGCAAGAAATATGGTAGCTTGAGAATCTCTTAGAGTTCCCAAAGCTACGATTGTATTTTGTTTAGTAACTCCAGAATTAGCGTAATATTGTTGTTCGAGTGCCAAAAACTGTCTGCTGTTACTCGTGAGAACTGCTTTTCGATTTTCTTGAGTTTGAATATAAATTTGAGTTGCGACTAAAGTTGTTAATACACCAGCCATACTCAACAGCGCCACTCCGAGCAAAGTCAAGCTTGGGTTTTGCCGCATCCAAACCCATAGACTATCCTTTTTTTGATTTTGAGGTGTAACTACAATTGATTCTATGGCTGCTTCTTCATCTCCGGGACCCCACCTAGATTTTCTGGTGCGTAATAATGACGGGTTAAAGGGAATGGTGGCATCCACTGTATAAGTATCTGCAACTCTATCGTGGATTGAGCGACCTTGCCGCAGCATCGGAAAACCCATTGCTTCAGCAAGCGACATTAACAATGCTAATACCGCAAAAAAAGCTAGGTTTGGAAACAAAAAAGTGTAGCGCCACAACATATAAGCTGTGGAAATTGGTAGAGCCAGACGACTTCCTTCTCGCAGCAAAACAGCCCTAAAACCAGGTGGTTGATTTTTCTCAGTTACTACTTTAACGCCAAACAAACCCTTAGCAGTAGTACTGCCGGTTTTAGCTAACAAATACCATTGCCAGCACGTAAGTGATAGAGGAGCTAATATTGCGATCGTCCATAAGAAATTCGTAGACCATGCGACATTGCGAGTACCATAACTTATGGGTAAAGCCAAAGGATAAGCAATTGTTCTTTCTGCTGCTACCAGTACCGGATTAAGCGGTACGCGCTCCATATTCGTTTTTGTATTTGTATACGCACCAATACCGAAAGGTACCAAACCGCTGACAGCACAAAGTGTAATTTCTGCTACCCAAGCCGCAACCCGCCGCGAAGAAAGCGAAAGCGGATTAGTTCTTCGGGGTTGTTTTGATTGTCCCAATTGATTGCTACTTCTCCTTACCGTTGGAGTTGCCATTTACCACCATTCCTATAAATTGATTTCTATGCAAAAAAGGTAGCGATTGTTGAAATAAATTATTCTTTTATTTGAGAACTGTTACCAGCCACGAAAAAATTGTATCCGACGTACACTAATCCTGCTAGCAATGCCATGCTTATAACAGAAGCAATCAGTTTTAATGCTGCCTGTAACATAGCAAAACTGACAGAAAATCCTACAACTATAACTACCAGTTTGGCTATAACTGGTAAATGGTAAAACCAGCTTACAATGTTTATAATGTAATAAATAATACCACTACTGTTCGGTCTATAAGTTGTTAAGATCGGTAAAGGGTTAAGTTCTGCTGAATCAGAATCAATTTGAGTAACTAGCTTCTGGAGGCGATACTCGTTCAAGTTTTCTTGTGTTTGAGGATTCATTAATATTTTCTACCTCACCGAAAGGGAAATTTATATGACAACAAATAAACATATACCGTAATCGGCAGTTCTGTATGTGATTCTATCTAATACAAGTGTGTATAAGAGAACTATGGATTGCCTATTTAATCTTTTGATACACTATGTACGTTCAGAAAATAACTCTTACTTTAAATATATAACAGTGGATTTAATTACAATCTGAATTTAAAACACACGGATTAATAATATTTGAACCAGAAATAAGATTTTGCTTGTCTTGAATCCAGGATAACTAAATCCACCGTTTTTTAATCCGGTTGGATAAAATTATCATTATCATTATTGTAAAAATGAAAACCTCTACGTTAATTAAATTTTTTCCTATATTTTTGGCGATCGCCTTTATTTTTACTCACCTTCAACTAGTCAGAGCCGGAGTAGTACAAATTGAACGCGATTTTCAACCCGATCCATTAATTCTTAGCGGTAAATCTGGAGGATTTGAGAAAAGTAATTGCGGCAACATTAGTGCAACACCCAGTCAAGTTCTGGAAGTAGCAGAATCACTACCTTATTTACGCTTAACAGTAGAAAGCAAAGGAAAACCAACACTGTTAATTGACGGTCCAGAAGGTCGCTTTTGCGTATTAGGGGATAATTATTCCCAAGAAAAACCAGAAATTTCTGGATATTGGTCCTCAGGTAAGTATTCGCTGTATATAGGCGATTTGTCCGAGCAGCAGAATAGTTACACTATCTCAATATCTCAACAGAAGATGCCACAAAAATAGTCAAAAGTCAAGGCTATACCATTCTAAATTTTGAATTTTGGATTTTAGATTATCGAAGACAAATTAGTAATTGGTTTAATTTCTTCATCCGTCGCAATCATCTTGATGCGCCGGTATTATTTTTCAAAATACAGCAAAACTACCGACTATTTTTGTTTCGGTAGCCCGTGCTTGTAATTAAAACTGACAACTTTATTCTCTATTCCTATCTTAAAGAACGTCAGATGCTTGTTAATCTTCAATTGATTTTGCTGGCACTTCTATTGCTGTTACATCAATAGTTCCTTCTGGAGTGAAGCGTTTGAGATTTCGGTTTTCCACAAGCAATTTTTCGCCACAGCTAGGACATTGTAGCTGAGTATTGTTTAAACCCGTAATCTCAGTTCCGCAAACCGGACAATTATCAGCAATCAAACTACGCTGCAACCACCAGCGAAAACCGAAAAAACCCACAATAGGTACTAGAAATAGCAACCCAAGAATAATTAATAACGAATTGACTAACCAACCCAAGCCGAATGTACCCAGCAACCAAACAATTGCGAATAAGGTGAGCCAAGGACGTAAATGGGAGAAATTTGATTGAAATGTTCTAAAGCTCATTTTAAAATAATCCAAGTCTCTTTCTAGGATAGCGAGTTTATCCCAAAGTCAAGGCAAGTTTTTTAAATATAATATTAAAAAATAATACAGTAGGAAGAGGAGGAGATGGGGAGAGGGGGAAGAAAATTCCTAACTATGCCCTATGCCCCATGCCCTATTCCTAACTCCTAACTTCCTAACTTTTTTTTACTGACGATAAAAACTGCTGTTGCAATCGTTTTTGAAAGGCTTTGATACCGAATTCACGGAGAACTTCTTTTCTCAACCATTCTCCATCACAACGTCGGTCATCTCCTTTGAGAATTTCGATACAAGCTACTGCTACAGAATCGCGATCGCGATGGGGTACTCGCCATCCCAATTTACCATCTTGTAATGGGTCAGCCGAACCATCAGCATCACCGGATAATACGGGTACACCACAAGCCATTGCTTCTAAATAAACAATCCCGAAACCTTCTTGAGACGGCATGATATAAGCGTCCGCAAGGTGGTAATGGCGTACCAATTCCTCAGTGGCAACGAACCCAGCAAAAACTACTTTATCTTGTACTCCTAAATCTTTGGCTAACTGCATCAAGCGGGGTTGATCGTCACCACGTCCAATTACTAAATATTTAACTTCAGGAAAAACTTCAGCGATTTGCGATAATGCTCGAATCGTAACATCTACTCCTTTGTAAATATCACCAGACCATAATCGCGTTACGCTCATCAGAACTTTTGCCCCCGTCAGATCGTAACGTTCTAATAAATCGGCTGGTTTTGCCCCAGGAGTAAAGCGATCGCCATCGACAGCACAAGGTAAAATTTTGATTTTACCAGTATTTAAACTATTGGCAGTACTAGCAATTTCACGAGTGTAGCGACTGACAGTCCAAATTTGTGAAGCTTTTTGGAGATTAGTTTTAGTCAATTGAGGTAATGGCTGCCAAACCTCTTTACCATGAGTAATTACGGTATAAGGAATTCCTAAAGGTTGGCACAACGTACCAACCAAAGGTGCTAAGTAAGCATGACCGCAAAATACATGATCGGGACGTTCTTGAATTAAACGCTTCAATAAGGCCAAAGCCATTTTCATCCGTGCTATTTGAGAAGACTTAGCTTTAAAATAACGGAACTGTAATCGTTCCGATTCAAAAGGATTTGCACAACCTTTTTCATCTCGTAATAAAAAGACTTCTCCATTTATCGGTTCTGACAATGTGTTATAAGCTTGAAACACATCTTTTACATAAGATTGAATTCCACCTTCGCGAGAAAAAACTTCTAAAAAAACGAAAATATGGTTGAGTCTTTTATTCTCTTTAGTGCTGATTAAGTTTAAGTAAGTTTTTTTATGTGCTTTAGTCATTAACATTTTTTATATTCTCCTTCTTGGTGCTGCGGTTGATAACGATGCATTATTCGATCGCAGTAACACTAATTTTTTGTTTAATAACTTTATGTTAGTAATATGACCGCGAAAATAATAACTAGATTCACGCGCAAGTATTTTTAGACGATGCAGTCTTAACGATTGTGCCTTTACTCCTTTTACTTTTACTTTTTTCTACATAAAAAAATCGCTATAAATATATTCCATAATCAAGGTTGCACAGCACGCGATGAAAGACACTCCATTAGCTACTTTTTTAGTCTCGCTTGCTGTCAAATCCTAACAAAGCCAGAACTGTAACTCTAATGCTGTGTATACGGGATTTATATTTTTTTTTTATACATTTATTTCTTGTTTAAAGCAATTATAAATTTTGCTTTAATTTTAGTCAAATTTGCATCAAAAAATTATTGAATATTTTATCGTAGAAGCTTTTTTAATTCAATATTTGAAGTAAACAATCTGTCATACCACTTTAATTATTTTCTGTTACTAAATACTCGCGGTTATCTCTCCAAGTAAGTAGTTATGGTTCCTTATTGCTTACATTAATAGCAAGCAAACAGAGATGCTGATATATTTCCCTAAAGTTAAGTGCAGTAAAAATAATATTATACCGAATTAACTAACGCTACAAAATGGCAAAGCAGAAAAATAGGTATTTTATTTTACCTCTCTACCCATTCCCTGATTCTGTTAGATTCTTAGAAAATGCGGGGGAAAGCTACTAATATAACTCGAAACTTTTCAGATCCCACTAAATTACCCGCTATATTAATTGGACTTAAACCGCTCTTTTTTAAGGGGAGCTACTGCGTTGCGCGGGAACAAGTGCGTATAGCGCAAGTGAAGCAGCGCGTGCGGTCTTGGGGAGCCACGAAGAAAGCGCGGGTTCCCCCACTCGCTGTTGCTGTTAGCGTTCACGTAGTGCGGTTCAGCGAGGCGTTAGCCTTACCCGAAGGGTGGCCTAAGAAGGGGGGATAATCCGATAATTGGATTAAAAACGATACTTACTAAACATCCTCTTAAAGAAATATAGGTAGGCAAAAAACGGTCATCATACCTAAGTTACATCGATTCTTGGCAAAATAGAACACGATCAAAACTAATTTCTTAATTAACGCAAAAAATTTACAAACATGATTATTCTTGATATTAGTCTCGATTAATTTTCATGCGTACCATACTTGACGATGAGCAAACAATTTCTGCCATCCGTACCGCGTTCGTAAACGACTTCATCGGCTAATCGTCTCAATAGAAACCACCCATACCCTCCTACTTGTAAAGTACCAGGTTCTGGTTCGGCTACTGCATCTGGATTAAATGGCTTACCGTAATCCCAGATTTTAATTTCCAGTTTGTCATTCCACAGCAATACATCAATATCAATGTTTGTTTCTGGTGGTAAAGCTTGATGTGCATGACGAACGGCATTCGTAAAGCCTTCAGCTAATGCTAGATTAAGTCGATACTGTTGACTTTCCAGCCAACTAAGCCCGGATAAATTACGCAGACAGAATTTTTCAAACCATTGTTGTACCTGGTTTAGAAGCTTAAGTTCGCTCTTAACCGTCAGATGGTCTTGCTCCACAATTGCTAGCATTGACCTTGACTTAAATATTAATAGATTAACTTTACTTACATCTTTTATAGTTTATAAAGCTCAGATTTTAAAATCTGATTTGCTCTTTCTAATTTAAAAAATCCCAAAAATACTTTAAATTCACCTTTCGGTGCTTGATGGACTCAAATACGTATTCAAGTTCACAAGCGATATCTATGTAAATTATTTTACCACGTTACTATATCTCTTTCAGTATGATATTACTATTTTAAGATAATGCTGTTTATCCTTAGTTATTTTTGATCGATCTTTTTGTTGATACAAGTTTCGCGAATTTAATCAAACACTAAAAGGAAATAATTCCAAGGTGCTTAAGATTATAGTTTACTATGTAACGCTTTCCATATTTGGTTCAAAAATTCTGACTGTAACCTTACTTGTTATACGGAATTAAATAATCCTACTAAGGGTTGAAGGGAATAGGAAGTAGGAAGGAGCAAAAAAAACACGATATGAGTCAGGGTTTTATCGTTAAGTGAAAAATGTTGATTTTAAAGGTAAATAATCTCTAGCATACAAAGATTAGACGGTTTTTTAACAAGATTTCACCATACAAGATAAGTTTATAACCAAAATTAATGAAAAGTATTGTATTTGACTGAAATAAATATTTATACTGAGTCTAAGCTATTAGTTTCTCAAAACGGGTAAGCATATAATTTTTTTTTAAATTAACGCCTGTTAGGGTTTCTCGCGAGTACCTATTTATAAGCACTCAATACAAGAAACCCCACAAGCGCTAAAACAGCTTCGCAAACAGTCGATTTAGAAGAGTCCTAAAGTAAGAGACTTATCTAAGGGGAAAGTTGCACCGATACCCAAATAGATTGTTACCAAAGTTCCGAAGAGGAATACAGCGGTAGCTACAGGGCGACGGAAAGGGTTTTGGAACTTGTTTACGTTCTCAATGAAGGGAACAAGAATTAGTCCCAGAGGTACGGCAGCCATTGCCAATACTCCCAAAAGCTTGTTGGGAAGAGAACGCAAAATTTGGAAAACAGGGTACAAATACCACTCAGGCAAGATTTCCAAAGGTGTTGCAAAAGGATTTGCAGGTTCTCCTGTCATCGCAGGATCTAGCACTGCTAGAGCCACGATACAAGCAAAGGAACCCATGATTACAACTGGGAAAACGTAGAGCAAGTCATTAGGCCAAGCAGGTTCACCATAGTAGTTGTGACCCATGCCTTTAGCTAATTTAGCTCTCAATTGTGGATCGCTTAGATCCGGTTTCTTTAGTGTTGCCATTTTTTAGGTACTCATAATTTAAGTTGAGTATTGTGAATCTCGTTTAAACCGTCTGCTAATAGGCACTCATAAAGGAATTTACACCCTCTAAAACTGATATATTCTGCGTATTTGCTTTCGGCACTCTGTTATTAGACCAATTTTAAAACAAATAACTGATCAATTGCAGTTTTGGAGATGGCATATTCGTGCCTGTTTTAGCCTCGTTAAAATTTCGCTCAAATCCTAAAGATAGATTTTGCCCGAAATTATAATGGACCACTGATACCTTGCTTGCGAATCATCAAGAAATGCGCCAGCATAAATACTGCAATCAACCAAGGCAGTACAAAGGTATGAGCGCTGTAGTAGCGAGTCAAGGTAGCTTGTCCTACGCTGGAACCGCCACGCAACATATCAGAAATCAAAACTCCAACTACGGGAATTGCTTCTGGTACACCACTAACGATTTTCACAGCCCAATAACCTATCTGATCCCAAGGTAAAGAGTAGCCAGTTACACCGAAAGATACGGTAATTACAGCTAGAACAACACCTGTTACCCAAGTCAATTCACGGGGCTTCTTGAAACCACCTGTTAAATAAACCCGGAAGGTGTGCAAAATCATCATTAACACCATCATGCTGGCAGACCAGCGATGCACGGAACGAATCAACCAACCGAAGCTGACTTCGTTCATGATGTACTCTACGGAAGAATAAGCTTCAGCAACGGTTGGCTTATAGTAAAAAGTCATTGCAAATCCAGTTGCGAACTGGATTAAAAAGCAAGTTAAAGTAATTCCACCCAAGCAATAGAAAATATTTACGTGGGGAGGGACATACTTGCTTGTCACGTCATCTGCAAGCGCTTGGACTTCTAAGCGCTCATCAAACCAGTCAATTACATTGGTCATACAACCCAGATTCCTAGATAAAGATTGCGGTTGATAATTATCTCTTGGGGTTGGCTTCATCCACCAACCGAGATTTTGAACGAACCACTCAGAAAGTGAATTTACTTTTAAACTCTCAGAGTAACCATAGTTTTAAGAAACATTTTCACTCTCTGGCGGAGGGAATGTATTGCGTTCTACTTGCACCCGAGCCACAAAAAAAATAGATGGGATACAAACTAGATCATAGCGTTTCGTGGGCGCTATTTACCCGCTCGTTAGAAGTCAGTTGCCCGAAATTACTTGCGGCAAAAAACACTTCTATAAAAAAAGTAACATAATCGAGAGATAGATTTCATCTTATCGAAGCTCGCGAAAGCAAATGCTGAGATATGTAAAGTTGGTTGAAATAAAAGTTAAATCGAGTTTATGGCTAATTTAAAGGTTTTTCGGGGTATTTTATCATTGCTTCTGGCTTTTTCGGTTGCATTTGGTAGCTTTTGCTTCCCAGCAGCCGCTTTAACAGACGAACAGAAACTAGTATCCCAAGCTTGGCGGATTGTGAATCGAACTTATTTAGATGATACATTCAACCATCAAAATTGGGCACGAGTACGGCAAAAAGCTTTGAAAGCAAGGCTAAAAGATAGCCAAACAGCGTACTCAGCAATTCAAAATATGCTTAAAACCCTTGATGACCCTTTTACAAGGTTTTTAGACCCCCGACAGTATCGCAGTCTACAAGTTAATACTTCTGGAGAATTAACGGGGGTAGGATTGCAAATAGCTTTAAACCCCGAAACGGGCAAATTAGAAGTAATTACACCAATTGCAGGTTCCCCGGCTGAAAAAGCAGGGATTCAACCACGCGATCGCATTATCAAAATTGAAAATACACCCACAGAAAATATTACTCTTGATGAAGCAGCTTCCTTGATGCGCGGCAAAGTTGGAACTGCTGTGAGCTTACTGATCGAGAGAGATGGCACTTCTCCAAAAGAAATTTCCATCATACGCGATCGCATTAGTTTGAATCCGGTAATTGCTAAATTGCAAAAAGATCGAGATTTAGAAATTGGCTACATCCGCTTGACTCAATTTAATGCTAATGCTCCAGCCGAATTAGCTCATGCAATTAGCGAATTAGAAGAAAAAGGGGCATCTAGCTACGTTCTGGACTTGCGAAACAACCCCGGTGGCTTATTACAAGCTGGAATAGAAGTTGCTCGGCTGTGGCTAGATTCAGGTATTGTAGTTTATACAGTAAACCGTCAAGGCATCCAAGGGAACTTTGAATCTTTCGGTCCAGCATTAACAAAAGATCCATTAGCTGTATTAGTAAACCAAGGAACAGCCAGCGCTAGCGAAATTCTTGCTGGTGCCCTACAAGACAACAAGCGTGCAACTCTCGTAGGAGAAAAAACTTTTGGAAAAGGCTTAATCCAATCATTATTTCAATTATCAGATGGTTCCGGTTTAGCGGTAACAATCGCTAAATATGAAACACCATCACATCGAGATATAAATAAGTTAGGCATTACCCCAGACAAAGTAATTTCCTCAGAACCTATAAGAATCGATCGGATAGCCACTTCTGATGACGTTCAATATCAAGCGGCAGTTGAACTTTTACACTCAAAAGTTGGCAGCGAGCAGTTAGTAGGAAGTAAGAGTAGTTAGGAGTTAAGAGTTAGGAGTTAGGAGTTGTAAAAGGTAATGGGTAATGGGTAATAGGTAATTCCCCTTGTCCCCCATCTCCCCCTACCCTTCGGGAACACCTCCGGTGAACGGGTTGCGCCACCCTTCGGGTATGGGCTTCGCGCACGCTTAGTCTAACGACTGCCGGGGAACCCCGAAGTTTCTTTAAGCGGGGGAACCCCGCCAACGAACTACTCTCCGTCCACCGCAAGTGTTTCACCGCAACGCGCTGCCGCTGCGTTCCCGCGAGGGCGCAGTGGCTTACCATCTCCCCATTCCCCGATGCCCCATGCCCAATGCCCGATGCCCCATGCCCAATCATCAAAGAAGAGGTGTTGCCTTCTGTAATTCTGCTAAGTTGAGATTAGCTAAACTAGTGTAAGCATTATCTATAAAACGTTCTCCTCGGAGAAAGCCGGTGTTTGCTCCTGGGCAGATATATTTGAGTGTTTGGGGTGTAAATTTCTCTAGTAACAACTTGATGCTTTTAATTTGTCGATACCAATGAAAGGTTTTAGATGTTTTTAAAGGTACTGGCTCGGCTTGTCGGTTGGGAACTAAATGTCTTCCTGTAAACAATATTCCTCCCTCCGAATTGTGGTAAAAACAAGATGAACCGGGAGAATGACCGGGTGTCCAAATTGCTTGCGATACTGAATCAATAGTAAATTTATCGGTAAAAGCAGTTACCTTTGATTCAGGTAATAAATAAGCTTCTTGCTCTTGAATTAAAATTTCACAGCTAAAAGTTTTCTGGATTTCTGCACTTTTACCAATGGCACCGCGATGGCTGATAAACAACCAGCTTACACCACCATTACTTTCTAGAAAATCTTGATTATTTTTGTCCCAAGCCGGACAGTCAATCAAAATATTGCCTTCGTTTCTTACAATAAAGTAAGCGGTTCCTCCTAAAGTATCCCTATTGGGAGGAAATGCTTTAATTGAGTTCAGAATTGCCCTTGGTGGCTTGTATGTATGATTACTCGGCTCTTGAAATGGTGAGCGCATAGGTTCTTATTGTGTCAAGGAGAAAGGTTTTTAATTTATGTCGATCGGATGGTTAATTAGAATTTGGATGGGGGAATAAGAGAATAATAGATGGGATTCTATGGAGAAATCTTTTTAAAAGAAGATGCTTTCGCCATTGATTAAACATAAGTTTCAACAATTATTCGGGTTCCCGGTTTGATTTTTAACATTACCATGCAGTACCAACATTACAGCTTCACATTGCCAACAGAATTAATGAAAATAAAATGATATTCTTCTGGATTCTATTAATTTTTTTAGGAATATTTACTTACTATACCCTCAGACGAAATGTGGTGAAAGTGACAAACACTCCTGCTTGGCTGTTGTGGTTAGTATTGATGGCACCACCCATAATATGGACTGGTTGGACAATAAAATACGGTACTCAAATACCATCAGCATTAGTTTTTGGTTCATTAGCGGTAAGTTTTGTCTTATACTGGGTGCTATTTGAGCGGGGGCGTAGTTCTGTCAAAGAACACAAACAAGCATCCCAAACACCTGACGCAACACAACCGGCTATACAACAACCCTTGGAATCAGCACCAGTGCGTCCTATTGAGCCAGAAGAAGAAATTTTACTCCGTTCGTGTTTTTCTTGGTCTACATACTTTATTCATAATATTGAATATCGTCCCCAAGCTGTAATTTGTCGAGGTCAATTAAGAACTTCAGGGGATAAAGCTTACCAACAGATAAAAGAAAATATCGAAGCAGAATTTGGCGATCGCTTCATTTTAATTTTTCAAAAAGGTCTTGATGATAAACCAATATTTTTGCTAGTTCCCAATCATCAGCTTTATAAAGCTAATGGGGGGGGAAAAGAAAAATTAACTAAACCAGGGTTAGCTTTGTTATTGCTAGGAGCGACTTTAATGACTACTAGTTTAATGGGAGCGATAATAGCTGGTGTTAAACCTGAAGATATATCGTCCAATCGTGTTTTAGTATTGCAAGGATTACCTTATGCCTTATCATTGATAACCATTTTAGGCATACACGAAATGGGTCATTATTTGACGGCAAAGTTTTATAAAATTCGCACTACACTGCCTTATTTTATTCCCTTTCCTTTTTTCCTGGGAACATTTGGTGCATTTATTCGGATGCGTAGTCCGGTACCCAATCGTAAAGCTTTATTTGACGTTAGCATTGCCGGACCTATTGCTGGGTTTTTAGCAAGCCTACCTTTTTTGATATGGGGTTTAGCAAATTCGCAAGTAGTTCCTATAGAAGAAACAGTACGGATGTTTAGTATAGATGCTTTAAATCCCAGCCATTCAATATTAATCGCCCTGCTCTCAAAATTAACATTGGGCGCTCAATTAAGCTCTAATATAGGAATAGACCTACATCCAGTAGCGGTAGCTGGTTTTATAGGAATAATTGTCACGGCATTAAATTTGATGCCCGTAGGGCAACTTGATGGCGGGCATATTGTTCATGCCATGTTTGGACAGAAAACAGCAATGATTATTGGATATACTGCTCGTTTGTTGCTGCTTTTACTTTCCTTTATTCAGTCACAATATTTACCGTGGGCAATTTTCTTGATATTATTTATACGCTTAGCAGACGAACCTGCTTTGAACGATGTGACTGAACTAGATAATAAACGAGATTTTTTCGGACTTTTAGCAATTGCGCTATTAATTTTGATTGTGCTGCCATTACCGCAAACGCTTGCTCGTTTTTTTAATATTTAGTTTAAACATTTAATTTCAACATCTAAGTGGTGTAGAGTTAAAGGCAAGGAATCTTTAATAACTCGTAACGCTGATTCTAAGCTTCTTTCACCGTATTGCAGCAAGGTTATTGTTACTATTGTTTCGCCTTAAAATATGTTCGTATTTTATGAAAATAATCTTGATTAGTAAAGTTTTTACTCTACATATGGCTTTACTTACTATATGATGATGTATCATTCTATATTTTATTAAGAATAAATATAGAATGAATAATTAACTATATTTACGTTAAGGGTAAAACTAGGGATGACACTGCAAATTCTCTCCACGGTATCAGTAATTTTTGTTTTAATAGTTACTATATTGGTTTTTCAAATAAAAAGTGCGATTAGTGCCAGTAAAGTTGAACAGGAAAAGTTATTAAAGCTTGTACAAGATACAAGCGAGTTAAATAAGCAGTTAACTCAAATAGTTGCTGATAGTAGTCAAAATCAAACCGAATCTTCACAAAATTTACAAAAACAGGTGGATGATTTAACGAAAAATACCGAAAAACTTGAAGCTAATTTCAGTCAATTAGATAAAGCTAATATTCAAACTAGAGAAAATCTAACTCAAGCCTTAGAAAATACCAAAAATCAGCAGCAGGAAAATTTACAAGCATTCAGCGACAAATTAGAAGCTGTTTCTTCGATTTCAGGTAAAGTTGATAATTTAACTCAAGCTACAGAAAAAATTGCAACTAATCTAAACGAATTAGATAAAGCTAATAATCAAACTAGAGAGGATCTAACTCAAGCCTTAGAAAATACCAAAAATCAGCAGCAGGAAAATTTACAAGCATTTAGCGATAAATTAGAAGCTTTTTCTTCTATTGCAAGTAAAGTTGATAATTTAACTCAAGCTACAGAAAAAATCGGAACTCATCTTAATAGTTTAGATGAAGCTAATAATCAAACTAGAGAAAGCCTAGCTCAAGCCTTAGAAAATACCAAAAATCAGCAGCAGGAAAATTTACAAGCATTTAGCGATAAATTAGAAGCTTTTTCTTCTATTGCAAGTAAAGTTGATAATTTAACTCAAGCTACAGAAAAAATCGGAACTCATCTTAATAGTTTAGATGAAGCTAATAATCAAACTAGAGAAAGCCTAGCTCAAGCCTTAGAAAATACCAAAAATCAGCAACAGGAAAATTTACAAGCATTTAGCGATAAATTAGAAGCTGTTTCTTCGATTTCAGGTAAAGTTGATAATTTAACTCAAGCTACAGAAAAAATTGCAACTCATCTTGATAATTTAGATGAAGCTAATAATCAAACTAGAGAAAGCTTAACTAAAACTATAGAAGGTAATAATAATCTTTCTCAAAAAACAATTAAAGCATTTAGCGAAAAATTAGAAGCTGTTTCTTTTGTTTCGGACAAGGTTGAGAATTTAAATAAGACTACAGAAAAGCTTGAGAAACATCTGAATCAGTTGGATAAAGCTAATACTCATACCAGAGAAAGTTTAACTAAAACTATAGAAGGTAATAGTCAGACACAAAAGGAACTACAAACATTGAGTGAAAAAGTAGAGGCTGTTTCTTCTGTTTCAGATAAAGTTGATAATTTAACTAAAACTACAGAGAAAATTGAGAAAAATATCGCTCAGTTGGATAAAGCAAGTACAGAATCTAAACAGAATTTAAATCTAGGGGAAATAGATGCACAGCTAAATAATCAGCACGAACAGTTAAAAGCTGTTGTTGAAAAATTAGCGGGATTTGAGACAATGAAAACTCAAATCGATAATGTTGCGAAGACAGTAATTAAGCTTGAAACTAAATCTAATCAAACAACACAAGCAAAAACGCCAAGAAACAGACCGAATAAAACCGTTAGTAAGAAGAATACATCAACTGGTTCATAGTTAAGTAGTTTACGCCATACAATTCCCTTGGAACACGCTGCGCTAACCTGTCTCTACATTAGTCAAGATTTACGCAGCGACAACAGAAAATAAATGTTTTACACATCGATATCCCCCCAACCCCCCTTCAAAAAGGGGGGCTTTTTATAAGCATTAATTAACAATTAAAATAAATTACGATGCGATGTTAGTTGCTGCATCAGTTTGTTTTACAGCAGATGAACTTCCACCCATGCGAATCTCAGAAGTGAAAGAAGCCATACTGAAACCCCCGAAGCGCTTAAGAACACCAACACGCATCCGTAAGTTTGGACTTGCGAACCATAAGCGTTCTTCAGACCACATGGTTTCGTATTCTGTAGTTAAGGTAAGTGCATCATCGCTGCCCATTATATAAGTTCCGGCAACTGGAGTTTTTTCAGCATAACCCATTTCTCGCAGCAATTTTCCTTCCAAAGGATTATCTAGATTCGGTACTGCAACTAAAACTGTAGAGCCTTCGTGTTTTTCTTTATCCCATTCCATTGTGCCGTTCCAAGTTACTCTAGCACCACTATTTCCGCTGCTAGGTTCAACTTGATGTTGTTCGCACAATTTAATTACTTCTGGATGATCGGCTGCTAAAGTTTCAATAATAATATCTGATTTACCGCCTTCTGATTGTTTAAAAGCCAAATGATGGCTAGTACGATGAGAAAACCATTTACCAGCACTTAATTCAAAAAATTCTTCAATATTCATTTTCGGAAATTACCTTAAGTCAAGATTTTTATAAAAGATAGGGTTGAGGGGAGTGGGGAGTAAGGGAAAAAATTTTTTAAAGTCAAAGGTTAAAGGTCAAAGGTCAAAGGTTAAAGCTATTAAATTCCCTTACTACACACAAAAGATGAAATAAACATATTTTTATTCTTCCGTATTTCCCTGTTCCCTGTTCCCTGTTCCCTACAAAAAGTAAGATTACTAATTATCCCACTTTTTTGTTCGCTTGTTCAATCCTTGATAGCGAAATTCTTGCCGATTCACTAACATGATTGTGGCTATCTTTTTCTAAATATTTTAAAGCTGAGATACTTTTTGAGGTAGGAAGATGACCTAAAGCTTCTGCCAAACGCTGACGTACTAACCAATCCTCCGATTGGGCGAAGCGGAGGATTTTGTCTACAGATTCGATATCTTTGATTTCTCCTAACGCTGCGATCGCCGCTTGTTGGATGACAATTTCTTCACTTTCGAGAGCTTTGTAAAGTACATCTTTAGCGCGACTATCTTTCAAATTACCAAGTGCTACAGCAGCACTAAAACGTACCAGCCAATCGGTATCTTCATAAAAAGCCCGCGATAAGGGTTCTAAAGCTCTAATATCACCTAAATATCCTAAAGCACCCGCAGCATCGGCTCTGATGCCATAATCTGAGTCACTCTGCATTGTTTGCACTAAAATCGGATAGCAATCCGGTGTTTGTTTAATCCCTAAAGCAAATATCGCCATAGAGCGCAGTTGCAAAGATTCATCATCAAGTACTTTTTTAATTAAAGGAACTGCATCTTCTGCGGGAACATTCCTCAAAGAAGCAAGGGCTACCATCCGATCTCTTAAAGAAGAACTTTCTAATTGAGTAGTAATTTCTTGTAAGCTTGTGTCTGACATTTAATTTAAAAATAGTTTTTACTAGTTACATTTCTATAAGTAACATTACCCAAGCTTGGAGACATTAGCCTGATGACAGGTTTTTACGATGATTATTTACCAGCCATAGCAATAAAATACCAGTAATTGCCGCACTAGCAGCCCAGCCTATGCCATTAGATATACTTCCACCGCCAAGTTGATGAGGGGGGATGGGGGGATGGGGAGACAAGGAGACAAGGAGAAATTTTTAATCTCTTAATTCCTAACTCTTAACTCCTAACTCCTAACTATTATTCTTGCGTCTTTCTTCAAGCTTAAGCAAAATTTCGGCGTGCATTTCGCGGGTGATGGGATAAAAATAAGTTAAAAATAATCCGCAAATTAAACATACTATGGGAATGGGACCTACAGCGATACGGATGGCTGATAGTGCTGCATCTGGCTGTATTGGTAATTGAGTTTGTCCGGGAACATTTTCTTGAAAACCCGAAGTTTGTAAAGCGATTCCGACTAAAAATAAACCGAAAGCTAAACCAAATTTTTGCAGCAATACCATGAAGCCGTAAAATACACCTTCACGTCTTTGTCCGGTTTGTAGTTCATCTAATTCAATTACATCTGGCATCATTGACCAAGGTACTAAATAAGCTACCGATACTCCCGAACCTGCTATTACTGCTAAAAAGTACATTAAACTAATTTGACCGGGTTGTAAAAAGAATAATCCCGACGCTGCGATTATCCATAAAAACATTCCCATAAAGTAAACGGCTTTTTTACCAACTTTTTTACTTAATGCACCCCAAACAAATAGCATTAATAAAGCAGTTCCCTGTACCCCAATCATCACTGTAGGTACGTCAGATTCAGAGAGCTTCATACAATAGATAACAAAATAAGGAATTACGCTAGCAGTTATTTGTACACCCAACCAGGAAAAAAGATATATACCAATTACAAATAAAAAAGGTTTGTTATTGAAGACGATTTTGATTTGTTCTTTGAAGGGAATCGATTCGCTTTCCTCAGATTGAGTACGTTTCGCTTCAAAAGCCAAAACGCGATCGCGAGTTCCCCATACACACCAAAATAGTCCTAAGACGGAAATTACAGCAGAAACTGCTGCTAAAGCTAAATACTGCTGTTGGCGATTATCAATAAGAGAAAATATCAGTCGTGCTAAGAATAATGAAAGAATACTACCGCCAATAGAAAAAGCGAAGCGAATACTATTAAGGCTAGTTCGTTCGTCGTAATCTTGAGTTAGTTCTGGAGTCATTGCCGTATAAGGCAAATTAACCACCGTAAAAAAAACCTGGGATATCACCCCAATAATCACGTAATACCAAAACAATCCCCAAACATTGGTAGTTGGCACAATCCACTGCAAAAAGAAGAAAATACCAAAGGGTATCGCACCATACAGCAACCAAGGGAGACGACGACCCCAACGTTTAGATTCGGTTCGATCGGTCAAAACTCCTACAAATGGGTCATTTACAGCATCCCAAATCTTGCCCACCATCAAGATACTGCCTGCCAAACCCGCCGGAATACCCGCGACATTTGTAAAGAAAACTAACAGAAAGAATACGGAAATATTTGCAGTAATCGCCGGTCCCAAATCCCCAGCACCGTAAGCCAACTTGGTTTTTAAGTTGAGTTTTTTATCTTTATCAACCTTTTGGGGATAACCATCAGCCACAGAATCGCTCATAATACCTACACTCGTATTACAATAAAGGATTTGGCATCTACCATTAGTTTGAAATTACCTCTCTTATGCCATACCTTTATATCTCGTGGTCAGATTATCACCACAAAATTGAACAACTCGCTGCTCAAATTTATCAATCCGGCTGGGAATTCAACCAAATAGTCTGCCTTGCTAGAGGTGGATTGCGAGTGGGGGATATTATATCCCGTATATACAACCAACCGCTAGCAATATTAGCAACATCATCTTACAGCGGTGCGGGCAAGCAAGAAAGAGGGCAATTAACCTTTTCTCAACATTTAACAATGACTTCCGAAGCGTTAGGTTCCCGAATTCTTTTAGTTGATGACTTAGTAGATTCAGGAGTTACGCTCCAAGAGACTATTCCTTGGCTAAAGGAAAATAGCAAAACCCCTATAGAAGAAATTCGTACCGCCGTTATTTGGTATAAAGCTTGTTCGGTAATAGCCCCCGACTACTACGCCGATTATCTATCCGACAACCCCTGGATACATCAGCCATTTGAAAATTATGAATTTACAAATCCAGCCGAGCTTGCCGAGAAGGTGAGTCAGTTGTGTTGATGTAATAGGAAGAGGGGGGAGATGGGGAGATGGGGAGAGGAAAAATATAAAAACCTCTAACTCCTGACTCCTAACTCCTAACTCCTAACTATTCCTAATTCCCAATTATCAATTCCCAATTCCCAATGCCCTATGCCCCATTCCCAATCTAAAATCTAAAATAGCCACAGCCATATCGGAAGAGTTACGAGCAACATAAGAGTTCCTGCTGCTATTGTGGTGACTGCTAAGTCGCTATCGAGATTGAAGATTTCGGCAATTATTAATGTGGAGAAAGCCGGGGGCATTGCTGTTTGCAGTAAAATTACTTTTGCGCTTGTACCTGTAAAGCCTAAAAATCTGAAGGCGATACCAAATATCAGGGGAATTAACAGCATTTTGATGGCGATGCTGATTCCTGAAGCGGGTAAATTATGCCAAGAATTCAATTTGCTCAATCGCATTCCCATTAAAATCAGTGATAAACCGACACCCATCCAACCCAATTTGCCCAAAACAGATTCTGCTAACTGAGGAATTTCCACTTGTCGAAACAGCAAGCCGAATCCGAAACTCCATAAAGCCGGATTGATTAATATTACTTTGCAAAGGGCCAAAAATTAGTAGCGCTACCGCCAAAACGGGCTGCGATTACTGCGCCAAAACCCCAAGTTACAAACAGCGAACCTAATAAATCATAAAATAATCCCCAGGCAAAATACTGAGTTCCATATACTGCCAAAGTGATAGGATAGCCAAGAAAACCCGTATTTCCTGCCATCGCCGATATAATTAAACTTCCCTGAGTAGGCGGTAATGGGACTGTACTTGTAAAATAACTTTGCAATTTTATGCCAACGATGGCAAAAAATGCTCCGAGTAACATGGCAGCGTAAGCTACTGCCGGTGCAATCCAAATTGCTCCAGATAAATCGGCTTTGCGTAAAAAAGCGACAATTCCTAACGGTACTCCTATCCAAAATAGGAACTTACCCAAGCGATTTACAGCTGTATTAGGCAGCCAGCGCCCTAATAAAAACCCTATAAACACCGTTGCAATCAGCCCAAAGTAAAGCTCTAAGATGTTTTCTAACACAAAATCAGGAATTGCATATGTAACCTACTATCTAACAGGTTTCTTTCTCTACAGTCTACAATCTCTAATAATTACCGAACATTCATCAGGAGTTGAGCCTTGAATAATGAGTTTTACGAGGAAGCACAAAACTCAACCCCCTCCGACATCAGCGAAGATATTCCCCAAGCTTTGCGCGATACTCCTGATGCGTCTCCCAAGCTAGGTTTGCGCCCTTCTTTTTTGGCGATCGCCGGAGTAATGGGTTTTGTTTTGCTTGCTGCAATAAGTGGTTTAATATTTTACGTTGCTGCCCCCAAAAATACCGCAAAAGTGCAGCCTTCACCTACTACGGCTTCTCCCAATTCACAAGATAGCGATTCTGTCAACAAAGAAGCAAAAGAAGCTCTGTTGGGTCATTTAGAATACCAGGAAGCTCCCGAATCGGAAATTGTGGCAGTTAATGCAAACGGAAAACGGATAAGGTTACGAAAATCCGCAGGTGAAAAGTTTAAGCAGATGGTAAGAGATGCTCGAAAAGCCGGTATCAGATTGGTACCAATTTCGGGTTTTCGCTCGGTAAAAGAACAGGAAAAGTTATTTTTTAAAGTAGGTGCCCAGCGCAATCAAACACCAGCCGAAAGAGCATCAGTTAGCGCTCCTCCCGGACATAGCGAACATCATACAGGTTACGCTGTAGATATTGGTGATGGTGCAGTACCAGCAACTAATCTAAGTACAAAATTTGAAAATACTAAAGCTTTTAAATGGTTAGAAACCAACGCCGCAAAATACGGTTTTGAACTTTCATTTAAGAAAGATAATCCACAAGGCGTGAGTTACGAACCTTGGCATTGGCGATTTGTTGGCGATAGAGATAGTTTGGAGACTTTTTATAAGGCTAGGGATATTAAGCCAGTGCCTACGCCGGAGTCTTAGAGGATGCGTAATAAATTAACTGGCGGTTGAAACCGCTGCTACACAGGCAAAACCCCTCCGGGTTCACTAGTTTGGGGGACGGAAACCGACACCCCCAACTAGATTCACCACCTCCGTGGGTTGAGAATAACAATTAATTTTGTAGAGACGGGGCGCAGTGCTACGTCTCTTTATTTATGGAGATAACCCGAAATCTTTGTCTGATGAATGAAAATTTTAATCCTACATTACCGGGTGCAGAAACTGAAGCAAAGAATATTGCCAAATTATTTAATACAAATCCGCTTACCGGAAACCAAGCCAACAAATCTACCGTATTGCAAAAAATATCTAGCGCTAAAATAATTCACTTCGCAACGCACGGATTGCTTGATGGAAAGGATTTTGGGGAACGTACTCCCGGTGCGATCGCACTTGCTCCTGAGATCCCCCCTTTATCCCACGGCAGTCCCCTCAACGGAGGGAACCTCCGCACAGGGCTGGCTCCCCTTGTTAAGGGGGGAAATAAGAAAGTTGATGTAAACGAAGGTTTACTCAAAACTACAGAAATTATAGATATCAAGCTAAACGCTGATTTAGTTGTACTGAGTGCTTGCGATACGGGTAGAGGACAAATTACTGGGGATGGCGTAATCGGCTTATCGCGATCGCTGATAACTGCTGGTGCATCAAGTGTAATTGTTTCCTTATGGAAAATTCCTGATGAATCCACATCAAATTTGATGACCGAATTTATTGTGAATGGGAGAAAACAGGGGGAGCATCCCAAATGTGTAAAAATATTATTTGTCATTGCGAGTGGAACGTTAGCGTAGCGTCTCCCGAAAGGGAGATAGTGAAACGACGCAATCGCAAGACTTGAGATTGCTTCACGCAGTGAACAATGACAACCACAATCTTAATTTTGCCTTCATTGGGATGCTCCCGAAACAGGAGATAAAGCTAAAGCCTTGCGTACTGCTATGTTGACAACAATGAAAACCAATCCAGAACCAATACATTGGGCAGCTTTTACGTTAATTGGTGAAGCGAAATAGTATTATTTGAAGGGAAATATTAATGATTTTAATATTATCTCAAGCTAATAACTCATCCACCGCTATACTAAAATCTTTCAAAACCTTTTGCGTACTTACAATTTGACCAGATGTAAACATCAAACCCTGGTTTTCAATAATTACCATCACCCATCGGCTTTGGGGATATACTAACCAAACTTCTTCACCGCCAGACTCTAAATATTCCTGTGCTTTTAACAATATATTTTCTGCTAAATCAGTAGGAGATACAATCTCAGCACTTAAAGGAAAACTCTGTGGTAAAGTCGGAAGATTGCCAAATTCTGCAACAAGTTCGGGAGTTAAATAAGCTACATCAGGAGAGCGGCCTTGTTGATTTGTACGACAAGGCACATCTGTATAAACTTCGCCTCCTTGTCCGCTAGAATCTTTATAATCTTCCCAATAGCGACCGAGCCTTAATTGAATTTTCCCATGTCTGAGGGTCATATCAGTTTTTTCTATTAATTGACCATCCACCCATTCGGTTTTTTCTGGTGGATTGATTGTAAAATCCTCTAGAGAAAAATTATCCCACTTAAGCGTTGCTAATACCATAATTAATTATTTTAAATATTCCCTAAAATCTCATCCACGCTAATATTCACATCATTAAAAGCTTGAATAACTAAATCACCTCTACCAAACTTTTCTACTTTCTGATAACTACCATTTACAGGCTCTCGATACACTTCTACACATTCGGAATTAATATCAACTAACCAAACTTCTACTACACCTTGTTCAGCATAAAGAGGTATTTTCACTTCTCTATCATATTTAATAGTAGTATCAGCTACTTCTATAATCAGAAAAACATCTTTTGGCTGCGGATGTGCTGATAAGTAATCATCCTCACGAGGTTTTAATAAAGCCACGTCTGGTTGCGGCTCTGAACTATCATCTAATCCTATGGGATTTTGAATACTGATAATTACTTCATCACCCAATTTCCGATGCAAAACTTTATCTAAACGTCTTACACAACAAGCATGTTTGGTTCCTATAGCAGCCATTTCAATTATTTCACCCCGAATCAATTCCACCCTGTCACCTTCATTAAGAATGCCAGTTTCTGCCATTTTATGGAATTGTTCGACAGTAAATTTCCTTCTGAGCAATTGTACAGTCATTTTTTGTGCAGGGATTTTAGGTTGTTTACTGGTTCCTAGCCTCTGGCTGGGAACCCATAACCCGAGGCTCTGCCTCCAGTATAAATGCAAGGCGGAGCCTTCCTTAAAAGCATTATAAGTCGGAGCCTTGTAACGAGAAATGGAATCCCAAAAACTGTTCACTGCTCGCTGATAACTGTTAACTGTAAAAATGGAGCTAAGCGGATTCGAACCGCTGACTTCCTCAATGCCATTGAGGCGCTCTACCAACTGAGCTATAACCCCGCAAAATGCACCTTTAATGATGCCTTAATTACTAACTATTTGTCAATATATAAATTTGAAGATAATTTAAAGATATTTAACTAAGAAATATAACAATGAAATTAATTATTTAACAATAAAAAAAATTATGATGAAGCTTGTAGCAAGTAGCTCATACAGTGCCCCATCAGGAAGTAAACTACCATCATCGCGGCGGCTGCTAGGGCAACCAACATACCAGCCAACATCAATGAAAATTCTTTGTCCTCAACAGCCCTTTCCATTAGGTGTAAAGACCAAGCTACTAAAGCTACATCAAATACTAAAATAGGAATCAACATATTTCTTAAGTTTTATTAATTATTGTTAATTTATATTAACATCCTTTCTAAGAACCGTGTTGAACTAATTTAGATATTGAAAAAGCTAATTGCTTGTATTTTCAAAACTAATTTCGCACGGGTATCTTTCGCTCATTTAAGTAGTTCTTGATTTGCGTTACACTAAGCTGTCCGTAGTGCAAAAGCGATGCTAATAGTGCCGCTTCCGCTTGACCTTCGGTAACGGCTGAGTATATATGTTCGCAATTTCCAGCGCCGCCGGAAGCGATTACTGGAATACCTACCTTGCCTGCAATTGACTTTGTTAATTCAATGTCATAACCGGCTTGAGTTCCATCAGCGTCCATACTTGTTACTAACAGTTCTCCCGCGCCTCGTTTTTCAAGCTCTTTGGCCCATTTGAGGGCATCTAAACCAGTATTCTCCCGTCCACCACGAATATAAACATCCCAACCAAAGTTTTCTGTATCTGACCTTCGTTTAGCATCAATAGCTACAACAATACATTGATTACCAAAGCGATCGCTGGCCCGATTAATAAATTCTGGATTTCGTACCGCTGTTGAATTAATACTAACCTTATCTGCCCCAGCTCGTAACAGTTCTTTAACATTTTCTAAGGTTTGGATTCCTCCACCTACGGTAAGCGGAATAAATACCTGTTCGGCGGTTCGGTGAACTACGTCGATAATGGTGCCTCGGTCTTCATGAGTGGCTGTAATATCCAGAAACACTATTTCATCTGCACCAGCTTCGTCGTAAACCTTTGCTAACTCTACTGGATCGCCAGCATCTTTAAGGTCTACAAAGTTAACTCCTTTTACAACACGTCCCGCCTTGACATCTAAGCACGGTAAGATTCTCTTAGCTAGCATGATTTTATGAAAGCACTCCCATCTTATTTACCCGAAATATTTACCTGAAATATAAATTTTAAAGCTGACTCGCTTACTCGACAAAAAAATTTTTGACATCCGTATTTTCTCGCATTTACAACGGCGACGAAAATAAGCATTGCTCTCACTTTTAGAACAAGTAAAACATTATCTATGAGCGGACTATGGCGATTATCTCCTCTAAAAAACAGCCCCAGCCTCAAGAACCAGACAAGGAACCAAGTTACCAAAAGAAAACTGCGAAACAAAAAGCGGACGAAAAACTTTTGCAACCCCAAGCAGCGATAGATGATATTGATAATAGTGAAGTTGGTATTCGTCCACAGCAATTTGCCGATTATATTGGGCAAAAAGATTTAAAAGATGTACTTGACATTGCAATCAAAGCAGCTAAATCTAGAGGTGAAGTTCTAGATCACCTGCTGCTTTACGGTCCCCCAGGATTGGGTAAAACTACAATGGCAATGATTTTAGCATCTGAAATGGGAGTAAACTATAAAATTACTAGCGCTCCCGCTTTGGAACGTCCCAGAGACATTATGGGACTGCTCGTTAATCTTAAACCTGGGGACATTATCTTTATTGATGAGATTCATCGCCTCTCCCGGATGACTGAAGAAATATTGTATCCGGCGATGGAGGATTATCGTTTAGATATTACTGTAGGCAAAGGTTCTAGCGCTCGTACCCGCAGCATACCACTATCAAAATTTACTTTAGTTGGAGCAACAACCCGTGTCGGAGCGCTGAGTTCACCCTTGCGCGATCGCTTTGGTTTAATTCAAAAACTGAGATTTTATGAAGTAGAAGAACTCAGTCAAATTGTCTTACGAACTGCTCAAGTACTCAAAACCGATGTAACCAAGGATGGTGCATTAGAAGTTGCGCGTAGAGCCAGAGGAACGCCGCGTATTGCCAATAGATTGCTCAAGCGAGTCCGCGATTATGCCGAGGTTAAATCATCCGGCAAAATAGATGAAAATGTCGCAGGAGAGGCGCTACAACTGTTCCAGGTAGATCCCTGCGGCTTAGATTGGACTGACAGAACAATGTTAAGCGTGATAGTAGAACAGTTTAGTGGAGGCCCGGTAGGATTAGACACGATTGCCGCCGCTACGGGTGAGGATACCCAAACAATTGAAGAAGTATACGAACCGTACTTAATGCAAATTGGCTACTTACAGCGGACTCCTCGTGGTAGGGTAGCTACACCTGCGGCTTACAAGCACTTGGGTTTTAAACCACCCAACGAACAGTTATCTTTGCTTTCCTAACGTCAAAATAGTTGTAGATATCTCCGCAGTGCTACGTCTCATCTAAGTTAAGAGTTAGGGGATGTTTTCCAAGTATCGTATTTACGCAATTCTCGGATTATCCCCCCTTCCCCCCTTTAATAAGGGGGATTTAGGGGGATCTGAAAGTTTATGGTTTTATTTATCACTTCCCAAACATCCTCTTAGATAATTTAAACTTGCAGACAGTTCTTTCTATATCAATTTCGTTATGAACTAATTATTATGATCAAACTAATTGGAATATTACTAAGCTTACTTCTATTATTTAGCTGGGTTGAACCTGTTTTTGCTTTAACCACTCAAACGAATGCGCCGACAAAAGAAGAATTAAAACAGCGAGATCAGTTAGGGAATAAAGCTTTTGCTGCTACTAATAAAGGTGATTTTGCTTTAGCTGAAGAATATTGGACGAAAATTATTGAAAAATTTCCCGACAATGCGGCAGTTTGGAGTAATCGGGGAAATTCTAGAATTAGTCAAAATAAGTTGGAAGAAGCGCTAGCAGACTTTAACAAATCTATAGAACTTGCTCCTAATGTGACAGATCCTTATTTGAATAGAGGAGCTGCATTAGAAGGTTTGGGAAGATGGGATGAAGCGATCGCCGATTACAATTATGTTTTGGAATTAGATCCGAATGACGCAATGGCGTATAACAATCGAGGGAATGCCAAAGCTGGTTTGGGACAATGGTATGAAGCTATAGCAGACTATCAAAAATCAGCGGAAAAAGCTCCAAATTTCGCTTTTGCTCGTGCTAATTACGTTTTGGCACTTTATGAAACTGGTCAAAAAGATAAAGCTATCCGGGAAATGAAAAATATTATCCGTAAATATCCCCAGTTTCCTGATGTTCGCGCATCCCTTACCGCAGCACTTTGGGCGAAAGGAGAAAAAGGTGAAGCTGAAAGTAACTGGGTAGCAGCTTATGGATTAGATCGTCGCTATAAAGATATTGATTGGGTGAAAAATGTGCGACGCTGGCCCGATAGTATGGTCAATGCTTTGGATAAGTTTTTGAAATTGCAGTGATTATACTTGGTGATAATGTTTTAAAGAAAGCACTTGCTGCTCTTATGCATCAATGTGCTTTTAATATTTTTATACTAAATATTGGATTGATATCGCACTACGTTTTCAGGTAAGGACGTTCTTCTGTTCCCTGTTCCCTTTAAAGCAAAATATGATGTCAAACTTGTATACGCGTTGCTATACATTAAAAATTCAACTAATTTATTTTTCTGTTAAGAATTTGTGCATAAGTTAGTTAGGAAGGCACCCAAATAAATATTAGGAATTATATATAAAAACCATTGGAGTAAGAAGCATCTATCATGACTCATTTTGGTCTTATCTGTCCTACCGCCACAGGTCATATCAATACCATATTTCCTTTGGGAAAGGAACTGCAACGGCGCGGTCATCATATTACAGTAATTAACATTCCCTACGCCGAAACTTTAGCTACAGCAGCAGGTTTTGACTTTCAAATATTTGGCGAAGTTGAATGGTCTAATGAGATTAGAGCGCAGTTGTATGCAAAATTAGCTCAACTCAGCGGTAAGGAAGCTCTAAATTTTACCTTTGATATGCTAAAAAAGAAAACTGCTGCCGCTCTGCAAGAAATTCCCCAAATTATCAAGGAAGCCCGAATCGAAGCATTAATAGTAGATCAAACTAGCTTTGAAGGCGGCACAATTGCAGAATATCTCGACATTCCCTTCATTACTTTATGCAGTGCGCTGCCATTCAATCAAGAGAATAATGTACCGCCATTTGCCGTACCTTGGGGTTATAACCTTGCATGGTGGGCAAAATTGCGAAATCAACTCGGTTATTCTCAAGTCAATCGTTTTTTTAAACCCACCTGGGAAATTGTATCGGAGCATCGTCGTCAATGGAATTTACCTGCTTACTCCGATATATCCGATATAAATTATTATGATTCCAAGGTGGCAATTATTAGTCAGCAACCAATTGAATTTGAATTTCCCCGCCAAAAATTACCAGCACATTTTCACTTCACCGGACCATTTCACGATTCTACAGGTAGAAAAGCTGTTGATTTCCCATTTGAAAACTTAAATGATAAACCGTTGATTTACGCTTCGATGGGAACTTTGCAAAATCGTTTAAAGTATGTATTTTCTTATATTGCCGAAGCCTGTAATGGGTTAGATGCACAATTAGTAATTTCTTTGGGAGGCGCACTCGAACCAGAAGCAATCGGAAATCTACCTGGTAATCCTTTAGTAGTTAAATATGCACCGCAATTAGAACTACTTCAGAAAGCTAGCTTAACAATTACTCATTCTGGATTAAATACTACTTTAGAATCATTGAATAATGGTGTTCCAATGGTAGCCATACCCGTCACTAATGACCAGCCTGGAGTTGCAGCGCGTACAGCTTGGAGTGGTGCGGGAGAAGCTATTCCTTTGAAAAAATTGACTGTTTCTAAATTGCGAGAAAGTATTAAACGGGTATTGACATCCGATTCTTACAAACAAAATGCTTTGAAATTACAGACAGCAATTCATAATGCTGGAGGTGTAAAACGTGCTGCTGATATTATTGAAAAAGCTGTAACTACAAGCAAACCAGTGATAGTTCAAAGATAGCAACATAAGATTTTTTTTCATGTTATGAAACAACATTAAGACCCTGAAATTAAGAATAAATTCTGATTAGTAAACACTAATTAGTTCAATAATTCAGGGCTTAATGACAAAAGATAAATATGCTCGTAAAAGCGAGACGGATAGAGGAGTCAGCGTTTTTAAAACTTTTCAAAAAGATGCCGATGAAATTAAAACATTATCCGCCGATGACTCTATAATTTCCAACGAACCTGTTATTACTATGTCGTCTTTGGGCGATTTAGGAAGATTTGGCAACCAGCTATTACAATATGCTTTTTTAAAAGTCTGTGCCAAGAAGTCTAACGCACGAATGGAATGTTCTCCTTGGATAGGGCAAACTTTATTTGGGCTTAAAGATGCACCAATTTCTAGACGTTTACCTTTGGCTGTTGAAAAATCGTATTATGGCCCCAACCTTTTTGATTACATTCCCGAATTCATTCCTTACATAGAGAAACTATCACATCAAAACAGTTTTCGGATTCCAGGAGAAGAAATAATTGAAAATAATTTGACGAATGTTGATTTATGGGGTTTTTTTCAGGTTCATACTCATTATTTACAACCATATAAAGAAGAAATCCGCTCTTGGTTTCAACCCGTTAGCGATTTAAAATCTGCATTATTAGATGGATTAGAAGTTCTTCGTTCCCAAGGTAAAACAATAGTTGGAGTTCATATTCGACGGGGTGATTTTTTTTCAGTGCCGATGGCAGGGTTTACCCTTGTAGTTCCTTCAAAATGGTGGTGCGAGTGGCTTGAAAGTATCTGGGATGAATTAGAAAATCCGGTTCTTTTTCTGTGTAGCGATGATTTGGATAATGTAATTGATGATTTTAAGAAATTTTCACCCATCACGTACAAAGATTTAGATATCGAGCTACCCGAAAGAATGAAAGACTTAGGGATTGGGTTTTACATCGACTTTTTCTTATTCAGCAATTGCGATATAGCAGGTATCAGCAATAGCATATTTAGTTTTACTGCCTGTATGTTAAACGAGCGCGGTACAATGTTTGTTCGTCCAACTTGGGATTTCTCTCAAAAATTTGAGCAATTCAATCCTTGGAACAGCGTACCACTTTTGCACATAGGATACCCCAAACAAAAATCTTTCAAGAGTTATGACGATGCTATTTATACTACTCGCATTACTCAAGGGATATGGGGAATGCTCAAATTCATCTTTATTTACTATCCTAAGAATTCGTTAAAAACATGGATTATTCGAGCTTATTTAGGATATCAAATTCAAGGATTTTTGGGTGTTTTGAAAAGTTTACTATATACATTAGGTTGGCGTAATGTGTGGAAAAGTACTAATTGAAGTTTGTATATAGTTAGGACTTAAACACTCGCAAAGATAAATCAAATATTCTAGAAGTTAATATCTCCTAAGATACCACGCTTCTGAAGGGGGACTTACGTAAATCCTATTTAAATAAACCTTATGCGTCTTTCCTGGAGGGAATATAAAGAGGCTCGTTTTGATTACAAACATTACTAATAACAGAAACCATATCCGAAGCTAAACTTTCTACTGTTTCTGTAGTAATTGAAGGTTGAGAAAACATAAAATTCAACAACATTTTTCCCCGATAGGTAGAAACAGCAGCAGCAAAAATTCCTCCGAATGCTGATTGTGCTGTAACAAAGCTGATTTCTTCTAATTCAAATTTACCGTAATTATGTGGTATATTAATCCGACCGATGTTAGTTAATGCAGCACTTACAGCCGATTGATAAGGATTTTTGAGAAAAGATGTCATAATCGTTTTGAACATCAACATTTGTCTAAATGCATTGCCGCTTGCTAAACCTTTTTCTAGTTTTTGTTTGATATCTCGTGCTAAATCCCAGAAATTATCGTTTACTTGAAAATTATGAAAAGAAAGAATAGCAGAAGCTATTGCACCTAAATGTTCGTTACTTATTTGCGGTTGTAAACGCTTACGCAAATCTACGGAGGAGCGAAAACTGAAATAATTATTTTTTCTTTGAGGAAGATTGGTTTTTTTAGCAACGGCAAACAACATTGCAGCACCCAAAGCAGCTTGTACGCTAGTTTTTTCTTGCCTACAAATGTCTACAAAGCGTGCAGTTAATTCTGAATCGAGCTTTCTATGAACCATACCACAGCTACGAGATTCTAAAGGTATGCTATTTTCAAAATTTAAAGTTATGGGTTGATAACGCAATAACTGTATTTTCAAGTTTAATAAATAAAAAATATTAGCTATTTTCCCTGTAAAACCCTGAAATGATTTTGGAATTAATTTTTGAATAGAAGCTAATTGAGGTAATTGATTAAGACTGGTATCCAGATTCCCTTCAGCAATATTTTGACAATTATTTAATATTTCCGAGTGTAATTGGATGCATGATGAAGCATCTGCGATTGCATGGTGTGTGGTTGTAATCAGATAACAAATATTTTCATCTTTCTCAAAATTAATCAACGTGACTCGTAGCAGATTTTTATCGCTATTAATTTTTTGATTTAATTCTTCGACAACAACTTCTTCCCACTGTTGTATCTGCTGCTTCTTCACAAATGACAACGGAATTTTATCTGCTCCTGATTCAAACCAAAAACTATTTGATTTCGGGATAATCCGAGCATTAAGTAAAGGATGATGACTTTGGGAAATATCAAGTGCTTGCCTTAATAATTCCTCCTTCAAAATTCCTTTAATACGACTAATCGTCACAATATGAAACGAAGCCGCAAGATTATTTAAAATTTCCATTGCTTGCTCGTGAGTAGCAAGTTGTCTGTTTAACATGGGTAGATGGGGGAGGGGAGATGGGGAGGGGAGATGGGGAGATGGGGAGATGGGGAGATGGGGAGATGGGGAGAGGGAGAGAGGGAGAGGGGGAGACAAGGAGAATTTTAACCTTTAACCTTTAACCTTTAACCTTTAACCTTAATTACTCCCGAACTAATTCCTGAATTTTTTCTGGAGTCAATTCTTGTACGTTACTTAACACTATTGTTGCTCCGGCTTTTTTGAGTGAATCGGTGTATGCATCGCGTTTTTGTGCCGTTTCCTGTACGTGAGGCGGTAATACTCCTACACCAATCCAAGTGCGATTTGGTCGATCGTTTCGCGCTTTTTCTACGGTATACATATCGGCTACCGTATCTCCTACGTAAATTACTGGTGGCGAATTATTAATATTATCAACACTATTTTTTAGTAACTCAAGTGTAGAAAATAGTCCCGTGGGGTCTGGTTTACCCGGTGCATCTTCCATTGCAATTAATACGGGAGATTGTAAACCGAGACGTTGCTGTAAAACATAGGTAGCTGAAGCGCGAGTTGCACCGCTAAAAAATCCCCAGCGAATTCCAGCTTCAGTAAGTTGGTTTAAGTAGCTAGGCTGTAATAATAACGGTTCATCGCAAATATACCCCGTCAAATTATTAGAATCGGTACCTCGGTAACGCGATTGAAAAAAGGCGACAATCGAATTGTAATCAAGATTTACTTGTTCGCGGGATTGTCCTTGAGTTTCAAAGTAACGGTAAATTAATTCTTGAGAACCTTCCCAATCATTATTCCACACACCTTCGGACTTAAGACCGTCAATATCGTCTGCTGTAGGACGATATGCCTGTGCTGTAAAATGCTCTACAGTATCTGCTAGCGCTCGTCGATAAGAACCCGACACATCGCGTACTACGCCATCAATATCAAAAACAAGAATGGCTGGAATTGAATTTTCTTGATTCACGGTTTTCGGTTAACAGTTAACAGTTAACAGTTAACAGTAATCAGTGACCAGTTACCAGTGAGGAGTTATGAGTTATGAGTTATGAGTTAGGAGTAAAAAGTTATTTAGAGTTGTCCCCTCTCCCCCCTCTCCCCCATCTCCTCATCTCCCCCCTCTTCCCCCTCTCCCCCATCTCCTCATCCTAATTGCTCAGATGGTAAGGTATTAAGTTAAAATAGGCGATTGCTGTTGTTATTAATGGTTGCTGAAATATATGGAAGATCAAAATCAAACTCAAGAGCTATTATCCAAGTTTATTTTGAAGATTCTATGGTTGGATGATAACGTGGCTCTGGCGGTGGATCAGGTGGTAGGTAAAGGTTTTAGCCCTTTAACAAAATACTTTTTCTGGCCTCGAACTGATGCTTGGGAAGAACTGAAAAATGAGTTAGAGTCGAAACACTGGATTGCTGAAGTGGAGCGGGTTGAACTGCTTAATAAAGCTACGGAAGTTATTAATTATTGGCAAGAAGAAGGTAGAAGACGACCAATGACAGAGGCTCAAGGCAAGTTTCCTGAAGTCATCTTTACAGGTAGTAATTAAAGTTGCCGATCGCCGTGCGGGATTTTTACTTTGAATCGGTCGATATCGCATTCTTAAATCTTACATCCCACCTTTAGACTGCCCCAACGTAAGAATTTAGGAACCCGGTTTTTTGAAAAAGCCGGGTTCTTTAGCTGTTGTGTAATTCTTCAATTATTTAAAAACTAATTAAACCGGGTTCCCATAGTACAAAATACGAAAAAATACTGAGCTAACAAATCCCAAATCAATAGTATTAATTAATATGCTTAAATCCATTCGTTAAGTTTAATTTCGTGTAATTAAGCAGATTATTTTCAGTGTATTAACTGAAGCATAAAGTATAATATGGTTGCATTATAGTTAACAGATACTAGCAGGGGAAGTGAATAGTTGCTTTCTTCGGCAGAGTATCAATCAAACAGAGGTTGCTGGATAAAAACCGTAATGGAATATAACCAGTTGATTGTTAAAGCATCTTACTAAAGTACGAAACAACATAAATTTTTTATACATGAACAGGTCACTGGGGTAATAGATAACCGTGATTCAGATATTTGGAAACTTTCTAGAAAATTTATTCACCAAAGATAATCTAGAAAAAGCTCAGATTTTTGGTGATTATGTGGAAAGATCACAGCAAGATGAACATTTGACTGTAGGCTTTTCACCATCCGCGATTCCCATAAAGAAGCGCTGGCGTAATAATGGTTTATCAGCGGATTATATTGCTAATTATTTAGCTACATTTTTCCCAATTAAAGCTTCGGAACCTGACAGCATAGATAAGTTAGCTGAAATGAAAAGTGCTGTGAGCTATATTGCGAATGAGTTGTTAGAAAATTCAATGAAATATGCTGACACAACTGCTTTATATCCAATCACATTACATACTCAGATAGAAAATAATAAAATTCGACTATTTGTGGATAATAGTATTCTTGCTTCTCAAGCAGAAAATTTTCAGAGTTTTATTAAAGAATTACTCAATTCCGATCCAGATGAGCTTTTCATTCGTAAATTAGAAGAAAATGCAGAAGATGAAAATACTTCTAGCTCTGGTTTGGGTTTTTTGACAATGATTAACGATTATTCTGCCAAGCTTGGGTGGAAGTTTAATACTGTCGAGAAAGATTCTCCAGTTATGACAGTAACAACTATGGTTGAGTTGACTGTTTAAAGTATTTATAAACAAATATTTCATCTACAAACAGGTTGGACATAAGGAGCTTTATCAAAATGGAAATTAAGGGTGAAAACTATAACGTTTGGTATGACAAAAATAGTAGTGCGATTAATTTTGATGGTGCATTAAGACTAACTGGAATGCAAGATTATGCTCCGATTTTAAAGTTACTAAATGAAGTTGCTTCTACCGAACCATCTAATATGGTTCTGAATTTACAGCGTTTAGAATTTCTTAATAGTTCCGGAATTAGTATGCTATCTAAATTTGTGATTGGGATGCGGAAGAAAAAGTCAGTACAGATGAAAATTCTTGGTTCTAATAGTATTCCTTGGCAAGGTAAATCATTAAAAAATTTACAGCGATTAATGCCGGGGTTAACTTTAGATTTACAATAATTGTTTTTCAAAAAGTGATATTCCCAAAAAAGTTATCTAGTTCCAAGTTTTTTCTTGAAAATAAAAAGTATTGAAAAAGTACTAGAAACGATGAGTTAGGGAAAATAGCAGAAGTCTTTCTGAAAAGAAACAAACGATTTAAAGTTAATTATTTTTTGATGGCAATGTTCTTTAGTTTGTAAAAATCAAGATTGATAATTGTGGTGCTGATTTCCATTTTTTCATTTAATAGATACATATATAAAATATGAAAGACGCAAGTAATAAAACTTTTTGGCGAACTATATTCAGCGATAATAAATATCGACCAATACTGATTTCCGCTGGATTGTTCTTATGTTTTAACTTAGGGGTTTTGATTCCTACTTTTATTTTTTCAACTTTGCTCAAGAAAGATGCAGTCAGCATAAATTTGGCGGGAAGGCAAAGGATGCTTTCTCAAAAAATGACAAAATCGCTATTAGAAGTAAAAAATCAACAGGAAGCTGGTGATTCTTTGAAAGAATCTCAGGAAGAACTAAATCAAGCTTACGATTTATTTGATGATGCTCTAGAAGGTTTTCAAGGAGGAAAAAGTGTTGAGGGTGCTGATGGCGAGCGCGTATATTTAAACGCAGTAGAGACACAGAAGGGAAGACAAATTCTCGAAGAAGCTTTAAAAATATGGACTCCTTATAAGGAAAAGCTTCAGCCTGTTTTAAAAGCAGACAAATTAATTCAATTCAAAGATTTAGAAGCTGCTGTTGTATATGCGAGAGAGAATAATCTTAAGCTTCTCGGCTTAATGAACGATCTAACTATCGAACAGGAAAAAGTTGCTCAAACAAAAAGCGGGTATTTGCAGCTGATTCAGCTTGTGGGAATAACTTTAGCTTTAGCAAACTTTTTTGTTCTTTTATCTCGTAGCTTTAAGCGGATGCAAATAGCAGATCAAGAAATTGAAACTGCGAATTTACAAATTCTTCAGCTTAACGAACGCTTGCAAGCTGATAATATACGCTTAAAGTCTGAGTTGGATGCCACCAGACGCTTGCAGCAAATGATTCTACCCAAGACTTCGGAATTGGAGTCAGTTGAAGGATTAGATATTGCTGGATATATGGAACCTGCGGATGAAGTTGGTGGGGATTATTATGATGTTCTCAACCTTGATGGAAAAATAAAAATCGGTATTGGTGACGTAACTGGACATGGTTTGGAAAGTGGAATGCTGATGTTGATGGTGCAAACTGCTGTGCGTACTCTGCAAGAAGTTGAGGAAACCAACCCAGTCAGATTTATGGATATTTTAAACCGCACCATTTACAAAAATATTCAGCGCATGGATTCCGGTAAGAATCTTACTCTTTCTCTTATTGATTACAGCGATGGGGAACTAAAATTAAGCGGACAGCATGAAGAGGTGATATTAGCACGTAGCAACGGTGAAGTTGAACTGCTTGATACTACCGATTTAGGTTTCCCTATTGGTTTAGATGATGAAATTGCCGATTTTGTCAGTGAGCAGAAAGTACAGTTAGCGGCTGGTGATGTTGCGGTACTGTTTACTGACGGAATTACTGAAGCTGAAGATATTCATGGAAATCTCTACGGAATTGAGAAGCTTTGCGAAGTTATTAAACAAAACCGTCAGTTGAGTGCTACTGAAATTAAAGATGCCGTAATTGAAGATGTGCGATCGCACATTGGTTTACAACAGGTGTTTGATGATATCACGCTGTTGGTATTGAAGCAGAAAAATACGGGTTCTTCTCTCAATAAGTTGGAGTCTGAGCAATTAGAACCGATTGGTGTTTAACAGTTAGCAGTTAACAGTTTTAAACTATCAACTAACCGAAATCTATGCTAAAACCGATCGAAAAACATAGCGCTTAGGCATAATTTATTAGGAGGAGATATAGCGGTGGTGCAAGTATTTGGTGACTTCGTTGAATCAACACAAAAAAAAGAAAATTTAACTTTAGGATTCTCGCCTTCTTCAGTACCAGTTAGCGAGCGTTGGCGCAATAATGGTTTATCTGCTGACTATGTTGCTGAGTACCTGGCAACTCTATTAAACGTGGATGAGAATGAATCTGAGAATACAGAGTATTTAGCTGAAATAAAAAGTTCGGCTAGCTACATTGCTAATGAATTATTAGAAAATGGGATGAAGTATTGCAACGAGCAGACTGAATATCCCATCACTTTTCATATAGAACTAGTATCTAACGAAATCCGATTTTTCCTGGAAAATACCATTGTTCCTGCAAACGCCGAAAGGTTAAAAGAATTTATTAATGAACTGGATAATTCAGATCCAGATGAACTTTATATTCGCCAGTTGGAAAGAAATGCGGAAGCCGATGCAGAAGATAACACTAGTTCTGGATTGGGATTTTTAAGCATAATCAATGACTATTCAGCTAAATTAGGCTGGAAATTCCAAACTGTGGATCAAAGTTCGTTGGTAATGAGTGTTACTACTTTAGTGCGTCTAATGTTACAACAAACCGAACAAGCAAAACAAGAAACTGAAATTAATTCTGATACTGATACTAATATTGAGCCGTTAGAAGTTAAAGGCGAACATTTTGATATTGTCTATGACAACAATAGTAAGGCTGTTAACTTTTCAGGTAGAGTAAGGCTTCGGGGACTACAAGAGTATACAGTTGTTTTTGATTTATTCGATAAAGTATTAGAAAGAAACAAAGATTTAATAACTCTTGATTTACAAAACCTGGAGCTTATTAATAGTTCCGGAATCGATATGCTATCGAAATTTATTATTACTTCGCGTAAGAAAAAGACGGTTCAAATAAATATTATTGGTTCTAGTACTAAGACTTGGCAAACAAGATTGTTGAAGAATTTTCAGCGACTGATGCCTAAATTGCAGTATGAGTTGAAATAGAAGGGAGTAGGGAGTAGGGAGTAGTTAAGAGTTATGAGTTATGAGTTATGAGTTATGAGTTATGAGTTCGGAGTAGTGCGTTAGCCCAGCGTGTCCCCAAGGATATGCATCTTGCTCGCTATTTAACTACCCCCTCTACCCCCTCTCCCCCATCTCCCCATCTCCCCCATCTCCCCCATCTCCCCCATCTCCCATACCCTCATCCAAATAATTAAAACTCCCCCTTGACATTGGTAAGGAGGAGTTTTTAGTTTATTTTTAGTTTAAATTCCAAGTAAGCAAATATTTATACCATACCGCCAGCGGCTTGAAAGCGAGCGCGGGCGCGTTTGTAGGTTTGAGTTGCTTGGATTTGGGCTTGTCTGTCCCCTTGTACTACCTGGTTTAAACGAGTTTGAGCTTCGTTGAAAGCACTACGGGCTTCCTCAAGGTCAATTGAATCACCCCGCTCGGCACCATTAACCAAAATTGTGACTTCATTTTCTTCGACTTCTGCAAAGCCACCCGAAAGGGCGATCGCTACCCAATTTTGATTGCTATCGGCACGCACTCGCATTACACCTGTATCTAATGCGCTTAATATTGGTGCGTGTCCGGTAAGGATACCAAGTTGTCCGGTAGTGCTTGGTAAAACGACTTCTTCAGCCGTTGAATCCCAGACTGTTTTATCTGGGGAGATTACACGAACGGTTAATGTCATAATTGCTAGTTGTTAGTAGATAGTTGTTAGTTGTTAGTTGTTAGTTGTAGTCATTTTAAGTACCAAACATATAGTTAGTAGTGCGACCATCTTGGTCGCTGGCTACTACCATATTTGTAGTTAGTTAGTACCATCTTGGTCGCTGGCTACTACCATATTTGTAGTTAGTTAGTACCATCTTGGTCGCTTGCTACTACCATATTTGTAGTTAGTTAGTACCATCTTGGTCGCTTGCTACTACCATATTTGTAGTTAGTTAGTACCATCTTGGTCGCTTGCTACTACCATCTTGACCGCTCGCTAATAGGGAGCAGGATGCTCCCACTAAAAACTAACAACTAAACCTTTATTTCGACTTCATTTTTTCTGCTTTGGCTTTGGCTTCATCGATGCTGCCAACCATGTAGAAAGCTTGCTCTGGTAATTCATCAAATTCACCAGAAAGTATCGATTTGAAACCTTTGATGGTGTCGTCAAGCTTCACATATTTACCAGGTGCGCCAGTAAATACTTCTGCAACGAAGAATGGTTGTGATAAGAAACGCTCTACTTTACGAGCGCGAGCAACGATTAGACGGTCATCTTCGGATAATTCATCTAAACCAAGAATGGCGATGATGTCCTGAAGTTCTTTGTAGCGTTGCAGTGTGGATTGTACCGCACGAGCTGTTTGATAGTGGTCTTCACCAACAATGTTTGGTTGCAACATTGTTGAAGTAGAACCTAACGGATCCACTGCGGGGTAAATACCTTTTGCTGCTAAACCACGAGACAATACTGTGGTTCCATCCAAGTGAGCAAAGGTGGTTGCTGGTGCGGGATCTGTTAAGTCATCCGCAGGTACGTATACTGCTTGAATCGAGGTAATAGAACCTTCGTTTGTAGAGGTGATTCGTTCTTGCAGGGCACCTACGTCAGTACCTAATGTAGGCTGATATCCCACAGCAGAAGGCATTCTTCCTAATAGCGCCGATACCTCGGAACCTGCTTGTACAAAGCGGAAGATATTGTCAATAAACAGCAGTACGTCCTGCTTGTTTACATCGCGGAAATATTCTGCCATTGTCAAAGCTGACAAACCAACGCGCATTCTTGCACCAGGTGGTTCGTTCATCTGACCGTATACTAAGGCAATTTTTGATTCGTTTAAGTTATCGGGGTTGATAACTTTGGATTCGATCATTTCGTTGTAGAGGTCATTTCCTTCACGGGTACGTTCCCCTACTCCACCAAATACCGATACACCACCGTGTTGGGTAGCGATGTTGTTGATCAACTCCATCATAATAACGGTCTTGCCCACACCTGCACCGCCGAACAGACCGATTTTACCACCGCGTCTGTATGGAGTTAACAAGTCCACAACCTTAATTCCGGTTTCAAAAACGGAAGGCTTGGTTTCTAAGTCGGTGAGTTTAGGAGCTTCGCGGTGAATTGGAGAGCGCTCATCAGTATTTACGGGGCCTTGGTTGTCTACGGTTTCGCCGAGGACGTTAAAAATTCTACCCAAGGTAGCTTTTCCTACAGGTACGCTGATAGGAGCGCCAGTGTCGCTAGCTTCCATTCCTCGCACCAAACCATCGGTGGAAGTCATGGAAACAGCCCGCACCTGGTTGTCGCCCAGCAGCTGCTGTACTTCGCAGGTAACCGACATTTCTTGTCCTGCTTCGTTAGTACCTTTAACGATCAAAGCATTGTAGATTGCGGGCATTTTTCCGTTAGGAAATTTGACATCTACAACGGGACCGATAATTTGAGTAATGTAACCAGTTTGTGTTTTTTCTGCGGTGGAAACCATTAGTAGCCTAAATTATGAAGCTATATTTTCACTATTAGAGTCGTAGAGACTTTAAATTCAACGATGTCATCTTCAAGATTAGCACCGAACGGGGCGATTTTTAGGCTTAATTTGAGCAACATTCGGAAGTGAGATCGGGGAAGATGGGGAGAGGGGGAGATGGGGAGATGGGGAGAGTGGGAGATGGGGAGAGGGGGAGATGGGGAGAGTGGGAGATGGGGAGATGGGGAGAGTGGGAGATGGGGAGATGGGGAGAGGGGGAGAGGTGTACAAAAGAAATATAAGCGATGTAATTGCAGACATCAATGTAGTTGAGGGCGATCGCCAATGGGGAGAGGACTTACACGGAGGTTCTCATTTTCAAGGGAGGTTAGAGATATCTAAACAGCATGGAATACTAATTTTATCCCCTACGGATCGCGCTACGCTAACGTTGTCGCCATGTGAATCATTAATAATATTTCGCAAATCCACTATTATTACCCCTTCCCCGTTTGCTCTTTACGGCTCTGCCGATTAACACTAACTTATACGATTATAGCCGTAATTATTCCCTTCAAAAAGAAAATAGCTCTCTTCGCTATATCCCGAAGAGAGCATACGCCATGCCATTTCACTTACTATCTCCATCACATCCTTCAGATCGGATTCCGCAAATTGATATTGATTAATTATTATTTTCTCAAATATTATTGTTTGTATATTAGCTAACATAATTTTAGATATTTATTGATAAAGTAAGCATTGTTTTTTGTCTTCTATCTTTGGGCTGATAATAAGCTATAAACGTCTAATTGTTCAGTTCCCCGCGTTGATAAATAATTTTATAGATACGGTCAGATTGCTGTACAAACCTAATTCATTAAAGAAAAATGAATGAGAAATTTCTCATCAAACTTTCATAGATAACTCATTCGTAAGGATAATTATGTATTTACAAGCATGGAGAGACGAAGTCAATGTTTCTCTTTTAAATAATAATATTGCTGTTGATGACAAATATCTTGAGTTAGTTATTAATGATTGAATAGTAAGAAATATTAAATAAAATAATCCATTTAGGGCATAAAAACTATGAGATTGATGGTATATTCTCACGATGCATTTGGTCTGGGCAATATTCGCAGAATGTTAGCAATTTGCGAACACTTACTAATCGAAATTCCCCAACTCTCTATTTTGCTATTATCTGGTTCTCCAATGCTTCAAGGATTTCGTTTACCTAGAGGATTAGATTATATTAAATTACCTTGTTTAAATCGAGGAAATACTGGTGAAGTTGCTGTTAAATACCTGGGAATGGGTATAGATGAAACTGTAAAATTGCGCTCGGAATTAATTTTTTCAGCAGCCGTCAATTTTCAACCAGACGTATTTTTAGTAGATAAAAAGCCTTACGGAATTAAAAATGAGCTAGCTGCGACAGTTAATTATTTACACGAAAAATTACCTAAAACCAAGCAGGTTCTACTGCTGCGTGATATTTTAGATGCACCAGAAAAAACTATTGCTGAATGGCAAAAAAATAATTATTATGAAACTATAGACAAATTTTATCAGCTTCTTTTAATAGTTGGCTCCCATAAAGTTTTTGAATTTTGTCAAGAATATAAATTACCAGCAAAATTAACGGAAAAAGCGCGTTTTTGTGGTTACATTCGCCGTCCCTATGGACGTATACCAAGCCAAATTATTCGTCAAGAATTGCAGTTAAAACCTAAAGAAAAATTAGTATTAGTTACTCCTGGCGGTGGAGAAGATGGCTATTTATTAGTTAAAACATATCTTCAAGGACAAGAATTAGTAAAAAGTAATCAGCATCACATTAAAAGTGTAGTATTTTGCGGTCCGGAAATGCCTGCGGAACATAAACAAGAACTATATGAACTTGCAGCCAAGTATCCTCAAATAGAGATGAGAGAGTTTAGCAACGATTTGATGAGCTATGTTTCCGCAGCAGATGCAGTGGTATCGATGGGAGGTTATAACACAATTTGTGAAATTCTTTCAGCGAATAAACCAGCGATAATTGTACCCCGTATTAAACCTTCACAAGAACAGTTAATCAGGTCGCAAAGAATGCACGATTTAGGTTTATTAAAAAGCATACATCCCGAATATCTTACACCACAAGCTTTGATGACACAATTGTTTCAAGTATTAGAAAACCCAGAACAACCGAAAAATATTGATTTAGAAGGTTTACCTAGAATTGCTTGTTATATTGCACATATCTTAGCTGATAAGATTGCAGCTACTCAACCCAAGTTAGTTTATTCTGTGTCACATCAATCTCAGCAATTATTAGCTAGTTAAAGAACCAGATTTTTATTGTTTTATGCTAATCAATTCTATTATTTAGATTTATATTTCTAACTCTTTTCTTCATTATTACAGGTTGCAAAAAAAGCAGATTTTTATTCTCGATTATTTGCGGCTAGTAAAAGTAAAACTCATCAAGGAATTAAACTATGAAAAAGCTCTTATTTTATTGTCAGCATATTTTAGGAATGGGACATTTAGTCCGGAGTATGGAAATTATTCGCGGTTTGATGTCAGATTTTCAGGTATGCTTTATTAATGGTGGGCAAATCATTAAAGAATTTGACATTCCCGACGAAGTTGAAGTTATAAATTTACCGGCTATAAAAACTGATACGGAATTCAAGCAATTACAACCTGTTGATACTTCTTTATCATTGGCTGAAGTACAAGAAATTAGAAAAAATAAGCTTTTGCAGATTGCGGATGAGTTTGAACCGGATGTATTAATGATTGAATTGTTTCCCTTCGGTAGAGGTAAATTTTCTTTTGAATTAATACCGCTACTAGAAAAATTACAGGCTAGCGAGAAGCCAGTTAAAATTGTTTCTAGTCTGCGCGACATCGTTGTTACTAAAACAAACCAAGAAAAATACGAAAACAAAGTTTGTCGGTTAATGAATGAATATTTTGATATGCTTTTGATTCATGGCGACAAAAATTTTGTACCTTTAGATGAAAGCTTTTCTCGGGTTAAAGAGATTCAAAGCGAAACTAAATACACTGGTTATGTAGTGCAAAAGCCTCAAGTAAATCCGGAATTGACTGAGGAAGATAGAGAAATAATTGATTCGGAACAACCGTTAATTTTAGTTAGCGTTGGTGGTGGAAGATTTGGTCATGAATTGATTGATTGTGTAATTGAAAGCGCTGATATTTTAAAAGATAAAATACCTCATCAAATTCAAATTTTTACCGGACCATTTTCACCAGATAATAAAGTGGAAGCATGGCAAAAACTAACAGTAAATAAGAATAATATTAACCTAAGTCGCTACACCCGAAATTTATTAAGCTATATGCAGAAAGCCGATCTTTCTATTAGTATGTCAGGCTATAACACTACATTAAATGTGATGACTACTGGTGTGAGAGCAATGATATTACCATTTAAAGGTAATGATGACCAAGAACAAAGAATTCGGGCTAGTAAACTAAATAGTTTAGGTGTGGTAAAAATGCTTGATGAATCAGATTTGCAGCCGGAAATATTTGCTCAAAAAGTGATTGATTATTTAGCAGTTGAACCGAATCAAATCAAATTTAATGCCGATGGAGTGGAAAATACCGCAGCATTAATTAAAAATCTTGTTTTAAATCAAAAAGCTGCTTAATTATATATCGGCTTTATTTCAAGCGAGCAAAATTAACGCACTATAAGTAAAAGAATTTCATTCATAATCTAATAACTGATGAATAAACTTAAAATTTGCATCACAACAATCGAATTTCCACCCGATGTTGGTGGTGTTGGTGAATCGGTACATCGGATTGCAAAAATGCTTACCAGCAAAGGTTATGAAGTCCACGTTGCTGTTTTTCGTTCTAGCCAAAGAAGCGTTTCCGATGACACTTACAGACGCGCTGGTTATCAAACAACCCTACAAGAAAATATTTTTGTTCATCGCATTCAATCATCAATTCGTTCTGAAATAACCGAATTAACTGATTATTTGAGCGATGTTTATTTTCAACTAAAACTGCTGCATCAGAAATACCAATTCGATTTATTCCATGCATTTTTCTTAATTGAAACTGGTTATGTCACAACGCTTTTAGCCAAAGAAAATGATGTACCAGTTATCAACAGCGTGCGCGGTGCTGACTTGCACAAACATATTTTTAGCCCTAAAAATCATGGTCCGGTATCGTGGGTTTTAGATAATTCTGATTGGACTACTTTTGTGAGTCGTACTTTGCAAAAAAGAGCAAATTTAATAAGTCCTAGCAGCAAATCAAAATCTTCTGCTTTTTGGAATTCTATTGCACCAATTAATTTTAAAGAATTACCAAAACCACCACTATTAGAAGAATTATCTGGTTTAGTAATTGGTACAACGGGGAGATTTCGCGGTAAGAAAGGTATTGAATATCTGTTTGATGCTTGTAGTAAACTGAGTAAAGAAATCGACCTGACTCTGTTATTGATTGGCGATTTTGTAGAGAAAGAAAAAAGTTATTGGGAACAAGAATTAAAAAATCACGAATTGGGTTCTCGCTTGCAAATAACTGGGATAAATACTCGTCAAGAAACTTTAGCATATTTACCTTACTTGGATATTTTCGCGATACCTTCTTTAACTGATGGTTGTCCGAATGCATTATTAGAAGCAATGTCAGCGGGTTGTGCAATTGTTGGTAGCAATGCTGATGCGATTGGTGAAATTATCGAAGATGGTGTCAGCGGGTTATTAGTTAATCCAGCAAATACAACAGAATTAGCATCAGCATTAAGATATTTAGCTGAGAAACCCGAATTACGAAATAAATTGGGTACAGCAGCAAAAATCAAAGCAGAAACTCACCTTGCACCTGAAGTGGAATTAAATAATTGGTTAGGTATTTATCAAGGATTATTAGATAGTTCTGATTTACAAATACCACAATTGAAAGTTGTTTGATTTGATTTAATTCAATCCATCGAATATTCAACGCTTCATGGACAATAGGGCTAAATAAGCTAAATTTACTACAAACGGGAGCATCCCGATGCAGGCAAAAATACAATTTGGTAGTGCGAGCATCTTGCTCGCTTGATATACATAGCGAGCAAGATGCTCGCACTACAAAAAATAAATTTACACCTGAAGGGATGCTCCCTTACAAACCTTTAAATGACTTTGAATCAAATATGAAGAAACCACAAGTAACGATTGTTGTATCTCCTCGCGAACGTTTTAGCTTTACCCGCGAATCGTTAGAAAGTATTTACGAACACACTACAGTTCCCTTTGAGCTTATTTATGTAGATGCCAATTCTCCTCGTGCAATTAAACAATATTTGCAAGAAAAATCGCAAGAAAAAGGATTCAAATTAATTCGCACAGAATATTATTTATCACCCAACCAAGCCCGTAATTTAGCAATACCTCATGTTGACACCGAATACTTATTATTTGTCGATAATGATGTTTTAGTTAGCCAGGGTTGGTTAAATTCTTTATTAGAATGTGCCCAAGAAACTGAAGCTACTGTAGTTTGTCCGCTTACCTGTATTGGTAAAAATATTGGTGAGACGATTCATTTAGCTGGTGGTGAAGCTCGTATTGAGGAAAAACCGAACAAGAAAGGTAAACTTAAGCGTAAAGTTCATGAAGTACATTATTTTGTCAATCGTAAATTAGCAGATGTTAAAGAACAATTGCATCGAAATAAATGTGAATTTGCTGAATTTCACTGTATGTTAGTTCGTACCCAAATCTTTGATAAAATTGGGTTGTTAGATGAAGGATTTCTCAGCACCCGCGAACACATTGATTTTTGTATGACTGTCAATAATGCTGGTGGAAGTATTTATTGCGAACCTGCTTCTGTTGTTACTTACGTAACAGGATTGAAGTGGGAATTACCAGAATTATCATTCTTTATGTTGCGCTGGAGTGATGCTTGGGAAATTGCTAGTTTGGAACACTTTGCTAAGAAATGGAATTTACCTACCAAAGATAAATACTTTGAAAAACGCTACAACCGCATGGGTTATCGTCGCCATAACGGATTTTTAAAACCTTTTCTACATTACTTTACTTTTGGTTGGAATCCTTTATGGTTGCAAAAACGGGCAATTGCTATTGAACATAAAATTAATAAACTAATTACGGATAATTACGAGAAGAATCTTCTTCAAAAACGCCAATTATCGCAATCTCAAGCTCTTGAAAAAAACCGAGAGCTAGTTACTAATTAATTTTGAGTGGTTCGTTTTCTGTGGAAACTGTTGGGAGACGTTACATATAACGTCTCTACAAAATATTGGAACCTATGCAATTGTATACTAGAAAATTAATCGCAAAATAGGTTTTAAATATATTTCTTCTACTCCCCATTCTCTTAAATAATTAAAATATGGCTCGCCAAGATTCTCAAAAAAGCAAACCCAAGAAACCACAGAATATCAAAGCTGCTGTACCCGGAATCAGTCAGATTTTACGGCGATTTGCTCCTCAAATTCGTAAACAACAAAGCTTATTAATTATGTCCTTTTTAGGATTAATGGCTGAAATTGCTTTACATTTACTTGAACCTTGGCCTTTAAAATTAATTTTTGATTATATATTGGTTCCGGATTTTAAAACCAAAATCTCCGAATTACCTTTACTCGCAGGATTTACTCCCGTTACCTTAGTAACTATTTTTTCTGTGAGCTTAATCGCAATTGTAGGTTTACGCGCTTGTGCAGCTTATTTTAGCGTGTATGGTATGGCACTTGCTGCTAGTAACGTGTTAACAGAAGTTCGCACCGAACTTTACAGCCATATTCAAAGGCTTTCTCTTTCTTTTCACCATAAAGCTAAAACTGGTGATTTAATTACCCGCGTAACTTCTGATATCGACAAAATCCGGGAAGTTACGGTAATGGCACTACTTCCTTTAATTGCTAATACCCTCACCATCATCGGCATGATTATTGTGATGTTTTGGCTGCATTGGGAATTGGCGATTATTGCGCTTGCACTGTTTCCCTTATTTATTTTCTCTACCTACCGTCTCACAAAACGCATTCGGGGTGTAGTCAAATCTCATCGTAAACGTGAGGGAAACCTTGCTGCTGCTGCTGCGGAATCCTTGGGAGCAATCAAGGTTGTGCAGGCTCTTTCACTGCAAGAAATGCTAGAAGAATCTTTTGCAGAAGATAATCGCCAAAGTTTACAAGCTAGCGTCAAAATACGGAAACTTTCGGCTGGTTTAGAAAGATTGGTGGAACTTTTGGTGGGGGTTGCTACTGCTGTGGTGTTGTGGCGGGGAGTGCATTTAGTACTGGCAAATCATATTACCCCCGGAGATTTACTGATATTTGTCAACTACTTCCGTATTGCTTTTAAACCAATGCGAGTTTTAGCAAAATACGTGGGACAAATCACCAAAGCCACGGCTTCAGGTGAACGGATATTAGATATTTTAGATCGGGTTCCCGATGTTAGGGATAGCCGCTTTGCAATTGATGCACCACTATTAAATGGTTGTGTTGAATTTGACAACGTTAGCTTTGGTTACGAACCGGAAAACACAATCCTAAAAAATATTAATTTTAAAGTTTTACCCGGTCAGCGCGTCGCTTTAGTAGGTGCTTCCGGCGGCGGTAAATCAACTTTGACAAGTTTACTGCTGCGTCTTTACGACCCTACTACCGGGGAAATCTACGTAGATGGTCATAGTTTGAGAGAATATAAGTTACAAAGTTACCGCCGACAGGTTAGCATAGTTTTACAAGATAGCATTTTATTCGCCTCAAGTATTAGAGATAACATTGCTTACGGAGACTTAGCTGCTAATTATGAAAATATCGAACGAGCAGCGCGTTTAGCGAACGCTCATAACTTTATCATGGAATTACCCCAAGGCTACGACACCATTTTAGGAGAAAGAGGCTGTACGCTTTCCGGGGGACAAAGACAAAGAATTGCGATCGCACGTGCAGCAATACGTAATGCGCCAATAGTAATTTTAGATGAACCAACCACGGGTTTAGACCAAGAAAGCGAACATTTAGTTAACGAAGCCTTGGACAGATTAACCAGTGGAAAAACAACTTTTACAATTTCTCATAATCTTAAAGCTATTCAAGATGCAGATGTAATTTTCTACATAGAAAGCGGACAAATTTTAGAAACAGGAACTCATCGAGAATTAATACGCTTAAATGGAAAATATGCTGCAATGTATGCTTTGCAATCTGCTGTAGGCAATAAAAAGTTAGGAGTGAGAAGATGAGAGTTAGGAGTTAGGAGTTAGGAGTTATGATTTATAAATTACCAATTATTAACAATTAATGAATAAAAATACATTTAACCAAACTCGTGTAATTCTTGTACGTCATGGCAGAAGTAGTTACAACGAACAACAACGCTATCAAGGTTGCTGTGATGAATCCGTACTTATAGAAAAAGGAAAACAGCAAGCATTTCAAACTGGAATGGCATTGAGAGATATCAATTTTGATGCTATCTATACTAGTCCATTAAAACGAACTCAGGAAACTACTAAAGAAATTATCAAAGCTAATAATTATCGTGCAAAACTAATTTCAAAGCTTAAATTAAATCCAAATTTAAAAGAAGTTGATTTACCTCGATGGCAAGGTTTAGAGTACAAATATGTTCGTCAAGAATTTGCCGAAGAATATCGGATTTGGGAAGAAACTCCGCACGAATTTATTACAGAGCAGATTGAATCTTGCGGACAAACTTTAATCAAAATCAAAACTAAGCCGGTTTTAGAACTTTATGAAAAAGCAGGAGAATTTTGGCAAGAAATATTACCGCTTCATCAAGGTAAAACAATTTTAGTCGTGAGTCACGGTGGCACAATTCGGGCTTTAATTGGTGCTGCTACGGGAATTGAACCCCAGAATTATCACGGTATTCAACAATCGAATAGCGGTATTAATATTCTGGAATTTGAGAATTCATCAACGTCAACTTCGGCAAAAATTGTAGCGACTAACTTAACCCAGCATTTAGGCGAAGTTTTACCAAAACTCAAAAATGGTAAACATGGTTTGAGATTATTATTATTACCGATATCGCAAACAAATTGGTCAGATAGTGAAAACGAAAAATTGATTAATTTTATTAATTTTATCAAACAGGTGGACTTAGATTTTTGTCTTACTAATAATATTTTAAATGCTCCATTTATTGCAAAGACAATCATCAAAAATCAGTCGAATCCTCCAGTTAACTTACAAGTTGCGCGAGATGATTTTCTCGATATTTGGCATCAAAAATTATCTAATAGTTCGCTAAATCATGATGTGTTGAGTACTGGTTTGGTGATAGCCGATAAAAAATCTATTTCTCATACATTGAGTCAAATTTTAGGCGTAGAATCGCAATTATCGCTACAGCTAAACCCAGGAGAAATCAGTATTCTCTTTTATCCGACATCGCAAAATAAACCAGTATTGCAAGCTATGAATATCGCAGGAATATATTAGGTTTGTAGTCAGCACTTAATACCAACCTTGAATTAATATCATAAAGGGCTGAAGCCCTGACTACGAACCATTGATTTAATAAGGAGAATTGTGATGAAAGTTTTAGTGACTGGTGTTGCAGGTTTTATTGGTTTTCATTTAGCACAAAGATTGCTCGCAGATGGAGAACAAGTTTACGGAATTGATAATCTTAACGATTATTATGATGTAAATTTAAAAAAAGCTCGTCTATCAGAATTAACACCAAATAGTAATTTTAAATTTCAACTTTTAGATTTGAACAATCGGGAAGAGATACTAAAACTTTTTCAAGAACAAAATTTTGATTGTGTAGTTAATCTTGCTGCTCAAGCAGGGGTACGCTATTCACTAGAAAATCCTTTTGCTTATGTTGATACTAATTTAGTCGGATTTGCCAATATTCTCGAAGCTTGCCGCCATACTCAACCACAACATCTGGTTTTCGCTTCATCTAGTTCGGTTTACGGTACAAATACCAAAATTCCTTTTTCTGTTAGCGATAATGTAGATAACCCCGTTTCACTCTACGCAGCTACTAAAAAAGCTAATGAATTAATGGCACATTCTTACAGCCATTTGTACAGTTTACCCATTACTGGTTTGCGCTTTTTTACAGTATACGGTCCTTGGGGTAGACCTGATATGGCTTATTTCAAATTTGTTCGAGCCATTGAACAAAACGAGCCGATCGATATATTTAACTACGGTAAAATGCAGCGAGATTTTACTTATGTTGATGATGTGATTGAAGGTGTTGTTAGAGTTATACATCAACCTCCAAAACCAAGCTCAAACAATAATAATGCTCGGTATAAAATTTACAATATTGGCAATAACAAACCTGTAGAATTATTGTTTTTTATTGAAGTAATTGAACAAGCTATGGGTAAGAAAGCACAAAAGAATTTTTTACCAATGCAGCCAGGAGATGTTCCCCGTACTTATGCAGATGTTGATGAGTTAATGCAGGATGTAGGATTCAAACCGACTACTACTATCGAGCAAGGAACTGAAAAATTTGTGCAATGGTATAAAGATTTTTATCAGTTAAGAATTCAACAAGCTACCCAAATTGTATTGTAAATCTCTTGTATCGACGATAGGTGAAATCATAAAATTATGAGTTACCACAAACCTATCGTCATCTATTTATAAGTTATTGATGAGGTGTTTCAAATAATAAAAAATCAACCTTTTATCTAAAAGCATATAATGTCATATTTCTTCAGAATAATTTTTGCGTTTGGTTTGCAACTTTTGGCAACTTCTTTATTTTTATCGCAAGAAGTAAAGGCTCAAGAAAAAAAAGATAATTTTGAACCAGGGGCAGCGCAAAATATTCAGAAAGATATGATAGGTAATGTTCCTAGCGTTTCTGAATTGTCTAATGTAGAGGTAAGCGACTGGGATTTTCAAGTTCTAGAGTATTTGATCCAACGTTATCAGATAAATACAAAGTATCCTCTAGATTTTGTGCAGCGTCAGGGTGTAATCAAACGTGATGAATTCACTATTTTACTTAACGAAGTAGTTCAACACATTAATCGATTGCAGAGCAATCAAAAAGCGGTTATAACTCAAGAAGAATTACAAGCTTTGATCGAATTACAAAATGAGTTTAATTCTGAGTTAGATATTTTAAATAAGAAAATTGATGCATTAGAAAAAAACAGCTTTGCACCATTTTCTACAACAAGCAGATTGAGTGGAGAAGTGATATTTGCTCTTACCGCTGTCGGTGAAGGAAATAAGGCTGATGATGATGAAAGAATTGATAGTAATATAACTTTTAGCAGTCGTACTAAATTACAGTTAAATACTTCTTTTACTGGCAAGGATAGGTTAAAAACTTCTTTAAAAACCGCTAATATTAAGTCGCTTAATTCAGCGACGGGAACCGACATGGCTCGATTGACTTATCAAGGTGACGATGATAATAAATTAGAATTAGGAGATTTAACCTATCGTTTTCGCATCGGCGATAAAGCTAGAGTTGAAATTGCTGCAAAAGGTTTAGAAATAGAGGATTTTACCGATTCTATTAATCCTTTTCTAAGTGGTACTGATGATGGTGCTGTTTCCCGTTTTGCACAACGAAATCCTATTTTTCGCCAAGGTGGAGGTGCTGGAATTGGTGTCAAATATGAAATCAGCGACAATTTAGAATTTGGTTTAGGATACGTTGCTGATGATGCTGATTCCCCGGAAACTGGTTTTAATAAATCCGATTATGCCGCAATTGCTCAACTTAGTCTCGAACCTAGCAAAACTTCCAAAATCGGTTTAAATTATATTCATTCTTACAATAATATTGATACTAACACTGGTAGCGAAGCTGCTAACGATCCCTTTGATGGTGATAGTGAAGCTATAACTAGCAATTCTTTTGGTTTACAAGCTTCAGTTGGTGTTCGTAAAAATATTTTTCTGGGAGCTTGGGTGGGTTATACCAATGCTAAAGCAAAAGATTTACCGGATAATCCTAGTGCAAGTATTCTCAATTGGGCTTTGACTTTAGCTCTGCCAGATTTAGGTGAAGAAGGTAATTTAGGTGGAATCATTATTGGTCAACCACCAAAGCTAATTAATAATAATTTTCAATTAGATGATGAAGATTACGTTGATGAAGATACTTCTTTACACTTAGAAGCTTTTTATCGTTTCAATGTTAATGACAATATTTCTATTACTCCTGGTGTCATTGTAATAACTAATCCAGAGCATAATAACGATAACGATACTATTTATATTGGTACCTTACGAACAACTTTTAGTTTTTAACTAGTAACTAACAATTGTTTTTCTATTCTCGAAAGTAATTCTTTAAAACTAAAGGGTTTAGCCACAAAGTCATTAGCTCCAGAACTAATAGCTTTTGCTTGATCTTGCTCATCGCTACGAGCTGTTACAACAATAATTGGGAACTTTTCTTGTTTATTTCGTAATTCTTGTAATACCGTAAAACCGTCTTTGATTGGCAGCCCTAAATCTAATACCATCAAATCAAATTTTTTGCTTGAAGCTATTGTAGTTGCTTGTTCGCCGTCCAGGGCAATAGCAGTCATGTAACCATTCTTTCTCAGTCCTTTTTGCAAAAATGCAGCAAGACGACTTTCATCCTCGACAATCAATATTTGTTTCATTTTACATTTTATAATAAGAGTAATAAATAGAAAATAAGATTTATGATATGCGGTTAAAAAGAATACAAATTAAAGCATAGATAAAATATTGTTAGAATCATAAAGTCATAAAATCATAAATGTTTATGGCTGAATATAATTTTAAACAGATAACAATCAATAACCTTTTTCTTTTATACAAAATTAAGTATTAAAGCTAAAGAAGAGAAATAAATAATAAATAATAAATAATTAAATATTGATTTAATTCAAATCTAAGGTAACAGTATTAAAAGAGTATTGAATTCAATCAGGCATAATATCTATATTATCTCAAGGTAAATTAAAATTTCATTAGAATTTGATGAGAAAAGTTTCATTTACTTTTAACCGTTCTCGAAGCGAATATATAAAAAAATAATCAATATCAAAAATACACCGCAATCAATAAATGTATTTATGAATATTGATTTATAACTGATTTATAACTATTAATTATATAGTCTTATCTCCGAGTCTATTTTCTATTTGCTCTTACAAGAGGAAAGCTACTTCGGTTTTGCTTCCATTTCCAGAAGTTCGGGGATAGTAACAAAGCTATAACCCTGCTGCTTTAATTTCGCAATTATCTGAGGTAAAGCTTTTACTGTATTAGTGCGATCGCCGCCACCATCATGTAGTAATATAATTCCACCCGGACGTGAGTTTTTCAACACGGTATTAACCATTGTCGCGGGTGCGGGTTGCTGAAAGTCGCGAGAATCAGCAGACCACATCAGAGTCGCATATTTATTTCTTTTAGCATGAGCAACTAACCCATTACTTAAATGTCCTCCTGGTGGACGAAATAAGTTTGTTTTAACTCCAGTCACTTTATAAATTAAATCGCTTGTTCTATCGATTTCCATAGCAGCAGCTTGGGGGTTCATAAAATGATACCAATGGTTCCAGGTATGATTGGCTATGGCGTGCCCATCAGCTATTATCTGCTTACCTAATTCAGGGTTATTTTGTAGAGCGCTACCAACTACAAAAAATGTTGCCTTAATGTTATTTTTTTTGAGTATATCTAAGGTTTGTTGAGTAGTCTTTTTCCAAGGTCCATCATCAAAAGTTAAGGCAATAACTTTTTTATTCCCAACAGGTTTAATTTCATAAATAACCTTTCCATCAAAGCTAGATGGTGCCGCAGAAAGTAAGCTTTGTCTTTTTAGCTGTTCGTTCAAAGTTTTTTCCATTGCGGTTTTAAATTCCGCAACTTGCTGCTGACTGTTAGCAGAAGCATCAACAATTTTTACTTCCGGTTTGTTTATACCTAATACGTGTAATAAATTTAAATGTGCCGGAGCTACCAAAGTTAAACATAAAGTAGCAGTAAAAATAAGTAAAGCAATAAAATATTTATGCGGGAACGGAAAAAATTTACTGTTTTCCACTTTATATATCTCTCAATAATATAATTTTGACGAAAGCTTCTGACTATATGTAAACCGAAAAGTCCTTAAACAAGTCGGCACTAATCAATATTGCTATATAGCAATTAGGTAACAATCGCTGACAAACTCTACCTGTATTCCCCCAGTTACTTATAAGTTTTGGGAGAGGATTAAATGTTTAACATAATTTATCAACAGCGAATATATTCAACTTCTATAAGAGTAAACACTAGTTCCAATACTGCTCGGTTAATAAATCCAGATTTTTTTAGATCCCCCCAACCCCCTTAAAAAGGGGGCTTAATTCCCTCCTTTTTAAGGAGGGTTAGAGAGGATCTAGGCTTAACCGACAAGTATTGACACAAGTTCTTATATCAATTTCGTTAAATAGCTTCAATTTCGGGAAATTCTACAAGTGCAAACTGATATTTCCCTAGCCAAATCCACAGGATATTTAGCTTCGAGACTTATTAATTAAAATAGCTATACATATATTGCAACTTAAGGATGATTTTCTAAGTTGTTGCTTTAGCTCATCCCCGTAGCGGATGATATCTTGATATCAAAATAATCCTTAGAGGACTCTTTTACAAACGAATATTAACAAAGGCTAATTTTTATTTATAAGAATTAGTCATAGCTGTAGATTTATAATCACCTACCATACCAATATTTAATTTCATTTATGCCCCAAATATTCATACATCCCGAATCGATCTTAATAAATATTTGCTGAAAGTCAAGGTTTGTAACTTACTTTTTGATGATGAATCCGCGCAGTTTAATCTTAAATAAATAACTCTCCTCAAATAATATTATCTTCGTAAGCGATAACCCATACCTCTAACAGTTTCAATCAAATCGCTGCCTAACTTTTTTCTCAAATAACCAATATAAACATCCACAATATTTGAACCAGGATCGTAATCGTATCCCCAAACTCGATCCAAAAGTTGTTCTCTACTCATTACCTGACCTGGATGCTGAAAAAGAGTTTCTGCCAAAGTAAATTCACGAGCTGGTAAATCAATATTTTCACCATTAACTTGTACTTTGCGAGTCCGTAAATCGAGTACTACATTACCTGCTTTAAGATGCATCTCTTCTCTACCCTGAGATACTTGACTATTCCGCAGCCTTAGTTTCACCCTCGCAAGCAATTCTTCAAACCGGAATGGTTTAGTCATATAGTCATCAGCACCACCTTCCAAACCTAAAACCTTGTCATTAATATCATCGCGGGCTGTCAGTATAATTACCGCTAAACCCTCTCCCTGTCCGCGTATTTCCTCCAAAACTTCCAAGCCATCTTTACCTGGAAGTCCTAAATCGAGAATAAGTAAATCGAAATTATTACCAATTGCCAAATTCAGAGTTTCTTGAGCATCCACTGCAATCGTAGGCACAAAACCATTCGCACGCAAACCTTTTGCAATAAACGAAGCAATACGAGATTCGTCTTCAGCAATGAGAATTTGACTCATATTGATATTAGTTAGGACTTAAGAGTTAGAAGTTATAAATATAAAACTGTTCGCTGTTAACTGTTAACTGTTAACTGGTAATATTATACAAAAATTAGCACCTTTTCCAGGTTGACTGTGTAATGTTACTTCCCCATTGTGAGCTTCTGCGATCGCCTTAACAATAGATAATCCTAAACCAGCACCTTCGGAACGACGACGACTATTAGCAGCACGAGCAAAACGGTCAAAAATTCTTTCTTGGTCGGTATAAGTAATTCCTTCTCCTGTATCTCTTACCCAGAATTTGACTTTTCCTTGAATTATAGAAGAACCGATGGCAATTGTATCGGTAGTTTTTGTATGCTGAGTGGCATTTTGGGCAAGGTTCATCACTGCTTGTGTAAGCCTTTGACGGTCTACTACAATTTTTCCTTGGGCAGTTTGATCGAGACACCAGTTTCGTTCTGCTAGAGCTTGGGCTTTAAGAAACAACTCTAAACTAAAGCTTTTAACATCAACTGTTTCTAAGTGTAAAAAGTCCGGACGTTCCGCTTTTGCGAGCAGAATTAAATCTTCTACAAATCGGCTCATCCGATCTAATTCATCAATAACTAATGTTGCGGTTTCTTCTACTTCTTCTGGATTGTCATTATCCATTAATTCCAAGTGTCCGCGAATAATAGTAATCGGTGTTCTTAGTTCATGTCCTGCATCGTTAATAAAATTGCGTTGAGTGGTGAAAGTTGCTTCCAATCTGTCCATCATTTCATTGAAAGTTGTTGCGACTTCTGCGAGTTCGTCTTTACCTCGCACCGGAATGCGTTGGCTCAAATTGGATTCGCTTATAGAGCGAGCAGTCGAACTAAAAGCACGTAAAGGAGCAAGTACTTTTCCGGAAGCCACCCAAGATAGTATTAAAGCAATCAGCACGACAAAGCTACTTACATTAATCACAACGCTTACCGCTTCAATTACTTCTCCACGTTCTCCACTTATAGTATGAGCGACTACCAATACTCCTAAAGTTTCTCCTTGTATTTTCACGGACTGAGCAATGTAAATAATACCACCAGTTTCACCTGACATTTCTCTTTCACCTTGTTCAGGTTCAACTAATTTTGCCCAGCGATGCATTAATTGCGAATCTCTATCGAATATTTTCGGCCGTCCCCTCGGGCTTGATTTAAAAAATTTTCCATCTACAAAAGTAATCAAAAAAGTATCGTCTTCAGGAAGCTGTTTAGCTAAAAATGCGTTAAAAAAATCTTTGAGTTCTTCCTCAGAAGAAGGACGCACAAGACGTTTATCCGGTTCGTTTACCCAACTAGAATCTTCTATTTCCGCCGATTCTGCTTCCGCAATTTCTTCGGTTTCAGCTTCATTTTCAATCAGGAAATTAAATGTCTCTACCTTCTCCGCTAGTTCTCTACGAACTCGTGCATCGACACGACGATACAAAAGATGACGAAACGCCGGAATCGACACCAGAAAAATGAAAGTAATAATCAACACATACCACATCAGAATGCGGGTTCGAGTTGCCCAAAATAATCCCCGCCATTTATTCAAAACAGTCAGTTTGGTTGTTATTGAACTGTCTGTTTGCTGAGAATTATTTTTGACAAAATTTGCACTCACACTACTAGACTCCGATGCCAAATTTTTAGTAGTATAACTGTCTCACGAAAATTAATTAATGCATACTATTCTCAAGGGAGAAAATTAATACTTTCTTGTGCTGAAGAAAAAATTTCCTTATCATTAAAAAATAGATGAGAGTCACTCCACGGCTTTTGCTACTCCCTATGCTGATATTATTAGAAGTTGAGCAAAATTAAGAATTATGAATTTATCGTCAGCGCGACAATTTTTTCAACATGAGATTTGTGCCCCTGACGAGCATATAGACTTAGCAAAGGCAGCCTTATACATCGCTCAAGAGGAATATTCCGAATTAGAAGTAGAAGAATACCTAAATGCACTTGATGCAATGGCAATCGAACTAGAAGAACGTTTGCCATTAGAGAAATATCCCTTAAAGATTATTCAGTGCATTAATCAATATCTATTTGATGATTTAAAATTTACAGGAAATACTCAAAACTACTACGATCCGCGAAACAGTTTTTTAAACGATGTCATAGAGCGTAGAGTCGGAATTCCCATTACTCTAGCATTACTTTATATAGAAATAGCCCGTCGTATAGATTTCCCCATGATAGGTATAGGAATGCCGGGACATTTTTTGATTAGTCCAGATATTTCGGAAATGGAAATCTATGTAGATGCTTTTAACAAAGGCGAAGTAATGTTTCCCCAAGACTGCCAGGAACGCTTAAGTCAAATTTATCAGCAAAACATCACACTACAGCCAGAATTTTTAGCACCCATCGCCAAAAAGCAATTTTTAGCAAGAATGCTGACTAACCTCAAATATATTTATCTCAAGCAATACGAATTAGAAAAAGCTTTATCCTGTGTTGAGAGGATTTTACTATTATTTCCTAGTGCAACATTAGAATTGCGCGATCGCGGTTTATTATCCTATCAAACCGGACGCTTCAACCAAGCCGCAGATGACTTACAATCCTATCTACTACAAGTTCCTGACGCACAAGACGCTTCCACCATTCGGCACCTGCTCGAAAAATTAGGGAAAAGTCAGTGACTAAGGTTAAAGGTTAAAGGTTAAAGGTTAAAGGTTAAAGGTTAAAGGTTGAAATTCTCCCCATCTCCCCATCTCCCCATCTCCCCATCTCCCCATCTCCCCATCTCCCCATCACGGCACCTCAACACTCTCCGCGACGTGCTTGAGACGACGGAGTTGTGCTTGCATATCTTGTTTTGTGAATTTCTCGGCAAAGGTTTTGAAGCCCCAACTGACTATGGGGTTAGGAATCTCAAATTCAAAACGATTTACTAAACGAGTTCCATTATCTATTGGTTGACATTCCCAGCGATCGCGTCCTTTAAAAAAACCATCAAAGCCCCAAACTACCAAACCTGGTTCTCTCTCGACAACTGTGCTAATCAATGTCGGCTTGATTACTGGTATTTGAATAATAAATTTGCTTTTGTTACCCACTTGTGTACTCCAATCCCCTATTGGTTCGCAGCACAAAGCGGGATTTAACCATTCATGCATTAAAACACGGTCTGTGATACATTGTTCTACTACTGCGGATGTAGCATTAATATCAACCGATTGCTCAAAAACTTCTTTATGGGGCATTTCAAGTTTTTAATTTAATCTCCGCATTCAGATTAACGTAAAACAGGCAGATGTTACCAAGCGCATCTGCAATAGTGCAAAGTATTTGATATCCGCTTTTAAGGTATATGAAAATACATCTAATTCAGTATTTGTCAAATATTTTAGTTAGTTTTTCTTAGCAAAAGTGTGAATAAAAATAAAAAAAGTAAAAATTAACCTTGATATAAATTATTTGTAAGATTTACTGGTAAATTAGGTTGCAAAACATAATCAAAGTTGTCAGGGTGTGGTATTGTTTCAGGCAATCTACCACCTTATCATCTCAGATGTTTTTTGCGATAAAAGTAAACTTTAAAACTGGAAAACCATGATTTCAACTTGGCAAGATATAACCCAAGTGGCGGGTGCTGATTTGTCAATAAGGATAGGGACATTTTTGGCACAATCGCGTCTTCCACAAGACGGAGCCAGAGAAGTTCAAAATGTATTTGAGAATGCTATTGGACAAATCATAGACTTATTACCTCGCTTGTTAGGCGCAGTTCTGATTTTGCTCGTTGGCTATCTGGTTGCTTTATTAGCTAAAGCTATAGTCCAAGGGCTGCTCAATCGGACTAACATCGATAACCGTATTGCTTCTGGATTAACAGGTAGTGACTCTATCCAAGTCGAGAAATTCATTGGTAGCTTGGTTTTTTGGACTATTCTGCTGATTACAGTAGTTGCGGTTTTAGATACCTTGCAGCTAAGAGTAGCTTCCGAGCCGTTGAATGCTTTTCTCAATCAAATTGGGGAATTCTTACCTAAGTTATTGGGAGCAGGCATCCTCCTGGGAGTGGCTTGGTTGGTAGCTACTCTGGTCAAAACTTTGGTGGTAAATGCTCTCAATGCTTTAAACGTAGACGAGCGTTTAAACGCACAGCAAGATCCAGCGACTGCCGATAGCAACCAACTTTCTATTGCACAGACTATTGGTACTGCTCTTTACTGGTTCATCTTCTTACTCTTCTTGATGCCAGTCCTAGATACTCTAGGTTTGCAAGAGGCTTTAGGACCTGTAAACATCCTAGTATCGGAAATTTTGGCAATTTTGCCGAATATCTTAGCTGCGGTAATTATCGGCGCGGTTGGCTGGTTTGCGGCTAATATTATTCGTCGGATTGTAACTAACTTGCTTGCTACGACTGGAATCGATCATTTAGGAAGTCGATTTGGACTTTCGCAAAATTCAACTGGACAATCTTTATCTTCGATATTAGGTACGATTGTCTACGTTTTAATTTTGATTCCTGTAGCGATCGCGGCGCTTAATGCTTTACAAATTCAGGCTATTTCGGTACCTGCAATTGTAATGCTGCAACAGATTCTCAATGCTATACCTTTAATCTTCACTGCTGCGGCAATTTTAGCTATTGCTTATTTCTTGGGAAGATTTGTATCAGAATTGGTAACAAACATTCTTACCAGCATCGGTTTCAACAATATTTTCTCCATCCTGGGTTTACCCGCACCTGCTAGAAGAGAAGTATATGACGCTACTGGAGAACAAGTTCCTTCTGCAACATCACGCACCCCATCAGAAATTGTTGGCATCATTGCCTTTATTGGCATTATGCTTTTTGCTGCGATCGCGGCGATTAATATCCTGAATATTCCAGCTTTGACAGCACTGGTAACAGGTATCACGATTATTTTGGGACGGATTTTAGCTGGAATGGTAGTATTTGCTGTTGGTTTATTCTTAGCAAATTTAGCATTCAGCATCATTACAAGTTCCGGTAATGCTCAAGCAAGAATTTTAGGTCAGATAGCAAGAATAGCCATCATCGCCTTAGTTTCGGCGATGGCACTGCAACAAATCGGCATTGCTCCCGATATTGTCAATTTAGCTTTTGGTTTGTTATTAGGTGCTTTAGCAGTCGCTCTTGCCCTATCTTTCGGACTTGGCTCTCGCGATATTGCCAAAACTCAAGTACAGCAATGGTTAAATTCCTTTAAGAGCAAATAGCTGTAAAGGATTAAAAATTAAGTATGAAGTATGAAGTTTGAAATTAAAAGGAAATAATTTAATTTGTTGTTCCCTATTCATCGTTTCCTATTCTCTACACCACTCAGCTGGATTGAGAATTTTCATCCTTCATACTTCAAACAATTTGCTTGAAATGAGTTAGTGGTTAGTTGTTAGTTGTTAGTTGTTATTAGCAGTTCCACAAGCGATACATAGTCTGCGAAGAATCACATAAACAAATTTTTACTGTTCCCCATTCCCTATTCCCCATTCCCTACTCCCCTTATTCTCAAACTTTTTTCAGCTTGACTTGCAATTCGCTTTTAATGCGATTCAAAATTGAAGACTCATCAAGGTTGGCCAAAATTTTATTAATAACTGCTTTTGGTCCGTCGGGGCCCCAAGTAGCTCCTGCTTGTAAATATGCTTTGGTGACTTGTCCGATACCATAAGAAGAAACACCAGCTACACCAGCTTGAGTGAGTGCTACCGATAGATAAGGGCCAAGCGTTGCTCCACCAGTAGCAGGTGCAGAAATACCAAGCAAAGTTTTTAAAGAACCCAATCCTAAATTTGCTAGCAGTTCGCTGGCACTGATACCGCCCATACTGAGGGCGATTTTTTGTAGTAATTTTATCGCTCCAGCTTCCGTCATCGGAATACCGTAAAGCCGGGATAAGCCTAGAACTAAGAAAACATCAATAGTCGCAGCACTGAGAATATCTAATACAGTCACTGGGTTAAGAGCAACCGCTAAAGCCTTTGTCATTACAGATTTCCAAATTAGGCGATCGGCAGCAGTTTCGCGCAATTTTAATTTACGCTGCACTAATTGATCGTTCACCTCGTCAGCGTAAAGCATAGTATTAAGAGCAACTAAAGCTTTGCCTTCACGATGCAGAATTTCCAGTATTTTTAATTTCAATTCCTCAACTTGGGGTTTTGCCTTACGCAATTGCACCCCCTTGGTACCATCCGAACGATGAACTAACGTTCTAACCAACGGTGAAGCAGCAGCAGTAACAATTTCATCCGGTGAAACCAATTCCTTTACACGTTCATCACGAATCTTTTCATAAACCGCAATTCTGTCAGCTTTAGGATATTGGTCAACCTTATTAAATACTAATAAAATTGGCTTACGGGCTTCTCGCAACTGGGAAAGAGCTTCGTGTTCGAGTTTTGTCATATCCCCAGAGATAACGAACAATATTAAATCCGCTTGTTGTGCAATTTGTTCGGCTAATGCAGTTCGAGTTTCACCATCAACTTCATCCAAACCAGGCGTATCAATCAACTCCACTCGCGATTGTCCGCTGCTGCTAGAGAAAGTCACTCGTAAAGCGCTTTGAGATTCACCAACAGTTTCTTCACTAATAGTCCAATTAACTGTTTGAGCATCGCGAGTTACACCATGCAAAGGTCCGGTTTCAAAAACTTCTTGTCCAACCATTGCATTGAGCAAAGAAGACTTACCTCGCCCCACCATCCCAAAAGCAGCGATTTGAATAACCATACTTTCCAACTTAGTCAGCATAGTTTCGAAATCCGCGATTTCCATTTCTAGCCCTTGAGTTTCTGATAAACTCAAATCAAGATTCGCCACCATCTCACGCAGAGCCGTTTGTGCCTGTTTGTAATGAAGTTCCGTTTGAATCTCTTCAAAAGTAAAAATAGCTTTATCTAGTTCTTCAGTACTATAAGAATTACTGCTATGGGGTTCAGTCATATAAATTTTAGATTTTAGATTTTAGATTTTAGATTATAAATTTTGTTACGTCTTCTTCTATCCTAATGATTTTTGGACGCTGGGAATTGGGTAATGAGGAGGTAGAAAAACTCTTAACTGCTAACTGCTAACTGCTCACTGTTGACTGTTCGCTGGTTATGGTTCCGAAAAAGTCATAAACTAAAAATTGCATTTAGTAGCTTATTGGACTTGACTGAATCACCTGTGCGAAAAATTGTTATTGCTGGCAACTGGAAAATGTTCAAAACCAGGGCTGAATCCGAGGAATTTTTACAAGGATTTATGCCTCTATTACAAGAGACTCCTGACGATAGAGAGGCGGTACTGTGCGTTCCTTTTACTGACTTAAACGTTTTGTCAAAGAATTTGCATGGTGGCCGCGTGATGTTGGGGGCGCAAAATGTTCATTGGGAAGAATCTGGAGCTTATACGGGTGAAATTTCCGGTTTAATGCTCTCCGAAATTGGGGTACGTTATGTAATTGTCGGTCATAGCGAACGACGGCAATATTTTGGTGAAACAGATAAAACTGTTAATCTGCGTCTCAAAGCCGCTCAAAAGTACGGATTGACACCGATTCTTTGCGTTGGGGAAACCAAACAGCAAAGAGATTCTGGACAAACCGAATCGATAATTACCGATCAAATTAAGCAAGACTTAGTAGAAATTGACCAGAATAATCTGGTAATCGCTTACGAACCAATTTGGGCGATTGGTACCGGAGATACCTGTGAAGTTACCGAAGCCAATCGGGTTATCGGTTTAATTCGCAGCCTATTGAGCAATAAAAATGTAACTATTCAATATGGAGGTTCCGTAAAACCGAATAATGTTGATGAAATTATGGCTCAACCTGAAATTGATGGTGCTTTAGTTGGTGGAGCAAGCTTGGAATCGCAAAGTTTTGCCAGAATTGTCAATTTTAAGTAAAAAGACAAAAAAGTTAGGAGTTAGGAGTGAGGAGTTAGGAGTTAATAAGGTCAAAGGTTAAAGGTAAAAATCTACTTTGTCCCCCTATCTCCTTGTCCCCCTGTCTCCCCATCTCCCCATCTCCTTGTTTCTATTTCAAACAACAAAACTAATTTCTGATGCTCAACTTCAACTGGGGCGATCGCCGAAAGGGCGGTGGCTTTGCCAATCGCACTTATCTGATGGGTGTTTTAAATGTTACTCCTGATAGTTTTAGTGATGGTGGGGAGTTCAATAAACCCGTTGCTGCTTTAAATCAAGCATTAGCAGCCGAAGCTGCTGGTGCGGATATTATCGATGTGGGCGGACAATCTACTCGCCCTGGTGCGGAACAAATTTCTGTAGAGGAAGAACTCGAACGAGTGCTTTCGGTTATAAAAATTATTCGTCCAAAAATTAATATCCCAATTTCTGTAGATACTACAAGAGCTGTTGTAGCCGATCGAGCCGTTAATGCTGGTGCGGATATAGTTAACGATATTTCTGGAGGCACTTTTGACTCGTCTATGTTTTCTACTGTTGCGAGTTTAGATGTGCCTATTGTATTAATGCATATCCGAGGAACTCCTCAGACAATGCAGCAAATGACGGATTATCAAGACGTAATCGAAGAAATATATAATTTTTTATTACAGCAAATAACCTCCGCAACAACTGCGGGAATTAAAAGGGAAAAAATCATTATCGATCCCGGTATTGGCTTTGCTAAGAATTTAGAACAAAATTTGGAAATTTTTCGCCGTTTAGCAGAATTGAAAAAGCTCAACTGTCCGATTTTAGTTGGTCCATCTCGTAAAAGCTTTATTGGACATATTCTCAACCAACCAGACCCCAAAGCGCGGGTTTGGGGAACTGCTGCGGCAAGTTGTGCTGCTATTTTTAATGGCGCTGATATTCTCAGAGTTCACGATGTCGAACAAATGCGCGATGTTTTGATGGTCGCTGATGCTATTAAATATCGGCATTAATGCAATTAAGACAATATTGGGAAAATTGGTAGAGCCTTAAAGCTGATTTACAGCATAAGAAATAAATCGCCTCCAATTTCCCAAATTGATTCACCTCGTTCCAATTAGGGATCTTGAAATATTCATCCTGACGGTCGATTCATCAAAGTTTTGGCTTATGATTCCGAACCATTGCCATTACCATTAGGTCTTCTTGCAGTATCTTCAGCTACTGTTTCAGCGCTTATTTGTTCGATAATCTCATTTGAACCGGAACCGGGGTCTACAAAAATAACTTTGGAATTAGGGCTTTCACCTAATCTGTAACTAGCGTTGATGTAGTCTTGAGCTACGAGATATCGCAGAATCTCTTTGTTTTCAGGGGTGCTTCGCAGAGCTTCAGAAAGAATCTGCATACTAGTGCTAGTACCTTCAGCTTTCTTGATTGCCGCTTGACGTTCCCCTTCAGCTTCCAAAATGGCAGCACGGCTTTTAATTTCAGCAGCGCGTTGATCTTCCATTGACAACCGCACGCTTTCCGGAGGTGTGATTGATTGAATATCTACCCTCTGAATTTCAACTCCCCAATCTGCGGTTGTTTGATTCAATCGATCTAAAAGTTCTTGATCCATATCTACTCTTGAGACATTAGTTTCCTCCAGAGTGTTTTGAGCGATAATTTCCCGTAAAGAAGTTGTAGTAATTTGATTTAAACCTTGCGCTAAATCATCGATTTGGTAAAAGCTTTTTTCCATATCTTTGATGCGCCAATACACAACTCCATCAATTTCTAGGTAGATATTATCTTTAGTAATTACGTTTTGGGGTTTAATATCCAATATCTGTTCCCGTGTAGTATCTTCCATTACAACCTGGTCGATAAGAGGAACGATAAAGTTTAGTCCAGGTCGTAATTTACGATGATACTGACCCAAACGTTCTACTAAAGCTTCGTTACCTTGATTAATAATCTTTGCCGACCCTAATGAATAACCTATAAGCACTAAAGCTATAGCAATAATTGGCTCCATTTATGCTCCTTGTACAGCAATAGGGAAATTTACTTTAAACAATTTAAACAAATAGTAGCGATCCAACAAGCGATACTACTTCTTCTTACCTTTAGTTTAATAAAAAAAACAACGTGTAATTTTATTATCACGATGCGGCGACTTCAGACAAGATATTGCCTGTACCAGCCCAGATGATACAGGTATCTTTTTTTAATAACACGCTTATTAAAGCATTATTTTCGCAACAGCGAACAGTTATCAGTTATCAGTTACTAAGGTTAAGGTTAAAATTCCTTCTCTCCAATCCCCAATCCCCAATCCCCAATCCCCAATCCCCAATCCCCAATCCCCAATCCCCAATCCCCAATACCCAATCCCCAATTATCTATTAGCTAATTTCAACCAAGGTTGAATGCTTGCTGGTAATGAGGAGTTCAAACGCAGTTTAATTTGTGATGTGGAGAAAGATTGAGCGTAAGCGGAAGTTAGAAATGGCTGATATTTTTTTGCTTCTGGTGCAAGCTGTTTAACGAATGCGACGCTTACACCTTGAACTAATTCCCGCAAAGGTTTGGCATCTATACCTTTTCGCTCTTTAATAATTGTTGTCGCTGAATTTACATTTAAACTATCGTCACTTATACTTAGGTGCGTTCCACCAATTGCTGTTAATAGATACTTTTGTCCACCTAATTGATTAAAAGGCTGTATCTGATGTGTCAGGGCTGGTGTCAATGAATCGTCAGTTCCACTTAGGATCAAAACTGGCTTGCTGATTTTGTTTAAACCTTTGTCACCGAAGAGTTTGCCAATCATCGGATTGAGCGCGATCGCACTTTTTACTCGTGGATCTTGAAGCTGTAATTTGTTTTCTGATAGGGAAGCTGCCGAACATTGCAACCAGTCAGCAGGTGCGGCAGATATATTTAAAGATTTGTTACAAAAATTCCGCAGTTGCTCGATGTTGACTTCTCCTCCTGCTACAGCTAAGGCGGTATAACCTCCTAAAGAATGTCCGATAACGTTTACTTGCTGAGTATTTAGTTTTCCTTGCAGTCTTCCTGGTTGATTGTTCAGTTTTGCTAATTCATTCAATGAAAAGCTAATATCTTTGGGTCGGTTGATAAATTCTTGTGGACTAATTAAACTTTTTAAATCCGATGCACTTGCAGCTTGATTAATCGCACTGATGTTGCTACCTGGATGTTCGATAGCTGCGACGCTAATACCGTATGAAGCTAAATGACGCGCTAAATAACTTAAGCTCGATCGACTTGCACCAAAACCGTGGGAAATAACTACTAATGGCTGTTGCGATTGTTCTACTCGACTTGAATAAATATCTATAGGAATAGTACGATTTCGGTTTGGATCTCGCAGCGTAATAGTTTGCTTTTCTACTGCAAGATTTCCAATAGTTGCTGGATTGAAACTTCTAAAATTTCGATCGGAATCTGTTCGCTCGTTTACATATAATTCTCGTGCGAGTAAAGAACCAAAGGCTTTACTTTGCAAGCGGTTGGGGTTAAATCTGACTGCTAAACTAATGGCTTTTGTCGCATCGACAGTAACATTTTCTTGGGGATATGCCTGTAAAAAACCCACTACACTCAAACCGTTAACTTGTCTTAATGCCAAGCTAATTGCACCTTGAACGCTTTCAATGCTCGAACCTGGTAAAGCTGTTCTTAATGAAGTTATGAATTGTTTACCGAAAGGGGTTTTTTGTAATTCGTCTGTAAAATTATCGGCAAAAGCAGGATCTATTTCTAAACGTTTTTGTAATATGCTTCGCGTCTCTTTTGGTAGTACGGGTGATAAGGCTTGTAAGGATAATGGTAATTTACCAGTATTAGCAAACTCTTCTAGATCGGCTATTTTTACTGACTGTTCGTAAGGACCAAAGCGAATTGTAATAGTTTGAGCAGCGTTGGCGGAAGGTATACCCAGTGAGGTGCAGCAAGCAAAGGTTAAGCCGCATAATAAACTTTTGACACCAAATATCCATTGAGGAAATCGTTGTTCGGCTTTAAATAACATATTGCTCATTAGTTAGTATTTATAGTTGTTTATCTTAATTGCGATTGCTGAAAAATTTTCTTCTTCGCATGGACACTTAAACTATAACAGTATTAATTATCACAGCTAATTTAAATAAAAAAGTAATGTTACAGATAGATTTTAGAAAGTATTGCTATTTAAAAGTAATTAATGATTGTAGTAAGTTGCGCTTTAAGACAACACACCATACATAAAAAATCGCTGATATATGCAGAACGAATCAAAGAGACTTGCCATCGCAAGCAAGTCTCTACTGAAATGCGAATATAGTTTACCTAAATATTCCGAAGACTCTTAAAACATTGAAAATAGTACCTAGTGGTCCAGCTACAACATTGATGGTATCACCAGTTTTGGCTATACCAGAACGGCTGACCAACACTACATCATTACTGCGAAGAATGGGATTAGTTTGCTCGTTGATTCCTGCTTTTAAATCCACTTTTACTAAACGTTTGGTAACGGAACCATCGGGATTCAAACGAATCAAGTCAACTTTACCGTCAGTAGCCCTAGCATCGTTGAATCCACCTGCTGCAAGTAAGGCTTGGTTAAGAGAGCTATTAGGTCTTATTTGTATTTGTCCGGGTTGTTTTACTTCTCCTACCACGTTGACCTGAATTTGTGAAGGAGACAAAGTTGTTGTAGCTAACTGGGTCGCTTCTGCTGGATTCACCTCGGTTGCAGTTGGGAATACAATTGTATCTCCATCTTGAACAATCACGTCTTGGTCAATATCGCCGCTTGTTAACAATCTCCACAAGTCAACATTGATAATTTGTTCGCGCCCTGTTCTTGTCGGTCGTCTAATGATGACGTTACGAACATTCGCTTGTGGTGTAATTCCTCCAGCTTGTTGCAGCGCTCGCGTTATGGTAGGTTGACCGCTGATATTCGGCGCACCAGTATTATTGTTTTCACCACCTTCTGTTGCTCCAGAAGTTACTAAATAAGAACCCGGACGTTGAACTTCACCAACCACCGCTACCGTGCGAGGTCTGCTGGGGTCGGCCGCGAAGTTTGCTGCTGCTATATTTCTTGCTGTTGCAATGTTAAAGTTTTCACTAGTTGGGACAAAAACCGTGTCACCATCGCGCAAAGTAATATCTTGGAAGCTTCGACCTGTTTTTATGAGGTCATCTAAATTGAGAGTTACTGTTTGCTGTCTTCCATTCCCAAGCTGACGACGTAACTGCACTTCAGTGATGTCAGCACTTAGAGTAACACCCTGAGCGGTGGTTAAAGCCGCTAAAACGGTTGGGTATTGAATACCTGGGTCTTGACCCGCACCACCGGACAAATTCAGAGTATAAGCCCCCGGACGGGTTACTTCCCCAGCAACAAATACGTTAATCGGACGAGGAGATAATAAATTAACGGAAATAATTGGTCGTCTCAGAAAACGAGCATATCTTCTGGCAATTGCATCAGCAGCTTGTTCCGTCGTTAACCCCTCAACCTGAACGCTACCAATCAAAGGTAAGTTAACTGCTCCACCTGGAGGAATTACGTATGTGCCTGTGTACTCAGGCACTTCAAATACATTTACCTGAATGCGATCGCCTCCACCCAATGCGTAGCTTGAGCGAATTCGGGCTTCTTGCTGTGCCACAACTGGATTAACTGGTTCCAAAGCAACGGTAACGGCAGTTAATAACATTACACCCGCTAATGGTCGGGCAACAAATTTTAATAGACTTGTTTTAAGCATATTCACCATTCATATTCTGATTTGTAAACCGCCGCCTTAACATTATTCTTGACTATACTTAAGTATTCAAGTTCCATCACACTTTTATTTTCTAAAATAACCGGAATTTGACATAGGCAAATTGTTACCTAAGTTTGAATTTTTAATAAAGTTAATGTAAAGTTTCATTCTTCCCGATCCAGAATAACTACGGATTAGTCACAATAAATACATTACATTGCGTTGAGATTAATGAATTAACTACATTTTTTAATATACAAGTTGTTCTCTTATTTTTTTAATAAGATTACATTATGCGGATGAAGTGCGCTTTGCTGTTTTGATGAAGATAAATCCGGTTTTTTTTATTGTATACAGAATAAAAATCTAAGATGATTCTTATTTTAAATTAATTTGGATAACCGGGATTTGAAACTACATAAGCCAGTAAAAGAAATTTCTATTGCCAGAACAACCATTTCTAAAGCCCTTGAATTTTTTGCATAAAAAACTCTTCCAAAGAAGGTCGGTATGCGTTTAAAGTTAGTAGATGTCCGCCCATTAACCGAAGACTCGCCATAAAATCGTACATTTCTCCTTGCAACTCACCTTGCCAACAGCCGTCGGATAAAGTTTTGACATTGGGCATCCATTTTTGCAAGCTTTCCCAATCACCACCTTTACCTTTGACTCGATATGTGTTTGGCGTTCCTAATAGTTGGGAAACATTGCCAGAACAAATTAACTCACCTTGATTGAGAATCGCAATGCGATCGCAAATTAATTCTACTTCGTTAAGAATGTGGCTGTTGAAAAAAATTGTCTTACCTTGCTGCTTCAGGTTTAAAATAATTTCGCGCATTTGGTAGCGCCCTACGGGATCTAAACCAGACATTGGTTCGTCTAAGAATATCAAATCTGGATCGTTAATTAAAGTTTGCGCCATTGCCACACGCTGCTGCATTCCTTTGCTGTAACGCCGCATTTGTTTTTTGCGAGCATCGAATTTAGATAAGCCAACCAATTCCAGTAATTCAGGGATGCGTTGTTTTTGCACCTTTTTGGGAATTTGGAATAAATTCGCACTCCAAACCAAAAACTCCCAGCCAGTGAGGAAGTCATACAAGTAAGCATTTTCCGGTAAATAGCCGATATTTTGCTTAGCAGCGCGATCGCCAAGTGGTTTACCCAATAATAAACCTCTACCAAAAGTTGGACGGATAATTCCTAGCAGTAATTTTAATAGGGTAGTCTTACCAGCACCATTTCGTCCGAGCAAACCAAAAGTCTCTCCACGGTAAACTTTTAACGAACAGCTTTTGAGAGACACGATTTTTTGATTCATCCAAAAACCAGTGCGGTAAACCTTCCGTAGTTCCGAAGTTAGAACTACCGGGGAATCTTGAGTTGTATCAGCAGAAAACGTAGTCTCTTCAACAGACTTCATTAGAACACACAAAACGCTAAACTACTTACAAGATACCCAGTTGTATAGTGAGAATAACAATATACTTCTAGAAAATTTTAATTATCTGTTGAAACAAGGGTGTAGGAGTTTACAAAGCGGAGCAGTAAGACAACATCATAGCTGATGTAGGCGGACACGATATTACAGTTAAATTTTTGATTGTGACACAAACATAAAAAAATGAAATATATACCGATAAGTAATATTAGATTTATTACCGATCGTTTATAGTCCTGAAAAAAGTTGTATTTTTCTGCATAAATAGCAATCCAAGAACGTATACAAACTGTAGATAAGTAATAACCATTATTGCGATCGACCAAATTCAATTAATCAAAATTTCGGAATTACTGAAACTCAGGAATACCAAATATTCAGATTGTATGTAAATACATTGCAAGCAGGAATATAGTTATGCTTCAAATGACTGACAATTTATATGACTTACAAGTTAATGAAGATTTTAAATCCTCATCAGCTTGGAACTATGTAAAAGAGGTTGCTGATTTTGCTTTATTTCAAACAACAGGGAAACATCTGAGCGATATTGAAATTAAAGTACTTCAGGCTTCGTGGTCAGATAAAACCTACGATCAAATGGCAATAATTTACGGGTATAGTAGTGAATACCTAAATAAAGATGTAGGAAATAAATTATGGCATAAGCTGACCATAGCTTTGGGAGAAAAAGTCACGAAGAAGAATTTTAAAGCAGCATTAAGCAGAATATGTGAGAACCAAACTGACTCATATACTGTAAAAAAAAACGAATTAAAACTATCTCAAAAAAATACGCAGATACCTTTCCCAGAAAGTTCTGTACCACCAAATTCGTCTTTTTACATTGAACGGAATTATGTAGAAAATCTTTGCTATGAAACAATTATCAAACCTGGTTCTTTAATCCGAATTAAAGCACCAAAACTCATGGGTAAGACTTCTTTAATTAATAAAACTATCGATCGTGCTGCTTGTGAAAATTATCAAACTATTTATTTAGATTTGAGTAGTGTAAATAGTGGGATTTTGACTGATTTAGATAAATTTCTTCGTTGGTTTTGCTGCATGGTTGGCAGACAATTAAAATTAGAAAATCAATTAAATGACTATTGGGATTCTGAAATTTTAGGTAGTAATGATAACTGCACGGTTTATTTTGAAGAATATTTACTTACAGAAATAGATACTCCCATAGTAATAGCATTAGATAATATAGATAAGATTTTTTGTTACACAGAAGTTATTGAAGACTTTTTTGGAATGCTGCGGAGTTGGCACGAAAAAGGCAAAATTTCGGAAATTTGGAAAAAACTGCGATTAGTATTAGCTCACTCTACTGAAGTTTATGTTCCTTTAGATATTAATCAATCACCATTTAATGCGGGGATACCGATAGAATTAGTCGAGTTTAATAAACAGCAAGTTAAAACTTTAGCTTCTATACATGGATTGAATTGGCGTGAAACGCAGCTTGAACAGTTGATGCAAGTAGTAGGAGGACACCCCTTTTTAATCAGATTGGCAATGTACGAGGTAAGTTCTAAAAATTTCAATCTGGAACAATTATTGCATGAGGCTTCCACAGAAGCAGGTATTTATAGTAATCATTTACGAGGATATTTAGAAGTATTACAAAAATGTCCAAAACTGGCTCAGGCTTTTAAACTTGTGGTTGATTCACCCGAACCAGTGGAATTAGATTCAATCCAGATTTACAAATTGCACAGTATGGGTTTAGTAGACAAGCGAGATAATTGTGTGATACCTCGCTGTAATTTGTATCGAGAGTATTTTCAAAGAGTTTTGGGTTGAAAAAATACGTTAAACCTACTCGCTTAAAATCCAGCTAATTCAAACTAAATAAACAGATTGGTATATTTAGTTTACAACCACTACCTTGATTTTAACTTTGCATCTTTTAGCTGTTTTAGGACATCTAATTTTCAAAGCTTTTTCTTCATCTCCTTTAGTTGTAATATCTAAAGAGTCTCCAGACTTAGTAGGAGAAAATACCACTGGTTTAGAGGTAATTGTAGTCCTGGTATTTTGACTAATTAGATGAGATGTATCTCTTGAACTGCTGATAAAATCTGGTGTAGCTTTAGCCGCGTTAGTGACAAGAATGCCAGAAGCTACAATCATACCAAAAGCAAAAAGTGAACTAGTAGATAGGTTGAATTTTTGCATGAGATTAACTCCTGTATTTTAGTTAAAGAATGAAAAATCTGAAGTTTTTTCAGTTAGTTGAACTAGTAAAAAGCAATTTGAATTGCTCTATGTCTCAATCATCAAGCAAATACATAAAGATACCAATAGGAAAAAATCAGGTTTTATAAAATCAAAAAAATAGGAAAAAATCAGGTTTGAATTTAAAATTAGAATAGTTAATCCTAAAAAGAGTATATTTTTATAAACAGTTATACATCTACATTCATGACTGAATCACCATATAAAGATGAATATCAAGTTGGTGGAAGCCTTCCTAGTAATGCTTCAAGTTATGTAACACGACAAGCGGATACTGAGCTTTACGAAAGTTTAATCAATGGTGAATTTTGTTATGTTTTGAACTCACGACAAATGGGTAAATCTAGCTTGCGAGTACAAGTAATGCAAAGGTTGCAAGCAGAAGGTATAGTCTGCGCTTTTATCGATTTAACCGGGATTGGTAAGGAAGATGTCACGGCTGAGAAATGGTACGCTGGAATTGTACAATCTTTAGTTAGTAGTACTCAGTTAAGTAAAAAAATTAATTGGCGCAAATGGTGGAAAGAAAGAAGAGATTTTCTTTCACCAGTACAGCGATTAAATTTATTTATTGATGAAATATTGTTAATTGAAATTGAGCAGAATATTGTTATTTTTGTAGATGAAATTGACAGGGTTTTAAGTCAAAGTTTTTCTCTTGATGATTTTTTTGCTTTAATTAGATTTTTTTATAATAAACGAGTTGATAATCCAGAATATAAACGTTTAACTTTTGCACTTCTAGGAGTAGCAACCCCCAGCGATTTAATTGCAGATAAAACTCAAACACCTTTTAATATTGGCAAAGCTATAGAATTATACGGATTTACAATTGATGAAGCGCAACCATTAGTTAAAGGTTTAAATGGAAAAGTAGATAATCCCCAAGCGGTTATTAAAAACATCTTAAGTTGGACTGGAGGACAGCCTTTTTTAACTCAAAAACTATGTAAATTAGTATTTAGTCAAAAAAATAAAAATAATCTAGTTGCTACTCAATTAATTTCAGAGATAGTAGAAAACTTAATTCTTAAAAATTGGGAAGCGCAAGACGAACCAGAACATCTAAAGACGATTCGAGATAGAATTCTTCGCAACGAACAAAAAGCAGCAAGATTATTAGTAATTTATCAAAATATCTTGCGGCAAGGTGAAATATTTGCAGATGGAAGTACAGAACAAACAGATTTACGTTTATCTGGTTTAGTAGTTCAAGTAGAAAGTAAATTAAGAGTATACAATCGAATTTATAAACAAGTTTTTCATAAAAAATGGATTGAAAAACAATTAGAAAAACTTCGTCCCTATTCTCAAAATTTGAATATTTGGGTTAATTCTAATTATCAAGATGAATCTCGACTTTTACAAGGACAAGCATTACAAGATGCACTATCCTGGGCTAATAATAAAAATTTAAGTCCTTTAGATTACCGCTTTTTATCTGCAAGTCGCGATTTAGAACAACGTCAAATTCAGATAAATTTAGCCGTTAAAGAAGAAGAAAGTAGAATATTAACTAAAGCCCAGAAAAAAGCTAAAAAAATTATATTGTTAGGTAGTATATTTTTAGCTATATCTTTTATCACAGCATTATTTACCAATCTACAACTTAGTAAAGCAAGACTAGAACAAACAGAAGCCGATATACTCTTAACAAGTGTTTATTCGCAAAGAGCTTTTGACAAAAGTCCTTTTCAAGCATTGCTCCAAGCATTGAAAGCAGGGCATAAATTACAAGAATTATTAAAATTATCTTCAGTTAACCAAGAAACACGCAAGCAAGTATTGTCTGCATTACGACAAGCAGTTTATAGTATCAGAGAAAAAAATCGCTTGCAAGGACATCGCGACAAAGTAAGAGGTATCAGTTTCAGTCCAGATGGTAAAATTCTTGCTTCAGCCAGTGCAGACAATACCATCAAACTGTGGAATATTAGCAATGGTATTTTATTAAAATCGCTTACAGGTCATACTAATAGTATTTGGAGTGTCAGCTTTAGTCCCGATGGTAAAATTATTGCTTCTACTGCTAGCGATGGCACAATCAAATTGTGGAACCTCAATGGTAATTTAATCAAAACTCTTAAAGGTCATAATCCAATCTTATTAGATGTTCATTTTAGCTTCGACGGTAAAAGCTTAGCTGTTGCCGCAGCAAATGGTAAAGTAGGACTTTTCAATACTGATAATAGTAGTTTAATTAAGATTCTCGACGGTCATACTCAGCCAGTCTTGAGTATAGATTTTACTCCTGACGGTAAGATGTTAGCTAGTGCAAGTCTTGACCATACCCTTAAATTATGGAATACCTCTGACGGTACTTTAGTAAAAACTTTCAGGGGTCATAAAAATAAACTTACTAGTGTTAGTTTCAATTCAAATGGTAAGATTGTCGCTACTGCAAGTTTTGACAAAACCGTTAAACTGTGGAATGTTAAGAACGGTAGATTAATCCATACTTTTGAAGGTCATACAGCCCCGGTTCAAAGCATAACCTTTAGTCGCAACGATCAAAAAATTGCCTCAGTTAGTGAAGATGGGACAATAAAACTATGGGATTTAGAGCAAAAAGAAATAGAACCGCAAACTTTCACAGGTCATAATGGTCATATTTGGGATGTTAGTTTTAGTCCTGATGGTAAGTCTTTAACAACTTCAGGCAGCGATTCTACTATTCGACTTTGGAATATTCATGGTATTGAACCTCAAACATTAGAAAACCACAGCGCTGAAGTTTGGGATGTAACTTTTAGTCCTAATGGTAAGACTTTAGCTTCTGCAAGTGCGGATAAAACTGTTAAGCTATGGAATCTGGAAAAATCACTAAAAACCATTCGTAATAACAATCAAGTCAGGAACGTTAGTTTTAGCCCTGATGGTAAAAATCTTGCTTTTAGCAGCGATGACGGTTTTATCAAATTATGGCGTTTGAATAATGGTAATTTAGTACAAAATTTTAATTATCATGGCGATAGGCTATCAAGAGTAAGTTTTAGTCCGGATGGTAAAATTATCGCTTCTGCTGGTGATGATGAAATTGTGAAATTGTGGAATCTGTCTGATGGGACAATATTACAAACTTTTAAAGCTCATAATAGTAGAGTCTCCGATCGTAGATGGACTGGTATCAGTTTCAGTGCTGATGGTAAAACTATCGCTTCTATAAGTGATAAACCAGCAATAAAGTTGTGGAATGTCAGAGATGGTAATTTAGTCAAAACTTTTCACAAAGCTCACAATAATCAACTCACAAGTGTTGATTTCAGTCCAAATGGTGAGCTTATTGCTTCAGCGAGTAGAGATAATACTGCCAAATTATGGCGTGTAAAAGATAGTAAATTATTAAATACCTTTAAAAAACATAGTAACTGGGTTACTAATGTTAGATTTAGTCCAAGTGGTAAAATTCTTGCTTCGGCAAGTTTTGATAGAACGATAAATTTGTGGAATACCAATGATGGAACTTTACTACAAAGCCTAAAAAGTCATCGTGGTTGGGTAACAAGCATCAGCTTTAGTCCAGATGGAAAAACTATAGCTTCTGCAAGTAGAGATGGTACGGTAAAGCTATGGAAATTAGGTTTAAATTTAGATTATTTAATGAAGATGGGTTGCGATTGGTTGCAAGATTATTTAGCAATTCATCCTCAAGAAAAGGAACTACAACAAATATGTACCCAACCTTAATTAGATTTTTTATTTATAAGAAAAAAGCAATATACCGAATTAATAGATAACAGTATATCGCTTTATTTGAGCTTGCCTTCAATCTCGATTCAACAATGAACTAAGGTACTAAAGCTACATTGTTAGATTCAACCAACTCAGATACTGTATTAGTAGCATCAACAAAATACAAACTGGGAGATGGTGCTGCTCCAGCAACAACATTTATAACTTGGCTACCACTTACTGGAATAGGTGGAATTTTTATTGAAGGTGAAGTTACATTAAAAGCAATTCCTCCGTAAACAATTAGCACGCAAGGTTTGGATGCTTCTGAGCCAATATTTTTGATTAATACCGTAGCTTTATTTCCTTTTTCGCTGACTCGTTTAATAACAAGATCGGGTGCTTTAGGGGCAGATTTTGCTGCAACTTGATTATTATTAATAGCAGGAAAAAAAGCTATAACACCGAATAGTAAAGCTGAAGATACAAATGATTTAACCTGCATTTTTATTACCCTTTCGTTTGAAAATTAATGTGTTTTTGAAAGCAAAAGTAATTTGCTTTATGTCTTAATAGTGACTCATACCAGTTCTTTATGAAGATGCGCTAAATAAAGCTTCGAGAATGTGGTCATAAGAGGTGAGAGAAATAATCACCTCTGGGGTGATTGTTTCTAGTACAGAAGTTAATTTTTCTCGTAGTTGAGTAAGGGTTTTAAAATTCTCCCATTTTAATTTGCTCTTGAGGAACTCCCAAAACCTCTCAATTGGGTTTAATTCTGGAGAGTGAGGCGGCTGAAAAATCGGTATAATATTTTCTGGACAGTCAAGTGTTTTGACTGTATGAAATGAGCCTTGGTCAAATTGTACAACTGCAACATCTGAACCAAGTTCTACTGATAACAACTCTAAAAACTTTTGAAAACAATCACCATCAACATGAGAAAATTCGTAGAAAAAACTGTACCCGTTTAAAGGTTCAACAACACCGTACAAGTAAAAATTATCACGTCTCCACTGATTACTTCCAACAGGTTTTACACCACGAGCGGTAATCAAACGTCCAGGAATAGTCTTTAATCCGAGACGAGTTTCGTCTTGACACATATATCTGAGTCGCTTACCTTCTCCAAATTCTTCTTGCAAGAATTTGAGGGCTAAAGGAAGTTTTTTTTAAAGTGAGATTGGCTTTCTGGATGTTGTTTTCGACTTCTCGGACGGGGAACTTTGAGCTTTGCTCCTAATTTATATCTTACGAGTTGGTATACAGTTTTATAAGCAATGTTGATTCCTAATTCTTGCTTCAACCATTGTTGAATCTGGCTATAGCTTTGAAAACCTTGTTCGGAGCATAATTTTTGTTTTAAGCGCTCTAAATTCTCTCCACTGACGGCAGGTTCTTTACCAGGGGCTTGTTTTATACTTAACAGCCCACTTCGTCCCTCGTTTTTATACCTTCTTATCCAACGAGTTATGGTTGCTTCGTCCCTCCCTAAACGGTTGGCGTTAAGCGAAGCTCACCGAAGGTATCGCCAACCGACTTGTGAGTTGACCACTTTTAAGCCAGTAGAGCATTTGTAATCGTTCTTTGTTGCTTGCCGTTTTTGCGTATTTTACAGCTTTTTCCAATTCTTCAAGACTTTCTTTAATCTCCACTTGAAATCTCAAGCCCATAACCTTTAAACCAAACGCGCCCTTATTCTAATTTAGCGCAGCTTCATACAGAAATGGTATCACATCAATCTCAATCCCAATAGGATAAAATCAGGTGTTTAATAAAATAAAATTTTATATAAATAAAATGAGATAGAGGAAAAAATCAGGTGTAATCAATCAGAATATTTTGCGAACATAAATAAAGAAACCCAGTTTTTTCCATTAACCGGGTTTCTCAATACCTCATGTAACTTTTTATTTTAAACACACTAAGAAAAACTGTAATTACCAATTACCAATTACTAATTACAAAACCCCTTTAGAACTAGGAATAGTACTAGCACGTCGCGGATCGATTTCTGTAGCCATTCGCATTGCTCTAGCAAACGCTTTAAATGTCGCTTCAATAATGTGATGGGAATTAACACCGTCAAGTTGACGAATATGTAATGTCATCTGGCTGTTATTAACAACCGCGACAAAAAATTCTCTTACTAACTGAGTGTCGTAAGTTCCAACTCTTTGAGTGGGAATTTCTAAACCGTAAGTTAAATGAGGCCTTCCCGAAAAATCCAAAGCTATCTGCACCAAAGCTTCATCCAAGGGAGCCACAAAATGACCGAAACGGACAATACCTTTGCGATCGCCAAGTGCTTGTGCCAAGGCTTTTCCTAATGTAATTCCTACATCTTCATTGGTATGATGGTCGTCAATTTCTATATCTCCCTTGGCTATGACTTCTAAGTCAATCAGTCCGTGGGAAGATATTTGATGCAGCATATGGTCTAAAAACGGAATCCCGGTTTGAGCGTTACAATTACCCGTACCATCTAAATTGAGAGTAACTTGCACGTCCGTCTCCCCGGTAGTACGGCTAACGGTAGCGGTGCGAGGACTGAAATTATAATTGCTATCTGAAGAGATTAGAGGACGTTCGATTGAGCGCATAGTAGCCGTACTTATTAAAAAACTGTGAATATATTATCTCAACGTTTGGCGGATCTTAGATTTTAGATTTTAGTTTAGGTTAAAGGCGGATTTCAACTCGTTTCAACTCGTTCCCAGCCTCCGGGCTGGGAATGCATTTGAAGAGGCTCTGCCTCTTGTCAACTATCTGGAGGCAGAGCCTCTACAACTTCGTTACCAGGCTCAGCCTGGTAACGAGAAAAACCTACAAACTACAAACTTAAGAAAATATTAAAAAAATGAGAAATTTAACGATTACATTCCCATGATTTCGTATCCTGCATCAACATACAGAACTTGACCTGTAATTCCACTCGCTAAATCGCTAGATAAGAAAGCTGCTGCATTACCTACTTCTAACTGGGTAACGGTACGTTTGAGGGGAGCAACTTCTTCTACATGATGAATCATATCTAAAATACCACCCACCGCACTTGAAGCCAAAGTACGAATGGAACCGCAGAAATGGCATTGACGCGAATATTTTGCTCTCCGAGTTCTGCTGCTAAATAACGCACGCTTGATTCTAATGCTGCTTTAGCAACTCCCATCACGTTGTAATTGGGAATTGCTCTAACACCACCGAGATAGGTAAGAGTCACAATGCTTCCTCCTTCGGACATTAAAGGTTTAGCAGCACCAGCTAATTGCGCTAGGGAATAAGCGCTTACTTCCAAAGCTAAATTAAAGCCATTGCGGGAAGTTTCGCTAAAACCTCCGGTTAAATCGTCTTTTTTGGCGAAAGCAAGACAATGGATCAAAATATCTAAAGAACCCCATTTTTCCTTGATGGTATCAAAAGTTGATTTGACTTGCTCGTCATCTTGGACGTTACATGGCAAAAACAAACTAGGAGAAAGCGGTTCTACTAAGTCCGCAACTTTTTTCTCCATTTTTCCTTTCTCGTCTGGTAAATAGGTAACACCTATATTTGCTCCTGCTTTGTGCAGTTGTTGAGCTATACCCCAGGCAATAGAACGGTTATTCGCAATACCTGTAACAAGCGCCTTCTTCCCTGTCAGATCCAGCATAAAAATGACCTACTCAAAAATGGTTCATGGTTGAGCATACTAGATATTAGACCGATCGATATTATTTTTTAAATAGGATTTATCGGATGTAATAATAAATGTTGTTAAAAATCTGCTACTTTAATTACCATTTTTTTTATGATATTTTAAATATTTCTTCATCTAAATAATTTACTTCTATGAACTAGCTTTTGAAGTGTTAAAAATTAGTAGCTTTAAGGGTTAGAATTTATGTATCATGATGAACAAATAGTAATCAGCTTGGGAGGTTAAGTATAGGAAAGTACAAAAAGGTTCACAATGTAATCTTGATTTTTCAAGTGTATTATACGGTAATCTGTTTAATTTATTCCGGCATTGGGTAGGGGAAGGGAGATGATTGTGACACAAGATAAAGCCCTAGCAAATGTGTTTAGACAAATGGCAACTGGAGCTTTTCCACCAGTTGTTGAAACATTTGAACGCAACAAAACTATATTTTTTCCGGGCGATCCAGCAGAACGAGTTTATTTTCTTCTCAAAGGTGCCGTGAAGCTCTCCAGGGTGTATGAGGCAGGAGAAGAAATAACGGTGGCATTGCTGCGCGAAAATAGTGTTTTTGGAGTTCTATCCTTATTAACAGGAAACAAATCAGATCGGTTTTATCATGCGGTAGCATTCACGCCAGTAGAATTGCTCTCGGCTCCAATTGAACAAGTAGAGCAAGCACTCAAAGAAAATCCAGAATTATCTATGTTGATGCTGCGAGGACTTTCTTCGCGAATATTGCAAACAGAGATGATGATTGAAACTCTTGCTCACCGTGATATGGGTTCTAGATTAGTGAGCTTTTTACTAATTTTGTGTCGAGATTTTGGAGTTCCTTGTGCTGATGGAATAACTATCGATTTAAAGTTATCTCATCAAGCAATTGCTGAAGCAATTGGTTCTACTCGCGTTACCGTTACAAGATTATTAGGTGATTTACGAGAAAAAAAGATGATTTCAATACACAAGAAGAAGATTACCGTACACAAACCAGTTACTTTAAGTCGGCAATTTACTTAAAAATGTGTTGAAAGATTTAATGTCTGCTGCATATTAGTAGGAGGTCTATATTGGTTTAGTTGATTTGCAAATGAAAAAATACGTCTGAAACTATCATACCGGCAATGACCCGCGTCCCGTCGGTTAATATTACAGATGCTTTTGTTTTGGTAGCAGATGAATAATAATTAAAACTGCTACCAATTAAACAACTTTCTTTGTGAGGCAATGTTTTCGTCCTTATTAATAATGGTGGATTATTTAAGAACTTTTACTCCATCCTTTTGACAAGGAATTTTGACACACTAGCAAATTAAGTATATTCAGCTCTTGCATTATTTGCCTTTTCTCACACACAATAACTGAAAGTAGACTACTGTATGTGTAGGGATGAATTCGGCACGATTTTATGACCACCGCGTTTATCCTGATAACAGCAATCTTAATTTTAGGAGGCGTAATTGCTACCGTCGGCGATCGCATTGGCACGCGGGTAGGTAAAAAACGCCTCTCACTTTTCAACCTGCGTCCTAAAAAGACTGCTGTCGTAGTGACGATCTTAACGGGAATTGGTATTTCGGCATCAACTTTAGCGAGTTTATTTTTGGTTGATGAAGGATTGCGTAAAGGAGTGTTTGAGCTTGAGGATATTCAAAATGATTTACGAAATAAGCGGGAACAGCTTGAAGGTACGGCTAATAATTTAGAAATTACTAAAAGAGAGTTAGCAGAAGCGAGAAACCAACAAGCGCAAGCGCAGAAAAAATTAGAGGCAATTAACCGCTCTCTACAAGCTGCAAACACTAAACAACGATTAACCCAAGCCCAACTCAACAAAACCCTCAAGCAGCAAGCCCGCACTCAAGCTTTATTACAAAGTACCCAAGACAAACTAAATCAAGTTGCAACTCGCTACAAGAACGCTATTGACGAGTTACAAAGCATTATCGATCAAAGAGACAACAAAATTAAAGAAATCCAGCAGCTTAAGGCAGAAAGCCTACAGCTTAAGGAAGACAGAAAAAGATTAATTGCAGATGCCAAAAAAGCTCTATCTCAAGCTGAAGCTGCAATTAACAAACGCGATCGCGAATTAGCCAATCGTCAAGAAGCGATTGAAAAGCGCGATCAAAAAATTGTTCAACTTGATAAACAAATTCAAGAGCGTAATTCGGAAATTACTTCTCGTGAGAAAATGATTGCTCAGCGTCAGAAAGTGATTAACGAAAAGCAAGCGCGTCTTTCCGAGTTGGAAAGTCAGCAAGCTTCTTTAGAGCAGCAGCTGGCAAAATTAGGGCAATCCAATCGAGATTTGCGTTTGGGTAAGTTAGCGCTGGTACGGGGACAAGTTATTGCAGAAGCAGTAGTTCGCGTAGAAAAACCATTAGCTGCCAAACAAGCAGTAATCAAATTATTGCAGGAAGCCAACCTTTCTGCTCTCAACAAATTAAGCGAACCTGGAAGTAATTTATCAAAAGATGGTAAACCATCAATCCTATTTGCGACTGCAAAACAAATTCAGCAATTAAGCAAGCAGATTGATGATGGTAGAGAATATGTGGTGCGAATTTTTTCCGCAGGAAATTATGTTCGGGGAGAAAAACGCATCGAATTTTTTGCTGATGCTGCACCCAATCAAATAGTCTTTCAAAGAGGTGAAGTGCTAGCAACGACTACAGCAGATCCTCAAAACATGACACCAGATCAAGTAAGGCAGCGACTAGAATTATTGATTAGTGCCTCTCAATTTCGCGCTCGTAATGCTGGTATTTTAGAAAGTATTCAAATAGATGGTAATTTTATTCGATTTGTAGCTTTATTGCGACAGTACAATCAATCATTAGAGATCAAAGCTGTTGCCGCACAAGATACTAAAAGAGCCGGACCGTTAAAAGTTAAAATTGTCACAATGTTAAATGGACAAGTAATTTTTAGTACGTGAAATGATCTATAGAAAAGGGAGTAGGGAACAGGGAATAGGGAACAATCAAGGAAGCTCTTAAGAATAAATTATTGGTTCTTCATTACATAGTATGCTGAAAACAAAGTAAAAAGCCTTAAAACATTCGCTATGAAAGGATTGTTAAGTTAAAAAACTCACATCAAAAATTAATATTGTCTTTTTCTTGTGTTCCCCGTTCCCCCTTCCCTTTTCCCTCTTATACGACTATTTAGTTGGCATAACAAGTACGGAAGAGCCAAATTATTTTAGCGATATTTATTAGTAATATTTTAGTAGTATTTATATGACTTCCCGTAAATTTTCACCTTCCGATTCGGTGATTTTGGGTTTCGATCCAGGAAAAGATAAATGTGGTGTAGCCGTGATGGGACTTGATAGACAACTCCAGTATCACGAAGTCGTGTCCTCTCAAGGAGCGATCGCCACTATTGGGGATTTGTATCAAAAATATCCCATTTCCTTATTAGTCATGGGAAACCAAACCACATCAAAACGTTGGAAACAGCAAATAGAAGATAAACTATCCCCGACGGTAAATATTATTTTAGTCGATGAGCGCTATTCAAGTTTAGAAGCACGCGATCGTTACTGGCAGATGTATCCACCCAAAGGATTTACTAAACTATTACCCAAAGGAATGCGAACACCACCACGTCCGATTGATGATATTGTTGCCATTTTGCTTATCGAAAGATATCTCAATCGCCTGACTGAGTGATTGGGGATTGGGAGAAGGAAGAGGGGGAAGAGGGGGAAGAGGGGGAGATGGGGAGATGGGAAAGCAATAGATAACTATTAGAATCTCCTCGACTTTAGTCAGGAGAGAAGTCAAAAAACATTAAATATTGTTATAACTGGTAACTGCTGACTGCTCACTGATAACTGATTCAAATATCGGCTCGAATGGTAAAAGCGTAATCTCCACCAGGTTCTAATTGATAGTCTTTTTGTTCTAAAAAGCGGCTGAGAGGTTCTTTGATTAATGCTCAACCTTGGGAGGGTGTAATTGACAAATCTCCTTGACGAAAATGCCACTGAAACTGCCACTGAAATTCACCTGCTCTTACTTCTCCTTTTAGCAACCCGTCTTCCCACGATTGTCGGGTAATCCTCACATGGGCTTCTGTTTTCGGTAGTCGTTTGGAACTCACGATTAATGCAATAGGGCAGTGTTGATTATTTGTACTGTTAAAAGGAACTACGCAAAGCCCCCCTTTTTGTAAAGGAGGGTTAAGGGGATTTTTCATTACTGTTGCGTAAGCCCGTTTATTTAACATAACTTAATTTCTAAACTTGCTTAAAATTGGTTTAATATTTTTTCTTAATTATTTAGGTTGAACCACCAAGCAATTCCTGGTGGCCGATCTTAATTAATATTCATTTCTTGGCATTGCAGCGCGGATTTTAGATTTGTGCATTCACAATCTAAATCTAAAATCCTGATAAACCTTAAGCGTTTGCGGCTGCTTCTCGCGCTGCTGCTGCTTGTTCTGGGTGAATGCCCAAGCGGGTAAGGTTTATTCTACCTTTGTTGTCAATTTCCCGAACTTTGACGATTACTTCGTCGCTAACTGCAACTTCATCTTCGACTTTACCAACTCGATAGTCGGCTAGCTGGGAAATATGAATCATCCCTTCTTTTCCGGGTAAAAACTCTACGAAGGCACCAATCGGTATAATTCGAGTTACTCTACCAACGTAAACGTCGCCTTCATTCAGCTTGCGTGTCATTGACTGGATAATAAACCGGGCTTTTTTCGCTTTATTTTCATCCAAAGCGGCAATTGTCACGGTACCATCATCTTCGATGTCAACTGTGGCACCTGTTTCTTCGGTAATTCCTTTGATGGTTTTACCTCCGGGACCAATTACCAGACCAATCATATCTGGGTCAATCTTGATGGTCAACAAGCGTGGAGCAAAGGGTGACATTTCCTCACGGGGTTTTTCGATGCAGGCAAGCATTTTTTCTAAAATGTGCAATCTAGCACTTTTAGCTTGATGAACTGCTTGAGCAACAGTCTCCAAGGATAAACCAGTGATTTTCATATCCATCTGCAAGGCAGTGATACCGCTATCAGTTCCGGCAACTTTGAAGTCCATGTCGCCTAAGAAGTCTTCAATACCTTGGATATCAGTTAAAACACGGAATTCATCATCTTCTCGAATTAAACCCATTGCCGCACCACTAACAGGTTTTTTGATTGGTACGCCGGCATCCATCAACGCTAAGGTAGAAGCGCATACCGAACCCATTGATGTAGAACCGTTGGAAGAAAGAACCTCGGATACTACCCTAAGTACGTAGGGGAATTCAGCTCTTGCCGGTAACACGGGTAATATAGCTCTCTCTGCTAAAGCACCATGACCAATTTCTCTTCGTCCGGGTGGACGTAAAGGCTTGGTTTCTCCAACAGAATATGGTGGGAAGTTATAATGGTGGAGATAATGCTTTTGCTGATCTGGTTGCAGATCGTCGTTTAAATTTTGAGCATCTCCAGGCGTTCCCAAAGTACAAATAGAAAGTACCTGAGTCAGTCCCCTGTTAAACAAACCGCTACCGTGAACTCGTTTTGGTAAAATATCTACTTGACAGGATACCGGACGAACCTCATCTAGCTTACGGCCATCAACGCGAACCTCATCTTCAACGATTTGACGGCGCATCAGCTTTTTAGTAATAGCTTTAAAAGTGTTGCCAAGTGCCTTACCGTCCTCTGTTGCAGCTATTCGGATTGGATCTTCTTCCGATAACTCTTCAATCTCTGCTCCTATTTTGTCTTTGATCAGATCCAAAGCTTCATCGCGTTCGGCTTTAGTAAACTCAAACTGTGATAGAACTTTTTTGATTCCATCCTTGGCGCGATCGGTAATAAACTTCTCTAGAGTGGTATCGACTTCTGGTGGTTCTTCATTGACAATCTCAATACCTAGCTCTGCAATCAAATCCAGTTGCGCTTGGATTAAATCTTGTACTGCTTCGTAACCAAATTCAATGGCTTCGATAATATCTTGTTCTGGTAATTGATTAGCTCCCGCTTCCACCATGATTACGCCGTCTGGGGAACCAGCAACAACCAAATCCAAGTCTCCAGCAGTGATTTCTGCATAGGTGGGGTTGATAATAAAATCATCTCCCACTAAGCCAACTCTTACCGCAGCCATTGGTCCTTTGAAGGGAATTTTTGCTAACAAAGTAGCAATACTTGCACCCGTCACCGCTAGCACATCGGGCGGTACTTCTTCATCTACCGAAAGAGTTGCTGCAATAATTTGCAGGTCATCTCGCAACCATGAAGGGAACAAAGGACGCATGGGACGGTCAATTAAACGACTAGTAAGAGTCGCTTTTTCTGGAGGTCGTCCTTCTCTTCTTAAAATACCTCCGGGAATTCTACCTGCTGCATACAATCTTTCTTCGTAATCTACCGTCAAAGGTAGAAAATCAATTCCTTCTCTTCCTTGCGATCGCGTCGCTGTCACCAATACTGCGGTATCCCCAGATTGTATCATTACAGACCCGCCAGCCTGGGGAGCTAACACGCCAACTTTCAGTCGAATATCCCGTCCGTCAAAGGATATTGACTTTTCAAATTCTTCCATTCAGTTCTTTTTCCTTCTATGCACTATTCGCTCTCAGTGGCAATCCTAACATTTATGCCCGATTCCTTGCCTTAGTTCCGCTTGAAATCAGTTACCAGTTAACAGCGAACGGTGACTATTATTTAATTTCTTTTAGTTTTATTTATAATTCTTAACTACAGTGAGCAGTGAACAGTGAGCAGTGAGCAGTGAGCAGTGAACAGTGAACAGTGAGCAGTAATTAATATTAAATTTGTAACTCTTAACTCTTAACTCCTAATTCCTCACTCCTCACTCCTCACTCCCTATTTCTAAACGACGGTACATTATTAAAGCATCTATATATAAACCGTCGTCTAGCTCTACCGCAGCAGGAATGCGTCCGATAGTTTGGAATCCTAAAGATTGCCACAGGCGAATTGAAGGTATATTAGTTTCAAACACCAAATTAAACATCACGGCTTGAAAACCAAGACTCTGAGCTACGAGCAGCATTGTTTCACCCATAAATCGCCCAATACCTTGACCTCGCATTTGTGGTTGTACAATAAAACCAGCGTTGCAAATATGGCTGCATCTTCCAACAAAGTTTGGTTTGATGTAAAAAGCAGCCAGTATTTGTTGTGGTAAAGATTGATTGCTGGGATCTACTGCTTTGACTACAAAGGCATGACCTAAAAGCCAGTAAGCATCGAATTCTAAATCTGTTAAAGCCTGTTTTTGGGGATATGATTTTCCTTCCATAACTATGGTATTGAGCAGTTTCTTTACCTGCTCGGATTCGTAAGGATGCATATAATCTAACTTTACTTTTGCCCCATTTTTTAAATTTGTATAAACTGGTAGCTGCATTGAAGGTTAATCTTGATTAAGTTGTATTTTACAATTATTGATTAAGTTAAAAAAAATTGGACAAAATGGGAGCATCCCGATGCAGGCAAAAATACAATTTGGTAGTGCGAGCATCTTGCTCGCTTGATATACATAGCTAGCAAGATGCTCGCACTACAAAAAATAAATTTCCACCTGAAGGGATGCTCCCGACAAAATAGCTTTTTCACAGATTTTTACAGGCAAAGCCGGAGGATAATAAAATTTATTAAGTTTGAATTATTTTGATAATAAAATATTTTAATGCCGTTATATGCATATTATTAATTTATTTTTAAAGCTTTAAAGCAATATTTTATTAAAAATCAAGTAGTTGAAAATTAAAGTTATACAACAAAAAAGAATGTAGTTGACACATGGCAATTTTACACGGTAGTTGGTTACTACAAGGTCAAAGCAGTTGTTTTTTTATATGGGGAGAAACTTGGCGCTCTATAAATAGCGATTCGGTTCAAGATGAATTAACTAAAGTACAGCCCCATCCTTTCGGTATGACACCGTTAGAATTATTGGAATTATTGCAAAAGCACAATCTTAAAATTCCTGAATCGTGGGGAAAAGCCCAAGCCGAAAATTCCAACACTAAATCTAAGAGAAAATCCAAAGCTACAGCTACTAAAGAAGAAACTAATTTGCCATCTTCATCTGTGGTAGTTGCTTTACCTACCCATATTCCCCAAGAAGAAAACAATAAGAAGAAAAATAAAAAGGATATTGACTCGATACAACCCTTACATTCGGGGATTGTTAACGAAGCTGTAACCGAGCAATATTTGTACTCTTGGCAAGTTGAAGGTTTTTGTTTGAACTCTACAGAAGCAGTAAAATTTTTAGCTTCCCTACCGATGAATGTTGCTTCAGAGGAGCAAGATTTTATCGGAGGAGATTTACGTTTTTGGTCGCAAATCGGTCGTTGGGGTTTAGATTTGATTGCAAGGTGTAAGTTGTTGCCCGCAATTAAAAATGCATCGGATAATTCTAAAATCGCTAATTGGGAAGCACTTTTAGATAGTGCTGTTGATGGCAGTCGTTTGGATAAGTATTCACGATTAATGCCTTTGTCTTGTCGAATGTATCAAGGACAAATTCAAGCACAAACTGAAGATAATTGCCTAGTAATAAATTTACCTCCCGAATCCGAACAACTACTGCTAGATTTTCTGAATAAAACTGTAGATGCTCAAGTGCGAGAAATGGTAAATTCTCTAGATGCAGCAGAAACCCGATTGCTGGCATCTTTACCATCTGTAGTTAGACAATGGTTACACTCTTTAACAAGTAAGAAAAACTCACTTAGTGCAGATAACCAGGAAGTTGAAAGGCTAGAAGCAGCGCTAAATTCTTGGACTTTACCTTTACAAAACCAACTCGGAACCAGAAGTCTTTTTCGCACCTGTTTTGCATTGCGTACTCCCTCTGAAGGTGAAACTGAGTGGTTATTGGAATATTATTTGCAAGCGATCGATGATGAAGAATTTTTGTTAGATGCACAAACGATTTGGAAGCATCCTGTTGAACAATTTGTTTATCAAAATCGCACTATTCACAAGCCGCAAGAAACGTTTTTACGAGGTTTGGGTTTAGCTTCGCGGCTTTATCCAATTATTGCACCCAGCCTAGATACTGCTTTACCTCAATCTTGTCGTCTCGAACCTATGCAAGCGTATGATTTTATTAAGTCGGTAACTTGGCGATTTGAAGATAGCGGTTTGGGTGTGGTTTTACCAGATTCTTTGGCAAATCGCGATGGCTGGGCTAATCGTTTGGGTTTGAAAGTCAGCGCTCAGACTCCCAACAAAAAAACCGAACGTTTAGGTTTGCAAAGCTTGCTGAATTTCAAATGGGAATTAGCCATTGGGGGACAAACTCTTTCTAAGCAGCAGTTTGACAAACTTGTGGCTTTAAAAAGTCCTCTAGTGCAAATCAATGATGAGTGGGTAGAATTGCGTCCCCAAGATATCAAGACAGCACAGACATTTTTTGCAGGTAGAAAAGAAAAAATGTCTTTGTCTTTAGAAGATGCCTTGCGATTGGGTTCCGGAGATACTCAGACGATTGAAAAATTACCCGTAGTCAGTTTTGAAGCTTCCGGAGCTTTGCAGGAATTAATTACAAATCTTACGGATAATCAAGATATAGAATCGCTACCAACTCCGGAAAGTTTTCACGGAGAATTGCGTCCATATCAACGACGAGGAATGTCTTGGCTGTCATTTTTAGAACGTTGGGGTTTGGGTGCTTGTTTGGCGGATGATATGGGTTTAGGAAAAACCATTCAGTTCATAGCCTTTCTACTACATTTAAAAGAAGAAGAAGCATTAGAAAAACCTACATTATTAGTTTGTCCGACTTCAGTATTGGGAAACTGGGAAAGAGAAGTTAAAAAATTTGCTCCTAACCTCAAAGTTTTACAGTATCACGGCGATAAACGTCCCAAAGGAAAGACTTTCAAAACTGCCGTTAAAGACAAAAATATTGTAATTACAAGCTACTCGTTAGTTCATCGCGATTTAAGTTCGTTACAGGATGTTTCTTGGCAGATAATCGCTTTAGATGAAGCTCAGAATATTAAAAATGCAGAATCAAAACAATCTCAAGCAGTACGAAAATTAGAACCAGATTTTAGGATTGCTTTGACAGGTACCCCCGTAGAAAATAGACTGCAAGAATTGTGGTCGATTATGGATTTTTTGAATCCTGGATATTTAGGAAACAAACAGTTTTTTCAACGACGGTTTGCAATGCCAATTGAAAAATACGGCGATACCTCTTCCTTATCACAATTGCGTTCTTTAGTTCAACCGTTTATTTTACGACGCTTGAAAACAGACAGAGATATCATTCAAGATTTACCAGAAAAACAGGAAATGACCGTTTTTTGCGGTTTAACTCCCGAACAAGCCAAGCTTTATCAAAAAGTAGTAGAAGATTCCCTAGCCGAAATTGACGATGCAGAAGGATTGCAGCGTCGAGGAATGATTTTAAGTTTACTTGTGAAATTAAAACAAATTTGCAATCATCCAGCACAGTATTTAAAGAAAAAGAAATTAGAGCAATACGATTCAGCCAAACTTCAGCGCTTAGACGAAATGTTAGAAGAAGTCATATTAAATGGCGATCGCGCTTTAATTTTCACTCAATTTGCGGAGTGGGGTAAGTTACTCAAACCCCATCTAGAAGAGAAGTTGAACCGAGAAACTTTGTTTTTGTATGGTAGTACCACCAAAAAGCAACGCGAAGAAATGATCGACCGTTTTCAACACGATCCACAAGCTCCACCAGTAATGATTCTTTCCTTAAAAGCTGGTGGTGTGGGATTAAATTTGACCCGCGCAAATCATGTGTTTCACTTCGATCGATGGTGGAATCCCGCAGTAGAAAATCAAGCTACAGATAGGGTATTTCGTATCGGGCAAACAAAAAACGTACAGGTACATAAATTCGTTTGTACCGGAACTTTAGAAGAAAAAATTCACGACATGATTGAAAGCAAAAAGCAATTAGCAGAACAAGTTGTAGGTGCTGGTGAAGAATGGTTAACCGAAATGGATACCGATCAACTTCGTAATTTATTAATACTCGATCGCGATGCAGTGATTGAAGAAGAAGGTTAGGAGTTAGGAGTTAGGAGTAGCAAGTAAAGAGTTAGGAATTATTAATTATTCTCCCCATCTCCCTATCTCTCCTATTCCCTGTTCCCCGTTCCCCGTTCCCTATTTAATTTAATAAAAATTGCTGTAATCCAAAATCCAAAATTGAAATCATGCAAGCAAATTACGACTTTCAAGCATCAAGAGAATGGTGGTCCCAACGGTGGTTAGAATTGTTAGATTCTTACCGCTTTAAAAAGCGTTTAGAACGTGCGAGAAATTATGCACGTCAAGGAAATATCCTTAGCATCAAATTTGCAAATGCTAAAGTATTGGCTAAAGTACAGGGTAGCGAACCGGAACCTTATAGTGTTTCTCTTTCTCTCGATTCCTTCAGTGATGAAGAATGGGGTTTTATTGTTGAAACAATGTCCCAAAGAGCAATATTTGCAGCTAAATTATTAGCGGGAGAAATGCCTCAAAATATAGAAGAAGTATTTACAGCCAATGGTTTATCCCTATTTCCTTTCACCTTATCCGAAGTTCATAGTAAATGCTCTTGTCCCGATAAAGCGAATCCCTGCAAACATATAGGTGCTATTTACTATCAATTAGCCGACCGTTTTAGTGAAGATCCATTTGTGCTGTTTCAATTGCGAGGACGTACTAAAGAGCAAATTATTAGCAATTTACGAAAACTACGCAGTGCTAATATTTCGGATGCAGAAACAGAAACTTTAGACATTCAAGATTCAAATAATAACCAACAAAATACTTTAAAACTAGATAAATTCTGGCAATACAATCAACCCTTGGAATCTTCATTAGTAGTAATTGCACCATCAACCGGCGAAACTGTTTTAGATGTATTAGGTTCAATTCCCTTAGCAAAAGAAGATGAAAATCCTGCAAATGTTAATTCGACAGACATTGTAATGAAATATATTAATTCACTATATAAAGATGCCTGTCAAAAAGCATTTTTAGCTGCTATGAATGTGGGAAATTAGTGAACAGTGAACAGTAATCAGTTATCAGTGAGCAGTGAGCAATTAGGTTTTAGATATTAAACCAAATTTACCTAGTAAAAATCTAGTCAAAAATTTCGTTAAATCCAAGAAATCGGATGTAGAAATTTGAAATAGGTAATTTAATACAAAGCAAAAGTATAAAATATTATATTTCTGTCAAAAAAATAGCTATTTGTATTTAAAAAACTATGTTAATCGACCTTTAAATGATAATTATTAATTGGTCACTGTTAACTGTTAACTGGTCACTGGTCACTGGTCACTGATATCCTATTACCACAAAGTCATCCAGTTTAATAAGAATGGAACTTCAAAGCAAAATTATTACTGTAGAGTTGAGTGATGGCACAAGTGTTAGAGTTGAAGCTACTCTTATTGGAGATCGTAAATTAACTTTTCAAGCCCGACCATTTAGTGAAGTAACTAGTGCTATAGAGTCTTTAACAAAGGAAATCGCGGAAACGGTACAAAAGGTAAAGCCAGATAAAGCTAAGGTTCGATTTGGGATAGACGTTGGTATTGAATCTGGTAAGCTTACACCTTTGCTTGTAAAAGATGCTTCTACAGGTAATATTGAAATTACTTTGGAATGGGGTAGTTAATTAACTATATGGTTTAGTATCCGTAGAAATATTTCAATTGAAGGTGAACAGGTAAAGCAAAGAGAAATACCTGATAAAAAAATATTTTTACTTTTATTATATAATTTTAAATTATTTAAATAAATTATTGATTATTTGCTTTTTTGGATGGAGTAAATAATCAACAATTTCTTGATATCCCCAATATTTTGCTTTATCTAAAGCTGTTTCCCAGTATTTATTTTTGATATTGATGTAAACACCTCCTGTTTCTACTAAAAATTTGACAATTTCAAATGTTCCATTATTAGCAGCATATATTAGACTTGCGTTTTTAAAATTTAGATTTACTCCCGCATTAATTAGAATTTTAATGATATCAATACGTTCGATGTGAATTGCTCTTTCGAGAGTAGAACTGCTTCAAAAAACTATTACCAATTACCTATAGCAATTTTCAGTTGGATGCAATATAGATTAACCTCATCCTGTCCTCCGGACATCCCTCTCCTTAACAAGGGGAATGAGGGTGAGGTTTTTAATGTATTCTACTCAAGCGAAAACCGCTATATTACCCATTACCTATTCACATTCATAAAAAAAACTCCCGCTTTTACACGGGAGCAATCGATTGTCAGTAATTAAACTTTAGAAATTAGAGAACTTAGTCTAAATCTGGCATGAACATTACTGGTTCGGATTGGCGGTCAATACCTTTCTCAAATCCACCAGCAGCTGCACGAGCGCGACCTGCGTGCCATAAGTGACCGATTAGGAAGAAGAATCCTAATACGAAGTGAGATGTTGCCAACCACGCACGAGGAGACACGTAGTTAAAGGAGTTAATCTCAGTCGCAACACCACCTACAGAGTTCAAGGAACCCAAAGGTGCGTGAGTCATATATTCAGCAGCACGACGAGCCTGCCAAGGCTGAATATCATTCTTAACTTTTTCTAAGTCAAGACCGTTAGGACCGCGTAGAGGCTCCAGCCAAGGACCACGGAAATCCCAGAAGCGCATGGTTTCACCACCGAAGATGATTTCACCACTAGGAGAACGCATCAAGTATTTACCAAGACCTGTAGGACCTTGAGCAGAACCGACGTTAGCACCTAAGCGTTGGTCGCGAATCAAGAAGGTCAAAGCTTGTGCTTGAGAAGCTTCTGAAGCTGTAGGACCAAAGAATTCACTAGGGTAAGCCGTGTTATTGAACCAAACCATAGTGGAAGCGATAAAGCCCATCAAGGACAACGCACCCAAACTATAGGAAAGATACGCTTCACCAGACCAGATGAAAGCGCGACGTGCCCAACCAAAAGGCTTGGTAAGAATGTGGAAGATACCACCAGAAATAGTCATGATGGCAACCCAAATATGACCGCCGACGATATCTTCTAGGTTGTCAACACTGACAATCCAACCTTCGCCACCGAAGGGGGATTTGAGTACGTAACCGAAAATTGTCGCAGGGTTTAATGTAGGGTTGGTTACGACGCGGACATCACCACCACCGGGTGCCCAGGTATCGTATAAACCACCGAAGAACATTGCTTTAAGCACCAACAAAAGGGCACCGCATCCTAAGATGATTAGGTGAAAACCGATGATGGTGGTCATTTTGTTTTTATCTTTCCAGTCATAACCGAAGAAAGAAGAGTATTCTTCCAAGGTTTCTGGACCGCGAACCGCGTGATAAATGCCGCCGAAACCTAGTACCGCAGAAGAAATTAAGTGAAGTACGCCAACAACAAAGTAGGGAAAGGTATCGATAACTTCACCACCAGCACCAACACCCCAACCAAGAGTTGCTAGGTGAGGTAGCAGGATTAAACCCTGCTCGTACATTGGCTTTTCAGGGATAAAGTGAGCAACCTCAAACAAGGTCATTGCTCCAGCCCAGAAAACGATTAAGCCAGCGTGGGCTACGTGAGCGCCTAGTAGTTTACCGGAAAGATTAATCAGGCGAGCGTTACCAGACCACCAAGCAAAGCCAGTGCTTTGTTGGTCGCGTCCGCCCGCTCCCATTATCATCTGTTTATTAGAGAGCGTTACCACGTGGTAGAACCTCCTCTGGGAATACAAATTGTTCGTGGGGCTGATCTTGAGGAGCCATCCAAGCGCGGATACCCTCATTCAGCAAAATGTTTTTCGTATAGAAAGTTTCAAATTCGGGGTCTTCTGCTGCTCTCAATTCCTGAGATACGAAGTCATAAGCACGTAGGTTCAGCGCTAAGCCTACTACACCTACTGCGCTCATCCATAACCCGGTTACTGGTACAAACAACATAAAGAAGTGCAACCAGCGTTTGTTGGAGAATGCAATACCGAAAATCTGCGACCAGAAACGGTTTGCTGTCACCATCGAATAAGTTTCTTCTGCTTGGGTTGGTTCAAATGCACGGAAGGTGTTGGAACCGTCACCGTCTTCAAACAAGGTGTTTTCAACAGTTGCACCGTGAATCGCACACAACAGCGCACCACCCAATACACCTGCTACTCCCATCATGTGGAAGGGATTCAAAGTCCAGTTATGGAAACCTTGGAAAAATAGCAAGAAACGGAAGATTGCTGCTACTCCAAAACTAGGAGCGAAGAACCAAGAAGATTGACCCAAGGGGTACATCAAAAATACGCTCACGAATACTGCAATCGGTGCAGAAAACGCGATCGCATTATAAGGACGAATTCCCACCAAACGGGAAATTTCAAATTGACGCAACATGAAGCCAATCAAACCGAAAGCTCCATGAAGGGCAACAAACGTCCACAATCCGCCTAACTGACACCAACGAGTGAAGTCACCTTGAGCTTCAGGTCCCCACAAAAGTAATAGGGAATGTCCCATACTATCTGCGGGTGTGGATACTGCCACGGTCAAGAAGTTACAACCTTCTAAGTAAGAAGATGCTAAACCGTGGGTATACCAAGAAGATACAAAGGTTGTACCTGTTAGCCATCCACCTAGAGCCATGTAGGCACAGGGGAAAAGTAATAGACCCGACCAACCGATAAATACGAATCTGTCTCGCTTTAACCAGTCATCGAGTACGTCAAACCAGCCTCTAGTGCTAGGGGCGCGTCCAACTGCGATGGTCATTTGGACAAAAATCCTCTTTTACTAAAATTGCTACGTTTCTAAAGAAACAAAGTTTTTATTTGGCACTATTAACAGTATCAATACTATCTATTTTATGAGAAAATACTACCAAGTAAGCAAGCATTTCTCAGGGTTGTGCCAGAACCCAATCACACACTGCCTTAACAGAGTATGATTGCTTAATAAGTCTTAACTTATCACATTAGTTAAGCTTTGTGACCTATTTAGACTGATTTTTTACGCATTAAGTGCAAAGCCACTACATACGATCAATATCAGAATATTTACAATTTGACACAACTTTTCTCATAAAAGTTAAATTTATTAGGAAATCTAAAGAATTTGTGCGGAGTGACCGTAAACAATGGCAGACTTAATTTAGAGAGAATTTCTCACAACCTCTTAATTTGTTCCATGACGGCATCAACAACAATCCCCAAAAGCAACAACGTCCTTACACAAAAGGTTCTGGGTTCTCGTAGATTTAGTAATTATTGGTGGGCAACAGTGGTTTTCCTCGGAGCCGGAGGCTTCTTGCTCGCCGGATTGTCAAGTTATTTTCAGAAAAATTTACTTTTAGTCACTGATGCAACTCAATTGGTATTCGTCCCCCAGGGTTTAGTAATGGGGTTATATGGGATAGCAGGATTGCTTTTAGCTTTATACCTGTGGCTAGTAATCTTATGGGACTTAGGAGGCGGATACAACGAATTTAATCGGGAGACAGGTCAAATAAAAATCTTTCGCTGGGGATTCCCTGGAAAAAACCGGCGAATCGAAATTGATTGTCGTACCGAAGACGTGCAATCAGTGCGAGTTGAAATCAAAGAAGGAATTAACCCCCGTCGCGCTCTTTATTTACGTGCCAAAGGTCGTAGAGACATTCCTTTAACTAGAGTCGGTCAACCTTTATCATTAAAAGAATTAGAAACAAAAGGCGCTCAGTTAGCCAAGTTTTTAGAAGTACCTCTTGAAGGATTGTGAATTGGGCATTGGTAATTGGTAATTGGTAATTGATAACTCCTAACCTTTGACCTTTAACCTTTAACCTGATTACTGTTGCCTAAATCACCATAGAAGCTAAGATACATGGGTTGAGTTTTGTAGTGGAAATGCTGTTGAAAGCTCCTAAGTATTTTTTAGTTACGCTTTTGGTTGTCGGTGCTTTGACGTTAAATGGATGTTCTGGTGAAGATGTAGCTTCGACTACAACTTCGACCGACTCTACAGCATCTGAAGTAAACAGCGATACAACCGCACAAGCAACTCTTGCATCTGAAGTTAAAAATGAGGCTGTTCCAGGAATGAATGATTTACCCAAACTTGAAGGCAAAGCTACTGTAGTGATGACTATTAATGGTTCGCCAGTCACTATCGAAGTAGATGGAGATAATGCTCCTATTAGTGCCGGTAACTTTGTAGATTTGGTTCAGAAAGGCGTATATGACGGTTTAAGTTTCCATAGAGTGGTAAAAGATCCTCAACCTTTTGTAGCTCAAGGAGGCGATCCTAAAGGTAACGGAACTGGTGGGTATGTAGATAAAACTGGTAAAGAACGCAATATACCTTTAGAAATCAAGCCACAAGGGGCAAGCGAGCCAGTTTACGGGGAAACAATCAAGAAAACACCAGTATTGCAACACAAAGCTGGTGCCTTAGCAATGGCGCGATCGCAATCCCCAAACTCAGCTTCTTCGCAGTTTTACTTTGCCCTAGCAGACTTAGCTTTCTTAGACGGTAACTACGCAGTATTCGGTAAAGTTACTGACGGAATGGATGTCGTTAATAACATCAAGCAAGGCGACAAAATTGAAAACGCTAAAGTTACCGAAGGTGCAGATAATTTGAAAAACGCTGAGTAGTTTTGATCAAAATTGGGAATTGGGAATTGGGAATTGGACATTGGGAATTGAACAGTTAGGGAGCAAGATGCTCCCACTACAAATAGTTTATAAATTCGCCTTTTTCCTATGCCCCATGCCCCATGCCCCATGCCCAATCTAAAATCTAAAATCTAAAATCTAAAGTTGAATCGGGTTGTAGTTACTGGTATTGGTTTGATTTCCGCCTTGGGTAATAGCCCTGAAGATAGTTGGCGGCGTTTAATTGCGGGTGAATCTGGAATTAAACTGCATCAACCGTTTCGGGAATTACAACCGCTTCCTTTGGGTTTAATTGGCGATCGCCCAGCGGAATTAAAAAATCTGACTCAGCAAGTTGTCACTTCTGCTTTGCAAGATGCTTCATTAGTTCCACCTTTACCCGACTGCTCAGTTGTAATTGGTTCGAGTCGCAGCTATCAAGCAGAATTGGAAAAGATGGCAAGGTGGATGCATGAAGACAAGGGGAAAAGGGGACAAGGAGACAAGAATGAAAAACCTTCTTCTCTCCATCCCCCCATCTCCCCATCCCCCCATCTCCCCCTACTCTCTTCACTCCCTCACATGAATGCGATTGCAGCAGCGCAAATCATTGGTGCAACCGGAATTGTACTCGCGCCAATGGCAGCTTGTGCTACTGGAATTTGGGCGCTTTTTCAAGGCTTTAATTTAATTCAATCTGGGCGTTGCGATCGAGTTGTTGCTGGTGCGGTGGAAGCTCCAATTACGCCATTGACGATAACTGGTTTTGATAAAATGGGCGCTTTAGCAAAAACTGGTGCTTATCCTTTTGATGTCAATCGAGAGGGTTTGGTTTTAGGTGAAGGTGGAGCAGTATTTGTTTTAGAGTCGGCAGAGTTAGCCCGTTGGCGTGGAGCAAAGATATACGGTGAAATACTTGGTTTTGGGTTAACTTCAGATGCTTATCATGCAAATCAACCCCACCCTAAAGGAAAAGGTGCAATTTCGGCCATTAAAGAATGTTTACATCGCTCTCATATTTCTCCAGAAGATATTGATTACATTCACGCTCACGGTACGGCTACGCAGATGAATGACCGTATGGAAAGTTTAGTTATACAAAGAATATTTGGTAAAAAAGTGGCGGTAAGTTCTACTAAAGGAAGCACTGGTCATACAGTTGGAGCTTCTGGTGCTTTAGGAGTAGCTTTTTCCCTGATGAGTTTGCAGCATCAAATAGTACCGCCTTCTGTTGGCTTGCAGCGTTCGGAATTTGATTTGAATATAGTTAGAGAAGCACGTCAAAGTGATATTGAGCGATCGATGTGTTTTAGTTTTGGTTTTGGCGGGCAAAATGCGGTTGCAGTTTTAAGTAATGGAAATGACGTTAAAAAGAATTGATTGTAATTATTAGCAATTCTAATATTTAAAGTATCTGTAATATTTATGAGTTGTGAAAGAAATACTTATAGGCTTTGGGGCTGTTTTAACTTCACTTTGTTTAACACTTCCTGTCAAAGCAGAAAACCCAGAACATTTAAAGCAGTTGCGAGAAACTAAGCAGTGTCAGAAATGTGATTTGAGCGGTGCTGATTTAAGCGGTGCCGATTTAAGTTTTGCGGTTTTGACTGGTGCGAATTTGAGTGGAGCAAATCTTACAGGAGCTAATTTAAGCAATGCTGACTTAAGCAGAGCAAATTTGAGAAAAGCTGATTTAAGCTATGCCAATCTGAATAAAGCCTATTTAACTAATGCTAATTTGCATCAATCAAAGATTATTGGAGCTTCGCTGAATAATACAACAGGTTTACCAGTAATTACTGCTGCTGTTCCTTTAAAACCAATCAAACCTATACCTTTACCTAATTTCTCGTCACCAACAAAGGTAATATTACCGCCTTTGCCAAAAATACCAGCCAAAACTCCAAGTACGTAATTACCAGTTTTACCAAAACCAAATTTCAATCCGAGTTTCAAAGCAAAACCAGTAACACGATCTTATAGACGAATTGTCAAACCGATTGACGCAACCCCAACACCACCGCTAACTTCAAAAAAACCAGCTAACTCAAATTCATCAAATGCTTATCCCGACAAAATTAAACAAGCATTTGTGAAAGGTTGCTCGGAAAAATTGAAGCCAGAAATGCAGTCAAACTGTAGCTGCATGATTAATAAGGTAGAGAAGGAATATACTTTGGCAGAATTTTTAGAATTATCTTTTGATTTATCCGAAGGTAAACAACCGCCAGCACGTTTTATCCAAATAGCTTCTGAATGTATGACTCAACCTTCGTCGGTTATATCTCGTAATCTGCCAATCTAAAGATAAAAGTAATTAATTTCTCTTGACATTCCATACCAGAGACAGTCGCCAGTATTGTTACTAGTTATCATAATAAAAGTAGAGAAAACTTAAAGAATATTTACTAATGCAGGTTTCTTCCTCTGGCTGGTCTAAACTCAAACATTCAATACAAGAAAAAATTCTTTTCGGTAATGAACCGACAGCAGAGTTGTTCGCAATTCTTACCGTTTATTTTGTCCAAGGTATTTTGCGGCTGTCGCGTTTAGCGGTTAGCTTTTTTCTCAAAGATGAACTTGGGCTAAATTCCTGCTGAGGTTTCAGCCTTGTTTGGGATTGTGGTTTTACCTTGGATTATTAAGCCTTTATTTGGATTCTTTTCCGATGGTTTCCCGATATTTGGTTATCGACGACGACCTTATTTAATTTTGTCGGGGATACTGGGAACGTTAGCTTGGGTAGCTATGGCGACTGTAGTTCATAGTAGCCCGGCTGCGACAATTGCCATTTTGTTAAGCTCGCTTTCGGTTGCGGTGAGTGATGTCATAGTAGATTCACTGGTAGTAGAAAGAGCAAGGGCAGAATCGCAAGCGGAAGCAGGTTCTCTACAATCAATTTGTTGGGGTGCTTCGGCGTTCGGAGGTTTAATCACCGCTTACTTTGGCGGTTTTTTGTTAGAACATTTCACTACACGCACTGTATTTTGGATTACCGCTACTTTCCCGTTAATTGTCTGTGGAGTTGCTTGGTTAATTGCGGAATCTCCTGTAGAAAATAATCCTGAAGATGATAACAACAGCAATTTTGAAGATGTTAAAGGGCAAATCAAGTTATTGCGTCAAGCCATAACTAAAAAAGTAATTTGGCTACCTGCTGCCTTTCTCTTCATCTGGCTAGCTACACCGAGTTCGGAATCGGCATTTTTCTTTTTTACTACTAACGAGCTACATTTCCAACCAGAATTTTTGGGAAGGGTGCGTTTAGTAACGAGCATTGCGGCTTTATTTGGAATTTGGATCTTTCAACGTTTTCTTAAAAGCGTTCCGTTTAGGGTAATTTTTGGTTGGAGTACGGTAATCTCAGCCGTTTTGGGGTTGACGACGCTGTTATTAGTAACTCATACTAACCGGGCTTTAGGAATAGATGACCATTGGTTTAGTTTAGGTGATAGTTTGATTTTGACGGTAATGGGACAAATTGCCTATATGCCAGTTTTGGTATTAGCAGCGAGAATTTGTCCGCCGGGAGTAGAAGCAACTTTATTTGCATTGTTAATGTCGATAACTAACTTAGCTGGATTAGTTTCACACGAGTTGGGAGCGGGATTGATGCATTATTTAGGAGTCACCGAAACCAACTTTGATAATATGTGGCTGTTAGTGACTATTACTAATCTCAGCACATTGCTACCATTACCATTTATTAATTGGCTACCTGCGGCAGGAGAGGAAACTCTAAAAGTACCGCAACCAGCTTTAAAAGAGAGTGACGAATCAGAAATTTTGCCTAATTTAATGTCAGAATTAGTTTTGCAACAGCCAGCAGAGGAAGTTGTTGATTGATAATTGGGGATTGGGCATGGGGCATGGGGTATCGGAATAAAAGGGAGCTTGCGGAGCGGACACTACAGGTGTTTTTATTACCTCTAACTTTCCATTCCTAATCTAAAAATCTAAAATCTAAAATTATTGACTTATAACATTCATAGATATGCAGAATTTTCAAGTTGACGAACGAGATTCTATTTTAGAAAAATCCTACTCTCGCGAAGATTGGCGGGAAGGATATCAATCTTTAAAGGAAGAACATGATTATTGGATTGATGATATTGAAGGAGAAATTCCGCCAGAGTTAAACGGTACGCTGTTTAAAAATGGGCCGGGTTTGTTGGATATTAACGGACAAAAGATTCATCATCCTTTTGATGGTGATGGAATGATTAGCCGGATTACTTTTACTAATGGACGCGCTCATTTCAGCAATCGTTTTGTTAAGACTAAAGCTTATATCGAAGAGCAAAAAGCTGGAAAACTTCTTTATCGTGGTGTATTTGGAACTCAAAAACCTGGCGGTTGGTTGGCGAATGCTTTCGATTTTAATTTGAAAAATATTGCTAACACTAATGTTATTTATTGGGGTGGTAAATTATTAGCTTTGTGGGAAGCAGCAGATCCTCATAAACTCGATCCGCAAACTTTAGAAACTTTGGGTAAGGAACATTTTAATGATGTTTTATCCGAAGGTGAAGCTTTTGCAGCCCATCCACGTTTCGATCCTAGTTGCGAACAAGATAATGGCGAACCTTGTTTGGTGAATTTTTCGATCAAACCGGGATTATCTACAACTATTACTATCTTTGAATTAGATACGACAGGTAAAATCGTTCGTAAAACTGCTCATAGCGTTCCCGGTTTTGCTTTTATCCACGACTTCGCGATTACTCCTAATTACTGCATATTCTTTCAAAATCCTGTTGCTTTTAATCCGATTCCTTTTGCTTTAGGAATGCGCGGTGCTGGAGAATGCATTAAGTTTCAGGAAGATCAACCTACTAAGGTTTTGATAATTCCGCGAAGATCCCCCCTAGCCCCCCTTGAGAAAGGGGGGGATAAGAAGGGGGTGCAAATTCTAGAAACGCAATCGGGATTTGTTTTTCACCATACCAATGCTTTTGAAAAAGGTGATGAAATAGTTATCGATTCTATTTGCTACGAAGCTTTACCAGAAGTTGAACCCGAAAGTGATTTTAGAGAAACTGATTTTGAATCTTTAAAACCAGGGCAATTATGGCGATTTCATCTTAATCTAGAAAATAATACCGTGCGACGAGAATTAATTGAAAGTCGTTGCTGTGAATTTCCTAGCGTGCATCCGGAGAAAGTCGGACGCGAACATCGTTATTTATACATGGGTGCTACTCATGCCACTGAGGGTAACGCACCACTGCAAGCATTTGAAAAAGTTGATGTAGAAACTGGTGAAAAACAACTTTGGAGTGCTGCACCTACTGGTTACGCTAGTGAGCCGAATTTTGTGCCGCGAAACCGTTACGGTGATGAAGATGATGGCTGGGTATTAGGTTTGGTTTACGATTCAACTCACCATCGTTCGGATGTGGTAATTTTAGATGCCAAGGATTTGAACAAAGCACCAATTGCAAGGTTACATCTTAAACATCATATTCCCTATGGTTTGCATGGGAATTTTGTTAATGATGTGTTTATTGATTCTTAGGTTTGTAGTTGCGTTTTAGCGCCTCCGATAAGAAGCGCTGAAGCGCAACTACGAACCTTTTATTTATCCAACTGACGCAACAATCTTTCAGCTTTAAGTGAGTTAATTGCAATAGTTAGATTTTCTGTATCTTCAAAATTCCCAAAGATTTTTTGAGCAGTATTGAATTGCGATATAAGTTTGTTCAAGTCGGAATCTGATAATTTGTTTGCATTGTCTCTGCTGCTAAGAGCTATGTTATCTATAGCTACACCAGCCTGATTTGCAACTAAAGTGTCTTTATCCTGCAAAGCTACAATTAAATCAGGTAGGCTTGAGCGAGCATATACTCCTATTCTTCCTAATGCTTCAACTGCATTTAAACGTACATCTGATTCTTTATCCCAAATCGCTTTTGTTAGGGCTGGCGTGCTATCTTTCGATTGTTCTCCGATTAAACCAAGTAATTCAGCCGATTCTGCTCTAACTGATGCTTCTTTGTCTCCTAAGCTAGCAATGTATTCTGGAACGATAATTATGGCATCTGAAGGAAATTTACCTATAGTTTTAGCAGCTTGCAAACGAACTGTTTTACTTTTATCTTGCAATAATATTCTTAAGGTGGGAACGGCAGTTTTTGCTTTTGGAGCAATACCACCCACGGCTTTAACAGCATTTACACGAACTATTTCGTTTTCGTCATTTAATGCGTTAACTATAGTAGGAAAAACAACTTTATTTTCGCTGCCAATTCTACCTAAAGCATAAATAGCATTTGCTCGAAGATTAATATCTTTATCTTGAGATGCTTCAATCAGAGATGGAATTGCCGAATCTGCTTTGTTACCCATTCCCCCTAAAACCTCAGCAATATCAGTTTTTAACGCTACTTCTTCTGTTTGTAATGCTGCAATTAAACCGGGAACAGCTTTTACTCCGATGCGATTTAAAGCGTATGCAGCGCTGTAACGAACTGAGTTATCTTTATCTTTTAATGCTTTAATTAAAGCTGGAACGCTAGAATTTGCTTTCTTAGTATTTGCTAAGGCAAAAGCCGCACGCTGACGAACTAATGGCGATTCATCTTGCAGAGTTTTAATTAAAGTTGGTGTAGCAGAAGCTGTTTTTGAACTATCAATGTACTTTAAGGTAAATGCAGCAATATAGCGAACTAATTCTTGTTCATCCTGCAATGCTTTAATTAGAATTGGTATATTGCTACTGCCGCGAACTATTTTGTTGAAAGCAGCAATATTTGTTGAAGCGATGCCATTTAAACTAGCAGCAGCGCTGTAACGAACAGATTCATCTGTATCTCCTAAAGCTTTAATAAACAGTGGAATTGTAGTCTCGGGTTTCCCTATATTTCTTAAAGCTAAAATTGAACGCCGACGAACTGATGGCGATTTATCTTGTAATGCTTGAATCAAAATTGGTGTAGCAGAAGTTGCTTTAGTGCCACCAATGTAACTTAATGCAAGCGCAGCACTGTAGCGAACTAACGGCTGTTTATCCTTTAATAATTTAACTAACGGCGGTATAGATACCTGTGTATTTCTTTTGATTCTAGCTATTGTTATTGCAGCTAAAGAACGAACCCACATATCTTCATTTTGTAGCGCTTTTATCAATGTTGGGATTGCTGGCTCTCCTATTTTTTGTAGCGATTCAATTGCTTTTTGTCGTTCGTCTTCATCTGCACTATTAAATTTAGAAATATAAAGATTAATAGGGACGTTGGACGGTATTTGTGCCCAAGTAGTAGGTGCAGAAAATAATAGTAAAAAATAACATAATAGATTAGCTGTAATACCAGAAGCAAGTGCAGTCAAACGAAGCGGTGAGATTGTCGTTTTAGTTTTATTTGGCACAAGAAATCCTTTACTGGCAACTAAGGTCATCTATACTTATTCTAAGTAAATCACCACAGGATTTTAGTTATTTTCAAGACTCAAATGCTACTTTTATACTTAAGTTAGATTTCTAATCATCAAAGGTAAAACTTCTGTGCTATGGCAGAATTAAAATTGGAAATATCTATAGTTATTTGTGCTATTAATTAAGTTTAATTTCACATTAATTTCACAAAATAACTGTATAAATAACTTATAAATTTCTTCAAAAATAGTCCGAAAGAAAGAAGCCGCTGTAAACCAAAATACCCTAATTATTTGTAAATATAGCCTTTTCGGTTAAGTCTACTACATTTTAAACCTCACCCTGTCCTGTCGGACATCCCTCTCCTTATTAAGGAGAGGGAACTGTTTTTCACGATTAATCTTTCAGTTAATATTCCCGTTGAATAACTGCTAACTGTCAAATTGCGCGGGAGAATTTATTTTTTTGCGTAGTTTTTCGAGAATCAAAAATAACTGCAATATTCCTTACTAATAACCTACCGATTTCTGTAACGTCGATCTGATTTGTTGATAACTTAATCAAACCGTCTGCTTCTAATAATTTTAATGCTGCTAATTCTTGGGAAAAGTACTCATCAAATTTAATCTGATATTTTGATTCAATATCCGAAAAACGTAAAATTCCCCCAGACATAATAGACATAATTACATCTCTTCTAAGAATGTCATCCCAACTTAATTGAAATCCTTTACTAATTGGTAAAACTCCTGCTTCAACTGCTTGGTAATAATCTTTGAGTTTTTTGTGATTTTGGGCGTAAGCATCTCTAAGCAAACTTACCGATGTGGAACCAAAACCAAATAACTCAGTTTCCGCATGAGTTGTGTAACCTTGGAAAGTACGCCCCAAACTACCATTGCTTTGGGCGATCGCCAATTCGTCGTCGGCTTTAGCAAAGTGATCCATACCGATAAATTGATAGTGATTTGCGGTAAGCTCCTCAATAGTTAATTTGAAAATTTCAAGTTTTTCTTGAGGTTTGGGAAACGCATCTACTGGCAACTTTTTCTGTAATGGTTTGAGCCAAGGTACGTAAGCAAAATTAAATACGGCAATTCGATCGGGATTTAATTTAATAGTTTTTGTAATCGTCTTCCAAAAACCGTGCAAAGTTTGAAAAGGTAAACCATAAATTAAGTCTACATTTACACTTTTAAATCCAGCTTCTCGAATCCAATTCATGACGTTAAACAGCATTTCTTCTGGTTGAACGCGATTTACAGCTGCCTGCACTTCATAATTAAAATCCTGAATCCCGAAACTAATCCGATTAAATCCAATATCTCGCAGAAACAAAATGTAGTCTCTATCTACATATGTAGGATTAATTTCAATTGAAACTTCTGAAGAAACATCAAGATTAAAATATTGATTGATATTTCCCCAAAGTTTTTTAACCTGGTGTACGTTCAAATAATTTGGGGTTCCTCCTCCCCAATGCATTTGTACAACTTTTCGATCGGAATCAATTAAACTTGCTGTTTGCTGAATTTCTTTAACTAAATGTTTAACGTAAGGAATCGCAATTTCTTTTTTCTCAGAAATAACAGTATTGCAACCGCAATAATAACAAGCACTTTCACAAAAAGGTACGTGAAAATATAAAGATAGCGGAGTTTTTCTACTATTTGAGTTAATAATAGCTGACTCAAAATCCTTTACGGTAAATGCTTCGTTTAATTCCGTAGCTGGTGGATAGCTAGTATATCTGGGTGTCGGAATATTGTATTTTTGAATAATATCTAAGTCAAATTTAACGGCTGGAAATTGGAATACCATTTCTGTTAGTTGTTAGTTGTTAGTAGATAGTTGTTAGGAATGGGGATTGGGGATTGGGTATTCTTGACTTGAGCGAGTGCGAGCATTTTGCTGTAAGGAGTGCGAGCATCTTGCTCTAAGGAGTGCGAGCATCTTGCTCGCTGGTGACTACTAGCGAGCAAGATGCTCGCACTACGCAAACTCCCCCCATCCCCCCTCATGCTGTAGCGATTTCGTTATTAATTAGCTTGCGAAACTTTGCTTCGCCGATTGATTCGATCAAAATTTCTTCCAATTCTTTGGCTATCTGCATATTGAAAGAGAATGAGTTGTTGGCTTCTGCGACAATTTTGTCGGCTGTTTTGTCGTCAACTGGTACTTTATCGAGGGCTTCGCGATACTTGTTTTTGAATGCTTTTTTGTCGGGTATTTGCTCGAAGTTATAAAATGATGTGCCTTGATAACCCGATAAATTCAAGGTTGATTGGACTACTTTTTGCAACATCTGTCCGCCGGATAAGTCGCCCATGTAGCGCGTGTAAGCGTGTCCTATCAACAATTCTGGCTGTTTTTCTGATACTTCGCGAATCCGAGAAATGTAGTTTTGAGCGGAGGCTAAAAGTTCAATTTGATTTTGCCAATTTGAACCGTAGTAAAATTCTAAATCTTTTTCTAAATTGGCTTTGCGATTAAGTTTGGGAAAGTAAACAATACCAACACAAGGATGATTTTGATGATTTTTAAGCGCTGCTTCTAATTCGCTGTAGACAAAATATAAGTTGCTCAAAAATTTCGCAAAGCAACTTCTATCAACCATTCCTTTGACGAAACATTTCATAAAACCGATATTTTCCGTCGCAGCATGAGACTGCTGAGTTCCTTCTCGAAGTTTTATAGCTAGATTGTTACTCATTTCTAATCCTGTATTGATGAAACGCTATCTTCAACAGGATTTACGCAGTTTCAATTATAGTCCCTTCTGTTCCGATTAAAAGCAATATTTTAATGCTGAAACGAGCATCGAGCGGGAACTACGACTACAAAATTATCGCGATTTCTAGAATACTCGCTGTAGCTTTTATTTTTTGTATCCGTATATAGCTATAAACATTTCTTCATATCTTAAGAAAAATCTGAAAATTTTATTGCTTAATTATTGCAAATATTTTTTTGCATAGATAGAAATAAAATTAGACTCAATAATCGAATACTGTAATGACTATAAGTAATTACTATGTACGATATTTATCTCGATCGCTTAAAAAACGCTAATATAAATCTCAAGTTAAGTGAAAGTTAAGCTATACATCGGTTATTGCTTGTATTATTTTTAGATTAAGAAATTTTGATATGAAGTTGAAATGCGAGGGTGTAATTGGCTAATTCAAAGAGCGTTCAAGTAGGAGATAAAGTAATAATATTGCGCCCGTCGCACATTGCGGGAAAAGTTGGTTTTATCTATGCCAGAGAAATTTTGGCAGATGAAGAAGTTAGCAAGCGCTGGATAATTCGCATAGATTCAGAGAATATTATGGTGTCTTTAAGTTCTAAAGAGTTTGAGTTGCTATCCAAGTAACTGTAAGGTTTTCGGATAACTTCGCAGCAGTAAAGCTAGAAAAACCTTACATAATTGCTAAGGTTCAGATGAAGGTTCATCATTAATTCCGAGTTCCTTCTTACTGTGTTTCAATTGTTTCCACAATGCTTTAATTTGTGTATAGGCTTCTTCAGAAGTTGTTTTTCCTGAAGTTTGCAAGTTAACTATGTAGCCTACCTTTTGAGCGAATTCTTGTAAGTTAGCATTAAATACCAAGTTTCCTGGCTTGAATTCACCATGATAACGACTGCGAGGGTAAAGAAAATTCTCTTTATCTGCTTTATCGGATTCTTCCATATTTTTCTACGTTCACCTTTTATTAATTTTAACTTAACCTAAAGTTAACTTTTTAAGTAGCAGTCTTTACAATTTATCCATTAATATTTTATTTAATCGTCTATCTAAGGGCTGACTTAAAGTTAAATAGCTGTAAAAAAAATACCGAATTAATTATATATCTACATAAAAATACATAAATAATAGAAATAAGTAAATATTGATTTATAAGAAAATCAAATAAAATAGGGGTGTATAGATAATGCTAACTGAATTCTCTTATCAGATATTATTTTCAATAAAATTAAAATGCGTTTAAAGTAAATAAACCTAGTTAAAAGCTTGTTTTTGTAAATCAATTTAAATATTTTTGGCTTAAATGAAAATATTCTTCTATTAATGGATATATAGCTGAAAGTGGATAAATTAAAGAATTTTTATGGCAAATCTTCCAACCCCACAGCCATTGGTTAAAGAAGGTGTAAAAGCGCCGGTGCAGGAAACGCTGTTAACCCCTCGGTTTTACACCACAGACTTTGACGCTGTGGCATTGATGGATATTTCGGCGCATGAGAAAGAGTTGGGGGCAATTGTAGACGAGTTGAAAGCCGACTATAATCGCCATCATTTCGTGCGCGATGAAGAGTTTAAGCAGGTTTGGGATAGTATTGAAGGTGAAAAGCGCGAAGCCTTCATTGATTTCTTGGAAAGAAGTTGTACTTCCGAGTTTTCAGGATTTTTGCTATTTAAAGAGCTATCACGCAAATTGAAAAATCGCAATCCGATGTTAGCGGATGCTTTTAACTGTATGGCGCGGGATGAAGCACGTCATGCAGGATTTTTAAATAAAGCAATGGCGGATTTCAATCTTTCTTTAGATTTAGGTTATTTAACCAAAAGCCGTACATATACCTTCTTTCCCCCAGAATGGATTATTTACACGGTTTACCTATCCGAGAAAATTGGCTATTGGCGCTATATTATTATGTTTCGCCATTTGGAATTATATCCAGAAAACCAATTTTATCCACTATTCCGCTACTTTGAAAGTTGGTGTCAAGACGAAAACAGACATGGAGATTTCTTCAAAGCACTGTTAAGATCCCAACCATCACTTTTCAATAATTGGAAAGCGCGTTTATGGGTGCGTTTTTTCTTACTAATGGTATTTGTAACCCACACGCTAACAGTATTTGAACGAGTAAACTTTTATCAATCCCTTGGTATAGACGCTCGCGAATACAACCTTAGAGTTATTGAAGAAACCAATAAAACATCCGCAAGAGCATTTCCAGTAATTCTGAATACCCAACATCCAGAATTTTTCCAGAGAATGGAAGAATGTTCCGATAGTAATTTACGGTTAGCGGAGATTGATAAGAGCGATCGCCCTAAAATTGTTAAATTACTGCAAAAAGTACCGCATTTCCTTTCCATCATGGGACATATGGTGCGGTTATTCATGATGAAACCGATTGATACTGAAGCAACAAGAGCAGCAGTGCATTAAATAGATTTGATAGGGGAATCAAGTTAAACTTACTGACTGAATGATTAAGAATAAATAAGCGTAAATCCTTTTTTATTATTTTGCAAAACCAAGGAAAATTTTCCTAATATTACTTTTAATGTGAATTAAACGCTGAAAACAGCTTAATTAAGTTGATAGTTTTAAAATAGGAATTTAAGTCAGCCTAATAAACTCTTGTAAGATAAAAGATATTAGGAATTTACATTACTAATTAAATTCATAAACAAGAGGGGAAGCTATGACTATTGATAGTAATTTAAAACAAACTACCGATCAAATAACAACATCAAACCAAATAGAAGAAACATTTCAGTGGACAAAGCAGTGGTATCCAGTTGCCGTAGTGGACTTTTTAGATTCGTCTCAACCCCATTCGATACAGTTGCTTGGTAAGGATATTGTTTTATGGCGCGATAATAAAGGTAAATGGAACTGTTTTGAAGATTTTTGTCCCCACAGGCTCGTTCCCCTTTCTGAAGGGCGCGTGGAGTCTGATGGCACCCTTTTATGTGCTTACCATGCTTGGCGTTTTGATTCCGAAGGCAAATGCGTCAGCATACCCCAATCAAAAGATAAAGAAACTGAAGCGAAAAATTGTGCTAATAATAAATCCTGTGCAAAGGTTTATCCTACCCAAGTACGTCAAGGATTGTTGTGGGTATGGGGAGAGTCAGGAGAAACCGCTAAATTAGAAAGTCAATTGCGATCGCCTAGAATTGTCCCCGAATTAGAAGAAAATTCCGAAAGAGTCATTAGGCTTCCCTGGAACATTCGCGATCTTCCTTATGGCTGGGATTATTTTATGGAGAATATTGCAGATCCAGCACACGTACCTGTTTCTCATCATGGCATCATGGGTAGTCGATATGAAGATGCCAAATATTATGATATGCCTTGCGAGCGAAAGTCATCTACTCAAGAAGGGTTTTCTTTTGAAATTTCACCTACTTCTAATGAGAATATAGAAAAAGCAGTTCATGATTTCCAGCCTCCTTGTCATATGCGAATCTGCTCAGTTGACAAACAAGGATGCAAACTTATTCTAGCTTTGTATGTTGTTCCTACACGTCCTGGTTGGTGCCGTAATATAGCTGCTCAGGTGTATGTAAAAAATGATAAAGGAGAATCTCCTAAAGGATTAGGCTTTTTAGGTTTACCTATGCCAGTTTGGTTGGGACATATTCTATCATCTGTTTTTCTGCACCAAGATGTAGCATTTCTCCATTATCAAGAAAAATTTATTGCACAAGCTCATCAAAATAAATGGTTGGATCAAGTTTATACTCCCAATCCTCAAGATAAAATGGTGGTCACTTTTCGCCAATGGTTTGAAAAAAGAGCAGGTGGTAGCGTACCGTGGGCATCAGAATGCGATGCTAATTTACCTCCAAAAGAATATGATAAAAGTAAACTTTTCGATGTGTGGAATACTCATACAAAAAATTGTATAGTTTGTCAAAATGCTCTCAAAAATATTAATCGCTCCATCAAATTTAGTTTCGGGTTTGCAATTGCTTGCTTATTTTTAGCAATATTGTTAGATAGTCGTGCTATAGCTTTAAAAGCAGCAAGTCAACAAATAGATACATCATCTATATTCGCACTGGCTCCAAGTACGGGATTTTGGTTAGCTTTATTTGGTGCAATTTTAAGCGCAACAATAGGATATTTTCTGCGTAGATTAAGCAAGCTTTTCTATACTTATGAGTTTAATCATTCTCAAAATGATTAGGTGTTAAATTCTGCTCTGTATATCTCAATATCTTGTAGCTTGTTTACCATCGTTGCGAAGCAAGCTACATAAAAAATATCTACGAATTCAATCGAACAAATTTAACTTTCAATTTATCCTTGGGATACGGTGTAGGCGCTGGTATGATATTCAAATCTTGTCCCGGTAAAAGCTCCCATTCATATTCGCGAACTAAAAGCGCTGCAAAAAGCTTCATTTCCAATTTTGCGAACTCTTTACCGATACATTCGCGCATCCCGCCACCAAATGGAATGTGAGAAAAAGCTTTCGATTTATCTTCAGCTCGCGACGGTGAAAAACGTTCTGGATCGAAGTCTGCTGCTTCAGTATATACACTGTTATCTTGGTGGGTTTTAGGCACGTTATACAACACGGCCCAACCTTGAGGAATAAAGTAACCGTTAAATTCAAAAGGTTGAATTACTTCTCGAAAACCGCCACCAACGGGAGGAACAACACGCAAAACCTCTTTGATTACTTGGTCTAAATAAGTCATTTGCTTGAGATTTTCTGTAGTTAGTTGCGAAAATCCTAGTTGCTGCTGTTCGTCGCGTACTTTTGCCAGAACATCCGGATGCTGTGCTAGTAAGAGACACATTGAGGCGATCGCCGATGTTAATGTTTCATGCCCGGCAAATAATAAAGTTAATATTTGGTCTTTAATTTCTTCTACACTCAAGCTGTTACCGTCATCATCTGTAGCTTGTAATAGCATTCCCAAAGCATCTTTATTAGAAGCGGGTTGCTGTTGACGCTGCAATACTATTTCTTCAATCTGCTTTAATAACAATTTGCGACAGCGTAATGCTTTACCAAAATTAGTCCAAGGTAAATCTAGAGGAATGCTAAATAAACCTCCCACCCATTGTTCAAAAAGTTCTACAAATTTACTATTGTTAGCTGCATCGGTTCCTACAAGCAATTTACAAGCAACATCAAAAGTATATTTTCTAATTTCTGGATACCAAGTTAAAGTACCCATTTTTTCCCATTTTTGTAAATAACTTTGCAGAATTTCCTCCATTGTGGAAGCATATTCTGCTAACGCTCTTGGTTGAAAAGCTTGCGATAAGATTCTGCGTCGGTTTTGATGTTCTCCACCCGTTTGTATAGCTAAGGAAGCAGAACCTAATAAAGTTTTAGTACTACGGGGCCATTTATTAGAAAAGTATTTATTGTCATTGGTAAACAAAAAAAGGTTAGCTTCCGAACCAACCATAATTATTGTCGGGCTAGTGAAAATACTAGTTTTAAAGATAGAACCGTACTTTTTATATCGCTTATCTGTAAAATTTGCATCGCGAAAAAAACTAATTGTTTCGCCAATTAAGGGTAAGCCGAAATTTCCGGGAGGTAAAGGTAGGGCTTTAGGATTAGTAGTAGTCATTCGATTTTGGATTTTAGATTTTAGATTTTGGATTGTTAGGAGTTATCTTAGATAACTATTGTGAAACAAAAAATGGGCGTTGCTGATTTGATGTATGAAACGGGTTGATTGGAAAACCGAAACGGTTGTAGAGACGCGATATTATGACCTTGCGGTCACGCAATACCTACGGTACGCTCCGCTAGGCGCTAACGCGTCTCTACATTTAAATTCATACCCGGATTCAGCAACGCCAAAAAATGTAACGAAATTTACAAAATTATCAGAAATTATTAAAAATCAAGTTACGGTAAGAACATAATTGAGTTGTAATTGCTCCCTCTCCGCTACTTTGGAGAGGGTTGGGGTGAGGTAAAGCAGAAAATATAATAATACTTACATATCATGGATAAAACATCTCCACTATTACCAGAAAATCCTTCTCCTGCATATATTTGTCCGTTCGATCAAGCCTGTAGCTATTTAGACGCTGCGGCGAAAGAATTAAAGTTAGAGCAAGGTGTATTAGAAATACTCAGTAACCCGCGTAAGGTAGTTACGGTTTCGATTCCCATAAAACGAGATAACGGTCAAATCCAGGTTTTAGCAGGACATAGAGTCCAACATAGTAATATTTTAGGGCCATTTAAAGGTGGTATTCGTTTCCATCCAGCTGTTACATTGCGAGAAGTTTCAGCTTTAGCGATGCTGATGACTTGGAAATGTGCATTGTTAGGAATTCCCTACGGTGGTGCGAAAGGTGGTATCGCGATAAACCCTAAAAATTACAGCGTCAACGAATTAGAACGTATTTCTCGACGTTACATTAGCGAGTTAATTAAAGACATTGGGCCGTCAGTAGATATACCTGCACCAGACATGGGGACATCAGCCCGCGAAATGGCTTGGATGATGGATACTTATTCGGTAAATATCGGTCATGCTGTGCCGGGAGTTGTCACCGGGAAACCGCTTTCTATAGGTGGTTCCTTGGGAAGAGAAATGGCAACTGGACGCGGTGTGATGATTATTGTCCGTGAAGCTTTAAAAGATAAAGGAAAATCTTTAAAAGATACCCGAATTGCCATTCAGGGTTTTGGCAACGTTGGTGGTGCTGCCGCTGAATTGCTGCATCAAGCAGGAGCAACAATTATTGCCGTCTCTACAGGTTCCGGTGGTATTTTTGCGGAGAATGGTTTAGATATTCCGGATTTAAAAGCTTATCAGAAAGAGAATAATCGCAAAATTTCTGGATATCCCCAAGCGAAACCAATTAGCAATGCAGAGTTATTAACATTACCGTGCGACGTGTTGATTCCCGCAGCTTTAGAAAATCAAATTACCCAAGAAAACGCGGATTTAATCCAAGCTAATATCATCGCTGAAGCTGCAAATGGCCCAGTTACGCTCGAAGCAAACTTATCATTAGAAGCGCGGGGTGTAACAGTATTGCCAGATATTTTAAGTAACGCTGGTGGAGTTGTAGTTAGTTATTTGGAATGGGTACAGGGACTTTCTTACTTATTTTGGGATGAAGAAAAAGTCAATAGTGAAATGGAAAATTTGATGGTGCAGGCATATCGTAAAGTAATACAGCGATCGCAAACTATGAAAATTTCTCCAAGATTAGCAGCTTATGTATTAGGAGTAGGAAGAGTAGCGCAAGCATTAGGCGATCGAGGATTATATCCTTAACAGTGAGCAGTGAGCAGTGAGCAGTGAGCAGTGAGCAGTTAACAGTGAGCAGTAAATAATTGTTGATTTATAATTCAAATTCACATCTTGCATTATTATTAACATCGCCAGGGAATGTAATTCCCGTCTAATAGCAGAAGTCGTCTAAAGACGACTAAATCAGCATTATTATTCTTAGGTGAACAAAAATAAAATCAGAAACATTTGGATAACTTTTCATTGTTCACTGTTCACTGCTCACTGTTAACTGTTAACTGTTCACTGATTCTGATATTCACTACCGCTTGCACGGAAGCCTTTTTCTTTGAGGATAATATTACCGTTAGTGGCATTATTAATAATAAAATCTACTTCACCGAAGGGAATGAACCTGACATAGTAAGCAGTATTATCTTTGATGGCAACGTAGCTTTTAAACTTACTTTCTGGATCAACTTTTGGTAATCTTGCAGCTTCAACCGCGTATAATTCCGTTTTTTCGGCGCGGTTGTCGTAAACATTCATATAAATCTGATTTTCTTCAAAATAAATTCTTACTGTTCTGCTGTTGGTAGCAAACAGTAATAAAGTTGAAGCAGAAGAGGGATTTGTGTAATTGATTTCGATCACGTCTTCACGTACCCAGCCAATATCATCCGCTTCCGCACCGAATTTGACTTTATACCAAGCGTAAGTATCTCCGGCAGGTTTTGTTTGATCGAGAATTTTTACCTTGTCTCCTTTTTTTCCTTGGTGAATCACGCGACGATTCAGCGAAGGAGCGGAACGAATGTTAACTATAGTAGCATTACTGCTGTTAGTCTTGAGAATACCTTCGCTAGCAGAAAAATTTTGTATGGGTGTTGATTGATTAGCGTCTGTCATAATTTTATCTCCGACAATTATTATAGGTGGGTACTCAAACATATTAGTAGTAGTTTTTATAACTGGAAATAATCACAAAGATAGAAACTTTGGATAATTTAACTAATAGCTAAAAGTATATAATTTTACTACTGTTGTTTGTTACAAAACTAGATAATGCTGTTTTATGATATTCGGGAATATTCGGGAAGAGTTTGGGATAAAAAACCGCAGAGACGCGGAGAGCGCAGAGGAAGAGGTTTTAAGAATTATTAAACTTTATCTGTAGTTGTTGTAATCCGACTGGGGTTCCAAACCCCAATCTAATAGCATAAGTCCTATAAATAGGACTAAAAATCGCTTTATTATTTAAATAGCGTGGAAACATGAATGGCGGTCGCCAATCTCAAAGAAGCTACAGAACTGTATTTAGAAGAATTTCCCTGTAGGTTGGGTTGACGCAAGGAAACCCAACAACAACCTATAAATATAATCTCGTATTTTAAGTTAACTTGAAACTATCTAATAATTCTTGCAACTTATCTCTTAAATTTCTAACTTTTTCATCATTAGGTGCAATTTCTAACGAACGATTAAACTCTGCTAATGCTGCTTCGTAGTTTTTTATTGCATCTTGATGCTGTGATAAACCTGCTTGTAATTTCCCTAAATTTTTTAAAGCGACTCCTTTATTATTGTGAGCATTTATATAATCGGGAGCGCCATTGAGTGCTTGGTTGTAGGATGCGATTGCTTGGGTGTAGGAATTTAAGGCATCTTCATGCTGTGATAAACCTGCTTGTAAATTCCCTAACCTTAGTAAAGCGATTCCTTTATTATTGTGAGCATTTATATAATCGGGAGCGCCATTGAGTGCTTGGTTGTAGGATGCGATTGCTTGGGTGTAGGAATTTAAGGCATCTTCATGCTGTGATAAACCTGCTTGTAAATTCCCTAACCTTAGTAAAGCGACTCCTTTATTATTGTGAGCATTTATATAATCGGGAGCGCCATTGAGTGCTTGGTTGTAGGATGCGATTGCTTGGGTGTAGGAATTTAAGGCATCTTCATGCTGTGATAAACCTGCTTGTAAATTCCCTAACCTTAGTAAAGCGATTCCTTTATTATTGTGAGCATAAATATCATCGGGAGCGCCATTGAGTGCTTGGTTGTAGGATGCGATTGCTTGGGTGTATGAATTTAAGGCATCTTCATGCTGTGATAAACCTGCTTGTAAATCCCCTAATTTTGCTAAAGCGTTTCCTTTATTATTGTGAGCATAAATATAATCGGGAGCGCCATTGAGTGCTTGGTTGTAGGATGCGATTGCTTGGGTGTAGGAAGTTAAGGCATCTTGATGCTGTGATAAACCTGCTTGTAAATTCCCTAAATTTTTTAAAGCGTTTCCTTTATTATTGTGAGCATAAATATAATCGGGAGCGCCATTGAGTGCTTGGTTGTAGGATGCGATTGCTTGGGTGTAGGAATTTAAGGCATCTTGATGCTGTGATAAACCTGCTTGTAAATTCCCTAAACTTTGTAAAGCGAGTCCTTTATTATTGTGAGCATAAATATAATCGGGAGCGCCATTGAGTGCTTGGTTGTAGGATGCGATTGCTTGGGTGTAGGAATTTAAGGCATCTTGATGCTGTGATAAACCTGCTTGTAAATTCCCTAAACTTTGTAAAGCGAGTCCTTTATTATTGTGAGCATAAATATCATCGGGAGCGCGATTGAGTGCTTGGTTGTAGGATGCGATTGCTTGGGTGTAGGAAGTTAAGGCATCTTGATGCTGTGATAAACCTGCTTGTAAATTCCCTAAACTTTGTAAAGCGAGTCCTTTATTATTGTGAGCATAAATATCATCGGGAGCGCGATTGAGTGCTTGGTTGTAGGATGCGATTGCTTCTTTATATTCCTGCTCTGCTTGCTGATGTTGAGCCAATGTCGCGAAGTAATCACCTTCAGACTGCGAGACACTACCTAATTGAAAATCGCTTTGAATAACTAACTCATTTCTAATTTCCAATAAAACACGACATTCATCATAGCGACTCAATTCCAATACTCTATCAAACTCTTTTACCCATTCTTTTACACCCCGCTCCCAATTCAAACGGTTTGCATGATAAATTGCTTCTGCGATTTCCCCTCGTTCGCGGTAATATTTCTCTAACACCTCATGAGCTTGTCGGGTAGTTTGGTTATCTTCCTCATAATCCAACCGTCGCAATAAATCATGAATGCGATACCAATCTTCACCCTGTTGCGCTTCCCAAACAAAGGAAAATTCTGTCAAAACATCAAAACTAGGTTTACTTAATTGAAATTTCAATTCTTTCCCTAGCAATTCGTAAATATCATAATTAAAACCACGACAAGCACTTAAAGCGTGTACCGCATATTCAATTTCTCTATCTACATATTTCAGCAAACGTTTAATTAACTGCTTTGCTTTCTGACTAAAATCAGCATTAATATCAAGTTCGTTTAATCCTTGTTTTCCTTTTAAAATCACATCCGCACACAAACCTAACAAAAACGGATGCACTTGATTCACCGCAACGCTAGCGTAATTAATCGCATTCTGCTGAAAATCCCGGTTGCTAATTCCCGCTCTGCGTAGATACTCGCGAGCATCAGTTTCTGAAAGATGATTTACAAATTGAATATCTAAATGCTCTTGAGGAATTGGAAATTCATCAGCATCTTGCCAACGAGGTACTTCTCTCCCCGCTACCACAACCACAATCCCATGTGAAAATTCCAACTCTGCCAAAAAATACCGCAACCACTTATCTTGTTGAAAATAGCGGTAATCTCCAACATCCCGCTGACTACCCCAAAAAGCCTCATGAGTATCAAAAAACAATACAAGTCTTTCAGGTGATTTATCCTCAGACATTGCTGCATTCAAATCTTGCGCTAGCAATCTTGGTAACTCAAAAATCAATTCGGTGTCTAAATCCATATCCTGAATTTCTTCGATAGCTTCTTTTTTCAGCCCTCGCTGCTGCCATAATGTATATATATTTTTACCTAAACGATTTAAAAAAACGTTAAGCACTGCACCAGAAATTTCCCCCCAAGATGTGTTACTCAAAGCATCGACGATTTGCATCGTAAGTTCAAATTCTTCTTCGGGAAAAAGTTCTTTCCATCTATCTTTTGAAAGTTGGCGTTTTTGGTGCAGATACCAAACGCAAGCAAAATCAAACAAAGGAAAACGCAGCTTATATTTTTTATATTTTAACTTCTTGGCTTCGATACCAATATTTCGCCGTAACATCAACAACCCGTAAAATAAATCCTGGGGTTTATCATCGTCAATTGGTGGTGAGCCAAAATCGTGTAATACTGCTGGTACTGGAATAAAATCATCAGTATTGTTAGGAATTGCAATATCACTAGCTAATAGTTTTAAATCTTTTTGATGCAGTATTTCCTGCCATATTTTTCGATCGAATCGATTGCAACATTGTGTCCTTAAATACTTGAGTAACAAAGATTTACCATTACCACCATCGCCATAAAAATACAGGATCTTATCTGTAACTGGATCGTTATTAATATATTCTGCAAAATGTTTGATTAAATGATGCCTGTCAATAAATAATTCTAAAGCGCGATTTGCTTTATAATTTGATGCTTTTTTCTGATTTATGCTCATACCAACAGAGATTTGATAGTAGCTGTATTTAGGTAAATACTAACAGATTCGTCTTGATTAAATTATTTGAAAAATACCAGAGAATATATTCCGAAAATACGAACCTATATCTTGTAAGTAGGTGGGTACAAATAAATATAATACGCTCCGTCATTGCGAGGAACGAAGCAATCCCAGTCGTAGCGATTGCTTCGTCGTTCCTCCTCGCAATGACATCTTACATTTAATTACGCCAACCTACTTAGCTCTATAGTTAATACTATTTTCTAGATTCTCGATAATAATCAAAATGCGGGGAGACGTTGCATTGCAACGTCTCTACATCATTGATATGTATTTACTTGAAATGCTGACTCCAGAATTAATTAAACCCACGCAGGTGGGTTTCGCTTGTGTAGCCCCAGACTTCTAGTCTGAGGGCGACTTTTTTCCAATTAAGTAAAATACCATAAAAATATAACCCCCACCAAAAGGAGAATATCCCCAAGTGCAGCCAGATTTAATCGGTTTAGAAATTACGAAAGGTGAATTAAGACACTTAACGGGAGTCGATCCAGAAGATGTATTTCGCCCTTCGATTCTGAAAAACCGCGAAAAACGATTTGCTTTTTTCATGAATGAAGTGATTACAGCCCTTGCTTTAACTCCTATTGTTGTCGGTTTTATTTATGCATTTATTATTTTACCTATAATCGGTTCGGAAATTATTATCGGATTAGTATTGTTAGCTTTAGTACCAGTGTTGGTAATATTAGCGCGGTGGTTTTGGCGGCGAAAAACTTGCCCAAAATCATTAACTAAACTGCTTGATGAAGTTGATGAATATCACGAAGTTATCCAAGCTATAGATATTAATGACCAATTAGATACAGCGGGAAATACGCAAAGCAATATTAATGATAGAGATAAAGTTATTGGCGCGTTACAACTAATTCGAGAAGATTTGGTACGAGCTTTGAAAACGGAACGAATTTTACGGGATAATAAAAAGTTACTTGCTAGCAATCAAGATTTATTTGTTAACAATTTAGCTAATCTGCAAGCTTTGCAAGTAAGTACGGAAGCTGGCGAATATGCCCAACTTCTCAATCAGTCATTGCAGATTGCTGTTGATGTTCAATCTCAAATCAGAAACTTGCGATCGCCCAAATGATTTTAATATGACAACAATATGACTAATAAACCAAAAATAATTGTTCTAGATGACGATCCAACGGGTTCTCAAACTGTCCACGGTTGCTTGTTATTAATGCAGTGGGATGTCGATACTTTGCGTTTGGGGTTACAAGATGATTCCCCGATTTTTTTTGTTTTAACTAATACTAGAGCTTTAACTCCCCAAAAAGCTGCATCTGTGACAAAAGAAGCTTGTCATAACCTGAAATTAGCGTTAGATGCCGAAGAAATCAAAGATTTCCTAGTTGTTAGTCGTAGTGACTCAACTTTACGCGGACATTACCCAATTGAAACTGATGTTATTGCTGAAGAATTAGGCCCTTTTGATGCTCATTTCTTGGTACCGGCATTTTTTGAAGGAGGGCGTATCACTCGCGACAGCATACATTATTTAATGATGCAGGGTGCCCCAGTTGCAGTTCATGAAACTGAATTCGCTCGCGATTCGGTATTTGGATACAATGACAGTTATTTACCCAAATATGTAGAAGAAAAAACGATCGGGCGTATTGCTGCCTCCAAAGTTGAAAGATTTTTACTCGATGACATTCGCGGTGGTAGTCTCGAACGGTTGATGAAGCTGGGCGGAAATCAATGTGGTGTGGTAGATGGTGAAACCCAAGCCGATTTAGATAAGTTTGCTGAAGATGTTTTAACCGCAGCGAGTCAGGGAAAACGCTTTCTATTTCGTTCTGCTGCGAGTATTTTAACTGCTTTGGCTGCACTACCTCCTCAACCAGTTTCCCCAGAAAACATGGCTGAATATGTAATTACGGGTAAACCGGGAGCGATAATAGTTGGCTCTCACGTCAAAAAAACTACCCAGCAACTCGAAGTACTCTTACAAGCAAAAGGTATTGTCGGAATCGAAGTAGATGTAGCCAAATTACTTGATAAAGAGAATAAATCTGCTACACTGCTAACCGATATACTCAAAAATGTTCGTGAAGCACATAATTCTGGTAATACACCAGTAGTTTATACCAGCCGTCAGGAATTAACTTTTGAGGATATTGATACGCGATTGCAATTTGGAGCTAAAGTCTCAAACTTGTTAATGGATGTTGTCCGGAATTTACCTGACGATATCGGATTTTTAATTAGTAAGGGAGGTATTACTTCTAACGATGTTTTAAGTAATGGTTTGGCTTTGAAAACAGCGCGTTTACTCGGTCAAATTCTCGCTGGTGTTTCGATGGTACGCACTCCAGAAAATCATCCCCAGTTTCCTAATTTACCAGTGGTGCTATTCCCTGGTAATGTTGGTGATGCAGATGCTGTCTCTACCGTTTATCAAAGGTTAAGTAAAAATTTAAAGTGAGGTTTAACAGTTTAAGAAAATAATTACAATTCTCTATGTAAAAGGTTTCAAAATTGCTTAATGTCCGCATTATGGGTGGTGTTGCATGACGAACGATTCAGCTATCCCAGATTTTAATTCTGATAATGGTGTTTCTCAAACAGATTCTAAGCAGTCTCACCAAGAATCTGCTGCTGTTGAAGATGATTTATCTAATCAAAACGATCTAGAGGAAAATTTTGTCCATTTTATTTCTTCAAGTTCAAATAGTAATCGCAACTTCTCTGAAAAGTTAGATTCCGAACAAACACAAACTTTAGAAAATTCTGCCGTTGAAGAAACTACTGTTATTTCTGATATTTCTGATATTAGTAATCAAAAGTTAGATTCCGAACAAACACAAACTTTAGAAAATTCTGCTGCTGAAGAAACTACTGTTATTTCTGATATTTCTGATATTAGTAATCAAAAGTTAGATTCCGAACAAGCACAAACCGCAGAAACTTCTACCGTTGTTGAAAAAACTGATCCTGTTGAGCAACAAATTAAAGATAGTATAAGTATTGATATTCCGTTGCTAGAAAATGCGATCGCAGCGAATCAAAAAATACAGGTAGAAATCAAAAGCGAAAAAGATAGATTAGTTTTAACTTTACCAACTGTAACCGAAGCTTCTGTATCCGAGTATAGCTGGTCTGAAATTTGGCAACAAATGAAATTGCGGCTTTTAGCCCAAAAACGCTTTTTTTCGTCAAATATAAGCGTACATTTGATCGCATACGACCGTTTACTCGATAGTAGACAACTACAAGATATTGCCGATACCTTAAGCGAATTTTCTTTACAGCTAAAATCCGTTGGTACCAGTCGTCGTCAAACGGCGATCGCGGCTGCGGGTGCTGGTTATTCTGTAGAGCAATTGCAGCCAAAAACGGCTTTTTCGTTTGCATCTTATAAGGCTAACTTACCCCCAGCAGAACCACTTTACATGGAAACCACCGTGCGTTCTGGTGTAGAAATTCGTCATAGAGGTAGCGTAATTATCTTGGGAGATGTAAATCCTGGTGGTATTGTAGTCGCAGATGGCGATATTCTAATTTGGGGTCGCTTGCGTGGGGTTGCTCATGCGGGTGCCCAAGGAAACAGCGAATGCACAATCATGGCTTTACAAATGGAACCAACCCAGTTGCGAATTGCCGATGCTTTGGCTAGGGCACCAGAAAAATCGCCTACGCAAAAAACAGCTGAAGTTGCGTATATGACGACAGAGGGAATCCGCATCACCAACGCTAATGATTTTTCTCGCAAATCAATTAACGCCGGTTAAATCATTTCTTCGATAATTACTATTACAGTGAACAGGGAACGGGGAACGGGGAACAGGCAACAGGCAACAGTGAACAGTGAACAGTAAACAATTGAATGAAGGTGATTTCAACTTTCGCCCGTTTCACTGGTAATTGATAAATGATAACTGCTAACTGCTAACTGCTAACTGCTAACTGATAACTGTTAACTGTTAACTGAATTATATTTTGCAATGCCATCACGAGCGCTTTCGTAATCATGACTCGAATTGTTGTCATTACCTCCGGTAAGGGAGGGGTAGGAAAAACCACTACTACAGCCAATCTTGGCATGGCTTTAGCCAAACTAGGTCGTCAAGTTGCATTAGTTGACGCTGATTTTGGTCTGCGAAATTTGGATTTGTTGTTGGGACTTGAAAACCGTATTGTTTATACTGCGGTGGAGGTTTTGGCTAGGGAATGTCGTTTGGAACAAGCCTTAGTTAAAGATAAGCGACAACCCAATTTGGTGCTGCTACCTGCGGCACAGAATCGCACCAAAGAAGCTGTCACCCCCGATCAAATGAAGTTACTGGTTAATGCTTTAGCGCAAAAATATCAGTACATCATTATCGATAGCCCCGCTGGAATCGAAATGGGGTTCAAAAATGCGATCGCGCCTGCAAACGAAGCTTTAATTGTCACAACTCCCGAAATAGCAGCAGTCCGTGATGCTGACCGGGTAGTTGGGTTATTAGAAGCACAAGGAGTCAAGCGCATTCACTTAATAATTAACCGGATAAAACCCGCAATGGTTCGGTTAAATGATATGATGTCTGTGCAGGATGTTCAGGAACTTCTAGCAGTTCCTCTAATTGGGGTAATTCCCGACGACGAGCGGGTAATTGTTTCTACCAATCGTGGCGAACCTTTGGTTTTATCAGAAAATCCTTCTTTAGCTGCCACGGCTTACGATAATATTGCTCGTAGATTGGAAGGGGAAACGGTAGATTTTCTTGATTTCGACTCGTCCCAAGACGGCCTATTTTCCCGCCTCCGAAGGTTATTGTGGACAAAAATTATTTAATCAAATCCAGTATGCGCTCATAGGGCTGCAATGATTCTTGAACTTTTAGAACGACTTTTTTTTCGCGGTAACGATAACAGTCGCAATGATGTTAAACGTCGTCTGCAATTAGTTATTGCTCACGATAGGGCTGATTTAAGCCCTCAAATGATAGAAAAAATGCGGCAAGAAATTCTAGAAATTGTTTGTCGCTACGTGGAAGTTGAAGCTGATGGCTTGGAGTTTTCTTTGGAAAGCAACCAGCGTACAACAGCTTTGATTGCCAATGTACCCATTCGTCGAGTCAAAGACTCCGCTACGGAGTCGGAAACAGGCGAAAAGAAGTCTGAGTAATTTTAATTGGGCATAGGGCTTAGGGCATAGGGCATTGAACATAAAAAAAATTTGTATATAAATAAATGGGGAGAGATTTTATCTTAAATAAGAATTATGCCTTCGCCGTATAAATTAACGAGTTGTTAGTTAGTAATTTGACAAAAAACAGGTTTTAATTGTTAATTTTTCTATCTAATCCCCCATGTCCAATGCCCCATGCCCTACGCCCAATTCCCAATAATGAAAAATCCCGTTTTAGCATTTACTAGAACGGGATTACTTTAGTTATTACGAAGATTGTTAACTTACTGATAAGCTACTTGCGGCCCAGCCCAAACATCATTAGTCTTTCTACCAAAAGTAGTAGGCTGGTCTACTTCGGGTGTAGCAACTGTTTGACCATCATTGGCGACTGTAATTGTTGGCCAAGTTTCTTGACCCATTTCTCCAGCCTGGAATACTACATTATCAGGTGTATTTTTACTCCAACCTAATAAAACTGCAATATCATACTGGTGATTCTTCTGAGAAGGAGCAACTGTATTGGCGCGATTTTTCTGACGATTCCAAATAAGTGCTTGGTCGGTAGCGTGAGCAGTATTAAATAAGCCTTCAAACTTGCGTGCTAAGAAACGCTCGCCATTTTCCGACCAGCCAACAGGAACTAATACGCCGATTTGTCCTGGGATTTGACTGGCTTCACCCCGCATTTGCTTCGCTTTAATTAAAGGATCTATTAAAGCAGAAGTAGATGCAACGACTTTCAAATTATTAGTTTCTCTGTCTTCCACAAACAACACGCTGCTAACGCGGCTTTTGTGCATTTGCGCTTTAACTTCCAACTTTACGCGGCTGTAAATAGAATAACGACCATCTGGAGATATTACTGGTGCGCTACGGTAATAACGCACTCCCGAACCATTCTTGGAACTTATAGCTTCTTGAGTAGCCGTTATCCATTTCCAGGGAACTGGATGAGGACTGCCAATTGGATCTTGCTGCGATAATTCTGATGGTTCTGGTTCTTCGCTTACGGGCGCATCGGTTGGTTGAGGAATTAAATTCCTTCTCAAAGCAACTACTTTAGTTGACTTAAGAGATTTAGCACCCGCTAATTTAGCTACTAAAATATCTTTTTTTGAAGATTGAGTTTTTGCAGCTTTTAAACGCTGTACCAACTTAATTCCACGAGCAGAAATTTTTCCCGATCTTAGTTCAGGATTACTAGTAGGAGGAGCGAGTTCAACTTCTCTAAATGGATCTACATTTATAGAAGAAGAATTGTTAAAAGATGTTACTTCTTTTTCTCCTACCGGAGTCTCTACTGTTAAAGACTCTATTACATACGATGTCGGCTGTTTAATTTGAGGCTCGATAACCGCCGCCAGTTTTTTTGACTCAGAATTATTTTCTGATGTCAAAGTTTTGACAGTTTCTGGTTGCGATAATTTGTATTCGCTAGCAATAGGAACTTCTACTAACACCGAGTCCAATTCTGGCATCTGGGCAGTAATATTAGTTTCTTGCGATAGATGAGCCGAACTCGAATGTCCTGATGCTCCAACTAAAGGCGCAATTATAACTACGACTAACACGTACTTGAGGAATGGTTGCACGCGGAACCATCCCGAGAATAAAAGATGTTTCAGCATTTGTTGGTTGACTCTCTAGAGGGCGGTTGCTGTGGGAGGAGCAATGCCTCACGGCAATGGGGGAGGCTATCTTTTATATGTATAACAGGGAACTTAGAATTTAGCGACATTAAGTACTTTAATTTCGTAACAAAGCCGAATTTAAAGTATCTTTTTTTACTTATTTCTAAACAATTGTTTAGAAATATTACTATTAAAATTTTGTTAGCCTAATAAACAATATTGTCGCGTAGGTATAAGAACCTAAAAATCACAACAAAATCTAATATTGAGCCAAAAAAATTAAGTTAGCTGTAACAGACTCGCTGTTTTAGACAAATAATTACACCGAACTAAACGTAACCGAAATAACTTTATACAGATATTACAAGTAGAATGCTAGGTGTTAAATACCTAATTTCAATTTAACTTCAACATCTCAAACACCGATTCCGGGGATGATGTTGAATAATATCCGAAAAATAGTAGAACAAAAACTAAAAGCCGTATTGCAGACGCTACTAAATCGTTTATTACAGTGAAACACGTATAAGTTTCAATTGCAACAGTATAACTAACCAAACAAATATGGAAAACTTAGCTACAGATGCTCTGTTTCCTTCAAAGTAATAAAGAAATAGATAACTCCATTAATAAAAATATTAAATTTTTAATATTCGACTTACTTTACATGATTATAGTTTATAGATTTATTAGCACCACTCTACCGTTTGACCTATTCTTAAAAAAATTATCAGTAGTGTTACTGTTTACAATTGGACGTTAGACATATTAATAAAGATGAAAGTAATATTTTTTGGTACTCCTCAATTTGCCGTTCCGACTCTAGAACAACTGCTCGATCGTTCAGATTTTGAAGTAGTTGCAGTTGTTACTCAGCCAGATAAAGTTAGGGGACGCGGTAAGAAAATTACACCGTCTCCTGTGAAAAGTGTTGCCCTGGCACACGATTTACCCGTGTTGCAACCGACTCGAATCAAAAAAGATGAATCGGCTTTAAATCAATTAAGGGTTAGGGATGCGGATGTATTTGTTGTAATTGCTTACGGACAAATTCTTTCGCAAGAGATTCTAGATATGCCGAAAATCGCTTGTGTCAACGTGCATGGCTCAATTTTACCGAAATATCGCGGTGCAGCCCCGATTCAATGGTGTTTGCACAATGGAGAAGAAGAAACCGGCAATACCACTATGTTAATGGATGCGGGTATGGATACCGGCCCAATGTTGTTAAAAGCTACTACACCCATTGGATTGCTTGATAATTCCCACGATTTAGCAGAAAAATTAGCATCAATCGGTGCAGATTTATTAGTAGAAACACTTATAAAGCTCCAAAACAAAGAAATTGAACCTACTTCTCAAGATAATTCCCAAGCAACTTATGCACCTTTGATAAAAAAAGAAGATTACCGTTTGGATTGGTCGAAGAGTGCCATACAGTTACATAATAAAATTCGGGGTTTTTACCCTAACTGTGTCGCCACGTTTCGCGATCAACCGATCAAGATCGTAGCTACCGCTCCCCTTGATTCTGATTACTTGAGGCGATTGCCACAATTACAGCAAGAAATACAAGATAAGTTGCCCGATCTATCAACCCGATCGGGTAAACCTGGAGAAGTTGTCAGTATTGTTAAAAATATAGGAGCAATTGTACAGACTGGGAATGGTTTGTTGTTATTACGAGAAGTACAGTTAGCTGGTAAACGTCCCCAGTCGGGATGGGATTTTGTCAACGGTACCCGTTTAACTGTAGGAGAAGAATTCGGGAATGTGATTTAGGAGAAGGAGTTGGGAGTTGGGAGTTGGGAGTTGGGAGTTGGGAGTTAGGAGTTAGGAGTTAGGAGTTCGATATTTTAATTAAGAAGCGATTATTACAAAGTAATTTGTAAAAGCAGAATTAACATTATTTATTTTCCCAATTCCCAATCCCCTATTAGCCATTATCCATTAACTTTTCAAAATATTTGCAACCTTCACAAGGTCCTGCTGGATTAATTGCACAGCGGATAATTTCTGAAAGAGCGTTATAAGTACAGTTCGCATTACCAATCACCCAACGTCCATTCAAATAGCTTTGTTCATCTGGTCTTTTTGCTGACTGTACGTAAATCGCTATCTTGTGCAAGCAGTAACGTCCTTCTTTTAGTTGGTAGCGGTGGTGACGTTCTAAAACTGCGTAGGTTTTACCTTTTAAATCAATATAGTTTCCAGGTTGTGGTGTCCAATCAAGTTTTATGTTGCCCAGAGACTGATGTGATGAGGTTAAAATTACTTCTGTTACTAGTGAATCTGGCTCCATGTTGCAGTCGATTAGTTTACATTATTAGGATGTTAACGCAAATATTTACATTAACGAAGGTGGCTTTATTTTAAATCGTGTAAAGTATTTTACACGATTTAAATAGTGGTTACAAAAATAAAATTGATTGGCTGTATGATTAATATTAAAGATTCAAAATAAATAAACCCGATCTCTTTGAGAGATCGGATTTAAGAATGGTAATTAATTTACTTAGTTATTTTAAATCATGTTTTATACTTGGCATTTCTTCGATTAACTAAGAAAACGCTGTTGTAAAGCTCTAAAATACGCTTTGATGGGAATTTGATAAACTTCTACGAACAGCCAAATGATAATTGTTAAATGAGAAAAAAAAGTCAGTATTGTCCAAATATAAGGAACCCAGGATAAAGGAGCATTTGGATCTGGAGGAAAATTGTAGGCAACTAGTCCAATTAAACTAGTAGGAAGTAATACAAACGCTATTGTGGCTAATATATAACCCCAGCCAAATTCAACTCCTTCTAAATGAGTTTCCGCCCAATAAAAACCATTCCAACGCCAAATTAAGGGAGGTTCCCGCGAAGGCATTTTCATCTGTTGTTGCTCTAAGTTAACGGTAAAAATTTGATGACAAAAATCACAAGACATTGCCTCCATTAAAGGCATATTTTGGACTTTTCCTACTCTACATACCGGACAAGGGTAAACTCCTTTATAGTCTAGTGGAGTAGCTAAATTTTTGGAATTTGGGATTTTAAACATTAGTTTCTAGCCTAAGCAGATAATGGTTTCTCTTCACGGATTTGAGAAAATAAGGGATGAGAAGAACGAAAAGAACGCCCTCGATTTATAGCTAAGATTTATAATTTTAATTACTTTCGCTCTTACTGTCTTCGGTATCAACGTTGATGGAACGGTTTGTCCCACTACTTAAAATAAAGTTACGCTTATTTTTATCTGTAGTTCTTAGTTTAAGGTGGTCAATCCGAAGTTAGTCTTGCTTTTATCATAAAAAAAATTTTATGAATTGCACAATTATACTGTTTCCAAATTATTTTTTGACAAATAAATCAAGCATAAAAAATCAACTCAGAGAAAAAAATATAGTTCTTTCGTATTTAGGTAGCTGCTTTTTAATTGGTTTATTTTTGGTCATGAAACGCTTACTAGATGGGCCGGTATAAATCATTTACTATGTTTGTTTGTTGATGTTTATGGATCATAAATGATTTTATAAGTCAACTTTTTGCCTTGAAAACGAGGTGCAGCTAGAAAATCTTATTGCAAATATGTTTACTTTAAGGAGAGAATTATCTGAAATAATGCCAAAATGGCAGCAATATCTTATTCAAACTATCAACTATGATAAAGTTCTTTTGAAGCTGTTGCTTTTGACTTCAACGTCTTCAGGACTTAATAGAACCCCCCAACTCAGCGGGGGGTTGGTGAGTCTACTCCCGTGGGTTGTCCCGAGCCGCAGTACGAGGGAAGTAGCGTTAGCGGAGAGAGGCGTTAGCCTTACCCCTGACTCTAACGAGTCGTGCCGCGAGTAAGGCTTGCGTCGCCTGGAGGGCGGAGCGTGTCCGATAGGACATAAGGCGATACACGCGAGAGCGTGCGGCGAGCGGGGGGATCTTCCATGTCTGGAACACGCTCATTTCCGTCAATGCTGCGTAAGTCCTAGTCTTGTAACCATCACTTATAAATCATTTACGATTAAAAAAAACTTACGCAACTAATATCAAATGTAGAGGTATTGCATATAACGTAACTTGATTCTTATCGTGCTTCAATCGCGAAAAAAGATAAGGACTTTATATAATAATATTGTCTGAAATCCAATTGCACCTTTCCACAAGCTCAAAACCAATAGCATAAACTTTAAGAATACTGCTCGTACACTGCAAGTTTAGATAATAATTGCTCATAAGTCATATGTGTAACTATAGGAGCTGCAACGTTATCCAGTGATTTTTCTATCGAATTCAAAACTCTATTTAAAGCATCTAATATTTTTGCAATCAGGATTTTTTGCTGTATTACTGACTTTGCTTTGCAAACCGCTTTGATATTTCTAATAACTTTATTCATATAATAGGCTGCATTCGGGATGCTAGCTCGGAATAGTGCTTCTTTAGCTGATTCTAAAAACAAAAATGCGGTAGTCAAATCATGTATTTCCACCTTCATCTGGCAGTTTTCTAATGGTTTCATAACATCCACAGCATCTTTAAGATGAATAACCGCTTTTTGCAAGTCTTCAAGTTCAATTTCAGCTTCAGGCATCTTAGAAATCCAGAACCAGCTTAATTTATTCTCAGCAATTATATTGGCTGGTTTTGTTAATAAATTGATGATTTCCGTAACTATGGTGTTCATAAGTTTGAAAACAGGATACATACTAAAGTCATTCAACAAGATTTATCTTGCATCAGTATATTTACTCAGTTAACAACGAGTAAAGTATCGTTTAAATCAGTTTAGCAGACTAGAAAATAAAATTAGCTAAAAAAAGGGCTAAGCGAACCGCGCTGCTATATAGCGCTTTTCGGTTGAGTTGAATACATTTAAAACCTCAATCTGTCCTCCCTGGTTCCCTCTCCAAAGCATCGGAGAGGGAACGAGGGTGAGGTTGATTTGTATTGCACTAAGCGTGAAAACCGCTACATTTAACGAAAAACAAAAAAAAGATGGGCTTTGATGCCCATCCCATAAAAAATTTGAATTTGAATTTGAATTTGAATTTAATTCAAACCTACGTTCCAGAAGTCCAAGAATTCATGTATTCAATCTGTGCTGAAGTTAAAGTATCAATTTTGATACCCATTGCTTCTAACTTCAAGCGAGCAATGTCTTTGTCTACATCTTCAGGAATTGAGTACAAACCAGGTTCGAGTTTACCTTTGTTCTTCACTAGGTATTCACAAGCCAAAGCTTGGTTTGCAAAACTCATGTCCATTACAGCGCTGGGATGTCCTTCGGCTGCTGATAGGTTAATCAAGCGTCCTTCACCAAGGACAACAATTGATTTACCGCTGGGCAACTTGTACTCTTGGGTGAAATTACGAACTTCTTTTACTTCAGACGCTTTGGCACCCAAGGATTTGAGGTCAATTTCAATGTCAAAGTGACCGGAGTTACAAACCATCGCGCCGTCTTTCATTGCGTCGAAGTGTTCGGGGCGAATTACGTGCTTGTTACCAGTAACGGTGATGAACAAATCGCCGTGAGATGCTGCTTCTGCCATTGGCAAAACGCGGAAACCATCCATTACTGCTTCAATAGCTCTGATGGGGTCAATTTCAGTAACGATGACGTTACCACCCATGCCTCTAGCGCGGAGTGCAGAACCTTTACCGCACCAACCGTAACCAGCAACAACAATGCACTTACCAGCTAATAGAACGTTGGTAGCGCGGATAATTCCATCTAAGGTTGATTGTCCGGTACCGTAGCGGTTATCGAAGAAATGCTTGGTGTCAGCGTCGTTAACGTTCATCGCGGGGAACGATAGCACGCCGTCATTCAACATTGCACGCAAGCGAACAATTCCAGTTGTGGTTTCTTCGGTGGTACCGATAATATCGGAAAGTTGATTTTTACGGTCTTTAACTAAAGTTGCAACGACATCAGAACCGTCATCAATAATGATGTTAGGGCGGTGATCTAAAGCAATTTCAACGTGTCGTTTATAGGTTTCGTCATCTTCGCCTTTGATAGCAAAGATAGGAATTTCATGGTCTGCGACGAGACTTGCTGCTACGTCGTCTTGAGTTGATAGGGGATTGCTTGCAATTAATAATGCATCAGCACCACCAGCTTTTAACGCGATCGCCAAATGTGCTGTTTCGGTTGTGATATGAGAACAAGCTACTAAACGGATTCCTGCGAAAGGCTTTTCTTTAGCAAAGCGATCGCGAATCTGTTTTAAAACAGGCATTTCGCGTCCAGCCCATTCGATACGTTGTCTTCCCAAAGCAGCTAGGCCGAGGTCTTTAACCTCGTGCTTTAATCTGGGAGTTGTTGCAGTCATTAAATAATTCCTCTTTCAATTAAAATGTTGCGCCTTACAAGACGCACTCTACTAGATTAGAACAAGTCTGGCAAATATACAGCATTATAAATATCTATTTTAGGAATGCTATATGGTTTGATAGCTGAAATGTTGACTAAGAGGGAGAGGGGGAGAGGGGGGAGAGGGGGGAGAAAAATTTATACCAAGCTAGCTTAAAACTTGTCTATCGATAGGTACATTGCTAGAAACTATTTGCCAGAATCGGTGTCAGCTAATCACATCATAAGAAAAGGAGGTATTTGTTACGTGCGCTATCGATTTATTGTTATTGCTTTATGTTCGTTATTAATAATTGTGGGGATTGATGTCAAGGTCGGCATGGCACAGATTCCCTTTTTACCTCAATTACAAACACCTTCGTTAAATATTGGGAACTTAGAAAATTTAGAAAATAAATTTGCTAGTAGTTGGGTTTATTTGGATGGTCGGCGTTTGTTTCAAATAGCTGCTCCCAGAAGCAGCATTCAAGAACGTTTGCGAGATATAAATCAAAAATTGGCTCAAATTAGCAAAAATTATTTGAATTCGGATGATGGCAAGCTGAATGTTGAGGTGCGGACTCAAAACGGGTTGCCAGTCATTTACGTTAATAACCAATATCTTTTAACTCTCACCCAAGAAGATGCCGAACTACGACAGGTTCAACCTTCCGTGTTAGCTGAGAATCTGAAGCGAGAGATTGAGCAAAGTTTGCAACAAGCCAAGCAGGAGCGACAACCCAAATTTATTCTCAATCAAATCAAGATAGCTGGGGCTATTGGTGGGGGAATGATTTTAATGAGTTGGGGAGTGTGGCACTTCTCGCGTCGTTCCAAGCGAAACTTTATGTTAAAGCCACCAACTTCAGATTTAAGAGTACGATTACCGATTACAACACAACTGAGCCATCAGCAAAATCGGCATATTTTAGAAGTCAAGCGACGAATTTTTCAAATAACTCAGGCTGTAATCTGGACTGGCGGAACTTTATTAATACTGAGTTTATTTCCTTATACGCGAGGAATCGAAGTCACAATTATTAATGCTTTACGGATACCTTTAAGATTAGGTATTGTAGGAATCGGAACTTACGTCTTAATTCGCCTTACTTATCTGTTAATTGACCGCTTTACCGCTGCTTTCGTCCGAAGCAGTACTTTAATAACTCCAGAAACTTCCGAAAGACTGCAACTACGAGTTTCTACTATATCCGGCGTATCAAAAGGTATGATTACTCTTTTGTGGTTGGCAATTGGTGTTTTGGTGGCGTTGACGGCTTTAGGAATAGATATTGTTCCTTTATTAGCTGGTGTCAGTTTAATCGGTGTTGCTCTTTCCTTAGCTTCTCAAAGTTTGATTAAAGATGCAATCAACGGCTTTTTAATTATTGTAGAAGACCAGTACGCTTTGGGTGATGTAATTAATGTGGGTGATGTGGGAGGATTGGTAGAAAATCTCAACTTGCGAATCACACAGGTACGCGATGCAGAAGGACGTTTAATTACGATTCCTAATAGTGAAATTAAAATAGTTGCTAACCTTTCGAGTCGCTGGTCCCGCGCCGATTTGACCGTTCCAATCGCTTATCAAACAGATGTTGATCAAGCTTTGCAATTAATCGAAACTGTTGGTTTAGATATGGATAAAGATACGCGGTGGGAACATCAAATCATCGAACCACCTGAAGTTTTAGGAGTCGAGAACTTTGGCGATCGCGGTTTAATAATTCGCGTCTGGATAAAAACCCAACCCCTCAAACAATGGGATGTAGCCAGAGAATTCCGTCGTCGTCTTAAAGTTGCTTTCGATAAAGCTGGAATAAGCATTCCGGTATTACAACAATCGGTTTGGCTGAATTCAATGAACAATTAACAGTGAGCAGTGAGCAGTTATCAGTAACCAGAGAATTATCAATTATTTAAAGTTAAAAAGGGAATCAATTACAAACGATTGATTCCCCATCGACGGCATATTATTAGTAATTTAATATCTAGTGGTAGTTCCTGTGGTACCAGTTTCGGTAACATTAGGGTCGCGATAAGCTACTGTATCACGATTTTTGTTGCGTCCTCCTAATCCTGCTAAACCAAGTAAACCTAATAAACCTAACCATCCCCAATCAAAGCCGTCATCTTCTTGAACGGTAACTGTTCTGTTGGTATCTGTATCTACGGGGTTAGTTTGAGCAGATACAGGAAGCGATAAAGGTAAAGCAGCTACACTAACAGCGAATGCACTAGCACAAATAGTCTTGGATAAATTGGTAAGCTTCATGGTAATTTTCCTTTGAGGTATAACGATAAAAACGATACTTTCCACGGAATCAGCTAATCCAAGGACTGAGGAATGGGAATGGCGCTTTTCAAAAGCACTTTTAATTGTGTCAGCCACAACCCAAGGACTACTAATAAACACAATAGATGTTATCGTTTTGTCTTTACTCTCACCGTAGGAATAAACTCGTCTCATACTTTAGCAACAAGCTTTTTTTCAGTCGCGAGTTTTGATAATTTGCTAAGAAGCAAGTAATAAGAAGACTAGGAGCTAAAATCTTCTATTTTCCGCCTCGATTTTTACCTACTCCTGAAGAAATATTGGCATATTAGTACTAATGAACTAAAATATAGGTAATGCCGATATAGCAGGCTTCGAGAAGATTAATATTTAAATATTGGATATTGACAAAATGGTTAAGCACTTTATTCTCAGTATCAACCCTACAGCCAAGCACGAATGGGATAGATGTATTTTGCGTGACGTGCTTAGTTCCAAGCGTCCGGATATTGCTAAGTTAATAGCTGAAGCAGTTGATGCTGATGGGGGTAATTATTTGATTAGCGTAAATATAGATGTAGAAGTTTTGCAGCAAGAAAAAGCACCAGTTGCAGAACAGTTACAGTTTACGTTTCCAGAATCGCAAAAGCCTCAGTTGCGAGAAGCAGCGTAAAGAAAGTTAGGAGTTAGGAGTTAGGAGTGAGGAGTTATAAAAATATTTGTAGTGGGAGCATCTTGCTCCCTTTTTTTCATTACAAAAAAATACCCTCCTGATGCTCACTGCTCACTTCTAACTGTTTAAGTAGCTGAGCGATTTGCTGGTTGATATTTACGACATGAAATCTTTGGCTGGCGCTGTTACGTGCTTTTTGTGCAATCGCGTCAGTTTTTTGTTTGTCAGATAGACAGGTGTTAATAATTTCGGTAAGCTCTTGGGGATTTCCCGGTGTTGCTAAAAAGCCATTTATACCGTCTGTTACTAACTCAACTGCACCTCCAGATGCAGCTGCGACTACGGGTGTTCCGGATAGCATGGCTTCTACAATCACTCTTCCAAAAGGTTCGGGAGCGGTGGAGGTGTGTGCAACTAAGTTACAAGCCGCCATTAAAAGAGGAATGTCGCTACGAAAACCTAAAAATTTAACTCGGTTTTGTAGTTGTAATTTATCAATTTGTTGATGTAGCTGTTTAACGTAATCTTGTTCGCCAAATAAAGCATCCCCGACTAATATTACCGCGACTTCTGGTGGACATTTCGCGAGTGCTTCAATTAATATATGTTGTCCTTTCCAAGGTGCAAGACGACTGAAGTGTCCGACGATAAATTTATCTTCAATTTTTAATTCTTGTCTAATTTTATTGATTTGAGATTCTTGACTTATATAATTTTGCGGTTCAAAACCGTTGTAAACTATTTCGACTTTATCGGCTTTCCCACCTGCTTCGATAAAGGCTTTTTTACTAGCTTGAGAATTGACAATAACTAACGATGCACGATTTGCCAATGTAACCGAAATATTGCGGTTTGTTTGACTAAAATGTTCTGGTGAAAGAATATCGTGTAGGTGAAACACCAAAGGACGACGGCTGAAAAAGCTAGCGATTGCACCGACAACTAACGCTTTTTGGGTATTTGCGTAAATTAAATCGTAATTTCGGGCAATTTTTACGACTTTGGTTATTATTGGTGCAAGCTGAGTAATACTTGCTAATCCTTGAGTTAGAGAACTTTCTTTTTTAACCTGTATGGCTCGATTTGTTAAAACCTCTACGGGGATATGATTTTTTTCTAATAAATCTTTAAAAGAACCATCAGCAAATAATCCTACCAAGCAATTTTTTTGATAGGGTTTGGCAATATCTATTAAACATAATTCGGCACCACCAGGTTTACCGCTTTGGTCTAAAAATAAGATTTTCATGTTTTATACTTGGGCATTGGGGATTGGGCATTGGGCAATCCAAGGTATGTCCTATCGGACATACCTTTATTTACCCATCAAAATTAACGTGGTTTAGTACTAGTATTCCACCACATAAGTTTTGCGGGGTAAGGCGCTCGTAGTGGGAGCGTCTCGCTCCCTCGTCAAGGCTAGCGAGCAAGATGCTCGCACTACGTAAACCCATCAAAATTAACGTGGTTTAGTACTAGTAGTTCACCACATTAATTTTGCGGGGTAAAGCGCTCGTAGTGGGAGCGTCTCGCTCCCTCGTCAAGGCTAGCGAGCAAGATGCTCGCACTACGTAAACCCATCAAAATTAATGTGGTGGAGTACTAGTAGTCTATTGCATTAAATATGATAGGTTGATTCATTTACTAGCGAGCGAGACGCTCGCACTACAAAATATAAAACACCATCAAAACTAATGAAATGAACTACTAAAGATGCAATAATATTGCAATAATATATTTTATTTAGGCTAAAATAACTTTTCTTACTTCTTGGGCGATTTTATCCCAATCAAAATTATTAACCGCATATTCGTGACATTCTTTTCGCGAAGGTTTGACTATTTCCCCAGTTAATACCTGTTCTAATTTCTTAGCAATTGCGTTTACTTCGATGGAGTCGGTAATTAAATCGGGTGAAAATTGTTCGAGAATTTCTGGCATTCCACCAACGGGGGTACAAATGACGGGAGTACCGCAAGCCAGGGATTCTACTATTGCTAACCCAAAACCTTCAAAGGATTGAGAAGGCATTATTGATAAATCTGCTGCTTGGTAAGCTACTGGTAAAAGTTCGTCTGGTAGAAAACCTAAAAATTTAACGTTGTCTTCGAGTCCTAATTCTGCAACCTGTTGCTGCAAGCTGGTTTGCAAAGGTCCTCTTCCGGCGATCGCCAAATAAATATCGGGTATTTTTGGTTTGATTTGAGCTATAGCTGTAATTAATTTATCAAGTCCAACTCGATGTATCAAACGGCGAGATGTAAATATAGTGGGACGTTCACAAGACCATCCTAACTTAGTGCGTGCTTCCCCAATCGGTAAGTCGGGTTTGAAGCGATTGATATCAACTCCACCGGGGATTATATGAATTTTTTCCCAGGGAACTTGATATTTTTGATGGAGAACATTACCAAATGCTTTACTCAAAACTATGAAGCGATCGCAGCGTTTATAAGTTGTTTTTTCTACCAAGGTTTTTTTGAGCAAAGCTGTGATGCTATCAAGCCCTTCTTCCTGAGATTCTGATGCCCAAGGTCCGTGAAAATTAAAGGTAATTGGCACATCTGCGGGGATTAAGTCTAATATTGGCAGACTATATAAAGCAAAGTGCAAGTTTACTGCATCTGGCTTAGTTATTCTGGTTTTTTTAAAGTTATTTCTCACCGTCCACAATCTTTGCAAAATTGTAGTATCGGGTGCTGCTAAATTTGTCATCGTCATAGGTAGGTTATCTTCATTATCGGGTAAACCTACCCCACATAATTCTACCTGGTCTTTATTTTTCGCCAATCTCAGTGTAAGTTCGTAAACATACCTTTCTAATCCTCCAGGGGTTTTGGGAAACCACCCCAAGCCCAAGCAAAGTATTGATGCGGGTTTCACTGATGTATAGTTTGTTTCATTACAAATCACTTTTGCTGCTCCCATACAATTAATATATTTTCCCTATAGTTTCAGACTTCATGTCTAGTAAAGTTTGTCTCTTACAATATTTTCTATACTTATATATATTGCTCAGAGAATATAATTCGTCTAATTTTAACTTGTTTATACCTTTTTGTACTTGTTTGTTGCAGAATTGATAATTAAGAGGGGATGACCCATATGGCTAATTAGTTCGCTGTAAATTATTAATATTTGGCAATTAATTACTATAAAGCTATTTAATAGAATTCTTTATACTTACAAGCTTCAGTATAATTTACTTTCTAAAGTTACGGATATGGTTAATACTATCCATCTTGATATTTCATGTTGATAATAATGGATTCTTATTTAAAAATTTCATGTTAGTTTGATGAATTTTGTGTAAAACAAATCAAAGCTTTGTAATTAATTATTATTCTTGTTGATGAAAGCTAAATTACGAAACTATTGTTCTACATGAAGTATAAGGTATTTGAAGGGATGAGATATTTACTTTTTACTATTTTTACTTATTTCTCATCAAACCTTTTAAATTAATTAAAGCAAGATGTTAATCAAATTAAATAAATATTCATTTTATGTGGATTATAGTTTATTTTATAGACAAACAGCGTTTATAACCACAAACTACCCATACATTCTAAAACCTTAATTAGTTAAATATCTATTATTTACATCGATATTCTTGATAGATAAAGCTAACTTCAGCTATATAGATAGAGACAAAATCATTATTAATGTAGTCTATGAACAATAAATTACTAACGGGTTTAGGTAGATTTATCCAAAGCCTAGCCAGTAAAGCGAAAAATAATTTTTTGTATATTAAAGAGTTATTTAGTAGCGAAAATGTGAGATATGGTAAAACAGAAAAATTTCTGTTAATACTAAGCGCTGCTTTAGCTGTTTCGATTATAGTTGCAATTGACTTCGATGAAAAAATTACCCCGGCTGCTTCTTCAACTCGCTATACAACTTCGTGGATTGGAAATAGTTTCAGTGGTGGTGATAAATGGGTACAAATCCAAATTAGCGGGATGTATGTGGCTCCTGATGGAACAATTTACACAAATAGTTTATGGGATGAAGCAGGTAGAGAAGTTGGGATTTATAGAAATGGGGATGTAATTGGTAAAGCAGAGGATTTACACGGATGGGGAAGAAACGGTGGGATTGCTATTACTGCTAATAAAAAATACATATATGTGGCGATGAAGCAATCGGGGATCGAGCAAAAGAAAGATGGATTTCCGCCAAAAGGAACGAACTGGTACTGTGTAAGACGCTATGATTTAAACGGAAAAACCGCACCTTTTGCAAATGGGAAGGGGTGGGATAAAAGTATGTTAATTGTTAGTAACGATTCGGAAGTAACCGGGTTAGCAACTGTAGGCACAGAGTTATTTGTTAGCGATAGTGCGGCGAATAAAGTGCGCGTCTACAATGCCGAAACTATGCAGGAATTACGCAGTTTTAATTTAGCAAAACCTGGAAATATTGCTGTAGATAAAAAAGAAGATTTATGGATAATTAAAGATAAGGAAGTTGTAAATTATTCAAAGCAAGGTACACAGTTATCTAGAGTTATTTCCAATTTAGATAAACCGAGTGCAGTTGCTGTCGATAATCGCGGTAGACTTTTGGTTGCAGAAAATGGTCAAAGACAGCAAATTCTAATTTACGATATTAAAAATAAGCCAAAACAAATAGGAACATTTGGTGAAAAAGGTGGAATTTATGCGGGAATTCCGGGAGTTGTTAAAGATTTAAAATTCTACGGTATTTCCGGAGTTGGTAGTGACAGTTGGGGTAATATTTATATTAGTAATGATGGTTTTGAACGTTCTGGAGTAGATTTACGCAGTTTTTCTGCATCTGGTAAATTACAGTGGAAGTTATTAGGATTACAATTTGTTGATAATGCTGATGTAGATCCAACCACAAACGGCTTAGATGTATATACCAAAAACGAACGCTTCGCAATGGATTACAGCAAGCCACCTGGGAAAGAAGCAACTTATAAAGGTTACACTTTAAACGCTTTCAAATATCCTCAAGATCCCCGCTTGCATACCGCACCAGATGCCCCATTTGTACGTAATATCCAGGGTAAAACCTTTTTATATTTAACAGATATGTACGGTGGAAAGCTACAAATTTACCGTTTCAATAAGCAAACCGATGGTGAAATTGCCATACCTTCAGGAATGTTTGTCGGTACTCATCCAGACGGTAAACCAGCTTTAGGAAAAGATTATCCTCCGTTTCAGCCAAAATCCGGTGAATGGATTTGGCGCGATAAAAACGGTAACGGTAAATTTGAAAGCAACGAATACGATAAAAGTGAAGATTATCCCTATATTGGTGGATGGTGGGTAGATAGTAAAGGCGACATTTGGAAAACTTTGCGTACTCAAGATGGTGTTGGGATTCGTCATTTTCCGTTACAGGGATTGGATAAAAACGGCAACCCCATCTACAGCTACAGCAAGATGAAAAAAATCGGGCATCCCAAAATATTCGGTGACTTACGCAGAATCGAATATTTCCCCGAAACCGACACCATGTATTTATCCGGTTACACCCCAGACAATCCCGCAATTAACGGCGACTACGCCAAATTAATCGGCTCCGAAATCGCTCGTTACGACAACTGGAGCAAAGGCAACCGCAAACCAAGATATCGCATAGTGCTTCCTGTAGATAAAAGCGCACCTCCGGAAGTATTGAATCCAGCAGCAATGAGTATAGCGGGAGATTATGTATTTGCTGTGACGGTGAAAAAAGCCGAAGTTTACGTTTACGATGCGAAGACGGGAAGACAAGTGAAGATTTTGAAACCCGGTGCAGAAGTCTTCGGGGAAACTGGTTGGGTTGATATTCCTTATGGAGTGCGTGCTTTTCGACGTAAAAATGGCGAATATTTAGTATTTGTTGAAGAAGATGCCAAAGCTAAGGTGATAATGTATCGGTTTAACAGTTAACAGTGAGCAGTGAGCAGTGAGCAGTTAACAGTTTGTAGGTTGGGTTAGACGCTCTGGTAAATGCCGTTACTCTCCTCAAAGTTATGAAAGCGTCGTAACCCAACATTTATTTGTCGGTATTTTCTAATATTCTAAATACGATTAAAAATAATATTGTTTATCTACATCTACGATGTTGGGTTACGACACTAAAAGATAAATTATCGTTACAATTCAAATTGCCTGCTCGTGTCTAAACCAACCTACGATTGGTATATAAAACCTATACAATGTTAGACAAGCTAATAACCATGTTAGACAAGCTGATAAAATACTTTGCATACGCAACAAAAGGGCATATTACTAAAATACAGCTAATCCGGTTTTTGTATTTGGCTGACCTTTATGCAGTGAAGTGGACAAGTAAACAACTGACTCAACTTGATTGGTATTATTATCATAATGGCCCTTGGCATGAGAATATAAATATTGCTTTGGATAAAATGAATGGTAAAGAAATTAATTTAGAAACTGAATTTAATACTACGTTTATTAAACTTGGTTCAAAAGCAGGTAATATCGACGATCTACAGTTACCTGTTAGCTTAAAGTTAATACTTGATAACATTAGAAGAGAATGGGCTGGTTCCGGACAAGATAAAATTAAGCAGTTATCAGATTATGTGTATAGTACTGCTCCAATGGTTGAGGTTAAAGATAAACATAAACCAGAAGAAAAAGTTAAACTTAACCTACAATTAGAAAGAGAAAAATTAGTTAGTGAACTGAATTAGGATTATCAAGTGGCTGGAAACAAACCTAGACAAGGTTGGATATATTTAATAAATCCCTACCGAGTGTTTCTTCGTTGTCTGCTCGATCATATTCACTTTTATAATTTAGATAAACCGGGTGAAATCTCTTGTAAAACTGGTGATTGCAGACAAATAATTAATTACAGCAGAACGTTTCGTGGAGAACAGCCTTATATTATTTGGGAATCCGGTAAATTTAAAAATGGTGTCAACTATATAGATACTTTTACTGCAATTCCTTTAGTTTTTAGTATGCGAGAAAGGGTTAAAGGTTTACCAATAGTTTACCCAATTAATCCTACAAAGAGTAATGGATTTGAAAAACAATCTTTTGCTTTAGCTCATCAGATATTCACTGTTGATGCAAGTTGTTTTAAAGATGATAGCGGTGATTGGTTAACTAGAATTGGACAAATAGGTAAGGGTGAAAAGCAAGCCATAGAAGAACGTTTAAAATATTTTTTAGATATTCAAGATAATCCCAACGATGATTGGTTTATTAAAAATGTATCTTTAGAAGTTTTAAGAGAAGTGTTTGATAATTTAGCTGAGGATAATCAATATTCAGCTTTGGTAGATTTGATTGATGATGTTGAGTTTTGAGTTAAAGCAACAATTAAGTTTTAAAATAAATAATATAATAGGTAGATGGAGATTGACTATTGAGCGACCTTTATCAAGGTAAAGATCCCCGCAACATTGGGACTTATAGCGTAGCAGAAGCCGTACACCATTTGCGCGTACCATATTCTACCGTGCGTTCTTGGGTGTTTGGCGCTCGATATCGAACTAAAGCTGGTTCAAAACGTTTCGAGCCAGTTATTACTATTCCAGAGCCACACGAACGATTGTTGTCTTTCACTAATTTGATTGAATTACACGTTCTTAATGCTATTCGACGCTATCATAAAGTGCCTTTAGAAAAGGTAAGACTTGGGGTTTCATATCTTCAAAGCCACACGGGAATGCAACATCCTCTTGCTAATAAAAAGCTTTATACCGATGGAATAGATTTATTTATTGAACATATAGGATATTTGGTCAACGCTTCACAAAGCGGACAGTTAATAATTCCTGAAACTATTGAAATCTATTTACAAAGAATTGAATGGGATGATAACGATTTACCAGCTATACTTTATCCTTTTACTCGCACAAAAGAAACTGCAACGCCAAAATTAATTGTTATAAATCCTTTAGTATCTTTTGGACAACCTGTTTTAGAAGGAACGGGAATACCAACTAGTATATTGGTAGGAAGGTATGGTGCTGGAGAATCAATTGATGATTTGGCACTAGATTATAAGTGCGATCGCCTGAAAGTAGAAGAAGCTATCCGTTATGAATTAGCATTAGCTGCATGAGTGAAGAAGTTGAAATTGTATTTTTTATTGATCGTTCTTTGGGAAAAACTCATGTTGTTAATGCTTTAATAGATATAGGTGAATTAGTTGAGATTCACGACGATCATTTTAACCAAGCAACCCCCGATACAGATTGGTTGCCTGTAGTAGCATCAAAGGGTTGGATAATTTTGACTGCTGATAAAAAAATTGCTCATCGACGTTTAGAAATGATGGCTGTTCAAAATTCCGGTGCTTGTATGTTCGTCTTGGTTTCGGGTAATTTATCAGGTAGCGAAATGGGAGAAATATTTGCTCAAGCAGTACCTTCAATGAAGCGTTTTTTTAACAAAACACCAGCACCTTTTATCGCAAAAGTTCACAAAGATGGGAAAGTAAAAGCTTGGAAATAGGGATTAAATTTAATTAAATACTTAATTGTCACGAAACCATCCCTCTTTGAGTAGCCTTCATTTGACGCAATCTCAAAATATATTCTGGTGGATTTTCATCTTGCTGTGTTGCAGATTCTTGGCAGTATTTTAGCCAGTCTGCCATATATTGAGTAACTGACTCTTGATTATGCAGGTAATAAAGTATAGTGGCGTAAACTTGTTCTAAAGTAAGACTTGGATAAGTTTCGGCAATTGCTTCTGGGGAATGACGATGATAAATGTATTCATCTAAAATGGTTTCTATACCAATACGAGAACCTTTAATACGAATGTCGTTAGGAGTAAGAAAGTGAAAGTAATTTGAGAGCATTGTTTTTTCCTATTTTTAGGTTTTTATATTAAATAGTATCACCAGCTAATTTTAGTTCTACTGATAGTAGAGGACGCGATTTTTTTGATGAATCTATTTTACGATTTTAGGTTTGGTTTACTATTCAATTTTTGTATCCGCAGTTAGAAAGATTAGCTGTTGTGGTAAAGTCAATTTTACTTTTATTTACTCCGAATTTAATATATGTATGTATAATACCCACAGTTTTTATAACAAGCTCAAGTTTACAAATCTACCAGTAAAAAGTTTAGCCAAGCGATAACTAGTATATTTTGTTACTTAGCAGTATGTGTAAAATATGGTTTAGCTGTTGTAATATAAAGCTCCACTTAGGACAATTTGTATGGATTACCCGTTCGAGAATTTAGATCCAGAAAGCTTTCAACAATTCTGCCAAGCACTACTTATAAAAGAGTTTTCTAATGTTCAATGTTTTCCTGTTGCACAACCCGATGGTGGGAGAGATGCGCTAAGTCCTCTTACTGAGGATGATGAAGGCGGTTTTATAATGTATCAAGTTAAATTTGTAAGACAACCTTTAGCAGAAGCTGATCCTCATAAATGGTTGGTAAATACTCTTAAGGGTGAAGTCGAGAAACTCAAACAGCAAATTCCAAAGGGAGCAAAACAATATATTCTCATAACAAATATTAAAGGAACTGCACATCCGGATTCAGGTTCGATTGACAAAGCAAATCAATTACTAAATAGTGAATTGGGTGTGCCATCACAATGTTGGTGGCGTGATGATTTAAGCCGACGTTTAGATGATGCCTGGAATCTAAAATGGGTATATCCTACTTTAATGACAGGTTCAGATTTAATTAGGTCTGTAATCGAGTTTGGGCTATCCGAAAATAAAGAAAGAAGAGCTTCTGCAATTAGGGCTTATGTTACACATCAATTTGATATAGATCAACAAGTTAAATTCAAGCAAGTTGAGCTTGATAACAGGCTTCTTGATTTATTTATAGATGTACCTGTCGTACCACCAAATACTGCACCAAACAAAAAGCGTTTCTATGAATATCACTTTATTCATAGGTCTATTGCTCGTGATTTGCGGTATCGTAGAGCAGGCAAAAAAGTTTCTTATGAAGATATATCCTCGTTATTTGATATAGGTTCTGATGTTTATGGAACTCGGGATGAACAATCGGTTGTAGGAGCTGCTGCTATGTTGCTTCATCCACTTGTGCAAAAACATATTCCTAATGTAGTAATTGAAGGAGCGCCTGGTCAAGGAAAATCCACCATAACTCAATACATCTGTCAGGTACATCGGATGCAAATCCTTGGCAAGGAGCAGGTTGAGCAACTTATTCCGGAGCATTATAGAGAAGATGAGGATTTTGAAAAATTACCGGAGCAGCATAAGTCTTCATCGGTTCGTTTGCCATTTAAAGTAGATCTACGAGATTTAGCAGCTTGGCTTGCAAAACAAAATCCCAGGTGTGGCTATTCGATTGCTTGGAAATCAACAAATTAGTTGGCAATCCGCTTTACATATTATATCCCGAAGCTACGCAAAAGACGTAGTGTCTGAACGTTATGCTTATCAAAAATTTATTCGCACAGTATCAACTAATACTCTACCTGATGATATTGCAAAGGAAATTGCCAGAAAACCCGAAAATTATCCAGGATTTTTGGTTGCTGCTGCGGAGGCTAAATGCAGAAAACTTGTTGCTTCTAAAATCGATAAAGTAGGAGAAATCGCACGTAGAGACAACTGGTTTTCAAATTGATTAGTTGAATTTCATTGCACAGTTACTTTACCTTCGGCAAGTGCGATCGCCATCTTCAAATTAAACTACCGCACTTCAAGGCTTAACACCTTTTAAAAATGTTGAAAGCACATTTGCCTTCGTCACAGAGTTTACTACACATACAAGGAAAACCAAAAAATAACCCCCGTCACCGGAGGCCAAAATTATCTTTAGCATTATCAACCTTGTTCATGTATTTGTTCAAGTATTCCCAAACCTCTTTCTATTTTTGGCTGTTCCAAAAACTTTCGGCATTTTCTACCAGCTTCTACAGCTTGACGTATTAAATTATGTCCCTCGCGATATTTTCCTTGCTGAATCAACTCTAATCCCTGCTGACTTAAGTTTTTAGCATCATTCGCTAAATTTTGTGCTTCTTCTCTATCCATTTTGCTCCTCCAAAACAGCTATAATCGCTTCCGCTTGTTCAAACAAAATTTCTGCTCTTGACTCAAGCAAACTTGCATCTGCATCATCTCTATTTTCCACTGATTTTTGAAATTCGTTGTAAAGTTCCACAACTATTTCCTGTAATGAATTGTACGCTTTCAATAAAGCGCTTGCAGTTGATTGTTTCATCGTTTTTCATTCTGCACCATAATTATTCAATCATAAAGTGTAACTTTATGCTTTGCTATTCATCAGATGTAACATAATGATTTAGAACAAAGGAGGATATGACAGTAGGGAAATATTGATGAAAGTCAAAAAAATACTAGAAATAGAGATTCCAAAATTAGGTTCGCGTATTCGTCAAGCGCGAGAAGCTGATAGTCGCTCGCTGGCTGAGATTTGTCGCCAAATACCAATGACGACAATGAACTGGTATAGAATTGAAGCTGAAGAAACTAAAGCCTTACCTATTGAAACCTTACAAAGAATAGAAGAAGTACTAGGTGTTGATTTTGGTGTGAAGTTTGACTAAAGGGCAGCAAGAGTAATCTTCTAACACCGTCAAACTACATGAACAACAATAGTAAGAATTATTGATGTTATTAAAAATCAAAAAAGCCGATGACGAGAGTCGAACTCGTGACCTCACCCTTACCAAGGGTGTGCTCTACCACTGAGCTACATCGGCAAAAAAGCCCTAATTCTAGATTTCGGATTCTTCTCAAAGTAAATCCAAAATCTAGAAGTGAAAGTGGGCCGAGCTGGATTCGAACCAGCGTAGGCTAAGCCAGCGGATTTACAGTCCGCCTCCATTAACCACTCGGACACCGACCCATGTCGTTCACGATTACTAATAGTATCACAAGGTTTGGGAAATACCAACGTTTTTTTGAAAAAGTCTTGAAATGCTTATGGGGCATGGGGAGAGGGGAAGAGGGGGAATTATGAAATTATTTGTAGTGCGAGCATCTTGCTCGCTATTAATTGATCTTGCTCGCTATTAATTGATCTTGCTCGCTATTAATTCCTATACTTCTGATTGTTCCTCATTTAATACCCAATTCCCAATCCCCGATCCCCCCAACCCCCCTTATTTAAGGGGGGCTGATTCATTCCCTCAAAAGCTTGTAAAGTCAAGGGCTTGAGAATTAAATTTTGGAATTATATTCAAGTTTTCTTGCCCAAATTATTAATTATCTATGACTTAAGCCCCTAAAATTGCGCTCAAATCATATTGACAATTTACCTTCTTTATCGAATGAATCAGCCCTGCCTTATTTAAGGGGGGCTTTGCGTAAGTTGTATTTACCTTACTCGCGATTACTTCCTATACTTCTAATTGTTCCTCATAGATTTTAATCCCCAATCTCCCAATTCCTAACCACTAACCACTAACAACTAACAACTAACTCAAAAGCTCTCCCGTCTCTTGCAATGAATGCAATCTCTTATAAATCCCTTGCTCTTGTAATAACTCTTCATGACTACCTATTTCTACGATTCTGCCGTTATCTAAGACGACAATTTTATCGGCTTCCCTAACGGTACTCAGTCGGTGAGCGATGACTATGGTGGTGCGGGTTCCCTGTATGGAACTCATGGCTAGCTGAATCGATCGCTCGGATTCGTAGTCTAAGCTGGATGTGGCTTCGTCAAATACGAGTACGTCGGGATTAACTAATAATGCTCTGGCTATCCCAACTCGCTGTCTTTGTCCACCGGATAACCTAACTCCGCGTTCTCCAACTACGGTATAGTAGCCTTCGGGTAGTAAACTAATTACTTCGTCGAGTTTGGCGATTCTACAGGCTTCTTCAACTTCTGCAAAACTCGCGCTTTCGTTTCCATAGGTAAGGTTATCCAAAACCGTACCGTTGAAAATATCTACTTCTTGGTGAACGATCGCCAATCTTCTCCGATATTCTCCAACATTCAAGTTGCGAATATCTTCACCATCGATCAGTATTTTGCCTTCATGGGGTTCAAAATAACGAAACAGCAGTTTTACTAATGTCGATTTACCGGAGCCGCTACGCCCTACTAATGCTACTGTTTGATATGGCTCAATCAGCAGATTAATATTGTGTAAAATCCGCCGACTGGGTTCGTAACCGAAACTTAAGTCAGAAAATTCCACTTTTCCGGTAAAATTATAGGAATTTCCTGATTTTCGCGCTTCTAAAAGCCCCTGGGAATCAACTCCCGATGGTTCTTGTAGAAATTCGTGGAACCGCAACATGGAACTGTAACGACGAGCAAATATCTCTGCAAGGATGCTAATTGGCTCTAGTTCGGCATATGCCATGCTCGATAAAGTCAAGGTCATGATAAAGTTACCAAAGGTAATTCGACCTTCGATAGTTGCAGCTAAAGTTAAACCGAGTATCGCGAATACGCAAAACTGAATTACGCTTTTTTGCCAAGTATTTAGTTTGACGTAACCTTTGTGGATGCGATGTATAACTACATCTTGTTCGCGTTTGTAACGTTGCTGCTGACGTTTTAATTCTTTGGCTTCGGTGGCAAATGCTTTAACTGTTTTGATGTTACTGATAACTTCGGATGTCCGACTTTCTGTATTTTCCGAATATTTATCTAAACGACTTTCATATTCAACTAGCTTTTGTAAATGCTTTAAAGTAAAACTAAGAATCACTACAAAGGAAAGCAAAAATAAAGCCGCAATCCGCCAATCAACGAAGCAGATAAATACAAAAATTCCCAAAACTCTAAACAATTTGGGAAACAATTGTCCGGTGATTTCTGGATAAGTCCAAGTATGATTAGTAATTCCTTTTGCTACTCTCGATGCTATCCTTCCGGGGTTATTTTCATCATAAAATTCTAAAGGTAATGTCAGAATCTTTTCTACTGCTTTTTGATTTTGATCGCGACGTGCTTTTAAGGCAATATACCAGTGAAACCAACCGCTCAACCAAGGCTGTGTTGGCGCTCTGACTACTGTTACAATAAATATTAAACCCAGCAAAACACCGTAAGATAAGTTCTTGTTTGCAGGATAATTCGTAATATCGGAAATTGCAGTAATTACACTCCTCAATAATCCATCTAATGGTTGCCCCGAAAGCAAGTTCAGTATCTGCCCAATCGCATAAGGTACTAGTAAATCTAAAATCTCATAAACGCTGGATGCTGCAATACTAAATACACTCAGCTTCCAGTACGGACGAAAATAATTAACGATATCTCGTATATTTGCCATGACGCACGCTGAAAAATGTGTGCAATTTCGCCTTCAAAATTCTATACTACAATCATACTACACTATTAGTCAATGGGTAGATAAGGCAAATCATACTAAGGATAGAAGTTTAAATTATCTAAGGGATTAATATTAAAAATAATTTATCTACTTTAAGATGAGAAGTTTATTAATAATTTATGAATTAATTTAGAGGATGTTTGAAAAGTATAGTTTTTATTCCAACTCTCGGATTATCCCCCCTTCCCCCCCTTAAAAAAGGGGGATTTAGGGGGATCGGAAAAGTTTAAGGTTTTATTAATCACTTTCGGGCGCATCCTCTTAGATGTGAATCTTGTTTTGCCTTTAGAATTATCGTAAAACAAAAATTGTAATATGAATGGCATTAATTAAATATGCTTGAATGCTGCCGATAAACTCTTTCTTATGATATATATATTTAAAGTTATATTGTTGAATATTTTTGCTTATAAATTTGATTTGAAAGCAAACTATTCTTTTAGACCTATGTCTTTGGGTATAAGAATACTTAACGTAAATCTTGCAAAATAAAGCTCTATTGTGGCAAGTAAAAGCGAGGTGTGGCTGTAAAGAAGTATTTCCCACAAGTGGGGACATAATTGTGAAATCCGAACAAAATTCTCAGGTTGGGGAAGACATTTTTGTTGGCAACAGCGAAATGGCTGGGCTGATGCGCGATCTTGATTGGTCGCAAACACCGCTTGGTGCTGTGGAAACTTGGTCGCAAAGCCTGAAAATAACTTTAAATATATTGCTTACTTCTCATCATCCCATGCTTTTGTTTTGGGGAGAGGAGTCAATTTTATTTTATAATGATGCCTTCCGTCCGAGTTTGGGAGCGGACAGACACCTGCAAGGATTGGGAAGTAAGGCAAGAGATTTTTGGTACGATACTTGGGAGGATTTCACCAAACCTCAAATCGATGCGGTGATGAAGCGGGGTGAATCTACTTGGAACGAAAACCATTTAGTGCCGATTTTCCGCAACGGTCGTTTGGAAGAAGTTTATTGGACTTACAGTTATAGCCCGGTTCGAGACGAAAATGGTAATATTAACGGTGCGCTTGTAATTTGTTCGGAGACAACCGCGCAAGTTCTCGGGGAAAGACGACTGCAAACGTTACGAGAACTTGCAGCTGATACCGTTGGGGTAAAGACGGTTGAGCGAGCTTGTGAAATTTCTGCTCGGACTTTAGCAAATAATTCTTATGACATACCCTTTGCGCTGCTGTATTTGCTTGATGATATGCAGACTACAGCGCGACTTGCAGGCATTACCGGATTAGATGCAACAGCGCCTGCTAGCCCGCAAGAAATTGAAATTAGTTCGGCAGAAGAAATTTGTAATTTATGGTCGTTAAGAGATGTTATAGCTACAGGTGAGAGCCAATTCATAGAGGGATTGCAGTCAAAATTTGGGAAATTGCCTGGAGGTGCCTGGTCGGAGTCACCGAATACAGCTGTTGTAGTACCTTTAATCGCGCCGGGGCAAACCCAAATTAAGGGATTTTTGATTGCAGGAATTAGTCCGAAACGACCTTTCAACGATGATTATCAAGGCTTCTTTGATTTAGTTGCCGGACAAATCCTATCCGCAATTACTAACGCTAGCGCTTGGGAAACCGAACGTCGAATAGCTCAAGTCCGGGAAACTGCACGAAGAGAAACACAAGTCGTAGAAACTAGAATGCAAGATGTTTTAGCAAGCATTCGCGATGGTTTTATTATTTTCGATTACAACTGGTGCTATACCTACATTAATGACCGCCAACTCGAAATCATTAGCATGAGCCGTGAAGATGTTTTGGGTAAAAACGTTTGGGAAATATTCCCCGATTTGGTAGGTGGCGAATTTTATCAGTGCATCCATAAAGTCATGCTCGAAAGAAATCCGAGCGATTTGGAATTTTATTACCCTGGTTGGAATCGCTGGTTTGAGCTTAGAATGTATCCCACCCCGGAAGGAGTTGCAGTTATATCTGCTGAAATTACCGAACGCAAGCAAGCTTCAGAAGCACTTAGGGAAAGTGAAGCCAGATTTCGGCAAATGGCAGAGACGATTGAAAATGTCTTTTGGCTGTTCGATTTGCAAACGCAAAAGCATCTTTATATTTCACCGGCTTACGAGAAAATTTGGAGACGAAAGCGCGAATCACTGTACGCCGATTTCAGCAGTTGGATAGAAACGGTTCACCCGGAAGACAGACAAAGATTGCAAGACGTTTGGGGGCGATGTATTGAAAACGGCTCTCAAGAAGAAGAATATCGGATTATTCGTCCGGATGGTTCGATTCGCTGGGTGCGCGATCGCGGTTTTGTCGTCAAGGAGAACGGACAACCTTACCGATTGGCGGGCGTTACCGAGGATATTACCGAAGAAAAACAAGCCTCGTTCGCATTACGAGAAAGTCAAGAGCAGCTAAAGCTGGCATTAAAAACGGCTAAACTTGGTAATTGTCAACTCGATTTAACAAGCAATCAACTTATTACTTCCGAGCAGTGTAAAGCCAACTTCGGTTTACCTCCTGATGCCGATTTGACTTATGAAAAACTGTTTGAACGAATACACCCGGAAGATAGAGTTCGGGTACAAGAATCATTACAGCAGGCGATCGCTAACGGTACGGATGTAGATGTAGAGTACCGCAATATTTGGGATGATAACAGCATTCACTGGGTTTTGATTCGGGCAAGATGCGTTTACGATTCGGTGGGAAATCCCCTCAAAATGGTAGGGATGTTAATGGACATTACCGAACGCAAACAAGCTGACAAAAAACTACGAGAAAGCGAGCGGCGGTTGCGGCGGTTGGTAGAATCAAATATGTTTGGGGTGGTTTTGGGTGACAGCTTGGGTAAGTTGCATTACGCCAACGACTATTTATTAAACATCATCGGCTATACATCAGCAGAAGTACAATCGGGTGAAGTACGTTGGGACGAATTGACTCCACCAGAATTTACAACATTAGATGCCAAAGCAATCGAAGAAATTAGTGTTAAAGGAGTTTGTACCCCTTACGAGAAAGAGTATCGTCATAAAGATGGGCGGCGAATTCCGATTTTAATTGGAGCAGCTTTAGTTAACGAACCCTTTAATGAAAATCAAGAAATTATCGCTTTTGTACTGGATCTAACCCAACTCAAACAAGTTACCCAAGAAAGAGACAGATTTTTCAACTTGTCTGGAGATAAACTGGCGATTTGCAACTTAGAAGGCTACTTCACCCAGGTAAATCCGGCTTGGCAAAAAACTCTTGGTTGGACACCCACAGAATTAACAACAAAACCCTATATTGAATTTGTTCATCCCGACGATAGAAGTCTAACTTTAGCAGAAGCGCAAAAACTATCACGAGGAATTAGCAGCATCGGATTTGAAAACCGCTACTGCTGCAAAGATGGTTCCTACCGCTGGCTTTCATGGAACGTTTCAGCTTTCCCCGAACAACAGGTTCTTTATTGTGTGGCTCGCGATGTTACCGAACAAAAACAAACGGAATTAGCTTTGCGTCAAAGTGAGTTAAACTTTCGCACCTTGGCGAATTCAATGCCGCAAATCGTTTGGACATCTCGTCCAGATGGTTTTCTTGACTACTACAATCAACGCTGGTTTGACTATACTGGCATGACTTTAGAGCAAACAATAGGATGGGGTTGGGAACCAGTATTACATCGCGACGACGTACAAAAATGTGTAGATGTTTGGAGTGAATCGGTTCGTACTGGCAATGAATACAATATTGAATATCGTTTTCGACGTGCTAGCGACGGAGAATATCGCTGGTTTTTAGGTCGAGCCATTCCCCTACGCAATGATAGCGGACAAATTATCAAATGGTTTGGTTCCTCTACCGATATCCACGACCAAAAAATGGCCCGCGAAGCCGCAGAGCAAGCCAACCGCATCAAAGATGAATTTTTGGCGGTACTTTCCCACGAATTACGCACTCCCCTAAATCCGATTCTCGGCTGGGCAAAAATTTTACAAAAAGGTAATCTTAACGCCAAGAAAACTGAAATAGCCCTCGAAACCATCGAACGCAACGCCAAACTACAAACGCAACTAATTGACGATTTACTCGATATTTCTCGAATTTTGCGGGGTAAACTCAGCTTAAATGAAGCCCGCGTGAATATGGCAACCGTCATCCAATCCGCTTTAGAAACAGTTCGTTTAGCCGCAGAAGCCAAGTCGATTACAATCCATACCGCAAAAGCATCATCAATTGGAATAGTAAATGGCGATGAAGGGCGATTGCAGCAGGTAGTCTGGAATATTTTATCCAATGCAATTAAATTTACTCCAAAAGGCGGACACATTTGGATTACATTAACTCAACTTGAAAACCAAGCCCAAATCCAGGTAAAAGACACCGGAAAAGGAATTAACAGAAATTTTCTCCCCTATCTTTTCGAGCATTTCCGCCAAGAAGACAGCGCCACTACCCGTAAATTTGGCGGCTTGGGTTTGGGATTGGCGATTGTACGTCAACTCGTCGAACTCCACGGGGGAACCGTAACCGCAGACAGCGCAGGAGTTGGACAAGGTGCAATTTTTACAGTAGAAATACCAACTTTAGCAGCTAATAATAATACTAATATTTCCCCAGAAACAGATCGGATATCATCTAACTTAAACGGTATAAATATCTTAGTTATTGACGATGAAGTAGATTCTCTAGAATTAATTGCTTTTTTATTAGAACAAGAAGGTGCTACAGTTACAACCGCAGCATCGGCTTCAGAAGCACTCGAAAGCATTGCCAAATCGACACCAGATTTATTAATTAGTGATATTGGAATGCCGAATATGGATGGTTATGAATTAATAAAAACAATTCGAGCATCGGAAAAAGGTAAATCAATTCCAGCTATTGCTGTAACTGCCTATACTGGGGAAGTGAATCAGCAACAAGCAATTTCCGCAGGTTTCCAACAACACATATCTAAACCTATAGATACGAATACAGTTGTTGATATGGTGGTTGAGTTAGTTAGGAGTTAGGAGTTAGGAGTTAGGAGTTAGGAGTTAGAAATGAGGAGTTAGGAGTTAGGAGTTAGAAATGAGGAGTTAGGAGTTAGGAGTTAGGAGTTAGGAGTTAGGAGTTAATTAATTGTAGGGTGTGTTAGATGCACGAGTATCTATGACTTGAAACGATCGCTTTTATCTATCTAACGCACCATCGGGGTTAAGGATTATTATTAATAACTAACATCCTAAACTAATATAGTCTTTTTCTTCTGTTCCCTGTTCCCTGCTGCCTGTTCCCTCTTTCACGGCTATAACCAATTACTTTAACTGGCTTTCTTAGCTTTTCTCTGAGAAACAAAGTAAGCGCCAATTACAGATAAACCTATTACAAAACCTGGCTCGGGAACTTCTTTTTTAGCAAAAGCAACTTTGTCGATTTTAGCAAAAACAGAAGCTGTAGTTTTCTCACCTTCAAGCGCTCGGAATTCATTAACCCGCGTTTTACCGTTATCTTGACTAAATCCAGCTAAAGATAAGGTATATTGATTGCCACCATATTTGAAACTACGCTTAACGTCATTTTCAACAACAAATAAATAATCTGCGTTTAATTCTGGATTATCTGAAAGATTAGGAGTATTTTGCAGAGAAAATCCATAATCCAAAACTTCGTCAATCTCAGGTGGTTCATCGAAAGATAAACTAATATGTAAAGGTACTGATTCTACACTTGTACCTAAAAGCACTGTACCGTTGCGATAAGTTAAATCACCTATCTTAAATAAAGATCCCGCATCGGTAGAAAAAGAACTTGCTTCAAATACAAGTTGATTCGCAGAGGCACCTTCAAAAAGAGTTGGATCTCCCCAGGTAAATACGTTTGTATCTACCCCACTATAAATAGGGTTATCATTTATATCTCCAGGAGTTGGTATTCCCCAGCTACTATTAACGTTACCCGAAAAAACAATAGCTTTAGCTTGATTAGAAAAGCTAATTATACTCAAAGCTGCAACCGCAAACGGAAATATAGTTTTATTAAAAAACGAATTTAATTTCATATACAAGCTCCGACTCCGATAAAGGAGCATTAAACATACAAACAACTAGTTTAGATTAGTAAAAATACGCACATTTATCCAAGACTTACTATAGTTTTCACAGAAACTTCATATTCACAGCAGAAAACTGTAAATATTTTTAATTGCGGAACTTTTTTTAATAAGTCTTTTTACTTATACAGATAATATTTATATCTTTCTTATGATACAAGTATAAAGCAGATAATATGTATTATCTTATACCTTAGAATAATGTATAAGAATGAATACTTATGTATTTACACTTAATGATGATATGCGACATTTTAAGTCTTTGTCAAGTTTGATTCTTATTATTAATAAGTAGGGAGTAGGCAATAGGGAACAGGGAACAGGAAATAGAAGTGTTTCCGCAAAATTATGTTGCTTACTAATTTAGGTATAAAAAAACTGGTCACGTATATTACAGCGACCAGTTTTTAAGAATGAGGAGTTAGGAGTTAAGAGTTGGGAATATTTCTCCCCATCCCCTTTTCTCCTAATTCCCTTCAACTAGGGCGCAAGAGCGTTGCCGCGAATTAAACTACCAATGGTTTTGGCAGTAATTTTCATTTGGGTGATGGGGTTGGCTGGGACAACTGTTTTATACAAATAGCTATCAAAAGTCAACCGCTGAACATCTAAATCGCCACACATTTCGACGAATGCTTCGCGGGTTGCGTCGGAACGGTAAAATACGTTCTGTAAGATATCGAGTACTTTGTAGGTAAGCCCGTATTTTTTGTCCCAGCGTTTTAGATAAACTTTTAAATCTGCTTCTGTGGGGATAGACTGTCCGCTGTTGGAAAGTTCTACGATGGTTTCGGCACACATCCGTCCGGATTTTGCAGCGAAGTAAATTCCTTCTCCGGAAGATTTGGTAACGTAACCAGCCGCATCACCTACTAATGCAATCCGTCCAACAACGCGACGGGGGCGGGGATGCTCGGGAATTGGGTGTGCTTCAACTTTAATGATTTTACCACCATCAAGTTTTCTGGCTGCACGAGCGCGGATACCTGCCTGCAACTGCTTGATGCTGGCTTTGTTGACGTGCATTGTACCCGTACCAACGGCTACGTGGTCGTATTTAGGGAAAACCCAAGCGTAAAAATCGGTGGAAACATCATTACCGACATACATTTCTGCTAAATCGTTATAGTATGCCATTTTGTCTTCTGGAAGACGGATGCGTTCTTGGAAAGCGATCGCATAGTTGTAGTCGCCAGCATCCATTTCTTTGGCAATACGGGAATTTGCACCGTCAGCACCAATAATTAAATCGACTTTCAGAGTTTTGGCGATACCTTGTGCGCCACCTTCTGTATGGTCAACATAATGGATTGTATAAGGATCTGTATTATTGGTCGGAAAATCTAATTTATGAACGGTAGCATTAATTAAATGAGCGCCTAATTTAGCTGCTCGATTTCGCATGAAGCCGTCTAAAACTTCACGACGACACATTCCTATATATTCATCTTGATTTACTAAATTGATATCAACCTCACGATTCGAGGGTGAAATCATCTTCATTTTCCGCACTTGACGGTCGATAATATCGGCTGGAAGGTCGAATTCATCAACCATACACAGCGGTATAGCACCACCGCAAGGCTTGGCATTATCTAATTTACGTTCAAATAAATAGGTTTCAATCCCCGCTTTCGCTAAAGTTTCAGCAGCAGATGAACCCGCAGGACCTGAGCCTACAACAGCAACCCGTAGTGTCGGCATTGTTTCTCCCATACTTGACATTACCTCGAAGCATCGTATCACGGACTTCGGGGCGTTTTTCCGCTTTACCCCCAGGATTTAATTGAAATGCAACATTCCTTAATTTTTCTACACCTTAGACTTTCGTAAAGAGAGGGGGGAGAGGGGGAAGAGGGGGAAGAATAAAGGTTTGTAGTAGGGCACTACGAACCCTTTAAAATTAATGTGGTGGGGTTAGTACTTAAGTCCGCATTATTTATATATTCACTGTTGCCTGTTGCCTGTTGCCTGTTGCCTGTTTCCCCATTCCTCAGTCGCCATATAATAAAGCCTGCGTTTCTTGTGCTTCCGAAACCATACCCAAGCTATCAAAACCTGCTTTCGCTTTATTTGCCCAAGCTACAGCCAAATTCAAGTTTCCTTGGTGGAGTTCCAATCTTGCTAAAGAACGCATCATATAAGCTTTACTACAATTATCTCGATTGTCTTGGGCTGTTTGTATCCCTTCTATTAAAAATTGTTGGGCTTGTTTTAACTTTCCTTGTTTAATTGATATGTCTGCTAAGAAGTCTTTGGCGAGAAATATCATTCTTTGCCAGCCAATATTCCGAGATTGCTGAACAATTTCTTGAAATAATAATTGACTTCTCTGATAATCGCCATTTTTATAGCAAATTTCTCCTTTATAGTAGAGAATTTGCAGGTAAAGATGAGTTGAAACGGATTCTTCAATAAATGAATCATCTAAGATAGTTTGTACTTGCTTAATCCAAAATTTGGCAAATCCGAATTGTTTGAATTGAATGTACCAAACCACAATCCGAATTGCTAAATTTGCTTGCTCTTTAGCCGTTAAGTTCTGACGTAGTTTCCAAGCTTGGCAAAGTAAATTATCTGCTCGATTTAAGTGTTGCGGTTGTCCGATTAAAATTAGTTTCCAAGCATAATCGCTCATCATTTTGGCAATGTTTGGTAAATCTTGCCGTTTTTGGGCTGCTTCAATCAACCATTCCAACCAATGTAGGGGAGTATCCCAATAGCTAAGGCGGTTTTGACGATATCCTTGGGAATAAGTATAACAATTTATATATTCCCACAGACTGCACGCATCGGTATATTTATCTTCAGCAATACACCATTCTATTACTTCACAAAGGTTATCCCATTCTGCTTCTAATTCTTGATAATCGTTCCATTCTTTCTCGTATTTACCACCATATTTTTGAGAAATATCAAGATAATAATTTACCCAACGCTGACGTGCTGCCGATTCAAATTCGGGATTGGCAAATAATTCACACAAAGCATATTCGCGAGTTAAAGGCAACATCGTATAACGCCCTTGCTGGCAATTAATTAAGGATAATTGCTGCAATTTAGCAAAAGCATCTACTGCTGTACTATTATCTTTTACTCCGGCAATATTACAAATTGCTTCAAATGACGCGGGCTTGGGGAAAAGCGCTAAAGCCATCAAAATGAAGTGAGATGAATCCCCTTTCAACGGTTGCATTGAATTCTCAAAGTAAAACCGCGAAAAATCGCCTTGATGCTGGATAATTATTGGAGAAACATCGGCAAACCTATATCCAAACGCTAACTGACTGATAGCATAAACAATTGCTGCGGGAATTCCCCCCGTAGTTTGATAAAGTTGTCGGGATTTATCTAAAGATAATTCTATATTTTTTTCTGTGGCTTGATTTTGAATTAATTTTAATCCTTCAGTTGGTGTTAAAGGATTTAAACGAATTCTGGTAAAGGGAGTAGTTTCTCGACTGGTGATAACAACTTTTACTGTTGGGGGTAATTCGTATAAAAAACCCAGAACTTCTTGTTCTTCTTCTAAAGCATCTAAATTATCTATTATTAGTAAAGTCGGCATATCCGCCAGACGATGATAAACTTGTTCGTAAGTTTCTCTAAAGTTAGTAGTTGCAGTATCGGGACATTTGATAGTGCGGGCGATCGCCCGTAAAATATCCTGCAAAGTTCGTTCTCGCAATAATCGCGGTAAAATACCTTTGCTTGTGAAATGTTGTGGTTTCGCTGAGGTAAATACTATCGCTTCAAAAGGATAATCTAAATATTTAGCTTCTAATAAATAGCGATAAGCAACATCTAAAATTAAAGTAGTTTTTCCTACACCTCCTAAACCTTCAAGACTTATACGAGGAGTCGGATTTTCAAAAGAAAGTAATCGCTGCAAATTCTCAATTTCTGCATCTCTACCAACAAACGCATTACAATCGCGGGCTGGTAAATTATGGTAAATTGATTTAAATTTATTATCTTTAGCTAAATTTTGATTTTTGATTAGCTCTCGATCGCTATATAACGCAATTAAGTTCTGTAGCCTGTTATCTCGATCTTTTTGTTCGGCAGATATTTTTTCATTGTAGTACACGGGTATTATATCCGACTGACTTTGATCTTCAATATCGCGATTGCAGTTATTTATATCTATATCAATCAAATCCTGCAAAATTTGTTCTACGATTATCCACCCCAGAAGATTTACAAGTTTTTGCTCGGCATTTGGATTCAAATATTCGCTCTTCTTGCCAGACATCCGATGTTTTTGAGAATATTTGCGACTTTGTAAAACAGCTTTCAACAATAGCAGTGCATTCTTAGATAAACCCATACCTGATTATTTTTATACTGCCGTATACTTAATAGAGGTGCATTACGCACCGCAATAATATCACTTCTAACCTCGAACGATACCTGAATTTTTCAAGTTTTTGATGTAACACTTTTAAAAGTGGATCTAACTTGAAAAACTGAAAATAGTATTTTACTTATCTCCACTATCGTTGTGTCGCTTAATAGATTTTTTATTCAGTCAAAAAATAGATATATTTTACGTCAAAGAAAAAAACTGTTATTGCCGATACATATAAATAGCACTGCAAATGTATTGCTAACATCAAAAATTAGCAAATTACCAAATTAAATATATGACACTTTAGCAATTGGAATCAGAAATCTGAGATTTCAAATTGTATAAAAGTATAGAAGCAAATCGGGGTTTGAGATCGGGGCTTTTATAAATTTTATTTTCCGTCGCACAATTGCGATTTGAGTACGTCTACCTACTTTGTTGATAGAATTGCTTCTCTAATATCTTACTAATTTGGAATAATTGCAATTATGTTATCAATCAAAAGAGGTTTATCTCAAGATATCCAATTATTTAGAAATAAACTCAAGCAATTAGATTTAAGGTCTATTGCTTATCAATTAATGCACTCTCACGAAAGTGAAAAATGGACATTTGAACAGACGAATCAAGCAATTGAACGTTATTCTATGTTTCTGTGTTTGATTTACCTCTATCCCAACCGTAAATTAGTTCCCACTCAGGAAATAGATACAGTTTGGCACCATCATATTCTTGATACGATGAAATATGCCGAAGACTGCGAAATGTTGTTCGGTAGATTTATTCATCATTTTCCATATTTTGGTAAGCGTGGAAAAGTGGATAAAGACAATTTATATACGGCTTTTGCAGAGACAGAAAGATTATTTCAAGAACATTTTGGTATAGATTTAACGATGACCGAAGAATCTTTGCAAATGACTGACTGTCAGCCAGTTGTCTATGTTGAAAAAATGACTCGTCCAGTTGTGGATATGCAAATAGATTACTTCGGATGTGCTGCTAGAGTTTAAGATTAAGAATATATGCTCAAAAGTGGCGAGTATAACATTCCCGAAATGTGAGAAGGTAAATATTAGGTCAAAGGTTTAAGGTTAGGAATTGGGCATAGGGCATTGGGCATAGAGAGTTAAAAATTTTATTTGTTCTACCCCCTCTCCCCCCCTCTTCCCCCTCTCCCCCTCACTCAACATTCAAGAATTAAGATGAAAAAATTAGTAAAGGGTCTGCGTGAATTTCAAGCTAATTATTACAGCACCCATAGAGAATTATTTGAACAACTTTCTCACGGTCAAAAACCGAGGGTTTTATTTATTACTTGTTCTGACTCTCGCGTAGACCCCAATTTGATTACTCAAGCTGGGGTTGGCGAACTATTTGTAATTCGCAACGCTGGTAATATTATTCCTCCCTATGGAGCCACAAATGGCGGCGAAGGAGCAACTATTGAATATGCGGTACAGGCTTTAGATATTAACCAAATTATTGTTTGCGGTCATTCTCATTGTGGGGCAATGAAAGGGCTAATGAAGCTAAATAAATTACAGTCAGATATGCCTTTGGTGTTTGATTGGCTTAAGTATGCCGAAGCAACCAGACGTTTAGTTTTTGACCATTACAGCGAATACGAAGAAGAAGATTTACTGGAAATTATGGTTGCTGAGAATGTGTTAACTCAAATTGATAATTTACGCACTTATCCGGTAATTCACTCCAAACTTTATCAAAAGCAAATTAGTATTTATGCTTGGATTTATCAAATTGAAACCGGAGAAATTTTAGCATACGACCCAGTAAGTCATGCTTATACTACACCTCAAAGTCAGATAAATGAGTACGAAGGTGAAGAAGTAGCCGAACCAGTAGTAGATAAGATAAATTATCAGGATTTAGGTTTTCCCATGACACGTTTATCTAGGGAACAAATGAATCGAATTTATAAAGGTTCTAGTAATTAATTGTTGGTTGTTAGTTGTTAGTTGTGAGGCAGTGCGTTGCGGAGGTTCCCGCAGTACGTAGCAACTGCCGTTAGCGGAGCGTCTCCCGGAGGGAGATACCCGAAGGGTTAGTTGTTAATAATCACAACTCCGGTGGTACTAACTCCTAACTCCTAACTCTTCACTCCTAACTTTCTGATTGCATCCCGCTGATTTCTTTTAAATAAACTTGTGTCAGCGGTTCATCTTGTGCAAGGGTATATTCTTCAATTAAACCTTCGCGGGTAATAGTAACGTTGTTTTCTTTGCTGATAATAACGGTAGAGTTATCAAAAATGAAATAAGCTAAAATCATTTCGGTTTCGCTGGGATTATCAAGAATTACTATATTGCTCTTGTTGTAAAACATTCCTTGATTTTCTAAAATTTCGTCGTCGTACTCAGCAATTAATAAGTCAAGGTTAGGGTTACGTAATACGCTTTGTATGTTCGTATTCCGATCGCGGCTTAACATCTTTTTTGACTGATTAATAAAAACTGCATCCCGGCAAACTGCGCCTACTGTCCATTCTGGATGCTGCAATAAAATATGATTAATCGTTTCGTGTAGTTCTTTAAGAGAAATTTTATTAAAGGTGATAATTGGGATTTTGCTATCTTCACCTTTTGCAAAGAAAGTACTCAGAATTGATGAAGGTACATCTACGCCTTCACCTACAGCAGGATTGAGATGCATCATAATTCCTGGTGCGGCGTTAATTTCTATGATGGCAAATTGATTTTCTTTCCAAGAAACAGCAAGACTTTCCGCCATTACATCAATACCAAGGCAGGTAAGCTGAAAATGTTGGGCAATGTCTTGCGCCAAAATCACATTGTCGGGGTGAATATTACTTGTAGCGTCGATGCTGACTCCACCAGCAGAAAGGTTAGCGACTTTACGTAGATATACGGTTTCGCCTTTTTCTGGTATGGTATCTAACGATAAATTTTGTTCGTCTAAATATTGTTCCATCGCCTCATCGCACTGAATTTGACTCATCGGCGATGTTGGTGTATCTAAACGTTCTGGTTTGCGGTTTTCTCGGGCAATTAATTCGTCAATATTTAAGTTTCCATCGCCCACAACCGATGCTGGTTGACGTTCGATTGCGGCGACAAATCTACCGTTGACGCACAATAAGCGAAAGTCTGTACCTGATATGCTTTGTTCAACAATTATGCGGATGGATTCTGATTCGGGAATCGCTTCGTAAGCGCGATCGTAAGCATAACCTAATTCCTTAACATTTCTAATATCGGCTGTTACCCCAATACCTTTATGACCTGATACGGGTTTGATTGCTACTGGATAACCGATCTTTTTTGCTACACTCAAAGCTTCTTTTTCAGAAGTAACAATTCCGCCGTCGGGAACTGGAAAGCCTAAAGTTTTTAAGAATGCTTTGCAATCATCTTTACGGGTACTAAAATCTGAATCTAAATGGCTATCACAATTAAATGTTGTAGCGAAACCGCGAACTTGTTTTTTACCGTAACCGTATTGCGTTAATCCTTCTTCTGATAAATAAAATGTCGGGATATCTTTTTGATAAGCTGTTCGCAATAAAGCATAATTTGTCGGACCTCCGTAAACAGATTTGCGAAAGGAATTTTGTAGGTTTCTCAGTTGTTCTTCAAAGTTAATATCTAGACTTTGAGTGATTGCTTCAAACCAATCCCAAACAAAATAAACTATCAATTTACTCGTGCGATGATGTAGTGCTTGTAAAGCAATTCTTGTATAGTCTTGATAAGATTTGAAACTGGTGCGATACAGGTGCAAATCCATTTCTAATTTTGCTACTTCCGAGAGAGTTTTCGCAAATAATTCAGCATGAGATTGATATTCGCGATCGCCTAGGTGTGGATAACGCTTACATAAAGTTGAAACATAATCAGCAATTCGTAAGGGTCGCGAATCATTAGTTAAACCAAAATCGAATACTAACGCCCGTGTATCCAAATAAGCTGTTGGCCCTATATAATCCTTAAAATTGAAAATATCGAAGGCATCAGCAACCCTAGCATTGATGCGAACTGTATCGTTATCTAGCTGTTGAACCATTGTAAATTACTCTTGTATGAAACACCCATTATTAGCTTAATGCAAGCATTTTTCCCGACAAAATTAAATGTTTTTGTTTGGATATTCTTAATTAGATAACCATTTAATACAAATGCAATGCTAAAGCCAATATAGTTTAACTTCCTAGCTAAGTATTGTCAGCTATCTTTAGACATAAAAATAAAGTTATTTATCTATATATATAATTAAATTACGCAAATATAAATAAATGTAAACATAGAAAATCTAACTATTGATTGATGTCAAGATAATAAAGATATTACATGAAGAAAGATACAAAAAAATGTTAAAATTACATATAAATAACAAATAGCAAATCAGTTAGAATATTTAGGAGACAGTAAGTATGAATAGCGAGAAAGCTGTTCTCAGAGATGAAATTCGTCAGCTTGCAGATGAAGCTTTTCACCGCAAGCTTATTTCGGGTTTTGGAGATGGTCCCGATAATAGTGAGTTTCAAATTGTTATTGATGGAAAGCCAAGACATCTACCTTTAGAAGAAGCACGTTCTGTTTTGAATGAGATGTTGCGTACCAATCAAGTTCAATAAACAATAAATAATCAACAAATAATCAAAAATTATCAATGAACAATTATCAGTAAAGTTGCGATTGCGGCTAAGTTTAATTGGGGAAGTAATTATTTTGTAAAAGTAAAACGTCTAAACAATTGCTATAAAAGCAAAAAAAATTAAAGCATAATATATTAAATTAATGGTTTTAGACGTATAATTGCAAACCTGGATCGATCCATACTATCTTATTTTTCTCGCAGACATTTTTACTTGGTAATTGATAATTGATAATTTATTTAAATCTAATTTAATATTTATATTATTTTATGTTCTTATGTCTTGAGTAGTCTTGGGAGGCAAGATGACGCAGAATAGTGTTAATCGACAACTATTGATTATCGGCGGTGCGGAAGATAAAGAAAGGGAATGCGAGATTTTACGGGAATTTGTCCGCTACGCGGGTGGTACAAAAGCAAGACTTGGGATCGTGACTGCTGCAACAGACTTGCCCATAGAAGTAGGAAACCAATATATTCGTATATTCGAGAATTTAGGTGCGGAAAACTCTCGCATAATTGATACCAGAAGCAGAGAAGAGGCAGATTCATCTACTGTATTGGAAGATATCGAGCAAGCTACTGGCATATTTTTTACTGGAGGCGATCAAACTAGAATTGTTGATATCATTAAGGATACTCAATTAGATGCAGCCATTCACCGACGGCTTTCTGAAGGAGCGATCGTCGCAGGTACCAGCGCTGGGGCTGCAATGATGCCGGATATGATGATTTTTGAAGGCGATTCGGAAACAAATCCTCGGATGGAAATTGTCAAAATGTCTCCCGGAATGGGTTTTTTCCCAGGAGTAATTATAGATCAGCATTTTTTACAACGCGCTCGCATAGGACGTTTGATTTCAGCTTTAGCGCAGCAAAAACAAGCAGTTTTAGGATTTGGAATTGACGAAAATACCGCGATTTTAGTTGTCGATAATAAAATTCAAGTGATTGGAGAAGGTGCTGTTACCATCATTGACAAGTCAGATATTACTCACAGCAATATTGACGATATTTTGAAAGACGAAGCCTTAGCAATTTGCGATGCAAAGTTACATATTTTGCCCAAAGGATACGAGTTTGATTTAGAGACTCACAAGCCGATTTTTAATCAGTTAGCAGTTAGCGGGTAGGAGGCGCGGAGTTAGGAGGCGCGGAGTTAGGAATTAGGAGTGATTTAAAAATTGTCTCCCCTTCTCCTTGTCTCCCCCGAACCCCATCACCCACAGCCAAATGCCTGTGATAATATGAGAAACTGCTGCGGTTATTAAAGAAAAAAAAGTCGAGTTATGAGTCTAACACAAGAAAAAAAGCAAGAGTTAATCACTCAGTATCAAGTCCACGAAACCGATACAGGTTCTTCTGAAGTGCAAGTTGCTATGCTCACCGAACGGATTAACCGTTTGAGCAAACATCTGCAAGCTAATAAGAAAGATCATTCCTCCCGTCGGGGTTTGTTGAAGATGATTGGTCAACGTAAGCGTCTTTTGTCTTATATTCAAAGTGGAGACCGCGAACGTTATAAAACTTTAATTCGCAGTCTTGGTATACGTGGATAAAAACAAGAGCCGCTGATTATGTCTGCCGAATCCGAACGCAACCGCTTACCTTTTGAACCGAATAAAAAACGCCAAAAGCCACCAAAAGCAAAGGCTCAAATGCCAATTGTTAAGGAAGATGTTGAAAAGGGGGATTCTAAAAAACCTCCTTTTACTAAACAAGAAATGGCTATTCCCCAAGTTGTTAGCCAGCGAATGGTTAGACGTGTAGCTTGGTTATGCGGAGTACCAACGTTTGCCGGTATTCTGACTTTGATTGTCAGCTATTTGCTGATAATTTACGCCGATATCAAACTTCCTCCCACATTAGTACTGCTTGTCAATATGGGGCTGTTCGGTTTGGGAGTTTTAGGAATCACTTATGGGGTTCTTTCCGCTTCTTGGGATGAACAAAGAGCGGGTACTTTGCTTGGTTGGGGTGAATTTACTACCAATTTTGGACGAATGGTAACAGGTTGGCGGGAGACTCGGCAAAAAAAAGTATGATGAAGGGCGATCGCATAGCTAATTAATACAAATGAAAATCGATGAAGAATGAAGGATGAAGTATTATTTTCGTTCTTCATTCTTTGTTTATTAAGAGGGAATGAGGAATGGGGAACAGGGAATAGGGAATGGGGAATGAGGAATGGGGAACAGGGAATAGGGAATGGGGAACAGGGAGATGGAGACTAACTCCGCGCCTCCTAACTCCTAACTCCTAACTCTTAACTCCGCGCCTCCATCCCTTGCCGCCACTCTTACTCCCTATTAGAGTTAAATTTTAAATAGTCATTAAATTAAATATCGGGAAATTTACCATGATTATAGTAATGAAAGTCGGTTCCCCCGAACAGGAAATTAAACGTATCAGTGAAGAAATGAGTAGTCGGGGACTGACACCTGAGAAAATAGTTGGACAAAATAAGGTAGTAATTGGTTTAGTTGGAGAAACAGCAAGTTTAGATCCGCTGCAAATTGAAGAAGTGAGTCCTTGGATTGAGCAAGTGTTGCGGGTGGAAAAGCCTTACAAACGTGCTAGTCGTCAATTTCGTCACGGGGAATCTTCAGGAATTGTAGTTAACACTCCCGATGGTGAAGTTACATTTGGCGAAAATCATCCTTTGGTGGTAGTTGCCGGTCCTTGTTCGGTAGAAAATGAGGAAATGATTATCGAAACAGCACAGCGCGTCAAAGCTGCTGGGGCTAAGTTTCTGCGTGGTGGCGCTTACAAACCCCGCACTTCTCCTTATGCTTTCCAGGGACATGGTGAAAGTGCTTTGGAATTATTAGCGAAAGCAAGGGAAGTCAGCGGATTAGGAATTATTACCGAAGTAATGGACGCTGCTGACTTAGACAAAATTGCAGAAGTTGCAGATGTCGTTCAAGTGGGTGCGAGAAATATGCAGAATTTTTCGTTACTTAAAAAAGTGGGAGCGCAACCAAAGCCCGTTTTACTAAAGCGGGGAATGTCTGCAACTATTGAAGAATGGTTAATGGCTGCTGAATATGTTCTTGCTTCGGGAAATTCCAACGTAATTTTATGCGAACGTGGTATTCGTTCCTTCGACCGACAGTACACTCGCAATACCTTAGATTTATCCGTAGTACCAGTTTTGCGAAAACTGACTCATTTACCAATAATGATCGATCCTTCACACGGTACGGGTTTATCAGAACTTGTTCCTTCAATGGCAATGGCAGCGATCGCAGCAGGATGTGATTCCTTAATGATAGAAGTTCATCCCAATCCTGCAAAGGCTTTATCGGATGGCCCTCAATCTTTAGCACCAGAACGTTTTGATAAATTGATGCAAGAGCTATCAGTCATTGGTAAAGCTGTAGGGCGTTGGGAACAGGAGTTGGTTGTTAGTGGTTAGTTGTTAGTTGTTAGTTGTTAGTTGTTAGTTGTTAGTGGTTAGTTGTTAGTTGTTAGTTGTTAGTGGTTAGTTGTTAGTTGTTAGTTGTTAGTGGTTAGTTGTTAGTTGTTGAGAGAGGGGGAGATGGGGAGATGGGGAGAGACATTATTGCGAGCAGGGAGCGAGACGCTCCCACTACATTTCTAACTCCTAACTCCTAACTCCGGTGGTACTAACTCCTAACTCTCACCCAATCCAAAATCTAAAATCTAAAATCCAAAATCCAAAATCCTTTTACCGTCTTCTACGTCCGCTACCGAAACCAGTGCTACGACTGCGGGTTCTGGAGGAACGAGAACGGGTTCCACTACCGAAACTGCTGTTGGAAGGACGGTTTCTGACTGACCTGGATTTACCGGATTGTTTCAAGGTGCTGCTGCCAAATCCGGAACCTGTAGCGCGACTGTTGCCAGTGTTTCTACTGGGGGTCGTGCGTCTAACATTTGAGCTTCCAGGATTTCTTCTAACGTTTCCTGTGGTGCGGAAAGTGGTACGGTTTCTTACTGCTGCTGGTGGTTCGTTATAACGTTGGCGATAACTACCAACTGCGGCATCATAGCTGTTACCATATCCACCAAAACCAGTATAATTAGTCCTTCCCGGCTGATATGCGGGTGGTACATAATACTGGGGTCTAAATAACGCATTACCAATTGCTTGACCGGCGATCGCACCAGCAAAAGGTGCCCAAAAGCCGTTGTTTCGCTGGACTACAACTGTTCGCTCTTGTCCAGTTTGGGGGTCAGTTCTGGTTTCGGTAACGTTTTGAGTGTATTCAATTTTAAAGTCTGGTGTTAAATAAAGTGCGGGCTGTCCGTTTTCTACTTTTAAGTAGCTACTTTTACCTTCCTTAATTTGTTCTTCGGAAAGGCGAGCCATTTGTAACTGATCGGTTTTAAAAGTTGGAGAAGGGCTATTTAATAAAAATAACGTGTATTCTCCATCAGCATCATTGTAACTAGCTTGTTGTACGGGATATTCACCATCGCTGATTCTGGTGTTTGTTGAAGTTCGAGTTACGTTTCTAGCTTCCGGAGTGCTTGTTGTAGTTCCACCACCACAAGCAACTGTTGTAAAACACAAACTCAAAGCTAAAAAAACCGCTGTAAATTTACGCAAAATTGTCATAATGTGATAATTCTTCTTCTATCTTTGAGCTTAACAACTTCTTTATGGGCATGAGAGGTACGGAGAACCGAAAGAGGGAGTAGGGAGTAGGGAGTTAGGAGTGAGGAGTGAGGAGTTAAGTAAGTCGGTACAAATAAACCGAATCATCTAACAGAATGTAAATAGCCCTCAATCCTTTGGGATTGCGCTCGCAATGACATACCTTGGTTTTTTAACGCCAACTTACTTAGAAAAGGTAATGGGAAGGTAATGGGTAACTCGTCTCATATCTTAAATAAATAACCATTAATCTTCTTACATATAACCTTTTACCTCTTAGATATAACCTTCCCCGTTCCCCGTTCCCCGTTCCCCGTTCCCTACTCCCTAAATATTACAAAGGTATTAATTCTGTAAAATGCTGTAATAATTGGTCATTGGTTAATTCATCTCCTAATTGTGCTGGTGAGAAGTGTACTTGAACTGCTCGTATTTTATTTTTGTAATGTAAATCTATTAAAGCCTTCAAAGCTTCTTGGAGAGCAGCAATATTTGATAAATCATCTTCTAATTGCTCTACTTCTCCTTCATAAGCTACGGTAATCATCACCACTACATTGCGGGTAACTGGAAGGGAAAAAGATTCCTCGGCATCGGAATAGTTGGAAGGTGGTTCGCTTAAATAACGTTGTGCTGAGTCGGTAAATAATTCTTGAACGTAGTCTCCTGCTTCTCCTTCATTCCAAAATACATCACCTTCATTAGCAGCGGACATCCAGTATTCGTCGTATTGCAATAGATTTTCGCAGATTGAAACTAATTGTTCTCCCATAACTTCCATATCACCTTCAGCATCTATCGCTTCCCTGGCGCTACGATTTAATACTCCTAAAATAGGTGCAACTTCCGAACCACTTAAATGCAGCATTATCCGACAAACTACATATCGGGTACGATCCATCATTTTATTAAACATTCCAAACTGCTCCTGTATATTTTCTTGAATCAATACTATTATGGATTGGGCATGGGGCATGGGGCATAGGGCCGCAGGGCATTATTCTTTTTTAGATTTATTTATAGCGGTTTTCAGTTGAGTCCAATAGACTCGAAACCTCACCCCCATCCCCTCTCCTTAGTAAGGAGAGGGGTGCCCGGAGGGCGGGGTGAGGTTAATCTGTATTGCAGCCAAGTGAAAACCGCTATATATACCCAGGACTTACGCAATTGTCACAATGTACGGCTGGTGCGTGACACTAAAAAGCTTGTTACTACGTTCACAGTTAATCAAAGTGTCACAGCACCCTACAAAAAAAATGTGCCGCTTGCGTAAGTCCTAATAGCAACAAAGCGATCAATTGTAATAATTTTAATATTATAAAAACTTGTTATAGATGATTTTTATTACAAGTTAAACAATTATAAAGAATAAAACGATTACTTAAGTATGAAAAATTTGAGTTAAAACTTTATCTCTTAAGATCATTGTCAAATACTTTATGCCCTATTCCCTATGCCAAATTCTTTAATCAAGATAATGAAAACCTTTGAAGAAATCTACGATCGTATTTAAAGATGGTTGCCTGGATTTAGAAAGTTCGCTTAATTCATCTTCATTTTCATATAAAGTAGGTTCGATTTGGGGATGGTCAATTAATCTTTTACCAAAATGTGGGCTGTCGTAAATAATTAGATTTTTAGCGCTAGAATTTGTTAAAATCGTTTGAGTAGGAGCTTGGAAAAACTTTAATTTTGCTGCAATTTGTAAAATCTTAGTAGCACTTTTGATAATGTTTAAATTCTGCGAGGCTTGCTCCAATGAATTAGTTAATTCTTGGATTTCTTGAATTTTAAGCAATTGTTCGTTTGTATCTTGGCTGGCAATCATCTCTATTACTGTATATATGCTTTTTTGGGTAACAGCAGCATCTTTAAAAGGAAGAATTGCCATATAAGCAATAGGAAATAAACTTTCATCGCTATCTACACGGAAAGTAAAAACAGTGCGACGGCGACCAATTTCCATGCTAGGGGGTTGTTTTAATCCTTGATATTTTTGAGTAATTTGAAAATAGGCACCCGCTAAAGCAAAATTTGCTTCTGGATCTAAAGGTCTATCTATGATAATTCTAATAGTTGGAGGAGTTTCGTTGAAAAATTCTCCTGAATCTTCAGCATTCAAATGATGAATAATTGAGCGATCGCCTTTTTTGCTCAAATCTACCCATTCACAAATCAACATATCGGTTTTTAAGCCAAATCGAGAGGTACCATAAAGTTTTGCACCAGTTAAAGTTGCTCCGGTTAAATCTGCACCAACCCATTCAGCGTTCATCAATTTTGCTTCAGTTAAATCGGCATGAACGAAACTTGTGTTAGTCAAATTAGCATTGCTTAAATCGGCACCTGTTAAATTAGCACCACTTAATTTAGCACCGCTTAAATCTGCCCATTGTAAATTTGCACCTCTTAAGTCACCCCAGCGAAGATTTGCATCGCCGAGATTCGCTCCGCTAAGATTAGCGCGAAACATATTCACTTGACGAAGTTCGGCTTCTCGCAAATTAGCACCGCTTAAATCAGCACGAGCTAAATTGGTAGCATTCAAAGTGGCTCTTTCCAAATTAGCTGCGACTAAAGACGCACCTTTAAAACAAGCTTGATTTAAATTAGCATCTCGTAAAACAGCATGACGAAGTGTAGCTTCGCGCAAATCGGCATTACTCAAGTTAGCTTCTAATAAATTAGCGCGACTGAAATCAGCACGAATTAATTCACCTCGGATTAAAGAAGCTTTAACTAATTGAGCATTATTCAAATTAGCTCGAATCAAATTAGCCACATTCAAACTAGCTTTATAAAGATTTGCACCTTCAAGGTGAGCGCCACTAAGTCTTGCGACATTAAGTTGAGCGTAGCTTAAATTAGCTTTAGCCAAATTAGCGCCACTAAGATTGACTATGCTTAAATTAGCATGACTTAAATCCACACCACTGAGTTTTGCCGCGCATAAATTAGCTTCGCACAGTTGAATACCGCTAAAATCCGTAAATCCCTGAGCATATTTTTCTAATAATTCTTCTACAGTCATTGATGCTACCTCTGATTTTGTTTAATAATTGGGCATTGGGCATTGGGGATTGGTAATTGGGAATTGGTAATTGGTAATTGAGAATAATTATTTATTCTTCCCCCTCTTCCCTATCTCCCCCTCTACCCCACGCCACTTTGCTCGTACTGCGGGAACCTCCGCACGCAAGTGGCTCCTCTACCCCCTCTCCCCCCTCTCCCCCCTCTAAAAAATAAGTATGATAATCGGCATAGTAGGTCTTGGATTAATAGGTGGTTCTTTAGGTTTAGACTTGAAGAAGCAAGGACATCATGTTTTAGGAGTCAGTCGCCGCGACTCAACTACTCAAAGAGCAATTTCTATGGGTGTTGTTTCGGCAGCGTCGGTTAATATGAGCTTGCTGTCGGAAGCGGAGGTAGTATTTATTTGTACGCCTCTGGGTTTTATTATTCCCACACTTGAGCAATTGATTACTCATTTACCAAGTTCTTGTGTAATAACTGATGTTGGTTCGGTGAAAACCCCTATTGTGAAAGGAATTTCAGCCGTTTGGGAAAATTTTGTCGGCGGACATCCAATGGCGGGTAGTACCGATTCTGGTATAGAAGCTGCGCGTCCAAATTTATTTAACAATAAACCCTACGTACTTACACCTATAAATACAACTCCCACAAAGGCAATTTCGATTATTGAAAATTTGATTATGCAGCTTGGGGTTAATATTCATTACTGTTCCCCAGAGGAACACGATAAAGCAGTCAGCTTAATTTCTCATTTACCAGTAATGGCTAGTGCTTCGTTAATTGCAGCTTGCGATAAAGAAAGCGATTCTCAAGTTCATCAACTAGCTCAAAAATTTGCTAGTTCCGGTTTTCGCGATACATCTCGCGTCGGTGGAGGGAATCCGGAATTAGGCGTAATGATGGCAAAATACAATCGAGAAGCGTTGTTAATGTCGCTGCAAAATTATCGCGAAAATCTTGATGAATTAGTTAGTTTAATTGAGCGAGAAGACTGGACGAGTTTAGAAATAATTTTACATTCAACTCAAAAAGCAAGGGGTAAGTTTGTTGGGGAGTGAGCAGTGAACAGTGAACAGTGAACAGTGAACAGTGAACAGTGAACAGTGAACAGTGAGGAGTTAGGAATTAGGAATTAGGAGTTAGAAATGTAGTGGGAGCATCTTGCTCCCTGCTCACAACAATGCTTCTCTGTTTCTTCCCCATCTCCCCATCTCCCCATCTCCCCATCTCCCCATCTCCCCATCTCCCCATCTCCCCCTCTCCCCATCTCCCCCTTCGGGTTGCGCCACTTCTCTCAACGCGGGGAACCCGCGCACGAGAGTGGCTTACCATCTCCCCATCTCCCCCTCTCCCCATCTCCCCCTCTCTACCCCCTCTCCCCATGCCCAACTATTCCTTTTCCGCTTTATAAGTGAAGAAATTATCCAAAGCCCCTACCGTCTCGAACTTATATGAAGGAATAAGATTATTTATCTGCAAATCTGTGCGGTAAACGCTAAACAATAGATAATCTTGTTTTTGGGTAGATGCTTTAATTATCTGCTTGATTTGTGGGCTGGCTGAATCTATCAACTTTGCACAGTTGAATTTGATCAAATTATCTAAAAAGTTCGGAGTTTTACTGCATCCCTGTTCTTTTAAATACTCGCTCAACCGCTGAGTCGCATATTCTTCATACTCAACTGGCGATGGATTTGTAGCTGCCATTGCTACTCCTAATGCAATTAATACGGCGGCTCCAGCATATGCAGCAATACTTACAACTTTCATTATCTATAAATATAAAAATTAACTATTTGACTACTAGACTCTAGATTATCTGAGTCCGTTCCAAAAAAATGCTTGATCGATTCATTTATCATCTGCTATACTTATTAACAAGATAAATATGGCGATCGTAGCCAAGTGGTTAAGGCAGAGGTTTGTGGTATCTCCATTCGTGGGTTCGAGTCCCATCGGTCGCCCTTTTACAGTTAACAGTAATCAGTGAGCAGTTAACAGTTAATAGTTTTTACGGCGCATTACATTGTTGGTGATGCGTTTTGTTATTTTTTATGGGCAAGAAGTAGTGGGAGCGTCTCGCTCCCTATTGTAATTAAAGAGCAACTATTTAGAACTAGCGAGTATTCCGGCTCGCACTACCAGTTAATTACATTCGTTTTGACGGGTTGTAGAGACGTAAAATTTTACGTTTCCCCAAGTTTGCGAGCAAAACGAACCCTTCAGAATTTATGCAATCAACTACCAAAAGGTTTAGCCATCAAAATTAATCAAACATACCATTAAGGTTCAATTTGTCATCGCAGCGTATTTATATTTACTTGATTAACAGTTAAAACAGATACTAGGAGTATTAATAATTCCTTCAATATCTGCGTAAATATATCTTTTAAAAAATAATATGGCTGCATTTAATAAAAAATCTTTGAGCGAGCAGGATATTTGTACTAAATATATCACCCCGGCTTTGGTGAAAGCTGGCTGGGATATTATGTCTCAAATCCGTCAGGAGGTGACTTTTACTAAGGGAAGGGTATTAGTTAGGGGTAAGTTAACTAGTAGAGGTGAAAGCAAACGCGCTGACTATATTCTTTACTATAAAGCGAATATTCCCATTGCTGTAATTGAAGCGAAGGATAATAAACATAGTATTGGTAGTGGGATGCAGCAGGCTTTGAGTTATGCCGAGATATTAGATATTCCCTTTGCTTATAGCTCAAATGGCGATGCTTTTTTGGAGCATGATTTTACTGGGATGACGGGTAAGGTTGAGCAAGAATTGAGTCTGGAAAATTTCCCTTCACCCCAGGAATTATGGCGGCGTTATTGTCTGTGGAAAGGTATTGGGGAAGATAAGCTCAAAATTGTTACTCAAGATTATTATTCTGACGGTAGCGGGAAGAAGCCGCGTTACTATCAACTGACGGCAATTAACCGCACAATTGAGGCGATTAGCAAGGGTGAAAACAGAATACTATTGGTAATGGCTACGGGTACGGGTAAAACTTTCACGGCGTTTCAGATTATTTGGCGGTTATGGAAATCGCGCACTAAAAAGCGGATTTTGTTTTTAGCTGACAGAAATATTTTAATCGATCAAACTAAGACTAACGATTTTAAACCTTTTGGTAAGGCGATGACTAAGATTAGTAAGCGTCATGTTGATAAGTCTTATGAGATTTATTTGGCGCTTTATCAAGGGGTGACGGGAAATGAGGAAGTAAAGAATATTTATAAGCAGTTTTCTGCTGACTTTTTTGATTTGATAATTATTGATGAATGTCACCGGGGAAGTGCTGCTGAAGATTCGGCTTGGCGAGAAATTTTAGAATATTTTAGTAGCGCTACGCAAGTTGGTTTGACTGCAACGCCGAAGGAAACCAAGGAAGTATCTAATATTGATTATTTTGGCGAACCAATCTATACTTATTCGCTCAAACAAGGTATTGAAGATGGATTTTTAGCTCCTTATAAAGTTATTCGGGTTGATATTGATAAAGATTTATCGGGATGGCGACCAAATGCGGGACAATTAGATAAATATGGTCAAGAAATAGAAGACAGAATTTACAATCAAAAGGATATCGATCGCAGTTTAGTTTTAGAGAAGCGAACGGAATTAGTTGCCAAGAGAGTCAGCGAATTTTTGAAAAAGACTGACAGATTTGCGAAAACTATTGTATTTTGCGAAGATATTGACCATGCTGAAAGAATGCGTCAAGCTTTGGTAAATGAAAATCCAGATCTAGTGTTAAAAAATCGTAAATACGTAATGCGAATTACTGGCGATGAAAAGGAAGGAAAAGAAGAATTAGATAACTTTATTTTACCAGAAAGTAAATATCCGGTAATTGCTACTACTTCTAAATTGATGACAACGGGAGTTGATGCTCAAACCTGTAAATTAATAGTTTTAGATAGACGTATTCAGTCGATGACTGAGTTTAAGCAGATTATCGGTAGGGGAACTAGAATTAATGAAGAGTATGGTAAGTCCTACTTTACAATTATAGACTTTAAAAAAGCCACAGAATTATTCGCCGATACCGACTTTGATGGCGAACCAGTACAGATTTACGAACCGAATATAAATGAATCTATTGTACCAATAGAAGAAAGTAATTTTAAATATGGTACGGAAAAAGTAGATTGTAAATTAGCGGGAGAAAAACGAACAAAATATGTAGTTGATGATGTAGAAGTTTCTGTTAGTGCGGAAAGAGTTCAATATTATAGTAAGAATGGTAAGTTAATTACAGAATCCTTGAAAGACTATACTCGTAAAACGATGGGTAATAAATATAGCTGTTTAGATGACTTTTTACGGCGCTGGAATCAGTCAGATAAAAAACAAGCAATTATCAATGAATTGCAAGAGCAAGGGGTTTTATTTGAAGCCTTAGAAGCAGAAGTTGGAAAAGATTTCGATCCGTTTGATTTAATTTGTCACGTAGCATTTGATAAACCAGCATTAAGTAGAAAACAACGCGCACAAAAGGTTTCTAAAGGCAATTATTTTAGTAAATATAGCGAAAAAGCCAAAGCAGTTTTAACTGCATTATTAGATAAATATGCTTCAGAAGGAATCGAAGAAATTGAAGGAATGGCAGTTTTGAAAGTTCCACCGTTTACAGATTTAGCAACACCGATGGAAATTATTAAATTATTTGGTGATAAGCAGAAGTATTTAGCAGCATTGAAAGAATTAAAAGATGAACTTTATCGGGTAGCGTGATTTATTAATGTAGGGTGTGTTACGGCTCGACAAATTATGTTTTCTGCCTATTAATTGTCTTCATGCCGTAACGCACCGAAATGTAGTTTCAAAATGTAGCTGTAGCTGTAGGTTGGGTTAGGCACGGAAAATAATGCGGAATTAATAACTATACATTAAATTCGTGCCGTAACCCAACAAAATTTATGGTTGAAATCAAATATTATTATAATCGCTGCAATCAAAACCTTAATGTTGGGTTAAAAACACCCTAAAAAGTAGTAAATAATGCAATAATTATCCGTTATGCGGTTAAGTCGATTGCATTACCTCTGGAGGCAGAGCCTCCGAATCCTAGTTCCCAGGCTGAGCCTGGGAACCAGAATAAACACAATATGAAATGATGCTTTCACATTGTTGGAGACGTAGCACTGCTACGTCTCTACACTCCTAACTCCTAACTCCCCAAACTATGTCAATTAGCACTACTGTAAAAACTATCCAAGATATCATGCGTATTGATGAAGGTGTTGACGGCGATGCTCAACGCATTTCTCAGTTGACTTGGATGATTTTTCTTAAGGTTTTTGATGATAGGGAGACGGAATATGAAATTTTTGATGATGATTATGTTTCTCCTTTGCCGGATGAGTTGCGCTGGCGAAGTTGGGCTGCTGATTCTGAGGGAATTACGGGTGATGAGTTGCTGGATTTTGTGAATAATAAGTTGTTTTCAACGCTGAAAAATCTTAATTTAGATCAAGTTTCTGATTCTAAAGGAAGAATTATTCGCGATGCTTTTGAAGATGCTTTCAATTTTATGAAAAATGGCACTTTGATGCGTCAGGTGATTAATAAGCTGAATGAAATTGATTTTAATAATTCTAAAGATAAACAACTTTTTGGCGATATTTACGAACAAATTCTTAAGGATTTACAAAATGCGGGGAATGCTGGCGAATATTATACTCCTCGCGCTGTCACGCAGTTTATGGTGGATATGCTCAATCCGCGTTTGGGTGAGAGAATTTTAGATCCAGCTTGCGGCACTGGTGGTTTTCTAACTTGCGCTTTGGAATATTTGAAAAAGCAGGTAAAAACTGTTGAGGAGAAGGAAAAGTTACAGCGGTTAATTGCGGGTGTAGAGAAAAAACCTTTACCGCATTTGCTGTGTATTACTAATATGTTATTGCATGAGGTGGAAGTGCCGGAAATTCGTCACGATAACACTTTAGCGCGTCCGTTACGAGATTATAAACCCCATGAAAAGGTAGATGTAATTATTACTAATCCGCCGTTTGGTGGCAAGGAAGAAGACGGAATTGAAACTAATTTTCCCGGTGCTTATCGTACTAAAGAAACTGCTGATTTATTTTTAGTTTTAATTATGCATCTTTTAGTTGATGGCGGTAGAGCGGGAATTGTTTTACCTGACGGTACGCTATTTGGTGAAGGTGTGAAAACGCGGATTAAAGAAAAGTTGTTAAGTGAATGCAATTTACATACAATTGTGCGTTTACCCAACGGTGTTTTTAATCCCTATACAAGCATAAAAACTAATTTATTGTTTTTTACTAAAGGGAAACCCACAAAAGAAATATGGTATTACGAACATCCTTACCCAGCGGGTTATAAGTCTTATTCTAAAACAAAGCCGATACGGATTGAAGAATTTGCAGTTGAGAAAGCTTGGTGGGATAATCGCGAAGAAAATGATTTTGCTTGGAAGGTTTCGGTAGAAGAGATTATTGCTAATGGTTACAATTTAGATATTAAAAATCCCTATCAGGAGAAAGAAAAACATCGGGATTTAGGAGAAATGTTGGAGGAATATGGGGAATTGAATGCTGGTTTAAGCGAGACGAGGAATTCGTTGAAGGCTGAGTTGATGGGAGCGTTGGGGGATGATGGAGTTTAGATCCCCCCTAACCCCCCTTTTTAAAGGGGGGAACCGGAGTTAAAATTTACCTTTTAAAGGGGGGAACCGGAGTTAAAATTTACCTTTCAAAGGGGGGAATCGGAGTTAAAATTTACCTTTTAAAGGGGGGAATTGGAGTTAAAGTCCCCCTTCTTAAGGGGGATTTAGGGGGATCTCAAAAGATAATTTTTATTTTACTAGCAAATAGGTAGAGATTTTTCTAATGGCATACAGTAATTTTACCTTGGCTAAAGTTAAACAAGATTTTGGATTGACGGTTGATGAAACGCAAAATTTATTTAATGATATTCCAGCGGTTGAGCCATCGGAAATTTTAACTGTTATTTTGCAAGATTATATTCCCTTAGCTACCGCAATCGGAACAGAAAAAGCCCGCTCTGAGTTTCTGATTGCTCCGATTTTAAGTGAAGTTAGAAGACAGTTAAATTATCAAGTTAGCTTGTTTTCCGGTACGGATTTTAATGTCGATATTGAAAAAGGACTTTTGGGTTACTGTGATTTTTTAATTAGTGCTTCTTCAGAGCAATTTTTTATTAGCGCTCCGGTAATTACGATTGTAGAAGCAAAGAATGAAAATATTATTAGCGGTTTGGGACAATGCATTGCGGAAATGGTAGCATCTCAGATTTTTAATCAACGTCAAAATCTTGATATTCCGGTTATTTATGGTGTTGTTACGAGTGGAACTAATTGGCGTTTTTTGACGTTAAATGAAACCTTCGTTTGTATTGATATGGTGGAATATTATATTAATCAAGTTGATAAGATTTTAGGAATTATTTTAAATCCGATTCAAGCTTATTTGGCGAGGGTTAATGCGTGAATATATATCTTATAATTAGCATAACTTCCGCCTGGGAATCAATTCCCAGGCTCATAGCTAAAGTCCTCTTAAGAGGACTATATAATAATATTTTATTTTTAGTCTACTTCAGTAGACTTTGTTTATTAGCCTCGGAATTGATTCCGAGGTGGGTATGATGGCTTTTACCAGTTGCAATTACCGCTTCAATAAAAACAATTTATGAATTTAGAAACCTTTTTTTCCAACTTTGAATTATTCGCAGATGCACCCAATGGCGTGCAGAAATTACGAGAATTAATTTTACAATTAGCCGTACAAGGTAAATTAGTTCCGCAAAATCCCGATGATGAACCCGCTGCGGTTTTGTTGGAGAAGATTAAGGAAGAAAAGGAAAGGTTGGTTAAGGAAGGGAAGATTAAGAAGTCGAAGAAATTGCCATCTGTTGATGTGGGTGAGATGGCTTTTGATTTACCGGAGGGTTGGGAGTGGGTGAGGTTTGAAAACATAATTCTTTCTATCACTGGAGGTGGAACTCCAAGTAAAAATAATCCACAGTTTTGGAATGGTACAATTCCTTGGGCAAGTGTCAAAGATTTGAAAGAAAAAAAATATCTTGAAAAAACTATTGATTATATTACAGAAGAAGCAATTAAAAAAAGTAGTACCAATTTAATTCCTAAAAATAGGATAATAGTTTGTACAAGAATGGGATTAGGCAAAATTGCAATCAACAAAATAGATTTAGCAATTAATCAAGATTTAAAAGCTCTTCAATTACCAAAAGAAATCGATATTAATTATTTTTACAATTGTTATTTAACTTTAGATATTGTTGGTACAGGTGTAACAGTTAGTGGTATTCGTCAGTCTGAGCTTCTTAATTTGGCTATCCCCCTCCCCCCACTCAACGAACAACACCGCATCGTCGCTAAAGTAGACGCACTGATGAAACTATGCGACGAATTAGAAACACGATCGCAAAATAAGCGCGATCGCATTCTTAAATTAGGAGAAGTCGCAACTACCAAATTACTCACACCTACCACCAAAAAAAGCTTTAACCAGCACTGGAAAACCATCAGCGACAACTTCGACTTACTTTACAGCACCCCCGAAAACGTCAAACAACTGCGTCAAGCTATTCTGCAACTCGCTGTCATGGGTAAGTTAGTTCCGCAAAATCCCGATGATGAACCCGCTTCGGTTTTGTTGGAGAAGATTAAGGAAGAAAAGGAAAGGTTAGTTAAGGAAGGGAAGATTAAGAAGTCGAAGGAGTTAGAGTTAATTGACGTAGAAGAACTCGAATATAATATACCGAAACAGTGGAATTGGTTAAGATTAGCTGATATTTGCGAACTAATTACAGATGGTACACATCAAACACCTAAATATACACTTGAAGGAAGAATTTTTTTGTCCGCTCAAAATGTCAAACCATTCCAGTTTATGCCAGAAAAACATAGATTTGTTTCAGAAGAAGATTATCAAGGCTACATTAAAAATCGAAAACCGGAATTTGAAGATATTCTTTTAACGCGAGTTGGAGCAGGAATAGGAGAAGCTGCTGTTATTGACCAAAGTTTAGATTTTGCAATCTACGTAAGTATAGCTTTAATTCGACCTTTCAAAAATTTTATTGACCCTTATTACCTTACCATTTGGCTCAACTCTCCTAGTGGTACTCATAAATCTTCTATTAATACTTATGGCAAAGGAGTATCTCAAGGAAATTTAAATTTAGGGCTTATTAGAAAGTTTGTTGTTTCAGTTCCCCCACTCAACGAACAACACCGCATCGTCACCAAAGTAAACCAAATGATGTCTTTATGCGACGAACTTGAAGCGAAGCTAACGCAGTCTATCGGGGATAGAGATAAATTGATGTCGGCAGCAGTGCGTCAGGTTTTAGCAGCGTGAATTTCAACTCCGCCGGGGGTTGCAAACCCCCGTCTAATAGCGAAAGTCGTCTCAAGACGACTATGTAATATTTTCAATCCCCATTGTTCATTTTGTATTTCACCATGCGTTATTTGTGAATAACATTTTTAGTCCATTTTAATGGACTTTTGCTATTAGCTAAGGGTTTGCAACCCTTAGCGGATGTAGGCACAGAGGGTTCTTAGTCTCTGGCTAGGAATTAGTTTCAAATTTAGAACGCAAAAATGTCATAAATTTTCGTTCTAAGGTTTCTTCAACTAAAATTTCAACTTGATTTTCTACAAATATCGAATAAGCATAACGAATTAGCAGTTCCAAGGTTTTATCGTTAATTTCTCCATTTTCGTGTAAAGAGGAAAAATAAGATAATAAAGCTTACAATTTTTCTTTATTTAACGCGGTTAGTTTTTGTTTATTGGAAGTTGCTTTTCTGCTGAATTCAAATTTATTCATCGGATTATATGAATATTATTTATTAGTCCTTTTTAATAGACTTCTTGCACCATTTTCAATAACCGAAGGCAGAGCCTTCAAACCCTTGCTCCCAGGTTGAACCTGGGAGCCAGATAATCATCTTCTTGAGTCCATTTTAATGGACTTTTGCTATTAGCCTGGGGTTTGCAACCCCAGGTGGGTACGAGCGCAATCGAATAATTATGAATGAATATTTTTTGTTAAAAACAGCCAGCAATGGTGCGTGACGCATTCAAAAATTATAATTATGTATTCTAAATTATCAAAGCGTCACACACCCTACAATTTCTTGTGGGATGGGCATCCCTGCCCGTCTTAATAATCTAAACTAGTTACAAATCCCGTAATATAGTCAAAAATTCTTTAAACCACCAATGTCAGCAGCATATTTATTAGTATCCCACGGAAGTCGAGATCCGCGTCCGCAAGTCGCTATGGAAGAGTTAGCGAGAAGGTTGAACGATAAATTAGAAAATAACTCGAATTATGATGCTGGTAGTGTTTTATCGCCAACGAAATGCGATTATCAAATAGGTACGGCTTATCTGGAATTACATCCTCAACCGCTACACCAACAAATTGTAGATTTTAGCCGGAGGGCGATCGCTAATGGTTGCCGTAGTTTAAAAATATTGCCTTTGTTTCTACTGCCGGGAATTCACGTTACCGAAGATATTCCTGAAGAGGTGGAATTAGCGACAAAAGCTTTAAAAGAAGATATTTCAGTTGAATTACTGCCACATTTAGGCTCTTGTTTCGGTTTACAAAGGTTGCTCGCTAACAAAGTTAAGGATATATCTTTTGATAGTAGAATAATTGTAGCTCACGGTAGCCGTCGCGTGGAAGCAAATGCGAGTATCGAAGCAATGGCAATTTCCTTAAATGCCGTTGCTGCTTATTGGGCTGTATCTCCAAGTTTAAAAGATATTGTGGCTCAGTTAGCTGCTGATGGTAAGAAAAAAATCGCGATTATACCTTATTTTCTATTCGCGGGTGGTATTACCGATGCCATCGCGGAATCTATACAGGATTTAAAATTACAGTTTCCTGGGGTGAGTTTTCAATTATACGAACCCTTGGGAGGAAATGGGGAATTAACCGATTTAATTTGGGATTTGATGCAAAGATGAACCGGGAAAACACGCAAAAAGTTGTAGGTAAGGTGTATTTAATAGGTGCGGGGCCAGGAGATCCAGGGTTAATGACTTTAAAGGGAAAGGCGTTGTTAGAGACTGCCGATGTAGTTATATATGATGCTTTAGCAAGTCCGGAAATCCTCTTAATGATTAATCCCCTTGCCGAAAAAATTAACGCTGGAAAAAGACGGGGAAGGCATTCTTTACCGCAAAATGAAACCACAGAATTATTGATTAAAAAGGCTCAAGACAACGCGATTGTGGTGCGCTTAAAAGGCGGAGATCCGTTTGTTTTCGGTCGTGGTGGCGAAGAAATGGAAGATTTAATTAAAGCCGGGATATCTGTTGAAGTAGTGCCAGGAATCACATCGGGAATCGCCGCTCCTGCCTATGCCGGAATTCCCTTAACCCATCGACTTTACAGTTCATCGGTTACATTTGTCACCGGACACGAATCAGTAGGAAAATATCGTCCCGCAGTTGATTGGTTAAGTATTGCCAAAGGTTCGGAAACGATTGTAATTTACATGGGAATTCAAAATTTACCTAATATTATCGAAGAATTATTGAAAGCAGGTTTAGATAAAGATACTCCCATAGGTTTAATCAGATGGGGAACTCGTAAAGAGCAAGAAGAATTGATTGGTGAATTAGAAACTATTGTTGAAGAAGTTGAAAAAAGCAGCTTTGAAGCACCGGCGATTGTTGTGATTGGTGCGGTGGTGAAATTGCATTCGGTTTTAGGGCATAGTTGTAGGTTGGGTTGAACGGAGAGAAACCCAACATCCGTGTTGGGTTGCGCTAACGCTTCACCCAACCTACGAAGCTTCCCCCTTTCCCCCCTCTTCCCCATCCCCCTCGATGTAACACTTAGCAGTTGAATATTTTTCGATTCAGCCTAAAATTAAACGACTAAGTATACTAAGTGGCTGCACGAGGAGTATCTATCGACGATGAAGTTTTTATTTAAGCAGGATTCACCCCCAGTACAAGATGAATCAAAATCAGTTGAAACGCAAACTCCTGGTTTAGGGACGTTTGGTGGAGTTTATACGCCTTCAATTTTGACGATTTTGGGCGTAATTATGTATCTGCGATTTGGCTGGGTTGTAGGGAATGTGGGCTTGGTGGGTTCTCTTATCATTGTCACTCTCGCCACTTCTATTACTCTTCTAACTTCTTTGTCGGTTTGCGCGATCGCAACTGACAAAGTTGTGCGGGTTGGTGGTGCTTACTATATGATTAGCCGCTGTTTGGGGATTGAAGTCGGTGGTGCTGTGGGTATTTCTCTTTACTTTGCCCAAGCGCTTTCGATTGCTCTTTATACCATCGGTTTTGCTGAAAGTGTAGTACAAACTTTTGGCAGCCTCAATCAAACCTATGTTGCTTTAATTACAACTATTTTGGTGGCCATTTTGGCGGTGACTTCTGCTGAAGTTGCGGTAAAGGCGCAGTACGTCATCATGGGGGCGATCGTTCTATCGCTTGTATGTTTGGTTTTCGGTGGTGCCATACCAAATGTTACACCCCAAGGATGGGATATTCCTGCTGATGGCGTACCTTTTTGGGGAGTATTTGCAGTGTTTTTCCCGGCGGTAACTGGTATCATGTCTGGCGTAAGTATGTCTGGAGATTTACGCAATCCCAGCCGCTCTATCCCTAACGGTACCTTAGCAGCAGTGGGTACGGGATACGTTGTTTATATGATTTTGCCGTTGATAATTGCCATGCGTGCCGATACCGCAACTTTAATTAACGTACCCTTGGCAATGCAGATGATGTCTTTATGGGGTCCTGCTATTCTATTAGGGGTATGGGGAGCAACTTTGTCAAGTGCTTTGGGTAGTATTTTGGCGGCTCCCCGCGTATTGCAAGCTTTGGCAAGAGATGGAATTTTACCACGCTGGCTGTCGTTTTTAGGTCGAGGTAGCGGCGAAAATGACGAACCGCGCATCGGTACTTGGGTAACTTTGGGTGTGGCAGTTGCGGCGGTATGCATTGGCGATTTAAACTTGATTGCGCCGGTGCTGACAATGTTTTTCCTTACCACTTACTTAGTATTAAATATTTCGGCAAGTATCGAAGGATTATTGCAAAGTCCTTCATTTCGACCTAGTTTTAAAGTCCACTGGATTTGGTCATTGCTGGGGGGAATTGGTTGTTTGGCAGTGATGTTTTTGATCAACGCGGTTGCGACGATAGTTGCGGCTGCAATTGTGTTGGCAATATTCTTTTGGCTGCAACAACGGGAATTAACAACTACTTGGGGAGATGTACGTCAAGGAATCTGGATGACATTACTCCGCACGGGAATTTTTCAAATTAGCCGCGTTGAAGACACCAAAAACTGGCGGCCTAATATTTTAGTATTTTCTGGTTCTCCCTATAAACGTTGGTCGTTAATTCAATTAGCTTATGCATTAACCCACAAACGAGGTTTTATTACCGTATCAAGCGTTGTATCAAGCGGTACGCGAGACTTAGCCCGACAAATGCAGCTAGAAAATACAATTCGCGAGCAGTTGAAAAAGCAGCACGTGCAAGCATTAGTCCGCGTTGTTACCGCACCAAATCCTTTCGAGGGAATGCTGCAACTTGTGGAAGCCTATGGTTTAGGTGATTTAGTACCCAACATAATTTTATTGGGAGACAGCGAACAAGCAACCAGACGCGAACAATACTGCAATATGGTAGCCCAACTCCATCATGCCAAACGCAGCGTGATGATTTTGCGGGAAAATGAGCAACGAGGTTTTGGGCGGTTTCGCCGCATAGATGTATGGTGGGGAGGAATGCAAGATAATGGCGGATTAATGCTATTGCTCGCTCATATGTTGCGATCGACAATCGAATGGCGCAACGCTCAAATATATATCAAGCTACTTGTTACCAGTGAAGCAGGGGCAAAAGACGCAGAAATAAACTTAAATGCCATGCTCAGTCGGTTTCGCATCGCAGCCATACCCGAAGTCATAGTTGCAGCTAATCGTTCCTTTGAAACCGTTTTACACGAATCTTCCCAAGATGCAGACATCATATTTTTGGGAATGGCAACTCCCACAGATCGAAACTTTACCGAATATTACGAACAAATGCACGCACGCACCGCCAATCTTCCCACAATTATGTACGTTATGGCTGCACCTGATTTTGCCTTTGCTGAAGTTTGATATCTAATTATTAAAGACGTAGCACTGCTACGTCTCTACAGGTTTATTCAAATATCAAGTTAACAATCATACAATTATTTCTTTAGAGTGAATAAGAAAGAATAATAATTCTAACTGACGACCCATACAGTCTTACTCGGTTTTGTTCTAATATAGAATTATGCTTAAACGGTTTAGTCTCAAAAATAAAGTAACCTTAAACAACTTTAAAGCAATATTTTGAATACAGCTAAGGTTGCCAAAATCGAATTAAATAATCATAAATAATTAGCCAATATATAAAAATAAAATTTAATTTATAAATAATTATTTTGAACTTAATGGTTTGAAAAAAAGTTTTTTATCTGAAGAATTCAAGAACGGAGACACAAATGAGTAACCAACTTAAAAAAATCATTCTATTACCTTTAAGTATAGTATCTGCTATAGCATTGACTGCCGTACCTTTTGGTAAGCCTGTAATGGCACAAAGAATAGCAGCGGTTGCAGATGGTAATATGACCGAATATTCACCAACTTCTGCACCAACTTTAAGACGAGGCAGTAGATCGCAAGTTGTAAAAGACGTACAGTTATTGTTAAATCAAAATAAATTTTACTACGGCAAAATGGATGGGATATATGGCCCTAGAATGTATTCATCCGTAGTCAGTTTTCAAAGATCAAGAAATTTACCCGCAACTGGCATAATTAACTCCAAAACTTGGGAAGCATTAATAGACTTAGATAAACGTACATCACCTACACGCTTTGCATACCTGGGCAAATATTCACCTTCAACTGCACCCATGTTAAAGATTGGTAGTAAAGGGCAAGCTGTAAGAGATGTACAAACATACCTTAAACAGCAAGGATTTTATGTAGGGCAAGTTGATGGTATTTACGGGCGTGCTACCGCTTCTGCGGTAAAATCTTTTCAGCAAAATCGAGCTAAATTAAGAGCAGATGGAATCGTTGGTAGCACTACCTGGCAAGCAATGATTAACGATAAGAAAGGTCCTTTTGCGATCAATTAAGTTGTTAGTAGATAGTTGATAGTTGTTAGTTGTTAAGAATTTTGAGTTAAGCCCCCCTTAAAAAAGGGGGGTTGGGGGGATCTAGTTTGTAGGGTGTATGACGGCTACGATAAATTATTAACCACAGCGAAACAGATTAACCTTGCCGTCACGCACTATAAATTAATCTTTGTGCCGTAACCGCGACATCATGTTATCGGTATTATTTTCATATATTAATTTTCTCTAAATCCCGATGTTGGGTTACGACAGAATAAATGTAAATTGTCGCTACTTAACTTAATTTACTTTTCTGTCTAACCCAACCTACAAACTAGTTTGTAGGGTGTATGACGGCTACGATAAATTATTAACCACAGCGAAACAGATTAACCTTGCCGTCACGCACTATAAATTAATCTTTGTGCCGTAACCGCGACATCATGTTATCGGTATTATTTTCATATATTAATTTTCTCTAAATCCCGATGTTGGGTTACGACAGAATAAATGTAAATTGTCGCTACTTAACTTAATTTACTTTTCTGTCTAACCCAACCTACAAACTAAAGTTCTTACTACAAACTAATTAAAATCCTTACTTGTTTTCTCCATATTTCACAATAAATTTATTAGCTAGAGAATCATTTTCAATGGTCGGAACTTTTCCTTGAGCAGCCATTGTTTGATAAACTAAAGCTGCTGTTTCTCCTCTACTTATTGTCCTATCTGGATTAAGAATATTGCTGTTAGGATAATTTACAACAATATTTTTTGTAGTTGCTGCTGCTACTTGAGGAATAGCATTTTCAGGAATTTTATCGGCATCTTTGTAAGCTTGTTGAACGATAGATGCTGCTGATAATGGTGCTGTTGCTGTAGTAGTGTCTTTGGAATTATTCGCCGGTGTATTATTAGCCGCAGTTGGTGTATTTCCGACATTGCTATTTGCCATTTTCGTAGCTCTGGCAGCATTAGCTCTTTGAACAAGTAAAGGCTGCATCAAAGAAGTAATCCCGATTGGCAATATCAAACGCTTTCTTTTTCTGTTCGCTACTCTTCTTCTAATATATGGCGGAATAATTGTCGGAGTATTTGTTGTTACGGCAGAAGTTTGTACCGGATTTGCTTGATAACTTAAATCTAAACCTCTCATTAAAGCATTGATTGCTTCTAACTTAGTAACTTCATTACGGGGACGGAATTGATTCTCATTCCCGGATAAAAATCCTTCTTCTACAGCTTCCTCAATTGCTTCACTTGCCCAATATCCTTGAGGAACATCCTTATATACAGAACCGCTTTTGATTTGTTTTTCTTTTTGTTGATCGAACGCTTTACGAATTATAGCAGCGAATTCGTCTCTATCTAATGCTTGTTTTGGTCTGTATCTACCGTCGGGATATCCGGTTATAACATTTCTTTCTGCTAAACCTTTAATAAAAGGGTACGCCCAATAATCGGGTTTCACATCAGGAAATGTTGATTGTGGAGAAGATTGAGCATTAGTTACTAATGGAATGCCTACAGCACCTATGCCTAAACCGATTGTTATTATAGATGCGCCTATAATCTGAAACCGTCGCAAATTATTCATAATATCCTGAAATAATTATATTACCGTATTCTAAATATTAGTTTGTTTAAATTACTTAATTTATCCATCTGACGATATAGAATTACAAGTCTGTGGTGATAAATTCCAAAGTTATTGTTTAGTATATATTTAGTAAACTTTTTGTAAATTATATTAACTTTTTTATAGCAATAAATATTAAAAACTGGTGAAATTAATTCTATGTGAATATATAAAAGTCGTTTGAATCCAGGATGTACAACGATCGATCGCGATCGATTATTTAAAGAGTTAATTTCAACCTTTTTTATAGAATTTCTTGATTTATTTTTGCCGGATGGTAATATTCTCCTTTGATGAACCGAAAGACATGGGGATGGCGACAAAAAGTTAGGGGTTAGGAATGTTAAAAATTTATGCCCCATGCCCAATCCCCAATTCTTAAGCAACCAATTGTTGAGAATCTAATTTTTCAACCCAATTAATTTTACCTTTACGCACTTCATCACCTTGAGGCATCTGTTGCAATCGCATTAATTCCGTAATCGCGGCAATATCTTTATCGTGCTGAGAGCCAGCTACAGCTAAAACTCGATTATCTTTAACGTAAAAAGCGAGAAATTCTTGCTCTTCTAAATTACCCTGAATGATAATATCATCCCAATTTTCAGCGTGTCCGGCATAACGCAATTTTACATCGAATTGCCCCGACCAGAAAAAGGGAACGCTGGCAAATTTAATTTTCTCTCCTACCATATTACGAGCAGCAATACGTCCATGCTGTTGCGCTAACCGCCAATGTTCGATCCTCGTGGGTTCCCCGTTGCTGCGTAAGGAAAACGAGCAATATCTCCTGCTACATATATATTATCTGCTGCTTGCAAATATTCATCTACATTTACGCTATTATCTTTTTCGTTTAACTCTACTCCCTGCAAAAACTCGGTAGCAGGTGAAACACCGATACCAACTACTACTAAATCTGCATTTAAAGTTTCGCCATTTTCCAACACCGCAGTTTCAACTTTACCGTTACCTCCAAACTGCTTTACCTTGGTTCCCATCCGGAAAGATACACCATTTGATTCGTGCAGTTTGCGAAAGGTGGCACCTATATCATCTCCAAGAATTTTCTCAAAAGGTACGGTTCCCGGTGCTACTACAGTTACTGAAATACCGCGTTGGGTTAAACTTGAAGCTGCTTCCATACCAATAAAACTAGAACCCACAACTACGGCAGTTTTAGCATTTTCCGCAGCAGCTATAATTTTATCGGCATCTTCTGGTTTTCTTAAAGTAAAAATATTATCTAAATCTGCACCCGGTACTTTTAAATTATTAGCTTTACCACCAGTTGCGACTAGTAAAGCATCGTATTCTAAAGTCGTATTATCTTCAAAAGTAATAGTTTTCTTTGCTGCTTCTACTTTCGTTACCGATTTATGAGAATAAACTTCAATATCCCATTCGTTATAAAATTCTGAAGAGCGTAATACTAAAGAATCTTTTTTTGAATCATTTTGCAAATATTTCTTACTCAAAGCAGTGCGGTCAAATGGTAATATATCCTCACGGCTCAACATGACAACTCTGCCTTGAAAACCTGCCTGACGTAGGGTTTCAGCCGCCACGCTTCCCGCAGCACCACCACCTAAAATTATAAATGTGCGATTATCCGCTTGGGGATTAAATTTCGCCATTTCTGGTATGCATTGAGAAGGAATTTCTTCTGGTAGCTCTACTATTAAATCTTCTCCCTCTACCCTGACAGTAAAACGAGGTAGAGCATCAAGCGCGGGTGGTTCTTCTAATTTACCACTTTTAATACCAAAACAAGCATTATGCCAAGGACAAACTACCGTTTCTCCATTTAGTATGCCTTTTTCTAAAGGTGCCCCGTAATGAGTACAATGTGCTGCTGTGGCAAAGAATCCGTCTTCAACTCGCGCCAGTAAAATCTCATTATCTTCTATAGAGACTTGACGCATTTCGCCTTTTTTCAAATCTTTTACATTCGCTACTCTTACATTTTTATAATTCATAATAATCGCAATTATTTATACCCACACCATTCAAAATTAATAGACTTATTTTCGAGAAGCTAAAATAGATAAAATCAAAACAGCTTCTGGATTATTGTACGCTGCTTAATTATTAAAATTTTTGTAAATTTACAACTCTCTCCACAAGATGATTTAGATGAATATTAAATTTATTAAAAATATATCTTAAGTATGAGATTTTAATCTGACTAAAGATATATCTATTCTGTTGAAAAATGTATAGGATCTACCTCTAACAAATATTGTCAAGGATTTATAGCTATCAATAATTATTATCTTCGATAACCAACAGCATCTTTTTTCTGCTCATTGTTCCTTATTTTATAATTTGAAATAAAAACTGCAAAAAATTCTGGCAGGGAAAAGACTAATATTCTGGAATAAAGTGTTTTTTACCCTTCCCTGCTCCTCGTTGCTATGTCTTAAATTAATATCACTTCCGGCATTCAAACTTAGCTAAATCAAGTTATATTTATTTTCACAATTACTCATTCGTAACTGTTCGTTTTTCTTCAATCTCTAAATCTGGTAAACCTTCCAATTTCTCAGAAATCTTCTCAGCAGGTAACATGGGCACTATTACGGTTAAACCACCGGGAACGCATTCCACTTCTAAAGGTGTATTACCAATCATTTCACCATCTAAAACTATTTTCTGTGGTGGATCTGTGGTGATTTTTACACGCTTTGCTCGCAAATAACCAATGTCGTCACGTTGGGCTGCATCTCCCCGCAAACCAGTTTGTAGTAAGTGATAAGAAGCTGCGATCGCAGCTCCCCAATTAGGAGATGAGATAATGGTAATATCAAGCAATCCATCGTCATAAAGAATACCAGCAGGACCTTGAGCTAAAATAGAAGTCGGTGGTGCTGCATTCGCTACAGTTAAAGCTCCAGCAGAAACGCGAATAATTTTATCATCGGTTTCAATTTCAGCATCAAATAGTTCTAACTCGCGCAATTGCTGTATTCCGGAAACCAAATAAGCCAAAACACCCCATCGTTGTTTTGCATCTCGGGAAGCATTTTCTATAGTTTCCGCTTCAAAACCGATTCCAGCTAACAACGTCATTAATTTACCATTGCATCTACCAATATCAATCCGACGAGTTTTACCGGATAAAATAGTTTCACAAGCTTGATCTAAAGTATCGGGAATTCCCAAAGCAGAAGCAAAAGCATTAGCAGTACCTCTAGGAATTACTCCCAAGGGAATAGTTGTTTCCCCCAAAGCTCTAGCGGCTTCTGAAAGAGTACCATCACCACCAGCAGCGATAATAATTTCAAAATCTTTTTTTACAGCTTCTTGAGCTATTTTATCGGCGCTACAATCTTCTGTAGTAAATTGAATATCCAACTCGAATTGAGTAGATAAAAGTTCTTTTATTCTCTCTAATTCTTTCTCGGAATCAGTGTTGCCAGCAACAGGGTTAAAAATTAAACAAGCTTTTCTACGACTCATAGTAAACTGCGGTGGCTTGGTAATATGGGACTTACGAATATTATTCGATATTTATTAATTTTGGACAAAAATAAAAAGGAATAAATCTAGCTGGAGATGTAATTCTAATATAGTTTTTCCCAAATAAACCAAGAAGTATTTTGCTGCTGCAACTAAAATTTGATTGAATCATCCTTATGTTTAGCTTGTGTCTACTTCTTTGTATATAAAAAAATAATCTATCAAATCTATCTAGCGATAAAGGTTTTACCAATGCCCGATCGCCTAATATCGGTAGGAGAGAAGAGAAAAGAAAAGAAATTAAATTCAGTTTTATCTATATAGCTGAATTAAATCTTATAAATGCTGTCCGAAAAAGAGAGGGAACATAGCTAATGTTTTTCCACAAAAAAGAATTAATTGAAAAAGAAGTAAAAATTGACGAACCAAATCCTCGTTTCGCTCAACTTTTACTAGAACAGTTTGGTGGTGCAACTGGGGAACTATCTGCTGCTTTACAGTACTGGGTGCAGTCTTTCCACACCGAAGACGCAGGTATCAAAGATATGCTGCAAGATATCGCTACCGAAGAGTTTAGCCATTTGGAAATGATTGGCAAACTCATCGAAATGCATACTGATAATGTAGATCAAACAGACGCATTTAAAAGTACTCTGTTTGCAGTACGCGGTAAAGGGCCTCACTTCTTAGATTCACAAGGTTCTGCTTGGACTGCAACCTATTTGAATGAAGGTGGTAGCATGGTAAGAGATTTACGCGCAAACATTGCAGCAGAAGCAGGTGCGCGTACTACCTATGAATCATTGATTCAACTAGCACCAGATCAAGGCACCAAACAAACTTTAGTACACTTGTTGACTCGGGAAATCTCCCACACCAAGATGTTCATGAAAGCCTTGGATTCTATGGGTAAATTAACCGAGCCATTCTTTGGTAACATCCAACCAGATTCTACCGTAGACCTTTACTACAACTTGTCTACCAACGGTAAAGATGAGCGCGGCCCTTGGAACTCCGACGAAAACTTCCGCTACATTGCCGATCCAATGAAAGAGAAAGTCTAATTGCAAACTATGACGTAAATTACCCGGAATAATAAATTTGGGAGAAGGTAAATATCACCTTTTCCCTTTTTTTGTCAGTGAACAGTTAACAGTGTTAGCGTTCACGCGGAGCGTGCGGCTAAGCGTGTCGCGACAGCGACATACAGTGAGCAATTAAAAATTGTGATTCCCAATTCCCAACTCCTAACTCCTAATTCCTAACTCCTAACTCCTAACCTTAGTTACTAGTTACCAATAAGCAAAATGAAAAAATTTGATTATTCATTAGATTATAAAAATATCAATTTTCGCGAATCTCCCGAACTTTATATAGTAGGTAAGGGAGAACAGGGAGTATTAATGGTAGAACCTTATAAATCAGAGATTTTACCTTATTGGCGGTTTAAAACGCCGGATATAGCTAAAGAATCAAGCGATAAAATTTATCAATTATTTTTAGATTATCTGAGTCAAGATGATTTTGTTGGTGCGGATATGGCGCGAAAGTTTTTACAAATGGGCTATACCCGTGCGCGTCGATATGCAAATCATAAAAGCGGTAAGAAATATCGCAGCAATCCGCAAAAAGCTAGCTCAAAAGAAGAAGAAGCAAAATTACGTCAAGAGATTTTACCGAATGAAGTCGATCCCGTAAAAGCAGAATCGGCAGCAATATTTAAAGAAAAATGGCAGCAAGCGAAAAATAACGAAAAGTATTTACAGCTTTTAGCAAAACATAACAGTGAACAGTTAGCAGTGAACAGTGTTAGCGCAGCGTGTCCCGAAGGGACATACAGCGAGCAGTTAGGAGTGACCATAAATTGAATTTATAATTTATAATTTCTAACTCCTAATTCCTAGCTTTTAATTCCTAGCTTTTAATTCCTAGCTTTTAATTCCTAGCTTTTAATTCTAACGTCGCATAGAAGCAGCAGCAATTTTAGGCTTTCTATGGATAGTAATATTAATGATTGGGGTATTTGTTTTATTACAGCTAAATTTACCAGACTATAGTTTGAGTGATGTTTTATTTGAAGCTGCTTCAGCTTTAGGAAGTGTAGGTTTATCAGTTGGTATCACCACTCCCGAATTACCTTGGCTGGGAAAGTTAACCTTAATTATATTTATGTGGATGGGAAGATTAGAAATTATCCCAGTTTTAATTCTTTTTACTGAAGTTGGGAAGAAGATAAAAGGTTAAAAGTTAAAGGTTAAAGCTTAAAGGTGAATTATCAATTACCAAATAATTGATAATTGGTAATTGTTCACTGCTAACTGCTAATTGAAATCGCGGAAGGATCGTGAATGCTCAAATCATCAATTTTATGTTCTTTTAAAATCAATTTTGCTTCGTTAATTTCATCTTCGGTTCCGCTCATAACTATTAAATAATTGCCTCTTTCTAATAATTGCTCGTAATGTCTGGCTCTTTCTTCGGATATGCCTAAACCTGCATAGTTTTCTAAGCTGGGTTTTACATCTATTGAGTTAATACTGGCAAACGGAGGGGGGTTTTTTTCTACTACGTACATTTGCGTCATGGGAAAATTAGTATCTCTCATGGCACTAATTGCGTCTTTAAGGTGGTGACGCATTCTGTATACACCAACTATATATTTGGAGTTACCTAAAACTTTACCCTCTGTCTGATTTGCTGGAGAGGTAGGAATATTGTAAATACCCCATTCTTGGATGCCGTTACGACTCAAAATATCTTGAGCTTGGTAGATTTGTGCTTCCGTACCTTTAACAACTACTAAATAGCTTCCTTTTGAAACATACTCGTTGTAAACTTTTGCTCGCTCTTCGGGAATCCCCAAACCAACCATTGCACCAACTAATCCACCGCTTGCAGCACCGATTGCTCCCCCTGCTAAGGTAGTTGCGATATGCCTCCGGCATCACGCTCTGCGTATCGCAGTTGCTTCTGCACCAGCAAGCATAATTGGGCCGACACCGGGTATTGCTAACATTCCTAAACCGACTAATAACCCTGTAACTCCTCCTAATGCACCACCTGCAACGGCTCCAGTCGTGGCTCCGTCATCGGCTTTGTTTCCTACGTTTTCCGTGACTTCAACACCCGCTATATCTTCGCTTTCTTCGGGCTGTCGTGCTATTACAGAAACTTTATCCATCGGAAAGTTAGAATCCTTTAAATCCTGTAATGCGCTTTCTGCATCTTTACGAGTAGTAAAAACGCCAACTGCTCTTTTGTATTCAGATGTCATATTATTTATGGGAAAAGCTGTTTAACAATCAAAATTTTATGGAAATTATATTTTAAGACCTAGAAAGATATATCCATTCTGTCTAACGAATCATTTAGTTAATCTATCAGCTATATTTTTTATCCCAAAACAATCAATCGGATAGATATCAAATTCTATCTTTAGAAAGAACCATCGACTATTTACTTCTTTATATAGATGGTTGTCTTATTTTGTTGTTATGTCTATATTAATAGTGAATATTAAAAAAAGTAATTATAAAAGTCTCTAATTTGTAAAATTTATAACTTAAGAATTAATCGTAAAACTTAAATATATTGAGGAAATGACTTTTAAAAATATTCTTGTAGCTTTAGAACTTTCACCCAGAGATGAATCCGTATTTTCTGAAGCGTTAAGTTTGGCTCAAAATATCGGAGCGTCTTTAACGTTAATTCATTGTTTATCTGACCTAACGGAAATTGCAATGATGTCTCAGACGGGTATGGATAGCGGTATGGGTTTATCTGGAATTCCCGGAGCAAGTAGTATGTCTCCAGCAATAATCAATATGGATTTAATTGAAGATGCGAATATTACTAAGCATCAACAAGCTGAAAAACATTTAGGACTGTATCAAAAACAGGTTTCCTCACAAGGTATTCCGGTTAAATCTAAATGTTATGAAAGTACAGAAAATATTGGCTCCCAAATTTGCCAAATTGCTCGGGATTTGAACGTAGATTTGATCGTCATAGGTCGAAAAAAACATAACGATATTGCGGAAGCTTTATTAGGCAGCGTCAGCAATCATGTACTGCATCATGCGCCTTGCCCTATCTTAGTCATTCAATAAGCATAAGGAATTATTTTTTTCATACAAAATTACATCTAAAGAGCTATTCTATAATTCTTTAATATCTGCCACTCGAATGCTGTTTTCAAGTTTTCCAACCTGTATTCTATTAGATGATTCTTAAATACGGGCTGCAAGCAAATTAAATATCACTGCTTTTGATAACTCAATTTATTTTGAGATGTTTGACTTACTTAACAGTTTGTTATACCAAAGAATAAATTTGCAGATAGTATAAGTACTGTTTTATGTACTAAGTCTTAATAGTGACTTATTGATTGCGGTCAACACTTAGCTGGAGAACAATATGAAAATTTCTATTCCAACTCGCGGACAAAGAGAAAGAGAACTTTCGCAACGGATTCAAGGTTTGTATTCCAATCAGTTAGGACACAGACCAGCGAAAGTTACTTGCCAACTATTCGATGATTCTTTAGCGATTGTTATGGAAGATTCAATTACTCCAGCAGAGCAATTATTAGTAGAACAAGGACAAGAGGAATTAGCAGAGCAAGTACGTTCCGGCTTAGATGATGCTATAGAACCTAAATTAAAAGAGTTAATTGAGGAAGTTTTAGAAGTAAAAGTATTAGATTTGATGGGAGATGCGACTTTAGAAACTGGTAGAAGCGGCATTGTTGTTGTGCTATCAAATACCCCAGAAGTTCGTAATCCGGATGCTATTCCTAAAGCGAGACCAAAAGCATCTAATGGAAAAAGCGGGAATAATTCTTTGATGGAATAATTTTAATTATGACTAGTAGAAAGCTTTTATCTTTCTACTAAGTATTAATAAGTGTCAAAAAACGAATTAATCAATAGTCTAATTTTTCTTTATCAAATAAAACTAATATAGCAATCCTAAATGATTTGTAAGAAATTGATACTTTATCTGACGGTTAAAACCGCTACTACAGAAACGAAGTCCACCTGCGTGGACTTAATAAAACAACCCGCGCAGGCGGGTTTCGCCTGTATAGCCGCGACTTATAGTCGCCAGGTATGAATAAAAAATTACTTATTATTTCAATCCTACATCTACGTGTTTTCTCATCTTCAAATTCGGATTGCTATAAGTGTCAGCTGTTGTTAAGAGATATTTATCATGTATTCTCAAATTTCACACTCTGAAAAATCGCAAGAAATCTTGGTTGAACGCATACAGTCTTTATTTATAAATAAGTTAGGACATCAACCATTAGATATTTACTGTCGTTTTTTAGACAACAAATTAACTATTGTGATCGAAAATGCTATTACTAAACCTGAGATACTTTTAATGGCAGCAGGTTATCAGGAAATAGTTGAGAAGGCAAGAAGTAGTATAGAAAAAATTTTACGACCCGAATTTAAACAAATAATTGAGGAAGTTACAAATTCTCAAGTAAGTAATATTCTCTTCGCAACTCATCTTGATACAAACTATGTTAGTATTATTGCTTTATTTGCCGATAACTATAAGTTGACTTCTACTAAGAAAGCACAACTTACAGAAGATTCTGTTTCAAATTAAGATAGCTACAAATCAATTCTTCTATTTCCTCAAGCATATAAGGTTTGCTGATATAAGCATCAAAACCTGCTTCTAATATACGCTTTTTTTCATCAACCCTTGCTAATGCCGTTACTGCAATAACGGGTATATGCTTTGTGGAGCTATCTTGCTTCAAACCATGAAACAAGTCTATACCGTTCGTCTCTGGCAACATGATATCTAATAATATCAAATTAGGCTGAGATTCTCGTGCAATTTGCAAAGTTTTTTGTCCATCTGGTTCGCCAATAAATCTACAGTTTAAAGAGTCAACTATGTAGTTAATTATCAATAAATTATCTTCGTTGTCTTCAACGGCTAAGATAAGTGGAAGTTCGGAAGTACGCTGCTGCTTACCAGATTCATCAAGTTCCATTTGCATAGTCTGCTCCGTGCATAATCGATTTATATATCTACTTTCAGCACAGACGAGACTTTCCTCCAGCAGCGAAGCTAACACTTTAAGTGGATGAATTGACTCGTTACTCGCTTCCGATCGGGTTAATAATCCTTTGCTCGCTTCAAAAAATAAAGAAATTATTAAGCCGATCCAATGAGAATATTACAATAAATTATAAATAAAATTCTACCCTTTTAGGGCACAAATAGATAGTTTGTTTCCCAATGACAATTATAATAAATAAATTTTATATATTTTGGTATGTCTGTTTATATACCATTAGCTATGGTCTAATTATGCGATTCAAGGTATCTCGCATAAAGACCAATAGTTACTAAAAATATAGTCAAATATATCAACTAGCTTTTAGCTTTGTAAGGCTTCATCCTTACTGGGCTAACTACAAGCCTCTCTATCAGTTTTCCCTTAAAAAGAGAATCACCGACTACCTTTCTAATACAATTAAGACTGCCATTAATGTCACAATTGTAATTTTTACCAGAGCTAGATTTAAATAGTCCTCGATGTACTCTTTTACCTAAATATGTTTCATGCTTTTTAATAGGTTCTAAGTCTAGAAAACTACACTTACTCGTGTAGGATTCATTGACCCTTCGGGTTCAACAGTCGCTCATGGGGGAAACCCCCAATACCGCGCTGTTTCACTGTATGTACCTTTATCCCTACTAATTGACACTTATAGATTAGTTGGGAAATAAATTTAGCATGAGGAATTGATGTGAATGATTGATTGGTTTTAGCTCCCAGATTAACTGATTGCTTCCAATTATCATTTTTACCAATTATCAAATCTGTTATTTGATGACTTACGATCGCTGATTTACAATAAATCTACTAGCTGTGTGGAGGTAATAATCCACTTTATTATTGCGTTTGATAGTTAATCTATCAATACGTTGAGATTTGTATTTACCCGGTGGTAAAAGTGACTGCAATTTGGCTTTATATTTATTGAAATATTGATTAGTACGTAATTATTGCTTTACCGCAAACTATAAAAGGTCTAAAATCATCTAAGTTACTGCTAACTGCTGCTAAATTAGATATTCCAATATCGATTCCTGTGACTCTTTTACCTAAAACAGAGCTACTTTCCTTTATACATTCTCTTTCATAAACAACTTCAATTAAGTAACAACCATTTTTTGGTATTATTCTAACTTCACAAACATTTTTTTGTTTCGTTTTTATTTTTAAGTTAGTAAGAGATGGATTTATATAACCCTGCTTTAAAATTTTTTTGGATATGGCTTGATAGTTATAACATATTAAATTCCTACCCAAAGTTTTATGCTTGTATGATGGTAATCTAGGTTTTCCTAAAAACTTGGATTTATCTTGTTTATATGCTGCCATTGCGGCAAAGAATGATTTAAAGTTTCGTGCAACTTGTTTTATTACTAGTTGACTTACTTTTGCTGGTAATGACTTATAATCAATACCATTTTTTAGTTGATGATAAAGTTGATTAAAGCTTGGTACAACTTCTCCCCTGAAAAATGCTTGACGACAAATATAAGTCGCACTGTTATAAAGATTTTTAGATAAGAATGATCAAAAATCTAATTCTTTATAACTGGGTTTCGTTGACTTTATTAAATGTCGCTCTACAAGTCTCACTTTTATAAAAAATTAATACTAATAATTTCATCTCTTTGAGAGTAAACTATATCTGACGAAATTTGACTATATTTTAATTAAAGTTAATACATACTTTTCTTAGGCCAGGTAAACCGGAAAGTTGTGCCTTTCTCTACTTGAGATTCTAATGTAATCGTTCCTCCAGTTTCTTCAACTATTCTTTTAACTATAGCAAGACCGATACCAGTATTTTCACGTTTATCCCGCGCTTCTAATGTTTGGAATATGACAAAAATTTTATCGTAATATTGTTCTGCAATACCTTTACCATCATCTGCAAGTGTAAATTCGTAAAATTTATCTAGTTCTTCAACGGTAATTACCAATTTACCATCCGAACGATTGTGGTGTTTGATCGCGTTACTAATTAAATTGCTGAAAATCTGTTGCAAAGGTATTCTTTCAGTAATTAAAATAGGCATTTCCCCAACAACTTCGATAGTAAACTCTTGTGGTGGAGCAATCGAATCAATTATTTCAGCTATAAGTTGAGCAACCACAACCGTTTCCGGTTCGGTTTTCATTCTGCCGACACGGGAATATTGTAAAAGCCCATTAATCAAAGCTTCCATACGATATACTCTACCGCGTAACAAATCCATTTGCTTTTGTGTATCTTCAGTTAGCGCTTCTTCTAAATCTTCCTCAATCCATTCCGATAAATTGGCGATCGCTCTTAAAGGTGCTTTCAAATCATGGGAGGTAACGTAAGCGAACTGATCTAATTCTTTGTTACGTTTTTCTAATTCGCTGGTGGTTTGCAATAAGATTAAATTAATTTGAGCTAATTCATCAGCCCTTGCTTGTAAAACAGCTTCTGTTTGCTTGCGTTGGGTAACATCATTTAGGGTACCGTAAACCCCAAGGGTTTCACCATCAGAATTATGTTCGATTTGAGCGTACATTTCTAGCCAGCGAAAATCCCCATTTTTGGTAAGAATACGGAATTCGTATTGAAAATGTTCTACTTCACCTGAAGTTACCGATTCAAATAACTCTCTAGCTTTAAGTTTCTCTTCTTCGGCATACATCAAATCGGTAAATGGCATAAGCAAGCTATCTTCTATGTTAAACCCAGTAATATCAGTCCAAGCAGCACTCAAAAAAGTCCAAATACCCGTTTTAGCGATCTGAAAAACAACTTCTTTGACGCTGTTAATTACATTACGATACAAACGCTCGCTTTCTGCTAAAGCAGTTTCCATCCGCTTGCGATCGCCCACATTATCAAAAGCAACACCTACTAAATTATCTGGTAAAGGAAAAGCCGTGACTTCAAACCAAGAAGTAGGAACGCAATCGTCACCGTAACAAAATTCTCCTAAATCCTTAACTTGTTTGGATTTAACTACCTCAGCATAAGCTTCTACTATGGCGATATGTTCTGCATCTAAAAGGTTAGGAAAACATTCTTCTATGGGTTTATCTATATAATCTTGAATATCTACACCCAGCATTTGCGATGCCGCAGGATTGATAGTTGTTAAGCGAAAACTCTTTATATCATCAATATCATCCATCTGCCAAATACATAATCCAACTTGGATATTTTCGACAATATATTCATAAATTTTGATTTCCGTTCTTGCTAATTGCTCGCTTTTAATTAACTCGTCTTTACGGCGATTTGATTCTTCTAGCTGCGTTGTGCGCCGTTTTACTCTGGCTTCTAACTGTTGATTCAAACGAACAATTTCTGCTTCGGCTGCTTTACGCCCACTTATATCTTGGTGGGAACCAATCATACGAATTGCTTCACCATTTTGATTCCATTGAGCAATCCCGCGAGCTAAAATCCACTTATAGCTGCCATCTTTGCAGCGCAAACGAAATTCAACATTATATTGCGGAATTTGATGATTTATATAAGCTTTCCAAGTTGCTTCGGCTGAGTCAATATCTTCTGGATGAACCAGGTTTCGCCATCCTTGATAGCTATTTTCTACTTCTGAATCGGTATAACCCAACATCTCTTTATATCGAGTAGAGAAAAAAGCTTCATTCTTCTTAATATTCCAATCGAAGATACCGTCTCCCGTACCCTGCAAAGCTAGATCCCAACGTTCTTCACTTTTTCGCAACTGCTCTTCTGCTTGCTTTCTTTCGGTAATATTAACGCTGGTTCCGATAATCCGATAAATTTTACCTGCTTCGTTAAATAAAGGTTTTAAATTTGTTAACCACCAAGAACATTCTTCATAGTCATTAAATTTTAAGCATTCTTCATAGGTAACGCTTTCCCCAATTGACAAGCAATGATTGTAGCGTTCTCGAACTGTCAAAGCCACATCATTAGAGAGAACTTGTTCGGGAGTTTTTCCTTCGATTTGCTCAGAAGTAATCCCCATTACTTTTTCACATTCCGGGTTAATACTTTCATAAACGAATTCGTCTTTGTTTGTAGTATCAACCACAAAAATTGCTTCTGTTAATCCTTCATAAATACTGCGTAAAAACTGTTCTTTTTGCTTTTTCTCTTGAATTTCTGCTTGCAATTGACTCGGAGTTGGTAAAGCTAGTATTTGCGGAATTAAATAAGTTAAAGCAATTGCAGTGACAAAGGACACTATCGCAGTCATCGCTCTAATAAAACCCGAAAACCAGTAATCTGGATGCCACAAAGTCCAGATATCTATCAAGTGCCCGGTACCGCAAAAAATAATAAAACCAGCAAACAGCCAGAAAATCCCGTTAAAAGGAATATCCGCTCGTTTGCGAAGAATATATATAAGAGTTATTGGAATAGAAAAATAAGATAAACCAATAACAGCGTCGCTCACCAAATGCAGCCCCACCAATCCAGGTTTCCATAGGTAGCAGGTACCGTGAGGCATTAAAGAGGCAGTCGCGATCGAGCTAGCTGAAACTAAAAGCATTTTTGCTAAAAAATCAATAGATATTTATATTTTTAACTATTTTTTACACTATACCAAAGTCATTTAGCACAATTAACATCTGTGCGATTACTCTAATGTTGTTCTATCTACAATTACACAAAAATTATTCATATTGCTATTTATTCATTATTTAATTCGTTAATTAGTTACTTACAGGATGGGCGGAAAAGTATATTTTTATCCTAATTATCTAATTATCCCCCTGCCCTTATAGCTACGGTGTACACAGAAGTCTTCTATATTGGTTTCACAGCGTTTAGATCCCCCCTAACCCCCGCTAATTTGGGCTACCGTGTACACACAAGTACTTTCCACATAGGTTTGAGGGATTTGAACCCCGTTAAATCGTCATTGCGAGCGGAGCGAAGCAATCACCGGAGGTGCGGTTGCTCGCAACAATTGTCATATTAATGCGATTGCTATGTCCTAAAGGGAACCACTGCGTTGCGGTGAGACCACTTGCGTGCGGGGGTTCCCCCCGTTGAGCAAAGTGGCGAACCCGAAGGGGGGAACACAGCTAGCTGTTGTAGCAACGTGGATTTAGGGGGATCTGAAGGTTTGTGGTTTTATTTATGGCGCATCCAAACATCCTCTTACAGCATTAAGTTAAAACAATGTTACGAATTGTAAATATACTACAAAATATTTGAATATAAATGAAACACATAAACATATTTATCTAAAGGAGGATGCTTTGATTAATCTTTCAATAGAGCGTGAATGCAACTGAAGATTGATGAAGATAACAGTTATTTCTCTTATAAATAAAGTAAGCTTCTCGATAGTTTATATTTGACCCGATCCAAGCGAATAACAGGAGAAGAACGAATTTAAATTATGTAATAAACCGTCCGGGGTTAAAAAATGTTAGTCATGCTTAGCAATGAAAATATACCCAGAATTAGTAAAAGCGATAACAAGAATCATAATTTTTGGGAAGATAAAAAAATTAAAAGTATATTAGGTCATCCAGTGAAGCGAGTTATTTGCGATAAGCAGGGTAATATTATCCTCGATGTTGGTGATATTATCAGTTTTCGTGCTTTGGAACAAGTAAAGCAAGCCAACAAACTTGATGATTTATTTACTTGTGTTTATCGTAAGTAATTCATTATTTATACTAAAGAATCTCAAAAAAATTAAGTCTAACTAATTTAAATATATATATTGACTTTGTTATTTAATCTGAAATTAAGGTAGTTATTAGATAATTATTACTAGAAAATGAATTAGTAAAATGTCTATATTACCTTGGGTACTTTTGCTTCTCGCCTCCGTATATGCAGCCCATTGGGGAGCAGATAAAATTGCCGAGCCTTTACAGAAACTAAGACAACAATGGGGGCTTTCCGAAGCAGCAGGAGCGGCTTTCGTGGCTTTTGCTACCGCTAGCCCTGAAATTGGCACCAATACTACCAGCGCCATTCGTGGTTTTTCCGATATCGGACTGGGTAATTTATTAGGAAGCAATATTATTTCCGTGCCAGCAATTGTAACGGTTGCTTATATAGCTTCATGGTGGGGCAATCGAGGAAAATCGCGAAATAACAATAGGAATAATAATAATTCTACATCTTCTAAAGCTCTAAAAGTTAAATCGGAAGCATTATACGTACAGGCAATTCCTTATTTATTGATAGTTGCTTTAGCAGCATTACTTACCCTACCGAAAGCTTGGCGAGGTTTGCAACCCATCGACGCTTGGATAATGTTAGCTGCTTACGTAATTTATTTAGGTAATGCAATATTGCGTAAGCGCAAACAAGGTGATGAAGTTGAATGGAATCGTAAAGAAATAGTTACTGCCGTAATTGGAATTGTTTTATTGATTTTCGGAGCTTACTTTACCGTAACTGCAACAGAAAAAATAGTTTCTAATTTAGGAATTTCCAGAGTCATTGGTGGTTTATTTATCACAGCCACATTGAGTATTGTTCCGGAAGTATTCGCAACTTGGAGCGTTGCCGGTAGCGGACAACTTACAGCTGCGACTACCAGCGTTATTGCCGATAATACAGCAACAATGACTCTTGCTTTCTTTCCTTTAGCTCTTGTTACCTTACCCGTTGATAATTTACTGCTGTACTCAGTTAATTTAGGATTCGTCGCTTTACTAGGATTGATCTATGCAGCGTTTCTTTATTGGGGAAAACCAAACTACAGCTTTTCTCTCAAAGAAGTTTTGATACTTAATGGCATATACGTAGTTTATCTCGCTGTAATGGTGTTCGGCGTTTTAAAAGTCGTTTAGGGAAAGCAGTGAGCAGTGAGCAGTGAACAGTGAGCAGTTAGGAATTAGAAATTAAGAGTTAGGAATTAGGAGTTAGGAGTTAGTGAATTTATAAGTAGTAGCAAGCGAGCAAGATACATATCCTATCTCCTTCGGAGACGCTATCTCTTTCAGAGACGCTCCGCTAACGCTAACGGACACACTTCGTTAACGTACTACTATTTTGAAGGTAACTGTATGTCCCTTTCGGGACACGCTATGTCCTATCGGACACGCTCCGCTAACGCTAACACTGTTCACTGCTAACTGCTCACTGTTCACTGCTCACTGGTAACTGAAAACTCAACCTATCGATTGATTGCACCTTGATAAATACAGTTGATAGTTGAATGTGGGTTAAGCATTTATTCTAGGGTTAAATCTGTATACAAAAATTTATGAAAGACTTAAAAGGAAAGAACGTTATTATTACGGGTGCTGGCAAGGGAATTGGAAAGGCGATCGCCATACGTTTTGCTGAGGAAGGAGCGAATGTAGCCTTAAATTATTATAATCAACCGAAAAAAGCACAAGATGTGCAAGAAATGATGCTTAGGGAGCAAGCTAGCTTGCAAATAGAAAATTACGGCGTTAAACATCTGCTGGTTGAAGCCGATATTTCTAAAGAAGAAGATGTTGTGAATATGTTCTCTAAAACTGTGGACAAATTTGGTGGTATAGATATTTTAATTAATAATGCCAGCATTGAAGCTAGTCCTGCTTCTTCTCATCAAATAGACATTGCTGAATTTGACCGTATCATTGCTGTTAATCTAAGAGGAACATATATTTGCTCTCGCGAAGCTATCAAGCACTTTTTAGAAACAAGCCACGGTGGCGTAATTATCAATAATTCCAGCATCCATGAGACAATCCCCAAACCATTATATGCAGCTTATTCTGCCAGCAAAGGAGGAATGGAAAATCTAACCCGTACTTTAGCTTTAGAATATGCACATATCGGAATTCGGATCAACTCTATTGCACCCGGCACTACAGCGACACCCATCAACCATTGGGCTTCCTCACCCGACGAAAAAGCCAAAGTTGAACAACACATACCCATGCGTCGCACCGGAACACCCGAAGAAATGGCTGGTGTAGTTGCGTTTCTCGCTTCCTCCGAAGCCTCTTACATCACTGGACAAACTATATTTGTAGACGGTGGATTAACTTTGCATGCAGATTTTCGTCAACCTTGGTGTTAACAGTGAGCAGTTAGCAGTGAGCAGTGAGCAGTTACTAACTGTTTATTCTTAACTCCCTACTTTCTACTTTCTACTCCTAACTCTTAACTCCTAACTATTTACTCTTTACTCTTTACTTCATCCAAATTAACTATATAAAAGGATATAGATAACTGTCTAAAAAAGTTTCTCATGATAGAGGAATTACCAACAGTTAATAGCTAATATATGAAGTAAGAAAGCAACGAAGAAATAACATAACCAAGTTTTTGGTTGATTATAAATAAATTAAAGGAGTCAATTATGAGCGCTGAAGATAAAGCAAAAGCTGCTGCTAAGAATATTGAAGGTAAAGCTCAAGAAGCAATGGGTAATATTACCGGCGATCCTGAAGATCAAGCAGCAGGTAAAGCCAAGCAAGGTGAAGCTGAAGCTCGTCAAACCGTTGAAAATGCAAAGGATAAAGTAAAAAAAGCAATTGACTAATTTTTACTAAACTATTAATTCATTAGTAAGTAATAGTCTTTAAGTAGGTTATTATTTATTTTGTGGGAAAATAGAATTTTAAAATAAAGGAGTTAGATTTATTTCTAACTCCTTTATTTTAATGTTTGGGCTTCATAAAAAAGCTACAGAGAATGAGGAACGCGAGTATATAAAAAACTATTAAACAATGTAAATAGTGTGAAAGGATATCTGAAAAGATTCAAAACGATCGGATCGTAAAACAATTAATTAAAAATAAACCAAACCAAGCGCATCCGTTATTAATATCTAAAATCTAAAATCTAAAATCCAAAATAAAAGCATCCGTTGTTAAAATCTATTTGACAAGCGGTAGCAAAAAATGTGAGAATTTTTATTAATTTCTGATTGAAATATATCTGGATTGTTAACTAATTTTCTGTTCAAATTTGGACTGTGACAATGAATATTTCTTTTAACTACGTTTTAGCAGAGCTAATTGACAATACCTATGGTAGGACTGACTACTATATGTCTTTAACAGGGATTGTTGTTGTTGGCTTTATTGCAGCAGTTTCCATCGGCTCCATTGCTTGGTATAATTCCAAGCGTCCTGTAGGTTGGGAAGATAAAGAACGTCCTGATATTGTTCCAGACGTTGAAAAGTCGAAAAGTCCTGGTTTGTAGTATTTAAACTGCAATTCAATTAACAATTTTTCTATAGTATTGTTAAACCGTTGGTAATAATTAAGAAACCCGGACTGTTTTTTTCAAAAGCCGGGTTTACTTAATTAATCTAATTTTTACACTTCGCCAAAGATGATAGCTAAAGAAAAGGAATAATAAAAAGCGAAAACAATTTTATTACCTTTAACCTTTGACCTTTAATCTTTGACCTTTAGAAGTTATAGCCTACACCTAAAAGTAATCCCACATCTGCGTTATCGCTAGAGAAGCCAATGTTTACTCCTCCGGTTGCTGTAACTTTGCTGGAGACGGGAACGTCAACTCCTCCAGTAAGTAGGAAGCCAACATCAGCATCATTATCAGTATTGATTGAAACTCCCGCACCCAAATAAGGAGCTACGCTAATTCTTTGAACTCCAAGTTCCGTAACGTCATCAACGGGAAAATCAATTGTTAAGGGAATTAAAAACACAGGATCATCATTAAGTAAAGCAGATGGACGTATAGAAAAGTTTCTGCTCAAACCAATTTTGCTGATTACTGAAAAAGCTCCATCACCTAATGCACTATCATCATCAAATCCTAAAAATCCACCCACACCAATGTAGCTAGGACCACTTCGAGTCGGAGTACCAGGTTCAAATTGAGCAACTTTTTTCGGTACTTGTTCAACGTATGTGTTGGCTGTTTCAGGTTGTGCTTGAATTTGAGGGGTTTGTGCTTGAGCTTTTACTCCGCCAAAAGCAAAGATCGCAGCGCTGAGGCTAGCAATACTGCAAGCAAGTTTTAGTTGTCCAAAGTTCATAATTTGTTTCTCCATATTTAACTGCGAACTACTTTAAGTTGAATAACTATTGCACGAATAAAGCAGTAGTAAGTGTGAGGTTAAAAATTTATCATTAAAACTAAACTCTTTGAAAAGAATTAGTTTAGTGAGCTTAACATAAAACTACCAATTGCGTTCTGAAAAAATGGAACTTTATCAAAATTTGAAGAAATTAAGCGATAACATAGGGGCGTATAATAAACTTCCCAATCGTTAATACCTAAATATCTAAAGATAGATTGAGCTTGCCTAACTTGTGATTCTGTACTTTTGATTACTAATAGATGCTTACCACGTTGCAGGCTATTTGTATAAAAAACAATTCTGTTTTTAGGAATTTCTAAATCTTCTAAAATACGATCGTACAGTTGGTTTTTTAGAGGTACAATCCTGTAAAACTGTTGTATGGGAAAGCCGTCAAGCTTTAATTGTAGCGTAACCTGTTCAAGGTTATCATGATTTGAAACTACGGTAATTGTGTACTTTTGATTACTTATAATAATCTATTTTTCCTCCTTGTTTATCTAGTAGTTTTATTGAAATTGATATTTATAATTGTTTACATATACATAATATTTTATAAAGCTAATTTTATTCTTCAGTCTTGGGAATAACTTCAAAGTATGTCTTGAGAAATAAATCGATCGTAAAAGTCATCTTTTTGACATATCATCTTGTATCTTTATTTTTCAAATTTTCAAAAACTTTGCTTTTTCCTAATCTAGTACTTAACCACATTGATTTTGCTGGGTAAGGCGCTCGTAGTGGGAGCGTCTCGCTCCCTCGTGACCGCTAGCGAGCATCTTGCTCGCTCGATAGCGCCAGCGAGCAAGATGCTCGCACTACACAAACCCCGCAAAACTTATGTGGTCGGGTACTAGTACTCCACCACATAAGTTTTGCTAGGTTGAGAGATTGATTCGTAGGTTGGGTTAAGCGAAGCGCAACCCAACGCGGATGTTGGGTTTCACTCCGTTCAACCCAACCTACGAATACCATTATGCTACCCCTCATAACTTATGTGGTGAACCACTAGTACTCCACCACATAAGTTTTGCTAGGTTGAGAGATTGATTCGTAGGTTGGGTTAAGCGAAGCGCAACCCAACGCGGATGTTGGGTTTCACTCCGTTCAACCCAACCTACAAATACCATTATGCTACCCCTCATAACTTATGTGGTGAACCACTAGTACTAGTTAAGCTTTGTAATATTAGCCCCAACCTTCTAGGCTGCCGGAACTTTAGCTATAAACGTGGTGCATCCCAATAAACACAAACCAAAATCTCCCGAATTAATTTCGAGAGATTAATGAAATAATTTTTTTAATTAAAGCTGTATCAAGCTTTAACGCCATTTTCTCTCACCATCTTCGTCCACTCGTGCTTGACGAATTACATCAGAAATTTTTTCGGCATCTTTAACGTGATGCAATGCTTCTTCTTCACCTGTTTCCTTATCTTCTGCAACGAAATAAGTAGGAACGGTGATATGATCTCCAGTAATATCAGGTGCATCTACAGCAACTTGCTTTGCTTTTTCATCTACTGACTTACCTTGATCAACCTTATCCCCAGGATTTAACACATTGGGATTATCTGAATTTTCTAATTCTTGTTTTTGCTGATGCTTTTGTTCAAAATCAACCTGTTCGGGGGTTAAAGGCTGTCTTTTTTCTTGATTAGGCATATTTATAATCCTGAATTACAATCTATTTTTCTGATAAGGATTTACGAAAAAATTGATTCTCTTGACAAGGGGATTAACAATTAAGAAACGATTAATCATTTTCTCAACTGCATTAAAAGTAGCTTCCCCATCTTCATAAACGTATTACCAGCGTACAAGAGAATCTTTACTTAATACTTATTACGCAGCACGTCTGGTAACTAAACCCCAGATGAAGATAGCAATCATTGCGCCGATGATAGCAGTAATAAAAGCTGGAATACTAAAGATAGATCCAGTTATTGCTAACCCGTTCCCTGATAATAATGAAAACAAACTACCACCAACGAATGCACCAATAATACCTAGAAGCATTGTTGCTAGAATTCCACCACCTTGATGACCGGGGTAGATTGCTTTAGCAATAGCGCCAGCGATAAGACCTAGAACTGCCCATGCGATAAGATTAAACATAATTGAAGCTCCTCAACAAGAGTTTTGTTTGTTTCGTTATTACTAACTTATCAACTTCCCATAATTAGCAAATCTATAGTGAGAAGTAATCTTGATATTCGAGAGGAATAGAAATTTACTTTTAAGTAAGTCGCACTAAGTAATTAGTTCTTCTTCTAAAACGAGTATGGCATTATCAGGTTGAAAACGTATTCAATCAACCTTTTGGGAAATTTTTAGGTATTAATTTTCTATAGCCAGTAATAATTGACACGAAATAGGTCAAGAATATTAATTACGAACCAAATCCTCCTTTTGGCTTACTTTTACCCTTCTTATTACTCTTACCTTTGACTTCCGATAATGCTTCCTGAAAAAGATTGTGTAAATGTAATGGAACGCTAGCAACTTCAGGTAATTCAATATTTAAATTTTTGTTAAACTCCTTTAACAAATCTACATAATCTTGCTTTAAATTAAATTCTGGACAATCTAATACTTGCTGTAACAGCTTTTCTAATTGTTCGGGGTATTGTTCCGATAAACGATGCCAAACACAAGCTTTAATTTCAGGAGATTCCAAATATTCGCGTACCAACTTATCTGCATCTATTTGCTGGTTGGTATTATCATCTAGAAGCAAACTCTTAAATTGAGTATAATTTGTTAAAAATATCTGTCCCCAACGAGGAAAACTTAGTAAGGTAACTTCTTCAGCTTTTTTGAGGTGAGGAGGTAATTCTACTTTAGGCATTACCATTTTTACACTTTTGTTGCTATTTAACACTTGAGAAACAGCTTTTCCTTCTACACCCATTTCTTCTACTGCTTCAGCGATTTCTTCATCAGAAACATCAGCTGCTTGCGCGATTTCCTTCAAAGATTTTGAGCTATCAATTCCTGCCGCTTCCAATCTACTTTCAGTAACTTGTTCTTGAAGTTCGCTCAGTTTTTGTTCTAATTGATGTCCCGGTAAAGTAATTTCATCAGTGCCGAAAAAGTCAATTAACCTTTGGTGGTATTTTTCTACAGAAAGCCATGCTTCTTCGAGTAATTCCGGCGCATCACCGTATAGATAATTTTTATAATTATTCTTGAAATTTCCAATTGCTACAGCTAATTTTGGTTTACCCAACCTCCCCATTAATGTAATTGGGGAAGAAAACATCCAGTAACTATCATTTACAGGTACAATTCGCGCTAATAAAATTTCTCCTTCCTTAGCACGTTTCAACTGTTGTTGCTCTTTCTCGTCAACATTGATCAAATATTGTTTATCTGTTAACCAGTTTCGTAATTCAAAACTATCATCCGAAACTTGATTAACTGCAAACAAACCAGCAAAACTGCGCTGCCAATTATTAACAATGTCGCGTTTTTCCGGAGATAAATCGGGATGAGATTCCAAAAATATCTCAAAAGGTTTCTTGCTTCCCACCGTACCTTCAGTAAGAAACATATTCAGCACCATTTCATTTTGAACCGCACCCTGATACTGGGATTGAGAAAAATTAGCTAATTGAGAGGCACTAAAAGCTTCCAAAGATACGGCTAAATCTCCTTCCGCATCCAACATAAAGTCTACTAGTTCTAAATGTAACTCTTTAGCAGTTTCTAAAATTGCATCCATAATCTTTCAGCGAGCAGTCGTCAGTGAGCAGTTAACAGTATAAGAGTAATTACGATTTTGTCAGCGATTAAATGCGAATATAGTGACTTGAGTTAGAAAAAAGGTTTAGATAGTGGATTAAGTAAAGGTATCCGTAAGTAAGTCGGCACAAATAAACTGAGCTATGTAACCCAGCAGGTAAATTCCCCTCAAACCCTCTGGCTCAAAACAATTCACTGTTCACTGTTCACTGTTCACTGTTCACTGTTCACTGTTCACTGTTCACTGTTCACTGTTCACTGATTTCGGTAAACTAATTGTAAACGTACTTCCATTTCCAGATTCGGATTCTACATTAATTGAGCCGAGGTGTGCTTCAATGATACAGCGCGATAAATATAAGCCTAAACCGCTACCGGAATTTTTGTGCTTACCAGGGCGAAACCTTTCAAATAAGATTGCTTGTTCTTCTGGAGCAATTCCTGAGCCTGTATCTTTAATGGTGATTTGCAATGTATCTAAATCTAATTGCAAATTAACTTCGATAAAACCTGTTTGTGTAAATTTAATCGCGTTTCCAATTAAATTGGTTAAAACTCTTTTAATTTCGATCCGATCTGCAAAAATGGTATATAGTTCGCTGTTTTCTGAGTTAATTTTATCTAAATTAGATTTTAAGTTTAGCTGTTTTTCTTCTGCTAAAGGCGTTAATTCTTGAACTACGTCGCGAACTAAGTCATAAATATTAATTTTATCGAAATTAATTTGCTTGCAGTCAGCTTCATAACGATAAACTTCGAGCAAACTGTTAACCATGTGCAATAAGTCATCATTGCTAGTAATCATGGTAGTAAAAATCTGCTCAATATCGGGAGATATTTCAAAAAATCTACCTTCACGTAACAATTTTAAAATCCGGTTGGAAGCTGCTAAAGGTGTTCTTAAATCGTGGGTGAAGCGGGAAACAAAATCTTGACGCAAACTCGCCATATGGTCGCGTTCATCTATACTGTGTTTGAGACGTAAAAGACTGCGTACTCTGGCTTGCAGTTCGTCAGCATCTACAGGTTTGCGAATAAAGTCATCTGCTCCTGCATCTAATCCTTCTACAACGCTGATGCTGTCATAAGCGGTTATTAATAAAATCGGAATATATGGTAATTGTTGGTTTTGACGGATGCGACGAGTAAATTCGTAGCCATCTATTTCTGGCATCATTACGTCTAAAAGAATCAAATCTGGTGGAGATTCTTCCGCCATTTCTAAACCTAATTTACTACTTTCTTGAACTTCTATTTCATATCCTTCATCTTCTAATATAGTTTCGATAACTAGTAAGTTATCAAAAATATCATCAACTACTAAAATACGATCTTTTTTTTCCTGTTTTTTGTAAGACATAATGTTAATTAAAAAAAGAGCTAGATGTAGGGAATAGTAAAATAAATAACAATATATTAATCTTGATTTATTATACTGGATTATATTACTTTTTTTCTGCCTCTTAATATAAAATTTGGCTTATACATAAATGAATAAATGAATAAATAAATTTTTAGCGATAGATTATTTTATAATAAGCTTTTTTTTCGTCTAGATAAGTTTATATAGAATAATAATTTGGTTATTCATCAAGGGAGCATTTTGTTCTCTTTTAAATTGTAGTGAAAGCAGGAAAACTTAATATATCGCAAACTATCTAAGTCTGACTATAATATATCCTTTACTGTTCCCTATTCCCTCTTCCCGATTTCCTCTTCTACCTCAATATAACGCGGTAACTCCACTCGAAAAGTCGAACCTTGAGCTAATTTGCTTTCAACCCAAACGCTACCATTCATCATTTTTGCCAAAGATTTTGTAATAGCTAAACCCAATCCGGTACCAGCATATTTACGTGAAATTGTTTGATTAATTTGACGAAAGGGTTCATAAATATGTTTTACATCATCTTCAGAAATACCAATACCCGTATCTGCTACAGAAATAACAAGATGAGATTCTGAGATTTCGTTTGCTTCGATTGAAATGATTCCTTCATCGGTGAATTTTATTGCATTAGAAATCAAATTTACCAAAATCTGACGAAGGCGGTTTCTGTCGTTAAAAGTTTTGGTGTTCTCTAAATTTATTTTCACTTTTATTTCTAATTGTTTTTGCGATTTTAAAGAACGTAATTCTTCTGTAGTAGTATTAATTAATTGAGCTAAATCAAATTCTTCAGGATATAGTTTCAAACCTCCGGCTTCAATTTTTGAGAGATCGAGGATATCGTTAATTAAAGCAAGTAAATTTTTACCATTTCCGTGAATCCGCTCGATCATATCTACTTGAGAAGAAGAAAAATTTCCTTTATTTTTACGCTGTAGCATCTGAGAAAATGCCATAATCGCATTTAAAGGCGTTCGCAATTCATGAGACATCGTTGCTAAAAATTTGGATTTGGTTTCTGAAGCTTCTAATAATTTTAAGTTTTGGATGTGAATCTGTTCTCTTTTCTCTTCTAATTCTTTATTTTTTTTCTTCAATAGTTCGTTACTTTCTCTTAATTGTTGATTAAATAACTCTATTTGCAGTTCTGCTTCATAGATACGAATTACATTTCTCAGAGTTGCACTTAATAAATCGGGAGTAATTCTCGATTTGGCAATGTAATCGGAAGCTCCTGCTTTCATTAATTCAACCGCTGTTTGTTCGTCTCCTTGTCCAGTTAAAACTATCAACGGTACTTTAGAACCCGAAGCACGTATTTCTTGTACCACTGCTAACCCATCTTTCCCAGGTAAAAGATAGTCTACAAATATACAATCAAAGTTATTATTTTCTAAGATTTCAACAGCTTCAGAATAATCGGAGGCTTCAGACAATTTCATTCGCACGCTCGCTGCTTTTAACGCACGACTCACAGCCATGCGATCTACTTCGTCATCATCAATAATTAATATGTTGAGAGTTTCTTCCATACCTTTGAGAAAAGCAAATAGCTAAAATAGAATAGAATTAAATAAAATCAAGTAAAATATAATTAAATATAATAGTTATTATAGGTATTCTAAAAACTCATCAAATATATGATAAAATTTTATATATGATTAGCTAAATGGCTTTTTAAAACCTATAATCGTAAATGTTTGAAAAACTTAACATATCAAAAACCTTTGATTCTTATATTATTGCAAATTTGATTTGTTCGGCATTTCTGATGAAGACCAATATCTATTGAGGGTAGTAATTAAATCAACAAATCTAGAAAAAGTTACAGGTTTTAAGAGATAGCCAGCAACATTTAAGTCGAATGCCTCAATCATGTCTTTATCTTGATTGGATGTAGTCAGCATCACTACTGGAGTCAACTTTAATTCTTTGTCGGCACGTATTGTTTGGAGAAATTCTAAACCGCTCATTTTCGGCATATTAATATCTAATAATATTAAACGGCGATCGCTGGGCACTTCAACTAGTTTTTCATTTCCACCACGTAACATTATTAATGCTTCTATTCCATTTCTAGCTATGTAAAGTGGGTTTTTAATACTAGCTTTTTTGAACGCTCGCTCAACGTTCATAATATCTACTTCGTCATCTTCTACAAGTAAGATATTTACTATCCTATCTTTTTCCAGCATTATAATTCGGGATAAATTTTTCAAATGTCTATTTAAACATTAATAGAGCATTGTAAAAGTGTGCTTTAGTGAATTGTAAACCCATAGCTGTACGCCGGTGTTTGACCATTAGTGAGGTTTTCTATCAAAGAACCTATTCCGATCGGATGAGATACTATTGTTCTATAGATGATTTCAACCAGGTAAAATAAAAAGTTGCTCCTTTACCCAACTCAGAATCCAGATTAATTTTACCGCCTTCTGATTCGACAATTTTTTTGACTATAGATAAACCAACGCCGGTATTTTCTTTTTTATCGCGAGATTGTAGAGTTTGAAAAATCGTAAAAATTTTCTCTTGATTTTTGGGGTCAATACCAGCACCATCATCGCTGACAATAAACTTATATAGTTCTTTTTTCTCTTCTACTGAAATTTTAATATGTCCATGATTGCGGGGATGATGTTTGATCGCATTACTGATTAAATTGGCAAATACCTGTCTTAAAAGCAATTTTTTGGTCATAAATACTGGCATTTCCGAAGCAATTTCGATATTAAATGTTGGTGGGGGGTTTAAGGAATCAATAATTTCTGCTAAAAGTTTGCTAACATCAACTTCCTCTGATGCAGTTTGCACTCTTCCCACCCGCGAATATTCAAGTAAACCATCAATCAAAGCTTCCATACGGTAAACTCGTTTTCTGAGAAGTTCAAACTGATGCTGATTTTCTGATCTTAAATCATTTTTAATATCTTCTTCCAACCATTGAGAAAGATTTGCGATTCCTCTCAAAGGTGCTTTTAAATCATGGGAAGCAATGTAGGCAAAGCTATCTAATTCTTGATTTCTTTCGGTTAAAGCTTGGTTGGTATTAGCTAATAACAGACTTAAACGAGACAATTCTTGAAGGTTAGCTTCTAATTTTTCTCGTGCTTGCGTTCTTTCAGTAATATCGCGAACAATTACCATTTTTCCATTACCATCATGTAAATCGCTGATAGATATTTCTATGGGAAAATTTGCACCAACTCCGCGAATTCCGAATGCGCTGATGGCTAAACCTTGATGCATAGCCGAAATATTTGTGTTTAGCTGGGATTTTTGAAATTCTTTACTTTGAGAAATTAATACCTCAATATTTTTACCGATAACTTCTTCAGATTGATAGCCAAACATCGTAGCTGCTGCTTGGTTAAAGCTATCAATTCGATCCCGTTTATCTAAGGTAATAATTCCATCCACCACATTTCCCATAATTCCTTCAAGCAAGCTTTTCTTTTCTTTGAGTTGCAGTTGCTGCCCTTCAAGTTGCCAATCAAGCTTGCTAAATAGATATATGGCTCCTACATAACTAAATATACTTACACCTACTGCCATTAATAGCACTATATTATTTTTTCTACGAGTGCTATTTAGTTTTTGACGATGCAAGCCTAATTTGCGTAATTCATCTTCTTGAAAAACTGCGATCGCATCGCGAATATCATCCATGACATTTTTATTTTGGAGAAGCAAAATGTCAGTTTGAGGAGATTGAATGCCAAGCTGCTTTTTACGTTCAACCTCTTGAATGCGTTTTTCTAAAATATTTATATTTTGGTTTGCTAAAATTTGGATTTGCTGAAATTCTTTTTTTTGCGGTTCGTCAAGTATTGTTTTATCAAAACGATTAATAATAGTTGGTAAATTTACTAATGCTTGATTATAAGGTTCTAAAAATGTTGGATTGCGAGAAATTATATAGCCACGAGTACCTGTTTCAGCATCTAATAAGATTTTTAGCAGTCTATTACTATCTAAAATTATTGTTCTTGTATAGTCAATTTGTTCGTAAATTTTAATAGTATTTTGTCGAGAAAAAACCAAAACAGCTAAAGTTACTATCAAGCAAGAAAAAGGTAGGGCAATAATAATTGCACCTCGATAACGTACTGGTAAAGAGCGCCAAATAGCAGTTGTTTTTGTAAATATAACCATTAATTTGTGGCAGTAAGTACTTGTTGCCAACGTTCAATTAAACATTTCGCTTAAGTGGGGAATGGGCAACAGGGAACGGGGAACAGTTATATAAGATAACAATAAAAAAATATATATATGAATAATCTAGGCGTAACTACTTATTGACTATATATGATTACTCTGTAGAATTTTGCCCTGCTCACCGTTCCCTATTGCCTGTTCCCTAACCCCTACGAGTTTAAAAATCAAAACCGATTCCTATATAATTACTATTTATGCCAGGTGAAACGAAAAGTTGCTCCTTTATCAACATCGGAATCTACAGTAATCGTGGCTCCTTCATTTTCGAGAATCTTTTTAACAATAGATAAACCAACTCCGGTACTTTCTTTTTGATCGCGAGCTTGTAAAGTTTGAAAAATTACGAATATTTTATCGTGATATTGCGGAGAAATTCCCCCTCCATCGTCAGATACTGTGAATTCGTAATATTCGCCTTTATCTTCTACAGAAACTTCGATTTTACCCTGCGAACCATTATGATGCACGATCGCATTATCAATTAAATTCGTAAATACTCGCCTTAACATCATCCCCTTTGTATTTAAGATAGGCATGGGAGTTTTTACTTCGATGGTAAAATTTTCGGGTGGTGCAAGCTCATCAATTATTTGAGCTAAAAGCCGATTGACATCCACCTTTTCCGATTCATTTTCAACACGCCCGATGCGAGAATATTGTAGCAAACCGTTGATTAAAGCTTCCATGCGATAAACTCGCTGACACAGTAATTCAAGGTGACGCAGATTTTCCGGCTCCAAGACTTCCGATAAATCATCCTCCAACCATTGTGAAAGATTGGCGATCGCTCTGAGGGGTGCCTTCAAATCATGGGAAGCGACATAAGCAAATTGATCCAATTCACAGTTACGTTTTCTTAATTGGGATGTAGTCTGTGTTAACAATGCATTTAATTGTTCTAACTCCTGCGCTCGAAGTTGTAATTGGGTTTGCGCTTGTTTGCGTTGACTAATATCTTTAATTACACTAAGAAAATAATCTGCTTCGCCGTTTGCTTCACGCACCAAAGAAACTGTCATCTCTACCCAGATTACAAAACCATCTTTACAGGTATAGCGCTTCTCCATTGAGAAATTTGGAATTTTACCAGACAATAAATTGCGAACTAGTTTCAAATCACTGTTTAAATCATCTGGATAAGTAATTTGAAGAAAAGTGCGCTGTAAAAGTTCGTAGCGAGTGTAACCCAAAATATCGCAAAACTTCTGATTCACGCGGATAAATTTACCATTTTTATCTGCATGAGCGATACCCACTGCCGCTTGTTCAAATGTCGAACGAAAACGTTCTTCACTTTCTCGCAGTGCTTTTTCCGACTGTTTTCGATCGGTAATATCAGTAACTGTACCTACATGACCTATTAATGCTCCATCCGCATTCATTTCCGGAACAGATTGAGCAAATACCCAAACTACGGAATTATCGGAACGTTGAAAGCGAAATTCGCATTCAAAAGGTATCTCTTGTTCTAACGTGAGTTTAACTTGTGCTTCCACTCGCGCTTTATCTTCTGGATGAATAATTGTACGCCATCCTCGATCGATTACCCAATCCAAACTATACCCAGTTATTTCACACCAGCGTTGATTGACATAAAGTAAATTCGCAGACGTATCGCAACGATAAATACCAACGGGAGAAATTTGAGCTAAAGTACTGTAGCGAAGCTCACTTGACTCTAAAGCCTGCTGTGCTTGTTTGCGTTCGGTGATATCGGTAACAGTCCCCGCCATCCGCAAAGCTTTACCGCTCTCATCGTAATAATAGCGTCCGTAAGATTCAACCCAGCGCAAACTACCGTCAGGTAAAACTATCCGGTACTCGCAAACATAATCAATATGCTCTTTTAAAGCAGTTTTCCAAGCAGCTTCAGCCAATGGTAAATCATCAGGATGAACCCGAGTTGCCCAATCTGAGTAGGTATGTTCCCCATTTCCTGGTTCGTAACCAAAAATTATATCGTGATAAGGAGTCCACAAATTTTTATTAGTAAACGAATCCCAATGCCAAGAACCCATCTTCGCAGCATCCAAAGCTAAAGTTAGTCTTTCAAAGTATTTTTGAATCTCGTTTGGTGCTTGTTGTTCTGACTTAATTTTACTTAGCTTATATTTGTGAATATTGCTACAGGTAATTACCCACTCAATAATTTGTTCCTCTTCATCAAAACAAGGCTGAGCATAGGCCGCATACCAATAAGCTTTTTTATTTTTATGTATAATTCTAAACTCATACTCCCATGCCTTGCGCTCTTGTACTGCCGATCGCCAAGACTGAGAAACTGTATCGCGTTCGGATTGATGAATAGCCTGAGTAAAATTAAAATTCAAAGATTGACTTTTATTTAATCCTGTTACTTCATGCCATTTTTGATTAAAATAAGTAGCTCGTCCATCCGCATCCGTACAGCAAACAATCTGCGTCATAGCCTGCATAATCCGTCCAAAGCGATTTTCGCCTTGGGCAGTATTATCAGTTTTAGCAGGGTAACGACTTTGATTCATGACAACCGGACATTGGAGTTGGGCAACGGATGCAGTTTTTTACTGTTCACTGTTAACTGTTAACTGTTCACTGCTCACTGTTAACTGCTCACTATTAAAAGACTAATCGTTCTAAGGTGATTTTTTCTAGCTTCTACAGTTAAGTTATTGTGTATATAGGTATCTATCGTGAGGATGAAATATTAAAAAACAAATTATTACTATTTGTAAACACAAAGCTTGTAATGGCGTTTGTAAACGTATTTAATACAATAAACATAATAGTTTCTAATAAAATAGCTCTGGTATCTTAAATAGGTTTTAGATAATGTGGGTAGAGGTTGCATAATATGAGTGAAATTAAAGTAGTCGTAATCGAAGACCATAATTTAACTAGGATAGGTTTACGAGCGGCTTTGGAAACTCGCGAAGACATTAAGATTGTTGGTGAAGCTTCCAACGGAACTGATGGTTTAAATCTTCTGAAAAGCTTAAAACCAGATGTTGCTACTATCGATCTTGGTTTACCCGATATAGATGGTATTGAGTTAACGCGAAGATTTCGGCAATATCAAGCAGAAATTGAAAATCAAGATACCAAGCTTTTGATTCTAACCATGCAAAACAGCGACGAAGCGGTACTAGCAGCTTTTGGTGCAGGTGCTGATTCCTACTGCATGAAAGATATTGAAAGCGATAAATTAGTAGAAGCAGTAGAAGCAACAGCCTCAAGTGGTTCTTGGATCGATCCAGCAATTGCAGATATTGTACTGCGACAAGTACGCCAGGAAGTCTCCGAAGGAAAAGCCGGTGGGGATGCAAAAACAGTTGCAATTCAAGCAGTAGATCCAGAAGTTGAAAAAGTTATAGAAACTTATCCGTTAACAAAGCGGGAATTAGAAGTATTAGAATTGATAGTTTCTGGATGCGATAATGCAGCAATTGCCAAAGAATTATACTTGACAATCGGTACGGTGAAAACCCACGTCAGAGGAATTCTCAGTAAACTTTGCGTAGACGATCGCACTCAAGCAGCAGTACGTGCATTGCGATCGGGAATAGTGCAGTAGTCAGTGAACAGTGAACAGTTAACAGTTAACAGTGAACAGTGAACAGTGAGCAGTTAGGCATGGGGCATGGGGCATGGGGCATAGGGCATGGGTAATTGGTAATTGGTAATTGGTAATTGGTAATTGGTAATTATTATTTGCTCTCCCCATCTCCCCATCTCCCCCCTCTCCCCCTCTCCCCCCTCTACCCCCTCTGCCCTAATTCTTAATTTCTAATTGCTAACTCTTAACTTTCACAAGCGGTGTGGTGTCTGATAAGTTGTTAATAATATACTTATTCATGCCTTGCTGCTTCGGCAGCTTTGAAACGGTAACGTAGTTCCCCATATCTCCCATACAATAATCATGGCGCTTATAGTTCAAAAATACGGTGGTTCTTCTGTCGGTTCAGTTGAACGTATTCAAGCAGTAGCAAAGCGCGTTTGCGAAACTGCCAAAGCCGGGAATTCTGTGGTAGTGGTAGTTTCTGCTATGGGAAAAACTACTGATGGACTTGTGAAACTAGCGAATGATATTTCTCCTCACCCTTCAAAAAGAGAAATGGATATGTTGCTTTCTACCGGGGAACAGGTATCTATTGCTTTGGTTAGTATGGCTTTGCAGGAAATCGGACAGCCAGCAATTTCTTTGACTGGTGCCCAAGTAGGAATTGTTACTGAAGCCGAACATACTCGCGCTCGCATTTTACATATTGCTACCGATAGAATAGAAAAATGCTTAGAAGAAGGTAGAGTAGTTGTCATTGCTGGTTTTCAGGGAATTAGTAGCACCGAAGAATTAGAGATTACTACTTTGGGAAGAGGTGGTTCCGATACTTCAGCAGTGGCGATCGCCGCAGCATTAAGCGCCGAAAAATGCGAAATTTATACAGACGTACCGGGGATATTAACTACAGACCCGCGTTTGGTTCCCCAAGCGCAATTAATGGCAGAAGTTACTAGCGATGAAATGCTGGAATTAGCTTCTTTAGGAGCAAAAGTTTTACATCCCCGTGCTGTAGAAATAGCCCGCAATTACGGCGTGCAGTTGGTAGTACGCTCAAGCTGGACAAATCAACCCGGAACTGTAGTTAACTCACCAGAACCAAAACCGCGTTCTTTAGTTAACTTAGAAATAGCGCGACCCGTTGATGATATTGAATTTGATACCAATCAAGCCAAAGTATCATTATTGCGCGTACCCGATAAGCCAGGGGTTGCAGCGCAGCTATTTGGGGAAATTGGTCGTCAAAAAGTAGACGTAGACTTAATTATTCAGTCTATTCACGAAGGTAATACCAACGACATAGCCTTTACAGTGATGTCACCGATATTAAAGAAAGCAGAGGCAGTAGCTTCGGCGATCGCCCCAGCACTCCGCACTTCTGATGAAGCAGAACAAGCTGAAGTGATGATCCAGCAGCAGATTGCCAAAATAAGTATAGTTGGTGCGGGAATGATTGGTCGTCCGGGAGTTGCCGCCGAAATGTTCGCAACCCTAGCGCGTAGGGGAGTAAACATTAGAATGATTTCCACAAGTGAAGTAAAAGTTAGCTGTGTAATTGATAGTGCAGATTGCCAAAAAGCCGTAGCCGCACTACGAGAAACATTTGAAATAGAAGGAGATTCTCTCTCCCCCTCCCCTCATCTCCCACACTCCCCTTCCTCTCCACCAGTAAGGGGAGTAGCCCTTGACATGAAACAAGCGCGTTTGGGGATTCGTCGAGTTCCCGATATCCCAGGTATGGCAGAAAAAATCTTTGGAACCCTAGCTTCTCGTAACATCAGCGTTGATACGATCATTCAATCCCAGCGCTGTCACGTAATCAAAGGTATTCCCACCAGAGATATAGCCTTTACCGTAGCCAGAGTAGACGCACGAGCAGCCCAAGAATTATTGCAACAAGCCACAGGAGAATGCGGTTGGGGTGAAGTAGTGCTTGATATGGAAATCGCCAAAGTAAGTATAGTTGGTGCGGGAATGGTAGGGCAGCCAGGAGTTGCAGCAAAAATGTTTGAATCCCTATCCCAAGAGAACATCAACATTCAAATGATAACCACTTCAGAAATTAAAATCAGTTGCGTAGTAGCAGAAAACCAGGGAGTCAAAGCATTAAAAGCGATTCATACAGCATTTGAATTGGGGGGAACAGAAGAATTTGTGATTCCGGCTTAAGCAGTTAGGAGTTAGGAGTTAGGAGTTGAAAATATCTAATTCAATTAGGTAGTGCGAGCATCTTGCTCGCTAGAGTTAAGAGTTAGGAGTTAGGAATTAAGAGTTAGCACTTAGGAGTTAGAAGTTGAAAATATCTAATTCAATTAGGTAGTGCGAGCATCTTGCTCGCTAGAGTTAAGAGTTAGGAGTTAGGAATTAAGAGTTAGCACTTAGGAGTTAGGAGTTGAAAATATCTAATTCAATTAGGTAGTGCGAGCATCTTGCTCGCTAGAGACATACAGCTCGCTAGAGACATACAGCTCGCTAGAGACATACAGCTCGCTAAAGACATCCAGCTCGCTAAAGACATACAGCTCGCTAAAGACATACAGCTCGCTAAAGACATACAGCTCGCTAAAGACATCCAGCTCGCTAAAGACATACAGCTCGCTAAAGACATACAGCTCGCTACAGACACACAGCTCGCTACAGACACACAGCGAGCAAGATGCTCGCACTACTATCAGTAGAAAGATAAAATATTTTTTAAAAGTTTCTAACTCGCTACTCACTCCTTGTCTCCTTGTCTCCCCATCCCCCCATCTCCCCATCTCCCCCTCTCCCCATCCCCTATCCCCCCATCCTGGATTTCGTAATAGACACGGATTCGGCTAATATAACTAAACAAACGTGAACCGTAACAGACTAGGGAAACTTCGGTGAGATTCCGGGGCTGTGCCGCAACTGTAAAGGGATTATGAGTTATGAGTGATGAGTTATGAGTTGTGAGTTATGAACGAAATAAATTTAATTCTTAACTCCTCACTCCTCATTCCTAACTCCTCACTCTTAATCCTTGAGCCAGAACACCTATCTGTTATTCGCTCACTTTATCTCCTGCGTTGCACGGGAAGGGAGCCTTTGAAAATAATGCAAACTATCGATAATTCAAGTTCAACAAAATTACAATTTCCTAATCTGCAATTACCCGCTTTACCAATGAAGCGCCCTTTGTTGATGATTGGACATGGTACAAGAAATGCCCAAGGAAAGCAGGCTTTGTTGGATTTTGCCAGTGCTTACCAAGCTTTAGATAATTCTCGTCCGGTGTTACCTTGTTTTTTGGAGTTAACCGAGCCGACAATTCAAGAAGGTGTAGACGAATGCATCAAAAATGGCTATACCGAACTTTCAGCTTTACCGATATTACTGTTTGCCGCACGGCACAACAAATTTGATATTACCAACGAATTAGACCGCGCTAGAATTAGATATCCCGAATTAAAGTTTCACTACGGCAGACACTTCGGAATTACACCCACACTTATCGAACTATGGCGCAACCGTTTAGCCGAACTCGACAAACCCGAATATAATCCCCAACAAATTTCGCGTCAGGATACCGTACTTTTGTTTGTGGGTAGAGGCTCCAGCGATCCAGACGCAAACGGTGATGTATATAAATTAGCTCGAATTATTTGGGAAGGTAGCGGTTATTCCACCGTTGAAACCTGCTTTATCGGCATTACCCATCCTCGATTAGAAGAAGGCTTTCAACGCGCTCGTTTATATAATCCAAAGCGAATAATCGTCTTGCCATACTTCTTGTTTATGGGGACTTTGATGAAAAAAATCTTTGATATCACAGCCCAACAGCAAGAACAACATCCAGATATATCTATTACCGCTTTACCCGAAATTGGTTTGCAGCCAGAATTATTAACAGTACTGCGAGAGCGAGAAATAGAAACGCAACTCGGCGAAGTCAAGATGAATTGTGAAATGTGTAAATTCCGCACTGCCGCTGTATCCGATAACCACGGACACGGACATTCTCACGACCATCATCACCATCATCACGACCATTCACACGCACCCGTAGATCCCTACGCAGATATTGATAATTATCATCAAAGGATTTGGCAGGTGCCGTAGGGAAAGTTAGGAGTTAGAAGTTAGGAGTTAGGAGTTTAATCTGGCGAATAGAATTCACTGCTACACAGGCAAAACCCGCCTGCGCGGGTTAAATCGATTATTCCACGAAGGTGGAATTTGCCTGTGTAGACAAGCCATTGCGTTGCGCGGGAACAAGCGCGTTGTAGCAAATGGCGTGCGGTTTCAACCGCCGGATTAAGATGTCTTGTTATCCTTCTAATTCCTTAACTGTTTGAAAATCGAATTCAGCTTTAGTAATTTCTCCCAATGCAATATAAGCATTACCTCTAGCAGTATAAGCTGACATATATTGAGGATTAACTTGAATTGCTAGACTAAAATCATTTACAGCCGCTGGATAATTTTTCAATTCAAAATTACAGCAGCCGCGATTGTAATAAGCATTAAAATAATTAGGATTAATATTTATAGTTTGAGTAAAATCTATAATTGCATTGATATAATCCTTTCGCGATAAATAACAAATTCCCCGGTTATAGTAATGATTTTCCGGCGATGGAGGATTTAACGTGATTATTTGCGAAAAGTCGGCAATCGCCCCAATAAAATCTTCTAACTTAGTACGACTAACCGCACGATTAATATAAGCATCAAGATAATTCGGGTTAATTGCAATTGCTCGATCGAAATCCATAATTGCTTCTTGATGACTTCCCATCGCGCTTTTTACAAATCCCCGGCTGTTATAAGCACGATAGTAATTAGAATTAATTGCGATTGCTTGAGTTAAATCACGATTAGCACCTTGAACATCACCAAGTTTGTATTTAGAAATTCCCCGATTTTCATAAGTCCATTCTAAATTATCGTGTTGAAGTTTAATGGCTTGGTTGGCATCGGCAATTGCCTGCTGATAATTTTCTAAAGTATCGTAAAGTGCGCCGCGATAGTTATAAGCCAACGCTTTTAAGGTTTTATTAAAGTTACTTTCAATTATAAAATTGTAATCTTCAATTGCTTCTTGGTAATTGCCTAAAGTTGTATTTGTCTGCGCTCGTCCCATGTAAGAATGAGGATATGTTGGGTCGATTTCTATTGCTTTTGAATAGTCTCTGATTGCTTGGTCATAGTCTTCTAATTCATGCCAGCAAAAACCACTATTATAATAAGCTCTGAATGAATTAGGATTATATATTACTGTATATAAATAATCAGAAGTAGCCCATTCATAATTTCCTAAAGATTGTAAGCAAATTCCTCTACAATAATAAGCATCAGCATATTCATCATCAAATTCAATTGCTCTAGTAAAATCGGAAATAGCTTCTTGAATATCTCCTAACTGTTGATGACATAATCCTCGATTAGTAAGATGTTTTGCTTTATTATAGGAAAAAAGATTTATAGCCTGAGAAAAATCGGCGATCGCTCCTTGCAAATCTCCCAACTGTTGCCGCAATAAACCGCGTTCGTTGTAAGCATCACCATTATTAGTGTATCGTTTTATTCGGTCGGTCAGCAGCCCTAATTGCGCTTTGGGTTCTTGCCTACACGATAATAAATTCATAGCTGTACCTTGGATTTGAGCCGATTCATCATCCAAACCTTGTATAACCAAATCCAAACCAGCATCGCCATAATTCAAAGCATCTCGAAGCGCCGCAATCCTAACCTCAACAACTTTGCTAGCAAAACGACGCTTAACACCTTCAATTCCACCCAAAACCGCACCATCAACTGGAGGTGGATTCTCACCACCGAGTACAGCATCGTATTCTCGCGGCTCTTGGGGATTCTCTGGCATAGCTATTGATAATCAACTAATACCAGCTTTCCCGAAAAACAGTTATCAGTTAACAATGTAGAGACGCGTTAGCGGAGCGTGCCCGCAAGGGCATAATATCGCGTCTCTACATCCCCTATGCCCAATACCCCATGCCCAATCCCCCATGCCCAATTCTCAATCAACCAAATCCATCTTCTGTAAAAAAACTCCCAAAGGCAACACAAGAGCTTTCGCAACATCCGCTAATTCACCTAACTTTAGCGAATCTGCTTGTCCGTCGCGCAACAGCCAAATAACCGTACTGCTTACACCCGATTTTTGCTGTAAAGTCTGCCAGTTGTGAATACCCGCCCTTTCCATTAAATCTAAAAGCACCGTATCTTTAGAATTTCCCTTAGCATAAATTGTCGCGAACAAAAAACGTAAAAAGGCGTTAAGCGAAGCTCACCGAAGGTATCGCACCGCCAAAAACTAAAATAATAGCAAGCAATCCGTACACAAGATACAAACTATTTGACAACATAATTACAAATAAACAACATTGTTTATACTACTTTCCCCGTACTAGATTACCGAAATCCTGAAGATTTGAAACAAGAGAAAGCAATAGATTTAAACTGTTAAGTAATTATTTACTAATTCCTACTCCCTACTATGTCTGAAGAATTCGCTATTGGTAGTAAAGTCCGCGTGGTAGCGTTACCACCTTATATTAAAACCGCCGAACCTATGCCTATGTTGCGCCCCCCCGACATCATTCATGTAGGCGAAGAAGGTATCGTTCTTGACCGCCGCCCCGGAGGGTACTGGGGCATCCGCTTCGCAAAGGGAGCGTTTCTTTTAGATAGTCAGTATATAGAATCTGTGGAAACTCACACGGCTTTTGAACAATCGGGTGAAGATTCTTAAGTTCGTAGTTGCGCTTTAGCGCCTCATATTCCGGAATCCGGATGCGCTGTTAGCGAAGCGTGCCCGCCAGGGCATAGCGCTACTACGAACTTTTATCTTAATTAACTATTAAATACAAACACATCTACTGTACGAGTGATTGTAAACTTATATAAAGTACTCATTCATACTCTACAGAAACATGAATCGCCGCAATTTTCTCAACATATTATTTGCCAGTTGTTTTGTATTCTTGGGATGGTTGAATTTTACCCCTGCTGCGAATGCAATGGGTGGTACGCTACCTACTATCAATCAACCCGCACCGGAATTTACTTTACCTACCAATACTGGAGATGGAGAAATTTCCCTTGCCGACTATCGCGGTAAATGGGTAGTGCTTTATTTTTATCCCAAGGATTTTACTGCTGGTTGCACTATAGAAGCCCGTCGTTTCCAAGAAGATTTACCAAAATACTTAGAAAGAAATACCGAAATTATTGGTGTCAGTGCCGATGATATTGATTCTCACGCAGAATTTTGTGATTCTGAAGGATTGAAATTTCCTTTATTAGCCGATACCACAGGTGCTGTAAGTAAAGCTTACGGTTCATGGATGAGCTTTATTTCTAGCCGTCACAGCTTTATCATCGATCCAGATGGTATTTTACGAGAAACTTTTGTCAAAGTTAATCCAATCGTTCATTCTCAAGATGTAATGGCAAGACTCAAAGATTTACAGGAAACCACTTAATTACAAAATGGGGAGACGTTGCATTGCAACGTCTCTACATTATTTATCTTTATATCTATTAGAAATTTATAATCCAAAATCCAAAATATAAAATCCAAAATCTGATTGTCTGTACTACATTCATGCCGACAATTATTAGTAAAATAAGCTAAAAATAGAAGTAATTGGCTATTAGTTTTCAACGAGGCAAAAATATGGATTTTGAGCGCGAAGTCCCGGTTGAAAAAACTAGAGAAGAATTAGAATTTGCCGAGCCAGAACCTCGCAAGCCTTTAGAAATATTGCGAAATACCGAAGCTTTACTGCGTCGTCCAACTGTTGCCGCATTAATACCAATTCTACCGCCAAAGTTAAGCGAAAATTTACAAGAAGCTTCCGATATTGCGGAGGATTCCTTAGAAGAATTAGCAGAAATAGACCTAAGTAAAATTAACGATTGGGAATTACGTCCTGTTCGGATTCGCATTGGTTTAAGCTGTGTTGGATTTAGTTCGTTGATGATTCTTGTTTTGGCTCTTTTTTTCACTACCCTACATCCAGAAATGAGTCCAACTCAACAAATTGGAACATACTGGGGCGAGTATATTTGGTTTGTTTGCTTAGGAGTTGCCGGAATGTTTCTCTTAGGTAGAGAAGCCATGCGCCCAGTTAATAAACAAAACTTGGATGACGATTGGTAAACAGTGAGCAGTGAACAGTGAGCAGTTAGGAGTTGACAATTACCAATTACCAATTACCATCCCCAATGCCCTATTCCCCATGCCCTATTCCCAAAATAAAAAGTTTTGTTGCTTTATTTTAATTGATTGCTGATTGAGGATAAATACTTATTACTGTAGAAGCTTATAAGTTTTTACGGAAAGTGACTAATTATGGATCGTGATGCTTTTATTGTTAAACCTGGTTCCAAAATTTCTCTAAAAAAAGATTACTATACTGCTTTTACAGGTAGTTATGATGAAAAGGGCGATGCAAAGATTAAGTTGCACAAAGATATTGAACGATTGGCAAAATACCAAGATATTCTTTATGCTCAAAATACTCATGCATTGCTAATTATTTTCCAGGCAATGGATGCTGCTGGAAAAGATAGTACGATCAAACACGTTATGTCTGGCATAAATCCTCAAGGCTGTCAGGTATTTAGTTTTAAACAACCTTCCTCAGAAGAATTAGATCATGGTTATTTATGGCGAAGTTTTAAAGCTTTACCGGAAAGAGGAAGAATCGGTATTTTTAACCGTTCATATTATGAAGAAGTTTTGGTGGCGCGGGTGCATCCGGAGATTCTTGAAAGACAACAGTTACCCATATCTCTAAAAGGAAACCACATATGGAAGCAACGGTTTGAAGAGATAAATAATTTTGAAAAGTATTTGGTTAATAATGGAATTGTTGTTCTAAAGTTTTTTCTCAATGTGTCAAAAAAAGAGCAGAAAAAACGCTTTATGAAGCGCATTGAATTACCTGAAAAAAACTGGAAGCTCTCAACAAGTGATGTTCGAGAACGTGCATTTTGGGACGACTACATGAATGCTTACGAAGATGCTTTTCACCACACTAGCACTGAATGGGCACCCTGGCACATTATTCCTGCCGACCACAAATGGTTTACTCGCATGGCTGTAGCTAATATTATCTGTTCTAAATTAAAAGAACTTGAATTAAGCTATCCCACCTTAACAGAACAGCATAAGCAGGATATCTTGCAAGCAAAAAAAATTCTGGAAGCAGAAGAGTGACAGCTGGCAGCAACCAGTTAAGAGTTAATATTTTTTAGCGATCTATTTCCAGTTTTATGGTATATTTGTACTAATGTAGATAAAGCTATGGAGATAAAAAATGATGTTTTAGGGATTATCAATATTTTAAAGTTGTTACAACTATCTTGAGTAGTTAATTAATGAAAGTTTAATTAACTGTAATCTTGTCGGAATGTCGATGTTTATACAACCCAATGGATGATATTTATGTAGATGTTGTCTTAAGGGCTACACTTCGGTGTAAGCTTGTACGAAGTTAAATATTTGAGATACGCCCGTCAAAATTAAACAAATAGCTTTTAGTTATGTCGATTATTGCTCTGAGAGCTTGGTATATCGAAAAGTATGAGCCGATTCCAGAGTTGGAAAAACGTCAGCCAGACATTCGCATCAGTAAAAAAAGTCTATTGAAGTCGGCTTTGAGAGCAGATTTTTTGGAAGATAGTGAGGAAGTAAAAAATTCAACTTGGTTTCGGCGTTATCTGGAAGGGGATGAAATAGAATTTTATGTTGAAGGTAGTGGTGGCTATTGTGTTGCCAATATTGATTTGATTAGCCATGAGATTTATTTTACTAAACAGGCTTTATTAGCGCAGTTAGAGCCAACGATTTTTTTAAGTTATCAAAATGAATATCCTGAAGCGAGCGATGCTTTGCGGGAGGGATTGCTTGATACTTTGGATAAATTAAATTTGCGATCGCGACTTCCCTTAAAGTTAATTGAATCGATTCGCCCTAAAGATGCGCCGATGAGATTGGGAAGCAGCATGATGCGAAAGATTCGTAGGAGCTTATTATTTATTGCGGATGCCACACCCATCGCGAGTATTGATAGCGGTAAGGAAAAGCCTTTGCTCGTTCCCAGTGCGAATACCTGTATTGAACTTGGCTACGCTATTCAAAGTAAGCGCTCCGAGCAGATTTTAATCGCACAAATGCAGCGTGAGGTAATGGTTGGACAATTTCCCTTCGATTTAACTGCGACTCAGATAATGCAATTTCAAGATAGTAGAGAATTGAATAATATTTTGCCGCAGACGGTTGAAAATGTCTTAGCGAGATTCAGGTTGTTTGCTTAAATATCTTTTCCCAACTCCCAACTCCCAACTCCCTATCCTCAAATATTCTCAACTTCAAAATAATGCAGGGCGTTCGTAGCTTTTTTTACTAATTCATCAGTACCGTGAAAAATAACTAAATACTTGCCAGCATTTAAGCAATCGCGATAAAGCCAGGAATCTTCATTGCTAAGTGTAACCCCAAAGCGACCATCAATAGCATTCGCAAGCAATAAACCAAAAGTCGCTCCCAGCAAGCCTGCAACAACCTGATTGAGAACACCACTTGCGGGAATTATTTGAATATTCGCTAACAAATTAAAAGCGTAACCACAAGCAAATCCAATCGGCACAAGCCAGTAAGCAAGATGCAGGTTTTTAGCTTGTCGCTCGGGTTTAATTAATCCGTAGTCGTCAGTAGTTTTAAAGCCTTCACCTAGAATACTTATTTGTTCGCTAGGTAAACAATATTTTTCTAAAGCTGTGCGAGCAGATAAAGCTTTTAGTTTGTTAGGATAAACGGCGACAAGGTAATTCATCTAATTAATTTTAATTTTTTTAATTTCTAAAACTTTTTAATTCTTCCCTGTTCCCTATTACCTTACTGATAGCTGTAATCATTACGTTTTATCCGAAAATTCTTAGTTATATCAATATCTATAGGTACTTTGAGATCGAAAAACTTGCTAAAAACGAGACTTTGATCGTACTTATGTAGTATTTTTGGTGAAAAGTCGTATGGTGGTTTTCTGCTATGAAACAGCTTCTCAACCGCTTCTTGAGTTGCAACTCGTATATCGCTAAGCTGATTATATCGCTAGTGTTGATGATATTCGTTTCTTCAATGTTTTCGATACCCGCTTTAGCAACAGGTGTATATAACATACCAAATCTGACTTCAGACACTTGGATTGTAGATGAAGCAGATTTAATTAGCCGTTTTAATGAAGGTAAAATTAGTAGTGCCTTTGATGAATTGGCTAATCTTACAGGAAACGAAGTGAGAATAGTAACAGTTCGTCGTTTAGATTACGGAGAAACTCCCGAAAGTTTTACCAAAGCCCTATTTGAAAAATGGTTTCCTACTAAAGAAGCACAAGCAAATCAAACTTTATTAACGATCGACTCTGTAACCAATGGTACCGCCATTATTACGGGCGATAAAGTCAAATCTGTAATGCCTGATGATATAGCCGAAAGTGTAGCATCAGAAACCGTTTTAGTACCCTTACGGAAGGGCAATAAATACAATCAAGCCTTTTTAGATGCCCAAGAGCGTCTCGTTACCGTACTTTCTGGCGAACCAGATCCCGGCCCACCAGAAGTCGAAAACGAAATACAAGTGGAAGGAACATTTACCAAAGCTGAAGACACCGATCAAAAAAATGCTACTGCCTGGATAGTAGGATTACTAATTGCTGCTACCGTAATTCCGATGGCAACATACTATATCTATTTAGTTTTCCAACCATCATCTGAAGGATAGGGAATAGGGCATGGGGCATAGGGAATAGGGCATAGAGTTAGGAGTTAGGAGTTAGGAGTTAGGAGTTAATAATACTAAATCTTTCTCTTATCTTCCCATCTCCCCAATCCCCTTCGGCCCAATTCCCTTCGGCCTAATCCTGCACATACTCTTGCCCTGTCGCCAAAGCAATCTCGGCTCGGACGAATTCTCTGCCTAGATAAGCAGCATGATCGAACATGGTTGTCGGGCAGGGCTGAGTTTCTTCAAAAATTTTTACAGATAATTCTTTTGCGGTTCTGCCAGAATATACTGTTGTATGAGTTCGTTCTACTTTTCCTTTAGCAGGAATTACTTTTCCCGTTTCCGGATCGACGGCTAAACCCCGCTCATCGATGATGTTAGTAAAATGTTTAGCAAAAATCAATCCTTCTTCGCGATCGATGTAAATAATAAAATATCCAGCCGGGTCTAAATCAATATGTCGTTGAGAAAGTTTGTCATCTATTGCTTTTAGATTATCAAGTAGATTCATAATTGCTTACACAAGGGTTTCCACGCGCTTAAAATAGTGTAATTCTTTTTCAGGAACCAGTTAACAGTTATCAGTTATCAGTTATCAGTTATCAGTGAACAAGATTAAATTAGTAACTCCTAACTCTTACTTCCTAACTCCTAACTCTTACTTCCTAACTCTTAGTTGCAAAAGGAATTTCCTGATTAATTGCTTCAATTTCTTTTTGTTCGAGTTCGTTGACTTCGCTGATGTAGCGACGGAGTATTTGTCCTAAACGGTTGTTGTAGAAACGATGTAGGCTGTAGTTTGGGGTTGCTGGGAAGCCGCGACGCTTTTTGTGTCGTCCACCTGCACCGGGATCGAATATTGAAATATTGTTTTTAATTGCCCATTCAATGGGTGAATAATAGCAAGCATCAAAGTGCAGACAATCTATTTCTTGAAAACTACCCCAATACCGGCCGTACATCTTGTCGTCTTTGTATAAACAAAAAGACATTCCCACAGGTTGGCTGTTGTCTTGTTCGCTGTAAGCTCCGAAAAATACGACGCGATCGCGATAGTTTTGGTATAGCGATTCAAAAAACTGTTTTGTCAGATATTTACTACCCCACCAACCAAATTTGTCGCAGGTGTCGGCATAAAAATCGTACATTAAAGGAAATAAGTTTTGAGGAATATCCGAGCCAGTAAATGCTTTGAATTCCAAACCTGCTTTTGCTACAGCCTTTCGTTCGCGTTTGATATTACGGCGCTGATTGGCGTTAAATACAGCTAAATAATCATCGAAAGTTGTAAAGTCATGATTTTGCCAAACATAATTGTGGTGCAACCAAGCTGTAAAACCAAGACGTTCTAATACTGGACGAAAATCGGGATCTACATACAAAAAATTACAGCCACTGATACGCTGCTTTTTACAAAAAGAATCTATTTCGCGCAGCATTAAGGAAGTTATTTCATCTTCGTCTTCCCCTGGTGCGATCAAAAATCGATAACCTTCAGCTGGGGTAAACGGCGACATTCCCACCATTTTGGGGTAATATTCTACGCCGATACGGTAAGCTAACTCTGCCCACTGATGATCGAAGACAAATTCTCCATAGCTATGTCCTTTGATATAAAGTGGAGCAGCAGCAATCAGCGTTCTATCTCGCCATAACGTTAAGTGATTGGGCAACCAACCACTTTTGGCCGTAGCGCTTTGAGAAACTTCGAGATTGTTTAACCAATCCCATTCAAAAAATGGAGTCTGAAGTGGAACAGCCAAAGCATTCCAAGCATTTTTGGGTACTTCAGCAACTTTATCAATCCAATTCAGAGAATAACTCGACTTAATTTTTTCCACCATCGGAGTTAAAGACACATTTAGGAGCGGCAAAAGCTTCCTACAGCGTAGTCTAATCTGGGAATTGTTGCAGGGAATAGTGAAGAAATACTTCTTGGTTTTCGGTGCGAACTTCCATCAGTCGCAGGCGTGGAGCAAGTTTCGCTAAAAATCCGCAACCTTCAACTGGTGTTGGAGCATTTTGCCCGCCCAAAATTAACGGACAGATAGTAAGCCAAATTTCATCAATTAAATTTAACTCTAAAAGATTCGCTACCAAATTTCCCCCACCTAAAATTCCCAACTGTGCTATACCGATGCTAGTCAAATGTTTGAACGCTGCACGAATATCAACTTTTCTTGCGGGCGTATCAAATACCAGTATACGTTTAAATTCCGGTCTTTTTTGCCAAAATTTCGCTCCTGTAGCTGTTGAAATTAACCAACGTTCAACTGGCTGTTGAAAGAAGCGTAAACCCGGATTTAACTCACCGGAATTAGAAATAACGATATGAACGGGTTGGGGTGGCTTACCATTAAATTTTCGATGCTCTAATAGGTCTGGATGCGATACAGTTAAAGTCGTACCGTAAGCGCGTAAAGTACCAGCACCAAACAAAACAGCATCCTTTGTAGCAATTTGTTTTTCTAGGTGTGTTTTATCATTCTTTGAACCGAATCTAGCTGGAGAACAAGTAACATCTGCTATTTTCCCATCTGCACTCATTGCCAAAACTATTATGGTCTGAGGACGAGATTGTTTTGTCATGAAAATTATAGTTCAATGCCGATATTGATATTTTCTGAACGAGTCATACCAATAAATATAAAATTTGTATAGTTGATATTTATTACATGTAATACAGTTAAATTGGTGCGATAAAGTTCAAAGCATAATTGCCATAGAACAAACAATACTCTTGTAACGAAGTCCTTTATTATATCATATTTATCTTAACAATTGTTTCAAATGTGAAGGTTCTTCGAGTGTAACAAAGATGTTCCAGTTATCAATCACCAAGCTATGGAAATTTTAATTTTCTTCGATAATTTTTGATGTCTCACAGTTATTTTTTGTTAACAACAATTTAATAACTTGACTCCACTGGAATAATAAACTTAATAATAGAAGTATATTAACTTGTTAAGTCACATTTATTTTAACGTTTGAACAGCAGATGCTTATCAGAGAATACCAATGGTGAATTTTCGTCAATCATCATTTCGTCGAATTCTAATATCCAAGATATTATTGCTATCAGTACCAGTCTTATTGATAGGTGAGTTTGTCGGCTATAAAAAAGCACGTTCTAGCTTAATAGAAATCGCTAGTCAGAATTTGACTGAAAGTGCGATTCTCAAAAGTGAGAACATTGTCGATACTGTTGATGCACTCAAAACTAATCTATTTATTGCTTCCCAAACTACGGTTCTTCAATCCGGTCAGCCTCAGCTAGTAGAACAATTTGTTACTCAGTTAGCGAAAGAATTGCCCAGACAAATAAAATGCATTCAATTGAAAAATCCAAATACCAACAATATTGTTGCTGGAAATTGTGGTAAACAATTAATTAATTTGAATAATTTTTCGCTTTCTCCGAATAAAGTTCAAATTAAACCTATTTTACCTCAAAAAGTTAAAAAAAATAGTTTAGAAAATCAACCCTCAAAACTAGAGCTAAACTTGTCTCATCCGGTCTACGATACTCAAGGTAAATTACGTTATACCTTAAGTATGCAGTCGCAACTATTGCACGAAAAAATTCAAAACAATCCCGGATTCTTAACAGGTTCTACGGTAGTAATTGCAGAAAACGGGACAATTTTGGCACACCCGATTTTTCAACGAGTAGGTACCAATATTGCCGAACACGCAGATGGAAAAAAGCTACAGCAGATTGTAAAAAATGCTATATCGAAAAGCGAAGAAACTTCAGATTTGTTTTTCGATGAACAAGGCAAGCAGTTACTTGCTGGATATACAGCTATTAACAGCCCAGTTGATGATGGCGACCAAAAATGGATAATTTTAGCCGTTACAACCTTGGATAATGCTTTGGTAGGTTTGAAAGAAATCAAATTAATTTTATTTGTTTTAACAGTTGGTTTGATTGGTGCGACTTTATTAGCATCGCTGTATGTAGCTCGTTACTTAGCACGCCCTGTAGAGCAACTACGCGATTACGCTTTGAATCTTCATTCCAAAGATAGTTCTTCGCCAGTTCCGCATAATTTCAATATTCGGGAATTCAATCAACTAGCACAAGCACTAGATCAAATGGTTGAAAGACTCAAAGCATGGGCTGAAGAATTGGAAATTGCTTGGAAAGATGCAAAAACTGCAAATCAAAGTAAAAGCCATTTTTTGGCTACAACTTCCCACGAGCTAAGAAACCCCTTAAATGTCATCATCAATTCCATACGCTTTGTTCGGGATGATATGTGTGACGACACAGAAGAAGAAAAAGAGTTTCTCAAACGTGCAGATGAAACCGCGATTCATTTGTTAGGTATTATTAATGACTTGCTTGATATTTCTAGAATCGAAGCGGGTAAGCTTTCAGTCGCAATGAAACCAATCGATCTGAGTCAAGTAATTAACGAAGTAATTAGCTTGCAATCGCTTAATATTCGACAAAAAGGTTTGCAGTTGAATGCTCCTATTTTAGAAAAGCAAATTCTAGTTAATGCAGATACAGCGAAGCTCAAACAAGTGTTAATCAACGTGATTGGCAACGCAACAAAATTTACTGAAGCAGGAAGCATTACCATAACCACAGAGATTCAAAAGCGTAACAATAAATCCTGGGTAACGGTTGCGGTTATTGATACAGGTATAGGAATCGACACCGAGCAACAGCAAAAACTATTTCATCCTTTCGTGATGGTAGATGGAGCCACCACAGGCAAGTATAACGGTACGGGTTTGGGATTAGCAATTTCACGGAACTTAATCGAATTGATGGGAGGTACCATAACTCTTGAAAGTCTGGGGATTGATCGAGGTACTACGGTTAAAATTACATTACCTTTAATAGATACCGAGAATAAATCGGTTTCTAATCAAATTGATTCTGTAAATGGTAATGGTAAAGTACCACAAGCTACTATTAAAAGTAATTCTAATTAAAGGTAGTGGTAGGTTGGGTTAGACGCACGACAATATTTAATTATTCATCAATTAATTAACTTATCGTCGTAACCCAACATCAACATTTTGATTTTATGGGAAATTAAGATGGCGTACATTTATATTTAATATTTTTTGAGTTGAATTATTTGGTTTCGTCTTCATATTGCCTTGTTTTCGGTGCTACAAATACTACAGACTTGGTGGATTTGGCTCTTTATAAAATTTTCAATTTTTAACAGAAATAGATTCACCCCCTGCTTTCAAAGATTGAGTAAGAGCGGTAAGAATCTCTACTAGCTCCGTACCTACCCAACCATTAGATATTGACGACGGAGTTTTTTGCATAATAGATTCAATAAAACTGTTGCAAACTCGTTTTAATGGTTCCCCTTTTTCGATTTCTATTACTTTTTGCTGTTGATTTACAGGAATAAAGCGATTTTCCTGACGTTCAAACTCACCCTGCATTAAAGTTAAAGGCTTATCGGTTAACATTTCATCGAAAATTAAGCTACCCTGACTACCTACAATTACCAAACGCCTTTGCTTATCGGGGTTTAGCCAGCATAAATGGATGAAAGCTTGGAAACCCGAAGGATATGTTAGTGTTACCTGAACTAAATCCGAGAGGGGATTAGAAGTTTCTTGTTGTAACCAAACTTTACCCGTCGCTTGAGCGACGATTGGTAATTCACCCAGCCAATTATTAAAAATAGCTATATCGTGAATAGCTAAATCCCATAATGCATCAACATCTTGTCGTACTGGCCCTAAATGGGTGCGCGTGGCGTAACCGTAACGTAAATCTCCTACCGCACCAGATCGCAATACTGCTTCTCCTTTTTCTACTACTGGGTGAAATAAGTATGTGTGATCTACCATCAGAATTAGTTGCTGTTTTTCGGCTAATTCGCACAACTCACGGCAATAGTCAGGATTAATAGTTAAAGGTTTTTCTGATAAAACATGACATCCCCAATTTAAAGCATCCTTAATCAACGAATAATGGGTAACGGCAGGAGTCGCAATTACTACCGCATTTAATTCAGATAGCTGTTGAAGTTTTTGCCATTCGGTAGTTAATAAAACATTTTCTTCAGAATTTTTTCCTAAATCAAATTGCCGTTCTACCTTCGCCAAACATTCTGGATTTGGATCTACTACTGCCACAACTTTTACCTGGGGATGCTCTAAAAAATTTCTCAATAAATGAACACCCCAACGTCCAACCCCAACCACAGCAACTTTTATTGAATTAGTCATATTAAGTTATTAGTTGTGATAACTAGCGATCGATTGCATTAAATTTTATGGATTCGTTTTTCTCAAAATTGTTGGGAGACGTTATGTATAACGTCTCTACATCCCATCGGAATTAATCAAAGAATACGACTGAAGAATCTTTATGAATCTAAAATCTAAATATATAACAACTTTATAATCAATAGCTTATTAAATACTCAACCGAATACAGTATTATTACTGAGATTGAATTGCCATAAAAGCCATTTTAGCAGCAGCTTGCTCGGCAGCTTTAATAGAACGTCCTTTACCTTCCCCTAGTTTTTTATCGTACAGCCAAACTTCTGCTCGGAAACGTTCTTGATTGTGTTGAGGTGAAACGAACTGAGTCACGCGATATTCAGGTAAGGTTTTATATTCTCCTTGAGTCCATTCCTGTAGAGCAGCTTTATAATTTTGTCTTGCTGGATCTGAATTAATTTCTGTAGCGAGTTGTTTAAAATGAGGATCTAACCAAGAGCGAATCAATTGCAAATCATTAGTACTTAGATAAAGCGCACCTAAAACCGCTTCAAAAGCATCGGCTAATCTAGATTCTTGCCCTGCTCTATCTCCGTAAGCACTACCAGCAACTAATAAATGTAGCTCCAAACCGTAAGAGCCAGCTAATTTAGCAAGAATGCGATCGCTAACTAATACCGAACGAATTGCAGCAAAATCTCCTACACGAGCATCATTAAAATCTTCCCAAAGAACCAAAGCAGCCACCAAACGTACCACCGCATCTCCAACAAACTCAAGTTGTTCGTAATTCGCCGATTCAGAGATAGACGGATGAGTCAGCGCCAAGTCCAGTAAATCCCATTTAATAGGCGCTTTTACCGATAAACCCAGCTTTTTTATCAAACTTTCAAGTTGTCGCTGACGACGCGGATAAATAACAGACATTATTTACAATAATCAATTACCAATTATCAATTTTCACCCGGAGGGTGTGGATCATTAATTATCAATTGGTCATGGGGCATGGGGCATTGATAATATTTATAACTAAATCAAATTCTTATAACTCATAACTCATAACTCCTAACTCTTTGTATAAAAAAAAAGGGGGAGAGAGTCGGACATAAGCCGGGTTCTGTTCTAAAAATACAGAGATTGCTCTCCGAATTTCCAGGGCAGTTATCTATCTGGGACGTTTGTTACCAAACGCCTCAAGCGGCTCTCATAAAACGGAACTGGTAAAAGACCAACCATAGCTCCTCTCACCTTGCTTCCAACCGGGGTTTACCGAGCCAGCACCTCTCGATGCTGCTGGTGAGCTCTTACCTCACCTTTGCACCCTTACCTTTTACAGTTATCAGTTATCAGTTATCAGTTATCAAGTATTACCTGTTCGCTGCTCACTGTTCACTGTTCACTGACGAAAGGCGGTATTTTTCTGTGGCACTATCCTCACGCTCGCACGCACTGGGCGTTACCCAGCAAGTTTGGTCTTTCGGAAGCCCGGACTTTCCTCAAATTAGTTTTTAGTTTAGTTTCAACAAAAAAACTAATTTGCAACCGCCTCGCCAACTCTCTGTTAACATTCTAGTTTAGCTTTGATATTAGCTTTGAGGGCATAGTTTAATTTTTTCTCTTTTTGTTCCAAGGCAAGGCATAAGTCCAAGGAAGTTTTCTAATTATAAAAGGACAATTAATAATAGACATGGGAGGAACATTCTCACCAGGGCTTAATCCCACGCGTAGTTCTGAAAAACGCAGCACTAATTGTAGAGAACATTCCAATTGTTCTCTTCTGCTGATAAATTTTTTGTATAACTTTCTTTGCGCTCTAACTGGACTACTTTTAAGTCCAATGATATTAACCAAAGCTTTATCGGCTTCATATACTCCTTTTTCTAGATTCTTTACGAACACGTCTTCAGTTGTAATGTTTTCTATAAGTTTTTGGGAAGGAGCAACTAAACTAGGGCTTTGAGGTACGCCTAAATCTCTTGATACGTCTGGTGATTTACGGATGACTCGACGCGATATGTTTTTGTGTTTTACAACAAAAGAACAGTTGTCCCAATCAATATATACAGCAAGATTTTCGGATTGGTTGGTAAGGATAATTGTTAATTCCTTTAAACCATCAATATCGTAAGAAGGCTTAAGCTTAAAGGCGATAGAAACCTTATCATCAAGTTCTTGTTCTTTTAACTGCTTGTCAACAGTTGCCTTGTCATAGACAAACTTAATTTGTTCGTCGATTGATTCGACCATCAAATTTAGTACATAACTGATACCAATGATATAAAGCGTCAGTACAAGTAAATTAGGACTCGTCTGTTGTTGCGCCATCGTTTATCTTACCCCTCTAAAATTTTCGCTCACCTCGAACATCTTTAAGACTTGCAGGACTTTCAAGCCAACCACTCCGCCGGAAAAACACTAATAAACCAACTGCGATCGCGACCATTATTCCTACACAAAACCAGAAACCCCAAGGTGTTTTTAAACCGGGCATATACTCGAAATTCATCCCGTACAACCCGGCAATAAAGGTTAAAGGTAGGAAAATCCACGAAAACACCGTGAGCAACTTCATGATTTCATTCATTCTGTTGCTTATTGCAGAAAGATACACGTCCATCAGCCCCGATGCAAGTTCTCGATAAGTTTCTACCATATCCATCACTTGCACTGCATGATCGTAACAGTCTCTAAGGTAAATTCTCACTTCTTCACTAATCAGTTCGTTACTATCTCTAATCAAGGCATTTATGGCACTACGTTGAGGCCATATAGCGCGACGTAATTGTAACAATTCTCGCCTAATTCTATAAATTTTTTGCAGTGTTTTTCGAGTCGGATTTAATATTACTTCCTCCTCTAAGTCTTCAATGCGTTCGCCATAATCTTCGAGTACGGGAAAAAACCCATCAATGATTGCATCTAAAAGAGCATAAGCTAAATAATCAGCTCCCTGCTTGCGGATAATACCTTTATTGTTACGAATTCTCAAGCGTACCGGGTCAAAGCAATCAAGAGTAGGTTCTTCTTGTACGGTAAGCAGATAATTTTTTCCTAAAACAAAACTTACCTGTTCGCTGTGAAAACCATCTGCTTTTTCCGTTGGCATCACCATCCGAGAAATGATTACCAACTGATCTTCGTAATCTTCTATTTTCGGACGTTCTGGAACATTTACCACATCTTCCAAAACCAGTGGATGCAGTTCAAAAACCTTGCCAATTCTCTGTAAAATATCGGTATTACCTAATCCTTGCACATCTACCCAAGATACTGATTGTGTATCCAGATATTTTGCACAATTTTCTGGTTCGGCAATCCTTTTAGGAATAACTTTGTCTGGATTATAATCAATCAAAGAAACCTTAGTTGGTGGCGCGTCTCTATCTTCGTTGAGAGTTCCCGGTATCGTTCCTGGATGGTGATAAAAATCTTCTTCGTAGGGGTCAATTACTTTAGGAGCCGGACGAAATAATTTTTCTAACATATATTTTGACCCGATAAAACAAAGGTAAATAATAATGATTTCTTAAATTTCCTGTTTCCTTTAAAATACATCAATCGTTCAAAACCCTATCCTACGAGAGATTGGTTGATTTTCAAAGAACATATCTCACCGACCAATCTTAACTCATAATGTTCGTTTAACAATCAAAAAGCAGTTCGCTCCGATTTTGGCAAACTGCTTGAATCATATTTATCGGTTAAAGGTTAGGAAGTAGGAGTTAAAAGTTAGGAATTAGGAGTTAGAGGCTTAGAGTATTCTTGGTTTTAGATTTTAACAACGGATGCTTTTGTTTTGCATTAAAATATAGCGCTTTTCACTTGGGTGCAATATAAAGAGAGTTGGTAAAAATCGGACGGGCAGGGATGCCCCGCAGTCGCTACAACGCGACGGCAGTCCCCTCAACGGGGGAACCCGCGCAACGCGCTGCTCTCCATCCTACAAGAATGTATTCGACTCAACCGAAAACCGCTATATTCCCCTCTTCCGATCAAAACCTTTCCCCAATCCCAAACTGAACTCTGCTTTCTCCATCATTGTTGTAACCGTAGTCTAAACGAATCGGTCCCAAGGGTGATTTGACGCGCACTCCTAAACCGTAACCAAAGCCATTGCCTGGTTTATCTCTTGCCCCGGCAGGATTTCCAGTTACGCTATCGGCTGTACCCAAGTCGGTTGCAGCATCGAAAAATAATGCACCGCTAAGCAGAGAAAATACTGGAAAACGATATTCGGCTGATGCTTGTAAAAAACTACGAGCGCTTCCTAATTCACCTTCACCGAATCCCCTTACTGAATTAGCGCCACCTAGAGAAAATGCTTCGTAGGGAGGTAAATCGCCGATGACGGTTCCTGCTTGAAGATTAAATGCAAATGCCTGGGGACATCCCTGAGATTTATTGTTAGATTTACGACATCCTTCAGTTAATTTAGTTAAGCGAGTAGGAAGATAAAAACTATAGCTACCGCTTAATTTATTAGATAAAATACTTGCGTCACCGATAGGAATTGATTGTTCGGTACTTAAACTTAAAACAGAACCTTTGGTAGGGCTTAATAAATTATTGCGTTTGTCTCTCACTAACCTTAAAGGCACAGTTAACAAATCATCCGTACCGTCACCACTAAAACTTAAATCATTTCCTAATTCATCTTTTGCATTAATATTGCCATCGGAATCGCGAATTGCAACTCGCTGATATTTCAAACCAGCACTCGCTACCCATTCTGATTTCTCAAAAACTTTTTTACTAAGATTACGACGGAAAGAAATATTACCACCAGTTTTAAACACGCGGGGGCGATCGCCATTTGCTAGTTCGACTTCAGTTTCTCCTCCGTCAAATATTTGAGAAAATGTCCGCTTTCTAAAACCATTAATAGAATAGGATGTACGATAAGGATCTCCTGCTATCCAAGGATCGGTATAGTTGAGATCAAAGCCGATATCTCTTTGACTAAACTCTACATCTGCTCCCAATCTTTGGTTTCTACCGTTTAAATTTCCCAAATTAAAACTACTAGCAGCGAAAAGTCCGCTTCTAGAACTATATCCTCCACCGGGAGATACACTAAAGTTTCTACCTTCCGTCACATTTACAACTAATACCACCTTTCGCGGGTCTTGAGCGGGATTTAGTTTCAAGTTAATATCCTGAAAAATCCCCAACCCGTAAACTCTTTGTAAATCTTTTTGAGCAAGTTCTTTTCTAAATATTTCTCCTGGTTTCAACTGCATTTCGCGGGTAATAATATATTTTTGCGTCTTCCCTTTCGCTTCCTCTCCCTCTGGGTTAACAAACCGTACTTGAATATCTTCTATAACTCCTTCAGCTACCTGCAAAATTACAGTTCCATCAGAATTAATTTGAGGAGAATCTATAACCTGAGCTAAAACATAACCGTTATCTTGATACCATTTATTTAACTTTTGTACTCCTGTTTTAAATTGTTTTAAGTTAAGAATTTGACCGTATTGTTCGTTAAAACTTTGATTTATAACTTCTTGCGGTAAAACTCGATCGCTTTGCACCTTTACAGCACGTAAAACCGGGTTAGGTTCAACTACAAACTTAATCCGAACTCCTGCGGTTGTCTCTTCCGGAATAACTCTTACATTTGCAAAATATCCCGTACTAAATATGGCATTAATATCTTGCTGTAATTGAGCGCGAGTAATTGTTTTTCCAGCCTGAGTTTGGATTGCTTGAGAAACAATTTTTTGCAATTCTCCTTCTACACCATCAACAATAACTTCTGAAACTAACACCTGTGTTTCTTGTTGTTTTAATGTATTTTGTTCTACGGGAGTTTGAGCTTTAACTATGATTGGATTTATGAAAATAAGAATGCTAGTTGCTACAATACCGATACTTAAAGTAGATATTTTTTTCATTGATTAATTTTCCAATAATTAATAGTTCAACTATAGTTTTTTTCTTTTTATTACTGCGTAAGTCATATTTTTGACAAAGCAAATCCTGAAAGTAAAATGACTCAACAATGTTTTACAGTTTAATATTAACTAGGATTTATTTCTCATAATATTAACTATAGTCATGCATAAATATTACTATAGTCATGTTGCTAATTTATCTCGTAATATATGATACTTGTAAGATAATTTACTTAAATTTTAATTATTATAATTTCATGCTTTTCAACCAAACTGCTTCATTATCTATTCGCCGTACCATTCGTTACGTGGAATGGTTGATTTTGTTTGTATATTTTCTGCTTTTTTTATTAAATCGTAACGAAACTAATTATTCTTCTTTAGCAATACCGACTTACTTAACATTTGCTCACCTAATTGTTTTAACAGGTTTAAGTTTTATATTTCCAATTAATCGTCCTATTTACCAGAGACGAGGCTATATTTTCTTAGAAATATTTACAATTATGATACCGAGAACAGTAGGTGTTGGTTTTGATATTATTCTTTATCTCGTACTTGCTAAAAGCTGTTTTTTATTAAAACGTAAAGAAGTCATTTTTATTACAATTATATCAGGAATATCCTGGAATCTTTTAATAGCTTTGAGTATACCAAAAATTTTAGAATTCAATCGCGCTAATTTAAATCAATTGATTGCAGAATTAGATGATACTAACTTAATCATTAGTAGAGTAGTTATTAATGATATTGGAGGCTATATTACAGCAAGTATTTTTGTACTTTTATTTAGCTTTATTGTCATAGCAGAACAAAAAAGCCGTCAAAAAGCAGAAGCGTTAACTCAACAGGTAGAAACTTTAGCTGCAAATTTAGAACGTAGTCGTATCGCTCGTGAAATTCATGATTCTTTGGGTCATTCTTTGACCACATTAGATATACAGTTGGAGCTTGCTCAAAGGTTATACGATAAAGATCCAAAAAAAGCAGTTAATTCTTTAAATATTGCCAAAGACTTATCAAGTGAATGTTTAACAAAAGTTAGAAATTCCGTGCAGTCAATACGTCAAATCAATTTCAATATTAATCAAGCTTTAGCCACTTTAGTAGAACAAGTCGGACGAAATCAATCATTTAGAATTTATTTAGATTCGCAATTACCGCAATTACCAAGTCAAACCAGCCATCAACTTTATTGTATTGTTCAAGAAGCAGTTACTAATATTCAAAAACACGCTTGTGCAAAAATTGTAAAGATAAAAGCTTATCAAGATACTCAAGAAATAATTTTAGAAATCACAGATGACGGACAAGGTTTTGAAGTTAACGCGCATCATACGGGTTTTGGATTGCGGGGAATGCGTGAAAGAGTGCAAATTTTAGGAGGAGAGCTTCAAATTAAAAGCACTTTGGGTAAAGGTACTCAGATTAGGGTTTGGATTCCGATGTGATAGTAATTGGTTCGTAGTTGCGCTTTAGCGCCAAAAATCTTGAATAATGATGTGATAGTAATTGGTTCGTAGTTGCGCTTTAGCGCCAAAAATCTTGAATAATAATTAGTAATTGGTAATTGATAATTGCTCACTGCTCACTGTTCACTGCTCACTGATAAAGTCTGGCTACCATTTGGGCACGGGAAGAAACTTCGAGTTTACGAAATATTCTCTTTAAAGCTTGTTTGACGGAATTTTCCTGAATCCATAATTCCTTACCGATTTGAGCGTTTGTTAATCCTCGTGCGACTAATTCTACAATTTGAATTTCTCGCGGTGTTAAACAATTAGTATTTAAATTAATATCTGAATCAAATTCTTTTGTTTGCGATTTTATTTTTGTTAACCAAGTCGATAAATGCAAGCAAACAGCACTTAAATCTACTAAATCTTGATTGTTAAAAGCTTTATGTTCTCGCGTTCTAGTAAAACCAATTCCACCAATTAACTTACCATTCCCAATTATAGGACCAGCCATGACGTGCCCGTGGTCGAAGCGCGGACAAATTATTTTCCATTTTCCCGGTTTCAAAACTACTTCCTCATGTACTGGAGCATGATGTTCTACGAGATAACGTAAAACTGGATTATGTTCTAGAGATAATGCCAATTGAGCAACGGTTGAATTCCAATTAGAAAGATTATCAAAAATGAATATTCCTCGACGCTTTGCTTCAAAATAATCGCCAAGTTTAACCATTACCTGTTCCCGCAATTGTTGTTCGTTGCGAGTTTGGGTTATTTCTTTAAATATAAACTGCAAATAAGTTGGCATCCCTTGTGTTTTTTTATAAATACAAACTGTACCCGAAAGAGGACTAGGCACAGTTAATAATTAATTTTAATTTATAACTACCTAATTTTACAGTGATTAAGATAATGTCAAATTACGCTCATCCAGAAGTACTTGTAGATACCCAATGGTTATCCGAACGATTAAATAATGACAAAATTTGTATAGTTGAAGTAGCTGTAAATCCTCAAAAAATACCCGATCGAGTAATTCCCGGAGCAGTTGTCTGGAATCCATTCACCGATTTAATGCTTCCCAATTTCAAAGTCAATCTTGATAAAACGAACATTGAAAAATTGCTTTCTTGCTCTGGTATTGCCAACGACTCTACTGTTATCGTTTACGGTGAATTAGCAGCTGTGGGAGGATGGATTTTCTGGTTGTTAAAAATGTTCGGATCATCATGACGTAAGAGTTCTTGATGGCAATCGCAACAAATGGATAGCCGAAAAACGTCCGCTAGCCTCAGTCAAAATTGCAACTCCTACTCAATACAGCGCCTTAGAAGCAAATACTAATTTTAGAATTCTGTATGAAGATGTCCGAGATTCTATAAACCAATCAGGTAGCGCAATCTTAGACGTAAGAACACCGCAAGAATACAGCGGCGAATGGTTTTACGACAAACCACCAGAAAACGGCGAACGTGCCGGAAATATTCCTAGTGCCGTACATATTTATTATGAATCAGCTTTGAATGAAGATGGAACTTTGAAACCAGTAAAGGGATTACGCAATATTTACGAAAACAAAGGTATTACAGCAGACAAAGAAATAATTCCTTACTGTGCCATTGGTGCTCGATTGGCGCATACTTGGTTTGTTCTGAAGTATCTATTGGGTTATCCAAATGTACATAATTATGATGGCTCATGGAATGAATGGAGTCGGAGATATGAGGTTAAAAGTTAAAGGTTAAAGGTTAAGAGTGAGGAGTTAGGCAACGGATGCAGTTAGGCAACGGATGCAGTTACGAGTGAGTAGTTAATATTTTTAATTTCTCTCCATTGCCAATTACCAATGCCCAATGCCCAATGCCCAATTCCCAATGCCCAATTCCCTAATTTGTAACATAACTACACAAACCGGGAACCAGATTATTATCTAATAAGACAGGGGAATAAAGCATCTCCAAAACTTAATAATATGATGATTCGGCTATTGTTAGCAGATGACCAACCGCTATTTCGCCAGGGATTAGCGTCTTTGCTTTCGTTGGAGGAAGATATTGAAATTGTCGGGCAAGCGAATCACGGGAATGAAGCTATTTCTCTCACCCAACAACTACAACCCGATGTAATTCTTATGGATGTGCGGATGCCTGTTTGCGATGGAGTAGCGGCAACCCGCGAGATTCATCAAAAGTTTCCCTGGATAAAAATTCTGGTGCTGACGACTTTCGATGAAGATGAATACATTTGGCAGTCTTTACAAGCTGGGGCTTTGGGTTATCTGCTCAAAAACACTCCCGCATCTCAATTAGCCGCTGCAATTCACGCTATACATCAAGGTCATTCTCAATTAGGCCCAACTATTGCCCCCAAAGTTTTTGCCCAATTACGTCCGCCAATTCCAGTAAAAGACACCAATATTCAAGAAAAATTAACTGAAAGAGAATTAGAAGTATTAACTTTAATATCTCAAGGAAAAAGCAATCGAGAAATTTCTAAAACTTTATATCTGAGCGAAGGAACCGTAAAAAACTACGTTACCCAAATTTTAGGGCGACTCGGGTTAAGAGATAGAACCCAAGCCGCCCTGTGGGCTAAAGAGAATTTAGCAATTTAGGTGTTGGTTGATAGTTGTTAGTTGTTAGTTTAGACTCGTTCCCAGCCTCCAGGCTAGACTCGTTCCCAGCCTCCAGGCTAGACTCGTTCCCAGCCTCCAGGCTGGGAATGCTTATCTAAAGGCTCTGCCTTTCTTCCAGTTATAGAAGGCAGAGCCTTCTGTTATGGATTCCCAGCCAGAGGCTAGGAACCAGTAATAGGAACCAGTAAAACTCCTAACTTCTAACCACTAACTCCTAACCTACATCATCCCCATACCACCCATTCCGGGCATACCCATGCCGCCCATGCCGCCCATGCCGCCCATGCCGCCCATGCCGCCCATGTCGGGGGCACCAGCACCGGCTTTAGGATCTGGTTTTTCTACTACCAAGGCTTCGGTAGTTAATACCATTCCGGAGATGGAACCGGCGTTTTGTAAGGAGGAACGTACTACTTTTGCAGGATCGATAATTCCAGCAGAAATTAAGTCTTCAAATTCATCAGTAGCTGCGTTGTAACCAATGTTGAATTCGCTGTCTCGAACTTTGGATACAATTACCGAACCTTCTACACCGGCATTGTCGGCGATTTGACGTAATGGTGCTTCTAAAGCTCGTGCTACTATATCGGCACCAATTTTTTCTTCGTCTTTGAGACTTTTCTTGATTTCTGCTATTTTTTTTGTCAGGTGAATCAAGGTAGTACCGCCACCGGGAACGATGCCTTCTTCTACTGCTGCTTTAGTAGCGTTTAATGCATCTTCAATCCGTAATTTACGGTCTTGTAATTCGGTTTCGGTTGCCGCACCAACTTTAATTACAGCTACCCCACCAGCTAGTTTAGCGATACGTTCTTGTAATTTTTCTGTATCGTATTCGGAGTCGGTTTCTGCAAGCTGTTTGCGAATTTGAGCGATGCGCTTTTCTACATCGGCTTTCATTTCACCAGCAGCAACGATAGTGGTGTTTTCTTTATCAATCTCGATTTTGCGAGCGGTTCCTAACATTTCCTCGGTTGCGGTATCCAAACTCAAACCGATTTCTTCGGAAATCATTTGTCCGCCGGTAAGAATCGCAATATCTTGCAGCATGGCTTTGCGACGTTCGCCGAAGCCAGGAGCTTTGATAGCAGCAATTCCTAACACACCTCTGGCTTTATTAACAACCAAAGTTGCTAGGGCTTCGCCTTCAATATCTTCAGCGATAACTAATAAAGGTTGTCCGCTACGAGCAACTTTTTCTAAAATTGGCACCAATTCTTGAATATTGCTGATTTTCTTATCAGTAATCAAGATGCGGGCATTTTCAAATTCTACTGTCATCCGGTCATTGTTGGTGATGAAGTAGGGAGAAATATATCCCCTGTCAATCTGCATCCCTTCTACGACTTCTAATTCGGTAGATAGAGATTTAGATTCCTCAACGGTAATTACTCCGTCTTTGGTAACTTTCTCCATTGCCTCAGAAATCATTTTACCGACTTCTTCATCATTACCAGCAGATACGGTAGCAACTTGCGCGATCGCACTTCCTTCGACTGGCTTAGCAATCTTAACGATTTCCTGCACCAGTGCTTCAACAGTCTTGTCAATACCGCGCTTCAAGCTCATAGGGTTGGAGCCAGCAGCAACGTTTTTGAGTCCTTCGCGGATAATAGCTTGAGCCAATACGGTAGCGGTAGTAGTACCATCTCCCGCGATTTCTTTAGTTTTCTCAGCTACTTCCTGGATTAACCTTGCTCCAGTGTTCTCCAAAGGATCGTACAGTTCAATTTCTTTAGCAACGGTGATACCATCGTTAACAATCTGAGGCGCACCAAATTTCTTTTCTAAAAGAACATTACGACCTTTTGGTCCCAAGGTGATTTTGACGGCATCAGCAAGGGCGTTAATCCCCTTTTCTAATGACCGACGTGATTCTTCATTAAAGGAAACGATTTTTGCCATTTTTTAACTCACAAGCACTCTTGTTTTACAATTTAGCACTCACTGCTCAAGAGTGCTAACAATGCAAGCTGTTTATATTACAGATATTAAAAGCAAAAATGATTAATATACAGTTGTTGATTGTGATAGATACTGCCAGTAACAAAGGAATCGGGAGATGAATATATACAGTTTCCTTAAATCTCTCGGTATTGCCAACCCCAGCGGTTCCGGCTGGTTGGCAGTGGTGTTTACGTTCTTATTAGCTTTGGTTGTTAGCTGGAGTTTAATCCCAAAGATACGTAAATTTGCTTTACGTGTCGGTTGGGCAGATCAGCCAAATGCAAGGCGTTTGAACCAAGAACCTTTACCGAATGCGGGAGGATTAGCAATTTATGCAGGAGTAATCGCCGCTGTTACCCTTGCGAGTTTATTACGACCTATTGAATTAGAAAATGTCTTAGCAGAGGTTTTAACTGTATTGCTGGGCGGCTCAATACTGGTATTAGTAGGTTTTATTGATGACCAATTTGGCTTGCCTGCCTCGTTTCGATTATTAGTGCAAATTCTCACAGCGCTTCTACTAGTTGCTAACGATATTGGTTTTGATTTAACTTTCAATACTCCCATAGATTCAACGCTATCAACCTTGTTGACAGTACTTTGGGTAGTGGGAATTACCAATGCGATTAATTTAATGGATGGTATGGATGGTTTAGCGGGAGGAGTCAGCTTTATCACTGCCATGAGTTTGCTCGCAGTGTCCGCCCAGTTTCCTAACCGTGCCGCAGCGACTTTAGTTTTAGCAGCTTTGGGTGGTTCTGCGTTAGGCTTTTTACGGCATAACTTCCATCCATCAAAAATTATTATGGGTGATGCCGGAGCATATTTCTTCGGTTATGTATTAGCGGCGACCAGTATTTTAGGTGAATTACAAATAACTACAGTGTTATCTGTATTACCTCCAGTCGCCTTTCTTTTATTGCCTGTACTGGACACTACCCAAGTTTTTGTACGACGTTTAGCAGCAGGTAAAAACCCTCTCAGCACCCCAGGAAAAGACCATTTGCACCATCGCTTACTAGCTTGGGGCTTATCCCAACGACGTGCAGCGCTTATCCTTTGGTCGATAACTTTAGCCTGTAACTGGTTAGGAATGAGCATCCGAAGAATGACCCCAGAAGTCATTTTTGCTACTACTATTACAATTGTGATACTTTTAGCCTTTACTGTTTGGCAGAAAATGCTAAATGCTTGAGTGAGCATGGGGGTATGGGGAGACAAGAGGACAAGGAGAAGAGGAGAGGTTTAAACTCTTAACTCCTAACTCTTAACTCCTAATTCCTAACCCCTAATTCCTAACTCTTAACTCCTGACTGTTCGCTGATGGCGGCATTTTTCGACATCAACCAACCAATTAATATAAGAAATAGACCAAGAGCTAAAAATCCCATATCCCAAGCAAATTCATGTGGCCCAGGTTTAACATGATGGACAGCGAGAATTTGATGGTCGATTATTCCTTCAACGAAATCAAATAAACCAATACCAATCAAAATCGAACCAAAAAAAGTTTTAGATGACCAAACAACATCGTTACGCTTGGCAATTTTCCATAATAAAACAACTCCTACAATAGTCATTACAAAATCGAAGACGTGAAAAAAACCGTCAGCAAGCACATTTAAATCTATATTGGAACGGTTGATTAAAGGCTTTACATTACTTAACATATGATGCCATTGGAGAATTTGATGCAGCACAATGCCATCAAAGAACCCTCCTAACCCTATACCCAGACAGATTCCGGCTAAAATCAGGGGTGTATATTGCTTACTAGATAATGGTGATTCCATAATATACCTTTTAGACGTTTAGTTCTCACGGTAAAGCTTTAGTTAAGGAAAAAACTTCTGTCTAGGGGTTGTAGAAAAAGAAGAAATTTAAATTTAATAAGCAAGCTGTTAACATCTACAGGCATCATAGAAGTGGTATATTAAATGACTGTTTTCATATGACGATTTATTTTTACAAAGTTTGGCAACCCTACGGTTGTTTCTCTAACTTTTCCCTGCACTCAATTGAAATGCAGAATACTTTATGGGCAACGGTGGAGCATTATTACCAAGCACAAAAGTTCGTAGGAAGTTCTGACGAAGAGATAATCCCTTTGATTCATCAAGCCTCGACTCCAGAAGAAGCTGCTGCTTTGGGGCGGTGTTCGACTCGTCAAATACGCTCCGATTGGGAGATAGTGAAAACTCAAGTTATGCGAGAAGCAGTATTCAAAAAGTTTTTTTCTCACCTTGATATTAGAGAAATCCTGCTGTCTACTGGTAGTCAATTGCTTGTTGAGGATTCACCAAATGATTATTTTTGGGGTTGTGGTGAAAACAAAACCGGACAAAATCATCTTGGACAAATATTGATGAGCGTAAGAGAAGAACTCCGTATACTTTCTATGAAGGCGATCGCTAAGTAATTCTTTTATAAAAAATAGTTTAAAACAAATTTTTAAACCTCTTCTATTATTTGGGAAGGGGTTTTGATATGTGTTTTTAATTACTAATACTTGCAATTATCCATTAAAACCGATCGCAATTGATAATTCTCAATTCGCAGAAAGGCACAAAATTATTAGCGTGAATTCTTACTTCTATCCCCAGAATTGGCGTTGCCTGCGCAGGTTTTTTCACAGTATGAATGCTTTCGATCGCAACTACGATTATAGATTCAGTAGTTACACTATATAAATTAATTAAAATAAACAAACTATGCAGTACAGCTTACATTCAATTCACATAAGATATTTGTATAATTGGGAAGTTTTACAGGTTAAAACGGGTAATTATGGCTATTAGACTGAAAATATAAATTCAGAATAAATATCTAGATTTTCTTCCTAATTAACGTATATTGCTTCTATTTTGTTGTAAGTAATCTCCGGGTGTAGCTTCTTGTTAACGAATATAATTATGTAAACTAAATGATTGATATTTATAAATGAAATATCTCTAAATAATTTATCAATAAATATTAATTATTTGTGTATAAGCTTACTTAAACAATTTAATCAATATTCAATATTACGAATAAACTATTTGGTGAAAATTATTTGTAATTTTAACTAACGTAATAATTTTTGAAAAGTTAAACCGAATAATGCAATTATTATCAAGCAGAAATATGATTAAATTTACTTTTTGTGCAAAAAATGTTATTCGTATTACTTTTTAATTGCCGTCTATTAATGTTTTATTAATTTGTGATGATTTCAGCTTTCAATTAACCTCAAAATAATTTACTTTGTGTAGAACCAAATAAAACTTTCGTTACAATAAATTTATATGCAATATCTGGCTCAAACAATCGATCGACAATTACTGGAGTTAAATATTGTTTTGCTTTACCTATATAAATTTCCGTTTCAAGCATTCAACAAAATATGTAAATCAAAATGAATGAGCTTATAGAATAAATGCTTAATTAATTTCATCAAATGAATTGCCTTAATACCTTTGAAATATAAATTAGATTAATCTAACTGCACACTTGTCATCCACAAAGCTTAAAAATCATGGATATCACAAATATTACCGCCCAAGCGCAACTAGAAAAACAACAAAAAGGTATGAAAATCATTCTCGCAGATGAAGAAACACAGATGCTAAGAAAAAATGAGGCTTCCCAATTAAATATTACTTCCAATCGCGGTAGAGTTGCTATCTTTATTGATGGTTCAAACTTGTTTCATACAGCTTTGCAACTTGGGATTGAAATTGACTACACTAAACTACTTTGCTACTTAACTAGAGAGTCAAGATTGTTAAGAGCTTTTTTCTATACTGGTGTCGATCGCCATAACGAAAAGCAGCAAGGTTTTTTGTTATGGATGCGTCGAAACGGATATCGTGTAGTAACAAAGGAAATAATTCAACTTCCAGATGGTTCGAGAAAATCAAATCAGCACGTAGAAATTGCTGTAGATATGATGAATCTATCTCCCTATTACGATACAGCAATTTTGGTAAGTGGAGATGGAGAGTTAACTTATGCCGTAAATGCTGTAGCTTATCAAGGTGCTAGAGTTGAACTTGTTAGTTTGCGAGGAATGACTAATGAATCCTTAATTGATGTTGCGGACTATTTTATCGATCTAGATGCTATCAAACATTACATTAAAAAGAATAGCGATTCATGTTGCGAAGAAATGTAGTAATATTGCATATGTTGGATTGATAAATAGTACCTAAGTCATAATACTCAATTTGTAGCCAAGATTTATCGCGTATTTATAAGGCAAACTGCTGCAATTAACGTTTTAAAAGTCAGTCGGGGTGTTTACCGCAAAAAATTATTTAGCATCTAATACTCAAACTTTTTTGTATTAATTTGTATTTGCTTATAAAAGTATTCTTCAGGGCTTAAGCAAATGAACTTAAATTTTAAACTGAAATTTTAAGCTTATAAACAAGTTTTTTATTTACTATCGAAAATATATCTATTTATTTGAGTTAATAGTACAGAAAAACTATTCCAAAATGAATATCAAATAAATATTAGCTATTTAATTTGAGTCATTTTATAAAATAATTTTTTTTGTGCAAATACTAGCAAACTTAATTTGACAATAGTTCTTTATTTATAGCTTTCAAATAAATCACGAATCTCGATGTATTTTATACTTATCACTCAAATATAAGCAAGCTTATTGTATTCTAAAAATTATTATTTAAAGTATTTTTTTTAACTTTATAAAGTAGAGATGAGCCAAAATATAAATTCTCTTTATATAAATAAAATTTTTGTTGCAAATAAAAAACGAATTTATAAAATAGATATAAACCGCTTGCGTACATACACCTGTCTATAAAACTGAGTTTTATTTATAGTAATCAGCTAAAAATATTTTTTTAATTATAGGACTTAATTTATAATTGATCCCGATAAGCATTAGTAATGGTTGTTATAGATAAAGAATGTTTTTTTTATAGCAAGAGTGTTTGTAATATATCATACATTAATTAAAAAGCTATAGGTAATTGAATCTGTTCTGTAGGCGGCTCATGATTAATTTGATTCGACTTCCCCGTATAGTATTGTTATCTTAATAGCTAACGTAAATCAAAATTTGTAATTGTAAATTCACGACTTATAAAAAAATTAAGTGTTAACACGGATTTATCGGTTTTCAAAATTCTACTAACATGAATAGATAGATATGAGTGAAAATATCAACCATTAGAACGAGGTCAAAAACAATACTGTTATTTAGTACACATTTTTTACAGTGATGAATAGTTGCGAATCTTATTGTCCGCTCGTATCGTCGTCATTTTAGATAGCCAAGGAGTATCGTTTATGAACAAGTTTGAATCCGCCATTATTGTCAGTTACTTGTTAATGACTTGCTATTTTTTTATTAACTGGCTGAGATTTACTCTTCGTAATCCAAGTTCCTCTCCAGAAGAGAAATTTTTGTCTTTCGTGATGTTTATTATCTCAACTATCTTTTGGCCGATAATAATTCCCATGTCTTGTGTAGAGATATTTAAAACCAAAAAATTTGAATTTAGCATTGTAGTCCCCGTACTTGTTGCAGTGTCCGCATTTAGCCTTGCTTTTTATATGATATAGCTAGCTATTAGCTGATAGCATTAAAACAAAGCTCCTTACACCTATAATTGCAATCGAAACACAAGCTAATTTTTACAAGTGTATAGCTATAACAATACGCAAAATTTTTTTCATAAATAAAAATGTATCTCTATCTATAGACTTAAGTGGGATGAACTATTAATATAATTATTGGTTATTACATCCATTAAGCGATCGGAGCCTGGATATACGAATTGTATTCATAACTATCAACGTGCGATAGATAATTTTTAAATCAGTTTTTTCCTGCCGTCACAAAATAATTAGCTGTTTTGATCGCCTTGAATAGTAATTAGGGATCGGAGATTAGGAATTATTACACAACTACGACAGCCTGTCTTTTGACATCATCATCACAAACACTTATTTTAAAGGGTTGAGACAGGTAATTTATTTACTTTTTTGCTATGAAAGCTCAACACTTGTTTGTCGCGGCGGCCACATTAATTTCCGTAGTTGCGATCGGGAAAGGTGCGATGATGACTGTGGCTGAGATAGGAAGCGGACATGGCGAACACAAACATGGAAAAATGGAAGTCCCTCAAGGGCAAGCTGTACCAACTGTTGATGTAGTGGTGCTTAAAGATGCCAAGAAAGGATGGAATCTTGAAGCCAAAGTTACCAACTTTAAATTTGCACCAGAAAAAGTGAACCAAGCACCGGAAGTTGGAGAAGGGCACGCTCATATTTTTATTAACGGCAAAAAAATCACCAGACTGTATAGTTCTTGGTATTATCTCGAAAATCTCGAACCCGGTGAAAACCAAGTTACAGTAACTTTGAATGCCAACAATCATGCTGATTGGGTTAGTAACGGAAAGGCGATCGCAGATACGGAAGTTATTCAAGTCTCAGAAGCAATAAACAAAAATCAACAGCAACACAAACATTGAATTAATTGGTAATTAGCAGTTGGTAATTTCTAATTTTTTTGGTCAAAAAAAGGTGCATCTTTTAGTCAACAGCATTTATTAAGAGTTTGTAGTAAGGATTTTAATCCTCAGATCGAAGACTAAAGTCCTGACTACGAGCCTAATTATTAATTAAAAACCCTTTTATAATCTCAAATCAAAAACAAACGTATCCGTTGTTAAAATCCAAAATGTTACTCGATCTTTTCCTGATTGCAGCTTTGGGATTTCTTGGTAGTTTTGGTCATTGTGTAGGGATGTGTGGCCCATTGACTGTAGCATTCTCTTTATCTTCCCAAAGTAAAAACCAAAATAAAAACAATAATTGGTGGCAACAATCCAAGTTTCATATTTTGCTAAATTTCGGACGAATACTTAGTTATGGCTTGGTAGGTGCTGCCATTGGGGCGCTAGGTTCGATATTGGTAGAAGGAGGACAATTAGCGGGTGTCGGCAGCGAATTACGTCAGTGGATAGCAATTATTACTGGAAGCATGTTGATTTTGTTCGGGCTTCGACAAATTAATCCAGACTTTTTACCTAAAATTCCATTTTTGCACCCGTTATTACAAGGTGGTTTACACAATCGCTTAAATGCGGGGATGTCAAAACTATCATTGCAAAACACGTGGTATACACCCCTCGTTTTAGGAATGACTTGGGGTTTAATGCCTTGTGGTTTCCTGTATACCGCTCAAATAAAAGCTGCTCAAACAGGTAGTATGTGGATGGGTGCAGCCACAATGCTAGCTTTTGGTTTGGGAACCTTTCCAATGATGTTAGGTGTGGGAGTTTCTGCATCTTTAGTTAGTAAAGATAAACGTTCCCAATTATTTCGGTTGGGTGGTTGGATAACTCTGGCAATAGGTGTAATTACCTTGCTACGAACTGGCGACACAATGGTAGACTATACCGGACACGCTGGTTTAATACTGCTGATGTTAGCTTTAATTGCTCGTCCCATCAGCGGTTTATGGGCAGCACCAATGCGTTATCGTCGTGCTTTAGGAGTAGGTGCTTTCGTCGTTTCGGCTGCCCACACCGCTCATATGATGGAACACTCATTAGGGTGGAAGCTAAATAGTTTTTTCTTCTTACCGTCAGAATTTCAGTTAGGTATGGCTTTTGGTGCAGTAGCGTTAATCTTAATGGCTCCAGCTGCTTTAACCAGCTTTGATTCCTTACAGAAATCTTTAGGTAAATATTGGCGGTTAATTCATTTACTAAGCGTTCCAGCTTTAATATTGAGTGCAATTCATGCCTTAATTATTGGTTCCAACTATCTTGGTTCCGTACAATCAACTTTTTTAGATAAACTAGCTCCAATCATTTTAGGTATTGTCACTCTAGCAGTATTATTACTCAGAACCAGAATTTTTTGGTTAATATTTGGCTTGCAGAGATTTTACGTTTCAAGTAAACAGTGAGCAGTGAGCAGTGAGCAGTGAGCAGTTAGCAGTTACCTTCAAAATAGTAGTGCGTTAAAAGCGTGCAGGATATGCATCTCGTTCGCTGGTAGTTGCAAGCGAGCAAGATGCTCGCACTTCTTATAAATTCCTAACTCTTAATTCCCAACTCCTAACTCCTAATTTCCAACTCCCATCTCCCTAACTCCTAACTGTTCACTGTTCACTGTTCACTGTTCACTGTTCACTGATAACTGTTCACTGATAACTGTTCACTGATAAACCATGTCCCAAATTAATCTTTCATCACTAGTAATTCCTCGGGCTTCGGCACACAAGATAGAAACTGCTGAAGATGTAGGTGCGACTTTGCATATTGAACCAGCAGATACACCCCGTGCTGGTGAAGCCGCAAAAACTTGGTTTGCTTTAACTCGTAAGGGAGGTAAAATTATTCCTCTTACAGAATGCGATTGTCAATTGGCTATTTACAGCTCTCCACGTACAGCACAAGCAAAACCTATTGCTCAACCGAATTTACAACCTGTATCAGCAGAGCGCTATCAAGGTATTCCGGGAACAGAAATTACATTTCCCAAACCCGGCGCTTATCAATTAGAGCTTTCGGGTAAACCTGCAAATGATGATAGTTTCAAACCATTTGAATTAAAGTTTGATGTTACCGTAGCTGCCGGAACTAATAAAGCTGCGACAAACCAACAAGAAACACAAGGAACACAAGAGATACAAAATGTCAACCTAACTCAAACCGAAGAAGCATCTTTTCCCTTACCACTTTGGGCTATAGGATTGGGAATTGTTGTGATTATAGGTGGAATATTCGCCGTAGTACGAAAAAGTTGAGGATTGGTAATTAGTAATTGGTAACTCCTAACTCCTAACTCCTAACTCCTAACTCCTAATTCCCGTGTCGTTTCTGATGCCATTCCCAAGCGTGAGTCATGATATCTTTGATAGATGTATATTGTGGTTGCCAACCTAATATTTTTTTGGCTTTTGCGGCACTTCCTATGAGGGCTGGGGGATCTCCTGGACGGCGATCGCACTCTACTGCTTTAATATCTTTACCTGTTATATCTCTTGCTGCTTCGATTATTTCTTTGACGGAAAAACCGTTGGAGTTACCTAGATTAAAGAAGGTGCTGTCGCCTCCTTTGAGCAGATATTCTAAGCCTAATACGTGAGCGTCTGCTAAGTCGCTAACGTGGATGTAATCGCGCACGCAGGTACCGTCGTCTGTAGGATAATCGGTGCCGAAAATCGAAATTGACTCGCGTTTTCCTAAAGCTGTTTGCAATACTAAGGGAATCAAATGAGTTTCGGGGTTGTGATCTTCTCCTAATTTACCTTGTGGATCTGCACCTGCTGCATTAAAGTATCGAAAACGTACCGATCTAAAATCGTATGCTTCGCTAAAATCTGAAAGTATCCGCTCTACCATTAACTTGGTTGCACCGTAGGGATTAATCGGATTCTGGGGGTGATCTTCTGGTATGGGTACTATTTCTGGAACTCCGTATGTTGCACAAGTTGAAGAAAATACAAATTTGTTAACGGATGCTGCTAGCATTGCTTCTAACAGGGTTATTGTACCGATTACATTGTTACGATAATATTTTGCTGGGTTAGAAACTGATTCTCCTACATAAGCGTAGGCAGAAAAATGCATTACTGCTGCGATGTTACGAGATTTGAATAACTTATCTAATAAATCGCGATCGCCAGTATCTCCCTCGATAAGTTCAACTTTAAGAACTTGTTCCACCAAGTCACGATGTCCGTAAACTAAATTATCGAGTATCAAAACTTCATAGCCAGCCTGTTTCAAAGCTAATACGGTATGCGAGCCAATATATCCGGCTCCTCCGGTAACTAAAATAGTAGATTTTTCGGAAGACATAAATTTTCCATTGAATTTAACAATTACATCATAAATTTAATTTACTTAAGCGAGATTACTTATTGTCTAGATTACAAATACTAAACATTATTAATAAAAATTGCACTAAAATCACTACGAAGGTAGTTTTAGTGTGTGGGGTATGAGGTATTTGAAGTCAAATAATGGTGCTACTACCATTTGACAGTAGAATAAATCAATCACCCAGAGCCATATAGGATTGAGAGTACAGAAACATTTGAGAGTAAATTTATGTTTGAAGTTCTAAGCCGAGTACTTCTATGGCTACTTATAGGTACTGTTGTATTTAGCCTATTTCAGAAATTTTACCCAACCGGAAACTTTGTCGGACGGTTGGTAGTAGTAGTTTTTCTGATTATTTTATTATTGTCCTTCGTTAATCCCAACGAACCGGCGATTGCTTCTTTATGGGAAGTAGTATCGTTCCCTCTGAAACCTTTAGGTGCAGCAATTTTGCTGTTGACTTTTGCTGCTCAAAGAATAAAAGGTGGAGCGATAGACAAGCCTGGAGGAATTTTAGTTGGTTGGGCACTGACGATATTATTGTTAGCAAGTACACCAGCGGTTGCCTATTTCTTGGTTCAATCACCTGTTGCTCGGGCTGCTTATCCTGATGTAGCTTTAATTCAACCGAAATCTGCAACCCTTGTTGCATTTGCCAATGAAACAGATGTAGCGAATATGTCAGGTATCGTTAGCGATACTGTTACACCCCAACTAAATGCACGTCAGACAACAATAGCATTAAATCCTGCTAGTATAAATATTCCGCCTTATCTTTTACAAAGACCTCAACAAATTCGCCGTCGGGGCTTGCGCTTAGAAGACTTTGTACCGAATGCAGATACTTTAGAATTAACTACCGAAGTTTGGGAGAGCTACCTGTCTCAAGTAAATAGTTTCTTGCGTCCTCGATAGAACTATCTATTATCTATATAGAAAAAAATATACTAGGGTGTGGTCAGTGCTGCACCCTAGTTTTTGTTTAGCAGTTATCAGTTAGCAGTTACAATTATTCCCAAGGCGTTCTAAGATTACTTGTAAAAAGTCTTTTTTTCGCTTTATTCTTTCCCTCTCCCTACTCTCACTTAAGTAGAAAATGAAAAGCTGAATTTGGCTTTAGTAGTCTATTTCATAAATTTTCACAGGTTCGTTTTCTTGATGAACTTTGGGAGACGTTATGTATAACGTCTCTACAACTCGCCGGAATTAATGAAATGAACTATTAGAATAAGCTCAACCCGATTGTCGCAATAAACGAGTAAAAATTATTCATTGATAATTGTTCGTTGATAACTGATAATTGGTAATTGGTAATTAATTGCTCGAATGTCAAAATCACGACGCTTTGTCAAACTTCTTGCTTATCTGCGCCCTCATTGGCGAGCAACAACTTTAGGTATTGTCGCTTTATTGGTTGTTAATGGGTTGGGGGCATACATACCCTTATTAATTCGGGATTGCGTTGATAAACTTTCGCAAAACTTCGATTACGGACAAATAATCCGCTACTCCATAATTATTATCTCACTCAGTTCTTCGATGTGGCTGATAAGGATGGCTTCTCGTATCTGGATATTTGGTGTGGGAAGACAGGTAGAATTTGACCTGAAGCAGCAAATTTTTGAGCATTTGCTCAAGTTGGAACCTTCTTATTTTGCTACCAATAAGGCTGGAGATTTAATTAGCCGTGCTACGAGTGATGTTGATAATATCCGACGTTTGCTAGGGTTTGTAGTGTTGAGCTTTGTAAACACTATTTTTGCTTATGCGCTGACATTACCCATAATGTTTTCTCTCAATCTGGAATTAGCTGGATTAGCATTAATACCCTATCCGATCATGTTCTTTATGGTATTACTATTCAGCGAACGTCTCCGCAATCAACAAACCTCGGTACAGGAAAATCTTTCGGATATTAGTAACTTGATTCAAGAAGATATTAGCGGTATCTCCTTAATCAAAATTTATGCTCAAGAAGACAACGAACGTCGCGCTTTTGCTAGACAAAATCACCAGTTGTTAAGGGCTAACTTGAAATTAGCGCAAACCCGAAATACTTTGTTTCCTTTGATTGGTGGATTGGCTAATATCAGTACGCTGATAATTATCTGGATAGGAGCAAGTAGAATAGGTTCCGGTCTGGATGTAGGTGATTTTGTCGCTTTATTGTTATACATTGAACGTCTGATATTTCCTACAGCTTTACTGGGATTTACTATTACTGCTTATCAACGCGGTGAAGTTAGCGTTGACAGAGTTGAATCAATTTTCAACGCCGAACCCAAAATAAAAGATTACAGTAATGCAATTCAACTGTCACGAGAAAAAATTAAAGGAGAATTAACCGCTAAAAACCTTACATTTACTTATCCAGGAGCAGAAACTCCTGCGTTAGATAATGTTAATTTTGATATTTCTCAAGGTGAAACAATCGCGATAGTAGGTGCTATCGGTTCGGGTAAATCTACCTTAGCTAATTGTTTACCGCGTTTATTAGATATTAATAAGGGAGAGTTATTTTTAGATGGGATTGATACTACTGAAATTGCTTTAACAGACTTACGGGATGCAATTGCTTACGTTCCCCAAGACAGCTTTCTTTTTAGTACTACAATTCAAAATAATATCCGTTATGGCGACCCTTTAGCAGAACAGGAAGAAGTTGAAACTGCTGCCGAATTATCGCAAATTAGCTCCGAAATAGCAAACTTTCCCCAACAATATAATACACTCGTAGGCGAACGCGGAATTACGCTTTCTGGCGGTCAAAGACAGCGTACAGCTTTAGCTAGAGCCATGCTTGTAAATGCTCCGGTACTTATTTTAGATGATGCACTTTCGAGCGTAGATAATCAAACGGCGACGCAAATCTTAAAAAATCTTTCTAGCGGTACCAACCGTAAAACAGTTGTTTTCATAACCCATCAATTATCTGCTGCTGCTGCTGCCGACCGAATTTTTGTAATGGATAAAGGTAAAATTGTTCAAACTGGTACTCAAGTAGAACTTTTACAAAAACCCGGACTTTACAGAGATTTATGGAGTCAGCATCAGGTAGAAGAGTTGCTGCATTAACAGTTAGCAATACAGTTTTAACCTCACCCCGCCCTGCGGGCACCCCTCTCCTTGTTAAGGGAGAGGGGAAGGGGAGGCAATATTTTCCCACAAAAGAATAAAACACGTAAAAAAAATCAATAACTTGCGTAAAAAAGCACTCCTTGGTCAGTAATACGATTAGAAGCTAATTTCAAGGGGTTCAAAATGAATTTGTACAAAAAGATTTCAGTTAAGTGTATTAACTGATATTAATTCAAGTTATATGGTCAATTAAATTACCTTAAATATTTTTGCTTTTAATTTTGTATTGACCGCCGATAAGCAGTCTATGAAGTAAATGTAAACTTATTATGAACGGAAGATTATCTAGATTCAGTGGGCTATCACTGTGTATTTTATTTAACTTGTTAACCTTAAGTGCCATCGAACAATTTTTGTCCGACAAAGGATATAAATCAGGGTACTCAAATGGTGCGATCGCGCAAACAGCCGAAGAACAGATTGGACGAAATGTCTATCAAAAAGCAAGTCCTGGGGTTGTCACGGTTAAAGATGGTAGAGGACATGGAAGCGGTTTCGTAGTCAGTAAAGCAGTTTTTTTATCAGCTTTCCTCAAAGCATCCTGCCCCTCTCTCATCAACTGATAAGGGGATTTTTTATACATATCTTGAATTGCATCAAAGCCAAGATTATTATTAGTGTTATCTACATCATGTCCCCGCCATTTTTGTAAAAGCTTCCCCTGCAAATTCCAAACTTTGATTTGATTCTCGCTATCAATCGTCGCAAAATACTTTCCTGTCGGACTAAATATTACCTTAATAACTTCGTATTCTTCCTTCCCCTGCACAACAACCGATAACTCCTCTACACCTCTTGCCTCCGCGCTCTCTGCGCCTCTGCGGTTTATTAATCCATAATTTCCTCGCAAACTAACTATATTCCCATTCGCGATCGCAATTTCACCATTCGGGCTAATACTAACGCTATTCCCCGTAAACGTTGGTAAAATGCCCTTGAGATAACTTAATTTGACCGTATTATCTGCATTTGCAGTTGCCCGCATTTTACCATCGGGACTAAATATAACTTCAATTGCTCTGCTAGCATTCCCTATATACCGATATTCTTTTGATGCAAACTTAAACCTTCCTCCAAACAAACGCTGTAATTAGCCGCTGGTTTTTCTATTGCTGCTCGTAATTCCTCCTCATCCATCGCAGCCAAATTTACCTGAGCATCCTGTAAAGCATCAGCCAAACCACGATATGATAAAGCTTCCGTGTAAAAATCTGCTCGCAAAGTGATAATTACATGACAGCCAGGAATTTTAGTTAAATTAAGTAAATTATCGATAAAAAGATGGCGAGATTCGGTATCGGAACATAAAGTAAAAAGTTCTTCAAATTGGTCTATAATTATCGCTAAATTTAATTTTTGATTGCCAATAATAAACGGTTCAACTATATTCTCTAAACTCTTTTTACCGCTTCTTAACTCAACTTCTAATTCCAATTCCGTTAACCTATTTTGATTTAATTCCGATTTATCGTTTACCCACGAATTGGTTTGTAGAGACGCGATATATCGCGTCTCTACATTTGTCGGAATAACGGGTAATCTTTGTAATAAACCAATCGCCAACGACTCAAAAGGATTGTTACCTGGACGAAAATCAACAATTAACCAATCGCGTTTCTTATCCTGCTTCAACTGCGGAATCAAACCCGCAAAAACCACGCTTGACTTACCACTTCCGGAAGCACCAACAACAGCAATAAACGGCTTTTTATTAACAGTAGATACCAACTGTCGCGTTACAAATTCCCTACCAAAAAATTTTGCAGCATCTTCTTCCTTAAAAGCAGCCAAACCCAAATAGGGACACTTATTCACAGCACCCAAATTTTGCCAAGTTGGAGGTATTTCTAATAGATTCTGCACAATTATCGGCAACCAACTCGCACAGGGATATTTTTTCTCTAATCCCTGTAACTTTCTCCGAGCAACATTCACCGACTTATAAAAAGATGTTCCCTCGCTAAACTCTTGAAAAAAATACTTTAAAAACTGGTTAGCTACCTTATCGGGAATGTTGGTTCCCACATTCCGCACCTCAACTGTCACAGAAGTGTTTTTACTGATATTTTCTTCAATGTAAAGAATAAAAACAGACTTGAGGTATTCGAGTAGTCGTATTATTGACCGAGCTTACATAGAATTTATATTCTCAATAAGAAGCAATAAGCTTTGATATTGAATTCATAGATAAAAACTTATTGTTCCTAGCTGAATATCTCCATAATACTTATGCTTCATAAATAAAAAGTTATTATAATTTGTGACTATTGATTAAATGAATAGTCTTGATTACAAATAAATTATTGTGGATTTGCTTCAGCATTTATAATAGTAACGACATCTCTCTGGTAAAAATTTCAAAATATATTCTCTTTCTGAAGTCCAATTTGAGATTGATATTTCCGAGTTAAATTTAACTAAATGTATAGATTGGAAACGTTGAAATATCAACCGCATAGTCGGATTATTTATAGCTTTACCAAGCTGATTTTTAATCGTAGATTTAGATGCTGATAAAGCTTTTCTTATTTCTCTTTGAGCCAACGTATATACTAATAGACACAAACCCATTATCATAGCCATAGCTTGAATTCTTTCCGGAGATTTCAGAAAAATACTATCAGCAAAAAATAAAGGGTCTTTAATAAATCCAAATCCTCTCTCACAACTTTGCTGCGCTTTATATTCGGAAAGCATTTCATCATTACTAAGAGATTCTTCCTCTAAAATATTTGTTGCTAATATAAAACGTCCGGCACTGTTATAAGCCATTTTAATAGCATTTATATTTTCACAGATTGATGCGTTTACTTGATAAAAAGTTTTCTGTTCTGTTTTATTTTTTGATTTTGTTATCTCGTATTCAATATTATCGATTTGATGATATTTCAGCTTTTTATTGAAATTGTTCACTGATTGAATTGCTTCTTGCTCAGACTTAAATTCTGAATTCAGTAGTTTTTTTAAATTATTTGATGCGTTAATTTTAGATTTAGATATTCTCTTTTCTAATTTCCGTAAATCAGAATTTTTACGTTCAGAGCTTTCTACAACTAACCATCGTTGTTCAATTCCGCCATAATTTACAATTCTTTTACAATAATGATATTCTGGCAATGAACTAACAATAAAATCAGTTGATAGTAATGTTGATACTAATTCTTTTGCTATTCCTATAGTCAAAGGTACTCTGCATAACCATCTCATTCCAGATAATAAATTTACATTTTTAGCACTATATAAAGCTGCGTCTGCAACCATTAAACTATCATTATCTTTGATTTTATTTTTATATTCTAAAAATATTTTAGGAAAATTAGAAGAATCTGATTGATTCCCAGATGCAGTTTCAAAAAATATTGGTATGTCTCCATCCCCTGACGATACTAATTCTATAATAAATTGTTTTAAATCAGGTCTGTGGTCACGAGAATAACCATGAGTAATTTCGATAGCTTCTGGCGATTTTATCTCACATTGTGCATCATTATTAATGATTACCGAAGGTAAACTCGTATTATATTCTCCGTGTAAATGTAGTGAAGTTGAATCTAAATGTGACGATTTTAAACTAATATTAAATTGTTTATTTACATTTAAACTAACAGCTAAAAATATCTCCGTCAAACCTTTTAAAAATAACTTATCCAATACTCTACCTAGCTTATCATCATTTAAATACTCAGCTTTTACTCCTTGTCCTATTAAATATTCACACGGTTTATCTTTAAAAAACTCTGAAAATAAATATAAAGGACTACTTACAAAGCCCAGTCCATTTAATATCATCGCCTTTACTACATGTCCGGAGCTTATTTTTTCTTCTGGCTCTTTTCCACAGTATTCGTTAATAATTTCTACTAAACCTATAGAATCAACAATTCCTGCAACTATGCCCAAGTGATCTATATTTTTAATTTCAATTTCTTCGATATTAGGCATGACAGCAGACCGGAATAACATCTGCTAAAATTTTCGCATTTTTTCTACTATAAAACTTATTTACAGCAAGAATATTCTTAGAGTACATCGCACTCTAATTATTCGTATACATTATTTATTAATGAAATAGATTCTTATTTAACTTAAAAATTAGGCTTCATTTACTAGTACTTATAGACTATTAATCTGATTTTTCTTTAGTACCCATGAACTTGTGACAGTTAAGGTGCGGAATGTGGGTTGGTTAACTAAATATTTTTCCGGATCTTTATTAATAATTTCTTTAATAATTTCTGCTTGAGATATTTGATTTGGTTTATCTATTTCTTTATTGATATCATCCAAAGACAAAACTGGTGATATATTTTCACCTCTGGGAATTCTAGTAATTCCTCTTTTTTGTTCTTTATTATAAACATCAATAATTCGCCAGCGAAAAATTTTATTCACCCAAGCCATTACCGGATATTGCGGATTATATTCGTCAATTTTGTTGCATATTTCCATAAAAGTTAGCTGCAACGCCTCATTATGATAATCTTCATAATTAGCTAATCCCAACCATTGAGTTTGCTTGCTCAATCGTCGAGAATTGACAACAGCGTTGACAAATTTATTTAAAGCTATCCGTCGCTTAACTCGAATAATCGCACTATAATCATTAGCCGAATATTGCTTTATCTCCTCGACTAACACAATTAATTGTTGATTGAGAGTATTATCCCTCTCTTGATCGTTGTTCATTAATGCGTTTGGTAAGGTATATTCTGGTATCTTCCCCTACCTGCAACTTTTACGCAAAAACTGCGATCTTTTTATTGATATTTTTTTCTTCAAATCGAACTTACGCGAAGCCCCCCTTATTTTAAGGGGGGTTGGGGGATCTCAATATCTGGAATCTTTAATTTTATGTTCCTTACGATACAGGCTACAGTAATGTTTTCGTTACCTAAGTCTCCATCGAGGTACAATTACAAGCCTTATTTAACTGACATATTCAAGTTGAATATCTTACTTACCACCGTAATAAAAAGCGACTTCCTTTTCCTTCAAAGGCACAAAATCTGCATCTTCAAGCATTTTATTAAGTTCGTCTTGTGCTATGTGTTTAGCACCAATTCTCACAATGCGCGATCGCATAGTATTTTTTACACCGCTACGCTGCCTATTTCCCTCCAAAGCCATAACTTTGTTATATAAATCTAGTTTTTCAGGTTCAATAGCAGAGCCATCCAAATCAATACCTTTGGCAATAGCTTCGTCAACAGCATCAGCACCCTTGGTTGACGCATTCATTTGATTCGCTTCACTGTTCATAGCAAATTATTTTTATTAACGTGACTGAATTTTACCAGTTATCAATTATCAATTATCAATTACCAAAAAATATTATTATCGTTCCCTACTCCCCGTTCCCTACTCCCCATTCCTTAAGTGAACATTGAGATGCCGTAATTTTGCGTATGCACTTGTCACTCATAAAGCTTATAGTTTAATCTCGAAATAATGCTGTAGCAATATGGTGACGCTATGTCAGAGCATCGTATTCCCGATAAACAAAACCGTAAATTAGAAAGAGCTTTAAGCAATACAATTGTTGATAAATGTTTTGAAAACTCCGAAAGCTGGCTGCGAGCTATCTTACGAATGTGTATCTTTTCTTTAGGGTATATAGATTCCGAGCCAGTATTTATTGTCGAATGTCCCAATCAAGCTGTAGCAAGACGATTAAGTCGTAAAACCTATCCTTTTCGAGACATCGTATACTACTTAACCGACGATCTCAACGCCAGCGAACGCAGTTTATTCTGTTATCAAGAATCAAAAAACGGTTCGTGGCAATGTTTTGATACTAATAGCAATTCCTGGCAAAACTGGAATAGCTTGCAAACCCCTCGTCGGTTTACTTAAAAAGAAGAGTGAGAGAGGGGGTAGATAATCCTACCTTCTAACTCCTAACTCCTAACTCCTCACTCCCAACTCCTCACTCCTTCCTCGTTACTAAGCCACCAAAGAAAGCACCTAAGACGCTTCCAGTCCAAATTCCTGTAGTGCTGCCTTGCCACATCGCACCAGGCGCGATCGCAATCTTACAACCTGCTTTAAATAACTCCCACCGCTGATTCTGACAGTTTTGGCTGTGGACTTGCATACTGATTTGTCCGCCAATGTAACCACCAAAAAAGCCTGATGCTAATGCTAAAAAAGTACAAATTAATAATCGCTTTTGTGAAGATTTTTTGCTCATTATTAAATTTTATCGGAGATGACTTAAGCTCTCCCCTTTTTTAGAGGATAATTATAACACATAACAAGGCTTTTTACCGAAATGACTATAAGAAAATTTGGTTTCCACCTACCGAAAGTACTTGCAATTCCGATCGAAACTAAAATCAAAACTAAATTGTAAAAATAGGAATTGTGGTAAGGGCATCGCTACCCGTCCGATTCACATAAAAACTAAAAACTTAACAGATTTTTGCATAATCCCTACTTAAATGGCTATTATTATTAGCAACTTGTAAGCGCAGGATACAATTACCGTTTTTGGGATTCTAGTTCCTTCAACTAAGAAGTCCAAGGTTTTGGAAATATTATGTTCTGCTCGCATCATGACTGATAACCCCTGTCTTCAAAATTTCAGCATATAGCAGTTGATGAAGTCGCGGTTAAAGGACAATCGGGAAAAGCAAAAAACTAACTTTGCCTAAAAAAGCAGTGATGCCTACCCAAACAACATAACAGTTGTAACTGTCTCCAGAACAATTAAAACAAGTACTACCATTATGGAAGCCCCAATGCAGGAACCGGAAACCGTGGAAACTAAAACCTCAGAAACAACAGTGCCAGAAATGAATAATCCTACTGGAACTATAACCAAAATACAGCCTTCCACGCAATCTCAAGAGCAATGGCTCAAATACGGAGAGCAACTTTCTGCCTATTTAAGTAATTTCACAGATTATGCAGGTACCTTCTTCAATAAGTACAAGCAGTTTTTTATCTACCTTGGTATTGCTGTAGGTGCTTTAATTGCAGTTAGAGTAGTGCTATCTATCTTGGATGCATTAAATGACATTCCTTTAGTAGCACCAACTTTTGAACTAATTGGTATCGGCTATTCTGCTTGGTTTGTTTACCGCTACTTACTCAAAGCTTCTACTCGCAATGAGTTAACTAGTGAAATCACAACCCTCAAAACACAAGTAGTGGGCAAAGATGCTTAAAAGTAACTAACTAGCCATTTAACACGGCTGATACAATACGAAGCATTTTTCATACTTATAAATCTGTAGTGCAGACCGGACGGTCTGCATTTTGTTTGATTACCAGTGATGCAAAAAAGCGAACAAATATCATTTCAAATACTTGTCCGCTTTTAATTCAATTTTTTTTTAACTAGTAGTCTTTTTCATTCATTTTGACTGGTTCGTTTTCTTTCAAACGTTGGGAGACGTTATGTATAACGTCTCTACAACCCGTCAGAACTTTTGAAATGAACTACTAGTAGTCAACCACATTAATTTTGCGGGGTAACACATTGGTAGTGGGAGCGTCTCGCTCCCTCGTGATAGCTAGCGACCAAGATGGTCGCACTACGATGACCCCTCATAACTTATGTGGTTAAGTACTAGTAGTTCACCACATAAGTTATGAGGGGTAGCACATTCGTAGTGCGAGCATCTTGCTCGCTGGCGCTATCGAGCGAGCAAGATGCTCGCACTACGCAAACCCATCAAAATTAATGTGGCGGAGTACTAGTATTCCACCACGTTAGTTTTTATGGGTAAAGGAAGATTCGTTGGTAGTAGCGCTGAGGGCGCATCTGAAATCTGGATGCGCCCTTAGCGCTACAACAAACCCGTCAAAATTAATGTGACAAAGCACTTATAGCTCAGATGCGATTAAAACTCTTACTACGATTTATTACCACCACTATTGATTTATCACATACTGCGATTTGATCGGTTCGACTTTATCAATTTTTACTAAAGCTTGGTGAACCATTGCAGCTACCTCTGCACGTGTAGCTTCTTCTTGGGGTCGGAACAAATTACGGTTTGGATAATTTACAATTAAACCGTTAGCTGTAGCAATTGCAACTTGCTCTCTTGCCCATCCAGGAATTTGGTCGGCATCTTCGTAAACGCTTAAAGCCTTATCTGGAGAACCAGGAGGAGTTCTTAAAGTCTTATCAAGTCCGCTAACTAGGGCTGCGATAACTTCCACTCGCGGAATCCTCCGCTCCGGTCTAAATGTACTTGCGTTGTAGCCTTTCATGAATTTTTTATCAACAGCATCTTGAATTTGCTGTCGTGCCCAAAAATCAGCAGGTACATCCGCAAAGTCTCTTTTGCTATTGCTAAGGTCGGTTTCAAATGCTTTGTCAATTATGGCCGCAAACTCGGCACGGGTTACAGGTTGTTGCGGTCTATAAATATTGTTTTCATAGCCTTCGATAATTTTTCGAGATGAAAGCTTGTCTACAAAAGGCTTAGCCCAAAAATTAGCAGGTACATCGTCAAAATCTTTCGGTGGCGGAATTGTAGGTGGTTTTGTCGCTTTAGCTTGTGGGCTAGGTGTTGGAGTGGGGGTTGCTGTTGGTGTTGCTGTCTGTGTTGGTGTTGGTGTCTGTGTTGGAATAGGCGTATTAACTACTACTGGTGCCTCGATAGGTTCAAGCTTATCCTCAGCTACATTTAGCCCCGCATTGTTGGTATTATTCCCAGTTACTCTGTCATAATCGGGTGGTACTCTTCTTGTAGGTGGTACCAAGAATGGTGGTATTACCGCGTTATCTGTTCTCCTTTCCAACAAAACTGGATTTCTTCGGTTTGGTTCAGCTTCAACAACTGGTTGACGATACTTCAGATTATTATTTGGTTCCGGAGAAGGAGCCAACAAAGCCGTCAAATTATTATCTTTATCGGATTGTACTGGTACTTTTTTTGAAACAGAATCTGTTGACAATATATTGCCAAAATTCCAGTTAGTCTCCTTTCTCGAAAGCGACCAAAAAAGAACCGTACCGATAGTTAAAAAAGCAACTAGTATGCCGATAAAATCGTCAAACCCCAACTCCGAGTCTGAAGACGAATCGGGATTGGGAGGTGGCTGGTTGGTCATGGTTATAATTTGCCCTGTGGTATTAGAATTAGCATCTAACAGAATTAAGCCATAGACTATCCCCTTACAGCACTTTTTTCAATATTTTTTGTTAATTCGACATTGAAAATTGAAAATTGGGCATTAGGAAATGAGGAGACAATTAAATACTTCTCATTCCTAACTCCTAACTTTTAACTCCTAAATCCTAACTCCTCACAGTCAAAGCACTCGCAATAAACTAGGAATACTATCAATTGCTTCTAGGTTATGAATTTCATCTAAAGCTTTATGAAAACTACCTTCAGTAACGTCATGGGTAACAACTACTATTTCTGCTAGCTTTTCTTGAAAACCTGTTTGCACTACTGATTCTAAGCTGACTCCGTATTTTCCGAAGCAAGTACCCAATTTCCCGATTACTCCAGGCTGGTCTTTTGTCAGGAAACGTGCATAAAATCTTGTGACAAGTTCTTCTCTAGGAGCTAATTGACAACTTTTCTGATGAAAACTGGCTAGCAATGGATCTAAATTAGAAATCTTATATTTTGAATTTTGCTTATTCGATTCAGGCAAACTTATAAGTTGAGATACAAGATTTAGAATATCTGATGAAACGGCGGAAGCTGTAGCACCAGCACCGGCACCGGGACCAAAAAACATTACTTGTCCGATGGGTTCACCTTCTACAAAAATGGCATTATTTACGCCGTTGACACTTGCTAAAGGATGTGCTGAGGGTACTAACGTAGGATGAACTCTTACCGAAAGCGACGATTGATTTATTTTTTCGGCGATCGCCAACAACTTGATTACAAATCCTAGCTTTTGAGCGTATTCAATATCGGTTTTACTAATCTGCCGAATTCCTTCACAATAGACATCTTCTCTATTAATGCCTCCATCAAAGGCACAAGAAGCCAAAATAGAAATTTTATCGGCTGCGTCTAAACCTTCGACATCGGCTGTGGGATCTGCTTCTGCATAACCCAATTGCTGAGCATCAGCTAATACATCATCGAAACTGCTGCCTTCGTTCTGCATCCGGGTCAAAATGTAGTTAGTAGTACCGTTAATAATCCCCGTTACGGCTTGAATCCGATTAACGCTTAAGGATTGCTTTAACGGTTGAATTACCGGAATTCCACCACCTACGGACGCTTCAACCATTACATATACCCCCGCTTGATTGGCGGCTGTATACAGTTCTTCGCCAAACCGAGAAATCGCAGCTTTATTCGCAGTGACTACGTGCTTACCGTTGCGGATGGCTTTGAGCATCAACTCTCTGGCTGGCTCCAATCCACCCATAACTTCTACAATAATATCTATCTCGGGGTCGGTGACAATCGCTTCTAAATCTGTTGTGATAACCCCTTTTGGTAATTCTACTTCACGAGGCTTATCTAACGATCGCACTCCAACGCGATATATTTCAATTTCTTCTAATAAAGGATGGCGACCATCACTATCTGATAATAACTTCACCGTACCGCAGCCTACGGTACCTAATCCCAGGATTCCCAGTTTAAAAGCCACGATTATAGCACCCTCCAAAATCTAAACAAAATAACATAGGTAGGGCAATATACCCTACCTAATCATCTTTTATCAAAAGTCAGCAGTCAAAAGTAAACTAAGTCAACTTTTTGACTAACAACTCTTCTTAGTAAGTTTCTACGTTCCAGCGGTGTGCTTTTTTGAGTTGCTTCTGGTAAGAACTCCATTCAACACCTTCTTTGGCAGCAGCAGCAGCAAGTGCGGCATCAATACCGTCTTCCATACCCTTCAAACCGCAAATGTAAACGTAAGTGTTGTCGTCCTTAACCATTTTCCACAATTCGTCAGCGTACTCCTCGCAACGGTGCTGGATGTACATTCTACCGCCATCCTTATTCTTCTGCTCGCGGCTGATAGCGTAGGTTAAACGGAAGTTATCGGGATACTTAGACTGTATTTCTTCGAGTTCTTCTTTATAAAGAATGTTAGGAGTTGTAGGAATACCGAATATCAACCAAGCAAAGCCCTTAAACTGATAATCTGTATTTACTTTCTTTTCTTGATCTTTAAACATCCGCCATAAATAAGCACGGAAAGGAGCAATACCCGTTCCAGTTCCCATCATAATGATGTTGGCTTCGGGGTCATCGGGTAATAACATTTCCTTACCCACTGGGCCGGTAATGTTAACATCTGCTCCTACTTCAAGTGAAGTCAAGAAAGTTGAGCAAACGCCGTAAACTGTTTCGCCTGTTTCGGGGTGCTTGTACTCCAATTGGCGCACGCACAATGATACAGTTTTATCATCTACGTCATCACCATGTTGAGTTGAAGCGATGGAGTAAAGTCTGAGTTTCTCAGGCTTACCATTCTTGTCTACTCCCGGTGGAACAATACCGATACTTTGTCCTTCTAAATAGCGCAAGTCTCCGCCGGAAATGTCAAATTTTAGGTGACGCACGGTACCAATTCCGCCTTCACCAACCAATTCATCATTAGATAGACATTTACCGACATATGGATCTTTAGGACGGTAAATATTAACGGGAACGTCCTTCTTCTTGGCTTTCGCTTCAGTCATGGTGTTGCCTTTTTTATCCTTCTTCCTAGACTCTGATGTGGCTTTAACATCCCCTGCACTGCTAGCACCATTACTGCCATTTGAAGCTACTTTTCCATTAGCTTGCTCCAAAGCGTCCATAGACTGAATGCTAACAATTTTGCCGCCTAGACGAGAGATACGCCGCATTTCCTGATTCATGCGGTTATAAGGCACTCTGATGAATACACTGCCACTTTTACGAATTGGGTAGTTTGTTTTGTCAGTTTCTTCGCTCTGACGCAAACCCACTACTTCATATAGAAAAACGCGGCTACCCGATTCCGTGTTAGCAGTACTTTCAACAGCACCTTGATAATACATATTTTTTACCACTCCGATTGATTACTTAACCCTTTTCAACAAAATCTTTCTCTTTCATACAGTCCAACCTTCATACGCCGAATTTCGGTATACAAGTCGCCACTGCTACAAGAGAAATGGCATAAACATAGCCATTAGTATTACTGCTTACACTCACTCGTCTTAGCTGGGGCAGGGTTAGTTAAAGACACACCTGTTCACCTTCTAAGGTAATTGATAAGTTGTTCGCAGAATGTTAATAATGAATCAATTTAATTTTTTCTTTGACAATTTCTACCTCCGGGAAGGTCAGATAGCTTGAATTTACCGATTTATCGGTAAACTATCACCGCCAAGGTCTATCAACTATATTGATAATAATTAACAAGCATAATATTATAGTTTTAATTTACTTTCAAATGTTGTATCGACTCTAAAGCTCCTAGCACTTAACATTAATCCTCAACTGGGACAACTACACCCCCTCTATCCCCTTAACTGTTGGCATTGGAGATACTTGTTAGATTAGTAATAGAAAAATTACTACGTTATTTGCTGTTCTTAATACTTTTAAATGACGAAATTGTCCTTAACTAAATCCAGTCAGAACGCATACAGCTGCAAATTTTTGCTAAGGCTTTCACTACAGCAATATCAAAGTGCAGTCGTCTCTCGACAACTATAAGTTATATAAACAACTATATTCAGTTTTACGTGATGTGAAACATCTGTCAACCTTCACAAATGTGATTTTTGGCGCAGATTAAATGAAACTTGCCGCAAGCGAAAAAGGCACGATATTTGTTTATTTTTCTGACTTCGATCGTTCTGGGAGCATATTTCGTAGTATAGTAAAAAACTTTTATAATTTGGTTGTGACATGTTATTAGTCACGATTGTAGTCTAAATAACCCATTCGAGGTGATGAAAAAGGCGAGTGTAAGTTAATCAAAACATGATACACTTATGTATCATAGAATAATTGCCACAGTAAAAGCCGCTTAATAGACATGATAGATTTTATATCCAGAAGGTTAGTAGAATAATTTTTTGATTACTAAATGAATATGCGTAATTTGAGCAAAAATTGGTAATAGCGATCGTTCGGGTGCAAAACTTGTATATGATACGCCGCTTCTGTTACAATCCGAAATATAGCTAGGATTAAATACTTACAGCAACATATCGTGACTAACAAGACAGGGATCAAGTAATAAAATTATTACTTACCCGTTTTTGTCGTATATTGATGTTGTGTAGCAAGAACGCAGGGCAACCGTAATGGGGACTCCTGACGGGCACCCATTAATCTTTTTTTAGAAGAAGAAAAACATTAATTGGGAACCCTGACTTGTAATAAATCTGTGTAAAAAAAATATTGATTCAGTCATCTTTAGAAACTAATTAGAGGGGATTTATGACAAATATGCCGGATCGCATTGTAATGATTGGAGTTGCTGGAGACTCCGGATGCGGTAAATCTACGTTTTTGCGTCGTCTAATCGATTTGTTCGGTGAAGAATTTATGACAGTGATCTGTTTAGATGACTATCATAGTTTGGATCGTAAACAGCGTAAAGAAACAGGTATTACAGCCTTAGATCCAAGAGCAAATAATTTTGACTTGATGTACGAGCAAATGAAAGCTCTAAAAGAAGGTCAAGCAATTGATAAACCGATTTACAACCATGAAACCGGCGAATTAGATCCCCCTGAGAGGATACAGCCAAATCATATTATCGTGATCGAAGGATTGCACCCTTTATATGACGAACGAGTGCGTTCTTTGATTGACTTCAGCGTTTATTTAGATATTGGTGATGAAGTTAAGATTGCGTGGAAAATTCAGCGCGATATGGCAGAAAGGGGTCATAATTACGAAGATGTCTTGGCTGCAATCAATTCCCGTAAACCTGATTTCCAAAACTATATTGAACCGCAAAGAGAGTTTGCGGATGTGGTTCTTCAGGTATTACCAACCAACCTGATTAAGGATGATAAAGAGCGGAAAGTACTCAGGGTACGTATGCTGCAACGGGAAGATAAAGAAGGGTTTGAACCCGTTTACTTGTTCGACGAAGGTTCAACAATTCAATGGACTCCTTGTGGACGCAAATTGACTTGTTCTTACCCTGGTATGCAGATGTACTATGGTTCCGATGTATACTACGGTCGCTATGTTTCCGTATTAGAAGTTGACGGTCAATTTGATAACCTTGATGAAGTCATTTATATTGAGACACATTTGAGTAAAACATCTACTAAGTATCAGGGAGAGATGACTCATTTGTTACTCCAGCACCGCGAATATCCAGGTTCTAATAATGGAACGGGTTTATTCCAAGTATTGACTGGTTTGAAGATGCGTGCTGCTTACGAACGCTTGACACAGACAGAAGCAAAAATGGCTATTGAGGTTTAAGAATTAGATTTCATAGGTTTATAAATTTTTTGAAAGAAAACTGTTGTATTTTTTTATTGGGGCATCATATGGATGCCCCTTTTTTATTCAAAAAGATAAGATTGGACTAAGAATAACTTAGATTAAGTTAGGTAAATAATTCAAAAAAACCGTTTCTTTTTAAGATAATAAAGTAATTAGCAAAAAAATTGGATATTTCAAGCAACTAGGATAACTATTAAATTTGAGAAAGTTGATCTAGTACTCATTATTAATTGCAAAAATATTGGTATGATTGCTGATTAAAGAGACTTAATAAAATGCTCGCATTAATTAGGTCTAAATACTCTTTTAGGAGGAATTGAATTTGACTCGTCGCTATCTATTTACCTCCGAGTCTGTAACCGAGGGTCATCCAGATAAAATCTGCGACCAAATTTCAGATACTATCTTGGATGCTTTACTCGAACAAGACCCTACCAGCCGCGTTGCTGCTGAAGTTGTGGTCAATACGGGCTTGGTACTAATTACTGGTGAAATAACCAGTAAAGCTAATGTTAACTATATGAATCTCGCTAGAAAGAAAATAGCTGAGATTGGTTACACCGACGCTGTAAATGGTTTCTGTGCCAACAGTTGTTCGATTTTAGTAGCTTTAGACGAACAATCAGCGGATATCGCTCAAGGCGTTAACACCGCTCACGAAAACCGTGAAGAGTCCAGCGAAGAACAATTCGATAAAATTGGTGCTGGCGACCAAGGTATCATGTTCGGTTTCGCTTGTGATGAAACTGCCGAATTAATGCCTTTACCCATCAGCCTTGCTCACCGTATTGCTCGCAGGCTAGCAGCAGTCCGCAAGACAGGTGAATTGGCTTATCTACGTCCCGATGGCAAAACTCAGGTAAGTATTGCCTACGAAGATGGCAAACCCGTGGGTATTGATACTATCTTGATTTCTACCCAGCACGCACCTAGCATCGATGGTGTTAGCGATGAAGCCGCAGTAAGGGAAAGAATTAAGAAAGATTTGTGGTCTGCGGTAGTTGAACCTGTATTCGGCGACATCGAAATCAAGCCAGACGAGAAAACCCGCTTTTTGGTTAACCCCACCGGAAAATTTGTAATTGGCGGACCTCAAGGAGATTCAGGTCTTACCGGACGCAAAATTATTGTCGATACCTATGGCGGTTATTCCCGACATGGTGGCGGAGCTTTTTCTGGCAGGATCCCACAAAAGTAGACCGTAGCGCTGCTTATGCTTGTCGCTATGTAGCTAAAAACATCGTTGCTGCTGGTTTGGCAGAAAAATGTGAAGTTCAACTGAGTTATGCCATTGGTGTTGCGCGACCAGTAAGCATAATGATCGAAACCTTCGGTACGGGTAAAGTTGACGAACAAACTTTATTAGACCTGGTTCAGAAACACTTTGAACTTCGTCCTGCCGGTATTATTCATGCCTTCAACTTACGCAAATTGTCAAATGAACGAGGCGGACGTTTCTACCAGGACGTTGCGGCTTACGGTCATTTCGGACGTACCGATTTAGACTTACCGTGGGAGCGTACCGATAAAGCTCAATTGTTAAAGCAAGAAACAAACGACTTAAATGGAGTAGCAGTACCAAACTCTACCAAAGCTTTAAGTCTTTCCTAAAAGTAGGTAGCCCCGTTTTTAGTGGACGGGTAGCTGTCTTGTAGCAAAAAAACATAAAGTGAGGAGTAAACTTCAAGTTTTTTACTCCTCACTTATTTTATTTGTCAACCTGTTTTGATTAAGATTTGTTAAATTTTTACCGTAAAATAACTTGGATATCGTAAAGCTCGTGCAAAGTACCTAGCAATTGGGCTTTTGTAACTGTTATAAAAGAAGATAATATTTAGTATTGATTACTATTGACTATTTAATTCGTCTTATTTCATCGCTGTAAATAATTATGTATAAATTATGGCGAGAGATAAATTTTTTTTAAAGAAGATGGGGCGGACTTCTTGTTCTTAGTGTTTCATGCTTAGAACTCATAGACAAAGCCTTGTAGGAGTTCTAAGAAGGTAAAGATATTTGAGAAATGCAAACTCAAAAGCCAACCGCTTTATACAGCAGTTCAGGAAGCAAAGATGTGTCAGAAGATGTGCCCTTAAATGACGAACTGCCTACTTTAGAATTTCCTTCAAGTGGGAAGCTTAAAGCTAGTTCTAAACGTATCCATCAAAAAATTGGCTACGGATATTTTGTGGCGATTGGGATTGGGTTTTTGGGTTCGCTAGTTGGATTGGTAATTGCCAACTACTACCGCGCAAGAGAAATCAGACAGTTTAAGCATGCCCAATATCAAACGCAAATGCTGGCAGATTACAAAGATGCTTTAGTAGAAGTACAACTGCATGGCTATAGTTTGGCTGCGGTAGTAAAACTACCCCAAGAACTTTCTGCCAAAAAAGCTGAATTTGATGAAACCGTCAGTCAAGTCCAAGATGTTGAAGCTGAAATCGCAAAATTTATTAGCAGCAAACCTGGAAGATTAGCAGCAGCAGAACCAGTTGTTCAGGTGTTAGTACGAGAGTACCAGGATAACTTAGAGTCTTATACGCAACAGCTAAATTCAATTTTGCAGCAAGCAGAAGGTAAATCCCAACCCCAGGAACTTTCTGATACGCAACAAAAATTACTCGAACTAACGCGATCGCAAACAGCTATTAGTTTAGAGCAGTTGGGTAAACGATTAGGAAACATTCTTCAAAATGCCGAAAGACAAGAAAGAATTAAAGCCAGAGATTTAGAATTTTCCAAAGGAATTGAAAGGACAATCGTTATTGCCAGTATGCTGCTTTCAGTTGCGATCGCAGTTGTGGTGGCTTGGCGAACTTCTCGCGCTATAGCAGAGCCAGTAATAGTTGTAACTCAAGTAGCCGAACAAGTAGCTCGCAAATCCAATTTTGATTTACGCGCTCCAGTTACCACTGAAGATGAAATCGGCTTATTAGCAAAATCACTGAATCATTTAATAGAGAGAGTCTCAAAAAGAACTAAAGAGTTAGAGCAAGCCAAAGAACAAGCAGAAGCAGCAAGTAAAGCAAAAAGTCAATTCTTAGCAAACGTCAGCCATGAATTACGCACTCCTTTGAATGCCATAATCGGCTTAAGCCAACTTTTGCAAGAAGACGCAACCGATTTAGGTATAGAAGAAGATTTTACTACCGACCTAGAAACAATTAATACATCAGGCAGACATTTATTAGAACTAATTAACGACATCCTCGACTTATCTAAAATTGAAGCTGGGAAAATGACACTTTACCCAGAGACTTTTGAAGTAGTGTCGTTGATAAATAATCTTGTTTCCACCATCAAGTCAGCCATAGAAAAAAATGGTAGTTCCTTAGAAATTGATTACGATGGAGAACTAGGCACCATGTATCAAGATCAAACAAGGGTACGACAAATATTATTGAATTTGTTAAGCAATGCCTCAAAATTCACTCTTAACGGTAAGATAACGCTGAAAATCAGACGGCAAAAAGATCCTGTAGAGAGTATAACAGGTGAAACAATTACTTTTGTTGTCAAAGATACCGGCATAGGAATGACCGAATATCAATTACAACAGCTATTTAAACCATTTACGCAAGGTGATGCTTCAACTACCAAAAAGTATGGTGGAACTGGATTAGGTTTAGCAATTACTCGGCATTTTTGTCAAATGATGGGTGGTGATATTGACGTACAAAGTGAGTTTGAAGTAGGTTCAACTTTCACCATTTTATTACCAGTAATCAGTGAACAGTGAGCAGTTAGGAGTTAGGAGTTAGGAGTTAGGAGTTAGGAGTTAGGAGTTAGCAACTTTAATTTGATTTTTTCTTCCTTTACCTAGTACTTCACCACATTAATTTTGATGGGTTTGCGTAGTGCGAGCATCTTGCTCGCTGGCGCTATCGAGCGAGTAAGATGCTCGCACTACGAATGTGCTACCCCGCAAAACTTATGTGGTGGAATACTAGGGCGGCTCTCCTTGTCGCCCTATCCCTACTCCTTACTTTCCTATTAATGCAATTATTTAATATTCATCAACCTACAGTTAAAGCATTACCTTTAATCGCGAACATTCCTCATAGTGGCTTATTTGTTCCTGAAGATATTGCTGCTCAATTTACAACCGAGCATCTAAATTCTCTACCGAATAGTGATTGGCATCTGGATCGACTTTATGATTTTCTTCCCAGTTTAGGAATTACGGTTTTACAAGCTACTCATAATAGATACGTTGTCGATTTGAACCGTCAAGCAAAGGAACCATTGTTTGGCTCGTTTTGGTCTTCAGTTATTCCAGAAAATACAGCTTTTAATAAAACTATCTATCAGAGTAAACCGAGCCAGGAACAGATAGAAGCACGAATTGAAAAATATTATCTTCCTTATCATCATCAATTAACATCGCTTCTTAAAGAAAAAATAGAACAATTTGGCAAAGTTTATCTTTTAGATTTACATAGTTTCTGCGGATTAATCAACGACGATGTTTGTTTGGGTAATGTAAATCAAAAAACTTGTTCGGAATTGTTAATTGCTACTGTAGATAAATGTTTTAGCAGTCAAGGTTTACAAGTAGTTAGAAATAAAACTTTTACTGGAGGATATATTACCAGACACTACGGTGAAATGCCTAATGTCGAGAGTCTTCAAATTGAAGTTCGCTACCACGTTTATTTGCAGGAAAATCAGCTAGATCGATTAAAGCCTCCCAGTTACAATGTCATTGAGTTTGAAACAGCTAAGAACAAATTTGATCGTATTTTTAATAAGATTGTTAACCAGCTTTTTTGTTAATTTAAATCTGATAAAATCCAAATTAACCTTTTGGCATAGTTAAATTGATGCTAAAACTGTATCGAGATGAAGATTATATATAAAACAACTTGTGCAACAATATAAACTACAATTTGCTGTAAATAGTGAGGAGTTTTGCTTGTGAGTCGTCGTCCTAATCTTGCCATTACCACTTTTTTATATGTCGCTGGCTCTTTATTAGTAGTTCTGGCTATAATCCTTTTATTACAAGCGTTTGGAGTATTACAATTTCCTCAAGAGGCAATTTGGGCATTAGTTTTGTTAGCTATCGGTGCGGGAATTTTGGCTGCTGTTAATCGTAATTCGTAGATGATTCTATAGTAAGTACCTGTGCAAAATTTATTAAACATTTCTTCTGGGCAGGGAATAGGGAAAAGGGAACAGGGAACGGTTATATAACTGATTAGTAATTATATAAATAATCCAAGGTTAAGTACTTATCTTACTCCTTTCCTGATTTAAGATTGCCGAGTAAAAACTGATGTTATATACAGAGTAAGTAGGGAAATAATAGTTAGTTTCCGAGGTGGGAAGAGAATTGAATTAGATTAAATTTAAAAAATTGCAAATGGGAAGCGAGAATTATACAAAGTTCTTTGACTCATTTGCTGTTTTTTTATGATGATATTTAGAAAAATAGAAAAAACAAAATTTGAATCAGAAAGTCTTGCGCGATACGCGAAGCGTCAAGCCTCCAGCTTATCGCCATCATACCTCGAAAGTAACTGCGATACTTAAGGAGACAAGTTACTTAAGCGCAAACCAGGGCAATTTACAAAATAATCTTAATTTTAATTAGTTAAATTTCGGTAAGATTATAAAATTAGCAATATAAGACAGTTGTATTAATGTAATTAAAAGGCATATTGCTTGCTACGACTTGTTTTTTAGTCCCGCTTACCCAAACTCCATGACAACTACCACCGACTCTTTAAGTCACCTTAATCCCCATCAACGTCGCGCTGTCGAACATTTTTGCGGTCCCTTGCTAGTTGTTGCTGGCGCGGGTTCGGGAAAAACACGAGCGTTGACTTATCGGATTGCGAATCTAATTACCGAACATAAAGTTAATCCCGAAAATATCCTCGCGGTAACATTTACGAATAAAGCCGCACGGGAAATGAAAGAACGTATTCAAAAACTATTTGCCGAACAAATGGCTCTCTCGGAGTACGGCGAACGTTACGATTTATTACCAGATTACGATCGAGTAAAGCTAAGATCGAAAGTTTATAAACATATTATCAAAGATTTGTGGTGCGGTACTTTCCACAGTTTACTTTCTCGAATTCTTAGATTTGATATTGATAAATACCAAGATGAAAATGGACGCACTTGGAAGCGTAATTTTTCTATTTTCGATGAATCCGACGCTCAAAGTTTGGTCAAGGAAATTGTTACCAAGCAGTTAAATTTGAGCGATAAAAAATTTAATCCTCGTTCGGTTCGCTACACAATTAGTAATGCCAAAAATCAGGGTTTATCGCCGAAAGATTACGAGAAGGAAGAACCAAATTATAAGGGAAGAGTCATTGCAGAAGTTTACAATTTGTATCAGGATAAGTTAGCAGAAAACAATGCTTTAGACTTTGACGATTTAATTTTGGTTCCGGTAAGATTATTTCAGCAAAATGAGCAGATTTTAGGTTACTGGCACAACAAATTCCGTCATATTTTGGTAGATGAATATCAAGATACAAACCGCACTCAATATCAATTGATTAGCCTGCTATCAACTTATGGAGAGCAGAAAAGTGAGTGGAATTGGCAAAATCGTTCTGTATTTGTGGTAGGTGATGCCGATCAATCAATTTATTCTTTTAGAATGGCTGACTTCACCATTTTGCTAGACTTTCAGCAAGATTTTGGTGATGGTTTAGAAGATGACGATACTCGTTCGATGGTTAAGTTGGAAGAAAACTATCGTTCCTGCGAAAATATTCTCCAAGCTGCAAACCACTTAATTGAAAATAACACCCAACGGATTGATAAAATTCTCAAACCAACCAGGGGTGAAGGCGAAGAGATATTTTATTTTAAAGCTGAAGATGAAGTCGCGGAAGCTAATTTTGTCATCAATAAAATCATTTCTTTAGAAAAAGAAAATCCCGATATTAATTGGGGAAATTTTTCTATCCTTTATCGTACCAACGCTCAATCTCGTCCCTTTGAAGATATGTTGGTACGGAACGGAATTCCTTATACTGTAGTCGGGGGATTAAAGTTTTATGATCGCAAAGAAATTAAAGATGTTCTGGGTTATTTAAGAGCGATCGCCAACCCCGATGATACTGTAAGTTTGTTGCGGGTAATTAATACACCCAGACGTGGTATTGGTAAAGCCACTGTCGAAAGCCTGACAAATGCCGCTCAGGAATTAGGTGTCAGCCTGTGGGAAATACTCAGTGATGAGACATCAGTTAATACTTTGGGTGGACGTTCGGCAAAATCGGTAAATAACTTTGCTAGAATGATTGCTCGCTTTCAGCAAGAAACTGAAAACATGAGTGCATCGGATATTTTACAGAATGTGTTAGAGGAATCCGGTTACGTGCAAGACTTGCAAAAACAAGGGAATGACGAAGCAGAAGATAGAATACGCAACGTCGGAGAACTTTACAACGCCGTGCGTCAGTATGAAGAAGAAGCCGAACAAGACGCTTCTTTAGCAGGATTTCTTGCTAGTACCGCTTTGAGTTCCGATTTAGATAACGTTAAAGAAGGACAAAGCGCTGTATCTTTAATGACATTACATTCTTCAAAAGGATTAGAATTTCCTGTAGTCTTCTTAGTAGGATTAGAACAAGGATTATTTCCCAACTACCGTTCCATGAACGACCCAGCCGCATTAGAAGAAGAACGTCGTTTATGTTACGTCGGTATTACCCGCGCTCAAGAAAGACTGTTCTTATCCCACGCACGAGAGCGCAGGCTATATGGAACCCGCGAACCAGCAGTGCGATCGCAGTTTCTCGACGAGCTACCCAGAGAATTATTGGCAACACAACGTCCTCGTAGCATTACTTATACAAATACTGGCGGTCGTACTTCGGCAACTTACGATAATGGTTTTGAGAATGTAAGTAGTGGCAAAGCAACTTCAAACGTAAACTGGCAAGTTGGTGACAAAGTAATGCATAAATCATTCGGAGCCGGTGAAATCACTCATATTTTTGGTTCTGGAAATAAAGTTTCCGTAGCCATCAAATTCCCCGGTTTAGGTCAAAAAATTATCGATCCTAGAGTTGCTCAATTGCAGAAAATGGAATGATTACAGTTAAGAGTTAACAGTGAGCAGTGAGCAGTGAAAAATAATCAACAGCAGTCAAATCAAAATATGAGTTGGCAAGTTGGTGAGCGAGTAATACATAGTTCATTTGGAGCAGGTGAAATAATTCATATTTTCGGTAGCGGTAATCAAGTTACTTTAGCCGTTAAGTTTCCTGGTATTGGTTCAAAAATGCTTGATCCTATATCCAAATTCGGTCGGTTAGAAAAAATCCGGTAGTACTCTCTATCCCATTAGTTTTGATAAGTGTAATAGTTGTAGGTTGGGTTAAGCGGAGCGCAACCCAACACAATACGGGTGTCGGGTTTCACTACGAAGCTGATAACTGATAACTGTTAACTGCTCAAAATCAACCGATAACGAACTTTACCATTACGTAATTTATCAAATGATTATTATTCATTGATAATTGATAATTGTTTACTTAATATCTCGTCTGACTCTTTGCCAATTTTTAGCTTGCATAATTTGCTCTTCTGTAAAATTTTTGGTTTGCGAAAAGTCGGCTATATCTAAGTCAGCATCTTTGAAATTGGTTCCTTTAAGATTGGCTCTTGAAAGGTTTGCTCCTTGAAGATTGGCATTTTCCAAATTTGTTTCTTCAAGATTAGCTGCTTCTAAGTCGGCTCGGTATAAATCGGCAAATTGTAAGTTTGCTGATGTCAGGTTGGTTAATTTTAAGTTGGCTTTTTGTAAATCGGCTTTTTGCAGGTTTGCTCCTACTAACTTTGCTGACTGAAGGTTGGCTCTGTACAGGTAGGCTACTTGTAAATTTGCTCGATGTAAATCCGCTCTGTAAAAACTCGCTTCTCGCAAAAAAGCGACTCGAAGATTAGCATCTAATAAGTCTGCTTCTGCGAGATTGCTATATCGTAAATCTGCTGCTTCTAAGTCTGCTGCTTTCAAATTGGCTTTAACGAGATTTGCTTTTTGCAAGTTAGCTCTTTGCAATTTCGCGCAACTGAGATCGGCTTTTTCTAGATTGGCTTCTTCAAAATTCGTGACTATGACTTCTCCAGATTCGGTTATATCTGTTAAGTCTGCTGCGATAAAAATAGTTTTTTTCAGGTTAGCTTTTTTGAAATTAGCTCCTTGGAGAGAGGCTTCTTGAAAAGTCGCAGCTTCAAGATTAGCTTCTTGAAAATTAACTTGTTGGAGTCTAGCACCCCGGAAATAAGCGTGCTGTAAATTAGCTCCTTGTAAATTGGCTTTTTGAAGATTAGCTACTTTCAAATTAGCTTCTTGGAGATTAGCTCCTTGTAAATTAGCTTCTTCTAAAGTAACTTCTAACATATCGGCTTTTTGGAGATTGCTATATTGCAAATCGGCTTGTTTTTGAAAGTCAGCTTCTTGAAAATTTACTTGTTCCAAATTCGCTTTTTCAAAGTTGGCTCCTTGCAGTTTGGCTCCCCACAGGTTTGCATATTGTAAGTTAGCTTCTTTCAAAATAGCTCCTTGTAAATTAGCTTCGCTCAGGTTAGCTTTATTTAGGTGAGCTTCACTTAAGTTAGCTTGCCGCAAGTCAAATTTGCTTAAATCTCGACCTTCAACTATTTTATTAACCAGTTGCCAAACTAATTTCCACTTTTCGGCAAGTTGAGTTTCAGTGCTGATTTGACTGTGTTTGAAATCAACTCCTTGTAACAAAGCGTTTTTAAAATCGGCTCCACAAAGGTTTGCATCTCTAAGATTCGCTTGTACGAGGTTGGCATTTTCTAATAATGCTTCCCAAAGATTCGCTCCTTGAAGATTTGCACTTTCTAAACAGGCTCCTTGAAGATTTGCACTTTTTAAATCTGCTGTTTCTAAAATAGCCCCTTGCAAATTAGTTTCTATCAAATTTGCGTCTTGCAAATAAGCTTCAAATAAATTTGCTTCCTGTAAGTCGTATTGACTTAAATTACGACTCCCCATAGGTTTGTTGACGATTTCCCAAACTAATTTCCACTTATGTTCGATTAGGGTGTCATTATTAATTTGACTCTCACTGAAATTTGCTCTTTCAAGAGAACTTTGTCGTAAATCGGTTCCACGTAAAATACTTCTTCTAAAAGAAGCCGAGCGCAAGTTAGAACTCGAAAGATTGGCTTTACTTAAATCCGCTTCAGAAAAATAAGCTTCTTGTAAATCAGCAAACCGTAATCTGGCACCTTGAAGATTAGCTTCTTGAAAACTTGCTTTCTTAAGACAAGCTTTATCAAAAATAGCCCCTTGAAGGTTAGCTTTTACAAAAGTAGCTCCCTCAAGGTTCGCATTAGTAAAATCGACTCCTCGTAAATCTTTATGATTGAAGTTTTCACCAGCCAAATCTTGACCTTTATAAGAAAAAGGTTGGGAATTTTCGCCTAACATATCTCAGTAATATATAAGCCTACACCGAAATTTTTATACATAATCCCAATAAAATCAGCCAGCTTTCAATACAAATAGTGCAAACAGTTAGGGAGTTGAAAGTTAAAAGTTGAGAATTGGTGCGGAGGAACCCATTTATAAGTACCCGCGCCAAATTAATTAAACATTTCTTCTAGCCAGGGAACAGGGAACAGGCAATAGGGAACGGTTATATAACTGAGTAGTAATTATATAAATAATGCGGGCTTAAGTACTAATTAAATTAATCTTTTTCCTCTTCCCACTCTTCCCGAAAACATTTCCACAAAGAAAAATATTGTCAATCCATAGTTGACTAAACGTAACAAAACTGTTTATTTTATTTACATAGGTTAATAAAACTTCATCCATCAGATAGATAGCTTTAATCAGATAGCTGGCTAATTTTTTGCATTCGTTGCAACTAAGCCTAGACTCGAAGCAGCTTTCTGGTGAAGGGTTGTTCTTAAGAAGTCGTTAAGAAATGTTGATTTCAGCAATCCCGTACAGATACTGTAATTAGTTAGTCTGCCCGTCCTTAATTATTTTTAGTGTGTTTTTTATGAATACTAGTAAGCTCATAGAGCATTATTTAGCAGGTAATAGAGATTTTGTAGAAGCAAGGTTGCAGCAAGCAAATCTTAGTGAAATCTCTTTAAATGGAATTAATCTAAATCGCGCTAACTTAACAAGTGCTAATTTGGAGGGAACTTCATTGCGTGGAGCAAATATGAATGAAGCTATTTTGGAAAGAGCTACTTTATGGAGAAGCAATTTAAGTAAATCTTTCTTGATTTGGTCTTGTTTGAGGAAAGCCTGCTTAATTCGGGCAAATTTAACAAGTGCGGATTTGCATAAAGCCGATTTGAGCAAAGCCGATATGCGTTTAACTTGTTTACGCTATGCGGATCTTAGTAATACAAATTTAACAGGTGCGGATTTACGTTACGCCGATTTAACTGGTGCTAACTTAGCTAACTCCAACCTTGCAGGAGCTAATCTCACGGGTGCAATCTTGAGTAAAGCAGATTTGTACAACGTTAATTTAAGCAAAGCTATTTTAGCGAGAGTTGACATGAGAGATATCGATTTAAGTTGTGTCAGCTTGGATGAAGCAGAATTATACAATGCTAAAATAGGGGAGAGAAAATTATCTCCTTCAATGCTTGAGGTTGCTTAAAAAAATGTTTCGTAAGGTAATTAAATTCATTCCGTTACGAATCAACTACTAACTTTCGTACTATAAGAAATCGCTCCTTAATATGGCTGAAAATAGCATAGCGGAGTGTATTTATCGATTCAACAAATGAATATTTCCCAGCAATCCCTACTACAGAGTTTACTGCTTACCAATAATTTTTTACGTCCTCAAGTCTATTTCAAGGCTTCCTTAACTGCACTTTCTCACGCAATGGAAGATTTGGTGATAGTAGGAAACGAGAAACCGCTTGTAATAGCTAACTTTCAAAGAGAGCGTTTTTACCGACAAGAAACTCGTCGCTATGCAAGAATGGCAAAACGCAGCGATCAGATTTACGTTATGGCTGCACCAGATTCCGACTTAGTAGCAACTTCAAATCCTTATATAGTAGTTCCCTTCGATCCAAATGATGATTTTTTAGCTCAAGAATGGCATTTAGTTGTTATTGCTAAAAAATACTCTGCCTGTATAGTTTGTCGAGAATTTTCTGCTCCGGTGGAAGGATTATCTTTTGACGAGTTGAGGCAATTTAAAGGTATTTGGACATTTGAGCGTGAAGTAAGTAAAACAGCGGCTCTAATGTTATTAGATAGGATTTTGGATTATCAACCGCAATTAGCAGAAAAAGTAGAAATAGCCAAGCAGCGTTACAGTCTTGAATCCGATAATAAACCACAAATAACAAACGACCAAGTTTTAGAAATTGATGCCCGACTTTTTACAAGTCGCTTAGTAAATTATTTACAGTCAAGTCAATATAAACAGTTAAAATCCTATCGTACAATTCTTCAAAAGGAAACCTTTGAAAGATTAATTAATAGAGTAACAGCTTTTGTTCGTAACTCTTTAAATTCAGAGCAAATTCTTACTAGTATGGTTAGAGAACTCGGCCGGGTTTTTAGACCTTGCCGCACTATATTTTATAATTATCCAAACGAGGAAGCGACCCCAATAAACTATGAATGGGTAGCCGATGTATTTCCTTCTATGAAAGGGGAAAACTGGTTAATAGCAAATCATTCTTTATTTAAAAATGCTTTAGAAAAAAACAGAGTTATCGCCGTTAGCGATACTAGGCAAGACCTAGGTATTCAATCAGATACCGAATTAAACGAAAATTTTCAACGCTGGCAAATTCGTTCGTTACTATTAATCCCAATTCGCTATCAAGAAACTTGGTTGGGCATTTTAGAAATTCATCATTGTGGCAATCAACCTTATATTTGGAATAATTCGGAACAAAGCTTTGTAGAGGTAATTGCCACTCAAGTTGCAGTTGCTTTAATGCAAGCTCAAGCTTATCGTAACTTAGAAAACCTTAACCGCCGATTAGCAGATTTGGAACGTACCCAAAGTAATTTAATCGCTATTGTAGGACATGAATTGCGGACTCCCTTGTCTACCATTCAGATTTGTTTAGAAACTTTAGCCTTAGAGGAAAATATATCAGCAGAAGTTCAGCAGATAATGTTAGATACTGCATTAGGAGATTCCGAACGCATGGGAAGATTAATTGGCGATTTTCTCACGCTTTCAAAACTCGAAGCCGATACAGCGCGATCGCAACTAGAAGCAAGTTCGTTACAAGAAAGCTTGAATTTTGTTTTAGGTAGCTTCAAAAGGCGTAATTCATCCGATAATTTACCCGAGATAGTTGTAGATTTACCATCCGATTTACCTTTGGTACAAGCAGAGAGAGAAGGATTGATGGAAGTGTTTTCTAAACTTTTAGATAACGCTTGTAAATTCACCCCAACAAACGGAAAAGTTACCATTAGCGCTCAAATGTATCATCAAAATGATGCGGAAGACGAATCAGAAAAACAATTTCTCCCGAATCAATTAGAAATAATAGTTAAAGATACAGGTAGAGGAATAGAAGCCGTACAGTTAGAAAGAATTTTTCAACGTTTTTACCAAGAAGAAAATTTTTTACAGCGTACAATTGGTGGAACCGGATTAGGTTTAGCGATTTGTCGTCAGATAATTCAAAAATTGGGCGGACAAATTTGGGCTGTATCTAATGGAAAGGATCAAGGTAGCGAGTTTCATTTTACCCTGCCGATTGCAGACGAAATGGGGAATGGGGAATAGGGAATAGGGAGAAGAAGCTTTATTGTTATTAAAATAATAATATTAGAATCATATGTTCTTTTAAATACTTACATTGCCGTATATATACGTTATTATTTTGTTGATTTGTTCGGGGTGCAATAGCTATAACTACTGCTTTAAATATCCCAGCGGAGCAAATTTAGAATATTTTGGTGCATCTATTTTAAATTTACTTTAAAGATAGGAAATCAGCTTTTATTTTCAAAAATGATCTAAATAGATAAACCGATATTTACTAACTTAATATCATTTATCTTATTATTTGGATAAAAATAATTTGTTATCCTTGCCGGTTTGATTTGAACTGGGAAGTATTTACTGATGTCTTCGTGTATTTGTAGCAATATTAATTGCTTAAATTAACCGCTTATCAACTATAGAAAAACTAAAATATATGCGTATATTAAATATAGCGGCTTATACATTGTTAGCGCTATCCATACCTCAAATTGTTTTTGCTGGTGAAGATAATGCTAATGTAAATAGGAATCGTAATTTACAATCCGAAAATTTAATTACTAGACTGAAAGAAGCTAAAAAAAAATCTAAAAATCAAGATAAAATTAATCATATTGCCGAAGTTGACGCTAAGCTATCTGCTGAATTTTCCCCAATTAGAACTCAAGCAAAAGATTTACAGATAGAAACAAATTCTCCTTTACAAACTCCTCCGACAAGACTTGTTAATTTAGAAACAGCAAATCAATTACCATTAGGTTCAGTACAATTTGAAGCGGGTACTCATCAAGCTAACCCAGGAGATAATCGACAGGGAAATACCGGCTATCAAAACTATTACACTTCTTTGGATTGGGGAGTTACAGATAAATTACAGGTAGGCTTTGCAGCACAATTCTTTGACGATCCAACTAAAGGTCAAATCAACGGAACATTCCCTAACTTAACCTTTGTCTCTTTTGCACCAAGCGTTAAATATCAAGTATTTAAAAATGAACGTTTAAAAGTAGCAGTAAGCGGTACTGCCGAATTATTAGAACTTTCTTCCGATCCTGGATTATTCAATAATACGAATAAAAAGTCTTCAGAATATTTTGGTATTGGAAAAGTAGAGGTTCCAGTTACTTATAATGCTGATGACGATATTCAATTACACTTCACCCCCGGAGTTGCATTTTATCCTGAAACAGTAAAAGGCGCAGATTTTTACGGAACTTTTTTAAACGTTGGTGCAGGAATTAGTTGGCAAGCTTCGGAAAAATTGAACTTGTTTGCCAATGCTAATTTACCTTTAGGACCGGGAGGTAATACTTTAAGTTCTGATGATAATTCTATTTACCGCAAATTAGTATGGGCTGCTGGTACCCGTTACGCAGTAAATCCTCGTGCGGGTGTAGAAGTTTATGGAACGAATGCATTTGGAGCAACTCCAACTACCAGCCTTTTAGCCTTCATCCCAGATGGAAATGAAGTTATATTCGGCGCTAACGTCAAATACATTTTTGATTTCGGTCAAAATTATGCTTCTAGTTTTGGTAATAAACCCGATATTCCTTTAACTAATCGCGACAAACAGTTATTATTAGATGGTTTAACTCTTAGTAGCAGCACTACTTTACCACCAGATCAAATCCGATTAACTACGGGTATGACTTCTGGAGGAAATGCTAAATTAAACTTGATGTATGGTTTAGCAAATGATTTACAGTTAGAAATTCCGATCGAACAATTTGGCAATAACGATAATCTTCCTAGTGGAGAAACTTTCGGAAATGCAATCAAATTTGGTGCAGGTGCAAAATTAAGATTCCTCAACCAAGCACAAGGCGATCCATTTTCCTTGAGTGTAAAAGTAAAAGGAGTTAGAGATAGTAAACGTCCTCGGGTAGGAACTTTGTTTGCAGAAGTGCCTATTGTTTATCAAAATAGCAATAAAACAGCATTATTTTTTAACCCTAAAGCAGCATTTTACAGAAAAGAAGAACGCTTTGGTTTAGGGTTAGGTATAAATCAACTTTTGACAGATAAATTCCAATTAATTGGCGAACTGACTCCTGTTTCCGGACATGAATTAGTTTGGAGTACGGGTTTACGCTACTTTGACAGTACAGCAGATTTAGGAATTGATATTTACGCGAGTAATACCAGCGGACAAAATAGTATTGGAGGATTAGTTGCAGATACAAGCACTAATATTGGTTTTAATGTCCATTGGTTGTTTCGTTTGTAATCAATTATCAATTATCAATTATTACTATTTATTTTCTAAAGATACTTGCCAGTTCCTCTTTATGAGTTGACACTTGTTTCTTCTTGATTATTTTCCATTTTTCGCTTCGGTTGGGAAGAGTCCTTGTTACCTTCCATAATAAGTTTAAGTCGAGAGGGAATTTTATCTTCTTCATCTAAACTTTTATCCCGATTTGTAAACTCCTCTAATAATTTATAGAAACTATCAAGTCCTTCTTTCTCACTTCCGCAGTAAAGCATAATTATCTTTGCCCAAGAATTAGATGTTGAAACATGATACCTTTTCTGAAGCCAAGGTTGGAAATTTTCATGGAAATCATCTTCCCATTCTGTGGGTTCAATATCTAATTCTCCTCTGGCAAATTCATATCCAGTAAGAAAATGAAATAGATGACTTACTGAAGGTTTACCAATATACATTCCTGGTCTGGGTCTAATTTTTTGCAAAACTTCATATAATCCACTCATATTAATAAATACCTCATTATGACCTATAAACTATTTTATAACTATGGCAATTCTTCTATGATAAATTGCTCGCTTGGACAGTAAAAGTCTTTAATCCAATATTCTCTTATCAATCCTTCTGTTGATAGATTATCAAATATTAGTCCACGAACTTCTACACCATAATGTTTACCATTGAGCGTGATAGACTCATTTATACCGCGACGTTCCAACCGGGTGCTTAAAATATAATATTCTTTACGCTTCTTGGTTCTAATTAAAATCACTTTTCCTTGAATATCATTTTCTTGTAACCACAACATTACAGCTTTTGCACACTCTTCACATTTATATAATTCAAATTTTGCTGTTATCTTCCCAATCTTTCGATAAATTTCCTCATCTGATAAAGAACTCACCCATGCACCCCTATACAAAAATTACACGTTTAATCAATAATTAATGCATAATCTGTCAACCATAAATCTGCTATTTAATTAAACGAAATAATAACCAATTTAGAACTGTTGGGGTGTAACGCTACAAGTTTAAATTTACCGAATATCATTTATAGAAGTGTCATACAAGGTTAATACCGCCAGAGTACGGCAGTTTTGCGGCTTTGTTCATCCTTACTGCAAACTGTTTTCTCTACAACTAAATTTCTACCAAAGAACGAACGCTAAGAACCTCATCTTTTGTTAAAGATTTAATATCAGATTTCGGAACAATAACAATAGCTATCGATTGCCCTGTAGCGTTAAATACTTCTAAAACACATCCATCTTCGCCACCATTAGGGTGAGGAACAAAATCAACTAATGTCGCAACATCATCTTTCTTTAATTGATTCTCGGGTAAATCACATTTTAAAGCCACACGTTGGTATAATTCAAAGTTCATAATTGTGCCTTTCTGTTCGGTTTAAGAGTTATAAATTGAAATTTGCCATCAACAGTTCTTTGCAGCCAAACTGTAATTACAGATAAGTTTTTGTTGATACCGATTAATTCTCCACTAACTTGATAAAACACTCCATATTCATTATCTCTATCTTGTATTGCTTGTGTTGAATCTGCCAGTTGACGAATCGCTGCTTTTAAAAATTCTGGGTTTTCTTGCGTAAATCCAGCTTGGCCGAGAAACTTCGATTTATCATCTTGTTCTCTAGGTACTAATAAATAGCCAGTCAATTTTGCATCTGCAATAGTCGCATCAGATGGAATTTTCATAACTTAATTAAATGCAAAACAAAAGTTAAGGCTTAAAACTCTTAACTCCTAACTCCCATCTCCTTATCTTCATTTTTTCTACTTCCTGGTTGCTGTTTTCATATCACCATCGATGAAAAACTGTGCGATTAAATAAACCAATAATCCCGCAGTCATTCCAGGAAGTACTGCATAAATTAACTTTGATAATTCGGGGGTTATTGTCCATATCAAAGCGGTTGATATTCCAACTAGCATCATTGCGATCGCAATTGTTCTATTAATTGGTTTTTGCAGTACTCGTACCATAAACAATGGGCCTAATGCTGAAGCTAAAGCCGACCATGCAAAAGTAACTAAGAAAAATACGCTTTGATCTCCGGCTAAAGCAATTACAAATACTATTGCCGTAACAGTTAAAGTTCCTAATTTTACTATCTTATAAGAATGGGCAAATTGAGGAAAGATATCTTGGGTAAGGGCTGCGGAGCAGGATAGTATCTGTGAATCTGCGGTAGACATAGTTGCAGAAAATACACCAGCTATCATTAGTCCTACTAAAGCAGCTGGTAATAATTCTAAAGATAACAAAGGTAAAGCTAATTCAGAGCGATCGCCGTTTAACAATTCGGGTAACAGTACTCTTGCTGTTAAACCCACACCAAGGGAAGTGAGTGCTGCAATTAAACTGGCGATAGCTTTGATATTGCGGGCTTTAGCAACGTTTCTTGCATTGTCAATTGCCATTGCACGAACCATAATGTGAGGTTGCCCGACTACGCCAAATCCTGCTACTGCCCAACCGATAAAGAAGGGTATAAAACCTAATGGTAAATCTGCCGGACTTAAGTTCACTAAAGCTGGATCGATTTCGCCTAGTTGCGTCAAAACTCCATTGAATCCGCCGCATTTTACAATTGACACAACTAAAAGCAATAGCAACGAAAAAATCATAATTATTGCCTGTATTGTGTCAGTCCAAATTGAGGCGCGGATACCTCCAGAAAAACAGTAGATGACAACAATTAAGGTTCCAATAATAACACCTATCCTATAATCCCAGTTAAAAACTGCACTAAGTGCTGTGCTTCCTGCTGAAAGTTGTGCTGCGGCATAGGTACCAAGAAAAGCGATGGTAATTAAAGCTGAAATAATTGTAATGACTCGGACACCATTAGTGTTTTGCCCTAAGAAACCGGAAACTGTCTCAGATCCGGTTTCTTCAGAAATTTCTCTTAACTTTCTAAAAAAAAGCCACCAAGCAATATAGTCTCCTACAGCCCAACCAATGCTTAGCCAAATTGAAGAAATTCCTATTCTATAAGCGTAACCAACTTGACCTATAAATAAGAAACCACTTTGTCCCGTTGACATTGCCGAAAGCGCTGTAAACCAAGGATTTACACTTCTACCGGCTAAAAGGTAATCGGTGGTATTATTTTGCTTCTGAGTTGCCGAATAGATTCCGACTGCGGTAAACAAAAGCATAAATCCAATGAAAGTTATCGCAATCCAAATTTGATTTGTCGTCATTTGCTTTGTAGATAGTTAAATTTTTATTTGGCTTAATTCAGAATTTGGCTTTTGCCAAGAAAGATTGATTGTTCATATTTTACCTTTAACTTTTTGCTTAAGTTAGGAACAATGATGAATCGTCAAATGTCTTTTGTTTTTAGATTGGCGATGTTGATTTGTTCAATTTTGTCTGAATGTAAATAAATGTTTATTTGGAGCAGGGAACAGATTATACAAAATTTATATTAAAAACAAATATAAAATGATTAAATCAAAATAACAAATGCAATCAAAAATGGATAGTTAGTTAATAAATTTAAAAAGATGGGTAAATTATTCATGTTGTACAAGTAATATTTATTAGATTAGACAGATATAATATACCTATACTATATTAAGGTAACAATCAAAATAAACCATACAGCAATGTTTAAAAAGTTACTTAGCATTTGCATATAAACCAGGGATGAGTATACATAGATATATAATACGAAATACTCCGCAACTTCTTAAAAATATCGTTATGCCCCTCAATTGACTATCGGAATGTTTTACACTCGATAGTACTCAAAGGAAAAATTTTAGATTTTAGATATTAATTTGTAGTTTTAATCCTCAGAAATAAATTTTGGGGCTAATGCAAAATCTCTAAAAGCAATTTTCGGAAATATATAATAATGGACTTACAACCACCAATACCGTCGAACGAGCTAGCAAGATTAGCAGCACTTCGTCAATATCAAATACTTGATACTGCTCCAGAAAAAGTATTTGATGATTTTACCTTTTTGGCAGCACAGATTTGTCGTACTCCCATTGCGCTGATTAGTTTTATCGATGGCGATCGCCAATGGTTCAAATCAAAAGTTGGTGTAGATGTAGACTGCACTCCGAGGGATGTAGCTTTTTGCGCTTATGCGATAATGCAGCAGCAGCCACTGGTAGTCCCTAATGCTTTGAACGACTCTAGGTTTGCGAGTAATCCCTTAGTTGCCCAAGCACCTGAAATTAGGTTTTATGCTGGCGCACCTTTGATTACACCAGAAGGATACGGTATCGGAACCTTATGTGTAGTTGATACAGTACCACGGGATTTAAGTTTAGAGCAACAAGAAGGATTGAGAGCATTAAGCAATCAGGTAATAGCACAGTTAGAAATGCGGCGAAACGTTATTACCGTATCTCGTAACGTCATGCAGCGACAGCAGCAAGAAGCAGAAATGCGCCGCCAGCAAGAGTTTATCGAAGTTATTTATCGTCGGGGATTAGATAAAATCCAAAAAGGCGATTATGAAGCAGCTGCTTCAGATTTTAGCCAGTATTTACAGCTAAAGCCCAATGGAATTAAAGCCTATTATCAAAGAGGCTTAGCCCTTCACAAGTTAGGAAACTATCAAGGTGCGATTGCAGATTTGAATCAATACCTGCAATACAACCCCAACCATGCAGAAGCCAGGTACAGTCGGGGACTTATCCGTTCGGAACTAGGAGATTACAATGGAGCCACAGCGGATTATACAAAAGCTATGAGCATCAATCCCGACTATATAAATAACCATAGTTCGGAATTGCTTCTTCCTCCAAGTGAAGATAACCATCAAAGAATAAATTTAGATTTGACTGACGCTGGATCGATTACATCCGAGCATACAGTTACCGTTGATTCTAATATTATTAGTTCCGAACTGAGTAGCGAATACCATCGAGCAATTTCTAAATCACCTGAAAATAATCCACAAGATTACATAAGTATAGGCAATGATTATTTTAAAAATGAAGACTACAACAAAGCAGTAGAAAACTATACTCTTGCTCTGAAATCAAATAATAATGATGCCAGAATTTATTTAAATCGCGGCAATGCTAATTATAAATTGAAAAAATATGGTGAAGCAATTGAGGATTACACCCAAATATTACGGATGAATCCGAAAAATGACAAAGCTTATATAGGATTGGGTAATACTTGTGCCAAACTAAAAAATTATGATAAAGCAATTGAATACTACACCGAAGCTTTAATGGTAAACCCCAACAACGATAAAGCTTATATCAGTCGGGGTAATGCCCGCTCTAAATTAAAAGATTATACCGGAGCAATGGAAGATTATAAAAAGGTATGGGCTGCGAAGAATAGATAGGCAGAGGAGGCAGAGGGGGAGATGGGGAGATGAGGGAGATAAGGAGATGGAGAAATATATTCTTAACTCGCTATTTGCTACTTACTACTTACTACTCCCAACTCCTAACTCCTAATTCCTAACTCCTAACTCCCAATTCCTAACTCCTAACTCCTAACTCTTAACTCGAATTACGCTTTGTCTCTTTCGTGAACTTCTGCGGGGGGGCTTGTTGCTTCAATGGCAGTGAATGGTTCTAGAATTTTGTAAGTATGAGAAGCACCTTTTGGTACTACCCAAGAATCACCAGTTTTTAATACAACTTTTTGACCTTCTAAATGTAATTCCGCACTACCTTTAATTACATAACCTACAGTTTCATATTCTCTTGATGCTGCTTCTTTTGGTTCATTGGGTTGTTCGTTTTCCCATAAACGCATAGAAACTGTCTTACCGGAAGCTAAATATTTTTGTCCCATTTCTCCTGTTGGAGAGTTAGCGGAATCTACTTTTTTAACTGTTGTATCACTCATGTTTTCCTTTATTTATAACAAAAAATTGCCAATTATCAACGAGCTATTTATTATCTACTGCTAATTGTAACTGCAAACTGCTAACTGTTAACTGTTAACTGATTCACGGTTTAAGCACAACTTTAATGCAGTTCTCTTGCTTCTGCTTAAAAATTTCGTAACCTTTAGGTGCTTCATCCAAAGGTAATTGATGGGTTATTACAAAAGATGGATCGATATCGCCGTTTTGAATATGTTCGAGTAAAGGTTTTAAATATTTATGGACGTGGGTTTGTCCGGTTTTTATAGTTAACCCTTTATTCATCGCCGCACCCATCGGAAATTTATCTATAAACCCACCATAAACACCGGGAACTGAAACGTTACCACCTTTACGACAAGCAACAATTACTTCCCGTAAAGCGGTTGGCCTGTCCGATTCCAAACGTACAGCTTGCTTTACCTGGTCGAATAAACCCATAAAATCGGTACCGTGGGCTTCCATTCCCACCGCATCAATACAGGCATCGGGACCCCTACCTCCGGTCATTTCTTTGAGAACTTCTCCTACGTCTACTTCTGTATAGTTGAGAACTTTTGCTTTGCCGTATTCTTCCGCCATTTTTAGACGTTCGGGAATACGATCGATAGCAATAACCTGTTCGGCACCAAGCATATAAGCGCTTCTAATTGCAAACTGTCCTACAGGGCCGCAACCCCAAACGGCGACGATATCACCCGGTTGAATGTCGCAATTTTCCGCTGCCATATAACCAGTAGGAAAAATGTCTGTTAAAAACAATACCTGCTCGTCTTTTAAACCATCGGGGACTTTAAGCAAACCGACATCAGCAAAAGGTACTCTAGCGTATTCTGCTTGGCCGCCAGCATATCCTCCCAACATATGAGAATAGCCGAATAAACCCGATGGGGAATGTCCCATCAACTTTTCAGCAATCCAAGCATTAGGGTTGGAATTATCGCACAAAGACCATAAATCGCGGTTGCAGAAAAAGCAGCCACCGCAAGCAATTGTGAACGGAACCACAACGCGATCGCCAACATTAACATTCTTAACCGCGCTACCGAGTTCGACAACTTCCCCCATAAATTCGTGTCCGAGGATATCTCCCTTTTTCATCGTAGGAATATATCCATCATAAAGATGCAAATCGGAACCACAAATTGCCGTAGAAGTGATTTTAACGATTGCATCGCGGGGGTTGATAATTTTAGGATCGGGTACTGTTTCTACCCTTACATCATTAGCGCCATTCCAGCAAACAGCTTTCATTAGTTATTAATTGTGAAGAGTTAGGAATTAGGAGTTAGGAATTAGGAGTTAGGAATTAAGAGTTATAAAATACGGTTCGGATCGGTTTCTTTTAGCCAAACCGTATTAATATCACTATTAAATTTCCTACCGATTATATTTTGAATAACTTGGTTTGTCTCCACCAGTTATTGGCTCGAAAGTATCTTCAATTCTGTTTTCAGTTGAACGTAGAAAATCTTTTGTACTTTCGGGTAATGGTTCGTTGAGATTTAGCTTTTCTACAATAGTTTCTTTAGTATCTTCGAGGTTTTCTTTGAGATTTTCCATTGGATTATTGTTGTTAATATCAATGGGAGAATCTGGATCTGGTACGCTGTATCGAGATGCTTCTGGTGTCAGCGTTGCAGCTTGTGCCGCCATATTTGGATAGCTAAAAGCCGATATTAAAATAAGGCTTAATCCGATCGCAGCAACTGCATCAGTCCTCTTAAGGATAAGACTCTTAAACCAATAAACCAATTTTTTCATTAACCTTTTCATGACACACCTGTATTTGGATTTACTTTAATATTTGATTGAAAACTACCGATCAAGAATTACCTTTGGGTTGTCCTTCCGTAGTTGCAATTTCTCCCGCTTCCATTAGCATTTTAAAACGGTTCAAATCGTCGCCAATTTGCTGAGAAGGTGCTTCACCAAAAAGTTTGGCAAGTGCAGCACCAATAGCACCTCCGGGTGGTTGGTAAACGATGACTACTTCTACTTCCGTTCCACGATTACCGGGAGCTTTTTTAAAGCGAACAAAACCGGAATTTTCAATATCCGCATCTTTCACCGAAGACCAAGAAATAAACTCGTTTTTTTGATCTTCAATAACATCAGCATCCCATTCTACGCTTGTACCCAAAGGAGCTTTTGCAACCCAATGCGAACGTTTTTCATCATACACCTTAACTAGCTTAAGATGATTCATGAATTGGGGCAAATTTTCAAAGTTATGCCAAAAGTTATAAAGTTCTTCTTGTGGTTTATTAATAGTTACCGTTTTTTCAACTTTTATCGTTTGGCTCATTTTTATTATCAATTATCAATTATCAATTATCAATTATCAATTATCAAAGAGTTGTTCATTGATAATTGATAACTCTATGTCCTTCGGACACGCTGAGCCGCACGCTCCGCGTGAACGCTAACACTGGTCACTGTTAACTGGTCACTGATTAAATAGCAGTACCAGTTGTAGGCTTAGCTGGTTTTAATTCACTGCCCATTTTAGCTCTGTAAACTTCTACCAAACGCTGTTCGTGAGCCATCAAATCTTTCTGGACATCGGTAAAAATTTCAGTTGTCATCGGATCGGTGTATGCTGCCATCATCCTACCGACATCATTAATTGCTGTTTGCAAATCGCCTAAAGCACAACGAATTTGATAGATATCATCGCTGCCCTTTATAGAATTCTTCACCTTAGCGTAACCTTCAGCAATCTTTGTTTTCAAAGATGGTTTTTCACCAAATTGATCCAACCGCGCTTCTAATTTTTGAATGTGAACTTCTTTACTAGCAATCATCTCTTGAAATAAAGATTTAACTGCTGTATCGGATGCTTTTTCAGCATAGGTTTGCAAAGCTTCGCGAGAATAACGTTCTCCAGCTAAAACGGTATTTAAACCATTTACAATATCGCTTTTATGAGAACCACCCCAAGCATCTGCAATCTTCCACCATTCTGCATTTTGGTCATTTTCGCTGGGTAAATCGGCTTCTTTACCGCCGTAACCCAAACGGCTTAAAATTGCCGTACAAAAAATAGGTAAATCCCCTGGTTGACGAGAAGTAATTAAATTACCATCTACCACCAAAGGTTTATCTTCATAATTAGCACCAGCGTTAATCATGTCTTTGCGAATAGCGCTGAAACCAGTAGCTGTTTTACCCTTAAGTAAATCGCCTTCAATTAATAATTGCGGTCCGTGACATACAGCAGCGACGAGTTTACCTTGACTCATAGCTTCTTGTACAAAGCGCACAGTATTAGGATTGCGACGCATTTTATCGGGAGCCATTCCACCAGGAATAATTACCGCATCAAAATCAGAAGCCATTGCTTCGGTGGTAGTTCCATCAGCTTCCTGCGAAACTTTACCTTTTTTACCTTTATATGCTTCGTTCATCCGAGAACCCAAAACAGATACTTCCATACCCGCTTGCTTTAAAGCTTTGTAAGGAAGTTGAAATTCTGAATCTTCTACACCATTTTCAATGAGAATTGCAACTTTATTTTTTCCAGAATTACTATTAGTAGATACCATGTTTTTTCCTTTTTTACTGTGAACTCAATTTAAAATTTTAGCTGATGAATTGTGAGAAGATTATCTTCTTTATCAACAACTGAGAGCATCCTACTATATGTTTAAATTTGTAGTGCGAGCAAGATGCTCGCTTGCTTGATATATATAGCGAGCAAGATGCTCGCACTACGATATGTAAAAAAAATTGGGATGCTCCCTAAATAATTGGTTTTAAGTTTAATCTAAAATCCAAAATCCAAAATCCAAAATCTATTTAGATACTTGGCTTTCAGATAAGCTGGGGAAAACATCTGCATAATCATCAGAAAAATTATGTTTAAAACTAGTAAATTCGCCAGGAGATACCGCACTTTGCAGCACCGTAAAAATAGCGCGAATATGGATTACTGCATCGGTAGATTCTACACCTTCTTTCTTGCTTACGCGCTCAATGAATTCTTCAACTTTAAAGTGTTGACCGTTTTCACCTTCACGCCCGCGCAAATATTTAGCGATTTCTTCTGGTAATTGTGCGGCTAAATCCTTAGCTTCATCACCAACAATGCGCTCTTTCACAGTTTCTAATGTAGCGCTGATTGCTCGTTGGGCTTTTTCGCGAGAATCAATTTGACCAACGCTTTGAACGTGTTTAATAAATTCGTCGTACTTCATGAAGAATATCTCCTATTTATTTTCAGCTTCGATCAACACATAATAAAGGGCTTTTCTTTAATAAATAATAAAAAGCTGCATAAATAAATATATAAACTTATAGTTATTTAAAATTAAAATTATTCTATATATTTTGTCTTTCCGCTATTATTTATCCCCGATTAACTATTGCCTGTTCCCCATTTCCCATTCTCTACTCCCTCTTTCAAAAAGAAAAAACTATGAATCAACATTTAGGGCAATATGCCTGTCAAGTCAATGACGATTGAATATTAACTCATAGTTTCAGATGATTCTGTGAGGTTGCTTTTGTATGGATTATTATTTACAACGATATTCATCTGTTAAATATTTCACTTCGTTCCTAGGGGAGATATTATCTTACCCCTTTGGTTATAGTTCTTTTGACAGAGAAATAGTTATAAATATTGAGCTATTGTGATAATGCACCATTATCAAAACTCAAATGAGCGAACCAAAAAATAAAAAGGAGCAAGACATCAATAACGAAGCTGAAGTCAACGATTTACCCCAAGAAATAACAGAATCCTACGGCACCGGAGTTAGTCAGCAACCGGGAATGAATATCGGTAGAAGAGAAATAAAAGAACAGTTGAGCGAACATAATGCAACGAGTCCAGAATTAACTGGGGGTGATGTTGATGCTTATTGGCAAGGTGCAAATTCCGTTGGTGATGAAGCAGTTGGTGGAACCGTTGCAACTCCCGATAAAAATGTGACAGAAGAATTAGGAAAAGCAGTTGGTTTGGAAATGGATGATAAACAACCCCTGCAAACAAACGATATTTTAGATAGACGGGACGATCGACGTTGGGAATTAGATCCTCAATCCTCAGAAGATTATCAAAATCACCCAAAATAGTTGAGGGATAGGCAAAAGGCAACAGGGAACGAAATAAATTAATTATTTACAACAATTAAGAAACCCGGCTTTTTGAAAAAGCCGGGTTTCTCGTATTTATAGATAGATAATTGAGATCATTTTTGCCGAAAAACAGATGCAAAGCCGGAATATCTTCTTATTCGTAAGCAAGATGCTCCCACTATGAAAATATATTTTTCTTTATTTCCCATTTCCTATTCCCCGTTCCCTGTTCCCCAACCTCCAATTAATCTCAAACAATTGCATTTTTTAAAATCCTCGCTCGGTTGAAATTCTTTATTTGATAAATCCTCTTTACGACATCAATACATCTGTCTTCAGTAGGGTTAAATACTCAATGCTACTTTGATACGGTTGAAATTAATAGATAAAGAAAACTAAAAAAATCTACTGCAATTGGAGTCAATTATGGAAGCTAAGCAAACAAACGACCCTAAAACTCGCGAGATAATTGAAGGAATCAGGAAATTAAATGTAGACGAACAGTTAGCTTTGTTCTACTTCATCTACAAAGAAATGGGTGATTCAATTACACCTGCGGCACCTGGCGCTAGTACCGTTTCTCCAGCAATTGCTGACGGTTTGTTCAATCAAGTTAAAGAATTATCTCACGATGAACAGCTACAGCTACAACGCGACTTGATTAATAATGCCGATACCGTACATAGCCGCGAATACGGTTCAATGAGCGACACAACCAAGCTACTATTTTGGTATCGTTTAGCTCAAGGTATGGATGCTAACACCATTATCCCTATGCCTGCTGGCTACGAAATTTCTTCTCAATCTAAAGAATTGATCGATAAAGTCAAACAGTTAGATTTTAGCGTACAGATGGAACTGTTCCGCGATTATGTAGCACCAATGGGAGCAGAACCCAAAGCTGGTGCTGAAGTTTAATAATTTTCCTTTTTTGAAAAGTGTTTAATTTTTTAGGATTGATACTGTTTCACATTAATAGCGATACATATTGATCGTGTAGAGACGTTGCAATGCAACGTCTTTATTATTTGGTGTTAGAAAACGGTCTTGAAAAAACTTTTTTAATCCTTAAATAATAAATTAAACGTAATTTTTATCTCTAAAAATCTGCGTAGCAATAATAACAATAATGAATTTACCCTCTACCTCAGAAGTTTAGATCCCCCAACCTTTTTTTAAGTTCTGTTTATGTTTGTATTTTTCTGTATGCATTACTATATGCTTGGAAATCGCAACTAACTAAAAAATTTATGAGTTTGATTTTAACCAACGATGACGGTATTGATGCTCCTGGTATTCAAGCACTACTCAAAGCTGTAAAACAATCGGCAATTTCATCTCAAATTGTTATCGCCGCTCCTCAAGGACATTTATCCGGTTGCGGACATCAAGTTACCACTGTTAATCCTATAACTTTAGAGCGTCGCTCCGAAACGGCATATGCGATCGCAGGTACTCCCGCAGATTGCGTTCGTCTTTCAATTTCTCATATTTGTCCCGAAATGAAATGGGTACTTTCGGGAATTAACGCTGGAGGTAATATGGGAGTCGATTCTTATATTTCCGGCACTGTTGCTGCGGTAAGAGAAGCCGCAATGCATGGTATCCAGGGAATTGCAATTTCTCAATACAAAAAAAAAGGTTTGGAATTTAATTGGGATAACTCGACAAAATGGACGGCTAAACTTCTAGCTGACTTATTTAATCGCCCTTTACCACCTGGAAATTTTTGGAACATCAATTTACCTCATCTTCCACCAGAAGCAGTGGAACCCGAAGTAGTTTTTTGTCGTCCTTGTAACAAACCTCTTCCAGTGAATTATCGTACCGAAGGCGATAACTTTTATTATGTAGGCGAATATGCCAGTCGAGAGAGAACCCCCGGTAGCGATGTAGATATATGTTTTTCTGGAAAAATAGCCGTTACACAATTAACAATTAACAGTTAACAGTTATCAGTTATCAGTTAACTAGATATTATAGATTAGCAATTATCAATTTATAGATCGATTGGCGAAAACAAAGATTTTAGCAGCGTTCCTCTAAGCTTAATTCCGTTTTGAACAATATACATTGAATCAACGTACAACTATTTAATTGTTCATTGATAATTGTTCATTGATGATCCATACCCTTTGGATGAAAATTGATTACTCTTCATCTTCGGCTTCTAAAACAATCATCAGACGGTTTAGGGTTTGAGTTAATTGAGTAAGTCTTTGCAGGGAATCGTCTTGCCCTTCTGCAAGAGTTTGTACGGCATCGCACAATGCCAAGATTTGATAACCTTGTTGCTGTACCTGCTTTCCCTGTTCTTCTACTTGTACGCTTAAATTATCGACTCTATCGGAAAGACGTTCTATTGTCTCGGTGGTAGCCAGTACGGCTTCCCCTATTTGCTCTACTATTGACTCTAAACGTCCTACTTTTACTTTGTCTGCTCCAGTTGCAACCATTTTTAGCACCTTAATTTTCAGATAGCACCACTGTGGAACTGCCGTTCATCCCCAACCACAATGCGTACATTTTGTAGTACTTCTGTAAGTACAGTTTTAAGAGGGATGTTTAAAATCATTTTTCCCAAAACATTGAATGAAATGCACATAAAGGGAGTTGACAAGGAATAATTAATTTCCCTTAACAACGGACTAATGTATTCAAATATTCATCAAAATGGCTTGACGATTATGTTTGATGGGTTGTATCACCTCTTACCCGTAAACTATATTTTGACCGCATTGATATTATTTTTCTGTAGTTTATAAGCCTTACCATACAACCAAAGTATTCGTCAAATCAATAATTAAATGGATAAGTTTTAGTTAATACGTAAGGCAGCTTTTGTATATCAAACAAGCATCAAGGCTTACGCATTAGGTCGGTAGCAAATTTTAGCATCTCGAATAATGGAATCGCTATAGTTATTTCCATGCATCTATCTAATGGTATATTTATTATTCTTTATCCAAGATTTATAAACAATGATGATTTTTAGGAAATAAATGAAGATTCAGCAAATATACGGGGGCAGACTATTAATCAGATAAAGCTAAGTCTATATTCAAGGTATTGTTACGTAGGAATACGTTTCTCGCTCAAATTTTATTTAGTTTCGTTGCGTTTCAATTACTAATGATAAGTCTTATTAAAGGTGCAAATTGTAATACTTGGGTGGAGCAAATCACCCCTCATCCTTCAGTAAGTTCTAGATTCAAGCGTTTTCTAGATATTTTAGGAAGTATGGTGGGTTTTATGGTTTTAGCAATTGTATTTTTGCCGATTGCGATCGCCATCAAAATCGATAGTGCCGGTCCGATTTTCTTTGTACAGGAGAGGTATGGACTTTACGGACGTACATTTCGTATTCGTAAATTTCGTTCAATGGTGTCGGATGCGGAACAATTAAAATCGAAGGTACAAAATGAAGCTAACGGACACTTTTTTAAAAGTAAGAATGATTTCCGGGTTACAAAGGTAGGACGTTTTTTGAGAAGCACGAGTTTAGACGAACTTCCTCAGTTCTGGAACGTTTTTGTCGGAGAAATGAGTTTAGTTGGAACTCGTCCCCCTACAGGTGATGAAGTAAGCCGTTACTCGGAGCATCACTGGCAACGTTTGCACGTCAAACCCGGTTTGACAGGAGAATGGCAAGTAAACGGACGTTCGCATATTAAAGATTTCGAGCAAGTATTCGAGCTAGATTTGCAATATCAGACAAAATGGCATCAGTTTTACGATTTATCGTTGATATTTAAAACAATTTACGTGATTTTTGCTCGTATAGGAGCGTTTTAAATCAGTTATCAGTTAACGGGTTGGGTTAGGGGTATGGTGAAAAACTAATGGTTCATTTCATTAATCCTGACGGGTTGTAGAGACGTTATATATAACGTCTCCCAAAGTTTACCGAGAAAACTAACCAGTCAAAATTTATGAAAAAGACTACTAATGGTTCACCACATAAGTTATGAGGGGTAGCACATTCGTAGTGCGAGCATCTTGCTCGCTGGCGCTATCGAGCGAGCAAGATGCTCGCACTACGCAAACCCATCAAAATTAATGTGGCGGAGTACTAATGGTTCACCACATAAGTTATGAGGGGTAGCACATTCATAGTGCGAGCATCTTGCTCGCTGGCGCTATCGAGCGAGCAAGATGCTCGCACTACGCAAACCCATCAAAATTAATGTGGCGGAGTACTAATGGTTCACCACATAAGTTATGAGGGGTAGCACATTCATAGTGCGAGCATCTTGCTCGCTGGCGCTATCGAGCGAGCAAGATGCTCGCACTACGCAAACCCATCATAATTAATGTGGCGGAGTACTAATAGTACACCACATTAATTTTGCGGGGTAACGCGCTCGTAGTGGGAGCGTCTCGCTCGCTGGCGCTATCGAGCGAGCAAGATGCTCGCACTACCTCGACCCATCAGAACTTATGTGGTGAACTACTAATAGTACATTTGATTAATTCTGACGGGTAAAAAGAATAGGTTCGTAAGTACTTAGGCAGAATTAGGAGGGGCTAAAACCCAACTACAAACCACTCGGAATTAATGCAATCAACTACTGCTACCTCTCTACATTAGTTATTTGTGGATCTATTACTTGGATTTATGCAATTTCTCTTCGCTAATCCAATCACCGTGGAAACCATAGGGAACTCGCTGCGGAATCAATACCCGCGCAACTGGCTCCGATGTCATATCCTGAGCGTCAACAATTACTAATTCAGATGTATCCTCAACTGCGTCATACACAAAGGTGATTACCCAACCTTCATCTTCACCTTTACCGCGAGGTGCAAATACTGCTTCGCCACCATAACGCCCTTTACCAAATTCATGACTTTGAGATTTACCGCTATTTAGTTCATATTTAATTACACCTTCAAAACTAGGCATCGCACCTTGCCCCATTTTTCCAGCGTAACCGTAGCGGGTTGGCTGCCCTAAAAAGTTGTCGTTGACGCGGGGGAACTCTGATGGTGCATCGTCTAATCTTTCTTCGCGCACGCTACCATCTTTTAAATTAAACCTCCAACGGTGCAGTCTGGGAATACTATCTTCTGCATCGCTTTCAATATCTTCGGTGGCAAATACGTTTGTGGAATTTACCCGACAACCCAAAAGTACTACTTCATCTCCTTCTTCGTAAGCATTCAAAGTATGCCATACATAACAAGCGGGAGCTTCAAACCAGCGCACATCATTATTATCGCCGTGACGGGGTACAATACCAAAACGACTGGCTCTATCTTTCTCAAATTTTAAACCGGGTTCGCCTTTCTGCATCCGCGTGGGGTTGAATGTCATCGGCAAATCCATAAATATTGTATGGTTGGCGGTGATGGCGAAGTCATGCATCATCACTCCCATAGGTAATTCAATGGGTACGGTTTTCACGAGTTCACCTGCTGCTGAAACTACGCTGTAATGCAAGAATGGTGGAGCAAATGAATAGCCGAAAAACATCATTTCACCAGTTACCGGATCTACTTTAGGATGTGCGGTAAAGGCAGATTGTAATTTACCGTTGTAAGTATATTCACCGAAAGTATCTAATTGTGGAACTTTGATTGCATGAGGCGCACCTCCTTCCCAAAGCGCTAAAAACTTGCCTGCGTGCCAGACAAGGGCGGTATTGGCAACGTTTTTATATGCACCGTGGGGGTTATCCGTCTGCGGAGGCTCTAATAATCCACTCCACACGGCATTACCTTCTTGATGTTCGATTTGCCATCCTTTTGTACGCACGTAACGGTTGCGATAGCTGGCTTTACCGTTAGAAATTCTTACGCCATGAAGCATTCCATCGCCATCAAACCAATGATACTGCCCTTTAGGTTGCCATTGAGGATTGGGGCCATTTCTGACAAACATCCCCGATAAATCAGGAGGTAATTCTCCAATTATTTTCAAGTCGTCAGCGGTGACTTCTTCACGCACTGGGGAAAAATTACCGTCGAGAAAGGGATTTACTGCTGTTGTTACCATTATTTTAAGTTAAAGGTCAAAGGTCAAAGGTTAAAGGTTGATCTATTTTAAATTTTAGATTTTAGATTTTGGATTTACCTTACGGATGAATTACGAGTAAGATTTTGTGCTATTGAGAAACCCGGCTTTTGGGAAAAACCGGGTTTCTTAATTCTCATACATAATTTTAAACTGCTATGGAACCTCCATGATTAAGGTGAGTGTAGAGGGATGCTCGTGAAATAAATTTTTATTCTGCCCGTTTTAAAGGAATAGTAGCAACAGCCTGGGTATTTGATTTGCTTTTTACTGCGAAAACTGAAGATATTATTTTAGGAAACACTATGCAAATAACAGTACTGACAATAGTCAATAAAAGACCATCTGCTAAACTCATCTTCAACTCTCCATTTTCAGAAAAAATGTTTGTACTTTATTGTCGTACAAAATCGAAATAATTAAATCAGTACAGGGTTTTAAATTTATTCTGATTTATATAGTTGAGTCTAATATTTATGCCTATAGCCGTACTTGTGGGAGATTCATAGGGAACGCCAGAATAGGCAAAAGGGAATAGAAGAAAAAGACGATATTAGTTATTGTTGCTCTCGCTTTGGAACGGAAGAATCCTTACGATTTGAGTGTTGCAGCGCTTTTTTTATTTATCTAAAATTCGACACTTAAAATTCACTTCCTCTATAGTCATTCGATTTTAGATTTTGGATTAAAATTAATTCGCGGACAGAGAATTATCATTATTTTCTGCGAAAGCGTTAAACACCTGTCTCTTCTACTTCCTCCTCCTGGTTACAATTTATAATGTCTGCCTACTGAGGGAGCATCCCAAATGTGTGATTTTATTTTTTTGTAGTGCGAGCAAGATGCTCGCTTGATATACATAGCGAGCATCTTGCTCGCACTACCAAATTTTATTTTTGCAATATTGGGATACTCCCCCTACTGAGGTTTATATAACTCAATTTTTCTAGATATAATTTTACATTTATCTTGAAAACGAATCTGGCATTAGATACAAGCAACTGTATCTATAATAGTTGTCTATTTTTACCAAATGAAGGAATATACTTTCCTATAGAAATTATTGATTATAAAGTGTGGATATGATGTCTAAAGCGTATAGTACAAATAATCAGTTTCCTAAACTTACTCAGAAAGACCAAGAAAATTTAAAAAGCGTGGTGGATTACTCAAAGGTAAATTCGCTACCCGAAATTTGGGCGATCGCAGCAAGTCAATTTGGCGATGTAACGGCTCTACACAATCCCCATGTTAAACCTAAGCAGGAAATATTTACTTATAGAGAACTTTTTAATCAAATTCAACAGTTTGCTGCTGGTTTACAGTCATTGGGAGTCAAGCCACAAGCTAGGATTTCGCTGATTGCTGATAATAGTCCTCGCTGGTTTATTGCGGATCAAGGTATTATGACTGCTGGGGCTGTAAATGCGGTACGCAGTTCTCAAGCAGATGTTGATGAGTTAGCGTTTATCTTGGGTAATAGCGATAGTACGGTATTAGTCGCGCAAGATTTAGCAACTTTTGAAAAATTGCGTTCTCGTTTAGATGATTTACCAATTCAATTAGTAATTTTATTAACGGAAGAATCAGCGCCAAGTGAGGAAGTTATCAAGGTGTTGAATTTCGAGCAGTTAATGAAAGTTGGTGCAAAACATAATTTAGAACCACGGGAAGCAAAGCGCGATAGTTTAGCTACTTTACTTTATACTTCCGGTACTTCGGGTAAGCCCAAAGGTGTGATGCTTTCTCACGAGAATTTACTGCATCAAGTTACGAGTTTACGCACAATAGTTCAACCGGAAGTAGGAGACGTTGTTTTAAGTATTCTTCCTACCTGGCACGTACTCGAACGTACTGGCGAGTATTTTTTACTGAGTCAAGGCTGCACCCAAGTTTATACGAATTTACGCTCGATAAAAAATGATTTGAAAAAGTACAAACCCCACTACATGGTGGCAGTACCGCGTATTTTAGAATCAGTTTATGAAGGAGTACAAAAGCAGTTTCGCGAACAACCAGCTTCTAAACAAAATTTAATTAATCGCTTTTTAGGCATTAGTGGGAAATATATTAAAACACGACGAATTGCTCAAAATTTGGATTTGGAAAATGTAAATCCCTCTATGGGAGAAAGAATTACAGCTAGCATTCAAGAAAAAACCCTTGCACCATTACACGCTTTGGCAGGAAAAATAGTTTATGGCAAGGTAAGGGAAGCCACAGGAGGAAGAATCAAACAGTTTATTTGTGGTGGTGGTGCTTTAGCAAAGCATATAGATGATTTCTACGAGATTATTGGTATAGATATTTTGGTTGGTTACGGGTTAACAGAAACTTCCCCGGTTACTCATGCGCGTCGTCACTGGAGTAATTTACGAGGTTCTTCGGGATTGGGCATACCGGGTACCGAAGTCAAAATTGTTGACTTAGAAACTCGTAAAGAATTACCTACTGGCGAAAAAGGTTTAGTATTGCTCAAAGGGCCGCAAATCATGCAGGGTTACTATAAAAACCCGGAAGCCACAGAAAAAGCCATTGATGCCGAAGGTTGGTTTGATAGCGGCGACTTGGGCTGGGTAACTCCCCGTCAGGATATTGTTTTAACCGGACGAGCAAAAGACACTATTGTATTAACCAACGGGGAAAACATTGAGCCGCTTCCCATCGAAGATGCTTGCTTAAGATCCCCATATATCGATCAAATAATGCTGGTAGGACAAGATAAAAAAAGTCTCGGTGCTTTCATTGTCCCAAATGTTGAAGCATTAGAAAAATGGGCAGAAGCGCAAAACTTAGAATTATGTGTTAAAGAAGACAATGTTACGCCATCTACCAGCCAAAAAATCAATCTTGAGAGTAAAATGATCCAGGATTTGTTTCGGCAAGAGTTGGTTAGGGAAGTACGAAATCGTCCGGGATATAGATCGGATGACCGTATCGGACCATTTCAACTGATTCTAGAACCGTTTTCAATGGAAAATGGCATGATGACACGAACTCTCAAAGTCAGAAGACATATTGTGATGGAACGCTATCACGATATGATTGAGCGAATGTTTGCCGCTAATTAGTTCACTTGTTTATTGAATTCAAAAGGAAAACAAAGATATTTCTATGGACATCTCCAATCCTCAATTGCTGCTAAAGCGCGTTATTAACGTCAAAGCGATCGTCACACCTCTATGGAAAGAGGAAGTAACGCAGCAGCTACAAGGGCAAATCAATCAAACCGATCAGCAGCTACAGCAAATTGATGTCCAAGGGCAGCGTGCAATTACCGAAATTCAAAAGCAAGGTTTGCAACCGCCTGGGCCTCAGACTCTACAGCAAATTGAGAACATCCAAGTTCAAGTAAATGAGAAAAAAAGCGAGATGCTAGAGCAAAAAAACCAAAGTTTGCAAAATCTCCAACAGGTACAAATGCTTGAGTTGGATCAAGAAGTTAATCAATTTCAGTTGGAAGGCTTCTTCCGAGCAGAACAAGGCGACAACCTCATAAGTAAAATGCAGGTCGAAATTGTTCTGCGCGATGGCGTTATCGAAGAAATTCGCGGCGACATTTAAAATATCATCAATAATTCTGAATTCTCAATCGAGGATTCAGAATTTTTAGGGAGTGGAAGGAGACAAGAAAAAAATTCATTATTATCAAAAACTGAATCTTGAACACATCAACCTATAACTCCATCACTGCATCATCATTATTCCTAACTCCTAACTCCCTATTCCCTATTCCCTATTCCCCATTCCCTATATTCAACGACAGGCAGCACCAGTTACCGTATCGGTAGTACCTCTGAAACATTGCTCGGAATAACCAGCCCAGACAATTTGCCATAAGGGAGGCGAAGTTACAAATAACGAACGTCCAAAGCTTGTAAGTTCAACTCGATATTTAATCGGCTTTGGTTTGGGTGAAGCTTCGTTGGTTTGAGTTATTGTTACCATTGCTTGGTTAGGTTGGGGATAAATTACTTCTACTTTACGATTCGATCCTTTAGATTGAGTTGTGTCAAAAGCATTTATTGCTAGGGCAGCAGGATCGCTCCCTCTAAGTACCGTTCTGAATTTAGTTAGCGGTATTGACTTAAACTTTCTTCTTGATGATGTTATTGCAAGGTTTTGACTTGAGGTTTGCTTTGCTTGAATTTGCTGCTGCTTTTCGGCAATATACGGTCTATTAGAATGCCATGCTTTAATTTTGTAAATTCCAGCGACAGCAGCCGTGGCAAAGGTACTCAGTGCAAATACCAGAAAAAATTTCAACTTTGCCGACATAAGATTTTAAGAAAATTTTAAAGGGTTGGTTTTTATTTATTCATCATAAATTTTAAATCCAGACATGACTCCTTACTTCATGCTTTAAGTGGAATTTCCGACAAATTTTTTTAAAAAAGGATTAAGTATAAGGAAGTAGTTAAAAGTTAGGAGTTAGGAGGCGCGGAGTTGAGGGATGGGGGGACAAGGGGAAATCGATCGCAACTAACTACCAACAACTAACTACTAACCACTAACCAATAATTACCTTTCTTAGTACGCATAAATACAGATTATTGTACCAGTGTAGTTCTAAAATAGTTCGTCGCGTCCGCGCTCGCGATACAATGCAATCTGGAAAAAACTATTAAAGTCCATAAATTATTAATTCAATTTCTTTTCTTATGAGTATTCACGAAATATTTATGCCCGCGCTGAGTTCTACAATGACTGAAGGTAAAATTGTCTCTTGGGAGAAATCCCCTGGTGACAAGGTTGAGAAAGGCGAAACCGTTGTGGTGGTTGAATCGGATAAAGCAGATATGGATGTGGAATCTTTCTATGAAGGATACATGGCACATATTGTAGTAGAAGCTGGAAGCAGCGCTCCTGTAGGTTCGGCGATCGCCTTTCTCGCAGAAACCGAAGCTGAAATTGAAACAGCAGCAGCGCAAGCCCAATCTCATGGGGCAGCAAAATCTGAAGTTGCTGCTGCTACTGCCCCCGCCCAAGTAGCAGCACCAGAACCGGCATCTGTAGGCGCTTCAACAAACGACACTTCTCAAAATGGTGCGGCACGCGGCAGCGGTAGAAAAATTGCTTCACCTCGCGCTCGTAAATTGGCAAAAGAATTTAAAGTTGATTTAAGCGGTATTACAGGTAGCGGTCCTCACGGTCGTATTATTGCTGAAGACGTGGAAACAGCTGCGGGTAAGTCTACTGTTAAATCTTCTACACAATCGGCTCAAACGGCTCAGCCAGCAGTTGCACCAACCCCCAGCGCTCCTAAAGTTACTCAGAAGGCAACACCTGCACCCATGCCAGTTGCAGTAACTCCAGGTCAGACGGTACCTTTGACTACCTTACAAAATGCCGTAGTGCGGACTATGAATCATAGCTTGTCCGTACCTACCTTCCACGTAGGTTATTCAATTACCACCGACGAACTAAACAAACTTTACAAGCAAATCAAATCTAAAGGTGTAACAATGACAGCGCTGCTAGCTAAAGCGGTAGCGATGACTTTACAGAAACATCCGTTACTAAATGTGAATTATACAGAGCAGGGAATGGTACATCCTGCCAACATTAACGTAGCTGTAGCCGTAGCAATGGATGACGGAGGATTGATTACACCCGTATTGCAAAATGCAGACCAACAAGATATTTACAGCTTATCGCGTAACTGGAAATCCTTAGTAGAACGCGCTAGAGCAAAACAATTACAGCCAGAAGAATACAGCAGCGGTACCTTCACCATATCTAATTTGGGTATGTTTGGCGTAGATACTTTCGATGCGATTTTGCCACCCAACCAAGGTTCAATATTGGCGATCGCCGCATCTCGTCCAGAAGTAGTAGCAACTAACGATGGGATGATGGGAGTACGTCAGCGAATGAAAGTTAACATCACTTGCGATCATAGAGTTATCTACGGTGCCCACGCAGCCGCATTCCTCAAAGATTTAGCAAACTTGATTGAAACCAATCCTCAATCTTTAACAATGTAGTTATCTTTCGTAATTTTTTTGTAATCATTTAGTATTTTTTTTACACTTGGGGTTTTACACTCCAAGTTTTTTTATTGGGTATGGAGCATTGAGGATTAGTTAATTATTAACTGTTTATTAATAATTGATATTGGCCGTAATCACTACCTTCCAAGTTGTAGAATACTAAGAAATTTAGTTAAATAAACAAAAATTATGACTTTTAAGTACAATGTGTTATCAATTGATGGTGGCGGTATTCGCGGCATCATCCCGGCAATAGTTCTTAAAGAAATCGAAACACGCACCCAAAAGCGAATTTGGCAATTGTTTGATTTAATTGCTGGAACTTCAACTGGAGGTTTTTTAGCAATGATTTTAACTATGCCGAATTCTGATAATAAAACTGTTGCTCGGTATGAAATGGAAGATATCATTAATATGTATCGAGACGATGGAAAAAATATCTTTCACGAACCGTTTTTAGAAAGCTTGACAGAGGTTGATGATTTATTAAGACCAAAGTATCCTTCTGAAGGTAGAGAAAAAGTTGCCAATAAATATTTTCAAGATACCCTTCTTGAGGATGCATTAACAAATGTTTTTATCACCAGTTATGATATACAGTTACGAATACCCGTATTTTTTATCAATAATCCTACATTTCAAAGACATTCAGGAGCTAGTTTTCGCAAGCTTTGTAAAAATTACAAAATGATAGAAGCATCAATGGCAACAACTGCTGCTCCAACTTTTTTTAAACCCTCCAAATTAGCAATGCGCGGTTGCGATAATAGTATTAATGATGATTACGCTTTAGTAGATGGTGCAATGTTTGCTAATAATCCTACAGCATTAGCAATTGTAGAAGCGATTATATACACTCAAAATAAAGGCGAACAAGTAAGTTTAGAAGATATTTTAGTTGCTTCCTTGGGTACGGGTTCTCTAACTCGAAAATTTCCTTACGAACAAGCTGCTAATTGGGGAAAACTACAATGGATACAGCCATTAATTAATATTTTTCTTGATGGTGCAAGTGAAGTAGCAAATTATCAATTAAAACAGTTGCTACCCGATGCTCGAAATAATACTAAACAGTATTATCGCTTCCAAAAAGAATTGACTGAAGCAAACGATGATTTGGATAATACTACTGAAGAAAATATGGAATTACTTGAAAAAGCTGCACATACAATTATTCAAGAGCAAAGTAGGGAACTTGATAAATTGTGCGAGCAACTTTTAGCTTAAACTTTGATTCTATTACTTTAGTCGTAGGTTGGGTTAGACACGAAAAACTATCAAATCGTGTCGTAACCCAACATTATTTTTATAAGACCAGGACTTACGCAACCACAACGATAAATTAAGCATTTCAGCCGTTTAAATCCCCCCAACCCCCCTTGCAAAGGGGGGCTTTGCGTAAGTCCTAAAGACAAATAGAAATATTTTTAAAAATACCGACTACTTAAGATGTTGGGTTACGGCGTTAAGATAGATTTTGTACTAAAAATTATAATTATTTTTGCTCCTAACCCAAGCTACAAAAAATCACTTCTAACACTCAAGACATATTACTTTAGACTGAGATACTTTTACGAATAAATTCCTTTTGGGTGAAGGATTTTAACAATAAACAACGTTAACCTACACTACTAGAAGTGCAGCTACTGTTTTTCATTAATATTTAAATTAATAGACGGTAACAAGCTTGATGTATATATACAAACTAACCTTCCCGTTGTCAGTTTATGAAATTAGAAAGTGATAGCTTTTCTGCTGATGGATTAATTCCACCAGAATTTACCTGCGATGGTGAAGCAAAATCTCCATCTTTGAAATGGGACGAGCCTCCCCGCGAAACCCAGAGTCTGGCGTTAATTGTTGACGATCCAGATGCCCCCGGTAAAACTTTTGTTCACTGGGTTCTTTACGATATACCAGTGCAAACTCGTTATATACCCCAAGGAATAGCTGCCGATGCAATGTTAGATGGTAGCGGTATCCACGGTACAAACGATTACGAGCAATTTGGTTATGGCCCTCCTTGCCCTCCTGACGGAACCCATCGTTATTATTTCAAGCTGTATGCTTTAGATATATCTTTAGGTTTAGCCGCAGGTGCGAGTAAGAAAGATGTAGAAGCAGCGATGGAAGGACATATAGTTGCTCAAGCCGAATTAATCGGACGCTACAAACGGCAGAAGTAGTTTTTAGCAGTTTTTTAAGTTGTTATTCAAGGAATAAAAGGAAATATTATGGCTACAGCAAATTCAGATAATATCCCAGACGAATACAAAAAAGACTTGAATCCCCATGAAGGTGCAGGTTTAAATCATGGGCTTGATGGTGAAAATCCGGAGAAAGCGGGTTTAAATGCTTACGATATCAAGGAATTGCACGAAAAGCTCAAAGATTTTACCAACGACGAATTGAAGCAGATTACAATCATCCCTCACGGTAGTCGCTTGGCACAAACTGCAACCTATATCGATCTTAACGATCCAAAAAGAGAAGAATTTACCGCAATGGGTGCAGTAGAAGCTGAACCTAATAATTATTATGTTCCTAAATCAGAAGTTGGTTATCAACTGTGGAATAAATTAATTGGTGTGGAAAATCCAGAACGCACTGGGGAAGGAAGTTAGTAATAGGGTTGGGGGGAATAGAAATAATTAGGAGATTCTAAAACCGGAATTTGCAGAAGGAATCTTTTTTGGAATTAATCTAAAATTGAAATTATAGTCATGTGAGGTGCGGCTTATGTCTTCTCCATTTCCGGGAATGAATCCTTACTTAGAAAATCCTGAATTATGGTCGGAAGTGCATCATCGGTTGATTACAGCTATTGCGATCGCCATTGCTCCACCAATTCGTCCTAAGTATAGAGTAGCTATCGAAAAGCGAACTTATTTAGGTGATGTTGAAGATTCTGTTTTAGTTGGAATTCCTGATGTTGCTGTAACAACTAAGAGCAAGACTTCTACGAAAAATAAAATAGCAACAGCCACTTTACCCGCTCAAGCAGAATCGGTAACAGTAAAACTCCCAGTACCGGAAGAGAAAAAGGAAGCTTATTTAGAAATTCGAGAAGTTGCAACTGGTTATGTGGTAACAACTATTGAAGTTCTTTCTCCTACTAATAAACGTAGTGGAAAAGGAAGAGATGCTTATGAAGAAAAGCGTCGAGATGTATTAAGCACTCCCACACATTTGGTAGAAATTGATTTACTCCGTGCTGGCAACCCGATGCAAATTTTGAGCGAAATTCCTAAAACTGATTATCGCATCTTAATTGCTCGTGGAAATCGTCGTCCTTTAGCTGAAGTGTTCGGATTTAATCTTCAACAACAAATTCCGTGCTTTTTGCTTCCTCTCAAATCTGGAGATGACGAACCTTTAGTAGATTTACAAAGTTTGTTAGCGCAGGTTTACGAACAAGCAGGTTTTGATTTAGCAATAGATTATAGTATTGAACCAATACCACCGTTAAATTCAGAAGATAAAATTTGGGCTAATACGCTTTTGAAAGAGAAAGAATTGCGTAATTAAATTTACTTGAAATAACCAGTGTAGCAACAACCAATCTGTTGGAAATTTAAAGAACGATAAAGGGAAATTGCAGGAATATTCTCTTCGTCTACCCACAGTTTCAATGCTGTATATTCTTGAAGTAATTCTTCAGCCAAAAATGCTAATAGTTGTCGAGCAAATCCATGTCTGCGAAATTCGGGAAAGGTAAATGGTGCTACTACCAAAGCATAATTTGCTGTTGGATTGTATCTAATAACCGAAGCAATTTTACCGGAGTGTTCCAAAACTGCTACTTGACGGTTTTCAATTAAACTATTCCAATCGCGATTCAAATTTCCGTTACCGCGCTCTTTGATATATGCTTGTTCGTAAGCTATTAATGTAGGTTTATCTTGTAATGTTGCCCAACGACCTTTACCATTAAGTGGAGATTGAGTACAAACCATTACTAATTGATCGTATTCTTTTTCTATTTGATAATGTTCGAGCATCAGCGGACGAATCCACTGTTTAGCTTGACTCGAAGTAATAATTTTTTTAGGTAAACCGCATTTTTGAGTCAGGGAAAATAAGGTTTGGGTAGTAATTTGATTGCAACTCTCAAAAGATGTGTGAGTATTTCGAGGATTTATCATCATAGCTCCTTGAATATTATCCGGAGTTACCTTTTGATTTATAGATGGTTTGTAGGAAATAGCAATTAATTCTCCAGTTCGATCGGGAACTATTTTACCTTGAATAACAAGATTTAGAGCGTATTCTAAATCTAGGTTTACAGGATGATATTTTTGTAACCAGTTGATTGCAGCTTTAATTTGTTGATGGGAAGGAAATATAATAATTTTATTACGATTGGTTTGATGCATAAGCTAAGCGGTATTGCGAATGGTGGAGTTATATCAATTCCGATTGCACCGGAATGATTAAAAAAAACCGCAGAGAACACGAAGAGCGCAAAGAAAGAATAAGAGAGAGAGAGAACTTAAAAACAGGACAATTTAAACGGAAAAGATATTACTCCAATTAGAAAATTTGCTTGGGTTGATAATCATTTAATATAAGTTCCTTTTCGCTACCCGACATAATTTATTCATAATGATATAGAATTCTTATGTTCATTTGAGTTTTTCAATATCAACTTCAACTAGGTTAGACTTTTCTTTAACATTATTGATAGCTTTTAAAAAATGTTTTTTATTTGCTTCAGAACTTAAAAGATAACCACTTTCATCCACTTCGTATACAACACGATTCCTCTATCTAGATAAGTTACTTTCAGTACATCAATAAAATTACGATCTAACTCTTTGATATTTATGCGGTAAATTGAGTGCATAAGTTTAGTGTATTTGTATGTTCGTATTGCGGCTTGTAAACTTATTATAGTCGGTGATTAACGGTTATATTCTGTCTTGTATTCTAAATTTTCTCATTATAAGTCTTAAGTTTGCTTACGAAAGCATCTCAAAGGAAAAAACTTTCTGTAAAACATATATTGTTAAAAGACAATTTAATTTTAAAGCTTTCTTGAGAAGCACATCGAAACGAAGGAAGTTGAATAAAATTGTCTATGCTGCGAGAAGTAACTTCCTTTAAAGTTTCTCCCGAATCGGATAATATAGCTAATTTAAGATTCTCTGGCAAACATTTGTTTTCGGAATCTGGATAAATTCGCAAGCGGACACTTATTTGCTCGTCGTCTTCTGGTTTCAAAGCTAATAGCATTAATACAGATTGATTATCAAGTTCAATTCCTTTTACAGCTTTGGTAACTTCTTCTGCTCGTAAGTAAGAAGCATCCTTAAAACTTAGATTCAAATCTCCTACTGATTCCGGATTTAAAAGTGATTCTAAGGTTTGCCAACCTTGCTGTAAAATATCTTCAAACCATTCGTTTAAATTGATTGGTGGAGTAACCTGCTGCAAATATTGAGGGAATTCTTCTAATTTACGTAATTGGCTCAGTGGTAGTTGCTCTGTTGAAACTTTCGGTGTAAATCCGAGTAAGGTTGCTGTTTCTAAACACTCATCAATCTGTACGATAATATAACCAATTCGTGCAGTCCATACTTCTTGGGGAATATAAACAAATTCACCATCTGCTAATACTACTCTACATTCTAATTTACCGCTATTTATTACTTCTAAATCAGCAATGTCTAGAAAACTTTGTATTATCACATCGTAGCTATTACTCCCTTTCCAATCTGTTGTAAAACCCAGACATTGTAAGTAATGATTTACAGAATATATGGCTAGAGTATTTAGATAAACTTGTTCTGATTTTTGGAAGTTAGCATGACATCTACAAAATTTTTCGGCTAATTGATGCGCTTTTGGCGTTAAATTAACTGTAAAAGTCAATGGTTTTTGTACTTGATTAATCATGATTTTGCTGCTCGTTGAAGTTAAATTGATTCTTGAATGTATTTTTTAATTTCTGGTGCAATTTTTTGTAAATAACGTTGAAAAAAATTACTTAGTGCGGGAATCTGAATATTGAAGGTTCCTGATAATTCTTTCCAACTGATTCCTTCTAAGCGTTTGAGAGCTATGACTTGAAAAGTTGCTTCGGGATGCGCTCTAATATGTTTTTTTAAAAGGTTATTAGGGTCGTTTTCTAAATATGCTCGAAGTTCTTCCGAAAGCGGTTGTTCTAGTTCTGGTTGGGGAATATTTTCTATTTCGTCATCTATATTAGCTAATTTAGCATTGGGTAAAGATTTTTTCGCGATTTCAAATAAAAGAGAGTCTGCAACTAAAGGTTGTTGAATAATTAATTGTGATAGCAAAAATAAAACTGTTAACAATAAAAATATTTGTAAGTTTAAAATATCGGGTAAGATTTTTTTAACCAATAAAATCAGCCATAAAATTAAATCTTCTCGACTAATACTTTTTATTAAATTAGCTAATTGATATTTTGTTCTGATGATTTTGCCGTAGAATTTATGGATTAAAGGGTCATTTTTACTACCTTGGGAATTTCGTAATATCATGTCAAAGCGAAAATTCAACCAAGCCGTAAACTTACCTTTTTCAGGATTGTATGTATTGATATTTCGATGAAGCCAAAGCCAAAGTTCGTTTTGAGCTTCTTCATAGACATCATGATAAATATTAGCTTTATGTAACAACTTGTCAGATAGCAAAATCGCATTGGTCAAAATTTGAAAAGAATACTGCCATTCTTTTGTTAAGGGATAATACTTTTGTAATTCTAATGCTAACTGTTGTAGATATGCTTCGTTGATGACTTTTTTTAAAGTTCGCGATCGCACTTCTTTGATCCATGCTTCTACAGCGAGATTTTGTAATTGATATTCATTAATATTTTGCACAATATTTTGGTGTAAATGCTGCTGTAATGCTTGATGAATATCCAGATAGACACCGCAAAGTGATTTCGGTGGGAAGGGAAATAAACCGCATGAACATAGTATCTTGTCAACCAGCATGACTATAGCTTTTTGACGTTCTTCGCTTTGGGGTGGGGATTTTTGAATCTGAATTACAAGCTGTCGCTTATTCATAATGCATCTTTGGCAGAAATCTCTACTTGTTAATCTTTTTTATTTCTGGATTTTTATACAATTATTGATTCTATATTTACAAAACTTATTTTTACCAACTTTGTATAAAACTTTGAGTTCTGGATTGATTAATAAGTAGAAAGATAGAAAACGGTGAACCAAAACCTGCGAATTACTTTAATTTTCTCCAAAGTGCTGAAGCATTTCGCTTCCCAGCTTTTTGGGAGATGAGTAAATTGGAGGTTCCTGTTATTGCTGTATAAATAAACTGACTCATTTCTATTAACAAATAAAAGGAGTCGAACTCCCAAACAGTTAACTTTTCAAAAAGGAATATATTATGTTGAAACTTCGTAAAATTGTAATTCCAACGCTTTTAGCAACAGTTTTCGGTACTACGATTGGTATGGCTGTAGTGAAAGCTAATACCGTTAGTTCTGGAGACAGTAAAGATTTAGATAAATACAGAGCGCTGTATAACTATAGCGTGACTGCGGGAAAAACAGCCTCGGATATTGTGGGTATGGGTATTGCAGGTTCTAATGACCATGTTTATACCTGGTACAAAGACGGAACGGTTTCTTCGGGAACTAGTAACGATTTGGATAAGTATAGAAAACCCTATCGTTACACTCTACCTACGGGTAAAACACCGAATGACATTGTTGGTATAGGTATTGCAGGTTCCAACGACCATGTTTATGCTTGGTATAAAGACGGCACGGTTTCTTCTGGAACTAGCAACGACTTAGATAAGTATAGAGCGCCTTATAACTATACTTTACCTGCCGGTAAATCGTTCACTAGTATTGTTGGTATGGGTATTGCAGGTTCTAATGACCATGTTTATGCTTGGTACAATGACGGTACTGTTTCTTCAGGCACAAGTAATATTTTAGATAAGTACAGAAAACCTTATCGCTATGCTTTGCCTGTGGGAACGCAAATAAACGATATTGTCGGTATGGGTATTGCAGGTTCTAACGATCATGTTTATACCTGGTTTAAAAAACCGTAATTAGTATGATTTTGGGAACCAAATAACTTAATAAATTTAAGCTGGTTCCCATTTCAATATTGAAATTGAATTAAATGGCGAAGATAATCAGCATCAATTATTTTTACAACTTCCGCCAACTCATACCGATTTCAGCACTATTTTGAAACAGCACTGGTAGCCAAGTTGCATAAGGAAATTCATCTTCCAAACCTTCCAACCTTTCCCGTGCTTGACGTACTGCGGTATATAAAGACTCTCCCCCAGCAAAAGCTGTGAGAAAATACTTCAAAAATTCCTGTGCCACTTTATCCGGTACGGGTTCTTTCATAACTATCATTTGGGGAATGTGTAAATCTGCTAATTCTCGTGCTAAACCCAAGCCATCACAAGAATTAAATATAGCAAGCTGTAAACCACGTTCAATTGCTTTTGTTAAAGCGTATTTTAGCTCTTTAATTGTCAGCAATTTGCTTTGATTAAGTAACATTTTTCCCGTGCTACCGTCTGCTTGAGATGAACTATGTCCGGAAAAACAAAAAATATCCCAGCCTTGCTCATCCCAAAGCTGTTGATGTAATTCTTGAAAAGTTGGTTCTACTAAAAAAACTGTTTCGCTATTTGGTAGTTGTTCTAATATTTTTCTATCGGCTTCCACATCAATTCCGGTACTATTACCAAGAATAGTTAAAATTCTGGTTTGATTGCGAGTAAATTTTGATTTTACCGTTCTTTCCCCAATCGCTGATAAAGCAATTTCTGATTGACGGTAATGCTGGAAAAAATCCCATAGATGCCAAGGAAGCCGCTGTAAATTAATATCTTTGGTTTGAATAATAACTGGTACTTTTTCGCTTTGTGTGAGATGAGAGCGTAATTCCCTTGCTATTGGTTGAAATTGTTGCGAATTTAGCCAATCATCAAGATATTTTTCCAATTCACCAGCATAACAATCTAGTTCTTGCTGAGAAAAATTAGTAACTGATTCTTCATCAAAGGTAATCCGTCCAAACCACTTTTGAGAGCGATAAAGTTGTCTCCATTGCTGATACAATTGGGGAATCTTTGGTTGTGGTGGCAATTTACCAGTAAAGGCGATCGGTAAGGGATGCTCATCGCTGCAAATTAAAGCTGTTACGGGAAAGCCATCATTAAAATTACCATCTCCCAAGGTGAGGATAATTAATTTATTGAGTTGAATTCGAGGATGGTTTAAACCTTGTTGAGCTAATAGTTTAGCAATTTCTGCCATTTCCGCAGAATGTTGACGATGAATTTCAATTTGTGCTTGTTTCCCTTGTAATTCTGCTTGATATTTGGCTTCTATAACTTTGAGTTGTTGTTGATAGTTTTGTTGCAACTGTTGATGAAGTTTTGCTCGATCGGCTTCTTCGCAAACGCGAACTTTGACTACAATAAACCCATCATCTTTGTTTTCAATACTTTTAATAGTCAGTGTTTCTATATTATTCGTAGCTGATACTTCTTTGATGGCAATAATTAACGCTTCCCAATCTACACCGTTACGAAAAATTAACTCTATCGTATCTACAATAACTTGATACAATTTGGTAAATTCTCCGGCCGCAAATACTCCGCTTAATGGATGACGTTCGAGTTGATGGTTTTTAAAATAAACATAATCGCAATTAATGTTATTAAGCTGAGTTTTTTCGTTGATATGCCAATTTTCCAAACAGGCTGCGGTTAAATATGCTTGTTGAAAATTAGTTCCTAATGCTTGAATTTGGGTTAGATTTGCTCTTTCTAAAATTGCACCTGCAAAAGTTGCATCGCTGATATCGACTGCCGTAAAATCGGCATCGCTTAAATCGGCACCTGCTAAATTCACACCTTTTAAATTACAACCGACGTAGGATTTATTAAAGCCTCTGTGACTAACAACTAAATCTCGAATCTTTGGATTACTCAAAATAGTATTGTCAACTCTAGCAAGTGAAAGATTTTTCGCAAGATGAAAATTAGTACAAATTAGTTTAGTATTTCGTAAATCTGCGCTTTTCAAACTTGCTTGAGAAAAATCAGCATTTGTTAAATCGGCACCGTGAAAACTTGTACCACCAATTGTAAATATAGCTTGCGCCATGTTTTGAATTGGCATAAATTTAGCATCAGCTAATAGACAGCGCCAACCAATATAAAAGCTAAATAATAATAGTATTATCGTTACAGCTACAGCCATCGGTAAAGCAGGCATCACCAAAGCCGTGGGTTCAGAATCAGAAGCTTTGAATACAGTAATGGCGATCGCGATTGCAATTACACCCGCAGTAACTTTAAATACTCCAGTAAAGTGCGGTTTAGTTTCAAAACTTGATGCAAATACTGCGATCGCTCCGGTTAAAGTGGTTGTTATAGCCCAAATTCCTGCGGCAGCCGCTCTCCAAGCTCCCGCACCCACCATCTTTAAACCTGATGCACCAAGGCTTAACCCTAGTAAAGTTCCTAAAATGACGACTGTTGCACCTCCAATTCCCGTCATCGCTAGCAAAGCTGCTACAAACCCTTTACGAATAGTAGTAATACAAAAAACTGCTAATACAATTAAAACAATCAAACCAGGAATACCATTATCGACACTAGGTACACCGTTATACAATGGCTCCGATGATTGAAACACTGTCTCAGCGACAATTACCCCTGTCATCCAAGCTGAAAATACACAAAGTGTAGAAACAAAGAGTGAAAAGACAATTGAAATAATTACCCAATGGCTTTCCACACCTGCTTTAGCATTGCTAAAATTTGCGTTTCTTAAGTTTGCTTGTGTAAAATTAGCACCTCTTATATCCGCATAGCCAAAGTCAGCACCTGTAAGATTTTGACCCTTAAAGGAACGTCCTTGCAAGTTTTGACTGGAACAGTTTGGCGGTTTGATTACCCGATGATTGTTATCAAGCATAGTAATAATATTCACAAGCATAGTAATATTATCTACACTTATAAACTTATGCTATTCGATAAAACTAAACTTAAATTTATATTCTTAAACCTGCTTCAAACCTTCAGCTCTGAGAATAACTTTATTACCTTGACGAACTATTAAAGTTGAACCTTGAGCATCATTACCATCTTCAGTAATCCGACTTTCTATAGCGTAACTATATTCTCCATTTTTCCAACCAGTTACACATCTACCATCGCGACAAGATACTTTACCACCTGTAAGTTCGATACATTTACCTTTAGAGTCGCATCCGTAATATTTAACATTCCCAGTATTATTAACCCCATTCCAAGAATCGTAATTACTAAGTTTGATAGTCCATTCACCGTTGCTTAAAGTTCGAGTATCTCCAGAAGATTTTGCTGAATTTGTAGAACCACCAATAGCTTCCATTTTGACAATTGCGGATTCTTTTTTAGTCTTTCCGCAGGGTTCGATACTTTCACAGTCGTTAAAATTTAATATGTCGTAGCTAAGTTTTACTTTTTTATTTATAAACTGTTTTTCTTGAGTACAGATGTCAAAGTCAGCACTAATATTATGCTCTTTTCCTTTTTCGTCAATTAGAGTTACGTAGCACGCTAAATCACCTTGTTCTATTCTTTTAATAGTTCCGACTTTTGGCTGTCCTTTTCCTGCTATAAGATTTTTAGAAACATTTGGAACTGGGTTTTTCGTCTTATTAGAATTTTGATTACCGTTAGTTGAAGAAGAATTATCTGTTCTATCTTGATTTACTGAATCTACATCAGAATTATCTGCTGTATCACCCGCATCTGAAATCACTTCAGAATTATCAGACTGAATTTGATTATTTGTATTATCTGTTTGAGCATTATTGCAACCAGCAAATAATAAAGAAGTAATTAATAGTGCAGATGTAAAAATAGACTTTTTCATATTCTGTAAGTTGGGAATTATAAATTTAGGACTTACGCAAGCCCCCCTTTTAAAGGGGGGTTGGGGGGATCTAGAATGTCTGGAACACGCTCCGGTACCGTTATCGCTGCGTAAGTTCTAAAATTTTAACTATAGACAATTTTTAATACAAGTAGTGGTATGTATATTCCGAAAATTATTTTTATTTAATTTTGTTCAGGACTTATGCAACTGTGATATTTTCTTGTAGGGTGCTGTGACACTTAATTAAATTTTTCACAAAGTAATAAGGGTTTTGGTGTCACGCACCACCCATTACTTGTGAAAATTGCGTAAGTCCTGTTTATTTTATTTTGTTTTTATCTGCCTGCATGAAATATTAGTTTTTCCACATCCTATAGCAACGGCGAATCAATTTATTAATATATAAATCACAAAGCCCAATTCTTTTATAATAAAATAAAATTAGTTTCAAGTCCGATAGAAAACAAGAGTGTGACTCGATGTCAGTAGAAACCACCGAAGTATACTCTGACTCAACAGAAAACTCCGATGTTTGGCAACCCCCCATGCCACCCACGGATTTAATTTTTGATGACGGAGAACCCTTGGAAAGCAATCGTCACCGCGTCGCGATGAATTTGTTAATTTGTTCGCTCAAACATTATTGGGCTGAGCGTAGCGACTTTTTCATCGGTGGTAATATGTTTGTTTATTACAGCAGCAAACAAGCAAAAAACCGAGATTTTAAAGGGCCAGATTTTTTTGTGGCGCTAGGTGTACCATCAGATCCAACACGCTTGGGTTGGGTGGTATGGGAAGAAAATGGACGTTATCCAGATATGATCGTTGAGTTACTTTCTGACTCAACCGAAAGCCAGGATTTTGGTGAGAAAAAACAGCTTTACGAACAAGTATTTAAAACTAAAGATTATTTTGTTTTTCATCCTTTCAAAGAGAATTCATTACAAGGTTGGCACTTAAATAGCGATAATGGCTACCAACCAATTGAATCAAATCCGCAGGGATTATTATGGTGTCAAAGCTTAGAGTTATGGGTGGGAACTTGGAATGGTGTTGTTGAGGATGATAATGCTGTTTGGCTGAGGTTTTACGATGCAGATGGTAATTTAGTTTTATTGCCATCAGAAGCAGAAAAGCAACGTGCTGATTACGAGCAGCAACGCGCTGATTCCGAACGACAACGTGCTGATTCCGAACAACAAGCAAGATTAGATGCCATACCGCAATTGCGAGAAATGGGATTGAGTGTTGAACAAATTGCCCAAGCACTTAGTTTGTCTATGGAAGAGGTAGAGGATTATTAATTAATAGTTCGTAGTTGCGCTGTCTTCGCTTCGGGGAAGAGCGAAGACAGCGCAACTACAAACATAATCTTACAATCCATAAACCCGATTCCCATCACCAGGTAAAATAGTCAAAGACCTAGGGTTTATACGGTGTCCGACTGTGACTTCGGTTTCTCCATTCCAAATTTCAATCGAAAGCACTTTATCCCCAGAACCTTCGTAATCAAAGTATTGACAACGGGAAGCTGTACGTCTTTGTACGGTACCTTCACGAGTCATACTTGCTACCCCAGAATCAACGCATTTATAATTTTCGTCTGCAAAAGTTAATTTTTTCGGTGGTGGTGTTTGGCTAATGTCTAATCGATCGGTTGCTTCGAGTAAAGCAACTTCTACTGTGTCATCTTCTTCTACGCTCAACCATCGAATTTCATTATCATCTTGCAGCATATATTCACACCAGGAATACTCATCAACTGTATAGGTAAGCTTTCCTTCCACCACCCAGTCAATACCCATATGTTGAACAATATCCCCGATTTGCAAATTAAATATATTGCGTTTGAGCGACGGTAATTCTTTTTTTGGTTTACTACCAGGCAATGCGCCTCGCTGTTGAAGCACTAATAAATAAGCTCCACCAGCGACTATTACAATAACTCCCAGCCAGATTAATAGTGTCATAATTTTTTCTTTAATTTTTTATCATATCTGTGGGGACTAGGTAATGGGTAATGGGTAATGGGTAATAAAAATAAATAATTCTTAACTCTACTCTTTAATTTTGACTGGTTTGTTTTTCAGCTAAACTTTGGGAGACGTTATATATAACGTCTCTACAACCTGTCGGAATAAATGAATCGCATCCTATTTCATGGCAAAATTCATTGGGTTTTGATCTCTTCGATGCCTGGTGGGAAGTGGCTCTGGCTGTCTGTCACCTGCGAGGGCTGCGGTTTTTTCCAGGGATTCTCTCAATCGCTTGGCTGCATAGATCGACATATCACGCGGTACATTAATGCGATCGCGCAAATATCGTAAAGCAACATCAGAACCCGGTGGAGGTACGCATTCTTCACCAGTCATCATGTTAGTTAAGGCACAGCGTAAAGCTTCGTCGAATAATTTATCGTCAGCAGGATTAACTCGGATAATATTGGTGCGGTGTTTGATAATATTTTGCAAGGCTTCTTTGCGGGAGTTTTCTGGTTCTGGATAAGTAACATCTGGTAGCCCAAACCAAGAACCAGTATCCACTCGCGCTTGATTGATAATCGTTTGGGGAAGGTCGTTTTTATAACAACCACCCATCTGTGGCGGTAAATCGTGAACGTGAGTGTGAAAGTCGCTCTGGGTACCGCGATAAGCCGGACGAGTTTCCATTGCGTCAAACCATGCGCTAAAGCGAGAATTTTCTTCCCGCAAGGAGTAACCTTTGTAGTAGTAAAGGCTGGCATTCATTCTTTCTACATAAGGCGTAAAAATTACATCAACGATGCCGAATTCCGATAGAAAGTAAGGTCCCGGAGTGCTACCCAAAGCTTGCTCTACTTTAGCTACTACTTGTATAAATTGTTCTCGGTTGCGTTGTTCTTCTCGGGAGGAGCTTGTTGGATAGCACAGCCAACTACACCAAGCTCTAAATAAAAGTCGTTCTAATTGACGTAGGGGAAGCACCGTAGGATCTTTCATACTTTGGTTTAATGAGCCAAAAACCTTTTCCAACGTGATTAAAATATCGTCGCTTTCTTTAATAATCCGCCCCGAAAGCTCAATCGCGGGAAGCATTCCTGATGGTACCTTACGTTTGTACCAGCTTTCTTTCTCCCCATAGCAGAACATTGTTACTTTTTCGATGCGATAGGGAATCTGTTTTTCTTCTAACCATAACCAAATTTTTTGACAGTAAGGGCACCAAGCGTGATTATCGCGGTAAAGCGTTACCCGCACATCAGATTCGGGATGCCCAAATAAGCGTAATCTAGCTTTAGCGTTGGTGGGGCCATTTACCGTATCTATTTGATAATCGGTAAGGGTTTCTAATTCTTGCCAGCTAAGGGGAATGGTAGTCATAGGATGAGTTGATAGAGCAATGCTCAGGACTTTTCTTGACTCTACAATATTTTCATTTACCTAAGTAGGTCGTTTTTGAAAATCGTAATTAGGATAAGGGAGTAGGAGAACTAATAAACGGTAAGAGGTAAAAATGACTCAAACGCTACCTAAAGCATTAACAGAAGCACTAATCACATTTGAAGAATTCGTCAACTTAGACACGGGGGACAAAAGATATGAGTTACATTCGGGGGTACTTGTAGAAATGGCTCAACCAATCGGGGAGCATGAAAACGTTACAGGGTTTGTATCTACAAAAATAACCGTAGAATTTGACCGATTAAAATTACCTTATTTTTTGGGTTCAAAAGTTTTAGTAAAGCCTTACGGTAAAGATTCCGGTTTTTTACCTGATATCTTAGTATTAGATAAGCGTAATTTAGCCAACGAACCATTGTATAGAAAGGAATCTACCGTCTCTCAAAGTGCAACAGTTCCTTTAGTAATAGAAGTGGTAAGCACCAATTGGCAAGACGATTACGCACTCAAATTTGACGAATACAGCGATATTGGCATACCTGAATACTGGATTGTTGATTACTTAGGAATAGGTGGTAAAGAATTTATTGGTAGCCCAAAAGAACCAACTTTTACAATTTGCGAACTAGTAAATGGTCAATATGTCAGAACATCATTAAAAAGTGGAGCTATTCAATCTAAAGCATTCCCTGAGTTAAATTTAACTGTGGAGCAAATTTTCAATGCTGCTGCATTTTAGAGTGAACAATGAACAATGAACAGTTATCAATTATCAGTGAACAAGATATATAACTAGGTAAGCAAATTTAATTGTATATTTACCCTACAGTTATATAGCTGTTCCCTGTTGCCTTTTCCCCATTCCCTATCCAAACAAAATGTTAAATTAATTTTGCACGGGTACTTAATTCCGGTGGTTCCAACTCCCAACTCCTAATTCCTAACTCCCAACTCTTAACTCCTAACTTTCTTCTCGGGAGAAGATTACTGATAAAAAACCTTACTAGACGCAGAGTACGCAGAGCAAAGAAGTAAAGAGAGATAGGTAATTTTAGAGCGGGAAGCGAGTAACTATTCCCAATGCCCCATGCCCAATCCCCAATTCCCAATTTCAATAATTCAACCATCGCGATCGCATTTGATAGCTAACAATTACGGGATGGGAAAGTCGGTTGATTTCTACGTTTCCTAACTGTATATCTTTTGGTAGTTCAAATAAATTATGTAATAAGTTTTCTGTTAAAAAGCGCGTTTCTACGGGAAGTTTTAATTTATCTGAGTTTAATTGATAACGCGATGCCAAGACAAAACCCCAAGGGCCAAAACTGGGAACGCTTACGGTATAGGGATTCACTTTTAATCCTACTTCTGAAAGTGTCGCCGCAATACAGCTAATGACTTTGGGAGCAAAAAATGAGCTTGATGCTTGCGTTACGAAAACACCTTTATCTGTAAGTCTTGCTAATAAACGCCGGTAAAAGCCTTCTGAGTAAAGTTTTGCTAATGCATCTTGATCTGGATCGGGGAAGTCTGCAATAATTACGTCGAACTGTTCTTTAAGTTTGGGTACGCTTAAAAATGCGTCGGCATTGATTACTTCTACACGAGAATCCTGCAACGAATTACCGTTTACGGCTTTTAATTGCGGGTGACGACTGGCTATTTTAACTACTTCTGGATCTAATTCGATTAATACTACTCTTTCAACTTCCTTCCATTTAAGTACTTCTCTAATTGCCATTCCATCCCCAGCACCCATTACTAAAACTCTTTTTTTATCAGGTGTTGCACTCATTGCTGGATGTACTAATCCCTCATGGTAACGATATTCGTCTACCGTAGATAATTGTAAATCGCCGTTGAGAAACAATCTGACATCTTTACCTTTACGAGTTAATACAATTCTTTGATATGGAGTTTGTATTCGTTTAACTATAGGTGCTGAATATAAGTTATTTTCTAATTTATTGCTAATAGGAATGGTTGCGGGTGCCAAAGCCAAAAGCAGTACACCCAAAGCTAAACCGATGTAACTCCAACGACGTAAATGGGAAAAATTACGCCCAATAAAAAACACCATCAAAGCCGGTAATGCACCCAAAATAAAAGCAGTGGGAAACATTCCGCATATCGGTAGTAAAAGTACCGGAAAAGCCAAAGAGCCGAAAAGCGCACCTAAATAATCCAGTGCCAAAACACCTGCCAAAGCTTCTCTAACGCCTTCCTCCATCTCCAAAACTCGCGTCAAAATTGGCACTTCCAAACCTGCGAGTATTCCCAAGAAAATAGTTACTAAGAATAACCCCAGCCAAATCTCGCCATTCATCACGAATAAAGCGAACAAACCCAGAGGTAGTAAAGCTGTTAAAGGTGCGATCGCCAATTCCACACCAACAAAAGCTAACAGTAATTTGCGTTGTAGAAACCGACCTTCCCCATTAGGTGCAATAAACTGACTCAAGTAAGAACCAGCACCCATCGCCGCCAGAAAACCACCTATAGCAATACCGAAAGCAAGAGCTTGATTCCCCACCAAATAACTAGCTAAAGTACCTAAAAGTAGTTCTACAGCCAACCCGCAACCAGAAGAAACAGCCGCAGCACCCAGTAATAATTTACGTTGAATACTGTTCAAAGAATAACTATCCTTTACAGTACTTTCCCCGATGTCCGAAAAATTGTTTGCTTCCATTATTTCAGTTAGGAGTTAGGAGTTAGGAATTAGGAATTAGGAATTAGGAATTAGGAATTAGGAATTAGGAGTTAGGAGTGAGCAGTTAAGAGTTAGGAATTAGGAATTAGGAATTAGGAGTGAGCAGTTAACAATTAACAATAAATAATTTTTTCTACCCCCTCATCCCCTTGTCCCCCCATCCCCCCGAACCCTACTTCCCACTACCGGGACCACCACCCTGGAAGCCACCGTATGACGAACGTTCGGATGAGTAAAATATCCAGGTTCCGTTGCGATCATAGTAACCTGATGCGCTGGTTCCACTACGAGGAGAGAAGTTTGCTTGTTTTTCTTGCCGCAGTACGAAAGCTGATTTTTGGGTGTAAGCGTCGGTAATTGACCATATTGCTATTAGTACTCCAATACCAGCAAAGACTTTTGTAAGCATAGTTTTTTATTTAATCTAAATATTGTTTTACCTGTTTTTCTAATCTAGAATCCAAAATTCAAAATTCAAAATTATCTCAGCTAATATGCACAGCTTCTACAGTTGTACGAGTACGATTACCATCAAGAACTGTAAGAGTTGTTCTATCCACTGGTGCATCCGGAGTAATTTCTACATGAAACCCGTATGAATCTTGGGTTTCTAAGATCAAGAACTTTTGTGCAAAACCTGTTACTTTTTCAAGCTTTCCATCTTCCCGATGAAAAGTTAAATTTAAAGGAATGTTTTCGCTGTATAGCTGTTCCCCATAGGAATCATTGACAACCAATCGAGCTTTCATTGTATAAGGGCTGGTTTCGTCAGATTTCACGTTGATTTTTAGCCGTACCAATTTATTCGCACCACCAAGAGTAGCTCTTTCGCTCGGATCGCTATCGTTGATTGTTTTAGAAATAACATTTTTTCCAGTATACGGAACGGCTAAAAATGTCATTACAGCCAAAGCCAAAGTACCAAATAAACCCGGCCATAAATGACGGGTATCTACAACTCCGTTGGTAACTTTTACATTAATATTTACAGGTTCTTTAATTTCGGGTTCCGCTGTACCGTCGTTTGAACAAAGTGGGGATCTTTGTGCAGCTTCAGTAGTACAAAAGCTTGCTTGGAAATCGAAATTATTATTCGATGTCTCCCCATAATCTAATACAGAAATAGCAAGTGTCACCTCTTCATTTTTCTTAGCACGGATATCTAACCCAGCCTGTAAATCATCTTCGCTCCAGCTACCATCGCTATCACTCCCCGATTCTCTCCATCCTTCTTTAGTCGCAGAAGCAATTAGTTTTCCTTGTTTATCGAGCAACTGAATCTCGTAAGTCACCCAACGGTTATCAGGTATGGTAGCATTTGCATCAATCCGCAAGGCTCCAATTAATTGGGGTTCGATTTTCAGCGCTTCAATTTTGACTACTTCTTCTTCGCTAACTTGGACAGTTTTAGAAAAAAGGACTTTTTCAAAAAATGCAGATGCAAATAGTGCTAAAAGAATTAAACCTGTAGCACCCAGAGCAATATAAAGTGCCGGATCTATAAAACGACTTGTTCCCTTAACATTTATACTTGCTGACATAATATTTTCAGCTTTACGGTATTTTTAACAACACTATGCCATGATAACCTTCCGGAAAAAGCAAAATTAATTCACAAAACCACAGAAGTTAGATTTGACAAAGGATTTAACTCTATTCTAAATGTATCAAATATTTTTAAAGTAACAAGTGTATGAGGATTTTACGGAGGAGAAACTGTAAGTATTTAAAAATAATTAAGTGAAATTACTGCTATTTAAATATGAATTTAGCATAAAGCAATTAAGAAGATGTATTATAGCTTGTACTTAAGTTATTTTCAAAACAGTTTGGCGATAAAACAAAGACTTAAATGTATAGGAGTACGCTGCTTATTAACAAATAAATTATTGAAAACATTTACCAACATTGGTCGTTATAAAGCATTTATAAATACATTTTTTTATTAATAGCATGGCATGATTATTGTTAGATATTTACATTATCGACTTCACTGTTTGTTATCTGCGATCTAAGAATGTTTATTTCAAGATTAGCAGCATTTTATGGGGTGTTACTCTCATAAATAGATGATGTTAATTACAGGTCTATTTAGACAGAACGCTATTTAATAAAAAGAGTTGGCATATCATGACTAATTAACTTCATGGTGATGAGATTTTTTGCAAAAATTATCTCTATAAAAATAACTTGCACCATTTTCAATAAACCGATTGTTACCTGGTTTATTGCTAATTTCACAACGAAATAATTATCTTTTAACGAAAATATTCCAGGAATAGAGCCACTGGTGTAAGTGGATTTAAATAGAGTTATGGATGGGCACAATCTATTTATGTGTCTATACCAAGATGCGAGCAATTAATCATCAGAGATAAATCAATCTCAATTGTTTAAATAGGAAGAATTTTTCCCAACCTTATCTAGATATACACATAATGATTTTACAGAGCGAAGCAAAAATGACTGATACTAATTACGATGCGATTATTATTGGTACTGGTGCTGGTGGTGGAACTTTAGCCAGAGTTTTAGCTGCAAGTGGTAAGAAAATATTAATTTTGGAAAGAGGTAGTTTTTTACCCAAAGAGAAGGCTAATTGGAGTGCAACAGAAATATTTCGCAACGATTGTTATCGCACTCAAGAAATCTGGTACGACAAACAGGGTAAACCCATTCATCCCGTAACCCATTACAACGTCGGTGGAAATACTAAATTTTACGGTAGCGCTCTATTCAGATTGCGCGATCGCGATTTTGAAACAGTCGTACATCATGATGGTATTTCTCCAGAATGGCCGCTAAAATACCAAGATTTTGCCGATTATTATCAAAAAGCAGAGCAAATGTATGAGGTTCATGGTAAACGGGGTTTAGACTGTACCGAACCAAAAATCAATAGCGATTATCCCTTTCCCCCCATCACCCACGAACCCTATATTCAGACAATCAACGAAAAACTTAAAGATAAGGGTTTGCATCCATTTTATTTACCCTTGGGACTAAAATTAAACGAAAAAAATTCATTAGCTAGTAATTGTATTCGCTGCAATACTTGCGATGGTTTCCCCTGTCTAGTCGATGGTAAAGCTGATGCTGATATTAACGGTGTTCGTCCGGCGATCGCCCATAGTAATGTAACTTTAATAACCCAAGCCAAAGTCGTAAAATTACATACGAATCCATCGGGGACAGAAGTAAGTACCGTAGAAGCGGATATTTTAGGGAAGCTGTATCATTTCAGCGCTAATATCGTTGTGGTTTCCTGCGGTGCTATCAATTCAGCAGTTTTATTATTAAAGTCTGCCAACAATAAACACCCTAACGGATTGGCTAATAGTTCCGATTTGGTAGGGCGTAATTATATGGCGCATAAATTTGGCGTAGTTGCAGCCTTATCTAAAAAAGAAAATCTTACCAACTTTCAAAAAACTATCGGTTTAAATGATTTTTATTGGGGAGAAAAAGATTTTAATTATCCAATGGGTAGCGTGCAGTTACTAGGCAATGTACCTGAAGAAAGAATTGAAGAGGATGCACCATTATTCATACCCAAATTTATCGCGAATAAAATTGCTAAACATACCGTAGGATGGTTCTTGATGACAGAAGATTTACCAAATCAAAATAATCGGGTACGGATTCATCAAGATAAAATATTTCTTGAATATACCCATAATAATGAAGTGCCATTTCACAGATTAATGAAGCGTTGGGTACAGGTTTTAAAATCAACTCATACCCGTGGGAGTTGGGATGAATTTACATTATATTCTGCCCAAAAACTGACTATAAAAGAAGTTGGTCATCAATGCGGTACTTGTCGCTTTGGTGAAGATGCGAAAACTTCGGTTTTAGATATTAACTGTCGCACCCACGACGTTAATAATTTGTATGTAGTTGATGGTAGTTTTTTCCCCTCTAGTGCTGCCGTTAACCCTACATTAACGATTATTGCCAATGCAATACGTGTAGGAGAACATATTATCAAAAGGCTGGAATAGGTAATAGGGAATAGGGAATACTAACAATTTATTTCCGCGCTAATACGAAAAAGGTTGTAATATCATGCCAAACACCTTTATCTGTCGCTAAACCTTCAATAATGCTGGCAAATTCAGCTTTTAATTGTTGTTTTTGTGATAATGGAAGTTGCAACAAAGGATTTTCAGGGTGAATCCAAGTACTTCCATCAAAAATCTTTTTTGCATCATCAACTGACATATATTTACCAAATTGCTCGGTTGTGACTTCAATATTGTGAAAACCAACTTCTGTTAAGAGCTTTTCGCATTTTTCCACCGTACCTAAAGGCTCGTGTATGTTAGGAAGAGAAATACCACAGTTAGAGCAAGATTGAATGATTTCAGGTGTCATCAAAGAAGTTTCCGCATAAGCGTTAAAAGCTACAATTCCACCTGGTTTTATAAAATGATACCAGTCTTTTAAGACCGCAGAAATATTTTTAAAAACCATCACGGCAGAACAACATAAAACAGCATCAAAACTATTTTCGCTAAATTTTAAATATTCTGCGTCTACTTCAACTAACTCAATATTTCTTAAACCTAATACATCAATTTTATCTTGCGCTTGCGATAGTAAAACAGAGGCAATATCAACTCCGAGAACTTTACCCGTATCACCAACAATTTCAGCCACAGGAATCGCAATTAAACCCGTACCAGTTGCAATATCAAGTACTTTATATCCCTTTTTCAAAGGTAATAATTCTAAAAAGCTATTAGCGCGAAGGTTGGCAAATTCACTACCATCATAATTAGTTCTAGCATTGAAGTAGTCGGCTACTTGCTGTTTGTATTTATCGAGATTTGTGTAGTTAGACATTTACAAAATAAGTATTTTCAAGTATATTGAATTAAATATATTAATACAATGTATCGCTCTAGCAATTATGTAGTCAGCATAATTATAGGAATATAGTCAGACTTAATCTATCGGGGAAAACGCATCTACATTAAGTGCATAAGTTAGTTATTCCAACCCCATATATATATAAGAAGAAGAAGTCAGAAAAGTAGGATTATCGCCTATGTTTTGTTTGTATGTTTATATTCGACTTAAAAGTAAAGTTATCATGTAGTCACTTTAAACACATACCCTATTGTGTTAATAAAGCATAAGACTATAGTGTTTTTTTAAGTAAAACTTATATTTTAATTATCTTTTTGGAGAAAATAGGTGATAAAACTGTTGTCGATGGATGCGAACAATATCATAGGTGTTTCAATCAAAGGAAATGCCAAGACTAAAGACTTTGAATTAGTAAAAAATTTTATTAGTGAAGTAGAAGTTCATTACGAATTTTTACGGATATATGTCGAAATTAAAGATATTGAAGGATTTTCGCTAGAAACTTTATTAAAGGAATTTGAATTTACTCTGACTAACTTTCACAGGTTTGAAAAACAAGCCATAGTAATCGATAAAAAGTTGATTCATAATCTTGAAAGTATGAAAGATTTGCTTGTTGCAGGTGTAAAAGTTAAGTGTTTTACCTTTGAAGATATATGTCAAGCACGTTGTTGGATATTGAATTAATGTTAGCTTCTTCCTATTTAATCTTTGTATCCCACCACAAAAAAAGTAGTCTTATCATTCCAAACACCTTAAAGCAAAAATCATCATCATACTTAGTTCGTTTATTAAAAAATTTAGTTACCTGCTGTTTATATTCTTTATAGTTGTCTTCTGAAAACTTGCTCGGAAATGTATTTACCATTTTTTTTTAATATTATTGATAATCTTCTAATTAAATAATATCGGTTATTCCGTACTTGTTATGCTAATAAAATAGTCGTAAAAATTAACTATTCACTCCTAACTCTTAACTCCTAACTCCTAACTGATTACTGGTTACTGCTTAACAGTCTCAGCGCTGGAGAATTTTGTAATTGTAAGGAATGTTGCGGTATGCCAATATTGATATTTTCTCTATCAAAAGCATATTTGAGACGACGGCGGAATTCTCTACCTAAAGCAAATTGTGTACCGGGTTCTGTTTTAAACCACAGCAAAATTTCGATACCATTATGGCTAATATTATTAACACCTAAAACATTAACTGGGTCAATAACTGAATCTTTCCACTCTTCATCATTCTGCATTCCGCAAGCAGTTTCGTTAACTATTCTCAATGCTTGATCTACATCTGCTTCTGGACTAATTTCTACAGTAAAAACTATCCGCGACCAATCTTTTGTTAAATTATGAACTATTGATATAGTACTGTTTGAAATTGTACTTAAACTTCCATTTGGTTGACGAAGTTGAGTCATCCGCAGATTGACGTTTTCTACAACACCTACAGTCCCACCAATATTAATTAAATCGCCAAGTATGAATTGATCTTCCCAAAGCATAATAGCACCATTAATGATATCTCTAATTAAATTTTGGGAACTGAAGGAAATGGCAAAACCAACAATTCCGGCTCCCGCTAATATTGGTATAATCGGAATATGTAATTTTTCTAAAAACCATAAAATACCTAATACCATCCAGATAAAAGTTATTGCTCCTTTTAGAACATTAGAAAAAGTGGTTAATCGGGAAACACGTCGAGCAGAAATATCGGATTTTTGTAATTCTCTATCTAAAAACTTTCTAAATAAAAAATCTATAATAACCGTACTAGCTTTAATTCCTAAAATTGTTCCGAGAATAATTGCTAATAATAAAGGTTTTGTCAGCAACCAATCTTCTAACCAACGAGTGTAAGGAAACATTCCGGCAATTGCGGCTAATCCCAATACCCATAACATAAATAAACTAATTACTAATATCCAGCTTTTGAGTCTATTAACGTTTAATTTGCGCTGCCAAACTAGTTTTTGCTGGCAGTAATGCATCATTTGCACATCTTCTTGTTTTTCTGATGCTGTGTTTTCTGACTCAATTGCAAACTCACTCATTTGGGGTTTTTCTTCTTGGAGTCTATCCCACTTTTCACTAAAGCTTTTATACCTAGATATTAAGAATAAACTTAATAAAATTAATCCGATAATTATTCCCAACGAAAACAAACCTTTCCGCTGTAAAGATTGTGGATTCCTTTCTTGCCGTGCTTTAATTAATGCAGGACGAATATTTCTACTGTATTCCTGAGCTAAATCAGCTACCGACAAACCATGAAGTTGAGCATCTAACTCAGTAACGCTCATTAACTTACGTCGGTTTAATTTTCTATTATCGCCTATTAAAATTACGGTTTGTTGTTCGCTTTGAGCGGGAGTAACGTATAATTTTTGGGGATAAAAACCTGTAGCGAGAATTTCTGAAAGTCTTTGTTCGTACATTCGCACTCTAATCTCAAGCGGCGAAATCGTATTTTGATTCAGATTATTACCACTTCCCTTCATCGCTGCAATATGCAAAATCTCTCTTCCATCCAGCGTTATTGGAGCATAGACAATACTACCTCGATTGTCATTTGGATTAATAAAAGGGTTAGGATTAGGTTTTGCTTGAACTTGAATGCTTGTAAAGATAGTTAAACTAAAGGTTAAAAGGCTAATTAGTATAAAAGCTTTCTTCTGTAGCCGTTTTATTAAACCCGTCAATCGATTAACCATATCTTTACCAAATTCAACTGGTTGACGGTTATTAGTTTAAAGCGAAAGTGTACCTGTTAAATTAAGATTCGCAATTACCATTCACAAAAAGCCCCCCTTAAAAAAGGGGGGTTGGGGGGATCTAAATATTTAGAACAATATTTCCGCTGTCACTGTGTAAATCCTGATATATAAAAATAGACGTTACAGCTAACAATCAGAGGAGACGTAGCAGAGGAGACGTAGCAGTGCTACGTCTCTACATTGCACGCACAAAAAATATCTCAGCATCGCACCAAACACCTTTTTCTGTTGTTGGTAAATTCTGCATCTCTTTAATATATTCAGCAATACATTCTTCTAATTTATCTGCTGAAAGCTGAACAACTTGATAACCAAAAACATTTTTTGCATTCATCTGCCAAATATCTTTAGCAATGCTCTTATCTACTTTAAAATACCAACCAAATTGCTCGGTTTCTATTTGAATATTTTTAAAACCTACTTCTTGCAATAGTTGATTGCATTTTTCCATAGTTCCCATTGGTGCGTTAGGATTGGGAACGTTTATACCATACTTTCGGGCAATGTCTCTGAATAAAACAGAAGTTGGGAAAGCGTTTTCCTGCCAAACATTAAAGGCTATAAATCCCTCTGTTTTGATAAATCTATACCATTTTCGCAAAGCTGCGGGAATATCGGTTAAATAACAAACAGCTAAAGAACACAATACAGCATCAAAACTATTATCGCTAAATAAGACAGTCTCGGCATCTGCTTCGATAAATTCAATATTTTGCAAACCTGTTTGGGCTAACTTTTGTTTGGCATTGTTCAACATTCCCGCAGATATATCAACGCCGATAACCTTACCCGTATCACCAACTTTTTGGGCAGCATTCAACGCAACTATACCCGTACCAGTCGCGATATCTAAAATTTTCTGTCCGTTTTGTAAATTTGCAAATTCAACTAAGCGATTGGCGATCGCCTTATAAAATCTACCATTATCGTAATTAGTTCTGGAATTAAAGTCGGTTGATAATTGTTTTTTGTAAGCTGTTTTATAGTTAGTTTGCATTATAATTGATCGGGGAACAGGAAAAAAATTTAAATTAGAATCCGAATTATCTTTATTTTCTCTTCCTCAGCGAACAAGCGCGTTTAGTAAGGTTTAATATCTTTACCATAACTTATCGTCAGTGCCTAACGCGATCAAAATTTTCTGCATCATCACACACCCTACATTAAATTGTCGTTACAACCTAAAATACGGCAAGACGTTGCAATGCAACGTCTCTACATTAGTTAACGATATAATCTAAAATCCCCCGACTTGTTTCAATTCCAATTCCCTTTCAAATATCTCATCAATCGCCAACATTTCTCCGTCAATTGTCATAAATTTATGCTCTTTAGTTGCCCGAATTATCGAACCATCTTCTAATTCGTATTCAAAGACTTCTTGCATTCCCCGATTGTGCCATTGTGCAATGGGTTGACTATAAATATTTCCATTTTTATCAACGCTGTACACCGTACATTCAATTTTTTTCTCAACTATTTTACCTATCGGTATCAAACCATATTCTTCAGTTAAAATTTCGGTGTCGTAACTCAAACAATATTCGGCAAATTTAATCATTTGATCGAATAATGCTTCAGCAATTTGTTTACTAACTCCGTTTTTTGCGGAACCATCGATAAAAATTTCGCGATGTTTCTGCATTTCTGCTACTTTCTTTTTACCCATTGCACGGCGCAGCAAATCGGCTTGTCCCAAGGAATAGCCAGCCATGTCTTGAGCAATTTTCATGATTTGCTCTTGATAAACCATAATACCGTAGGTTTCATCAAGAATTGGTTCTAAAACATTAGCTTCGTATGCTATTTGTTCTCTACCGTGTTTCCTATCTATAAAATGGGGAATTAATCCTGCGTCTAATGGTCCCGGTCGATAAAGGGCTAAAATTGAGGAAATATCTTCTATATTAGAAGGTTTCAAATCTCTAACAATTTGTCGCATTCCCGAAGATTCTAACTGAAATATTCCTTCTAATTCTCCTGCTTCTAATAATTCATAAGTCTTTTTAACATCGGGAGGAAGCTTGGCTGTTTCTCCCCCTTTTGCGAATATTCTTTGTGCTTTTCTTTCTTGAGCGGTAATATCGTAGGGATCTATTCTATATCCTTCCTTGTTTTCGATTAAATCGATAGTTTTATCAATCATAGTCAGGTTTCTTAAACCCAAAAAGTCCATTTTTAATAAACCCATCGATTCGATATCTTCCATGTAATATTGGGTAATTACAGAACCATCATTATTCCTTTGTAACGGCACAATTTCATCTAAAGGTTCGGCAGAAATTACCACACCCGCAGCATGAACTCCGAAGGTTTTATTAGTTCCTTCGATGCGTATTGCCATGTCTACCCAATGTTTAACTCCTGGATCGTTATCGTATCTTTCTTTAAATAGCGGTTCTGGGGTATCCTCAGCAATCATCTTCTTCAACTTAGCCGGTTTACCCCTAGCTACAGGAATTAACTTCGCCATTTTATCGGCTTCCCCGTAAGGAATATCTAGCACCCTGGCGACATCTTTTAATACCGATTTAGAAGTCAATCTGTTAAAAGTAATAATTTGAGCAACCTTATCTTCCCCATATTGACTAGTTACATAATCAATAACTTTATCGCGGCTTTCTATACAGAAATCCGTATCAATATCAGGCATGGATTTTCTTTCTGGATTCAAGAAGCGCTCAAATAATAATCCATGATGTACGGGGTCAATATTCGTAATTCCCATACAGTATGCTACCAAAGAACCAGCCGCCGAACCTCTTCCCGGACCCACGGGAATATTATTATCGCGAGCAAATTTGATGTAGTCCCATACCACTAAAAAGTATTCAGAAAAACCCATCTCCTGAATCATTTTTAATTCATATTTCAGCCTTTCTTTATAGGTAGTATCTATTTCGCTGCGAGATTTACGATTTAACTTTTCTAAAAGACCTTGCCAAGTTACTTCTTCTACATAAGTATCGGCATTATGACCGGATGGAATCGGAAAATGAGGAGTTCTTGGCGGACTTAAAATCTTATAAGGTTCAATTTTATCGGCAACTTCTACAGTATTTGTAACAGCTTCTTCTATGACATCTTCCGGTAAATGGTCGCGGAATAACTGCATCATTTCTTCAGCAGATTTTAAATATTCCGTACCGCTATAACGCATTCGTTTATCTTCAAAAATCTTTTTTCCAGTTTGAATGCACAGCAAAGCATCGTGGGCTTCTACGTCGTTACAAGAAGTATAGTGAGAATCGTTAGTTGCTATCAGCTTAATTCCCAATTCCCGCGCAATTTTGACAATTTCTACATTCACAACTCGGTCCTCTTGGGAACCGTGATCTTGAATTTCTAAATAATAATCATCGCCGAATATATCTTGATACCATTTAGCCACTCTCCTGGCTACATCCGTCCTACCGCTCATAATCGCTTGGGGTATTTCTCCACCCAAACAAGCGCTGGTAACAATTAAATCCTCGTGGTACTGCTTTAATAATTCCTTATTTATACAAGGGCGCGAAAAAATTCCCTTTCCCTGCACCCCTTCCAAATGAGATATCGTAGTTAACTTAGTTAAATTTTTATAACCCCGATTATTCTTTGCCAAAACAACCTGATGGTAACGGGGACGGCGTTCCTGCTTGGTGATATCGCCGTTGATAATATACATTTCATTGCCGATAATCGGCTTAAAATTCTTTTTCTGACAAATTTTGATCAACTCAACCGCACCATACATAACCCCGTGATCGGTTAAGGCGATCGCCTCCATTCCCAATTCGATGGCACGATCGATCAAAGGAGGCAACTGAGACGCACCATCAAGTAAGCTATAGTCGCTATGAATGTGTAAAGGAACAAAGGACATAGGCTTTCAACCTTTCTCAAACACCGTAAGTGTTATCCAGAGTAACGCAGGAATGTCATATAGACTATATTTTTTTTGAGGTAAATATATTAATTTTCGTATTCGTGTTTAAATTGTGACCTCATCAACTCCCAAACGCCGTATAAACCGGGCTTCGGATATTTGCAAATTTTAATCTTCCCTAACCCTTAATTCTTATTAAAAACCATCAGCATACCCACAGTGCCACAGGTCTTAATTATTACTCTTTATTCGGAGAATAAATGTATTAATAGTTTGATTTTTCTAAGTAATCTACTTAAAATGCATCAAGTTGAGCCTAAAATTATCTGTTAGATTATCGTGTTTAATTATCGGAAGTAGAAAAAACACATGATAGTTTAGGACACGGTGAGATGTTTATTTTCAATAATTCAACCTTTTTGATACTCAACTAAAGTTCTGCTAAGTAATTAACCAAAATTATATATATGGTTATATAACTGTTCCCTGTTCCCCATTCCCTATTCCCCATTCCCTACTCCCTATTCCCTATTCCCCATTCCCCATTCCCTGTTCCCTATTCCCCATTCCCACAAAAAAGCCCCATCCTTGGGATGAGGCAATTATATAAGGCTGAAATTAAAATTAAAATGTTGGAAACCCAAAAGCAAAAATTAGCCCATTCAAATAAAAATTTGTTAATTCGTAACTCATAAATCTTCCCCGAATCGCCATAAAACCATCGTAAGAAGACAAAATTAGTTTATGCACCGCCTCTAGATTGCCCCTTAGCATCGCATTCTCTGCCCCAGCAGCGCTCTAGAAGCTCTATTCTGTAGATGTAGGCAAAGGTATGAGGATTTAATATAAGTTTTTCACTAAACAAGGGTTGGTTGAGATACTGCCAAAAAGGGAACTTTAGTTTGTTTTTGTTTTTTTCTGGATTCATAACAAGAGCCTATAATTTAAACCGTTGTCTTCGCAGCAGGCATTTTTTTGATGCCACTACTTATTTAATAGTTAAACCTTACACAATCTGTATACAGTTGACCTGCGAACAATTGCGGAAACATTCTTCTGCTGACTGACCTGCTAATAACACCTTTAACTATGATAAAAGTTCCATTATTTTTCGGATGCCAGAAAATACTTATATGTATATTAAATGACATTTTTCAGGGAATAGTGAGCAGTGTTAGCGTAGCGTGTCGCGACAGCGACATACAGTGAACAGTGACCAGTTACCAGTTAGTAGGGAACAATTAACTGTTCATACAGAGTATGGTGCGGTATTGTCCGGATTAATTTGTAAAACCCTACATAAAATTACCCTCTCCTGGAATCAGGAAAGGGTTAGGGAGAGAGGGAGACAAGGGGACGAAGGGACAAGGAGGTGAGTAAATAATTTTCTCCCTATCATCACTCCTAACTTCCAACTGCTAACTGTTCACTGTTAACTGTTCACTGTTAATAATGGTTTCCTGCTTTGCGGCGGTGGATAGCAGTTACAGTATCTGTTTGCAGTAACTTACCATTGTCAACGGTTGCATATATCACCCAATGGTCGCCGCATTCCATACGCTTGCTTGCAGAACATTCGATATAGGCTATAGCATCTGTGAGGATGATGCCACCATTATCGGCTGACGCTGTGGGGAAGCTAGAAAAACGGTCTTCACCGGGAGCAAAAGATTTACGGAAGTGCTTGACGTAATCTTGTTGATTGCCTTCACCGATAACATTTAACACAAACTTACTTCCGGGATACAGCAACGTTTCAACCGCTCTATCTTTGGCGATCGCTAAACTAATTCCTGGTGGATCGAAGGTAGCTTGCGATACCCAAGAGCCTAACATCCCGGTGGAAACTTCTCCTTGTTTGGCTGTAAGTACGCAAACGGAACCAACAATACGTCCCACGGCTTGTTCCATTGGAGTTGCAGCGGGTTGAGGTAAACGTAGTTTGCGGGCTTTTCTCAATGTTTGAGCGAAGTCAGTTGCTGTTTCTTCACATTCTTTGAGGGTTTTATCGGATGGTTTAAATCTAGCTTTGAAGGTATCGAAGCCAAATTTGAATCCTGCATCTTTTAGCTTACCTTCAATTAAATCGAAGGCTTCACCACTCCAACCGTAGGAACCAAATACTCCGGCAAGTTTGCCAGTGTCGCCAACTGAAAGAACGATACCCAAAGCAGTATGAATCGGAGTAGGAGCGTTACCACCGATAGTAGGAGAACCAATGATAAAACCATCCGACTTTTCGATGGCAGCGCGGATATCATCTGGATCGGCAAATTCGCAATTAATAGACTCAACAGCTACCCCACCTTTAGTTAAACCCAAGCCGAAAGCTTGGGCTAAAGTTGAAGTATTACCATATGCTGAAGCGTAAAGTAAGGCAACGGTGACTTCCCGTTCGGTTTGAGAAACGCTCCACTGTTGATAAGCCTTATTGAGTTCAATCAAACCATAGCGTACCAAAGGGCCGTGAACGGTACCATACATTCTCACCGGAATTTCGGAAAGTTTTTCCAAAGCCGCTTTTACATGAGGTGCGTGGGGAGCCATCAAGCAGTCAAAATAGTAACGCTGGTCTTCCTTTAAAATATCCCAATCTTCATCAAATACCTCTTCACCGCAGACATGAGTGCCAAATAGTTTATTTGAGAAGAGAACTTGGGTTTGTGGGTCGTAAGTAGCAAGTCCAGTAGGCCAGCGTGGACTTGGAATAGGAATACATTTCAAAACGTGTCCCTTACCCAAATCGAGGGTTTCCTTACCCCGCATTTCTATAACTTTGAGTTGTGAACCAAAAGCTTTACGTAAATTAGCAGCACCGGGAACAGAAGAAACAAAAGTTAGCTGCGGTGCGCGTTCTAGAATTGCTTTGAGAGTCGCGACGCGATTAGGATTAAAATGTCCGATAATCACATAATCTAACTGTTGCAAATCTAAAACACTTTGCAAAGCCTCCATATAAATTTGTGTAAAAGTTTCCGGAGGCGGGTCAATAATTGCAGTTTGCTCGCCTTCAATTAAATAGCAATTAGAAGTACTACCCTTAGCCAATGCGTATTCAATTTCAAATCGTAAGCGCGTCCAACTACGAGCTTTAATCAACTTAGTATCGGTCGCAATCGGGGCAATCTGCATATCGCGGGGATTGGAATTTGTCATAATTATGCGTGAGAAAATAAAGGATTAAGAATCAAAAAAATAATCAAAAAAAAAGAACGTAGATGCCTATTTCAATTTAATAAATAGATGAACAAATTAAAGTTCGTAGTAAGGACTTTAGTCCTAAATCCGAGCGAAGAGTGGGTAGAGGGGGAAGAAGGGGAAGAGGGGGAGAGGAGCCACTGCGTTGCCGAGGAACACGACGGTTGTAGCAAGTGGCGTGGGAAGGAGGGGGTAGAAAATAATTCCTAACTCCTCACTCCTAACTCTTAACTTTAGTAATAAGTACCAACTTTACGATGGCGAACTGCTGTTACTCCATCGGGATCGGAAATACGACCTGCGGAAACAGTACAGTACAATAATGTGTGGTCGCTACATTCCATGCTGGTTTTGACTTCGCATTCCATGTATGCCAAAGCATCTGTAAGAATGGGGCTACCATTTTTAGCTGTTTGAGTTTTCACTCCTTCAAATCGGTCAACACCGGGAAGTAAACGCTTGAGGAAATGCTTTTTGAGGTCTTGATAGTTTCCTTCTTCAAGAACATTGAGGACGAATTTATCACCTATCTGTAGTGAAGATTCAATTCCTCGTTCTTTAGCGATAGCTACAGTAAATCCTAAAGGCTGTAAACTTGCTTGAGCAATCCAGGAAGCAACCATTGCGCCTTTTATGTCACCTTTTTTAGTGGTAACAACATAAAGTCCGTTGCTAATCCGACCTAATGCTTTTTCTAAATCGGCATCAATTGACTTGAGGTGCTTGATGTTGCGTTCGCGTACAAGAAGCTGCCCCATCTCGTTACCAGCTTCATCAGCTGCTCGAAATACATCGTTGTTAGGTTCTTCTTTGATGCGGATTGCTGGGAAACCTTCTCGTACACCATGTTCGAGGAATTTTCTCCGTAAGGTGTCGATAGGTTCGTCATCTCCACCGTATGACTCATACAGTCCTACGACTTGCTTATTTTTCACTACCGCTAACAGAGAACTGATAGCAGCCTGTGCCGCAGTATTATGAGAAGGAGGCATACCAATGATGATACCTGCCGCTCTACCAGCTAATTCTTGGATTTCCTGGAGATCGGTGCTAGCTAAATCCAACATCTCCACACCAACGCCGGTTTTTTGGATACCGTGCCCAATTGATTGCGCTAGGCGATCGCTATATCCATATTCCGACACGTAGTACAAACCAATAATTGTTTCAGTTTTGGCTTGTTTTTGACTCCAACTTTGATAACACTCTTTTAAAGTATCTAAGTTGTGATAAAGTAATGGGCCGTGGCCGTTAGCAATAATTTTGATTTTGCCCAAATCGTTCATTCTCTTCATTGCATTCAATAAAGAGCGAGCATTTGGCCCCATCAAACAATCGTAGTAAAACTTGAAGTCAGGTTCGATTGCCTCTAAATTGACATCAAAGGTATCGTCACTGCAATAGTGCATACCAAAAGCGTCACAAGTAAAGAGTGTTTGAGTCTTTTTGTCGAAACTGAAGATAGTATCGGGCCAGTGTAAATTAGGCGCACTTACGAATTCTAGTTCGTGTCCGTCACCTAAATCTACCTTGTCACCAGTCTTAACAATTCGCTTAGAAAACGGATCGTGTACCAAGTTTTCTAAGAACTGCAAAGCTACCTTAGAAGCTAATACAGTTGCTCTAGGAGCAATTTGCAGCACATCTTCTACCAATCCACTATGATCGGGTTCGGTGTGGTTGACAATTACGTAATCAATCTCCTTGGGATTAATTAAGCTCTTGAGAGTTTCTAAATATTGTTCCCGAAACTTAGTGTGAGACGTATCAACCAAAGCTGTACGTTCGCCGCGAATTAGATAAGAGTTGTAAGTTGTGCCATTTTGCAATCCAAACTCGATGTCGAAACGATCGCGGTCCCAATCGAGACTACGAATCGCCGTTGTGTTTGGAGCAATTTCAACAGTTTGTATAGTAAGACGTTTTTGTGCGTTCTCGTTGAGCGCTACCATATATAAGAATCCGAAGACAGTTTTAGTTTACTTTTCTGTCTTTATTTTTCTCATAAAAACTTTTGTAAAGTTGTCAAAAACTTTATATTTCCCAAAAAAATTTTTGTAGCAGATGTTGCTGTTTTTCAGCATTCCTAAATCGCTGAAAGACCGCAAAATAATTGATTTTTCTATTTACTTGTTTATTTATTTTTATCAAAACGGATTATATCAGGAAAATTGATTTTTAGAAAATTAAATGTATTGTGAAAGCCGTAATATTGATGTGGTGATTAACGGTAAGAGGGAACTGGGCATTGGGCATAGGGAATGGGGAATAGGGAACAGTTTGTAGGTTGTGTGACACTTTGAATAACTTTGAAAGTAATAGATAATATTGCTTATAGTGTCACGCACCAATACGGTATCGTTCTAATCGCGTAATTGCTGTTTAACAGACATCTTGCACCATTTTCAACACCGCCAGGGAATGTAATTCCCTGGCTAAAAGCGAAGGTCCTATAAATCTGACATCTTGCACCATTGTCGTTAAGCCCTAATGCCCGCCTTGAAATCAATTTCAAGGCTTATATACAAAGTACGTTAAAAAGCACTAAAACCCATGCCCAGTCGGATTTATCAGACTTTGTGTATTAGCCTGAGAATTTATTAAGACGGCGGTTGTTGAGAATGGTGCAAGATGTGAGATAAATAGGACTAGGAAAACTTTTAACGAGAGGCTTCAAAAAACGAATAAATTCCTTACTACGAACTATAGTGTTAATTGGAAATAACAACTTGATAACTGCTCACTGTATGTCCCTTTCGGGACACGCTTCGCTAACACTGCTCACTGTTCACTGTTCACTGCTCACTGTTCCCAATTCTTTCCACGCTCAACAGCACGCAACCAAGTAGCATAATTATCTTGAATATCTTGAATATTACTATTTTTAAGATTTGGTTCAAATACTTTTTCGATTTTTCTTTGACTGATTAATTGTGAATAATCATTCCATAAACCAATTGTTAAACCGGCAGCAAAGGCAATACCTTGTACTGTAGTATCTCGCATCGCTGGTTGTTCGATCGCAATTCCTAATAAATCGGCTTGAAACTGCATTAAAAAATTATTATTGGAAGCACCACCGTCTACAGCTAACTTTTCAATAGAAATGTTACTAGATGTATTGATTGCGTCTACAACTTCTTTCACCTGGTAAGCAATTGCTTCTAATACAGAACGTACCATATGTTCTCTGGTGACACCAGCAGTAATTCCTATAAAAGTACCTCTAGCGCTCATATCCCAATGAGGTGCGCCCAATCCGCTCAATGCAGGGACAAAATATACTCCGCCGTTGTCGTTTACTTGAGTTGCTATAGTCTCAGTTTGAGCCGCTGTTTCAATTAATTGCATCCCATCACGCAACCATTGAATACAAGCGCCACTAGTAAACATACTGCCTTCTAGAGCATAGCTGATATCTAAAGAACCGCTTTGATTGACTTGAGTCCACGCCACAGTACTCAAAACCTGACTTTGCGATCGCACTATTTCGTTTCCGGTATGAGCCACCAAAAAGCTACCAGTACCGTAAGTACATTTCATTAAACCGGGAGCATTGCAACCATGACCAAATAAAGATGCTTGTTGATCGCCTAATATAGCGGTAATAGGAATTTCGACTTCTAGTAAAGCTGGATCGGTAACTCCAAAATCACCAAAACTGGGTTGAATTTCGGGTAAAATATGACGAGGAATTTTAAATAAATTTAATAGCTTTTCATCCCAATCGCAATCCAAATTCATCAACATTGTTCGACTGGCGTTACTATGATCTGTTGCATGAATTTTTCTGCCGGTAAGATTCCACAGCACCCAAGTATCAATTGTTCCAGCCAAAACATTATTTAGATCGACTCCTGCAACAGAATCCAACAGCCAAGAAAGTTTTGTCGCAGAAAAATAAGCATCAATAACTAATCCAGTACGTTGATAAACCTCTTCTCCTAAACCTTGATTTTGTAATTCATTGCAAAGGGGAGCAGTACGTCTATCTTGCCATACAATTGCTTTGCCTAAAGGTTTTCCGGTGTTTTTGTCCCATAATAAACAAGTCTCTCGCTGGTTAGTTAAACCAATAGCAGCTATTTGTGAAGGGGAAATTTTTGCAGAGGCGATCGCACTTTCCATCACCCAAATAGTAGCTTCCCAGATTTCAACCGCATCATGTTCCAACCATCCCGGTTGAGGATAATATTGCTTGAGTTCAAGGTATGCTTGTCCGACAACTTGACTGTTGGAATCAAACACAAAAGCACGATTTCCCGTAGTGCCTAAATCTAAAGCCAGAATGTAACTTGGTTGATTTGTATCGCCTCCGTTGTTGTTCATATTTTTTTGCTGCTGGCAAAGTTTATATATAATCATGCCATAGATAAGGTCAAGTTAAATAATGAACCCCTTTGAGCAATAAAAAAGCTAAAAGAATCCGGACAAGTTTAAAAATAAAAACACCAATATTCAAAGTAGAGAATAATACATATTAGGGCGGAGATTCCTTACCTTTTCCTGAAGCTTTTAGGTTCCGACAACGTTAGGTATCTACTTTCCTGAATTCAATGTTCCATATAGCTTCTCGAATTCAATATTAATTGACGAGTTTGTCCGCCCATGAGTATCATCAAAAAACGCTTCGGAAGGCTTGTTGATTTAAAATGAGATAAAAGGATTAATGGTACTATAATATTGCCACCGCGAATCGGAAACATAATGCTGCCGTCGCGGCAAACTTATGGTTCAAGTCACACGAACTATTAACAACTATTCTTCAGACAATGGACGTAACTGGATTCGAACCAGTGACCTCTACGATGTCAACGTAGCGCTCTAACCAACTGAGCTATACGTCCGAAGCTATATTTATATAGCATAGATTCTGCAATGAATGCAAGTCTTTTGGGAAATTGGTTTCTGCACAGACGTAAAATTAAGCGAGTAATTGGTTTTCTACGCGAATCTAGGAGAGACGTAAAATTTTACGTCTCTACATACGTTACTAGTTTATTTTTTCAGTTGCTTTTGAATTGATAATATTAGCTCTTGCGCTCTTGGATAAGATGTTGTACCAGACTGTACAGTTTTCAATTTTGTGATAATTGTCCGTAATTGTGCTTTGTATTGGTTAAACTTGGATAGGGGATTGGCTATAAAACTTTCGATTATCCCTTCTGCTTGATTGAGAATTTTTTGCGATTCTCTTTCTGCTTGGAGAGGATTTATTTAAAACCCCCGAATAAACGCTATTTTCTTTGAGCTATTTTGTCGTAATAACGCTTATAAACTTTTACTTTTTCTTCTGCTTTTTTATGAGCTAAAGTTTCTGGAGGAATTTTCTCTATACTTTTAATAGATTCTTGCAGCGAAACAATGACAAGTTCTCTTTGCTTCTGAGTCTTAGCCAAACTGAATTTTTGTTTTGCACTGTTATAAACTTGCTCTGCTTCTAGCAAACGTATAAAAGCATTCTTTTGTACAAATAATTTTGTTTCAACTTCGGTAGTTTCAGTGCGAACTTTTTCAAATTCATTAAAACTAAAATTCCATTTACAGCTAAATCTTTGACAATAAACTTCGGGATAATATCCTAGAAACCAAACCGGAATATTCTGCAAATGTTTATCTGCATCTTCTAATCTGTCTTCAACTTGCTTTATTTGTTTAAAATTAGCCGCAGAATTGAGTAAACTTTCTGCTTCTGCAACGGAATTTTTCGCACCCCAATAGTGAAAATTCATATTCATATAAGAAGGGATAAGCAATACTGGTGCTGTTTTAACAACAAACCAGCGAATATTAGGATGCGGTAAATTAAGTATTGCCACCGCTCCAGTAACGCTTACTAAAGTTATTATTAGATAGTTGAATTTATTAAAAACATTTGGTTTTCGATTTGCTTTAGCAGCTTTTTTGAGAACCGTTTCGTTGAAGATAGGAAAAATATCTACAACCACAGCACGCAACTCGTTTAAATTCGCACGCTTGCCCTTTTTAGAGCGCAGTTTTTCCAAACGCTTCAGCACTAATTGCTGTTTTTGCAACCCATGCTCGTCATTAACACTACATAATTCAGCCTCCGCACGTAATATTTCAAATGCATTGCTATCTAGACGGTACATCCAATCACCCTGTTACTCTTACTATGATTATTCCCATTCGTGAGAGAAAAATTACAACATAACGATGGAGAGTTAAGAGTTAGAAGTTAGGAGGCGGGGAGTTAGGAATTAATTTTTTCTGTTCACTGATAACTGTTCACTGATAACTACTCCCTGCGATCTGACTTTGGATAGGTCAAACTCTGTGCCCGTTGTTGCTAGCATCTGTAAGGTAGTTAACAAAATTATTATTAGTAAAAATGCCTACAGCTTTAATTACTGGTGCTAGTGGTGGTATTGGTAAATGCTTTGCAGAAAAACTTGCTGCTAAAAATACAAATCTAATTATCGTTGCTCGCTCGGAAAATAAGCTTAATGCTCTTGCTCAACAGTTAGAGCAGCAACATAATATTCAAGTTGATGTGATTGTTAAAGATTTGTCTCAAACATCAGCACCTCAAGAAGTCTTCGATGCCGTTCAAGCTAAAGGATTGAGCGTTGATTTATTGATTAACAATGCTGGGTTTGGTGACTATGGTGAATTTATTCAAACCGATTGCGATCGCCAAATTCAAATGATTCAGTTAAACAATATTGCGGTAGTAGCTTTAACCCACAAATTCTTACCACAAATGCGCGAAAGAGGTTCGGGAAGCATTATAAACGTATCATCAATTGCTGCATATCAACCGATACCATATTTATCAATTTATGCAGCAACAAAAGCTTTCGTTCGCAGTTTTAGCGAAGCATTATGGGCTGAAAATCGTCAATATGGGGTAAGAGTTTTAGTAGTTTCTCCTGATCCTGACCGAAACAAACTTTTTCGAGGAAGCTAACTTTCCTCCCGCTTTAGCACGTAACGCAAAAAGTATGTCTACTCCCGAAGAAGTAGTAGACGAAGCTATGAAAGCACTTGAAAATGGAAACGCTGCTGTAGTCGTTGGTGGAATTGCATCCAAATTTATCACCGGATTATCTTCTGTAATGCCTAGAGAAACTTTATTAAACTTGTTAGAAAAACAGTTTAAAGCTTAATATTGGGAATTGGGAATGGGGCATTGGGCATAGGGAATTGTAGTTGTAGGTTGGGTTAGACAGGAAAACAATATTTAATAGCAACGAAAATATTTATTAATCCTGTCGTAACCCAACATCAAGCAAAGGTTAAAGGTCAAAATTGTAGGTTGTTTTATACGGGAAAACAATATTTAATAGCAACGAAAACATTTCTTAATTCTGTCGCAACCTTGCGGAACGTAACGCACCTTGATGGGAATGTTCGCTGAATCATGTAAAATTATTTGTGGTTGATAATAATTTTTATTGATTCGTTATACATTAAAATAAAAGTATAAATTTGACAAAAATGTTTTCATGCAACAAGTAACCTTAGCAGAAGCTTCTGAAAATTTGGCTCAATTTATCGATGCAGCCCTTAAAGGTGAAGAAATCATAATTATTAAAGATGAGCAACCTGTTGTCAAACTTACTGTAATAGAACCAGTGAAACGTTATCCAGCCAAGGCTGGTAGTGCCAAGGGTTTGGTTTGGATTTCAGATGATTTTGATGAACCTTTGGAAGATTTTAAAGAATATATGGAATGAAATTATTATTAGATACCCATACTTTTATAAGATGCGCTGAAGCGCTACTACGAAACTTTTTTATATCACTATAATATTAAGTAATATTTAGTTCACGTTAGCGTAGCGTGCCCGGAGGGCATAGGTGGACTTTACTTGTGTAGCTGAGCCAGTGCGTTGGGCGAAGAGAAGTTCGTTGGCGAGGTTCCCTCGCTTAAAGAAACTTCGGGGTTCCCCGACTTGAAGCAACTGGCGTGCGGTTTCAACCGCCGGGTAATTGTTAATTGATAATTGATAATTGATAACTGCCTAAACAAACTTCGTTAACTGCATCCGATATCTTTCTTTCTTCGTAACCGCAATCTCCCCAACTTCCAAACGTCCTTTACCGCGAATTGCGATCAAATCTCCGGTTTTTATTTGATGAGAAGATTGCTTGATATCTTTCCAATTAACCCGCACGTCACCAGCATTTATTAGATCGACCATTTTGCTGCGAGACATTCCAAATCCAGCAGAAGCAATTGCATCTAATCTTAAAGATGCTTCCACCGTGGTTAATTCTTTTTTCTTTGGTTCTCTTACTTTTAATTCACTAAAATCCATCCTTTGAGTCTTGACAGGAACCGAACGCACCTGAGTTAAACTTGCTTCGAGAAAATCAGCTAATTCCGGAACAACAACTACCTGCGCTCCCCGTTCGCCAAGTACAATAATATCGCCAGTTTTCTCGCGTACAATTCCCGTTCCCAACATCGCACCCAAGAAATCGCGATGGTTAGCAGTATCAAACAGGAAATTCCCAGCAATATTCAAAGCAACAAGTTCAACCTGCGACTCATCCAAAGGTAATTCGCTGCGTGCGATCGCAATTCTTTTTCGTTCAGCTTGCGGATATCCACCCCACGCTAACAACTGCACCTCAGTTAACCGACTAAAAGCTTGTTGAGATTCTGCTAATTCTGGTGGTGAAAGAAAGTCTGTAAAAACAACTTCCCAAGTTTTAATTGCTTGCTCGGCACAATCAATTACACGCGCTACAGTATCTCGATTTTCAACGTTCTTTAAAAGTTCTTCTCTTGGCAACATTTCGATAAAGTTAGTTGTTAGTTGATAGTTGTTAGTTGTTAGTTGTAGATTTTTTATTCATAATTTTCTGCCATATTCGGAATCTATTTTACTCCCCAATGCCTAATGCCCAATGCCCAATGCCCAATGCCCAATGCCCAATGCCCAATTTTACTCCGCAGCATAACCTTGAATATTCTCTGGCTCTAGCTGACGTAAAATTCTAGTTGTCTCGCGTTTGGCACTGTCAACACCTTCGACTACAACTATATATTTACCAGCATCCAAGCGGTTGCGATAAGGTAAAGCGTCACCACCACCAACCACTAAACCGACTCCTCCGCCGACAAAGATTGCACCTAAAGCACCACTACCAGCACCTAACAATCCTCCGATAATACGATTGCCGACTTCTCCCGCCCAAGCAAAAGTATTTATCCCAGTAATCAAATTAAAAGCAAAACCAGCAAAAAAGCCAAACGGTACCAGCCAATAAGACATAAACTTTGCCTGCTTTTTAGCTTGTTCTTTAGGATCGATTAAACCGAATTCATCAGCAGATTTATAGCCTCTACCAAGTATGGTACTTTTGATACCTTTTTTTTCTAAGGCGGTATAAGCTTCTTCTGCTATCATCCTGTCCGGGAATACTGCAACGAGATAGTTCATTAACGCTAAAGCTTTTATCTAAAGTTATCTAAAATAATTTCGCTCTAACTAACAGCCTACCAGTACTGCTGCCATCAATTCGATTTCTTAATTACTGTTAAAGGTTACGGGGAGATGGGAGATGGTGAATCCACTTGCGTGCGGAGGTTCCCGCAGTACGAGCAAAGTGGTGTTAGCGTTCACGCGGAGCGTGCGGCTCAGCGTCTCCGGAGGAGATACCCGAAGGGGGAGATGGGGAGATGGGGAGAGGGGAGACAAGGGGACAAGGGGATATTAAACAATTACCAATTGCCAATTACCAATGCCCAATGCCCTATTCCCAATGCCCTATTCAGTAACTAAATCTAAAGGTTCGCAAAATTCCGGTATACCTTGCTTGAAGACATAAAGTAAAACCGGAGTCACTAATACGGTGGGGAAGGTGGGCGTTTTTTGAATCTGTTCCATGAGTTTGTCTACCGAACCTTCTTGCAAATCCGAACGCCATTCTTCCTGACAAATTAGCGATCGCCATTTTTTCGCTAAACTATCCAACCATTCGGAATTGGCAATTTCTGGCTGCTGCCCTGCTTTGATAGCTAATGTCATGGCAGCATCTTCTAAGTCTCCGTCACAATCGGAAATCAAATCCAGTGCCTGTAATGCTGAGGGATAATTAGCAAATGTAGAGCGAAATTGGGCAATTTCTTGGGATGTAACTGTAGTCATAAAAATACTGTATTATCAGATAAATCTTACAGTATTTTAACTGCAAAAAGTTAGCTTGAATACAAATTTAATTTGATTAAAAAGTTTTATCTTATACCGATTTATCAAGAATCAAAGCCTCTCTTCTGGAATGAAAGAGGTTTGGAAACAAGCAAATAAATGTTTTTAACTAGTTATACGGTTAGTGGTGAATTCTACGTATCAAAATAATAATTTTTGTTATTAATAAAACCCCGATAACTTTTAATAAATGTAATTAGCCAAAAGTCTATAGTTACAAGTTATAAGCTAACAACTAATAACTAATAACTAATAACTAAGAACTAATGACTAATAAACTGCATTAACGCAACCCTCTTGAAGTAACGTTACGTTGTAAATTAGCCAAAGCGCGATTGTAATCCAAAATAGCGGTAATTCGATTACCTTCGGCTCTAGTCAAAGCGTTTTCAGCATCAAGTACTTCGAGTTGAGTTCCAACACCGGCTTGAAAGCGCAAGCGAGCTAATCTTAAAGATTCTCTAGCTTGATCTAAAGCTGCTTGAGAGGTTTGCACGTTTTCTCTGTTGGATTGCAGTTGTGAATAAGCTTGCTCTACCTGAAAGCGGATTTGATTGCGCGTTTGAGAAAACTGAGTTTCGGCTATCTGGGTGTCAACTTCTGACTGTTTGGCTCGCCCTCTAGATGCACCGCCATCAAATAAGTTCAGATTTGCTCTTAATGCAACGCTGTAACCGTCGGTTAATCCTGCGGTATCGTTAAACTGATCGAGTAGTTCGTAATTAGCAACAAGACTTACTTGCGGACCGAGATTTGCTAGTGCTTCTCTTCGCTGCTGCTGGCTAATATTCCGCTGTGCTAGTTGCTGTTGCAATTCGGGACGATTTTGAAAAGCCAAAACTATGCTGTTTTCCAGCGTTTGATTCCATAAACCAGCCAACTTTACCGGATCTGCGGCTGAGATAGTGCCTAATTGCGCTAAATTCAACCGTGTGGCTAACGCACGACGAGCAATGCGCTGTTGCGATAGGGCATTAGTTAACTGTTGCTGAGAGTTTGCTAAGTTAACCTGAGTACGCAATGAGTCAAAGCGCGTTCCCACACCAGCTTCTTCCAATGCTCGCGCATCTCTTAAACTGGCTTCGGCGTTGACTACAGCAGCTCTCGATATGCGTACTTGTTCGTCGGCTTCTTGCAAGTTGTAATACTCGGTGGCTACGTTGAGACGAATTTCCTCAGATAAACGCTCAACGTCTAATTCTTGCAAGCGCAACTGTTCTTCTGCTTGTTGGATGCGAGCAGAACGCGCTCCAGAGGTGTACAAATCGTAACTGACCTGTGCTTGCCCAGTAAAGCTAGTAGTAGGGTCGTCTGCATCCTCAAATCGAGGATCGTCGGGACTAAGTCTACGTTGAAGTTCGCTCTGTGATGAAGAACTACGACCTACTTGACCAGTCAAACCTACGTTAGGTAATAAAGCGGCTCTTGCTACCTTCAAACCTGCTTGTGCCCGCTCTAGCTGCAATAAAGCTACCTGTAGCTCTTGATTATTGCGTCTTGCGAATTCTAATGCCTGCTGCAAAGTAAGTGGTTGATCCTGCTCTACTCTTACTTCCTCTGGTTTGGTAGGATATTGCAGGGGGTTGGCGCTGGGGTCGAGTCCTGGAGGAATTGGAACTGGACCCTGTAAACGCGGTCTTGTTGGCTGTACCGGAGCGGGGGAAAGTGGTTGAGCTATTTTATTATTAGGAATAGAGTTACCTTGACAAGCCCCACTCTCGGGTGATGAAATACTTTGTAGTTTTAAATCATTTTGTCCCCTTTTTGGCGTATCCTGCTGTAGGGGACATGGTTCTACTTTTAATAAATTTGCCGCTCCCGGTCCAGTCGCAATATGCTGTAATTTTTGAAATATTTGATTGTCTGGATTGTTTTTGACTGCCACTGGGGCAATTTTGTTGATTCCAGATGAATTGCTATTTCTATAAGAAACTTCGCTAGATGAAGGTTTTTTTAAGGCTTGTGTCGAACTTCTATGGGAAGTCGTTTTAAAACTCTCGGTTTTTACAGTTTGATTATTTTTCCTTATCGCATTGATTAAGACTCCAGTTTTACCAGCTACCTTAACCTCTGAAATTCCACGATCGACTGGTTTGAAGTTGCTCGGTTCAACCCCTGTAGGAGTCACTGGCGCGGGATATTTATTGTCAACCGTATCTTTTAGAGGGCTAAAAGTATTGTTTAAATCATCTTCACTACTTATACTGGTAGTAAAGACACTAGGATAAAGACCCACGTGCGAGTTATCCACAGTTACGGTATCAGCCAAAGTAGGCTGAGTCGTTAAAACTGCTGCTGTCACACCGGGCAAGAAACTATTTAATATTTGCTGTGCTTTCACCGCATTTCCTCACACTACAAACAAGCGGCAGAAACCGTTTTCTCTCCACAGACTATATCACGCTTACAAAGAATAACAATGTTAACTCAGATGCTAAGAATCAGATGTTTGTTCATCTTCAAAACCTTTGACGATGCGAGATAGTTCCGCCTTTTCATCGATACTAACGCGGCTTGGCACTCCACTGATAATTCTTTCGTAATCTTGGAATGAATTTTTAATTTGGGGACCTTCACGAGTTATGTTGTATTCCCTAATACCCTTATCGTGCCAGGAACCGCGCATTTTAAATACATTGATTGCTCGCGACATTTCTCCACGAATTTCTACATATTGTAATAGGATAATCGTGTCGGTAATAGTAGAAATATGAGAATCGGTAATTGAATTTGAACCCAAAAAGTGGGTGGTAGTATTAGTAAAAAAGCCGGTGATTTCTTCTTGCTTAGCGTAACCAGTGACACCAATAACAAATTGTCGAAATGCATTATTAGAAACTCCCCGATCTAAAGCACTAAGGGAATCTATGGCAATACGATTCGGTTTAAATTCAGAAATTTCTGACTTAATAATTTGTAGGTGATCTTCTAAACCAGTTGATTCGGGATAAGCACAAATAATTTTTAGCAATCCTTGCTTTTCCAATTCCTCAAAATCAATTCCCCAGGAAGTGGCATTACGAGAAAGTTGTGCGCGGGATTCTTCATAGGCGAACAATATCGAGCGTTCGCCTTGAAAACAACCTTCTTGCAAAAACTTACTGACTAACAAAGTTTTACCCGTACCTGTAGCACCTGTAGCCAAAATAATTGAGTCTTTAAAAAATCCACCTCCGCACATCCGATCTAAATATTCGACTCCTGAAGATACGCGGACATTTGAAGAACGTTGGGTTAACTGCATCGCACCCAATGGGAAAATATTTATCCCGTCATTGGTAATTGTAAAAGGATATTCTCCTTTCATATGAGTCGTACCGCGTAACTTGAGAATTTCAATGGTGCGTCTGCGACGTTCTCCTTCTAAAACGTTACGAAAAATTATGACATTATCTGAGACAAATTCTTCTACCCCGAATGTTGCAACCGGGCCGTATTCTTCCCGTCGTTCGGTTGTCATGACGGTGGTAACGCTTAAGTTTTTTAAACGCGCAACCAAGCGAAAAATTTCTCGTCGTACCAAACCTGCTGCTTCGTACTGTTGAAATATTGCTGTCACCGAGTCAATGGAAATGCGTCTTGCTTTGTATTTTTTTATTGCGTATTGCAAGCGCTCTATCAGTCCCGATAAGTCAAAGTTACCGATCACTTCTTGCCCTTCTGGATCGGGAGAAGCATCGAGAATAAATAATTGACCGTCGTCAATTAATTGTTGTAAATCCCAACCAAATATATGAGCATTCCTGATAATGTCGTTGGGAGCTTCTTCAAAAGTGACAAATATCCCTGGTTCTTCTAAATGAGTAATGCCGTTATAAAGAAATTGTAGAGAATATAATGTTTTACCCGTTCCGGAAGTACCGCTGACCAAAGTTGTTCTACCTTTAGGCAATCCACCATGAGTAATATCATCAAAACCTTCTATCAAGGTACGAATCTTTTCGACACCCCGATTTACTAAAAGTTTACCAGTTTGTAGCGGCTTTTCTTTCTCGCTCATTGCTTGTTAATTACAAATAGTAAATTTACCCTCCTAATTTTGGATTTTGTAGAAAGCTTGGATGAGATGTTCTTCTCCCAAATTTTCCTAGAAAGACTTTGGGTTTTAGATTAAAAAAAATCTTAAGCTGATTGCAGCGCTCCCGCAAGGGATAATCTAAAATCTACAAGTCTCCTCCTTAAAAAAGATAAGAATCCAAAATCTAAAATCTAAAATCGAATGGCTCCGTTTATATACCTTTATATAGTTTACTATTCCAAGTTGTTTTCTTGTTCGCTGTCTGGTGCATCCAATAAATTTAACCCAATTAATACTCTTTCTTTGTCCGATAGATCCCCAATTATTTTACGAACTGGTGGTGGTAAAATTTTTGACAAGGTTGGTGTAGCCAAAATTTTGTCATCCTCTGCTTGCTGGGGATTCTTTTGAACATCGATAACTTTTAAGGCATAAACTCCTTTGAATTCTTGCTCTAATATTGTTTTGAGCGTCTTTAGTGCCTGTACTGAGTTGGGCGTATTGCCCGATACATAAAGTTTCAAAACATAGGTTTGACCATCTTGATGGTTCATACGCGCATTTTAGGGTAGAAAATAAACAAGAAACAGAGGGGGTAAATTTTAAACCGTATTTAAACAATAAATATCTATTTTCCATTATTTATCTTCTGACTTAGGACGGAAAACATCAACCCTTAGAAGTATTAGAACGTCGATACATTTCGCATAAGTGAGCTAGCATATCAATCAATGTCAAGCGATAATCAAGAAGTAATGAATTATAATCAGTTCTACCTTCTATTTTTAGCTGTTTGGAAAATTCATCTACTAAGTCCATATGAATCTCAATAACTTGAGGCACAGGGATATTAGCACAAAATATTGTATTGATTAATTTATCTATTTTTTCTTTTAGATTTATATCATTGGTAAAGTATTTAATCAAAATTTGACGATACTCAGACTTAATTTTTTGCAAAATTTCTTTTTTTTGATTTGAATCCATTTGCTCAAAAAAGAGCATCATTTCAGATTGTGACATCTAACTACATATCCATTTTCCCTATGTTTCTTCATTTTTTCCACTACATATAATCTTTGTTCTACGAATATTCCCAAAGGCTACAGTAATTTCCGTTCTCAATAAATTATCTTGATTTGATTGGGTAACATCGCCCTAATTTTTTACGATCGGAAGAGCGTTAGATTCCCACGTCTGAAAATTATCTTAACAAATACATATTTATATTTATCATTATTTTTAAGTTATGCTAATTTTTCTCAACTTTTTTGCTCTTGACTTTGAATAAAATATTTTACGTATTACGATCGATTTACTCCGACTTATATCTTCTTTTGTTAAAAATAAAGCAATATATTACAAAAGAATTAGTCTTCATCTCGCATTAGAAAGTAAAGCCGAAAAAGTCAATCCTAGGTAACAATATTTTTCTGTCAATCTTCTTAATCGAAAAACATTGCATTTTTACGCTGAAAGCTATATTTTTTAAAAAAAATAGCAACTGCTTCGGATATAATAATCGATCGTAATTCTTTAATTTTACTTAATGATAAGATAGATAAAGTAGCTTTAAAAAATGTCATAATTTGAATCGTTATAATTACTAAAGATTTTTAGGCTAATTTTGGAGTAATAATTGTCTTAATGGTTGCTACCAGATGCATCACGGTATGAACTCCTTTATGGACGCAAGTGATTGCCTCTTTGATGTATCTGCTGGCAGTAGAAGTAAAACCCGCCGCACCGACAACTCTTGTAAGGCAAGTAGGCTCCTGCGATATTGAACTCCATTGCTTGCGTAAAGCATATAGTTTCGATTTCAAATCGTCCTGTGATGTCGCTATCCTTTTAAAGTAAAGAACCTATAACTTGTTATAACTTGTAAAAGGAACAAGACAAGCAGTGAGGACGGTGATGCCGGATGCTCTATAAAGAAGAATAACTCCAGAAGGCAAATGTCAATTCAACATTACCCGCTTTACGAGTTTATTACTAGAGTCCCCAGTTGCTATGAAACTACTCCTCTTCTAGAGGTGTTATCTTTTTTTGAGCAAGAGCAGCATTCTGTGCAGTTAGTAATCCTAAACAAGCAACAAGTTCCCTGTTGTTTGCTTGATGCAACGAATCTGCTAGAGTTTTTCATTTATGGAAAACAGGACGAGCTAGGAAACACACACAAATTTGATTGGAATCAACCAATATCTTGTTTGGATGCAAAATTTATCCAACCAATCCAAATCTTAAGCTCATCTTTAAGTTTAGAGCAATTTGGTTCAAAATTGCGTACTCAAAAATTGCCAGCAAAATCTCGTAATTGGGTGCTGGTGGATGAATATGGTAAATTTTTAGGACTTTTAGATAGTTGTAAATTGTTGGGGCGTTTAGCATCATCGCAGAGGAAAAACAAAACTGTAGCCATAGCTTCAGGGATCTTAGAGACGCAATATCAAGAAGCGAGTAACGGAATCTCTGTTATTCCCAGGAATTTGATAACCAAAACCCATTTGGATGATGCTGAAGTTATCAGTTATGCTTCGGCGAAAAATAAAATTTATTCTTCGAGAAATCGCAATAAAAGCCAGTTGTCCTATAAGTATGCGGCACAATTACTTAAAGGGCTTCCTTGGGCGTTAATGTTAGAAACAGATACTAAAGAAGTAGTTTCGCAAAATCAACTTTGGTACGAACAGCTTGGGGAATTAAAAGATCCGCAAGGGTTCAAGGAACTTTGGGAAAGCACAATCGAAGGCAGTTTAACACAAACAGATGTTGTGGAGCTTGAGTTAAACCATTCCAAAGAAAGCCCTACCTTAAACCGTTGTTTTATAGATAGCGAACCGGGTAGTTGTGTTTGTGTTGTGGAAATGCAAGATGGACAAGAAAGAGTTTGGCGGTTTACGAAAATACCTGTAGATATTTGCGATATAGACTTTGGCGAATTAAAGAACGAAGAAATACCCCAAAACGGTCAATTATGGCTTGTTTTGGCTACCGATATTACCGAGCAACAGCAATTAACCCAAGAATTAGCAACGAAAAACGCCGATTTAATCCAACTAAATCGGTTAAAGGATGAATTTTTGGCTTGTATCAGTCATGAATTAAAAACTCCTTTAACTGCGGTATTGGGGTTGTCACGCTTGTTATCCGATCGGCGGTTAGGGAAACTTAACGATAGACAAGCAAGGTACGCTAAATTAATTCATCAAAGCGGTCATCATTTGATGAGCGTAGTTAACGATATTTTGGATTTAACCCGTATGGAAACGGGCCAAATGACGTTAAACCCTACCAAAGTTAATATCAAAAACGTTTGCGATCGCGCTTTAAAAGAAGCCAAAGCGATCCATACTCAAACAAGCAAAACCACAGGATCGGAGTTAGAAGAAGAATATCAATTTGTTCTTGATATTGAGGCAGGATTAGAAGAAATTGTTGCCGACGAATTGCGTTTGCGTCAAATGCTGATTCACCTGCTTTCTAATGCTTTTAAGTTTACCGAAGCAGCTGGTGAAATTGGTTTACAAATAAATAGTTGGGAAGGTTGGATCGCTTTTACTGTTTGGGATACTGGTATCGGGATTGCCGATAGCCAGCAACATTTGATATTTCAAAAGTTTCAGCAACTGGAAAATCCCATGACTCGTCAACATGAAGGCACGGGTTTGGGGTTAGTATTAACCAGGGCTTTAGCTCGACTTCATGGTGGTGACGTAAGCTTTTTATCGCGAGAAGGTTCGGGAAGCCAATTTACAGTGCTTTTACCCCCATCTCCTCCTCATAAAATAGCTGGAGAAATCGGTTTGGACGATGCAGATGGATACTTACAAACAATAGGCTCGAAAGTTACAGAAGAGAAGCCGTTAATTGGATCTGGTTCGTTCAAAGAATTATCAGTGGAAAATATTCCGATTTCTACAAATAGTTTTGACTCTTCTAAGGAACGAGATTCTATTCCTAAACTACAAACTTTTCCTAATAGTTTAGTCTTAGTTGTGGAAACAGTAGCCAGATATATAGATGATTTCACAAAGCATTTAAGCACTTTAGGATATCGAGTAGTAGTAGCTCGTTCTGGCTGCGAAGCATTGGAAAAAGCCCGGAGACTGCAACCCATCGCAATTTTTATTAATCCTTTGCTACCGATACTTTCGGGTTGGGATGTATTGACATTGATCAAATCGGATATTGCAACTCGGGATATTCCGACGATTGTAACGGCTAGCGCAGCAGAAAAAGAACAAGCTAAAAGCAAACGCGCCGATTATTTCTTGAACTTACCTGTTACTTATCAAGCTTTAGCAGGATTGTTAGAAAACATATGCCACATACCTGAAGAAAAACTAGCAAATGTCAAAAACTCTAATACCTCACCTTTCAAAACCCCATTGCGGATATTGAGATTAGTTGAACCAGAAGTAGAATCATTAAGCTATCATCCATCGCTGGGAAAACATCGAGTCATAGAAGCAGATGATTTAGAACAAGCGCAACTTTTAGCTCGTGTTTGGAAGTTCGATGTAGCTTTATTAGATGTAGAAATGCCCCTTGCAAAAATTTACTTAGAACAAATTGGTAAAAGTCAAATTTTAGCAGCTTTACCCTTAGTAACTCGTAGCGTAGAAACTACACAAGCAGCATCAAAAATCAGTCAATTATCAGTATTCCCATGTTTAACACAATTGGGCAAACACAACAATATTGACCAAGAAAAAGCACCAACTTTATTGTCAGTACTGCAAATTGCTGCTGGTGTATGCTGTCCTCCGAGTATTTTAGTTGTGGATTTGACTGTAATACCGGATTTACCAGGAGAAATAATTGATTGCCAAATAAAGAAAACCAAGAAAACAAAGAAAACTCAGAAAGACAACTGCGCTCAAGTTAACTTACCCCTGCGTGGAAAACTTCCATCTCCCCTAAACGAAGAACAACCTCAAACAAGTTCTCGTCCCACAGAATGGTTTCAAGCTTTGGTTCAGTACCTACAAACAGCAGGTTTCAAAGCAGCAATGTGTAACAGTTGGAAAGAACTATTACAACAATTACGTCACGAAAGTGTAGATTTACTATTAATTTGTTTAGGAGAATCCACCATAGAGCTAAAAGTTCAATCGTTAATAGAAGCATTAGAACAGATGGCTGCGGATTTACCACCACTGCTACTACTCGATTGACGCTTGAATTCAAATCAAATAGAATTGGAAGAATTAAAAGCTTCAGTTACCATCACGGCACAGGTGTTACCTCGTTCAATTTCCATGGAAAACTTGCTAATTACAATTAATCAAGCATTATCAGTGAGCAGTTAACAGTGAGCAGTGAGCAGTTGAAAATTGAGATTATAGCCAAATAATTAATAACCTAAGTTGCTAGTTATGCGATAGCTAGCACGAAACTCTGGGTTTTGGATCGTGTTTCATCATAAAATTACCTTATCCCAAATATATTAAAAAAATCAGGATTTAATAGGCGATTACACAATGTCTCGATCTGGAAATTATTTTGTGCAATAAAAAGATGAATCAACTTAAGCTAGAAATTAAACTAATATTAATTAGCTTACTACTAGGCACTGGACTGATTGTTTTCACTGGTTCAGAAACATACGCAATTCTAAAATTGACAAAGCCATCTCATAGCTTTCTTGCTAAAAATAACGAAAAAAATTACACTTTTAGGGCAAGAAAAAAACAAAATACTATCGACCGTGGAATTAAAAATGTCAAATCTTCTTCACAGCGATTAGTTGGGGGTTGGACTAGGGCAATTATCAATGATTCTGGTGGCAAAGATTGGATAACTGCATTTTTTGATTCAGACGGTTCTTGGTTTTATATAGCGACAAGAGATAATGGATATTGGTATGTTCTAAATAGAGGTACTTGGCGGCTTTCCGATGGCATATTATACCAAACAACGGAAGAAAGAAGAAAGTTTGAAGGTCCTTTGAAATTTTTATCTAATAATGAGTTCACTTATCGAGACTACGATAACAGTATAAATAAATGGACAAAAATAAGTAGTAAACAAAACTTATCTGCCAGCCAATTGATAGGAACTTGGTCAATAGTTGGTATGAAAAGAGTGGCTTCTGTTCTCACTAGAGACACCAAAAGTATTCTAAAGTTAGTAGAGTTAAATGAGTCAGGCACATTTCGTTACGAAAGCGCAAGAGTTGGTGTTGGTGTTAAAAGAAAGCGTCTAACTGGAACTTGGGAATATACTAATTCTGGCTATGGCGATGGATTTTTAATTCTCAAAAGTTCTCAAGGTAAAATTGTATCTGTTGGTAGCATTGACTGGACTTCCAAGGAAAACTTTTTGCATATACATCGTTCTCAATTCAATCGAGTTAAAAATCAATATTCTCCTGGAAGGATAGAAAGATTTAGCCGTACCAAAAATAGAATTACTCGATGGTGATGCAATCAAACGGTAATTCAATCACTGGTTGCAGGATGATTCTTGTACGTTGCCGCAGCTGAAGCAGAAACAGAAGTGGAGCATATAGAACTGCATTACAATTTTAAAATCTACCCGACACCTTGGAAGGGTGCAGCTAAACAAAGGAAGCCCACCTGAGTGGGCTAGGAGAATTCTTAGCCTACGACAAAGGTGGTTTTTGTAAACGTTATATATAACTTGTAACTACTAACTGCTCATTGATAATTGTTTATTGCTCATTCTTCACTCGAATCAAACTATAAGCTTGTTTAGCATCTAATTTCTCATATTCAGTTGGTTGCAGACCCATTTGAGGAAACTTTTTCGGTTCTGCCAGAATTAATACTGAGTCAGATTTTGCTTGCAACGTTTGAATATAGTCTGCTGTTTGTGCACTAGTCTTAATATAATTAATTTTCCGCTGAGAGTAAAAAGCAACGCTGGGTTTTTTAAAGCCAATCATGACTATTTCTTCTCCAGGTTGTTGTACCCGTGCAGCTAACTGCGATAATTGCTTCAGAGGTAGCTGACGACTAGCATCAGATACAAATATAGCTGGAGTTAGAACCAATACCATGAATGCTGAAAACGCCAACAAATTGATACATATTAAATGTAAATAACGGCGACGTATTAAGAAAATAGCAATAATTACGGCAGCAGCCAGCCAAATAATGCCTCCTAAAACGGGTAAATTAGACCTTTGCAACATTTGTTGAAAATTTGGTGCAGCCGGATCTGGACCAATTAAACTGCTAACTTTGAAAAAGGCAAATCCGACTGCTGAGATAAATACTACATTTAACCATCCGCTTGCTTGCATCAAAGGTGAGGAAAGCAACACCGGAGGTAACGAATTAGAACCAGATGTTTTACCCAAACGCGTACTCGTATCAACTATTAAATCGCCCCAGAACAGCGCTATCAAAATACCAGCAGCTGGCATTAACGGTAATACGTAGCTAGGCAGCTTAGTAACGGCGATGGTAAAAAAGCTGAAAACACCAATAAACCACCAAAAAGCGAATAAACCAAGTTGTTGAGAACGTTCTGTAGCTATCCACGATTTACGCTGCCAAAACTTGATTCTTGCCATTGCAACGGGCAAGTAAACCGAGTAAGGAGCAAAACCGACCGCTACAACTAAAAAATAAAAGTACCACGGAGCCGAATGTCCGTTAACAACATCTGTAAAGCGCTCAACATTATGTAAGCCAAAAAAGGAATCAATAAAATTCCAACCATTTTGTAAAGTTACTAATACATACCAAGGAACCGAAACGGCAGAAATAACTAGTAAACCTCGAATCAGATGAATTTCTTTTACTACCTGCCAAAAATTTCCTAGATAAAGTAAAAATAGAAAAATAATGAAACCGGGTAAAACAATACCCACAGGTCCCTTAGTTAAAATAGCTAAACCAATTAATACATAAAAAGCAAAGTACCACCGTGCTTTTACGGTAGAATCAACGGGTTGAGAATATCCAAGGAAAAAGCACAATAAACCCGAAGCCATGCATCCCGTCAGCAGCATATCCGAAACGCCTACTCGACCCCAAGCAATCATTTGAGGATTCAAGGCTATAACAGCAGCGCCCAAGCCAGCGGTTAGCCAACGGCGAGAAGGACGGTACACCCCTTGCAAATCGTCGCTCTTAGCTTGGTGATAGTACAGAGTATAAAACGCCAACCCAACCAAACCCAAAGCCGCGATCGCAGAAGGTAAACGTACAGCCCATTCATTCACCCCAACGATCGTGTAAGCTATTGCCTGACACCAGTAGATCAAAGCGGGTTTATCGAAACGAGTGTCCCCATTAAAATAAGGTGTAATCCAATCACCCGTAAGGTACATTTGCCGAGAAGCTTCCGCAAACAGCGGTTCAGTCTCATCAATTAAGCTAAAATCTCCCAAACGCCAAAAAAAAGCAATCCCCGCAACGAAAATTACCCATAAAATCGATAGCATCACAGCCAGAGCCGAACGCTTTTCTATATTCTTCCACCAATACTTGGAAACACTTTGAATCATCAGTTTATAATCAGTGGGACACTCACTAAATATTAGTCATTAATAATCGGTTGTTAGTCAATAGTAAAAGACAACATACCACTCCACATTGTAATGACTCTCGTGAATATGCTCTGTTCCTTTGTTTTGAGCAGATGGGGAGAGGGGGAGGGGGAGACAAGGAGACAAGGAGAAATAAATTCTTAACTCATAACAATTCCCAATGCCCAAATCCCAATGCCCAATTCCCAATGCCCAATCCCCCAACTAACAACCAACAACCAATAACCAACAGTTAAATGCAAAACACTCGCTTAAACTCGTTATTCGATTTAATTGTCAGGAACCTAGCCTTATGGTTCCTCAATCCCTGGCGGAGAATATCGCTGCTGATTATCAGTTTTTTGTTTGGTGTTTTTATGGGAACGGTAGTTGCTACTACAGCAGGACAAAGAGCAGTCTTAGATGTTGTTGTTGCCGCATTTTTAGTATTTTTAACGGAAGTTAGCAGTCGAATAGTTTATAGACGACCCCCAAAAGAACGCCGAAAACTCTGGGTAGAATCACTTAATCTTTTTAAAGTTGGTTTTATTTATAGCTTATTTATAGAAGCCTTTAAATTAGGTTCTTAAAGAATAGGGAATCAGGTAAAAACAATTATCGATGCCCAAAACCCAATTCCCAATTCCCAATTATTAATTATTAATTATTACCGAAATTGACAGTCATTGAATAAATTCTTACATTTAAAGGTTCAAGATTGGGATTACTTGAGGATAATTCTCGATCTCCAGAAACAGCCTCATATTGCTTCGGGTACTTTCCATATGCATTGTCATCTGAAGGATTAAGTGTCAGAGAAAGTTTACCTTTATATTTAGATAATTTAGTACCTTCCAAATTTACTAAACCACCGTAATCCCAGCCAAATCCGGTTAACTTAAACTCACCTAATACTTCGCGTAATGCTTCTATAGAAGTTCCTGGTCCAAGCCCTTCAAGGGTTTTCCATTGCCGACCAAAACCTTTAATATACAGAATTTTATTACGACTTTGATCTTTCCAGAAAATTGTCAAAGCACCAGGCGTGCCTGGATTAACATTAGTAGCTGGAACTGAAACTGTACCCTCAGCTTGCAAAAATACTTCATCTTTTAGATTGTTTTCACCATACAATTCAACTAAATCTGCGCGGGTAGTTTTTGCAGTTATAAGCCCAACACGCTTTCCTGGAATTATTAAGGTATCGTTTACAGGTTGCGATTGAGAATTGTCTACCGCTACAGGTTGGTTTTGAGATGAATTAGTTTGTGAATTATTTGTTTGTGTGGAATTGTTTGCTGCAACAGGTTGGTTTTGAGGTAAATTAGCTGTTTGCGATTTCTCTACTGTTACGGGATTTGATGCTTGAGCTTCTTCTTGTACGGGATTGCTTGATACGGAATTTACAGTATTATTATCCGAGCAACCTACTACCAAAGCCAAAACAGCAATAGCAAAAACCTTGTTCACTGAAATCATTTATATACCTTACACTACTTAGTAATTACATAATAACCGTTCTAATTTATACTTCAAAACCCAGCTTGCTGATTCCTTAAAACGATCGAACCTTTAGCAATTACCAATGCCCCATGCCCTATGCGCTATTTCTAACTACGGATCAAAATGTACTGTCATTTGAGAAACCTTCATATCTAAAGGTTGCCAATTTGGATTATTTGAAGATAATTCTCTGTCACCTAATACGGCTTCATGCTGCTGAGAATATTTTTTTATAGCTTCTTGCTGCGGATCGAGTTTAAGAGAAAGTAATCCTTGATATTTAGCTAATTTAGTAGTTTCCAAATTGATAAATCCGCCGTAATCCCAACCCAATCCAGTTAACTTGAAACCACCTAATTTTTGCTGTAATTCCTGAAAAGAAGTTCCCACACCAATACCTTCGGGAGTCTTCCAAGCAGAACCAAAATCTCTAACATACAATAATTTTTGCCGAGTCTCTTCTTCCCAGACAACTGTAAAATATTTTTCTCTACCCAAATCAATCTTAGTAACAGGAATTGAGATTGTTCCTTCATCTTCTAAAAGAACATTATCTTTCAGCTTTGATTCACCAAACATTTCAACTAAATCAGCGCGAGTTGTTTTCGCCGTTACCTCACCAACACGTTTTCCTGGAACTATCAAAGTATTATTTAATATGTCAGATTTCGATTGGAATAAATTCAATTGTGAAAAATTTGGTGCCCAATTGCTCGAAAAACAACCATTAATTGAAGCTACAATTACAATAAAAATGACCTTTTTAACTAAAAACATTATCTACCTGACAAAGAATTACCTATAGATTAAAAATGATTTTTAACACTATAGAAATATCGAGTCAAGTATAAAAATTACATTTAGTTTAATCTGATTTGACTTTATTTTATTAAAAACTGAAATACTGATAGCTGTACTGCACCAGTATTAAAGATTATGAAAGCAAATTCTTACATATTATATGCTTTCCAAAAAACATAAACTGCTAAAACAGCAAGCCCAATACGAAATGTTATGCTAACGACTTTATCTGGTAATCGAGGTAAAAAACGGGTACTAAGCTGTGCCCCTACAAGTCCGCCAAACCCCAATATTAAACCTTGAGCTAACAAAATATTACCTTCAATAGCGTGTCTGGTTGCAGAAGAAATAGAGCTAATAACAATAACTCCTAAACTAGTTTGAATTGCTTTTTTAATCGGTTCTCCTAATAAAAGCATTTGTAGAGGTACCATAATTACACCACCACCAACTCCGAATATACCAGCAAGCATACCAGCTAGACCGCCGGTAACAATTCGAGCAACAATAGAGCCGAACTTTGATTTTTGCTGTTGTTCGTTTTCTGCTTCTTCTTGGTTTTTCGATAATTTTTTGCGTAACTCTACCAAATAAATAGTAAATAAAAGTAAAATTCCAAAAGAAGCTAATTGATTGCGGGGAGGAATAAACTTTGCTATCCCAGCACTAAAATAAGCTGTAACTGCCGCAGGTAATGCTAAAAAAATAACCTTTTTAAAATCGATATATCCCATGCGCCAATTCTGGATAGTTCCAGAAGTTGCCGTAATTACAATTGCCAGACTACTAGTAGCAACAGCTTGCAATGGTGTATGTCCAAATGCCAATAATATAGGTACTAAAATCGTACCACCACCAATACCCAGTAATCCAGCGAGAATACCTGCAAATAATCCACTAATTACTAAAAGCAACCAATTTTCCATTTTTTAATTATTAATTGTTAGTTGTTAGTTGTTAGTTGTTAGTTGTTAGTTGTTAGTTGATAGTTGATAGTTGATTTTGATAGATTAATTCCTAATTCCTAATTCCTAATTCCTAACTTCCAACACCTTTCCCTTCTGGTAAAATCGCTTTCGATAACATTCCATGTACGCCTTTTTGCGGTAAATTAACGACTTGAGTAATGCGAAAACTTACAGCTAAACTGCATAACACATAGGCATCTTCTGACGATAGCTTCGTGCAGCTTACCAGAAAATCAATCATGTTTTTTAACGCTTTTTCTAAAGCTTCATCTAATGTTGGAGCAAAGCCCATTGTGATGATATCAGTGGGTGTTTCGGCGATTGGTGTAGAGATTTGCAAATCCTTCCTCAGCTTTAGTTCGATAGTACCGTTCATGGAAGTTTCAATTGCAGTCACATTTACTTCCCCATCTCCCTGAGTTGAATGTCCATCACCGATGGAAAATAAGGCACCAGGAACAAATACGGGTAAAAATATTTTGGAACCAGCTTGTAATTCGCGGTTGTCGATATTGCCACCATAGTTCCCTGGAGGTATGGAATTCCGGCAATTGTCGGGTGTTGCAACCCCAAGAATACCGAAAAATGGTTTGAGAGGAATTTTAATACCGCTAAGAGTGGGAAATTCTGCAACGTTATTTTCTAAATCCAGAGGAATAAACCTTAACGCAGGTTGATTAAACTGTTGCGGTAAAGCACCCCAACCTTGACGAACTACGTTAAAACCAACTGGTAAACTTGGTGTAATTTCGTTTAAAGTTACTTGCAAAACATCCCCAGGTAGAGCATCTTGGACATAAATTGGTCCAGTTAATAAATGAGGCCCAGCTGCAATTTTACGTTTGGGGGAAAGATTTTCGTATATATCCCATAATGCAGGAGTTACAAATTCTGGTGGGGCTTTGTCGCAAACATGAAACCCCGTGTAAGTTTCTACATCCACCGTATCGCCAGAACTCACGGTTAATACAGGTTCGAGTAAATGCGAAAAACCGCCAAGATGCACCGTATCTTTGGTAGCTTTGATAATATGATGAGTCATCGGGCATTGGAAAATTGCTCAGTATTATTGCTTACAATAACTTGTTTGATGGCTTAAAGCTAACGATAAATAGATGAATATAAACATTTTTATAAGCTTTGAGCCAAGTATTAAATTAGACCAGGACTTACGCACTCCCCATAATTTTCCAACGTTTGGGATTGCTTCCTTACGTCGCAATGACTATAGTTACGTTACCCGTGCGTAAGTCCTATAGACTTTGAATCAACTTTAAAACATCTTCAAGCTTATAACCGTAATGCACCATTCCCTATTCCCCCCAACCCTATTCCTTATACAGATGTATTTCCTACGATAGCTATCAAAAGGTTGATGCGTTATTTCGTCGCTTTAGATACAATTTAATTGTTATTGGAGAGCCAAGGAGAAATTTGTGGTGCTATCGAAAGGTTTTGAGATTGAGATGTATACTGGCACGCCTCAAGGTGACATCGTTGGTCTCTCTGACAAAATCACCGCTGCAATAGAAGGGTTTATGCGGGAACCGGATAGCCGCAATGTTGAATACGTAACCGCTCCATTTTACGACTATGACCGACTTTTATGTGGTTTAGTGTGTCCTCGATTGAAATTAAGAAAATATCTTCAACAGTTAGGTAACTATACTTTAATTCCTGGAAGTACTTTGTCATTAGGAGGAAGCGATAAATTTTTCCGCTCCGATCCAAATAATCCTTATCACGATTACATCGAAAATACCTACGGTACCAAAGTTGTCACCGCTAGCGTTCATATTAATGTAGGCATTAGCGACCCCGAAGTACTTATGCGGGCTTGTCGCATTATACGGTTAGAAGCTCCTTTATATCTTGCTTTAAGCGCTTCATCGCCCTTTTTAGATGGTAAAGCTACTGGATACCATTCAACCCGTTGGGGTCTTTTTCCGCAAACTCCCTCATCCGTTCCTTTATTTGAAAGCCACGCCCATCATATTCGTTGGACTCAAGAACAGCTAGCTAAAGGCACAATGCAAAACGTGCGACATTTATGGACATCAGTTCGACCAAATGGCGATCGCCGTCCTTACGATCTAAATCGTCTGGAGTTACGGATTTGCGATTTAGTTACCGATCCAATTGCATTATTAGCGATTACAGCTTTGTTAGAAGCGCGTTTGCTGCAAATAATTAACAATCCTAACCTCGATCCTTTGGTTAAAAGTAGTTTCTCTCCTGAGGAATTAATCCCAATTACAGCCCAAAATGAAGCTGCTTGTGCCCGAAACAGCTTGGATGCTCAATTAATCCATTGGGTTGACGGAAGAAATATTACAGCCAGAGATTGGATAAATGAACTTTACGAACCAGCAGCAACTATTGCTAAACAGCAAGGGTTTGGATGCTTCCTTTCACCGCTGCAAAAAATCCTTCGTGAAGGAAATCAAGCACAGCGATGGCTGCAACTTTACGGCTTAGGCGTAAGCAGTCGCAACGTAATAGCTCAAGCTATTAATTCGATTCGAGAACGAGAATCAGAACTTGAGGATAAATTATGTTCCTCATTGATGGCTTAACACCACTCTATGTTTTTTGAAAAGATGGTATATTTTGCTGGACACATATAAATCTGTTATCCTCAAAAATTTATTATCTTTTTACATTCTCTTTAAATACTCTTTATGTAAGCATTTTGGAAGCATCATCGATAGTTTAATTTTTTTTATGAATTGTCAGAGATTGATAATTATTAATAAAAACTATATGTGTGTTCTATCCTAAGATAGATTTGAAAAAACCAACACATTGTTTTTTTTAATACAATTACTTGATTGCTAATGCCACAAATAGTTTTAGTACATCCGCAGATTCCTCCGAATACAGGTAATATTGCTCGCACTTGTGCGGCTACAGCTACCGAATTGCACTTAGTTGGTCCTTTGGGTTTTGAAATCACTGACCGTTATCTAAAACGTGCAGGTTTGGATTATTGGCCTTATGTAAAACTGCATCAACACGAATCTCTCGAAGCATTCAAATCCCTGCATCGTGCCCGTGGAGGAAGACTGTTGGGATTTAGCGTCAGAGGTAAATTTAATTACGCTGCTTTTGAATATCAAGCAACCGACTGGCTTTTATTCGGTAGTGAAACCACGGGTTTACCAGCAGATACTTTGGATTCTTGCGATCGAACCCTTTATATTCCCATGAAAGAACCGAACGTTCGTAGTTTAAATCTTTCTGTAAGCGTTGCGGTGAGCCTATTTGAGGCACATCGCAACTTAGGCTATCTATAGAGAAGCGGGGGTTTTAAATAAGAATATATACTAAGTACGCCATACCACTTAAGTAATAATGTCTTAAAGACTAATAAAATATTGTTTTGATTGACTTATTGATAGAATAAATACTTATTAAAGATTTATCTTTATGTTTTAAAGAATACTTATTTAATTGCAGATGCGTGATAATTAATCAAAAATACTTACATATAAGAGTTATTTTATATAAGAAATTTGTATAGGTAATTCAATGTTTTTCTCAAATCGAATCATAGTCTTTTGTTAATTAGAATTATCCCGATAACTATATTTAGTCAGGGTAAAGTTGGGTAGAACAAGCACTTGAGGCTCCGTTACAATCCCTGAGAGTTTTTTGAAGAGTGAATTTACTTGCGAGTAAATACGGTTGTACTTTAGGCAAAAATCAACGTAAAGTCTCGGTTGGGAAGATGCAATATGGCACACGTATAGGGTGTTATCTACAACAAAAGATATGCCCCTTCCGTAAATGGCAACCTATTAGAGGTTGTAATTACCCAAACATGAAACTTCCCGTGTGATTTTTACGCTTTTAAGTTTGATGTTTTCTTGAGGCAGATGTAAACGTTCTATATATCTGTATTAAGGAAAACAATATCTGGGTGTAGTTAATGTAATGGACAAGTAAGCACAAAAGTTTGATTTTTACTAGTACACTATTGACTTGTCTAAAACAGAGAACCGGGTTAATCTTGCCTAAGTATCTCTGGTAAATGTGATCTCGATCCATAATTCCGAGTGATTCAAATCATTGAATGTTATCTGAACAAATAAATCGAGGTCGGTTAAGCGCTAGCGATCGTAGGAGGTTGTCTTTGAAACGAGCATTGAAGAAGAAAATGAAAGCTGTGTTAGAAACTACCATTAGTGATGTTGCTTCGATGGAGCACAGTAGCTTAGTTACTCCGCTCTTAAAGCGTCGGATGCCTAAAGCCGCAATGATCGGCTTAGCAATATCGATGGGAGCAACCAGCCTTTTCGTGACTCGACAAAGCGATCAAGCCCTAGCAGCAGAACCTGTAGGCAATCAAAATACTGCCTCTGCAATCCCTGCTGCATCTGATGAGGTCAAGTTTACTCCCACACAAAAACGGTCTTTTAAACCCATCTCCAACGAGATTGGGGCGACAATTCCTACTGTGGTGGAGCCGACAGCAATCTCGCAAGTAAATGGGTTTGGAGCTCAGTTGCAGGTTGCCTCTAATCTGAAGTCTGCTCAGTTTGGAACACAAACACCTGCGACAAAAAGTGTAACTGCGGCAAACGATAATACAATTTACTCTGCACCGCAAGTAGCTAAGGGAAGGATTATTTCCCGAGCAATTACTACAGCGAAGACCGAGCAGAGTCAAAATTTCACAATCTCCCCACAATCTGTGGATACTCAAGAGATTGGCAAATCTGGCAATAGTCAACTTAAAGCTCAACAAAAGTTTGCGCTCAACCGCTTAAAGCAAAAATCGAACCGTTTGAAAGCAAGTCTTAACAAATTGCGTTCGACTCCTGTTGAAAATCTCAAGCAAGCTACGGCAACAAAGCAGTCCGCAAGTGAAGTTGAAACAACATCAACTGTAAGTACTAGTAAAACTGCTATCGAAAGCAAACTTGTATCGAGATTAAAGCAGAATGCTGCTGTGGAGCCGGTGCAAGAAGCTGTAAAAGAGCCAACACCAGTTACCGCACAAATCACAGCACCAACTTCGATAGCTGCGGCACATATTGTTAAGTCTGGAGACACCTTAGCTGAAATTGCTGGCAACTACGGTACTTCAGTCTCTGAAATGGTTAAGGCAAATCATTTGTCTAATCCAAATGAGCTAAAGGTTAATCAACAACTGATTGTTCCTGCGGTTCAAAATAGCAGCAATATTGTTGCAACAACAAATAGTGCAACAGTTAGTCGTGAGAATCAGTTCTCACCTGCTGCTGAAGGTTCCGATAACAATGTAAATGCTTTAGGTGTAGGTGGCGATACCCCCGTACCTTCAGTATTTACAGAAATGCAGCTCGCCCAGAGACGTAATGCTTTAGCGACTAAAGTTTCTAGAAACGAGCGTCTTCGTAAATTAAAAGAAGAAATCGAAAGATTGCGGGAGAAATACCGTACTCAACAGTCTGGAGTAGTCGTACCACAGACAAATATTAATAGGACGAGCGTAGAAGTACCTATTAACAGACCTGAATCAGCTTCTATACCTATTCCTGTCACAAAGCCTACAACAGGAACATCTTCGGTACCAATTCGTGTAGCTAGACCTAATACAGCAGCAGTACCGATTCCTGTTCCCACACCCGGTCAGGATATCAACCCCAACTTCTCTCGTAGTAGAGGTATAAGGGTCGTAACACCACCTGCAAATTCAAATTTCAGCGGTCGTTCTCAATCTTCCTCGGTTGTAAAAACAAAACTAGCTCCTGGGCTACCCCCATTGGCAGCAGTTGATAGATATTTACCCAAACCAATTGACGAGCTAAAACCACCTGCAAAAGGTTTTGCCTGGCCCGCGAAAGGTGTCTTCACCTCTGGATTTGGTCGGCGTTGGGGAAGAATGCATAAAGGAATTGACATCGCTGCTCCTACAGGTACTCCCATTCATGCAGCCGCTGATGGTGTAGTTGTATCTGCTGGTTGGAACCGTGGTGGTTATGGCAATTTAGTTGATATTCGTCATCCCGATGGTACCTTGACTCGCTACGCTCACAACAGCAAGATTATTGTGAAAAAAGGTCAGCAAGTACAGCAAGGTCAGAGGATTTCTTTAATGGGTAGCACTGGTTTCAGTACTGGTCCTCATCTGCACTTTGAAATCCGTAAAGGTGGCACAAAAGCGGTTAACCCCATAGCTTTCCTTCCGCCTCGTTAATTTTCTGAATTATTAGCATCTAGATAATTGCCTTGGAAGGTTGAGGGAGAATGTCTCCCTCTTTTGCTTTTGGGTACAATTTGTGCTTATAAGTAGAAATTGAATTATCTACTTAAAAAATAATTTCAGATGCTTGGCAAGATTTTATTTATATGATAAATTTATAATTGAATAAAATTTTGGCTCAGTAGCTCAGTTGGTTAGAGTAGGGGACTCATAAGCCCTTGGTCGTGCGTTCGAGTCGCACCTGAGCCATTTGATTAATTAGTTGTCGTAATTCAGGGACTGGCAAAAATGCTCGTCCCTAAAGTTTTTGTGTTTTAACTTGTCCTATCCGTGAGGGGGACAAGAAGACAAAAAGAACTTTAACCTTTAACCTTTATTACTCCTAACTTTCCTTGCCAAATCTAAAATTCTCGATAATGTCGAATCACCTCAGCGACAGACCAAGCTTGAGCGATCGCCCCTTTAGGATGATGCGGTTCATCGCCATCAAAAATTTCCGAAATTGAGCCAAGACAAGCATCTGACAAAAAATGTTGCATTAACGGTTCCCAATCAAAAGGTAGGGCTTCATCCTTGTGAAAACGCTGCCAAGCTCGGATAAAAGGACCAATTAACCAACTCCAAACAGTACCTTGATGATATGCGCTGTCGCGAGCAGCAGAATTACCTATATATTTGCCGATATATTCTGGATCTGAAGGTTCGAGAGAACGAAGCCCGTAAGGAGTAAGTAAGCTTTTTGAAGCTCGTTCGAGTACTTGATATCCTTGTTGAGCAGAAAAACCGCAGTGGCTCAATGAAAGCGCTAAAACAGCATTCGGTCTAATTTGAGAATTGCGATTGTCATCTGGTTCAATGGTGTCGTATAAATAGCAATCTTTGGGATTCCAGAATTTTTGCAGCGATTGCTTTACCTGTTGCGCTTGCTGAGTATATCTCCCTGCTTGATTAGCTAAACGCATTCCTTCTTCACCGAAATGTTGCTCGCTTAGAATTTCTGCCCATCGTGAAGCCCAACATAAAGCGGAATACCATAAACCATTAATTTCCACTGGCTTACCGCGACGAGGAGTCACCGGGACACCTTCCACAACGGCATCCATCCAAGTAAGAGCTACACCAGGAGCATCCCAACTTAATAAACCATCAGTAGAATCAACACTTATTTGATAATTTGTTCCGCCAACTAATGCTTTATAAATGTTCCGTACTACGGGATACTGTTCTAGCAAAAATTCCCAATCTTGAGTGGCTTCCAAATAAATTCCCAGAGTTTCAATCCACCATAATGTTGCATCTATACTGTTGTAAAAGGGTTCTCCACCAGCATCGGGAAAAGCATTAGGGATCAAACCTTGACGACAGAAATGTCCAAAGGTTCGTAACAATCCCTTGGCTATTTCAAAGCGCTGCGGAACTATTGTTAAACCGGGTAAAGCAATCAAAGTATCACGTCCCCAATCATTGAACCAGTGATACCCAGCAATTACCGTAGGGCCGTCAATTGAAGCTCGATGAACTATAAACTGGTCGCTAGCACGTAGTAGTTTTTGCCAGATTACATCTTTGGGAGGGAGAGGGGTAGAAGAGGAATAAGTGAGGAGTGAGGAGTTAGGAGTTATGAATTGCTCCGAATCATCTTCCCATCCAAAAATTTCCGATAACCTATTTTCCTCTGCTAATACTTCTCGGTTGAAGGTTTCGCAATTAAGAGGAATGCTTAATTCATCACAAAAACCTAATTGCGCTTCTATTGTCACTGTATCTCCCGATTCCAAGGCAACACTTAAGTAACCGGGACTGTAAAGGTCTTCTCGATCGCCTAATCCTCGCCGCGTTTCTTCGGGTAAAGCGTAATTCCAGTACCAAATACCTTCGTTTTGATACGTGCCTTTACTCCAGCGCAAATGCCAAGGTGTGCCAAGTTTTCCTGCATTTTTTGATTGCAAACAAAGTTGTCCTTTTTGCAGCTGTTGCGAAAACTCCAATTGAGAATTCTCTTTTTGCTGATGATGAAAATCGCGATCGCCAATTAGTAATCTCAGCCTTAGAACGGCTGTATCGCTTCCTTGATAACGATACTGAATCAATACGCGGTGTGAATATGGAGTTTGATTAGTACTAAGTATTGAGTCAGCAGCAGCTACATATTCCTTTTGTCTATTTGTTTTCAACCCATAAGGCATTACTATTTTTCTGCTTAATTGCCAGTTTTTTTCACCCCAAATCCATTCGGGAACTGGGTTAATATCAAAAGAGTGTAGCAATTTGTAGCCAATACGAGGCTCTATTTGACCGCTAGCCCAAAAATTAGTCCCTAATGGCATCACTCCTGATGGTAATTCTAAGCTGGCTTCCAAATGGGACATCAATAAAGTGCGCCCTGAAGGTGGAGTTGTTGCAGCAAACAACCAACCGTGGTATGTACGAGTGCGGACATCAGAAACTGTACCGCTCGCAAAACTTCCCAAGCCATTAGTCAACAACCATTCTCGACTATCTAAATCTCCCATTTCCAAACGAGAAATCGTTATGAGTATGATATTATTTGTAACAGTTCGTAATTAAATAATCAAAGCGTGGAGCCGGTGAACGTTGTAAAAACCATCGATTCCATGCTTCAAAAGTATAACTTTGAGGAGAATTAATTATAATGCCCCTTACTTATTCATCTGAAGGATGCCTCCGGGTAGGTCAGCAGGCTCCAGATTTCACAGCCACAGCCGTGGTTGACCAGGAATTCAAAACAGTTAAGCTTTCCGACTATCGCGGTAAGTATACCGTTTTGTTCTTCTATCCTTTAGACTTTACCTTTGTTTGTCCCACTGAAATTACAGCTTTTAGCGACCGTTACGAAGAATTTAAAAAACTTAACACTGAAGTACTTGGTGTTTCCGTAGATAGTGAATTTTCCCACTTAGCGTGGATTCAGACAGACCGTAAATCTGGTGGAGTGGGCGATCTAAATTACCCATTAGTATCAGATATAAAAAAAGAAGTTAGCGCTGCTTACAACGTGCTAGACCCAGAAGCAGGCGTTGCTTTGCGCGGTTTGTTCATTATAGACAAAGATGGTGTTATTCAGCACGCTACCATCAATAATTTGTCCTTTGGTCGTAGTGTAGAGGAAACATTACGGACATTACAGGCTATTCAATACGTCCAATCTCACCCCGACGAAGTTTGTCCTGCTGGTTGGCAACCTGGGGATCAAACCATGAATCCCGATCCAGTGAAATCCAAAGTGTATTTCTCGGCAATTTAGATTTCTTCAACTGATTAAAGTGTGGTTAATGGCAAAAAAAATGCAGTTAACCACATTTTAATTATTTAAAGCATCAAAATATATATAATTTAGACGAGCGATAATTAAACACTATTATCCAGAGAGTTTCGCACTGGTACGTCTGCGGGCTTTAAATCAAGAATTACTAATTCTATTGACGGTTATGCTTTTATGCATTAACAATTAACCTGCATAACCGTTCGCAATTAAGGAAAAGCTGGCAGTGGTTAACCAGGAAATACCATCTCCGCGTAAAATCGTAGAAACAGATGTTGTCGCAGTTGCTGTTTACACAAATAAAGCATTGGTGACGCGCCGTGGTGTAGTGGGATTAAGCGGACATGAACAGGATTTGATAGTCTCCCAACTGCCAGTAACTCTTGACACGGAGTCGGTAAGGGTTAGGGGTAATGGTAATGTGGCTGTGCGTTTGTTAGGCGTAAATGTGGAAAAAATCTACACTACTGAATCGGTAGTGGCACGGGTATCGCAGTTACATCAACAAATCGAGCAGTTAGAAGCGCAAAAACGTCAATTTCAAGCTCAAATGGATGCTTTGGCGTTACAGTCGCGGTTTATCGAAGGTTTGCGGGAGAAGACTGAAGATCAATTTTCGATTAGTTTGGCTCGTAAAAGCATTAGTTTGAGTGAAACTTTGGATTTACTCAATTTTCTTGGCAGCCAATATACAGAATATGCCATTTCTACGGAAGATTACAAAAGTCAACAATGGGAATTAGAAAAGCAGTTGGAAGTGTTGTACGCTTCTTTAAAACAGACTGAGTCACCATCACCCCAAGAAAGTTTTAATTTGACGGTGGGAATTGAAACTGCTGGCACGGGAGAGTTTGAGTTAGAAGTTTCTTATGTAGTCAATCGGGCTAGTTGGAAACCGCTTTACGATATCCGAGTTGATAGCAAAAGTAAAAACGTGAATTTGGGATACTTGGCGCAAATAACTCAAAATACTGGGGAAGATTGGACAAATGTAAATTTAACCCTTTCCACAGCTAAACCGGGTAGCGGTACTTTACCTCCGAAACCACAACCTTGGTATATTGATATTCCTCAACCACCAACTAATCTTAGAAGAGCAAGAAGATTTGCAGCCGCACCAATGGCTCCACAATCTCGCAGCTTTGAATTTGAAGAAGATAGTTTTTCCGGTGAAATCGAAGAATTAGAAAACAAAATAATTGAAGCAGACGTAATTACAGCCAAAGTATCCCAAGAAGGAAACGTAGTTACTTTTAATTTAGATGGTAATGGAAATATACCCAGCGACGGCGCACCTCACAAAACTACAATTTTTCAAGATGACTATCCCTGTAGTTTTAGCTATATAGCAATGCCACGTTTAGTAAGCTTTGCTTATTTACAGGCAAAAGTGAAAAATAATTCTAACGGTGCGACTTTGTTGCCGGGAAAAGCCAACGTTTTTCGCGATAACATCTTTGTAGGAACTTCCCAATTAGAAAACACCGTACCGGGTGAAGAATTTAAATTAAACTTGGGAATTGACGAAAGTGTAAAAATCAAACGCGATTTAATTGAGCGTGAAGTTGATAAAAGGTTTATTGGTAATCTTCGCAAAATCACCTATGGATATCGATTGCAGGTGAGCAACTTACTTGATACAGAAGCAAAATTAGAAACAATCGAACAACTACCAGTAAGCCGCAACGAACAAATAAAAGTACGTCTCAACCGCACAAATCCCCAAATTCAACTTGGTGAAATGGGAACATTGCAATGGAATTTAACTCTTGCACCACAAGAGACACAAGAAATTTATTATCAGTTTACTGTAGAGCATCCACCGCAACTAGCAGTTATGGGGTTGGATGTTTAGATTTTAGATTTTAGATTTTGGATTTTGGATTGGGGGATTGGGGATTGGGAATTGATAATTGATAATTATTCTCCCCATCTCCCCCTCACCCTTTCGCTGCCGCACGCACAACTCGATTGCCGTCGCGAGTTAAGGCAGCGCGACTTTCGGGGGGAGTATTGGAATTTTGTGCTATGGCATATCTTTCTAACCAAGATGTAGAATTAATATTTTTTGCTAATATTTCGGTTGGTGTTGAAGGATGTAAGAAAACGAGCAAGCGGGTGAATATAGGAGTAAAAGAGGTTATGCAATCTGCCAAAATTTTACTAATTCTATCCGGAAAGCGATTTACTAATGCGAGTACTGCTGCTTGTTTAATTTGATTATCTGGCTTTCCTAAAATGGCTAGTTGTTCGAGAATATTTAAAGATGTGTTGGCACTTCTGGCTACAGCGACAACAACTTCACTATCTTGATCTATTGCTAATAGCTCTAGTAAACTACTTGGAGTATGGGGATTTTCAGCTACACCCAGACGCACCATACTAATCTTGTCTTCTGCTAGCTGCTTGAGCAAGTTTTTGTCGATATTGGGATGACGTGCAACCCCCTGACGAACAATTACCCATTTGCTATGAGAAAGTTGTTCGAGGAGTTTTGCAGATGTATTAGGATTTTTAAGAATATCAAGCTGCTCTAAGATGGTTTTTGGAGCGTAAGGATTGTTTATCGCTGCTTCTCTAACGGTTTTATTTTTATCTTGAATTAGTTTTACAAGAGTTTCGCGAGGAGTTTTGAGATTTTTGGCGACTATAGTACGTACTTCCCAACGATGATGTTTTGCTAATTGTGTAAGTGTCATGCTTGAAGCGTTGCGATGACGAGCTACAGCAGTACAAATTTTAAAATCGGCAGTTTGCGCTAAACATTGCAAAGTACTATCGGGGGTTTTGGAATTATGAGAAAGGTTGCTAAGTGCTGTTTCTAGAATCGAATTGTTTTCTTCTTCGACGAGTTTTTCTAAAATGTGAATTGGAGTATTGGGGTGTTGCGCGACTCTTTGACGGGTATCGTAATTGCTACTTTCTGCCATTGCCGTTAGCATCTGAGGATCGTAAACGGCGTATGCTGGCATAATCGGTATGCCTTGAGCGCGGGCAGTATTTATGTAATCGTGTATTGTAGTTTTTTGCCCATCAAAACCAATTTTTGTTTGATTATTGGGATGAGCCGCAATAATTTTAGCAATCCAAGCATCATTTTCCGTTGCTAATTGCTCTAATGCTTCTGCGCTGGAATTTACGTTAAGCGCTACAGCTTTGCGTACCATAACATCTTCGTCGCTGGCTAATCTTAACAACACATCTCCAGGAGTATTGGAATGGGCTGCAATACCCAAACGAATCCGCATCCATTGACTTGTAGAAAGTTGTCTGAGAATATCTTCAGAAGTTACCGGATTTTCTGTTGCTTCCAATTGAAGTTGAAACTGCTGGTGTAAAGTTAGCGGTGTAAGAGGATGAAAAGCGACTGCTTCGCGTACAATATCGCTAACATCTCCCATCAAATCTTCAACAATATTTATCGGAGTACGAGGATTTTGAGCAACATAAGCGCGTACTCTACTATAACTATCCGTAGCCAAAATTTCTAAAACTTGCTCGGAAGTATTTAAACTTTCGGCAATGTGCAAACGTACTTCAGCATCCAGCGTTTTTAACAGATATTCCGGTACCGCACCAATAGCCCATAGATACATTTCAGATTGGCGATCGCGTGGTAAATTTGTAGTCTGCATTGCCGCAATTGCAGCTTCATTCCATCCATACTGCATTTCCCCAGCTAAAGTAACGTGCAGCCGAGCGGCTTGGGCAACTTCTATATTTTGGATCTGAGTTAATGCGAGCAAAGCTGTTTTCGGCGTTTTGGGATTCATCGCAATGGTTAACAGCACTTCAACATCATCATGACTCGTAGCCAATTCCAAAAACTGTGGTGGTACTTCATCAAGTATTAACAAATTTTGCAAAGTAACAAGCGGCATATCCGCTACAAAGTTAGGATTTTCTAATAACAGTAAAGAAAACACTGGATTATCTAATAACTTTTGGGGAAATTCTGCTCCTAATTCCAATAGCATTTCTGTTGGCGTATTAGGATTACCAGCAACATTTTTTCGTATAATATTATCCAAGCTACGGCTAAAATATTGCAGCAGATCGGGAGCGGCATTTGCATTTTGCGCTACAACTCTTGCCAGTTCAATATTAATTTTAGATAACTCTTCTAACCGCTGTGGCGAAGTATCCTCGCTCGCTGCTTCTTGCCGAAGTTCTGATAAAATCCGGTCTGGGGAACGATTAGCCATAGCGAATAACTAGTAAATAATAGAGAATAAAATGTATATTTTCTGAAGTTAACTATTATATAACTTCTCGTATTTCTACAAAATTGGTCAAGAGTAAATATTCCAATATCAATTATGAGTTACCATTGAATAAAAGTTATTTAAATTACAAATAGCTAGTTATAAACTATATCGAATTATATAAATATTCTCCTTTATTCAGTTTGCTTGCAGTAGCGATACCAACTAAATTATCAAATAAGTTTAGAAAAATAATGGCTAAAGGTGTGGAATACAAAATTTACCTCATCCCGCCGTATCGCTCCCCTCTCCTTAGTAAGGAGAGGGGATGGGGGTGAGGTTCCCCGAAGTGTATTGCACTCAACTGAAAATGGCTATATTCCCTGTTCCCCCTAAACCTTTTTTACAATTATTTAATGCCCCATAACAAATACGCTGGCAACCAAATTTTCAATCTAAAATGTCACTCTTAAATTATTGATAAAAATAAAATATCCGGCTTTAAAAAACCGGGTTTATCAATAGATAAAATTATTACAACTCAAATGCGATGCTTCTGTGGCTAACGCCTGCATTAAATCATTCTTAACCATCATTAAAAATAAAGTGCTTTGGTTTATGAGTTTGAATAAAGTTTGTCATAATATCTTTTTCTTTTACTGTAGGTGTTGCAAAACAACCCACCGTGCCAGCATTATAATTACCCTTAGAAGCTGATGGATCGTAATGAATACCTATTTCCGAACGATTTGTATTGAAAGTAGGTGTAATCGGCGACCAAACTCCCCCAAATTGTGCTTTTAAATCTTTACCTTTATATACCCATCCGGGAGCATCAAAAGTATAAATTCCAAAAGGCGGAGGAGTTAGAGAATCTTCAACATCAGAAGGATTTTGATAGTTGACTCTACCAGAAATAAGTCTTACCTTATTTACAATTTTTCCATTGCTATCGACTAATATAGTTTTGTATACTCTTAAACCACCAGCAATAGTTTCGTTAGTACGAGTTGCTACTACTTTTGCACCTTTAATAACTTGCAAAAACTCCGAAGCTACCCAACGATTGCTACCAATTTGTACCCAGTTCCAATTTCCTTTAGCAACGGGTTTTCCTTGTACTTTAACTTTAGTACCGTTGCCGATAAATTCAATTTTCTCTCCTAACGGTGCATTACGAACTGTGAGAGAATCAACATCTTTTGTTTGAACGTAAGCAACATATTCCATTATCTCGTATCTTTATTATCAATTGTTTTATATTCTAGTAAATACTTCAATCTAAATTCTAAGATTTACGGATACCCGATAGTTATTTCGATTAAAATAAATCTATAAAATTACTGCGAAGAATTTTGTTAACATTTGTTAGGCACAAGCAAAGCTGATATTAACTGTTACAAAACTTAATCAAAAAAAATCATGCTCCGTGTATAATTAAAAACGCTTAACTCAACTTAAAAAAAAATATATTGGAATTGTGTCATTTTAAACAACTATATGGTACTAATGAACTACAATATATTTGTAGTTTTTGTATAGGTTTAATTAATGGTTTCAAGCCATCCTCAATTATTTAGTGTCACAGTAGCCCCAAAGCCTTTTTTAAAGTGGGCTGGTGGTAAAACTCAGTTAATTAAACAAATAAGTAAATTTTTACCGCAGGCACTGAATAATGGTTCGATCAAAAAATATGTAGAACCATTTATAGGAGGTGGGGCTTTATTTTTTTTGTTCGGATACAATTATCCAATCAAAGAAATTTTTATATCTGATGTCAACGCTGATTTAGTATTAACATATAAAACAATTCAGCATAACGTAGATGGTTTAATCGAATTATTATCAGATATTGAAAAAAGATATTTATCTTTAAGTATAAATCACAGATCCGAGTATTTTTATCAAGTTAGAAGTAAATTTAATTCTCGAAAAGATCGGATAGATTTACTCAAATATAATTCAGAATGGGTGGAAAGAACAGCACAAGTAATTTTTTTAAACAAGACTTGTTTTAACGGATTGTTTCGAGTGAATTCTAAGGGAGAATTTAATGTTCCTATAGGTAAATATAAGAAACCATCTTTATGTAACCCAGAAAACTTAAGATCGGTTGCGAATATTTTGCAAAGAACAGAAATTTTGCAAGGAGATTTTAGTCAATGCGAATCATTTGTTGATTCTAATACATTCGTATATTTTGATCCTCCGTACAGATCTATTAGTAATACATCTAATTTTACTTCTTATTCGCATCAAACATTTGATGATTCAGAGCAACTAAGATTACGTGATTTTTTTCAAACACTAGATAAAAAAGGTGCGTTTCTTCTTTTGAGCAATTCCAATCCTAAAAATCAGAATTCCGAAGATGACTTTTTTGAAAAACTTTATGCCGATTATCGTATAGAAACAGTTAAAGCTAGCCGACATATAAATAGTAATTCTTTGAAGCGTAGCTCAATTAATGAATTATTAATTATGAATTATTAGAGGTTGTTGAGTATTTAGTATAGATTTATTTTCTACTAAAAACGTTCTATATCGCAATCCAATTCAGCAGTTGAAAAAAAATTATGCTTATTTATATCTATAAAGTAGTGCGAGCATCTTGCTCGCTATTGCCAGCTATTGCCAGCTATTGCCAGCGAGCAAGATGCTCGCACTACTTAAAATTTCATAAAACATTTATAACCACTATAAACCCTGCTACATAAATATTAATCCAGTCGGTTGCTAACAGTATTTGGGCTTTTTCGTCTATTTTTCCCGTTTCCGATTGATTACTCAATGCTGCATACTAGTAATGGAAGTCTTTATTAGATAAAAATACATAGATAGTGAAATTCAGCTTTTTATTTCAAAAATATTATAACTGCTGTAATGAGTCAGAAGTTTTTCAATATTTTCAAGATACATTAACAGATTCGATAACTGGATGGGATTATTTTGTTGATTGGCCAAAAGTATTAGAAAGATTTAGAGAAAACGAAATTTATTTGAACGCATTAAATTATTTAGTTGGAAAAGAAGACATAGAAAATGAATTTCGTTATCTTTTACAAAAAATGCCTCAAGTTGTCAGCGCTATACCTATTTTAATTGCCTGCCGCACTTTTTACTTTCAGATATTAACCGATTACACAAATAATAATTTTAGCTATAAATCTTTTAATTTTAGGAATCAAAGTCTTTTATTTCCGCAAGACATAGATGATATTGTCGAATTTACCAAAAATGCTGGCGTATTAGAATTATTTAAAAATAGAACTATCAAAAGTATTCCCGATTATGTACTGGGAATCGAAGTAGGTTTAGACACAAACGGTAGAAAAAATCGCGGTGGAACAGCGATGGAGGATATTGTAGAAAGTTTAATTACTACAATATGTCAGGAAAACGGTTTTTTATTTATTCCACAAGCGACTTCTGATAAGATCGAAAAACAATGGAATATTGATGTTGAGGTAGATAAATCCAGTAGATGTTTTGACTTTGCGGTTAATAATCAAAATCATTTATATTTGATAGAAGCTAATTTTTACGGTGGTACTGGTTCTAAACTAAAAGCTACCGCAGGAGAATATAAAAGTTTATTTGATTTTATCTCCAGACAAGGACATCAATTTATTTGGATAACTGATGGTTTGGGATGGAAAAGAACTTTACATCCTTTAGAAGAAACTTTTAAACATATTGATTACACTTTCAATTTGAATATGGTTGTTGATGGTTTGCTTGGAGAGATAATAAAACAAAATTTGTGATTGTTTTTCTGTTATTTCAAGCTTTTGATTACTGTAGGTTACAATTACATCTATAGGAATTGATGGTAGGAAATATATAAAATTTATTCGTTATGTGACAAAAATAGTTGTAGAGACGCGTTAGCGTTCACGCGGAGCGTGCGGCTCAGCGTGCCCGCAAGGGCATTATATCGCGTCTCTACATTCGTGATTCGTTTATTTTTTCAAACAGATAACAACCGTACTGCTTCCCCAAAGGGAAATTCTTCTAAAGCCAAACCACCTGGAGTAACTACCCATAACACTGGTAATTCCGGTGCTGTATCCGGGAAAGTACCGTAGCCATCTGTTAAATAAACGCATACTCCTTGTGTATGTCCGTCCCATCCTTGAGCAACTTTATTAAAGAAGGGTACAAACGACGTACCGCCGCCGCCTTGTGGTTTTGGCGGCATCGAATCGGCATTAATTTCGTAGGGGCCGTAAACTTCAGCATCAACGTAATAAAATTCACATTTAATATGAGGATAAGAACTTAAAATACCCTGCACTTCGGAGAAAAATAAACCCAGTAACTTTGTATCGATTGAGCCGCTGGTATCCAAAGCCAAATAAACGCGAATCGATTCTCCCTGCAAGCTTTCCAGATATAGCCCGCGCCCAACAAAGCGGCGATCGAATCCAGAAAAATCAGTAGGGGTTTGTACTAAATATCGCCAAAGGTAACTGCGCCAATCAATTTGAGCGGAGTTTAAAGTTTCCAATTCTCGTTCTATTCCTCCCCCAAGACTACCTTTATTTGCAGTCCGAGCTACAGTTGCAGCTTGCTGCATCGCATTTTGCCAATGCGCTTCCATTGCGGCTTTTTTAGCTTGAGACATACTATCGCCAGTTTGGGAATTTGAATTTAAAGAACTTTTGCCCTTTCCTTGCTTATCTCCCCCTTCCTGACTTTCTCCTCCATAGCCTTGTTGTTCGGAGCCACCAGCATCTTCTGGTGGACTATCAAGTAAATCTGGATTAGTTAATTCCGGAGCATTATCGGCATCTTGAAGCAGAATTTCGTAAACTTCCTCAACGCTCAAATTTTCTAAATTAACTTCTCTCAAAGTTCCTTCAGGCAATTCAAAACCGTGAGCCGCAATCATACCGTTGATAACGATATCAGCTGCAATATTCCACAACTGAGCATCCCGCACACCCCGACGCGGTACATGAAGCAGCGCCGCGTGTAAAACTTCGTGGAGCAAAACACCATCAAGTTGTTTGGCAGGTAAAGAGAATAAAAACTTTACATTATAGAAAATATCTTTACCATCAGTAGCAGCAGTTGGTAATTTTTCCGTAGGAACAAAACGAGCAAACATCGCCAAAGTTGCAAAAAAAGGCGATTTTGTTTGCAAGCGCAACAAAGACGCGCTGATACTTTTTTGAATATCTTCAGTCATTATAAAGAGTTAGGAGTTAGGAGTTAGGAGTTAAGGAACTTCCTAATCAAAAAATATTCAATGCGGCATTGGGTAGTGCGAGCATCTTGCTCGCTTGAGACACACAGCGAACAAGATGCTCGCGCTACCTTTGGATAAATTATTTTTTGGAAGTCCCTAAGAGTTAAGAATAGAAAGTTAAAAGTTAGGAGTTAAGAATTAGGAATTAGGATTCATAATTATTAAACCTTTAACCTTTTAATTTACGGTTTCTGGGATTCTAAATAATCTTGCAATAAGTTCTTGAATTCGGGTTCTTGATCCAATAACTTTGCTAAAACTCCCAATTTACCTTTACTTTCCATGATTCGTTTTAAGTCAACTGCGAAAAGTCTTACCCATTCATTTGTTGCAACTTGATTTAACCAATTGAAAGCATTGAGCGCTTGGTTGGCATTTTCAGCGCGTACTGTTAATCCAATTACCGTTGCATATCTAACGCTGGGTTCTTTAGGAAATTGAATACTTTCGCCTTTTCCTTCCAAAATGACGATGAGATTGGGTAGATTCTCGTACATTGAAATGTAAGAATTAAACTCAGTTCCAGCAGCGGTTCCTATTGCTGGATTAATGTCTAATCCGGCAAAATGTAAGGCACTCGCCATTACCCAAGAACGAGGAGAAGGCCAAGCCGGTTGTTGGGGGTCGATTTTGTGTAATAAAGTGGTGCGGAAAGAGAGAAAAGCAATTATCTGCTCGTGTATACCTTTGTCTAAAGCATAAGCTTTGAAGCTTTCAAAGTCTGGCTGTACTTCCAGATGCAAAAACCTATTTGCTAAAGGCGAAGGCATATCGAATACGGCGGCGCGGTCTTCTTTACGGTTCCCTGCTGCCCATACAAACCAACCTTCTGGTACTTCGTAGGAGCCTACACAGCGATCTAAAATTAACTGTTGTGCAACTCCCTGCATTGCCGGAGGAGCCATATTTAATTCATCAAGGAACAATATACCTTTACCCTTACGAGGTAAAAATTCCGGCGGGAACCATTTTGAAATACCATTCTCAGCAACCGGCAAACCCCGTAAATCAGTAGGTGCCAATTGAGACAAGCGAACATCGACAAAATCAATATTGCTTTCCTTTGCTAACTGACCAACAATACTAGATTTACCAATACCGGGAGGTCCCCAAATCATCGTACTGATTTGAATATTATTACTTATAATCTGGTCTAAAAATACTTTAAGTTCGCTGGGAGTCATAGGATTTTGGATAGTAGTTAGTGGTTAGTAGTTAGTAGTTAGGAATGTAGAGACGTAGCAGTGCTACGTCTGTACGGGAGTTAGGAGTTATGAGTTAGGAGTTAGGAGTTAGTGAATATTTTTAACCTTTAACCTAACCCCCTCTCTTCCTCAAGGAGCGCTTTGCAGACTTGGACACAACGGGGTCTTCATCGGAGGCTAGATGCTCTAAAATTTCTACGGGTGTGGCTGAATGTCTTGCTACAAATAGCCTTTCGGTTTCGACAACGCTGGTTGAAAATTCTTCTAATAATCTCTGCTGCAATTTGGGTGGGGTGTTGGGATGCTGTACTATATACCAGTCGTACCGGAAGAATTGCGTAAGTTGCTCTAGTGCTGTGCTTGGAGTGTTGGGGTTTTGAGCAATAAATGAACGTAAATGCCAATCTTTAATTAAAATCTCTAAAACGTCTCCGGGTGTTTGAGGATTTTTGGCTACAGCTTGACGCACTTCCAACCGCCAATCTTCAGCCAATTTTTTTAATATGTGGGGAGGAGTGTTGGTATTTGATGCCACACCATAACGCACATCTTTGGATGTATCTTTAGCAAGTTCTTCTAAAATCTGCGATGGAGTACGAACGTTTGAGGCAATCCAGGGACGTAGTTCCGGCGAGCTTTTCGCCCACTGAATCAGAATTGATACTGGTGCCTGGTTGTGCTGGGCTACATATTTGCGAACCGATAAACGTTCATCTAGTGCCAAACGCCACATTACTTTTTGTAAGGTAGCCGACGGTGTATTGGGATGACGCGCTAATAACAAATCGTGAAACGGCGTACTACCCAATATTTCCAAGACGTAACCGGGAGTATTGGCATTCCTGGCTACAGAAGCCTGTATATCTCCTCGGGCATCCATTGCCAATTCTTCGAGAACTTCTGGAGGCGTACTGGGATTTTCAGCAACAAACTGTCGCAGTTCCAAATCTTTTGCCGCTTCTACCAGTAAATGTGCTGATGTATTTGGATGCCTTGCCACCATTTGACGCACCCGTTCGTTGGGATGTGCTGCCATTTCCTCCAACCAACTGCTAGAGATGTGAGGATTTTGAGGCAAAAAATTCATCGTATGTACCCGATAATCTGTTGCCAACTCGATTATCAGATGCTTAGTTAGATCGGAACGTTTAGCGATCGCACTTTTAACTTTGGTATATGGAACTTTTATCAAAGCTTCAAGAACATTTAGCGGTGTGTTGGGGTTTTTGGCAATATTTGTTTCAATAGCCACCCTTAAATTCCAATTTGGCTCTGGATGTTCGACTAAAATTTGCAAAACTTTGACGGGAGTTCTGGGGTATGTGGCTAGATGTAAGCGAACCGAACCCGCACCATGTTCCGCTAACTTTTCTAAAACTGTTTGCGATACATCTTTGCGTTGTGCAATACATAAACCCAATTCAGGATCGTACCTACTCTTAATTGCCAACTGTTCTAAAACGTGTTCTGAAGCTTGTTTGTGTTTAGCTACAGCTTCCAATACCAAAGAATTGGCGTGCATTGCCGCACAAGCCAAAAACCATTCTGGTGCATCATCCTGTTTTAACAGTTTTAATAAAGACCAATATGATATATCTGTTGCTAAATTCGGATTTTCTAACATTAATAAAGACAAAACCGGATTTGAGAAAAATTGACGAGGAAAATCCCCCGCTAATTTCAGCAGTACATCAGTTGGTGTATTTGGATTTGTAGTTACACTTTCGCGGGTAATCTTATCTTCACTCGATGCCAATTCCCGTAATAACTCCGGTTCCGCACTCGGATTCGTCGCCACTAACCTTGCAAGTTCTACACTTTCGTAAGCAAGAATCCTCAGCTTATCCGATGGAGTAGTTTCGTCAGCTGCAAGTTGTTCTGGGGTTGGATACATGAGCGCTAACCTACCTCTTGCTTAGATGTATTATTTTATTCCGTTATTTATAGTGATTTCTAGTAAAAAAGCTACATTTTTGTGCCTAGTAGTAAATTACCTTGAAAATTCATATTTAAGAGTTATTTAAGCTACTTTGTTAATTCTTAAATTGTGAAAAGGCATAGGGAAATAGACTTATTATGGCGTGTATAAAGCGTAATAACAATTGCTGATATTTTATATATACAAAATTATAGCTAAATTTAGACAGCATCAATTTGACAATAGATTGCCAGATACAAAGTATTTATAAACACTTCTATAATTGAGTAATAAAATGAAAAATATTTGTAGCTTTTTAAAGGAAAAATCTTTAAATAAACAAGTCAACCTTGCTTGATAAAATCGGTGAATGTTTGACAATATCTGTAAATTTTTAGCAGAAAACTTTTCAAGTGACTTTGCTAATTGGCTATTAGGGGAACCCATCGCCTTAACCGAACTTAGTCCCAAAGAACTTTCACTCGAACCCATTCGAGCCGATGCTTTAATATTGCTACAGTCTGATGAGAAAATTTTGCATATAGAGTTCCAAACTCAACCAGATGCCGAAATACCTTTCCGAACGATAGATTACCGCATCCGGGGTTATCGCCGCTTTCCCCAAAAGGAAATGCATCAAGTTGTGATTTACCTCAATAGCACAAATTCAGATTTAGTTTATCAAAACACATTTACGTTAAGTCGTACCCGTCATGAATTTGAAATTATTCGATTGTGGGAACAGCCTCCCGAAGTATTCTTGGAAAATCCTGGTTTACTTCCCTTCGCAGCTTTGAGTAATACCCCAAACCCCGAACAGATACTTAACCAAGTTGCCAGCGAGATAAACGAAATATCCGACAACCGCACTCAAAGCAACGTTGCTGCATCCACGGCAATTTTGGCTGGTTTAGTATTGAATAAAGACTTGATAAGAAGAATTTTGAGGTCAGATATTATGCGCGAATCACCCATTTATCAAGAAATATTGCAAGAAGGAGAAGAAAAAGGTAGAGCAGAAGGTAAAGCCGAAGGAAGACAAGAAGCTAGAGCCGAAACTTTACAACAAGTCGCGATCGATCTACTTAGTACTGGTATGGCTTTAGAAGATATATCCAGAGTAACCGGGTTAACAGTCGAACAGTTGCGCGTTTTGCAAAGCGAACAAAGCGAGCAGTAACCCCACCTGGTTCCCAGGCTCAGCCTGGGAATTAGCTTTAATTAAAGTTCTTTTATATAGTTCATATTTAGGAATATTAGAATTAGCTTTAGTGCTTCGAGGCGCAAATCTTGAGCTAAATTCTGGTGTAAATGAAAAGCGTAGAGCCTAAGTTTGGGATAATCGACCTTTGCTGTTGAATAATCCATTGTAGAATGATTTATTATTCATAACCGCCTTGGAATGCAATTCCAAGTCTAATAGCAAAAGTCCATTGAAATGGACTAATAATTTTTCAGTCTTATTTATAAGACTTTTGCTATTAGCCTGCGGTTTGCAACCGCAGGTGGATTAACAGGTTTACAAATCAATTAGAGATGAGTAAAGATTCTTACAGAATTACTTAATTATTAACTAACCACTTACCAATAACCTGACTCATACCAAAAGGTTGCTCGGTAAAACCAATTTTTCTGTAAAATTCTGTAGTATCATCCGTGGTTAAATATACGTGTTGTCCTTTTAAATTGTTTAATAGAATGTCTATCATTTGGCGTGCAATCCCTTGACGACGGTAGGAACTAAGTGTCCAAACATCGACAACATAAGCATTACACACACCATCGGACAAAGCACGGGCTGTACCAACTATGCGATTATCTGCATAAGCAATACAGGTAGCATAGCTATTTTCAAAGGATTTCTTAAGTTGCTCGGGGCTTCGCCCATTATCAAAAGCATCCTCCTGTAAAGTTGTTTTCATCTTGTTCCAATCAACATTCGTTAAATTTGTTTTGTAAGTTACTTGCATCTCAATTGTTTTTATAGTTTTGCTGGACTTTAAAATTACTTTTGTATTATAAGTAGTATAACATTTCTTCAACTTCTCTCCCAACCTGAAAACTCTCTCAAAACTGTTCCTCCGCGTCTTCGCGGTTAATCATTCTTATTTAATAAACGCAATAAAAACCCCAACAATAAAATAAACAACTAAAAAAACAACTATGACATTCCGCGAAGAGTTTAAACTACTACTACGCGCTCGCTATTCTTTAATTTATATTCCTACTCAGGAAGAAGAGCGTTTAGAAGCCGTAATTCGGGAAGAAGCTACTAAACAAGGTAATCGTCAGGTATACACTTGGGATTTTGTTGACGGTTATCAAGGTAATCCTAACGATGCGGGTTTCGGCAGACGCAATCCTCTACAAGCTTTGGAATTTGTAGAAAAATTACACGCTTCCGCACCTGCTGTATTAATTCTCCGGGATTTTCATCGGTTTTTGGATGATGTGGCGATTTCTCGCAAACTCCGCAATTTAGCCCGTTTATTAAAATCGCAACCAAAAAATATTATCTTACTTTCCCCCCGCGTAGCGATTCCCGACGATTTAACCGAAGTTTTGACGGTGGTGGAATTCGCTTTACCTAGCGCTACAGAAATCCAAACCGAAATCGAAAGACTATTAGCTGCCACCAATAATTCCCTACCAAATCAAGTTTTAAATGAATTAGTTCGTTCCGCTCAAGGCTTGAGTATGGAAAGGATTCGCCGGGTTTTATCGAGGGCGATCGCCGCACGTGGGGAATTACAATCGGAAGATGTGGAATTAGTTTTACAGGAAAAGCGTCAAACCATCCGTCAAACTCAAATCCTTGATTTTATCCCCGCCACAGAACAAATTTCCGATATTGGCGGATTGGATAATCTTAAAGATTGGTTATTAAGAAGGGGTGGAGGCTTCAGCGAAAAAGCCAGACAATACGGTTTACCACATCCGAGGGGTTTGCTGTTGGTGGGAATTCAAGGTACTGGTAAATCATTAACTGCAAAGGCGATCGCTCATCATTGGCATTTACCTTTATTACGCTTGGATGTAGGCAGATTATTCGGCGGTTTAGTCGGTGAATCGGAATCGCGTACTCGTCAAATGATACAGGTATCTGAAGCGCTGGCTCCTTGTATCCTGTGGATAGATGAAATAGATAAAGCCTTTTCCGGGCTTGGTAGCAAAGGCGACGGCGGAACAACTAGCAGAGTATTTGGTACATTTATCACTTGGATGGCAGAGAAAACCTCACCCGTATTTGTAGTTGCCACCGCCAACGAAATCCAAGAATTACCACCGGAATTATTGCGTAAAGGTAGATTTGATGAAATATTCTTCGTCGGTTTACCTATTCAAGAAGAAAGAAAAGCCATTTTCAACGTGCATTTATCCAGATTGCGCCCTCACAATATCAAAGAATACGACATTGAAAGATTAGCCTACGAAACACCTGACTTTTCCGGTGCAGAAATCGAGCAAACGTTAATTGAAGCAATGCACATCGGCTTTAGCCAAAACCGCGACTTTACTACAGACGATATTTTAGAAGCTGCCAGTCAAATCATACCTTTAGCTAGAACCGCTCAGGAAAAAATAGAGCAGCTACGTCAATGGGCAGCTTCGGGAAGGGCACGTCTGGCATCCAAACACAATCCTTTGAGCGACAGAATTCAACAACAGTTGCAGTAAAAAGAGGATGGAGAGAGGGGATAAAAAAGTTTCTCATTCTTCACTCCTCACTCCTAACTCTTAATACCCTTCTAGGATTATTTTTCACTTTAGAATCATATTTGTAAACAAGTAATAATCATCACAAATAATTTAGTACTAATTGTTATAATATTAGTAAAATTAAATACTTTCTAACTTGAAATATTGTACTAGCTACACAAGTAATTTGTCCTAAAAGACTATCTTTTTTGCGGTAAGTGAAAATCCAAATCATTATTTGCAAGTGCTTTTGTTAATAAAATTAACAATACTTACGCATTTTGTTGCCAAAAAATCAGTTTTTTCGTCAACATCTAATTCTCAAACTTAGAAAAAATACTTGCTCTTTGAGTATTGTTATTTGCAGTTAAAAGCATCAGGGATGATTGCTTAACGTTTGGTACGCTAGTTTTCCGCACCTCATGAATAACTAATCAACCCTCAACACTTTATTTACTATGGAAAACATTGCTTATACTCATGCTGCTTCAGCCTATGAAGCACCTGAAAGTATCGAGGTTATTCCTTTTCAATTTGATTTGAATGTTTTTGCAGGACACTCAAGTAAAAAGCTGTCTAGTTTTGCGGTTATGCGTCTCTTATCTATAGCACTAACTTTATTCTTTTTAAGTACAATTGGACAAGCTTTAGCATTAGAGAAGTACGGAAGTAAAGGTTCTGAAATTAGAACTATTCAAAAGTGCTTGAAGCAACTGGGTTACTTTGATGCTTCAGTTACTGGTTACTACGGTTCAATAACTAAAAACGCGGTAATTAAGTTTCAGTCAGACAATGGGCTAGCAATTGATGGTATTGTAGGCAGCAATACCAAAAAAGATCTTAAATCTAAGTGTTCGAGTCAACAACTTACCACCAACCAAGTAGATGTGCTTAAAGTTGGTAGTCGCAGTCAAGATGTTAAAGAACTTCAACAAGATTTAAAGCAGTTAAATTACTTTGTTGCTAATCCTACTGGTTATTTTGGTCCAATTACCAAAGATGCTGTAATCAAATTTCAGAAAAACAACGGTTTGACTGTTGATGGAATTGTAGGTTCAACAACTTTCGCAGCAATCGAACAAAGTTTAGCCACAGATAACAATAACGGTGTTGGTGGTGAAAACTTTACTCTTCGTTTGGGTTCCAGAGGTGCGGAAGTTATATCGCTACAAAAGCGTTTGCGACAATTAAACTATTTTAAAGGTCAGGCCACTGGTTATTTCGGCCCAATTACCAGAGATGCTGTAATTAATTTCCAGAAAGACAAAAGATTAACGATTGATGGAATTGTCGGTGCAACAACTCAACAAGCAATTGATAAAGCAATTCAACTAAATACAGCGCAGCCTGAAGAAATATTACCCCTTACAGTGGGTTCTTGCAGTAACGGTAAATGTCCTACACTCCGACTTGCAGACAACAATCGTTATGTGACATACCTGCAAACTAGATTGCAGCATTGGGGTTATTTCCAATCCAATCCTAACGGCAATTATGATTCCCAGACTGTGGAAGCCGTAAAGCGATTTCAGCGAAATAACGGACTGTTTGCTAATGGTGCTGTCGGACCCCAAACTTGGCAGACAATCGAAACACCCAACAATTGCGATCGACCCGTTCTTCAACGAGGTGACAGAGGGGAATGCGTTACTAAACTACAACAAAGGTTGAGGGAATTGGGTTACTTAAATGCTAACCCTACAAGTTACTTTGGAAATATGACTTGGGAAGCGGTGAAACAATTGCAGCTAAATAATGAATTACCCTTTAATGGAATTGTCGATTCGCGAACCTGGAAAGCATTAGAAGCAAGCAAAAAAAGCGATAGTCGTTACGTTGTAGTCATACCCGTAACCAGTCCATACACCTTAGACGAAGTACGTCGTTTCGTTGCCGATGCGTTTATCCGTAATTCCAAATTAGGTAGATACGTTCAGGCAGGAGAATTTCAAAACCCCAACGGTGCAGAAAAATATTCTCAAACTTTTCGCGATCGCGGTTTTGATGCGCGAGTAGTAAGTGAAGATAGACTGTAGGAAGAGGGGGAAGAGGGGGTAGAGGGGGTAGAATTCCTAACTCCTAACTCCCAACTCCTAATTTCCAATTCCTAACTGTTCGTTTATGATTGAGAATCTAATAGTTAAGAGTTATAATTCTTCACTCATAAGTTGATTAGTCTAACTTTTTGTAACAGGTAAATATTATGTTGTCTAACATACTAAAGATAATACTTGGTGTTTTATTAGCGATGGCTATTTTAGTGGGTGGTGGTGCAGCACTAGCGATTTATTTTATGAATCGAACTTCTATCACTCCTCCAAAACCTGTTTTTTCTAATGACAAAGCTTCTGTAAAAGCGCAAGCTGCAAAAACTCCTGCTCCTGGCACAACAACTGCTGCTAATTCTCAGACAAAAACTGCTCCAAAACCAAAACCTACTCCGGCAGAATCGGCATTAGAGCAAGAAAAGCCATTGCCTCCAGGTGCTTACCCGGCAACAGTTACTTGGCCTCAAGGTTTAATTTTAAGGGCGGAACCAGAAGTTAATGCAGAACGTCTAGGTGGTATTGGCTTTAATGCAGAAGTTGTAGTTTTAGAATTAAGTGATGATAAAACTTGGCAGAAAATTCGTATCGAAAGTAGTGGGAAAGAAGCTTGGGTAAAAGCAGGTAACACAAAGAAAGTAGAACAGTAAATTCTTTACCCTTTGCATAGAGTTCAGTTCCAGAATTTTTATTTATACATAGTAACTAGGCTACAAATATATTGGACGAGGTTGAGACTCCGCTTGAAAGGGTTAACGATTAAAGTTTAAAAGTTAAGTATGAATTATAGTATTATAATTTTATAATTTTTTTTAGCCGTACTTTAATAGGACTTAATACGATTGCATCTGAAAGTTAAAAAAGTATTATTTACTCTAACATTGAAAAACAATTTAATGTATAATTTCAATATTTATCCCGGAGTAGCATCCGTGTAATTACTTTGACAGTTCGTGTTATTGATTACGATATCTGGTATATTTTGTATGGGTGCATAAAATACCACAGATATCAATAGTGAATTGCATAGGTATAGAGGATTCGTTCAATAGTAAAGCTGCGAACAATGTAACGCAATTGCAATTAATAGTAGAAATAGTGTCTTAGAAAGACATTGTTAGCAATGGTAGAGAGTTTCATATTGCTTCGCCGTCAGGTAAATCTAATAGATAGCAGGATCTTGAAAATAATCGTCCTTCTATAGTATTTTGTCAAAAACTACTCATATAAATTGCAAAAAAATTCTTCCTTGCACAGGTGAATACCATCACAGGGAATTTGTTTAACTTAAAAACGATGAAAAAAATCGGTTCCGATCGCCAAGATTTAACTAAGGAAGCACCCTTCAATAGTGGGGTTGATTCCGTCAAATTTGATTTCGAGTTATTTGCCGATATTCGTGAAAAAATGTTATTAAATAGCAGACTTGCTCTACCTTGGATATCTGTTGTCACAACTCTAACGATAATAGGAAGCTCAAGCGAAGTTTTGGCTTTACAGAGGGGAGATAATAATTCCCAAGTTAGGGATGTTCAGAGTTGTTTGAGAAGATTAGGTCATTATAATGGCCCAACAAACGGTAATTTTGGTTCAATGACCGAAACTGCTGTCAAAAAATTTCAGCGAGCCAATGGGATATCTGATATCGGAAAAGTTGGTCCTAGAACCACAGCTGCATTACAACGCAGGTGTGGTAATGGAGGTAGAACTGTTTCTGCAAATGATTGTCAGCGCGGGCTTAGAAGCGGTTGCGATGGTGCTGCTGTAAGAGAGTTGCAGCGGAATTTAAGAGCTTTGAACGTTTATAATGGCCCAGTAACGGGTCGATTTCGCGAACTAACGAAAAATGCAGTTATTAATTTTCAAAGACAGAAAGGCATAAATCCAATTGGTGTTGTTGGGCCTCAGACTCAACGAGCAATACGTTTGGCGCTGAATCCACGACAACAAGTTAATCCACCGGCTGATACAGCTTCTCCCGGCCGTTTTTGCGATTACAGAAGAGAAATTATTGGTTTCGGTTGTAATGGTGAGTGGGTAAGACAGTTACAGCAGAGATTAAAGACTTTAAACTATTTTAGTGGAAATCCTACCGGCTATTTTGGTCAAGTTACCAGAAATGCTGTAGTTCGATTTCAGCAAGATAATCGTCTCCCTCCTACTGGAACTGTAGATTCAGTTACTTGGGGCAGAATCGTCAATAGCCCAATAGTAAATAGCCCAACAGGTTCTATACCTACTTTACCGCCTAGCATTATTACACCTGGTACTAGGGGTTCTCAAGTCACAACTTTACAGAACAATTTGAAGCAGTTGGGTTACTTTTACGGAAACCCTACAGGCTTTTACGATCGATCGACTCAAGAGGCTGTAGTACGATTCCAGCAAAGCTACGGTTTACCCATGACTGGAAATGTAGATTCGCGTACTTCTCAAGCAATATTTCAAGTATTGAGAAGTAGAGGAGGCATGGGAGGAGGTTCGGAATTTGAGCCAATTTATCCTGGTGAGAACAATCCAAGAGTTGAAAAACTGCAAAAGCGTTTGCTGGAATTAGGATTACTAAAAGCAAATCCCACTGGTTATTTCGGTCCTTTTACAAGAGAAGGTTTGCTTGCATTTCAACGATATCAAGGATTATCTGAAACTGGCTTTGTAGACGAGCAAACTTGGGAAAAACTGGGATTTAGTACTTCTCGCGATAAACGTTATGTAGTAGTAATACCTTTGCGAAGTCCAGATATTTACAATCAAGTACTTCAATACATACCTTCAGCCCAAGTTGGAAAATCCAGATTAGGAGATTTTGTCAACGCAGGAGAGTATAACGAGCGTAATCAAGCACAAACGCAAACTCTATTTTTGCGCGATCGCGGTTTTGATGCCAGAGTGGAGTATTTTTAGGATTTCGAGATCGGGGGATGGGGGAAAAGTTAGGAGTTAAGAGTTAGGAGTAGTTGAGTTTTTATCAGAACTATGTAAAGACGTTATATATAACGTCTCCCAAGGTTTACCGAAAAAACGAACCCGTCAAAATTTATAAAAAGCACTAATAGTTAAGAGCTATTGGTTCAAAGCTCAAAATTCCCGCTCTGCCAACTCCTCACTCCTAACTCTTAACTCTTAACTCCTTACGCTGCTAAAACAGAGGTATTAAGCAATCGAGATTTAGATTTTAATAATAATTCTGTAGCTTCTTGAGCGCAAACAGCAGGGCTAAAAAGATTTCCCTGCATTAATTCACATTCCAATATTCGTAATAAATTGCGTTGTTGTTCGGTTTCTACACCTTCAGCAACAACAGAAAGATTTAGTCCATGTGCTAAAGCAATCATTGCAGTAACGATTGCGGCATCGTTAGTATCTTTAGTTAAATCTTGCACAAAAGACCGATCGATTTTCAAGCAGTGAATCGGAAACTGTTTGAGATAATTAAACGAACAATACCCAGTTCCAAAATCATCTATAGATATAGAGACACCCATATCATATAACTCGGTTAAAATCTCTTTACTGAAATCAACATTTTGCATTGCAGCACTTTCAGTAATTTCCAACTCAAGATACTCTGGAGATAATTGAGTTTCTGTTAATATACGTCGCACGGTATCAACTAAGTTTGGCTGCTGAAATTGTCTTGAAGACAAATTAACCGCTACTCCCACAGGTGGATTACCCAAAATATTTTGCCAAATTTTGTTTTGAGTACAAGCAGTTCTTAAAACCCATTCACTCATAGGTATAATGAGTCCAGTTTCTTCGGCTATAGGAATAAACTTACTAGGAGAAATTAATCCATATTTAGGATGTTGCCAGCGTAATAAAGCCTCAAATTTACAAATTTCGCCTGTAGTAATATCAACTTGAGGTTGGTAATACAACCTTAATTCATCTCGCTCTATAGCATAATGCAAGCTGTTTTCCAAATTAAGTAATTCTGAAGCTTGAGAATTAATAGTCGAATTGTAAATTTGATAGTGGTTTCTTCCTTGCAATTTTGCACGATTTAATGCAGCATCGGCGTTTTTAATTAAAGTTTCTCCATCATTTGCATGATTGGGATAAACTGCAATCCCAATGCTAGCGCTGATGTGTAAAAGATGATTGTCAATCAAAAATGCTGGCTTCAAAGCTTTTAAAATTTCTTTGGCAACACGAGCAGCATCTCGCGCATGACTAATATCAGATAAGAGCAAAGTGAATTCATCACCCCCCCATCGAGCAATTATATCTCTCGAACCCAAGCACTTATTTAAACGTTGAGCAACGCTTTGTAATAATTTGTCACCTGTTTTATGGCCTAATGTTTCGTTAATAGTTTTAAATCTATCTAAATCCAAAAAACATACGGCTACATTACTGTTGCTCAAATTAGCTTTTATTAAAGACTCCAGTAGTCTTCCGCAAAACTGCATTTTATTGGGTAAATTGGTTAAAAGATCGTGGTTTGCTTGATGTCGTATTTTAGCTTCTGCTTGAAAACGTTCGCTGATATCCCGAAAACTCCATACCCTACCTACAATTTCATCACCAATGTATTGCGGTTGTGAATAACGCTCGAATGTTCTACCATCCTTAAATTCAATCCAATCGTAGATTTCAGCATCAGGATAAGTTTCTAACTGCGAAGTATAAGTCAAATATTGTTTAGGATCTTTTAACTGATTGGTTGCAAATTCTAATACTTGTGTATAATTACCAGATTTCATTAACGGTTGAGGAATACCCCACATCTGCACAAGCTTATGATTGCAGCCAGAAATACAACCTTTACTATCTACTAATAAAATACCGTCAGCAGTAGTTTCTAGTGTTGTTTTTTGCAAAGAAAGTGATTTTTCTAATTCTTGCTGTATGCACTGATTTTTGCCAATTTCTTGCTGTAATTCAGCGGTGCGCCCATCGAACTTATTTTTTAATTCGGAATTTAATATCTTAAACTCTTGAATAGTTTTATTTAGAGATTTTTTTACAATCAAGTTTTTGTAAGCAAGAGAAATAGCAAGAGATGTAGCTTGTAGAAATGCAATTTCTGTTGATTGCCACACTCTATCTTCTAAACAGTATTCCAACCCCATAAAACCGAAAAACTCACCATTAACCATAAAAGGCAAAAGTAAGATAGAACAAATTCCTCTAGCTTCTAAAAATCTTTGTTCTTCAAGACTAACTTCTGCTAAACTGCTCCAAGTAATATCACCTCTTACTAATTTCTGCGCCAAATTAGGAAAAGTGACTGAAATTGATTTGTTTTGCAGCGGCATTTTATCGGTTTGAGATCCAATTACTTTGTCATACCACTCAGCTTTTTGATCTATTAATAAATCATCATCTTTAGATTGATGAATTTCACATATATAAATTCGATTAGGCTTATAAGCTAATCTTAAAATTGACAGAATATTTGCATAGGATTCATCCCTACCATCAAAAGTTTGCAAAGCAGTTTCTACATTAATAAGTGCTTCGAGGTAAGCTTGACTATTTGCCCTAATCACTTTTACATCATCTTGGCTACTGATTTGATTTTGCTCGTTTGCATGATACTTTGGCTGACTTTCAAGTTTAATCAATTCGAGCTTACCAGAAGTCCCAATCATTTGTCCTTGGTTATTTACTAAAGCTCGCATATGAATTTTTATAACACAAACATCGCCGTTGGAAGTTTTATAGCGAGTTTTGTATACGCTCTCTTCTATATGTTGTGCTTTGAGAATTTCAAATAATTCTAAGTTGTATAAATACTCGCTAGGATGAACGTAATCAAGAAAACTATTTCCAATACTTTGTGCAATAGTAAATCCAGTTAATTCATTCCACATTGGACTAAGAAATGTCCATTTTCCCGAACTATCTGTTTCAAACAGTATCTCTTGATAAATTTCAGATACCCGATCGATTTTATCGCTGCAAGTTGTTGGTAAATCCCAATAAGAAATTCGACAAGGAATGTGTCGATTTGCCTTTTTCAGCTTGAGTAGTGTTTGTAATTTATGTTTTGTCATGTAAGAACACACCAGTCTCGCTCCCAAGCAGGTAAGTTAACTAACCATTAGTAGCATCATGGCACTTTCTGATGGCGGCAAGTAAATACTTGATATATCTAATTAGATAAACTTGAATAAACAATGGAATGAGATTTTATCCGATTTTGTTGATGTTGCTATCAACTTATTAATATACAGATAATGCGATTTTATGAAGTATTCATAATTAGCTTAATTAATAATATATTTAAATTTTCCCGAATTATTCATACTCATTAAATTATCATATTTAGGCTACAAACTAGATTTTATATTCTAAAAATTTAGATGACCTTCGCGATTTATTTTCATCCTTCTTCTACTTTATATCTCTTGTTTAGCCAAACTCGCAACTGCTTAATTATTTAATCTCATATTTTATTAAAATATAAAATTATAAGCAACATTTGTTTTTGATGATATACCTATATGATTTATTAAAATTAACATTAATTTTACCTTTATAAACAGCTTAAGTACGATGCTTTTTTCTCTTACTTTTGATAATAATTATTTCATTTTTATTAAATAGGTAAAAAACTTATTTTCCCACCTTATACAAGTAATTATATAAATGGGGTATTGAAATAATTAAATAATTTAGGATGATTAGCCATATTAAACAGACATAACTGGAACTGCTTGCTATATTATTTTTGAATTAAATTCAATACCAGCCTCAAACAAGCTAATTACAATCTTCAATAAAAAGTATACCAAACTACTTATACCAGTGTATAGAGAGAAAATACTGAAGTCTATTACTTTAGATAGATAATGGTTTATCTGAAGTAAATAATTTTAAACTGACTAGAATGTACCATTCTCAACAAACTTAAGAAACCTGATTTTTTACTGGAAACACAAATAAACCGGGTTTTTGGAAAAGGTACAAAATGTAAATTTAAGCAAAGTGCTACCTACGCATTATTGTATATATAGCTTTGAAATGATAATTATATTTTCTGAGAAAATCGGTAATATTTGTAACTATTGTATTTAAGGTTTTATGCTTATTGACTTGAAAGCTTATTAGTTTTATTTACTTGGTCGATGAAAAATATTGCAATAATAAAATGATGCAACTATAACTCGAAGTCGTAAATATTTATAGGTTGGGAAGAAGGCATTTACAAGATGTTGTCTTAAAAAAACATTGCCTCCTTAGAGACTTAGCAATACATCTTATCTATGTATAGTGGAGTGTTAAACCTGTACCATGATGACGCACTTTGAATTAATAATTGTCTACTGTAAATCTTGCACAAAGTTGTGGCAAATATTTTATTATCTTAAGCTAAGCTCAACCGCACCTACCCCACGAGAAGCTCACAGAGGTGTTGCACGGGTGAACGGAGAATATCTACACGCTCAACTTTGTGCAAAATATAAAATCGGATTGCCACTGTTATTATTATTTTATTCGATTATCTGTAATCATCAAGTCAATTTGTGTATTTCTTAAATAGATGAAAGCAATGCTCCCGTTATTGGCTTGTTCAAGATGAAATCATATTTTTACTACAAATTAATTTTTTTGATTGTAGAAAAATAATCACTAAGTCTGATGAATTAATCCAAGACAAAAATAACTGTAGCCAATGTCATTTAGACGACTTATCCTGGTAAAATCTTGCAGCACTTAAAGTTAAATAAAGGTTAATTAATATGAGACACGAAAAACTTTCTCCCGGAATATTGTTAGCTTATGAAGACTATCACAGAGAAGGAGGTCAAGCATTAACAACTCACAAACGTTCGCTTGGTATAGTTACTCCTAGAAGTGCTTTGAAGCCAATTCGTAGTGTAGTTTTTATATACTGTGACGAACAAGCAGACTTGAGTCACTTATCTCAATACGGTATCAAGATCAATCAAAATACGGGAAAAGTAAGAACTGCTTTTTTACCTATTGAAAGTTTAGACCGTTTATCCGAAGAACCAGCTATCGAGCGTATTAAGCCATCGCGAAAATTGCATTGGCGTATGGATGTTGCACCGGAGAAAGTAGAGCTACCGCAGTTTCAGAAAAAAAATTCAAAACTAAGCGGTAAAGGTGTAGTCATTGGTGTTATAGATAGCGGTATCGATTCAGCACATCCTGCTTTCGCCGGACGTATTGTACGTGTTTGGGATCAAACATTATCGGGTAAAGGAGTTGCAGAAGGTGGTTACGGTGCCGAACTTGAAAACAAATATTTAGCAATGTCTCTCGATACTGACGGACACGGTACTCACGTAGCGGGTATTGCTGGCGGTGCCGATAAAGAATTTTGCGGAGTTGCACCCGAAGCGCAATTTATTATTGTCAAAACCGATTTACAGGATGCTCACATCGCTGATGCAGTTCGCTATGTTTTCCGAGTAGCTAGCGAGATGGGGCTTCCGGCAGTCGTGAATCTGAGCTTGGGCGGACACGCTGACGGCCACGATGGTACCGATTCTCTCTCAAAAATTATCAACGCCCAAACTGGCCCTGGAAGAATTGTTTGCACTGCTGCGGGTAACGAAGGCAATGACAATATTCACGGTCAAACCACTGTTAGCCCTGGTGAGATGAGTACCATGCGTTTCTCTGCACCATTAAATCAAGTAGGTATAGTATGGTTAAACGGTTGGTATTCTAAAGATTCCGAATTAGAAGTTTCTGTAAGGAGTCCCAACGGTTTTGTTACACCTTTTCAACCAGTTATTACTGATGATAATCCTTCACAAGAATATAACTTATCAGATGCACGAATACAAATAGTCACACCGGGCAAGATCCCATGAACGGCGATTACAATTTCTTCGTGCAAATACGCGGTACTGGTGACAACCAATTCAATCAACCCGTACCCGGTGGTGTATGGCAGTTACGGTTACGCAACAAATCTTCAAAAGAAACCCGTGTAGACGTTTGGACTTTAGATGATGTAAGTTCTGTATTTTTTACAGGCAAAAGTATTGCTGATTCTGTGAAAATTGGTTCTCCCGGATGTGCCGCAAGTGGTGTTACAGTTGCTTCGTATACTACAAAGGCTAAATATATTGATATTGACGGTAAAGAGCGGCAAATGGGCTTAGAGGTAGATACAATTTCCGAGTTTAGTAGTGAAGGACCTTTACGAAATGGCGCTCAAAAGCCGGATATTGCCGCACCTGGAGCAATGATAGTTTCAACTCTTTCTAGCGATGCCGATTTGGATCGGTCGATGATTATTAATTCTAAGTTTGTCGCGTTAGCAGGTACGAGTATGGCAACACCTTTTGTTACCGGCTTAGTAGCACTACTATTGCAGCGCAACCCCAAACTCGACCCAGAAGCTTTGAAAGAACTACTTTACAAAAATAGTTCTATTCCTGGAAAAGACAAAGGAACATTTGATAAGAAATGGGGATTTGGCTTAATTAACGCCGAAAATCTGTAAATTCGCGATCGTATCTCAGTATTTTTAAGCCGATCAATTCAATCGAACTCTACATAAGGATGGTAATAAATCAACTTTATACTTGATAGGCTTAAAAAGGGGCAAGTAAGATTACTATTACCTGCCCCTAATTCATTTAACAGTTTATGAACTTTAGTAAGCTAGATACCACTCTCATATTGGCACTGAAAAAACATCAAGACCAATCAAAACCTTGTTTGGTAGTTTTTATTCATACAGAATCACCTATAGACTCTAAGGCAACCGCAATGCTAGAAAGTTTAGGTGTCAGTGGTATCGCGGTTGGAAGAGATGTGTTTACAGCGACCATATCACCGAATGCAGTTTCTCAGCTTTCACAACAGCCTTGGGTGAAGTACCTGAAGCTTTCTAGGGAATTGCGTTTGATCGGCGGGGATTAGAATAGCAAAAATGTAGTTGCTTGATAATTTTTAATGTCAATTAATACATTATTTTTTATTCTAAAATCCTTGAAAGTCTTATTCTCACTACAGCTATAGGGCACTCTTGTGTTTTCATTAACTTACCTTAATCTTTGATTCCCATCGTGCAAGCTGTCACACACAGTCATAAACTGATTAGTGAGAGCTTCAAGGCAGTCTGGAGAAATATAAATGAAAAAAGTTTTGAGCATCATTCTTGGTGGTGGTGCGGGTACTCGTCTTTATCCGCTAACAAAGTTTCGCGCTAAACCAGCAGTACCATTAGCCGGTAAATATCGGTTAATAGATATTCCGGTGAGTAACTGTATAAATTCGGAAATATTTAAAATTTATGTATTAACGCAGTTCAATTCGGCTTCCCTCAACCGCCACCTAACTCGCGCTTACAGCTTTTCTGGTTTTACCGAGGGTTTTGTAGAAGTCCTAGCCCCGCAGAAAACCCCAAACAGTTCGAGTTGGTTCCAAGGTACTGCCGATGCGGTGCGTCAGTATCAGTGGCTTTTTGAAGAATGGGATATCGATGAGTATCTAATCCTTAGCGGCGATCACCTTTATCGCATGGACTACCGCCAGTTTGTCGAACGTCATAGAGAAACCGGAGCTGATGTTACTTTATCAGTGGTTCCTATGGATGAACGTGGCGCTTCCGCTTTTGGCTTGATAAAAATTGATGATAATGGCAAGATTGTCAGCTTCAGCGAAAAACCCAAAGGTGACGCTTTGAAGCAAATGGCTGTTGATACAACTGTACTTGGCTTAGATGCAGATCAAGCAAAAGAAAAGCCGTACATCGCCTCAATGGGGATTTACGTCTTTAAGAAACAAGTTTTACTCAACTTGCTAAAACAATCAAAAGAGCAGACCGATTTCGGTAAGGAAATTCTTCCTAGTGCATTAGATAAATACAACGTTCAAGCGTTCTTGTTCGATGACTACTGGGAGGATATTGGAACCATTGAAGCGTTCTACAACTCAAATCTGGCATTAACTCAGCAACCCAAACCACCTTTTAGCTTCTACGATGAAGAAGCACCAATTTACACCCGTCCTCGTTATCTACCTCCCACTAAATTATTAAACTGTCAAATTTCACAGTCGATGATTGGAGAAGGTTGTATCCTCAAAGATTGCCGCATTATTAACTCGGTTTTAGGAGTGCGATCGCGCGTTGAATCTGGATGCAATATTGAAGATACGCTGATTATGGGGTCGGATTTTTATCAGCCTTATGCCGAACGTCAGTCTGACTGTGGCGATGGCCCCACGGGATTAGGTATCGGAGCAAACACGACAATTCGCCGCGCTATCATTGACAAAAATGCTCACATCGGTTGCGACGTACAAATTATCAACAAAGATAATGTTCAAGAAGCCGACCGTGAAGAAAAAGGCTTTTACATCCGCAGCGGTATTATAGTGGTACTTAAAAATGCGGTGATAGCAGATGGAACAATTATTTAGTTAATAGTCATCACAAAGATTAATGTTCTGGCACCATAAAAACTGTGAGTACGAAATATCACGTTTTAACCTATGGAACAGAGGTAAATTACGCAAATTAAAATCTATTTAGAAGGTAGGCAAAAAGGAATATATAACCTCTAGTCTCAAATATCTAATTAAGATTCAACCCCCCTTTTTTTAAGGGGGGCTTTTGCAAGAGTTATGAGTCAAAATATGTCTATCCTCGATCGTCCAATATTTATAGTTCCCATGATGATATTTTGTCGTACCATTTAGTACGGAAATTTCACTGCTCCTGACTAGCAAGAACCGCACCTAGTAATCATTTAATATTTGTTAATTTAAAGTTTGAGTGCGAATGTCCGCAATTATAGTCTGCGCGGTATATTAACTCAATTCATACATAGAAAAAATTATTGAAAATATAACGACTAGGAGGCTAGTAGATGGCTGCAACCGACTTCAAGGATTATTATCAAATTTTAGGAGTAAATAAAACCGCGACTCAAGAAGATATTAAAAAAGCTTTTCGCAAATTAGCCCGTAAATATCATCCCGATGTAAACCAAGGTAACAAAGAAGCCGAAGCGCGTTTTAAAGAAGTTAACGAAGCATACGAAGTCTTATCAGATCCCGAAAAGCGCCAGAAGTACGACCAATTTGGTCAATATTGGAAGCAAGCCGGACAAGGTTTCCCCGGTGGTGCTGCTGGTGCTGGGGTAGATATGAATGGCTTTGATTTTGGTCAGTACAGCAGTTTTGATGATTTTATTAATGAATTATTAGGACGTTTTGGTGGTGGAAATCGTGGAGGCAGACAAAGCTATTCTTACCGGACTTCCCCAGGTGGGTTTGGTGGATTTAATGACTTTGGTGGTTTCCAAGATATGGGGGGTAATGCTACTCAAGATAGCGAAGCCACCATTACTTTAAGTTATACAGAAGCTTTTAATGGCGTACAAAAGCGCTTTAATTTAGGTAATGAAACTATTGATGTTCGCATACCCGCTGGAGCAAAACCCGGTAGTCGCTTACGAGTAAGAGGTAAAGGTCCACTTAGCCCTTTGAATCAACGACGTGGCGATCTATATCTGGTTGTTGAGCTTAGAAACCACCCATTTTTTAAACTTGATGGTAATAACTTGGTATGTGAAGTCGATATTACTCCCGATGAAGCTGTATTAGGAGCAACGATTAAAGTACCTACACCTGACGGTATGGTTGATGTTAAAATTCCACCTGGAGTACGTGCCGGTCAATCCTTACGATTGCGCGGAAAAGGTTGGCGCAATCCCAAAGGCGATCGCACCGACCAATTAGTTAAGATTGCCATTGCTATACCAAAAGAGATCGGCGAGCAGGAAAGGGAATATTATGAAAAAATCAGAGATATTCGTACCTTCAATCCCCGCAGTAATTTACAGCAATTTAGACTATAACTATTGTTTATCTGTATTAATAGTAGGCAAAACCTGCTTTTCTTTTAAAAAGAATAAAACAGGGAATATTAATTTTTAATTTTACAAAAACCCGGTTTATTTTATAAATTGGGTTTTTTAACATTATTCCCCATTACTTTAAATTAGAGTCAATACAAGAAAGCAATGTTTCGATACTGGCATTATGGTCTAAAAAGGAAAATAAATGCTTATAAATCAGTTTTCCTTGTTTATCCAAAATAAATTGTGCAGGCAACGGCGCACCCAATGCTTGTCCAACTCCATAGTTACGAAATACTTTACAGCTAGGGTCGCTTAATAAAGGCATTTTAAAGCTCAAATCTTTTACAACTATTTGACTTTGACGCTCATCCGTACTAGTAATCATTAAAACTTCTACACCCCGCTGCTTAAATTGCTCGTAGTTTTCATTCAAAGCTTTAATATGGGGAAAACAGAAGGGGCAATATTGCTTTTCAGTAAAAATTCGAGTCAATGCCACAATTACTGGTTGCTTGTTTTGGTAATCGGATAATTTCACCAAACTACCATTAGTGATATCGGGAAGCTGAAATTGAGGTGTTAACTGTCCCAATTGCAAAGTGTTTTCTGCGGGAATTGGTAAAAAGTTACGTGCAAAACGCTCGTTAAATAAACCACTAAAATCAGTCGAAGTTAACATGGAAAATACTTTTAGTTTTACTTTTATTCTAAAAATTAATCATCAACGCACGGTTGGATGCGGAATCTAACTCCATTTAATCTTTATCCGCTTTTATTCATGTATATCTTAAGACTGAATTTGATTATTCTTTTAATACTGATAAATATGTGGTAATTATGTGCAACAAAATATAATTAATCAACAGCAGCTACTGAGTTATATTAAAACCGTCCAGATGCTAGCACGGTTAATCAAGATAGTACCCTGAAGCAATATTCCTATATTCTCCTCTCAGGGATAATTAAGAAAATTTAAGTAAAAATAAAAACACATAAATATTGTCTAATAGCATTGTTTGAGATACATTTTTGATTTTTGCGGCAAAAACATAATTCTCATTTTTTCTTGTGAAATTAATAGTATAAGCAAACAGTCTGTTTTTCTTGATGGTTGAGTACGGCTGAATTGTGTTTCAGCTTAACTTTGATGGCTTTTAAAACTAATTACAAGTAGAGGCAATTGATATGACTACTGAATCTTCCTTACTTAAAACAGTTTTTGATAATGATGGGGACGGGAACCCCGATAGAATCGAGACAAACACTTATGACGCAAACGGCAATCTGACTAGTTTTGTCATTGACTATTACGGAGACGGCACTCCCGATCGAGTCTATACGTACACTAACACTTATGATGGCAATGGCAATTTGACTAGCAAATCCATAGACGATGGCGGGGACGGTAGGATTGAGACAATTTATACATATACTTACGATGCTAACAATAACTTAATTAGCAAAACTATAGACGATAAATTGGGCATAGATAATGATAAAGTCCACACCTATGCCTACGATGCTAATGGCAACCTGAGTAGCCAAACTATTGCCTCCAATTTTTATAGTGGGGATGGCATTCTCGATCAAGTTGAAACCTACACCTACGATGTCAATGGCAACAGAACTAAAATCTCTCATGACAATTTAAGCAGATTAGTTAAAGACAGCCGTGATTACACAGAAACACGCACTTACAATGCCAATGCCGATTTAACGAACGTATTCTATGACTATAATCTGGACGGCAGCCCCGATAGAATTGACACCTACAACTACGATATCAATGGCAACTTAACTAGCTTATCTAAAGACAATAACTTGGACGGCACCCCCGATTACATCGGAACGTACACCTACGATGGCAATAACAAACTAACTAGCGCATCCATAGACAATGACGGGAACGGGATTTCCGATCAAATCTACGGGTACACCTACGATGCAAACAATAATCTAACTAGCATATCTTATGACAGTAATGGGGATGGAATCCTCGACCAAATCGACACGTACACCTACGATGCTGATAACAACCGAACTAGTGTATCAGTGGACATTTACGGGGATGGCACCCCCGATTCTATCAAAACCTACATTTATGGTAGTTCTAACACTGTACCTGATAATACTATCTTAGGTAGTAGTGAAGATGACACAATGTATGGGGGTAACGATAATGATGTGCTGTTAGGTAAACAAGGTAATGACGTAATTTACGGTGGTAACGGTGATGATATTCTAAACGGTGGTTTAGGTAATGACACATTAGACGGTCAAGATGGTATTGATACCGCTGACTATTCCGACTTAACCTTTTTTAATATATATAGAACTGTTCCTGGTTTAGATGTAAATCTGTCTCAAAACAAGGCCCAACATTCGAGCGTTAATAATATCTTTGACTGGAATGATACTTTAACTTCAATTGAAAACGTCATCGGAACCAGCCGCACCGATCGCTTTATTGGTAACGAGCAAGATAACGTCTTTGATGGAAAAAAAGGTGAGATTAACCGTACCAGTAGCGGCGATCGCCCAACTATTTTTACCGACATTGATGGAGATAATTACGGAGTAATTGGGGATGTGGTTGAATATAGCGGCAATAAATCCGACTTTAATATTCTTGGCTCTTCTGATAACTTTACCGTCAGTGGCTCCGAAATTGGTACGGATACCTTAATTGATATCGAGTTTCTCAAATTTGATGATGCTTTAATTGCCGTGGATGATTCTTTGTTTATTTAAAATATAGCGTAGCATTTTTACCCAATGCTTTCAAATAGTAAAGGAAGTAGGAAATAGGAAATAGGTAAACAATACTAACTCCTAATTCCTAACTATTAACTCCTAACTCTTAACTCCTAACTCCTAACTTCTTTTCCCTATCCCGCTTTCTCATACAAAGAAGTAGACGAAGCAAATTGCTTAGCAGCTTCTAATAAATATTCAAAATATGTACGTCCAACAATAGATAACTGTTTACCATTGGGATAAACCATATACCAATCGCGTTTTATGGGAAAATGCTCTACATCTAAAACGGTTAAATCCTCTGCATAAGGCATTAATGTATGGCGAGATAAAACTGATATTCCCAAACCACCAGCAATAGCTTGTTTTATCGCTTCATTACTACCTAATTCCAGTTTTACTTTTACTTTTATATCGTTTTGGTCGAACAATTGTTGTACCGCTCTGCGAGTTCCAGAACCGGGTTCGCGCATTATAAAAGCTTCATTTGCTAACTTTGATATAGGAATATTCTTTTCTTGAGCTAAAGGGTGATTAACTGGCGCTAAAACTACTAAAGGATTTTCTAAAAAAGCTTCGTAATTTATATCTAGATGTTCTGGAATTTGACTCATAATATATAAATCGTCTTGATTGCTCGTCATTCGTTCCAGAATGCCTTCATGATTTGTAACTTGTAAAGAAATCTCAATTCCTGGATAAAGTTGACAAAATGAGCCTAATAAACGCGGAATAAAATATTTTGCTGTTGTAATAACTGCTAAACGTAATTGTCCTTGTTTTAGACCTTTTAAATCCGCTACTTTCATCTCAAATTGAGCCAAAGTATTAAAAATTTCTTTGCAAGTAGCAAATAATTCCCTTCCCGCTTCTGTTAGATACAGGCGTTTACCTACCTGCTCAAACAAAGGGATTCCTACAGATTTTGTCAGTTGTTTGATCTGCATGGAAATGGTGGGTTGTGTAAGAAACAGTTCCTCAGCAGCGCGGGTAAAACTTCCGTGTCGTGCGGCTGCCTCAAACACTCTTAACTGGTGCAGCGTCGCCTGATTCAATGTTAATTATCCTCTTATAGTACTTATAGAACAAAATCTATGTTACAACGCTCTTCCATAGATATATCTATAAGTATTACCATTAAATCAAGTTATGAACCGCTTTCTCTCATGAGGAATTCACAGGATATTCATAGATTATAGTCTATGATTGTAATTCAAAATTGAGTATTTCCTTTATGCTACTTAAAAGTTATTATCGAAGGTAATGGCATTTAACTGACTCCATTTAGATAAGTAAAATGTATATCTAAATATATTTAATTATTTATTATCCCTACTCCCTATTCCCCGTTCCCTACTTTCATTCCAACTCACCCATTTCTAGCCTTTCAACTTCCGGCACAATTGTGACTTCCTCAATTATTTTTTCAGGCAACTTGTTTAAATCTGGCAATTCCAATAATTCTGCTTCTCCAACTGGCTCTTTGATACTGATTGGTAAATTTACTGGCTGACGCTCTTCTATCCAACAACTTGCTACTGGCAGGGTTTGCTCTAATTCATCTAACGGACGAGGTATCACCATGACGGCATTTAAATCTCCAATTCGTTCCGCTTCGTACATTCCCGCTTCTACTGCGACTGCAACATTTGCTACAGAGCCGCGAATGATAGCAGTACACAAACCCGCACCGATTTTTTCATAAGCTGCTAACTGAACCTCTGCTGATTTAAGCATGGCATCACAGGCTCCCACCATCGCCGGAAAACCGATTGTTTCAACCAAACCAACTGCTTGATTGCTTAATTTACTATAGCTTGCTCCTTCAGCAAAATTACTCATCCGATTGGCAATGGGTAATACTAAATTTAGATTGGGATACGGACGAGGTATTACCAAACTAGATACAAACTGTCCGAATTGCTTTGCTGTTTGTTCGCCAGATTCCACTGCTAAACGTACATCAGCAACTCCACCCCGAATCACGGCAGTACAATGTCCTCCACCAATTTTCTCGTATCCAATTAAATGAACTCCAGCAGATTTAAGCATCATATCCGCCGTTCCTACTATCGCAGGAAAACTTATAGTAGATACCAATCCTAAAGCGGTATCTTTTATGTCTCGATCTCGTGATGAATATTGATTATATGAGTGCATCTAAATTTTCCCCAAAACTCCAACTAACTGCGAAAAATGAAGGATAAAATTAAACAGATGAATTTACGTTTTATCTTTTAATCCTAGCTTCTATCAAATATGAAGGATGGAGCATGGAAAATATTTTTGAAGTTGTTGACTTGTATCGAATACAATGGTTCTCTTTCTTGTGGTAAGTACGATTTAGAGAGGGATATTACCACTCTATATATAATTATCTAGTAAATATCTAGAAATATCTATTCGTGCTGGGCATCATTCCAATAAAAGATACAAGCTTAATTCATATAGTAATTAAATTCATCCTTCTTCAGATTCATCATGAGGTGTATCTAAAGTTTGTCTGTGGGGAAATAAGGTTGTTAGCAGGCTTTTGACATTGCTTCTTCCATAGATATGATTTCCCGCACCGTTTGAATTAGCATTTTTGGGTTCTTCTGTTGAATTTTCTGATGAAACAGCTTCCGGTGTTAAATCTGTTGAATCTTTTACGGGAGAAAAATACGAAATTGGAGATGGACTAACGTAAGGACGAGGTGAGGGGGTAACGGGAGGAGTAGTATAAATTGAAGGTTTGGTACCATTAGAACTATTAGAAGTGTTAGAAACAATTTCTTCAACTTCCTCCGGTTGATCCGCTGCTTCTGTTTCGTTGGCTTGCTCTAATTGCTCTGTTGCAGGTAACTGAGGTTGTCCGGCTTTACCATTCATTTCTTGGGGGGAAGCGCCCACTGTTCTACTAGAATCTCCGATAACAGAGCCAGCAGGAACTACTTCTCCCGGTTTTACAGAAGAACGAAATACAGTTGTAGCCGAACCAATACAAGCATTAGTGCCAATTTTACCCGCACCAACCATTAGAAAACCGGCTCCTAAATTTGCTCCCGATTCTATCTCTAAAGTTCCTGTATCTACCTGGAGAATCGACCCCATACCAATACAAACTCCAGAACCAATAATTATTTTACTATTGGGAGCTGCTTGCATTATCACACCTGGTGCGATAACTGCACTTGCATGAATAATCACCTCGCCACTGTAAAAAGTCTCGAAATTGTTATATAGACGCAGTGGCGGCACGGACATGATATTTTTTACCTCGTGAGTGGAGGATGGGGATGGGGAAGGGGGAAGTTAGGAGTTAGGAGTTAGGAGTTATGAATTCTCTTTTACCCATTACCCATTACCTTTGACCTTCAACCTTTAACCTATTCCCCATGCCCCAATTATGGACGTTGAATGATATTTTCTACTACGCGACGCTTGAGTTTGGGATCGATTCCAATTAAGCGGACGTATTCTCCTGGATATTCTGCTAGGTAAGATTCTAAAATTCCTACTACGTCTCTTTCGGAGTTTGAATCTATCTGTCCGCAGCTATACCAAGTACCTGTACGGAAGCGGCGCTTGTCTACGTGTTCGGCACTGATTTTATAACCACCACGCAAAAGATTGCGAACTTCGTCTATTGCTTCAGCGCTTAAACGAGTATTGGTAAGAGTTGCCGTGGAACCACTCTCGAAACCGACACCGTACCTTCTGACATCAGGAGTAAATGTAGCTTTGGAGTCTGCTGGAACGTTAGTAGGGGGACGGTATGAACCACCGTTACCGTTAGACGAGCCGTTACTCGAATCGTCTGGACGCTGAATAATGGTTTCCAATACTCGCCGTCTGGCTTTAGGATCGATACCAATCAAGCGCACGTATTCGCCTTCATGGCTTCTCATACATTCTTCTAAAGCTAAAATTGCTTCGCTGGCATTTTTTGATTCAATTGGGCTACAGCTTTGCCAAGAACCAGTGCGGAAACGTCTTTGATCTACGTGTTCCATGCCAATTCTGTAACCACCTGATAGCAAGTTACGAACGTGGTCTATAGTTTCGCTACTTAGTTGAGAACTACCGTTGCTGTAATTACCATTGTTAGTGCTTCTGTAGCTGCTAGTGCTGTAACCGCTGCTATGGCTGCTGCTATATCCACCACCATTGCTGGGTTTTGGAGGTGTGGTATAGGTAGATGTTGTAGTTGGTTTTGTTGAACCATCGGGACGTTGAATAATTGTTTCCAATACCCGTTTTTTCTGCTTATCATCAATACCGAATAAGCGGACGTATTCGCCTTGGTGTTCGGTCATGCAGCCTTCTAGGGCCGATACAGCTTCACCAACACTTCTGGCTTCTATGGGATGACAACTACGCCAAGTACCCGTGCGAAAACGTCTTTGATCTACGTGTTCGGTGCCAATTTTAAATCCTTGCTCCAACAGATAGCGTACCTGGTCTACTGTTTGATTGTCTAAACCACTGTTATACACTTCAATACTCCTTTGCTTTTGCGAACCGTTATCTACGTTTGTATTATAGGTGTCTATTTTTTCACGTACTTTTGTAATACATTTAGTATCTTCGGCACAAAGATAACCCGCTCTAAGTGCCTGATTTACTCCTACTACATGATGAGCAAATTCTTTATCCTGTGGATTTACATCTGGCAAGCGATCGGCTTGCTGTTGGCTGATAATAACGGCTCCGGAAGGTACATATTTACCTGGAGGAATCTCTACATCTTGGACTAAAGCGTGCATCATCACAATACAGCCATCGCCGACTCTGGCATTAAATATCGTCGAACGAAAGCCGATAAAGCAGTTATTACCGATGTAACACGGTCCGTGAATCAGAGCCATGTGGGTAATACAACTGTCTTTACCTATCCATACTGAGTATTCTTTCTTGTTATCTCCAAGTACCTTACCTTGCTCCAAGCCGTGTATTACAACGCCATCTTGAATATTGGTATTTTCATTGATAAAAAACGGCGTTCCCTCATCCGCTCGCACCGAACTTCCTGGAGCAATAATTACATTAGGACTGATTTCAACATCGCCAATAATATGGGAAAACGAATGTACGAAAGCAGTTTCATGAATTCGCGGTTCAGCTAAATCATTCGACCACGGGGTTGGGGGAGCCGCTGTCATGGTGCGGACTCTCATAGCGTTGTTTCTCCTCGAATACGATTAGTTGTTAGTTATTAATTATTAGTTATTAGAAAACCACTAATTACTAACAACTATCAACTAACCACTAACTATCAGTATTGGTCTTTTTTGCTGTAGATTTGACGATTTTCAACGTAAACTGTATCAATTATTGCTACTACTGCTGCGTCAATTGGACGCTGTTCGTTGCCATAAACTTGACGCGCAGCGCTGCCACGGCTGACGAGTACCCACTCATCCACCCCCGCACCAACAGCATCTGCCGCCACTTCATATTCTGGCTGAACGCGCCCTTCTTCATCTATTAACTGTAGTAACAGCAGTTTGACTCCTCTAAAACTAGGATCTTTCTGCGTGCTAGATACGGTACCGCGAACTTTAGCAATTTGCATTCCTTTACAATATTACGGTCTGCCGCCATAAGGACGAATTGCGTTGACGTTTTCCCGGAATTGCTCTACATCTTCGGTATATCTAATCGGTAGAACGTATTCGAGGTTCTCGTGGGGACGAGCAATGATATGAGTAGACAACACCTGTCCGCCGTTGACTCGCTTCACTGAATCAATTCCTGCTCCAACACTCGCTTGTACTTCAGATACGTCTCCTCGAACGATAACTGTAACTCGACCAGTACCGATTTTTTCATACCCTACCAAGGTCACGCGAGCAGCTTTCACCATCGCATCTGCTGCTTCCACAACCGCTGGAAATCCTAACGTTTCAACCATTCCGACTGCAATTGACATTACTTTTATTCCTCAAAAAGTTTCCTAAATATAAAACTACATTTCTCGTTTAAGAAGTGAACCGCCTGAAAAAATCTGTACAAAATCTTTGGACAGTAAAAACGCGGGCGGTCTATGTTTTGTTTAAACAAGGGCGATAATTAGAGAGAGCCGCAAAGCAGCTTGACTAATAATTCCCAAGTCCCGATCTTAGTTACTGACTATCACACTTTGAATGAATACGATCGGCCCATCAGTTTTTACAAAAAACATAGAGATAAACTAGGAGCGTTTTTCTTATTTTTGTTCTTAAGACGGCTCGTGCCACGAAGCTTGTTCATTCTTCAGCATTGGGGCATTTCACAAAAATTTCAACGTTCTTAAAAACCGTTAAGTTCGGAATTGTTCCACTGCTTCGGTATACCTAATTGGCAGAACATATTCGAGGTTCTCGTGGGGACGCGCAATAATGTGAGTGGAAACAACTTCACCACCATTTACTCGTCTGGCAGCTTCGATTCCTGCTGCAACACTTGCCTGTACCTCAGAAACATCCCCCCGAACAATTACTGTTACGCGGGCACTACCAATTTTTTCATAGCCCACCAAGGTTACGCGAGCGGCTTTCACCATCGCATCCGCAGCTTCCACTACTGCTGGGAAACCTTTGGTTTCAATCATTCCAACTGCTATAGGCATTTACTGACTCCAACAAGTTACTCAATTCGTATTCAGACGAGGGTTTTTTAATTCCGTGTAGCGCTCAATGTTGAGCTAAAAAAAAAGCCTTCTTAATTAAGCATATGAAAGCTTTGCACCCCTTGCAATATAAATTAGTATAATAGTTTGTAATAAAAGCATTTTAAAAAACTTAACATATCTTTGAGGGTTCGTTACAGCCTATCTGAACTTTACAGTTTTTAGAGTGGTCACTTCTGCTTTATAATTTTTTTATTACATTTGCCCAAACTGGCTTCGTAGCAGCGTAAATTAAATAAGGGCGTATATTGACCGTTATCTTAAAGAGTTCTAATCAGGTCTTTCTTCGACATATTGCTATTGGTGCAAAACACATATAAAATAAATATAAAAAAATATAAAAAAAACTTATCAGATAGATAGTTTTTGATTTTAAAATGATTAAAAGTCACACCATTAGTCAAGATTACTAATAAAAGAAAGTATTTTTGGGTGGAGAATTTTTTGAGTATTAATATCAAAAAGAAGATTCATGTCAAAAAGTAGAGTAAATCAATACATATTTAAATTACATAAAAATTGCATAATATTATGTCGAAAGTTTAGGAAAAAGTATTAAAGGCTTTTATAGCGAGTAAATTTATATGAACCAATTATTATTTTCAACTAGTTGGATTTTGCCTTTATATGGATTATTAGGTGCGCTGTTAACTTTACCCTGGACTGTGGGAATAATTAAACGTACCGGGCCAAGACCGGCAGCTTATTTAAATATATTGACAACTGGGTTAGCTCTGACTCATGGTTTGCTTGTATTTAAAGAGGTTGAGGGTAGCAAGCCACAAAGTTATATTATTAATTGGTTTTCTTGCCGAGATTTAAATTTATCTTTTGAATTAGATATATCGTCAGTGGGTATTGGTGCAACTATTTTAATTGCTGCATTAAGTTTGTTAGCCCAAATTTACGCTTTGGGCTACTTGGAAAAAGACTGGGCAACGGCAAGATTTTTTGCTTTGATGGGTTTGTTTGAAGCAGCTTTGACTGCTTTAGCTATTAGCGATTCTTTGCTGCTCAGCTACATGGTATTGGAAGTCTTAACTCTTTCAACTTATTTATTAGTAGGATTTTGGTACGCTCAACCTTTAGTAGTTACGGCGGCACGAGATGCATTTCTTACCAAACGGGTAGGAGATTTATTATTGCTAATGGGAGTAGTAACTATAGGTACGATGGCAGGTAGTTGGGATTTTTCTGACTTGTACCAATGGGCAAAAACGGCAGAGTTAAGTCCCCTATCATCAACTTTATTAGGTTTAGCATTGATTGCCGGACCTGTTGGTAAATGCGCTCAGTTTCCCCTAAACTTATGGTTGGATGAAGCAATGGAAGGACCAAATCCAGCTTCAGTACTGCGAAATTCTTTAGTAGTTGCTGGTGGTGCTTACGTACTTTACAAGTTAGAGCCGATTATAGCTTTATCACCAGTAGCGTTAGATACCTTGTTAGTTATCGGTACTGTTACTGCGGTAGGAGCAAGTTTAGTTTCCATAGCTCAGATAGACATAAAACGAACCTTGTCTCATTCCACTAGCGCATACATGGGTTTGGTATTTGTCGCAGCAGGTATGGAACAAGGCGGTGTGGCTCTGCTTTTGTTACTTACTCACGGTATTGCCAAAGCTTTGTTATTTATGAGTGCTGGCTCGGTGATTTATACTACTCACACCCAGGATATAACCGAGATGGGTGGATTATGGTCGCGGATGCCTGCAACTACTACGGCTTTTATTGTGGGTTCGGCAGGGATGGTAACGCTGCTACCTTTAGGAAGTTTTTGGGCTATGCTCTCATGGGCTGATGGTTTTGTTTTAACTAGCCCTTGGGTAATTGGAATTCTGATAATAGTCAACGGTTTAACAGCCTTGAATTTGACCAGAGTATTCAGATTAGCCTTTTGGGGAGAAGCCCAGCAAAAAACCCGGCGAACTCCGGAAGTGCATTGGCCAATGGCATTACCAATGGTATCGCTAACTATAATGACTTTACTAGTACCAATGATGCTGCAAAAGTGGTATCTTCTGCCAACTTGGGACAGTATAAATTGGTATGTATTAGCAGCATTAGTATCTTCAAGCTTGCTCGGAGTGATAATCGGTTCAACAATTTATCTACATAAAGCTTGGTCAAGATCGAGAGTATTAACTTGGAGATTTATACAAGATTTATTAGGATACGACTTTTATATAGACCATATTTATCGGGTAACGGTAGTAGGTGCTGTCGCTTGGCTGTCAAAAATTTCCGCTTGGAGCGATCGCTATTTAGTAGATGGATTTGTGAATCTAGTTGGTTTTGCCGCAATTTTCAGCGGACAAGGTTTAAAGTATAGTATTTCCGGGCGTTCTCAAGGTTATTTACTGACCATCATCTTCGGAGTCAGTTTAATCGGCTTATTTATTAGCTGGAGTTTAGGATTGCTCGATAATTTACCGTTTTAATCAGTGAACAGTGAACAGTGTTAGCGTAGCGTGTCGCGACAGCGACATACAGTTATCAGTTAAGAGTTAGTACCACCGGAGTTAGGAGTTTTTAATAATAAATTCTTCCCCCTCTACCCCCTCTCCCCCCTCTACCCCCTCTCCCCTCTCCCCCCATCCCCCATCCCTTTAATTCCCCATGCTGAGTATTTTAATTTTGCTACCGCTTTTAGGTGCGGCTTTAATTGCGTTTGTCCCTGGTATAACGGCGAAAGTTTCTCGTACAGTGGCTTTGATGGTTGCTGTAATTTCTTTTTTATGGACTTTGGTTTTAGCCAGTCAGTTTAATCTTGGTGAAGTTAATCAACAATTTAGCGAATTCATCCCTTGGATAGATGCGTTAGGTCTTAATTATCAGATTGGTATTGATGGTTTGTCTTTGCCTTTACTGATATTAAATGCATTGCTCACCGGGATAGCCGTTTATAGTAGCGACACAGGCATATCGCGATCGCGATTGTATTATTGTTTGTTGTTGCTGCTAAACGTGGGAGTAACGGGAGCATTTTTATCTCAGGATTTACTGTTATTTTTCCTATTTTACGAATTAGAATTAATTCCCTTATATTTGTTAATTGCTATATGGGGTGGGGAACGTCGGGGTTATGCGGCAACTAAATTTTTGATTTACACTGCCGTTTCGGGAATTTTGGTTTTAGCAAGTTTCTTGGGTTTAGTTTGGTTGAGTGGTGCATCTAACTTTAGTTTGGAAAGCATACAGGCAAGCTCCATACCTTTAGCAACACAAATCTTACTCTTGGTAGGAATTTTAATTGGCTTCGGTATTAAAATGCCCTTGGTTCCCTTGCATACTTGGCTGCCGGATGCCCACGTAGAAGCTTCCACACCAATTTCCGTACTCCTAGCTGGCGTACTGTTGAAGCTGGGAACTTACGGTATACTGCGCTTCGGAATGTATCTTTTACCAGAAGCTTGGACATACTTGAGTCCTTGGCTGGCAACTTGGGCAGTAATCAGCGTGCTTTACGGTGCATCTTGTGCGATCGCGCAAACAGATATGAAAAAAATGGTGGCTTACAGCTCCGTGGCGCATATGGGCTACATACTTTTAGGCGCGGCAGCTGCGACACCTTTAAGCATATTAGGTACCGTAATGCAAATGATTAGCCACGGTTTAATTTCAGCGCTACTATTTTTGCTAGTAGGAATTGTGTATAAAAAAGCAGGCAGTCGCGATATAAATATTGTTCAGGGGTTGTTAAATCCAGAAAAAGGTTTACCTTTAATTGGCAGTTTAATGATTTTAGGGGTAATGGCAAGTGCGGGGATACCGGGAATGGTTGGGTTTATTTCGGAATTCGTAGTATTTCGCGCCAGTTATGAAGTTTTCCCCATACAAACTTTGATTTCGATGATTGGAACTGGTTTAACTGCTGCTTACTTTTTGATTTTAATGAGTAAAGCCTTCTTCGGACGCTTATCCGAACAAGTAACTAATTTACCCCGCGTTTACTGGTCGGATAGAATACCAGCAATTGTTTTAGCAGTATTAATAATAATTTTCGGCATTCAACCGAATTGGTTAGCACGTTGGACGGAACCAACAACGAATGCAATGATGAGCGTACCGAATCAGATTGTAAATGTGTCCTTAATTAGGGAGTAATAAAAGGTTAAAGGTTAAAGGTCAAAGGTCAAAGGTCAAAAGTGAGGAGTTAGAAGTTAGGGGTTAGGGGTTAAGAATGTAGTGGGAGCGTCTCGCTCCCTAGAAAAAATCTCGCTTCCGCTTCTTCCCTATCTTCTCCTTGTCTTCCCTTTTTTTATTACCAATTACCAATCCCCAATCCCCAATTATCAATTACAGGAGAAATATGGTCGAAACTACTACGAAAAAGAAATCTACTAAGCATCCTTTAGTTGAATATATCGAACGGTTATTGAGTGGAGATGCATTACTTCCTGATACTCCAGAAAATTTAATTGAAGTAGTGGGTGTGCTTCACAGTTACGGTGTAGTATTGGACGCTTATTCAAACAATCTTATATATTTTGCTGAAAATCAATTTTTAGTATTCTTTCCGTTTTTCAAATATTTTAATGGTGAAGTCAATTTTAAAAAATTGTTGCGTCACTGGGGACACGATAGAATTAATTACGAATACGCCGAATACTGCATGAAATCCATGATGTGGCATGGTGGTGGTGGATTAGATGAATATTTAGATTCAAAAGAATTTAGAGAAAGAGCTTCTTCTGTTATCAAAGCAAAATTTAAAAATAACCCAATAGTAATGGGTGTTAACCAACTGTTTCCAGAATTTTTAATTGAACAGTTGAGGGTATGCTCTTATTACAGCGGTTTGGGACAATTTTGGCGCGTTATGTCCGATGCGTTTATGAGTTTATCTGACCTCTACAATAAAGGTAAAATTACATCAATTGCCGATGTTGTAGATCATATCAAAGCGGGTTTGGTAGCAAATGCAAGTAATCCAATTACCTACAGTGTCAAAATTCGGGACAAAGTTTACGACTTAATTCCTAAAAAAGCTGGTTTAACCTTTTTGATGGATACAGCAGTACCTTATGTAGAAGCAATTTTCTTTCGGGGAACGCCTTTTCACGGTACGGTTTCCTACAACGCTCAAGCTTATCAAATCCCTCCAGATCAAGCAAGATTTCAGTACGGTGCATTGTATGCAGATCCATTACCAATCGGTGGTGCGGGGATTCCTCCTACACTATTAATGCACGATATGCGTCACTATTTACCCGAATATTTGCGCGATATTTATCGTCAAACTCGTCGAGGAGAAGACGATTTATTAGTGCAAATTTGTAAAAGTTTCCAAAAATCAATGTACTGCGTTACCACGTCTACAATTTTGGGATTAATGCCTCATTCACCAGATACTACCGAACCTTCCGAGCAAAAAGCAAATCAAGTTTATCTGCGAACTTGGATGGATAGGTTTATCAATTCGCAGTTGCAAGCAGTGAACGAACAGCCTATAGCTTGTGAAGTGGCTTTACCGAAGTATATGTAGAGAAGGAACTAAAATCTCACCCTCTTTCCCTCTCCTGATTTATGGAGAGGGATGTGCGTTAGCACAGGGTGAGGTAATTTTTTTTTCTAATATAAAAGACGGGCATTTTACCTGTTATTTTTTTTGATAACACTTTAAATTGATGACGGAACAAAATACTAATTACGATAGCCCTTGGAAGGAAATTATTGAAGATTATTTTCCTCAGTTTCTAGAATTCTTTTTTTACGATGCTTATCTTGAAATTGATTGGCAACGCCCCTACGAATTTTTAGATTCAGAATTGCAGCAATTAGAACCAGATGCGGAAATTGGTAAGCGATTGGTTGATAAAGTAGCGAAAGTTTGGCTGCTTAATGGCGAAGAGGCTTGGGTATTGATTCATGTGGAAGTGCAGGGACAGTATGACAGCGAATTCCCCTTGCGAATGTACATTTATAACTATCGTTTGTTTGATAGACACAAAAAGCGAGTTATAAGTTTAGCAGTTTTAGCAGACAACAATGCAAATTGGCAACCTTCGAGTTACAGCTATCAACTAGGTGGGTGTCGAGTGAGTCTGGAATTTCCCATCGCGAAATTGCTAGACTATGAAGCACAATGGCAAAGCTTAGAAGAAACGGAAAATCCTTTTGGGTTAGTTGTAATGGCGCATTTGAAAACCAAAGCCACCAGCCAAAATCCGGAAAGTCGTCTACAGTGGAAACTAAGACTGGTTAGAAGTCTTTTCGTGAAAGGATATAGCCGAGAAGAAATTATTCGATTATTCCGGTTTATCGACTGGATAATGTTTTTACCGAAAGAATTAGAAAATAGTTTTCAAGTCGAACTCAGAAATGACGAGGAGGCAAACCGAATGCGTTATGTAACAAGTATTGAAAGATTAGCGAAGGAAGAAGGGATTGAAGAAGGAGTTATTCAAACTCATCGAGAAAATGTAATTGATAATTTAACAACTCGATTTGAAGAAGTACCAACACGAGTTGTTGAAGCTGTAAATAAAATTGATGATATTGCTGTTTTGAAAAGTTTGCTGAGAAGGGCAATTCTTGTTAATTCTATGGCGGAGTTTGAGGAGGAGTTAGCTGAAGTTAGTAATTAAACTGTATTAGACAATTTTAAATAATGCTTCGATTAATCGTAGCGAGCGAATCATGATAATACTTCCTGAATTATGTTTTCAATAGTGCTAAATCTGTATTCAATTTTATTTGCTGCTTGAGATATAGAATCTAGAAATTCTTTATCATTATCTGATTTATTAGTAAATTTATGAATCAATTCTTTTTTATGAATATTTAATTTTTCAATTTCTAACTCATTTAGGTTGCTAAAATTTACTGACCAGGCTTCAAACAATGCTTTATTTAATGGAGATTTTCTTTTAGTCTTATTCGATAATTTACGAAATGCATTATCACCAAAAATATAGAATGCCGCAACCATTGCTTTTTTAAAATCTTGTTCAATTTTATTGAACTCTATTTCTGATAGTTTATTTGCCTTGACTAAAGCTTGATTAAAAAATGTATCGCGATCGCCATCTTGATATTCTTTATAAGAAGTTAGTTTGAAAGCTATAAAACCAACTATGAATTCTCGGTCATCCATTCGCTTTTTCCGAGATTCACCAAGTTTAACAAGACGTGTAAATTCTTTTATATTTGCAAGTTTTTCTAAAAATTTTGTTGCTGGACCTGGATTAAGAGCGTGACGCAATTCTTGATTAGAAAGAGGAATCCCTCCTGTATTAATGCGTTTAAAAATATTATATTTAACTTCAATCGGTGTACCCTTTGCTATCAGATAAACGGTAAGTTGAGTTTCTTCTATACGTCGCTGATATCTACGCTCTAATTCATCATAGGTTTTTCCTTCTAATTCAATCAGGTATTCTAACCCCGTTAATTTAAAACTTCGATCGCTAACAAATTGTTTAAGAGTAGATAGTCTTTGTAAACCATCTACAACTAACCATTCTTCTTCATTTGTACCATCTATGTAAAAAACTGGTAATGGGATTCTAATAAGAATGGATTCAATTAATTTGCTTTTAGCTTCTATATTCCAGATACCAGCTTGTCGTTGAAAATCAGGTGCTAAATTCAGAGCTTCTTCATCAATTCGTCTTAATAATATATCAATAGTTGGTTCTTTCTTAACAATATTTATTTTTTCTGGATTGTAGTTGAAATTATGTGTTTCTTCTAATTCTTCTTCTTCATCTAATAATTCTAAATCTAAGATATCTGCTTCTGTCATGATATTGACTCCTTTTATAGTAGAAGTTATTAATAAACATACTTTTATTATTTTCAGTTTTTAGTTAGAAAATATCACCTCAAGGCTATACTTCCAGTTTATATTGGAAGTATAGCCTCGTAACGGCGGACGCGATCTAAATTCTAACTGCTTTCACCCCAGCCATATCCAAAATCGGCACAATCAAATCTTCGCGTTTCACTGCCATCATATGTACTCCTTGACACAATCCTTGTGCAATTTGTACTTGTTCGGCGGCGATTTTCATTCCTTCTTCTAAAGGGTTTTTAGCTTGCTCTAATCTATCAATTATATGCTCTGGAATTTCAACTCCAGGAACGCATTTATTGATAAATCGAGCATTTTTTGCTGACTTCAACAGAAAAATTCCCGCTAAAATTGGTTTGTTACAATCTGCGGCTATTTGTGTCATGAATTTCTCAAAAAGTTCAAAGTCTGTTACCATTTGACTTTGGAAAAATTGCGCTCCGGCTGCTAATTTGCGCTCAAATCTTTTTTGCAAACCGCTCCAGCTACGACACTGCGGATCTACCGCAGCTCCAACGAATAAATCTAAAGCTCCGTCGGTTAAAGCTTTATCGTTACTATCAAAGCCGTTGTTAAGCTTTTCGATTAATTGCAGTAAACGCACTGATTCTAAATCAAACACGCTTTTTGCATCGGGATGATCTCCCGCTTTTACTGGATCTCCCGTCAAAGCTAAAATATTGCGGATGCCTAAAGCATGAGCGCCCATCAAGTCACCTTGTAAACCAATGCGGTTTCTGTCTCGACAAGCCATTTGACATATCGGTTCGATTCCCTGTTGTTGTAAAATTACTGACGCTGCAAACGAAGACATCCGTAAAACTGCGCGGCTACCATCGGTTACATTGACGGCATGAACCCTTCCCTTAAGAGTCGCCGCCATTTGTATCATGTGTTCTGGATTACCGCCTTTTGGTGGTGCGACTTCAGCAGTGATTAGGAATTCACCTCGGTTTGCTGAAGCACGAAATGTTGTTAATTGAGTTGGATTTAGCGTACCAAGCATAATGTTGTTATATTTCGATACTTGGTACAGCTCTATCACATATAACTGCTACAGGAAAGCTTACAAAGGCATAGAGAATCCTAATGCCGATTTTACCTTCCTCAAAGTTTCGTTGGCGATCGCCTCGGCTTTTTCTCTACCGTCGCGTAAAACCTGCTCTAGGTAAGCTTTATCGTCCATTACGGCAAGATATTTCTCTTGAATGGGTTGTAGGGCATTAACGGCTGTTTCTGCCAATAGGGGCTTAAATTGACCCCAACCCATATCTTGACATTCTGCTGCTACTTCTTCCTTGGTTTTACCGGAAAGCAGCATATACAGCGTCAATAAGTTATTGCATTCGGGGCGATCGCTATTGTCAAATTCTAAACCGCGCACGGTATCAGTTTTACAGCGTTTAATTTTCTTGGTAATTTCTGCTGGGGTATCTGTCAAGTTAATCCGACTTAATTCTGAAGGATCGGATTTAGACATTTTACTGGTACCGTCTGTCAAACTCATCACCCTAGCACCATCTTTACGAATTATCGGTTCTGGTAATTTTAATACAGGTTTTTCTGGCTTACCGAACTGATGGTTAAATCTATTGACAATATCTCTCGTTAATTCTATATGTTGTTTTTGGTCTTCACCTACGGGGACTTTATCCGCTTGATACAGCAAAATGTCGGCAGCCATCAGTACGGGATAATCCAGCAAACCTGCATTAACGTTTTCACCCTGCTTAATTGCTTTTTCTTTATACTGAATCATATCTTCCAACCAATTAAGGGGAGTAATACAGTTGAGCAACCAAGCTAACTCGCTGTGGGCAGAAACATGAGATTGTACGAAGATAGTCGAATAATTCAAATCCAAACCGCAGGCTAAATAAATAGCAGCCAAATGATAAGTATTTGCTGCTAGAGTTTTGGGGTCTTGCGGTACGGTAATCGCGTGTAAATCTACTACACAAAAATAATTTTCATATTCGTCTTTATACTGGTTTTGAAGTTCTATCCAGTTGCGAATTGCTCCTAAATAGTTACCTAAATGTAAATTACCAGTTGGTTGTACTCCAGAAAAAACTCGTTGCTTAGCCATAAATCAGTTAACAGTGTTAGCGAAGCGTGTCCCGAAGGGACATACAGTGAACAGTGAGCAGTTAGCAGTTAACAGTGAGCAGTGAGCAGTTAACAATCAATAGATTTGTATTAGCACTCTAACTGTTAGCACAGTGTGGCAGAACACCATACACTAATAACTGACAGCGTTCATCTCCCAACATATACCTTAATAGCTATTTACTGCTTACTGCTCACTGTTCACTGCTAACTGTTTATTATGCGCGAATTATATCCACTAAGAGAAGCTTATCAAGAAGGTAGATTACAAGTAACTGAATTACATACAGTTTATTTTGAAGAGTCGGGTAATCCGCAAGGTAAACCTATTGTAGTATTACATGGCGGGCCTGGTGGTGGATGTCCGAGTTATTATCGCCAATATTTTAATCCTGAAAAGTGGCGTTTAATCATGTTCGATCAAAGAGGTTGCGGTAAAAGTACTCCTCATGCGGAATTACGAGAAAATACTACTTGGGATTTGGTTAGTGACATTGAAAAAATCCGCGAACATTTAGGAATAGATAAATGGGCTGTGTTTGGTGGAAGTTGGGGAAGTACGCTTTCTTTGGCTTATAGCGAAACTCATCCGGAGCGCTGCACGGGTTTGATTTTACGCGGTATTTTTATGCTGCGTCAAAAGGAATTACATTGGTTTTATCAAGAAGGTGCAAGTAATATTTTCCCTGATGCTTGGGAGGAATATTTAAAGCCAATTCCCCCAGAAGAAAGAGATAATTTATTAAATGCTTATTACAAACGCTTAACTAGTGAAGATAAAAGAGTCAGGTTAGAAGCAGCAAAAGCTTGGTCAATTTGGGAAGCAAGTACGAGCAAATTATTTTTAGATAAATCTTTAATGAACAGCTTTGGTGAAAGTGCTTTTGCAGATGCTTTCGCGAGAATAGAATGTCATTATTTTGTCAATAAGGGATTTTTTGAACGAGAAGATCAATTGCTTTTAAATGTTGAGAAAATCCGGCATATTCCGGCTGTAATTGTACAGGGAAGATATGATGTAGTTTGTCCGATGGTGTCAGCTTGGGAATTACATAAAGTTTGGTCAGAAGCTGAATTTATTGTGGTTCCCGATGCCGGACATTCCATGAGCGAACCGGGTATTCAAACGGCTTTGATTGATGCTACGGATAAATTTGGTAATTGGTAATTGGTAATTGGTTAATCAATATTTTTGTAGGGTGTGTGACGGCTACGAAAAATCTATATCTATAATCAAACAAGTTGGAATTACCGTCACGCACCAATGACAAACTAAAATAATAAATAATAGATTTACTCTACTCTACAAAATATTTAGGAGACATCTTGAAAAAATCAGCTAACCTTTGAATTTCGCTTTCAATAAGTTTACTTTTACCATTCAATATATCTAAAACTCTTGATTCGCTTTTACAAATAGGAATCAAATCTTGTGGTTGAAGAGAAGATTCTTCTAACAATGCCTTAACAAGCGTAACCCCTTTTAAAGTTGGTATGGCGTGATGTTGATTTTCGTAATCATACACTAACGTACTTAATACTTTTAAATAATCTCTGTCATCTTTAGTAATATTTTCTTTATCCAAAATAGAATTAATCCGATTTTGGGTAGCGATTAATTCGTCTTCATTAGTAATAGGGCGGGGAGGAAAAGTAGTTATTAGTTCAATATAATAATTACTAGGAGTCTTCAAACCAGTCGTCATTTTTCCAGTTCTCCTTATCATATTCGGCGTGAGTAAGTACAGCGCGAATAAATATTATTTGATATTCATAGTCTATGTAGGTAATCAGTCTATAATTATTACCGCTAATATTAAAAACGGTAAAATTCTTAACTAAATCTGCCGAAGGGAATAACTCTCGTATATTATTAAAGCTTTGAAAATTGGAATCACATATGCGCTGATACCATAATATAAGGCCAGTTTGAGCATTTGAGTGCTTTTCCCAAAATTCCCTAAGCGCTCTTTTACTAATAACACGCATTCAATTTGACCGTAATTTATTTAACGCTCTAAGGCTTCCCTATCCCATTTACCAAGTACGGCAGCGGCTTCGTAAGTACTTTGTAGAAAAGATAATAAGGTTTCGTCGGGGGTATCTGATAATCTTAATATTTCTAAGGGCAATATAAATTCCTGTATATCTTCGTGGAAATAAGCTATTTCTGGCTGTATTTTGTAATCTTTGAATCCTTCTGGTGCTGGGTAAGCGTAGGAATAGAAAAATGGTTCGATACCACCTCCACCAGGCCAAAATCCGCAACTGCTGACTTCGTGAGAGTATGCTTCGTGGGTGATGGAATCGGCTACTCCTGGGGCACCGGGATGCTTGGGTGCTTTACGTCCGGAAAAGCGGGTGAGGGCTAAGTCGAAGCTTCCCCAAAAGAAATGTGTGGGGCTTACTTTACCTATAAATCTGGAACGAAACTGTGTAAATACGCGCTTTGTTTGTACTAATATTTGCCAGAAGCGTTCTACGTATTCGCGGTCGTAAGATGTATGTTTTGTGTCTTCTTCAAACTTAATAGGATTAGATACTTCTTGTGGCATTGTCCATATTTTTACTTTGATTCCGAGTAGTGCCAAAGCGTTCATTGTTTTCTGATAAAATTCGGCTACGGAATATGATTTTAATGCAAATGAAGTGCGTTGTCCGTCGGAGGTTGAAATACAAAGTTCGTGAGCGATAAAATCAAAATCTATTTGAAAGAAACGAGTTTCGTAAGGTATGGAAGAAGTGCTTAATCCTCTTGATGTGACGTAAAGGGTGACATTCCACCAATGGTTGATGAGTGGAGTTAATTCCATGCGGATTTTACCGATTACTTGCGTCCATAGCTGTAGGGTGGAGGACGTTTCTTGCCAAGATTTTGATGGTAATGATGGGAAAGCTTCGGTGTTATCTACCATTGTTAACTTCAAAAAAGGATACTATTACCAAGACGGCAATTACCAATTTACCACCCAGGGCGATGAACCGCGCCTAAAAGGCGATCGCCTAAATAAATTCTCTAGGTGGTTCGGATTTTTTAATAATTACTAATGTCTGTCCCATAAAAAATGGGTATGTCCTAACGGACACGCTGAGCCGCACGCGGAGCGTGAACGCTAACGTAGTAAGCGATTAATCGCTTTAAAGGACTAAAGTCCTTACTACAAACTTAAGATTAAAGCAGTTCAGTCACAACTGTATTAAATTTTTCGTAAGGAACTATCCCCACAATTGTTTCTATTAGGTTTCCATCTTTGTAAATCATTACGGTAGGAATGCTGCGAATATTCAACCTTTTAGCTAAATTAGAATTTTCTCCAAGGTCTACTTTTGCTACTTTTATTTTACCCTGATGTTCGTTGGCTAATTTTTCCATCATCGGAGCAATCATTTTACAAGGGTCGCACCAAGTTGCGGTAAAGTCACACACAAATACACCATTGCTGGTGGAAAGTGTATCGAATTCTTTTTCTTGAATATATTCAACTGCTATTGTTTCTTGCATGAGATATTTTTTGTTTATCTAACTAATGTTTTTATGAATCTTGATGCTTAAAAACTAATATTGTTTTCCCCAACTCCCTACTCCCTACTCGCTATTCTCTATAACAAGTTAGAAAAAACCATTAATACAAAGCATCTTCTTGATGAGTTTTAATCTTGCAATCCGATGTTGGAATAGCAACGCAAGTTAGTACAAACCCCGCAGCAATTTGATCTTCGTCGAGAAATGCTTGGTCTGATTGATCTACTTCACCAGAAATAATTTTTCCGGCACAACTAGAGCAAGAACCCGCACGACAAGAAACTGGAAGATCGATATCTTGCTCTTCGGCAGCATCAAAAATATATTGGTCGTCTTCAACTTCAATAGTTTTGTTAAGTCCTTCGTCATTGACTAATGTTACTTGATATGTTCCCATTTTCCCCTCTTTAAAAAACTTTTATTTGTTGTCTTATCGTAAAAACTTTTGTATACCTAATATCTAAATACGTTAATAAACTTTATAAAAATTAATGTAAATAAATATTTAATTTATAATATAACTAATTTCTATAAAACTCCGTTTAACTCTAAAGATAGGGATAATCAATTGAATCGGCAACATAACTATAGTCATCTCTATCTCAAATATGAGAATTCTATTTACGTAATATTTCGATTATTTTAATTTACTTTGTTCAAAGTAAAGTATTTCTCATAGTTTGGCGAAAAATATAACAATTTCCAGTTGGATGCAATATAGATTTGACCTCACCTTGTCCTCCGGACATCCCTCTCCTTAACAAGGAGAGGGAATGAGGGTGAGGTTTTTAATGTATTCTGCTCAACCGAAAACCCCTATATACTCTTAATATATGTATGTTCTAATAATGTAAAAATAGAAAATATTTTACATTCAATATTGATTAATTATATTAGTAACATATTATTGTAGACAATATATGATATTAAATCATAAGTAAATATTCTCTAACAAATGCAAGGAACACAATTATCTTTTTTCTCCGAGAAAGAAGGCAACAATGCCGACAAAAAGGTAAAAAAACCGAAACTAGGACGTTACGAACGCATCAAGCGAGAATTAGAAGAAAACGAAACCGATCCACATAAAATATTCATTGAAATCAGTTCGGAATTAGCGCCACCATCCGATTACACATTTGTGGATTTGTTTTGTGGTGCGGGAGGAATGACTCAAGGTTTAGTGCAAGCTGGACTGTTACCATTAGCTAGTGTTGAAATTAGTCCAATTGCTTCGGCAACTCATAAAAGAAATTTTCCGCAATGCCATCACTTTTGTGGAGATATTGAAAATTTTAACCCTGTAAAATGGCTAGAAGAAATAGGTTCTCCTGAAGTACATTTAGTTGCAGGTGGTCCGCCATGTCAAGGTTTTTCAGTAGCAGGAAAACGCGACCCAAAAGACCCGCGCAATTGTTTATTTTATGAGTTTATTCGTGTTGTTTCAAAAATTCGTCCTTGGTACGTTGTCATGGAAAATGTACCGGGGATTTTGACAATTCAAAAGGGAGATGTCAGGGCAGCAATTACCGAAGCATTTAAATCGATTGGTTACGATAATGTTTCCGTTGCAATTCTCGAATCTGCTGCTTATGGTGTACCGCAAATTCGTCCCAGAGCTATATTTATTGCCAACAGATTTGGAATGCCCAATCCCTATCCAAAGGCTCAATTATTAACTGAAGAATACAAAAATATTGAATCAGCTATTGCCGATTTACCAGAATATACCAGAATACCGGAAATAAATCACGAATGGACTAAGCATTCACCTGAATATATGGAACGTATTGCTAAAGTTCCTCCTGGAGGTTCTTTATATAAGAAATATGCTGATGCTTTTAAGCGGCAATATCCGGGTTTACCAAGTATGACTGTTAAAGAAAATCATGGCGGTACTCATATTCATCCTTATCTTAACCGCGTTATTTCCGCTCGCGAAATGGCAAGATTACAAACATTTCCAGATTCATTTATTTTTGAAGGTACGATGAAAAAAGCTATGTGGCAAATTGGAAATGCCGTACCTCCACGATTAGCTGAGTGTATTGGTTATGCGCTGATTCCTTACTTAACTGATATTGCTCTAAAAACGGAAAATACAGTTTCTGTTAATCATCCCCAGCAGATTCAGCTAACTTTTGATTAAGGGCTTCACGCCAAGTTTCAAAATCGTACCAACCACATCCAATACAGCCTTCCTCAGCCTCAGCACCTCGTTGAACTGGGGAACTCCAATTTTCATCACCTTTATACCAAAATCTAATACTAAAAGGCGTACCTCTTTTTCCCGTTTTAATACAGCGTTCGCAACTTCTTGATTTTAAAAGGTTGTGATTGCCAGAAGTATCTTTTTTGAGTAATTGAAACTTTTGTCTAATTTCATCCTCGCTTATAGATGTAAGATGGGGTGATTCGTTTTGTCCCCAACGTTCCATAGGAAAACGATGGTCAATAACTAATTCATGTGATGCCCTTTTTCTTTGTTCTATTACATCTATACATGAATAAAATTTAAGGATTTTTTGGCGTAAAGAACTGGGTATATTAGCAGCAGAGTTTGCTGATTGTATTTCTCCAGTCCACTTATCCCAAGTAGTTTTTTGTTCGCAAATATTGCAATATTCCTTTTTTGTTTCAATTACCAAACCTGGACGACTACTTGTACCACGTTCTAATCCTTGTATCCCACCTCCACCAGCATATTGAGCAGATGCAATGGCTTTTCCTTCATGTTCCCGACAATGCCATTCACTGTCTGATAGCAAATTAAAAACTTTTAATTGTACTGGAGCTTTTTGGAGTTGCTCTCGAATCTGTATAATTAATTCTTGGCTACTCATTCTCTAAATCATCGGCTTTTATTTCCAAATTATCAAGAAGAACCGAAACACCAATACCTAAGCCATTAGCAAGACTTACAAGAGCGGTAAGGGAAGGATTTCTGACTCCACGTTCCACACCAGATATGTAGGTGCGGTCTAAATTTGCCCGTAGTCCGAGTTCCTCCTGAGAAATTCCCAGTTGTGTCCTTTTGTGTCTCACAAGATGACCAAAAACACGAAGAATCTTTGTTTTCGATTCATTCATGTGGCAATTGTGACTTGTTGTTGACTATCAGTCTACGGACTATGTGTCACATTAAAAATGATTTCGCTTTGAATTTGGAAAAAATGCGAAAATAACCCCATCCCCATATTCGGGTACAAACAAATGAAATTTCTCGGCATTGATTTGGGTTGGAAATCGCAACCAAGCGGCTTATGTTATTTAGAATTAATCGATGGCAAGCTGCAATTGCAAGATTTAGATAGACTCGATGCGATTGCAGATATCCTTGCTTGGGTTGATAATTGCGTTAAAGCAGACGAAAGCGCCATTATTGCTGTAGATGCACCAACTTTAATCCCAAATGCTACCGGAAGTCGCTTACCCGACAAGTTGACTCACAAACATTTTGGTAAATATCATGCTGGATGTTACCCGGCTAATCTTGGTTTAGCTTTTGCTCAACGCACGGTTAATTTTGGTTTAGAATTGGAATCTCGCGGTTATCTCCACGCACCAACTATCGAAGCGCAAAAGCCTGGTAGATATCAAGTTGAAGTATTCCCACATCCCGCTATAGTTCAGCTTTTTGGCTTAGAGCGCATTCTCAAATATAAAAAAGGAAGAATAGGCGATCGCCATCTTGAATTAACCAAGCTTTACAATTACATCACCGATATTTTACCGACTTTAGAACCAAGTTTAGATAAAAATACGAATTCGCATTTTTTAAATTTAGAATTTTTAATTTCAACCTGTACGGGTAAGGTACTCAAAGCAGCAGAAGATAAGCTTGATAGTCTTATTTGTGCTTATGTAGCAGCTTATTGGTGGTATTGGGGAGAACAACGGAATTTAGTATTGGGAGATGCAAGTACTGGTTATATTGTGATTCCGACGCGGAATTGAAAAGGGGGAGAGGTTTTAGTAATCTTTTAAGTACAAACAATTATTATTTTTTCAACTTCTTAGGATAGGGATTTATATATATATTTTTTAATTCTTCTGACTTATCATATTTTTTGGATTTGCTCCGGCTTGGAACTAAATTTCTAGATAATAAATATAGAAACTTATAATGAATAATATCTTTAGCATCCATAATGTATTCTGATTACCGTCTTGCACGATGGCTTAACAGATAAACCCTCTAAATAGTTTATTATTTGTAGGTTAACTAATAACTATTAAAAAGTCATATGTAAAAAGTCATGGGAACATATTACTAAAGTCATGTTTTGTATTTTAGTTTTAATTCCATTTTCAAGGGGAGCATAGTTGTAAATTTTATCGGCTACAAAAACTAAGCCCATCTCGTCGGGCTTTGTAGTATTAGCCCCAGGCTTCTAGCCTGCGGGCTTTTTGCGAAATTATGGATATATGCTACCGTCTGGCATAATTGCGCCTTTTAGTTTGGCATGACTAAGGTTGATATCGTCGAGGTTAGTATATTGCAAGTTCGCACCTCTTAAATCGGCACCATAAAGCCCAGTAAAATGAAATTTTGCACCTCGTAAATCTGCTCCACGCAAATCCGCATTATTTAAATTAGCGTGTACTAGATTCGCGTTTGATAGATTCGCATCAGTTAACACTGCACCTCTGAGTCTTGCTCCGAGAAGATTTACACCGTTTAAATTACTACGTTGTAAATTTGCATTCACCAAATTAGTATGTTCTAAATTGGCATTTTTAAGGCTAACATCTTTTAGTTCAGCATTGTCTAAGATTGCGTTTTGCAAGTCACAGTCGTCACATTCTTTGGTTTTCTCCAATCTATTTAGTAGAGTTGCTTGTTGCCTTTCTACAAATAGTTCTTGTAACCTATTTATTCGATATATTTTATCTTCGAGTTGTTGTTGTCTGTGGCGAAGACGGTGAATTTGTGCTTGCTGCCTTTCGATTCGATTTTGCTGAGAAATGGAAGATTTTTGAATGCCTTGAGTTCCTACTATAGCTATCCAAAGAAATGCCGGAAGTGCAAGAGTTTGAGCGAATGTATTACCTTCAGTTGATTTTGGTTTTGAAATAGCTGGGACTGATTTTAATGCTTCTAAGGCTTCAGTTGCATTTGCAAACCGATGTTTGATATTTGGCTCAACCATCTTACCCAACCATTCTACAAATTTCGGGTTAATATTTGATGGCAAAGATTTAAAATTAAAACGATATTCATCATCAATTAATTTACCAACATTAACCGAGCGGGTACCGCTAAGCAAACAAATTAACGTTACACCCAAACTATATAAATCGGATGCTTCGGTTAAATCGCGACCAAAATACTCTTCCGGAGGAATAAAACCAGGAGTTCCCGAAGCAACGCTACTTAGTGCAACTTCATTATTATTAACTCTTGCAAATCCAAAATCAACTAAATAAGCGTTCAGATTTTTATCAACTAAAATATTTTCCGGTTTAATATCCCGATGAATAATTTGCGGGTTGCGCTGTTGCAAATAAACCAATATTTCTAAAATAGATATGGCAATTTGCTTAACTTGTTGGGGGGTAAAGTTGTTCTCCGAAGCCAGCGATGGTGCATCTTTATATTCCTGCACCAAACAAAACCCTTGAGGTGTTTCAAATGTTGTTAAGTAGCTCGGAATACGCGGATGATTTAACTGCTTGAGTACCTCGATCTCGCGTTCGTAAGCCTTATAACCCGACCAATCAGCACCTACATCTGCGAAACGAAACTCTTTGATTACTACTTGTTTTTTATCGTTTTCCGCTTCGGCAAGATGCGTAATGCGTCCCCCGAAGTGATTTTTTCCTAATTCCTTGTTAATTTGATAGCCGAGATGTGAAAAATCTGTTTTTTGGATTGCCATAGTTGACTCCACGCGCAATTATTGCAACTCGATTCGTTATAATACGCAGGTATTACAGATCATTTTCACACAAAAAAAATCAAACGTCGTGAATTTGTAGAATATCTTATCCTTATCTTTAAGCTAGATGTTCTTCCCAGAGGAGGATTAAGAAATAGAAAGTAGGGATTAGGAAGTAAGTAAAACATTTCCGCATTTTCCTATTTTTACCTGTTTCTTAAAATTCGCGCAGATCGACTACTAGAATTTTATCGCATTAATCTTAATATAATGAACAAAATATAAGTTTTATTAAGTAATGTTAATTAAACTTATATTTTATTTACCGCGAAAAATTTGGTTCCCCGACTTCAGGAAAACTATCAAAATTTCGTCGCACCCAATCCATACCGATTTCATTATTTAATTTGATACGTTGAGAAACATTCGGATAAATTTTTCCTAAAATATCGGCATCTTGTTCGATAACTACTTCTACAAGTTTTATTAAATTTCCCTTAATTAAATGGGCAATTGGCGAATGCGCTTTGACAAACATCAAAATGAAAACGCGGGATTGATTTAAGGATTCTGGAATATAGAAATGGCATTCTTTAATGCTCATAATCGGACTTTCGCCATGCATAACTGCCATACATGGGAAAAAATTTTCTAAATGCGCTTCTAATACTTTCGGCATTGCTAAAAGCGCCGGATTTTTGAAAATATCGCTTAATTTCGGCTTTTTGCGAGGTTGGGCAATATAAGCATGAGAATGAAAACCATCATCGATAAACTGCTTTAACTGTACTTCTTCGATTTCAAACAACTCGCGATGAGTACCATTTTGATGGTTGTAATCGTGCATATTTAATAAAAGCGAGAGAAAATCAGTTTTAATAGAGCGATTACCCGTAAAACCAATAAACTCATATTCTGCTGCAATCTCATTCATAATCGTCGGAATCGGAATTTCGGCTTTGTAATCTCCGTAACTCCAAATAAAATCTCCTTGAATTATTAATTCCAATGGTTGTAAAAGCGATTTAGTTGGCTTATCAGTATCGGGTAATACCGTACAGCCAGCCCCATCAAATTCCAATGCATGAAAGGGACAAACTACTTTATTACTTCCATCTGAATGACTCACGCACCATCCTTCAGATAACATCGCACCCATATGAGGGCAAGCATTCGGCAAGCAACTTATTTTACCCATGCTATCTTGCCAAAGTACGTAATCATCACCATAGAGTGAAACTTTCATAGGCTTATTAAACTTAAGCATGGAACGATGTGCTAACAGCCACGGTGCCCCTTTTAACATAGTTATACCAGTTTTTAACTAACAGATTTATGAAATCAGTTTAGTATTTGTTAACTAAAACTGTCTCGCGCAATCTTCCGAAAAATAGCGGAATCTTCCGTTTTGCTAAAAAGCGTTTTTTATTTATTTATGGCTTTTTTGGTTGAGTAAGAGACATCCTTCTCCTTAATAAGGAGAGGGAAAGAGGGTGAGGTTTCTTTATGCTCACTGCTCACTGCTCACTGATTCTAAATTCTCTCGGAGTCACACCAACATATTTACGAAAAACCTTTGTAAAATGACTTTGACTTTTAAATCCTACTAAATAAGAAACCTGGGTAACTGATATACGAGCAGCAAGGAGGTATTTTGCTTTTTCTATTCGACATTTAGTTATATATTGATGGGGTGCAATACCCATTGATTGTTTAAATAAGGTGGCAAAGTAATGGGGACTGATTTGTACAAGTTGACTCATTTGGGCAAGAGACAAATCCTTTTCTAAATTATCATTGATATAATCGGTAATTTCTTTTAATTTATACTTTGGTAATCCATCGCTATATTGTTTAAAATTAAATTTTCGTGTTGAATAACGTTTTAATAAATGCACGGCTAACATATTAGCTGCTGATTCTACATAAAGATGACTATCAACTATACTAATTTCTAATTCTCTTTTAATTGCTAATCCAATTTGTTTAATTAAAGGGTCATAAGTCTTTATTTTCTGTATAATTTCAATGCTATCAATGTCAACCGACTCATGAACGGCACCAGTTAAAAAATCTGGTTCAAAACTTAATAAAATAAATTCATTGTCTTGCTCAAACTCTGCTGCTGGTGAAGTTTGATAAGCCGGAAATATTCCTATATCTCCTTCTCCATAATATTGATGTTGCCAATGCCTATTTATGTTAAAACTTGCCTGGAAGCTTTGAGGAGAAATACCAATAATATGCTGAGAAGATAAGGTTTCAGGGACTTTATAATTCGATTGTCGATGATAGTTAAAATAAAAACCGTTGAAAAGAGATACCGGAGTAGAAATAATTAACGGTTGAGGTAATATTTGCTTTAGTTTTTCTGGTTGAGAAGAATTGATTTTTATAGGTTCTTCGGTTTTCATTGCTATTTATAATATTGTATATATAAAACTATAGAATTACTATTAGGACTTACGCAAAAATCACCGAAAATATAATGTTCCAGGCATTCGAGATCCCCCCAACCCCCTTTAAAAGGCGGGCTTGCGTAAGTCCTGACTATTTTAATTCAGGAATACATATATTATTAACCTTCAACCTTTAACCTTAATTATGGTCACATTTATCAACATATTCACCGTCAAACCCGAAAAGCAACAGCAAGCTTTACAGAATATTCAGCGAGTGTATCAAGAAGTTGTCCGCATTCAACCCGGTTTTATCAGTGCAGAATTATTACAAAGTAATGACGGAACTCGCGTAACGGCGTTAGCACGATGGGAAAGCCAAGAAAACTTAGCTACATTGCGCGACAATCCAAAATTTAAAGACTTACACAACCAAGAATTTTTCGACGCAATAGAATCAGTTGAACCTCGTTTTTATCAACAAGTTATTGAATTGAATAGTGTAAATATTTAAAATTGTTATTTAGTAATTGATTGGATTAATTCCGAATGTAGAGACGTAAAATTTTACGTCTCTAAACGGTTGTAGGAAAACGAACTAAGTCGGTAGGTGCGATTAACTATAAGATATACCTCACCCTCAATCCCTCTCCTTATTAACGAGAGGGAAGTGATACGGCAGGATAATGTTTTACATTTAATTTGACCCATTTACTTAGTTAAAATGAATAATTATATTTATTAAACAGAAAGAAACTGTTGATTATAGGTATTCATCGCTGATTCTCCCAAATCTTCTGTTAAAGGCATAAACATTCCAGCCATTTTCCCTATCAACCCATCTACTAGGCTGTCGGTAGCATTTTTAACTCCTACACCATAATCCATTGTTGCATTAAAGTCATCAAGAAATTCGTCAGCACCCTCTGCTGATTTGTCAATAACTACAGACCAATTACCATTACCAATTACAATACTGTTATCGGTATATACCCAGTTACCGTTACCAATTACGGTGTTGTTATTACCGAAGTTAAAGTTACCGTTACCAATAGTTGAGTTATTATCTCCAAATGCCCAGTTACCGTTACCAAGAGTCGAGTTATTATCACTATCTTCCCAGTGCCAGTTACCGTTGCCAAGAGTGTTGTTATTGTCACTAAAATCTAAATGCCAGTTACCATTACCAACGGTTGAATTGTTAGTAGCACCATCCCAATTCCAGTTACCGTTACCGATAGTAGCGTTTGTGTCTCCGTAGTTTCGGTTAGCGTTACCGATAACGGCGTTATCGCTACCATCATCAATGTTGCCGTTACCGAGAGGAATTTCGCCTTCAGGAGTATTAAATACATTTTCAGTACCGTTGAAGGGTAAAAGCCCATCAAGAGCAGCTTCAATGATATCCATATTTTCTGCCATTTTCCCATCCGCAGAAAGTGGGTTATCTTCACCCATTAGCTGCTCGAAAGAATTGCCACTATTATTCGTAAACATATCATTTCGGAACAGCGTTAATAAGTCGTCGGATGTTTTTAACGGCGTTTGATTACCCATCGCAAAACCAGGATAGGTAGTATCAGAAGCAAATCTAGTCAGAGTATCGTAGACTTTTCTCAAAGTTTCTGAAGGTGACGAGGAAGGCATACTACTATTTTCTGCGCCACCTTCACCACCGCCATTCATGAATGATAAATTTTCGCCAAACATGAAACTTGAGACATCAAAGGATGATTCTTCAGACATACCATCTTCCTCAGCAACCGCATCCTCTCCACCTGCTTCATGTTTGCCTTCGCCGCCAGCACCACCGCTAAATGGGTTACTACCACCACCAGCACCACCGCTAAATGGGTTACTACCACCGCCACCTGCACCACCGCTAAATGGGTTTTCACCCGAAGTATTATCGTTTATTTCAGCTTCTTCGGAGGAGTTTTTACCTTGAGAGGATTCTGGTGCTTCGTAAGCTGGCGGTAAAGGAAATTCACCTTCACCGAAAGGGTTTTTGCCATCAGAGAATGGGTTTTCTTTATCCGATTCGCGATCGCTTTCATCTAAAGGAAATTTTCCGCGTAGCTTATCGAATACAGAGTCAACTTTATTAAAAATATCGTCCCTGGCTTCTGATGTAAATTCTTCTTGAGTGGTGTTATCACCCATTATCCATTGACTGTTACCAATGATTAAGTTTTGATCGATGGCATCCGCTTTGTTATCAGAACCCCAACTCCAATTGCTGTTACTGGACTCAGACTTATCAGACTTATTTTCACGATCGGTCCAAACATTATCATTCTCAGGCGTGGAATTTTCACTAACGCTTAATGAACTATCATTAGGTGAATTAATCTTAGATGATTCCATTTTCGTAATAATCCTTAATATTTTTGGGTTAAGATTCTTCCTGTGGAAGAACAAAGTACATTAAAAAAAAGCTTACTTTGTGACTTTATTTCTAATTCTTTCTGGTTGTTTGTAGAGCAACACTGTGAATTTGAGTTGATGTTTATCAACCCGGTTTCTCAGAAATATAGAATCATATTTTCTGTTTCGATGATATAAAGACGTAGCAATTGCTACGTCTCCATGCAGTGTTGCATCTCTATATCTGAACTAACAAGGCAGCATTAAGCCAGTAATTCAATGCTCAGCATAAAAATTTAAACTGAGGAAGTATCTTCAACAGCAAATGTTTCGGTTATTTGGGTAAAAGGATTATCTTCACCAGCAAACGGATTTCCTTCACTAAACGGATTACCGCTACCACCAGTAAAGTCAGCGCCCAAAAATGTTTCTCTGAAACTATTGATATTAGATGAAGTAAGATCCGAGAAATTTGAAGCTAATTCTGAAATCTCACTCAAGTCACTAATCGGACTGCCTTCAGGTAATTCTAGATCGGACTCAGAAAGAGCATTTAAAAAGTTGGGGAATGATGGTGCCAATTCGTCCCCTTCACCATCTGAGCTAGCTTGGAACTGGCTCAAAAATCCACTAAAGTCTTGGTATTGTTGTTGAGCAGTCTCTAAGTAATCTGAAGAAGCTTCAAATGGGTTTTCGACACCAGCAAATAAGTTGTTGCTATCATCCCCTTCAGTATCTGAATCTGAGCTATCTCCTTCTGCGCTAGCTCCAAACTGGCTCAAAAATTCATTAAAACTTTCGTATTGAGTTCTGCCGGCCTCAAAGTTATTAGCGAAATCTTCAAATGGGTTTTCTCCACCAGTAATTGGGTTGTCGCTATCGGTATCAGTGTTTTCTTTGTCACTACTCATCATTGGGTTGTCTTTATCATCCAAATCATCTTTATCAGAGTTATCGCCACCCATCATAGGGTTATCTTTGTCATCCGAATCATCTTTGTCAGAGTTATCGCCACCGCCAATTGGGTCGTATTCAAATGGGTTGCCGCCGAATGGGTTGCCGCCACCTTCTTCGCCACCAGCACCGCCGCCAAAGCCGCCTTGACCGCCACCGAAGCCACCAGCACCGCCACCGAAGCCGCCTTGACTGCCGCCGAAGCCGCTTTGACCGCCACCGAAGCCGCTTTGACTGCCACCGAAGCCGCCTTGACTGCCACCGAAGCCGCTTTGACCGCCACCGAAGCCGCTTTGACCGCCACCGAAGCCGCCTTGACTGCCGCCGAAGCCACCAGCACCGCCACCGAAGCCGCCTTGACCGCCACCGAAGCCGCTTTGACCGCCACCGAAGCCGCTTTGACCGCCACCGAAGCCACCTTGACCGCCGGAGGACATACCGCTATCAGCTGGTTTGCCAGTAGCGTTTTGATTAGTATCTTCTGCCATTTTTTAGAAATCCTCTAAATTTAGGAACAAAAATTTGCTCTTTTTAACACGCATCAAGAAAAAATAAATTCAAGTACTTGATGCTTTTTATATACAATTGTCTATCGTCAACCATCACGATAGAGCTATCTCATCTAATTTTGTTCGCGAAAAAAAAATCTTTATGTGTCTGCTTATAGTTGTTAGATGGAAATGCGATCGCAATTACCGTGAGTTGCTTAAATTATTTCCACAGACAACACTAATTTAAGCCTTTTATGTTTAACTTGATATGAGCTTTTTTTTGCTTAATTTATCAATTCTTTAGAAATCATCTTTACAATATCAACTATTAATTCTAAATAGATGAAGATATATCTAACTCTATTAACTTGTATTATTTGATGAGACTAATACAGCAATTATAAGTGACGATCGAATTAAGAACTCAGAAAGCAAATGCTTACAGTATAGGTCTTACAGCGAAATGCGACTACATTCAAATAAGTACTAACGATATTAATTTTATAATTTTGAGATGTATTTTCTGTATTACAAGAAGTTATCTATTAAAAGCTTATTACTTGCTCTTACTTTTTTTAATACAGTACAATCACCGATATTAGATGTTTGTATAAATAAAAGATTTTTTAGTCTTTTAAGGTAATTAACTAACCGCAGTATGATTGACTTTTACGTAGTTTTGACCTAAAGCGATCGAAATTAACTTTTGCTATCATATTTAATCTTGTATTAATCTAACTAAAGAAGGATTAATTTAGTATCTGTATCATGGCGGTAAGACAGAAAAGACTTATAGGTAATTTAAAATAGCTTTAATAAGTAGTTAAAACCGGATTATATACATACTCAAATCTTACCAGCAGTTTCCGCAAACCCGGTTTCTTTGCGTTGAGTGAGAAAGTCGTTAGGCTTAGGTTAGATGCAACTGATATCTTGCACCATTCGAGGGTTAGTTACGTCTGCTATTGCACCCCTAGTAGATCGCTTTTTCATAAAAAAAACGGGCTGTTAAACCCGTATCATAAAATTTATACGTTATAGTGCTATCTGAGGCGATCGCAACGTTTCAACTCTGATATACATTTTGCTCGCTATAATCCTAACTCTGAGTTAAACCGAAATCAGAAAATCTATACCACTATCAGAAGAAAGAAACTGCTGATTATAAGTATTCGCTGCTGATTCATCAAAATCTTCGGTTAATGGTTGGAAAATCTCACCCATTTTACCCATGACAGAATCAACAAGCATATTAGCACTTTGTTTAACGCCGATTCCCATCGCTATAGTTTCTAATTCACCCAGTAAATCATCGGCTAATTCGGCTGATTTATCAATCACAACCGACCAATTACCGTTACCAATTACAATACTATTATCGGTATAAACTCGATTTCCGTTTCCGATTACGGTATTGTTATTACCGAAATCCCAGTTACCGTTACCAATAGTTGTATTGTTATCTCCAAAATACCAGTTACCATTACCAAGAGTTGTATTGTCACTACTAGAATCCCAATACCAGTTACCGTTGCCGACTGTTTTATTATCAGCAGTAAAGTCTAAGTGCCAGTTACCATTACCAACAGTTGAATTGTTACTAGTACCATCCCAATTCCAGTTACCATTACCAATAGTTGCATTAAAAGCGCCATAATTCCAGTTGGCATTACCGATAACCGCATTGTGAAAACCAAAGTCTTGATTTCCGTTACCAATTGGAATCTCCCCTTCAGGTGTGCTAAACACATTTTCGGAGCCGTTGAATGGCAATAAACCATCCAAAGCAACGTTTAAAATATCAAATGGAATTTCTTCGGCTAGTGTACCTTCACCAAAAGGATTATATTCACCGCTAGAAAAAGGATTATCTTCACCGACTAATCCTTGAAAAGAGTTTGCGGTATTATTGAAGCTGAACATATCATTACGAAACAGCGTCAATAAATCATTTGGTGTTTGTAAAGGTGTATCGTTACCATCTCCAAAAGTATCTGAAGAATAAAGTTTTGCGTTAAATTTTAAAAGACTATTTCTGACAAGTTTTAAAGTTTCACTGGTTGATTGATTGGGTATGGTGCCATAACTATCATCACCTTCACTAGCGTTTAAGAATGGTAAATCTTCACCAAAAATCATTCCCAACATATCAAAGGATGGTGAAGATCCATTATCATTTTCTGCAATAGGATTTCCACCACCTTCACCACCACCAGCGAAAGGATTTCCACCACCTTCACCACCACCAGCGAAAGGATTTCCACCACCTTCACCACCACCAGCGAAAGGATTTCCACCACCTTCACCGCCAGCGAAAGGATTTTCACCATCTTCACCGCCAGCGAAAGGATTTTCACCACCTTCACCACCAGCGAAAGGATTTTCACCACCTTCTATAACAGGAATTTCTGCTTGAATATCTTCCGTTGAATTTGATTCTTCAACAACAGGAATTTCTGCTTGAATATCTTCCGTTGAATTTGATTCTTCGACAACAGGAATTTCTGCTTGAATATCTTCTGTTGAATTTGATTCTTCAACAACAGGAATTTCTGCTTGAATATCTTCCGTTGAATTTGATTCTTCGACAACAGGAATTTCTGCTTCACTATCTTCTGTAGAATTAGAATCTTCTACAACAGGATTTTCCTCTTGAACAGATTTAATATTATCTACAATTTCTTGTGAAGGTAAAGGGGAACTTTCATAACCCGGTGGAGGAGTAAATTCTCCCTCTCCGAAAGGATTTTCACCATCAGCAAAAGGATTCTCTTCTGTAAACGGATTACCTGCTGATTCTTCTTCAGTTTCATTCAAAGGTAATCGATCGCGCAGTTTATCAAAAAGAGAATCAATCCTTCCGTCAACATCGGCTTTTACTTCAGCAGTTAATGATTCTTGTGTTGTTTCATCATCAATTATCCACTGTCCGTTACCAATAACGATGTTACCTATATTAAGAGCAGATTTAATTCCACCCTCTAATATATCGTCACCGATCGAAAAAGAACTACTAGTACTAACTATTGGGTTTGATTCAGAAGAATCCATTTATTATTATTCCTGTAAAAATAGATATTACTTGATTTCTATAAAATTATAGTAATCCAATATCAGTTACAAGTATTTAAAGTTTTGAAAAACCTGGTATTTTTATAAACCCAATCGTCTTTTTTCTAAATTATTTACAAGTATCAAATACAATTAATATCCCTAATTCATATCAAGATAAAATGTAGAGAAGTAGCAATGCTACCCCTCTACAATGCGGCTATAAAGAACAAATTTTTCGCAAATAATTGATTTGACTTTTAATTATGCTTCTTTATTACCTAGTATGGCGAAAGAATTAAATTATTTTCAGTTGACACTATATATTTGCCAAAACCTGAAGTATTCGATTCTGAGAAAATATTGAAATTAGAGGATCGATTAAGCGCCGAAACCGCCGCCGAATGGCATTCCGCCACCCATGCCGCCACCGAATGGCATTCCGCCACCCATGTCGCCGCCGCCACCGAATGGATTTCCACCACCCATGTCGCCGCCGCCACCGAATGGATTTCCGCCACCCATGTCGCCGCCGCCACCAAATGGATTTCCGCCACCCATGTCGCCGCTACCAAATGAGATTCCGCCTTCACCGCCACCGAATGGATTTCCACCACCCATGTCGCCGCCGCCACCAAATGGATTTCCGCCGCCACCCATGTCGCCGCCGCCAAATGGATTTCCGCCGCCCATGTCGCCACCAGAAGGCATTCCGCCGCCGAAACCACCGCCAGAAGCTTCAGAAGGATTTACGCCTCCAGCGAAAATATCCCAGAAGTTATCTCCAGCGAAAGGATTACCACCGAAAGCTAATTCACCCATATCCATATCGGAAGGAGGGCCACCTTCACCGCCGCCACCAAAGGGGTTTCCACCGCCACCCATGCCACCTTCTCCACCAAGGTTGCCAAATATATCTTGTACTCCATCTACGCCTTCTATATCGAGCAAGCGACTAAATGGTCCTATATTCGGTTGACTACCAGTTTCCATATTATTTCCGTCCATTGATGAATCACCTTCATTACTAGAGTTTCCAGTGGGAGCGCCAATATTCCCGAATATATCTTCAGCATCTAACCCTAATTCAAGCAGGGGAGCGAAAACACTTTCACTTAAGTCAATGTCTCCGCCGCCAAATGAACTGCCAGTAGGATTTTGGTTTGTCTCTTCTGCCATTACGATTGATTCTCCTATGTTGATTTTTTAAGTTAATCAGGAAAAAAAATATCTAGATTTCCTAATTTTCTTAACCAAGATTTATTGACAACTTCCTAACAATAATGCTTGAATATCTTATAGCTTGGTAGATTGGTAAATATCTAAAGTATTGTTTTTGAGTGAAGATGCCAAATGCAAAAAACAATAATCAAGATATTCCCTAATTTTTACGTTAAAAATTGTTTGCCTAACGCCTATATATTAGAGTAGTTGATTTATATATGAAATACTATGAATAATATTTTGATGATTCTTTCGTTTCTTTAGATATTTTTTTTGATACATAAAGTAATTTGATTTGACTATTAAAGCCATAGCTTGTAAGAGATAGTAATATATGCTTTTTTTTAGTGTAATTTCGTAATTTATAAAATAAAATTTATAAGAAAATAAAAAAATTAGATTACTATGCATTTTTAAACGCAAAGTGATATCGTATCCGTTAAATTAAACGTCATTGCGAGCGAAACGAAGCAATCGCAACATCTTGGGGAGCATCCCGATTTTGCAAAAATACAATTTGGTAGTGCGAGCATCTTGCTCGCTTGATATACATAGCGAGCAAGATGCTCGCACTACAAAAAATAAATTTACACATTTGGGATGCTCCCACATCTTGGGATTGCTTCGTTTCGCTCGCAATGACATATTACGCGTGATTTCCCGGACATAATATGACGCGGAGATGAGCGCAGAGGAGCGCAAAGTTTATTAGTTAAAAAAATAGGTATGTAGTGAAAAATACTTTGAGTAAAATATAACTACGTGCCTATCTTTTTAAATTTTGCGACTTTAAATTTATTTCAAAAATGCAGCAAGCTGTTCTAATTTTGTCCAAGCTTCGCCACTTTTCAAAACATCTTTGGCTATAACAACACCTTTAGTACAACATTCGATAATATCTTTTCCTTCATCAACAGCTTCGCCAACATAAAGCGCTAATGCTGTATTTAAAGCAACTACATCTTGTTGTGCTTGGGTGCCTTTTCCTTGTAGTACAGCTTGCAAAATATCGGCATTTTCTTGAACTTCCCCACCTTTTAAAGCTGTTATTGGTGCAGGATTTAAACCTAATTTTTCTGCCGTTAATTCCAATAAACTAACTTCTCCATTTTTAACCATCGCCACATCATTAACATCACCCAAACCGCCTTCATCTAACCTTTCTCGTCCATGAATTACGATTCCCCTGCGAATTCCTAATTTAGATAAAGCTTGAGCGATTGTTTGTACTAAAAATGGATCGGATACACCAATAACTTGTCCTGTCGGATTCATCGGGTTTACCAAAGGGACGAGCAAGTTAAAAATAGTCCGGATTTTTAAAGTTTTCCGTAAAGGAGCGACTGGTTTCAAAGCCGGATGCCAGCCAGGAGCAAACAAAAATGTTACGCCAATTTCATCAACCGCAGACCGCACTTTTTTAGGATCGGCTTGAAGATTTATACCTAAAGCTTCCAGTACGTCAGCGGAACCTGTTTTACTAGAAGCAGAACGATTACCGTGTTTAGCAACCTTTACACCAGCAGCAGCAGCGACAAAAGCAACGGCAGTGGAAATATTAAAAGTTGAAGCACCATCTCCACCAGTTCCGCAGGTATCTATCAATGGGAACGCAGATTCACGATTTTCGATTCCTCCTAAAGACTGAGATTGCAAAACTTGAGCCATGCCCACCAATTCTTCGGGGGAAACTCCTTTAGCTTGAATTGCAGTCAAAATCGCGCCGGAAAGTACGGGGGGAATTGAATCAGCAAGCCATCCTTCTATTAATTCAGTAGCTTGATTAACGGTGAGAGACTCTTTATTTAGCAGCTGTTGCAGTAAGGTAGACCACCGAGAAGTATCGGGAGCTTGGGAATTGTTAGCTGGAGCTTGGGTTAAATTTGCCATTCGATTTTAGATTTTAGATTTTAGATTGCTTTCTTTATTTATAAATTTTATTTTATTTACTGGTTCACAGTCTTAGGCTGGGAACGCCTGTATTGAAGGCTCTGCCTTCAATCCCGCCCGTGAGGCAGAGGCTGACCGAATGCGTTCCCAGCCCGGAGGCTAGGAACGAGACATTGGCGAAGACAGCGCAACTACGAACGAACAATTAACTAAAAATTAATTTTTTTAGCTACGGTTTGCACATCTTTGTCACCTCTACCAGAACAGTTAATCACAATGCGGGGGCTGCCATCTAGCTGAGGACAGAGTGTTTCCAAATAAGCAAAAGCGTGAGCGGTTTCTAATGCGGGAATAATTCCTTCTAATTCCGAAACCTTTCTAAATGCTGCTAAGGCTTCCTCATCGGTAACGCTATAGTATTCAGCGCGATTCATATCTTTGAGAAAACTGTGTTCGGGGCCAACTCCGGGATAGTCCAAACCAGCACTAATTGAATGCGCTTCGATAATTTGTCCGTCGTTATCTTGCAGCAAATAACTCATCGCACCGTGCAATACTCCAACTCTTCCTTTTGTCAAAGTTGCGGCGTGTTTGTCGGTACCTACACCTTCACCGGCTGCTTCAACTCCAATCAAACGCACGGATTCTTCATTAACGAATTCGTGAAATAATCCCATTGCATTGGAACCACCACCAACGCAAGCTAAGAGAATATCGGGTAATCCACCCCATTTTTCCTCACATTGATTGCGAGTTTCCGCACCAATTATTGCGTGGTAATCGCGTACCAACATTGGGTAGGGATGAGGTCCAGCTACAGAACCTAAAATGTAGTGTGTGGTTTCTACATTTGTTACCCAGTCGCGAATTGCTTCAGAAGTCGCATCCTTGAGGGTTCCGGTTCCTGCTTCTACGGGTTTAACTTCCGCTCCCATCAATCGCATTCTAAATACGTTGAGCGCTTGTCTTTCCATGTCGTGAATACCCATGAAAATCACGCACTTCAAACCAAAGCGAGCGCAAGCGGTAGCAGTTGCAACACCGTGTTGTCCGGCTCCTGTTTCAGCAATAATTCTTTGCTTACCCATGCGTTTAGCTAATAAAACTTGAGCTAAAGCATTATTAATTTTATGAGCGCCAGTATGATTTAAATCTTCGCGCTTTAAGTAAATTTGCGCTCCCGAGCCATCGGGTTTAGCGTAATGTTGCGTCAAACGTTCCGCGAAATATAAGGGGCTAGGTCTTCCCACATAATCCCGCAATAAACCATCTAATTCAGCTTTGAAATCTGGATCTTCACGATACTTAGCATAAGCAGTTTCCAACTCACTTAATGCGGGCATTAAAGTTTCGGGAACGTACTTTCCACCAAATTTTCCAAATCTTCCTAAATTATCGGGACGAGCTACTGATGTTTTAGTATTGATATCTGGAGTACTGACCATGATTTTAGTCCTTTAAGTAATTTGAAAATTGAAAATTGGGAATGGGGAATTGGGCATTGGGCATGGGAAGAGAGGGAGATGGTAAGCCACTCCGTTGGGCGGAGAGAAGTTCGTTGGCGAGGTTCCCTCGCTTAAAGAAACTTCGGGGTTCCCCGACTTGTAGCAAGTGGCGCAACCCGTTCACCGGAGGTGTTCCCGAAGGGTAGGGGGAGACAAGGAGAAATAATTCCTAACTCCTAACTCCCAATTCCTAAATTTACCCATTACCCATTACCTTTTAATTTTTAACTAATTGTTCTTGAGAAATTGCGGCTTTAAGTTCTTTACAAAGTTCTTCAAGCGATCGCAATCCTTCTTCGGGGGTACCATTTGCTAAGCGTTTTACAAATGCGCTACCAACGATTACCGCGTCGGCACCCCAATCTTTGGCTTGAATTGCTTGCTCTGCGCCGGAAATACCGAAACCAACACCGATTGCTTTATCTGTAGTGCCGCGCAAATCTTGCAACAAGTCTTCAACTCTACCTTCTAAACTTGTACGTACTCCCGTAACGCCAGTAACACTAACAAGGTAGATAAAACCCTGAGATTGTTTGGCGATCGCGCTGATTCTATCTTTTGAACTGGTGGGCGCTACGAGCAAAGTTAGTTCGATGCCAAATTCTTGGGCTGACTGGATCAAATTTTCAGCTTCTTCTAATGGTAAATCGGGAACTACTAACCCTTTTACGCCAACTTCAGCAATTTTTGCTAAAAACTCTTTAATTCCTAAATTCAAGATGGGATTGTAATAAGTAAATAGAATAATCGGAGCTTGTAATTGAGGGGTTAATGTCTTCAACATCTGTAAAACATCATCCAACTTCGTACCCTTTGCCAAAGCACGAGTAGCAGCAGCTTGAATTACTGGCCCATCAGCTAAAGGATCGGAATAAGGAACTCCTAATTCAATAAAGCTGGCACCATTTTTATCTAAAATTTTCAGTGCTTTAGCCGTAGTTTCTAAATCTGGATCTCCCGCAGTAATAAAGGGAATTAAAGCGCAAGTATTCTTATTTCTTAATTCTTCAAAACGTTGAGATATTGCAGTCATGTTGTTAGTTATTAGTTGTTAGTTGTTAGTTGTTAGTTGTTAGGAGTAGGGAGTAGGAATCAGGAATTATTTCTCCTTGTCCCCTTGTCTCCCCATCCTCTTATCCGAGCAACTTCCGCACGGCATCTTCCACGTCGGGTTGCTTAACTAAAGATTCTCCTACCAAAACGGCACGAGCGCCAGCTTTTTCGACGAAATCTAAATCTTCAGATGTATATATACCGGATTCGCTAATAACGGTAATCCCAAAGCTTTGTAATTGACGCTTTCTCTCTCGAATCAATTGTTCTGTATTGGCTAAATTCACGGTAAAGTTCTTGAGGTTGCGATTGTTAATCCCAATTAACTTTACGTCATGAAGTCTTAACACTCTATCTAATTCATCAGCGGTATGGACTTCTACCAAAGCTGTCATTTTCAAGCTGTGGATTACCCGCAAAAAGTCCTTCAACTGTACGTTAGATAAAATAGATGCAATCAAGAGTACTGCATCGGCACCCGCAGTTCTAGCTAAATATATTTGATATAAATCGATAATAAATTCTTTGCATAATAGCGGTAATTCTACGCTTTTTCTGACTTTACGTAGGTTATCAAAACTACCTTGAAAAAACTTAGTATCGGTGAGAACTGATAAACAGGCTGCACCTCCTTTTTCATATGCTTGAGCTATCTTTATTGGGTCAAAATCTTCCCGAATAATTCCCTTGCTCGGCGATGCTTTTTTTACTTCTGCAATTAAACTAGGACGGTGGGAATTATCTTGCAAAGCTCTTAAAAAATCCCGTACCTTTGGCGCATCTTTTAGTTGTTCCTGTACCTCAGCTAAGGGAGATTCAAATCGCATTTGAGCAACTTCTTGCTTTTTATGCAAGACTATTTCCTCAAGTATGTGTCGGGGCTTAGTTAGCATATTAATTTTATTGATAGTTGTCACATTATTCATAATATTCATATTAGGTGCAGGAATAGAACCTGCACTAAGAGTTAAAGATTAGAGATTAGCTTTAATTAAGTTTCGGCTGGATGTTTTCCGACGCTGACGTAATAGTAAGCCAGTACCAATTATTCTCATTCCAATTAAAGTTGTGGTATTTCCCGTTTCCGGCACTTTTTGAGGTACTGTAAACGAACCAGTTAACACTGCTGTACCTGTAGTGCTAGGTTGCGTTGTTGCATTCGGGTTGAAAATCGTATTTTCCGAAAGCGTTAAACTCCCCGTCGCACCTTCAAAAGCGCCTTCTCCACCTACAATAGTTGTAATTCCGGAAATCGACGTTGTAAAATCTTCAAAGTTAGGTATAACAGTACCAGTAGTGGTTGCAAATAATTTATCGTCACCGCTACCAAAAAATGTTTCGGAGAGAGTTGGTAATCCTTCTATACCAAATTCCTCAGCATCTGTAGCTATTATTTGCACTCCTGTATTCTCATCTGTTTGGATATAATTCATTTTCATCAATTTAGTTAAGCCATAGGGTGCATCGTTACTTTCACCTGTAACAGTTGACTTAACAACGTTTCCTTCAATTGGTTCAAAACTGCTTTCTGTTTTATAAGTTGCTTCAAAAGGAAAAGTTTGAGCATTAACCTTTGTTATACTTGATCCTAAACCCAACAACGCTACCGTTCCAGATATCAGCGATAAAGTTAGCGAGTTAGGTTTCATCTGTTTTTCTCCTTTAATGATAAGTATTGACAAATAGTTCATTATATGGAAATCAGGAATAGAATCTGCACTACGGGTTATAAATTACAGATTTTTAGCTAAGTTTTGGCTAATTTTTTTGCGACGCTGACGTAGTAATAAACCAGCACCAATAATTCCTATGCCAAGTATTGTTTTAGTATTTGCCGCTTCTGGCACTTGTTGAGGTACTGTAAAAGAACCAGATACTAAAGCTTCACCAACCAAAGGAGCAGTTGGATCTGCACTTATTTGTAAGTCTTCGGAAAGATTGAAACTACCAGTCGCACCTTGGAATTTACCCGCACCATCAGTAATATTAATAGTGCCGTCAATTGAGACTGTAAGATTTTCTAAATCAGTTATAGCAGTACCAGTACTAGTTCCAATTAATTTATCGTTACCATCTCCAGAAATCACATCTTCTAGACTTGGTAAATTTTCTAAACCAAACTCCGCTGCATTTGGAACAAAAGTAGAAACACCTGTATCTGGATCGAGTCGAATATAACTCATACTTTCAAGGTTATTTAAACCGTAGGGAGCATTTTCACTTTCACCTAAAACAGTTATTTCTGTTATGTTCGGTGCTATTTCCCTCGTAGTACTTTGTGTTTTGTAAATTGTCTCAAAAGGAAAAGTTGTCTGAGCATTAACCTTTGTTATACTTAATCCTAAACCCAGCAACGCTACCGTTCCAGATATCAGCGATAAAGTTAGCGAGTTAGATTTCACAGGAATACCTCTTTAACAAATAATTATTGACAAGTAATTGAGTTATGCAAAGTACGGGTTTTAAACCCGCACTCTTTTATGAAAGATTGCTAACTGATAACTGATAACTGTTAACTGTTAACTGTTACAACTTCCGAGTCTCCCGACTTCGTATATTTGTAAACAACGTTTTTAATCATCGCCAATCCGACTTCTCCTCCCAAAGTCATGATTGATTCCGGGTGAAACTGTACGGCTGAAATTGGCAATGTTTTATGTTCGATCGCCATAATTACATTGTCTTCAGACATTGCAGTAACTTTTAATTCTTGAGGAAACTTTTCGGGTAATGCAAATAAAGAATGATATCTACCAACGGTGAAAGATTCGGGTAAATCCTTAAACATTACTGAATCGGAATCGGTAATATTGATTCGCGAAGGTTTACCGTGTTGCGGATAATCTAAAACTCCTAATTCTCCACCGAAAGCTTCAACAATACCTTGCAATCCCAAACAAACCCCGAAAACTGGAATATTACGACGCATACAAACGGCAACGGTAGACTGTACTTTAAAATCAATCGGTCTACCGGGACCAGGTGATAATACGACTAAATCTGGTTTTTCAGTATCAAAAATTTCTTCATCGAAGCCGTGACGCAGTGTTTTGACAGAAGCGCCGGTTTGACGCATATAGTTCGCTAAGGTGTGAACAAAAGAATCTTCAAAATCGATTAATAAGATGCGTTTTCCCGATTCAACATTGGGAATGCTAGCACTCAAAGAATTTGATTTAGCTTCGGTTGCTTTCGCTTTCTCGCCAGCGCGGCGAATTGTTTCAAAAGCGGCAGCGGCTTTAGTTAAAGTTTCTTCTTCCTCTGCTGCGGGAATGGAATCATACAATACTGTTGCACCAACTCGTACTTGTGCAATTGAATCTTTGAGTCGAATTGTGCGTAAAATTAACCCAGTATTCAAATTACCGTTGAAATTCAACCAGCCTACCGCTCCACCATACCACCGTCTAGGGCTGCGTTCGTGCTTTTCGAGGTACTGTACGGCTGATTTCTTCGGTGCGCCAGTTACCGTCACCGCCCAAGTATGAGTCAAAAATGCATCTAAAGCGTCAAAATCTTGTCGTAGCGTACCTTCTACATGGTCTACCGTATGGATTAAATGACTGTACATTTCAATTTGACGACGACCAATTACTCGTACAGAACCCGGTTCGCAAACCCGCGATTTATCATTACGATCCACGTCGGTACACATGGTTAATTCGGATTCGTCTTTGAATGAATTAAGTAGCTGACGAATTTGCGTCGCATCATCTAAAGCGTCTTTTCCTCGTGAAATCGTGCCGCTGATTGGACAGGTTTCCACCCTTCTACCATCAACTCGAACGAAGATTTCTGGAGAAGAACCAATTATGTATTCCCCACCTAAATTAAATATAAAACCGTAGGGACTCGGATTGATTTGCTGTAAAGTTGTAAATAATTCCGAGGGTGCAGTAAAACATTCTATAGAAAAGTTCTGCGAAGGTACGACTTCAAATAAATCTCCCCTGCGGAAATAATCAAGCGCTCCTTCTACCTGTTTGGCGTATTCACCCGGTTTATGATCGGATTTTTGAGCGGGGGGAGTAAGCTGTTTACCTCTATAATCTATTGATTCGCCAGTACGAGGAAGATTCTCGGTAGACTTTCCGTCTTTCTCAAATTCATAGCTCAAACGGTAAGCGCGTTGTAAATAATAGTCAACAATTACCAACTCATCAGGTAAATACAGCACCAAATCCCTTTGATCGTCCGCACGCTGCAAACGCTGGGTAATTGGTTCAAATTGGAATACTAAATCGTAACCAAACGCGCCATATAGACCTAAATGTTCGTCTTCCGAGCTGTAAAAAGCCTGAAGAATATCGCGAATAACTGTAAAAGCTGAAGGTTGCTTACTGCGTTCTTCTTCAGTAAAAAATTGTTGAGCAGGCTTTAGGGCACCAGTAATCTTTTCTGTATTATTAATCTGAACTTCTAATAATTGCGGATGCTCGGATAAACGCCCCAACAGCATCGGTAAAAGTATCTTACCTCGTTCGTTCAGTGCCGTAATAGCAAAACCTTTATCTCGCGTCGCAACTTCCAAAGGTGGATTTACAAATCCAATCGCCCATCTTTTATATCTTCCCGGATATTCGTAACTACTTTTGAGCAAACCCCCGCGCTTAGAGTCAAGGTGAAATAAAATATCTTCTAAAGCTGCGTCAATCTCGACTTCCGTTGTTGTGCGAGATATATTAACACCACCAACAGTTGTGTAAGTAAGATTATCAATCATGGGCTATCCCTCTGGAATAATTGCTGAGTATGCGGTCAAAAATTAAAAATCAACATTTAGGTAAAAGCCATAAATGCATTCACCTTGGTAATTTTCAACTGTAGGTTTCACGCATCTATATCGCGCAAAACCCAACTGTGATTTATTTATTATCTTAACTGTGGACTTTTAATTCAGACTAATTTTAATTACAAGTAAATTACAAGATTGCGATCGCAGTAAAATTGCGAAAACACAGTCCGACTGAGATACTGCCTATTACCACGTAGGTTATTAATAAAAACTAAAAAAATAGAACAAAGATGCAAGCTAACAAACTAATATTTTTACCGTCTCGCCTTTAGGGAATAAACATATATTTTCACCCTTCTATACGCTTAATCCAAGAGGATACAGCAAACAGCAAGACTAAACCAAATTACAAGTTTGACTAAAATATTGATAGCCTCAAACCCTTTGCCACAGACTTTTCAAATCTCTTTATACTATCTTAAGCCTACTAGATATCGTGCAAGGCATACATGAACTTTTTTTCGATCGCTGTGTCCAATTTTTCGCTGTTACATAACTTTACTTTATAAAAATTGAAAATCAAGCTATCAGTATTTTCGCTACTATCCAGGGTATGAAAAATAATATATATCTTCGGAAGGGAAGTTAGGAGTTAGGAGTTAGGAGTTAGGAGTTAATAATTTAACTATATTACCTTTAACCTTTAACCTTTGATCTTTGATCTTCAACCTCACTAAGCTGAAGATGTTGCAAGATTAATCCACATACATCGGTTGCTTTGATAGATTCAGAATTTATTAAATTTGTTTGTTTGCTAATTAATAAAGGTCCCATGTCGGGGGTGGGAGGAATGCATCCGTGAGAACCTTTTACTAAGGAAGCATCTAATGGAATTAAATCCATTAAGTAGCGAAAACCAAGCTTTTTCTTGAGCAGTTTTGAGCCTGCTTTCAATTTGGGAAATTTGAGTTGAGGATCGACAAATAATTCTACAGGATCGTAACCTGGCTTGCGATGAATATCTACTGTTCTGGCGAAGTCTGGAGCGCGTTTGTCGTCGAGCCAGTAATAATAGGTAAACCATGCATTGCTGTTGGCAACTGCTACTAATTCGCCGCTTCGTGAATGATTTAAATGGTAATCTGGTTTGCTAGTTTCGTCTAAAACATATTCTATTCCCTCAGCTTTTTCTAACAAACTTTTGATTTGAGGTATATAGTCTGTATCGTTAACGTAAACGTGAGCAATTTGATGGTCTGCAACTGCAAAAGCCTTACTAGCACCAGCATCAAGAAGTTCTCTTCCTTCTTCCTCGCGGATGACTAATAAACCTTTTGAGCGTAATAATCTGTTTATATGAATAGGTTGAGAAACGGGTGTAATTCCATATTCTGATAACACGATAACGGAAGCACCGCGTTGTTCGTAAAAATTAATTAGATCGCCGCAAACTGTATCTACTTCTTGTAATTCTAATCGTATTTTGTCTTGGTTTGGGCCAAACTTTTGCAAACAGTAATCTAAATGCGGTAGATAAATTAAAGTTAGATTTGGGCTGCATTTTTCTTCCACCCATTTCGATGAATTTGCTATCCATTGTGTAGATTCAATCGATGCAGTTGACCCCAAAAGTTAAATAAAGGAAATTGACCAAACTCTGCTTGTAATTGATCGCGAAACTTAGCTGGATGAGTGTGAATATCGGGAATTTTCCTACCATCAGCAGGATACATCGGTCGGGGAGTCACTGCATAATTGACCGAAGAGTACATATTGTACCACCAGAACATATTAGCGCAGGTAAAAGAAGAATCAAATTTCCGCGCCATTTCCCATATTTTGGGCGATCGCACTAACTTATTCGACTGTCGCCAAAACTTAATTTCACAATCATCTCGAAAATACCAACCATTACCTACAATGCCATGTTCTGATGGCATTTTCCCTGTTAAATAAGTAGACTGTACCGAACAAGTTACTGCCGGTAAAACAGGTTCCACCGTCGCAACTTTTCCAAGTTCGGCCCACTTTGAAAGCATTGGTGTATGCTTTCCTAATAACTGGGGCGTTAATCCGACTACGTTAATTACTACTGTTTTATTCATGAATTAGTTGTTAGTTGTTAGTTGTTGGTTGTTAGTTGATAGTTGTTAGTTGTTGGTTGATAGTTGTTAATTGTTAATTGTTCGTTGTTAGTTGATAGCTGATGATGGATAATTATATTTATAGCTGTATTTTTTATGATAAAGTCAACAAAAAGTTTTACAAAGCTTAATAACCAATATCATTTATTTTACGTATAAATAGGGAGCATCCCAATTTTACAAAAATACAATTTGGTAGTGCGAGCCGGAAAGCTAGCTCAATATACATAGCGAGCTTTCCGGCTCACACTACGAAAAATAAATTTACACCTGAAGGGATACTCCCTAAAAATAGTGATATTAGTTAGCAATTTAAATAAAACCACTAACAACTAACCACTATCTACTAACAACTAACAACTATCTACTAACAACCAACTCTTGAAAATTGATTGCTTGCAGTTTCGATAAAACCCATTCATACTCGCGCTGTATAGATGCTGCGATATCTACTTTCATTTCGGGAGGTAAGACTTCCCAAGTGTAGGTTTCGATTTCTAAATGATTGCAAATCTCGTTATTTTGTAATAGTTCAAATACGGTAACTATGTCGTCTTGAGTTGACTGCAATACCTGATAATCGTCGATAAATAGTGGTACGTGAAAGTGAGTGCGCCATTCGCAAGCCGTGCTTTCTTCAAGAAAAGATAATGCTGTTCCTAAATCTTGATAATGTTGCAGGTTTCCGTCTGGATGACGAGCGATTACTTGATGTAAATATGTGGATTCGGCAAAAGGCTGCAATCTATCTTTTAATAATAGTCTTCCACTTTTATGTTGTGGTATTTTAGCTTTTAATGCTGCACTAATTTGAATTTTACCAATCTGGATTCCTGCTGCTTTAAATCTCTGGAAAACAGAAGCCGGATCTTCATATTCGACTGCAAAATGGCAGGTGTCATAACATACTCGCACGTGTTCGAGTAAAAGTACTTCGGCTGCTGCTTGAGGAATTCCTAAGCTTTTTGCTAAATATGTTCCACCGATGGGTAACAAGTATTTCTCAAAATATTTTATTACTTCATCGGCGTTTTCAAGTAATGCATCGGGTTCTGGTTCCAAGTTCAAATGCAGCACTTTGTCGGTTGTAGCGCGGATTCTTACCATTTGCGCTACTATTTGGGCTATATGAATAGTCGCACTGCTGATTACTTTGGCTTGAGATAGTTGATTACCATCGAACCAAGGTTTATAAGATAGCGGTACTGTGGAAATGCTACCTTCAATTTCTTCGGGTAATAGTTCGGCAAGAATTTGAGTTAATCGCAACGTGTAGTCCAAACGTTCTTGTTTTGACCAATCCGGCGCATAAACTTTGTCTTTGACTACTTGTGAATGGAAACCCCCATAAGGAAAACCATTCAGTGTAAAAACGTATAGATCGTGTTCGTTTAACCACGATTTAAACTCTTCCAAACTGTTCCCTTGCAAAAGTTCTCTTGATGCCGCATCTGCTAAACGCAACCCAATACCAAAAGGTTTATTCGGAGATAGCTTTTTTTTGAGAGATGGAATGTATTGCACTAAATTAGCAAAAACCTGACTCCAATCTTCACCGGGGTGAATGTTAGTGCAGTAAGTCAGGTGAACGTTTTTGTTTGAAAAGACTTTCATATTTATAGCTGTTAATCAAATGCTAAATGCAAATTGCGAATAATTACATTTTCGCATTAGATAACAAAGTAATTGCTTGTTGATATGAAGAATTTTTGACTGCATGAACCTCAATTTCTTCTCCAATTCTTCGCAAAAGGGTTAAGGTTAATTCTCCACCTAAATGTTCTCGGAATTCGTTTAGTCCCCGAAACAAACATCTTGGGTGTTCTATTTCAGATTCTTCATTCAGTTCGGGAACGTATAGTTCAAATCCTAATGTTTTTAAAGTATTCAGTATTTGTTGCCATTCTGCATGAGTCAGCATTCCTTCTAAATAAGAATAAGTGCTATCCAAAGCCATACCAATTGCCACCGCTTCACCATGACGCAAACGGTAATTAGTCAATTGTTCGAGCTTGTGAGCCGCCCAATGTCCAAAATCGAGGGGACGAGATGAACCCATTTCAAAAGCATCGCCGCTTGTAGCAATATGTTGCAAATGTAACTGAGCGCATCGGTAAATTACCTGCTGCATTGTTTCCAAATCGCGACGAGCTAGAAGTGCAGCATTATTAGAAATAAATTCAAAAAAGTCCGCATCTTTGATCAGAGCTACTTTCACCGCTTCAGCAATACCCGATCGCCAATCTCGTTCATTGAGAGTATTGAGAAAATCAAAATCATTTAAAACAGCATAAGGAGGTGCAAAGCTGCCTAAAAAGTTCTTTTTACCAAAAGCATTAATACCGTTTTTGACTCCTACAGCAGAATCATTTTGAGCCAATACGGTAGTAGGAATACGGATAAGACGAATTCCCCGATGCGCTGTAGCAGCCGCATATCCTACCAAATCGAGAACGGCACCACCACCGATCGCAATTATGTAAGAGTGACGACAAATACCAGCAGTGTCAACCAACTGATGAATTTCTTCAACTAACCGAGGATTATTTTTCGCCGCTTCACCACCGGGAACTACCAAAGGATCGGCAGATAAACTAAGGATAGAAGAATTAAAACGGCAATATTCCCCTAATTCTTCAAGCAACCCATCTTGATGTTGCAACAAACCACCATCGATAACAGCCACAACTTTTTTTGGTTTAGCTTCCCCGTCATTTGCAACAACCGAAGCCAACAGCGAATTATCTAAATCAAAAATACCGTTAGTGAAGTGAACCGGATAATCAAAAGTCACCTCAACACGTTGCTGAATCGGTTGCAGATTATATTTAGTCTTGCTTTTTACTTCTAATATCATAATTAATAATTAATAATTGATTGGGAATTGGGAATTGGGCATTGGGCATTGGGCATTGGGCAGATAATTCCTAACTCCTAACTCCTAACTGCTCACTGCTCACTGTATGTCCCTTTGGGACACGCTGCGCTAACACTGCTAACTGTCTAAGAAACGTTTCTTTCGATTGAGAACCACTAATTTTTACTTCGTTATTAATAATAAAAAACGGTACGCTATTAATACCCAAACTTCGAGCTTTATCGGATTCGGCAATCACACCATCGAGAGCATTTTTATCGTTTAATTGCTGCGCTAATTCAGGAGAATCTATTCCACAGGATTTAGCAATTGCTACTATGATATCAATATTTCCTAGATTTAAACCTTCTTCAAAGTAAGCTTTATAAATTGCTTCAACAACTTTACTTTTAAGAGGTTCTGGAGTTAATTCAATCAGTCGGTGAGACAAAGTGGTATTAACAGCTAAAGGAACATTTTCAAAATCTAAAATGACCCCAGCAGCTTCACCCATGCTTCTCGTATAATCAAACATTTGCTGTAATTGTTGCGGCGACATTCCTTTTCGTTGCTGCATAAAATTACGAAATTCATATCCTTCATTAGGAACTGAATTATCCAAAAGAAAAGGATGCCAGCCAATATTTACAGCTTCGCCTTCGTATTGCGAAAGCGCATCAAAAAGGTGCTTTTTTCCAATTCGGCACCAGGGACATACAGTATCATGAAATATGTCTATTTGCATAGTTAATATTGGGAAAGGGAACGGGAGCATCCCGATGCAGGCAAAAATACAATTTGGTAGTGCGTTCGCGTAGCGTGTCCTCTTAGGACAGCATCTTGCTCGCTTGATATACATAGCGAGCAAGATGCTCGCACTACAAAAAATAAATTTACACCTGAAGGGATGCTCCTAAAGGGAACTGGGATTAGGGAATAGCGAACAGTTCCCTAATGCCTTAATCAAGTAGTAATCAAAACATTTTCACTACGATCTTTTTTATCTTTATTAAGACGTTCTGATGAAGTAAAACTATTACTTTTCAAAAAATCGTCTATTGTTTCTTCTTCGTCTTCGTCAGCTAAAGCTTGATTAAAAAAGTTTTGGGTTGATTCAAACTCTTTAATTAGTGCTTCCCTATCTTTTTCGGTAACAAGTTTTGCTAAACGAGTGTAAGTTTCGGCAAGAGTTACTATCGCTTCACATCTTTCTTCTGTTGCTAACATAATATCCGCACATAAATGCGAACTTTGAGCAAACAAGCGTTTGAGAATATCAATTTCTTGCCGATAAGTTGGACTAGCCATTAATAAACTACGCTGAATATCAGTATTTTCTTCAGCTAAAAATACGCCTAAACTAAACCTTGCAAAATGGCGTATAGCTTGGGTAGTCAACATGATCTTATCGTGTTCCTCGGGTGTCGATTCTACCAAGTTGCTACCTTTAGCCTTGAAGAAATCTAATAACCATTGAAACCTTTCGTCATTTCGTCCCCGACATACCACTATAATCTGTTGTGCAAAGGATTGAACTTTCGGTCCAAACATAGGATGTAAGCCCATTACAGCACCTTCGTGGTACTTTAACATTGCCTGCACGGGTTCAACTTTGACACTGGTAATATCAGCGATCGCCGCAGTCGGTTTAAGATATTGAGCGGCACGCTGAATTACTTCTACGGTTTTCTCAATAGGAACCGAAACCAACACTAAATCAGCATCGCCAAGTAACTTTTGTGCAAAGGGCCAATCTTGATTTCCAAACGCGCACACTTGATGCCCGCTTGCTGAGAGTTCGCCCTGAAACCATTGTCCCATCTGCCCGCGTCCCCCGATGATAGTAATTCGTTGAGACTTAGCCTTATTTTCTGTTTTAGAAGCCATAAATCAAGTTCTTTAACTATTAGTATTTCATGCAATAAACGCTACCAGGAGCGTAATTTTTAATTAATATAGCGGCATCATTAAAGCAATAAATGTCAAACTGCCTTTAATATTATTTCAGACAAATTTCGTCTAGAATCAAAAGCCCTATTCTAATAACACAATTATACTTGAATAGAGCGATAGATATTTAATATATTTATTTGAGATATTAGTTATTTATTGATTTATATTTAGTTAAAGCCGATGAGAATAGGGAACGGGAAAAAAGACAGCAGAAAATGTTTTAGTAAAGCTATTTAAAATATTTTTAATATAGCGATTTTAAATAGAAACAGATTGATTTGTAGTGCAAACATCTTGCTGGCTCGATACAAGATCCCAAGATGCATATCCTTACGAACACACTCCGAAGGCAGCACTACGGGAATTAGGCATTGCTGATTTGATGTATGAAACGGGTTTATTGGAAAACCGAAACGGTTGTAGAGACGCGATATATCGCGTCTCTACATTTAAATTCATACCCGGATTCAGCAACGCCGGAAATTAATTATAATGACTACACTTTAAATATTTATTCTTTAATAGTTAGCATATTTTCATCGAGCAACAAACTCCGAAAACTTAACTACGAAATAACTTTGACGCTAGTTGACTAACATTACTTAGGCTTTTTTTTCGTCTTTTCTCCTGTTGCCCGTTCCCTGTTGCCCGTTCCCTGTTGCCCGTTCCCCGTTCCCTGTTCCCCGTTCCCTGTTCCCCGTTCCCTGTTCCCTGTTCCCTGTTCCCTGTTCCCCGTTCCCCGTTCCCTCTTTCCTCTTTCCAGCTATATAATCCCGCATACTATATACGGAATAACCAAAATATCTTATTAATAAATGAATTAAATATAACTCTCAATTCCTAACTCTTAACTCCTAATTCCTAACTTCTTTTCTAATGCAGGTACAATACCAGGTACCTTGCGATAAATAGCTTGAGCAAAAACAGACTCATAAGCTGTTAATGCTTGTTCAAAAGAATAGCGATCGACAGCAAATTTTCTTGCCTTTTCACCTAGTTTTGCTGTTAAAACCGGATTGCTATATAAACTCATAATTCCAGCAGCTAAATCTTGAGGTGATTCTGGTGCGACGACTACACCACCACCACTTTGTCTAATCGCACGTGCTGCGGTACCGGAAGCGGGAACCGAAGCAATAATTGGACTTCCAGAGGCTAACAACAAAGGTATTTTGGAAGGCATATTAAAGGAAATTACGTTGCGCTTTTGCACTACCAAACCCACATCAGCAGCGGCTAGCATTTCTGGTAGTTGCTCTCGCGGTTGCAAGGGTAGTAATAAAACATTATCCGCACCACAAGCGAGACAATATTTTTGCAACCTTTTTAAAGCTTTGGATTCCCCAGCAATTACAAAAGCAATTTCAGGAATATGACTCAAAGATGCTGCTGTTTCAATTACCGTTTCTAAACCCTGAGTTAAAGCAATATTTCCCGAATAAAGCGCCACAAACTTGTTCTCTAATTTATGAATAGCCTTCCAATTTTGACCTTGATTTGGCAAAGGGCGGATAAAATTGACATCTACCCAATTAGGAATACAAGCAATCTTATTAATTGGAACTTTCTTATTAACTAAATTCTTCACAAACCCATCAGCAATTACGCTAATAGTATGAGCTTTTTTATAAGCAAATTTTTCTAAAACTTCCAAAGCGCGAATCATGAATTTATTTTTCAATAATCCAGTTCGTATCGCAGCTTCTGGTAAAATATCTTGTACGTTCAAAACTACGGGACAATTGTAGAACCAACCTAAAAAAGTCGCAGGTAACGAAACTAATAAAGGTGGAACAGTTAAGAGAATAACATCAGGTCGCCAACCATTAAGAGCTTGCGGCAAACTGGTAAATACAAAGCTTAATTCTAATAGCAACCTATCAATTAAATTGGGCTTAGATTTGATTCTTAAATAACAGCGTTGAATAGTTACGCCATTTTTCTCTTCCGTGACATACCACTTATCCCGGTACTCCTCATAAATCTCCCGCTGTGGATAATTCGGCATACCAGTAATTACCCGCACTTGATGCCCTTTTTTAACTAATCCTTCAGCAAGCTCAGTCATTAAAGGTGCAATTCCGATTGGTTCGGGATAATAGTTATAGGAATAAATTAAAATTTGCATTTATATCGACTTTTTATAAGTGAATTAGATATTAGGAATTGGGAATTGGGCATGGGGCATAGAGAATTGGGTATCGGGGAAAATCATTTCTACTCTTCACTCCTAACTCCTAACTATCATGATGTATTTTAAGTTACTGCAAATAACTTTGCTAATACCATAGATATCGGTAGTAAAATTAACACACACAAACCATAAGGTAAACCCGCAAAGCTACAACTAAGAGTTGCATCTAATACTATAAGTGATAGAACTCCCGAACGCACTGCTGTACGTATATTTTCGGCACTTGGTTGATGCACGGCTTGCATAAAAGGAAGCAGCACCCGCCAAGTCAGTAAAATCACGAATGGAATTACCGCTAAAAAGTAAGATTTATTTACCCACCCCAAAGTCAAAAGCCCAGTAATTACCACGCCCATCAATATTAATGCTACAACACCCGTACTACGTTTTCCACCATGTACTTCACCTTGACTAATAGCTGTAATCGCGGCAATATAAGTAATCGGGATCAAAGCTAAATACCAGTTTTCCCCAAGCATCGGCGATAAAATACTTACACCCAGCAGTAAATTACCACCGCGACAAATCCCCATATTTAAAGGACCGAAAAACGGATGATGTTTTCCATAAGCGTCGTAAAGTAGAGCCGCAGCAGCAACACCACAAGCAATGCTAAAACTTAACGAAGAAACTTGAGCCGCAGCAAGTACACCAATAATTAGAAGTACGCATCCCAAAAAAGTTGCCCCCCATAGAGAAACTCTACCGTTAGGTATAGGTCTTTCCGGTCTTTCCTTAGCATCTAATTCCGCATCAAACACATCATTAAATACAACACCACCACCGTATAAACCAGTAGTAGCTAAAAGCAGCCATATAACAGGTGCCGGATTATCTAAAATTACAAAACCAGAAACTGCAATACCCGCCAGCACATCCGCCCAAGCAGTGACAATATTTGCAGGTCGCGTTAACTGTAGATACGATCGAAGGTGGTTGGTGTTTAAAGTTGCTACGTTCATAATTTATAGAGGGGGGAGAGGGGGTAGAAGGGGGAGAGGGGGGAGAGGGGGTAGAGGGGGAGATGGGGAGACAAGGGGAAATCCAATTACTTATTACCTATGCCCCATGCCCTATGCCCAATCCTTACTCAATTAGTGCGTATTCGGAATCGGATTTTTCAACAACTGGCTTTTGTCCGCGTAGTACGGAGTTACCACTGAATAATTCGCGCTGATCGATTGGAGATGGATTCAACCAGTCGGATTCTTGTATTTGACCGCTTTGGCTGTATGCTACGAGGGCATTTTCGTAACAGGTGGCTCGCACGTGCGCTTCCGGAATTCCTCTCTCTACCATCAATTGAGCGGTTTTTGGTACTGCTAAAGGATCGCTTACTCCCCAATCGGCACTACTGTCTACGATGATGTGATCGCAACCGTATTGACGCACAACTTCCACCATGCGAGCGTTACCCATTTTGGTATTGGGGTAAATTGTAAACGCTGCCCAGAAACCTCTATCCAAAACATCTTTTACGGTTTCTTCATTGTTATGATCCATTACCACCTTGGATGGTTCCAAACCATGCTCGATACATACTTCCATGCTGCGAATGGTACCCGCTTTTTTATCGCGGTGCGGTGTATGAATCATTACCAACATATCTAATTCTTTTGCCAACTCCAGCTGTAAGCGAAAGAATTTATCTTCTGCGGGTGTCATATCGTCGTAACCAATTTCACCGATCGCAACCACACCTTCTTTACAAGCATACAAAGGCAATAATTCCATCACCTGTTCCGCCAAAGGTTCGTTATTAGCTTCTTTTGAATTCAAGCCGATAGTGCAGTAATGCTTGATGCCAAACTGCGAAGCTCGAAAGCGTTCCCAGCCCACCAAACTGCTGAAATAATCTTGAAAAGAACCAATATTAGTCCGTGGTTGTCCCATCCAGAAAGCAGGTTCAATTACCGCAACAATACCCGCATCACGCATTTTTTCGTAATCGTCGGTAGTGCGGGAACTCATGTGAATATGTGGATCTATGTACATAATTAGTTAGTTGATAGTTGTTAGTTGTAAAGAGTTAGGAGTGAGGAGTTAGGACTGAGGAGTGAGGAGTGAGGAGTTAGGAGTTGAATCTTCTATAGTCGTTCCAATTAATCTTCGTAGTGGGAGCATCTTGCTCCCTAGTCGTTAAAAACTTTAACTCCTAACTCTTAACTCCTAACTCCTTACGTTTTTCCAAGTCAGTTTTCCTGCTTGAATATCATTTTGTAAATCTGGATATTGAGCCAGAATATCTTCGGCTTGAGGTAAAGTACAGTCAGCACAAGCTAAAGCTGCTGCGGTTCTTTCAAGTAGTTTTTTTCGTCCTTTACCGTTTGCATCAGTTTTAAGCTGAGATTCGGTTAAAACCCGCTCTAAATCGGTTAACATTTCGCTATTGGCGAATTTTCCGACGCATCGCCATAATTCAGGTGATACATCGCGCCCGGCTGCCCATCTTTCGTGAGCGTAATCAATTAGCATTCTGGCTAGCTCTGGGTTTGCTCGTTCGTCGATTCCTTGAATTAAATGCAGGGGGCTACCTACAAACAAAGCTTTTAAAACCATCTGATTCCAAGCCAGATTGTCTAAATACTCTGCTGGATAGGGATTATTTAAGGCGACAGCGTTGAAAACTGCGGTCATATTACTGCGGATACCTTCAGCAGCGCGATAGCGAAGCGCTGCTGCAAGCAGATCGCAAAATCTTTCTGAAGAAGCAAGCAGCGGTAATGCTTGGTATAGCGCGACTAATTCTCTAACATCGGCAGCAGCAAATACTTGATTTAATATTAGTAAATATTTATCTGCTCTATCTGATGGTAAACTTAATACCAATAAAGTTCGAGCGGCTTGGTCTATAGTCCAATTAGTAGGAAACCAGTTATTGCAAATATTAGAAGCTGATTCTAATTCTTCTACTGTTGGCTGTATTTCTTGTTTACCTGTATAACGAGGTACCGCACTAAAAGCAGTAAAGAATATAAAATCTGCCGCACCTTCACTAATCTGCTGTCGCTTTTTATCTAACCAATTTACAGCTTCAGTATTGACTTGTCGCGATACCCAGCGGTAAAGTAAATCTTCAGCAGTAATATTTTGTGTTTCTATATAAGTTGTAATCATTTTTTTATATAGTACTTAAATTTTTTCTCCTCGTTCTCCTCGTTCCTTGACTCTGGCAAGGAATGCAATTTTTGAGGCTCTGCCTCTAAACATCACTAAAATCTAAATTTATTCATCTAAATTTATTCAAATCTATGAAGGCAGAGCCTTTTACTTAAGCCTTCCCAGCCTGAGACTGGGAACGAGAATATTTTGCGCTCGCTGACTTTTAGCCGATATTATTAAGATTGCGATCACTCTCAATACTTAAAGCTTTTAGTTACTCTTTACAGTGAAATACGTAAGTCTAATTAGTTAAAACTTCGTAATGCTTTTAACAACATTGTATCGTTGTCAAAAAACTCTTGTATGAAGATTGCAAAAATATTTACTATTCAATTAAAAGATAATATTTTGCAACTATTTCGATATTTTTAAGGATTTAGGAAGTCGAGCCTTGATGCTAAATTAATTAATTTAGGACTTACGCAAGCCCCCCTTTTTTAGGGGAGCCACTCCGTTGCTCGGGTTCCCAAGGCACTGCGTTGCGGAGGTTCCCTCCGTTGTAGCAAGTGCCGCCGCGTTGTAGGAAGTGGCGTGGGTTGGGGGGATCTAGAATGTTTGGAACACTATATTTTTCGTTATCGCTGCGTAAGTCCTGTAATTAATTAGCAGATTGTTGCTTATCTTTTTTAAACTTAGTCATAGCAGCGCCAAGTACAAACACACTTAAACCTAATAAAGTAGTAGGTTCGGGTACTTTCTTCGCACCATCATGACCTTCTACATTCAACACCTGTACGCGACCTTGGAAAAAGTCTCCTACATAAAGTTTCCCATCATTGAGTTCATAATTGAAGTTATATTTGGAGGTTCCCAGCCTAAGACTGGGAACCAGAATTAATAAAGCAAAATCCTAAATTAAGCAGATTGCTTATTCTTCTTCAACTTAGTTGCAGCAGCAAGAGCAAACACTCCTAAACCTAATAAAGTAGTAGGCTCGGGCACTTTCTTCGCAGCGTCATGCTTGTCAACATTCAACACCTGTACGCGGCCGGTGAAAAAGTCACCTACAAAAACTTTGCCATCGTTGTAGCTTAAGCCACCACTCCAGTTAAATTTACCTGGTTCTAAGTCAGCAGGATTAGTAGCAATAGGTGGCTCTCCAGGTGCGGGAGGTCCGGGATTTTCTACAGGTTCGCCGAATACAGTCAAGAAATTACCTTCTTTGTCAAACACCTGAACGCGACTGTTTTGCGAGTCAGCAACGTAAATGTTATCAAATTCATCTACATCAATACCGATTGGCTCGTTAAACTGTCCGAGTTCTGTACCTTCACTACCAAAGGCATAAAGGAAGTTCTCTTCTGAATCAAGTACCTGAATTCGGTTATTAAACTGGTCGTTAATGTAAATATTGCCAGTTGTTTCAGATATAGCTAAACCAGCAGGGCCATCAAACTGTCCGGGTTCGGTACCTAAACCGCCATAGGTTTTAACTAATTCGCCATCTCTACCGTAAACCTTTATTACGTCAGCGCTAAAATCTGTTACGTGTAAATTTCCTTGTCCGTCAAAATCTATACCGCCTGGACCAAAGAACAAATCGCCAGGGCCTTGACCGCTAAATGAACCGAAGGAAGTAACGAATTCCCCACTTTCGGGGTTATATACGTCGATTTCGCTGTTAAAAACGTCAGCTACGTATAAGTTGCCGCTAATAGGATCGAATTTCAAATCTCCTGGTTCGTCTATACCCGCTCCTTTTTCCCCGGTAAGACCGAATCCAACAGCCCTGAGATATTCACCGTCGGGGCTGAATACACTTACACTATTACCTACTACAGGTACAAAGCTACCGTCTTCTGGATTAATACCGCGACCGTTACTTACATAGATATTGCCATCCGCATTGCTTTGTGCAACACCTTGGGGAACGAAAAGCTCTCCAGGACCGAATCCCGGCGAACCAATTTGGCTATCGAATGTCAGACTTACTGCTTTAGCTTCGGCAGTAGCTGCCAAAACCATAAATCCCGCACTCGCAAGCGCTAATGATACATTTTTAACAAGTTTCATCGTTGAAAATCCCGATAGGTCTAGTTATACTTTTGATTAGGTATTGTGTCCAGGTCAAGACCTGGAACTGTTACAGTGAGTTGCTGCTGATTAAATCCATCAAACAGCAACTTGCTGTTTTTTTACTTAGATACTCTAAGTATTCGTAACTAATAACTGTTAACTGTTAACTGTTAAAGAATTTCAACCTTGTCCAAAATTTCTTCAAGCTTCTCTTCTTGGCGCTTGCGCTTGCTGAATTTAGAAGCTGCACCAGCCGCAGCAACTCCTAATAAACCAAGCATGGAAGCAGGCTCGGGAACTTTGGTAGGTTTCTCGCCACCCTGACCTAAGTCAATCTTGACTAATTGACCCTGTTCTGCTAAACGTGCGCGGTTTGCAGTATACAAAGCACCATCGCGATAAGTTAAACCGGAAGCAGCTTCTAAACCGTTTCCGTTCCAGATTGTTTCGCGAGTTCCATCGGCGTTAACTTTAATAATCGAACTGCTGATATCGCCGACTACTTCACCACCTTGACGAATATTTTTCCACTCAGAGGTATTCATGTGTTGCAACACGTATAGGTTGCCTAAATCGTCGTATGCGGTACCAGTTAACTGAGTAAAGCCGTCACCACCGTTGGTATATTGCTCGTTTATATTCAAATCATCGTCAACTGAATATAGACGCGCTCTACCTTCTGGATAGGGGAAGTAAGAGTATTCAGCTACTGTAAAATCACCATCGGGAGATTGAACAATTCCTGTAGGTACAGATTGGAATGTAATCGGAAAATCTTGACTTGTTTCTTCTCCTTCTAATCCTGGAGGTGGGCCGCTAGGTGCTTGGTCGCCACCTTGACCGTTGATTGCTGGTAATCCGGGTGCGTCAGATGGAATTTCTCCTGGTGGTTCAAAGCTAGGAAATTCAAGTTCACTTTGATCGACGGGTAGGATGGGGAATGCGGCTACATCTTTAATTCCGCTACCATCAAGTGCTGCTTTCCAAATAACGTTTGCACCACCATCAACGACGTAAGCAAAATCGTCTTTAATGGTCATCGCATAAGGATTGGTAATGATGTCAGTACCATCAGGATTGTTGTCTACTTCGTACTGAGCAAAGTCAGCAACTTCTCTTCCCAAAGCACCATTTACTAGGTCAACTTCAAATAGCTTTCCAAGTGTAGGAGTCTGTAAAATTGGTCCGCTGGTAGAAGGATCGCCTGCGTAACCCATCAATAGATATGGAGTTCCTTTATCATCAAATTTGAAGTCAGCAGGCCCAGCTGCTTGTTCTCCAGAGGGAGTTAAAGCCAAGGAAGCCAAATCTGGAATTACTGTTGAAGTGCTACCGTCAGTACCGATTTTAAGTAAAGAACCCGTATTACCCGCACACAAAGGAATGAACTGCGAACTTGGTGATGGAACGCATCTTCCATCTTCTCCATCGCCACCTTTACCACTGGTGGTTAAATAAATATTTCCCTCAGTGTCAAAGTCAAAGTTACGAGGGTTATCTAGTCCGTCAGCTAATACTGACAGCGAGGCTGCTTGTGCTGCTGTCGTTCCCAAGACTGAAGCAATACTTACTGTAAAAAGCGCTAGAGCAATTGACTTGAACTTCATATGTTTGTGAAATTGATTAGTAGTTTATGGAATAAATGCGGTTCTTTGTAGAACAGTCCCGATTCTTGGGATATGAATATCAAGCATTTTGTTGGCTTGATTATTTTCCGTTCGTATAGCCATAAAGGCAGGTCTATAACGTACTGCTTAATATCCTAAATAGCTAAATATTGGCACGGGGAATATTTTGAGGATTCTCAACTCTGACAATCTGTCCAATTCCCGGACGACCCCCTCGGTTGATGATATAAAAAGCACCATCAGGTCCTATAGTTAAAGCGGAAGGCATCTCTAATCCATTACCTTCGATAAGCGTTGTACGTTCGCCGTTAGGAGCAATTTTAATCAACGCTCCATCTGGTTTTCCTTTCCAGCCAGACTGATTCATATGTTGTAAAACATACAAGTTACCCTCGGCATCAAAGGTCATATCTATTAATTGTGTGAATCCGGAAGCGAAAACCTCTAAGCCGCCGTTCGCACTAACTCTATAGATTTTTGCCCCACCTTCAGGGAAAGGAAAGCCACTAAATTCGCAAACGTAGTAGGCACCATCCGCACCTTTGACCACATCCGTAGGTACCGATTGAATCGGCATTTGCGATGGTGCGCCTCGATCGTAAGCATCAGGTGCTGGTACGTGCCCCCGGTCAAAATTTTGGGATTTAGCACCGGGCAATATTGGATTAGTTAATATCCGTTGGGGAATCGCAGCAATTAACTCCAAATTACTGCCATCAGTATTTACGCTGAAGAGACTGTTTGCGCCCGCATCAACTATTACCAATTTATTACTATCTACGTATAAAGACAAGGGATTGCTAGCAACTTCATTATCCCTTGATGCAATCTTTTTAATAACTTCACAATTAGTGATATCTGCTATACTTGACCAAGTACTATTACCCAAATTTAAAGTAACAATTGTACCCAAGCCTGTATCGCCAAGGGATTCGCGAAAAGCTGGATTTGCTGCAAAACCTAACAAAACATAAGCTTTTCCTGTGGAATCAAACTTGATATCGTGGGGACCAGCAGCACCCGAACCGTCGGGGAATGCCACGGAAGGTAATCCTGTCAATACACGTTGAACTGTGCCATTTTCAATTTTGCAAATGGTACCACTGCGACCATAATGTAAATTTCCCTGCCCGCTAGGAGAAGGAATTGATGGCCCATCTCCACCAGTTCCGGCTTCTGTAATATAGAGATTGCCATCAGGATCAAATGTTAATCCTTTCGGATTATCGAGAGATTCGGCGAGTATTGTAAAAGATTTGTTTGTGATTAGCTGTGCTGTCATTTATAAAAATCAGTTACTTGTACTTAAGATTATTTGCAATTTAGGCTTCCCTCTAGATCAAATTACCCTAACCTCCCTTACGCAAGGGAGGTTATACGGGTAAATCCCGATTACCTATAAAAACTAGTAGTAAGCACCCCGATCGAAATATGAAGGAAAATTTAAAATGTTGGATTAATTTGAGAGTGGTATTTTCAAGGATTTTAAAGCTTTAAATTTTCGATTCCGATACAGAAACTCTTAAAAAAGATTTCAATCTAAAATCTAAAACAAAAGCATCCGTTGTTAAAATCCAAAATCCTATTGCGGAATATAGCTCATCCCTCTGTTAAAGCTTTCCATATTGCCAGCTTTGCTTTCGAGCATCCGTTTAATGTTCATGCTTTCGGCACCCAAATCTTCAATTTGCAGCTTACCATGAACTTGCGATTTATCCGACTTCCAGAAACTGATTCTATGCATAATAAAACCTGGTGCTTCTGGATCTGCAAATGCATAAGAAGCTGGTATTAACAGCATGGGAGTCCGCTGATAATATTCATGTTCTGGATAGTAGAATTCTTGTTCGAGCAAATAATATTTACTCAAACTGTGTAACTGGATGCTCGCTTTGACTTTCTGATTATATTCATCTCTAAATTCACCCTCAGAGGCAGAAATCTCGCCATCAGGTTTAAGCAAATGCGCCCATTCGTCCATATTCCGCAAGTCTTGCAGGAATTCGATACCCATTTCAATCGGCGCATCGACGTATATAGTGTCAGTATCTACAAAGTGCTTCCCTTTTGCTGCACTAGTAAAACCTTCTTTACGTTCGAGATTTGCTTTCAAAGAACGACATTCAGAAGTATGTACTGTATGAATGCCTTGCATAATCATTCCAGTTTGCCGCTTGGGATCGACAAAACTCAACCAATGAAAGTAGACTCCTTTTTCGTCCGTTCCCGGTTCTATATAATCGGTAGGGAAAAGCAATACTGGATAAACTTGGTAATATTTCTGATATTCCAATCCACAATGCCATTCAATGCCGTAAAATTTAGGATTTTCTAGCTTTTTAACGTGATAGTAAAGATCCTCATGATACCCAGAAGCTGTTCCTCTATAGGTATCTTCATCAATCTTTTCTTTCATTCGGCTAAATAGCGTCCATTCATCCAAATTCTTTAAACTACAAAGATAGTCAAAAGCTGTTTTTGGTGAAGTTGCAATATAAGCTGATGTTGCAAACGTATTTTTTTCCATTGTCACCCCTTTTACAGTTATCAGTTATCAGTTATCAGTTGTTCATCCGGAGGATGTGGATCATCAGCAACTCAGCTTTTACCGTTTTTACCGTTAGTAGATGTAGTTGTAGATAAAACTTTTTTGAGATTTTTAGCGTTGGCAATTCTTTCTTCTGCTAGCTGTTTTGAAGCTGCATCTGTGGTGATTTGCTGGTTTTCGGCTCTCTCGAAAATCTCATGCAAAGTATTATAGATATTTTTTACTTGCTTAAAGGCTTTCTCCTCGTTATAACCAATCATTTCGTTATAAACGTTGATCAATCCTCCGGCATTAATTACATAATCGGGAGCATACAGAATGCCTTTTTCTACAAGCATCATTCCGTCTGCTTTTTCTTCACCAAGCTGATTGTTTGCAGCACCGGCGATAGCGCTTGCTTTAATTTGAGGAATTGTCTCGCTATTGAGAGTTCCACCTAAAGCACAGGGAGAAAGCACATCTACATCAAGTCCGTAGATTTCGTCGGGTTCTACTACCGTAGCGCCATATAAACGCTTGATTTCTTCAGTTCTTTGTTTATTGATATCGGTAACAAAAAGCTTTGCACCATTCTCATGTAAATGACGGCAAAGATTTGAACCGACATTACCCAATCCTTGAACTGCTACTTTTAATCCTGTTAAATCGGAAGTTTTTAAGCGAAATTCAACAGCCGCTTTTAAACCTAGAAATACTCCCCATCCAGTTACAGGTGCGGGTCCTCCAGATTGTTCTTCAACACCTACAACATGATTAGTTTCTCGACTAATTTTTCTGACATCTTCCGGGGTCATATTTACATCTTGACCCGTAATAAAACGTCCGTTTAAACTATTAACAAAACGTCCGTATGCATATAGAAGTTCGTCAGTTTTATGTTTGGGATTGCCAATAATTACCGCTTTACCACCACCAACAGGAATATTAGCGCAAGCAGCTTTATAAGTCATTCCCCGACTCAAACGTAAAGCATCTTTTAAAGCAGCTTCTTCCGATACATAAGGCAACATTCGTGTTGCTCCCATTGCGGGACCCAAACTTGTATCGTGAATAGCAATTATAGCTTTGATATCTGGGTCTTTGCCATTACAAAACAATACTTGCTCGTGACCCATTTCTGTCACATTATCAAAAAGATTCAAACTAAGAACTCCTAATAAATGAAAAATTAAATAAATACAATAAAGGTTAGTTGTTAGTTGTGAAGCAGCGCGGTCTTGGGGGTCTCCCCCATGAGCGACTGCTGTTAGCGAAGCGTGCGCGAAGCGCATACCCGAAGGGTTAGTTGTGAAGCAGCGCGGTCTTGGGGGTCTCCCCCATGAGCGACTGCTGTTAGCGAAGCGTGCGCGAAGCGCATACCCGAAGGGTTAGTTGTTAATTGTTAGTGGTTAGTGGTTAATAACTAATCACTAGGGAGCAAGATGCTCCCACTACAGCAAAACTCTTAACAGACTACAACTAATAACTCTCCTAAATATTCGGAAATGACGCTTGTGCTTTGGGTTTCTTCTCGGAAGTCGATTTAACTCCTTGTTTAGCCAGACCTTTATTACGTCCTTTAGAAGGAGCAGGTCTATCTGGATCGATGAGAACATCGATTATTACCGGACCATTTGCGGCGATCGCCTTTTCTAGCGCTGCTGTAATTTCGGATTCTTTAATTACGCGAATGCCTTCTGCTCCCATTCCCCGAGCTATCATTTGAAAATCTGTCTGTGGGATGATTGCATCTGCACCCGTCATGCCTAACATTTTCATGCCTTGATGGCACATATTGTAACGAGCGTCGTTGAGGACAATCCAAATTGCCGGAATTTGATATTTAACTGCCGTGCTGATTTCGTTGTTCATCAACATGGCTCCGTCTCCCACAATGGCTACGGCTTTACCATTTCTAGCACTCGCCGCACCGACAACACCAGTTACAGCGTGTCCCATTGCGCCAACACCAGTACTAACTCGATAGCGATTAGCTTGGTTAAATTGCAAAAGATTTGTTGACCAAGTAAACGAGTTGCCGCATTCAGCCATAACAACCGCGTCGCTTCCATCAACAATTACCTTCTGAATCGCTTCCATCAAAACTTCTGGTCTGATGGGTGATTCCTGTCCGGGTTCTACCGTAATACGTTCGGGCTTGGGTAATGATGATGGTTGAGATGCTTTGATCTGCGATTGTGACTTTTCGTCAGCTTCTAAAATACTTAGCAACTGGGAAACAAAGGCTTTGATATCAGACTGAATTCCTAAAGTCTGTGCATGAGGATAAGCAACCCCCGGAACGTTGGGATCTATATCAACATGAATAAAACCTTTTGAAGGAACCATATCTTGATTCCAAAATGAAGTCGGTTCGCTCAAACGACTTCCCAAAACTAAAGTGCGGATGGGAGCCTGTTCTTGCATATATGTCATCGCTGAGCCGTGCCCTCCTAAACCAGTTACCCCAATAAACTGAGGATGGTTTTCTGGGAAAATTCCTTTACCCCGAGGCGAACACATTACTGCTGCTCCAGTTTTTTCCGCAAGCTGGCGAATTTCGGAGGCCGCACCACGGGCACCAAATCCCAACCAAATAGCAAACGTACCTTCCGAAAGCAACTTAGCTGCATTCGCAACTACTTCCGAACTTGATGTTACTAAAGAACAGCTAACACCTTGAGAAGGTAATAGAGTATCGTCCATACTCATATTTTGTACTGCTGTAGGTATGGTTATGTGAGCAACATACCCGCCAGGCTGAGAAAGTCCGAGAGCTAGTTTACGAAATATTTGCGGCAATTGAGCGGCAGATTCCACTGTGCTAGCATAATTGAACACCGTACCCGTGGTGAAAATACCACTGCTGGGTAAAGTGTCGGTACTGGTTTCTTGAATCGCCCACCGTCCCCGTTGCGCTGCTGAGGTGCAAGCTGACAGCAAAATCACTTTTGCACCTTCGCCACGCGCAGCAAATAATCCGGTTAAAGCATTCGTTATACCAGGTCCTGCTGTGGTAAATACCACAGTAGGATTACCGCTAGCAAAATAACCTTCCGTAGCAGCAAACGCCGCTCCAGCCTCATGACGGAAATTCAGTACATCAATATCACTATTTGACAAAGCACCCCAAAGTGATGCCATCGCACCTCCGGAAACTCCGTAGGCTGATTTTATTCCTAAGTTTTCACACATTTGCGCTACTGCCTCAGCAACAGTCATATTCTCGTTGCTTTCTTCAGTACGCTCGCTTACTATAGCTTGTGCATAACTTTCCTTAAGAGATTCTTTCTGTTCTACACTCACAGAAGAAGCTCTTTTAGTAAAATTTTGAACCATTATTTAATATACGCTCCCTGAACTAGGGTTGGGTGTACCTAACTATTTACTATTCACAGATATTCGGATGCGCTTTCAATGGCACTCGAAATCTATGGCTATGCTTCCTTACCGTTTCCTTATAACTTCACACCCAGCCTTACAAACACCGGGAATGGTTAATTACCACTTTTGCCGTCAGTAAAAAAATTTAATTAGAGAAGCAAAACAACCAGGACTCTGTGTTTATAGAAACAAGCCTACATAAATGTTGCATAATGTTGCAATGAAAAATCTTTTGATCGCATTGTCTATTCTTTTGCTTTTCTTTATATTTGAGATCAATTCGATCGGTACTTAAGTATTATTAGCTACTAAATATTGCTTGAAACACACTTAATAAGTGAAGCTGAAAAGTATATTTATTATTACTATATCCGGTTTTTAGCGGATATTTTGCAAAAAGGCGATATTATTAATACCTTCAAAGAATACGTGTTTATACTTAAACAGATAACTCGCATCGCAATACCGACAAAATACCGACAATACTTAAAATTATGCCTGAAATTATCAAATTCGATCTGCGAGCGAAATAATTAGTCATAAATATTAATATATGCCTAAAGATAGATGCACAGATATGAAAAGTATTTTTATTGCTATTTCCAAGTATGTCCTGTGGCAGATGTAGTACAACTAAAATTTATAGTTAAATTTTGAAAGAATAATGAGAGAATAATTTAAGCAAGATAAGCTTGGATAAGTCGTAATCTAGTGTTGTTAAGCTAAAAATTTTTCTCAATTGACTTAAAAAACTAGTAAAATTAACGATATCTTCTTTTGATTTTAAATATTTTATACAAGGGTAGCTTCCTGGTAAAAACGTTTATGTCTAAGTAGCTATTAAACCTAAATAACTAGTCATGAATTATTTATGGTTTAGACTATATAGAGTAATAAAGTAATACAATTTATTGGTTTCATCTAATTTAATATCTATCTAAAATGCTTTTTTATTTAGTTTAGGTTTTAAATATTTATTTGGGTTATATACCGATCATCTCGCTGATAACTAACTAACCATGATTCACACACCTATTGAAATTAAACGGAAGAAGCTTGTTTGTACAAAAAAAAGTTTTTTATAAGCTAGACGTTGAAGTTACTAATGATACATCTATTCGTTCAAGGCGAACTTTATAAAATAAATATGAATTTTTTTGTAAACTTATATGAATTTTTTTGATTTTTTGATAAGTTATTTTAAGAAAAGGTATAAGACGCGTTTATGGTTAAGTGACTTTTCTGCTCTAAAACAAGCTTAAAAGCAATTAGAAGTGGTAACGGAGGAGCTTGTTATAACCATTTTCTGCAATCCTTGAACCTTTGAACGATCCTTCTCAGTACAGCGGAACAGATACTTTATTATGATTGTTGAACCTAACTCTAAAATCAGATTGGAGCTGCAAGAAGAGTTGAAAGTAGCTCGGATGTTAATTAATCATTCTAGAAATGCTGTCTTTTGCCTAGAAGAGAATGGCCAATTTCTCTACGTTAATAACGCAACTTGTTCCCTTGTTGGGTATTCACGAGACGAAATACTTCGGATGAGGTTAGGAGAAGTAGATGTTAATTGGGAATGGGAAAAATGGTTGCAGCAATGGGAATCACTCAAGCAACAAGGTTCGATAAGCTTTGAAACTTGCTATCGAGATAAAGCAGGTAAGGTATTTCCCGTCAAAATTACTCTTATTTTAGAAAAATTAGAAAGTAAGCAAGTATGTTGCGTGTATGCTTGCAAAGAGACTCGCGAGTTGCTTCCCTATGCTTCGCAACTACATGAAGTAGAATCTCAAAAGATTAGAGTCGGTTTGGAACAAGAAATTGTTGAATATCAGAAAACAGATGATAATTTAAAAAATTCTCTTTCATTGTTAAGTTCAACTTTAGAGTCTACTGTAAACGGCATACTTGCGATCAACTTTGATGGAGAGATACTTTATTACAATCAAAAATTTATAGATTTGTGGAATCTTCCATCGGAAGTGAGCATATCAGGGAACCGTAGTCAAGCTAAAGATTTTTTTGAGAATCAAATACAAGATGTAGAGGTGTTTCGCTCAGATATTTGGGAATTGCCTACAAAGTCTGATTCGGAAACTTATAATTTGTTAAAGCTAAAAGACGGAAGAATCTTTGCACACTATTCAGAACCCTATAGACTCAATGGCAGTATTATTGGTAGAGTGTGGAGTATCTGGGATATTACAGAATCAAGGCGAACGGAGGAAGCACTAAAGCGAAACGAAGCGAGATTTCGTACTTTAGCCCAGAATACGGAAGCTGGCATTCTTTTAATTCACGACAATTACGTTTGTTATGCCAATAGAGCAGCAGAGATGCTAACTGGCTATTCAATAAAAGAACTGACTCATAATAATTTTGATTTTGAACAAATAGTTCAAGTAAGACAGCACAGACAGATACGCAAGCAAGATGGAGCTACTACTTGCCAGTACCAAGAAATACAGATTCGTACAAAACAAGGTTTTTCTCGGTGGTTGGCTTGTACCATTGTACAACTTGATGGAGTGCTTGACTTTGCCGGGAAAGAAGTGGAAATGATTACGGCAATTGACATTACCGATTATAAGCAAGCCGAATCCGAACTCCGTCAAACATTAGAACAAGCAAGAAGGCTAAGCGAACTCAGAAAGCGCTTTGTTTCAATGCTTTGTCATCAATTTCGTACTCCACTCAACGTTGTTTCTTTCTCATCTGACTTATTAAGACGTAATATTCATCAATGGAGTGAGGAGAAAAATCGCTCTTATCTTGACTTAATTCAAGATGCTGTAGAGCAAATAAGCGAACTGCTTGATGAAATCTTGTTATTTGGTAAAGCTGAAGCAGATACATTAAAGTGCGAACCAAGGCAACTCGATCTCAAGCAATTTTGTAGAGATATCATAGCACAGATTTATTTGGCAGGAGGCAAGCAAAAAGTAATTAACTTCCAAAGTGAAGGTGAATGTTCGACTCGGAGTGTAGATCCTAAATTATTGCATCATATTTTAACAAACTTGCTTTCTAATGCCGTTAAATATTCCGTAAGTAGTAATGCTGTGGCTTTAGAACTTACATGTGAAGAAGAAGAAGTGATTTTTAAAATTAAAGATAAAGGTATTGGGATTCCAGCAGTAGATCGGCAGCAGATATTTGAGCCATTTTATCGAGGCAGCAACATTGATAGTATACCTGGTACCGGACTAGGTTTGTCGATTGTAAAAACTCTGGCAGATTTACATGGATGTAAAATTTCGCTGTCAAGTGAAGTAGGTGTCGGAACGATTTTTACTCTGAAAGTCCCATCGCGAAACGAGTAAATTGTTGAAGCACAAGTTTAAAAAATATTTTATTGCGAATCAACCATATAAACAAGAACAATTTTACACCCTTGTTAGCTCGGCTGTCTTATTCCAAAACTTAACCTTACACAGCAATAAATCATGATTAACGTTATCCCGAAAAAAATCTTAGTAATCGAAGACGATGCACTTACTCGTAATATGTATTTAGATGGTCTTGAGAGCGAAGGCTTTAAGATGATAAGTGCATCGAATGGTACCATCGGAATTGAGCAAGCTGTTTCTAATTTACCCGATTTAGTCATTTGTGATATTTTGATGCCCGATCTTGATGGGTTCACCGTTTTAAGGAAATTGCGTCAAAATCCCCTTACAGCAGTAATTCCATTCATTTTTCTTACTGGCAGGGGTTCTCAAGAAGATTTCCGCAAAGGTATGGAGTCTGGTGCTGATGACTATATAACCAAACCCGCTACAGTTCAACAACTATTAAAGGCGATCGCCACTCGATTGGAGAAAAAGCAGGCTTTCCTTCGTTATTGTTATGCTAACTATAATGATATGTCACCATCAAGGATAAATGGAGTAGTCGCATCAAACGAAGAGAAGTCGATTTTTCCTATTGTCCCTCAGTTGAAAGAAGTTTTTGATTTTATCGAGGCTAACTATCAAAAGGGAATCACCTTGAGCGATGTAGCTCAAGCAGTTGGTTATTCGGCAGCTTACTTAACTAATAGAGTTGCAAAAATAACTGGAGAAACGGTTAATAGCTGGATTGTCAAACGTCGTATGGCTGCTGCGCGTTATTTACTTAAGAATACCAGTCAGAACATAGAAGAAATCGCGACTAACGTTGGCTATCAAAATGCCTGTCATTTTTCTCGGCAATTTCGCCAGCATCATGATATTCCTCCTCAAGCTTGGAGGAAAAAGCATCAAATGATGGAACGTTATCCAGTAGAAGTTTAACCATTCAGATGCCGTGACTCTGGAAAACTATTCGATTAGCACGAATACAGAACTCAAAAAGCGTTTTTTGAGTTCAAAATATAAGGTATTAAGAAAATATAAACTACGTGTAGCTGCTATGGCGGCTATACATTGCAGAAAGCTCGCGGGGTGTTTACGATACACCCCGTATTTTGGTGGGTAACTAGCTTCTTAATTTATTCTCTCTTTCTCTTTCTCCGCGCTCTTTGCGCTCTAGAAGGGTTTTTTTTAACAACGGTTGAAAACCCAGCAAAATTAATGTGGCGGAGTACTAGTAGTTCACCACATTAATTTTGCGGGGTAACGCGTTCGTAGTGGGAGCGTCTCGCTCCCTCGTTACAACCAGCGAGCGGGACGCTCGCACTACGCAAACCCATCAGAATTAATGTGGCGGAGTACTAGTGGTCTGTCCCATTAGTTTTGAGGGGTTTTCATCTTATAATAATTAAAAAGCGATGTGGACTTAAAAGTCCACGAGCAGGTTGCGATCGCCGTTGCTGGTAGGGTGTACTCATGATCAAGCATAAAGTAAATCTGACAGTAGAAGAAAAGCAAAAACTACTCGATATTTTAAAGAAAGGCTCAAGCAATGCTAGAGCAATTCGTAGGGCACATACTTTGCTAATGGCAGATGATTCTAAGACGGATAAAATAATATCTTCAACTTTACATATATCAATTCCAACTGTTGAAAGAACTCGTAAACAATTCTGTACAGAAGGTTTAGAAATAACGCTGAAAGAGCGTCCACGTAGTGGTAAGCCACCTAAATTAACTCCGAAAGAAGAAGCATATTTAATTGCGACAACTTGTAGCGATGCACCCGAAGGCAGAGAGTCTTGGACTTTAAGACTACTAGCAGAAAAAATGATCAGTCTTGAAATAGTAGATAGTTTGGGAAAAAGTACAGTTGGTAGGATACTAAAAAAAACGAATTAAAACCTTGGTTAAAAGAGCAGTGGTGTATACCTTCATGTAGTTCAGAATTTGTATCGAAAATGGAAGATGTGCTTGACTTATATGCTCAGACAGTAGATATAGAGAGACCATTGGTCTGTTTTGATGAAAGACTATGCCAGTTAGTTGAAGATGTAAAAGAACCAATACTACCTACACCTAAAAAGCAGGACAAACCAGGTAAAAATAAAAAAATCGATTACGAGTATGAGCGTAATGGAACTTGTAATTTATTTGCTTTCTTTGCTCCATATTTGGGATGGAGACACATTAAAGTCACTCAAAGGAGAACAAAAGTTGATTTCGCTTACTGTATGAAAGATTTAGTAGATATTCACTTTAAAGATGCTGAAGTTATTCGATTAGTAATGGATAATTTAAACACTCATACTACTGCTGCTCTATATGAAGTATTTACCCCCGAAGAAGCTAGAAGAATTACTCAAAAATTAGAGATTCACTATACACCGAAACATGGTAGTTGGTTAAATATGGTTGAATCTGAATTAGGCGTACTTGTACGGCAATGTTTAAAACGAAGAATTCCTGATATTACAACTTTAGAAAAACAGGTTTGGGCTTGGGAGTACGAACGCAATAAAAACCAAGTTTGTGCAGACTGGCGTTTTCGTACAGAAGACGCAAGAGTTAAGCTTTCAAAGATTTATCCAACCCATCAAGATTAATGGGACAGACCACTAGTACTCAACCACAATAAATATGATGGGTTGATATGCATCTTTGTAGGTTGGGTTGAACGGAGTGAAACCCAACATCGGTGTTGGGTTTCGCTTCGCTTAACCCAACCTACGAATCAAATTCTAACCCACCAAAATTAATGTGGCGGAGTACTAGTAGTTCACCACATTAATTTTGCGGGGTAACGCGCTCGTAGTGGGAGCGTCTCGCTCCCTCGTTACAACCAGCGAGCAAGATGCTCGCACTACGCAAACCCATCAAAATTAATGTGGTGGAGTACTAGAATATAACGAAAATTTTTCTCCGTCGGAATTAGAGTTACTTTTCAAGTTTCCAACTAATTGATAGATAAAGTTTTTTTATCCCAGTTTTATCGAAAATCATTAAATCTGCGTGTATTTCAATATACGCAAGTATATTTATTGGCTACTTAATCAAAACTTTATAAATGAGCGAGTAGCTTAAAGTAAATTTGATTATTTTGTTTCCACAAAAGATATATGTTATACGTAAATATAGAAAATATTGATTAAAAATTATGTGATAACAAACAAAATAAAATTGGAATGCTCGTATTTTACTCAAATTCCCTATACTAAAGCTTATTTAGCGATTTGCCTGTAAATTTCTAATAGTAAAAATTTGTAAGTCTTGTTATTAATTTATTTTAGGGGTGATGATTTTATATAAAAAAATACTTTTTGAGCGTAGTATGCCCTAGCTTTGTCAAGTACTTTATTTACTTGCTTTTTCTTATCTTAATAAAACTCAATCTAATCATTTTTATTGATATAGTAATAGATTTAAATAATCTATTCTTTAACTTTACATATATAAAATTAAGATAATGTTTAAAGTTTAAAATGAACATATTTATTTTCATAATGTCTAAATGTTTAATAATACTAATATCTTATAAATAAAACATTTATTAACTAACGAAGAAAAATGAATTAATATAGACAAAATTGTCAAGCAAGCTAACAATTTTTATTTGATTCAACTGCAATTTACTTTGAAATACAAACACAACCAACACGTATTGAAAATGAACCAAGCTACTTCAAAATTCAAGCGATTTCAAGAAGTTTTGATTACTGGTTTGCTAGGAGACTTACCTGCTATAGCTTTAGGACCAAATTTAAGAAAGCTAATATATAAAAGTTTATTTAGTCAAATGGGTAAGTCAATCTATATACAAAATGGTGTTGAATTACTCGGTACTTATAACGTAGAAATTGGCGATGGAGTGCATCTTTTCAAAGGAGTACGTTTGGATGCTTTAGGACATGAAAATAATAAAATTACTTTAAAAGAAGGAGTTGCTGTTGAGCGCAACGTAGATATTGGAGCTTTAGACAATACTCATATATATATAGATAAAGGTACATTTATTGGTGTTGGCGCTTGTATTGCAGGGCCAGGAAACGTCAAAATTGGTAAACGCTGTTTAATTGCAGCACATAGCGGAATATTTGCCAATAATCATAACTATGCAGATCCACTAAGATATATTGCCGATCAAGGAGTTACTTGTAAAGGAATTACTATCGAAGATGATTGCTGGTTAGGACACGCTGTAACGGTAATAGATGGAATAACTATTGGTAAAGGTAGTGTTATAGGTGCTGGATCTGTAGTCACAAAAGATATTCCTCCTTATTCAATAGCTGTTGGAACACCAGCCCGAGTTATTAAAAGTCGTCTTCCTGAAGATTCTATAAACCCTACAGATTTAGAAATGATATCGGCGAATTCGATCTGAAATTATCTTCAGCTTCTAAATTTTAGATGCAGGGGGGAGATGTTCTTCCCCATAATCAGCTTCAACAGATTTTAGATAAAAATAAGTCCTTGATTTTTTAAAAATCGGGATCATTTCAATTTTCATATTTGAAACAATCTTCTAGGAAATATAATTATGAATAGTAAAAAAGCTGCATCAAAGTGGAAAGGTTTACAAGAAACAGTTTTAACTTTATTGTTAGGTAATATTCCCACCAAAGCGATTGGTTCTAGATTACGAACTTTTTTTTACCGCAGTATCTTTGCAAAGTTGGGTAAAGGAGTTTACCTACAAGATAGCGTTGAATTTATTAATACTCCTTGTATAGAAATTGGTAATAGAGCGCAAATTTTACGAGGAGCAAATATAAACGCCATCGGAAATCCCAAGAATAAAATTTCTATTGGTGATGGAGTACAAATTCAACAAGGTGTTGATATAAGAGCATTGAACGATACGCACTTAAAAATTGAAGAAGACACATATATCGGTCCGTATGTTTGTATTGCCGGTCTGGAAACATCAAAATAGGTAAAGGTTGTTTAATTGCAGCACATTGCGGATTATTTGCTAATAACCATAATTATGTAGACCCGATTCAATATATTGCCAGACAGGGTATTACTCGTAAAGGAATTGTCATTGAAGATGACTGTTGGCTCGGACATGGTGTAACGGTAACAGATGGAGTAACCATTGGAAGAGGTAGCGTTATCGGTGCTGGCTCGGTAGTAACAAAAGATATTCCTCCTTACTCGATTGCCGTCGGTACCCCTGCAAAAGTTGTTAAAAGCCGTATTGGAGACAAAGCTTGGAGTCAGGAGTTAGCAGTGAGCAGCGAGCAGTGAGCAGTTAGCAGTAGGGAGTTAGGAGTTAGAAATATTTGTAGTGGGAGCATCTTGCTCCCTTAGTGTTTTATATCCTAAAAAAATCCATAGCTAATTTCCCAATTACCAATTACCAATGCCCCATGCCCCACTGGTAGAAACATATTGATAGAAGTGAGCGTCGAAGAAACAACCTGTCTACTAAAACGTATAAAATTCGAGTATAAAAAATCCCCCGAGCGCATCTATCTTTTATATCCTCCAAAAATGGAGCTATTTTGGGTAATATAAAGAAGTTAACTTTTCTGCAAAAGCAGATACTAAAAATAACTTTTTCGATTAACCCCCTGGAGAAATTGCTATGTTGACTTTAAAAATCGCTGTTTATATTGTTGTTGGGTTGTTTTTAGCTACATTTATCTTTGGATTCTTGTCAAATGACCCATCTCGTAATCCTGGACGTAGTGATTTTGAATAATTTATAGTCACTTTCGTCCATTATCGCTGCATTTGCAGAGGATATTTTTAAGTCTAAGGACACGTCCGAAGAGTTACAACTACTGATTTCTTTGGAAAACGTGTCCTTTTTTGGGCGGAATCTGCTCGCAAGTTAAGTAGAAGGCTAAAGTTGGAAGTTTATTAACCCAAATAGGTTGTATGCTGCTTCTAATTTATTTATTAACTGTTCTTTAGCTTGCTTTAAAGACTGTTTGTTGGCTTATATAGTGTGTAAGTATGCTTCATCCAGTTGCGCCACCGCCCGAATTACCGATTGTTATCGATTCCCTTGCCGTAGCAGATGTCTCTACGGATAATTCAAGTACATTAAAAAATAGTACTGTTACTCCCCAAGCATCTCCTATAGCGCAAACAAGTTTCTCGCTTAGCGAACATTTTTCACCGCCAAAATCTTTTTTAAATAAAAACCAGAGTTTATCGAAAACTAACGAACCGGAAACTATTCTCCCACCGGAATTTTCACCTATTAGCGTTGCAAACAATGCCGCCTCTTTAGGGGAAAAGTTTAATGTTATTTATCCATCGGAGAATAAGCAAGTATCATCCGAAGGTTTTGAGCATTTTGAAGCCGCCAGCTTTACTCAAAAGCAAACGGAATCTGTTGCCGAAATAAAAAAAACATCCCAGAAGCTCAAGAGCAAGAAAAAAACTGCCCCAGAAACGCAAAAACCGACAAAAATAGAATTCTATTCTCAAAATACAAACTCTACAAAAACTCCTGCGACGATAGAATTCAAATCGCGTTCTCAGGTACAAGTACCACAGCAAGTACCGCTACAACAAACTCCTCCACAGCAAACTATACCCGTACCGCAGCCAACTGGGCAGCCACAACCATCACAAGCGCCAGTTGAGACAAGAAGAGTTATTGAAATTATTGCAGATAGGCAGATTTATGACGAAAATCGTCGGGTCGTAACCGCTGAAGGTAATGTGGTGGTAAGATTTGACGGATCTGTAGTAGATGCCGATAGTTTACAGGTAAATATAGATAACTTAATTGCTGTTGGTGAAGGAAATGTTGCAGTCACCAGAGGGGAACAAGTTTTAAGAGGAAACCGATTTACATACAACTTTATTCAAGACACCGGCGATTTAGAAGGTGGAAGCGGCGAAGTTAATATAGCCCAAGCACAACAAGATTTATCTTTTGACTCTGCCCCCGTTGCAGCAGGTGGAGTTCCGCGTCGTCCTCCCAGCGATAGAATTCGCCAAAATCAACCTTTAACTGGTGTTGGTAGTCCTGGAGGAGTCGGCTTTAATTTGGGTGGTAGACCGGCTCGTAACCTACCGTCGGCGAAGACTGGGGGTGAAGTTAGGCGCGTGCGCTTTGAAGCCGCACAAATAGATTTCTATCCCAGAGGTTGGGAAGCAAAAGATGTTCGGATTACCAACGATCCTTTTTCTCCTCCGGAATTAGAATTACGTGCAAACTCAGTTACTTTAGAACGTATTTCTCCTCGACAAGATAAACTCAGATTAAGAAAACCCCGTTTAGTATTTGACCAAGGCTTAACGTTAGGTATACCGGGCTATACAAGGACAATCGATCGCGAGCAACGCGATGCTACTCCCGCTCCGGTTTCTATCGGTTTTGATGGTGACGAACGCGGTGGTTTGTACATAGAACGTTCCTTCCAAGTCGCAAATACACCGCAGTTTAGTTGGAAAGTTACACCACAATTTTTTGCTCAACAAGCCGTACAAAACAATAACGGAGGCATCCCAGCCCTCTTCGGTTTGAAGTCAAGTTTAAATGCAACCTTAAATCCCCGATCGCAAGTTCGAGCATCGACAACTTTAACAAGTCTCGACTTAACCGACTTAGAAGACAATCTGCGTGCCAGCGTGCGGTACAACTATTTATTAGGCAACCCTTTAAACCCCTATCAAGCCACATTAGAATACAGCTATCGCGATCGCCTTTATAACGGAAGTCTGGGTTTCCAAACCGTACAAAGTAGTTTTGGTGGAGTAATAATTTCTCCAAATATACCTTTAGGTAAAACCGGCTTAAATTTGAGGTATCAAGCAGGCGCACAACGAGTCAACGCTAGAACCGACCGTCAAGACTTACTAGATGTAGGTAGAAGCAACGACCGAGTTTCTTTAAATCGCCTTCAAGCCAGCGCGACTATTGGCGGAGCTATCAATCTTTGGCAGGGAAAACCCTTAGCGCCAACTAGGGAAGCAGGTTTAAAGTATACCGCTAATCCAGTAGTACCTTACGTACAAGTATTTGGTAATGTAACTGGAACCGGCAGCTTTTACAGCAACGGCGACGAGCAAAATACCTTGATAGGTTCAATTGGATTGCAAGGGCAATTTGGCAACTTTTCTAAAAAGTTTTTAGACTATACCGGCTTCAACGTCACTTATTCGCAAGGTACAAATGACGGATTGTCGCCCTTTTTATTCGACCGTTACGCCGATCGACAAGTATTAAGCGCCGGTTTTACCCAACAGCTATACGGGCCATTTCGTTTAGGATTCCAAACAACAATCAACTTAGATACCAGCGAACGTACCAGTACTGACTATATATTAGAATACAGCCGTCGTACCTATGGCATCAGCCTGCGTTACAACCCCGTACTCGAACTAGGTGGTATTAGCTTCCGCATCAGCGACTTTAACTGGAGTGGAGGAACCGATCCATTTTCTGACGATACCGGAGGAGTTAAGCCAGTCGTTGGTGGAGTGGAGCAGTAAGGAGTTAGGAGTTGGGAGTTAGGAGTTGGGAGTTAGGAGTTGAAAGGCTATGGTGAATAATTAAAAATCGCCCTCACCCTCGAAGGGTGGGGCTAAACGAACAAAGCCCACCTGCGTGGGCTAATAATTATTCAATACTAATTTGAGCTATATTTCAGCCACTTGTGGTTGTTCTGATTTGCTTTGTGTTAAAAATTTAGCTCTGTCTTTTAACATTTCAGAAAAGCCATAAATATCATCTAATCCCTCAATTGGCTGTTTTACAACCTTATTACTTACATCAAAGATTCCAATATATTTATTCTGTGAATTAAGCCATAGACGGCAGATAGTTTTTTTGACACTACCATCAACGTTTATGCCAAAATAATTTTTTGTGTTCTTGTATTCTATACGATTGGTATCAATAACCTCTCTCAATATAGATTTTAAAAGATAAAAACTGTCCATTTCAACTTGAGTCGGAATACTGTCATCATCGGGAGGTTCTGGAGTTATGACTTCCGGCTCTGTTGTTGTATCTGGTAAGTCAATTGCAGATTTTAACCGATCGGTAATACGGTCATTAATATATTCTTTTAGAGATTTCTTAACTAAGTCTGTAAATTTAACTATAACAGATGAACTTATTCTTCCACCATGAACTTGACCTGCAAAAAACTTTACAAATTCGGGTGAAGGATTAGTTAGTTGTTCGGCCATTAATCTTTTAATTTCTCTGGTATAAAGAAGATTTCTGGCGACATCAACCATTTCATCAGGATTGAATATTGCTTTAGAAAACCTTTTTAATTCATGAACAGATGATTCATTGAAATTCGTGATGTTGAATTCAAAGAAAGGAGTTTCATCCATAATATTATTTTTATCTATATCAGTATAAAACTGATATAATAAGCCATTTGTTAAGACTCCGAATGTTGCAGAAGTAGCATTAAAGTATTTATATAATTGTGAGCCATGCTTTGGATGTTCTAAATTTTCTTCACACCACTTGCATTCAATTAAGATGCTTGGTTTATTATTGATAATAATGGCATAATCAACTTTCTCCCCTTTTAGTCCTGGTGTAGCAGCAATATATTCTGGACAAACTTCTGTGGTATCAAAAACGTTATAACCTAATGCATTTATTAAAGGTAATACAAAAGCATTCTTTGTTGCTTCTTCAGTCTTTACAGACTCTCTTAATTTGTGAACTTGCTGAGAAATAGCTGTTATTTGGTCGATAAAATCCATGATATTATACTTACTCTAAAAGATTACAATTTGCTACAAAAAACGGAATATTTTTATCAACATAACAGCCTTCAATAAAATTGAACCTGAGTAACATCCCATAGCAAGCAAGTTATTCTTCTATCTATTAGTTTCGGTAAAATTACTTTTTTTGTTTGATTAAACAGCAAAAATACGGTTGTATTGTAAAAAAATGACTAGAAAACCGTCCCAAAGGACGGCATTATTAATCTTCGTAGGTTTAAATGCGAATTAGCTTTTGTAATAGCCTCATTCCTAATTCCTAACTCCTAACTCCTAACTTTCCTAATTCTCACTTTCGCCACATCTGCTGTAATGCGGTTGCAAATTTTGCAATTGCTTCTTCGATTTTCAACATTGTGTTGTCAATCCATGCCAAAAGTTGCTCTAATGGATGCTTTTGATAACCAACTATTTCGGCTTTGGTTTCAATCCATTCCGGTTTAGCTTCAATTTCTGTTGATTCGCTACCTTGAGCTATTTTTCTTTTGCTTCTACTTTGCAATTCCGCAGCGGGATTAATTGGAATTTTTCCAGATGTTGCTAGGGTAGTGCGAGCATCTTGCTCGCTAGGTTTAACATAAGCATCTTGCTCGCTAGGTTTAACATAAGCATCTTGCTCGCTAGGTTTAACATAAACATCTTGCTCGCTAGGTTTAACATAAGCATCTTGCTCGCTAGGTTTAGTATAACCATCCTGCTGTTTTCTCAAAGCAGCTTTTTGTGACTGCTGTAAACCCGCTCTTTCTTTGAGGCGTAAAGTTCGCCAGTTGGGCATTTGGAAGCGTCCAAATATTTGGGATGATTTTTGATTTTTTGTAGCAGGATTTAACTGCTGTTTGCTAGCTGCTAATTTATTTGATGCTCGATTTGTGGGATTTAATTGTGGAAATCCGTTACCAAATAAATCCGCACTACTTAACCAATTATCTTCCGATTGTTCGCTTTGAATTTGAGGAGATTTGGATTGAGTCGAAGAAAGTAATGGTTTTGCTGGAGCCTGTTTGATTTCCTTGTCTTTGGATTTGCTGTAAAAGTAATTAAATGCGGCCTCAATCAAAGCTTGAATTTTTGAGGGATGCGTTTCTAAATTCCCATCGGCTACAATATCCTGTTGACTTAGAGTTACTTGACTATCGCCGTATAAGAAAACATCTAATCTAGTTTTTACTACTTGAATCAATTCACCACCGCGCTGCCGTACTATAATTTGAGCGCGAGATACGGGAGCTAAAGCATTTGTTTCTAAGTTTGCAACTGCTGTATCTAGAGATGCTAAAGTAGCTGGATTAATTTGTAAGTATTTGCGATCGCTTTCTGTTGTATTTTCCCCAGGTAATGTTTTTTTCTCATCAGCACTACCTGAAGCAAGTCTTTTGAAGATATTTAGTCTATATGGTAATTTTTCCTGGTTTTCCTGAAATAATCGCCAGGAATGCCAATAACTAGCGATTTCAGAAATTATCTGGTTTTCTAAAGCTTGCTGTTGCGATGGAGTTAGAATATCAAGAATTTCATTTTCGCTGGTGACTAGAACTAAACTTTGGCTAGAAAGCTGTGAAGCAACTCCTTGAATTTTTTGTTTGTTCGATCGGTTAATTGTAATTTCAGCATCTTGCTCGCTTAGATGCTTTTCTGTCTGAGAAATGGCAGACGGGATATATCGCGTTTCTACGTTTTCAAGTATCCGCACAATCGCAGTATCAGAGATCGGTTCCGATGCTTGCAAATGTAACTGGGGTTCTGCTGCCGTTCCCGGAAGTTGGGTTCCAGCAGAGTCGGCAGCTTTTTGTAACAGTAAATATATGGATTTAGAAAGTGCTTCTAATGACCAACCTGTTGCGACCTGCAATTGTCGCAACGAGCGTCCGAATCCTTCACCGAAGCGCCGAGATTGTTTATGAAAGAAGTTAAATAGCCTGCTTTGATAACGACCTTTGGAAGCAGAAGACATGGTAAAAAGTTAGGAGTTAAGAGTTATGAGTTATGAGTTGGGAGTAGGGAGTGAGGAGTTAGGAGTTAGGAATCAACTTGTCCCCTTGTCCCCTTATCTCCTATCTCCCTAAATTAATCTTTTAAGGAGATTAAAAGTAGGGGCTAAGAAAAATTGTTACATGAGAAGATTCATTTTTAATTTATAGGTATCTTTTTTAAATGGTTCTTTTACTATTGAGCGTATAGAACTTTTCACCTGATTTTAGCTGAAAGATGACCAATTCCATATCTGAATCTAATACAAATATTAATTCACAAACTTATTCACAAAGTAATTCACGAGCTATTTCGCAAGCTATAGAAAAACTGCGTGCTTTTTCTGAGATGGATGTTCGCGAAGGTTGGCGCTGTTTTTCGGGTGATATGAGTGTGAGTAAGGTTTTCGCGTCGGATTCTGGTTGGGAAACTAGGGAGTTAAACGCCAAAGGACATATTGCTTGGGAGAAGGGCAAAAATGTGCTTTGGTTGGCGCAGAAGTTAATTATCCCCCATGATTTGCAGGGTTATCCACTCGCAGGTTTGTGTTTGCGATTGGCTTTGGTTTGGTGGGCTGACTCCGCTCAAATCTATATTAATGGTTCTTTGGCAGGTGAAGGTGATTTATTTGATTTTTCGCAAAGAGTCTTATTAACTCAAAAGGTGATTCCGGGGGAAGAGTTTTCTGTTGCTTTGCGTTTGGTAAGTCCTGGACATGATAATGGTGCTTTAGTTGGTTCTAAATGTGTTTATGAAGTTGTTGGGAATAGGAATAATATAGATCCCGGTTTTATAGCTTCGGAGTTGGCGATAGTGCAGCGTTATTGTGAAGCTTTTGCGCCGGATGAGTTGGAGGTGGTTGCTGAGTTGGTTGAGGAAGTTGTTGAGGAAATAAACCGCAGAGGCGCAGAGGGCGCTGAGGAAGAAGGAAAAAGGAGAGAGTTTGTGAATAAATCACTAATTTCCCTTAAAAATCAGCTTAATCAATCCAAAATCTTCCTTGTTGGCCATGCACATTTGGATATGGCTTGGTTGTGGCGGGTGAGTGAAACTTGGGAGGCTGCTAAGAATACTTTTGCATCGGTTTTAAAGCTGCAAGAGGATTTTCCGGAGTTAATTTTTTGTCATTCTACTCCGGCGCTTTATGCTTGGGTGGAAGAAAATTGTCCCGATTTATTTGCACAAATAAAAAAAGCTGTTAAAAACAACCTTTGGGAAATTGTTGGTGCTTTTTGGGTGGAGCCGGAATTAAATATAATTTCTGGGGAGTCGATTGTTCGTCAATTATTATACGGTCAGCGCTACGTAAAAGAAAAGTTTGGCAAAGTTTCGACGGTGGCATGGCTTCCTGATAGCTTCGGTTTTTGCTGGACTTTACCTCAATTTATGGTTTCCGCAGGTGTGGAATATTTTGTGACTCAAAAGCTGATTTGGAACGACACTACAGAATTTCCTCACGGTGCTTTTTGGTGGCGATCGCCCGACGGTAGCGAAATATTTAGTTTAATGTCAGCGCCGATTGGTGAAGGCATCGATCCGGTAAAAATGGTTGAATACGCTATTGCCTGGGAGAAACAAACGGGTTTACAAAATTATCTATGGCTTCCCGGAGTCGGAGATCACGGCGGCGGCCCCACTCGTGATATGCTCGAAATTGCCCGACGCTGGCAAAATTCAGCTTTATGTCCCGAATTTGAATTCACCACCGTTGAAAAGTATCTGCAAGAAATTAAAGATGGGGAGACAAGGGGACAAGGAGATGAGGAGATGGGGAGATGGGGAGACAAAATAGAATTTTCTACCCCCTCTACCCCCTCTACCCCCTCTACCCCCTCTCCCGCATCTTTCCAAATTTGGAACGACGAACTATATCTAGAATTCCATCGCGGTTGTTATACGACTCACGGCGACCAAAAGCTTTACAATCGTCGCGGTGAAAATTTGCTGTATGAGGCGGAATTATTTGCAAGTTTGGCCACTATTTGCTGCGGTGTCGATTATCCGAAAGCTGAAATCGAAAAGGCTTGGAAAAAACTTTTATTTAACCAGTTTCACGATATTTTACCCGGTTCCTCAATTGCGGAAGTTTACGAAGACGCAGAACCGGAATGGCAAGAAATGCAAAACACCGCAACGGAAATATTGCAACAGTCTTTAGAAACTTTAGCAGTTCAAATCAATTTATCACAGCCGCCAAAACCCGATAGTTTAGCTGTTGTTGTTTTCAATTCTCTTAATTGGCAGCGTTCGGAAGTTGTATCTGTTTCTTTACCCGTGCAAACCAACAACCAACAATGGCAAGTTTACGATAATTCGGGCAATCAAATTATTTCTCAAATCGATGCCGATGCAAATTTATTATTCCTAGCAAAGGATATTCCCGCGATCGGTTATTGCTCATACTGGCTTTCTACTACTCAAGAATCACAAAATCAATCAGAAACTATAGCGAAGCGGTTTAACGATCAAAAAACGTCACCACAGAATCAATCAGAAACTATAGCGCTACAGTTTATTTTGGATAATGAATTTTTGCGAGTAGTCGTAGATGAAGAAACTGGAGACTTAAGCAGCGTATTCGATAAATTAAACAACCGCGAAATACTTTCAGCTAGCGGTAATCAACTGCAAGCCTTTACAGATAAAGGTCAATATTGGGATGCATGGAACATCGATCCTAACTATGGCGAGAAAATGTTACCACCACTTAAACTCAAATCTATTGAATGGGTTGATCGAGGAATATTACAGCAGCGATTGCGAGTAGTGCGTCAGTTAGGAGAATCGGAATTTATTCAAGACTATATTTTGCAAGTCAATTCACAAATCTTGAAAATTCATACCAAAGTCAACTGGTTAGAGCGTCACGTTTTAGTAAAAGCAGCCTTTCCCTTGAACTTAGAAGCGGATTTTGCAACTTATGAAATTCCTTGCGGTGCAATTCAACGCACAACCAAACCCCAAACAGCAGCAGAAAAAGCTAAATGGGAAGTTCCTGCATTGCGTTGGGCAGATTTGACGGAAAGTGACGAGGGGACAAGGGGACAAGGGGACAAGGGGATAGGGAGATGGGGAGATAGGGAGACGAGGGGAAGAGAAAATATCCATCGTAGTGGGAGCATCTTGCTCCCTAGTAATTCCTCAAACGTGCAAGATACCCGTAGTGGGAGCATCTTGCTCCCTAGTAATTCCTCAAACGTGCAAGATACCCGCACTGCAAACCCAAGCATGGAAGATGCCCACACTGCCAACGAAGTATCTAACTTAAAAGACAATTCTTATGGTGTAAGTTTGTTGAATGATTGCAAATATGGTTATGATGCTCAACCTGGGGAATTACGCTTAAGTTTATTGAGAAGTCCAGAATGGCCGAATCCAGAAGCTGACAAAGGTAATCATGAATTTAGCTATGGTTTGTATCCCCATGCAGGAAGTTGGCAGAAAGCGCAGACGGTAAAGCGTGGATATGAATTTAACCATCCTTTAAAAGTAGTGCTTTGTAAAAATAAATCGCAAACTCAAACATTAAAAAACAAAGCCAGCTTTATAGATATATCCGGTCAAAACTCAGCTAAAAACTTGATATTAATGGCATTTAAACAAGCCGAAGACGATGCTAAAAAATGGATTCTACGTTGCTATGATTGTGTTGGAGAAACAGCAGAATTTCAACTAACTAGCGATATCGGCTTAAAAGTAACGGAATCCGTAGATTTATTAGAACGTCCTCAACAGACTTCAAAATCAACAACATTTACAATTGAGCCGTGGAAAATCGCCAGCTTTACAGTGAACAGTAACCAGTGACCAGTGACCAGTAACCAGTGAGGAGTTAGGAGTTAGGAGTTAGGAATTAGGAGTTAGTGATGGATTAGCAATTACCAACTACCAATTAGCAATTACCAACTACCAATTAGCAATTACCAACTACCAATTACCAATGCCTCATGCCCAATCCCCAATTCCTTACTTAATCTTCATGGTCTTCAAAGGGGTCGCCGAGTTCCTTGCTGGGTGGGCCGAAGGAGGTATAAACGGACATTACTGTAACTGTAACTAAGACAGCAGCCACGGAAATACTAAGAACTATTGCGGGTTCCATATTGGGTATATATTATGAGTACTATTCTTATGATACTGGTCGAAGTTCAAAACACCCATATTCAATATGGGAAGGGAGGTAAAACGAGGTGGCAGTTTCAAGCACCTTCAAATGATATACTTATCTTTATCAGTTAAAGATAATTAAAAAATTTTTTGGTAATTAACCTGGAATTAGACTATGGCACAAAGAACACGTTTGGGAGATGTTCTCAGACCCTTGAATGCTGAGTATGGTAAAGTGGCTCCTGGTTGGGGTACTACCCCATTAATGGCTGTTTTCATGCTGTTATTTTTTGTTTTTCTGTTGATTATTCTGCAACTTTATAACAAATCAATCATCATTCAGGGTATTAATGTGGATTGGCGAAGCTTGGGTATGTAAGCAAAATACTTTCACATATAATAACTAACTTTAACCCAGGACTTGCCTGGGTTTTTTGGTTTTAAGGGACTTTTACAATTATCAATTATCAATTATCAATGCCCTATGCCCCATGCCCCATGCCCTATGCCCAACTCCTCCCCAAATCGATAATCTTCTGAAGCGATAAGTCGCTAAACTACAGATGTGGGTTAAAGATTTTTAAGTTTATAGGAGAAGTTTAGATGAATATATTCGGTATCGGTTTACCGGAGATGGCGGTAATTATGGCTGTTGCACTGTTGGTTTTTGGGCCAAAAAAGCTGCCGGAAATCGGTCGTAGCATGGGTAAGGCTATTCGCGGGTTTCAGGATGCTTCCCAGGAGTTTCAAGATGAGTTTAAAAAGGAAGCTTCACAATTAGAAGAAGCTGTCAAGACTACAGCAGAGCTTGAACCCAAGCTTGGTAGTGGAGTAGAAAAAACTGAGGAAGCTTAATGAATCAATCGCGGTTCGTAGTAAGGAATTTATTCCTTAAATCGGAGGACTAAAGTCTTTACTAGGAACTTTCTCTCAATTAATAAAACGCACTAATAGTTTATAATTTATCTCTTATTATTTATTCTTCCTATGCAAGCTGGTAAAAAAAGTCCCCAAGGGAAAACTATATTAATTCCCCAGCTAATTGTTGGTTTGGGAAATCCAGAACCTAAATACGATCGAACGCGGCATAATATTGGTTTTGCTGCCATAGATGCTTTATCTAAATCTTGGCAAACCTCTCTAAGCGAAAATCGTAAGTTTAAAGGTGAGTATGCTGAAACAACCGCAACAGGTGGAAAAAAAGTTCATTTACTCAAGCCTTTAACTTACATGAATCTTTCGGGACAATCAATAAGTGCGGTACTTTCTTGGTACAAATTGAAGCCGGAATCCGTATTAGTTATTTATGACGATATGGATTTACCCGTGGGAAGGGTTCGCTTACGTTTATCCGGTGCTGCTGGCGGACATAATGGCATGAAAAGCACTATCTCTCATCTGGGTTCCAAAAATTTCCCCCGCTTACGTATTGGAATTGGTAGACCAAAAAATCCTGCAACCAGCGAAAATGGTACCGTTTCTCATGTTTTAGGAAAGTTTTCTCCTGAAGAAAATGAGGTGATATCTTCAGTTCTTAATTATGTCGTTGAATGTGTCGAATTATGCCTTAAAAAAGGTGTAGAGAAAGCAATGAATGATTGTAATCGCAAGAATTTGAATGTTTCTAAGGAAGAGAAGGAATGATGGGGAGATAGGGAGATGGGGAGAAGAATTTCACTCAATGCCCAATACCCAATTAGCAATTAGCAATTAGCAATTATCAAACAACCACCGCACAAACACGGTGGTTGTTTGCTTTTAGGAATGATTTGCTGATAGGCAATTCATGATTGATTCTTGCCTAATTCAACTATATTACGGAAATTTCAAAGTGCTTTACATTTAGAAAAGTCCTTATTCGAGTTATTAGTGTTTAGATATATTCTGCTGCTTACTATGTCCTCTGGACAAACCAAGCACCGTGTTGTGATGAATTTGAAGCATTTGCAATTCGTAAAATTACTCATATTTACTAATTGAAACGTCTTTTGCGTCTTGCTGCTACTGCTTTACGTTTACGCTTATCCTGTGGGGTTTCAAAATGCCGATGAGATTTAACATCGGACAAAATACCCGCTTTGGAAACTTGACGCTTAAATCGACGTAAAGCTGAATCTATTCCTTCGTTTTCACCTAAAACCACTTGGGTCATTCTAATCCCTCGTTATCAACAACTATTTTCGTTCTTTATTTTAATATGCTGGTTTATCGGAATGAAAATATTCCACAATTTACCAAAAATCAAACAAGACTGTCGTCTTGAATGTAGAAGCCCGAACAATAAAGCAATACTCAAATGCTTAATTTTCCAGATTTACTATTTTACCTTTCAATCGGGTTTCTAGGTATCATGTATCTCACAATCCGAATTTTTCAGAGTCAGAGCAAGTTGGTAAAGCTGACGGCGGGGTAAAGATGTTGATGCAGCTAGCTGCCGACTGGCTTGTGAAGGCGATATTCCTTGATTCATGATTGTTTCTAACTCACTAACGAGTTCTGCTTGTGTAAACTCCTGTTGAATGGGGGAATTCCCGGCTACAACAAGAGTATATTCACCTACAGGAACCTTTGACTCGTAGTAGCTACAAGCACCCTCTATATTCCCGCGCCAAAACTCTTCATATATTTTAGTTAATTCTCGCGCTAAGACAATTTCTCTATCGTCGCCAAATATTTCTTTCATATCTTGTAAAGTCGAGCGCAAGCGATGGGGAGATTCGTAGAAAATCAAGGTACGCTCTTCCGATGTTAAGGATTCTAAGTGCGATCGCCTTTGTTTTGCTTTAGCATTCAGAAATCCTTCAAATACAAATTTCTCTGTAGAAATCCCCGAAGCACTTAATGCAGTAATCGCTGCAACGGCTCCAGGAATAGGAACTACTGTAATTCCAGCTTCCGCGCAAGCCTTCACCAACTCATAACCAGGATCGGAAATTCCCGGCATCCCAGCGTCACTTACAAGAGCTATAGCTTTTCCTTCGTGTAACTGCTTTAATAATTCTGGAATCCGACTGTTGCGATTATGTTCGTGATAACTAATTTGTGGCGTACTAACTTGAAAATGCTTCAAAAGCTTTCCAGTATGGCGAGTATCTTCAGCAGCAATAAAATCCACCGTCTGCAAAATTCGCACCCCTCGGAAAGTCATATCCTCCAAGTTCCCAATCGGAGTGCCAACAATGTAGAGTACACCTGCTTTTGGTTCGGTTTGCATTTATCAGTTAGTTGTTAGTAGTTAGTTGTTAGTGGTTAGGAGTTAGGAGTTAGGAGTTAAGAATTAGGAGTAGCAAGCAATAAACCAATTACCATCGCTACTCAAAGAATCTTCTGCTATTCCCAATTACCCATTACCCATTACCTATTACCCATTACCCATTACCCCAATGCCCAATGCCCAATCCCCTAATATAAAAAAATCTTTCAATGGCTTATTCGTGGGTTTAATAACGTTGGATTTGATTTATCTTGCTGAATCTCCCCCGAAAAATAATCAGAAATTGGTTGCAAAAGACTATATTGTTGCGGCAGGTGGCCCGGTAACAAATGCTGCTGTAACTTTTAGTTATTTGGGTAATAACGCTGTTGTTTCAGGTGTTGTTGGTTGTCATCCAATGACGCAGTTAATCAAAAGCGATTTAGCAAATTACCAAGTAAAAATAATTGACCATTACCCTACCACAGAAAACCCACCACCAGTATCTTCAATTATTGTTAGCAGTACGGGGGAACGTGCTGTCATTTCTATTAATGCTGTCAAAACACAAGTTGATAGCCAAGCTATTTTACCAGATTTACAAGACATAGATATTGTACTAATTGATGGGCATCAAATGGCATTAGGATGTGCGATCGCAAAACTTGCCAAAGCTGAAAATATCCCAGTAGTTATCGATGGTGGAAGCTGGAAACCTGGATTTGACAAAGTTTTATCCTTTGTTGATTATGCCATTTGTTCGGCGAATTTCTATCCTCCTGGTTGCCATCATTCCGAAGATGTTTTTGCTTATCTAAATCAAATCGGTATTCCTCATATCGCTATCACTCACGGAGAAAAACCAATTCAATATTTATCTGAGAATTCATCTCAAAATCAAATTAAAATTTTAGATGTTCCAAAAATACAACCTGCTGATACACTAGGGGCTGGTGATATTTTTCATGGTGCTTTTTGTAACTATGTGTTGCAAGAAACATTTACCACTGCTCTTGAAGAATCCGCGAAAATAGCAGCTTTATCTTGTCAATCTTTCGGTACTCGCCGTTGGATGGAATCAGTGAACAGTGAACAGTGAACAGTGAACAGTGAACAGTGAACAGTGAACAGTGAACAGTGAACAGTGAACAGTGAACAGTGAACAGTGAACAGTGAACAGTGAACAGTGAACAGTGAACAGTTAGAAGTTACCAATTACGAGTAAGAAAATGATTTTGCCCCGTTTTTATAAGTTTAAATTCCCCGCCAATATGGATTATTTCTCTAAACGTATTTTTTATTTTCCAACTAACAACTAACAGCTATTAGTTATTAAGTTTTACAAACCAACAACTATCAACTATCAACTATCAACTAACAACTAACAACTAACAACTAACAACTAACAACTAAATGAAAGATTTAAAATCTATTCTAGAATTAATTCGTCCTATCGGCTGGGGTGCATCCGATCTATTACGCTCTTATTATCGCGGCGATAAACAAGATGATTTAAATGTAGAATATAAAGATGATAAAGGAAAAGACCCAGTAACAGCAGCAGATTTAGCTGTGAATAATTATATTTTACAAAAATTGCGTTCGGAATTAGGTAACGAAGATTTTGGCTATATCAGCGAAGAAACTTATCAAAATCAAGATGGTAAAAATGATTCTGAGTGGGTATGGATTATTGATCCTTTAGATGGTACAAAAGATTTTATTAATAAAACTGGTGAATATGCGATTCACATTGCTTTGGTTAGAAATAAGCGTCCGGAATTAGCATTAGTTGCCATACCCGAAGCTGAAAAATTTTATTATGCAATCAAAGGTGGCGGTACCTTTGTAGAAACTCGTAATGGTGATAAAAAATCTATCAAAGTTTCCGAACGCGATAAGCCCCAAGATTTAACTTTAGTTGCAAGTCGCAACCACCGCAATGAAAAATTGAATTATCTCTTAGAAAAATTACAATTTAAAAATCAAAAATCAGTTGGCAGCGTTGGTGGTAAAATTGCGGCAATCCTCGAACAGCAAGCCGATATTTATATTTCACTTTCTGGTAAATCAGCACCTAAAGATTGGGATATCGCCGCACCAGAATTAATCTTAACCGAAGCAGGCGGAAAATACACTCACTTCGACGGAACACCATTACAATACAACACTGGAGATATTAGTCAATGGGGTGGTTTATTAGCTAGTAATGGTAAATGTCATGAAATGCTTTGTAAACAAGCAGAAAGTATTTTAGAAGAATTTGATAAATAGAGAATTGGGGATTGGGCATTGGGCATTGGGCATTGGGCATTGGGAATATTAAACTAATAAGGGAGCAAGATGCTCCCACTACAAATAATTTTATAATTCATAGCTCCTAACTCCTAACTCTTAATTCCTAATTCTTAACTCCTAACTAACTCAATCGCATTTTTCAAAACTTCAGCATGAAATTCCCAAGATAAATTATCAATAGATAAACTTGGGATTCCTTTAATTCCGTCTATTGCTAAACCTTTATTTACAAGTGTTTCTAAAATATGAAATTCAATTTCTGGGTTTAATTTATTAAAAATTGCAGCTTTCCAATCGGAACGAAGTAAAGAAAGAGCTAGTAATATTCCTGTTGCTCCCCAATTAGATACGCCGCAAACAATTAAATAATCACACTTAATCCTACAGGCAATTTCTTCTCCATGACGAATGCTCGACGCAATAATTTCTCTGGGAATATTCCCCATTCCTAATTCATTTCCACCATCACCAATTCCTACGGAGATGATTTTTTCTGACTCGAATAACAAATGTAAAGGTGCTGTATAAGCTGTAACGTCTTGCCCTCTCATGTTACGGACAATATCATCTTTACCGGGACCGGCTCTTTCAATAGAAATTATATGAGATACTGGTGATGCTAAAGTTTTCCAAAATTCTAAAAGCGAAGTGACTGAATATTGTTTTTCTTTAACTTCCCCTACAGCGACAACATCAAAAGGTATATTGCCAGAAATTCCGGCTTCAATAACTGCGGTTTTTACAGTTTGATAGCATAAAGAATCAGTTACAATCCTTACAGATATTCCTACTTGTAACAAACTAGCTGCTAACAACGCACTGCCTATAGGGCCATCAGTTTCCGGGCATGGTGGATTGCCGTTAGGCATGAAAAAACCTGTAACAATCGCCACATTAGGATGAGGATGTTCCGCAATTGAACGAGCAGCCCCTAGTAATCCTCCTTTAGCTGCTTTCGCCAAAGAGTCAATTCCTCTACCTACATCTTGAGAACAGATATTTTCCAAGCGAGCTATTTTATCTAAATCATGTTTGTATTGCAGTTTTTTTATCATTAGGAGAGAAGCAGGGCAACGGAAGGATAAAGACTTATTTTAGATTTTGGATTTTAGATTTTAGCTTAAACTGTGATTCTGATTTGACTGACAAAGAAAAATCGAAAGCTCAAAAATTGTCAATCATTAAAGTTAAAATTCTAAATTCCCCGATTTTTCAAAGAGAAGGAAATCTAAAATCCAAAATTGAATTTATTACCAGGAAAAATGGTCGTCTTTAACGTCTGTAACAAACATATACCCCGGAGCGTGAGTGATTGCGATTTCTGGTTTAGCTTCAAGAATCGCGATTTGAGTTGTCACTCCACAAGCCCAGAATACCGGAATTTCTCCTTCTTTAATTGTTACAGCTTCACCAAAATCGGGAGCATCTATGTTTGTAATGCCAATTTCTTCGGGAGAGCCAAAGTGTATCGGCGTACCGTGGGCTTTGGGAAAACGACTTGTAATTTGTACCGCACGAACAACGTCTGCTGGAGATAAAGGGCGCATCGATACTACTAAAGGAGCAGAAAAGTCTCCTGCTGTTTTACAGGCAATATTAGTTTTATACATCGGCACATTTTTACCTTCTTGGATATGCCTAACAGGAATTCCTTCATCCATTAATGCTGCCTCAAAGGAAAACGAACAGCCAACCAAGAAACCCACAAAATCATCTTGCCAAATATGGGAAACATCAGCGACTTCTTCCTGCATTTCTCCATTACGAAATATATGGTATCGCGGCAAATCCGTTCTCAAATCCGCACCAGGAGCAACGATTTGCGGTTCGGGATTTCCTACTTCGGTAACATCTAGCAAAGGACAGGGTTTGGGGTTGCGAGTACAAAACACTAAAAAGTCAAATGCAAATTTTCTGGGCAAAATGACCAAATTTGCTTGTAGATACCCACAGGCAATTCCAGGAGTAGGAAAGTGAAATGCTCCTTGACGACATTGAAACCGAACTTCACTGGGAGATAAATCCATAATTCACCAACCTTTCTTGATTTAATTGTTGGAGGTAAACGGTAAATAGTAGTTAAATTTTAAATACCAATTTAAATACCAACTTAACCCTACAATTAATCTATTACTAATTTCGGTATTAATTGTCTGTCTCTATTGAATTAATATAGTTTGATGCTGAATATATTTAAAATTACACAAAAATAATTTGATTCTGTGATTACTGGCTATATCAGTGCAATTTAACCCAAAACTTAAAATAGCTTTCCGATATTTGACTTAAAAGCTAATAAAATTCGTTGTAATTAAAGCCATAAAAAATTACACCAAGAAAAAGACCATAAGTGAAACCCGAAATCAAACACTGCTTGATAATTTCTCTAAAGTTTGCAGAATATTTCTTTTTAATAACCGTCATAAAAAAGCTATCAATAGCACTTACAGAAGCAGCAGATAAAATTCCAGCAGATACGGCAGTTATGGCAATTCTTGTAGATAACATCACTCAAATATTTTAACAGAGGGCGTACATAAATATAATCCCACAACAACACCATTAATAAAGCGCTTGGTTGTTGTGAACATTAAATCCCAAAAATGTAGAGACGTAATATATTACGTCTCTGTATATGGAAAATATCGCGTTTCTAGATAATTCCAACGATTAAGGATATCAATCTTGCGATTCACGATACCCATAGAAGTTAACGCTATAATCTGTTATCTTAACTCCCGTCTTCTCTTCTACATAACGCAGCACTTCTGATGGTAATTCTAAATGAATGTCTAAAATTTGATTTGTATCCAAACAGTTGACATGAGAGTGAGAATCGCTGATATTTCCGTACAAACGCCCATCGCAACGTTCTATACATTCAATAATACCCCCAGAAGATAGCGCTTCTAAATTCTGGTAAACTGATGTATGTCCAATCTCCTTACCTTCTACATTTAACCTATCGTAAATTTCACGAGCAGACAGATGTTCGTTTGCTTGCCACAATAGCTCTAAAATATAACGACGCTGACGACTAACCCGCATACCTTGGGTTTGACATCTTTCTAATGCGTCTTCTAAGGAACGAATTGGGTTTGTAGATAATGTTTGTTTTTGCATATTGGTATTTTTAACTATCAAAGTTTATTTTTTGTTTCTTAGATGCAAAAATTAAAGTAATCCTACTCATTATCCTTGACTCACATTTTCCTGCTTTATATATAAGGACGCAGTTTGATAGGAGAAACTTTGGAAGGCTTGTTAAAGTCTAGTTTGTCACCAGTTAATCTAAAATAAACTCATTACCACTTTAGCTTAAAATCACTGCAAACGTCTACTTAGAGACTTATTTGGTATTACGTAGGAATAACTTAAGTAATCACAAAGGAGGAACAGGGAACGGGGAAAAATTAAAGAGAGTCTTTTGAAACATCTTCTTATATTTTTCGATAAAAGCTGCCAATTTAATTTTTATTTATTTCCGCAATCGTACTGAGTTAGCATTTCTATATTTTATTTTTATTTTGATTTACTACTGAGTATATTTAATTAGATACTTTTAATTTTATCGGTAATCGCCCCTATTTTCTGTATTTACAAAAAATAATTGGGATAAGTATCGCAATTCAAAAGCAAACAGGACTGTGGTTTTACTTAAATCAAATACCTAAAAAGTTGTAATTCAGTATATCTACTTATTCTCATCTAGTATGGTGTATTTACATAATGGCAGAAAAGAAGCTTGGAAAATTACGATTTTTCTCAGTTTTTTTAAGAATTAAGCACATCTACTGAACGGTATTTGCTGGGACTAACAAACCAGTTAATAACCGTAATTTCAATTAACCGGATCGACAGGGTGATAAAAATGCAGAGTAATTCAAATGCAGCTCCAAGGGTGAATAATGTTAATACTTCTCCTCGGAGTATGCCGACCTTAGATATGAATTCGCCATCCGCACCTCGGCAAATGCCCAGCAGCGATATGGATGCAAGCGACTCTTACGGACATATGCAGAAAGTTTTGGTAGAGTTGCGCGTACCTAACAATCAAGGTGTATTAGCTGCATCTCGAACTGCTTCACAAATCAATGTTGGTAGTTTCCGATTTGACACCAGCTACGAACCGATAACCGTTAACCCTAGTAGCGATCGAGTAGCGAGCATAAGAGCTAACAATGAAGAAACAGTTATCGTGCGTGGGGTAATAGAAGAAAGCGATATTGAAGAATTAGAATCACAATCTAATGTAGTCAAAGTTTATAAAGATACCCCCATTGCACCTTTTGATATTGCCTTATTAGAAAAAGACAAAGATTTAGTCGCACCGATGGATGGAGCGCAAGATTGCCCTATCGGTACCTGCGACTGCTCCCCAACCACAGCCAAGGGAACTATGGCTGATGTCGCCAAGTATTTTGGTGCAGACCAAATTTGGTCGGCTGGATTTAAAGGAGAAGGTATTGTTGTTGGTATTGTTGATGGTGGAATAACTGGTGAAGGTCGAGATTGCGGTCCATCAGAAACCATTCGTCGTGTCAAAAATGTCATTGGTGGCCCCGCACCCGATTGGGGAACTACTGCCAAAGAATGGGGCGAACACGGTAATATGTCTGCTACCGATGTATTGGGAATGGCTCCGGCAGCTAAACTCTACGATTGTCGAATTGCTGGCGGTGATGCAGTTTCTAATGCTTTAAAAGTATTTGATTGGGCAATCAAACAGTATCAAACCGATGGTACTCCTCAAATTCTCACCAACAGTTGGGGAATTTATCAAGAAAGCTGGGATGAATTTTACGCCAATAATCCCGAACATCCTTTTACCCGTAAAGTTGTTGAAGCCATCGAACAAGGGATTTTAGTATTGTTTGCAGCGGGTAACTGCGGAGGAAGTTGCCCAAGCCAAAGATGCGGAACTGATTTTGGTTCTGGTAAGAGCATCTGGGGTGCAAACGGACATCCTTTAGTAATGACTGTTGGTGCAGTTAATAAAGAAGAGCAGTTTATTGGTTATAGCAGTCAGGGGCCAGCATCTTTAGATCCCAACAAACCAGATTTTTGTTCGGTAAGCCATTTTAAAGGTTATTTTGCCAGCGATAACGGAACCTCTGCGGCTTGTCCGATTGCTGCTGGTGTAGTAGCATTGCTTAAGCAGGCTAAATCTGACTTAACCCAGCAAGAAGCTAAAGAATTACTTAAGAATACCGCCAAAAACATTGGCGAACCCGGTTTCGATCATCATTCCGGTGCTGGAATTATTCAAGCAAAAGCAGCATTTGATCGGCTTTTACCCCAACAGCCAAAATGGCACGAATGGGAAAGCTGGGGAGGCAACAGTTTTTATGCACCTGCGGTAGTTTCTTCTAATGAAAATCATCTTGATGCGTTTATCGTTGGTGGTGACAGCGCTATCTATCGTAAATCTTGGCATGAAGACAAAAATCCCGGCGAGTGGGAAAAGGTAGATGGTTTTAGTTTGGGTAGTCCTGCGGTATTAGCGCGTGACTTGAATAACATTGATTTATTTATTATTTCCCAAGAAAGAACATTACAGCGTAAATGTTGGGACGGTAAATCTTGGGGTGAATGGGAAGATTTAGGAGGTGTATGCAAGCACGGTGTTGCCGCCGCCGCTTGGGGTAGCAGATTAGACTTATTTACCGTAGCCGCCGACAATGCAGTTTGGCACAAATTCTGGGATGGAAGTTGTTGGAGTGAATGGTTATCTTTGGGCGGTATAAGTTTAGGTGCCCCCGCAGCAGTTTCTACCACCGAGAATTCTATTGATGTATTTATTAGAGGTTGCGATCGCGCCATATATCGTAAAATTTGGAATGGTACATCCTGGGGCAGCAATTGGGAAAGCTTAGGTGGAGAATGGGCATACTCCCCCGCAGTAACTTCCTCTTATGGCGATCGCCTCGATGTATTTGCAGTTGGTACCGATAACGCCGTATACCGCAAAGTATGCAATAGTTCAGTTTGGGGTGAATGGGAAAACCTCGGTGGAGCATCACTTTCCGCACCCGCAGCCGTATCCTGGGGACAAAACCGCATCGATATATTTGCCGTCGGTGCCGATAGTGCCTTGTATCATAAGTGGTTGAGTTAATTTGGGCATTGGGGATTGGGGATTGGGCATGGGGCATTGGGCATTGGTAATAGGGAAGAAATCAAATTTTTAATTCCTAACTCTTCATTCCTAACTCCTAACTCTGAAGACGTAGCAGTGCTACGTCTCTACATTCCCAATTCCTAACTCCTAACTCTTAACTCCTAACTGTTTTTAGTGCTAGTGTAAAATGTCATAGCTCAATATAAGGCAATGACTTTCACTATCGAAATTCCTAGTAACTCTATTAACAGTTTGGATTTGTCACCTGTAGTAACGGCAATTGATAAAATCCTGACAGATGATAATATTGCATCAAGCGAACAGCAGCTCAGTTTAGATATTCAATACGAATTAGAAGCGGGAGATCCAAGGGAACTTTCAGAAATTCCAGAAGTACGATTGTGGTTTATTCGTTTGGATGCAAAATACCCGTGGCTGCCATTTTTTCTTGATTGGCAATCTGGCGAATTTGTCCGTTATGCTGCAATGTTAGTTCCGCATCAGTTTAGTTCTAAAGAAGGTATTCAGTATAATCCCGAAGCTTTAGAAATTTTTCTGATGCAAAAAACCTTTCTTCTCAAAGATTGGCTGGAAAAACATAATATTCCCAGTCAATCTCGAATCAAGTCAATGGCTAAATTGCTCGGTTATGACTTGGATGATGAGTTATTCGCAATGCTGTAAATTAAGGAAATAGGGAATAGGGAGTAGGCAACAGGGAATAGGAAATAGGGAGAATAATTTTAAATTAATGGTTCTTTATCGGTAATTGTTGTTGTACAAAAAATATTTGTCTCAAAAACTAACAATATATCCCTACTCCCTACTCCCTCTTATACTGCTATAGCCTAATTAATAAAAAAACCCGGTATTATTGAAAATACTGGGTTTTTATGCATCTTTAATTATTATAATTCGTATTTAAAAAACTATATTAATCTTGGTGAATACGCGAGATCAAACTTAATGCCGTATTAAAAGCATACTCCACAGCTTTTGATTTGGTTGGTAAAGCTGCTTGCCATATACGGTAGTCGTTATATTCAATAATCAACTTAGCCATTTCATCAATACTATTTCTATTTAAAATATCGTATTGCGCTGATTCAAAGTCTTCTATATCACCGCCATTTTCGATTATTTCTTCACCGGCTTTGATAAATTCATTTAAAATTGTTTGTGCGTAACTCTTCCCCGCACCTTCTGCAAATACAGATGTAGATTTAAATGCTTTGTATTCTTCAAACAGAATATCCGCTATTTTTTGTCCTATTAATTTATTCCAACTTAATGGCAGTTCAATATCTAAACAATCACTATCGCTATATCTATATTGTAAATATTCATAAATATCTAAAGCCGATGCCTCTATTTTCTTACCAGCAAACAGTTCTTTCAAAGTTTGAATGCTTGTATTAAATTCGGAGTCAGTAAACACATTTTCTGCACCTTCGGGACAGTCATATACCATATAAGTCCAAATCCCAGGGCTTGCTATATCGGTACTTACAGCTTGATAAAATGTAATTGTTCCATCTTCTTCATTTTCATAATATGCGCTTTTTGTATCGCTAAATTGCCATAATGGAATATTCCGAGAACCAAACATAATTTTTTTATAAATACCTGTGAGATGATGAGGTTGAGTCTCTACCTGGATATAACGTTTTTTAGTGATAACTAAGCTATGTAATCGAATTGCCATTATTTCTTTCCTTATATTTAGTTAATCATTTTCAAAGGTGATTTCACCTACTTAACAGTTAGATTAAAGTTCATGCACAAGAATTTACCGCTTTTATCTCTATTAGTACATCTTTCACAAGGAATACTGTTTGTATCAATTGACCAATTCAACGTTATATATATAGTTTTTTTTTGGCATTGATTACTAACAATAAACATAACCATCAATTTTATTGATGATGTTGACTAATGAAAGGTTACAAAACTTCAAACTAACTGTTAATTTAAAAAGCCTTTTTGTTGTAGGTACTGAATTTAAATATGACAAGTTGAATGCAACAGTTGGGATTTGTAAACAGACAATCGTTTTTCCATTATTGCTAACTTGGATATTTAAGTCATCCGTGTTATAGCGACGAAGCACTACTTGTGACGACTTTAATCAAACGGTAAGATGCACGACGTTTTTTAGGCTTCTGATTTATCATTCCCCGAAATGATATGAAACTAACATTCTGACCAAAAAAAATTATTTTTTTTCTAAAAGCCGATCGATTTCGATATTAAGCGGCTTCTAGACGACAAACGAAATCTTTTTTCTAAAATAGTTTGTTAGCTATGTAACATATTGCAATTAAATGTATTTTGCTAAACAATTAGATGTAAAATCTGCCTAAGTTTTATTCCTGAAAATAATAAGTGTATAACCCTCAAGCAAACTTTCGACTAGGTTTTATAGCTTAATAGATACTTCTATTTTTACGTTGAGGGGTTTAACCCCTTAACATACGACAATGCTTTATTAATAAGGTGTTAAGCCGCTTTATCTAAAATTAACCTTTGATACATTTTGGTGTTAAAACGCGCTAAGTTTGTTTCCTTAAAACTGTTTATAAAAATCTAATTGCTTCAAGTCATAAAGTTTTTTTTTAAAAGAAAAATGTAATTGTATTCGTAAATACAAAGTAAATAACTAACCAATCAATCAAACATGATTTTATAGCAGTCTAATAATATGAACTATTGTATCAAGTTTAATTAAAATTTAACCTTACGATTAAAAAAAATTAATGATTTATTGTGTTGAATATTCAATACAATAAAGTATTTTAAAATACTTCGTTAGCAAATAAACTATTTTTTAGTTTGTTTTAAATTAAGACCATTTGTATGGCAAATAACAAACTTAATAGTTTTCCGGTAATAATTTTTTAATTAAAATAATTTATGCTTATAAGTAGAACTCTCTAAAAAAGATGGCACTAAGTATTTTTTGTAATACCTAGTGCTGTAAATTATATGAAATTTTACTTTCTGTAGCTCTGCGACAATCTAAATTTTCGAGCTTAGCCTTGCCAAACTTTTTCTAAAACAGTTGCTGGAGGAATATCTGCCATCAAGCCGGTAGGAGATTTAATGGCAATAAACTTATCACTTGTAGGTAATAATTTACTTGGTTCGGCTAAACCGAATAAAGCAATAGTGTAGGTTTGCAAAAAGACAGCAAGATGCATCGGCACACCCGACGTACACAACATTAAATTAGCCCCGGCGATGATTGCAGCGAGTTTACCAATATTATCGGGAAAAGTCTCCTTGATATCTGGTATTGCTTCAGAAAGAGTACGCATCAAATCTTGATTATCTGGTTGAGAGATAACCACTACCGGCATATCTGGCTGCTTGTCTCTAAAATCTTTAATGATAGATAACCATTTTTCTACAGGATAGGAAGTATCGGTATCATCACCACCGTAAACCAGAATATAGCCCGTATCATTAACTCCCAAACGCAATTGTTCGGAAGATGCCCAGTCAATATCTGGTTTTGGTACATTGAGTGCTAGCTCGGGATAACTAGAATCAATGCCCAATCCTTGGAGCAGATCGTTGTACATACAAGCAGCGTATTGTTCCTCATTCCGAGGTACTACCCGATTGAGAAACACGGAACCATTTCCCTTGAAACCAACCCGCGTACCTATACCAGTCAGCCACAATAGCAAGCGAGTGTACCAACTTTGTGATGAGGTAATTGCAACATCATATTCGAGATCCCGAATCGTACCGATTAAATTACCCCAATCAGCCATACTATTACGATCTTTAAAATCAAAAACCTTCACTTCCGAGACAGACTTACTCACCCGGTAAGCAGCCTTTGAAGAAGGTTCGCACACCACATCAATCCTGGATGTATTGTACTTCCGCTTGAGATTGTCCAAAGTCGGAAAAAATAGAATCTGTTCGCCTATTCCACCAGGGACAAGGGCCACTATTCGCATATTATTTATTTACGGTAACTGGCTACTTATTTTAGGTGAAGATGAGAGGACAATTTGCAATTAAAAGGTAATTGGTAATTGGGCATGGGTAATTGGGCATGGGGCATGGGCAATACTTATGAGTGAGGAATTAAGAGTGAGGAGTTAGAAACTATCTACCTCATCTCCTTATCTTTCCTCTCCCCATCTCCCCCCTTCCCCTACGGTGTGATAAAGAAAGATTATTCACTTAATTAATTTCACAATCGAGGATTCACCGAAGTGTACTTACTAATTCCCGCAGCGGGAAGCGGCAGAAGAATGGGCAGTAATCGCAATAAACTTCTGTTGAATTTACTGGGACAATCAATTATTAGCTGGACAATAAAAGCAGCCGCTTTCTCCGAACGGATTGATTGGATTGGAATCATTTCTCAACCAAGCGATCGCCAAGATTTTGAGGAAATTCTCAGTCAGATGAAGTTAGATAAGCCAGTCAAATTAATAAATGGTGGTTCTACTCGTCAAGAATCGGTTTACAATGGTTTGGGGGCATTGCCAGCTCAAGCAGAGCAAGTATTAATTCACGATGGAGCAAGATGTCTCGCCACGCCAAATTTATTTAACTCTTGTGCCGAAACTCTTGGTAAAACTAACGGTTTGATTGCCGCAGTACCAGTTAAGGACACAATTAAAGTTGTAAACGAAAATAACATAATTCAATCGACACCCGACCGACGGCTATTATGGGCGGCACAAACCCCTCAAGGATTTGATGTCAAATTATTAAAACAATGCCACCAAGAAGCCGTTAGCAAAGCCTGGGAGGTAACTGACGATGCTGCCTTATTTGAAAAATGCCAGTTAGAAGTATTAATAGTCCCAGGGGAAGAAACTAATTTAAAAATTACCACTCCACAGGATTTAGCCATCGCCGAGTTTATTCTGAAGAGCAGGGAGTAGGGACAAGGGGACAAGGGGACAAGGGGACAAGGGGACAAGGGGACAAGGGGACAAGGGGACAAGGGGACAAGGGGATGGGGATGGGGAGATTCACAGCTTTATTGTCAGTAGGGAGCGAGACGCTCCCACTACATTTCTAACTCCTAACTCCTCACTCCTAACTCATAACTATTACCCATCCCCCAATTAATATTTGACATTAAATTAATAAAATGGTATTATCCGTGCCAACTTGCTTGTAGTGTGTTTTCTTGAGTTGTGCTTTGTCCGTCGCGATAAACTCTTGAATGTGGATTGATAACCGATGATTGTAGCGGCATCAAAGATAGAAGCTATTTTGTATTTGAAAGGAAAACCCATGTCTATTGGGGAAATAGCCGATTGTGCAAAGTGCGATCGCGCTACGGCGGAGGAAGGAATAATTGAGTTAGTTGATGAATATGCTCGTAGAGATAGTGCTTTGGAAGTTGTAGAAACTCCCCAAGGTTATAGTCTGCAATTGCGGTCGGATTTTCATGATTTGGTACAAACGCTGATTCCGGTGGAACTGGGTGTAGGAGCGTTACGAACTTTGGCTGCAATTGCTCTTAATAGTCCAATGCTGCAAAGCGATTTAATCAATGTACGTGGTTCGGGAGCGTATCAACACGTTCCTGAGTTGGTCGAACTTGGTTTTGTCCGCAAAAAACGTAGCGGCGATTCTCGCTCTTTTTCTCTGCAAGTTACCCCAAAATTTCATCAATATTTTCAAATAGATAAATTACCTCAGCCTTTTACTAATTTTAAAAACCAACAACAGCTCGAACTCGAATTACAGCCTGTAACTACTCAAGCAGCAGAAAGCGCTTAGAACGTTAAGGGGCACCATTGACTTAGACTTTGGGGCAAGTCAAATAACGGCAGATAACTGGGATTTAAGGTAAAAATTTGGCGGTATATCTATAAATAAAAATTGCACTTACCGCATTATTTAGGCCGGGTCAAGGTGTCTCATACTCTTAGTATGGTTTACAGTAGAATTAGCAACAAAAGCGAAAATAATTGCCAATGGTGTTTGATCCAGACTTTTTGAACGACAACTTCAACCAACACCCGAATCAAAATATTTTTGACAACATTGAGGAAGATCCCAATCAGTTGCTCAAATATCTTGAACATCAACCTCCCGAGGTTTTAGCACGGGTAGCCCAGTCTGTTAGCCCCGAAATTAAACAAATCATTTCGCAAAACGTCCAAGGGCTTGTAGGAATGTTACCCCCAGCAAACTTTAATGTGCAGGTGACAACAGACAGGGATAATCTTGCTGGGCTTTTAGCTTCAGCAATGATGACGGGGTATTTCCTGCGCCAAATGGAACAACGGATGAATTTGGATAATTTAACTAGTAAATAGCCATACATTAGTTATGAGTTATGAGCGTTATTAATCGATTCACGGCTCCCCGGTTATTACCATGAGTGGTAATAGCCCGAAACCGGCGATTGTTAACTAACTCTTAACTCTTAACTATTTATCTACTGTTAATCTAAATTAATGCGGAGCAGGTGTCGAGTAAGCTTGAGGATTTGTTAATATTTGTTCAAAATTCTCTATCCCTTATGGGGATAAGCTCCAGATTTAACTTTAAATGTTTGAAGTTTACCTTCTCGTTTAACTTGAATTTGCAGGATATCTCCCACGGTTGAAGATTCAACGAACTTTTGTACTTGTGCTGAAGATTTAACGGGTTGTTTATTAACTTTTTCTATAATGTCCCCAGGGAGCAATCCAGCTTGTTGTGCGGGGGAATCATCTGTAATTCTTCTTACTAAAATGCCAGTTTCTTGTTTTAGCTCAAAAGATGTTTCTTGAGCGAGCTGCTTTTTCTTGGTAGGAGTCAAATCCACCATTTCGATACCAAGGAAAGGATGCTGTACTTCTCCTTTAGTAAATAATTCATCAGCAATACGGGCAGCGGTTTCTATAGGTATCGCAAAACCCAAACCTTGAGCATCGGCGCGAATTGCCGTATTCACCCCAATCACTTCACCTTGGGAATTTAATAAAGGTCCTCCAGAGTTACCAGGGTTAATCGCAGCGTCGGTTTGGATGAAACTAACTCGCTTATCTGGAACCCCTACCTGAGCGCTAGTTCTGTCGGTAGCGCTAATGATTCCAATTGTTACGGTATTATCCAAACCCAAAGGATTACCAATGGCGATCGCCCATTGTCCGGGAATTAGATTTCGAGAGCTTCCCAATCTAACATTAGGTAATTCCGAAGCGGGGATCTTGACTACAGCTACATCAGTAATTTTATCAACGCCAACCACTTTACCTTCAAAAGTGCGACCATCCTTAAGAGTTACCTGCACGGTATCAGTATCCGATACTACGTGAGCATTGGTCAACAACTTTCCATCATCACTTAATATAAAACCCGAACCCGTACCGCGCTCAATTCTTTCTTGGGGAAACGGTTGCTCATCCTCTCCAAAAAATCGACGTAGGAGAGGATTTTTTAATGCTTTCGATATGGGATTAGCCACTTTGCGAGTAGCATTAATTCGTACTACCGCCGATCCAGTTTTTTGTACTGCGGTGGCGATAAAATTCATTTCACCCCCTCCACTTGCGCCAGGGGAACCTCCCACCGGACGATTGATAACGGTTTCCGGAGGCAAAGCTACTGTAACATTTTTATACTGATTAAAAGAGCGACTTTGCGGCAGCAAGCGACTTCCTAATAAACCTACACCACTACCAATTGTCACTAAAGAAAGGGAAACAGCCAATTGCTTTACAGATAACTTCATAACCATACGCTTTTATGACAGCAATGCAGATGCGAGTTTTATAATTTTAGTCAACAAAGAGACTAGTCGAGAGATAAGTTTGACAACAAAGGTATTAAAATATTTACCTTTGAATAATAAAATTTATAGAAGTTAATCAAATTTAGATATTCAATGAACTTGAATTAACTTCACCAATAAATCTAGAGGGTTCAAAATTTTAAGTTGCCGGAAAATGTGAAGGCATGTAAATGCAATCCAAAATCCAAAATCCAGAATGACTAATGCGTGGTTGCTTAATCTTTAAAATAATCTATATATCAACTTATCATTTTTTATATACATGAGCTTTCGTTATTGTTCAGTCTTGTTTTGTGGTTTAGCAAGTACAGTTGGCTTAATATCCACATGGAATACTTCTGCTTGGGCACAATCAAAGGAAAGTAATTGTCCAACACCAGCCTTGGAACGTTTTGTGCGTCACCAAGTAGCACCAGAGGAAACTTTACAAGCCATAGCACAAAGCTATAACGTCACTCCTGCAACTATTATCCGCATGAATCCTGCAATACGTAACGGTAAAGTTACTGTAGGTGAAAAAATAATTATTCCTCCCTATGACGGCATTATCGTTAAAGTACCCAGGGGGCAAACTTTGAAGCAAGTTGCAGCAGAACATAAAATTCGTGCCGATGCGCTTTTTGAAGTCAATGGTTGTCAAGAAAATCCTGAAGTCGTTTTTGTTCCGCAATTAAAGAAATCGCCAAATTCGACTCAAGCATCAACAGAACCAAACGTTCTTGAAGCTATTTCTAATTCCAGTAAATTAAACGGATATCCCTTACCAGAAAATAGTGCTGTAGCTTTTCCTTATGGATGGCAAATAAATCCAAGTAACGGTGACGTGTTCTTCCATAGCGGTATAGACTTGTCAGCACCATCAGGAACCTCCGTACAAGCGATTGGTGAAGGAGTAGTAGTCTTAGCCCAAGAACAAGGTTCTTACGGCAATTTAGTAATTATTAACCACAGTAGCGGAATGCAAAGCCGCTATGCCCACCTTGAGGATATCAAAGTTAGCGCCGGAGAGAAAGTAAACAAAGGCGATTTAGTCGGAACGGTAGGAAGTACGGGAGAACCAACCCTGAAAAAACCCCACCTTCACTTTGAAATACGTTCGAGTTCATCTTTAGGTTGGGTAGCGAAAGATCCCAAAGAGTATTTGGAATAGTTGGGGATTGGGCATGGGGCATGGGGCATTGGGCATTGGGTAATTGATAATTGATAATTGGTAATTGGTAATTGGTAAACCACCCTCCCTCACCCTCGAAGTTAGTAGGTTGGGTTAGGCGTATCTGGGAATCATGGTTTTGACTATAAATTAGCAGCGCCGTAACCCAACATTTGATATTGTTGATTTTTAATTGTTTACTCGTAACCCTCAGACTGGAAGTCTGGGGCTACACAAGCAAAGCCCACCTGCGTGGGCTAATCTTAAATTCAATATTCAATAATTCCTAACTCTTAACTCCTAACTGTTAACTGTCACCATTCCTGCATCTGTAAATCTCTTAAATGCTGCATCTGCTTGTTCTGTGTAATCAACAATTCCGGGTATCACCACGGGGGAGGTGCAATCTTCGAGGAGATAGATTTTTTTGGCAAGGTTAATATCTATTTTCTTAATATCTGTTAATAAATCGTCGATTGTCCAAGCTACGCAGTGACTTTTTGCTTGTCCGGCAATGATGACTTTATCAAATTCTAGAAGCTGTTTAATTAAACGAGTATTTTTTTGTGCAATCGGACTATTATCAAAACTTTCTAATATTTCTGGACTTAATACCGAATAATTTTCAGTTAAAGGATTATTTCCCTTAATTTCAAATTGCGCTTGAGAATTGCGAGCGATCGAGTGAAAAAATATTGCTTCTTCCACGGCAGAAACTAAAGCATGACCGATTCCACCTAACATCGAATGATATGACCAAACCGTAAGGGGATATTTACCGTTGTCGGTGAGTTTCTTGACGTAATGATAAGCGTATTTTTCTAAAAATTCGTAATCGTATCCCAAACTGAAACTAACTGCTGGGTTAACCTTCCAATTACCATTATCAATATCATCGGGAACAATATTAGTAGCTGAAGGAATCGGATGTTCACCAGCAGAATTGATCCAAAATACCGGATGGAAAATTTGCATTGCGGTGTGAGTATCCATCGTCGGGATAATTGTAGTTATTTCACTCAAGTTACGATAAATAAATTCACACAGACGCACGTTATCTTCTATAGCTCCTTTTCCCGACTTACCACCAACAAATAATTCAAAATCGGGAATACAAAAAGTGTTTTGCACATCAATTAATAAAAGACAAACGCGGGTTTTATCTTCAGACGCTGGTTTGATGTTGTGTTGCTTTGCCCATTCTTCGGCCTCGATGGAACGTTGTTGATAAGGTACCCGCCAGATTTCGCCGACTTTTGCGGGGTTGAAATGTGGGGGGATGGGGAGTTGGGGGTTCATTTTTATATTTAAGTTTAATTTTGCTTGATTATTGTTAAATATGTAGGCGTTTTTATACTATATGTATTGCTAGACGGGTTAAATTGTATAAAATCCATACCTTGATCAAAAATAATTTTGTATTTTTGACCATCTGTTCTTTCAATTTCTAGCAGTCGTGCATGGTCGAAATAATCTCTACAACTTAAAGGTTGAACTTCAACCTTTACAATAATTCCTTTATTAGTAAATTGATTGAGACAATTTTCTAATTCATATTTACGTAAATGAGCAGGCGTATTATCTTTTTCAAGTACTTTAATTTTTACATATGATGTTGAACTGAGCCAATTGCCTGTCAAAATATTAGCAAGTATACTTGCTCCTTTACCAAACAAATAACGGTCACGATAAAAGATATTTTTAATCACGCCTTCATTTAAAATTTTATCAATTCCTAATTCTTTTCGCAGTTGTGAAATATCAAAATCTTGTCCATCAGGTTCTAAAGTTATTAATTGGGCATTTAGATTATTTAACTCTGATGACTGTTTTTCTAAAATTTCTATTCTTCTAATCTTCTTCTTTTCTTTATCTTTCAGATTATGAATTAATAAGTTAAGTCTATTAACTCGATCCTGAGCTTCTGACTCTCTATGTTGAGATACAGTAAGTTCTTCTTTTAAAACTCTTAATTGTTCTAATTTATTTTCTTGATTGCTTGATTGACTATTTAAATCATTATTTAATTTAGAAATTCGTTGTATGAGTATTTGATTATGATGGTGTAATTCATCAATCATTCGTTGTTGATCTGGTAATTGAAGGGAAACTTCTTCCTGTTTATTCTGATTACGCTTTAGCTCTTGCTTGAACTGATACAGTAACTTTTTATATTGTTTATCTGTATGTTCTAATTTATTCTGGTGTAATTGCTCTTGAATTTTTCGTTTGTAAATCAAAAATTCAATAATAATCCATGAAGCAAATCCTCCTACTAAAAAAAGAGCCATTGTTAAAGAATAATCTTTATGCGCTCCACTTGTACTAAAAGGGTTTTCTGCCCAGCGCTGATAGTCTTCTAAGAAACTCGGGGGAATACCTCGTATGTAATATACTCTTGCTATAATACTTCCGGCGTTTTTTTTACCAGTATCAGTTCGCTCTTCAGTGCGAGGACTATCATATTTTAATTCAGTAAATAGAGGAGGTGGATTTCTTAATAAGTCATACGGATGCAGAAACAAATCTTCGGGCTTAAGTTGTCTCTTCCAGCTTCTATATGATTTAGTTGAATAAAGAATTTTTTGGTCGAGACAGTTTTTTTCGTTTGTTTTACAATCAGTTATAACTAAGCCAAAAAAACCATAATTACTGTTTAAAGTTTGCTGTAACTCATCAATGTCTTTTTTTTGTAATGCGTAAGAAAGTTTGGTAGGTAATGTGTGAGATAAAATGTTGAAATCAACTGTTTGAGTTCGATATATGGTTCCATTCCAGTAATATTGGTAGTCCATCCAATTTGATAAAGTTGCCGCCAAACAAGCAACTGAGCTTGTCATCGCAAATCTGATAACGCTACCGATACGGTTTTGCACCACTGTTTTTATATTGAAATTCTTACGCATCATTATTGCTGAATATACCCTTTATATAGATTTTGACAGGGTATAAATTTTATTTACAAGAGAGATTTTGCGTATTTATTTGCTATAGTTTGACAGTGGTTAAGTAAGGTTACTAATTGATATACAGGTTAATAAAAATCGATTGTTAGTACCTACCAGAATTTACTTAGGTTTGTGGAGTTGAAGAAGAAAATAGTAATCTATGTATTTATAATTATATTTGTTTTATTTGTTATTCCCTTCTCAAGATTATTCCTGACAATAAGGCGAACATATTTCCCAAGCTTTATCGATCGCAATTGATGCTTCATTCAATTCCAATGAACATTCTTTTAAACAAGCTGCTAATTTAACTCGATTTCTAGACAAATCGCTTTGACTATCTTTATTGATTTTGGTAGATAAAAGTTTTAATAGATCAGCAAGAGTATCGTATCTTAAATTTCCGATGTCTTCTGCTAATGCTTCTAAGGAACCGTCGTATTTTTCGATATAATTTTTATGTTTCATTATTATGTTGAATTAACGATATTGTCATAATTACTGGTTGGTGCGTGACGGTAAATTCAATTTGGCTTGTTAAAATCGATAATTTATCGTAACCGTCACTCACTAGGGTGTTGACTTTGATGGTTTTTCGCGAATTTCCCGAAAATTTATTTGTGTTGCTTTTACTGCATTGAAAGTGGCTGTTACAGCCACTTTCAACCCAAAAAGTATGGACACAGAATCTGCATGAAGTCTTGCGGGCTAAAGGATACAGAGTCAACACCCTAGTCACTCACCCTACGAAATTTTTTAAACAGTAACTGCTTATTTATTAGATTTTCATTCCCAAAATCTTTGCCTTTCTGCAATTCTTTCATCGGTATTTAATTGAAGCAATTTCGCAGTTGTTCTTCCCTCTGCGGTTAATCCTTGAATATTGAAATTTTCTATTTTGAAATGTTCCTCCCACTTTTGCTTGCGGGGATGAAAAAGGAAACTAAATTCTTTGGTTTGTGGATCGAATGAACCCAAATCTGTTCCCTTATGACGATTACATCGCCAACAAGTATAAGCTAAATTTTCAGCATTTGTAGCACCACCATGTTTGACTGCGATTATATGGTCTACTTCATGGGAGTAAAAAGCAACATCTGACCTAAGTAAACAGTATTCACAACTATAATTTGCTCGTTGTTCAACCTGACGACGTAGAGCAGCATTAATATAGGTCATTGTTTACTTTTAATATTCTTTAAATTCCCTGATTTTAACATAATTACTAAATGCTCAATCCGCTCATATTCATTCAGCTCTATACGTTCTTGTCCGGTTATGTCGCCTGATTTACTACGTTCTAAAAGCAGTCGCAAACGTTTTTGCATTTCAGGTGTGGGACGAAAATTAGCGATTTCTTCTGGAGTCGGATTAGTCGCCAAAAAATCTAAAATGTAGCGATAAGTATGAGCCGCTAGTGGTGGTTGCTGAAGGCTTAAAATGATTAATTCAATTAGACGTTCGTTACCTAATATTGCTAATTGTTGAGAAAGTTCTTCAGGTACTTCTAAAGTTATTTTTGGCACATTAAAACCTCTTTTGGTATTATTCTTATAATTTTACTTATTTTTACTTTCAGCGCGATCGCCTTACCTTACACACTGGTTCGTTTTTCCGCAACCGTGGGGAGACATAGTTTGTAGGTTGGGTAGAACGTTAGCGCAGCGTGTCCGCAAGGACATAGTGAAACCCAACATTTGACGATAAAAATATGTTGGGTTGTGCCGAAGGCACACCTGCGGTGAACGTTCCTCAACCCAACCTACAAAGTTGCTTGGCTTCGTCAATTTGATGTTGCTTTATTGGTGTAATTTTTATTGCTTTGTTTTCCATATTTAGTTTTTCGATTGGGTACGATGAAGGGTAAATCAATACAAACCAATATTTGTTGTTGGGTTGCGCGATCGCCTTACCTGACAAACTGGTTCGTTTTTCCGCAACCGTGGGGAGACGTAAAATTTTACGTCTCTACAACCCGTCGGAATCAATGATATTAGTAATTTGAATTATTTTTCCTAAAACGGTTATTGTATAGCCTCTATCTAGATAATTGCTTAAGTGCGTGCAATCATAAAGCTGTTTTATCCTAATTATTAACTTTAACCAAGAAATTTAACATCTAATCGGCTGGAACTATGGCAATCTAAAAAACAGAATGTTTGAAAATTTGATATCTTCGCTACAGAATTTTACTTAAACAGGTTATGCAAACCCTGCCAACACCAACAGCAACTAATAATAGCGCATCTACGGCCCCCGCCGCTTTTGAAACTACCATCAAGCGGCGCAAAACCCGCCCCGTACAGGTCGGAGATGTCACCATTGGGGGAGGGTACCCCGTGGTGGTGCAGTCGATGATTAATGAGGATACTTTGGATATCGCCGGTTCCGTGGCTGGTATTCGTCGCTTGCATGAAATCGGCTGCGAAATTGTCCGAGTTACCGTACCCAGCATGGCTCATGCTAGAGCTTTATCGGAAATTAAACAAAAGTTAAAGCAAACTTACCAGGATGTGCCAATTGTTGCTGACGTACATCACAACGGTATGAAAATTGCTTTGGAAGTTGCCAAGCATATTGAAAAGGTTCGGATTAATCCGGGGCTGTACGTTTTTGAAAAACCAGATTCTAATCGCACTGAATATACTAAGGCTGAATTCGATGAAATTGGCGAAAAAATTGCCGAAACTCTCAAACCTTTAGTAATTTCTCTGCGCGACCAGGGAAAAGCAATGCGAATCGGCGTAAATCACGGTTCCCTTGCCGAACGTATGCTGTTTACTTATGGGGATACTCCCGAAGGAATGGTGGAGTCGGCGCTGGAATTTATTCGTATTTGTGAATCTTTAGATTTTCATAATATCGTAATTTCACTGAAGGCTTCGCGAGTGCCGGTAATGTTGGCTGCTTATCGGTTGATGGCTAAACGGATGGATGATGAAGGTATGGATTATCCTTTGCATCTAGGTGTTACTGAAGCCGGGGATGGGGAATACGGACGCATTAAGTCTACTGCGGGAATTGCGACTTTGTTAGCCGATGGTATTGGCGATACAATTCGGGTTTCTTTGACTGAAGCACCGGAAAAAGAAATTCCAGTTTGTTATAGTATTTTGCAGGCTTTGGGATTGCGGAAGACGATGGTAGAATACGTCGCTTGTCCTTCCTGCGGTCGGACTTTGTTTAATTTAGAGGAAGTGTTGCACAAAGTTCGCGATGCAACCAGCCATCTCACGGGATTGGATATTGCTGTTATGGGCTGCATTGTCAATGGCCCCGGAGAAATGGCTGACGCTGATTACGGCTATGTTGGTAAAACTCCAGGATTTATCTCGCTTTACAGGGGTAGAGAAGAAATTAAAAAGGTTCCCGAAGATAAAGGTGTGGAGGAATTGATAAACTTGATTAAAGCAGACGAACGTTGGGTAGAACCAGATTAAACAAAAACTTTGTACGTTTTGTACGTTAAATATTCTTGCTAGTTTTGTGCAAAGCCGCAAAGCTAGCCGGATTGATGGAAAATTTTACCGAAATAACAAATTATGCTCGGTCTATACAGTGTAAGGCTGTGTTAGATTGAGCATACTGACTATGTAAATTCAGTCTGGCACAGCTGTAATATGGTGATTAGAAGAAGTGGACTTGTTTTAGGTGCTACAGCCGTGACGCTTTCAACGATTGCCGTCGCCGGTCTTGTAAACCTTCCACAAGGACAAGCCTTATTTAAAGAAAGTCCTAAAGAGATAGTAGATGAAGTTTGGCAGATTATTTACCGCCAATACGTAGATGGTACGTTTAACCAGGTAGATTGGCAGGCTGTTCGTAAAGAGTATTTGGATAAAAAATACACTGACAAGGAGCAAGCCTACAAATCCATCCGGGAAATGCTTAAAAAGCTGGATGACCCCTACACCCGCTTTATGGACCCCAAAGAGTTCAAGAATATGCAGGTGGATACCTCTGGGGAATTAACTGGTGTTGGTATCACTATTGGGCTTGATGAGGAAACTAAAAAGTTGACCGTTATTGCTCCATTGGAAGATACCCCAGCATTTAAAGCCGGTATTTTAGCTAAAGATGTAATTACTAAAATCAATGGCAAAAGCACTGAGGGGATGGATACCAGTGAAGCTGTAACTTTAATCCGAGGGGAACCCGGAAGTAAGGTTAGGTTAACTATTTCTCGTAACGGAGAAAAGCCAAGAGATTATTTAATAACCAGAGCAAAAATCGAAATTCATCCGGTTGATTACTCCCTAAAACAAACTCCTGCGGGTAAAACTGGTTATATTCGTCTCAAACAGTTCAGCGCTAATGCTTCCAAGGAAATGCGCGAAGCTATTAGAGAATTGGAGAAGAAAAACGTTGATGGGTATGTTCTGGATTTACGTAATAATCCAGGCGGTTTATTATTCTCTAGTATCGAAATTGCCCGGATGTGGCTCAAGGATGGTACGATTGTTTCCACCATTGACCGCAAAGGACTTGTAGAGAAAGAAGCAGCAACTGGGCGATCGCTCACGGAAAAACCACTAGTAGTTTTGGTAGACAAAGGAAGTGCTAGTGCGAGTGAAATCCTTTCCGGTGCGTTGCAGGATAATAAGCGTGCTGTTTTAGTCGGTAGCAAGACTTTTGGTAAAGGTTTAGTGCAATCGGTACGTCCCCTTTATGACGGTTCCGGAGTAGCAGTCACGATTGCTAAATATCATACCCCTAGTGGTGCCGATATTAATAAAGCCGGAATTAAGCCAGATATCAAGGTCGAGTTGAGCGACGAACAGCGGCAGAATTTGTGGCTCAAACAACGCGAGAAACTAGCTACCTTACAAGATCCTCAATTTGCCAAGGCAATAGAACAATTGAAAAAAGAAATTGCTGCAAAAGGCAATGTGAGAGCCGAGAGAAAGTAGATTTGCCAGACGTAGCAGTGCTACTTCTGGGAGTTAGGAGTTAGGAATTAGGAGTGATGAGTTAGCAGTATAGGATTGTAAAAAGGCGTTCTTATTATTCATGTGCCAGAAGGAAATTACATCTTAAGATTGAAAATAACTCACAACTCCTAACTCCTAACTCTTAACTTTTTCAAGCTGGCTGACATTTTCCCGTCCTAATTAACCCTATACGACGGGATATGGCTTCCTCTTTTGAACTAAATGGTCCCCATTTTTCTATAATTTTTGTATCGTCTTCAGATGCTAGTTCGCTGGAGACGATTTCGCATTTTTCGGTTGGGCGTTTAATAATATACCAGGATTGTGAAGATTCCATAAAGAGAATTTTGGATTTTAGATTTTAGATTATTTTTTGAGGTGTGAAAAGCTTGAAAGATTTACTATATAAGGATTACTACGCTTGATGACTAATTTTATTTATTAATATCACCTATCCCCTACTCTCTACTTTTTGATTTAATCGGGATCTGTAAGATTTTTAATTTGAGAGTTTTGTGGTTGAATCGAATCAATTGTCTGTATAGACAAGTAGCTTAAAATCATTAAAGCTAAACCAGAAACTACACCTATTACCAAACCGATGTACAAAGCCGATTTGTGAGGAAAAATCGAAACAATTGTATCGCTTTCTGATGCTGTCTTCATACGATCGTTCCAGGTTGGGAAATCTAAATCGCTTGTTGCTGCTGGAGCTAGTAATTTTTGTGATACCATTGCATCGGTTGATTTGGAACTGAATTCATTTAATTCTGGTGCTAGTTCAACTGCTGCTAAAATTGAGTTATTTTTCTTTGTAGATGAAGCAATATTTACATTATTTAAATCCATTAGTGCGGCAAGCGCAACTGTTGCCGACTTATATCGGTTTTGAGAATGGTAGCAGACCATTTGATTAATTACTAAAGCTAGTTTACGATCGATACGAACCAAGTGTCGCCATACAACTTCACCAGTATTTTTATCTTCTGGTAACTTGATTGGATGAATACCTGTAAGTGCTTGAATAGCAATCATACCCAGAGCATAGATATCGCTACTAGGTACTGGTTTACCTTGGTGTTGTTCGTAAGGCATATAGCCCGGTGTTCCAATGGCAATGGTCGTATTATCAGCAATTTGTTGATTTTTAACCAATTCATTCCACATTGGCTTCACGGCACCAAAATCAATCAGTACTAATCCATTATCTCGTTCGCGTCTCATGATATTACTTGGCTTGATATCGCGATGAATCAATCCCTGAGAATGTACGAAAACCAAAATTTTTAAAACTTCTTGCACTAATTCAATTACTTTAGCTTCACTCCAACGTTTACCGGGCTGCAATTCAGCGCTCAGAGAATGCCCTTGAATAAATTCTTGTACTAAGTAGAATTCTTGATTATGTTCAAAATGGTTCAAAAGATGTGGAACATACTCATAACTGTCTAACTTCATCAAAGCTTGAACTTCACGGGTAAATAGCCTTCTGCGAATTTTTACTGGCAGCGCAATTCTATCGCTAGGTAGAAAGTGTTTGACAACACAGGTGGGATAATCAGTAATAGTAATGTCACGGGCAATATATGTCTGACAAAACATTCCTTGATTGATAATTTGAATTACCTGATAGCGATCGCATATCATCTTACCTATCATATTTGTTATTTATGTTACTTATAAAAGTTTTATAAAGTAGTTTTACTTAGGTAAAATCCACCTATATATAATTCATATTTTAGTTAGCAAAGCTTTTTATAAAAGAACCGTAAGATATATCTATCTTTTTATGAAATAGAGAAAAATATGTCATACGTAAGGAAATGTACTTAACAAATTACATACCCCAAGGTTACGCTCTGAATCAATGAGATTGTAAAATTATCGGCATAAATATGAATAATACTACCAAAAAGTTAATTCCCCTTAGTAGAGATTCCATACAGTTAGTCAAAGGTTTAATTATTGGAAAAGTGCTGACAATCCTTGTCATGGGAGGATTGTGGTTGCTGGTAAGGCAGTATTTACAACCAAGAGGCAGCATTATAACTTCCGAAGGGGTAGATCGAATTTCACCTTCGGAGGCTTCAACCTTTAAAACGGTAAGGAATGTCCCCATCGGTTCGTTTCAATATAGTGGAAGTACTGCTTGGGCACCAATTCGGCAATTAGTAAATTCTTTGATTCAAGGCGATCGCCCGGAACTAAAGTTGCAATATACCCACCCTCAACAAGATACTCCTATTTCGGATGCTGCAATTAGAATGTTGTTGGATGGAGAAATAGACTTTGCTCAACTCTCTCGCCCCCTAACAAAATCGGAATATCAAGAAGCCGCACAAAAAGGTTTTACGCTCAAGCAACGTCAGGTTGCCACCGATGGGGTAGCAGTAGCAGTCAACCCAATGCTTGAAGTTTCTGGTTTAACTGTCGAACAGTTACAGAAAATTTATTTAGGTGAGATTAGCAACTGGAAACAATTAGGAGGGCCGGATTTAATTATTACGCCTTTCGCTGAAAATCCTCAAGATGTAAATTCTACATTATTTGACGGTAAAAAATTAGACGAACAAGAATTGGGTTCTAAGGTGCAGTATGTCTATTCTCCCACTGAAGCATTGCGTAAAGTCAGTCAAAATCCTGGCGGCGTGTATTTCGGTTCGGCACGGGCTATAGTGCCTCAATGTACGGTAAAACCCTTACCTTTAGGTACTACTCCAGACAATTTTGTTGCTCCGTATATTGGAAAATTAGTAGAATCAAACCAGTGTCCGCAAAAGCGCGATCGGGTGAATACTAAAGCGATTAAGAATGGTAGTTATCCTCTCAGAAACAAATTATTTGTAGTTACCAAGGATAATAATGGTAGACAAAAGCAGATTGGTGATGCTTATACTAAATTATTGCTAACTTCCCAAGGGCAAAAGGCAATTAGTGAAGCTGGTTTTGCTCCGGTGCGTTAGTGGGTTATGACCGAAAATAGATGTTACGCAAAACGGAAATAATAAAAGTTGCTACCAAGAATAAATTCCCGGTAACAAAAACAATTCAAAATTGCAAATTACTTATTGTTACTATTATTATTGCCATAACTAGCAAGAATCTGGTCGGCTAATTTTTCGGGTACTTCTTGTAAATGGTCGTATTCCCAATCAAAAGAACCTACCCCTAAAGTTTGCGATCGCAATTCTACGATAAAGTTTTGCATCTCCGATTGGGGTAAATATCCGGTGACTCGATCCCAGCTTTTCCAGTTTGCAATTGCTTCGTAACCCAAAATTTGCCCCCGTCTACCGCTTAATAGTTGCAACACTTTGGAGGTAAATTCGCTAGGGGTTTTTACTTTCATTAGCACGATTGGTTCTAAAAGCATAGGTTTACATTCCAACATCCCCGTCTGCATTGCTTGTTTTGCAGCTAATTTAAAGGCTTGTTCGGAACTATCGACGTTATGGTAAGAACCGTTTGTTAAAGTTACCGATACGTCTACTACGGGAAAACCCAAAGTTCCCTGTTCTAAGGACTCTCGCACTCCTATTTCTACACCAGGGATATATTGTTTAGGAATTACACCACCGACGATAGTTTCGCTAAAGTTAAAACCTTCTCCTCTCGCTAAAGGTTGAATGTTAAGATAAACATCGCCAAATTGTCCGTGTCCACCACTTTGATGTTTGTAACGTCCGTGGACTGATGCAGTTGTTTTACGAATGGTTTCTTTGTAAGGTACTTGTGGGGGATAGGTAGACATTGGTAGATTATATTTACTCCGCAGTCTATCGAGGGTAACTTGCAGATGAATTTCCCCTTGTCCCCAAAGGATTACTTCGTGAGTGTCCCCGTGTTGTTCCCAAGCTAAACTGGGGTCTTCTTCTAATAATTTACTTAAAGCACCGCTTAGTTTAACTTCATCGTCGCGTTTTTCGGTGACTATAGCTAAAGCGTAAACGGGTTCTAGCTGTTCAACGCGAGGTAATTCTACTACCTGAGAATCTGCGGTTAAAGTGTCACCAGTTTTGATTCCTTCCAAACGAGTTAAAGCGACAATTTCTCCGGATGAGGCTGTATTTACATTTTGCTGATTTTGTCCCATCAAGCGATACATACTACCAACACGAATACCGTTGATAGTCATGCCTTCGGATAAACTTCCTTGCCATATCCGTACCAAGGAAAGTTTACCACCTTGGGGAGTATAGTAAGTTTTTAATACCTGAGCGATGGGAGTATCGGAATTTTCACTTAAACTACTTAAATTAGTTAAACGACGTTTTGCTGTATTTTGAGGATCGGGGGCTTCTTTTAACAACGCTTCTAACAGCGGACGTACTCCGTAATCTTGGGAAGCAACTCCAAAAAATACTGGTACAACTAAATCAGAACCTAAATCTAACTTTAAATCTTTGAGAATTTCCTCTTGTTTGGGTTCAATATTTTCTAAAATTTCTTCAAGTAAGTGGTCGTCAAAATCTGCCAGGGTTTCGAGCATTTCTTCCCTAGTAGCACGTTCTTCCTCTTTAAGTGCTTCTGGAAATGGAACTGTATCGGCAGCAGCACCGGGATGATAATGATAAGCTTTTTCGCTGACTAAATCGATAAATCCAATTAAATTTTCTTTTTGCAAAATAGGATATTGATGGGCTACTAACGGACGGCTAGAAACTGCTTTAAGCCCATTCAAGATATCTAAAACATGGATATTTGCTTTATCCATTTTGTTAACAAATATCAAATGGGGAATTTCCCAATCATCGAGAAATTTGAATAATGGTGCTAAAGCTAAAACCTTTTGGGCTACGGGTTCGCAAACAACAATTGCCGCATCAACACCGATCAGAGCATTATATGTTTCTTGAACAAATTCGATAGAACCGGGACAGTCAATAAAGGTAAAATTAACGTCTTTGAATTTTGTACTAGCCGCACTCGCTTCTACGCTCATTTGACGTTCTCGCGCTTGTGGAGAACTATCGCTTATGGTGTTACCATCCTTAACGCTACCTTTGCGAGAAATCGCCTCAGTAACAAACAATAAACTTTCTACTAATGTAGTCTTTCCGCTTAAATAAGGACCAACGATTGCAATCGAATGCAAACCCCTTCCAACTTTTTCAATCATCAAAACCTCCGAAGGCGGTGTAGCCGTATCGGCTCCGCTCTATGATGGCTTATTTATTAAATTGATTATCCTGCAAATAATTCCTTGGATGAATGCGATCGTAACTTTAATACAGAAATCGTATTATCTTTTAAAATTTATCTCTAAAAAGTGATTTAAAAGACAACATTTACATATAAAATTAGATTTTTATAAAGTAGTCTGGTTGCAGCCAAGAGCATCTGTAGATTTTGGATTAATAAAGTAGGGATAATCCGTTATATTGACGATTAACCAGATTTCACAGTCTAAACTGCTTTATTTTAAACCATAATCTTGAATTAAAAATCTTGAATCAAATATTGGTTCGGTTAAATAAAAGCGTTGTTAGGGAGGAAATCCATGAACGAGTTAGTTTGTAAGTATCGGCTGAGTGCGTTCTTTAGTGCAATCTTGCTGAGTATGACAATTGCTCCTGTTAAAGCTAATGAAGCTTATGAGTTTAAGTTTGATCCAGTTCCGCAAAAGCTAGCACAGTACGCTCGTAACAGCGCTACAACTTATTTAAATCAGGGTTTGCAGTTAGTTCAGTCGGGACAACCACAAAATGCAATTAACGCTTTTAATCAAGCGATTCAGCTCGATCCATCTTTAGCACCAGCCTATTACAATTTAGGATTAGCCTTAAGACAGGTAGGACAATTGCAACCGGCTGCGGATGCTTTTTATCGAGCTACTCAAGTCGATCCAAAGTTTGCTTTAGCTTATGCAAATTTAGGTGGTGCTTTGTTGGAAGGGAATAATTTCACTCAAGCTGAAAATTATTTACAGCGGGCTATAGAAATAGATTCAAAATTGGGAGTTGCTCACTACAATCTTGGTTTATTGAACCAACAAAAAGAAGACTGTAGCAAAGCGGTTAAATCTTTTAGAAAAGCGATGAAATATAGCAATAAAGCACCAGAACCTGCTTATCAAATCGGGTTATGCTATATGCAAGAACGCAAGTTCAAGCAAGCAAGAAAGGCTTTTACCGAAGCGGTTAAAATTAATCCCAAATATCCCGAAGCCCATTATAATATTGGTTCGATTTTATATAGTCAAGGTAAGCACGAACAGGCTTTAGAAGCATTTAGAAAAGCCGCCGAAGCTAACCCAGATTATCCCAGCGCTTATTATGGTGCTGGATTGGCATTTATACAAATGAAACAATATCCCGATGCTATGCGCGTATTACAACACTCTAGGGATTTATTCTTAGCACAAAATAATCAACAATGGGCTAGTAACGCCGAACAGCTTATGCAGCAAGCACAGAATTTTACTTATCAAATTCCTCCTCGATAAAAAGTTATCAATACTGCTGCTAACTTGCTATAAGGTACGTCACAATATAAAGAATTAGTTGAACAATGGCTGGTGTGGTCTGTAGTTCACTTGGTAATTCATGTTTATGTTTGTGAAAAAACGTCCCAAAAGCCAATTTCTATTATGGAACCGTTGGTTAGATCGGCACAGAATAGTCAGCAACATGGAGACTTTTTGTGACTTAGTTGTTATTTCTCTATGTTTTTGTTTATTCGCAGTGATGGTAGTCAAGCTATGGGGAATATTTCAGGATATTTTGCGTTCAGTTGATTACAAAGAAGTCACTGCAAAAATGCTATTTATTTTAATTTTGGTTGAGTTATTTCGACTGTTAGTGGTGTATCTACAAGAGCATAGCATTGCAGTTGGAGTCGCCGTAGAAGTTACGATTGTGTCTTTGCTACGAGAGGTAATTGTTCACGGTGCTGTAGAAATGCAGTGGATTCAAGTAGCGTCTATTTGTGGTTTATTAATAATTTTGGGTGTATTACTACTCGTGTGTGCTAAAACTCCCCATATGGATTGTATTAGCGCTAATACTAAATATTGTCCTTTTATTTATGGTGAAGGCGATCGAGAGTCTTCTGGAGGTTGTAGCCAAGGAAGAACATCGAATCACGATCGGGAAAGAAGGCAGGTTAAGAGTTAGCTTTTTTCACTATCTTAATTCGATCCAATCCCGTCACTGGCGGGTTTTTTTATTGGGATTGGGTAATCGGTTCGAGGGGTTGAGCGATCGCCAAGGTTTTGCAGGCTCTGCTTTCTATTTATTGAATCAAACTGCTTGCTACAATTTTGACAAAGCAGATTTATATAATCCCGGTTTTTTCTCAATATAAATACGGTTTTTATGTTTTAAGAGTAAAAAAACATCTAGTAAATAATTTGATATTTGAGCCATAGGAATCAAAATATGAATAAAAATCTAAATAAAAATCTCATTACTAAAATTGCTGCTGGTTTCGTAATTGCTTATACCCTTTCTTATGTCGGGATTCGATTAACAACTAATACCATTGTTCATGGTTCGGGAACTTCTAGCTGTACTTATGTTTATCATAATGTGACATCGGGAGACTCTGGTATAATTGGTTTTTTGATTAATGGACAATTGGCGCTGCTCTTTACTCCTTTACGTTGGTTGGAAGTGCAATATTGGTATTTAGTTCAACCAGTTGGTTCGCCACTTTCAGAAGAGGATAAAAAACGTAATAAATATGCATCTTGCACTGATGAAACTTGATGTAATTTTTTATAATTATCATTCTTAATTTATATTTATTCATCAATTAAAAACCCGATTTTTTGAAGAAACCGGGTTTTTCAGCATCTTAAATTCTTACCTTTAACCTTTAACCTCTAACCTACTCCCTTTCCAATTTCTCCAAATTGATTGATTTATTTTTCAATAATTTAACCAAAATCTTATCCACTCGATTGCCATCCATATTCATAACTTCAAAACGCATATCCTTCCATTCAAAGTTATCGGTAGCGACGGGAATGCGCCCTAAGTGAGTCATTACCAAACCACCTAATGTTTGATAGCTGTCGCGGGAGTGGGATTCTAATTCTTCTTCCATGTCGAAAAGTTCAAAAAACTCATCCATTGTTAACATCCCATCGAGTAACCAAGATCCATCGTCTCTTTGTACGGCTTGGGGTTCTTCTTCTTCATCGTCATCGTTGGGTACATCACCGACAATTTCAATTAATATGTCGTTCAAAGTTACCAATCCTTGAATTACTCCATATTCATCTACTACTAACGCCACATGGTTGATGGTTTGCTTGAATAATTCTAAAACTTTTAACCCACGGGTGCTTTCGGGTACGAATATCGGCTCTCGCAATCCTACGGTTAAATCCATCTGCTCTCCGGTAAAACTGCGAGCTAATAAGTTTGTAACTGGAATAATTCCTAATATATTATCCAAGCCTTCCTGACACACTGGATACCGCGAATAACCATTTTCAATTATTTTCTCGCGATTCTGAGTAATATTATCTACCAAATCCAACCAGATGATTTCTGGGCGTGGTGTCATAAACGAACTTACCGGGCGATCGCCTAAACGAAAAACCCGCTCAACCATGTCCTGCTCTACTTCTTCAAAGGTTCCTTCTTCAGTACCTTGTTCGATTAATACTCTGATTTCTTCTTCTGTTATTTGCGGTTCGGTAGAAGGTTTAATTCCTAGTAATCTGACAATTGTATCTGTAAAAAAATTTAATAAAAAAACGATTGGATAAGTAATTTTAACTAAACTTTTTAAAGGTAAAGCAACTATAGAAGCGATTAATTCTGGGTGATTTAATGCCAAGCGCTTGGGTACAAGTACGCCTAAAATAATCGCGATAAAAGTAATGGTTAATACTGAGATTACGTGAACTACCTCGACTTGATATACAGGAATAAAATTTAAAAGTGGATATATTCTGTTGTAAATAATTTGTTCTCCGTAGGCACCAGCGATGATAGTAACTAAAGTTATTCCTACTTGCACGGTACCTAAAAATTGTGTGGGAGAGGAAGCTAATTGAAAAGCGGCTCTGGCTCTGCTGTTTCCTTGGTTGGCAAGCTGTTGTAAGCGGACTTTACGAGCGGAAACTATTGCTAACTCCGACATGACGAAGATGGCATTAGCGAAAATCAGCAGAAAAATAATAAATAACTCAAAATTGAGGGACATTCTAAAAAATTGCCGTTCTTTTTCGGCTAGTTATGCACGGTTATAGTTTTTAAGTATTTAGCATCATGAGCGTACTAATAAAAGACTCTAAATACATAAAATTTAAAATTTAATACGAGAAAGAAATTTATCGCCGAATCCAGAACACACTTACGTATATTAAGCCAAACCCAGTGTGGTAATTTTACTAGGAAAAAACAGGAATGAGCAAAATTGACCGTTGACACTTCTAAAATAGTTGAGTAGGCATTCATTAAAAATACTTGTTGCCTGTATTTTAGAAAAGGGATAATTTCCTGGCTTATACCTCGATTTATCAAGGTAAAGGTCTGTTTTGTCTAACATACAACCTTTACGAACGGCTAATTCTCCGGTGCCAAGTCCAGTACCATAATAGGTTCTATTGCGGTTTAGCTAAAGGGATGCGGCTGGTTTTAATTACGTAGCGCAGCTAGGCGCGACAGCGACATATTACGAATTATATAGTTATGGCTTTTTCATCCATAGTGCGTGCTTTGGGGCGTGCCCCTCTCACCACCGAACTGCTTTCTAAATTAAAGACTCTTTCGACATTACAGTTAAATGGAATTCCACGTTTACCGAAAGGTTTGGTTGCTTCGGCATTGGCAAATAGTTCGGAGCGGAACTTATTTGTAGTCTGCGCCACTTTGGAAGAAGCTGGACGTTGGACTACGCAACTCGAAGCGATGGGATGGAAAACTGTACATTTTTATCCTACTTCGGAAGCTTCACCCTACGAACCATTCGACCCCGAAACCGAAATGACTTGGGGACAAATGCAGGTGCTTGCCGATTTAATTAAGCTGTCCCCTGATGAGAATTCTTCTAATGTAGCCGTAATTGCCACCCAAGCAGCTTTACAACCCCATTTACCACCCCCGTCAGCATTTAAGCCTTTTTGTTTGAATATTGCCAAGGGAATGGAATTTAATCTGGGTACTTTTGCTAAAAAAATGACCGCTTTGGGATACGAAAGAGTTCCTTTGGTGGAAATGGAAGGTACTTGGAGCCGTCGGGGAGATATTGTCGATGTATTTCCGGTATCTTCGGAGTTACCTGTACGTTTGGACTGGTTTGGCGATGAAATCGAGCAAATTCGCGAATTCGATCCGTCCACTCAGCGTTCTGCTTTAGATAAAATTGACCAAATAATTCTTACTCCTACTAGTTTTGCTCCAATCTTAATGGCACAGACGCAATTTAGAGCGTCTATTGAGAATTATCTTTCACCAGAAGAAAAAGAACAGTTAGAATCCGGACAATTATTAGAAGGTACCCGCAGATTCTTGGGTATAGCTTACGAAAAGCCTGCTTCTTTATTAGATTATTTACCAGAAAATATTTTAGTTGCCGTTGATGAAGTTGAGCAGTGTTACGCTCATAGTTTGCTTTGGGTGGAGAATGCCGAGGAGCAGTGGCTTGGGGAAGGAGAGGGGGAGAGGGGGAGAGGGGGAGAGGGGGGAGATAATAATTCCCAATTACCAATTACCAATTACCAATTACCAATTACCAATTCCCAACTTCCTAAAATTCACCGTTTTTGGGAAGATTGTTTGGCAGATTTAGAAAAGTTTGAAAGTTTGTATTTGTCGGAGATTGCTGAGGAAGGTGATGATGCTGTGAATTTGGCGGCTCGTGCGATTCCGGTGACTCCTCATGCTTTTGCCAAGTTGGCAGAAACGTTACGGGAAGAGCGCGATCGCAATTTTAATATTTGGTTGGTTTCTGCTCAACCAACTCGTTCGGTTTCTCTGTTACAAGAACATGATTGTCCGGCTCAGTTTATTCCCAATCCCCGCGATTATCAAGCGATCGATCGCTCGTTGGTTAGTCACGTTCCTGTAGCTGTAAAATATTCGGGGTTAGCTGAGCTAGAAGGTTTTATCTTACCCACCTTCAGAATAGTTGTTGTTACCGATAAGGAGTTTTACGGTCAGCATACTTTAGCAACTCCCGGTTATGTCCGCAAGCGCCGCAAAGCTAGTTCTAAAAAGGTCGATCCTAATAAGTTACGTCCGGGTGATTATGTAATTCATAGAAATCACGGTTTAGGTCAATTTCTGAAGTTAGAAAGTTTAACGTTAAATCATGAAACTCGCGATTATTTAGTTGTTAAGTATGCAGATGGATTATTACGAGTAGCAGCCGATCAAGTTGGTGCTTTATCTCGTTTTCGCACAACTACTAACTCTTCCCCGCAATTAAATAAAATGACGGGTAAGGCTTGGGAAAATACTAAAAATAAAGTCCGTAAAACTGTTAAGAAATTAGCGGTTGATTTATTAAGATTGTATTCTCAACGTACTCAACAAACTGGTTTTACTTATCCTCTGGATTCCCCTTGGCAGGAAGAGATGGAGGATTCTTTCCCATATCAACCCACAATCGATCAGCTGAAAGCTACTCAAGATGTCAAACGGGATATGGAAAGCGATCGCCCTATGGATCGTTTGGTTTGCGGTGATGTGGGTTTTGGTAAAACGGAAGTTGCGATTAGAGCTATATTTAAAGCGGTAACTTCTGGGAAGCAAGTTGCTTTACTCGCACCAACTACCATTCTTACCCAGCAGCATTATCACACTTTAAAAGAACGTTTTGCTCCCTATCCCATAAATGTAGGTTTACTTAATCGTTTCCGTAGCGCAGAGGAAAAACGGAATATTCAAAAACGCTTGTTAACTGGGGAATTGGATATTGTTGTCGGTACCCATCAACTTTTAGGTAAAAGCGTTCAATACAAAGATTTAGGTTTATTGGTGGTAGATGAAGAACAAAGATTTGGGGTAAATCAAAAAGAAAAAATTAAATCCTTGAAAACTCAAGTTGACGTACTTACCTTAAGTGCAACACCTATTCCCCGCACCTTGTATATGTCATTGTCGGGAATTCGAGAAATGAGTTTGATTACTACACCACCACCATCGAGAAGACCAATTAAAACTCATCTTTCACCGATGAATCCCGAAGCAATTCGTACCGCCATCCGTCAAGAATTAGACAGAGGTGGACAGGTATTTTACGTAGTTCCACGGGTAGAAGGAATTGAAGATAAATCCGCCTTTTTGCGAGAGATGATACCGAATGCCAAGATTGCGATCGCGCACGGTCAGATGGAAGCGGGCGAGTTAGAATCGATCATGCTTTCTTTCAGTAGTGGGGAAGCAGATATTTTAATTTGTACGACAATTATTGAATCGGGTTTGGATATTCCCCGAGTTAATACCATATTAGTAGAAGACGCGCAAAAATTCGGATTAGCTCAACTTTATCAATTAAGGGGAAGAGTTGGACGTGCGGGAATTCAAGCTCATGCATGGTTATTTTATCCCAGACAAAGTTCATTATCGGAAGCAGCTAGGAAAAGATTAAGAGCGATTCAAGAATTTACACAATTGGGTTCCGGTTATCAATTAGCAATGCGAGATATGGAAATCAGGGGGGTTGGTAACTTATTAGGAGCAGAGCAATCCGGACAAATGAACGTCATTGGCTTCGATTTGTATATGGAAATGTTAGAAGAAGCCATTCGCGAAATTCGGGGACAAGAAATTCCTACCGTTGAGGATACTCAAATCGATCTTAATTTGACGGCATTTATTCCAGCAGATTACATCACAGATTTAGATCAGAAGATGAGCGCATATCGTGCCGTAGCGGTAGCCAATTCCAAACAAGAATTAGCAATGATTGCAGCCGAATGGAACGATAGATATGGAAAAGTACCCGCCTCAGCCAATCAATTGTTGCGAGTCATGGAATTAAAGCAATTAGCCAAAAGTATCGGATTTAGTCGGATAAAACCAGATGGCAAACAACATATTGTTTTAGAAACACCAATGGAAGAACCCGGTTGGAAATTATTAGCAGAGAAACTACCGCAAAATCAAATGAGTAGGTTTGTGTATTCGACTGGGAAAGTTACCGTCAGGGGATTGGGAGTAATGAAAGCAGACGTACAGTTACAAACTTTGATAGATGCATTTACTAGAATGCAAGATGCCGTTCCCGAAGTTGTGATGGTTTAGGTTCGTAGTTGCGCTTACTCTGCGAGAAAGCTCCGCTCATAGCGCCAAACATTTAGGTTTAAATCTGATACAGTGCATTATCACTATCTAGGTAATGCACCATTTTTAGATTGCAATATAAAACTCCTTTGTAAGAGAATTATATGTTTTGAAACGCAAAGTGACGCGGAGGTAAGAGTAAAGGAGCGCGGAGTTTTTTAAAGCTCATATTTTTTGATAGCGGAACTGAAATAAAGCGGAATTCACCGATTACAAAGTCAGTATATTGTTGCTATCAATTGTGTATTAACTATTGATTTTATTTCAATAAAACAAGTAATAACACATAGATATTAACAATGAAAAAATTAATTTCAATCTTTTTGAGGTGAGATATACCGTGAATTTTGCGCCGTGGAATCATCAATTAAAACTAATTAATAAATAAAAAAAACTTTAATAAATTAAAATTACATAAACATAATGAAAAAATTAACCATAACACTTTGTACAGTAATAACATTAACAGCCTGTACCTTGAAAAGACAAGATCCAGATGCTCGTAAAAAAGCAGAAATAGCTACAAAAATGACAGAATGGTGCGAGAAAAAACCTTCGTTAGCTGAAGAAACGAGGATTACTGTAGAAGCTTTATTAGAAAGAGCGGGTACCAAAAATTGCAAAAAGGCGGGTGAAAGACTTAGTAATTTGACTCAACTTCACCTTGGTAAAACAAACATCAGTGACTTAACACCGCTTTCCGATTTAACTAATTTAACTAAGCTCAATTTATCGGAAAACAATATCAGCAATCTAGCAGCAATTTCTAATTTAACTAGTTTAACCGAACTTAGTTTATCAGAAAACAACATTAGCAACCTAGCTGCAATTGCTGATTTAACTAATCTAACTAAACTTAATCTCGAACAAAATCAGATTGGCGACTTACAACCGCTGTCAAAAATGACTAATTTAGTTCAACTCCGGCTTGGAGGAAACCAAATTGAAGATGTAGCGCTAATTGCTTCTTTTAACAATTTACAGTTTTTAAGTCTAGAATCTAACAAAATCATCGATATAAAACCGCTATCTTCACTGATTAATTTAAATTCGCTCTATCTTGGTGATAATCAAGTCGATGATATACAGCCGCTTGCCGATCTAACTAACTTGAAACGACTTCGGCTTGATGATAATAAGATTACCAACATCAAACCGCTATTGAATTTAGCTAACTTGACAGAGCTTACGCTTTATAAAAATGAAATCACCGAGGTAAATTCGCTTTTAAAGCTAAATAATTTAACTGAATTTAAAGTTCCCGCTCAAAGCTTTATCTGGTGGTGCGAGAAACAAGCAATCTTACCTGAAAAAATCAAGTATACAGTAGAGGTTTTATTAAAAGAGGCAGGTACCCAAGATTGCGAAAAGGCTAATCAAAAATTAAGTAGTTTGACTGAGATTAACTTTTTTAATAAAAGAATTACAGACTTACAACCGTTTTCAAAGTTAACTAATTTAACCGATCTTAACCTTCAGCAAAATCAAATCAGCGACATAAAACCGCTCTCAACCTTAACTAATTTAACTAAGCTTGAGATTGATGATAATCCGATAGGCGACATACAACCGTTCTCAATGTTAACTAATTTAACTTATCTTGACCTTAGCGATATTCAAACTGGCGATTTAAAACCTCTCTCTTCTTTAACTAATTTAACTAATCTTGACCTTAGCGATATTCAAATCGTCGATTTAAAGCCTCTCTCTTCTTTAACTAATTTGACTCATCTTTACCTTAGAGATATTCCAATCGGCGATTTAAAACCGCTCTCAAGGTTAACTAATTTGACTCGTCTTTACATTTACGATATTCAAATCGGCGATTTAAAACCGCTCTCAACGTTGACTAATTTAACTAATCTTGACCTTAATGATATTCAAATCGACGATTTAAAACCTCTTTCTTCTTTAACTAATTTAGCTAGTATTAATCTTATAAAAAACCATATTAGTGATTTAAAACCGCTTTCAAACTTAACTAATTTGACTCAGATAAATCTTAATGAAAATAAAATTAGCGACCTCAAACCCCTTGCTAGTTTAACCAAGTTAACTAAAATTAGTCTCGATAAAAACCAAATTAGTGACTTGAAACCGCTATCAGAATTAAGCAAGTTAGCTTATCTTAACCTTCAACAAAACCAAATTAGTGACTTAAAACCGCTTTCTAATTTAACTAATTCGAATAAGATAAATCTTAATGAAAACCAAATTAGTGACCTCAAACCCCTTGCTAGTTTAACTAACTTAACTTGGATTCATCTCGATAAAAACCAAATTAGTGACTTAACACCACTATCAGGATTAAGCAACTTGACTTATATCGATCTTGCACAAAATCAAATAAGTGACCTCAAACCGTTATCAAAATTGATTAATTTAAGTTGGCTTAAGCTTAATCACAACCAAATTAGTAACATCAAACCACTTTCAAACTTAACTAATTTAAGTTATATGTTACTTCGTGATAATCAAATTAATGATATAAAACCCCTGGAAAAGTTAACAGATGTAGAAAGAATTGCCTTAAGTGAAAACGAAATAATTAATAAAGTATGCCCTTTTAAACCGGAATCCATATGTAGTTTTTAGGCTTTCTCTATATATAATTTTAATTACGTAAATACTTTTAATATCATGATCAAAATAATCATATTACTTTGCACTTTCCTTATTTTAACAGCTTGCAATCACAATCAAAATGCGAGTGATATAGCAAAAGAACCAAAAAAACCCGATAAAAGTTTTGCACAATGGTGTCGAGAAAAATCAACATTAGCTCCAGAAACTAAATATACGGTTGAATATTTGTTAGCAGAAGCAGGCACTCAAGATTGCGAAAAGGCTAATATAAAACTTAGCGAACTGACTTTCTTTCATGACTACAATCAAGAACTCAGCGATTTAAAACCGTTTGCTTCTTTAACTAACTTGACTAAGCTTAGTCTTAGTGGAGATAAAATCAGCGACTTAAAACCACTTTCTAATTTAACCAATTTAACTGAACTTAGTCTTACTGGAGACAAAATTAACGATTTAAAACCACTTGCTAATTTAACTAACTTAACTGAGCTTAATCTTCATGCAGATAAAATCAGCGACTTAAAACCACTTGCTAATTTAACTAATTTGACCGAGCTTAGTCTTCGTGGAGAAAAAATTAGCGATTTAAAACCACTTGCTTCTCTAACTAATTTGTTAAACCTCACCCTTTGGGCAAATCAAATCAGCGATATTACACCGCTTTCCAATCTAACTAAATTAACCCAGCTTAGCTTTTATAGTGTTAGTGATGGAAAAATCAGCGACCTCAAACCTCTGTCTAATCTTACCAATTTGACTCAGCTTAATCTTCGTCAGCATCAAATCAGCGACATTAAACCGCTTGAGAATTTAACCAGTTTGACCGAGCTTGACCTTAGTAGTAATAAAATCAGCAATATTAAACCCCTTGCTTATCTAACTAATTTAACTAAGCTTAGGCTTGGGATTAATAAAATCAATAATGCAAATCCGCTTTTTTCTTTAACTAATTTGACTGAGCTTGACCTTTTTGCAAATCAAATCAGTGACGTAGAAGCACTTTCTAATTTAACTAGTTTGACCGATCTTAATCTTAAGGATAATCCCATTGAGGATAAAACTTGTCCCATACAGCAAAAATTTGTTTGCGAGTTTTAGTTATTTATCCTTAAGATTTCCAATCGCGATATCTAATAAGATATTTGCTCGATTGCAGATATCTTTTTTATACAGTTTTTACATGATTTTATTTATTAACTGCAAATCGCGAGTCTAGTTTCTTGCAGAGGCGTTCAGCTATGCTGCCAAGCTTGCCCTACGTTTTGATGCTGTGCCTTAAGCAAAGCGATCGCCCTATTCTCGTACTTGCTTAACTATCCCCACATCAAATCTTTAATCAAACCTTGTTTATACCTTACGAAATTTACTTCATGTGTTATGAAGTATGTATTAGATCAAAAGTAGTATTAAACATTACTAAAAAGTACGTAATAACACTATGAAAAAAATAATCGCAACCCTTTGCACTATACTTGCTCTGAATCATGCCAAAGCTATCGCAACACCCTTACACAAACAAGATAGTGTAAAAACTTTTACAGAGTACTGTCAGCAAAAATCTACGCTACCAAAAGCAACGAAGCATACCGTTGAAGTGTTGTTAAAAGAAGCTGCTACTCAAGATTGTCAGCAAGCGAACCGGAAACTTAGGAGTTTGCCCAATCTAAACCTTGCACTAAATCAAATCAGCGATGTAAAACCCCTTGCGAGTTTGACTAATTTGACCAAACTGAACCTGGGAGGAAATCAAATCAGCGATGTAAAACCCCTTGCGAGTTTAACTAATTTGACCAAACTGAACCTGGGAGGAAATCAAATCAGCGATGTAAAACCCCTTGCTAATTTAACTAATTTAACTGAGCTTGGGTTTTACTCAAATCAAATAAGTGACGTAAAATCGCTTGTCTTATTAAATAATTTGACTTTCCTTGCTCTTGGCTCTAATCGAATAGTTGATGTAAAACAATTTGCTAATTTCACTAATTTGACTTCTCTTAGACTTGAAGAAAATCAAATAAGGGACATTAAACCGCTTTCTAAATTAACTAATTTGAACTGGCTTAACCTTACTGATAATCAAATAAGTGATATCACACCGCTTTCTAATTTAACTAATTTAAACAACCTCAAACTCGATAAAAATAAAATAAGTGATATCAAACCGCTTTCTAATTTAACTAATTTGAACTGGCTTTATCTTGGTACAAATCAGATCGGTGATATAAAGCCGCTTTCTAATTTAACTGATTTGCAGGGACTTTATCTCGATAAAAATCAGATTGGTGACTTTAAACCGCTCTCTAATTTAACTAAATTGACTCGACTTGACCTTGATTCTAACAAAATTAGTGACGTAAAACCGCTTGCTAATTTAACTTATTTAACATGGCTCGATCTTGATTCTAACGAAATTCGCGACGTAAAACCGCTTGCTAATTTAACTAATTTGACTATACTTCAGCTTGACTCTAACAAAATCAGCGACGTAAAACCGCTTGCTAATTTAACTAATTTAAATTGGCTTGATCTTAGCTCTAACAAAATTCGCGATGTAAAACCACTTGCTAATTTAATTAATTTGACTAGACTAAGCCTTGATGAAAATCAAATAATTCATATCAAAGCGCTTTCTAGTTTAACTAATTTAAACCACCTCAATCTCAATAAAAATCAGATTCAAGACATAAAACAGCTTTCAAAGTTAACTAATTTGGCTCAGCTAAACCTTGGGAAAAATCAAATAAGTAACTTGCAGCCTCTTGCTGATTTAACTGATTTGAACGCACTCGATCTTGGGGAAACCAAAATCAGTAACTTGCAGCCTCTTGCTAGTTTAACTAATCTCACTTGGCTTAATCTTGAAGGAAATCAAATCAGCGACATAAAGCAGCTTGCTAATTTAACTAATTTAAGATGGCTCGATCTTAGCTCTAACAAAATTAGCGACCTAAAACCCCTTGCTAATTTAACTAAATTAACTAAACTAAACGTCAAAAAAAATCCAATCAATAGCACTTGTGACCTACAAAGTACTAAATGCGATTTTACAACGCTACAAAATAGAACATATCGTCACGCAGCATTTTAAGCATTTCTCAAGCAGTTAAGAAAAGGGCGAGCTTAGGCAACATAGTTGAACGCTTTTCAATAATTTGCAATCAAAACTTTGAATGTATACGATCAATTATAGATACATATAAAAATGAAAAAATTCACAACATCGATTTGTACTGTATTAACTTTTGCTGCTTTATTACACTCTCCTAAATCTATTGCAGCCCCTTTTCAACCAAGTATTAAAACTTTTACAGAATACTGTCAGCAAAAATCTACGCTACCAAAAGCAACGAAGCATACCGTTGAAGTGCTGTTAAAAGAAGCTGCTACTCAAGATTGTCAGCAAGCGAACCGGAAACTTAGGAATTTGACAGAACTGAATCTAAAAGATAAGCAAATAAGTAACTTGCAGCCTCTTGCGAGTTTAACTAATTTGACCAAACTAAACTTGGGAAGAAATCAAATCAGTGACGTAACACCGCTTTCTTCTTTAACTAAATTAACTACTCTTAACCTTTGGGTAAATAAAATAAGCGACATCACATCGCTTTCTTCTCTAACTAATTTGACCAAACTAAACCTGGGAGGAAATCAAATCAGTGACGTTACATCGCTCTCAAAATTAACTAAATTGAATCTGCTTTACCTTTGGGCAAATAGAATCAGTGATATCACACCGCTTTCTTCTCTAACTAATTTAACTCTACTTAGCCTTGGGAGAAATCAAATAAGCGAATTAAAACCGCTTTCTTCATTAATTAATTTGACTGGTATTAGCCTTGAAGAAAATCAAATAGACGAATTAAAACCGCTCTCTTCGTTAACAAATTTAAAGCAGCTTCATCTCAGTTTCAATAGAATTAGCGAATTAAAACCACTTGCAAAGTTAACTAATTTAAAGCAACTTAGCCTTAGACAAAACAAGATTAGTAATATCAAACCGCTCTCAACATTAACTAATTTAACTAATCTAAAACTTACCCGAAACCAAATTAGTGACTTAAAACCGCTCTCTTCGTTAACTAATTTGACCCATCTTTTCCTTGTTAATAATCAAATCAGCGAGGTTAAACAGTTATCTTCTTTAAGTAATTTAGAATTCCTTGCTTTGAATAAAAATCAAATTAGCAATGTACAACCACTTTCTAAGTTAACTAAATTATCAATACTCCATATTAATGAAAATAAGATAAGTGATGTCAAACCACTTTCTGTGCTTAATAACTTAACTGGGCTTTCCATTAGGAAAAATCAGATCGGCGACTTAGAACAGTTTTCTGATTTCACTAATTTAAAATGGCTTTACTTAAAGGAAAATCCTATCCGCAATCAAACTTGTCCCATACACTTAGAATCTGTATTAATTGGAGGATGTTTGAAAAGTAGTTAGCTGTATCTTGGACTTATCGATCCCCCCTAACCCCCCGCTACATTGGGGGGAATCGGAATTAAAGTCCCCCTTTCAAAAGGGGAGCCATTGCTGCACCAGGTTTCCTGAATGTGCAAATGGCGTGGATAATGGGGGATCTAAAGATTTATGGTATTATCCCAGACGCATACCCCACAGCAAGATTTTAGATTGCTCTACCGCAGGCGATCGCCCTATCAAAACACATGAATCAATACCGATAAGCCTTTCATCGTAAACCGCTATATCTAATTGCAACAAAGCTATTTAATTTCCTTCATAATATATAGACAATTAGATGAATTGAGTGATGCAAAAAATCATCGCCATCCTTTTTACAGCATTAACCGTAACGGCTTGCTCGCCAAATGCCCAAGTTACGGCTTTTTTCAAACAAAATCAAAATCTTATTAAAAGCTTTGCTCAATGGTGTCGGGAGAAATCCACGTTACCCGTAGAAACAAGGCATACAGTTGATGCGATTTTAAAACGAGTAGAAACTCAAGATTGCCAAAAAGCCGATAAAATACTGAGCAAATCAACCGAATTAAATCTTAGTTTAGCTAAAATTAGCGACTTACAACCACTTGCTTCTCTTACTAATCTAACTAAATTAAGTCTTGCTGTAAATCAGATAAGTAACTTGCAGCCGCTTTCCAATTTAACTAATCTGACTCAACTCATTTTAGATGGAAACCAGATAAGTGACTTACAACCGCTCTCTTCGTTAACTAACTTAACTTGGCTAGGGCTTGTAAATAATCAAATCATTAACGTAAAACCGCTCTCTAATTTAACTAACTTAACTCAACTTTGGCTAACTACCAATCAAATTTTTAAGATAAAACCGCTTTCTTCTTTAAGAAATTTAACTGGACTTACTATAAACAAAAATAAAATTATTAACCTACAGCCGCTTGCTAATTTAACTAATTTAACTAAAGTAAATCTTGATGAAAACCTGATAAATAACTTACAGCCGCTTTCTAATTTAAATAATGTAACTCACCTTAGTTTAAGGAAAAATAAAATTGTTAACGTAAAACCGCTTTCTAATTTAAATAAACTTCAGTATCTCAATCTCGAAGAAAATAAAATTATTAATATTCAACCATCTGTTAAATTAAGAAACCCTAATTTAGAAACCCTGGTACTTTCCAAAAATCGAATTAGCGACTTAAACTTAGTTTCCGATTTAAACAACTTGACTCACCTTAGAGCATCTAAGAATAAAATCAGCGACCTAAAACCACTTACTTCCTTAAATAGTTTAAATCATCTTGTCCTAATCGATAACCAGATAAGTGACGTAAAACCACTTTCCTATTTAAAGAAATTAAAATTAATTAGCCTCGAACAAAATCAAATCAATGACGTAAAACCGCTTTCTTCCTTACCTAATTTAAATTATCTTGATATCCAAAATAATCCGCTTAAAAACAAAACCTGTCCCGTAAAACGGAAATATGGATGTAGATTTTAACCATTGTTTGATAGAAAAGCGAATTTTACCAAGTTTTGCACTATTGAAAATATAGTTGCAGTGCTTGCCTATTGCTCTATGGTTTATTTTTGCTTAATATCCCGACATCAAATCTTTAATCAAACCCAGTTGATACCTTACGAAATCAATATTGTATGTTATGAAGTATGTATTAGATAAATAATTTGTCATTTTTACAACTTTAATATGCGTATAAACACTACATTGATAAGAATCCTATTTATTAGCGCTTTATCCGCCCTTAGTCATGGAAAAGCTATCGCGAATCCAGTAGCTCAACAAAATAACGTCAAAAGTTTTACACAATGGTGTCAGCAAAAATCGACACTCCCAAAAGAAACTAAACATACTGTTGAAGTGCTGTTAAAAAAAGCCGGTACTCAAAATTGTCAGCAAGCGAATCGGAAACTAACGAGTTTGACCGAGCTTGATATCATCTATAGTAAACTGAGTGACCTTAAACCTCTTGCTAATTTAACTAATTTGACCAGCTTAGGACTTTGGAATAATCAAATAAGTGACGTAAAACCCCTTGCTAATTTAACTAAATTAACCAAACTGAAAATTCAAGGGAATCAAATAACTGATGTAAAACCCCTTGCTAAATTAACGAATCTAACCGAGCTAGACCTTAGCTATAACGAAATAAGTAACTTGCAGCCTCTTGCTAATTTAACTAATTTGACCAGCTTGGGACTTTGGAATAATCAAATAAGTGACGTAAAACCCCTTGCTAATTTAACTAAATTAACTAACCTTGGTCTTGCCTTTAATAAAATAAGTAACTTGCAACCCCTTGCGAATTTAACTAATTTAACCAGTCTAGTACTAAGAGGTAATCAAATAAGTGACATAGCACCCCTTGCGAATTTAACTAATCTGACCCAACTGGACCTTTGGTCAAATAAAATCAGTAACTTGCAACCGCTTGCGAATTTAACTAAATTGACTGAACTTGACCTTTTGGGTAATCAAATAAGTGACATAGCACCCCTTGCAAATTTAACTAATCTAAGCGACCTGAAACTTGGAGTTAATCAAATAAGTAACTTGCAGGGGCTTGATAATTTAACTAATTTAACCAACCTTAGCCTTGGCTCTAACAAAATAAGTGACTTAAAACCGCTTTCAAAGCTAATAAATCTAACTGAACTCGACCTTGGAGTAAATCAAATAAGCAACTTACAGCCTTTTGCAAATTTGACTAATCTAACTGAACTCGACCTTGGAGGAAATAAAATAAGTAATTTGCAACCTCTTAGAAACTTAACTAATTTAACCCATCTGCGCCTTTGGGATAATCAAATAAGTAACTTGCAGGGGCTTGATAATTTAACTAATTTGGATTATCTCGACCTTGGAGGAAATAAAATAAGTAATTTACAGCCTCTTGCTAATTTAACTAATTTAACCCATCTGCACCTTTGGGGTAATCAAATAAGTAACTTGCAGCCTCTTGCTAATTTAACTAATTTGGCTAACCTTAAACTTATTAAGAATAAAATTAGCGATATAAAACCCCTTGCTAATCTAACCAACCTAAATGTTCTGGCCCTAAGTGAAAATCAAATTAGCAATGTCAAACCGCTCTCTAATTTAACTAACCTAATTCAACTGTTTTTAGAAAACAATAATATTAGTGATGTAAAACCGCTTTCTGGTTTAACTAATTTGATTGCTCTTAGTCTTATATCTAATAAAGTTAGCGATATCAAATCGCTTTCAAATTTAACTCAATTGTTTGCTCTGAGTCTTGCGGAAAATCCTATCAAAAATAAAGCTTGTCCTTTAAAGAAAGATGATGTCTGTAGATTTTAGCGATTAATAGACCACAAGCTTATTTACATAAAAATCCAAATCTAAATAATTCCATTTCCTAGCTAGTAATCTAATTTCAAGCTAGGATATTTTATTGTTTTATAATGGTTTTAGCTTCGCGATAGATGCAGCATAGCTGAACGCAATTATTTTCCCCCATGCTCAATTCCCAAAACTTACAAAACACCACCACTAAATACCGTCGATATTTCTTTGAATTTTTAGGAAGCGAACGCTATTCCCGTCCTTATCGTCGCGGTGTTGGCAAAATCATCGAAAAATATTTATCCCAAGATGGCTTTTTTATCGAAGTTGGAGCAAATAACGGTTTTTCTGAAAGCAATACCTATTATCTGGAAAGATTTAGAAACTGGAAAGGAATTTTAATCGAACCAATTCCCCATCTTTATCAAGAATGCGTCAAAGAAAGACCGTCATCACAAGTTTTTAACTGTGCTTTAGTATCTCCAGATTACCCAGAGCCGGAAATTGAAATGATGTACGGTCATTTAATGTCCCTTGTCAAAGGTGCTTTCGATGATGATGAAATTGAAGCCGAACGTGTGGCAATCGCCGGAAGAAAGTTGGGATTTACTCCTTACAAAATTAAGGTACCCGCCAGAACTTTAACTTCTATTTTAGATGAAGCCAATATACCCAAAATCGATTTTTTCTCCCTCGATGTCGAAGGTTTTGAATTAAATGCTTTGCAAGGGTTGGATTTTGATAAGTATCGACCCGAATTTATGCTCGTTGAATGTCTCGACGAACAATCTTTTCATGAAATTCAATCTTATATCGCCAATTACTACAATCTATTTGAACGAGCTTCCCAAGTAGATTATCTTTTTAAAATTAAAGATTGATATAAAAGAGTTGAGAACCCGGATTTTTTGAATCAATCAAACAAAAGCCGTTACCATTACATCGGATTCCACTTCCATCCAAAGCTTAGCACCGCAACTTAGAGGTTTATCCGGACGATAAACTAATTTACAACTTCCAAATACTTCTAAATTATGAAAATAACTGATTATTCCTCGCGTTTCAACTCTGATTACGGGCTTATTCGTACCGTGCTTACTATTGCTTCTAATTTTGTGCTGGTTAACGCAAATACGAGTTATTGCTTTTGAAACTCGCTTTTTCCAATTAGGTTTTGGACCTCTACTACCCTCTTTTACTTTGGGTTTACCGTCAAATAAAGGAATTTCCCAAAATCGATCTACCTTTTCTGCTCCTTCTATTCTTTTCTCTTTCAAAAGCTGTCGCACTCTTTGCTTGCAAATTCTCAGCAATTTGGCAGCTTCTTTTGTTTTAACTTTTTTTGTTCTAGCTTTCATTGCAGTACCCCTGAAACTGTAGCGCTATACTTTTGTAAGTTATCAGATTGACGAATAATGAGCGAGAGTGAGTGTAATATCTGAAACCGGAAAATTGTAAATAAATATAAAGTTAGCGAATTATGAATAATTTTCTAGTATTACGTGTTTAGTAAAGTTTCCGTAAACAGATACTTGTAACTTGGTAGATAAATATTGACTATTGATAAAAAATTATGATTTCCAACCAGCAAACGAGTGCGAATAATTTAAAACCCAGATTTGAAGGCTTTTATATAGAAATGGTGATGCCTGACTTGGAGGATAGGTGTCACGAAGTTGTAGCGCAGGTGCTTGGTGAAGATTGGAAGGTTCAAGCAATTGGCGACAATTTGACCGAATTTGAGATTTTACTTGATGATGATGCCTTATCGGTAAAACAAGCTTGGGATAAGACTTACGAACTGCGATCGCAACCGGGTGTAGTTGATGTGGAGCCATTATTTGCAGTTCCGGTAAGGGAAGTTAGGAAGCCCGAAGAAGAGGTGGTAAAAACGAAGAGTTCTGAAAGTAAATCCCTTTTCGACCTAATTTTTCAGTTTATAGATAAGTTATTAGATTTATTTACTGGCAAAGGTGTTGAAACTGGACTTTCTACCGATGATGTAAATTGGGTTTTAAAGGAATTAAAAGTTTTTCAAGCATGGGAGAAGTATTTTCCCAACTCGAATAAACCACCGGGACATGGAATAATTATTGCTCATCCGGATACTGGCTATACAACGCATCCGGAGATTGCCGGTAATTTGCTGTTAGAAGAAGGATATGATTTTGTTGGTTCTGACGAAGATGAAACAGATCCTCTACAAAAGTCGGATACGGAACTTGTAAATAATCCCGGTCACGGTACTTTAGCAGCAAGCGTGATGGTAAGTCCGCCCTTAGCGCAGGGTAATTATGATAATGGTAAATACGTTACGGGTATAGCTCCCGGTGCTTTTTTGGTGCCGTTGCGAGTATCTTATTCGGTGGTACTTTTAAGCAATCGTAATTTAGCTCAAGCGATTGAATATGCGGCAGATAAAGGTTTTCATATAGTTTCGATTTCTTTGGGAGCGGCTTTTTATAATAAACGACTTCGGACTGCAATATTGTACGCGCAAAAGCGGGGTGTGATAATAATTGCGGCATCGGGTACCTGGGTTCCTTTTGTGGTATTCCCGGCTGCCTACGATGAAGTGATAGCAGTTGGTGGCAGTACGGTTAACCGTAAGATTTGGATCGGTTCTCCCCGTGGTAGAAAAGTTGATGTTCTAGCACCGGGGAAAGGGGTATGGTATGCGAGAACTGTGAAGGAAGAAGGCGAATTAAAATATAAAATTAAACAAGGTTCGGGTACTTCGTTATCTACACCATTAATTGCGGGTGTTGCAGCCTTATGGTTGTCGTATCACGGTAGGGATAATTTGGTTCGTCGTTATGGTGCCGAGAAAATTCCGTTTATTTTTAATCAGTTGCTGCGAGAGACTTGTGATGTTCCTCCCAATTGGCAGCCGAATCGGTATGGTGCCGGTATTGTGAATGCTGCAAAGTTATTAGATGCACCGTTACCGGATAACGTAAATCGGTCGGTGATTCCGCCAGCTTTTGCATTGCAACAACATACTTTAGTAGAAAGCGGGGAATTAGATACTTTTGCTCATATGTTTGAATCAGAAGAAATGAGCCTTAATTCTTTGAATTCCCAGCTTGCACAATTGTTAAAAACCAATGAAACGGAATTACCAAAGAAATTAAAAGAAGTCGGACAGGAATTATCCTTTTGCTTTGCTGCTAATGGGGAATTATACGAAAAATTTGCTAAATCCTTGAATCAAGAGAAAGGCGATCGCCAACAACCATTGAGTAGAGAATTTCAGAGTTTAGCGGTTCAACCATCCGATTCAGGAAAAGAAATGCGCGATATGTTGTTGAATCTTGGTGTTTCGGACAACTTGAATCGGAAATTGGGGAATTAGGAAGAGATACCAACAGATTAACACCATTCAACCCCATAGTGTAGATATCGCAGATAATGTAGAGACTATTATTTTACGTCTCTTTTATTTTGGGTTGTAATAGACATCTCCGAAAAATAATGTAGAGACGCGTTAGCGCAGCGTGACCGCAAGGTCATAATATCGCGTCTCTACAAGGTTTCTGGATGACGCATATCTAATTTCCGGAGATGTCTAATATCAATTTCCGATAAATACTAAAAAAAGGCTCGTAGTAGCGCTAGTACAAACACCAAATTATTCATAAGTAATTAAGCGAACTTGATATAACAGACATTTGTTAAATAATTTTCAGATTGGAATATAAAAGCTGAATTGTTTAACCTATTACAACAAGATATAGAAATGTAATATCCAAAACCATCAAGCAACTAACAAAAAGTTAGAATCGTTTATATAAGCTTCAACGAACTGAATAATTTCAAATAGCCTCCTCCGCAAATCAATCATTTACTTGTAAGGAGAAAATCTCGTGGTTGCAGTAGTAAGTACAAAAGAACAATTGAAAGAAGCGCTGATAGACAAAGTAGAAGAAATCGTTGTAATTGATGCGGAATTAGCTACAGACATTGGGAAATTCATCGAAAGACTCAGCTTTGAAAACGAGAGAAAATACAAGAATATAGTTACAATTTTTAGTGTAAGTTTAATTGTCGGATTTACGTTATTAACGAATTTAATGGCATTTGGATTTTTGATTGTAGGGATAAAAGTCTTAATTATTCCAGAAATTATATTGTTTATCGCCTTTATAATTGCATTAGCCAAGAAGCTACATAATTTATTAAAAAATGATTATGAAGTTATCAAAGAAAATGAAGAAGGATTATTTTTACGATATAAATTAAGTTGAAAATTGCTCTTATAATAGCGAAAACCTGCTTTTAACCATTTCAACTGAATTAAAGTATCCTTAATGTAGAAACTTGCGATCTGTTCGCAAATTACTGCATTATTTTTATTTAATCAGCCATGCTCATTCAGATCGCTAAAATACAGAATTTAAAAACCAGAATCTAATGTAATTGCCATTTTTACCTTTCAATATCTCTCCGACAAAAAGGCTCGTAGTAGCGCTGTCTTCGCATCTTAGTAAACCTATTAATAATTTATCTTTAAATCAAATAGCACCCACAGATGGTAACGGCTATCCGAAATTCTTGCATAAAAGAGAATTTACCGACTTTAGAACTATCTGATATTGTTTACTAAGCAATATTCGCGGTATATAAAAAACTAATGCGTAAATTCAAACTTTTATTTTTATCCTTACCTATCTTCCTTGCCATATCATCCTGCGTTGCCGAACCATCAGCAGAAAATAGCAACAGTGGTTTAAATGCAGTTAAAAACCGTAAAAATTTAATTTGTGGAGTTAGCGGACAATTACCCGGCTTCAGCTTTGTTGACAGTAGCGGTAATTATAGCGGACTTGATGTAGATGTATGTCGCGCGATCGCAGCAGCTTTATTTGACAATCCCTCGGCAGTGGAATTCCGTCAACTCAATGCTAAAGAACGATTTACCGCATTACAAACCGGGGAAGTAGACATTCTTAGTCGTAACACCACCTGGACAATGAGCCGCGATACTTCTGTCGGTTTAAATTTCGCACCTGTAGTATTTTACGACGGTCAAGGGATGATGGTACGAAAAGATAGTAATATCAAATCCTTATCCGACCTTAAAGGTAAAGCAATCTGCACCCAAACCGGAACCACCAACGAACAAAATTTAGCAGATCAAATGCGAAAACGCGGAATTACCTATAAATCGGTAGTTTTTGAAGATGTGAATACCACATATGCAACCTATCAACAAGGACGTTGCGACGCAATTACATCCGACAAATCCCAATTAATTTCTCGACGCACCACCTTACCGAAGCCAGAAGACCACATAATTTTAGAAGAAGCTTTATCACAAGAGCCTTTAGCACCAGCAGTAGCAGACGGAGATGCCAAATGGGGAGATACCGTGAGATGGGTAGTAAATACAGTTATCAAAGCTGAGGAATTAGGTATTAATTCGCAAAATGTAGAACAGTTGAAAACTACTACTAAAGATCCAGAAACCCGTCGTTTATTAGGAGTTGAAGGAGATTTAGGTCAAGGAATTGGTTTAACACCAGATTTTGGTGAAAGAATAATTAAGCACGTGGGGAATTACGGCGAAATTTACGATCGCAACCTTGGTGCTAAAACCAAACTTAATTTACCCCGTGACAAGCGCAATCAACCTTGGACAAAAGGTGGGTTGTTGTATTCTCCGCCATTCCGGTAATCAGTGAACAGTGAACAGTGAACAGTGAACAGTTACCAGTTACCAGTTACCAAGTAATTAGTACCTATAAATAAGAAATATGAATAATAAAAATAAAGATTAAGGTAGCGATAGCTGATAATTAATAACTGCTCACTGCTCACTGCTCACTGCTCACTGTTAACAGTTACCAGTTACCAGTTACCAAGTAATTAGTACCTATAAATAAGAAATATGAATAATAAAAATAAAGATTAAGGTAGCGATAGCTGATAATTAATAACTGCTCACTGCTCACTGCTCACTGCTCACTGTTAACTGCTCACTGATATGTCTTTTTTACGAGATACCCGTTTTTGGAAAATTGCAACCCAGGTTATTGCTGTAATTTTAGCGATAACTATTATAAGTATTTTATTTGTTAACGTTAGTCGTAATTTACAGCAATTAGGAATTCAATTTGGATTCGATTTTCTGCAACAGGAAGCGTCTTTTGATATTGGTGAAACTCCCATCGCTTACAAACCTACCGACGATTACAGTCGTGCTTTATGGGTGGGTTTACTAAATACCATTAGAGTTGCTGTGGCGGGAATTATTCTGACTACAATTGTGGGAATTACTGCGGGAATCGCCAGACTTTCCGATAACTGGTTGGTACGAAACATTGCTTTAGTTTATGTAGAAATATTTCGCAATACACCATTACTTTTACAATTACTATTTTGGTATTCTGCGGTTTTCCTCAGTTTCCCGAATGTAAATAATAAAATATCGCTGGGAGGATTAATTTATTTAAGTCAAGGTGGTTTAGAATTTTTAGGAATAAAATTTTCTTCAGAATTTGCAGCTTTACTAATTGGCTTAGTCTTTTATACGGGTTCATTTATCGCCGAAATAGTTCGCGGTGGAATTCAATCGGTATCAAAAGGGCAATGGGAAGCAGCGCGATCGTTAGGTTTAAAACCTGGTTTAACCATGCGATTGGTAATATTCCCTCAAGCCTTACGGGTAATTATTCCACCTTTAACGAGTCAATATTTAAACTTAACTAAAAACTCCAGTTTGGCTATAGCAATTGGTTTTCCCGACATTTATTTTGTTGCTTCCACCACCTTTAACCAAACCGGGAAAGCAGTAGAAGTAATGTTGTTAATCATGCTTACCTATTTAACATTTAGTTTAACAATTTCGGCAGTGATGAACTTGTTTAATAGAAGCGTGCAGATAAAAGAAAGATAGGGAATTGGGCATAGGGCATAGGGCATTGTTAACTCCTAACTATTAATGAAAATATCTCTCTTCTCTCTTCTTTCTTTCTCAGCGCCCTCCGCGCTCTCTGCGGTTTAATAATCATTCAGACGCTTTCATTATTTCATATAACTCCTAACTAAATTATGAATTGGCTGCGTAAAAATTTATTTAGCACTTGGTACAACAGTTTATTAACAATAATTTGCGTAGTAATTATCTTCTTCTGCGGATGGAATTTAATTAGCTGGATAATTACTCAAGCACAGTGGCAGGTAGTTGAAGCCAACTTACGTTTATTTATGGTTGGTAGATATCCACAATCGTTATATTGGCGAGTTTGGATTTCAGGTTTAATTGCTTCTACACTAACTTTTTTAACTGTAGGTGTATTCTTAGCAAAACAAGATTTATCACAAATAACGCTGATAATTACAGCTTTTTTATTCGGTATTTTATCAACGGTTTTACCTGTAAATACAAATTCTCGCTTATGGTTAATCGGAATTGGATTTTCAGCATTTATTAGTTTATGGCTGGGAAAAAACTTTTCTAAATTAATATCACCATATTTAGCATTTGCATGGATATTATCTTTCCCAGTAATTCTGTGGTTAATTGGTGGAGGTTTAGGATTGCGATTGGTATCTAGTTCTGATTGGAATGGTTTGCTTTTAACTTTGTTAATGGCAGCAATTAGTATTGTACTATCTTTCCCCATCGGAATTTTACTTGCTTTAGGACGTACCAGCGATTTACCAGTAGTAAAGTGGTTTTCTATCCTTTATATTGAAATTATCCGGGGATTACCATTAATTGGAATCTTGTTTTTAGCTCAAGTAATGCTGCCGTTATTTTTACCAATACGTTTAGATAGAGTATTGCGCGGTGTCGCTGGATTAATCATATTTAGCGCTGCTTATATGGCAGAAAATGTTAGAGGAGGATTGCAATCGGTACCCAGGGGACAAGTTGAAGCCGCCAAAGTTTTAGGTTTAAATCCAGCTTTAGTATTATTACTAATCGTATTACCGCAAGCCTTACGGGCAGTTATCCCCGCAATAGTCGGTCAATTTATCGGACTTTTCAAAGATACTTCTTTACTATCTTTAGTCGGATTACTCGAATTAACTGGAATGGCGCGATCGATATTAGCTCAACCAGAATTTTTAGGTCGCTATGCAGAAGTTTATTTATTTATCGGATTAATTTACTGGGTATTTTGTTATTCAATGTCTCTCGCATCGAGGAAATTAGAAGTTAGTGGTTAGTTGTTAGTGGTTAGTTGTTGGTTGTTTTCCCAATTACCAATCTCCCATGCCCAATCCCCAATTCCCAATTCCCAGATATTATGTCAAATCAACCAATAATAATTGCCGAAGAAGTTCATAAATGGTATGGTAAATTTCACGTTCTCCAAGGTGTGAGTTTAACTGTAAATCGTGGGGAAGTTGTAGTATTAATGGGGCCATCTGGTTCAGGAAAATCAACTTTTATCCGCACTTTTAATGCTTTGGAAGAATACCAAAAGGGAAAAATTGAAATTGATGGCGTTACCCTCAGTCACGATTTAAAAAATATTGAAACTATTCGTCGTGAAGTGGGAATGGTGTTTCAACAATTTAATTTATTTCCTCATTTGAGCGTAATTAAAAATATCACCTTAGCTCCAACTTGGGTACGAAAATTACCAAAACCCAAAGCCGAAGAATTAGCAATGCAGCTTTTAGAAAGAGTGGGAATTTTAGAACAAGCGCAGAAATACCCAGGGCAATTATCGGGAGGGCAACAACAACGAGTGGCGATCGCCCGTGCTTTAGCAATGCAGCCAAAAATAATGTTATTTGACGAACCCACTTCTGCTTTAGATCCGGAAATGGTACGAGAAGTACTCGATGTAATGCGAAATTTAGCTAGTGAAGGGATGACAATGGTAGTAGTTACCCATGAAGTAGGATTTGCTCGCGAAGTTGCTGACAGAGTAGTGTTGATGGATGGGGGAACTCTCGTAGAAGCAGCTACACCCGATAACTTCTTTTCCCATCCACAAGAAGAACGAACTCGTAAATTTTTATCACAAATTATTTGATTATTTGATACTTGTGGTAATAAATTGTCGCGATTAAGTCAGATCGAACAGTATTATTATTTAATTACTTCCTTCCCTGCATAAGATTACCGATTAAAAAAACCGCAGAGACGCAGAGAGCGCAGAGGAAAGAGATTAAGAGAGATAGGTAATTATAGAGTGAAAAGTGAATAAATATGTCTAAAAATCGGGATAGAGTACGGATAATAGTCAGAATTTCTGCGATTATTCAAGACATTTTACAACAAGCAGCAGAATTATCTGGTGTTACTTTGAATCAATTTATGGTTGAAGCAGCATTGAAAGAAGCGAAAAAAGTCATAGAATATGAAGGGCTAATAACTTTATCAGAAATTGATGCTGACAATGTATTTAGTTTAATTGAAAATCCTCCTGCACCCAACGAGAATTTAAAAGCAGCAACTAAAAAGCACGGAGAATTTTTTATTAAAGTCCACAGATACAGATTACTTTCAAATTAATAAAAAGTGATAGTTGCAATACAGAGAAAAGCAACTATCATTACATTTACCTTACCTAGAAGTAACTCGATAACTAATTTATGAATTAAGGAGTGACTGTTTCGGCGTAAATCCAAAATTACATATTTTCACCGATAATGTCATCGGTTTCGAGCAGCCTTTATCAAAACAAAATAAGGAAGAAATACGGTTGTCGAATAACTAAATTATCTCAAACTCTTGTTACAGTTTCGTAGTAAGGGCTTAAGCCCTTTCATCTAAGGATTAAAATTCTCACTACAAACTTAATAAAACTAATTTCCCAAAAAGCATATTTCCGATATTGCCGTATCAGTTGACAATTGTTAACCTCTACATTAGTTACTCAAACGGCATAAAAAATCACTCAGAATATGTACTCACTAAAATTATCGAGAAACCGGAGGTTGATACACACAAGAAGATTCAAATTCAAAATACTCGTAATTATATTAACCTTTTGTATAATTGCTTCTCTACAACAACTTTTAGCCAGTCAACTAAGTAACTATACAATCCATTCCCAACAAAGCTTTAACCAACCCCAGTACTATCCTTTAACGCAAACCGTCGATCCGAAGCTTTATCAACCAATCGCTAACTGGGTAGGAAGATTAATTTTACCCAAACAAGACAAACTTAATTCCAATTCCGATTGGGTATGGTTTGAAGTACAATACGCACCATCAGAAACAGAACTTATTGGAAAAAGAGTCCGCTTGGAATGGAAAAATCAACCGGAGCTAAAAGCTTACGTAAAAGCAGTCACAAGAGACGTTAACTTCACACCCGCAACTTTAGCAAGTCAGAAACAAGGAAACATTCATCCCTCCCGTTTAAATAATCTTTCCCAAGTTACACCATTGCGATCGCTTGCGGGTGGCAGACCAAATGATGATGTAATTGTTACTTTGGATGATGCTGATTTTGTAGAAGTTAATAACCAAGAAATTTTACAAATTAACAAAGAACCAGTTTTAGCTACCGGACGCTTTTATGGTTTAGTAGATATCGAATCAAATAACAAACAATTATTCCAAGTTCGCCACTATAACCCAGATAGCGGTGATTTTAACGGCGAAAAAGAAACGATTTACATTCCTCAACAAGTTGTAGATACGCGAAACATTCCTCCATCAACAACCAATAAATTAGCAGAGTCAACCGTAACTAAAGGCTGGTATATTTACGGAGCTAAAAATAAAGAAGGTATATTTACCGTCCAAGCATTAACGCCATATTCTTTATTTCAACTGCAACCCGATAATCTAATTTTAAAACCGCAAACCGCACAAAATTATCTCAAAAGATATTGGGAAATTACACCTGAAGATAAAGGTAAATTAACAAGAGTATTAATCGATCCCACCTCAACCGAATCTGAATATCCCGTTTCTAAATGGCAAGAAGGAGATAAAGCAATAGTATTAAACGTTTTCGGCGGCATTGGTGGCGAAAAAGCCGAATCTTTGGGGGTACCAAAAACCATTACCGGACACTTTGCATTTGGTATAGCTGAAATTATCCGCAGCCCCTTCACCAAAGAATTAGAATTTGACATCAAATATCATCAAATTTACGCTCATAACTCCGATGGAATCATTTCGGGAACTCATACTTGGGCAGACTACATGGGTAATTTGCAGCGGGGATGGCTATTCACTCGTCCAGTTGCAGATATTTTGGTAAAATTCGATCCAGTTATCCAAGATTATAATTTTGATGACATTACCATTTCGCCATTAAACGAATTTGAACGTCAACTACAAATAATGATGGCAAGATATCGGGTAGGAGATGGAACCGGAAATGCCACCGTTACACCAGCAACTTCCTGCATTCAAGACTCCTCCCAAGCACTTTACGCCGCGATCGCAATTATTAAACAAAAAATCAAATCAAATCCAAAAATTCAAAATTGGCTGCAACAACATCCCAACCATCCGCAAACCTTACGCTTCCAACAACTTACTAATTTAAGTAAACAATTAGAACAACAACTGCTACCTTTGAGAATAGTACGTTCTGACTGGGAAAGCAGCGTAGATACTTTAGCGGGAATCGGTGATACCACACAACCTTTTATAGATTCGAGTATTTGGGCTGCATTAACAAGCTGGCGAACAATGATGCCCAGACAAGCACAAGATGAACTCGCCACTTTATTCTGGAAACAAAAAGCAAAATTATGGTTTCTGCAAACTTATCAAGTAGGAGGATGGAACCCAGAAATTGCACCTTTGGCACCTACCCCCCTATTCGGACAAATAAAACTTCCTTTTACCAACGTGCCCATAATTTCAATTCTTCTCAATCGCATCCTAGCTTCTCTAACAATTCCAACTTGGCATGATTGGCTAATTGCAGCTTTGGCGATTTTAGCTTATACAACTATAGCGCTACCGTTAGGCTTCTCCACCGGATTCTTACAGTTGCAAATATGGGCTGCCAAACCCATCGAATATTTCTTTTTAATGTTACGCTGCGCCATTACACCCGCGATCGCAGAAGAATTATTTTTCCGAGTTTTATTTCTTCCCCATCCCAGCACAGCAGTCAACTGGCAAATATGGAATCTATGGGCAGCATTAAGTTTACTCATATTTATTCTTTACCACCCACTCAACGCCAAAACCTTTTATAAAGACGGATATCCCACCTTTTTTCAACCAATCTTCCTCTTTTTAGCAGCCCTCTTAGGAATCACCTGCACCATAACCTACGCTCTTACAAGTTCCTTATGGATAATTATCTTCATCCATTGGCTTGTAGTAGTACTTTGGCTGGCTTTCTTCGGAGGAATCGATAAATTAAAGCACAAGGAAATGCAAACAGAATTAAATACGATTAATTTCTAACTGCTTTTGCCCATACTGGGACGTAATTCTAAATTTAAACCGCCAATGATTCTTTAGATACATACATAATTATTAAAAAATTATTAATAACATTAATTTTTGTAAAATCCATGACATTTAGTAAAATAGGTAATAGACTAAAATCGTAGTAGAAAACAGAATTATTGAAGTGTAATCTAGCTTTAGTCTGAGTAAAAAAACAGAATTTTTTGCAGAAAATTCCATCTTAAGGTACTACAGGCTTAAAAGGCATTTAATGTACGTTAAGATTAGGAAGTATATTTAGAAGTTTACGTAATTTATTCATTTGTAAATCGGGAACTTTATCAAGTCTTTGTATTTCTGTAGTAACTAGAACAGTTTTTGACTGTATGGTGAAGTTAAATAATGAATAGCGAAAGCAATATTAAGTAAAAAACTTCTTAATGCTTTTGTAGAATTACAGTCGGATTATTAGGAACAATCTGAGGGGAAACTAACAATAGTTATGTTAGAAGCAATCAATAATTTTACAGAATTAAACAATCAAGCACAAAGTCAAAAGCAATTAATCAAGCCAAAATTTGACTTTTTACAGCCTTTACGTAAATGGCTAGATTCTCTAGAAATTCACAATCGGAAATTTGCACATTTTATAGCCAAATTAATACCGGCCGATTGTCCGTTTGAACGAGATATCGTACTGCTTGGACGTAAACTGGTTCATATACCGCCTTTATGCAAAATAAATCCGCTTTACGAGCAATTCGTAAGTTTGCGTTTTAAGGCTTTGTGTTATTTAGTAGACCAATGCGGTGAAGACATTCAGTCTTACTGTTAAAAGCTACTTTGAATAACAGTTTGGATATTGATAATATAAATTGAGCGTCAACCTTTTTAACAACGTCTGAATTGATTAGATGTTCGTAAATAGGAGATTTGGCAAAAACTACTATCAAAATTTCCTTTTGGTATGACGCTCAAGCAATTTGAGATAATAGTTATTAGTTAGTAGAAAATACTCTTCACATATTCTCAGCTTACTATATTAACTGAATTTACTTTCTAGAAAGATTTATAAAACATATTTGCGAATATAAATATTTAAAAGAACCGATTTGATCGGCTTCTAATTAATAGAAAAACCTCTTATAAAGAATTGGGGATCAAAGTAATTAGATAATTAAAATCAGAGCAGTTAAAATTATTCAGGATTTAGGCAGCGACAACGGAAAATATAATTTTCCAGATATTAAGATTCCCCCAACCCACGCCACCCTTCGGGTATGCGCTTCGCGCACGCTGCGCTAACAGCAGTCGCTCATGGGGGAGACCCCCAAGACCGCGCTGCTTCACTTGCTACAACCGGGGGAACCCCGGCAACGCAGTGGCTCCCCTTGTCAAGGGGGGCTTTGCATAAAACCTAATTACTTCCTTCAGATTACCTATGTCTCTCCAACTCTTTCCTCTGCGCCCTCAGCGCCTAGTAAAGTTTTTTAATCAGTAATCTTTTGGCAGAATAGGAGTTTCATTCAAAATAGATAGTATTCACATCACACAATAAAAAAATGTTACTGCACCTAAGCACCTGGCAAGAAGTTGAAACTTACCTACAGCAATCTCAGGGTATTATTTTTCCTATAGGCTCCACCGAACAACATGGCCCAACAGGATTAATCGGTACCGATGCAATATGTGCGGAATCTTTAGCTCGTGGTGTTGGCGAATCAACCCAAGCAATAGTAGCACCAACAATAAATATAGGAATGGCACTGCATCACACCGCCTTTCCTGGCACGATTAGCTTGCGCCCCAGTACGATGATTCAAGTTGTCAAAGAATATGTAATCTGTTTGGCGAAAGCTGGTTTTACCAAGTTTTATTTTATCAACGGACATGGCGGTAACATGGCAACTCTCAAAGCTGCTTTTTCCGAAACATATTTCGATTTAGCAAGTTTACAGATTCCCAACTCTGACAAAGTAAAATGCAAAGTTGGGAACTGGTTTATGTGCAGTAGCGTATACAAATTAGCTAAGGAATTATACGGTGACGAAGAAGGCTCTCACGCCACCCCTTCCGAAGTTGCTTTGACACAGTACGTTTATCCAGAATCAATCAAACAAGCCGAGCTATCGCAAGAAGTAGGAAAAGGGCACAGAATTTATGGTGCTGCTGACTTTCGTAAAAATTACCCCGACGGCAGAATGGGTTCAAACCCAGCATTAGCAACACCCGAACACGGTAAACAATTTTACGATGCAGCAGTCAAAGAATTAAGTAATGATTATCTTAAGTTTTTGAATGAAGAATAGGAGTTAGGAGTTAGGAGTTAGGAGTTAGGAGTTAATTTTCTACCCCCTCTTCCCCCTCTCCCCCCTCTCCCCCCATCTCCCCATCTCCCCATCCTCATCTACCGTCGCGCAATATCCCCCTCCCGTGCCGCACGCTGTACGGCACCAGCTACTACGCTTGATACTCGCTCGTCAAACACAGATGGTATGATGTTTTCTTTGCTTAAATCTGACGGTTTGATTAAAGAGGCGATCGCGCTGGCTGCTTCAAGATACATTGCGGTGGTAATGGTGGCTGCGCGACAATCTAAGGCACCGCGAAAGACTCCGGGAAAAGCTAACACGTTGTTAATTTGATTTGGGTAGTCGCTGCGCCCTGTAGCGATAACGGCAACGTCATCTTTAACTAACTCTGGCTGCACTTCTGGTACTGGATTCGCCATTGCAAATACGATTGCATCCTTTGCCATTGTTTTAACCATTTCCGGTGTTAAGACTCCTGGAGCGCTGACACCGATAAATACATCCGCACCTTTTACAGCGTCGGCTAACTTTCCGGATGTTTTCACGGCAAATTCGCGCTTCTCTTGATTTAGATTATTCCGACTTGTAGAAATAATCCCTTTGGAATCGCACATCCAAATTTCCTTGGCTTTGGCTTTGCGAAGTAATTTAGCTATTGCCACTCCAGCAGCCCCGGCACCGTTGATAACAATGCGAATTTCTTCTATCGGCTTTTGGACTAATTTCAAAGCATTGAATAATGCGGCTAAAGTGACAATCGCCGTACCATGTTGATCGTCGTGAAACACCGGAATATCTAATTCTTCTCTTAATCTGGCTTCAATTTCAAAGCAACGAGGTGCGGCAATATCTTCTAAATTCACACCCCCGAATACCGGAGCAATATTTTTCACCACACGGACAATTTCCGAAGTATCCTGAGTTGCAAGGCAGATGGGGAAAGCATCGATACCCGCAAACTCTTTGAATAACATTGCTTTCCCTTCCATAACTGGTAAAGCAGCCTCCGGTCCCAAATTACCCAAACCTAAAACCGCACTACCATCGGTAACAATAGCAACAGTATTTTGCTTAATAGTTAAGTTGTAAACTTCCTCTGGATTCTGAGCGATCGCGCTACAAATGCGTCCCACACCAGGAGTATAAGCCATTGCCAAATCGGATATACTTTTGAGTTGAATTCTGCTGGTAATACTAATTTTACCGCCGCGATGTAAATTAAAAGTGCGGTCGTAGACATCGATAACCTTAATCACCGGCAAAGATTTAACCGCTTGGATAATATTATCAGCGTGTTCCGTACTTGCAGCATCAACAGTAATATCGCGAATCGAAACCTGTCTGCTTTGCTCAATCAAATCAATTTGACCGAGATTACCGCCAGTTGACGCTATAGCATTGGTAACGCTAGCAAACATTCCGATGCGATTGGGGATTTCTAAACGTAGCGTCAAACTAAAACTAGAATTGGGTGTTAAGTCTGGCATTGTTAAGTAGGTAGATGACGAAATATAAGCTTATTAAATTAAGGTTAAAGGTTTAAGGTCAAAGGTCAAAGGTCTGCATATTAGGATTTGGGAGTTGAGGTTTGGTAGTTATGAACCTCACCCCGTTTTAAGGACACCCCTCTCCTTAACAAGGAGAGGGGAAGGGGTGAGGTTTCGAGTGTATTGGATTCAACTGAAAACCGCTATATATAAATAAATAGTATTCACTTATTTCTATGTAAAATTATGTATACAAACGAGAAATAATTGTTACTCTCGTTAAATAAAAACTTTATATATTTTAATTAATTAAACGAATTCAGCTTAATAGCTAACTCTTCATCAATATGTTGAGGGAGATGATGGGATTGAGTTGTTGTAATCGGTATTTCAATACAAAATTCGGTTCCTTGTCCAACCGTTGATATGCATTTGATACGTCCGTTATGCTTGTCTTGAATAATTTGGTAGCTTATTGATAAACCTAAACCCGTACCATCACCAACTGGTTTAGTTGTAAAAAAAGGATTAAAGATTTTCTGGATGACATCTTCTGGTATTCCGGTTCCATTGTCTTTAATACAAATGCTTACCCAATCAGGTTCGAGCAGTTGTGTGGTAACTGCGATCGTCATCGGGTTAAGACTTTGTTCTTCAGAGGATTGCTTTTGATAATTTTCACGCAATGCATCAATAGCATTACCAATTAGGTTCATAAACACTTGGTTTAATTGACCTGGATAGCATTCTACTTTTGGTAATTCTGCATAGTTTTTGACTAATTCAATTCCAGGGTTTTCTCCGCTAGCTTTGATTCGATTTTGTAAAATAACGATAGTACTATCAATACCTTCATGAATATCAACAAACTTCATTTCTGCTTCATCGAGCCTGGAGAAATTACGTAATGTCCGGACAATTTCACGAATGCGATCGGCTCCCATTTCCATTGAAGATAGCAACCTGGGCAAATCTTCTAACATATATTCCAGGTCTATATCTTCGATAAATTTTTTGATTGCGGGGTTAGTATTTTTACTATGTTCTTTATAGAGATTAACTAAAGCAGTAAGATCCCCGAAGTAGTTGCTGGCGTGAGAAAGATTACCGTAGATGAAATTAACCGGATTATTAATTTCATGAGCAACTCCAGCTACAAGTTCACCAAGACTCGACATTTTTTCAGTTTGAACCAATTGCGCTTGAGTTTGCTGTAATTCTTGCAAAGTTTGGCTAAGTTTATTAGCTTGAGTTTCAGCAACAACTGCTGCATTGCGAGTTTGCGAGAATAATTCGGCTTGATCTATGGCGATCGCCAATTGGTTAGCGACTAACTGTAATAACTCGGCTTCATCATTATCCCAAGGTCGGGGTTGATTGCAGTTTTCACAGACAATAACACCAATCTGTCCCGAACGAGTCCGCAAAAAAGCGATTAATAAAGAAGAAACTCCTAAATAAGTTAATAATCCTTGGCTTTTGCTATCAAGTTGATTATCTGTAGAAATATCATCTATACGTAATAATTTTAAATCTTTTAAATGTTGCTCTAAAGTTTGCATTTGCCAAATAGTTTCATCTTGGCTAACACTATTTGATTCTTCCGATTCACAAGCTTCATGACAAAGCTCAAAGTGAGGTGAATTATCCTCACTCATAGAACACCAAAGAAATTTACATCGAGTGATACCAAACAAATCTCGGATTTCTTCAACTGCTGTTTCTAAAACCTTTTCTAATTCCAGAGAATTACGAATTTCGCTAGCTAAATAGTTGAGTAATTCTCGACGTTCGGCTGTTTTTTCTAATCGAAGTTGGTTTAACTGAATTCTAACAGCCATTTTGTCAAAAGCCGATGAAAGCTGAGCTAATTCATCCGAACCATTTAATTTACTTCTGACCTTTAAATTTCCTTGAGCCAAACTATTAGTAGCCTTGAGTAATTGAACGGCTCGATTGGTAAGTGTTTTTTCAAAAAAGATCCATACTAAAAGACAAGAAAGAGCAACAACTCCAGAAGCTTCAAGCGAGCGCTGCAATGCATCAGCATTAGTCCGTTGTTTTAATGTAGAAATATCATACTCAAGTACAAGAACTCCTACTTTTGTTGGACGAACTTCATTAGGTTTAGAACCTAATACTACCGGATACATTGCCTGTATACTATTTTTGTTTTCAGATAATATTACTTCCCCAGACATCCTCGATCGAACTTTGTCTAATTGGGTCATGTATTTAGCAGCTTTTGTATGAATAACTTGCTGATTTCGCAATTCATAGCGGGTTGCTAAAAGAATATGATTATTTTCATCGCCAAGAATTGCTAACTTAATTGTAGGGTCGCCACCTAATTTACTAATTACCAGTTCAGCCCCTTCAATATCCCCCTTACGGAAAAGATACTCCAGCATTCCAGAAGTTTGATCCCCAGAAAAACGTGCTTGATCGATCGCCTGTTTCTCTTTCCGTGCCGAGGAAAGCGATACATCTCTTTGAAACGAAAATATACTTAATACGCTGCCAAATATTAATAAAATTACTGGAATAGAGAACCGTAAAGGTAAAGGAATAGGAAACTTTTTCATGATGCTACCTGATATTAATATTTCCAAGTCGAGCAAAAAATGTTAGTTTGATAAAAATGCAGCAAAACCCTAGCCAAGAGTGATATTTTATCAAGTTAGAGGAAGATAAAAATTATTTTTTTGCCGTTTGTATATTGACTTTCTTAACAATACTTGCTTCAAACAAAGATGTTGGGTCAATTATTTTTTGCAATAATTTATTCTCAACCATAAACTGAGCTACTTTTTTAACTTTGTCGTTTGAGGAAGTATTAGTTTTTTCAAGTATATTTTGGTTTTCTTGTAGATCGGGAATCTCAATACCTTCTAAAGATTTAAGAAATTGTTGTGGCGTTACTCCTTCACGGGGAGCAATTCTTCTGGCAGCATCTTGAGGGTTTTCTTTTAAGTAGTTTAGAGCATAAAAATAACCATCCAGTAAATCCTGAACGGCAGAAGGTTGCTTCTTTAATAATTCATCTCTAACTACAAGAACATCTAGTATTTCACCTGGAATTTGGCTGCTGTCAAACAACAAGTTCGCACCATCAGCTAATAACTTAGAACCAGTAGGTTCAAAAGTTACAACAGCATCTATTTGTCTTCGTTTAAAAGCCTGTTCGTGTTCTGATACTCCTAAAGATACAATTTGAACATCTTTAGGCATTAAATCCACTTTCTCTAATGCACGTGTCAGTACAAAAGCTCCTAAAGCACCAGATTCAACACCAACGCGCTTACCTTTAATCGCTTGCAAGGTTTTGATTTGAGATTTTGCTAAAACTGCATCCGCACCATTAGAACTATCCAGGATAAGAACAATACGCACATCTGGCTCAGTTTCTGCAACCAACAAAGCCTCATAGAGAGTTAAAGTTACTGCTTCCAAATTTTTATTGCGAAAACCACGGATAAGTTCTGAAGCTGAAGGATAATCAACTAAACGTATTGGCGTTTCTTTGTAATGTCCTAAATCACGAGCTAAGAAAAGAGTTTCATAACCAGGCCAAACAAGAAAACCTACTCGTAAAGGATCCGGAGGATTTTGAATACAACCACTTAGAGTAGATACCAGCAAAAATCCAGCGATAAAACTAAGAATAAAATTATTTAATAGCCTTTTTGTTTGGTTAATACTACGGTTCCAAATAGATGTTAATTGAAAAACATCTTTAAGTAAATACTTACTATGATTCATAAATAGTTTGATGCACTCTGATAAATACGACTATATTAGCCCTATCCTATACTTGTCATATCCTTAAAATTATTAAACTGCAAGTTTTGTTATTTCGGACTAATAGTTAAACCAATTAGTCCTAATAACATCAGAGTAATGGATAAAGTCTTAAATAGATTGTTCGGTTCGTGAAAATACATTATTCCCAACATCGATATAATTACTATTGCGCTTCCAGTCCAAACCGGATAGACAATACTTACACCCATTTTATTTGTTGACTGTGTTACGCAAATAGAGGAAAGTGCATAGTAGAGAAACAATAAAAAGCTAGACCTAATGTGAGTAAAACCATGTGAATCTTTTACGCATAAAGTACCTAAAACCTCAAAATATATTGCCAAACCCAGATAGATATAACTCATTATTTAATGTCAGATAAGTTGCTGATTTTTTTGGTCATGCTTCCCTGACAAAAGTATTTCAAGCAATGTAAATTATATAAATTATAAATCTGGTGATGCTTCCTGACAAAATAAATAAGCTTGAGTACAAATAGCGGGCTTAACAAATTTGATGATAATTATCATTAAAAAATGTTAAACCCATGTAGAAAATTAGTACAAGTTTGCATCAATTATAAATAGTACATTTGATGTTGTTACATTGCACTAACTAACTCTTTATCCAAAAGTACTAAACATTCTTTTTGTATTTCCTTGAAAAGATTTTGTTGAACGTCAGCTAGAATACTAAATCCCTCGAATGCTAGATTACGAACTTTTTCTTCTGTATATGGAGAATATTTAACAACCATATCTAAAGCATTCAAAGCAGCTTCGTAATGGTCTTTCTCTACACCAGATTTTTGAGCGCTTCCATGAATAGCGACCCAATACCAGGAACTAATTTTCTCACCGTCAAAATCAACTTTTCCGTGAGTCTCTTTAAGATATTTATCAAAACCAGTACCTGAATTATGACGACGAACCACTTCATCGATAATCATGTATTCACGGTCTGCTAGCATTTCGGAACCTACATGAACACCTATGGATTTAATTAGTTGTTCAAGGTCGCCAATTTTGCCTTCATAAGCATCTACTGTAGAAACTAGTAACGAGTTAAGCCAGCCAGGAACTTTAGCGTATTCATTTCTTCGTATGATACTTAAATTTGCGTAATCACCAACTGCTTTTAAAGTTGCCTGTGCAAAAGTTCGGTGAGGAAGATTTTTGTAATTTTGGTCTGAATGTTCATCGATGGTAGCAGAAAATACTCCAGCAGCAATCTTAAGTCCTCTATCGGCTTCATCCAAAACATCGGTGCTTGGTTCTACGAAAAGTTCGCGAGATAAACCAATTGAGCTTGCTAATCTTGCAACTAATGGACCGGCGGCTGCATTAAAGTGAGTATAACGCTGCATAAAAAGATAGAATGCTTCCGGACTCTGAGTTGCAGTTTGACAACACTCTTTTACAGTTTGATCGAGTAAATCAAAATTAAAATTGCGGTCAAATTCTTCCTGTGTGAATAAAGGAACTTCTAAAGATGGAAAGGATAAATTTGGAGCCACAGAAATAGACATAATTTAAAAATGCTAATTATTATATTCAATTATTCAATTTAAATTATTGGATGAACACGACAGAAATACCCAAATCAAACATGAAGTTCAACTATATTTATCCGAGGAAAGTATAAAGATTCCTTGTCATATGAAAAAACTGTATACCGAATCTATTACAACCGTGGATTGTAATTGTTTGTAGTACATTTTGAGAAAAAGAATAGTTATTATACTGAAGTTTTTTAGTAAAAAATAAAATAAATTATACATCTGTAGTGACTTCTGTAAGTCTTAACAAATTAGATCTAATTCTAAAATCCACTTAAATAAACTTATGCCTCTAAATCATTCAGAGATACGCGCTGATTTTCCATCTCTTTCGGTTGTAGATGGCAATCAACCTCGAATTTATTTGGATAATCCTGGCGGTACGCAAGTATCCAACCGGGTTATCGAGCGCATGACGCAATATCTAATCAACTCTAATGCCAATGATGGAGGTAAGTTTCGCACTTCGGTTGATTCGGATGCTTTATTAGCAGAAGCACATCAAGCTATGGCTGCTCTTTTAAATGCGCCGTCTGCTGCTGAGATTATCTTCGGCAATAATATGACAAGTCTTACTTTCAGTATTTCTCGTTCCCTGGCGCATTTGTTTGAACCCGGTGATGAAATCCTGTTGACTCGCATGGATCATGATGCCAATATTTCACCTTGGCTACAAATAGCTTCAGAAGGTGGGTTAAATATAAAGTGGCTTGATTTCAACCTTGAAACCTATCGCTACGAGATGGAAACTTTACCCGAACTTTTGAGCGATCGCACTAAACTTGTAGCTGTCAATTACGCCAGCAATGCTTTAGGTACGATTAATGATGTGAAAACAATTACAGCACAAGCCCATTCTGTAGGAGCGCTGGTATATATTGATGCAGTACATTATCTACCCCACGGTTGCACCGACGTACAAGACATAGGTTGCGATTTTTTAGTTTGTTCCCCCTATAAATTTTGCGGCCCTCATCAAGGTGTATTGTGGGGAAAAGCTGAATTACTCGAACAACTCCAAGGTTATAACGTGCGCCCAGCCATGAAGTACCTGCCAACAAAATTTGAAACGGGTACTCAGAATCACGAAGGGCAAGTAGGAAGTTTGGGAGCCGTGGAACATTTAGTTTGGATTGGTAAAACAATGGCTGAGGAATATCACTCGCAATTTGCACAATATAACGAGTCAACAAAATATATATACTCGGCCATGAGTGCTATAAAAGATTATGAAGAACAACTTAGTTTACGTTTGCTAAGTGGTTTGCAAGCAATTAAAGGAGTAAAAGTACACGGAATTACCCAAGCAGAACAAATGCGCGATCGCGTACCAACTGTTTGCTTTACTCATCAAGGTTATGATTCGGAAGAAATTGCAGCATTATTAGCAGAGAAAAACATTTTTGTGTGGAGTGGAGATTTTTACGCTCTCGAAATTGTTAAAAGATTAGGTTTAGATAATGGTAGTGGCTTAGTTCGTGTAGGTGCAGCCCATTACAATACAATTGAAGAGATAAATATATTTCTAGAAGCTTTAACAAACCTATAATATTTCAATAATAAATCTGCTGGTAAGTTAACAGGAGCATGGATGATTTCAATCAGAAAACTAAATCCTGAAGATATCCAGCAGTTTTTTTTATGGCGAGACGCAGATATTTACGTTCACAATATTCTGCGTCGCGAAGTAATGGAACATGAAGAAGAAAAGCGCGTTATCTTCATAGCCTTGATTAATTCAGCCATTGTAGGAACAGTACAATTTGTCCCCAAACATTCTGACACCGAATTGGCTGATGGAAACTCCACCGCCTATTTACAGTCGCTTTTAGTTGATATAAATTATAGAAGACAAGGAATCGGTTCTCAATTAATAAAAGCAGTTGAATCTGAAGCGATACAGCTTAATTTTGAGCGTTTAACTATTATGGTTGAATTAGATAATGCCGCAGCATTGAATCTTTATGACAAAATGGGTTTTTCTTTTTTTAAAAATTCTAAGAATATGTGGCGGGGAGCCGAATATCATGTCCAATGTTTGCAGAAAAATATTGTAGAGACGTAGCAGTGCTACGTCTCCCTAAATTTTAGATATTTTCGATAAAAACCTAATTTTGTCGAAAATGAAGCGCTAAAGCGCAACTACAAACCTATGAAAAATTGCACAGCAAAAAACGCCCCCCGATCGTTCGGAAGGCGTTTTCACGATGTAGAGACGCGATACATCGCGTCTCCCAATTATTTAATTATTAACCGTTGATTGCGGGAGCGCTGATTGCAACAGGTGCAGTTTCGCCAGCTGCCAAATCAAGTGGGAAGTTGTGTGCATTTCTTTCGTGCATTACTTCCATACCCAAGTTAGCTCTGTTCAATACGTCAGCCCAGGTGTTTACAACTCTACCGCTAGAATCGATTACAGACTGGTTGAAGTTGAAACCGTTCAAGTTGAACGCCATTGTGCTGATTCCCAAAGCGGTGAACCAGATTCCTACTACAGGCCATGCAGCTAAGAAGAAGTGTAAGCTACGGCTGTTGTTGAAGGAAGCGTATTGGAAGATCAAACGACCAAAGTAACCATGTGCAGCTACGATGTTGTAAGTTTCTTCTTCTTGACCGAATTTGTAACCGTAGTTCTGAGATTCGGTTTCGGTTGTTTCACGTACCAAGGAGGAAGTTACCAAAGAACCGTGCATTGCACTAAATAAGCTTCCGCCAAATACACCTGCAACACCTAACTGGTGGAAGGGGTGCATCAAGATGTTGTGTTCAGCTTGGAACACGAACATGAAGTTGAAGGTACCCGAGATTCCCAAAGGCATACCGTCAGAGAAAGAACCTTGTCCAATGGGGTAGATCAAGAATACTGCGGTTGCTGCTGCTACTGGAGCAGAGAAAGCAACACAGATCCAAGGACGCATACCCAAGCGGTAGGATAATTCCCACTCACGACCTAAGTAGCAAAATACTCCAATTAAAAAGTGGAATACTACCAACTGGTAAGGACCACCGTTGTACAACCACTCATCTAGAGAAGCTGCTTCCCAAATTGGGTAGAAGTGTAAACCGATGGCGTTTGAAGAAGGAACAACTGCACCGGAGATGATGTTGTTTCCGTAAATCAAGGAACCTGCAACAGGCTCGCGGATACCATCGATATCTACTGGAGGTGCTGCGATAAATGCGATTACGAAACAGGTGATTGCGGATAATAAGGTAGGAATCATCAACATACCAAACCAACCGATGTATAAACGGTTATTGGTGCTGGTGATCCATCCGCAGAACTGTTCCCACGCAGAGGCGCTCTCGCGTCTTTGTAATGTGGTTGTCATGGTTCGGATAAGTGCTTTATTTGTTTTATAATCAGGCTCGATTTCTCTTGCCTGTTATTAACTACTTTACATCAGTTTATTCACTTAGGATCATTTACTCAGATTATTATTACTTATTAGAAATATAAGTTTAACTTATATAGTGTGCTGGGCATGGGGCATTGGGCATTGGGCATTGCAAACAAGAAGATGGGAAATTGAGGAATATTTATAAAAATAAAACAATTGTAGTGGGAGCATCTTGCTCCCTAGTAGCTCTTTTAAACACCCTTCTACCCATTCCCAATCCCCAATCCCTTTCGGCTCAATCCCCTATGCCCAATGCCCCATGCCCAATCCTTTAATTTAAAAATCAAAATATATATAAGGTAATCTTCCTTCAGGAGCTAAAACCCAAACAGCCCAAAGGCATAACGGTATGAATAAAAGTTTCAGATGCCAATTAAGCTTTAGTTTAAGTCGATTGTTGAGAGCATAGGAAATAGCCATGATGGATGCTATACCAATTAATAAAGCAGCTAGCTGATACTGACTAATACGTATAGCTTCTACATAGACTTTCTGAGCAAATTGCGCGTCAGCAGTACGGCCAAACAAGTGAGTAATTACGAACCAAGAGTCTTGTACGTTAGGTAAACGGAACCATATCCATGAAGTGAAAACCATTAATTGAGTCAGCAGCCAAGCTAAGATTATTCCCACAGGATTTTGCCAGAAGTTTTCTAAAGGCTCGAATCGATCGCTAACAACATCAGTTAAACGATGCACGACTAAGGCTAAACCATGATAAGCACCCCAAATAACCCATCCTAATGCTGCATCATGCCAAATCCCGGCAACAACCATAACGATCGCTAAGTTTAAACAGGTGCGAGCTAAACCCCTGCGCGAACCTCCGAGAGGAAAGTAAAGGTAATTACGCAGCCAGTCACCTAAACTCATGTGCCAGCGTCGCCAAAAGTCAGCAATACTAGTGCTGAAGTAAGGATGATTGAAGTTTTCTGGCAATACTAAACCGAAGAGTAAAGCACTACCACGGGCAATATCTACATAACCGCTAAAATCTAAATACAGTTGTAAGCCGTATGCAAAAGTTGCTAACCACAAATCGACACTACCGGCTCGCTGCAAACTGCTGAAAGCTAGATCGACATAAATCCCCAAATGGTCTGCTAAAAGAGCTTTTTTCACCGCACCCCTAGCAATTAACCATAATCCTTCAGTTATCGCATCAGCATTAGGAAACTTGAGATGATTAAATTGGCTCGCTAAATAATGGTAGCGAGTAATTGGCCCAGAAATGAGTTTAGCAAAGAAGGATTTGTAACTTGCAAACTCAATAAATGTTCCTGAAGCAGGGGCACCGCGATAAATATCGACTAAATAAGCAATGCACTCAAAAGTAAAATAGGAAATTCCCAGAGGTGCAAGCGCTTTGAGCGCACTAACAGTTTCAGAATTGTTACTGCCTGGATTAAAGAAGCCGAATAAAGGCGGCAGGTATTTAAAACCAAAGAGCAGTAAAACATTTAAAGCAATGCCCAGCCATAAAACCTTCAAACGGCGACGATTCCAATCAGCTTGAGCAAATTGCCATTCTTCATTAGAAATTCGCCAATCAAGAGTATGCTTTCCTGGAGAAGTATTTTGTCCTAAAGCCAAACCCAAACGAAAATTGATAAAAGTTAGCGTCAACAACAACGGTAAATAATAAATTTGAACAGACGCATAAAATATTAAGCTGGCAATAGATAAAGTCCACAGACGCAACCTTTGTTGTTCTACAGACCAATAAATTCCTAACGCAGTGATTAAAAATAGTCCGTATCCGAACGAGATGAAATTCATTTGAATCAGTGAACAGTTAGCAGTGAACAGTGAACAGTTAGGAGTTAGGAGTTAAGAGTTAGGAGTTAGGAGTTAAGAGTTAGGAGTTAGGAGTTAGGAATTAGGAGTTAGGAATTAGGAGTGGGAGCATCTTGCTCCCTGTTGTCTTTTCCCCATCACCCCATCCCCCCATCCCCTTGTCTCCCCATCTCCCCATCACTTCTCGCCCCAGGGAATCATCGGATCTTTAGCGAGTTTTTTGGATACTTCGTATGCACCGTAACGGTTGAGGTGGCTGGGATCGGAAAAGTAGTCGTTGGCTTTTGGCCATGTTTGACTCAAGTCTCGGTATACGAAGTTGGGACGAGATGCTAAATCCAACATATATTTCTCAAATTCTTGTTCGTATTTTGTACGTGTTGTGTCTAAATATTCTGCTGTTAGGGGCATATTTACGAACACCACATTTATATTTCTTTTTTCGGTGTAGTTGAGTAATGCTTGTAGGGCTTCGTTTTGCTCGCCTAGTAATTCAAAGTCTTGATAGTCTCGATCGTAACTACCTGCAACTTTGGCGTGTTTTTTGTAATAAGTACTGGGATTAAAACGGATCGATAACGGTAGAAATCCATCAAAGTCTACTGCGTAATTAGCAGCCTCTTCTATGGGATCTGTTGAGTCGTCTGAAGCATCTATTTTAAGAGCGCTAATTATAGGTAAAGATTTATATATTTTTACTAACTGCCCTTTTAGTTTGTCGCGCTTTTTGTAGGAACTTGAAACTGTAGAAAACCCTTCGTTTAATTTTTCGTTGATAATTTGATTACCCGACGTTTTTTGTTTAGCAATTTCTGCTTCTTTGGCGGTTATTGGCGTATCTGTAGAATCAACTCTTGCTAACGATGCTTTTAACGCATACTGATAACCAGGGGATTTTGAAATAGCTTCAAAGGTATCATCATTTCTACCACTATTAAAAGCACGCGAACCATCTGCCCAAATAATTGTTTTTGGTAGTTCTGCTGGCTGGAGTACGCGACGAATGATAAAATCTACTACCTGGGCTGTTGCTCCATTAACGCCAAAGTTAAACACATCAACATCTGGATAACCCTCAGTTGCTAAACCTTTGGAAAGTGCATCCGGATCTACACCTCGTAAAGCGCGGGAAGAACCAATAATTAGTACATCGGGTGGCGTACCGTTTTTTGCCACACGCTGTTTGTATAGCGCTAGCTGTTCGTCTAACTGGCGAGCATTAAAACTGGGAAGTTGCGATCGCGCTGCTAATAGAATGGCTGTTGCTGTTGCTTTACCTCGCTTTGAGCTATTTTGGCTAATGAAGCCGGAATTATTAAAGGTTGAGTTTGGTTGAGATTGTTTTTCGGTGCTGTTGGCAAGAAATGCTGTTGCTGTTTCTTCGGGTGCTGTGGGAGATTGGGCGACTTGGGGATTTGCAGGTGCAAGGGAAGTTAAAATTTTACCCGTTATCCAATCAGTTTGTAAGGTTAATAATAATCCTACAGCAGCCCAAATTAATGCCAAGCGACCAACTCCTTCAGAATTCTCGGATGCTTGCTGTTTTTCAACAAATAACTGGGTACCTAAAAACCAGTTTTTGATGGTTCCACCCCAATCTTGCGCTACGTTAGCTACGAAGTTGTGAACTTCTTCTGCGGTTAAATCGGGACGCAATACTGGTTCATCTTCGTTGGGTAACAACTCCTGTACGTAGGCAGAAGTAGCAGCAAACTCTGGAGTGGCTTCCGGTACTACCCGCTCGCGCTCCTCGAAATCCATGCCGGATTGCCAAAATGGTTTTTTATTACCGGCACGCCTTCCGTAAACGCGCACTCCTGCAATTTCTGGTAGCTGTAAATGTCTAATAAAATTAATAATTTTGGCAGCTATTTTTTTACGTGCAGGACATACCGGGGCATCGCACATAATATGCAATAAATCTGTTTTTTTCGCTAAGATGACGCGAATCCCGCCAGTTTGCAAGCGCCGGTCTAAATTAGGATTGAGCAATCGTTGAAGCAGAAAAATAATTGCTTCCATGTCGCCATCCGACGCTAATTCCATTGGCGATGTTGCTAAAGCTGGATGATATGAAGCCGGTAAAGACTGCCAATCAATCCAAGCAGGCTGAGAAGAAGTTACTGTTTTTTGTCCGTAAATAGCTGCCGATAGTATTCCTTGAGGAGCTATTGCTTCTAAACTCGGAACAATTTTATCCAAGCACAATTTTTGAGCCGGAATCGCCGCATTTTCTGGAGATTCAGAACCTGGCATACAAAATATATGTAAGGTCGAATCTTGTAAAGAAGCCTGGATTTCAACATCAGAATTATTAAATCCAATATTCAAAAGCCTGACAATTGCTTGCACATCTCCCCATCGCGCCCATTCTTTGAGCATTACTTCTGGGGGAGTCAAATCAATTAACAACAGCCAATCCGGCTGAGTTTCACCCACTACTTGTGTAGAAATCACTGCATCTTGATAATTGAGCAGCTTAAGATTTCGTAACTTAGCAGCTACAGGCTCTGCAATTAAAGATGGGTCTGGCGTATAATTTGACTGACAAAAAACCCACAAACGACCTTTATTGCTAGGAACATTTGCCTTTATTTGCCTTTTAACTTTAACTTGAACGGCTACACCTAAAGTACTCAGAGTTTCGCTGAGATAGCGAGCGATGGCGTTTGGATCTCCCTGACAGGCTAAACTCTCATTGGATAAGATTAGCGCTCCGGTCGCCCGATTTGCCGTAAGAAGTGCTTGTTTTACCTCCTCTAAGTGCTTTTCAAGTTGATTTAAGTAAACCTTGTGACACCATTCGGGGCGTTTCTCGGTTTTTTTCTTTCCGTAAACGAAAACTTGGTATATTGAAGGTTGTTCGCTTTTTGTTAAAGCATCTAAATTCGTTTGCTGTAATGCTTTAAGCAAATCCGATAAAGTGTTCCAACGAGGAGGACACTCAGATGATTCGCAAAGAATGTGCAGGTCGTTTCCTCGCAACCGGACTTTTACCCCTATAGAGTTTATCCCTGTTGCTTGGCTTACCCACTGTGCTAATGATTGTTGGGTTTGTCTGATGGCTGTTTTCATCGCAAGTTGACGAAAAGGGATTGAACGGACGCAGTTAGCTGGCAACAGCTAGTAGACTAGAACTATCGAAATAGTTGAGCAGGAGATGTATTTTTTACAATGTTTGTTTATTATCGACCTAGCTTATCTATTAATTTGTTTGATGTCGCTGATTTAACTCCGCCATATTAACTTCCTAAGAAAGGGTAATTTGTCTTTCATATGAAGTTTTGTTTTCGATCTAACTTATCTTACAGCAGTAAAAAATATCTATGTCATCTAAAGAAGTTAACTCTAAATCACAATCGGGCGGCTTAAATTTGGGCTTATTCTCAATCCCCCAGTCTGTCATATTGCTTTCAGGTACTGTTTCTGTCTTAACATTAGTGTTAGCAGAAAAAGCTACAAGCGAAGCACTCATAGCCGTAGGGCAAGCCAGCGAAGAACTATTTCGAGGCGAGCGCCTACCCATACTTGATTTTCCTACTTCAACTCAAACAAAAGACCAAAACCCAGTTTAAGTTGTCTTAACCCATTTTGGGGTGGAAATTTAATTTCTATGTAGGTGCGGCAACAACAGAAAAAATCATATACAGTAATCTGCTCTATTACCTATTAGGATATGAGTACCGTTTTATACCCTCACGCTCAGGCTGTAAATATCTACCCCGCATCAGATTTGTTTTTGCGCCATCGCCTACAAATCGTAGAGGAAGTGTGGGAATTGGTTCTCCGCGAAGAATGCGGACAACAAATGGTCGATCTGCTCAAACAATTACGCGATTTGTGTTCTCCAGAAGGACAAGCAACCGATAATCAAGCTTCCTCCGTGTTTAGCTTAATTGAAAAATTGAGCATTAACGAAGCAATAAGAGCGGCTCGCGGATTTGCGTTGTATTTCCAGTTAATAAACATCGTAGAACAGGATTACGAACAAAAACAGCAATTAACTCGCTACGAAGAAGATGGGAAATCAGGGGATAAAGAAACTTTACCCGATATTATTTATTCGAGCAATCAACATCTCGGAGATGTTCATCTCAATAATGGGGTTAATGCAGATTTACTAGTTAAAAGTTGGCAAGCCAAAGCCACTCCTAAAGATAAAGGAACGTTTGCCGAACTATTTCCCAAGTTATTTAAACTAAACGTGCCGCCAGCACAAATTCAACGTTTAATTGCACAATTAGACGTGCGTTTAGTGTTTACGGCTCACCCCACCGAAATCGTTCGTCCCACCATTCGTGACAAACAGCGGCGGGTAGTTGATTTATTGCAAAAACTCGATTCATCCGAAAAGCGCTCTGGCAATGCGAACGCAGGAGTATATTCTTGGGAAACAACCCAACTTCGCTCTCAATTACTTGAAGAGATTCGTTTGTGGTGGCGTACTGATGAACTACATCAGTTTAAACCCAGCGTCCTTGATGAAGTAGATTACGCGCTGCACTACTTCCAAGAAGTTTTGTTTGATGCGACTCCTCAATTGTACGAGCGTCTAAAGTACGCTTTAAATACAACCTTTTCTAGACTTGAGCCTCCTAGTAAAAGCTTTTGTCAATTTGGTTCTTGGGTGGGTTCCGATCGTGACGGAAACCCGTCGGTAACGCCGGAAATCACCTGGCAGACTGCTTGCTATCAACGCCATATGGTGTTGGAGAAATATATCGAATCTGCTAAGGGATTAATTGATTTATTAAGTATATCGCTACATTGGAGCGATGTTCTACCGGACTTATTAGAATCTTTAGAAATCGAACAGTCCCAAATGAGCGAGGTTTACGATGCATTAGCTTTACGCTATCGTCAAGAGCCTTATCGCTTGAAACTTGCTTATGTAGTCAAACGATTGGAAAACACCCAAGAGCGCAATTCAGCATTACGGAAACGGGAGATAATTAAAGATGACAAAGCTCCAATCTACCGTTCGACTTCTGAATTTTTAGCAGATTTGAGGTTAATTCAACGTAATTTGTCAGAAACGGGTTTAAACTGCCAGCAATTAGAAACTCTCCTCACTCAAGTTGAAATTTTTGGCTTTAATTTGACGCAATTAGATATTCGGCAAGAATCAACTCGTCACAGCGATGCCATCGGCGAAATTCTCGAATATTTAGGAATTTTGGAGACAAAATATGACGAATTGCCAGAAGAAGAAAAAATTGCTTGGTTAACTACAGAACTGCAAACTAGAAGACCTTTAATTCCCGCACAGCTACCGTTTGGAGATAAAACCAACGAAATCGTGGAAACGATGCGCTTAGTGCGATCGCTCCAAGTTGAATTTGGCTGCAACATTTGCCAAACTTACATTATCAGTATGTGTCGTTCCGTTAGCGACGTACTCGAAGTATTGCTGTTAGCCAAAGAAGCAGGACTTTACGATCCCGGAACAGCCGTAGGTACGATCCGAGTCATTCCCTTGTTTGAAACGGTAGAAGATTTACAGCGTTCGAGGCAAGTTATGGGAGACTTGTTTTCGCTTCCACTGTATCGCGCTTTACTCGCGGGTGGATATGCAGCTTATGAGGAGGTTTCTAGAGCAGGGGGAGCAGGGGAAGCAGAGGCAGCAGAAGTCACTTCTTACTCCGCTTCCCCCGCCTCCTCTGCCCAAAAAAACTTTGGTTCTACCTTAAATCCCAACTTGCAGGAAATAATGTTGGGGTATTCAGACAGTAATAAAGACTCTGGTTTCTTGAGCAGTAATTGGGAGATTCACAAAGCCCAGAAATCATTGCAGCAAATTGCCGAAGAATACGGCTTAGGGGTGCGGATATTCCACGGTAGGGGTGGTTCGGTAGGACGCGGCGGCGGCCCTGCTTACGAAGCAATTTTGGCTCAACCCGGTAAAAGTATCAATGGGCGGATCAAAATTACCGAACAAGGAGAAGTTTTAGCTTCCAAATACTCTTTACCAGATTTAGCGCTATACAATCTCGAAACAATCACCACCGCAGTAATTCAAGCCAGCTTGCTACGCGCCGGGTTTGACGATATCGAACCCTGGAACGAAATCATGGAAGAATTAGCAGCGCGATCGCGTTCCCATTATCGAGATTTAATCTACGAGCAACCCGATTTTATTGATTTTTTCAATGAAGTAACTCCCATAGAAGAAATTAGTCAGCTACAAATCAGTTCTCGTCCCGCTCGTCGCCCTTCGGGTAAAAAAGGCTTGAGTAGTTTGCGAGCAATTCCTTGGGTGTTTAGCTGGACGCAAACTAGATTTTTACTACCTGCTTGGTATGGAGTCGGTACGGCTTTGCAAGAGTTTCTTAATGAAGCTCCTGAAGATCACATCCAGTTATTGCAATGCTTTTACAGAAAGTGGCCATTCTTCAAAATGGTAATTTCCAAAGTAGAAATGACTTTGGCTAAAGTTGATTTACAAATGGGACGACATTATGTAGATGAACTATCTAAAGCCGAAGATAAGCACCGTTTTAATGGAGTATACAACCAAATTTCCAGCGAATATTATCTCACAAAGAATTTAGTCCTGAAAATCACCGGACACGAAAAACTCTTAGATGGAGATCCAGTTTTACAGCGTTCCGTACAGTTGAGAAATGGTACTATTGTACCTTTAGGATTTATTCAAGTATCCTTACTCAAACGTTTGCGTCACAGTAAAACAAATGCTACTTCTGGAGTAATTCACTCGCGTTACAGCAAAGGAGAATTGCTCAGAGGAGCGCTTTTGACTATTAACGGAATCGCTGCTGGGATGAGAAATACTGGTTGATTGGGAATTGGGAATTGGGCATGGGGGATTGCGGAGCGGAGACTACAAATAAATTTCTATAACTCCTAACTCCTAACTCCTAACTTACTTTCCCTACTACCCAAATACCAAAAACTCCGACTTCTAGATAAATTAGGCTAGAAATCGGAGAATTACAAACTATTCTTTTTTAGTTGTGTATTTAATTGTCTAATAGCTAAGCTCAAGAGTAATATTAATTTTCTCAGCTATTACTTTTCACAAATTGATCGCTTACAGGCTTTTATGGAATCCCTGAGTAAGTAGATTTAATCCCAATCTGGAATATTCTTTAATTCTTCTCCACCAACACCAATCCCGGTATGGAATATTTCAGCATCAGCGATATTCATATCTTCCATTGATGCCTCATATACGTTGGAGTCGTAAATTTTAGCGCTGGCTAAATTAGCGTCATTCAAATTAGCTTGCTTGAAATTGACGTTAGTTAAGAATGCCGAAGTTAATTTGGCTTCTTTTAAATTCGCACGAGTCAAGTCAGCACCCTCAAGATTGGCGTGTTCAAGATTTGCTCCCTGAAGATTTGCTCCTCTTAAATCAGCACCGATCAAATGCGAGCCGCGTAGATTTGCTCCTGACAAATCACAAGCGACGCATTCCCCAGTTTTTAGTAGCTTTTGTACGTGCTGTGGATTTTCAGCTTTTACCAAGCTAGCGAAAAACAGGGGAGCTACTATAGTTAAAGCGGCCAAAAGTTTCTTAATCATAAAATTTCCCCTTTTGCAATCGAATATCTTCCGTTCATTTCCTCACGTGTCTATTATCTCACTAAATTGCTGGAGTATAAGGATTAACGCCAAACCTTTATAGTGAGAATCATTCTCAAATTAGTTAATACTTAAGAGAATGATAGACCAAGCTACATACTAGCAGGGTTTTCAGCTATTTATGAACCCGGAAAGTCTTGATTCCTTGATGTAAATTTTTATTAAATATGACGAAACGTTGGTATAATTTAATTTTATTTACTCGTAAATTTTTAGAATAAATTTTCACATTATATGAGACGTAGCACTGGGGATATCTCTACATAAATTTCGCATCTACCATAAAATGTAAACAAATATAATTCATTACTGAATTTAGCTACGTCCGAAGAGAAAATCTTTGCTCGTAAAAATAAGTGTTCGTAACTACTGTAAAATTAATCAAATCGGAGCGGCGGGATTTGAACCCACGACCTCCACTACCCCAAAGTGGCGCGCTACCAAGCTGCGCTACGCCCCGTAAATCGGACTTTATCTAACTATCAAAGATGGATTTTAACTTTTCCTTTGTGAAAATATTAAATCCAGGGGTTTTAACTTTAGTATATTAACATAAAATTACAACCAAACAACCAATTTATTCAAATTAATTCAAAAGACATTGAGCATAGCTGCGGCTTGGATTAAATCTGGAATGGCAGCGCAATTCCATTTACCTTCCACGCAACGTCCTGAATTAACGATAAAGCGTAAACTGTAGGCGTGGGGATAACCTTCTACTTCCATCCAGATTAAATTACTTTCAGCTTCACAAGCGATTTTTTCTTCATCCATCAACTCCGAAGCCATCTGTTGCATAGTCTCTGCAAGCTGAGCCAATAGCCGACAAAAATCATTTAACTCAGCTTCGGTTAATTCCACAGCCCAATCATCCGTACCTACCAAGCCTTTGAATTCTGCTGCTGCTGGATTAACGCCGATACGCCAGCCGTTTCCTTTTTTTAGTACGCGCATGGGAGAAAGTTAGGAGTTAGGAGTTAGGAGTTTTGGATTGAAGATGAGAAGAGGTGGAGTTATTTATTTCATTTAATATGCAGACCTATTATTAATTAAATATATTAACTAAAATTTGTATTAAAGTGTTACCTTGGGAGCGATTGAAACTTTTGGTTGCAGTGCGTTAAGGGTTACCCTAACGGGTCAGCAAGCTGAACACGGAGTGAGTCGTTAGACTAAGCTCACGCTTTGGTATAGCCTTCTATTGGATTTTCCTCAAGATGTTGGAGCTTGGATAGGAGGAATCATACATTATTTCGTTGGCTCCAAGATAATCGGCTAAGGTTAATTTCCAATCTAAGCGAGTGTTGGGCGCTCATACTTTAAGGTAAAGGCGATCGCGTATGAGAGATGACGAGCTAAAGTTTGCTCGGATACGTTGCGCGTCTTTTTACTAACGTATTGGTTTTCTAGCGGAAATCTGGCAATTGTTGAGAAACTTTTCGCTAAGCATCTCATGAAGGGATTTTTTGAGCAACAGCAGGTTGTATTCCGACTATATTTTTATCTAAATTATCTAAATAAATATATGGCGAAGTTAAAATAACTGCGCTGGTTGCGACGATGCCTATAAATAATTTGTATTCTAATTTCATTCAACAGTGAGCAGTATAAAGTTAAAGTTCACCATAAGCCTTGTAATTTTTGTAAAAGACTTAAACGTAATATTTATGATAATGAAAGGTAAACCTTACCCTACCATTCGATAACACTTTAGTGTGATAACTTGTTAAGCATTCAATTTGTATAATACTGGCGAGCAAGATGTATGTCCTTGCGGACACGCAATACCTACGGTACGCTATGTCCTGTCGGACACGCTCCGCTAACGCTAGCCGCTAACGCACTACAATAGTTTCAAATTTCGGCATTATACAATTTAGCTGCATATCAGCTTAACTGGTAACTGCTCACTGCTCACTGTATTACATTTCGCCGATGATTTCTGGCTGAGTTAATTCGTCGGACATTTCAATAATTGAACGTAATACGGGCTTCATCAATACATCTTCGGTATTGTCAAAATCTTCGTAACGGCGACGTTTGGCGCGATTTGCCACTTGAACAGTAATCCGGTAACGGTTGGAAGCCGCACTGATTAAATCTTCTGCGCGGTGCATGATTTGAGATTGACTTGTCTCGAATTTAGAACGCCTTAGCATAAATTACTAGTTCAAAGGGACAATTATTAGTTTAACAAGCAAGTTAGGGAATTGGGCATAGGGCATAGGGCATTGGGAAATCGGGGGGAAGAGATGAGGACATATTATTAACTAATTCCCAATTATCAATGCCCTATGCCCAATCCCTTATCCCCAATTCCCAATCCCCAATTACCTTTTAAAAATTATCATTTCGGTTCCAACTACTGGATTGCGGGCTATTAGTTTACCTTGGGGATCGGTAATTTCTAAATGTGTAAAATCTAGTTCTTGGGAGCGCTGTAAGATTTCGGCGGCTAACTTGTTTTGTTGGTTTTTTTCTAAGCTGTACCAGTCATTACTGATTTTAATTGTAAGATTACTATTTAAAAAATTAGCTTGAATTGATTCGATGATTTCTGAAAAAGTTTGATTGCCAAAGTTAGAAGCTTTTGAATTAACGTTAATTTCACCAAGTTGATTTTGAATTGCCACTATTAAGGTTTCTTCTGGTGTTAGTGGTATGGCTCGAAGAGTAGTTTCCAATTGTTCTTTTGCTGGAGTTTCAACTTGTGGCTTTGATACAGTTTCTTCTTCGGTTGGTAAAGGAGTTTGTTCTATTAAAGGTGGAGTTTCAACTTGTGGCTTTGATACAGTTTCTTCTTCGGTTGGTAAAGGAGTTTGTTCTATTAAAGGTGGGATTTCAACTTGTGGCTCAGATACGGTTTCTTGTTCTGACACTATAGATTCTGGCTCAGTCGTAGATACCACTTGCGGAATTTCGGTGTTTAGGGGAACGATTGCTATATGGGAAGGTTTACTATCGAAAGCGTTTGAAGTTATCAGAAATATCATTACAGTTAATCCACTGATAATTCCCGTCAAAGCTGTATCTGACAACTTTGCTGAAAATCGTGCTGGTAAGATGAGCCGAATTTTTCCTAATATACCAATCCAAACCTGCTGAATCTTTTGTAAAAAACCCGATCTCTCTTCGCTACCGGGTAAAGGTTCGGTTTCTAATTTGACTGCGGTAGTTTCTAATAACCCAATTGTTCCTCGTAAAGCTCTAACTAATGAAGCTTTCCAAAATGACAATTTTTCTTGAGATGGTGGCTCTATATTTTTATTTTCTTGTGACATAGAATTAGAAGATACAGATTATCTTAATTAAATTAAGTATAAATTCGGTTATGGATAGGACTTACACAGCAATAACGGAAAATATGGTGTTCCAAACATTTTAGATCCCCCCCTGAGCCGCACGCTCTCGCGTGAACGGGTAAGGCTAACGCCTCGCTCCGCTAACGCTACTTCCCTCGTACTGCGGGACGACGACCCACGGGAGTAGACTCACCAACCCCCCTTAAAAAAGCAGGGCTTACGTAAGTCCCGATCAATTATCAATCGCAGTTTTAATTTATCACTTGATTTCATTTTCTCAAATTTTATCAAGCTAGTTTTTTACTTAAATATACAATTCGTTTTTTTGAATTTTTTTGTTTTCTAAACTACAAGAATTATTCTGCTTTTAGTAATCAAATTATTTTCTCTTATCCAGAATTATTTAAGTAGTTTATTTAATCTGATATCGGTTTCATAGAACACGATTCTTCGTGCAGATAAAAAGAAAATCAAGTTATCGTTAATAATAACTACGTATTTATTTATAGTACATAATTCTAAGTATTTTAGCTTAACTCAAAGTATGAAAATTAAGCGTATTGAGATGAATTCTTTTCGCGGAATCGGCGATATGGTGCTGGAGTTCCAAGAAAATGAACCTAATGTAATTATTGGTATTAATGGTGTAGGTAAATCCAGTATTCTCGAATGCATTGCGATTCTTTTATCTCGTTATACAAAACCAGTTCAGTATCCCACAACTTCAGGAAGATTGTTTCAAGAAGCGGATATTTCTACCGGAAGTGAAGAGACTCGTAACGAGATTACAGTTGAAACTGCTGAAGGTGAAGTAACCTGGTGTCTTTCCAAGCAAAGAAAAAAGCGTAGTAAAACTGCTGGTAGTGACTTAAGCGAGTTACGAAAATTAATTGAAGAAACCCACGAAAGTTTAAAGAATGATTCTGAGTTTAATTTACCCGTTATCGTTCATTATGGCGTAAATCGTGCCGTACTTGAGATTCCTTTGAGAGGTCGTAAAAAGAATTCTCTTGAGAGGGCAAGTGCTTACGAGGAATCGTTAGACAGCATACAAATAAATTTTAATAGCTTCTTCCAATGGTTTAGAAAGCTAGAAGATTTAGAAAACGAGCAAAGACTTGATGATTCTAATTTTGTTAATCATCAATTAGAAGCAGTCAGACAGGCTATTTATTCTTTGATTACAGGTTTATCTAATCTAAGAATACGTCGATCGCCATTAAGAATGACCGTAAAAAAACAGGATAGAGAACTGAACGTTAATCAGCTATCCGATGGAGAGAAATGCTTATTAGCAATGGTGGGAGACTTAGCTCGAAGATTGGCGATCGCAAATCCTGGACTTGAAGATCCATTGTTAGGTGATGGTATCGTTTTAATCGACGAAGTTGAGTTGCATTTACATCCTAGATGGCAACGAGATATTATTCCAGCATTAAAGAAAACGTTTCCCAATTGTCAGTTTATTGTTACTACTCATTCACCACAAGTAATTAGTCACGTTCGTGCTGAAGGTGTCTTCATTTTAGAAAGAGATGGAGACGAAGGATTGATTATTATGAGTCCTGAAGGTTCTTACGGAAGAGATAGTAATAGCATCTTAGAAGACTTAATGGAAGTACCGGAAAGACCGCAAAAAATCAAAGATAGTTTACAGCAACTATTCAAATTTATTGACGACGGAAACTTAGAAGGTGCTAAAGAATTACGCGGAGAATTAGCATCAGAAATTGGCGACGACGAGCCGGAATTTGTTCGAGCGGATGTACTAATTCGACGTAAGGAAATTCTCAACAAATGAAGCATATAAAAAAAAGTTCGCAGCCAAAAAGTTTAGCAGCTTATAACAAGAAAGTAAGCGCAAATACAAAGTGGAAATCCTTCAATCGTAGCGTTAAGAATGACACTTACGATTCCATACTTTACGAACAAGGTTACATCTGTTGTTACTGCGGTATTCATATTAGTAGAAGAAGATGTCATATAGAACATTTTCGACCAAAAAGTAAGTACACGCATTTGACATTTGATTACAGTAATTTGATTTCTTCTTGTCAGGGAGAAGACGAACAAAGACCAACCAAACCCGTACATTGCGGACATAAAAAAGGCGGTTGGTTTGACGAAGATTTGATGATTTCGCCTTTAGACCCTAATTGCAGCAAGTATTTTAGATACACTGGTGCCGGGGAAATATTACCTACAGAAGATCCAAAACATCAGCAAGCAGCAGAAACTACAATTAGAATGCTGGCGCTAGATATTAATAAGTTGAAAAAAATGCGTCGTAAAGTAGTTGATGGAGTGATTCAAGCGACTGAAGGGTTGTCGGAGAAGGAAATTAAGCAGTTAGCGGAAGCTTGGTTAGAGAGAGATGAAACAGATAGTTATGCTCCATTTTGGGCGACTATTGATTATACGATGAAGCAGTTTTATTAGGTTTATTTGGCGTTATTATCATAGATGTAGAGACGCGATATAATGCCCTGGCGGGCACGCAATACCTACGGTACGCTCCGCGCTTGCGCTAACGCGTCTCTACATTTTTGTTGATGGGTGATTTTGTAGATAATTACAGTCCAAACTGCCGAAACACTTCACTCGCTGCCCGATGTAATAAAGAATGCCGCCACACCAAGGATTTCATATCATCTGCATAACCGCCGCCGATGACGCAAGCGACGGGATAACCAGCTTGTACGCAAGTACTCAAAACCTGCATTTCCCGTCGGTAAATTCCCGTATCTGTTAAGGCAAGTTTACCTAATTTATCGCCGATGTGGGGATCGACACCGGCATCATATAATACTAAATCTGGCTTTACGTTTGCGAGTAAATCCGGTAGGTATTTGGCTAAGGTTTGTAAGTATGCATCGTCTTCCATTCCTTCGGGAAGAGGTACATCTAAATCACTTTTTTGTTTTCTACCAGGAAAGTTGACTTCGCAATGCATCGAGAAAGTGAAAACGCTGTTGTCATTTTGAAAAATAAAAGCAGTACCGTCACCTTGATGCACGTCTAAATCAACGATGAGAATTTTTTGAGCGAGGTTAAGTTTTTGGATGACACGAGTTGCGATCGCAAAATCATTGAAAATACAAAAACCACTACCATAACTGGGGAAAGCGTGATGGGTTCCCCCTGCGGTATTGCAAGCCAAACCTTTATTTAAAGCCAGTTTCGCGGCTAATATTGTACCACCAACCGCCGTACAGGTACGATTTACTAATTGCGGACTCCAAGGTAAACCGATGCGTCGTTGTGCTTTTGCGTCGAGGGTTCCCTGTAAATAACCATTCACAAATTCCTTGGTGTGAACTAATTCGATAGTTTTTTGATTAGGACGTTTTGGAGTGTGAATCTGTTGTAAATCTGCGACACCATCAGATAAAAGTAATTCGTAAAGCAAGCGAAATTTCGGCATCGGGAAACGATGCGCGTCGGGTAAAGGGGTAACGTAGTCTGGATGATAAATGATTGGTAAAGACATTCGGGATTTTAGATTTTAGATTTTGGATTTTGGATTAAAAGTTGTAGAGGAGTTATGAGTAGCAAGTAGCGAGTAATTTAGAATTTTATAGTTATTTTTACTCTTAAAACAACTAACTTGTAGTGAAAGCATCTTGCTCCCTATTATCCACATATCCTCATCTGCCAATTACCCATCACCAATTACCCATTACCAAATTAAAAGTAAGTAAAGTAAATATTATGCTTTAGTTTATCGTGATAATCTAATTCAAAATCTAGAATGTAAGATTATCATGACGATAGAATCAATTCAACCGCTGATTGCACCAGTTCTATTTGTCCTAATTGGCTTAATCGCTGGAATAATAGCAGAAAAGATTATCTTCAGTCGATTAAAGAGCGTTGCCGATAAAAAGCGTATACCGGGAAGCGATATTATCTTTAGTTCGTTACGACGTATCCCTTTTACCTGGTTTGTACTTGCTGGTTTTTTCGGAGCTATTTTAAGTTATTCGCTTAAAGATGATATTAATACCGCTCTACAAAAAATTGTCATTGCGATTTTTCTCTTCACCGTAACATTAGTTTTAGCTCGTCTTGCTGCTGGTTTTGTTAGTTTATTTATGCAGCGAACTGAGGGGGTTTCTACATCGCTGATTTCTAATCTTGTTAAAACTGTTGTTTTCGTTTTAGGAGGGTTAATAATATTCCAAACCATAGGAATTGAAATTACGCCAATTATTACAACATTAGGTATTACTGGTTTAGCTGTTGGTTTGGCGCTGCAAGATACTTTAGCAAATTTATTTTCTGGTTTTTATCTAATTCTTTCCAAGCAAGTTAAAACCGGAGATTATATCAAATTAGATTCGGGAGAAGAAGGCTATATTACTGATATTACCTGGAGAAATATAACAATTGAAGAACTTGCCAAAAATACTATTATTGTACCTAATTCAAAGTTAGCTTCAGCGAATTTTACTAATTACCATTTACCTGCTAAAGAATTAACTTTAACAATGGATGTAGGTGTAAGTTACGACAGCGATTTGGAACAGGTAGAAAGGGTGACTGTAGAAGTTGCTAAAGAAGTTATGCAGGAAATAGCGCCGGAATTAGTAGAACATGAGCCTTATATAAGATTTCATACTTTTAATGATTTTAGTATTGATTTTACGCTTTATATGCGAATAAGTGAATATTTTGACCATAGGATTGGGAAACATTTGTTTGTCAAGAAATTACACAAGCGCTACAACCAAGAAGCAATATCAATTCCATTCCCAATTCGAGATGTTTATATCAAAGAAAACGTACAATCAACTGTCAATGGAAATACTACAGCTAATGGTGCGATAAATTGAGAGTAGGGATTAGGGAGTTAGGAGTTAGGAATTAGGAGTTAGGAATTAGGAGTTAGGAGTGTTTTATTTATTTCTGCCCTGAGAATAGCTGTTCATTAGTGGTAGCATCTTGCTCCCTATTTTCTATATTTTCTCATCTCCCAATTACCAACTACCAATTACCAATTACCTTATTATCCAAAATTATTAATTTAAAATTCATAAAAACTTTGCCTAAAAATATTTAAATCACAGTTTTTTAATAATTTTATTGATTATAAATGGGGGATAATAATATAAATTATAGGCTCTATAAATTATATCGGTATTATTGCCAATAACCAGTTGTACTTTAAAAATAAATAAGTGCAAATACGTATAATTATTCTCCGGATTCTGATTATTTTGACATTTGAAATTAGCTTAAGTTACAACCAATAAGAAAGCTTATTTACAAAAAGGTATAAAACTATTGTCATGGTAGAAAAGACTTTACCAGTATTGGATGCTTCTGTAGAAGCGAATTTAGAATTTGTGGAGGGAACAACAGAACTAACAGAGGTTTCTTTTTCTTTTGAATCTATTAGTGCTACTGAAAATAGCGCTGAAACACTCGAATATACTTTTACTCGTACTGGTGATACTAGTAGTTCTTTAACAGTTAGCTTTGCTGTGGGTGGTAGTGGAACTTTAGATACTGATTACACTCTAACTAGTGCAGATGAATTTGATGCTACCGGAGAAACAGTTACCATTGCTCAGGGAGAAACAACCGCTAACGTTACGATTACAGCGATTGGAACTTCTGAAGTAGAGTTAGAAGAATTATTTGAGCTAACTCTGGAAGAAAGTTCTGAATATGTTATCGCTGAATCGGAAGTCTCTTTTGAGGAAGAAAATACAGCATCTTCAACAGATGAAAAAGAAGTCACCAGCATGAGTGCTGATGATGACGACGATGACGACGATGATGATGACGACGATGACGATGACGACGATGACGATGACGACGATGACGATGACGATGACGACGACGATGACGACGACGATGATGACGATGACGACGACGATGATGATAGTAAAGGTGCTGGGAATAAAGATGATGACGACGAAGGTGATGACGATGGGGATTTTAGCTTAACTTCTAACAGCGAAAAAACCTTTGCTTTTAAAGGTAGTAAAACTACCGTTAAATTTTCCTTTAAAAGTACTACAGTAAAAGAAGTTAGAGAAATTGCTTACGTTCAAGTTGATGATGACGAGGGAACTATCGATGGTATTTCTCCCGACGATGAAAGATATTTTGAAGTAGCTTTGGAACGCGCTCAAAGCATTTTTTCTGTGCTAGGAAATGCACCAGTTGGATTTGATTCAAATCTTAGTAGTGGGGTTACTTTTGAGAGCGAAACGCGCTTCCGTTTATTGTCGGTGAAAAATGGTAGTCTTAAAAGCGTAAAAGAAGGTAAAGTCGAAAAATCACAAGTTAGCTTTTCTTCTACTGATTTCTTAGAAATATCCGAGATTGAAAAAAATAGCTTTGATTTAGATTTTGAAGGTTTACAAATCGAGATGAAATTAGATGCTGAATTTAAAGCAGCAGTCGGTACTAAGCTACAAAAAGAAAGACAGCTTGAAGTTCTAGATTTTCGCGAAGAAACCACTGTACAAACAGCAACTTTTACTGTTAATCGTGAAGCTTCATTTAGTAATGTAGTAGGTTTCTATAAAGTTACTAATGAAGAAGGTGGTATAGATATCGACGGTGATGGTACAGCAGATGTAATAGTTGGAGATTCTAATTACACAGAAGTAGCAATACAAAATCGTGTAGCTAGCATTGACTTGAGTGTAGAAAACCAGACTACCGCAACCTTTGAAGGTGAATTTGAAGCAGGTGCAATATTTGTTCCTTTTCTAATCGTTGATGGAACAGCAGAAGACTTTAGCGATGTTTTCTTCCCATTCCTTGGTGCTAATTCCGACGGAGTAGACCATGTAATGATGCTCGCTGAAAACACCTTCGGCTTTGAAGATTTAAAAGGAGGGGGTGATAATGACTATAACGATACTACCATCAACATTAAATTTAGTTAATTTTTGAGAAATTACATACTGATAAAAATTAATTCAAGTACGGTTATTCCGTACTTTTTTTTGTGATTTTTATGATTTGTGATTTTGACATTCAAAAGTAGCTTAGGTTACAACCGATGGGAAATCATCCTATTGATAAAATACAGGGCTACTTTATATGGAAGAGAATATTTTAGAAATCACACAAGTAGAAGCAGAAGATAATTTAGGATTTGTAGAGCCATCAGCGCAAGTCAGTCTTACCGTTGATTCGATGAGTGTCACAGAAGATGGTGTTCATAAATTAGTATATAGTTTTACTCGTACTGCCGATACAACCAATTCTTTATTAGTTAATTTTACTGTAGGTGGAAGCGCTACTTTAGATACAGATTATAATCAAGCGGGCGCAGAAGAATTTGATGCTGCTCAAGGTAAAGTTTCTATTGCTGCGGGAGAAACAACGGCTACAGTTACTATTACACCGATTGCAGATACTGAAATTGAATCGGATGAAACGGTTGAATTAACTTTGGCCGCGGGAAATTACATCATTGATGATAATTCACAGATATCTCCCGATGCAAGAGTGTCATCTCAAACAGATGAAAGTGAGATGGTGAGGGGTGTTATTAGTAATGATGATATTAAGTTGAATGTTGATTGGGCGAAGAATATTGGCGGTAATAAAAGCCTGACCGTAGATAATGAAGAGAATATTTACCTTGTGGGAAGTTTTGGCGGTAAAGTTACCATTGGTAATAAGACTATAATATCCAAAGATAATTCTGATATTTTCGTCGCCAAATTTGATAAAGACGGAAATGTAAGTTGGGCAGAAGGCTTTGCTGGTAAAGATTATGAAAGAGCTAATGATATTGCCTTAGATGATGATGGTAATACGTATATTACTGGTTCCTTTAGAGATGAAATTACCTTTGGCAATATTATTTTAGATGGTAATAGAACCGATTTATTTGCTGCTAAATTTGATAGCAAGGGTAATGTGGTATGGGCGAAAAATTTTGGTGCAAATGATTTTGATTATGGCTATGGTATTGATGTAGATAATAACAATAATACCTACATTACAGGGAGATTTGCAAATCAGGTACTATTTGACAATATTGCTCTTGATGGTGGCGAATTTGGCGATGCATTTGTTGCTAAATTAAACAGCGAAGGTAGTGTAATTTGGGCAAAAGGTTTTGGCACTTCTTCTTTTGAAAACAGAGGTGAAGAAGTTGTTGTGGATGATGAAGGTAATTCATATTTATTAATGACTGAAGGAGAAGGTAATAATCGGATTTCAGTCGCCAAACTTGATAATAATGGTAGTACGATATGGAAACAGAATCTTAACGGTAGTAGAGCCAAAGATATAGCTGTAGATGATGAAGGAAATAGCTATATTGCTGGAGCATTTCAGGATACGGCTACTTTTGGCAATACTACACTTGAAAGTGATGAACGCGACTTATTTGTAGCAAAACTCGATAGCAAAGGCGATGTATTATGGGCAAAAGATTTTAATCTAACTGCCGATGGTGAAGTAGATGATATTACTATAGATAACGAAGGTAATAGTTACGTTAGTGGGATATATTACACTCAAAAAACCAGCGTAGGCAAATTCACGCTCTATGGAGAAAGAGGTGGAAATGCTTTTATTGCTAAATTTGATAGTAATGGGGAAATGGAATGGGCGCAAAATGTAGGTGGTGCTAATTCAGATAGAATTTACGATATTATCGAAAATGATAATAAAATTTATGTCGCCGGAAGTTTTAATCAGGAAGCTATTTTCTCGGATACAATCCTCACGGCTAAAGAAAACGTAAGCAATGGATTCCTCGTCAAATTAGAAGAATCCAAATTAGAATCAGAAAAAGAAAAGCCAAAAGTAAGTTTATCGGTTAATTCCAACAGCATCACCGAAAATAGTAATAATCAAATTACCTATACTTTTACTCGCACAGGAGAACTTAATACAGCTTTAACAGTTGATTTTACTGTTACTGGTACCGCAACTTTTAATGAAGATTATAGGTTAACAGGTGCAGAAGAATTTGATGGTAGTAAAGGTAAAATTACTTTTGCAGCAGGAGCAAAAACTGCTACCGTTTCTTTAAATATGACTGACGATAACATTGTTGAAGAAGAAGAAACTGTAGCTTTAAGTTTAGTAACGGGAAGCGATTACACAGTTTCGATAACAGATGTTGCTGTAAACACTATTACTATTACCAGCGACGATAAGGAAACTATCGTTGATGAAAAACCAGAAATTCCAACTGGTAATGAAAATGACGAAGACGAAAACGAAGAGATTCCAATTGTTAACGAGAATGATGACAATGACAAAAACGAAGATATTTTCAATGGTAATGGTAATGACAATGACGACGATGTGGAATTTAGCTTAGCATCCGAAGCCAAACAAACCTTTAAATTCAAAAGCAATTTCACAAGCAGTAAATCTTCCATTAAGTTTTCTTTCAAAAGTAAAAGTGTCGCAGAATTCAAAGAAATTGCTATTGTTACAGTTGATGACGATGAAGGAAATATCAACGGACTTTCTCCCGATAGCGAAGGATATATTGAAGCAGCTTTAGAACGCTCTCAAAGTATATTTTCTTTATTAGGAAATACACCCCAAGGTTTCGGTGATTTAGACATTGAAAAAGTTCTAGAATTTAGCAGCGAAACTCGTTTCCGTTTCTTATCTGTTAAGGGTGGTACTCTTCAAGGAGTTAAGCAAGGTAAAATTAATAAATCCCAAGTAACTGTCTCTTCTACTGATTTCTTACAAGTAACTGAATCAGAAAAAAATAGTTTTGATTTGGATTTTGAAGGTGTAAAAATCAAGATGAAATTCGATGCTAAAGCTAAAAAAGCTGTTGGTAGCGGATTACAATCCGAAATTGAAGTACTTGATTTAAGAGATTTAACTGGGACACAAACAGTAAAATGTACTGTTAACCGCGAAGCTGCATTTGACAACATTATTGGTTTCTACCAGGTAACAAGTAAAGAAGGTGGTATTGATACAGATGGTGACGGAAATGTTGATGTATCTGTTGGAGATGCAAACTACTCTCAAATAGCAGTACAAAACCGCATTACTAGTATTGATTTAAGCGTTGAAAATCAATCTAGTGCAGAAATTACTGGAGAATTTGAAGCTGGTGCAATAATCGTACCTTTCCTTATAGTTAACGGTAATACAGAAGCATTTGATGATATTTTCTTTCCATTCCTTGGTGCTAATTCCGATGGTGTTGACCATGTAATGATGCTTGGTGATAACATCTTCGGATTTGAGGATATAAAAGGAGGTGGAGATAGAGATTACAACGATATCACTGCCAAGATTGAATTTATAAATATTAGTACTTGATTAGTTTGAATTAACCTCACCCCCAGTCTGGTCAAGGAGAGGGGTGTAATTAATTTAATAATTCGCATTTGTAGGGTGTGTGACTAGGGTGTTGACTTTGATGGTTTTTCGCGAATTTCCCGAAAATTTATTTGTGTTGCTTTTACTGCATTGAAAGTGGCTGTAACAGCCACTTTCAACCCAAAAAGTATGGACACAGAATCTGCATGAAGTCTTGCGGGCTAAAGGATACAGAGTCAACACCCTAGTGTGTGACGGTTTCAAATAATTTGAAAAACAAATCAATAAATGTGTTATTAACGTCACGCACCATTTAACTTAAATAATCACAATCAATTTCAAAATAATTTTGTTTTAAACAACTTTGAAAATCAATAAATCAATTTATTCTTACCGTCACGCACCATTTGATTGGATTAATAATACAATGGTGCGTTGCACTGACGTAACAACACACCCTACAATTAAAGAAAAGCATTAAAATCCTTACTACGAGCTTTTAATATTAGATATTTATCCCTAATTACCAATTACCAATTACCCTTCGGGTTCACCAGTTGTTCGTGATTGATTTTATATTCTTATAATCTAGATTGTGCAGACAAGGTTTGTAAGCCATTTATCCGGCGATTGAAATCGCACGCCATTTGCTACAACGGTGCGTGTTCCTCCACAACGCAATGGCTCTGCTACACAAACAAAACCCACCTCCGTAGGTTAATAATATTCTTCTAATTCAGCCCGTGCAGAGAGGGTTCGTAATTGTAGTTCCCCAAACTTCGAGTCTGCCGGCAAATTAACCGTACTAAACCAATTTTCGCTATAAACCAAAATATTGGTAGATGTAGCACTGCGGAACTCTCTACATTGGTTATACGTATCAACAAACTATTATCATAATAAGAAAGCCTTTATTTATCTTCACAAAAACCGTGACTACCACAACACAATCAACAACCTTTGAAAAACTGTTTTGGAATTGGAAGGGTTACAAAATTCAGTACACCGTCGTGGGTACGGGAAAACCTTTAGTATTAATTCACGGTTTCGGTGCATCTATCGGACATTGGAAGAAAAATATTCCGGTATTAGCCGATGCTGGCTATCAAGTGTTTGCGCTGGATTTATTAGGATTTGGTGGCTCTGATAAAGCACCCATCGAGTACAGTGTCGATTTATGGGTAGAGTTGCTCAAAGACTTTTGTCAGGAATATATCAAGCAACCAGCCGTATTTATCGGTAATTCAGTCGGTGCATTGATAAGTTTAACTATTGCAGCAGAGCATCCCGAAATTACCAGTGGCGCTGTTTTAGTTAACGCTGCGGGAGGTTTGAGCCATCGCCCTAATGAGCTAAACCCACCACTACGCTTTGTAATGGGAAGTTTTAATAAATTAGTCAGTCATCCGATAACGGGTAAATTCGTATTTAATAATATTCGCAGAAAATCGCAGATTAAACGCACGCTTTATCAAGTTTATCGCGATCGCAATGCTGTCACCGATGAATTAGTAGATATGCTTTATCAACCATCTTGTGACGAAGGCGCACAGCAAGTCTTTGCATCAATTTTGACAGCCCCTCCCGGTGATTCCCCAGAGGAATTATTACCTAAAGTAGAGTGTCCATTATTAGTAATTTGGGGAGCAGACGATCCTTGGACACCGATTACTGGTGCAAAAGTATACGAACAAGCCAGAGAAAACGGTAAAGACATCAAAATAGTGCCAATTCCCGGAGCGGGGCACTGTCCACATGATGAAGTACCGGATTTGGTTAATCCCCAGATTATTGAATGGGTGAAAGAAAGTTAGGAGTTAGGAGTGAGGAGTTAAGAGTTGTAAGATACAACTGGTTCCCAGTCTCCGGCTGGGAAAGAATTTCCGTCTTGCTCTGCCTCTAGTCTAAGATGAGGCAGAGCCTCATGAACTGTATTCCCAGGTAGAACCTGGGAACAAGAAAACAACCTAACTCCTAACTCCTCACTCCTAACTCCTAACTCCTCATTCCTAACTTTCAAAAGTATTACAAGCATCAACCCTACCAGTTTGAATACCTGTTTTAAACCATTTGACGCGCTGTGCGGAACTTCCGTGGGTGAATGATTCGGGGACTACATATCCTTTTGAGCGTTTTTGCAGTCTGTCATCTCCGATGCTCGCGGCTGCATTCATGGCTTCTTCAACGTCTCCTTGTTCGATAATTTGTCTTTGTCTTTGTGCGTGATGTGCCCAAATTCCGGCGAAACAGTCTGCTTGTAATTCTAATCTTACAGAAAGTTGGTTTGCTTGTACTTGACCAACTCGATTTTGTACTCTTCTAACTTCGTCGGAAATTCCCATCAAGTTTTGCACGTGATGTCCGACTTCATGAGCGATTACATATGCTTGAGCAAAATCTCCGGGTGCGCCAAGTTTATTTCTTAAATCTCGGAAAAAGCTTAAATCTAAATATACTTTTTGATCTGGGGGACAGTAAAAAGGACCGACAGCGGAACTTGTATAACCGCAAGCCGATTGTACGGCATTCTCGAACAGGACTAATTTAGGTTCCCGATAGTTTCTCCCCATTTGGCGAAATAGTGGTTTCCAGGTATCTTCGGTATCGGCAAGCACTACTGAAACAAATTGTCCCATTTCATCTTTAGGTTGGGAAGTTGTTTGAGTCGGAGTTGAATAACCATTATCTTGAGGAGTTATTTGGTCAATAATTGCTGGATCTACACCTAAAAGTAATGCAATAAAAGTAAGAACTAAACCGCCAATACCACCACCAACAACCCCTGGAGAAACTCTTCTACCGCGTCTGTCTTCAACATTATCGCTTCTTCGACCAAATTCCCAACGCATAATAATAATTAGTATTTAGTAATTTATATTTCGCAACTATTATAGATAGGGTTGATTGCCTATGCTTTATTAATTACGAGTTTTCCGTTTGTCAGTAGTATGAGCGATTAAAACTACTAAAGCAAACTAACTTTAGTCTTGCTTCTTGCTTTTTGTAGTTATGGCTAAAGAGAGAGATGGGAATAGGGCATTGGGCATTGAGCATTGGGAATTAAAGCAAAACCTTATAAATCTTAAAATATGACAGTAGATACAAACAGAAAATCCTTGAAAACAAAGCTAATACAACGATTAGAAGCTTTACCATCCCAGCAAGCTATATTCCCACAGCCAGAACCAGATGTAGATAAAATTATTCAACAGTTGGAGGAAATCAACCCAATTCCCGAACCTTTGAGTTCTAATAATCAAGCAAAAATATTTGGTAACTGGCAGTTAATATATGCTTCCAATGGAACGGTAGTTACCCGTCAAGTTGCCACAATTCCAGATTGGATGGAAATTAAAATTAAGCAGGTATATCAAACTTTGAGTACAGGTGATAGAGGAATTACAACTTCTAACTGCGCCAAAATCGAATTACCTTTACTAGGAGAATGGAAAATTGAGGCTAATGGTGTTTGGAAGTGTAATGAAGATGAAAAAACTGCTTTAGTCAGCTTTGATGAATTTGGATTTCAAGCAACAAAACCCTTTAATTTACCATTTCATTTACCCGAATTGAAAATTCCAGTTATAGAAGCTCTCCGCAACGAAGCTGTATGGATAACGTCTTATTTAGATGAAGAAATTCGAGTCGGAAGGGGGAAGACGGGGAATTTATTTTTATTCTCTAAAAAATAAAACTTTTGTAGATTTTTTATCGTGATTTTCCGAAATGACTCGCAACCAACTGGTAGTAACGGCTTGGTGGTTTAATGAGTAAGTATAAATAAACTGTTCAATAACCTTTTAATAAATTTCCGCAGAAATCATGTACCAGTTAAACCCAGCCTTTACGGTTGGGTTTTTTGTTTCACAATTAGGGTAGCAACAACAAGTTATTTATCGTTACAAGGCTCTGCCTTGTAATGCATTTTAAGAGGGCAGAACCTCAAGATATGGATTCTCCCAACCGGAGACTGGGAACCAGTTATCACACGACTCAAGCAGCGACAAGAGAAAAGTATGGTGTTCCTGTTCCAGACAATAAGATCCCCCCAACCCCCCTTAAAGAAGGGGGGCTTTATATGCTAAAAACTCCTCACTATTCCTAATGCCCAATTGCCAATCCCTCATGCCCAATCACCCATTACCCATCATCAACTAACCACTAACAACTAACTCTTAAAATTTAAGTACGATTGTTCTACCATAACTACGGTAACGATAGTATTATTAAAGATTGTCCCTTGCCGCCATCCCACATTGCTGATATGTCAGAAACAAAGTTAGCTGCATCCTTAAACGGACAACTTCCTAACTCGAACAATAAAAATACAATCCGCATTCGCGGTGCTAGGCAGCATAATTTAAAAAATGTCGATCTAGAAATTCCTTCGCGCCAATTGATTGTTTTTACTGGCGTTTCCGGCTCTGGTAAGTCTTCTTTGGCTTTTGATACTATTTTTGCTGAAGGGCAGCGCCGTTATGTTGAGTCCCTTAGTTCCTATGCGCGGCAATTTTTGGGACAAATGGATAAGCCGGATGTGGAAGCGATTGAAGGTTTAAGCCCGGCGATTTCTATCGATCAAAAGTCTACTTCTCACAACCCGCGCTCTACTGTAGGCACGGTAACGGAAATTTACGATTATCTACGTTTGTTGTTTGGTAGGGCTGGCGAGCCTCATTGCCCGGTGTGCGATCGCTCTATTGCTCCCCAAACGATCGATGAAATGGTAGATAAAATCATGGAGTTGCCGGATCGCACTAAGTTTCAAATTCTTGCTCCGGTGGTGCGCGGTAAGAAGGGTACTCACGCTAAATTATTATCTAGTCTCGCTTCTCAAGGTTTTGTCCGAGTTCGCATTGATGGCGAGGTGCGAGAGCTTTCGGATTCTATAGAATTAGATAAAAAATATACTCATACCGTAGAAGTCGTTATCGACCGTTTAATTAAGAAAGACGGTATAGAAGAGCGTTTGGTCGATTCTTTATCTACGTGTTTAAAACAGTCTAATGGTATTGCAGTAATTCTCTATACTACTACCTCCCCTAACCCCTCCTTGGAAAAGGAGGGGGATGCACGATCCTCCCCTAACCCCTCCTTGGAAAAGGAGGGGGATAAGGAGAATAAAGATGAGGAATTAGTATTTTCGGAAAACTTTGCTTGTCCGGAACATGGTGCGGTAATGGAAGAATTATCGCCGCGCTTGTTTTCCTTTAATTCACCTTATGGTGCTTGTTCTAATTGTCACGGAATCGGCACATTAAAAAGATTTTCCCGCGATTTAGTTGTACCCGATCCTCAAGTCCCAATTTATGCTGCGATCGCGCCTTGGTCGGAAAAGGATAATTCTTACTATCTGGAGCTACTTTACTCTCTAGGACAGGATTATGGCTTTGAGTTACAAACGCAGTGGCAAAATTTAACTGAGGAACAGCAGCAGATAATTTTACAGGGAGAAGAGAAAACTCCGGAATCGGAACGCACTAAGAAATTTAAAGGTGTGTTACCGATTTTACAGCGGCAGTATGAAGGTGGTTCGGAGTTAATTAAGCACAAATTAGAGCAGTATATTATCGATCAACCTTGTCCGGTATGCGATGGTAAAAAGTTGAAGCCGGAAGCTTTAGCGGTAAGGTTGGGACAGTACAAAATTTTAGATTTAACCGGAGTTTCGATTACTGAGGCTCAGGAAAGAATCAATAATTTGCAGCTAAGTAAGCGTCAAATGCAAATTGCAGATTTAGTATTGCGCGAAATCAAAGCGCGTTTGCAGTTTCTTTTAGATGTGGGCTTAAATTATTTAACTTTAAATCGGACAGCAATGACGCTTTCGGGTGGGGAAGCTCAGCGAATTCGGTTAGCTACACAAATCGGCTCTGGTTTAACTGGGGTATTATACGTACTCGACGAACCAAGTATCGGTTTGCACCAGCGGGATAATGCTAAATTGCTGCAAACTTTATTTAGATTGCGCGATTTGGGCAATACATTAATTGTTGTAGAACACGATGAAGAAACAATTCGCGCTGCCAACCACATTGTTGACATCGGTCCTGGTGCGGGTATTCACGGGGGACATATTGTAGCAGAAGGCGATTTACAGGTATTGCTGAATGCAGAGAATTCCTTGACTGGTGCTTACTTATCGGGAAGAAGAGTAATTGAAACTCCTGCCCAAAGAAGAGAAGGAAACGGCATCAACTTAGTAATCGAAAATGCTCGTCGTAACAACCTACGGAATATAAATGTAGAAATTCCTTTAGGAAAATTAGTTTCGGTAACGGGTGTTTCGGGTTCTGGCAAATCGACTTTAGTCAACGAATTGCTTTATCCGGCACTAAAACACCACCTGAGTAAAAAAACTCCGATGCCTAAAGAAATCGACGGGATGAAGGGATTGAAAGCAGTTGATAAAGCAATTGTCATCGATCAGTCACCCATCGGTAGAACACCTCGTTCTAACCCTGCAACTTATACGGGTATATTCGATGCAATTCGTGCAGTATTTTCGGAAACCATCGAAGCTAAAGCGCGGGGTTATAAACCGGGACAATTTTCTTTTAACGTTAAGGGCGGACGTTGCGAAGCCTGCGCCGGACAAGGTGTCAACGTGATCGAAATGAATTTTCTCCCCGATGTTTACGTACAGTGCGAAGTCTGCAAAGGTGCCAGATATAACCGCGAGACATTGCAGGTTAAATACAAAGATAAATCAATTTCCGACGTTCTTAACATGACAGTTGAGGAAGCATTAGGATTCTTTACCAATATTCCCAAAGCAGCGAACAAACTGCAAACTTTAGTAGATGTCGGTTTGGGATACGTACAGCTTGGACAACCGGCTACAACTTTATCGGGTGGTGAAGCGCAACGGGTGAAATTAGCCAGCGAATTGTCGCGTAGAGCTACCGGGAAAACACTTTACCTAATTGACGAGCCGACAACGGGATTATCATTTTACGACGTACATAAATTATTAGATGTACTGCAAAGATTGGTAGATAAAGGTAATTCTATATTAGTTATTGAGCATAACTTAGACGTGATTCGCTGTTCCGATTGGGTAATAGATTTAGGCCCCGAAGGAGGAGATAAAGGCGGGGAAGTTATTGCTGTGGGTACACCCGAAGAGGTGGCGAAGAATGAAAAATCTTATACAGGGAAATATTTGAAACAGGTTTTGAAGCAGTATCCGGCGAGTAAAGCAGGGTAAGTTTAATGCTTATATGTCGTATTGCAGTATGGATGGGTTAATTGTGCATTATCCAAAGTTGCATGACCGCCATCTGCTCTTCTTTTGATATGATCTATGGAGATAGAATGACTGTGAAGATAGCCACCACAAATTTTACATCGGGGAACGCCAGGTAAAGCATCTCTAATAACAGCTGCTGTTTTTGTCTCTCCTGAAAACTTCTTACCTATAGTATTGCTTAGATTTGATTTCGTTTTTCTTTTTGAGGTGCCGATTTCTTCCAAAATTATTTCTTGCACAACATTTTTCTTATCTGCACCACTTAATAATTTATCAATAACTTTTAGATAAAAATCTCGTACCTTTTCATTAGCTTTTAATGCACTACTCTTTCTTACAATGTCAGGAACCATATCATATTTCCAAATGGCCCATTCAAAATCTTTCCTAACATCTGTGAATTTAGAAAAATAATTTGTTTGCTCTAAATGTAACACCAAGCTGATTACACCATAAAATGAGCCAATTTTAGGTTTACCAAGATGAGTATAAAAATATATTATCGGATGAAGTCCGAGGGAACCGGGATGATTACTATTTATCCTTTGGGCTACTTTCCTGCATTTAATTAATAGTTTTACAGTTGTCTCCCCGCCAAAATCTTTTTCTAATTCATTATCTTCTTTTATATCATTAACAAGATTGACAAACTCTAGTATAACTTCAAGTTTTTCTGATGCAGACAAATTTCCTATAATCGGCACATCTAAACTTTTTATAGGAGTTTTCAGCTTTGGTTCAAAAATAAGTTGATGTATTTCTTTTGCAATATCTTCAACTTCTTGTTGCTTTTCTGGAGAAAACTCTGACCAATACTTATGTCCATTACCACTTCTTCTAATTGCACGAGCAGCTACGCCATTAGGTGTTTTACGAGCTTTCAACAAACGCATCTCGGTTTCGCTAATTGGTGCTGCTTTCTGATTAATTTTAAAAAAAGATTCTTCTGCTTTAGATAAATCACCTTCCACCCACTGAAGCTGAATACCCAAAGCACCTATGTTACTAGCTCTTTCAATCTTTTTTAAGTCTCCTTCTTTTTGAAGCTGTGCAAATGATTGATAGTCTTTATAAGCACCTATCCTTGATTTTACTAATTTCTTCGTTTCTAAAGCAATCTTTTTCTGTTCTTCTGTGATTTCACCATCAAAGAAATCTTTTGAAATTTTACCATTACCATAGTCATCATTAATCCAGGCAATCAAAGAACTTAGTCTATGGGAACCATCAATTACAAAGTAATGACCACTAGAACTTCTCCATAGAATGACTGCTGGGATTAAATCTCCATCTAAAAAACTTTCTATAAAATCACAGATTTTCTCAGCATCCCACTCATTTGTTTCTCGTTGAAAATCTGGTTTTCTTAAAAAATTATAGAAAAAATCAGATTGTTGCAATTGATTAAGCGAGACTGTAGAAATATTTCTTCCTATATTTTTACTTTGCTCATCTTGAATTTCAAACGCTTCTCTTGGTATCAATGCATCTAGGCTAACTTTTGAATTATCTTTTGCTGCCATATTTACTGTTTATAAAGTTTCTTTAAATACATAAACTTTGGCAGTGTATCATAAATTAAGCTAAGTTCAAAGTGATTGATGTCACACTTGAGTCTGCTTGTATAAAATTAAAAAGTTGCTCTTACAAATTATCTATTTCTAAGTTTCCCATCGTAGGATTACTACATCCGACATCAAATATCCTCACGCGGAAAGTTACCCCACATTTCTTTTCTCACTTCATTGATATCTGATTCAGTAATATCAGCACCCCGCCAAATACCTCTCAAAGATTGTCGCGGTTTGGGTTGAATCTTTGTTAATTCTTCTTCAATTTGAGGTGCAATTTGTTCGATTAGCCGAACTTTATCCACCAAGGAAAGTTGCTTTACTAATTCTAAAGTTGCTTCTAAAGTAACTATTTTTTCCATTTATTTTACCTTAGCCCTTTTTTAGAGCCTATCACATCTATTTTTTTATGGGGTAGTTTAGAATAACTTAATCATATAATTACAAATTATCGCCAAAGTGTAATACAAGCTGTTTCGGTTCAAATTGAGGTGTTGCTTTACTTTCAATGTATTCAATGATTGAATTAGCAATATATTCACCCAATTTTACTGGTACAGCATTACCAATCATTTGCTCTAAATCTGTTTTTGATTGATTCTCGATATCAAAATCAAAATCTTTAGGAAATGTTTGTATATAGCTTCTTTCAATTGTTGTTAGAGGACGAATTTCCTTTATTAAAGAACTTGCATCTGCTTTATGTAATTGGTATGTTTTTGGTATTGGTCTATTAACACCTCTAATAGTTGGACTTGGCTCATCAATACTAAAAATGCCTCTTCTAGCATAAGTTCTTGGATGTCTATAATAATATTCTATTGCCAATGTATCTCCTAAATAATCTCTTACCGACATAGGTTTTTCGGCTAATTTTTTATTGATATATGGCAATAGTTCATCATCTTTCCCATTTAATTCGCCGATACAGATATATCTCTTTCTATTTTGAGGAACACCACAAAAACTAGCTTTAATTATTGTTTCAGTTAAGCCATAATTATTTGCTTTAAATATATCTAATACCTGGTTTCTCTTTTCACTTTTCTTATATCTTTCAACATTTTCCATTACAAACCATTGAGGCTTAATAAAAGCAATTATTTTAGCGAAAATAACGCTTAAATCACCTCTGCCCAAATTTTCGTTTCTTTTTCCTGCGCTGGAAAAATCTTGACAGGGTGGTCCTCCAATCACTATATCGCAATCCAATTTTTCAAAAATAGAGTAATTATCATTTAAACTACTCAAATCGCAATTGTATATCGGATGATGAAAATTTTTATTATAAACTTTAATAGCAGGTTGCCAATTATCAAAAGCAGCGATTATTTTAAATCCAGCATTCTGAAATCCAAGTGATAAACCTCCACATCCTGCAAAAATATCAATTGCTTTTAAATTTAAGGATTTTTTATTCATATAAGATTGCATAAAAGTATTTTATTAGATATCCTTCAAAGATTCATCGAAAATTTCTGGATTGCTTAGAACAATACCATCAAAACGCCTCTCAGGACTTAAATAATTTTGTCCTCCACCAAGAATAATATTTCTTATCTCTTCTTTCTGAATTCGTGGCATTCTTAATTCTGGAGATACCATGTAAGCATAAGTCTTAAGTCCATTAATTGCGAATGCCTTATCATTCTTAGTATTGTAAGTGTAATTATCTATTATTAATTGATGATGAATCTTTCCATTATTCCCAAAATCATATAACATTTTTGCCAGCCAAACTACAGTTCTGGTGTATCTATTTATTGACTCTTCAGTTTTAAGCTTTTTCTTTGCGATATCAAAGAATAATCTTGTAAATGCAAAATCACTCCATACAAACATATCTAAACAGTTTGTAAATAATTTAGAAGTTTTACCAACAGTTTTCCATACTGGCTGCATTACTAAAGGCGATTGTAAATCTATATAATCTAAAAGTAAATTATCCATTGCATTTATAATTTCAGATATTTTAGGAACTACACAGCTAATTTTGGTTAAGTCTTCTATACTAGAAAATGCTGATTCCAAATATTGAATAATATTCTGTCTATCATTTTGCAGCTTACTTGCAATACTTAAAGCTAAATAAACTATGGTATCTGGTCTTACAACTATTTCACAGCCATACTTATCTTCACTTAGCTTATATGTAGAATTATCGGGTAAAGCTGTTAGTTTTATCTCAATACTTTTCAAACATGATTCCGGTACAATACTTTGTGTAACTAAATCCACTCTCGGTAGCTTCCCAATAACTAGTTTTCTATAAGGTACATAATCGCTTTCAAATGCGAAAAACAAGTTTTCCGATAAGGGAATTTCTCCAAAAATTTCTGCTACATTAATTTTTTCATGCACTGTTTTTAAAGATTTATTTAGTTTAATATAAACAGGTTTTACTCCGCAAGAATGCATATAGCAGCCCAATGAAGCCGGAAAAGAAGAATTAAACTGATTTTTTCCCCAACATTCTTTTTGATTAAAATCTCTATTCGATTTTGAAAGACCAAATAAAGACGGGTTTTGTTGATTTACATTCATGTTTCACAATTCAAAGTTACGTAGATGCCTTTTTTCGAGGCTTGGAAAATTTTAACCCTTAGAATGCTAAATTAATCGTTACGATTGTGTAAATATCCATTAATGAAGGCAGGTGTCTCATGTATCCTGCACGACTTAACTTTTTTATTTCTCGTTACAGATTCAGTCCCGATGCTGAAAGTAGTAGAATGAAACTATATGAGCAAACAATTAATTCTTCACTCGAAATTAAGATTAAATCTAAATAAATAGTGTAATGCGATTCACCTCTAAACTCCAAAAGATTATATTAGCAATTTTTTTTGTAATTGTTATTTATCTAATAATGGCTCTTGCTCTACAAACCATAGGTTTAGATAATGCTCAATTCTTAGTCAAGAAAACAGGAATATGGGCACCTGTTGTATTTGTAGTTTTATGTGCGGTAAGCTTAATTCTCGCACCTTTGAGCGGAAGTTCGTTTTTTGTAGTTGGTGGAACGTTATTTGGTAAACATGATGCGTTTTTACTCAGTTATCTAGCTAGTATTATCGGGTGCAGCGCTAATTTTTGGATATCTAGAAAATTCGGAAGGAAAGTAGCCGAACGATTTATAGGCAAAGCGAATTTAGACGAATTAGACACATTTATCAATAAGTTAAAAAGTAGTCGTAGTATTTTATATATGACGGTAATAATGCCTTTTTCCCAAGATATTGTCAGCTATGCTATCGGTTTAACAAAAATAAAATATACTTACTTTTTAATTGCTTTAATATTAAGCAGCACTATAGTTATTTCTGGATATGTATATATTGGTTCTAGTGTATTAGAATTGTTGATTCAACCTTAATAAGGTTAAAGGTTAAAGGTTAATTCAATTTTGCTCGGATAATTCACATATCTTTCCCTGTTCCCTATTCCCCGTTCCCTTTTTATATAATAGAACCTAAAATTACCGCAGTTGGGATTAAAAGATTATCAATTTCCTTGGGGCTACAAGCTTCTACTACTGTAGCAATTGCAGATAATATTAAAATCCGTATAATATTTAATTCACTTGGAATAATCAACCAAACAAAAAATATACTTGCAGCAAAAGCAGCGATAAACATTGATATGCTTCCTTCTACACTTTTACTACTAAGTACTTCATATTTCAACCTACCGTAGCGAGAGCCAACTATAGGAGCAATTCCATCTCCCCAACCAAGAGTTGCGATCGCCATAATTCCAGGAAAGGTTTTGTAAAATAAAGTACCGCAAATACAAGCTACAACTACGAAATACAAAGGTCCTTTTAGCAGTTCGCTTTTATCTCCATTGCGAGTCATGGTTTTGACAGCTTCATCTTCATCGCTAGCAAATAAACCTTTTTGAATTAATAATATTATCCAAACAACAAAAATAGTGATATTAAGATATTTTGACCAGTGTGAATCATTATAAAGTGCTAAAAATCCAATTAAAGAACCTGCACCAATATGAGTAATTTTACGGCTAATATCTTGTGGCAATTTAAACCTATTTACACAAAGATTTAATAGCGCCAGAAGTCCGAAAACGTAAACAAATGTTAGGGCTGTTACAGTTAAATTTTGTATAAGAGGGTTCATCAATTTAATAGAGTTGTAGTAAGAACTTTAATTCTAATTTTAAGGGCTAAAGCCCTTACTACGAACAAAATAATTATTACCCTTTGCGGAAAAACTGACGTAAAATTTCGCTAGGTTTCCTATCCCAAGTATCAATATGTTCGTATATTAAACCATCTTGATTTAACTTATAGTTTGAATGCCCGTTAAAGAATATCTTTGCTTTCCAAGGAACTCGTAATGTACCGCGTACAGTCCACTTTGCAAAAATAGTATGCTCATTCGATTGATATACATCGTGCAAATCAAAATGAATATCTGTGAAAAACAATCCAGCGTGAAATCTTAAAGTCCAAAAAATAATTCTGTAGTTAAATTTCCATTTAAACTTATTTACCGGATCTTCAAATAAAATATCATCTGTATAGATATCATAAGAAATATCCTTCTCAAACAAAGTTGGTAAATCGTGCTTGAGAACTTCTATATTTTCTTCAACTTGAGATTTATATTCTAATTGCATAATTATCCATTATTTCGTCCGTTTTTATAAAAATGTCCTCTATAACCTCTTCCTTAGCGCCCTCTCTCTTGAAAAGTTGTTCTCTGCGAGAAAGCCTCCGGCTCACATGGGGGAAACCTCCAAGATCACACTTTTCGCTGCGCTCTCTGCGGTTTTTTTAATTATTTATTAATCAAAACCAATTTTTCAAAAACCCAAACAAACCCCTTTTCTGACGAAAAACTTCTTCCCTACCCCCACCTTGATTCAAATCTTCCAAACAAGGAAATTTAGCCGACTTAGCATAATAATTTTGTTTCAACACCTCCGCTAAAGCATTATTATTATCTCGCAAACCTTCATAAAAGAAAAATACTTCCCCTTTAATACCGCAAGTACGATTATATTCAATTAGCTGCAACAAATAATCGGCACTTATATTATAAGAACCCAATTTCATTAACACTCCCGGAGCAAATTTAGCTTGGTTATTATCCGTAAACTGCTGTTTTACTAACCTATCAACAACACTTTTATAACTATTAAAATCCCGGCGATAAATTTGCGGATTAATAATATCTACTAAACCCCTTTGTAACCATGTCTGCGAGTCTTGTAAATACTCTTTCAATGCCCAATCATGAATATTGGGAGCCATTGATATTAATAAATTATTATTTACAGCTTTAACCTCTTTATATAAACGCGCTAAAAAATCAGTTAAAATATTAGCCCGCCACTGCAACCATTGACTATCTTTAGAGTTTTGCGGCGGATTTTTACCAAATTCTTTTTTATAGCGTTCTATAGTAACATTATCATAACCACCTTCAGACGGTAAAGCTGGTAAACGGTCATCTCCTTGAATACCATCAACATCGTAATTATTAACAACTTCAAGTATTAAACTCAACAAAAAATCCTGAACTTCACAATCAAGAGCATTAAGCCATTCAAAACCATTTTTATTCAGTAAATTACCTTTACAGTCTCGCGCAGCCCACTGTGGTTTTTTCGCCAGTAACATTCCTCCATTAGAATTATAAGAACTAGCAAAACCATATTCAAACCAAGGAATTACTTTCAAGCCCACGCGATGAGCTTCGATAATAACTTCTGCTAAAACATCCCTTCCCCGATATTGCGGATTGATTTCTACACCAAAATGTTGCTGCATTACCTGAGAGGGAAACTGCGTCGCCGCTTTATTCCACACCACCGGAAACACAACATTAAATCCCGCTTTAGCAACAAAATCCATTGCCTCAACAATATTTTGGCGAGAATCAAATACCTTACTAGCAGTAGTAGTTAACCAAACGCCGCGTATTTCAGTAAGTGACATTTTTGGAACAGTTAGCAGTGAACAGTTAGCAGTGAGCAGTGAGCAGTTGACAGTGAGCAGTTAACGGAAAAAAGTAAAATCGATATATTGAGATTTTTTAATTTAATTTAGCTATTAACTTTAACCTTTAACTTTTTACATCACATATTCGGATCGAGACGACGATATCGTGCTTGTACCACCATATATATGCCATAGGACATCAAACCCAACGCTACTATCCCTAACAACCAAGGTCCATAAGGCTGACCCGCCAAAGTGTCCAAGGCTTCATCAAGTCCACCAACTTGACTAGATTGAGCCATATATGCAGCTTCAATAACAAACCAACCAATTAAGAAAAATACAATACTTCTTGCCGCCAAACCAAATCGGCAAATGGCAATAACCCACTCGCGGCCAGCGCTACTTAATTCTGTTAAATTCAACTTTCTTTGAAACTTAGCAGTAAAAGCTTTATATAAATAATAAAATCCGAAGGCAATTACAGCCACACCAATCGTTCCTACCAACCACTGTCCGAAAGGTTGATTCAGTAAACGAGCAGTCCAATTTTGTTTACTATTATCACCGCCACCACTACTTGCACTTCCCATAACAATTTGTACCGCAGTCCAAGCCAAACCAGCATAAGCCAAACCGTTAGCGACATAACTAAGTCTAGTTGCTATACCTTTGAAGTCTTTTCCTTTATTTTCCGGATCGTTGATTGCTTCAACAAAACGCCATACTACATAACCCATTAAACCGATAGCAACCAAACCAAGCAAAATTTGACCAAAAGGTTGCCGTACTAAAGATTTCAAAGCTCCTTCTGTATCGGTAGTTTGTCCACCTCTACCGAAAGCTGCTTGTACTGCCAATAATCCAACAATAAAGTAAACTGCTCCTTTTGAAGCATAACCAAACCTTGCTAATCGTTCAATCCATGCAGCAGGATGATGTGACATTTGTTGTGCCATAGTTCTGATAAGTAAATAATATGTTTATCTACCCACATAAAACAAAGACATACATCTATCTCCAGAACAATCCAAAATGTAGATTTTTTACAGTGAGCAGTTATCAGTTAACAGTTATCAGTGAGCAGTGAGCAGTGAACAGTAATGAATAGAAAGTTATGTATTCTCCTTGTCTCCCCATCTCCCCATCTCCCCCTCTTCCCCCTCTCCTTCTAAGATAAGTAAGTAATATATCTTCTAAATGTATCTTTCTTAATTTCTTCATATGATGGAAACTTGGCAACACGATTATATAAACACTAATGGGGTGAATCTACATTATGTAACTCAGGGTAGCGGCCCTTTGATGCTGATGTTACATGGATTTCCGGAATTTTGGTATTCTTGGCGACATCAAATTCCAGAATTCTCTTCAGATTTTAAGGTAGTTGCTCCAGATTTACGGGGTTACAACGATAGCGATAAACCTGCATCGCAGTCGGCTTATGTAATGAATGAGTTTGTCAAAGATGTAAAAGGTATCATTCACGGATTGGGATACGATTCGTGCGTGCTGGTAGCCCATGATTGGGGAGGGGGGATTGCTTGGAATTTTGCTTATACTTATCCGGAAATGGTGGAGCGACTAATTATTATGAATCATCCCCATTACGCAAAGTTTTCTAAAGGTTTCCAAACTCCCCAACAATTATTACGTAGTTGGTATGTATTCTTTTTCCAACTACCTGTAATCCCTGAATTATATCTTCAAGCCCAAGATTATCAATTTATTGAAAATGCTTTTAAAGGTATGGCAATTAATAAAAGCGTTTTTAGTGAAGAAGTTATTGATGCTTATAAAAATGCTGCTGCTAAACCTGGAGCTTTAACGGCGATGATAAATTACTACCGCAATATCTTTTCACAATTCTCTAATCATAATTGGAGCGTTCTGGAAGTTCCTACTTTAATGATCTGGGGAGAAGAAGATACTGCATTAGGAAAAGAGTTAACCTATGGTACCGAAGCCTATGTTGATGATTTTCAAATTAAATATATTCCTAACTGTAGCCATTGGGTTCAGCAAGAACAGCCTGAGTTAGTAAATCGGTATATGCGAGAGTTTTTAACTGCTTGATTGAGTTTATAGGCTGGAGGGTTGGGGGGAACAGAATATAAAAAATACATGGGATAAAAGATATTAATTAGATTAGTATCTATTTATCTTTGATTCCTTACTTTTTCTAATGGTTGCATAGTGAGATATAAAGGAATTTTTATCGTCAGAATAAAATAAAATAAAATTTGTTGTATTTTTTCTGTTCCTAGTTCGCAGTTCCTCAGATGATGAAATCCAACCTAAAATTTTTAACAGAACCATTTTTACTATTCCCTACTCAAACTTCTATAAAAGTTGTGTGGTTTACCGAATTTATGGGTGATGGGCACGCAGTAGCATACGGTAGTAATTTGCTAGAAAACGTATTTACCAGAAATATTACACTGAATCATTTAAGGGAAGATCAATACTCGCGAGTCGGAAATCAAACCGCAGATGGGCAAATTTATAAAAAACCAGTTTTACGGGAAATTTGGCGACATGAAGCTGATTTAACCGATTTAACTCCAGGCAAAAGAATTTCTTATCAAGTAATGAGTATTGCAGCAAGTGACAAATTAATTGGCAGTAGAAGTTTTACTCTAGAACCTGCTCCACTTCCGGGCAAACCACTGAAAATTTTATTGACTTCCGACCATCAAATCAAGCCGATGGTAGCAGCAAATTTACAAAAAGTAAAGGAAACCTTTGGGCGAGTTGATGCCGTTTTTTTTGCTGGCGATTTAGTTAATATACCAGATCGTGCTAGTGAATGGTTTGATGATAATCGTGGCAATGCTTTTTTTCCTTGTTTGCAGGGTAAAGCTAACTATGTAATGGAATACGATGGTATAAAAACGACTTATAAAGGAGGACAAATTATTCAAAACGCTCCCATATTTCCTTGCATTGGAAATCATGAAGTGATGGGAGGCTTTTTCACAGGAAAAAGTTTGAATGAAGAATTTAACGATACAATTCCTCGCGGTGTTGCTAGAGATTTGTATGGAGAAAAATCTTTGCAAGATAATTCCTTCAATACCGATACTTTTGAGAAAATATTTAGTTTACCTGAAACAGAAACAGGAGAAAAAGGTTATTATGCTGTCAGCTTTGGTGATATACGCTTAATAGTTTTATATGTAACTAATATGTGGCGGCATCCTACCACAGAAAATTCTCAGAAAGGGAAATATGGCGAGCCACAAGAAGAATTGAACCATCCAGAAAATTGGGGATACGGACAGCATATTTACGAACCAATTGAAGCAGGTAGCACTCAATATAATTGGCTTGTTAAGGAACTCAACAGCGACGAATTTCAGCAAGCAAAATACACAATAGTGATGTTTCATCATCCTCCCCACACTTTAGGAGATAACATCGTACCTGCTTACACCGATCCAGTACAGATAATCGAACGGGATAACAACGATAATATTACTTCGGTGCGATATGAATATCCCAAAGAACAAGATTATATTACCCGTGACTTGATACCGTTATTAGAAAAAGCAAAAGTACAGCTAGTATTTTACGGACATTCTCATCTATGGAATCGCTTTGTTAGTCCCAGTGGAATGCACTTTTTAGAAACATCAAATGTCGGTAATTCCTACGGTGCTGCATATGGAGATAGAAAGCGACATAATTTACCAAATACAAATCCAGATAACCATAATGATAATTATACAAAAATTGGCGACCCCTACGGTTTAGAACCAGTAGTACCCACAATTGCCCCACTTTTAGACAAAAACGGTAAACCATTGCCTTATATTGCCAGCAATCAAATTACCGTCTTTACCATCTTTGACACCGAAAAAGGAACCGTAAGTAGCTACCGTTTTGATACAAGTAAACCAAATTCTGAAGTTGTTAAATTTGATGAATTCCAATTAGGAGTTAGTGGTTAGTTGTTAGTGGTTAGTGGTTAGGAGTTAGGAGTTAGGAATCATAAAATCATCTGAATCTGTAGTGGGAGCATCTTGCTCCCTTGTTGCTTTCTACTTTATAGAATTTTCCCTCTACTTTATAGAATTTTCCCCATCTCCCCATATCCCCATCCCTTTGTCTCCTTGTCTCCAATGCCCAATGCCCAATCCCCAATTCCCAAATTTAAATCATCATCCTAATTTGAGATCCATCCTGGGTTTTGTTTACTTCAATACGTGCGGCGAAGGCTTCTTTCAAATGGGGCATATGAGTTACGGTGAGGATGCAGGCAAAGTCGGGTGCGATCGCGTTGATTGCGGCAATTAATCTGTCGCATCCTTCGTTGTCTTGAGTACCAAATCCTTCGTCAACTATCAGTAATTGTAAGGCTGCTCCGGCTCGCTGGGCTAATAATTTGGCTAGTGCTAAACGAATTGCAAAGTTGATTCTAAAAGCTTCTCCACCAGAATAGGTTTCGTAAGCTCGGGTTCCTCTGGCATCGGCAATTACAATATCTAAGGTGTCTATTAATTTGGCATTTTTCTTTTTGGCTTTACTAGTTTTACCGGCTCTTTGAGTAACAAATTGTACGTGTAACTGATTGGCGCTCAATCGGGAAAGTAGCTGATTTGTCTGTGCTTCTAGCTGCGGTAAGACGTTTTCAATCATCAATGCTTGGATACCATTTTTACCAAATGCCTGCGCTAATTCCTGATAAACTCGCTGCTGAGAACGAACTTTTTTAAGTTGCTGTTGCTGTTCTTTATACTGTACTTGCAGATTTTCCAAATACTGCGACTGTTGCTGCAATCTTCCTAAATAACCGAGTTTATCGTCGAGTTGACGGCGACGGTTTGCTAATTTAGATTCTAAATCCTGAATCTGAGCGGTAGGATTGGTGGTTTGCTCTAATTGCGCGACAATACCGTTAATAGTCGCAGCTAACTGTTGTTTTTCGCTCAATCTAGCTTTAGCCGCTTCCTCCAAAGATTGCGATCGCGCTTTCATTTCGGGATACCGAGACTGGGCTGCAAGTAATTGCTGATGCCGTAGATGCCAAGACTGGGCTTGTTTAGCGTCTATACGGATTTGGTTATGACGCTGGTTATCGTAACCCATCTCAACAATTTTAGAATCTAATTCTTTGATTTCTCTAGCAATTTTTGAATCAGTTTGCTCTAGCTTAATTTGATTCTCTAATTGACTAATTAATCCTTGAATTTCGGGTTTTCTCGCCGCTAATTGTGCTTGTCGCTTGCGTGCATCTTTAATTTGCCCTTGTTTAATTTCTGCCCACCGCCATTTCTCAACTTCGCTACGAGCCAAAGCATGATTCTGTTCGTTGTAATCAAGAGTAAGTAAATAGTTTTCTAATTCCTGCAATTCTTTTTGCTTTTGAGGCGCGTAATCACCTAAATCTAAAGTTCTTTCTAATCTCTCTTTCTCCGCCGTAATTTGCTGTATCTGTATTTCAACTTCACTTGTTGCCTGCAATTGTGCGGCTAATTCTCCCTTTTGCTCGCGTAAAGATTCTAATGGTGACAATTTACCGTTTACACTGCGATATTCCTGCCTAAAAAGCTGAATTTCTCGTTCGGAGACTGCCAGTTGTTCGCGAAAAACCCATAGTTGCCCCTCTGTATCTTTATATTCAACCTTAGTTTTATCTGCTACCCGATTCCAGTGATGTTCGTCTAAAGGACGTTCGCATAAAGGACAAACAGCATCGGGGTTTTGTAACATTTGCAATTTTTGTTCTAACTCCCCTAAAAGCCGCTCGTATTCGCGCTGCTGAGCGTGCAAGCGCTCCATAAAATGCCGTTTTTCTAAACCCTTTTCCTGTAATCTTTGCAGATAAACTTTATCCTTATCTAACTGTTCAATCTTCGTCTCTACTTCCATAACCGCTTGTTGAAGTTGTGGTTGCTTACGAGATTGATTTTGCAATTGTATGGATGTAGTTTGCAACTGCTCTAATCGCGCTACTATACCTGCTTGAGTGCGATGCAGTTCGGTTTGCAATTGTTGACGCTGCTGCAACATTGGAGAAACCTGCATTTGCAAATTATCCAAATGATTCAAACGCTGACGGGCTGCTTTTAATTTTTCTAGCGCTGCTTCCACATCACCAGTATTATTAAGAGTACGTTCAATATCTTGCTCTTGCTGCACTAAAGCTTCTAATTGCGCTTGAGAGTGTTGCAACTGTCGCTCAATTCCACTCAGATGCTTGCTCAACTGAGAAAGCCTTTGCTGACGCAATTGAGAAGCGCGAGTATATTCTGTAAACAAAGCCCCCATTGATTCTTCTTCAGATTGCAGAGTTTGATAACGGGCATATCCAGTTTTAATTTCTGTTTCTTGACTTAACAATCCTTCCAAAGACTCCAGCTGAATCTTCAAACTCGATTGTTCGCTTTCCAAACGCTTGCTATCAGCCGTGAGATTATTATATTGCTGCCGAACAAAATGCAGTTGCTCTTCCCAACCTTGTCGCTGATGTTGGATAACCTGTAAATTTTGCAACCCAATATTGTCGAAACCTTGTAGTTTTTGCAGTTCGTTGAGTTCGGTTTCTAACTCAGTTCTTTGTTGAGCAATAGTTTCTTGTTGTTGCAGTTGATTTTTAATCGTTCCCGTCTGGCGCTCTAATTCTTCTCCCCTTGCTTTTAACTGACGCGATAATTCTTTAGCTTTGTCTTCAAGCTCATCATATTGATTTAACTTTAGTAATTCAGCTAAAATCTGTTTACGCTCGCTCGGACGTTTGAGCATGAACTCATCAGCACGACCTTGACGTAAGTACGCAGAATTGATAAAAGTATCGTAATCGAGCTTAATATGATTTATAACTTCCTCTTGAGTCGCCCTTAAACCTTTACTAGTAAGAGACTTAAACCCTTCTTCTGTTTCAATCTGAAACTCCAAAGCGCTACTAGTTCCCCTACGACGGGTACGAATTACCCGATAAATCTCTCCATTAGCTTCAAAAGTAAAATCAACTCGGACATCTTTGGCTCCAGTGTGAATAATATCATCCTCTGAAGCCGCTCTACTCTCACCCCAAACTACCCAAGTAATAGCTTCTAAAAGCGAAGATTTGCCCGCACCATTAGAGCCACAAATGCACGCCGTATGCAGTCCGCTAAAATCCAAACTTGCGTCTTGATAACTGAGAAAGTTTTTTAATGTTACTTGTACTGGAATCATTTAGGCTAATTGCAGCGCTGACTTTTAATTAATAGCAGTACATATGCTGTTTCTGTAGTCTAACTATTAGCAAATGTTCTTTCTAGTTTTTAATCCCTCATTTTTATAAAACTTAACATTTAGGCAAATTTTTTGTTTTCTATTAAGCAAAAAAATATTTCTTTGTCACGAAAAAAAGAACAGTAATCAGTGAGCAGTTAGCAGCGAGCAGTATTCACCCGAAGGGTGTCGATCGTCAGCGATTGGTGATTAGTAAAAAGGTTGGAATTGGAAAATTGTATATTCAGGGAAAAGTTTGAGGTAGAAATTTCTTTATACCAAACTTATTTAACCAGATTTTGGTGACAAAATCTTTTATAACCTCGAAAGATTGTGTAATGAATTTATTGCTCACTGTTAACTGTTAACTGTTAACTGCTCACTGCTCACCGTTAACTGACTTGGGGAATTGAATTTGATTTCCTCGGGGGGTAGAAATAACTTTTCCACCTAAAGCTTCAATTTCGCGAATTGCTCTTTGATAAGTTTTTTTGTTGGTTCCATGACTTAGTACCATACCCCAAGCAGAAATTTGAGCATATTTACTGTTGCGATTTGTTTTCAGAAATTCTGCGGTTTGTCCGGATAAAGATGCTGCTAACTTACTTTCTTCATCTGAATGCTTGCTAGCCCATTCGCTAGCATTAGCAAAAGATTTTCTTGCAGCGGTAGAATCTCCTAAAAATAGTAATTCATCAACTCCTTTGTAACGCCATATGTAGTAAGAATTTTTCGGAACCCAAGGATTAAGGGACTCTAAGCCCTTATTCATAATCTTTACAGACTTTTCCGGCATCCCGGCATACATAGAAGCGCTTGTCGAAAGTGCCAAATAGGCATTTACAAACCGAGGGTCCCGTTTTAAAATTACCTCAAAGTATTGCGGACTTAATCCATAACCAGTTTTATCGCGAATTTCATCATCTCCAAAATATTGTAAAAAATTAAGATATATCCAATTTGCAATTAAGTTATCATAGCCAAATGTAGGAATTTTTTTGAGAAATTGGAGACGGACTTCATCTGCCTTGATTTTTCTTTCTAAGGCTTCTACTGTATTTGTTGGTTTGTCAGAGAGCAATTTGTGCATTCGCGGAAATTGTAACGAACTAACTGCAAATAAGCATAAACAGGCTACACTTGACGAGGTAATGGCTTGACGAGATAGAGCTAACATTGTGAGGATAACTGGGCATGTATTGTATTACTACCTCATAGTTCCCTTATACTCGCTAAAAGTAACAGGCTCAGTTCAAGAGACTCATCGTAGGGGAGCAGTCTTGTCTGACTCAACTCAAAATACAACCAGAGTAATTTGAATTGTTACTTAGAAGGCTACTGGGGATATTGAAACCAAAATTTCCCAGTTCTTCGACTCAAGTCGAGCTATTAGTCTGTAAAAAGCTATTATGACTACTTTAGTCATATATAGTTTTGTAGAAAATAGACAAATGTATATTGTGCCATTCACTTGAAGGTGTCTTTCCCGGATAAGCAAAACCGCGAATAGAAACATCAATATGTGTGGTTCCAACTGCTGAGTCTATTGAATGTAAGCACACCATGCTGCACTCGTTTGACTATATTAGGACAAGATTTGAAGATTTGTAATCATGGCAAGTAAGACAATTAACGTTAGAGAGTACACCGTCCGAGCGCATAAGCGTGAAATTCATACAAGGGTATTCTCGTTTGTATGTAAAGAGTGCAACAAACCTACAGACCGGGAGACTTTTGGACCTCGCCCGCTTTATTGCGAAAAATGTCGTCCACCTCAACCGTCTTATCGAAAATCAAACACCAGGTCTAGCAAAGCTAAACCAAGAGCAATGAAATATAAAGGAGAGGCTGAAGTTAGTTGAATCAGAACGCTATGAAACCAGAGTCGCAGCAGAAACTAGAAACACCACCCCAAGCTTTAATCGAACCATTATTGGGCTTGAGGGAATATTATGCTCGTTTAGTACAAGAGTACGAGTTAAAAGTTACTACCGCCCGAATTCAGCTTGCTCACGTTGAAGCCTTGCTATCCAATTCTTCTGCTTTAATGAATGGTACAAGCTTCCCCGGACTTGAGATACTTGATGTTACAGCGATTACGCAAACATCCACACAACTATCTAGAGAAGCATTTGAATCTCAGCTTAAAGGTAGTAATACCCAACAAACCGATTCAGTTGAAGAACTGGGCGAAGACACTGAGTCTGAACTAGAAACTTCGGAGGAACCTGCTTCGGGGGTTTCAGATGAAGAAGATACCGACGAAGAAAATGCTTCTGATGATAATAGCCAGTCTTCCAGGCTCGAAAAAGCGACATCATCCAAGGGCAAATATAGTGCGAAAAGCGGTTCTGACATTCAGATGCTGCCCGAATTCCGGCATATTTCTCGAATAGAAGCCATAAAACAGCTTTTAGAAGAAAATAGGGGCAAAGTATGTCATATCGATTTCGTAGTGCGATCGCTTTATGGAGATTTAGAGTCAACTGCATTCAAAATTGTCAAAGGTAGAGTCCATTCTTCCCTTACCCACGGCAAAGAACAAATGTACTGGGAATCGGTTCCTGATGAACCTGGTTGCTATACATTAGATTTGAGTTTGGTAACACCACCCGGCAGTAAATCTAAATCTAAAAAATCGAGGCCGAAAACGAGAAAGCAGCTGATACCTCAGCGGACAAAAAAAATACCAATGTTGCCTCAGTACGAAGGTCAGTTTTTAATTGATGCTATTTCCTCATTTTTAGAAGATAGCTCTGGAAAAATCTATTCTGTTAGTGAAATAATCGAACAGATTTATGGAGCGCTTGATGAGGAAGAGATTAGAGACATGAAGATTCGGAGCATGGTATTAGGGGAGCTTTCTCGGGGCTATCGTATCGGTAGATTTGCCAGAGTTCCGAATAAACTAGGTTATTACACCTGGGATTTAGATACGGTGGATGCTCAAACAGCATCTTAACTGATATTTAAGTGTAATATGTGTTACTCAGCAATGCTCGTCCTATCAGTAGGGGCGGGCATTTATTTAATTAGGGAATTGGGCATGGGGAATTGGGCATGGGGCATGGGTAATTGATAATTGGTAATTAGCCACACTCAATATAAGGAGTTTACAATGAGGAATTATTAATAGATAGGATGAACGGAAATATCGATAGTTGTATGTCTGCATCTAGATATTCAAAATACTTCTCATATTCTCTCAATGCCCTATGCCCTATGCCCTATGCCCAATTCCCTCTATAATAATTTGTAGCATTCACGAGCAATCTGCCAATCTTCTTGAGTGTGAATGACTAATACCTTTGCTGTTGAGTCAGATGTAGCAATATTTTCGTCTACAGGTTTACTAGTATTTTTATCGATATCGATTTTTATTCCCAAAAAATTAAAGGCTTCACAAGCTGCTTGCCTTATTTGAGGGAGGTTTTCGCCAACACCAGCAGTAAATACCAAAGCATCTAAACCTCCCAAACTGCCGAGCATGGCTCCAATACTTGAACGCAAGCGATGTACGTAGATATCGAAAGCTAATTGAGCGCGGCGATCGCCTTGAGAAATAGCTGCTTGTATTTGTCGCATATCGCCGGAGATTCCAGATATACCATTTAATCCCGAAGCTTCCCACAGTAGATTATCTAACTGCTCCACCGTATAACTGCCTTGTCGTAACAGGTAAATAAGAATTCCTGGATCGACGCTACCGGAACGAGTACCCATCATCAATCCGTCAAGAGGGGTAAACCCCATCGTTGTATCTACGCTATGACCATTTTTGATTGCTGCTAAAGAACAGCCATTGCCTAAATGGCAGGTAATCAAACGTAACGATTGTAAATCTTTGCCAAGAATATCGGCTGCACGTTGAGAACAGTATTGATGGCTGATACCATGAAATCCATAACGAATGATATCTTGTTCTACCCATTCATAGGGACCGGGATAAATTTTCGCTGCATCCGGCATATTACTGTGAAATGCTGTATCAAAAACTGCAACTTGCTTAACATCTCCTAAAATATTTTCCATAGCTTCAATACCCGCTAAATTCACCGGATTATGGGCTGGAGCAAGATTTGCCAAATCGGCGATCGCATCTTTCACTTCCTGAGTAATTACCACACTTTGTCTGTAGTTTCTACCACCATGTACTACTCTATGTCCAACTACATCAATTTCATCAAGGCGATCGATGACTGAAGTCTTACCTTCAGATATGGTATTGAGCAAGCGAGCCATAACTTCAAATTGGGAATCTGTAGTAATTTCTTCCGTTAACTTTTCCCCGGTGGCTGTTTCAACCTCGATTTCCGCAAAACCTTGATGATGGCTCCAATCTACCTTCCCTTCCCACATGGGTACGGGTGGTGAAGAAGGAATATTACCCGTGCTTAAATCGTATAAACAACTTTTTTGACTGCTCGATCCTGCATTTAGTACAAGTATTTTCATCGCTATAGATTTGTAACGCGCCGTCTTTGTTTATTATTATCTTGCCGTTTAGCGATCTAAAAGACAATTAACTTGCCGATTAATTATTCAGCACAAGGGAATAAATTTTGAAAGCAATAAAAGTTTATAAAATATAAGCAAATATAATGCTTGCATAGAGAGTTTTGTTTAAATCACAAGTTTCTAGCAAATAATTATTTGTATAAAACGTTTATTAAAAAAGTAGTATCAAATACAAATTAAAATTATTACTTCAGATTTATTGACTTTAACGAAGAAAAAAGATAAAAATAAAAAGTATTTAGATATCTACTTCCAAAAATCAATCAAAAAAAGAGCCTTACTGTTTTCGGAGCGAGGCTTGAAGCAAATTCGGTTACTTGTAACATTTTTAAGCGTTACATCGTGTATTGTTACGCTTATTTATAAATCAGTGTACTATCGAAAGCAAGAATTATTTCAAGAAAAGTTGTTACTTCCGATATTTTTTTGTATACAGCAATACTTGATTTTTTTTTGCGACTATTAGTACTTGTATTTGAGTTGTGGAAAATTATAGTGTCTTGAGAATTGGTTTTACTGGTTCTTCAGATCGTCTAAATCTGTGTTTAACATTTCTATAAAAGTCAATTTTGATTTTATTTCTTCTTCAGTAAAAAGACCTTGTTCAATAGATTTTTTTAACATTGATATAACAACTAGCTTGAGCTTGCCATTTTCAGCTTTGAGATTTTTAATTTCATTTTTTAAATGCGATTGTTCTCTATCATAAGATTGAAATTTTCAATCAATAGAGTATTCTAATTCTTCACAGAGTTCTTTAACATAACCTTTATTAGCATTAGTAGTGTTACCAATAGCTTCCCAAATGCTCATAATTTGATAATTTTGATAATTTTGATAAATTGACTAGATTATGTTTAATGTGAATAAGTGCCCAAACCATCTCAATTACGTGAATAAATTCATGTAAAGTAATTTAAGGTTGGTTCCAATTTTATAGAATAAAGGAAGTTTTGAACTCACATTAGGCGTATAGATATTAATTATGGCTTATCCGTACTTAGGATGTCAAATAACAATTAATCAATCAAAAATAGTCTTTATAATTAATATTGATTAATAAAAATAGAGACGTTGCAATGCAACGTCTCTACATCAAATAAAAAATACGAGGGTTAATTAAGCAGCCTTAGCTTCATCGAGATTAGCTAATCTTTCAGTCAACAACTGTTCGAGGTTTTCCAAAGCTTTAGAGAAACCTTTGATTCCTTCGTCTAATTTGTCAGAAGCCATTTTATCTTCTGCGTGCATTTTCTCGAAGGTTGCTTTGTCCATCGAGATTTTCTTAATATCCATTGCAGCAGCTTTCTTGGCATCAAGCTTACGGGGTAATTCACCGCTATTGCTTTGTAATTCAGCTAAGAATTTAGGAGCAATTGTTAACAAGTCACAACCAGCAAGTTCGGTTATTTCACCTAAATTACGGAAGCTAGCTCCCATAACTTCAGTTTTGTAGCCAAACTTTTTGTAGTAGTTGTAAATTTCGGTAACAGACAAAACACCTGGATCTTCATCAGCAGGATAGCTATCTTTTCCGGTATCTTTCTTATACCAGTCGAGAATACGTCCGACAAAAGGAGAAATTAAAGTAACACCAGCTTCCGCGCAAGCAATAGCTTGATGGATGCCGAATAACAAAGTCAGGTTACAGTGAATACCATCTTTCTCAAGAATTTCCGCAGCCTTGATACCTTCCCAAGTAGAAGCAATTTTGATTAAAACACGTTCGCGGGAAACTCCTGCGGCTTCGTATTGCTTGATAATTTCTCGTGCAACGTTAACAGTAGCTTCTGTATCGTAAGAAAGACGTGCATCAACTTCAGTCGAAACTCTACCAGGGATGATTTGGAGAATCTTTAAACCAAAAGCCACAGCCAAACGTTCAAAAGCCAGTCTAGTGATATCAGTTGAGCTTGCATTCGCGCCAGCATCTTTCTGCGCTTGGATTAAAGTATCGTCAACAACTCCCTGATATTCAGTCATTTGAGCCACTGTAGTAATCAAAGAAGGATTAGTAGTAGCATCTTGAGGCTTGAACTTTTCAATTTGTTGGATATCGCCTGTATCGGCTACCACAACAGTCATCGATTGCAATTGTTCTAATAAATTTTTGGACATAACTTACTCCGTTAATAAAATTTGATGTGTCGAGGATTGACGCTTTTTGTTTAATACTGCTACTACTTGCTTTCTTTAGTAATCGGTAATGAATACATTTTTTCGATTCTATATTCCCAATTACCGATTAAAGATTCCTTTTTATGCAGCAAATCCTATTCTATTTATGAATTCCTAATATTGGCTGTCGGATTATATGCACTTTGATTAAATTGTTATTAAGAATTTATACCGTTTTGGGCATTGGGCATTGGGCATTGGGCATTGGGAATTGGGAGATGGGGAGATGGGGAGAGGGGGAGATGGGGAGAGGGGGAGATTGGGAGACAAGAGGATGGGGAGAGGGGGTAGAGGGGATGGGGTGATGGGGAGATGGGGTGATGGGGAGATGGGGTGATGGGGGGATTGGGGGATGGGGTGATGGGGTGATGGGGAGAGGGGGATTGAGGATTGGGGATTGGGGATTGGGAGACAAGAGGATGGGGTGATGGGGTGATGGGGAGAGGGGGCGATTACCAGCGAGCAAGATGCTCGCACTACTAATTGTAATTTACCGAATCATTTAAGATTGCTTTAACTCCCCTTTTACTATCCACTATCAACTATCAACTAACAACTAACCACTATCAACTAACCACTATCAACTAACCACTAACCACTAACAACTAACTACTTCAATATCAATTTATTCGAGACGTTTCCTTGTTCATCCACGTCGTATACTATCGGTTGTCCGGTTGCTAATTCTAGATTGGGAACTTCTTCTGGATTAAGTTGATCTAATTCCATGATAATAGAACGCAAAGAATTACCGTGGGCGGCTATTAAGGTAGTATCACCCTGTTTGAGATGAGTTAAAATACGTTCTTTGAAAAACGGTAAAGTTCTATTCATGGTATCTTCTAAACTCTCGCCACCTGGGGGACGTACTGAAAACGAACGTCGCCATTGATGCACTAGTTCTTTACCCAATTTTTCGGCTGTTTCAGCTTTATTCAATCCTTGTAAGTCGCCGTAGAATCTTTCATCTAGCGCCATACTGGTAAATATAGGTAACTCATCAGAAGCTTTTCCGTCATATTTATCCCATCCGTGCCATTGGGGTTCATCTGAGTTATGTTTTATCACCGGACTTTTACCGTTACAAATTTCTTCGTTTTCGGTTAGACAAATAACTGCTGTTTCAATAGCGCGAACTAATAAGCTGGTAAAACAAACATCAACTTTATAATCTTTTAACTTATACGCTGCCAAAGTAGCTTCCACACGTCCCCTTTTATTTAAAGGAACATCAACCCAACCGCTAAAACGATTCGCAGCATTCCATGTACTTTGTCCGTGACGAATTAATATTAGTTTGGTCATAATTACAAGTCAAAGGTCAAAGGTTAAAGGTTAAAGGTCAAAGATTAAGGGTAGATAATGATAATTTTTTAATTAACAACTCTTAATTCTTAACTTCCCCCATGCCCCGTGCCCTATGCCCTATGCCCTATGGCCATTAATTCATCATGCCGAAATTGCCTCTCCAATAGTATGCACTTTGATTAAACTAGTGGTTCCCGGCTTTCCTACGGGGATACCGGATGTGATTACTACTTTATCTCCTTCTTCGGCAATTCCCATTTCGACAACGGTATTAATCAAATTAATTAACATTTCTTCTGTTTCAGAAGCTGGGGAGATAATTAAAGGTTCAACTCCCCAGGAAAGGGCTAGCTGACGGTAGGAAATTTCTTCGGATGTAAGAGCAATTATTCTGGTTGTGGGACGATATTTAGAAACTAGTTTTGCCGTACCTCCGGATGAAGTATGACATAATATTGCCTTTGCTCCCACTTCGTAAGCCATGCGACATACTGCTTCTGCAACTGATTCAGTAACGCTAAGACTACCAGCTTGATAATTATAAGATTGTAGGGTGCCGTCGGGTAGAGATTTTTCTGTTTCTATGGCGATTTTATTCATCATCTGCACTGCGGCGATCGGATATTTTCCTACTGCTGTTTCTCCAGAAAGCATAATTGCATCAGTACCATCAACTACAGAGTTTGCCACATCGGTTACTTCTGCTCTAGTAGGATCGGAAGCATATATCATTGATTCCAGCATCTGGGTAGCGGTAATGACAGGTTTTCCAGCTTGGTTGCAGCGACGAATAATATCTTTTTGAATTAATGGAACTTGTTCTAAGGGAACTTCTACACCCAAATCGCCACGGGCTACCATAATTCCGTCAACGACTTTTAAAATATCGTCAAAATTCTCAACAGCTTCGCGTCTTTCGATTTTAGCTATAATCCGAATCTTTTTACCTGCGGCTTCAATCATGCGTTGCGCTGGCTCCAAATCCTGGGGGGAACGAACAAAGGAAACTGCGACTAAATCTAGATTATTTTGAATACCGAAACGTAAATCTAATAAATCTTTTTCAGTAATCGAACTAACCGGGAGATGGGTTTGAGGTAAATTCACTCCTTTGCGAGAAGAAATTTTTCCCCCAATTTTAACAAGAGCGCGAATTTTATCGGCATCTCTATCAATAACAGTCAACTTGATCCGCCCATCATTTATCGCGATCGGTTCGCCAACCCTTACCATTGCAAATAAAAGTGGTTGAGGTAAAGGCAATTCATCAATATTACTACCTTTTTCCTGCTCTACAAAAGTAACTTCCTCTCCCTCATTCACCATCAAACCATCCGAGGGAAGCATACCTAAACGGATTTTTGACCGCATAAATCCTGCATTAAAGCCAAAGGTTTTCCTAGAGGAGCAGCTATACTTCTGAGAATTTCAATAGTTTTACCGTGGAATTGATAATCCCCGTGGGAAAAATTCAACCTCGCTACATTCATTCCCGCATCAACCAAAGCTTTTAAAGTCTCCGGTGTAGATGTAGCTGGCCCAACCGTACAGATAATTTTGGTTTTACGCATGAAAACAGTTAACAGTGAGCAGTTAACAGTGAGCAGTTAACAGTGAGCAGTAATCAGTTACTAGTAAACATCAACCAATAATTATTTACCAGCTCGTTTTAACCGCTAACGTAGTAAGCGATTTATCGCTCTTAAGGGACTAAAGTCCTTACTACGAACTGTTCACTGTTCACTGTTCACTGCTCACTGCTCACTGTCTAAACTACCGCCATTTCTGCATTTTGCAAAATCTCTTCTTTTTCTGCCATGAATAGCATCAAATCAACTACGCGACAGGAGTAACCCCATTCGTTGTCGTACCATGAGACTATTTTGAAGAAGTTGGAGTTTAATTCAATTCCCGCACCTGCATCGAAAATGCTGGAATGAAAATTACCTTGAAAGTCAGTGGAAACTACTGGTTCATCTGTATAACCTAAAATGCCTCTCATTTCACCTGCGGCTGCGGCTTTCATTGCATCACAGATTTCTTGGTAGCTGGTAGATTTTTCGGTTTTGAAGGTTAAATCTACAACCGAAACGTCGGGGGTGGGTACTCGTAATGCCATTCCTGTAAGTTTACCTTTGAGTTCTGGCAATACCAACGCTACGGCTTTTGCTGCACCAGTGGAGGCAGGGATAATGTTTTGAGCCGCACCTCTACCTGCTCGTAAATCTTTCTTGGAAGGACCGTCTACCGTGGGCTGTGTGGCTGTCATGGCATGGATGGTAGTCATCAATCCTTCAGCTAAACCGAAGTTGTCGTTGATGACTTTGGCGATTGGTGCCAAGCAGTTGGTAGTACAGCTAGCGTTAGAAACTATAGTGTCTTTATCGGGGTTAAATAAATCGTGATTGACACCCATCAATAAAGTTTTTACCTTTTCGGGATCTTTAGTAGGAGCAGAAATTATTACTCTTTTTGCTCCTGCTTTTAAGTGATTTGATGCACTCTCATGAGTTGTGAAAAGTCCGGTAGATTCGACTACATAATCTGCACCCAATTTACCCCAAGGCAATTCCGCTGGGTGTTTGATGGAAACGCAAGGAATAAACTGTCCGTTGACAATGATACCGTCTTCCTTGGCTTCAACAACTCCGTTGAATTTACCGTGGGTAGAGTCGTATTTTAATAAGTAAGCCAGGTTTTCCGGTGGTACTAAATCGTTAATACCAACAAACTCAATATTAGGGTTATCAATACCAGCACGGAATACTAATCTACCAATTCTACCGAATCCGTTTATAGCAACTTTTAATTTACTCATATTAGCTCCTGTTTGCAGTGAACAGTTAACAGTTAACAATTAACTTAGTCACAATAATGATGGTTTTTAACTGGGTTTAACAGTTAGTAATTAGTAAACAGCAAACAGTTCTGAATAAACAGTAAATAGCAAACAATTAATCAAAAACTCTGGTAATTTATAACTAATGAAATAGATAATAATCTAGAAAATATAAAATAAAAATGGTTCGTAGACAAGATGCGCCCTCTGCGCTACTACGAACCTTAATAAAATATCAATTTAGAGTTGGTATGTAACGCTACAAATCATCTAACCAGCTACAGAATTTATTAAAGCGTCACATACCCTACAATTTAATAATTGATAATTGATAACTGTTCACTGCTCACTGCTCACTGCTCACTGTATTCTCACATTCACCTGTTTTCTCGAATTCGCTGATGTTTGACAAGGTTGTTTGAGCAATGTTTTGCAAGGCGTTTTTAGTAAAAAAGGCTTGATGAGCGGTAATAACTACGTTAGGGAATGTTAGTAAACGTTGAAACACATCATCTTGGATTACTTCTAACGATAAGTCTTGAAAAAATAAATCGTCTTCTCGTTCGTATACGTCTAATCCTAAATAACCTAATTTCTTTGATTTCAACGCATCGATTACAGCTTTTGTGTCAATTAGTCCGCCACGACTGGTGTTTATCAACATCGCTCCCGACTTAAATTGCTCTAAAGTTGTGGCGTTAATCGTATGATGGGATTCGGGAGTCAAAGGGCAGTGCAGGGAAACTATATCCGATGTGGCAAGCAATTCTGATAATTCTACATATTTTACGCCTAGTTCCAAACAAGCGGGGTTTTGATAAACATCGTATGCGATTAAGTTGCAGCCAAATCCTTTGATTATTTGAGCAAAACACATACCGATTTTACCCGTACCCACTATGCCGACGGTGGAACCGTGTAAGTCAAATCCTAATAAACCGTTCAAAGAAAAATTCGATTCGCGGACTCGATTATAAGCGCGATGATACTTACGATTTAAAGTTAAAATTAATCCCGCCGCGTGTTCGGCTACTGCATAAGGAGAATAAGCCGGTACTCGCACCACGGTGATTCCTAACTCCGTAGCTGCTTTGATGTCAACATTGTTAAAACCCGCAGAACGCAAGGCAATTAACCTAGTCCCACCATTGGCGATCGCACTTAAAGTTTGGCGATCGAGTTGGTCGTTAATAAAGGCGCAAACTACTGGAAAACCTGAAGCTAAGGCAGTAGTTTCACCGCTTAATCTTGGCTCAAAAAATACAAGCTCGTGCCCGCCATTAGCATTTGCGTCGGAAAGAAAGTGGCGGTCGTATTTTTTGCTGCTGAATACTGCTACTTTCATGAGGTTAAAGGGAACGGGGAACGGGGAACGGGGAACGGGGAACGGGGAACGGGGAGAGAGGGGGAAGAGGGGGGAGAGGGGGAGAGAGGGGGGAGATGGGGAGATAATTATTAACTCCTAACTCCTAACTCCTAACTCCCTTATAATTACGACATTTTCAATCCGGCTTTATCGATTGAATATTCATCGAGTTTGATTTCACAGGGTTCTATATTCCAGATTTCTTGACAATATTCCCAGATCGATCTATCTGAGGAAAATTTACCCATGCGTGCGGAGTTGAGAATGGACATCCGAGTCCACTGTTCTGTATCTTGATAGGCAACGGAAACTTTATCTTGGGTATCTATGTAGGATTGGTAATCGGCAAATAGCATGAATCGATCGTGGTTAAACAGCGAGTCTAACAGTGGATCGAACAAGCTGCGATCGCCATCGGAAAACTGTCCGCAAGCTATCAAGTCAATAACTTCTTTTAGTTGAGGATTGGATTCGTAATATTCCCTGGGGTTATATCCTTTGGCTTTCAATTCGTAAACTTCTGGGGTGGTTAAACCGCATAAAAAGAAGTTTTCTTCGCCGACTTCTTCGCGAATTTCTACATTAGCACCATCAAGGGTTCCGATTGTTAAAGCACCGTTAAGGGCGAATTTCATGTTACCAGTTCCGGAAGCTTCTTTACCGGCTGTAGAAATTTGCTCGGAAAGTTCTGCACCTGCGTAGATAAATTGGCTTGAGGATACGTTGTAATTAGGTATAAATGCTACTTTCAAACGCCCTGCCACGTCAACATCGTTATTAACTACGCTACCAACGGCGTTGATTAATTTGATGATTAGTTTAGCGATGAAGTAACCCGGAGCTGCTTTACCGGCGAAAATAAATGTCCGGGGTTGGATATCAGCTTTGGGGTTTTTCTTGATTCGGTTGTAGAGGGTGATAATGTGGAAGGCGTTGAGCAGCTGACGCTTATATTCGTGCAGTCGCTTTACCTGTACGTCAAACAAGGAATTGGGATCGACTGTAATTCCGTTGGATTTTTGAATTAGTTTTGCTAACTCTTCTTTGTTGGCTTGTTTGATTTCGCGCCAAGTTTTTCTGAACTCTTTATCATCTACAAATTTTTCTAATTTTTTGAGTTCATCCAGATTCTTAATCCAATCGGTGCCAATTTTGTCGGTAATTAGGCGAGAAAGTCGGGGATTACCCATTAACAACCAGCGACGCGGCGTTACACCGTTTGTCTTGTTAATAAATTTCTCTGGGAATAATTCGTAAAAGTCGTGGAGAACATCTTTTTTGAGTAGCTCGGTATGCAGCGCGGCTACACCGTTAATTTTATAGCTACCGACACAAGCCAAATGTGCCATACGGACTTTCCTTTCACCACCTTCCTCAATCAAAGATAGCCGCGATATGCGTTCTAAATCTCCGGGAAAACGTCTTCTAACTTCACTCAAAAAGCGGAAGTTGATTTCGTAGATGATTTCTAAATGTCTGGGTAATAATCTACCGAACAATTCCACAGGCCAGCGTTCTAAAGCTTCTGGCAACAAGGTATGGTTGGTATAAGCAAAGGTATTTTGAGTAATATTCCATGCTTTATCCCAAGGCATTTCATGTTCGTCAATCAGCAGACGCATCAATTCGGCGATACCAACTGAAGGATGAGTATCGTTTAGCTGAATTGCAGCTTTTTGACTCAAGTTATCTAAAGTATTGAAAACTCTTTGGTGGCGACGAAGAATATCTTGCAAGGAACAGGAAACAAAGAAATATTGCTGCTGTAAGCGTAATTCTTTACCCTGCATTGTATCGTCGTTAGGGTAGAGAACTTTTGAGATATTCTCCGAGAACATTTGACTACCTACCGCGCCAATGTAGTCACCAGCATTAAAAGCCTGTAAGTCAAATTCATCAGTTGCTTCTGCTTTCCACAACCGCAGAATATTTACCGTATCCACACCGTAACCAGGTACGGGAGTATCGTAAGGAACGCCAGATACTTTTTGCTGCGGTACCCAACGTACTTGGAAGCGTCCGTTTCTATCGTTATATACTTCTGTATGACCGCCAAATTTGACTTCTACGCGGTATTCGGGAAGCGGAAGTTCCCAAGCATTGCCAAAAAGCAACCATTTATCAGGGTTTTCAACTTGCCAACCATTACGAATAACTTGCTCAAAAATTCCGAATTCATAACGAATTCCATAACCAACAGCGGGAATTTCCAAAGTTGCTAAAGAATCAAGATAGCAAGCTGCAAGTCTTCCCAAGCCTCCGTTACCTAATCCAGGTTCGCTTTCTTGCTCCAATAAGTCATCTAACTCTAACCCGGATTCTTTCAGAACAGTTTTGATTTTTTCGTAAAGTCCGAGATTAATTAAACAATTACCCGTATAGCGTCCCATCAAGAACTCAGCAGAGAGGTAGTAAACAGTTTTTACCTGCTTCTCCATATGAGTTTTCGCTGTTTTGATGCGTCGTTGCAGAATGCGATCGCGAACGCTATGAGCAACAGCCATATAGTAATCGTGGGGAGTTGCAAAATATTCGCCTTTACCTTGGACGTAATATAAACTATCAGCAATAGCACGCTTGAGGGTTTCCTCACTCATACCAGTGCGATCGTCTTCTACTCTAACTTTAGCCGTGTTAGGAACCGAAACATCTTCCGATGCCAACTTACTATATTTTTGCTCAGATGAACTGCTAGTCATTATGGTGATGTTGGTAAGATATTAAATTTACGCTTATTTCTAACCTATAGCTTTATAACATTCTTCCATTTACACTTGCTTATTTAATAATTGGGGATTGGGGATTGGGCATGGGGCATTGGGCATGGGGCATTGGGCATGGGGCATGGGGAATTAGGAATTGGTAATCGATAATTGGATAGAGGGGGAGAGTAAGATTTTGTTCTAGGGAGCGAGACGCTCCCACTACATCTTTAATACTTGCTACTCCTAACTCCTAACTCCTAACTCCTAACTATTCCCCACTACCCATTATCCAAATCAATACTCCCACTTCCAATTGCGAACTTCGGGCATATCTTCGCCATGTTCGCGCACGTATTGTTTGTGTTCGATTAATTTGTTGTGCAGCATTTGTTTGACGTGAGCCGCTCTATATCTCAAATGGGGAACTCTGTCAATGGCATCATCTGCTAAATTAAAACGGTCTAATTCGTTCAGAACCACCATATCAAAAGGTGTGGTTGTGGTTCCTTCTTCTTTGTAACCTCGGACGTGGAGGTTTTTGTGATTTGTGCGACGATATGTTAAACGGTGAATCAACCAAGGATATCCGTGGAAGGCAAAGATGATTGGTTTATCTGTGGTGAAAATGCTGTCAAAGTCTTTGTCGTTTAAACCGTGGGGATGTTCGGTTTCTGGCTGTAGCGTCATTAAGTCTACTACGTTTACTACTCTGATTTTTAATTCTGGAAAGTTATCCCGCAATATATCTACTGCTGCTAAGGTTTCTAAGGTGGGAACGTCGCCAGCGCAAGCCATAACTACATCTGGTTCGCTTCCTCGATCGTTTGAAGCCCAACCCCAAATACCGATCCCCGTGGTGCAGTGTTTGATTGCTTCATCCATATTTAGATACTGCAATGAGGGTTGTTTCCCAGCTACAATCACGTTAACGTAATGACGACTTCTTAAGCAATGGTCTGTCACCGATAGCAAACAATTGGCATCGGGTGGTAAATATACTCTTACAACCTCGGCTTTTTTATTAACAACGTGGTCGATAAAGCCGGGATCTTGATGGCTAAAGCCGTTGTGGTCTTGCCGCCATACGTGAGATGTTAGTAAATATGTTAGTGAAGCAACTGGTCTGCGCCAGGGAATCTCGCGGGTAGTTTTCAACCATTTTGCGTGCTGGTTGAACATGGAATCGATGATATGAATAAATGCTTCATAACAGGAAAATAATCCGTGACGACCTGTAAGTAAGTATCCTTCTAACCATCCCTGACAAGTATTTTCGCTGAGGATTTCCATAACGCGACCGTCTGCGGCTAAGTGGTCGTCGTATTCCAAGGTTTCTGCAACCCAAGTCCTATCTGTGACATCTAATACGTCAGCGAGTCGGTTACTTGCGGTTTCATCTGGCCCAAATAAACGGAAATTTTGGGTATCTTGATTGAGTTTCATTACATCCCGCAGCAGTTTACCCATAACGCGAGTTGCTTCGGCAATAGTTTGTCCGGGTTCGCCGATTTCAACCGCATAATTGCGAAAATCGGGCATTTTCAAGTCTCGCAGCAAAATACCGCCGTTAGCGTGGGGATTGTCACCCATACGCTGTTTTCCTGTCGGTGCGAGTTCGGCTAATTCGGCGATTAATTTACCGTTTTGATCGAATAATTCTTCTGGTTTGTAACTCTTCATCCAGTTTTCTAAAAGCTGGACGTGCGCTGGTTCCGCAGCCATATTTGACAACGGTACCTGGTGCGATCGCCAATAATCTTCGGTCTTTTTGCCATCAACTTCTTTGGGGCCAGTCCAACCTTTGGGACTCCTAAGAATAATCAAAGGCCATTGTGGACGCACTTTAAAGCCGTTTTTACGCGCATCTTCTTGAATCTCGCGAATTTCATGGATTGCGGTATCCATAGTTGCCGCCATCAATTGATGCATGGCAACTGGATCGGAACCTTCTACAAAATAAGGTTTGTAACCGTAACCCTCGAACAACTTTTGCAGTTCCTCATGACTCATTCTTGCTAAAAGCGTAGGGTTAGCAATTTTATAGCCGTTGAGGTGCAAAATCGGCAATACCGCACCATCTCTTATCGGATTCAAAAACTTGTTAGAATGCCAACTAGCGGCTAAAGAACCCGTTTCCGCTTCACCATCACCAACAACACAAGCAACAATTAAATCGGGATTATCAAAAGCTGCACCATAAGCGTGAGAAACAGAATAACCGAGTTCGCCACCTTCATGGATACTCCCCGGAGTTTCCGGTGCTACGTGAGAGGGAATTCCACCGGGGAAAGAAAACTGTTTGAACAGCTTTTGCATTCCCTCAGTATCCTGAGAAATATTAGGATAATATTCGCTGTAAGTTCCTTCAAGATAAGTATTAGCCACTAAACCGGGACCACCATGTCCGGGACCTGCAATATAAATTACATTTAAATCATCTCTCTTAATTATTCGGTTGAGATGAACGTAAATAAAATTCAAACCAGGGGTAGTTCCCCAATGTCCTAAAAGTCTGGGTTTAACGTGTTCTAACTTCAGCGTTTCCTTTAGCAAAGGATTATCTAATAAATAGATTTGTCCAACCGAAAGATAATTTGCCGCATTCCAATAGGCATTGATTTTGCGTAATTCATCATCCTGTAATGGCTTCGTTTGAGGGCGGGAAGAAACAGTCATAGTTAACTCCTTTATGCAAAAGTTTTCAATGAAATTTTACATTTCTATAGCCGTATAATTTATTTGGTTACTTGTATATAAATAAATATTTTATTTGAGTAAGTTACTATTAATTGGATTTATTAAAAAAATTACGCAAAACTTCCTTGTTAAGGGTATATAGGAAAAATTTAATGTCTGTAACACTAAATAGGAATGGTCACAACTGGCACATTTTTTTTGTAGGATGCTGTGACACTTAATTAAATTAATAACGTAATAATCATGGTTGTAGTGTCACGCACCACCCAAGTGTTGTGACACTTACGTAAGTCCGGACTAAGTTTTTCGTTGTCAAAAGGTAGGTATTGTTTTAATTCGCTAACCTTCTTATAATTTGTACTCGACATTTATTAAACTAATTTTGACAGTAAAAAATAAATATTTATTCTAATAAAGTCAGGAATGGCCGCAACTGTCACAATATCCGGCTGGTGCGTGACACTGAAAACCTTATTACTACGTTCATAAATTTTCAAAGTGTCACAGCACCCTACAAGAAAAATCTGCCGGTTGCGGTCATTCCTAAAAACAAGATGCTGTCACTAAAAATATTTCAGAATAACTATATATTTTCGATTCATTTATATTAATATCACAACGAAACATCAATCTAAAATGATAAATCTAAGATGATTGTATAACTAACAATCTTTTTGAAAGTCTAGCATAATGTTTATTTACTTGTTTAAATTTAACCACATTTTAACCAAAGTTCGGATTTATGAGGAGTGAAAAAAATAATTAAAACAATAGTTAAGACATATATATTCTAAAAATATTACCTCTTTAGATAGAAGAGAATATTAATTTTTAAATATAATTAAGTCGGTGTAAATAAATATAATTAGAGTTTGGTGTTCGCGTAGCGTAGCGTTGGCTGTAAAAGTATGAAGGTGAAGCTAGGGAACAGGGAATAGTTTTTTGGGAAAAGCTGGGTTTCTCAACGATCGCATTTACCAAAATTATAAAATCAATTAATCTCCAACAAACCAGTTGGCGGTGTAATCTCAATTCTGCCAGCCTCCAAATCAACCACCGGAACAATTTCTCTTACAAAAGGAATTAAAACAGTTTTAGAATTTTGGATTTTGGATTCTACCCCCTCTACCCCCTCTACCTTATCTCCCTTCCCCAAACATACCTCTAACAAATCGTTGCCAGCATTAATCAAATCCACCACAGTACCAATCAGCTCTCCACCATCCTGCATAAAAACAGGTAAACCCACCAAATCCATTAAATGATATTCATCTTCACCCAAAGTAGGGCGATCGCTTTCGGGTACAAGTAGCTTACAACCGCGCAATTCTTCAGCCTCATCGCGATATTTTACGCCCCCAAGCTGAATCACATAGAGATTTTTGCCTTCGAGAAAACGTCCTTTAATTAACTCCACCTCTTCCGGTTCCGTTGCATTTGGGCGCAACAGCCAGCGTTTACCTGGCACCTCAAAACGTTCGGGAAAATCCGTTTGCGGATAAACCCGCATTTCGCCCTTCATTCCTTGAGGCGAAACAATCTTACCAATTTCCAACCAATCATCAATCATCAGTTATCAATTATCAATTATCAATTATCAATTATCAATTATCAGGGAGTAGATTGGGTATTATAAGCATCTTGCTCGCTGGGTGTTTCAAGCGAGCAAGATGCTCGCACTACTATAATTGGATAAATTATTTTTTGAAAGTCCCTTATAAATAACTCCTAACTCCTAATTCCTAACTCCTAACTCCTAACTCCTCAAACGCTTACGGCAGCATTACGATAAACTTCTTCGGCGACTTTTGCAAAACGCTGCATTCCGGTTTTGATTTCTTCGTCGCTGCCGGTGAGGCTGACGCGGAAACATTCATGTTTGTGCTGCCATTCTTCGCGTAATCCGGGGAAGAAAGAGTTTCCAGGGACTACTATTACGCCTACTTTTTTGAGCTGTTGATAAAAATCTGCATCGCTTATCGGTAAATCTTTGAGCCATATCCAAGCAAAAATTGCTCCTTCACCACGATGTATAAACCAAGGTACATTATCGGGCATTGCTGCTTCTAAGGTACTTTCTAAAACTGTGAATTTGTTTTTATAAAAAGGACGAATTATGGTTTCGCTGATATGCGCTAGTTTGCCAGACTCAATGGCGAGGGCGGCTATGGCTTGCCCGTATCGCGATGAGTGCAGGCTAGCATTTGCTTGGAAACATTCCAACGCTTCAATTAATTTTTCGCTACCAATAGCAATACCAACTCTTTCACCAGGTAATCCCGCTTTCGATAAACTCATGCAGTGCAAAATATTTTCACCAAAAGTTGGTGTCATCTCGGTATAGTTTAAAGCGGGGAAAGGTGGCGCGTATGCCGAATCAATTAAAACTGGTACATTTGATTGTGCGGCAAGTGCAGCGATTTTTTGAACTTCTTCATTGGTAACAACATTACCCGTAGGATTGCAGGGACGAGAGAATAAAACACAACCAGTTTGTTCGGTAATCGATAACTTGCTAAAATCTGGACGATATTTGAATCTATGGGCTGCTGTATCAATATCTAAAGTCGGTTTGTAAGCAAATAAAGCTTCGGGAACCAAACTAACTCCGCCATAACCCGTATAATCGGGACTCAGAGGAAGAACAATTTGTTTTAATATCCCCCCAGCCCCCCCTTGTGAAAGAGGGGTTTGGGAGGATTCAGTGTAGCCGCCAAAGACATTTGCAGCGTAGAAATAAAGCGTTTGGCTGCCGGGAGTAATTAAAATATTGCGTTCGGTAAGCTCTAAACCGTAGCGTTTATTAAAGTCTTTTGCAACAGCTTCGATTAACGGCGTATAACCCTTAGAGTAGCCATAGCGGCAAACAACTTCACCATATTCCTGACTCGCTAAAAGTTCCGCAGTACAATCGCGCCACAGTTGTTCGACTTCGGGCAAAATTAACGGATTACCCGCACTCAAATTCATCAACTCCTGCCCTTTACCTGCTTGTAAAGTTTCGTTGATATCCTTCATAATCGCTCTCACGCCGGTAAGCTTGGACATTTGAGCGCCGAATTTAGTTAGGGCAGGCTTCATAAGCAATCAACAATAAATACAGATAGTTTAACCTTTACTTTAACTATAATATTTGATGGACATTGGGAATTGGTAATTGGTAATTGGGTATTGGGAATTGGGCATTGGTAATTGGGCATTGGGAATTGGGAATTGGTAATTGGTAATTGGTAATTGGGCATTGGTAATTGGGAATTGGTAATTGGGCATTGGGAATTGGGAATTGGGAATTGGGCATTGGGCATTGGGCATGGGGGATTAGGGATTGGGTAATTGGTAATTGATAATTGGTGATTGATAATTGGGAATTGCGTATTGGAAAGCTAATAGGGAGCAAGATGCTCCCACTACAATTTTTTGAAATCTTTGTCTCCTTGTCCCCTTGTCTCCCCCTCTTCCCCCTCTTCCCCCTCTGCCTCTCTCCCCATCCCGCTATAAACTCTAATAAAGAAGATTGACTGAAAAAGGGGTGAATAGTGGAAGTTAAAGCAGCAGTAGCTTATGAAGCGGGTAAGCCGTTAACTATTGAAACGGTGCAGTTAGAAGGGACCTTCCGAGGGTGAAGTGTTAATAGAAATTAAAGCTAGCGGCATCTGTCATACCGATGCTTACACGCTTTCTGGGAAAGATCCAGAAGGTTTATTTCCGGCAATTTTGGGACATGAAGGTGCTGGTGTTGTTGTAGATGTGGGAGAAGGTGTTACTAGCGTTAAAAAAGGCGATCGCGTGATTCCTCTTTACACTCCGGAATGTCGTCAATGTGAATATTGTCTAAGCTTAAAAACTAACCTTTGTCAAGCAATTCGCAGCACTCAAGGTAAAGGCTTGATGCCAGATGGTAGCAGTCGTTTTTCGATTGGCAATAAACAGCTTTACCACTACATGGGTACATCGACTTTTGCTAACTATACGGTGTTGCCGGAGATTGCCGTTGCCAAAATTCGTGAAGATGCTCCTTTTGAAAAGGTTTGTTACATCGGTTGTGGCGTTACTACGGGTATAGGTGCGGTTATTTACACCGCAAAAGTTGAACCTGGTGCAAAAGTTATAGTTTTCGGTTTGGGTGGTATCGGCTTAAACGTGATTCAAGGCGCAAGAATGGTAGGTGCCGATATGATCATCGGCGTAGATATCAACCCTCAAAAACGCGAATTAGCAGAAAAATTCGGCATGACGCACTTTGTTAATCCCAAGGAAGTGGAAGGAGATTTAGTTCCTTATTTAGTAGATTTAACCAAAGGTGGAGCCGACTATACTTTTGAATGTATTGGTAACGTAAAAATCATGCGTCAAGCATTAGAATGCTGTCATAAAGGTTGGGGACAAAGTATTATAATCGGCGTTGCTGGCGCGGGAGAAGAAATAAGCACTCGTCCCTTTCAATTAGTAACTGGAAGAGTGTGGAAAGGTTCGGCTTTTGGTGGTGCCAGGGGACGTACCGACGTACCGAAAATCGTTGATTGGTACATGGAAGGAAAGATAAACATTGACGATTTAATTACTCATGTAATGCCAGTTGAAAAGATTAACGAAGGTTTTGAATTAATGCATAAAGGAGAGTCAATTCGTAGCGTAGTTACATTTGATTGATATTTCTTATTGTTTCTCTGTTTCTTGTTTCTTGTTCCCAGTCTCTGGCTGGGAATACCTTTCATAAGGCTCTGCCTTAATCTTAATATTTCATAGGGAGCAAGATGTTGAATAATAGGGAGCAAGATGCTCCCACTACAAATATTTTTTAATCAAATCGATCCACTAACTCGCTTTAACAGGCTCAAAACCTGAGCATAGTCAACTAACCGAGAACTCATATTCCGATAAAAATTGCTTAAAACCAAGACTTTTCGCTAAAGCAATCGATGCAATATTTTCATCCCAGGAACTCCACTCTACGATATAATCTCGCTGTAATGCCCATTCACAAATTGCAGAAACAACTGCTTTCCCAATATTTCTTCTACGGTATTCGGGATTAACCAATACTCCCCCAGCAGCAACTTTAAATTCTGAGGATTCAAATAAAAAATGACTTGCTATTCCGACAATTTTTTTGTCTAGCATATAACCATAAACTACTGCATGATCAATTTCTGAAAACCAACGCATTTTTTCTTCAACTGTTTCATGAAGACTTTCCACCATTGCAATATGCTCGGGATTATATGGATATAATTGGATTACGTTTGAATCGGAAAATACTTTAAAATCTTGAGGATTTAGATAAAAATAAGGTTCTTCATAACCATCTTGATTGACGGTTCCAAATTGTAAAAAATCTTCTGGTGAAAGTTTTTGACTGCTATCTATTTGTTCTAATATATTCTTTACAGCTTCGGTTTCTTGGGGATTTTTACGAACTATGGAACAATTTTCCATTTGAGTCAAGGAAATAATATCGGCTTGCGTCAAGGATGAAGGTTCCATAAAATCTTCATAAGCTTTCGGTTTTGCTGAAACAACAACATTACCAGAATTTTTTAAAGCATCAACATCACATCCTAAACGAATCGCTGTATAATGTTGAATTTCATTGAATCGAGGATGTTGAAATATATTTAAGTTTTGTGCAGTCATAAATGTATAACCAATTCACCAACCTACTTTAATACACTTCTAACTTGCTCAATTTCATTATCTTGCTTAAATATTAAGATTTGTTAAATAACTCCAGGTTTTATAATTCATAAAGAATAATGTGTGCTTTAACATTCATAACTAAGTAACTCGGATAAATTATGAACTGGTGGCAAAGACTCAAGAAAAATCCTTTAGCACGATTTGGGGCAATTTTACTGATAATCTTCTATATAACGGTAATTTTCGCGGATTTTGTCGCGCCTTACGATCCATATTATTCCCAGCCAAATGGTTCCTTACTGCCACCAACTCGCGTATATTTGAATAATAGGCAAGGAGAATTTATCGGTCCTCACATTTATCCGACTACTCAAGGTGATACGGATTTAGATACGGGCGATCGCGAAATTATTGTAGATTACAGCAAACCTTCTCCTTTACGTTTATTCGTCCCTGGTTTCAAATATAATCTGTTCAAATTAAGTTTACCGCTACCGCCAAAATGGAATGAAGTAACAATATTTCCCGGAATTCCGTTGAATTTGCATTTATTCGGTGCTGTTGGTGAAGCAAGATACAATCTTTTAGGAACCGACGATCAAGCACGTGATGTATTCAGCCGTTTGGTTTATGGTGGGCGCATAAGTTTATTTATCGGGATTTTGGGTGTTGCAATTTCTTTCCCGTTAGGTATGTTTATCGGTGGAATTTCCGGTTACTTCAGTGGCTGGACTGACTCAATTATCATGCGCTTCGTGGAAGTACTGATGACTTTCCCTAGTATCTATCTTTTGGTTACATTAGGCGCAGTCTTACCACCGGGATTAAGCAGTACTCAACGCTTTTTACTGATTGTTTTAATCACTTCTTTTATTCGTTGGGCTGGTTTAGCTCGGGTAATTCGCGGACAGGTGCTATCAATCAAAGAAAGAGAATTTGTTCAAGCAGCAAGAGCAATGGGGGCTAAACCTTTATATATTATTCTTCGCCACGTTTTACCCCAAACTGCAAGTTATATCGTGATTTCCGCCACTCTTTCTATACCTAGCTTCATCGGTGCGGAAGCAATATTAAGTTTGATTGGTTTGGGCATTCAACAGCCAGATCCTTCTTGGGGCAATATGCTATCTTTGGCAACCAATGCTTCTATTTTGGTACTGCAACCGTGGTTGATTTGGCCTCCCGCAGTAGTAATTATTCTTACAGTATTAGCATTTAACCTGCTTGGAGATGGATTGAGAGATGCACTCGATCCTAGAAGTTTGGGAAGGTAATTCGATTTTAGATTTTAAATTTTGGATTTTAGATTATTTATGTAGAGACGTGATGTATCACGTCTCCATAGCTGTGGGTAAAAACGCTTACTACGAACGAATTTGTCCCATTTCGTGCCGACTTTTGTCCCCACAAAAGAGGCGCTAAAGCGCAACTACGAACAATAATCCCAATACTTAAACTGCAAATCTCTTTCCTTAACAGCAACCGCACCAGCACAATTAGCAAAAGGTTTGATTTCGTGCAAACTCCATTCACCAGAATTTGCAATATTTGGAATAATCAATTTAGCTGGTTGCTCTGGCGTTAAAGAAATTCCAACTTTATCTAAATCTTTTAATCCCGTTCCCGTCGCTTTTAAATAAGCTTCTTTACAAGTCCAATAACGAAAAAATAGCTGTTGTTGTTGCTCTTGAGGAGCCGATTCGATCGCAGCAAATTCGCTTGGTGAAAAAAATCTTTGAGCTAAGGAAACTACATCAGTTTTTGAGTCAATATATTCTAGATCGACACCAATAGAATTATTTAAAGTGATTACATACAAAGCGTAATTCTGTGAGTGAGACAAATTGAAACAGAGATTATTCTCGTTCAAATTCTGCTCTAAAAACGGTTTACCGCGAGCCTCGTAATCAAATTTGATTTCAATCGGTTCAATATTTAAGTAACGAGCCAATATACTTCTGAGAATACCCCTACCCGCAATAAAACGCTGCCGATGTTGCTCAAAATGAAATCTTCTTGCTCTAACTAACTCATCCTCCGAGAGAAGTTGAGTAAAATTTTCCAACAATGGCTTTGCATTATCAAGATTTTCTCGCCAAATATGAACTTCATTCGGCAATAATTTAATCGAACTAATATCAATCGGCGCTTGTAACCACATTTAACAGTTATCAATTACCAGTGAACAGTGAACAGTGAACAGTGAACAGTTATCAGTGAACAATTACCAATTACCAATGCCCCATGCCCAATTACCCCTTACCTATTACCCATTCCAACACCCGATTCCACGCCCACCACTGGTCGTTATCTCCGCATTGTTGCTGGCATTGTTTGCTACTTAAATAACCAACGTGACCTCCGTGAGCAGTCAGTATTAAGTCTATGGCTGGATTTTGGGCGCAGGCTGCTTGTAATTCTGGTACTATCGCAGGTGCAAACAATGGGTCGTCTGCGGCATAAATTATTAAGGTTGGTTTGGAAAGGTTTGGTAGAAGAGGTAGGGCGCTACTTGCTTGATAGTAAGCTTCTACTGAGGGGAAACCTAATTTCTCTATGACTAATTCGTTGTCAAATCCCCATATGCTGTTTGCTCTTTCGATTGCAGATGGATCTAAACTTCCTGGATGATTATTGTGAATTTTCCATGCCAGTTTTTTTAATGCTTTGGCAATTCTTTGTTCTAAAAATTTACCTACTCGATAACTTGTTAAATATTTGAGGGAACGGTTGGAATCTAAGCTGGGACAAATAACCGCACCACCACCGATATCGCTTTCTTTTATGCCAATTTCCGAATCTTTGGTTGAGTCTACCGCTGCTTTTATTGCCCACAATGCTAACTGCCCTCCCAATGAAAATCCTGTAAACCAAAATTTTGGGGGGCATCCCATTGATAAAGCTTTCGCTGCGATGCGAACAAAATCTTCTCCTTCGTACAAACCATCGCTAGTTAAGGTGGGGGATAGTTCTGCTGTTTTACCGTGGGCACGCCAATCAAACAATACTACCGCGTAGCCTTGAGCGTAGGCTTTACGTCCTAAAATTTTCAGAAACCATTCTTCCTCTAAATCGCCGATAATGCCGTAGGTTCCCACAATCGTTCCGCGAGGGTTCTTTGGAATAGCTACCAATCCATATATAGGTACTCCTTGTGCCCCTATAAATACTTGTTCTTGATAACTCGGCTCTGGTAGTTTGACAGCAGTTTGCCAATTCTTTTTTCCCCACAACGCTGCACCGACTGTCATTAACACGCCATTTTGTAAAAACCAAGGTGGATTATAGGTTGAGGAAAGCATTGTATAAGATATTCTGTCGGGTTTGTAGTTTGTTTGAGAATATTTTAATTTTAAGCTTTATGTTATATTTCAAATTTTTTTTATAATCATTAAAGCAATCTTTGTATTTTCCAAAGATTCTTAATTTTCCTTAATGTCTAGTAATAATTAGTTTATAATGCCGAGAATTCTTGTCATAGATGACGATCCAGCAATTTCCGAATTGGTAGCAGTTAATTTAGAAATGGCTGGCTACGATGTTAGCCAAGCTGAAGACGGTATCAAGGGACAAGCTTTAGCTCTCCAGCTACAGCCCGACTTGATTATGTTGGATTTGATGTTGCCGAAAGTGGATGGATTCACTGTATGCCAACGCTTGCGGAGAGATGAACGTACTTCTGATATTCCGGTTTTAATGTTAACCGCTTTAAGCCAAACTCAGGATAAGGTTGAAGGTTTTAATGCTGGCGCGGACGATTATCTCACCAAACCTTTTGAAGTCGAAGAAATGCTGGCACGGGTAAGAGCATTGCTCCGACGTACCGATCGCATACCCCAAGCAGCGAAGCACAGCGAAATTCTTAACTATGGCTCGCTGACTTTAGTTCCTGAAAGATTTGAGGCAATATGGTTTACTCAAACGGTGAAATTAACTCACCTAGAATTTGAACTACTTCATTGTTTGCTGCAACGACACGGGCAAACGGTTTCTCCGAGTGAAATACTCCGGGAAGTTTGGGGTTACGATCCAGATGATGATATTGAAACCATTCGCGTTCACGTTCGACACTTGAGAACCAAGCTCGAACCCGATCCTCGCCATCCCCGCTATATAAAAACGGTATATGGTGCCGGATATTGTTTGGAATTACCCAGCAATCCTCCATCATCTGAAGAACTATCAGCAACGGAAGTCGGAACCAGTCCCAATTAAGTTCTAGTTCTTAAAATTAATTAATTACAAATTTCTCCCATGTCAATTTTTTTTAACAAAAACTTGGGAAAGTTTTGCTATGGAATTGCGAATTTTAGATTTTAGATTTTAGATTTTAGATTTTAAAAAACTTCTATGTAATGGTGCGTTGCGCTTTTCGACTACACAAAGGCAATATTTGGGGAGGATAATCCACACCCAAATTTCTCTGCCCTACATTTATAAAATTTTGAATATTAAATTTAAGAATTTGGATATAAAACTAGTATTCCTTTGCATTAATTTTGTACTGGTTTGTTTTCTTTCAAACGTCGGGAGACGTTATGTATAACGTCTCTACAAATCTTCTGTAAAAAATTCCAACCGATATTTATATAAAGCAACTGGCTTGTTAGCAGCCTTAAAGTAATTTGGATCTTGAGATGAAAGGTATACGGCTGTAACTTGATCCGCTTCAATTACTAGCTCTGATGGCAATGCTGTAGATAATTGCCTATATGCCGTAGTTGATTCTACTGAATTAATGTAGGGACGCGAACCACCTTTAAATAGCTGTTTAAATACTTCGACTGCAATAAATCTGCCGTCTGCGGTGTTTTCTGTAGCACGATTTTTGACTATGGAAATAAGTTGGCGATCGCAAACAATTTCTTCTACGCATCGGCTTTGCAAAAATGTAATCTGACGGTTGGGAGAATCGGGATCTACTTTAACTGCTTTAACTGCATTTTCACCTAAAACGGCTCTTGCTAAGTTCAATCCGTTGTATGCGCGATCGGCAATCACAGGATTTTCTTTTGCTTTGTAATTAACCTCACCCCCATCCCCTCTCCTTAACAAGGAGAGGGGTGTCCGAAAGGACGGGGTGAGGTTTTTCATGTTCGATCGCTCGATAAATCTAACTTTAAAACTAATTGGCACATCTAAATACTGCCGATTACTTTCAAACCCCGGTGTGACAATATCTGGTGCTAAAGGCGCAACTAAATCTACTAACGTACTTTTTACCAACCATTCTCCCTTCATCCATTGGGGATAAATTAAGTCTCCTACCGCAGGTTGTAACTCGGTTAATTTCTCCCATTGCGTCCAGTTTTCTAATCTTTGATTCAATTTTCCAGCATTAGCATTATCGCTACAGAAAATTGATAAAAAAATCAAGCAAAGAATCCAAATTAGCTTCATAGTCTGCGTTTTTAACATATATTAAGAAGTGTTAATTATTATCTGATTGATTGCTCATTCAATCCAACAAAGTGTTGCGATTTATTCATCAAAATTAACTTTATCGTCAAGAATATATACATAAACATGGCTTTATATAGAGGTAATGAAATAGACAATTGTGATTAATAAGTAGGGATGAACTTTTTATATTAAATAGTCAATACCTATAGGTGTTAGAGTAATATTACAGAATCTTAATAAGTATAAGATAAGAGCATTTATCAATATAAAAATTATTAAACATCGCTTGCAATACATTGTATATTGATTTGAATTAATACTGTATCTTATAAAAAATCAGGGGTATCACGTAGGTAAGTGCAGTTAGTGAAATTGCATTGAGCTTTTATATGCTCAGATATAGGGTGTAAAGCTAGTATCATGCTTTTGAAACGATCTGATTGCGTAATCATAACCTTAGGTTGAATCGCAACAAATACCTAAATTGAAAGATTGCTCGGGTGCAAGGTTAGTAACAAATTAAACATTATTGAAAGTAATAGTTAAACGATTATGAGTCTTAGTAGTTCCTTTACAGATTTTTCCTTAGCTGAGTTGTTTCAATTAATCGATAGAGGACGTAAATCGGGTTGTTTAAGTGTATGTACTTTGCCAGATATTAATTCTGCCCAATCTAAAGCAAAATACTTTTATATTTGGTTTAGAAGCGGACGTGTTGTTGCAGCGACACATCGTTTAAGTGGTAGAGGTTTGGTTTCTAAAATTGCCCAAAGAAGTTGGGCGGAACCGCAGGTTATAGAAACTATTTATAATAATGCATCTACAACTACACCTTTGGGTTTGCAGTTCAAAACTCAAGATATTTTAAGTGCAGAACAATTAAACTTATTGTTTGCCAATCAACTACAGCAAGTTCGTCAATTATTTGAAATTCAAAAAGGTGTATTTAAACTCGATTGCAAAGCTGTTTTACCAATGTCTGAGATGACAGGATTAAGCTTAAGAGCTACGGAAGTAACTTTAATGGCTTTAAGAGTATTAAAAAATTGGCAAGTGCTTGAAGATGCGCTTCCAAATGAAGAATCCGGGATAAGAAGTATTACCGACTCGAAACCGCAAATTCGTTTAAATCCCTTTGAATGGCAACTATGGGAATTTGCTTCTGGAGATATTTCTATAAAAGATATTGCAACTCAACTCAATCAACCAACTATCAAGATTCAGCAAGCAGCTTTCCGATTAATGCTTGTAGGTTTGATAGAAGAAGTACCCCAGATAACATCAAATATCCACGACTACCATTACGATATGGATTTGACTTGGGTGAGCAAATACGGTTCGCGAGCAGCTAAAAAATATCGTGAATCCCAAGCACCCACAGTCAGTAGCTCGTTGTTACAAAATCTTGTAGGGTATTTAAGGAGTAAAGCTTAATGTCATCAGAAATTCTCCGCATTGTAGTTACAGGAGGTGTAGGAGCGGGAAAAACTACATTTATTCAAACAATCAGCGAAATTGACGTAGTTGATACCGACAAAAGAGCAACCGATGAGTTAGTCGAATTAAAGGAAAAAACCACAGTTGCTTTAGATTTTGGAACACTGACAATTACACCACAGCAATCATTACATTTATACGGTACTCCCGGACAAGCCCGATTTGATTTTATGTGGGATATTTTGATTAAAAAAGCCCACGCTTATATTCTTTTAGTAGATGCACATCGTCCGAATCAATTCCGTGAAGCTCGCAAACTTTTGAACTACATGAACCAAAATTCCTCGATTCCGGAATTGATCGGAGTAACCCACACCGATTGTGCCGATGCATGGGAAATAGAAGACATTGCCTTAGCTTTAGGATTTGAAGACGAAACCAGTTCACCTCCTGTAATCGTTGTCAACCCAAACGAACGCGAATCCGTATTTCAATCATTAATTGCAATTGTCGGGCAATTAGAATCCACCCGTGAGAGGGAGGGAGTTATGGAGTGAGGAGATGGGGAGAAATAATTAGGAGTTATGAATTTTATGCTCAATACCCAATGCCCAATGCCCAATTACCAATTACCAATATCTGATTTGTAAGACATAAAGTATAAATAATCTGTCCTTATTCTTGAATTAACCTTTTTCGTTTTAAAATTTACAAGTCTTGAGGCTGAACATCCATTAGTTACGCTAAATGTAATTAAAATCTTAATACAGCGCTCAGGAATCAGTAATAAATGCCTCTGGGTAAAATTATTAAACTCCTTTTAGGAGTATTTCAAAAGTCTCCCAATCGATCAGCTAACCCTGTGGAATTTGCTGAGATGGAAAACTATCCGCCTACAGCGACTAGGGAAAATACTGATTATTGGCAACATAGTGTTAGTGAAGTTACATTAATACAGTCAACCGGGGAAACTATTCAAACATCTTTACCAAAAAAATTGGAGGAAAAAAAAATGATTAATGTTTCCATGCTGCAAGACGAATTGCAAAACTTTGTTAGTGCTGCTTCTGATGTCCAAGGTGCTGCTTTAGTAAGTCCTGATGGTTTGGCTTTGGCTTCGGTTCTACCTGGTGGAATGGACGAAGAACGTACTGCTGCAATGTCTGCATCCATGCTTTCTTTAGGGGAGCGTATCGGTCGCGAGTTAGCCCGTGGAAGCATCGATAGAATTGTTGTAGAAGGTGAAAAAGGCTATGGAGTCTTGGTTGGTTGTGGTGCTGATGCTGTTTTATTAGTATTAGCTGGTGCTACTGTTAAGCAAGGTTTATTGTTTCTAGAAGTTAAACGAATTGTTGCTAAACTTGCACCGTTAATGGCTTGAGTGGAAACTACAAATAGTCCTTATGAAGACGTTTGGATTGGTGATTTTATTTAATTCCAGTCCAAATTTTTTCTCAAGCGTTAATTTTGCAGGTATTTGAATTCATGTTACGTCAAAGATTGGGAGATGTTAGCAGTATTGTTTGCTTGCTGACGAACAACAAGACTAAAACAGTAAATGTACTTATAAATTAGGTACTGTTTGAGGTGCTTTAGAGCCAATTTTGGTCAAGCGCTTCAAACGACAACAGGCTGATTTTCTACTTATTGGCGGGAAAAATCATGTATTTAAGTTTGTATAATTTATAGCAGATTAGCATTGCTACTAGTTAAACCGTAATTCCGAAAAAATTATTGATTTGTGAATGATGTGTTTACCTAGAAATTTTATTTATCTGTGTTATACATAACATGATGCAACTAATTGATTAGATTTATCTACGGCATTAATAAATAAGGATTATTGATAATGCCAGTTGATATTTTCCACTAACTTATTTGAATAACAATCAGGAGTTTTTTAATGGCTATAGAACCACAGACTTTTATGTCAACTTTGGAAAAGCGTGTTTGTTTAACAGCAGAAGACAAAGCGCTGCTTCAATCTGAATTAGACTGGGGGAAAGAAATTGCTCCGGAGATGGCAGAGCATTTCTATAATTATTTAGGTCGAGATGAAGAAATGAATTCCATCTTAACAGCTACGGAAGGACGTATTCATCGTCTGAGAGAAACATTTGTAGAATGGTTCTACGAAATGTTTTCAGGTATGGATGATTGGGGTAAAGATTACGCCGAACGTCGCTGGAACATAGGTTTAGTTCACGTTCGTATCGGTATCGGACCCCAGCACGTTGTACCCGCGATGGCAACTGTAATTAGAGAAGCCGGTCATCGGGCAAAAAAAGACGGTAAAAGCGAGGAAATTAAAGACGCTTTGGGGCGAATTTGCATGATTGACTTAGCTTTTATCGAACAGGCTTACGTAGAAGTATCTTCAGAAGCTGTCTTGAGAGAAACTGGCTGGACTGAAGGTTTATTCAGACGATTGATTGCTACTGGTGCTAATTCTATGTAAAGACTTTTTCTATCGATCCAGGAGAATCGAGAACCGCAATATATTGTAGAAGATAATCGATATCAGGAGTTAGAAATTGGAAATAATATGTTTCTTTCTCCTGGTTTTTATCAGTCTAAAATTACTTACTTATTAAACATATAAAGTTTTTGATTATACTCAAATGCATGAGTGAAACTGGTTTAGAATCGCTTTACAGGCTTTTGTGCGAACCTCAACGTCTATGGAAAAGATATTTAATCGATGATATACCATTGTTTTGGTTAATTTTGAAAAATTTAGATTTTACAAAAACCCTTGGCTGCAAGTTTGCCAATATCAAAGTAACTCAATTCCTAGTCAACAAAAGTATAGGGAAATTGAAATCTTAGGCTTAAATAGTAAATCGGTTAAAAATAAATCGAAGTTTCAAAATACTGAAAAATAGAAGATGGAATAGGGAACGGGGAAAGTAAAGATTTTTTATTGCTTGTATGGCAAAGGTGATATTGAGATTTGAATCAAAGCTAAGGGCGATCGCCAATCTATAAAATCTATCAGGAATAAGTAACAAGCCTTAATTGAGTAGGAAAATACATTAAAGCACAAGAATTATATTATTTCAAGTTGTTTCAAGTAAATTATCGTTATCTAACAAGATATAGGTTTTTGGGTAACTCCTTTTTATTCATAATTTTCTTATTAGTTAATAGCTAGCCCACTTATAAGATATGTTATAACTTTCGGGCTATTCCTATAGATAGAATTAACTAGTTAAGGTATTGACTCAATACTGCTCGGTTAAGGAATTGAACAAAATTGCTAAATCCCCCAAACCCCCTTAAAAAGGGGGCTTAGTTCCCTCCTTTTTAAGGAGGGTTAGGGAGGATCTCCTCTTAACCGAACAGTATTGGGTATTGACTTGCATTTTCTTCATTTTCTTTGTTTTTCCTGACTTTTGTTGATGTACGAAAGGTTTAGGATTCATTGTTCTGCATTTTGTTACTTAAAAATTGTATCTAGACGTACTTTTATTTTTGATTTCGTTAATTATACTGACCGCAGAAAAATAAAGTTGAACGGGTGTTTCTACCGAAGCGACTAAATCGCTTTGACAATAAGACTTCTGACCGCACAATCTGTAAACATTGTGGGAGTCGTATTTATTGTTGTTAAATCAACTGTGCGATTCCTTGTCAGGTTTTTTTTGGTAATCTACATAGTCTAGTAAGGTCTGCTTATTCGCGTTTGCAGGACAATTATTGTGTATGGCAAGCTCTTTTTCCTTTTTAAAAACACATGAGGATCTTCATTCCGATCTTCGGGTTCCGAATACACGAAATCAAACAGTAAATGATACTCAAATAGACAAACCAACGGCTTTAAGTGTCTATTTATTGGAACGGAGAATAGACTGTATGTCTATATCTTCAATTGTGGAAGCAATTCATAAAGCTTGTAGAGAAAATAAGAAAATAACTGTGGCGAATTATAATATTCACAGTTTTAATTTATCTATGCAGCTGCCTTGGTATTACGAATTTCTTCAAAGTGCAGAGATTGCCAATTGTGATAGTGTGGGAATATTAAAAGCAATCGGGTATATGGGATTGGATTTACCCTTAGATTACCGAACTTCCTATACGCTTTTAATGCCTAAAGTCTTAGAAAGCTGCGATCGCAAAAAGTATTCAGTGTTTTTGTTGGGTGGAAAGCCCGAATATTTACAAACTGCGATCGACAATTTGCAACTTAAGTATCCGAGAGCTAGTTTTGCAGGACATCATGGATATTTTGATAAACAAGATCCTCAAGAAAATCAATCGGCTATTGATAAAATAAATCAGTTTAAGCCAAATGTTTTGATTATAGGTATGGGAATGCCGATTCAAGAACATTGGGTACATCAGCATCGTCATTCTTTGCAAGTTAATGCCATCATGCTTGGTGGAGCAATTATCGATCGGATGGCTGGAAAGGTTCCAGACTGTCCGCACATAATATCTGACGCAGGTTTTGAGTGGTTTTACCGCTTTTGTCGCGAACCGAAACGTTTAGCAGCGCGTTATTTGCTAGGAAATCCGGCTTTTGCACTACATATAGCTTTAGCAATGTTTCATAAAATGTCTTTACGGGTTGAATTAACACCGAAATTAGAGAATTTAGATATATAGCAATAAAGGGAATAGGAATAGTGTAATTTCTCCCTCAATTGGGATTTGCTACTAGCAAAGTAGTAGTTCATTTCAAAAGTTATGACGGGTTGTAGAGACGTTATACATAAAGTCTCCCAACGTTTGAAAGAAAACGAACCAGTCAAAATTTATGAAAAAGACTAGTACTCCACCACATTAATTTTGATGGGTTTGCGTAGTGCGAGCATCTTGCTCGCTCGATAGCGCCAGCGAGCAAGATGCTCGCACTACGAATGTGCTACCCCTCATAACTTATGTGGTGAACCACTAGTACTCCGCCACATTAATTTTGATGGGTAACGCGCTCGTAGTGGGAGCGTCTCGCTCCCTCGTTACAACCAGCGAGCGGGACGCTGTCCTAAGAGGACACGCTACGCGAACGCACTACCTCGACCCCTCATAACTTATGTGGTCGAGTACTAGTACTCCGCCACATTAATTTTGATGGGTAACGCGCTCGTAGTGGGAGCGTCTCGCTCCCTCGTTACAACCAGCGAGCGGGACGCTGTCCTAAGAGGACACGCTACGCGAACGCACTACCTCGACCCCTCATAACTTATGTGGTCGAGTAGTAGTATTTCACCACATTAATTTTGATGGGTAATAAAGGTTCGTACCCTAAATCCGGAGGCGAAGACAGCGCTACTACGAACCCCTTAAAATCTATTTCTTATACTTTCGGGACTTAAGCAAGCCTCCCTAAAAAAAAGATTGAGGGATCTAGAATATATAGAACACTATATTCCCTAAAAGTCAACAAAATTATTACTTCGATCGGTAAAATAATGAAAATTTGTTATTTGATCCAAACTCATCAAAATCCAGAGCAAATTTATCGTCTAATTAAGACAATTCAAACATCGGGAACTGACAATCAAATAATTATCAGTCATGATTTTACTAGTTGTAATTTAGATACAATTAGTTTAGAAAAAAATAACATTAAGGTTTTAAACGGAAAGGGAGGACGTGGAAATTTTACGTCAGTTCAATCCTATTTAAATGCTATAAAATGGTTAGTTGAAAACCAGATCGAATATGATTGGTTAATTTACCTTTCTGGTCAAGATTATCCAATTAAACCAATAGCTGAAATTGAGCATTTTTTATCAACGACCGATTATGATGGCTTTATGGAATACTTTAATGTTTTTTCATTACTAAGTCATTGGAGTATACAAGAAGGTCAAAGCCGTTATTTATTTAAGTACCAACCGATCGAGTCTCTTAAAAATGTGCCAAATTGGTTAAAACAGTTATTTATACCAATAAAAATTATCAATTATTTACAGCCTTTTTTTAGAATCAATTTGGCATATGAAATGTTTGGTATACGAAGGAAATCATTATTTAATAAAGATTTTCTCTGCTATGGCGGTTCTTTTTTTACAACCTTATCTAGAAAATGTGTAGAATATTTAGACGCTTTTTGTCAAAAACATCCGGAAGTAGTCGAATATTATCAGGAAGTATGCGTATCGGATGAATCTTTTCTACAAACAATTTTAGTCAACAGTAAAAAATTCAAGTTATGTAATGAGAATAAGCTATACTTTGATTTTTCCAAAACTCAAAATGGGCGACCGAAAGTTTTAAGCATAAGTGATTATAATTCAATATTGCAAAGCGATGCTCATTTTGCAAGAAAGTTTGATATCACACAAGATCGAATAATTTTGGATATTTTAGACGAAAACATCGCTAAAGCAGCCATCTCTAAGCAAAGTTTTGAACTTGAGTATAGTGATTATTTACTATCAAAATCCGGTTAGATTAATAAAACTATTGAGTAAGGGAACAGGAAACAAAAAGGCTAGGCTTTGATTAAATATTAGTAGTGTCCGCTCCGCAAGCTCCCTATTCACCATTCCCAATCCCCAATCCCCAATTTCCCATCATGCTCAGAATACCAAAAGTTAGCGTTGTAGTCCCTGCTTATAACGTCAGCAAGTATATTCAAGACGCTCTAATTTCTTTAGAAAAGCAAACATTTTCAGATTTTGAAGTATTGATAGTTGATGACGGTTCAACTGATGATACTGCGGCTGTTGTACAAAAATTTACTCGGCGAGATTCTAGATTTAAGCTGTTAGAGAAACAAAACGGAGGTTTATCTTCAGCCCGCAATTACGGTATTAGTCATGCGCGAGGTGAATATATTGCTTTACTCGATGGCGATGATGTTTATCACAAAGACAAGTTAGCAACTCACGTAGCTCGATTGTATAGTAGAGCGGATGTTGGGGTAGTTTATAGCGCTTCGCAAACGATTCGCGATGATGGTAAACCAACGTTTATAACTTTGAGCGGTAAGCCAGTGCATCCAAATCCTCTAATAGCTTTGCTGTGTAAAAACTTTGTCGGGCATGGTTCTAATGCGGTGTTTCGTCGTTGTTTGATTGCGGAAGTCGGTGGGTTTAATGAAAGCTTGCGTAGTTGGGAAGATGTTGATTTGTGGTTAAGGATAGCTGCAACCCAAAAATGGCGTTTTTACCGGGAAAAACGGATTTTAAGCTATTATCGGGTGCGTGCTTCTGGATTATCTTTTAATGTCGCTCAAATGCAAACTTGTGGCGAACGGGTTATCAAAGACGCTTATCAACGTTCCCCAGAAATTAAGCCGATGCTACCGACTGCTTACGCTTATATGTATCGCTATCTGACTCGCTTGTCTCTTCAGGGTGGAGATATAGAAACAGCGCGTAAGTTTATTAAACAAGCTTTGAGTTCCGACAAGTCAATTTTTTACCGCGATATTCGTTCTTTACTGACTCTGATATCAGTACGTTTGTCACCATTGGCAAAACTAGCCATTGGAAATTCCCTTGGTTTTGCAAAAACAGCAAAAGGTAAGCACTGATAGTGAAAGCAACTGCAATTTTCAAAAATGGTTTATGGATTTCTTATGCTACATTTATCACCCGTATATTTGCGTTCCTTAGTAGTTTGGTTTTAGCAAGGCTATTACAACCATCTGATTTCGGAATTATCGGTATTGCCTATGTTTTCTGGTCTTTTTTCTCGTTATTCATTCAAGATACTGCGGGTGCTTTCATTATTTATAAGGGGATAGAACATCCTAAATATGTAAACACCGCTTACACTATCAGTTTATTAGTTGGATTAGCTTTAGCATTAGGAGTAACGGCTACATCCCCCCTGATAGCTAGTTTCTTTAAAGAACCAGTTTTAACGTGGATACTAATAGCTTTTGCTTTTAATCTGATACTGTCTTCTGCTAGCTATGTTTACTCCAGCGTCATGACTAGACAGATGAAGTATCGAGGAATCGCTAATATCACTTTAGCTAACTCAATTACGCGATTGCTTTGCACTACCGTTGCTGCATTTTTAGGATTTAATTACTGGTCATTTGTGATTGGTGATACTGCATCTTGGATTGTTAATTGCGTTCTGACTCGATATTATTCCCGATATAAATTCCGCTTGCAAATTGATGCAGAAGTTAGATCGGAAGTTCAATCTTTCTACTTTGGTACTGTTGCTTCTAGCTTTGGTTTGTATACCAATTTCAACATTGATAATTTTGCTGTAGGAAAACTATTAGGCAGTGCAAGTCTCGGTTACTACAATCTTGCCTATCAATTAACAAATGCATTTTCAAGTATTGCCAATGCTGTATTTAATCAATTAGGAATGCCAGTTTTTGCTCAATTATCGGATGATAAGCAGCAACAAAATACTTTACTAAAAGTAGTAGAGCAAACGGCAATTATAACGGCTGCAATTTGCACTTTAATTTTCTTAACGGCAGATTCACAGGTAGTAACTTTCGTTTTTGGAGAAAAGTGGCTACCCATTGTAAAAGTAATTCCGGGTTTACTTATTTTTTCTTACTTTCGTATCATTAATTCTTCACTTTTTTCGATGTTAGTTGCTAAAGGTCGTCCCGATATCAATGCTAAAGTAAACCTACAGATTGCTCCGATTGCAGTAGGAAGTTTTATACTTGGAGCGAATCTAGGTGGAATAGTAGGAGTCAGTTTAGCCGTAGCAATAGTATTAGGAATTGGCTGGACTCTATACTGGTGGTGGGCAGCTTGTCGTCACTTACACTGGTCGTTTCCTAAATTTATTATTCCCTGTTTTATTCCGACTTTGCTAATAATTCCAGGTTTAGTAATTTCAGTTAATTTACCTTTATTTATTCGACAATTTACGTTTATTTCAATTTATTTAATTGCCATACGTATTTTTCACCCTCAAATATTTTTGCAGTACAAAAAAAGATTAAATCAATTAGTTAGCGGTGTAATTGGTGGTTGAATTTGATATTTGAATCCGGCTATTGAAACCGCTTCTACACAGGCAAAACCCACCTGCGTGGGTTCTAATTACTATGCCCTATGCCCTATACCCTATTACCCATTACCCATTCCCTTTTAAAAATGACTAACAATAATACACCCCTTATATCTGTAATTATCCCCGTACATAATGGGGAAAAAACAATTCGCGGAACAATTTATTCGGTATTGAATCAAACTTATAAAAATCTAGAAATAATTGTAATTAATGATGGCTCTTTAGATTTAACTTTACAGGTAACCGCTAGTATCAAAGATCCCCGGTTTAAAGTATTCTCTTATCAAAAATCTGGTGTTTCGGTAAGTCGCAACCGTGGAATTGAACAAGCTTCCGGGCAATTTATTTCATTTTTGGATGCTGATGACGTTTGGACTCCAAATAAACTTGAAGCACAATTAAAAGCTTTGCAAGAAAATCCTCAAGCCTCAGTCGCTTATAGTTGGGTTGATTACATCGATGAATATGGCTCATTTTTTAGACATGGCAATCATATAACTATTAACGGTGATGCTTATGAAAAAATGTTAGTCCAAAATGTTTTAGAAAATGGCTCCAATCCTTTAATTCGCAGACAAGCATTAATTAATGTCGGTACTTTTAATAATTCATTAGCATATGCTGAAGATTGGGATATGTGGTTGCGTTTAGCAAAGCGTTATAATTTTGTTACCGTACCCTATCCTCATGTTTTATATCGTACTTCTTCTCAATCGGGATCTAATAATGTTCTAAAAATGGAAAAAGGTTGCTTAAAGTTTATCGAACAAGCTTTTAGTCGCGCTCCCGTATCGCTGCAATATTTAAAAAGAAAATCTCTTGCAACCCTTTATCATTATCTAACTTTTAAATCATTAGAATCTCCTGCTGGGCAACAAAACGGTATTATTGCCATAAAATTTTTTAGCAATGCTATCTTCAACGATTTATCTGTGATTTGGCAATGGCAAACCATATCTAAAGTATTCTTCAAAATTGTGATGGTATTTCTTCTACCTCCCCAGCAATATAAACATTTGAAAATTAAACTTAAAAGATTTCTTGTGAAAGGGAATGGGGAACAGGGAGTGGGAGAGAGGGTGATGGGGTGATGGGGAGAGGGGGAGATGGGGGGATGGGGAGACAAGGAGAGGGGGAGATGGGGAGATATTAATTTCTAACAACTAACAACTAACAACTAACCACTAACAACTAACAACTAACCACTAACAACTAACAACTAACAACTAACAACTAACAACTAACAACTAACCACTAACAACTAACAACTAACCACTAACAACTAAAATGTTTAATTTCGGTTTTATTGTAGAGCAAGCATTGGGACATATTACCCATTACCAAAATTTAAAATACTGGGTAGAAAAAGATTGTAATATCAAACCGAATTGGATGCCCGTAGGAGGAAACACAAACGATATTTGGGAGAGATTGCCAGTAATTCGTAATAATTGGTCGTTGCAGGTTAGTTTGCGTACTCGTAATGCGATAAAAGCGGCTATGCAATTGCAAAAACCAGATGCATTATTTATGCATACCCAATCATTAGCGCTGTTTTCGATTCCTTTGATGCATCGCATACCAACGATAATTTCTACTGACGCTACACCTCTTAATCTCGATAGTATTGCCACTGGTTATAACCATAAAGTAGGTGGTAACTCAGCAGCAGAATATAGTAAATATCAGTGGAATAAAAGTACCTATAATGCTGCTAAGGCAATTATTACGTGGTGTGAATGGGTTAAAAATTCGCTGGTTGATGATTATGGTATACCCACTGAAAAAATTTTAGTAATTCCACCGGGCGTAGATTTAGAACAGTGGAATTTTAAGCGCCATCACACTTTAGAATCTATTAGCGAAAATCCTTTGCGGCTGTTGTTTGTAGGAGGAGATTTTGCTCGTAAAGGTGGTTATACCCTGCTCGAAGCTTTTCTTAATGGTTTAGATGGCGATTACAGGTTAGATATTGTTACCAAAGATGTTAGCTTAAAGCGGGAATTAGCCGGAATCGAGAATTTGCATCTACATTGCGATTTAACTCCTAATTGCCCTCGTTTAAAACAACTTTTCGCTCAAGCAGATATTTTTGTATTTCCCACAGAGGCAGATTGCTTTGGCATTGTAGCTTCAGAAGCAATGGCAGCAGGTTTACCAGTAATTACTACTAATATTGGTGGCTTATCCGAGCAAATTGAACATGGAGTTAATGGTTTAATTGTGCCTCCATCAGATGCCACAGCTTTGGCGATCGCCCTACGTACACTCAGGAATAATCCAGAAAAAATAATGGCTATGGCTGCTGCTAGTCGTCGTATAGCTGAAAAACGTTTTGATGCTCGACGCAATTATGGTGCTGTTCTCAATTTGATGAAAAGTATATCCCGCCCTGGTTTGCAGTATAAAGCGGAGAATTTATATCATGTCTAATTCTTCACCCGATATTGCCATTTTTCTCCGCTGTCTTTATAGCGGTGGTGCGGAAAGAGTATTGTTGAATTTAGCTCGGGGTTTTGTACGGCAAGGGCTGAAGGTTGATATGATACTCGCAACAGCCTGTGGTTCTTTGTTAGAACAATTGCCGTCACAAATTCGACTGATAGATTTAAAAGCAGAATCCAAGATTAGTATTCTGCCTAAATTAGTTAAATATTTGCGAGCAGAAAATCCTGCGAGTATGCTGGCAGCTTTACACTATCCCTGCGAGATAGCCCTTTTAGCAAAACGCATTGCTGGGGTATCAACGCGAATAGTAGTATCCGAACACAATCATCTTTCTTTAGAAGCCAAACGCATTCCTCAACTTTCAGTACGTTTGACACCACTTGCAGCCAGACTTTTGTACCCGTGGGCTGATGGAATTGTCAGCGTTTCTCAAGGAGTCGCAGAAGATTTAGCCAAGGTGACAAAGTTACCCAAAAAACGCATCAACCTAATTTACAATCCAGTTATTACTCCCGAACTGTTTGTTAAAGCACGAGAAAAATTAAATCATCCGTGGTTTCAACCGGGAGAACCGCCAGTTATCTTAGCTGTAGGAAGATTGCATTTGCAAAAAGACTACCCAACTTTATTACGTGCATTTCTCAGAGTCAGACAATTGCGTCGATGTCGGTTAGTAATTTTAGGAGAAGATCCCGAAAAAGATAATTTAAGTAATTTAATTAATGAATTAGGGTTGCAAGCAGATGTTGCAATGTTGGGTTTTGTCGATAATCCTTATGCTTACATGAAGAGTAGTGCAGCTTTCGTATTATCCTCTGCTTGGGAAGGTTTTGGTAACGTAATTGCAGAAGCCTTAGCCGTCGGAACTCCAGTAGTATCCACAAATTGCGAAAGCGGCCCTGCCGAGATTTTAGCAAACGGAAAATATGGTGAATTAACTCCAGTTGGCGATGCAAAAGCTATGACAGAAGCTATCGATCGCGTACTTGCAGGCAAAATCAAACAAGTAGATACCGACTGGCTAAATCAATTCAAATTAGAAACCTGTGCCCAAAAGTATCTACAGGTTTTAAACAGTTAGGAGTTAAGAGTTAGGAGTTAGTAGTTAATAGTTAATTGTTCTTTCCTTGTCCCCCTCTTCCCCCTCTCCCCCTATTACCTATTACCTATTCCCGATTAAAAAATGTTCGCATTCAACCCTTCAGCCAAAACTTACAATCAATCTACTTCAAAACTCGAAGCGAAATCCCAAGCCGAAAAGGTCATTTACTGGACAATTATCCTTACACCACTTTGGTGGATATTGGGATTACAAACTATTGTTTATCCAGTTGTGAGTGCGTTTTTACTAATAGCTGGTTTGCGATTAGATAAACTGATTAAAAATTCTTTACCGATTTGCAATTGGGCATGGTTGGGAATGGTTTTTGCAGCGCTTTGGACGAATATTTTAGGGTTGGAAACAATCGGTTTTGAAGCTTTAAAAACAGCAGCGACATTATTTACTTTATTTAAAGGCTATTTCATGATATTTGCCTGCATGACTTTACCCTTTTGGCATCGCATTCGGGTACAAACTATTACGCGAGCGGTATCGTTGATGGCGGCTAGCTATTCGATACTTTTGGCGATTCAACTTTTAATACTTTTTGGTTTAGGGCCGCAAGAACATTTTTTACCACCCTTAGCTCGTTTAATTCCGGGTGAAAAAACAAGTTTGATGGTTAAGTTTGCTGAAATTCAAGGTTTTTTTGGTATTCCTTTACCAAGAACAGATTTATATACAGCAGATCCTCCGATTTTAGGAGTTTGCAGTCTTTTGTGTTTCTTTATGTGCTTGAGCGAAAATAACCAACGTTTACGAAAATTTGCTTTAGCTGGTAGTTTAATTAGTTTAATAATTTCTCAAAGTCGTCTTGCTTGGGTATGTTTTCCCTTAGTATGTAGTATTATCTATTGTTTCCGTAGCGGGTTAGCTCGACAAGCTTATTTATGGGTAATATCAATTACTTCTTTGTTTGCTGCTTTATTGAGTTTGACTATCAAAGATTTAATCGCTTCGCCAATGGCCACTTTTAACAGCGCTCGTGCAGATTCATCAAAAGATCGAGAATATATTGTGAATGCAACTATTGATGCATGGAAAGAATCGCCGTGGGTGGGGTGGGGAATTATGGAAAAAACCGCAAGTTGGGGAAATGGAGCTTTTGTACTGCCATTAGGAACGTTTTCTTCATATGCTCAAGTGCTTTATATACACGGTATTTTCGGATTTATTTTCTTTATAAACGCTCTTATTTCAACATTATGTAGTTTTTGGCAACCTGCTATTAAAGGAAACCAGCTTTGTCAGCGTGCATTCGGTTGTTTAATCGCTTTATATTTACTTATTCATGCCACTAATTTAACCTGGATGGCCATTTATTTCTGGTTCTTTTTTATTTGGTTAGGAGCGATTCTTTCTGAAATACAACAGCAACGACAAAATGTTACCGAATGGGAAGAATTATTAGGTTAAAGGTAACTGTTCACTGTTCACTGTTCACTGATATTATTATGAATAAAATAACTGCGATCGCCATTAGACATTGGAAGCCGGTAATACTTTGGAATCTTTTAGTTGTAAGTCTAACTGCTTACATCGCTACAGTTACACCACGGGTGTGGAATGCCACAGCACAATTGACAATTCCTACAACAAATGGCAACTTGGATGCTAGTTTGGGCATTTTAGGTTCTTTGAGAAAAGATTCCGGTGGCGTTTCTGCGATTAGCGACAGTCAATTACAAATGCAGAAAAGCATTCTAACTAGCGATACTTTGATGGAAAATGTACTTAATGTAGATCCACAAAAAACGAATTTCCAAAGTGTAGCTGGTTATAAGTCACTATTTGAAGTCTCTGTTGATGAAAACTCACGCATCCTAACTTTAAATACCAAAGGTTTGTCACCAGAACTAGCAAAGTTACGAACAAATAATCTTATAATTTTATATCAACAACGACTTAAAGAACTCCGACAGCAAAACCGTTTATCAAAAAGAGAATTTAGTGCGGTTGAGTTAGAAGAAGCTCGCAATAATTTGATGTCGGCACAACAAGCTTTAGCACAGTTTAAACAATCTAGTGCTTTAGTTGATGCTGAAGAACAAACAAAATCAATTGTCACTACAATTGATACTTTAACTAAAGCTCAATTAGAAGCCTTATCTCAAGCTGAATATAACCAAAATCGCGTTAATACTTTGTCAAATATGTTGAGTATGTCCTCAAACCAAGCTATTCGTTCTTTAAGCTTGGGCGAAAATAGAGACTATCAATTTATGAGAGGAAAGTTAGCAGAAATAAAAGCCGAGCTATCTGGTTTGCGTGCTAAGTATACCGATAATCATCCCGCCGTTCGAGAACTTTTACAACAAGAACAAGTATTATCAAATCGGATACAAAACCAAGTTAAACAAACTGCTGGTGGTATTCCCATCGATACTACAGTAAGCGGTGAAGGAGAAGGACGCGCAGGCTTAATTGAACAATTAATTTTGGCAGAAACTGAAGCCTCCGGTCAACAACGTCGCGCTCAACTAATACAAAATCAAATAAACCAACTAAAAAATAATTTAAATTCTATCCCCGATCAACAAAAAAGATTATCAGAACTTCAACGCAGCGTTGATGTTGCTGAGGGAGTTTATAAAGGTTTGGTTGCTCAAGTACAGCAAACTAATATTGATGTTTTTGATGTTTATCCAAACGTAGAAATATTAGATTCACCTAGAGCTAGTAACAAACCTATTTCTCCCAAAAAATCCTTAATGATTTTAAATGCTTTATTGGCAGGAATCACTGGCAGCATTGCTTTAATATTACTCTTAGAAAGACGAAACCCATTATTAAGTCCTCAAGATTTGAAAGATATGAAATTCCCGATGGTTGTTTCTATCCCCCGACTTAAGAATGCGGAACTAATATCTGATGATGATGATGATAAACAGGTAAAATTCCAACGTCTGGCTTCCGCACTTAGCTTACAACCTTTAAATAACCGTCATCTTTTAATTACCAGCGCGATGGAAAGCGAAGGTAAGACAACTGTAACTTTAGGGCTAGCAACAGCATTAGTAGATTTAGGTTTCCGAGTGCTGGTTGTAGATGGAGATTTTATCCGAGCAGAATTGACTCAAAATTTGGGTTTCACTCAAGAATTAAACATTACAAACGATGTTATCTCCATAGCACCCAATTTAGATTTATTACCTACAACACCACGAAGCGGCAAAATCGTGACAATGGTATCTCAAGGAAGATTCCAAAAAGCGTTAGCAGATGCCGAATCTCATGATAAATACGACTATGTTTTAGTTGACACCGCTCCGGTAAGTGCTACCACAGCTACAGCATTGATGAGTGCGCTAATTCCTAATGTATTGTTTGTTGTCAAGCCCGGCATGAGTTTTAGTAACTCAGTTCGCGATAGCTTGCAGCAGTTAATGGAACATCAAGCTCAAATATTAGGTTTGGTTGTTAATGGTGTAGAAATCGATGCTAAACCTTATAAACAGCGGTTGCACGAGCAAGTAGCTAGTACTTAACCACATAAGTTATGAGGGGTCATCGTAGTGCGACCATCTTGGTCGCTAGCTATCACGAGGGAGCGAGACGCTCCCACTACGAATGTGTTACCCCGCAAAATTAATGTGGTTGACTACTAGTATTCCGCCACATTAATTCTGATGGGTTAAGATACCTCTTCGTAGGTTGGGTTAAGCGGAGCGCAACCCAACTCGGGTGTTGGGTTTCACTTCGTTCAACCCAACCTACAATTATAAATGTCATACCCCGCAAAATTAATGTGGTGAACCACTAGTATTCCGCCACATTAATTTTGATGGGTTTGCGTAGTGCGACCATCTTGGTCGCTCGATAGCGCCAGCGAGCAAGATGCTCCCACTACCAATGTGTTACCCCGCAAAATTAATGTGGTTGACTACTAGTATTCCGCCACATTAATTTTGCGGGGCAATCCAAGGTTCGTAGTTGGGCTTTAGCCCTTCCGGATTCTGTAATATGAGGCGAGTACGGCGCAACTACGAACCTTTGAAAACTACATTTTTTGATAAGTAATTTTATTGATGATAAAAATGTAACTACGTATTAAAGTGTTTGTATCTAATTCCATGTAAAATAAGCAACACTATCTTCTAATAAGACTTAAATCATCAAGTTTTTTACAGTTTTACGCTAATAGCGTGGTAGTGAGTATTTCAGGATTTTTATTTCATATTTTATCTTTTCAGAGCGCATTAAAATTTGAGAGCAGAAAAATTCAATTATAATAAACGTGCATCATTATGGGATGTTGCTACAGTTTGTTTATTTAGTTATGTAATAATACTGTTATTGAGTTGTATAAATAACTTTTATTTTTAGTTTTATTTATTTTTATAAGTCTTATTTTATACGTATAAATAAATTAAAAGCAGTTAATTTAACTAGATAATAGGTATCATTTAAACCTTCAAAACACCTTTTTAATTACAGCTACAAAAAAAATGTATGATAAATAACTTGACAGGTAGTTTTTTTTGATTATATTAGTATTTAGAGACACAAATTTTTAAAGATTGCTGTTTCTACCCGAGTAGGTCTATTTTTATGCCAAAAAATAGCTTCTCGTAACAAAACAAAAATTTTGCATTTCACTTCCCATTGCACTTAGACGTAAGCGCATGGTGTTTTTTTTGAGTATTGAACTATATCATCTAAATCTATTTAACTTCCATGCCAGGAGTTAATTCTGAGAACAGAAATAATGCAAACCGTTTGTGTTTCCCAATATTAGTTAAGTAATCAAGGTTACTATATAGCTTGGTATATTTAACGATTAAAAATTCGTTATTTGGTACTAAAGCAAGATTTTAATTAGCGATCGATTGCTGAGTTTCGTTTGCATTTACTAAAGGTACACAATAAATTTGTCATGCATTTTTGTTGATGAAATTATTTTGTATCGGCTACTTAAACCTATTTATAGGTAACTACAAATGAAAAACTTTCATTCTCGGTTAGTAGAGTCTCAAATTGATGATAATGATGTTCAATCGGAAGATACAAGCAGTGAAACAATAGATATTACACAGAAAGATAAAGTAACCGCTTTAAGCGTGTATTTATTAGGACGGCGAATTGATTGCATGAATATTCCTTCAATTGTAGAAGCCGTTCGGAAGGCTTGTATAGAAGGCAAACAAATAACCGTAGCACATTACAATATTCACGGATTTAATTTATCGCTACAATTCCCTTGGTATCACCAGTTTTTGCAAAATGCAGATATTACTAACTGTGATGGAATGGGAATATTGAAGGCTATCGGTTTTATGGGGTTAGATTTACCCTTGGATTATCGAGTTTCCTATACCTTGTTAATGCCTAAAATCTTGGAAAGTTGCAATCAAAATGAGTTTTCAGTATTTTTGTTAGGTGGAAAGCCAGAGACTTTACAAGCTGCCATTGATAACCTGAAACTAAAGTATCCACGGGTTCGTTTTAGCGGACATCATGGATATTTTGATAAAGAAGATCCACAAGTTAATCAAGCTGCCGTAGAGCAAATAAATCAGTTTAAACCGAATATTTTGATAGTAGGTATGGGTATGCCAATTCAAGAATATTGGGTACAGAAACATCGCCATGAGTTACAGGCGAATACTATCATGGTTGGTGGGGCAATTATCGATCGCATGGCCAGAATAGTTCCTGACTGTCCGCGCTTCATATCTAATTCTGGTTTTGAGTGGCTCTATCGTCTTGTGCGCGAACCTAAGCGTTTAGCTGCTCGGTATTTGTTAGGAAATTTGGCTTTTGCGCTACAAATTGCGTTGGCAATTTTTAATCAGTCACTGTTACGAGTAGAACTTACCCCAAAGGTAGAAAGCATTGATTTGAATTAGTTTTTCGCCACACATTTATCGCATTTTCTATTTAATTAAACATCTGCTTATCTTTGGCTTTTGTAAATGCCTTATTTAAGCTGTTTTAAGATGTTAATTAATAAGCCTAAACTAAGATTATTAACGCTTAAAGCGTATTTTACCTATTGCCTATTCCCCGTTCCCCGTTCCCTGTTCCATTTTTTTCAACTATTTAATGCCGCATTTCTTTGTAGGGAAGAACCATTTTTACTTAATATTGTTCAAAATTAGGAGGGAATTTTTTGAAACCTCTAGTTAGTGTAGTTATTCCCACGTTTCACAGAGCGCAATTAGTAAAGCGTGCTGTTATCAGTGCATTGACGCAAACTTTGCTCGAAATTGAAGTTATAGTCGTCATCGATGGAATAGATGAAGATACAAGTTCAACACTTTCAAAAATAGATGATTTGCGACTGCAAGTAATTGAATTATCTACAAACCAAGGAGCCTGTTTTGCTCGCGATTTTGGAGTTAAATCTGCTATTGCAGAATGGATTGCTTTTTTGGATGATGATGATGAATGGATGCCGCGAAAATTAGAATTACAGCTTGGGGCAGCAAACACTTCCAATTATAAATTCCCTATTGTCAGCAATTATCTAATTGCTAAAACACCACAAGGAGAATCGATTTGGACCTCGTCGGCTTCCTAAAAAAACAGAGCCTCTGTGCGAATATTTATTTGTTCGTAACACCTTATTTATGGGAGAAGGATTAATTCAAACCTCAACCATATTTACCAAAAAGGAGTTATTAGAGAAAGTTTCTTTCGATAACCATCTTAAGAAACATCAGGATTGGGATTGGATTTTACGGGCAATTTCTATTAAAGATGTAGGATTGGTATTTGCACCTCAAATACTTTCAATCTGGAACTTAGAAGGAACTCGCCAAAGTCTTAGTAAAAGCTTTTCTTGGCAATCTTCACTTAATTGGATTCAGAGCAGACGCAATTTAGTCACCCGAAAAGCTTATTCATCTTTTATCCTGGCAGAAGTCAGCGCACGGGCTGCTAAGGCTTCGGATTGGAAAGCATTTTTACTTCTGTTGGGTGAAGCCTTTCGATTTGGCAAACCTCAACCAACGGATATTTGTTTGTATTTGGGAATGTGGATATTTCCTCGAAATATCAGAGGTAAATTGCGAAATATTTTGAAGCCAAACAAGAAAGTAATTGCTGTAGATATGAAGTAATAAGGAGTCTATTAATGTTTGAGAAACCAAAAGTAAGTGTAATAGTTCCTGCTTATAATGTCAGCAAGTATATTCAAGATGCTCTAATTTCTTTAGAAAAGCAAACATTTTCAGATTTTGAAGTATTGGTAGTTGATGATGGTTCAACTGATGATACTGCGGCTATTGTGCAAAAATTTTGTCAGCGCGATACTCGTTTTCAGCTACTAAAAAAACAAAACGGAGGTTTATCATCAGCACGTAATTACGGTATTCGTCATGCACGAGGGGAATATATTGCTTTACTCGATGGTGATGATGTTTACCATAGGGATAAAATCGCAACTCATATAGCTCGACTGTACAATCAACCTGATGTTGGAGTAGTTTACAGTGCTTCGCGGACGATTCGCGATGACGGAAAACCTACATTTATTAGTTTGAGCGGTAAGCCAGTCCATTCAAATCCTCTATTAGCCTTACTATGCAAAAACTTTGTCGGGCATGGTTCTAATGCAGTGTTTCGTCGTTGCTTGATTTCGGAAGTCGGCGGGTTTGATGAAAACTTACGTAGTTGGGAAGATGTAGATTTATGGTTGCGAATAGCTGCAACACAGAAATGGCGTTTTTACCGAGAAAAGCGGGTTTTATGCTACTACCGCGTGCGGCAATCCGGATTATCTTTTAATTTCGTACAAATGCGGAATTCTGGTGCAATTGTAATTGAAACTGCTTATCAACGTTCCCCAGAGTTGATTAAGCCAATGTTACCAACTGTTTACGCCTATATGTATCGCTATCTATCAAGGTTGTGTCTTCAGGGTGGCGATATGCAAACAGCACGCGATCTGATCGATCAAGCTCTGGTTTGCGACAAGTCAATTTTCTATCGCGACATCCGTTCTTTATTAACCTTAATATCGGTACGTTTGTCACCCGTGGCTAAATTCGCCATAGGGCGATCGCTTGGTTAAGTTGAGGTAGAGGAGCCACTTGCGTGCGGTGAGACTAGTTGGGGGTGTCGGTTTCCGTCCCCCAAACTAGCGAACCCGGAGGGGGGTTCCCGCAGTACGAGCAAAGTGGCGTGGGGTAGAGGGGGAGAGAATAATTCCAATTACCAACTACCTATTACCAACTACCCATGCCCCATGCCCATTCATACTTGCTTTTATTGAGGAGAAAAAATGCGAGTCGCTGTATGCATAATAACTTGTCAACGTTCTGAAGGCTTAAAACGTCTACTTAATGGTCTAAATCAACTCGAATTTAAACTTTGCGAAAAGCCTTACTTAGAAATTATTGTTGTTGATAACGACGAAAATGGCTCTGCTCGTCAACTTTGCCAAGATATCGGTTCGCAAATTCAATGGACGCTAAAATATTGCGTTGAGCCACATCGGGGAATTCCTTTTGCTAGAAATAAGGCGATCGCCTGTGCCCGAGAAAATTTTGATTTTATAGCTTTTATCGATGATGACGAAGTTCCTCAAACATCATGGTTGGATCGTCTTTTGCAGGCTCAAAGTTTATACGGTGCAGATGTAGTTGCGGGGCCAGTTTTACCTTATTTCAATGAATCCGTTCCTAATTGGATTATAAAAGGGAAGTTTTTTGAGCGTTTGCGTCATTCTACAGGACATCTTCTCGAAGGAGCGGCTACTAATAACGTGCTGATTCGTAGAGAAGTATTGCAAAAAATGCAGCCATGTTTTGATGAGCGTTTGGCATTATCTGGTGGCTCGGATTGGCACTTTTTTCGACGTGTATATAATCGGGGCTATAAAATGGTATGGGCAAACGATGCTTTGGTTTCGGAGTGGATACCGGCGAGTAGAGCTAATTTAGTATGGCTGCTGAAGCGGAATTACCGATTGGGAATTACAGAAAGTTTCTGCGAAGTAGATTTAAATCCCTCACTTTTAGTGCGAGCTATATGCATTTTCAAAGGAATAAGACGAATCATCAAAGGAACATTATTTATTCCAGTATCTTGGATTTGGGGAAAACATGAAGTTTTTCAAACCTTAAGATATATCTATCACAGTGTAGGAATGCTTGTAGGCATAACAGGAAAGAAATATCAAGAGTATCAAAAAATTCACCAAGTATAAATACTCTTAGGTTCGTAGTTCCGCTTCTGATCGGAGGCGCTGTAAACGTTAGCGGAGCGTGTCCGACAGGACATAGCGTACCGTAGGTATTGCGTGTCCGTAAGCACATAGTTTTCTCGGCGAGCGCGTCTCCCTCCGGGAGATAGAGTAGCGCAACTACGAAGGAACATATAGCCAAATTTGTTTACCAAATTAGTCAATTTTAATGAACAATCTCAAAGAAAAGGCAATCAAAGGCGTAGTTTGGACTGCAATGGAAAAATGGGGCAGCCAAGTTATTTCCTTTACTGTTTTTCTTGTTCTTGCACGTTTACTCGAACCCGAAATTTTTGGTTTAGTAGCTTTAGCCAACATATTCTTTGCTTTGATGCAGGTTTTCCTCGATCAAGGATTTAGTAAAGCTATAATTCAACGTGAAGAAATAGAGCGCGAACATTTAGATACGGCTTTTTGGACTAATATTACTATTGCGGTAATACTATTAGGAATTAGTTTGGCTGGTGCTGGATTTATAGCTAATTTGTTCAAACAACCTGCACTTACTCCGATTATCCGTTGCTTGTCATTTAATTTTGTATTTGCTGCCCTTAATAGCGTACAAAGCGCACTTTTATATCGGCAGCTAGCTTTCAAAACTTTAACTACTCGTACACTTTTGGCAACCTTTACTGGTGGTACGGTTGGTGTAGTCATGGCATTTTTGGGGTATGGTGTTTGGAGTCTTGTCGGACAACAGTTAACTAATGGTTTTGTTGGGGTTTTAGTATTATGGTGGAGTACCGATTGGAAGCCAGGATTTCAAGTTTGTGCTAAGCATTTTAAGGAATTGTTTTCTTTTGGAATTAATGTAGTTGGCATCCAAATACTTGATTTTTTTAACCGTCGCTCTGACGATTTGTTAATTGGTTATTATCTGGGTTCAGTTGCTTTGGGTTATTATACGGTGGCTTACCGCTGGTTGTTGATTATGACTCAGTTATTGACGAGCGTCACCAATCAAGTGGCAATGCCTGTATTTTCTAAATTACAAAAAGAACCTGAATTATTAAAGCGTGGCTTTTACACTGCAACACAATTAACAAGTCTGATTTCTTTTCCTGTATTTACAGGTATGGCAGTATTGGCACCCGAAATAGTCAAGAGTTTATTCGGAGAAAAATGGATGCCTAGCGTTCCAGTAATGCAAGTTTTGGCTTTTATTGGCATTCTGCATTCTCTACAATACTTTAATGGCAGCATAATTATGGCGATGGGAAAGCCTTTGTGGAAGCTGAAGCTCAACTGCTTGCACGCTACGGTGAATGTAATTGCTTTTGCCTTAGTTGTGCGCTGGGGAATTCTAGCAGTCGCAGCAGCTTACGTTATTCGCGGTTATCTGCTTTCACCAATAGAACTATTTATCATCCGCAAATTAATTCCTATTCAAATCGGCACATATATTCGTCAATTTGTTGCTCCACTGATAGCAACAATCGCAATGGCGATCGCAATATTGGGATTTAAGTATTTGTTTGGTAATTACTTAATACCTCATGCATTATTAGTCATCGCTACGATTTTAGGAATAGTCATTTATACAGTGATGATTATATTGATGGCACCTAAATTAGCGCGGAAAATGTTTAATTCCATCAACTTAGTTATGCCTATGAAGTTGAGAAAGGTAAAAAGATAAGCGAACGGGGAAATATGTCGAGAATAAGTAGATAATTGATATTTTTAACCGCAGAGGCGCAGAGGAAAGAGGTTTCATAAAGATAAGTGAATTTTGAGTGGGAAGGCAGTGGTTATTCGGGTTATTGTAAACAATTTCAAGGTAACAGGTAAAAATGAAAATTAAACAGTTAATATTGTTTTATCTGCTCGCTGTATACGCTAATTTGTTACGTTTGAAACGAGCTTTTCAATGGAATAAAAAACAGAGCGATTCAGTCCTTTTACTTCCTCCAGCCAGATTTGGCAGCCTTGGCGATGAAGCAATGATGACTGCTGTCATAGAACATTTTAAAAGTGAAGGTGCAAAGCGAATAGGCTTTATTTCCTACAGTTTAGCCAGCAACTGGGAGAATTTTAATCCGGCAGTTACAGGAATTAATATTATTTGTCATTCATTAATTAACTCTTGGAAAGAAAATTTTCATCTTGTAACTGTAGCTAGCCGTTATAATAAATTTTATTGCTTGGGAGCAGATGTAATGGATGGTTTCTACAGCGAGAAATCCTCTCTTACAAGATTGAAATACGTTTCATTAGCCAAGCAAACAGGAGCAGAAGCGGCTATTCTTGGCTTTAGTTTTAACGAACAACCAGCACCCAAAGTTATTCAAGCTTTTCGCAATTTATCTTCGGAAATAAAACTATATTCGCGAGATCCTGTCTCGCACAAACGCTTAATTAATTACCTGCAACGATCTGTTGCTCTTGTTGCAGATTTGGCATTTCTCTTGCCTCCTGCGGAAAATCCAGGAGCATTGTCTGAGGTTTTTCAATGGATAAAAACTCAGCAGGAAAATCAGCGAATATTGATTGGTATTAATGCAAATTCCCAGTCATTTTCTAATATAGATAAAGAATCAGTTGATGAAATAGTCAAAATTTATGTAGATACCTTGGTTGAAATTCACTCTACATATCCTAAATGTAGTTTCGTGTTGATTCCTCATGATTTCCGCAACACCAACAACCAGTCGAGTGATATTGGATTATCCGAAGCTATACTAAACGCTTTACCAAAAGAAATTCAGCTTGATTGCATCAAAGTGCCAACACCTTTTAGTGCAGGGGAAATCAAATCTGTATGTAAACATTTAGATATCGTTTTAACTGGTAGAATGCACCTTTGCATTGCCTGCTTAAGTCAAGGTACTCCTGTCGGCTGCATAACTTATCAAGGTAAATTTCAAGGGTTATTTCAGCATATTGAATTAGATGGAATGCTAATCGCTCCAGAGCAGGCTTGCCAACCCGGAAATCTCAGTAACTTCTTTATTCCGCTCATACAGCACAGAGAATATAATCGTCAGCGCATACAAGAAATTCTTCCCAAAGTTAAGCAGTTAGCATTAGCCAACTTCAGATAAGTAGGTTTCATCTCGTTTCCGAAAGGTATCGGAATGATTTAAATTCTCTCTCTCTTCTTTCTCTGCGGTTTTTTTAAGTTATCTTCTGCCCAGAAGCGAATAGTTAACAAATTCATCTCTTGAAGCATTATCAACATTGCTTTCTTCCCCGTAATTAACGATTTTAAATAACCGCAGAGAGCGCAGAGTACGCAGAGAAAAGAGGTAAAGAGAAATGGCTAGTTTAAAAGCGGGAAAGGAGTAATTAAGAATGATGTATATCAACTTTCATATTTAATAAAAAAGATGAACAAATTAGAAACAACTACAGAAACGAATTTGAACAAATCCCAATTTGTTGAAAAAGTTAACCGGAATTGCAATTTAAAGGCAATATTTCTACCAATATTCGATGAAATAAATCCTTACCAAGAACAACTTATTCAACATTTAGTTGACTTGGGTATGCAAATAGAAAAAGGCAATCCTAGTAATTACCTGCTTCCAACTATCATCGCGGAAGGTAAGCCAAATATTTTACATTTACATTGGCTGCATCCTTTGTTTGTGAGAAGTAATTGGCTAAAATCTCTCTTTAGATTAACGATATTAATTACCGAACTTTATATTCTACGATTTATGGGTGTCAAAATAATTTGGACTGCCCATAATCTCAAGAATCATGATAGCTTATACTTAAAATTCGACCAAATATGTACCACATCTATAGCTAAAATTAGTCATGGGATTATTGCCCATTCCCAAACGGCTAAAGAAGAAATTAGCAAAACATTAAATATAAAAGATCGAGACAAAGTATTTGTAGTACCCCACGGTAATTATATTGGCTATTATGATAATAATATTGATAGAGCAGAGGCACGAAAAAAACTAAATATTCCCAATCAAAATGTTGTAATGCTATTACTGGGTTCGATTCGCAGCAATAAGGGAGTACTAGAACTAATTGAAGATTTTAAGCGATTAAATCGGGAAAAAGTAGAGCTATTAGTTGCTGGCAAACCAGCTAATAAAGAATTAGAACAACTTATAAACCAGAAAATATCAAAACATGAGAATATCCAACTAAAATCTGGATTTGTCCCTGATGAAGAAATTCAAACATACATGAATGCTTGTGATGTGGTTGTATTTCCTTACCAAGAAATTCTGACATCAGGTGCAGTATTTTTAGCTATGTCATTTGGTAAACCATGTATTGCTCCCCGTAATTGCTGTTTGGGTGAAGTGTTAGATGATGATGGAGCTTTTCTATATGATTCAAACTGTGTTAATGGTTTATTGCAAGCGATGCAATATGCAATAAAAAATAAGTCAAAACTAATAAAAATGGGCGAACACAATCTTTACTTAGCCGAACAATTCAACTGGAATAAAGTTGCCGATATGACACTTAAAGTTTATCAAGATTGTTTAGTTAAAGGCATCTAAGTAGGTTGGGTAGTTTAATCGTCGTAATCCTATTAAGGATGCCCGCGCATCCGGCTTAAGATGCGCTAAAGCGTTACTACGAACCAAAATAAATTGAATGTTAAACATCATTTATAGTAAGCAAAAAGCTAAAAAGGTGGACTTAAAATTAGGTAAATTATCATTTGCTGAAAAAGTTATTTATTGGACAATTGTGTTGACACCTCTATGGTGGATATTAGGAATTCAAACTATTTTATACCCGGCGATTGCTGCTTTTTTACTAGTAGTTGGATTTGAATTTGACAAGATTATTAGAGGCTCGCTACCGATATGTAACTGGACGTGGTTGGGAATGATTTTAGTTGCACTTTGGACTAACATTATAGGTTTGGAATCAATAGGCTTTCAAACTTTAAAAACAGCAGCAACATTGTTTACTTTATTTAAAGGCTACTTTTTAATCTTTGCTTGTCTAAGTTTACCATTTTGGCATCGCATCAGGGTACAAGTAATTACAAAAGCGGTTTCCTGGTTGAGTACAACTTATTTATTTCTTATTACGATTCAGTTTCTCATACTTTTTGCAATAGGACCTCAACCATCTTTTCTACCTCCACTAGCTCGTTTAATACCGGGAGATAAACTCAGTTTGATGATTAAATTTGCAGTCATTCAACCTTTTTTCGGTATTCCTTTACCTAGAACAGATTTGTATACAGCAGATCCTCCAATTTTAGGAGTTTGCGCTCTTTTATCCTTTTTTATCTGTTTGGATGAACAAAATAGTAAGCTGCGTAAAGTTTCTTTATTCGGTTGTTTAGCCGGATTATTAGTTTCTCAAAGTCGTCTTGCTTGGGTATGTTTTCCTTTAGCATGGCTAATCATATATTGTTTTCGTAGCGGGTTAGCTCGACAAGCTTATTTATGGGTAATATCTTTGCTTACTTTATTTGCGGCTCTATTAAGTTTAAGTTTTAAAGATTTGATCGCTTTACCTCTAACAACTTTTAATACCGCTCGCGCTGACTCGTCTAAAGACAGAGAATATGTTGTAAACGCAACTATCGATGCTTGGAAAGAATCACCTTTAGTAGGGTGGGGATTTATGGAAAAAACAGTAAGTTGGGGAAATGGAGCTTTTGAAATGCCATTGGGGACTTTTTCTTCATATGCACAAGTGCTTTACATACATGGTATTTGCGGTTTCCTAATCTTTATTTTGGCGCTCGTTTCAACTTTGTGTATTTTTTGGCAACCTGCTATGTTTGGAAACATAATTTGTCAGCGAGCATTTGCTTGCTTAGTAGCTTTATATCTATTAATTCATGCCACAAATTTAAGCTGGATGGCAATTTCTTTTTGGTTCTTTTTTATTTGGTTAGCAGCAATTCTTTCTGAAATACAGCAGCAAAAGTTTAAAGTTACACGATGGGAACAGTTGTTAGGTTAAAGGTTAAAGGTTAAAGGTAATAGCTATTGCTCACTGCTCACTGATTACTGCTCACTGATATTTATATGAATAAGATAACTGCGATTGCGTTGCGACATTGGAAACCTGTAATACTTTGGAACCTATTGGTTTTAGGTTTAACTGGTTACATCGCTACAGTTACACCGAGAGTGTGGAATGCGACAACACAATTAACTGTTCCTGGAAACAATGGTAATTTAGATGCTAACTTAGGTATCTTGGGTTCTTTAAGAAATAATGCTCCCAATATTTCTACCGGAAACACACAATTACAAATCCAGCAAAGAATTCTTACCAGCGATACTTTAATGGAAAGCGTACTCAGCATAGATCCAGAGAAAGCTGATTTTAGTAGTTTATCTGCTTACAAATCACTATTCGAGGTTATAGTTGATGAAGATTCACCGATTTTAATTATCAACGTTACCGGCTCAAGTCCTGAATTAGCAAAAATCCGAGCAGATAATCTGATTAATTCTTTTCAAAAGCGACTAAATCAACTTCGCAAGCAAAACCGTTTATCAAAAAGACAATTCAGTGCAGTTGAATTAAAAGATGCTCAAAATAATTTGATTTCGCGACAACAAGCTTTAGCACAGTTTAAAACAAAGAGTGCATTAGTTGATGCTCCCGAACAAACAAAAGCAATTGTTACTACGATTGATAGTTTAACAAAAGCTCAATTAGAGGCATTATCGCAGGCAGAATATAACCAGAATCGCGTTAATACTTTATCAAATCTTTTGAGTATGTCCTCTAACCAAGCAATTCGTTCTCTCAGCTTGGGTGAAAATAAAGACTACCAATTTATTAGAAACAAACTATCAGAAATAAAAGCCGAAATAGCGCGTAAGCGTACTAAATATACTGACAATCATCCTGCACTTAGAGAACTTTTACAAGAGCAGCAAGTATTATTAAATCGGATGCAGAACCAAGTAGAAAAAACTGCTAACGGTATTCCTTTTGACACTACAGTAAGCACTGAAGGAAAAGGACGTGCTGGTTTAATAGAAGAATTAGTTATAGCAGAAACTGAAGCCTCCGGTCAACAAAAACGCGCTCAATTAATACAAAGTCAAATAGATCGGCTAAAAACGAATTTAAATTCTATTCCCAATCAACAAAAACGATTAATAGAACTTCAACGCAATGTTGATGTCGCAGAAGGAGTTTATAAAGGATTAGTTGCTCAGGTACAACAAACTAATATAGATGTTTTTGATGTTTATCCTAATGTAGAAATATTAGATTCCCCTAGAGTTAATAGCAATCCGATTTATCCGAAAAATTCGTTAATGATTTTGAATGCTTTGTTGGCGGGAATCATTGGCAGCATTGCCTCAATCTTATTATTAGAAAGACGCAACCCATTATTAAGTCCTCAAGACTTACAAGATATGCAATTCCCAATAGTTGTTTCTATTCCCCAACTCAAGAATGCGGAATTAACTTCGGATTTGGATGACAATCAAGTAAAATTTCAACGTCTTGCTTCAGCACTTAGTTTACAACCTTTAGATAACCGTCGTCTATTAATTACCAGCGCAATGGAAGATGAAGGTAAAACAACTGTAACTTTAGGGTTAGCAAAAGCATTGGTTGATTTAGGTTTTCGAGTGCTGTTAGTAGATGGCGATTTTATCCGAACAAAATTGACGAAAAATTTGGGTTGCGTTCAAGAATTAAACATTACAAATACAGTGATTCCTATAGAAACCAATTTACATTTATTACCTGCAATACCACAAAGCAACAAAATTGTAAAAATGGTATCCCAGGGACAGTTTCGACAAGCATTAGTAGATGCTGAATCTCACGATAAATACGACTATGTTTTAGTGGATACTGCTCCAGTCAGCGCTACAACTGCTACAGCATTAATGACTGCTCAAATTCCCAATGTATTGTTTGTTGTTAAACCAGGCATGAGTTTTAGTAATTCAGTTCGCGATAGTTTGCAGCAGTTAATGGAACATCAAGCTCAAGTATTAGGCTTAGTTGTTAATGGTGTGGAAACGAATGCTAAACCTTATAGCCAACGTTTACACGAGGGAGTACAGCAGTAAACCAAAAATGGATCTCGCCCCCAAACCGTTTTGCATTTAACGCATATGCGGGAAAATCCAGATTGTATAGCCCGAATCCACAAACGATGCCGATTGACTTTGTTACCAAGCACGACAAGCAACAAATGTTTAATTTTTTTGTGCAGATATTTTGCCTAACAACCGCCTAAAATGGATTGTTGCAACCTCAAATGTTTGGCAGATACTCGTAAGAAAGCGAGATTTACAGCCAAATATCAACATCGGGGTGCGACAAATGCAAAAATCTACAATTAAAGGCTATGGCAATCGAAAATGCAGTAGGTGAAGCCGTCGGTATCGAACAAAATCTCAAACAATTTCTCTTAGTACTGTCTGTATCTCTAAGTGTGGCGACATTACCGCAAGTTTTTAGCTGGTTTCGCCAAATCCCTTACACTTTATTGTTGGTAATCGCTGGTTTGGGTTTGGCATTTGTTGATGTACGCTTAGTAAATCTTTCCCCTGAATTAATCCTAGCTATTTTCCTGCCTCCTTTGTTATTTGAGGCAGCATGGAATCTAAAGTGGTCGAATTTGAAACGAGATTTCTTTCCGATTACTCTTTACGCTGTTGTCGGAGTGGTAATTTCCATTATTGGCGTAGCTCTTGGTTTAAATCAAGTTGCCGGATTGCCTTTAAGCACAGCTTTACTTATTGGTGCAAGTCTTTCTGCTACCGATCCAGTTTCCGTAACTGCTTTATTTCGCGAATTAGGAGTTGATAAACGCCTTAGTACTTTAATGGAAGGGGAAAGTTTGTTCAACGACGGGATGGCAGTTGTGGCTTTTGGTTTCTTGGTTGCACTGCCTTTGGGAACCGCAAAACTAGGAGTACAAGAAGTCACCTTAGAATTAATAAGCGTTGTTGGTATCGGACTTGCGGTTGGTGGTTTAATTGGTTTTGGAATCTCCTATCTAACTCAAAGATTCGATTTACCTTTGGTAGAACAATCTTTAACATTAGTATCAGCTTACGGTACCTATATCATTGCCGAAGAATTTGGCGGAAGTGGTGTAATTGGAGTTGTTACCTGTGGTTTAGTTTTAGGTAATTTTGGTTCCCGAATCGGCATGAATCCTCGTACTAGGGTAATCGTCAGCGAATTTTGGGAATTTGTCGCTTTCTTCGTCAATTCAATCGTTTTCTTACTAATTGGCGATCAAATAAGATTTTCTAACCTTGCAGACAACCTGGGAATTATCGGCATCACAATTGCGGGCATGGTGGTATCGAGATTAGTTTCCGTCTACGCTTTAGGTTTCTTCAGCAATCGCGTAGCTAATTCCAATATTAGTTTAGCGGAGCAAACAATACTTTGGTGGGGAGGTTTGCGGGGTTCGGTTTCTATTGCTCTAGCATTGAGCGTTCCGACTATTTTAGGTAACGAAAGAGAAGACATTATCTCCACGGTTTTTGGGGTAGTTTTATTTACTTTATTAGTACAAGGATTAACTACAAAACCTTTACTAAAACAACTGAATCTTCTTGGCGATCAACCTTTACGTCAAGAATACATGAAATTAGTAGCGCGTGAAAATGCCCTGCGACGGGTTCTAAAATACTTGGAGGAAGTAGACGACGAACGCCCCAGGGTTGATCCGGAATTTTGTCGCTACCAAGAAGCATTAATTAAAGGAGAACTAAAGAACATAGAAGAAAAGATTGATATATTACAGATTGAGCATCCCAACTTAAGAACATTTGCAAGGGAACAATTGCGAAATGAACTGTTAGCAGTTGAAGCCGATACTTATGCTGAATTTGTACGTAATGGAAGGTTGAATCAAGAACTTGCGCCTATGTTGCAAGAGGTTTTGGAATAAAATTAGATAATTTATAACTTCAATCTTGCGCGGGTGTGTTACGGCATAACTGGTTCCTAGTCTCCGACTGGGAACCCATATCAAGAGGCTCTGCCTCGTATAGAATCTTGAGGCAGAGCCTCAGCAAATGCATTACAAGGTAGAACCTTGTAACCAGAGCTAAAAGCCCCTTTGAGTTATCCGCGAATCAAGTTATTGTAGATTGCATATTAGCCCAACTTCCTGATAATATGCCTGAATTTATCGGACAACTCCCCAAACGCCAACCCGCTTGGAATGCAATCTCTTCAGTACAAAGCTGCCGACGCTACAACCAAGGAATACATTTCGACTGCGGCAATAATTCTCGTCTTACTTTAAATATCCTTGCAGCTAATTTAATTCGAGTCCGCTTTTCACCCTCTGGGGAGTTGACACCGAGACATTCTTGGGATGTAAATTTACCGGATGCAGAATGGAATATTGTTAATTTCGATGTTCAAGAAACTGACGAACAAATTACTATCGAAACGGAAGAAATCAAGGTTTGCGTGCAGCGAAATCCCTGTCGAGTTAAGTGTTTTGATAAAGCTGGGAATCCTTTCGCTCATGATATAGATTTGGGGATTGGTTATCGTCAAGGTGAAATTTCTAATTGGAAGGAAATTACCGCAGAAGAAAGATTTTACGGTTTTGGCGAGCGATCGGGATTATTAAATCAGCGCGGTAAATGTTTAACTAATTGGACGACGGATTGTTTGGATTACACGATGCTCACGGATGAGATGTATCAAGCAATCCCGTTTTTTATGTCTTTGCGTCCGAATGTTGGTTATGGTTTATTTTTTAATACGACTTTTTGGAGTCAGTTTGATGTTGCTGCGACGCAATTAAATACTTTGCAGTTGAAAACTAAGGATATCCAACTCGATTACTATATTATTTACGGTCCCGAACCTGCAAAAATTGTTGAAACCTATACTCAGCTTACCGGAAGAATGCCATTACCACCGCGTTGGGCTTTGGGTTATCATCAATGCCGTTGGAGTTACGATTCGGAAACTGAGGTAAGAGAATTAGTCAGACAACTGCGCGATCGCCGTATTCCCTGCGATGTGATTCACTTAGATATCGATTATATGCAGGGTTTCCGGGTATTTACTTGGAATAAACAGCGGTTTCCCAATCCCAAAAAGTTGATTGAAGAGTTATCGCAACAAGGAATCAAAGTAGTTAATATTATCGATCCGGGAGTAAAATTCGACCCAGAGGCAGATTACCAAGTCTGCGATGAAGGTTTAGAAAATGATTATTTCATCCGTAGGGCAGATGGTAAAGTGTTCCACGGTTATGTGTGGCCCGATAGAGCGGTTTTCCCGGATTTTATGCGTGCGGAGGTGCGGGAATGGTGGGGTAATTTACAGCGCAATCTAACCGATGTGGGTGTGGCTGGTATCTGGAATGATATGAACGAACCAGCTTTAAACGATCGCCCTTTCGGAGATTTGGAAGGTGTTAAAATTACTTTTCCGATGGATGCTGCTTCTGGTGATGGCGAAGATAAAGCGACTTGGAAGGAAACCCATAATTTATACGGGATGAATATGGCTCGTGCTTCTTGTGAAGGGTTGCAGAAGTTGCGTTCCGATAAACGTTCTTTTGTTTTAACTCGTTCGGGTTTTGCGGGAGTGCAGCGTTATTCGGCGGTTTGGACTGGTGACAATCACTCAAAGTGGGAATATCTAGAAATGTCCTTACCGATGCTGTGTAATTTAGGATTGTCCGGTGTCGCTTTTGTAGGTGCAGATATCGGTGGATTTGCGGGAGATGCATCGCCAGAATTATTCGCTCGCTGGATGCAGGTAGGAATGCTTTACCCATTGATGCGTGCCCATTCAATGATTTATACCAAGCGTCACGAACCTTGGGAATTTGGTCAAGAAGTAGAAGATATCTGTCGTAAATATATTGAGTTACGCTACCAATTATTAGCTTATTTCTACACTTTATTTTGGCAAGCAGCGACAAAAGGCGAACCAATTTTACGTCCTTTACTTTACCATTATCCCAAAGATGAAAAAACCTACGAAATATACGATCAAGTATTAATAGGTTCGGACATAATGGCAGCACCAATTTATCGTCCTGGTTTAGAAAATCGCATGGTATATTTACCTGAAGGTACCTGGTATGACTGGTGGAGTAGAAAATCCTATCAAGGTTCGCAACACATTCTCATTGATGCACCAGTAGAAAAAATGCCTTTATTTATTAAAGAAGGTGCGATTATTCCTTTAATTCCAGTAATGCAATACGCCGAAGAATTACCCATAACTGAAATGAGGTTATTAGTTGCACCGGGGAAAGGAGGATTTACGCTATATGAAGACGACGGAAATACATTTGCATATCAAGATGGAATGAATTCTACTACAAAGTATAAAGTTGATTTAGAAGGAAATAAAATTGTAGTTGAAATTGAAGATAGAAAAGGAAACTGGAATCCTGTAGAGCGTAAAATAATTGTGGAAGTAATAGGTAAAGGAGAGCAAGAATTTATGGATGATGGAAGTGAAAGACGGTTAGAGTTTCAATGAACAATTATCAATTATCAATGATTTGTGATTTGTAGGTTGGGTTAGACACGAAAGGCAATTTGATTTGTAACGACGATGTAGATTCTCGCGTCGTAACCCAACATCATGATTGTGGATAGCTTTATCTGGCAATACCTTTGACAGAATTTATTTTAATCGTGTCGCAACCTAATATCAGCATTGTGGATAAACCGATATTGTTTTGAATCAAAGAAATAATGTTGGGTTACGGCACAAATATAAATTATGATTAAAAACATCCTTTTTCGTGTGCCGCGAGTCCAACCTACAATCTAATTCCCCCTTTTTTAAGGGGGGTTAGGGGGGATCGATAAGTCCAAGATACAGCTAACCACTTTTCAAACACCTCTAAGACAATGTTGGGTTACGGCACAAATATAAATTATGATTAAAAACATCCTTTTTCGTATGCCGCGAGTCCAACCTACAATCTAATTCCCCCTTTTTTAAGGGGGGTTAGGGGGGATCGATAAGTCCAAGATACAGCTAACCACTTTTCAAACACCTCTAAGACAATGTTGGGTTACGGCACAAATATAAATAAGAATAAAAAACATCCTTTTTCGTGTGCCGCGAGTCCAACCTACAATCTAATTCCCCCTTTTTTAAGGGGGGTTAGGGGGGATCGATAAGTCCAAGATACAGCTAACCACTTTTCAAACACCTCTAAGACAATGTTGGGTTACGGCACAAATATAAATAAGAATAAAAAACATCCTTTTTTGTGTGCCTAACCCAACCTACAAACTGATAACTGATTAATTTTCTTTACCCGTCGCAAATGGTTCGTTAGAATTAGTTTCCAAAACTCTGATTCGATTTTGTAATTGCTTGACATTTTGAAGATTAGAACGCTCTAAAGAATAACCGAACCAAATTGCAGTACCACCGAATACAGCAATTAGAACAACCATAATACTTGAGAGCATTTTAACTTGCGATCGCAAATATTTAACTTCGCTATTTTGGCTTTCCAATTTAATTAGAGAAGTGTCATGTAGATGCCGTGAATGTTGCGACGGTTCGGGTTGTAATCCTGCTTCTATTTCTGCTGCTTGTTTGATTGAAGTTGCAGGTTCAAAAGCAACCTGGGTACGAAGCCAATCAGCAATTAATTTAGGACAATTGCTTTTATACCATTTCCATGCAATAACTTTGAATGCTGGTTTAGATGCCCTAGCAATCAATTTTAAGCTTCCGTTTAAAGTACGAGAACGAAACTTCTGGTTTATCAGATTAACGTAACCAATGTCATAAAGACAATCTATAATGAGTTTTATCGAAGCTTCTTCTCTATAGCTTAAATTTTCCAGCAACAGAAGAACATCATGCATTTTTTGTTCTTCTTTCTTTTTAAGCGCTGATACCTTTGTTAAGTCATCCAAATCTTCTATCTGAGTATGCATGGTATTTTTGCTGGTAGCAAGTAGCCTTTTTTTAGCTGTAATATGACAATTTTTTCACAAACAAACCTGACTAAGCAAGTTTAGTTTTTATAAATAAGTATACTTTTCTCACAAAAATAAATATTAAAAAGTTTTTACAGAACTTTGTTTTATTCTTTTTTGCTCAATCTTAAACTAAAAAACTAAAATCTTTTAAAATACTAATTTTTCCCCAGATGTATTACACACAACAATATACATTTATAATACTAAATTATAATTATTTATACTTTATAAGATTATTCTAAAAGCAACAAGTACCTAAAGGCGATCGCCCTCAGAATGATTTTGCTTTATCTTCAGAGGTATTTATGGTAATTGATCGGAAAATGGGAATGGAGCAGAGGCACAAGAGGATAAGGAGAGATTCTTAGAGTAGCGAGTAGTAGTCTATTGCATTAAATATGATGGGTTAATTCATTTACTAGCGAGCGAGACGCTCGCACTACAAAATATAAAACACCATCAAAACTAATGAAATGAACTAGTATTCCGCCACATTAATTCTGATGGGTTAAGATACCTCTTCGTAGGTTGGGTTAAGCAGAGCGCAACCCAACTCGGGTGTTGGGTTTCACTTCGTTCAACCCAACCTACAATTATAAATGTCATACCCCGCAAAATTAATGTGGTGAACCACTAGTAGTAGTTCACCACATTAATTTTGATGGGTTTGCGTAGTGCGAGCATCTTGCTCGCTGGCGCTATCGAGCGAGCAAGATGCTCGCACTACGAATGTGCTACCCATCAGAACTTATGTGGTGGAGTAGTAGTAATGCGTTTCATTAGTTCCGATGGGTTGTAGAGACGTTATACATAACGTCTCCCAAGGTTTACCGAGAAAACGAACCAGTCATAACTTATGTGGCGGAATACTCCTAACTCCTAACTCCTAACTATTCTCTTTATTCACCAACAAAGCAACAGGAAAATCTTGAAGAATATCTCGTACCCATAGAGCATCTTCTCCCTCTACCTGTTTTCCAGTAAAAATATCTTGCCAAACATTAGTCGAATCAGTAGGGGGAACAATGCGAGTTTCTTGCCAAACTTGCTCCCCGAAAGGATATTCGCCTTTTTCTACTAAAGAAGTAAAGAAACGGGGTGCAATAACAATTATTTTTTGTTCTCCTAATTCTCTACTGAATCCGACAACATGAGTCTTTAAGCTTCCGACTATGGTTAATTTTTCGTAAGTACCCCGCTGAAATAAATCTAAATACTCGCGACGGGTTTGCAATGTTTTGTAAATCAAAAACAGCTTGATTCTTGCATCTTCAGGAGTTTCTAACAATTGAGGAATATAATCGAGTAAATCCGCTTGGCTTTTAGATTTAATTTCTTCAAGATACTTTTGTCGTTGCTCAAAATCAACTGGGCGACGGTTATCAGGATCTACTAAACTAAAATCCCAAAGTTCGGTTCCTTGATAAATATCGGGAAGCCCCGGTGCGGTAAGTTTTAGTAATGCTTGAGAAAGAGAATTTAAGATGCCGTAATGCTGAATTTTTTCTTGAAAAGGACGTAAACTTTGTAAAAATTGATTGTCTTCACTATCCTTTAAAACTCTTTCGGCAAAGTTAGTAAAACCATCTTCGTAATCGCTATCATTTTTGATCCACGCAGTATGGACTTTTGCTTCGCGAATTGCTTTGATAATATATTCTTTAATTCTTTCTACAAAAGTAGGATACTCTTCCTTAGCAAAAGGAAAAGCACCGATTAGAGTTTGATAGAACAAATACTCATCATTATGAGTGGGTATATCTCTTCCGCCGACGGTATCTTTTGATGGTGCGTTAATTTCGCGCCATTGCTTCAGATTTTGCTCCCATTCTTCGGGAATCTCCGATAAAACATTAATTCTGGCTCTTACATCTTCACCGCGTTTTGTATCGTGGGTAGATGTGCAATTCATGGTGTGGGGCCAATTTGCGGTGGTATTGGCATTGTAAGCATGAAAGTCTTCTAAAGATACGCCAAAATCACCAGGATGCGAACCAACTTCATTAAGCGAAACTAATCTGTTGTATACATAAAGTACGGTATCTTCCACGCCTTTTGCCATCAAAGGGCCGGTAAATTGCTGCAATCTCATTAAGAAACGCAACCATTCTTCTCTATCTTCTTCCGTAAGGTTTTCGTCAAACTCTAATAATAGGAATTTTTCGATAAAATTAAGTTCGTTAAGGAAGTTGGGAATATTCTTTTTCGCTTGAATCATTACCCGTTCAATATATTCCCGATCCGCCGAACTTGCTCCCCCACTGTTAATATATGTGCGATAAACCGGAAATACTGTCAAAATTTCCACTAAAGCAGCTTTTAAACCGTACATTGTGAAATCGCTAGCATAACGGTTGCCACCAGATATTTTCTTGAAAAGGTGAGCTAAATTATCAATATCTCCAGCTAAATGTCTAGAAACGATTAATCTTTTACTTTGGTCTATTAATTCTTCGCAGTCAACAGTTTTACCAATAAAACTATAGTAGATACGATCGAATTCCTCTTCGTTTGCTTGTTCGCAGAAAAGCCCATTAAGTTGGTTAAGAAAGTCGTATCCCGTAGTTCCCTGAATTGGCCAAGTTATCGGTAATTCTTCTTCCGGCTCCAGAATTTTTTCTACAATTAAGTAAACTTCTGGTGCTTTTTCCCGGAGTCTATTCAGGTATTCTGCTGGATCGTACAAACCATCTATATGATCGATTCGCAATCCATCAAATTTACCTTCTTCAACTAATTGAATAATCAAAGAATGAGTAGTTTCAAAAACATTTTCATCTTCAACACGAAGCGATATTAAATCGTTTACCGTAAAAAAGCGTCTGTAATTGAGTTCTTCATTCCCAACTTTCCAGTAAGCAAGACGGAAAAATTGCTCTGTTAATAAATTTTCTAATAAATCAAAGCTTTCCGGTTTTCCTACTTCTCCATTAAAGGTACGAATATTTCCCTCAATATATTCTTTTACCTCTTCAGAATCATTCCAAAGTTCCCATAGCATCCGTTTAAGAAAACTAATTTGGTCTTCTCTTTCTCTTCCTTCTTCACTAGATGGAATATACTTCAATGTATAAAGAACACCCAACAGTTTGACAAAAGCAGGATTGTCTCTACCAAGTTTTTCCTGCAAGCGTCCTAAATCGTGTGTAAGAACTTGGCTATAAGATTCAATGCGGATAGGAAATTTATTATCGTAATAATTAATAGTTAAACCGTTTTCTTCGTACTGTATTTGTAATTCACCATTTTCGAGACAGTCACCGCAAAAACTTCCTAAAAAAGGCGCTAGTACCTTGCAGCTATTTTCGGGGTAATGATGATTCCAGTCAATATCAAAAAAATCTCTATACTTAGAATCAGCACCATTTTCCAAAACATCCATCAGCATCTGATTTTGGCTACTAAAAGCCATATGATTGGGAACAATATCTTGAACCCAATTGATATTTAGTTGTTGAAGCTGTTCTACTAATTCTTCAAATTTTTCTGCACCTCCTAATTCTGGGTCAATTTCACGAGGATTTACCGCATCATAACCGTGAGTACTACCTTTCCTAGAAGTTAGAATTGGAGAAGCATATAAATGAGAAACACCCAATTGTTCTAAATAAGAAGCAATAGACGAAGCTGCTGTAAAACCAAAACTAGGACAAAACTGAATCCGATAAGTTGCTAAAGGTATTTGCATCATGGCAATTTTAAAGTTAGTAGATAGTTGTTAGTTGTTAGTTGTTAGTTGTTAGTTGTTAGTTGTTAGTTGTTAGTTGTTAGTTGTTAGTAGATAGTTGTTAGTTGTTAGTTGTTAGTAGATAGTTGTAAAAAATTAGAGGTTAGGGACGAGGAGTTAGGAATTAGGAGGCGCGGAATTAAGAGTTATCTCCCCCTCTACCCCTCTCCTTGTTCACTGCTCACTGCTCACTGCTCACTGTTCACTGTTCACTGCTCACTGTTCACTGCTCACTGCTCACTGCTCACTGATTCTCGTAAACCACAACGCTGTAAGGATTTATAGTCAATTCAGAATTATTAGACTCGTCGAGTTTTTCTGGTAGCTGCGAACTTGTTCCTCCCCATTCTTGTTCGCTTGAATCAAGTATTTTTTTCCAAGTTTTACTCTTGTTGCTATCTGTAATTTTAACAGCTTCGGAGCCAAAGTTAAGCCAGCAAAGAACTTGACTGTTTTCGTGGTGTCTTTTGATGCATAAAACTTTTTCTGGTTCAAGCACCGTTGCTTCTAATTTATTTCGATCTAAGTTCCTCAATGCTGGAACATCTCTTCGCATTTGCAGTAATTTTTGGTGAAACAACCACAGTTTTTCATGCTCCCCAGTTTTACGCTTTTCCCAATTTAACTGGGATTTTTTTAATGTTTCTTCCGCTTGCGGATCTGGTGCAACAGCCCCGTCAATTTCGTGGAATGCAGCAAATTCTTCTTTTCTACCTTTTCTGACTGCTTCAATTAAATCGCGATCGCCATGACTTACAAAATACAAAAATGGTGCTGTTTCACCGTATTCTTCACCCATAAATAACATCGGAATGTACGGTGAAAGTAAAAGTGCTGCTGCTGTTAATTTTAAAGATTCAAAGGATATCAATGTAGAAAGTCTATCACCTAACATTCGATTCCCTACCTGATCGTGGTTTTGAGCGCAGACGACAAACTGACTCGAAGCACAATCACTGGGGTCTTCACCATGATATCTGTGGCGGAAATTAGAGTAATCCCAAGTATAAACAAATCCTTTGCGATAAGCTTTAGCTAACTGCTCTAAATCGCCAAAATCCTCGTAATACCCGTTATTTTCACCCGTTACTACCGTATGTAAAATATGATGAAAATCATCACTCCACTGAGCATCAATACCGTATCCACCCACTTCTTTAGAACGAATAATTCTTGGATCGTTCAAGTCGCTTTCAGCAATTAAATAAAACTGGCGATTTTTTTTCTGCTCTAACTGAGTTACAGCTTCAGCCATTTCTGCCAAAATATGCTTTGCACCAAAGTCGTAAATAGCATGAACCGCATCCAAGCGTAATCCATCTAAATGGTAATTTTCCAACCAATACAAAACGTTTTGCACAAAGTAATGGCGCACCCCATCGCTATAGGAATCATCAAAATTAATAGCGCTACCCCAAGGGGTTTTATATTTTTCGGTAAAGTAAGTTCCATAACTCCAAAGGTAATTTCCTTCCGGCCCGAGGTGGTTGTAAACTACATCCAAAATTACCGACATCCCTTGCTGGTGGCAAGCATCAACTAGTTTCTTCAACCCATCTACACCGCCATAGGAATTTTGGACGGCATATGGAAAAACACCATCATATCCCCAGTTTCGACTTCCAGGAAACTGAGCTACAGGCATGATTTCAATTGTATTTACGCCTAATTCCTTTAAATCCGCCAATCGAGAAATAATCGCTTCAAAAGTACCATGCTCGGTAAAAGTTCCTACGTGCAACTCGTAGATAACCATTTCTTCTAAAGCAACTCCCCCCCACTTGTCATCATTCCAATTAAAGCCGTCGTGGTCAACTACTTCCGAAGCACCATGAACGCCTTGAGGCTGAAGATTAGAAGCGGGATCGGCTCTATCTTCACCATCAACTTGATAATAATAGAGACTACCTGGTTTTATATCTGCAATTGAACCGTGCCAATAACCCCGTTCATCTTTTTCCAGAGGCACAACTTTATCTTGGGGATCAACTAAATGAACGGCAGCTTGTTTTACTAAAGGTGCCCAAAGAGTAAAGTTGCAAGTATTATTTGAGTATTGAGAACCGATATGCATTTTTTTAAACTGGTAATTGGTAGATGGGTAATTGGGGATGGGGAGAGGGGGGAGAGGAGGAGACAAGGAGAAATTAGTTCAAACTACTAACTACTATCTCTCCACTGATAACTCCTAACTCCTAACTCCTAACTCCTAACTCCCTACTGCTCACTGTTAACTGCTCACTGATTATTAATCATCATATTCATGGCTTATTTGTCCAAGCCTCTGAAGTATGGTTATGGAACGCGGTTCTACTTTGATCGGTTTGTCTTCGATGTAGCGTTTACCGCGCTGGACAAATCTAGGCTTAGTGGTGTCGAGAATAGTTACCCACTCCGATTCCTGTAATTCTGGAGGAATGATAAATTCCAAGATTTCGTAGTGGGCATTAAATAACATAAAGAAGCTTTCATCGATGATACGTTCGCCTCTTGGTCCTGGTGAACCTATTCCCTCACCGTTGAGAAAAATTCCAATAGCTTTCGCATAACCGCTATTCCATTGTTCTTCAGTCATTTTACTGCCATCGGGGTTAAGCCAAGAAATATCGGTTACTTCAAGTCCGCGAATTGCTCTTCCTTGGAACCATTTACGCCTTCTAAATACTGGGTGTCGGCGGCGAAAGTCGATTAACTGACGGGTAAAGTCGAGTAAATTCTCGTTTTCTTCTTGTAAATCCCAATCTAGCCAGGAAATCTCGTTATCTTGACAGTAAGGGTTGTTGTTTCCTCCTTGAGTTCTTCCCATTTCGTCACCCATAACTACCATGGGTATGCCTTGGGAAAGTATTAAAGTAACTAAAAAATTGCGTCGCTGCTTTTTACGAAGTTTCTCTATTGCAAAATCATCTGTTTCCCCTTCCGCACCGCAATTCCAGGAACGATTGTGACTTTCTCCATCGCGGTTATCTTCATTATTGGCTTCGTTATGCTTTTCGTTGTAGCTAACCAAGTCATTCAACGTAAAACCATCATGAGCGGTGATGAAGTTAATACTAGCGCTGGGGCTGCGTCCGTTCAGCTCGTAAAGGTCGGAACTACCTGTAAATCTATAGGCAAATTCGGCTAAACTACTGTCTTCTCCGCGCCAAAAGTCTCTTACTGTATCCCGATACTTTCCGTTCCATTCCGACCACAATAAAGGAAATTCACCTACTTGGTATCCCCCTTCACCTACGTCCCAAGGTTCTGCAATTAATTTTACATCGGCTAAAACTGGGTCTTGATGAATAATATCAAAGAATGCCGCCAACTTATCTACTGCGTATAATTCACGAGCTAAAGCAGATGCTAAGTCAAAACGGAAACCATCAATATGACATTCTAATACCCAATACCGCAAACTATCCATAATCAACTTGAGTACTTGAGGATGGCGCACGTTAAGGGAATTACCGCATCCAGTAAAATCCATGTAGTAGCGTAAATCGCCATCAACCAAGCGGTAGTAAGAAGCATTATCAATACCGCGTAAAGATATAGTCGGCCCCATGTGATTGCCTTCACCCGTATGGTTGTAAACCACATCAAGAATGACTTCTATCCCCGCTTGATGCAGCCGCTTAACCATATGCTTAAACTCTTTAAGCTGCTGTCCTAAACTACCGCTAGCGCTATAACCGGAATAAGGAGCTAGATAAGAAATTGAATCATAGCCCCAATAGTTCTTCAAACCACTACCAACTAAATGTCCCGGTTGCGATAAAAAGTGATGTACCGGCATCAATTCCACAGCGGTTATACCCAAAGATTGGAGATGAGAAATCGCCGCAGGGTGCGCTAGCCCAGCATAAGTTCCCCTTAATTTTGGAGGAATTTCTTCATGTAGTTTAGTAAAACCTTTGACATGAGTTTCGTAGATTATCGTTTCATGCCAAGGAGTTTGTAAAAGTTCATCTCCTTCCCAATCAAAACTTTTATCTACAACTACCGACTTGGGAATTAAATGAGCATCATTCAATTCGGAAAATCCTAAATCATCTTTAGGATCGTCCCAACGGTAGCCAAAAATTTCTTCACCGAAACCAATTTCTCCATCAACCGCATAAGCATAGGGGTCAATTAATAACTTATTCGGGTTAAATCTGTGCCCTTCATGGGGAGCAAACGCACCGTGTACTCTAAAGCCATAACGCTGGCCCGGTCCAATCGAAGGAACGTAACCATGCCAAGTAAAGTTACTAACTTCTCGTAAAGCTAATCGAGTTTCTCTTCCTTCTTTGTCGAACAAGCATAACTCTACCGCAGTAGCGTTTTCTGAGAATAATGCGAAATTAGTACCCTTGCCATCCCAGTTAGCACCTAAAGGATAAGGTTTACCAGGCCATAGTGAGAGGTACATATTCTAAATGCTCCTAATCGAAACGAACAATCCTGCAATGCTGATAAATATTAAATACTAAATATAGAATATTAAATAAAATATTAAATCTTCTCTGGTTATTTTAAGCCAGTTTGGAGTCGTAATTGTGTTTTATGTCTATAGAGAAATGCATGATGGGGATTGGGGATTGGGGATTGGGCAATAGGTAATGGGTAATGGGTAATGGCTAATGGGCATTAGGAAGAGGCGGAACAAGAAGAATTTTGACCTTTGACCTTTAACCTCTAACCTCAATTACTCCTAACTCCCTACCCCCTACTCCCAACTCTGCCCAACTCCTAACTCCTAACTCCTAACTCCTAACTGTTCACTGTTCACTGTTCACTGTTCACTGTTAAGCCGTTTCCAGCAGTTCTAAAATGCGATACATCGGAACTTCTACCCAGTTGGGACGGTTTTTAAGTTCGTGTTCTAGTTCGATGATGGCTTTTTCTAGTATGAATCCATCTAAAAGTAGTTGTAGCTCTGATGGTTCAGATGGTAGGAAGGGTGCGCCTTTTGCCGTACTTAAGTAGGATTTCAAGAAGGCGATACTCGACCAAGTGTAGAAAAATTGCGCCCATTGTTCCATAAATGGTAGGTCATCTGGAACAATCATGCCGCTTTCTTTTTCGTTGCGTAAGCCTATGCTGCTGGAATAGTAGAAGGATTCGATCATTCCGGCAACATCTCGCAAGGGCGATCGCTTCATGCGTCGTTCGCTCAATGGACGGGTTTGGTCGCCTTCAAAGTCAATGATGATAAAGTCTTTACCCGTATATAGCACTTCGTTGAGACACAAATTACCATGAGTGCGGGTTCTCATAGCGTTAATTTTTTGGTTGAGTATTGATTTTAATCGAGCTAAGATCATTTCTCGATTGTTCAATACTAACTGTGCTACGGGTTGGAGGTCGCTCGGTATCTGTACCAAATGCTTTTTCAACAGCAGCAATACTTGTCCGGCTTGATTCCGCATATATTGGTAAATCGAGCGCTGGTAAAAAGAGGTAAATGGCTCTGGAGCGAAGTTTGGATCTTCTTCGTCGGATGCTAATGCTAGGTGCATTTCGGCGGTACGTTCGCCTAATAGTTGAGCATTCCGCAAATAGGAGCCAATCATTTCCTGAGCTATTTCAGGGATTTCAGTTTCTAATGCAGCCGATAATAAGGAAGGAGGTAGATCGATATCGGCAACAGCGTCTATTTGCGTTACCTGCACTTGTTCAAAGAAGTCTCGCAGGCTATCAAGACTATATTCCCAACCATCTCTGATATCGGGAATATATTTTTGCACTATTCCCAAAGTCATAGTCTCAAAGCCTTTACGACTGTAATTCAAACTACCAGCAACGGGAGCAAAATTTTCTGGTCCTGGCAGTCCTTTTGTTGCCGAACTGTGGGTGAGAAACTGACCTACTTCTAAATCTGGGTTAATGCCTTCTCCTACTACCTTGCGGAATAATTTGCACATCAGGCGATCGCCATAGACTACGCAGGTATTGTTATGTTCTCCACGTAACAGATGCGCTTCAAGGTTGGCTTTTAGTCCGAAGTTAGAACCGGCACCAGCTAACTCTGTAAAATCTTTGCTGGCTTCTGCTACGAGTTCCCCTGCAATGCCTTTGTAAGTATTTTTATTGGCGATAGCTTCGAGGGGGAAGTTGAGAAATTCTTTGTCTGTTAAGGCATCAAATAACACCCCTGTTTGTTTCTCGCTGCGTATTTCGATATTCGCTACAACTTCTTCGCGGTAGGAGCTAAAACGTTCGTGATTAATACCTTCGGGTTCGTAAGCTAAGGGTAATACGTAGGTTTCGGGGTCGCCTTCGGTGTAGTCTAGCTGGATTAAAACAATTGCGGCTTCGAGGGAACGGAAGGAGATGGGAATTGCTTCAATTATGTGAGAGGACTGAATTACCCGACTTTTACTATCAAACCAGCTACAGGCACACATATAATCTGGCAACATTTCTTCTAATGCTGCCTTTGTTTCAGATTTACTAAATATGTTGCGCCAATTGTCGCTGACTACTATTGTCGGTATTTGATTTTGAGGTCTTACCGGACAGGTAATATTTGTTTGAACGTCTAAGGTAAACCAGTAAAACGCATGGGGCGCTAAACTCATAAAATAAGGTGAATCGTCAATCGCAGGAAATGTAGTCCTTCCGAAGATTTCCACCGGAATCATGCCATCAAATGCCGTCAAATCCAACTCTACTGTCTGTACAAAGCGAGACAAGTTGGTCACAACCAGAATGTGTTCGCCGTTGTAGGTACGAGTAAATGCTAAAACTTTGCGATTTTCTGGATAAAGTAATTCAAAAGTACCCCTACCAAAAGCCTGGAAGCGTCCGCGAGTTGCAATCAAGCGTTTCGTCCACCACCATAGAGAGTTGCGGTTTTCTCGCTGGGATTCAACGTTAACCGCCTCAAAATGATATTCTGGGTCGATAATTACCGGAGCGTAAAGCTTGTGGGGATTGCAACGACTAAAACCACCATTGCGATCGGCGCTCCACTGCATCGGAGTCCGCACCCCGTTGCGATCGCCCAAATAAATATTGTCCCCCATGCCGATTTCGTCGCCGTAGTACAGTACCGGGGTTCCAGGCAGCGACATTAATAAAGCATTCATTACTTCCGTGCGCCGTCGATTATTGCCCATCAACGGTGCTAAACGGCGACGAATACCCAAATTCAACCTTGCTTGCTGGTCTTGTGCGTAGACGCGGTACATATAATCGCGGTCTTCATCGCTGACCATTTCCAAAGTCAACTCATCGTGATTCCGCAAAAATAATGCCCATTGACAGTTATCGGGAATCGGCGGAGTTTGCTGCAAAATATCGATAATCGGGAAGCTATCTTCCATTTGCAGCCCCATAAATAAACGCGGCATCAAAGGGAAATGGAAGTTCATGTGACATTCATCCCCACCGCCGTAATACTCTACAGCATCTTCAGGCCACTGGTTTGCTTCGGCAAGCAGCATCCGGTTAGGATACTTTTCGTCCATGTGTTGGCGTAATTTCTTCAAAAAGGCGTGAGTTTCCGGTAGGTTTTCACAACTGCTACCTTCACGCTCGTATAGATAGGGTACGGCATCTAACCGCATCGCATCTACACCCAGATCCAACCAGAAATCCACCACATCAAACAGCGCTTGCTGCATTTGAGGATTTTCAAAATTCAAGTCCGGTTGATGGGAATAAAAGCGGTGCCAATAATAAGCTTTTGCTACCGGTTCCAAGTCCAGTTAGAAGTTTCAAAATCCTTAAAGATAATTCTTGCTTCTTCATATTTCTCTGGAGTATCGCTCCAAACATAAAAATCGCGTTCCGGACTACCAGGGGGAGCCTTACGTGCCCGTTGGAACCAGGGATGCTGGTCGGAAGTATGATTGACAATCAACTCAATAATTACTCGAATACCTCTTTGATGGGCAGCATTTAAGCAATTCTTGAAATCTTCTAAATTACCGTATATGGGATTAACGCTATGGTAGTCAGCGATATCGTAGCCATCGTCTCGCAAAGGAGAAGGGAAAAAAGGTAGCACCCAAATAGCCGTCACTCCCAAGTCTTGGAGATAATCTAACTTATCAGTTAGTCCACCAAAATCGCCTATACCATCACCATCGCTATCAGCAAAAGCACGTACCGGCACTTCATAGATAACTGCATCTTTAAACCACAGTGGGTCATCTTTCAACAATGGATTTTGCATAATTTTTATTACTGCCTTATTTCCCTAATCGCTATATTACTAATATATATTTCAAGCTACTGATGAAATCTTGACAGTTTGTTATTGTTTTAGTTTATTGGGGTCATTACATGAGTTTTGAAAGAGCAAGTGGAGTTTTACTCCATCCTACTAGTTTGCCAAGTAAGTTTGGCATTGGTGACTTAGGTGAATCAGCTTATAAATTCGTTGATTTCCTTGTTTCTAGCGGTCAAAAATTGTGGCAAATTCTACCTTTAGGCCCGACAGGTTACGAACATTCACCTTACACAATGAATTTTAGCGCCTTCGCTGGAAATCCTTTAATGATTTCTCTAGAACAGTTGCTAGAAGAAGGTTTGCTAACACAAGATGAATTAACTCCGCTAAAAAACGTAAAAACCAGTCCTAATAGAGTTGACTTTGATGCAGTCATTCCTCACAAAACAAAAATTCTCCAACAAGCCTATCAACGCTTCCAAAAATCTTTAGAAGAAACGCGATTAAGAGAGTTTGAAAAATTTTGTCAAGAACAAGCTTCTTGGTTGGATGATTATGTACTGTTTATGGCACTACTAGAAGCCAACGATTATAAAGCTTGGAATTTTTGGGATAGTGCTGTAGCTCGTCGCGAAAAAGATGCGCTTAAGGCAGAAGAAGAAAAATTAAAAGACAAGGTATCATACCATAAATTCTTGCAATTTAAATTCTTCCAACAGTGGAAAAAGATACGCGATTACGCCAACGATAAAGACATCAAAATAGTTGGTGATATTTCAATTTATGTTTGTCATAACAGTTCCGATGTTTGGGCAAATCCAGAAATATTTCAGCTTAATCCCGAAACCCTCGAATCCGCATACATTGCCGGAGTTCCACCAGATTACTTCAGCGCCACCGGACAGCTTTGGGGTAATCCCGTTTACGACTGGGATAAATTGGAACAAACCGACTACGCTTGGTGGATAGAACGTTTCCGGGCAACATTGCAGTATGTAGACATCGTTCGGATCGACCATTTCCGAGGATTTGAAGCATATTGGCGAGTACCCGCAGGAGAAGAAACAGCCATCAACGGCGAATGGGTAAAAGGGCCAGATGCCAAATTCTTTGAAACTTTGAATTCTGCTTTAGGTAGTTTACCCGTAATGGCGGAAGACTTAGGAATCATCACCCCCGAAGTAGAAGAATTGCGAGATAGATTTGATTTTCCCGGAATGCGTATCTTACAATTTGCCTTCGGTGGAGAAGACGATAACCCTTACTTACCGCACAACTACATTGAAAACTGCGTCGTATATCCCGGTACTCACGACAACGACACCACTATTGGATGGTGGAATCAAACAGGAGATGCAGAAAAACAGCATGTAGCCAGATACTTAGAATATTCATCACCCGAAGAAATCAAAGAAATAAACTGGGAATTTATGCGTATGGCGCTATCTTCAGTAGGAGACTTAGCCATTCTTTCAGTCCAAGATTTATTAGGCTTAGACAGCAGCGGTAGAATGAACGATCCAAGCGTTAACGCCGGAAACTGGCGTTGGCGCTACGAAAGCGACGATCAACTTACTTCCGAATTGAGTCAGCGGTTGTTAGAAATGACCAAGCGCTATAAGAGATAGGGAGATAGGGAGACAAGGGGACAAGGGGACAAGGGGACAAGGAGACAAGGAGACAAGGGGACAAGGAGAAATTTAAAACTTCAGACTAACTCCTAACTCCTAACTCCTAACTGTTCACTGTTCACTGTTCACTGTTCACTGACTCCCTATTCCCCATTCCCTATTCCCCATTGAACTATTGACTGATGACAGATCAAAAAAATTAGGTCGCAAGCAGGAAGAAAAGGTATAAGTAATTTTTTTACACTGAATTCCAGATGTAAACAAATTAGAAATAACTTCTATGGCATTATATAAACTTCAAGATTTCGATCCCAATTACAAAGAAGTTTTTGGTGGCGAAGATATTAAGGAAATGTCTCTTTATACTCAGGGAGGAGACAAAATTGGTTCCGTTCATGATGCTTTAGTAGACCATGAAGGTCGTTTTAGATATTTAGTTATTGATACTGGTCCGATATTTTTAGGTAAGAAAGTTTTATTACCAATCGGTCTTTCACGTCTCGATTACAACCAGAAACGGGTCTATGTAGATGGACTCAGTAAAGAGCAGGTAGAAAATTTGCCTCAATACGACGAGAATATGACCGTCGATTACGATTACGAAGAGCAAGTACGTACTGCTTATCGTGCGCCAGAAGCAAAAAATGTAGCTTATAACAAAGATACTTATAACTATCAAAATGATGCTTCATTGTATAATTTAAACGAGCAAGACCATTCAAATATAAAACTTTACGAAGAACGTTTAATTACTAGTAAGAGTCGCATCAAATCTGGTGAAGTATCTGTTGGTAAACATATTGAAACTGAAACCGCTAAAGTTTCAGTACCAGTTGAAAAAGAGCGAGTTGTAATTGAAAGAACTACACCGACAGGAGAAGCAACTGTAGTAGATCCCAGCACGGTTAACTTTGCTGAAGGTGAAGTTGCACGAGTTGAACTCTACGAAGAACAAGCTGAAATTCATAAAGAAGCTTACGTGCGTGAAGAAGTAAAAGTTAAGAAAATTGTCGAGCAAGATACTGTTGAAGCAAAAGAAACTGTTCGTAGAGAAGAGTTAGATATCGATACTCAAGGCGACTTGCGCGTGAATGATTCTAATCCTACTGGAACTAAACCCATTTAATTAGAAATTTGATAATTTCATAAATCACAATTGAACTTTAAAGATAACTCTAAAGGTAGATATCAATATCTATCTCTAGAGTATTTTTTAATTTCAATTAAGTCAGTCGGCGTAAATAAATATAGTTTTATTCTGTGATTGCGACAAAGCATTCGGTTGGAATCCCAGTCGTTTCGAGTTTTTTAGATTTTGTCACATAGTTTGATTTATTAGTGCCAACCTATTTAATTCTATTGATGAATCTTATATTCCACAAACGTGCATCTAAAAATCTTTTTTATAAGTACAAAAACACAGAGTTTAGAAAGGTCACAAAAATTTACAAAATTTCATCTTATATGTCACATATAAATAACTTATTTCTTCAAATTCTATCAAATCAAACATAATATACTACTTCTGATTGTGCGTAATAAACTCGAAGTCAGTCGAGGGGAAGATGAATATTAGAAAATATTTTTTTAATCTTGTTAGTAACGAAGAATAGAAATAGGAGAAAAGAATTATATGGCTCTTTATAAAGTTGCAGATTACGACCCCAATTATCGCGATGTTTTTCAAGGTCAAGACATCAAAGATATGAGCGTTTACGCTGAAGGTAGCGATGACAAAGTAGGTACTGTCAGCGATATTTTAGTTGATGATGAAGGTCGTTTTCGCTATTTGGTAGTTGACTTAGGTTTCTGGATTTTTGGTAAGAAAGTATTAATGCCAGTTGGACGTACTCGCATTGATTACAATACCAGCCGCATTTATGCTCTTGGTATGACTAGAGAGCAAGCTGAAAACCTACCCGAATACAAAGAAAACCAAGTTGTAGATTACGATTACGAGGAGAGTGTACGCGGCGTGTATCGCACTCAACCTGTAGAAACATCCGCAGCTCTAGAAGATTCTGCTCCCCTCGATGCACCTCGATACGATGCAGCAACTCGTGCCCAGACTCACACTCGCGATACTTATAAATACGATAACGAACCCCATCTTTACAACGTTAATGATACCGATCATCAAAATATCAAACTTTATGAAGAGCGCTTAGTAGCTAACAAACAGCGTCGTAAAGCTGGTGAAGTAGCAATTGGCAAGCACGTTGAAACTGAAACAGCGCGAGTTTCCGTACCTGTTGAAAAAGAGCGTGTAGTTGTAGAAAGAGTAACTCCTACAGATGCAGGTAGAGCAGTTGCTCCTGGTGAAGCCACCTTTAACGAAGGTGAAGTAGCTCACGTAGAAGTTTACGAAGAGAATGCTGATATCCGTAAGGAAGCATTCGTTCGCGAAGAAGTTAAAGTTAAGAAAGAAGTAGAGCGCGATACTGTTGAATCTCAAGAAACAATTCGTCGCGAAGAGTTAGATATAGATAGTGGTAATTTGCCTACAGATAGACGCTAATATCTGATGATGAAACTGGTTATTAGTTATTAGTTATTAGTCATTGGCTAATAGCTAATAGCTAATTTTTCGTTGAGAGGGAGTGGAGAATATAGGCTCATTCTTTTAAGTCTTAGTACAGGCTATGCGATTCTAAATTAGAAGTTATGATGCAAACTAAGTAGTCATGGAGTATCAAATGCATTTTCGAAAGTTTACATAAAAATCTAAGCCAGGATTTACGCAGCGATAACGAAAAATATAGTGTTCCAAACATTCTAGATCCCCCCAACCCCCCTTAAAAAGGGGGGCTTGCGTAAGTCCTATAAGCATTAAAGCAAGATTAAAAATATTTATTAATATTACTAGGACTTACGCAGCATTGACGGAAAATATAGTATTCCAGACATAGAAGATCCCCCCAACCCCCCTTTTTAAGGTGGGCTTACGTAAGTCCTGATTACTTTTCCTAACTTTTCCTTATTTACCTTTCTGGACTGTTAAAGTCTATATAACTAGTACAGCTAATTAATATAAGTATGAATAATCAAACAACTGATAATAGCAATAACAATTCTAGCCAAAAGTCTAAGAAAGTAGTTAGTTTAGTAGATAAGCTTAAAGATAAAGTCAGTAATTTTGGAGTACTTGACAGACAAGGTAGATTGATCGGTAAAGTTCAAGATTTGATGGTTAATGCTAATCGTCAGCTTAACTTTGTAATACAAAGATTATCTCAAGGTAATGAGACTAATGCTTTTGTGTTATTGAATGGCAAGTTAGTTAGTAAAATTGAGCCTAAGATTCAACGTATTTTCACAAGTATTAATGAATCGCAATTAGCACAATTACCTGAATATAAACTAGAGGAAAATAAAGTAAATAATATGACAGATAATCTAAATTACCACCAAGATATTGACTATAAAACAGAGGCAGTTACTCCAGATTCTCAGCTAAACCAGCCATCAGAATTAGAATTTGTAGAAGAAATTGAAGAAGATATAATTCGTTTGTTAGGGGAACGTTTGGTTGTCGAACGTAGCAAGCGTAAAATCGGTGAGGTTATTATCCGCAAAGAAGTGGAAACTCGGATGATACAAATCCCCGTCAGACGTGAAAAACTAATTATTGAAGAACCTGGTATCGAACCCAAGCAGCTTGCAGAAATTGATTTAGGTGAAGAAGAAATTTCACAAAATGAATTTCAGCAAAATCAATCGATGGTTAGTAGCGATATGAGCGGTGGGTTAACCGTAACTGGTGAATTTGACTCACCTAAGATTGCTTCTTTGATTCTTAACGCTATTCAATTAGAACAAGATCACGGATGTAAGAAAGTGCGAGTCAGCATTCTTGTAGAAGATGAAGAAAAGCAGCAGAAATATCAAGAATGGTTTCAACGTACTTCTAAGCCGTAACAAAGTTAGTTAAAAATTTTTAGCTTACGGGTAGAAAACTAAAAAAGAATAAATTTTTTATGGACTTGCGATCGCAAGTCTTTTTTATTAAATTTATTTTTATTAATTAAGTACTTAATCCTGCATTATTTATATAATTACTACTCAGTTATATAACTTTTCCCTGTTGCCTGTTCCCTGTCTAGAAGAAATGTTTAATTAATTTTGCACGGGTACTTATTTGCTGATGATTTTGCAGTGATTAAAACGGTATCTTCCGTAACTAAAATTTCTGAATTGTCGGGGATCGCTGAGATATCCGAACAACTATTAAATAAAACTTATGCAACAAGATATTATTTATATATACTCTTTGTAAATAAGTATTAAGAAATTCTTATTAAAGATTGTTGCAATAGCTTGATTAAATTGCTAGAGTGTGATGCATGACGACGATGATATAAATTCGTGTCTGGGGGATATGTAATCGATCGGCTATATCTGCAACTGAGGATTCTAAAAACATTGGTATTAAACCGAGGCAGAAAATCTGACCATTACTGTAAGTATTTTGATTTGGCTAGAGAAATAAACTATAGATACAGCCTGTCTGCATTTCAACGACATTAATTTTTTCTACATAAATTACCGATTGTTGATATTTAATCAACTTCAAATAGACATATCGACGAAAAGCAATATTGCACTCATTGAAAGTATGGAGATGAGAAATGAATATTCAAGGATATACAGCTTTAATTACTGGCGCTTCCCGTGGAATTGGGAGGGCGATCGCCATAGAATTAGCCCAGCAAAAAGTAAAGCGACTAATACTAGTTGCACGCTCCCGCGATAAGTTAGCTGAAGTTGCAAAACTTGTTGAAGCGATGGGTGTAGAAGCCGTAATCATGCCATTAGATTTGACAAAGCCAATGTTTGTAAAAGTTGCAGTGGCTCAACTTTGGCGCAGTTATGGCTCAATCGATATGTTGGTAAATTGTGCTGGTGTAGCTCACCAAAGCTCATTTTTGCAAACAAAGCTACCTCAAGTACAGGAAGAATTATCGCTGAATTTCATGGGAACTTATACCATGACTCACATGGTAGCTCGAAGGATGGCAAAACGGAACCAAGGCACAATTGTCAACGTATCGAGCTTAATGGGGAAAGTTGCGGCTCCAACGATGGCAACCTATAGTGCAACTAAGTTTGCAATCTTAGGATTTACCGAAGCCTTACGTCGCGAGTTAGCATTACACAATATCAAAGTAATCTCATTGTTACCAACATTGACAGACACTGAAATGGTGAAAGACTTGCAACTATATCGCGGAGTGATCCCGATGTCACCAGAAAAAGTAGCGCAAGCATTTGTCAAAGGATTGCAAAGAGACTCATCAGAGATTTTAGTAGGTTGGCAAAGTCATTTAGCAATATGGTGTCAGCGTCTAGCACCCTGGTTATTAGAGATAGTCTTGAAACTTGCATCACCTCAAACTAAAGCACCGAAGATACAGCAGTATTATCAGAGGTTGGTAGGAAGTTGGTAAGTTGGAAAGATTAGAGGGGGGAGAGGGGGTAGAAAAAGTATTAAAAAAATAGGTTCAGTGGTGACATAATTGATATATGTTAGTCGTCGATTTGTAAAATAGATTTTCGTGTCTAACCAAACTTACTAACCATGAGTACTTCACGTCTATTTTCACTACTCGATCAAGCTTTTCCCCACGAGAAAATTATTCAAGATTTATCGGATCGGATTTGAAAAAAATATAAAATTGGGAGACGACTATATATTTATTCCAGAAAATGTTCCTATAGATATCGTCACAAAAATGAATTATTAATTCATTTTTGTTTTTGCTTTTTTTAACCATTTTGCCTTTCTCAATTGCATATAGTTATTTTTTCTTCCCTATTACTTCCTTATTACAGCTAACGAAAACTAGGAGAACAAAATGACGGTACAAGCGTTAGATGAGAATAAAGCTGAAGCTTTTGCAAAAAGGATGCTTGGTATTTTAAATGATAGTGCGATCGCTATTATGATTTCCATCGGACATCGGACTAAACTTTTCGATACTTTAGCTAAATTAGCACCATCAACATCTCAACAAATAGCAGATGCAGCTAATTTGAACGAACGCTATGTAAGAGAATGGTTGGGAGCGATGGTAACTGGTAAAATTATCGAATATCATCCCGAAGATAATACTTACTTTCTACCTCAAGAATATGCACTGTTTTTAACAAGAACAGCAAGCCCCGATAATATAGCGGCTTTTACTCAATATATTCCACTTTTAGGAGCCGTAGAAGATAAAATTATTGAATGCTTTTACAACGGTGGTGGTGTTCCCTATTCCGATTACAAACGCTTTCATCAAGTAATGGCAGAAGATAGCGGACAAACTGTAGTTGCAGCTTTAGAAGATTTTATTTTACCGTTAATTCCTGGTTTAGAAAAAACACTTCAAAATGGTATAGACGTGCTTGATGTGGGTTGCGGTAGCGGGCGTGCATTAAATTCCTTAGCTCAAAGGTTTCCTCAAAGTCGGTTTACTGGTTACGATTTTTCCCCAGAGGCTATTACTACAGCTAAAAATGAAGCTGAAAAACTTGGTTTAACCAACATCCAATTTCAAATCAAAGATGCTGCAACCATAAACGAAGTTGCTCAATACGATTTGATTACAACATTCGATGCCATCCACGATCAAGCTAAACCAGACATAGTATTAAGCGCAATATTTAATGCATTGCGCCCTAACGGTATCTACTTAATGCAAGAAATAAAACCGAAAATATCCAAACAAATAAACCACATTTACCGATATCATTAAACCTCTAACCCAATAAGAACGAAATCCTGAAAATAAATAAATTGTTGAAGCTAACACTAGCGACATTTCCACAAAAGCCACTATTGCCCCATAATGGTTAACATCCCAATAAGAAAAAGGGCTAATAAAACGGTAATTACTAAAAGGAAAGAAATGACGGTGAGCATCATCGTTATGAACTGGTAAATCTAATAAAGAATGCATCACCATGCTAATAAAACCAATTTCAACAACTTTCCATTTTGCAAAATGGCAAATTAAAACCCCTATCAAAGCTAGGGGTATCGAGTGAAAGATGCTCACAATATTTTGCCAAAAAGGTTGAAAATAAATTTCACCCCAAATTTGACTGCTCGGATAACGATAAACAAATTTCATTAAAAAGAAGAATACAAAAATAGGTACATCCGGTAAAATTGCACCAATAAAAATTGCCAAACTAGCTTTAGCTCTAAGTTTTTCACTGAAAGCAACTAGATTGAGAATAGCGTGAGACGGGGTGTTCATTATTTAATTTGGGAATAGGGCATCAGGAATAAATAGTTAAGAGTGAGGAGTGAGGAGTTAGAAATTAAAAGTTAGAAATTAGACAGTTTTTCTATTCCCTCTCCCTATTATCCCCCCTCTTTCCTGTCTTCCTAAATATACCCTTTAACGCTAAAGCGCTACTAATAACCTACTTTCTAATAGATTATGGGTTCAATGAGCGTTGGTTTGTTGAAAAAAATTTATTACCAAAAATATCTAATTAATACATTAAATTAGCTATTACCCATAATCCAACAAGTGATGAAAAAGCACCCAGCCAAAGCATCCAAGGTTGCATAGATATTTATCTCCTTAAATTTGTATATATTAGTTATCTAAATTAATTTTAAAAGGTTCACTTATCTAATTAGCTCTATCTTTGGTCAGAACAAGTGTACCAATTTATATATAGCTATAGATATATTGATGAAAATTCGTAGCATAGCTCGTAGGGTGTGTTATGGCATGATATTTAATTAAAAAAGCGATCAAGTATTTATTGATATAACTATAGTTACCGATTGGGATTTCGTGCGTTCCTTGCGGCAGTTGCTTTTGTACGACCCAGATCAGATAATGACTTCAAGAAATTCCCTTGCAGATAACGTCTAAGCAAAAACCCGCAAATAATAGTAAAAATTAGTTAGCAACTAGTAGGTTGGGTTAGACACGTTTATGAATTTGACTTTTAACAACAATCTTTTCAATTGTGTCGTAACCCAACATCTTAATTGTTTATACATTTGGGTTGATCCTGGGTTACGCCGCTATATCAATTTCGGTATTGAGAGTAATTATTACAAGTGCGGCTAACCCAACCTACTGTCTTAACCTTCACAATATTTTTTGTTAATTAATTTACCCCTACACCCTACAGCAAGTGATAATTGATAATTGTTAATTGATAACCGAATGCCTACTCTAACAACCCTACCTGCTTTACCAGAAACCATTGACGGCTTACCAAATATTTCAGGTAGTGAAAAACAAGTTTTAGAAGTTGTAAACCACAATTCCCCTGTATTCCTTCCTACAACAAATCTCAAACTCGAAGACATTACCGCGACTTTCGCCGTAGCGCTCCATATGCACCAACCGACAATCCCCACTGGTGCAAACGGCGAATATATCAGTCATCTGCAATATATGTTTGAGCATCAAGGTGAAGGTGATAATCATAATGCAGGCCCTTTTGCTAATTGTTACAGTCGCATGGGTGATATTATCCCCGAATTAGTAAATCAAGGTTGCAATCCTCGCGTGATGTTGGATTACTCTGGTAATCTGCTGTGGGGATTTCAACAAATGGGGCGCAGAGATATTATAGATAATCTCAAACGCATCACCTGCGATTCTACATATCAACCTTATGTGGAGTGGTTGGGTACGATGTGGGGACACGCTGTAGCTCCTTCTACGCCGATACCGGATCTCAAATTGCACATTCAGGCATGGCAGCATTATTTTGCAGCTATTTTCGGTTGGGATGCTTTAGCACGAGTAAAAGGTTTTTCTCCTCCGGAAATGCACCTCCCCAACCATCCCGACACTTTATATGAATATGTCAAAGCGCTGAAAGAATGCGGTTATAAGTGGTTGATGGTGCAAGAGCATTCAGTACAAACACTTAGCGGTGAAGAAATCAAGAATAAACATACACCACACCGACTTGTAGCTCGAAATTCTCAAGGTGAAAGCGTTAGTATTACCGCTTTGATTAAAACTCAAGGTTCGGATACTAAATTAGTTGCTCAAATGCAGCCTTATTATGAAGCGAAATCTTTAAGCTCTAAAGGGAATGAGAGTTATCCACCGATTGTTACTCAAATCGGTGACGGTGAAAATGGTGGCGTAATGATGAACGAATTTCCTCCTGGATACAAGCAAGCTTGGCACGATATGAAGCAAAACGGTGGAGGAAAAACAGGTGTTGTCGGAGTTAACGGAACGGAATATTTAGAATTAATCGAAAATGCTGGTGCTAATCCTCAAGATTATCCCGCTTGTCAACCAGTGGGACAACATTTAATTTGGGAACGAGTATCGGATTCGCAAAATGTAGAGCAAGTTATAGAGCAGTTAAAACAAGAAAATTCCAACTTTCATATGGATGGTGCTTCTTGGACAAATAGTATCAGTTGGGTAAAAGGATATGAAAATGTATTAAATCCGATGAATCAACTTAGTAGTTTGTTTCATCAGAAATTTGATTCGTTATTGCAAGCTGATGAATCTACAACTCAAAAACATGAATACCGTGAAGCTTTATTGCACAATTTCCTATTGCAAACAAGCTGTTTTCGTTATTGGGGACAAGGTACGTGGACTGATTATGCAAGAGAAATTTATCAACGTGGAGAAAAAACAGTTAAGAGTTAGGAGTTAATAGTTAGGAGTTAGGAGTTGGTAGGTTGGGTTAGACGCACGAAGAAAATAGTTCTTAGTGAAAAAATAATCGGAGCGTCGTAACCCAACATCTAATTGTCGGTATTATAGTATTCCAGCAGGTGTCGGGGTAGTGCGTTAGCGCAGCGTGTCCGCAAGGACATGCATCTTGCTCGCTAGATGTCACCAGGGAGCGAGACGCTCCCACTACAAATATCTTACCCCTCAAATAGAGGTGTGGTGAAGTAATAGTTCCAACTATCAAAATTCCGATATAAATTAAAAGTAGTACTAGTAGGTTGGGTTAGACGCACGAAGAAAATAGTTCTTAGTGAAAAAATAATCGTAGCGTCGTAACCCAACATCTAATTGTCGGTATTATAGTATTCCAGCAGGTGTCGGGGTAGTGCGTTAGCGCAGCGTGTCCGCAAGGACATGCATCTTGCTCGCTAGATGTCACCAGGGAGCGAGACGCTCCCACTACAAATATCTTACCCCTCAAATAGAGGTGTGGTGAAGTAATAGTTCCAACTATCAAAATTCCGATATAAATTAAAAGTAGTACTAGTAGGTTGGGTTAGACGCACGAAGAAAATAGTTCTTAGTGAAAAAATAATCGGAGCGTCGTAACCCAACATCTAATTGTCGGTATCATAGTTCCAACTATCAAAATTCCGATATAAATTAAAAGTAGTAAACTAAAATTAGAAGTTAAAACTATTTTAATAGTTAAATATGACTACAGCCTATCTTGTATTAGCGATTTTAATGACGGGGGGTACAATCTCCACTTTAGGCGATCGCGTTAAAAGAAAAATCCGCAAAGAACGTCTTTCACTATTTAATCTCCGTCCCAAACATACAATATCACTGGTAGGAATGCTCACGGGGATGTCAATTTCGGCATCAACCCTTTTGATTTTGTTTACTGCGGATCGAGATGTGCGACAAGCACTATTTCAACCAGAAATTCACAAGGAAATTCAAAGCAAATCGGAACGGTTAACAACAGTAAATCAGCCTCAAGTAAAAATTAAAAAAATTAGTGAAAGTTAGTGGTTTGTAGTTATAAGGCATTCTAATTATTTTATTTTGAATTCCTAATGCACCATGCCCCATGCCCAATGCCCCAATTTCCATAATTAAGTAGCAATAATATGCAAATCAACACTAGTGAGGGCTTCCATTAACTTTTGTACTATTGAGCCTTTAAATAAAAGCTCCCAACGAGAATGACGAGTTTCACCAATCACAATTTGAGTAATGCGTTCTTTGCGAGCCACATCAATAATAGTTTTTGACAGGTTTGAAGAGTTAATTTGTAAAAATTCACCACCAAATTCTTCAGATAAACGTTCGCAAGTCTCAACGTGCAAAGTTTCTTCACGAGAAAGAAAACGTCCAGTATTATTTACAAATAATATATATAATTTGGCATTCATATAATTGGCAATACGTGCGCCGCGTCGCAGTAGTTGAATTGTATTTGGATAGGTAGAAACGCAAACCAATATTCTTTCTTGTATATTGCAGTAATTTAGATTATTCTCTTCAATTTTTTCTTCAATGTTATCAGCAATTTCTCGTAAAGCTAATTCCCGTAATGCAATTAAATTGCTTTTTTTAAAGAAGTTTTGTAGAGATTTGTCTATTTTTGCGGCTGCATATATTTTTCCTTCTTGCAACCGTTCCTGTAAAGTTTCGGGAGTAACATCGACAACAATTACTTCATCCGCTGCTTCTAAAACGCTGTCTGGAATGCGTTCGCGGACTACAACACCAGAAATTTTTAATACTAAGTCATTAAGACTTTCTAAGTGTTGAATGTTAAGTGTGGAATAGACATCAATACCCGTTTCTAGAATTTTTTCTACATCTTGATAGCGTTTTTCATAAACGGAACCAGGGACATTTGTATGTGCTAATTCGTCGATTAATGCTAACTGTGGTTTGCGATCGATTATCGCATCGGTGTCCATTTCCGGAAGCGATCTTCCCTGTAGTAAAATCTCCTTGCGAGGGATTATTTCCAACTTTTGGGATTTTTCGGCTGTTTCTACACGCCCGTGGGTTTCTAAAAGTCCCACAACAACATCAATTCCTTGTTGTTTCAAGCTGTGGGCTTCTTCTAACATTCGGTAAGTTTTACCAACTCCGGGAGCCATACCGATAAAAATCTTGTGTTTACCCCGTCGTTTCGGACGTTCGTATTGATAAGATATGTGTTGATTAGATACAACTTCGTTCGATTCAAACATAATAGGATTAACTAAAATAAAAATATTAATTTTGTAGAGACGCGTTCACGCAGTGTGCCGAAGGCATTATATCGCGTCTCTACATTTGTCGGAATAATTAAAAATTGTTGTTAAATTAACCAGAAGGATTTTGCAATTTATCCAAAGCCAAATTCAATTTCAAAACATTAACTCCTGGTTCACCAAATATTCCGATAAATCTGCCGTCGGTGTTTTGAGAAATCAACGGTTGAATTTTTTCTAAAGAAATATTTCGCGTTTTTGCAACTCGTTCTAATTGTGCTTGAGCGGCTTCTGGGGTAATGTGAGGATCGAGACTGGAACCAGAAGTATAAACTAAGTCGGCTGTAGGTTTAATTCCGGCTTGTTGCAATCTTTGGGTTTCTTTTTGAATGCGATTAATTAATTCTGAATTACTAGGAGCAAGATTACTCGCGCCAGATACTCCCGTAGGTGCAGCGTCTTTTCCTTCACTGTAATTAGTAGTGCTAGGACGACTCCAAAAATAACGATCTGAACTAAAACTTTGTCCTATCAAAGCACTACCAATAACTTGTCCTTGGTTATTAGTTATTAAGCTACCGTTGGCTTGATAAGGAAAAGCAACTTGACCAAAAAAGATAATTAAAAATGGGTAAATCAAAGCAGTCAAAAGCCAAAGTGAAAACGTATTGCGAAATGCAATTATAAATTCTCTAGCCATGATTTAGAAATGCTCCGGTTGTAAAATAACGGTAAACAAATAAATACCAAGCCCTAAAGTTACCAAACCTAAAACGCCCAAAGCATAAGCAGTAGTACGCTCAATATTGGGAGTAGCAGCGTAAACAGCAGGAGCAACGATTAAATTTAAACACAATCCCAAAAATATCCATAAAGGAAACTTTTGTCGTCGCCATTCCGACCAAATAAAACTGATAAAATCAAACTGGTTTGTAGTAAGTGCTTTAGCGCTATTATTTTCATACAAACGTCGAGTGGGAACTATTTTTCCCCGAACTTCCGGTGATGAATTACTAAAAGGTAATCTTTGTTCTAATTTAATTCGTTTCATGATAAATCCTGGTATTTTGGATCAAATCTGTTGGTACAGTAAGAATACGTTTTCTAACGCAGAGTCACGCAAAGGTAAACGCAGAGGAACGCAAAGTTTTTAGGTTCAGATGGCGATAGATCCGTTATCTCAAATACATTCGTTGCCAAAATCGATTTACGCCAAACCAACAGCAGTAATCAAAACATCAATTACTTTCACTGCCACAAAAGGCGCAATTACACCACCCAAACCGTAAATAAAAATATTGCGACGTAGAAGTTGATTAGCAGTTAACGGACGAAATTCCACACCTTTTAAAGCCAAAGGAATTAACGCCGGAATAATCAAAGCGTTGTAAATTAATGCCGATAAAACCGCTGATTGAGCGCTGGTTAAACCCATAATATTTAAAGCTCCAATTCCCGCAGCCGCAAACATTGCTGGAATAATTGCGAAGTATTTGGCAATGTCATTAGCAATCGAAAAAGTTGTTAGCGCTCCCCGAGTAATTAATAACTGCTTACCGATAGTTACCAAGTCAATTAACTTTGTCGGATCTGAATCTAAGTCAACCATATTTGCGGCTTCTTTCGCCGCTTGAGTACCCGAATTCATCGCTACGCCTACGTTTGCTTGGGCTAAAGCTGGCGCATCGTTGGTACCATCTCCAGTCATTGCCACTAATTTACCCTTGGCTTGTTCGGCTTGAATTACGGCAATTTTGTCTTCTGGTGTCGCTTCGGCAATAAAGTCATCTACCCCCGCTTCTCTGGCAATTACCGAAGCAGTAATGCGGTTGTCTCCCGTTAACATCACGGTTCGTACCCCCATACGTCGCAACTGGTCGAAACGTTCGCGGATACCAGGTTTGACAATATCTTTGAGATACACAACGCCGTAGATTTCGCTACCCTGACAGACAGCTAAGGGTGTACCCCCTAAATTAGATACTCTTTCATAAGCTGCATCCAAATCAGCCGGAGGTTGTCCGTTGCGCGATCGCACAAAACCGCGAATTGCATCTACCGCACCTTTACGCACTTCCTCACCGTTGGGTAAATTCGTACCGCTCATGCGGGTGCGTGCGGAAAATTCTACACCTTCAGATTGTTTGCGATCGAAATCAATATCTCCCCCCAGTTTTTCTGCCAAACGTAGAATCGATTTACCTTCGGGGGTTATATCAAATAAACTAGCGGCTAAAGATACCGATGCGACTTCCTCAACCGAGTGTCCGTTAACTGGTATAAATTCTTCAGCCAAGCGGTTTCCTAATGTAATCGTTCCGGTTTTATCCAGCACCAAAGTATTGATATCGCCGCAAGCTTCCACTGCTCGTCCAGAGGTCGCCACAACATTAAATTGAGCTACCCTATCCATCCCGGCAATACCGATCGCACTTAATAATCCCCCAATGGTTGTAGGTATCAAAGCAACCAACAGAGCAATTAAAATCGCAATACTTACAGGACTTTCTACGTAAATTGCCGGAGTGGGAATTGTGGCGATTACAATTAAAAATACCAGCGTTAGCACCGCTAACAACACCGTCAAAGCGATTTCGTTGGGAGTTTTAGAACGTTCCGCACCTTCAACCAGCGAAATCATTCTATCGATGAAGCCTTTACCAGGATCGGAAGTGACAGTAATAATTAATTCATCGGAAACTATAGTAGTACCGCCTGTTACCGAACTCGCAACATCAGAACCCGGTTCTTTTAAGACAGGTGCAGACTCGCCAGTTATTGCCGACTCATCAACAGAAGCCACACCATCGATAACTTCCCCATCTGCCGGAATCACATCACCAGCAATAACTTTAATTCTGTCTCCCTTGTGCAAATTGGTAGAACTTATTTCCTCAATCCCACCATCTGGTAAGAGTTTGCGAGCAATGGTGTCTCCTTTGGTGGAGCGCAATGCATCCGCTTGAGCTTTACCGCGTCCTTCTGCGACAGCTTCGGCGAAATTGGCAAAAACAACTGTTAAGAAGAGAATCACCGTAATTAAGCCGTTAAATAAGCGTTGGTTTTCCCCTGCAACTGCACCAAATACGTAGGGGTTAATAGTTAAGACTGCGGTAATAATTGTTCCAATCCAGACCACAAACATGACCGGATTTTTGATCGCATTGCGCGGATTGAGTTTAACAAAAGCCTGTTTAAAAGCGCGTTGGTAAATTTTGTTTCTATCGGCTTTGGGTGCATTTCTTTTTTGCGAAGGTTCAGGTTGTGGTGTTTTTATCGGTCTTTGTTTGACTTTCATAGTTAGGATTTAGTGGTTGTTTATTAGTAGTTAGAATTTAGGGGCGATCGGTTGGAAATTAATATTGGTGAAAAGATTTTTGACACAATTAAACAATATTGTTTATCGTTTGTAACACTACGTAGTAAATGCAACAGATTTATAAGTCATATTTTGTAAGATTATGGTAAATGAAAAACTAATTAATCGTCTGCTGCCCTTTTTCGGTTTGGTAATTTTAGTAATATGTTTGTCGGCATTGAGCGCAGAACTAAGGAATTACCAATTAAAAGAAGTAATACAGAGTTTAAAAGCAATTTCGCAGTATAAATTAAGTTTGGCGATCGCCTTTATGGTTTTAAGCTATTTAGCATTTGCCTGCTACGATTTTATTGCTTTTCGCTACCTCAAATACTCTTTAAGTGCGGGGAAAATTCTGTTAGTAGGTTTTATCTGTAATGCTATTAGTAACATTGTTGGTTTTGAGGCTTTATCTGGTGGTGCAATTCGCTATCGTTTTTATTCTCACTGGGGGGTACCAACGCGAACAATTGCTTTAGTTCTTGCTTTTGAAAATCTATGTTTTTGGTTGGGATTATTTGCTGTGGGTGGAGTCACTTTTCTGATCAAACCTTTAACTTTACCCAGATTACTAAAATTACCTTTCGTCTCAGCCTATCCCATCGGATTGATTTTTTTATTCATTGTAATTACATACTTAATACTTTGCGCTTTCAGAAAACAACCATTAATAATTAGAGGTAAAAGTTTTGCTATCCCAAGTTTAAATTCATCTCTTGCTCAAATAATTGTTTCTTTTTTTGACTGGTCATTTGCTGCGGCAGTACTTTATATTTTGCTTCCAAATAATAACCCTTTAACTTATCCTGGCTTTTTTGGAATTTATTTATTAGCGATGATTGCGACTATTATTAGCCATGTGCCTGGTGGTTTGGGTGTATTTGAAACAGTTATTTTATTGTTACTACCAAAATCAATTAACTCTGCTGCGGCTTTGGGTTCGTTATTAGCATTTCGAGCAGTTTATTATTTATTACCTTTTCTAATTGCGGTGGTATTACTCGGTGGATATGAAATTCAAAGGAGATGGGGAACTGGAAAAAGTTTAAAGTAATCCCTTGCTTAGTTAATTCCCGATTTTAAAAAACCCTTCTAGAGCGCCGAGAGCGCCGAGGAAAGAGATTAAGAGGAATAGTAATGAATAGGAAAAAGCTCTGCATTTTTTAACTCCTAACTGTTAACTCCTAACTCCTAACTCTTTTTACCTAAGCAGCTCCTGAAGCAATTCTGGCAATTTGGAAAGCTTCGGCGATCGGTCCGAGGGCGAATACTGGTAAAAAGGTTAATGCGCCCAAAATTAGAATTACTCCTGCTGTGATTCCGGTAAACATTCCTGTATCGGTTCGCAAGGTTCCTGTAGTTTCGGGAACGGGTTGTTTGTGCGCCATTCCTTCTGCTAATAACAAAAGTGCAATCAAAGGTAAATAACGTCCGGCGAGTAAAGCTACGCTTGTACTCAAGTTCCACCACACTGTTGCATCACCCAAACCTTCAAAACCAGAACCGTTGTTAGCTGCTGCGGATGCGTATTCGTAAATTACCTGGGAATAACCGTGAAATCCTGAATTGCTAATTCCCGACAGTGTTTCTGGAAATGCCATGACGATCGCACCGGGAATTAAAATCATAATCGGGTGAACTAACAAAATCACGCTAGCAAAAACAATTTCACGTTTTTCGATTTTGCGTCCCAAAAATTCCGGTGTTCTTCCTACCATCAACCCGGTAAGAAATACTGTCAAAATCAAGAAGATAAATAAGTAAGCGGTTCCGGTTCCCTGTCCACCCCAAACAATTTGGAGGAACATATTAAACATTGTCACTATACCACCGTTGGGCATCAAGGAATCATGCATTCCGTTGACAGCACCGCACATTGTCCCCGTTGTGGCAACTGCCCAAAGTGCAGTTAAAAATGCACCAAAACGAACTTCTTTTCCTTCTAAATTGGGTGCGTTTGTACCTAAAATTGAGTTAACTATCGGGTTTCCTTGATATTCACCAATTGCAGCTACGGTAATTAACACCGCGAAAATTGCAAATACCATCCAAAATAACAACCAAGCTTGTTTGGTATTCCCCGCAATCACGCCGTAAGTGTAAATTAGTGAGGCGGGAATTGCCATCATAATTACTGTTTCTAACAAGTTGGTAAAATTATTTGGGTTTTCAAAAGGATGTGCGGAGTTAATTCCAAAGAATCCCCCACCGTTTTCACCGAGTTCCTTGATAATCTCAAAATGGGCAACCGGACCGCGAGCGATATATTGCGTTGCACCTTCTAAAGTTGTTGCGGTGGCAGGTGCAGCTAAGGTTTCCGGTATACCAGCAGCTAAGAGAACTACAGCCCCGACTAGAGAAATAGGTAATAAAATCCGAGTAATCGACTGAGTTAAATCGACATAGAAATTACCCAAATCTCTACCAGTTAACCCGCGAATAAATGCGATCGCGACAGCAATACCCGTTCCCGCAGAAGTAAACATCAAAAACCCTAGCGCTAGCATTTGACTAAAGTAGCTGTAGGTGGTTTCCCCAGAGTAATGCTGTTGGTTGGTATTAGTTACAAAGGAAATTGCCGTATGTAAAGCTAAATCCCAACTTGGAGCATTTAAACCTGTAGGATTAAGCGGTAATATCCCTTGAAACATGAATACCAAAAATACGAACGCGCCCATAATTAAATTGCTAAAAATAATAGCGCGGATGTATTGCCAACCACTCATCGAGCATTGACGCAATCCCGACAAAGCGTAAATTAAACGTTCCAGAGGTGTAATTACCGGGTCTAAGAAAGTTCTTTGACCCAGAAAAACCCGCGCCATATAACCGCCAAGTAGCGGAGTTATTGCCACTAAAAGAGCCAAGACAATGGCAATTTGGATAAATCCTAATAACATAATATTTGCCAAGATTTAGAAAATACTTTTGAAATTCACGGTCTAGAAAAATGCCAAATTTGATATATATAGCTGCTGTAATTAGTTATACTGCCATGACAGGTAAATCATATTGCAGAATTAAAATTACATTTTTATTATCTGGGTTTTTTAAAGCAAAAACAATATACAACTGATATAAAAGAAAGTTTAGTTTTTTACCTGTTATATCCCAGCGTTTATAAACGTTTAGAACAGTTATATATCATTAAATATATATCAATAGTAATCAGCTATAAACTCACTTTGTTTTGAAGAGACAGAGTTTATTAAATAGTGTATTTTCAGAGAAAAAACAATAGAATTAGTATTAGAATTACTTCTTAAAGAAAAACCAGAATAATTTTATGTACTTCCCATTACACATGAGGGGTAATAAAGGTTCGTAGTGAGGACTTTAGTCCTAATTACAAACCAATCAGAATTAATGCGGTTGATCGCTAAGTAAGTCGGCGTTAAAAAATCAAGGTATGTCATTGCGAGTGAAACGAAGCAATCCCAGAGGTTTGATGATTGTTTACATCCTGTTATATGATTCGGTTTATTTTTGCCGACTTACTTAGTAGTTGATTGCATAAATTAGTACGGGGTTCGTTTTTCCCGTAACCTTCGGGAGACGTTATGTATAACGTCTCTACAACCCGTCAAAACTAATGAAATAGACTACTAGTACCCGACCACATTAATTTTGCTGGGTAGCACATTCGTAGTGCGAGCATCTTGCTCGCTGGCGCTATCGAGCGAGCAAGATGCTCGCACTACGCAAACCCATCAAAATTAATGTGGCGGAGTACTAGTCATATAAAATCAACTATTTTTGACACACCTAATAAAAAAATGCTCAACAAACAATTCAACCGACTTCAACCGTCGATCCAGTCGTATTCATCCCGTCAGTGGCTAATTGTCGCCATATTTATTTTGGTTGTGATTTTAGAATATTCCACACCACCTATTTATGTATTTGGATATTTATATATTGGTGCAGTACTTTTAGCAAACTCGCGCTTGAATCAGAAAACTACTTTTTGGGTAACAACAAGCGCGATCGCCTTCACAATCCTTAACATGGTAATTCCTGGGGTGGAAACCATTACTTTTCCAACTTTTGCAAACCGCTTGATTGTAGTCGCAGCGTTGATTGTTACCGGATACTTGAGCAATCGCAATCGCTCTTATGAAGAAGCCATAGCGCGTCAAAAAATGCAAATATTAGCGCAAGAAAAAATGGCTTCGCTCAGGGAAGACTTTGCTTCCACCCTTACCCACGACTTACGAACACCGCTTTTGGGAGCAATAGAAACACTCCTCGCTTTTGAGTCAGAAAAATTTGGTGCGATAACTGCTACTCAAGATAAAGTTTTGCAGGTAATGAGGCGATCGCATCAAAATACTTTAGAGTTAGTGCAAACGTTGCTCGATGTTTACCGCAATGATACCCAAGGTTTACAACTGCGTTGTTCAACTATAGATTTAGTCGGCGTTGCTGAATCGGCAATTTCGACTCTTCTTGATTTAGCTTCGTCTCGACAAGTATACATTCACTTGGGTTTTGCTGATTCTGAATTTCGTTCGCGAGCTATGGTGAATGGAGATGCATTACAACTACAGCGCGTTTTTGTCAACTTAATTGCGAATGGGATTAATCACTCGCTGCGGGGTGGTAAGGTAGAAGTTGTATTTATTCCTAATGGAATCGATCGTACAGTCAAAATTATCGATGAAGGGCAGGGAATTACAGAGGAAGAATTACCGTTATTATTTGAAAGATTTTATCAAGGACACACTAACCGTCAAGCCAAAGGTGCGGGTTTAGGACTTTATTTAAGTCGGCAAATTATTGAAGCGCATGGCGGTAAAATTTGGGCAGAAAGACGCGATGGTGGTGGGGCTATCTTCGGGTTTAGTTTACCTGCTTTTGTTCACAATTAAAGTATGACACCAAAACCATTAAAAATTTTACTTATAGAAGATGACGAACTGTTTCGATTAGGAATTTCCACGCGACTGCATCAAGAAGCAGGTTTAGAAATTGTCGCTGAGGCTGAAGATGGAGAAACAGCAATTGAATTAGCTTCTCAACTACCATTAGATATAGTTATTTTAGATGTGGGATTACCCGGTATAGGTGGTGTAGAAGCCTGTCGTCAAATAAAACAACGCTGTCCGAATTTACCAGTATTAGTTTTAACTTCTCATTCACAAAAAACTTTGATTGCTCAATTAATTGAAGCAAAAGCGAATGGTTATTGTGTAAAAGGAATTCCAGCCGAAAACCTGATTTTAGCGATTCGTTCGGTAGCCTGTGGTGCTTCTTGGTGGGATAGTAGCGCTACCGTAGAAATTCAAACAGCTTTTCAATCTTCTCAATCAAATTTAAATTCTATATCAAATTCTTTAAATACATCTTCAACTGAAAATAATACCCTAACTAAAAGAGAACGAGAAATATTAACATTAGTTGCAGGGGGTAAATCAAACCAGGAAATAGCAGAAAATCTTTTTATTACTTCCGGTACGGTACGAGTTCACATTCATGCAATTTTGCAAAAGTTAGAAGTACGCGATCGAACTCAAGCTGCGATTGTTGCAATTCAAAAAGGATTGATTGATGCTGAATATTAGGGAATAGGGAATATTTGTTTACATCAAACTTGCTATTTACTCATAATTAATAACTGCTCACTCCTAACTATTTATTTCCAATGCCCCATGCCCAATGCCCAATGCCCAATTCCCTATTACCCAATAATTAAACCAAAGGTAAAAGAATTTCAAATTGAGTTCCTTTATCTGGTTGAGAATTAAAATTTAATTTACCACCATGTCTTGCTGTAATAATGCGATAACTGACAGCTAAACTTGTTTCTTTATCAGCCCTACGATGATCTACAGAAAAAGACTCTTTTATTTTCTGTTGAAATTCTTCAGACATTGCCGGACCATTATCTGCAATACTAATTGATATCCAGCGAGAATCGGGTAAGCCTGGTTGGGTTGATTCTTGGGAAATAACTTCTGTACCTATCTCAATAGTAGGTTTATGCGAAGCATCGTTAGATTCTGTTCCAAACTGCTGTCTAACTGCTTCATCAAGTAAAATATCTACTGCTCTACTTAATATATTCATAAATACCTGATTCAATTGTCCGATAAAACAATAGACAGGAGGAAGATGACCGAATTTTTTAACAATCTGAATCTCACCTTTCAACCTGCTGCCAATTAACAATATAGTGCTATCTAAATTAGCGTGTAAATCTACAGGTTTTGGATAAATTGCATCAATATGACAAAAATTTTGCAATCCAGTAACTAGTTTTTTTAATCTTTCTGCCCCAGTGCGAATACTTGCAAGTGCTTGTGATAAATCGGATTCTAAATAATCGAATTCAATATCTTGTTTTAAATACAGTACATCATCTGGAGTTTTTGGGGTATTATCCTCATAAATTTCGATCAATTTAAGTAAATCTTTACTGTAATTAGAAACGTGAGTTACATTACCCCAAATAAAGTTTACCGGATCTAAAATTTCGTGCGCTACCCCATCCACCAAACGTCCTAAACTTGCCATCTTATCATTTTGAATAATTTGCGCTTGGCTGCGTTCGTATCTTACCTGAGTTTCAATTCCACGAATTTGCCAAGAAGCAATATTTAACTCTTGCATATCCAACAACCTGTACTTATCGGATGCAGTTTTCACCACTATTGGTTCCGATAAAAATTCTGGATCTCGCCTTAAAGTAAATTGCATTGCACATAAAATAGATGTAGTCTCCGTTAACTCTAAAATCGGCGTGCGAGCATAGCTGTACAATTTACTCAACGGTTGATAAAAAAATACATCTCGTCCAAAAGGACGAATCAAAAATTCTAATAATTGTCTGCGGGAAATCATCCCAACATACTTGCCCTTATCTAATAAAATCGCTCCCGGTAGCAAAGGGTATTTTTCAAAAACCTCAGCTACTTCTTTACCAGTAAAATTCATCTCCACCGAAAACTCGTAAAGCGGTAACTCCAAAAGCTTCGATTCCAAACCGAGGTCGCCATTGCTACCCTCAATTAATAATGGCGATGAAATTTGCGAACTAAATTCCTGTGACACTGCAAACCCTGTTCCTAAAATATAGATACTAAACAAACGTGAAAGCTAATTAATTAGCATTCTCATCCGTTTTAACATCTCTTATCAATGAACAATAAACAATTATCAGTAAAAAATCCAAAACAAATCACATATAGTGGAGCGTTGAAAGCACTATTACGTATCTTTTGGAGCATATTAAGCTCTAAAATATGATAATTGGTAATTGATAATTGATTATGCTATCTAGTCCTGATTTAAATAGCGCTATATCTCCAGGAAGTCTGCGTCGAGTGCATCACATTGCTCTTAACGTCCAAGATATGCAGGCTTCTCGGCATTTTTATGGAAGTATCTTGGGTTTGCACGAACTTAAAGGTGATGAAGTTCCAGAAACTTTAGTTGATTTAGTTAAAGCGGGAAAAGTTGCCAACTTCAAGACTCCCGACGACACCATATTAGATTTATTTTGGGAACCGGAATTATCACCACCAGATCCAAATCCCGAACGAGGTTTTACACGTGCCAATCATCTGGCATTTGATATAGCTCCCGAATTATTTGACTCGGCAGTAGAAGTACTTAGACAGCATCAAATAAAAATCGCTCAAGAACCCGTCACCCGTCCCACCGGAAGAGGAGTATACTTTTACGATCCAGATGGGTTTATTGTCGAAATTCGTTGCAATCCAAAGTGATGACAAAGAGTTAGGAGTTAAGAGTTAGGAGTTTGAACCAATAACCATACCCCATGCCCCATGCCCAATTCCCAGTATCCAAAAATAAACCACTAACAACTATCAACTAACAACTAACTATTAAAGAATGTCCCAAATATATCAAACTATAGAACAAGCGTTTAAAAGACCAATGGTTTCCTACGATCCATCGAGACAATCATTGAAAGCTTGGGTAATGTTTTGTTTGCGAGATAAAGGTTTCAAGGTAGTTTATGCTCAAAATGCAGACTTTGCAATTGAAAGAAAAGGTGAAAAACTTTATTTCAAAGTATCGGAAACTGCCGAAAATTTAGATAAAGAATTTAATTGGGTAGTCTGGGATAGTAACGCTAAAACTGCGATCGCGATTCCCGCTGAGTGAGATGAGGGGGGAGAGGGGGTAGAGGGGGTAGAGGGGGAGACAAGGAGAAATAATTCCTAACTCCATGTCCTGACGGACACGCTACGCTAACACTCCTAACTATTCCCAATGCCCCATGCCCAATGCCCCATGCCCCAATTACCAATTCGCTATTTCTTAAATATCATCAAATGCTGCTGTGGAAGCAATTCTTTGGTTTCTTTCCAAGTTAATCCTACAGCTTGCATTTCTTTTTTGACTTGTTTTTGAGTCATTTTGTGCAAGCGTTTGATGGCAAGAAAAGGATTTTCACCGCGATATTCTACTAGTACCGCTCTACCACCTGGCTTTAATGACTTTACTACTCCTTCCATCACTTCTTTAGGATATTCAAATTCATGATAAGCATCTACCATTAATGCTAAATCGACGCTTTTGGCAGGTAAATTCGGGTTAGTAACTGTTGCTAAAACAGGTTCTACATTATTAATTTTGGTTCGTTTTTTATAAAACTCAATAATATCCAACATTTCCGGCTGAATATCTACAGCAAACACCTTTCCATCTGAGACTTTAGGAGCGATGCGAAAACTCATGTAGCCAGTACCAGCACCCATATCCGCTACCACATCGGTATCTTTAAGATCCAAAGCGGTGACTATTTTGCTAGGTTGTTCTTGGAATTCACGAGTAGGTCTTTCCAACCACATTGCACCTTGATGTCCCATTACTTGGGAAATTTCTCTACCCATGTAAACTTTACCAATACCATCCGAACTAGCGGATTTTTGTTGGTAAACATCAGTAGATGTATTGGCAAATGCTGTATTGAAAGGATAAAACAGCAACCCAATTAAAATAGATAAAATAATTCCAGTAAAACGTAAAAAATTCAAAAAATCTAATCTATTATTATTACGATTCATTTTAAACAATTAGGAATTGAACATTGGCTATTAAATGACTTTAACATATAGCCCATGCGTTAATCCTGCCCGTTCGGAAAGTCTTTGCAGTTTTTATTCTCATTGTATTAAATACAGCAGTTTGCAAGTTTAGAAGGTAGATTAGTTTACTGCCTACTCCTTACTCCCTATAACTATATTTGCTGTACGTCACCCAAATGTAATCGGCTATATCCCTCTTTTGTCAATGCGTAAATCCTATTAAAGATTCAATTGTTGAGTACTGAGATAATAATATAAATTATGATTAGACATCAGTTTATCATGAGTTCCCATTTCCAAAATATTGCCACGTTCTAGTACTACAATTAAGTCTGCTTGACGTACTGTTGAGAGTCGATGAGCTACAGAAATAATAGTGCGGTCTTGAAAAGCTTTGTTAATATTATTAAGAACAATTTCTTCGGTTTCGCTATCTAAAGCAGAAGTTGCTTCATCGAGGATTAAAATCTGGGGTTTTCGTATCAAAGCACGAGCAATTGTAATACGTTGTCGCTGCCCCCCACTAAGATTAGACCCTTCCTCTTCTATAATTGAGTTAAAACCTTGGGGTAGATTTGCGATAAACTCGGTAGCGTTTGCTAAGGTTGCTGCTTCGACGATTTCATCATCGGATGCTCCTGGTTTACCTCTAGCAATATTGTCTCTAATTGTTCCTCTAAATAGGTGACTTTGTTGGGGAACAACTCCAATTTGTTGACGCTTTGAAGGTAGCCAAACATCATTAATATTAAACCCATCTACATAAATATTACCGGAATTTGGAGGATAAAATCCCAATAATAGTTTAATTAAACTAGATTTACCGCTACCGCTACGACCAACAAAAGCAATACGTTGTCCTGGTTCAATTTCTAAATTAATATTTTGTAGGATGTTATTGTCGCTGTTTGGTTCGTAACGAAAGGTTAAATTATCAAAATATACATGACCTCTTAATTTTGGCAATTGAATTTTTTCTTTAGCTGCTGCTTGACTTAATTCTGGTTTGGTTTCAAATACATCGTTTAATCTTTCTACAGCATTTAAAGTTTCTTGAAATACGTCCCAAACTCCAATTAAACTCATTATTGGTGCAGAAAAGCTTTGACTTATAGCTGTAAAAGCAACTAATTCTCCTACAGTTAATTGATTTTGTATCACCATTACTGCACCAAAAAATAACACCGCTCCATTGCTCAAAGAAGAGACTAAACCACTAGCTACATTAGATACAATCCCTAAATTAATTGTCTGCAAATAGGCATTATTGGCACGGACATGAAGATTCTCTGCTTGCCAACGAGTTAAATGTTCGATGCCTAAAGTTTTAATAGTACTTAAGCCGCTAATAGATTCAATTGTATAACTCTGAGCATCAGCTTCTTTTTGGAATACATCGCGATAGTTTCTTTGTAAACTAGGAGTAATTAAGTAGATGTTAACTAAGTGCAAGATAAAAAAGCAACAAGTAAGTAAAGTCAAAGGAACGTTAAAGTAAAGCATTAATCCTAAATACATTATTGCCGAAATAGCGTTTAGAATAACTTGTAGTCCAATGTCAGTGAAAAAATTGACAATTGTTTGATTTTCCCCAAAACGACTGGTAATATCTCCGACTTTTCTAGAGGCGAAATAACCCATTGGTAATGCCAATACATGCTTATAAAAATCTGTCACCATGAGTAAAGTAGCTTTCATGGAAACAAATAAAGAAAGATGTTGGCGAAAATAACTAATAGTCAAATTCAAAACCCCGATTGCACCCATAGCAATCAAACTTACATACAACCACTCAGAGTTCTGTTTAATAATTATTTCGTCAAAGATAAATTTACTAAAAAGAGGTAAAAACATTCCTAGAATCTGCATAGCGAAGGAAGCTAAGCCTATTTCTAAAATTGTAAGTAAATAAGGTTTAATATAAGGATAAAATTGACTGAGAATAGGTTTTGATTCTTCGATTTCTTTTACTTTTTTTGTTGGATATAAATGCAGAGTATAACGAGTCCAACCTTCTAGAAATTCATCTTTTGGTAATTTGGTTAAGCCTTGTGCGGGGTCTGCTATTGTAACATATTTTGACCTAGCTTTGTAAACAACAATCCAGTGATAACCGCGCCAATTAACAATAGAAGGACGCTGACTTTTTTCCAAGTTTTCGTATGTTTCTAAGATGGCAGAAGTTTCATAACCCAAGCTTATAGCTGCTTGCTTGATGTTATACATTGAAGTGCCAGATTGACCGACGCGAGTTAATTCTCGCATTCTATTCAGACTGACTTGTTTATCGTCAAAGCGACATATTGTAGCTAAACAAGCCGCACCGCAATCCATTTGGCTTTGTTGTCGGACTAGGGGTAGTCTTCTTAATAAATGTTTTAAATCTAATTTATTCATCGTAGTTAATATAATTATTTACTAATATCGCCTTTTAATTTATTCTCTATTCTCTGCTGCCTTATTTACCAAATATAAGCTGGTATAAACGTTGCTCTTTTGTTTGGATTCCTACTTGTACTTTTAATCCGGATAAGAGAGTTCTATCTGGTAATATACTCTTAATGTCTGTACTATTTTCGAGTAAATCTAAGGTAACAATAAAGTTTCCTGGCTGTTCTATGTCTGGAATAATTTGATTTACTTGGGCTGGGATACTATCAAGATTATGAGAATGATAAGCATCAATTTTTATTTGTGCTTCCATACCTGGTTTGATAGCAAAAATATCTTGCTGGGATATCTTTGCTTGAACTTGAAAGCGATTTTCCGCAGGAGTTAAAACGGCTAATAGAGTTCCTTTAGAAATTACTTTACCGGGATTTTTTACTGACAATTTAACAATCTTTCCCGCTTTGGGAATTTTAATCTGATTTTCACCAGTTGAATTAGTTTGAGAATCTATTGGTGTTTTAATTTTGAATAAGGTAGCATCTTTTGGTAATTGCTCGCCGACTTGGGTTAAAACTTCTGTAACTACAGCGTTTTCTTCTGCTAGTATGTGAATATTATCTACTTGCGGAACAATATTTCCTGTTGCATTTACCCAGACAGGGATTCTGCCAAAATAGAGTAAAATTGCAGTAAAACCCATCGCAGCACCGATCAAATAAATCCCTCCTCGTTGAACTATCGAAGGTACAGTACTTAATATCTCAGATAGCTCATTTGTTTCTAAAAGTTTTTTGTCGGCATAATTAATAAGACTAGCAACATCCTTTTCGGTAATTGATATTTTTTCTTTTTGGGATGGTGGAGTTTTTTGCATAATTTTTTAAAAGTAAAGACAATTGAAAAGTACGAAAGCGATCAAATATCTTGGTTTTATTAGTTGCCAGAGGATTAAACTTATGCAGAAAAATGGCCTAAATACTAACCAAACTTTTATATCCACCTGTTTGATACAGCTTGGCATATAAACCTCCTCGCTCCAGTAGTTGGGAGTGAGTACCCGTCTCGATAATTCGACCGTTATCGATGACAATAATTTTGTCTGCATGAAGTACCGTACTCAAACGATGTGCAACGATGAAACAGGTACGATCGGATGTTTGTTTGTTTAAATTTTCTAAAATGAGTCGTTCTGAATCCGAATCTAAAGATGCTGTAGGCTCATCTAAAATCAGGATGCGAGGATCTGTTAAAAGTGCCCGAGCAATAGCTAGACGCTGTTTTTGTCCTCCACTTAAAGTAATTCCTCTTTCTCCGATTTGGGTATTGTATTCCAGAGGGTAGGATTCAATAAATTTATCTGCACCAGCTAACTTGGCTGCATTTGCAACTTTTTCTAAGTTTGCTGTTGGATCTGAAGCGGCGATATTAGCTCTCATTGTACCGTTAAACAAAAACGGTTGCTGTTCTACTACTCCTAATTGACGACGATAGGAAGATAGTTCGATGTTACTGATATCTATATCATCAATGTAAATTTTACCTTGAGTTGGGTCTAAGATTTTACACAATAGGTTAACCAAAGTCGTTTTTCCCGAACCACTTTTACCGACGATGGCTATTTTTTCTCCGGGTAATACTTCTAAATTGATATCTTGTAAAATATCTTTCCCGCTCGAATCATATCTAAAATAAACGTTTTCAAGTTTCACTTTACCAACAATTTGAGGCATTATCGCAGTTGGATCTTGTTTTTCTGTTGGTAAAACTAAAACGTCATTAATTTTTTCTAGAGAAATTTGGATTTTCTGGATTTCATCCCAAACATTAATTAAACTTTGTAAAGAACCCATTAATATACCTAGTAATGCATTAAATGCGACTAATTCTCCTATAGTTAATTCCGATTGTCCAGTTGCGGGAGAAGGTAGCGCTAATAATGCACCATATCCCAAAATGCAAATAGTGCTAAATTGGCTGAGAATACTGCTAATTAGTCCGATATTAAAGCCTAAAAGGGCACCTTTAAATACTGCTTTATGGCTTTTTACCATTAAACCTATTCCTTCTTGAAAAAATAGATTCTCTGTGGCTATAGATTTAACCGTTTCAATTCCGCTTACAGTGGCGATTAAATAAGATTCCCATCGTCTTTGAGCTTCAAATACTTTGCGGTCATTAGCACGTAATAAAGGAGTAGAGATTAACATTAATAAACCATTAGCAGCGACAAAAATTAAAGCTAATCCTGTTAATTTTACATTTTGATTTAAGAGAATTATTAAATAAATAATACTGGTTAAGCTATTGATAATTACTGTAAATCCACTTTGAGAAACTAATTGCAGAAGATTTTCATTTTCCTGCAAGCGAATGCTAAAGTCTCCTACCTGCCACTGGGAAAATATTGCTTTAGGTAAGGAAAGAATATGTTGAAAAAAACGTAGCAATAAAGAAATACTAATTCGCTTCATTGCTTGGGCTGTTAAAATTTCTTGTAGAGAGCTACTAACCATCCGAAATATAGTTAGAAATAACATTCCCAGCACCATTAAAAGTAGCAGAGAATAATCACCTTTAACTAAAATACGGTCGATTATTACTTGAGAAAATAATGGCCCTGTTAAACCTAATATTTGCAAAGTAAGTGAAATTAAGCCAATCCAAGCGAATATTTTCCAGTAGGGACGTAATAAAGGAATAAATTGTGGAAAAATTTTATAAGTGTTTTTACCAACATGGGCAAAGTTAGGAACTATTTTTAATGTAAGTAATTTTCTATCCCAAACTTCCAAAAATTCATAGCGACTGACAGGAAAAATTCCCTTTAAAGGATCGATCAAAGTAACTATATATTCGGATACTGATACTATCAAACATAAGGTACCTTGATATTCGACAATAGCAGGATAATCCGAAAATTGTCCCAATCGCCGATTATTTAGATGCAACAAGCGAGTCAAATAACCAAAAGATTCGGCTATCCTGCTTAGAGAGATCAAATTTTCTGAGCTATTTTTGATTAGTTTTTTTTCAATAATTGGTTGTAAATCGATTTCTTGTTTCCAATGTCGATTTATTGTTGCCAAGCAGCCTATTCCAGCTAGCTTTGGGTTATCTACTGTCGCAAATGTATATAATGGTGCATTTTTTTTAGATTTTAGCTTTTCTGTTTTAAAATCAATCTGCCCTTGCTGTGTTTGTTGAGGAATAGAATTATTGCTTGCTTCTAAAAATGCTTGAGTTTGAAGTTGACGATTATCAGAAATTTTAGTCAGATATTGTTTGATTTTTAAATTATCGATTAATTTATCAAAAGGAAATTTTGGTAACTTAAAAACAATTGTGTCTTCAATAGCTATTGCGCTATTATAGTAATAACTTTCTTTAGATAAAAGAGCAATTTCACCACAAATTTCACCATCTCTAAGAATCGCTATTGTAATATCTTCTAATTGTTTTTTAACTAAACGAATATTACCAGAACGAACTATATAAGCTGCATCTGCTGTTTGTTCTTCTTCAAAGATATATTCTCCAGCTTTGACTGTAATGATTTTAATGTCTTGCTGATATTTATAAACCTCTGGCAGTTTTAAATCGGAGAAAATGTTTAAAGTTCTAAAAAACTTAAATTCTTCTTGTTGCTGAATAGAACTGTTTAATTTATTTTTGAAAGCTGGGAATTTATTGACAAGACGTTCAAATTCTATTGCTTCTAATTTTAATAAGGTTAAATCATCGCTAGCTCTAACAGTTATTGGTGAGGGAGTTGAAGATAATAAACAATGTTCGCCAAAAGTATTACCTTGATTTAAAACACCAACAGTAATATTTTTACCTTTACTACTGTCGATTAATCTAACTTTCCCAGCAGCAATAATATAAAAACTGCTGGAGGAAGCGCCAGTAATAATAACATCATCTCCCAATTGATATTTTACTATTTTAATTTTAGTTAATATTTCATTCTTTACCCATTCAAATTCTTGCTCTGATAAGGAATTAAATAAACTATTTTGCTCAATTATTTGTCTAATTTCAGATTCGTGCATTTTATTTATCCAAGAAATTTATCAAAAGGTTTGTAATTTAGAAAGTAGGTTGGATAGCTACTGCGACTTAGTAGCAGCCAACCGACTATTAACTATCACTCTTATCCAGCAAAACGAACGGCTTTTTTCGGCTTTTCTCTTGTGACAGTGGCTTGGTAAAAATTTTGAATTTCTTTAAATAACTCTTGAGGAATTTGTCCTGTAGAAATGCTTTCTATTTTTCCATCTTTTACTAATACCGCAGTGGGAAAGGCATCTACCATGTAGCGAAATAATATTTTGTTCATGCTAACTATAGGAAAATGAACTAAATGCTCGGATTTAAAATTTTCAATTTCCGATTCATTTAATGTCATCATTCCTATAACGTTAGGTAAAGCGGGATTTGCATTCATAATATTTAGTAAAGGAACCCATTGCTTACAATAGGGACATTCAGCGCCGAGGAAAACAAGAAAGTGAGTTCCTTTTTGTAAATCTTGGGGACTATTTGGCAGCCAACTTTTTTTCCAGTTTTTACCCGATTTTAAGTATGAAAAATCAACTAGTGGTTGATATTGAGATTGTTGAGCTATAAGGATACCTAAAACTAGTATTACTAATGTTGTAATCCATTGCCATTGTGCTGTTTGATGATTTGCAACCGGATAGTAATAGACTAATCCCATTAATGAAATATATGCTAAATTCAGCAAGATACTTTGGGTAGGAGTAATAATTGCCAATCCTCCATAACAACCACAATCTTCCGTTCTTCCGGTGGATGTAGACCAAAAAGTAATCAGCGATAATAATGCTAGTAATATTGCCGTTCCCGGTACTAACCATTCAGGGAATTGATGAAGAATCAATGCAGTTCCTAAAGCACATTCTATGCCAATAAATAAAGTAGCAATTGATTGTGTGATTCGAGGTGAAAAAAGTTGATATTGTTCAATATGCTCGATAAATTTTTTAGAACTTAGGGCTTTAACTACACCTGTGAATAAAAAAACTAAACCGACGATGAAGGTTCCTAAATAAGCAATCATGATTGAATATCTCTAATTATTTTAGTTATTAGTTGTTAGTTTTGTAGGGTGTGTGACGCATACTCGTTAATTGGAATGTAATAATACAGCGATGATAGCGTCACGTACCAACACCGGCTCTTTTAATTTGATTGTGCAACAGCATCTTCTGACAACAAAGGGTATTTAATCTCAGCTTCAGCGAGTAATAAGGCTGATAATTTTTCAAAAAGCTTGTTACGAATTTCGTCTTTCGCTTCTTCTAATGTCGATGGATATAAGTTTGCAATTTTGAAAAGATTGTAGCCTTTCTCGGTTTTAATTGGTCCTACCACATCCCCTTTTTGAGCAGCAAAAACCGCTGCTTCGATTTCTGCTGTGACTGAAGATCTATCAACTTTGCCAATATAGCCTGCTTTCAAATTACTTTCTCGATCTTCTGAATATTCCATTGCTACTAGATGAAAATTCTCTCCTTCTTCTTCTATTTTTGCAATTAGTTCTTCTGCTTTTTCTTGAGTGCTGACTCGGATGCTATATAATTCAACTTTATCGAATTCTAGTTGATATTCAGCAAAATATGCTTTTATTTCTTCATCAGGAATATTGGCTTTAACTTTGTTGCGTAAGAGTTGGTAGTCTAATTCGTTTTGAATCGACAACAAGTTTTGTCCGTTAGTTTTCATCCAGTGTAAAAACTTTTCTTTTGATTCCAACCCTTTGTCGTAGCGCATTTCTTCGATGGCTATTCGCAATTCTTCTACAGTATTCGCGAGTTCGTGTTTGGCTGCATATTCCCGAATTAATATTTCACAAATGCATACATCTACCAATTTATTTTTACTTTGATACATAGAGCGTCTCAAAGCTTCTTCTACGGGATAAAGATGTCCGTTTACTGTTAATAATGGGGTTATTGTTTGGTTTTCTGGAGTTACTTTTGTAGTTACAGTCATGACTTTATTTTCTTGGTTTGATTGTTAAGAAGTGCAGGTGATTTTACTTATTTACTTGAAGGGATATTAGCTAAAAATCACTTGAAACTGAAGGGAAAAATAAAAAAGGAATAATCCGGGTTTTGGAAGATTTAGAGAAAGGAAAAAACCCGGATAAAACCTTTATCGTTCGGATATCACTCTTGTTTCGATTCTGTCAGTTATTGATTTACGCACAAGTATAATTGCAATAACTCACAGATATGAAGGCTAGCATCCATAACAGCTTATATCTGCGGACGCTTCACACTTTACCAACGACCAAGCCATTGTGAGTGTATTCCTCGATAGCTACAACCCCAACTTTCTCTAGCTGCTGCCTCATGTCTTCGTCTACAAGCGGCTTCTGCTCTCGCATCGCTGCTTGAGTTAGTTGGTAAAGACAATTCTCCCAAACGACGATCGTGTCCATGTGCCGGTCCGCATAGGGCGTAGGTTCGCAACCAGCATCGATAACGATCTCTTTTTCCTCCTGTTACATTAACAAGTTGCTGGTGGGAAACGGAACTTGCTCTATTTGGCAAGTCTGTTACATTTTGTTCTACATCAATTTTTGTAGGTATCATAATTTTGTCCTTAGTTTTGGATTTGGATTTAAATTGAATTGAACGTAAGCGTTTATTGCCTCCGCTCTGATTATTGATAAATGCAGGTAATTTAGACTTATGCAGTTTGAGATCAAAAATCAATAGCTCGTCCAAAATTAATCAAGATGATAGAACTGATAAACCGGGTGTTAGCTAGGTTAGAAGTCGAACAACACCCGATGATGAAATTTATAGCGCTTTCTATGGAAGGTGCAATACAAAGAAAATTCTTAAAAATCGGACGAAACCCGCATATCTATGCCACTGGTACTGGATTCTACTCAACCGAAAATTGCGATCGCCTCACTCTTGCTAACAATGTTAACTGCTCACTGTTAACTGCTCACTGTTAACTGCTCACTGTTAACTGATTACAAACGGTTCTATTTCAGGATAATTCCATCCTTGCCCATAACGTTCGGCGACGAAGGGTTTGACAACAAACTTAACAGGATTACCCGCTTTGACATCAATTCGTATTCCGGAATAGGAAGAACGTGCTAATAATTCGTAACCTTTGCGACCGATAAAGAGTAAAGAATCCGCAACTTTACGGTTAGGTTTGTCGGGAATAGAATCAAAAGTTTCCATTAATTCTGACCCTAATTTCCTTTGACGGCGGGGATAATGACCGCCCCCACCGCTAACGATACAGTTTATATGAGAGTCTGCGTGTCCGGTGTCGGTGGTGACAAGATGCTCTAAACAGTGAGCGTGTCCGTTTAAGATTAAATTTACTATAGGGCGATTATCTTTCAAGCTGCCGATAGTTTGAGCAACTTCATCAAATACCCACCGCAAACGACGACGCACGGCTAATGTTTGCGCTTGATTCCATTTATTCGCCTCTGTAACGTAAGGTGGATGGTGAAAGAAAACGATGCGAGCGCGAACTTCGGAATTATTCCAAGATTCAATTAACCTTTGTTTGAACCATTCAAGTTGCTCAAAATCAACTTGGGGATGATGGGATGCTAGCTGCTTTTCGATATCAACTTTGATTTCGTTGATTTGGCTTAATCTAGCTTCGAGAAAATCCCCTTCTTCGGCATCTTTAGGATTATCCAGATTGAGTTTATTGTATTCTTCTAAAATCTGCTGTTCTTCAATATCTATCTCCGAGCGGCGCTGAGTTAAAGCTTTTCTGCGAATATCTCCTTGTGGTGTTGCCGGAATTGGCGAAGGGTCGTTAATAGTATTAGAATCAAGCGCAAAAAAGTCAATACCGCCGTAACGAAACGTATAATAACGGTTTGGTAAACGAGTAAAATGTCCCGGCTCGTAACGCAAACAGCGTCCGTTGTCGGTTTTTGCGGTGTAGTGTTCGTCTAAATGAGACTCTAATTGCCTAGAATTAAATCGCGCTAAATAATCCAAAAATGCCTTTGCATAAGCATCTCCTTGTTCGGAACCATGCCAGCCAATTTCAAAATCTTTGTAGCGAAACATACGGCGTAGCTTGAGCGTGGGGCCTGTAAGTACTCGATATCGTAAAGGTACATCATAATAATCGTGGTTTCCCAAAGTTGTCAGAATCGGAGTATCGAAAACCATATTGTCATAAGCAATATTCTGGGGATTTTCACCACCTTTCAAGAACTCGCGATAAGGTTCGATAAAATTTGATGGGTAATATTCGCGAGAACCCACAGTATAAATTACGTCGCCAGTGTGCAAAACAAAACGACATTCAGGGCGGTGTCGCAGCATCAATTTAGCAACTTCTCGCTGGGGATGATATCCATATTGGCAAGTTGTACCAGTGTCACCGATAACCATAAAAGAGAATTCTTCGCTATCCTCCTTACCGTCATCGAGAACCATACTAGTTTGATCGATTCCCCGTTGCACAATACTTTCATGCTGCCATCGTACCCGTTGCTTCATTTTCTCGATTTTTACGGGAATAGCTGGTTCCAATATCAAATCCATCGCTTATTACTCCGGGTAAAGCACGCATAATGATTGTAACCAATTGTTACGTTCTGGGGAAGGTGTAATTAATAAACCTGCTGCTACAAGAAGATTAATGTAGAGACGTAGCAATGCTACGTCTCCATATAAGTTCGGTTTTAAGCGCTGCTGAATAGAAATATGAAAATGTGATTTCACATTGAAAGAGACGTAGCAGTGCTACGTCTCTACACATTCAGCAACGTCCGGTTTTAATATCATTAGCCAACACCATCTTTTTATACTGATATCTTGCACCATTCTCATTTAGCCTTTAAAACCACCTCGGTTGGGAATTCCGAGGCTCATATACAAAGTACCTTAAAACGCACTAAAACCCTTGCTCAGTCTGATTTATCAGACTTTGTGTTTGAGCCTGAGAATTTATTCTAAGGCGGTTGTTGAAAATGGTGCAAGATGTGAGTATACAGTGCATAAGTCCTAGGAAATCGCACCTATTAATAAAAATAAACAAACAATTATACTAACTGGGTAATGTAGATTGACATGACTAAAAGAAAGACGAAAATATTAATTTTGGTGTCCAATCCCACAGGAACTTCTAATATTGATGTTTTACCTGAAGTTAGGAATGTAGAAGAAGCTTTAAGGAGAGGGCAGTATCGAGAACGCTTGGAGATAATATGGAAAGTAGCAGTTAAGCAAGAAGATTTAAGACGACACATTTTAGATGTTAAGCCACAGATTATTCATTTTTGCGGGCATGGCACAACGGAAGGGTTAATACTCGAAGATGACAAGGGACAACGAAAGCCAGTTAGTAATGAGTTTTTGGTGGATTTATTACGAATTTATGATACACGCATAGAGTGCGTGTTGTTCAATGCTTGTGATTCTCAAGTTTTAGCCCAGAAAGCTTCCGAGCATCTTAACTACGCAATCGGGATGAGTCAGCCAGTCAAAGATAAAGCCGCGATCGCTTTTTCTCAAGCTTTTTATGATGGGCTTGGTGCGGGAGAATTGATCGAGAAAGCATTTGAGTTTGGTAAAAATGCTGTTTTAGGACAAATTTCATCGGATAATGCACGAATGCGTGAGTTTGTAGCTATTGATGATGATAATAATCCGATTGAGTCTGGCAATCGGGAGCATTTAATACCTAATCTTTATAAAAATCCCGATCCCCAAGAAATTAAGCCGTTATGGTTGAATCCAGAAGAGGAGCATCAAGCTGTTCGAGAGCTTTTGCAGGAAATTGAAAACCGTGACAACAAAATTCGTCTGTTTCACACCGAAAAGCCGATTATTCTTAAAGACCAATATATTCCAATTCAAGTGACTTTAGAACGTCGCTATCAACATACCGTGGAAACAACTCGGAGCTATGGAGAATCGGAAGAGGAACTAAAACGAATATATGCTCTCAAAGGTATCGGTGAGTCAGAAATCAAGCGTCAGCAGGAAGATTGGCACAAAGCCAAACAAAATCAGTCGCGCATTGTGGTACTTGCCGATCCAGGTATGGGTAAGTCAACTTTGTTAAGAACTGAGTTATGTACAGTTGTTGAGGAATCTTACCAGGCTTTAAATAATCGACAACCAGCAGAAGAAATTGTAATTCCTTTGTTGATTCGACTGTCTACTTTAGCTGAGAAAATTGCAGAAATGCCAGTAGAAGAAGCAATTATCAATATTATTCAGGAAAGACATTCAAATATTTTAATAAATAATGAAGATACTAATGTCTATTTCCTCAATGATTTCTTAAAGCAACAGTTACTAGATGGTAAATGTTTGCTGTTGCTTGATGCTCTCGATGAGGTTCCCCAGGAAAAACGCTTTCAGCTTTTAGAGAAACTGAATAATTTTGTTAGAGCTTATCCCAATTGTCAGATAATCGCTACCTCTCGGATTGTCGGCTATGGTGGTAAATTGGTTGATGATGCTAAGGAAATGGAAATCGTTCCTTTTAACCAAGAAAAAACCGAACAATATATTCAAACTTGGTTTAATAATGCTCGGGAATATCTCCAAGATACTTCCGTGACAGCAGAGGGACTAATTCAAGCTTTACGGGAGCGTCCCCAAATTGGCGGATTGGCTCAAAACCCTTTGTTATTATCGTTGATTTGCAGTTTATATCAACAAGATAAACTGAGACTCCCATTTAGAAGGGGGGAAATTTACCGACAGTCAGTAAATTATATGCTGGCTAAATGGAATCATGACAATTCACGAAAAAGTGCAAATGAAGCAACGGTGGAATTGAAAACTGAACAGCTCGAAGAATTGGCTTATCGTTTTAGTTGCCAAGGAAAAGAAGTTTTTACATTGCGGGAACTGCGACATGTAATCAAAAATGATTTGGGTAAAAATGATAATCAAACCAGTCAATTGATTAATGAACTCTCCGAGCAAGATGGAATTTTGCAAAAGTTGAATCCAGATAGCAATGAGCAATACCTGTTTTTACACCGCACTTTTCAGGAATACTTTACCGCTTCCTATCTGAATCAGAAAATTGAGGAAAAACCCCGTGATACTATTAACTTAGTAAAGAAAAATTTGTGGAATTATGATTGGCACGAAACATTAACCTTGCTAGCGGGTTTAATGGAAAATCCGATAATCTTAATTAATGAGATTACCAATGAGCGAGATGATATTTTTAAAACCCAGTTGCTTTTAGCAGGTAGGTGTATTGCTGAATGTCCTGAAATTTCTCATCCACTTATAGACAAGACAATAGAGCGCATCTACAAATTTTGGCTGATTTATCCCGAACTTGATTTTATTAGCTCGGTATTTGTAGCCATTGGACAAACCCATGCAAAATTAGTTCAGAAGTTAATCAAAGCTCTACAGGATAAGTACTCCGATGTTAGAAGGAATGTAGCAGAGGCATTGGGAAATATAGGGGATAAAGCCGCAGTTGAGCCTTTAATCAAAGCCCTACAGCATGAGGACTCCGATGTTAGAAGGTATGCAGCTTCAGCATTGGGAAATATAGGGGATAAAGCCGCAGTTGAGCCTTTAATCAAAGCCCTACAGGATGAGAACTACTATGTTAGAAGGAATGCAGCTTCAGCATTGGGAAATATAGGGGATAAAGCCGCAGTTGAGCCTTTAATCAAAGCTCTACACCATGAGGACTCCTTTGTTAGAAGCAATGCAGCAGAGGCATTGGGAAATATTGGGGATAAAGCCGCAGTTGAGCCTTTAATCAAAGCTCTACAGGATGAGAACTACTATGTTAGAAGGGATGTAGCTTCAGCATTGGCAAAAATTGGGGATAAAGCCGCAGTTGAGCCTTTAATCAAAGCCCTACAGGATGAGGACTCCTATGTTAGAAGCAATGTAGCTTCAGCATTGGCAAAAATTGGGGATAAAGCCGCAGTTGAGCCTTTAATCAAAGCCCTACAGGATGAGGACTCCTATGTTAGAAGCAATGTAGCTTCAGCATTGGCAAAAATTGGGGATAAAGCCGCAGTTGAGCTTTTAATCAAAGCCCTACAGGATGAGGACTCCTATGTTAGAAGCAATGCAGCAGAGGCATTGGCAAAAATTGGGGATAAAGCCGCAGTTGAGCCTTTAATCAATGCTCTACAGGATGAGAACTCCGATGTTATAAGGAATGCAGCTTCAGCATTGGGAAATATAGGGGATAAAGCCGCAGTTGAGCCTTTAATCAAAGCTCTACAGGATGAGGACTCCGATGTTATAAGGAATGCAGCTTCAGCATTGGGAAATATTGGGGATAAAGCCGCAGTTGAGCCTTTAATCAAAGCCCTACAGGATTGGGACTTCTATGTTAGAAGCAATGCAGCTTCAGCATTGGCAAAAATTGGCAGTTCAAGCGGCTTGAAAAAATTACTTCAGTCACCACTAATCAATATTTTTGATTCAGAAATTTTTCCCGTAGCTAGGAGTTGGGCAATCCGACAACACAAAGAAGGTTTATCCTGCATTCCGGTGTATCCGAAGCGTATTAATCCTGTGAGTAGGCTAGTTCTAGCATCGCATCAGGTAGGGTTGCCGAAGTATAACCGTTACATAGGCAGAAAGATGGAGGACTTTGGTGAAAAGATTGACGACTTATATTATGACATTTCTAACTTATTATGATTATGTATTTTATTAACCGAGGGCAAGTGATATGATATCGGGCAAATTATCCGTAATATCATTTTTTCATTAGTTTTGATGGCTAATGTTCTAGTCATATTTATATGACTTTGGCTATTAGACTGGGGTTTTCAACCCCAGGCGGGTGTGCGATAAAACCTATCATATTTAACGAGACATACCTATTTGTTGGGTTTCGTTCCTCAACCCAACCTACGAATTATTACCAATGCCCCATGCCCAATCCCCCATGCCCCATGCCCAATCCCCAATCCCCCCAAATACTGCATAAGTCCAACTCTTCAAAACCTATTAAAATCTGAAGAATCAAATATACCGCTATGGCTGCCTTAACAAATTTTCACGCTTTATTAATTGGCATTGATTTCTACGGAGAAAATGATTTATACGGCAATTTGAGGGGTTGTGTAGGAGATATCGATTTAGTTGCTGGTTATCTCCAAAATTCTTTGCAGGTTCCTCAATCCAATATTTGGAAGTTAACTTCTCCTTTTGAAGAAGATTCTAGTTTATCAAAGGTTAGGTCGGCACGAAAAGAAGTAAAGCCAACCTACGAAAATATTGTTAATGCTTTTAAAGAAATCACCGCAACCGCAAAAAAAGGAGAACAAGTATATATCCATTATTCCGGACATGGGGGACGCGCTCTTACTGTTTACCCGGAATTAAAGGGTGAGGGACTTGATGATGAAAGTATTGTGCCATGCGATATCGGTAGTTCGGGCAATCGCTATTTACGAGATGTGGAAATTGCCACTTTAATTAAGCGTTTGACGGATAAAGGCTGTATTGTCACGGTGATTTTTGATAGCTGCCATTCGGGTGGTGCTACAAGGGGTGATTGTGCGATTCGCGGTAGTGAAAATGACGAGATTGATACCGCTCCTCGAAATCAAGAAAGTTTGGTTGCTTCTCGGCAGGAATTGTTAAATAACTGGCAGATTTTAACTCAAAATGACTCTAATGAATCAAAAGCATGGCTGCCGAAAACCGAAGATTATGTATTTTTAGCTGCTTGTCGTCCTTCGGAATTTGCTTATGAATATGCGGTCAGCAATAATAGCGATAAAAGAAACGGTGCATTAACCTATTGGACGATTGATACTCTCAGCAGCAGCACCTCTCCCTTAACCTACAGGTCGCTGTACAATCGCGTTAAAGGCATGGTGCAAAGTAAATTCCCCCAACAGCTACCCATGTTAACCGGAAATGGCGATCGCCAAGTTTTTGGGGTTGATACGGAATTTAGACCATATGCTGTCAATGTTGTCAAGGTATCGGACGATGGGCAAGAAATCACTTTAGATGCGGGATTAGCTCAGGGTTTAAGAAAAGGAACTAGTTTTGCTATTTATCCGCAGAATGTCAAAGACTTTGCGGATAAAACACAACAAATTGCCATTGTGGAAATTACAGAACCCCAAGCAGATAAATCCATAGCCACAATTGTAAATGCAGCAGCAGGAGGAATTAAGCTAAAAGGTAAAATTGAAGTCGGTGCTGCTGCGGTGATGTTAGCTGCGCCAGTAGATTTAATTCGTAAAGTACGATTTTTCGATAAGAAACAAGCAGGAGATAAAGAAAACGAATTACCGTCAGAATTAGTTGATCGGCAAACCACAGCATTAGAAAAAGTGCGTCAAGCAATGCAGGGAAATGGCTGGGTAGTGGAAGTTAAACAAGGAGAAGAAGCACATTATCAAGTAGCTGTAGGTAAAGATGGGGAATATGAAATCAGTATTGGAATGCCATTAGAAAACCTGCGTCCAAAATTGATGATAAATGATTCCGAAGCAGCAAAAAAAGTAGTAGAGCGGTTAGTTCACTTAGTAAAATATCAGTCCGTTCAAGCATTAAATAATTCCGCTTCCGATTTGAACGATTATATAGAATTTGAATTATGCGATGCTAATAAAAAACCTTTAGCTAATGCCGAGAATCTTACCTTAAAAACTGGAACAGTATTTTATTTAAAAGTTAAAAATAATTATTCTCAACCGCTTAATATAGCCGTACTCGATTTAGCACCCACCTGGAAAATTTCTCAGATTCCTATCCAGGGAGACAATTCACCATTCTTTGCATTACAGCCAAACCAACAAGCATATACAAAATTACGCTTGCGATTAGGAGACGGATATCAACAAGCCAAAGAAAGCCTGAAAATATTTGTCACTAAAGGATTGGCTAACTTTCAATGGTTAACATTACCCGCTCTCGATAGCGGTTTAGAAAGTAGAGGAAACCTTAATTCGTATTTAGAAGAAAAAGCCCAAGAATTAAAAACAAGAGGAAACGATCAAAAAATCAATCCTTTGAATCATCTTTTAAGTCAAATTGGTGCCGATATTGACAATCCACCCGATATCAGTCGGGAATTTGTTGTCGAATCTGAACCCGATGAAGAATGGATGACTCAGCAGATACAGGTTACTGTTACGCAGTAGGAAAGCTAACTAAATTCCAGATTATGCTTATCCCGAACTCAGGTTAATTAGTTATATCCCACATTCCGCACCTCAACTGTCACAGAAGTGTTTTTACTGATATTTTCTTCAATGTAAAGAATAAAAACAGACTTGAGGTATTCGAGTAGTCGTATTATTGACCGAGCTTACATAGAATTTATATTCTCAATAAGAAGCAATAAGCTTTGATATTGAATTCATAGATAAAAACTTATTGTTCCTAGCTGAATATCTCCATAATACTTATGCTTCATAAATAAAAAGTTATTATAATTTGTGACTATTGATTAAATGAATAGTCTTGATTACAAATAAATTATTGTGGATTTGCTTCAGCATTTATAATAGTAACGACATCTCTCTGGTAAAAATTTCAAAATATATTCTCTTTCTGAAGTCCAATTTGAGATTGATATTTCCGAGTTAAATTTAACTAAATGTATAGATTGGAAACGTTGAAATATCAACCGCATAGTCGGATTATTTATAGCTTTACCAAGCTGATTTTTAATCGTAGATTTAGATGCTGATAAAGCTTTTCTTATTTCTCTTTGAGCCAACGTATATACTAATAGACACAAACCCATTATCATAGCCATAGCTTGAATTCTTTCCGGAGATTTCAGAAAAATACTATCAGCAAAAAATAAAGGGTCTTTAATAAATCCAAATCCTCTCTCACAACTTTGCTGCGCTTTATATTCGGAAAGCATTTCATCATTACTAAGAGATTCTTCCTCTAAAATATTTGTTGCTAATATAAAACGTCCGGCACTGTTATAAGCCATTTTAATAGCATTTATATTTTCACAGATTGATGCGTTTACTTGATAAAAAGTTTTCTGTTCTGTTTTATTTTTTGATTTTGTTATCTTGTATTCAATATTATCGATTTGATGATATTTCAGCTTTTTATTGAAATTGTTCACTGATTGAATTGCTTCTTGCTCAGACTTAAATTCTGAATTCAGTAGTTTTTTTAAATTATTTGATGCGTTAATTTTAGATTTAGATATTCTCTTTTCTAATTTCCGTAAATCAGAATTTTTACGTTCAGAGCTTTCTACAACTAACCATCGTTGTTCAATTCCGCCATAATTTACAATTCTTTTACAATAATGATATTCTGGCAATGAACTAACAATAAAATCAGTTGATAGTAATGTTGATACTAATTCTTTTGCTATTCCTATAGTCAAAGGTACTCTGCATAACCATCTCATTCCAGATAATAAATTTACATTTTTAGCACTATATAAAGCTGCGTCTGCAACCATTAAACTATCATTATCTTTGATTTTATTTTTATATTCTAAAAATATTTTAGGAAAATTAGAAGAATCTGATTGATTCCCAGATGCAGTTTCAAAAAATATTGGTATGTCTCCATCCCCTGACGATACTAATTCTATAATAAATTGTTTTAAATCAGGTCTGTGGTCACGAGAATAACCATGAGTAATTTCGATAGCTTCTGGCGATTTTATCTCACATTGTGCATCATTATTAATGATTACCGAAGGTAAACTCGTATTATATTCTCCGTGTAAATGTAGTGAAGTTGAATCTAAATGTGACGATTTTAAACTAATATTAAATTGTTTATTTACATTTAAACTAACAGCTAAAAATATCTCCGTCAAACCTTTTAAAAATAACTTATCCAATACTCTACCTAGCTTATCATCATTTAAATACTCAGCTTTTACTCCTTGTCCTATTAAATATTCACACGGTTTATCTTTAAAAAACTCTGAAAATAAATATAAAGGACTACTTACAAAGCCCAGTCCATTTAATATCATCGCCTTTACTACATGTCCGGAGCTTATTTTTTCTTCTGGCTCTTTTCCACAGTATTCGTTAATAATTTCTACTAAACCTATAGAATCAACAATTCCTGCAACTATGCCCAAGTGATCTATATTTTTAATTTCAATTTCTTCGATATTAGGCATGACAGCAGACCGGAATAACATCTGCTAAAATTTTCGCATTTTTTCTACTATAAAACTTATTTACAGCAAGAATATTCTTAGAGTACATCGCACTCTAATTATTCGTATACATTATTTATTAATGAAATAGATTCTTATTTAACTTAAAAATTAGGCTTCATTTACTAGTACTTATAGACTATTAATCTGATTTTTCTTTAGTACCCATGAACTTGTGACAGTTAAGGTGCGGAATGTGGGTTATATCAATTCCGGTAACACCAGAATTATTAAAAAACCGCAGAGACGCAGAGTACGCAGAGGAAGAACTAAAGAGAGAAAATCTAAATAATTCCGACACAAAGGAAAAAGATATTATTAAGAGTTAAGAATAAGGGAGGAGTTGGTAAGCACTAAATAGTTAGTTATTTTTCTACCCCCTCTACCCCTTCTACCCCCTCTCTTACCAATTACCGATACCCCTGCGCTTGCAAGGAAAATAATGTCGCATATCTCCCATTCGCTTTTAATAACTCTTCATGGGTTCCGGTTTCCAAGACTTCACCTTGCTCAATGACGACAATTTTGTCAGCCATTCTTACCGTAGAGAAACGGTGAGATATCAAAAACACCATTTTGTCTTCTGTCAAATTACGAAAACGGTCAAAAATTTCGTATTCTGCTTGAGAATCTATTGCTGATGTTGGCTCATCTAATACGAGGATATCGGCGCTTTTTCGCATAAAAGCCCGAGAAAGGGCGATTTTCTGCCATTGTCCGCCGGAAAGCTCTTGTCCTGATTTAAACCAACGTCCTAATTGAGTTGTAAAACCGTCTGGTAATCTTTCGATAAAAGGTGCAGCCATGCCTTTTTCAGCAGCAATTTCCCATGCTTTTTCATCTTCTAATTTTTCTACGTCACCAACGCCGATATTTTCACCGACGGTAAATTGATAGCGAACGAAATTTTGAAAAATTACTCCTATTCTTCGCCGCAATTGATCTAAATCCCACTCTTCTAAGTTCAAACCATCTAATAAAATTCTTCCCGATTCTGGAGTATAAAGTCGAGTCAGCAATTTAATTAAAGTTGTTTTTCCCGAACCGTTTTCACCGACAATTGCTAGTTTTTCACCCGGTTTCAAATGCAGAGAAATATCTTTCAAAGCTGGTTTTGTACTTCCAGGATAGGTAAAAGAAACGTTTTCAAAACGAATTCCATCCAGTGGATTTGTACCTTTAATAGCCCTACCATATCTTGTCGGAACTTCTTCTTCTAAAAATTCATAAAGATTGGAAAGATAGAGGTTATCTTCATACATTCCACCGATGGAAGTCAAAGCACTCGCAAAAGTAGTTTGCCCCTGACGGAATACGGTAAGATACATCGTCATATCTCCTAAAGAAATCCTACCTGCAACTGTTTCTAAGACAATCCACGCATAAGCAACATAAAAAGTCGCGGTACTTAATAATCCTAATAAATAACTCCAAAAACCGCGCTTGATTGTTAAATCCCTATCTTCACCGTAAAGTTGATGAAATAGATTCCGGTATCTTCCTAATAACATTTCACCAAGTTGATAAAGCTTCACCTCCTTGGCAAAGTCTTCCCTAGCAACCAGCGTTTCTAAATACCGTTGTTGACGGGTTTCCGGCGCACGCCAGCGAAATAAACGAAAAGCTTGTCCGGCGAAGCGTGTCTCCGCAACAAACGCAGGTATAGCGGCTAAAATTAATACTAATACAGCCCACAAAGAAAAGTTGATTAGCAAAGCGCCGTAAGTAAGCAGCGATAAACCATTTTGCACCAAACCAAAAGTACGGTTAACCAAAGAAAGCGGACGACTAGAAGCTTCGCGTCGCGCATTGGTCATTTTATCGTAAAATTCGGAATCCTCAAATTGACTTAATTCTAATGTCAGCGCTTTTTCAATAATCAGTACATTTACTCGTTGTCCGAGTAATACTCTTAACAGTGACTGAGCAATACTCAGCCCGCGCTGACTACCTGCGAGTAAAGCCACAGCAACAGCTTCAAATCCCACATACATTAAAGGAAGAGAAGTGTTGAGATTATCTTGTAAAGTTGAATTTCGGGTTTCAACAACAGCATCGACAATTAACTTACCAATATAAGCAACAGCAGCCGGTAAAAGTCCTGCAACTAAGGTTAAAATTGCCAGAATAATGGTAAGAGTGCGGTTAGTAGTCCAAACTAAATTTACAGCTCGTCCGCTGTAGCGAAATACAGCGAAAGATTGGCGTAAGTTGTTACGTATTTTGCTTATCCTCATTATTATGAATATAGCGCGAAATTGGTGCTGTTTGCAGAGGAAGATGGAGGATTAAGATTTTTTAACGCAGAGTGACGCGGAGTATATCGCAGAGGTGCGCGAAGTTTTATTTTCTAGATTCGGGTTTGTTAAGCTTTTTGACTGGATAAATTGAATTGTCACGCGCTATGAGTAAGGGAATACTTAATACACCGAGCAACATTACAATAATACTTAAAAACCAAATAAATACACGGCTTGGTCGGTAATCTGCTCGTTCAATTTGCCGGAATACTCGATTGTAACGCCAAGCTGCTAAAGCAATAACAACAATGCCAACAATTATCAAGCATAATCCTAAGTTTTCGGAATTGAATATAGAATTATTCTCTACTGCTTTTTGAGTATTTGTAGTTTCTATTTGACGTAAAAATAAACTAAATCTAGCAATAGCTAAACCAAAGCCAATTAAAGAAATTGATGTTCGCAACCAAGCTAAAAAAGTGCGTTCGTTTGCTAAATGTTCTCGAAGGCGACTGTCTCTATTTTGATTTGTCATTAATAAGTGTAAATTACTAAATGTTATGATTAATTATTGATCGTAATAGTAGATAAAAATGAGGATTAATAATTAAATGTTGTTAAAATAGTCTCTACTGTAAAATAGAGTTATTGCATTTAAAAAATAAGAGTTTTAAACATGACCGATCAACTTCATATAAGAGTACCTCACGGTAAAAGAATTTTTGAAGTACTCGAAGAACACGGGAAGTATAAGCGACCACAGCTTAGTGAGGAAGAGAAAGCCAGAGCAAAAGCGGAGAAAGAAGAATTTTCTCGGCGCTGTAAATACATTTTTGAGCGAGTAAGCCCCGATTTAATTAAAAATCATTACAACTGGTACATTCATATTGAGCCAAAAAGCGGAGAATACTTTATTGATTCAGATGAAGAAGTTAGCTTTCAGAAAGCGAAAGATAAATACCCGAATGCAGTACTGATGGCAATGCGTCTGAACGAAACCGGGGCTGTTGGTAGAATATGATTAACGGCTATTTTGACGAAGGAGGAAAACTGTATTTTGACTTAGATTTGGTAGCTGTTGATGGTTCATTTATTACAGCAAACGCATTGTTAGATACCGGATTTACCGATTGGCTGGCAATGGATATTCAAGATTTGGAAAGTTTGGATTGGTCATTTATTAAAAAGGAAACAAGACAAACAGCCCGAGGGTTAGGTGAATTTTCCCTTTATCAAGGTACTGTAGTATTTGATAATCAAGAATTGACCATTCCTGTGTTAGGTGGTGAAGAAATTAGCGAAATATTAATCGGTTTACCTTGGTTAGAACACAGACGTTTGGTAGTAGATAGAAAATCAAAGCTGTTAACAATGAACGGTGAACAGTGAACAGTGAACAGTGAACAGTGAGCAGTTAACAACTAACAACTAACAACTAACAACTAACAACTAACCAAAATATGTTTATTCGTAAAACCATTACTTTACCCAATATTCAATTTTCTTACTTGGAATGGAACCAAGGAAAAAAACCTTTATTATTACTCCACGGTTTAGCTGATAATGCGCTTGTTTGGTCTAGTTTAGGCGATCGCTTAGCAGCAGATTATCATATAATTGCTCCAGATATGCGCGGTCATGGTGAAAGCAGCAAACCGGATAATGACTATACGTTTACAAGTGCGATCGCCGATTTAGAAGCTTTGATGGATAGTTTGGGATGGCAAAGCACTCATGTTATCGGACATTCTTGGAGCGGAAAATTAGCCTGTATTTGGGCAACCAAGAATCCTCAACGTTTGAAAAGCATGGTATTAATAGATCCGATTTTTATCTGGAAAATGCCCGATTTTTTCAAGTTAAGTTTCCCAATTTTATACCGCGTTTTACCGTTTCTTAAAGGAATGGGATCTTTTGATAGTTACGAATCGGCAAAAAGACAAGCACAGAAGTTAAATCAATACAAAGATTGGACTCCCTTACAGCAAAAAGTCTTTCAAAACAGCATTGAACAAAAAGCTGATGGTAATTGGGGTAGTAAATTTACTATAGCCGCACGAGACGGGATTTTTGATGAAGTGATGCGCGTACCCGGATTAACAAAACCAATCAATACTCCTACTCTCTTCGTACAGCCAGAAAAAGGAGTTAATCGTCAAAACTGGCAATTAAAGCCTTACAAAACTTATTTAAAAAACTTGCAAATATCTCAACTTCCTGGAAATCATTGGTGTTTTATGACAGAGCCGGAAGCTTTTAATCAAAAGGTAGCGGAATTTCTATCAGCTAACAGTGAGCAGTGAATAATATGTGAATGTTTAATGTAGGTGCGCCTCAATGTCGGGAGACGTAAAATTTTACGTCTCTACAACTCGTCGGAATAGTACAATAAATAACAACAATATTTTGCTAGCTGTTAACTGTTCACTGTATGTCGCTGTCGCGACACGCTACGCTAAGCTGTTACGCACTTAATTTGTATAGTACTAGCGGGCAAGATGCCCGCACTACAATAATTCCAAAATTTTGTTTTATACAATGCCCGCTGCACATCAGCTTAACACTGATAACTGTTCACTGATTAAGCTCCCATTCCGGAATACTTTTTCAATCCTTGTCTCCACATAATTCTATTGATTCCTAAAAATAGGATAAACCAGCCTGCTGTTGTTAGAAATCCTCTGGGAATGTCTGTTGGTAAGCCTACTAAAATACTGACGGGAAAGTTAATTAAGTAGGGGAATGGTGTTAGTAATACTATCTGTCTAACTTGTTCGGGGAATACTTCTAAGGGTGCTATAGTTCCTGATAAAAATAGATAGAATAAAAACCAAAAATCGTGTAAAGCATATGCTCTTTCCGTCCAAAATGCGAACATGGCAAAGGTGTATTGAATAATGAAGCGTAGAGCAAATGCCATTGCTGAAGCAAGAAAAAATAAGATTATTTGAGTGAAGCTTGGTATCCAAAAAGCTTGAGGATAAAGTACAAAAAAGAGAATTATTAAAAATACTGCAAAAGGTATGCGAGCAACTCTTTCTCCAAGGTGAGAACTTATATGATGCCATACTGGATCTAAAGGTTGCAACAGACGCGGTGAAAGTTTTCCTTCTACAACTTCTTTTTCAAATTCCCAAATTACCCAAACAACTGTTAACTGTCTGACTAAAAATACTGTCAGAAAATAACGAGCGAATTGCGTTGCAGACAAACCAAATTGTCCCCCTTGTGCTGCTTCCGTCCAAACTCCCATCATAATTATAGGTAAGGAACCAGTTAAAACCCATAATATTAATTCGGCTCGATATTCCACCATGTAGGCGTAGTATACCGTAAGTAGGGTAACGGCTTTTCTGATAATGCTTTTCATTATTGTGTTAGTTGATGGTTGTTAGTTCCCGTTCTTTTTCTAAAGTACGGAATCGCAGAATTATCTTACTACAAATGTGTAATCTAAAAATAAAAAACCCAGTTTCTTGAAAAAACCGGGTTTATAGAAAAATTTGCTAAATTTCAATCATTAAGAAAATTGAATTTACTGCCATACAGGATAAATAGGTGAATCAAATATCTCATACTTTATCGCCAGTTCGTAAAGGGTATCAACTGTTTTATCAATTTGTGCTTTTGTATGAGAAGCACTTAAGATAAATCGAATTCTTCCTTCGTTCATTTTAACTACGGGATAAAAAATAGAAACAGAAAATATTCCACGTTCAAAAAGTTCTTTGTTAAAAGATAATAGCTTATCTTTATCTTCAATAAACACGGGAATAATGGGACTTTGACTTGTGCCTAAATCGAAACCAAGATGAGTTAATTTTTCTCTCATATATCTATTGTTTTCGTGAAGAGACTCAACTAACTGGGGGTTATTCTCAATCTCTTCTAAACAACCTAAAACTGCTGCGGCATCTCCAGGAGGTAAACAAGCTTGAAATGTATATGTATTAGCACGCCATTGAAGTAAAGGTATATATTTTGCTTTTGTGGCGACAAATCCACCAATAGAAGCTGTAGCCTTTGACAGAGTTGCCACAATAAAATCAACTTGTTCTGTAATTCCTAATTCATTACAATAACCCGCTCCATTTTTACCGTAAAAACCAAAGGTATGAGCTTCATCGACGTAAAGCAAAAATTTATGCTTTTGCTTTAAATCAATGATTTCTTTTAAAGGTGCTAAGTCACCACTCATTGAATAAGCTGATTCAACAACGACAAAAATATTTTCGTATTTCTTATTATATTTTTCTAACTTTTTATCTAAATCTTTTAAATCATTATGTTTAAAAGATATCCATTTTTTACCAGATAACTTTACTCCATCAATCAAAGAAGCATGACTTTCTCTATCGAATATAACTAAATCGTTTTTACCCGGTAAAGCTGCTAAACAACCCACATTAGTTGTATAACCTGTTGGAAAAAGCAATACGCTTTCTTTCCCTACTAAGTTTTGTAGTTTATGCTCAACTTGTTTGTGTAGCTTAGACATTCCCCCTGAAAGCGCGGAGGTGCCACAACCCGTTCCATATTCCTGTACGGCTTGACAAACCTTATTAATAACATTTTGATTTCGATTCAATCCTAAATAGTGATTTACGCACCACAAAATACATTCTTTTATAGGTGTATTAGAATCTGAAATAACATTGGCTTGAACATCGCTACCAGATTGCGTATATCTACCATTAGAGTACAAGCCAAGTCCGACTTGACGAGTATGATGGTCGTATAAATGTTCGGCTATTGTTTCTATATCAGTAATACCTTCGCTTTCCAACTGTCTCATATAACCGATAAGTGGAGTAGAAATTTCGCTTTTCATAAAGTTGATAGATAATTAATGAATTTATTAATCGCGATCAAGTCCAAGTTAATCTTTCTTCCCACACTAAATACAGATAGAAAATACGGAATTATATATAAACTTTTGCCGAAGCAAAATATCTATTATTTGACGGGCATTGGTAATAACCAATACTAAAACTAATGACTTAATCCAAAAGATTACAACTTGAAAACCTTATTTTAAAAGCATTTGAAAAAGTCAAGTAATATTACATCAATAGTACCAAGTGTTTATAACTAGTATTTTTTTGACTTTATACCTGTAAAATATACTTTATGAAATTTATCAATATTCTCTTCGTGTTACAAATCACGTTGACTGGGGAATACTAAAAGCAAAGCTAGAAGACAGTATTGGGTGAATTGATATGCCATCTCCAACAGTTAAACTTCCAGGGTATAAGATTGAAGAAGAAATCTACGAAAGTGCCAGAACGCTTGTCTTTCAGGGACAAAGAGAATCAGATCGAGCATCGGTAATCATCAAAGTGATGCGAGATGATTTTCCTAGCTTCAACGAGCTTGTACTGTTCAGAAATCAGTATATTGTCACTAAGAACCTTAACCTAAATGGTATTGTCAAGCCCTTATCCTTGGAAACTTACCATAACGGTTATGCCTTAATTATGGAGGATTTTGGGGGAATTTCTCTTCAGCAATATATAACTGTAGGAGAAACATTAGAAATAATTTCTCTTAATGATTTTCTCCGTATTGCTACTGAAATTGCTGGGATTCTCGATTCACTTCATCGTCATCGTTTGATTCACAAAGATATCAAACCTGCCAATATCTTGATTCAACCCGATACGAAGCAAGTAAAACTTATAGATTTCAGCATTGCTTCTTTGCTTCCAAGAGAAACTCAACAGTTAAAAAATCCGAATATTTTGGAAGGAACTTTAGCCTATATTTCACCCGAACAAACTGGACGAATGAACCGGGGTATAGACTATCGCACGGATTTTTATAGTTTAGGTATTACCTTTTATGAACTATTAACGGGGAAGCTACCATTTTCAGGAGAAGATCCCATTGAGTTAGTACATTCTCATATTGCCAAAAAAGCAGAAAAAGTAAAAGTTCTTAATCCTGAAATTCCCACAGTATTATCCGATATTGTTGCCAAATTAATGGCAAAGAATCCAGAAGAACGCTATCAAACTGCTTTAGGACTAAAATACGATTTAGAAACATGCGCTCAAGCTTGGCAGGAAACAGGAAATATTCCACCTTTTGAATTAGGAACAAAAGATATTTCCGACCGTTTTATTATTCCCGAAAAATTGTACGGTAGAGAAGCAGAAGTTGCAACTTTGCTAGCAGCATTTGATAGAGTTGCTGGAGTTGCAGATAATATTGATAATCAATCGAAAATTAATTCAAAATCCTCCACGGAAATGGTGCTTGTTACTGGTTTTTCGGGTATTGGAAAAACTGCTGTAGTTAACGAAATCCATAAACCAATTGTTGAAAAACGCGGTTATTTTATCAAAGGTAAATACGATCAATTTGGTCGTCATATGCCTTTTTCTGCTTTCTTAGGAGCTTTCCGAGATTTGATCAGACAACTATTAGGTGAAAGTAGCAGTCAACTTCAAGTTTGGAAAATTCATATTTTGAATGCTTTGGGAGAAAATGGTCAAATAATTATAGATGTAATTCCCGAGTTAGAACAAATTATCGGTAAACAACCATTACCTATCGAATTATCTGGGAATGAGGCACAAAATCGTTTCAATTTATTACTGCAAAAGTTTATCCAAGTTTTCAGCAGTCACAAACACCCCTTAGTGATTTTTTTGGATGACTTACAATGGGCAGATTCTGCATCACTAAAGTTAATCGAATTAATGATGAGTGAAGCTGATACACAAAATTTATTGCTCATTGGTGCATATCGCGATAACGAAGTATCTCGAAGTCATCCTTTAATTAAGACTTTGGAAATTATTCGCTCAAACAAAGCAACTATCAATACAATTCCTCTATCTCCTTTAGAAAAACATCACTTAAATAATATAGTTGTTGATACTTTGCAATGTTCCGAAAGCTTGGCATTTCCCTTAACAGATTTAATTTATCAAAAAACCCAGGGAAATCCTTTTTTTAGCAATCAATTTATCAAGTCACTATATGAAGATGGTTTTATTACTTTTAACCACGATAGTGATTCTTCGCATGGTTGGGTGTGCGATATTGCTGCATTGCGAGAATTGGCATTAACTGATGATGTTGTAGAATTTATCGCGCTTCAACTGTATAAATTACCCGTGCAAACCCAAAAAGTTCTTCAGCTTGCTGCTTGTATTGGTAATCAATTTGACTTAAATAGTTTATCGATAATCTTACAGAAATCTCAGATAGAAACTGCTGCCGACTTATGGAAAGCTTTACAGGAAGGACTCATTTTACCTACTACCGAAGTTTACAAGTTTTATCAATCTGAAGATATTAATAATAATCAAGAATTTACTTTGGGTAGCGAAAAATTATCAGTACAATACAAATTTTTGCACGATCGCGTACAGCAAGCAGCATATTCTTTAATTCCAGATGAAGATAAAAAATCGACGCATCTAACAATTGGAAGATTACTTTTAAAAAATACGTCTGAGTCCGATCGAGAAGACAAAATATTTGATATTGTAAATCACTTGAATTATGGAATCGAATTAATTACTCATCCTTTAGAAAGAGAAAAATTAGCACAATTGAATTTATTAGCTGGTAAAAAAGCAAAAACATCAACTGCTTATACAGCGGCTAGTCAATTTTTATCAACAGGGATGTCTTTGCTAGATGTAAATAGCTGGGAACAACATTACTATTTATCATTTAATTTATATAGGGAAAGAGCAGAAGCTGAATACTTAAATGGAAACTTTGATGTTTCAGAGAAAACTATTAATAAGGCAATATCTCAAGTCAAGACAAATGTAGAAAAAACAGAATTATACAATATATTAGTTGTACAATATACTGTTGATGCAAAATGTTTAGATAGCATCCAAGTTGGTAGAGAAGCTTTAAAATTATTAGAAATCAACTTACCTGATAGCAACTTAGATACTGAATTACAAGCAGATTTTAAACAGGTTAGCGATTTATTAGATGGTAGAGAAATTTCTTCGCTCTTATGCCTACCTCAGATGCAAGATGCTGAAAAAATCATTGCTTGTAAAATATTAATGAATCTCGATCCCGCTACTTATATAGGTCAGATAGAACTTTATCCGATAGTATCTTTAAAATTAGTTGCTCTTTCTTTGAAGTACGGAAACATCTCAGAATCTGCAAAAGGTTATTCAAATTACGGTATTCTTCTGGGTTCGGTTTTGCAAAACTATCAATCTGGTTATGAATTTGGTTTGCTAGGGGTTAATGTCAGCAATCAATTTAATAATCCTTCTTTGAAATGCAAAACTTATTTTCTATTTGCTGCTTTCATTAATCATTGGTTCAAGCATATAAAATTAACCAACAAACTATTTGATGAAGCTTACCAATTTGGGTTAGATGCTGGAGAATTGCAATTTACTGGATATACTTTGTTTGGTAAGGCATTAAATCTATTTAATCAAGGTATTAATCTTATAGATATAAGTTCGGAATTGCCTGTTTTATTAGAATTTAATATTAAAACTAAAAATCAAGCAATGATTGATACTCTTACCGCTTATGATTTGATTTTACATAACTTAGGCGGTATGACAGCAAATATATCTGAATTTTCCACATCGGAACTTTCCGATTGAGATTATTTACAAAGATGTCAAAATAATCAATCTTGGATTGCTATTTGCTGCTATCAAATTATGAAATCTCAAGTTTTATTTATATATGGAGATTATCAACAATCCTTAAATTCTCTTTTATCTGCAAAAGAATTTTTACCTTATGTAATGGGATTTTTCGTTACAGCAGTACATAATTTATATTATTCGCTAAATTTAATTCAAATCTACGCTACCGAAACCAGACAAGAGATAACAAATCAGTATTTGCAGCAGCTGCAAGAAAATCAAAAGCAAATGAAAATTTGGGCAGATAATTGTCCAGAAAATTTCTTACATAAATACCTGTTAGTTGAAGCGGAATTTTATCGAGTTAACAATGAAAAACTATCCGCAATCGAATTATACGATCGCGCCATTGCATTAGCCAAAGAAAACGGATACACACATGAAGAAGCGCTTGCTAACGAACTCGCAGCTAAGTTTTACCTCGAATGGGGCAAAGAGCAAATAGCTCAAGTTTATATCACTAATGGTTACTATGCTTACGCACGCTGGGGAGCAAAAGCAAAAGTAAATAACTTAGAAGAAACACAACCTCGATTACTCACTTCAGTACTAGCTACTAAAACAACTGCTATCCAAGCAAAAGAAACCATTTTTCTCACTTCCGCTAGCACATCCACTGTTGCAGGTTCAACTGTATTAGATTTATCGACTGCCATTAAAGCTTCTCGAATCATAAGTAGTGAAATTCAATTGGATAAATTAGTCAAAGTACTAATGCAAGTAGTTTTAGAAAATGCAGGTGCCCAAAAAGGTGCGTTGATTTTAGATAAGAACGATACATTATTTATTGAGGCGATCGCCACAGTAGATGATACAGATAAATATACTCAACCAACGCTACAGTTATCTCTTCTTGAAGAAAGTACGGAAGTTCCAATTTCCATAATTAATTATGTGAAAAATTCTCAAGAATGTTTAGTTATTTATGATGCAACAAAAGATACAAATACCATGAGAGATTCCTACATACTTAAGGAAAAACCTTTAAGTTTGTTGTGCTTTCCCATTCTTCATCAAGGCGAACTAATTGGTTTAATGTATTTAGAACATCGTTTGATATCAGGAGCATTTACAACCGATAGAGTAGAACTTTTAAATTTATTATGTTCTCAAGCCGCAATTTCGCTACAAAATGCTCAACTTTACCAGCAAGCGCAAAACTATGCCAAACAATTAGAATCTTCGCTTGATGAATTGAAAAATATGCAGTTACAACTTGTACAAAGCGAAAAAATGTCGGCATTGGGTAGCTTGGTTGCAGGTATTGCTCATGAGATTAATAATCCGATCAGTTTTATCGGTGGTAATATCAAAATTGCCAATGAATTCGTCAACGATTTATTTGGGCTAATGAATTTATATCAACATCATTATCCCAATCCAGTTAAAGAAATTACAGAGGAGATTGAAGCTGTAGAATTAGAGTATTTATATGAGGATTTGCCTAAAGTAATTTCTTCAATGCAGCAAGGAGTGGATCGGCTTTACGATTTAAGCATCAGTTTGCGTACTTTTTCTCGTGCAGATACTCAAAAGAAAGTTGAATGTAATCTTCACGATTGTATCAACAGTACTTTAATAATTCTCAAACATCGAATTAAAGCTTCAAATACTCGTCCAGACATTGAAATTGTCACAAATTATAGTGATTTACCTTTAATTAAATGTTTTCCCGGACAACTTTCCCAAGTATTTATGAATATAATTTCTAATGCAATTGATGCGTTAGAAGAATCGAATTCAGAACTCAGCTTTGAAGAAATTCAATTATTACCCAATCGCATTACAATTACAACTTCCTTAACGAAGAATAAGCAAGTTTTAATCAGCATTAAAGATAACGGTACGGGTATGACAGAAGAAGTAAAAAAATCTATTTTTGAATATCTCTATACAACTAAACCTGTTGGTAAGGGAACGGGATTAGGATTATCTATTGTTCATCAAATTATCTTTGAAAAACATAACGGCAGCATCGAAGTTAATTCTGCACCGGGAAAAGGAGCGGAATTTGTCATTAGTTTGCCGTTGTAAATGCTATTTATTAGAAAATAGGGAATAGGCAATTAATATCAAGTATCCTTTTTTTTATATAGATAAAGGACTTACGCAAGCCCCCCTTTTTAAGGCAGGGCTGATTCATTCCCTCAAAAGCTTGTAAAGTCAAGGGCTTGAGAATTAAATTTTGGAATTATATTCAAGTTTTCTTGCCCAAATTATTAATTATCTATGACTTAAGCCCCTAAAATTGCGCTCAAATCATATTGACAATTTACCTTCTTTATCGAATGAATCAGCCCCCCTTTTTAAGGGGGGTTGGGGGGATCTTCCATGTCTGGAACACGCTCATTTCCGTCAATGCTGCGTAAGTGGTATGGGTGGATGCTACATTTCCTATTCCGAAATCCAACAAGCCCTCACTTTAGAAGAGTGGGGCTAAAAGAACAAAGCCCACCGTAAGGTGGGCTAATTATGAAGTCTAGTACTCCACCACATAAGTTCTGATGGGTCGAGGTAGTGCGAGCGTCCCGCTCGCTGGTTGTAACGAGGGAGCGAGACGCTCCCACTACGAGCGCGTTACCCCGCAAAATTAATGTGGTTGACTACTAGTGGTTCACCACATAAGTTATGATGGGTAGCACATTCGTAGTGCGAGCATCTTGCTCGCTGGCGCTATCGAGCGAGCGTCCCGCTCGCTGGTTGTAACGAGGGAGCGAGACGCTCCCACTACGAGCGCGTTACCCCGCAAAATTAATGTGGTTGACTACTAGGAAGGTAGGCTTCGTAAATGTAGCCGCACCCTTATAGGGTGTCGGCGAGTTCTACATTTAACAAATTCCCAAACCGTTGATTAAAACCTTGAATCCCCTGCAAACCACCCGTATGAATTACCACAATTGTACTACCATCTTTAAACTTACCTTTTTGAATTTCATTCCATACCCCATAAAATAATTTTCCCGTATAAATAGGGTCAATTTGTAACCGAAATTTTTCGTAAAAAACGTTAATAAAATCTATTAATTCTTGATTCCATTTTGTATAACCACCGAAATGATAATCGTTTATTAACTGCAAATTATCATATTTTTTACCCACGCATTCCCATATCAAACTATTAATTTTATCGTTAACAAAATCGCCCTTTAAAGCCGGAAACACTTTTAAAGCAGACATCCCTTCTAAACCAACAACTAATCCCGCAGCAGTTCCACCCGTACCGCTACTTACACAAAAATAATCCGGTACACCATCAAGTTGTTCTCTCACTTCTGCAACTATCTCTGCACAACCTTTAACCGCTAAAGCATTACTTCCGCCTTCGGGTATTACATAACAGCTTCCTAACTTATCCTGTAACCGTGCGGCTATTTCGGCTTTCTCTTCCCGATACTCTTTTCTTCCCACAAATATCAACTTCATTCCCTGCTGTTGAGCTAAAGATAAAGTTGGATTTAACGGCTTTACCAATTCTCCCCGAATTACACCAATCGTCTCAAATTCAAACATATTACCTGCTGCTGCCGTCGCCGCAATATGATTGGAATAAGCTCCACCAAAAGTAAGTAAGCGTTTTTGTTGTTGTTGTGCTGCTTGCAGATTATATTTTAATTTACGCCACTTATTACCAGAAACTTGCGGGTGAATCAAATCATCGCGTTTGACATATAGACGTATTCCGCGTTTTGTTAATAATTCATCTTGAATAAGTTGTAGTGGGCTTGGTTGATTGAGCATGAATTTATAGCGTTTTCCAGTCTATTGAAGTACACACAAAAATACTCCCCAACCCCTCTCAAAGATAGCGGAGAGGGGAGATAAAGCACAGCTTTATCGCGGTGAGGTAATCGCTGTACCTCAGTTGCTCAGGATTCGATGGTGCGTTACGGCTGCACTAACTTATTTGTTTACCCGGATGTCATTTCGTGCCGTAACACACCCTACAAAAACAAAAACCAACTCTTACCTTTTCAAAATTTTCTGTCGCATCTGAGTGACGAAACGGTTTACTTCTGGTAATTTCATCATCGAAGCAATAACTCCAAAAACTGCCAATCCGACAAAACCGGATATTGATAATTGCAAAAGCTGAATTAAGAAATTATCCGAGCTAAATAACTGCCCGATACCTAGAGAAGTTGCATAACTAGCAGCACCCGCAACTACGCTACCGGCTGCTAAACCTAATACTGGTAAACTCCACTGTATCAGAGGTAAACCATTTAATTTACGATTAAGTAGGAACAACAACATTAATAGCGAACTGCAATTTACTCCTACAGTTGCTAATACCAAACCCGGTGCGCCAAAATCAAAAACTTTAATAAATAGAAAGTCAAATAAAGCATTAAGAAAAATATTTATTATACTGATGCGAAACGGTGTATTTCCATCACCCAAAGCGTAAAATACCCGGACTAAAACATCGCGTCCTAAATAAATAAACATCCCGATGCCGTTCATTACTAATAAAGAAGCAACCAATTCTGTAGCTTCCTGATTGAAAGCACCGCGTTGGTAGACTATTTTTACAATCGGGTTTGCTAAAGCCACCATCAAAGCACCCAAAGGCAGCATCGTAAAAGCACTAAGCAATAATCCTTCCCGAATGCGTAATTTTAAATCTCCCCAATCTTGTGGATCTGCAAGTCGAGCAAATATCGGTAGCAGGCGGACTAAAATTACATTAGAAATGATCCCTAAAGGTGTTTGTACTAATAATCCAGCATTTGCCAGAGCCGGTGCAACTTCAGTACCAATAAATCCAGCAAAATATAAATCGGTGTAAAGGTTAAATTGCAACATTCCAGAAGAAAAAGTTGCAGGCCCCATAATTCTCAGAACTTCTTTTACTGCCGGTTGATTAAAGTCGAATCGCAGTCGAATTCTGCCCATACCGGCTTTTGCTTGAGCTGCTAACTGCACAAACCACTGCAAAAGCGCTCCAACTAAAGTACCCCCAGCTAAAAAGGTTCCCCCCAGCATCGCGTATTCTGGGGTACTAATTTCGCTGCCAACTTGCAGATAAAGAATACCCACAGCAGCAACAAGTGCAGTACTAGAAAATAAAGGACTAATTGAAGGAAGCCAATATACATTAGCAGTATTCAATGCTCCAAAACCAATACCAATCAAACCCGCCAAAACCGCCATCGGAGCCATAATCCGCAATTGGCGAATAGCAATTTCTTGAACTAACTGCTTAGCCGCTCCTTCTGGAACAGGTGCTGTAAAAGCATCAACAAATAAAGGCGCGGTAATTACTAAAACAATCGAGACAACAAATAGTATTCCACCAATCAGCGTCATAATCGTTTCTACCAACGGCGCTGCTTCCTCCTTATCGCGTTTAGCAAGAACGCTAACTACAGCACTATAAAAAGGGCCATTAATACCGCCAAGCAATATTAGTAAAAATCCCGGTATCGTATAAGCGTATTGGAAAGCAGCAGCAGCAGGCCCCAAACCAAAAGCGGCAGATATAACCAACTGCCGCACCAAACCAAAAACTTTGCTGATTAAAGTCGCAGCGGCAATAATGCCAGCAATCCCAGCAAAGGAACGAGAAGGTTTATCTTGTTGTTTTGTCACAAATAATACCCGACAACACTCTAACGAAAGATAACTGAAAGTATTTAACCTGAAATTGAGTTAATTGTCAGGGAAAATTTGACAAAAAAGGTTAGAGAGTTAGGAGTTAGGAATTAGGAGTTAGGAGTTAGGAGTTAGAAATTAGGAGTTAGGAGTTAGGAATTAAGAGTTATTTTCTACCCCATCTACCCCCTCTTCCCCCTCTTCCCCCTCTCCTCAACGACAACCCAGACTATACCGCGTCTCCACACCAGTTTCTGGGTTCACCCCCGAAGCGCGATCGCACATCAATTTCACCTGATAGCGATCGATGATGGCATCTGTAAAATCGGCTCCGGTAATATCAGCATCAAAAAAGCGGGTGCGGCTCATTGTTGCTTGTGTAAAGTTGGCGTTTTTCAGATTGGCATTATCCAGCGTTACTTGATCTACTAGGGCATTTTTGAAATTAGCCCCTTCTAAATTAGCTCCTAACAAATTGCCTTTGGTAAACATCGCATTTGTTAAATCGGAGCCATGAAAATCGGCTCCCCGCATTTCGGCGGCAATAAAGTTGACTCCGATTAATTCTTTATTGGAGAAATCGCGGTTTTCTAAATTTGTACTGCTGTAATTAATCGTGTCTATTTGAGCAAAAGCTGGATGGGCATCAAGCAATACCCATAACCAAGCCAGGCATAAAACGAACAGCAAACCTAAAAAGCGAAAAAGGATTTTTTTCATAACCTTATACAGTGAACAGTCAACAGTGAACAGTTAACAGTAATAAATTATCACTTATCAGTTATTAGTTCAGGTACCAGTTGCTCACCCGGAGGGTGTGAATCATCAACTACCAATTACCAAAAACCTGCTCACTGTTCACTGCTCACTGCTCACTATTTCCAATCTTTCCCAATACGAATTGTTAGGTCAGATTCTATATCGCCAGTGGCTGATACATCAATATGATTAATTCCTAAAATTTGCTGTAATTCTTGTGCTGCCGCAATATTTCCTTTTTGGACTATGATTTCGGATTTTGCTCGTTTGTCTGCCCAATTTGGTACGGCGTAAACTTTTGTAAAGCCTTGTTGTTTGAGGGCTTCGATAACTTTTTGAGTTTGTTCGGGTCGATTATCTGTATTTTGAATGGCAATTCTTAAGCTGGTAAGCGGCTTATTACTTTGCCTGAGACTAGCTAGGTTTACTCCTGCGTAATCGGAAAGTAAGTTGCCTTGTCCGGTCAAATTCAACCAGTAACTATCGGGATCTGCACTCAAATTGCTGAAAATTCCTGGTAGCATAGTCATTTGAAAATCATCTTGCTCCACTTTTGAAGCGAAGTTGACTAATGCCATCATTTCTTCGAGTTTTAAGTTAGTGTCAAAATACTTCCGCATTACGCGAGTTAACTGCGGTAAGCGGGGTAATACTTTCGGACTCCAAAGACGTTCGCGTAAGGCTAACAGCATTGTTTGCTGTCGCTGGACTCTTTCTAAATCCCCGGAACCTTCTTCGCGGAAACGGACGAATTGTTGTGCTTGTTCTCCGTTAAGAGTTTGCCAACCACCGACTAAATTAATTGATAATTTTTGAGCCGAATCTTTGTACTGCATGGGCTTAGGTACAAATACTTCTACTCCTCCCAACTGATCTACTAATTGCTGCATTCCAGCGGTTGAAATCCGAATGTAGCGATGAATCGGCGCATTACTCAAACTACGACTGACGACTCGCGCAGCTAAAACTGGGCCACCAAATGCGTTGGCTTGGGATACCTTATTTAATCCCTCCTCAGGAATTGAAATCATCGTACCCTTGGGAATCGAAAGTACCCGGATGCTTTTATCTTGGGGATTAAATCGCAGCAGCAGCATAGTATCGCTAGTTCCAGCAAAACTTTCTGGTGAACCTTCAACCGTACCCGGTACGGGTTCGATTCCCAAAACCAAAATATTCATCGGTTTTTTTAGCTGGTATTGCGAAATATTACTCCACAAAGCACCAGGTAATGGGGCATCATCAGCATCTATTGGCGACCATCCCAACTCCGAATCACTTTTCTCAATGCCACTCCATAACGGAGTCCAAAGAGCCAAACTTGATACCAGTAACCCCGACAAAGTAATTCCCATTACAACTGTGAGAATCCAAAACAGCCATCTCGGCATTTTCAAACCCAGCCGATAATACAGCTGAGTAGGAATAGAACCCGTTTTTTTACTAGTTCTTGGCTCATCCTCAACTAGCGGATCGTTTGTAGGAGCTTGACTTTCAAAATCTTGCTCCCGTTCGTAAATATCCGGATCGTTCCAACTTTCTACTTGTTTAACCACAACTAACTCCCCACTAACCAGTCCCTAAACGTAATGTTAATTCAAGCTAAAAATATTGCCACTTTAAAAGCCCACTGTACACTTGAAGTGTCGTAATAATGGTTGGTAAGACAACATGACTAGTCGATTGTTCCCCGTAATTCTTGCAGGTGGTAAAGGCGAACGTTTTTGGCCCTTTCTCGACGAACCCGACCCAAGCAATTTTTAAATCTTGATGGCACCTCTCGAAGCTTAATGCAAGCCACTGCCGATAGGCTGTTACCGCTGACTGATGGTTGGGATGACCTATGGGTGATAACTTCTAGTCTCATTGCAGAAGGCGTGAAAGAGCAATTACCTGAGTTACCACAAGCCAACTTGCTTGTAGAGCCACAAGGAAGAGATACAGCAGCAGCAGTTGCCTGGGCTAGTTTGGAAATTAAAAAGCGTTATGGTGAAGACGCGATTATTGGTTTTTTCCCTGCCGACCACTGGATTGCCGACCAAGAGGCATTTGCAAGTACATTAAGTGCAGCAGCTTCCTTAGCGGCACAAAATCCGGCGATTGTAACTTTGGGGATCAAACCAACATTTCCATCAACAGGCTACGGCTACATAGAACAAGGTGAAAAATTTGGTAGCTTTAACAACTTGCCAGCCTACCACGTTAACCGCTTTACTGAAAAGCCCGACCGCGACACGGCGGAAACTTTTTTACAAACGGGACGCTTTAGCTGGAATAGCGGAATGTTTATTTTTAGAGCCGGCGTTGTTATTAAAGAACTATATACTCATGCTCCGGAAATCATCGAACCCATCGATAAAAATGGCCCCGAAATTTATCCCGAACTCCCCAAATTAAGTGTAGACTATGCCTTGATGGAAAAGACCAATCTAGCATACGTCTTACCAGTAGAATTTGGCTGGGACGATTTAGGAGACTGGAACGCCATTGAAAGACTGCTTAAAAAAGAAAATGAACCAAACGTCGAATTAGCTACTCATGTAGGATTAGACACCAAAGGAGCCATTCTCTACGCCAGCAATGAAGATGATGTAATTGTTACTATTGGGTTGGAAGATGTAGTCGTCGTTCGCGACAAGAATGTCACCCTAATTGTCAAAAAAGAACGCACCCAAGAAATTAAGCAGGTACTTAAAAATCTACAGTCCGATTCCCGCTTTACAGAACTTCTTTAACGTAACTATAAAGTAACTATGTCTTAAGGATGATCGATTGACGATTGGGTAGCGGTGAAATCCAAAAATCCACCGTACCCGATCGCCCAAAATCTAAAACCGCCGGATCTAAAGTCCTTCATTAGAAATAAAACCTCAAACCCTTGACAGAAGCGTAAAAGCTATTTTTTCTACTAGTATAACTATTCAGTTAACAGTTAGCAGTGAGCAGTGAGCAGTTAAGAGAGAGGGGGTAGAGGAGCCACTGCGTTGCGGAGGTTCCCGCAGTACGTAGCAAGTGGCGTGGGGTAGAAAGGGTAGAAAATAATTCTTAAGTGCTAACTCATAACTCCTAACTCCTAATTCCTAACTATTCCCTTCGGCCCAATGCCCCATGCCCAATTCCCAATACATTAATCGTTATTAAAAAATGTTTCTAACTCAAACCGTTCCCCGTCAAAGAGAAATTATTGAAGTTTTATTCCGCAATGGCTGGGATTATATGCGACGGCTAATTACTCTTGGTAAAGCCGATGAACCCCAGTTACCTCCTCCTGCGGTTTTGAAAAATATTTTGGTAGATTTGGGTCCGGTTTATATTAAGCTGGGCCAATTACTTTCTACTCGTCCGGATTTGCTGAGTGCTTCCTATATTGACGAACTTTCGACTCTACAAGATGATGTACCACCCGTGCCTTGGGCAGACGTTGAAATACTGATTCGCAAGCAGTTAAAAGGGCCTTTAGAAGAAAGCTTTGCCACGATTAATCCGGTGCCTGTAGCTGCGGGTTCGATTGCTCAAACACATAAAGCTACTTTAGCAAGTGGTGAAGAAGTTGCAATGAAGGTGCAACGTCCGGGAATTGCCCTGATTGTTGACCAAGATATTGCTTTAATTCAAGGTATCGCCGAATTAGTTGCTCGGACTGATTTTGGACAAGTCAATGATATAAAGGCGATCGCCGATGAATTTTGTACTGCATTACAAGCAGAATTAGATTTCACGCGGGAAGCTGGTTTTACAGATCAGCTACGACGCAATTTATCTGAAGGTACCTGGTTCGATCCTAAAGATATAGTAATAGCCAAAATTTTCTGGGAATTAACTTCGCCAAAATTAATGGTGATGGAATGGCTAGATGGTGCGCCGATTTTATCGGCAACTATACCGTCGGAGAATAATAAAGATACCGATGGAGAAACAGAACGTCAAAGAGTTACTAGCTTGTTATTTGCTGTTTTTTGTCAGCAATTATATGTAGACGGTTTCTTTCATGCAGATCCCCATCCCGGCAACATATTTTATCTCAATGACGGTCGCGTCGCCTTGTTAGACTGCGGTATGGTAGGAAGACTCGACCCCCGCACCCAACAAATATTGATAGAAATGCTGCTGGCAATTGTGGATTTAGATGCTCCCAGGTGCGCTCAGTTGACTCTTCAGCTATCGGGTTCATCCCAGGCAGTGGATATGTCGCGTCTGGAAGGTGATTTTGACCGGATGCTGCGAAAATATTTTAATCTCAGCTTGGCTCAACTGAATTTTTCTGAGATAGTTTACGAAGTTTTTCAAGTTGCTCGTAATAACAATATCCGCTTACCCAGCAACATGGGATTATACGCTAAAACCATCGCCAACTTAGAAGGATTAGCTAGAGGATTCAACCCAGAAATAAATTTCCTCGAAGAAATCAAACCTTTTTTAACAGACTTATTCCGCAAACAATTAGTAGGAGATTCACCAGTCCGTTCGCTTTTAAGAACAGCACTAGATTTAAAAAGTCTTTCCTTACAATTCCCCCGTCAAATTGAATACTTGTTAGAGAAGGTAACAACAGAAACGTTACAGTGGAATTTAACTGTAAAAGGATTAGATGGTTTGCGTCGCACCACAGACGACGCAGCCAATAGGTTATCTTTTAGCGTCCTAGTAGGTTCGCTGATCATGGGTGCAGCAATTATTTCCACCAATGCTCAAACCGCACAGCTATCTTTAATTAGTAATATTCTATTTGCTGCTGCAAGTTTATTAGGATTATGGTTAATATTTAGTATTTTGCGCTCCGGAAGATTGCGGTAGTCAGTTAACAGTGAGCAGTGAGCAGTGAGCAGTTAAGAAGAGAGGGGGGAGATGGGGGGATGGGGAGAGAGGGGGTAGTGTGGAGAGCGAGATTTTTTCTAGGGAGCGAGACGCTCCCACTACATTCCTAACTCCTAACTCCTAACCTTAAACCTTTGACCTTTGACCTTAAACCTTTAACCTTAATATTATGCATCGCCGTATTATTTAATTTGTATCTATGTCTATCATCATTGCTCAGGATTTGAGCAAAGTTTATCCAGTCGCTATAAAAGAACCGGGTATTAAAGGTACAGTCTCTCATTTCTTTCGCCGCAAATACCGAGAAATTAAAGCCGTTAATAATGTTTCTTTTGAAATTGCCCCCGGTGAGGTGGTTGGTTTTTTGGGAGCAAACGGTGCGGGAAAAACTACTACTCTCAAAATGCTGACTGGGCTAATCCATCCGAGTAGCGGTAATGTACGAGTTGCTAATAATATTCCCTTTCAACGTAAAGAAGCTTTTTTACAGCAAATTACGCTGGTAATGGGACAAAAACAGCAGTTGTTATGGGATTTACCTGCACTCGATTCTTTAAAAATTAACGCTGCTGTTTACAGTATTCCCGATAAAGAATTTCGCCATCGAGTCGGAGAGTTAACGGAAATGCTTTCACTCGAAGATAAGCTGACTCAACCCGTGCGGAAAATGTCTTTGGGAGAACGGATGAAGGCTGAACTATTAGCGGCGCTTTTGCATCGTCCCCAAGTATTATTTTTGGATGAACCAACTTTAGGATTAGATGTCAACGCTCAAGTTAACGTGCGGGATTTTTTGCGGGAATACAATCAGCGCTATCAAGCAACGGTTTTGTTAACCAGTCACTATATGGCGGATATTACAGCTTTGTGCAAACGAGTGCTGTTGATTCATCAAGGACAATTAATGTATGACGGCAGTTTAGATGGGCTTTTGGAAAAGTTTGCGCCTTATCGAGTGGTTAATGTGGAGTTAGCCGAAGCTGTAGATATAGTGACATTGGAAACATTCGGCGAAGTCAAAGCACATGACGGTAGAATGGTTGGTTTTATGATTCCTCAAGAAAAACTTACTGGTACTGTATCGCGTATTTTAACCGATCTAGAAGTAGTCGATTTAACAGTTACTGAGCCACCTGTTGAAGAAGTGATTGGGAAGGTGTTTCAAGCGGGAGGGGTTAACAGTTAACAGTTATCAAATTTTGGGGGTTTTACGAAATGCTCTTTTAAATTTTGAGGTTGAAATCAGCAATCTCATGCTTCTGAGTCATTCAATGACTGACGTAATTCTGCAATAATACTTTTAGCCGATCGAGGTTGATAATTACCAACACGAAAATCAGCCAACGTTTTTTGAGCATCCTCTGCGATTTCTGCTCGACGGCTTTCATGGTGACGATTTTGCAGAATTTTTATCAGTATTTCTTGTTGCTCAAAAGGCAATTGTAAAGCGCTTTCTAATAGTTGATTAAGAGTATCCATAAAATTAGGTTATCAGCTTTGAGTTTATAAAAGCTTATATAGTTTAATAAATTCTAATGCTCATAGAAATTCTACAAGATATCTTTCGTGAAAATACGAATTAGGAGATTAGAACAAAATTAATCAAAAATTCCACAATTCATCACCTGAGACGATCGCCTTCTATTTCTTCAAGTAGATTTATCGTTTATTTATTCAAGCTAAATTTACAAATATTATTATTTAATTTTATCTTCGTAATATGCAGTTAAAGCTGAAAAATAAACTTGTAAAACAGGAGGTTAAAGCCGCTCTAGCTGCCGAGCCTGCGGAATCTGCGAAGATTGTCGGTTTAGTTTATGTAAACGATGCGACTCCTGGAATTAAGCGTCAGCGCAAAGGTAGGGGATTTTGTTATTACGATGCCCAAGGAAATAAAATCTGCTGTGAAGATGAATTAAATAGAATCAAAGCTCTCGTCATACCTCCGGCTTGGGATGAAGTATGGATTTGTAGCGATGCGAGAGGACATTTGCAGGCTACGGGAAGAGACGAAAAAGGACGAAAACAGTACCGCTATCACGCACATTGGCGGAAAATCCGTTCTCAAACAAAGTTTAATCGTACAATTGCTTTTGGTTTGGCTTTACCGAAAATACGGCAACAGGTACAAAAAGATTTAAGAAAACACCGTTTACCTAAAGAAAAAGTTTTAGCCGCTACTGTAAAACTTTTAGAAACTACAAAAATTCGCGTGGGTAACGAACAGTATGCCCAGAGGAATAAGTCTTTCGGTTTAACGACAATGAAACAGCGTCATGTTGATATTTGTGGTTCGCGGTTACGATTTAAATTTCGTGGTAAAAGTGGTGTAGACCATGATATCGAATTATGTAATCGGCGTTTGGCAAAGATAATTAAGCGGATTCAAGAATTGCCAGGGCAAGAGTTGTTTCAATTCATTGATGATAATGATAAACGTCAGTCGATTGATTCTGCCGATGTCAATGATTATCTTAAAGAAATTACCGATTTAGATTTTACAGCAAAAGATTTTCGTACTTGGTTTGGAACCGTATTAGCAGCGGAAGAATTATATGAATTTGGTAAATTTGAATCGGAAAAACAAGCTAAAAAAAATATTGTTCAAGCAATTAAAAATGTAGCGCAAGAATTGGGAAATCGCCCTGCAACCTGCCGTAAATATTACGTTCATCCGGGAATTTTAGCAGCATATGAAGACGGTTCGTTATTTGCACAAATTGAGAAAGTAAATAAAACGGATAAAGATAAATTAAAATTGCATCCGGTAGAAAAAGCAGTATTAAATATTTTAGAACAGCATTTATTGCAAGAAGTTCAAGAATGATGGTTTATTTTGATTAGTCTGTGGGTAGGAAACAGGCAATGGGGAACGGGCAACAGAATAGAATTAAAAAGTTCGATCGATAATAAACTATAAATTTATCTCTTTATCTACTTCATATTATAGATTTATCTGTTTAAATAAAAGTTTAAAGTAAAAATCAGTGAGATGAAATCAGCAAGCAGTTATGCAATATAAAACTGATAATTGTTCGCTGTTGACTGCTCACCGCTAACTGATTCTTGGTAATGAAAAATGGACGATTTAAATCTTGACGTACAAACAGATTTATTCAAAGCAATTCAAGGACACGCTGACGGCGTATCATTTGAAGGCAAAGGGTTAAAATTCAAAAACATTCGCCTTTCTGAAATTCAGTTAGAAACTGATGATATTGATATCAATCTTTTCAAAGTTTTGTTGGGAGAAGTCGAATTAGATCACCCAGTTAATATACAAACTCGAATTGTAATAGAAGAACCTGATATAAATGAAGCTTTAAAATTAGATTTAGTTCGCAATATATTGTATGAGTTTTTAACATTCAAGACTGAAAAAAAGATTGCTAGTATGTATCCAGAAAATCTTCAGCTTCACTTACCAGGAAATAGTAAAATTGAAATCGAAGGTGAAATAGTTTTAGATTCAGGTCGAGAAAAGAAACCTTTAGGCTTAAAAGCTGATGTACGCTTGGAATCTTTAGTAAAGCCAATTATACTTGATAGGTTTAAATGCAACACTCCAGATGGAATTGATTTAGAAGTAATGAATGCTTTGATAGGCAAAATAAATCAAGTCCGAAAATCGCCTTATTTTAAGTTAAAAGATGTAGCATTACGCATCAATCGTCTAGAAGTACAACAAGGTAGTATAATATTACTGGCGCAAATCAATATTCAACAAATACCTGATAATATACCCTTAAAGTAATAAATTTTATTAGATGTTTTTATAACTTCGGTATGATGTAACTTTTTGCCAGAATCATTAATATAAACTAATCCATATATTCCATATCTAGAACTATTAATCATGCAACAATATGATGTTGTAATTATCGGTGCGGGACACAACGGATTAGTTTGTGCTGCTTATTTATTAAAGGCTGGCTATAGCGTAGCAATATTGGAAAAACGTTCGATACCCGGTGGAGCGGCGACTACAGAGGAACTTTTGCCCAAAGAAGCACCGGGATTTATGTTTAATTTGTGTGCGATCGACCACGAATTTATTCATCTCGGACCTGTTGTTGAAGAATTAGAATTAGAAAAATACGGTTTGGAATATTTATATTGCGATCCGGTTGTTTTTTGCCCCCATCCAGACGGAAAGTATTTCTTAGGACATAAGTCTTTAGATAAAACTTGTGCAGAAATCGCTCGTTACTCACAACGCGATGCCATAAAGTATAAAGAATTTACAGAATATTGGCAGCGGGCTTTGGGTGCAATGATTCCTATGTTTAACGCACCACCAAAATCGATTTTAGATATTGCTGGTAATTACAATATTACTAAGATCAAAGATTTATTTTCAGTAATTGGTTCGGTAGACAAAACACTGGATTTTGTACGTAATATGTTAACCAGCGGTGAGGATATCCTTAACGAATGGTTTGATTCGGAATTTCTCAAAGCACCTTTAGCCAGACTTACCGCTGAATTAGGTGCGCCACCTTCGCAAAAAACCTTGGCGATCGGTGCAATAATGATGGCGATGCGTCACAATCCAGGTATGGCAAGACCTCGTGGTGGTACTGGTGCATTAATTAAAGCTTTAGTGAATTTAGTCACAAGTAAAGGTGGCGTTATTTTAACCGAGCAACACGTAGAAAAAATATTAATTGATAACGGTAAAGCTGTAGGAGTTCGGGTTGCGGGTGGTAAAGAATATCGTGCAAAAGAAGCAGTAATTTCTAACATTGACGCGAAACGAGTATTCATGCAAATGGTAGATAAAAGCGATGCAGATGCAGCCGATCCAGACTTACATGAAAGATTAAAACGTCGCATTGTTAACAATAACGAAACCATCCTTAAAATTGACTTAGCATTAAACGAACCGCTACACTTTGAACACCACGAACACAAAGACGAATATTTAGTTGGTTCAATATTAATTGCCGATTCGGTTACTCATGTAGAACAAGCTCATAGCTTATGTACTTTGGGTCAAATTCCTGATGCCGATCCTTCAATGTACGTCGTAATGCCCAGCTTCCGCGACCCCAGTTTAGCACCTCCAGGAAAGCATACTGTGTGGATTGAATTTTTTGCTCCCTATCAAATAAAAGATGCCGAAGGTACTGGTTTAAATGGTACCGGATGGACTGATGAATTGAAAAATAAAGTAGCAGATAGAGTTATAGATAAACTAGCAGATTACTCGCCAAACGTGAAAAATGCAACTATCGCTCGTGCTGTAGAAAGTCCTGCCGAATTAGGTGAAAGATTGGGAGCTTACAAAGGGAATTACTATCACATTGATATGACATTAGACCAGATGATTTTCTTCCGTCCCCTACCCGAAATTGCTAACTATAAAACCCCAATTGATGACCTATATTTGACAGGTGCGGGAACCCATCCAGGTGGTTCAATTTCCGGAATGCCGGGACGTAATTGTGCTAGGGTATTTTTGCAGAATAAGCAACCCATGCAGCAGAGTTTGAAGGATGCGAAAGAAGCGATTACTAATACCTTTGAGTCGATGTTTAAGAGCAAGTAATCTAAAGTCAAAGGTAAGTAATTGTAGGTTGGGTTAGACACGAAAATTAATTTGAACTCATAGCGAGAATTTTTATTAATCGTGTCGTAACCCAACATTACGATTGTAAAAAAATATTATAAAACTTGAAAATTCAGTATTCGTAGGTTGGGTTAGACACGAAAATTGATTTGGACTCATAAAGAGAATTTTTATTAATCGTGTCGTAACCCAACATCAAGATTGTGGAAAAATATTATAAAACTTTAAAATTTAGATATTGTAATGTCTCGAAAACACAATGTTGGGTTACGGTGCCTTAGATAATTTTTTCTATAAAAAGCTACTTTTAAAATTGCACCTAACCCAACCTACGAGCTAATACCTTTGAGTCGATGTTTAAGAGCAAGTAATCTAAAGTCAAAGGTTGGTAATTGTAGGTTGGGTTAGACACGAAAATTAATTTGAACTCATAAAGAGAATTTTTATTAATCGTGTCGTAACCCAACATCAAGATTGTGGAAAAATATTATAAAACTTTAAAATTTAGATATTGTAATGTCTCGAAAACACAATGTTGGGTTACGGTGCCTTAGATAATTTTTTCTATAAAAAGCTACTTTTAAAATTGCACCTAACCCAACCTACGAGCTAATACCTTTGAGTCGATGTTTAAGAGCAAGTAATCTAAAGTCAAAGGTTGGTAATTGTAGGTTGGGTTAGACACGAAAATTAATTTGAACTCATAAAGAGAATTTTTATTAATCGTGTCGTAACCCAACATCAAGATTGTGGAAAAATATTATAAAACTTTAAAATTTAGATATTGTAATGTCTCGAAAACACAATGTTGGGTTACGGTGCCTTAGATAATTTTTTCTATAAAAAGCTACTTTTAAAATTGCACCTAACCCAACCTACGAGCTAATACCTTTGAGTCGATGTTTAAGAGCAAGTAATCTAAAGTCAAAGGTTGGTAATTGTAGGTTGGGTTAGACACGAAAATTAATTTGAACTCATAGCGAGAATTTTTATTAATCGTGTCGTAACCCAACATTACGATTGTAAAAAAATATTATAAAACTTGAAAATTCAGTATTCGTAGGTTGGGTTAGACACGAAAATTGATTTGGACTCATAAAGAGAATTTTTATTAATCGTGTCGTAACCCAACATCAAGATTGTGGAAAAATATGTAAATATGCTCGCCCTTTTTCATTATTTATCATTACGCCCAATTGAAGAAATAATGCTTCGTGCTTTACAAGTTGGTAGCCCACCATCTTGGGATGATATACCCTTATAGTTTCAAACTGAAATTGCAGCATTGGATAAACTTGACGATAATACGCTTTGGCAAATATTCCATAGTTGTAAAACAATAGCTGACATGGAAAGATATAATATTTTACTTGAGGCAAATTCTAACGGCACGATTACACAAGCCCAAAAATTTGAACTTATAAATTTGCGTCATCAAGCTGACCTTTTTATGCTAAAAAAAGCTCAGGCAGCAGTATTACTACGCTGGCGAGGGCATCATGTGCCAAATCCTTAATATGTCATGTCTACATATATTTCCGATACTTTAAAAAATCAAATTTTAAATAAGGATAATTAGCGGTTGGCATCCTCCTATTAATTAATTCTGCAAATCTCTACCTTTCTACTTACACAATGTCATCCCGGCTACAGATGACAAAATATATACAAAATTGATGCAATAGATGTAGCGTAGCTAATGCACAAACATGACACAACGAGTTTTAATCTTAGGGGGAAGGGGACGCATAGGTAGTAGTGTTGCCCAAGATATTGCCAAGCATACGCAAGCAGAAATCACTGTTACCGGACGCACGGCTGTCAGAAATGGACACGACACGTCTTTACAATACCTTGCTTTGGATTTAGCGGAAACTGAAAAACTACGTGAAGCTATTTCTAATACCGATATTGTTGTTCATTGTGCGGGTCCTTTTCACTACCGAGATACTACCGTTTTACAAATCTGCATTGAACAAGGTGTTAACTATGTAGATGTGAGCGACCATCGTTCTTATACCAGTAAAGTTTTAACGCTTCACGAACAGGCTGTTAATAAAGGAGTGACAGCAGTAATAAATTCGGGTATTTTCCCCGGTATTTCTAACAGTATGGTGCGTCAATGTGTCGAACAATTTGACGAAGCACAAAAAATTCATTTAAGTTATGTTGTGGCAGGTTCCGGTGGCGCTGGCGTTACAGTAATGCGAACTACCTTTTTAGGCTTGCAAAATCCCTTTGAAGCATTGATAAATGGGAAATGGGAAACGGTGAAACCCTACACTGAAAGAGAAACTATAGCATTTCCCGAACCTTATGGAAAAAATGGGGTTTACTGGTTTGATATGCCGGAAACATTTACTTTACCAAAAGCTTTTCCTACAGTTAAAAGCGTAATTACTAAATTTGGTTCGGTGCCCGATTTATACAATCGTTTAACTTGGATAGCTGCGAATATATTTCCTAAGTCATGGATACAGAATTCCGGTGGTGTAGAATTTTTAGCTCAAGTAAGTCATTTTATGACCGATGTTACTGATAACTTGAGTGGAATTGGTGTAGCAATTCGCTCGGAAGTTACGGGAATAAAAGATGGAAAAACAAAAAGTTATTGTTCGACTTTAGCGCATCAAAATACCGCAGTAGCTTCTGGTTATGGTACGGGCAGTATCGCTCAATTATTGCTCGAAGGTAAATTAAATAAACCTGGTGTTTTTACCGTTGAAGAAGCTTTATCAACCGATTTGTTTGAAGAAATGATGCAAAGTAGAGGAATCAATATTAATCAACAATGGTTATAGAAATCATTCTTAAGTTTATTTGATTATGCATCTTCCGATAGAAGGAACTTTTTCAGAAAGAAACGTAGGATACTTTTTAGTTAGAGAATTTTGCAAGGAATTGTTTATATTTCTAACTAAATAGGATAAAGATAAAGGTTCAAAATCGGAGGGAAACTTATGCAAATTATGCAAAGCTTTGTATCATCTTTTAAACAAATATTGCGTCGCAGTTTTGTTTTAAGCTTAATGTTTTTAATGGTTGTATCAACACTGTTTGTTTTTGTACAGCAACCTAGTTATGCTTATCCTGCTTCAGAAAACACAAAACTAACTCCCCAGGAAAAAATTGATCGGGCTTATACTTTTAGTGAAGGTGTGGGACGTAGGGAAGAAATGAAACAAGAATCTTACGAAGAAGCTATAGAGGAATCTGAAAATCCTGAAAAAGCTTACGAAGAAAATACTAAGGTTTATAGAAAAGAAATGCAACCAACCGTAATCGAAAAAGCCGAAGAATTAGTGGAAACTGTAACGGGAAAATAATACTTAGTTGGATTCGCAACTAATAATAAACTGTAGGTAGTGGATGACCAAATAACAATTATCATCCATTACCTGTTATAATAGATTTAAATATATATTGCATTCTATATAAGCAAATATAATCAGACGGATTATACACTTACAAATATTAAACAAATATGTAATGGTATCAATATATCGAAAAAAATCATCTCTCTCAAGAGGGATTATTTATAAATGCTTGCTGCCTTTTGTTCGCAGTTGAAATAAATGGTAGCGATCGGTTAAATTGAAGTGAGCCACTGTGATAAGCGCGTTTCCATCCGCTTATACTTGCCTCATCTATCCTACTAATTTACTGTCTGGGTGTCTTATGGTTTATTCGAATTGTATTCAACAGAGCCATACAAATTGCATTTCGAGGTTGTTTTTGACAAAATTTAGTAGTTATTGCAAAAAACGTTTATCTTTGTTTTCCGAGAACTCAGTTGTTTTGATTGTTGATAATGATGCTGATAACTTACAGTTAACCAAACAAATAGTTAAGTTATTAGGATATCATGCCATTACTGCTACAGATGGTCAAACTGCTTTGAAAATGGCAAAACAATACCAACCTGCGCTGGTATTGCTAGAAGTCATGTTACCTGAAATAGACGGTATTAATGTTGCTAAGTATTTACGGGAGAATAATAATTCTGTTCCTGTAATTGCTTTAACAAGTTTACCGAGCGATATGTTTCGCGATCAAGCTTTGATGGCAGGTTGTAATGGATATATTGAAAAACCTTTTCAAATAGAATATTTAGAAACTGCAATCAAGCAGCTTCTTTTTGTGCCTTCTAATTCATTTATTAATCCGGTACCGCATTAGTTTTCGTCTTATTTGCAATATGTTTGTTATACCAATTCATTAACGGAGTTGCGCTAACTCCATGCAAAAGAACTGAAACAACAACAGTACTGTAAGTTATCCAAGCAATTTGTTCGGCTAATTCTCCTTTTAAACCGCTACCAAGAGCGTAGGCAAGATAGTATAAAGAACCGACTCCGCGAATACCAAACCAGCCGAGTAACCAACGTTTTTGAGGATAAACTTTGTTATTCTCTGGGTTTTTTATAGTACGTTTACCGATTGTGCTGATAAAAACTCCTAAAGGTCTAATTATGAAAAATAATAATAATATTACTAAAATTGACTGAGGCGCAAAATTTACCATTGGTTGATAGAGTAATATTGTTCCTAACAATAAAATTGTTCCTATTTCGAGAAGCTTTTCAATTTGTTCGATAAATTCTAGTTGCGCTAATGGTTTTTCTGGGTCATAATGACTTTTCTGCATAGCTAAACCAGTTACAAATACTGCTAAAAAGCCATAGCCGTTGACAACTTCCGTTAAAGCATAGGAGAGAAAAATTGCACTAAGGGCAATAAAATCTTCCATCAAATTATCAACAGGATGACGTTCTTTAATTTTTTTATCAAGCCAGACAATAGCTTTGGCGACGATAAACCCCATAATAATACCGGCACCAATTGCCCAAATTAAATCAACTCCTACCCAGGATTTAATCCAGTTATCCCAATTATCATCTTTGATTGCATAAAGACCAAAATAGACGAAAGGGAAAGCTAACGCATCGTTTAATCCACCTTCACTAGTTAAACCAAAACGCAACTCATCATTATCGTTTGTATCTTTTAATTGAATTGCAGAAGCTAATACCGGATCGGTAGGTGCTAAAATTGCTCCTAATAAAATTGCTCCACCCCAATCCATTCCTAACAAAAATTTGCCGACAGCAGCAATGGAAAAAATGGTCATAGGCATTAATATAGCTATTAGCCTAATTGTAATATCCCAAGCTTTTAATCTAAGAGAACGAGTAATTTTTAAACCGCAACCAAATACAGAAACAATTACTACAAATTCCGTTAACCTTTTGAGCAATTCAGCATTAAATATATCGTCGCGACGCAACTCAACTAAACCAAAACCATAAGGTCCGATAACAATGCCAGCGATTAGATAGATGATGGCATAGGAAAAAGGCGATCGCGCAATTACACCAGAACCCAAAGTTACAAATAGTAAGAGAAAACCAACAACAAGTAGATTTAGAATATAAATATCATCAAGAACAAGTAGATTCATAATATAAATATTATTCATAGACTTTTTTACTCCTCCTATAACAACATAATTCTGCTAGTTTAAGAGCAGCACAAATAATTCTGTATCACCCGCAGGTAGATTTAATCAAACAGCTTTCTGTACCAATTGAGTAAATTAAATCTAACCAATAGCAGTTAAAAATCGTTATTCTAATAACACAAGCATTATTTTTAGTAGCAGCAATGATACAGGTAAAAGGACCAAAAACTCCCAGATTTACTCAATTGATTGAGTGGGTTTTCAATCCCCTGCAATTAATGGAAAAATCTGCAAAAATCTACGGAGACACTTTCAAATTATTTTTAGTTGGGAATTATCCGATGGTGTTTGTCAGCCACCCTCAAGCTATCAAGGATATTTTTACTGCCAGCCCGGACAAATTTGATTCTGGGAGGGGAAACGAGTTAGCTGCATCTTTGTTAGGAGAACAATCTCTAATCTTACTCGACGGCGCACCACACCAACGTCAGCGCAAATTATTAACTCCGCCATTTCATGGAGACAGAATGAAACAATATGGCGAATTAATTTGTCATATTACCGAAAAAGTTATTAGTAACTGGAAAATTGGCGAACCTTTCGATGTTCGTACTTCTATGCAAGAAATTTCCCTTAGCGTCATTTTACAAGCTGTATTCGGACTCAGTGAAGGGGAACGTTACGACGAAATTAAACAGTTAATCGCTTCAATATTAGATATATCCGGTTCCCCTTTAAAAGCAATGCTAGTATTTGTACCTTTATTACAAAAAGATTTAGGTGCTTGGAGTCCCTGGGGTAGCTTTCTGCGCCAGCAAAAACGGCTCGATGATTTGCTATACACCGAAATTCAGGAACGCAGAGATAACAGTAATGCATCCCGCGAAGATATTTTATCCTTGATGATGGCTGCAAGGGACGAAGAAAATCAACCCATGACAGATAAAGAAATGCGTGATGAGTTGATGACGTTATTAGTCGCGGGGCACGAAACCACTGCTTCATCGTTAACTTGGGCACTTTATTGGATTCATCATCTTCCGAAAGTAAGGGAAAAATTATTAGCGGAATTAGATGCAGTTGATAATCAAGATTTAAACACAATTGCAAAACTACCTTATTTAAACGGAGTTTGTGCCGAAACATTACGCATATATCCTGTTGGTTTACTAGCTTTTCCACGTATTAATAAAGCACCGATGGAAATAATGGGTTACGAATATCCAGCAGAAACATGGTTAATGCCATGTATTTATTTAACCCATCATCGCGAGGATTTGTATCCAGAGCCAAAGCAGTTTAAACCAGAAAGATTTATTGAAAAACAGTATTCACCTTATGAATATTTACCCTTCGGTGGCGGTAATCGTCGCTGTATCGGTATGGCGTTTGCCTTGTTTGAAATGAAGCTGGTATTAACAACAGTTTTGAAAAATTTGGATTTGAGTATAGTTAATAATCATCAGGTTAAACCAACTCGTCGTGGCGGTACTTTAGCTCCTTCTGGGGGTAAGTGGTTGGTAGCGAAAGGGAAAAGGGATGTGAAAGTGGAGGTGGGAGTTTGATGCATACAGATAGCCCTCACCCTCGAAGGGTGGGCTACAGGAACGAAGCCTGCCTCCGCAGGCTGGGATTTCCTCGTTCCTTGTCTCCGGCAAGGAATGCAGTTACTGAAGGCTCTGCCTTCGGTTTAATATTGCTTCTATTTATCACTATTTCTGCTCTAAAAAGAGTTGGCTTTAAATCTTGCTAACTGGTCGCGAAGATACTTAAGTGCTGCTTGATTGCGTTCGAGCAACTCATCAAAAGAACCAGCTTCGTGCCAGCGGTCAATCTGCTCGATGCCAAGAAATGGTAGGGGGTCGTCTGTACGAGCATTTCGCTCTCGCATGAGAATGTTATCGGCACGGGGGTCTTGAACTGACAAAAGCCGAAGCTCTGCCGTTAGCAGCAAGTATTCTTTATTTTGCTTGTTAAATTGCAGCATTCGACGTGGTACATCTGGTGCTTTTTCGGGTGCGTTAACAAAAATTTCCTCCAGCACGCGACCAGAACCGGCTCCTGGGTTCGGCGGCTCCACACCGATTGCGCTTGCTATTGTTGGTACGACATCAATAATTTCTGCGTAAGGAATGGTATGTCCTACCTTTACACCCCGTCCGTGGAAAATCATCGGTGTTTGCCAACTTTCTTCGTCCATTGGTACGTGCCAACCGTAGCGGGATTGACCATCCGCCATAAATACGAAAAAGGTATTGTCCCAGCGTCCAAGTTCTTCCATTTTGGCGATAAAGCGACCAAGCTGTTTGTCGGCTTCACGCGCTGCCTTTGTGTAGGGTGATTCTGGATGCCAAATATCGGCTTGCCAAGGCGTACCGTCCGGAGCGTTAATAGTTTTAAACCCGGCACGACCAACATCTTGAAGTTGGATGCGATAAAATTTCGGGTCGTGCCGTTCTAGGGTTTTCAGTATAATATCCGTCAGTTCGGCATCAGATGTATCAAGTAGATTAACTATTTCAAAGCCAGGAGATATAGAGTCATAAGCTTTACTTCCAGTTGCGATCGCAGTATCGATCTTGCGAGGAAATTGATTTTGCAGCATTGACCGATCGGCTCGCAAGAACAAGTTGCCTGTCATCGTAATTGGGTTGGGTAAAGATGTAGTATGCATTTCTCCGTAAGCTCCCGTAGTCGGATGCCAAGGGAATGTCATAATCGCTGTTTCGATTTTTGTTCCTTGAGCCTGTAAGCGTTTCAGGTTGGGCAGATCGAGACGTTCGATAGCATCGGGGTGCAAGCCGTCGAAATAGAAGAGGACGGCTCGTTCAGATGAAGAAAATGTCATAGATTGTTTTGGCTCCGTCGCAGGTATGGGTAACGCACACAGTAGGTACGGGAGTGATCCACTAAAAACTATAAAGAACAAGAAAATTATCTTAAGTCTTCTTTTTTTTGTTAAAAAACTGAACGCACGAAACAATGCCTTAAATGGAAACCAGAAAAATAATATCCTCATTTATCAAAATTATTGATTTCATTTGTCAATATAAAAGTTAGGCTTTATAAATGTCCAACACATTTTGTATTGCTTACTAACACCCAAAAGGTTCAAATGGAATTGCGTCATCTTCGATACTTCATTGCCGTTGCTGAGGAACTTCATTTTGGTCGGGCAGCAAAGCGACTTCATATTGCTCAACAACCTTTAAGTCGTCAAATTCGCAATTTGGAAGACGAACTAGGGGTTGAACTCCTTCATCGGACAAAGCGTACAGTTGGCTTAACTGAGGTTGGTAAAATTTTCTTGGAAGAGGCGAGAAAAACGCTTAAACAAGCCGAACAAGCTGTATTTTTAGCCAAGCAGGCAAGTATTGGAGAAATTGGACGGATAGCGGTTGGTTTCACTGGTTCAGCCTTAAATTTCGTACTTCCTACCGCTGTGCGTCGGTTTAAGGAACGCTATCCTAAAGTTGACTTGGCTTTAAAGCGGTTGCAAAGCTTAGAGCAAGTCGAAGCACTTCATTCTGGGGATATTCATGTGGGTTTTTTACATCCCCCCATCGACGACGAAACGTTAATTTTGAAAACTATTCATCGAGAAAATTTAGTTGTAGCTTTACCCGACATTCACACTTTAGCTAAAGATGCACCTTTACCAATTTCTGTAAAACAATTAGTCGAATGAACCCTTTATCCTATTTCCTCGTCATATTGGTCCAGTGCTGTATGACCAAATAATTAGTTTATGTCAGCAAGCTGGCTTTAGTCCCAACGTAGTACAAGAAGCTTTCCCTCAGCAAACTATTCTCGGTTTGGTAACAGTAGGAATTGGGGTCAGTTTAATACATGATTCTGTAAGAGCTTTGGGAAGGACGGGAGTGGTTTTCAGAGCTTTGATTGAACCGACTCCAGAACTAGAAACGGCTATTGCCTGGAATCCTAATACTACTAATCCAGTTTTACCGTCTTTCCTAAATTTAGTTAGAGAAATGACTTTTTAGATTAAACATTGAGTTAACCTTTTTTGTCATTCTTCGACTAATCCCAAATCGCGTTCTGCGTTTTGAATAGCTCCTTCTTTTAACTGTTCTCTAAGGTTATTTACGGCTTTTCGCTCAATTTTTTGCTTGATATAATATCGCACGGCTTTGTTGATGAAAAGATCGCGATCGCGTTAGCGCAGCGTGTCCGATAGGACATAGTGTCTCCGCAGGAGATTCGCCAACTCTCTCCTCCGATAATTCGCCATCTTTAATCACCCCATCAATCATCCGAATCGTCTTTTCAGGCAAACTAATATTCAACCTATGAAACATAATTTTCTACTTCGACTTTAGTATTTAATAAACGGAAATTAATTATTAGGACAACCCCAACTGCTGGGAGACGTAGCAGTGCTACGTCTCTACATCAATTATCTATCTATAACTAGCCCACGCAGGTGGGCTTTGTTCTTGTAGCCCCACCCTTCGAGGGTGAGGGCTTCTTCGGGAGACTACATTTTCACCCCCCGAATCGCCAAATCCAACAATTCCATCGGATGCATCACCTTCATCTCCTTACCCTGCTTTTCCAAATGCTTGCTAATCTGCAAACTACATCCAGGATTCGGGGAAGCAATCAACTCTGCACCCGTATTCACCAAATTTCTGGCTTTTTGCTCTCCCAATTCTTCGGCAATTTCAGGTTGCAGCATATTGTAAACTCCGGCGCTACCGCAACATAAAGCAGCATCAAGAGGTTCGCGTAATTTGATGTTGGGAATCTGCTTTAATAATTGACGCGGTTGCACGCTAATTTTTTGTCCGTGCAGTAAATGACACGCATCCTGATAAACCATTGTCAAAGGTTCATCTTGTAAAGGTGATAATTTAGCGGTTAAACCCACCATTGCTAAAAATTCTTGTGAATCTTTAACTTTATTAGCAAATTCCTGGGCTTTATCCTTATATTCCGGGTCATTCTCCAACATATGACCGTATTCTTTCAAAGTATGACCGCAACCAGCAGCATTAATAATTACATAGTCTACGTTCATATCTGCAAAACTATCAATCATCTGTTTCGCTAAAGCATGGGCTTGTGCAGTTTGCCCTTGATGTTCGGGAAGTGCAGCACAGCAGCCTTGAGATTTGGGAATTACCACTTCGCAACCGTTAGCCGTTAATACTCGCACAGTAGCTTCATTCACGGGTGAGAAAAATAACCGCTGTACGCATCCCAAAATTACTCCCACGCGGTAACGTTTTTTACCTTGAGCCGGAATCACGGTAGGATAGTTATCTCGAAAAGATTTACCAGTCACTTCTGGGAGAATAGATTCCATCGCTGCTAAGCGGGGAGATATCTTTTCAAGTAAACCAGTGGAACGAATTAATTTTGGCAATCCCAACTTTTGATAAATCAATAATGGCACTAATAAAAAGCGCAATCTTTGGGGATAAGGAAACAGCGAAAAGATTAATTGTCGAAATAATTTATCTGGTAAACTGCGGGGATAATTACGAGCAACTTGATGACGAGTGGCGCTAATTAACTTGTCATATTCCACGCCAGAAGGACAAGTAGTTACGCAAGCCAAACAGCCCAAACAACTATCAAAATGTTCGGTAGTCGCCGTATTTAAATCAATTTCCCCTTCGTTAATAGCGTCCATTAAATAGATTCTTCCCCGTGGAGAATCCATTTCCTTACCGATTACCCTGTAACTGGGGCAAGTAGAAAGACAGAACCCGCAATGCACGCAGCTATCAATTAATTTCGGTTCCGGCGGATGATTCTCATCAAAACCTTGGATATTTTTTAAAGACGCAATCTTGTTTTCGTTATTTTCTGAAACTTGCATGATACTAAAAGGTTAAAGGTTAAAGGTTAAAGGTTAGGAGTTATAAATTAGGAGTTAAGAATGAGGAGTTAAGAGTTTTTTCTGCCCCCTCTAGCCTCTCTTCCCCATCTCTTAAATTCCTCCCACAAATCTTCCTGGGCTTAATATATTCTCGGCATCAAATTGTTTTTTAATTGCTCGCATTAATTCCAATCCATTACCGCTATAACCCCAAACATCTAGTTTTTGTTTAACTTCTACTGGTGCTGATAATATCGTTAGAAAACCACTGTTTTGTTCGCATAAGTTCCGCATTTCTAACACCTTTGTTTCGTCTTCAAATCGTAATATTCCTAAACCGCTAGATATGTTAATCAAACCATTATCGGCTCGATCTAAAACTTCTACCGCAGCGTTTGGTAATACTCCTATTTTGCAAGTAATTTCCGATCCGGATTCAGGTAAATGTATTTGTTCTGGCAATAATAGCCATAAGTTTTGTTCTTCTGTATCGGAATACTGTACGCCAGTTAATCCTAATTTTTCTCCTACTTGCAATACTTGGTTTAACTGTTCTTTGACGCTTTCGGGGATGCTCTCGAAGCGTAGAATTAGCCCCAATCCTTTACCTAACCCCATAGTTGATACAATTTGAGCAGAAAGCACATCGGCTTGGGTGGGTGTCAAGGCTGAACCACGAATAGTATCTGCGGCTTGAGATATCGCTTCTTTGTTACCCGTCAACATCGCGGTTCCCGAAGCTGACTGCATGGGATACAAGCGAAATGTTGCTTCTGTAATAATACTCAAAGTGCCGTAGGAGCCGGTAAATAATTTCATCAAGTCGTAACCGGCGACATTTTTGACTACTCTGCCGCCAGCACGGGCAATTTGACCGTCAGCACGGACGAAGGTGACTCCGAGCAACTGGTCGCGGACGCTACCATAACGCTGTCGTAAGGAACCCGTATCACCTGTGGCTATGATGCCACCAATAGTCGCTGAATCGGGCGCTGTGGGGTTAAGGGCAAGAATTTGATTATGTTTTGCTAAAGTTGCTTGAATATCGGCGAATTTGACTCCTGCTTCTACGGTAATAGTTAAATCACCTACAGCATGGTTAATAATTTTGTTGAGACGTTGCGTACTAACAACAATATCGACATCTTTTGCTAAACCACCCCATTTAAGTTTGCTGCCGTTACCCATCGTTAAAACGCGCCATTTGTTGCGGTAAGCTTCGGTAATAACTCCAGCAAGCTGCTCTTGTGTTTGGGGATAGACAACGCAACTGGGCAGATTTCCCGGCGCGATCGCCATTTTTACCTGTTTGCGATCCGATTCATAAATAAGATTTTCTTCTCCAACGATAGATGCAAGATTTGAATGGTAGACAGCAAGCGTACCCTGTTGGCTAGACATCGGTTTCCCCGGTATATTTTTTGATTGCTTAATACTAATTTACTGTTTTATACAGTTAAAGTGTGATGAATATTTTTTTGCCATCACTAAAGAGTAGTTGAAAAAGCATTTAGTATTTTTTCATCCCTTGTTTATTTCCATTACTTAATAACCATATCGGGTAAAGCTTGAATCAGTATTAACCACGATGCTATAGGTTTATTTATAACTTAAGCTAGCAACTGGAGAGAGTATATTTCGATCGGGGGTAGCAATGTTAATCATCTTTAAAAAAATCTTTTTGAATTTAGCGCTGAATGGCATTGTAGCCAATATTATTATGGCGATTTAGATCGTATTACTTAGCCAGCATTTTAAAGTTTTAAATTACTAAATTATTAAGAACTGTATAGCAATTTATATTATCTCACCATCTCGATTACAAGCTAATATCTTGCTATAGATATTCATTCAAGCATTTTTTATATCAACTTATAATGTTTTAAAGTCTATAAAATGGTTTGACTGCAAAACCTAGTTTTATATAGCTATTGTATAAATAATAGACTAATTTGGAAAAAGTTCGTAATGTATCATATAAAAAAACTATTTGCTATACCATTGATGTAGCTGTTATAAATTTTCGCTATGCTTTTAATTGCAAATGCTATTAAAGACTTTAATATGACGGTTTCTCCCGAAACTTGTTTAACAGAAATTATCAATTTACTAGAAAAATTAAACGAAAAAGATATAGTAATTCAAGAGTTATTTGTTGTAGAAAATTCACAAATATTAGGTATATTCACAATATTTGATTTAGTCTACTTAATGAAATATGGTAACAATTTAGATAACACAAAAGTAGCAGATGTGATGAAGTCAGTAGTGACTTTACAATCTAATTATACTTATCAAGAAGCATTAACATTAATGTATAAAAATAGAATAACGTCTTTGCCGATTGTTAGTGATACAGGAGAAATCATAGAAATAGTTACTCAAGAAAATCTAACTACAAATTTAAATGCAGAACTTTTAAATACAAAAAAACAGCTAGATGAAACAATACAAACACATCAAATTTTAAAAACAGAGCATAGTAATTCAGCAAAACAGCTAAAAGAAACAGTACAAACACAGAAAACTTTAAAACATACTAATAAGCTATTACAACATAAAATATGTGACAGTCTCGCAACGGAAGCACAACTTTTACAGACAACCAACGAATTGCAAGAGTTATTTCAAGCGTTTCCCGATGTCTACTTTCGATTGAAAAGTGATGGTACTATCCTTAGCTGTCATACTAAAGATTTATCCGAATTATATTTACCGCCAGAACAGTTCTTAGGTAAGCAATTAGAAGAAGTTGTACCGCCATCAATTGCTTTTCAATTTCGGGAAGCTATTTCTCTAGTAATCGAAACTAATACTCTAATTGCAATCGAATATTCTTTATTGGTACCATCAGGAGAAAAAAGTTTTGAAGCACGATTGCAAAGCACAATAGGAAACCATATTATAGTTATCATCCGCGATATAACCGAACGCAAGCAAGCAGAAATAGAATTACAAAACGCTAAAGATGAATTAGAAATTAGAGTTGAACAACGTACTTACGAATTAAGAAAGACGAATTCCCGCTTGCGACAAGAAATTATCGAACGTCAGCGTATTGAAGAAGAACTTCGTTTTCGAGTAGATTTTGAAAAGCTAATTACTAGCATATCTACTCATTTTATTAATCTTGCTGCTGATGAAATAGATAACGGTATCAATCAAGCATTGCAAGCTATTGGTAAATTTGTTGATGTCGATCGCAGTTATGTATTTTTGTTAACGGAAGATTCGCAAATGATTAATAACACCTATGAGTGGTGTGCTGCGAAAATTCCATCGCGTATTGATGATTTACAAAATATCTATATTGAAGATTTGACTTTGTTTATAGAAAAGCTTCATCGTGGTGAAACTCTGCAACTAGAGGATATACAGAATTTACTTTTACAAAAAACGGTTGAAAAACAGGTTTTTAAAACTCAGGATATTAAATCTCTGATTATTTTACCAATTGCCTGTAGCGGAAATTTAATCGGTTTCTTAGGTTTTGAATCTTTGAGTACTACTTCGTGGACGGAAAATAGCATTTTCTTACTAAAAATAGTAGCAGAGATATTAGGAAATGTCCTAGGGCGCAAGCGGGTAGAAGAAGCTTTAAGAGTCAGTGAAGAAAGATACGGAAGAGCTATAAGCGCGGGAAAAGTCGGTGTTTGGGAGTGGAATATTCAAACAAATGAAGTTTATATTGACTCTAACTTAAAAGCGATGCTTGGCTACAAAGATGAAGAAATTGCCAATCAATTTAGTAACTGGTTGCGATTTGTACATTCTGATGATGTTGGATTAGTAAAAGCTGAAATTAACGCTTATTTAGAAGAGTTAATTCCTAAATACGAAATAGAACATCGAATGCTACACAAAAACGGAGGTGCTTATTCATTTTTAACTCGCGGTACTGTAGTTAGAGATGAAGAAGGAATACCCGCTTTTATGGCTGGTTCAAGTACCGATATTACGGTTCGCAAACAGGTAGAAAATAAATTAAAAAGTTCTTTAAAAGAAAAAGAGGTATTGCTCAAAGAAATTCATCATCGCGTTAAAAATAACTTGCAAATAATTTCTAGTTTGTTACGCTTACAGTCTGGATATATTAAAGATAAACAAGCCTTAGAAATTTTCAAAGATAGTCAAAATCGCGTCCGAGCAATGGCTTTGATTCATGAAAATTTATATCAAACTAGCGATTTAGCTAAAATAGAGTTTTCCGAGTATATCCGTAAATTAAAATATAATCTAATTCGCTGTTATAACAGTAATAATATCAAGATAAATACCAATATAGAAAAAGTCAATTTAAAACTGGATACAGCGATTCCTTGTGGTTTGATTATCAACGAACTTATTGCTAATTCGATTAAACACGCTTTTAAAAATAATGATGAAGGGGAGATATACGTGGAGTTTATAACTTTACAAAAAGGTAAATATTCATTATCAGTCAGCGATAACGGTGTAGGAGTAAGAGAAAATATTGATTCATTAAAAAAACAATCCCTTGGTTTAGAATTAGTCTGGAATTTAGTCGAACAATTAGAAGGAACAATAATATATAATTCCAAGCTTGGTACTTCGTTTAGAATTACATTCGCTGAAAACAACGATGGGTAGTATCAAGTTAAATTAGGGAACAGGGAACAGAAAAATTAAAATAACAGTTCTATCTTAAATTTTATATAAAAAAATGAAAGAAACAATCTTAGTTGTAGAAGACGAAAGAATTATTGCTTGCGACATCAAATATTGTTTGGAAAGTGCGGGTTATATTGTTGTTGGAGTTATCGCTTATGGAGAAAAAGCTATTTCTCTAGCAGAAGAATACCAGCCAGATTTAGTTTTAATAGATATGATGCTTAAAGGTGATATGAATGGAATTGAAGCTGCTGAAATAATTATGAATAGTTTCAATATTCCGGTAGTTTTTCTCACCGCTCACTCCGATGAAAGCACTATCAAAAAAGCTAAAGCAACTCAACCTTTTGGTTACGTACTCAAACCTTTTGAAGAAACTCAATTAATCACCACTATTGAGATAGCTTTAAGCAAGCATCAGAAAGAAACTGTAATGCGAGATGAATTGCAAAAAGAGAAAGAAATGCGAGAATTGAAATCTCGTTTTGTTTCAATGGTAAGCCATGAGTTTCGCAATCCATTAAGCACAATTCTAAATTCCACTGAATTACTTGCAAATCACAGCCAGGAAATCACGGAAAACAAAAAAGAAGAATATTTATATCATATACAAAATGCGGTAAAAAATCTCAATCAATTATTGAGCGATGTTTTATTAGTCGGTAAAGCAGAAGTTCATAAAACTAACTTTAACCCCGCACCTTTAGATATAGAAAAGTTCTGTCAGGATTTAGTAGCAGAAATCAAATTGATCGCAACAGAAGAACACCAAATTATTTTAAAAATTCAAGGAAGCTTTACTCAACAGCAAGAAGATGGGGTATCTACAGATATTAATCTACCTCATTTAGACGAAAAGCTACTCCGACATATATTTACTAACTTGTTATCTAATGCAATTAAATATTCACCCCAAGGCGGAGAAATACGCTTCGATTTATTCTGCTTGCAAGGAGAAGCAATTTTCCGCATTCAAGATGAAGGTATCGGTATTCCAGAAATAGAACAAGAAAACTTATTTACTTCCTTTCAAAGAGCTAGCAATGTTGGTCAAATTCCAGGACATGGTTTAGGATTATCTATTGTCAAGCAATATGTAGAATTGCATCAAGGAGAAATCAGTTTAGTTAGTAAAGAAGGGGTGGGAACTACTTTTATTGTGACGATTCCTTTGAGGTAGTTAGTTGTTAGTGGTTAGTTGTTAGTGGTTAGTTGTTGGTTGTTGGTTGTTAGTTGTTAGTGGTTAGTGGTTAGTGGTTAGTTGTTGGTTGTTGGTTGTTAGTGTTTAGTGTTTAGTGGTTAGTGGTTAGTTGTTGGTTGTTGGTTGTTAGTTGTTAGTGGTTAGTGTTTAGTGGTTAGTGGTTAGTGGTTAGTGGTTAGTGGTTAGTGTTTAGTGGTTAGTGGTTAGTGGTTAGTGGTTAGTGGTTAGTTGTTAGTGGTTAGTGGTTAGTTTAGGAAGAGAAAAGAAGGGAAGATAGGGAGCAAGATGCTCCCACTACCAATTACCAATGCCCAATGCCCAATGCCCAATGCCCTATTCCCTATTCCCCAAACATCAAACATTAACAGCTTTTTTATCATTTACTGGCGGATAATAATCTACCTGATTATTAACTTCTACGGGTGCTGGTAAGTCTGTTGCTGTAATTAATCTTGCGCCACGATTGCGGGTGAAATAGTTCCAAATCCACTGAGTCATGACTACTAATTTGTTATCAAATTCAACTAAATAATAAATGTGAATTAATAACCAAAATAGCCAAGCTAGGAAACCTGTTAGTTTCATAAAGCCTAAATCTACAACAGCAGAATGTTGTCCGATTACCGCTAAACTACCGTAATCAACGTAGTTAAATGGTGGTAAAGTATTGCCTTTTATCTGTTGTTTAATCGATCTTGCTACATATTGCCCTTCCTGCATTGCAACTGGTGCAACACCCGGTAACGGTTTACCCGTTTGGTGAGCAAAATGTGCTAAGTCACCAATTACATATATATTAGAATATCCCTTCAAACTTAAATCTGGTTCGACGATTACTCTTCCGGCTCTATCGCATTCTGCACCAGTTTTTTCTGCTATTGCTTTACCCAATGCTGAAGCTTTTACACCAGCTGCCCATAATACAGTGTTGGCTCCAAACTTTTTGATTTCGTCACCTTGCTTAACGGTAACTACATCTCCTTCGATACCCGTTACTAGAGTTTTTGTGACTACAGTAACACCCAAATCTTCTAAAGACTTTTGAGCTTTTGCAGATAATTCTGGTGCAAACGGTGGTAAAATTCGATCCATACCTTCTAGAAGCAATACCTGTGTTTCTGAAGTGTCGATATTGCGAAAATCTTCCTTAAGAATACCGTAAGCTAACTCGGCGATCGCACCAGCTAATTCTACCCCAGTTGGGCCACCACCAACCACCACAAATGTCAACAAAGCACGACGTTTTTCTTCATCTTTTTCCTGCTCTGCTGCTTCAAATGCGATAAATATGCGACGACGCATTTCAATGGCATCTTCCACAGTTTTTAAACCAGGTGCGAATTCTTCCCATTCATCCTTACCGAAATACGAATGCTTGGCACCAGTAGCAATAATTAAGCTGTCATAAGGGATTTTTTCACCCCTCATCACTACATTTTGCTCTTGAGGATCGATATCACTCACCTCTCCCAACAGCACTTTAGTATTTTTGCTCTTTTTTAGTACCGATCGCAATGGCGAGGAAATATCTGCCGGTGATAAAGTACCCGTAGCCACTTGATACAGAAGCGGTTGAAACAAGTGGAAGTTTCTTTTATCTATTAAAGTTACGTTTATATCTTTTCTATTTAGTGCTTTCGCTGTATATAATCCTCCAAAACCTCCACCAACGATAACCACGTGATGTGGTGGTTTAGTCCCAGCTTTATTATCCATAATATGCATATTACTCCCGTTTACAGTCCTGTCACCATTCTTAACAAATTTTTACCATTTTTGACAGAGGGTTTCTTTGGGTATTTACATCTTATTTTTATTGGAGGTGTTTAAAGATACATAATTTGAGCAATATAGAATACAATCAACGGCTATCTTAATAAATTTTAACCTGAAGAATAACTATTCAGCATCATTTTTGAGGATATTTCTCTTTTACCAGAAGATTCTGCGCTTAAGATATATCAGTTATTTCACATAGATAAATAGTAAGAAGATATACATTAAATAGTAATTCTTGATTGTTCGTAGTTGCGCTTCTTATCGGAAGCGCTGAAGCGCAACTACAAACCTTATGTATAAGTTTTAAGCGGACATGATATCATTGTTCGCTGCTAACTGAATAACCCCCCAACTTCCATTTGTTAACCAGTCAGTATCGGATTTTGCAATTTTATTAATAATGGATGATGGAATACCTGCTGCTACTTGAGATTTCAGAGTACGCAGCGCCAAAGTTGGTACGGGTAAATAACAAACTATATCTGTAAAATTGGTGCTAAAATCCCAATGTCTATCTCCTAACAATCGTCGATAATTCGCATCACCTTTGACTATTAGCAAATTTGAATTTCCTAATTCACTTTTCAACGATTCGGGTATTTCCCAAAAAGGTAAAGGAGATGTCCAAAAATAGTCTTCAGTCAAAATCAACTGTCTCGAAGCGATATAATTTTGCAAGCGGCGAGCAAAAGATTTAACTTGCGAATTCTCTACATTACTACAAAACTCAACTGTATGATGCACATCTTTAATCGTGGCATCGGAAACAAAAGTTGGATGGGGTTTTAAATGCAGTTTTACTTGATTAACTAAACCGCTAGTCAACAGAAAATCTAGCAAACATAAATCGCAAACTAGTTCAAATCCTGCATTATCTGCAACTAAATCAACTTGCTTTTCCTGATTGGAAAGCTTATTTACCAACAAATCGACAACTTTTGCAGAATCATCAGCTAAGATATGAGCCTGCTGACTTTCAATATTGAAACTGCTTCGATCTTCATCTTCCATTACCGACCATAAACTTAAGTCTACTCTATTTCCCCATAACGAAAAATATAGCAGTCCAATCAAACCAGTTGGCTGTGAATCTGCTTGCAACCAGGTATTAGCTTGTTCGCACAAAGCAATTATCGAATCGAGAGACTTTTCTAAACCTTGAGACTTTTGTAATTTAAAAGGATCTATATATTGGTATTTACCGGGACGAAAATAATTAGTAAGATTTAGAATCAGACGGTAGAAATAAGTTTCAGCAACAAACCAAGGAATATCAACCCAACGTTGTCCTTGATAAGATTCTAAATAATTATGCCATGCATTAAAATCAACACCAGTATCATCAACAAGTGGTAATAGAATGTCGGACGATAACCCAGTTGCTAACTGTTCTAAATTTTGATTAATCTCGCTCGAAAAATCATTTTCTTCAATAACCCGACGGGCTATATTAGGCATTCTATTTGTTACTGTATATTCAGTAAAGCCACCATCTCGTGACGCAATTAATGATGGTGGAAGAGTTAGTTTAGAATTCATAATAGGGAATAGGGAATGGGAGCATCCCAATTTTGCAAAAATACGATTTGGTAGTGCGAGCATCTTGCTCGCTAGGAGCCACGAGCGAGCAAGATGCTCGCACTATAAAAAAATAAATTTACACATTTAGGATGCTCCCATAGGGAATAGGGAATGGGGGATAGGGAATGGGCAACAGTTAAAAAAAATCAACAAAAGTCCAAAATGCTGCAAGAAGTCGGCTCTATCTACTTTTTTTCTGAAACATTAGCATAAAAGCTACCAAATAACCTTTAAAATAAATAAAAAAATGGACAAAGACCTAATTATTTTTCTTCTCAGCGTATCCCTACTAATTATCTATCTAATCTTCTCCGCACTCACCGAAATGGGAACTAAATTACCCTGGAAAAAATAATAATATAGTAACCAAGAAAAACAATTAACTGCTCACTGCTCACTGCTAACTGTTCACCGATTCCGAGAGCCACGAATTACAACACGCTCACCTTTAATATTTATACTTTCAAGCTTAATTGGTAGCTTTTTGAGTTCTTGGGAAAGAAGTTGATTAATGCTCTCTTGGGGAATACCTATATTTTGGGAAATTTCAGCAATCGGAAAGCTAAAATAACCTAGAGAAACGCGAGTTGTCTCATCAAAGCTAAATTCCCGATCGCGAATACTGGGTTTTCCCTCAATTCCAATATAAACTTGTTTCTGTTTGCCCGGTAAACGTTGTAATAATTGGATAATTTTGGTTTGTTTTCGTGCAGATAATTCTTGTACTGGAATAGATGCAGTTTCAACAACAGCACCTACAGAGATTTTACCGTTTTCAATTTTTGTATTTGTACCTTTAATTGCGGAGGTAAATTTCTGACTCTTATCTTTTTTACCAATGGAAGAAATAATTAACGAGTTGACTTCTTGGGCATCAAGTTCTACTTCTCCTGTAGTTGTTGCGGTCAAATTATCTGAAACTTTACGCAATACTTGTTCGGCGTTTGGTGGATTCTTGATTTGTTTGCCAGAAGAAATTAGATTTTCCTGCGAGGAAGATTGAATGTACCAAGAAGGTAACTGCATTGCTTGCTGCCAAACAAAAAATGTTGCAATACCAATACCACCAAACATCAAGCTAAATATTAACAAAAGTCGCTTATACATAATAAGAATAAAATTGGTAATTGGTAAAAGATTAAATATAAGTCAATAATGCCTAATTGTTATTTCTTCAACATCAACAGCATTTCCCTTAAAAAAAACATTCTTAACATTATTTTTTTACAATGCCCAATCCCCAATCCCCAATGCCCAATCCCCATTTCCCATAAAATAATACAACAAAAAACCCCAGTCAGGGGGACTGGGGCTTGATTTACCAACTACATTAATTATTTCACTCATTATCCGGGAAATCAGCTTCTAACGATTGCAAAGAATTCTCAAATCCCATACGCTGTTCGACATTGCGTAATAGATAACCATTTATCATCGCTGAAGCCAAAAGTCTTCCTAAATTTTCACGATTAGTACTAATCATGACGTTGAAATCGTCGGAAGGTAAACCACCCAACATCGCAACAATGGTACGCTCAATTGCTTCTGAAACTTCTGAAGAACCAGGTTTAGAAAGTTGAGAAACTGTTTCCGGACTCAAAGATTTAATGTAATGTAACAAGGAATTACCACCTGTTGTTTGATTATCAAAAAAATCTGGATTGCGCTGATCTATATTATTCACGTTTTTTTGTTTGATATTATTTCAACTTACATAAATAAATGTAACAGCTTTTCATTCTACAGGCAGTCAGTTAAACCGTACTTCAAGGTGGGGGTTTCTTCTACTTATTCCGATGGGGAAGAGGGGGAAGAAGAGCCACTGCGTTGCGGAGGTTCCCGCAGTACGTAGCAAGTGGCGTGGGGTAGAAATAAAAACTCCTAACTCCTAACTCCTAACTCCTCACCTTTCACCTTTAACCTTTTTACTTGATATTTTTCTTCAAAACTTCCAAAAGTTTATCGACATTTTCTTTGCGGCTGTTGTAACCCATTAATCCGATGCGCCAAACTTTGCCACCTAGTTCGCCAAGCCCACCTCCGACTTCGAGGTTGTGTTCTAATAGCATTTCTCGCGCAACTGCTTTACCGTCGATGCCTTCGGGAATTCTTACGGTTGTAAGTGTTGGTAGTCTGTACTGTTTTTCAACGTGTAAAGTCATTCCTAAATCTTCTAATCCTTGCCAAAGGTATTCTGCATTGTTTTGATGTCTTTCCCAACTCTTTTCTACTCCTTCTTCGGCAATTAAACGCAGCGATTCACGCAACGCATAATATAAGTTGATCGGGGCTGTATGATGATATGTGCGTTCTTTACCCCAATATTTGCTTAACAGGTTCATATCTAAGTACCAGTTTGCAACCTTGGTTTGACGAAGAAGCAACTTTTCCATTGCGCGATCGCTCATTGTAAATGGTGAAGCTCCGGGAGGACAACCCAAGCCTTTTTGACTACAGCTATAAGCTAAATCAACTCCCCATTCATCTAAATACAAAGGCACGCCACCCATGCTTGTAACTGAATCCACTAACAGCAAACTACCATGCTCGCGACATAGTTCGCTGACTCCTTCCAACGGTTGACGTGCGCCGGTAGAAGTTTCCGCATGAACCAACGCTACTATCGTGGGACGATGATTTTCTATAGCTGTTTTCAATTCATCTAGTGAAAATACCTGTCCCCAAGGCTTGGTAATGGTTCGCACATCTGCACCGTAACGTCCGGCCATATCAACCAAACGGTTCCCGAAGTATCCGATAACACCGACTAATACCACATCACCAGGTTCTACAGCGTTGGCAATTGTGGCTTCCATTGCAGCGCTTCCCGTACCGCTAACTGCTATTGTGAGTTGGTTTTCCGTTTGCCATACGTAGCGTAACAGCGACTGAATCTCATCCATCACAGTTAGGAAAGCCGGATCGAGATGCCCGACGGGAGGAGTATTCATTGCTTTGAGTACGTCGGGATGAATATTTGAAGGGCGCAAGAAGCAAACGGTTAGGTATATTTAAGGGTGATAATTGTAATTTTTGATTGTTCTTTTTAGGGAGTGTTTGGGTCATGATGGTAGATGCTACTGGTTTGAAAGGGAATGCAGGATTTTAATTTTTTATAAAAATATTTTCGTAGTAGCGCTTTAGCGCATCTTATCGGAGGTTCTAAAGCGCTACTACAAACCCTATATTATAATTATTTATCTGAACTTAATTACAAGGTAGATATATTTTTTAAGCTTTCAGGTAAAATAATAATCATAAAAAAGATGTTGGGTTACGACGCGAGGTTAATTTCTAATTAAAACCATGATTCCGGAGTGCGTCTAACCCAACCTACAAAATAATTAAATTAGTGACAATCTATTTAGCCCACCTTACGGTGGGCTTCGTAATTGTAGCCCCACCCTTCGAGGGTGAGGGCTTTGATGAAGGCTTTCTTTAAATTCTATTACAAACCAACACCTGTCAATTTCTTCTGCGATTCTGCAACAACTTGATAAAGCTTCAATTCAAATTTTTCCATACATTTAGACCAGTCAAATTCCAAAATCGAAGGACGGGCATTTGCTGTCATTTGCTGTTTTAATTGAGGATTTTCGAGAATTTGAATGATTTTATTAGCGAAATCTTCTGGATTATTTGGTTCTGCTAAAAAGCCGTTATGACCTGGTGTAACTTGCTCTGCTGTGGAAGGTGCAACTGCTGCAACTACGGGAGTACCGGAGGCTAAAGCTTCGTTGTTTGTGGTGCAGAAGTTTTCGGTGATGGAGGGATTAACAAATATATCCGCACGAGCAAACCATCCTAAAAGTTCTTCTCCATGAGATTCACCCCAAACTGTTACACCGGAACCAAATTGTTGGGCGCGTTGTTTGATTTCTTCTTCTATGGGGCCGCTACCAATAATTACTAAATGAACGTCTTTAATTTTCTGAGCAATTATCGGATATATATCTAGTAATTGATTGACATTCTTTTCGGCAGTAATGCGTCCAACAAATAATAAAGTTGGTCTTTTGTCGTTGGGAATGGGATTAAAGATAATATTTTCGGGATTGAATTTTTGACAATCAACTCCTTGATAGGGAAAGTATTCGCTATGCTGGCATTTCATCGCTTTATATTTAGCAAGTTGTTCTTTTGAGGAAAATAAACTCAGGTCGTAAGACTCGCTAAATTGTTTAATTAAGCTAGGAACAATCGGACTAATTAAGTTAAATAGTTTATTGCCTAAGTAATATTGAATATAGGCGACGATATCGGTATGAAATAAAGATATTGTTGGAGTGCCAGTCTTTTTCGCGTATTCAACTGCAACAGGACGACCATAACCTTGCAGAAAAAGCGAATATAGTCCTCTCATTTGCGCTGCTTCTTCTACTAATACAACATCGGGATTAAAATTTTCTAATAATTTAGTATCGCTCCAATGCCGATAGCTTAATGGTTGAGGAAGAGAGTTATAAAATATTAATGGCTTTGTGGGAAATGCAAAGGAAGTAAAGTTGGGATACTGCTGTAGTTCATCCAAACCTGCCATCGGACGTTTACCAACATTAGGAGGATAGCGATTGTTTATTTGAGGATGAATTAAAAATACTTCATGCCCCTGCTGCAAAAACCAGCGTACTCGCTGATGTACTGCAACAGAAACTCCTGTCAAAAATGGAGCATATAATCCAGTGGCGATCGCCAAACGAAGAGGTTGTTTTAACATGATTAAATATATAGGAATTTGTTTTGATTTCTATGAGCGCAAGCGTTGCGCTGGGAATAGGGAATAGGGAATGGGGAACAGGAAATATAGCGGTTTTTAGTTGAGTAGAATACAGTCTTGTGGGATGGGCATCCCTGCCCGTCCGATTTCCTTTATTTTGCACCTAAGTGAAAAGCGCTATAGCTATATAACAAGATATATTTACTGCCCATTTCCCATTCCCTACTCCCCAATCGCGATTTTTCTAAAGAGAAACTTGATTCTCAGATGGTTGGTTATCCGATTGATAGGGATAATATTTGGTTAACACAATATTAAAAGGACTTTTGATCAGGTAGACTATCTTACGCCAATAGATTTTTGATATCCACATTGATGACACTAAAGCGTATCCATAAAACCAATGGGTTAAAGGAATTTCTATCAGCTTTCTGATTAGCTTTAGAAATGATATGTTTGGCATTAGCCATCGATAGCTAATTACTTTCCTTACTTCCATTTCCAAAGTCGTTGTTATCAAAACTAAACAGAATATGTAGAGACTATAGCAAGTAAATAGAATCAGTGAAATATCCCATTTAGCTAATAATATATTCACTAAAACTAACACAAATATCAAATTTGGTAATAGTGTGGAAAACACTGCTTCCATTACTACTAGCCACCATTGAGAATGATATAGTCGAGAAATTAATAATTGGCGTTTCATCCAAGTCATTAAGTTTCCTAAAGTGCATTCTTCACGATTAAGTATTAACAAAGAAGGCACAAATTTTACTTTTAAATCGTGTTGGCCAGAATGCCTTTAAGCATCGTATCTTCGCTTAAACCCCTTGCCCATCTTTCAAGCATTCGGGTTTCTTGAATCACTTGTGTTTTAATCGCTAAAGTTCCTCCCCAACAGATACCGTATAAATACATTTGTATTACTGCGGAGATATTCCATATATATCTGATTAAAGTTCCCCAATAGTTGCCTTGGGCTAGATACCAGCGATTGCCTGTAGTAGCTCCTACTTTAGGATGCATTAAAGGTGTAACTAATTCGCGCAACCAGGTAGGATGAACTACTGCATCTGCATCCACTAAAGCAACCACTTTGTAAGAACTATCTAATTCAGAGATAGCCTGTATTAATGAACTGCACTTTAAGCTACAGACGGTACTAGCTATCTTCAAAGGGCTGATTTGAACATTAGTAGCATTGCACTCAGCAACAGTATCGCGGGCGACTTGCCATGCTGGATCTTCCTGACTATCAACTACGATTTTTAAATCGTATTGAGGGTAATCTTGTTCTAGTAAAGCTTTTAAACAGTTGGAGAGAAAAGGATCTGCTCCTCGCAAGCATAAAATAACTGCTGTCTTAGGAAGTTGACTCTCGGATAGTGAATTAACGCTATTTGAACGCAAATAATAGATAAAGATAAGCGATAAAGCTATCTGAATTACCAGCCAACCTAGCAAAGTTTGCAGCAGTGCGATCGCCCAAAATTTCATTTGTACAAACCTTTACAAAATTGACAAAAGCTAACAAGATTTCAGATTTTGGATTAGAAGATGGCTGCTTTCTTATTTGTAATTTCCATTACCATGTACTAACAAAACAGGTTAAAGCTTTCTAAGGAAACAGAACGACGGTATTTGAGATTTTGAGAGAGAATATATAAAATATATTAAAAATTCAAAATTCAAAATTCAAAATTCAAAATAAATGCATCCGCTATTATAATTTGAAATCCAAAATCTAAAATTCAAGAATCATTTCGTGGTGAGATTTTTTGCAGATTTACTTGTGATTCATCGATCGAAATTTTGTTTAAATCGAAATTCTGCAATAAGTTGTTGTCTCTTATATAGGCAGGAGGTAAAAACTTATAAAATGAAAGTGTTTTAATCTCCGAGACATTTTTTGAAAAAGGTAAGCTATGGGATTTATCCAGCTTAAAAATGGAATTTTTGTTTATACTGTCAAAAGATTGGTTTTCAAATTGACGATGAACAATAATAATTTTGTTGCTAGAGAGAGGTTTTTGTCCCGCAAAGCGGTGTATTGTCACAGAAATCCCCGTAAATAATGGAACATATAGTCCCATAAAAATCGCCATACCTAAAGCTTGTTTATCCATAATTTAGATTGAATTTAAGGATCGAGAGAATATTTCATTTCAATCTCAATAGTTTGATTTTTGAAGAATGAAAAACTTGCTTTTTCAAACTTAGGACTTCCTGTTTTTATTGATACGGTAGGATTATTAGAAATACCAAACCCTTCTTCAGGGATACCGAAAAAATCTCGATCGAGTTTGGTATCACCATCTTGATCGTCAACTACCGCAACAGCATAAGTCCCCTTTTTTAAACCAGTAAATTCTTGTTTAAGCGAATTTCCAGTTATTTTTATGCATTGACTTTTTACTTCACTGCTGTTGCTCAAAGGAAATCCGCGTTCGTTATCGTAGATTCTCAAACAAATCTGACCTTTTTGGTTTTTAATACCTTTAATCGCAACAGTCAAATTCGCCGAATCTTCAACAGCATTAGCTTTCATAACTAATCCAACACTTGCTAAAGTGGAGAATAGTAAGCAATAAAAAAAAGATTTTTTCATTATCTTAGGTGTTAGTTGATAGTTGTTGTTAGTTAGGAGTTAGGAGTTAAGAGTTAGGAGTTGGGAATTGGGAGTTAGGAATTAAGAATTAGGAATTAAGGTTTTCTTATCACCTTATCCCCTTGTCTCCCCATCCCCCTATCCCCTTTCCCTCTCAAACCTGATTACTTTTTATTCAGCGATTCTTTAATAAGAGTCATTCCTTCATCTAAAGAAATAGCTGGTTTATAATTCAAAATTCTACGTGCTTTATCAATAGAAAAAGCATAAGGGCGGCTCATAAAATCTACAGCTTCGGGATAAATATCTGGCTGTTTGCGTAAAAGTTTTTGTCCTTGACAGCGCAATTTTAAAAATATTCTGATTTCTTCTTTTCCTAAAGATGAAGGGGCGCTATGACCTGCTATTTCTGCTAAACGAGTAAAGTATTCTTGGGGAGAAGTTTCTTTTCCGTCGGTAATATTAAAGATTTCACCATGTTGCTCTTTTTCTATAGCGAGAAAAATAGCATCAATTAAATTATCTACATATACGTGATTAATCACCTTTCCTTCGTTAGTATAAGCAAATAACTTTTGCTCCATAAACGATATTGGGCGCACCGTCCAAGGAATAGAACCAGGTCCGTAAACATCTCCAGCACGGATGATAATAATACCAAAATCTTGCAAACTATTTAGTTGCTGTAAAGCTTTTTCTGCTTCTATTTTTGTTTGACAATAAGGATTTTTTTCTTTTACAAGCTGTTCGTTTTCAGTCACACCATTAGGGTAATCAAAACCATAAACTAAAGCATTGGAAAGATGAACAAAATTTTTGATTCCGGCATCGCGAGCAGCTTTACCAATATTTATAGTTCCGTCAATATTTATTCGACCAAATTCTTTAGCTGAACCTCCTTCTTTTGCCATTTCTTCAGTATGTAAAACTATATCTACATTCTGGCAAGCTTTTTGAGCAATAGATGGATCGGTTACACTGCCAATAATAACTTCAGCACCCAATTTTTGAGCTTTCTTAGCTAAATCGGTATCTTTTTCCAATCCACGTACTTTTAAGCCTTTAGCTATAGCTATTTCGGCTGCACGTAAACCAATAAATTCACCAATTCCAGTGATGAGTAAGGTTTTATCTGTTAGGTTCATGTTTTTTTGTAGGAAGTAGGTCAAAGGTTAAAGGTTAGAGGTTAGAGGTAGCAGAAAATTAAAGGTAGGAGAAGGTTAGAGGTTAGAGGTAGCAGAAATTAAAGGTAGGAGAAGGTTAGAGGTTAAAGCCAGGAGAAGATTAAAGGTTAAAGGCAGGAGAAGGTTAAAGGTTAAAGGTAGGAGAAGGTTAAAGGTTAAAGGTAGGAGAAGATTAAAGGTTAAAGGTAGGAGAAGATTAAATGTTCTAGCGAGCAAGATGCTCGCACTACCTGCGGATTTAGGATGCTGAGGTACTGGTAACTATTAACTACTAACTATTAACTACTAACTACTAACTACTAACTACTAACTCTAGAAGATATCTGCGGGATCTGCGGAGCGGAGTTGATTTATGGTTAATGCACCGGAAGTCATACACATTAATGCTGTTGCAATTAGAACTATTAGTGCATTGTTAAAGCTCATATTTATGGGTAGTTTTGTGGCTTTCATTGCGAATTCATATAGATATTTGGAGATAATCCAACCTGGAATATAACCTAGTACTGCTAAAATGAAAGCTTGTTTGAAAACTACTCTTAATAAATAATTATTGGCATAACCTATGGCTTTTAAAGTCGCGTATGCTACTAATTGACTGGCAATATTGCTAAATAGTATTTGATAAACAATAACTATACCAACAACAGAACCCATTGTTAACATCAGATTTAAAATAAAACCAATTGGTGTTCTATTTGCCCAATATTCTTTTTCAAAGTTAACAAATTCTTCGTGGGTAAATATCAGGACATCGTTAGGTAATTTATCTTTTAATTGTTGTGTAATTTTTTCGGCATTTACTCCAGGTTTAAGGGCGATCGCTCCTACGTCTATTTTGTCGGCAAACTTATAGCATTCTGAAATACGCGCAGAAATGTTGTATCGCTAACAATTAAGTTTCCATCGACTCCAAAAGAAGGACCTAAGCTAAATAATCCACCTACTCGAAGTCTTAATCCTGCTAAGGAATCAAAGGGAAATATTTCGATGCTTGGTTGGGATTCTCCCCGTTCAAACCTGAGAGCAACATCCCCAAATTCCGGCCGAGAATCTTTGTCAAATAATACTACATCGGATAATTTCAATTTATCTAAATTTTCTTTAATTCCTGGTAAGTTAATAATGCCTTTACTAGGTTCAAAGCCCATTACGTATATTGAGTATTTTTCACCATTATTGGGATTTTTAAATTTAGCAAATCCTAAATAAATTGGAGTAACTGATTCTACACCTTCAAATCCTAAAGCTTGATATAAACGAGTTCGGGAAAAGCTTTGGGTTGCGGTTAATGCTTTATATTGAGAACTAACTAAAAATAAATCTCCTTGAAGACTGCGATGTACCTGAGTTGCACTGCTGTAAAGAGCATCTTGAAATCCAAGTTGCATAAACATCAGCATAACAATAAAAGCGATACCAGCTACAGCTATTAAGGAACGAAGTTTGTTTCTAATTAGCTGTAACCATGCTAAAGGAATTTTTGAAGCCATGATTATCAAGTATTAAATTTGGAATTAATCAAGCATGGAGAATGAAGTATGAAGGATGAAGATAGTTTATATATAGGAATCCGTTTTGATTTATGTTAACGCAAGCGCGGACATGCTAACGCTAACGCTAGCCGCTAGCAAAATTCTGCTCCTGTAATCCTATAGCTATTATTCGCGCTTAGTAATCATCTTTTTCTTCTGTTCCCTGTTGCCTGTTCCCTGTTGCCTGTTCCCTTTTCTACGAATAATCGATCGGCATCATAAGTACAAAAGAACCTTTTTAAATTCATCCTTCAAATTCATTCCTATTTATATTTGAATGGCCACATCTACCTGTAAATTTGTTAAACCCATAATTAGTTTGTTGTCTTCTAGTTCGTCAATGCGAATTTTTACTTCCACAATTCTTCTGTCGGTATCTGCTCCTGGATTAATATTGAGAATTTTTTGTCTATCAACTAATAACCCAATTTCGCTGACAGTTCCTTTTAATTCCCGAGGTAATGCTGTACTCGAAATAATCGCTTTTTGACCTAAACGCACTTTTTGAATATCTGTCTGATAAACTTCTGCCACCACATACATCTGGTTTGTTTTACCTATCTCCATTATTCCTTCAGAGGCAACCATTTCCCCTGGTTTAGTATTAATTTTTAATACTGTCCCGGTAATAGGAGATTTAATAAGCGTTAATTCTTGTTCTGCTTTAGCTCGTTCTACAGCAGATTTCGCACTTTTAACTTCAGCTTGTGCAAGCTGTAAGTCTTGAGGACGTACTTCCCGAACGCTGTTTAATTTTGCTCTAGCTTCTCTGATTTGGTCTTGTAGAGTATTAACACTACGATTGAGGGTTGCTTGAGCTTCATTAAGTTGTTGCTGCAATGTGGTAACAAGCAGACGTTTGCTATCTGCTATAGAAGCCGAAACCGCTCCCTGTTGGTACAGCTTTTGGTAACGATTATATTCAGTTTGAGCATTATCTAACTCTGCTTGCAACCGTGCAACAGTAGCATTACCTGTAGCAATTTCTCCTTCTAGTTGAGACTGTAGCCTAGCAACTGCTGCTTGAGCCGCGTCGATGTCTCCTGTTTTTGCTCCAGCTTCTACTTGAGCTAATTTGGCTTGAGCAACTCTGACTTTATCTAAAGCTTGCTGTACGTTGACTGTAGCGCCAGCGTAACCGTCGAGCAATGCTACTACTTGCCCAGCTTTTACTTTACTTCCTTGATTTACAAATAGTTTCTCTACCCGCGCTCCACCGGCTGAATTAGGAGCCGATAGTTGAATCACTTTATCTTCGGGTTCTATACTTCCTAAAGCTGTGATTGCTACCCTCGCAGGAGTTGTATTTACAGGGGTAGGAGATTCGGTTTGAATGCTAGTAGAACTAAATCGTATATAGCTGTAGAAACTAACGATCGCTGTAGCTAAAGCAATGGAAGTTGCTAAAATTAATCGCCTCCTTGGGGGGGCTTTTTCCAGAAACTCCCTTTCCTTATCTGCTGACATATTTTGATTCCAGTTGTGAAGAGCCAAGTTTTGTATTACGGTGATAATTTTATAATCGTTACTCAAAAAAGCCGATTTACTCTGCCCGAAAACCCGTTATTAATACAAAGACGGATTTTACGCAAAGACAGCAGATAATAGTGTGCTGAAAAATTTTCTAGTTATCTTAGTATCAGGGTAAACCCTTTGATTACACCCGTTGAGGGTGGGGAGTAAGGGATTTTGAATTATTTTTTACTTGAAAAAAACAAACCGGGGTAATTTTAGATTTTAAATTGCGGGTTAATAATTATTGATTATTAAATTTAGCTACCTCGTCAATCTGCGTAAGAGTAGAGGTTTAATCTAAGATTAAAAATCTAAAATCTAAAATCTAAATCGACTGGTTTAAAATAAACTGGCCTAAAATTTAACCTCTCATTTTTCATCTATAATATTTCGCCAATTACTAATATCCTTTAGAAAAAATAATAATCTACTAGCGAAATATTTACTAATTTTTATTCTATATTATTAATAAGGCATTGTTCTAGGAAATAGCAGTAACACTCTTCACAAAAATTAAATTTAAATTACAGCTAAATATAAATGAAGCGCCTAAGCAACAGCCCAAAAAAAACTTGTATTCAAGTATGTCAAACAAGTTTGATATTGTCAACCTGCTGAAGGAACATAGTTTTTCTCACATACAGATGTTTCTCAGTGTAAATAATACGCTAAATAACTAAGCTAATTACGGCTTTAATACCTGATATTTTATTTTAGATTATAGATGCTCAAAGGGTTATATAACAGTACTTTATAAAATATATTTGTCGTATTTATTTAAAAAGATTGGTATTAAATTTAGCCATATAGTAATACGATAACTATTTTTTACAGTATTTTGGTGGCAACAAATACATTCTAAAAATTTAATTATTTAAGTTAGTCACATAAGGGAGCAAATAGCCCTGACATAACGTCCATAAGCTTCAAGCATGGAAATGCTTATCTCAATAGTTTAGTTTATAAAGTTTCGTTTTAGCTATGATATTTTTGCTATCAAGTAGATTGATTTTATGCAATATAGGAGGAATAATTTTATCAAGTTCGGGCTTTAACAAAATTTTGATGATTGTGGCAATTTTGTTTAGATCAAGCTACTAACAGTTTTATGGCATAACATTATTTTCTTAGATTTTCAAGGAATTTTAAAGGCATACAAAATCAATCAAATATCAGTCGGTATATCGTTATGAAAGAATTTTATTATGTCTGGTATATCTAAAGTATCGATAGAAAAAATCAAATATGGTAACAATCGTCGTCCTATTAATGATGAAAAAGTCGAGCAGTTAAAAAAATCTATCGAGTTGAATGGTTTGCTCAATCCGATCACGGTAGACCATAATTTTAACTTAATTGCTGGATTGCATCGGTTAACAGCCCTCATTTTGCTAGGTTTTAAACAAGTTGAATGCAATATAGTTAGCTATGATTCCGACGAAAACGCTAGATTAGCCGAAATCGACGAAAATTTGATTCGTAACGAACTTGAACCCCTTGAAAGAGGCAGGCTGGTATTAGAACGAGAAAAAATTCTTGTTAAATTAGGAATGAGAGCAAAAGCAGGAGATAATCAATACACTCTCAAAGCTTCAGAAAATGGTGGCGAAATAATTTCACCACCTCTCAAAACCACCCAAGAATTAGCAAAACAAGCTGGTTATAGCGAACGCAGCTGGCAGCATGATAAGCAAATAGCCAGAGATATAGCACCAAAAATTCAGAAAATTATTCAAAAAACCCCCATAGCGGACAAAAAAACCACGTTACTTTCGATTGCTAGAACTGGTAGAAAAGAACGAATTTTGGCGGAAAAATCTCTAAAAGCTTGCGAAGTAGCGAGAAATAAAGGCAATTATCAAGAAGCCGAACGAGAAGCCAAAAACGCCGCAAAATTACGCGCTCAACAAGAAGAATTGCAGCTACAAGCCTTTCACAGTGCAATGGCAGAACTTCAGGCTAAGTCTGGCGGAATTAAGAAGGAAAAACAAAGAGTGGAACAGCCAAAAATTCTCAACTCGTTAATTTTTAATCAAGAGTCGCCCTCATTAATTGGCGATAAATGGACTTTAGGCAATCGCCATCTTGTATACTACGGCGATACTGCTCAAAAAGACTTTATTCGACTCTTGCCCTCAAACGCTGCTTTAGCGATTAGCTACGCTACACCGCAAGCGAACGGCAGTTTCTCAGATGTATGGAATCATGATTATTTGGTAGATGAAGCTTCCGTTGTAGCTGTATTGCGTTCGGAAGACAATATTTATCAATTTTGCAGCACTACCCGGATGAATTTTCAGTACGAATTGTTATTGGGCAAAATATACGTTGGTATTTTTTCGCGAGAAACAATATCCAAGCCGCAGATACCAATCAACTTGCACAACGTCGAAGGGATAATACAGTATTTGATAAATATGTTTACAACTCAAAACAATTATGTCATTGCACCGTTTATGGGTAACGGTGAAATTTTAATGACTTGCGAAAAAATGCGACGGGTTTGTTTTATCGGCGACGAAAATCTTTCTGCAATTCGTAACGGAATATCCCGTTGGGGAAAATGGACGGATAAACAACCGGAGAAAATAGCCCGTTCTAATTATTTGTATTTTTGAGATGGGGGGATGGGGAGAGGGGGAGATGGGGGGATGGGGAGATGGGGGAGCAAGGGGAAATTTAAAACTCTTAACTCCGCGAGCTATGCCCCATGCCCTATGCCACATTCCCAATTTTAAATTCTGCTCAAAGCGAACTATGTGTTAATTTCACTTAGTTCTTATATGTTCTTTGTTTGAAAAATGAAAGTATTTGAATTGTCAATTATTCATTTCAAGCAATTCGTAAAACTTAAAAGAGTCAATAGTAACTATTTTTGTTCATATAAATTGATATATTAAAAATAGATATATTAACTTAATTTTTAACCATTAATGATTACGGATATTTTCTTAATTATCATGTTCCCTTGAATAAATACGCTCTATCTGAGAATCAATATTAAACTGTATCTGGGAATTACCGATATTCCTTTATAACAAACTTACAGCTACTTTTTTGGGGAACAAGAGCGATTAATACAGAAGCGGCTTTTTGTTGAATTCCCCTTAGATATATGAAGTTTTTTTTGATACAGTAAGTAGAAAATTTTCGAGCTAATTAGCAGTTAGAAAAATCTAGATTTATTTCAGAATTGCTCAAAACGGTATCATCTGCTTTGTTTAAGCTGTGCTACTGTTGGTATTAATTCTAATTATCTCAAGTATTTAGATATTTAATGTTTAGTTCATTCGTAACGGATAACTAAAAATTAAAACCAGTCTAATTACTATGTTTTTTTAGTTGTAATGATTTGTCGATTTCTGACGATAAAATCATTTTTGAATTGGTGTACGCAAGTAAAGTATTATAAGAATGCTTTTTAATATTTTAGATGGTGTGATTTTGTAACTAACTTGTCAAACATTATTGTTTACAGTTCATAAAATTATCTTCCAAGGCGTTTTAATTAGCTATGGCATTTATTAAAATACAGAACGTTGTCATTAATACGGATTACATAGCCGCAGTCAGGTTTAATAATCAAAACGGCTCCGATAAAAATAGCGTTTCTGTTTTAGTAGCTACTCCCAAACCTGCCCCTTTTGAATGGGAAACAGTGTCTTCAAATACCCGTCCAAAAGAATGGATGGAATTCACTGGGCAAGCTGCAAAGGCATTAGAAGATTATTTTTCTAGCTTCAATAATGTAATAGACCTTTTGCCCGAATGTCACGAAACAACTGTTATTTAGTTTGTTTCCTCTAACCTAAGATAGACGCGCAATAGGGATAAAATATTGGAAAGTATAAGTAGGGGAAATTATCTAAACATTTTTAAAACAATAAATTAATCGGGGTTGCATTTCTCCTCACATTTTCGGTGGAGAAAAAGCATTTATAATTTACTTATCCAAGTTTATTATCCAATTTTTAATTAATTGGGCAGCTATGCTATCTATTTTATCGTGGTAGGTATAGCTGAATTTTCTAGTCGCTACAGTTCCGATTAAATCGCTTTTTGGAAGCAACAATACTAAATTTATTTTATGTGCTATGTCGGCTCAATCTATCGATAAGGCATTGGCGCAATTGGAAGAACAAATTAACAATTGCGAAAAGGCTGTGAAGAGGTTTATTAAGGTCAACAAAGAAAAAATGCCCTCAAAAGATTCTATGTCAATGAATAAAGTTAACAGACAATTGCAACATAATCCTATAGCCATTGTTGGGATGGCATCCATTTTTCCTCAAGCTAGAAATATACAAGAATATTGGCAGAATATTGTTTCAGAAATAGACTGTATTACGGATATTCCCGATACTCATTGGAATGTAGAAGATTATTACGATAGTAATCCTAGAACAAAAGAAGATAAAACTTATTGTAATAAGGGTGGATTTATTCCTTCCGTTGATTTTAACCCGATGGAATTTGGTATTCCCCCGAATATTTTAGAAGTTACTGATGTTTCGCAACTATTAAGTTTGGTAGTTGCGAAGGAAGCGATGGAAGATGCTGGCTACAGTGAGAAGCGCGAATTCAACCGCGATAATGTAGGAGTTGTCTTGGGTTCTGCGGCTTTGAAGTTGGGTGTGCCGCTTAGTTCGAGGTTGCAGTATCCGATATGGAAAAAAGCTTTAAAAAGCAGCGGTTTATCTGACGAAGATACACAAAAAATTATTGAAAAAATTCAAAGTGCTTACGTTGAGTGGGATGAGAATGCATTCCCCGGAATGTTATCGAATGTGATTTCCGGACGTATCGCCAACCGCTTTAACTTGGGCGGGCTGAACTGTACGGTAGATGCAGCTTGCGCTAGTTCTTTGGCTGCTTTAAAAATGGCGATCGCCGAACTAGCAGAGCATCGTAGCGATATGATGCTTACCGGAGGTGTGGATACAGATAATTCGGTTTCAGCATATATCAGTTTTAGTAAAACACCTGCGGTTTCTCCTGGGGACAAAGTAAAACCTTTTGATGCAAAATCCGACGGGATGATGTTGGGTGAAGGTTTGGGAATGATAGTTCTCAAGCGTTTGTCGGATGCAGAAAGAGACGGCGATAAAATCTATGCAGTTATCAAGGGTATTGGTACTTCTAGCGACGGCAGATTTAAGAGTATTTACGCACCCCGTAAAGAAGGGCAACTCAAAGCTTTGCAACGTGCTTATGAAGATGCAGGATTTGACCCTCTGACTGTAGATTTAATAGAAGCCCACGGTACCGGGACTATGGCGGGCGACCCCACCGAGTTTGCATCCTTGCGAGAATATTTTAGTCAGGACAATTCCAAGGGACAGCACATTGCATTGGGTAGCGTTAAATCGCAAATTGGACACACTAAAGCTGCGGCTGGTGCAGCTAGCTTGATTAAAACAGCTTTGGCGTTGCATCACAAAGTATTACCGCCGAGCATCAACGTTACCCAGCCCAACCCCAAACTAAATATCAAGAATTCTCCCTTTTACTTAAATACAGAAACTCGTCCCTGGATTTCTCCTAGCTCTGATGCCCCCAGACGTGCTGGTGTAAGCTCTTTTGGCTTTGGTGGAACCAATTATCATGTAGTCTTAGAAGAATATAACAGCGACCACGATAGTGCATATCGCTTGCATAACGCACCCGCTCAAGTGCTGTTGTTTGAAGATAATCATGCTCTATTATTGAAAACCTGCGAGCAGACTTTAGAAAAGTTGCAGTCAAGCGCAGCAAATAAACATTATTCCGAACTTGTAGAAGCGAGCAAGTTTAAAGAAATTCCGGCCTCTTCAGCAAGAATCGGGTTTGTTGCATCCTCCTTATCGGAAACTTGTAAAAGACTTAAAGTAACTATCGACTTGCTGAAAAACAAACCATCAGCAACCGAATGGGAACATCCTACAGGAATTCATTACCGTTCCGAAGGTATGGATTTAAAAGGAAAAGTAGTTGCGTTGTTCTCCGGACAAGGTTCGCAATATATCAATATGGGTAAAGAAGTATTGATGAACTTTCCCCAAGTGCGGCAACTATACGGTTACATGGACAGCTTGTTGCTCAAAGATAATTTGCAACCGCTTTCTGAAATTGTCTTTCCCCACCCGGTATTTGGAGAAAACGAAAAAAACGCTCAAATCGCGGCATTGCAACGCACAGAATACGCCCAGCCAGCCATTGGAATGTTGAGCGCGGGATACTATAAAGTACTGCAACAAGCCGGATTTAAACCTGATTTCGTTGCCGGACATAGTTTTGGAGAACTAACAGCACTGTGGGCTAGTGAAGCTTTGAGCGATGCAGATTATTGCGCCTTAGTTAAAGCTAGAGGGCAAGCAATGGCCGCACCAGAAGATCCTAACTACGATACTGGCGCAATGTTGGCGGTAAAAGAAGACATAGGTAAAATCGAATCAGTACTTAAACAGTATCCCGAAATCCAGATTGCCAACTTGAACTCACCCCGTCAAGTCGTATTGGCTGGCCCCACACCAGAAATTCATCAACTGCAAAAGATTTTGCACGACTCCGGATGTGCCGCCGTAGTACTACCTGTAGCCGCAGCATTCCATACACCATTGATCGCCTTCGCGCAAAAATCATTCGCGATCGCAACCAAAAGCGTCACCTTTAAATCTCCCACAATACCCGTCTACACCAACGTTACAGGAAAACAGCATTCCACAGACCCCGCTCATCTGCAAAAAACCCTTGAATCACAACTATCTAATTCAGTATTATTTAAACATGAAATCGAAAACATCTATGCAGACGGCGGTTACTGCTTCGTAGAATTCGGCCCAGAAAAATTCTCACCAACTTAGTCAAAGATATATTAGGCTCACGCCCCCACATGGCAATTGCTTTAAACTCAAGCCCCAGAAAGGATAGCGACTACTGTTTGAGAGAAGCTGTAATTCAGTTACGAGTTGCCGGGATAACTTTGAAAAATCTCGATCCATATCAATTAGTAGAAGCACCCCAACCTGCTGAAACTAAGAAAGGGTTGAATATCAAATTAAACGGTAGTAACTATGTATCGGAGAAAACAAAGCAGAGATGGGAAAAAGCTATTAGCGAACCGCATCTCTTAGAGATAGCTAAATCAAATACAGCAACTGTCCCAGAAATTTCTTCTAGTGCTTCTGCTAACAGCAACGGTAACGGAGATAAGGGGATAAAGGGACAAGGAGACAAGGAGAAAAAACCTTTCACTTCTTCCCATGACTCCATCCCTAATAACAATAATGGAAACGGACATAACAAAGCAGCAGCAATAAAAGAGGACAAGGAAACAAGGGAACAAGGAAACAAGATAGAAAATTCTTCTTCTCCCCATCCCCCCATCCCCCCCTCTCCCCATCCTCTTCCCCCAACTCCGCAGTCAACTTCTAAATTAAATATGCATATGCAAAGTAAGCCTAACGAACTTATTAATTACGAACAAGTTTTAGAAAGCTTGGAATACGTTTTAACTCAATTCGGACAAAATCAAAGCGAGAATTTGCAAGTTCACGCTCAATACCTTAACCATCAAGTGGAATATATCAAAACATTTTTCCAACTGATGGGGCAGCAGAATTCCTTGTTTGCTAAAACTGAGTCTAGCGAAACACTCAAGCCAAAAATTATCGAAAGCTTAGAGCGCGGGATGGTTCAGTTCCACAGCCATCAAGGAGATACCCTTAAAGTTCACGAACAGTATCTACAAAATCAAGTAGAATACACCAAGAACTTCTTCCAAAACATACAGCAAGAATACGAACAGGTAATTCAAAACGAAGGTGTTACCGAGCCAGAAGTTAAAACCAGCTTGACATTACCCGTTACTAATAAAACTTCACAACCTTCCGATATAAATTCTGTTACTGAGACTGTTACTGAAGAAAGTCTAACTAATGGTAATACTCAAACTCCAGTAGTTGAAACCAAAACAGAACCAAAACCGGAACCAGTAGTAGCTGTCACAAACAAAGCTCCACAACCTTCTGATATAAATACCGTCACTGAAGAAACACCAGCTAACGGTAACGGTTCCACTTCCCCTATCTCCCCCTCTCCCACTCCCCCCCTCTCCTCCTCTTCAATAGTCTTATCAGATTTAGATACAAACCTCCTAGCTATCACCAGTGAAAAAACGGGTTATCCTGTAGAAATGCTGGAGATGGATATGGATATGGAAGCCGATTTGGGTATTGATTCCATCAAACGAGTGGAAATCATGGGTGCCTTACAGGAAATGTATCCCGATTTACCGAAGTCTGATAATGTAGAAGAACTAAGCGAACTGCGTACTATCGGTCAAATAGTAGAATATCTACAGTCTCTGTCTTCTGGTGATTCTAATCACAGCAGTGTTGAAATCCAAACTGCTGAAATTGAAAGTCAACCTATAGTTGATATACCTACACCGGAAACAGCAGTAGAATCTTCAGAAATTGAAAAAATCGTTGCTGAAATTCCTACAGAAATCGTTTCAACCAGTGTTGATACCAGCAACCTCGGTCAAACCATGTTAGAAATAACCAGCGAAAAGACGGGTTATCCTGTCGAAATGCTGGAAATGGGAATGGATATGGAAGCCGACTTGGGTATTGATTCCATTAAACGGGTAGAAATCATGGGTGCATTACAAGAAGCATACCCGGAGTTACCCAAACCCGATAACTTAGAAGAAATAAGCGAACTAAGGACAATCGGACAAATAGTTGAGTATCTCCAGACATTATCTGGAGGTGAAAAAAAAAAGCTACACTCTGACACCAGCCAGCCATTAAAAGAAATCGGGGGAGTTGCAAGACATCCCGCTAAATTGCAACCCCTTCCCGAACCCGATTTTTTAGAATTTGCACTACCAGAGGGAAGCATCACTATTATTACCGATGATGGCTCCCTCACCACCTCCGCTTTAGCCGAATCATTAACTAAAAAGGGTTTGAAAGTAGTAGTTTTAAGCTTTCCCCAATCAATAATTCCCACACGTTCGGTACTACCAAGCAATATCAAAAACATAATTTTAGAAGACACAAGCGAAAAGCATCTACAGCAACAGCTAGCAGCAATTGCAGCTAACTGCGGTTCCATAGGAGCTTTCATCCATATTCATCCAGTATTTAACACTGCTTCCAACCGAATAAACTACTCCCCAGAAGAAAAGGCGATCGCCAAACTCGTCTTCTTCATTGCCAAACATCTTAAAAAATCTCTCAACGCAGCAGCAGAAAGCGGATACGGCTGCTTCTGTACGGTAACTCGACTCGACGGTGCTTTTGGATTAGAACAAAAAGTTAATTTTAGCCCGATTGCAGGTGGATTATTCGGATTAACCAAAACACTTACTTGGGAATGGGGAAAAGTCTTTTGTAGAGCAATTGACATACACCCCGAAATCGATCATCAAAACTGCATCGATCGCATCCAAGCCGAATTACACGATCCAAATCGTTTAATAACCGAAGTTGGCTACGGCACCCAAGGGAGAATCACTATTACGGCTTAGTCAGTTAGGAGTTAGGAGTTAGGAGTTAGGAATTGGACATTGGGCATTGGGCATTGGGCATTGGGCGGAAGGGAATAGTGAGGAGTTAGGAGTTGGGAGTTAGTAGTAAGTAAAATGCCGGGGGATGTTTATTATAATACGGTTCCTAGTAAACCGTTTATTTGCTACTCGTAACTTGCTACTTAGGGGACTTCCAAATAAAAAAATATTCAATAAGCAATCAGGTAGTGCGAGCATCTTGCTCGCTTGAGACACATAGCGAGCAAGATGCTCGCACTACTAAAGATAAATTACAAGATGCATATCAAAGGCGGACACACTGCGTTAACGCACAACTAAAGATAAATTGTTTGTTGGAAGTCCCCCCCTCTACCCCCTCTACCCCCTCTCTCCCCATTCTTCCCCAAAAAGCAGTAGAGACTTTGCAAATGCAAAGTCTCTACGGGAACTAGGAGTTGGGGGTTGGGAAAAGGAGTTCTTATCAGCCAAAGAAGGTAAAGATTTACAACTTCCTTAAACTACTCGGAACTCCGTCTTCAAAGTTAGGAGTTTTGAATTACATACTAATATATCATGTCTGGAAATCAAAAAGCTAATTATATTGGTCGCGTTGTTGATTGGAGCAAACAAGCCCCTATTAGAGCAGCAAAAGTCATATTTGAGAATAATGATGGTAATTCCTTAGTTTCTTACAGTGATATCGAAGGAATTTACCGATTTACAACAAATACTAATAACAATGGAGTTCTACAAGGACAGATAATAGTAGAAGCGAACGGTTATCAAACCCACAAATCAAAAATAAATTCACCTGGAGATAAGCATGATTTAGGCGATATTACACTCGTCGGAAGTACAAGTCACGCAACTCCTCAACCCAATACAAGCCATACACCTAATACATCTAGCACACTTAGTACATCTAATACATCTAGTTCATCTAATAAGAATAATAGTAGCAATAGGAATAACACGAATAATAGCGATACCGACCAATTAATTCCAATACTAATAGCATTAATGGTAACTTTTTTCACATTTACCACATTTGCGATTGTATCCGCTATTAGAAAAGAGCGTTTCAATGATAGACGTGATAATTACATCAATTTTCGAGAATTACCGATTCATCAGGTTGAACAGGTTAAAGGTTAAAGGTTAAAGGTTATCAATTCTACCCCCTCTACCCCCTCTACCCCCTCTTCCCCTACTCCCTATTCATCAATTATCATTTTTACTTAGAAAAACTCATGATAACAGCAACTTCAATTCGTCCCGAATCAGTTTTCCTTGTTAGTGGTGGAGCTAAAGGTATTACTGCAAAATGTGCGATTGAATTGGCAACGCAATATCCGTGTAAATTTATTTTACTAGGTCGTTCGCAACTTTTAGAATCCGAACCATTATTTGCAAATAATTGCTTTGATGAAGCAGTTTTAAAAAAACGAATTATGGAAGATTTACTTAAACGGGGAGAAAAACCTACTCCCATACAGGTGAAAAAGATTTATAATCAAATTATTTCTGACCGAGAAATAAAACAAACTTTAGAAACAATTAAACAAGTAGGAGGTGAAGCTGAATATATTAGCGTTGATGTTACAAATACTCACGATTTACAACAGCAAATAACCGCTGTTACAGAAAGTATGGGTAAAATAACTGGTATTATTCATGGTGCGGGTAATTTAGCTGATAAGTTAATTCAAAATAAGACTGAAGAAGATTTTGAAAAAGTTTACAGTGCTAAAATCAAAGGTTTAGAAAATCTTATTAGCTGCGTGGATCTTCCTCAATTAGAACATTTAGTTTTATACTCTTCTATTGCCGGTTTTTACGGCAATGTCGGTCAATCAGATTACGCTTTAGCTAACGAAATTCTGAATAAATCGGCTCATCTGCTCAAACAACAGTATCCCCAATGTCATGTGGTGGCTATCAATTGGGGTGGCTGGGATAGCGGTATGGTAACGCCAGAATTGAAGAAAGAATTTGCCCGTAGAGGAATCGAAATTATTCCGGTAGAAGCGGGAGCAAAAATGTTAGTTAACGAACTTCATGATTCTTACCGGGATTCTACACAAGTTGTAATTGGCAGTCCAATTTTTCCACCTCCACCTAAATTAAATTCTCAGTTAAGAAGTTATCGCATTCATCGACGATTAACGGAAGCAGCCAATCCTTTTCTACAAGATCATATAGTCGGTGGAAAGCCAGTTTTACCTGCTACTTGTGGAACGCAATGGATGATTAATGCCTGCGAACAACTTTATCCAGGATATAGGTTTTATTACTACAACAATTTTAAAGTATTAAAAGGAATACCTTTTGATGAAAAACTGGCAGACGAATATATCCTAGATTTAGAAGAAATTGCTAAACACGAGCATCAAGAAATAGTTTTTAAAGCGAAAATATGGAGTAGGAATAAAAACGGAAAAGTTAACTATCATTTCAGTCTTGATGATATTCATTTATTAGCGCAATATACCCCAAGTCCAACTTACGAAAAATTGAATATGACTGAAGATAATATCATTACCATTAAAGGTGATGACTTTTATCAAGAAAATCCAGCAATATTTCCTTTATTCCACGGGGAATCTTTCAAAGGACTGACAAAAGTAATTAATATTAGTCCAGAAAAAATTACTACCGAATGTGTTTGGAACGAAATCGATAGAAAACAACAAGGGCAGTTCCCTGTTATTTGGGTAAATCCCTTTTCCGTTGATTTGAGTACTCATCCCCTATGGATTTGGTTGCAGCACTATCATCAAGAAGTTTGTTTACCCGCCCAAATTCAGAAACACGAGCAATTTGCAGCAACTCCGAGCAATAAACCTTTTTACGTATCTTGTGAAGTTGTAAGTAAAACAGCTACCAGCGTTGCCGCCGACTTTACAATACACGACAATCGAGGCAAAATTTATTCCCGCTTACTAGGTGGTAAAGGAATTATTATTCCAACTAAGTCTTTGAAAAAGTAGTTGTTAGTGGTTAGTTGTTAGTTGATAGTAGTAAAAAATTAGGAGTTGCGAGTTATAGTCTTTTCAAGCAAATTAAGGTAGTGGGAGCATCTTGCTCCCTAGCAACAAATTAAGGTAGTGGGAGCATCTTGCTCCCTAGCAACAAATTAAGGTAGTGGGAGCATCTTGCTCCCTAGCAACAAATTAAGGTAGTGGGAGCATCTTGCTCCCTAGCAACAAATTAAGGTAGTGGGAGCATCTTGCTCCCTGGGTGCAAATTAAGGTAGTGGGAGCATCTTGCTCCCTGGGTACAAATTAAGGTAGTGGAAGCATCTTGCTCCCTGGGTGCAAATTAAGGTAGTGGGAGCATCTTGCTCCCTGGGTGCAAATTAAGGTAGTGGGAGCATCTTGCTCCCTGGGTACAAATTAAGGTAGTGGGAGCATCTTGCTCCCTAGCAACAAATTAAGGTAGTGGGAGCATCTTGCTCCCTGGGTGCAAATTTTAGTCCGCTAGCGAGCGAGACGCTCGCACTACCATCTGTTTTGATCTGAAACGACTATACAAATATAAATTTCTCCTTGTCTCCCCATCTCCCCCTCACCTTAATCAATTGATAACTGTTCACTGTTCACTGTTAACTGAATAAAAGTATGGAAAAAATCGCAATCATTGGGTTCTCATGTTTATTCCCGGATGCTAAAAATGCTGAAGAGTTTTGGCATAATTTAATTGAACAAAAGGATTCAACTTCCGAACTGAGTATTGATGAGATTGGTATAGAGCCAACAATATTTTACGATCCGGTAAAAGGAAAACCAGATAAAGTTTACTCCTTGCAAGGGGGATTTGTACGTAATTTTAAGTTTGATGCATCGGGATATAATCTTCCCTCTTCGTTGCTACAAAATCTAGATGACACCTTTAAATGGTCGCTTTATGCTGCAAAGCAAGCATTACAAAATAGTGGTTATTTGGAAGACAAGTCTGTTCTTTCCAAATGTGGAGTACTGCTGGGCACACTCTCGCTACCTACGAAATCATCAAATCAATTATTTGAACCGCTTTATCAACAGGTGTTAAATCCTGCAATTGCAGAACTTTTGCAGCAGGAAGATTTTACCACCGCAAGTTTGCCGGGGCAGGAAGAAATACCATTTTATAACGGTATGATATCGGGTTTACCTGCCGCTATCATTTCTCAAGCTTTGTCTTTATCTCACATCCATTTTTGCCTTGATGCTGCTTGCTCGTCACCTTTATATGCTGCTAGATTAGCGTCTCATTATTTATGGACACATAAAGCTGATTTGATGTTAGCTGGTGGTATCAGTTGTGCCGATCCGATATTTATCAGGATGCTGTTTTCGGGTATCCAAGGTTATCCAGAAAACAACGATATTAGCCGCCCCTTAGATAAATCCTCCAGAGGATTAATTACCTCCGAAGGTGTGGGAATGCTGGTTCTCAAACGCTATAGCGATGCAGTTAGAGATGGCGATCGCATTTTTGCTTCGATAACTGGTAACGGACTTTCTAATGATGGTAGGGGTAAACATTTACTCAGCCCCAACCCTAAAGGACAAATTTTAGCTTTTGAAAATGCTTATTCGGAAGCTGATATTAATCCCAAAGTTATCGACTATATCGAGTGTCATGCTACCGGAACTTTATTAGGAGACAGTACCGAATTTAACTCTGTCGAAACCTTCTTCGGTAAATATCAAGCAACTCCCTTTACGGGTTCGGTAAAATCTAATATCGGACATTTGCTTACTGGTGCTGCTAGTGCGAGTATGATAAAAGTACTCTTGAGCATGAGCAAAGGTATTATTCCCACAACTATTAATATTACAGATCCCATCGGTTCGGAAGATAACGTAATTTCACCGAGTAGGATTGTAGCTAGCCCAACTAATTGGCACTCGAAAAGCGGTTCCATAAAACGCGCCGGAGTTAGTGCTTTTGGCTTGGGTGGAACAAATGCTCATTTAATTTTAGAACAAAATAAAAACGGCACATCTGAAGAATTGAGCCAACCCCTCAAACCGACTAAAATGGCGATTGTGGGAATGGATGCCTTTTTCGGTAATTGTGATGGTTTGGATGCTTTTGAAAGCAGTATTTATCAAGGAAAACAACATTTTATTCCCCTACCTTCTCAAAGATGGCATGGTGTAGAAAATAAAACAGAATTACTGGAAAAATATAACTTACCCGATGGCAAAGCACCTGCGGGAGCTTATATTAGCGACTTTACCATTGATACCGTATCTAGTAAAATTCCTCCTAATGAGTTAGAAAAACTCAACAAACAACAACTGTTGATGCTCAAAGTAGCCGAACGCGCTTTGCAAGATGCGGATGTAAAAGAAGGGGATAACGTAGCAGTTTTAATCGCTACAGAAGCAGAACTTTCCGTTCATCAGCTCCAGCAAAGATGGAATTTATCTTGGGAAATTAAAGAAGGATTAAATGCTAGCGCAATATCCCTATCTTCTGATAAAGTTGATAAGTTAGAAACAATAGTTAAAGACGGGATTCATCCCCAACCAGCCGATAGCAGCGAGTTCGTTAGCTACATCTCTAATATTATGGCGAGTCGTATTTCCTCGCTATGGAATTTTACTGCTCCCGCATTGACCATTTCTGCTGGCGAAAACTCCACATTTAAAGTTTTAGAAGTCGCGCAACATTTATTAACCACTGGGGAAGCAGATGCTGTATTAGTGGGTGCTGTGGATTTAGCTGGCGGTATGGAAAATGTTTTATTAAGAAATGAAATATCAACAGTTAATACAGGTGTAAATACTCTTTCCTATGACCAAAAAGCTAATGGCTGGGGGGTTGGTGAAGGTGCAGGCGCAGTAGTATTAAAGCGACATCAAGTAGCTTCACAGGAAAACAAGTGCATCTACGCATCGATCGATGCAGTTAGTTTCAAGCAAAAAAATGCTACCAAGAATGATTTGCGAAGTCGTTTGGGTTCCACGGATGCTAACACCGTTGAAGAAGCCTGCAAGCAAGCTTTTGATACGGCAGAAATTAAACCTTCAGATATCTCTTATCTGGAAGTTTTCGGAAGTGGTATTTCCCAAGAAGATGAAGCAGAAATTGACGGATTACTTCGGGCTTATCCAAGCGGTGCAAACAAATTAAACTGTGCGATCGGCAGCGTTAAAGCTAATATTGGTCACACCTATGTTGCTTCGGGAATTGCGAGTTTAATTAAAACAGCTTTATGTCTTTACTATAGATATCTTCCTGCAACTCCAAAATGGACTGGTGTGAAAGATATTAAAAAGTGGGAAAACAGTTGTTTCTATGTTGTTCCGGAATCGAGGCTTTGGTTTCTTAATCCAGACACCGAGAAAAGAACGGCAGCCATCAATAGTATGGGAATAGATGGAAGCTACGCTCACTTAATAATATCTGAAGAACCAAACAAACAAGACCGCAGCAGCAGATTTTTGCAGCAAATGCCTCTCCAACTGTTTGCGATCGCCGGAAATAATCGCGAAGATTTACTACAGCAAGTTGACAATTTGCAAAATGTAGTAAATGAGGGAACTTCTCTTCCCGTAGCTGCTAAAATGACTTTTGCCGATTACCAAAAACGCAGTCAAGAAAGCTATACTTTAGCAATTTTGGCTCGCAATCAAAAAGAATTAGCTAAAGAAATAGAAGCAGCCATCAAAGGTGTTAATAACGCATTTGAGAAAGGTGAAGAGTGGCAAACTCCACTAGGTAGTTATTTTACAGCCAAACCGTTGGGTACAAAAGGAGAAGTTGCATTTATCTATCCTGCTGCGGTTAATTCCTATCTCGGTATCGGTAGAAATCTCTTCCGTCTATTTCCCCAAGTTCACGACGATATCATCCTGCAAAATTTAGACAATCGCGTTAGTCACGTCGAGCAGTTGGTATATCCTCGCAGCTTGAATAAACTATCAAGCAGACAATTAGAAGCACTTGAAAAACAACTCTTAGATGATTCGTCGGCAATGTTTGAAAACGAAATAGTTGTTGCCAGACTGCTTTCTAAAGTACTTCAAGATAACTTCCAAGTAAAACCAAAATTTGCTTTTGGCTACAGCTTGGGTGAAGTTAGTATGATGTCTGCTATCGGGATATGGAATCAATTTAGCCAGGTGAGTAACGCTTTGAACACCAGTACCTTATTCGGAGACAGATTATCAGGTGCAAAAAACTGCGTCAGAGAATTTTGGCAGCTACCACCTGTAGAAGAGTCACCGGACAATAATTTCTGGTGTAACTACGTTCTTATAGCCACACCATCCCAAGTCAGGGAAGCTATAGCAGCTGAAAACCGCGTTTATCTAACTCAAATCAATACACCAGAAGAAGTAGTAATTGCAGGTGAACCAGCAGCTTGCGAAAGAGTCGTTAAAAAATTGGGTTGTAATGCATTCCGGGCACCATTCGATCATGTAATTCACTGCGAAGCGATGGCTTCCGAACATGAAGAAATGAAGCGCGTCAACACTTTACCAATTCAAGAAAATCGGCAAAATCTAATACTTTATTCTGCTGCAAAATATGCGCCAATAGAATTAGAAAGTAAAGCCATTGCTCAAGGTATCGCTACAGGGCTTTGTAAAGAACTTGATTTTCCTAGACTGGTTAACCAAGTCTATAGCGACGGTGCGAAAATTTTTATTGAAACAGGTGCTGGAAACGTTTGTTCTCGATGGATTGATAAAAATTTAAGCGATAAAGAACACATGACAATTTCTCTTAATCGTAGAGGTTTAGACGACCATAGCAGCATTCTTAAAGCATTAGCAAAACTAGCGAGCCATCAAGTTTCCTTGGATTTATCGCCGCTATATTCCACCGTGGAAGAAACCAGTAAAAAAGCCAAACTTAGCCAAAGAAAAGTGACATTAGGCGGTCATAATATTACTGAAAGTATTTTAACAGCAGAAAATAAAAAGCTGTTTCAAAATAAAGCCGAAATTAGTCAAAAGCCTGTTGAAAAGATAAGAGCAGTAGAAAAAGAACCCTCAGCACCTCAAACACCTCAACCTGTAAAAAAAGTAGAAACAGCGGCGAAAACTACTCTTACATCTCCACCACAAACAAAACCAAATATCCCCGCAGCATCGCCGAAAAAGCCAGAAGTTAGTCCCATGAAAATGACCGTACCCAATCTAGAAAAAATAGGGACATCAAAAACCCCGGCGAAAACTACTTCATATATTGGATCTACCACAACAAAAAAATTAGCTTCAACTCAAAGCGTGACAAATTATAGAAAGCCTCAATATCAAAAAGTAAACGCAAACAATTTAATGGTTCATAAAACCCATTCCACATTCTTAAAATCTCGTCAAGATTTTAGCCAACAACTAAGCGAAATAATTCAATTACAAATCGCTTGCGCCGAACATTTATTTGACAATTAAAAATTAACAATGAACAATTATCAATTATCAATATTTAGTTGCTCGTTGATATTGTTCATTGTTTACTATTCACTGCTCACTGTTCACTGATAACTGACGTGCAAACCTTAGATAACGTGCTGAATAAAGAAAACAACGGACTTGTATTTCAAGGATCTACTTCAACTAAAAATCGAACTTGGAAAGGTTCAGTAAGCTGTATTTCTTTCGATCCAGAAGGAATCAAAGAACAATTATTGGAAACTGATAAACCTTGCTATATTGTTAAAGTTGGAGACAGAATTGGAGCAACTAATTACGGCTATTGTCCCTTAGATAACAGTCAACCAGCAGAAATCGAATTACTAATTGCAGCTCCACCTGTTTTTACCAGCAGCTTCGGAGACCCGAACTTTCAATATTTTCATAATGTAAAATATGCTTACAAAACTGGTGCAATGGCTGGAGGTATAGCCTCAGAAGAAATGGTAATTGCACTCGGAAAAGAGAATATTTTAAGTTCTTTCGGTGCGGGTGGTTTGAGTTTAGCTCGTTTAGAAGAATCAATTAAAGTAATTCAAGCATCTTTACCTAATGGCCCCTATGCATTTAATTTAATCCACAGTCCCAACGAACCTGAAATAGAAAGAGGTGCTGTAGATTTATATCTTAAATATGGAGTCGAAACCGTAGAAGCTTCAGCATTTTTAGACTTAACTCCTAATATTATTTATTATCGTGCGGCTGGATTAAGTTTAAATTCAGCTAACCAAATTCAAATCAATAATAAGGTAATTGCTAAAATTTCTCGTCGAGAAGTTGCGAGTAAATTTATGCAGCCAGCCCCCTTAAAAATGCTTAAGGAACTAGTTGAAAAAGGATTAATTACCGAATTACAAGCAACCCTGGCAGCACAAATTCCTATCGCCGATGATATTACCGTAGAAGCAGATTCTGGCGGTCATACAGATAACCGTCCGTTGGTTTGCGTTCTACCTTCTATAATTGCTTTAAAAGACGAAATCCAGTCAAAATATAATTACGAAAAACCCATCAGAGTTGGAGTTGCAGGAGGAATTTCTACTCCTCAATCAGCTTTAGCAGCCTTTATGATGGGTGCTGCATATGTAGTTACTGGTTCGATAAATCAATCATGTTTAGAAGCAGGAACTTCTACACATACCAAAAGACTATTGGCACAAGCTGATATGGCTGACGTAATGATGGCACCAGCCGCTGATATGTTTGAAATGGGAGTAAAACTACAGGTTCTCAAACGCGGAACAATGTTTCCCCTTAAAGCCCAAAAACTATACGAAATCTACCGAAATTATAATTCTCTCGACGAACTTCCACCAGCAGAAAAAACAAAATTAGAAAAACAAGTCTTCCGCAAAACAATCGAAGAAGTTTGGCAAGAAACCGTAGCTTATCAAACCAAAAGTAATCCTCAGAAACTAACCAAAGCCGAGAAAAATCCCAAATACAAAATGGCGCTGATTTTCCGCTGGTATTTAGGATTATCTTCCAGATGGTCTAATTCCGGTGAAAAAGGAAGAGAAGTCGATTATCAAGTATGGTGTGGCCCCGCAATGGGTAGTTTTAATGACTGGGTAAGAGGTTCTTATTTATCAGAACCAAATAATCGTCGGGTAGTTGATGTTGCAAACCAAATGATGAAGGGAACTTCTTATTTATATCGCATCCAAAGTTTAAAAATGCAAGGTTTGCAAATTGATAATTTCTATTCTCAATATCATCCAGTTCAATTTACATCTTAGGATTTTAGATTGTAGATTGAAAAGAAATCTGACTCCCATTTCCCTCTAAAATCTTCTATCTCTCTTCATTTCTTCCCTCTGCGCTCTCCGCGCTCTCTGCGGTTTTTTCTTCTAAAATTTGGAAATATAAAAAATGATTACAAAACAATCCATGAATGCTACAGAAATTCAAACTTGGTTATTATCCAACTTGGCTGAAATACTCAATATGTCAGTTGAAGAAATCGACGTAACTCAACCTTTAGATACTTACGGTTTAGATTCAACTCAAGCAATGGTAATTGTTACCAAAGCACAGAAAATGTTGGGATTTGAATTGTCACCGATGTTGCTTTGGCATTATCCGACAATTGAAGCGCTTTCGGAACGTTTAGCTGAGGAAGCACAAGAATCTCAAGAAACCAAATCACTTGTTGATACTACTAACACTCCCAACTTAGCAGCAGAAGCCGTTCTTGATGAAACCATTCGCCCTGCATCAACCTCTTATAAATTCAATCCCAATCCGCAAAATATCTTCTTAACTGGAGGTACCGGCTTTTTAGGAGCATTTGTTATCCACGAACTTTTGCAGCAAACCGATGCAGATATCTACTGCCTGGTACGTGCAGCAGATGCGGAAGCAGCTAAAGAAAAGCTGAAAAAGAACTTAGAATCTTATGGGATTTGGGATGAAGAATCTAGCCCTCGGATTATCCCCATAGTTGGCGATTTATCTCAACCTCAATTGGGTATAAGTACTGAAGGATTTGATATGCTGGCAACTAATATTGATGCCATCTATCACAGTGCTGCAATGCTTAATTACGTATTTCCCTACTCAGCATTGAAAACAGCTAACGTATTAGGAACGCAAGAAATCATCCGTTTAGCTTGTAAAATTAAAGTTAAACCCCTACATTACGTCTCCAGCGTCGCGGTATTTGAATCACCCGAATATGCAGGAAAAGTAGTCAAAGAAGATGACAGCTTCGACCGTTGGGAAGGCATTTTTCTAGGGTATTCTCAAACCAAATGGGTAGCAGAAAAACTAGTTAAAATCGCCTCTCAAAGAGGACTACCTATCACCATCTACAGACCACCGTTGATTTCCGGACACAGCCAAACTGGTGTCGGTAACACCGATGACTTTGTAAACTTAATGACCAAAGGCTGTCTGCAAATGGGATGCTTCCCCGATGTAGACTATATGTTAGATATGTCACCCGTTGACTATGTGAGTCAAGCCATAGTTCATCTATCCAGACAAGAAGAATCTCTCGGTAAAGCTTTCCATCTCCAACATCCACAACCCGCACCTTTAAGCACGTTAGTTGACTGGTTAACTTCTTTCGGTTTTCCTATCAAGATGATTCCTTACGAAGAATGGCAAGATAAGTTAATTAACGATGTCACATCCGAGGAAAATCCTTTATATACTCTCCGTCCATTTTTACTCGAACGTTGGTCAGAAAGACAGCTTACCATTCCCGACTTATACTTAACAGAAAATAGACCAATAATTAGCTGCGACGATACATTAAATGCACTTGCGGGAAGCGGTGTATCTTGTGCAACCATTGATGCAGAATTATATACTACATATGCAACTTACTTGATTGCAAATGGTTTTCTTAACCTTGAGTCGGTTTTAAGTAATTAGTAATTTTTAATCGAAAATTGTGTTAATAGGTTCGTAGTTGCGCTTTAGCGCTCAATAAAGGACTAAGTCGGTAGGCGTAATTAAATATAAGATGATACCTCACCCTGCCGTATCGCTTCCCTCTCCGAAGTCGCGGAGAGGGATTGAGAAGCCACTGCGTTGCGCGGGAACAAGCGCGTTGTAGCAAGTGGCGTGGTGAGGTTTTATATTTAATTTGATCCACTTACTTAAAGTCTTTACTACGAGCCTAATTTTTGTATTACATAATCATAAGCTTGATTCCAAACATAATTAAAATTATCCGAAGTGTCAAAATATGGAATCTCCGCTTGCTGACATTTCAATTGATGTTCTTGGCTAAGTTCAGCATATTTTTTAATATGTGAAATCAAAGATTCATCATCGTGTTTATGAGTCCAACATTCAGGATGATTCGCGCCATATTCTCGTAATTCTTGAAGCTTCTTATCAAGGTTTACTTGAGGATATCCCAAAAATAAAAAAATATAACTCGGATAATTTAACTTACTTTTGGCAATAATTGGATCAATATGACAAGATTCAAATATTCTTGTGTAGTTAAACTCCTTACCCATATTTCTAATCAACTTTATTAATACCTTTGGAAAATTATCTTTGACTGAATCCGGAAAATTATTGTATAAAATATTCATTAAATGGTCGCCATGAAACACCGTTGCTTTAGTATTTTGAAATACTTTATTTGCCAACCTTGGTTTACCAGTTCTGCAAACTCCGCCAATTACAACTGTTTTCACAATTTTTCCCACTCCCGATGGAAGACAAAGTAACTATGAGCGAACAAACTGAAAGAATACTTTAGAAATTTCCTTGTATTTGCTCAAATGGAACTGATAAAAAAGAACAAAGAACTTCTACGGGTTATCCTTTCTGTAGCGTTGATAATTGTGGGAACTTTGCACTTCGCAATTCCCCAACCTTTTGTCAAAATTATGCCACCACAGCTTCCCTATCCTTTGGGTTTAGTTTATTTGAGCGGCTTTTATGAAATACTAGGTGGTATCGGTTTATTAGTTCCCCCTTTAAGTCAACCTACAGCATGGGGAATAATTGCATTATTTGTCGCGGTTTATCCAGCTAACATTAATATGGCAATTAATCATATTGAAATTGAAAGCATACCATATTCAGGTTCGCCTTTATTTCAAGCTATTCGACTTCCCTTACAAGGAGTTTTAATTGCTTGGGCTTACTGGTATACAAAACCTGATGATAAACAAAAACAAGCTTCTATTATTCCTAAATCAATGATTCCGAAAGAATTAGAATTGGAGGTTGATAGGGAACAGGGAATAGGGAATGGGAAATAGGTATAGGCTTATTTTTTACTTGCGGAGGAATCTTATATATGACTAATACAAAAACAGTAAAACAATTATCAGCACAAGCTATAACTTCAGAAAATTTTCAAGCTTACGGACAGGTTATTTTTCCCAGTAAAGATGGTAAATTATTTGATGCAGATGATGCTCAGTTAGTGCTTGATAACGGCATTCCCAGATTTTATATCATGCAATTGCAGCGTCGGGGGCGCAAGTTTCATAATATTACCCGTCACGCAAAATGCACTCAATGCTTGGGTTCTTTAGCTGGTAAAGATTGGTTAATGGCAGTTTGTCCAGCTAATAATAATATAGATCAACCAGCGTTGCAAAATATTGCAGCCTTTCGTATTCCTGGAAATTGTTTTATCAAATTAAATGTCGGAACTTGGCACGCTGGCCCTTATTTTGAGCATGATGTAGTAGACTTTTACAACTTAGAATTAAGCAACACCAATGAAGTTGACCATTTCACTCATAGTTTTTTGAAAAGTCATCAGTTAGAGTTTGAGATTGTTTGATAGATGTAAAAAATAATTATGCTGATATTTCAGCATAGGTTATCTTAAACTTCAGATCAATTTTTATTGTCTCACGATCTTGTTAATAAACTTGGATTGAAACGCTTAGATTACCTAACTGGTTTTACAAAAATCTCTGAGAATAATACGAGAACTCAAATAAATCACAGCGATTCAGAAATACTCACCGAAGTAGAAGTTTTAGGACTTGAACTAAACTCTACATTGGTGAGTTTAATTATGGAATGTAGTATTCAAGACGTTCGATACGCTATTGCTGTAGTTGAACAAACTCGTAAACGAGAGACTTTAAGAAATCCAGAAGGACTTTTTTATCGTGTGCTTGAAAATAAACGCAAATCTTACGGTTTTGGTTTTTAGATTTTTTAGCAGTCAAACTAAACCACAAAACCTTTCACTGTAAGAAATAAATAGTTAAGACTGGAGGAACAGTAGTTAAATATGCTGTTTCCTCCATTTAATAATGACAAGGCATCATGGCAATTAGAATAAAAGCCACACCTTTGGAGTTTGAAGCTGCATCTACTGATGGGTGCGTTTATAGAGAAATTAAAGGTAAACGAGGTCTTTATGTGTATGTTGAATTAGGTGAAGAAAGAGAATATATTCCTTCATCAAATGACAATCTAACGACGGAATACAGACTTTTTACAAGTTGTGATGTTTATTTTGCTAAGACTAAAGAACAATTAGCTAATGGAGAATTTGAAGCAGAATATTTACCCAATATAACTGTAATTATTTACTGCTAGCTGGAGCTTTAGCAACATCTAAAGGAAGTCTACGTAATTTCTTAGGACGAGTTTCTATCTTATCGTGATTGTCATATAGATAGTTTTCTAGGTCTTCCATACTTACCTCTATACTCTTTCCACCTTTTAAGTAAACAGTAGGCATTCTGCTGTCTCCAATACATACTTCTTTCTCTATTTTAAAGGTTTTGAGAAAAGTTGCTTTTGTTTAGCAAAGAATCTTTCTCAGAACCTTTCCCTCAGTAAAGAAAGGGGAGCATCCCTTCAGGTGTAAATTTATTTTTTGTAGTGCGAGCATCTTGCTCGCTATGTATATCAAGCGAGCAAGATGCTCGCACTACCAAATTGTATTTTTGCCTGCATCGGGATGCTCCCAAAGAAAGAAGCTTTTATTTCGTTACCCTTACTCTTGGAGCATCTTAGGAAGGGCTAACAGCTTGGTTTTCGGTGTGTAGATTTCAATAACAACATTCTCCGTCACATCCTCTCAGAAAATCTGTAGACGGTTACACAATGAAGTTGACCATTTCACTCATAGTTTTTTGAAAAGTCATCAGTTAGAGTTTGAGATTGTTCAAGCCAGTAAAAAATAGCAACTTCCAGGTAAAAGTTGCCATTAGGATATATTTTTTCATTTAACTTTTCATTTAAAACAATCAACTATTTACTTCTAGCTGAATCATTTTTAGTATCTACAATAGGAAGTCTACGTAATTTCTTGCGTCGATTTCCTATCCTCTCATGATTTTCGTACAGATACTTTTCCAAGTCTTCCATACTTACTTCTAAAGTCTCTTCTTCTCTTAAATAGGCAGTAGACATTCTATTTACCCCAACTTAATGTAAATTTTAAGACAGTATTTTTAGTTACTTACTAGTCATAGTGTTGTAACAACGACTAGTTATTATTACATATTAGACTTTTATATCACTCATTTGTCAACAGTTGCGCTACTATCGTATGAAAGCTCAACATTTACACTTGTTGACTTTTTTTATTTGTCCAACTTGCATCAAAAGGCATTAATTTTAGTGGCAATTTGGAATTCTAATGGTTCAAATTATGCTAGGGTAACGCGAACTTTTAATCTGTCGCTTACCTTAATAATTACAGTGGCATTCGCACTTGCGATTTTGTTCTCTAACATATCCACAACGAACGCTCAGGTTAATATCCCCACAAAGCCGATAGAAGTAGATTTATTTGTGGACGGTTTAAGTTTACTTCGTCCTGAAGTCTTATTAGACCAAAGTTTAAAAAGTGGTGGAAAAACTGATCTGACAATTGACAATAAACCCTCCGGTCAAATGACGATAAAATCTGTCAAGCAGCTACCCGTCACCATAAATGTCACCCAACCCGATGGTTCTGTAAAAGAATTACCAGATCCCAGCGCTAAGTTTGAAACAAATATATTGATAACTTTGGCAGGTGTTGCTCAGATGCAAAATACTGGGCCGGTGATAGGTGAAAGCTTAGTTAAAATCGGCAGCCCTGCATCTATAGAAGGCTTTGATTATGATATTAATGCTACCGTTGTTGATGTTAAAGAGCAGTGAGCAGTTATCAGTGAACAGTGAACAGTGAACAGTTAACAGTTATCAGTGAATAAAAATCAACAACTATCAACTAACTCCTAACTCCTAACTCCTAATTCCTAACTCCTAATTCCTAACTCCTCACTCTTTTCAACTTTTCCCAAACTCTCTGGGGTGTCATTGGTAATTGTCGCAATCTCGCACCTGTAGCATGAGCGATCGCATTTGCTATAGCTGGTGCGGTACAGTTAGTTGTAATTTCTCCTACTCCTTTAGCACCAAATGGGCCGTAGGGATCGGTTTTTTCGATTAAAAAAACTTCCATTGGTGGCATATCTGCCGCTGTGGGGATGCGATATTCTCGTAATTTGGGATTAATTATTTTTCCTTGTTCGTCAAACAATAATTCTTCGGTTAATGCATAACCAATTCCCATTGCAATTCCTCCGGTTGCTTGCCCTTCACAAATTTTGGGATTGATTGCTTTACCAATATCAATTGCTTGTACGCACCTCAAAACATCAACTTTCCCCGTTTCTATATCAACTTCCACTTCCACACCTTGAACCGCAAAAGTCAAAGTTGCTTCATCTGCTGTATAACTTTCTTCTACTTCTATTATCTCCTGTGATACAATCTTGAGTGCTATTTTTTCTTTTAATTTCTCCGCTGCTAGCTTAACAGCTTGTCCGGAAATATACATGGTTGCGGAAGCGTAAGAACCAGCATCAAAAGGTGTTAATTGCGTATCTCCAGAAATAATTTTTATGTCAGCAACTGTCACACCTAAAACTTCCGCAGCGATTTGCCGTAAAGTGGTATCGGAACCCGTACCAACATCAACCGAACCCGTTCTTAATTCATATTTGCCATTAGCTAACCGAGATAATTTAACGCAAGCAGTGTGGATTTTGCATAAACCGCTTCCCTGCATGGAAACCGCAAAACCAACACCTCGACGGCAATTTCCTTCAATAACTGCTGGTTGACCGGGAACATAATTTAATGTTTGAATCACTTTAGTAAAACATTCTTCAACAGCATAACTGCCAATTAAATTAAAATGCTCGCCATCGTTTCCTAAACTAACTAAATCTCCCGGACGAATTAAGTTTTTCTGTCTTATTTCGATAACATCAATGCCTAATATATCGGCAATTTCATCGATTTGAGATTCCATTGCAAAAGTGCCTTGAGTCGCACCATAACCGCGAAATGCACCTCCAGGCATAGTATTAGTATAAACGGCATATGCTGAAAATCTTTTGTTGTCGCAACGGTATAAACCTAAAGGAATATAGCCAGATAAAAATACTACTGTTTTTCCGTGATTGCCGTAAGCGCCAGTATTCGCAATGATTTCTAAATCTTGAGCAACAATTGTACCATCTGTTTTAACTCCAGTTTTTAACTTGATTGTCATTGCATGACGGCTATTTGTAGCGGTAAATTCTTCGTTTCTTCTCATCTCCCACTGTACGGGTTTACCAGTACGTAAAGTTGCCAAAGCACACAAATCTTCCGTTAATATTTCTTGTTTATTGCCAAAGCCACCGCCAAGTTGCGGTTTATAAACGCGAATTTTATCTTGAGGAATATCAAAAAGTTGCGATAATAATCTTTGACAATGAAACGGTACTTGAGTACTGCTGCGAACAACCAACGTACCATCCGCTTCCAAATGAGTTACGGTTACATGGGGTTCTAAGTGGACGTGTTGTACTGCTGGTAAAGTATAAGTATTTTCTACGATTAAATCTGCTTCGACAAAACCTTTTTCTACATCTCCCGATTCCAAAAATATTTCACCTGCAATATTGTGGTTTCTATCGGGAATTTGCTGAGATTCCGGTTCATCATGGATAATTACGCTACCATCTGTCATCGCTTCTACCGGATTGGTAACATGGGGTAAAATTTCGTAATCAACCTCAATTAACAATAGGGCTTTTGTTGCAATATCAACCGATTCAGCCACTACGGCAGCAACTCTATCCCCTACAAACCGCACCTTGTTATCCAATAAATAATGGTCTAAAGGATCGGGAACGGGTTCTGCGTGTCCTGCGGTTGTGTAAGGTATCCGTTCGACATCCTTATAAGTAAAGATATCTACTACCCCTTCTAACGCTTTTGCTTTGTCAAGGTTAATATTGCGGATTTTTGCATGGGGAAAAGAGGAACGCAAAATTTTTAAATGTAATAATCCGGATTGCAAAATATCAGCAGTGTAGTATGCTTTACCTGTAATGATTGCCGTTCCATCTTGTTTAGGAACGCTTTCTCCGACGGAGTGTGGTGTGAGAATTGCGGGTGTGGCAACGGTGTCACGCCCATTTGACTTTTGAAAAAGTAAAATACTTTCGATTATTGCTTGGTAGCCAGTGCAGCGACAAAGGTTTCCTTTCATATAGGTACGTAGTTCTGATGTTGAGGCTTCGGGAAACTTTGCCGCACTCATAATCGTACCCGGAGTGCAAAACCCGCATTGAAATCCTTGCGCTTGTAAAAATGCTTGCTGTATCGGTGCTAATTGGTTGTTTGACGATAATCCTTCAATGGTAGTTACGGATTGTTGGTTAATTCGCATCGCAGGGTAAATACAGCTATGTACTGGTGTATCATTTACCCAAATAGTACAAGCACCACAATCACCAGTTTCACAAGCGCGATGTACTCCAAAATAATTAAGTTGACGAAGTAGCGAAAGCAAACTGCTTCCAGGGTTGCAAGTTGCGGTATGAGTTTGATTATTAACGCGGAAATTTAGAGATTGCATATATTAGAAGGGAGTAGTTAATGGGAGCATCCCAAATGTGTAAATTTATTTTTTGTAGTGCGAGCATCTTGCTCGCTATGTATATCAAGCGAGCAAGATGCTCGCACTACCAAATTGTATTTTTGCCTGCATCGGGATGCTCCCGTAGTTAATTAGTAATTGGTAATTGGTAATTGATAATTGGTAGTTGCCTAACTTCATCCGTTGCCTAACTCTTTCAAACATCGCTTAATCAAAACCTGCGTGATTTCCTGACGATAAATAGCAGTAGCTTTTGCATCTTCAATAAAATCTATTTCTTCTAAAGAAGCGATGTAATCAAAATTCGTTTCTAAATCAACATCAAATTCTAACAACACGGGTGCAGCAACACTCGCACCGATAACCAACCGCAATTTTTTCGCAACCGAATTATAAGCACCTACAACAATCGCTAAAGCAGAATCGCTTGCTGCAATTCCAAAGCGTTGATAATTAAATTGCCACTTCATATTTTCTACGGGAATCAAAACTCGTCGTAATAATTCCCCAGATTGCAATACCGTTTGACGAGAGCCAATTTGAAAATCTTTGGCAGCAACAATGCGCGATTTTTCTGCTAAATTCAGATCGTAACTTGCATCCAAAGCCACCATGATAGGAGCAAGAGTACCCACCGATAATGCTAGGCAAATATTACCTCCCACTGTTGCCATATTAACTACCTTCATTGAAGCAGAAAGCGCATTAATTGCACCTCTAAAGCCTTCTACAGCAGTATATTCAGGCAGCCAAGGATATTGTAATAATTTAACTAAAGGACAAGTTGCACCAATTGCCAATAGCCCCCCTTGTGAAGGGGGGTTGGGGGGATCGATCCAATCAATTTCGTCCCATCCTAAAGACTGTATATCTACCAAAATTTTTATATCCGGTTGTGGTTCGGAAAATAACCAAGTACCTCCAGCCAACCAACTCCAACCTTCACCCCAATCGGTTACTTTATTAATATCTGTAGGACGTAAATAATTATCTATATTATGCAAATCCATTATAATTACTGTCTTATTACTCAATGTAACTCTCGTTACTAGTTTTAACTCAGTAATCTAAAATTTAGTAGCCGTATTTTCTGTATATTGTGAGACAAAGTATTATTTTATATCTTAAAAGTTTTAGTATATTAAGGGTAATAAAGTTTGTAGTAAGCGTTTCAACGCTTGGATTTAGGACGCGCATTCGGGAGCTACAAACGATTGCGAATATTATTATTTTTGTTCGCAGCCGCTTTTTAAATGAAACATAATTGCAAAAGATAAAGCATCCCAAACCGGAGTATTGATATCGGCTTTCCTTAAAGCATCTCCAGTCCATGTATTACAAGTTCTTAATATCGAATAATTACCTTTTGCAGCATAAAAACCTGCATTAGAAGTATGACCATTACCTATACGAGTTATCCTAGCGTTTTGGGTTGTTTGAAAACTAGCTTCAATAAATTCAATTAATCTTAGATAATTGGCTTTATCGACTTTAATACAGTTTACTTCTATATTTTTGGGCAAGGATCGATATCCTTTTACATACATCACGCTATGAGTTGGTAGAAATGCAGCTTTGAAAGCCGTTGAAAAATTGATGTCGGATAATGTTGTAACCGACATATAAAAATTTTTATCTCCCCAACCGAAACTCAGATATTTATAATTATCAGCAGCATCGATGCCGATTTTGTCTATAGATAGATAATCATGCCAATTATAAGCATTATTTTCAGTAGGGATTAAAATATTTGAATGAAACCCCGTATTAGCGATGCAAATTTGATAATCACAAGCTTGTTGAGAGTAATTACTCCATTTTCTAGGAATAAAAGCACCGATTAAAAATAAGCTAGTAATTATTAAAATACCGCCAAAAATCCGGCTATTGTACTTAAATAGATTTAATACCATGAACCAAACAATCGCTAAATTTAGTTACGGGGAATGATAGGGGAAAGTATGATTCTACGCAATCAACTTGCGACTGATTAAATTATTCTGCTTGGCTTCTTTTTGCATCTCCCAAGCTAGATTAGTTGCAATAATCGTATCTAAATTATTATATCTAGGTTGCCAGTTAAGCACTTTACGAATTTTATTAGACTCAGCCATTACACAAGCTGGATCTCCCAAACGACGTTTAGTTTCAATGACCGGGAAGTTAGTTTCAGAAATGGCTTTTACACGTTCGACTACTTCACGAACGCTATATCCTTGTCCGTAACCGCAGTTAAATATTTCGCTTTGATTGCCCTTTTCTAAGTAGTGCAAAGCATCTAAATGTGCTGATGCTAAATCTTCAACGTGAATGTAATCCCGGATTGCGGTACCATCGGGAGTATGAAAATCAGTACCAAAAATTTTAATTTCTGGTCTACGTTTTAAAGCTGCATCGCAAGCAACTTTGATTAAGTGTGTTGCATTAGGAGATATTTGCCCTAACTTACCATTAGGTTCCGCTCCGGCTACATTGAAATAGCGTAAAATTACGTAATTTAGGTCGGAGACTGCGGCGTAATCCTGAATTAACCACTCGCTCATCAGTTTTGAGCGTCCGTAGGGATTAATTGGATTTGTTGGAGTTGACTCTGTTACTGGAACTTTCTCCGGTTCGCCATAAACGGCAGCAGTGCTAGAAAAGATTATTTTACTTATACCCGTGAGACTACAGCACTGAAGTAAATTCAGAGTGTTACGAGTATTATTGCTGTAATAATCTAAAGGACGGGCAACGGATTCGGGTACTATCAAACTAGCAGCAAAATGAAGTACTGCACTAAATTGATTCTGAGAACAAACTTGATATAAACGTTCGGTATCAGCTAAATCTCCGAGAATTAACTCACCATAAAGTATAGAGTCAGCAGAACCTGTCGAACAATTATCGTAAACAGTCACATCATAGCCAGCTTCACCAAGGTGACGTACAACATGAGAGCCTATATATCCGGCTCCTCCAGTAACTAAAACTTTCTTGGTCATTTACCTATTTTCTTTATTAGATAGACTTTACGCGCAGAACAAACAATATTTTCTGATAGATTAAATTGCTCGGTTTTTCAGTTTTGGACATCTCCGGAAAACATTTACTTCGTTGCACACCGCAAGCCCCCTACCCTCCTTTCTGGAGCAGGGAAGTAGGGTTTTAAAGCCTCTCAGAGGTAGGGGAGTACTCTACGAGAAAACGCAATACCTACGGTACGCTATGTCCTGACGGAAACGCTAACGCTAGCCGCGTTCATGGAGAGGGGTCTTTTTTCTTTTTCGGAGATGTCTTTTGGATAAGCTATAAACAAGATCGCAGCACTACAATTAAATAATTAAATAGATACATAAATATTAATTATGGGATAGGCTTTATCTTCCCTTACCTAACAAAACAACTCGGATAGTTTTGAAAAATATGGCTATATCCAACCAAATAGAATAATTTTTAATGTAATAAAGGTCATAAGATAGCTTTTCATAAGCATCTTCAATTGATGCGCCGTAAGGATAAAGCACCTGTGCCCATCCCGTAATTCCCGGTTTGACTAAATATCTAATGTCGTAATAAGGAATCGCTTCTTTTAACTGAGCATCAAACTGCGATCTTCCGGACGCGGCCCAATTAAACTCATCTCTCCTTTGACTACATTCCACACCTGCGGAAGTTCGTCGATTCGCATTAAACGCAACCAATATCCTACCCGCGTAATTCTGGGGTCGCGTTCCTGTGCCCATTGTACGCCGCGCTTTTCTGCATCCTGATACATCGAGCGAAATTTGTGAACTTTGAATGTTTTACCGTTTAATCCTGTACGTTGTTGAGAATAGAAAATCGGACCTGGACTGTCTAGTTTGATTGCTAATGCTACCAAAAGCATTAACGGAGATACAATCAACATTAATAAAACCGAGGCGATCGTATCGAATACTCGCTTAACCCTTGAATTAAAACCTCCAGGCATCAAGTTAAAGCCCGTGCTGAAAGTAAACCAAGTATCTTGCAGCAAAGATGAAGGAAGTTTGTACCATAGATTTTCATAGATATCTGGCAGTCTGTAAACCGGAATTCCTTGCAATCGCATTGCCATCAATTGCTGCACCAATCGATCGGATAATTCGATTTGACTTCCTAATAGCACTCCAGACCAACTCTGGGAACTTAATCCCGGTAAATCTGCAATTGTACCTGATTTATATGCTTGTGATAATAGGGAAGAATCTTTTGAAAAATCCGAATTATCGGAGTTGTCAGTTAAAACAACCAAACGACCTAAAGAGTTATGTGCTTGGAAATATTGAGCAAATTCAATCGTATTCTTATTTGCACCCAAGATTAACCAACGACTTTTTTGAGCATGGTGACTAATTAATTGAGCCGTCCAAATTCGTAGTATTATTGCCCAAACGGTAAAAATAGTCAAAGTAGGAAGCAAAACGCTCCGCCATAATAAAGGATTACTTCTCCAAGCACCAGATATGTAAATAAGTACAGCACTAACACTAGCAACAAATATATTGCTTAAGATGATACGTGCTGGCGCTCTTAAACCAGCAATTTGTTTGTCTGGTTTGTAAGTATCTGCTAAATATAGCGTTCCTAAAACCAAGACAATAAATCCGATTGTTGTGGGATTCAACCAATCAAATGAACGATTAAAACGTAACCAAAAAGTAAACCCTAGCGAACAAACTAAGCCAATAATATCCGTTAGCAAAAGCAATTTGGGAATGCTTTTAATAATTCCTTGTGACTCATAAGTCACAGATTTTGTTGTGGAAAGAGCTTCCTGCATTTATAGGTATTATTCCTCTAGTTTATTATTTTTTGATAAGTTATAGCTTTGAATTACATCAAAACTGGCATAAATACTGATGAAAGATTTTTTATGCACACCGTTCAGAGAAACTAAAGAAAGATTATTTGTAAAGTAATTGGTATTACCAAGTATAGAAAGTATGACTTTTGGAAGAAAATATCAAGATTAGATAGAATACATTTAGTCAAATCAATAATTATTTATAGTGGTTATTTAAATGTTCGCTACACAATTAATAGATGAAAAATTACACAACGCCTTTCTTTCGGAATAGATCGGGTAAGCCAAATGTAAGACTACAGCTAAATTGATAAAGCTTGTTTACAGAGGCTTTGTAATTGTAAGCGCATTCTTTATAAATCCTATAGATTAAAAAAAATTCACCTCACCTTCATTCCCTCTCTTTAATAAGGAGAGGGATGTCCGGAGGACAGGGTGAGGTTATATTGTGTAGCTCACTCAACCGAAAAGGGCTATATATAATTTGCCAATAGAATATCAATGCAATTATTTATTGAATGATGATTTTATACAAATTAATTACATAAAACTGAAAAAAGCTAAGTCTTATTTAAGAATTATTTAAAAAATAAAATTTATAAACCCGATCGTTTCTATTTATCAAAATCAAATATAAATTTGGAATACCCTGCAATAGCCCTTCGTTCATAAAATAGGGCTTAGTATGCTCGTATATACGGCGAGGGTGCGAGCAAGACGGTAGTTCGCCGTCACAATAGTAGTTAGGAACAATACAATTGTTTTAACTTTTTTGAAATAAAGTTAAAGCTTAACTTATAGGTATAGCTCCAGACTTTTCAAATCGAAAAAATGCTGTTAAATAATTAATGCAAGTTGCAGGTATTAAAATAATATACCTAACCCGGAATAGCCATCTAACCTTAGAAATAGACTAAAAGATAAACCGTCTGTCAGAGAAAAATATCCGAGGCGCAACACGCCTTAAATTGATAAAAAGTTAAAAGTCAGCGTAAGTCGATAGCGTGAGTAGTGTGTTCTATGACAAATGAGATGCAAGTGAACCAAGAAGAGCAAGACTATATTGATTTAGGGCAATACTGGCTGATTCTCAAAAGACGCTGGTTGCCTGCACTGCTTGTAACTAGCTCTGTTCTTGGATTAGCAGCTTTCGTCACCTTTCGACAAAAACCAGTTTACGAAGCAGAAGGTAAATTACGTTTTAATAAAAATAATAATGTTTCTTCTCTTTCAGGTTTAGGGGGACAAATTGGAGAACTCAGCGGTATTACAAATTTGAGTAATCCTTTGGATACCGAAGCCGAGGTTATCCAATCCCATCCTCTAATTACTGAAACTATAAACAAACTTGACCTTAAAAATAAGGAAGATGAACTCCTCACTCATGAAGCTTTTCTAGAAAAACTCAAGGTTAAAAGCATTCGGGGTACCGATGTTTTACAGCTTTCTTATAAAAGTACCGACCCCCAAGAAGCCGCAAATGTGGTAAATTCTCTGATGGGGGATTATATGGAAAATAACGTTGAAACCAACACCGCAGAAGTCAGAGCAGCGCGGGAATTTCTCCAGAAAGAACTGCCACAAGTTGAAGCAAGAGTAATACAAGCAGAAGCAGCTTTGCGTCAATTCAAAGAGCAAAATAATGTGGTGGCTTTGGAGGAAGAAGCGAGATTTGGGGTAGAAAGTCTCAAGGATTTATCAGAGAATATTACCCAAGCTCAAGCGAACTTAGTGGAAGCGATGACTCGCTCTGAGGCTTTGCAAAATCAGTTAAAATTACAGACACAGCAAGCGGTAGCGCTATCAAGTTTGAGTCAATCGCCAGGGGTACAGCAAGTACTTACGGAATTTCAAAAAACCCAAGATGAGTTAGCAGTAGCGCGAACAAAGTTAACTGACGAACACCCGACAGTAATTAATCTTTCTCAAAAATTACAGGCTTTAAGAAATCAGCTTGAAGGAAGAGTTGGACAAATTGTTGGTAACGGAGTATCTGTAAGAGAACCAGATTTGCAAATCGGTGAATTGAAGCAATCTCTGACAGCGGAACTAGTAAGATCGGAGGTTGAACGGTTAGCAGCAACCAATCGAGTCGGTTTATTGAGAAAAGCTTTTATATCAAACCAAGCAAGATTAAGCGTTTTACCTAAACTAGAGCAACAACAGCGACAGTTACAGCGAAGATTGCAGGTAGCGCAATCTACCTACGAACAATTATTAAAGCAATTACAAGAAGCTCAGGTGGTTGAAAAGCAGAATGTTGGTAATGCCAAAGTAATTGCTTCTGCTTTAGTTCCCGATGAACCAATTTCACCAAAAGTAATGCTTAACTTGGCTTTAGGAGGCTTCTTAGGAATTCTGCTAGGTGTGGGAACCGCATTGATACTTGAAGCGATGGATAAATCCCTCAAAACCCTTGACGAAGCTAAGAAACTTTTGGGTTATCCCTTGCTTGGCACTATTCCTCGCGTGGATGAAAAAGATAAAGAGAGACAAGATTTACCAGTACTTAATAATCCTTACTCACCCGCGAGTACTGCTTTTGAAATTCTTCAGACAAATCTCGGTTTCACCATGTCTGATAAAGCATTAAAGGTAATTGTAGTCAGCAGTTCAATACCGGGTGAAGGTAAATCCTTTGTTTCATCTAACTTAGCCGTTGCTAAAGCACAATTAGGAAAACGAGTATTATTAATAGATGCAGATATGCGTCGTCCTACCCAACAAAATATTTGGGATTTACCTAACATGATAGGCTTAAGCAATGTCTTGGTGGGACAAGCAGCTTTAAATGGTAGCGCGGCAGAAGCACTGGTAACATTAGACGTACTAACTAGCGGTAAAATTCCACCCAATCCCTTAACTTTGTTAGAATCTCAGCGGATGGCTAGTTTGGTCAAAGATGCCAGTAAAGAATATGACTTTGTAATTATTGATGCTCCACCTTTAACAGCCGTTGCCGATGCTTTGAATATAGGTAAACTAGCAGATGGAATGTTATTAGTTGTACGTCCTGGGGTAGCTAATACTGGCTCGGTGAATGCTGCGAAGTCGTTGTTAGAACAATCTGGTCAGCAAGTTTTGGGCATGGTAGTTAATGGTGTCACTGCTGATAATAGTTATGGCGGCTACTATTATTCTAAGGGTTATTACGGCATGAATCCGGGTGAGATGAATGGGAAAGTTGATGCCGAGATTACTAAAATTGAGATTGGGTAGGGGGTAAGAATTAGGAATTAGGAGTTAAAAGTTATTATTTTCTTTTTCTCCTTGTCTCCTTGTGCCCTTGTCACCCTATCTCCCCAATTCCTCCCAAATTTAACTATGCTGTTCAAGTCCCTCGGCAATCCAGACTTTTATAATTGATTGTCGAGTTACACCGATTCGTGCAGCTTCTTTATCGAGCGCTTCTATTATCCATCTAGGAAAATCTACGTTTACTCGTCGTTGCTGGTAACCCGGACGACGAATTGTATTTATGTCTAAATAAGCGGTGATATCCTCCTGTGCGGAATCGAATTTTTTATCGAACTCTTCAGCTTTCATACAATTTTCTCTCCTCGTCTCTTGCTCGTCGTACTGATATGATTCGCACCATATATAGTTTAAAAGAATGTTGCTTAGAAGAGCGGCTTTGTGGCGATCGCTATCTTATCTCTTATCCCCTGCGGCCATTTCGATCCAATGCCCAATTTCCAATTCCCAATAAAATAGTCCGTAGGTTGGGTTAAGCGAAGCGAAACCCAACACGGATGTTGGGTTTCATGACCTTCAACCCAACCTACAAATACTTGATATTAGGACTAAAGTCCCAACTACGAACGAATCTTCCTTTATCCTAAGTGTGTAGGTTGGGTTAAGCGTTAGCGTTACCCAATAAAATAGTAATATTAATCTATAATCGCTAACTTGGAGGGAAACATGACTTCCCAAACAATTAATATAACTGAAGGATTAGTTTCCAGACTGCAAAATTTACCACCAGAGCAACAACAGCAGGTAGCAGATTTTATCGAGTTCTTAGAACAGAAATACATTCAACACCAATCAAATCAAGAACAACCAAAACGTCGTATATTTGGTTTGTATGAAGGTCAAGGCTGGATGAGCGAAGATTTTAATGAGCCTTTACCAGATGAGTTTTGGATGGGTGAAGAATGAATGTTTTGTTAGACACTCATGTATTAATTTGGTGGTCAATCAGTCCTGGTAATTTATCAGAAACGGTATATCAGTTATTGGATGACCAAAGTAATAGTTTATTTTTCAGTCTTGCTAGTATCTGGGAAATGCAAATTAAATTACAAATTGGTAAATTAACTTTAAATTTGCCTTTACCTCAATTAATCGAAAACCAATGTCAAACTAATGGATTGCAACTGTTATCTATTGAAACTTCTCATATTTACGCTTTAAATAATTTACCACCACATCATAAAGACCCTTTTGATAGAATTTTAATAGCTCAAGCGATTGTAGAGACAATACCGATTGTGAGTATTGATGGGATTTTTGATAATTATCCAATTCAGAGATTGTGGTAGCTGTAAATATCCTCCCATCCGCGAAATATGGGGAGACGTTGCAAAACATCCCGTCTCTACACTGTCTCTTTTTATAGTACGCTTGGACTATACAAGTGAGTGCATTTAAATGAGCAGAACTCCTTTTGACCAATTCGCTAAGCAGTTTTTTGAATCTTTTTTAGCTCCTTTGGGTGAGGTGCAAACAAATTTTGAGGTTCCGGGAGAACCGAAATTTATTGATATTTGGTTTTCTCCAACAAATCAACCAAACGTAAATTCACAAGATATAGGAATTCTGGCTGAAATTGCGACTCTGCCATGCTTAATCGAACCCTTTCGCAATCAACCAAAGCCTTCGGAAGTTCGTAGCTGTTTATCCAAATTATTTCATGTAATTGGTGATTTTGAACGCCGAGCCAAGCGTGAGGAAGAAACTGTTAAAGAAGATGAACTTCCACGGTTATGGATTATTACTCCTTCTGCGTCTAATGATTTGCTTTCAAGTGCTTGTGCTTTTCAAAGTGAAGACTGGTTAACGGGTATTTATTTTTTGCCAAAAGTTTTAAGAACAGCCTTCATTGCTATAAATAAGTTACCTCGGACACCAGAAACTCTGTGGTTGAGAATATTTGGTAAAGGAGTAATTCTACAGCAAGCAATTGATGAAGTGATTGGTTTTGATATAGAAGATCCAAGACGCTCTACTATTTTACAACTATTAGCAACTTGGAAGATTAGCATAGAAGCAAGTGACTTAATTCAACAAGAAGATAGAGAGTACATTATGACATTATCACAAGCTTATTTAGAATGGGAAAAAGAAACCAAACGTCGCGGCATTGAGGAAGGAATGCAGCAGGGAATGCAGCAAGGTTCAGCGCCAAGTTGTGGAAAATTTGCTCAAAGCGCGGTTTGGGGAGTTCGATGAGGAGTTAGCGGGGATTGTGGAGCCAATGTTGCAGTTACCTCCTCAAGAATATTCTTCTTTATTGTTGCAGTTACCTCGTGAGGAGTTGTTAAAACGGTTTGGTAGTTAACTGTTTAAAAACCCTTTTCTGATTTCCAACATTCTCAATAAACTGTCAAAATCGCCTCGGAATCAATTCCGGGGCTAATAGTTCAAGTCTACTTAAGTAGACTCATGATACATATAGGAATCCGGTTAGAATCGCCTCGGAAGTTGGATGCTCTAGGCGCGATCGCCACATTCTCAATGCCCCATGCCCCATGCCCAATGTCCTATGCCCTATGCCCAATGCCCCATGCCCCATGCCCAAATCATATAATTAATTAAGTCATCAAACAGCACTTCGATAATGAATACAAAAGAAACCATCATCCAAGAGATTGAAGAAATTACAGAACCATTACTTACTGAAATTTTAGATTTTGTTAGATTTCTGAAGGTAAAGCAATTACAAGAAGAAATAGAAAATCAACAAGACTTAGAAGATGCACGTGTATCTCTAGCGGAAGCTAAAGAAAAAGGTACTATTTCCTTGAAAGATTTTAAGCAAGAACTAGGACTTTAAGGCATGAGCTATCAAGTTGAAATTACTTCCTTTGCTCAACGCCAAATAAAAAAGTTATCCCCAGATATTCCCCTTGTCTCCCCATCTCCCAATGCCCCATGCCCAATGCCCAATCCCCATTTCCCTACGAATCAAACTCACTAAAATTTTTGATTCTCACCTCACCATCTCCAAAACGCGCAACTATTTCCAATTCTCCTCCCATTGCCTGAATTACTTGACGTAAGTGGCTCACATACATATCGGTACGCTTTTCCAAACGTGAAATTGCTGGCTGTTTCACTTGTAATTTTTCAGCTAGTTCTGCTTGAGATATTTTCAAGGCTTGACGTAATTCACCAAGTGCCATTTCTTTTGATAATTGTGCTTTTTTCCTGCTATTTTTGCTTTTCTGTGTTGGGAAAAATTTTGAGTTAAGTTAGAAAATTTCTGATGTCCGCTCATATCAAGCCTTCTTCTCTAATATCAGGTTCGCTTAATCATTTATAAAGGTCATTGCGTTAGCGAATTTCAGTTGAGTCCAATACAAATCTGACCTCACCCCGCCCTCCGGGCACCCCTCTCCTTATTAAGGAGAGGGGATGGGGGTGAGGTTGAGCCTGTATTGCACTCAACTAAAAACGGCTACATTCTTTGAGTTTGATATAATTTCGCGGAAAGTTCTGATCATAAAAGCGTTTATCTCCTGTTTTATCACCCCCAATAAGTAGAATCGCTACTCGTCTTGGATCGAAAGCATAAAAAACTCGAATTGGATTACCTCCGCTCTGTATGCGTAATTCTCTCATATGAGAATGTTTTGAACCGTTAACACCCGATGAATAAGGGAAAGGTAATTAGACATCTCCCGAAAAAATGTAGAGACGTAAAATTTTACGTCTCCACAAGGGTTGTTGTTCTTCAGTTAGAGTCTGCCACCAATTCTCAAAGTTATTGGTGTATTCTATTTCCCACGATATTTAGTAATATATTACGTCGATGTAATATTGTCATATTTTTCGGTTTACTGGCGTTGTATGGTGTTATTTAAAGGAGCAACCATAAAAATGGCGATCTCCACATTTCGCTATTAATTATCAATGCCCTATGCTCTATGCCCAATTCTTCCAATAAATAATAATACTTTTTGCTTAAGTATAAACTAGCAAACATTTTTATTTGATTTACTCTGTTATATTACTTTCGTGGTTAAACACGGCGGATATCAAAGCCGCTAAACAAGTGATAGTTAAGCGATTCTGGTTTTCTGGATTGGCTTAGTGATTCAATTTTATTGTTTTTTGGAAGGGGTGTTAATAGCTCTGAATATGCTAGTCAAATTTCACCATAGTGACTAGATTAAATCCAGAGGATATTTGAAGATAATGCGAAGCAAAATTCAGAAGTTATTACCCTTTGGTAAAAAATTTAGCTCTAACTCCCGTGCAATTATTGCGAATACAGGCTGGCTGTTTGCTGACCGTATTCTTCGTATGGGTGTAGGCTTATTTGTGAGCGTTTGGGTTGCTCGTTATTTAGGAGCAAAGCAATTTGGTCTTTTGAGCTATGCTACTGCCTTTGTCGCATTATTTAATCCGCTTGCAAAGTTGGGGTTAGATAGTATAGTAATTCGCTATATTGTCAATGATGAGTCAAAAAAAGAGCAAATATTAGGAACTACTTTATGGCTCAAATTGCTTGGTGGTGTTGTATCTTTATTGTTAGCAGTTAGCTGCATCTCTTTATTCCGTCAGAATGAGCAATTGACTATCTCGCTTGTAGCTATTTTGGCAGCATCTGGAATTTTTCAGGCTTTTGATGCTATAGACCTTCTATTTCAATCGCAAGTGCAGTCAAAGTACACAGTAGTTGCAAAAAATACAGTATTTATGATTGTGACTGTGGTAAAAGTTACTTTGATAACAATGCAAGCACCATTAATTGCTTTTGCCTGGGCAAGATTGGCAGAGTTTGGCTTGGGCGCGATGGGTTTGACAATTGCCTATAGAGTCAAAGGCTACTCAATGAAATTATGTCGTTGGAGTTTTCCTGTTGCTAAGAATTTGCTCAAGGAAAGCTGGCCTTTGATTCTTTCTGGTTTCACCATCATGATTTACATGAGAACTGACCAGATTATGCTCGGGGAAATGGTAGGGGATAAAGCTGTAGGAATTTACTCAGCCGCAACTCGTATTTCTGAGGTTTGGTACTTTATTCCGACAGCAATTGCTTCTTCAGTAAGTCCTTCAATTTTTGCAGCTAAAGAAGTTAGTGAATCTCTCTATTATCAAAGAATACAAAAATTACTTCGTTTATTGATTTTAGTTTCTATTGTAATTGCTGTTCCAGTTTCATTCCTATCTGGAGAAATAATTAAAATATTATTTGGGAATGGCTATGCAGAAGCAGAGCAAGTATTAGCAATTCATATTTGGGCTTCTTTATTTGTATTTATGGGAGTTGGAGAAAAATCATGGTTTATTGCTGAAGGATTAACTCAATTTACATTTGTCAAAACCTTGATAGGAGCATTAGTCAATGTTTGCTTAAACCTTATTCTGATTCCATACTATAGCGGAATAGGTGCAGCTATAGCTACTGTTACTGCTCAAATATTTTCTTGCTTTCTGATTAATTTATTTCATCCTAAAGCTAGAAGAATACTTCGGATTCAGTGTGAATGTTTTATCCCATTTAAGCTATAGAATATATTAATTAACCTCTGATCAATTATTGTTAGACATAAATTTTATAGTTACAAATAGAACTCAAAAACTAATAGTAAATGTTGCTCAAATCTCTAATTTATTTAGGTGAATATAATGAATTTAGAACGTGGAATAAGTGTTATTATTTGTTGTTATAATTCAGCATCCCGTATAAAAACAACTCTCAGATATCTCGCTCTACAAGACATTGGCGGTAAGTTTGAATGCGAAATTATCGTCGTCAATAATGCCAGCACCGATGAAACTGAAGCAGTTGTTAATCAGGTTTGGCGCGAATGTGATAACCCATACCCTTTAAAAATTATTTTTGAGAAAACTCCTGGTTTAGGGTTTGCTCGTAAACGTGGAGTTAAAGAATCAAAATATTCTTACGGTGTGTTCTGCGACGACGACAACTGGCTTGCTCCAAATTATCTCTTACGAGTTTTTAATACTTTTGAAAGCAATAGCAAAATAGGTGTAATCGGGGGAGCCAGTATGCCTGTTTTTGATAACACAGCACCACCTTGGTTCTATACGAATTGCGGGTGTTATGCGGTTGGGATTCAGGCTAAAAATACTGGAGATATAACACATCGAGGTTATGTATGGGGTGCTGGAATGGCATTTCGTACTTGGTTACTACAAAAAATATTTGAGTCAAATCTTAATCCATTGCTTATTGATAGAAAAAAAGATGTCCTCACCTCAGGAGGTGATAGAGAAATAAGTGCATGGTTCATATTTGGGGGTTATCGCCTTTGGTACGACCAAGAGCTTATTTTTCAACATTACATACCTGATATACGATTGACCTCCTCTTACTATGAAAAACTATTAGCTGGCTTAAGAAATAGTAAGATATACACTGTTTATTACCACTACATAATTCTTAAATATGGTGTATTCGAAGATCCACGAAAAAAAAGATTTTTAGCTCTGTTTCCCATCCTCCAAAAAATTAAAGCAATTACTGTGCTAAACACAAAATTATCAACAATTTCATCAGTACATAGATTTGAGAAGTTGATTAAACGAATTTACGCTTAATAACTTAGAAGGTTATACAAAAATATTTTAATATGTAAAACTATTAAGAAAATAACAGCAAATAATGTCAACAATAAGCTACATAGTACTTATCTCAGCAATTCTCAATTTGACTCTCATAAAATTATTCGGAAACAAATTTAATCTAGTTATTTTTATAATTTCTTCATGGTGGTTTCTGTGGTTATTTATCTCCACTCTTTCTTTAACAGGTTTAAACACTCCCACAAATGATACCTACTATCTTTTCATAACCATGCTTTCATCAACGACCTTGGGTGGTCTTGGTTATATTTTAATTCTATCTGCGGGAAGACGTAAAAGCTTAGGGAGAAAAACAGTCATCGTACCAGAAAAGTACTTTTCTATTAAAATAATTTATTTGCTTAACTACTTATTAAGTCTTCCAATCACGTTTTTTTTCTTTCAAAAAGCGATAAAAATATTCATATCTAATCCCATTCTTATGTCTATGGGCTATAGAACTGCTGTCTTTGGAGAAAATATTCTATTTGAGAATGATGTAATTAGACTATTTTATAATATCATTATCTCTCCTATACAATTAACTTCACTTTTTATAGGAACTGCGATATTTATTCTCAATAATAAAAAACATTTATTACTGCTCTCTTCATTTATATTTATAATGGATGCAATAATGATGATGGGAAGATTTCAGTTCTATACTATCATTATTTGCTTGTTAACAGGTTTTATTTATAAAAAACGTTCAAATATATATGCAATATTGAAGGATATAAATTTTTATAAATTTGTTGTTCCGGCATTAATTTTAATTTCGTATGTAACAATAGCTCGCTCTGGTTCAAACTTTCAACTAGAAGAATTAATTAAAAGATATGTGATCGAGTACCATACATTAAGCTTCTCACTGTTCGACGACGAATTAAGCAATCCAATGTCTCTGATCAATCAGGATAGAACTTATGGGAGAGCAAGCTTAGGAATTCTGGAAAGAATTTGCGTTTTATTCATAAGAAGATTCGATAAAAGTATAGATTCTGTTCCCGAGCAAGTTGGTACATATCTTAATGACTTTAGAATTCTTGGATACGATCATAGTGGCAAACCACTAATATTTAATGCCTATGGAACTATATTATATCCAATATATATGGATGGAGGACTAATTTTAATATTACTACTTTCGATAATATATGGATTCTATTTAGTGAGAATTACATCACTTTCAATAGTTAAGCCTAATGTTTATAATATCTCAATTTTATTTACACTATCTTATCTAGGAATATTTGGCATTTTTACACCTCTTATAACAGGTAACTATTGGTTAGTTTTACTATACATCAAATTAATTTTAAGAAACAAATTAATTCCTAAAAAGTAAAGTAAATTTAATGAATAATTATGTTGACAGTTGTTATGTATAAAGAAAATTAAATAATTTGAATAAACTATTTAATCGATAAACCTTTGATTTATAGTTTTTTGATGACGTATTTAATAAAGAATAAATAATATTATTCAATACATCATCAATGATAAACTAAAGTAACAATAATTAATAACTATGAATATCATCACCCTTGACTCTAAATTCTCCACGACTCGCAGAGTTACTAATAAACAACCAGACATAGAAAATAATTCAGATGATAATCAATTACAAAATTTATTGTTTTTGCCCCCAAATCCACAACGTAAAGAAGAGGGTGGTTTGAGAAAAATGGGGTATTTCAAATGCCCTGGGCGTGTAACAAAGGTTATAACCTTAGAGAACAAATTTGCAGACATTAAGTCACTAACAAATACTTCGGCAAATAGTGATAATTATTTGAATTATCAATTAAACCCTTATGAGCTTCCTTTAGTAACAATAATTACCGTAATTTTTAACGGCGATAAACATCTTGAGGAAACCATTCAAAGCATAATAAATCAAACATATGATAATGTTGAATACATTATTATCGATGGAGGTTCTACTGATAAAACTTTGGATATTATTTATCAGTACAAAAACCAAATTGATTATTGGATAAGTGAACCCGATAAAGGAATCTATGATGCAATGAATAAAGGTATTCAATTATCTCAAGGTGAATTAATCGGTCTTTTAAATAGTGGAGATTTATACACAAATGGTGCAATAGAAGAAGTAGTTAAACTTTATAATATGAATAAAAATAATCATGAAAATCTAATTATTACAGGGGGAATGTATCGATGTGATGATAAAGGTAATCCATTATTTAAGTTAGTAAAGACACAAAAAGATTTAGAGGTTAACGTTCATCGATTTATGCCAATAAACCACCCAGCCACTTTTGTTTCTAGAAAAACTTATGAAACTATAGGATACTTTAATTCTGAATTTAAAATTTGTGGAGATTATGACTTTATTTTTAGATCATACTATAGTTATTTAGTCAAATTTATCTTCACTGATTCCGAACTAGCTTATATGAGACTAGATGGTGTATCTGAAAAATTTAAAAGTTTACAGATTAGAAGTTTTGAACAATTTATAATTAGAAAACAAAAAATAGTTTTTTTAACAAATTTTTTGTTCTCTATACGTTGGTTATCTATAAAGTTAACTAAATATTTAATTAAAAGTATGTTAGGAGAAAAAATAATTTTTATCTACTATACAAAATTTCACAATAAGTTATCTAAGCATATGTGATTATTCCGTCTCTTGTAGTGTAATTAGCTCAAGAGACGTTTTTTTCAAAAAAATCAAAAATTAAATGGAAATTTAATTTTTCTATATCTGCTTTAGCACTTTACTTATTTTTTACATGGAACATTTCTTTTGAATTAGGAAGCTCATATATACCATTTGGAGCCTTAGCAATTTTAATTGCGACCACAAATGATAGGAAAACAATTAATAATAAGAATTCTCAATATTTTATATCTAGAAAAGCATGAAAGTTTCTGTAGTTATTACAACGCACAATAGACCTACACAAGTCGTCCAAGCGCTGGAAAGTGTTTTAAATCAGACTAAATTACCCGATCAAATCACTATTATTGATGATGCCTCAGAAATTCCAGTCTCTAACTTAATTCAAGCGTCAAATGTTAATGTTTCAATCCGTATTGAGAGATATGAAACTAGCCAAGGGGCTAATAAAGCCCGAAACTGGGGGGCTGAGATTTCTACAGGAGATATCCTGATGTTTCTTGATGATGATGATACCTGGGAACCTAGTAAAATTAGCAATCAGTTGTCTATTTTTAATCAAAATGCTGATATTGGTTTAGTTTACTCTGGTAGGCTATTTGTGCTTGACACTAATAGAGAGAAAGTATTATACAAATTACCACCAAAGGCATCTGGTCAGCTTTATCCTCAAATCTTTTACAGTAATTTGATTGGGACTACTTCATCTGTTGCTGTTAGAAAATCACTTTTTGAGAAAGTTGGTGGCTTTGATGAAAATCAGCCAGCTTTGCAAGATTACGAACTATGGATAAGATGTTGTAAACAAACAATAGTAGGACATGATAATTCCTGTAGCGTGCGTTACACCGTATCTGAAGAAAATAGTCAACAAATAAGTGGACAATCAAATCGTCATTTAGAAGCTGTCAATAGAATTCTAGATAAATATAGCAAAGAAATTGAATATCAAGGAATTTTCAAAGCTCGTAAAATTCGTGCTTCTATGTTTTTTATAATTGCGAAATCCATGCGTCGCCATAGTTTAATGAATGCAATACCTTGGATAATCAAAAGTTTATTACAATATCCAAATATAAAAGTAATAGGAATTATAATACCTGTCAGATTAAGGCAATATTTGCAAAGATAATTTGTCAGATTTACTTTTATTTAAATAGAAGGATATGATTATTTTTTTGTAAAACTATGTACAATATATGAAAAGCTACAATTTATTAGAACGTGCGATCGCGAATGGTTTTAATACATCTCCCCAGCTAAAGCAAATTGCAAAAACGACCTATCAAAGCCTAAATTATCTATATTTTGGCAAACGAGGCTTTCAGCTAGCATTACACCCCCAGGTGCAACTTTTAACTCCTCTAGAATGGGCTGGAATAAAATCAGAACCAGGACAGCTATTCTTCGGTTATTACGATAAGTCTCCTTTCTCAACAGATATGAGGCGATCGCTTTTTCATCGACTAAAGGATGATGGTAATGTTGAGATTGTCTTGTTTGACCGAGAACAGCAAAGCTTAAAAGTAATTGGTATCTCATCTACATGGAGTTCCCAGCAAGGAAACATGCTTCAGTGGATACCAGGAAGCTACGGCAATCAATTGATTTTCAATGATTTAGTAGATAAAAAGCTATCTGCTCGAATTGTCAACCTGGAGACAGATTCCGAACATACTATTCCTTATCCAATTCAAACCTTACATCCCAACGGCAAAGAAGCCTTAACTCTCAACTATAAACGCTTAGATTCCCTTAGACCCGAATACGGTTATGCAGTCGCTGCGGAAAATTTTTCTTCCCAGCAACCTTTAGAAGAAGATGGGATTTGGCAAGTCAATCTTGAATCCGGTGAAGGTAAATTAATACTTAGTCTGGCAAAGCTAGCAGAAAATCAACCACGTTCGGAAATGGTTAATTCAAAGCACAAAGTTAACCATATCATGTACTCGCCAGCAGGAACAAAATTTGTTTTCATGCATCGTTGGATTGGTTCTCAAGGAAAATTCTCCCGACTGTATGTAGCAAATAAGGATAGTAGCGACTTGCGGTTATTACTAGATGACCGTATGGTATCTCATTATAGTTGGCGTGACGAAGAGCATCTGCTAGTTTGGGCAAGAACAAAGGAAGCTGGCGACCATTATTACTTAATTAACGTCATTACTGGTAAATGGGAAATTATCGGCGAAGGAATATTAGATACCTTTGGTGATGGTCATCCATCCTTCTCACCAGATAGACGCTGGATAATTACTGACACCTACCCAGATCGAGCAAGACAACAGCATTTATTACTATATGAAATTGAAACAGGAAAGATAATCGAGATTGGTAGATTCTTGGCACCATTAAAGTTTAATGGACCAAAGCGTTGTGATTTACATCCTCGCTGGAGTCCAGATGGAAAGATGATATCAATTGATTCTTCTCACGAAGGAAAACGGATGACTTATTTTTTAGATATCAGTTCGTTAGTGAATAATTAATATTTATAGATTTATACTTATAGAAATTATGACACCGCAATTAACAGTATTAATGAGTGTCTACAACGGATTACCACATCTATCAGAAGCCATAGAAAGTATATTAGAACAAACATATAAAGACTTTGAATTCTTAATTATAGATGATGCTTCGGGCGATGGTAGTAGAGAAGTTTTAGCAGAATATGCTCAACGCGATTCCCGAATTAAAGTTTTGCTCAACGAGAAAAATTCTGGACTCGGATACAGTTTGAATCGTGGTATGGAGTCTGCAACAACTCCTTGGGTAGCTCGAATGGATGCTGATGATATTGCTGTCCCCAATCGTCTTGAACTTCAAATGGCTTATGTTGCAGAACATCCAGATATAGATATTTTGGGAGGATATGCATTAAATATTAACGAAAAGGGTGAATTTGTCAGTGAAAGACGAGTTCCTACTTTCCATGATGAAATTCGTCGGTTAATTTGGACAAATCCATTTATTCACGCTACCGTATTGCTGCGACGTGAAGCCATCCTTAAAGTTGGTTCCTATTCCAGCAAGACTCGCAAACGGCAAGATTACCAACTGTGGTTTCGTTGCTGCGCTGCTGGTTTGAAATTTGCGAATTTGTCTGTACCTTTGATTAAATATCGTTTTACAGAAAATACTTTCAAGCGCAATAATTTTCGCGTTCAAATAGCCCATGTTTTGATTGGTTGGCGAGGATGTTGGATGGTAAAAGCTTCTCCTGTAGCTTATATAGGAGTATTTATACCTTTTCTAATCGGGTTATTACCACCGCGCTTAAGTTATGTAGTGTACCGTTGGATGAAGATTTTCGATCCAAGGGCAAAGTGAACCTGTTATACAGCCGAATACTTATACTCAATTAAATCGTAAATCCTGAATAATTTTTAGAAAAACTCAACAATGAAAGTCCTAATTACAGGAGCCGCAGGATTCATCGGCTACCATCTTGCCCAACGTCTCCTCAAAGAAAACATACAAGTCTATGGCATCGACAACCTAAACAACTACTACGATGTCAACCTCAAAAAAGCTCGTTTAGCACGTTTAAAACTCCACACAGGATTTACCTTTGAATTATTAGACTTAAGCGATAATTCCTCAGTTACTCAACTCTTCCAAACCCAAACCTTTGATTACGTTGTCAACCTAGCAGCTCAAGCCGGAGTACGTTATTCCTTACAAAACCCCCACGCTTACATAGATAGCAACATTACAGGTTTCGTCAACTTACTAGAAGGTTGTCGCCACAGTTCCATAAAACATCTAGTCTTTGCTTCATCTAGCTCCGTCTACGGTGTCAATCGCAAAATCCCCTTTTCCACCAGCGATAATGTCGATCATCCAATTTCTCTCTACGCAGCCAGCAAAAAAGCTAATGAGCTAATAGCGCACACCTACAGTCATCTTTACAAACTACCCGTAACAGGACTACGCTTCTTTACAGTTTACGGTTCCTGGGGAAGACCGGATATGGCTTACTTCAAATTTGTTAAAGCCATCGAAGAAGGTAAGCCAATTGATGTGTATAATTTCGGCGAGATGCAGCGCGACTTTACTTATATAGACGACGTGGTTGAAGGCGTAGTACGAGTTATGTATAAACCACCTTCTTCCAAAGATGGCAGTAATTCCGAAGCAACTGATAAACCACCTTATAATCTGTATAACATAGGCAACAATAAACCCGTAGCATTAAAAACCTTCATTGAAGTTATAGAAACAGCTCTTGGTAAAGAAGCTAAAAAGAACTACCTACCCATGCAACCCGGTGATGTTCCGATTACATATGCAGATGTAGAAGACTTGATGCAAGATGTAGGATTTAGACCTTGCACATCTATAGAAGACGGAATTGCTCAGTTTGTTCAATGGTATCGAGAATATTACGGTTAAAACAAATATTAAATAAGGCGTTGCTGAATCGGAGTATGAATTTACATTTTTGCGATGATTAAGCAACGATTATTTAAGCTTTTGCGTCTTCGCTTGAGACTCATTCATACTTTTAATCAGCAACGCCTTAAATAATTATAGAAAGACATCTGAACTACATCTCTTTCAATAAATAGAATATAAGCTATGGTCACATAATAATATACAAGTTAAACTTAGTTATTATCGCCTAATTTATCAATAACAATATGTTGGGTAACCTGATGTTTTGTTTCAGATAATGTATAATTATTACCTTTATTTTTAAAATTTATAATCATAAAATACTTGCTATGTAAATTCTACAGCATATTACTCATCTCCAGATAAATCATCTCAAATAAACGTTAAAACTATTAATTATAAGACAACAATCATGATTCAAAAGATTACTGTTATCGAAACTAATGAAATTCCCTTAAGAGTATTCAAACACTATCAATCAATTAAACCGAATTCAACAATATCATATTTATTAGATAATTCTCTCGTATTAGAAACACTTGCTCAGGATGTTGATGAATCTTTTCTATATCCTTCTCAAACATGGGCTTCATTCAATACTGGTTCTCCTTATGATTTACATAAGATCCATTGGTATAACGACCCTAAACCAAAAGAATTTCCACTGTATTGGAGAATACTAGCAAACAATGGATTAAATATTGGTCTTGTAAACACACTTCATTCCTCTCCAGCAAAATCTTATGCAGATAGTGATAATTATAAATTTGTAATTCCAGATTGCTTTGCTATTGATTCATATACAAAACCTTCTTATTATAAGGATTTTCAAGCTTTTAATCTAAAAGCTACATCTCAAAACTCTAGGGTAAGTACCTTAAAAGCTCCTCTCAAAGAAGCATTTACTACAGTATTAAATTTACCGAGATACGGAATCAGTAAAAATACAATATTTGATGGTATTAACCTTGTTTCCAAAATACTGTTTAAAAAAGTTACTAAAGAACGGTTAAGAAATTTACAATTTCCTCTTCTGGCAGATATGTTTTTGAAACAGTTACAAAAACACGAACCTGACTTATCGATTTTATTCACCAATCATGTAGCAGCAAATATGCATCGCTATTGGTATGGATTATTCGATAGTGATTGGGATTATAAACTTTATGATAATAATTGGATAAATAAATATTCTCAAGAAATAATAGAATCTTTAGATTTATTGGATTACTATTTAAAACAAATAGTACAATTATCGAAAAAAAACAATCGCATCCTAGTTATTGTAAGTAGCATGGGACAACATGCAAATCAACACTTACCAGAGGGAATACAAAAACTAAAAACTCACGATTTTAGATTAGAAAATGCTAAAAAGTTAGTTGATAAACTTATATCGAGTCGCTTTCAATATAGAGTAGATGCTGAAATGGTTCCTCACTATTCTCTTGAATTTTCTAATTCCATAGAAGCTGAAAAATGTTTTACTGAAATTCAGTCATCAATGAAAAGTTTAGAGAATATTTCTCTAAAAGTAGATTTAAATGCAGACACAATTACATTAACAGTGTCTTTAAATCCGAATGCTAAATCTTATTCAATAAAAGGTAAAAATTTTACCCATTCAGAAATGGGCTTTGTCAAATTTAAGATTGAAGATCATCATTCTGGAAGTCATTGTCCGGAAGGTAGTTTAATTATTTTTAATAGTAATACTAGTTCTTCTCAAACCCAAACCGTTGATTATCTTGAGTATGCCCCAGCAATGCTAAAATATTTCGGCATTCAGAAACCAGAGTATATGTTAGAGCCAAGTTTTACTCTGTAATTTCAAATTTTATTCAATCATAAATACATAATGTTGTAGAGATACGATTTTTCGTATCTCTACTTATTTTATCTCAGGCTTAATTTCAAATCATGGAACTTGCTAAATATAATTATTTACTGAGTGATGGTGAGATTTTCTTAAACGCGGATTGAGACTAGCACCACTTCTCCCAGTTGCAATCCACAACAAACTACGCCCAAAATCCCTCACCACCCTCACCAAAGACTCATCCTCATCCCTTCTCGAATCCACCGCAATCGGAGAAACCACAACCCCCCGACTACCTAAAACAACACTTGCGATCGCCCTCGACCTCCGCATATGATAATCCGAAGTAATCAGATAAATATGCTGTAATTTATTATCAACAAAATCATCAACCAAAGTCGTAAAATTAGTCACCGTATCTGTTGCTTGAAAATCAAAATGTAGCTGCTCATCCGGCACTCCTTCTTTTTGAAAAATACGACGATTAAAATTTAGATTCCGACGATAATCCGAAACCCAAATATCTAAATTTCTATGAGACTGCCAAAACTCTCCAGCAAACCTCATCCTACTTGAATCACCCCCCAACACAAAAATAGCCTGGGGAGTTGGCGCTTGGCGAAAAGCAATATTTATCCTCACGGGAATAAACCCAAGCAACACAATCAGTAAACTTAATGCGAACCAGAAGAGAAATGGACGTTTGGGGAAATTAGACTTCATTTACTTAGAGGGGGAAGAGTGGGAAGAGGGGGGAGAGGGGGTAGAATTTTAATGAGAAATATACGATTCATGTAAAACACTCTAACTTTGAGCCATTCAAGCTATCATTAATTATAAATCCTTTAGAATACCCTCCACCGGAGTACATTTTCTACTATATTAATGAGTAATTAATTAAAAAGGTATAAACTATGAAAACTGACCGTGAGAGAGAAGAGTTAATTAAAGATATAACTGTAATGCTTTACCAAGCTTACGACAGTACTTTAGATGAAATTTATACTTTATTGAAAACAATTGACGACCAAGAAGACGAAGAAGATTTAAAAGCAATTCAAGAAGCTAGAGAAGATATACGTATTAATGGTACTGTAAGCTGGGAAGAAATAAAAAATGAAATGAAAAAGGATGTCGCGTGACGTACAGTGTAGACTTTTCAAAAGTTGCGAGGAAACAATTTAAAAAATTACCTTCAGATGTGCAAGAGCGCATACAAAATAAGATTAATGAATTAGCAATAGAACCTCGTCCTAATGGGGTTAAAAAATTACAAGGTGAAGAAAATTCCTATCGTATTCGAGTCGGAGATTATCAGGTAGTATATGATATTTTCGATGATGTTTTACTAATAAATGTAATTAGGGTTAAACATCGAAATCAAGTTTATTGGGATAAGAGTTAACAAATTCAATCAATAACCGGGGAGAGGGGGGAAGAGGGGGAGAAGAATATTATTTAAATTCTTGATTTAGAATTTGCCGTACTTCTTGCTCTAAAGATTTTATTTTACTTTGCACAACATCCCATATAATTTGGTCTTCGACTTGAAAATAAGTATGAGCTAGAATATCTCTTAAACAATATATTTTATTTATTGTTATCAATACCAATATTACATCTTCCGACTTCAAAATCATCCTCTAACACAAAAATAGCCTGGGGAGTTGGCGCTTGGCGAAAAGCAATATTTATCCTCACCGGAATAAAGCCAAGCAACACAATTAGTAAACTTAATCCGAACCAGAATAGAAAACGACGGTTATGATAATTAACTTTCATTAAACAGTTTAGAAAAGTTGATTCAAAAGTTCATCGCGAGTTAAATCAAAATGTTCCGCGACATCTCGCAATATTTGGTTAAGAGTACCAACCTTTAATGGATTGTGTGCGGGAACTGTAATATGATGTTCGCCCCACCCGTTGAGTTGTCAGACGGATATGACTCCCAGTTTGCCTATCCATAACATACTCAAAACTTGCCAATGCCTTAACTAAATCCTCACCCGATAAATCTCGTGGTAACTTCACGATGCGATTACCTCATCCCGTGAGCAAAATGCAACCGAATTACCTTTGGACGTTTATCTTCTTGCGGAAAATGACATCGAACTGCATCTTAAATATACTAATAGAAATACAGTAAACATTATAAAGACTATGAAGGAAGGTACTTTTAAATTTAACCATCTCTTGGTTAATATTCCCTCAAACACCTTTTTTAACAGTAAATTCCATCAATATCTAATAAAGAAAAGGAAAATAACACAATTATAATTATCTCAACTGGTAGAGAATAAAACAGCTACTAAAAAATTATAGTTTATTTTTATTATATGTTTTTTTATACGTACATTTCCGTACATAAAATACTGTAAATGTAGTCTGAAAAACTTGTTATTTACAGTACTTACTATGTATTATCCCTGTGAGGAAACGGTCAATTTCTCGTAATTGAAAATTCGACTTTATTCTAATTAGACGCTTATATTTTGGGCATCTAATTTTTAATGCAGACATCACACATATCAAAGAATTAAAACTTTCAATGGTTAATTATTTAGCATCTATCCCTCCCTCACTTTCTTCAAGCCAATTTGATTTAGTCTTCAATGCACTATCCTTATGCATTGCAGCAATGATTGGAGCAGCCCTATTTTTCTTTAACGCAAAGTCTGAAGTGGGTGATAAATATAAACCCGCTATAGTCATTTCGGGTGTGGTTGTTAGTATTGCAGCCTATCACTATTTCCGTATCTTTAATAGTTGGGAGGCTGCTTATGCTCTCCAAGATGGAATGTATTTGACGACGGGTGAAGTGTTTAACGATGCTTACCGCTATGCTGACTGGATATTAACAGTACCATTACTTTTGACTGAAACTGTTGCAGTTTTGGCTCTCTCCAAAGAAGTTGCAAAACCACTATTAATTAAGTTAGTCGTAGCGTCTGTATTGATGATTGCTACAGGGTATCCTGGTGAAGTTTCAGATAGCGTAACTGCTCGCGTTATTTGGGGAACTATCAGCACTATCCCCTTTGCTTACATTCTTTACTTGCTGTGGATAGAACTGGGTAAATCGCTCGAACGTCAACCCCAACAAGTCAAAACCCTGATTTCTCAGATGCGTCTGCTTTTACTTTTGTCTTGGGGTGTTTATCCAATTGCTTATCTGCTTCCTGAGTTAGGTCTTTTTGGTACTCCAGTCGCAACTGTTAGCATTCAGGTTGGATATACCATTGCTGATCTTTTAGCTAAACCTATATTTGGTTTATTCGTTTACTCAATCGCGAAAGTTAAAACTGAAGATGATGCAGCGAGTGATGGAGTTGGGCTACCTATTGGTGGCGAAAGCTAGTATTTAATTGCATTAATTTCAATAAATTGTAGAGACTTCCGCAGTAAGGAAGTCTCTTACAATAAGTGCGTCTAAATGAATCAGTGATTAGACAGAAGCATTCAGATAAAAAGCGATTTTATAAGTCAGCTTTGGGCGTAAAACCAGCTTGTCGCAAACAGGCTTTGAATTCAATTTCTGCATCGTTCAATTTAGGGTTATCTTTAAGGTTAAATGCCCTTTGAAATTGGTCGTTTGTCATTTCAGATAAAGCACGAGAAATACGATTCAACGTATCTTTATTTTGAATCGTAAGTTGTTTGGGTAAGCAAGATGCAATAGCCTGCATACGTTGGCTATTTTCGATTGTTGGTATTACCTGACTGTCAGTAATATCAAGGTTTGGGTTGTTATTAGCCCGAGCTGAAGGTATTACCCCCAGCCAAATTGTGATTGTTAATAAGCAGCTTAATACAGCCACTTTTAACTGTTTGGAGATATGGGATAAATTTACCATTTTTGTTTTTATTTATATGCAAGCACGTCTAAATATAAACTATTAGAAGAGAATAAAAAGCGTCTTTATGATACAAATAAAATATTCTTTTTTTCTAAAATACTGCATTGATTCCCTTATATGTTTTTTACTAATATTCTTAACATTAAATAACTTTAATATCTTATGTTTCCGTAATTCTATAGGGGATTTATCATAAAATAGTAAATTATTTTTACTTTTATAATCAATATTTATTGATATATCACTTGTCCAAACTAAGATTTTTTTATTAAGATACTTATAAATTGTTCGTTGAAATACAATGTATTCTTCATGGCTTGAAAATTAATCTTTTTATGGAAATAATCAGCCTTATCACACTTATTTATAAACTCTTATCCCACTTGCACTTAAATAGAGGCTCAACAAACTATCAGAGCCTTTTTTCTTAAATAATCGTTTCTTAATCTATTTTTAGTCTTTTTTAATTTTTTAAGCATACTAACTACTGATGAGCCTAAATTTATAGATACTATTACTTTAGTCGGTGTATAAATTATTCAACAATATAGTTAATATCATTAATATCAATGGATGAATTTACTTTAGATCCCCATTTACTCTACTCAGATTGGATTCTCACAGAAACCGAATTTGAACCCAAACAGAACCCAAACAACTTAACTACAAAGAAACTGTTTTTACTATCGGTAACGGTTACAGGGCAAACGCATCTAAATTGCTCTTGACAAAAACCTGGGTTTATGAATCAACCTAATCATAAGGATTGGACGTTTAATTTATTTTCCGAGACTCAAGGCGATCGCCTAAAATGTTGTCAATAAACGGGCGTTAATGCGATTATTTTGGGCTTTATTGATATTGAGATGCTTATATCTATAATCTATAGAGGTGTGTCCCCTTGGGGACACACCTCTCTTTTCTGTATACGTGTTTTTGCTTGTCTTCATGTATTATTTAAATAAAAATTACTGAAATCGTTTGTTGGCGATCGCAATCCTACTATCTGCTTTCACAAAATCGCGTTGCTCCCTCTTGCTCGGCGTTATAAAAAAGCTTCAATGGGTGCAAAAGTTTCATAACTAATACAGGATCGTTTCGCGAAACAAAGAGCTTAGTCTAAACTCCAGTTATTAGTTAAAACACCTTCTTAAAATTAATTTTGTAATTCAGCCTTGCCTATTCCATCTAAACCAACAGATGCCAGCAAGTTTTCCCAAGCCGCAGCAACTTCTAAATCATTTGGTTGAGAACGTTTGAGTGCTGCAAGATTTTCTATCGCCTCAAACCAGTACCCAGATTCGCTGTACACTGTTACTTGTTCTAAAGATTGTGGTTTATTCAGTTGATTTACCAATGCAGAATCTAAGGAAATTCGACGCACTAATCCTTCTACAAAGGGGTTTTTTGGTCCTGCTTGTTGACAAATCATCGACACTATAAATCGATAATCTTTGTCTTTTTCTAAGGCTGCTTCTGTTTGTGGCAAGGTGAAACTAACAATCCCTGGAGCCTTATCTATATTTACCTCTGTTTGATAAATTCCTTCTCCTTCTTCATTTTCCAAAGTAAATTCTAAGGCTTTTGCTGAAGTTGCAGGCACGTATACCATGAAACTGGGATGAGAAGATGCTGTGAAGCCTAATTTCGAGGATGGTAATAATGGAACTAAAGTCTTGTCAACGGTTTGACTTTTTACGCCTATGGAATCTGCAACCCCTGACTCACACATACCGTTATTCCTTCTACCACCTCCAACTGCGGTTTTAGGCGCTCTTTCACCTTTACGAGATTTAAATGCTACATTTGAACGCTTACCACCAGAAGCAGTTTCTTTAGAACTTGCATTCTGTGCTTGAACTTGTGTCGTTGAAGCAGGAATTAAAGCACATTGAAGCAGTAGGGTGGCTGCACTAAATACCAAGCAATGTTTTATTCTATTCATGTTAAAGTTCTTTGCTATATAGCTATATAAGATATAGTTCCCAAAATCGAGAGAGTACTAACAGGATTATTGATTTTATATTTATTTATCAGCTTCCTCTTCTCTTCCTAAAGCCAATTACCAACGAGTACAAAAGGTGCCCAATAAAATGGATGTTTAAATGCTTTTTGTTTGATTAGTGAAATTTGAGCTTGTCTTAATGCTTCTGCTTTGGAGATTGTGGGTTTTGCTAATTGCTTGTAAAATTCGACCATGAATGCCGAAGTTGATTTGTCGTCTACAGCCCATAAGCTAGCTAGAGTACTGCGTGCGCCGGATCGAACTGCTACACCTGCTAATCCTAATGCTGCTCGTTTATCTCCTTGTGCTGTTTGACAAGCGCTTAAAACTAAGAGTTCGATGGGATTTTTGCTGTACGTGTTGCGCTTTTGCAGTAGTTCACCTAATTGTTTAACATCAACGCGGTTATCCCAGGTGAGAACAAAGGTGTCTTTAGCGCTGGAACTAAATTGTCCGTGGGTTGCTAAATGTACTACGGGAAAGGGGGTATTGCCGATTTGTTTTTCTATAGCTTTGGTGGTAAATTTTTGATTGAGAAGTACCTTGGAAGAAATTTCTGATTTAATTCGATTAATTTCTGTTTCTACTCCCGGAAGTGAAGTAAATCCTTGTCTGGATTCGCTTAATCCGGCTACTAATAGTTTTAAATCTTTGTTTTCTAAAGGTCGAGTTGCAAATAATTGTAATCCTGGTGTTAGTGCTAAATTGTACTTTTCTATTAAGTATTGTTGACCGTCATAAAGCGCTGACATTGGCAGATTTTTCATCGAACCATCGAGTACAAAAGCTAGAGTTTTAACCTTATTTGATTGCAATTCGGCTTCTGCTGGTTTGATGAGTAAATCGTACATTTTTTGCGCGATCGCCAAACGTTCTTTTTTCAAAGATGTACGTCTGAGGGAGCGTCGCATTTTCTGAATGATTTTTTCTAGTTCGCTTTGAGGAATTTGGCTGGTGTAATGACGTAAGGTTTGGTTGGGTAAGGAAAGAACAACTTCAAGCCGGTCTGCTAAGATTATTGGATAGATAACGGCAGCTTGAGGATCTATTTTATCAATTTGAGTGGGACTATTAGTTAAGCAGGCTTCTCGAAAATAATTGTCTAATTCTGCTAGCTGCAAAGATTCTATTACCTGACGCGCTTTTTTGAGATTGTTTTGATTTGTTTGTGCGGTTTGTTTAACAGATTTATTTTTTATAGATTCGGGTTGAAGTAATAAACTAACTAATTCGCGATAAACGGGTTCTACACTTTCACGAAAGGAAAACTGAATATTAACGTTACTAGAAACTAAATCGTTACGAATTGTGCTTAAAGTGTTGACAGCTTCACTGTAGGCTGATATAGCTTTTTCTATTTGGTTTTGCTTTTTTAATAATCTTCCTAATTGCCATTGCCAGCGATAAGCAATATCGTTAGCGTTAATTGTTTGCGCTAATACCAATGCTTTTTCGGTGAGTTTCTGCGCTTGTGATAGCTGCCCTGTTTTTTCGTAAACTTCTCCTAAATAACCGACGGCGTAGGATTCTGCTCGTGAATCTCCGATGGTTTTAGCTTCTTGAATCGCTTTTGCGAGAAGTTTGGCAATATAATCATTTCCTCTATTATTATCTTTGATTTTTTCTAAGCTTTGGACAAAGTTAACTTTTGCATATACTGCTTTACGACTCGGAGGTAAGCTTGCGATTAAAGCTTCTATTTGCGGTATCAACGAATTCGCTTGCTGCCATTTTTGCATATCTATTAACAAACGCAATTGATTCAACTGCACCTGAACTTTGTTAATTGGAGATGTTGATGCGATAATCGCTCGTTGATAATATTTAGAAGCTTCTTCGAGAGATTGTCTATCGCGAGCATTATTACCTAAACTAAGCAATGCCGCAGCGATATCGCTTTGAGAGTTTAATTTTTCTGCTATAGCTAAACTTTGCTGTAAAACTTTTTCAGATGTCTGTAAATCTCCCATTAATCGCAGAGTATCGCCAAAATTGAGTAAAGTAGCTGCTTTGAGTAAAGATGGCGGTTGTTTTTGCAAGTTTTGATTGACTTGTTCTAAAGTAGCCTTAGCGCGGGGATAAAGCCCTAATGCTTTCAAAGCCTGGGATTGATTGATTAAACTGCGGATGTAACCATCATTATTATCTAATTTCTGATAATTTTCGCCAGCATCTACCCAGACATCCAGCGCTCGTTGCGTCTTTCCCTGGGATAGTAAAATACTACCTTGGATATTTAAAGCAGCAGCCTGTAAAGACTTTGCTGGTACAGTATCTAGATTATTCAATAACTTCAGGCTATTTTCTATAGCTTGATTGGCTTGCTCTATTCTTCCTAGCTGTTGATATGCTAAAGCCAAATTACTCAGCACCGCACTTTGATTAAGAGCATCACTTTGAGAGTTATAAATTTGTTGAGCTTGCTGCCATTTTGCTACAGCTTCTACAAACTCCCCTGCTTGATAATGTTTTTTTCCAGCTTGTACTAATGCTTTCGTTGAAACTTCTTTCGCTTCAACTGCTGCAATATTTAATACCTGTAATCTTAAAGGAAAATTTAAATTAGTTAAGGTGATGCTCAGTAAAGTAAATATTAGCCCTAAACTAAAGCTTCTCAAGAATTTCCTGGCAGACAAATAAAAAAAAATTATCTTGCAATTGGTAAAAATCTTATATAGTAACCGCATTTATTTTTAAAAGCTTGTCTTATTTTTTACTTAAACTTGATTTCTGTTATAGCCTTTAAAGAAGTGATTTAGAAGAATTGTTTGGAAATATATTATTAAACAGAGAGAGAGCATTAGGTATTGGGCATAAGGAAGACGGAAAGAAAAGAATGAACTAACTCATAATTGTTTGCTATCCCCAATTCCCAATCCCCAATGCCCCATTCCCCATTCTCATGTTAGTTATCACTTAATTTTGGGAACCCTGAAACAGTAGCGCACGAACGGAAGTTTATTCATGTGGGTGAAGCTTAAAGAGCTAATATGGCAATGGCGTGGTGTTTTAATTGCTTCTCCTAGCGTTGGTATTTTATTAATTGGATTGCGCTTAGCTGGTTTATTACAACCCTTGGAGTTGGCGGCTTGGGATCAATTTTTTCGTTTGCGCTCCTCGGAAACGGTTGATTCGCGCATTGTCATAGTTGAGATGAACGAATCGGATATACAAAAGCTGGGATATCCTTTATCAGATGAGAAGCTGGCGAAGTTATTATCAATCATCAAGCAATATAAACCATCAGTTATTGGGCTTGATATTTATCGCGATTTACCTGTAGAGCCAGGATTTAAGCAGCTTGAGGAAATTTTTGCATCCACACCCAATTTATTCGGAATTCAGAAGATGACTGGTAGCGCTTCTACTTTTGTCAATCCACCACCAAAGTTAAAAGAATTGGGACAGGTAGGCGCTTCTGATATAGTTGTAGATCGAGACGGTAAAGTTAGACGAAATTTATTATCTATCGATTCGGAAGATGGGGAAACTATCTTAGGTTTGGGAACGCAGTTGGCTGTTAGCTATCTTGAAACTAAAGATATTTATCCGGAATTTGTGGGGGAAGAAGCTGAAAAGCTCAAACTTGGTAAAGGTATTTTAGTTGAATTAGATGAATCCGATGGTAGCTACGTGCGGAATGATATCGGTGGATATCAGATTTTAGCTAACTTTCGCAACCTCCGCTCTGGCTTCCCTACAATCTCGATGAGTCAAGTATTAGCGGGAAAAATGCCACGCGAATTTGTTCGCGATCGCATTGTTTTAATTGGCCCAACTGCGGCAAGTTTGGATGACTTCTTTTATACTCATTATCGCCAGAGAATCAGCGGAGTTACACTTCATGCCGATATTGCCAGTCAATTAATAAGTATGGCATTAGAAGGTCGTTCGCAAATTCAAATATGGTCGGATACCTACGAACATCTATGGATTGTTGCGTGGTCATTTATCGGAGCAATATTAAGTTGGAAGCAGCGTAACAGTAGACATTCAGCAAGTTTAATTATTCTACTATTAGGAATTGGTTTAATTGGTGGAAGTTATTTAGCTTTCTTAATAGGTGCTTGGTGGATTCCAGTTGTACCGGGATTATTGGCTTTATTTGGTTCCGCAATTACCGTTACAGCAATTGTGGCTCGGGATACATCTACAATGCGTAAAACTTTTGGACGCTACTTAACAGATGAGGTAGTTGCAAGTTTATTAGAAACACCAGAAGGTTTGAAAATTGGCGGAGAAAAGAAAAATGTGACAATTTTAGTCTCCGATTTGAGGGGATTTTCGGCAATGTCGGAACGGGTTTCTCCAGAAAAAGTAGTTGAGATTATTAACCTATATTTAGCAGAAATGACCGATATTATCAACAATTACAAAGGTACAATTAACGATTTTATGGGTGATGGTATCTTTGTCATGTTTGGTGCGCCAGTGTCTTTTGCTGATAACGCTCAACGTGCGGTAACTTGTGCTGTTGCTATGCAGTTAGCAATGGATGGAATCAATCAAAAATTAGCACAAATGAATTTACCACCTTTAGAAATGGGTATTGGTATTCATTGCGGGGAAGTGCTTGCGGGAAGTATTGGTTCAAAAGCCCGTGCTAAGTATACCGTAATGGGAAGCAACGTTAATCTGGCAGCACGAATTGAAACTTATACCGTTGGCGGACAAATATTGGTATCTCAAGAAACTGTAGATACGGTAGGAGAAATTATTCAACTTTCGGGAGAAATGCAGGTACAGCCCAAAGGATTCACCGCACCAATTTCAATTTTTGAAGTCGGGGGAATTGGTGGTAAATATAATTTATTTTTACCTGATGAGAAAGACTCTCTTACCTCTTTAACAAATAAAATATCTGTAAAATATCGAATATCTCAAGGTAAACATATTTCAGAAGAACAATTTGCAGGTTATTTTGTTAAATTGTCTTTAGATAGTGCGGAATTAATTACAAAACATTCGCTAAAAGTTTTTAGCAATCTTCAAATACAGTTATCTGTAGAAAACGAACAATTAAATCAGCAGCATATTTATGGCAAAGTAGTAAAAATATTGGATGAAAATCAAAATTTTAGGCTTCGTTTTACTGCATTACCAGCAGAAATTAAAGCTTGGTTTGGGGAAATGTGTGAGAAACAGTGAGCAGTTAGCAGTAATAATTCTTTCTTCCCCCTCTCCCCCCTCGTTAAATATTGCTCTGACAATAAGCTTGAGATATTCCCCCAGAATTGGGTGTAACTTCCGGTACTTCTGCAACAAATTCAACGTTACCTTCTGCATCAACAATCCATCCTTGTGCTTCAACTATTTCTTTTCGGGTGTTTTTAGTTGAAGATATTGAAGATACAGCAGATACAGAAGTCTTTTGATTTGCAGATGCAGAAACCACATCAACTAAATCAACCATTGGATTATTAACTGCAAATAATTGATTTGGGCTTTCTGGTAATCCTCCTCTTCCAGTAACTGTAAAGTTACCAGTTTGATTCTTACTACATCCTGAAGCAATTTTTTGACTGGAATCAGCAAGCCCTGTAGGAAGTTCAACTAATCCAGAATTGGGATCTGTTCCAATGGTATCGATTTCGACTACACCGTTAAATTCTGCTCCCAACTCAGATGACGCTGTAATATCGCTTTCTGAAGTCAGAAATTCTCGAAATTGAGTACCAAAAATTCCTTCAGCAGTAATTGCTATTTTTCCTCCAAAACTTTCTTCTGCATTTGCGGTAATATCGCTGTTTTCCAAAGCAACTAAAGTTAAGGTATTGATATCAATATTACCTCCGGTTGCTGTTTGAGTTGCGTTAGTGGTAATGCTGCTACCATAACGTAATTGGATATTTGGTGAATTTAAAGAGATATTCGCTTGATTTCCAGCTACAGTATCAGCATTGAGAATACCATTATTAAACAAAGCCTTTTTAGTTGCCAAAATACTCAAATTACCTGCTGCACCTTCTTGCTGACTGCTAACTGAAACTTGAGCATTATTTTTAAGATTGAAATTACTGGTTTCTATATTTAAATTCCCAGCATCACCTATTCCTGGTGAACTGCTAAAAATCCCGCTAGGATAAAAACTACCTGTTTTGTCTTCAATAATTCCTGTGACTTTGATATCTAAGCTGTTAACAACCGGAGCAAACCCATCTATATTTACAGTATCCCCAGCCAAGATATTGATATTACCACCTTTACCATTCCCTAAATTACCAGCAGAAATTTGTCCACCATCTCTTAAAATTAATTCTTGAGTTTCTAAAAATATATTTCCTCCATTTCCGTTACCGTTATCGCCAACCTGAGCTAATAAACGGCTGGGAATACCATTTGCTGTTCCGAATAATTTGATTGATTCTGTAGCTTTTATGTTTAGATTACCGCTATTACTGCTGCTATCCGTACCTACATTAATTTCTGCACCATCCCGTACAATTAAATTCTTGGTTTCTATTGTGAGATTACCACCGTTTCCGGTTGCTTTTTCTCTTACTGCTGTAAGCAATTGAGTAGTCATATTTTCTTCACTACCGATAATTTCAAGTTTATCTGTAGCAAAAATATTAATATCTCCTCCTTCTCCACTTCCTTTGGTATCCGTTGTTAAAAACGCTCCTTCTTTTACAGTCAAACTTCCGGTTTCTATACTTATTTTGCCACCATTCCCCGCAGCACCTTTACGAACATCTGCAATGATTCCTCCTGGTTGACGTTTAACATCGGCAAATTCAGCATCGCTAATTTTATTACTAACTTCGATAGAGTCAGATGCTTTAATTGAAATTTCTCCAGCATTACCCAAACTATTAGTATTGCTGTATACACCTGCGCCTTCAATAATTTTTAGGCGATCGCCATTGATAGTTACTCGACCGGCATCGCCAGAACCACCTGTACTAATATCTATTCCACCAAGACCTGAAACAAGAATGTCTTTTGCGTTAACAGTAATATTACCCGCATTACCTGTAGCATTAAGTTCTACTCTAGAAAATAAACCTTTTCTACCTTCCGCTCCTTCTAAAGTAAAGTTACTGGGACTAGAAATGATTTCAACTTTATTTGCTGCTTCAACAGTCAAATCACCAACGTCACCGGAACTATAGGTATTAGTTAAGATTTTTGAATCTTTGAGGAATAAATTATTGGTTTTAATAAAGATTTGACCACCATTACCTAAAGAATTATCTCCTAAAGTATTATTGATATTACTTTGTTCAATAGTCGTATTTCCCGTAGCATTAATATAAATATCTCCCGATTTAGCGCTAGGGTTTCCTAATCCGGCTTTGATTCCGGCTCGAAAATTACTATTGTTTAAAGTAAAATTATTTGCATTGATAAAAATATTTCCATTTTCAGCAGCAGCAACATTAATACTGGATTGGTTAGTTATATAAATATCGTTAAAATTTGTATTTTTAGAAAAACTCAAAGATTTTAAATCATTTAAATTAACGGTTCCAGCAGATGATAAACCAGCTAATTGAGCAGTTCCCCCCGGTACCGTAAGAGATGAATTATCTAAGCTAATATTTCCACCAATTAAACCTAAAACTTGATTGGGTTTGATGTTTAAATTAGCTTGCTGTAATTCAATTGGTGCGGGATTATTCCCATATTGCAAACCCAAAGGGACGTTTATTTTAAGTAAAGATGGAATATTTGGTTCTACAGCACTAAAAATACTACCGTCGGATAAATTAATGCTTTCAGCAGTCGAACTAATAAAAGAACCTTTAATATCAAGACTAGAACCTTGACCAAATATAATACCTTTAGGATTAATCAAAAATAGATTTGCCGAACCGCTAACTCCTAAAAGACCATTAATATTTGAAATATTATTTCCAGTAACGCGAGTGATTATATTATTTACACCTTGAGGATTAGTAAAAGAAGCTCGCTGTCCTTGATTAATATTAAATTCTTGAAAGCTGTGAAACAGATTGCTATTATTTCTCAAACCTCCTTCAATTTGTAAATTATTCAAATTTTGTTTAACAACCGATGGAGAATTACCCAAAGTATTATCGGGAGTTATTTGAGCGGAAACTGAACCAGAAAAGGAAAATTGTAGCAATCCCGCTAAAGCAACATTAGTAAAGCTATAAATTAAGCTATAAGAGATTTTATTTAAATAACAGCTTCTTTGCTTCCGCTCATTCATTTTAATTCCCCGAAATAATAATTTTACTTATTTAGTTACTAATTTATGGTTCCCTTTTTCATCTAGTAAATAACAAATTTTGTAAATAAATGCATAATTCATTGTTTTAAATAACTTCTTTGTTACATCACAAACTATATAATTGGCAATAGCAAATGCAAAAGATATCAACTTTTATCAACTTTTAAGTTCGTAGTAAGGAATTTATTCCTTATCAAAAAAAAGCACGCTCAATTAAGAACGTGCTAGGGAGACAAAATTTGAATTGTTTTTTAAGTTGATTTAAACTGTCCAAGCGTTATCAACAGCGGTAGTTAACTGTTCTTGAGATAAAGTACCAGCGTCGAATTTACCCCAAGCATCAACTAGTTCATCAACTTCGGACTTCAGCAAACTTGCACCTTGACTAATCATGAAGCTATCAAGTTGTGCTGATTCGTCAGAATACCAATCCTCTACAACGATTTGTCTCATGACATCATTGCTATCGTTGAGAACGCTAACTTCTAAATCCGACTCACCAGACTTGCTAAACTTAAGATTTCCTTCTATCATCGCACCACCGAAGAGTAAAACATCTTCAGCGATAGCATCACCGACGTTTTGAATGTAGGTTGTAGCTATATCAGTCACCACATCCTTAGCATAATCCTTCATTTCGTCGGCGACTAGGTTATCAAATACATAGGTGTCACCGCTAATTCCACCTTTGAAAGTGTTGTTTTTACCAGCGAGAACAAAAGTATTTTTACCAGCACCACCGACGAAGGTGTTACCGCTACCACCGGCAAGGAATAAGTTGGTACCTTTACCACCTTTAATATTATTGCTCTTACCGTAACTGAGAACTGCATTTACTCCATCACCAGCGTCAATTGTATTCGATTGTCCGCCAGCTAATATGAAATCGTTACCGCTACCGCCTTTGATGTTGTTGGACTTACCAAAGCTGACAACAATATCGTCACCACCGTCGCTAGCAATCTTGTTCTTTTCTCCTCCGACAAAGATTTTATCGTCACCGCTACCACCATCAACAGTGTTGCTTTTACCGATACTAATTACTACATCATCACCGTCATTAGCCCAGAATTTATTGGATTCACCACCAGCGAATAACCAGTCGTTGTCGTCACCACCGACTACAGTATTGCTCTTACCAGCACCCAGGATAATATCGCTACCATCGTCACCGTAGAAGTAATTAGATTTACCCGCAGCTAAGAGAATATCGCGGTCATCACCACCCCAGAGTTTGTTACTTTCACCCAAACCGATAACGATATCTTTTCCATCATTTGCCAAAAGCTTGTTTGATTTACCAAGTCCGACAACTATATCTGCACCGTCTCCAGATTCCACAGAGTTAGTTTTTCCTGCTGCAACTATGGTGTCATCGTTGTCACCACCAAAGACGTAGTTAGATTCACCCGCAGCAAAGATAAGGTCATTACCCTCGTCACCGTAGATATAGTTGCTCTTTCCTGCTCCTAAAACTAAATCGCTACCAACCCCACCGAATAAAGTATTGGTTTTACCAGCACTGACTAAGATATCATCTCCTAATGAAGCATTAGCAATGTTGAGTTGACCACCTGCAACCATGACATCACCGTTATCTTTGAGGAAATCAAAACTGTAGCGCTCTTTTAAGTCAGTTACAAAATCTCCAAAGTTAGGTAGTTGGGGAGTAGGTAGACTAATTTCTGGTAAATCAAAATCGATTTCAGGTAGTTGAGGAATTGGGAAATCCGGTAGAGTTAAATCTGGTATAGATAGATTTGATAAAGATAAGTCAGGGATGGGTAAGTTTGGTAAGGAAAGATTTGGTAGGGAAAATTCGGGTAAGTTAAATTTAGGAAGTTCCAAGTCTGCTACCGGGAGGTTAAAGCTTGGTAAGGATAGTTTGGGTAAAGATAATTCAGGTAAAGAGAAGTTTGGCATCGATAGAGAGGGGAAGCCAAATTCCGGTAGAGAGAAATCGAAATCGGTTAGCGAAAAGTCAAAATCAAAATCAAAGCTGAAATCAGGAAGTAAAGCAGTCGGATCGGGAAGTTTGATTGAGTTAACATCGAAATCGAATAAATCATCCCCGAAGACAAAGTTATTCTTCCCGGCTGCAACAATAATATCTTCACCTTCACCACCAACTGCTGCGTTGAATTTACCAAGAGTGACCATTATGTCATCCCCAGCAGCAGCCCCGGTAAAGTCTACGCTACCAGCATTTTCCCAATTACTTCCAGCGTTCATTTCATCTGTATTCGCATCGGAACCAGCATTACCAGCTTCTTTCGCTTTAAAACTGCTCAAGTCGGTACTACCAGTTACCGAGTCACCGAAAGCGATATTACCCATACCAGCAGCGACCATAATATCGTCTGCACCACCACCGATAAGAGCGTTGACTTTACCAACACCAACAATTGTATCTTTACTATCACCCCAGGAAGTCAGGACATTGTACATTGCTCCAGCAACCATAGTCGAACTACCGTCACCGACTTTGGTAATCAGATTACCCTTACCCAGAGCAATCAGAGTATCATTACCGTCACCAACTTTGGTCATAGCGTTGTAAAGACCACCCGCGACCATCGTAGTATTACCGTCACCGATTTTGGTGAGGACATTCAATCCACCAGCAGCATACATCTTGTCATTACCGTTACCAGTTTTGAGTAAGACGTTACCACCAAGTCCCACACCCAGCATGGTGTTATTACCACCGGAACTATAGATAGCGTTTGCTCCACCAACGGCTTTGATGTCGTCATCTCCCGAACCAGAAGCAACAACGTTAAGTCCACCAGCTACATGAATCGTATCTTTTCCAGAACCGCTAACAACAACATTTATACCGCCGAGGGCTGTTACATTATTATTACCGTTACTGACATTAATAACATTTCTCAGACCACCAGCAATAACTGTATCGCTACCGTTACCCGCATTAATTACGTTCTCGCTACCAACAGTAGTAATTTTATTAGTACCGTGACTTGCATTAATAACGTTAGCAACACCGTAACCTTCGATAGTATCGTTACCGGAACCAGTATTAACTACGTTTGCACCACCACCAGCGATGATTTTATTGTTACCGTTACCAGCCTTAATAACATTTGCACCACCATAGGCTTCGATATTATCGCTACCGGAACCCGTATTAATTACATTCGCGCCACCTTCAGCATAGATTTTATCAGCACGCCAATCATCGTTAGCATCGATTACATTTGCACCACCGTAAGCTTTGATATTGTCATAACCTTGACCCGCGTAAATCTTGTTGTAACCACCGTGAGCTTCGATAGTGTCGTTACCGGAGCCAGCACTTATATTGTTATAAGCACCTTTAGCTGTAATTTTGTCGCTTCCAGAACCAGCGTAAATTTTGTTGTAACCACCTTCAACATAGATATTGTCAGCGCGGGAATCATCATTTGCATCAATTACGTTGGAAGCACCGTAAGCTTTGATAGTGTCATAACCAATTCCGGCCCAAATATCGTTCTTACCACCCCAAGCTTCAATAGTGTCATTACCATTTCCACCATAAATATCGTTAGAAGCTGCATAGGCTTTAATACTATCGTTACCGTTACCACCTTGAAGATTATTACTTAAACCCCAAGCTTGCAGTTTGTCGTCACCATCTTCACCCCGAACTGTATTCTTACCACCCCAAGCTTGAATAGTGTCGTTACCATTTCCAGCATATATTTTGTTAGAAGCAGCGCGAGCTTTTATAGTGTCATTACCGTTTCCACCCCAAATTGTATTGCTAGCACCCCAAACTTCTATATAGTCGTTACCGTCGTCACCGCGAACTTTATTTTTACCACCCCAAGCATAAATCTTGTCGTTTCCATGACCACCGTAAACATCGTTTGAAGCAGCGCGAGCTTTTATGGTGTCGTTGTCGTTACCACCGTGAATATAGTTGCTAGCACCCCAAACTTCTAAGTAATCGTGACCGTTTTCACCGCGAACTTTGTTCTTACCACCCCAAGCATAAACTTTATCGTTTCCGCTACCAGCGTAGATATTGTTGGAAGCTGCATGGGCTTTTACTGTATCATTTCCACTACCGGCTTTAATTGTATTAGAAAGTCCCCAAGCATCTATATAGTCATTACCGTTACCACCATCTAATTTAGCTTGTCCCGATTTAGAATAAAGCTTATCATTACCGTTTCCACCGTAAAGTTCGGCTTTGAGTGCATAGGCTTTTAAAGTATCGTTACCATCGTATCCGTAAGCTTTACCCCAAACGTTTACCTGTAGAGTATTATTACCGCTGTTACCGTACTTATTTGGATCTACAGCTTTTTTTGTTTCGTCCCATGCTTTTTCAAATATGCTTTTTTCGTTCTTTTTCTTACCCATGATGAATCTCCAAATTTATTAAATAAATGAATTGAAACGAAATATTTAAATGAAGTGAAAAACTTAAACAGTCCAACGAGAAATAGAGCGGAAGCTACCATCGGGACGAATTTTAAAGGATTTTGCAGGTGTTCCTTTTGGTAAGATATTGCTGCGTAAATCTTTGACAATTAAACGAGCATGACCGAAAGGAGCAACAAATTCGGGGAACCATAAGTTATTTCCATTAACCCATTCATCAAGGTTTAAAACATATTCCCCGGTGCTATATTTTTCTTCTACTTCATCGCTTAACCAAGCCCAGTTTACGAATCCGATGGGATTACCGTCGATTTCGTAATAACGGAATTGGTCGTGAATTAAACTTGGAATAAATCTTTCTGTAATATCTAAGATTTGATATTTACTATGTAGTGGAGAACTCATCATTAAATGAGTAATAGAACCAATTAGCTGCAAGCGTTGCTGTACTGATAATGGTGATGCGCTCTGTTCTTGTTCGTTATCTGTAGAAAGATAGTCCGAATTATCGTTATCTACATTTATAATTTGTGGTTGTTCTTCTCTTAGTAATTGCATTTTTATATGAGGAATGATTTAATTTCGATAATTCATTTAAACCAATTAATTCCTAGAGTGACACTGCAAATATCACGGGGTAAAAGTTGATATAAAAATAAAGGCTTTATAAATTACAGGTACAATAATCCTCATTATTTATGAAGACGCATTAGTTTATCGCCGGAAAACCAAGCTGTATCAAGGTTTTTTAATTACAGGGTATTACTGCTTTATTTCGATGTTAAATAGATTTAAAAGCGTATTTTTGATAAAAACCGACAAATTATTATGAAGCGGCTAGGAAAGATATCAACTTATATCAACTTATATCAACTTTACATAGCTTAACAAAAAAAGATATCAACTTTTATATATTTGCAGTTAGAAAAATGGCGCTTACGATAGTTTACAGATAGGGAAACAGCTTAATTACAAGCCTAACTTCTAAGATAAATCTAAATTTTAACCTTATATATATTGGAGAAAAGTAATGTCTAACAATGATAAATACGGTTTGGAAATGGGAAATGAGGAATTGTTAAAGGTGTTATCCAGCGAATCTTACGAGCAGTTAATAGATAGATTAATGAAAAAATGGCTTGAGTCGCTATATCAAAAGACAGATGTTTCGGGTAATTTGTTTGGGAATGAGAGGTAGTATTATGGGGAAGGTTAAAGCTCAAAGGTCAAAGAATCGTAGGTTCGGTTGCTCGATTAATATCCTAACCTAATTACCTATTGCTATATAACCGCAGAGGAGGCTGAGGGAAGAGAACAAAAAAGAGATTCTGGCTCCCAGGTTGAACCTGGGAGAAAGGGTTTGAAAAGTATAGTTCTGTGATGAAAATACTTCCTCTATAGAGCAATACTTAGTATTTATTTGTTTCTGGTAGGGATGCACCTACGTGCGACCAGACGAGTAGTATATTTTTTAAAATTGGAAATCCCTTATTTAACCAACCAAAGCTTTAATATTTTCTTGAAGATGTGGCTCTACTTTTTGCCAACTATTAGCAAGATTAATGTTCATATTGATTTTCGCAACCTCTATTAACGCATCATCAATCGCATATTTCTTGGCTCCTCTCAACCATATTAATATTTCTGCCAAATGCCAGATAGAAGGTGTACCTTCGTAAACAGGAATTGGAGCAAATGGTTCATTTGTTATGATGAGTTTCCTGATATTTTGTCGAGTAAATCCAAGGATTTTCGCTGCATCTGTTAAACCAACAAAATCCGGTGTAGCTTCAATTAAAGTCGCATATGGAATAACTCTTTTGACATCAATAATAGCGCTAGAAACAGCCTCATAAGCTTCGGATGCTTCACGAATAAAACTCAGCGAAATATATCCTTTCTTCCCAATTCCAATTAAAGCATCATCACAACCACCTTCATATAACTTCTCAACATGAATATTGGGGTCAGCTTGAGAATTTTGGAGATTAAACTTTAAAGTAAAATCATACTCTTTCATTGGTTATCCCTCTTGTTCGCAAGAATCATCTGTAATGTTATGTCTTGTACAGTTATCCACTATCCGACGAATCTGCTTCCCATGATTTCCTGCATTTTTTGGGGTACTCCAAACACTAGAGATACAAAAGATTCCACACCTACATTCTTTATCGTTGTAGGGACAATAAATTTTACCCCAAGCATGTGAACCACCAACATCAACGTACCAGCCATTTTGTTCAGCATACTTCAGTGCAGCCTCAACCTCCGATTTTGGATGAGAACGTCTTTTCATCACAACCTTTATTTACACAGAGTAAACCTGAAGCGCTTGGTTGTCAAGTGACAACTAACTGCTTCAAGAAATCAGGAATTAATTATTCTCAGGACTTACGCACGGACAACATAATTACGGTTGTTTCGACGGACATGATATTATGTGATTTCTGGCAAATCACCTATACTACGTCATTACTCCTTCCCCTTTTTAAGATTTAAACTCTAGTTACGCTGATAAGGGAGGAGGAAGAGGAGGCACAGAGAGGGAAGAAAATTAGTAGAGATAATTGGTTTTTATCGTGATTTAATAGTGCGTAACGGCATTTTTTAATTTATAGTTTTTATTCATAAATATTCAAGCCGTTACACACTCTACAATTATCAATTATCAATTACCAATTATTGCCAATTACCGACTAAAATAAATGGCGACCAGTAATAAGGATGTTTGTATTTAGGGTTTTTTAGCAGAGATAATTGTGCTTGACGTAATGCTTGGGCTTTAGTTGTATTTGTTTGAGTAAGAATGCGGTAAAATTGCGTCATCATTTCCGATGTGGATTTATCTCTTACCGACCACAGGGTTGCAATGGTGCTTCTAGCTCCGGAGCGTACTGCAATTCCTGCTAGTCCTAAAATGGCTCGTTCGTCTCCTTTTGCTGTTTTACAAGCGCTTAGAACTAATAACTCAATTGCTTCTTTATCGTTATTTTTTTGGAATAATTGATTAAAGTCATTCACTTGAATTTTATCATCCCAAGTTAAAACGAAGGTATCTTTAGCTTTTGAACTAAATTGTCCGTGGGTAGCAAAGTGAATTACGGAAAATGGAATTTTATTAATTTGTTTTTCTACCAGGTTTTTGGAAAATCTTTCGTTTAATAAGGTTTTGCTGGGAACAATTTGATTAATTTCTCTAATTTCTCTTTCCACACCGGGTAATGCTGAAAAACCTTGACGAGAAACTGCTAAACCAGCGGTTAAGGTGTTGCGTTTTTCAAAAGAAATTGGACTTACTGGTAAAAGTTGCAATCCTGGAGTTAAAGCAATATTATATTTTTCGATTAAATATTGTTCGCCGTCGTGAAGTATAGCCATTGGTAAACTGCGTAAACGTCCATCAAGAACAAATACTAGAGTTTTAATATTTTGATTCTTTAAATCGGTTTCTGCGGGACGTATTAATAAATCGTAAATTTTTTGAGCGGATGGTAATATATCTGTAGATTTGAAAACTGGATTTAGATATTGTCGCACTTCTTGAAATATTCTTTCTCTTGCTTCTGAAGAAAGCTTTGTGCTGTAATGTTTTAAAGGTTGTCCTGGAAGTGAAACAATTACTTCTAAACTTTGATTGAGAATAATCGGATAAATTACTGCTGCTTGTTTATCAATATTGTCAATATTTTGCTTTCGTGCTGTTAAACAAGCTGCTCGAAAAAAGTTTTCTAATTCTCGTTGCTGCAATCCTTCAATTAGTAATCTCGATTTTTCTAGATATTGCTGCTTCGTTTCTTGAGGAAGTTTATCTACATTTTGTACAAGTAGCTCTACCAATTGACGATATATAGGTTCAACTCGCTTACGGAAAGAAAACTGCATATCGGAATTCTCGGAATTGACTGCAACCAAGTCCTGACGTAGTGTTTCTATACCTTTCACCGCTTGCGAATAAGCGGCGATCGCACTATCTTTTTTTCCCTGTGCTTTGAGTAAACGTCCTTGCTGCCAGCGTAACATGGGGATAGCTTCTGTAGCTTGTAAATCCAGCGCGATCGCAACTGCTTGATTAGTTAATTGAAGTGCTTCGGAGAATTGTTTATTATCTTCGTAAAGATATCCTAATTCCCCTAAAGCATAAGATTGAGCTTTGAAGTCTTTTAATTGTTTTGCTTGTTTTACTGCTGTTGCTAATATTTGAGCTAGTTCATTGTTTTTGATAGCTCGTATTTTATTGTCTATTTGAATTGCATTATCAACAAAGTTTACTTGAGCGTAGATTTTATCCCGACTGGGAGGAAGTTTTATCAAAAGACTTTGTATTTGGGGTATCAATGTAGAAGCTTTTTGAGTTTCTTCGGTTTTGATAAATAAGCTTAGTTGATTAATTTGTGCTTGTAGTTTATTTAAAGGTGAACTAGAATTTTCTATTGCTTGCTGATAATACTTTTCTGCTTCTACAAAATCTTCTGTTGCTCTAGCTGTATTACCTAATCTTAAATAAATTTCTCCTAACTGGCTTAAATTAATATCTTCAGCAATAGTTAAACTTTCAGATAAAACACTTTGAGACTTTTCTAAATCTCCGACTACTTCTAACGCAACACCCAAACTCATTAAACCTTTGGCTTTTAGCGATAAATCGGTAACAGTTTGCAGATTTTTATTTACTTGCTCTAGAATATTCCGCGAGCGTCGATAAAATCCTAAATTTTGTAATGCTTGTGCTTGGTTGATTTGAGTTAAAATAATGCCTTGAGTATCTTTGAGAGATTTATATATAGATTCCGCTTGTTTCCAAGTTTCTAAAGCTGCTTGAGTATTACCCGTATTTAGTTGATAATGAGCTTGAGTATTAAGGATTTGAGCGTAGAGGAATTTATCGTTAATAGATTTAGCTAGTTTTAATGACTGAGAAATAGCATTACTTGCTGCTTTCCATTTACCTAAATCCTGATAAACAATCGCTAAATATCTATAGCTTAAAGCTCCCTTTCGTTGTTCCTTTTCTAGCGAATAATCTTTAACAGCTTGTTCCCATGTTTCTGCTGCTGCTGCGAAATTTCCTTCCTCGTAAAGTTGCTTACCTTTATCTACAAGGTTTAGCGAAGAATGTAAATTTAATGGTGAATTAGAATTAACGGGAATAATCGAACGTGCATTTACTATTGGTACAAAGCTAGTTACCAGTAGAAAAGTTAATAATCCTAAAATAAAATTTCGTTTAATATTCATTGGTTATGCTTTTATTTTTTTAACGCAGAGTCACGGGAAGGTAAGCGGAAAGGAACGCAAAGTTAAACGTTACTGTAATTAACCACAATTAATCGAACGATTTTTTAAATTAATATTATCTTTAGGTAAATTAGCCACAAATTCGATAACTCCGTCTTCGTTTACAATCCACCCCTGAGCTTCAACAATTGGGGTAAATTTATTTTCTTGTTGTTGAATTTCTGCTTTATCAACAACTCCCCCAAGCGAAACTCTCCAATCTTCAACAACTACCTGAGAGCGTAAAACTTCTTGAGGACTTTTTGGTAAACCACCTCTTCCGGTTTCAGCGAATTTATTTCCTCCATCAGCAGGACATCCCGCTGTAATTTGCGATGGGTTGGTGAATGTTTCTGGTAATTCTTCTAACGCAGAAGTAGGGTCAATATCTGGGGTGTTAATTTCGACGACACCATTAAATTCTGCTCCTAATGCAGAGGTCGCGGTAATATCGCTTTCTGGTGTGAGAAAATCCCTAAACGCAATCCCAAAAAGCGCTTCAGCATTGATAATTACTCTACCACCAAAGTTATCTTCTGCATTAGCTGTAATATCGCTGTTTTCTAAACCTACTAAAGTCAAACTATCAATATCAATATTACCTCCAGTAGCCGTTTGAGTTGCATTTGTTGTTACCCGACTACCTTGACGCAAGCGAATATCTGCACCATTCAAATAAATACTTCCTTCGTCTCCAGCTACAGTTTCAGCGCTGATAGTAGCATTATTAAGATAAATTTGATTTCCTTGAATTTCTAAATTACCAGCAGCACCAAGTTGTTGACTGCTGACTGAAATTTGAGCGTTATCTTGAACGGTTAATTTACCCGTCTTGATATTTAAATCTCCAGCATTACCGATTCCGGGAGAACTGCTAAAAATTCCGCTCAGGTATAGAATATTATTATCATTTTGGGATTCTGCAACTAATCTACTAGACCCTTGATTACTAGAAAAAGCACCACTTATTTTTATTTTTTCCGTAGCTTGAATGCTAATATTTCCACTATTTCCTGTTCCTAAATTACTAGCAGAAACTTGATTCCCATCTGTTATAGTTAGCTTTTTAGTTTCAACTGCAATACTTCCTCCATTACCATTGGCTTCTGTACCAACTTGAGCGAGTATACCACTAGGAACACCGTTACCTATACCTTGCAACAATATAGATTCAGTCGCTTTCAAAGTTAAATTACCGCTGTCACCATTTCCACTGGTACCTACATTAATTGTTGCACCATCACCTACAATTAAATTCTTTGTTTCTATAACTAAATTACCTCCCTTACCTGCTGAATCCCTTCGTACCTCTGTAACTATTTGAGTCGGTGTATTAGTACCCAATACAGAATTTTTCTCTCTACCAACAACTTCAACTAATTCCCTTGCGCGAATATTAATATCTCCCCCATCTGCCATTCCTTTAGTATCTGTTGTCACAATTGCTGCATCTCGAAGAGTCAACCTTCCGGTTTCTATGGTAATTTGGCCACCATTTCCTCCTGCACCTGTACGCACATCTGCAACTATTCCTCCCGGTGGACGACGAACATTGGCAAATTGAGAATCGCTAATTTTATTATTGACTTCAATAAAATCAGATGCTTTAATAAATATTTCTCCGGCATCCCCAAGACCTCCAGTATTACTTGATACTGCTGCTCCTTCAATAATATTAAGGCGATCGCTTTCTATAAATACTTTTCCACCATTACCGAAACCTACCGTACTACTGCTAATCCCGCCAATACCTGAGAGAGTAATTTCTGGAGAAGTTACCGAAATATTACCTCCATTACCAGTAGCATTTCTTGTAGCTATAGAGGTCAAACCTTTCCTTCCTGCTCTCCCCCTAGTCAAGTTAACGGGACTTGAAATAATTTGAAATGTATTCTCAGCTTTAACTGTTAAATTTCCAACATTACCAAAACTATTCGTGTTGTTTGATATATTTGAATCTTTGAGAAAAAAGTTATTTGTTTGAATATCGACTTTACCACCATTGCCTAAAGAATTTGGCTCTAAAGTATTGCTAATATTACTTTCTTGGACAATGTTAATATCTCCCGTAGCTTTAATATAGATATCACCCGCACTTACATCTTGATTTCCCAATTCTTTTTTAATTCCCGCTCGAAAACTACTGTTATTCAAAGAAAAATTATTCGCATTGACAAAAATATCTCCACCATCACCAGCTATAACTTCAATATTGGATTTATTAGTTAAAGAAACATCAGCAAGTTTTACGTTTTCTGGAAAGCTGAAGGATTTTAAATCATTTAAATTCACAGTTCCCGAAGCTAACAAACCACCTAATTGAATCGTTCCCCCCGGTGCTTTGAGAGTAGAATTTTCTAAATCAACATTTCCACCAATTAAACTTAATGTTTTACCAGGTTTTACTTGTAAATTAGCTTCTTTTAGTTGAATTGCTGCGGGATTATTTCCGTATTGCAAACCCAAAGGAACGTTTACTTTTAATAAAGCTGGATTTTTCGGTTCAACAGCACTAAAAATATTACCTTCTGAGAAATTTATACTTTCAGCAGTCGAACCGACAAAAGAACCTTTGACATCAAGACGAGAATCTTTACCAAAGATAATTCCGTTGGGATTAATAAAAAATAGATTTGCTAAACCGTTGACTCCTAAAACACCATTGATATTAGAAGGGTTATTACCAGTGACACGAGTGATTATATTATTTATTCCTTGGGGATTCGCAAAAAATACCTGCTGTCGGTTGTTTATGTTAAATTCTTGGAAACTGTGAAAAAGGTTGCTGTTGTTTTTAACTCCCCCTTCAATCAATAAATTATTTAAATTTTGAGAATTTACTTCTGAAGGAGAATTCTCTAAAGTTGTATCGGGAGTGATTTGAGCCAAAGTTGGAGAACTTGCAAGCGTTGAGATTGCAGTGGTAATGCTCCAGAGTAATGATAGGTCAAGAAATGTTGATTTTAATTTTTTCAGAGATAAAAGTACCTGTAATTGATTCCCATACCATAGAAATATTTGCTTGTGCTTGATTGGTAAATAATTGGGCATAACAGGTATAGCAATAGCTTATGGTAAATATAGCTAAATTTTGATAAATACAGTTATAAAGTGTAGCTTACATAATCTAAAACCGCTATATTGCTATAACTTATCAATTAATTAAGCGAAAAGTGATGATTATTTGAGTTAATTGGATATTAATTGCCAACCATGCAAAAAATCCAAATTAAATTATCCTATATGCTCTTTTTTAGCTTTATTCTTCTAGAGAAAACCAATAGAAAAAAACCATTATCCTTCAACCAAAAGTTGATAAAAATTGATAACTTTTTCTAGCCTGCTTTAAAGGTGATATGCAATACCAGTTTGACATTTAAAAATCTTTTTCATTCCGTTCTAATAGTCTGAGAATTTCTAGAGTATTTTCAATAGAATCACTATGTTTTGGTTGACGAATATTTTGAGCATCATTTGTAATTCTTGATTTAAATTGTTTGATATTTTTAGAAATGTAGTTATTATTTTTATTCATAGAAAAATATTGAGGAAATATGACAATAAAATTTCGTTGATTAAATGTATTTTAAAATACCAAGTAATTAAGAAAGTCCCACTAAAGTTTTAAGTTTTAGCGGGAGTGGAGACTCAAACCTTTTAAGTTAAATCGACGAGAACCGCATTTATCTCACAGTTACGTCTAATTTAAAGACAATATCGTTGAAGTCCATATCACCACCACCGAGCATATCTTCGACACCCCAGGTGTTACCACCTAAGTTACGAATGTGGTCTACTCCATCAGTATTGGCACCGATATGAGCAAAGTAAACTTGGGGGTCGTTATCGGGATTATCGTCTAATACTTCTTCAAGAGTGCCGTTAGCGATCGCAAAGGGAGCAAATATCTGACCTCCTTTGATTTCCTTGCTTCCACCGATTCCTTGTTCTCCCATTTGGAAAGCGTTATTTTGACTGTTACGAAGCGCTGCTTTGATATAACCTTCTTCTCCAGGATTTAATAAGTTTCCGGTTAAGGGGTCGCGAACGGCACCGTTTTCGTCTTCAACTACGTAGAAACCAACGACGTTTTCGTATTCAGATTCTTCTCTGACGATGGGAGCTTGGATTTGGATTTGTTTACCTGCGTATTCTCTGAGGTCTATCATTTCTCCTTCGCTCTCTCCTTGGATATCGGTACCGATTTCGGGGGTTTCGTCGGTTAATTCAGCATCGATGACTATATCAGTGAAGTCAGCATCACCCATTCCATCTTCAAATGACAAACGGAAGGAGTTTTCTCCTTGTTCGCTTAGCTGCATTCTTTGGAAACTATCACCCTGTTTTTCGCTTCCGACTAATACGCTATCTAAAGAAGTTCTACCCCGACGAGCGCTATCTACGGTACCGTTTTTGATGAGTAAGAAACCAATGTTTTTATCTACAAATCCTTTCATAATTCGTTTGGGATTTGCGATGAAGTCATCGGGAAGGATGGAGAAGATGGAACGAGCTTTGTTTAGTGCAGCTTGTTTGTAATTTGCATCTTCTGGATTGATACCGTTAATAGTTCCTTCTTCGTCTTCTGTTGTGAAAATAGCAATTTCGTGAATTCTACCTTCGGGAAGGTTTTTGCTGCTGAGACTGAATTTAATTTTTGTATCGGTTAAATCATCTCCATCGAGTTCTAAGAGGTTACGAGGACGTTTTCCTTTTGCAAGTTTTTTGGGTTTTCTGGGAGTTATAGGAATAATTGTGTCATCTTCGGAATCAACAACCGGAAGTGGGTTTTTATCCTCATTTTCTCTTGGAGGTTTTTGTCCGTCGGGTTTTTCTCCACCGTTCGTTGGTGGTTCACCGGGTTGTGATTGCTCCTTAAGTAAAAACTGTTCCGCATCCGGAACCCTTTCCAATAAACTAGTTACATCCTCTCTTCTTGCTCCTCCACCAGCTAATTTTCTTAACTGTTTGGGTAACTTATCTTGAGTTATTTGTTTAACGGGAGCAACTTTTCCGAGAATATCTTGGGGAGGAACACCTTTAAATACTTCTTCGATTTCTTTGTTACCAGAAGCTACTGTTTGAGCGAGAATTCCAAAGGATTCTGGTAGTCTTTGCGGTCTTTTTCCAGGGTTTGGTTTGAATTTACCTTCGAGAGGTTCTTTGATTAATTCTTCTAACTCTGCCGAATCGCTGAAGTTGATTGGTGGCTTACCTTTGCGTTTACCTATTCCCTTGGCGATCGCATCGATTGCTTGTTCGGGAATGGGTCGTTTTCCATCGACTAATTCGTCTTTCCCAAATCCTTTGATATATTCGGAGGTTTGAGCGAATAAGCTTTGAATTTGGACGTGAGCTTTGTAAACCTTGGTTCCCCTTTCATCTCCTTTGGACATTGCGTCTAAAGCGTCGAATTCTTCTAATTTGATGTCTTTCGGTATCTCTAAAGCTTCTTTAATTAATTGTTCCGCTTCCTCTGGTGTACTACCGTTTTCAATCAGCTTTTGCTTGAGGGTAGTTAACGGTGTGACCATTTTCGCACCGTAGGGAGCAATCAAAGGAGTTTCAATCTCAACTCCACTTGAGGAATCAGTACCACCTTCAGTGACGATTCTGCCTTCTTCTGGGTCGATTTTACCGTTGTCGTTGGTGTCGAAGAATAATAAAGGTACTTTTAAGTTATAGCTACCGTCAGCGTTAGAAGTAGTAACGGGTTCCCCTTCCTCTAAAATACCGTTGAGGTTGGAGTCAAAGAATACCGTTGCTCCTTCGATGTAGCTTTGAGATACTGTACCGGGGCTATTACCAAGTTCAAATTCAAATAAGGTAACGGAAAATTCTTCACTCCAAACCGTCTTCATAATCTCGAAGAAACCAACGTCAATACCAACTTTCACAAGTGCTTTGACAAAAGCATCAAGAGAACCACTAAGACTAAATAAATCAAGTAAACTATCAGCTTCCAGCACTTCGGAACCCCGTAATTTACCGTCGCTAGTACCCGTGAATTCTCCTACGTCAATGATATCTAAAGCAGCAGTACCAGTAATTCCACCCTTGACTTCGGCTTTAGCAACTACTGCACTTGCAGAGACACCAGCAGCGATTGTTGCATCTAAAGTTAATTCGTCCACGTCTTCCCCAGTATCTGGGTCAACATCGCTGAGGTAGAAACCATCGAGAATTAAGTAAGAATCTTCTAGAGCAAAATCTAATTCTTTCCATCTGCTGAGTCCGTAGGTGTCAAAACCAACAACCAAATCGGAGTAGAGAGAAAAACCACCTTCGAGTAAACCTTTGATTGAACCAAAGATGGGGAATGATTGCTCGATGCTGAATTCGATATCTAATTCGGGAATATCGTAAGTAACCAAATCAACATCTTTACCCAAGAACAAATTAATTGCAGTTAAGGGGTCTTCTAGTAAAGGAATACCAATTCCTAAATCATCTAATTTGGAGAAGAAATTCTTAACTTTAGTTTTTACAGAACCACCTTTGTTTTTAGCACTGTTCTTGACATTAGAATTGAGGCTGTTATCACTATTTGCGGCATCGCTTGTATCTACATCAGATACATCCTCATCACCAGCAGCAGCAAAGTTTTGTAACTCGTAATCACCAAAGTCAACTCCTAAGTCCTCCCCACTGCTAATAGTTTCTTCTAGGTCATTAATCGTATCAACTAAATCAATAATTCCGGTGACAGCATCAAAGAATTTTTGATATTTAAGATTACCACCACCGAAAGTTGTTGCAAGATATGATGCAACTTCAATTAAAGTAGCCGAACCATCACCATTTTCATCAAACATATCTACTAAACTGAGAGTTTCTAATACCTCAATCTCAGTTTGTAGAACATCAATAATCGGTTTAAACGGTTCGATGAGTTCGTTAACGTAACTGATAATCGGACTCATTAAATCAGTGACAAATCCACCCAAATCTAAGGTAATGTCGCTGAAGGTAAGATTAAAGTCACCGCTGACAAGTTTGGCTGTTGCATTGTCAGTAATTGTTGTACTAACACTATCATCTGCGAGTTTGACTTTTACTGATTCAGCTTCTCCACCTTCAGTAATAACTATTCTTTTCTGTAGAACTACACTTCCCGATTCGGTTTGACCATTATCGCTATAGAAAGTTAATTCTGTACCTTTATTGAGGATAATATCCGAATTATTGGTATCATCTTCATCTCGGTCATTGATTTGAATTGAGATTTCGGTTTCTGAAGTTTTGCTTAAGGTACCAGTAGCTAAGTCAAAGGTAACTTCTGCATTTTCTAGTTCTTCTGCATCATCGCTATTCGAGTAATTAAATAACGGTAATTCGCTTGAAAGATTGAAACCAAAGCTGGGGAAACCCGTATTACCTTCGATGGAAGTTGTAATATCAAGGTCGAGAGCAGCATCTCCACTGAAACCGTATTTTATCGAATCAAACAACTTATCGCTTTTACGTAAACTATTTAATTCCGATAGGGTTAACTGTGCTTCTTCATCACTATTCGCATCATCGCTGGTATCTGCATCTTCTAAACTAATTACAAACTCAGCATCAATACCAGTTCCCCCGACGTTATCCCCGTTAGCAACATCTAATTGTAAGAAACCAAGCTTACCAGTAGCGCTGAAATCTTCGCTAAAACCAAAGCTAGCAGCAACTTCAAAACCAGTATCTTCGGTATTAATGTAGAAACCGTCATCTGTATTAATTCCGAATGCTAAATCAATTCCGTAATCAAAGCTTGCATCAAGACTACCATCGCTTTCAATTCCGATTCCTAAAGCAGGTAAACCCAAGTCTCCATTAATAGAAATTGATTCAGTGAAGCTATCTTCAATATCAACAAAGAATTCAATATTGTTGTAAGAAAGGTCGGTAATTTCAACGTTAACAATTCCAAATCTACCGCTGAGTACGTTATTAAAAGTATCTTGTAAACTTTCTGCGGTGATGTATTCGGTTTGCTTGATTTCGTCAACTAAATCCCCGATGAATTCTTCGATAAACGAAGGTGCAACCCCATTAAGACTACCAATTATCGGTAAAGTAACGCTATCCAAACCATCTTGGAGTGCAAAGAATCCTTCGATTAAACTTTCTGTGGTGTTTTCAGCATCGAAAGTTCTGTCAATAATGTTGATAGTTTGAGGAGCGACTTCAAAACCGTCGTAATTAGAATCGGCTGTATTACCGTTACTATCTTTGCTTTCTATGGTGTATTCAACGGTGCTGTTATGGAAATCCCCCGTTTCAGCAACAGCGTCATCTATTCCTTTGACAGTAACGGTTTGCAGTTTGTACCAGTTATCGGAGTTGAAGGTATAGCTATTATCAAAACCTAATTCGGTGTAGGAGTAGGTAAAACTTTCACCAGCACTAATATTTCCGGATAAACTGACACCTACATCTGTGAATTTATCGGAGAAAATTGTAGTATCCTGGGAAACTGTTATATTACCTAACGTGGTACCTTGTGCTAGGAAGAGAGAATTAACTTCCGAATCGTCAACTTTAAGTTGAATTGTAGTTGCACCGCTACTATAAGCTTGGTCTACAACAATATCACGGGTTGTAGAAATACCATTCAGTGAAACGGTAACATCTGCTTCTGGTTGACTTAGAAGAGAGATATAAAATTCAGCAGTACCATTTTCATTAACTACAGTACTTTCCCCAATTTCAACAATACGAATACCGGGTTTATCGTTATCTTGAATGCTTAATGTTGCTGATGGTGGTTCGTTTTCATTAATTGAATAATCACTTCCTGATGATAAGGTAACAACAACAGCTTCTTTAGGAATACTGGTGGTGTCACCGTTTTCAATAGTTGTAATATCGCTGGTAAATACAACATCAGCAGTTATAGAAGTTACACTACCACTTGCGTCAATTAGCAAATTACCAGAAGTGCTATTAACATTTGCGATCGCACCATTAGTGAAAGTCAATTCCGTTCCAACATCTAGGGTTACGGTACCCACCTCAATTAAACTTTCCTTCTGACTGTCGCTGAGTTTTGTAGTGTCAATTTCTAGAGTAACTGTATTTCCAGAAACGTTTGTTACTTCTAAAGGAATTGATTCTACCTTGAAGTCATCAATGGGGAAAGCAATAATCGGACTCCGGGTTTCTCCGGGAGCAATACGTACCGAACCCGTGAAGGGTTTCAAATCATCTGTTTCACCAGAACCATCTACATCAACCGTACCGCTAACAGTGTAATCAACTACAATTCCCGTACCGTCAAAACCTGCGGGGGCTGGGTTATCTAAGGTAACGACAAAATAACCTGGTGAACCTGCTTCTGCTGCTCCTGCGATTGTTTGAACGCTCGCAACTGGTAAATCGTTGTCTTCAATTTTGACAATAACTTTATCTTCTGGAGTTACAGCATCATAAGTACTATCCTCTGTGCTGGAAACTGCAAAATCAATGTAGCTGGTGTGGTTGTACTCAATATCGTAATCATCAACAGCAGTAACCTTGACAGCTTTGGCTAAATTCCAGTCGGTTTCGTCAAAGGTAACGCTGTAGGATTCCCCGTCAAATTCATCATCTAAGCTAATGTTGTAATCTTTATCCCCGCTAGCATCAACGGGATTCATGGTAACGGTGACTTCTCCAACGGGTTTGGTGTCTAGTTTGACGTTGAAGAAATTATTACCGTATCCTTCTAGGGAACTGATATCGTATTTATCTACAGTTATTCCTGCGTCATCATTGTCAGTATTGGTAACGGAAATATCGGGAGAGATAGTTTCAGTAAAGCTAGTGGTGATTTGATTTCCAACACCGCTGACATTTACAGATGATGCAGTAGTACTCAAAGTAACGTCTTCATCAAGAGTTACCGCAGCACCGTTACTAAAGTTAATCTGGGTACCTGCAACTAATTCGACAGTGCTAGCTGTAGTATCGTTAATTCGTAAGCTGACAGTTCCTGCTGCTTCGTCATAATCGGTAGTAACAGTAATTTCGGTTTTACCAGAGTCTCCATCCGTGTAATCCGTAGTAACTTCAGCAGTAGAACCAGTGGAAACTTCTGTTGTTGCGACTTTGAGAAGATTACTATCTATGGTTCCACTAACAGCAGTAGCTTCTGTATTGCTCAGGGTTACTGCACTATCTACAGTAAATACCGTACCGTTGCTAAAGGTTAGCTGTTGTCCCGCAGTTAAAGCAACTGAAGCAACACTACTACTTTCGTCAATTCGTAATTCTAATGTACCGTCTGCGTAATTTTCAGTAACAATCAGTTGAGTGTAATCAGTTGAATTACTGTTGTCTTCATCAATTAATGCTGTGGTATTTGCCAGAATTTGGTTTGCTGCTTGAACTTGGTTGACGTTGACGCTAGTAGCTGTGGAGTTATTAAGAGTAGTATCGCTGTCAACTTCGAGTACCATCCCGTTACCGAAACTTAACTGTGTTCCCGCAGTTATTTCGGTTTCGAGAATGTTGAGTTCATCAACTAATAAGCTAATGGTATTGGTGCTATTAGCAACATAATTGAAGTCTTCCGCAATTTTCAGGATGACATTATCTTCGTTGTATTTGATGTCGTCACTGATAACGGTGGTGATAATGTTGTAGTTAATATCACCATCATCAATATCATCCCCAAGGGAAGTTAAAGTAACCGCTTGTGAAGTATCCCAGTTGCTAGGAGAAAAGACAAGTTTAACCAGATTTTCTGTTGTTTCATCAGCATCCGATAGTAAACCTTCTTCACTGTTATCAACGCCAATGTAAACAGTAACGTTATTATCGTCTGAGGGTTTGGTATCGAGAGAAACGTAGAAAGTTTCCGTACTTCCATCTTCTGAGGTGGTTAAAGAAGTTATTGGGTTATCGTTGCTATCAACGATAGTTACCCCAGCAATGTCATTATCGACGATTTCAAAAGTAGCTGTACTTCCTTGTTCGTTGATAACGTAATCGCTGTTAATAACACCAGTAGTTGCTCCAACTAAATCGATACCTTGTAAAGAGCTATTTTGTTCAATTACAACTTCTGTTGAAGTGTTTGAGATAGCAGTATCTTCACTAATTGTTACAGAATAAGTATTATTTGCACTATCGGTGAATACAAGTTCTGTTCCTGCTGCTAAGGAATAAGTATCTGTGACTTCTGCGTTATTAATTTTTAGCCCTAACCAATAACTCGGACTTGGTGGTTCACTACTACCAATAATTAATTGATTATTGGATTCGTAATTTGAAGTTACTTCAATACTGAGAACATCATCAATATTTTCAACAATCCTAATATCAAAAGTTTCTCGATCTTCATCAATTAGATCGTCAACAGCTATCAAAGTAACTTCTGAACTTGTACTTTCTCCTTCTGGGATATAAATTTCACCACTAAAGCCAAATGTATACAGATTTATATTTCCAGAATCTTCACCGACAAAAGCTTCAAAATAGCCATCATTATCGATATCTACGATACCAGGTCTACTATTAAAACCGACATCAAAATTTATAGGAGTAGCACTATTGGCTAGCTCAACAAATACTGCTTGTTCAGGAGTGCCAGTATTGAGATAATAATTAATAGTTCCGTCATTTGCACCAACGAAAGCATCTAAATCTCCATCTCCATCAAAATCAAATAAAGTGGGTGCGCTATCTTTACCTATATCAACTACATCAAAAGGATTGTCGCTACCAGAGCGCTGCTCAAAAATTGGACTACTAACACTACCTACGTTTTCAAAATAGGAAATTTCCCCATTTGTTCCTCCAACAACAACATCGAAATCCCCATCATTATCGATATCACCAAAAGTGGATACTGGTTGATTTATGCTTCCATTGGTAATAAGTTCTTCTAGGGGATTATCACTACCAGTACGTTGCTCAAATAATGGATTGGTCGAATTACCAATATTTTCGTAGTAATTAATTGTGGGAGTAAAATTTTGCTCAGTAGACCCATCAGGATTAATTGTGAATGTAATTAATGCACTTGAATAATAACCAACAAAAGCATCTAAATCTCCATCGTTATCGATATCTACAAAGCTAGGTACATTAGAACTTATTGAGATTTGGTCAAGAGGATTGTCGCTACCAGTACGTTCTGTAAAAATAGCATTGCTTTTATCTCCTACATTTTCGTAGTAGTCAATTCCACCACCACCAAATGCACCTCCACTTCTACCAATAAAGACATCTAAATCTTCGTCATTGTCAATGTCAACAAAAACTGGGCTGCTTCCTCCAATCGTCAAATTGGATGATGCACCTGTAGAATAACTATTCAAAGGATTATTATCGCCAATAACCGTGTATGCAAAGATATCTTCGCTAATTATTGCAGTATCGCTAATAATCTCATACTTAACATAAACACCACCTTCCGGTGCAGCTTCACTCAAATTGACTTCAAATTGAGCGGTAGTGCTTCCGTCTTCGCTTAATTCGCTATTGATAACGTTAATGCTAGCAATATTTGTGGTGGAATTAATGGTGTTAACATTATTATTTTTATCTTCTGTACTTTCATTATCTTGGTTACTGACAGATATAGAATTGGTAGTACCGTTGTAGTTTAAGTCATTACTAGTGGCTGTAGAGGTAATACTGTACTCTACGTTACCGTCATCTTCACTATCATCAACACCGTACAAAGTTACTTCTTGGTAACTATCCCAATTATCACTAGTAAAGATTAAATTTTCAGTTGAAGAACTATTAGCAAATTCTCCCTCTGTACTATTACCAATAGTTAAAGTTAGATCGACACTATCAGTTGGTTGACTGCTCAGACGTACTGCGAAGTTAGTGCTGTCTTCTCCAGGTAGTTCTATTTCAGTGGTTTCATCCGTAATAATTTGATTTGAGAAGGATACGGGAACCGAAGTTTCTGTTAAGGAAGAAAGAGTTGTATCCTGAGTTACGGTAACTACTGCTCCACTGCTAAAGGTTAGTTCAGTACCATTGCTAAAGGTTAATTCATTGACACCAGAACTAATTTGCAATCCAACTTCCCCAGTTGTTGCATTGTAAGCAGTGTTTACCTGTACTTCAATCGCAGTACCGCTTTGCTCGTCTGTAAAACTAATGGTTTCTTGAGCGGCGATCGCGTTGACAAAGCTAACTGAAACGGGTGTTCCCGCATCATCTGTAGAAATAGTAGTATCGGTATCAACAGTAACTACTGCACCATCGGTAAAGCTTAATTGAGTTCCAGCAGTAAGGGTATAGGAATCAGTACCAGAAGCAAGTTTTAGCCCTACATTACCATTTGCGTAATCCGATGTAACTTCTAATTCAATTGTGGCGACTTCAGAAGTTACTACGGTGTTGTTGTAAAACTCTAAAGATGTGGCTACGGTTTCCGTGGAAATTGGGATATCAAAAGCGCGATTAGCAAAGCTAAACCCCTCCGGGGTAACGCCATAATTAATATCTCCTTGAGTTGCAGTTGTAGTACTAACTCCCAGATTGAAAGCAGATTCACTAGTACCTTCTTCCACAGTCATCCTTACCGATTGCGATATATCCCAGTTGGAAGTGGTAAAGGAAACTGTTCCGGTAGCGGTACCGTTAGCATCGGTTAAAGTAACGGTTACGTCTTCCGTGGGTGCTTGAGCTAGAGATACATTGAAAATTGCAATTGCATCTGTATCGGTTGTCGCAAAGGAACTGAGTTCAATATTTACTAGCTCAATTTCGCTAATTTCATCAGCAGTTATTTCCTGGGTTGGGGAATCTGAAGCAAACGTAACGTTGAGAAGTGTTTCCCCAGTTGCAGCGATGGTTGTTTGACTATCAACCGTAACAACTGCACCACCGTCAAAAGTTAATTCTGTTCCCGCAGCAAAGGTATAACTATTATTGCCATTATTGAGCGTTAATCCGACTTGTCCCGTAGTCGTATCATAATCACTAGAAACAATGAATTCTTGAGCAATATTATCAACGCTACCTACAGTATCTAATTTGGCAAACTCAATTCCCGCTTCATCATCATCTTTTAAGGTAATTGAGTCGCTTTGTTGAGTAGTATTTAAATCGTAGTTAGCCCAATCTTCTAGAGTAACGGTGACAGTTTCCCCAGCCGCTTCTGCGATATCATTATCAATTTTAGAAACAGTTATAGTTGCTTCTGTTTCACCTTCGGCAATTTTGACAACGGGAGTTTTGGTAGTTTCCCAATCGGTTAGGGGATATCCAATAGTAGAAGCAACTAAGTTGTTGCCATCTCCATTATTCAGCGTTCCATCATTAGCGTTTGCTGTTGAATCAGTAATGGTTGTTCCCGAATCATTATCAAAGTTGTAGTAAGCAACTAAATTATCTTCTGTTCCTTCTAACTGTTTATAAAGATTATCTTGGATTTCTTCTTGGGTGCGAGCAGTATCCCAAATACGAACTTCATCAACTAAACCAGCATAAGTTTGATCGGAAGCAAAACCACCACCAACAGAATCTTGTTCTTGTCCTAAAACAAGAGTACCACCGCTTTCGAGTACGTCTCCTTGAGACACATTACCGGAGAAAACTTGCGTACCATCGCGATAAAGTAATACTTGACCGTCGCTACTTCTCCAAGTTACTGCCCAATGATGCCAGTCTTCATCTGGGATAGCAATGTTTGTATCTATTGATGTATTGCCAATGGAAATAAAAATCGAATCAGAGTCAGTGCTTTCGTATAAAAGTACCTCATTATTGTTAGAATCGCTGCTTGCATAGGACAAGAGCGGTGTTCCTAATCCTTGATTGTCAGTTCTTTTAAACCAACCTTCTAAAGTAATTTCTGTACTAGGAAAGTTACTAGGTTGTGACTCTATATAATCATCAACCCCATCAAAAGATAAACCTTGACCAGTAACGTAAGAAGTACCATCATTACCGTTCCCCGTCACATCAGAAATATTTTCGTTTAACTCATCAAAGTTATAGTAAGCAACTAAATTGTCTTCTGTTCCTTCTAGCTTTGAGTAAATATTTTGTCGAATTTCTTCTTGAGTTCTGGCTGTTTCCCAAATCCGGACTTCATCAATTTGACCTTCAAAATATCTTCCTGGTCGTTCTTCATTTTCGCCAATAAGTACGTTGTAGTTATTAGTGGAAATTGAACCACTAGCGTCTTGCTCTATGTCAAGAACACCATCAATATAAAGTTTTAGTTTTGTTCCATCATAAACTCCTGCAACGTGGTGCCATTGTCCATCATTAACTGCTTTTGTTCCATTAATATAACGACTTGAACCACTACCAATACCAAACTGAAGAGTATTATTAGTACCATTACGCTGTAATCGCCAACTGCCGTCTCCTTTACTGACAATGGTTTGATAATTTATATCGAAATTATCAACTTTAATCCAAGCTTCAAGGGTTATTTTACTAGTTATATCAAAGTTGGATTCATTCCCTAGTTGAACATAATCATCAACCCCATCAAAAGATAAAGCACTTTCCCCGCTATAAGTCAAGGAATCAGCGTAAAGATTATAATCCGTACCTTCGGTTGCAGTACTAGAAACCGAGAAAGGAATAACTAAACCACCTTCCGGTGCAGGAGTATCTAACTTTACCGTAAATACACCGGATTCAGTTTCGTTTCCTTCGGTAGCTTCAGGATTTGTAGCGCTAATACTAACCGTAGGAGTAAGTTCTAATTCTGCTCCACCTTCAGTTAATTTAAGTATGGTCACTTCATCATCGTTAACAGCGGAAACAGAAAGTTGCTTCGTCTGATTGCTGTAATTACCTCCAGCGAGAGTCAAAGTGACATTAGAGCCATCACTAATACTAGATGTAGTAACTGATTGGTAAGTATCCCAATTACTTGGTGTGAAAGTTAGGTTATTGGTGGTGCTATTGATTGAAATACTAACGGTTACATCTTGAGTTGGTTGGCTAGTTAGTTTGACTTGGAAAGTCGCATTACCGTTTTCATCAACAACAACATAATTTGCAGCATCGCTTAAATCCTCTGCAAATTCATTGGCAACTACGATGTCTACAACATAGTTATCCGAATCTTGAATTGTAATCTCAGCAGATTGAGTTGATTGAATACCGTAGGTAGCTCCATTTGTGGCGAAGGGGTCGTAAGCTATACTATCGGTAAAATTATCAGCAATTGGTACGTTATTGTTAGTAGCAGCACCAGCATCACCGTTAAAACTTCCATTATTACCGTTACTGGTTTGGTCGTTAGCGGTACTATCCTCAAAGTTATAGTAAGCAACTAAGCCATTCTCATCACCATTAAGCTTTTTATTTAGATAATCTTGGATTTCTGTTTCACTACGAGCAGTATTCCAGATGCGGACTTCATCCATTTGACCGTTAACAGCACGGTCGGAATTAATAGGACTTAATTGACCAATTGTTAAATTAACATCATCATTAATTGAAGAAGAATCTGCTACTGTATCTACTGGAATTCCGTCAACATAAACAGTCAACCCTGAAGTATCTTTAACAGCGGCTATATGGTGCCATTCACCATCGCTATAGCCGGTATTACTGTAAATATTTGTTCCATCGTTTGAATTTTTACTTGCTGGGCTTCGGTGTAAAAATCTTAATTCCCCACCCGGTCTTAGTTCTATAAGAGCATAATGGTTGTTGCTTGCTCCATCAGTCAAAGCAATAAGATTCTGAGAGCTACTATTGTCGGAGTTAAACCATCCTTCAATGGTATAAGAATTTCCTATAGCGAGGGTATTGTTAAAACTGACATAATCCCCATTACCATCCAATGATAAAACTTTGTTGTTGGTAATTAAGGTACCATCATTACTATTTGCAGTAAGGTCACTGATAGTATTACCCTCAACCGAGTCGTCGTTAAAGTTGTAGTAACCAACTAAATTAGTTTCGTCTCCATTAAGTGTTGCGTAGCGTATATCATTTATTTCGTCTTCGGTCAGCGCAGCATTCCAAATCCCCAGTTCATCAATTTCCCCATCGTAGAAAGTATCAATATGAATTGAAGCACCCAAAGTAAAAGGTGAACCAACTGCTTGATCTAGTTGTGTACCACTAACTGAACCAGTATATTCTGTACCATTGATATAAGCCGTGACGCTACCAGAATTAAAAACCAGAGCAAAAGAATGCCATTTTCCTGTAGTTAATTCACCATTACCAAGCTCAATAGTAGTGTCACCAGCATTGGTATCGAGGTAAAGATTTAATTTACCGTCAGTAGTAATACCCAGTTCAAAATTATCGTTATAACTATCGGAAGCGCGAGCTAAGAAAACGTTTTCAATATCGTGATTAGTAGTATCGCTAGAAAGAGAATTAGGTTTAATCCAGCCTGTAATAGTGAAAGCACTGCTACCGCTATCAAAAGTACCTGCTAAACTTTGATCTGCAAGCTCTACATAATCATCAACCCCATCCAAATCAAGAGCTTTATTAAAATCCGGTAGCAAAGTCAGCTTAATATTTTCATCCCCTTCAACAACCGCATCGGGTAAAGCAGTTAAATAAATTCTCGCGGAATCTTCACCTTCAGCAATAAATATTGAATCGGTTTGTGGTTCGCTGTCGGTTGTACTGACATCCGTTTGGGAATTGTAGAAATCTTCGTCTTGAGTCGCTGTGGAATCGCTTTCAATTTGGTAGTTAAGAATAACTCCTGGTTGATTGGTGACTTCATCACCGAGTTCGATATCTACATAACCTTTGAAAGAAAGGGAAGAATCGAAATTATCTCCATTTCCGTTATTTAAAGTACCGTCATTTCCATTTTCTGTAACATCGCTAACCGTATTACCGTCAACGGAATCTTCATCAAAATTGTAATAAGCGACTAAACCGTTTTCTGTACCATCAAGCTTTTGATAAAGATTATCTTGGATTTGACTTTGAGTGCGAGCGGTATTCCAGATGCGAAATTCATCAATTTGACCTTCAAAGTTATTAGTGTATCCGTCACCAATATATGCAGATTTTGTTCCTGCTACTGCTGCACTAAAAATGGGTACAGAACTATCTCTGATTTCGGTTTCTTCACCATTAATATACCAAGCTATTTTCCCTGAGTCGAAATCTCTAATAATGGCAATATGCGACCATTTATCAATTTCTAATACGTCAGCAACCGTTCTAACTCTTTGATATGAAACATTATTACCTCCACTATTAGAACCTGTATTTCCATAGAAATAACTAAGCGAACCATCTTCTTCCATTGTAATAGAGCCTTCACCACCATAGGCTTTGTTATAGGGATTTTGCCTGCTATCAAAATGAGCAGGTTTAATCCACATTTCAATAGTTTGATTACCAGTAATTTGTAATTGTGAAGGATTCCCTAAATCAATATAATCATTAACCCCATCCAAAGAGGCTGCATTACCAAAATCTACAGCAGTTTCATAAATAACGGGGGTGTAATTGGAAATATTAATTTCAGGCTTATTAGTAGTCATTCTTTTTATTCCTTGTTAATTCTAGATTTCAACTAAATTATTTGAAGATTTTATTGTACGAGTTACTTGCGGGAGAAACAAATAAAAAACCATCATAAAATTGTTATCCCGACTTATTTGGGTTGGGTGATATGGCGAATATTTTAGTTATCTGAAAAGAAAGTATTGAAATAGCTTTTGAGAAAACTTTGCAGATGATGAAGGGTTATAAAATCTGAAAGTTTTGTAGGTTGTTTCGACTATTTCTAAAGATTATTTTCTGATAAGTTTGTTGAGATTTACATCCGCGATATTACTCAAACCCGACTGGGGTTGCAAACCCCAGTCTGATAGCACAAGTCCTATAAATAGGACTGGAATTTAAACCGTTGTAATTAATGACAAACGAAAGCTTTAGTCCATTTCAATGGACTTTCGCTATGAGCTTGGGGTTTGCAACCCCAAGTGGGTTTTAAGCCCCAACACCAACAGCAAACAAATCCGAACCATTAGAATTCGCTTGAGCAACTTCTACTGCTGCTTCTGCTAATGAAATATTCCCCGTCACCCCAGCCAAAAACTTATCGTTCACCAAGCTAGAGAAAGCAGTAATATCGGTATACCAATTGCCAATAACTTGATTTACATAACCAAGCTTCTGCTCGACAGTATTCCCTATAACTTGATAGCTAAAGCTACCGCTAAAAATCACGATGGGAATGCTTTTATCCTTCTGATTTAAAGCCGCTTCGGTAATATTCAAAGCCAAAGGAGCGCGTTTGAGCTTATACATTAAGTTAAGAGATGCTCGCATTGCTGCTTCACCTTCCTCTTGCCAAGCTCCCGGAGCCAATAGCTTTTCAGTGATAAATTTGTTAGCAGCATCTTCCTCCCCGAAAGCTACGAAACCCCTGGGGTTAATTCCAATTGCTTGAAAATCTAAATTAGGTAGCGCTTGGGTGAATTTACTAATAATGTTCGGTGCTATTACCGTGTCGGTTGATTTGTTGGCTATTGCTTCGGCAAAAATCACCCGATTGGATTCGGCGACAATATTTACACCATTCTTAAAGCTAAATTTGGCTCCGTTGTTATTAACAACGGGTTTTTGACTAAATTCCCAATCTCCAGGAACAATACCGCTATATTTCAAGAAATCTGGAGTGATAATTGTAGGTTTCAAGTCTTTGGCTGCGACGACTATTGCTAATTCTTGAACCGTTAATGCTTGACTCATGGTTTTCCCTGTAATCAAATTCTAATATTTTTCGTCTTTCTCTATCTTTGGAATGAGTGATTAACTATACATTGTTAAGTCTTCATCAAGTATGGCAAGAGAATATGAAAATGCCAATAAGCAAAAGTTGATATGTTTTTTGGCGAAAGTTGATAAAAGTTGATAAAAGTTGATATCTTTCCTCAATTCTATTGACAATCAAATTTATCAAGTAGTAGCTTTGACTATTGCAAACTTATAAGAGGAATGAATATAAATGGAATCAGTATTTTCTTGGTTGACATTATAAATTTAGATAACAGCATGGTTTGAAAGGGTAAAGATTGGAACTATTCCTAGCGAGTTACAAAATTATTCCCTTAGACTGATGTATATTAAAAGCGCATTTAACGTTTATATGAAAATTTTCTGGAAATTATCTTACAAATTATTAACTGTCGGTTTATCTTCGCAGTTGTTGATATTTGCTTTCTCAGCTAAAGCAGAAGATAGCCAATCAAATAGAAGTCGAATATTATCCGCTCCAATACAGTTTGAACCACCCCCAGACGGTGAACCACCAGATACATCGGGAGGAGGTTCAAGGGACCCCGAACAAAGTAGATGTTCTTCTAATCAACAACCAATTAAAGCTTTAATGCCAAAAGGTAATTTTGGATGGACTTTACAAGAAATTCCATCAATTTACGTTTATTTACCTAAAACTTCGGCAAAACAAGTAGTTTTAGCCTTCCAAGACGAAACAGAAGACTATCATGAAACTGTTTTTTTACCGATAAAAGCTGATGAGAGAATTGTCAGTTTTAGCTTACCAAAAGATAGACCTTTCCTAGAAATAGGAAAAAACTACAAATGGAAATTAGCTCTTGTTTGTGGGGATGTTGTTGATGTAGAACACCCACAATTAGAAGGTTGGGTAAAGCGAATTGATGTAAATTCGATTAATACTAATTTAAAAGGTAAAAGTGTTATAGAAAAAGCTCAGTGGTATGCAAAAAACGGCTATTGGTACGATTTAATCAAGGTTTTAAAAGAAGCAAGACAAGCGAATCCTAACGATAACCGCTTAAATTTACTTTGGTCTGACTTATTAAAGAAAATTGATATAAAAATTAGATATAATACTACAGAAAAACAAAATGATAAAGTGAAGTAACTATAATATAGTCGTAATGGAAAACACAGATGAAATCTTAGAATTCATTGAAAATGTCATTTATATTAATACGGGAGAGCATCTCAATGATACTCAAAAGATTATCTTACAAGAATCTTGGAATAAATCGAAAAAAACTTACGAACAAATAGCTGTTGAGCTTGGTTATTCCGGTAATTATATCAAACAAGGAGTCGGACCGAAATTGTGGCGACTCCTTTCAAAAACTTTTGGAGAAAAAGTTACTAAAACCAATCTCCATTCTGTAGTTAATCGATGGATAAAAAATAAAACTAATCCCAACGATGCTAATCGCAAAAAATCAGTAAAATCATCTTCAAATAAAGAGGTAGAATTACAATCGGCATATGACACATATACCGAATCTATCAATCAAGAAAATCAAAGTGAATCTTCATGTAAGTGCGTTTACGAAGATAAAAAGCCTTTAGCAGGTGCAGATTTAGAATTTCCTCAAGACAGCGTAGCTTTAGATTCTGCTCTGTATATAGTTAGAGGAAACCACGAAGAAAGATCCTATCAAACTATTTTAAATCCCGGTGCTTTTATTCGGATTAAAGCACCAAGACAGATGGGTAAAACTTCGTTGATGAATAGAGTTTTAGCTTATGCAGGAAAAGAGAATTATAAAACCGCACTATTACATTTTCAACAAGCAGATTTTTCGATTTTAACTGATTTTAATCGCTTATTGCGTTGGATATGCGTTAATTTAACTCGACAACTAAAATTAGAATCAGATATTAATGATTATTGGGATGAAGAACTTGGTTCTAAAATGAGTTGTAACTTGTACATTCAAGCATGTATTTTACAACAAATTGACAGTCCGCTGGTGTTAGCTTTGGAAGAAGTTAACGAAGTTATCGAGCATCCGCAGATTGCTAAGGAATTTTTTACCTTATTGCGTTTTTGGCACGAAAGAACTAAAGCAGATGCTAATTGGCAAAAGCTGCGATTAATAATGGTTCATTCAACAGAAATTTATATTCCATTAGATATTAATCAATCTCCTTTAAATGTAGGTTTGAGAATCGAATTAGAACCTTTCAATCGTAAGCAAGTTCAAGAATTAATGCTGCGTCATCAACTTAACTTGAGTTCTGACGATTTAAATAAATTAATGAATTTAGTTAGGGGACATCCTTATTTAACTAGATTGGCATTATATTATTTAAAGTGTCAGGAACTTACATTTGAAGAATTCTTAGAAACTGCTGCGACGGATACGGGTATTTATAGAGATGTTTTACAACGGAACCTGCGTCTTCTTCACAAAGATAATGAGTTAGTATTAGCCTTTAAGAAAGTATTAGATTCCGAAATACCCATTGCTTTAGAACAAATACAAGGTTTTAAGTTACATAGCATGGGATTAATTAACCATCATGGTAATCAAGTTTCCGTCAGTTGCGATTTATATAGGCAATATTTCCGCGAATATTTGAATTAGGATAAATTATTTTTTTATTTTTGCTTATTTAATCGATAATATGTACAAATCCCATACGTACATGCTCGTGAAGTTTGCGAATTTTTTGATTTTCCTCATGATTAAGAGCTTTATCGGATAACATAAATTCACATAACCAATTTTGGTCGTGTCGAGTAATTCTACCAGTTGAAAAGATTCTTTTAATTGTATTTTCCATCATCAAATCTCCTTGTCAAACTTAAAAAAATTTATTCTTTTTAGCTTTATAACTCCTTTAAGTATGACAAGCTTAAATAAAATCGTAAATATATAAAAGTTGATAAAAGTTGATATATTCGTCCTTTAGTTATAGGTTATTGAATCTAAAGTTTGAAATTTGGTAATTGGTAATTGGTAATTGGTAATTGGTAATTGGGCATTAGGCATAGCTTACGAAGTGATGGGGTGATGATTTTTTATTTTATTCCTCCCTCACTCGCTCATATGATGTCCGACAAATCATTCATAATATGTCATTGCGAGCGAAGCGAAGCAATCCCAATCACTGCGATTGCTTCGCTTTGCTCGCAATGACGGTTAATTTAACGGACATGATATCACTCTCCCCCTCACTCCCTCACTCTTCCATTCCCGACTGCGATAATACACTTTCAATCAATCGCAAATTCTCTTTACTTTCCGCTTGTTTAAGATATTCAATGGCAATTCTCCCTGGTGCTGGTTTTTCTCGACTGATAGAAATGAGTATTTTGACTGTTTGTATCAGCGTATTTCTTTCTAAATGCCCTGCCGTAATCGTAGGTAGAGCGATTACAGCTATTATTACCGCAATCACGGGTGGAATTATAGGTATCCACCATCCCTGTAAAAATGCTAAGTAACCAATAGCTAAAATTCCGATAATCGTAAATATAGCAGCAATAAAAATCAAACTGCGGGAATTGATTTTCCATGCTAGTATTGCACCTATTCCCGACCAAAGTAAAATCCACAGCCATTCTACAGGTTCAGACCATACTTGCAAAAAACCTTTTCCATTTAAAGCCGCATTCAGCAGTTGACTGATTATATTTGCATGAATCGTTACCCCCGACATTTGTTTGGGAACTCCTTGCAAATTTTTGCTGCTATAGGTGGTAAGAAACAAATCGTTAATGCTTTCGGCTGTTATACCTATAAGAACTATACGAGATTTTATTGCTTGTTCGGGTATGCGATTAGCTAGTAAATCTGCAAAGGAAAAGGTTTGAAACTGTTCTCTTGTGCCATGATAATTGAGTAGAATTTGATATCCTCCGGTTTTTGCACGAACATAGCTTCCATCGTAAGGTTCCAAAGGTTTAAATACCGTTTTTCCTAACTGAATGTGGTAGGGATTTTTAGGTAGTGGTTTGAAGGTGATACCTTCTGCTTTGAGATAATCCAAAGCCAATTTGACAGCAAAGCTAAATTTAAATTCATCTTTCGATAATTCATAGGAAAGTAGAGCGCGACGTACCTTACCATCTTCATCTAAAATTTGGTCATCAAAACCAACTTGATTTAATTGTGCTAAAACTCGTGAAGGTTCAACTTGACTATCAACAATTTTTTCTATACCAATTAAATTCGGAGTAGTTTTGAATAATTCTACTAATTCTTGATGACCTGGTTCTACTGGTAAATCTCTATATATAGCCAGTCCAATCATTCTAGGTTGATGACTTTTTAAGTTTTTTAATGCAGATGCTAAGATTTTATCTGATATGGGATATTTTTCAATTTTCTGAATATCCGATTCATCAACAGTTACAATTGATATTCTAGGTTCTATTTTATCTTGTAAATTAGCTTGAAAAAATCTGTCCCATGTTGTTAGTTCCATTCCCTGTAGTAAACCAGTTGCACGTAGCGAAATAACAAATATCGCAACACCGATTGAAATTACAATTGTCCAACGTTTGAGCAACCGTAAATTTTTAACTTTATCTTTCGCAATTCTTTTAGCGTCTGCTAAAATTTGATATGCTTGTTTTGCAGCTTCTAATGCAAATTCTGCTTTTTCAAGCTCTTGATTTGCAGTAATTAAATTATCTTCTACTTCCTGTTTTACAATTGCTTGACTTGCACCTAAAAAACGGTAATCTAAATCAGAAAGCTTTTTATTATCTGCCCAAGATAGTGCTTCTTGAAGTTCTAAACCCCTTAATAGCTGTGAATTATCTTGCTGTTGGGAATCAATCCAAGTATTAAAATTTTCAGAATAAGGACGGAGATTTTTTAATTGTTGGCTTACCCATTCTATATCAAATATTTCCCGATAAATCCGATTTTTTACTTTGATAATTCCTTGCTCGTTTACAACTAAACCAGATAGTAAAAGTTCAATTTTTTCTGAAGTTTTATTGCTCTGTACTACCTCTCCTAACAATATTCTTTGGTAAATTCCTAGTAAGCGTCCTGCCAATTGCTCGTTACTTAGAATCCGATTACTAATAGTTCTTAAATGCTCCGGTTCATCCTGAGATTCCCAATTTTCTATAACTTGCGATCGCACTATTTTTTCTATTGCTTTTTCTGGGTTGGATAATTCATCTTCATTTACAAAATTTTGAATATATTCAAATAAATATTGACATAACTTCTGAGTCAAAAAAGGTTGTCCATTCGTCCAATTTAAAATTTCTTTAATCGCAGAGGATGGTTTTTCAATCTGACTTTTTAAACCTTTACTTAAAGGTTGAATTTGTTCTAAAGTAAAACCATTTAATTCGATTGATTTACCGATATTAAACGGAGTACGCTTTTTGTTTTTAATTAAATCCGATGGTGTTGCAACTCCGAAAATAGCAAAAGTAATCCGCTTGTAATCGGGGTTAATCGTTCTTTGGTTATAACAAAACCTAATTAAAGCAAAAAAGTCATCAACAGAGAAAGGTAAACTGAGTATGCTATCTATTTCATCAATAAATATAAATAACTCTTCTGTCGGAAACTGTTCTAAAATTACATCAGAAATGAATAAATTTAATCTCTGCAAAACAGGAATATCTTCTTGTTCGCGCCACCAATTTTTAAAATTAACCTTTCCAAAAAGATTAAAACCTAAATATAATTGAGAAATAATTCCTTTATACCATTGCTCCGGAGTCACATTTTCACTACCAATACCCGTGACATCAACAGCAGTGCAGCGAAAACCTTCTGCTTCTAAACGGTGCTTTGTACGTACAAGTAAAGAAGACTTACCCATTTGTCGGGAATTGAGTACATAACAAAACTCTCCTTTCTTCAAAGCTTCATACAGTTGTGAATCAGCCTCACGCTCCACATAGGTAGGAGCATCATTACTTAAACTACCCCCTACTTGATATTCAGTCTGGCTCATTATTTAATTTTAGATATTGCAATTAATGACATATTAACAAACACTTATTAACGTGTCTTGCTCGAAAGCCGTTTACCTTTCGCAGTAAGCATAACACAATTAATTAAATTATCAATATAAATTACCGTCCGCATACATCAATATACTAATGATTAAAATACAGATTCATTCATACTTACACTTTTCTCGTCCAAATATACCCGAAGAGTCATTTAGTTACATTCGGTGAGAGTATATTTTTGATTCATCGTTATTAGAGCAATATTTTTTTTAAAAACCGTCGATATCTATAGCAGTTTTCGTTTTACGGCTCACGCCGATGGAATTGTGAAGTCTTGCGCTTGTACTTCCCCCGCAGAGCTTCACGTGAAGTCCGTAAAATCAGGAATTTGAAAAATGAAAACTCCTCAAGAAATAACCAGTGAGCTAAACCAATTTTATGGTTCAGCAACTCTCTACAAACACTGGCTTGGCTTGAACTATACAGAGGGTATGCAATACCTAGCCGAAGAAGCTAATTGTTATTGGCTATTAGATGCAATCGCTTCACATCAAACAAATCAATTTCTATCTAATCCAAAATTAAGAGAATTTCAAATCTGGCATTTAAAAGTTCAAGATAATTCCGGAGTTTTGGCTTGTGAATGGGATACGAATCAAGAAGTATTACGACAAGAAATCGAATATACAGATTTTCCATTGAGCCACATCAAGGTGTATTTAGTTGAAAAAGTTCTCATGCTCCCAAACGAATACTAAATCACATCAAATAATTCATAGAGAAAAATCATGATTCAAGCAATTAATTCAGAACAGGTATTCGTCACAAACTTAGAGCAATTCATAAGCAAAGCTGACAAATTCATCAAAATCTACTATTCAGGTGTCAGCGATGAAAATCATGTTAAAGAAATGATGCAAGAACTAAAAAATTTGGCATTAGATACAGACTTGCAACAGTTAGAAATTGATTATCAGCACAACTGTGAAATCAAGGATTTAATGGCAGATTATCACGATTCATCTTGGTGCTGATTACCAAAACTTAACGTACTGAAATAATTCAATAGAAAGAGGGCTTACGCCCAATAGAGCAATGAAAATTTAGGAGATATCTGTCCTATGGCTACACGTAAATCCTCTGCACCAAACTTTCAAGCAATCGATGATTCCGTTTTAGGCGAATATTCAGTTAGCGATTACTCTGAAAGACTTTATTCAAAAGTCTACTACTCAATTCGTTCTTTATGCGGACTTCTTGCTAAAAACAGTTTTCAAGATTTCAATTGGGATACATTTAAAGAGCGCTTCGCAACTGATTTTGGAAAAGTAGAAGAAAAGCGTTATTCCCTCGAACAATTGCTGGAATTCGCCAACCGTAAATTTGGTAAAACTAAGGAAGATTTAGTAGTACTAAACGAATTATCTTGGCAGCGCAGGAGGGAATATGCCCAGAGGGTAAATGCAAGTGTTAATCCTCAAATGAAAGCCGAGAATTAATAGTGAAATTATAAACCAGAATTAAAGGGGGATAAAGCAGATTTTACTCCCCCTTTTTGCTGTCGAGAATTATTGCAAACACATTATCGCTTCAAACACTTTTCGCTTCATAAAAATCAAAATCATTGTCCGCTATTAATATGTTGAAAAATAGTTACGTCGTTTGGGAAGGGGCATCTTTGATTGACGGTTCACCCATAGTTCTTATCTTAACGGGATTCGTTAATCACACGTTAAATCGTAAAACCGGAAAGCTTCTACAATTTATGTAATACATAACAACAACAACACTTATTCTACGGTACTTCCAATGTTGTTGAAGCTTTACACAACATAACTTCATTTTCCATAACGCTCCTTTCTTCAACAAAATCTCCAAGTAATTGATAATCAGCCTTTACAATATTAATCTTAGTTTTTCAACATTTCTAAAGGGTATTTACTAATCATTTTTTCAAAAGGAATCCATTCATCATCTGGAGTAAGAACGTGCAATATTGCATCAAACTTGGTAGAAGCTAAAACTAATCCTTGAGAGTTAGCTAGTAGAAACCATTCATTAAATATGTCCTGTTCTACTTTATCTTCAAAATTATCATTAGCTATCCATTGATTTTCAATTGCTTTAACTAAGAAACCTGTCTTATTCCTTACAGTTTTATTAGATAATCCTTCTTTAAGTGAAGAAATAGCATTTAAAACTACTTCTTCTGGATTATTATCTATCAACTTAGATAGCGTAGAATTGATTCTAATATTTAAAGTCTTTAATTCTGAATCAATTTTACTACGACTTTCAAGTAATTTTTTAGTACGCTTTTGAGTAATTGGTGTAATTTTTGATGATAATTTTGGATTATTCAAGGAGCATTGCTCCAATCGACTTTCTAAATCTTCAATAGTCGATTGCTGACGTTCTATAAGTTCGTTTAATTGATGAACGCGATAAACTTGTCCTGCTAATGCTTCATTTTTACGCCGTAGTTCTTTATTTTCATTCTCTAGTCCTTTGATGCGTTCTTTAAGACGAGCCTGTACTTTTACTTGGGATGTTGATACAGTTGGCTTCAATTGCTGACGAACCATTAGACATCTCCGGAAACAACCAAAGTCTTACTATCACTACCTTTAAAACTGCGATCGCATAACTGCAAAGGTAGTTACTTTGTACACAATAATAAGCGTTTGATATACTTACTATTAATATCTAGTAAAAAAGTAGCATATATTTTTGTTAATTTATTCTTAATATATTGATTTTTATCATAACTATAAAATGAATGTTCCTATTCGTAATCTGACAAGTCCGCAAATAGTCATAATTATATGTTCATACTTACGCGAATTTAATCTAAATCTTTCTTGGGCTACTCTAAATATCTTCACTAAACGAATTAAGTGTTCCACAAAAATTCGTTCAGATGCTAACTCTTTATTCTTCTGTTTTTATTTAATAGTTAACTCTTTATTTTTAGGCTTTTTCTTAGGAGTTTTAATGGATTCTCCTCCTTGATATGCTTTATCACCATGAAATTTTTGTTTTGGGTCAAAACCTTTCTTACTTTCATTGAATATACTTATGTCGCTTTTCGGTCCAGGTTTGTTAGAAACCACATCAACAATATCTTTACCGTTTGGTAAGACGATTAATTGGCTTTTTCGAGTATGATTTACTTTTTTACCTGAATAATATTTTTTTTGTTCTTTATAATTGCGCTTGTCTCTCTATAGGCTGTTCATAGCTATCTACTATCAACTCGAATTCTGCTAAAATCTCTTTGACAACTTCGTAGTCATTGGAGTTTTTTTTTACCTCTTCAAGTAAACTTGACGGTAGCAATTCTTCTAACAATGGTAACCAATAATTCAACGTATCATTTGCAGTACTTTCACTTACTCCAAATTGAATGCCAAGCAGTTGAAATGTTGTCAAATGTAGAGCCGTATGTTAAAGTCAATATTACTTGCTCAGACAGTGATATTTTTGGTTTTCGACCACCTCCACCTTTAATAATTTGCACTTTTTTAGATTCAGCCAATTTCACTTTATGATCATGTAGTTCTATAACTTTTTCTAAAAGCTGTTTGAATTGCTCGTATTTTAAACCTAATAAACGCTGTGATTCTTTAGGATTCTTTTCAATATAATCTAATACGTTACTCATAAGACTCTGATAAAAACACCCTTTTATATTATTTTATCAGAGTTTAATTGTTTTTTGGAGATGTCTAATGTAACTAACGCAAATATTAATAATGAGAGTTTTATTATTAATTGGGTGCCATCGGGAACAAGCGGACAAGCAGGCAATGTTAATATTAATGCTGATGCCTTGCTAGTTAAAGATGGGGCACGAGTTAGCGTTGAAACATTTGGGCAAGGCAAGGGTGGTAGTTTGACTGTTGATGCCCAAGACGTGCAATTAATAGGTACAACGAAAGATGGTCGGTTTGCTAGTGGTTTGTTTGCGTCCGCAGGAGCAAACTCAACAGGAGACGCGGGGATTTAACTGTTAAAACTAATAGCTTGTTAATTAAAGATGGGGCAGAAGCTAACGCTCAAACCCCTGGAGTTGGTGAGGGTGGTAGCCTGAATGTTGATGCTCAAGATATACAACTGATTGGTGAAGCCAAAGATGGTCGTTCTAGTGGTTTGTTTACGTCCGCAGGAACAAACTCAACAGGAGATGCAGGAAATTTAACTATTAAAACTAATAGCTTGTTAATTAAAGATGGGGCACAAGTCAATTCTATTACATTTGGAGAAGGCGATGGAGGTAATTTAAGTGTTGACGCAGCAGATATACAACTGATTGGTGAAACCATTATAGCTAAAGTTATTCATACTTTTGCACTGTCCTGCTTGCTTATATTGCTCAACTGCTTGACAACTAAACCTAGCAAAGCACAGACAGTGGATAACATACAACAAGCTCAAAATACTCCCTCGCTTCCCGAACTTCCACCACCGCAGGATGTTCAACCACCTTCCCCCCGTCAACCATTACCTTCTCCTCGACCGAGACTTCCCCCTCCATCGGAATTACTCAAACCTTCAAAACCAACTCCATCAGATGAACAATTTCCCGCGATTGAGCAAATTTTCGTTGTCAAGCAATTTGAAATTACTGGTAACACTGCATTTAGTGTAGAAAAGTTAACTGAATTATTAGAGGAATTTACCAACAAGCCGATAAATTTTGAAAAATTATTAGAAGCTCGTTCCAAAATTACTCAATTTTATATTGATGAAGGATACGTTACTTCTGGAGCTTATATACCCGAACAAACTCTTACTGACGGTATTGTGCAAATTGAAATTATTGAAGGTGAACTAGAAGATATCCGCATAACTGGACTGGGGAAACTTAAACCCAATTATATCCGTAGCCGTATCAAAGTAGGGACATCTACCCCTTTGAATCAAGATGATTTGCTCGAAGCGCTGCAATTATTACAAATCAATCCTTTAATTCAAAATTTAGAAGCAAAATTAACTCCAGGTTCGCGTCCCGGTTTGAGTATACTGGCTATCGAATTTACAGAGACAGATTCATTCAATACACAAATAGTACTGGATAACGCTCGCTCCCCCAGTGTTGGTAGCTTCCGACGACAAATACAAGTTAATGAAGCCAATTTACTAGGAATAGGAGATGGTATATCAGCAGCATATAGCAACACTGACGGCTCTAACACCATAGATGCCAGCTATAGCTTACCCCTTAATCCCCGCAACGGCACTCTTACTTTCAACTATGGCAATACATCAGCCGATATTATCGAACGTCCTTTTAATACATTAGATATTGAATCAGCTTCGCAATCTTACGAACTTACATTCCGTCAACCCTTAGTACAAACTCCCAACCAAGAATTTGTTTTGGGAATAACGGCTTCTCGAAGAGACAGCGATATTTCTTCTTCTGTACTAGAACAAGAAGATATTCCTATTTCTGAAATTTCACCAGGGGTTGATGAAGAAGGACGTACCAAAGTATCAGCATTACGATTTTTTCAAGAATGGATTGAGCGCGATCGCCAACAAGTAATTGCTGCTCGTTCTCAATTTAGCTTAGGAACTGGTGCGTTCAATGCTACTGTCAATAGTACCGCACCCGATAGCCGTTTTTTCGCTTGGAGAGGACAAGCGCAATGGGTACGTTTGTTAGCACCTGATAGTTTGCTACTAGTTCGTGGTGACGTGCAACTGGCTTCTACAACACTTTTAGCTTCCGAGCAATTTGGTTTAGGAGGTATAAATAGCGTCCGAGGGTATCGATAGGATTTTTTATTGAGAGATAATGGCGCTCTTGCTTCAGTGGAATTGCAATTACCGATTCTGCGGGTGTCTGAGTGGGATGGGCTATTGCAAGTTACGCCTGGGAGCAACGCGATTTTGTGAAATCAACCAGTTTTATCGCGATCGTTAACAACAAATATCAGTAATATTAATACAAATAATACAGAGTATGGAAGTAATAATACTGTCTAAGAAAAGAGATGTGTGCCGCTTTGCGGCACACATCTCTTAGTTATAGATATAAAGTCAGCAAAAAATACCCCAGCGGAAGGGTGCTAATAATTACATAATAAAGAAGAAAAAGAATGATTGGTATAATTTATGCAATCTGTATCGGCTTAACAAGTGCAGTTAAAATAGAGTCACAGAAGTTGTTCCAACAACCTGCAATCCATTGACAACGAAGGTGTAACATAATTTCAGCATTCTCTTTTAACCAAAATTTACTATTTCCTTTCAAACGTAAATTAACAACTTGTCTGATTAAACTTTCTACAGCACCGCTGCCAATAGGTAGTTTAAGAGATGAAATTTTATGGTAATTGAAACGTCTTTCTTTATTCCCTTTGATAAAATAATTGATTTCTCTATCTACATTTTTGCGGCGCTCACCAGTAAATTCTAAGGTGAGTTTATTCATTTCTTGAATAATGGAATTTATCTTACCTTTTTTCAATGCAGAACGAGTTTGTTTAAACCATTTTTTTCGCTCTGTTTCTTTAGAAAAAGCATTATCTGCAAATACTTGTAAGTGTTCTGTAGCGTGATAAAAGTCTAATAATTGATAAGTTTCTGTTGGGCAATTTAATTTTTCAAGAAGTGGAGGAATATGTTTCCATATCCATTCGGCTCCATCGGCAATTAATAGCACTTGTCTAGCTTGATTTATTCCCAGACTAACAAGGTACATTTCTAGTATTTTAAGAAATCCGCGGTAATCTTCATAAGTTCCGTCATTTATAATAGGGATTTCACCATTTTTATTTTTTTTACCTTTCTCATCTACGGTGTAGATAGTCAAAACTTTTGGCTCAATCCATTCTCCAGTAAAACCATGCCTGTTTGTTTTAGAGTTTTTGCGACCTTTTTTATCAATACGAATCCTAGTCCTTCCGCCGTCGGCAGCTATCACTACCCGTTGGTTTTTTAATGTATTACCTGGTATTAAATTACCAATTTTAAGATTAAATATTTTTGATTCACGTAAGCTCAATCCTATTTTACCAAAACAATAAGTCAATCGTTCTATACGTTTTAAACTAATATTAATACCCCAGTCTATTAATGTTTTACGAGCAGCTTCAAAAGACGAGCTTATTGCACCATACTTTGCAATGTTTGACCGAACCAATGGGGTAACTCCTTCTTCCATGCCTAACCATCTTAGAAAAGGACAAAACCCTTGATTTAAAGTTTTATTTTTTTTATTATTACGTTCTACAACATAAGGCAATGTAAGATTTAATTCTACATTTCCTATAGTTAGTATTTGACGATTTTTATATCCATGATTTTTCGTTCTTGTACGCCACCATGATTGTGTTTTCTTATTTGCTGTATTGATAGCAGTTGTATTATGAGAAAGATTATATAATAGTATTGCGGTACATTGCCCTGCTAAAATCAAAGCAATATTCCTTATTTCTTCTTCTTTATTTTTTATTTTTATTCCATCCCAATTTTCAACATCAGTCAATTCTAAAATTTTCATAACATTCTCTTTAAATTCTTTCACAGATTTGTTTAAATCTAAAGTTGCATATATTTTATTCATCTTGGTAAGCACTCCGCTCTCGGAGGGTTTTGCTTTTCAAAACCCCTGACAATAAGGAATCTTACCTTTTTTTGTTATTAAAGAATAAGGAGTTGCAGCTTCGCTGCAACTCCTTATTTCTATTTATTGCGTATTTATACATATAATATGTGTACTTTTTGTGTTGCACTATTTAAGTGTAGGTATGGCGATCGCACTGGTTTTCACAAAATCGCGTTGCTCCCTTACGCCTTTTGTTGATGTTGGTACTACTTAGAATAACTCGTCAAATAGAGATGAAAATGATACCGATACCCTAGCTGCTGTTGGTTTGGGTTTACGTTGGACGCAAGGTAATAATTTTACTGCTGCTGTTGAGTGGGGTATTCCTTTGATTTCTGTAGATAGACAAGGAGATTCATTACAGGAAAATGGTTTGTACTTTTCTGTGCAGTATAATCCGTTTTGAAAATTCAATTATCAATGAACAATTAACAATTAACAATAAATAATTTGTAGGGTGTGTGACTAGGGTGTTGACTTTGATGGTTTTTCGCGAATTTCCCGAAAATTTATTTGTGTTGCTTTTACTGCATTGAAAGTGGCTGTAACAGCCACTTTCAACCCAAAAAGTATGGACACAGAATCTGCATGAAGTCTTGCGGGCTAAAGGATACAGAGTCAACACCCTAGTGTGTGACACTTTTATAAAAGATATCGGAGAAACAAATACTAAATTTTAGTCTCACGCACCATCTTAAAGTTAACTTTTTGATTCTAATACAAGATAAATATAGAGGGTATGATGAGAAAATTAAGTAATTTTAAAAGGTGGTTATTGGGGATTTCTAGTTTTTGCGCCATTGTTTCTTTTGCAAAGGTCGCATCTGCTCAAGTTATTCCTGATAATACTTTACCTAACAGTTCTGAAGTCAAGATAGAAGGGGATAAAAGTTTTATTGAAGGTGGAACTACTGCCGGTGGTAATTTATTTCACAGTTTTGAAAAGTTTAGCGTGCTTACTGGTGGTGAAGCTCATTTTAACAGTGCTGTAGATATTCAAAATATTATCAGTCGGGTGACGGGTGGGTCGGTTTCTGATATTAATGGGTTGATTAAAGCGAATGGTACGGCGAATTTATTTTTGATTAATCCTTCGGGAATAGTGTTTGGTGAAAATGCACGGTTGGATATTGGTGGTTCTTTTGTGGGGAGTACCGCTGATGCAATTGGATTTGGTGAGAATAATTTTTTTAGCGCTTCAAGTCCAGAAAATTCTTCATCATTGCTAGAAGTTAATCCGAGTGCTTTGTTTTTTAATCAAGTGAAAGCGGCATCAATTCAAAGTAAGTCAGTTGCAGACTCAGGTAGAAATCTATCAGATACTGTTACTGCTTTTGGTTTGCGCGTACCAAATGGTAAAAGCTTGCTACTCGTAGGTGGTGATATTAATATTGATGGTGGAGGTTTGTATGCTTTGGGATTAGCTGGAGTAGCAGTACGAGCAGGGGCACGCAGCACCCTAGCAACTTTATGGACGGTAGATGATGAATCAACTAGTAAATTTATGAGTGAATTGTACCGCCAATTGGATGATGGGATGATGGGGTAAGTAAATCCGAAGCATTGCAACGCGCTCAGTTAGCCATTTTGGCTCAAGAAAATCGTCCATATTTTTGGGCACCTTATGTTCTTGTAGGCAATTGGTTGTAAATCACGTAAAGTAACCGGGAGTTTGGAAGCCCTGTAGCTTTAGCTCAGGGAGGAAAAACGACATAGGCAGATTTATCCCACATTCCGCACCCCACAATCTCAAAAATAAGCTAAAGCCATTTTTTAGTACATAAAAACTATTTCAAATTTAGTTGTATTGAAGCTAAATAAGAAGAATTATCATTAATAATAGTAACTATGTATTGAGCTACCACTAGGGTTTTGTTGATAAGAAGAACAGATTCTTATAAGTTTTCAGGTACGCAAAGTGTGAAAATATTAAAAAGTATTTTCACATTTTACAGGTGCTATGTCTACTCTCGAAGAAATTGAAATTAAAAATATAGACCATTTGGGAATAGTCGCTGGAATTATAGACTCAATTGGTTTAGTCGAAGTAATTAATAACTTACTAGGAGAAGATATTTCCGAAAAAATTAGTTCTGGTCATGTTGTGAAAGCAATGATTTTAAATGGTAATGGTTTTGTATCTGCACCACTGTATATGTTTTCAAAGTTTTTTGAAAATAGAGCTTGCGAGCATTTAATTGGAGAAGGAGTAAAACCTGAATATCTCAATGATGATAAGTTAGGTAGAACAATGGATAAATTATTTAATCAAGGGTTAAGTAATGTTTTTTTAGCTATTTCATTAAATGCAGTGAAAACATTTGATGTATCATTACTGGTTGAACATCTAGACTCTTCATCTTTTCATCTCCATGGTGAATATAACAACAATAAAAAAGATTTGGATGTAATTAAACCGGAAATAGAAAACACAGAACCAGAAGAAATAAAAATAACATATGGTTACTCTCGCGACCATAGACCAGATTTGAAACAATTTATTATTGATTTGATATGTTCAGGAGATGGAGATATACCAATTTTTTTCAAAACTGCATCTGGGAATGAAGCTGATTCAGGCAGTTTTGGAAAAATATTAGTTGATTTTAAAAAGCAAATAGAAGTTGATAGCTTGATGGTAGCAGATAGTGCTTTGTATACTGCTGCTAATTTAAAATTATTATCTGAAATTAAATGGTTATCTCGTGTACCATTATCATTAGCCGAAGCTAAAAGATTGGTTTCAAGTATAAATAATTCTGAATTAATCAAAAGTCAAATAAATGGTTATTCATATGTTGTTAAAGAAAGTAGTTATGCTTCGGTTAAACAAAGATGGTTAATAGTTGAAAGTGAAGCTAGAAATAAATCTGACCTACGACAACTAGAAAAAAGAATTAAAAAATCAGAAATTAGTGCTAATTTACAATTAAAAAAATTACAAAGAGAACAGTTTAATTGTTATGAAGATGCAATGAAAGCAGCATCAAAGTTATCTAAAAAATTCAACTATCATAAATTGGATAATATTCATATTCATGAAAATACTTTATCTGGTAAAGCTGAAAATCAAAAACTTTGTAAAGATGGGGTTAGAAATGTAGCTGGCAAAACTTTTGGTTCGGGCAAAAGCTTGTAGTTTCTCCCTAACTTCCCCAGATACCTTCACCATATTACAAAACTGTTTGAAGTTACTATCTTCCAAAATGACGCTGTAGCTAAAAATTATGACCATATTCAGAAATTCCCTAAAACCAAGTTGCTTTGACTTTTTGGGTTTGGTTTTACCAAGTTGTTTGATTTCTGAAAGTGCGTTTTTCATTGTGGTTTTGATAGCTGGGAATGACAGAAGTATTCTACCAGCGATGAAACTTTAACTATATTTAAATTGTTTAGTAGCGTGAAGCAGTAAATACAATTATTGATTGGGTTTGGTTCTGTCCCCACCGCGAGTTTCCTTGAAGGGTTCTTCATCTAGGGAAAAAATTCCAATTCGCTTAAATTCGTCAAAAAAATATTCTTCAATATACCTGCTTACACTAATACCTTTGTTTTTGGCAAGTCTTTTGAGTTCTTCTAAAACCCGATTATCAATGGTAATACTGGTTGTTCGCCTTCTTTGTTCTTGTTCTGCCATTTAGCTTGTAATTACATAATTAATCCTCCGGTTACTATGGTGGTTTTTCTTCCCTCAAGAGCAAGTATATGAATTTTGTAGTAATTTACAAGTCTAAAACTGCTGCGTATAGAGATTATCAATATAAACTATGAACAAGTATGTGAATTTTGCTCGTTAATTGTGCTATATTGAAATCAATCGGTGAGTGAATGCCAACCACGAAACCGGATAAGAGAAAAATTAGCACAACTAAACCCGGATTTCTCACAAAGCTTGAAGAAACAGGGGTCAAAAACTGGCAAAATGTATATTGCACAACAATCTGAGCAGTTTAAAGTATGACCCCACATAAAAATTATTGTATACCGGAACAGTTCATATTTGAACAAGTAAAATCATGTCCATTTGTAGTGAATTTCAAGGGTGAGCCTGTAACATCGGATGCAGGATTAACATTAATTGCGGAACTGGATAGAAAAAGAAAAATAACATCGCGACTAGCAGCGTGTTTTAAAGATTACAGAGAGCAAAATAAAATTTTGCATCCCATTAATAGCTTAATTGCACAAAGAATATATGGCTTAATAATGGGGTATGAAGACATAAATGACCATGAAACTCTACGTCATGACCCCATATTTGCCCTTGCAGTTGGGAAAGTAGTTAATTCTGAACAAGAATCAGTTATTTTAACCCAAGTTGCGGGTTACTAAATACAAATTTACTATTTAATGCGATCGCCTACCATAAAGTTGTGTTTGCGCTACGCGCAAACACAACTTTAACTAACTTAAGAAAGTAAATACTGAATTATATTAAAGCAGTATATTTAACTTATTCAATAAATGCTGATTTTAACGTAAAAGCAAAAATAAATGCTTCTACTTTCAGTAAAAACCCGTCATAGGTAACAGCATGAATTGAATGAGGGGAAAACACAAGTTATGCTACTAAATATTGTTTCAATATAATCTCTAGTATGTTGTTTAATATACTTAATCCAAGGTTTATCCTTTCGTTTAGAATTCTTTTTACGCATTACCTTCAACGATATTGTGCTTAATTCCTGCAAAATATCCTCGACAGTATAATCAGTATAGGCTGCATCAGCATATACTTCACTCCCTGATGGTAAATTCAGTGGTAAAGCATTTAATCCACGTATGTCAGAAGCACTACCAGGTAAAATCACAAATTCTACAGGGATTCCATTTTTTGTAGTTAGTAGCTGGACTCTAACTCCATAAAAGTAACGCTTTTTAGAAGCGATATAGCCCCTATACTGTTCTGACTTGATCAGTTTAGCATTAAAAATTCTGATGTTATCACACATTGGTATAGGAAATGAGTCTAAAATATACTCAGTATAATCGCTACTTTCTTTTAGTATCATTCCTACTTGATGAAATAAATCATTGACTAACATTGAAACATTGTGTAATCGCCTATTGAAACGTGATTTTTCTAACATTTTTTTGACTAGCTTATGGTCTTTCATATACTCACAAGCTTTACTATGATTACCACCGAAGAACATAGCTGCTACTAGAGAGGTTGTGATAATTTCTGCATCACTCATATCCCGACGAATATCTTCTTTATGTCCTATCGCTTTTAAGAGGTCATCAGTGATAGCATATACTACAATAATTTCCGAGACGCATAATCCTCTCCATTTTTCTTTATGGAGGGGATTTTATTACTTTTATGACCCTTAATTACTTGGCGATCGCATAACTAGCAACTTGGGTTATTAAATTGCTAGCTTCATCAATCAGTTGTTGAGCGTTTTTTAAAAGTGTTTCAACTTTTGATAGTTTATTTCTCAGTTCAATACTTTCCCTGGCAACGATATTTCTGGCATCCTCGTCCCTTGATAAATGAATCATGCGGACAGCTTCCACATTTATCATAATTTTTATACCGTTCCTACGTATTTCCCTAGTTTTCTCTACTGGTTTAAATATGGCTTCTCCAGCCATCAGTTTGTTGTACTCAAATACTTTCTTACCCCTTTTAACGTTGTACTTATGAACCTCAACCCCACGAGGTGGAATATATTGGTCTTGGGTTGCTTCTGAGAGTGCTTGTGATAATTGGGACAACTGTTCTTCTAAACCAGCAATCACATCAGTTATTCCTAATGAATCCAGGGATTGGGGACAACCCCGACTCATCAACATCATCCTTGCTGCTTGTTTTCTCGAAATTAGTATTCTTTCTTGAATCGGTTCTGTTTCTCTTTGGGCTTCTTCTCGCTCTCGCTGGCGAACCTGTATCAATTCCAACTGCTCATGAGGTGTGAGTTCGTAAGCACTACAACAAGTTTGGTAATTGAGGCAGTCAGCAGGGTCTATCCCAGGCTGAATCATCATTGCAGCGCAGTCAAAACCCAAACCGCATTTTTTCTTAGGCATGGCGATATACAATCCTGTTCTAGCTGCTATTATAAGTTATTTAGCTAGAACAAGACTCCCGTTGTTTAATTTAATCGCAAGAACTAATCAAAAATCCCTAATTAAGGGAATAATTTTCTTCCATTTGGTGCATTTTCAGTGGAAGTTAAATTTTGAGAATCCACGATACAAGTAAAAAATATTCAGTTTAGACATAATGCTGGTCATTGGAATTGTTAACGGCAACAGCCAGAACGGGAATATCCACTAGCTACTTTGCGGTTTTTTGGCTTATATTCACCATAAGCAGGGATTGCGCTAAATAAGAATAACATGACTATTAACATTTGTCTTGATATTAGTTTTAACCAAAATAACTACATTCAAGGGTGTTCTGTGTGTCTTTGTAATATTGAATCTGTTCAACTCCAAAATTTTAGTCATTGATTCCGATAGAAATGTATATATCAGCAAATATTTGCATGGTACTATTTATCCAAATCGTGTGGACTATGTACGTCAGGCGTTTTCATTTGAAATGGAAACAGTAGTACATTGGCGCAGTGTGCCATCCGGTGGAGCGTCTTACTTCTGAGTAACAATAATTTAAATATGACACAAGTTAGTTTATCGACCTCAACAACCTTTGATGGCGATTTCAATGCTTTGGTTGAAAATCAACGCACAGCACTCACGGTTCGTTTTGACCTTGATGAACCTGCACCTGCGGGTGGACTGAAAGTTTATCTTGATAGCGAGGTAGAACAAATTGTTAATCGCTTAGATTTAGCCGGATTTGGATTTCGTCCAATTACAGAAAATATTGACCCATCCTCAATTGATACCAACTCTGATGGTTCTGGCTTTTTTCTAACGGTTGATGAAGGGGCAATGATGGGGAGCTTTACAATTAGTGTACTTGATAACCTCGAACCGGATAGATTTTTGCCAGAAATCCTTGATGGCTTAGTCGAATCCGAGTTTTCACTGGTTACTCCAGATGATTTGGTTTCTGAAGATGTAGAGTTTGTGGGTGAACTCGGTGACTACACCATTGACCCGTCGCCGGATGCGGCATCTTTTATGGTGTTATTTGCCGACGATGAAAGTCAGATATCCATCTTTCCTCAACTTAATCCCGGTTATGATGAAGCGGTGAGTGGAGATATTTCTAACGACCCCACTAACCCCTTAGAGCTACCCTTATCGGTAGGAATCACCCCTTTATCGGTGACTACAGGCGACAGAGATCAAGAATACGTGACCATCACCATTCCCGAAGGCTTGCAACTCGACACTTTGGTACTGGAATCCTTTTCTGAGAGTAATGTTGCTTTTATCGGAGTGCAGGAAGGCGATACCTTTACCGAACCTCTAGACGATTCTGCGGTTCGAGGAAACATCTTAGGCTACGCTTTGTTTGGCGAACCTCGACAGGTGGAAACAGATATCCTCGATAACATTGCACGGGGATGGGGGGCGATTGGCTTCGAGGATGCATTACCCAGTGGAGTCTACACGTTTGCACTTCAACAAATCGGAATCTCTAGTGACTACACCTTAGCTTTCAATGTTTCTGAATCCCCAGTAGAACCAACACTGGTCGGTTAGGGGGAATTAACACTCTAGTAGGGTCGAGGTGAGCATTTCTGCTCTACCCCTCCCATCCGAAACCGTGCTTGATAGTTTCCCATCACACGGCTACTCAATGTATTATCTATTGTCAGTAGACCTCTTTTACTTTAGGAATTATTGTTAGGATGTCGTCAACCCAAAGGTAATTGACTTTTTGTAGAATTTTATCTAAATCTTTAAGGGATTTAGATATTTCATTTTTCCTAATTTCAATAAGGTCTAAAGCAGTTTTCTGGTCGTGGTAGTGTCCGTGTAGTAATTGAAGATTTTTGTATTCATCTCTACCTCCAAGTGAGGTAGGTATGATATGGTCTTCTTCAAGGATGTCTTCCTCACGAAAATGATATCCGCACCATTTACACTTACCTTTTTGTTGTTTAAGCAGAGTTGCTTTTCTTTGAGGTAAGTCTGGGTTTTTGCCCATTCTGGTACTTCAGTAAACTAGGTTGCCGTCATATGGGCTACATTCGCCTTTGACTTTTACATATTCAGTAGAACTACTACTGAAGTCACTATGAAACAATAGCCTTAGAGGTGTTTTATTTTCTCTATTGGCGGCAAATATCCAGTTTCTTTTACCGATTTTAATGTAATATTTATTCTCAGCATCCTTGAGTTTTTTACATCGGTATTTTCCCCAAGCTCGTAGTTTCTGAAAAACAAGGTGGTCTTGTTTTGAAAACTCTTTAACCGTTTGTGCATCAGAAAATTCATAATACTGACACAATCCCCTTATGACAGGATTTAGTTCCTGTATTAATTGGGCTTGTGAGGTACTTTTGTTTTCCCTAATGATGTGTTTGATGTTTCTTTGATGTTCTTTAGTTGCTTGCTTTGTGGGAGTGATGAGGGTTTTAAAACCTAATATTTCTCCATTACTTTTCCTGCCTGAGACGTATTTACCGGCTGTATTTTGTTGGACATGGTATCCAAGAAAATTGAATCCGGTTATATTATCTTCACTGGCTTGTTTATCAAGCGTATGGGCGATTCTAGTTTTGGATGGTTTTAATTCTAGACCTATGTCTTTTAACCACTCGGTAATCAGTTTCTTGCATCTTTGGATAACTTTTAAGTCACGATGAAGCAGTCGGGTAGGTCGGGGATATTGCTATCCCTTTCCCCCCTAAGAACCGGACTTACAAGTTTTCCAAGTATCGCGGCTCAAGCAAATCACGTAGACTTCCCGTAATGTATTTGTTGGTGACACATTAAATGGACGAGTTGGAGGTTTTTGTAAGTATCCTTACCTCCCTTTGATTTGGGAATAATATGGTGGACGTGTAGTTCTTCTCCATTGAATAAAGATTCTCTACAAGTGGGACACACGTAATTTTGGTTTTGTGCTATTTTCTGCCATGATTTTTTATAATCCTTAGAATTTCGTTTCCTCTTCGACTTGAACCATTTTTGAATTTCTGGATTTGGGTCATCAGGTGACGATTTTCCAGGTATAAGCACGTGGCGTTGAATATCAAACCAAGTGAATTTTAGTAGATGAATTCCACTATCGTGGTCGCCAAATACCCATTTATCCCTCCTATCCAAATTAAATCTTCCGAAATATTTTTGTTTTCTCCAAGTTTCGTTTTTATTTGGATGTTTTCTTTTAGCGTATCTTAAGCGCACGTGTATGCATCCATTGGTCTAGGCTTTCAAAAGTTTTCCTAGCTACTCCTTTACGATGATAGTTAGCCCAACCCCTGATGATAGGATTAAGTTTCGCTATCAATTCCTTGACTTGATTTGATTTATATTTAAGCCAAGTTTGGCGGATTTTATGCCGTATTTCTTTGATTGCCTTTTGACTTGGTTTTGTAAGTAGTTTATAGCCCGTTTTGCTCGATATATCTTTATAATGTCTTATGTTATGTCCCAAAAAATCAAAGCCTTGGGTAATATGAACAATTTGAGTTTTTTCCTCAGATAATTGTAGTCCTCTTTGACTTAACCAAGGTTTCAATTGTTCTACCACTAATTGAGCATCATCTTTGGTTTCACATAGACACACAAAGTCATCCGCATATTTGACTACTATACGGTTGCCAATAATCTGTCCCCGTTTATCGTACTTTATTCCAAGTGCATCCTCCATTCCGTGCAAAGTTATGTTGGCTAATAAGGGGGAGATAATACCACCTTGCATTGTTCCAACGTCTGTTGCATGGAAGACACCATGTTCCACATATCCTGCTTGAAGCCATTGTTTTATTAAGTTTCGAGCAGGAAAATTTCCTATTTGTTTGATAATAAAGGAGTGGTTGATGTTATCAAAAGTGGGTAGCTAGCTAGCGAGGTTTCCTCCGTAGTGGCTCCTTTTCCAACTAGCCCCCTCCGAACCGTGCTTACAAGATTTCCAGGTACACGGCTCTCCAGTATTCTGCGTTTCACAAGACTCTTTTACCTGTAGGTCTACCGGCGTGTATTGCATCGTGGCATTGAGGGCAGACCATCAAAGTCTTCCTTTTACGTGCGGACATAACTTGCATCCAAAGCGGTTGTTCCTTCCTGCCTTTAATTTTGAGGTCTTTGAGGGCGCGAATGTGATGAACTTCAATATCACCTCTTGCCCCACAAAGCTCGCATTCGTCAGCGAGAAGCCGTTTAACTAGTTCATTTCTGAACGCGGGTTTTCGCTTTGTGGGCAAATCTTCGATGTTCGCTTTTAGGTTACGTTTTAATTGAATGCCACCGAAACGAGCAACTAAGGTTTCTTGCCATCTCTGGGAACGATTATTTCCACACATTTTCTCAAACCGTGCGGAAGTTTTACCGTCTTATGATATTTGGCACAGATTTTAGCCACGCTTGTCTTGTGTTTGCAAGCAAGGGTTTTCATTAAGGAACTCCACATAATCCATTGGAGTTTTCGGAGCCATGCAATATTTTGGGCAAGGCTATAGAACTGTACGTATCCTCTAAATTCTGATTGGTAAATGTTAACGATAGTAAAATCGTCATCATTTACTAATTCAGGACGATGAATGGGTTTACCATTCCTCATATATAGAGCGCACTTTTCTTCTATAAAGCTTGCTGGAATTCTTAGGGCAACAATTCCGTTAATTGAGCGTCTACCTTGGGTATGCTTATTGTCAGAATGTTGAACTAAAATATCGTAACCTAAAAAGTGGTTCTTGCGTACTTAGCGTGCTAAAATGTTAAGATAACTATCCCGTATTTCACTAATATTTCTTATGAAAAGAGTTTTGACAGAACTATTAAACTTGCCTGATGTAGTAGTGGAGTCCAGTCTACAAGAGGGTTCAGTCCTAATCTTATCAGTAAGTAAAAAGGTGAAAAGTGCAGTATGTCCGCATTGCGGTAAAAAATCAGAACATCTCCATCAAAATCAAAAATACTTAGTAAAAGATTTACCGATGGGAGATAAAGAAGTAATACTAAATTTAAATAGACGAAGATTTAAGTGTAAAACATGCCGAAAAACGTTTAGTGAGCAGCTTGATTTTGTTGGAACGAAAAAGGGGTTTACGCATCGATACGCAGAAAATATTGTTAAACAAGTTATTAGTAGTAGTGTAAGTAATGTAGCGGAAAATAATGGATTAACTGATGAAGAGGTTAATTCGATGATTGAAGACGTAGCTCAAAAATTGTTGCCAATAGATTTAAGCAATTTAAGAAGGTTGGGAATCGATGAAATTAGTTTAGTTAAAGGTCAAGGAAAGTTTATTGTTGTACTTGTAGATATAGATACGGGTAAATTAATAGGGTTAGTAAAAGAAAGAAAACAAATTGTAATAGAAAATTACATGAAAACCTGGGGAGAAGAAGTTTTAGAAAAAATAGAAGAAGTTAGTATTGATATGACCGGAAATTATAAAAGTTTAGTAGATAAGGTTTGCTCAAACGCAGTCGTTACGGTAGATAGGTTCCACGTTACCAAAGTTATACATCAAGAGTTAAATCAAGCTAGGATAGACGAAAAGAAAACAGCTTTAGAATTAAATGTTGAGTCAAGAGAGAAAGTATTTGATAGTTTAAAAGGTAACAAGTTTACGCTCTTAAAAGCTGAAAGCGAACTTACGGATAAACAAAAAGTGAAATTAGATAAAATCAGAGAAGCGTCACCTTTATTGGATATTATGCATTCATTGAAAGAGGAATTCCGTGATATTTTTGATAAAAGCGAAGATTTAGGAGAAGGAATTTTAGGGTTACTAGATTGGTTAAAAAAAGCTAAACTTTATTATCAAAAAAGTGTTAAAACAATTACACGATGGTTTGGAGAGATAATCGGATATTTCGAGAGAAGAACTACTAAGGTCGTAGTAGAAGGAATTAATAATAAACTGAAACTAATAAAACGAAGTGGATTTGGCTTTAGAAATTTTCGTAATTTTGAAATTAGAGCTTTACTTTCTTGGCACTATAATATTAATTTAGCACGCTAAGTACGCAAGAACCACTTTTTTCGATAATTTAGATTATTATCGAACAGAAATGAAATTTGTATTCCTTACTTGAAAGAAGGAGAAGAAATAATAGTTACCCGTTCACCTTTAATCAATTCAATGGTGTAATTACTTTAAAAAATAAGCATCTTCCACAAACGCTATCGGGATGCGTTTACATAAACCCGAAAACAGCTATGGATAATATGCAATGCGATTTTGATGGTGATTTATTAGCTTTTGCACCTAGCAAAGAATTCCCAATATTAGCAGAAGAAGTAAAACAAAAAAATTTACTTGAAAATAGATACCCCGATATTGTTAAAAAAGCAAAAGTCCCTTATCAAGGAACCTTTGCAGAAATTGCTGTTTCTGCGATGGATAATAAAATTGGCATTATAGCTAACGAAATTCAGAAAAATATTGCATTGCAATGTGAAGTTTATGAAATTCCGAAGTCAGAAAAATCTGATTATCTTCAACGAATTTCGGCACATTTTAATTATATTTTGAAAAGACACGAGTATGGTAAATTAGCAATACCTCCAAAGATAATAGACCAATTAACACCGATAGCATCTACACTTAATAAAAATTTAGAAGAGTCACAAGTAGAACATCAATTACACTCAATTAAAAAAATATTATTTGACTGTGTAGCAGAATTAGGCAATGAATTACAAGTTGCGACTGATGGTTGTAAAAGTGCTTTGCGTCCTGACGAATCAATTATTAAATATTGTCAAGCTATAACTAGTTATAAGGAAGTTGAATGGTTGGCTGATAAGAAGAACAAAGAAGCATTTATTAATCGTGGGATGAAAACTAACGGTTGTAGTCCTATTGATTTGATGATTCAACAAACTAATCAAGTATTTGAACAAAACCAATTAGTTGCTAGACCAATAGAGCAATTTAGAAGTTTTTATCCACAGGTAGAGTTTAATTCATTTAAAGAACAAGCTAAACAAATAAAGAATAGTTATAATTCATTAGTCAGAAACCGTATCGAACTAGAAGAAAGACAAAGAGTTGCTGAAGGACCTTACCTTATAATTACTTCTCCTGTTAGTGTAAAACAGTTAGAAATTACAAATTTAATTAAGTTTGATGGAGCTAAAAATCATAATTTTTGGAAAGCTTCTGAGTTGACCATCCGAATTTCTTCTAGAGAACCAACTACTAAAATATCACATCCTCTTTTTGCTAAAGCAAGATTTACAACATCTTCAGGTAAAGATATTGATATTCCTATAGGCACAATTAGTATGAAATCAATGCGAGAGCATAACCTAAAGCCCGCAATGACAATAAAGCAGGGTAAAGTGGAATTATTTAGCGGTATTAGTAATAGTATGATTGATGCTTTGAAGCAGCAAACTCTTGAATACGTCGAGTCAATTATAAATAGCACTCCGGATAATGAAAAGCTACAGATAGCAGCTGCAATTCATGATATTAGTCATACCGAAGAAAATAAAAATTATGTAGGACTAAAAAAGGCAGGTGTGGCGTTTTCTATATTTATCGACGAAGTTATAGGTCAATTAAATCAGTTACAGTTTACCCAAATGAGAGTGCTTGGTACTCAGTTCAATCATTATGCTAATCAAAACTTTGCTGGTGAAAAAGTCCCCATAAAATTTGAAAATGGAATTAATCCTCGTGCCCCCAATCAAACTGCGCGTTGGATAATGGTAGAAGGTAAAAAGCTAGGTACTATTGATGCTTCTTCTCCTCATTTACTACCTGGGTGTGAAGCGATTGCTGCTATAACTTCTCCTCCCAGTAAAAGTGTTATTATCACCAGTTTAAAAAATTCAGATAATAAGTTGCAAATTGATCACGTTAATAAATATGCTTTTAAATCTCATGAGTGGCAGAACGAACAAGCCAATATAAATTTAGTTATAGGACAAACTAATCCCCACAAAGCACCAACTGTTTTTGCAAAGATTGATAATAAAATATTAGGAACCGTTAATAAAAAATCAGTCACGTTTTTACAAGAAAAACTTAATGCTGTAGGTAAGTCAATTCAAGGATTTAGTTTCTTTGGAATTTTAAAAAATGCTCCTGCTAGCTATGCGGATATTACAATTGACCCTTCTACCGTAAAGTTTCCACAAATTAAACATAGTGGAAATTCTGTTGAAATCAACAAGAGTGTTTGTACCGTTTTATTTTTTGAAGCACCTGCTAATAGTTCATTTAAACTCAAAACCGAGCAAGTGATGTCTAATATGCTCAAGCGGGCTGTAGAAAGTGCTGCGGAGTTAGGTTATGGCAAGGTGGAGTTTGTTGATGTTTCCGCAAACTCTGCAGAGTCTTCAGCTTTTAAAACTATTGAAAAACTTGCGACAGAATATAAGAATATCAATGTTGATTTCATCGGTAGTTTGTCTGTAGAAGATGCAATTCAATTGATGAATGAACCAACAGATATTGTAGTTGGAATTAAAGATGCTCAAACTGTTGGTATTGTTGATTTTTTCACTAGTCAGGGAAAGGCGATCGCCGCATATAATCCTCAAACACAGAAATTTGATAGACGAAATTTACCTGCTCCGAAAAAGACTGCTGAAATAACTAAAGATATTGAACGCGACGAACGTTGAATTTGTATCAACCTATAACAACGGATTAGCGTAAAATGACAATGCTTTTTGATATCGAGCAATATCAACACCCAGATTCACAAAACCACAAAGGTGACTGGGATGGTGTAAAGTACGACCCTGCTTGGGATGATGGTTCGGCTTTTCCAGATACTAATTCTAAAATTTCAAAAGAAACAGAGCGTACCAATAAAACCCACATTCCGCACCCCACAAACTCAAAAATAGGCTGACAGCAATTAATAGTACATATAAACTAGCATATGTTGAGATTTATTGTTAACAATATCACTTAACAATTCCCCTAGCATCCATCGTAAACGCGGTGAGGGCAGCGGTAATATTTCATGGGGTTATGCGAATGCTAATAGCACTAAAAAGAAACCAGTCAAACAGCTTTATTTCGAGTGGGAATATAGGGGTAAAAGAGGAAAGACTTATGTGCGATTAGCGAAGCTAAACGCCAAAGGCGTAACGCGCTTCAAGGAGCAAATTATTTCAATGAATGAAACGAAAGTTCCAGTTGTAGAGATATTGAAATTATTAACTTATAATCCAAAAGTAGCGGGTGCTTTGGGTCTTAATTAACTTTATGAGTGTTGTTCTATCAAACCTTTACCAACCTCTGTCTTAACTGCGTATATCGCTCCTGAGACTTCCTTGAGCAGACACACATCGAAATTGTTTTCTTGTTCCCATTCTAGAAGCCACAAAAATTCCTCACTTTTGCCAGTAATTACTGCTATTTGAAACAAAGAACCCATAATTAAAGTTAGTATTACGGGCAACAACATAACAGGTGCAAACAACGAGTGTAGTTGACGAATGCTAACCTTATTTAATGACATAGTTAGCAGCTTTACTTGAATAAATATGTATGGAGACTATAGAAAATAATCGAGTCGGTAGGAGAAAGCTATAAATATAAATCGAAAAAAACTTTGGGTGCTGGAGCTAATCTAGATAGACTTCATCTCAATGTTGGTTATACCTTTAACGATGCAAAGAAGGATGATGAAAGAAGAAATGTTGTTAAAGCGGTTGCAGGTTATAGTCGTCGTTTAGGTTCGTCCACTATATTAGTGACAGATTTTGTTTACGAACAAGAAGAAGAGAAAAATGAAGATGCATACATCTTAGAGTTAGGTATTCGTCAACAAGCTACACCGCTTACAGTTTGGTCTGTTGGTGCTGGAGTTGGATTAAGTGATGATTCTCCAGATTTTAGAATTACGGGTGGAATTCAGCAGTCTTTGTAATTATCAACCTAACCCCCATTCCTTCATAGGCAAGGGGGTAATAGATACTTCTCTTTGCTTCGGGGGTAGTTTCTTAAAAGCTAGTTTCACTTCTTTCTATTAAGTTATAGTAGCTTCAAAACTAAATATAGTTGCTGTTTTTATTGGAAATGTCTTAAACGTGTAGTAAAATTTGTAAGCGCTGCTAATAAGATGAATCCATTGATATTAAAAGAGTTGTTGCCAAATGTCTTTTTTCTTTGGTTTTAGTTCCTATTCCAGAATAGTTAACGCTGATTTGTTTTATTATGACGTGAATGGTGAATGTTTGGAAGAATCAGATATCATCTTAGAAGCCTTTGAATATGACGAAAACACAAAAACTCTTGATAAAGAACTTATTAGCGAGCGCCTTCGAGAGTTATCAGAATGTGAAGAACTACCAGAATTTAAAGGGAACCTTTTAGATGCTGGCGGATACATAAAAGTTATTGTGAATGAAGAGGGATACGAAGATTCTTTTCTGGTATTACCTTTAGAAAAAGATAATCAAGCGGTTTCATCTGAGACAGAATCAGAACCTAATACGCCTTCAGAAAAATTAGTTTCTTTTGATGAATGGGCTAGCAAACGTACACCTAAACCTAATAAATATGACTCAATTCACTACCGATATAGGAACTGAAATTTAAATAATCAACCTTCCTTTAATCATGAAAATTCCCCAAGCATAAATTGCTAAAATCTCAATCTAATCAGATAAAGAACGAGATTTATTTTCTCGAACAGATGTATTGTTTTTTGAAAAATAACTAATATAATTACAGATAGAAGAAGAGTTTAATTAAATTGAATTAAATGTCTCTATGATTTTTTAATTAATTTAGTACGAGATGATTGATTACAAGGTAATATAACAATGAAAGTACTACCTTTTCCAACTTCACTTTCTACTTCTAAACTACCGTAATGAGATACTACAATAGCTTTTGCAATTGCTAAACCCAAACCCGAGCCACCTGTATGACGAGAACGATCGCTATTTACTCGATAAAAGCGGTCAAACACATGAGACAATTCATTCTTGGGAATACCGATACCCGTATCTTTGACTCGAATTTCAGCTTCCGTTTCGTAACTATCTAAAATAACTGTGACTTCCCCACCAGGTAAAGTATACTGAATTGCATTAACAATCAAATTAGAAAATAAGCGATAAAGCTGTTCGATATTACCAATAATATTTATTTCTTTGTTAATGCGAATTTCCGATTTCAAGGTAACATTAGATGAAATTGCCATTGCTGCAAATTCTTCTATCAAGTCCTCAATAATATCATTTAAAGAACATAATTCCCGCTGTACAGAAAGGGATTCCCTATCGAAGCGAGAAAGCATCAATAAATCTACAACTAAACTTATAAGCCGCTGATTTTGACGCTTGATAGTTCCGAGAATATCCCATGCTTCTTTAATGTCTAAATCTGGCATTAATAAAACTGAATCTATTGTTGCTTGAGTTGCGGCTAACGGTGTTCTTAATTCATGAGCAGCGTCGGCTGTAAATTGTTGAATTTGTCTGTAAGATTGATAAATTGGTCGCATTGCTAAACCTGCTAACCACCAACTAGCAAAAGCAATCATTGTCATTGCTATGGGTAATCCTACTAACAAACTTAATTTAACCGCATCCATATAGCTATTAACATCAGCAATATTTCTCCCTACTTGTAAATATCCCCAATCGCGATTATCTTTAGTGTGTAATTCTAAAGACATTTGATGGTAAAAATCACCAGCTTCATCTTGA